>NZ_JBLGUU010000001.1:0-4710652 GCF_050030705.1 Enterobacter cloacae complex sp. 418I7
GTGTCACTTTCGCTTTGGCAGCAGTGTCTTGCCCGATTGCAGGATGAGTTACCAGCCACAGAATTCAGTATGTGGATCCGCCCATTGCAGGCGGAACTGAGCGATAACACGCTGGCTTTGTACGCGCCAAACCGTTTCGTGCTCGATTGGGTAAGGGATAAATACCTTAATAACATCAATGGACTGCTGAACGATTTCTGCGGGTCAGATGCCCCACAGCTGCGTTTTGAAGTGGGCACAAAGCCGGTCACCCAAACCGTTCGTGAAGTTGTCAATGTGGCAGCCCCTGCACAGGCGGCGCCCGCTCCAGCGCCTCGCGTTGCACCGGCTCGTCAGGGCTGGGATAACGTTCCAGCCCCCGCTGAGCCTACCTACCGCTCTAATGTTAACGTGAAACACACGTTCGATAACTTCGTTGAAGGTAAGTCGAACCAGCTGGCGCGCGCGGCGGCCCGCCAGGTTGCCGATAATCCCGGTGGTGCTTACAACCCGCTGTTCCTTTATGGCGGCACGGGTCTCGGTAAAACGCACCTGCTGCATGCGGTGGGCAACGGCATTATGGCGCGTAAGCCCAATGCCAAAGTAGTGTATATGCACTCCGAACGCTTCGTTCAGGACATGGTAAAAGCCCTGCAAAACAATGCGATCGAAGAGTTTAAACGCTACTACCGTTCCGTTGATGCGCTGCTGATCGATGACATCCAGTTCTTTGCCAATAAAGAACGATCGCAGGAAGAGTTTTTCCACACCTTTAACGCCCTGCTGGAAGGCAATCAGCAGATCATTTTGACCTCGGATCGTTATCCAAAAGAGATCAACGGCGTTGAAGATCGTCTCAAATCCCGCTTCGGCTGGGGCCTGACCGTGGCGATCGAGCCGCCGGAGCTGGAAACCCGCGTCGCGATCCTGATGAAAAAAGCCGACGAGAACGACATTCGCCTGCCGGGTGAAGTGGCGTTCTTTATTGCCAAGCGCCTGCGTTCCAACGTTCGTGAGCTGGAAGGGGCACTGAACCGCGTTATCGCCAACGCCAATTTTACCGGTCGTGCGATCACCATCGATTTTGTGCGTGAAGCGCTGCGCGATTTGTTGGCATTGCAGGAAAAACTGGTCACCATCGACAATATTCAGAAGACGGTGGCTGAGTACTACAAGATCAAAGTGGCAGATTTACTGTCTAAACGTCGTTCCCGCTCGGTGGCGCGTCCGCGTCAGATGGCGATGGCGCTGGCAAAAGAGCTCACCAACCACAGCCTGCCGGAAATCGGTGATGCGTTTGGTGGCCGTGACCATACGACCGTGCTGCACGCCTGTCGCAAGATTGAGCAGTTACGCGAAGAAAGCCACGACATAAAAGAAGATTTTTCCAATTTAATCAGAACATTATCATCGTGACGCTATGAAATTTACCGTTGAACGTGAACATTTATTAAAACCGCTGCAACAGGTGAGTGGCCCATTAGGCGGCCGCCCTACGCTGCCTATTCTTGGAAACCTGCTGCTTCAGGTCGCTGACGGTACGCTGTCGCTGACCGGCACAGATCTGGAAATGGAAATGATCGCGCGCGTTACGCTAACTCAGCCGCACGACGCGGGCGCGACCACGGTTCCGGCACGTAAATTCTTTGATATTTGCCGTGGGCTGCCGGAAGGCGCTGAAATCGCCGTGCAGCTGGAGGGCGACCGCATGCTGGTGCGCTCTGGCCGCAGCCGTTTCTCCCTCTCCACGCTGCCCGCTGCGGACTTCCCGAACCTGGATGACTGGCAGAGCGAAGTTGAATTTACCCTGCCGCAGGCGACGATGAAGCGTCTGATTGAAGCCACGCAGTTCTCCATGGCGCATCAGGACGTTCGTTACTACTTAAACGGCATGCTGTTCGAAACCGAAGGTGAAGAGCTGCGTACCGTGGCTACAGACGGTCACCGTCTGGCGGTCTGTTCTATGCCGATTGGCGATTCACTGCCAAACCATTCGGTGATCGTACCGCGTAAAGGCGTAATTGAACTGATGCGTATGCTCGACGGCGGCGACACCCCGCTGCGCGTGCAGATCGGTAGCAACAATATTCGTGCCCACGTGGGCGATTTTGTCTTCACATCGAAGCTGGTAGACGGACGTTTCCCGGATTATCGCCGCGTATTGCCGAAGAACCCGGACAAAACGCTGGAGGCAGGTTGCGACATCCTCAAGCAGGCGTTCGCGCGCGCCGCTATTCTCTCCAACGAGAAATTCCGCGGCGTACGTCTGTACGTGAGTGAAAACCAGATCAAAATCACCGCCAACAACCCGGAGCAGGAAGAGGCAGAAGAGATTCTGGACGTCACCTACGCCGGGGCTGAGATGGAAATCGGCTTCAACGTCAGCTATGTGCTGGATGTGCTGAATGCACTGAAATGCGAGAACGTTCGCATCCTGCTGACTGACTCCGTTTCGAGCGTACAGATTGAAGATGCCGCATCACAGTCGGCTGCTTATGTTGTCATGCCAATGAGACTGTAATGTCGCTCACCCGTCTGTTGATCCGCGACTTTCGCAACATCGAGAGCGCGGATCTCGCTTTATCCCCTGGCTTTAATTTCCTGGTTGGCGCGAACGGCAGCGGCAAAACCAGCGTGCTGGAAGCCATCTATACGCTCGGTCATGGCCGGGCGTTTCGCAGTTTGCAGATTGGTCGCGTAATTCGCCACGAGCAGGATGCGTTTGTGCTGCATGGGCGCTTGCAGGGCGCCGAGCGGGAAACCGCCATCGGCCTGACCAAAGACAAGCAGGGCGACAGCAAGGTGCGCATCGACGGCACCGACGGCCACAAGGTGGCGGAGCTGGCACTGCTGATGCCGATGCAGCTGATTACGCCGGAGGGGTTTACTTTACTCAACGGCGGCCCCAAATACAGAAGAGCGTTCCTCGACTGGGGATGCTTTCACAATGAAGCCGGTTTCTTTAACGCCTGGAGCAATCTGAAGCGTCTGCTTAAACAGCGTAACGCCGCATTGCGCCAGGTCACGCGCTACGCCCAGCTGCGTCCGTGGGACATGGAATTAATTCCTCTTGCGGAACAAATCAGCCGCTGGCGTGCCGAATACAGCGCAGGTATCGCCGAAGACATGGCCGATACCTGCAAACAGTTTTTACCCGAGTTCTCTCTCACCTTCTCTTTCCAGCGTGGCTGGGAAAAAGAGACGGATTATGCCGAGGTGTTAGAGAGAAGCTTCGAGCGCGATCGCATGTTGACCTACACCGCGCACGGCCCGCACAAGGCGGATTTCCGCATTCGTGCCGACGGTGCGCCGGTGGAAGACACGCTGTCGCGCGGGCAGTTGAAGCTCCTGATGTGCGCGCTGCGCCTGGCGCAGGGGGAATTCCTCACCCGCGAAAGTGGGCGACGCTGCCTGTACCTGATAGATGATTTTGCCTCGGAACTTGACGACGCGCGGCGCGGGCTACTTGCCAGCCGCTTAAAAGCCACGCAGTCGCAGGTTTTCGTCAGCGCCATTAGCGCTGAACACGTTATGGACATGTCGGACGAAAATTCGAAGATGTTTACCGTGGAAAAGGGTAAAATAACGGATTAACCCAAGTTGAAATGAGCGAGAAACGTTGATGTCGAATTCTTATGACTCCTCCAGTATCAAAGTCCTGAAAGGACTGGATGCGGTGCGTAAGCGCCCGGGTATGTATATCGGCGACACGGATGACGGCACCGGTCTGCACCACATGGTATTCGAGGTGGTAGATAACGCTATCGACGAAGCGCTCGCGGGTCACTGTAAAGACATCGTGGTCACGATCCATGCGGACAACTCCGTGTCCGTTACCGATGACGGTCGTGGCATCCCAACCGGTATTCACCCGGAAGAGGGCGTATCTGCTGCGGAAGTTATCATGACCGTTCTGCACGCAGGCGGTAAGTTCGATGATAACTCCTATAAAGTTTCCGGCGGTCTGCACGGCGTAGGCGTATCCGTAGTAAACGCCCTGTCGCAGAAGCTGGAGCTGGTTATCCAGCGCGAAGGCAAAATTCACCGCCAGATTTACACCCATGGTGTGCCGCAGGCACCGCTGGCCGTTACCGGTGATACCGACAAAACCGGTACCATGGTGCGTTTCTGGCCGAGCCTTGAAACCTTCACCAACGTCACCGAATTCGAGTACGAGATCCTGGCGAAACGCCTGCGTGAACTGTCGTTCCTGAACTCCGGCGTGTCGATTCGACTGCGCGACAAACGCGACAACAAAGAAGACCACTTCCACTACGAAGGCGGTATCAAGGCGTTCGTTGAGTATCTGAACAAGAACAAAACGCCAATTCACCCGAATATCTTCTACTTCTCTACTGAAAAAGACGGTATCGGCGTGGAAGTGGCACTGCAGTGGAACGATGGTTTCCAGGAAAACATCTACTGCTTTACCAACAACATTCCACAGCGCGACGGCGGTACGCACCTTGCGGGCTTCCGCGCGGCGATGACCCGTACCCTGAACGCCTACATGGACAAAGAAGGCTACAGCAAAAAAGCGAAAGTCAGCGCCACCGGTGACGATGCCCGTGAAGGCCTGATTGCCGTGGTCTCCGTGAAGGTGCCGGATCCGAAATTCTCCTCACAGACCAAAGACAAGCTGGTCTCTTCTGAGGTGAAATCGGCGGTTGAACAGCAGATGAACGAACTGCTGAGCGAATACCTGCTGGAAAACCCGTCCGACGCGAAAATCGTGGTGGGTAAAATTATCGATGCGGCGCGTGCCCGTGAAGCGGCGCGTAAAGCCCGTGAAATGACCCGCCGTAAAGGCGCGCTGGACCTGGCAGGCCTGCCGGGCAAACTGGCTGACTGCCAGGAACGCGATCCGGCGCTTTCTGAACTGTACCTTGTGGAAGGGGACTCCGCGGGCGGTTCTGCAAAGCAGGGCCGTAACCGCAAGAACCAGGCGATTCTGCCGCTGAAGGGTAAAATCCTCAACGTTGAGAAAGCGCGCTTCGACAAGATGCTCTCTTCTCAGGAAGTGGCGACGCTCATCACCGCGCTCGGCTGCGGCATCGGTCGCGACGAGTACAACCCGGACAAACTGCGATATCACAGCATCATCATCATGACCGATGCGGACGTCGACGGCTCGCACATTCGTACGCTGCTGTTGACCTTCTTCTATCGTCAGATGCCGGAAATCGTTGAGCGCGGCCACGTCTACATTGCCCAGCCGCCGCTGTATAAAGTGAAGAAAGGCAAGCAGGAACAGTACATTAAAGATGACGAGGCGATGGATCAGTACCAAATCGCGATCGCCCTTGATGGTGCGACCCTGCACGCAAACTCCAGCGCGCCAGCGCTGGCCGGTGAACCGCTGGAGCGTCTGGTCTCCGAGTTCAACGCCACGCAGAAAATGATTGGCCGTATGGAGCGTCGCTATCCGAAAGCGCTGCTGAAAGAGCTGATTTATCAGCCGACCCTGACCGAAGCCGATCTGAGCAACGAGCAGACCGTCACCCGCTGGGTGAACACCCTGGTGAGCGAGCTGAACGAGAAAGAGCAGCACGGCAGCCAGTGGAAGTTCGACGTTCAGCAGAACGCTGAGCAGCAGTTCGAGCCGATTGTTCGCGTGCGTACCCACGGCGTCGATACCGACTACCCGCTGGAGCACGAGTTTGTTACTGGTCCGGAATACCGCCGTATCTGCACCCTCGGCGAGAAGCTGCGTGGTCTGATCGAAGACGACGCGTTCATCGAACGTGGCGAGCGTCGTCAGCCGGTAGCCAGCTTCGAACAGGCGCTGGAGTGGCTGGTGAAAGAGTCCCGTCGTGGCCTCTCTATTCAGCGTTATAAAGGCCTGGGCGAAATGAACCCGGATCAGCTGTGGGAAACCACCATGGATCCGGAAAGCCGTCGCATGCTGCGCGTCACCGTTAAAGACGCAATCGCAGCGGATCAGCTGTTCACTACCCTGATGGGTGACGCGGTTGAACCACGTCGCGCCTTCATCGAAGAGAACGCCCTGAAAGCAGCGAATATCGATATTTAACGGTTGTTTTTGTGGGGCTCATTCCAAATGACGTCTCAAAAAGAATGCAGTCGGCTAAGAACAAAAAAGAGAGTGACATGATGTCACTCTCTTTTTTTTACTTATATTTGAATATCAATAAAACGAAGTCGATCTCATTGATGTGATCCTCGCTCAGGAGTATATACCCCGATAAAGAGTATGGTGGTCTGTTAAAGTTGAAATCGGTACGGAAAAAGGAATAAACCGTATGAGCAGCAGGAGCGATATTATCGGGGCCGATGAATGGCAGGTAACGACCCGCAGCGGCCTCGTCTACAGTGAGGTCCTCGGTTGGATCGACCTGGGGCATGCCAGGGGCGAAGATATTTCCCTGCTTCTGGCTGATTTCAGCAGCGGCGAAGCCAGTGGCAGACCTTATTACACGATTGCATACAATCAGAGAATGAATATCGGGAAAGGACTGGCCGGAACGGGTAAGTTTGTTCGCTGGGAAATAAAACGTGGGCGCTCGATGTCAGAAATTAACAGCATTGCCCTGGCTATGATGATGGATACCGCGAGAAATTTTGAAAATTACCAGTCCCGCGCTTTTTTCAGTTGGTACACCGATAGCGGGTTCAGCGGAGAAGACCTGGTGTCGGATCTGCTCGGTTTTTACAGGGCGCTGATTCCTTCGGATTACCGGGCTCAGTTGCGGCCTGTCAGTCGTGAAAGCGCACTACGCCGCTGGGATCATTACGGACCGATCGGTAATTTCAAGAACCGGGGTTTTCTTCCATTGATTTTTCCCGACCCTGATGACCTTAATATCCGGCATGAACCCTATAAAGGCCCGCTTCCCCGCTTTATGAGGTGGGTAACGCCGTTTGATAACTTCAGTTCAGACATTGTTCGTATTCTTAACGATAACGGCACATATCATTCCTTCTTTACCCACTCAGGACGACGTTGAGCATGAAAAAGTTAGCCATATTCTCAGGGCTGGCCATTGTGATTGTCACGGTCATATACCTCCTTTTGCCGTATGAGCCTGAGATGACATATCGTGAATCAGATAGGGTTCGCTATCATTTTTACACACCGGCATCGATTAAGCAGGCACCACGCCTGTCACCGGATTATACCTTCAGCCACTCTGCTGCAAATGGACAGCCAGAGACCGCTGGGGTGTGCTTTAGCGGGGTATCTGATGCCGCTGTACTTAAACAATATCTTGTTTCGCGTGGCTACGCCTTTGCCAGAAAGGCCCCCGTCGGGGAGCTATGGACGTCAGAACGTCATCGGGATGTGTACTTCACTGTTATCAGCAGGGTTTCGCCTGGCAGGCAAGTTTGCCTTTTTGAATCAGAACGTTAACTTGCACCTTCGACGCGGCTTGCAGGAAAGTCCAGCGACATCACTGACGGTAAACGGCTGGCAAGCGTATCGACAGCAATTCTAACCCTCAGCGGCAGATGCGGCGTCTGCTGCCAGACTGCATGAACGTCGAAGCGCACGTCCGGTGCCTGCTTTAAAAGCGGGATGAGTTTTTCCTGATGTATTTCTCTGCGGGCCATCCAGCAGGGCAACCACGCAAGGCCGTGTCCGGCCAGCGCAGCGTCGCAGATTGCCTGTAAATCATCCATATTGAGCGATGAGCGGGGAGTAAAGGTGTGCGATCTCCCTTCGCTATCCATTAGCTGCCAGGGCAGCACTCTGCCTGATCGCAGATAGTTAATGGCAGTGTGGTGGGGTAAATCAGCAACGTTTTCTGGCTGGCCGTTCTTCATCAGGTAATCCGGGGCGGCACACAGCACCATGCGATGCTCGCCCAGCCTTCTGGCGACCAGCAGGCTGCTGTCCTGCAGCGTGCCGTTACGTACCGCCATATCAAAGCCTTCCTCTACCAGATCCACCACGCGGTCGCTGAATGACATTTCAAGCTCAAGCCCAGGATGTTCCTGCGTCAGTTCTATCAGCAGTGGCGCGACGCACTGGCGACCAAACAGAACCGGCATGGCGACGCGCAGGCGGCCGCTGACCTGCTGCTTCCCTGTTTCAAGCAGCGACTCCACGCCCCGAATCTCCTCCAGCGCGCGAAGGCAGCGTTCATAAAACAGAGCGCCGTTGTCGGTCAGCCTCTGGCTGCGGGTGGTACGCTGGAAAAGACGTACGCCCAGCCGCTCTTCAAGACGAGCAATGCTTTTTCCTACCGCCGAGCGCGACAAATGCAGACGGACGGCGGCCTGCGCAAAACTTCCCGCCTCAACGGCGGCCACAAATACAGGTATATCCTTCAGCGTATCGGTCATGAATTGTATCCACTGCGTCATCAATTATGGGAAAACTTATCGCCACTGGCGACCAAACGTCAACGGTAGACTGTCAGTCCTAAAGCTTATTTGATGGCAGGAGAGAAAAAATGACAGAAACAATGCAGCGCTGGTCAATGAACGCCCTTGGGCGCGAGAGCCTTCAGCTTGTTCAGGTGCCTGTGTCACAGCCAGGCCCGGGGGAGGTTCGCGTAAGGGTTAATGCCGTTGCGCTCAACTACCGGGATAAAATGGTGATTGAAGGCACGATGCCGATTCCGCTTTCCTTCCCGTTTACCCCAGCATCTGACATGGCAGGCGTGGTGGACAGCATTGGCGAAGGCGTTACGCGTTTCAAACCCGGCGCACGCGTCATCTCAACCTTCTTCCCGGAATGGATCGACGGCAAGCCGCAGGCAGACGCGCGCGATTTGCCCTATAAAACGTCCGGTGGATACTTCCAGGGCATGCTGGCCGAATATGTGATTGTGAGTGAAAACGCGCTGGTGGCGTCCCCGGAAAGCCTGGATGACGCTGAGGCCAGCACGCTTCCTTGCGCGGGGCTTACCGCATGGTTCGCGCTGGTGGAGCGCGGTCATTTACGCGCCGGGCAATCGGTGCTGGTACAAGGCACGGGCGGTGTGGCGCTATTCGCTTTGCAGATAGCAAAAGCGCACGGCGCAGAAGTTATTGTTACGTCGGGGAGTGATGAAAAACTGGCTCTAGCCAAAAAGCTGGGAGCCAGCCAGGGCATCAACCGACTGAAAGGCGACTGGGCTGAAAATACGCTGGCACTGACGCAGGATCGCGGCATCGACCATATTATCGAAACCGTGGGTGGGGAGAACCTGAGACATTCCCTTCGCGCGGTAGCCGTTCACGGGCGTATCTCCGTTATTGGCGTGCTGGCCGGAACGGACATTTCCCTGCCTGCTGGCGAGCTGCTGCTGAAATCCCCCGTCATTCAGGGGATTGGGGTTGGACACCGCCGGGCGCTGGAAGATTTCGTCCGTGCTGTTGATGTCACGGAGTTAAAACCGGTGATTGAACATCGCTATCGTTTTGACGAACTGGAACAGGCGCTTGAGCATCTGGATCGCGGTGCGTTTGGCAAAATCGTTCTCACCCGCGAGTGAGTTCTTGTTCCCGGGATAAATATAAAAGGGGCTTTTTGTTACGCAAGGTAGCTCTATTTTTGTGTGCTTAATCGCGTTAGCATGAAATAGCACTCATTTATCCCGGGGACCTCATGGCTATCAAACTCATTGCAATCGATATGGACGGCACGCTGCTGCTGCCAGACCACACTATCTCTCCTGCCGTTAAAAATGCGATCGCCGCCGCACGCGAAAAAGGCGTGAACGTGGTGCTCACCACCGGACGCCCGTATGCCGGGGTGCACAGCTACCTGAAAGAGCTGCACATGAACCAGCCTGGCGATTACTGCATCACCTATAACGGCGCGCTAGTGCAAAAGGCAGCCGATGGCAGCACGGTGGCGCAAACTGCACTGAGCTATGATGACTACCTGTTCCTGGAAAAGCTCTCCCGCGAAGTGGGCTCTCACTTCCACGCGCTCGATCGCAATACGCTTTACACCGCCAACCGCGATATCAGCTACTACACGGTGCACGAGTCCTACGTTGCAACCATTCCACTGGTGTTCTGCGAAGCGGAAAACATGGACCCGGCAACCCAGTTCCTGAAAGTGATGATGATTGATGAACCTGCGGTTCTCGACAAAGCCATCTCACGCATTCCGGCTGAGGTAAAAGAGAAATACACCGTGCTGAAAAGTGCGCCGTACTTCCTCGAAATCCTCGATAAACGCGTCAATAAAGGCACGGGTGTCAAATCGCTTGCCGATGCGCTGGGCATCAAGCCTGAGGAGATTATGGCGCTGGGCGACCAGGAAAACGATATTGCGATGATCGAATATGCAGGCATGGGCGTGGCGATGGATAACGCCATCCCGTCGGTGAAAGAAGTGGCGAACTTCGTCACCAAATCTAACCTGGAAGACGGCGTGGCTTATGCGATTGAGAAATTTGTCCTGTCCTAACAGCTGTCTGTAATCATCAGCCTCGGTTATCAACCGGGGCTTTTTTTGGCGCTGAATTTATCGAATTGTTCTTTTTGTGATCTGGATTGTAGTACAACATTAACTGATTGTACTACATTGTCACCACGGCAAAGGCGAAAGGACTCACGTTTGTACTGCAAAAGTGAGGCGAAATTCAGCGGTCGCGGTAAAGTAGTGATGGACTTACAGAGCACAAGGACTCTCCATGACACTCAATAAAACCGATCGCATTGTCATCACGCTGGGCACTCAGATTGTGGGTGGCAAATACGTTCCCGGTTCGCCGCTGCCAGCAGAGGCGGAACTGTGCGAGGAGTTTGAAACCTCGCGCAACATCATCCGGGAAGTGTTCCGCTCGCTGATGGCGAAGCGGCTGATTGAAATGAAGCGCTATCGCGGCGCGTTTGTTGCGCCGCGTAACCAGTGGAACTACCTCGATACCGATGTTCTGCAATGGGTACTGGAAAACGACTACGACCCACGGCTTATCGGCGCGATGAGCGAAGTCCGAAATCTGGTGGAACCGGCCATCGCCCGCTGGGCGGCAGAGCGCGCAACGTCAGGTGACCTGGCACAGATTGAGTCGGCGTTAAACGACATGATCGCCAATAACCAGAATCGGGAGGCGTTCAACGAGGCGGACATTCGCTACCACGAGGCGGTACTGCAGTCGGTGCATAACCCGGTGTTACAGCAGCTTAGCGTGGCGATCAGCTCGCTACAGCGAGCAGTATTTGAACGTACCTGGATGGGCGATGAGGCCAACATGCCGAAAACGCTTCAGGAACATAAAGCGCTGTTCGATGCGATACGGCATCAGGACGGCGATGCGGCAGAGCAGGCGGCACTGACCATGATCGCCAGCTCGACACGAAGGTTGAAGGAAATCACATGACATCACGCTACATCGCAATTGACTGGGGATCGACCAATCTGCGCGCCTGGCTCTACCAGGGGGAGCAGTGTCTGGAAAGCAGGCAATCAGAAGCAGGTGTGACGCGCCTGAACGGTAAATCCCCCGAAGCGGTGTTAGCAGAGGTGACACAAAACTGGCGCGACGGTACTACGCCAGTGGTGATGGCCGGAATGGTCGGCAGTAACGTGGGCTGGAAGGTTGCGCCTTACCTGTCGGTTCCGGTGCATTTCACCGCCGTTGGCGAGCAGTTAACGTCCGTTGGCGACAATGTCTGGATTATTCCCGGTTTATGCGTCTCTCGCGACGATAACCATAACGTGATGCGCGGCGAAGAGACGCAGCTGCTCGGGGCGCGCACCCTTTCTCCTTCTTCTGTCTACGTCATGCCCGGGACGCACTGCAAATGGGTCCAGGCGGATGCTGAGCAAATTCATGATTTCCGCACGGTGATGACCGGCGAACTGCACCACTTGCTGCTTAAGCATTCGCTGGTGGGGGCCGGTTTGCCGGAGCAAACCCCTTCGCCGGAAGCGTTTGCCGCCGGGCTTGAGCGCGGGATCGCATCCCCTGCCGTTTTGCCGCAACTTTTTGAGGTTCGCGCCTCGCACGTGCTGGGAAATCTTCCGCGCGAGCAGGTCAGCGAATTTCTGTCCGGCCTGCTGATTGGCGCCGAAGTCGCCACCCTGAGCGACGCATTCGCCGGGCAGCAGGCCATCACGCTCGTCGCGGGTTCATCGCTGACGTCTCGTTACCGCCAGGCGTTCCACGCTATCGGACGGGATGTTGCTGCGGTGGAAGGCGACACGGCATTTCAGGCAGGCATAAGGAGCATCGCTCATGCAGTGGCAAACTGAACTTCCCCTGATCGCGATTTTGCGCGGTATCACGCCCGGTGAGGCCTTAGCGCACGTTGGCGCGGTGATCGACGCCGGGTTCGACGCGGTGGAAATCCCGCTCAACTCCCCGGAATGGGAAAAAAGCATTCCGGCAGTTGTTAAGGCGTTCGGTGATAAGGCGCTGATTGGCGCTGGTACCGTATTACAGCCGGAGCAGGTGGATGAACTGGCGAAGATGGGCTGCAAGCTTATCGTCACACCGAATATCAACCCCGAGGTGATCCGCCGGGCGGTGGATTACGGCATGACCGTATGCCCGGGTTGCGCCACGGCCACAGAAGCCTTTGCCGCCCTCGATGCGGGCGCACAGTCTCTCAAAATTTTCCCGTCGTCGGCCTTTGGTCCGGATTACATCAAAGCGCTGAAAGCGGTCTTACCCGCCAGCGTGCCGGTCTTTGCCGTGGGCGGCGTCACGCCGGAAAACCTGGTGCAGTGGATAAAAGCAGGTTGTGCGGGCGCGGGGCTGGGCAGCGATCTCTATCGTGCCGGACAGCCCGTTGAGCGTACCGCACAGCAGGCGGCAGCATTTGTGAAAGCGTATCGAGAGGCAGTGCAATGAAAATAACCAAACTTACCACGTACCGTTTACCCCCGCGTTGGATGTTCCTGAAAATCGAAACCGACGAAGGCGTGGTTGGCTGGGGCGAGCCGGTGATTGAAGGCCGTGCGCGTACGGTTGAAGCCGCGGTTCACGAGCTGGGTGAATACCTGATTGGCCAGGATCCGGCGCGCATCAACGACCTGTGGCAGGTCATGTACCGGGCGGGATTTTACCGTGGCGGTCCGATCCTGATGAGCGCCATCGCCGGTATCGATCAGGCGCTGTGGGATATCAAAGGCAAAGTTCTGAATGCCCCGGTCTGGCAATTAATGGGCGGCCTGGTGCGAGACAAAATCAAAGCCTACAGCTGGGTGGGCGGTGACCGCCCTGCGGAAGTGATCGACGGTATCCGGCAGCTGCGCAACATCGGTTTTGACACCTTCAAACTCAACGGCTGCGAAGAGATGGGCGTTATCGACAACTCGCGCGCGGTAGACCGGGCGGTGAACACCGTGGCGCAAATCCGCGAGGCTTTCGGCAACGAGATTGAGTTTGGCCTGGATTTCCACGGCCGCGTCAGCGCGCCAATGGCCAAAGTGCTGATTAAAGAGCTGGAGCCGTATCGCCCGCTGTTTATTGAAGAGCCTGTTCTGGCCGAGCAGGCGGTATACTATCCAAAACTGGCTGAACAGACGCACATTCCCATCGCGGCGGGGGAGCGTATGTTCTCGCGCTTCGAGTTTAAGCGCGTGCTGGAAGCGGGTGGCATTGCGATCCTGCAACCGGACCTCTCCCACGCGGGTGGCATCACCGAATGCTACAAAATTGCCGGCATGGCAGAAGCCTACGATGTGGCGCTGGCGCCGCACTGTCCGCTTGGGCCGATTGCGCTGGCAGCCTGTCTGCATGTGGACTTCGTCTCCCGCAATGCGGTGTTCCAGGAACAAAGCATGGGCATTCACTATAACAAGGGCGCGGAGCTGCTCGACTTTGTGAAAAACAAGGAAGACTTCAGCATGGAAGGCGGTTTCTTTAAACCGTTAACGAAGCCGGGCCTTGGCGTGGAGATCGACGAAGCCAAAGTCATTGAGCTGAGTAAAAGTGCGCCGGACTGGCGTAACCCACTGTGGCGTCATGAAGACGGTTCCGTAGCCGAGTGGTAAATCGCCGGATGGCGCTACGCTTATCCGGCCTACTCTCTCGTAGGCCCGGTAAGCGAAGCGCCACCGGGCAAAAAAAACGTACATAGAAAAAATATAACCCTCTGTAAATTACAGGGCATGGTGAGCGGCTTCGCTATGCCCAAAATCTGGAGACAGATTGCGATGGATATTCCAGTTACTGCTACAAAAACCGGGCGTCGTCGTTACCTGACGCTGATCATGATCTTTATTACCGTGGTCATCTGTTATGTCGACCGCGCCAACCTCGCCGTGGCATCGGCCCATATTCAGGAAGAGTTTGGCATCACCAAAGCGGAAATGGGTTACGTCTTCTCGGCGTTTGCCTGGCTGTATACGCTCTGCCAGATCCCCGGCGGCTGGTTCCTTGACCGCGTGGGGTCACGTCTGACCTACTTTATCGCTATTTTGGGCTGGTCCGTGGCGACCCTGTTCCAGGGCTTCGCCACCGGGCTGATGTCGCTGATAGGCCTGCGCGCCATCACCGGGGTGTTTGAAGCGCCCGCGTTCCCGACCAACAACCGCATGGTGACCAGCTGGTTCCCTGAACACGAACGTGCTTCCGCTGTTGGTTTTTACACCTCCGGGCAGTTTGTTGGTCTGGCGTTTCTGACGCCGCTGTTAATCTGGATCCAGGAGCTGCTGAGCTGGCACTGGGTGTTCATCGTCACCGGCGGGATCGGCATTATCTGGTCGTTAATCTGGTTTAAGGTCTATCAGCCGCCGCGTCTGACCAAAAGCATCACCAAAGCCGAACTGGACTACATCCGCGACGGCGGCGGTCTGGTGGACGGCGATGCGCCAGTGAAAAAAGAGGCGCGCCAGCCGCTGACCAGAGCGGACTGGAAGCTGGTCTTCCACCGTAAGCTGGTGGGCGTATATCTGGGCCAGTTCGCGGTGACCTCCACGCTGTGGTTCTTCCTCACCTGGTTCCCGAACTATCTGACCCAGGAAAAAGGGATAACCGCGCTGAAGGCGGGCTTTATGACCACCGTACCCTTCCTTGCGGCGTTTTTCGGCGTCCTGCTCTCGGGCTGGCTGGCGGATAAGCTGGTGAAAAAAGGCTTCTCACTGGGCGTTGCGCGTAAAACGCCGATTATCTGCGGACTGCTGATCTCTACCTGCATCATGGGAGCGAACTACACCAACGATCCAGTGTGGATCATGACCCTGATGGCGGTAGCGTTCTTCGGGAACGGTTTTGCCTCCATCACCTGGTCGCTGGTGTCGTCCCTGGCACCCATGCGGCTGATTGGCCTGACTGGTGGCGTATTCAACTTCGTTGGCGGCCTGGGCGGGATCACCGTGCCGCTGGTCATCGGTTACCTGGCGCAGGACTACGGCTTTGGTCCGGCTCTGGTGTATATCTCTGCCGTGGCGCTGATCGGCGCGCTCTCCTACATCCTGCTGGTAGGTGACGTGAAACGAGTAGGCTAATCCCTTCGGATGTTTTACCCTGATGCGATAACCGCGCATCAGGGTATTTTCATGAAACAAATCACCTTCGCTTCCCGCAACCACCAGCTCACCAACATCAACACCTGGACGCCAGACAGCCAGTGGCTTGTCTATGATGTCCGCCCGTCCGGCGCGTCGTTTACCGGTGAAACCATTGAGCGGGTCAATGTTAGTACGGGCGAGGTTGAGGTGATCTACCGTGCGACTGAAGGCGCGCATGTTGGCGTGGTAACCGTTCATCCGGCGCAGGAGAAATATGTTTTTATCCTCGGCCCGAAAAACCCGGATGCAGACTGGCAGTATGATTTTCACCATCGTCAGGGAGTGATTGCGCACAACGGCCAGGTGAGCAATCTTGATGCGATGGATATCACCGCGCCTTACACGGCGGGGGCGCTGCGTGGCGGCAGCCACGTTCACGTTTTTAGCCCGAACGGGCAGTTCGTCAGCTTTACCTACAACGACCATGTGCTGCACGCGCGCGATCCGCAGCTGGATTTGCGTAACGTCGGGGTGGCGGCGCCTTTTGGTCCGGTAAATCCACAGGGGAACCATCCGCGGGAATATGCTGGCACCTTCTGGAGCGTGCTGGTAAGCCGGACAACGCCGAACCCGCAACCGGGCAGCGATGAGATCAACCGCGCCTATGAAGAGGGCTGGGTGGACAACGACAGGCTGGCGTTTATCGGCGATACGGTGTCTGCGAAAGGCGAGAAAGTGCCCGAACTGTTTATTGTGGACCTTCCCAAGGACGAGCAGGGCTGGAAACGGGCGGGCGATGCGCCGTTGCAGGGGACGCCGGATACAATGCCCGCGCCGCCTGCGGGCGTCATGCAACGCCGCCTTACCTTCACCCATCAGAAGGCGTATCCGGGGCTGGTGAACGTGCCGCGCCACTGGGTGCGCAGCAATCCACAGGGGACGCAGATTGCGTTTTTAATGCGGGACGATAACGGCATTGTGCAGCTGTGGCTTATCTCCCCTGAAGGCGGTGAGCCGCGTCAGTTGACCCACGCTGAGAGTGATATTCAGTCGGCCTTTAACTGGCATCCTTCCGGCAACGGGCTGGGGTTTGTGCTTGCAGGCCGCATTGCCTGCTGCGATGCGCAGACCGGAGAGGTGACGTTTTTGACATCCGATCACGGCAATCCGCCGTCTGCTGACGCTGTGGTGTTTTCCCCGGACGGACGTTTTGTTGCGTGGATGGAAGAGAAGGACGGTTTCCGCCAGCTGTGGCTAACGGAAACCGCACAGAATTAGCGCGGGGTCATCTCTGCGGGTGGGATGACGGAGTTAGTCGCCAGCGTCTCCTGCTCGCTTTTCTCAACGCGCGAACGCACTGAGCTGTCGGTGCGGAACATATCCCACGGCAGCAGAAGCGTATCGGCAACCGCCGTAAACGGCATATCAAGAATCGCCAGAGATTTGGTACCCCAGTTTGTCTCATCATCAGAGATCATGGCGGCACTGGCGCGCGTCCCCGGATATGTTCCTTCTTTACCGCCGGTGTGCGACATCACGCTCGAACACCCGCAAAGTAAAACAACCCCGCTGAACGTCGCCAGCTTAATCAGAACATTTCTCATCATCACTCAGTCATCATTAGTAGCACGGCATTGACCTGCAACTCAGGGTTATAGCGAGGCGCGTCCAAAATGGATAGCTCAAAACTCCCGCACTGTGGTCGCCATCGCAATTTAACCCTTTGTGCTGTGCCCCTGAGTCTATGCGACAACCAGCAAAGTGCAAAAAAATCTCACATCAACAGGCTTGAAAAGGCCGTATCCAGACCCATTTTAAGAATGTAACCCGATAACGAACACGCCTGATGGGTGTTCGGGGAAGCAGAAGCCTGTCCATGGTGGAAGGCTACATTTTCTCGCTGATTCCAGGAGTTTTTATCTATGCGTAATTTCGATCTCTCTCCGCTATACCGTTCTGCCATTGGTTTTGATCGTCTGTTCAACCACTTAGAAAACAACCAGAGCCAGAGCAATGGCTATCCTCCTTACAACGTTGAATTGGTTGACGAAAACCACTATCGCATTGCGATTGCTGTCGCCGGTTTCGCAGAGAGCGAACTGGAGATCACCGCGCAGGACAATCTGCTGGTGGTGAAAGGCTCCCATGCGGGCGAGCAGAAAGAACGAACCTACCTCTACCAGGGCATCGCAGAGCGCAACTTTGAACGCAAGTTCCAGCTGGCTGAGAACATCCACGTCAAGGGCGCGAACCTGGTGAACGGCCTGCTGTTTATCGAGCTGGAACGTGTGATTCCGGAAGAGAAAAAACCGCGTCGTATCGAAATCAATTAATTAAGCGGGTCGCGGCTGCGGCCCACCTGAAATTGCTTGCCGTAAAGGGAGCATATGCGAATCCGTAAGGGTTTGCAGGTACAACTGCGCACAAAAATAAACTGTGCCGAACTCGCTTCTCAGAAGGAGATTTAGTATGCGTAACTATGATTTTTCCCCCCTGCTGCGTCAGTGGATCGGTTTTGACAAACTGGCTAACGCGCTGCAAAGCGCAACCGAACAGCAGACGTTTCCGCCGTACAACATCGAAAAAAGCGATGATAACCACTACCGCATCACGCTTGCGCTGGCCGGGTTCCGTCAGGAAGATCTCGACATCCAGCTTGAGGGTACGCGCCTGACCGTTAAAGGGTCACCGGAAAAACCTGACACCGAGACCAAATGGTTGCATCAGGGGCTTGTCACTCAGCCGTTTAGCCTGAGCTTTACCCTGGCAGACCATATGGAAGTTTCTGGCGCGACGTTCACTAACGGGCTGCTGAATATTGACCTCACCCGTAACGTGCCGGAAGCTATCGCGCCGCAGCGTATCGCCATTAGCGACAGGCCGGCGTTAAACAGTTAACAAACCCGCCGAAACTGTAGGTCGGGTTAGGCGCAGCCGCCACCCGACAACGCTCACAGACCGCACAAGGCCCTGCCCCGGCAGGGCTTTTTTGTGCGCCATCGCCCATACAACCGCCGCCAGCTCTGAGAGAATCCTTGATATAACTAAGGTTATGCACAGGATGTGGAACATGAGTGATATCGCGTTAACCGTCAGCGTGTTGGCCCTTGTCGCGGTAGTGGGGCTATGGCTGGGGAATATCAAAATCCGCGACGTCGGGTTTGGGATTGGCGGGGTGCTTTTCGGCGGGATTTTTGTCGGCCATTTTGCCGACCAGCTTGGGTGGGTGCTCAGCGCCGATATGCTGCATTTCATCCAGGAGTTCGGCCTGATCCTCTTTGTGTATACCATCGGTATTCAGGTGGGGCCGGGCTTCTTCGCTTCCCTGCGCGTCTCCGGTTTACGCCTTAATCTCTTTGCCTTCGGCATCGTCGTGATGGGTGGGCTGGTCACCGCCATTCTGCACAAACTCTTCGCTATTCCGCTGCCCGTCGTGCTGGGCATCTTCTCCGGCGCCGTAACCAATACGCCCGCGCTCGGGGCGGGCCAGCAAATTCTGCGCGATCTGGGTATCCCTGCTGATGTCGTCGATCAGATGGGGATGAGCTACGCCATGGCCTATCCGTTTGGCATTTGCGGTATTTTGCTCTCCATGTGGCTGGTGCGCGTGCTGTTCCGCATTAACGTCGAGCAGGAGGCGAAAGAGCATGAAAGCACGCTGACCAACGGCCATGCGCTTATTAAAACCATCAACATTCGCGTCGAAAACCCCAACCTGAATAATATGGCGATACAGGATGTCCCCATTCTGAACAGCGCGACCATTATCTGTTCACGCCTGAAACGTGACGACACGCTGATGGTGCCTTCACCTGACACCCTCATTCAACACGGCGATCTCCTGCATCTGGTAGGGCAACCGGCGGATTTAAACAATGCCCGGCTGGTGATTGGTCAGGAGGTGGATACCTCGCTCTCAACCCGTGGAACGGACATGCGCGTGGAGCGCGTGGTAGTGACCAATGAGAAGGTCCTGGGCAAGAAAATACGCGATTTGCAGGTAAAAGAGCGTTATGACGTGGTGATCTCCCGGCTAAACCGCGCTGGTGTCGAGCTGGTGGCCAGCCAGGATGCCAGCCTGCAATTCGGTGATATTCTCAACCTCGTCGGGCGTCCTTCATCTATTGATGCCGTAGCGAACATGGTGGGCAACGCCCAGCAAAAACTCCAGCAGGTGCAGATGCTGCCGGTCTTTATCGGCGTCGGGCTTGGCGTCATGCTTGGCTCCATCCCCCTGTACGTGCCCGGCTTCCCGGTAGCACTGAAGCTGGGGCTGGCAGGCGGGCCGCTCATTATGGCGCTGATCCTCGGGCGTATCGGCTCCATCGGTAAGCTCTACTGGTTTATGCCGCCGAGCGCTAACCTGGCGCTGCGGGAGTTGGGCATCGTGCTGTTTCTGGCGGTGGTGGGGCTGAAATCCGGCGGTGATTTTGTCGATACCCTGGTTAACGGCGAAGGGATGAGCTGGGTAGGCTACGGCATATTCATTACCGCCATCCCGCTGATAACGGTCGGATTACTGGCGCGTATGTTCGCTAAAATGAACTATCTTACGCTGTGCGGCATGCTGGCCGGTTCCATGACCGATCCGCCCGCGCTGGCGTTCGCCAATAACCTGCACGCCACCAGCGGCGCGGCGGCGTTGTCCTACGCCACGGTCTATCCGCTGGTGATGTTTTTGCGCATTATCACCCCGCAACTACTGGCGGTGCTGTTCTGGGGGATGGGCTAATAAGTCTTCCGGGTGGATACGCCGCAGATGGTAGTCCACCTGGTAATCGCTGGTGTTCCGGAACATCACGGAATAGTTGAGGAACTCGCCGCTGTCGCTGTAGGAAAGAGAGGTGATGCGCAGCAGCGGCGTCTGTTCCGGCAGATTCATATAACCGGCCAGCTGTTTATCTGCCAGCACTGGCGTCAGGCTCTCGTAGTTGCCGCTAATGGTGATCCCGCACTCCTTCTCGATGTAATCAAACTTAGACCCTTCGAGATGCGCCAGGGAAAGATTGCGGAACAGCTTCACCGGCATAAAGCTGTCCTCCAGCATCAGCGGTTTTCCGTCCACGTAACGCACCCGCCTTGAAAAATAGATCCGCTCATCAACCTGAATCCGCAACTGGCTGGCGATGGCGGGCGGCGCGGGCATCACTTCAAACTGCAACACCTTGCTCTGCACTTCTTTCCCCTGCTGGCGCAGTACCTCCACCAGCCCGGTCAGGTTAGTCGTTTCATGATGAACGTCTTTGCGCGCCACGAACGTCCCGCTGCCGTGTCGACGTTCAACCAGCCCCCAGCTTACCAGCAGATCCAATGCCTTGCGGATGGTCATCCGGGCTACGCCAAACTCCTTTGCCAGCGCTTTTTCGCCGGGTAACGGGCTGCCAATGTTGTAGTCCGACGAATTGAGCCGTAGCCGCAATCTGTCGGCAATAGATTTGTAGATCACCTGTAGACCTCTGCTCGCCCGTTATGGCGTGGATTACGTCTTAACTTGTCCATATTTGCTATCAAAAGTAGACCTGATTGGTCAAATTAAAACCATGAATGCGATCACGAATCGCAGCGGCACGCCATGTTCCCGCATCAGTAACTTCTTATGCTCACCTCAGGCCAGTAAAAAATCATAAAGGCCTCTACCCCTACAGGTTGTTTCATGAGGATTTAAAAATGCTCAGTCAAATACAACGTTTTGGCGGCGCCATGTTCACCCCGGTTTTACTGTTTCCCTTTGCCGGGATCGTGGTCGGGATCGCCATCATGCTTCGCAACCCGCTGTTTGTCGGCGAAGCTTTAACGGCCCCCGATCATCTGTTCGCGCAGATTGTTCACATCATCGAAGAGGGCGGCTGGGCGGTGTTCCGCAATATGCCGCTGATTTTTGCTGTCGGCTTACCGATTGGCCTGGCAAAGCAGGCGCAGGGCCGCGCCTGTCTGGCGGTGCTGATTAGCTTTCTGACCTGGAACTACTTTATCAACGCGATGGGGATGACCTGGGGTCACTTCTTTGGCGTC
Source organism: Enterobacter cloacae complex sp. 418I7 (assembly GCF_050030705.1). Taxonomy (NCBI): domain Bacteria; kingdom Pseudomonadati; phylum Pseudomonadota; class Gammaproteobacteria; order Enterobacterales; family Enterobacteriaceae; genus Enterobacter; species Enterobacter cloacae complex sp. 418I7. Next base: position 21,356 of record NZ_JBLGUU010000001.1, read on the forward strand.
GACTTCTCTGCTGAACCCACTGCTGGCAGCGGGCTGGCGATGATTGCCGGAATCAAAACGCTTGATACCAGCATCATCGGGGCGATTATCATTTCCGGGCTCGTCACCGCCATCCACAACCGATTTTTCGACAAGCCGTTGCCAGTCTTCCTGGGGATTTTCCAGGGTACCTCGTTTGTCGTTATCCTCGCGTTCTTCGTGATGATCCCCTGCGCCTGGCTGACGCTGCTGGGCTGGCCGAAAGTGCAGATGGGCATTGAGTCCCTGCAGGCGTTCCTGCGCTCTGCCGGTGCGCTCGGCGTATGGGTCTATACCTTCCTGGAACGCATTCTGATCCCAACCGGATTGCACCACTTCGTCTACGGTCCGTTTATCTTCGGCCCGGCGGCGGTAGAGGGCGGCATTCAGGTCTACTGGGCGCAGCACCTGCAGGAATTCAGCCAGAGCACTGTGCCGCTAAAAACACTGTTCCCTGAAGGCGGCTTCGCCCTGCACGGCAATTCGAAAGTGTTTGGCTCGGTCGGGATTGCGCTGGCGATCTGGTACACCGCGTCGCCGGAGAACCGCGTCAAGGTTGCGGGGCTGCTGGTTCCGGCCACGCTTACCGCCGTGCTGGTGGGTATTACCGAACCGCTGGAGTTCACCTTCCTGTTTATCTCGCCGTTGCTGTTTGCCATCCACGCCGTGCTGGCCGCAACGATGGCGACGGTGATGTATACCTTCGGGGTGGTGGGGAACATGGGGGGCGGTCTGCTGGACCAGTTCCTGCCGCAAAACTGGATCCCGATGTTCCATAACCACGCCTCGACGGTATTCACCCAGATTGGCATCGGCCTCTGCTTCACCGCTCTCTATTTCGTGGTCTTCAGGACGCTTATCGAACGTCTGAATCTAAAAACGCCGGGCCGGGAAGAGAGCGAAATCAAGCTCTACAGCAAGGCCGACTATAAGGCGGCGCGTGGGCAAACCACCGCCCCGGCAGCAGCCAGCCAGCAGGTCGGACAGGCCGCTGGGTTCTTACAGGCGCTCGGCGGCGCAGCAAATATCGAAAGTATCAATAACTGCGCCACCCGCCTGCGTATCGCCCTGGTGGATATGACGAAAACCCAAAGCGACGACGTCTTCAAAGCCCTGGGCGCACACGGTGTGGTGCGACGCGGCAACGGCATTCAGGTGATTGTCGGTCTGCACGTTCCTCAGGTGCGCGACCAGCTGGAATCGCTGATGAAAACCCCTTTAACAAACGAACAAACCACTCTGACAGAGGCTATATCATGAAAAAATTCTCAGTTGTTATTGCAGGCGGCGGCAGTACATTCACGCCTGGTATCGTCCTGATGCTGTTAGCCAACCGTGACCGTTTCCCGCTGCGTGCGCTGAAGTTCTATGACAATGACGGAGCACGTCAGGAAGTTATCGCGGAGGCGTGCAAAATCATCCTCAGGGAGCAGGCGCCTGAGATTGAATTTAGTTACACCACCGATCCGAAAGCAGCCTTTACCGATGTGGATTTCGTGATGGCGCATATTCGCGTGGGCAAATACCCGATGCGTGAAAAAGATGAAAAAATCCCGCTGCGCCACGGCGTGCTGGGCCAGGAAACGTGCGGGCCGGGTGGCATCTCCTACGGCATGCGCTCCATCGGCGGCGTGCTTGAGCTGGTAGATTATATGGAGCAGTACTCCCCGAAAGCGTGGATGCTGAACTACTCCAACCCGGCGGCGATTGTCGCGGAAGCCACGCGCCGCCTGCGTCCGAACGCGAAAATCCTCAACATCTGCGACATGCCGATCGGCATTGAAGGCCGTATGGCGCAAATCGTCGGCCTGAAAGACCGCAAAGAGATGCGCGTGCGCTACTACGGTCTGAACCACTTCGGCTGGTGGACGTCGATTGAAGATCTGAACGGAAACGATCTGATGCCGAAACTGCGCGAATACGTGGCGAAAAACGGTTATGTTCCGCCTTCGGAAGATGTGCATACTGAAGCGAGCTGGAACGATACCTTCGCCAAGGCCAAAGACGTACAGGCGCTGGATCCGGACACCATGCCGAACACCTACCTGAAGTATTACCTGTTCCCGGACTATGTGGTCGCCCATTCCAACCCGGAGCGTACCCGCGCCAATGAAGTGATGGATCACCGTGAGAAGCATGTATTCAGTTCATGCCGGGCGATTATCGAAGCCGGTCATTCTTCTGCCGGTGAACTGGAAATCGACGAACATGCATCGTACATCGTCGATCTGGCGACCGCGATTGCCTTTAATACCCAGGAACGCATGTTGCTGATTGTGCCTAACAATGGGGCTATCCATAATTTTGACGCCGACGCGATGGTAGAAATTCCGTGTCTGGTCGGCCACAACGGACCGGAGCCGCTGACCGTGGGTGATATTCCGCACTTCCAGAAAGGGCTCATGAGCCAACAGGTGGCGGTGGAAAAACTGGTGGTGGACGCCTGGGAGCAGCGCTCGTATCAGAAACTCTGGCAGGCGATTACCCTGTCGAAAACCGTACCGAGCGCATCGGTGGCGAAGGCGATTCTGGACGATCTGATTGAAGCTAATAAGGATTACTGGCCAGAGCTGCACTAATCTTTCTGACCGGCATCGCCAGATGCCGGTCTCCTTGTCCTGGCTGAATTACGCTATGCTGAAGCCTGCATGCTGCACGACAAGGAACCTTCATGAACATTTCCCGCCTCGGTGAAGCGCCGGACTACCGCTTCTCACTGGCTAACGAACGCACGTTCTTAGCGTGGATCCGCACCGCCCTGGGCTTTCTGGCCGCAGGCGTCGGCCTTGATCAGCTCGCCCCCGATTTTGCCACTCCGTTGATTCGCGAAGTGCTGGCCCTGCTGCTGTGCCTGATTGCCGGCGTGCTGGCGATTTATGGCTATCTGCGCTGGCTGAGAAATGAAAAGGCGATGCGTCTGAAGCAGGATCTCCCCTACACGCGCGGTTTGATCATCATCAGTACGATTTTGCTGATGGTTGCGGGCGTAGTGATGTTACTGGTGCTGTATGCCGGATAGCCGCAAAGCGCGGCGGGAAGCGGACCCCGGGCTTCAGCCGGAGCGAACCTCGCTGGCCTGGCTGCGCACGCTGCTTGGGTATGGTGCGTTGATCGCGCTTGCCATTAAGCACAACTGGCACCGCACGGGGGGGCCATTCTGGATCTCCATTGTTGTGCTGGCGCTGGTAGCCATCATTTTATGGCGCTACACCCGCAGCCGTAACCTGATGGACGTGGCGCAGAGCGACTTTGTACAGCCGAAGGCGGTGCGGGATAAGTTCCTTATCGCCCTGGCCGTGCTGTCGCTGTCACTGCTGTTTGCGGTCACCCACATTCAACAAATTTTGCACCTGTAGGCCGGGTAAGGCGCAGCCGCCACCCGGCATATTTACTTCCCTTTCGCTAAATATTTCGCCATCTCGTCTTCCGGCACCATGCCGCCGCCGGTCGCCCAGACCAGGTGTGTAGTGTTAGCATTCGCCGTTATGCGTACCGGCCCGGCCATCCCCGCCAGCGCCGACGGCTCCAGACGAATGCCTTCTTCCTGCGCCAGCCAGCCGAGCAGGTCGTACATGCTTTGATCGGAGAGGGTATAGAACCCGTCAAGCAGACGCTCCATCGCGCGGCCCACGAAGCCGGACGCGCGACCTACCGCCAGACCGTCCGCCGCCGTCACGTTATCAATACCCAGATCCTGCACGGCGATTTCATCGTGCAGCCCGGTGTAAACGCCCAGCAGCATGCACGGGGAGTGCGTGGGCTCGGCGAAGAAACAGTGGACGTTATCGCCAAAGGCCAGCTTCAGGCCAAACGCCACGCCGCCGGGGCCGCCGCCGACGCCGCACGGCAGATAGACATTCAACGGATGTTCAGCATCCACCGCGCGCCCCTGCGCGGCAAACTGCGCTTTCAGGCGCTCACCTGCAACCGCATAGCCCAGGAACAGCGTGCGTGAGTTCTCATCGTCAATAAAGAAACAGTTTGGATCGCTTTCCGCCGCTTTGCGCCCTTGCTCCACCGCCACGCCATAATCCTGCTCATATTCCACGACGATCACGCCGTGGCTGCGCAGTTTGGCTTTCTTCCACTCGCGGGCGTCGGCGGACATATGCACCGTGACCTTAAAGCCGATGCGCGCGCTCATAATGCCGATGGACATCCCCAGGTTGCCGGTTGAACCCACCGCGATGCTGTACTGGCTGAAGAAGGCTTTAAAGCGTGGCTCCAGCAGGATACTGTAGTCATCTTCAACGCTCAGCAACCGGGCTTCCAGCGCCAGTTTTTCCGCGTGGGCCAGCACTTCATAGATACCGCCGCGCGCTTTAATGGAGCCGGAAATCGGCAGATGGCTGTCTTTTTTCAGCAGCAGCGTGCCTGGAATGGCCTTGCCGGACTCTTTCTCCAGCCGCTTTTGCATCGCCGGGATAGCGACCAGTTCGGATTCGATAATCCCGCCCGTTGCCGCCGTTTCCGGGAAGGCTTTCGCCAGATACGGCGCGAAGCGTTTCAGGCGCGCATGCGCGTCGTCCACGTCGGCTTTGGTCAGCCCGACATATGGCAACCCTTCCGCCAGCGTCGTGGTGTTCGGATTAAGCCAGGTGATCTCTTTCAGGGCAATCAAATCCGCCAGCAGCGGAAACCGGTCAATGAGGCCGGTCAGGTCAGTCGTTTTCATAATCTGTCTCAGAATTTAGTTCGTTTTGACTCTACACCAATTGTGAAAAAGCATGCTAAATACAGAGTAAAGCATTTGATTATTTGCAAGGGGCGTCGTGTTAAAGCCGTTAATTGTCACCGTGTTAGCGCTCGCTTCCGGCTGGGCCTGTGCCGCTGAGCCACCCCTGACGGCTGCCCGTTACGCGCAGATGCTGGGCGTCGGAATGGATGTCGACTGGGCCCGTACCGAGCGCGGTATCCGCGAGTTCGACCCGCTGGTGGTCCGTGATTTCCAGGCGAAAGGCATACATCATGTCCGTATTCGGGTGGCGGGCGAACCGACGGAAGCGCGGCTGATTCACCTGCGTAAGCTGGTGGAGGCTTGCGAGCAATACGGCGTCATCCCCATCATCGCCTATCAGGCCGATGAATATAAAAACGATCCGAAAGCGGATACCGAAAAAGCGGTGATCAACTGGTGGATTGCCGTGGCGCACTATTTTGGTCAGCGCTCGCCGTTGCTGGGGTTTGACCTGATCTACGAACCGGCGGACAAGCTCAACCACAACGTTGCTTCGCTCAACCGGGTGTATGAGAAAGCGATCAAAGACATTCACGTCATTGATGCCAGCCGCATGATTTTTATCGCCCCTCGTCTGCGCTCCGCGCCGGAGGATTTATCCAGCCTGAAGCTGCCCGCACACAGCCAGAATTACCTGCTGGCGGAATGGCATATTTTCCCCTGGGGTCCGCTGAAAACGAACGGCAGATACCCGTGGACGTCCGGAACCGCGGCTGAGAAAGCGGCTATCCGTAACCGAATCAATGCCGCGCTGCACTGGCAGCAAAAAACCGGGCACGTTAGCTGGGTCGGGGGCTGGGGCGTGGGGGAGTCAAACCACCTCACGCCAACCGCTTCGCAAATGGCCTTCGCCAACTTTATGGCCTGCGAGCTGCAAAAGGCGAAAATCCCGTATGCGCTTAACGCGGACTTCCAGTTTTACGACGGGGAAGAGGGCGCCTGGCGGCCTGCGCCAGAGCCGTTATTACAGGCGATGATTGCGCCCGTGTGTGAAAAGCCCGGCGAGAAGCCGGGCCATCATGCGGTTAAACCGGCTGTTCGTGATGCGGGACGCGCGACGCCAGCGGCAGCCAGCACAGCAAAATCAGCAGCCCCATCAGGGTCATCAGCAGGCCCAAACTCGCCTGCCCGGTCTGCGGCATCATAGCCGAAAGCCAGGCCAGCGCGCCGGAACCGATATTCTGTAAACCGCCGACCAGGGCACCAGCGGTGCCCGCGAGGAACGGGAACGGCTCCATTGCGCCGCTGGTGGCGAGCGGGAACAGCATGCCTGCGCCGAAGAAGAACAGCGCCGCCGGGATGAGCAACGTCCAGACCGACATCACGTCAAACAGCCCCGGGATCCACATCATCAGCCCGGCCAGCAGACAGCTGATCACCGACTGCCACATCAGCGTAGAGAAGCGTTTGTTCGGACGTCCGGCGAACCATGCGCCGAAGAACGCCGCCGGGATCGGCAGAATAAACAAAATGCTCACCACCATGCTGCTCAGGCCAAGGCCTGCGCCCAGCAGCACGCCGGAACAGGCTTCAAACACCGCAATGCCCGCCAGACCGCCGATTAGCATCAACAGATAACAGGTAAACGACCCATTACCGAACAGCGTTTTGTAGCTGGCGATGAGCTTCGTGCGCGGCGCGTCCTGCGGACGTGTTTCCGGCATCCAGCGCGCCATGCTGAAGGTGACAATAATGCACAGCACCAGCAGGAAGGCGTAACAGGCGCGCCAGGACCAGACGGTGTCCAGCAGACCCCCAATCAGCGGGGCGAGCAGCGGGCTGACCAGAATGCCCATATTTAACAGACTGTTGGCGTGGCGAAGCTGTGTGCCCTGGTACATATCACGCGGCAGGGTACGCGCCATGACCCCGCCGACGCCGGTGCCCACGCCCTGGAGGGCGCTGGCGGCAATCAGGATGGTCAGGCTGTGCGTAGTAATGGCAATCACCGTCGCCACCATGAAAATGCTCATGCCCACCAGAATGACCGGACGACGCCCGACGCGATCGGACAGGGGACCATAAACCAGCTGTGAAACGCCATAGGTCAGCAGGTAGGCTGCCATCACGCTCTGTACCGCACCTTCGCGGACGCTCAGATCTTTTGCCATATCGGCAATCGCCGGAATGTAGATGGTTTGCGCCATCTGCCCGACGGCCACCAGTAACACCAGCATCAACAATAAGTTCACGTTCCGTTGCTTTTTCATGTCGCTGAATACTTTTGCCAAAAGAGATAAATAAAGAATAAGTGACTACGCATTCCCATAAATGCGCGAGGAATCTACCACAGAGAGATGACAATTTAAGTATTACTGTGATGAATGACAGAAGGCGTGAAGGCAGGATTTGTAAACAAGATCGGCAACTAATGTTGCCAGCGAATTACGCCAGGCGCAGCAGGACCGCACCGGCTGCAATACCCAGCGCCGCCGCGATGCGCAGGCCCACAACCTTCTCTTTTAAAAGCACAAATGCGATGAATGCGCCGAAGAGAATTGAGGTTTCACGTAGTGCGGCGACCACCGCCAGCGGCGCCTGGGTCATCGCCCAGAGTGCCAGACCGTAAGATCCCATCGTCCCGACGCCGCCGAGCAGTGTAACGCACAGGAGACGAACAAATATGGCCAGCTTGCGGCAGTCGGCTGGGGAGAGAAAGGCAGTAAAATCAGGGCAATAAGCGCGGCTGAACCGCTGACCCCGATCGCCGAGTAGAGCTTGTCCGTTCCGGCTTTAACGATGGCGTTCCAGCTGGCATGCAGCAGTGCGGCGAACAGTAAAATGCAGAAAACGGTGATGGACATGGCGGATCGGTTGGTGAAATGTCATCCAACTGTAACATTCCCCCGTCGAGGCTGCCAGCCGCTTACACTGCGCAAAAAAGGCGGTGCGTCACCCGGGGCTCGTCTGACACAAGCCTGAAGCCCGCCCGATGATAAAATCCGTACGCGGTTTCCGGCGCATGGGTATTAAGAAAATCAAACCAGATGCTGGCATCCGCCATCACCACGGTCAAAAGTTGTTTTCCAATCCCCAGCCCACGGCACTTTTCGCTGACGTAGAGATGACGAATACGTCCGGCGCGCGGCTGCTGGCTGAATGGATCGCGATTTAGACCGCACACGCCCACCAGCCTGCCGTTAAGAAACGCACCCAGCAGCTTTTCACCCGGCGCGTTAAAGCGATTCTCACCGCGCTGCCAGTTCTCTTCCAGCCTGCGCAGCATATTGAAATTTAACGCGATACTCTCGGCCTTCAGGGCGATATAGCCCGGTTCATCAGGCGTAACAGGCTCAATTAACAGACGCGACATAGCATTCCCTCGTTATTAAAGAGGGGCGGTTGCCCGCCCCTCTCAGGTGCGACTTGAACCTGAATCACTTAACGTATTTCAGGACAGCATCAAGCAGTTGCAATACAGCAACAATGAGTTTGAGGACAAGTATGACCATATCCACGACGCTCATACGCGTCTCCTTTTGGTTAAAAGGAGCACGATGCTGGCGTACCTTTCCGCCGCCTGTGGCCAGCACCTGGATTGACGTAACACAGTGTGCTCACTTCAGGGGTTAAGGCACTGACGGCACCACCCGTTTCAGCCAGGACTTCGTTGCGCCGGTAAACTGCGGCCCCCTCGCTCACTGCGAACACCCTCAGTATAGATAAATACTGTATGTATGAACAGTATTTTATGGACAAATTTTGGAAGGCGATCCATACTCAAAAACGTCAAAATCCGTGCCGGAATTGCGCGTTCGTCTTCGATCGCGTATACTTTTTGCGTTGACGTAACACAGTGTGTTCTGCGGCAACCAACCGCAAAACCCTGATAAAAACCTCGCTTAGGCGGGGTTTTTTGTTTTCTGACGAAGTGAAAATAGTATCCTCCGTTGACTTATTGGCAATAGGTGTTATCGTTGCCATAATGGCAACGGACGCGGCAGGCAAGCAGGATGCATTTAATCTCAATGAAGGCAATTTTGGATGCGGTAAGCCAGTTCCCGCAATACAGAGAAGAGCTTCTCTTTTTAGGACGAGTTATTGAAAAGAGCCACTGCCCGACGCCCGCTGCACTGAGAAAACTTTTCCCAACGCTGGATAACTTCAAGTATCTTGATAAGCATTATGTTATTGATATTGCAAATAACAATCTCAGAGTAGTGGCTCTCATATTCTTTGAAAGCCAAAAGTTTTATGTGCGCCATGTTTTTACTCATAAGGAATATGACCGTTTTACGGAGAAACATCGCACTAAGGGGAAGAAATGATGATCGTCGCTGATGCAATGAAAGCTACGCATGCCCTTGTTGCGGCCGTTCCTTTACTGGGTGAACAGCCGAGCGAGAAAGATTATAAGGATGCGCTTGAGCTGGTTGAGTATCTCCTTATGAACGAGCCCAATAGCCCCTTGCTGGATATTGTTTGCGCCAGAATTAGCCATTACGAAGCTAATCGGCCAGAGATAGTCGCATTACGCAAGGAGATGGAGTCCGTTCCCGTCGGAATTGCAGTTTTGAGAACCTTGATGGATCAATACAATCTGACGATATCGGATTTTAAGGATGAAATTGGTAGTAAATCGATGGTTTCACGGGTTCTGAATGGTCAGAGACAGCTTACTCTGAACCATATTAAAAAGCTGGCGGTCAGATTTGGGGTATCACCTGCGCTATTTATTGAGTGAGTAAAAACCCTTTATTGAGTGTCATCACCCAACAAACGAAACGTGATCCCTGACGCATTTTTGCGCAGTTGAAAATATTTCCATTGTCACATCCGAAAACCTGTGTTTGTATAAATTCTATCAATGATTCCAAACACAGGTCCCCAATGACTTCATCCATCTTCACGTCGACCCTACTAAAAACTGCGCAACCTGCCGCAGTGGTCGTCGTGCGTGTGGTGGTGGTCGTCGGCAATGCGCCGTAGGGACTGGATCAACACACGAATCCAAAACCCCGCCGGCGCAAACCGGGCGGGGTTTTTCGTTTAAGAGCCTCCCCGGAAAGTCGGCCCAGAAGAAAAGGACTGGAGCATGGCAAGTTCGGGCACAACATACACAAAAACGCGTTTCACCGGCGCGCAGCTGATTGTTCATTTACTGGAACGACAGGGCATCACCACCGTTGCGGGCATCCCGGGTGGGACCGTGCTGCCGCTGTATGATGCGTTAAGCCAAAGCACACAGATCCGCCACGTGCTGGCGCGCCACGAGCAGGGCGCAGGCTTTATCGCTCAGGGCATGGCGCGTACCCAGGGTAAACCGGCGGTCTGTATGGCCTGCAGCGGGCCGGGCGCCACTAACCTGGTGACCGCCATCGCCGATGCGCGCCTCGACTCCATTCCGCTGATCTGCATTACCGGCCAGGTGCCGTCCTCGATGATCGGTACCGATGCGTTCCAGGAAGTGGATACCTACGGTATCTCTATCCCCATCACCAAACATAACTATTTAGTTCGCGATATCAGCGAGCTGCCTCAGGTGATCAGCGATGCGTTTCGCATTGCCCAGTCTGGCCGCCCGGGTCCGGTGTGGATAGACATTCCTAAGGATGTCCAGACCGCAGAAATTGAGATCGACGTCCTGCCCGAGCCGGGCAAGCGTGCCCCGGCGCCGGAATTCAGCGTTGAGAGCGTGCGCGATGCCGCCGCCATGATTAACGCGGCCAAACGCCCGGTGCTCTATCTGGGCGGCGGGGCGATCAACGCCGCGGATGAAATCCGTCAGTTCGCTGAAAAAGCTAATTTACCTACCACCATGACCCTGATGGCGCTCGGCATGCTGCCAAAAGCGCACCCATTGTCTTTAGGGATGCTGGGCATGCACGGCGCGCGCAGCACCAACTACATCCTGCAAGAGGCGGATTTGCTGATTGTTATGGGGGCGCGTTTTGATGACCGGGCGATTGGCAAAACCGAGGAGTTCTGCCCGAACGCCAAAATCATTCACGTGGATATCGACCGCGCCGAGCTGGGTAAAATCAAGCAGCCGCACGTGGCGATTCAGGGCGACGTGGCCGAGGTGCTGGCACAGCTGATCCCACAGACGGAGGCAAACGACCGCGCCGACTGGCGCCAGCTGGTGGCCGATCTGCAACGCGAGTTCCCGGGCGCTATCCCAACCGAGGGCGACCCGCTGAGCCACTATGGTCTTATCAACGCCGTTGCCGCCTGCGTGGATGACAGCGCGATTATCACCACCGACGTCGGCCAGCATCAGATGTGGACCGCCCAGGCGTATCCGCTTAACCGCCCGCGCCAGTGGCTGACCTCCGGCGGCCTTGGCACCATGGGCTTCGGCCTGCCAGCAGCGGTTGGCGCGGCGCTCGCCAACCCGGACCGTAAGGTGATCTGCTTCTCCGGTGACGGCAGCCTGATGATGAACATTCAGGAGATGGCCACCGCAGCCGAAAATCAGTTAGACGTCAAAATCATTCTGATGAACAACGAGGCGCTGGGCCTGGTACACCAGCAGCAGAGCCTGTTCTATAAGCAGGGCGTGTTTGCGGCGACCTATCCGGGGATGATCAACTTCATGCAGATTGCCGCTGGTTTTGGCCTGCACACCTGCGATCTGAACGCCGAAGAAGATGCCCACGCGGCGTTGCAGGATGCGATTTCTCGCCCTGGCCCGGCGCTGATCCACGTGCGTATCGACGCGCAACAAAAAGTGTATCCGATGGTGCCGCCGGGTGCGGCAAATACTGAGATGGTGGGAGAATAAACCATGCAGAAACAATATGATAACGTCATTCTGGAACTCACCGTCCGCAACCACCCTGGCGTCATGACCCACGTCTGCGGGCTGTTTGCCCGACGGGCGTTTAACGTGGAAGGCATTCTCTGTCTGCCGATTCAGGGCAGCGAGCACAGCCGCATCTGGCTACTGGTGAACGACGACCAGCGTCTGGAGCAGATGATGGCGCAGATCGACAAGCTGGAGGACGTCACCAACGTGGCGCGCAACCAGTCCGATCCCACCATGTTTAACAAAATTGCGGTGTTTTTCGAGTAAATCACTTAAGGTAAAAGGCTTTTGCCGGATGGCGCTGCGCTTATCCAGCCTGCAAGGACGCTACACGTAGGCCGGATAAGGCGTTTACGCCGCCATCCGGCGTGTTCACGCATCAGGATCAAACCATGACCACCATCGCCCTTATCGACGACCACCTTATCGTCCGCTCCGGCTTTGCCCAGCTTTTAAACCTCGAACCGGATTTTCAGGTCGTGGCCGAGTTTGGCTCCGGTCGCGAGGCGCTGGCGGGCCTGCCGGGACGCGGGGTGCAGGTCTGTATCTGCGACATCTCAATGCCGGATCTCTCCGGGCTGGAGCTGTTAAGCCAGCTGCCGAAAGGGATGGCGACCATTATGCTCTCCGTCCACGACAGCCCGGCGCTGGTCGAGCAGGCGCTCAACGCGGGCGCGCGCGGCTTCCTCTCTAAACGCTGTAGCCCCGACGAGCTGATTGCCGCCGTGCGCACCGTCTCCACCGGCGGCTGCTACCTGACGCCGGATATCGCCATCAAGCTGGCGGCGGGACGGCAGGATCCGCTCACCAGACGCGAGCGTCAGGTGGCAGAGAAACTTGCCCAAGGCATGTCGGTGAAAGAGATTGCCGCGGAGCTGGATCTGTCCCCGAAAACCGTGCACGTTCATCGCGCCAACCTGATGGAAAAACTCAACGTCAGTAACGATGTCGAGCTGGCGCGCCGTATGTTTGACAGCTGGCAATGAGCCCCGTTTTTTCACGGCTGATCGCCGTCGTCGCCAGCTTTTTTATCTTCTCCGCCGCATGGTTCTGCCTGTGGAGCATCAGCCTGCATCTGGTGGAACGCCCGGAGCTGGCGGTGCTGCTTTTCCCCTTTGGCCTGCGTCTGGGACTGATGCTTCAGTGCCCGCGCGGATACTGGCCCGTTTTGCTGGGCGCAGAGTGGCTGATGCTGATCTGGCTGGCGCAGGAAGTGGCGCTGGCGCATCTGCCTTTATTGATGACCGGAAGCCTGCTCACGCTTATCCCGGTCGCCCTGATTTCCCGCTACCGTCACCAGCGCGACTGGCGCACGCTGCTGCGTCAGGGGGCGGCGCTGATTGCCGCCGCGCTGTTGCAGTCCCTGCCGTGGGTGGGCGAAAAGGAGGGGCTCAACGCCCTGCTGCTGACCCTCACCGGCGGCCTGACGCTGGCACCGACCTGCCTGGTTTTCTGGCACTACCTCACCAGCACCGTCTGGCAGCCGCTCGGCCCGGCGCTGGTCTCCCAGCCGGTGAACTGGCGCGCCCGGCACCTGATCTGGTATCTGCTGCTGTTTGTGGTGAGCCTGTGGTTGCAGCTTGGTCTCCCCGCTGAATTATCACGCTTCACGCCGTTTTGTCTGGCGCTGCCGATCATCGCCCTCGCCTGGCACTACGGCTGGCAGGGGGCGCTGATCGCGACCCTAATGAACGCCATCGCGCTGATCGCCAGCCAGACCTGGCACGATCATCCGGTAGATCTGTTGCTCTCGCTGCTGGCCCAGAGCCTGACCGGGCTGCTGCTGGGGGCGGGCATCCAGCGCCTGCGCGAGCTGAACCAGTCTCTGCAAGCCGAGCTGGCGCGCAATCGCCGTCTGGCGGAGCGTCTGCTGGAGACGGAAGAGAGCGTGCGCCAGGAGGTTGCCCGCGAGCTGCACGATGACATCGGCCAGACCATCACCGCCATCCGCACCCAGGCGGGCATTGTCCAGCGCCTGGCGGCAGAAAACGCGGGTGTGAAGCAGGGCGGGGCGCATATCGAACAGCTTTCGCTGGGTGTCTATGACTCCGTTCGCCGCCTGTTAGGGCGGCTGCGCCCGCGCCAGCTTGACGATCTGTCCCTGGAGCAGGCGGTGCGTTCCCTGATGCGCGAGATGGAGCTGGAAAGCCGCGGGATAGTCAGCCATCTCGACTGGCGCATCAATGAAGCTATCCTGAGCGAAGGTCAGCGCGTGACGCTGTTCCGCGTCTGTCAGGAGGGGCTGAACAACATCGTCAAACACGCCAGTGCCAGCGCGGTCACGATCCAGGGCTGGCAGCAGGACGAGCGCCTGATGCTGGTGATTGAAGACGACGGCTGCGGCCTGCCGCCGGGATCCGGCCAACAGGGCTTTGGCCTGGCGGGCATGCGCGAGCGCGTGAAGGCGCTCGGCGGCACGCTGACAATCTCCTGCACCCACGGGACGCGCGTCAGCGTCAGTTTGCCGTTAAGGACGTACCATGTTTAAAACCCCGGCCAGCGCCGCCCCGCTAGGCAACAAAGCGGAAATCGACGCCCGCTATCGCTACTGGCGACGTCATATCCTGGTCACTATCTGGCTCGGCTACGCGCTGTTCTACTTCACCCGCAAAAGCTTCAACGCCGCCGCGCCGGAGATCCTCGCCAGCGGCGTGATGACGCGCACCGATATCGGCCTGCTGGCGACGCTGTTTTACATCACCTACGGTCTGTCGAAGTTCTTCTCCGGCATCGTCAGCGACCGCTCCAATGCGCGCTATTTCATGGGCGTTGGGCTGATCGCCACCGGCGTGGTGAACATCCTGTTTGGCTTCTCCACCTCGCTCTGGGCCTTCGCCCTGCTGTGGGCGCTGAACGCCTTCTTCCAGGGCTGGGGCGCGCCGGTCTGCGCCCGCCTGCTCACCGCCTGGTACTCACGCAACGAGCGCGGCGGCTGGTGGGCGATATGGAATACCGCGCATAACGTCGGCGGGGCGCTGATCCCGATGGTGGTGGGGGCTGCCGCGCTGCACTACGGCTGGCGTGCGGGGATGATGATTGCCGGTGGCCTCGCGATTGTCGCCGGGCTGTTCCTCTGCTGGCGCCTGCGCGACAGGCCGCAAACCGTCGGCCTTCCACCGGTGGGCGACTGGCGGCACGACGAGATGGAGATCGCCCAGCAGCAGGAGGGGGCCGGGCTGTCCCGCCAGCAGATCCTCACCAAATACGTGCTGAAAAACCCCTACATCTGGCTGCTATCGCTCTGCTACGTGCTGGTCTACGTGGTGCGCGCGGCCATCAACGACTGGGGCAACCTGTACATGTCCGAGACGCTCGGTGTGGATCTGGTGACCGCCAACTCGGCGGTCACCATGTTTGAACTGGGCGGGTTTATCGGCGCGCTGGTGGCGGGCTGGGGCTCGGACAAGCTCTTCAACGGCAACCGCGGGCCGATGAACCTGATTTTCGCCGCCGGAATTTTGCTCTCCGTCGGCTCGCTGTGGCTGATGCCGTTCGCCAGCTACGTGATGCAGGCGGCGTGCTTCTTCACCATCGGTTTTTTCGTCTTTGGCCCGCAGATGCTGATCGGCATGGCGGCGGCAGAGTGCTCCCACAAAGAGGCGGCAGGCGCGGCGACGGGCTTTGTCGGGCTGTTTGCCTACCTCGGCGCATCGCTCTCCGGCTGGCCGCTGGCGCGGGTGATCGACATCTGGCACTGGAGCGGGTTCTTCGCGGTGATCGCCATCGCGGCGGGCATCTCCGCCCTGCTGTTGCTGCCGTTTTTGCACGCGCAGGCACCGCGCGAAGCGTGACGCCCCTCACCTTTTGCTGTCGAGTCGCGCAAAACTAAGAAATTTTCCCGGTTTCACCTGGACGCTGTCTCAGGCATCTCTCCTGGCTGGTTTTTACAATGCTGCAAAAATCAGCTCAGGAGTAACTCAGTCATGCTGGCCTTCTTAAATCAGGTGCGCAAGCCGACCCTGGATCTGCCGCTCGACGTGCGGCGCAAAATGTGGTTCAAACCGTTCATGCAGTCCTATCTGGTGGTCTTCATCGGCTACCTGACTATGTACCTGATCCGCAAAAACTTTAACATCGCGCAGAACGACATGATCTCCACCTACGGGCTGAGCATGACGCAGTTGGGGATGATTGGCCTGGGCTTCTCCATCACCTATGGCGTGGGGAAAACCGTTGTTTCCTACTATGCGGACGGCAAAAACACCAAGCAGTTCCTGCCGTTTATGCTGATCCTCTCTGCCATCTGTATGCTCGGCTTCAGCGCCAGCATGGGCGCGGGCTCCGTCAGCCTGTTCCTGATGATCGCTTTTTACGCCCTGAGCGGTTTCTTCCAGAGCACCGGCGGGTCATGCAGCTACTCCACCATCACCAAATGGACGCCGCGCCGCAAGCGTGGTTCGTACCTCGGCATGTGGAACATCTCCCACAACCTCGGCGGAGCGGGTGCGGCAGGCGTGGCGCTGTTCGGCGCGAACTACCTGTTCGACGGTCACGTCATCGGCATGTTTATCTTCCCGTCGATTATTGCCCTGATTGTTGGCTTTATCGGCCTGCGCTACGGCAGCGATTCCCCGGAATCGTACGGCCTCGGCAAAGCCGAAGAGCTGTTCGGGGAAGAGATCAGCGAAGAGGACAAAGAGACCGAAGAAAACGAGATGTCCAAATGGCAGATCTTTGTTGAGTACGTGCTGAAAAACAAAGTGATTTGGCTGCTCTGTTTCTCGAACATCTTCCTGTACGTGGTGCGCATTGGTATCGACCAGTGGTCCACCGTGTATGCCTTCCAGGAGCTGAAGCTTTCTAAAGAAGTGGCGATTCAGGGCTTCACCCTGTTTGAAGTGGGCGCGCTGGTCGGCACGCTGCTGTGGGGATGGCTCTCCGACCTCGCCAATGGCCGCCGCGCGCTGGTGGCCTGCGTCGCGCTGGCGCTGATTATCGCCACCCTTGGCGTCTACCAGCACGCCAGCAACCAGTACATTTACCTGGCGTCCCTGTTCGCGCTCGGCTTCCTGGTGTTTGGTCCGCAATTACTGATCGGTGTGGCGGCAGTGGGCTTCGTCCCGAAAAAAGCGATCGGCGCCGCCGATGGGATTAAGGGCACCTTCGCCTACCTGATCGGCGACAGCTTCGCCAAGCTGGGCCTGGGGATGATCGCCGACGGCACGCCGATTTTCGGCCTTACCGGCTGGGCGGGCACCTTCGCCGCGCTGGATGCCGCCGCGATTGGCTGTATCGTCCTGATGGCGATGGTTGCGGTGCTGGAAGAGCGTAAGATCCGCCGTGAGAATCGTGCGCAGAAATTAAAAGTAGCCTGAGTGTGCAGGTAACTTCTTTGCCCGGTGTGTGATGCCGGGCTTTTTTATTTTGCACGGCCTACCTTTACTCCGCTTTACACACTCGCTCCTCTCTATGCTCTACAGTGTTTTTGCTGCCGCCTTTCGTGCAGCCTTAGCCCTTTTGCTAACGGAGAGCTTGCATGTTAACCCGACGATTGTCCTGCCTTGCGCTGCTGATGGCGCTGGCGTCCCCCGCAATGGCCGCGGATGCCCCCACCTACGGCGAGAAGCTGGAAGGTTTTGACTACGGCTGGCCGGTAAAACACTTTACCTTTACCTCGCAGAACCAGCCTCTGGATATGGCTTACCTGGACGTGAAACCGGAAAAACCCAACGGCCGCACCGTGGTGCTGATGCACGGCAAAAACTTCTGTGCTGGCACCTGGGACGGCACTATCCGCGCGCTGTCGGCCGGCGGGTATCGCGTGATCGCCCCTGACCAGATTGGTTTTTGTAAATCCACCAAGCCGGAGCATTACCAGTACACCTTCCAGCAGCTGGCGGATAACACCCACGCGCTGCTTAAAACGCTGGGCGTCGAGCGCGTGACGGTTATAGGACATTCGACCGGCGGCATGCTGGCAACCCGCTATGCGTTGATGTGGCCGCAGCAGGTGGAGCAGCTGGTGATGGTGAACCCGATTGGTCTGGAAGACTGGAAAGCGCGCGGCGTGCCGCATATTACGGTCGACCAGTGGTACCAGCGCGAGCTGAAAGTTAGCGCCGACGGTATTCGTCAGTACGAGAAAAACACCTACTACGCCGGGGAGTGGAAACCGGAGTACGAGCGCTGGGTCACTATGCTCGCCGGGCTGAACAACGGGCCGGGCAAAGCTCGCGTGGCGTGGAACTCGGCGCTGCTCTACGACATGATTTATACCCAGCCGGTTGTCTATGAATTTAGCGAGCTGAAGATGCCGGTATTATTGATGATCGGCACTAAGGACAATACCGCCATCGGGAAAGATCTCGCCCCACCGGAGATCCGCAAGACGCTCGGCAATTACGCGGTGCTGGGCAAAGAGACGGCGAAGCGCATTCCGCACGCGACGCTGGTCGAGTTTAACGACATGGGCCACGCGCCGCAGATGCAGGATCCTGAACGTTTCCACGACGCGCTGCTGAAAGGGCTTCAGGCGCGCTGACGGGTCTCCAGCAACAGCCCGCGCAGCCACGCCTGCGCGGGATTGCTTTCATCGCAATTATCCAGCTTTTTTCGGTTCACTATTCTGGCCGTTCCCGCTGTTGACGCGCTGCGTTTCCCGCTATGATGGGCGGCTAGTCTAAGGAGAACGCATGGTCTGGATAATGCTGGCAACGCTTGCCGTGGTATTTGTGGTTGGATTTCGTGTCCTGACCTCAGACTCCCGCCGCGCCATCAAACGTTTAAGCGAGCGGCTGGGCATCACCCCGATGCCAGTCGAGTCGATGATCGATCAGTTCGGTAAAACGCCGGGCAATGAGTTTATCCGCTACCTTGAGCGCCCCGACGAGGCACATCTGCAAAATGCGGCGCAGGTGCTGCTCATCTGGCAGGTCTGCATTGTCGACGGCAGTGAAGAGAATCTGCATACCTGGCACCGTATGCTGCGTAAAGCCCGCCTTGCCGCACCCATTACCGATGCGCAAATTCGACTGGTACTTGGCTTTATGCGCGAAATGGAGCCCGATCCGCAGGAGCTGAACGCCTTCCAGCTGCGCTATAACCAGCTATTTCTGCCGGAAGAAGGTGTGTTTTATCTGCACTGATCCCCTCTAAAACCACAAAAGTTGTCAAATCGTTAAATCCGTCACACTTTTGATGATAAACTGCGCGACTTTTCCGCACGTTTTAATCTCAGGTGATGCCATGACAGAACATATCCAGCCCACGACTCCGCCGCAGGCCAAAGAGGTGTCTCGCCCCAACTGGTCGGCGGTTTTCTCCGTGGCATTTTGCGTCGCCTGCCTGATCACCGTTGAGTTTCTGCCGGTCAGCCTGCTGACGCCGATGGCGCAGGATCTGGGCATTTCCGAAGGCGTGGCGGGGCAGTCCGTTACCGTCACCGCCTTTGTGGCGATGTTCGCCAGCCTGTTTATCACCCAGGCGATTGGCACCATTGACCGTCGTAAAGTGGTCATTCTGTTCAGCGTGCTGCTGACGCTCTCCTGCCTGCTGGTCTCTTTCGCTGAAAGCTTCACCCTGCTGCTGCTGGGTCGCGCCTGCCTGGGGCTGGGGTTAGGCGGCTTCTGGGCGATGTCGGCCTCGCTGACCATGCGCCTGGTGCCCGCGCGCACCGTGCCAAAAGCGCTGTCCGTTATCTTCGGCGCGGTCTCTATTGCGCTGGTGATTGCCGCGCCGCTGGGCAGCTTCCTTGGTGGGATTATCGGCTGGCGTAACGTCTTTAACGCGGCGGCAGTGATGGGCGTGCTGTGCATTATCTGGGTGTGGAAAGCGCTACCGTCTCTGCCGGGTGAAGCGGCGCACCACAAACAGAACATGTTCGCGCTGCTCAAGCGTCCGGGCGTGCTGGCGGGGATGACCGCCATCTTCATGGCCTTTGCCGGGCAGTTTGCCTTCTTTACCTATATTCGCCCGGTGTATATGACCATGGCGGGCTTTGACGTGGATGGCCTGACGCTGGTGCTGCTGAGCTTCGGTATCGCCAGCTTCGTCGGCACCTCACTGTCGTCTCAGTTCCTGAAGCGCTCCCTGAAGGTGGCGCTGGCGGGTGCGCCGCTGGTGCTGGCGATCAGTGCCGCGGTGCTGGTGCTGTGGGGCAGCGACAAGTGGGTCGCATCGGCGATTGCGATTGTCTGGGGCTTTGCCTTTGCGCTGGTGCCGGTGGGCTGGTCGACGTGGATCACCCGCTCGCTTGCCGATCAGGCGGAAAAAGCCGGGTCGATTCAGGTGGCGGTGATCCAGCTGGCGAACACCTGCGGCGCGGCGGTGGGCGGCGTAGCGCTCGACCATCTGGGGCTGACGTCACCGCTGGTGATCTCCGGTACGCTGATGCTGCTGACCGCGCTGCTGGTGGCGGGGAAGGTTAAGGCGAAGTAGTCAATTTTCCCCCTCACCCTAACCCTCTCCCCGTAGGGGAGAGGGGACTGCTCGGTGCTGTCTTTTCACCCTCGCCCCTTTGGGGAGAGGGCCGGGATGAGGGGACATTCGCTTACGCCGATGCCTTAACCCTTCTGCGTGAATCCATCGAAATCAGCACCACCGACGACACAATCAGCAGCGTTCCCAGCCAGTCCGGCAGGGTGAATGCCACCCCCAGCAAAACCACCGACAACAGCGCGCTGCTCAGGGGTTCGGCGCAGCTCAAAATGCTTGCCTTCGGCCCGCCGATCATCTGCGCGCCCTTCAGATACAGGCTGAACGTCAGCGCGGTGCCAATCACCACCAGGTAGAAAAACGCCAGCAGCAGGCCGCCGTCAATGGCGAAGGTGGTGCCGCGTCCGGCGTAGAACGGCGTCAGCATTAGTCCCGCAATCAACATACTCCAGCCGACAATCGGCAGCGTGCCGTAGCGGGCGATAAGCGTTGATGGATAGGTGGTGTAAAACGCCGCAGCAAACGCCGAGGCGATACCGAAGAACAGTGCGGCAGGCGAGATGGAGAGCGACGTCGGGTCGCCGTGGGTCACCAGCAGGAAGGTACCCACAAGCGATGTCAAAATCGCCGACAGGACAAACATGCCGGGACGCTTCTTCCGCGCCAGGGCGAACCACGCCACGATGATGGTTGGCGACAGGAACTGAAGCACGGTGGCCGTAGCGGCGTTGGATTTTTCAATCGTCAGCAGGAAGGTGAGCTGCACGGTGAGCGCGCCAACCAGTGAGAAAAACAGCAGGCTGAGGGCGTCTTTGCGGTTTTTGATGACCGAGAAAATCTTGTCGCCGTGAACGAAGGAGAGCGTCAGCAGGATCACGCCGGTAAACAGCAGACGAACCATGGTCAGGTAAGGCGAAGAAATGTGGCTTTTCTCCATGATGTACTGCGCGCAAACCCCGGAACTGCCCCATAAAACGGCGGCGATCAGGACGTTGAGCATCCCTTTGCGTGTGGAACCCATGTTCTCCCCTGTTATGTTGTCGTTAATTGGCCAACAGCATAGCATGGTTGTGTGCGGCCTGATGCCCTCACCCCGGCCCTCTCCCACGGGGAGAGGGGGAAAACCGTAGGCCGGGTAAGCGTAGCGCCACCCGGCATGTTGTTGACCTTAGAACCACGCCTCCCACATCGCGCCGACGTTGAAGTCGTCCAGCGTCTCATCTTTGGTGTTGTTCACGCGCGCGGTGCGTTCGTTGTCCACTTTGCCGCCGGTCACGTAGAAGCGCAGCATCGGACGGAACTCCGGCCCCATGGCGATAGACATGTTCTGCGACAGGGTCAGCTTCCAGCCCTTGTTGTCGCCGCCGTTGTCGTAATCTACGTGCTGCCAGCCCGCTTCCAGCCAGGTGGAGTGAACGTCGTTCCACCAGTGCATCGGGCGCACGATGGCGTTGTAGTTCTTACGGTTGTCGGTGTCATCACGGCTGTTGTCATAGTCGTGGAAGGCGAGGATGTACTCCACCTGCGTGGCCTGGGTGAATTTATACAGCCCTTCGAAGCTGGCGTAGACCGTGGTCAGATCTTCGGTTTTGTTGAACACGCTGTTGTCCGAATTATCGGAGTAGCGGGCGATCACCTTGTTCACACCGCTGTCGTTGGTGTGGCTCAGCACCACGCCGCCCTGCCAGGCGTTCAGACGCTCGTCGCTCTCAACGGCTTTGGAGTCAAAACCGTAGTTGGCGTACAGCTCCAGGTCGATCGGGCCGAGCTTCATGCCGTGGATTTTTGAGGTGGCAGCGTAGTTGCCCTTGTCACCCGTGCCGGAGCCGCCGGTACAGGTGATGCGCGACGGGTTGGCTTCATCTTCCATCACTTCCGGGCTACAGGATTCCACCGCCGCCACGGCAGCCACGTCGAACTGCACGCCGCCGATGTCGAAGTTCTTCACCCCGGCGCCCTGGCCATCGTGGTTCATCCAGAAGTAATCGTTGATGCCCTGCTGCGGACGCTGGTGGAAGTCACGACCGGCCCAAAAGTAGGCGTTCGGGTTGGAGGCCATAATGTTGGTCACCCCGGCGTAAGCTTTTTTGAGGTTAACTTCGTCGCCCCAGTGGTCGATCATCACGTTGATGTCCCAGATGGCGCCGTTATCACCCTTGAAGGCCTTGGAGAGCTGGAATTCCCCGCCGTTGCCTTCGTTACCCAGACGACCAATCGCGGACGCGCCGTTGTAGGAACTGTCCACCGCCACATACTTCTGGTCAGCGGCCTGGAAGTGCGCGCCGTAGCGGGCGTAGCCGGTAAATTTGATGCCAAACGGAATCGCCATGTCCGGGGATTGCGCTGCGCTCTGCGGCTCGGTGATGACGTCCGCTTGTTTCGCGACCGCCGCATCCATTTTCGCCTGACGCTCGGCCAGGGCTTTATCCACCGCTTTCGCCACAATGGCGTCAATTTGCTCCTGCGTAAATTCTTGCGCGAGCACGGAAATTGGACAAAGCGCGGCGATAACCGCCATGGTTAATGGAAGTTTTTTAATCGTATTCATGGTTATCTCAATATAGTTTAATTTTATTCAGACAATAACCATCCCGCTCCGATCTGACAGAATATGTCGCTATCATCAGAACAAGTGGATTTCTAGTTTTAGGTACAGAGGTATTACATTAATTTATTTCGCCATAGACTATCTCTGATATAAATGAATAATCTCTTCAGATAATTCACGCGCTAATAGCGAATTCATTAAATGATCCTGCGCGTGCACCATAATTAAGGTCATCGGCTGGCGGGCTTCGCCCGCGTCCTGCTCGATCAGTTTGGTCTGCATCTTGTGTGCCTGGCGCGCGTAGCCATCGGCTTCACGCAGCAGGCTTTTGGCTTCGTCAAGGTTGCCCTGGCGCGCCGCATGCAGCGCTTCGAAGCACAGGCTGCGGGACTGACCGGCGTTGACGATAATTTCCATTACGGCTTCTTCTAATGCGATCATCATTTTTACTCTTTATCAAAGCAATTATTTAAGGCGGTAGCGGCAAACCACTCTCCGCTTTTTTTAATGGTGCGCTGCTGCGTCTCCAAATCGAGCTGAATAAAACCGTAGCGGTTTTTGTAGGCATTGCACCACGACCAGTTATCAATAAACGTCCACATATGGTAGCCCAGACAATTGCAGCCTTCGCTAATACCTTTATGCAGCCACGCTAAATGCTCAGAAATAAATTCGATGCGGTACCGATCGTTTATCTGGCCGTTTTCAATAAAGCGCTGCTCGTTTTCGACACCCATCCCGTTTTCAGAAATAAAACAGCGGGGGTTACCGTAATTGTCGCGCAGGTTAACCAGAATATCGTAAATACCCGGCTCGTAGATTTCCCAGCCGCGGTACGGGTTCATCTTACGGCCCGGCATCTCGTAGCTATCAAAGAACCACTCCGGCATAAACGGCGCCTGCGGGTTCACCGCGCTGTCGCGACACTTCACGCGACGCGGCTGATAGTAGTTAACGCCGAGCAGGTCGATTTTCCCTTCCGCAATCAGGAAACCGTCTTCCGGCTTGCAGGCGGGTAGCTGATCGTAAGATTTCAGCAATGCCACCAGGTCGGCCGGATACTCCCCGCGCAGCACGGGGTCGAGGAAGCTGCGGTTAAACATCAGATCCGCGATATGCGCCGCCTTCACGTCCGCCGGGTTCTGCGAACGCGGGTATGACGGCGTCAGGTTCAGCACGATGCCGATCTCCCCCGCGTAATGCCCGGCGCGGTAAGCCTGAACGGCCTTCGCATGGGCCAGCACCGTGTGATATGCCACGGTCGCCGCCCGACGAAAATCCACCACGTTCGGGTAATGGAAATCGTACAGATAACCGCCTTCCACCGGCACGATCGGCTCGTTGAAGGTAAACCAGTGCAGCACGCGGTCGCCAAACAGCTCGAAGCAGATCTGCGCATAGCGGGCGTAGGCGTCCACTACGTCACGGTTTTCCCAGCCGCCGATCTCCTGCATCGCCATCGGCATGTCGAAATGGAACAGGGTGATAAACGGCGTGATGCCCTGTTCATTCAGCTCATCAATGACCTGATTATAAAAATCGACCGCGTCCGGGTTCACTTCACCGATACCGTCGGGGATCAGGCGCGCCCAGCTAATCGAGGTGCGAAAGCTGTTGTGGTTCAGCTGCTTCAACAGCTGAATGTCCGTTTTCCAGTGCTGATTAAACGTGGAGGTATGCTGCGGTCCCACGCCGTTGTGAAAACGGTTCGGCTCGCGGGAAAACCAGTAGTCCCACGTGGTTTCACCCTCTCGTGTCCCTTCCGTCTGGAGAGCGGAGCTTGCGCTGCCCCACCAGAAGTTATCGGGAAATGCGTATTTCATGACCCTTCCTCTTTGACTTAATTGCTAACTGTTTCAGCGGTGCCGACGGTTGCCTGGGCTTTCTGCTCTTCATTTTTGATGAGCGTACGCTCATAGGCGCGCAGGAACGGCAGGTACATCAGCGCCGACATCACCATGCAGACCAGGCACATCACCACCGGGCTGAGCGCCCAGTTCGCCGCCCACGAGGCGCCAATCGGCGCGGGCGTGGTCCACGGGGTTAACGAAACCACCTGGGCCAGCCAGCCGAGTTTGGTTGCGCCGTACGCCAGGCAGGCATTGACCAGCGGAACAAACACGAACGGGATAAACAGCATCGGGTTCATGATGATCGGCGCGCCGAACAGAATCGGTTCGTTGATGTTAAAGAAGCTTGGCACAACGCCCATTTTGCCGATGGTGCGCAGGTGAGTGGCGCGGCTGCGCAGCAGCAGGAACGCCAGCGGCAGGGTCGAGCCTACGCCGCCAATCAGCAGGTAGTGATCCCAGAAACCTTGCAGATAAACGTGCGGCAGCGCCGCGCCCGCCGCCAGCGCCGCCTGGTTTGCAGAGAGGTTCGCCATCCAGAACGGGTTCATGATGCCGGTGACAATCAGCGACCCGTGGATACCGGCAAACCAGAAGATCTGGCACAGCAGAACGGAGAGCAGAATCGCGGGCAGCGAGTCAGACGCGGACACCAGCGGCTCCAGCAGGTGCATAATCGCCTGCGGGATGATCATCCCGGTCTGCGCTTCAATGAACAGGTTCAGCGGATGCAGGGTACCAATCACCACCATCACCGGGATCAGGATCTCAAACGAACGCGCCACGCCGGTCGGCACCTCTTTCGGCAGGCGGATGGTGACGTTGTTCTGCTTCAGCCACGCGTACACACGGGTGGAGTAGATCGCGGTGATAAGCGCAGTGAAGATGCCCTGACCCGACAGATACTGCGTCGAAATTTTGCCGTCGGCATACGGCGCGGCGACCAGCAGGAAGGCCATAAAGGCCAGCAGACCGGACATCACCGGATCGAGGTTAAACTGACGTCCCAGGCTCGCCCCAATCCCCACCGAGATGAAGAAGGTCATGACGCCCATGCTGAGGTTAAAGGGCAACATCAGCTGTTCGCGGTAGGTCTCGGAGAAATCCAGCCAGCCGCGGGCGAAGCTGTTGGTGGTATCCGCCGAAAACGGCGGGAAGATAAACACCAGCATAAACGAGCCGATGATCATAAACGGCAGCGCGGCGGTAAAGCCGTCGCGGATGGCAATCACATACTTTTGCTGACCGAGCTTCGCGGCCAGCGGCGTAATTGACTGTTCAATCACCGCGACCATGGATTGATATAACGAACTCATGTGAACACCTTTTAGTGTGCCGCTTCGATGAGCGACAGAGCATAGTCCAGTACTTTATCGCCACGCTGCATGCCGTAATCCATCATGTCGATGGGCTGCACCGGTATGCCTTGCGTCGCTGCCTTGTCTGAGAGTGTCTTTAACATGTATTTCACTTGCGGTCCGAGAAGCACCACCTGATAGTGCGGAAACTGCGTATCAAATTCGGATACGCCATACGCATCTATCTTCACGGGCAAGCCCCGTTCTTTTGCAACATCGATCATTTTGCTGACCAGCAGGCTGGTGGACATCCCGGCAGAGCAGCACAGCATAATCTTGAACATCGACGACCATCCTCAAAATGTAAAAAGTTATTGCGATGATGATTGGACATGATACGGAAACCGGTTTCCATTCATAAAAGACAGAAGTGTGACAACCATCAATATCCACTACTTATGACGCTAATTAACCGGATGTGGGTCACATAATTTGGCTGTTTTGACATCAAATTGAGTGGAAACGGAAAATCGGTTTCCATGGAAAACGGAAACGGATATACTCCGTTCTGGCTATAATGTGAGCCGTAGCGGTGATGGAAATTACAGACGCCAGTTGCGTCTGACAGGGGAGAGAGATGTCTACAATCAACGATGTATCGCGTCTGGCCGGGGTGTCCAAAGCCACGGTATCACGGGTGTTGAGCGGGTCGCGTGGCGTTAAAGAAGCCAGCCGACAGGCTGTTCTGAGAGCGGTGGATGAGCTGAACTATCGTCCGAACGTGATCGCCCAGTCGCTGCTCAGCCAGTCGACGGGCTGCATTGGGGTGATTTGCGCGCAGGAGAACATTAACCAGACCACCGGTTACCTGTACGCGCTGGAAAAACACCTCAGCCAGCATCAAAAACATCTGCTGCTGCGTTTCGCACACACGAAAACAGAAGTGATGAACGCCCTTGAAGAACTCTCCTGCGGCTTATGTGATGACATTCTGGTGATTGGCGCGCGTTTCCCGCTGGACGTGGACATGGACAACGTCATTCTGGTCGACTGTATGGAAGCCGATAACGCCAACAGCATTCAGTTCGATCACGCGTTCGCGGCTGAAACGGCCTGTAACTATCTCACCAGCCAGGGGCGTCGCCAGATAGCACTGATCCACCCGCACGGCAGCGGCTTTGCCGATCAGGTGCTGCTGGGTTACAAACATGCGCTGGAGAAAAACTTCCTGCCCTTTAATCGCAACCTCGTGTTTATGGACGCGACTTCATCGTCCGTTGCGCTTCAGGAATTACTCAACAACGCGTCCACGCTGAACTTCAACGCGCTGCTGGTGGCAGACGAGCAGGAAGCCCAGCGGGTGATCCCGCAGTTACAGGCGTTTAATAAATCGGTACCGGAAGACATCATGGTCTTCAGCCTCGGCGGTTCGCTGCATCTCCCGGGTATTCCGGTGATCCCGGCGATTGAATATTCCATGGACGCCATGGCGGCGCGGATTGTGAGCTGGCTGACGGCGAAAACGCAGATGCTGGGGTCGTACGTGCTGCGCGGGGATTTGATTATTCCGGATGTGCGGAAGCGTTAAACATGTGATGTAGGCCGGGTAAGGCGCAGCCGCCACCCGGCGCTCAACCCTCAGTAATCTTCCATACAATCCACCTGACTTACTGCATCCCAGTAGGCGTCCAGGTTGTCACGCTTCACGGCGGTGATGGCATTTTTGATCAGCAGCTGATTGGCCTCAGACGACAAAATCATCGCCTGCCAGGCCTTATCGCTCTGCTTTTTCTGCGGGGTACAGGTTTTCTTCACATCTTTCAGGACCTGCTGTTTTATCTGGGCCTCTTTCTCCGGAGCGCTCTTCTCCTGCGCGTGAACAAACGCAGCGAAAATCAGGCAAACGAGCAGGCAAACCAGGTGTGCAGATTTCATTGAAACCTCCGGTAAAGTCACAGGCTTTCTCTGAAATGTATCGTTACATTCAGGCAGGCGATTCCAGCCGAAAGTATGAATTTACTTTTCACCTGGTATGAGAATCGCCCTCTCAGGCCGTTACTGAACCCCTCCACCCAGCGATTGCCACAGCGTGATGCGGTTTTCCAGGTCGGTTTGCTGCAAGGCAATCAGTGATTCCTGTGCTGACCACAGCGATCGCTGCGCGGTGAGCACCGTCAGATAATCGCCCGCGCCAGCCTTGTAACTGCGCGTCGCCACATCCAGCGTTTTTTGCTCCGCCGCCACGTATTCACGCTGGGCATCAAGCTGTTCGCTCAACGTTTCGCGCCGCGCCAGCGCGTCGGCCACGTCCTTGAACGCGCTCTGGATGGTTTTCTCATAGGTCGCAATTAACCCTTTTTTCTCCGCTTCCGCATAGCGCAGCTGCGCCATATTGTTGCCCCCGCTAAACAGCGGCAGGGTGATGGACGGCGCGAACGACCAGACCTTCATGCCGTGGCTGAACAGGGATGACAGCGAATCGCTGCCGACGCCCGCGCTGGCGGTCAGTGAAATGGTCGGGAAGAAGTTGGCGCGTGCCGCGCCGATGTTGGCGTTAGCGCTCAGCAGGTTATGTTCCGCCTCCTGAATGTCCGGGCGACGCAGCAGCGCGCTGGAGCTGACGCCCGCCGGGATCAGCGTGATGGCGTTATCGCTCAGGCTCTCCAGCGTGCCGGGCAGCAGGTTCTCGGGCACCGTATCGCCCGCCAGCAGGTTAAGGGCGTTTTTGTCCTGCATCACCAGCGTCTGGTAGCTCGCCACGCTGGCGCGCGCCTGCTGGTAAACCGCCATCGCTTCACTGACGTCCGTGGCCGCTGCCACACCTACTTCCTGCTGACGTTTGACGATTTTGAGCGAGTTCGCGGCGCTCTCCAGGGTGGATTTCGCCAGCGCCAGATTGCTGTTATCCGCCGCCAGCGTCACCCAGGCCGTGGTCAGCTCGCTGACCATCGTCAGGCGCGTGTTCTGCGCGGTGAACTCGCTGGCAAGCCAGGTTTCACGCGCGGCGCGCGACAGGCTCTGGTTGCGGCCAAACAGATCCAGTTCGAAGCTGGAGACCGTGCCGTTGGCTTCGTCGCTCGTCGCGACGCCGCTCGCCAGCGTACGGCTGCGGGTATGACTCAGTTCCGCGTCCACCGTCGGGAACAGGGACGAGCGCGTTTCGCCATACTGGGCACGGGCGGCGTCGATATCCGCAATCGCTTTTTGCACGTCGCGGTTGCTGTTGAGCGCCATCGTCACCACGCTTTTCAGCCGCGCATCATTCATCACCTGCTGCCACTGGCTCACCACGGCGCTGGCTTCGCCGTGCGCGCCGGGTAGGGTGGCCGGAACGGGCGCGTCCGGGCGCTGATACGTGGGATCTAATGACACACAGCCTGCGCTCAGCAGTGCTAACGCTAAAACAGTTACACGAAACATTATGACCTCCGGTTTGCGTGCTTACCGGAGAACAGACGTTTCACCAGTACAAAGAATAAAGGAACAAAGAAGATAGCCAGCAGCGTCGCGGCCAGCGTCCCGCCGATAATGCCGGTGCCGATCGCCACGCGGCTGTTGGCCCCCGCGCCGGTGGCAATCGCCAGCGGCGTCACGCCTGCGATAAACGCCAGCGAGGTCATGATGATCGGACGCAGACGCGTCTGGGCGGCCCGCAGGGCGGCGCGCGTCAGGGAGTAGCCTTCGGCCACTTTGGCTTCGGCAAACTCGACAATCAGAATGGCGTTCTTCGACGACAGACCGATGGTGGTCAGCAGCGCCACCTGGAAATAGACATCGTTGCTCAGGCCGCGCAGGGAGGCGGCAATGGCCGCGCCCAGCACCCCAAGCGGGATCACGAGGATCACCGAAATGGGCACCGACCAGCTCTCATACAGTGCCGCCAGGCACAGGAACACCACGAGGATGGAGAGGGCATAAAGGCTCATCGCCTGACCGCTCGCCAGTTTTTCCTGCAACGACAAACCGCTCCACGCCCAGGTGCTGCCGGACGGCAGGTTATTCGCCAGCTGCTCCATTTTGCTCATCGCCGTACCGGAGCTGGCGCCGCTGGCGTTCTCGCCCTGAATTTCATACGCCGCCGAGCCGTTGTAGCGCACCAGGCTTTCCGGGCCATACTCCCAGCGGGTGGTGGCGAAGGCGGAGAATGGGGTCATAGTGCTGTCGCTGCCGCGCACATACCATTTGTTGAGATCCGACGGTACCGCGCGATAGTCGCTGTCGCCCTGGATGTAGACCTTTTTCACGCGGCCACGGTCAATGAAGTCGTTCACGTAGGTGCCGCCCCAGGCGCTGGACAGGGTGTCGGTGACGTCGCTCAGGGAGAGCCCCAGCGACACGGCTTTGTTGTTATCGATATCCACCTGAAGCTGCGGCATCTGCGGCAGATCGTTGGCGCGCACGGCGTGCAGCGAGCTGTCCTGATTCGCTTCGCCAATCAGCTGGTTACGCAGTTTCAGCAGCGCGTCGCGGTCGGTGCCTCCGCTCGCCATCAGCTCAAAGGTAAAGCCGTTGCTCTGGCCCAGACCGTCCACTGCCGGCGGTGTCATCGCAAAGATGGTGGCATCGCGGATGGCGCTCAGCTCCTGCGTGGCGCGCAGGGCAATGGCCTGCGCGGTGTTTTCCTCGCCTTTACGCTCTGACCAGTTTTTCAGGGAGACGAACGCCATCCCGGCGTTCTGGCCGCTGCCGCTGAAGCTGAAGCCTTCAACGGTAAAGATCACGTCGGTATTAGCTTTCTCTTTGGTGAGGAACCACTCGCGTACCTGGCGGCTTACCTCTGCGGTACGCACCGCGGTTGCGCCGGCAGGGAGGGTGTACTGCACCATGATTTCACCCTGGTCTTCGGTTGGCAGGAAGCTGCCCGGCAGTTTCAGCATGGCGAACCCCATCGCGCCGCAGAGCAGGGCGAAGATCACCAGCATGCCGCCGGAACGGCGCAGGGCGCGCAGAACCTTATTCTGATAGCCGTGCTCGGTCTTACTGTAGAAGCGGTTAAACGCGCCGAAGAAGCCCTTTTTGTGCGGAGCGGTGTGATTCAGGATCGAGCCGCACAGCGCGGGCGTCAGGGTCAGCGCCACCACCACGGAGAGGAACATCGCCGAAATAATGGTGACCGAGAACTGACGGTAAATGACCCCGGTAGAGCCGCCGAAGAAGGCCATCGGCAGGAATACCGCAGAGAGCACCAGCGCAATGGCGATCAGTGCGCCGGAAATTTCGCCCATCGATTTTTCGGTCGCTTCCCGAGCGGGCAGCCCTTCGTCGCGCATAATACGCTCGACGTTTTCCACCACCACGATGGCGTCATCCACCAAAAGTCCTATCGCCAGCACCATGGCAAACAGCGTCAGGGTGTTGATGGAGTAACCGAACAGCGCCAGTACGCCGAAGGTGCCCAGCAGCACCACCGGCACCGCCAGCGCCGGGATCAGCGTCGCGCGGATGTTTTGCAGGAACAGGTACATCACCACCACCACGAGGATAATGGCTTCGAACAGGGTCTGAATCACGTCCTCAACGGAGATCTTGATGAACTCGGTGCTGTCTTTCGGGTAGGCCACGTCGTAGCCTTCCGGCATCGACTTTTTGAACTCGGCGATCTTGTCTTTTACCGCCGTGGCGGTGTTAAGCGCGTTGGCGCCCGGCGAGAGCATCACCGCCATACCCGCCGCCGGGTGGCCGTTCAGCTTCGCGGTGGCGGTGTAATCTTCGCTGCCCATCTCCACGCGCGCGACGTCGCTGATGCGCACCACCGCACCGTTGGACTCGCTCTTGACGATGATTTTTTTGAACTCATCGACCGTTTGCAGACGCGACTGAGCGCGAACGGTGGCGGTCAGCTGTTGGGTGTTCGACGAGGGCAGCGCGCCGATTTTACCGGCGGAGACCTGCACGTTCTGCGCTTCAATCGCGCTCTGCACGTCGGAGGGCATCAGCGAGTACGACGCCAGCTTAGCCGGGTCGAGCCAGATGCGCATCGCGTATTCTGCACCGAACACCTGCAGGCTGCCGACGCCATCCACGCGCGCCAGCGGATCCTGCATATTACTCACCAGCCAGTCGGCGATATCCGAGCTGCTGGCGGTATCGGTTTTGTCATACACGCCCATGATCAGCAGGAAGTTGCTCTGGGATTTTTCGACGGTGATCCCGGACTGCTGCACCTCGGTCGGCAGGCGTGATTCCGCCTGCTGGACTTTGTTCTGCACCTGTACCTGAGCGGTGTCCGGATCGGTTCCCTGTTCAAACGTGACGTTGATGCTCACCGAACCGTCCGAGCTGCTGGTGGAGGTGAAGTAGAGCAGGTTATCCAGCCCGGTGAGCTGCTGCTCGATCACCTGCGTCACGCTGTTCTCCAGCGTTTGTGCGGAGGCGCCGGTGTAGGTGGCGGAGATTTTGATCGACGGCGGGGCAACGTCCGGGTACTGCGCAACGGGCAGCGTGCGGATCGCCAGTATCCCGGCGAGCATGATGAGAATGGCGATAACCCAGGCAAAGACCGGGCGACGCACGAAGAAACGGGAAAACATCAGGCGTTTCCTCCGTTGGTTTTCATCTCTTCAGCTTTCACTTCCTGCCCGGCGGTGACTTTGTCGGTGCCTTCCACAATCAGCTTATCGCCCGCCTTCAGGCCATTCAGCACCAGCCATTTATCGCCGTAGGTGTCGCCCGTCTCCAGCTGACGCTGCTCGACCTTGTTGCTGGCGTTCACCACCAGCGCGGTGGCGGTACCTTTGGCGTCGCGGGTGATGCCCTGCTGCGGCGCGAGGATCGCGTCATTCATGATGCCTTCATCCACTCGGGCGCGGACGAACATGCCCGGCAGAAGCTGATGCTGCGGGTTCGGGAAGACGGCGCGCAGGGTGACTGAGCCGGTAGACTCATCCACCGCCACTTCGGTTAACGCCAGATGGCCTTTTTCGCTGTAGCTGCTGCCGTCTTCGAGGATCAACGACACGTTCAGCGTATCGCTGTTGCTGGCGAGGGTTTGCTTGCGTAATCGCAGCAGATCGGCGCTGGAACGGGTTAAATCGACGTACATACTGTCCAGCCCGCGAATAGTGGCCAGCGCGGTATCCTGCTGGGCGGTCACCAGCGCGCCGGGGGTCACAGAGGAGATGCCGATACGTCCGGCAATCGGCGCGGTGACGGTGGTCCAGTTGAGGTTAATGCGGGCACTTTCCAGCGCGGCTTTCTTTGACTCGACGCTGGCCTTGTCCTGCGCGCAGGTGGACTTCGCGTCTTCCGCATCCTGACGTGATACGCCGTCATCCTTAACCAGCTGCGCATAGCGCCGGGCTTTCTGGCAGTCGGCCTGCACCAGCGCCTGCGCCTGTTTCAGTGCGGCGGCAGCTTCATCATAAGCGGCGCGGTAGCTGGAAGGATCGATCTGATACAGCGCCTGCCCGGCCTTGACCGTATCGCCTTCGGTGAAGAGCCGTTTCTGAATAATGCCGCCCACCTGAGGGCGCACTTCGGCGCTCATCGCGGCGGCGGTGCGGCCGGTCAGCTCGCTGACCACGGACACCGGCTGGCTCATGAGTGTGACAATCCCCACTTCCGGAAGAGGACGCTGGGGAGCAGATGTTTGCGCATTATCGCACCCTGTCAGGAGGAGTAATGCTGCGATGGAGGTTGTTATGGTTTTCATAATCTTTTTCCAGGGTGAACGAAGCCTGCCCTGTTAATCGCTTAACAGGGAGGAGGGCTAATTAAAAGCACAGCGATCCCGCATCTCTGGCAGAGCCAGAAATGAAAAAAGGGAAATTACTTATTTCCGCTAATTATTCACATGCGATTACTTCGCAGAGAAAAGCATATTTAAAATATTCTGGTATATGGGCTCTAATTGTTCTGACGGTACTTTTAAAGGCGTGAGTCGACGGTAAATCGTGCCTTCGATCATCACGGCGGTAATCTCCACGCAGCAGCGAATATGCTCATCGCTCAGGTGGGGGAACTGCTTTTTCAGGTGCTCACAGGCGTTAGCGAACATGCGGGCTTCGGCTTCGATCAGCATGTTTGCCACCAGCGGATTGCGCGTGGCCTCTGCGGACATTTCGAGCATTAGCGCGTCATCATCTTCGTTAAGCGTCTGGCGCCAGGCAAGCGCCTGCGGCATCCCTTCAACCAGGGTTTTGCCCTGCATCTCCTCAATACGTGAGTCGATAATGCGCCGGATCATCTCTTCAATGATCGCGTCTTTGTTACTGAAATAGCGATAGATTTGTCCGACGCTGAGCCTGGCTTCGCTGGCGATCTGCGACATGCTGGCAGCGTGAAATCCACTGGCGCGAAAGCAGCGGCGCGCGGCGGTGATGATTTCGTCCTGCCGTAGTTTTTGTCGTGCTTCCAGCTTTGTGCTCATCGTCGGCTACCGTAAAAAGTGAGAATGATCGTTCTCATTATACGTTTTCGGAGCCTATTGGAAAGTTTTTTTTTATTTACATATTGAATGAATATTTCCTTGTTTAAACAATGGAGGAAATAAGGAGTTTTTATGAAGGTTAAGCTGTGAGATATTCAGATTGCGCTGAAAATAAGGAGAGATTTATGCACCTGAGCATTACAGATAAAGTCACGGCTGAAGAAAAAGAAGAATTATTAACGGGGCTAAGAGCTTATAACGCGCAGTATTTAGATCTGGCGACGTTTAGTGGCGATATTGGCGTATATGTGCGGGACGACAACGGCGTCATGCTGGGCGGGTTAATCGGCGTACGTAAAGGCGACTGGCTGAATATCGACTTTCTGTGGGTCAGCGACAGGGTGCGGGGAACGGGCGTCGGCAGCCATCTGATCAAAACGGCTGAAGAGGAGGCCCGTCGCAAAGGGTGCCGTCACGCGCTGGTGGATACGGTCAGCTTCCAGGCGCGTCCGTTCTATGAAAAACAGGGTTATCAGGTGCAGATGTCCTTGCAGGATTACCCTTATCAGGGAATGCAGAGACACTATCTGACCAGGGATCTTTAACCACCGATCCCGTTGCCGATCACGGCTAACACGTGGCGCACAACGATCTCCGGCGAGAGGGCATTAAGCCTCTCGTCATTGCGCATGCGAGAGAACGGCACCAGCACCAGGCTCAGCAGCGTCGTGAACAGCAGTTCGGGGGCCAGCGCCGGATTCAGCTTTCCTTCCTGCTGCCAGCCTTTGATGGTTGCCAGCGTGGTGTGATATTTCTCATCGCCAAAGCGCTCCTGCAAATGCGTACGCAGTACCGGCATCTCGCCGATCACCTCCTGCATCCACAGCGGGGCAAACCAGCGATACTTTTCCGCCAGTTCGGCCAGCACCCTGACCATTTCCGTCAGGGCATCCACCGGCGAATCCCGGTTGTCGGCGAAAATCGCCCCGATCCGCTCGCGTAACGGCAGGAAGCGCTCCTCAATCATCGCATCCAGTAACTGTTCTCTGGAGTTGAAGTAGTAGTGCAGCATGGCGGGCGTCACGCCGGCTTCGCGGGCAATAGCGTTCAACGACGTATTGGCGATCCCCTGGCGGGAGAAGAGGTTCAGGGCGATGTCCAGCAGCTGTTCGCGGCTGGCGGTAACGCGCTTGCCGCCGCGCGGACGTCCGGGACGGCGGGGTTCAGAATTGTCTTTTAGTGCTGGCACGGTCACGCTGTCTCTTGATCTTATCCATAACTTACCTGAATATTAATTATTCGATTAATTAATTTCAAGCGATCTCTTATGGAGTCCGACGTAATGACTCAACCTGCGAAAAAGGCGCCGTCGATTAAGCTGCTGTTCAGCGCGCTCCTGCTGGTGATGCTGCTCTCGGCGCTGGATCAGACCATTGTCTCCACCGCGCTGCCGACCATCGTCGGTGAGCTGGGCGGGCTGGATAAGCTCTCCTGGGTGGTGACAGCCTATATCCTCAGTTCGACCATCGTGGTGCCGCTGTATGGCAAATTCGGCGATCTGTTTGGCCGTAAAATCGTCCTGCAAATCGCAATAGTGCTTTTCCTGGTGGGCTCTGCGCTGTGTGGCCTGGCGCAGAACATGACCCAGCTGGTGCTGATGCGCGCCCTGCAAGGGCTGGGGGGCGGCGGCCTGATGGTGATCAGCATGGCCGCCGTGGCGGACGTGATCCCGCCTGCCGATCGGGGTCGCTATCAGGGGCTGTTTGGCGGCGTGTTTGGCCTGGCGACGGTGATAGGCCCGCTGATCGGCGGGTTTATCGTTCAGCATGCATCCTGGCGCTGGATTTTCTACATCAACCTGCCGCTGGGGCTGTTTGCGCTGCTGGTGATTGGGGCGGTTTTCCACGGTAGCGCGCGGCGCAGCAAGCATGAGATTGATTACCTGGGAGCGATTTACCTCAGCATGGCGCTGCTGTGCATCATTCTGTTTACCACCGAGGGCGGTACGATCCGCCAATGGAACGACCCGCAGTTGTGGTGCATTCTGGCCTTCGGCCTGACGGGGATCGCCGGGTTTATTTACGAAGAGCGGCTGGCGTGGGAGCCGATTATCCCGCTGTCGCTCTTCCGCGACCGCAGCTTCCTGCTCTGTAGCCTGATTGGCTTTATCATCGGCATGTCCCTGTTTGGCTCGGTAACGTTCCTGCCGCTCTATTTACAGGTGGTGAAAGACGCCACGCCAACGCAGGCCGGCTTGCAGCTGATCCCCCTGATGGGCGGGCTGTTGCTCACCTCCATCATCAGCGGGCGCATCATCAGCCGCACCGGGAAATACCGTCTGTTCCCGATCCTCGGCACGCTGCTCGGCGTGGTGGGGATGGTGTTACTGACGCGCATTTCAATCACCTCCCCAACCTGGCAGCTGTACCTGTTTACCGGCGTGCTGGGCATGGGGCTGGGACTGGTGATGCAGGTGCTGGTGCTGGCGGTGCAGAACAGCGTGTCAGCCGATCAATACGGCGTAGCGACCTCTGGGGTGACGCTGTTCCGTTCCATTGGCGGGGCGATTGGCGTTGCGCTGTTTGGCGCGGTGTTCACCCATATTCTGCAATCAGGGCTGATCGACAGGCTGCCGGAAGGGGCGGAACTGCCGCGCGAACTTAATCCCGTTGCCATTCACCATCTGCCTGATGCCCTGCGTCTGGACTATCTGGATGCGTTCGGCTCGGCTATCCATGCGGTGTTTATGCTGGCGGCGGGGATTATGGTGCTGGCGTTTGTGCTGTCGTGGTTTTTGCGCGAAGCGCCGCTGCGTCGGCAGGCGTGAGGTTAGCGGTTCTGCTTGCGCCTGGACTACCGTAGCCTGATGCCCATCGCCCGGTGGCGCTACGCTTACCGGGCCTACACTTCGCCCGTTACGTAGGCCGGGTAAGCGCAGCGCCACCCGGCAACAGGCCGCATATAACTTAACCGTCTTACTGATTCCTTTTCGTTTTTTAGCCTGCCGTCTCGTTGTCGATATAGTCTTCAAAACCACTGTCGAAAGGAACTGTCTCGTGAAATTTCAGTTGAGTGCTCTGGTGCTCGCGGCCCTGCTGCTGGCAGGTTGCGATCAAGGCGGCAATGATGCCAAACACATTAAAGTCGGCGTGATTAATGGCGCTGAGCAGGACGTGGCGGAAGTCGCCAAAAAGGTGGCAAAGGAGAAATACGGTCTGGATGTTGAGCTGGTGGGCTTTAGCGGCTCGCTGCTACCCAACGATGCCACCAACCAGGGCGAACTGGACGCCAACGTCTTCCAGCATCGCCCGTTCCTTGCACAAGATAACAAGGCGCACAATTACACGCTGGTCGCCGTGGCCAATACCTTCGTCTTCCCGATGGCGGGTTACTCCCGAAAGATTAAATCGGTGTCTGAGCTGAAGGACGGCGCAACCATTGCGATTCCAAACGATCCCACCAACCTTGGTCGCGCGCTGTTGCTGCTGCAAAAAGAGAAGCTGATTACCCTTAAACCGGATGTGGGCCTGCTGCCGACGGCGCTGGATATTACCGCGAACCCGAAAAACTTACAGATTATGGAGCTGGAAGGGGCGCAGCTGCCGCGCGTGCTGGACGATCCGAAAGTGGATGTGGCCATCATCAGTACCACCTATCTTCAGCAAACGGGGCTGTCTCCGGTACATGACAGCGTCTTTATTGAGGACAAAAACTCGCCTTACGTGAATATAGTGGTCACGCGTGAAGACAACAAAGACGCCGAAAACGTGAAGGAATTTATCCAGTCCTATCAGTCGCCGGAAGTGGCGAAAGCGGCGGAGACCATTTTTAACGGCGGTGCGGTGCCGGGCTGGTAAGCCACGGTAAGCTGGCCCTCACAGCTTTACGCGGGCATCGGTGCGGCTTTCGGGCCACAGAAAACCCTGGCCAGACTGTGCGCCAGACGCGCGGGCGCGCGCCAGATCCCGCGAATTCTCGATGCCTTCGATAAGAATTGATTGCGCGATACCTGCCCTGACCTCCTGCACAAACGGGGCAAGCGGCGCGCGCTCGCGCAGCGCTGAACGGTCAATTTTTACCCCATCCAGCGGCAGCGCAAGCCGCGCGAACGCCTCAGCCAACTCCCGGGTTAAATCGTCCAGCCAGATTTGCCATCCCGCCTCTTTTAACCGAACAAGCGTGGCATGAAGACGATGTTGCTCAGCCTTACTCAGCCGTGTGATGGTGAGAGGATCCTGAATTTCAATCGTTAACCGCTGCTGATGGCGTAACGCCAGCAACAACCGGATAGCGCGTTCGTCGAGAAGGTGCTCTGCCGGAAGGTTTAGCCAGTAAGCGTCCCGGGCGGGTATCTGTAACAGGGTGTTGGCCTGCCAGAAGAAGATTTGCAGCGCGCTGCGCGAAGGCAGAGAAGCAAACAATATCTCCAGATTGACGTTATGGATCTCCACGAGAACTTCATGCGCGAACACCTGGCCCGAATGAAGATCGACAAGCGGCTGGAATCGCAGCCCTGAGATACGTTGCAACAGGGGAGAGGGAAGAACGGTATACATGGAACAGCCTTCAGGAAATGAAAAAAGGTTCCCGCGGACACGGGAACAAAAGGCAAACGACACACGGTCAAATTCTTAATTCAGGATCCAGCGAATGCTCTGGTAAAACGAGGGGCCACGCACGGCCTTAAGCTTGTTCATGGCGTTGTTTTTATAAAAGTAAACCAGCCTGACGTTACACCCCAGCTGACGGGCGATTTGCTTGGTTTTGAGATTACAGGAATAGCCGCGCAATACGCTGGCCTCCTCGCTGGACAGCCTCGCCGGGGTGCGTAAGCGGGTAGTCATGCCTACGTTGTAACGACCAGACTCTTGCGGCGTCTGGCTCATCAGTATTTGCCACAGCGCTTTGATATCCCCCAGGGAGACTCTTTTGCTGATTACCCCATCAACATGTTTGAATTTCAAATAGCCGGCGGATAACGAATAGATATAGATCTTCGCCGTCACTTGTTTCTGTTTAATACAGAGAATGTCGTCATTCGTCGTCACCCGGAAATGACGCGTATTCAACGGATCATAAATAATGATATCAAAGAGTTGTTCACTTATAGCAAGTTCTTCGATATGGGTAAACCCATGGAAAATAACGTCGTGTTTTTCATCAGGCTCACGCTTTCCGAGCGATTGCAGGCCAATCATCGTGAATTCGCAGCTGTCAACAACGGCAACGTGAATTGTTTTTTTATTTTGCATTGGCATTCTCCTTTCGCTGAGTAAACAGTCCATATAAGAGAAAATGGCGGTTCGCACTCTCTTATTAAAAGAATGGCGAGCACTTTTTAAATAACGCGATGCGATGGCATCAATGTAAGCCAATACAAACCGTCGAGTAAAGCTGATGCCAATTATTAGAGGAAGATAAAATTGAAAAATGGTTTTAATGGTATATGCAATTGTTTTAATCTTCTAATAATATTCATGCCAGATTTTTATTCTGTGAATGGGCGATTAATAAGCATTAGAAGGTTGATTAATGGGGTTAATCCACCGCCTTTTCAGTGATTTACTGCTGTTCCTGTAAGAAAAATTGTGATCGTGGCAGGATTATCGACAGGGCTTTATCTGCGAGGGGAAACGGCGTGCAGAATAAAATAGAATTTTTTCTATGAATTTAATGTCCTTGTTCAGATTTTTAAGCCTGAGAAGGATAAAATCCTGGCGCGAAGAGGTTGTGAGTGGTGAGTACATAAACTATTATCATTTTCCTCCGGTCACGAGAATTTAGAAAAGACATGAATAATACTGAACGTATCGTAAGGGTAATGGTGTTTTACAAAATAAATATATTTAAAGAGATAATATTCCGGGCGCCCCAGGATCTTTTACCCGATTACGTACTGAACATTACTCAGGTCGATTCCACAGAACAGGCGCTGGCGGCGGTCGCGGATAATAACGTGGATGTTTTCTTCACTGAATTTAATTATCTGCTTAATCATAAAGAGTGGAGTGCGGAGGTCAGCAGCCGTTTTACATCTTTATGTAAAACCCATCACGTCAGGCGTGTTCTGTTGGTGCCCGAGCTGCCTTACGGGCTGTTAAAAAAAGTTCTGGAGATGAAATTTGAATTAACCATCAGTCAGCAGGATGAATTGACTGAACTGAAAAAGGAATTACCCGCGTTGCTCATGGCGGACGGGCAAACACCGTCGATCTCTTCGTGGCTCAGGCGGGTAATGCGGTCCGGTTCCCGGGCGCGCTCCATCCTCTCGGCCAGAGAGTGGGAGGTGCTCCATCTTATCGTGGAAGGATTTTCAACGACGGAGATTGCCCGTCATCGAAACCGTTCGGTCAGTACCATTGCGACGCAGAAGCACAATGCGATGAAAAAGCTGAATCTTTCCAACCACAGCGAACTGATTAAGTATGTGCAAGCGGTTGGAAAGATGGAGAAATAGCTCACATCAGGGATAGATAATATTCAGCGTAGCCGATGTATTGATCTTACCCTGGCTCACCTGGGCGGGCGCCCACACGTAATAGTACGCCGCCATCGGAAGGGTGAAATGTTCGTCCAGCGCCGCGCCAGCCGCCACGCTGAAAATCATCGTGGCGTTGCCACGGCTGGTGGTTGAGGTAGAGAAGGTCACCGGCGTTTGCGGGGCGTCACGTTTTATCAGGCGTAGCCCCACGCCCTGCGCCGCGCTACTGCCGCTGTCGATCAGCACCGAGCTGTCGGTTGAGAGCAGCTGCGTGCTGGACAGAAACATCTCAATTGCCCGATCGGAATTGCCGTTAACCCCGACGTTCTGACAGCTCATGTTCAGTGAAAAAGGCGTCAGCCCCGGCTGTGAGGATGCACTGAGCTGGGGAATGCCGAGCGTCGGCAGCGCTACGGTCAGCCCCGCATTATCAAAGGAACAGGTAGTCAGTTTTGGCGCGTATTTGATGATCATCGGCTGACCAAACATATCGCGGTTGTCGTAAGGCCACTTGAACCCGCTGAATAACCACTGCGCTATCTTGATGACCTGATTGATTGGCCAGGTGATGATTTCCCAGAAGGATAGCCCACTCATGTCGCTGACGAACAGAACGTCGCTCATGTTCGCCGTATCCCCCGTCAGGGTAGTGCCGCTCTGGTTAACGAGGGTGAAGCGAACCGTAAACGGTGTGTTCAGCTCAGACGCCGTATGGCTACCGCTGGCAGTCAGGGTTTTATTGGCCGGGGGATTGGTGATCTCCGCCCGCACCATATACTTGTTATTGCTGAATCCGAGGATGGTCGCGTATTTGCTGTCGGTCGAGAGGATCGGCGTGTAAGAAAATTCACTGTTACCCGTCGTACAGTTGAATGAGCCGCTGTACTGGGTGCTGAAGCTGCCGGTCCATGTGGGCGTGGCCGGGCTCAGCTTATCCGATAAATCAATGGTAATCGGTGTGCCATAAACGATGCTGCTGCCGGAGCAGGTGGCATAGCTCATCCCACTAATACTGGAGAGGAGCAGGAATATGAATGATCGTAACATTTTGATAATCCGTAATTAATGGCAAACCGATGAGGGGCTGTTCAGCCCCCAGGCTGGGGCGGAGATTTCGCACTTCCCGCCGCGGAGATGCACGTTGAGCGCGCGTGGCGGCTGTTCAGCGCGGATATACAGTACGCTGGCCTGGCCGACATACCCGACAGATTCACCGTGTTCATCAAGCACTTCAGTGCCAAAAGGCAGCGGTTTGCCGTCGGCACGCGTC
The DNA here is from genome assembly GCF_050030705.1 of Enterobacter cloacae complex sp. 418I7. Classification (NCBI taxonomy): domain Bacteria; kingdom Pseudomonadati; phylum Pseudomonadota; class Gammaproteobacteria; order Enterobacterales; family Enterobacteriaceae; genus Enterobacter; species Enterobacter cloacae complex sp. 418I7. Next base: position 63,048 of record NZ_JBLGUU010000001.1, read on the forward strand.
GCATGAAGTACCCATGACTGGCGTTTGTCGGTTTCGAAGCGGATATAGCTCACCGCCCCGTCGTAAGGGGCCACGTTAGCCATGTTGCCGATCACCTCCGCGCCAGCGCTGTTTTCCGTTTGCGATAACGTAATGGCGTTTTTGCGATACGGGGTGGCGTAAGGCACCAGCGCCACGCCATCGCGGTTCGTCATAATGCTTTCATCGCCGTTCACCATCAGTCCCTCCGCTTTTGGCGCATCGACGATAGTCATGGTTGTGCCGGTTTCGTTTGAGGCGAGAACGTGCCACGGGTAGGCCACCAGGCTTCCCCGTCCGCTGAGCCCGGTCTGGCGGTAGTCGGAGGATTCGCTGTAAGAGCCACCGAGTGTCGCGAAGTTCGAACGGTACGCGGCGTTAACGCTTGCCGCATTTTTACCCCCCCGCGCATTACTGCCGGAGAGGGTGTAGCTCAGGCGGTTCGACGCCAGCGCGTTCCCGCTCATGCTGATATTGCTCTGCTCGTAATGCGAATCGCTGGCCGTCAGGCTGGAGGTGATCCAGGCATTATTATCAAACAGCGAGAACGGCAGGCTGAGGTAGAGGTAAAGGCGCGTCTCTTCTTCACTGTCCCTGTTCCGTACCCGGCTGGCCGACAGGGTATAGCTGGCGCGGCCGATGGCGTTGGAATAGCCCATCTGGTATTCGCGCGTGGTTTGCTGTGAGTTCCAGTAATCGCGCTGTGTGCCGGAGACAAATACCGTGCCCCAGTTATTGAGCAGGCGCTGATTAAGGTTAAGCGTAAAGGTATTCTTGGGCTGCGCCGCGCGCAGGGCATCCCAGGTGCTTAGCGACATGTCGGGCGCAACGCCAAACCGATCTTCATAGTCGTCGTACTGCGCTCTCAGGCGCTGATACCCTTCGCGCGAATAGAGCGCGTCGCTGAAGCTGTAATAGCCTTTAGTGGAATAGCGATAGGCCGCCAGGGTGAAGTTGGTGGCGGTGGTATCGATAAATTTGCTGTACGACACGCGATAACTCTGACCGCTGCTGGTGCGATCCTGTAGGGTGGTTTTGGCGTGGGTGACATCAAACGAGACCGCGCCAAACGGAAGGTTCCACCCGGTACCGACAAGCCCGGCCTGGTAGTTATCGCTAATAATCGTCCCGGTATACCCGGTGATGAGGTTATTAAACCCGTAGCGCAGCGTGGCCTGCATGAATGCGGGTTCGGCATCGAGCGTGTTCTGGTGCACTTTACCCGCCACCACGCTGTACTGACTCACCCCTTCTTTTAGCATCCCGGGCACGGCGGAAAACGGCACCGTGAAGGACTGCTGTGAACCGTCCGCTTCACGCACCACCACCAGCAAATCGCCCGCGGAGCCGGTAGGCTGAATGCTGTCGAGGGTAAACTGGCCCGGCGGTACGTTCTCCTGATAGATCACGTTGCCATTCTGGATAACTTTCACCAGGGCGTTCGTCCGTGCCACGCCGTGAACCACCGGTGAAAAACCCTGCTGTGAATTTGGGCGCATCTTCATGTCCGACGCCAGCGACACGCCGCGCACGCGCAGGGAATCAAACAGATCGCCAGGAATATAAAAGTCACCCAGCGTCAGGTTGGATTTCAGCGAGGCCAGGGGACGGCGCAGGTAGCGGGTATTATTCTGCCAGCTACTCTCTCCGCTGGCCGTTTTCCGCCAGGCGCTGCTGTCGCGAAACTGCCAGCCGAACAGGTTGGCGCCGGAATCCAGCCCGGCATAAAAATCATCATTTGTGTCTTTCGCAGCGCCTTTTGCGTGGGTGTTATACCAGGTCGTGTTCCACGAGAGCATCAGCGCCGGGATCCCCTCGTCCCAAAACTGGGGGGCAATGTAACCTTCTTCAGTACGCAGCACAGCCGCCTGCGGAACGGTAAGCGCCAGACTCAGGGTGCTGGTATCGGTTTTGACTTCACCGCCCTGAACCAGATCGCGCAGCTGCACCTGCCCGTGCGCAATGGCGGGCGCAGGCACGGACGTGGTGTTGATGCCAAGCGACCGGGCATCTTTCCAGGCAAGGCGGATGTCGTCACGCTGCTCGCCGTAGATGACGGTATAACGTCCCTTCCAGCTGCCGTTTACGTAGATATCCATCTCCTGACTGCCGGCAGGCATGGCGTTGTTTTCGGAAAAGCGAGACAGATCGGACTCACCGGATGCGCCAGCAAGCAGGGAGGGATCAAACGAGACGGCCCCTGATTTATGCGAAAGCAGAAGCGTGCAGACTGCCAGCAGACAGAGTCTGTTTTGTTTCATTTTCATGGTGAGTCTTTCCGATCACTGACTGGTGAAAGTCCGGGTTTTATACGCGCCAAGATCGTCCACATACATCAGCTGGAAGGTCTGTCCGCGCTTAACCGTATTTTTTGCGGCGACCGTCAGCTGCCCAAACGGGGAAACCATCGGGGACTCCTGGAGCAATTTCGTTTTACCCAGCGAAATATTGGCGACCGTAATATGGAACGGACTGTTATTTGTAATGCGAAAGCGATCGCCTTCGGCGGCGAGCGTCAGTTTCGCCACCGCGTCATCCAGCGTGCCTTTCAGCGCAGCGGGCCGGTAAAAAAGTTTGATACGGGATTTAATCGCCAGCTGAACGGTATTCTGATTTTGCAGATTTTCAGGTCTGGGCGGAATGTCGAGGACATTCAGGAAAAAGACGGATTCGCGATCCGCAGGCAAGCTGGACGGCAGCTTTTTAATACGAAGCTGTTGGCCATTATGTTCGTTAACTTTTATCACCGGCGGCGACAGCAGAAACGGCACATTGGCTGTTTCCGGCGTGGAATTAATATCACCGTCATCTATCCAGGATTGCACCAGAGCGGGCGCATCGCCCGTATTCATTAACTGGACGATCACCTCTTTGTTATTTTCAGGATAAAGGACACGGGTGCCATTAATGACAATATTGGCCCATGAGTGACCGGTGCTTAGCAGTAAGCCTGCCAGCAAAATTGCCTTGCGCATGATTGCAACCTTAAATACAGGCTCTGCGAAAACAGAGCCTGTATAATCATTATTACAGGTAGGAAATGGTATACGTTACGTTGGAGCTTAACTCGCCCACGGTGGCGGCAGCGGCGTTCGTTTTATAGTAATAAACATCCAGCGTCAGCGTCTCGGAATCTGGCGCGGTCGCTGTACCCATAATATCCGTAGTGTAAGGCTGGTTCAGGGTAATTGGGGTAGACGAACCTGGCTCCACTAACGCAAAACCGACATTACGTGCCACACTGGCATCGCTTTCGTTCACGCTGTTATTCAGCAGGTATTTACCGTCAGTGGAAATATTATCCGCGCTGGAGAAATACACTTTCAGCGGGGTACCGGTTGTTCCGGCTGCTGGTGAACAACCTGAGAACGTCAGCGCAATAGATTTTTTATTCTTAGTGATCAGGCCAACCGTGGTGCCTGCATCTTTTACCGAAATAGGGGAAAGCGCAACGGTAAAGTCCGCGCTTTTACCGCCGTTAATGGTACAGGTTGTATCGGTAATAGCGCCGGTAAAGTTAATGATACCACCCGCTGAATTGTCTGCGGCCACTGCGCTGGTAGAAGCAATAGCGGCGGCCAGCAGTGATACGGTCATGATCGATTTGAACATGATAAACTCCATGAAGATTTGTGTTATTTAAAATGAATGTTAATCGGCTACACATGTCCCTGATGTACCGGCTAGACGCATGGCGACTCGGGAGAATGCTTTGACGATATTATGTTGCACTAAAAAAGTACATAACAAAACATTATTCCAACAACTTCTAAAGTTTAAGATTATAATCTTGCGAGTTAGTTTTTTTTAATGTTTTAACCTAAATGCGTTAGTTCGAATATTTTTATTAATGATTTAATAATTGTTAATTAATGAAGCTTTATGAATTCATCTCTCAATTAATATCACGCGACTTGACCACACAAACTTTAGACTTATTATTGCCTGGCAAATGCACATAATTTTAACAATGGCGTAATAATAATATGAAGTATCTCATTGATCTTACAATGCTTTATGAAGTCGACACCGGTATGATCATGATTAATGGAGAGGAAGAGTCATCCATTAAGTTATCTAACCAGGCGGGTCGTCTGCTTTATGAACTTATCATCAATAATGGTAAAACTCTCGACAGAGACGACCTGATAAAGAAGGTCTGGGAGGATCATGGTTTCTCTGGTTCTTCGGTGAGTCTGAATGTTGCCATAAGTGAAATCAGAAAAGCATTTCGTACATTAGGATGCGATCCTTTACTGATAAAAACGATACGTGGCAAGGGATTTAGCCTTGCCGCGCATATTGAACATCACACGGTCAGGCCGCCGGTCGTTTCAACGCTTAGTGAGCAATCTGCCTCTGAAGCATTCGATACGCTAGCGCATAAGAAAGATGCCGATCCGCCTAAACAATTAATATCGCTGCACAGACTCTTTATTTCTCTTTGCACGTTATTACTGATTACCGTTATCGGCACCGCTGTTTTACTGTTGCACCAAAGGGATTCCTATGCCGAGAGCCTGAAAGATTCTGATATGCATCTGCTCGGTAAAGTAGACCGGTGTACGGTATACCTGATCGATAAGAATATGTATCAGCCGCGACAGCACTACTTTAATCACGTAAAAGAGGTCATTGCCAGTCAACATATCGACTGTCAACACCAGGTTGCAGATGCTTACTATTCCAGGTTTAAAAAGTCGCAGATAGAAAATTATTTCCTGGCCATCTGTTATCAGCAGGACAGTATCGACGATTATAAGAACTGCATTTCTTACAGAAGCCTGACCGGGAGTTAAAATATGTCAAGGACTAAAATGAGTGTACTGTTCAGTATCGTACTGGCGCTGTCTGCCATCGCGTTGTTGTGGATCTATTTTAACAGAACGCAGGATGAGGGGTTTGGCTGTCAGTCAGATACCATTTCCTGGAAAACCTATTCCACGGGTGAGTTAACCGATATGTCGCTAACCACGCTTTTCCTGTTTAACAACAAAGATGTTGTGACGGTTATTCATAAAGGCGTACTCAAGAAAGAGGGCAAAAGCTACCTGATTGACAGAAATTACACGCTCAGCGTGGAAAAAGTCGACGGAAGCAATATCTTTTATATTAAGGATAAAAAGCTGAATAAATCTGAAGATGATGCGGCACCGGATGGCGTTGTAAACGAAATGTTACTTGATAATATCAACTTCTTCTATATTACCCGCGTTAAACCGCACGCCTGGTTAATTAAGGGGCTGGTTTTGCCTGTAATGATGTGTGTGGCTGTTCCGACGTCCTGATATTTCTCTTTATTGAAAAATCGATATTTATCTATTGCTCGGGAAATTGAGTGGTTTACTCAATACGTAACAATAAGATACGAGAAATTTATTTATATTTTTATTGTTATTCTCCGGCGAGTGAATTTTTCTGTATTGCCTCGTTATTTTGCGGCTGTCTATACTCCGCCTCGAAAAAGGGGCTCCCCTTTTTATACACGTGGATTCTTTTTTGAAGGACTAAATAAATGAACAAACTGAACGCTATCGTTCTGGGCTCCCTGTTGTCTGTTTCTGCCCTGAGCGCAGTTAATGCAGCAGAAACGACGGCTTCTGCCACCTGGCAGGCAACCGCGACCAAAGACAGCGAATCCGACCTGGTTGTTACGCCAACGCGTGCTTTGAACTTCGTTTACAGCGCCAATACCAAATCTTTCAACACCGATACCGGTCTGTTTGATGTGGCTATCCGTGGCGATCACTCTACGGCGACCAGCTTCAAACTCGAAGCTATCCTCGACGATTCAAACAACACGCTGTTCAGCGTGGGCGGTGAAGCGACCAAGCTGAAAGTGGGTGCGCGTTGGGGCGGTAGCGACCTGGGCTCTATCGGTGGCACCGTGGGGGCGAAATCTACCGCATGGACCACGCTGGTTGATTCTTCTTCTAACACCGGCGTGTCTTCTGGCCTGTGGAACCTGACCACCAGCGCTGGCGCTGTGGCTGATACCGAAATCACCGGCCAGGACAAATTCGTCTTCTACGTTGACTCCGCTCAGGACAACGCGGGTACTGCGAAAGAGTTCAAAGACCTGACCAACAGCCTGTGGGAAGGGACCGTTTCTGTTGCGTTCCGCGCAACCTGGGGCTAAGGCCTGATCGATCCAGGGGCGCAAGCCCCTGTTTAGGGAAATAGCATGTTTAACCTCAAATCCGCCTTCTTATTTTTATTGTTTATTTCTTCCTCCGCGCTGGCCATTAATGTGGGAAAAGTCACCACCATTATTCCAGCGGACGCTGACTCCACCGCCAAGGAAATAAAAAACGAAGCAGACAGCGTGCGTATTGTTTCTGTTCGCGCACAGCGGATCAGCAGCCCGATGGATGAAGGTGTTGTGATTAACCCGGAGAAAGTGGACGAGCTGTTGCTGACGCCCACGCGCATGGTAATGCCCGCCGGTACCAGCAATATTGTCAAATTTTACTATCACGGTAATGCCGACAATAAAGAGCGTTACTACCGCATTACCTTCACGGATGAAGGGGTGAGCGAAGAGGTGGACAGCGGTTCACCAAAAAACGGTACCGGGATGACGCGCGCGGTGGTGAGCACCATTCTGGTGGTTCAGCCCCGTGATAAGAAGATCGACTTCGTCTATGTGGCGGGAAAAATAACGAATAAGGGCAACACCGCTTTTCGCGTCAATGCGACCGGAACCTGCCTGAAGCCGAATCCGGAATCACCGACTACGCCGTGTACCAAAAACTTCTACCTGATGCCGGATACCTCGCGCGCTATCGAGGATATCAACGTTACGGATAACCATTTTCATCTCGGAATATGGGACCTGAAACAGTTCATACCTGTTAAGTAAGGATGCATGGTGAAAAATAAATTAGTGTTGCCGATGATGATGGCTTGCGCATCCGGCACGCTGCCCGCGCTTGCGCATGCAGCCTCAAGCTCCGTGGTTATCGCTAATTACCGTTTTCCCGACTCGCTTTATGCACTGCTGGAGCAGGGGATCAAAATTCCCGTCTATCTGGTGAATACGCGTCCACACTCAGCACAACAAGGGAACCACGAAGGCACGGCGAGCGAATATGTTCGTATCGGTGACGTGACGCTCTTTGCAAAAGATCTGAAGCTGGGGCTGAGGGACGTTCAGGTCCAGGAGTCTGATAATGGCATTCGTCTGTCAAAAGAGATGAGAACGTTATTGCAGAGCATTAACGACAAGCAGTTTGATGACCAGATGCGCATTCCGGTAAGTACGGGGTCCGCGTTCGAGCTGGATCAGAAAAAAATGCGCCTGTTGCTGAATCTGTCGCAGAGCGACTACGGGGTGAATATTCGCCCGCGTGAGGTGGACATTGATGCGCCGGAGTCTGACGACCTGAGCGGCACGTTCTCCTACAACCTCGGGGCGTATCACACCGAGAGCGGCTACGGTGACAGCTGGTCGTCGGGCTATCTGAACGCAAGAAACTGGATCTCAATGGGCGTTGATCATGTGCTGATCGACGGCTCTGGCTACGTCAACGAGAGCAGCAGCGATACCCAGATGAACGCGGTTATGTGGGAGCGCGACTATCAGGGGATGCGCTACGCCGCGGGCATGCTGAACGGCTGGGCGATGCAGTCTCTGGCGAGCGTCAGCGGGATTTCCGGCGGTGAAGTCTACGGCGTTTCCATGGGCAACCAGGCCAACTCCCGTAAGCGCGATAACACGCTCTCTCTGACGCCTGTGGTGGTCTATTTCCCCACGGCGGGCGAGGCCCGTATTCGTCGGGACGGGCAGCTTATTGGTATTCAGCGCTTTGATGTGGGTAATCACGAAATTGACACCAGCAGCCTGCCCTACGGGATCTACAGCGTCGAAGTCGAAGTGGTGAGCGGAAGCCGCACCGTATCGCGCAGCATGTACACCGTGAATAAACCGTTCTCCAGTAACGTGTCGGAAACGCTGCGCTGGCAGATGTGGGGTGGGATGTATAGCCGCGATAAATCCGTCGTCAATTATAAAAAATACGCGAAACGCAAAAACGAGCAGGACAACACTTACTACTACGATTACGACACCAAACATAAAGACACCATGTCGCTGGTGGGGGCCTCGTTCAGCAAGCGCAGCGGGATGGTCGACTGGAACGCCTCCACCTACATGATGCGGGAACACATCGTCAGCGAGCTGTGGGCCTCCCTGAACCTGACGGGCTATTTCTCGGTGAATACCCAGACCATGGCCGCCTCCGACGGAACGTACCGCGCCAACTACGGCGCGAATCTCAGCCTGCCGTGGCAGATCGGTTCGGTCTGGTACTCCCATGAACAGCTCTCCAGCGGCAAGTTCCTCGATATCTATGAGAGCAAGGGCAACACCTGGGGCGCCTCCTTTAGCCTGCCGTCGTTCGGCCTGCCCTCAGCGGGCAACCTGAGCCTGATGCGTCAGGAGGACGACCTCTATCGCTATAAACGCTATCAGCTGGACTACTCCCAGGGGTTATACGCCGGTCGCTACGGTACGGCGCGCCTGCGGGTGGGGATGTCGCGCAACAAATACGACGGGTATTACGAAGAGAAAGATCGCTACGTGATGCTCGATTTCGCCATACCGCTCGGCAATACCGTGTCGGTTGGCGTTTCCCACAATCGCGATACCGGCACGGCGCTGAACGTCAGCGCCAGCCGCCAGTTTGAAGGCGATTACCTGAAATCGGCCACCGCCAACGTCTCGAAAGCCTTTAACAGCCGCCAGGATCGCAGCGTAAGCGGCGGCGGCAGCGTGAACTTCGACACGCCGTGGAACAGCAACATCCTCAGCGTCCAGAGCGGCATGAGTAAAGGCTGGAACTCCACGCTGACCAGTGACGGCAGCGTGGGCTGGTCCAAAGAGGCCATCGCCGCCGGGAAAGGCACCGAAAGCGCAGGGGTGATTGTCAGTACCGGTCTCAAATCTGATGAAGCGCTGACCCTGAAGCTTAACGGCCGGGCAGAACGCATTAAAGGGGATAAAACCTGGCTGTCGCTGCCGGCATACCAGGCTTATGACCTGGAAGTGATGAACAGTGAAACCGGTACGGAAAGCTATGAGATTGGCGCGAATGCGCGTCGCCATATCACGGTTTATCCGGGCAATACCGTGGTGATGAAGCCGCAGGTGAAGAAAATCGTCACCCTGTTTGGCCGCCTTGTGGATGCAAACGGCAATCCGATTGGCGCCACGCAGATCAAAAACCACGTTGGGCTGACCCGGACGGAGAACGACGGACGCTTCGTGATCGACGTTGATAAGAACAACCCTGTCCTGAGTATCGCCACGCCGGACGACAGCGTCTGCGAAGTGCGCCTGGACATTGAGTCTAACCGCGGTGCGCTGTGGCTCGGGGACATCTCCTGCGACAAAGGCGATTTCGTCTGGCAGGAAGCAAAAGGAACGCAGGAACGTGACGATGAAAAAGATATTCGCTCTTAATTTGCTGCTGATGAGCGCGGTGGCCCATGCGCAGGAGCTGCCCTATTTCGCCATTAATAATCCGGACAATAACGGTACGGGAAACAGCGCGGGGCTGTTTAGTCTGAACAGCACCTCGACCGCGTTTTTACACGGTTCGCGTGAGTGGCCGACGCTGAGCGCGAAAACGAATAACGGTATCGCCACTTACATCCCGGACAACAGCTACAGCGGTCCGGCAGGCAGCGCGCTGACCATCGACTTTTCGGTGACCGGTTCCAGCGCCTCTCCGTTCTTTAAAGGGACGGCGTGTTCCTCGTCCTGCGGCAACACGGGGTACACCCCGACGACCCGCTATACCGATACGTCGATGGTGGTCAAGCCGCCGGTGATGGAGCCCGGCACGTCATACGGGCGCTGGGTCCTGGGCGATCCGTTCTTTAACTATCTGCTCAACGCCGCGCCAGGGGATGAAGTGACCATCACCTCCACGCCGCAAATCAGCTCCATCAACAAAGTGACCACCACCAATACGCTTCACAAGGTGGGCACGCTGACCATGACCAACGCCAGGGCGCTCAACCTGGGGATTGACCCGATCAGCGGCGAGGTGACGATTGTCGATGGATCAACGGGGGCAACCTGCACCAAATACACCCGCAACACGGTCTCTGGCGTGCTGTGCGACCTGCTTGAATACACGTTTGTTGGGGAAGATATCTCCGGTTACAACGGGGGGCTGGCGCTCACCTCTTCCCGCGTCAACAGCGTGCTGCAATCGCACATGAACGGCGGCACCGGGCTTGCCGCCGAGCTGACCTTCGATGAAAACACCTGGTACAGTATCTCCGGCGGTATCCTGAGTGATACGCGTGTCCTGGCAAACACCTTCCTCGCGGCGCCGCAGAAAAACGGCGGCAAAGCGTACCTTAAAATATTTTTGCCGAAAGCGTTAATTCTGAGCGTGGCGCAGGCGGGGGACGGCAGCAGCATTGGCAATATCGTCAGCCTGTGCCTGACGCCCGGCAACAGCTCGCTGGCGGCGGATTTCTGCTTCCAGCCGGGGGGCGGCCTGGTGATTAACCCTATTCAGCCGGGGCTGGAGATTACGCCCGACAACCCGGATTATGCCCTCGATCCTGACGGTCTGGGCGGCTCAGGGAAAGGCGCCATCGGCGAAACGCCCATTGAGATCCCCTACACCATCACCTACAGCGGGGCGCAAAAAGATGCGGCGATTGCGGTCACGGTAAAAGTCACCGGGCCTACTCAAAGCCTGAATGGGGTGGACTACTGCGCCTTCAGCGGCAACGGCTTTACGGTTCCCATTCCGGGCAACGTGCTGGTGGGGAAAAGCCAGACGCGCATGGCGCATAACTGTAAAGGCGAGGTACTGTCGATCCCGGCGCCAGCCACCCATGCGGAAGAGTGGGACAAAATGAGTTCCGGCGTGACCGATATGTGGCTCTGGAAAACACCGCTGATCCTCCAGTTCGTTATGGATAATCCGGTATCGAAGACCACCTATGACGGAAATAGCTGGTTTGGCGAAGTGACCGCGCAGGGAAGAATAGATGTTAGCGCATCCTGGAATTAATCAACCATGACTGGAAAATTCCTGGCTATTTTTGCAATAAATTGCTTCATTTCCACAGGGGCAAATGCTTTAATTATCGAAAGTCTGAATATTGATTTTCTTCCCGAAAGAGAAGTTGTTTTTCAGCCGATAAAAAACGATACCAGCGAACGTCAGAATTATACCGTTTCGCTTATTCAGGTAGACGTTCCTAAAGAGAAGGGAAAAGAAACCGAAATAAAAGACGGCGAAGTCATGTATTCGCCTAAGCAATTAACGCTGGGGAGCGGTGAGCGCGCGGGTTTTAAATTTTACTATACCGGCCCGCATGACAACAAAGAGCGATACTATCGCGTAAAATTCACCGAGACGCCGCTCCAGGCAAAGGTCATCACGCGTAAAGGCCAGCGCATCCAGTCGGATGTGGTGGTCTCGCTTGAGGCTATTTTGATTGTCCGTCCATGGACACGACATTTTGATTATGCGTTTAGCAACGGGGTGGTGAGTAATACCGGGAATACCTATTTTAAATATGTTTCCTCGGTCGGGTGCAGTACGCAATACAATAATTCAAAATATATTCCTCCGGGGCAACGGCTGGAAATAGATAATGCCGGGCAGGCTGCAAGGCGAATGATTATTTATGGCAATAAAATCATTCCGCTGACCACCTGCCCGTAGCAACCGCTTTCCTTCATAAAAGGAAATTAGCCTTTAGCATCATGCTAAAGATCCATCACTACAGGAGATAAAAATGAAAGCGATTTCATTCGTAGAAGCGAAAGACATTATTGGCGGCGCGTTAAACCCGTTCGCTGGTCTGGTTAAAGGTGCACAGCTGGGTTACGACACTGGCGCTAGCATCATGGGCATGGTTGGCGGTGTGGTTGGCGGAGTTCTGGGTGGCGCAATGGGCTTCCTGGGCGCGCTGGTTGGTAGCTACAACTAATTCACGTTTACAGGAAAAGTATCATGCAAGTTATCGATTTCAAAAAAGCACAGGCCATCATCGGTGGTTGGGATCCGTTTGCTGCCGCTATTCAGGGCGCAAGCGCGGGCTATAACGCGGGCAGCCAGATGTTAGGCGCGCTGGGCGGCACCATCGGCGGCGTATTCGGCCTGGTGGGCGGCTTCATCGGCGGTTTCTTCAGCGCTTAAGCGAGAAGCACGTTGTACGCATGGCCCGCATTGCCGGGCCATTTTTTTATTTCAGCCACGGATCATTATGTTTTCGCTCTTTCAGTATAAAAAACAGGGTAAGACCCCTGTTATTCGCCAGCATGAATTTACCGAATGTGGACTGGCCTGCCTGGCGATGGTGTTGGGGCACTATGACCACCATGTCTCCGTCAGCCAGCTGCGCCGGGAGATTTCCGTTTCCGCCGATGCGGGAACCTCAATGGCGGAATTGTTGACCCTTGCCAGCGATAAAAATATGTCTGGCCGGGTGCTTAAAGGCGAAATCACTGAAATAGAAACGTCTGAGCTGCCGCTCATCGCCTTCTGGCGCGGCAACCATTTCGTGGTCATCGTGAAGATCGACAGCCGCAGCGTGACCGTTCACGACCCGGCCAGCGGCGTGCGTCGTTACCGCCTGAAAGAGGCGGAAAAACTGTTTTCCGGGTATGTGCTTGAGCTTAAGCCCACGCCGTGTTTCGAAAAGAAATCCCCGGATGAAAAGCTCACGCTTGGCCGGTTAGCCAATAAATCTCCGAGCCTGTTCCAGCGCCAGCTGCTGCTGTTTGTGCTCTGTATTTTTACTCTCATCACCATGCTGGCGAGCCCCACCTACGTGCAGCTGATTATGGATGAGGCCATTTCCCGCAGCGACAGCGATCTGGTGATCCTGCTCACCGCGATCTTCGCTATCGTCTTTATCTTTGAAGTCATCGGTAAATTCCTCAAGCAGCTGCTTGAGATCCTGATGCGTAACATTGCCTATGACGATTTAAGCCAGTCCGTGCGCCACTACATGCTGCGCACCCAGACCAGCTGGTTCCGCTCGCGCCCGCCGGGCATCGTGCTGGCTATTGAAAAATCGCTCCACGCCTGCGCGGAGTTCATCAGCAATGGTTACGTGCAAATTCTCTTTTCCAGCCTGATCGCCGTTACCAGCCTGCTGTTTATGCTGCTGTATAACGTCAAAATTGCGCTGCTGACGATGCTGCTGATGGGCGTGTTTTTCCTGATCCGCTTTTCGCTGATCGGCCCCTATCAACGCGCGGTGGATGACTCCATCGAGCGTACCGCCCAGTATGAATCTCTGCTGGTAGAGACACAGAAAGGGATCATTACGCTCAAGGCGAACAATATGGAGCAGGCCCGGGATGCGGTGATGGACAAATCCCAGCGCGAACACATCGCCGGGCTGATGCGTAAAGAGCGGCTGCTGGCCCGCTTTGACGTGGCTTCGCTGCTGGTGATCAATGCCGAGCAGCTGCTGGTGGTCTGCTTTGGCGCGTGGCTGATCCTGGAAGGGCAGATGAGCATCGGGATGCTGTACGCCTATATCAGCTATAAGCGCTATTTTTCCGATGCCATGGTGCAGGTGGCGCAGAAGCTGCTGGACAAAAATGCCCTTAAGGGGCCGCTGGATCGCGTGGGCGACCTGCTGTTTGCCCCCTCTGAAACCAGCCAGTTTGGGAAGCGGATTGTCACCTCGCCGGTCTGTCTGCAATTTGAGGATGTCTCATTTGCCTATCCGGGCCGGGAGGCCACGCTACAGCATATCAACATGACCCTGAAGCAGGGCGAAGAGGCGGTGATTGTGGGCCAGAGCGGGTCGGGAAAAACCACGCTGCTGCGTCTGATCTCCGGCATGCTGCTGTCATCGTCTGGCACGCTGCGGATCAATAAGATCCCCATTGAAGAGTGCGATCTTTCCTCGCTACGCCAGCACATCCGCATTGTCCATGCAGACGATATTCTCTTCACCGGCTCGATTCTGGACAACATCGCCTGCTTTGACAGCGCGCCGGATAAAGAGCAGGTCATCGCCGCGTGTCGGCTGGCGGAAGTGGACCACGTCGTCGCCCGTCTGCCGCACGGTTACGAAACGGAGATGCTGCCGGGGAACACCTTTTTCTCGGCCGGGGAGATGCAGCGTCTGGTCCTGGCGCGCGCCCTGTACAGCCAGCCTAAGCTACTGCTCTGCGACGAAGTGACGGCGAACCTGGATAAGACCACCGCGCAAAAGGTGCTGGCGAACCTGCGTAGCCTGGGGATTGGCCTGGTATTTGTTACCCACTCGCCGGACGTGGTGGGCTGTCAGGGGCGTCTCTATACCATGGAAAACGGCACCCTGCGGGAGAGTGCGCCATGATGTTTCTGCCGCGTCTCTATGCCCGACTCTGCGCGCGCCAGGCCGGACGCACCTTAATGGCAAACCGGATTGCGCAAAACTACAGCCAGTTTATGCCCTGCCCGGAGGCCGATGTGCCGGCTGATTTTCTGCATCAGAACGCCCATGAGCTGAGCGGGTTTAACTTCGTGGAACAGATTTTCCCGCCCGCGCTGTGGGCGCGCAACGTTCGCTTCGATCTGCATGCGTACATGGCGCAGTGGACGCAGGATCAGGGGTTTTACAGTTCGCCTCGCACCCTGCTTCTGGGCATGCGCTGGGCGGGCTTTGGCCTGATTATGGATGCGCTGCTCGCCACCGCGCCAGATGATGTGCGCTTTCAGTTTATTACCCGTCACCCTGCGCTGCACAAGCTGATGGCCGCACACGACGGACGGCGCGCCGGCTCGTTTTTCGCCCCTCAGCGCCTGGTGACGGTGCTGCTGATGGATGAACGCCTGCCGGATGCGCCGCTGTTCCCAATTCAGGCAGGCGATCGCAAGGCGTGGTTAACGGACGTCTCCACGCGGTTTTTATCCCGTTATGGCTACAGCGTCCGAACGCTGCTGCCGGTCTGTTCGCTGCACGCGGCAGAGTTTGGGCTGGAGAGCCAGGCGTATGCGCCAGAGGATTACCGTCTGGCCGCCGCCGACACGCTGAACGCGCTGCGCAAAACCCCCACGCTCTGGAGTGGATGGGACGATCTTTCAGTGATTTATCATGGATGACATATCGTGAAATTAAAAAACCGAAGCCGACAGCGTCGGGCGCTAATCCCGCACCACTTCTCAAAAAGCTATTAAATCAACGCGCCGCGGCTGAAAACCGTGCTGACGCTGTTCATCGCCTTTTTTCTCTGCCTGCTGGTCTTTGCGATTGCTTTCAACTTTTCGGAAACCACGCTGGCACGCGGGGTGCTGATCCCGGCGCAGGGCGATGTGGAGGTGCGCGCCAGAGAGTCCGGAACCCTTGTTGATTTTGCCGTCCGGCCCGGCCAGTACGTGAAGGAAAACGATCCGCTGTTCACCGTGTCGCAGGACTATGGCGGCAAGCAGGGCTCGGTGGTGCAGTTTGACCGCCAGCAGATGGAAGCGGAGAAAAAGCGCAGCGAGCAGCGCATCCAGGCCATTGAGGACTCGATTGCATCGTATCGCAAAAATCTGGCGCAGCAGCTGGCTCTCACTGACAAGCAGATCGCCGTTTCCCGCGATAAGGTGAAGAAGCTGCGCGCGCTGTTAAAAAACAGCACCGACACCTACGAGGCGTGGAAATCCGTCTCCGGGAAGGGCTATGTCTCCAAAGTGGATCTCGATAAAAGCCATAACGATGTGCTCAACGCCCAGCTCAACCTGACGCTGGAGGAGAGCACTATTCTTGAGCTTGAGGCGCGCAAAACCAGCCTGACCGACAGCACCCAGTCGCAAATTGACTCGCTGAGCGAAGAGCAGCTGTACGTGAAAAACCGCATCAGCGAAATCGATCGCAACCTGTCCAGCCGGGGGAGTTCCACCATGGCGATGCTGGCCCCTTCAGATGGCTACGTGGTGGCGATTAACTTCCCGCCAGGCCGGGCCATTACGCAAAACAGCGAGGTGGTGGTGGTGATCCGTAAAAATACCGCGGCGACGATGGAGGGGTACCTGTATGTTCCGGCAACGGGGGTGGGGCGCGTGGCGAAAGGCGATAAGGTTAAGCTGCGCTTCGACTCCTGGCCCGTGGACAAATACGGTTCCGTGGAGGCGACGCTGTCCGATTTCTATGAGGTAAACATTGATGCCCATTCGGCGCTGATCCCGCTCCAGGAAGGGCAGAACTACTACCTGGCTAAAGTGCGCGTCCCCTCCTGGTTTACCGACCCGGACAAGAAAAAGCGCATGCTGATGGGCGGGATGACGGTGAACGCCGATATCGTTATCGATCGTAAACCGCTTATCAATCTGCTGATTGCGCCGCTGGAAAGGGTACGCAAGCGGTTTATCGATTGACCCGATTTCATCGATCATCGCCCTTTAGCCCACATTCTTAACGGCACCCTGGGGCTATTCTCCTTCTCATACCAACCGGAGGATAGCCCATGAACATTACGCAAATTCGCAATGCCACCCAGCTGATCACTTACGCGGGAAAACGCTTTTTAATCGACCCAATGCTGGCGCCAAAAGGCGTTTATCCGGGTTTTCCCGGCACCGCGCGGGCCGATATTCGCAACCCGATGGTCGAGCTTCCCGTTGACGTTCAAACGCTGCTGGACACCGATGCGGTGATCGTCACCCATACCCATGACGATCACTGGGATCAGTATGCCGTTGAGCTGATCGCCAAACACAAGCCGATCTACGTGCAAAATGATAGCGATGCCGCGCTGCTGCGCGGACAGGGCTTTCACAACCTGACGGTCATGACCGACGAAACGACGTTCGGCGATATCCGGATTGCGAAAACTTATGGCGGCCAGCACGGCACTGACCGCGCTTACGCCGTGCCGGAGCTGGCAGAGCGTCTGGGTGAAGCCTGCGGCGTGGTCTTCCGTCATCCCGATGAGAAGACGCTTTATATCGCAGGGGATACCATCTGGCGCGACGCGGTTGCGGCCGATCTACAAAAGCATCAACCGGACGTTGTCGTGCTCAACGCTGGTTACGCCCACGTCATCGGGTTTGGGCCAATTATCATGGGAGAAGAAGATCTGCTTAACGTGCATTTCCTGCTGCCGCAGGCGAAAATCGTGGCGACCCATATGGAAGCTATCAACCACTGCCTGCTGACCCGCCGCGCGCTGCGCGAGTATGTTGACGCCAACGAGATAAGTGACGCGGTGAGCATTCCTCAGGACGGCGAAACCGTTATATTCTGAGTGTTAAAGGGGAAAGGAGAGACAGATGCCGCTTGTTAACGTTGCTATTGTCGCGGTGGACGGGTTTAGCCCGTTCCACTACTCCGTCCCCTGCATTCTGTTTGGCGATACGGTATCCGGGGAAAAGCGCTTTAACGTCACGATCTGCGCTGAAAAACCGGGATTCCTGACCTCGAAAGACGGTTTTGCCCTGCATGCGACGCAGGATTTTTCCGCGATCGCATCGGCTGAAATTGTGGTTGTACCCTACTGGCAGCACGTACTGGAGCGCCCGCCTCAGACGCTGCTCGACAGCCTGGTTAAGGCCAGAGACAACGGGGCGGAAATTGTTGGGCTGTGTCTGGGATCGTTTGTGCTGGGCTATGCCGGCATACTCAGCGGCAAACGGGCCGCCACCCACTGGGAGTTTGAACACCAGTTTCAGACGCTGTTTCCGGACGTTCGACTGGACATCAACGCGCTCTACGTGGACGACGGCAATGTGATCACCTCGGCAGGTACCGCCGCCGCGCTCGACTGCTGTTTGTATATCATCCGCCAGCGCTTTGGCAGCGTCGTCGCCAATCAGATTGCCCGCCGGATGATCGTTCCGCCGCACCGCGAGGGCGGGCAGGCGCAGTTTATTGCGCAGCCTGTGCCGAAAGATACCCGCGACGGGCGGATTAACTGTCTCATAGACTACCTTCAGCAGCACATTTCCGAGCCGCATAACCTGGATTCGCTGGCGGACGTGGTGTCGATGAGCCGACGCACGCTGACCCGCCATTTTATCAAGGCGACGGGCATGAGCGTTGCCGACTGGCTTACCGCCGAGCGACTGCGGCGCAGCCAGATCCTGCTGGAGTCCGGCAGTCTGCCAATCGAAAGCGTCGCTGAGCAGGTGGGGTTTTTATCAGCGGTGACGTATCGGCAGCAGTTTAAGGCGCGCTTTGGCGTCAGTCCGGCGGAGTGGCGTAAGACGTTTCGCGTTAAGCCGTTTGCAGCGAAAAATAATGCTGGCGAGATGGAATAAAAAGACGTGGGCGACTTCTTTGCCTTTAAAGCGGGCGGTAATGGGTATGCATCAGACGGGTTACAAGCACTTCTCTTCCGGTTAAGATAATCCACGTTACTTTCCAGAAGAAAAGGTAGTGGCATGAACAATATTGAAACGCAGTTACTTGAATCAGGTTTCACCGTAAAGGAATTAGCGTATCTGAACCGAAACATTAGCCGTTATGGTTCATCCCTGCTCGAGGTGGTGCTTGAGTTGGGCAAGCGTTTCATCATGGTACTGTGTATTACTGCGGCTGTGGCTCTGATTTTCCTGGCGCTTCTTTTTTTCGCTGAACATTACAATATTGTTTCCGGCGGTATTTCTCTTTTCATCGTATTGATTATTGCCTGGTTTTTTCAACCCCCAATCATTGCTTACAAAGCCTGGCGCTTCAGAAAGAAATACATTAGTTCTGGCCAGACGCATTAGAAATTAAATCAAACGAGACTTTTGCAGAGACACCCCAGCCGACAATTTTCATAGTGAGCGCTGCGCGATTCATTCCGTCGACTTTGCGGTAGAAATCCAGCGGGAGATAACGAAACAGACGCCATGATTCGGGTTTCCGGATGGCGCCAAATACCGTATAGACGCTTGCTGCCAGGCTTACGCTATTGAATACCCCAAGTGCTGATTCACGTTTAAATCCCATAAACTGAGCGATATCCATGACGCCATCTGCCAGCATACCTTCGGAGTTTGGTTGATGTTGAAGCGTTCTGTTAATTTCTTTTGAAATGGCATTTGCACCATCCATAACCAGAATCGCTCCTGCAAGCGCACCCACTGGATTCATTGTCATCATTGCACCAACACCTGCAACAATCTGTAACCCTGAAAGCACAACCTTAATCGATGAGATAACGTAACCGACGACTTTGTTATTTTCTTTAACCAGTTCAATCTGAGCAAAAAGCTGAGCAGTACGGGAGCGAAGCATTCTGCTTTGCTCAAGAAGACTTTCGTTCTCAGCCCGGATGTTTTTCAGGCATTCCATGCACTCTTCATCACTTCTGGCTGCCCGGGTAGCACTAAATTGTTGCATCACAAACTGCCGAATATCATCCATAAATTTAATCCGTGCGAGTCCGTCGCTGAGATGTTGCCCTCCGACAATATTCGCAGTATTGATGAGCTTGCGGGCTTCAAGATTTATCATTGTTTCAGCCCATGCGCGGGCGTTCTGACCAGGGAAAAGTACAATATCCATTTTAATTTTCTCATCTGATAACCAACGTTTACAGATTATCCTGGCATCAGAAACTGGCAACAATAAATTTGATAATCTGTCGCGAGCGCAGAATTCGCCGAAGGTATATACCGACGGAAATCATCTTCGTCGTTGATGGCGACCTTGAAAGTGGTGACTGCATAAAAGAAATGCATTACCCCAGCCGCTCCATCCGCGTCTCCCCCTCCATCATCGACAGCTGATACAGCGAAAACGATCGGTGCTTCTCAATCAACTGCGCCAGCTCCGGCGAGTGGCTGGTGAGCCAGATCTGCGAGTAGCGGCTGGCCTCGGCAATGAGGCTTGCCAGAGCGGGCAGCATCTGCGGATGCAGGCTGTTTTCCGGTTCGTTGAGGGCGATGAATGCGGGAGGGCGCGGGCTTAACAGCGCCACCGCCAGGCACAGAAAACGCAGCGTCCCGTCGGAGAACTCTGCCGGTTCCAGCGGCCTGCTCAGCCCCTCGCGCTGCATCATCATGCGGAAGCGCCCGCCGGTGTTGTCGCTGTAAAACACGCAGCCGGGGAAGGCCTGGTCGAGAATGCGCATCAGCAGCAGCTCGTCGCCAATTTCGACAATGGTCTGAAACGCGGCGGCCAGGTTCGCGCCGTCGCTGGCCAGCACCGGGGAACGAAAACCCACCTGCGGCGCACGGATCGCCGAGCCGGATGAGACGGAAAACTCATGATAAAAGCGCCAGTTACGCAGGGACTCGCGCATCTGCGACACTTCGGGATAGAGGTGCGGTTCGCCGAGCTGCCCGAACACCGACTCGTTCTCATACAGCGTACCGCTGTGGGTCACTTTTTCGTGATGCACGTTGTTCAGGAAAACCGCCTGATTCTTACGCTTCATCAGCTGTGACGACGGACGACGGTGCTGGCCGCTCAGCCAGATAGCTTCCTCTTTGATCACCGGATCGAGCTGAAACTGTGAGGGATAGGGCAGCTTTTCCACGAACCCGACCTGAAGCTCATATTCATAGGTTTCCGTTTCCACCGCCAGGTTCATGCGCCGCAGCTGATCGCTGCGGGTTTTGCCCGCCCAGAACACTTTCAAAATCCCCCCCTCGTTTGCCAGCGCCTGGGAGAATTGCCCCTGCGCCGCGCTGTGCATCAGGTAAATCGCTTTATAAATATTGGATTTTCCGGTGCCGTTGGGGCCGAACACGATGTTGAGCTGTTCCAGCTCAAGCGACATATCGCGAATTGAGCGGTAGTTCTGAATATGCAGATTTTTGATCATCGGGGTACTCCGCTGTGCATGCTTAACCTGTACAGAATTACAGTATTTTACGCTGAGCGCAAAAAAAAGACGACAGTGAGGGTGTCGTCTAAACGGGGTACAGCTTTGGGCCTCTGTGGGTCAATGGGCCTTCGCTTCTTTCTTATCAGGTAACGGCCAGACGCAGACCCAAATCATCAGGATAGGGATCAAAGTAGTTTTGCGTCATCAGGTACCGGTCAGGGTATTCAGCCAGATAATGCTTAAGCAGCGTCAGCGGCGCGAGGATCGGCAGCAGTCCGTCCCGGTAATGCAGGATCACATCACGCAGTTCTCCGCGCTGGCGGCTGTTCAGCTGGTTACGGAAATAGCCCTGAATGTGCATCAGCACGTTAGTGTGATTCTTCCGCGAAGCGGGTTTTTTAAGGATATTCATCAGTTTGTCGCGATAGGCCACGAAAAACGCGTCCAGATCGTCCCACTCATGCAGTGATGCCACAAACGGACCAATTTCACGGTAGCCTGCCTGATGGTGCGCCAGAAGCTGAAGCTTATAGCGGCTGTGAAAGTCCAGCAGGGCATGGCGCGTCAGGCCATTTTTACGCATTACGTTCAGTTCGTGGAGAGCAAAAACGCGCTCAACAAAGTTTTCCCGCAGTACCGGATCGTGCAGGCGACCGTCTTCTTCGACGGGCAGCCAGGGGAAAGTTTCAAGGAGGGCGGCGGTGAACAGCCCGACACCCTCCTTGCGGCCCCGGTTGCCGTTTTCGTCGTACAGCCGCACGCGCTCCATGCCGCAGCTAGGGGATTTTGCACAGACGATAAACCCTGACAGATCGCCGATTTTCGGCAGATAATCTGCCGTAAATGCGGCCATCTTCTGCGTGACGTCATCGTGCGGCGCTTTGCTGAATCGCATTTCTGTCTCGCCGCCAGTGGTCATCACCAGGCGCAGCGCCGGACGAGGCGTGGGCAGGCCGATAGCCATTTCAGGGCATACCGGGCGGAAAGCGACCCACTGCGCCAGCTCATCCATCACAAAGCCCATACGCTTATGTCCGCCGTCAAAGCGAACGGCGGAACCGGTCAAACATCCGCTAATACCCAGCACAGGTTTTGTTGTCATGATGTGCACCTCCCGATCTCATATCTAAAAGTTACACAACAATGTGAGTTTGTCCAAGTATTGGCGGGATTATTTTTTAATCGTCTTTAAAATCAAGGGCAATCAGCTGCCCTTGTAGGTTGAGTAACCGTACTGGCTGAGCAGAAGCGGGATGTGCAGTTTTTCATTGGTGCGGGTGACGGTGAACAGCACCGGCACTTCCGGGAAGAAGGAGTCCAGCTTTTTGCCGTGGAAGTAATCTGCGGTTTTGAAGGTCACTTTATAGACGCCTGGCGCCATATCCTGATCCTGCGGATAGAGCGATTTGATGCGCCCGTCGTGGTCAGTTTTACCGCTGGCAATCGGGGTCCACTTGTTCTGCTCCTGCTTTTCCAGCGTGACGGCCACATCCGCTGGCGGCATACCGGTTTGCTGGTCCAGAACGTGGACGCTCAGGGTGCCTGCCGGGGCGCTGAACGCGGCAGGGGCGAAAGCCATTGTAGCCAGCATCATCAGAGGGAGTGTCTTTTTCATCGTGTTTTCCTGTTGAGTTGTCGGTGACAGGAAAACGTTAGCACTCGCTGCGCGAAAAAATATTCAACTTTTCGTGAAGTTTGCCACAGCAGAAAATAATCAGAGGATAATTACCTCAAGGGAAACTTGCTGCTGCCACTGCGCAACCTGCTTTTTTCGCGCGGCGGTAAGTTTACCGCTGGTAACCAGCAGCCATTTGCGATCCGGAAAAATTTCCGGGGCCAGCGCGGCAGGGGGAACCGGCAGTATGTCGATGCGGTGGCCCTGGCCGGTGCGCGTCAGGGCTTCAAGCCAGATCTCACACGGGTCGTTCAGATGCCAGCCGCTGATGAGGATGTTATCGCCCGGCGCTTTTTTATCGCCCTCAAGGCAAAACGAGGTGTAGGCGATGAGGATGCCGTCGAGGATCTCACGCAGCGTCATGGCGGCGGCGACGTTGGCCGATATCTGGCTGCGCAACGGACGCAGCACGTTAGTGACCAGCTCTGGCCTTGGGTATTCGCGTCCGGCGTCGTAAATCATCTGACGCAGGGATTCAATTTTCCCCTCCTGCAACTTTTGCAGCATGGCCTGTTGCAGGGTTTGCCAGTTATTGGCGCGGCGCGGCACAGGACGTTCCAGCAGTGATTTTACCTGGCCGATGGGTACGCCTTTTTTAACCCAGTCGAGGATTTTCAGCGCCTGCTGAACGTCCTCATCGCTGTACAGGCGGTGACCGCCGTCCGTACGCTCGGGTTTGAGTAATCCATAGCGTCGCTGCCACGCCCGCAGCGTGGTGGCGGTGATGCCGCTGAGTCTGGCGAATTCGCCGATGGAGTAAGCCATGTCTGCATCCGAAGAGAAGGAGTAGTCTCAATATACTACGAATATTCCCCGACGGGATGAAGCGCCGCACGGGTGCGCTACACTTAACGTCCAACCGCGTAAATGAAAGGAGTTCTCATGAGGCTATGGCCTGTCGTTACCGGTGTCGCCATTGCGCTGACGCTGGTTGCCTGTAAATCTCCCACGCCGCCGAAAGGCGTGCAGCCCATTACCGGCTTTGATGCCAGCCGCTATCTCGGCAAATGGTATGAAGTCGCCCGACTGGAAAATCGCTTCGAGCGCGGTCTGGAACAGGTGACCGCGACGTACGGCAAGCGCAGCGATGGCGGTATCAGCGTACTGAATCGTGGCTATGATCCGGTGAAGAACAAGTGGAATGAGAGCGAAGGAAAGGCGTACTTTACCGGCGAACCGACTACGGCTGCGCTGAAGGTATCGTTCTTCGGCCCGTTCTACGGCGGCTATAACGTGATCAAGCTGGACGATAAGTACCAGTACGCGCTGGTCAGCGGCCCGAACCGCGACTACCTGTGGATTTTATCGCGCACCCCGACCATTCCGGATGCGGTAAAACAGGACTACCTGAATACCGCACGCGATCTGGGCTTCCGGGTCGATCAGCTGGTGTGGGTTAAACACTGACCTACTGATACGAAAACGTAATGCTCGCCAGGGCGTTAGCCGAGCCGGGGACCAGCTCTCCGGTTCGGATGTACTGCGCCTGGAACGGCAGCGACAGCGTTTGTGCTGCGCTGGTGGTCTGGATGAAAAACTGTCCCGTCGTGCCTGCGGCCGAGCTGTCTGGCCCCATCATCAGCGGCCCGGTACCGTTATAGAAAAACTGCACGCCAATGCCGGAGGCCGTGGAGTCCCCGGTCAGCGTCACGACCGACGAGGTATTTGACGGCGTGGTCTGATCGGTCATTACTGCGTTAACCGCCACGTTCTCATCGCAGGTCAGGCTGACGTTAAACGCCTCCGATGGCGAGGTACTGCCTACGCTGGGTAGCGTGTGAACATCAATGGTGCCCAGGTCGACGTTGGCGCTTTTCGTGCCTACCGTGCAGCCGCTTGCCGTCACCGTGATGGTGGTCGGGTTGATGATCACCTGTGCGGTTTTCACTTCGTTGTTATAGGCCGTCAGGATCGCCGCATTAATGGTGGGGGTCTGGTATACGCCGGATTTCAGCGGAACGCCGGTCTTGATAAACGTCACTTTTGCCGACCAGCCCAGTGTGGAGGCGTAACCGTTAGTCCCGTCGGCCGGATAACTCTGCGTAATGCCCGTCTGCATCGGGACATAGGTGGTGCCATTATAATCTTTAAGCCCAAGAATGAAGCCGATGCCGGGCACGCCCGTTTCAAATACCATGTAATTTGCACCATCAAGAATAACCGTGATGCCGGTGGCCGTTACGCTGCTGCTCGGCTCCAGCGTCCCTTTGGAGCAGGTAAAAACCAGGCCGCACCAGAACACTTCCGAGACGCTCGCAGTGGCGCTCCATTCAGAGCCGATCGTATTTCCGGGCACGATGGAATCTGCCGGGCCGGACCATGACATGGGTGTTGGCGAAAGGGTGATATCCGATGTCCAGGAGAGGGCAAGCGCCTGAGAGGTCATGAAAAACAGGCCTAAAAACAGTAAACGCATTATTGATACTCCGTCGTCCAGGTCGCCACTGCCGAAACGTCTCCGGCATTGACCGGCGCACCCGTGGCGGCCAGTCGCGCATAGAAGGTCATTTTTACGCTGTCATCCCCCGCCGCGCCGTAAGCAGTGGTTTGGGTGTCCAGCGGGATAAGTACGCTGTCTTTATCCAGAATCTGCACCGCCACGCCGGTCGCGCCGCCGTCAGCGACTTTCAGAAGCTGCGGGTTTTCGTCATCCGGTGTACCGCTGAAGCGGATTTTCACGCCAGCAAAGGTAGGGCCGCACGCTTCAAGGGTGAGCGTGAAGGGCGTTTTGATATTGCTGACTGCCCCCGCCTCGCTAAATTGCTTTACGCCGAGGGTGCCCAGCGGCACGTTTTGCTCCTTCGAATCTTCCGAGACAATACAGGTATTGCCGATCACGTTGCCGGTCACGGAAACCAGCACGTCATAGCCGTGTACGGGGACGGTGATGAACATCAGCAGGATCAGGGGGAGAAACCGGACGGTTACTGACATATGACCTCCTGGGAATACAGCCCGGTGCGGGCCTGATAATTTTTCGGGTTCAACGCATAGCGGATCGTGCAGCGCTGGGCGCTGTCGCGTCCCCATACGGCATGCAATGTTCCCTTCGCTGACAGGCCGGTCAGATACACGCTGCCGCCATCGCCGACGATACCGCTGGCGTTGTCATCCTCTGACGAGACCAGCGTGCCGAAGGGGAGCACGTCTTTAGCGTGACGCACGATAAACATCGCTTTTGCCCCCTGACGCGTGGTGAGGGTGGCGCGAACCAGTGCCCCGTCGGTGGGGATTTTATTGGCGATGGCGTTCTCAAGCTCCACGTCATTGCCCACGGTGGTGACATCCAGCGCAACCTGATTAACGCGATACGGCGTGGCGTACGGGATCACCGCATAGCCCAGGCTGTCGGTTTTGATGCCCCTGTGGTTGAGCACGGCGACATGGCTGGCGCCCGGGGCTTTCACCAGGATATTGGTGTTCCCGAGCGGCTGGCTCAGCGTCAGGCCATCCTCATGCAGCACCGCGCCGCCGCTCATCCCGTAGCTGAGGTTGCGGGAGTTACCGGCGTAGCTGTAGCCCAGGTTATAGTCTCCCCACGCGCCCTCGTATTGCAGCGCGGCATCGCCGCCGTAGTGCTGCTGCGCGCTGTAGCGCTGGTTGACGCTATAGAAAAGATTCTCCTGTCCCGGCAGATAACCACTGACACCGGTACTGGCGGTGGTGCCAGCGGGATCCGCATGGGTAGCGGTAAAACGGAGGCGGGTCGACAGCGCCGGGTTACCCAGCGGCACCGACAGGGACAACGCGAGGATATTGTCTTTCTTGTTGTCGTACAGGCTAGAGCTACGCTGGGCGCTGATGCCAAGCGACAGATTACGAAACGTTGCGTTCCACGCGAACTGCAAACTTTGCGTGGTTTTTGACGTATTCCAGTAGGTTTGTTGATCCCAGGACAGAGACAGCGCGCCGTATTCGCCCATCGGCTGCGACAACAGCAGCTGATTTTTTGCTTTACGCGACATATGCAGGTTGTAAACCGTGTCGTAGTGAGTGGTGACGGTGCCATCGTCTTCCACGGTCTGTTCTGGCGCTCCGCCCGCCATGCCTTTGTAAGTGGTATCGCTGAGGGTATAAAACCCTGCCGTTGAGTAACGCAGCGAGAAGAAATTGACCCGCGTACCGATATCGTCCAGCAGCTTGCTGTACCGCAGGCGTAC
Source organism: Enterobacter cloacae complex sp. 418I7 (assembly GCF_050030705.1). Lineage (NCBI taxonomy): Bacteria > Pseudomonadati > Pseudomonadota > Gammaproteobacteria > Enterobacterales > Enterobacteriaceae > Enterobacter > Enterobacter cloacae complex sp. 418I7. The sequence continues at coordinate 89,626 of NZ_JBLGUU010000001.1, forward strand.
CGAATCCCCGGTGTAGTGCTGATTATCAGCCAGCTGGCTGCGGGCATGGGTGAGGTCGAGGGAGTAGGCGCCAAAGCGGCCGAGATTCTGCCCGATACCGAAGGCCAGGCCGTTGTAGCGATCGGAAAACTGCGCCCCGCCATAAAACGTGAGGCCGTATCGCCAGCCCAGGAACAGCTCGCCCTGCGCGAAGGAGGGCGAGATCTGATTGCCCGCAGGGCGGTATTTCCCGGCCCCCAGAGCATATTTGACCTGACCGTTACGCACCAGATTCGGCACGCTGGCAAAGGGCAGGGTGTATTGCGTCTGGCTGCCGTCGCTCTCCTGAATGGTGACCGCGAGATCGCCGCCGGAAGAGGTCGGATAGAGATCTTTCAGCACAAACGCCCCCGGCGGAACCGAGGTTTGATAGATAACGTTACCGTTCTGGCGAACCGTCACCGTGGCATTGCTGCGCGCAATGCCGCGCACTTCAGGCGCGTAACCGCTCAGGCTGGCGGGCAACATATTGTCATCGGTCTTCAGGGCAATCCCACGCAGGCCAACGGCGTCAAACACCTGCGATGAGGTGAACGTTTCACCGGCATAAACCTGGGCACGCAGGGCGCGGATATCCCGCTGTAGCCAGGTCTGGACGTGGGTGAGCTCGTTACTCTCTTTGGTCCACGTGGTGAAATCACGCAGCCGCCATGCGCCCAGGTTGGCGCCGCTGTTCAGGCTCACAAACAGCTGTTGTTCCCGCGTGCGCGTCTCGCCCCGGTAGTCATTATTCGCGCCATTGACCACATAGTTCAGCCACGCGGCAGGGATGCCGGATTCCCAGCTCTCCGGGCTGACGTACCCGCGCGGCAGAGCGCGCATCGCGCTTTGCGGTACGGTGAAGTTGAGGGTAAGCGTCCTCTGGTCAAAATCAAACCGGGTATCGGCGAACGACCGGGTTAAAAAAATGCAGCGCTGCGCAGGCGACAGCTCACCCCCTTTCGCCTGACGGCTGTCAATGCCAAGTGCGGCGAATTGCGCAGGTGTAAGGCACGGCAGGGCTTCACCGGCGGTGTTTTCAGCGACGCGAAACGTGACGTTACCTGTGAACGCGAACTGGGTGTTGATATACACGTTAAGATTGTACTCGCCCGGCGGCAACGCGCTCCCGGCGTTGACCCAGGCGAGGTCGGCGCTGTTTGCCTGTTCGCCGTTGAGAAACGCAGGATTAAAGTGCAGCTCGCTTTCGGCAGCCACGGCTTGCCGAATCACCAGGGCGATCGCCGTGGCGCACAGGATTTTAATTTTCATGTGGTCACGCCTTACTGTTTTTATTATTGGGACAATGACGTGCGGGTAACGGGCGTCCAGGCCCCATAATCGTTAATCGTCTGGTAGCTCATGCTGCTCGCATGGCTGAAGGTGTCTGCCAGCGTCACGCTGGCTTTCGGCGGCACCATGACGGGCGACACCGGCCTGCCATCAATTTTCAGGTTAATGGTGGTGAGGTAATACGGCGTTGGGTTGGTCAGCGTGACCTTGCCCGCGCGGTAGGCGCCGGCAAGGTTTTTCCATGCCTCTCCTGCGCCTTCCCGAAGCGACTCAGGGCGATAAAAGACCTTGATGCGGTTGGCAGAGGCGAATTGCAGCGAATTGCCGGAACCGTTTTTAACCTGCTGTGGGATAGCTTTGACCGTCATCCAGTACAGCGTTTCGCGATCGGCTGGCAGTGCGTTGCCGCTGAACATGATTTTCACCGCGCTTTCGCTGGCGGGCTTCATGACGTACAGCGGCGGCGTGATGACGAAGTCGTTGGTACGGCTCCCTTTCTCGTCTTCCATCCATGACTGGATCAGGAACGTGGCATCAGGGTGGGTATTTCTTACCTGCATCATCGTCTGCGTCGTCGCGCCTGCGTAGACCAGCCGCGTTGCACCCAACCCCACGCCGCCTGCATACACGGCGGATGAACATAACGTGCCAGCCAGACAAATCCATGTGTTTACGCGCATTGTGCGTCTCCTGAAAGCTGAGTCAGACCCGGCCAGCAGACCGGGCCTGAAGATTACGAATAGGTCACGGTGTAGGTTGCGACCGCGCTGGCATCACCCGCCGTGGCGTTGCCCAGTGGGGAGTAATATTTCGCGCTGAAGTTCAGGGTGTTCGCCCCCGCACGCAGGGGGATCGCTGCTGCCGGCTCACCCAGCCTGACGACGTTGCCCTGTTCATCATAAAGACGGATAGCGACATGCTGCGCCGAGCCCGCGCCGCCGTTTACTCCCGCAGCCAGGCTATTCACATCGGTACTGTCCGGCGTACCGGTGAAGGTGATAGCCACGGTCGTTGCGGCAATGGGGTTATCTTCCGTGGACGCTGAGGTATCGGCGATTTCGCAATCCTCCAGCGTGATGGAGAAGGCTTTTGCGGTACTGGCTTCACTGCCTGCGGCAGCCAGCGTGGCGGTACGCACTTCACCCATGTCGACGTCGATATTCGCGCTACCGGCGCTGATGGCACAGGCGGAGGTCACCACTTTACCGCTAAAGTTAACCGTGCCGCCGCTGGTGGTGGCGGCCAGTGCTGAGCCCGCTGGCAGCAGGGCGGCAATGCTTAATGCCAGCAGAGAATGGCAAGTAAGGCGTGCTTTCATTTCATGGTTCCTTGGTTTTTTTATTACGAGATTTGCTCTGAAAGCGGCAGGTCTAACTGGTTAAAAAGACCAGCAAATCTGTCTTATTCCTGAGCCCGAGTTTTCTTATCGCTGAGCTTTTTAAAGCGCTCACGCGGCGATAAGAAAGTTTCTCCAGTTCTGCGATGTAACGTATATCCAGTCCGTTCCTGAGTTCCTTTAATACCCTCCTTTCTCCAGGCGTCAGCGATAACGCCGCTGGCTGCTTTTGGGGCCGATAATGGCTATCGACCATTTTTGCTAGCTTTATCCGCCACTGATAAACCGTGTTCTGTAGCGAGATATAGGCATCAATATCTTCCCTGGCCCATAACAGGGAATGGGCAGAGGTTGAGTACAGGCAGATAATCACCTCAGGATGCGTGGCTTTGATTTTTTTTAAATATTTCAGTGAGCCATACCCTGTATGGTATTTCTCTGCGCCGGATATAAATAAGATATCGATACGAATCGATGAGAGCGCCTTATCCAGTTCCTGATAACCTCCTTCGATGATAATGATGTGTAGGTCATCGCGGATGCTGCGTAATAACGTTTTAATGCCGTTTCTTGCATAATGATCGCCGCCCATCAATGCAACAGTAATATGCTGTGTTATTTGGTTATTGTTCGTCATGTTATTCCTCGATTTATAATAGTAATCAGGCGAATTATTTATAAGGGTATCGCCAGTATTCTCGAAGCAATGACGTATTGCATAGTGTAGGCCTACTATACGTCGGCCAATAAAGAGGTAATCTGAATTAATCTAAAATTGTATTAATTACTGAGATCGAGACCGGTTACGACGCTTCCCTCTGATTGGTTTTATTCCGCTTCGCTTTCTGTAAATTATGATAGCCGCTATTTTTAATGAAAATTTAGCTTTGATAAATGTTTTGTAAGGAGTTTGTCGTCTGGTGTCAGTGCGGGTGTGAAGTTGCTGACGGGGAATAACAATTTACGAATGTTATCATCGATAAAAACTGATAGAGAGGTGGGTGAAAAGCATACAAAAACCATGTAACTTATTGATATTTGTCAGGTTGAGAAAACTTAAGGCTTAAGAGTGCTGAATATTTCAGACACGTATGTCCGTGGCGTACAATATTTTTTTATGTAGATATTTGTCAATGTCAAGAGGCGAGGAGTGCGCCAAAAGGAGAGGCTCTGATAAAAGAGATGCTGTCGATAGTCAGATACTTCTGTGGCGCGGAAATTCACTTCACAAAACATCATAATGAGGATGATCGCGGATGAATCGGCTCTGCAAGCCGCATTCTACAAGGGTTGAGTTCTTATGCAGGTTCAGTGAAGCTTAAGGGATGAAATATAAATTAAGATTTTTCGCCAATGGCGAAGATATACAGCATGCCGTTAATCAGTCACATTAATCCCGACGCGAATGTCATCACATACATGCGGTGACTCAGGTTCAACATCTGTTAACCGGAGAATTCATACTGCCCCTATGCATAAGCATTACATTATAAATAATATCGTCGAATTTCATCCTGCGGCCAGCACGTTACGTGATATCAACAATCCTGACCGTATGGTTGTGTTAAATTCGCCAGCAGGCCGATGCCTGTTGTTATTAATCGACAGAGCGGGGTCGATTGTCACTCAGCAAGAGTTCCTTGATATTGTCTGGCAAAGCCGCGGCATGCTTGTCTCCTCCAATACCTATTACCAGAACATCTCCATTCTGCGCAAAGGGCTCAAAAAGATTGGTTTTGAAACTGACCCTATCGTTACCATTCCCCGTATTGGGCTGACGCTGGCAAGCGACACGCAAATAACCGTCAGAGAGCCTTCGCCTGTCGCGCCTCAACCCGCAGAGGGAGAATGTGTGGAGGCGCCAGCGATCGAGGAGGTATCAACATCTTCCGCGCCAGCAGCGCCCGTTGCCAGGAAGCCCACGCGCTGGCTGGCTGTCGTCATGGGGCTATTGGTCATCCTGGCCGGGGCAGGCGTGACGGGATATATGAGCGCCACAGAAAACCGGTTTGTTGAGGATTACCGTTTTGCGGCATCCGTCGGGGCCTGTCGCGTTTATCTTGCGAACGACATTCAGACCCACGCTGAACGCGCTTCCGCGCTGACCTATGTGGAACAATTCAAGGCTGAATGCGCGCAATATCCCTGGGTTTACATCAGCTGGTACGCTCTGCTTCCTCGTGCGTCGGTTATTCGCTGCGACCGGCCAATGAAAGAACCGAACCGCTGTATATCTGATTATTTCCTGAAGGATAGCTAGCATGACTCGTTTTCGGCAGATGCTGTATATCATCGTGACGGGCCTCGTCACGGCAGGCGTGCTGACGGGCTATTACCTGTGGCACCGAACTTACGTTCAGCCTTTTTCATGCCAGGCTAATCTGGTACAGCACCATCCGGATGAGACGCTGACGGTCTGGCTGAATTACACCTTCGACGGGAAATTCGGCACCCTGAGCATGAATGGCCGGGCAAAGAGCGATCCGGGTAAAACCATCGACAGGAAAATTTCCTTTCGGGTGGAGAGAAAAGATCGCCTCTATTTGCTGACGTCAGAAAAAAATATGACTTTCCCGGACGATAATGTCGAAGACAGCTGGCTGGAAAAATATGAACCGCAATTTTTTGTCTATCCGGGCAAGAGTATTTATATGCGTATCAATGAACAACATAATGGTAACTATATCTTTACCTTAGGAACATTACCGACATATGTGTGTCGTGGTTCAAAAAAAGAATGATGTAAACGAGAAAAGCATTATATTTTCCTCCCGTCTCATTTATGCTTGATTTAAAATATCAGGATTATCTTAGAAATATAAAGTGCGACAGATCATGTTGCGATAATGTAATTAATTTTAAATTTGGCAAGTAAATGAAAAGTGTATTTGACTCCTCCGATGGGGGGAAATCAGTACCGGAAAAGTGTCTGCATATTGGGTTGATATTATGGCCCCGTTATTCACTTCTGGCGGTATCTGGATTGCTGGAAGCGCTGCGTTATGCAGCGAAAGCTCAGGATAAATTAGCATTTAAAATCAGCCTGATAAGTGAATTTCCTGATATCCCGATTATCAGCAATGCGGGGATTATCATGAGGCCGGATTCTCCCCATGGGCCGCCGGACAGTTTTAACTACCTTGCTGTTATCGGCGGTGAATTGCAGTATCTGGACTTAGGGTATCAGGGGGATAAAGCGTATCTGGCACATGCCCACCATGCCGGGGTTCCGCTCATTGGCATTGGCACCGGCAGTTTTGTCCTCGCACAGGAAGGATTGCTGAATGAACGACGAGCGTCCATCCATCCTTTCCACCTTGATGCATTTCGGCAGGCTTTCCCGCTGGTTTATGCTGAGCAAGGGTATGATTTCATCGACGATGGTGATGTGCTGACCTGCCCGGGCGGTATTTCCACCCTGACGCTGGCAACTGAGCTTATCCGCGCCCATGCCGGGGATGATATCGCCAGCACCACCTGTCAGCGTTTGTCGCTCGTTCCGCATGAAATTGCTACCCCGCGTCCGGCTAATTTTGCGCTTATCCCTGACTCGCGGTTGCGCCGCGCCGTCATGCTGATTGAACAGTTCCTGACCCGGCCGCTCACTACCGCCGGGCTTGCGCGAGAAGTGGCATTGAGTGAACGCCAGCTCAACCGTCTGTTCCACGCAGAATTCGGCAAAACGGCCCGCGAATTTATCCGCAGCGCCAGACTGCGCTATGCTTGCTGGCTGCTGAAGAACTCGCAGCAAAGCGTGACGGATATTGCGCAGCGGATGGGATTCAGCGACTGCGCGCACTTTATTCGTCATTTTCAGACGGAGTATGGTTGTACGCCTGGGGTATGGCGCACTTCGCAGAATTAATTTTCTGAGGTGGATGTAAAATGCGGCTTATATAGTTGCGCCATCAACTACAGATACAATCGCGCTAGAGATGAAACGCAACCTGCTTGCCAGTGGGTAGTTCCACGTTAATGCTAAGTTTTCCGCCCATCGCTTCGATGTAACGCTTAAGCGTAGCAATCTTCAGATCGTTTCCACGCTGCTCCAGCTGTGTTACCGCAGGTTGACTTACGCCCATAAGATCGGCGACATGTTTTTGCGAAAGCTGGAGCTCTTCACGCAGAAGTTGCAGACCGGTTTCGAGGAACATTTCCTCTGCCATCTCCTGAATGCGCTGTTGGCTTTCCGGTGAGCGTGACGCAATCACTTCATTTAAGGTTTTCACTTGGCTGCCTCGCTGGCAGTTGTTCGATAAAACCGAACAACTGCATTTTCGACCCGTTAACCCTTATCAGAAATACTTCATAAGGGTAATGTCTGTAAGCTCGTAGTATGCCAGAAATAGTCGCTACGCCAGGTGGTTTGTATTTGATTTTGCGAGGTGCTTTCCAGGAAGCTGTGTTTGAATCGCTGCAAGCGCGTCTTCTATCTCGGTGAGCTTTGCCTTCGTCCTTTTATAGTCGTCCTGCAACCTCTGCTCCTGCTCGTTATACGCCACCAGAACGATGCATCCTTTCATGACCTTTACTGTGACCTGCTGTCCGGTATCAAAACCCGCCGCGCGCAGCCACTTTCCGGAAAGGATTATTCTCGGCGTAGATTTGTCGTAAACATTCGGGCGGTATCCCACAATTAACGAATGCTCGGTTCCGGATTGGTCGGTATCTGGGGTAGAATGCGAATCAGCCATAATCAACTCCTTGATAGTTGGTGAGGTTAGCTCTCGTCCGGTATTGCGAGTACCTGGCGAGGGCATTTCAATTTGAGGTTTTCGTATGCTAAGGTACGTACCTCAGTGAAGATATCTTGCTCTTGTAGGTACGTACATGTCAACAGCTAAACGCGACCCTAACAAATCTAAATCCGGAAAAGCACCGACTTTCCAGATTCGTATTACGCCGGAGTTGAAGGCTCAGTTTGAGGCGGCTGCGAAAGCTGAAGGAATGAGTTTGGGTAATTGGTTGAAAACTTTAGGTCGTGATGAGCTGAAACGCAAAGGTATAATCCCTGTGAAGTAATGCCTATTTTGATAACCTAATAATTTATTTGGATTATGAAATGAATAATCTAGAGCTTAAGACACAATTAACAGCAATTTTTAAGTCGCGTAATGCAGGTCCGTTTTTATTTATAGGATCAGGTTTTTCTAGGAGATATCTTGGATTATGTGATTGGAAATCCCTTCTAGAAAAATATTGCATTTATGGTAAACCGTTCGAATATTATTTGGCTACCGGTGACTCTACTTATCCAACTGCCGCAAGACTTATTGCAGAAGACTTTAATCAAGAATGGTGGCAGGATGCTCGTTTTGCAAGTAGTAGGGAAAAGTTCCATAAGAAGGTAGTTGATAAAACATCCGCACTACGTTTTGAAATTTGTGAATTTTTAACAAATGCACTCGATGTTTCTCTTACTGAAAGTAATTATTACAATGAAATAAAATTGTTATCAAATTTAAATGTTGATGGAATAATTACGACAAACTGGGACTGTTTTTTAGAACAGCTTTTTCCAGATTACAAGGTTTATACAGGACAAAATGAGTTGTTATTCTCAAATCCTCAGTCAATAGCTGAGATTTATAAAATACACGGAAGCGCCCATAAGCCAAAATCACTAATTATGACCGATACTGATTACCATGAGTTTAATTTGAAAAATCCGTATCTTGCAGCGAAGTTAATAACTATTTTTGTTGAGCATCCTGTGGTTTTTATAGGATATTCACTGTCGGATAAAAATATTACGTCCTTGCTTAGCGCTATATCAACATGTATTGGCCCACAAAATGTGGAACAATTGCAGCATAATCTAATATTTGTTGAAAGAGATGAGGGCTTAACTGATTGCTCCATATCAAACACTTATACATCAATTGATGGTGTTCAAATCCCAATAACATTAATAAGGACGGATGACTTCATTCCGATATTTGAATCAATTGATGAAAATAAAAGAAAAATTCCAGCGCGAATTTTGAGATATTGTAAGGAACAGCTTTACAATTTAGTTCAATCTAATGAGCCTGAAAAAAAGATTTGTGTTGTAGATATAGATGAAGTCGAAAAACATGCTGACGTTGAATTTATAGTCGGAGTGGGGGTTGCCGAAGCAAAGAGAAAAGAAATTGAAGTTGGGAATTGTGGTTATACTCAAATTAGCAGCATAGACTTATTTGATGACTTGCTGCATGATAATAAAAGCTATGATCCAAATGGTATTATTGGAAGTGTAATTCCATCAGCGGGTAGATATAGTCCAAATATTGTAGTGTTTAAATATCTTTCCAGTATTGGAATCAAAAATCAAAAAGAATATATAGATTCTGGCTTACCTTTAGATAAATGGGTGAATCGGACAGCTATTAATTATCAATCTTCAAATTATTTGAGGACTTTTGTTAAGAAATTTAAAGATAAAGATACTTTATATATTATTAACCATTCGACACCGGAGTCGGCCGCGATTTATCTCCCTTTCCTTTGGGATAAATTAGAGTTGGATGTAGTGAAGGATTTCCTCGTTCAACATCAAGAGAAACTTAATAATGAAAACTCAAGCTATTCAAGTTATTTTAGGAAGTTAGCATGTTTATACGATAGGCTTACTCATGGTTGGTAGATGAGCATTTTTGGCGGAGATCACAGGAGTTCTGCTTTTCATATAAAACATTGTATTTATTGATTTTTATATATTTAACTACCATTTGTTATACACATTGCTATACACATTTTCTATATTGACAAACTATCTATTTATAAGTCACCAGTGATAAATTTCTTTAAAAAAACTTTTTTTTGGAAAAACTGTTCACACTGTTCACTACGGTATTTTATTTAATATATTCAAATGGTTATGTAGTGAACGGTTGGTGAACAGTGAATACTTTACTGTTCACTTTTGCCGTTTTGCAGGTAAAAAAAGACCGGCTATTGCCGGTCAGGGTAGGTTATTTCGCTATAGGGTCATCACATTTTGGCAACCAGTCGGCATTACTTTCCTCTCTGAGTGCCAGATTTGTCTGTATGCCCTGATTTTTTCGGCGCTTCTCATAACTTAGCCCGTACTCTTTCAGCATGGCCGGCAGTCCCTTACCGAACATGGTGAGGCTGAGTGTATTCTTGTAGCCGTGGGCTTCCATATACGCCAGATAGGCATGATACAGATACAGGCGCGGCTGGCGCGGAATGATGTTGGCATTGCCAATATACATACCCTCAGGCTCCGGCAGTGCTTCCAGATAGCCGCAAAAATCAAATGTCGGATCAGCATCGCGTTTAATACTGAGCGCCTCGTCGGAGTTCTGCTGTGACTGGAGCAGAGCACGGGCAGTCATCGGGTCGCTGAACTTCTGCATAAGCTGGCGCACAATTACGGCCAGCTCGCGAGCGATTTTGTTTTTTAGCTGCGGGTCGCGTTCATCCGGGGCAATCTGTTCCGGGAAATGCAGGATCACCCGGCGACGGGAAACACCGCCGCTGCGGTCGGTAAAGCGCATCGGGTTATTGTTCACGGCCAGGATCACCGCCGGAATATGGGTGGAGTATGCATCCTTGTATTTCGGGTCTACCGAGACCGCATCCCCGCCGGTGATGGCCTTTAGTCCTGCCCCGTCACCGCTCCACTTTTCCTGGTCAGGCAGGCGAATCAGCGAGAAGCCAATCAGAGCCGCACGTTCGCGGGGTGATTCCAGCGTTTCGATGGTGGCCGACGTGGCGTTATCTTCCCCGGCAAGCATCGTCGCAATTTCGGCCAGAATACTTTTTCCGCTCCCGCCGGGACCGGTGACTTCGAGAAAGAGCTGCCAGTCGTAACGGTTAGCCAGCACCATAAACAGGGCGGCAAGTATCACGTCGCGCTTTTCCGGTCTGCCACCGGCGGCACGGTCGAGCCAGCGCCAGAAATCCGGGGCGTGGGTTTCCAGCGTTTCCCCCTCCACTGGAGGGGTAAAATCGACATCACAGAGTGTGCGCAGCCAGTGCGATTTATGATGCGGGCTGAAAGTACCGGTGGCGGTATCGAGTACACCGTTGCGAAAGCCAATCAGACGCCGTGCCGGGGCATCCTGCTGCGGAATAATCAGTTTCAGGGTCTCCACCACTGAGGCAATTTTCCCCGACGAGAACGGGGCACGCAGACGCTGGAACAACCCGGCAACGTCGCGGGCAAAATCCGACGGTGGAATGATTTTCCATATCCCGGCCTCATAGCGGGACAGGAGCTGGCCGTTTGCATCCACGGCCAGCGCTTCTCCGTAATGCTCATGCACCCGCATTGCCTTTTCACTGGTGCTCATGGCGGTAAATTCTGCCTCGCTCATGGTAGCGAAAGGGCTGTCAGCCGGTGGCCGGATGGCGTCATAAATCGCTTTTCGTGTCGCCTCTTCGCCTTTTTGCATAAACGCATCATTCCAGTCACCGAATACCGGCGGCAGGGCGACAACGCCCTCACAGGCGTCTGCGGCCGCAGCGGCTTTGTTCTGGCCGTCGCCGCTCAGGTCGCGGTCGGCGGCGAGCACAATCTGACAGGCCGGGTGTTTCTGACGGGCAAGGCTCGCCAGAGAAAGGAGGTTCACGGACGACAGCGCCACCATGACGGTTTCCCCGGTCAGGTGATGCACGGTGAGCGCGGTCGCATAGCCCTCCGCAATCCACAGGCGTTTTCCGGCCTGTTTTTTTCCTTCGATGGTGTGGCACGCTCCTTTTACCGCCCCGCCTTTCAGGGTGCGTTTGAGACCGTCAGAATTGATAAGCTGAAGGTTAACCAGTGCGCCGGTATCGTCATACAGCGGGACAACCACATCACCGGCGCGAAACGTCACGCCGCCGGTTTTGTGTGTGGCCGACAGTACCGGACATTCCCGGTCGGGGAAGCCCTTGCGGGTCAGGTAGGCGTTGCCGCTGGCCGGTCGGGTTTTCTCCATGAGCCTGACGGCCAGTGCGGCCGCCGCTTTGCGGTCGGTATCGGTTTCAGCCTCTGCGGCTGCAATCACTTCCGGGGCAACCGGCGGCAGGTTGCCGGTCACGGCGTTCACCTTCCCGGCAGCCTCTGATGCGTTCATGCCGAACACTTTCTCTACCAGCTTAAGTCCGTCACCCGCACCGCACTGGTTGCAGTACCACGTCCCGCGCCCCTCTCTATCGTCAAAGCGAAAACGGTCAGAGCCGCCGCACACCGGACAGGCCTGATGGCGGTTTTTAAGCACCTTCACACCCAGTGCCGGGAGAATGCGCGGCCAGTGGCCGCACGCCTGTTTTACGGTTTCCGTTACGTTCATTTTCATCGTTATTTTCTCCCTCAGTGCACAACAGGCGATTGCATGTGACGGGCGCAGAGTTCATCCATCACTGCGAGCCCGAGGAAGGACAGCGACGGCGCGGCCTTGAGCGGTCCGGCTTCCATTAAGTCTTCCAGCAGTGAACAGGCAATCAGACGGCCTTTTTCCTCGCCGTGCTGGCGCAGGTAAAAGCCCTCCAGCTCGTCGGCAATGGCGCTTTCCAGCGCGTCGAGGGTGAGGTGCGGGTAGCGGTGCTGACGTTCGCATACTGTCAGCCACGCACAGGCGACAGCGCGGCGATACAGCGCGGCGCGTAATATGGGCGGTAGTGGCTTTTTCATACGTTACCCTCCCCGGTCAGCCAGCGCTGATTGCAGTGTTCGACCACGCCGTCGAGCTGGGCGGTCATGAGGTAAATCACGGAGGTGAGCTGTAACTGCTGCGCAGGGTCACGACGAATGGCCGTGCAGTCCTGCACCTACATCAGATCGCCGACGAGCTGGCCGACGTTGCGAAGGTGTTCAAGGCATTCAAGGTCTGCCCGGCTGATGGTGGGCTGATTTATATTTTGCGGCCGTTCTGCACTGTTAACAGGCATAATTTCGTCTCCTGAGGTCGTGCGTATCCCTGCGCAGATACGCACATTTAATATTCGTTATCGTTTTGTAATTACAGATAATGGCGGTAGCTGTTATCCGGTTTTATTTCCGTTTCCGGCCTGAAATTATTTCGCCATTTATACGCCACCGGTGCCGGGCGTTTAACCGGGGGAATATCGTCAGGATATTTATCGATATTCCGCACCCGGTATTTCTGTAATTCCGGGTCTGCGGCAAGCTCACTCAGAACAGCATGGCGGTTTTCAGGACTGCGTTTAAATACGTCGGGAGACTCGCAGGTAAATTCACGCAAAAAACGACCGAGTGGAATTTCTGCCATATCACCAGTAGCGATAATACGAATGAGGATGGTGTAGGTGCGCCGGTAGGGATTCCAGACTTGCCCCGGGCAGCGGTACGGCATATCCCATGGAATACCGTCGGCCAGAATGCCTGACACCACCACGTCAGGAAAGCCTGAACAACGGTATGTTTCACCCGGCTGAGGGAAATCAAACATGGTGCTCCCCTCCGTTCCCCGATGTCGTGGCGAGAAAGTCACGGCACAGGCCTTTGGCTTTCAGCTCTTCCAGTACGTAGCTAACGTCCTCATGGATATAACTAAAAATCTGCGGCAGGTATAGCTGGTGTAGACCGTTCAGTTCACGGTGCAGCAAATCTCCACCAATGAACTGTGAGACGGCGCTTGCGCGATTGAGTTTATGGTACGCCTCTATGCTGAGGTGTTCCTGCATGGGGTTAAGGTCATCACGACGCGCTGAGACGGTCTGAGGTGTGTTTTTATTAGGCATGTGACACCTCCACAACCGGCAGACGGGCGGCAAGGGAAAGCACGTATTCGCGGACAAGGGTGCGACGGGCGGCCAGCTCGTCACCGGCAACGGTGCGGAGCATACAGATACGGGGCTTACGGTCTGCGCGACGGACGGCGGCAAACACAAAGACAAACTGCGGGTGTAACGGGGTAAGGATCGTAGCCATAAGAGCAATCTCCAATAAGTAGCGGTAAAAGCCACCACCGGAGTTCTCACACACTGGTGGCGACCCGAACGGGGGTGAGAAACCGGCCTTATTGGAAACCGGCCAGCCCGAGGGCTGCCCCGCCCGGATCACCATTATCTGACTGAAACCACGGAATAAACACCACGGCCCGAAAAATAGGTGTGTCTGGACAACGACGTAAAAAAACACGCATGGCGCGTGTTGTGTCGCCAATAAGTAACACGGGTTCTCACGCCCGGCTGCCGATTTTGCGACAGCGAGAAAACTGTACCAGGAAACACACAACGGATGCAAGCCAGAAAAAAGGACTTTTTGCTGAACGGGCAGCATCATGCGTCATATCCCCGCTTGCGTTGGGCAATACGGTCGGCCATCCATGCGGTGACTTCGGATTGCAGCCAGGCAACATTTTTACCGCCGAGTGTTATCTGCTGCGGAAAGGCATTTTTCTTAATGAGGTCATAAAGCGTGGAGCGGGACAGACCACATAAATGCATCACTTCGGGCAGACGTAAAAAACGCTCCGGAGTGGCATCAGTTACCGATATCAGGGGAGTAGTTGGAGCAGAAGACGGAGAAGAAAAAGCAGTTTGCATTAAGCCACCTCGTAACAATCCATACAGCGCCGGTCGTTTCCGTCCGGCTTCGGGTAGCTCTCTATTTTGTGAATATTTTTCTCCAGTGCAACAGGTGCACGTTGTGTCGTGGAGCGTTTTTGTCTGTTATTTGAGCAGTAAAATGAAAAGCCGAAAAATAATCGGCACACGACGCGCTGAGACACTCATAAAATTAGGTTGATTGGATTCTTCTATCGATTACAGAAAATAAAAAAATAAAAACAATGAATCATTCGGGAGAGATTGTCGGTAGCGGTGAACAGTAGTGAACAGTCGGTGAACAGTCATGCCCTCAACTGTTCACCCTTTATCTTATTGTATTACTTATATTTTTATTTAAGGTGAACAGTGGTGAATAGTTATAAGTAAAAAAACAAACGATGAGTAAGGTTTTGCTGAGACCTTTCTCTGGCAAGCCGGGTTTTGAGTGGTGTTTGTGCCAGAACTGCCACAACTGCAATGAATCGAGATGTTGTGTGATGAAGGGCAGAATTATTTCAGGTTGAATAAACGGAGAGCCTGAACATGAAACTCGAAACAGTCATTACCGCCCTGCAAGATGTTGCCGCCAAGCAGTACGCAGAGAACAGCCAGCACGTCACCGACAAGCTGAGCGCATTTACTGCGGCCAGAGACACCCATGTGACCAGCATGCAGGCGCTGAAAGAGATTGATACGTCCATTGAACGCTGTAAGCAGGAGCGGCAGACCGCCCTCGATGAGAGCACTGAGGCGGAGCAGGACTGGCGCAGCCGCTTTCGCACCCTGCGCGGCAGTCTCACCCCTGAAATGAAAGCTGAGCACAGCAGGCGTATTGCCAGTCGAGAGCTGGCCGACGAGTTCACCGGTCTGATTGCGGAGCTGGAGACAGATCGGACACGCGCCATGCTGAATGCCTGCTCCACCGCCAATAAATACCTGTCAGCGCATGACGATGCCTTTACCGCTTACGCCAGTGCGGAATGGGCTCAGGCTGTCAATGCGGTTCCCGTCGCCCTCATTCGTGCTTTCCTGCTGCGCATTCGCGCCCTCGAAATGAAGGGGGAGAGCGCCCCGCAGTCCGTGGTCATCAGTGAGCTGCGCGATGCGCTGAGCCGTCAGGGCAGCCTGTATCACTTCGATATGAAGCAGGAGCCGGTGTTGTCCGTGACGGGCATGCACCGGCCGCAGATTACTGACGTTGATACGGAGCTGTTACGCAGCCCTGCGAAGAGAATGATGCTTGCCAGAAAACTGGCTGAAAATGGCGAGACAAAAGCGGAGGTGTAAGCAATGTTTCACTGCCCGTTCTGCAAAACCAGCGCGCATTCCCGCACCAGTCGGTATCTGTCCGATAACGTCAAACAGCGCTATCACCAGTGCATGAACATCGAGTGCTCGGCCACGTTCCGCACGCTTGAATCCATCGACGGGGTTATTCGTTCACCGGCAACAGAGCCGGTCATCCCGGTACCCGCACCGGCGGCCATCGTTAACCGTGCCGGTGCGTAAGCACGGCCAGTCATCAGGAGAAACATACGTGACCACACTGACGCTACAGAAAGCCTTTGAGGCCTGTCAGGCAAATAAATCCGCCTGGTTGCAACGCCGGGATGAACTGAAGCAGGCCGAACAGACATACCGCGAACAGCTTGCCGGTAACGGCCACAGCGGCCGGAGCCTGCAAACCCTGCGCGAGATTATCGACGTGAAAAAATGGGAAATTAATCAGGCTGCCGGTCGCTATATCCGTTCGCATGAGGAGGTGCAGCGCATCAGTATCCGCGACCGTTTAAATGATTTTATGCAGGTACACGGCGCGGAGCTGGCCGCCGCCCTTGCCCCGGAGCTGATGAATTATTCCGGGCAACACTCCGCCGTTCAGCGCTGTGCCATGCAGCATTCACTCGACTGTCTGCGTGAGGCGCTACAGCTCTGGCTGGTCGCCGGTGAAAAAATTAATTATTCTGCGCAGGATAATGACATTTTAACGGCCATCGGATTCAGGCCTGACGCGGCTTCGCGCGATGATAATCGTGAAAAATTCACGCCTGCACAGAACCTGAATTACACCCGCCGCCGTGCAGAACTGGCCGTGCAGTAGTCCGCTTAAAAATCCCCGAAAATCCCGCCATTTTTACGTATAAAAGCCATGCATGCATAGGTGCATGGTTTTGCATGCGTTTTAACAACACTGAATTCCCCGCCAGCGCCAGCACTGGCGCGCTCTGAGGCCGGTCATGCGCCTGCATTAAAAGCGCCCCCTTAAGCGGGCAGGCGTGGCGGGGAGAGCATTGCGCGCCAGCGGTAATGTATTTATTTATTTTTGCGGGACTTTGTGTACCGTAGTACTGCGCCGTTTCGAACGAGTAATTAGTAATTGCGCAGTAATGTTTGATGGCGTGAAGAGCCCATGAGTGGCTAAGTTTAGGGGCGGGAAAGTGTCGCCCGGTTCAGATACTGAGTGGAGGTTTTGAAGCCGCTCAGCTCCTCTAATACCTTCATCTTATACATTCGGGCCTGTAGAGGTCTAAAACTGCCCATGATCCTGCCTGAATCCGCCCTACGAAGCGGGAAGACGTGACAGTCCCTTACATCATTCATTATACTATTAATTTCCTTATATAACAGTTGGTTACTTCATGTTGCTTAAATATAAATTATGAAGTAATTCAAAAAATCAATTAAAAAAATAGAAAATATGCTATGAATTATTTATAAAAATGTTTTGTATCTTCACGGGATGAATGGCTTCATATGAAAATTACAAAGATAACAGAATTGATTAAAGAAGCGCCTCAGCTTTTAAAAAACTCAGGGGAGGATAAACTATCTACAGGACCTCTATCAGAAATGGTAATAGGGTTAGTTTGTTCCGTTGGCACAGACCTAGAAGCAATCACAAAAAAAATAAGAGATAGATTATCCTTATATAAATTTGAATGTTCTGAAGTCCGGATTTCATCGGATGTGATAGCTGAGCTCTCTGGAAAGGGATATTATACAGATAATTATCAAAGAATTGATGGCTTAATGACCAAGGGGAATAAGTTAAGGGAAGATAGTGAATGTAATTATATATTGGCTCTTGGAGCAATAGCTAAAATTAATGAGATCAGGACAAAACATGCACGTTTACAAATAAATAAAAAAGGAATTGCATATGTTATAAATTCAATAAAGCATCCAGAAGAGGTGTATAAATTAAGAGAGGTATATGGCTCGGGATTTTTACTTTTTGGTGTTTTTTCAGATGAAAGTCGCAGGTTAGATAATTTAATTCGTAATAAAGGAATTCCAGAGGATAAAGCTGGATTATTGATTGCTAGGGATGAAGATGAAGAGTCTGGGCATGGTCAGCATACCAGAGATACATTTCATTTAGCTGATTTCTTTTTAAACCAAGATGGCCGAGATGATAAGCTTAATAATGATATAAAAAGAGTCTTTGATTTACTCTTCGGTAATCCTTTTATTACTCCGACATTTGATGAATATGCAATGTATATGGCCTTTTCTTCAGCTTTGAGATCTGCTGATTTATCGAGACAAGTTGGAGCCGTATTAGCAAAAAATTACGCTATTATGTCAACTGGTGCTAATGATGTTCCTAAGTCTGGAGGTGGTTTATACTGGCCATATTTTAATCCAGAGAACGAAAGTTATGAAGACTATCCGGAAGGAAGGGACTATGTAAGAGGTTTTGATTCGAATGCCAAACAAAAAAGAGAAATTATAGCTGATATTCTCAAGCAAATACCTAGAAAATCTCGTGATAATCTAGAGAAAATCCTCAATAACAGCCATATTCAAGATATTACAGAATATGGTCGTGTGGTTCATGCAGAAATGGAAGCTATTTTAGCATGCGCTAGAACTAACATTAGCACTCAAGATGCTTATATATATTGCACAACTTTCCCATGCCACAACTGCGCTAAGCATATCATAGCTTCGGGAATAAAGAGGGTGGTTTACATAGAGCCATATCCAAAAAGTAAGGCTTATGAATTTCATTCAGAATCAATAACTAATGATGAAAAAAACCAAGGAAAAGTGCTTTTCGAACCTTTTATTGGAATAGGGCCACGAGTCTATTTTAATCTATTTTCCATTGTTAATGGAAGTGGGAATAAAATTAAGAGAAAAGATAAGTCGGGAAATATCGTTAATTGGACTGAGTCTAATTCATCATTAAGGATATCACTGTTACCTATTTCTTACTTGGAAAGAGAGCAGATTTCTGTTAACTTGTTTGCAAAGATCATAGGAGTTTAACATGTCTATCGAAAATGGTTTTATTAAACATGTGGTTGCAACTAAAAAAAGAATTAATGAATGGCCGGAGTGGAAAAAAAATATGTTAGGAGGAGATGATTTATCTTCCAAGTCAATTAAAGTATTAAATAATCTTGTTTTACAAGAAGATAAAAAGAATGAAGAGCAATAAATAAACAATGAAAAAAGAGCTTCGAAAGAGGCTCTTTTTTATTTATAAATCAAAGTGTGTCTTCACTAATTGTATTAAATATAAAATTACTATACCACTGAAGCATTGCGCGTCTATTTTCTAAATATTGTGCGTGATTGTATGTTCCACGAATAGAATTTTTATCAACATGTGCTAATTGCATCTCAATCCAAGCACTGTCAAACCCTTGTTCATGCAATATTGTCGACATTGTATGTCTAAATCCGTGGCCTGTAGCACGGCCTTTGTAACCAAGTAACTCAATCACTTGTGACACACTTTCTTTCGAGATCGGTTTGCTACGGTTGTTCCTGCCAATAAAGATGTAAGGGTAATGGCCGGTAATTGGTTTGAGCTGTTTAAAAAGGTCAACTACCTGAGTAGATAAAGGAACAATGTGAGGTCTACGCATTTTCATCCGCTCTGACGGGATTTCCCATATCCCCTTTTCAAGGTCTACTTCTTCCCACGTAGCAAAGCGCATCTCCTGCGTTCTTACACCAGTAAGCATAACAATCTTAGTCGCATTTTTCGTGATGATGCTGCCGGTATACGCTTCAAGATCTCTAACAAAATGAGGTAGCTCATCGGCGGATAAAAACGGATGGTGCTTTTGCTTCGGAACAGCTAGAGCGATGGCTAAATCAGGTGCAGGATTGTATTCAGCACGGCCAGTTATGATTGCGTAGCGATAAACCTCACCGCACCTCTGACGCACCTTACGTGTTTTCTCTAGTGCCCCACGCTTCTCTATTCGTCGCAATACTTCAAGCAGTTCTAACGGTTTAATTTCACTGATAGGGCGTTTACCAATGAACGGGAACACATCTTGTTCAAATGTCTTAATGATTTCTTCGCGATAGGCCACTGTCCAGCGGTCAGCTTTGTTGGCGTGCCATTCTCGACATATAGCTTCGAATGAGCTTTCAGTGGAGAGTTGCTGAGCTAGTTTCTGGGCTTTGCGTTCCTCAACCGGGTCAATGCCATTGGCAACTTGCTTACGAGCGGTCTCACGCTTCTCACGTGCTTCAGCTAGGCTCACAAGGTCGTAGCTACCAAATGACATTAACCGCGCTTTCCCGGCAAAGCGGAAACGGAAACGCCAGCCCTTCGAGCCATCGGGATTGATAAGCAATGACAGGCCTTGCCCGTCGTTCAATGTGTATGGCTTGTCTTGGGGCTTTGCTCGTTTGATTTGTATATCTGTAAGTGCCATGTGTATAAGCCAAAAATGTGTATAAAAAATCTATACACATCACTATACATATTTTTCATGGATTCAGGGAGATCTTGTCGGACTGTTACGGATGATCAATCCACTGTGATGATTGAAAATAAAGGATTTTTAAGACTTTCTCGGATTATTGCGGAGGAACTTTGGCGGAAGATCACAGGAGTCGAACCTGCCCGGGAGCGCTGGCGCCCCCAACTGGATTTGAAGTCCAGCCACCTCACCGGAGATGACGATCTTCCGCGCCTCGATTGCTACATGGAGGCGGGGCGCATTATAGCTACTTTCAGGCATTTACCACATACCCCACACCACTTTTTTCACCTCTCTTTTGACCTGAATCCCCCTGTTTCAGCTAATTCTTAAGAAAATCCTCAGGTTAGCATTTCGTGCTCATCAACTTTTATCCCGATCACAAAAAACAAGAAACGTAATCTCTTAACCAGAAAACGCAATACCCGCTCCTGAAACAATGGTTTAAAACCAATGCAACCGGTCTCAGCGCCCCCTACAGCGTGAAGGATAAAAATATGAGCGAAGTATTGTCAGTAAAAGAGAAGATTGGCTACGGCATGGGAGACGCCGCCAGCCATATCATTTTTGATAACGTCATGCTTTACATGATGTTTTTCTACACCGATATTTTTGGTATTCCCGCCGGGTTTGTCGGCACCATGTTCCTGCTGGCACGCGCGCTTGATGCGATCTCCGACCCGTGCATGGGGCTGATTGCCGACCGCACCCGCAGCCGCTGGGGCAAGTTCCGCCCGTGGATTTTGTTCGGCGCTATCCCGTTCGGCATCGTCTGCGTGCTGGCCTACACCACGCCGGACCTCAGCCTCAACGGCAAAATGGTTTACGCCGCTATCACCTACACCCTGCTGACCCTGCTCTATACCGTGGTCAACATCCCGTACTGCGCGCTGGGCGGCGTGATCACCAACGACCCGACGCAGCGTATCTCCCTTCAGTCCTGGCGCTTTGTGCTGGCGACGGCGGGCGGCATGCTCTCCACGGTGCTGATGATGCCGCTGGTGAACCTTATTGGCGGGGATGACAAAGCCTTCGGCTTCCAGGGCGGGATCGCCGTGCTGTCGGTGGTCGCGTTCCTGATGCTGGCGTTCTGCTTCTTCACCACCAAAGAGCGCATCCAGGTGCCGCCAAGCACCACCTCCATGCGGGAAGACCTGCGCGATATCTGGCAAAACGACCAGTGGCGCATCGTCGGCGTGCTGACCATCCTCAACATTCTCGCCGTCTGCGTGCGCGGCGGCGCGATGATGTACTACTGCACCTGGATCATGGGCTCGCCGGAAGTGTTCGTCGCGTTCCTCACCACCTACTGCGTCGGCAACCTGATTGGCTCCGCGCTGGCGAAACCGCTCACCGACTGGAAGTGCAAGGTCAGCATCTTCTGGTGGACCAACGCCGCGCTGGCGGTGGTCAGCGTGGCGATGTTCTTCGTGCCGATGCATGCCACCATGCTGATGTTCGGCTTCATCTTCGTTATCGGCGTGCTGCATCAGCTGGTGACGCCGATTCAGTGGGTAATGATGTCCGATACCGTCGACTACGGCGAATGGACCAACGGCAAACGCCTGACCGGCATCAGCTTTGCAGGCACGCTGTTTGTGCTGAAACTCGGCCTGGCGCTGGGCGGGGCGATGATCGGCTGGATGCTGGCAGGCGGCGGCTACGACGCGGCAGCCAAAACCCAGAACAGCGCGACCATCAGCATCATTATCGGTCTGTTTACCCTGGCACCGGCGATCTGTTACGTGCTGAGCGCCATTATCGCCAGGCGCTACTACACGCTGAAAACCCCCTTCCTGACCAAAATCCTGCGCGAGCTGGCGCAGGGTGCGCGCCGCAATCAGCAGGAGTTTGAAAACCTGCCGGTCAGTAAAGAATTGCAGAACTAAGAGGACGTAAGCATGAAAATCAGTGATGGAAACTGGCTTATTCAACCGAGCCTTAACGTGACGTATCCGGTTCAGGTGTTCGACGTGGAGCAGCAGGGCAATGACCTGGTGGTGTACGTCGCGCCGCGTGACGTGCGCGAACGCACCTGGCAGCTCGACACGTTGATGTTCACGGTGCGCCTGTTTGCTCCGCAGGAAGGGATTGTCGGGGTGCGCATTGAGCACTTCCAGGGCGCGCTGAACAACGGCCCGCACTATCCGCTGAACGTTCTGAAGGATGTAAAAGTTGAGATTGAAAACAACGCCGAATTTGCCGAGCTGAAAAGCGGCAGCGTTAGCGTGCGCGTTACCAAAGGCGAGTTCTGGGCGCTGGATTTCCTGCGCAACGGCCAGCGCGTTACCGGCAGCCAGCTGAAAAACAACGGCTACGTGCAGGATACCAACACCGATCGCAACTATGTGTTTGAACGTCTGGATCTGGGCGTGGGGGAAACGGTCTACGGCCTGGGCGAGCGCTTTACCGCCCTGGTGCGCAACGGTCAGACGGTCGAAACCTGGAACCGCGACGGGGGCACCAGCACCGAGCAATCCTACAAAAACATCCCGTTCTACCTGACCAACCGTGGTTATGGCGTGCTGGTGAATCACCCGGAAAATGTCTCGTTTGAAGTCGGCTCCGAGAAAGTGTCCAAAGTGCAGTTCAGCGTGGAAGGGGAGTATCTGGAGTACTTCGTGATCGACGGCCCGACGCCAAAAGAGGTATTAAACCGCTATACGCAGTTCACCGGGCGTCCGGCGCTGCCGCCTGCGTGGTCGTTCGGCCTGTGGCTGACCACCTCGTTCACCACCAACTACGACGAAGCGACGGTTAACAGCTTTATCGACGGCATGGCCGAGCGCGACCTGCCGCTGCACGTGTTCCACTTCGACTGCTTCTGGATGAAGGCCTTCCAGTGGTGCGACTTCGAGTGGGATCCGGTGACCTTCCCCGACCCGGAAGGGATGATCCGCCGCCTGAAAGAGAAAGGGCTGAAGGTCTGCGTGTGGATCAACCCGTACATCGGCCAGAAATCGCCGATCTTCCGTGAGCTGAAAGAGAAGGGCTACCTGCTCAAGCGCCCGGACGGCTCCCTGTGGCAGTGGGACAAATGGCAGCCGGGGCTGGCGATCTACGACTTCACTAACCCGGACGCGTGCCGGTGGTACGCCGACAAGCTGAAAGGCCTGGTGGAGATCGGCGTCGACTGCTTCAAGACCGACTTCGGCGAGCGTATCCCGACGGACGTCCAGTGGTTTGACGGTTCCGATCCGCAGAAGATGCACAACCATTACGCCTACATCTACAACGAACTGGTGTGGAACGTGCTGAAAGAGACGGTGGGAGAAGAAGAGGCGGTGCTGTTTGCCCGTTCTGCCTCCGTGGGTGCGCAACAGTTCCCGGTGCATTGGGGCGGCGACTGCTACGCCAACTATGAATCGATGGCGGAAAGCCTGCGCGGCGGGCTGTCGATTGGCCTGTCCGGCTTCGGATTCTGGAGCCACGATATCGGCGGGTTTGAAAACACCGCTCCGGCGCACGTCTATAAGCGCTGGTGCGCTTTCGGGCTGTTCTCCAGCCACAGCCGCCTGCACGGCAGCAAATCCTACCGTGTGCCGTGGGCGTACGATGACGAGTCCTGCGACGTGGTGCGCCACTTCACCCAGCTGAAATGCCAGCTGATGCCGTACCTGTATCGTCAGGCGGCGCTGGCCCGCGAGTTCGGCACGCCGATGCTGCGGGCAATGATGCTGGAGTTCCCGGACGATCCGGCGTGCGATTACCTCGACCGCCAGTACATGCTGGGGGATTCGATGATGGTGGCGCCGGTGTTCTCCGAGGCGGGCGATGTGCAGTTCTGGCTGCCGGAAGGGCGCTGGACGCACCTGTGGCACAACGATGAAATCGAGGGTAGCCGCTGGCATAAGCAGCAGCACGATTTCATGAGCCTGCCGGTCTATGTGCGCGACAACACGCTGCTGGCGCTGGGTAACAATAACCAGAAGCCAGACTATGCGTGGCACGAGGGGACGGCCTTCCAGCTCTTCAACCTGAGCGATGGCGCAACGGCGGTGAGCGAAGTGCCTGCGGCGGACGGTTCTGTGGTGTTTACGCTGAAGGCGTCACGTCAGGGCGACGTCGTGACCTTTACCTGCGCGGGAGATGCGCAAAACTGGTCGGTGTGCTTGCGCAACGTGCAGAAGGTCGGCGGCGTAAAAGGCGGTTCACATGTGGGCAGCGAGTGGGGTGTGGTGGTGAAAGCCGACGGGGATGAGGTGGTGGTTCACCTCTGAGCCGTAAAAATGCCCGGTGGCGCTTCGCTTACCGGGCCTACGGTAATTATGCGGTCTGATGCCCTCACCCACGGTAGAAGGAACCAAAACCTCGTAGGCCGGGTAAGGCGAAGCCGCCACCCGGCTTTTTACTGTGCCGGAGCCACCGCCGACACCATCCCGCCGGTCATCGTCTGCTGCACCTGCTGTTTATCCATATTTACCGCGCTCAGCTTCCCGTTCACCGTCGGCTTCAGCGGCGCATTCGCCTGCACGCTGCCGCTGGCGGTGAGCTGAATATTGCCGTCGCCCGTAATCGGCAGCGCTGGCCAGCCCCACTGCTGCAAGACGTTGAGCGGTACACCGCGGCCGTTCAGGCTCACGGTGGTTTGTCGCTGTGGCAGCTGTGACACGGTGGCGGTCGCTTCCAGGATCCCTTTCTCGGTAAAGGCGCTCAGGTCGGTAATGTTTACCGTTGCGGCGTTGGCATTCAGCGCCAGCGACGGGCGTCGCACGTCGACGCGGTTAAAGGTTGCTGCCGCCCCGTTCAGGGTTGCGTTACCGCCCCACACGCCCCACTTGTGGTCTTGCGCCAGACGCAGATTAGCGCCATAACCGTCGAGGGAGGTGATCTGCCATGGAAACGCCGGATCGATGTCGATCACCAGGTTGCGGCTCAGGCCGAATTTTTTCAGCGTCACGCTGTTCAGCCATGCCGGAAGCGGATCCATCCACAGCGTTTTCCAGTTTACCGGAAGCGTATATTCCAGCCCGGCAATGGCAACGTCGTCCAGCACCAGCGCGTTCCCGTCGCGCAGCCAGTTGCCGGAGGTGCGCACCATGCCCCCTTCCCAGCGGGAAGTGAACTGACGCAGCGCAATGCCCTGCGGGGAGAATTCCGCGTTCAGGATAGGGTCAAAAAGATGCAGCGAGCCGTAGATAAATTCGCTGGCGTTCATGGATAACCGTCCCTCCTGGCTTTGCCAGTCCCCTTTACTCAGGGTGAGGTTACCCAGGCTGAGATCGAGGTCGGTTACCGCCCAGTCTGGCCCCTGTAGACGGGCATCGGTCACTTCCAGCCGCCCAATCTGTAACGAAGGCAGGGTGGAGAGAGGAGCGAAGAAATCCAGCAGCGATTTGTCGCTTTGCAGGCGGATCTCATTCAGACGCAGGGTGTCGATAACCCAGCCACCGTCGGCATTACGCTGAGCCGACCCCGTAAGCGAGCCGCGCGCCATATCGGCACCGATGGTATTGAGCACCACCTCTTTGCCGTTGAGTTGTCCCTGAATCAGCACGTTGTTGGCCGGTATGCCGTTGAGCGTGAGCGACCCGGCGCTCATCTGGATTTGCGCATTTTTCCCCAGTACGTTCCCCGCCTCGGGCTGCCACGGGCTGACGCCACCGGTCACCTTTTGCGCACTGAGATCCCACTCCGTATTCGGGCTGTTAAAGGCCATGTTATTCAGTTGCAGACGATCGGCCTGGAACGGCAGCGGCGCCGTCTGTGGAGATAAATTCAGCGTGCCATCGAACAGGGTGATGGCGTCCATATGCAGCGGGTCGGTGATCTGGCGGCTGCTTAAGCCAATATCCACTTTTTTAGCGACCAGCGTGGCCGGTTTGCCATCTCGTCCGAAGGTAACGTTTTCCAGAAGAATGTGAGAAGGGGATGAAAAGCGGTGATCCATCAGGTCAAAGTTGAGCTCGTAATCGGTATTCACCGTGATCCAGCTACTGACCTGCGATGCGCCCCAGCGGGTCTGGAGCAGAAAATAAAAGGCGAGCACTACAATGAGCAGGGCTACCAGAAGATAGATAAGCAGCTTTCCAATAAATTTCATGGTCTTCCTTCCCGCGAAACGCACATAAGGGTGTTATGCACGATTTATGCGCAATGCTCAAGGCGGGAATGGTGTAAAGAGATGTCACGGCAGGCATTGACAGCCTGCCGTGTGGGGATCAGTTCTTTTCAGGCGGGAAAATGAGATTCAGCACGATAGCGGTAATACCGCCCGCGGCGATGCCGGAAGAGAGCAGGTTTTTCACCCAGTCCGGGGCAAACTGCAAAATCAACGGCTGCTGGGAGACGCCAAGTCCTACGGCGAGAGACAGCGCAATAATCATGATTGCGCGGCGGTTCAGCGGCTCGCGGGAGACGATACGCACGCCGGAGGCCGCGATGGTACCGAACATGACCAGCGTCGCGCCGCCCAGGACCGGCTCGGGAATGTGCTGCACAAACCCGCTCACCGCCGGGAACAGGCCGAGGACCACCAGCATCAGCGCCACCACGAAGCCCACGTAGCGGCTGGCCACACCGGTCAACTGGATCACGCCATTGTTCTGGCCGAAGCAGGAGTTCGGGAATGTGTTGAACACCGCCGAGACAAACGAGTTCAGTCCGTTCGCCAGCACGCCGCCTTTCAGACGTTTCATGTACAGCGGGCCGGAGACCGGCTGCTCGGACACGTCGGAGGTGGCAGTGATATCGCCAATGGT
Organism: Enterobacter cloacae complex sp. 418I7; assembly: GCF_050030705.1. Taxonomy (NCBI): domain Bacteria; kingdom Pseudomonadati; phylum Pseudomonadota; class Gammaproteobacteria; order Enterobacterales; family Enterobacteriaceae; genus Enterobacter; species Enterobacter cloacae complex sp. 418I7. The sequence continues at coordinate 116,211 of NZ_JBLGUU010000001.1, forward strand.
TTCCAGCGAGGTGATCATAAAGACCAGCATCAGCGGCAGGAGAAGACTCCAGTCAATGCCCAGGCCGTAGTAGAGCGGCGTTGGCACGGTAATCAACGCGCTGTTGGTTGGGGTGGTGTTTTCCGGCAGCATGCCCAGCGCCCACGCCAGCAGGTAACCGGCCGCCATGGCGATCACCAGCGAAGCCACGCGCAGGTACGGGTTACGCTGGCGGTTAAGCAGAATAATGATCGCCAGCACCACGCCTGCCAGCAGCAGGTTTTTCGGCGCGCCGAAGGTATGGTCGCTCATTGCCGCGTAGCCGCCCCCGATGGAGGTCAGACCCACCTGAATCAGCGACAGGCCGATAATCATCACCACCACGCCGGAGACCAGCGGGGTGATCACCCGGCGCGCAAGGTGCAGAACGCGGGAGATGATCATCTCTGTGCAGCTTGCCAGCATCAGGGTGCCGAAAAGCGCCGCCATCATCGTCGGGACATCTGCGCCGCCGGTTTTCAGTGCCGTACCGCCCATGATCAGCGGCGCCACAAAGTTAAAGCTGGTGCCCTGAATCGACAGCAACCCCGAACCCACCGGACCCCAGGCTTTAATTTGAATGATGGAGGCTACACCGGAAGCGAACAGAGACATACTGATGATGTGTTGCGTATCCTGCGCCGGTAACCCCAGCGCCTGACAAATCAGCAGAGCCGGCGTGATGACCGCAACGAACATCGCCAGCAGATGCTGGCAGGCGGCAAACAGGGTTTGAGGTAGCGGGGGACGATCTTCAAGGCGGTAAATCAGTTCACTGTTTTGCTTCTGCGCAATCGGTTGCGCATCAGCAGACTCCAGAGTGTTAACAGACATCGGCGGCAATCCCACGGTGGAAAAGCGGGCATTTTAGCTGACCACCTGGTAAAAGCAAACGATTGCCAGCAAAAAAAAGAGAGAAAATCTGCCGGTGTGAGCAGGTTTTCTACAACGAACAGGAAAAAAAAATTACACTTTTCGCGCCGGCGGCTCATGACGAGCATCACCCGGCCCAGGATAACGCCGCGTGTGTATGGAACACGCGCATAACAGGAGCCTTTTATGATTCATCTCGATACGTTGTCGACCCTTGTTGCCGCAACGCTGGTTCTTCTGCTTGGTCGCAAGCTGGTACACAGTGTTTCCTTTCTGAAAAAGTACACCATTCCTGAACCTGTAGCCGGTGGATTGCTGGTGGCGCTGGCCCTGCTGGTACTGAAAAAAAGCATGGGCTGGGAAATTGATTTTGATATGTCCCTGAAAGATCCGTTGATGCTGGCCTTCTTTGCCACTATCGGCCTGAACGCTAACCTCGCAAGCCTGCGTTCAGGCGGCAAGGTGCTGGGCGTGTTTTTGATTGTCGTGGTGGGCCTGCTGCTGATGCAAAACGCCATCGGCATCGGTATGGCGTCGCTGCTGGGGCTGGATCCGCTGATGGGTCTGCTGGCGGGGTCGATTACCCTGTCAGGTGGCCACGGAACGGGCGCGGCGTGGAGCAAGCTGTTCATCGAACGCTATGGCTTTGAAAACGCAACGGAAGTGGCAATGGCCTGCGCGACCTTTGGCCTGGTGCTTGGCGGGCTGATTGGCGGCCCGGTGGCGCGCTATCTGGTGAAACATTCCACTACGCCGGAAGGCAGACCAGACGATGAAATGGTGCCGACCGCGTTCGAAAAACCGGACGTTGGTCGCAGCATCACCTCGTTGGTGATGATTGAAACCATCGCCATGATTGCCATCTGCCTCACCGTGGGCAAAATCGTTGCGCAATGGCTGGTGGGAACGGCTTTCGAACTGCCAACCTTTGTCTGCGTGCTGTTTATCGGGGTGATCCTGAGCAACGGTCTGGCGCAGATGGGCTTCTACCGCGTCTTCGAACGCGCGGTGTCCGTGCTGGGGAACGTCAGCCTGTCGCTGTTCCTGGCGATGGCGCTGATGAGCCTCAAGCTGTGGGAGCTGGCCTCGCTGGCGCTGCCGATGGTGGCGATCCTGGCGGTACAGGCCGTGTTTATGGCGCTGTATGCCATCTTTGTTACCTGGCGCATGATGGGCAAAAACTATGATGCGGCGGTACTGGCTGCGGGTCACTGTGGATTTGGTCTGGGAGCGACACCAACGGCCATCGCGAATATGCAGGCGATCACCGAACGGTTCGGCCCGTCGCACATGGCGTTTCTGGTGGTGCCGATGGTGGGCGCATTCTTCATTGATATCGTCAACGCGCTGGTCATTAAGCTCTACCTGATGCTGCCGATGTTTGGCTGACCGTCAGGCGTTGGAATACCGCTCGGTTTCCGGCATCCAGCGTTCAATTAACGCTGCCGCCTGTTCGGGGTAGCGTTCATGAATATGACGCGCAAGGCGTTGTACTTCGGGGATCATGGCCTGATCGCGCAGCAAATCCGCCACTTTAAATTCGGCGTTACCCGTCTGACGCGTGCCCAGCAGTTCGCCCGGGCCGCGGATCTCCAGATCTTTTTGCGCAATGACGAAGCCGTCATTGCTGTCGCGTAATACCTGCAAACGCATCTGCGCGGTTTTCGACAGCGGGGCTTTGTAGAGCAGCACGCAGTGAGAGGCGATCGCGCCACGGCCCACGCGGCCTCGTAGCTGGTGGAGCTGCGCCAGGCCCAGACGCTCCGGGTTCTCAATAATCATCAGGCTGGAGTTCGGCACATCCACGCCCACTTCGATAACCGTGGTCGCAACGAGTAAGTGCAGCTCGCCCTGTTTGAACGACTGCATCACCGTCTGCTTCTCGGCAGGCTTCATGCGCCCGTGAACCAGACCGACGTTCAGCTCTGGCAGGGCGAGCTTTAACTCTTCCCATGTGGCTTCGGCAGCCTGCGCTTCCAGCAGCTCAGACTCTTCAATCAGGGTGCAGACCCAGTACGCCTGACGCCCTTCCTGCGTACAGGCGTTGCGCACGCGGTCAATGATGTCGCTGCGCCGCGTGTCCGGTATGGCAACCGTGGTCACCGGCGTTCGGCCCGGCGGCAACTCGTCGATGGTGGAGGTATCCAGATCGGCATAGGCCGTCATCGCCAGGGTGCGCGGAATCGGCGTGGCGGTCATGATCAGCTGATGCGGGTGGAAGCCCTGTTGCAGACCTTTCTCCCACAGCGCCAGACGCTGATGAACACCAAAGCGGTGCTGTTCGTCGATAATGACCAGCGCCAGGCCGTTAAACTGCACCTGTTCCTGGAAAATGGCGTGCGTACCGACAATCATCTGCACCTGCCCGCTGGCAATGGCTTCCTGCTGCGCAAGACGTGCTTTGCCCTTCTGCTTCCCGGCCAGCCAGCCCACTTCGATCCCCAGTGGGGCGAACCAGTTACGGAAATTGTTGGCGTGCTGCTCGGCCAGCAGTTCTGTCGGTGCCATCAGCGCCACCTGCTTGCCGTGGGCGATAGCGCGTAAAGCGGCCAATGCGGCAACCAGCGTTTTCCCGGAACCCACGTCGCCCTGCACCAGGCGCATCATCGGCACATTCAGCGCCATATCGCGTTCAATCTCGGCGGTAACCCGCGCCTGTGCGCCGGTGGGTTTAAACGGCAGTGTGGCCAGCAGCTTATCTTTGAGCTCATCATGCGGGCTTAATGGCTGCGCGTGGAAACGCTGCGCACCTGCGCGCAGAGCCAGCATGCTCAGGTTGTGAGCCAGTAATTCCTCAAGGATAAGACGCCGTTGGGCGGGATGTTTACCGCTTTCTAAATCAACAAGCTGAAGCGTTGGGGGTGGACGGTGCAGGGTGCGCAACGCCTCCGGCAGGCTCATCATGCCCTGCGCCAGCTCCGGCGGCAGCAGCTCGTTAATGGCGCAGGTATCGAGCAGCTCCAGCGCCTGGTCGGTGAGCTTGCGCAGCGTGGCCTGCTTAATGCCTTCGGTGGTTGGATAGACCGGCGTGAGCGTCTCCTGTAGCTCAGGTGAGCTGAGATCGCCCTGCACGCGGTATTCCGGGTGGATCATCTCCGCGCCGTATTTGCCCCGTTTGGCTTCACCGTACGCAAGTACGCGTCGTCCGGTGGCAAGGCTGTTTTTCATCGCCGCATTGAAGTTGAAAAAGCGCATGGTGAGAATGCCGGTGCCGTCGCTGATCTGGCAGGTCATCATCCTGCGTCCGCCAAAGGTGATGTTGCAGTTCAGCACTTCCCCTTCAACGGTGGCGTAAATAGCGGGCAGCAGATCGCCAATTTTATAAAGCTGAGTACGGTCTTCGTAACGCAGGGGGAGGTGGAGCAGGAGATCCTGCACGGTGTGCAGGCCAATCTTCGCCAGTTTACTGCTTTGTGCCGCGCCCACGCCCGTCAGGCTGTTGAGCGGTATGGCGTCCAGCAGGCGGCCTTTCATGATTTACCCTGCGTACTGCATGGTGGACCACCACTCGGCATCGGCTTCAATTTCGCCCTGCGCGTTGACGTGGGGGTAAGGCAATTTCTTCTGCTTCGCAACGCGAGCCAGCACCGGATAGCCACCTTCAAACAGCAGGCGCTGCTGCTCCTCTTCCGGCAGCATGCTGTTGCTGCGCTCGTACATTCCGGCATTCTGACGCTGGCGCTGCGCTTCATACAGGATCAGCGCTGAGGCGACCGACACGTTGAGTGACTGGACCATGCCGATCATCGGAATGATGATGTCCCGGTCAGCCAAATCCAGTGCTTCCTGCGTGATCCCCGTTTTCTCCTGGCCCATTAAAATGCAGGTCGGGCGGGTGTAGTCGATCTCACGGAAATCCACGGCTTTAGCAGAGAGGTTGGTTGCCAGAACCTGCATGCCACGCCCTTTCAGGTGCGAGACCGCTTCACCAATAGTCTGGTGAGTTTTCACGGATACCCAGCTATTGCTGCCTGCGGCGGTGGAGGCCATGGTACGCATACGTGCGCCTGGCCAGACGGCGTGGACTTCATGCACGCCGACGGCATCTGCGGTGCGAACGATAGCAGAGACGTTATGAGGTTTATGGACCTGCTCCATGCAGACCGTCAGATCAGGCTGACGCCTGGCGAGCATTTCGCAGATTCGCTCGTAACGTGTTGAATTCATAATGCTAGTTTCGGTTACGGGTGACTTTAATGACATCCGGCATCACGCGGATCTTGCGCATAATATTGGCCAGATGTACGCGGTCACGGGCGGTCAGGCGAATAAAGGCGCTGTAAACGCGGCCATCTTTTTCTTCAGTATTCAGGCTCTGAATGTTTGACGAGGCCGTGTTGATCGCTGCCGTCAGGTTCGCCAGTGCACCCTGGTGGTTAAACATATCCACCTTGATTTCAGTGATAAATTCCTGCGCTGTCTCTTTATCCCATTCGACCGCCATGAACTTCTCAGGCTCTTTCTGATAGCCACGGATGTTACGGCAGGATTCGTGGTGGATCACCAGCCCTTTACCCGGGCTGACGTGCGCAATAATCGGGTCGCCCGGGATAGGGCGGCAGCATTTGGCGAAGGTGATGAGCACCCCGTCAGCGCCTTTGATTGGCAGGTGACCATGATTTTGCGCGTTAGCAGGAACGGCTGTCGTTTCGCCCTGTTGCAGGTTCTTCGCCACGACCACGCTCATGGCGTTTCCGAGGCCAATCTCTGCCAGCAGGTCATCCAGCGAGGCGAGCTTCATACGCTCCAGCTCATGCTGAATGTTTTCTGGTGGGATCTCTGCCAGTTTGCGGCTGCCACCCAGCGCGTGATTGAGCAGACGACGCCCCAGGCTAACGGAGTCGTCGCGCTTGAGATTTTTCAGCAGCTGGCGGATTTTTGCGCGCGCTTTTGAGCTCACGACAAAGTTCAGCCAGGCGGCGTTAGGACGTGCGCCCGGCGCGGTAATAATTTCGACAGTCTGCCCGCTGAAGAGCGGCTGCGACAGCGGATAAGGCTGCCTGTCGACGCGGGCACCCACGCAGGCATGGCCGATATCGGTATGCACGGCGTAAGCGAAGTCGACCGGCGTCGCGCCCGCAGGCAGTTCGACAATGCGCCCTTCCGGCGTGAAAACGTAAATCTCATCCGGGAAGAGATCGGATTTAACGCTCTCGATAAATTCAAACGAGCTACCTGCACTCTGTTGCAGCTCCAGCAGGCTCTGCATCCAGCGCTGGGCGCGGATTTGCGCGGTGGTGCTGCTTTCGCCGCCGTGCTCTTTATAAGCCCAGTGCGCCGCGACACCCATTTCCGCCATCTGATCCATGTCTTCGGTACGAATTTGCACCTCAACCGGAACGCCGTGCGGGCCAATCATCGAGGTATGCAAAGACTGGTATCCGTTCGCTTTTGGAATGGCGATGTAATCTTTGACGCGCCCCGGACGTGGCTTGTACAGGCTATGCATCTGCCCCAGCACGCGGTAGCAGGTGTCAGAGTCGTGGACGATGACGCGGAACGCGTAGATATCCATGATCGAGTGGAAACGCTGCTCTTTGAGCACCATTTTGCAGTAGATAGAGTACAAATGCTTTTCGCGACCGCTGACGCGGCACGGAATACCGGCTTCCTGCAAGCGCCCTTCGATTTCAGAGAGGATCTTTTGAATCATCTCTTTACGGTTACCGCGAGCGGCTTTCACCACCTCTTTAATCACGCGATAGCGGTTCGGGTATAACGCTTCAAAACCCAGCTCTTCCAGCTCGGTTTTAATGTGATGAATACCTAAACGGTGCGCCAGCGGACTGTAGATTTCGAGGGTTTCACGGGCGATGCGGCGACGTTTATCCGGGCGAAGTGAGCCCAGCGTGCGCATATTGTGGGTGCGGTCAGCAAGTTTGATGAGAATGACGCGGATATCCTGCACCATCGCCATGATCATCTTGCGAAAGTTTTCGGCCTGCGCCTCTTTCTTATCGCGGAATTTCAGCTTATCAAGCTTAGAGACCCCTTCCACCAGCTCGGCAACGCTTTTGCCAAACAGCTGTTCCATGTCCTGGTAGGTGGCAGGGGTATCTTCAATCACGTCATGCAGCAGGGCGGCCATGAGCGTTTCGTAGTCGAGTTTCATCTCGGCCAGAATACAGGCCACCGCTACCGGGTGCGTGATATAGGGTTCACCGCTTGAACGTGTCTGGCCCTCGTGAGCGTCACGTGCAACGAGATACGCCTGCTGAAGACGCTTAATCTGGTCTTCAGGCAGGTAGGTTTGAATCAGTTGATTCAGGCTTTCAAACAGATACAAGGGCGACCCGCAGGTTTAATTAACGACGACCTTCAGCAATGGCGGTTACGGCCTGCAGTTCTGCGGCTTCCTGCTCTTGCTGCTCCTGGCGCTCACGCACGTCGAGGATCTGGTTGTTGATCAGACCTTCTTCGATTTCGCGAAGTGCAATAACGGTGGTTTTATCGTTTTCTTCCGGTACCAGCGGATCTTTACCGCCTACCTGCATCTGACGAGCGCGACGCGCGGCGACCAGTACCAGGTCAAAACGGTTACCAATTTTCTCTACAGCGTCCTGAACAGTTACGCGTGCCATACTTAAAATGCTCCACAGGTGAAGAAATGACTGGGCATGATACTGAAAGTGGGTTCAGTCTGCCAACAGTTTGGTGATTAATGCGTCATGTCGCTGCTTCTGGCGGCTCATACGCAGACGTTCTGCGCGAAGGATAGTTTTGAGATCGCTCAGCGCGGCATCAAAATCATCATTCACAATAAGGTAATCATATTCCGCGTAATGGCTCATTTCTGCAACAGCCTGTGCCATACGCTTCGCGATAACTTCTTCGCTATCCTGGCCGCGACCACGCAGGCGACGATCCAGTTCATCTTTCGATGGCGGTAGAATAAAAATACTGCGCGAATCAGGCATTTTCTTACGAATTTGCTGCGCGCCCTGCCAGTCGATATCCAGGAACACGTTCACGCCGGTCGCCAGAACCTGCTCAATGGTTTCACGCGAAGTACCGTAGTAGTTACCGAATACTTCTGCGTGTTCAAGAAACGCGTCTCTGCCAATCATCGCTCTGAATTCGTCGTGATTCACAAAGAAATAGTGTTCACCGTGCACCTCACCCGGACGCGGTGCTCGCGTGGTGTGAGAAACAGAAACCTGCGTATCGTACAACGGTTGGGTTTTTAACAGTGCCTGAATAAGGCTGGATTTACCCGCGCCACTAGGGGCAGAAACAATATAAAGCGTGCCTTGAGCCATGAGAGTCTTTTGTATGTGTTAACGAAGAAGTCCTACATACGGGCTTATTATACACGTCGCCGCTGTGTGACGTAGCCTTTGTCACACTTTTTCCCGTGGATGATTAAATTTTGCGTGCCGTTTTCAGGTTTTGTCTGCGGTTTGCAGCAACAAAAAGAAATGCTGGATAACGCCTCGTAAAGCGTAACGTTGTCATTCGCGTCGTTTTCAATACCGGGTTATACCTCCTCCAACGCAAAGGAGGGGTAATAATGTGGCGATGGATAAGCGGGTTTGCGCTGTTGTGGTGTAGCACCGGGTTAGCGGTATGCCCGGTATGGTCGCAGGCAAAAGCAGAAAAGGAAATTGTAGCGCTGAGCGCGCAGATCAAACGCTGGGACGATGCTTACTGGAAGCAGGGAGTCAGTGACGTTGATGACGGGGTGTACGATCAGCTTAACGCGCGGTTGAACCAGTGGCAGCGCTGCTTTGGTCATGTCTCTTCCGAAGAGAGACCGCCACCTCTGACAGGTAGTGTGACACACCCGGTTGCGCATACGGGCGTGCATAAGGTTGCCAGTAAAGCTGAGCTCAGCCAGTGGATGCGAGCCCGGCAACATCTCTGGATGCAGCCCAAAGTGGATGGCGTGGCTGTGACGCTGGTGTACCAGGGCGGGAAGCTTGTCCGGGCCATTAGCCGTGGCAACGGTGTGAAAGGTGAAGACTGGACGGCGCAGGTTCGATCAATCCCCTCTGTTCCGCAAAACCTGTCCGGCCCCCTGGCAAATAGCGTCTTACAGGGTGAACTGTTCTGGATTCATGAAAACCACATCCAGCGTCAGATGGGGGGGATGAACATGCGGGCAAAAGTGGCGGGCGCCATGATGCGTCATAACGATAGCGCACTTCTCAGGCAGCTCGGCGTGTTTATCTGGGCCTGGCCGGATGGACCTAAAGAGATGCAGGTATCTCTGGATGCGTTGTCAAAAGCCGGGTTCACCCTGACGGCGCGTTATACGCTGCCCGCCGCGTCTGTGAATGCGGTCGAAGCGCAGCGTTCAGCGTGGCATACAACAGCATTGCCCTTTGCCACGGACGGCATTGTGGTGCGTTCAGCGGATGAACCCGCGGGCGACGGTTGGTTACCCGGTGAAGGCCGTTGGGTTGTCGCATGGAAATATACGCCTGTCGCTCAGGTTGCTGAAGTGCGAGGGATACAGTTTGGCGTCGGGCGAACGGGCAAGGTGTCCGTTGTAGCCGAACTGGATCCAGTAAAGCTTGATGATAAACAGGTGCGGCGGGTGAGCCTGGGGTCGGTCACACGCTGGCAGCGGCTGGATATTGTTCCCGGCGATCAGGTTCTGATAAGCCTCGCCGGGCAGGGGATCCCCCGATTCGATCGAGTTGTCTGGCGGGGAGCGAACAGGGAAAAACCAGAACCTCCGGCCCTGCAGTACCACTCGCTGACCTGTTTTTATGCCTCACCAGCGTGTATGGAACAGTTCTTTGCCCGGTTGACGTGGCTTAGCTCAAAACAAGGGCTAGGGATCGAGGGGTTAGGCGAGGCGGGCTGGCGAACGCTTCATCAGACGCATCGTTTCGAGCATATTTTTTCGTGGTTAACACTGACGCAGGCGCAGCTACAGTCCACGCCTGGCTTTTCCGCCGGGCGCGGGTTATCGCTCTGGCATCGTTTTAATATTGTGCGCAAACAACCTTTTATTCGCTGGGTCACAGCGATGGGGATCCCGCTGACAAAAGCCACGCTGAATGCGGTTGGGGCGGCGTCGTGGCAGGCGCTGAATCAGCGGAGCGCCGCTGACTGGCAGGCTTTGCCGGGAACAGGTGAAGAGAAGGCGCAGCAGGTCGTTAACTGGCTGCATGCGCCTCCCGTTGATAGGCTGGCAAGGTGGCTGGCTGAGCAGCACATTAACGGGTTCTGACCTTAATGCGCGTTGTGCTTGTAATGAAAAACCGGCAGGCCAAGCTTCAGACGCAATGCCAGCATACGCGCCGTGAAACCAAACAGCAGCGTGGAGATAACCACCACATCGTGGTTGGTGACATAGTGCTGCAAGGCGACATAAAGCACTGCCGCGGCAAAGGAGATGCCGGCGTACAGTTCCTTCTGGAAAACCAGCGGGATACGTTTGCAGAACATATCGCGCAGCACCCCGCCAAACACGCCCGTGATCACCGCCGCAATGGTGGCAATAACCGGGCCTTCACCCATATCGAGAGCAATTTGTGCGCCAATGATGGAAAAAACAATCAGCCCAAGCGCATCCAGCACCAGGAACAAGCGGCGCAGATGAGGCATCACCGGGGCTACAATCGTGGTTAACACGGCTGCCGTTGCCACGATAATGACGTATTCAGGGTTTTTTACCCAGCCGAGCGGATAATGGCCAAGCAGGATATCGCGCACGGACCCGCCGCCGAGCGCAGTGGCCGTGGCAATAATGATCACGCCGAAGGTGTCCATTCGGCGACGTCCGGCGGCAAGCGCGCCGGTCATGGCTTCAGCGGTAATGCCAATAAGATAGAGAATGTGAAGCAGCATAAACCCTCCGGAATGAAGTGGAGGAGGTTAGCGATTTGTGCGCAAGATCACGATTGAGATTTTCTAAGGCGAGGGGATTTGCCCTAAAGGAATTTATCAACGCATGCCAAGCGGGCTTGTGATAAGGCGGGAGGCAAAGAAAGTAAGGATAAATAAGGATTAGAAAAAGTAATGGGTGATGTGCCAGACACCACCCTGAAAGGTATTACTCGATATTCTGGATCTGCTCGCGCATCTGCTCAATCAGGACCTTCAGTTCAATTGCTGAATTGGTCACCTCTGCATTGATAGACTTAGACGCCAGCGTGTTCGACTCGCGGTTGAACTCCTGCATCATAAAGTCGAGACGGCGGCCTACCGCTTCTTTCTTCTTCAGGATGTTGTAGGTCTCTTTAACGTGCGCTTCCAGACGATCCAGCTCTTCAGCCACGTCTACACGCTGCGCCATCAGCACCAGCTCTTGTTCCAGACGGTTGTTTTCCAGCTGGACTTCCGCCTCTTCCAGTTTGGCGACAAGACGCTCACGCTGCCATTGCAGCACTTCTGGCATATGAGCGCGCACTTTAGCCACTTCGGCGCTCACGCCTTCAAGGCGTTGCTCAATCATCGCTTTCAGCGCCTGGCCTTCGGTTTCGCGGGCAACGATAAAGTCATCCAGCGTGCCGTCGAGTGCAGCCAGGATTTCAGCGGTAATCGCGTCCAGATCCTGCTCTCCGGCGGCCATCACGCCAGGCCAGCGCAGAATATCAACCGGGTTGATCTCGCCTTCATCGCTTTGCATTTTGACCCAGTTCGCCGCATTAACCAGCTGTTTTGCCAGCTTTTCGTTCAGGATCAGTTCGCCCTGTGCACTGGCATCGGGCTCAAAACGCAGGTTACATTCCACTTTCCCGCGGGTCAGACGCGTACGGATACGCTCACGCACCACAGGCTCCAGGCTGCGGAACTGTTCCGGCATACGGAAATATGTTTCCAGATAGCGCTGGTTTACCGAGCGCATTTCCCAGGTAGCGCTACCCCAGCTACCCTTGATTTCACGCCGGGCGTAGGCGGTCATACTGCGGATCATAGACATTCCCGTTTTTAAAGGAGAGATGGGGGGATTATAGCTTTCAGGGGCTTCTCAGGATAGGAATAAGCGTCCTTTATCCGTATAATGCGCAGCCACATTCGTTTCAAGCCGGAGAATCCATCATGCGTCCAGCAGGTCGTAGCACCAACCAGGTGCGTCCCGTCACCCTGACCCGTAACTATACAAAACACGCTGAAGGCTCCGTGCTGGTTGAGTTTGGTGACACCAAAGTGCTTTGCACCGCGTCCATCGAAGAGGGCGTGCCTCGCTTCCTGAAAGGTCAGGGGCAGGGGTGGATCACCGCGGAATACGGTATGTTGCCGCGCGCAACCCATACCCGTAATGCCCGTGAAGCGGCAAAAGGTAAGCAGGGCGGCCGTACTATGGAGATCCAGCGCCTGATCGCACGTGCGCTCCGCGCCGCGGTTGACTTAAAAACGCTGGGTGAGTTCACCATCACGCTGGACTGCGACGTGATCCAGGCCGATGGCGGCACGCGTACGGCCTCCATTACCGGTGCCTGTGTGGCGCTGGCAGATGCGCTGAACAAGCTGGTTTCCGCCGGTAAGCTGAAAACCAACCCAATGAAAGGGATGGTTGCTGCTGTCTCCGTTGGTATTGTTAACGGCGAAGCGCTTTGCGATCTGGAATACGTTGAAGATTCTGCCGCAGAAACCGACATGAACGTGGTGATGACCGAAGATGGTCGCATCATTGAAGTGCAGGGCACGGCAGAAGGCGAGCCATTCACTCACGAAGAACTACTCACCTTGCTGGCGTTGGCCCGAGGGGGTATTGAATCTATTGTAGCGACGCAGAAAGCGGCGTTAGAAAATTGATTTTAAGGCGACCAATGAGTCGCCTTTTTTTTGCCTGTAAGACTGAAAAGACAAAGGAGCAAATCCATGAAATCGTATCAGCGCCAGTTTATTGAGTTTGCGCTTAACAAGCAGGTACTTAAGTTTGGCGAGTTCACGCTGAAATCCGGGCGTAAAAGCCCGTATTTCTTCAACGCCGGGCTGTTTAATACCGGGCGCGACCTGGCACTGTTAGGCCGCTTCTATGCCGAAGCGCTGGTAGATTCCGGGATTGATTTCGATCTGCTGTTTGGCCCCGCGTACAAAGGCATTCCAATTGCAACCACCACGGCGGTGGCGCTGGCGGAGCACCATGACCGCGACGTACCGTACTGCTTTAACCGTAAAGAGGCCAAAACCCACGGTGAAGGCGGCAATCTGGTAGGCAGTGCGTTGCAGGGCCGCGTGATGCTGGTGGATGACGTGATCACCGCAGGTACCGCGATCCGTGAATCGATGGAAATTATCCAGGCTAACGGTGCAACGCTTGCGGGTGTGCTGATTTCGCTCGATCGTCAGGAACGCGGGCGTGGCGACATCTCTGCTATTCAGGAAGTGGAACGCGATTATGGCTGCAAAGTGATCTCTATCATCACGCTGACAGACCTGATTGCATATCTGGAAGAGAAGCCTGAGATGGCGGATCACCTGGCGGCGGTAAAAGCGTATCGCGAAGAGTTCGGGGTTTAATTGCGTTGCCCGGTGGCGCTACGCTTACCGGGCCTACCTGTTCGTAGGCCGGATAAGGCGAAGCCGCCATCCGGCGATGGCGTTACTGTAATTGTGCTGCCACTAACGGCCAGCGGGCGTCAAAATCGTCCGTTGGTCGATATTTAAACTCGCTGCGCACAAACCGGGAGAGCATCCCTTCGCAAAATGCCAGGATCTGGCTTGCCAGCAGCGTCTCATCCGTATTATATCCCTCACCTTCCCGCATTTTCTTCTCGCGCAGAACCTGACGAAGCTGGGCTTCGATACGCTCAAAAAGCTGGTTTATACGGCCTTGCAGACGATCCTGTTCAAACATCAGCGCGTGGCCGGTAAGAATACGGGTCAGACCCGGGTTACGTTCACCAAAGCCCAGAATCAGCAGCACAATCAGACGCAGACGCGTGCTGGTGTCTTTTTCATCCTTCAGAATCAGGTTGATGCGCGTTATCAGGCTATCTTCGATAAACTCGATCAGGCTGTCGAACATCCGGGTTTTGCTCGGGAAATGACGATACAGCGCCGCCTCTGACACGCCCACAGAGGCCGCCAGCTTGGCGGTGGTGATGCGTTGACTGCCGTCGCTGGATTCAAGCATCAGAGCCAGAGATTGAAGTATTTCTTCGCGACGATTCCTTTTCGCGGTTTGTTTTTCTGCCATGTTACAAAATACCCCTGAAAATAAGCACTTGTCAGGCTGGCAACCACACAGCGACCCGCAAACTGACGTTTGCGGTTTGTTATTGCATTATGGCGCTGTGAGATGCGTGTTTGTCGGGCGGTTATTTGCGCCCGGAATGGCCGAAGCCGCCTTCGCCACGGTCGGTAACGTCGAAGTCTGCCACCAAGTTAAATTCTGCCTGCACCACCGGTACAAACACCATCTGCGCAATACGCTCGCCCGGTTCAATGGTGAAGCTGTCCTGGCCACGGTTCCAGACGGATACCATCAGCTGACCCTGATAGTCAGAGTCGATCAGGCCGACCAGGTTACCCAGCACGACGCCATGCTTATGGCCCAGGCCAGAGCGCGGCAGGATCACCGCTGCCAGTGACGGGTCAGCAATGTGAATCGCCAGCCCGGTCGGGATCAGGGTCGTTGCACCCGGCGCCAGTTCTACGGCGTCATCGAGACAGGCGCGCAGGTCAAGACCGGCAGAGCCGGAGGTGGCATACGTTGGCAGCGGAAATTGCTCGCCAACGCGCGGGTCCAGAATCTTAACGTCGATTTTTTTCATCATAACGGGTAACGATCTCGTCCAGTAATTGTTGGCCCAGGAGTTCTTTGCGCTCAAGCGGTAAGACTTTATCTCCATCCTGCCAGAAAAGGTGCAATGCGTTGCTGTCGCTGTTAAATCCTTGCGTGGACAGCGATACGTCGTTCGCGCAAATCAAATCGAGGTTTTTGCGGGTACGTTTTTGCCGGGCATATTCTTCCACATTATTCGTTTCTGCGGCAAACCCAACAACGTAAGGACGATGAGTTTTCAATGCGGCGACACCGGCAACGATATCCGGGTTCTTCACCATTTTTATTGTTAATTCATCACCTTGCTTTTTAATTTTGGCGTCGGCAATGGTTTCGGCGCGGTAATCAGCAACGGCCGCACAGCCGATAAAAATATGCTGTTGTTGAGCATGCGCCTGTACGGCGGCTTCCATTTCCAGCGCGGTAGTTACATCAATACGCCGCACAAACGCAGGGGTGGTAAGCGACACCGGGCCGCTCACCAGCGTCACGTTCGCGCCGCGTTTGGCTGCCGCGGCAGCAATTGCAAAGCCCATTTTGCCGGAGCTGTGGTTGGTGATGTATCGCACCGGATCCAGCGGCTCGCGCGTGGGGCCCGCGGTAATCATGATGTTGAGATGTTGCAGATCGTTGACAGGCGAGAAATGGGCGGCGGCCATATCAACAATCGTCAATGGGTCGAGCATACGCCCTGGCCCCACGTCGCCACAGGCCTGGCTGCCGCTCTCCGGTCCCCAAATTAGCAGGCCGCGCGAGGCCAGCGTATCCAGATTATGCTGGGTAGCGGCGTTGCGATACATCTGCTGGTTCATTGCGGGTACAACCGCGACGGGCGCAGGCGTGGCGAGGCAAATGGTCGTTACCAGATCGTTCGCCATCCCGGCCGCCACGCGGGCAATTACATCTGCCGTGGCGGGGGCAAGGATAACCAGATCGGCCCATTTCCCCAGCTCAATATGGCCCATTGCGGCTTCGGCTGCCGGGTCGAGAAGGCTGTCGGATACCGGGTATCCCGAGACGGCTTGCAGGCTCAGCGGGGTGATAAAGGCTTTGCCGCCTTCGGTGATCGCGACCCGTACGTCGGCCCCGCGCTCGCGCAAACGGCGCACCAGGTCTGGCGTTTTATAGGCAGCAATACCGCCGCTGACGCCAAGAACGATTTTTTTACCGGCCAGGCTCATCATGATTCTTTCCTGTTGGGTTTCACCAGAGAGCGGGCATTTTATCACAATCCCTAAAACGGGGTGATGATGTCCTTAATTCACTTTGCGAGGCGCTACGCAAGAACGAAACGCCAGCGTCGAGCCCCGAATTTGCCTGTGGCAGCATAATGGCAAACAGAAGGAGGCCGGGCATGGAAGAGACTGAACTGCTGCTACCGCGTGAAAAAATGCTGCGCCATGGCGTCACGTTGTTAAAGGACGACGAGCTGCTGGCGCTCTTTTTACGCACAGGCACGCCGGGGAAAACGGTATTTACGCTGGCGAAAGAGCTGATAGAGCATTTCGGCTCACTGTATGGATTGTTGACCGCCGAGCTGGAGGCGTTTACGCACGTTGAGGGTATTGGCGTGGCGAAATATGCCCAATTACGGGGCATTGCGGAGCTGGCCCGGAGATTTTACAACGTGCGTATGGAGGAAGAAGACCCGATCCTCACCCCCGATATGACCCGCGAATTTCTGCAAAGCCAGCTTTCCGATCTGGAGCGGGAGATCTTTATGGTGATCTTTCTCGACAACAAAAACCGGGTACTGAAACATACCCGCCTTTTTTCGGGAACATTGAGCCACGTTGAGGTGCATCCGCGTGAAATTGTGCGGGAAGCGATAAAAGTGAATGCAGCCGGCGTGATCCTCGCGCATAATCACCCCTCTGGCTGTGCAGAACCAAGCAGAGCTGACAAAGCAATTACCGAACGTATTATCAAATGCTGTCAATTCATGGACATTCGTGTGCTGGACCATCTGATAATTGGCCGCGGAGAGTACATTTCTTTTGCCGAACGTGGCTGGATTTAGGCCTTTTCTCGCGATCCATCGGGATCTTTGTCTGTTCGGGACTTGAGCACACCGCCGAGTCAGCGTATACTACGCCACCTTTGAGAATCTCGGGTTTGGCATTTGGGCCTGGCAATCGAGAGTTCAATAGAACTATGCGATGACCGGGCTGTAAAGCCTGACGAGGCGCCGATACCCCATACGAAGCTCGAGCTAATTTGATTTTTGGAGAATAGACATGTCCCGAGTCTGCCAAGTTACTGGCAAGCGTCCGGTGACCGGTAACAACCGTTCCCACGCACTGAACGCGACTAAACGCCGTTTCCTGCCGAACCTGCACTCTCACCGTTTCTGGGTTGAGAGCGAGAAGCGTTTTGTCACCCTGCGCGTATCTGCTAAAGGTATGCGTGTAATCGATAAGAAAGGCATCGATACAGTTCTGTCCGAACTGCGTGCCCGTGGCGAAAAGTACTAAGTACTTAAAGAGGAAATAAATCATGGCTAAAGGTATTCGCGAGAAAATCAAGCTGGTTTCTTCTGCTGGTACAGGTCACTTCTACACCACCACGAAGAACAAACGTACTAAGCCGGAAAAACTGGAACTGAAAAAATTCGATCCAGTTGTACGCCAGCACGTACTGTACAAAGAAGCTAAAATCAAATAATTTTAGTCTCCTTGTATTGAAAAACCCCGCAACTGCGGGGTTTTTTGCATTCTGCATCTCAACGGAGGAACCATGCCTGAATTACCTGAGGTAGAGACCAGCCGCCGCGGCATTGAGCCCCATCTGGTTGGCGCGACTATTCTTCATGCTGTCGTTCGCAACGGGCGTCTGCGCTGGCCGGTGTCCGATGAGATCCACGCGTTAAGCGATAAACCCGTCCTGAGCGTACAGCGCCGCGCGAAATACCTGCTGCTGGAGCTGCCTGACGGCTGGATCATTATCCATCTGGGCATGTCGGGAAGCCTGCGCATCCTCACCGAAGAGTTGCCTGCGGAAAAGCACGACCACGTTGATCTGGTGATGAGTAACGGCAAGGTGCTGCGTTACACCGACCCGCGTCGCTTTGGTGCATGGCTGTGGACCAAAGAGCTGGAAGGGCACAACGTGCTGGCGCATCTTGGACCTGAGCCGCTCTCAGAGGCGTTTAACGCGGATTATCTCAAAGAGAAGTGCGCGAGAAAGAAAACCCCGATCAAACCCTGGCTGATGGATAACAAGCTGGTCGTGGGCGTGGGGAATATCTATGCCAGCGAATCGTTGTTTGCCGCCGGGATCCATCCCGATCGGCTGGCCTCTTCGCTGTCTGCGCAGGAGTGCGAGCTGCTGGTCAGAGTGATTAAAGCGGTACTGCTGCGCTCAATTGAGCAGGGCGGGACGACGCTGAAGGATTTTCTGCAAAGCGACGGGAAGCCGGGCTATTTTGCGCAGGAGTTGCAGGTTTATGGTCGTAAGGGGGAACCGTGCAGAGCATGCGGGACGCCGATTATTGCCACGAAGCACGCTCAGCGCGCCACGTTTTACTGTCGTCAGTGCCAGAAGTAGGGTTACTTTAACTTTTCCATCAACGCCTGGTGGACGTTAACCGGCAGAAAGTGGGTAACGTCCCCGCGATGGCGCGCCACCTCTTTTACCAGCGAAGAAGAGATGAAGGACCACTCTTTGGAGGGCATCAGGAATACGCTCTCCAGCTCCGGCATCAGATGGCGGTTCATGTGCGCCAGCTGCATCTCATATTCGAAGTCTGCTACCGCGCGAAGACCGCGGATCAGGATATTGGCCTGCTGAGCACGGGCAAAGTTTGCCATCAAATCGCTGAATCCGACGACCTCAACATTAGACAAATGCGAAATCGCATCGGTGGCAAGCTGCACGCGTTCGTTCAGGTCAAACATCGGCTTTTTGCTCGGGCTGGCGGCAATGGCCAGAATCACCTTGTCGAACATACACGCCGCACGGGTGATGATATCAAGATGACCGTTAGTGATCGGATCGAAGGTACCCGGATAAATCGCTTTTGTGCTCATGGCTCACGTTTTCTCTGAGTAGCCGCGGTTCAGCGCCCACAGCTCGGTGTATTTGTTGAAAGTATACTGGGCATTCACTACCGCCAGTAACCAGCCCTGTTTGCCGTCCAGCACGCCGCCACGTAGCAGCAGCGTTTTCAGAAACGCGCCCAGCGTGTGGGTGAAGATGCCGGTCAGCGTGGCCTTCTTGCCGCGCGCATGCCGCTCCTGTGCCCAGGCGGTGGCATAGTTCAGCTGTTTCCGCTGGAAGCTGGCGAAATCGCGGCAGGTCAGATGAAGCAGATCGCCCGTCAGGGGGATGACCTGAGCGTTATCGCAGGCCAGAGACTCATGGACCAGGTTGTCGTTGTACTGATAACGCTCGCGGGCATAGAGGCGCATCACGCGGTCGGGGTACCAGCCGCTGTGGCGCATAAAGCGGCCCAGGAAATAGTTACGACGCGCGATACTGTAGACCGCGCCGGGCTGTGGCGCGGCAAGCACCGTTTGAATGGCCTGTCGGAGTTCCGGGGTGACGCGCTCATCGGTATCGATCATCAACACGTAATCGCCTGTGGCGTAACCCTGCGCACGCTGACGCTGAATACCGTAGCCCTGCCAGTCGGTGTCGGTAAAGACTTTTGCCCCGGCTGCACGGGCAACGTCCGCCGTATTGTCCGTACTTCCGGAATCGAGAATGACGATTTCGTCAGCCCAGGCAACAGAGGCCAGGCAATCCGGAAGCAGGTCGGCGGCGTTTTTGGCGATCATCACGACCGACAGACGCGTTGACATTAGTGGCTCCGCTGCGGCAGGTAAGGTTGCAGAAGTTGCAGCAGACGGGTCAGTGCACCCTGGTTCTGATGCAGGACTTCAACGGCGTGACGACCGTACCACAGGCGGTAATCTTCGTCAGTCAGAAGGGTTGAGACCTCTTTGACCACCGAGTCCGCATCGGTCACGGTGATTAAGCCATCGGCTTGCTGCAATTTCGCGCAGATATCTTTGAAGTTAAACGTGTGTGGACCCATCAGCACGGGAATGGCGTGGGCTGCCGGCTCCAGCGGGTTATGACCACCGCGCTCCACCAGGCTTCCGCCAACGAATGCAAGATCGGCAATCCCGTACAGCAGCATCAGTTCGCCCATCGTATCGCCAATCACCACCTGCGTGCTGCCAGAGGGGATTTCGCCGCTGCTGCGCAGGGTGAAGCTGAAACCGCCTTTTTGCACCATCTCCCGGGCATCTTTAAAACGCTCAGGATGTCGAGGAACCAGAATCAGCAGTAAATCAGGGAATTTTTCCAGCAGCTGGCGGTGAGCCTGAAGAATAATGGCTTCTTCGCCGTCATGGGTGCTGGTGGCAATCCAGACCTGGCGACGCGGCGCCCACTGACGACGCAGCGTTACCGCACGGGCGGCGAGTTCAGGGGTGACGGAAATATCGAACTTCAGGCTACCCGTGACCGCAAGCTGGTTGCGCTTCAGGCCGAGGGCGATAAAGCGCGCGGCATCTTCTTCGTTCTGCGCGGCGATCAGCGTAATTTTGCTGAGCAGGCGACGCATAAATTTACCCAGCTTGCCGTACCCTTTCGCCGAGCGTTCCGACAGACGCGCGTTGGCGATAACCAAAGGAATTTTACGGGCATGCAGGGCGGAAATCATATTCGGCCACAGTTCAGTTTCCATGACGATCACCAGTTTAGGGCGAACGGTATTCAGGAAACGGTTCATGGCGCAGGGGAGATCGTACGGCAGGTAGACGTGATGCACGTCTTTACCGAAGGCAGACATCACGCGCTCTGAGCCTGTTGGCGTCATCGTGGTGACGGTGATGGGCAGTGACGGATAACGGTGGCGTAAGGCACGCACCAGTGGAATGGCGGCCAGCGTTTCCCCGACTGACACGGAATGCAGCAGAATACCGTCCGGCGCCACTTTATTGCGGCAGTAGCCATAGCGTTCGGCCCAGCGTTTACGGTACGCAGGCGCTTTACGGCTACGAAGCAACAGTCGCAGCCACACCAGTGGCTGAATGATGTAGAGCAGGGCGGTATACAACAATTCCAAGCGATTATCCGTTTTTTTAGTTTCGGCCGGGAAATTCTAAGCATTTAAGCGTGCTAAAGCTATCTCTTATGCCAGATACCGTTTTAAACGGAAGTAGCGTCGGCCCAGGCGCCAGCGCAAACGCGGGCTTTTGGCACTTTTCCAGATGAGCTTCCAGATCCCGGTGTCGAAGAACTCTTTGATTATCATTGATTTCTTCGCTTCATCCTTCATGTTGTCGAAGGTATGAATAATTCCCAGACCCTCTTTGGCGATTTGCCAGTGACAGGCCGGGATATTTTTCACTTTATCCGGGTAGCGCTGGTTAATGGCATCTAGCATCTTCAGGATCTTCATGTAATGGCGCGCTGAGCGAATCAGCGTGTCGTCATTATCCGGGGTGTGCGATACCGAGGCGGAGTGAATGTAGTAGTCGTAAAAGCGTTCGCTGGTGTACTGAACGCGTTCTGCAGCAAGCAGCACCTCAGTCGTCCACGGGATATCCTGATGGCGCAGGCCAGGCTCGAAACGAAAGCCGTGCTGACGAATAAAATCGTGACGATAGATATTCAGCCAGGTCACATGCAGGAACTTACGTGAATCCAGCGCCTTTTTTAACCATGCCGCGCCATTCATGACGCTCGTTGAGGCGAGCTTATCTTCAGGGAAGATAGGGCGAGACGGTTTTTTGTTATTTTCCCAGACGTAGTTGCCATTGCAGGTAGCGACATCCAGGTTCTGCGTGACGGCCATATCCAGCAGACGCTGGTACATGCCGGGTTTGAAGACATCATCAATATCCGGGAAAGAGAGATATTGGCCGGTCGCAATGGCCAGGCCGGTATTACGCGCGATGGACACGCCCTGATTAGGTTGTTCAATAACCTGCATCTGTGGCAGCTGTTCGCGCCATTTTTCGACAATCTGCATCGAGCGGTCAGTGGAGCCGTCATTCACGATGATGACTTCCATACTGTCGATGTGTTGATTTACAAGGCAGGTAAAGAACTGATCGAGAAAAGCTTCACCGTTATAAACGGCAACCACCACGCTTAATAAAGGCGCTGAATTTTGCATATGAAACCTGATTATTTTTGGTTGTCGACCAAAGCAATGTATTGCTGGCAAATGGCGTTGATACCGAACGATGCGATCGTTTCGCGATCAACAACCGGCGGAGAGGCATACAGTTCTGCCAGTGTTTTCGCCAGTGATTCGTCGGTTAACGCGGTCAGACCACGCGCCAGAGGGCCAGTAAGGATCTCAGCAGGGCCGCCAGGGCAGTTTGTACTCACCGGTGGGGTCTGACAGATAATGGACTCTACCAGTACATTACCAAAACCTTCGCAGTCGGAACTTAACACTAAAAGGCGTGCACCTTTGATCCACGGATAAGGATTGGTTTCAAACGGGCGGAAGACGATCTTGTTTTCAATTCCCAGCTTAGCGGCAAGCTGTTTGAGCTGGTTAATTTTCACGTCAGAGCCTTTGCCCATCAACACCAGCGATGCGTCAATCTTGCTCATCGCAAACGCCCGCAGCAGCCGGTCGTGACGTTTGTGCTCATGAAAACGGCCAACGTGGATAATGTAATTCTGCCCCTGCATCTCAAAGGGCGCTTCCGCCAGACGCTGAATTTCAGGGATATCAAACGGGTTATGGATAACCGCTTTGCGCCGCAGGGGGATCGCGAGTACTTCAGACAGATCGTGCAGCACGGCGCCGGATACCGCCACCACGTTGCGGTTTTCATAGGTATGACGAATTTTATAATGCTTAAACCAGCGAGAAAGCCCGCTGCGATGGCGCAAATAGGAGAAGGAGAACATCCCGTGTACGCAAAACCAGACCTTATCGCGATCCAGCACGCGGCTGTGCGCCACGATACGGTCGGTTTTATGCAGATGCGAGAAGACGACGTCAAATTTACCGCTGCGTTCTGCCTGCTCAATGGCGCGATCCAGCAAACGGGCGCGACGCGGGATCTCGGTCAGCTTCCGCCAGGGTTTTTTACAGGTATCCTGCACGACCTGAAAATCGATGCCTTCCGGAACGGCGTAGTCGCACACCTTCCGTAAGGAGAAAAGGGTGACCTGATGCCCCAGTTCTGTCAGTCCGCTGGAGAGGGTGAGAACCGTTTTTTCGGCTCCTCCACCGGGTAAACCATCAATAATCATTAGGATGCGCATTATTAATCCAGTAATTTTTGATAAAGCGAAATAAGCTGACTTGATAGTTTTTCAGGGGTTGCTTCTCTGACGCGTTCACGCGCCGCAAGCCCCATATTGTTATTTTTTTCCAGTGAAGGGATGGACATGACGGCCTCCTTCAATGTGTGGATATCAAGTGCATCACAGTAAAACCCGTTCTGGCCTTGCTCAATAAATTCCGAACCACCGCAACTCTCTGACGTAATGACGGGCAATCCACAGGCCATTGCTTCAAGTATGACGTTAGGGAAAGGATCATACAGCGTCGGCAGCAGTAAACCATCAGAAAGCTGATAAAATGGTAGCGTCTCTTTTTGCATCCCCAGGAAACGGATTTGCCCCTCACAGCCTAATGAACGGGCGAGGTCGCGATAACGGCTTTCCGCTTTATCCTGACCGACCACAACCAGCCACGCCGATGTTCCTGCTATAGCCTGAATAGCGCTTGCCAGCCCCTTGCGTTCAAACCCTGAACCCACGAAGCAGAAAATGACGGCATCAGCGGGTAAGCCAAATTGCTTACGCAGTACAGCTCGCTGCCTCTCTTCTGCCGGAACGAAGCGGCGGGAATCTATTGAATTATAAATCACATGTATCTTTTTTGCGTCAATATCAAAGTCTTCGACGATTTCGCGCTTGATCATCTCCGCATTACAGATAACGGCTTTCAACTCGGGAGCCTGGTACATTTCACGTTCGGCGTTCATCACGTAGCGGTGATAGCGATCGTGCATGAGCAGCTTCGCGCGCCAGGCGGGAAGAATACGCGTACGCTGTAGCAGCCAGCGTCGATGTACACCATCTCCGGCGCGGTAAATATCGCAGCCCGGAATACGTTCGTGGCTCTGTACAATATCAAACTGCTGTTGCTGCCACAGCGCGCGCGCGGCGTGTGCAAAGCCGCGTTCACGGCTGATGCGGCCCCACTTTCGTGGATCGCAGATATGAATATGCCAGTCGTCCTGCTTTTCGCCCTGCCACTCGCGGGTGATGACGTTGAGCTCAAGATTTTGATTGCTCAGCGCGGTGAGTGCCCTGGAGACAAAACGTTCTGCTCCCCCATCCGGCCGATATTTTTGGCGCACAATGGCCAGACGATGAAGCTTCATTGCAGGTATCTCCTTGCGGCGGAGACGACAGCATCAACGGGGATGGCGTCGAGATAACGTTCCGTCGTTTTTGTATCAATGGCGTCAGGGTTGGGAAGCGGGCCGTAGTTACCAGCCCAGATGACCTCGCCGTTAACCTGCCATGGCGACCAGAACGTCAACTTTGATGGGCCAAACAGCGCCACGCAGGGCGTCTGAAGGGCGGCGGCCATGTGCATGGGGACGGAGTCAACGCCAATGAACAGGGCTGCGTGATCGATAAGCGAGGCCAGCTGGCGCAGGGTTAACTGCCCTGCCAGCGATACAACACCCGTCTGCGGGGAGGCGGCAAGAATGCGGTCAATCATCGCCAGCTCTTTCTTATCCGGTCCCGCCGTAAGGACGATAGTGTGGCCGTCCTGCTGCAATGCGGCGATAGTTTGCGCCATTTTGCCTTCGTCCCAGCACTTAAAGAACCAGCGTGAAGTGGGTTGAATAACGATATAGCGTTCCCCCACACCCTTTTGTGTCAGCTTGTGATGAGCATGGTGCCAGTCATCCGCACTGTAAGCCATGGTGACGGCGGGTCTGGCGGCAACGGGTAATGGTTTCAGTATGGACAGGTTTTGTTCAACGGTGTGCAGGTTCTGATGGCTGGCGACCGAGACCAGTTCACTGTGACAAAAACGCCAGAAGGCATTATTGCGCTTGTTAAAAGCGAACCCGAGCCGAACCGGTGCGCCGGTGAAGCGGGTAACAATCGCGCTGCGCCACTGATCGGCAAGATTGATCACCAGATGATAATGCTGAGCGCGTAAAGCACGAAGCAACTGCCACTCTTTTTGCAGGTGCTTCAGCGTCCCCAACTGCTTCCATTTACGATCGATACCATAGATCGTACCGATTGCCGGATGCGCGGCGAGCATGTCTCGCGTCTCTTCATAGAGAAGGACGTCGATTTGGGCTTCAGGCCATTTCTGGCGCAATGAATTGATGACGGGGGTGGTGAGTAACATGTCACCATGATGGCGAAGTTTAATCAGTAAAATGCGCAAATCAGGCGTGTCAGGTAAGTTATTCATCATCATCTTATCGGCGTTGTACTGTTGGCAATTCTAATAGACCTGGTAACGACTTGCACTCTTTCTCCATAATGTCAGGAATTTCCCTGGAAGGGTTTACTCCTGCTTTCGGGCGTGCGTAACATAGCGCTAACTATTTTGTCTTGCGGACTCATTATGAAAAAACCAGCGTTTATCATCACGATCGATACCGAAGGGGATAATCTCTGGCAGAACCACCGGGTCATCAAAACGGAAAACGCGCGCTACCTGGCGCGGTTTCAGACGCTTTGCGAGCGTTTCGGCTTTAAGCCTGTCTGGCTCACCAACTACGAGATGGCCGTCGAACCGGTGTTCATTGAGTTCGCGAAAGAGGTCATAGCCCGGGGGCAGGGCGAGGTAGGAATGCATCTCCATGCCTGGAACAGCCCTCCGGAGCACGATCTGACCGGTGATGACTGGCGCTGGCAGCCTTATCTGATTGAGTTTTCAGACGAGGTCATGCGTGAGAAAGTGCTGTTCATGACCCGCCTACTGGAAGAGACCTTCCAGACAAAAATGCTCAGCCATCGCGCCGGGCGCTGGGCATTCGACAGCCGTTACGCCCGGTTACTGATTGAGCTGGGGTATCAGGTAGATTGTTCCGTTACGCCGCGCGTGAACTGGCGCAACGCGAAAGGTGCCCCACAGGGTAATGGCGGAACGAATTACCAGCATTTTCCCGATCGCGCCTACTTTTTGGACGTAGACGACATTTCCCGGCCGGGAAACAGCCTTCTCCTCGAAGTGCCAATGAGCATCCAGTATAAACACCCGGCATGGCTGAATTCCCTGAAGCAGGGTTACGATCGTCTGCGCGGTAAATACCGTTCTCCGTCAGTTAACTGGTTACGCCCGTCCGGCGGTAACGCGGAGGAGATGATTAAGGTTGCGCAGCAGTGCCTGTCTCAGGGAAATGACTACGTGGAGTTCATGCTGCATTCGTCGGAATTTATGCCTGGCGGGAGCCCTACTTTTAAAGACGAGGCCGCGATTGAGGGGCTTTATCAGGATCTGGAGCAGCTCTTTACCTGGTTATCAGATAAGACCGTGGGGATGACGCTGGCGGAGTTTTACCAGTACAAAAAATAGTTATGCCCGCCAGGCGGGCATATTTGCTATTGCTGCTTTGTTTGGGTGAAAGGTGTACTTAATGCAAACAAAACCATAAAGAAGATTAAGGCTTCTGAACTGAGCAGTATGACATCCGTCAGACCATACAAAAGCAAAAGTAGCATCGAGGTTAGCAGCAGTGCGTTTCTGTTTCGTAGGGCATACACAATCATCGAAACGAAGAAAAAGAGCATAACCGCCACGCCGGGGATCCCCTGCAATGAATATTTCTCTATAAATTCATTATGCAGGTGGACTTTGATGTACACGAGCGCGGTAGCAAGATGTGGATGACCGTCTTTTATATACTGCCGTGTCCACGTTTCACGCTCTTCAAGTGATTGCCCCAACGGATGTGCAAGACCATTCTCGATCCCGACAGTCCACATCGAAAAACGTGCGCCCAGTGACGTGCGGTCATAGCCTTGCTGATATTTCTCAACTTCAATTTGGGTTTGCGTTATTTTCGGTGCAATCAACGGCTTGTAGCTTACGACGACAATGCCGGCCACAATGCATAAAAAGATGAGAGTGGATTTGAGATGAATTTTTCTGAAATGATATAGCGTGAGCACTATCGCCAGAAGCAGATATAAACCCATCGCAGCACGGGTACCCGTCAACAGTATGACGAAGTAAGAGATTAATATAGTGAAACCCGCGACAACATACAGCTTCACGTTCTGCTGAAGGTAAAGACTGTATACGAAAGCCAGTGACAGGACAGAATAAACATAGGCTGAAACGGTGGCACGGTTAATTGCCATCTCAACGCGAGTCATACCTTGCGAGGCCTGCCACAAGCCATATCCTGTGGCGAGCACAAACCCTAAGGCCGCTGCGTAGAAGAAAAATTTCCTGAAGTTATCTTTATCAATGTAAAACTTAAAGCGGTCAATATAGAAAATCAGGATACTCGCTAAAATTAACTTTTTGCTGGCGCCTAGATAGTCGCTATAAAGATTGAGTCCCTCGTTATGATACTCATAGATTAAGTACCAGCCGAGGTTAAGTAACCCAATCAGCAAAATGGGCAGCGCTATAGTAAAAGGTCGAAGAGTGATTTTTTTATATTCGAAAGCCAGGCCAATAATACTGACGTAAATAGCAATATAGAAAAACTCTCTTTGCTTCCCTGAACTGACTAGTGCCAGCATCAAAGAGATGAGGCTCAAAGCAATCGTCAGTTGATATAGCCGTGGTTTTATTTTTTCCATAACGCCTCAATAACCCTTTTTTTGTAGCTAAAACGAACATCGGTGGACAGGAAAAAAGACAATGTGTACATGGCCTTTACGCGTTGTTTCACGAGTTGTAATTGTTGGTCTGTAAGACAGGACCGATGGTTGCTGTAAATATCAAACCAGTGGCAATTGACAAGATGCCTGTAGCTTGACGGAAATGTTCTTTCCATCTGTAACGTGCATTCGACAAGCGTTGAAATTTTGCTGGCGTCCAGACTGCTCGACAAACTGTCGCGACGCTTGACGTAATAATAATGCCCCTGGCGTTGATAGACTATTTTGCTCGACTGCATCAACATTCCGGGGAAGACAGCGAAATCCTCATAACATAACATTGGAGGAATAGGGTTGCTTTCGTACAGGCTACGATGAATAAACTGGCCAATGAGATGCGCCTGAAAGTCTTTATGGCGTAAGAAACGAGCGACTGCTTCATGTTGTGACAATGGCACAGGGTTGAATCCCTGCCAGTCTGAAGTCATTTTCCGGGGATCGCGAATCTCAAGCAAACGTGTCAGTAACATATCCGGACGTTGCGCTTTCAGAAAGGTAATTGCGTCCCTGAGGCTGCCCGGCTTTAAGCAATCGTCACTGTCGAGCATCGTAATATATTCACCGGATGCCAGTGCGACAGCACTGTTTCGTACCCGGCCGACGTTACGAAAGTTCACGGTGCGCGTTATGATCTGAGGAAATTTAGGTGACCACTCTTCAATTATTGCCTGCGTGGTATCCTCAGAACTGTCATTAAAAATAATAATTTCAGTGTCTTGAACGGTGGCTGCCAGCAGGCTTGAAAGCGTGGCATGCAGCGTAGCTTCAGCGTTATGAGCAGCAATAATGACGCTTAAAAAAGCCATAAAAATTAGTTTCCTTGAGCGTCGGTAGCGCTAGCCAGTGAGCGGGCTTTGGGTAATGTACGGATAAACTGCTGAAGATCGTGTAACGCGGAGTCAGTGACAGAGAATAGTGCTTCCCGTTCTTGCGGGAAGTAATAGCGCGTTTCAAACACATAAGAACAAATGTTGTCGTCATTCCCGATCAGCAACACATTGCCAAGCGGACGTTGTTCATAGTGACAACACGGACCAAACAGCAGGACTACCGGAACGCCAACGGCGTCTGCGATATATACATTCCCCGAGTCAGACGCGATATAACAGTCCATCTTAGAAATGGCCCAGGGAAGCTCTTCCAGCGAAATTTTGCCAATAAGATTGATAAAATTAGGGATTTCACCGTAAAGGCGGGTGATATCGTCCATCCACGACTGTTCGTTTGGCGCGCCGAAGACATAAAACTCGCAGGGTAAATCAGCGAGTTGATCAACAATCCGCTTCCAGATAACCGGAGGAACGGTTTTGGCTTTATTGCCCGCCGCAATACTGATGCCGATGCGGATAACGTCAGGTTTATCAAGAATGGCCGGCCAGGTCGTCGGTTTAAAGAGCGGCTTTGTGGCGTGCTTGGGAGAGTCTTGCCATGTGAGTGCGCGGTCGGCCAGTTTCAGGTAGTTCGTCACCGAAAGCGTTTTTTTGCCATGCTCAACGGTACCGTCAGCCGCAAGATAGAAAATCCCGTGATACCACCTGCGCGTGTAAATGGTTAAAAATTGTTTGTTTTTAGCATTGCAGACGGCGGCAAAAAAGAGGTTCACGCTGTTGGGTTGTAGCAGGTAGACGTTGTCGTAGCGGTTCATGATCCTGCACGCGAAGCACAGTTTACGCCACAGGTTGCGCTTATGCTGCTCAATAAAATAGATCTGCTCGATAGTCTCATCATGCTTCGCCAGCGCACCAACGCTGCGACTGACCAACACATCGCTTTTTTGCAGATATGCCAGTAGAGGTGTCGCATTAATAAAGTCACCGATTTTGGCTGTCTGAATGACAAGGTTTTTGCCCGTGTCTTTTCGAAACAGCTTCCGGAGGAGTTTCACCGGAAAGAGTAAAATCAGCAGAAATACATAACTCATGGGTTAAATATCCCTGTTGGAAAGCCGATGGCTGCCCTGTAAAAATGAAAAAATAGCATCTGCGCTAATATCCTTCGTTTGTTGCGTAGGGCTGACCATCTGATGCTGGTTTTTACCGTAACCCCCGATCAACCCCGGATCGGTCGGGCCGAAAATCGTGATATTAGGACGATCCAGTGCGGCGGTTAAATGGCTTAACCCTGTATCCACAGAAACGACGGCGTTAGCGCCCGCTAGCTGTGCGGCAACCTGCGCCAGCGTGAGTTTGGGTAACACCTCAACGTGGGAAAAGCCTGCTGCCAGACGTTCCGCACGCTGCCGCTCATGTTCTGCACCCCACGGGAGTTTAATATGGATACCGCAAGGTTGCATTAGTTCAATCAGCCTTCTCCAGTGCGTTTCCGGCCAGTGCTTATCGTCGCGCGTTGTGGCATGCAGGAACACCAGATACGGTTCAGCATGCTCCTCCGTCTCGCGCAAAAAATGCTGTGCAATAGCGTAGTCACCCTGGGCTTCAGGTTTTGCATAGCCCAGGCTTTTCGCGAACAGCTCGCGGGTACGTTCCACGGCGTGCTGCTGCTTCGCAATATGGTGGCGACGATTATAGAACAGGCTCGCCAGCGGTTCGCGGGCGGTTTGCCAGTCCATGCCGTGCTTTACGCCGTGCGCCAGACGCGTGACCAGCGCGGCGCTTTTCACCAGGCCCTGAGCGTCAACGATCGCGTCGTAACGCCGGGCCTGCACCGCTTCGCGGAAGGCTTTACGTTCGGCTTTAATCGGTGCGGAGAACCATGCTTTGCGCCAGCGGCGAATGGCCACCGGGATCACGCGGTCAACCGCTTCGTGCCAGGTGGGGATCTGCGCGAAGCCTTCTTCCACCACCCAGTCAAAACGAATGCCGGGAATGGCCCGCATCGCGTCCGTCAGTGACGGCAGCGTATGCAGCACATCGCCCATCGAAGAGGTTTTAACGATCAATACCCGCATTCGTTATCCTTCTTCGCTCAACAGAAGTTCGTTGAGCTCTTCGAGAACGCGCTGCGGCGTAATGTCGATCAGGCTCTGGTGGTAGCCTTCTGCGGCATCACCTTTACGTACCTTGTGGTAGCCGGTGATCAAACGGATCACGCGCGCTTTGTGCGACAGCGGCGGCGTGAAGTCCGGGCTGCTCGGGCCATACAGCGCCACCAGCGGACGATCCAGCGCGGCGGCGACGTGCATCAGGCCAGAGTCGTTGCTGACAACGGCTTTACAGGCGGCAATCAAAATAACCGCCTGCTCGAGCTGCGTTTCCCCGGCCAGGTTTCGGCACCAGGCCTGTTGCTCGGTGCTGAGCGTGGCGAGAATTTCATTGCCCGCCTCGTGATCTTTCGCCGAGCCAAACAGCACAATTTGATAGCCTTCGTCGATCAGCTGTTTCGCCAGCTCTGCGTAGTGATAGTGCGGCCAGCGTTTTGCCGGACCAAACTCCGCGCCGGGGCAGAAGCCAATCATCGGGCGTTCGGACGAAATGCCAAACGCGTTGCAGGTGTGGGATTTCTCCCCGTCGCTTACCTGGAGCTGCGGCCACAGTAGCGGCTGCGGCAGATCTTTCGCGCTGCGCATCACGCCTTTGTCGTAGGCCAGCGCCACGTAGCGTTCTACCATCAGCGGCCAGGCCTCTTTATCCAGCACCCGGGCGTCGTTAAGCAGGCCGTAGCGCATTTCACCGCGCCACCCGGTACGGTGCGGGATGCCCGCAAAGAAGGGCACAAGAGCGGATTTGAAGGAGTTTGGCAGGACATATGCGCGGTCATAGCGTTTCTCGCGCAGGCTGTGGCCGAGTTTGCGGCGTTCACCGATTTCCAGCGCCCCGTGGCCGAGCGGCATCGGGATCGCCTCGTTCACTTCCGGCATACGCGATAACAGCGGACGGCACCATGCGGGTGCCATCACGTCGATTATCGCCTGGGGATAACGCGCCTTGAGCGTGCGATAGAGACTTTGCGACATCATCATGTCGCCCACCCAGGACGGGCCGATCACCAGTATTTTCATTCACTTCATCCTTCAAGCTGTCTCTGCGTTGGCTGCCTGCGTTCACTCCAGTCACTTACTTTTGTAAGCTCCCGGAGATTCACTTCGTTGCCGCCTTGATACCGCTCGAATGATTTTGTGAATTTATATCGCGGTCACGGTTCAGCCAGGCCATATATTCCGTTACGCCTTCGGCAACGGTCTTGAACGGCTTGTCGTAGCCTGCGGCGCGCAGGTTAGTCAGGTCCGCCTGGGTGAATGCCTGGTAGCGGCCTTTCAGCTTATCCGGGAACGGAATGTACTCGATGCTGCCTTTCTTATGGTAAGCCAGCGTCGCGTCTGCCACCGCCTGGAAGGATTCCGCGCGGCCTGTGCCCAGGTTGAAAATGCCGGACACGCCGTTTTCCAGGAACCACAGGTTCACTGCCGCCACGTCGCCTACGTAGACGAAGTCACGCTTAAAGCCGTCGCTGCCTTCGAACAGTTTCGGACTTTCGCCGTTATTTAACTGGGTGTTCAGGTGGAAGGCCACACTCGCCATGCTGCCTTTGTGGCCTTCGCGCGGTCCGTAGACGTTGAAGTAGCGGAAGCCGACAATCTGAGAGTTTGCTTCTGGGAGGATCTGACGCACGTACTCATCAAACAGGAATTTGGAGTAACCGTAAACGTTCAGCGGCTGCTCATACTCGCGGGATTCGATGAAATCTGAAGTGCGCCCACCGTAGGTTGCCGCGGAAGAGGCGTACAGGAATGGAATTTCACGCTCCAGGCAGTAGTGCAGGATCTCTTTGGAGTACTGATAGTTGTTGTCCATCATGTACTTGCCGTCCCACTCGGTGGTGGAGGAACAGGCCCCTTCGTGGAAGATGGCTTCGATCTCGCCGAACTCTTCACCCGCCATAATCTGGATAAGAAAGTCTTCTTTATCCATGTAGTCAGCGATGTTCAGATCCACCAGGTTTACGAACTTGGTGCCGTCTTTCAGGTTGTCCACCACCAGGATGTCGGTGATGCCTTTGTCATTGAGGGCCTTAACAATATTGCTGCCGATAAAGCCCGCGCCGCCGGTAACGATGATCATAACTGTAACCTTTGAAGTGTGGAGTCCGGGGAACATCCCGAACGCTAATCTCTTTATCATATCATCACAATGCCCGGTCTTCAGCCATTCACCGATATGCAGCAGGGGTACACGTGATTTATGCTGCAAAAACGAGAAGAGATACGGCGTCATCTCGTCATGAACTATTGGTTTGGGTAATATGTGCCAAAATTTGCCGAGTCTGGAGAATTGCAATGCGTGGTGATTTTTACAAACAGTTAAACAGCGACCTCGACACCGCACGTGCGGAAGGGTTGTTCAAAGAAGAGCGTATTATCACGTCTGCCCAGCAGGCGGACATCACCGTTGCCGACGGCAGCCATGTGATCAACTTTTGCGCGAACAACTATTTAGGTCTTGCGAATCACCCTGAGCTGATTGCCGCGGCGAAAAACGGCATGGATACCCACGGCTTCGGCATGGCCTCCGTTCGCTTTATCTGCGGTACCCAGGACAGCCACAAGCAGCTTGAGCAAAAGCTGGCGAACTTCCTCGGAATGGAAGACGCGATTCTGTACTCCTCCTGCTTCGACGCCAACGGCGGTCTGTTTGAGACCCTGCTCGGTGCAGAAGACGCGATTATCTCCGACGCCCTGAACCACGCCTCCATCATCGACGGTGTACGCCTGTGCAAAGCGAAGCGTTTCCGCTACGCCAACAACGACATGGTTGAGCTGGAAGCCCGCCTGAAAGAGGCCCGTGAAGCCGGTGCCCGCCACGTGCTGATCGCCACCGACGGCGTGTTCTCCATGGACGGCGTGATCGCCAACCTGAAAGGCGTGTGCGATCTGGCGGATAAATACGACGCGCTGGTGATGGTGGATGACTCTCACGCGGTTGGCTTTGTCGGCGAAAATGGCCGCGGCTCCCACGAATACTGCGACGTAATGGGCCGCGTAGATATCATCACCGGTACGCTGGGCAAAGCGCTTGGTGGCGCGTCTGGCGGCTACACTGCTGCGCGCAAAGAGGTGGTTGAGTGGCTGCGTCAGCGCTCCCGCCCGTACCTGTTCTCCAACTCCCTGGCGCCGGCGATTGTGGCCGCCTCTATTAAAGTGCTGGAGATGGTGGAATCCGGGGCTGAGTTGCGCGACCGCCTGTGGGCTAACGCCCGCCTGTTCCGTGAAAAAATGAGCGCCGCAGGATTCACCCTGGCCGGCGCTGACCATGCGATCATTCCGGTGATGCTGGGTGACGCGGTTGTCGCGCAGAAATTTGCTCGTGAGCTTCAGAAAGAAGGGATTTACGTGACCGGGTTCTTCTTCCCGGTGGTACCAAAAGGTCAGGCGCGTATCCGCACCCAGATGTCTGCGGCGCACTCGCCTGAACAAATTGAACGTGCGGTGGAAGCCTTTACCCGCATCGGCAAACAGCTGGGCGTAATTGCCTGAGGACGTGTGATGAAAGCGTTATCCAAACTGAAAGCGGAAGAAGGGATTTGGATGACCGACGTGCCGGAGCCGGAAGTCGGTCATAACGATCTGCTGATCAAAATTCGTAAAACCGCCATCTGCGGTACTGACGTTCACATCTACAACTGGGACCAGTGGTCGCAAAAAACCATTCCCGTGCCAATGGTTGTCGGCCACGAATATGTCGGCGAAGTGGTCGGCATTGGCCAGGAAGTGAAAGGCTTCAACATTGGCGACCGCGTCTCCGGTGAAGGCCACATTACCTGCGGTCACTGCCGCAACTGTCGCGGTGGGCGTACGCACCTGTGCCGCAACACCGTCGGCGTGGGCGTGAACCGTCCGGGCTGCTTCGCGGAATACCTGGTGATCCCGGCGTTTAACGCGTTCAAAATCCCGGACAATATCTCTGACGACCTGGCCTCCATCTTCGACCCGTTCGGCAACGCGGTACACACGGCGCTCTCCTTCGACCTGGTGGGTGAAGACGTGCTGGTCTCCGGCGCGGGCCCAATCGGCATTATGGCGGCAGCCGTGGCGAAGCATGTGGGTGCGCGCAACGTGGTGATCACCGACGTGAACGAATACCGCCTGTCGCTGGCGCGCAAAATGGGCGTCACCCGCGCGGTGGATGTCTCGAAAGAGAGCCTGACAGACGTGATGGAAGAGCTGGGCATGACCGAAGGCTTTGACGTGGGTCTGGAGATGTCCGGCGCGCCACCGGCGTTCCGCACCATGCTCGACACCATGAACCACGGTGGCCGAATCGCGATGCTGGGTATTCCGCCGTCAGATATGTCCATCGACTGGAACAAAGTCATCTTCAAGGGGCTGTTCATTAAGGGCATTTATGGCCGCGAGATGTTCGAAACCTGGTACAAGATGGCTGCGCTGATCCAGTCCGGTCTGGATCTGTCCCCGATTATCACTCACCGTTTCTCCATCGATGAGTTCCAGCAGGGCTTCGACGCAATGCGTTCCGGCCAGTCAGGGAAAGTGATCCTGAGCTGGGATAAGTAATCAAAAAGGGGCCTGAGGCCCCTTTTTTACTGATTCTTTTTCTCTTCGTCCGTCAGGTAACGCACCTTGCGGGTGTAATCCTGACCTTTGAACAGCAGCTTATTATCCGGTGATTCCAGATACTTCTGCCATTCGGAAAGCGGGAAACCGCCGTGCGCGCCAATCACCTCTTTCGGCACAACGGCTTCCTGTCCGCCGATCTTCTTGGAGACCGGCCAGTTCATCCAGTCGCCCAGGTTAACCGTTTTGACATCCAGCATGTCCAGCAGCGCAGCGAGCGGCAGCTGATCGGTCGGCGGCTGCGTATCGTCCATCAGCTCCCAGGTATCCTGGAACAGCGTCAGCCACAGCGGGCAGATACGGCGCCAGGTCTTTTTGGTGGCGGCAAGAAACGCGCCGTTAACGTGATCGACCAGATACGGGCGCACCGTTTCTTTGTAATACGCCGGCACTTTCTCCGCTGGCGCACCGTCCAGCTTGGCAATCATTTTGCCCTGACGGAAGCTGGAGTAGATGTGCATATCCGCCATGTTGATCTCTGGCATTTTAAGCAGGTTGAGATCGGAGTCGATCATCAGCACACCTTCACCGCGCGCCTGCAACGGAGC
Source organism: Enterobacter cloacae complex sp. 418I7 (assembly GCF_050030705.1). NCBI lineage: Bacteria > Pseudomonadati > Pseudomonadota > Gammaproteobacteria > Enterobacterales > Enterobacteriaceae > Enterobacter > Enterobacter cloacae complex sp. 418I7. The sequence goes on from NZ_JBLGUU010000001.1 coordinate 151,729, forward strand.
GTTAAGCTTCACCAGACGACTGAGGTAGATCTGCTTATAGCGGTAACCTTCTTCACGTTTTGGAAGCGTGAGGGTAACAACGCGAGTTTTTGGCGGCAGTTCGCCGAAAGCGGATTCAGGCTGATCGCTGACGATAACAATCTCGCTGACGTCAGAGGCATAACGCTCTGCAAAGGTCGCTGACAATAACGCCTCTTCGACGAAATCTGCGCCCGTACACGGGATCACAATGGAATCAACCGCAACGAGATCGCGCGTGACCGGAAGGGAAGCGTAAGGAATGTTATGACGCCCGGTAATGTGGCGGTAGCGAGCATTCAGGAATTTAAACATGTTCTTCTCGTTTGGTTATTGCGCGCCAAGAACGGCCTCGACACCGTTAACATAGCTTTCAATGGCATACATGTTGCAGACATTCTGGTGCGCGGCAGCGGCGAGCCGGGCGCGCAGAGCAGGATCCTGCCAGATATTATCCAGATGTTGAGCAAGTTGCGACACGTCGCTCCAGGGAAACAGCAGGCCGGTCGACTCATGATCGATCAATTCTGCCGTGCCGGTCACCTTTGAACCAATCACGGGGATGTTGAGCAGCATTGCTTCCAGCACGACGCGGGGCAAGCCTTCGCTCTGCGAGGCCAGAATGAACGCGTCAAAAGTGGCGAGATAGTCAAAAGGCGTGTTCTGGAAACCGGTAAAAATGACGTGCTCAGCAATACCTGATGCATCAGCTTGTGCAGCCAGCGCGCCGCGTTCAGCCCCTTCACCGACCAGCACCATTTTCCATTTTGCCTGCGGGTGTCTCTGGCTGAACTGTGCCAGCGCCTCCAGCGTGTGGTGGTTGGCCTTACGAGGGATTAACGAGCCAATGCTGCCGAATACAAACGTATCGTCTTCAATATTCAGTCGCTGGCGCATCGCGCATCGGTCCGGCAAAGGCTGATGGATGTCGATGGCATTGTTGACCGTGGTACACAGCTCTGGCCGGACGCCATGCTGAAGTAGCACGCGTTCAACGCCGTGCGAGACGGCAATGATTTTTGTGGCATGGGCATTCACCAGCTTCACCAGCGGCGGGGTCAGCACCGGTTCAATCCGGCAGTGCTGGATTATCCGTGCACGCAGGTTTGCGCCCGCCAGATACCCTTCTTCATTAGAGCCTGGCTGGTTGTTCATATACAGCGTATCGAATCCACCTTCCCTGAAAATGGTCTCGATCTTGCTGACGTTGGGCCGGATACGCCACAGGGTATCAATATGCCGCGTAAATGCTTTGCGCGCCGAACGCGAGAAAAACAGCAGACCACGTCCCGCTTCTTTCAGGAGTTTTGCCCATGCCGGTTGCTTACGTTGAGGGATAACGAGTAATGGGATCCCAATGCTGTTGAGCACCTGGCCTATCGTTTGACCTTCAGCACGACTATAATCACTGTAAAAACAACAGGTAATGTCGAATTTGTCGCGGTTGATTCGCTTCAGAAGCTCAAGCATACTGTTGGTACCTCCCCCCCATTCTTTGCCTGTGTCCAGGAGGAGGATTTTACGTTTTTGCGGCATGTCTGAATCCGTATGCTACCCTTCATCTGACCGCATTATAAAGAATTTACTGAAATAAAATAGATTTTTTGTATTTCTTTGTCTTTTTATAAGGAAAGGTTTTAAACGCGCTTATTTTAAAAGTGCGATTTAAGACTTTAATCGCCTCTTCTCAATTCGATAGTATTAGCGCAAAAATTTTATGTTGTTTTTGAGAGAGTGAGAATATGTTTAAAATAACGGTTTGCTTATTAACGTTTAACTCCGAAAGAACGTTGCACGATGTTATTCCTCCTCTTTTAAAAATAGCAGATGAATTCGTTGTAGTTGATTCCGGCAGTACAGACGCAACGATATATATTTGCCAGAGTTATGGATTGTCGCCCATATTCAAAAAATATAGCTGGCACGGCGAGCAGATGAACCATGCCATATCCCATGCGCACAACGACTGGGTGCTGTGCATGGACAGTGACGAAATACTCGATCAAGAAACCGTTGGTGCTATTTTAAAATTAAAAATGGGCGATGAACCCGAACCGGATATGGCGTGGCGGATATGTCGTCACTGGTTTGTTCTGGGAGAAAATGTCCGAACGATTTATCCAGTCTCATCTCCGGATTATCCGGTGCGTCTTTTTAACCGTACGCAGTCGCGATTTAATAACCGGCCAGTAGACGATCAGGTTGAAGGTTTTCTCCGTTCTGAACGTATTCCTGGCTATGTCAGACATGATACGTTTTATTCACTGCATGAACTTTTCAATAAATTAAACGGATATACCACTCGCCTGGTTCAATATCAGACGATACGTCCCTCTCTTGGTCGCGGCGCGATCAGCGCTATCGGCGCATTTTTCAAATGGTATCTGTTTAGCGGTGCGTGGCGTAAGGGCAAAGTGGGTGTGGTGACAGGGTTTTATGCCACGGCGTACAGTTTTTTGAAGTATTTCAAGGCCTGGTATCAGGATCGGGAAAAGAAAGAGTCCGTTGCAAAAGAGCAGTCGGACTCTTATCTGGCAGAATAGGCGTTAGCCGATCAGGCTTTTTTTCCCCAACCCTGCCACTGTTGCTGGACGTATTTAACCAGCGTACTGCTGCTGATGCTTTCGCCAATCACCGTGAAGAAGCGGGTTGCATAGACCGGTTCAGGCGGCTGTTTCAGCGTGCAGTTCTTCACGCCGCGGAATGGATTACGCGGCTGCGTTGCGGGTGGTTGCGCGCTACCCGGACGGGAAGTATCCACCTGAGGTTCATTGAGCAGATCGCTCGGACGCACCAGCGTGATATCGGCGGGTAAGCCCGGCAACATTTGCTGCAAAACGCGAACGGTAGACGGATGCGGATGCCCAATGGCAATCGCCGAACCGTTACGGCGCGCCAGCTGTACCGCGCGGTTGAACTGCACGCGGATATCCGCTTCGTTCTGGGAGTCGTCCAGGAAGACTTTGCGCTTGATGACTTTTACACCCGTCCCCTGAGCGGCACGCATCGCCTGGCTATTGCCGATGGTCATGCTGTCGAGGAAATAGAGATTGTAACGCTCCAGGGCCTGCATCACTTTCAGCATACCGTACAGGCTGGAGGTCATCGCGCTGCCCATATGGTTATTCAAACCCACGGCATACGGCACTTTATTGTACGCATCGCGGATGATGCGATCGATCTCGTCGCTGCTCATGTCCGGACGCAGGGTATCTTTTTCCAGCGGCTGCTTGCTGAGAGGGGCCATCGGCAGATGGATGAGGACCTGATGGCCGCCATTGTGCGCTTTGGTCGCCATTTCATGCGCGTGAGGCGCATTAGGCAGGACGGCGACAGAGATGGCTGACGGCATCGCCAGCACCTGATTTTCATAGTGTGGTCGATAACCGAAGTCATCAATCACAATCGCGAGTTTGCCTGCATAAACCGGTGCAGCCAGCGCCAGTGCGCTGACGACGGAAAAAACAATTCGACGAAATTGAAGCAAAACTTATCTTCCCAACCACGGCTGTGGATTGACCGCCTGACCCTGACGACGAATTTCGAAATAGAGTGACGGGCGGCCCTGACCGCCACTGCTGCCCACAAGGGCAATGGGTTGACCCGCGCGCACCTGAGTGCCAACGCTGACCAGCGCGCTCTGGTTGTAGCCGTAAAGACTCATGTCGCCTTTACCGTGCTCGACCACCACCACGAGCCCGTAACCCTGTAGCCAGTCGGCCAGGATCACGCGGCCATCGGCGATGGCTTTCACTTCGCTACCTTCAGACGCACCGATAACGATCCCCTTCCAACGTAGCTCACCCTGCAACTGTTCGCCATAGCGATGCAGGATCGTACCGCGAACGGGCCAGTAAGCCTGACCACGCGGGGAGCCGAGGCCGCCGGTACGCGATATCAGGGAACGTTCATTTTCAGTCGGTTTGTAGGTGGTGCCTTTCCGGGAGGCTTCCTGCTGCTTATTACGCACCGCCTGCGCTTCGCGCGCTTCTTTTTCGGCGCGCGCTTTGGCCGCGGCTTCTGCCCGGGCAATGCTGTTACGCAGTCTGGATTCGTTGGCGCGCATTTCGCTCAGCTGGCTTTGTCCTGCCTGGATAGAGGACTCCAGCCCGGCGAGCGTCTTCTTACGCTCATTGCGCGCCTGCTCAAGCTTCTCCTGCTGCGCCTGCTGATCGTAGAGCAGCGTTTGCTGCTGGCTCTGCTTCTCTTCCAGCTCGGCTTTTTGCGTGGTGACTTCTTCGCGCGTCTGTTTCAGCTGCGCAATGGTCTCCTGACGAGCCTGGTTGAGATAGCCGAAATAGGCCTGTAAACGCTGACCGCGCTGGCTCTCTTCACCGCTGAGGATCAACTGAAGGCCTGTGTGCTCACCCTGGCGGAAAGCGGCATCAAGCTGTGCAGCAAGGTTCCGCTCCTGGGCATCGCGCTGACGCTCCAGTTTCGCAATCGATGCGTTCATTTCATCGATTTGCTTATTAAGCTGGGCAAGGGTGTTTTGTGTTTCACGCAGCTTACGCGCGGCGGCGGAAATAGCCTCTTCCTGCTTTTTAAGCTGGGCAAGCAGGGCAGAGCGCTGCTGCTGCTGCTGGCGTACCACACGCTCTTTGGCGGCGATATCGGCCTGAATGGATTTGAGCTGGTCGCGGTCATCCGCGTGGGCAGATGCGGCGCACAGCAATACGCCAGCGCTGAGTGCGCTGGCGCAAAGCAGAGGTCTGACTGATAACCGAAACGGCTTCACGACCCATGTGATTGAAAAAATCGCCTTTCCCCTCATGGGGAGCGATTATTCCACGATGAACAGCGGCTTGCCAGTCATCTCTTCAGGGATTTCCATACCCATCAGCGACAACATGGTTGGCGCGATGTCGGAAAGCTTGCCGCCTTCCACTGCTTTCACTGACTTATCACCTACATAAATCAGTGGAACAGGCAGGTTGGTATGGGCGGTATGCGCCTGACCGGTTGCCGGGTCACGCATCTGTTCTGCGTTACCGTGGTCAGCGGTGATCAGCAGCTGGCCGCCCACGGATTCAACCGCTTTCGCGACCTGCTCAACGCAGTGGTCCAGCGCTTCAACCGCTTTAACGGCAGCTTCCATCACGCCGGTGTGGCCCACCATGTCGCCATTCGGATAGTTACAGATGATGGTGTCGTATTTACCGCTTTCGATCGCGGTCACCAGTTTTTCGGTCAGCTCCGCAGAGCTCATTTCTGGCTGGAGATCGTAAGTGGCGACTTTCGGCGAGTTAATCAGGATGCGGTCTTCGCCTTTAAACGGCTCTTCTACGCCGCCGTTAAAGAAGAAGGTCACGTGCGCATACTTCTCAGTTTCGGAGATGCGCAGCTGCGTTTTATCGTTTTTCGCCATCCACTCGCCGAAGGTATTTTCCAGGGAAGCGGGTGGATACGCGCATGGGGCTTTGATATCCGCTGCATACTCGGTCAACTGGATGAAATCGATCTTCGCCACTTTCTTACGGGCGAAACCGTCGAAATCGCTGTTGACGAAGGCGCGGGTGATTTCGCGCGCGCGGTCAGCACGGAAGTTCATGAAGATCAGCGCATCGCCATCTTCCATAGCGGCATCGGCCTGGCCTTCAGCGCGGATCACGGTTGCCTTCACAAATTCGTCGTTTTCATCACGCGCGTAAGCCGCTTCCAGGCCTTCAACGGCGGTCGGGAACTGGAACTCGCCTTTTGCCAGGGTCAGCAGATCATAGGCTTGCTCAACGCGGTCCCAGCGGTTGTCGCGGTCCATGGCATAGTAACGACCAACGATGGATGCCACGCGGCCTTTGCCCAGTGCGGCAAATTTATCTTCAAAGGCTTTCAGAGAACCTTTTGCGCTGCGTGGCGGCGTATCGCGACCATCCAGGAAGGCGTGCAGATAGATTTTTTCCGCACCGCGCTCGGCGGCCAGTTCAACCATCGCCATGATGTGATCTTCGTGGCTGTGCACGCCGCCTGCAGAGAGCAGGCCCATAATGTGCACGGCCTTGCCTGCGGCAACGGCTTTATCTACCGCTCCGGTGAGCGTTGGGTTGGCAAAGAATGTACGTTCTTTGATTTCAACGTCCAGGCGCGTCAGGTCCTGATAAACGATACGGCCTGCGCCCAGGTTAACGTGACCCACTTCAGAGTTGCCCATCTGACGATCCGGCAGGCCGACTTCCAGACCAGACGCATCAATCAGGGTGTGGGGACGTTTTGCCCATAGCGCATCCATAACCGGGGTTTTGGCGTTGAAAATGGCGTTATCCTGTTGATCTTCACGGTAGCCATAGCCATCCAGAATCACCAGTACCATAGGTTTTTTAGAAACCGACATTGCGACAACCTCATGCTCAAGAGACAAAAAATTTGCGTAATTTTACTACAGCTGAATCGATAAAATAGCCGCAGAAGATCAAAGAAAGCGCGGGGGCAAGGCTGTTCTCAGGCCATTTTGAGGCTTTTTTTACGTGGCATGCCGCAGAAAATAGATTAGCTTTATGTCGCTGGCTGTATTTGCCACAGCGCACAGGTATACTCCTGTCCTGGTTTTTTTAATCACTTAGTCGGGAGTTGTTACCCCCCATGCAAGAAATTATGCAATTCGTTAGCCGCCACCCGGTTCTGAGCATCGCGTGGATTGGCCTGCTGGTCGCTGTACTGTTCACCACATTTAAGGGACTGACGTCTAAAATTAAGGTGATCACCCGCGGTGAAGCGACACGTCTGATCAACAAAGAGGACGCCGTGGTTGTCGATCTGCGTCAGCGCGACGATTTCCGCAAGGGCCATATTGCAGGTGCTATCAACCTGCTGCCAGCGGAAATTAAAGCGAACAACATTGGTGAGCTGGAGAAGCATAAAGCCCAGCCGATTATTGTTGTTGACGGCACTGGCATGCAGGCGCAGGAATCTGCCAACGCACTGCATAAAGCAGGCTTTGAAAACGTAACGGTGCTGAAAGAAGGCATCTCCGGCTGGAGCGGGGAGAATCTTCCTTTAGTGCGCGGTAAATAAGGAGTTAAGTGATGGCCAATATTGAGATCTACACCAAAGCAACGTGCCCGTTCTGCCACCGAGCGAAAGCGCTGCTGTCCAGCAAAGGCGTAACGTTTAAGGAACTGCCGATTGATGGTGACGCGATTAAACGCGAAGAGATGATCCAACGCAGTGGTCGCACAACGGTTCCACAGATTTTTATTGATGCGCAGCACATTGGCGGCTGTGATGACTTGTATGCGCTCGACGCCCGCGGTGGACTCGATCCGCTGCTGAGCTAGAGACTTTAGGACAATTAAAAAGGGTTTTTCCATGTCAGAACAAAACAACACCGAGATGACTTTCCAGATCCAGCGCATCTACACCAAGGATGTCTCTTTCGAAGCGCCAAATGCGCCGCACGTTTTCCAGAAAGACTGGCAGCCAGAGGTTAAACTTGATCTGGATACCGCATCCACCCAGCTGGCGGATGACGTGTATGAAGTCGTACTGCGTGTCACCGTGACCGCCTCCCTGGGCGAAGAAACTGCATTCCTGTGCGAAGTCCAGCAGGGCGGTATCTTCTCCATCGGCGGCATCGAAGGCAACCAGATGGCGCATTGCCTGGGTGCATACTGCCCGAACATTCTGTTCCCGTATGCGCGTGAATGCATCACCAGCCTGGTTTCTCGCGGTACATTCCCGCAACTGAACCTTGCGCCAGTCAACTTTGATGCGCTGTTTATGAACTATCTACAGCAGCAGGCTGGCGAAGGTGCCGAACAACATCAGGATGCCTGATGAGCACTGTTAATGCGTCAATGACTGTGATCGGTGCCGGCTCTTACGGCACCGCTCTTGCCATCACACTGGCAAGAAATGGTCACGACGTGGTCCTGTGGGGCCACGATCCAAAACATATCGCGACGTTGCAACACGACCGCTGCAACGTGGCGTTTCTCCCGGACGTTCCGTTCCCTGACTCACTGTATCTGGAAAGCGACCTCGCGACCGCGCTGGCGGCCAGCCGCAATATTTTGATTGTGGTGCCAAGCCATGTGTTTGGCGAAGTCCTGCGTCAGATTAAGCCGCTGATGCGTGCGGATGCGCGTATTGTGTGGGCGACGAAGGGGCTGGAAGCGGAAACCGGACGTCTGTTGCAGGACGTTGCCCGCGAAGCGCTGGGAACGGCGATCCCGCTGGCGGTGATCTCCGGGCCGACGTTTGCCAAAGAGCTGGCTGCCGGTCTGCCGACGGCGATCTCGCTGGCGTCCACCGACCAGGCATTTTCCGACGATCTTCAGCAACTGCTGCACTGCGGCAAGAGCTTCCGCGTCTACAGCAACCCTGATTTTATCGGCGTACAGCTGGGCGGTGCGGTGAAGAACGTTATTGCTATCGGGGCCGGGATGTCTGACGGCATCGGTTTCGGCGCGAATGCGCGTACGGCGCTGATCACCCGTGGCCTGACCGAAATGTCACGCCTGGGCGAAGCGCTGGGCGCCGATCCGGCCACCTTTATGGGGATGGCTGGGCTGGGCGACCTGGTGCTGACCTGCACCGACAACCAGTCGCGTAACCGCCGCTTTGGCATGATGCTCGGACAGGGCAGCGATGTAAAAAGCGCGCAGGAGAAGATTGGTCAGGTGGTTGAAGGCTATCGCAATACCAAAGAAGTTCGCGAATTGGCGCATCGTTTCGGTGTCGAAATGCCAATAACCGAGGAAATTTATCAGGTATTGTATTGCGGAAAAAATGCGCGCGAGGCAGCATTGACCTTATTAGGTCGTGCGCGCAAGGACGAGCGCAGCAGCAATTAGCCGGGAAGTATCGTCACCTGAATGACCCAGCCAGCGCAGAACTGGCTGGTCATTAACTATCGTCTGGAGCAAGCAATGCCGTGTGAAGAACTGGATATCGTCTGGAATAATATTAAAGCCGAAGCCCGAGCGTTGGCCGACTGTGAGCCCATGCTGGCCAGTTTTTATCACGCGACGCTACTCAAGCACGAAAATCTCGGCAGCGCCCTGAGCTACATGCTCGCCAATAAACTGGCTTCCCCTATCATGCCTGCTATCGCTATTCGCGAGGTGGTGGAAGAGGCCTACGCTGCCGATCCGGAAATGATTGCTTCTGCCGCCTGCGATATTCAGGCCGTGCGCACGCGTGACCCGGCGGTGGATAAATACTCCACGCCGCTGCTGTATCTCAAAGGCTTCCACGCCTTACAGGCGTACCGCATCGGCCACTGGTTATGGAATGAGGGACGCCGCGCGCTGGCCATCTTCCTGCAAAACCAGGTTTCCGTGACCTTCCAGGTCGATATTCACCCGGCGGCGAAAATTGGCCGCGGGATCATGCTCGATCACGCCACCGGCATTGTTGTCGGTGAAACGGCGGTGATCGAAGATGACGTGTCGATTCTGCAATCCGTTACGCTGGGCGGTACAGGTAAAACCAGCGGCGATCGCCATCCGAAAATTCGTGAAGGGGTGATGATCGGCGCGGGTGCTAAAATCCTTGGCAATATTGAAGTCGGACGCGGCGCAAAGATTGGCGCGGGATCGGTTGTGCTCCAGCCTGTACCGCCGCACACCACCGCCGCTGGCGTCCCGGCGCGCATCGTCGGTAAGCCAGACAGCGATAAACCGTCGATGGATATGGATCAGCACTTTAACGGTATTCACCACACCTTCGAATACGGCGACGGTATCTGAACGCTGGAACACTCAAATAAAAAAGCCCGGTGAGTTAATGCACCGGGCTTTTGATTAGTTGCGGTATAACACTTTGATAATGTGATAGCCGAACTGCGTATGCAGTGGGCCGGTTGGCTCCAGCACCGGGCAGGAGAAGACCACTTTATCAAACGCCGGAACCATCTGGCCCTGGCGGAACTCGCCTAAGTCACCACCGCGTTTGCCTGACGGGCAAATCGAGTGTTTCTTCGCCAGTTTGCCGAAGTCGGCGCCGTTTTTAATCTGTTCGAGCAGATCCTGTGCCAGTTTTTCTTCTTTAACAAGGATATGCAGTGCTGCTGCTGTTTTTGCCATGATCGTGCCTTGAGTCAACGAGTTTACGATCGGTATACTACCACGCGTTTTTCCTCCTCTCCCGACTTTCATTGAGTGATCATTTATGCGTTTAAACCCCGGACAACAACAAGCTGTCGAATTCGTCACCGGACCCTGCCTGGTGCTGGCGGGAGCGGGATCCGGTAAAACACGCGTGATCACCAACAAAATCGCCCACTTAATTCGGGGTTGTGGGTACCAGGCGCGCCATATCGCGGCGGTCACCTTTACCAACAAAGCGGCGCGTGAGATGAAAGAGCGCGTCGGCCAGACGTTGGGCCGTAAAGAGGCGCGCGGGCTGATGATCTCCACCTTCCACACGCTGGGTCTGGATATCATCAAGCGCGAATACGCGGCGCTGGGAATGAAGTCCAACTTTTCGCTCTTTGATGACACCGACCAGGTGGCGCTGCTCAAACAGCTGACGGAAGGGCTGATCGAAGATGACAAAGTGCTGTTGCAACAGCTGATCTCAACGATCTCGAACTGGAAAAACGATCTGATGACGCCGGCCCAGGCTGCGGCAAGTGCCAAAGGCGAGCGTGACCGCATCTTTGCCCACTGCTATGGCCTGTACGACGCGCATATGAAAGCCTGCAACGTACTGGATTTCGACGATCTGATCCTGCTGCCGACGCTGCTGCTTCAGCGGAATGAAGAGGTGCGCGAGCGCTGGCAGAACAAAATTCGTTACCTGCTGGTGGATGAATACCAGGATACCAACACCAGCCAGTACGAGCTGGTGAAGCTGCTGGTAGGACAGCGCGCGCGTTTTACCGTTGTAGGCGATGACGATCAGTCGATTTACTCATGGCGTGGCGCACGTCCGCAAAACCTGGTGCTGCTGAGCAAAGACTTCCCGGCGTTGCAGGTGATTAAACTGGAGCAGAACTACCGTTCTTCCGGGCGTATCCTGAAGGCGGCGAACATCCTGATTGCCAACAACCCGCACGTCTTTGAGAAGCGCCTGTTCTCTGAACTGGGTTACGGGACCGAGCTGAAAGTCCTTAGCGCCAATAACGAAGAGCACGAAGCGGAGCGCGTAACCGGCGAGCTGATTGCCCATCACTTCGTCAACAAAACTGAATACAAGGATTACGCGATCCTCTATCGCGGAAACCACCAGTCGCGCGTCTTTGAAAAGATGCTGATGCAAAACCGCATCCCCTACAAAATCTCCGGCGGTACGTCGTTCTTTTCGCGTCCGGAAATCAAGGATCTGCTGGCCTATCTGCGCGTGCTGACCAACCCGGATGACGACAGCGCTTTCCTGCGCATTGTAAATACGCCGAAGCGCGAGATTGGCTCTGCGACGCTGCAAAAGCTGGGTGAATGGGCGATGACCCGCAACAAAAGTCTGTTCACCGCCAGCTTCGATATGGGGCTGAGCCAGACCCTGACCGGGCGCGGCTATGACGCCTTAACCCGCTTTACCCACTGGCTGGGTGAGGTGCAGCGTCTGGCAGAGCGCGAGCCCGTGGCGGCAGTACGCGATCTGATCCACGGCATTGATTACGAATCCTGGTTGTATGAAACCTCCGCCAGCCCGAAAGCTGCAGAAATGCGCATGAAAAACGTTAATCAGCTCTTCAGCTGGATGACCGAAATGCTTGAAGGATCTGAGATTGACGAGCCGATGACCCTGACGCAGGTGGTCACCCGCTTCACGCTGCGCGATATGATGGAGCGCGGCGAGAGTGAAGAAGAAGCCGATCAGGTCCAGCTGATGACGTTGCATGCCTCGAAAGGGCTGGAGTTCCCGTATGTCTATCTGGTGGGGATGGAAGAGGGCCTGCTGCCGCACCAGAGCAGCATTGATGAAGATAACGTCGACGAAGAGCGCCGTCTGGCCTACGTGGGGATCACCCGTGCGCAGAAAGAGCTGACGTTTACGCTGTGCAAAGAGCGCCGTCAGTATGGTGAGCTGGTGCGCCCGGAGCCGAGCCGTTTCCTGCTGGAGTTGCCTCAGGACGATCTTATCTGGGAGCAGGAGCGTAAAGCTATTACCGCTGAAGAGCGGATGCACAAGGGTCAAGCCAACGTGGCGAACATACGCGCCATGCTGGCGAAAGCCAAAGAGAAAGGATAACAATTTTGTAGGCCGGGTAAGGCGAAGCCGCCCCCCGGCACGCTTCAAAGGGTCACTTCACATCAAGCGCCCAGTGCACATAGCTCTGCCACTGGCACTCCTGCTCGATCAACTCTGCTCCAAGCGGATGATCTTCTAGCCAATTTTCCGGCAGCGTCAGCGTCAGTTTTTCATCGTCTGCCACCAGCGTAATGGCCGGGAGGAGATCGTCGCGACGCCGGCTGGCAAACAGAATCGCCAGACGAAGTAAGCGGCAGAGATGTTCGGCCACGCGCGGCGGTACAGCGTTTTGCTGATGAAGTGAAGAGAGGTCAACGGCGTTGGTTTGATTCAGCAGCAGGGTCGCGAGCAATTTTTTCTGCGCGGGAGTGTAGCCCGGCAAATCGAGATTACGCACCAGCCAGGCTGCGTGTAGCGGCGCTTGCTTGTACTCAACGCTAAGCCCAATTTCATGCAACGCACACGCACTTAGCAGCAAATCGCGGCTTAACGGTTCGATATCCCAACGTGATTTAACCTGATCCGCAAAGAGCGATGCCAGTTGGCCCACTCGCTGCGCCTGATCGGTATCCACAATAAAGCGGCGCTGGACGTTACGTAGCGTACGGCTTCGAATGTCCTGGTCCACCGAAAGATGCAGCATCCCATAGACCAGACCTTCGCGCAGTGCGCCGCCTGCCAGGGTCATGCACTGGATGTTTAGCTCGGTGAAAATGGCGATGAGAATGGCTAGCCCGCTGGGGAAGACCAGCGCACGTTCGAGCGTCAGCCCTTCAATTTCCAGCTCTTCCAGACGACCACATTGAATGGCGCGCTGTTTAAGCTGCTGGAGTTTAGCAAGCGTGATCCGCTCATCCATCCCCTGCGCCATCATGATTTCCTGCAACGCCTGTACAGTACCTGACGCCCCAACACACACTTTCCAGCCGTGGTAGCGCAGTTCGTCCATGACCGGACGCAGCACTTCACGCGCGGCATTTTCAGCCTCGTCGAAGTTTTCTTGCGCGAGATTGCGGTCAGTAAAGTAGCGCTCAAGCCAGGTTACGCAGCCCATCGACAGACTGAACAGCGAGGTCGCCTGGGCACCTGTGCCGGTCACCAGTTCAGTACTCGCTCCGCCAATATCCACCACCAGACGGCGATCGTCGCCCCCGGTAGTGTGCGCCACGCCCTGATATATCAGACGCGCTTCTTCTTCACCGCTGATGACTTGCACCGGGCAGCCGAGAATTTCCTGCGCTTTGGCAATAAAATCGACGGCATTAACCGCCAGACGGAGCGTCGCGGTCGCGACAACGCGGATTTGGGCATGCGGTATGTCCTGCAGACGCTCTGCAAAGAGGCGCAGACACTGCCAGCCACGTTCCATGGCTTCGGGAGAGAGGTGATTATCGCTGCTCAGGCCCGCCGCCAGGCGGACCTTACGCTTGATGCGCGTCAGCGTCTGTATGCTTCCCGCCACCTCGCGTATAACCAGCATATGAAAACTATTCGAACCGAGATCAATTGCCGCATAGAGCGAGGTGGAACTGAGCATCATTTTTTAACCTGAACGACGACGATTACGCGGCGCACCGCCGGAACGACGCGGGCCATTACCGGTACGTGGACGGGTAAGGCGCTTAGGTGGCGGCAGTTCGCTCATCAGCGCGTCCGGATTGTATTTACTCTGTGGAATAGAGTGACCGATATAGGTCTCAATGGCCGGAAGGTTCAGCGCATACTCTTCACATGCAAGGCTGATGGAGTGACCGCTTGCGCCGGCACGACCGGTACGACCGATACGGTGTACATAGTCTTCACAGTCATCTGGCAGGTCATAGTTAAAGACGTGCGTCACGGCTGGAATGTGCAGGCCACGGGCCGCCACGTCGGTCGCGACCAGAATATCAAGGTCGCCACGAGTAAATTCGTCGAGAATGCGCAGGCGTTTTTTCTGCGCCACGTCGCCGGTCAGCAGGCCCACACGGTGACCATCTGCCGCCAGGTGGCCCCAGATATCTTCACAGCGGTGTTTAGTGTTCGCAAAGATGATCGCGCGATCCGGCCACTCTTCTTCGATCAGGGTTTGCAGCAGGCGCATTTTCTCTTCATTAGAAGGATAGAAGAGCTCTTCTTTAATGCGGTGCCCGGTTTTCTGCTCCGGTTCTACTTCCACATATTCCGCATTGTTCATCTGCTCGAATGCGAGTTCACGTACGCGGTATGAAAGGGTTGCGGAGAACAGCATGTTCAGACGCTGGTTTGCCGCAGGCATACGGCGGAACAGCCAGCGGATGTCTTTAATGAAGCCCAGATCGTACATGCGGTCTGCTTCATCCAGCACCACGACCTGGATTGCGCCGAGGTTGATATGGTTCTGTTTAGCGTAGTCGATAAGACGGCCTGTGGTCCCAATCAGGATATCCACGCCGCTTTCCAGCACTTTCAGCTGTTTATCGTAGCCGTCGCCGCCATAGGCCAGGCCAAGTTTCAGGCCAGTGGCTTGCGCCAGGGGCTCAGCGTCTGCGTGGATCTGTACCGCCAGTTCTCGCGTCGGGGCCATAATTAGCGCGCGCGGCTGGTTAACTTTGCGGTCTGCAATCGCTGGGTGAGAAAGTAAATAATGAAACGTTGACGTTAAAAACGCCATCGTTTTGCCAGTACCGGTTTGCGCCTGCCCTGCAACATCACGACCGGCCAGCGTCAGCGGCAGGGCGAGAGCCTGAATGGGCGTGCAGTTATGAAACCCTTTAGTTTCAAGGGCTTCGATCACCTTTGGGTGCAGGGCGAAGTCGGAAAACTTCTGTTCTGTTAAATGTGTTTTGCTCATAGTGTGGTAGAATATCAGCTTACTATTGCTTTACGAAAGCGTATCCGGTGAAATAAAGTCAACCTTTAGTTGGTTAATGCGACATCAACACGTCGTTGGTGGAGACAAAACCAACGTACCAGGCTTATTCCTGTGGAGTTATATATGAGCGATAAAATTATTCACCTGACTGACGACAGTTTTGACACGGACGTACTTAAAGCTGACGGGCTGATCCTCGTTGATTTCTGGGCTGAATGGTGTGGTCCTTGCAAAATGATCGCTCCGATTCTGGATGAAATCGCTGACGAATATCAGGGCAAACTGACCGTTGCCAAGCTGAACATCGACCAGAACCCGGGCACCGCGCCAAAATACGGTATCCGTGGCATCCCGACCCTGCTGCTGTTCAAGAACGGTGACGTGGCGGCGACCAAAGTGGGCGCACTGTCCAAAGGTCAACTGAAAGAGTTCCTGGACGCTAACCTGGCGTAAGGTTTCTCCGCTGAGCGTCCAGAGCGCCTAATTAATGGTGAGCTCTGGACGCCCGGCTTTAGTCGTGCTAAGTTAGCTATGACTACGTTTTAAACATATCTTGTTGTTTGAATCTTGTTTTACCCGATACTTCCCGTTGTTAACTTAAACAGTGCGTGAAGTTGCTAGATTCCGGGCTTGTCACTCAATCCGTCTTGTCGTTTCAGTTCTGCGTTCTTTCCCTGTGACCAGACAGCGAACAGACATGAGGTGATGGCCGCTAAACAGGCATGGATGACCCTGCCATACCATTCACAACATTAAGTTCGAGAATCACCCCGAGTTTAAGAACCCACACCATTATGAATCTTACCGAATTAAAGAATACGCCGGTTTCTGAGCTGATCACTCTCGGCGAAAATATGGGACTGGAAAACCAGGCTCGTATGCGCAAGCAGGACATCATTTTCGCCATCCTGAAGCAACACGCTAAGAGTGGCGAAGATATCTTTGGCGACGGTGTGCTGGAGATACTGCAAGACGGATTTGGTTTCCTCCGCTCTGCAGACAGCTCCTACCTCGCCGGCCCTGACGACATCTACGTATCCCCTAGCCAAATCCGCCGTTTCAACCTCCGCACTGGTGACACCATTTCAGGTAAGATTCGTCCTCCAAAAGAGGGTGAACGCTACTTTGCGCTGTTGAAGGTTAATGAAGTCAACTACGACAAACCGGAAAACTCCCGCAATAAGATCCTGTTCGAGAACTTAACGCCGCTGCACGCGAACTCTCGTCTGCGTATGGAGCGTGGTAACGGGTCTACTGAAGACTTAACCGCTCGTGTGCTGGATCTGGCATCGCCAATTGGTCGTGGCCAGCGTGGTCTGATTGTGGCGCCGCCAAAAGCCGGTAAAACCATGCTGCTGCAAAACATCGCGCAGAGCATTGCTTACAACCATCCAGACTGTGTGCTGATGGTGCTGCTGATTGACGAACGTCCGGAAGAAGTGACCGAGATGCAGCGTCTGGTGAAAGGGGAAGTGGTTGCGTCAACCTTCGACGAGCCTGCTTCCCGCCACGTTCAGGTTGCGGAAATGGTTATCGAGAAGGCGAAACGCCTGGTTGAGCACAAGAAAGACGTGATCATCCTGCTCGATTCCATTACCCGTCTGGCGCGTGCCTACAACACCGTGGTGCCGGCTTCCGGTAAAGTACTGACCGGTGGTGTGGATGCCAACGCCCTGCATCGTCCGAAGCGTTTCTTCGGTGCGGCGCGTAACGTGGAAGAGGGCGGTAGCCTGACCATTATCGCGACGGCGCTGATCGATACCGGCTCCAAAATGGACGAAGTTATCTACGAAGAGTTTAAAGGTACAGGCAACATGGAACTGCACCTTTCTCGTAAAATCGCAGAAAAACGCGTCTTCCCGGCGATCGACTACAACCGTTCCGGTACCCGTAAAGAAGAGCTGCTTACCACTCAGGAAGAGCTGCAGAAAATGTGGATCCTGCGCAAAATCATCCATCCAATGGGCGAAATCGACGCAATGGAATTCCTCATTAACAAACTGGCGATGACTAAAACGAACGACGATTTCTTCGACATGATGAAACGCTCGTAACGCAAATAATCCCAGTAAACGCCACGTTTTTACGTGGCGTTTTTTATTTATGGACTATACGCTATTACCACACACTCCCAATTTTGACCGGTCGGTGCGACAATAAGAAGGTTTGCACAGTCAAAGAAATAATTGATTGAAAAACATACAAAGGGAGTTGTGATAAGCCTTCTTTAATCCTTCTGAGGCAGAGGCTTCATGGTTATACTTCCGGGACTAACATTTGTTGAGAGCAATCCATTGTGAATCTACTCACTGCAGTAACTGAGCTGATCAGTATTTTTTTATTCACAACCTGTTTTTTGTTCATTGCGCGCAAGGTAGCAAAAAGAATTGGGTTAGTGGACAAACCGAATTTCCGTAAACGTCATCAGGGGCTTATTCCGCTGGTGGGCGGCATTTCGGTATACGCAGGCATCTGTTTCACATTCGGGATCGCGGATTACTATATCCCCCATGCCGCACTCTACCTGGCATGTGCCGGTGTGCTGGTACTGGTCGGCGCCCTTGATGATCGTTTTGATATCAGCGTGAAGTTCCGCGCGACGGTGCAGGCGGCCATTGGCATCATTATGATGGTGGTGGGCGGCCTCTATCTCAGAAGCCTGGGCTACGTGTTTGGTCCCTGGGAGCTGGTGCTTGGGCCGTTCGGCTTCTTCCTCACGCTGTTTGCCGTGTGGGCGGCTATCAACGCCTTTAACATGGTTGATGGCATAGACGGTCTGCTCGGTGGGCTGTCCTCTGTTTCGTTTGGCGCAATCGGCATCATTTTATGGTTTGACGGCCAGTACAGCTTGTCAATGTGGTGCTTTGCCATGATTGCCGCCATTCTGCCTTACATCTGCCTGAACCTGGGTGTGTTAGGGCGTCGCTATAAAGTCTTTATGGGCGATGCGGGCAGTACCCTGATTGGCTTTACGGTGATCTGGGTCCTGCTGGAGACCACGCAGGGTAAAACGCACCCTATCAGCCCGGTAACGGCTCTCTGGATTATCGCCATCCCGCTGATGGACATGGTCGCTATTATGTACCGTCGTCTACGTAAAGGGATGAGCCCGTTTTCTCCCGATCGGCAGCATATTCATCATCTGATTATGCGCGCCGGCTTCACGTCTCGTCAGGCGTTTGTGCTGATTACGCTAGCGGCTGCTATTCTGGCTGCGATTGGCGTTGCCGCGGAATATGCTCATTTCATTCCTGAATGGGTAATGTTGGTATTATTCTTGCTAGCATTTTTCATGTACGGTTACTGCATCAAGCGTGCATGGAAAGTCGCGCGTTTTATTAAACGTTTAAAACGCAGGATGCGTCGGAACAGTGGCAAAAACACAACATTAACTAAGTAAAACCGGGACTATGATGACTCAACCGTTGGCGGGAGCGAAATCAGTGGGCACTGAGAACGAGCTGGATATTCGTGGTTTGTTTCGAGTGTTATGGCAGGGCAAACTGTGGATTGTGGGGATTGGCCTGGGGTTCGCGCTGTTAGCGCTTGCCTATACCTTCTTTGCGAAACAAGAGTGGAGCGCCACGGCGATCACAGACCGACCAACGGTGAATATGCTTGGAGGCTACTACTCCCAGCAGCAATTCCTGCGTAATCTTGATATCAAGGCCAATCTGGCGACCCCGGATCAGGCCTCGGTGATGGATGAGTCCTACAAAGAGTTTGTGATGCAGCTGGCGTCGTGGGATACACGTCGCGATTTCTGGTCCCAGACAGACTACTACAAGCAGCGCATGGTCGGTAACAGCAAAGCGGATGCCGCGCTGCTGGATGATTTAATCAACAACATTCAGTTTATGCCTGGCGATGTGCTCCGTAACGTTAGCGACAGCGTGAAGCTGATTGCGGAAACGGCGCCTGACGCCAATAACCTGTTGCGTCAGTACGTTGCTTTTGCCAGCCAGCGTGCGGCCAGTCATCTGAATGACGAGCTGAAAGGCGCCTGGGCTGCGCGAACTATCCAGATGAAAGCGCAGGTCAAACGTCAGGAAGAGGTCGCTAAGGCCATCTTCGCCCGTCGCGTGCATAATATTGAGCAGGCGCTGAAGATTGCGGAACAGCACAATATTTCCCGTAGCGAAACGGATGTTCCGGCTGACGAACTCCCTGATTCAGAAATGTTCCTTCTTGGTCGCCCAATGCTTCAGGCACGTCTGGAAAATATCCAGGCCGTTGGCCCTGACTTTGACCTTGATTACGACCAAAACCGCGCCATGCTCAATACGCTCAACGTCGGTCCAACGCTGGACCCGCGTTTTCAGACCTATCGTTATTTAAGAACGCCTGAAGAGCCTGTAAAACGCGATAGTCCGCGTCGCGCATTCCTGATGATCATGTGGGGGATTGTGGGCGCACTGACTGGCGCTGGCGTAGCGTTATTGCGTCGCCGCACAAACTAAGAACGCCGTCTACGATGAAGGCTGCGGCCTTCATCGTCTAATCGAAGAGAATCGATGTGAAAGTACTAACCGTATTTGGCACCAGGCCGGAGGCCATCAAGATGGCGCCTCTGGTTCATGCGCTGGCCAGAGATCCTGATATTGAAGCGAAAGTGTGCGTGACTGCCCAGCACCGTGAGATGCTCGATCAGGTCTTAACCCTCTTTTCTATCGTCCCGGATTACGATCTCAATATAATGAAACCGGGACAGGGACTGACGGAAATCACCTGCCGTATTCTGCAAGAATTAAAGCCTATTCTGGAGTCGTTCAAGCCGGATGTAGTGCTGGTGCACGGCGACACCACCACCACCGTGGCGACCAGCCTGGCCGCGTTCTATCAGCGTATCCCTGTTGGCCATGTCGAAGCGGGACTGCGTACCGGCAATCTTTATTCCCCGTGGCCGGAAGAGGCCAACCGTACGCTCACCGGTCACCTGGCGATGTACCATTTTGCGCCAACCGAGAACTCACGTCAGAACCTGCTGCGCGAAAATATCAGCGACAGCAAAATCTTCGTTACCGGCAATACGGTCATTGATGCGCTGATTTGGGTGCGTGACCGCGTGCTGGCTAACAGCGAGCTTCAGGCAGAACTCGCTGCGCGCTATCCGTTCCTGAACAACGGCAAGAAAACGATTCTGGTGACGGGACACCGCCGCGAAAGTTTTGGCCGTGGCTTTGAGCAAATCTGCCACGCGCTGGCTGAAATCGCCGCGCAGAATGAGGATGTGCAGATTGTCTATCCGGTGCACCTTAACCCTAACGTCAGCGAACCGGTCAACCGTATCCTGGGCCACGTGGAAAACGTGCTCCTGATAGAGCCGCAGGACTATCTGCCATTTGTCTGGCTGATGAACCACGCCTGGCTGATCCTGACCGATTCTGGCGGCATTCAGGAAGAGGCGCCTTCCCTCGGTAAGCCGGTACTGGTGATGCGCGAAACCACTGAACGTCCGGAAGCGGTCACTGCCGGTACCGTGCGTCTGGTGGGAACGGATCCGCGTCGCATTGTCGAAGAGGTCACGCGCTTACTGCATGACGAAGAAGAGTATCAGGCGATGAGCCGTGCCCATAACCCGTACGGGGACGGGCAGGCTTGTGGACGTATTTTGCACGCACTTAAACACAATCGGGTAACGCTATGAGTTTTACTACCATCTCTGTTGTTGGTCTCGGCTATATCGGGCTGCCTACTGCGGCGGCCTTTGCCTCTCGTCAAAAGCAGGTTATTGGCGTAGATATCAACGCGCACGCGGTAGAAACCATCAACCGTGGCGAAATTCATATCGTGGAGCCCGATCTCGATCGTGTGGTGAAAAAGGCGGTGGACGGTGGTTTCCTGCGCGCCAGCACCACGGCGGTAGAAGCCGATGCGTACCTGATTGCGGTGCCTACGCCCTTTAAAGGCGATCACGAGCCTGACATGGTTTACGTCGAGGCGGCGGCAAAATCCATTGCGCCTGTGCTGAAGAAAGGGGCACTGGTTATTCTTGAGTCCACTTCACCTGTTGGGGCAACCGAGCAGATGGCACAGTGGCTGGCCGAGGCGCGTCCCGATCTCAGCTTCCCCCAGCAGGCGGGCGACCAGGCCGATATCAACATCGCCTACTGCCCTGAGCGCGTACTGCCAGGCCAGGTGATGGTGGAACTGATTAAAAATGACCGCGTGATTGGCGGCATGACCCCAGTCTGCTCCGCGCGCGCCAGCGAGCTGTATAAGATCTTCCTTGAAGGCGAATGCGTGGTGACCAACTCCCGCACCGCCGAGATGTGCAAACTGACCGAAAACAGCTTCCGCGATGTTAACATTGCATTTGCGAATGAACTGTCGTTGATTTGCGCCGATCAGGGGATTAACGTCTGGGAACTTGTTCGCCTTGCCAATCGTCACCCACGCGTGAACATCCTTCAGCCGGGGCCGGGTGTGGGTGGGCACTGTATCGCGGTCGATCCGTGGTTTATCGTGGCGCAGAATCCGGAACAGGCACGCCTGATTCGCACCGCGCGCGAAGTAAACGACCACAAACCGCACTGGGTTATCAACCAGGTGAAAGCCACGGTGGCGGATTGCCTCGCCGACAGCGGTAAACGTGCCAGTGAGCTGAAAATTGCCTGCTTTGGTCTGGCATTCAAACCGAATATTGACGATCTTCGCGAAAGCCCGGCAATGGAAATTGCCGAAACGATCGCAGCCTGGCACAGCGGTGAAACGCTGGTGGTTGAGCCGAATATTCATGCGTTGCCGGCAAAACTTGCCGGTCACTGCACCCTTACCGCACTGGATGACGCGCTGGCGACGGCGGATGTGCTGGTGCTGCTGGTGGATCACAATGCGTTTAAAGCGGTCTCCGCTGATGCCGTGCGTCAGCAGTATATTGTTGATACTAAGGGCGTTTGGCGTTGATTACTCTCAACGGCGTGCTGGAGTCCCTTGAGTGGGAAAGCGTATTTTTTTCTCTCCCCTCAGCGATAGTGCGTCTGCGCGATAACGCTCCTGCGTTGCAGGACGCAGACTTCAGCGCCTGGCAGCGCGTACAGGCTAAGATCCCGGCGGACCGCGCCGATCTGCTGGACGCGCTCCAGCAGCACGGATTCCGGCTGGTCGAGGGCGAGGTTGATCTCTCTGTTACCGTGGCCCGCCACGGCTCACCGGGCGCGGAAATTGCAACGGAGCAGGATATCCCCGCGCTGCGCAAGATGGCGGCGCTGGCTTTCGCTCAAAGCCGTTTCCGGGCGCCCTGGTATGCGCCCGATGACAGCGGCCGCTTTTATGCCCGGTGGATAGAGAATGCGGTTAAAGGCACGTTTGACCACGTCTGTCTGGTGTTCCGTACTGCCGGTGGGCAGATTCAGGGTTTTGTTTCGCTTCGCAGGCTCAACGAGCAAGAGGCGCGCATCGGTTTGTTAGCCGGGCGCGGCATGGGCGAAAAACTCATGCAGGCGGCGCTGCACTGGGCGGAGCAACAACAGGTATCGACGCTGCGGGTCGCAACCCAGATGGGCAACACCGCTGCGCTTAAACGTTATATTGCGAGTGGTGCCAGCATTGACGCCACCGCCTACTGGTTATACAGGTGACAAGATGATTCCATTTAACGCGCCTCCCGTTGTGGGCACTGAACTTGATTACATGCAGTCGGCTATGGGCAGCGGCAAGCTCTGTGGCGACGGTGGTTTTACCCGTCGCTGCCAGCAGTGGATGGAGCAACGTTTTCACAGTGCCAAGGTGCTGCTGACGCCGTCCTGTACCGCATCGCTCGAAATGGCCGCGCTGCTGCTGGATATTCAGCCCGGCGATGAAGTGATCATGCCGAGCTACACCTTCGTCTCCACGGCGAACGCGTTTGTCCTGCGCGGGGCGAAAATCGTGTTTGTGGATATCCGTCCGGATACCATGAACATCGACGAAACGCTGATTGAAGCGGCGATCACCGACAAAACGCGGGCGATTGTTCCGGTGCATTACGCGGGCGTGGCCTGTGAAATGGACACCATCATGGCCATCGCCAAAAAGCACAACCTGTTCGTGGTGGAAGATGCCGCGCAGGGCGTGATGTCCACCTACAAAGGTCGCGCGCTGGGAACCATCGGTCATATCGGCTGCTTTAGCTTCCACGAAACCAAAAACTACACCGCAGGCGGCGAAGGCGGCGCGACGCTGATTAACGATCGTGCCCTTGTCGAGCGTGCGGAAGTGATCCGTGAAAAAGGGACCAACCGCAGCCAGTTCTTCCGCGGTCAGGTGGATAAATACACCTGGCGCGATATCGGCTCAAGCTACCTGATGGCGGACTTGCAGGCCGCGTATCTCTGGGCGCAGCTGGAAGCGGCAGAGCGAATCAATCTGCAACGCCTCTCCCTGTGGCAAACCTACTACGACGCGCTGGAGCCGCTGGCTAAAGCCGGACGTATTGAACTGCCGACCATTCCGGCAGACTGCATCCACAACGCCCACATGTTCTATATCAAGCTGCGCGATAACGACGATCGCAGCAAGCTGATTGCCTGGCTGAAAGAGGCGGAAATTATGGCGGTATTCCACTATATTCCGCTGCACTCCAGCCCGGCTGGCGAAGCCTTCGGGATGTTTGCCGGTGAAGACCGCTACACCACCAAAGAGAGCGAACGTCTGCTCCGCCTGCCCCTGTTCTACAACCTCGCGCCGGTGAACCAGCGTACGGTGATCAATTCGCTTCTGAGTTATTTCGCCTGATATGTCTCTGGCAAAAGCGTCGGTGTGGACGGCAGCGTCCACGCTAGTAAAAATTGGCGCCGGGTTACTGGTCGTCAAGCTGCTGGCCGTCTCATTTGGTCCGTCAGGCGTTGGGCTGGCAGGGAACTTCCGCCAGCTGGTCACGGTGCTTGGCGTGCTGGCAGGTGCCGGGATATTCAATGGCGTCACCAAATACGTCGCGCAGCATCATGACGATGCCGAAAAGCTTCGCACGGTGGTGGGCACCTCCTCTGCTATGGTGCTGGGCTTCTCTACGTTGCTGGCCATCGTCTTTTTGCTGGCGGCGGCACCTGTTAGTCAGGGACTGTTCGGACACACGCACTATCAGGGACTGGTGCGCCTGGTGGCGCTCGTTCAGATGGGGATCGCCTGGGCGAACCTGCTGCTGGCGCTGATGAAAGGCTTCCGTGATGCCGCCGGGAATGCGCTGGCGCTGATCCTCGGCAGCATTATCGGCGTTATCGCCTACTACTTCTGCTATCGGCTGGGCGGCTATGAAGGCGCGCTGCTGGGGCTGGCGCTGGTGCCTGCGCTCGTTGTCATTCCGGCTGCGTTTATGCTGATGCGCAGAGGCAATGTCCCGCTGAGTTACCTGAAACCGCAGTGGGACAAGATACTGGCGGGGCAGCTAGGAAAGTTTACCCTGATGGCGCTCATCACTTCGGTAACGCTTCCCGTGGCTTACGTGATGATGCGAAACCTGCTGGCAGCGCATTACAGCTGGGATGAAGTGGGGATCTGGCAGGGCGTAAGCAGCATTTCAGATGCTTACCTCCAATTTATTACGGCTTCCTTTAGCGTCTATTTGCTGCCAACCTTATCGCGCCTGACGTCCAGGCAGGATATTACCCGCGAGATTTTTCGCGCCCTGCGTTTCGTGTTGCCGGCCGTTGCGATCGCCAGCTTTACCGTCTGGTTACTGCGTGATTTCGCCATCTGGCTGCTGTTTTCGGCGAAGTTTACCGCCATGCGCGATCTGTTTGCCTGGCAACTGGTCGGCGATGTGCTGAAAGTGGGGGCATACGTTTTCGGCTATCTGGTGATTGCGAAGGCTTCGCTGCGGTTGTATATCCTGGCAGAGATCGGCCAGTTTGCGCTGCTAACGGCATTTTCTCACTGGCTGATCCCCACCCACGGTGCGCTGGGGGCGGCGCAGGCCTATATGGCAACTTATATCGTTTATTTTGCTGCCTGTTGCGGCGTATTTTTACTTTGGCGTAAACGCGCATGACTGCACTGATACACATACTGGGATCGGATATCCCGCATCATAACCAGACCGTTCTGCGGTTCTTCAACGATGAACTGGCATCCGGCACGCCCGATGCGCGTGAGTTTATGGTCGTTGGATGCGATAACGGCCTGAGCGCGGCGTGTCCGGCATTGCATATCACCTTCTGGCCAGACAAAGCGGCGCTGACGAAGGCCGTGGTTGCTAAAGCCAAAGCGGATCGAAGCCAACGTTTCTTCTTCCATGGACAGTTCAATACCGGACTGTGGCTGGCGCTGTTAAGCGGCGGGATCAAACCTTCTCAGTTCAGCTGGCATATCTGGGGAGCGGATCTCTACGAAGTCTCCCGTGGCTGGAAGTTCCGACTTTTCTATCCGCTGCGTCGTCTGGCGCAGGCGCGCGTGGGCTGCGTTTTTGCTACCCGAGGCGATCTCAACTATTTTGCTAAACAGCACCCGAAGGTTCGCGGGGAGCTGCTCTATTTCCCGACCCGTATGGATCCGGCGCTGAACACCATGGCGAATGACACGGTTCGAGAGGGCAAGCTGACCATCCTGGTGGGGAATTCCGGCGATCGCAGTAACGAGCATGTCGCGGCGCTGAGGGCGGTGCATCAGCAGTTTGGCGACACGGTGAACGTGGTGGTGCCGATGGGCTATCCCGCCAATAACGACGCCTACATCGATGAAGTTCGCCAGCAGGGGCTTGCGCTGTTTAGCGCAGAAAACCTGCACATTCTCAGCGATAAGCTGGAATTTGATGACTATCTCGCGCTGCTGCGAAAATGCGATTTGGGCTATTTCATCTTTGCCCGTCAGCAGGGGATTGGCACGCTGTGTCTGCTGATTCAGGCGGGCGTACCCTGCGTGCTCAACCGCGAAAACCCGTTCTGGCAGGACATGGCCGAGCAGCATATTCCGGTGCTGTTTACCTCTGACACGCTTAATGTCGAGGTGGTACGGGAAGCGCAGCGTCAGCTCACGCTGGTGGATAAAAATAGCATCGACTTTTTCAGCCCGAACTACCTCACGCCGTGGCACCGCGCGCTGCGTATTGCTTCAGGAGACAACGCATGAGCCAGTTGCAGTTTAGCGGCTTGCTGGTGGTCTGGCTGCTGAGCACGCTGTTTATCGCCACGCTCACCTGGTTTGAATTCCGGCGGGTACGTTTTAACTTCAACGTATTCTTCTCGCTGCTGTTTTTGCTGACCTTTTTCTTTGGCTTCCCGCTGACCAGCATCCTCGTGTTCCGCTTTGATGTTGGCGTCGCGCCGCCGGAAATCTTGTTGCAGGCGCTGCTCTCTGCGACCTGCTTCTACGCGGTGTACTACGTCACTTATAAAACGCGCCTGCGAGCGGCAAAAGACACCACCCCTCGTCGTCCGCTGTTTACCATGAACCGGGTAGAAACCCATCTGACGTGGGTTATGCTGATGACTATCGCCCTCGTTAGCGTGGCGATTTTCTTCATGCATAACGGCTTTTTACTGTTTAAGTTGCAGTCCTATAGCCAGATTTTCTCCGCCGAAGTCTCCGGCGTCGCGCTCAAGCGTTTCTTCTATTTCTTTATCCCGGCGATGCTGGTGGTCTTTTTCCTGCGTCAGGACAGCAAAGCCTGGCTATTCTTCCTGGTCAGCACCGTCGCATTTGGCATTCTGACCTACATGATCGTCGGCGGCACCCGCGCCAACATCATTATCGCCTTCGCGATTTTCCTGTTTATCGGCATTATTCGCGGCTGGATCTCGCTGTGGATGCTGGCGGCGGCAGGCGTCTTTGGCATTGTGGGGATGTTCTGGCTGGCGCTGAAGCGCTACGGGCTGAACGTGGCCGGCGACGAAGCGTTTTACACCTTCCTGTATCTGACGCGCGACACCTTCTCGCCGTGGGAAAACCTGGCATTACTGCTGCAAAACTACGACAAGATCGAATTCCAGGGGCTGGCGCCGATTGTTCGCGATTTCTATGTCTTTATACCGACGTGGCTGTGGCCCGATCGTCCCGGCATTGTCCTGAACACGGCGAACTACTTCACCTGGGAAGTGCTGAACAACCATTCGGGTCTGGCGATTTCCCCAACCCTGATTGGCTCGCTGGTAGTGATGGGCGGAACGTGGTTTATCCTGCCTGGCGCGATCGCGGTAGGGCTGATAATAAAATGGTTCGACTGGCTATATACGCTGGGTAACGAAGAGACCAACCGCTACAAAGCCGCTGTTTTGCACAGTTTCTGTTTCGGTGCCATTTTCAATATGATCGTTCTGGCGCGCGAGGGGCTGGATTCATTCGTCTCACGCGTGGTGTTCTTTATGGTCGTTTTCGGACTCTGTCTGCTGCTGGCAAAACTGCTGTACTGGTTGTTTGACAGTGCAGGGCTTGTGCACAGACGTGAGCCACAGGGCAGCACAACGCTGTCGCAAGTCTGAGTAGGGATTATCATGACGGATACAACTTCAGCCCCGCGTTATGCACTGCGCGGGCTACAGCTGATTGGCTGGCGTGACATGCAGCACGCGCTGGATTTTCTGTTCGCGGACGGGCAGATGAAGTCGGGCACGCTGGTGGCCATCAACGCAGAAAAAATGCTGGCGGTTGAAGATAATGCGGAAGTGAAAAGCCTGATTGAAGCCGCGGAGTTTAAATACGCAGACGGTATTAGCGTGGTACGTTCAATTCGTAAAAAGTTTCCAGACGCTAATGTGTCTCGCGTGGCGGGTGCTGACCTTTGGGAGCGGCTTATGGAGCGCGCAGGCGCTGAAGGCACGCCGGTATTTTTGATCGGCGGCAAGCCAGAGGTGCTGGCGCAAACCGAACAAAAGCTGCGTAACCAGTGGAATGTTAACATAGTGGGCAGCCAGGATGGCTATTTCAGGCCGGAAGATCGCCTGGCGTTATATGAGCGCGTGCGCGACAGCGGGGCGAAAATTGTCACTGTCGCTATGGGGTCGCCGCGCCAGGAAATACTGATGCGCGATTGCCGTCTGGTCAGCCCGGATGCGCTTTATATGGGCGTTGGCGGCACCTACGACGTCTTTACCGGCCACGTTAAGCGTGCGCCCAAAGTCTGGCAAAACCTGGGGCTGGAGTGGCTCTACCGCCTGCTCTCCCAACCGACGCGTATAAAACGACAGATTCGCCTTCTGCGCTACCTCGCCTGGCACTACACCGGGAAAATGTAATCAATATGCAGCGCGATCTGCTGTTCGCGCTGCAACGCCCCCGCAAAACTGCTGAGTTTATGTGCAATGCATTCATTTTTTTAATGCATTGTTTGCCATTTGCCAGAATTTAAGAAACCATTCGCTCCGTATTTCAGTACCCCTCAAAACAATACCCGGCAACAAGTCGGGAAACAGCAAACACAACCGAGGAATTATGGCAGAGAAAAAACCGGAGCTTCAGCGTGGGCTGGAAGCTCGACATATTGAACTGATCGCGCTGGGCGGGACTATCGGCGTTGGCCTGTTTATGGGCTCGGCAAGCACGCTGAAGTGGGCGGGGCCTTCCGTCCTGCTGGCGTATATTATTGCCGGACTGTTCGTCTTCTTCATCATGCGCTCAATGGGCGAAATGCTGTTCCTGGAGCCGGTGACGGGCTCTTTCGCCGTTTACGCCCACCGGTATATGAGCCCGTTCTTTGGTTATCTCACGGCCTGGTCGTACTGGTTTATGTGGATGGCCGTGGGGATTTCGGAGATCACCGCCATCGGGGTCTACGTGCAGTTCTGGTTCCCGGAGATGGCCCAGTGGATACCCGCGCTTATTGCCGTAGGGCTGGTGGCGCTGGCGAACCTTGCCGCCGTTCGTCTTTACGGCGAAATCGAGTTCTGGTTTGCGATGATCAAAGTCACCACCATCATCGTGATGATTGTCGTTGGCCTTGGGGTCATCTTCTTTGGCTTCGGTAACGGCGGGCACGCTATCGGTTTTGGTAACCTGACCGGGCACGGCGGCTTCTTTGCGGGCGGCTGGAAGGGCTTTCTGACGGCGCTCTGTATCGTTGTCGCCTCCTATCAGGGCGTTGAGCTGATCGGCATTACCGCAGGTGAGGCGAAAAACCCGCAGGTCACGCTGCGTAGCGCGGTAGGCAAGGTACTGTGGCGTATCCTGATTTTCTATGTGGGCGCGATCTTCGTTATCGTGACCATTTTCCCATGGAACGAGATCGGCACCACCGGCAGCCCGTTTGTCTTAACCTTCGCTAAGATTGGCATCACGGCGGCAGCCGCCATTATCAACTTTGTGGTGCTGACGGCGGCGCTCTCCGGCTGTAACAGCGGAATGTACAGTTGTGGGCGTATGCTTTACGCGCTCTCGCAAAACAAACAGCTGCCGGCGGTGATGGGTAAAGTCTCCCGCGTGGGTGTACCGGTGGCGGGCGTAGCGGTGTCGATTGTGATTCTGCTGATTGGCTCTTGCCTGAACTACATCATCCCGAATCCGCAGCGCGTGTTTGTTTATGTTTATAGCGCCAGCGTGCTGCCGGGGATGGTACCGTGGTTTGTCATTTTGATTAGCCAGCTGCGTTTCCGACAGGCGCACAAAGAAGCGATCGCCAGCCATCCATTCCGTTCCATTCTGTTCCCGTATGCGAACTATTTGACGATGGCGTTCCTGATTTGCGTATTAATTGGAATGTACTTTAATGAAGATACCCGCATGTCGCTGTTTGTCGGGATGATCTTCCTGGCTGCCGTCACAGCTGCTTATAAACTTTTTGGCCTGGGTCGCCGTGGCTCCGCCCATAAAGTGGAGGAATAAGCGGCAAAATGTGCAAACCATAACCAAACGCGCATTTTTTTCAAAAAAGCACTAGACAGCGGGGTCGGAGGTACGTAATATCCAGCCCCGCAACGGCGCTAAGCGCCCGTAGCTCAGCTGGATAGAGCGCTGCCCTCCGGAGGCAGAGGTCTCAGGTTCGAATCCTGTCGGGCGCGCCATTTTAGTCCCGGCGCTAGAGCTGCGGTGGTCTGAGAAGTAGTCAGAACCGCGTGAAAGAATACAGTGGTGGCTATAGCTCAGTTGGTAGAGCCCTGGATTGTGATTCCAGTTGTCGTGGGTTCGAATCCCATTAGCCACCCCATTATTGAAAGAGTTGTGAATTGCGAAGGTGGCGGAATTGGTAGACGCGCTAGCTTCAGGTGTTAGTGTTCTTACGGACGTGGGGGTTCAAGTCCCCCCCCTCGCACCACGACTTTTAATGAGTTGAACTAAAAATTCAAAAAAGCAGTACATCGGCGAGTAGCGCAGCTTGGTAGCGCAACTGGTTTGGGACCAGTGGGTCGGAGGTTCGAATCCTCTCTCGCCGACCAATTTTGAACCCCGCTTCGGCGGGGTTTTTTGTTTTCTGCGCTTTTTCATCCTGTAGCCATTCCCCGACAACACTCTATATCCTTGTCGCGATTCAGCGACATATAAGCCTTTAATAATAAAGAATTTATTATTTTCTCTCTTAACCTGTCTCCTGGTGACGACAGATTGCCGCCCTTAGCGCGAGTTTGTATGGCGTAAGGCGGCTCTTAGCAACATAATTTCCTTTTATCTTAAAATGTTGCGCGATGTAAAAGTTATGCGTGTAAACCTGGCACATTACATGCAATAATATGCGTGTAGATGCTCATTCCATCTCTTATGTTCGCCCTACGGCCTCATAAACTCAGGAATGACGCAGAGCCGTTTACGGTGCTTATCGTCCACTGACAGATGTCGCTTCGGCCTCATCAAACACCATGGACATAACGTTGAGTGAAGCACCAAATATGTTGTCTTACAGACCTGTTTTAACGCCTGCTTTTATAGCAGGCGTTTTTTTATGGGTACAAAAAAGGAGGCCATCTGGCCTCCTGGATAATTACTGCTGCGTTCCGTTATTGTGTAGCGTAAGCAGAAGCCCATCACGCCGCATGGCTGCGGCCTCTTCCGGCTTGTGCTGCTTGTCCAGCGAATCAGCAAGCCAGGCGTAATCAAATGCGTCCGGGCGTTGCTTCAGCGCTGCGCGGAAGGCGAGACTCGCCTCCTGCCACTCGCCGTGTTTCATCAAAGACTGGCCAAGCGTACTCCACAGCAGCGGACGATCGCCCACGGTTTTGATCTGCTGGCGCAGTGCTTTTTCTATTTGTTCCGGATTGTTGGTTTTCAGACGCGGGATGACCATCACCAGGCGGTCATCATACTGTCGCTTGAGACCGTCGAGAAGGATCTCCTGCGCGGTGTCATGGTCGTCACACTCAATCAGATGTTCTGCCATCGCCACCTGAAGGGGAACCTGCTGGCGCGTTTTGCGGCTCTGGTTTTTCCACCAGGTTTTCAGGCCGTCGCTGCCAAGATCGGCGCGCGCCTGATCCATCAGGCCAATCCAGGCCAGACGCTGAAGTTCATCACGATGTTCATCATCGCCCACGTCGGCTTTCGCCATGGAAGGGATAATGTCCAGCAGCGAACCCCAGGCACCGGTCCGAATGTATGCCTGCTCCGCAAGACGCAGCACTTCCGGATGACGAGGGGTAATTTCCAGCAGACGGTCAACGCCGTGACGTGCGGCATGGTTTTCATTGCGCGCCAGTTGCAGACGAACGCGGGTGATCTCAACCGGAATCGGATCCTTAGTTGAGAGCTCAGATGCGCGTTCAAGATGCTGATTGGCGCGGGCCTCATCGCCTCGCTGTTGCGCCGCCTCAGCGGCCAGCAGATAGTTAACAACCGGCTGTTCTGCATGGTCGGCATTTTTCGACATCAGCTTTTCAACCTGCTGATAGTCGCCTTCGGCCAGCTTCAGCAACGCTTGCTCGGTCTGCTTACGGGCGCGACGGCGCTTACGGCCAACGAACCAGCCGCGCGTGTGAACGCCGGTACGGAAAATCCGACGCAGGATCCATTCCACTGCCAGCAGGACGACCACACCCAGGATCAGGATGATCACCAGCCCTGTCACGCTGGTTTCGACGTTGTAGTTATCGGTCTGGATCAATACGTAACCCTGGTGACCCGCGAGCATCGGCCCCAGTACAATTCCGGCGATCAGCAGGATGAAGAGTAAGAAGACTTTTAGCATCATCACTCTCCTTGCGGCGCGCTTTCAGGCGCTGGCGCGGCGGCAGGTGCTTCAGCCGGGCGCTCTGCCGGAACGCCCGGCTGGGCCAGCAGGTTACGCACGCGCGTCTGCATGATCTTCTCCAGAATCGGCTGGCTTTCCAGCTTGTCCGGCACGTTCATGGTGATGTTTTGCTGGCTCAGCTTGTCGATATCCTCCAGGAACGCGGTCGTGGTTGCGTCATTGGTATCGTAGTAAGCACGTACCCAGGTTGAAACGTTA
This sequence comes from Enterobacter cloacae complex sp. 418I7, assembly GCF_050030705.1. Classification (NCBI taxonomy): domain Bacteria; kingdom Pseudomonadati; phylum Pseudomonadota; class Gammaproteobacteria; order Enterobacterales; family Enterobacteriaceae; genus Enterobacter; species Enterobacter cloacae complex sp. 418I7. The sequence continues at coordinate 183,990 of NZ_JBLGUU010000001.1, forward strand.
TCCAGCGCCTGTTTGTAGGTCTCTTCCTGGTGACGTGGTACGGCCTGGGCAGCCACCAGCAGGCGGGAGCGAATGTTTTCGCGCAGATAGACATCCTGGTTCGGTGCCAGCAGCGGCACGGCAGTTTCATCGCGGCGGCGAATGGTAATAAAGCTGTCCATAAAGTTCTGCCAGCTCTTTTGCAGGTTGATACGCCATTCGCTCAGGGAGCTGGACAGCTCGGTGCCGTCAGAATCCATCGGAGAGTCATCGTCGTTGTTATCGGCCAGCTGAAGGTTATCAATCTGGTTGGAGAGCTGATTTACCTTAAGGATGATACCGTCGTAGTCGACCTGAGAAACCGCAGACAGGCTGGCGATATCTTCCGTAATAGCGCGGCGTGCGTTGATGAGGCTCGGATCGTTCATATCGGCCAGGCTTGCGTCGGCGCTTTTCAGCAGCGCGGCGGCGGTGGTGACATCCTGATCGCTCCAGAGCTTGCGCCCGGCCAGCTTCACCAGAAAATCGGCCTGTGAGAGCAGCCAGGTTTTGGCATCGGTTCCCGAAATCGTGGCGACTTTCTCCTGCACTTCGCTCAGCTGTTTGGTCAACTCTTCACGTTTGCTGTTCGCGTCGGCGAGGGCGGCAGCCTGCTGTTTGATCACGCCTTCCAGCTCAGCTTTTTGCGTCTCCTGCGCTTTCTGTAGGGCGGTGATTTGGTTAACCAGCGCGTCGCTGGTGGCCGTCTGGTTGGTGCCTTGTTTCTTCACCAGTCCGTAGAGACCCACGCCTGCGGCCAGCGCAATCGCGATGGCAATCACGCTCAGCGTGAGGCTGGTTTTATTGCTGCCGTTTTTCTTCTCAACGGTTTTGTCTGTCGTCTCTGGCTGTGACGTGGTGTCCACAGTCTCCCTGGTCTCTTCAACCACGGCGGAGGATTTTTCGTGTTCCGTCATTATGGCTTCCCATTTGAGAGTTATTGTAATGCGCGCAGCAGCGCATCGTTGTCGACGTTATCAGCGATCCGAATATCCTGCCAGCCCAGTTCCCGGGCGTGGTTCGCCAGACGCTCGCTGACGACCAGAAGCCGACAGCGGAGTAACCAGTTTTCGCGATACCAAAGCGGAATCAGCGACCAAAGCTGTTGTAACATTTCACCGCTGGTAACCACCAGCGTATTAATGCCGCGCGCGTGCCAGCGCATGGCTTCTTCCGCGCCATCATAGTGTTTCGCACAGCGCTGATAGCACTCCACAAACGTCACGTCTGCGCCGCGTTCGCGCAGCGTTTCGCCCAGCAGTTCGCGACCACCGTTGCCGCGCAAAATGAGCGCACGCTTTCCGGCAATAGTTTGTAATTCAGGTAATTGTAGCAAGACTTCGCTGATTTCCCGATCTAACGGGTAACGAACATCGATTCCGCTCGCGGTATGTAAGGCCAGCGCCGTGGTGCGCCCGATAGCGAAATAGCGGGGTGCGTGGGGCCAGTTAACGCCCTGCTGTTGTAGCTGCGCATGGGCAAATTCCACGGCATGCTGCGATAGCGCAAAGAGCAGATCACCTTCCTGCAAGGCACGCATCTGGTCAGCGAGCGTAGGCAGCTCGCGACCGGGGGAGAATTCAATCAACGGAAAACTCCAGGCCACCTGCCCCAGTGCGCGCAGACGGCTCACTAACTGCTCTCCTGCGGGAGAAGGGCGGGTGACAAGTATGCTCATGCAGGGGGCTCTCCGTTATAGACCTCAGCCAGAATTTCACGCGCGCCGTTACTCAGCAGCTCTTCCGCCAGCGATACGCCAAGCGCCTCGGCATCCTGCGGCTTGCCGCGACGTTCACCGCGAACCATCTGCGAGCCGTCCGGCGCGCCAACCAGCGCACGCAGCCACAGCTCACCGTCAGTTAATTCAGCATAGCTGCCAATTGGCACCTGACAGCCTCCTTCGAGGCGAGTATTCATCGCGCGCTCGGCTTTTACGCGAACGGCGGTATCGTCATGATTCAGCGGCGCGAGCAGTGCCTGAGTACGCGCATCATCCAGACGACACTCAATGCCGACGGCACCCTGGCCGACGGCGGGGAGCGACAGCTCCGGCGGCAACGCCACGCGAATACGTTCTTCCAGCCCCAGGCGTTTCAGGCCCGCAACCGCAAGAATAATGGCATCGTAGTCGCCGTTATCCAGCTTGCCAAGGCGTGTGCCGACGTTCCCGCGCAGCGAGCGAATCACCAGATCCGGACGACGTTCAGCCAGTTGACACTGGCGGCGTAAACTTGACGTGCCGACCACGCTGCCTGCCGGCAACGCATCAAGCGAGTCATAGCGATTAGAGACAAACGCATCGCGCGGATCCTCGCGCTCGCAGATGGTCACCAGCCCCAGCCCTTCCGGGAACTCAACGGGCACATCCTTCATCGAATGCACGGCGATATCGGCGCGGTTCTCAAGCAATGCCAGTTCCAGCTCTTTGACAAACAGACCCTTTCCGCCCACTTTGGCCAGCGGCGTATCAAGAATGACATCGCCACGCGTGACCATTGGCACCAGCTCAACGCGTAATCCGGTGTGGCAGGCTTCCAGGCGCTGCTTAACATAATGTGCCTGCCAGAGCGCAAGAGGACTTTGGCGTGTGGCAATTCTCAAAACATTGTCTAACATGCTTGTTACCGTCATTATCAATCGCTAACCATCCTAACATTGTTGACACTCGGATGGCAGTTTTACGGTTGATGAAGAGTGAGAGGGACAGGGCGGCGTTCGCGTCAGCCACCGCCGTATTCAGGAATTTACACGTACAGAACGGTGCTACACTTGTATGTAGCGCATCTTTCTTTACGGTCAACCGGCAAGGTGTTAAATTGATCACGTTTTAGACCATTTTTTCGTCTGTACCACCAGAAAACAACAAGGCGAAAAAGGGTAACGGTTATTTTTTGAAATACTGCGGGTCCGCTGCTTGTTCTGTTTTGACTGGCGTGCGACACCCGGAAACATCAGGCGATACGTCTTGTACCTCTATATTGAGACTCTGAAACAGAGACTGGATGCCATCAATCAATTGCGTGTGGATCGCGCGCTTGCTGCCATGGGCCCTGCTTTCCAGCAGGTATACAGTCTACTGCCGACATTGTTGCACTATCACCATCCGCTAATGCCGGGTTACCTCGATGGTAACGTTCCCCAGGGCATTTGCCTCTTCACGCCTGATGAAACCCAACAGCACTATCTGACTGAACTTGAGCTTTACCGTGGTATGCCGCCGCAGGTTTCGCCGAAAGGCGAGCTGCCGATTACCGGGGTTTACTCCATGGGCAGCACGTCATCGGTTGGGCAAAGTTGTTCTTCTGACCTGGATATCTGGGTCTGCCATCAGTCCTGGCTCGACAATGAAGAGCGCCAGCTGTTGCAGCGTAAATGCAGTCTGCTGGAGAGCTGGGCGGCGTCGCTCGGCGTGGAAGTGAGCTTCTTCCTGATTGATGAAAACCGTTTCCGCCATAACGAAAGCGGCAGTCTGGGTGGTGAAGACTGCGGCTCGACTCAGCATATTCTGTTGCTGGATGAGTTTTACCGTACAGCGGTTCGCCTGGCCGGAAAACGTATTCTGTGGAATATGGTGCCGTGCGATGAAGAAGAGAATTATGACGACTACGTCATGTCGCTTTACTCGCAGGGCGTACTGACGCCAAACGAGTGGCTGGATCTGGGCGGTCTGAGCTCCCTGTCCGCCGAAGAGTACTTTGGTGCAAGCCTCTGGCAGCTCTATAAGAGCATTGATTCACCGTACAAAGCGGTGCTGAAAACCCTGCTGCTGGAAGCCTACTCCTGGGAATACCCCACCCCGCGTCTGCTGGCGAAAGATATTAAGCAGCGTCTGCACGACGGGGAGATCGTCTCCTACGGGCTTGATGCCTACTGCATGATGCTGGAACGCGTCACCGAATACCTGACGGCCATTGATGACGCCACGCGTCTTGACCTGGTGCGTCGATGTTTCTATCTCAAAGTCTGTGAAAAACTGAGCCGCGAGCGCGCCTGCGTTGGCTGGCGCCGTGAAGTGGTCAGCCAGTTAGTCAAAGAGTGGGGATGGGACGAAGCGCGTCTCGCCATGCTCGACAACCGCGCCAACTGGAAAATCGATCAGGTGCGCGAGGCGCACAACGAGCTGCTTGATGCGATGATGCAGAGCTACCGCAACCTGATCCGCTTTGCCCGCCGTAACAACCTTAGCGTTTCTGCCAGCCCACAGGATATCGGGGTGCTGACCCGTAAACTGTACGCCGCGTTTGAAGCGTTGCCGGGCAAGGTAACGCTGGTGAACCCACAGATTTCGCCTGACCTGTCTGAACCGAATCTGACCTTTATCTACGTGCCGCCGGGCCGCGCGAACCGCACCGGGTGGTATCTGTACAACCGTGCGCCAAGCATGGATTCGATCATCAGCCATCAGCCGCTGGAGTATAACCGCTACCTTAACAAGCTGGTGGCCTGGGCCTGGTTTAACGGCCTTCTCACCTCACGCACCCGGTTGTTTATCAAGGGCAACGAGGTGGTCGATTTAGCCAAATTGCAGGAGATGGTGGCGGATGTCTCGCACCACTTCCCACTGCGTCTGCCTGCGCCGACGCCAAAAGCGCTCTACAGCCCGTGTGAGATTCGCCATCTGGCGATCATCGTCAACCTGGAATACGACCCGACGGCGGCCTTCCGCAATCAGGTGGTTCACTTTGACTTCCGTAAGCTGGACGTCTTTAGCTTCGGTGAGCAGCAAAACTGCCTGGTGGGCAGCGTGGATCTGCTGTACCGCAACTCGTGGAACGAAGTGCGTACCCTGCACTTTAACGGCGAGCAGGCGATGATCGAGGCGCTGAAAACGATCCTCGGCAAGATGCACCAGGACGCCGCGCCGCCGGACAGCGTGGAGGTGTTCTGCTACAGCCAGCACCTTCGCGGCCTGATTCGTACCCGCGTGCAGCAGCTGGTGTCTGAGTGCATCGAATTGCGTCTTTCCAGCACCCGGAATGAAACCGGACGCTTTAAAGCGCTGCGCGTCTCCGGCCAGACCTGGGGGCTGTTCTTTGAGCGCCTGAACGTGTCGGTGCAGAAGCTGGAGAACGCCATTGAATTCTACGGCGCGATTTCACACAACAAACTGCATGGCCTGTCGGTTCAGGTGGAAACCAACCACGTTAAGCTGCCGCAGGTGGTGGATGGCTTTGCGAGTGAAGGGATTATTCAGTTCTTCTTCGAGGAGTCGGGCGATAACGCCGGGTTTAATATCTACATTCTGGATGAAACCAACCGTGCCGAGGTGTATCACCACTGTGAAGGCAGCAAAGAGGAGCTGGTGCGCGACGTCAGCCGGTTCTATTCATCCTCGCACGATCGCTTTACCTACGGCTCAAGCTTTATCAACTTCAACCTGCCGCAGTTCTACCAGATTGTGAATGTGGATGGACGAGCGCAGGTGATCCCGTTCCGTACGCAGGCGATTACCCCTGCGGCGCCCGCTAACCAGGAAACTGCGCCGCTGTTGCAGCAGTATTTCTCCTGACCCTTTTCGCCGGGTGGCGCTAACGCTTACCCGGCCTACGGTCCGAGCTGCTGTTGCCGGGTGGCGCTAACGCTTACCCGGCCTACGGTCCGAGCTGCTGTTGCCGGGTGGCGCTAACGCTTACCCGGCCTACGGTCCGAGCTGCTGTTGCGGTTGGCGCTAACGCTTACCCGGCCTACGGTCCGAGCTGCTGTTGCGGTTGGCGCTCACGCTTACCCGGCCTACGGTCCGAGCTGCTGTTGCGGTTGGCGCTAACGCTTACCCGGACTATGGTTCGAGCCGTAGTAGGCCCGGTAAGGCGTAGCCGCCACCGGGCAACAAAACTACCTGAAACTCACGTCCTCGCCCGCCTGCGCCGTCGCCGCCTGCTCCAGCAGATCCCAGAACGTTTCGCCGCTGCGGTCGCAGATCCACTCGTCACCTTTCAGATCAAAGTGATAACCGCCCTGTTTCGCCGCCAGCCACACCTGGTGAAGCGGCTCCTGACGGTTAATAATAATCTTGCTGCCGTTTTCGAAGCTTAAGGTCAGGATCCCGCCGTTGATTTCACAATCGATATCGCTGTCGCCGTCCCACTCGTCGATACGCTCTTCGACGGTCATCCACAGGGTATCGGCAAGGCGATGAAATTCACTGTCGTTCATGGTTTTATTCCTATTTTTCGTGATGGCGGCAGTATAACGCTAAATAATTCCCGTTGCAGGAAAGCGGCAAACTCTTGCTTTTGTGTCTTCTCCTGCGATGATAGAAACAGATTTGAACTTACGGGCAACCTCTACATGAAAAACGTCTTCCGAACGCTTGTCGTTCTTGTCACTCTGTTTAGCCTGACCGGCTGTGGACTGAAGGGACCACTGTACTTCCCGCCAGAGGATAAAAACGCACCACCGCCGACAAAACCAGTGCAAAGTGGTATCGAGTCATCTACGCCGGATACCAACGATCGCGGCAATAACGGCGGCCCGACTCAGGTCAATCTCTGACGATTACGTTCTGTACCCGCGCAATGGAGCAAATGATGCAGTTCTCTAAAATGCATGGCCTTGGCAACGACTTTATGGTCGTCGACGCGGTAACGCAGAATGTCTTTTTCTCCCCGGAACTGATCCGTCGTCTGGCGGATCGGCACGTGGGCGTGGGGTTTGACCAGCTGCTGGTGGTGGAGCCGCCTTACGATCCTGACCTGGACTTCCACTATCGCATTTTTAACGCCGACGGCAGCGAAGTTTCCCAGTGCGGCAATGGCGCACGCTGTTTTGCCCGCTTTGTTCGGCTGAAAGGGCTGACCAACAAGCGCGATATCCGCGTCAGCACCGCCAATGGCCGGATGGTGCTCAGCGTCACCGACGACGAACTGGTGCGCGTGAACATGGGCGAGCCGAACTTCGAACCCTCTGCCGTGCCGTTTCGCGCCAACAAAGCGGAAAAGACCTATATTATGCGTGCCGCCGAGCAGACAGTATTGTGCGGCGTCGTCTCGATGGGTAACCCGCACTGCGTGATTCAGGTAGATGATGTCCAAACCGCGGCGGTTGAAACGCTCGGCCCGGTGCTGGAAAGCCACGAGCGCTTCCCGGAGCGGGCGAACATCGGTTTCATGCAGGTGGTGAAGCGTGAACACATTCGCCTGCGGGTTTACGAGCGCGGCGCGGGCGAAACCCAGGCCTGCGGAAGCGGTGCCTGTGCGGCGGTGGCCGTCGGTATCTCACAGGGGTTACTGGCGGAAGAGGTTCGCGTGGAATTACCGGGCGGGCGTCTTGATATCGCCTGGAAAGGAGCGGGTCATCCACTGTACATGACTGGCCCGGCGACACATGTTTATGACGGGTTTATCCATCTATGAAGCAACCAGGGGAAGAACTGCGGGAACCTGTAACGGAGCTGGACGACAGCGCTGTTGTGGATTACCTGCTGCACAATCCTGAGTTTTTTATCCGCAATGCACGCGTCGTCGAAAGGATGCGCGTACCGCATCCGGTTCGCGAGACCGTGTCGCTGGTTGAATGGCACATGGCGCGCTCGCGCAACCACATCAATCAGCTCGAAGAGAACATGACGCTGCTGATGGAGCAGGCCAGCAATAACGAAAGCCTGTTCTATCGTCTTCTGCACCTTCAGGCGCGTCTGGCTTCCGCGCACAGTCTCGAAGAGTTCCTCAACCGCTTCCATCGCTGGGCGCGCGAGCTGGGGCTGGCAGGCGCGACGATCCGTCTCTTCCCTGACCGCTGGCGCATTGGCGCGCCGTCCGGGTTTACCCATCTGGCGCTCAGCCGTCAGGCGTTTGAGCCGCTGCGCATTCAGCGTCTGGGCCATGAGCACCACTATCTGGGGCCGCTTAACGGGCCAGAACTGCTGGTGGTGCTGCCGGAAGCCAAAGCTATCGGCTCGGTGGCGATGTCGCTGATGGGGCGCGATGGTGACCTGGGTGTGATGTTATTTACCAGCCGCGACGCGCATCACTATGAACAGGGGCAGGGTACGCAACTGTTGCAGGAGATCGCCCTGATGCTGCCTGAGCTGCTGGAGCGCTGGATTGAGCGCGTATGACGGACGGACTGCTCGCCACTGACGTCACCCGTTTTCTGCGCTATCTTGGCGTAGAACGCCAGCTTAGCCCTATTACGCTGCTCAACTATCAGCGTCAGCTTGATGCCATCATGCAGATTGCCGATGAAATCGGTCTTAAAAGCTGGCAACAATGTGACGCCGCCACGGTTCGCGGCTTCGTTGTGCGTAGCCGTAAAAAAAACTTAAGCCCGGCGAGCCTGGCGCTCCGGCTCTCTGCCCTGCGCAGTTTCTTCGACTGGCTGGTCAGCCAGGGCGGTCTGAAAGCCAACCCGGCAAAAGGGATCGCCACGCCAAAGGCCCCGCGTCATCTGCCGAAAAATATCGACGTCGACGACGTAAACCGCCTGCTGGATATCGATCTTAACGATCCGCTGGCCGTGCGCGACCGCGCGATGCTGGAGGTGATGTACGGCGCGGGCCTGCGTCTCTCTGAGCTGGTGAACCTCGACTTAAAGCACCTCGATCTGGAATCTGGCGAAGTGTGGGTGATGGGCAAGGGCAGCAAAGAGCGCCGCCTGCCGATCGGCCGCAATGCGGTCTCCTGGATTGAGCACTGGCTGGATCTGCGCGGTCTGTTTGGCGCGGAAGAGGATGCGCTGTTCCTGTCGAAGCTCGGCAAGCGGATCTCGGCGCGTAACGTGCAGAAGCGCTTTGCGGAGTGGGGCATTAAGCAGGGGCTGAACAGCCACGTTCACCCGCATAAGCTGCGCCACTCTTTTGCGACGCACATGCTGGAATCAAGCGGCGACCTGCGCGGCGTACAGGAGCTGCTTGGTCACGCGAATCTGTCGACCACCCAAATCTATACCCACTTAGACTTCCAACACCTTGCCTCGGTGTATGACGCGGCGCATCCACGCGCCAAACGGGGGAAATAATGCGTTTTTACCGCCCACTCGGTCAGATCTCAGCCCTGACGTTTGATCTTGATGACACCCTTTACGACAACCGCCCAGTGATCCTGCGTACCGAGCAGGAGTCGCTGGCGTTTGTGCAAAACTACCATCCTGCGCTGAAAGCGATCCAGAACAAAGAGTTCCAGAAGCTGCGTCAGTCCCTGCGGGAAACCGAGCCGGAAATTTATCATGACGTGACCGAATGGCGCCGCCGTGCGGTTGAACAGGCGATGCTCAATGCCGGCCTGAGCGCGCAGGACGCGGCCATGGGTGCTGAAGCGGCCATGGAAAACTTCGCCAAATGGCGCAGCCGAATCGACGTGCCGCAGGAGACCCACGACACGCTGGCGAAGCTCGCCGAAAAGTGGCCGCTGGTCGCCATTACCAACGGCAACGCTCAGCCTGAACTGTTTGGTCTGGGGAACTATTTTCAGTTCGTGCTGCGCGCGGGCCCGCACGGACGCTCGAAGCCGTTCAACGATATGTATCATCTGGCGGCGGAAAAACTGGATTTGCCGCTCGGTGAGATCCTGCACGTGGGCGACGACCTGACCACGGACGTCGCCGGGGCGATCCGCTGCGGCATGCAGGCCTGCTGGATCAAGCCGGAAAATGCCGATCTGATGACTACCCCGGATAGCCGTCTTCTGCCGCACGTGGAAATTTCACGGTTGGCATCCCTCACGACGCTGATATAATCATCAATTGTTCTGTATAAATTAACAGGGTTTTGGCGAATGGAAACATTTGCCCGCCCGACATGACGTGACGGTGCCAATGGACGTTTCTTACCTGCTCGACAGCCTTAATGACAAACAGCGTGACGCGGTTGCCGCCTCGCGTACAAACCTGCTGGTACTGGCTGGAGCGGGCAGTGGTAAGACGCGCGTGCTGGTTCACCGTATCGCCTGGCTACAGAGCGTGGAGAACTGCTCGCCGTACTCGATTATGGCCGTGACGTTCACCAACAAGGCGGCGGCGGAGATGCGCCACCGTATCGCACAGCTAATGGGCACCAGCCAGGGCGGCATGTGGGTTGGCACCTTCCACGGCCTGGCGCACCGTCTGCTGCGCGCGCACCATATGGACGCTAACCTGCCGCAGGATTTCCAGATCCTCGACAGCGAAGATCAGCTGCGCTTACTGAAACGTCTGATCAAGGCGATGAACCTCGACGAGAAGCAGTGGCCGCCGCGTCAGGCGATGTGGTACATCAACGGTCAGAAAGACGAAGGGCTGCGTCCGCACCACATTCAAAGCTTCGGTAACCCGGTTGAGCAGACCTGGCAGAACGTCTACAAGGCCTATCAGGAAGCGTGCGATCGCGCCGGTCTGGTGGATTTCGCCGAACTGCTGCTTCGCGCCCACGAGCTGTGGCTGAACAAACCACATATCCTGCAACACTACCGTGAACGCTTCACCAACATTCTGGTGGACGAATTCCAGGATACCAACAACATTCAGTACGCGTGGATCCGCCTGCTGGCCGGGGATACCGGCAAGGTGATGATCGTGGGCGATGACGACCAGTCTATCTACGGCTGGCGCGGCGCGCAGGTGGAGAACATCCAGCGCTTTCTCAACGATTTCCCCGGCGCGCAAACCATCCGTCTGGAGCAGAACTACCGTTCTACCAGCAACATACTGAGCGCGGCCAACGCCCTGATTGAGAACAACAACGGGCGACTGGGTAAAAAGCTGTGGACCGATGGCGTCGACGGCGAACCGATTTCGATTTACTGCGCCTTCAACGAGCTCGACGAAGCCCGCTTCGTGGTGAACCGCATTAAAACCTGGCAGGAGAACGGCGGTGCGCTGGAGCAGTGTGCCATTCTCTATCGCAGCAACGCCCAGTCGCGCGTGCTGGAAGAGGCGCTGTTACAGGTGAGCATGCCGTACCGCATTTATGGCGGTATGCGCTTCTTCGAACGTCAGGAGATCAAAGATGCGCTCTCGTATTTGCGTCTGATTGCCAACCGTAACGACGATGCGGCGTTTGAGCGCGTGGTGAACACGCCGACGCGCGGCATCGGCGATCGTACGCTGGACGTGGTGCGTCAGGCCTCGCGCGATCGTCAGCTCACGCTATGGCAGGCATGCCGCGAGCTGTTACAGGAAAAAGCCCTCGCCGGACGCGCCGCCAGCGCATTGCAGCGCTTCCTGGAGTTAATCGACGCGCTGGCGCAGGAAACGGCCGACATGCCGCTGCACGTCCAGACCGACCGGGTGATCAAAGATTCCGGCCTGCGCACCATGTACGAGCAGGAAAAAGGCGAGAAGGGCCAGACCCGTATTGAGAACTTAGAGGAGCTGGTGACGGCAACGCGCCAGTTCAGCTACAACGAAGAAGACGAAGACCTGATGCCGTTGCAGGCATTCCTCTCTCACGCCGCACTGGAGGCGGGTGAAGGGCAGGCCGATACCTGGCAGGATGCGGTTCAGCTGATGACCCTGCACTCCGCGAAAGGTCTGGAGTTCCCGCAGGTGTTCATCGTCGGGATGGAAGAGGGGATGTTCCCGAGCCAGATGTCGCTGGATGAAGGCGGGCGTCTGGAAGAGGAGCGTCGTCTGGCCTACGTGGGTGTGACCCGTGCGATGCAGAAACTGACCCTGACCTACGCGGAAACCCGCCGCCTGTACGGGAAAGAAGTGTATCACCGTCCGTCGCGCTTTATCGGCGAACTGCCGGAAGAGTGTGTGGAAGAGGTGCGCCTGCGCGCCAGCATCAGCCGTCCGGTCAGTCATCAGCGTATGGGCTCGCCAATCTCTGAAACCGATACCGGTTACAAGCTGGGCCAGCGCGTGCGCCACTCGAAGTTTGGCGAAGGCACCATCGTCAATCTGGAAGGCAGCGGCGAGCACAGCCGTTTGCAGGTAGCGTTTCAGGGGCAGGGGATCAAATGGCTGGTGGCAGCCTATGCCAAGCTGGAAAGTGTGTAACTTTCAGAAAAATATCACTATTTTGTAATAATCTGCTAGCCTTATACGTTGAAGGTCAATTAATGCCCTTCAGCGTTCCGTTGCGTGTTGACGCCACAGTTATTGCTGGCGTAACATGCGCGCACGATTACGCTAAGAGGACATTCGCCTTGGACACACCCAGTAGATACTGGCTCAATTCCCTGTCATCCAGGAACAACTCCTAAGGCTATCTCCTCTTGCTGATGGCCTTAGTGGTTGTCAGCGACTGCATCATTCCCGTCGCGCTGAGTCAGGCTGTTTAATGGTCTGAAACCCAATTTGTTTCTGTGTGCCCACCGAACTGTCCGATATTTTTTGCATTGGGAGTCCCGGTCATGTTGAGCGCATTTCAACTCGAAAATAACCGACTGACTCGGCTTGAAGCCGAAGAGTCACAGCCCCTCATTGATGCCGTATGGGTGGATCTGGTCGAGCCGGACGACGATGAGCGCCTTCGCGTACAATCTGAACTGGGGCAAAGCCTGGCGACACGCCCGGAACTGGAAGACATCGAAGCATCTGCCCGTTTTTTTGAAGACGAAGACGGCCTGCACATTCACTCCTTCTTCTTCTTCGAAGATGCCGAAGACCACGCGGGGAACTCCACCGTGGCGTTTACCATCCGCGATGGCCGCCTGTTCACCCTGCGCGAGCGCGAACTGCCTGCGTTTCGTCTCTACCGCATGCGCGCCCGCAGCCAGGCGATGATGGACGGTAACGCCTATGAGCTGCTGCTGGATCTGTTCGAAACCAAAATCGAACAGCTGGCGGATGAAATCGAAAACATCTACAGCGACCTGGAAAAGCTGAGCCGCGTGATCATGGAAGGCCATCAGGGCGATGAGTACGACGAAGCGTTGTCCACGCTTGCAGAGCTGGAAGATATCGGCTGGAAGGTGCGTTTGTGTCTGATGGATACCCAGCGCGCGCTGAACTTCCTGGTGCGCAAGGCGCGTCTGCCGGGCGGTCAGCTGGAGCAGGCGCGTGAGATCTTACGCGATATCGAATCCCTGCTGCCGCACAACGAATCCCTGTTCCAGAAGGTCAACTTCCTGATGCAGGCGGCAATGGGCTTTATCAACATCGAGCAGAACCGCATCATCAAGATCTTCTCGGTGGTTTCCGTGGTGTTCCTGCCGCCGACGCTGGTGGCATCCAGCTACGGGATGAACTTTGAGTTTATGCCGGAGCTGAAGTGGAGCTTTGGCTACCCGGGGGCGATTATCTTTATGATCCTCGCCGGGCTGGCGCCGTACCTGTACTTCAAGCGGAAGAACTGGTTGTAAAAATCAGGCGGGTGGCGCTGCGCTTACCCGCCCTACAAAGCACCTAAATTCCTCTGCGAGTCCTGCGCTGGGTATAAATTGCATCCGCAACGAAAATTGCCAGCGCCACCCAGATAAAGGCAAACGTCACCATCTTATCCGCACCCGGCACCTCGCCGTAAAACACCACCGCCAGCAGGAACATCAGCGTCGGGCCGATGTACTGGAAGAAGCCAAGCGTCGAGAGACGCAGACGCGTTGCCGCGCCGGTGAAGCACAGCAGGGGAATCGTCGTGACCACGCCCGCCGCCATCAGCATCAGGTTCAGCGACCATGGGTTGCTGCCCATGTGGCTGGTGGCGCTGTCGGCAATACCGAACAGGTAGATCGCGGCGACAGGCAGCAGCCACAGGGTTTCAAACAGCATTCCCGTCTGCGCTTCCACGGCGATTTTTTTACGCACCAGGCCGTAGAAGGCAAAGCTGAACGCCAGCCCCAGGGCGATAACCGGCAGTGAACCGAAGGTCCACAGCTGCACCAGCACGCCGCAGAAGGCCAGAATCACTGCCACCCACTGCATCCGGCGGAAACGTTCGCCGAGGAAAATCATCCCCAGCACGATGTTCACCAGCGGGTTAATGAAGTAGCCCAGGCTGGCTTCGAGCATGTGATGGTTATTCACCGCCCAGATAAACAGCAGCCAGTTTCCGCCAATCAGCACCGCAGAGAGGGCAAGCAGGAAGACCTTCTTCGGGGTTTTCAGTAGCGTTTTGACGCCTGACCACTGACGGCTGATGCTCATCAGCGCAATCATAAAGAAAAACGACCAGATGACGCGGTGAGTGAGGATCTCGTCCGCCGGGACATAGGCGATAAGCTTGAAGTACGCCGGCGCGATACCCCAAATAAAATAAGCGGCAAGAGCGAGTAAAACGCCCTGCCGCGTCTGTTTAGCATCCATCGGGAAAATCCGTTACAAAAAAGTGAAGTAATTTTACCCGAATTTGCCGTCTCAACCCACCATATAAGTAGCGGTTGCGCTGGCGATATAAACCTGCTCCTCGTTATGCAGCTCAACGCGGGCGACGGCAACTTTATTCCCGGCGCGCAGCAGGCTGCTGGTGCAGGTGAAGCGGTTTCCGCGTCCCGGTCGCAGATAGTCGACGCGTAAATCGATGGTGCCCATGCGCGACAGGCGCTGGCGTAACTCATCTTCGTTGATGGTGTCATGGCGCGTCAGCGTGCTGCCCACACACACCAGACCGGCCGCCACGTCCAGCGCAGAGGCAATCACTCCGCCGTGCAAAATGCTTTGCGCCCAGTTACCGACCATCATTGGCTGATTATTGAAACTCAGCTGAGCGAAGTCTTTTTCGTATCGCTCCAGCTCAAGACCCAGTGCACGGTTGAATGGCATGTGGTACACAAAAATCTCGCCCACGAGCTTTAAGGTTTCTTCGGCGGTGAGTGTGGCTGACATCTGACGTGGCATCCTTGTTGTTAACAAAATGTTGATTTTATGCTTCAGGATAAAGGAATGCCACTTTAAGAAACGAGGAAGCGGAAGTTATCGCAGAAGTCTGTAGAATGCCCGGACAAAACTATTCATTAAATGTCACAATTTCAGGAGAACACCACCGATGCGGACGTATCTGGGTTGGTTACTGGCGGCGGTTGCGCTGCCCCTCACAGCATATGCGCAGGAAGCGACGATCAAAGAAGTGCATGATAAACCTGCCGTTCAGGGCAGCATCATCGCCAATATGCTTCAGGAGCATGACAATCCGTTCACGCTCTACCCCTATGACACAAACTACGTGATCTATACCCAGACCAGCGATCTCAACAAAGAGGCGATAAGTTCCTATAACTGGTCTGACAATGCGCGTAAAGATGAGGTGAAGTTCCAGCTCAGCCTGGCCTTCCCGTTATGGCGCGGCATCCTGGGGCCGAACTCGGTGCTTGGTGCATCTTACACGCAGAAGTCATGGTGGCAGCTCTCCAACAGCGGGGAATCTTCACCGTTCCGCGAAACCAACTATGAACCGCAGCTGTTCCTCGGTTTCGCCACTGATTATGAGTTTGCAGGCTGGACGCTGCGCGACGTGGAGGTGGGCTATAACCACGATTCCAACGGTCGTTCCGACCCAACCTCACGCAGCTGGAATCGCGTCTATACGCGTCTGATGGCGCAGAACGGCAATTTCATGGTGGAAGTGAAGCCGTGGTACGTGGTGGGCAGCACCGATGACAACCCGGATATCACCAAATACATGGGCTATTATCAGCTTAAAGTGGGCTATCAGCTGGGTGACGCGGTGCTGAGCGCCAAAGGGCAGTACAACTGGAATACCGGCTACGGCGGCGCAGAGCTGGGCCTGAGCTACCCGGTGACGAAACACGTTCGTCTCTATACCCAGGTGTATAGCGGTTATGGCGAATCGCTGATCGACTATAACTTCAACCAGACCCGCGTTGGTGTGGGCGTCATGCTGAACGATATTTTCTAAGCTGCTCGAATGTTTTTGCGTTAAACGTTGAAGTTTCTCTCTCAGGCGCTGAAAATAGCGCCTGTTTCATTTCTGGCATATGGGGTTAACGTGGCGCAGGCGGAAGTATTGAATCAGGAATCGCTGGCTAAACAGGTTTTGCATGAAACCTTTGGCTACCAGCAGTTCCGTCCTGGCCAGGAAACCATCATTGAAACCGTGCTGGAAGGCCGCGATTGCCTGGTGGTCATGCCGACCGGCGGCGGAAAATCGCTCTGCTATCAGGTGCCCGCGCTGGTACTTAATGGCCTGACGGTTGTGGTCTCCCCCCTTATTTCCCTGATGAAAGACCAGGTCGACCAGCTGCTTGCCAACGGCGTGGCGGCGGCCTGTCTTAACTCGACGCAAACCCGCGAGCAGCAGCAAGAGGTGATGGCCGGGTGCCGCACCGGGCAGATCCGCCTGCTGTATATCGCGCCAGAGCGCCTGATGCTGGACAACTTCCTCGACCACCTGGCGCACTGGAACCCGGTGCTGCTGGCGGTGGATGAAGCGCACTGTATCTCCCAGTGGGGGCACGATTTCCGCCCGGAATATGCCGCCCTCGGCCAGCTGCGTCAGCGCTTCCCTGAGCTGCCGTTTATGGCGCTTACCGCCACGGCGGATGACACCACGCGTCAGGACATCGTTCGCCTGCTGGGGCTGAAAGACCCCTATATTCAGGTCAGCAGCTTCGACCGGCCGAACATCCGCTATATGCTGATGGAAAAATTCAAGCCGCTGGATCAGCTCCTGCGCTACGTGCAGGAGCAGCGCGGCAAGTCCGGCATCATCTACTGCAACAGCCGCGCGAAGGTGGAAGACACCGCTGCGCGTCTGCAAAATCGCGGCTTTAGCGCGGCGGCATACCATGCCGGGTTAGAAAACCACATCCGCGCCGACGTACAGGAAAAATTCCAGCGCGACGACCTGCAAATCGTGGTCGCAACGGTGGCGTTCGGGATGGGGATCAACAAGCCCAACGTGCGCTTTGTGGTGCACTTTGATATCCCGCGCAATATCGAATCCTATTATCAGGAAACCGGCCGCGCCGGGCGTGATGGCCTGCCTGCGGAAGCGATGCTGTTTTACGATCCGGCGGATATGGCGTGGCTGCGCCGCTGTCTCGAGGAGAAACCGCAGGGGCAGTTGCAGGATATCGAACGCCACAAGCTTAATGCGATGGGTGCCTTCGCCGAAGCGCAAACCTGCCGCCGTCTGGTGCTGCTCAACTACTTTGGTGAAGGGCGTCAGGCGCCGTGCGGCAACTGCGATATCTGCCTCGACCCGCCGAAGCAGTACGACGGTCTGATGGACGCGCGCAAAGCGCTCTCGACTATCGGACGCGTGAACCAGCGCTTTGGGATGGGCTACGTCGTCGAAGTGCTGCGTGGGGCTAACAACCAGCGTATCCGCGACATGGGTCACGACAAGCTGCCGGTTTACGGCATCGGGAAAGACCAGAGCCATGAGCACTGGGTGAGTATCATCCGCCAGCTGATCCATCTCGGCTTTGCCACGCAAAATATTGCCCAGCACTCTGCGCTTCAGCTTACCGAAGCGGCGCGACCGGTCCTGCGCGGTGAGGTTGAACTGAAGCTCGCCGTTCCGCGCGTCGTCGCCCTGAAGCCGCGCGTGATGCAGAAATCCTACGGCGGCAACTACGATCGCAAGCTGTTCGCCAAGCTGCGCAAGCTGCGTAAAGCCATTGCCGATGAAGAGAACATCCCGCCATACGTGGTGTTCAATGACGCGACGCTGATCGAGATGGCCGAGCAAATGCCACTCAGCGCCAGCGAGATGCTCAGCGTCAACGGCGTCGGCACGCGCAAACTGGAGCGCTTTGGTAAAGAGTTTATGGCGCTTATCCGTTCCCACGCTGATGGTGAGGATGAGGAGTAGTCAGCCGGGCGAAAAAGTGCCAGGATGATGACTCACTACATTATTTCCCCGCGAGCTAATTATGTTAATGCTATTTCTCACCGTGGCGTTAGTGCACATCGTTGCGCTGATGAGCCCTGGCCCTGACTTCTTCTTCGTGTCACAAACGGCCGTCAGCCGCTCCCGCAAAGAGGCGATGATGGGTGTGCTCGGTATCACCATGGGCGTTATGGTCTGGGCGTCGGTTGCGCTGCTTGGTCTGAACCTGATCCTGGCGAAAATGGCGTGGCTGCATAACATCATCATGGTTGGCGGCGGTCTGTACCTGTGCTGGATGGGCTACCAGATGCTGCGCGGGGCGCTGAAGAAAGAAGAGAAAAAGCCGGAAGAGCCAAAGGTTGAGCTGGCAACGGGCGGCCGTAGCTTTGTGAAAGGGCTGCTGACTAACCTGGCGAACCCGAAAGCGATTATTTACTTCGGCTCTGTGTTCTCGCTGTTTGTGGGGGATAACGTCGGTGCGGGCGCGCGCTGGGGGATCTTCCTGCTAATCGTTGTTGAGACGTTCGCCTGGTTTACCGTTGTGGCAAGCCTGTTTGCTTTACCGGCGATGCGTCGCGGCTACCAGCGCATCGCGAAGTGGATCGACGGCTTTGCCGGCGCACTGTTCGCCGGCTTCGGCATTCATCTCATCATTTCTCGCTAAGCATGACGCGCTGACGCAAGCAGCGCGCCAACCAGCATAAACAGCGAACCAAAGACTTTGTTCAGGGCCTTCATCTGCTTAGGCCCTTTGATCCATGCCGCAATTCGCTGCGCCAGCGTCGCGTAACCAATCATCACAATGATATCGACAATAATGGTGGTCGCGCCCAGCACCACGTACTGCATCACCTGGGGCTGATGCGGCACGATAAACTGCGGGAACAGGGCGGCGAGGAACACAATGCTTTTCGGGTTGGTCAGGTTAACGAATACCGCGCGCTTAAACAGGTGGCCGCGTGTTTGCGTCCGGGAGAGCGTATGCAGATCAATCGAGCCTGCGGCGCGCCACTGCTGAATGCCCAGCCAGATAAGATACGCTGCGCCAGCCCATTTCAGCACTTCGAAGGCCAGCACCGAACGGGAGAACAGCGTGCCCAGACCAATCCCCACCAGCACAATGTGAATGCCAAGCCCTGTCTGTAAACCGGCAATTGACGCCGCCGCGCCGCGATAGCCGTGATTAATGGAGGTGGTCATGGTGTTGATTGCGCCCGAGCCAGGTGAAAGGCTGAGGATGATGGATGTCAGCAGGTAAGCGAACCACCACTCGAAGGTCATTTGAAACTCCCGGATCGTCTGTTTTTATGCCACAATACGCTATTGTTGAGTCATTTTGTGACCGGTGACGAAAAAAACGATATTCCCTGAATTACGGGGGGTGGAAACCCAATGTTTCAGCAGAAAAAGGACTGGGAAACACGAGAAAACGCATTTGCTGCTTTCTCCATGGGGCCGCTGACCGATTTCTGGCGCCAGCGTGAGGAAGATGAGTTTATGGGCGTCGGGGATATCCCGGTACGCTTCGTTCGTTTCCATGATGAAAAAAATGACCGGGTGATTGTGGTTTGCCCCGGGCGCATCGAAAGCTATATCAAATATGCCGAGCTGGCGTATGACCTGTTCCATCTGGGCTTTGATGTGTTAATTATCGACCATCGCGGGCAGGGGCTATCCGGCCGGATGCTGCCGGATACCCATCGCGGCCACGTGGATAACTTCAGCGATTACGTCGACGATCTGGCCGCGTTCTGGCAGCAGGAAGTGCAGCCCGGACCGTGGCGCAAGCGTTATATTCTTGCCCACTCCATGGGGGGCGCGATCTCGACGTTGTTTTTGCAGCGCCATAAGCACCAGTGCAACGCCATTGCGCTGACCGCGCCGATGTACGGCATTGTGATACGTTTTCCTGACTGGATGGTGCGCCATCTTCTCGACTGGGCTGAGGGCCATCAGCGCATTCGTGAAGGCTATGCCATCGGAACAGGACGCTGGCGGGCGTTGCCGTTTGCCATCAACGTGTTAACCCACAGTCGGCAGCGTTATCGCCGCAACCTGCGTTTTTATGCCGATGAACCGCGTCTGCGGGTCGGCGGCCCCACCTGGCACTGGGTGCGGGAAGGTATTCATGCCGGTGAGCAGGTGCTGGCGGGCGTAGGCGATGATGACACGCCGACGCTCCTGATCCAGGCGGAAGAAGAGCGTGTGGTGGATAACCGCATGCATGACCGCTATTGTGAACTTCGCGCCGCGGCGGGCCATCCCTGTGAAGGGGGTAAACCGCTGGTCATCAACGGTGCGTACCATGAGATCCTTTTTGAAAAGGACGCTATGCGCTCAGTCGCGCTCAACGCCATTGTTGAATTTTTCAACAGGCATAACTGATTATTGTTTTCCACCAGAGGTTGAAATCCCTATGTACCAGGTTGTTGCATCTGATTTAGATGGCACGCTGCTTTCCCCCGACCACACCCTGTCGCCTTATGCGAAAGAGACCTTAAAACTCCTGACTGCCCGTGGCGTGAACTTTGTGTTCGCCACCGGCCGCCACCACGTGGACGTGGGGCAGATCCGCGATAACCTGGAGATCAAGTCGTACATGATCACCTCCAACGGTGCGCGCGTACACGACACGGACGGCAACCTGATTTTTACCCACAATCTCGATCGCGACATCGCCACTGATTTGTTCGGCATTGTGCATAACAACCCGGATATCGTCACTAACGTTTATCGCGACGACGAGTGGTTTATGAACCGTCATCGCCCGGACGAAATGCGTTTCTTCAAGGAAGCCGTCTTCAACTACTCCCTGTATGAACCGGGTTTGCTGGATCCTGAAGGGATCAGCAAGGTGTTCTTTACCTGCGAAAGTCACGAAGCGCTGCTTCCGCTGGAGCAGGCGATCAACGCCCGCTGGGGAGACCGCGTGAACGTGAGCTTCTCCACGCTGACTTGTCTGGAAGTGATGGCGGGCGGGGTGTCCAAAGGTCACGCGCTGGAAGCGGTCGCGAAGCGTCTGGGCTTTGATCTGAAAGACTGCATCGCGTTCGGCGATGGCATGAACGATGCCGAGATGCTCTCCATGGCGGGCAAAGGCTGCATCATGCAGAACGCGCACCAGCGCCTGAAAGATCTGCACCCGGAGCTGGAAGTGATTGGCACCAACGCAGACAACGCGGTACCTAAGTATTTGCGCAAACTGTTCCTTGAATAATCTTCATTTGATTGTTTATTGTTCAGATGTCAACTAAAGAGTTCGCTACAATGCCTCTCCTTCTTTCTGAGAGACAAGCATTGTGGCGCTACTCATTATCACCACTATCCTGTGGGCCTTCTCCTTTAGCCTGATTGGCGAATACCTTGCCGGATCGGTCGACAGCTACTTTTCGGTGCTGATGCGTGTGGGGCTGGCGGCGCTGGTGTTCCTGCCGTTCCTGCGTACCCGCGGGCAATCGCTGAAAACCATTCTGCTGTACATGCTGGTAGGCGCGATGCAGCTCGGCATCATGTACCTGTTCAGCTTCCGGGCTTACGTCTACCTCTCCGTCTCGGAATTTCTGCTCTTTACCGTGCTCACGCCGCTCTATATCACGCTGATTTACGACCTGCTCAGCAGGCGCCGCCTGCGCTGGGGATATCTGCTGAGCGCGGCGCTGGCAGTCATTGGCGCGGCGATAATTCGCTATGACAAGGTGAGCGATCACTTCTGGACCGGGCTGATGTTCGTCCAGCTCGCCAATATCAGCTTCGCCATCGGGATGGTGGGTTATAAACGCCTGATGGAGACCCGCCCGATGCCGCAGCATAACGCGTTTGCGTGGTTCTATATGGGCGCGGCGATTGTCGCGATTGCGGCATGGTTTATGCTCGGCAACCCGCAAAAGCTGCCAACCACCCCCGTGCAGTGGAGCGTTCTGGTCTGGCTGGGCGTGGTGGCCTCGGGGCTAGGCTACTTTATGTGGAACTACGGCGCGACGCAGGTAGACGCCGGAACGCTGGGGATCATGAACAACGTGCACGTGCCGGCGGGGCTACTGGTGAACCTCGCCATCTGGCAGGAACAGCCGCACTGGCCGAGTTTTCTTATTGGGGGAACGGTGATCCTGGCTTCGCTGTGGGTACATCGCCGCTGGGTCGCTCCGCGCTCCGCACAAACGGAAGATGGTCGCACGCGTGGTTCCGCGCTGAGCGAATAAACGCTTCCGTAATCGGCTGACGCTGCTCGCCGTCGCGCACGGCGGCGTACAGCCGGCTCCACAGTCCTTCACCCAGGGTTTTGGTAACCACCAGACCCTGGCGTTCAACCGTCTCGACCACCCAGTGCGGCAGCGCCGCAATTCCCATTCTGGCCGCCACCATCTGAATTAACAGCAGCGTGTTATCCACGCTCTTCAGCTGTGGGCTGATGCCTGCGGGTTGCAGGAAATGGCGCCAGATATCCAGACGACTGCGCTGTACCGGGTAAATCAGCAGCGTCTCCGTTGCCAGATCTTCCGGCGTGATGCGCGTTTTGGCGGCCAGCGGATGGTCCGGGGCCAGCACCAGACGTACCTCAAAATCAAACATTGGCGAATAGTGCAGACCGCTGCGCGGCAGAATATCTGAGGTCATCACCAGATCCAGCTCACCCTGCTGAAGCGACGGCTGCGGATCAAACGTGACGCCGGACTTGAAGTCCATTTCCACCTGCGGCCACTTCTGGCGGAAATTCTCAAGCGCGGGGGTCAGCCACTGTATACAGCTGTGACACTCAATGGCGATGCGCAGGGTGGTCTGCTGCGGCTCGTTGCAGGACTGCAACGCGCTGGCAATCTGCGGCAGCACCTGGTTCGCCAGCTGAAGCAAAATTTCGCCCTGCGGCGTAAAGCGCAAAGGCTGGCTCTTACGCACAAAAAGACGAAAGCCGAGGCGTTGTTCCAGATCGCTGAACTGGTGAGAAAGGGCAGACTGAGTCTGGTGCAGCGTGGCCGCTGCCGCCGCAAGAGAACCGCAGTTCCGCAACGCTTGTAGCGTTTTCAGGTGTTTTATCTCGATCATGAAAGTCCTTCACTTCGCCATGAACATTTTGCGCTTGAGGAATATACAGTACCTGCCAATTATAGATGTGTAAACATCTGGACGTCTAAA
This sequence comes from Enterobacter cloacae complex sp. 418I7, assembly GCF_050030705.1. Lineage (NCBI taxonomy): Bacteria > Pseudomonadati > Pseudomonadota > Gammaproteobacteria > Enterobacterales > Enterobacteriaceae > Enterobacter > Enterobacter cloacae complex sp. 418I7. Next base: position 206,785 of record NZ_JBLGUU010000001.1, read on the forward strand.
TAACGAATTTCACAAGGGGCATACCATGACAATCCGCACTCATACTCTCGGTTTCCCTCGCGTTGGCCTGCGTCGCGAGCTAAAAAAAGCGCAAGAAAGCTACTGGGCAGGTAACGCCACCCGTGAAGAACTGCTGGCGGTGGGACGTGAGCTGCGCGCGCGTCACTGGGATCAGCAAAAACAGGCGGGCATTGACCTGCTGCCGGTGGGCGATTTCGCCTGGTACGACCATGTTCTGACCACCAGCCTGCTGCTTGGCAACGTGCCGGCTCGTCATCAGAACAAAGATGGATCGGTGGATATCGATACCCTGTTCCGCATCGGCCGTGGCCGCGCGCCAACGGGTGAGCCAGCGGCAGCGGCGGAAATGACCAAGTGGTTCAACACCAACTATCACTATATGGTGCCGGAGTTCGTTAAAGGCCAGCAGTTCAAACTGACCTGGACCCAACTTCTGGATGAAGTGGACGAAGCGCTGGCGCTGGGTCACCAGGTGAAACCCGTGCTGCTGGGGCCGATAACCTACCTGTGGCTGGGCAAAGTGAAAGGCGAACAGTTCGACCGCCTCAGCCTGCTGAACGACATTCTGCCGGTTTATAAGCAGGTGCTGATTGAGCTGGGCAAACGCGGCATTCAGTGGGTGCAAATCGATGAACCGGCGCTGGTGCTTGAGCTGCCGCAGGCGTGGCTGGACGCCTTCAAACCGGCGTATAACGCGCTCACCGGGCAGGTGAAGCTGCTGCTGACCACCTACTTCGAAGGCGTCACGCCGAACCTGAAAACCATTACCGCGCTGCCGGTTCAGGGTCTGCACGTTGACCTCGTTCACGGCAAAGACGATGTAGCAGAGTTGCACAAGCGTCTGCCAGTGGACTGGCTGCTCTCTGCCGGTCTGGTGAATGGTCGTAACGTCTGGCGTGCCGATCTCACCGAGAAATATGCACAAATTAAAGACATAGTCGGTAAACGTGAATTGTGGGTGGCCTCTTCCTGTTCCCTGCTGCATAGCCCGATTGACCTGAGCGTGGAGACCCGACTCGACCCTGAGGTGAAAAGCTGGTTTGCCTTCGCCCTGCAAAAGTGTGAGGAGCTGGCTCTGCTGCGCGACGCGTTGAACAGCGGCGACACGGCAGCGATTAGCGACTGGAGCGCTCCGATCCAGGCGCGCCGTCACTCGACGCGCGTTCATAACCCGGCAGTGGAAAAACGTCTGGCGGCCATCACCACCCGGGACAGCCAGCGCCAGAGCCCGTATGAAGTGCGCGCCGAAGCCCAGCGTGCGCGCTTTAACCTGCCCGCGTGGCCGACCACGACAATCGGCTCCTTCCCGCAGACTACCGAGATCCGCAGCCTGCGCCTGGACTTCAAAAAGGGCAATCTGGATGCGAATCACTACCGCACCGGTATTGCGGAACACATCAAACAGGCGATTATCGAGCAGGAACGTTTAGGTCTGGACGTGCTGGTGCACGGTGAAGCCGAGCGTAACGACATGGTGGAATACTTCGGTGAGCACCTGGACGGGTTTGTCTTTACCCAGAACGGTTGGGTGCAGAGCTACGGCTCCCGCTGCGTGAAGCCGCCGGTGGTAATCGGCGACGTCAGCCGCCCGGAAGCGATTACCGTGGAGTGGGCGAAGTATGCCCAGTCTCTGACCGACAAACCGGTAAAAGGCATGCTGACGGGTCCGGTGACCATTCTCTGCTGGTCGTTCCCGCGTGAAGACGTAACCCGGGAAACCATCGCCAAACAGATCGCCCTGGCGCTGCGCGATGAAGTTACGGATCTGGAAGCGGCCGGGATTGGCATCATTCAGATCGACGAACCTGCGCTGCGTGAAGGTTTGCCGCTGCGTCGCAGCGACTGGGATGCTTACTTACAGTGGGGCGTGGAGGCGTTCCGCCTCAACGCGGCTGTCGCGAAGGACGATACGCAGATCCACACCCACATGTGTTACTGCGAATTTAACGACATCATGGACTCCATTGCCGCGCTCGACGCCGATGTGATCACCATCGAGACCTCGCGTTCAGACATGGAACTGCTGGAGTCGTTCGAAGAGTTCGACTACCCGAACGAAATCGGACCGGGCGTGTACGACATTCACTCCCCGAATGTGCCAAGCGTGGAGTGGATTGAATCGCTGCTGCAAAAAGCGGCCCAGCGCATCCCGGCGGAACGTCTGTGGGTAAACCCGGACTGCGGCCTGAAAACCCGTGGCTGGCCTGAAACCCGCGCGGCGCTGGCGAACATGGTGCAGGCGGCGCAGAATTTGCGTCAGGCTTGATGAAATGTAGGCCCGGTCAGGCGTAGCCGCCACCGGGCTTTTTGCTTTTACGCTTTTTTCCCGCCGTACTGGCTAAACCATGTCAGCATCCGCTGCCAGCCATCTTTCGCCGATTCCGCATGATAGCTCGGACGATAATCGGCATTAAAGGCGTGCCCGGCTTCCGGATACACCACAATTTCCGCCTTCGCGTTTGCTGCGCGCAACGCATGGCGCATGGTCTCGACCGTATCAAGCGGGATCCCGGTATCCTGACCGCCATAGAGCCCCAACACAGGCGCATTTAAATCCGTCGCAATATCAACAGGTTGCTTCGGTGAATTCAGCGTTTTTTCACCCACCAGCTTGCCGTACCAGGCCACGGCCGCTTTTAGCTGCGGGTTATGCGCGGCGTACAACCAGCTAATGCGTCCGCCCCAACAGAAGCCAGTCACCATCAGACGATGCGCATCGCCACCGTTGCGCGCTGCCCAGCTGGCAACGTGGTCGAGATCGGCCAGCACCTGCGCGTCCGGCACTTTGCTGACCAGGTTGCTGAACAGCGTCGGGATGTCGCTGTAATCATTCGGATCGCCCTGACGGAAATAGAGTTCCGGCGCAACGGCCAGGTAACCCTCCAGCGCCAGACGGCGGCAGAGGTCGCGAATATGTTCATGAACGCCAAATATTTCCTGCACCACGATCACGATGGGCAGCGGGCCATCGGCGGATTTTGGCCGCGCGTGGTACGCTGGCATGTTCTCTCCCTGGGAGGGAATGGAGGTCTCGCCTGCGGTAATGGCCTCTTCAGGGGTTGAGACGATGGTTGAAGCATGCGGGGCCGCAGCAGGTGCAAAACCGGTTTTTTCAGTCATGGCATTCTCCGTACCAATGAATGGATTAGCGCAAAGATAAATATAGACACCAGGTTAACAACCCACAGTGCCTTATAGCGTCTATCTTTTGTGCAGCACCCGGCGATATAACTTGTTAATGTGATGTGAATCACCATTTTATGGAAATTAACTGCAATCATTTTCATTCATGGTGAGGTGTGTCACGAAATAATGCACATTGCTTCTGTAAAGTACCGTTTTACTTCTTCTGACAAACCGACCCACAGAGGAGTCACCTATGTCTAAGTCTGATGTTTTTCATCTCGGCCTCACTAAAAACGATTTACAAGGGGCTACGCTTGCTATCGTCCCTGGCGATCCTGAGCGTGTGGAAAAGATCGCCGCGCTGATGGATAAGCCGGTTAAGCTGGCAGCGCATCGCGAATTCACCACCTGGCGCGCAGAGCTGGACGGTAAAGCGGTGATCGTGTGCTCTACCGGTATCGGTGGCCCGTCTACCTCTATCGCCGTTGAAGAGCTGGCACAGCTGGGCATTCGTACTTTCCTGCGCATTGGCACCACAGGCGCCATTCAGCCGCACATCAACGTGGGCGACGTGCTGGTTACCACCGCATCCGTGCGTCTGGACGGGGCAAGCCTGCACTTTGCACCGATGGAATTCCCGGCAGTGGCTGATTTCGAATGCACCACCGCGCTGGTTGAAGCCGCGAAGTCCGTGGGCGCCACCACCCACGTGGGCGTCACTGCATCTTCCGATACCTTCTACCCGGGCCAGGAGCGTTACGACACCTTCTCTGGTCGCGTGGTGAGCCGTTTCAAAGGCTCCATGGAAGAGTGGCAGTCGATGGGCGTCATGAACTACGAAATGGAATCTGCGACGCTGCTGACCATGTGCGCAAGCCAGGGTCTGCGTGCCGGTATGGTGGCGGGCGTTATCGTCAACCGTACCCAGCAGGAGATCCCGAACGCTGAAACCATGAAGCAGACTGAAAGCCATGCGGTGAAAATCGTGGTTGAAGCGGCGCGCCGTCTGATCTAATTCTCTCTTCAGTGCTAAAAGGCCGACATGCTCGGCCTTTTTTTTTTGCGTAACGCCTCGCAGGAAAACCCTTTCAAACTGGACGTTCATACAGCACAATTCTATTTTGTGCGGGTTACACGTGGATGCAGGGGGCATTGTGGATATCTCAATCCTGGTTTATGCGGTAGTTGCGCTGGTGAGCGTGGGGATTGGCTGGCTCATTTGCGGCTACCAACATGCTCAGCAGAAAGCCGATCAGCTGGCAGAGCGCGAAGAGATCGTCGCCGAACTCAGCGCGACGAAACAACAGCTTGCGCTGTGTGACCACTGGCGCGATGAGTGTGAACTGCTTAATAACGAACTGCGCAATCTGCGCGACATTAACACCTCGCTGGAGGCCGATCTCCGGGAAGTGACCACCCGCCTTGAATCCACCCAACTGCACGCCGAAGACAAAATCCGTCAGATGATCAACAGCGAGCAGCGTCTTAGCGAGCAGTTTGAGAACCTCGCGAACCGCATTTTTGAGCACAGCAATCGCCGCGTGGATGAGCAGAACCGCCAGAGCCTGAACAGCCTTCTGACGCCGCTGCGTGAACAGCTGGACGGCTTTCGCCGTCAGGTGCAGGACAGCTTTGGTCAGGAGGCTCGCGAGCGCCACACGCTGGCGCATGAGATCCGTAATCTCCAGCAGCTGAATGCGCAGATGGCTCAGGAGGCGGTTAACCTGACGCGCGCACTGAAAGGTGATAACAAAGCGCAGGGAAACTGGGGCGAAGTGGTCATGACGCGCGTGCTGGAGGCCTCTGGCCTGCGTGAAGGATACGAATACGAAACGCAGGTCAGCATTGAAAACGATGCGCGCTCGCGGATGCAGCCGGATGTCATTGTTCGTCTGCCGCAGGGCAAAGATGTGGTTATCGACGCCAAAATGACGCTGGTGGCCTATGAGCGCTACTTCAACGCGGAAGATGACTATACCCGCGAAACAGCGTTGCAGGAGCATATCGCCTCCGTGCGTAACCATATCCGTCTGCTGGGCAGAAAAGATTATCAACAATTGCCGGGGCTGCGATCGCTGGATTATGTGCTGATGTTCATTCCGGTTGAGCCTGCCTTCCTGCTGGCGCTCGACAGACAGCCCGAACTGATCACCGAAGCGCTGAAAAATAACATTATGCTGGTCAGCCCCACCACGCTGCTGGTGGCGTTACGTACCATTGCCAACCTGTGGCGTTATGAGCACCAAAGCCGTAACGCGCAGCAGATTGCCGATCGCGCCAGCAAGCTGTACGACAAAATGCGGCTGTTTGTGGACGATATGTCCTCGGTGGGGCAAAGCCTGGATCGCGCGCAGGATAACTACCGCCAGGCGATGAAAAAACTCTCCTCCGGGCGCGGCAATTTGCTGGCGCAGGCGGAGGCGTTTCGCAGTCTGGGGGTGGAAGTTAAACGCGAGATTAATCCGGAACTGGTGGAGCAGGCTACGGCTCAGGACGAGGAGTTTCGTTTGCGTGAAGGCGATGGTGAGCAAAATAGCCGCAATGAAGACAATGGGTTAGCGGCGAGTTTATCCCCCGAAGCGCAGTCGGCGCGTTTCTTTCACGGTGGTTGAAACGTAGGGCAAATGCGCCCAATCTGTTACACTTCACGAACATTTGACTGATTAGCAGGCTCTGAGATGGTTGACGATTCACAAGACACAACGCACTTTGGCTTTCAGACTGTCGCCAAAGCGCAGAAAGCTGACATGGTGGCCCACGTATTTCATTCCGTGGCGGCGAAGTACGATGTGATGAATGATTTGATGTCATTTGGCATTCATCGCTTGTGGAAGCGCTTCACTATTGATTGCAGCGGCGTGCGCCGTGGACAAAAGGTACTGGATTTAGCCGGCGGCACAGGGGATCTGACCGCTAAATTCTCCCGTCTGGTTGGCGAAACCGGTCGCGTGGTGCTGGCAGATATCAACGACTCCATGCTGAAAATGGGACGCGAAAAGCTGCGTAACATCGGCGTGGTAGGCAACGTTGAATATGTTCAGGCCAACGCCGAAGCGCTGCCGTTCCCGGACAATACGTTCGACTGCATTACCATCTCCTTCGGCCTGCGTAACGTGACCGATAAAGATAAAGCGCTGCGCTCTATGTACCGCGTGCTGAAGCCGGGCGGCCGACTGCTGGTTCTCGAGTTTTCTAAACCAATTATCGACCCGCTGAGCAAAGCTTACGATGCCTATTCCTTCCACGTTCTGCCGCGCATCGGCGAGCTGGTGGCAAACGATGCAGAAAGTTACCGTTATCTGGCCGAATCCATCCGAATGCACCCGGATCAGGACACGCTGAAAGCGATGATGCAGGATGCGGAGTTTGAAAACGTGGAATACTTCAATATGACGGCGGGTGTCGTCGCGCTGCATCGTGGTTACAAGTTCTGAGTGGAGGTTTCCCGTGCCCATTAAACCCTTAGTCACCGCAGGCATCGAGAATGTACTGAATGCCTTTCTGTATCGCGCCCCGGCGCTGAAAACCGCACGTCAGCGGCTTAACGGAAAGGTGCTGCGTATCGTTTTAAAAGAGTTCTCGACGCCGCTTGTGCTGGTCTTCAGCGAACGCCAGCTTGACGTTCTGGGGGAGTGGGAAGGCGAGGCTGACTGCTCGGTGATTACGCACATGAGCGTATTGCCAAAACTGCGTGACCGTCAGCAGATGACGGCGCTTATTCGCAGCGGTGAGCTGGAGGTCGAGGGCGATATTCAGGTGGTACAGAACTTCGTTGCACTCAGCGATCAGGCTGAATTTGACCCCGCGGAACTGCTGGCGCCCTATATCGGCGACATCGCGGCTGAAGGGATAAGCAAAACGCTGCGCACGGGTTCCACTTTCCTGCGTAAAGGCCTGCTCCGTCAACAGCGCTATGCTGCCGAGGTGCTGACCGAAGAGTGGCGTATGGCGCCTGGGCCTTTAGAAGTCGCCTGGTTTGCAGAAGAGACCGCGGCAGTTGAGCGCGCAGTTGATGCGTTAACCAAACGGCTTGAAAAACTGGAGGGCAAATGACGCCTGGTGAAATTCGGCGCCTCTATTTTATCGTTCGCACCTTTTTGAGCTACGGGCTCGACGAGCTTATCCCCAGAATGCGTATCACCCTGCCGCTTCGGCTTTGGCGTCGCACGCTGTTCTGGATGCCGAATCGCCATAAGGATCAGGAGCTCGGCGCACGCCTGCGTCTTGCGTTGCAGGAGCTGGGACCGGTCTGGATCAAGTTTGGGCAGATGCTCTCAACGCGTCGCGACCTTTTCCCGCCGCAGATTGCCGATCAGCTCGCGCTATTGCAGGACCGCGTCGCTCCGTTTGACGGAGAGAGAGCGAAGAAACAAATCGAAGAAGCGATGGGCAATATCCCCATCGAGACCTGGTTTGATGATTTCGACATTCAGCCTCTGGCCTCTGCCTCTATTGCGCAGGTTCACACCGCGCGCCTGAAGGAGAATGGCAAAGAGGTGGTCATTAAGGTGATTCGCCCGGATATCCTGCCGGTTATCAGAGCGGACATGAAGCTGATCTATCGCCTGGCTCGCTGGGTGCCGCGTCTGTTGCCGGATGGCCGCCGTCTGCGTCCGCTGGAAGTGGTACGGGAATACGAAAAAACGCTCATCGATGAACTTAACCTGCTGCGTGAATCGGCGAACGCCATTCAGCTGCGTCGAAACTTTGAAGACAGCCCGATGCTGTATGTTCCTGAAGTCTATTCTGACTATTGCAGTCAGAACATGATGGTGATGGAACGTATCTACGGCATCCCGGTCTCGGACGTGGTAGCGCTGGAAAAACAGGGCACCAACATGAAGCTGCTTGCCGAGCGCGGCGTGCAGGTCTTCTTTACTCAGGTTTTCCGCGACAGCTTCTTCCATGCTGATATGCATCCCGGCAACATTTTCGTCAGCTATGAGCACCCGGAAGATCCGAAATACATCGGCATCGACTGCGGTATTGTCGGCTCGCTGAATAAAGAGGATAAGCGTTATCTCGCCGAGAACTTTATCGCTTTCTTCAATCGCGACTACCGTAAGGTGGCCGAACTGCACGTGGATTCAGGATGGGTTCCGCCAGATACCAACGTGGAAGAGTTTGAATTTGCGATCCGTACCGTCTGTGAGCCAATTTTTGAAAAGCCGCTCTCAGAGATCTCTTTCGGGCATGTTCTGCTCAACCTGTTCAACACCGCACGCCGTTTTAATATGGAAGTGCAGCCACAATTAGTTTTACTTCAGAAAACATTACTTTACGTTGAGGGCGTAGGCCGCCAGCTCTATCCTCAGTTAGACTTGTGGAAAACCGCGAAACCGTTCCTCGAATCCTGGATTAAGGATCAGGTCGGTATTCCAGCCCTGGTTCGCTCGCTTAAAGAGAAAGGCCCGTTCTGGATTGAAAAAATGCCAGAAATTCCTGAACTGGTTTACGACAGTTTGCGTCAGAGCAAGAACCTTCAGCACAGCATGGATAAAATCGCGCACGAGCTTCAATCCAGTCGCGTGCGTCAGGGGCAGTCCCGCTATCTCTTCGGAATTGGCGCGACGCTGCTGATAAGCGGCACGTTGCTGTTGATCAATCGTCCGGACTGGGAAATGATGCCAGCCTGGATTATGGCTGCCGGTGTGGTTGTCTGGCTTGCTGGCTGGCAAAAAACACGCTGAATTAGCGTCGCTATCGAGGGATTGCATACGTATAATGCGATCTGACTAATTAATCATCTATCACTGGGGAACACGCATGGGTGGTATCAGTATCTGGCAGTTAGTGATCATTGCCGTCATCGTTGTGCTGCTGTTCGGCACGAAAAAACTCGGATCAATTGGTTCCGACCTGGGCGCGTCAATCAAAGGCTTCAAGAAAGCCATGAGCGATGATGAGAATAAGCAGGAAAAAAGCGGTCAGGACGCTGATTTTACCGCTAAATCTATCGCCGATAAGCAGGACGAAGCCAAAAAGGAAGAGGCCAAACGTCACGATAAAGAGCAGGTGTAATTCGTGTTCGACATTGGTTTTGGTGAGTTACTGCTGGTCTTTGTGATTGGTTTGATTGTGCTGGGGCCGCAGCGTTTACCCGTTGCGGTAAAAACTGTCGTGGGCTGGGTGCGTGCGCTCCGTTCGCTGGCAACGACCGTGCAGAACGAGCTGGCGCAGGAACTGAAGCTTCAGGAATTTCAGGACAGCCTGAAAAAGGTTGAAAAGGCGAGCATGGATAACCTGACGCCGGAGTTGAAAGCATCCATGGATGAGTTGCGCGAAGCGGCTGAATCCATGAAGCGCTCATACAGCGTTAACGATCCTGAGAAGGCGAGCGATGAAGCAAACACCATCCATAATCCGGTGGTGAAGGGCAGCGAAGAGCAGCGCGAGGGTGTGACGCCTTCCAGCGCGGAGCATCAGGCTGCTTCGCCAGAGCAATCGCCGCAGGAGCCCGAAGTGAAAAAGCAGGTGCCGCCGGAAGAGCCCGTGGTCAAAACGGCTGAGGTAAAACCCGCCGCGCCCGTTTCCGAATCATCCCCCTCGTCGAGTGATAAAGCGTAAACATGGCAGTAGATGATACTCAACCGCTGATTACGCACCTCATTGAGCTGCGTAAGCGTCTGTTAAACTGCATTATTGCGGTTTTCCTCATTTTTTTATGTCTGGTCTATTTTGCCAACGATATCTATCAGGTGGTTTCCGCACCGCTGATTAAGCAGATGCCGCTGGGCGCAACGATGATTGCAACGGACGTTGCCTCGCCGTTCTTTACCCCGATCAAGCTGACCTTCTGGGTGTCGTTGATTGCCTCTGCGCCGGTCATTTTGTATCAGGTCTGGGCATTTGTGGCACCCGCGCTGTACAGGCATGAACGCAAGCTAGTTATTCCGCTGCTGGTGTCCAGTTCGCTGCTGTTTTATATCGGTATGGCGTTCGCCTACTTCGTTGTCTTCCCGCTGGCCTTCGGCTTCCTGACGCATACCGCGCCGGAAGGGGTACAGGTGTCGACGGACATCGCCAGCTACCTCAGCTTCGTGATGGCGCTGTTTATGGCCTTTGGTGTCGCCTTCGAGGTGCCCGTCGCGATTGTCCTGCTCTGCTGGGTGGGGGTGACCACGCCTGACGATCTGCGTAAGAAGCGCCCGTACATCCTGGTAGGGGCATTTGTCGTAGGTATGCTGTTAACGCCACCGGACGTCTTCTCGCAAACCTTACTGGCGATACCCATGTACTGCCTGTTTGAAGTCGGCGTATTCTTCGCTCGTTTCTACGTTGGAAAGGGGCGTACCCGGGACGAAGAAGACGAGCCGTCTGAAGAGACCACTAAAGAATAAAACCAACCGCCCGTCAGGGCGGTTGTCATATGGGGATACGTATGTTTGATATCGGGCTTAACCTGACCAACGCCCAGTTTGCGAAAGACCGCGATGAGGTGGTGGCGCGCGCCTTTGCCGCCGGCGTGAACGGGCTGTTACTGACGGGAACAAATCTGCATGAGAGTGAGCAGGCACGGCAGCTGGCGCAACGCTATCAACACTGCTGGTCCACCGCAGGCGTGCATCCTCATGACAGCAGCCAGTGGACGCATGAAAGCGCTGAGGCGCTTCATCGTCTGGCGGCTACGCCAGAAGTGGTTGCCATTGGCGAATGCGGGCTTGATTTCAACCGTAACTTCTCGACGCCTGAAGAGCAGGAGAAGGCATTTACCGCCCAGCTCGCGCTGGCTGCAGAGCTGGGGATGCCGGTGTTTATGCACTGTCGCGATGCGCATGAACGTTTTCTGGCGCTACTGGACCCCTGGCTGGAGAAACTGCCAGGCGCGGTGTTGCACTGCTTTACGGGCTCCCGTCAGGAAGCGCTGGATTGCCTGAACCGCGGGCTTTACTTGGGTATCACGGGCTGGGTGTGCGATGAGCGTCGTGGGCTGGAGCTGCGCGAGCTGTTATCCGTAATCCCGGCCGAGCGTTTGTTGCTGGAAACGGATGCGCCGTATCTGTTGCCCCGGGATATGCAGCCCAAACCGGCATCACGACGTAACGAACCGGCTTATCTGGGACACATTGCTGAGCGAGTGGCGTACTGGCGCGGGGAAGATGCGCAGTGGCTGGCAGCCCAAACCGATGACAACGTGCGTCGTCTGTTCGGCGTGCAGTTCTAAACTTTGCGGAAATCGGTGTTTTTAACGCTCTGCAACACCTCTTTGTTCAGCAGGTTGAGCAGCAGCATAGAACGCGCTTCACCGTCTGGTTCAGCGAAGATGGCCTGTAACCCTTCAAAAGCGCCTTCGGTGATCACCACGCTGTCCCCGGCATAAGGGGTTTCCGGATCGGTAATATCTTCAGGCTGCTGGTAGACAGAGAGCTGATGAATAACCGATGACGGTACTCTTGCCGGATGGGCGCCAAAACGCACAAAATGGCTGACGCCGCGCGTGGCGCTGATCGTCGTGGTGTGGATTACTTCGGGGTCGAACTCAACGAACAGATAGTTCGGGAACAGAGGCTCACTGACGGTCGTGCGTTTTCCACGCTGCATTTTTTCAAGCGTGATCACGGGCGTCAGGCAGTTAACAGACTGACGTTCAAGATGTTCCTGTGCGCGCTGAAGTTGCCCGCGTTTGCAATACAGTAAATACCAGGCCTGCATAATCACTCTTCCCATTGTTCGGGGCGCAAGCATACCAAAACCCTGGCGGGATCGCTAAGGTGATTATAATGGCGAAAAAGAGAGTAAGTCGTGGAAGTTCACGCTAATTTAACAAAATTACAGCATCACGCGGTCTTACGCCGTATAATGAAGCGCTTACAGAGAGGCCATGATTAACTGCATGAAATACCACGATCTACGCGACTTCCTGGCGCTGCTGGAAAAGCAGGGCGAACTCAAACGCATTACGCTTCCTGTTGATCCGTATCTGGAAATGACAGAAATCGCTGACCGCACCCTGCGCGCGGGCGGCCCGGCGTTGCTGTTTGAAAACCCAAAAGGCTACGCTATGCCTGTACTGTGCAACCTGTTTGGCACACCTCGCCGCGTGGCGATGGGCATGGGGCAGGAAGATGTCACGGCGCTGCGTGAAGTGGGCAAACTGCTGGCCTTTCTGAAAGAGCCGGAGCCGCCAAAAGGGTTCCGCGACCTGTTCGACAAGCTGCCGCAGTTTAAGCAGGTGTTGAATATGCCCACCAAACGCCTGCGCGGCGCGCCATGCCAGCAAAAAGTGCTGGAAGGCGATGCGGTTGATCTGACCAAAATTCCCATCATGCAGTGCTGGCCTGAAGATGCCGCACCGCTGATTACCTGGGGCCTCACCGTGACGCGTGGGCCGCATAAAGAGCGTCAAAACCTCGGCATTTATCGCCAGCAGCTGATTGGCAAGAACAAGCTCATCATGCGCTGGTTGTCCCACCGCGGTGGCGCGCTGGATTTCCAGGAGTGGTGCGCGGCCCATCCGGGCGAACGCTTCCCGGTTTCCGTCGCGCTGGGTGCCGATCCGGCAACCATTCTGGGCGCGGTGACGCCTGTTCCTGATACGCTGTCGGAATATGCCTTTGCAGGGCTGCTGCGCGGCACCAAAACCGAAGTGGTGAAGTGCATCTCCAATGACCTGGAAGTGCCAGCCAGCGCAGAGATCGTGCTGGAAGGTTACATTGAACAGGGCGAGCTGGCACCCGAAGGACCGTACGGCGACCACACCGGCTATTACAACGAAGTGGATAACTTCCCGGTATTCACCGTCACGCACATTACCCAGCGTGAAGATGCCATCTATCACTCTACCTACACCGGCCGTCCACCGGATGAACCGGCGGTACTTGGCGTGGCGCTGAACGAAGTGTTCGTGCCGATCCTGCAAAAGCAGTTCCCGGAAATCGTTGATTTTTATCTGCCGCCGGAAGGGTGTTCGTATCGCCTGGCGGTGGTGACGATGAAGAAGCAGTATGCCGGTCACGCTAAGCGCGTGATGATGGGCGTATGGTCTTTCCTGCGCCAGTTTATGTATACCAAGTTTGTGGTTGTCTGCGATGATGACGTCAATGCCCGCGACTGGAATGACGTCATCTGGGCCATCACCACGCGTATGGATCCGGCGCGTGATACGGTGTTAGTGGAAAACACGCCGATTGATTATCTGGACTTTGCCTCGCCGGTTTCCGGCCTTGGTTCAAAAATGGGACTGGATGCCACGAACAAATGGCCTGGCGAAACCGACCGTGAATGGGGTCGCCCGATCGAAAAAGATCCTGCCGTGACCGCGCGAATTGACGCGATCTGGGACGAGCTGGCCATAATGAATAACGGTAAGGCAGAATAAGACCGTTTAGCCCTATAGACTTCCCGACAGAGAGAGCGAATGACAACCTTAAGCTGTAAAGTGACGTCGGTAGATGCTATTACCGACACCGTATATCGCGTCCGTTTGGTTCCTGAAGCGGCATTCTCATTCCGTGCCGGTCAGTACCTGATGGTCGTGATGGACGAGCGTGATAAGCGTCCTTTCTCTATGGCCTCAACGCCAGCAGAGAAGGAATTTATTGAGCTGCATATTGGTGCGTCTGAGCTTAACCTGTACGCGATGGCCGTGATGGATCGCATCCTGAAAGAGCGTGAAATCGTGGTCGATATTCCTCACGGCGAGGCCTGGCTGCGTGAAGACGAAGACCGTCCGCTGATCCTGATTGCCGGTGGTACAGGCTTCTCCTATGTCCGCTCTATTCTGTTGACGGCGCTGGCGCGTAATCCAAATCGCGATATCACCATCTACTGGGGCGGCCGTGAAGAGAAGCACCTTTACGATCTGTCTGAGCTGGAAGCGCTGAGCGTCAATCATCCAAACCTGCGCATCGAGCCGGTCGTCGAGCAGCCGGAAGAGGGCTGGCGCGGGCGCAGCGGCACGGTGCTGACTGCGGTATTGCAGGATCACGGAACGCTGGCCGGGCACGATATCTACATTGCCGGTCGCTTTGAAATGGCGAAAATTGCCCGCGACCTGTTCTGCAACGAGCGTGACGCGCGGGAAGATCGTCTGTTTGGCGATGCGTTTGCGTTTATCTGATTGTGAGACCCGCTTCGGCGGGTTTTTTACGCTCGGGCAATAGCGCTGGTGAAAATTTAACCTTGAAATGGGCGGCGCATTGCCGTTATTCTTGTTCCCGTTAAATTTCGCCCTCAGGAGCGCCCCCAAAAATGAACAAACACGACTGATGAATTTCGATCCTTGCTCAACGCATCGCGTCGGCAGGGGATGTTTTGATTTCATTCAGGAGTGCTTATGGCTCATTTTGCGCAATCCCCCTCTTTTATTTTGCATCAGGTCACCTGTCAGTTTGCGACGGGCGATATCCTTTTTGGTCCACTGAATCTTTCTCTGGATGCGTCAGTGTGTGCGCTGGTTGGCCGCAACGGCAGCGGTAAAACACGCCTTCTGCGTCTGCTGGCAGGGGTTGATGAACCCGCCAGCGGTCACATTGAGCGCTTTGGTACACACGTCTATGTGGCGCAGCAGCAGGGTATTTCTGCGGATACGACTCTTGCCGGACTGCTTGGTTACGACGCGATCTTTGCGGCGCGCACGCGCATCGACGGCGGTCATTATGAACCCGACGATCTCGACACGCTCGATGGTTACTGGGATCTGGCTGAACGGCTAAGCCAGGCTTTTATCGCTGCAAAACTTCCCGCTTTTGAGCCGAACAAACGCGCGGCAGAGCTAAGCGGCGGCGAGCGCATTCGTGCCTTGCTGTGCGGCGCATTCACCGCGGATGCTGATTACCTGCTGCTGGACGAACCGACCAACCACCTCGACAGGCAAGGCCGCGTGTGGTTCTACGAGCAGCTTTCCCGGTATCAGGGCGGGGTGCTGGTGGCCTCTCACGACCGTGAGTTGCTGGCCCAGGTACCGCGTATCCTTGAACTGAGCGCGTTGGGCTTGCGCAGCTACGGCGGGAATTATGCTGACTATCGAACCCAGCGTGATGCTGAGCAGCTGGCTGCCCGCGCCGCGCTGGAGCATGCTGCCACCGAACGCAAGCGTACCCGCGCCCGTATGCATAAAGAGCATGACGACAGCCAGCGGCGTTCGGCCAAAACGCTTCGCACGGTCGACAGCCTTAACATCGCCTCGTTTGAACGGGTCAAATACAAAGGGGCGGCGAAAGAGCGGATTGGTTCCTGGAAAAAACAGCATAGCGATCAAAATCATGCCCTGAACGCTGCGGTTCACCAGGCACGCGAGCGGGTTGAAGAAGATAACGCGGTGATGTTTACCCTGCCGGGCAGTGAAATCCCGGAGGGAAAACAGGTGCTGGTGCTGGAAGAACTGGTGCTTCCGCACGTGCCTGTCTCCCCGATAAACTGGCGAATGGATGGCCCGATGCGCGTGGCGCTACGCGGGCCGAACGGCTGTGGGAAATCCACGCTGTTGAAAGTGATGTTGGGCGAAACCGCCCCTGTTACGGGAACCTGTAAGGTCTCCGTCAGATGTGCTTATCTCGATCAGCATCTTTCCCGGCTGGATCTGTCGCAGTCGGTGATGACACACCTTAGCCTGGGCAATACGCCGCTCGAAGAGGGGGCGCTGCGTACCCGTTTAGCGCAGCTTCAGCTGGGCGCGGAGAAAGTGACACTTCCACTGGCCGATCTAAGCGGCGGCGAGCGCCTGAAGGCCGCGCTGGCCTGCGTATTGTGGCGTGAAGCGGCAACGCAGCTGTTGCTTCTGGATGAGCCGACCAACCACCTCGATCTGGCTTCCGTTCAGGCCATTGAAGCGGCCCTGGCCGATTATCCCGGCGCGCTGCTGGTGGTGTCGCACGATGAAGCGTTTTTAGCAGGATTAAAGCTGACGCATGAGCTGATGTGGGAAGAGTCGGGATGGCGATGTGAAAGCTTCTAAACACAAGCCCCCGCAAGGGCGGGGGCAAACAAACTTTATCAGGCTAACTGCTTGCGAAGGTCAGGGTTTGCCTGGATCAGGCGCATCAGCTTTAGCTCGGCTGGGGTAGGTTTTTCACGCTTTGACTCCCACTCCAGAACCATCGCTACGCTGACACCCATCGCTCTTGCGAATTCATCTGTTTTCAGGCCCGACCCTTTGCGTAAACGCTCAAATTCACTAAAAGGATTGGACTTTTGATTCAGGGTAACCGTCGGCGGTACATCTTTAAAAATAATCTGTTCCAGGCTGCTCAGCAGCTCAAACTCAGGATCTTTTAATTCCATTGAGAACTCCTCATAAATCACACATCGGGATCATGAACATCAGAGAGCATGTTAAGAATAGTCCCTAAACCAAACACAGGATCGTCACGGTTGTGATTAATTGTGCGATAACGATCGCTTTACCCGTTTCAGCTATATGGATAGTTATGCTAATTACCTGATTAATCATATGTAGGGATGCACAGGTATTTTTTTGTAAATAGTCAGTACAAAAACGGCAATACCCGTTTTGCATGAAAACTCTATCTTGCAAGGCTGACCTGGACTATCCTTGTCAGCGTTGGGCACGCGTGTGCCGGTGTGCGCTTTTTGGGTGAAAGGAGTAATAAAATGGCGACAGGAAAGTCCTGCTCTCGCTGGTTTGCGCCTATTGCGGCGTTGTTGATGGTTGTTAGCCTGAGTGGGTGTTTCGATAAAGAAGGCGATCAGCGCAAAGCGTTTATCGATTTTTTACAGAATACAGTGATGCGTAGCGGCGAGCGTTTACCAACGCTGACTGCGGATCAGAAAAAACAGTTTGGTCCATTCGTGTCGGATTACGCCATTCTGTATGGCTATTCACAGCAGGTAAGCCAGGCGATGGATTCGGGTATTCGCCCGGTCGTGGATAGCGTCAATGCCATTCGCGTTCCACAGGATTATATGACCCAGCGCGAACCGCTGCGCCAGTCCAACGGCGCCCTTGGGGTGCTGAGCCAGCAGTTGCAAAATGCCAAAATGCAGGCTGATGCGTCGCGCTCCGCGTTGAAGCAGGACGAGGATCTCAAGCCGGTTTATGACCAGGTGTATGAGAAAGTCGTGACCAAGCCGTCAAACGCCTTGCAACCACTGATCCCGGCGGCGCAAGTCTTTACTCAGCAGCTGGTTCAGGTGGGTGACTTTATTAATGAGCAGGGTACGCAGGTGAGCTTCGTCTCTAACGGTATCCAGTTCCCGACCTCCCAACAGGCGAGTCAGTACAATACGCTGATTGGGCCGCTGGCGTCCCAGCATCAGGCCTTTAGCCAGGCCTGGAGCGCAGCGGTCGCTGCAACGGAATAAGAAAAACCCCCGCTTCGGCGGGGTTTTTTTATGCATGATGAAAATAACGCTTGTCATTCTTCTACCATATCGGTATAACTATGTTCGTCGGTTTGTTACACAGACCTAAAGCAGTTTAGTAAAGCAGTCCAGATTGTTATCCATAGATACCCTTCGTAGTGACCCTTCCTTCATCGCTTAAAAATCTGTAACGCAATCCATCAAGCCGGAAGGCACAATATATTTGTTAATAAGGTAATTTCTATGTCTGCTAAAATGACTGGTCTGGTAAAATGGTTCAACGCTGATAAAGGTTTCGGCTTCATCACTCCTGACGATGGCTCTAAAGACGTGTTCGTACACTTCTCTGCTATCCAGAACGATGGCTACAAATCTCTGGATGAAGGTCAGAAAGTTTCCTTCACCATCGAAAGCGGCGCTAAAGGCCCAGCAGCTGGTAACGTTGTAAGCCTGTAAGCTTCCAACCCAGTAGCACAAAATTCAAAAACCCGCCTTCTGGCGGGTTTTTTCGTTTCTACTGTTGTATCTGCGGGTTAACGCAGTTCTTATCCACTTTACCGCCGAGCGCGGCAATCAGGTTATCCACGGCGGTCGCCGCCATGTTGTAGCGTGTTTCATGAGTTGCAGAGCCGATGTGGGGCAGGGCGACGACGTTTGGCATGTTCAGTAGCGGAGAATCCACCGGCAGTGGCTCCTGTTCAAACACGTCCAGACCGGCGGCGTGGATCTCACCGTTTTGCAGTGCCTCAATCAGCGCCTTCTCATCGACCACCGGGCCGCGACCTGCGTTGATGAAAATGGCCGATTTCTTCATCTTTTCAAACGCCGCCCTGCCGATGAGATGACGCGTTTCATCCGTCAGCGGCAGGATCAGGCAGACAAAGTCGGCTTCCTGCAACAACGTATCAAGCTCGCAGTAACGGGCGTTGAAACGTTCTTCAGCTTCAGCGTGATGACGGCGTGCATTATACAGAATGGGCATGTTGAAGCCGAAATGGGCGCGCTGTGCCAGCGCCAGACCGATACGGCCCATCCCAACAATCCCCAGCGTTTTGCCATGTACGTCCACGCCGAACCAGTCCGGGCCAATGCTTTTCGTCCATTCGCCCGCTTTCACGCGCTCAGCCACCTCCACCACGCGACGAGCAGTGCTGAGCACCAGCGCCATCAGCGTGTCGGCGACGGTTTCCGTCAGAGCATGTGGCGTGTGCATCAGCAGGATGTTGCGCGCGTTAAGCGCATCCACGTCGAAATTGTCGTAGCCCACAGAAACGGTTGAGGTTGCACGAAGCTTCGGCATTTTCTCCAGCAGCGCTGCATCCACCTTTTCGCTTGAACCCAGCAGGCCCTCGGCGCAGGCAAACGCGTCGGCGTGCTGTGCCACGGTTTGCGGGCTGAGGTTCTTTACCCGGGTAACGGTAAAGTGTTCCTCCAGGCGTTTTTGCAGATCTTCAGGCAGTGCTTTGTACAAAATGACGGACGGCTTCATGCTAATCTCCGTTGATTTAAAAGGATTCAGGCGTGGCGTGCGCCGACGGGTAGCTGTTGATTATTAGCAGGCTTAACGATCAGAGTAAGCCATACCGAGGCAAAAAGCGCCACCCCCATAAAGATGTAAGAAGCTGAAGGGCTGCCGGTGGCGCCGTTCAGATAGCCCACAAACCACGAGCCAAAGAACGAACCCAGCGCACCCATACTGTTGATCAGCGCCATCGCGCCCCCTGCGACGTTACGCGGCAGCATTTCCGGGATGATGGCAAAGAACGGACCATACGGGGCATACATGGCCGCACCCGCAATCACCAGCAGCGTATACGAGGCCCAGAAGTGGTTCGCGCCTACGGCCCAGGAACCAATGAAGGCAAAAGCAGCGATCAGCAGGAGTGGCCAGACGAACAGCTTACGGTTTTGCAGCTTGTCCGATGCCCAGGAGACGATAATCATCGCGATGGTTGCAGCCAGGTAAGGCACTGATGACAGCCAGCCCACTTCCACCATGCCAAGGTTTTCACCGCCGCTGCGGATAATCGACGGCAGCCACAGAACAAAGCCGTACACGCCAATACTCCAGGTAAAATACTGTGCGCATAGCAGAATAACGTTCCGGGAGCGGAAGGCTTCGCCGTAGTTACGCACCGCTTTCAGCCCCTGCTGCTCTTTATCCAGCTGCGCCTGGAGTGCGGCTTTTTCGTCTTCAGAAAGCCATTTAGCCTGGGCTGGCTTATCTTTCACCAGCACCCACCAGCAGAAGGCCCAGATAATCGCGGGAACCCCTTCGATGATGAACATCTCGCGCCAGCCGAAGGACTGGATCAGATAGCCGGAAACCACCGACATCCACAGCACGGTGACCGGGTTACCGAGTATCAGGAACGTATTGGCACGTGAACGCTCAGATTTTGTGAACCAGTTGCTGATGTAAATCAGCATTGCTGGCATGACGGCCGCCTCAACCACGCCGAGAATAAAGCGAATAGCCGCCAGAGCAGGAATGTTATTCACCACGCCAGTCAGCGATGCACATGCACCCCATAAGATCAGGCAGATGAAAATGAGCTTTCGCACGCTGCGGCGTTCAGCGTAAATCGCGCCGGGGATCTGGAAGAAGAAATAACCCAGGAAGAAGAGGGCGCCCAGCAGGGAGGAGACCCCTTTGGTGATCCCGAGGTCTTCGTTGATCCCGGCGGCGGATGCAAAACTGAAGTTGGCACGATCCAGGTACGCCAGGCTGTACGTGATAAACACGATTGGCATGATGTACCACCAGCGTTTTACTGCATTGGTCGAACTGTTCATAGGCTTGCCTCTGTTGTTGAGGTTGTTGCCGCCGTTGTCTGTAGGGTACACGGTGGCTTAATTATCTGGTGCGGATTGCTGCCCTCACCCTGGCCCTCTCCCTGTGGGAGAGAGAATTTAGACTCCGAGCTCTGCTCGTGTTGGTAATCCTTCGCTGTCGCCCTGCACCTGAATCGCCAGCGAACCAATTTTGTTGCCTCGCGCCACGGCCTGCGACAGCGGTTTGCCCTCCAGCAGGGCGCTGATGATCCCGACGGCAAACCCATCGCCCGCACCCACGGTATCGACCACGTTGTCGACTTTTACCGCAGCGACGGCGCCTTGCTCGCCGTCGGCAGTTTTGAACCATGCACCGTCAGCACCGGTTTTCAGCACCACGGCTTTTACTCCTTTGTTGAGGTAAAAATCAGCAATGCCTTCCGGCGTGCTCTCGCCAGTGAGGATCATTCCCTCTTTTACCCCCGGCAGTACCCAGTCCGCCTGAAACGCCAGTCGGTTGAGTTTCTCAACCATCTCCGCTTCGCTTTTCCACAGCACCGGACGCAGGTTTGGATCAAAGGAGATCGTTTTGCCCTGCGCTTTCATTGCCGAAGCGGCATGATCGAGTAAATCGTACGAACTGGCCGAGAGCGCCGCCGCCACGCCGCTCAGGTGCAGGTGGCGCGCGGAGGAGAAATACGCGGCGTGATAATCATCCACGGAGAGATGGCTTGCCGCTGAGCCTTTACGGAAATACTCCACGATGGGATCGGTTCCATTTTCAACTTTAGATTTCAGCTGAAAGCCCGTCGGGAAGCGTCCGTCGAGGGTCACGCCTGCGGCATCAATGCCCTCTTTTTTCAGCGAGTCGAGTACGAAATGGCCAAAGCTGTCATTTCCCACGCGGCTTACCCAGCCAACATTCAGCCCCAGCCGCGCAAGGCCGGTAGCAACATTCAGCTCAGCACCTGCAACGCGTTTGATAAAGTGCTCCACTGCGTTCAGCTCGCCTGTTTCGGTGGCGACAAACATCGCCATGGCCTCGCCGATGGTGATGACATCCAGCGTCTTGTGCATGGTTTACTCCTCGCGCAGCAGGTTGACGTAATGGCGGGTGACGGCGGTGAGATCCGTCCCTTCCAGCGGAAATTCGATACCGCGTGGCGCATCGGCAGGCAGTTGATTAAGCAGATCCCGCCAGCGAGAATCGGTCTGATCCGGCGCGACGGCGCGGAATTGCGCCTTATGCGGGATCGCGGCCTTCACATGAATGTAGCTCACGGCGGGAGCCAACTGACGTGCAGCCTCTTCCGGGGAGTCGCCAACCCACAGCCAGTTGCCCATATCGAACGTCAGCGTGACCGGCAGTGCCATTACCCGGCAGGCGGCTTTGAAGCGCTGCATCGGAGCGAGCTGACCGCAGTCGGTCTGGTCGTTTTCCACCACCAGCGTCATGCCGCTTTCATCCAGCAGTACGCGCAGGGCTTCAAGCTGTTGTTTGTCGCTGAAATGGCCCAGCGAGACTTTAAGCCACAGGGCGTTCAGGGTGCTGGCTTCGCTAAGGTAGCGCGGAAGATCCGGGTTGAGGGTTCCATCGGGCATAAACAGGGGGGCCGGGGCGGAGTAGCACGCCAGTAAACCCAGCAGTTCAATGGACTCGCCGAGCGCAGGCAGGGCCATTAACTCGTCGCTGCTGAAGAGCTCGCGGCGGATTTCAACGCCATCAGCCCCTGCGCCGGCAATAACGGGAAGCATCGCCCGTTGACCGCCTGCTTGTCGCACCTGATCCGCGCCATACGCGGCGGTGACCACCATAATTTTCCTGCTCATTTCCTGACTCCAGGGCGTAATCGATAGTATTACGCTAGATGGAACCGGTTCCAAAGAAAAGATCGGGATGCTGAATTTATGATCGCTGTCACGAAGGGGAAATTAACGGGTAGTAGAGCCGCGAACGATCAGCTCGCCAGAAAAAACCTGCTCGCGTACGGCGTCGCGGGTGCCTTCAATGCGGCGAACCACTTGTTCAACCGCGGCATAGCCGATCTGCCAGGTGGGTTGTTTGAGGGTGGTAATGCCTACGCCAGCAAGTTCAGCCCACTCCAGTTCATCAAAGCCGAGTAAGCCGATGTCGCTGCCCCAGTGCAGGCCAATGCGTTTAAGCGAGCGGGCAACCTGAAGCGTCAGCGCCCCGTTCGCGGAGATCACCGCTTTGCGCATACCCCGATGGCGGGTATGGAACTGGCGCAGGGTATTATCCAGCTGACCGGCTTCATGGAGGGAGATTTCGGCATTTTCGGCGATCACACCGGGATAACGCGCCAGCGTGGCACGAAATGCAGCCAGGCGGTCGCGGCGGGTGTTAACCATACCCAGCGGTTCGCTCAGGAACAAAATGGCTTCGAAACCCTGTTCAATCAGATGTTCGGTGGCAGTGGTGGCCGCCTGGGTGTTATCCAGCCCGACCACATCGCAGGCAAATTCCGGGATTTTGCGGTCAATAAGCACCATCGGCAGCGACGATTGTTGCAGGCGATTCAGTCCCTCTTCGCGCATCCCGACGGCATTGACCACGATCCCTTCCACCTGATAGCTGCGCAGCAGATCGAGGTAGTGCAACTCCTGATCAACTTCGTTATTGGTGTTACAGACCAGCGGGGTAAAGCCTTTCTCACGGCACGCCGCCTCAATGCCGCTGAGGACGTTAACGGAGTAAGGGTTGGTGATATCGGCGATGATGAGGCCAATCAGACGGGTACGACCCCGCTTGAGGCCGCGCGCCATCAGGCTGGGACGGTAGTCGAGATCGGCAATGGCCTGTTCAATTCGCGCCAGCAGTGCATCGGAAAGCAGGTGTTTCTCGCCGTTGAGGTAGCGTGAAATGCTGGTTTTACCGGTTTTGGCGGCTTTCGCCACGTCGCTGATGGTGGCCCGGGTTGGTTTGCTCATCGCTGATTTCCCTGAAATTAGTGAGAATACCTTAGCGGGAAAATCTGACGAATCAAGCAATTTGCCGGGTGGCGGTCTGATGCCCTCACCCCAACCCTCTCCCACGGGAGAGGGCGCAAACACTAAAACGGCAACAGGGTTGCCGTTTTGCTTTTACCTACTGCACAGGGCTCAACGTAATCTCAACGCGGCGGTTCTGCGCTTTGCCTTCCGCCGTGCTGTTGCTGGCGATCGGGTTAGCCGGACCCATGCCGCTGGTGCGGATGCGGTTCGCTTCTACGCCCTGGGTGATCAGCGAGCTGGCCACGGAATCGGCACGCTGCTGCGACAGACGCATGTTCAGATCCTGGCTGCCGGTACTGTCGGTGTAGCCAATCACGTTCACGGCAGTTTTGTTGTACTCTTTCAGCACCGCGGCCACGCCGGTCAGGGTGTTCGCGCCTGCGGGTTTCAGCGTCGCGCTGCTGCTGTCAAAGGTCACGTTGTTTGGCATGTTCAGGATGATGTTGTCACCGCTGCGCGTCACGCTCACGCCTGTACCTTTCATTTTGTCACGGAGTTTTGCTTCCTGCACATCCATGTAATAACCCACGCCGCCGCCCAGGGCTGCACCTGCCGCTGCGCCAATCAGCGCACCTTTACCGCGATCTTTCTTGGAGGAGGAGAGTGCGCCAACGCCAGCGCCCACCAGGGAACCAATACCCGCGCCAATGCCGGATTTACCCGCTTCGCGTTCGCCGGTGTAAGGGTTGGTTGTGCAGCCTGAAACAGCCAGTGCACCGCTCACCAGAGCGGCAATAACGAGTACGCGTTTTTTCATCTTATTTCCTTAATCCTTTTTATTCTTTGCCACGACGGACGTGGCAGTGGATTATGACGTCCGAATACGGAGAAAATTCAGTGTATAACTCTGAAATTTGTCACAAACGATAAACTGCCTCAATGAAAGGCCGTCATACCTGCACGCAACCAGGAGCGCACGCTTTGAGCACCTCAACAAAAACCATTCTGACCGCCGCCCACTGGGGGCCGATGCTGGTCGAAACCGATGGCGACACCGTGCTGTCGTCTCGCGGGGCTTTGCCTTCGCGCCATCTCAACTCTTTACAGACCGTCGTTCGCGATCAGGTACATAGCAAAACCCGCGTACGCTGGCCGATGGTGCGTAAAGGCTTTCTGGCGTCACCGGATAAACCGCAAGGTATTCGCGGGCAGGATGAGTTCGTGCGCGTGAGCTGGGACGATGCCCTGGCGCTGATCCATACGCAGCATAAACGCATCCGCGACAGCTATGGCCCGTCGTCCATTTTTGCCGGCTCCTATGGCTGGCGCTCAAACGGCGTGCTGCATAAGGCCGCAACCCTGCTGCAACGTTATATGAGCCTGGCCGGAGGATATACCGGCCATCTGGGTGATTACTCGACCGGCGCGGCGCAGGCGATCATGCCGTATGTCGTGGGCGGGAATGAGGTTTATCAGCAGCAGACCAGCTGGCCGCTGGTGCTGGAGCATACAGAGGTGGTGGTGCTGTGGAGCGCCAACCCGCTCAATACCCTTAAAATTGCTTGGAATGCGTCCGACGAGCAGGGCGTTTCCTACTTCGATGCGCTGCGCAAAAGCGGCAAGCGCATCATCTGTATCGATCCGATGCGTTCTGAAACGCTTGATTTCTTCGGCGACAGCGCCGAGTGGATCGCGCCGCATATGGGCACCGACGTGGCGATGATGCTGGGTATCGCCCACACCCTGGTGGAGAAGGGCTGGCACGACACGGAATTTCTGACGCGCTGCACAACGGGGTTCGATAAATTTGCCGACTATCTGACGGGCAAAACCGACGGTATCGCCAAAACCGCAGAGTGGGCTGCGGCGATTTGCGGCGTTGATGCCGCTAAAATCCGCGAACTGGCAGCGTTATTCCATAGCCATGTCACGATGCTCATGTCCGGATGGGGGATGCAGCGCCAGCAGTTTGGCGAGCAGAAGCACTGGATGCTGGTGACGCTCGCCGCGATGCTTGGGCAGATTGGCACACCCGGCGGCGGTTTTGGCCTTTCCTATCACTTTGCCAACGGCGGTAACCCGACGCGTAAAGCGGCGGTGCTGGCGTCCATGCAGGGCTCGGTGCAGGGGGGCGTGGACGCTGTGGATAAAATTCCGGTGGCACGCATTGTTGAAGCTCTGGAGAACCCCGGCGGGTTTTATCAGCACAACGGTCAGGATCGCCATTTCCCGGATATTAAGTTTGTCTGGTGGGCGGGTGGGGCCAACTTCACCCATCACCAGGATACCAACCGCCTGATCCGCGCCTGGCAGAAACCGGAGCTGGTGGTGATCTCGGAGTGCTTCTGGACCGCGTCAGCGAAACATGCCGATATCGTTTTGCCCGCCACGACCTCGTTCGAGCGTAACGATCTCACCATGACGGGGGATTACAGCAACCAGCATATGGTGCCGATGAAGCGCGTAGTGGCTCCCCGGGATGAAGCGCGGGATGATTTTGACGTCTTTGCTGACCTGAGTGAATTATGGGAAGCGGGCGGACGGGAGCGTTTCACCGAGGGCAAAACGGATCTGCAATGGCTGGAAACGTTTTACCAGATTGCCTGCCAGCGCGGGGCTGCGCAGGGCGTGACGCTGCCGCCATTTGCTGAGTTCTGGGAGGCGAATCAACTCTTCGAAATGCCGGAAAGCGAGCAGAACGCGCGGTTTGTGCGCTTTGCTGACTTCCGTCGCGATCCGGAGAATAACCCGTTAAAAACCGAAAGCGGGAAGATTGTGATCCACAGCGAGCGCATCGCCAGCTTTGGCTACGCGGACTGCCCGCCGCACCCGGCGTGGCTGGAGCCGGACGAATGGCATGGCAATGCGCAGCCGGGGCAGCTTCAGCTGCTGTCTGCCCATCCTGCCCATCGTCTGCACAGCCAGCTCAACTATTCGGCTCTGCGCGAGCAGTATGCGGTGGCGGGTCGTGAGCCGATCGCGCTGAATAGCGACGATGCAAAGGCGCGGGGGATTAACGACGGCGATCTCGTTCGCGTCTGGAACGCACGCGGGCAGGTGCTGGCTGGCGCCGTGGTGAGTGACGGGATCCGCCCAGGCGTGTTCTGCATTCATCAGGGAGCATGGCCGGATCTGGCGCTGGACGAGGGCGGTATTTGTAAGAACGGCGCCGTAAACGTGCTGACCAAAGATCTCCCCAGCTCGAAGCTGGGGAACGGCTGTGCGGGGAATACGGCGCTGGCATGGGTGGAGAAATATGAGGGGCCGGCGCTTCCCCTTACGGCATTTGATCCGCCTGCCAGCTCATGATCCACGTCGGGTGTTGGGTATCATCCTGCCAGGCGCTGTCTTCGATGCGAAAACCCTGAGCATGATAGAAATTCACCGCCCGCACGTTTTTCTGATACACCTCCAGGGTTAAATACGGGTAGTGCTGCTGAACATAGTTCAGCAGCGCACGCCCGATCCCCCTTCCGATGAACGCCGGGGCGACAAACAACGCCCCCACGAACTGGAACTGCATGACGCTGATAAAACCGCACAGGGTACCGTTTTCCTCCCAGACCCAGGTCTCGGCGGCGGGAAGGTAATCATCCCGCACTACCGCTTCATTCGCTTGCCAGTAACTTGCGTCGATAAACGGATGCGCCTCGGTGGTGCTCTCCAGCCACAGACTCAAAAGCGGAGCGGTATCCTCACTTTGCCATTTGCGGATCATGGTGGCCCTCCGGGTGGCAGAAGCAGCCCTTAATGTGGTCATTGACCAGCCCGCAGGCCTGCATAAAGGAGTAACAGATGGTGGTGCCCACAAACTTAAAGCCGCGTTTTTTCAGTGCTTTTGACAGGGCATCTGAGGCGGGGGTAGACGTTGGGATCTCTGCAAGCGTGGCGGCCTGCGTCACCTTCGGCTCGTTATCCACAAACGACCAGACAAAAGCTGAGAAGGGTTCGCCGTTTTGCTCCATCGCCAGATAAGCACGCGCGTTACCAATAATGGCCTGAATTTTACCGCGATGGCGGATGATACCGGTATCCAGAACCAGCCTTTCCACGTCTTCGTCGGTCATGGCGGCCACCGCAACCGGATCGAAATGGTGGAAGGCCTTGCGATAGTTCTCACGCTTTTTCAGAACGGTGATCCACGACAGCCCGGCCTGCTGGCCTTCAAGGCAAATCATTTCAAACAGTTTTTTACCGTCGGTTTCCGGCACGCCCCATTCCTTGTCGTGATAATCGATATAAAGCTGATCCTGGCTTACCCAGCCGCAACGTTGCATAGGTCATCTCCCTTCCTGATACGGTAAACGCAAAAATTTCAATCTGCCCGGCTTGACGTGTTTGCTAAAGAGGCAATAGTTAATACAGGGCTATACGCCCTAATACCTCTTCGAACAATGACATATATCGCCGAACTCGGCTCTTTCTGGAGTCGCTTTGATGATGTTAAAAAAAATCAGTGGTCGCCATGCTGCTTCTGGCCTGGTGGGTGTCTCAGCCTGCCTGCTTATATGTAACACCGCTTTTGCGTGGCAACAGGAATATATCGTTTCAGATGCACAAAGTAATACGACGGAACGCTATACATGGGACGCCGATCACCAACCTCGTTATGAAGATATTCTCGCGGAGCGTATCAACCATTCGCAGAATGCTGCGGGCTTTGCCCTGAACGACCCATCCGGTTCAGATGCGGAAACCGTTCTGAGCGTCGGCTGGAATTTTCCCGTGGCGGGACATTTTACCACCGGCCCCGTCATGGCGTGGCGCACTGATGGCGCTCCCCCTGCAACGGTGAATGCATTTGGTGAGGCAACTACCACGCAGCCGCTTACCGATCCCCTCTGGCATGCCAGCGTGAACTCGTTGGGGTGGCGCGTTGATACGCAGTATGGTGATTTACATCCCTGGGCGAAGATCAGCTACAACCAGCAGTCGGAGGAAGAATATTTGTACACCCTGGGTTTAAGCGCCAAATTTTAGGGTTGTTACTTTTTTAAACGCTGCGGTAACATATTTAATACAATAACGGCGCGGGCTGTGGTGATAGTGGTCACTCACCTTTAAGTGTTTTCTTTTCCGGCAAGGTCATTCATTCCCGCTTCCAGGCATTTCATTCCGTATCTCCTGCATTTCATGCCGTTTTACCCCTGGCGTTTTGGGGTTTTGTTTATCGTGTCCTCAGCGAACTTCCTTAATTTCTCTTGCAGGACACTGCCATGAACACATCAACTTATAACCGCACGCGTTGGCTGACGCTTTTCGGCACCATCGTTACCCAGTTCGCACTGGGCTCGGTCTATACCTGGAGCCTGTTTAACAGCGCCCTGTCCAATAAGCTCGGCGCACCGATAAGCCAGGTGGCATTCTCCTTCGGCTTGCTGAGCCTTGGATTAGCGATTTCCTCTTCCGTGGCGGGCAAACTTCAGGAGCGCTTCGGCGTGAAGCGCGTAACCATGGCCTCCGGGATCCTGCTGGGCGTGGGCTTCTTCCTGACGGCACATTCAAACAACCTGATGATGCTGTGGCTAAGCGCCGGGGTGCTGGTGGGTCTGGCGGACGGCGCAGGTTATCTGCTGACGCTGTCTAACTGCGTGAAGTGGTTCCCGGAGCGTAAAGGGCTTATCTCCGCGTTTGCCATTGGTTCATATGGCCTGGGCAGCCTGGGGTTCAAATTCATTGACTCCCATCTGCTGGCCTCGGTTGGGCTTGAGAAAACCTTTATGATCTGGGGCGTGATTGTGCTGGTAATGATCCTCTTCGGCGCCACGCTGATGAAAGATGCGCCGCAGCAGGAAGTGAAAACCGTTAACGGCGTGGTGGAGAACGATTTCACCCTCGCTCAGTCCATGCGTAAGCCGCAGTACTGGATGCTGGCGGTGATGTTCCTGACGGCCTGCATGAGCGGTCTGTATGTCATCGGTGTGGCGAAAGATATCGCGCAGGGGATGGTAAAACTGGACGCGGCGACGGCGGCGAACGCGGTAACGGTCATCTCCATCGCTAACCTCTCGGGTCGTCTGGTACTGGGTATCCTGTCTGACAAAATCGCCCGTATCCGTGTGATTACGCTGGGGCAGGTCATCTCCCTGGTGGGTATGGCAGCACTGCTGTTCGCTCCGCTGAACGAGGCGACATTCTTTGCAGCAATTGCCTGCGTAGCCTTTAACTTTGGCGGCACTATTACCGTCTTCCCGTCACTGGTGAGCGAGTTCTTCGGCCTGAACAACCTGGCGAAAAACTACGGCGTCATTTATCTCGGCTTCGGTATCGGCAGTATTTGCGGTTCACTGATTGCCTCGCTGTTTGGCGGCTTCTACGTGACCTTCTGCGTGATATTCGCTTTGCTGATTATTTCGCTGGCGCTGTCCACCACGATCCGTCAGCCGCAGCGCGAACTGTATAAAGAAGCGCATGTATGATGCGATGAAAAGAGGCCGCAGGGCCTCTTTTATTTATTTCTAAATCGCTTCCGGACTTGCTATTTTGTAAAAATCTTCATCGATTCACATTCTCTGCTGCCACTTTTCTTCCCTGCTGTGGTCTACTTATCGCGCTTGTAGACGTTTCTGATAACGGTTTCTCTCGCATCTACTTACTCTGTCAGCTTTCTCACTGAGATTCGGCGGGTTTTTATACCCCTTCCCCCAGGGTTGTTTGCATGAAATATATTAGGTCTCTTACCCAGCAAAGATTGTGTCTGATGCTGGCTGTCTATATCGGTTTGTTTCTGAATGGCGCGGTGCTGTTCAGACGAGTGGAAGGTTATTTCGAACACCTCACTGTAAGAAATGGAATTTTTGCCGCGATTGAAGTGTTTGGCTCAATTCTGGCGACCTTCTTCCTGTTACGCCTGCTCTCTCTCTTTGGCCGTCGTACATGGCAAATTCTGGCCTCGCTGGTGGTGATTATCTCCGCCGCCGCAAGCTATTACATGACATTCATGAACGTGGTCATTGGCTACGGTATTGTGGCCTCGGTGATGACCACGGACATCGACCTCTCGAAAGAGGTGGTGGGTCAAGGGTTCATCCTGTGGACGATTCTGACCTGCCTGATCCCGCTCTTCTTTATCTGGAGTAACACCTGTCGCTACACCCTGTTACGCCAGTTGCGTACCCGGGGACAGCGCATCCGCAACGTCGCCGTCGTTCTTCTGGCGGGTCTGCTGGTATGGGCGCCTATTCGCCTGATGGAAAAGCAGCAAAAACGGATCGAAAAAGCGACAGGCGTGGATATGCCAAGCTACGGCGGCGTGGTGGCTAACTCGTACCTGCCGTCTAACTGGCTGTCGGCGTTAGGTCTTTACGCCTGGGCTCAGGCGGACGAATCCAGCGATGTGAAATCGCTGATTAACCCAACCAAAAAGTTCACCTACCAGGCTCCGGCTGACGGGCTGGATGATACTTACGTGGTCTTCGTTATCGGCGAAACGACGCGCTGGGATCATATGGGTATTCTCGGTTATGACCGCGATACCACCCCGAAACTGGCGCAGGAAAAGAATCTGGTGGCATACCGCGGCTACTCCTGCGATACCGCCACGAAGCTCTCGTTGCGCTGTATGTTTGTTCGCGAGGGCGGTGCGAGTGATAACCCTCAGCGCACACTCAAAGAGCAAAACGTGTTTGCTGTTCTGAAGCAGCTTGGATTTAGCTCCGATCTGTTCGCCATGCAAAGTGAGATGTGGTTCTACACCAACACCATGGCGGATAACATCGCCTACCGCGAGCAGATTGGCGCCGAGCCGCGTAACCGCGGAAAGAACGTTGATGACATGCTGCTGCTCTCTGAGATGGAACAGTCGCTGAAAAACCATCCGCAGGGTAAGCACCTAATTGTTCTGCATACCAAAGGGTCACACTACAGCTACTATCAGCGTTACACGCGCGATTTCGCCAAATGGACGCCTGAGTGCGTCGGCATTAACAAGAACTGTAGCAAGCAGGAGTTGATCAATGCCTATGATAACTCGATTCTGTATGTGGATACCTTCCTCAGCCGGGTGATTGACCAGCTTCGCGATAAGAAAGCGATTGTGATCTACGCGGCCGACCACGGCGAGTCCATCAACGAGAAAGAGCATTTACACGGTACGCCGCGTAAGCTGGCGCCACCAGAGCAGTTCCGCGTGCCGATGATCATGTGGATGTCGGACAAGTATCTGGAAAACCCGGACAAAGCCAAAATGTTTGCCCACCTGAAACAGCAGGCAGAGATTAAGGTACCGCGCCGTCACGTTGAGCTGTACGACACTATTATGGGCTGTCTCGGCTATACCTCACCGAACGGTGGGATTAACGAAAACAACAACTGGTGTAAACTCCCTGATAACACCACAAAAGCCGCGCAGTAGCTGGTCTGGCGAGAATATCGCCAGTTGAATGGCTTTTTGAAAATAAGGGATTGACGAGGGCGCACCTCAGCAGTAAGATGCGCTCCGCATTCGGCGAGTAGCGCAGCTTGGTAGCGCAACTGGTTTGGGACCAGTGGGTCGGAGGTTCGAATCCTCTCTCGCCGACCACATTCTAAAAAGGGCTAACCGCAAGGTTAGCCCTTTTTGCATTAACGCGTTACCCCACACGAGTCCTCAAAATACCCCTTAGCCCTGCTTCCCCCTGCCTGCTTGCGGTTTTGTGACATAATCCATTGTATTTTTTTATATATAGTTTGATCTTTTTTCGCGTTGCTTATGGATAACCTCAGCATTTTTCGCTGTGCGTTTTAACGTTCGCGGTATTTAGTGCTCAGATAATCACCATTCTGTAAGAAAATTTACCCATTCTGAATAAAACTTAATCACTGGGTGTTGCGAAATAGGAAGGGGTTTGTGCTGCAACATGGCGAGTAGCATAAATTTCTCTGCTGAAAACTGGCATTCAGAGTTTTTTTAATCTTTGTTTGCGGTTTCTCACACTCCACGTAAATCCCCGCCACCTGTATTGACGTTTTCACATTCTGTTGACAGATTGTAGGGCACGAGGGGCATTTCAGGGAGGATCTGCGCTGCAACTCAAACGCTCTTCTGAAAGGATTCTCTATCCCTTTTAACGCCCTCGGGCATCACCGACCGGACCGGGTAAAAAATAAATAAAGGTCAGGCGGCGTAACACAACAAAGCAAAACATCACATTGGAGCACAATAATGAGTATTTCCTTGAAGAAGTCAGGGATGCTGAAGCTTGGTCTGAGCCTGGTGGCCATGACCGTCGCAGCAAGCGTACAGGCAAAAACCCTGGTTTACTGTTCTGAAGGCTCTCCGGAAGGCTTTAACCCACAGCTCTTTACCTCTGGTACGACTTACGACGCAAGCTCTGTACCGATCTATAACCGTCTGGTTGAATTTAAAACCGGTACCACGGAAGTGATTCCTGGCCTGGCTGAAAAGTGGGATATCAGCGAAGACGGTAAAACCTATACCTTCCACCTGCGTCAGGGCGTGAAGTGGCAGGACAGCAAAGAATTCAAACCTACGCGCGACTTTAACGCCGACGACGTAGTGTTCTCCTTCGACCGTCAAAAAAATGCCCAGAACCCGTACCATAAAGTGTCTGGCGGCAGCTATGAATACTTCGAAGGGATGGGTCTGCCAGACCTGATTGCTGAAGTGAAAAAAGTGGACGATAAAACCGTTCAGTTCGTGCTGACGCGTCCGGAAGCGCCATTCCTCGCTGACCTGGCGATGGACTTCGCCTCTATTCTCTCTAAAGAGTACGCGGACAACATGCTGAAAGCCGGCACGCCGGAAAAAGTGGACCTGAACCCAATCGGTACCGGCCCGTTCCAGCTGCTTCAGTACCAGAAAGATTCCCGTATTCTGTATAAAGCCTTCCCGGGCTACTGGGGCACCAAGCCGCAGATCGACCGTCTGGTCTTCTCCATCACGCCTGACGCATCCGTGCGTTACGCAAAATTGCAGAAAAACGAATGTCAGGTGATGCCGTATCCAAACCCGGCTGACATCGCGCGCATGAAGCAGGATAAAAATATCAACCTGATGGAGCAGGCGGGCCTGAACGTGGGTTATCTCTCCTTCAACACCGAGAAGAAACCGTTCGATGACGTGAAAGTGCGTCAGGCGCTGACCTACGCGGTGAACAAAGAAGCGATCATCAAAGCCGTTTACCAGGGCGCTGGCGTTGCGGCCAAGAACCTGATCCCACCAACCATGTGGGGCTATAACGACGACATTAAGGACTACACCTACGATCCTGAGAAAGCGAAAGCGCTGCTGAAAGAAGCGGGCCAGGATAAAGGTTTCACCGTTGAGCTGTGGGCGATGCCGGTACAGCGTCCTTACAACCCGAACGCACGTCGTATGGCGGAAATGGTTCAGGCTGACTGGGCGAAGATTGGCGTACAGGCCAAAATTGTGACCTACGAGTGGGGCGAGTACCTGAAACGCGCCAAAGCGGGCGAACACCAGGCGGTCATGATGGGCTGGACCGGCGACAACGGGGATCCGGACAACTTCTTCGCGACCCTGTTCAGCTGTGCGGCAGCGAAAGACGGTTCCAACTACTCTCGCTGGTGCTACAAGCCGTTTGAAGACCTGATCCAGCCGGCGCGTGCGACCGATGATCACAACAAACGTATCGAACTGTACAAGCAAGCGCAGGTTGTCATGCACGATCAGGCTCCGGCGCTGATTGTTGCTCACTCCACCGTGTACGAGCCAGTGCGTAAAGAAGTGAAGGGCTACGTGGTCGATCCACTGGGCAAACACCACTTCGAAAACGTGTCTGTTGAATAATAAGTAGGGTGTTCTCCCTCTCCCTGTGGGAGAGGGCAGGGGTGAGGGGCGTGCATGCATCCCCTCACCCTAACCCTCTCCCGAAGGGAGAGGGAATTTACATTTGTGAGCAATACAGACGTCACGCTACTGAGCGTGCGTCATCAGAGAGAATCCGGGTTATGTTGCAGTTCATCCTCCGACGTCTGGGACTGGTTATCCCGACGTTTATCGGTATCACCCTTCTCACTTTTGCCTTCGTCCATATGATCCCGGGTGATCCGGTGATGATTATGGCGGGCGAGCGTGGTATCTCCCCTGAACGTCATGCGCAACTGCTGGCTGAACTCGGCCTTGATAAGCCGATGTGGCAGCAGTACCTCCACTACATCTGGGGCGTATTACATGGCGATTTAGGGATTTCACTGAAAAGCCGTCTTCCGGTGTGGGACGAGTTCGTGCCGCGTTTCCAGGCGACGCTGGAACTCGGCATCTGCGCCATGATCTTCGCGACCGCGGTGGGGATTCCCGTCGGCGTGCTGGCTGCCGTTAAGCGTGGCTCTATTTTCGACCACACCGCCGTTGGCCTGGCACTGACCGGCTACTCCATGCCTATCTTCTGGTGGGGCATGATGCTGATCATGCTGGTCTCGGTGCAGTGGAACCTGACGCCGGTCTCCGGACGTGTCAGCGATATGGTTTTCCTTGACGACACCAACCCGTTAACCGGCTTTATGCTGATTGATACGGCGATCTGGGGCGAAGAGGGCAACTTCATTGATGCGGTTGCGCACATGATCCTGCCTGCAATGGTGCTGGGCACCATCCCACTTGCGGTGATCGTGCGTATGACTCGTTCCTCCATGCTGGAAGTGCTGGGCGAAGATTATATTCGTACTGCCCGCGCTAAAGGTCTGACCCGTATGCGCGTCATCATCATTCATGCCCTGCGTAACGCCATGCTGCCGGTGGTGACCGTTATCGGTTTGCAGGTCGGTACGCTGCTGGCCGGGGCGATCCTGACCGAAACCATCTTCTCCTGGCCAGGCCTTGGACGCTGGCTAATTGATGCGCTGCAACGCCGTGACTATCCGGTTGTGCAGGGCGGTGTATTGCTGGTCGCGACGATGATTATCCTCGTCAACCTGCTGGTCGATTTGCTGTACGGCGTGGTGAACCCGCGTATTCGTCATAAGAAGTAAGGGGCCATCATGTCACAAGTTACTCAAAATAAAGCGGTTACCGCACCGGTGCCAATGACGCCGATGCAGGAATTCTGGCACTACTTCAAGCGCAACAAAGGCGCGGTCGTCGGGCTGGTATATGTTTCCATCATGATCCTGATTGCGGTGTTTGCGAACTTCCTTGCGCCGTATAACCCCGCGGACCAGTTCCGTGATGCGCTGCTCGCGCCACCGGCCTGGCAGGAAGGTGGTAGCCTGACGCACCTGCTCGGTACTGATGACGTTGGCCGCGATGTGCTGTCTCGTCTGATGTACGGCGCGCGCCTCTCTCTGCTGGTTGGCTGTCTCGTGGTGGTGTTGTCGCTGATCATGGGCGTTGTGCTTGGTCTGGTGGCGGGCTACTTCGGCGGCATCGTTGATAACGTCATCATGCGTATCGTCGATATCATGCTGGCATTGCCAAGCCTTCTGCTGGCCCTGGTGCTGGTCGCGGTCTTTGGTCCTTCGATAGGCAATGCCGCGCTCGCGCTAACGTTCGTTGCGCTTCCTCACTATGTCCGATTAACCCGTGCGGCCGTGCTGGTCGAGGTGAACCGCGATTATGTGACAGCATCTCGAGTGGCGGGTGCGGGGGCGATGCGCCAGATGTTCGTCAATATTCTTCCTAACTGCCTTGCACCGCTGATTGTTCAGGCGTCGCTCGGTTTTTCTAACGCCATTCTCGATATGGCCGCTCTTGGCTTCCTTGGCATGGGTGCGCAGCCGCCAACACCGGAATGGGGCACCATGCTCTCCGACGTGTTGCAGTTCGCGCAAAGCGCCTGGTGGGTCGTCACCTTCCCGGGTCTGGCGATTCTGCTGACGGTGCTGGCATTTAACCTGATGGGTGATGGTCTGCGTGATGCACTTGATCCCAAACTGAAGCAGTAAGAGGCACGAGATGGCGTTATTAAATGTAGATAAATTATCGGTGCACTTCGGCGATGAAGGCACACCGTTTCGTGCTGTGGACCGCATCAGCTATAGCGTAAATCAGGGCGAAGTGGTTGGTATCGTTGGGGAGTCCGGTTCCGGTAAGTCAGTGAGTTCACTGGCAATCATGGGGCTGATTGATTATCCCGGCCGCGTAATGGCGGAAAGCCTGGAGTTCAATGGTCAGGATCTGCAGCGCATTTCCGAAAAACAGCGTCGCCAGCTGGTGGGAGCGGAAGTGGCGATGATCTTCCAGGACCCGATGACCAGTCTGAACCCGTGTTACACCGTGGGTTTCCAGATTATGGAAGCCATTAAGGTGCACCAGGGCGGTAACAAGCAAACCCGTCGCCAGCGCGCTATTGACCTGCTGACGCAGGTGGGTATACCCGATCCGGCATCGCGTCTGGACGTTTATCCGCACCAGTTGTCCGGTGGGATGAGTCAGCGTGTAATGATCGCGATGGCCATTGCCTGTCGACCAAAACTGCTGATTGCCGATGAACCGACAACCGCGCTGGACGTGACCATTCAGGCGCAAATTATTGAGCTACTGCTGGAGTTGCAGCAGAAAGAGAATATGGCGCTGGTGCTGATTACGCACGATCTGGCGCTGGTGGCTGAAGCGGCACACAAAATCATTGTGATGTATGCAGGCCAGGTGGTGGAGACCGGGAGTTCACACGATATCTTCCGGGCCCCGCGTCATCCCTATACGCAGGCGCTGCTGCGCGCGCTGCCGGAGTTCGCGCAGGATAAAGCGCGTCTGGCCTCGCTGCCGGGGGTGGTACCGGGTAAATATGACCGTCCTCAGGGCTGTCTGCTTAACCCGCGCTGCCCGTATGCGACGGATAAATGCCGCGTCGACGAGCCGGAGCTGAACCTGTTAGCTGACGGACGTCAGTCGAAATGCCACTACCCACTCGATGATGCCGGGAGGCCAACACTATGAGTACGCAACAAATGCTGTTGCAGGCCATCGACCTGAAAAAACATTACCCGGTGAAGAAGGGCCTCTTTGCTCCTGAGCGCCTGGTAAAAGCGCTGGATGGTGTCTCCTTTACTCTAGAACGCGGAAAAACGCTGGCGGTGGTAGGGGAATCTGGCTGTGGGAAGTCCACGCTGGGCCGTCTGTTAACGATGATTGAAGTTCCGACTGGCGGCGAGCTTTACTATCAGGGCCAGGATCTGCTCAAGCACGATCCGCAGGCGCAGAAACTGCGACGTCAGAAAATCCAGATTGTGTTCCAGAATCCGTATGGTTCGCTGAACCCGCGAAAAAAAGTGGGGCAGATTCTGGAAGAGCCGCTGCTGATCAACAGCAACCTGAGCAAAGAGCAGCGTCGTGAAAAAGCGCTGGCGATGATGGCGAAGGTGGGCCTGAAAACCGAGCATTACGATCGCTATCCGCATATGTTCTCTGGCGGTCAACGTCAGCGTATCGCCATCGCCCGTGGTCTGATGCTCGACCCGGACGTGGTGATTGCCGATGAACCGGTTTCGGCGCTCGACGTATCCGTGCGTGCGCAGGTGCTGAACCTGATGATGGATTTACAGCAGGATCTTGGGCTGTCGTACGTTTTCATCTCCCATGACCTGTCTGTGGTTGAGCACATTGCCGATGAGGTGATGGTGATGTATCTGGGACGCTGCGTAGAGAAGGGGACGAAAGATCAGATCTTTAATAACCCGCGTCATCCATATACTCAGGCACTACTGTCTGCGACGCCGCGACTGAACCCGGATGACCGCCGTGAGCGCATTAAGCTGACCGGCGAGTTACCAAGCCCGCTTAACCCGCCGCCGGGATGTGCGTTCAACGCTCGCTGCCGTCGCCGCTTCGGTCCGTGTACGCAGTTGCAGCCACAACTGAAAGATTATGGCGGACAGCTGGTGGCCTGCTTCGCGGTCGATCAGGATGAAAACGGCGAAAAGCCGCATGCATAAAGGAAAAAACCGGCGATTAGCCGGTTTTTTTTACGTCTGAGATCTACTTCCGTAAACGAATCTGGTCAACGGCGTGTTTCTCACTCTTGGTGAGGATCAGGCTTGCACGTTCGCGCGTCGGCAGGATGTTCTCTTTGAGGTTGACGTAGTTGATCTCATTCCACAGCCCGGTCGCCACGTTGATAGCCTCTTCTTCAGAGAGCTGAGCGTAGTTGTGGAAGTAAGAATCCGGGTCGGTGAACGCCCCTTCACGGAACTTCAGGAAGCGGTTGATATACCAGCGTTGCAACAGATCTTCAGGCGCATCCACATAAATTGAGAAATCGACGAAGTCAGAGACAAACACGTGATGCGGATCGTGAGGGTAATCCATCCCGCTTTGCAGTACGTTTAAGCCCTCCAGAATCAGGATGTCGGGCTGCACCACCGTTTTGTCACCATCCGGGATGCGGTCGTAGATCAGATGCGAGTAGACCGGTGCGGTAACGTTCGGCACGCCGGATTTTAAATCAGAGACAAACTTTACCAGGCGGTGCATATCATAAGAGAGCGGGA
This sequence comes from Enterobacter cloacae complex sp. 418I7, assembly GCF_050030705.1. Taxonomy (NCBI): domain Bacteria; kingdom Pseudomonadati; phylum Pseudomonadota; class Gammaproteobacteria; order Enterobacterales; family Enterobacteriaceae; genus Enterobacter; species Enterobacter cloacae complex sp. 418I7. The sequence continues at coordinate 245,308 of NZ_JBLGUU010000001.1, forward strand.
AGCCCTTCTTCTTCATCAGGCCGCGTTCTTTCAACACCTCATTGGGATGCAGGAAGCCGTCGGTGGTGATCAGCTCCACGCTGCGGTGTTCCGGCCAGCGGCTAAGCAGCGCCTGTAGCACGCGCGCGGTGGTACTTTTACCCACTGCCACGCTGCCCGCAATACTGATGATATAAGGAATACGTTGACCGTTCGTGCCGAGGAACTGTTCCAGTACGGCCTGACGACGCAAGTTGGAGCTGATATAAAAGTTAAGCAAGCGAGAGAGGGGGAGATAGATTTCTGCCACCTCTTCCAGGGAGAGATCTTCGTTTATCCCTTTTAGCCGTGCGATTTCACCTTCCGTCAGTGTCATAGGGACGGAGTCACGCAGGGCTGCCCACTGGCTACGGTTAAACTGAAGATAGGGCGTCATTAACGTTTGCTCTTTTTTGCTCATAAGCATGCTTCTGTGAACCATCACGAAACGGCGGGTGCGGGCTCATCACATAGTTAATTTTGGACAATGGGCAGGAGGTTAACACCAGATGAGAGGAATAATAAGAAAAAATATGGGAAAGCGATGCTTAACCGGGCAGGCATCACCCGGGGCTATAGCGTGCCGAAATCAGGCGTTCATGTTGGATTTTTAATCGCGAGCGGATGAATTTACAGCGGTTAGCCCTAGTTTCGAATAAAATGTGAGCGAAAGAACGTTTTATGCAATTTTTTAGTTGCATGACTGCGCAGGTCTCCATAGAATGCGCGCTACTTGATGCCGACTTAGCTCAGTAGGTAGAGCAACTGACTTGTAATCAGTAGGTCACCAGTTCGATTCCGGTAGTCGGCACCATCAAGTCCGGTGGGGTTCCCGAGCGGCCAAAGGGAGCAGACTGTAAATCTGCCGTCACAGACTTCGAAGGTTCGAATCCTTCCCCCACCACCACTTTCTGGCAGCGTCAACGCCGCCGGAGCTGGTTGGAAAAATTGACCAGCTCGAACAGAAAAGAGAGAAATCTCTTTTTTTGTTACAGAAAGAACTGGGTAGCCGAGTTTCAGGATGCGGGCATCGTATAATGGCTATTACCTCAGCCTTCCAAGCTGATGATGCGGGTTCGATTCCCGCTGCCCGCTCCAATACGTGCTGATATGGCTCAGTTGGTAGAGCGCACCCTTGGTAAGGGTGAGGTCCCCAGTTCGACTCTGGGTATCAGCACCACTTCACTTCTCCCTCCCTTTCTCTCTGTTTCAATGTAAATGTATTCAACAGTTCAGGCATTTTCGCCTGGTTGATGTGGTGATATCACCGATTTATCCGTGTCTTAGAGGGACAATCGATGTCTAAAGAAAAGTTTGAACGTACAAAACCGCACGTTAACGTCGGTACTATCGGCCACGTTGACCATGGTAAAACAACGCTGACCGCTGCAATCACTACCGTACTGGCTAAAACCTACGGCGGTGCTGCTCGTGCTTTCGATCAGATCGATAACGCACCAGAAGAAAAAGCTCGTGGTATCACCATCAACACCTCTCACGTTGAGTATGACACCCCGACTCGCCACTACGCACACGTAGACTGCCCAGGCCACGCCGACTATGTTAAAAACATGATCACCGGTGCTGCGCAGATGGACGGCGCGATCCTGGTTGTTGCTGCGACTGACGGCCCTATGCCTCAGACTCGTGAGCACATCCTGCTGGGTCGTCAGGTAGGCGTTCCTTTCATCATCGTGTTCCTGAACAAATGCGACATGGTTGATGACGAAGAGCTGCTGGAACTGGTAGAGATGGAAGTTCGTGAACTACTGTCTCAGTACGATTTCCCAGGCGACGACACTCCAATCGTTCGTGGTTCCGCGCTGAAAGCGCTGGAAGGCGACGCAGAGTGGGAAGCGAAAATCATCGAACTGGCTGGCTTCCTGGATTCTTACATCCCAGAACCAGAGCGTGCGATTGACAAGCCATTCCTGCTGCCAATCGAAGACGTATTCTCCATCTCCGGTCGTGGTACCGTTGTTACCGGTCGTGTAGAGCGCGGTATCATCAAAGTTGGTGAAGAAGTTGAAATCGTTGGTATCAAAGAGACTGCGAAGTCTACCTGTACTGGCGTTGAAATGTTCCGCAAACTGCTGGACGAAGGCCGTGCTGGTGAGAACGTTGGTGTTCTGCTGCGTGGTATCAAGCGTGAAGAAATCGAACGTGGTCAGGTTCTGGCGAAGCCAGGCTCAATCAAGCCACACACCAAGTTCGAATCTGAAGTGTACATTCTGTCCAAAGACGAAGGCGGCCGTCATACTCCGTTCTTCAAAGGCTACCGTCCACAGTTCTACTTCCGTACAACTGACGTGACTGGTACCATCGAACTGCCAGAAGGCGTAGAGATGGTAATGCCAGGCGACAACATCAAGATGGTTGTGACTCTGATCCACCCAATCGCGATGGACGACGGTCTGCGTTTCGCAATCCGTGAAGGTGGCCGTACCGTTGGCGCGGGCGTTGTTGCTAAAGTTCTCGGCTAATCGCTGATAACATTTGACGCAATGCGCAATAAAAGGGCATCATTTGATGCCCTTTTTGCACGCTTTCACATCAGAACCTGGCTCATCAGTGATTAATTTTGTCATAATCATTGCTGAGACAGGCTCTGCGGAGAGCGTATAATACGAAAAGCGAATAGCATTTCGATTGGTTTGCCTCGCACTCGCGGGGTGAAAATGTTTGTAGAATACTTCTGACAGGTTGGTTTATGAGTGCGAATACCGAAGCTCAAGGGAGCGGGCGCGGCCTGGAAGCGATGAAATGGGTAGTTGTAGCCGTGCTGCTGATTGTGGCGATTGTCGGCAACTATCTTTATCGTGACATGATGCTGCCGCTACGCGCGCTTGCAGTGGTAATTCTGATTGCTGCGGCGGGTGGTGTCGCGCTGTTGACGACGAAAGGCAAAGCGACCGTTGCGTTTGCCCGCGAAGCGCGTACCGAAGTCCGCAAGGTCATTTGGCCGACTCGCCAGGAAACATTGCACACCACGCTGATTGTAGCGGCGGTAACCGCTGTAATGTCACTGATCCTGTGGGGACTGGATGGTATTCTGGTTCGCCTGGTATCCTTTATCACTGGCCTGAGGTTCTGAGATGTCTGAAGCCCCTAAAAAGCGCTGGTACGTCGTTCAGGCGTTTTCCGGTTTTGAAGGCCGCGTAGCTACGTCGCTGCGTGAGCATATCAAATTACACAATATGGAAGAGTTATTTGGCGAAGTTATGGTTCCGACCGAAGAAGTGGTTGAGATCCGTGGCGGCCAACGTCGCAAAAGCGAGCGTAAATTCTTCCCGGGTTACGTGCTGGTTCAGATGGTGATGAACGACGCGAGCTGGCACCTGGTGCGCAGCGTACCACGCGTGATGGGCTTTATCGGCGGCACATCTGACCGTCCGGCGCCAATCAGCGACAAAGAAGTTGATGCGATTATGAACCGCCTCCAGCAGGTGGGTGATAAACCGCGTCCGAAAACGCTGTTTGAACCGGGTGAGATGGTTCGTGTTAACGACGGTCCGTTTGCTGACTTTAATGGCGTCGTCGAAGAAGTGGACTACGAGAAGTCCCGCCTGAAAGTTTCCGTTTCTATCTTTGGTCGTGCGACCCCGGTAGAGCTGGACTTTGCTCAGGTAGAAAAAGCCTAAGCAGCGATCAAAAAAGCGACGATTTAATCGTTGCACAGGGCGCGAGATTGGAATACAATTTCGCGCCTTTTGTTTTTATGGGTTCCGACCCGTAAAACGAATTTTATTCACGGGGAGCCTCTCCGAGGCGTTATTACCCAATCAGAGGATTTTAGAATGGCTAAGAAAGTACAAGCCTACGTCAAGCTGCAGGTTGCAGCAGGTATGGCGAACCCAAGTCCACCAGTTGGTCCAGCTCTGGGTCAGCAGGGTGTGAACATCATGGAATTCTGTAAAGCGTTCAACGCCAAAACTGAATCCATGGAAAAAGGTCTGCCAATCCCAGTTGTAATCACTGTTTACGCTGACCGTTCTTTCACTTTCGTTACCAAAACCCCTCCAGCAGCAGTTCTGCTGAAGAAAGCAGCGGGCATCAAGTCTGGTTCCGGTAAGCCGAACAAAGACAAAGTGGGTAAAATTTCCCGCGCTCAGCTGCAGGAAATCGCGCAGACCAAAGCTGCCGACATGACTGGTTCCGACATTGAAGCGATGACTCGCTCCATTGAAGGTACTGCACGTTCCATGGGCCTGGTAGTGGAGGACTAAGAAATGGCTAAACTGACCAAGCGCATGTCCGTGATCCGTGACAAAGTTGATGCGACCAAACAGTACGACATCAACGAAGCTATCGCTCTGCTGAAAGAACTGGCAACTGCTAAGTTCGTTGAAAGCGTTGACGTTGCCGTTAACCTGGGCATCGACGCTCGTAAATCCGATCAGAACGTTCGTGGCGCAACTGTACTGCCACACGGTACTGGCCGTTCCGTACGCGTAGCTGTATTTGCTCAGGGTGCAAACGCTGAAGCGGCTAAAGCTGCCGGCGCTGAACTGGTAGGTATGGAAGATCTGGCTGATCAGATCAAGAAAGGCGAAATGAACTTTGACGTTGTTATTGCTTCTCCAGATGCAATGCGCGTTGTTGGCCAGCTGGGCCAGGTTCTGGGTCCACGCGGCCTGATGCCAAACCCGAAAGTGGGTACTGTAACTCCTAACGTTGCTGAAGCGGTTAAGAACGCTAAAGCAGGTCAGGTTCGTTACCGTAACGACAAAAACGGCATCATCCACACCACCATCGGTAAAGTGGACTTTGACGCTGACAAACTGAAAGAAAACCTGGAAGCTCTGCTGGTTGCGCTGAAAAAAGCTAAACCAACTCAGGCGAAAGGCGTGTACATCAAGAAAGTTAGCATCTCCACCACCATGGGTGCAGGTGTTGCAGTTGACCAGGCTGGCCTGAGCGCTGCTGCAAACTAATGCCTTTACGTGGGCGGTGATTTTGTCTACAATCTTACCCCCACGTTTGCTAACAAAAGTTAGCGGCTAAAAGAATTGTTCGTTGGAGCCTGGCCTATCCAGGCCTCCGTCGAAGACCGCAGGTGTTTCGCAAGAAACTTAATCCCCTGCGTAGACGGTGACAGAACGCTAAGATTATTTTAAATACTCTGGCTTGTTTCTGCTCACCGTATTAAGACGCTCTTCCCGTTGGGTCGAGTGAAGTGAGTTCCGGAACATGAGTTCCGGCAAACATCCAGGAGCAAAGCTAATGGCTTTAAATCTTCAAGACAAACAAGCGATTGTTGCTGAAGTCAGCGAAGTAGCCAAAGGCGCGCTGTCTGCAGTAGTTGCGGATTCCCGTGGCGTTACTGTAGACAAAATGACTGAACTGCGTAAAGCAGGTCGTGAAGCTGGCGTATACATGCGTGTTGTTCGTAACACCCTGCTGCGTCGCGTAGTTGAAGGTACTCAGTTCGAGTGCCTGAAAGACACGTTTGTTGGTCCGACCCTGATTGCATACTCTATGGAACACCCGGGCGCTGCTGCTCGTCTGTTCAAAGAGTTCGCGAAAGCGAATGCAAAATTTGAGGTCAAAGCTGCAGCCTTTGAAGGTGAGTTGATCCCGGCATCGCAAATCGATCGCCTGGCCACCCTGCCGACCTACGAAGAAGCAATTGCACGCCTGATGGCAACCATGAAAGAAGCTGCGGCTGGCAAACTGGTTCGCACTCTGGCTGCTGTACGCGATGCGAAAGAAGCTGCTTAATCGCAGTTATCTTTATAAAGCATTTGCTTACGTATAAACTTATTCTGATTTTCAGGAACAATTTAAATGTCTATCACTAAAGATCAAATCATTGAAGCAGTAGCAGCTATGTCCGTAATGGACGTTGTAGAGCTGGTTTCTGCAATGGAAGAAAAATTCGGTGTTTCTGCTGCTGCTGCTGTAGCTGTAGCTGCGGGCCCGGCTGAAGCTGCTGAAGAAAAAACTGAATTCGACGTAATTCTGAAAGCTGCTGGCGCGAACAAAGTTGCTGTAATCAAAGCAGTACGTGGCGCAACTGGCCTGGGTCTGAAAGAAGCTAAAGACCTGGTAGAATCTGCTCCAGCTGCGCTGAAAGAAGGCGTGAGCAAAGACGACGCAGAAGCACTGAAAAAATCTCTGGAAGAAGCTGGCGCTGAAGTTGAAGTTAAATAAGCCAACTTTTCTGGTTGCAGCCTAAGTAATTAGGCTGATGGCTGGTGACTTTTTAGTCACCAGCCTTTTTGCGCTGTAAGGCATCAGCAGCATTTCACACTGTTTGACTGCTGGTTGTCCTGACAATGCTTGTTTCTATCGACGACTTAATATACTGCGACAGGGTGCTCGCTCTGTGTAAATCGCAATGAAATGGTTTAAGCGTGATAGCAACAGGTATTGCGGAAAGTATTCAATTTTCCGGTCCACAAAATGGTGTTGCACAAACTGTCCCTTCGTCGGACAGATGGGTCGACTTGTCAGCGAGCTGAGGAACCCTATGGTTTACTCCTATACCGAGAAAAAACGTATTCGTAAGGATTTTGGTAAACGTCCACAAGTTCTGGACATTCCATATCTCCTTTCTATCCAGCTTGACTCGTTCCAGAAGTTTATCGAGCAAGATCCTGAAGGGCAGTACGGCCTGGAAGCAGCCTTCCGTTCCGTGTTCCCGATTCAGAGCTACAGCGGTAATTCCGAGCTGCAGTACGTCAGCTACCGCCTTGGCGAACCGGTGTTTGACGTTCAGGAATGTCAGATCCGTGGCGTGACCTATTCCGCACCGCTGCGCGTAAAACTGCGTCTGGTGATCTACGAGCGCGAAGCGCCGGAAGGCACCGTAAAAGACATTAAAGAACAAGAAGTCTACATGGGTGAAATTCCACTCATGACGGACAACGGTACTTTCGTTATCAACGGTACTGAGCGTGTTATCGTTTCCCAGCTGCACCGTAGCCCGGGCGTCTTCTTCGACAGCGATAAAGGTAAAACGCACTCTTCCGGTAAAGTACTGTATAACGCACGCATCATTCCTTACCGTGGTTCATGGCTGGACTTCGAATTCGATCCAAAAGACAACCTGTTTGTCCGTATCGACCGTCGTCGTAAGCTGCCTGCAACCATCATTCTGCGTGCACTGAACTATACCACTGAGCAGATCCTGGACCTGTTCTTTGAGAAAGTGATCTTTGAAATCCGCGACAACAAGTTGCAGATGGAGTTGGTGCCGGAACGTCTGCGTGGTGAGACCGCGTCGTTCGACATCGAAGCCGACGGCAAAGTGTATGTGGAAAAAGGTCGCCGTATCACCGCGCGCCACATCCGCCAGCTGGAAAAAGATGATATCAAACACATCGAAGTTCCGGTTGAATACATTGCAGGAAAAGTAGCCGCGAAAGATTACGTTGATGAATCAACTGGCGAGCTGATCTGCCCGGCGAACATGGAGCTGAGCCTGGATCTGCTGGCTAAGCTGAGCCAGTCTGGCCACAAACGTATCGAAACGCTGTTCACCAACGATCTGGACCACGGTCCGTACATCTCTGAGACTGTACGCGTCGACCCAACCAACGATCGTCTGAGCGCGCTGGTTGAAATCTACCGCATGATGCGTCCTGGTGAGCCACCAACTCGCGAAGCGGCGGAAAGCCTGTTCGAGAACCTGTTCTTCTCCGAAGACCGCTACGATCTGTCCGCGGTAGGTCGTATGAAGTTCAACCGTTCTCTGCTGCGCGACGAAATCGAAGGTTCCGGTATCCTGAGCAAAGACGACATCATTGAAGTGATGAAGAAGCTCATCGATATCCGTAACGGTAAAGGCGAAGTGGACGATATCGACCACCTCGGCAACCGTCGTATCCGTTCCGTAGGCGAAATGGCGGAAAACCAGTTCCGCGTTGGCCTGGTTCGTGTAGAGCGTGCGGTGAAAGAGCGTCTGTCTCTGGGCGATCTGGATACCCTGATGCCTCAGGATATGATCAACGCCAAGCCGATTTCTGCGGCAGTGAAAGAGTTCTTCGGTTCCAGCCAGCTGTCTCAGTTCATGGACCAGAACAACCCGCTGTCTGAGATCACGCACAAACGTCGTATCTCTGCACTCGGCCCAGGCGGTCTGACCCGTGAACGTGCAGGCTTTGAAGTTCGAGACGTACACCCGACTCACTACGGTCGCGTATGTCCAATCGAAACGCCTGAAGGTCCAAACATCGGTCTGATCAACTCCCTGTCCGTGTACGCACAGACAAACGAATACGGTTTCCTTGAGACCCCGTATCGTAAAGTGACCGACGGTGTGGTTACCGACGAAATTCATTACCTGTCTGCTATCGAAGAAGGCAACTACGTTATCGCTCAGGCGAACTCCAACCTGGATGACGAAGGCCACTTTGTAGAAGATCTGGTTACCTGCCGTAGCAAAGGCGAATCCAGCCTGTTCAGCCGCGACCAGGTTGACTACATGGACGTATCCACCCAACAGGTGGTATCCGTCGGTGCGTCCCTGATCCCGTTCCTGGAACACGATGACGCCAACCGTGCATTGATGGGTGCGAACATGCAACGTCAGGCCGTTCCAACTCTGCGTGCTGATAAGCCGCTGGTTGGTACCGGTATGGAACGTGCTGTTGCCGTTGATTCCGGTGTTACAGCAGTTGCTAAGCGTGGCGGTACCGTTCAGTACGTTGACGCATCCCGTATCGTTATCAAAGTTAACGAAGACGAGATGTATCCGGGCGAAGCGGGTATCGACATCTACAACCTGACCAAATACACCCGTTCTAACCAGAACACCTGTATCAACCAGATGCCTTGCGTATCTCTGGGTGAGCCAGTTGAGCGCGGCGACGTGCTGGCAGACGGTCCGTCCACCGACCTCGGTGAACTGGCGCTCGGTCAGAACATGCGCGTAGCGTTCATGCCGTGGAACGGTTACAACTTCGAAGACTCCATCCTCGTCTCCGAGCGTGTGGTTCAGGAAGATCGTTTCACCACCATCCACATTCAGGAACTGGCCTGTGTGTCCCGTGACACCAAGCTGGGGCCAGAAGAGATCACTGCCGACATCCCTAACGTGGGTGAAGCTGCGCTCTCTAAACTGGATGAATCCGGTATTGTTTACATCGGCGCGGAAGTGACCGGCGGCGACATTCTGGTTGGTAAGGTTACACCGAAAGGCGAAACCCAGCTGACGCCAGAAGAGAAACTGCTGCGTGCTATCTTCGGTGAGAAAGCGTCTGACGTTAAAGACTCTTCTCTGCGCGTACCAAACGGTGTTTCCGGTACGGTTATCGACGTTCAGGTCTTCACTCGTGACGGCGTTGAGAAAGATAAGCGTGCGCTGGAAATCGAAGAGATGCAGCTCAAACAGGCTAAGAAAGACCTGTCTGAAGAACTGCAAATCCTCGAAGCGGGTCTGTTCAGCCGTATCTATGCGGTGCTGGTTGCCGGTGGCGTTGAAGCTGAGAAGCTCGACAAACTGCCACGCGATCGCTGGCTGGAGCTGGGCCTGACCGACGAAGAGAAACAGAATCAGCTGGAACAGCTGGCTGAGCAGTATGACGAACTGAAACACGAGTTCGAGAAAAAACTCGAAGCGAAACGCCGCAAAATCACTCAGGGCGACGATCTGGCACCAGGCGTGCTGAAGATTGTTAAGGTGTATCTGGCTGTTAAACGTCAGATCCAGCCTGGTGACAAGATGGCAGGTCGTCACGGTAACAAGGGTGTTATCTCTAAGATCAACCCGATCGAAGATATGCCGCACGATGCTAACGGTACGCCGGTAGATATCGTACTGAACCCACTGGGTGTACCGTCTCGTATGAACATCGGTCAGATCCTGGAAACCCACCTGGGTATGGCTGCGAAAGGTATCGGCGACAAGATTAACGCCATGCTGAAGCAGCAGGAAGAAGTCGCGAAACTGCGCGAGTTCATCCAGCGTGCCTACGATCTGGGTACCGACGTGCGTCAGAAAGTCGACCTGAACACCTTCAGCGATGATGAAGTTCTGCGTCTGGCGGAAAACCTGCGTAAGGGTATGCCAATTGCAACGCCGGTATTCGACGGTGCAAAAGAAGCTGAAATTAAAGAGCTGCTGCAACTGGGTGGTCTGCCAACGTCTGGTCAGATTACGCTGTTTGACGGCCGTACCGGTGAACAGTTCGAGCGTCCGGTAACCGTAGGTTACATGTACATGCTGAAACTGAACCACCTGGTCGACGACAAGATGCACGCTCGTTCTACCGGTTCTTACAGCCTGGTTACTCAGCAGCCGCTGGGTGGTAAGGCTCAGTTCGGTGGTCAGCGCTTCGGGGAGATGGAAGTGTGGGCGCTGGAAGCATACGGCGCAGCATACACCCTGCAGGAAATGCTCACCGTTAAGTCTGATGACGTGAATGGTCGTACTAAGATGTATAAGAACATCGTAGACGGCAACCATCAGATGGAACCGGGCATGCCAGAATCCTTCAACGTACTGTTGAAAGAGATTCGTTCGCTGGGTATCAACATCGAACTGGAAGACGAGTAATTCTCGCTCAAACAGGTCACTGGTGTCGGGTTAACCCCCGATACCAGATTGTGCTAACTCCGACGGGAGCAAATCCGTGAAAGATTTATTAAAGTTTCTGAAAGCGCAGACTAAAACCGAAGAGTTTGATGCGATCAAAATTGCTCTGGCTTCGCCAGACATGATCCGTTCATGGTCTTTTGGTGAAGTTAAAAAGCCGGAAACCATCAACTACCGTACGTTCAAACCTGAGCGTGACGGCCTTTTCTGTGCGCGTATTTTCGGGCCAGTAAAAGACTACGAGTGCCTGTGCGGTAAGTACAAGCGCCTGAAACACCGTGGTGTGATCTGTGAGAAGTGCGGCGTTGAAGTGACCCAGACCAAAGTACGCCGTGAGCGTATGGGCCACATTGAGCTGGCGTCTCCAACTGCTCACATCTGGTTCCTGAAATCTCTGCCGTCCCGTATCGGCCTGCTGCTGGATATGCCGCTGCGCGATATCGAACGTGTTCTGTACTTCGAATCTTATGTTGTGATCGAAGGCGGGATGACGAATCTGGAACGTAACCAGATCCTGACCGAAGAACAGTATCTGGACGCGCTGGAAGAGTTCGGTGACGAATTCGACGCGAAGATGGGTGCGGAAGCTATCCAGGCCCTGCTGAAGAGCATGGATCTGGAGCAAGAGTGTGAAACTCTGCGCGAAGAGCTGAACGAAACCAACTCCGAAACCAAGCGTAAAAAGCTGACCAAGCGTATCAAACTGCTGGAAGCGTTCGTTCAGTCTGGTAACAAACCAGAGTGGATGATCCTGACCGTTCTGCCGGTTCTGCCGCCAGATCTGCGTCCGCTGGTTCCGCTGGATGGTGGTCGTTTCGCAACGTCGGATCTGAACGATCTGTACCGTCGCGTGATCAACCGTAACAACCGTCTGAAACGTCTGCTGGATCTGGCTGCGCCGGACATCATCGTACGCAACGAAAAACGTATGCTGCAGGAAGCGGTAGATGCCCTGCTGGATAACGGTCGTCGCGGTCGTGCGATCACCGGTTCTAACAAACGTCCTCTGAAATCTTTGGCCGACATGATCAAAGGTAAGCAGGGTCGTTTCCGTCAGAACCTGCTCGGTAAGCGTGTTGACTACTCCGGTCGTTCTGTAATCACCGTAGGTCCATACCTGCGTCTGCATCAGTGCGGTCTGCCGAAGAAAATGGCTCTGGAGCTGTTCAAACCGTTCATCTACGGCAAGCTGGAACTGCGTGGCCTGGCCACCACCATCAAAGCCGCTAAGAAAATGGTTGAGCGTGAAGAAGCTGTCGTTTGGGATATCCTGGACGAAGTGATCCGCGAACACCCGGTACTGCTGAACCGTGCACCAACTCTGCACCGTTTGGGTATCCAGGCATTTGAGCCAGTCCTGATCGAAGGTAAAGCGATCCAGCTGCACCCGCTGGTTTGTGCGGCCTATAACGCCGACTTCGATGGTGACCAGATGGCTGTTCACGTACCGCTGACGCTGGAAGCCCAGCTCGAAGCGCGTGCGCTGATGATGTCTACCAACAACATCCTGTCTCCAGCGAACGGTGAACCTATCATCGTTCCTTCTCAGGACGTTGTATTGGGTCTGTACTATATGACCCGTGACTGTGTTAACGCCAAAGGCGAAGGCATGGTGCTGACTGGCCCGAAAGAAGCTGAGCGTATTTATCGCGCTGGCCTGGCCTCTCTGCATGCGCGCGTTAAAGTGCGTATCACCGAATACGAAAAAGATGAAAACGGCGAATTCGTGGCGAAAACCAGCCTGAAAGACACGACCGTTGGCCGTGCGATTCTGTGGATGATCGTACCGAAAGGTCTGCCTTTCTCCATCGTCAACCAGGCGCTGGGCAAGAAAGCGATCTCCAAAATGCTGAACACCTGTTACCGCATTCTGGGCCTGAAGCCGACCGTTATCTTCGCTGACCAGACAATGTATACCGGCTTTGCTTATGCAGCGCGTTCAGGTGCATCTGTTGGTATCGATGACATGGTCATCCCAGAGAAGAAACACGAGATCATCTCTGAAGCGGAAGCTGAAGTTGCTGAGATCCAGGAGCAGTTCCAGTCTGGTCTGGTAACCGCAGGCGAACGTTACAACAAAGTTATCGATATCTGGGCTGCGGCGAACGATCGTGTATCCAAAGCGATGATGGATAACCTGCAAACCGAAACCGTGATTAACCGTGACGGCGTAGAAGAGCAGCAGGTCTCCTTCAACAGCATCTACATGATGGCCGACTCCGGTGCGCGTGGTTCTGCGGCACAGATTCGTCAGCTGGCAGGTATGCGTGGTCTGATGGCGAAGCCAGATGGCTCCATCATCGAAACGCCAATCACCGCGAACTTCCGTGAAGGTCTGAACGTACTCCAGTACTTCATCTCCACGCACGGTGCGCGTAAAGGTCTGGCGGATACCGCACTGAAAACGGCGAACTCCGGTTATCTGACGCGTCGTCTGGTTGACGTTGCGCAGGATCTGGTCGTCACCGAAGACGATTGTGGCACCCTCGAAGGTATCACCATGACCCCGGTTATCGAGGGTGGTGATGTTAAAGAGCCGCTGCGCGATCGCGTACTGGGTCGCGTGACCGCGGAAGACATCCTGAAGCCGGGCACCGCAGACATTCTGGTTCCACGCAACACTCTGCTGCACGAACAGTGGTGTGACCTGCTGGAAGCGAACTCTGTTGACTCTGTGAAAGTGCGTTCCGTTGTATCCTGTGACACCGACTTTGGTGTGTGTGCGCACTGCTACGGTCGTGACCTGGCGCGTGGCCACATCATCAACAAAGGTGAGGCTATCGGCGTTATCGCAGCACAGTCCATCGGTGAGCCGGGTACACAGCTGACGATGCGTACGTTCCACATCGGTGGTGCGGCATCTCGTGCGGCTGCTGAATCCAGCATCCAGGTGAAAAACAAAGGTAGCATCAAGCTCAGCAACGCGAAGTCTGTTGTTAACTCCGCAGGCAAGCTGGTTGTGACTTCTCGTAACACCGAGCTGAAGCTGATCGACGAATTCGGTCGTACCAAAGAGAGCTATAAAGTGCCTTACGGTGCGGTTATGGCGAAAGGTGATGGCGAGCAGGTTGCCGGCGGCGAAACCGTAGCAAACTGGGATCCACACACCATGCCGGTTATCACCGAAGTAAGTGGTTTCATCCGCTTCACTGACATGATCGACGGCCAGACCATTACTCGTCAGACCGACGAGCTGACCGGTCTGTCTTCTCTGGTGGTTCTGGATTCTGCTGAACGTACTACCGGTGGTAAAGATCTGCGTCCTGCACTGAAAATCGTTGATGCTCAGGGTAACGACGTTCTGATCCCTGGCACCGATATGCCTGCGCAGTACTTCCTGCCGGGTAAAGCGATTGTACAGCTGGAAGATGGCGTACAGATCAGCTCTGGTGACACCCTGGCGCGTATTCCTCAGGAATCCGGCGGTACCAAGGACATCACCGGTGGTCTGCCACGCGTTGCGGACCTGTTCGAAGCACGTCGTCCGAAAGAGCCTGCTATCCTGGCTGAAATCAGCGGTATCATCTCCTTCGGTAAAGAGACCAAAGGTAAGCGCCGTCTGGTTATCACGCCAGTAGATGGCAGCGAGCCGTACGAAGAGATGATTCCTAAGTGGCGTCAGCTCAACGTGTTCGAAGGTGAACGCGTGGAACGTGGTGACGTGGTCTCCGATGGTCCAGAAGCGCCGCACGACATCCTGCGTCTGCGTGGTGTGCATGCTGTTACTCGTTACATTGTTAACGAAGTACAGGACGTATACCGTCTGCAGGGCGTTAAGATTAACGATAAGCACATCGAAGTTATCGTTCGTCAGATGCTGCGTAAAGCAACCATCGAAAACGCGGGCAGCTCCGACTTCCTGGAAGGCGAGCAGGTTGAATACTCACGCGTTAAGATCGCTAACCGCGATCTGGAAGCGAACGGCAAAATCGGTGCGACCTTTGCACGCGATCTGCTGGGTATCACCAAAGCGTCTCTGGCAACCGAGTCCTTCATCTCTGCTGCATCGTTCCAGGAAACCACTCGTGTCCTGACCGAAGCGGCTGTTGCAGGTAAACGTGATGAACTGCGCGGTCTGAAAGAGAACGTTATCGTGGGTCGTCTGATCCCGGCCGGTACCGGTTATGCGTACCACCAGGATCGTATGCGTCGTCGTGCAGCGGGTGAACTGCCAGCTGCACCGCAGGTGACTGCCGAAGATGCATCCGCGAGCCTTGCAGAACTGCTGAACGCAGGTCTGGGCGGTTCCGACAACGAGTAATCGTTGATGCCCGGTAGGTAAAATTACCGGGCATATGAATCACAGGTCGGGTAAGCGCAGCGCCACCCGACAATAAAAAACCCGCCTCGGCGGGTTTTTTTACGTCTGTATGTCTTCAATTCACTAACGGGATGCGTCGATAAAGCTCAATCATATCGCCCGCCAGATCCTGAATGACCATCGCGTTCATCAGGTGATCCTGAGAGTGAACGGTGATCAGGTTAACCGGAAGTTTACCTGTCCCTTCGTCAAGACCGATGAGCTGCGTCTGGATAGTATGCGCATGTTTCACATATTCACGCGACTCTTCCATCGCTTTCTCGGCTTCGTCAAAGTCACCTTTTCGCGCCATCTGCAACGCTGTCAGGGCCGCACTGCGCGCCGCACCTGCATTGACCAATAGCTCCATGATTGTGGTTTCTAAGTCTTCCATTATGACTCCAGCAGCTTGAGCGCTTTTTCCAGTACGGCATCACCTTTCATCATGCCGTAATCCATCATGTCGATAACCGCGACCTTTTTTCCAAGCGGATCGGCCTGCGCCTGGAGTTTTGCCTGTTCGTATTTAACCTGTGGCCCCAGTAATACGATATCAGCCGTCGCGATGTTATCTTTAAACTCCGCGACCGGAACGGCTTTAATGGTTACTTCGACTCCTTTTTTCTGCGCGGCATCTTTCATACGTTGAACCAGCATGCTGGTTGACATTCCCGCTGCACAGCATAAAACGATGTTCTTCATAGTCAGCCTCGATCTACATGTGTTTATTGATAATTATCCCGCGCAGACCGCTTCAACAACCGCTTTACCGCGATTGTGTGTCAGGCATCACAAAGAAATCGGCATTTTTCTGAAACCGGTTACAATTTTATACATGAAAGCATTCTGCCCGTCTTAACGGGCGGAATTTCAGGAAGGGTATTATCGGCTGGCCGTGCTTACGATGCGGTTTTTACCCTGTTGTTTAGCGGTATACAGCGCTTCATCTACGCTGCCGATAAATTGTTCCAGCGGTTCGAAGTGCCACTCTCCCACCCCCGCGCTGAAGGTTACTCGCAGGTTCTCTTCCCGCCAGGTCCGTTTTTCCACGGCGGTGCGCCAGGCTTCCAGTAGCGCGTGCGCGGAGTTCATCAGCTCGGCCGGGAAAATCACCCCGAACTCTTCCCCACCGTAGCGGTAAACGGAAACGTGGTGCGGCTGCATGATCTGAATACCTTCGCGCGCCACGCTGCGCAGAACAATATCCCCGCTCAGGTGGCCCCAGGTGTCGTTAATAGATTTGAAGTTATCGATATCGACCAGCGCAAGAACGAAGGGTTGATGAGCGGTCAGCAGCTCATCCACATCGTTGTCGAAAGCACGGCGGTTCTTGCAGCCTGTCAGCGCATCATGGGTGGCCTGACGGACATAGGCCATCTCACGTTCCTTATTGGTTCGAATGGTATGGCTGAGCATCGCCTCAAGACGTGGCGCCTGATTGACGTCTCCGGTTTTGATGGCGTTGATAATGTTCATCAGCACAGAACGCGAGGCATGGCGCAGGTAGAGCCCGAACAGAATGATGATGATTGCCGCCAGCGCAAATCCCCAGCCGACGACGGTGGTTTCATGCCGGGTGATGACGGAAAGCGTGGCATCGGACACCCGATAAATCACAAACCAGTCCGGATTGGTGAAAGAGTAGTAGTAATACCAGGTTTTACTTTTGGGGTCGAAAAGATGCCCTTCGCCGCTGGTCATTTTGTCCATCAGCGCTTCGCTTACGTACTGCTTAAAGAGCGCCCCCGTGTCCGGATGCAGCACAACGGCGCCGTCACGTTCCACGACAAAAAACTCACCCTGAACCGGTGCCACCATCTGGCGCAGGGTATACCCCATGGAGGTTAAATCAAGATGGAAAGCGAGCGTGCCCTTCAGACGGCCTTCCGGTGAAATGACCGGTTTATAGAGGGTGACCGTAGGATGTTGGGTGAAATAGTCCAGATAGGGGCGGGTGTAGTGAGGAAAGTTGCTGGCTTCCGCTTGCCCGATAAACCATGGGCGTGTTCGTGCGTCGAACGACCTACTCTTCTCCGTTGGCAGTACTTCCGGCGCGCGCAGATGGTGCCCTTCGGTGTCCGCCAGAGAGATAGACGACACCGTCGGCATCAGGTTCTGCAAATGCATTAACATCTGCAAACCCTGTGCTGGATCGATATTTATCGTCTGATTCACTCTGTCGTCACGGGCGTAGTACATCGCAGCGCGACCAAGAATATAGTCGTTTTCTCGCAGAATGGATTCGGTATAGTTCACCGCCAGATTATGGGTGAAGTTACCATTAATTTTATGATAATCCTCAATAAAATCCTTCCGTTGTGAAAGGATGACCAGAATCGCGATTATCGCGAAACTGAACAGAATCCCCGCGAAGCTGACCATAATTGGTCGGGTGAAAGAGAGCTTTTTACTGTGGAGTGCCATGAGTTGTGCATCAATCCAGATGGTAGACGCGTTGCGTCTGTCGATATCCTCAGCATAGTCGCTGTCAGATTGCTGGTAGTAAATTATACAGAAAGCGATTTCCGACGGGTTGATTTATCTTAAGAGTAGATAAGAAACGACGTATTTATTTTATCAATTGAAATTTTGTTTAAGGGGCGGAGGGCAGGGCGAAACGAGGAAGAAGCATTTTCACCCTGGTCAGCGTCCGTTGCTGACGTGGTTAATCCTAATAAAACCGGGCAGATCTCCTCAATCGCCCGGCGTTGATCTTACGAGCCGTCTCGTAACCTTTCCGCATTGTTGCAGGCGGTTTCAGCTCAAATGCGAAGCTCTTCCCAGCCAGCTGTCCCAGTCTTTCCACACGGGCTGTAGCCCCTGTGCAGTCAGGGCTTCCGCCACCGCGTCGGGCCGTCGTCCGTCGTGCGGTGCAAACTGTTCCAGTTCCGGGCGATCGTCCGCGTAACCGCCCGGCTGCGTTTTGGAAAAGGCGCTGACGTTGTTGATCGCCAGAGGGATCGCGCGGTCGCGAAACGCGGGGGATTCACGCGTGGAGAGCGACAATTCCACTTCCGGCGCGAACAGGCGAAATGCGCACAGGGTTTGCACCAGCTGGCGCTCATCCATCAGCGAGGCGGGTTCAATGCCTCCCGTACACGGACGCAGCCGTGGGAATGAGATGGAATAGCGGCTTTGCCAGTAGTACTGCTGTAGCCACAGCAGATGCTCTGCCACCATATAGCAGTCAACCCGCCAGCTGTCGGACAGACCGATAAGCGCGCCCAGCCCAATTTTATCGATACCGGCGCGCCCCAGCCTGTCCGGCGCTTCCAGCCGGAAGATGAAATCCTGCTTCTTCCCTTTCAGGTGATGCCGGGCATAGGTCGCCTCGTGGTAGGTTTCCTGATAGACCATGACGCCGTCCAGCCCAAGGGTTTTCAGTTCCGCATATTCCTCTTGCGACAGAGGCTGCACTTCCATTTGCAATGAGGCAAATTCGCGGCGGATGGCCGGAAGATGCTGGCGAAAATAGTCCATCCCCACTTTGCCCTGATGTTCACCCGTCACCAGTAAGAGATGTTCAAAACCCATCTCACGAATAGCCGCACACTCGCGGGCGATCTCATGCTCATCCAGCGTTTTACGCTTAATGCGGTTGCTCATTGAGAAGCCACAGTAGGTGCAGTCGTTGGCGCACAGATTAGAGAGATAAAGCGGCACGTAAAAGCTCACCGTGTTGCCAAAGCGCTGGCGGGTAAGGCGTTGCGCGCGCTGCGCCATCGGTTCAAGGTATGCGCTGGCTGCCGGAGAAAGCAGGGCCATCAAATCCTCGCGGGTCACATGCCGGGCTGTTAATGCCCGCTCTACGTCCGCAGAGGTTTTACTGTTGATGCGTAAGGCAATATCGTCCCAGTTAAGCTGACGCCAGCGATCGGTAAAGGTAGCCATCAGAGTGCCTCCAGAAAACCGGTCAGCGGGCTGGTGGCCTGCGCCTGAAAGCTGCGCGAGCCGGGGCCGGACTGTCGTGCCAGCAGACCGGACTCCACGGCAAGGCGGAACGCACGCGCCATCATCACCGGGTCGTCGGCCACCGCAATCGCGGTATTGACCAGCACCGCATCGGCCCCCATCTCCAGCGCCTGCGCGGCATGACTGGGTACGCCGATGCCCGCATCCACCACCACGGGCACGGTCGCCTGCTCGATGATGATCTCCAGCATCGCGCGGGTCTCCAGTCCCTGGTTGGAGCCAATGGGCGCCCCTAACGGCATCACGGCCGCGCAGCCGGCCTCTTCCAGACGCTTACACAGCACGGGATCGGCACCACAGTAGGGCAGAACGGTGAATCCCTGCTGCACCAGCGTCTCTGCCGCTTTCAGGGTTTCGATCGGATCGGGCAACAGCCAGCGGGCGTCCGGATGAATTTCCAGCTTCAGCCAGCAGGTGCCGAGCGCTTCCCGGGCCAGATGCGCAGCGAAAATTGCTTCCTCGGCCGTTTTCGCACCGGAGGTATTGGGTAAGAGCGTCACGCCTGCCTCCAGTAACGGCGCAAGTATGGCATCGTTGTGCTGACGCAGATCCACGCGCTTCATCGCCAGCGTCACCAGCTGGCTGCCGCTTTCACGAATAGCATCCACCATTAGCTGCGGGGAGGCGAATTTTCCGGTTCCGGTAAACAGATGTGAATCAAAGACTTTGTCGGCAATACGTAACATCTCAGCCCCCAGCGATAACCTGAAACAGCAGGATCTGGTCGCCTTCATTGACCTGCTGATGTTCCCACCGCTCGCGCGGCAGGATCTGTTGATTGAGCGCCAGCGCCGTTCCCGGCTTCAGCTGGCGCAGCGTGTCGAGCAGGGCGGCAACGGTGAGATCGTCGTCGCACGTCATCGGCTCATCGTTAAACAGAATGCGCATCGCGGCCTCCGCATACCGGGCAGCGGTTGGCGCGGTTTAACGCCAGATGGCGCCAGCCGCTGGAACGGGCATCGAACAGCCGGAGCGTGTTGCGCTCTGTTTCCATGCCGCTGAGCAACTTGATGGCTTCCAGCGCCTGAAGGGTACCCATCACGCCCACCACCGGCCCAAGAATGCCAGCCGTGCGGCAGTTACGCTCCGGTTCAGCCTCGTCCGGCCACAGGCAGCGGTAGCAGCCCTGCGTCCACGGCGGCGTAAGCACCATTATCTGCCCGCCGAAACCGACTGCGCTGGCGGTGATCAGCGGCGTGTTCTGTGCAACACAGGCCGCATTAATGGCCTGACGCGTCGCCATATTGTCCGTGCAGTCCAGCACCACGTCGGCAAGGGCAACTTCGCGTTGCAGATCTTCTCCGCTCAGCCGCGTCTGGAGCGCCACCAGTTCAATATCGGGGTTAAGCTGGTTCAGCCGCTTGCGCGTAACCTGTGCTTTAGGCTGGTTAACATCTTCTGTCGTGAAGAGGATTTGCCGTTGCAGGTTGCTGAGGTGTACCTCATCGTCATCGGCCAGTACCAGCGTTCCCGCGCCCGCCCCGGCCAGATACAGCGCGGCGGGCGCGCCCAAGCCACCCAAACCGACAATCAGTACCCGGCTGGCGAGCAGCTTTTGCTGCCCGTCAATGGCGATATCCTCCAGCAGGATCTGGCGGCTGTAGCGCATAAAATCACGATCTTTCATCGCCTGCTCCTGCCAGTTGTAAAAGCCGTGCGGTGGCGGCCTGCCAGTCTGCGGCCTGGGTGATAGCGCTGACGACGGCGATACTGCCGACGCCGGTTTCCAGCACGGCGGGCGCACGTTCAAGGCTGATCCCGCCGATGGCGACGGTGGGGTAATCGGCAAGGCGCTTAACGTGGGCTGCCAGCTGAGCCAAACCCTGTGGGGCAGACGGCATCTGTTTGGTTTGCGTCGGGAAAACGTGACCGAGGGCGATGTAGGAGGGGCGGGACGCCAGCGCCACGTCGATTTCCATGTCATCGTGTGTTGAAACGCCAAGGCGCAGGCCAGCCTGGCGGATGGCGTTCAAATCGGTGGTTTCCAAATCTTCCTGACCCAGATGGACGCCGTACGCCTGGTGTTTAACCGCCAGCCGCCAGTAGTCGTTGATAAACAGGCGAGCGTGGTAGCGACGTCCCAGCGCGATAGCAGCGATCACGTCGGCCTCCACCTCTTCATCGCGTTTATCCTTGATGCGTAGCTGGAGGGTGCGAACGCCTGCCTCCAGCAGGCGCTCTATCCACGCCACGCTGTCCACCACCGGGTAAAGCCCTAAGTGGAAGGAGACAGGTGGGAAATCGGGCTGGTACATTACGCCTCCTCCTTTTTGAGGTAGATTTCGCCGCCTTTGGCGCGGAAGGTTTCGGACATGTCTGCCATGCCGACTTCAATGGTCTGCGCGGCGGCGTAGTCGCGCACCTCCTGGCTGATTTTCATCGAGCAGAACTTCGGCCCACACATGGAGCAGAAGTGCGCGACTTTGCCCGATTCCTGCGGCAGGGTTTCGTCGTGGTAGGCGCGGGCGGTGAACGGATCCAGCGCCAGGTTGAACTGGTCTTCCCAGCGGAATTCAAAGCGCGCTTTGGACATGGCGTTGTCGCGAATTTGCGCGCCCGGATGGCCTTTCGCCAGATCCGCCGCGTGGGCGGCAATCTTGTAGGTGATCAGCCCCTGCTTCACGTCCTCTTTGTTTGGCAGCCCGAGGTGCTCTTTCGGCGTCACGTAGCAGAGCATGGCGCAGCCGAACCAGCCGATCATCGCCGCGCCGATCCCGGAAGTGAAGTGGTCATAGCCCGGCGCAATATCGGTGGTCAACGGCCCCAGGGTGTAGAACGGTGCTTCGTGGCAGTGCTCCAGCTCCTCGGTCATGTTGCGGCGGATCATCTGCATCGGTACATGGCCCGGGCCTTCAATCATCACCTGCACATCGTACTTCCAGGCGATTTTGGTCAGCTCGCCCAGCGTGTGCAGCTCGGCAAACTGCGCCTCGTCGTTCGCGTCACGGATGGAGCCAGGACGCAGGCCGTCGCCCAGCGACAGAGAAACGTCATAAGCGGCGCAGATCTCGCAGATTTCGCGGAAGTGCTCGTAGAGGAAGTTTTCCTGATGATGGGAAAGGCACCATTTCGCCATAATCGAACCGCCGCGTGAGACGATACCGGTCAGACGCTTCGCGGTCATCGGCACGTAGCGCAGCAGCACGCCCGCGTGAATGGTGAAGTAGTCCACGCCCTGTTCCGCCTGCTCCAGCAGCGTGTCGCGGAACGCTTCCCAGGTGAGGTTTTCGGCGATACCGTTTACCTTCTCCAGCGCCTGATAAATCGGAACGGTGCCAATCGGAACCGGGCTGTTACGCAGGATCCATTCGCGGGTTTCGTGAATGTAACGGCCGGTGGAGAGGTCCATCACCGTGTCCGCGCCCCAGCGCGTTGACCAGACCAGCTTTTCCACCTCTTCTTCGATGGAAGAGGTGACGGCAGAGTTGCCGATGTTGGCGTTGACCTTCACCAGGAAGTTGCGGCCGATAATCATCGGCTCGGATTCCGGGTGGTTGATGTTGGCGGGAATAATCGCGCGCCCGGCGGCTACTTCATCACGCACGAATTCCGGCGTGATGTTCTCCGGCAGGCGAGCGCCAAACCCTTCACCCGGATGCTGGTGGCGCAGCACTTCGCTGCGAATGCGCTCGCGGCCCATGTTTTCGCGGATGGCGATGAACTCCATCTCCGGCGTGACGATACCCTGTCGCGCGTAGTGCAGTTGGGTTACGCATTTGCCCGCTTTAGCGCGTTTCGGCGTCAGCAGGCCAGTAAAGCGCAGCTCGTCCAGACCGTCGTCGGCCAGGCGCGCGTTGGTGTACGCCGAGCTGCGCACGCTCAGTTCTTCGCAGTCGTTACGGGCATCAACCCACGGCTGGCGAAGCTTTGCCAGACCCTGCTGCACGTTGATAGCAACATCAGGATCGCCGTACGGGCCGGAGGTGTCATACACCGGCACGGCTTCGTTGTCTTCAAACTGCGGGTGCTCTTTGCTGCCGCCGATAAGCGTCGGGCTGAGCTGGATTTCGCGCATCGGCACGCGGATATCGGCCTGTGAACCGGTGATGTAGATGCGCGTTGAGTTCGGGAAAGCGGTGCCTTCCAGGGTGTCGATGAAGCGTTGTGCGTGTTCGCGCTGTTCGCGGCGGGTCAGTTTTGTTGTAGACATAGCTCATTCCAGATGTGAAGGACATGGCTTGTCAGACGACGGATGAAGCAAGAGAAGATCGCCCGAAGGCGATACAACAGCAGTGTGACTCTTGTTCCCTTCGCAGGTATTAACCTGATCAGGTTCCGCGGATCCCGAATTAACGGTCTCAGCCCGTGCTTTCACACTGGGCACTCCGACAAGAAAAATCCCCCTCCGCAGAGGGGCGAATGGTTGTAAATTACTCGTTAACGATTAAGAACTCAAGCAGGGCGCGCAACGTTATCGCTGGTGCTGATAGTCAGGTTGTTGTCCAGCACGAGGGCGATGAGCTTGTCTTCCAGCGTGAATCGCTCTTCCAGTGCTTCGCCAAGGTCGGAAAGCGCCTGCTGAAACTCAAGATAGTTATCGTGATCGATAGCGTTCTCCAGCGTGGAATCGTAGTAGTCCATGATCTGCTGGGTGTTGGCTTCCAGCAGCGGACAGAGTTTACTGGCCGCTAAATACGGCGTTGTCCCTTCCATTTCGCGGATAATGCGTTCATAAAGGTTGAAATGGCCGTCGGAGAGGTAGTCGACCAGGCTCTGACAAAAGTCGTCCAGCGCTTTTTCATTGAGTCGCATAAAGGATTCTTTGCCAGGCTTAAGACCAACCAGATTGTAATACGCCACAAGGAGATGCTTGCGCACATGTAGCCAGCGATCCACCAGGGTGTTACTTCCTCCAACGCGCTCAGTCAGGCTTTCCAGCTGGTTTAACATGGTCGACTCCATAAGGTTTAAAATGGGATCTGCTTATCCAAAATGTAACCACAATGCTAACAACATGTCAGTGAAGCGAAGGTAGTGCAATAGATATGGATCGTATTATTGAAAAATCAGATCTGGGTTGGTGGATCGTCAGCCACGAACAAAAATTATGGCTGCCCTCAGGAGAGTTGCCCTACGGTGCCGCGGAAACGTTCGATCTGGTGGGCCAGTCCGCACTGAAGATCGGCGAGTGGCAGGGCGATCCCGTGTGGTTGATCCAACAGGCGCGCCGTCAGGATATGGGATCCGTACGTCAGGTGCTGGATCTGGACGTCGGCCTGTTCCAGCTGGCGGGGCGCGGCGTACAGCTGGCGGAGTTTTACCGCTCGCACAAATACTGCGGTTACTGCGGCCACACCATGCACCCGAGCAAAACCGAATGGGCGCTGCTCTGCGGCCACTGCCGTGAACGTTACTACCCGCAAATCGCACCGTGCATCATTGTCGCCATCCGCCGTGATGATTCCATCCTGCTGGCGCAGCATACCCGCCATCGCAACGGCATTCACACCGTCCTCGCCGGGTTCGTGGAAGTCGGCGAAACGCTGGAACAGGCGGTGGCGCGCGAGGTGATGGAGGAGAGCGGCATTAAGGTGAAAAACCTGCGCTATGTGACGTCGCAGCCGTGGCCGTTCCCGATGTCCCTGATGACCGCGTTTATGGCGGAATACGACAGCGGCGAGATTGTTATCGATCAGAAAGAGCTGCTGGAGGCGAACTGGTATCGCTACGACGATTTACCGCTTCTGCCCCCGCCGGGAACGGTGGCGCGTCGCCTGATAGAAGATACCGTGGCAATGTGTCGGGCCGAGTATGAGTAGTGTTACACTGACGGACTGACGCAATAAGGAACTGCAAAATGACCGAACTGAAGAACGATCGTTATCTGCGTGCGCTGCTGCGCCAGCCCGTTGATGTCACCCCTGTGTGGATGATGCGCCAGGCGGGACGCTATCTGCCAGAGTACAAAGCCACGCGTGCGCAGGCGGGCGATTTTATGTCGCTGTGCAAAAACGCCGAGCTGGCCTGTGAGGTGACGCTCCAGCCGCTGCGCCGCTTCCCGCTCGATGCCGCCATTCTTTTTTCGGACATTCTTACCATTCCGGACGCGATGGGCCTTGGGCTCTATTTCGAAACCGGCGAGGGGCCGCGTTTTACCTCACCGATCAAAAGCAAAGCCGACGTTGATAAGCTGCCGATCCCCGATCCGGAAGGCGAGCTGGGCTATGTGATGAACGCCGTGCGCACCATCCGCCGCGAGCTCAAAGGCGACGTGCCGCTGATTGGCTTCTCCGGTAGTCCGTGGACGCTGGCAACCTACATGGTGGAAGGTGGCAGCAGCAAAGCCTTTACCGTCATCAAAAAGATGATGTACGCAGAGCCGCAGGCCCTGCATGCCCTGCTCGACAAGCTGGCGAAGAGCGTCACGCTCTATCTCAACGCGCAGATTAAAGCGGGCGCGCAGTCGGTGATGATTTTCGACACCTGGGGCGGCGTGCTGACCGGGCGTGATTATCAGCAGTTCTCCCTGTACTACATGCACAAAATTGTCGATGGTCTGCTGCGTGAAAACGAAGGCCGTCGCGTGCCGGTAACGCTGTTTACGAAAGGCGGCGGTCAGTGGCTGGAAGCGATGGCGGCCACCGGCTGTGATGCGCTGGGCCTCGACTGGACCACTGATATTGCCGATGCGCGTCGTCGCGTGGGGGATAAAGTGGCGCTCCAGGGCAACATGGACCCGTCCATGCTCTATGCACAGCCTGCCCGTATCGAAGAAGAAGTGTCGACTATACTGTCTGGTTTCGGCCAGGGCGAAGGCCACGTCTTCAACCTCGGTCACGGTATTCATCAGGATGTACCGCCAGAACACGCTGGCGTATTTGTGGAGGCGGTGCA
This sequence comes from Enterobacter cloacae complex sp. 418I7, assembly GCF_050030705.1. Taxonomy (NCBI): domain Bacteria; kingdom Pseudomonadati; phylum Pseudomonadota; class Gammaproteobacteria; order Enterobacterales; family Enterobacteriaceae; genus Enterobacter; species Enterobacter cloacae complex sp. 418I7. The sequence continues at coordinate 270,972 of NZ_JBLGUU010000001.1, forward strand.
TCGGCTTTCTGCCCAGTATCACAAGTAAGGAGTGGTTATGGATCTCGCGTCGCTACGCGCTCAGCAAATCGAACTGGCTTCATCGGTGATCCGCGAGGATCGTCTGGATACGGACCCTCCGCGATACATTGGCGGGGCGGATGTCGGGTTTGAGCAAGGCGGTGAAGTGACGCGAGCGGCGATGGTGGTGCTGAAATACCCGTCGCTGGAGCTGGTGGAGTACAAGGTGGCGCGTATCGCCACCACCATGCCCTATATCCCCGGCTTTCTCTCCTTCCGCGAATATCCCGCGCTGCTGGCCGCGTGGGAGCAACTCTCGCAAAAACCCGATCTGCTGTTTGTGGATGGGCACGGCATCTCCCATCCGCGTCGCCTGGGCGTTGCCAGCCACTTTGGTCTGCTGGTAGACGTGCCGACCATCGGCGTGGCGAAAAAACGCCTGTGCGGCGCGTTTGAGCCGCTCTCTGCCGAACCGGGCGCGCTGGCGCCGCTTATCCATAAAGGCGAGCAGCTGGCGTGGGTCTGGCGCAGTAAAGCGCGATGCAATCCGCTGTTTATCGCAACCGGGCATCGGGTCAGCATGGACAGCGCCCTGGCGTGGGTGCAACGCTGTATGAAGGGCTACCGCTTACCTGAGCCTACCCGCTGGGCTGACGCCGTTGCCTCTTCACGTCCGGCATTCATTCGTTGGCAGGAAATTCAGCCGTGATTCAGGTAAACTGCGGCTAATTTTCGATTCGAGACATCATCATGTTACAAAACCCGATTCATCTGCGCCTTGAGAAGCTGGAAAGCTGGCAGCACGTGACGTTTATGGCTTGCCTGTGCGAGCGCATGTACCCCAACTATGCCGCGTTCTGTAAGCAAACGGAGTTTGGCGAAGGCCAGATTTATCGACGTATCCTGGATTTGATCTGGGAGACGCTGACGGTCAAAGACGCAAAGGTAAACTTCGACTCTCAGCTTGAAAAGCTGGAAGAGGCAATTCCTGCGGCGGACGATTACGACCTGTATGGCGTCTACCCGGCTATCGATGCCTGTGTGGCGTTGAGCGAGCTGATCCACTCCCGTCTGAGCGGTGAAACCCTGGAGCACGCCATTGAAGTCAGTAAGGCATCCATCACCACCGTCGCGATGCTGGAAATGACCCAGGAAGGCCGTGAAATGACCGACGAAGAGCTGCGTGCTAACCCGGCGGTTGAACAGGAATGGGATATTCAGTGGGAAATTTTCCGTCTGCTGGCGGAGTGTGAAGAACGTGATATTGAGCTGATCAAAGGGCTTCGCGCGGACCTGCGCGAGGCCGGTGAGAGCAATATTGGTATAATTTTTAACCAATGAGACAACAAAACGTGATTTAACGCCTGTTTTGTCACTCCTCGACTCTTCCCTTTCGCCCCCCGTCTGGTCTACATTTGGGGGGCGAAAAAAAGTGGCTATCGGTGCGTGTATGCAGGAGAGTGCTTTTTTGGCATTTTCGTCGCACTCGATGCTTAGCAAGCGATAAACACATTGAAAGGATAACTTATGAACAAGACTCAACTGATTGATGTAATTGCGGACAAGGCTGATCTGTCTAAAGTGCAGGCTAAAGCTGCTCTGGAATCTACCCTGGCTGCTATTACTGAGTCTCTGAAAGAAGGCGATGCTGTACAACTGGTTGGTTTCGGTACCTTCAAAGTGAACCACCGCGCTGAGCGTACTGGCCGCAACCCGCAGACCGGTAAAGAAATCAAAATCGCCGCAGCTAACGTGCCGGCATTTGTTTCTGGTAAAGCACTGAAAGACGCAGTTAAGTAAGACGCGTGGCAGTGAACAGTTTTAACGAAGGGGCGGCAACGCCCCTTTTGTCATTCTGGCGTGGACCGCTCGCGCTGGCAGGCGTACTGTTGCTGTCTGCCTGTAGTCATGATTCCTCACTCCCCCCGTTTACCGCCAGCGGCTACGCTGACAACCAGGGTGCGGTCAGGATCTGGCGCAAAGATTCCAGCGATGAAGTGCATATGCTTACCGCGTTCAGTCCGTGGCATAACGGCAATACCTCGACCGCAGAATACCGCTGGCAGGGCGATGCGCTGTCGCTCATTGAACTGAATATCTACAGTAAGACTCCCGAACACGTGAAGGTGCGTTTTGACGACCACGGCGAGCTGAGCTTTATGCAGCATGAGGTCAGTGGACTGAAACAGCAGCTTTCCAGCGATCAGGTCGCGCTCTACCGCTACCGTGCTGAACAACTTCGCCAGACCAGCGATGCGCTGCGTCAGGGCCGCGTGGTGCTGCGCCAGGGGCGCTGGCATGCCGACGGCACGGTGACCACCTGCGAAGGGCAGACAGTGAAGCCTGAGCTTGAATCCTGGGCAACCGAACACATTCAGCGTCGTCAGCGGCATTCATCTGTGGAGGTGAGTGTGGCATGGCTGGAAGCGCCGGAAGGCTCTCAGCTGTTGCTGGTGGCGAACGAAGATTTCTGCACCTGGCAGCCGACAGAAAAGAGTTTTTGATTTAAGTCCCCTCTCCCTTGAGGGAGAGGGTTAGGGTGAGGGTGTGAAATTACTCTCCCTGCTCCCGCGCAATGGCACGATAGCCGATATCCTGGCGGCTGAAGCTGCCGTTCCAGTGAATATCCGCCATCAACGCATAGGCGCGCTTCTGCGCCTCTGCCACGGTATGACCCAGCGCGGTCGCACACAGCACGCGTCCACCATTAGTGAGCACGCGGTCATCGTCAGAGAGCTTTGTACCGGCGTGGAACACCTTCGCACCGTCAATCTCTTCCAGCGGCAGGCCGTGGATCTCATCCCCGGTGTTGTAGCTACCCGGATACCCACCCGCAGCAATCACCACACCTAAAGAGGCACGCTCGTCCCACTCGGAAGTTTTCTCATTCAGCTTGCCTTCGCACGCCGCCAGACACAGATCAACCAGATCGGACTTCATGCGCAGCATGATCGGCTGAGTTTCCGGATCGCCGAAGCGGCAGTTGAATTCAATCACCTTCGGGTTACCCTGCTTGTCGATCATCAGGCCTGCGTAGAGGAAACCGGTGTAGGTATTGCCTTCCGCCGCCATCCCTTTTACGGTTGGCCAGATGATGCGGTCCATGGTGCGCTGGTGTACTTCGTCAGTGACCACCGGAGCAGGGGAGTAAGCACCCATCCCGCCGGTGTTTGGACCCGTGTCGGCATTGCCTACGCGCTTGTGATCCTGGCTGGTGGCCATCGGCAGAACGTGCTCGCCGTCGACCATCACGATAAAGCTCGCCTCTTCGCCGTCGAGGAACTCTTCAATCACGATGCGGTGGCCCGCATCGCCAAAGGCGTTACCCGCCAGCATATCCTGCACAGCGGCTTCCGCTTCTTCAAGGGTCATCGCCACGATAACGCCTTTCCCGGCAGCCAGACCGTCGGCTTTAATCACAATCGGCGCGCCTTTTTCACGCAGGTAAGCCAGAGCAGGCTCTACCTCGGTGAAGTTCTGATATTCCGCCGTCGGGATGTTATGACGCGCGAGGAAATCTTTGGTGAAGGCTTTTGAACCTTCCAGCTGTGCGGCACCTTCCGTTGGGCCGAAAATTTTCAGGCCCGCAGCGCGGAAGGCATCTACAACGCCGATCACCAGCGGCGCTTCCGGGCCCACAATCGTCAGATCGATATTCTCGTTCCGGGCAAAGCTCAGCAGCGCCGGGATATCGGTTACGCCGATGGCGACGTTCTGTAGCGCGGGCTCCAGTGCGGTACCGGCGTTACCCGGTGCCACAAAGACGGTTTCAACCTGCGGAGACTGCGCTGCTTTCCACGCCAAAGCGTGCTCGCGCCCGCCATTACCAATCACTAATACTTTCATTTTCTGCTCCGGAAATTAATGGCGGAAGTGGCGCATGTCGGTAAAGATCATTGCGATGCCATGTTCGTCGGCAGCGGCAATCACTTCGTCATCACGGATTGAACCGCCAGGCTGGATCACACAGGTGATGCCCACAGCAGCGGCCGCATCGATACCGTCGCGGAACGGGAAGAAGGCGTCAGAGGCCATGGCGGAACCTTTGACTTCCAGACCTTCGTCACCTGCTTTAATACCCGCGATTTTCGCAGAGTAAACGCGGCTCATCTGGCCTGCGCCTATCCCGATGGTCATGTTCTCTTTGGCGTAAACAATGGCGTTAGACTTCACGAACTTCGCCACTTTCCAGCAGAACAGCGCGTCGCGCAGCTCCTGTTCGGTCGGCTGACGTTTGGTCACCACGCGCAGGTCGGCTTCTGTCACCATACCCAAATCGCGATCCTGAACCAGCAGACCGCCGTTCACGCGCTTGAAGTCCAGACCTGGAACGCGCTCTGCCCACTGGCCGCAAACCAGCAAGCGCACGTTCTGTTTCGCCGCGGTGATTTTCAGCGCTACTTCGGATGCGGATGGCGCGATGATCACTTCGACAAACTGACGGGAGATGATGGCCTGCGCGGTTTCCGCATCCAGCTCGCGGTTGAAGGCGATAATGCCGCCGAACGCGGAGGTCGGGTCGGTTTTGTAGGCGCGATCGTAGGCATCCATAATGGAGGTGCTTACTGCGACGCCGCATGGGTTGGCGTGCTTGACGATAACGCAGGCCGGCTCGCTGAACTCTTTCACGCATTCCAGCGCGGCGTCGGTATCGGCAATGTTGTTATAAGAGAGGGCTTTGCCCTGTACCTGCTGAGCAGTCGCAACAGAGGCTTCTTTCACCTCTTCTTCTATATAGAAGGCTGCCTGCTGGTGGCTGTTCTCGCCGTAGCGCATATCCTGCTTCTTAATGAAGTTCAGGTTCAGGGTGCGCGGGAAGCGACCAGATGGATCTTTGCTTTCACCGTGGTAGGCAGGAACCAGGCTACCGAAGTAGTTGGCGATCATGCTGTCGTACGCGGCGGTGTGTTCGAAGGCTTTGATGGCGAGGTCGAAACGCGTATCAAGCGTCAGGGACCCTTCGTTGGCGTCCATCTCATTAATAATGGCGCTGTAGTCGCTGCTCTTCACTACGATGGCCACATCTTTATGGTTCTTGGCTGCGGAGCGCACCATGGTCGGGCCGCCGATATCAATGTTCTCTACGGCATCTTCCAGAGAACAGCCTTCGCGGGCGACGGTCTGGGCGAAGGGATAGAGGTTAACGACAACCATGTCGATGGGGGCAATATTGTGCTGCTCCATAATGCCGTCGTCCTGACCGCGACGACCCAGAATGCCGCCGTGCACTTTCGGGTGCAGGGTTTTGACGCGTCCATCCATCATTTCCGGGAAACCGGTGTAGTCGGACACTTCGGTTACCGGCAGACCTTTCTCTGCTAACAGGCGAGCGGTACCGCCTGTAGAAAGCAGCTCCACACCGCGTGCGGAAAGTGCCTGAGCGAATTCGACGATACCGGCTTTATCAGAAACACTGAGCAGAGCGCGGCGGACTGGACGACGTTGTTGCATGGTAAATCCCCTGGATTTCACGATTACAGAGAGCGTTAGATGAATTTTCCAGCGAAAAACTCATCTAACACACCTGACGAGGCCTCCTTGTTAAGCGCGAGCATTTTAACGAAAACGTTTGCGCAACGCTCGCATATTTTCACTTTTTCGAAGCGCTGTGGATAACTCTGTGTGTAAAAGGGTATAAGGCGGGGTTTTGCTGGGGAATGCAGCAGTCAGTCATTTTTCTGTCATTTAGCGGTTGCGGCCTGCGGAGAACTCCCTATAATGCGCCTCCATCGACACGGCGGATGTGAATCACTTCACAGACAACCCGGTCGGTTGAAGAGAAAAAATCCTGAAATAACGGGTTGACTCTGAAAGAGGAAAGCGTAATATACGCCACCTCGCGACAGAGCGCTGAAGCGCGTCGCAACTGCTCTTTAACAATTTATCAGACAATCTGTGTGGGCACTCAAAGTGACATGGATTCTTAACGTCGCAAGACGAAAAATGAATACCAAGTCTCTGAGTGAACACGTAATTCATTACGAAGTTTAATTCACGAGCATCAAACTTTTAAATTGAAGAGTTTGATCATGGCTCAGATTGAACGCTGGCGGCAGGCCTAACACATGCAAGTCGAACGGTAACAGGAAGCAGCTTGCTGCTTTGCTGACGAGTGGCGGACGGGTGAGTAATGTCTGGGAAACTGCCTGATGGAGGGGGATAACTACTGGAAACGGTAGCTAATACCGCATAACGTCGCAAGACCAAAGAGGGGGACCTTCGGGCCTCTTGCCATCGGATGTGCCCAGATGGGATTAGCTAGTAGGTGGGGTAACGGCTCACCTAGGCGACGATCCCTAGCTGGTCTGAGAGGATGACCAGCCACACTGGAACTGAGACACGGTCCAGACTCCTACGGGAGGCAGCAGTGGGGAATATTGCACAATGGGCGCAAGCCTGATGCAGCCATGCCGCGTGTATGAAGAAGGCCTTCGGGTTGTAAAGTACTTTCAGCGGGGAGGAAGGCGACAGGGTTAATAACCCTGTCGATTGACGTTACCCGCAGAAGAAGCACCGGCTAACTCCGTGCCAGCAGCCGCGGTAATACGGAGGGTGCAAGCGTTAATCGGAATTACTGGGCGTAAAGCGCACGCAGGCGGTCTGTCAAGTCGGATGTGAAATCCCCGGGCTCAACCTGGGAACTGCATTCGAAACTGGCAGGCTAGAGTCTTGTAGAGGGGGGTAGAATTCCAGGTGTAGCGGTGAAATGCGTAGAGATCTGGAGGAATACCGGTGGCGAAGGCGGCCCCCTGGACAAAGACTGACGCTCAGGTGCGAAAGCGTGGGGAGCAAACAGGATTAGATACCCTGGTAGTCCACGCCGTAAACGATGTCGACTTGGAGGTTGTGCCCTTGAGGCGTGGCTTCCGGAGCTAACGCGTTAAGTCGACCGCCTGGGGAGTACGGCCGCAAGGTTAAAACTCAAATGAATTGACGGGGGCCCGCACAAGCGGTGGAGCATGTGGTTTAATTCGATGCAACGCGAAGAACCTTACCTACTCTTGACATCCAGAGAACTTAGCAGAGATGCTTTGGTGCCTTCGGGAACTCTGAGACAGGTGCTGCATGGCTGTCGTCAGCTCGTGTTGTGAAATGTTGGGTTAAGTCCCGCAACGAGCGCAACCCTTATCCTTTGTTGCCAGCGGTTAGGCCGGGAACTCAAAGGAGACTGCCAGTGATAAACTGGAGGAAGGTGGGGATGACGTCAAGTCATCATGGCCCTTACGAGTAGGGCTACACACGTGCTACAATGGCGCATACAAAGAGAAGCGACCTCGCGAGAGCAAGCGGACCTCATAAAGTGCGTCGTAGTCCGGATTGGAGTCTGCAACTCGACTCCATGAAGTCGGAATCGCTAGTAATCGTGGATCAGAATGCCACGGTGAATACGTTCCCGGGCCTTGTACACACCGCCCGTCACACCATGGGAGTGGGTTGCAAAAGAAGTAGGTAGCTTAACCTTCGGGAGGGCGCTTACCACTTTGTGATTCATGACTGGGGTGAAGTCGTAACAAGGTAACCGTAGGGGAACCTGCGGTTGGATCACCTCCTTACCTTAAAGAACCTGCCTTTGCAGTGCTCACACAGATTGTCTGATGAATGATGAACTTCTGAATGTACTTTTGAGTGCATTAAGAAGTTTTGCTCTTTAAAAATCTGGATCAAGCTGAAAATTGAAACGACACATCTTTAATGGTGTGTTCGAGTCTCTCAAATTTTCGCAATCATGAAGTGAAACATCTTCGGGTTGTGAGGTTAAGCGACTAAGCGTACACGGTGGATGCCCTGGCAGTCAGAGGCGATGAAGGACGTGCTAATCTGCGAAAAGCGCCGGCGAGGTGATATGAACCTTTGACCCGGCGATGTCCGAATGGGGAAACCCAGTGCAATCCGTTGCACTATCGTTAACTGAATACATAGGTTAACGAGGCGAACCGGGGGAACTGAAACATCTAAGTACCCCGAGGAAAAGAAATCAACCGAGATTCCCCCAGTAGCGGCGAGCGAACGGGGAGCAGCCCGGAGTCTGAATCAGCTTGTGTGTTAGTGGAACGGTCTGGAAAGTCCGACGGTACAGGGTGATAGTCCCGTACACGAAAATGCACAGGTTGTGAGCTCGAAGAGTAGGGCGGGACACGTGGTATCCTGTCTGAATATGGGGGGACCATCCTCCAAGGCTAAATACTCCTGACTGACCGATAGTGAACCAGTACCGTGAGGGAAAGGCGAAAAGAACCCCGGCGAGGGGAGTGAAAAAGAACCTGAAACCGTGTACGTACAAGCAGTGGGAGCCTCTTTATGGGGTGACTGCGTACCTTTTGTATAATGGGTCAGCGACTTATATTCTGTAGCAAGGTTAACCGTATAGGGGAGCCGAAGGGAAACCGAGTCTTAACTGGGCGTTAAGTTGCAGGGTATAGACCCGAAACCCGGTGATCTAGCCATGGGCAGGTTGAAGGTTGGGTAACACTAACTGGAGGACCGAACCGACTAATGTTGAAAAATTAGCGGATGACCTGTGGCTGGGGGTGAAAGGCCAATCAAACCGGGAGATAGCTGGTTCTCCCCGAAAGCTATTTAGGTAGCGCCTCGTGAACTCATCTTCGGGGGTAGAGCACTGTTTCGGCTAGGGGGCCATCCCGGCTTACCAACCCGATGCAAACTACGAATACCGAAGAATGTTATCACGGGAGACACACGGCGGGTGCTAACGTCCGTCGTGAAGAGGGAAACAACCCAGACCGCCAGCTAAGGTCCCAAAGTCATGGTTAAGTGGGAAACGATGTGGGAAGGCACAGACAGCCAGGATGTTGGCTTAGAAGCAGCCATCATTTAAAGAAAGCGTAATAGCTCACTGGTCGAGTCGGCCTGCGCGGAAGATGTAACGGGGCTAAACCATGCACCGAAGCTGCGGCAGCGACGCTTAGGCGTTGTTGGGTAGGGGAGCGTTCTGTAAGCCGTTGAAGGTGTGCTGTGAGGCATGCTGGAGGTATCAGAAGTGCGAATGCTGACATAAGTAACGATAAAGCGGGTGAAAAGCCCGCTCGCCGGAAGACCAAGGGTTCCTGTCCAACGTTAATCGGGGCAGGGTGAGTCGACCCCTAAGGCGAGGCCGAAAGGCGTAGTCGATGGGAAACAGGTTAATATTCCTGTACTTGGTGTTACTGCGAAGGGGGGACGGAGAAGGCTATGTCAGCCGGGCGACGGTTGTCCCGGTTTAAGCATGTAGGCGGAGGTTCCAGGTAAATCCGGTACCTTGTTAACGCTGAGGTGTGATGACGAGGCACTACGGTGCTGAAGTGATAAATGCCCTGCTTCCAGGAAAAGCCTCTAAGCATCAGGTAACACGAAATCGTACCCCAAACCGACACAGGTGGTCAGGTAGAGAATACCAAGGCGCTTGAGAGAACTCGGGTGAAGGAACTAGGCAAAATGGTGCCGTAACTTCGGGAGAAGGCACGCTGATGTGTAGGTGAAGTCCCTGCGGACGGAGCTGAAATCAGTCGAAGATACCAGCTGGCTGCAACTGTTTATTAAAAACACAGCACTGTGCAAACACGAAAGTGGACGTATACGGTGTGACGCCTGCCCGGTGCCGGAAGGTTAATTGATGGGGTTAGCGGCAACGCGAAGCTCTTGATCGAAGCCCCGGTAAACGGCGGCCGTAACTATAACGGTCCTAAGGTAGCGAAATTCCTTGTCGGGTAAGTTCCGACCTGCACGAATGGCGTAATGATGGCCAGGCTGTCTCCACCCGAGACTCAGTGAAATTGAACTCGCTGTGAAGATGCAGTGTACCCGCGGCAAGACGGAAAGACCCCGTGAACCTTTACTATAGCTTGACACTGAACACTGGTCCTTGATGTGTAGGATAGGTGGGAGGCTTAGAAGCGTGGACGCCAGTCTGCGTGGAGCCAACCTTGAAATACCACCCTTTAATGGCTGGTGTTCTAACGTAGACCCGTAATCCGGGTTGCGGACAGTGTCTGGTGGGTAGTTTGACTGGGGCGGTCTCCTCCCAAAGAGTAACGGAGGAGCACGAAGGTTGGCTAATCCTGGTCGGACATCAGGAGGTTAGTGCAATGGCATAAGCCAGCTTGACTGCGAGCGTGACGGCGCGAGCAGGTGCGAAAGCAGGTCATAGTGATCCGGTGGTTCTGAATGGAAGGGCCATCGCTCAACGGATAAAAGGTACTCCGGGGATAACAGGCTGATACCGCCCAAGAGTTCATATCGACGGCGGTGTTTGGCACCTCGATGTCGGCTCATCACATCCTGGGGCTGAAGTAGGTCCCAAGGGTATGGCTGTTCGCCATTTAAAGTGGTACGCGAGCTGGGTTTAGAACGTCGTGAGACAGTTCGGTCCCTATCTGCCGTGGGCGCTGGAGAATTGAGGGGGGCTGCTCCTAGTACGAGAGGACCGGAGTGGACGCATCACTGGTGTTCGGGTTGTCATGCCAATGGCACTGCCCGGTAGCTAAATGCGGAAGAGATAAGTGCTGAAAGCATCTAAGCACGAAACTTGCCCCGAGATGAGTTCTCCCTGAGACCTTGAGTCTCCTGAAGGAACGTTGAAGACTACGACGTTGATAGGTCGGGTGTGTAAGCGCAGCGATGCGTTGAGCTAACCGATACTAATGAACCGTGAGGCTTAACCTTACAACGCCGAAGGTGTTTTGGCGAAGAGACGAAATTTTCAGCCTGATACAGATTAACAGAATTTGCCTGGCGGCTTTAGCGCGGTGGTCCCACCTGACCCCATGCCGAACTCAGAAGTGAAACGCCGTAGCGCCGATGGTAGTGTGGGGTCTCCCCATGTGAGAGTAGGGAACTGCCAGGCATCAAACAGAAAAAACCCCGTACCGGAAGGTGCGGGGTTTTTTGCTTTGTGCGTTCTGAAAAGTCGGGTGGTGGCCCCACCTTACCCGCCCTACATGCTTTCCCTCCTTGAAACTTTCTCACCTTTCGCTTGCAGACTCGACATTAAGCCCGTTTCTGGGTATCGTTAGCTGTCTGGATGTCTAAACGTTTATACGTATGCTGTGAGGATTTAAGGTTATGCCGATTCGGGTGCAGGACGAGCTACCAGCCGTCAATTTCTTGCGTGAAGAGAATGTCTTCGTCATGACGGCTTCGCGTGCGACAGGTCAGGAAATTCGCCCGCTGAAGGTGCTTATTCTCAATCTGATGCCAAAAAAGATCGAAACGGAGAACCAGTTCCTGCGTTTGCTCTCCAACTCTCCGCTTCAGGTTGATATCCAGCTGCTGCGCATTGACGCCCGTGAGTCACGCAACACGCCTGCTGAGCATCTGAATAACTTCTACTGTAATTTTGAAGATATTCGCGATGAGAATTTCGATGGACTGATCGTCACCGGCGCACCGCTGGGTCTGGTGGAATTTAATGACGTTGCCTACTGGCCACAAATCAGGCAGGTGCTGGAGTGGGCAAAAGATCACGTCACGTCCACCTTATTTGTCTGTTGGGCGGTACAGGCCGCGCTGAATATCCTCTATGGCATTCCCAAGCAAACCCGCAGCGACAAACTTTCTGGCGTATACGAACACCACATTCTTCACCCGCATGCGCTGTTGACGCGTGGTTTCGATGACACTTTCCTGGCTCCGCATTCTCGCTACGCCGATTTTCCGGCACAGCTGATCCGCGATTACACCGACCTGGAAATCCTGGCCGAAACGGAAGACGGCGATGCCTACCTGTTCGCCAGTAAAGACAAACGCATCGCGTTCGTTACCGGCCATCCTGAGTACGATCCGCATACCCTCGCGTCAGAGTATTTTCGTGACGTTGAAGCGGGTCTGAATCCGGATGTCCCGTACAACTATTTCCCGAAAAACGATCCGCAAAACACGCCTCGGGCAACCTGGCGTAGTCACGGAAATCTGCTGTTCACTAACTGGCTCAACTATTACGTCTACCAGATTACGCCGTACGATCTGCGCCACATGAATCCGACGCTGGAGTAATCGTCTGCATTAAACGATCCTAAAGCGTTTCAGCTATTCACATCAGGCACCTTCGGGTGCCTTTTTTATTTCCGAAAACCAACTCAACATCGTGAAAAACTTTAATCCCATATTAATCATACAGTTGTGATTGGATATTAATTAAAATGGAAATTGTTTTTTGAATTTGGAAAAATTATAGATAGTCTTAATTCTGCTGAGCGAAAACTACACAACGATCTTTCGCTCGCATCGGGGGCGTGATTTTGGATCTTTGATGAGGAGCAGAACGATGACTCAACAGGCAACAACGGTCGATGAACTGACCTTTACCCAGCCGAATGGCGAGCAAGAACAGCAAGTTTTGACGGCAGAAGCGGTAGAGTTTCTGACTGAACTGGTGACTCGCTTTACGCCACAGCGTAATAAACTGCTGGCGGCACGCATTCATCAACAGCAGGAGATCGATAACGGCAAGTTGCCAGGGTTTATTTCGGAAACCGCTTCCATTCGTCATGGTGAATGGAAAATTCGCGGAATCCCTGAAGATTTACAGGATCGTCGCGTAGAGATCACCGGCCCGGTAGAGCGCAAAATGGTGATTAACGCCATGAATGCCAACGTCAAAGTATTTATGGCGGACTTCGAAGATTCCCTCGCGCCGGACTGGCAGAAAGTTATCGACGGGCAGATCAACCTGCGCGACGCCGTCAACGGCACCATCAGCTATACCAACGAAGCCGGTAAAATTTACCAGCTCAAACCGAATCCGGCGGTGCTGATCTGCCGCGTACGCGGTCTGCATTTGCCAGAAAAACACGTTACGTGGCGCGGAGAAGCCATTCCGGGCAGCCTGTTCGACTTTGCGCTGTACTTCTTCCACAACCATAAGAACCTGCTGGCGAAAGGCAGCGGCCCCTATTTCTATCTGCCGAAAACCCAGTCCTGGCAGGAAGCGGCGTGGTGGAGTGAAGTCTTCAGCTACGCAGAAGACCGCTTCAGCCTGCCGCGCGGCACCATTAAGGCCACGCTGCTGATTGAAACCCTGCCAGCCGTATTCCAGATGCATGAGATCCTCCATGCGCTGCGTGACCATATTGTGGGCCTGAACTGCGGCCGCTGGGATTACATCTTCAGCTACATCAAAACCCTGAAAAACCATGCCGACCGGGTATTGCCGGATCGTCAGGTTGTGACCATGGATAAACCGTTCCTCAGCGCCTACTCGCGCCTGCTGATTAAGACCTGCCACAAACGCGGCGCCTTTGCGATGGGCGGCATGGCGGCGTTTATCCCGAGCAAAGACGCAGAGCGTAACAATCAGGTGCTCAACAAGGTGAAAGCCGATAAAGAGCTGGAAGCCCGTAACGGCCACGACGGGACGTGGATTGCCCACCCCGGTCTGGCCGACACGGCGATGGAGGTCTTCAACCGCGTACTCGGCGACAACAAAAACCAGCTGTTTGTCACCCGTGAAGACGATGCGCCAATCGCAGAAGAACAGTTGCTTGCGCCGTGTGCGGGCGAGCGTACGGAAGAGGGCATGCGCGCCAATATTCGCGTCGCCGTGCAGTACATCGAGGCATGGATCTCCGGCAACGGCTGCGTGCCGATCTACGGCCTGATGGAAGATGCCGCCACGGCGGAAATTTCACGTACCTCCATCTGGCAGTGGATCCATCATCAAAAAACGCTCAGCAACGGCAAACCGGTCACCAAAGCCCTGTTCCGTCAGATGCTGGCCGAAGAGATGCGGGTCATCCAGGACGAACTGGGCGAGCACCGCTTCAGCAGCGGGCGTTTTAATGACGCTGCGCGCCTGATGGAGCAAATCACCACCTCTGATGACTTAATCGACTTCCTGACCCTGCCGGGCTACCGCTTCCTGGCGTAATTCACCACATAACAATATGGAGCATCTGCACATGAAAACCCGTACCCAACAGATCGAAGAGTTACAAAAAGAGTGGACCCAACCGCGCTGGGAAGGCATTCGCCGTCCGTACAGCGCAGAGGAAGTGGTGAAGTTACGCGGCTCGGTTAACCCGGAGTGTACGCTGGCGCAGAACGGCGCGGCGAAAATGTGGGATCTGCTGCACGGGGGGTCTAAAAAAGGTTATATCAACAGCCTCGGCGCACTGACTGGCGGTCAGGCATTGCAGCAGGCGAAGGCCGGCATTGAAGCTATCTATCTTTCCGGCTGGCAGGTCGCGGCGGATGCTAACCTGGCCTCCAGCATGTATCCGGATCAATCTCTTTATCCGGCGAACTCGGTGCCGTCAGTGGTAGATCGGATCAACAATACCTTCCGCCGTGCGGATCAGATCCAGTGGGCGGCGGGCATCGAGCCCCACGATCCGCGTTTTATTGATTATTTCCTGCCGATCGTCGCCGATGCGGAAGCCGGTTTCGGCGGCGTGCTGAACGCCTTTGAGCTGATGAAATCGATGATTGAGGCCGGTGCAGCGGCCGTACACTTTGAAGATCAGCTGGCGTCGGTGAAGAAGTGTGGGCATATGGGCGGGAAAGTGCTGGTGCCAACTCAGGAAGCGATCCAGAAGCTGGTTGCCGCGCGTCTGGCTGCTGACGTGCTCGGCGTGCCGACGCTGGTCATTGCTCGTACCGATGCGGACGCAGCGGACCTGATCACCTCTGACTGCGACCCGTACGACAGCGAATTCATCACCGGCGAACGCACCAGCGAAGGGTTCTATCGCACGCATGCCGGTATTGAACAGGCGATCAGCCGCGGCCTGGCGTATGCACCTTACGCCGACCTGGTCTGGTGTGAAACCTCCACGCCGGATCTGGCGCTGGCGAAGCGCTTTGCCGATGCGATTCATGCGAAATATCCGGGCAAGCTGCTGGCCTATAACTGTTCACCGTCCTTCAACTGGCAAAAAAATCTGGACGACACGACCATCGCCAGCTTCCAGCAGCAGCTGTCGGATATGGGCTACAAGTACCAGTTCATCACCCTGGCGGGTATCCACAGCATGTGGTTCAACATGTTCGACCTGGCGCATGCCTACGCACAGGGCGAAGGCATGAAGCACTATGTTGAGAAGGTACAGCAGCCAGAATTTGCGGCGGGTAAAGAGGGATATACCTTCGTTTCGCACCAGCAGGAGGTGGGAACCGGCTACTTCGATAATGTGACCACGATTATTCAGGGCGGGACTTCCTCCGTCACGGCATTAACGGGCTCAACGGAAGAAGCACAGTTCTGATCTTTCCCCCTCTCCCCCCTCGGGGAGAGGGTTGGGGTGAGGGGGAATATATGTCGCGTGGTCTGGAATTACTGATAGCCCAAACTATTTTGCAGGGCTTCGATGCCCAGTATGGCCGCTTTCTGGAAGTTACCTCTGGCGCGCAACAGCGTTTTGAGCACGCCGACTGGCATGCGGTTCAGCAGGCCATGAAGCAGCGTATCCATCTTTATGATCACCATGTAGGTCTGGTGGTGGAACAACTGCGCTGTATCACCGACGGTAAAAGCCCGGATGCGGAATTTTTACTGCGCGTGAAAGAGCATTACACCCATCTGTTACCCGACTACCCGCGCTTCGAGATTGCGGAGAGCTTTTTCAACTCCGTCTATTGCCGGTTATTTGACCACCGCTCATTATCTCCTGAGCGGTTATTTATCTTCAGCTCCCAGCCCGAGCGACGCTTCCGTACCATTCCGCGTCCGCTGGCGAAAGATTTCTTTCCCGATCGCGGCTGGGAAAAGCTCCTGCACCGCGTCTTAACGGATTTGCCGCTGCGCCTGCCGTGGCAGAATAAACCCCGGGATATCGGCTATATCCACGCGTATCTCAGTGAAACCTTCGGTGAGGCGGTGCTCAGCCGCAGCCATTTGCAGGTTGCCAACGAGCTTTTCTACCGCAATAAGGCCGCCTGGCTGGTGGGCAAACTGGTTACGCCGACAGCCATCGTGCCGTTTCTGCTGCCCATTCACCGTACCGACGACGGCGAACTGTTTGTCGATACCTGCCTGACTACCAGCGCTGAGGCGAGTATCGTATTTGGCTTCGCCCGCTCCTATTTCATGGTCTACGCCCCGCTGCCCGCCGCCCTGGTGGAGTGGCTGCGCGAGATCCTGCCGGGCAAAACCACCGCCGAGCTGTATATGGCGATTGGCTGTCAGAAGCATGCCAAAACGGAGAGTTATCGGGAATACCTGCGTTATGTCACCACGGCTGATGAGCAGTTTATCGAAGCGCCGGGTATCCGCGGCATGGTGATGCTGGTCTTCACGCTGCCGGGCTTTGATCGGGTGTTTAAGGTGATTAAGGATAAATTCGCCCCGCAGAAAGAGATGACCGCATTCCACGTCCGTGCCTGCTATCAGCTGGTAAAAGAGCACGATCGCGTCGGGCGAATGGCCGATACCCAGGAGTTTGAAAACTTTGTGCTGGATAAGCAGCAGGTCGATCCGGCGCTAATGACGCTGCTCATGCAGGAAGCGCCGACGAAAATTACCGATCTTGGCGATAAGATTGCGATCAGCCATCTCTACATTGAGCGCCGTATGGTGCCGCTAAATATCTGGCTGGAACAGTCAGAGGGCCAGGCTTTACGTGATGCCATCGAAGAGTACGGCAACGCCATCCGCCAGCTCGCCGCTGCCAATATTTTCCCCGGGGATATGCTGTTTAAAAACTTCGGCGTCACCCGTCACGGGCGGGTGGTGTTCTACGATTACGATGAAATTTGCTACATGACCGAGGTGAACTTCCGCGATATCCCGCCGCCGCGCTACCCGGAAGATGAACTGTCCAGCGAGCCGTGGTACAGCGTCTCGCCGGGCGATGTGTTTCCGGAGGAGTTTCGCCACTGGCTGTGTGCGGACCCACGCATCGGGCCGTTATTTGAAGAGATGCATGCCGATCTGTTCCGCGCCAGCTACTGGCGCGGGCTGCAAGCGCGGATCAAAAACGGGCACGTGGAAGATGTCTACGCTTACCGCCGCAAGCAGCGGTTTTGCATCCGCTTTTCTCCCTCTCCCGCAGGGTAAGGGCATCATGTTTTCTCCCTCTCCCTGTGGGCTGAGGGATCCCCAGTAATTTTTTTATGCAGAAGCAATAAAGTTGCTTTCTAAATGACTGAGGGCTGTCAGCGATGCCCTGGTCCGGCTGTAAATCGCTGAGGCGTTTGCCTTCCGGCCGGGGCGAGGCGCAGGGATGCGCCGAGAGGGCGGCTTTACAGGGACGTTGCCTCCGCCCGTACCCGATAAGCCGGAAGGAATAAGCCGAGGGCACCGCGAAGCGGCGATTTACCGCCGGGAGCCCGGGTCGCCAGGGTGGTGGCGACTGAGCCACCCTGGCACGTTC
Organism: Enterobacter cloacae complex sp. 418I7; assembly: GCF_050030705.1. Classification (NCBI taxonomy): domain Bacteria; kingdom Pseudomonadati; phylum Pseudomonadota; class Gammaproteobacteria; order Enterobacterales; family Enterobacteriaceae; genus Enterobacter; species Enterobacter cloacae complex sp. 418I7. Next base: position 288,275 of record NZ_JBLGUU010000001.1, read on the forward strand.
ACCGGTCATGTCGTTACAGAGTAGCAAGGAACATAAAGTGAACGGAATGACCACCACCGCCGTATGTTCCCCTCACCCTAACCCTCTCCCCGGAGGGGCGAGGGGATTGCTCAGTGCTCGCATTAATTTGTGGGGAACCCTCAGCCCTGTGGGAGAGGGCCGGGGTGAGGGCACCAGACCGCCCTCAATCCTAGCGAATCCCACCATACGCCAGCGTCACCTCTTTCGCGGCCTTAATCACCAGCGCACCCAGCTCGGTGACGCGGTCGTCGGTCATACGTGAAATCGGCCCGGAGATGGAGATGGCGGCAAACGGCTCGCGGTGTTCGTCGAAAATACAGGACGCGAGGCAGCGCAGCCCGAGGGCATGTTCTTCGTCATCAAACGAATAGCCGCGCTTGCGGGTCAGAGCCAGATCTTCTTTCAGATGCACCGGCGACACCAGGGTGGCGTGGGTGTAGGCGTGCAGACCTTTACGGTGCAGCAGACCCGTCACCTGCTCTTCGCTAAGCTGCGAGAGAAACGCTTTCCCTGCGCCAGAGGCATGCATCGGCAGCTTGCCGCCAATCGGTGCGGACATGCGCATCAGCTGCGTACACTGCACCTGGTCGATGATAATCGCCTGATGATCGCTCTGATCCAGCACGGCCAGGTTTACCGTCTCGCCGGACTCCTCCATCAGCTTGCGCAGAATCGGGTGGACAATCGCCAGCAGGTTGCGGCTTTGCAGGAAGCTGCTGCCGACAATAAACGCATGTGCGCCAACCGCCCAGTGACCCAGCTCGCCCACCTGACGTACGAAGCCCAGCTGCTGCATGGTGGTTAACAGGCGGTGAGTGGTGGAGTTCGGCAGGCCAGCCTGCTGCGCCAGCTCCGTCAGGGCCACGCTACCATGCGATTCGGCTATCCATTCCAGCAGCTTCAGGCCGCGCGTCAGGGATTGAACCTGTCCGCCAGGTTGTGCAGCGGTGGTTGCAGCAGGTTTTCTGCCGCGTTTAGCGGGAACGGTCGTAACCATGACGAACTCCTTTTTCTGTATCGTGGAAATCATTTTCGTTTTATTTGGTGGTTTTGCAACCGCTTTCCTGACTGATCGGAGGAGTGATAGTGAACATGTCTCATGTTACCGCTGTGTGACTTTTCGACCCTTAGAGATTATGCCAGTATGGAACGCAGCCTTTTGGCCATGTTGAACGTTGTCGGGAGCAAGTGTGAGCAGCAAAGTAGAGCAACTGCGTGCGCAGTTAAATGAACGAATTCTGGTGCTGGACGGCGGCATGGGCACCATGATCCAGGGCTATCGTCTGAGTGAAGACGATTTCCGTGGCGAGCGCTTTGCCGACTGGCCTTGTGACCTGAAAGGAAACAATGACCTGCTGGTGTTGAGCAAACCCTCTGTCATCAGGGATATCCATAACGCCTACTTCGAAGCGGGTGCGGATATTGTAGAAACCAACACCTTCAACTCGACAACCATCGCCATGGCGGATTACCAGATGGAATCCCTGTCGGCGGAGATCAACTTTGAAGCGGCGAAACTGGCGCGCGCCTGCGCCGACGAGTGGACGGCCCGCACGCCGGACAAACCGCGCTATGTTGCCGGGGTGCTGGGCCCGACCAACCGCACCGCGTCGATTTCTCCGGACGTGAACGATCCAGCCTTCCGCAATATCACCTTTGACCAACTGGTGGCCGCGTATCGTGAGTCCACTAAAGCGCTGGTGAAAGGCGGTTCCGACCTGATCCTGATTGAAACCGTATTCGACACCCTCAACGCCAAAGCCGCAATTTACGCGGTGAAAGAGGAGTTCGAGGCGCTGGGTGTTGACCTGCCGATCATGATTTCCGGCACCATCACCGATGCCTCGGGGCGCACGCTTTCCGGCCAGACAACCGAAGCGTTTTATAACTCTCTGCGCCATGCCGAAGCGCTCTCCTTCGGCCTGAACTGCGCGCTGGGGCCGGACGAGCTGCGCCAGTACGTGCAGGAGCTTTCGCGCATCGCAGAGTGCTACGTCACCGCCCACCCGAACGCCGGTCTGCCGAACGCGTTCGGTGAGTATGATCTGGATGCCGATACCATGGCGGCGCAAATCCGCGAGTGGGCCGAATCTGGCTTCCTCAACATCGTCGGCGGCTGCTGCGGCACCACGCCGGAGCATATCGCCGCCATGAGCCGCGCCGTCGCCAGGCTTCCACCGCGCAAGCTACCCGAGCTTCCGGTAGCCTGCCGTCTGTCCGGCCTTGAGCCGTTGACCATCGGCGACGACAGCCTGTTTGTGAACGTGGGTGAACGTACCAACGTGACCGGTTCCGCTAAATTCAAGCGCCTGATCAAAGAAGAGAAGTACAGCGAAGCGCTGGACGTTGCCCGCCAGCAGGTGGAGAGCGGCGCGCAGATTATCGATATCAACATGGACGAGGGGATGCTCGACGCCGAAGCGGCGATGGTGCGTTTCCTCAACCTGATTGCCGGTGAGCCGGATATCGCCCGCGTGCCGATCATGATTGACTCCTCCAAATGGGACGTCATCGAAAAGGGGCTGAAGTGCATTCAGGGCAAAGGCATCGTTAACTCCATCTCAATGAAAGAGGGCGTCGATACCTTTATCCACCACGCGAAGCTGGTGCGTCGCTACGGGGCCGCCGTGGTGGTGATGGCCTTCGATGAAGTGGGCCAGGCCGATACCCGCGAGCGCAAAATTGAGATTTGCCGCCGGGCGTACAAAATTTTGACCGAAGAGGTGGGCTTCCCGCCGGAAGACATTATTTTCGACCCGAACATCTTTGCTGTCGCAACCGGCATTGAAGAGCACAACAACTACGCCCAGGACTTTATCGGCGCGTGTGAAGACATCAAACGCGAGCTACCGCATGCGCTAATTTCCGGCGGCGTGTCGAACGTCTCGTTCTCGTTCCGCGGCAACGACCCGGTGCGTGAGGCCATCCACGCCGTGTTCCTCTACTATGCCATCCGCAACGGGATGGACATGGGGATCGTTAACGCCGGACAGCTGGCGATTTACGACGACCTGCCCGCAGAACTACGCGACGCAGTAGAAGATGTGATCCTCAACCGTCGCGACGACGCCACCGAACGCATGCTGGATCTGGCGGAAAAATACCGCGGCAGTAAAGCTGACGAATCAGCCAACGTTCAGCAGGCCGAATGGCGTTCCTGGGATGTGAGAAAGCGTCTGGAATACTCGCTGGTAAAAGGCATTACTGAGTTCATTGAGCAGGATACCGAGGAAGCGCGTCAGCAGGCAGCCCGTCCGATTGAAGTGATCGAAGGGCCGCTGATGGACGGCATGAACGTGGTCGGCGATCTGTTCGGCGAGGGAAAAATGTTCCTGCCGCAGGTGGTGAAATCCGCCCGCGTCATGAAGCAGGCCGTGGCTTATCTTGAGCCGTTTATCGAAGCCAGCAAAGAGAAGGGCTCCAGTAACGGTAAGATGGTCATTGCCACCGTGAAGGGCGACGTACACGACATCGGCAAAAACATTGTCGGCGTGGTACTGCAATGCAATAACTACGAAATTATCGATCTTGGCGTGATGGTCCCGGCGGATAAAATCCTCAGGACCGCTCGCGAAGTGAATGCGGATCTGATTGGTCTTTCCGGGCTGATTACGCCGTCGCTGGACGAAATGGTCAACGTGGCAAAAGAGATGGAGCGCCAGGGCTTCACTATTCCACTGCTGATTGGCGGGGCAACCACCTCGAAAGCCCACACCGCAGTGAAAATCGAGCAGAACTACAGTGGGCCGACGGTGTATGTCCAAAACGCCTCGCGCACCGTGGGCGTGGTCTCCGCGCTGCTGTCTGACACCCAGCGCGATGACTTTGTCGCCCGCACCCGCAAAGAGTATGAAACCGTCCGCATTCAGCATGGACGTAAGAAACCGCGCACGCCGCCGGTTTCGCTTCAGGCGGCGCGCGATAACGATCTGGCGTTCGACTGGTCCAGCTATACGCCGCCGGTCGCGCACCGTCTGGGCGTGCAGGACGTGACGGCCAGCATCGAAACGCTGCGTAACTACATCGACTGGACGCCGTTCTTCATGACCTGGTCGCTGGCGGGCAAATATCCGCGCATTCTTGAAGATGAGGTAGTAGGCGAAGAGGCGAAACGCCTGTTTAAAGATGCCAACGATATGCTCGACAGACTGAGCGCAGAGAAAGCCCTCAACCCGCGCGGCGTGGTGGGGCTGTTCCCGGCGAACCGCGTGGGCGACGACATAGAAATCTACCGCGATGAAACCCGCACCCATGTGCTGGCCGTGAGCCACCATCTGCGCCAGCAAACCGAGAAAGTGGGCTTTGCCAACTACTGCCTGGCGGATTTCGTCGCACCGAAACTCTCCGGTAAAGCCGACTATATCGGCGCCTTTGCGGTGACCGGCGGTCTGGAAGAAGACGCGCTGGCGGACGCGTACGACGCACAGCACGATGATTACAACAAAATCATGGTGAAAGCGATCGCCGATCGCCTGGCGGAAGCCTTTGCTGAGTACCTCCACGAGCGCGTACGTAAGGTGCACTGGGGCTACGCGGCGAATGAGAATCTCAGCAACGAGGAGCTGATCCGCGAAAACTACCAGGGCATTCGTCCGGCGCCGGGGTATCCGGCCTGCCCGGAACACACCGAGAAGGGCACTATCTGGAAACTGCTCGACGTGGAAGCGCATACCGGCATGAAACTTACCGAGTCGTTCGCCATGTGGCCGGGCGCGTCCGTTTCCGGCTGGTATTTCAGCCACCCGGACAGCAAGTACTTCGCCGTGGCACAGCTTCAGCGGGATCAGATTGAAGACTACGCCCTGCGAAAAGGCATGAGCGTGTCAGAGGTGGAACGCTGGCTGGCGCCGAATTTAGGCTACGACGCAGACTAACGTCACTTTTCCTTACAACAAACAGGGCACCGCTATGGTGCCTTGTCTCTTTCTTACGTTTAAACCCTTATACTGAACCTAAGGAAAATGAATAACGATAAGGAGGAAAACCCACTGTGTTGACGTTGTTACACCTGCTCTCCGCAGTCGCACTGCTGGTATGGGGCACCCATATCGTTCGTACCGGCGTGATGCGCGTGTTTGGCGCACGTTTACGTACCGTTCTCAGCGGCAGCGTTGAGAAGAAGCCGCTCGCCTTCTGTGCGGGTATTGGCGTCACGGCGCTGGTGCAAAGCAGCAACGCCACCACCATGCTCGTCACCTCGTTCGTGGCGCAGGATCTGGTGGCGCTCGCCCCGGCGCTGGTGATTGTCCTGGGCGCCGACGTCGGTACCGCGCTGATGGCACGTATCCTGACCTTCGATCTCTCCTGGCTGTCGCCGCTGCTGATTTTTATCGGCGTCATTTTCTTCCTCGGTCGTAAGCAAAGCCGTGCCGGGCAGCTTGGCCGCGTCGGTATTGGCCTCGGGCTGATCCTGCTGGCGCTGGAGCTGATTGTGCAGGCAGTTACGCCGATTACCCAGGCCAACGGTGTGCAGGTCATTTTCGCCTCGTTAACCGGCGATATTATGCTGGATGCGCTGATCGGCGCGGTGTTTGCCATTGTCAGCTACTCCAGCCTGGCAGCGGTCCTCCTGACGGCGACCTTAACCGCTGCGGGCGCGATCTCTTTCCCGGTGGCGCTATGCCTGGTCATCGGTGCGAATCTTGGCTCTGGCCTGCTGGCGATGCTCAACAACAGCGCAGCCAATGCTGCTGCCCGCCGGGTGGCACTGGGGAGTTTGCTCTTCAAGCTGGTGGGTAGCCTGATCATTCTGCCGTTTGTGCACCCGCTGGCGAACCTGATGGACAACCTCTCTCTGCCGAAAGCGGAGCTGGTGATCTACTTTCACGTCTTCTACAACCTCGTGCGCTGTCTGGCGATGGTGCCGTTTGCCGCGCCGATGGCCCGCTTCTGCGAGCGGCTTATTCGTGATGAACCGGAGCTGGACGCGCGCCTTAAACCGAAGCATCTGGACACCTCGGTGCTGGACACGCCCGCGCTGGCCATCGCGAATGCCGCCCGCGAAACGCTGCGCATGGGTGACGCGATGGAAACCATGCTGGAAGGGTTGCAAAAGGTGATGCACGGCGAGCCGCGCGAAGAAAAAGAGCTGCGCAGGCTGGCGGACGATATCAACGTGCTGTATACCGCCATCAAGCTCTATCTGGCGCGGATCCCACAGGACGAGCTGGCGGAAGAGGAGTCGCGCCGCTGGGCGGAAATCATTGAGATGTCGCTTAACCTGGAGCAGGCTTCGGATATTGTCGAGCGTATGGGCAGTGAAATCGCAGACAAATCCCTGGCCGCACGTCGGGCGTTTTCTGTCGAAGGGCTGAAGGAGCTGGAAGCGCTCCACGAACAGCTGGTCAGCAACCTGAAGCTGGCGATGTCGGTCTTCTTCTCCAGCGACGTGCCGAGCGCGCGCCGCCTGCGCCGCAACAAGCACCGTTTCCGCATCCTCAACCGGCGCTACTCGCACGCCCACGTTGAGCGTCTGCACCAGCAGAACGTGCAGAGTATCGAGACCAGCTCCCTGCACCTGGGGCTGCTGGGAGATATGAAGCGTCTTAACTCGTTGTTCTGTGCGGTGGCATACAGCGTGATGGAGCAACCGGATGAAGACGATGAGCGGGATGAGTATTAATCTCTGAAAGCGCCTCGCAAAACGGTTTTGTGAGGCGTGACTCCCCATAAAGAGCAATTTATTCTTCAACCCTTACATTTTTAAGGGAATAGGAAGTGCTCATTTATTACGCTACACTTCGCCAGTTCATGCGCATTCCAATGGGGGTTCCCATACGCGGTGCTAATAGTATTAAAAAATCAGTGAATGTTTCCCTGTCGCCGGACATCCTTGAAGAGGCGCGAAGGCTTAAACTTAACCTTTCTGCCGTGCTAACGGCTGCTTTGCAGGAGCAATTTCGTGAACATCGGCGCGCAGAGTGGCTTGAAGAAAATAAAGCTTCTATTGACGCCATTAACCAGTGGGTTGATGAAAACGGCTCCTTTAGTGACTTTCAGAGGTCGTTCTGATGAAGCATGTACTGGTCGCTCCCGCCGTTGAGGTCGCGGGAAAACCCTGCGTGGTGATGATGCACATGATGGCAGGCATATCGCTAAAAGAGTTAGGTGAACGCGTTGCCGATCTTACTAACAGCAGTGCTTCATTGCGGGATGCACTCGATTTTCTGATCAGCGGTTACTAGGACTTTTTTGTCAGGCGCAAGGTAAGGTATATTTCGCCCTTCACAGGAGAAACTATGCTGCCAACTCAATCAACCCGATTAAACAAATACATTAGCGAGAGCGGGATCTGCTCACGTCGCGAGGCTGACCGTTACATTGAACAGGGTAACGTGTTTCTTAACGGCAAACGCGCCACCATTGGCGATCAGGTGGTACCTGGCGATGTGGTGAAAGTGAATGGTCAGGTCATCGAACCGCGTGATGCCGAAGACCTGGTGTTTATCGCGTTGAACAAACCGGTTGGGATTGTCAGCACCACGGAAGATGGCGAGCGGGACAACATTGTTGATTTCGTGAACCACAGCAGCCGCATTTTCCCGATTGGCCGTCTGGATAAAGACTCTCAGGGGCTGATTTTCCTCACCAACCACGGCGATCTGGTGAACAAAATTCTGCGTGCCGGTAACGACCACGAGAAAGAGTACATCGTGACGGTGAACAAGCCGGTGACGGACGAGTTTATCCGCGGAATGGGCGCTGGCGTGCCGATTCTGGGCACCGTGACGAAGAAGTGTAAAGTCAAAAAAGAGGCGCCGTTTGCGTTCCGCATCACGCTGGTTCAGGGCCTGAACCGCCAGATCCGCCGCATGTGCGAGTACTTCGGTTATGAAGTGACGAAGCTGGAACGCACGCGCATCATGAACGTCAGCCTGTCTGGCATCCCGCTGGGCGAGTGGCGTGACTTAACGGATGACGAGCTGATCGAGCTGTTCAAACTTATCGAGAACTCCTCGTCCGAAGCGAAGCCGAAAGCTAAAGCCAAACCGAAAACGCAGGCGATTAAGCGTCCGGTGGTGAAGGCACCGCAGGCGGAAGAGAAAGGGCGAGGCAAGCCGGGCAACGGAAAACGCTTTACCCAGCCGGGGCGCAAAAAGAAAGGGCGCTGATTAGCGCCTTCCACGGGTTGATGTGCTGGCGGACCAGGAAAAAGTCGCCTCTGCGTCGGGTTTATACGCCTGCTCTTTTTTCAGCTTGCGGGCTTTTTTCGCCGCGGCATCACGTTGCGCCATCAGCTTATCGATGTACTCTTTTTTAACCTGATTGGTTTCGGCGTTCGTCAGCGTGCGGCCATGCGCGATGCGGGCGCGGTCGAGAAGCGTTTTAAGTTCGCGCTGCTCGGCTTCGGTCATGTCTTTCTGGGTCAAACGTGGTGTAGCCATTGCTGAAGCCTCCTGATGGGGAGGCTTCAGTGTAAAGCAAGCCGGCTCAATTAACCCTGTTTCACCGCATCTTTTTTCGGTTGGTCATCAATCGGCTTACCGGACCAGTACCCTGCTAACAGCGAACCGGACAGGTTGTGCCAGACGGAGAACAGCGCTCCCGGTAGCGCCGCCAGCGGTGAGAAGTAAATTTTACCCAGCGCCGCCGCCAGGCCAGAGTTCTGCATCCCCACTTCGATCGCCAGCGTGCGGCAGGTGGATTCGTCGAAACCAAACAGCTTTCCACCCCAGTATCCGCCCAGCAGACCAATGGTGTTATGCAGCACAACCGCGACGATCACTACAAAGCCCACCGAAGCAATGTGCGATGCGGAACCGGCTACCACGGCGCTGATAATGGCAAGTATGCAGACCATCGAAAACGCGGGCAGATACGGCTCAACCGCTTTCACCACCTGCGGGAAGAGATGGTGGATCACCAGTCCCAGCGCAATCGGGATCACCACGATTTGCAGAATGCTGAGCAGCATGCCCATCACATCCACCTGGATATGCGCGTCCACGTACAGGCGGGTTAACAGCGGCGTGGCAATCACGCCCACCAGCGTGGAAACGGAAGAGATAGTGACGGAGAGCGCCACGTCGCCTTTCGCCAGATAGATCATGACGTTAGATGCCGTGCCGCTGGCGACGCTCCCCACCAGCACCATCCCGGCGGAAAGGTCGGGCGGCATCTTAAAGGCCATCGCCAGCAGCCAGGCCGCGAGCGGCATCACCAGGTAGTGCAGGAAAATCCCTGCGGCAACCGGTGCCGGGCGAGACAGCACGCGTTTGAAATCGTCAATTTTTAGATGCACGCCCATGCCGAACATAATCAGCATCAGTAGCGTGGTGACCCACGGACCAATGCCCGTGAACGTGGTGGGAGTGTAATACGCGAGTACGGAGAGCAGCAGCGCCCATAACGGGAACAGCCGGGTGATAGCGGAGAGCATAGTGAATTCCTTGCAGTATTGTCGTGTTGTTTTGTTATAAAAAAGCCGGGTCTGTGCCCGGCTTATGGATAATGTTTATCGTGCTAACGAATTTTATTCAAACAAATTCTGATGAAGTTTCTGCACAACCTGCTCGGCCTGATCGGCAGGGACCAGGAAGCAGAGGTTGTAGCTGGACGCGCCGTAGCAAATCATGCGGATGCTGAACGGGTCGAGCACGCCGAACACCTCTTTGCCCACGCCGCACGCGCGCGACAGCTTATTACCGATGATGGCAACCAGCGCCAGATCTTCTTCCACCTCCACGCGGCACAGCTCGGAAAGCTCAATCAGCAGCGACTGCGTCAGCAGGGTATCACCCGTTGAGGTTGAACCGGTGGTGTCGAGCGTCAGCGCAATACTCACTTCGGAAGTGGTAATCAAATCTACAGAGATATTGTGGCGCGCCAGGATGCCAAACACTTCCGCCAGGAATCCGCGGGAGTGCAGCATATTATGGCTGTGCAGGGTAACCAGCGTCTGCTTACGACGCAGGGCCAGCGCGCGGAATAGCGGCGGGTTCTCGGTTTTCTTGCAGACCAGCGTCCCGCCCGCCTTTGGATCTTTACTGGAGCCAACGAAGACCGGAATGTCGCTGCGCACGGCGGGCAGCAGCGTGGCCGGATGCAGCACTTTCGCGCCGAAGGTGGCCATTTCAGCCGCTTCTTCAAAGGCGATCACGTCAATGCGTTTTGCCGCAGAGACCACGCGCGGGTCGGTGGTGTAAATGCCCGGCACGTCCGTCCAGATATCCACGCGGGTGGCATGCAGGGCTTCACCCAGCAGGGCGGCGGTATAGTCGCTGCCGCCACGGCCCAGCGTGGTTGTGCGCCCTTTGGCTTCGCTGCCGATAAAGCCCTGGGTGATCACTATGCCTTCATCCAGACGCGGGGCAAGCTGCTGGTTGGTCAGCTCGGCCAGCGCTTCCACGTCCGGCTCGGCGCGGCCAAAGCGGTCGCTGGTGCGCATTACTTTACGCACGTCGAACCACTGCGCCTGAATATTGCGCTCGCGCATGATCTCAACGAATAGCAGGGTGGACATCAGTTCGCCGTGGCTGACCAGTTCGTCGGTTAGAGCGGTAGAGGTTGCCAGTGAAGCGGCTTCTGCCAGGGTAGTGATATTTTCCAGCAGGCGTTCCACTTCCTCACGAATGACGTTCGGGTTTTGCAGACGCTCAAGGATGTCGAACTGAATTTTGCGCAGTGCATCCAGCTTCACGAAACGCTCGGTCGCTTCCAGTCCTTCAGACAAAGAAACCAGCAGGTTCGTCACGCCGGCTGAGGCGGAGAGCACCACCAGGCGGGTATTCGGATCGGCCAGCACCACATCGGCGCTGCGGTTCATGGCAGCGTAGTCTGCCACACTGGTGCCGCCAAACTTGGCGACCACAAAACTCGTCATAACAACCTCGTGTCAGGGAATGAATAGAGCGACCTTGGCACAAGAATGAAGCGAGAACAGGTGCAGGCGCAAAATACGGCCCTATAAATAAAATGCGGGGGAGGTCCTGTCAATGCTGGGATTATGCGGATTTTTCATGGGGGGGTACCCCTCAGAAACAGGACTTATAACAGGCCCATATTTTATGCTCCTTTTTACCCCTTTTTGACCAACATTTCGCCACGCCGGAAGGGCGCGACAGCAGCTATACTTTTCGGGTCTTTTCACCTGCGTTTGATGCAGACCAGGGCAATGGCATAAAAACCATCACAATTTTTATTTGCAGGCGCTACAATCGACCGCAGTCACAATTCTCAAATCAGAAGAGTATTGCTATGAAAAACATCAACCCAACGCAGACCGCTGCATGGCAGGCACTACAGAAACATTTTGATGAAATGAAAGACGTCACTATCGCGGATCTGTTCGCGAAAGATGCCGATCGTTTCAGCAAGTTTTCCGCCACCTTCGATGACCTGATGCTGGTGGATTTCTCCAAGAACCGTATCACCGAAGAGACGCTGGCGAAGCTGCAAGATCTGGCGAAAGAGACTGAGCTGGCAGATGCCATCAAATCCATGTTCTCCGGTGAGAAGATCAACCGCACCGAAGACCGTGCCGTGCTGCACGTGGCGCTGCGCAACCGTAGCAATACTCCAATTATCGTTGACGGCAAAGATGTGATGCCGGAAGTGAACGCGGTGCTGGAAAAGATGAAAACCTTCTCTGAAGCGATCATCTCAGGTCAGTGGAAAGGCTACACCGGGAAAGCGATCACCGACGTCGTAAACATCGGTATCGGCGGCTCTGACCTCGGCCCGTTCATGGTGACCGAGGCGCTGCGCCCGTACAAAAACCATCTCAACATGCACTTCGTGTCCAACGTCGATGGGACTCACATCGCTGAAGTGCTGAAAAAGGTGAACCCGGAAACCACGCTGTTCCTGGTGGCGTCTAAAACCTTCACCACTCAGGAAACCATGACCAACGCCCACAGCGCGCGCGACTGGTTCCTGAAAACCGCGGGCGACGAAAAGCACGTGGCGAAACACTTCGCGGCGCTGTCCACCAACGGTAAAGCGGTGGGTGAGTTCGGTATTGATACTGCGAACATGTTTGAATTCTGGGACTGGGTGGGTGGCCGCTACTCACTGTGGTCTGCGATCGGTCTGTCCATCATCCTGTCCGTCGGCTTCGACAACTTCGTTGAGCTGCTCTCCGGCGCGCACGCGATGGACAAACACTTCTCCACCACCGCGCCTGAGAAAAACCTGCCGGTGCTGCTGGCGCTGATCGGGATCTGGTACAACAACTTCTTCGGCGCTGAAACCGAAGCGATTCTGCCGTACGACCAGTATATGCATCGCTTTGCGGCCTACTTCCAGCAGGGCAACATGGAATCCAACGGTAAATACGTTGACCGTAACGGTAACGCGGTGGATTATCAGACTGGCCCAATCATCTGGGGCGAGCCGGGCACCAACGGTCAGCACGCGTTCTACCAGCTGATCCACCAGGGCACCAAAATGGTACCGTGCGATTTCATCGCCCCGGCGATTACGCACAACCCGCTTTCCGACCACCATCCGAAGCTGCTGTCTAACTTCTTCGCCCAGACCGAAGCGCTGGCGTTCGGTAAATCCCGCGAGGTGGTTGAGCAGGAGTACCGTGACCAGGGTAAAGATCCGGCAACCCTGGAACACGTTGTGCCGTTCAAAGTGTTCGAAGGCAACCGTCCAACTAACTCCATTCTGCTGCGTGAAATTACGCCGTTCAGCCTGGGCGCGCTGATTGCCCTCTACGAGCACAAGATCTTCACTCAGGGCGCTATTCTGAACATCTTCACCTTTGACCAGTGGGGCGTTGAGCTGGGCAAACAGCTGGCAAACCGCATTCTGCCAGAGCTGGGTGACGATAAAGCAATCGACAGCCACGACAGCTCCACCAATGGTCTGATTAACCGTTATAAAGCATGGCGTGCGTAATAAATATGTCATGAACAATGCCGGCGATATGCCGGCATTTTTTTATCGGATAATTCCTGATGTCTGTTAGTTATCTCAAATTCTGAATCTGAGTTTAATCCGAAAAACACGGTTACCCCGTTAATTGCTGAGGGTTATTTTAAGAAAATACGGAGTGATACTTTAATGGGTTTATATTATAACTGTTTGATAATGAATGGTTATCTATTTCAATAATTCTTTTTTCTTTTCATTTTTAACCATTAGTCTGAAAACCTCATCCCTATTTACCCCCACGGTAAACCCACTGCTTTAGTTGTGTATACTCGAATCCGCCTGAATTTCTTTTCGGGCAAATCTCCATTCATTCATTGAAGGGAAATTGTTATGAAGAAAGTACTGTATGGCATTTTTGCCATATCTGCGCTTGCGGCGACGTCTGTCTATGCAGCTCCGGTCCAGGTCGGGGAAGCAGCAGGGTCGGCAGCGACGTCTGCGTCTGCGGGGAGTTCTACCGCAGCCAGCACCAGCGCCGTAAGTTCAGCCGTGGGTGTCGCGCTGGCGGCAACCGGTGGCGGTGATGGCTCCAATACCGGAACCACGACCACTACGACGACCAGCACCCAGTAATACCGGGTGTTTTAATCATAACCACACTTCGGTGTGGTTATTTCGCCCCTTCGGAGAAGAGTCGTGAAGCGACCTGCAATCATCCTGATTTGCCTGCTGTTGCAGGCGTGCTCAGCTACCACCAAAGGGCTGGGCCACTCACTGTGGGACAGCATGTTCGGCACGCCGGGCGTGCATCTGACCGATGACGAACTTCAGAACATGCCGTATGCCAGCCAGTACATGCAGCTAAACGATGGTCCGCAACTGTTTGTGGTGCTCGCTTTCGATGAAAACGGGCAGCAGAAATGGGTGACGCAGGATCAGGCCACCATCGTGACTCAGCATTCCCGAATCGTGAAAACGTTGCTCGGCGGCGACAACCTGCTTGAGGTAAACAACCTGGCTGAAGATCCGCTCATCAAGCCGAATCAGATCGTCGATGGCGCAAGCTGGACGCGCACAATGGGCTGGACCGAGCACAAACAGGTGCGCTACGCCACGGCCCGCTCCACCTTCCGCTGGGATGGTACGGACAGCGTCAAAGTGGGCAGCGACGAAACGCAGGTGCGCGTGCTGGATGAAGAGGTGACAACCGATCAGGCCACCTGGCATAACCGCTTCTGGGTGGACGAAGAGGGGCAAATCCGCCAGTCCTTACAGTATCTCGGTGCCGGTTTCTTCCCGGTGAAGACCACCCTGATCAAGGCGGCGAAATCATGAAAATGTTCATTCACGTTGCGCTTCTCGCCAGCCTGGCCTCGCCGCTGGCGTGGTCTGCGGGAACGGTACAGGTCTACACCCCGGACAGCGAAAAACCTAAAACCTTAACCAATGCCGGGCATCTGCTCGATCTGGTGGGGCAGCCGAGGCTGGCGAAAAGCTGGTGGACCGGGGCGGTTATCAGCGAGCGTCAGGCGACGATTGTAGCGGAACAAAAACATCAGGCGCTGCTCGCCCGACTGAGCGGGCTGGCACAACAGGAAGATGCTGACGATGCCGCGGCCATTACTAGCCTGCGTCAGCAGCTTCAGGCGGTTAAGGTGACGGGTCGCCAGAAGGTGAATCTCGATCCGGATGAGGTGCGCGTCGCCGAAAACGGCAATCCGTCGCTGGAAGGGGACTATACCCTGTGGCTGCCAGCTCAGCCTTCCACCGTCACCGTGATGGGGCTTATCAGCAGCCCTGGCAAAAAGCCGTTTACGCCGGGCCGGGACGTCGTGAGCTATCTCGACGAGCAAAGCTTGCTCAGCGGTGCGGATAACAGCTATGCCTGGGTGGTCTATCCGGACGGGCATACGCAAAAAGCGCCGGTGGCTTACTGGAATAAACGCCATATCGAACCTATGCCAGGCAGCATCATTTTTGTCGGTTTTGCCGACCATTTCTGGACGAAAGCGTATGACGGGCTTAATGCCGATATCCTTCGCTCCCTGATACAGCGGATACCGGAATAATGAAAAAAACCTATCTCTACAGCATGCTTGCACTGTGCGTGAGTGCCGCCTGTCATGCAGAAACGTATCCGGCACCCATCGGCCCGTCGCAGTCCGATTTTGGCGGCGTGGGCTTACTGCAAACCCCGACCGCGCGTATGGCCCGCGAGGGGGAAATCAGCCTTAACTATCGCGATAACGATCAGTACCGTTACTACTCTGCGTCCGTGCAGCTGTTCCCCTGGCTGGAGACCACGCTGCGCTACACCGACGTGCGTACAAAACAGTACAGCAGCGTGGACGCCTTCTCCGGCGATCAGACCTATAAAGACAAAGCCTTCGACGTGAAGCTGCGCCTGTGGGAAGAGAGCTACTGGATGCCGCAGGTCTCCGTCGGGGCGAAAGACATTGGCGGGACCGGCCTGTTTGATGCGGAATACATCGTTGCCAGCAAAGCCTGGGGACCGTTTGATTTCTCGCTGGGTCTTGGCTGGGGCTACCTCGGCACCAGCGGCAACGTAACCAACCCGTTCTGTACCTACAGCGACAAATACTGCTACCGCGATAACAGCTATAAAAAAGCGGGTTCCATCAACGGCGACCAGATGTTCCACGGCCCGGCCTCGCTGTTTGGAGGCGTAGAGTATCAAACGCCATGGCAGCCGCTGCGCCTGAAGCTGGAGTACGAAGGCAATAACTACAGCGAAGATTTTGCCGGCAAGATTGAGCAGAAGAGCAAGTTTAACGTCGGCGCCATTTACCGCGTCACCGACTGGGCCGACGTTAATCTCAGCTATGAGCGCGGTAATACCCTGATGTTTGGCTTTACGCTGCGCACCAACTTTAACGACATGCGGCCGCGCTACAATGATAACCCGCGGCCCAAATACCAGCCGGAGCCGCAGGATGCGATCATTCAGCACTCCGTGGTAGCGAACCAGCTGACGCTGCTGAAATATAACGCAGGCCTGGCGGATCCGAAGATCCAGACCAAAGGCGATACGCTGTACGTCACCGGCGAGCAGGTAAAATACCGCGACTCCCGCGAAGGGATCGAGCGCGCCAACCGGATCGTCATGAACGATCTGCCGGAGGGGATCCGCACGATCCGCGTGACGGAGAACCGTCTCAACCTGCCGCAGGTCACCACTGAAACCGATGTTGCCAGCCTTAAGCGTCATCTTGAAGGCGAACCGCTGGGACATGAAACCGAGCTGGTGCAAAAACGCGTTGAGCCGGTGGTGCCAGAGAGCACCGAGCAGGGCTGGTATATCGATAAATCCCGCTTCGATTTCCATATCGATCCGGTGCTGAACCAGTCCGTGGGTGGGCCGGAAAACTTCTACATGTATCAGCTGGGCGCGATGGCGACGGCGGATCTGTGGGTGACCGACCACCTGTTGACCACCGGTAGTCTGTTCGGCAACCTTGCCAACAACTACGACAAATTTAACTACACCAACCCGCCGAACGATTCAAAACTGCCGCGCGTGCGTACCCGCGTTCGCGAATATGTGCAGAACGATATCTACGTGAATAACCTGCAGGCCAACTACTTCCAGTACTTCGGTAACGGCTTCTACGGCCAGGTTTACGGTGGCTATCTGGAAACCATGTTCGGCGGCGCGGGGGCGGAGGTGCTTTATCGTCCCGTCGACAGTAACTGGGCGTTTGGGATTGATGCCAACTACGTGAAACAGCGTGACTGGCGCAGCGCGCAGGACATGATGAAGTTCACCGACTACAGTGTCAAAACCGGCCACCTGACCGCCTACTGGACGCCGTCGTTCGCACAGGATGTGCTGGTGAAAGCCAGCGTCGGGCAGTACCTGGCGGGCGATAAGGGCGGCACGCTGGATATCTCCAAACACTTCGACAGCGGCGTAGTGGTAGGCGGTTATGCCACCATCACCAACGTTTCGCCAGACGAGTACGGGGAAGGGGACTTCACCAAAGGGGTGTACGTGTCGATTCCGCTGGATCTGTTCTCGTCAGGCCCAACCCGCAGCCGTGCGGCAGTGGGCTGGACGCCGCTGACGCGCGACGGCGGTCAGCAGCTTGGACGTAAGTTCCAGCTGTATGATATGACCAGCGATAAGAACATTAACTTCCGCTGATGCTTGTTTGCCCGGTGGCGCTGCGCTTACCGGGCCTACGAGAGTATTTTTGTAGGCCGGGCAAACGCAGTGCCGCCCGGCAAGAATGTTCATATGGACAAAACATAAACAAAAAATATAGATCCCCGTCACATTTTTGCGTTATACAGGAACCTCGCCCTGGAGAATGAGGTGCTGTATGACATCCCTGACTCGTCCGCGTGTTGAGTTTATCTCAACGATACTCCAGACCGTGCTGAACCTCGGTCTGCTGAGCCTTGGCCTGATCCTGGTCGTGTTTCTGGGTAAAGAGACGGTGCATCTGGCGGATGTGCTGTTCGCACCTGAGCAAACCAGCAAATACGCGCTGGTGGAAGGCCTGGTGGTCTACTTTCTCTACTTTGAATTTATCGCCCTGATTGTGAAGTACTTTCAGTCCGGCTTTCACTTCCCGCTGCGCTATTTTGTCTACATTGGCATCACCGCCATTGTGCGGCTGATCATCGTCGATCATAAATCCCCGCTCGACGTGCTGATCTACTCGGCGGCGATCCTGCTGCTGGTGATCACCCTCTGGCTGTGCAACTCAAAGCGGCTGAAACGCGAATAAAAAAAGGGCGCTCCGAAGAGCGCCTAACAACAGTCACAAGTTGGTTCAATACAATACGTCTAAAGTTGAGGGTTGCAGTGGCATAACAGATGAAACTTAACCTTTCACACCGCCCGCCGTCAGGCCGTTGACCAGCCAGCGCTGGGCCAGCAGGAACACCACGGTAATCGGGATGGCAGAGAGTACGGCCGCCGCGGCAAAGTCGCCCCACAGGTAGTTTTGCGGGTTGAGGTATTGCTGCATACCGACGGCCAGGGTGTAGCTGTTCACATCGCGCAGTAACAGAGAGGCGACCGGTACTTCGGTGATCGCCGCGATAAACGACAGGATGAACACCACCGCCAGAATCGGCACCGACAGCGGCAGCAGCACCAGACGGAACGCCTGCCACGGGGTGGCGCCATCCAGCGCGGCGGCTTCTTCCAGTGAACCATCGATGGTTTCGAAATAGCCCTTGATGGTCCACACATGCAGGGCGATGCCGCCAAGATAGGCGAAGATCACGCCGCCGTGGGTGTTCAGGCCGATAAACGGCACGTACTGGCCCAGACGATCAAACAGGGCATACAACGCCACCAGTGACAGCACCGCCGGGAACATCTGGAAAATCAGCATCCCTTTCAGCAGGGTCGCTTTGCCAGGGAAACGCATACGGGCGAAGGCGTAAGCACAGGTGGTGGAGAGCGTCACGATGCCGATGGCAGTGATGGTCGCCACTTTTACCGAGTTCCACAGCCACAGCAGCACCGGGAACGGCGGTGGAGTGACGCGGCCATCCGCGTGTTCCACACTGAAGCCCAGCGCGAGTTTCCAGTGCTCCCAGGAGATTTCATCCGGGATCAGGCTCCCGGTGGCGAAGTTCCCCGAACGCAGGGAGATGGCGATAACCATCAGCAGCGGGAACATGATCGCCGCGATGAAAATCAGCAGGCCTAAGTGCGTCGCGAGGAGGCGCAGTTTCTGAGATTTGGGTTGTACCATTGCCATGTTCAGTGCCCTCCTTAGTCAAATTTCATACGTGTAGCTTTCAGGTTCACGATCGCCAGGGCGCCCACCAGCAGGAAGATCAGGGTGGCAATCGCTGCCGCCAGACCGAAGTCCTGACCGCCGCCGCCTTCGAAGGCGATACGGTAGGTGTAGCTCACGAGCAGGTCGGTATAGCCTGCCGGCGTGGTGGTGCCGAGACGGTCCGGACCGCCGTTGGTCAACAGCTGAATCAGCACGAAGTTGTTAAAGTTAAAGGCGAAGCTGGCAATCATCAGCGGCGTCAGCGGCTTAATGAGCAGCGGCAGGGTAATTTTGAAGAAGTTCTGGAACGGACCCGCGCCGTCCATCGCCGAGGCTTCGTACAGGTCGTCCGGGATGGCCTTCAGCAGCCCCATGCACAGGATCATCATGTACGGATAACCGAGCCAGGTGTTCACGATGATAATCATCGAGCGAGCGGTGGTCGGGTCGCTGAACCAGGCCGGTTTGATGCCGAACAGCGCGCTCAGCATCATGTTGATTTCACCGAAGCTCTGATTAAACAACCCTTTGAAAATCAGAATCGAGATGAACGACGGCACGGCGTACGGCAGAATCAGCAGCACGCGGTAAATCGCTTTGCCCTTTAGGGATTCCCACTGGACCAGACAGGCCAGCACCATGCCCACGGCCACGGTCAGGATCACGGTCAGGATGGAGAAGACTACCGTCCAGACGAAGATGGCGAAGAACGGTTTCTGGATGCCTTCGTCGGTAAACACGCGGGTAAAGTTATCCCAGCCGATGGTAACGGTATAGCCCGGGCTGAGCTTGTCGTCGCCCCAGCTGCCGTCGGCATTCACCGACTGATAGAAACCGATATCGTTGTTCGGGCGATACTTCACGCCGTTCTGGTTGTTGGTCAGCGTGCCGTCATCCGCCAGCGTATAAAGCGGCTGCGTGCCGGAGAACTGGCGCAGCGAGCTCATGGTTACTTTGCTGTCATCGGGCAGCACGGCGGTGAGCTGGGTCAGCGCCTGGCGATTTTGAGTGATGATACGCAGGTTGGCACGTTCACCTTCCGGCAGGGCCGCGGCCTCTTTTAAGACCAGCTTCTGCTCGCCGCCAAATTTGAACGCGTCGGAAAGATAGTTTTTGCCGCTCTCACCGTCAGTGAGTGCTAACTTCCACTCGTCACCCGCAGGATACAGGCCGAAGTTGAAGGTTTTACCCGCCTGATAAGAGCGGTCCAGAAGCACCTGCGTTGCGCGTTCTTGCGCGAGCTGGTTAGTGCTGCTGTAGTTGGTGAACGCAATGGCGATGGTACAGATCAGTGGGAAGAGGACAAACAGCCCCATTCCGGCCACGCCAGGGTAGACATAGCGCCAGGCGTAGGCTTTACGGTTGGCGAAAATATACAGGCCAGCAGAGCTTAAAATCAGCGTCATGATGGCAAACAGATATTCCCCTTGTACGTACATTAAAACAACAAGGTAACCCACCAGCAGACACAGCAGACCTATCACTGACCACTTCAGCGCGTCGCTTTGCCACCAGTGTTTCTTTTTAATGACATCCATGGGGTTCTTCCTCTACAACGGTGGAAACTTATCGTCAGGTGGCGCTGCGCTTACCTGACCTACGGATCGTGCCGTAGTCGTAGGGCGGGTAAGCGCATGCGCCACCCGCCGTTTTTCAGACTTACTTAGTAATACGGCCCTGAGCATCTTTCAGCGCGGCATCAACGGTCTGGCGACCGCTTGCAGCGTTGATCACCGCAGTACGGGTGGCGTACCAGAACGCGGCCATCTGTGGGATGTTCGGCATGATTTCGCCTTTCTGGGCGTTATCCATGGTGGCCGCGATGCGTGGATCTTTCGCCAGCTGATCCTGGAAGGATTTCAGCGCAACGGCACCCAGCGGTTTGTCCTTGTTCACTTCATCCAGACCCTGATCGGTCAGCAGGTAGTTTTCCAGGAACTCTTTCGCCAGCTCTTTGTTCGGGCTGGCGGCGTTGATACCCGCGCTCAGCACGCCAACAAACGGTTTAGACGGTTTGCCGTTGAAGGTTGGCAGCAGGGTCACGCCGTAGTTGACTTTGCTCTTGTCGATGTTGGTCCAGGCCCACGGACCGTTGATGGTCATCGCGGTTTCGCCTTTGTTGAACGCCGCTTCCGCGATGGAGTAGTCGGTATCCGCGTTCATGTGTTTGTTCTTAATCAGGTCAACCAGGAAGGTCAGGCCTTTTTTCGCGCCCGCGTTGTCCACGCCCACGTCTTTCACGTCATATTTGCCGTTTTCAAACATGAACGCGTAGCCGCCGTCGGCAGCAATCAGCGGCCAGGTGAAGTACGGCTCTTGCAGGTTGAACATCAGAGCGGATTTACCTTTCGCCTTCAGCTCTTTATCCAGAGCAGGGATCTCTTCCCAGGTTTTCGGTGGATTTGGCACCAGGTCTTTGTTGTAAATCAGTGACAGGGCTTCAACCGCGATTGGGTAAGCGATCAGCTTGCCGTTATAGCGAACGGCGTCCCAGGTGAACGGGAACAGTTTGTCCTGGAAGGCTTTGTCTGGCGTGACTTCTGCCAGCAGGCCAGACTGCGCGTAGCCCCCGAAACGGTCATGCGCCCAGAAGATAATGTCCGGACCATCGCCGGTTGCCGCAACCTGCGGGAACTTCTCTTCCAGTTTGTCCGGGTGTTCTACGGTGACTTTGATACCGGTGTCTTTCTCGAATTTTTTGCCCACTTCGGCCAGACCGTTATAGCCCTTGTCGCCGTTAATCCAGATAACCAGCTTACCTTCTTCAATTTTGGCGAGAGCCGGTGCGGAAATCATCATTGCTGCGAGGGCGGACAATGCGAAAACGCGTGCGCCAGTCTTGATCTTCATATCTGCCATCCTTTATTGGTGATGTGCTCGTGGATACATAAGGTGGTTCAACGTGACTCAGTCTCCTTATTTGACATCCTCTTTCCATCCTCCCAGTCCCTACGCCCCACCCCCTGTTTGTGTGATCCCTGTAACATAAATTTAAGTTATGAGTGCTGGCGCACATAAAAACCCACTGAATTTTGCAGGCCGCTTCACGATTTTCGCCTTAGCCCCTCCGCTGCGGTCGCAGAGCCTGCTCTCTCATCCTCCCGCCTCCTCCCCCATAAAAAAGCCGGGGGGTGGAGGATTCACGAAAGTAATGGAACACGCATAGTGAACTTATCTTGAATGTTTCTGTCGGTGACAGGTTGTAACGAAGGGAGAAGGGCATGGCGAGCGTACAGCTGCGTAATGTAACGAAAGCCTGGGGCGACGTTGTGGTGTCAAAAGACATCAATCTGGACATCCACGAAGGTGAGTTTGTGGTGTTCGTTGGTCCATCAGGCTGTGGTAAATCTACTCTGCTGCGTATGATTGCCGGTCTTGAAACCATCACCAGTGGCGATTTATTTATTGGTGATACCCGAATGAACGACATCCCGCCAGCTGAACGTGGCGTAGGCATGGTGTTCCAGTCTTATGCGCTTTATCCGCATCTTTCCGTTGCCGAGAACATGTCCTTTGGCCTGAAGCTGGCCGGCGCGAAAAAAGAGACCATTAACCAGCGCGTCACCCAGGTGGCGGAAGTGCTCCAGCTGGCACATCTGCTGGAGCGTAAACCGAAGGCGCTCTCCGGTGGTCAGCGTCAGCGTGTGGCGATCGGCCGTACGCTGGTGGCCGAGCCGCGCGTGTTCCTGCTCGATGAACCTCTCTCTAACCTGGATGCCGCCCTGCGCGTCCAGATGCGTATCGAAATCTCCCGTCTGCACAAGCGTCTTGGACGCACGATGATTTACGTCACCCACGATCAGGTCGAAGCGATGACGCTGGCCGACAAAATCGTGGTACTGGACGCCGGTCGCGTGGCGCAGGTGGGCAAACCGCTGGAGCTGTATCACTACCCGGCAGACCGCTTTGTTGCGGGCTTCATTGGCTCGCCAAAGATGAACTTCCTGCCCGTAAAAGTGACCGCGACGGCAATCGAACAGGTACAGGTGGAGCTGCCAAACCGTCAGCAAGTCTGGCTGCCGGTCGACAGCGCCAATGTACAGGTGGGGGCCAATATGTCCCTCGGTATCCGCCCTGAGCATTTACTGCCGAGCCACATCGCTGATGTGACGCTGGAAGGTGAAGTTCAGGTCGTCGAACAGCTTGGTCACGAAACACAGATTCATATCCAGATCCCCGCCATCCGTCAGAACCTGGTCTACCGCCAGAATGACGTGGTGTTGGTAGAAGAGGGTGCCACATTCGCTATCGGTTTGCCGCCAGAGCGTTGCCATCTGTTCCGTGAGGATGGCACTGCATGTCGTCGGTTGCACAAAGAGCCAGGCGTTTAAGCATTCCAATTACAAAGAAAAGCAATGATCTCAGGAGATAGAATAATGATTACTCTGCGCAAACTTCCTTTGGCAGTTGCCGTCGCAGCGGGCGTAATGTCTGCTCAGGCACTGGCAGTGGATTTCCATGGTTATGCTCGTTCTGGTATCGGCTGGACGGGTAGTGGCGGTGAACAACAATGTTTCCAGGCAACAGGCGCACAAAGTAAATACCGTCTCGGTAACGAATGTGAAACCTACGCCGAACTGAAACTGGGCCAGGAAGTGTGGAAAGAAGGCGACAAGAGCTTCTATTTCGACACCAACGTAGCGTACTCCGTGGCACAGCAGAATGACTGGGAAGGTACCGATCCGGCGTTCCGTGAAGCTAACGTGCAGGGTAAAAACCTGATTGAATGGCTGCCTGGCTCTACCATCTGGGCCGGTAAGCGCTTCTATCAGCGTCATGACGTACACATGATCGACTTCTACTACTGGGATATCTCTGGTCCTGGTGCCGGTATTGAAAACATCGATCTGGGCTTCGGTAAACTGTCTCTGGCAGCGACGCGTTCCCAGGAAGCTGGCGGTTCTTATGCCTTCAGCAGCCAGAACATCTATGACCGTACCAAAGATACCGCGAACGACGTATTTGACGTGCGTTTAGCGGGCCTGGAAACTAACCCGGACGGCGTGCTGGAACTGGGTGTGGATTATGGCCGCGCGAACACGACCGACGGCTATGATCTTGCCGACGGCGCGTCGAAAGATGGCTGGATGTTCACCGCTGAACATACCCAGAGCATGCTGAAAGGCTACAACAAGTTTGTGCTGCAGTATGCGATGGACTCAATGACCACGCAGGGTAAAGGTCTGAGCCAGGGTTCCTATGGTTCTTCCAGCTTTACCATCACGAATCCTGATGGCACGACGACCAACTACGCCAACGATGTGATTAACAACAACGGCAGCCTCTGGCGCATCCTGGACCACGGTGCAATCACCCTGGCCGACAAGTGGGACCTGATGTATGTCGGTATGTACCAGAAACTCGACATGGATGATAACCAGGGGAGTGACTGGTGGACCGTGGGTGTACGTCCGATGTACAAATGGACGCCAATCATGAGCACCCTGCTGGAAGTGGGCTACGACAACGTCAAATCCCAGGAAACCGGCGATCGCAACAGCCAGTACAAAATCACCCTGGCGCAACAGTGGCAGGCTGGCGACAGCATCTGGTCTCGTCCGGCCATCCGTGTCTTCGCAACCTACGCGAAGTGGGATGAGAAATGGGGCTACGCGAAGAACGGTAACGGCGATGCCACCCGTTACGCGATCTCTGACTCCACCGGTAACGGTCGATTCTCTACCAGCCGCGGCGATGACGATGAGTTCTCCTTCGGCGCCCAGATGGAAATCTGGTGGTAACCGCATCCTGATCTGACGATGTAATCTGGGGGGCGAGAGCCCCTCAATTCCTGAGGTACTGCGCGCTATTGCCTGGCCACCGCAGTGCTTACGCTTTCTGAGGTGATAACAATGAAAATGAAGAAAAATCTCGTCGCGCTGTGCCTGTCAGCGGGTCTGCTGGCCTGTGTGCCTGGCGTTACGCTCGCTGACGTCAATTATGTCCCGCAGAATACCAGCGCAGCGCCTGCCATTCCGACAGCCGCTCTACAGCAATTAACCTGGACGCCGGTGGATCAGTCCAAAACGCAGAGCACACAGCTTGCGACGGGTGGCCAACAGCTCAATGTGGCTGGCATTACCGGGCCGGTAGCCGCCTATAGCGTACCGGCTAATATCGGTGAGCTAACGTTGACTTTATCCAGTGAAGTTAACAAACAGACCAGCGTTTTTGCGCCGAACGTTCTGATCCTCGATCAGAACATGACGCCTTCCGCCTATTTCCCCAGCAGCTATTTTACCTATCAAGAGCCGGGTGTAATGAGCGCGGACCGCCTGGAAGGGGTAATGCGTCTGATCCCGGCGCTCGGGCAGCAAAAGCTCTACGTACTGGTCTTCACCACTGAAAAAGATTTGCAGCAAACCACCACTCTGCTCGATCCGGCAAAAGCCTATGCCAAAGGGGTTGGTAACGCCATTCCCGATATTCCCGATCCGATTGCGCGCCATACCACCGACGGCCTGCTTAAGCTGAAGGTGAAAACCAACAGCAGCTCCAGCGTACTCGTAGGCCCACTGTTTGGCTCATCTGGCCCGGGTCCGGTAACGGTGGGTAATACTGCCGCGCCTGTGTATGCCGCGCCAGCCGCAGCACCAGCCGCAGCCCCGGCCCCGGCGAAAAAAGCCGAGCCGGTGCTTAACGATACTGAAACTTACTTTAACAACGCCATCAAGCAGGCAGTTAAAAACGGCGATGTCGATAAAGCGCTGAAACTGCTTGATGAAGCCGAGCGTTTAGGTTCAACCACTGCCCGTTCCACCTTTATCAGCAGTGTAAAAGGCAAGGGGTAACCGTCTCCCCACAGTGCTGATTTTGTTAGTCGTTTGGTGCGCCTTCGCGGGCGCACTTTTTTTGCCACTACTCATGGGCGATCTGCTCAGAACGCATTTTTCCTGACGCGGAAAGAACGAATGATGCGATCCCAGATTTCCACCAGTTCAGCGTCGCTATAGGCCGGGGGAGATGAGACATCACTTCCTTCAGGTAAGATTTCATTGCTTAATGTCAGATCAAGGCTGGGGTGTGCAAAATCAGCGTTTGTTTCATTGGCTACGGCGGTAAACATTAGTTGTTTTGACGGATTATCGGATGAGTTATCTGGCGGGGCGGTGATTAACCATTCGCTGGCATTAAAACCGGCAATGCGTGCTTCTCCTTTTCTCAGCGTACTACCGTCTATGCTGTTGATGTAAGACTGAATTTCCCCGCTGCGCTCCAGCATGGTTGTGCTTTCCTTAAGGGCGTTATTGCTCCAGACTGAAAAAGAAAACACCGAACTATAGGGGTAAACAAAGGTAATATCTTCCTTAGGCTTGCCGTTTCCGTCGCGGATAAACCCTTGCGGAATACAGGTGCCGGGCACGGAAGGAATATCCTCATTATGCCGTCCGCTCAGTCGGGACATGAGGTCCTGTAATTCCGCCAATTTCTGGGGTTTATCATTCGCCATCCAGTCAGGTCTTCCCGCTTCCTTGCGCAGATAAAACGCTCGCTCTTTAGCGAAGCGCGGATCAGAATAATCGGTAATCCCCTGCATGAGGATAAACGCTACTCCGTCAACGTAGAGATGACCTTCCAGAATGCGCCCAAATCCCGCCACACTCTCATTTTCATTACGGTCAAAAATGACCGCATTATCACTCAGCTTGTATATCTGCTTAAGAAATGGCTGATCAACAGGGTCCACGGTAGCGCTGTTTTTCAGTTTCTGTTCCCGCAACCGGATACGCTGCTCAAATGCCGGGCGGTAGAGTCGCTTGCTGCTGATGCGGATCTCATTAATCTGTGCCCGGTCAGTCAAGGTGTTTTCGAATGAGGCCGGAACCTCAAACACATAGCGCCCCACGCACTGGGATTTGGTGGTGGCAAAAAGAGTATTAACCATACGTTTTTCCTTGTCCGTTAACGCCGGGGGCGCATGCACAAATGTCACATAGTTATGGATGTAATATCCTGCCGCCAGCAGCAGGAGCGTCAGCGTAACAATCAGGGGGGATGTGTCTTTTTTCATGGGGCGGGAACCTGCTGCACAATCTTCACCACCGAGCGAACCGTGAACACCAGTGCGTCGGAGAGATCGCTGTATACCGAGCGGGAGAGATCGACAGGATCGACAGCATAAGCTCCTTCATGATCGACATCTGTCGCCAGGACGCCCTGAATACGTGAAGAGCTGGTGCAGACGGAGGTGATCGGCACGGTCCCATCGCCGGGGCTTGCAGATGAAATTAGTTGATGGGACCTTAACGGGGACAGTTCAAAAGGGTTAGCTGCATTTTCCCTGCTCCTCTGCGCTTCCTTAACGCTCAGGGGGATCCGCTCTTCCCATGTCAGGAATCCATCTGACGGGTTGCTTTTGCTGGCTCCGTAAAATAGCCAGGTCTGGGGGTGGTATTTGCCGTTTAACTTCTCAATAAATTTTTTAACGATATTACTTATTGTTTTCTCATATTTATTCCATTCGACCCTAGTATCATCCAGCAGCAAATCCTGCTCACATAGCCGCCACCACGCTGTTTTGTTGAGATAAATTTCCTCATACGGATCGGCCACCGGGAGGGAAAGTTGAGTCTCTTTACTGTTGATTTTCAGCCATCCCGGACCATAAGCCATGCCCGGCAGCAGCTGTAACGGACCGGGAGAATGTGCCAGCACCGGCATCAGCTTTTCTGCACTGTCTCCGATAATCATTCCAGTGATGCCACGCTCACCGATCTTCATGCGGCGATAAGCTGCCGGTGAGCCGAGATCCGGCATGACGCCGTGTACGATGCCCAGGATTGAGTCCTGCCCGCCCATATTTTCCGAGTAATGGCGGGCGACCAGTCCGCCCATCGAATGGGTGACCAGGATGACCTTGTTGACTGCCAGTCGTCCGTGGTAAGCACTCAGCACCTTACGGATATATTCGCCCAGCAACGCCGCAGAGTCCGCATTCGATTGCAGCCAGTTGTAACCAAAAACGTGCAGCGGGAATAAGAACTTGTGCCCGTGAGCCACTTCTTCTTCGCTCAGCACCTGCTCCTGAGGCTCGTTACCGATTCTGACGCCGATAAAACGCTGACGTGCCGTTTGCAACTGTGTCTCCCGAAAGTAATTATCCATCAGGATCTCGTCGTCGCTGAGCAGGTATTGCAGCCGGTCAAGCGCCTCACCGTAGCTCATGTAAAACGCACTTCCCCATCCGCGGGCGTGACGGGACGGGAATTTTTTCCCATCCGCACCGTCGTTTAAAATTTCCCCAGAGTCATCGACGACGGTGGTCGTCGGATCAAGCAGTTGCTTTCTTTTTTGGGGGCCAGCAAGTGGCCATTTTTTAAGCGATGACAAGCTGAACTGCCAGACTTTTTTATCTCCACTCTTTAAGTTTGACCCCATCACCCCAGGAATAAAAATCACCGGGATCACTTTTGTAGGGGGCTTGAGACAAACCGAGATGTGGTTTTTGTCTTTTGGCTGAGAAAAAACTTTATAATGAAACGTGCCATCGTCATCCCAGATGGGACGATGATAAGACCGATTAGGGGGGCTATTTTTGTTGTCATCCATGTATTAAGTTCCTGATATTCCTTCTCAAGAGCTGCATTAGCTCACAATTTATCCGCGCGATACTTAACCAAAATCAAGTTCTGCTATTGCTGCCACGAACATTTCTCCCGCGCTGTTGCACCATTGTTGCGATAGTGATCGCTAAATTTGGTTTGTCCGTCCTCATTTTGCCAATCTGCGATACAATGCCTTTACGTTATGTATCGGAGAGTCTGGCATGTCACACCCCGCGCTAACGCAGCTGCGTGCGCTACGCTATTTCGACCACATCCCTGCGCTTGACCCGGAACAGCTGGACTGGCTGCTGCTGGAAGATTCCATGACAAAACGTTTTGAGCAACAGGGTAAAACGGTCACGGTGACGATGATTCAGGAAGGGTTTGTCTCGCCTGCGGAGATTGCCAGCGAGCTGCCGCTGCTGCCGCAGGAAGAACGCTACTGGCTGCGTGAAATTTTACTCTGTGCGGATGGCGAGCCGTGGCTTGCCGGGCGAACGGTGGTTCCTGAGTCTACACTTTCCGGGCCGGAGCTTGCACTGCAACGCCTCGGCAAAACGCCGCTGGGGCGCTATCTGTTCACCT
Organism: Enterobacter cloacae complex sp. 418I7; assembly: GCF_050030705.1. NCBI lineage: Bacteria > Pseudomonadati > Pseudomonadota > Gammaproteobacteria > Enterobacterales > Enterobacteriaceae > Enterobacter > Enterobacter cloacae complex sp. 418I7. Next base: position 317,010 of record NZ_JBLGUU010000001.1, read on the forward strand.
CGTCTGAACTGACCCGTGATTTTATTGAAATTGGTTGCGATGCCGATTTGTGGGGGCGCCGTTCCCGCCTTCGTTTGAGTGGCAAGCCGTTAATACTGACGGAACTCTTTTTGCCTGCATCGCCGTTGTACTAAGAGGGAGAAAAAATGGAGTGGAGTCTGACGCAGAATAAGCTGCTGGCCTATCACCGCCTGATGCGTACTGATAAACCCATTGGTGCGCTGCTGCTGCTGTGGCCGACCTTATGGGCGCTGTGGGTTGCCACGCCGGGCGTACCGCCGCTGTGGATCCTGGCGGTGTTTGTGGCGGGTGTCTGGCTGATGCGCGCTGCGGGCTGTGTGGTTAACGACTATGCTGACCGGAAATTTGATGGACATGTTAAGCGCACCGCGAATCGTCCTTTGCCGAGCGGTCAGGTGACCGGGAAAGAGGCGCGCATCCTGTTTGTGGTGCTGGTGCTTCTCTCTTTCATGCTGGTGTTAACCCTTAACACCATGACCATTCTGCTGTCCGTCGCTGCTCTGGCGCTGGCCTGGGTCTACCCATTTATGAAGCGATACACCCATCTGCCGCAGGTGGTATTGGGTGCGGCGTTTGGCTGGTCGATTCCCATGGCGTTTGCCGCGGTCAGCGAGTCCGTTCCGCTCAGCTGCTGGCTGATGTTCCTGGCGAATATTCTCTGGGCCGTTGCGTACGATACCCAATACGCGATGGTCGATCGCGATGACGATCTCAAGATTGGCATCAAATCGACGGCGATCCTGTTTGGCCGTCACGACAAACTGATCATCGGCATATTGCAGGTGGCGGTGCTGGCGCTGATGGTGGCGATTGGTCGCCTGAACGGGCTGAACTGGGAGTTTTACTGGTCCGTGCTGGTGGCGGGTCTGCTGTTTGCGTATCAGCAGAAGCTGATCGTGAAGCGCGAGCGTGAAGCCTGCTTTAAAGCGTTTCTGAATAATAACTACGTCGGGCTGGTGCTGTTTATGGGGCTGGCGATGAGTTACTGGTCATAAAAAAACCGGGTGGCGGCTTCGCCTTACCCGGCCTACGATTTAGCAGAATATGTAGGCCGGGTAAGCGTTAGCGCCACCCGGCTTTAACATCACTCGCCCTGCGTCGAACTCTCAATCGTTAAACGCACATCCGCGGTAATCAGCTCTGCCAGCATCTGGTAAACCTTCATCGTCTCTTCCGGCTCAGCATCGCCCGTATCGCTAATGTAACCTTCGTCGCGCAGCGTCAGCACCAGGGAGCTGAATACCGCTTTGTCGAAGAATTCCGGGGCGTTAATGCCATGCAGAACGGACAGGCGCTGGGCCAGCGTCCGACTCTCTTTTTCCAGCGTACCGCGGTTGATTGACGGGTTAGCACTCAATAACCAGAAGGTAATGGCGTAGCGCTGCAACGTCTCACGCGCACCGGAAGCCAGGAGCTGCAAGGTTCGGGAACGTGACGGATTGATATGCAGTTCGTCATCACTGATGGTAATCAGCCCCTGACGACGCATCTCTGCGGACATTTTATCGAGCTCTGCCGCCAGCTCATCGTTACTCCAGCGCAGGAACAGCTCCGCTTTCAGCATCGGATAGATGGCCTGAATATGGCGCAGCAGCTCCTGACGCGAAATACGGCGGTGCTGGGTAATAATGGCTGCCATCAGTGACGGCAGCATCAGCATGTGCGTGATGTTATTACGGTAGTAGGTCATCAGCACGGCCTGCTCGCGCGGCAGAATGATGATGTCACCAATCGTATCTTTCTCGACTTCGAACTTGTTCATCTGCAACGCGTGATCGATCAATTCGCTGGCGGTGGCAGACGGCACGGTCGAATCCACGGAATACGGCACGTTGCGCATGATATCCAGATAGCAATCAATCTGCTCGGTCAGCTGTTCACGGGTCAGTGAACGCTGGCGAGAGGCCAGAAGCGCGGTACAACACAGGTTCATGGCGTTTGCCGCACCAGCATTGTTGATGCGTACCATCAGCTCGGATGCAATGCCGTTGACCGTTGGCGTCAGCCAGGCCGGACGTACCGCTTCGATAGGATCAATAGACTCGCGCCACTCCGGAACATGATGGTTCAGATATGTCATCAGGGGCAGGGGCTCGCCAAAGTTCACGTAGCCCTGACCGAGGTTGCGCAATTTACTCAGACCACGCAGCATCTGCGGCAGACTCTCTTTCTCTTTGGTCGCACCGCGCAGCTCTTTCGCGTAGGTGCCCACTTCCATCACGTGTTCATAACCGATGTAAATAGGCACCAGCGTAATAGGACGCGTACCGCCACGCAGCATGGCCTGAATAGTCATCGACAGCGTGCCGGTCTTCGGATCGAGCAGACGACCGGTACGGGAGCGACCGCCTTCAACAAAGTACTCCACGGAATAGCCGCGGCTGAACAGCTCGCCCAGATACTCCCTGAAAACGGTGGAGTAGAGCTTGTTACCCTTGAAGGTACGACGAATGAAGAACGCACCCAGACGGCGGAAAATCGGACCTGCTGGCCAGAAGTTCAGGTTGATACCGGCAGCAATATGCGGCGGCACCAGGCCCTGGTGATAGAGCACGTAAGAGAGCAGCAGGTAGTCCATGTGGCTGCGGTGGCAGGGCACATAGACAATCTCGTGGCCGTCATGCGCTAACTGACGCACGCGCTCGGCGTTGTGGACGTTAATCCCCTGATAGAGGCGGTTCCACGTGAAACCGAGGATACGGTCAGAGAGACGAATCATCTCGTAGGAGAAGTTCGCGGCGATCTCTTCCATCAGCGCGATTGCGTTCTGCTGCGCTTTCTCGTGCGAAATCTTCTTGCTGCGCGCTTCGTCTTCTACGGCACGGGCAATCGCTTTGGAAGCCAGCAGCTTGTTAAACAGATCCTGACGCGCCGGGAGACGTGGCCCAACGGCCGCCAGACGCTGACGTGCAAAGTGCATACGCGCAACGCGCGCCAGCTTTTGCGCAATGATTTTGTCAGTACCGTGTTCATCCGCCATGCGGCGCAGTGAAACGGAAGGCGAGAAGCGAACAAAGCTGTCGCGTCCCAGCCATGAGACGGCGAAGAATTTCTGAATGCCGTTGAGCATACGCAGCGGCGGGTTCTCTTCCCCTTTTTCACGCCCCGGACGACGGCCAAACATCACCGACACCGGCACCATCTGCACGTCCAGATCGGGGTTGCTGCGGTGCAGATCGAGGTAATCATGGAACAGCTTAATGGACTCTTCTTTCGGCGTGTAATAGGTGAACACGCGCGGTCCGCCATGGATGAACACGTAGCGCGGCAGCAGCGTACCGTCGACTTCCAGCGGTTCAAGCGGGTCAGGTAAATCGTGCGCCAGACATTGAGCGCGAAGCGTTAGCAGGTCTGCCTTCGAGTTATAAGGCAAAACGTACATAATAGGGCGCGACGTATCGAGCCCTAATTCCAGCGCAGGTTCTGCTGGGATAGACTTACTTTTTACCAGTACGCTTAATGGTAAATTAAGTAATTTGTAGTAAATTCGTGGCCAGCCGGACATAAACGATGTAAAGCCTCTGGTTAATAATGCAATTGCGGCGCAAGGATAACAGAAAGCGCGCAAAATTTCTGTTGTTACCCGTCATACTTCAGGTCGCAGCAAAACGCGCTGCGGCTTTAGTTACTGACGCTATTTATCATAAAAGGTTCTTTTAATGGCCAATAATACCACTGGGTTAACTCGAATCATTAAAGCTGCCGGTTATTCATGGAAAGGTTTCCGCGCCGCATGGGTTAATGAAGCCGCTTTCCGCCAGGAAGCGGTTGCCGCAATCGTTGCCGTTGTCATCGCCTGCTTCCTTGATGTTGATGCTATCACCCGCGTACTGCTCATCGGATCTGTCCTTCTGGTGATGATAGTGGAAATTCTGAATAGCGCTATTGAGGCCGTTGTTGACCGAATCGGGTCGGAATTCCATGAACTGTCTGGCCGGGCGAAAGACATGGGTTCCGCTGCCGTACTGCTGTCGATTATCACGGCGGCGATCACCTGGGTCACGCTACTTTGGTCGCATTTCCGATGAGCCTCGAGGAATAATTAAGTCCCTGGTTTTTTGTGCAGTTTTTGGTTCCAAAATCGCCTTTGACTGTATATACTCACAGCATAACTGTATATACACCCAGGGGGCGGTATGAAAGCGTTAACGACCAGGCAGCAAGAGGTGTTTGATCTCATTCGGGATCATATCGGCCAGACGGGTATGCCACCCACGCGTGCAGAAATTGCGCAGCGTCTGGGCTTCCGTTCTCCTAATGCTGCCGAAGAGCACCTTAAGGCGCTTGCGCGTAAGGGCGTGATTGAGATTGTTTCCGGCGCCTCACGCGGCATCCGTCTGCTGGTGGAAGAAGAGAGCGGTATTCCGCTGGTGGGCCGCGTAGCCGCAGGTGAACCTCTGCTGGCGCAACAGCACATCGAAGGGCACTATCAGGTTGACCCAGGCATGTTCAAGCCGAGCGCCGATTTCCTGCTGCGCGTTAGCGGAATGTCCATGAAAGATATCGGTATTCTGGATGGCGATCTGCTGGCGGTACACAAAACGCAGGACGTGCGTAACGGGCAAGTCGTGGTGGCGCGCATTGATGATGAAGTGACGGTTAAACGCCTGAAAAAACAAGGCAATACCGTGCAGCTTCTGCCTGAAAACAATGAATTCTCCCCGATTGTGGTGGATCTCCGCGAGCAGAGCTTCTCTATTGAAGGGCTGGCGGTCGGCGTTATCCGCAACGGTGAATGGCTGTAATCTCTTCCTGACAGGCTGTAGTTCCTCTACAGCCTGGCCTGTTTTCTGATTCCGGTAATTTCCATGGCATTGCTAACTTCTGCCGATAAGGCGTTGTGGCGTCTTGCGCTACCGATGATTTTTTCCAATATTACCGTTCCTCTGCTGGGGCTGGTGGATACGGCAGTTATCGGGCATCTGGATTCGCCGATTTACCTGGGCGGCGTCGCGATTGGCGCAACGGCGACCAGCTTCCTCTTTATGCTGCTACTTTTTCTGCGCATGAGTACGACAGGCCTTACGGCCCAGGCGTATGGTGCAAAAGATCCCCTGCGTCTGGCGCGTGCGCTGGTTCAGCCGCTCATTCTGGCGTTCGGTGCTGGCGCGTTAATCGTTCTGTTGCGTACGCCGCTGATTGATCTTGCGCTCCATATTGTAGGCGGCAGCGATGCCGTACTGGAACAAGCCCGGCGGTTCCTCGAAATTCGCTGGCTCAGCGCGCCCGCTTCACTGGCAAACCTGGTCCTTCTGGGCTGGCTGCTGGGCGTGCAGTACGCCCGCGCGCCAGTGATCCTGCTGGTGGTGGGCAACCTGCTTAACATTGTGCTCGATCTCTGGCTGGTGATGGGACTGCACATGAACGTCCGGGGCGCGGCGCTGGCTACGGCAATTGCCGAGTACGGGACGCTGCTGATCGGTTTGGGGATGGTCTGGCGCGTGCTGGCGATGCGCGGTATCACCCTGGATCTGCTGAAATCGGCCTGGCGCGGCAATATGCGTAAGCTGCTGGCGCTCAATCGCGACATCATGCTCCGTTCGCTCCTGCTGCAACTCTGCTTCGGCGCATTAACCGTTTTTGGTGCGCGTCTTGGGCCTGAGATCGTCGCCGTCAACGCAGTGCTCATGACGTTACTGACCTTTACCGCTTACGCGCTGGATGGTTTTGCTTACGCCGTCGAGGCGCATTCAGGGCAGGCTTATGGTGCGCGTGAAAGCGGCCAGTTACGCGAAGTCTGGCGTGCTGCCTGTCGTCAGGCGGGTCTGGTGGCGCTGGTCTTTGCTCTGGTTTACGCCTGTTTTGGTGGGCATATTGTCGCGCTTCTCACCTCGTTGCCCGCGCTACGTGAGCTGGCCGATCGCTACATCCTCTGGCAGGTAGTATTACCGGTGGTGGGCGTGTGGTGCTATTTGCTGGACGGCATGTTTATTGGTGCGACGCGAGGGGCGGAGATGCGCAACAGTATGGCCGTCGCTGCGGCGGGGTTCGGCCTGACGCTGCTGGCCTTGCCGTATCTCGGCAATCATGGTCTGTGGCTCGCGCTGGCGGTGTTTCTCTCACTGCGTGGCCTTTCGCTGGCCGTTATCTGGCGTCGTCACTGGCGAAACAATACCTGGTTTCCAGCCCCGCACGATATATCGTAACGGTTAAAGATTCCGAATATAAAAACAACTGCCGAATCCTTAACTACAATAATAATCACGTCCAGCAGAAAAGAACGAAGCGGACGATACTCATAGACGCTTAACACGAGGACACGATTATGAATAAAGACGAAATCGGCGGCAACTGGAAGCAATTCAAAGGTAAAGCGAAAGAACAGTGGGGTAAGCTGACAGATGACGATATGACCGTCATTGAAGGTAAGCGCGATCAGCTGGTAGGTAAAATCCAGGAGCGCTACGGTTACGAAAAAGATCAGGCGGAAAACGAAGTCAAAGACTGGGAAACCCGTAACGACTACCGCTGGTAACCGGCACTATCCCCAAGGGCGGCCCTGAGCCGCCTTTTTCTTTGGCTTTAACGCGGCTTTTTCTTCACCAGGATAGAGTGATCGTGCTGACAGGCATCCTGATGGCGGCATGACTCCACCTCCACGCAGGCAGAACATAAGCCGTGGGCTTCAATCACGTTATGGCGCAGCGCAAAGCCCATTCTGGCTGCCAGCGTATGCATAATATCTTCCACACCTTCCGCACACTCTTCCTTCACCACACCACAGCGATCGCAGATAAACATGGCGGACGTGTGAGTTGGCTGGTCAAAAAGATGGCACAGCACATAGCTGTTTGTTGATTCCACTTTATGCACAAACCCTTGCTCCAGCAGAAAATCCAGCGCCCGATAAACGGTCGGCGGTTTTGCCTGCGGCTCGCTTTCACGCAGCAGATCGAGCAGATCGTAGGCGCTGATGGCACCCTGTTGCAGGCTCATCAGACGCAGTACCTCAAGGCGCTGCGGGGTCAGGCGCACATTGCGTTGCGCGCACAGCTTTTCAGCTTGCGCTAACAGCTCTTTTGTGGACTTGTCCATCGGGCACCTCGGATGTGGTAAGGGGTGAAAACCCTCACTTTATCATGTTCTGCTAAAAACACCGAGATCCGCCGGGCTGTGCTATACCTGACGCATCGCAAATCGGGAGATCGCATGATGAAAAGACCTGACTGTATTCGGCACTGGCGGGACGTGGAAGGCGCCGATGACGCAACGTATCCGGACAGCAATGAACGGTTTTCTATTGGCGCGCCGCTGGCCCGCAAGCTGGGTCTCGGCCGCATTGGTATTCACCATGAACGGCTGCCGCCCGGACGCCGTACTTCTTATCCGCATGCGGAAAGCGACGAAGAGGAGTTTGTTTACGTTCTGGAGGGTTACCCTGAGGCCTGGATCAATGGTTATCTGTGGAAGCTTGAACCCGGAGACAGCGTGGGATTTCCTGCCGGCACGGGCGTGTGCCATACCTTTATCAACAACACCGATGAAGAGGTGCGCTTACTGGTGGTGGGTGAGGCTAATAAAAAACATAACCGCATCTACTATCCCCTCAATCCGGTGTATGCCGTGACGCGCGAAGACCACTGGGTAGACCATCCGCCTCAGTTTTTTGGCCCGCACGATGGAAAACCTGGGCGAAAATAATTTCCTCTTCTATAAATATTGATGGTCGTCACACATTAGAACAGGCCGGGATGGAATTTAACTTAGGGAAATAGCGGGTCTTTTTGTACTTATTCACAGCAATAGTTCGTTCCTGTTTGGGTGATAACAGACAGGGTTAACTAATAACAAACTATTTACGAGCACACTGTGAAAAAACATTTTAAATTTTCGATGGTTAGCATTGCTGTCTCCTTTTTTATGGCAAATCAGGCGGGAGCAGCCAATACCTGGACGGAAGCGCGTAGCGACGCAATGGGCGGAACGGGTGTCGCGGCAGGGAGCTATGGCAGCGGGGCGTTAATCAACCCCGCGTTACTGGCAAAATCTAAGCCCGAGGATGATGTGACGGTCATTTTGCCGTCCGTTGGCGTGCAGGTGACCGATGAAGACAATCTTCAGGACGAGATTGATACCATTAACGATAAAATCAATCATTACAAGGACGTGGTTGATAGTCTGACCCCCATTGATATCATCACGGATCCATTAGGTTCGATCAATCAGTTCCAGGGCGCAGCGAAAGATCTCGCTGATGAGCTGGACTACCTGAAAGGCAAAACCGCACACGCCACCGCAGGGGCGGGGATTGCCGTCAGTATCCCTAACGATGTCCTTTCCGTGGCCTTTATGGCCAAAGGCTATGCACATGGCCGCGTCAGCTCTTCAATCGATCAGCAGGACATTGATTATCTGCGCGGTATACAACGAAGCGATGCGGTGGCTGCCGGTGTGGCGCTGGATGCCGCGCTAAACGGTTCCGATCAGATCACCAAAAACCTTAACTCTACGGCGTCTGGTCGGGCGGCGATTGTGTCCGACTACGGTATTGCGGTAGCCCGTCAGTTCGATCTTGGCGGCGTTCCGGTTTCCGTTGGCGTCACGCCGAAGCTGCAAAAAACCTGGCTCTATAACTACACTACCTCAATCTACGATTACGACAGTAATAAGTGGAACGACAGCCGCTACCGTACCGACGACACTGGCTTCAACGTTGATGCCGGTATTGCTGCTGATTTCGGTGAAAACTGGACGGTCGGCGTGAGCGGGCAAAACCTGATGTCGCGCGATATCGATACCAAAGATATCCGCATTCGCAACGGGCGCACAGGAGAGGTGGTGAGTTATAAAGACACCTATCAGATCCGTCCGCTGGTCACTGCCGGGGCCGCCTGGCACAACGATCTGGTCACGCTGACCGCAGATGGCGATCTGACCGAAACCAAGGGCTTTAAAAGCGAAGACACCTCCCAGTACGTTGGCGTCGGTGCCGAAGTCACGCCGCTGAGCTGGCTGGCAGTACGCGCCGGTTATCGTGCGGATATGAAGGGGAACGACAGCAACGTCTTTACCGGCGGTGTCGGTTTTGCGCCGTTCAACTCCGTCCATGTTGACCTGATGGGGCTTTATGGCGAAGACGAGACCTGGGGCGCAGGGGCACAGTTGAGCATGACGTTCTAAAGTACACCGGAGGCGCTGCGCCTCCGGCTTTTCTTTGTGCTATAGTAGCGCCCCTTTTCCACCAGATGCTTAAAAGTTCGCCATGTCGTCAGAATTCCAGACCGCTTTCCCTGCACACCGTTTTTCCATTGCGCCAATGCTCGACTGGACGGACAGACATTGCCGCTATTTCCTGCGTCAGCTCTCCCGCCATACGCTGCTATACACCGAAATGGTCACTACCGGCGCAATTATTCACGGCAAAGGCGACTATCTGGCGTACAGCGAAGAGGAGCATCCGGTTGCGCTGCAACTCGGTGGCAGCGATCCGGCTGCGCTGGCGCAGTGCGCGAAGCTGGCCGAAGAACGCGGCTATGACGAGATTAACCTCAACGTCGGTTGTCCGTCCGACCGTGTGCAAAACGGCATGTTCGGCGCGTGTCTGATGGGAAATGCGCACCTGGTGGCGGACTGCATCAAAGCGATGCGCGACGTCGTCTCTATCCCGGTCACGGTCAAAACCCGTATCGGCATAGACGACCAGGACAGCTATGAGTTTCTGTGTGATTTCATCAACACGGTATCAGGGAAGGGTGAATGCGAGATGTTTATCATCCACGCCCGTAAAGCCTGGCTCTCAGGCCTCAGCCCGAAAGAAAACCGCGAGATCCCGCCGCTGGACTACCCGCGCGTGTACCAGCTGAAACGCGACTTCCCACACCTGACCATGTCGATCAATGGCGGTATTAAGTCGCTGGACGAGGCCAAAGCGCACCTCGAACATATGGATGGCGTGATGGTCGGACGCGAGGCGTATCAGAATCCGGGCATTCTGGCGACGGTTGACCGGGAAATCTTTGGCGTTGAGGGTGCTGACACCGATCCCGTGGCCGTAGTGCGCGCCATGTATCCGTACATTGAGCGCGAGCTGAGTCATGGTACGTATCTGGGCCACATTACCCGCCATATGCTTGGCCTGTTCCAGGGCATTCCTGGTGCGCGCCAGTGGCGTCGTTATCTCAGCGAGAACGCGCATAAAGCCGGTGCGGATATTGAGGTACTGGAACACGCGCTGCGTCTGGTTGCGGATAAACGTTAAATTTCGCTAAAAGATGGTCAAATACGCCACGCCCTGCAACACATTGCGGGGCGTTTTGCTTTCAGATCAACAACTTATTTTTGGCATGATTCTTGTAATGATCGCAGCATCATTCGGGAACTCGTGGGAGAGCACCATGCTGGAACTACTTTTTGTGATTGGCTTCTTTATCATGCTGATGGTCTCGGGCGTGTCGCTGCTCGGTATTCTGGCCGCGCTCGTTGTGGCCACGGTGGTGATGTTTGTCGGCGGTTTATTTGCCCTGACGATTAAACTCTTGCCGTGGTTACTTCTGGCGATTGCGGTGGTATGGGCCATACGGGCGATTAAATCACCAAAACTGCCGACTTATCAGCGTAATAACCGCTTCCGTTACTAAGGTATTGAGGGGTACGTCACATACCTGCAACTTTTCCGGCAGCAATCTTTAGAACAGAATAGGATTTACTTATCGAATCTGTCACTATGGCTGCCGCTAAAGAATTCATCGAGCTGTACCCTACATACAGCCGAACTAAAAAAAAGAAAGGGCTTCCCATGGGAAGCCCAATTTCTTTTTATGGCTCAGGGAATTAACAGACTTGAGCCCTGGGTTGCCCGGCTCTCCAGCACCTCATGCGCACGTTGCGCATCGGTCAGCGGATATTTCTGCGCTTCTGCCACATCCACTTTGATCACCCCGCTGGCGATCAGCGAGAACAGCTCGTTGCTGGCTTCCTCAAGTTCTTCCCGATTAGTGATGTAACCTTGCAGGGAAGGGCGGGTGACATACAGTGACCCTTTCTGATTCAGAATGCCCAGGTTCACGCCGGTGACAGCCCCGGAGGCGTTACCGAAGCTCACCATCAGCCCGCGACGTTGCAGGCAGTCCAGCGAAGATTCCCAGGTGTCTTTCCCCACCGAGTCATACACCACGCGTACCTTTTTGCCACCAGTGATCTCTTTCAGCCGCTCAACGATGCTCTCTTCCCGGTAGTTGATCACCTGCCATGCGCCCGCGTCCAGCGCGCGCTGCGCTTTTTGCGCGCTGCCTGTGGTGCCGATCAGCTTCGCCCCCAGGGCTTTCGCCCACTGGCAGGCAATCAGCCCTACGCCACCTGCGGCTGCGTGAAACAGGAATTGCTCGTCAGGCTTAATTTCGTAGGTTTTGCGCAGCAGATAATAGACCGTCAGCCCTTTCAGGAATGAGGCGGCAGCCTGCTCGAAGCCGATCGCATTTGGCAAAAGCGCCGCTTTCTCGGCCGGAACGTTATGGATGGAGCTGTAAGCGCCCAGCGCCGACTGCGCGTACACCACGCGATCGCCTTCCTTAATGTGCTTAACCGCGCTGCCCACTTTGCTGACGATACCGGCCGCCTCGGTGCCCAGTCCGCTCGGCATCGACGGAGGCGGATAGAGACCGCCGCGAATATAGGTATCGATGTAGTTAATGCCGATCGCTTTGTTTTCAACCTGGATTTCGTTCTCGCCAGGTGCCGTGGGGGTAAACTCCACGGCTTGCAGTACGTCTGGCCCGCCATGTTTCTGGAACTCAATGCGTGTTGCCATGCTCCCTCCGTTAGAAAATTATGGTAATCTTTCGACCCACTCTTTATCTCGGTAACTCCATTCACTATGGCAGGAAACAAACCCTTCAACAAACAGACTGAACCCCGTGAACGTGATTATCAGGTCGCCGGGTTAAAAGTCCCGCCGCACTCGATTGAAGCGGAACAGTCGGTGTTGGGCGGTTTAATGCTGGATAACGAACGCTGGGACGACGTCACCGAGCGCGTTGTTGCGGAAGACTTCTATACCCGCCCGCACCGCCACATCTTTACTGAAATGGCGCGTTTGCAGGAGTCGGGCAGCCCGATCGACCTGATTACACTCGCAGAATCGCTGGAGCGTCTGGGACAGCTCGACAGTGTCGGCGGGTTTGCCTATCTGGCAGAACTGTCAAAAAACACGCCAAGTGCCGCGAATATCAGCGCTTACGCTGATATCGTCCGTGAACGTGCCGTTGTCCGCGAGATGATCTCGGTGGCGAATGAGATCGCCGAGGCCGGTTTCGATCCCCAGGGGCGCACCAGCGAAGATCTACTTGATCTTGCCGAGTCCCGTGTCTTTAAAATCGCCGAAAGCCGTGCGAACAAAGACGAAGGCCCGAAAAACATCGCCGATGTGCTCGACGCCACCGTTGCGCGTATTGAGCAGCTTTTCCAGCAGCCGCACGATGGCGTGACGGGGGTGAACACCGGTTATGACGATCTCAACAAGAAAACGGCAGGTCTTCAGCCATCGGATTTGATTATCGTCGCGGCGCGTCCGTCGATGGGTAAAACGACATTTGCGATGAACCTCGTCGAAAACGCGGCGATGTTGCAGGATAAACCGGTTCTTATCTTCAGTCTTGAGATGCCCTCAGAACAGATCATGATGCGTTCTCTGGCATCCCTGTCGCGCGTGGATCAGACCCGCATCCGTACCGGTCAGCTCGACGATGAGGACTGGGCGCGGATCTCCGGCACCATGGGGATTTTGCTGGAAAAACGGAACATCTATATTGATGACTCCTCCGGCCTGACGCCGACGGAAGTGCGCTCCCGCGCGCGCCGTATCGCCCGTGAACACGGTGGCATCGGCCTTATCATGATTGACTACCTCCAGCTGATGCGTGTTCCGTCGCTTTCCGACAACCGTACGCTGGAGATTGCCGAAATTTCCCGCTCGCTCAAAGCGTTAGCCAAAGAGCTGCACGTGCCGGTGGTGGCGCTGTCGCAGCTAAACCGTTCTCTGGAACAACGTGCAGACAAGCGCCCGGTCAACTCCGACCTGCGTGAATCCGGCTCCATCGAGCAGGATGCCGACTTAATCATGTTCATCTACCGTGATGAGGTTTATCACGAGAACAGCGATCTGAAAGGGATCGCCGAAATTATTATTGGTAAGCAACGTAACGGCCCCATCGGTACGGTACGTCTGACCTTTAACGGCCAGTGGTCGCGTTTCGACAACTATGCCGGTCCTCAATATGATGATGAGTAATTTCTAAGGAATTCAAATGCAAGCGGCAACTGTTGTGATTAACCGCCGCGCTCTGCGACACAACCTGCAACGTCTGCGAGAACTGGCGCCCGCCAGTAAGCTCGTTGCAGTCGTGAAAGCGAACGCTTACGGACACGGTCTTCTTGAGACCGCGCGAACGCTCCCCGATGCCGACGCTTTTGGCGTCGCCCGTCTCGAAGAAGCTCTCCGCCTGCGCGCAGGTGGAATTACGCAACCGATTCTGCTCCTCGAAGGCTTTTTTGAAGCCTCGGACCTGCCGACCATTGCCGATCAGCACCTGCACACGGCGGTGCATAACGAAGAACAGCTGGCCGCGCTGGAAACGGCCGAACTGAGCGAGCCGGTCACCGTGTGGATGAAGCTCGACACGGGCATGCACCGCCTGGGCGTGCGCCCGGAGAATGCCGAAGCGTTTTATCAACGGCTGTGCCAGTGCCAGAACGTGCGTCAGCCGGTGAATATCGTCAGCCACTTTGCCCGCGCCGATGAGCCTGAATGCGGCGCAACGGAACAGCAGCTTGATATCTTCACCACCTTCTGCGAAGGCAAACCGGGGATGCGCTCCATTGCGGCGTCCGGCGGCCTTCTGCTGTGGCCGCAGTCGCACTTCGACTGGGCGCGTCCGGGGATTATCCTGTATGGCGTTTCCCCGCTTGAGAACAAACCCTGGGGACCGGACTTCGGCTTTAAGCCGGTGATGTCGCTGGTTTCAAAGCTGATTGCCGTGCGTGAGCACAAAGCAGGCGAGCCGGTAGGTTACGGCGGCACCTGGACGAGTGAGCGCGACACGCAGCTTGGCGTGGTAGCGATGGGCTACGGCGACGGCTATCCGCGCGCCGCGCCAACGGGTACGCCGGTACTGGTCAATGGTCGCGAAGTGAAGATTGTCGGCCGTGTGGCGATGGACATGATTTGTGTCGATCTGGGACCCGACGCGCAGGATAAAGCGGGGGACGATGCGGTGATGTGGGGCGAAGGCCTGCCGGTAGAGCGTATTGCTGAAATAACAAAAGTGAGTGCTTACGAACTTATCACGCGCCTTACCTCAAGGGTCGCGATGAAATACGTCGACTAATCACAGTATCCGGGAAGGGATATGTCACCATCTGAAATGGCTGCTTGTCTGGCCTATGCGCTCTCTGTCTGGCTGGCGGCCAGAAACAATATCAACACGTGGTGGATCGGTATTCTCGGCAGCGGGCTATACGCCTGGGTTTTCTATTCAGTGCAGCTCTATGCCGATGTTACCCTACAGCTCTTTTTCATTATCACGAGCATAACGGGTTGGGTGCACTGGCTGAAAGGAAACCGCGGAGAGGTATTGCCGGTGCGGCGAACCCACCCCAGACATTTTCTCCTTCTGCTGGCCTGTGCCGTGGCAGTAGCGGCGCTGTACGGGCTTTTATTGCATCGGTATACCAACGCCTGGGCACCCTGGCTGGACTCCATTATTTTAACCTTCAGCATCCTGGCGCAGTTCATGCTAATGGGCCGACGCCTGGAGAACTGGTACGTCTGGCTTGCCGTCAATACCCTTGCCGTGCCGCTGTATGCGATGAGGGGCCTGCATTTGACCGCGGTTCTGTATCTGGTGTTCTGGTTTAACGCCTGGCACGGTTTATATCAATGGCGTAAGGAGATCCGCGCGCGATGAAACCTTACGCAGAGGGTCTGATTGTCGGCAAGTTCGCGCCCTTACACGCAGGACATGAATTGCTTATCAACGCTGCGCTTGCCCGGTGCGAGACGGTATTTATCATCAGCTATTCGCTACCGGAAATGCCGGGGTGCGAACCCGAAAAGCGCCTTCAGTGGCTACAGACGCGTTTCCCGCGGTGTCGTCACCTGGTGTTTTCGCCAGAGATCGCGGCGGGCCATGATATTGAACCGCCGCCGCCCAACGACGCAGATGCCGATCGCCACCGACACTACGTGGCTACCCTGTGCGAACGCTTCTTTCACTGCCGACCGGACGCCGTATTCACTGCGGAGGATTACGGCGATGGCTTTGCCCGCGTATTAAGCCAGCGTTTTGGCAAACCGGTCACGCACGTGCGGCTTCAGCGCCCGGAGGGCCCTGATGCGCCCTCAGGCACGCTTATTCGCTCTGATGTTCATCGCTACCGCGAGATGCTCTCGGCGGAGGTTTACCGGAGTTTTGTCTTTCGAATTTGCTTATTGGGCGGCGAGTCGACGGGCAAAAGCACGCTTTCCCGGGCGTTGGCAGCAGCGTTTAACGCGCCCTATGTCGCTGAGTTCGGGCGCGAATACTGGGAAGAAAAGAACGGAGTACTGGAATGCGACGATCTCCTGCATATTGCGCGCGAGCAGGTGCGGCGTGAGGACGCAGCCAGCACGGCGCCTTATCTGATTTGTGATACGTCGCCCTTAACCACGCTGTTTTATACCCTCGACCAGTATGGCTCGGCGCCTCAGGCGCTGCACGACTTAGCCGGGCGGGACTATTCGCTGGTTGTACTGTGCGGCGATGAATTTCCCTTCGTACAGGACGGTACCAGGCAAGGCGCGGCGTTTCGCCGCAGGCAGCAGTCGTGGTATATCGCTGAACTGGCGCGCCGAAATATCCCGTATTTACGCGTCACAGGGTCGACGTCTGAACGTATCGAACAAATTCGTGGGCATATCCAGAAACGGTTTTCATAACCTTCTCGACCTTCTCCTGCTTCCGGTTTATTGTTGAAAATCCTGCCTCATAACAATCCGGAGAACATCGCGTGTTTCAGAAAGTAGACGCCTACGCCGGCGACCCTATCCTCTCCTTGATGGAGCGTTTCAAAGAAGATCCTCGCAGCGACAAAGTGAACCTCAGCATTGGTCTTTACTACAACGAAGACGGCATCATTCCTCAGTTGAAAGCCGTTGCCGAAGCTGAAGCGCGTCTGAACGCAACCCCGCACGGGGCTTCGCTTTATCTGCCGATGGAAGGGTTAAATACCTACCGTAATACCATTGCGCCGCTGCTGTTTGGTGCGGATCACGCGGTGCTCGCGCAAAAGCGCGTGGCGACTATCCAGACGCTGGGTGGCTCGGGTGCGCTGAAGGTAGGCGCAGATTTCCTGAAAAAGTACTTCCCGGATTCCGGCGTGTGGGTCAGCGACCCGACGTGGGAAAACCACGTGGCCATCTTTGAAGGCGCGGGCTTTAAGGTTGCGACCTATCCATGGTTCGACAGCGAAACCAACGGCGTACGCGTTGATGCGCTGCTGGAAAAACTGAACACCCTGCCGGAGCGCAGTATCGTATTGCTGCATCCGTGCTGCCATAACCCGACCGGTGCGGACCTCACCAATGCCCAGTGGGATGCGGTGATCGAGGTACTGAAGGCGCGTAACCTGATCCCGTTCCTCGACATCGCCTATCAGGGCTTTGGCGCGGGCATGGAGGAAGACGCCTACGCCATTCGCGCGATTGCCAGCGCGGGGCTTCCCGCTCTGGTCAGCAACTCCTTCTCAAAAATCTTCTCCCTGTACGGCGAGCGCGTTGGCGGTCTGTCCGTGGTGTGTGAAGACGCTGAAGCGGCGGGCCGCGTGCTGGGCCAGCTTAAAGCGACGGTCCGCCGTATCTACTCCAGCCCGCCGAACTTTGGTGCGCAGGTGGTGGCGACAGTTCTCGGTGACGAAACACTGAAAGCCACCTGGCTTGCGGAAGTGGAAGCGATGCGTGAGCGCATCCTGTCGATGCGTCAGGAGCTGGTTAACGTCCTGAAAGAGGCCGTGCCTGGGCATAACTTTGATTATCTTCTCAAGCAGCGCGGGATGTTCAGCTACACCGGACTGAGCGTAGCGCAGGTCGATCGCCTGCGTGAAGAGTTCGGTGTCTACCTGATCGCCAGCGGCCGTATGTGCGTGGCGGGTCTGAATGCCAGCAACGTCCAGCGCGTGGCGCAGGCGTTTGCAGCTGTGATGTAAGTACTCACTACTTATTATCTCCCTCTCCCTGTGGGAGAGGGCTGGGGTGAGGGCATCAGGCCGCAGAAAATCTTGCCCGGTGGCGGCTGCGCCTTACCGGGCCTACATCACTCATCCACACTTTGTGATCGTCTTCTTTTTATTCAGCTTCATAAGCAAAAACTCCTTTTCTTCCCCTCCCGCTGGGGTTATGGTCGGATAGTTTTTGACCATCCGCTCAAAATAAAAAGATAACAAACTGAATATTCAGGGGAAAACATGCGCAAGATCACACTGGCGCTCAGCGCCGCCTGCTTATTGTTCTCGCTTAATAGTACCGTTGTTGCGCGGGCTTCTGCACCCACGCCGCTTTACACCGGCACCACCGCCGCCATTCTTGCCGAACAGGCCCCCATTCACTGGGTTTCAGTGGCACAAATCGAAAACAGCCTGACGGGTCGCCCGCCGATGGCCGTGGGCTTCGATATTGACGATACCGTTCTCTTCTCCAGCCCCGGTTTCTGGCGCGGCAAAAAAACGTACTCCCCTGAGAGCGAAGCCTATCTGAAAAACCCGGAATTCTGGGAAAAGATGAACAACGGCTGGGATGAGTTCAGTATCCCGAAAGAGGTTGCCCGCGCGCTGATCGCCATGCACGTAAAGCGCGGCGACAGCATTTACTTCGTGACAGGACGTAGCCAGACCAAAACCGAAACCGTCTCGAAAACGCTACAGGATGATTTTCTGATCCCGGCGGCCAGCATGAATCCGGTCATTTTTGCCGGGGACCAGGAAGGGCAAAACACCAAAACCCAGTGGCTGGAAAAGAAAAATATCAAGGTGTTCTACGGTGATTCAGATAACGACATCACCGCGGCGCACGATGTGGGAGCCAGAGGCATCCGGGTGTTACGCGCCTCGAACTCCACCTACCGGCCTCTGCCAATGGCCGGAAAATTTGGTGAAGAGGTGATCGTTAACTCCGAATACTGATGCATTAACGCGGGGTGAATGCTTTTTTAAGCAAATCTCGCCGCGCGGGTTTTACCTTTCGCTTTCTTGCTGCACACTTAGAAAGATTCATCTTTCAACACGGAGCAGCACATGTGGTATCAACAGACCCTGACCTTAAGCGCAAAACCACGCGGATTTCACCTGGTGACGGACGAAGTCATCGGGCAAATCCGCGACCTGCCGCGCGTCAAAACGGGTTTGCTGCATCTGCTGCTTCAGCACACGTCTGCTTCTCTCACGCTCAATGAAAATTGCGATCCCACCGTCCGGTCTGACATGGAGCGGCATTTTCTGAAAACCGTCCCGGATAACGCCCCGTATGACCATGATTACGAGGGGGCGGATGATATGCCTTCGCACATCAAATCCTCTTTGCTGGGGGTCTCGTTGATGCTGCCGGTCCACAACGGACGGCTGCTGCTGGGAACGTGGCAGGGGATCTGGCTGGGAGAACATCGCATTCACGGTGGTTCGCGTAAAATTATCGCAACGCTACAAGGGGAATAAAGATGACAATTTCGGAGATACTTCAGTACTGCATGAGCAAGCCGGGCGCAGAACAGAGCGTTCACAGCGACTGGAAAGCCACGCAGATCAAAGTGGGTGATGTGTTGTTCGCGATGGTAAAAGAGGTTGAGGGACGTCCTGCGGCATCGCTGAAAACCAGTCCTGAACTGGCCGACTTACTGCGCCAGCAGCACGATGATGTCAGGCCAAGCAAGCATCTGAATAAAGCACACTGGAGTACGGTGTTTCTCGACGGCTCGCTGCCAGATTCGCAAATTTACTACCTGGTAGATGCGTCGTATCAACAGGCGGTAGAACTGCTGCCGGAAACGATCCGACAGCAGCTCTCCGTGTAACGATTACAGCAACGGTTTGAGGAAGCGCGCGGTGTGCGAGGCTTCGCACTCTGCAACGGTCTCTGGCGTACCGGAGACGAGGATTTCACCGCCGCCGCTGCCGCCTTCCGGGCCGAGATCGACAATCCAGTCCGCGGTTTTAATCACGTCCAGGTTGTGCTCAATCACCACGATGGTGTTGCCCTGATCGCGCAACTGGTGCAGCACGTCCAGCAGCTGCTGGATATCCGCAAAATGCAGGCCGGTGGTCGGCTCGTCCAGAATGTACAGCGTCTGACCGGTACCGCGTTTGGACAGCTCACGCGCCAGCTTCACGCGCTGCGCTTCACCGCCGGACAGCGTTGTCGCTGACTGCCCCAGACGAATATAGGTCAGACCCACATCCATCAGGGTTTGCAGCTTACGCGCCAGCGCAGGGACGGCGTCAAAGAACTCGCGCGCCTCTTCGATGGTCATATCCAGCACTTCGTGGATGGTCTTGCCTTTGTACTTAATCTCCAGCGTTTCGCGGTTATAGCGCTTGCCTTTACACTGGTCGCACGGCACGTAGATATCCGGCAGGAAGTGCATCTCAACCTTGATTACGCCGTCGCCCTGGCACGCTTCACAGCGGCCGCCGCGCACGTTAAAGCTGAAACGTCCTGGCGTGTAGCCGCGCGAACGCGCTTCCGGTACACCCGCGAAGAGTTCACGGACGGGCGTAAAGACGCCAGTATAGGTCGCCGGGTTGGAGCGCGGGGTGCGGCCAATCGGGCTCTGATCGATATCGATAACCTTGTCGAAATGCTCCAGCCCCTGAATGTCGCGGTACGGTGCAGGCTCGGCCAGCGTCGCGCCGTTCAGCGCCGTCTGCGCAATCGGGAACAGCGTATCGTTGATCAGCGTCGATTTACCGGAACCGGACACGCCGGTGATGCAGGTAAACAGCCCGACAGGCAGCGTCAGGGTCACGTCTTTCAGGTTGTTGCCGCGCGCCCCGGTTAGCTTCAGCACTTTTTCCGGGTTCGCCGCCACGCGCTGTTTTGGCACTTCAATTTTGCGCTTGCCGCTCATGTACTGGCCGGTCAGCGACTCGGGCACCGCCATAATGTCTTTCAGCGTCCCTTCTGCCACCACCTGTCCGCCGTGCACGCCAGCGCCCGGGCCGATGTCGATCACGTGGTCTGCGGCGCGAATGGCGTCTTCGTCGTGCTCAACCACAATCACCGTGTTGCCAAGGTTACGCAGGTGAACCAGCGTGCCGAGCAGGCGTTCGTTGTCGCGCTGGTGCAGGCCGATAGACGGCTCATCCAGCACGTACATCACGCCGACTAAGCCCGCACCAATCTGGCTCGCCAGACGGATACGCTGGGCTTCACCGCCGGAGAGCGTTTCAGCCGATCGGGAAAGCGTCAGGTAGTTCAGGCCGACGTTCACGAGGAACTTGAGGCGATCGCCGATCTCTTTCAGCACTTTTTCGGCGATTTTCGCGCGCTGGCCGGAGAGCTTCAGGTTGTTGAAGAAGTCCATTGCGTGACCGATGCTCATGTCTGAGATGGTCGGCAGCGCCGTGTTTTCAACAAACACGTGACGCGCTTCGCGACGCAGACGTGTACCCTCGCAGGTGGCGCAGGAGCGGTTGCTGATGAACTTCGCCAGCTCCTCGCGCACCGCGCTGGATTCGGTCTCTTTGTAGCGGCGCTCCATGTTGTGCAGCACCCCTTCGAACGGGTGGCGACGCACGGAAGTGTCACCGCGATCGTTCATGTACTTGAACTCGATGTTCTCTTTGCCGGAACCGAACAGGATCACTTTATGTACGTTCGCGCTCAGGCTGGCCCACGGGGCTTCAACGTCGAACTTATAGTGCTCTGCCAGCGATTTCAGCATCTGGAAGTAGTAAAAATTACGCTTATCCCAGCCGCGAATGGCGCCACCCGCCAGCGACAGCTCCGGGTTCTGGATCACGCGGTCCGGGTCGAAATATTGCTGAACGCCGAGGCCGTCACAGGTCGGGCACGCGCCCGCTGGGTTGTTGAACGAGAACAGGCGCGGTTCCAGCTCGCGCATGCTGTAGCCGCAAATCGGGCAGGCGAAGTTAGCGGAGAAGAGCAGCTCTTCCGCTTTCGCATCGTCCATGTCTGACACCACCGCCGTGCCGCCCGACAGTTCCAGCGCCGTTTCAAAGGATTCCGCCAGACGCGTCGCCAGATCTTCACGTACCTTAAAGCGGTCAATCACCACTTCGATGGTGTGTTTCTTTTGCAGCTCCAGCTTTGGCGGATCGGACAGGTCACACACTTCGCCATCGATACGGGCGCGGATATAGCCCTGGCTTGCCAGGTTTTCCAGCGTTTTGGTGTGTTCACCCTTACGCTCTTTAATGATTGGCGCCAGCAGCATCAGGCGTTTGCCTTCCGGCTGAGACAGCACGTTATCCACCATCTGGCTGACGGTCTGGGCCGCCAGCGGAACGTCATGATCCGGACAACGCGGCTCGCCCACGCGCGCATACAGTAGACGCAGGTAGTCATGGATTTCGGTAATGGTACCGACCGTAGAACGCGGGTTATGCGATGTGGATTTCTGCTCAATGGAGATAGCAGGAGACAACCCTTCAATGTGGTCGACATCCGGTTTTTCCATCAGCGACAGGAACTGACGCGCGTACGCCGAGAGCGATTCAACGTAACGACGCTGTCCTTCGGCATACAAAGTGTCGAAAGCCAGTGAGGATTTGCCAGACCCCGAAAGCCCGGTCACGACGATGAGTTTGTCGCGAGGGATTATGAGGTTGATATTCTTGAGATTGTGGGTGCGGGCGCCCCGAACTTCGATCTTATCCATTCACCTTTCCCGGTTGGAACACGGATTGCCTGATTTGTTTGAAGGACAAACGGCTGTCAGAAACGGCTAATTATGACACAAAATGACCTGTTTGAATATACAGTATTGGAATGCATTTTCTGATTCACTGTGTAACAATGTCGAGTCCGCGAGAGAACTCTGGAACATGCTACGCAACTATCAAAGTGTCGCATGGAAATGGTACACTCGCGCGTTTACACTATTAAGAAACGTATTCAGGAGACACGAACATGGCCAGCAGAGGCGTAAACAAGGTGATTCTCGTCGGTAATCTGGGCCAGGACCCGGAAGTACGCTACATGCCGAGTGGTGGCGCAGTTGCCAACATTACGCTGGCTACTTCCGAATCCTGGCGTGATAAAGCGACCGGTGAAATGAAAGAGCAGACCGAATGGCACCGCGTTGTGCTGTTTGGCAAACTGGCTGAAGTGGCCGGTGAGTATCTGCGTAAGGGTTCTCAGGTCTATATCGAAGGCCAGCTGCGTACCCGCAAATGGACCGATCAATCCGGTCAGGAAAAATACACCACGGAAGTGGTGGTCAACGTAGGCGGCACCATGCAGATGCTGGGTGGTCGTCAGGGCGGTGGCGCACCGGCAGGTGGCGGCCAGCAGCAGGGCGGTTGGGGTCAGCCTCAGCAGCCTCAGGGCGGCAATCAGTTTAGCGGCGGCGCGCAGTCTCGTCCGCAGCAGCAGTCTGCTCCGGCACCGTCTAACGAACCGCCAATGGACTTCGACGACGATATCCCGTTCTGATATCCAGACGCGTGAAACACAAAAAACCCAGACAATGTCTGGGTTTTTTTATAACAGGCTATCAGGTAATCACCATCGGCCAGTCTGGCGGAGTGTGGCTCATGGCTTCAACCATCACCACTTTAATGTTTTCCCAGACGGCGGCCATATCCACCAGCGTAATGCCGAGCAAACCTGTCGCGAACCAGCATGCGGCACCCAACCCTAACAGGGTGCTAATCACAGCAAGACCTGCGTAGTCGGACTTTCGGAACTGAATGTTTAACGTGCTGGCCAGGAACATCAAAACCGCGCTCAACAACGGCCAGCGCAGGAGCACCATGCTGGTGGTAATGGTTGCCATAAAACCCATCCTCGACAAAACAGACGAACTGGAATGAAACAATGTTTCTCGTTACATAAGATGTGTGAACTATATCACATTTGCTGTTTTATTCGCCAGTATCCTATGAGGTAAAAGTGGGTTTTTAACCGGGGAAAATATATCGTACTCGCTCAGATCGGCGCTTAGCCGGAATTTTTATTTTTAATTCATTCAGATAGCAAAACCTTTGCAAAACACCCTCGGCTGTATAGCGTTTACAGCAGTATGTCTATGGATTATGCTTGTGTGGAACAATAAATGTACCCGCAAAAATAATTCATCACATTGAATTATTTGGATTTTTATTCTTTTTTAACACTCAGCATACTCTTTGATTTCGTGGTCTTATTCTTTTATTCAGATATGAGTTATTGCGGTTGCTCTCTCGATTAATGACCTGCGAAAAGATAATGAAAGAAAAAAGACGCGAGATTATTAACGACAGCATGCAGGCTCTGCACGCCCTGGCGAAGCTGATGCCACAACTCAACGCGCAGTGTTCGCCGGTTGAAATGCTGGAAATCATCAACAGCGCACTGGGGGCAAATCTCTCGTGGGTCAGTGTCGAATCCGCAGACGGGCCGCGCGTGGTTTGTGTCGGCGACGTGACGTGTCACGCCTTCAACGTGGCGGATTTTCTTGCCAGCACCCTGTTGCAACGGCATCACCGCGCCTGGCGCGTTATCTACTGGAAAGAGCATATTGGTCGGGCGGTATTTTCCCCTCAGCACCCGGGCTATGCGCGGCTGCAAAGCGGCGTGCTGTGTAAACTCTCAGCGCATGGCAGACAGTGCAGTGGTTATTTCTTTTTGGCTTTTAATGAAAAACTGACCTCGTTACCGATATTGAAAAATATCGTGGTGGTATTGGTCGAGAAGCTAAAAGATTATTTTGATGACATCATCGTGCGGGAAAAAACAGCGCAAGAGATGCAGCGCGTCGTCACGCAATATAAAACTTTATTTGAACGTGCTCCGGTATTGATGAACGCCTTTGACAGGCATAACCGGTGTGTATTGTGGAACGCCGAATGCGAAAAAGTCTTTGGCTGGAGTATGACTGAAATCGGCGAGCACCCCGATCCGCTGGCCCTGTTTTACCCGGATCCCGAGGAGCGACGGCGCGTGCAGGAGTCGGTTCGTTTCGCACCACTTAAGGATATGTACGAATGGCACCCGGTGCGTAAAGACGGGACGCCGTTAACCATCCTCTGGTCAAACATCCTTTTACCGGATAACTCCATTCTCAATATTGGCCTGGATATCACCGAACGTAAAAAAGCAGAACAGCAGCTGACCGTCAAAGCCACCACGGACGATCTGACGGGCTGTCTGAATCGCTCGACAATTTTACAGCGGCTCAAAATGGCGCTGGCAGCCAGTTCGCCGCAGGATGTCAGTAGCCATTTCTGTCTCCTGATGTTCGATCTCGATTATTTCAAGCAGATCAACGATCGGTGGGGACATCAGGTTGGCGATGCGGCATTGATTCACTTTTGCGACCGTATTCGCGAAGTGAGCCCGGCCGGGTCGGCACTGGGACGGGTAGGGGGCGAAGAGTTTGTTCTTCTGCTGGCGCGTACGGATGGTATGGCCGCTACGTTGCTCTCTTCCCGGCTGCGTGCCGCGCTGATCTCAAAACCGCTGCGTGTGGGCGATAAAACGCTGGTACTCTCTTTCAGCGCCGGGGTGGTTGAAGTCTGTCAGGGGCAACGGGATACTTCTGCCATACTGATGCGTGCTGATAAGGCATTATATGACGCCAAGCGTACGGGAAGAGGAAAAACGGTTCTGGCGTCTGATTATTTATAAATCAGCATAAGAACAAAGAGCAGGCTATTTCAGCCAACAAATTTTCCACACCTGTCGCGGGTAATTATTATCCTTATCAGAAACGAAATGAATACTTTTAGTTTGGCTTACGGGAAAATATTATCGGCATCACGAATTTTAGGATTTTTAATACCAAAAGTCAGTTGCTAACTTCCCATGATTCATGCAACGTAATCACCTGTTTATCAAAGCAGCCGGTCTTCATTGCTACAGGCGTACAACATGCAGGGATACAGAGCGGGAAATGAATCGTAGCGCGCGGCGCAAAATGCTCAAAGCGGTCGGGATTATCATGGTAGTTATGCTGCCGGTGATGCTTGCGCTATGGTTTGCCCAGCTTAGAGCCGTGTCGGAAATCAGCGCTCAGCTGCGCACGTTTGCTGAACTTGCTTTAAACAAAACTGAACGGGTTATTCAACAGGTTGATATGGCCCGGGAAGACGCAGAAAAATATCAGGGTAAAGTGTGTACGCCGGAGCATCGTCAATATATGTTGAACGTTTCCCGCGGTCGCCTTTTTGTTGCCGATTTAATTTATGCTGAAGGCCAGGACTTTCTCTGCTCGACCCTTTTTACGCCGGATCATCCTTACATCATCCCCGCTGCCAATTACACACGTAAACCCGACGTTGCTATCTATTATTTTCGCGATACGCCATTTTTTAATGGTTATAAAATGATATATATGCAGCGCGGAAATTATGTCGCAGTGATCAACCCGCTTTCGTACAGTGAGGTGATGTCAGACGATCGTTCCCTGTCGTGGGGAGTGTATGACACCGTCAGCAATGCATTCTTTTCTGTGAGTCAGAAAGCCAATATGTCTTTATTGCATTCGATGCTCCGACATCAGGAAACGACTTTTCAGAAAGATGACCGTTTTTATACGATCGTAAAATCAGAGCAGAGGCCCATTGCGGCCATCGTTTCAACCTCCAATGCCCGTTTTTATAAAACGCTTTATCATCAGGCTACTCTGACGCTACCGCTGGGGATGATTTGCAGCATTATTATTTTGCTGGTGTGGTCGCGAACACACCGTGAATTCAATTCGCCTGGCCGACTTCTGCACCGGGCGCTGAATAAACGCCAGCTGTGCGTCCATTATCAGCCCATTATTGATATAAAAAATAACCAGTGCGTGGGAGCAGAGGCGTTGTTGCGCTGGCCAGGATTCAACGGTCAGGTTATGAGCCCGGCGGAATTTATTCCCCTGGCCGAAAAAGAGGGGATGATTGAGCGCATTACGGATTACGTCGTGGAGGAGGTGTTCACCGATCTGGGCCATTTTCTTGCCGCTCACCCCGATCTGTATGTCTCGATTAACCTGTCGGCGTCAGATTTTCACTCTTCGCGTCTTATCGCCCTGATCTCCGACAAAGCCCGCTTTTACTCGGTTCGCGCGCAGCAAATCAAAATTGAGGTGACGGAGCGGGGGTTTATTGACGTGCCGAAAACCACGCCGGTCATTCAGGCGTTTCGCCAGGCGGGGTATGAAGTGGCGATTGATGATTTCGGAACCGGCTACTCTAACCTGCATAACCTCTATTCGCTGAACGTCGATATCCTGAAAATCGACAAATCTTTTATCGATACCTTAACCACCAACAGCACCAGCCACCTGATTGCCGAGCACATCATTGAGATGGCGCAAAGCCTGCGGCTGAAAACCATTGCGGAAGGGGTCGAGACGGGGGAGCAGGTGAGCTGGCTGCTGAAACGTGGCGTGCAGTATTGTCAGGGATGGCACTTCGCGAAAGCGATGCCGCCCCAGGCATTTATGGCCTGGCAGCAGCAACCCTTGCGTTAACACGCATTAATTGAGCTGATGGCGGTAGTCGCTCGGCGTACGGTCAAACTCGCGGCGGAAGACGCGGGAAAAGGTCTGCTGCGACACATAGCCCAGATCCATTGCGATATCAAAAATGGGCCGCTGCGTTGAGCGTAACGCCTGCGCCGCCAGCAGGAGCCTGCGCTGGCGAATGTAGTCACCCAGCGTTTGATGCATTACGGTGCGGAACATTCTCTGTAAATACCATTTCGAATAGCCCGACTTCTTAGCGACCACATCAATGTTCAACGGCTGGTCGATATGTTCATCAATCCATTCAATAAGCGTCTGAATAATTTGCTGATGCGACATAAGGTTACCCCTCTGTGGAGACATCTGTCCTGGTTGATTCGTCGTTTTCTCTGCGGGGGAGTATAATTCCTCAAGTTAACTTGAGGTAAAGAGGTTTTATGGAAAAGAGATTACCGCGCATCAAAGCGCTGTTAACCCCCGGTGAAGTGGCGAAACGAAGCGGCGTGGCGGTGTCGGCGCTCCACTTCTATGAAAGCAAAGGGTTAATAAAAAGTATCCGTAACGCCGGAAACCAGCGGCGCTATACCCGCGATGTGCTCCGCTACGTGGCGATTATCAAAATTGCGCAACGTATCGGCATCCCCCTGGCTACCATCGGCGACGCGTTCGGCGTATTGCCGGAAGGACACTCGCTGAGCGCGAAAGAGTGGAAGCAGCTGTCGTCCCAGTGGCGAGAAGAACTGGATCGTCGTATTCACACGCTGGTGGCCCTGCGCGATGAACTGGATGGCTGTATTGGTTGCGGGTGTTTATCACGTAGTGATTGTCCGCTGCGTAACCCGGGTGACAGGCTGGGCGAGCAGGGAACAGGGGCGCGGTTGCTGGAGGAGGATTGAAAGGTGTTTGCCGGGTGCTTCGCTTACCCGGCCTACGCTCTCGGTTTTGTAGGCCGGGTAAGGCGCAGCCGCCACCCGGCAACAAGCATAAAGAACTAAAGCGCCACTAAGGGCGCTTTAGTTTTTTCCGGTCTTTGTCTTTCTCTCTATCCCGCTGGCTCACGGGAGGGTTTCCCCCGACATCAGTACTCCTCGTGTCGAGCTTATGGAGGAGGTTCCGGTTTGTACTGACACTTTAATTCTATGCCCGGCCGCCGTTTTTGCCACCGGAGATGATGAGATTTTAGCCGAATTTTTTTCGTGAAGTTGTTCAGTTTTCTATAGTTAAAAAGTATGAATCACCGGAGAACATCATGCTAACGGTCCACCACCTTAACCAGTCTCGTTCCCATCGCGTCCTCTGGGCGCTGGAAGAGCTGGGTCTGACATATGAGATTGTGCGCTACCAGCGCGAAAAAACCATGCTCGCACCAGACGCGCTCAAAAAAGTGCATCCGCTGGGAAAATCCCCGGTACTGGAAGATAACGGACTGGTTCTGGCTGAATCAGGCGCGATTCTGGAATATCTTCAGGAAACGTACGATTCGGCGTCACGATTCAAACCGTTAGATCCCGCTCATAAAGTGCAGTATCGCTTCTGGCTGCATTACGCCGAAGGATCTTTGATGCCGCTGCTGTTAATGAAGCTGGTATTTAACAGCCTCGGCAAACCCCCCGTCCCGTTTGGCCTGCGCACGCTGGGTAAGGCGCTGGGGCAGGGGGTGCAAAAAGCGTATCTCAACCGCCAGCTGGAAACGCATGCGCGCTTTATTAACGATCATCTTGCCGAAAACAGCTGGTTTGCCGGCGACACGCTGACCATGGCGGACATCCAGATGAGTTTTCCCCTCTTCGCCCTGCTGGCGAGAGGCGGCATCGACAATCTCGACCACATAGCGGCGTGGAAACAGAGAGTGGAGGCACGTCCGGGCTGGCAGACAACGCTTGCGAAAGGCGGCCCGCTGACGATACCCGGCGGGGGATGAAATGTAACGAAATTGCGCATGGACGATAACGTTTGCGCATCCTCTGCTTAATTCTTCATCGTCATGAGGCAATTTTAGCGAAAAACGAGAAAGTTCAGTTGAAAAGGGCGGGTATTAGGCTAGATAATCGTTTGCCTACATTTGACCACCCGTTTTGTAAGCGCGGAGCTAAACGTTTGCTTTTTTTGTGACGCCCCTTTCGTCGCAAACGCAGCACAAGGATTTGACGTTTCGCTGGCAGTGGAGTCTCCACCACGCTTACGGACTTTCAATAAAAATTTTCAGGGGATGTTTTCTATGTCTACGCCATCTGCGCGTACCGGCGGTTCACTTGACGCCATGTTTAAAATTTCTGCTCGCGGCAGCACCGTGCGCCAGGAAGTTGTTGCCGGTCTGACGACGTTTCTGGCGATGGTGTACTCCGTCATCGTGGTGCCGGGCATGCTCGGCAAAGCGGGCTTCCCGCCAGCGGCGGTCTTCGTTGCCACCTGCCTGGTTGCGGGTGTGGGTTCGATTGTGATGGGCCTGTGGGCGAACCTGCCGCTGGCGATCGGGTGCGCCATCTCCCTGACCGCGTTTACCGCCTTCAGCCTGGTGCTGGGCCAGCATATCAGCGTCCCGGTAGCGCTCGGCGCGGTGTTCCTGATGGGTGTACTGTTCACCGTGATCTCTGCTACCGGCATCCGTAGCTGGATTTTGCGCAACCTGCCGCAGGGCGTGGCGCACGGCACCGGTATCGGCATCGGCCTGTTCCTGCTGCTGATCGCCGCCAACGGCGTGGGTCTGGTCATCAAGAACCCGCTGGACGGCCTGCCGGTTGCGCTGGGTAACTTCGCGAGCTTCCCGGTAATTATGTCGCTGGTGGGGCTGGCGGTGATCATTGGCCTGGAAAAATTGAAAGTGCCGGGCGGCATTCTGCTGACCATTATCGGCGTGTCCATCGTCGGTCTGATCTTCGACCCGTCCGTTCATTTCTCCGGGATTTTCGCCATGCCGTCGCTGAGCGATGACAACGGTAACTCCCTGATTGGCAGCCTGGATATTGTGGGCGCGCTGAACCCGGTGATCCTGCCAAGCGTGCTGGCGCTGGTAATGACCGCGGTGTTTGACGCCACCGGGACCATCCGCGCGGTGGCGGGGCAGGCTAACCTGCTGGACAAAGACGGCCAGATCATTGACGGCGGCAAAGCGCTGACCACCGACTCCCTGAGCAGCGTTTTCTCTGGCCTGGTGGGTGCAGCGCCAGCGGCAGTGTACATTGAGTCCGCAGCGGGTACGGCGGCAGGCGGCAAAACCGGCCTGACGGCTATTACCGTTGGCGTACTGTTCCTGCTGATCCTGTTCCTCTCTCCGCTCTCTTATCTGGTGCCAGCTTACGCGACCGCACCTGCGCTGATGTACGTCGGCCTGCTGATGCTGAGCAATGTGGCGAAAATCGACTTTGCTGACTTTGTTGATGCCATGTCCGGTCTGATCACCGCGGTCTTTATCGTGCTGACCTGTAACATCGTGACCGGCATTATGATCGGTTTCGCCTCGCTGGTGATTGGGCGTCTGGTCTCCGGTGAGTGGCGCAAGCTGAACATCGGTACCGTTGTCATCGCCGTTGCGCTGGTGGCGTTCTACGCGGGCGGCTGGGCAATTTAAGTTATCCATTGATGCGAAAACGGGTGGCTCAGGCCGCCCGTTTTTATTTTCAGGACTCATCCCGTTGTCTTTTACGTTACTCTGGAGAGGATAGAATAAGAGGCACGACGCCTCAGTTTTGGCTTGAAAAGAAACACAGCAAACAGGGAACGCATGGAAATTTTCTTCACAATACTCATCATGACCCTTGTGGTCTCATTATCCGGGGTGGTTACACGCGTACTGCCCTTCCAGGTCCCCCTGCCTTTAATGCAAATAGCTATCGGCGCGCTGCTGGCGTGGCCGACGTTCGGTCTGCACGTGGAGTTCGATCCGGAACTGTTCCTCGTGCTGTTTATCCCGCCGCTGCTGTTTGCCGATGGCTGGAAAACGCCGACGCGCGAATTTCTTGAGCACGGGCGAGAGATCTTCGGTCTGGCGCTGGCGCTGGTGGTCGTTACCGTGGTCGGGATTGGTTTCCTGATCTACTGGGCCGTACCGGGGATCCCGCTTATACCCGCCTTTGCGCTGGCTGCCGTGCTGTCGCCGACCGACGCCGTGGCGCTGTCCGGCATTGTGGGCGAAGGGCGCATTCCTAAGAAAATCATGGGCATTTTGCAGGGCGAGGCGCTGATGAACGACGCTTCCGGCCTGGTCGCCCTGAAGTTTGCCGTGGCGGTAGCCATGGGCACCATGGTCTTTACCGTCGGCGGTGCAACCCTCGAATTCTTCAAGGTGGCGATTGGCGGTATCCTCGCAGGCTTTGTTGTAAGCTGGCTGTACGGTCGTTCGCTGCGCTTCCTCAGCCGCTGGGGCGGCGATGAACCGGCGACGCAGATCGTCCTGCTGTTCCTGCTGCCGTTCGCCTCTTACCTGATTGCCGAACATATCGGCGTGTCGGGCATTCTGGCGGCGGTAGCCGCGGGGATGACCATCACCCGTTCCGGCGTGATGCGCCGGGCGCCGCTGGCGATGCGTCTGCGCGCGAACAGTACCTGGGCGATGCTCGAGTTTGTCTTTAACGGCATGGTGTTCCTGCTGTTGGGCCTGCAACTGCCGGGCATTATGGAATCTTCGCTGATCGCGGCCGAAGCGGATCCAAACGTTGAAGTCTGGATGCTGTTTACCGATATCGTACTCATCTACCTTTCGCTGATGCTGGTGCGTTTCGGCTGGCTGTGGACGATGAAGAAGTTCAGCGTTCGCTTCCTGACCAAAAAGCCGATGGAGTTCGGCTCCTGGACCACGCGCGAGCTGCTGATTGCCTCTTTCGCGGGCGTTCGCGGGGCGATCACCCTTGCTGGTGTGCTCTCCATTCCTCTGCTTCTGCCGACGGGCGACGTCTTCCCGGCGCGCTACGAGCTGGTGTTCCTGGCGGCGGGCGTGATCCTCTTCTCCCTGTTTGTCGGCGTAATTATGCTGCCGATTCTGCTGCAGCATATTGATGCGGGTGACACCTCGCAGCAGCATAAGGAAGAGCGGATTGCCCGTGCGGCGACGGCGGAAGTAGCGATTGTCGCCATCGAGAAGATGGAGGAGCGTCTGGCCGCCGATGCCGAAGAGAACATTGATAACCAGCTGCTGAAGGAAGTCAGTTCACGCGTGATCGGTAATTTGCGTCGCCGTGCTGACGGACGTAACGACGTGGAAAGTTCGTTGCAGGAAGAGAACCTCGAGCGCCGTTTCCGCCTGGCGGCGCTGCGCTCCGAGCGTGCCGAGCTGTATCACCTGCGCGCGACGCGGCAGATCAGCAACGAGACGCTGCAAAAGCTGCTGCACGATCTGGATCTGCTGGAAGCGTTGTTGATAGAGAATCAGTAGCGCTGTAATTGCCCGGTGGCGCTGCGCTTACCGGGCCTACGTGCTCGATCGGTTCCCTCTCCCTATGGGCTGAGGGTTCCCCACAAATTAATGCGAGCACTGAGCAATCCCCTCGCCCCTCCGGGGAGAGGGTTAGGGTGAGGGGAACATACGGCGGTGGTGGTCATTCCGTTCACTTTATGTTCCTTGCTACTCTGTAACGACATGACCGGTGAACGTGCCAGGGTGGCTCAGTCGCCACCACCCTGGCGACCCGGGCTCCCGGCGGTAAATCGCCGCTTCGCGGTGCCCTCGGCTTATTCCTTCCGGCTTATCGGGTACGGGCGGAGGCAACGTCCCTGTAAAGCCGCCCTCTCGGCGCATCCCTGCGCCTCGCCCCGGCCGGAAGGCAAACGCCTCAGCGATTTACAGCCGGACCAGGGCATCGCTGACAGCCCTCAGTCATTTAGAAAGCAACTTTATTGCTTCTGCATAAAAAAATTACTGGGGATCCCTCAGCCCACAGGGAGAGGGTTAGGGTGAGGGTACCCAAAACCCCTCACAGCATTGCAACCACGCCTGTGCGCTGTGCGACAGATACACCCCTTCACGCCAGATCATCCCTAACTGCCAGTGCAGATCGCTCTCCAGCGGGATCCAGCGCAGCGTGTTTTTATCCAGCCGCTCGCAGATCGGCTGCGGCAGAATGGCTATCCCCACGCCCGCCTGTACCATCGCCGCCAGAAAATCCCACTGGCCGCTGCGCACCGCAATGCGCGGCTTTACGTTGTGCTGGTTAAACAGCGCCATCAGCTGGCGGCTTAAGGCGAAATCTTCGTTGTAAATCAGCAGCGGGTGTTCGCCGAGCAGCTCGGGTTTTACTGATTCAATCTTCAGCCAGTCGCCGGAGCGCGGCACCAGC
The DNA here is from genome assembly GCF_050030705.1 of Enterobacter cloacae complex sp. 418I7. Taxonomy (NCBI): domain Bacteria; kingdom Pseudomonadati; phylum Pseudomonadota; class Gammaproteobacteria; order Enterobacterales; family Enterobacteriaceae; genus Enterobacter; species Enterobacter cloacae complex sp. 418I7. The sequence continues at coordinate 349,933 of NZ_JBLGUU010000001.1, forward strand.
ACGCACAGCGGGTGGCTGAACAGCGGCAGCGTTGCCAGCCCGCTCTCTTCTTCCACGGGAAGGGCCGTCATGGCCACGTCCAGTTCACCGTTCATCACCGCCTGCTGCACGGTCAGGCCGCCAAACTCAGAGATTTTTAGCTCAACGCCGGGATAGCGCTGGCGAAACAGGCTAATCGGCCCGGCCATCATCATGCCGACCATCGGCGGAATGCCGAGCCGCAGCAGCCCTTTTGTCAGGTGGTTGATGTCCCCAAGCTCGGCCTCCAGCTGGCGGAACTCCGCCAGAATTGCCAGCCCGCGCTCGAACACTACGCGACCGGTATCGGTCAGCAGCAGCTTGCGCCCGTCGCGGATCAGCAGGGTACAGTTCAGCTCATCTTCGAGGTTTTTCAGCATCTTACTGATGGTAGGCTGGGTTACGAATAACTTCTCCGCTGCGCGGGTAAAACTTTGCTGGCGAACCACCTCGACAAAATAGCGCAGCGTTCTTATGTCCATGATTATTCCTCGAAACTATACCTTCGATGATTTTAATTCATTTCAGTCGATACCGTACGCTCACTATACTGGCGCCTCGTCTCATTTCTGAGGAAAACCCCCATGGCCGTGGCGTTAAGCCGTGTTACGCCTGCCGTTGTTCAACGACTCCAGGTACCGGTTCAGGTACTGCTCTACGCGGGACTGTTTGTTTTTGCTGAATATCTTGTCGACTGGCTGAACCTGCCTTTACCCGCCAACCTGGTGGGAATGGTGCTGATGCTGACGTTGATCCTCTGTCGCGCGTTACCCCTTAGCTGGGTGCGGGCCGGTGCGCGCTGGCTGCTGGCGGAGATGCTGCTGTTCTTCGTTCCGGCCGTGGTGGCGGTGGTGAATTATGCGCAACTGCTGATGGTCGACGGCTGGCGCATCTTTGCGGTTATCGCCCTGAGCACGCTGATGGTGCTGGGCGCCACCGCCTGGGTGGTGGATAAAGTGTATCGCTTTGAAATCAGCAGGCAGAAGCATGACTAACTTTCAGATAAGCGTGCTATGCCTGATTGCGACAGTCGTCATTTACTTTGCCAACAAGCGCCTGTATCGCCGCTTTCGCACGCTGCCGCTGATGCCGCTGGTCTTTACGCCGATCCTGCTGGTGCTGATGCTGGTCTTCGGCCATATCTCCTGGCAGAACTACATTGGTGAATCCCACTGGCTGCTGTGGCTGCTCGGCCCGGCGACTATCGCCTTTGCGGTGCCGGTGTATGACAACCTGGCAATTATTAAACGCCACTGGATGTCGCTCAGCGCGGGAGTCGTCACCGCGACGGTAGTGGCGGTGTGCAGCTCGGTCTGGCTGGCGCGGCTGTTTACCCTGTCTGATGAAATCCAGCGCAGCCTGGCGGTACGCTCGGTGACCACACCGTTCGCGCTGGCGGCGGCTAAACCGCTCGGCGGACAGCCGGATCTGGTGGCGCTGTTTGTGGTGGTGACCGGCGTGTTCGGCATGGCAGTGGGGGATGTGCTGTTTCTGCGCCTTTCCATTCGCGAAGGGATGGCGAAAGGGGCGGGGTTTGGCGCGGCGTCGCACGGGGCGGGGACGGCACGTTCGTATGAGCTGGGACAGCAGGAAGGCGTTGTTGCAAGCCTGGTGATGATGCTCTCGGGCGTGACAATGGTATTAATCGCGCCGCTGGTGGCGTGGGTGATGTTTTAAGTTCCCCGGCCAGAGCGACCGGGGAGAAAAGGTTTAGTGCGCGCGGCCCTGCTCAACACCCAGGCCGGTTTGCGAGCGGATAAACTGGGCGCGGAATTTCTCACGCTCCAGGTTACCCTCCGGCGAGTTGTCGGTCGCTGAGAAGAACCAGATCCCAATAAACGCCACGGCAATGGAGAACAGCGCCGGGTATTCATACGGGAAGATAGCGCTTTCGTGACCGAGGATCTGCACCCAGATGGTCGGGCCGAGGATCATCAGAATCACCGCCGTCAGCAGCCCCAGCCAGCCGCCAATCATCGCCCCACGGGTGGTCAGTTTTGACCAGTACATGGAGAGCAGAATGATCGGGAAGTTACAGCTTGCCGCAATCGAGAAGGCCAGCCCCACCATAAAGGCGATGTTCTGCTTCTCGAACAAAATCCCCAGCAGGATGGCGACGACGCCCAGCACCAGTACGGTGATTTTGGAGACTTTCAGCTCATCGCGCTCGCTTGCGCCTTTGCGGAAAACGTTGGCGTAGAGATCGTGCGATACCGCAGACGCACCAGCCAACGTCAGCCCGGCAACCACCGCGAGGATGGTGGCGAAGGCCACGGCAGAGATAAAGCCGAGGAACAGGTTACCGCCTACCGCGTCGGCCAGATGCACCGCCGCCATGTTGTTACCGCCGATAAGCGCGCCCGCCGCGTCTTTAAACGCCGGGTTTGCCCCCACCAGCATGATCGCGCCAAAGCCGATGATAAAGGTCAGTATGTAGAAGTAGCCCATAAACCCGGTGGCGTAGAACACGCTTTTACGCGCTTCACGTGCATCAGACACCGTGAAGAAACGCATCAGGATATGCGGCAGGCCAGCGGTACCGAACATCAGGCCGAGACCGAGCGAGAGCGCGGATATCGGATCTTTCACCAACCCGCCTGGGCTCATGATCGCTTCCCCTTTCGGGTGCACTGACATGGCTTCGGTAAACAGATTATTGAAGCTGAACCCGACGTGTTTCATCACCATAAAGGCCATAAAGCTGGCGCCGAACAGCAGCAGTACCGCTTTGATGATCTGTACCCAGGTGGTGGCCAGCATGCCGCCGAACAGGACGTACATCACCATCAGCACGCCTACCAGCACCACCGCGACGTGGTAGTTCAGACCGAACAGCAGCTCGATCAGTTTGCCCGCACCGACCATCTGCGCAATCAGGTACAGCGCCACCACCACCAGCGAACCGCAGGCGGAGAGCATGCGGATGGGGCCTTGTTTGAGGCGGTATGAAGCTACGTCTGCAAAGGTGTAGCGGCCAAGGTTACGCAGGCGCTCGGCAATCAGGAACAGAATGATCGGCCAGCCGACGAGGAAGCCGAGGGAGTAGATCAGGCCGTCATACCCCGAGGTATAAACCAGCGCGGAGATCCCGAGGAACGAGGCGGCAGACATAAAGTCTCCCGCAATCGCCAGCCCGTTCTGGAAGCCGGTAATGTTGCCGCCCGCGGTGTAGTAATCGTTACGGGAGCGCACGCGTTTCGACGCCCAGTAGGTGATGTAAAGCGTTAGCACCACGAAAATCAGGAACATGATAATCGCCTGCCAGTTGGTTGGCTGGCGCTGGACCTCGCCGGTAAGGGCATCTGCCGCATGGGCAGCAAAGGGAAGTGTGGCGGCAAGCGCCGTCAGGACTCGCTTCATGATGCTTTTACCTCGCGCAGAACTTCTCTGTTAAGACGATCGAATTCACCGTTCGCACGCCAGACATACACACCTGTCAGCACAAACGAAATAACGATAACGCCAATGCCAATTGGGATGCCGCGCGTAACGCTGGTTCCGGCGTGCAGCGGCGTACCGAGCCACTGCGGCGCAAAGGCGATCAGCAGAATAAAGCCGACGTAAATAACCAGCATGATGATGGAAAGGATAAAGGCAAACCGTTGCCGTTTTTCGACGAGCTCCCTGTAGTGCGCACTATTCTCTATCTGCTGACAAATATCGTTATTCATCACAGAGTCTCCAAAGGTAAGGTTGGTTTGTTTTTATCCCCTCTCCCCTATGGGGAGAGGGTTAGGGTGATGGAAGGAAGGTGCGGTCTGATGCCCTCACCCCGGCCCTCTCCCACGGGGAGAGGGAGAAACACTAGGAAGGCATTGCGATGGCCTGCTTCTCTTCGAGCAGTTTGTCCACCACGCCAGGATCGGCAAGCGTTGAGGTATCACCGAGGTTGCTGGTGTCGCCTGCTGCGATTTTGCGCAGAATACGACGCATAATCTTGCCGGAACGGGTTTTCGGCAGTGAGTCGGTCCAGTGCAGCACGTCCGGCGTGGCCAGCGGGCCGATCTCTTTACGCACCCAGTTGCGCACCTCGGTATACAGCTCTGGCGACGGCTCTTCGCCGTGGTTCAGGGTGACGTAGGCGTAGATCGCCTGGCCTTTGATGTTGTGAGGAATGCCGACAACTGCCGCTTCGGCAATCTTCGGATGCGACACCAGCGCAGACTCAATCTCCGCCGTGCCCAGACGGTGGCCGGAAACATTCAACACATCGTCCACGCGTCCGGTGATCCAGTAATAACCGTCTTCGTCCCGGCGCGCGCCGTCGCCGCTGAAGTACATGTTTTTAAAGGTCGAGAAGTAGGTCTGTTCGAAGCGCTCATGGTCGCCGAACAGGGTACGCGCCTGGCCAGGCCAGGAATCGACGATTACCAGGTTGCCTTCGGTGGCCCCTTCCTGCGGATTGCCTTCGTTGTCCACCAGCGCAGGCTGCACGCCGAAGAACGGACGGGTGGCCGAACCGGCTTTCAACTGCGTGGCGCCCGGCATCGGGGTGATCATGAAGCCGCCGGTTTCGGTCTGCCACCAGGTGTCCATCACCGGGCACTTCTCGTTGCCGATCTTTTTCCAGTACCACTCCCAGGCTTCCGGGTTGATCGGCTCGCCCACGGAACCGAGGATGCGCAGGGAAGAGCGGTCGGTCCCTTCGATGGCTTTATCGCCTTCCGCCATCAGCGCACGGATCGCCGTTGGCGCGGTGTAGAGAATGTTGACCTGATGCTTATCGACCACCTGGCACATACGCGCCGGCGTTGGCCAGTTAGGTACGCCTTCAAACATCAGCGTCGTTGCGCCGCAGGCCAGCGGGCCGTACAGCAGGTAGCTGTGACCGGTGACCCAGCCCACGTCGGCGGTACACCAGTAGATGTCGCCCGGATGGTAGTCGAAAACGTATTTAAAGGTGGTGGCCGCGTAAACCAGATAGCCGCCGGTGGTATGCAGCACGCCTTTCGGCTTACCAGTGGATCCGGATGTATAAAGGATAAACAGCGGATCTTCCGCGTTCATCTCTTCCGGCTGATGCTGGTCGCTCGCGTTTTCAATCAGATCGCTCCACCACAGGTCTCGGCCTTCGTGCCAGTCGATGTTGCCGCCCGTGCGTTTGAAGACAATGACGTTATGGATGGATTTCACGTTCGGGTTTTTCAGCGCTTCATCGACGTTTTTCTTCAGCGGAATGCCGCGCCCGGCACGCACGCCCTCGTCAGCGGTGATCACCAGCTTTGAGTTCGAGTCGACGATACGTCCGGCAACCGCCTCCGGCGAGAAGCCACCAAAAATAACGGAGTGGATCGCGCCGATGCGCGCGCAGGCCAGCATAGCCACCGCGGCTTCCGGCACCATCGGCATATAGATCGCCACCACATCGCCTTTTTTAATGCCCTGGGCCAGCAGCACGTTGGCGAAGCGGCAGACATCGCGATGAAGCTCTTTATATGAGATGTGTTTGCTCTGAGAGGCATCATCGCCTTCCCAGATAATGGCCGTTTCGTTGCCGCGTTCGGCAAGATGGCGGTCCAGGCAGTTCGCCGCCAGGTTCAGCGTGCCGTCTTCATACCATTTAATGGAGACGTTGCCCGGCGCGAAAGAGGTGTTCTTTACCTTCTGATAAGGTTTGATCCAGTCGAGGATGTGGCCCTGTTCACCCCAGAATGCGTCAGGGCTGGAAATGGACTGCTGGTATTTCTCCTGGTACTGCTCCGAGCTTATCAGGCAACGGTCCGCAATGTTTGCGGGAATGTCGTGTTTGTGTATTTGGCTCATGGCTTTTTTTCTCCTTGTAAGATGTTAATAATATGTCGCAAAAACGTTAATAGTAGGGGCTTTACAAGCTTTGTTTAGTATTTGGGCGACAGATCACGCAATGTCTGAAGAGTATGAAAATTGAGCGAATGAAACTTTGAAGGGAAATAATTCATCTGAAGAATTATTCACTTTTTTGTTTGTAAAAGTTTTTTCATAACAATCGGTTATTGATGTGGATTGCTATTAATTACCGTCAATGACGCTTTTTGCAGTGAAATGCCTTGTTCTTTAAGGCTTGCGCAGCATGCCGTGCAAATGATACTCATACGGCGCGTTAAAAAATCCCATAAACCAACGCAACACAATTCATACCCTTTCAGTATGTCTCCATATTCATGCAGTTTTGCTGGTGCGGAGATTTCATTGAGGAAGTCAGTTTCTATGAAAAATTTGAAAGTCAGCCTGGCCTGGCAGATCCTGCTGGCCCTTGTGCTGGGCATCTTGCTGGGCAGTTACCTCCATTACCATAGCGACAGCCGCGAGTGGCTGATTGCGAACCTTCTCTCGCCAGCGGGCGATATCTTTATTCATCTGATCAAGATGATTGTTGTGCCGATTGTGATCTCGACGCTGGTGGTCGGTATTGCCGGGGTAGGTGATGCGAAACAGTTAGGCCGCATCGGCGTTAAAACCATTCTCTATTTCGAAGTGATCACCACGGTTGCCATCATTCTTGGTATCACCCTGGCGAACGTGTTCCAGCCAGGTTCCGGGATTGATATGTCGCAGCTGGCGACGGTGGATATTTCGAAATATCAAAGCACCACCGCCGACGTGCAGAGCCATTCGCACGGTCTGATGGGCACAATTCTGTCACTGGTGCCGACCAACATTATCGCGTCAATGGCGAAGGGCGAGATGCTGCCGATCATCTTCTTCTCGGTGCTCTTTGGTCTGGGGCTTTCTTCCCTGCCCGCGACGCACCGTGAACCGCTGGTAACGGTGTTCCGCTCTATCTCTGAAACCATGTTCAAAGTCACCCACATGGTGATGCGCTATGCGCCGGTGGGTGTTTTTGCGCTGATCGCCGTAACCGTGGCGAACTTCGGCTTTGCTTCCCTGTGGCCGTTGGCGAAGCTGGTGATTCTGGTGCACTTCGCGATCCTGTTCTTCGCGCTGGTAGTGCTGGGGATTGTGGCGCGCCTGTGCGGGCTGAGCATCTGGATCCTGATCCGCATTCTGAAAGATGAGCTGATTCTGGCGTACTCCACGGCAAGCTCCGAGAGCGTGCTGCCGCGTATCATTGAGAAGATGGAGGCCTACGGTGCACCGGCGTCCATTACCAGCTTCGTTGTACCGACCGGTTACTCCTTCAACCTGGATGGTTCAACGCTGTATCAGAGTATTGCGGCAATCTTTATCGCTCAGCTGTACGGCATTGACCTGTCGCTGTGGCAGGAAATCGTGCTGGTGTTGACCCTGATGGTGACCTCAAAGGGTATCGCAGGCGTGCCGGGCGTCTCCTTCGTGGTGCTGCTGGCGACGCTGGGCAGCGTCGGTATTCCGCTGGAAGGCCTGGCGTTTATCGCCGGTGTGGACCGTATCCTCGACATGGCGCGTACCGCGCTGAACGTGGTGGGTAATGCGCTGGCGGTGCTGGTAATCTCCAAGTGGGAACACAAGTTCGACCGTAAAAAAGCGCTGGCGTATGAACGCGAGGTGCTGGGTCGTTTTGATAAAACGGCTGACCAATGATGTAAAAATGCCGGGTGGCGGCTTCGCCTTACCCGGCCTACATAACCGTAGGCCCGGTAAGCGCAGCGCCACCGGGCAATAATTTACTCTCCGCTCAACGCATCAAACTCTTCACACCCGGTATCAAACCCTTCCGTACAGCTCAGGTTTAACCAGTAAAGCGCTTTCTGTTTATTCGGTGTGATAAAGCCTTTCTCACCCTGCCTGAACAGCATGCCTGCCCAGTACTCCGCATAGCCCGTCCGGGACAGAGCCGAACTCCGCTTGAACCACGCCGCAGCCTGCACGTCATCCTGAGGGACTTCAACGCCGTTGGCATAGATCAGCCCCAGCAGCTGTTGCGCGTCTACCGCCGAGTCGCTATCGATGTCTTCGGTCGCCGTTTGCAGCAGTTTAATGGCCTGCGGGTAGTCGGTCTTGCCTGCTTGCGTGTTCACCAGCACCCGTGCCAGCATGATCGCGCCGCGTTTGCTGCCCGCAATGTTTGCCTGTTGGGCCAGAGCTTTGGCCTGTGCGTAGTCGCCCTGCGTAAAGAGGATTTGCGACAGCAGCGCCATGGCGTCGACATTGCCGCCTTTCGCCGCTTTCTCGGCCCACAGCGCGGCCTGCTTGCTGTCGCCGGAGCTGAAGTACGTATCGGCAAGATAATACTGGGCGCGCGCATCACCGGCTTCCGCCTGTTTACGATACTGGCTGCCTATCTCATCGGCACGGGCAAAGGCGGTTAAAAATAATAACAACAGAAAAATGGCTTTCATGGATTCTTATCATCGGGGTACATGCCGCGCAGTATAATCGCGGCGACAGAAGAAAAAAACGGGTGCGTTAAGACCTCAGCATCCCACAAGCCGGGCGGAACACGGGTTCCGCCCGAAGAGGTTAGCCTGCATTACAGGCTAATTTAGCCGCCACCTCCTGATGTTCACTCTTTATTGAAAACTCACATAAGTTACCGCGAGTAATAAAGGTAAAGATCACTATCGTCAGGCAAATAATAAAGACGATGCCTAACGCAGTTTTTAATGGCGTCATGCCTTTTACTCCTTGTGAAAAAAAGAATAAGAGGCTACTCTCAACCTGTTGGGGGTTGAGGGGTAGCCTCGGGTAAATGCAAATTTCCCGGGGCTTTCCACTTTCTGTCCCTCAACAATGCTCAAGACAGAAAGTCTTAAGCACCCGCCGCATATCTTATCCCTCTGAATTAAAATGCAAAGATGTAATTAATTTTCGCGCAAATTACATTTTTCTGCGAGACGTCTTCAGAGAAATATATTGATATTATTAATAGCGATGCCAGAAATAATAATGGGGTGAATATCTCACCCCATTTAGTCAGCGATTAATTAACAGCTTCATCCCATTGCGCTTTCACGCAGGCGGGCTTTCAGCTTGTTATATTCGTCGATCACGTACTGTTCCGCTGCGCGCTGATCCGCTATGGGCTCCACGTTTACGGCGCAGTATTTATACTCCGGCGTTTTGGTTATCGGGCTTAAGTTCTCCGTCACCAGCTCGTTACAGGCGCCAATCCACCACTGGTAGGTCATATAGACCGCGCCTTTGTTCGGACGGTCGCTGACCTGCGCGCGGGTAATGATGCGGCCTTTACGCGAGTTCACCCACACCAGCGCTTCATCTTCAATACCGAGCCGTTCGGCATCGGCGGTGTTGATCTGCGCGTAGCCCGGTTCATCCGCCAGCGCCGCCAGCGCGGCGCAGTTGCCGGTCATGGAACGGCAGGAGTAATGGCCCACTTCACGCACGGTGGAGAGCACCATCGGATACTCGTCGGTGAGTTTATCGATCGGCGCGACCCAGTCGCAGGTGAAGAATTGCGCCAGCCCGTTCGGGGTGTCGAATTTTTCTTTAAAGAGGTACGACGTTCCCTGATCCGCCTCTGACTCATCCCGGCACGGCCACTGGATGTAGCCTAGCTCACCCATTTTTTCATAGGTTGCCCCATAAAAGTCCGGGCACAGATGCCGCAACTCGTCCCAGATCTCCTGGGTGTTGTTGTAGTGCATCGGGTAGCCCATGCGGGTGGCGATTTCGCTGATGATCTGCCAGTCCGTTTTCAGATCCCACTTCGGCTCGACAGCCTTGAAGAAGCGCTGGAAGCCGCGGTCTGCCGCCGTATAGACACCTTCATGCTCTCCCCAGGAGGTCGACGGTAAAATCACATCCGCCGCCGCCGCGGTTTTGGTCATAAAGATATCCTGAACAATCACCAGCTCCAGATCCTCAAACCCTTTACGCACCGCAGACAACTCGGCGTCGGTCTGGAGCGGATCTTCACCCATGATGTAGGCCGCACGCACTTCACCGTGCGCCGCGCGGTGCGGCAGCTCGCTGATGCGATACCCCGTGTGCTCAGGCAGGCTCTCCACGCCCCAGGCCTTCGCGAATTTCTCGCGATTTTCCGGGAATTTGACGTACTGGTAGCCCGGATAGGTGTCCGGCAGCGCGCCCATGTCGCACGCGCCCTGCACGTTATTCTGACCACGTACCGGGTTCACGCCCACATGCGCTTTACCCAGATTGCCGGTCAACATGGCGAGGCTGGTGAGCGAGCGCACGGTTTCCACGCCCTGGTAGAACTGGGTCACGCCCATACCCCACAGAATGGCGGCGGTTTTCGCTCCGGCGTACATCCGCGCCGCCTGGCGGATCTCCTGTGCGCTGACGCCGGTTATCGCCTCTACGGACTCCGGCGTATAGCCTTCGACAATCTTGCGATACTCTTCAAACCCTTCCGTACGGCTTGCGACAAACGCCTGGTCGTAGAGGTTCTCCTCAATAATGACGTGCCCCATCGCATTCAACAGCGCGATGTTCGAGCCGTTTTTCAGTGCGATGTGCATATCGGCAATGCGCGCGGTTTCAATTTTGCGCGGATCGCAGACGATGATTTTCGCCCCGTTCTGTTTGGCGCGAATCACGTGATTCGCGACGATAGGGTGAGAATCCGCCGGGTTATAGCCGAAGATGAACACCAGATCGGTGTTATCTATCTCATTGATGGCATTACTCATTGCGCCGTTACCGACCGACTGGTGCAGACCTGCAACCGATGGGCCGTGTCAGACGCGAGCGCAGCAGTCGACGTTATTGGTACCAATAACGGCGCGCGCGAATTTTTGCATCACATAGTTGGTTTCATTCCCGGTTCCGCGTGAGGAGCCGGTGGTCTGAATCGCATCCGGGCCATACTTGGCCTTGATGGCGCTAAGGCGCGTGGCAACATAATCCAGCGCTTCATTCCAGGAGACGGCTTCCAGCTTGCCGCCGCGCTCGCGGCGGATCATAGGGGTTTTCAGGCGCGGGGTGAGGATTTGGGTATCGTTAATAAAATCCCAGCCGTAGTACCCTTTCAGGCACAGCGTGCCCTGATTGGTTTTACCCTGCGCCGCTTCCGCCCGGACGATTTTGCCGTTATCGACCACCAGGTGGATCTTGCAACCTGAGGCACAATAAGGGCAAACCGTGACGACTTTTTTCATCACTTTGCTCCAGTTAAACAGTTCTTACCTGCCCAATATGCAGCTTCTATGCCATGTTTTTACTATGGGTATTTCCTGACTTTACGACCCTTTGCGGGGCAAAACCCTGACGAAAAACAGCCAATCGTCAAAATTGACGTGTCGAAAGGGCAGGGGATGTGACATGGATTGAATTTCCGTCACGTAAAAAACAATTCGGCTGGAGCCGGCGGCAGAATGGTTCAGACTTAACATAATTCCCTGACGGAAGCATGCGATGAAACCGGCGATTCTGGTGGTTGATGATGATGTCGCAGTCTGCGAACTGCTACAGGATGTGCTCAGCGAGCACGTCTTTACCGTGCTGACGTGTCACACCGGTCAGGAAGCGGTGAACCGTGTCCAGCAGGACTCCGGCATTGCGCTGGTTCTGCTGGACATGATGCTGCCGGATATCAACGGATTACAGGTTTTGCTGCAGATGCAAAAGCGGCGACCGTCGCTACCGGTGGTGATGCTGACGGGGCTGGGAAGTGAATCAGATGTGGTCGTTGGGCTGGAAATGGGCGCTGATGATTACATCGGAAAACCGTTCAATCCGCGCGTGGTGGTCGCCCGCGTTAAGGCGGTGCTGCGTCGTACCGGCGCGCTGGCCGCGGAGCCTGCCGCGCCGCGCGTTGAGGGTATTGCTTTTAACGGCTGGACGCTGGACACCACCCGCTGCGAGCTGAGCGATCCGCAGCGTAATACCGTGCCGTTAACCCAGGGCGAATATGGCCTGCTGCTGGCATTAACGCAAAACGCCCGCCGGGTACTGAGCCGTGAACAGCTGCTTGAACTGACCCACAGCGAAAGCGCCGAGGTCTTTGACCGCACTATCGACGTGCTGATCATGCGGCTGCGGCGAAAAATTGAGGTCAATCCGCACCAGCCTCTGCTGATCAAAACCATTCGCGGTCTGGGCTATGTTTTTGCCACGGACGTTTCCCATCATGAGAAAGCCGCCTGACCGTTCTCCTGAATAAACGTCTGAAGCTCGGCCAGCGTTTTCGCGCCGTCAATTGCATTAGCCGCCAGCAGGCTGGCCCGCGCGCAGGCGTGCGCCAGATAAATACTCTCCGTCAGCGGCAGGGATTCATGGCAGCCGTATAAAAAGCCCGCGCAAAACGCGTCGCCCGCGCCGACGCTGCCGATAATCTCGTCCTGCGTCAGCTTCCACGACGGAACCCATTGCCCTTTTTCACCCGGCGCTTCACCCCATGCCCCTTCCGGACAGTGGATCACCACCCGCTGCCGCACGCCTGCCGCCAGCAGCTGTGCGGCAGCGTCGGCGATATGGGCCATGTTCAGCGCATCATGGCTGTCGCGGATCTCAAGCCCGCTAAACTCACCGGCTTCCAGCTCGTTAATCACCAGATAATCAAGATGGCGCAGGGCAGGGAGCACCAGCGGCTGATAGCGCGGGTCGCCCTTGCGGGACACCAGATCGAGCGAGGTTTCATACCCCTGATCGTGCATCTGTGCCAGTAACCGCGCGCTGCGGGTGCCAAATTCCTCGTCCGGCATATCCAGGCTGTCGAGCAGCAGCAGATAGCCGAGATGGAAGATCTTCAGCGATCCGTCTAAACGATCGAAGGCGGGAAGATCCAGCAGGCGGTTGGCGCCCGGCGAGTGGAAAAAGGTGCGCTGTCCGCTGGGGTCGGTCATCACCTGCGACATCGACGTTGGGGAGAACGTCGTGCGCTGCACGCGCTGGCGATTGACGTGATACTGGTCGAGCATCGCCAGAATATAGTCTCCGTCGCTGTCTTCCCCAATCAGCCCCACCGCCTGTAACGGCAGGCCGACGTGCATTTTTGCCAGCGTCAGCAGAACGTTGAGCGGCGCACCGCCGGTTGAGCGTTCGCTGTGGGTGATTTCTGCCAGCCAGCCGCGCTCCGGCCACTGTACGATCTGGTGGACGTGATCCACCAGCATATTGCCTGCGGCGACGATCCCTTTGCGTTCCATTAGGCCTGCCCCGCACTGCCGAAGATGCGCATCTGTTCCGCAACCGTATCGGTAATGGCCTCTTCAATGCCCAGCAGCAGCTCGGCAAACTCATCGTAAAGCGGTTGGCGGTTCGCCATGCGTTGCTCAACGGCGGCAAGTGCGGCCTGCGACATGCCGGTATAGAAATTGATTTTATGAATACCGAGTTCAATGGCGCGGCGGAAATCAGTGTCGCTTATGCCAGAGCCGCCGTGTAAAACCAGCGGCAGGCCCGTCTGCTGGCGAATGGCGTCCAGACGCGGAAAATCAAGCTTCGGCTCGCCCTTGTATTTGCCGTGCGCGTTGCCAATGGCAACCGCCAGCGCATCGATGCCGGTTGAATCAACAAATTCGCGCGCCAGTTGCGGGTCGGTAAAGAAGGCTTCATCCGCATGACCGTACAGCGCGCCACCTTCATCCCCGCCTACCGCGCCCAGCTCCGCCTCTACCGAGACGCCCACCGCGTGGCACATCTTCACCACTTCCCGGGTCTGGCGGATATTTTCCTCATAGCTCAGCGTGGAGCCGTCGAACATCACCGAGCTGAACCCTAAACGCAGGGCGCGCACCACCGCCTCAAAATGCAGTCCGTGGTCGAGGTTCAGCACCACGGGAATATCGTGGCGGGCAGCTTCGAATTTCACCGCTTCCACCAGCGACTCCAGAGACACGTACTTAAAATGCACTTCGGCGATGTTGATGATAAACGGCGAGCGTTCCTGCTTCGCGGCGGCAAACAGCGCGCGCAGAAAATGGGAGTCGAGCACGTTGAACGCGCCCAGGGCGTAGCGGTGTTCCCTGGCGTGGGCCAGACCGTCGGCAAGAGAAATCAATGGCATCATTCACTCCTTATATCCGAAAGAGGGTGTACTCGTTGCACAGCACCAGCACCGCCGGTTCGTCTTCTTCAATGGTGTTGTAGCGGTCAATGGGCTGTAAAAAGTGGTTGTCGTGTTCATCGTCATTGACCGACGACACTTCGCCCACCAGCACGTCACCAAAGCCGCGTTCACCCCAGAAACTGTGGTACAGGCCGGGCGTCAGGCAGATGCTCTCCCCTGGCGTGAGGCGCAGCTGGCTGCCGGGCATGTGCGTCTGCCGACAGCCATCTATCGTGACGGTCACGTCGGTGTTTTCGGTCTCTTCATGCGCGCCCGCATTCCATAACTCAATAATCAGATTCCCGCCGCCGCGGTTAATAATGTCCTCCCGCTTGCGCCAGTGAAAATGCATCGGCGTCACCTGGCCGTCGCGGACGTGCATGATTTTTTCGGCATAGCACTTTTCATAGGGCACGCCGTTGGGGGAGCCGTTGCGCAGGGTGAACAGCGTTAACCCCTGTGCAGCGAAGTTGTTGCCACCAAATGCCGTCACGTCCCAGCCGAGCCTGAGGTCAAACACCTCCTGCCATGCTGCCTGGTCAAGCTGCTGCCATTTTGTCGGCGGAAAGCTGGCAAAAGGGGGGAGATGCACGTCGTGCATGGAGAAGAACTGCCGCGTGTGGCCGAGGATTTCATTGATGTCGGAGCGTTTCATGGGGACTCCTTGAGTTTTTGCCGCCCCCTCACCCTAACCCTCTCCCCAAAGGGGAGAGGGAACTTGAACACCCTCTCCCCTTTGGGGAGAGGGCCGGGGTGAGGGGCTTACTTAACCGTCCAACCCTTATATGTGCCGACGTTCTTTTTATCGATCATCGTCACCGGGATCAGCACGGGCTCTTTCGGCGCAGGTTTGCCCTGAAGAATGTCATAGCCAATCTCCACCGCCTTCGCCGCCATCACCTGCGGATCCTGCGCTGGCGTCGCCACAAACAGGGAGTTTTCGCGCTTCAGGGCTTCTTCACCATCCGGGCTGCCATCCACGCCAACGATAAAGAATTCGTTGCGTTGCGCCTGTTTAGCCGCCAGATCGGCGCCGATCGCGGTCGGATCGTTAATCGCGAATACGCCGTCGATCTTCGGATTGGCAGCCAGCAGGGAGGTCATGACCTCCAGGCCGCCTTCGCGGCTGCCTTTGGCGTTCTGATTATCCGAGAGCACTTTGATATCCGGGTGGCGCCTGAACTCGGTCTGGCAGCCCTCCACGCGGTTTTGTACCGCAGAAACCGGCGGTCCGTTGATGATCACCACGTTGCCTTTACCTTTCAGGCGGTCGGTAATGTACTTACAGGCCATTTCTCCCGCCTGAGTGTTATCGGAGGTGATGGTCGCATCGGCCCCTTCCGCCGCCACGTCCACCGCCACGACCACGATCCCCGCCTCTTTAGCGCGTTTTACCGCGGGGCCGATCCCTTTGGAATCCGCGGCATTGAGGATGATCATGTCTACTTTCGCCGCAATGAAGTTATCGATCTGCGACACCTGCTGGCCCAGATCGTACCCGCTGGAGACCAGCGTCACCTTGACGTTGTCCCCCGCCAGCTTGCGCGCTTCCAGCTCGGCACCTTTGGTGATCTGCACGAAGAACGGGTTAGCCAGGTCACCCACCGTCACGCCGATGGATTTCAGATCTTTTGCCTGCGCAAACGGGGTTGCGGCCAGCAGCGCGCCAGCACAGAGCGCGGTCACTAAGGGCTTCAATCTCATGCTGTATTCCTCACGTAGGGTATTGTTGTTATGCACTTTGATGGTGTCGGGTACGGTATTTGTCGATCAGCACCGCTATGATGATCACCGCCCCTTTGATCACCAGCTGCCAGAAATAGGAGACGCCCATCAGCGTCATGCCGTTGTTGAGGGTGGCGATGATCAGCGCGCCCA
The DNA here is from genome assembly GCF_050030705.1 of Enterobacter cloacae complex sp. 418I7. Lineage (NCBI taxonomy): Bacteria > Pseudomonadati > Pseudomonadota > Gammaproteobacteria > Enterobacterales > Enterobacteriaceae > Enterobacter > Enterobacter cloacae complex sp. 418I7. Next base: position 365,720 of record NZ_JBLGUU010000001.1, read on the forward strand.
CCAGGGTGCCGGTGATCGTGCCGATCCCGCCGACGAAGCTGGTGCCGCCGAGGATCACCGCCGCAATCGCATCCAGCTCGTACCCCGTGCCGAGGTTGCCGTTGGCGCTGTAGAGACGTGAAGCGCTCATCACGCCGCCTAAGCCCGAGAGCAGGCCACTCATGCCGTAGACAAACAGCAGCACCAGCCAGACCTTAATGCCGGTTAAGCGTGCCGCCTGCATGTTGCCACCAACCGCATAGATGTGAACGCCGAGGGTGGTGCGGCGCAGGATGAACCAGCACACCACAATCACCGCCAGGGCGATCACCACCAGCCACGGAATCGGGCCGAGGTAGTTATTGCCGATCCACTCGAAGTTAATGTTGGAGTTAATAACCGTCGTGCCGTCCGCCAACAGGTAGGCCGCGCCGCGCAGCGCCGTATAGGTGCCGAGCGTGACGATAAACGGCGGAAGTCCGGCGAAGGCCACCAGCGCACCGTTGAACAGCCCCAGCACCATACCGAGCATCAGCGCCGCCGGAATGGAGAGCATCGCAAATTCAGGGATAAGCGAGACCACCATCGCCGCCACTGCCGTGGTGCCCAGAATCGAGCCCACGGAGAGGTCAATCCCGCCGGTCAAGATGATGAAGGTCATCCCGGCCGCCAGCACAATGTTGATCGACGCCTGCCGGGTAATGTTGAGCAGATTACTCTCGGTGAAAAAGTTCGGGGCGATAAAGCCAAATACCGCCACAATCAGGATTAAAATCGGCAAAATGCCGATCGTTTGCATCAGATCGCTCATCAGCATTTTTTTGGCGGAGGCGGATTTCGCCACCTGCTGCGGATGGGTTGGAGTTGTCATAATTACACCGCCTGATGATGTGTGTCGTTTACGCCGGTTGCCAGCGTCATGATGTTTTCCTGAGAGATGTCGCGCCCGTGCAGTTCACCCGCAATGCTGCCTTCCCGCATCACGTACACCCGGTCGCTCATCCCTACTACTTCCGGCAGCTCGCTGGAGATCATCAGTATCGCAACGCCTTTGCGCGCCATCTGGTTCATGATGCGGTAGATCTCGCTTTTTGCGCCGACGTCCACGCCGCGCGTGGGCTCGTCCAGAATCAGAATGCGCGGGCCTATCGCCACCCAGCGGGAGATCAGCAGTTTTTGCTGGTTGCCGCCGGAGAGCCCGCCCGCGCGCACCTGTGAATGGGGCACGCGGATATTGAGCAGGGCGATGGCGTCATCGGAAATCGACTGCGCTTTTTTGCGGTTCAGCCAGCCGAAGGTGGCGTCGCGCTCCAGCGTCGCCATGGTGATGTTCTCCTGCGCCGCCAGCTCCAGAAACAGACCTTGCTCCTTGCGGTTCTCGGTAAGAAAACCGATGCCGTTCTCAATGGCCGCGCGCGGGGAGTGGATCACCACCGGTTCGCCGTCCACCTCAATCATGCCGCCGGTGGCTTTGCGCACGCCGAAGATCAGCTGCGCCAGCTCGGAACGCCCGGCCCCGACCAGCCCTGCCAGCCCGACGATTTCACCGGAGCGCACCTGCAAACTGCACGGCTGTACTTTTTTGCCGTCGGTGAGGTGGTGGACGTTAAGACGCGGGCTGCCGAGGGGAATATCGCGCTCTTTGTTAAACAGATCGCTGAGCGGACGGCCCACCATCATGCGCACCAGCTCGGAGGCGTTGAGCTTGTCGCGCGTCAGGCTGCCGACGTATTGCCCGTCGCGTAGCACGCTGACGCGGTCAGAGAGTTCATACACTTCCGCCATCCGGTGGCTGATGTAAATAATCGCCATGCCTTCATCGCGCAGGCGCAAAATCAGTTCGAACAGACGGTGGGTTTCGCGTGAGGAGAGGGCGGCGGTAGGTTCGTCCATCACCAGAATGCGGCTGTTGCGGTGCAGGGCGCGGGCGATCTCCACCTGCTGCTGCTCGGCGATGGTCAGTTTCATGACCAGGTCGGTGGCGCTGAACTGCGCACCGAGGCGGTCAATGACCGCCTGCGCCTGGGCAGCCATCTCTTTGCGCTGGACCAGCCCGCCGCGCGACAGCTCGCTGCCGAGAAAAATGTTTTCCGCCACGGTCAGGTTAGGAGCAAGCTGCATCTCCTGATAAATCAGGGTAATGCCTGCGGCCAGCGCATCCTTCGGCTCTTTGATATGAAACGGCTTACCGTCGATGAGGATGTCGCCGCTGCTGGCGGTATAGGCACCTGCGAGGATCTTCATCAGCGTGCTTTTTCCGGCGCCGTTTTCCCCCATCAGCGCGTGGATCTCACCGGGGAAAACCGTCAAATCCACGCCCTTGAGCGCGTGGAAATTGCCAAAGGTTTTGGCAATGTGGCGCATCTCTAAAACCGGGGTTCTGCTCATGGCGGATCTCCTGTGAATGTCGATATCTGCACTTCATCACAGGCGCGTAAATGCAAAATGTCAGAAGCTGTTCATATTTGTCATAGTTATGAATAGCTAATCGCCATCACATTTTCCTTTTCCCTCTCCCTGTGGGAGAGGGCCAGGGTGAGGGCACCAATCCGCAGAGGAGCCCAAACCCATGTCTTCACGCCCCCCGTTCTTCACCAGCGCCCGCGGACGCCTGCTGATTTTTAATCTGCTGGTGGTCGCCGTCACGCTGATGGTGAGCGGTGTGGCGGTGCTCGGCTTTCGTCACGCCAGCCAGATCCAGGAGCAGGTCCAACAGCAAACGCTGGATGACATGACCGGCAGCATGAACCTCGCCCGTGATACCGCAAATGTGGCAACGGCGGCGGTGCGGCTGTCGCAGGTGGTCGGTGCGCTGGAGTACAAAGGCGAAGCCGAGCGGCTGAAACAGACGCAGATGGCGCTGCGCCACTCGCTGGATCAACTTGCCGATGCGCCGCTGGCGCAGCAGGAGCCGGCGCTGGTGGCGCGAATTATTCGCAGGAGTAATGAATTACAGCAGAGCGTGACGGGAATGCTGGAGCGCGGGCAAAAGCGGCATCTGGAGCGTAACGCGCTGCTCAGCTCGCTCTATCAAAGCCAAAGCTACCTGCGTCATTTGCAGGATATCAACCGCCGTTACGCGAGCAATGTGCCAGACGCCCGACAGCTTGCAGAGATGGACAGGCTGATCGTTGCCGCCATTGATACCCCTTCACCGCGCGCCACGGTGCAGCAGCTGGATGCAGTAACCGCGGGGTTACCCGCGAGCGCCCTGCAACCGGTGGCCAACCTGGTGCTCCCGGATTTTAATGATGAGCTGCGCAAGCTCGCACCACTGTCGACGCAGCTGGAGGAGAGCGATCTGTCCATCAGCTGGTACATGTTCCACATCAAGGCGCTGGTGGCGATATTAAACAGCGACATTAATCAGTACGTTGAACAGGTGGCGCAGGCTTCCCGGCTTCGCACGGCCCAGAGCCATCACGAGCTGCAATCCATCAGCGTGTTTATCAGCATCTTCGCGGTGCTGGCGCTGATCATCACCGGCTGTGCCTGCTGGTATATTTACCGCAATCTGGGCTCCAACCTGACGGCTATCTCAAGGGCGATGTCGCGTCTCGCTCACGGGGAGCAGGATGTGTCGGTGCCCGCGCTACAGCGGCGTGATGAGTTGGGGGAACTGGCGCGCGCGTTTAACGTTTTCGCCCGCAATACCGCTTCGCTGGAGCACACCACGCGGCTGCTGAAGGTGAAGACCTCACAGATGGAGGTTGACCGCATCGAACGTCAGGGGCTGGAGGAGGCGCTGCTGCACAGCCAGAAAATGAAGGCGGTCGGGCAACTGACGGGTGGCCTGGCGCATGATTTTAATAACCTGCTGGCGGTGATTATCGGCAGTCTGGAGCTGACCGATTCGGCATCACCGGACGCGCCGCGCATCACCCGTGCGCTTAAAGCCGCGGAACGCGGAGCCATGCTCACCCAGCGTCTGCTGGCCTTCTCGCGCAAGCAATCCCTGCATCCACATGCGGTAGAGATGAAGCCGCTGCTGGAGAACCTGAGCGAGCTGATGCGGCACTCGCTTCCCGCCACGCTGACGCTGGATATTGAAGCGCAAACCCCGGCCTGGCCCGCATGGATTGACGTCAGCCAGCTGGAAAACGCCATTATCAACCTGGTAATGAACGCCCGTGACGCAATGGAGGGGCAATACGGTGTGATCAAAATCCGCACCTGGAACCAGCGTGTGACCCGCAGCGACGGGCGCAGGCAGGATATGGTCGCGCTGGAGGTGATTGACCACGGCTGCGGGATGTCGCAGGAGGTGAAATCGCAGGTCTTTGAACCGTTCTTCACCACCAAACAGACCGGCAGCGGCAGCGGGTTAGGGCTGTCGATGGTGTACGGCTTTGTGCGCCAGTCGGGTGGTCGCGTTGAGATCGAAAGCGCGCCGGGGCAGGGAACCACCGTGCGGCTCCAGCTGCCGCGCTCGACGCTGCCCGCGTTCTCCGATGATGTCGTGCTGGCGACCACGGCCCCGGCAGAAAGTGAGCTGCTTGTGCTGGTCCTGGAAGATGAGGCGGGCGTGCGGCAGACCCTGTGCGAGCAACTGCACCAGCTTGGCTACCTGACACTTGAAGCCGAAAACGGCGAGCAGGCGCTGAACATGCTGGACGTGTCGCCGGATATCGGTATGTTTATCAGCGACCTGATGTTGCCGGGCGGCCTGAGCGGTGCGGAGGTGATCGGCCATGTACGCAGCCACTATCCGCAGTTGCCGGTTCTGCTGATCAGCGGGCAGGATTTGCGCCCGGCGCATAACCCGCAGCTGCCGGACGTTCCGTTACTGCGAAAACCGTTCACCCGCGCACAGCTGGCGCAGGCGCTGCGCAAGGTGATGGTAATTTGAGATTCCTCCGCTACACCAGCCAGTAGCCAGTCATTACTTTAAGGCCAGTTCACCTGCGAGTCTGGCCTTATGAAACGTTACTCTACCGCTCTGTTATTGGGTCTGCTGACTTTAACCAGCCAACTGGCGCATGCCGATGTGATTGATGATGCTATTGGCAATATTCAGCAGGCGATCAACGACGCCTATAACCCCGGCAGCAGCCGTAATGACGATGACGACGATCGTTACGATCGCAGCCGTCAAACCGACAGCCGCCAGTACGACGATCGTCGCCGGCAGTTAGAAGACCGACGCCAGCGCTTAGACGAGCGTCAGCGGCAGCTGGATGACGACCGGCGTCGGTTAGAGGAGGATGAGCGCCGGTTAGAGGATGATTACGATCGGTGGTAAACCCCGGTATCGCAACGCGTAGGCCGGGTAAGGCGCAGCCGCCACCCGGCAAAACCTAATCCAGCACCAGTACCATCCCGTCATACCCCGCTTCAATGCCGTCCGGCAGCGGGTTATCCATCATCCAGACGTCAAACTGATGGCTGATATGCGTCAGGATCACCTGCGGACAGCCAATCACCTCGTTCAGCGCAATCACCGTATTCAAATCACAGTGGTTGCGCGGCGTCTCCTGGCGCGGTTCATGGCTACAGTCGATAATCATCGCCTGCGGCTGATTATTTAGCAGAAATGTCACCGTTTTATCCGGTAGCCCGGCGGTATCAGAAAGCCACGCCACGCGGCTGTGGGCAGACTCCAGCAGATAGCCAAATGTGAGTTTTGAATGGTTGAGCGGCAGCGGCGTGACCCGCAAGCCCTGAAGTTCAAACGTTACAAACGGCTCTACCGTGTGGCTGAAATCGAGAAGGCCCGGATGTTTGAACAGGTCGTCACAGCCTGCGTCGTCCGGCGGACCGTAAACCGGAATGGTCGCCCCCACGCCCCAGCGCAGAGGAAACAGCCCCTGAACGTGATCCATATGATAGTGGGTAAGCAAAAACTGTCTGAAACTCCCTGCGGGCCAGTCGTCCATCAGGTGTGGAATACCTGCGTCCAGCAAGGTGACCGCATCGTTGAATTTCACCGCCGCGCTACAGGGGCGACGGCGATGGTTTTCCTGCAAACGCGCCCGTCGGCACGCCGCGCAGTCGCAGCCAAACACCGGCACCAGCTGCGCCCCTCCCGTTCCTGTCAGCGTGATCGTCAGACTCATAACGCACCTCTACAGCGGTTTGGTGAAGCGGAAATGGCTTTGCGTATACCCTTCACGTACATAAAAACGGTGCGCGTCCACGCGCTTCACGCTGGTGGAAAGCTCGGTCAGCTCGGCGCCTGCCTGGCGTGCGATCTCCTCTGCCCAGGCCAGCAGCTGGCTGCCCACTTTCAATCCGCGCGCCTGCGGCATCACCACCAGCTCCTGGATCTCGCCGATCCAGCGGGCGTGGTGCAGGTGAAACTGCATGTGCAGGCCGATCATCCCGATGATCTTCCCGTCCAGCTCGGCCAGCTGGTAGCGCATATTGTGATCCTGCAAGTTGGCCAGATACCCGGCGTGAAACGCCTGATGATCGAACTCGGCCTGCTTAAGTTCGCAGATCAGAGCGTAAACGATCGGCGCATCGTCGGCGGTGGCGGGGCGAAGCTGGCAGTCAGGCATGCTGTTTCTCCTTCTGGCGAATAAGCGATAGAAAGGTCTCGACTGACTGTAGCAAACTTCCGTCGTTATTGAGGAGATGGCAACCCGACGGGGTGTAGCGCGCCGCCCGTTCCAGCCGCTGGTCGATCTCGCGTGCGTTTTCGCGCCCCCGCTTTTGCAGCCGGCTACGCAGAACCTCCGGGGAAACCTGCAAACAGACCGGGAGCAGCGCCGCTTCGTACCGGGCGCGAGCCTGCGGGAGATGCGCCCGTGAGCCGTTAACCAGCACGTCGAACCCCGCGTGCAGCCAGAGGTCGATCTCAATGCCGACGCCATAGTAGTAACCGTTGGCATGCCAGCTTAGCGCCAGCAGGTTTTGTCCGGCGCGGGTAAAAAACTCCTGCTCGCTCAGGGCGATATGGTTTTCGCTTCCGGCGTTGGCATCGCGCGTGATATAGCGGTGCGCCACCAGCAGCTGTGAGTGTTCCCGCTGCCGTAACGCCGACAGCAGGCTGTCCTTCCCGGAGCCGGACGGGCCCATTAACCAGATGAGTCTTCCCATCAGAACACCCTTTTTCCCTGACGCCAGACGTGGTCGATATGAATATGCTCGCCCTTACGGTGCGCCAGCACCAGATCGGCCCGTTTCCCCTCGGCAATTTCCCCGCGATCGTGAAGATTAAGCGCCGAGGCCGGGTTTTTCGTCACCAGACGAATTGCCTGCGGCAGCGTGAAGCTATTGCCTTCGTCGTCCGCGACGCGGAAGGCCGCGTCCAGCAGGCTGGCGGGATAATAGTCAGATGAGAGGATATCCAGCAGGCCGAGGGAGGCGAGCTTGCTTGCCGCCACGTTGCCGGAGTGTGACCCGCCGCGCACGATGTTCGGCGCACCCATTAGCACGTTCATGCCATGCTTACGCGATGCCTCTGCCGCCTCGAACGTGGTGGGAAATTCGGCGATCACGCTCCCAAGCTGGTGGGATTCGCGAACATGGTCGTGCGTAGCGTCATCATGGCTGGCCAGGGCAATATTACGGTCACGGCACATCGCGGCAATGGAGAGACGATTCGGCTGCGACCACCGCGCCGCAAGCTGGAGCTGCTCTTCTTCATAGCGCGCCATCTCGGCATCATTGAGCGCGTATTTGCCCTGATAGTATTCGCGATACTTTTCAATGTTGGCGAACTGGCGCTGCCCCGGCGAGTGATCCATCAGGGAAACCAGCGAGACCGGCTCGCGGCCCACCAGCTTTTCAAACAGCGGCAGGGTAGTGTGGTGCGGCAGCTCGCAGCGCAGGTGCAGGCGGTGCTCGGCGCGGTTGAGGCCGCGCTTTTGCGTCTCCTCCACGGCATTGATCATCTTCTCCAGGTTCTCCAGCCGATCGCCGCCGTCGCGCACGTCGCCGATCGCCACCGCGTCCAGCACCGTGGTGATGCCGCTGGCGACCATCAGCGCGTCGTGGCTGCTCATCGCTGAATGAGCAGGCCAGTCCACCTTTGGGCGCGGGGTGAAGAATTTATCGAGATTATCGGTATGCAGCTCAATCAGCCCCGGCAGCAGCCAGCCGCCTTCGCCGTCCATCGCTTCAGGAGTGCGGCTCCGGGTTTCGGCAAAGGCGCGGATGACACCGTCCCGCACCTCAACCGAGCCGATCACGACCTCATTTTCCAGCACCAGCCTGACGTTATTGATAATCATACGTTTGTCCCCATCGGGTGCAGTCTGTCCGCCACGCGATGGCGTACGGCGTCGTCGTGGAAGATCCCGACGATCGCCGCGCCGCGCGCTTTGGCCTGTTCGATCAGTTCCATCACCGCTGCGCTGTTTTTACTGTCGAGCGAGGCGGTGGGTTCATCCAGGAGTAAAATCGGGTAATCGACGATAAAGCCGCGGGCGATGTTCACGCGCTGCTGTTCGCCGCCGGAAAAGGTCGACGGGGCGAGGTGCCACAGACGCTCCGGTACGTTGAGACGCGTCAGCAGGCTGGCGGCTTTAGCGGCGCAGGTTTCGCGCGGCACGCCGAGATCCAGCAGGGGCTGCATGACCACGTCCAGGGCAGAGATCCGCGGGATCACCCGCAGGAACTGGCTGACCCAGCCGATCGTCGAGCGGCGTACTTCCAGCACCTTGCGCGCGGGAGCCTGGACCAGATCGACCCATTCATTGTTATGGCGGATATGAATATGGCCTTCGTCCGGCAGGTAGTTGGCATACAGGGAGCGCAGCAGGGTGGATTTTCCGCTGCCGGAATGGCCATGCAGCACCACGCATTCGCCGTTGCTGACCTCTAATGAGGCATTTTGCAGTACCGGCAGGCGGACACCGTTTTGCTGGTGGAGCACAAAGGTTTTACTGACATTTTCAACGTGGATCATTTTTGCCTCGCGATTCGTTTTGCCGGGTGGCGGCTTCGCCTTACCCGGCCTACGGGTGCGGTGTTCGTTTTGCCGGGTGGCGGCTTCGCCTTACCCGGCCTACAGGTGCGCTGTTCGTAGGCCGGGTAAGCGCAGCGCCACCCGGCAACAGCGCCCTCAGTTCTGCAACACCGACGACACCAGCAGCTGGGTATACGGATGATGCGGATCGTCGAGCACCCGGTCGGTTAACCCACTTTCCACCACCTGACCCTGCTTCATCACCAGAAGACGGTCCGCCAGCAGGCGCGCGACGCCTAAATCATGGGTGACAATCACCACCGCCAGGTTCAGCTCCACCACCAGGCCGCGCAGCAGGTCGAGCAGGCGAGCCTGCACGGATACGTCCAGCCCGCCGGTCGGTTCGTCCATAAACACCAGCTTCGGATGGGTGACGAGATTGCGGGCAATCTGTAAACGCTGCTGCATGCCGCCGGAGAAGGTGGTCGGCAGGTCGTCGATGCGCGAGGCGGGGATTTCAACTTCCTCCAGCCAGTGCTGCGCCGTGGCGCGGATATTGCCGTAGTGGCGTGCGCCGGTGGCCATCAGCCGTTCACCGATGTTGCCCCCCGCTGACACCTGACGGCGCAGGCCGTCCATCGGGTGCTGATGCACCACGCCCCACTCGGTGCGCAGCAGGCGGCGGCGCTCGGCTTCGCTCATGCCGTACAGCGATGCGCCCTCATACAAAATGTCGCCATTCTGCGGCGTCAGGCGCGCGGAGATGGACTTCAGCAGGGTGGTTTTACCGGAGCCGGACTCGCCGACAATGCCCAGCACTTCGCCCGGCCACAGCTCAAACGACACGTCGCTAAAGCCTTTGCCCGGCGCATAAAGGTGAGTCAGGTTATTAACCGAAAGCAGCGGTTTCATTGGCTGTTCGCCTCGCTCTGTTGGCGGCAGTAATCGGTGTCGGAGCAGACAAACATCCGTTTGCCCGTGTCGTCCAGCACCACTTCATCCAGATAGCTATGCTTCGAACCGCAGATGGCGCACGGCTCGTCCCACTCCTGCACCGTAAACGGGTGATCGTCGAAATCCAGGCTCTCCACACGGGTGTACGGCGGCACGGCGTAGATGCGTTTTTCACGTCCGGCACCAAAAAGTTGCAGGGCGGGCATCATGTCCATCTTCGGGTTATCGAATTTCGGGATCGGCGACGGGTCCATCACGTAGCGGCCGTTCACCTTCACCGGGTAGGCGTAGGTGGTGGCGATATGGCCGAAGCGGGCGATGTCCTCATACAGTTTGACCTGCATGATCCCGTACTCTTCCAGGGCGTGCATGGTGCGGGTTTCGGTTTCCCGCGGCTCGATAAAGCGCAGCGGCTCCGGGATCGGCACCTGGAAAATCAAAATCTGATCTTCAGTCAGCGGGGTCTCCGGAATGCGGTGACGGGTCTGGATCAGCGTCGCGTCTTCGGTTTTTTCAGTGGTGTTGACGCCCGTTACGCGCCTGAAGAAGTTGCGGATCGACACGGCGTTGGTGGTGTCGTCTGCCCCCTGGTCGATGACCTTCAGCACGTCCGCTTCGCCTATCACGCTGGCGGTGATTTGAATACCGCCGGTGCCCCAGCCGTAGGGCATCGGCATTTCGCGGCCGCCGAACGGCACTTGGTAGCCGGGGATCGCCACAGCCTTAAGGATGGCGCGGCGGATCATGCGTTTAGTTTGCTCGTCCAGATAGGCAAAGTTGTAGCCGCTTAAGTTAGCCATTGGCGCGCTCCCGTTGCAGGCGTTTCAGCAGTTCCAGTTCGGCCTGGAAATCGACGTAGTGCGGCAGCTTGAGGTGCGAGACAAAGCCCGCGGCCTCAACGTTATCCGCGTGGGCCAGCACGAACTCTTCGTCCTGTGCCGGGCCTGCAATATGCTCGCCGTAGTTCGGCGCCTGGAGCGCACGGTCAACCAGCGCCATCGCCATCGCCTTGCGCTCGCTCAGGCCATACACCAGCCCGTAGCCGCGGGTAAAGTGTGGATCTTCATTTTCTGGCGCGACAAAACCGTTGACCATTTCGCACTCGGTCATCAGCAGTTCGCCGATGTTCACCGCAAACCCCAGCTCTTCTGGCACAATTTCGACATCGAGATAGCCGCTGCGGATCTCTGCCGCGAACGGGTGGTTGCGCCCGTAGCCGCGCTGCGTGGAGTAGGCCAGCGCCAGCAGATACCCTTCGTCGCCGCGCATCAGCTGTTGCAGACGGGACGAGCGCGAACAGGGATAGACCGGCGGCGTGCGGGTGATGTCATCCGGTGTGCTGCCGGTGTCTTCTTCCGCCTTCGCCAGCCCCTGGTTTGCCAGCAGGCTAAAGACGTGCGGGGAGGCGTCTTGTTCAGCATCAGAGGCGCTGAGCTGCGGTGTTTCACCGTTTGCCAGCAGAGCGAAGTCCATCAGACGATGGGTGTAGTCGTAGGTGGGGCCAAGCAGCTGGCCGCCAGGAATATCTTTATACACCGCAGAAATACGGCGCTCTAAACGCATTTCCGCCGTATTTACCGGCTCGCTCACCGCCAGCTTCGCAAGCGTTGTGCGGTAAGCGCGCAGCAGGAAGATGGCTTCCACGTTATCGCCGCTGGCTTGTTTCAGCGCCAGCGCCGCCAGCTCACGGTCCGCGATGCCGCCTTCGGTCATCACGCGGTCGACGGCCAAATTTAACTGCTGTTCAATCTGGGCGACGCTCAGCTCGGGAAGAGCGTCATCCCCCCGGCGTCTGTGCGCCTGCAAGGCATGGGCGGCGGCGATCGCCTTCTCGCCCCCTTTGACGGCAACGTACATCAGCACACCTCCACGTGAGTGGTTCGCGGGATCGCCAGCAGGCGCTCGCCGCAGGTCAGGATCAGGTCGATACCGAGCGGGAACGGATGCGGGCGCTCGGTCAGCTCATGGATGATGCACTCCGGCAGCTGGGGGGCGACCATCCGCTCGTCGGCGATGCCTGCACCCGTCAGGCGAAGCATGCGACCACCGCTCAGGCTGGAGACCTGCAAAATCAGCGTGGCGCTGGTTTCCGGGGCGACGGCGCTGCCTTCGCTCAGGGCGTTAAGCTGCTCGTGGCTGATTTGCTCGTCTGCCACGGCGAAGACCGCCTGCTGGGGCTGCTCGACCAGCGGCGCGTTGGTGTGAAAGCGCAGGTTCTGGCTGGCGATATCGTTCAGCAATGCCCCTGACAGCCATACCGGCGTGTCGTTGTCCGCCAGCGTCAGCAGCACGCTGGTAGAGGCGAGGTTCAGCGGCAGCCAGCCCTGCGAAAGCTGGTGCAGCGAGACGATCACGCCGGGCTCGCTCATGGCTTTCAGCAGGCGACGGAAACTCTGTTGGGCATCCTGGACGGCCAGGGTAAAGGCAGGTTGAAGCGTCATGCGTTGTCTCCGCGAACGAGCGTAAAGAAGTCGACCCGGCTGGTATTCACTTCGGTCTGACGCGCGGCAAGGCGTGCGGCGCGGTCAGCTTCCAGCGGGGCAATAAGGGTTTCCATTAAGGTCTGAAAATGCGGCTGTTCCTGTAAAAGCGCGTCGATCACGGCGCAGCGCTCGGCGTGTGTTTTGTCGCGCCCAAGTACGTAGCCGTAGCCCAGCGTGCCGCTGCTCAGGCGGATCACCGCGCGGGTGAGGGTGGCATCGCCGGCGAAGAAGCGCTCGCCGGTGCCGCCCATGCGTGCCTGGATCTGCACCAGGCCGATCTCCGGCGCGCGGATCGTGTCGTAGTCCGGCGTCAGGCCGAGCGCGTTCATGCGGGCAGCCAGCGCAGCAGGCTGGCTGTGGGCCAGCACGCGCATCCAGCGCTGACGAGTGGAGGTGTCGAAGTGCATTCAGTGCTCCATGGTAAATTCAATCATGTCGGCGCGGGTCAGGCTGACGGAGTATTCCGTTGCGTTGACGTCGCCGTCACGGTGGTTGAGGGTGCGCACGCAGAGCAGCGGGGCCATGTTGGGGATCTCCAGCACCTTGCTCTCTTTAGCCTGCGCGCGGCGGGCGCTGATGCGCGTCTGGGTGCGTTTGAGCGCGATACCCGTCGCCTCCTGAAGAAAATCATGCAGGGAACCGCTGGCGAAATGTTGCAGCACGGGCCAGAGGGAGAGGTCCGCGAAGTAGTGGTCGATCTGACAGACCGCCACGCCGTTCACCCGGCGCAACGTGCGCAGGTGAACGACGTTGTCGCCCTCCTGAATCCCCAGCGCGTCCGCTACGTGGCGGGAGGCCGGGCGCAGGACAGACAGCAGCTTTTCGCTGGTGGGGTGGCTGCCCTGATCGAGCAGGTTCTGGCTAAAACGCGCCTGGGCATTGAGCGGGTAGTCAAACGGGCGCATCAGCACCAGCACGCCGACGCCCTGACGACGCTGGACCCAGCCGCGCTCCACCAGCTGATCGATGGCGCGACGCAGGGTGTGGCGATTCACTTCGTAGCGGTCGGCAAGCTGCTGCTCGGCAGGCAGGTAGTCGCCGCACCGATAGTGCGTGCGCAGCTCCACTTCGAGCTTTGCCGCAATCTCTTGCCAGCGGGTAGGGTAACTGGTCGGATGTCTGGATAAGTGCATACCAATCAAAGCCTCGCTTCTCAGATGAAGTGCTTACGCAAGCGTTGAGAGAGGAAATCCAGCAGGCTGACGGTGACGATGATAAGCACCATCAATGCGCAGGTTTGCTGGAACTGGAAACCGCGAATCGCTTCCCACAGGGTGACGCCAATACCGCCTGCGCCCACCATGCCGACCACGGTGGCGGAGCGAACGTTGGACTCGAAGCGGTATAGCGAATAGGAGATGAGCAGCGGCATGACCTGCGGCAGGACGCCGTAGAGGATCTCTTCGATTTTGTTCGCGCCGGTTGCGCGGATGCCTTCCACCGGGCCGGGCTCGATGGCTTCAACCGCTTCGGAGAGCAGCTTGGAGAGTACGCCGGTGGTGTGGATGAACAGCGCCATCACGCCAGCGAACGGACCCAGGCCGACGGCGACCACGAACAGCATCGCAAAGACCATTTCGTTGATGGCGCGACAGGCGTCCATCAGGCGACGCATCGGCTGGTAGATCCACCAAGGCACGATGTTTTCGGCGCTCATCAGGCCAAACGGAATGGAGAGGATCACGGCGAGGGCGGTGCCCCAGACGGCGATTTGCAGGGTGGTGGCCATTTCACTGAGGTAGTCCTGCCACTGGCTGAAGTCAGGTGGGAAGAAGTCGGCGGCGGAGGTCGCCATGTTGCCCGAGTCCCTGAAGAGCAGCAGCGGATCCATCTCCGCGCCCTTCCAGGAGATAACGAGCACCGCCAGCAGAACGGCCCAGCTTATGAGCGAGAACCAGCTGCGCTTTGGCGGCGGGAGGGTGATGGTTTGCATGTTGGCTCCTTAATCTGTTCTCCCTCTCCCTGTGGGAGAGGGGACTTGAGTTACTGCACCGCTTTATTCACGCTGGTCATCGCCCCGAGCGCGGCGGTCAGGCGGTCGAGATCGTCCAGCTGCGCCTGAATTTCCGACACTTTGCTGGTCTTCTCTTCTTCCTTCAGACCTTTGTTGTCCTTCACGCCCTGCATCTGTTTAAACAGCGCCAGCTGGCGAATCGGCACCAGCTGCAAATCGCTGGACGCGCGGAACGGTGCCCAGCCCAGGTGCGCCAGCACTGCTTTCTCTTCCGGCGTTTTGCCGTAGTTCATAAAGAAGTCGTAGACCTTGTCCTTGGTGCTTTCGGAGAGGTTTTTACGCCACACAATCGGGTCGCCCGGGATCAATGGCGATTTCCAGATCACCTTCAGCGCTTTCAGCTTGTCCGGCGCGGAGGTCTTCAGCTTGTCGAGGTTTTCAGTGTTGTTTGTGGCAACGTCTACCTGCTTGTTTGCTACGGCCAGGGCGTTGGTTTCGTGGCTGGCGTTGACCGTGCGCTTGAAGTCGCTGGCGGAGATGTTGTTTTTCGCGAAGACGTAGTAACCCGGGACGAGGAAGCCGGACGTAGAATTCGGGTCGCCGTTACCAAAGGTCAGCTCTTTGCGTTTGGCGAGCATATCGTTGAGGTTGTTGATCGGGCTGTCTTTGTTAACGATCAGCACGCTCCAGTAGCCCGGGGAGCCGTCTGCTGCAACGGTCTGGGCAAAGACCTGGCCGTTGGCGCGATCTACCGCTTCCATGGCAGAGAGGTTGCCGTACCACGCGATGTCGACTTTGTTGAAGCGCATTCCCTGGATAATGCCCGCGTAGTCCGGGGCGAAGAAGGCGTTCACTTTGATCCCCAGTTTGGTTTCCATATCTTTCAGGAACGGTTCCCACTGCGGCTTCAGGTTTTGCTGTGATTCCGTTGAAATGATGCCAAAGTTCAACGCTTTTTCCTGTTCCTCTGCCCAGGCCGGGCTTAACAGGGTGCTGATGCTGAACATGCTGGTGAAGGCCAGCGCGGCAACGGCTTTGTAGTTCATTTCCATTCCTCGTTATCGGGGCGTTAAGCAGCCTGCGCGCGTTCTTCGACGCGGTTTACGCTGCGGTAGAGATGATCAAAACGTTCGTTATCAAACTGATGGCTGGCGCCATCGAAGAACACGTGGCCCTGACGCAGGGCGACGATGCGCTCGCAGTAGCGCAGGGCGTAATCCACCTGATGCAGCGTCACCACCACGGTGATGCCGTCGTTCTGGTTGATGTCGCGCAGGGTTTCCATCACGATGCGGGCCGATTCCGGATCCAGCGAGGCGATAGGCTCATCGGCCAGAATGATTTTGGCTTTCTGCATCAGAGCGCGGGCGATGGCGACGCGCTGCTGCTGTCCGCCGGAGAGCGTTGAGACGCGCTGGTGGGCAAAATGCGCCATGCCGACGCGGGTCAGCGCCTGTAAGGCTTCTTGTTTCTGGGAAGGGGAGAACCAGCGCAGGCAGGTGCGCCAGAACGGGGTGCTGCCGAGCGCGCCAATCAGCACGTTCTCGAGCACCGTCAGGCGGTTCACCAGGTTGAACTGCTGAAAGATATAGCCCGTCTGCGCGCGGCTTTTGCGAATATCGCTTGCCAGACGCCCCGCATGTTGCACGGTGTTACCCAGCAGCTCGACGCGGCTTTCCGGCGTTTTGTCACAGGTAATGAGGCCGCTTAAGTGACGAAGAAGGGTGGATTTTCCTGAACCGGATGGCCCCAGCAGCGCCACCATTTCGCCCTGCTGGACGGTCAGATCAACGGCATGCAGCGCCTTGTTGTGATGGAAGGTTTTGCTCAGTTTCTCGACGCGAATGACAGTTTGCATGTGCTGGGCCTCACGATAAATGTGGCCTCATGCTGGCGCATCAATATGACATTCAGGTTAAGTGTTGGTTGCGGGAGTTTGAAGAGTTGAGGGGGATTTGATGACAATCACCGTAGGCCCGGTCAGCGCAGCGCCACCGGACGCTATTGCCGGATGCGCTGCGCTTATCCAGCCTACGATTTAACGACGTTAATCATCCACGGCACGCCGTATTTGTCGGTCACAGTGCCAAATCCGTGCGCCCAGAAGGTCTCCTGCCAGGCCATTTCAATATTGCCGCCATCGGCGAGGTTGTCGAACCAGCGCTTGCCTTCCGACACATCCTGGGTGTCGAGCACCAGTGTGAAACCCGCGTATTGCGCGCTGCTGCCAGGCGGTATCCCGTCGCTCATCATAATGTCGCTGCCCGCGATGCGGACGTTAGAGTGGGCGATGGCGGTATCCGGGAAGTTCATGCCGGACGGACAGCCTTCTTCGCTGTTTTCGTCTTTAGGCATTTCGCCGAAGGTGATTTTGTAGAGGAGTTCTGCGCCGACGGCCTGCTGATAGAAGGCGGTGGCCTCCGCACAGTTGCCAGCGAAAGAGATGTAGGGACTTAACGGCATAATCTTTACCTCACGTAAGAAAAGCCCGTTAAGTGTAGTTCCCGGACGCCCGGTAAGCGAAGCGTCACCGGGCGGGTCAATCAGTTCTTTTTCACGAACTCAGATTTCAGTTTCATCGGACCGAAGCCGTCAATTTTGCAATCGATATTATGATCGCCTTCAACAAGACGGATGTTTTTCACTTTGGTACCAATCTTCAGCATGGAAGAACTGCCTTTTACCTTCAGATCTTTCACAACGGTAACGCTGTCGCCGTCTGACAGCAGGTTGCCGTTCGCGTCTTTCACAATCAGCGTATCGCTGTCCTGCGCAGGCTCCGCATCGTTCCATTCATGGGCGCATTCCGGGCAAACGAACATGCCATTGTCTTCATAGGTGTATTCAGAATTGCATTTCGGGCAGTGTGGAAGTTGCATGTTGGTATCCTCAAAAGTGTTAACACGCTGGAAAACGCCAGCTAAATGACGGCAGTGTGCCGAAAAAGGCAGCGAGTATAACGCAAATCCCCACTTTTGTCGGTGATATTGTTTTAGAAAAATAGCGCAAAAATGCGTAAAAGATGACACGAACTGTCAGTGAATTAAGGGAAGCTTATGCCCTGCACAGCAGTGATCGTTATGATGATAAATATATCGAATATTTTATTACAGCAAATTGCTACGCTGTGCCATTTCGGATAAGGTGAAGGAACAAGCCGTTATTTATCTATCCTTTCTGATGCTATACATCTTTTGGTGTCAGGGAATACCTCTCTTTTTTGGTGGGTAAATAACGATGATATCTCCTGATGTTTCCTGAAAATGCGTTTTGTCTATTTACTTTTGGTCTTCTGACCAGAGGGATGTTTTACACGTATTAGAAGGGTGAGATTTAAATTCTCATTATCTTCAGTTACTTGTATTAAATGAACATGTTTTCCATACGTGATCATATAAGCCTGAACAGTATAATTAAAAAAACGTGGCTTAATAAAAGTAATAAATTTGCGTTAAGGGAAGGCTTTTATCATGCACACACAGACCATATTTGAATTAAGCCAGGAAGCCGAACGTTTGTTACAGCTGGCTCTGAACAATCTTGATTCATTAAAATCAATGCCGATTGCAAAGCTGGATAGCACAGCCGCTGCCATGAGCGGCGTTAATAACAACGTTTTGCCATTACATTTTAGCGCGCGGGGTGTCGACGCTCAGCAGGCGTTGCTGAATAACGAATTACGCAAAATAACCCGCCTCGAAATGGTGCTGGCGATTGTGGGTACCATGAAAGCGGGAAAATCGACCACCATTAATGCGATTGTGGGCACGGAAGTGCTGCCGAACCGCAATCGTCCGATGACGGCGCTGCCCACGCTGATCCGCCATACGCCGGGCCAGAAGGAGCCGGTGCTGCATTTTTTGCACGTTGCGCCCATTGATACCCTGATTTCCCAGTTGCAGACGAAATTGTGCGATAAAGATCGCGGCAAGCTGGCGCGGCGTCTGGAAATCGACAAGGACATGAATACGCTGCTGGAGCGCATCGAAAGAGGTGAGGCGTTCGGAAAACATCACCTGGGCGCGGAGCCCATCTTTCATTGTCTGAAAAGCCTGAACGATCTGGTGCGGCTTTCTCAGGCGCTGGGCGTGGAGTTTCCTTTTTCTGAGTACGCCGCGATTGAACATATTCCGGTGATTGAGGTGGAATTTGTGCACCTCGCCGGTCTGGATGCGCACCTGGGGCAACTGACGCTGCTCGACACGCCGGGGCCGAACGAGGCCGGTCAGCCGCACCTGCAAAAAATGCTCAGCGAGCAGCTGGCGCGCGCCTCCGCCGTGCTGGCGGTGATGGACTATACCCAGCTTAAATCCATTTCCGACGCCGAGGTTCGTCAGGCAATTTCGGCGGCGGGGAAATCCGTGCCGCTTTACGCCCTGGTCAACAAATTCGATCAGAAAGATCGTAACAGCGACGATGAAGAGCAGATACGGGCGATGATTTCCGGCACGCTGATGAAAGGGAATATTTCTCCGGGACAAATTTATCCGGTCTCTTCCATGTGGGCCTACCTGGCAAACCGCGCCCGCTATGAGATGAACACCCATGGGCGGCTTCCCGATCATCAGGATCAGCGTTGGGTGCAGGATTTTGCCGAGGCCGCGCTGGGCCGCCGCTGGCGTACGGCCGATCTCGACGATAGTGACCATATTCGCCATGCGGCGGATCTGCTGTGGGAGGATTCGCTGTTCGAACAGCCCATCCGCAAGCTGATTTACGCGGCTTACGCCAACGCCTCGCTGTTCGCCCTGCGGTCGGCATCGCATAAGCTGCTGAACTATGCGCAAAATGCCAGAGAATACCTGGATTTTCGCCATCAGGGACTGACGGTCGCCTTTGATGAGCTGGAGCGGAATATTAAGCGCCTGGAAGAGGACATGGCGATGCTGCGTCAGCGGCAGAGCGTAGTGAGCGATGAGGTCCAGCATGAAGTTGAAGAGGCGCTCAACGCAGCGGATGCATTTCTGCTTAGTCAGAAAGGTGAACTTCACCAGGCGCTGGACGACATGTTTAGCCGCCCGTTAATTCTTGATTTAGCCGGGCGCGAGCCATCCAGCATGCGTACAGACGACACGGATGAGAACCAGCAGCTGGTGCTTGACGATGAAGGGCAGGCACAGATTGTCCTGAGCAAGATCCGATCGTCATGCGAGCAGATTTTGCTGAATGCGCAGAGCAGAATTAGCCGGGAGCTGGCGTTACGCTTCGATCAGCTGGAGTCTACGCTCGCCCGATCGTTGAATGAGGCGATGCGCCCCATCGAGATGCAAATTAAGGAACAGCTCAGTCATGCCGGCTTTCGGGCGCGGATTAGCTTTCCGGCGTTTCAGGCAAACCAGCTTAACTTCAATACGCGCGGCTTATTTAATGATGCCATTGTGCAGGACACCCCTCCCGCCAGTCAGCCTGCAGGGGCGGGCAGCGTACGTAATACCGTCTCGCGCTGGCTCAATCATCCCGGCTGGGGCTGGGAAGCGTATGTGGAGACGCGCACCCGATATGTCATCGATATCGCTCAGCTTCATGGCAAATTTACGCAGCATACCGATCAGTTTTGCGATCAAATACGTAAAGCTTTGGCCGCGCAGGTCGATGTCTCTGTTACGGCAGGTATGGCAACGTTTTTTGCAGAGTTTTCGTTGTGCCTGACCGGGTTACAGGAAAGCTTGCGTGATAGCCTTGCCGTGCGGCAGCAGAATGAGCATTCAACCCGGGCGCTTAGCCAGTTGTTGAAGCAAAGTATGACCACAGCGGCGTGGATTCAGGAAGATACCCGACTGTTACGCGATGATATTCAAACCTTATTCGCGGCAGAGCAACCATGACAACACAGCTACTGGACGGTCCCGGGCGGACGCTGGAGTGTATTCATCCAAAATTTATGGTCGATTTGGTCCAGGGGGCGGATGCTGCTCGTCACACCCTCCTGGGGCCACAGCAACTGCAATTTCGTGAGCGTTTGACGCAGGAGATCGTTACGCAGACCCGGTTGCGGCCATGGGCAATGGCGGGAATGCTCAACGAAAATGCAGCACTGCGGCTGGGTCTGGCGGAGAAACTGGCCGGTATGCTCGACCCCGGACACCTGGCGCTGACCCGCATGTCCGACAGGCTGGTAGCCCTGCGCCAGCAGGTTAATCCACGCCTCCCTCAACCTTCCGGATTGTTGCAACAGTACGAGGCGCTCTCCGCACATTTCAACCAGCGTGCCGCCTATAAAGAGAAAGCGCTCGCGCAGCGCGGCCTTACGGTTCAGGCGGGTGAGCACAGCGAGCAAATTTTTACCCGCTGGCGAGCCGGGCAGTATGACGGCTGGTCGCTGGCTGGCCGCTGCTTTATCGTGCTGGAAGAGTTGCGCTGGGGCGCGTTTGGCGATGCCTGTCGTCTGGCGAATAGTGATGTGGCGGCCATGCTGAAAGATAACCTGCGCAGCATGGCCGCAAACTATCTGGCACAGGGGATTAATGCTTCTCCCACCACCCGGCATTTTTACCATCAGTGGCTGACGACGCCCGCTTCTCCTGGTCTGATGGATTATAAAGATATGCTTGGCTGGCTGGGGGACTGGTGTCAGGCGGATAAACATCCGGTGAGCTGGTCAGTGACGCAGAGCTGGCAAACGGTCGCGCTGGGTATGCCGAGACTCTGTTCGGCAAAACGGCTGGTGGATGGCATGGTGGAAGAGATATTTAGTGCGTGATTGCCCCCTCTTTTTAAGGAGGGGGCGAACGGCTTAGTGGTGCATTTCTACCGCTTTCGGCTCTGCCTGGGTCTCCGGAACCTGTCCAAAACGTCTGGCGTACAGCGCCGTGATGATCGGGACCAGAATCGCCGTCACAATCACGCTGGCGGCAACCAGGGCCGTGGCGGAAGCCGCCACCGGTTCAAAGGCCGGGTTAATCTGGGCGATAATCACCGGGTTAGCTACCGCAGCGCCTGCGGCCGACGAGGCGGCCACACCTGCGGTTCCGTTACCGCCCCCAATGACGCGGTCTGCAATAATTAGCGGGATACCCGTGATGACGATGACGGCAACACCCAGCACAATACCCAGCAGGCCGGTTTCCAGAATCACGTTCAGATTGATGGTATTGCCCAACGCGAAGCCGAAGAACGGGATCAGTACCGGGGTGGCTTTGCTGAAGAAATCGCGCAGATCGTGATCGAGGTTGCCTAGCGCAAAACCAATCAGGAACGGCAGGATCGCCCCGACAAAATGGTGGGGTTCAAAGGAGGCAAGGCCGGCGGAACCCAGAATCAGCATGGTCATTAGCGGACCCGACTCCAGGGACATCAGCACGAACGCGCCTGATTCTTCTTTGGTGCCATATTGATTCATCAGGCTGGCATAGAGACCGCCGTTGGTCATATCCATTGCTGAAACAATGGCCAGAACGGATAATCCGGCGAAGAATCCGGTCTGTATGCCATTCTCCGGAATGAACATCGCGCAGATCATGGCAACGACCCAGGCGACCGCAATTTTAGTAATGACCAGCGTCCCTGATTTACGTAATACCGTACCAGTTGCACGTAAATTAATAGATGCGCCGATGCAAAAGAACCAGACTGCCAGAATCGGCACCGTTCCGGTGATCATACCTTTTGTAAAACCGCCAAAATAAGCACCGGTATTCGGGGCCAGCGTATTTAATATCGCGCCAAGTACCAGCGGGACCAGCATCATCCCGCCCGGGATGCGTTCTATTGTTGCTTTAATCTTCATCATTAACCCTCACATCTCGCCCGCGTGGCTGGCGGAAATCTCAAAAAATAGATCAACAAATTCAAATGATTGCCTTTTTTGAAGACCAATCGATTCGTTACTTATGCTGTAAAGCGAAATTCAGGTGCTTAGCATTCCTTCATTTGAAAGCCGCTGGGATATTGTGTTCGGGTTTATCATGCGATCTTTGGAATTGCGATTCAATGAAAATAAAACACTGTTTTAGTTATCTGCGTCACATATTGAATGTAAACAGGAATGCCCGCTGTTAATAATTAAATTTTGTGTAAATTCGATGTGAAGAAATGTGATTGTTTTTTGTTTTAAGAGGAATAATAACGGGTGTTAAGATGTGCTTGATAAAGGGGGTGAGAATGACCTTATTTATCGTGAATTGACAAAACCTGAAGCCAACTTACGAACCGGAAAAATATATGTGAAGTTGATCACATATATAAACGCTGGTAGGGTAAAAAGGTCTTTAACTGCCCAGACAGGCGTCAACAGGTTCGGTTGTATTGAGGTAAAACGTCAATGTAAGTAAACCTGCTACGCTTGAATAAGGAGATTCGCATGGAGCGGATCTCTGGTTCACAGCTTGCAAATGCGCTGTGAAACGGACGGGGCTGAGTCTACGAGGAAAGCTATGCTTAGAAGGAAAAAAGTAAAACCCATCACGCTGCGCGATGTCACCATTATTGATGATGCGAAACTGCGCAAAGCGATTACGGCGGCCTCGCTCGGTAATGCGATGGAGTGGTTCGATTTTGGTGTCTACGGCTTTGTTGCCTATGCGCTTGGTAAAGTGTTCTTCCCCGGTGCCGATCCCAGCTTGCAGATGATTGCCGCGCTGGGTACGTTCTCTGTTCCCTTCCTTATTCGCCCTCTCGGTGGCCTGTTCTTCGGCATGCTGGGTGATAAATATGGTCGCCAGAAGATCCTGGCTATTACTATTGTCATCATGTCGATAAGTACATTCTGTATCGGCCTTATTCCGTCCTATGCGACCATTGGTATATGGGCACCGATCCTGCTGTTGATCTGTAAGATGGCGCAGGGCTTCTCCGTTGGCGGCGAATATACCGGTGCATCGATTTTTGTCGCTGAGTATTCTCCGGATCGAAAACGCGGCTTTATGGGCAGCTGGCTCGACTTTGGTTCGATTGCCGGGTTTGTCATGGGCGCGGGAGTTGTGGTTCTGATTTCAACCGTAGTGGGTGAAGAGAACTTCCTCGACTGGGGCTGGCGTATTCCGTTCTTCCTGGCGCTGCCGCTTGGCATCATCGGTCTTTACCTGCGTCACGCCCTGGAAGAGACGCCTGCGTTCCAGCAGCACGTTGAAAAGCTGGAACAGGGCGACCGTGAAGGGTTGCAGGATGGCCCGAAAGTGTCGTTCAAGGAGATTGCGACCAAACACTGGCGCAGCCTGCTGACCTGTATCGGTCTGGTGATTTCCACCAACGTGACCTATTACATGCTGCTGACATACATGCCGAGCTATCTGTCGCATAACCTGCACTACTCGGAAGACCACGGTGTGCTGATTATTATCGCCATCATGGTAGGCATGCTGTTTGTGCAGCCGATTATGGGCCTGCTGAGCGATCGCTTTGGCCGTAAGCCATTCATTATTCTCGGTAGCGTCGCACTGTTCGCGCTGGCAATCCCGGCCTTTATTCTGATTAACAGCAATGTGCTGGGGCTGATTTTCGCCGGTCTGCTGATGCTGGCGGTGATCCTCAACTGCTTTATCGGGGTGATGGCTTCTACGCTACCGGCAATGTTCCCGACGCATATTCGCTACAGTGCGCTGGCGGCAGCCTTTAATATCTCCGTTCTGATTGCGGGCCTGACGCCGACGCTTGCTGCTTCACTGGTGGAGAGCACGCAGAACCTGATGATGCCTGCTTACTATTTGATGGTTATTGCGGTGATTGGCCTGATTACCGGTATTACTATGAAGGAGACGGCGAACCGTCCACTGAAAGGGGCAACGCCTGCGGCGTCCGATATTCAGGAAGCGAAGGAGATCCTGCGCGAGCACTACGATAACGTAGAGCAGAAGATTGAAGATATTGACGCAGAGATTGAAGAGCTTCAGAAAAAACGTTCTCGCCTGGTTGACCAGCATCCGCGAATTAACGAGTGATAAAAAACCCGCCGCTGGCGGGTTTTCTTTTATTAGCATCCTGCGGCGATATAGTCGCCGCTGACGCTGACGGGGATCACCGTCAGGAAGAGGATAGTTGCGAACAGTATCAGAACAACTCCTCCGGCTATTTTGACCATCGGCATTACCCAGTTCAGGGAAGTGCCGCCACTAAACCAGGCTACTGTGCGTTCACGCGCGTAACGTACTGCCAGCGACAGCCCCATAATCGACAGCGCCGTGCCCAGCGACATTGTCATCACAGCAGCAATTCCCCAGCTAATAATGCCGAGCGCATTCGAGAACATCAGGATCATAATTGCTCCGCTGCACGGGCGTGCGCCAATGGCCAGCACCACGCCCAGACGGGTTTTCCAGTCGCTTTTAGCCAGATCCACCCCTACGCCGTGATGGCCGCAGCCACAGTGTTCATTATGATGATGCGGCTTGATGGCGCTAATCGCCATTTTGCGCGGACGCAGGCTGCTGAGCGCCTGATAAATGATAAACGCACCGAAGGCGGCAATCAGTAAGGCGCTGATTTTCTCGACGTACCAACGGCTGGTACTGATATCCCCTGCCGCGAGGTTCAATCCAACCGCCAGGATAAAGACAAAGAGGATCGCGCTGACGCCCTGCATCAGGCTACCGATAAACGGTACGACGCGCGCCGCGAGCTGGCTCTCTTTATTGGTGCTGAGATACGTGGCGACGATAAATTTGCCGTGTCCTGGTCCAACGGCATGGAGTACACCATAAAGAAACGCACCGGTTAACAACCACAGCCCACCGCTGTACTGATGATTATTAAGTTGCAGCAAATACATCACCAGATAACGGTGCAGGGTGATCTGAGCGGCGAGGCACCACTGAATAAATGCATTCCAGTGCGTATGCAGTGCGAAACCTGCCATAAGTAACACCAGCACGGCGAGCCCGGCGGTTGGGATACGCCAGTCACGTTGAAGTCGTTGTGTCGTCATCAGGTTGGTCTGCGAGAGGAATATTTGCCGCTAGTATAGTGTTCAATTAGTGGGATCGCACCGGGATCGTCAATGGATTGTGGATAACTCTGTGCGTAAAAGGGTATAAGGCGGGGTTTTGCTGGGGAATACAGCAGTCAGTCATTTTTTTGCAACTTTTCTGTTGCGGTCGCTCGGGAACTCCCTATAATGCGCCTCCATCGACACGGCAGATGTGAATCACTTCACAGACAACCCGGTCGGTTGAAGAGAAAAAATCCTGAAATAACGGGTTGACTCTGAAAGAGGAAAGCGTAATATACGCCACCTCGCGACAGAGCGCTGAAGCGCGTCGCAACTGCTCTTTAACAATTTATCAGACAATCTGTGTGGGCACTCAAAGTGACATGGATTCTTAATGTCTTCGGACACTAAATGAATACCAAGTCTCAACGAGTGAACACGTAATTCATTACGAAGTTTAATTCATTGAGCATCAAACTTTTAAATTGAAGAGTTTGATCATGGCTCAGATTGAACGCTGGCGGCAGGCCTAACACATGCAAGTCGAACGGTAACAGGAAGCAGCTTGCTGCTTCGCTGACGAGTGGCGGACGGGTGAGTAATGTCTGGGAAACTGCCTGATGGAGGGGGATAACTACTGGAAACGGTAGCTAATACCGCATAACGTCGCAAGACCAAAGAGGGGGACCTTCGGGCCTCTTGCCATCGGATGTGCCCAGATGGGATTAGCTAGTAGGTGGGGTAACGGCTCACCTAGGCGACGATCCCTAGCTGGTCTGAGAGGATGACCAGCCACACTGGAACTGAGACACGGTCCAGACTCCTACGGGAGGCAGCAGTGGGGAATATTGCACAATGGGCGCAAGCCTGATGCAGCCATGCCGCGTGTATGAAGAAGGCCTTCGGGTTGTAAAGTACTTTCAGCGGGGAGGAAGGCGACAGGGTTAATAACCCTGTCGATTGACGTTACCCGCAGAAGAAGCACCGGCTAACTCCGTGCCAGCAGCCGCGGTAATACGGAGGGTGCAAGCGTTAATCGGAATTACTGGGCGTAAAGCGCACGCAGGCGGTCTGTCAAGTCGGATGTGAAATCCCCGGGCTCAACCTGGGAACTGCATTCGAAACTGGCAGGCTAGAGTCTTGTAGAGGGGGGTAGAATTCCAGGTGTAGCGGTGAAATGCGTAGAGATCTGGAGGAATACCGGTGGCGAAGGCGGCCCCCTGGACAAAGACTGACGCTCAGGTGCGAAAGCGTGGGGAGCAAACAGGATTAGATACCCTGGTAGTCCACGCCGTAAACGATGTCGACTTGGAGGTTGTGCCCTTGAGGCGTGGCTTCCGGAGCTAACGCGTTAAGTCGACCGCCTGGGGAGTACGGCCGCAAGGTTAAAACTCAAATGAATTGACGGGGGCCCGCACAAGCGGTGGAGCATGTGGTTTAATTCGATGCAACGCGAAGAACCTTACCTACTCTTGACATCCAGAGAACTTAGCAGAGATGCTTTGGTGCCTTCGGGAACTCTGAGACAGGTGCTGCATGGCTGTCGTCAGCTCGTGTTGTGAAATGTTGGGTTAAGTCCCGCAACGAGCGCAACCCTTATCCTTTGTTGCCAGCGGTTAGGCCGGGAACTCAAAGGAGACTGCCAGTGATAAACTGGAGGAAGGTGGGGATGACGTCAAGTCATCATGGCCCTTACGAGTAGGGCTACACACGTGCTACAATGGCGCATACAAAGAGAAGCGACCTCGCGAGAGCAAGCGGACCTCATAAAGTGCGTCGTAGTCCGGATTGGAGTCTGCAACTCGACTCCATGAAGTCGGAATCGCTAGTAATCGTGGATCAGAATGCCACGGTGAATACGTTCCCGGGCCTTGTACACACCGCCCGTCACACCATGGGAGTGGGTTGCAAAAGAAGTAGGTAGCTTAACCTTCGGGAGGGCGCTTACCACTTTGTGATTCATGACTGGGGTGAAGTCGTAACAAGGTAACCGTAGGGGAACCTGCGGTTGGATCACCTCCTTACCTTAAAGAACCTGCCTTTGTAGTGTCCACACAGATTGTCTGATGAAAAGTAAATAGCAAGGCGTCTTGCGATTGAGACTGTACGTCCCCTTCGTCTAGAGGCCCAGGACACCGCCCTTTCACGGCGGTAACAGGGGTTCGAATCCCCTAGGGGACGCCACTTGCTGGTTCGTGAGTGAAAGTCACCTGCCGTCATATCTCAAAACTGACTTGCGAGTCATGTTTGAGATATTTGCTCTTTAAAAATCTGGATCAAGCTGAAAATTGAAACGACACATCTTTAATGGTGTGTTCGAGTCTCTCAAATTTTCGCAATCATGAAGTGAAACATCTTCGGGTTGTGAGGTTAAGCGACTAAGCGTACACGGTGGATGCCCTGGCAGTCAGAGGCGATGAAGGACGTGCTAATCTGCGAAAAGCGCCGGCGAGGTGATATGAACCTTTGACCCGGCGATGTCCGAATGGGGAAACCCAGTGCAATCCGTTGCACTATCGTTAACTGAATACATAGGTTAACGAGGCGAACCGGGGGAACTGAAACATCTAAGTACCCCGAGGAAAAGAAATCAACCGAGATTCCCCCAGTAGCGGCGAGCGAACGGGGAGCAGCCCGGAGTCTGAATCAGCTTGTGTGTTAGTGGAACGGTCTGGAAAGTCCGACGGTACAGGGTGATAGTCCCGTACACGAAAGCACACTTGCTGTGAACTCGAAGAGTAGGGCGGGACACGTGGTATCCTGTCTGAATATGGGGGGACCATCCTCCAAGGCTAAATACTCCTGACTGACCGATAGTGAACCAGTACCGTGAGGGAAAGGCGAAAAGAACCCCGGCGAGGGGAGTGAAAAAGAACCTGAAACCGTGTACGTACAAGCAGTGGGAGCCTCTTTATGGGGTGACTGCGTACCTTTTGTATAATGGGTCAGCGACTTATATTCTGTAGCAAGGTTAACCGTATAGGGGAGCCGAAGGGAAACCGAGTCTTAACTGGGCGTTAAGTTGCAGGGTATAGACCCGAAACCCGGTGATCTAGCCATGGGCAGGTTGAAGGTTGGGTAACACTAACTGGAGGACCGAACCGACTAATGTTGAAAAATTAGCGGATGACCTGTGGCTGGGGGTGAAAGGCCAATCAAACCGGGAGATAGCTGGTTCTCCCCGAAAGCTATTTAGGTAGCGCCTCGTGAACTCATCTTCGGGGGTAGAGCACTGTTTCGGCTAGGGGGCCATCCCGGCTTACCAACCCGATGCAAACTACGAATACCGAAGAATGTTATCACGGGAGACACACGGCGGGTGCTAACGTCCGTCGTGAAGAGGGAAACAACCCAGACCGCCAGCTAAGGTCCCAAAGTCATGGTTAAGTGGGAAACGATGTGGGAAGGCACAGACAGCCAGGATGTTGGCTTAGAAGCAGCCATCATTTAAAGAAAGCGTAATAGCTCACTGGTCGAGTCGGCCTGCGCGGAAGATGTAACGGGGCTAAACCATGCACCGAAGCTGCGGCAGCGACGCTTATGCGTTGTTGGGTAGGGGAGCGTTCTGTAAGCCGTTGAAGGTGTCCTGTGAGGGGTGCTGGAGGTATCAGAAGTGCGAATGCTGACATAAGTAACGATAAAGCGGGTGAAAAGCCCGCTCGCCGGAAGACCAAGGGTTCCTGTCCAACGTTAATCGGGGCAGGGTGAGTCGACCCCTAAGGCGAGGCCGAAAGGCGTAGTCGATGGGAAACAGGTTAATATTCCTGTACTTGGTGTTACTGCGAAGGGGGGACGGAGAAGGCTATGTCAGCCGGGCGACGGTTGTCCCGGTTTAAGCATGTAGGCGGAGGTTCCAGGTAAATCCGGTACCTTGTTAACGCTGAGGTGTGATGACGAGGCACTACGGTGCTGAAGTGATAAATGCCCTGCTTCCAGGAAAAGCCTCTAAGCATCAGGTAACACGAAATCGTACCCCAAACCGACACAGGTGGTCAGGTAGAGAATACCAAGGCGCTTGAGAGAACTCGGGTGAAGGAACTAGGCAAAATGGTGCCGTAACTTCGGGAGAAGGCACGCTGATATGTAGGTGAGGTCCCTGCGGACGGAGCTGAAATCAGTCGAAGATACCAGCTGGCTGCAACTGTTTATTAAAAACACAGCACTGTGCAAACACGAAAGTGGACGTATACGGTGTGACGCCTGCCCGGTGCCGGAAGGTTAATTGATGGGGTTAGCGGCAACGCGAAGCTCTTGATCGAAGCCCCGGTAAACGGCGGCCGTAACTATAACGGTCCTAAGGTAGCGAAATTCCTTGTCGGGTAAGTTCCGACCTGCACGAATGGCGTAATGATGGCCAGGCTGTCTCCACCCGAGACTCAGTGAAATTGAACTCGCTGTGAAGATGCAGTGTACCCGCGGCAAGACGGAAAGACCCCGTGAACCTTTACTATAGCTTGACACTGAACACTGGTCCTTGATGTGTAGGATAGGTGGGAGGCTTTGAAGCGTGGACGCCAGTCTGCGTGGAGCCAACCTTGAAATACCACCCTTTAATGGCTGGTGTTCTAACGTAGACCCGTAATCCGGGTTGCGGACAGTGTCTGGTGGGTAGTTTGACTGGGGCGGTCTCCTCCCAAAGAGTAACGGAGGAGCACGAAGGTTGGCTAATCCTGGTCGGACATCAGGAGGTTAGTGCAATGGCATAAGCCAGCTTGACTGCGAGCGTGACGGCGCGAGCAGGTGCGAAAGCAGGTCATAGTGATCCGGTGGTTCTGAATGGAAGGGCCATCGCTCAACGGATAAAAGGTACTCCGGGGATAACAGGCTGATACCGCCCAAGAGTTCATATCGACGGCGGTGTTTGGCACCTCGATGTCGGCTCATCACATCCTGGGGCTGAAGTAGGTCCCAAGGGTATGGCTGTTCGCCATTTAAAGTGGTACGCGAGCTGGGTTTAGAACGTCGTGAGACAGTTCGGTCCCTATCTGCCGTGGGCGCTGGAGAATTGAGGGGGGCTGCTCCTAGTACGAGAGGACCGGAGTGGACGCATCACTGGTGTTCGGGTTGTCATGCCAATGGCACTGCCCGGTAGCTAAATGCGGAAGAGATAAGTGCTGAAAGCATCTAAGCACGAAACTTGCCCCGAGATGAGTTCTCCCTGAGACCTTGAGTCTCCTGAAGGAACGTTGAAGACTACGACGTTGATAGGTCGGGTGTGTAAGCGCAGCGATGCGTTGAGCTAACCGATACTAATGAACCGTGAGGCTTAACCTTACAACGCCGAAGCTGTTTCGGCGAACGAGAGACAGACACGATTTTCAGCCTGATACAGATTAACAGAATTTGCCTGGCGGCTTTAGCGCGGTGGTCCCACCTGACCCCATGCCGAACTCAGAAGTGAAACGCCGTAGCGCCGATGGTAGTGTGGGGTCTCCCCATGTGAGAGTAGGGAACTGCCAGGCATCAATCAGGAAGAACCCCGTACCGGAAGGTGCGGGGTTTTTTGCTTTGTGCGCGGAAAAACATGCCGGATGGCGGCTTCGCCTTATCTGGCCTGCGGGTTTTGTAGGCCCGGTAAGCGCAGCGCCCCCGGGCAATGCTGGCTGCGCGACCACATCGGGAAGAGATACAGGAATAAATTTAAGGTAAGGTTTTAATAAGCGCAGAAAAGCAAAAACCCAGCCATAGGCTGGGTTCTTTAAATAGTGGTGCCCGGACTCGGAATCGAACCAAGGACACGGGGATTTTCAATCCCCTGCTCTACCGACTGAGCTATCCGGGCAACGGAGCGCATTAAACCGCAATCGCGCGCGATCGTCAACATTATTTCGGGAAAAGCTGTTCAACTGCTTAAGTTTGCGGCAATCTGTCCGTTTGTGCGCTGAAAATGCACAAATCTTCCAGACAGTTCAGGCAAGATGTGACAATGCTGACGGTAAGAGGAGGGCAGTATGGCAAACGACTGGCTTGAGCTGCGTCAGCATGCAGAAACAGGTATTGAGACAATTAAGGCGCATTTCGAAGGACACGCCTTTGATCCCCACTGGCATGATAGCTATCTGGTCGGAATAACCCTTTCCGGTACCCAGCAGTTCCACTGTCGCCGTGAACGCCACCGTAGCCAGCCGGGCGATGCTTTTTTACTTGAGCCTGGTGAAATTCATGACGGTGATGCACCGGTAGAGGGTGGCTTTACTTATCTGACCTTTTATCTGGATGAACACTGGCTCACCCGTACGCTTCAAGGGCTGTATGACTCTACACCCGGGAGTTACACCCTCCACTTTGCCCAAACGCTAACGCGAGAGCCTCAGCTGGTGCGCGCTATCGGTGATACATTTGCCTCGCTGCATAACGATGAGATGAAGATCGTACAACAGAGCACAATGGATAACCTGCTCACTAAGATTACAGCCCACTGCCACTGGCGGAAGAAACTCCCGTCGCAGTTACAAAGCTCCGCTGTGGCGCATCGTGCCCGCGACTATCTCTATGCGCATATCGGCGAGAACGTGGGGCTGTCAGACCTTGCGCGGGAGACGGGGACGGATCGCTTTACGCTCACCCGCTGCTTTAAGCGCGAATTTCACCTTGCGCCGCACGCCTGGCTTATCCAGCTGCGCCTGGCAAAGGCCCGACAGATGCTGGCGTATGGGGAACTGCCTGTTGATGTGGCGACGGCAGTAGGTTTTGCCGATCAAAGCCATCTTGGTCGCTGGTTCCAGCGGGCGTACCGTATTTCTCCGGCACACTACCGTCGGTTGTGCACAAACCTTCCAGACGTTTCCAGAAAATAACGGCACATTCATGGCTCTACTAAAAGGAGCCACCTGTGAATTTAATACCCTTCCTGCTGTTTGCATTTGTCGCCTCGATTACGCCGGGGCCAACCAATATTTTGGTACTGGCTAACAGTCAGCACTTTGGCGTAAAAAATACGATTCCTGCGATCCTGGGTGGGTGTATTGCCGCCAGCGCTATTGTTCTGGTTTCAGGCGCTGGGGCAGGAGAAGTGTTACGCCAGTATCCGCTGATACGTCAGGTGATGAGCTGGGCGGGTGTGCTGTGGCTTTCCTGGATGAGCTGGCAGCTGTTTAGCGCCCCGGCCGCGAATCTCTCCTCCAGGCGTCATGTGCGATTTACCGCGCGGGCAGCGGCGTTATTACAGGTTGTAAACCCAAAAACCTGGATGATGGCGCTGGCCGTCGTCAGCCTGTTTGCTCCGGCAAGCGACCATGCATTACGGGATATTTCGCTGATGGCGCTATGGTTTCTGGCGATCTCAGTGGTCTGTTTGTTGTGCTGGGCGTGGCTGGGGAAGGCGGTGAACCGGATTTTCCGCACCACCGTGGCGATGGTGCGATTTCAACGTGCAATGGCGCTGTGTTTGTTTATTTCCGCCTGGACGGGAATGCTGGCTTAGGTCAGTGCACCACCCATACGGCACTGCGCAAACCGCAAAATATCTTCCGCCAGACGGTGCGCCGTATCCACATCCGCCTGGCTACGGTTCACCAGCATGCGGCTCAGGCAACCTTCCAGCACCAGCTCCATCTGCTTCGCGACCATTGCCGGATCATCCACTTCAAGTGTGGTCAGCAGCTCGTGTGTGAACTCGTGCGCGGCTCGTTTTTGCTGATCTGCCAGTTGATGGATGGGATGTCCGGGATCCGGATAGTAGGTGCAGGCGGCGATAAACAGACAGCCTGGGTAACGGTTGTTGGTGACACACTCCGTCAGTGCGGTATAGCGTGCCAGCAGCTTTTGCTCGGTGGTCAGCTCTTCATTCAGCATCAGTTGCCTGCGCCAGATATCCACCTGCTGGCTGAGATAGCGCAGGGCATCATACAGCAGCGCCTCTTTATCCGGCCAGAAGCGCTTAAGTTCATCCAGAGGGTAATCGATACGGTCGGCTACCATCTCAAGCGTGGTGCTGGCGATCCCTTGAATCTCAAGTAATTGCAGGGCTTGTCCCAGTACGTCTTCGCGTTGCACGGTTATCTCCTCCGCTATTCCCAACGGTTTGTCCCGTCTAAAGTGTTGTTTACGGTTGGCGATTGCGCAAATGCGCGTTGAATGCCGTCGCGTCCATAAACCCGGTTACACGCTGCGTCAGCTGTTCTTCCCCCTGTTCATTGAAGAACAGGATGGTAGGCAGCCCGAGCACGTTAAGTTGCTTCAGCAGAGCCTTATCCTGCGCGCTGTTGGCGGTAACGTTCGCCTGGAGCAGAACGGTATCGCTCAGCGCATGTTGTACCTGCGGATCGCTGAAGGTGTATTTTTCAAACTCTTTGCAGGCCACGCACCAGTCGGCATAGAGATCGAGCATGACCGGTTTGCCTTTCGCCTGCACCAGGGCGCGGTTGAGATCGTCCACGTTTTTAATCTGTATAAAATTCAGATGAGCCTGCGTCTGATCTGTCGGGGTGCCAAACGCCCAGTCCTGTAGCGGACGGACGCTCACCAGCGCGGCCGCCAGCAGAAGGATCTGTAGCAGGCGCATCCACGGTTTCTTCGCACCCAGACTCACGATAAATGCCCAGCTGAAGAAGGCCACGCCGAGCATAGCCCACAGACGCGTACCCCACACATCACCGATGATGCGTTCCAGCAGGAATACCGGTAGCGCCAGAATGACAAAACCAAACGCTGTTTTCACTGTCTCCATCCACGGGCCGCTCTTCGGCAGCAGACGATTGCCAAATACCGTCACAAGGATCAGCGGCAGACCCATGCCGAGCGCGTAAAGGTACAGCGTGCCGCCGCCGAGCCAAAGGTTGCCGCTCTGGGCAATGTATAACAGGATGGCGCTCAGCGGCGCGGTGGTGCAAGGGGAGCAAATCAGCCCGGCGATGGCACCCATGGCGAACACGCCGCCCGCAGAGCCCCCCTGCTGACGGTTGCTCATTAGCGTCAGACGGGTTTGCAGGGAAGAGGGCAGTTGCAGAGTGAACAGGCCAAACATCGACAGCGCCAGCAGAATAAACACTGCTGACAGTCCGATAAGCATATAAGGGTGCTGAAGGGCGGCCTGGAACTGCAACCCGGCAGCGGCGACCACGAGGCCGAGCGCCGTATAGGTTAACGCCATGCCCTGCACATAGATAAAGGCCAGCAACAGCGCGCGGGCGGTGGAAAGGCGTTGCTTACCACCCAGCACGATGCCAGAGATAAGCGGGTACATAGGCAGTACGCAGGGCGTAAAGGCGATGCCGATACCAATCAATAACGCCCAAAGCGCTGAGAACGGAAGGTCTGAAGCGGCTTCGCCTTCACCCCTCACACTGGCCATTTCCCCTGAGGGGAGAGGGGAGGCCGCCGCTTTCACTTCGCTAAGCGGAACGACCTTTGTTTCAGGGGGATAGCAGAAGCCCGCATCGGCGCAGCCCTGATACGTCACCGTCAGGGTAGCGCCTTTATCCGCCTGATTCACCGTGACGGGCACGCTTAAGCGCTGGCGATAAATTTCACTTTTACCGTAGAACTCGTCCTCGTGCCATTCGCCAGCGGGCATCTGCAATGCGCCGACGTCAGCCTTTGCCGGCGTGATGCTGACCTGCTTGCGATAGAGGTAGTAACCCTCTTTCACCTGCCAGGTGAGGCTGAGATCGTGCTGGTTTTGCTGAAAGTCGAAAACGAATGCCTGGTCGGCAGGAATAAAGTTCGAACGGCCGGGCGCGTCAAACAACCCGGCAAAAACTGACGTGCTGCACAGCAGCAGGATCAGCGTAAAGAAGCGTTGAGCCATGAGAGATAATCGTTATCGCCGTGGACCACTGGCAGCACCAGCAGCTCCGGGGTTTGGTAAGGATGATGAGACTTGAGGCAGTCGAGGAGCGCCTGCTGGTTGGTCAGATTGGTTTTGAGCAACATCTGGACTTCGTACTCTTGCTCCAGCTTGCCTTCCCAGTAATAAAGGGAGGTGGCGCCGGGAAGTAGCGTGACGCAGGCAGCCAGTTTTTCGGCCAGCACTTTGGCGGCGAGATCCTGGGCAGAAGCTTCATCAGGGGCGGTACACAGTACAACAACAGCATCAGGCGTGTTCACGAGTCGACCTCCTCATCACGAAAGTCTTCACTATATCACGCCATGTGATTGGTCATTAATGAAACGGGCCGCAGCGCGGCCCGTTTTTAACTATTTTTACAACGGCTAACCGTTTACAGCACAATGCCGCCGATGATAAAGCCGAGGACCACGCAGAGCGTAATCGCCACCACGCCCGGGATGAGGAACGCGTGGTTAAACACGTATTTACCGATACGGGTCGAGCCGGTGTCATCCATCTCAACCGCGGCCAGCAGGGTTGGGTAGGTTGGCAGCACGAACAGGGCGGAAACCGCCGCGAAAGAGGCAATCGCCGTCAGCGGCGTCACGCCCAGCATCAGTGCCGCAGGCATTAGCGCTTTGGTGGTCGCAGCCTGGGAGTACAGCAGCGTTGCGGCAAAGAACAGCACCACCGCCAGTAGCCACGGATAGTTGTGCAGCAGGTCGCCTGCAACTGTCTGGATATCGCTGATGTGCGCTTTCACGAAGGTGTCACCGAGCCACGCCACACCCAGCACGCACACGCAGGCGCTCATACCGGATTTGAAGGTGCTGGCGTTCAGCACTTCGCTGGTGTCGATTTTACAGGTGATACTGATCAGCGTCGCGATGGTCAGCATAAATACCACAATCGCTTCGTTACGCGGCAGAACCGGGTTCTGGATCAGACCTACCGTATCGCTGATGGCGGTCGCGTAGAACATCACGGCGACGATACCAATCAGGAACAGCAGCACGGAGCGTTTTGCATGCGGCTTCAGCTCAAAGACCTGGCTACCGCGCAGGCTCACTTCACCTTTTGCCAGACGCTCCTGGTAAACCGGATCGTCTTTCAGCTCGGCGCCGAGGAAGTTACACAGCACGGCAGTGATCATTACCGCAATCAGCGTGACCGGAATACAGATCGCCAGCAGCGTCAGATAACTTACGCCCATCGGCTCGAGAATACCCGCGAAAAAGACCACCGCCGCGGAAATGGGCGAGGCGGTGATCGCAATCTGGGAGGCGACTACAGCAATAGAAAGAGGGCGAGACGGGCGAATACCCTGCTCTTTCGCCACTTCGGTGATGACCGGCAGCGTGGAGAAAGCGGTATGGCCAGTACCGGCGAGAATGGTCATAAACCAGGTCACCAGTGGGGCAAGGAAGGTGATGTATTTTGGATGACGACGCAGCATACGCTCCGCCAGGCTCACCAGGTAGTCCATACCGCCAGCGACCTGCATGGCCGCAATGGCAGCGATAACCGCCATGATGATTTCGATAACGTCAAAAGGGATTGCGCCGGGTTTAATCTGAAAGATCAGGGTAAGTACGAGCACGCCGAGACCGCCGGCAAAGCCGATGCCGATACCCCCGAGTCGTGCGCCCAAATAAATCGCCAACAGGACGATGACGAGTTCTGCTCCAAACATAAAGACCTGCCTTGCTTATTAACAAGTTGATATTGAATTGTTGTGTTTTGGTAACGGCTATAAAGAAAAAAGGCACGTCACAAGTGACGTGCCTTTCGGAAGCTTAGCCTGAACGGTTACTGTTCGCTTTCATCGGTATATCGTTTCGCTTTATATGCCGGGTGCATCAGGTTCTGGGCGGAGAAGATATCGTCCAGTTCGGCTTCGGTCAACAATCCTCGCTCGAGAACCACCTCACGCACGCTCTTACCGGTTTCGGCACAAATCTTCCCGACGATATCGCCGTTGTGGTGGCCGATGAACGGGTTGAGGTAGGTGACGATGCCGATGGAGTTATAGACGTAGCCTTCACACACTTCTTTATTCGCGGTGATGCCGTTAATGCATTTTTCCAGCAGGTTGTAGCAGGCGTTGGTCAGAATGTGGATAGATTCAAACATCGCCTGGCCAATCACCGGCTCCATTACGTTCAGCTGGAGTTGACCGGCTTCGGAGGCCATGGTGACGGTCGTATCGTTACCAATAACCTTGAAGCAAACCTGGTTCACCACTTCTGGCACCACCGGGTTCACTTTAGCTGGCATGATGGATGAACCCGCCTGCAACTCTGGCAGGTTGATTTCATTCAGGCCAGCGCGCGGACCGGAGGAGAGCAGGCGCAGGTCGTTACAGATTTTGGACAGTTTCACCGCCAGACGTTTCAATGCGCTGTGCACCATCACGTAGGCGCCGCAGTCTGAGGTGGCTTCAATCAGGTCTTCTGCAGGCACAACCGGCAGGTTGGACACTTCAGCCAGCTTCTGTACCGCCAGCTGCTGATAGCCATCCGGGGTGTTCAGGCGTGTACCGATGGCGGTAGCACCCAGGTTCACTTCCAGCAGCAGTTCGGACGTGCGCAGCAGGTTTTTGGTCTCTTCGTTCAACAGCACGTTAAACGCGTGGAACTCCTGGCCGAGGGTCATTGGCACTGCGTCCTGCAGCTGGGTACGACCCATTTTCAGAATGTCCTGGAACTCAACGGCTTTACGCTGGAAGCCATCACCCAGCTGATTAATCGCGTCGACCAGTTTGACGACAGAGGCATACACCGCGATGCGGAAGCCGGTTGGGTAGGCGTCGTTGGTGGACTGACATTTGTTAACGTGGTCGTTCGGGTTCAGGTACTGGTATTCACCTTTCTGATGACCCATCAGCTCCAGGCCGATGTTTGCCAGCACTTCGTTGGTGTTCATGTTGACGGAGGTGCCTGCGCCGCCCTGATAGACGTCAACCGGGAACTGATCCATGCATTTGCCGTTGTTCAGCACTTCATCGCACGCGGCGATAATCGCATTTGCAGCGCTTTTAGGAATGGTTTGCAGCTCTTTGTTTGCCAGAGCCGCGGCTTTTTTTACCATCACCATGCCACGCACAAATTCAGGGATGTCGCTGATTTTGCTGTTGCTGATGTAGAAGTTTTCAATCGCTCTCAGAGTGTGAACACCATAGTAGGCATCCGCTGGAACTTCCCTGGTACCCAACAAATCTTCTTCGATACGAATGTTGTTTAACATGTGAACCTTCTTTTCAAGCTGCCGATGGATTGTACTAAACACACAGTAGATATGTGGTTTTGAATATTTTATGACCGACGATTATTCCCTCAATCGGCCAGATGTTCGAGATCATATGCTGATGATAGCGAATTGCCGTAAGCTGGATCACTTATTATCGACCCGATTTCATGATAATTATTAATCTGTGAAATATGTCACCGCTTTAATATTTCCAGAAAAAATATCCGTGCAAACCGATTGAATTTTGGCTAACCGTCACCATTTCTTATCTACGCGCTTCGCGAACACATTCAGTCAGGGGCCAGAAGGCACCTGCCACACAGGAGATGCCAGTGCGCTGGATACCATTTATTGCTTTCTTTCTTTATGTTTACATTGAGATTTCCATTTTCATCCAGGTTGCCCATGTGCTGGGCGTCCTGCTGACGCTGATTCTGGTGATCTTCACCTCCGTCATCGGCATGTCGCTGGTGCGCAATCAGGGTTTCAAAAATTTCCTGTTAATGCAGCAGAAGATGGCCGCAGGTGAAAGCCCGGCCGCCGAGATGATCAAAAGCGTGTCGCTGATTATTGCTGGCCTGCTGCTGATCCTGCCGGGCTTCTTTACAGACTTCCTCGGCCTGCTGTTGCTGTTGC
Organism: Enterobacter cloacae complex sp. 418I7; assembly: GCF_050030705.1. NCBI lineage: Bacteria > Pseudomonadati > Pseudomonadota > Gammaproteobacteria > Enterobacterales > Enterobacteriaceae > Enterobacter > Enterobacter cloacae complex sp. 418I7. The sequence continues at coordinate 404,459 of NZ_JBLGUU010000001.1, forward strand.
CGCCGGTGCAGAAGCATCTGACCATGAAGCTGCTGCCGCATCTGCGTTTCAGCCGTATGCCAGGCGGTGGTTTCAGCACCGGCCCGGGCGATACCTTTGAAGGGGAATATCAGCGTAAGGATGAGCAGCGCGACCGGTTAGATCATAAAGACGATCGGTAAGTTTCTTGCCCGGTGGCGCTCGCTCACCGGGCCTGCGGATTTTGCCGCTTCGGTAAAAACACCCACAGCCCCGCCAGCATGACGATGGCGTACACACTCTTCCATCCCACCATCGCCAGCAGCAGCAGGCACAGGACACACCCGATAGCCGCCAGCGCCTTAAAGCGTCCTTTCAGTAGCCGACAGCCCGCCAGCATGCACAACAGATAGATCATGATGAAAATACCGTTGGCGTAGATAATCAGCGCGTCAAGGTTGATGTCGAGGAGATAAATGGCCAGGGAACTCACCACGCAGCAGCCCAGTACGGTATTCAGCGCATTCACCGGAAGCTGACGCTTTGACAGGCGTGAGAGGGGGCTATCCGGTTTATAAAGTGCCTGAGACCACACCAGCCGGGCGAAGCTCTGAATATAGATGTTGAGGCTGGCAAAGCAGGCGAGATAGCCAATCACGCAGGCTACCCACAGGGCTTTAACGCCAAACAGCTGCACCACGATGCCCGGCAGCGACGCGGCGGCGGCTTTCTCTTCACCGAACGCGTTGAAGTGCAGCACCAGTACGGTACAGGCCCAGTACACGGTGCCCGCCAGCAGCAGGCCAATCATCAGGGCGCGGGGAAAATCACGCTCGGGCTGTTTAAACTCGGATGCCAGATGAGCGAACGCCTCCAGACCGACGAAACACCAGAACATGACGGATAGTGCAGCGAAAAGCTGTGTGTGGTCGATGTCATTAATCGCGGGGAAAGGAATATCCGCCACCGTAATGTCACCCGCAAACCAGATGGCGACGATCAGCGCGACGATTAACACGGCGACCAGCGTTTGCAGGTTGGCGCTGGAACTGGCCCCGCGTGAGCCAACCCACCAGATAATCGCTAGCGTGCCGAGTTCAGCCAGCAGCAGCTGTTCATCGTGCCAGCCAAACAGCGCCTGTCCGAAGCCGGTTGCGATATGCAGGGCTGCCGGAAGGCCAACGGGTATCACCGACAAAAATAGCCAGCCGGTGACGCGTTCCATTCGCGGCCCAAACGCCATGCCGACAAAATGCGCTACGCCGCCTGCGCTCGGGAAGTGCCGCCCGAGTATGGCAAAGACAATCGCCACAGGAAACACCAGCACGATCAGCACCGGCCATGCCCAAAGACTGTTATTGCCGGCAACCAACGCCGCCAGCGCGGGAACCGCAAAAACGCCCGTGCCTAACAAAGACGTTGAGAGTAAGCCAATGCCCTGCGCCAGCCCCAACTCCTGCCTGAGTCCACTCATTTACCTCGTCCCGCCACCATCAAAAGAGAGTGGATGGTAACACTTTCGCAAATTTTTTTTCGATTACCCCTTGAAGGGGTAAAAAGCTATCCCCATCTCTCAGGGCACTAGCCGGAAAACCGCATGCGGACCGGCGTCATCCATAACTGATAATGACTTTCTCAAAGGAGAGCTATCAATGAGTATTCGTCCGTTACATGATCGTGTGATCGTCAAACGTAAAGAAGTTGAAACCAAGTCTGCTGGCGGCATCGTTCTGACCGGTTCAGCAGCAGCAAAATCAACGCGTGGCGAAATCATCGCTGTCGGTAAGGGCCGCATCCTGGAAAACGGAACTGTGCAGCCACTGGACGTTAAAGTTGGTGACATCGTCATTTTCAACGATGGCTACGGCGTGAAATCCGAGAAGATCGACAATGAAGAAGTGTTGATCATGTCCGAGAGCGACATTCTGGCAATTGTTGAAGCGTAATTAACGCACGAAACTGTACGAATTTGAGGAAATAAGAACATGGCAGCTAAAGACGTAAAATTCGGTAACGACGCTCGTGTAAAAATGCTCCGCGGCGTAAACGTACTGGCAGACGCAGTGAAAGTCACTCTGGGCCCGAAAGGCCGTAACGTCGTGCTGGACAAATCCTTCGGCGCGCCAACCATCACTAAAGATGGTGTTTCTGTTGCACGTGAAATCGAGCTGGAAGACAAGTTCGAAAACATGGGCGCACAGATGGTGAAAGAAGTTGCCTCTAAAGCGAACGACGCTGCTGGTGACGGTACCACCACCGCGACCGTACTGGCGCAGGCGATCATCACCGAAGGCCTGAAAGCCGTTGCTGCGGGCATGAACCCAATGGATCTGAAACGTGGTATCGACAAAGCTGTCGCCTCTGCTGTTGAAGAGCTGAAAGCGCTGTCCGTACCGTGCTCTGACTCTAAAGCCATTGCTCAGGTTGGTACTATCTCCGCTAACTCCGACGAAACCGTAGGTAAACTGATCGCTGAAGCGATGGATAAAGTCGGTAAAGAAGGCGTGATCACCGTTGAAGACGGTACTGGTCTGGAAGACGAACTGGATGTGGTTGAAGGTATGCAGTTCGACCGCGGTTACCTGTCCCCATACTTCATCAACAAGCCAGAAACTGGCGCTGTTGAGCTGGAAAGCCCGTTCATCCTGCTGGCTGACAAGAAAATCTCCAACATCCGCGAAATGCTGCCAGTGCTGGAAGCCGTTGCGAAAGCAGGCAAGCCGCTGGTAATCATTGCTGAAGACGTTGAAGGCGAAGCGCTGGCGACTCTGGTGGTTAACACCATGCGTGGCATCGTGAAAGTGGCAGCGGTTAAAGCACCTGGCTTCGGCGATCGTCGTAAGGCGATGCTGCAGGATATCGCTACCCTGACCGGCGGTACCGTGATCTCCGAAGAGATTGGTATGGAGCTGGAAAAAGCGACCCTGGAAGACCTGGGCCAGGCGAAACGCGTTGTGATCAACAAAGACACTACCACTATCATCGACGGTGTGGGTGAAGAAGCCGCTATTCAAGGCCGTGTTGGTCAGATCCGTAAGCAGATCGAAGAAGCAACTTCCGATTACGACCGTGAAAAACTGCAGGAGCGCGTAGCGAAACTGGCAGGCGGCGTTGCGGTAATCAAAGTTGGTGCTGCGACCGAAGTTGAAATGAAAGAGAAGAAAGCACGCGTTGACGATGCCCTGCATGCGACCCGTGCTGCGGTAGAAGAAGGCGTAGTTGCTGGTGGTGGTGTCGCGCTGGTGCGTGTAGCCGCTAAACTGGCTGGCCTGACCGCTCAGAACGAAGACCAGAACGTAGGTATCAAAGTTGCGCTTCGCGCAATGGAAGCCCCTCTGCGTCAGATCGTGTCCAACGCCGGTGAAGAGCCATCAGTAGTTGCGAACAACGTGAAAGCGGGCGAAGGTAACTACGGTTACAACGCAGCAACTGAAGAATACGGCAACATGATCGACTTCGGTATCCTGGACCCAACTAAAGTTACCCGTTCTGCTCTGCAGTACGCGGCATCTGTAGCTGGCCTGATGATCACGACCGAATGCATGGTAACCGACATGCCTAAAGGCGACGCGCCTGACTTAGGTGCTGCTGGTGGTATGGGCGGCATGGGTGGCATGGGCGGCATGATGTAATCATGTTGTTCTGAACCTCTCAGAATGAACCCCGGGCAGCGATGCCCGGGGTTTTTTATTGCCCGTCGAGCCGTTACTCAAACAAGATGTGCATGGCGGAAGAGATGCGGTTCCAGCACTGAAAAATCCATTTTTATCTCCTCAGAAGAGTAGCTGCATCACCCACATCGAGAGCAGGGCGTTGATGACGCAGACAGCGATGATGTGCGGGTAATATTTCGGGTTCACGCCCGCGGTGCCGAGGCAGCGGCCCGTGTTTTGCACCGGATTGCCCATCAGGTAGATGGCGGGCAGCAGGATGGTGGCATCATGGCCGCTGAGCGTGCCGGCGACGACCAGGCTGGCGCAAACCCCCACGCCGCCGCCCATGCTCATCACCGATGCCAGAAGTACCGTTGCCGCCGCACCCGGAAGCGCCCACAGGGCCATGATGGGCTCGCATACCCTGCCGACAATATCCAGCAGGCCGGTCACCTTAAGCGCCTGAATGATGACAAACGCCATGACCACGTTCGGCAGCAGGCTGGTGGTGGCGATGGTAAAGCCGCGGCGGGCGCCATCGATAAACAAGTCCATGATATTTTTACGCGTCTGGGCGATCATTTTTCCTCCTGAACGCGACGAACTTCCATGTGGGCGATCCACAGTCGCAGGAAGTTCGCGCCAACAAATTTGAACACCAGAATGACGGCAAGCGGCGCGATCACCGGGACGGTAATGAAGGTAAAAAGTGCGGCACCGGAAGAAAAATAGTTGGTAATAATGGCGCTACCGCTGGTCTGGAAGGTGGCGAAAATGGCGCGTTCATGGTCAGTAATCGACCCTTCGTCGGTCAACTCTTTGGTCATCCCTGCGGCTGCATCGGTATTTTGCAGGTTGGCGATAAGCGCCAGAGAGCAGATGCCCGGCACGCCGAGCAGCGGGCGCAGAATGGGCGTCATGAGCTGTTGTGCGGCGCGCAGCCCGCCCAGCCCCTCGGTAACGGCAATGATCCCGAGCGATAAAATGACCGAGGGCGCCAGTTCAAGGGCAAACAAAAAACCGTCTTTCGCTCCTGTGCCACCCTCGCCGCGAAACGTTAGGGCGCCGTTCACCGGTCCAAAGCTGCCGTTCAGGACGGTAAAATCCAGCACGCGCCACCATTCAGTACTTTTGGCGAAAAAACCTGAGAAAAATACGATGGTGAGCACGAACGCCAGATAGCCCACCCAGGTTACTTTTTCCTCTCCTGAGGATGATGCACTCATGAAACCCCCTTTTTTTTAGTCCCGTACAAAAGTTGTACGTCGCATCACTAAAAACGATCGGGGGCTAAAACACGATATCCCAAAGGTTATTATCAGAATTCATTTAAGATGTCGGAGGAGTGCCAGCGGAATCTGGCTCGCAGAAATGCTCAGCATTTTTCTTTTGGTCATCTTTTTAGTATAAGGTTTACACGCGGACAACTACTGTCCAGCTTATTGAAAACGAGGAATAACATGCGCATAAAAGTCTGTGCAGGGATTGTAGGTGCAGCATTGCTGCTGGCGGGTTGTAGCACCAGCAATGAGCTGACGGCAGCGGGCCAGAGCGTTCGCTTTGTGGAAGATAAGCCGGGCAGCGAATGCCAGCTGTTAGGCACCGCCTCTGGCGAGCAAAGCAACTGGATGTCAGGGCAGCACGGCGAGGAGGGCGGCTCTATGCGCGGTGCGGCCAATGCCCTGCGTAATCAGGCTGCGGCAATGGGCGGCAACGTGATTTACGGGGTGAGCAGCCCGACGCAGGGTATGCTGTCCAGCTTTGTGCCAACCGCCAGCCAGATGAACGGCCAGGTCTATAAGTGCCCGAACTGATATAACATTTTGATGGCGCTGCCGCTTTACCTGTAGGCAGGTAAGCGTAGCGCCACCTGCTTTTTTTACTGCTGCCGCAGCTGCAAATCCAGCGGCGTCTTACTCGGCTCTCCGCCAATCTCACGTGCCAGCTTCGGCACCATATAACCTGAAACCAGCGTTAACAGCTCGCGCATAATCTTCCGGGCCTCTTCATCCGTCACCATGAAGTGCGCCGCGCCCTGGACGCGATCCAGAACATGCAGGTAATAGGGCATTACGCCCGCATCAAATAAGGCATTGCTGAGATCGGCCAACACGTGGGCGCTGTCGTTCACGCCGCGCAGTAATACGCTCTGGTTGAGCAGCGTCACGCCTGCCATTCGCATACGCGTCATCGCCGCACGAAAGTCCGCGTCAATTTCATTTGCATGGTTGATATGGTTTACCAGCAGCACCTGTAAACGGGACTGCTCCAGGCGCGTGACCAGGGCGTCGGTGATACGCGCCGGGATGACGATCGGTAAACGGCTGTGAATGCGCAGACGCTTAATGTGCGGGATGGTCTCAAGTTGAGTCAGCAGCCAGTCCAGCTCATGATCTTTTGCCATCAGCGGGTCGCCGCCGGAAAAGATGATTTCATCCAGTTCCGGGTGCGCTGCGATGTAGTCCAGCGCCACCTGCCAGTTGCGCTTATTACCCTGATTTTCGGCGTACGGGAAGTGGCGACGGAAGCAATAGCGGCAATTTACCGCGCACCCGCCCTTAACCAGCAGCAGGGCACGATTGCGGTATTTATGCAGTAAACCCGGTACAACACTGTTCTGCTCTTCCAGCGGATCGGTGCTGTATCCGGGGGCGGTAATAAACTCATCCTGAGAGGTCAGCGTTTGTTTTAATAATGGATCATCAGGGTTACCCTTTTCCATTCGGGCAACAAACGCGCGGGGAACGCGCAGGGCGAAAAGGCGCTTCGCCTCACGGCCTGCACGCAACGCTTCGTGCTGTTCGAGGTCTAAAAGACGCAGCAATTCATCAGGACTGGTGATTACATCGGCAAGTTGCGATAACCAATCTTCTCTGGACGGGGTGTTTAGGGTTACAATATGCGCCATTTTGTGGCTTAGCTACCAGTTAACAAATTTAGAGGGCCTTATGGCAACGTACTATAGCAACGATTTTCGTGCTGGTCTTAAAATCATGATGGACGGCGAACCGTACGCGGTTGAAGCCAGCGAATTCGTTAAACCAGGTAAAGGCCAGGCATTTGCGCGCGTTAAGCTGCGCCGCCTGCTGACCGGTACCCGTGTTGAGAAAACCTTCAAATCTACTGACTCCGCTGAAGGCGCTGATGTTGTCGATATGAACCTGACTTACCTGTACAACGACGGTGAGTTCTGGCACTTCATGAACAACGAAACCTTCGAGCAGCTGTCTGCGGACGCGAAAGCGATTGGCGACAACGCCAAGTGGCTGCTGGATCAGGCTGAGTGCATCGTGACCCTGTGGAACGGTCAGCCTATCGCGGTTACGCCGCCGAACTTCGTTGAGCTGGAAATCGTTGAAACCGATCCAGGTCTGAAAGGTGATACCGCAGGTACTGGCGGCAAGCCTGCCACCCTGTCTACCGGCGCTGTGGTGAAAGTGCCACTGTTCGTACAGATCGGTGAAGTGATCAAAGTGGATACCCGCTCCGGCGAATACGTATCCCGCGTGAAGTAATTTACGTCATGATTAAAGGCGCAGCGCCCGCTGCGCCTGATTTTGCAGGCAGGGAAGATGAAACGTACCGTTAAAATTCTGCTTCTGTTAGCGCTCTCCAGCGCAATTCTCTCCGGCTGCAACACCGCGCGTGGCGTGGGTGAAGATATCCAGGATCTCGGCCATATCATTTCCCATGCGGCCAGCTAATTCCGTCTAATTTTCCTAAAAATTCTTCCTTTTCCGTCAAACGGCAAGATTTTGTCTATTCTTAAGTTGCTATACACAAAATAACTTTGGCTATAAAAGGAAGATATTATGGTTAAGAAAACAATTGCAGCGATCTTTTCTGTTCTGGTGCTTTCTTCGGTACTGACTGCATGTAACACCACCCGTGGCGTAGGGGAAGATATCTCCGACGGTGGTAGCGCGATTTCTGGCGCAGCAACTAAAGCTCAGAACTAATGTAAGCGACGGTACGGCAAGTTATTACACCGTACCGTCAATTCTCCACTTCCTGTAGCGATAAAAACGGCGAGTAGCGCGTATCCATATGCAGCTTCATGCGGATATTGCGTTTGTACGTATATACCGTTTTTCCGTTAATGCGAAGATTGCTGGCAATTTTCTGGTTGCTCGCACCATCCATCCACAAGGTCAGAACTCTTTCTTCCTGACGCGTCAGCAACGGTGCCGCCATTTTCGGTAGCTCCGCGCTCGCGCATGACGTTAGCGCATCGTTTATCACCGTCGCCAGTGCTTCCAGATCGGTATTTTTGGAGAGCGAAGACCATATCGGGAACTGCGCCAGATAATCAGTCATCTCCTGCTCCTGCCCTGATTGCAGCATAATAAAAGGCAGTGTTTCGCTGGCAATTAGCAGGGAGGAAAGCTGCTGAAAATGGTGTAAATCCTGCCGGAAGCCAGATAAATCAGCGATGACCAGCGCAGGTTTCCATTGCAGGATATGCTCTCTGGCGAGGAAAAGATTATTTACCCCGGTTACGACGAAATGACCCGAAAACAGGTCTGAATGATTGACCCAGGCTTCAAATCCCGCGCGGGTGAAGTGACAACGGTCAATCAAAAGAATTTTGAACATAAAATTTTCGCAGTCGGCTAGTGGTTTGGCTTCCTGCCATCAGAAAGCCTATCATCATAGAGAAGTCGGATGAGTCATAAATGCCTGAACTACGTGCCTTACTGAGGCTATTTCTTGCTTTAAGGTGTTCAGCAGAAAAAGTTTGAAAAAAAATTCCACGCTAACCAAAATAAGAGGCGCAACTTCTGCCTTGCGGGACGACCCGTAAGCGCTTCACTCATCGGGGACGGCCCCAACTTGTCTTTAAGTTAAGGAGCCTGAAATGTCCTGGATCGTTCTTGTTATTGCTGGTTTGCTCGAAGTGGTATGGGCAATTGGTCTGAAATACACCCACGGTTTTACCCGCCTGACGCCCAGCGTCATCACTATCGCCGCAATGATTGTCAGTATCGTCATGCTTTCATGGGCGATGCGAACCTTACCGGTCGGCACAGCTTACGCTGTCTGGACGGGAATTGGCGCGGTAGGGGCTGCCATTACCGGCATTCTGCTGCTGGGGGAGTCTGCGAGTCTGGCGCGCATCGCCAGCCTCGCGTTGATTGTCGCGGGTATCATCGGGTTAAAACTCAGTACGCACTAATGCGGCTGTTTTACCCAGATTAACTTCGTCACATCAAACCCTTGCCGGGTCGCTATGTCCAGCATCTGCTGTTTCATTTCCGCCGAGATCGTTGGCGTGCGTGAGAGGAGCCACAGATAGTTGCGATCCGGCCCACAGACCAGCGCGTGGCGGTACTCTCTGTCCAGCGCAATGACGTTATACCCGCCGTAGTATGGGCCGATGAAAGAGGCTTTCATGGCCGCGCGGTTAGATGCGCCGGTGAAATAGGCCTGACCAACTGACTGCTGCCACATCTGGCGATCCGGGTTATAGCCGCGGTTAATGACCCGGATCCCGCCGTCATCCATCGCGCTGTAGCTGACCGTGACTTTTTCTAAGCCCCGTTCGAACTGATGGTCCAGTCGGGCGATTTCATACCAGGTGCCGAGGAAGCGCTGTGCGTCGAAATTACTGACTACCGTGACGCCAGGCGGAGGAGTAGGGGAACTGCAAGCAACCACTAAAAACGCGGCTGTTACTGCGGCAATAACAGGCAGAATGCGCATAGGAGTTTCCTTACTGTTTTTTGTTAAGTGTAGATGACAGCAGGGAAAATGAGGGAGATTGTGCAGGGTGTTTTGCCGGGTGGCGGCTTCGCCTTACCCGGCCTTCAAAGTTCATGCGTTGTGTAGACCGGGTAAGCGCAGCGCCACCCGCAATGTTTTACTGTAGCGCGTCGAGGATATGGTATGCCGCCTCAACGCGTGCCGGGTTCGGATAGCTTTTATTCGCGAGCATCACAATACCGATCTGCTTTTCAGGAATAAAGGCCACGTAGCTGCCAAACCCGCCAGTAGAGCCCGTTTTATGGACCCAGGACGCTTTGACCGGGGGAGCCGGTGGATTCACTTCTGCCACGGGCAGCGGTGCCAGCGCCACCTTACTGTCGCTGCCCTCGATCACCGTGTTGGCCTCCACGGGCCAGTTGAGCATCTCCCAGCCCAGACCCTGATACATTGACCCGATACGCCAGTAGCGCGACTGCGCCAGCGCGATGCCCTGCTTAAGTGAGGCATCAGCAACCTTCTCCGGCGCCATATTTGCCATGACCCAGTTCGCCATATCCTGCACGTTGGTTTTCACGCCATAGGCTTGTGCATCCAGCATTCCCGGCGAAACGCGCACCGCTTTACCGTCACGATAGCCCCAGGCGTAATGCGCCTCTTCCGCTTTCGGAACGTTAATCCAGGTATGGTCCAGCTTGAGCGGCTTAAGGACCCGCGTCGTCATGGCCTGCTCATAGGGCATGCCGGAAGGTTTGACCGCCAGCGCGCCAAAAAGACCGATACTGGCGTTGGCGTAAAGACGCGTTGTGCCAGGCTTCCACTGCGGCTGCCAGTTTTGATAAAAGCGCAGCAGGGCGGCATTATCCGTGACCTCATCCGGTACCTGTAGCGGCAGGCCGCCAGCGGTGTAGGTTGCGAGATCCAGCATACGAATCCCCTGCCACTGCTTGCCCGTTAGCTGTGGCCAGTATCTGGTCACCGGATCGTCCAGCGAAATTTCACCGCGAGCAATGGCATCCCCTCCTAAAACCCCGGTGAAGGTTTTACTTATAGAACCCAGCTCGAACAGAGTCTGAGGCGTAACGGGTTTGCTGGCCGCGATATCGGCTTTGCCAAACGTGTAATAGTGCGGTTTACCCTGATAAATAACGGCCACCGCCATGCCTGGAATCGACTGGGCTTTCATCAGCGGGGTAACCGTATTCGCGACCACCTCCGCCAGCTGTTTTTCTGACACTGGCGCGGCGAGAGCAGAGCAAGAGATGCCGAGCAGCAGGGCGCAGCAAAGAGATTTTTTCATCATCAGTAATCTTCCGTAATAGCGAGTCAAGGGGATGTCCGGGCCCGTCAGACAGGCGTAGTCTGTTGGATTTGACTGTGCCTGACAAACGGTTAAATTTAGCATTAGCTGTTAATTTTTCTAACGGAAGAGACCATGACGCGAAGCTATCTCCCCCTCAATTCGCTTCGAGCCTTTGAAGCCGCCGCGAGACATCTCAGCTTTACGCATGCGGCCATTGAGCTGAATGTGACCCATTCAGCCATTAGCCAGCATGTGAAAACGCTGGAGCAGCACCTGAACTGTCAGCTGTTCGTTCGCGTGTCGCGCGGGCTGATGTTGACTACCGAGGGAGAAAACTTACTGCCGGTACTGAATGATTCGTTCGATCGTATAGCCGGAATGCTGGATCGCTTCGCTAACCATCGTGCGCAGGAGAAGCTGAAAATCGGCGTGGTGGGTACGTTTGCCATCGGGGTTTTATTCTCACAGCTGGACGATTTTCGCCGTGGCTATCCGCACATCGATCTTCAGCTTTCCACCCATAACAACCGCGTTGATCCGGCTGCCGAAGGGCTTGACTATACGATCCGCTACGGTGGCGGGGCGTGGCATGGCACCGAGGCTGAATTTCTTTGTCATGCGCCGCTCGCGCCGCTGTGTACGCCCGATATCGCCACCAGTCTGCACTGTCCGGCCGACATCCTCAGGTTTACGCTGCTGCGCTCCTACCGACGCGACGAGTGGACCGCGTGGATGCAGGCGGCCGGCGAGCACCCCCCTTCGCCAACGCACCGTGTGATGGTATTTGATTCGTCCGTGACCATGCTGGAGGCCGCTCAGGCAGGGGTAGGTATTGCCATTGCACCTGTCGATATGTTTACCCATCTGTTAGCCAGCGAGCGCATTGTGCAGCCCTTTGCAACGCAGATTGAACTCGGCAGTTACTGGCTGACCCGATTGCAGTCCCGGGCAGAAACGCCTGCCATGCGCGAATTTTCCCGGTGGCTGGTGGAGAAGATGAAAAAGTAAAAAGCCCGCCGGATGGCGGGCCTGTTCAGTCAGATGGTAACCACGGCAATCAACGTGACGACCGTCAGAATGGTCGCCAGACCGTAGAAGACCCATTTACCGCTTGGCACATGGATTTTCAAATCGTGCATCGCATGGTGGATACGGTGCAGACCACACCACAGCGGCAGGACGATCATCAGGAAGATGAACACCCGGCCAATAAAGCTGCTCGCAAAGGCCAGTACGCGCTCATAGCTCAGCGCATCGCCCGGAAACAGCCCCAGCGGCAGCATAATACCGACCAGCAGGATAATGACCGGGGCAATAATGGCGCTCCACATGCCGCCTGCGCCAAACAGCCCCCAGAAGACCGGCTCATCTGAACGTTTTGGATTTGGATTGATCACAGTAGTCTCCTTACCAGAACAGTGCGACAAACAGAATGACCACAGAGACAACTGCCGTCACTGCCCAGAGCCCTTTAATAACCAGCTCTGGCCCCATTTTTTCGCCTTTTACAATGATGTTCGCTGCTTTTGGTGCCAGTTCAAACCAGGTTTTGGTATGCAGTAGCGCGGCTGCGAGCACAATCAGATTCAGAACTACGATGATTGGGTTTTGCAGGAAACCCACAAAACTGGCCCAGGCTTCCGGGCCGTGCTTGAGGGCATACACCCCGTACATCAGTTCGAGGCTGAACCAGACCGCGGGAACTGCCGTGCCTTCACGCAGCATATAGAAGCGATAAAACGGCAGTTTTTTCCACCAGGTGGACGGCATTGGTCGCACGTAGGCTTTGCGTTTAGTCGTCATCATGCACTCCTTAGCGTGGTTTCAGGGTAGCGATAAGAAAGTCTTTCGAGCTTTCCACTTTTCCCTGCTGAATGGCGGCGGCCGGGTCGACATGCTTCGGACAGACTTCGGAGCAGTAACCGACAAACGTGCAGGTCCAGACCCCGTTCTGGCCGTTAAGCTGTGCCATACGTTCTTTTTTGCCGTGGTCGCGGCTGTCCTCGTTATAGCGGTGCGCCAGGGTAATGGCGGCCGGGCCGATAAACTCAGGGTTCAGGCCAAACTGTGGACAGGCGGCGTAGCACAGGCCGCAGTTGATGCAGCCGGAAAACTGATGGTATTTCGCCATCTGCGCGGGCGTTTGGGTGTTTGGCCCCTGATCCGGCGTGCGCGGGTTGCCGATGATGTACGGCTTAATCGCTTCGAGGCTTTCGATAAAGTGGGTCATGTCGACCACCAGATCGCGCTCAATCGGGAAGTTGCCCAGCGCTTCAACCTTGATGCCCTTGGTGTAATCACGCAGGAAAGTTTTACACGCCAGCTTCGGCACTTTGTTGACCATCATGCCGCAGGAGCCGCAGATTGCCATGCGGCAGGACCAGCGGTAGCTCAGGTCCGGGGCCAGGTTATCTTTGATATAGCCGAGCGCATCCAGCAGGGAGGTTTGCTCGTCGTAAGGGACTTCATAGAAAGCGCTGTGCGGCGCGGCGTCCACTTCCGGGTTGTAGCGCACCACTTCAACTTTCAGTTTTTGCATCTCAGCCATTCGCCTTCTCCTTCTTATCGGCGGCTTCTGCTTCTGCACCGTACACGCGTTTCGCCGGTGGCAGCGTAGTGATTTTCACGTCGCTGTAGTCCAGCCGGGTGGTACCATCCGCATCGCGCCAGGCGAGAGTATGTTTAAGGAAATTGACGTCGTCACGTTCGGTGCAGCCCTCATCCAGACGCTGGTGCGCGCCGCGGGACTCTTTACGCGCCAGGGCGGAATGGGCCATACACTCTGCGACGTTCAGGCCGTGGCCCAGTTCAATGGTATAGAGCAGGTCGGTATTGAAGACGCTGGAGGTGTCGGTGATGCGCACGCGCTTGAAGCGTTCCTGGAGTTCTGCCAGCTTGTCGACGGTTTTCTGCATCAGCTCTGGCGTACGGTAGATCCCGCAGCCTTCTTCCATCGACAGCCCCATTTCGTCGCGGATCTTCGACCAGTTTTCGTTACCTTCCTGGTTCACCAGGCCTTTCAGGCGTTTTTCGATGTCTGCAACCTGCGCATCCAGCGCCGCGCTGTTAGCTTCACCTGCCGTTGCGGCACGCTCCATCGCGCGTTCGCCCGCCATGCGACCAAAGACCACCAGCTCAGCCAGCGAGTTCGAGCCCAGACGGTTTGCGCCGTGCAGACCGACGGAGGAACACTCACCCACCGCAAATAGCCCTTTGATACGGGTTTCGCATTGCTGGTCGGTTTCGATACCGCCCATGGTGTAGTGCGCGGTTGGACGCACCGGGATCGGCTCTTTCACCGGGTCGACGCCCACATAGGCTTTTGCCAGCTCGCAAATAAACGGCAGACGCTCCAGCAGTTTCTTCTCGCCGAGATGACGCAGGTCGAGATGTACCACGTCGCCGCGCGGCGTTGAGATGGTGTTGCCTTTGCGCCACTCGTGCCAGAAAGCCTGAGAGACTTTGTCGCGTGGGCCGAGTTCCATGTATTTGTTTTTCGGCTCGCCAAGCGGGGTTTCCGGACCCATGCCGTAATCCTGCAAATAGCGATAGCCGTTTTTGTTGACCAGAATACCGCCTTCGCCGCGGCAGCCTTCCGTCATCAGAATACCGGAGCCCGGCAGGCCGGTTGGGTGATACTGGACGAACTCCATATCACGCAGCGGGACGCCGTGGCTGAGCGCCATGCCCATACCGTCACCGGTGACGATGCCGCCGTTGGTGTTGTAGCGGTATACGCGGCCCGCACCGCCCGTTGCCATCACCACCGCCTTAGCGCGGATCTGGACGAGCGTGCCTTCCATCATGTTCATTGCAACCAGTCCGTGCGCATGACCGTCGTCGACCAGAATGTCGAGAACGAAATGTTCGTCAAAGCGCTGGATTTGTGGGAACTGGAGGGAGGTCTGGAACAGGGTGTGCAGCATGTGGAAGCCGGTCTTATCGGCGGCAAACCAGGTGCGTTCGATCTTCATGCCACCGAAGCGGCGGACGTTGACGCTCCCGTCCGGACGGCGGCTCCAAGGACATCCCCACTGTTCCAGCTGGGTCATTTCCGTTGGGCAATGGTGCACGAAGTAATCAACGACATCCTGTTCGCAAAGCCAGTCGCCCCCTGCAACCGTGTCGTGGAAATGGTATTCGAAGCTGTCATGATCCTGCGCGACGGCGGCGGATCCTCCTTCTGCGGCTACCGTGTGGCTGCGCATCGGATAGACTTTTGAAATCAATGCGATTTTGGCGTTCGGATTGGCTTGTGCCGCAGCAATTGCAGCGCGTAATCCAGCCCCGCCAGCGCCTATTACGGCAAGATCGGCTTGAAAAGTTTGCACGACATTCCTCCAGATTTTTGTTTTCCCGCAACGTGATGAGCTAAAGGACGTTCACCTGCCCGAACGGACGATTGCGGAAGCGATTCCACTGCTCCTTTATGGGTAAAACAGTATAACCGCGTAGAAGTGAGGGAAATTTGACGTGTTCGATTTTTTTGCTGTTCTGTGCGGTGATTTATCATCGTGATTAATGAATGGCGTCACAGTATTTCTCTGTGCAATGAAAAGGGGCTTTTACTGTGCAAAATTTGTCTCTGCCCCGGCTTGCGAGTAGACTTCGTGCCCTTGTCTGAAAACGGAGAAATAACTCATGAGCGAAACGGCCACCTGGCAGCCGAGCGCATCCATTCCAAACCTGCTAAAGCGCGCAGCAATTATGGCGGAGATCCGCCGCTTCTTTGCGGATCGCGGCGTCCTGGAGGTGGAAACGCCGTGCATGAGTCAGGCGACGGTCACGGATATTCATCTGGTCCCGTTTGAAACCCGTTTTGTTGGCCCAGGCCACTCTCAGGGCATGAATCTGTATCTGATGACCAGCCCGGAATACCATATGAAGCGTCTGCTGGCGGCCGGGTGTGGTCCGGTCTATCAGCTGTGCCGTAGCTTCCGTAATGAAGAGATGGGCCGACACCATAATCCGGAATTCACTATGCTGGAGTGGTACCGCCCGCACTACGACATGTATCGTCTGATGAACGAAGTCGACGATCTGCTCCAACAGGTGCTGGATTGCGCGGAAGCTGAAACGCTCTCCTATCAGCAGGCCTTCCAGCGTCATCTGGAAATTGATCCGCTGTCGGCTGATAAAACACAGCTGCGTGAAGTGGCGGCAAAACTGGATCTGAGCAACGTGGCGGATAACGAAGAGGATCGCGACACGCTGCTGCAACTGCTGTTCACCTTTGGTGTTGAACCGCAGATTGGCAAAGATCGTCCGACGTTTGTCTATCACTTCCCGGCCAGCCAGGCTTCACTGGCGCAGATCAGCACCGAAGATCACCGCGTGGCGGAGCGCTTTGAGGTGTACTTTAAAGGCATCGAGCTGGCGAACGGTTTCCATGAGCTGACCGACGCGCGCGAACAGCAACAGCGTTTCGAGCAGGATAACCGCAAGCGCAACGCGCGCGGTCTGCCGCAGCAGCCGATTGACACCAACCTGCTGGAAGCGCTTAAAGCCGGTCTGCCGGACTGCTCCGGCGTGGCGCTGGGTGTGGATCGCCTGGTCATGCTGGCGCTGGGCGCAGAACAACTGGGCGATGTGATTGCCTTTACGGTCGATCGCGCATAAAGGATTGCCGGGTGGCGCTGTCGCTTACCCGGCCTACTTGGTCATTTAACTCTGCCACATTAAAAACTACTATCTTCTCTATGCACGGGTCTTTTTCTTAATTTGACTCGGATAGCCACAATATTTGTCTGGTCATCTGCTACCATCCGCGCAGTTTAATTCCGTTTCGGATGGTTATATGTCTCACTCACTCAAAAAAATGACCCTTACCGGGCTCATCCTGATGATTTTTACGTCAGTTTTTGGCTTTGCCAATAGCCCGTCCGCGTTTTATCTGATGGGCTACAGCGCGACGCCGTTTTATATCGTTTCCGCGCTGTTCTTCTTTATTCCGTTTGCGCTAATGATGGCGGAGATGGGGTCGGCGTACAGGAAAGAAGAAGGCGGCATCTATTCGTGGATGAACAACAGCGTCGGTCCGCGTTATGCGTTTATCGGTACGTTCATGTGGTTTTCATCCTATGTCGTCTGGATGGTCAGCACGGCGGCCAAGGTCTGGGTGCCGTTCTCAACGTTTCTCTTCGGTGCGGATAAAACGCAGGTCTGGTCTCTGGCGGGGCTGAGTTCCACACAGGTGGTCGGTATTCTGGCGGTGTGCTGGATGGTGGTTGTCACGCTGGTGGCCTCGAAAGGCATCAACAAAATTGCCCGTATCACTGCCGTTGGCGGAATTTCCGTGATGTGCCTGAACCTGGTGCTGCTGCTGGTCAGCATCGCTATTCTGTGCCTGAACGGCGGGCATTTCGCACAGGAAGTCAACTTCGTTTCATCGCCTAATCCGGGTTACCAGTCCGGGCTGGCCATGCTCTCCTTCGTGGTGTTTGCCATCTTTGCTTACGGTGGAATTGAAGCCGTGGGCGGGCTGGTCGATAAAACCGAAAACCCGGAAAAGAACTTCGCCAAAGGCATTATCTTTGCCGCCATCGTCATTTCCATTGGCTACTCGCTGGCGATTTTCCTCTGGGGCGTCAGCACCAACTGGCAGCAGGTACTGAGCAATAACACCACCAACCTCGGCAACATTACCTACGTGTTGATGAAAAGCCTGGGGGTGACGCTGGGCAACGCCATGGATCTCGCGCCGGAAACGTCGGCCACCCTGGGGATCTGGTTTGCGCGGATTACCGGTTTGTCGATGTTCCTCGCCTATACTGGCGCGTTCTTCACGCTGATTTACTCGCCGCTGAAAGCGATTATTCAGGGGACGCCAAAGGCGCTGTGGCCCGCACGTATGACGCAGCTGAACGCTGCCGGTATGCCTGCCAACGCAATGTGGATGCAGTGCATGCTGGTGTGCGTGTTCATTCTGCTGGTGTCCTTCGGCGGCGATACCGCGTCGGCGTTCTATAACAAGCTGACCCTGATGGCAAACGTATCGATGACGCTTCCGTACCTATTCCTGGCGCTGGCGTTCCCGTTCTTTAAGGCGAAGCGGGATCTGGAGCGACCGTTTGTGATCTTCAAAACCCGCATGGCGACGCTGCTGGCGACCACTGTTGTGGTGCTGGTCGTCGCGTTCGCCAACATCTTTACCGTCATTCAGCCCGTGGTTGAGGCAAATGACTGGAGCAGCACGCTGTGGATGGTTGGCGGACCGATCTTCTTCTCGCTGCTGGCAATGGGGATTTATGAGAACTACCGCCGCCGCATGATGACCTGCGTGGCAGAAGTGGCATAGCGGATGAAAAAACCCCTCCCGGAAGGGAGGGGGAAATGGATTATAAACTTCCCGCCGGGCGCGAACGCGCCGCAGACGTCAACGTTCTTCCCGTCTTACGTCCGTCCAGCGTTTCCAGACGCATCTGGAAAGGTGGGAACGGCATATCAATTCCGTGCTCGCGGAAGCCAGCCAGGATCAGCTGGTGGATCTCATGGCGCAGCGGCATACGGTGTCCCATCTCGGCGGCGTAGATACGCAGCTCGAAAATCTGGATCCCCTGCTGCAAATCAACCAGGAAGACTTCCGGCGGCGGGTTGTCGATCACCAGCGAACAGCGTTCAGCAGCCGTATACAGGATCTGCGTCACCTCTTCGCTGTTGGCATCCGACGGAGCGGGTACGGTCAGCACCACACGCGTGACGGAGTCAGACAGCGACCAGTTAATAAACTGCTCGGTGATAAACGCTTTGTTCGGAACGATGATCTCTTTACGGTCCCAGTCGCTGATGGTGGTGGCGCGGGTGTTGATCCTGGTGACGCTGCCGGTCAGATCGCGGATGGTCACCGTATCGCCAATTCGAATCGGCTTTTCAAACAGAATGATCAGACCCGAGACGAAGTTGGCAAAGATCTCCTGTAAACCAAAGCCCAGGCCTACGGTCAGGGCGGCAACCAGCCATTGCAGTTTTGACCATTCGATACCAATCATCGAGAAGCCAACCAGCCCACCAAACAGCATGATTAAATACTTGGTAATGGTGGTGATCGCATAGCCTGTGCCGGGGGTTAAATCCAGATGCTGCAACAGCGCCAGCTCCAGCAGGGCAGGGAAGTTACGGATCAGCTGTGTGGTGATAATGAGTACCAGAATCGCAATCAGCACGGCCCCTAAGGTGATGGGCTCCAGGCTTTCGACCCCCTGCACCGTCGACGTCACATCCCACAAAGAGATGTTCTCCAGGAAGCCAAACGCAGAGTGGATTTCCGACCACAGGAAGATCACCGACAGCAGGGCAACCAGCATCAGAATTGAGCGTACCAGCCGCAGGGACTGGGTACTGATCGCATCGAGATCCAGTTCGACGTCATCGGCGTCTGAAGTCCCTTCGGTGCTGTTGACGTGGTTCGGCTCTTCCTCACCCCGCGCGCGCTGGGCCAGTATTTCTGCGCGACGATGTTTGGCACGGTCAAACGCCAGACGACGACGCTGGATCAGCATGCCGCGGCGAATAACATGGTAGACCACCAGCAGCAGGAACCAGATAGCTACTGACGTTTCCAGTCGTGCGAGCAGCGCTTGCGATGTGGCGAGATAACCGACAGCCGCCGCCAGCATCGCCGCCAGCGGCGCGCTAAGCAGCAGGTTCCACAGCAGACGGTTAAACATGTTATCGCCACTGCCGGACTTGTCGAGATAAAGCGGGATCCCGGCGCGCTTCAGGCTGAGCGTCACTACCGCTAATGCCCCGCAGATCAGCATAAAGCACAGCCGTCCCAGCGAGCCGGAGAACTCCCGGTCATTGAGGTTATCGAACATGATCAGCGCCATAATCAGCGGCACAATCAGCCCGATGCTCATCAGGTAATAGCGCATCGCCCGCGCCACGCGATTACGCGGCCAGCCAAAGTGAGCGATGAACAGACCATTTGGCCGCGCAAACGTGGCGCAAATCATCACCACCCACAGCAGCGGAACGGTGGCGGTCACGCCATCGCCAATTGCGACGGCAAGCGGATAGGGCCAGGCTTCACGCAGGCCGTATCCGAGCGTCATCCACAGCACCGGCAGCGGAGACGCGACCAGAATTGACCAGAACACTGTACGCAGCGTCAGCCAGAAGTGATCCTGTGTCACTTTCCCCACACGGGCGCTGGAGCGCTCAAGGAAACGGGTGAAGTGGCGACGGGAATAAATACTGAAACCCACCAGAATCAGTGCCCCCAGCAGCGGGAAGATGGTCTCCTTACTGGTGAGCATCATCACGCTGGCGAGACCCAGCTGGCTGAAGGTGTCCAGCGAAATGAGGCGGCGCAGATCCTGCACGATCTCGATCGGCCAGGCGAAGGTCATCGGCCGCACGTCGGAGGTCCAGAACAGGTAACGGTGCGTGGCTTCGTTGACCTCTTTCAGCGCGTCCTCCAGCTGGCTGTTTGAGACTTTCAGCTTGGTGAGTTCGAGGATCAGCGTATCGCCCCCCTGCAACAGGGAATTGAGCAGTTCGCGTTGGGTGCGCAGCTGCGCTTCCAGAATACGGCTTTGCTCGCCGGTGAGCGGCTGTCCGTCAGCCTGACGGATCTGGCGGATTTGCGGCTGCTTATTAAGAAGGTCTTCATAATGAAGACGCTGAACGCGCAGCTGCGCCATCTCCGTATCAAGCTGCTGCGGTTTTGGCATCTCTGGCAGACGAGCCACCTGTGCGCGTAACGCTTCGCCCAACAGGTTAGATGAGCCAAGCCACTGGGACTGTTCACGCAGCGTGTTGAGAGCCTGACGAACCTGGAGGGTTTGATTAGTGGCCTGACGCTGCTGCGAGGCCACCAAATCCATGCGCTGCGCCTGCTGATTCAGCGCGGCAGAAAGCTCGCGGTTAACCTTAAACTGGGCGACGATGCTGTCGGGCAGGTTAGCGCTGTTTTCGGCCAACAACTCGGTGCTTTCCAGCGCACGTTCAGCTTCACGCTGACGCTGGCTGTTGAGTTGATTTCTCAGCGCCTGGAGATACGCATCCAGCTGTTCGCTCTGCTTCTGCGCCAGTTCCGAACGCATCCGTGACAGCTCCTGGCGGTTGTTAGCAGAAAGCTGTGCCAGCTCCAGTTCATCAACCAGTGCTTTAAGTCTGGCGGATTCCGCCTGTAGCCCAAGATTTTGGGCCTGATTCTGCGGGGTGTTGCCGGTCTGCGTCCCAATGCGGCGTTCCACCTCATTTAACTGACGGCGGGCATCGGTTTGCTGCTGTGGAAGCTGACTGAGAGAGTCGGCAATTTCACGCGCCCGTTCCTGCTCCTGCTGTGCCAGACGGCTTTTTTCCAGCAGCTGGCTGCTGACTTGCAGGATCTCCTGATTCAGCGCCTCGGACGTCATCCCTGCGGGTACCTGGCGTGGTTCATCACGCAGGCTGTTTAACTGCGAGCGCAGGGTCTGAGAGAGTTTGGGGAAGTTGTCGATAACCTGCTGATATTGCTGGGCGCGCTCAAGAGAACCCTTTCGTTCCTCAAGTGCGTTCAGTGCAGACTGGAGCGACTCAACGGCCTCCGGCTGAGCGGGTTTCGCCGCTTTTGCCTGCTCCAGCTCCTGGGTTATCTGTTTGGCGTCGGGGGCCGTCGCTGCGTACGCCCCCATGCTGAGGCACCAGGCCATCAGTAATACGATAATCGGGCGCACGTCAGCGATCCTTCTGTTGTTAACCTTCGTCTTTTTTGTCGTCAACCAGCGGGCTGGCATCGTGCTCGGCTTTGATCTCTTCTTCCGGCAACGGGGCTGGCGCAACGTCTGGCGTTGCAAAGACCTCCGTCGATACTGCCAGAGGCTGGCCGAGTTTGGTCACGGACAGGCTTTCCAGCTCGTCGACAAGGTTAACTTTGCCCGGTGCGAACAGGTTGATTACCGTTGAGCCCAGCTTGAAGCGTCCCATCTCCTGACCTTTCAGCAGGGCCACAGAACCTTCTTCTTCCCCGGCAGGCCAGGTCCAGCGCTTGATCACGCCTTCGCGTGGCGGCGTAATGGTGCCCGCCCAGACGGTTTCGATGCTGCCCACAATGGTAGCACCTACCAGAATCTGCGCCATTGGGCCAAATTCAGTATCAAACAGGCAGATGACGCGCTCGTTACGGGCAAACAGGTTAGGGACGTTTTGCGCCGTCAGGTGGTTTACAGAGAACAGATCCCCCGGCACGTAGATCATCTCGCGCAGGATGCCGTTACACGGCATATGAACGCGGTGGTAGTCGCGCGGGGAGAGATAGGTGGTCGCGAAAGTCCCGTTGCGGAACAGATCCGCCATTATGTAGTTACCGGCCAGCAACGCTTCCAGGCTGTAGTTATGGCCTTTCGCCTGCAAAATTTTGTCATCTTCAATTTTACCCAGCTGGCTGATCACGCCGTCAGCAGGCATCACCAGCACGTTCGGGTCGGTATTCAGCGGGCGCACTTCGTCGCGCAGCGGACGCACAAAAAATTCGTTGAAGGTGCGGTAGCTTGCCGTATCCGGCTTCTGCGCTTCTTTCATGTCGACCTTGTAGTATTTCACGAACAGGTCGATGACCAGTTTGGTCAGCCAGCCCGCTCGTTTGCTCGCGCCCCAGCCCGCCAGGCGAGTGAGCCACAGTTTAGGCAGAATGTATTGAAGCGAAAGTTTAAATGAGTTTAACAAGGTAGCCTCCAGGCCATTGTTTTGTCGTTCCTGATCCGGCAGTACGCTGCCGGAACCTGAAAAAAGGGGACGATTTTAGCGACGCTTAGCTTAGTTGTCAGTTATCAGAATCAGAAAAGTTTTTACGCGTTTTTACCTGGTCCATGCTTTCGAGAATACGATGGTAATTTTCGAAACGGGTTTCCGCTATTTCACCGTTCTCCACCGCTTCGCGGATGGCGCAGCCCGGATCGTTGTCATGTTTACAGTCGCGGTATTTGCAAGCGCCTATATAGTCATGGAATTCGACAAATCCGTTAAAGATTTGTTCCGGCTCGAGATGCCAGAGACCAAATTCACGCACACCCGGGGAGTCAATCACATCGCCGCCGTGCGGGAAGTGATAGAGACGTGAGGCGGTGGTGGTGTGCTGGCCCAGCCCGGAGACGTCCGACACATCGTTGGTCAGGATTTCTTGCTGAAGGCCGAGCAGGTTGTTAAGCAGGCTCGATTTACCCACGCCAGACTGCCCTGCAAAGATACTGATGCGGTCGGTCAGCGCATCTTCTAACGGCTTCAGGCCATCTTTGGTGCGGCTGGAAACCATCAAAACGCGATAACCAATATTGCGATAGATATCCATCTGCTCATTCACAAAGGCCATGGCCTCGTCATCCAGCAGATCGATTTTATTCAGCACGATGAGCGGCTCAACCTGTAGCGTTTCGCAGGCCACCAGGTAACGGTCAATAATGTTGAGCGAAAGTTCGGGTAAAATC
The DNA here is from genome assembly GCF_050030705.1 of Enterobacter cloacae complex sp. 418I7. Classification (NCBI taxonomy): domain Bacteria; kingdom Pseudomonadati; phylum Pseudomonadota; class Gammaproteobacteria; order Enterobacterales; family Enterobacteriaceae; genus Enterobacter; species Enterobacter cloacae complex sp. 418I7. The sequence goes on from NZ_JBLGUU010000001.1 coordinate 427,483, forward strand.
GCTGAAACGATCACGATCTGGTTGATATTGGCGGCAATGGGCTTTACGCCGTCGTAGAAATCAGGACGGGTCAGAACCGACGTGCGTTCATGTACGGCTTCAACGATACCTTTAACCGTTACCCCTTCCGCAGCCGCTTTGCCTGGACGCCAGACCACGCGGTCACCGGTCACCAGGGAACGGATGGTGCGACGGATATTGCAACGGTGGATGTCCCCGTCGGCAGACTCGACATCGGCATGCATACCGAAGCGGCTAATCACCACGCCTTCCGTCGCTTCGCCAAACAGGTTGTCGTCGTAATCGGGCTTCTCCGTAGTGGTTTTAAGACGGCGCTGGTGATTTGCATTCACGCGGCGCTGCTGCCCTTTGGAGAGTTTATTTTTACTCAATCGCGCTGGCTCCTGGTCGCCCATAGCGGGCAAAACCTCTATGATACACTCTAATTAATACTAGTTAACCTGCTACTGCCGGTTAAGCGAGAAGGGTGGAAAATAACATGAGCGCGGACGAAAACAACCTGATTTGGATCGATCTGGAGATGACCGGCCTGGATCCCGAGCGCGATCGCATTATTGAGATCGCCACACTGGTCACCGATGCCAACCTCAATATTCTGGCGGAAGGCCCAACGATTGCCGTGCACCAGTCCGATGACCAGCTTGCGCTGATGGATGAGTGGAACGTGCGTACCCATACTGGCAGCGGGCTGGTGGAACGCGTGAAGGCCAGCACTCTGGGCGACCGCGAAGCGGAGCTGGCGACGCTTGAGTTTCTGAAGCAGTGGGTGCCGGCAGGAAAATCGCCTATCTGTGGCAACAGCATTGGGCAGGATCGTCGTTTCCTGTTTAAGTACATGCCGGAGCTGGAGTCCTACTTCCACTACCGCTATCTGGATGTGAGCACCTTAAAAGAGCTGGCCCGCCGCTGGAAACCGGAAATTCTCGACGGCTTCACAAAGCAGGGGACGCACCAGGCAATGGACGACATCCGTGAGTCTGTTGCGGAGCTGGCGTACTATCGCGAAAACTTTATTAAGCTTTAATTTTGCGATCCGGCGCCTTGCGTGGCCGGGTTTTTGTCGCTAAATTGTTCAGCTTGCCGATTAAATAAGCACTTGAACTGAATTTCAAAAAAATCGCTTTGAGGGGGGTTGCAGCTAAACGGATTTCTCGTATAATGCGCCTCCCGTAACGACAGAGAATTACACGTTACGACAGCAACAAAAGCAGTACAGATTTGCGGGAATAGCTCAGTTGGTAGAGCACGACCTTGCCAAGGTCGGGGTCGCGAGTTCGAGTCTCGTTTCCCGCTCCAAAATTTGAAAAGTATCGCAAGATACGCCAGCACCAGAACACCCAAGCGGGAATAGCTCAGTTGGTAGAGCACGACCTTGCCAAGGTCGGGGTCGCGAGTTCGAGTCTCGTTTCCCGCTCCAAAATTTGAAAGTATCGCAAGATACGCACAGCACCAGAATACCCAAGCGGGAATAGCTCAGTTGGTAGAGCACGACCTTGCCAAGGTCGGGGTCGCGAGTTCGAGTCTCGTTTCCCGCTCCAAATTCTTCTTCTTTCCTAAATTATCCACAGCGAAATGCTTCGTTGGGGACGTTTTCTATTGTATCTGAAACACTCTTGTAAACAGAGTTATCCACAGAAACTGTGATAAATCCCAGTTGTACAAAATGTTAGCAGGGTGAATAATATCTTCGTAATTAACTGTAATCTATGAAGAAAATTTGATTTCAAAATGTTATTGAGATCACTTGACCTGTTTGCTAAACCTTATGGCGCCTGAATTCTTATTTTTATTCACAGCCTGTGAATATATCACACATCCCGTGGCAGCCCTTTTTCAATCACCCTGACCAGGCGCTGTTTCTTCGGTAACTGCACTTCAACCACGCCGGCATTTCGCTTCTCAATTTGCTGCGCAATCGCCCATTCTATGTGCTCATCAAGAAGTGGGTGCTCACCTCTGCGGCTTTCGAGCGCCTGAAGATTGGCTTCATCCCATGGGGCATTACCCAGCGCAACGGCCACATTACGCAGCCAGCGCAGGTGGCCAATACGACGTATGGCGGAACCTTCCGTCACCTTCAGGAACCAGGCTTCGCTCCAGGCGAACAGTTCGATCAACTGCGGGGCATGTAACGCCTTGCGGGGACTGAAGTCTTCTTCGTCCGTCAACTGTGAATAACGGTTCCACGGACAAATCAGTTGGCAGTCATCACAGCCGTAGATGCGGTTGCCAATAAGCGGACGAAATTCCTCTGGAATAGCACCTTCCAGCTCGATGGTGAGATAAGAGATACAGCGGCGCGCATCAACGGTATAGGGTTCAACGATAGCGCCCGTTGGGCAGATGGTCATACAGGCCACGCAGCGGCCACACCCTTCTTCCACCGGACCGTCTACCGGCAGGGGTAAATCAATCAACAATTCACCCAGGAAAAAGAATGAGCCCGCGTCGCGGCTTAAGATAAGTGAGTGCTTACCTGTCCAGCCAAGCCCGGCTTTTTCGGCGATCGGGCGCTCAAGAATAGGCGCAGAATCGACAAAGGGTCTAAAATTCAGCGAAACACAGTGCTGCTGAATGGTTTCCCCGAGCTTTTTTAGACGGTTGCGCAGAAGTTTATGGTAATCACGTCCCAGAGCGTATCGGCTGACGTAACCCAGCGAAGGATTTTTTAGCGTGCGCGCAAAGGCCGCGTTAGCGGGCAGATAGTTCATGCGTACGCTAATGACGCGCAGCGTACCCGGCAACAGCTCGTGGGGGCGGGCACGCATCATACCGTGGCGCGCCATCCACTCCATCTCGCCGTGGTATTGTTTATCCAGCCATGCCTGTAGCTTAGGCTCGCTGGCAGAGAGGTCGGTATCGGTAATACCGACCTTCTGGAAGCCCAGTTCAGCACCCCACTGTTTTATTTTTTGCGCTAATTCATTGAGATCGAGGGGCTGTGACATGACGGACCATACTGTGAAGAAAAACCCCGCAAGTATACCACATTCCATCTGGCATGCGGATGACCTCCGTCGGGCCGAAAAAGAGGCCGCAGATAGCCTGGGCGTTACCCTTTATGAACTGATGCAGCGCGCGGGCGAGGCGGCGTTTAACATAGCGCGCACGGCTTATCCGGATGCCTCGCACTACCTGATTCTGTGCGGGCACGGCAATAACGGTGGCGATGGCTATGTGGTGGCTCGTCTTGCGGTGGCGGCGGGGCTGCGCGTTACCCTGCTGGCGCTGGAGAGCGACAAGCCGCTACCGGAAGAGGCTGGCATGGCGAGAGAGGCCTGGCTGAATGCGGGGGGCATTATTCATGCGCCTGATATTATCTGGCCCGAGGATGTCGACGTGATTGTTGATGGTCTGCTGGGGACGGGGCTGATGCGCGCGCCTCGCGATGACGTCGCCGCGCTGATTACCCACGCTAATGCGCACCCCGCCCCGGTGGTGGCGCTGGATATTCCCTCCGGCCTGATGGCGCAAACCGGCGCGACGCCGGGCGTGTCGATTGAGGCTGCGCACACCGTGACCTTTATCGCCCTGAAGCCGGGTTTGCTTACCGGTAAAGCGCGGGATGTCGTGGGGACGTTACATCACAACGCACTGGGGCTGGAAAACTGGCTGGCTGGACAGGATACCCACATCACCCGCTTTGATGCCTCCCTGCTTGCTCAGTGGCTGCCTCCGCGCCGCCCCACATCCCATAAGGGTGATCATGGCCGGCTGCTGATTATCGGTGGCGATCATGGCACGGCAGGTGCGATTCGCATGACAGGAGAGGCCGCGTTGCGCAGCGGTGCCGGATTAGTACGCGTGCTGACCCGCAGCGAAAACATTCCGCCGATTATTACCGCGCGGCCGGAGCTGATGGTCCACGAGCTTGCCCCACAGGCGATTGAAGAGGGTCTTGAGTGGGCGGACGTGGTAGTCATTGGTCCGGGCCTGGGTCAGCAGGAGTGGGGTAAACGGGCCCTGCAAAAGGCCGAGAATTTTCGTAAGCCGATGCTCTGGGATGCCGACGCGCTTAACCTTCTGGCAATAAACCCGGATACGCGTCACAATCGCATTCTGACGCCGCACCCCGGCGAAGCCGCACGGCTGCTTAACTGTAGCGTGGCAGAAATTGAAAGCGATCGCTTACTTTCAGCCCAACGTCTGGTAAAACGTTACGGAGGTGTTGCCGTTTTGAAAGGGGCGGGGACCGTTATTGCCAGCGATGATGCGATGGGCATCGTTGATGCCGGTAATGCAGGCATGGCGAGCGGCGGCATGGGTGATGTGCTCTCTGGCATCATTGGCGCATTGCTCGGACAGAAACTTCCCCTTTATGATGCAGCCTGTGCTGGCTGCGTGGCCCACGGTGCGGCGGCTGACAGGCTGGCTGCTCGTTACGGAACGCGCGGTATGCTGGCCACCGATCTTTTTTGCACGCTGCGGCGTGTTGTTAACCCGGATGTGATTGACGTAGAAAATGACTAATCGAGCGATTCCTTTACCTGATGAACAAGCCACTTTAGATCTCGGCAAGCGCGTGGCGCAGGCCTGTCAGGGGGCGACCGTCATTTATCTGTATGGTGATTTAGGCGCGGGTAAAACAACCTTCAGCCGTGGTTTTTTGCAGGCGTTAGGCCATAACGGGAACGTAAAAAGCCCGACTTATACGCTAGTAGAACCGTACACGCTTGAAAATATCATGGTGTACCACTTTGATTTATATCGTCTTGCGGATCCTGAGGAGCTGGAATTTATGGGGATCCGCGATTACTTTGCCAACGACGCCATTTGCCTGGTGGAGTGGCCGCAACAAGGTGCGGGTGTGCTGCCTGACCCGGATGTCGAAATTCACTTGGATTATCAGGCACAAGGGCGTGAGGCGCGCATCAGTGCGGTTTCCTCATCAGGCTGTTCCTTACTGGCGCGTTTAGCCGGTTGAGCGTAGGGATAACGGGATGATTAATCGCGTTAAAGGTTGGATTTTGGCAGCCACGGTTCTGCTGTGCGCGCAGGCCGGTGCGGCCAGCCTCTCGGATATTCAGGTGTCGAATGGCGATAGCCAGGCCCGCATTACCTTCAGCTTTATGGGCGATCCTGAATATGCTTTCTCACAAATCGACAGCCGCAGCGTGGCGCTCGATATTAAACAGTCCGGGGTGATCCAGGGGCTGCCGCTCCAGTTCAGCGGCAACAATCTGGTGAAAAGCATCCGTTCGGGGACGCCGAAGGATGCACAGTCTCTGCGTCTGGTGGTCGATCTCACCGAAAAGGGCAAAACGAAGGCGGTTAAGCAGCAAAACGGCGCCAGTTATACGGTGGTTTTTACCATTAATGCTGATGTTCCGCCGCCGCCACCGCCTGCACCTGTGGTAGCAAAACGCGTAGAAGCGCCGGTTTATACCCCAAGGCCGTCTGAGCCAGCCCGTAATCCGTTTAAATCACAAAATGACCGACTTACCGCCGTGACCAGCAGCAACACGGTGACGCGTCCGGCGGTCAGCGCGCGGCGAACGCCGGTCAGTGGCGACAAAGTGATTATCGCCATCGACGCCGGACACGGCGGGCAAGATCCTGGCGCGATTGGCCCGGGCGGCACGCGGGAGAAAAACGTCACTATCGCCATTGCCCGTAAGCTGCGTGCGCTTCTGAATGACGATCCGATGTTTAAAGGGGTCATGACCCGCGACGGAGATTATTTTATTTCAGTGATGGGACGCTCGGATGTGGCGCGTAAGCAAAACGCCAACTTCCTGGTGTCGATTCACGCGGATGCTGCGCCGAACCGTAACGCCACCGGCGCGTCGGTATGGGTGCTGTCGAACCGTCGTGCCAACAGTGAAATGGCGAACTGGCTTGAAGAGCACGAGAAGCAGTCTGAACTGTTAGGCGGGGCAGGCGATGTGCTGGCAAACAGCCAGGCCGATCCGTATCTCAGCCAGGCGGTACTGGATTTACAGTTCGGTCATTCTCAGCGCGTCGGGTATGATGTCGCCACTAACGTACTCAACCAGCTGCAAAGCGTCGGATCGCTGCATAAGCGTCGTCCGGAACATGCGAGCCTCGGTGTCCTGCGTTCGCCGGATATTCCGTCGATTCTGGTAGAGACGGGTTTTATCAGTAATCACGGTGAAGAGCGTTTACTGGGAAGCGACAGCTATCAGCAGCAAATTGCTGAAGCGATTTATAACGGTCTGCGTAAATACTTTGACGCGCATCCGCTTCAGTCTGCGCCGCAGGGCGGGGCAGCCCAGACGGCAAGCGCCGCGCTGCCGGGTGAGATGACCGCGACTAATTAAGGAGAGTTCATGCCGATTCAGGTTCTACCGCCGCAGCTCGCGAACCAAATCGCCGCCGGTGAGGTGGTGGAACGCCCTGCATCGGTGGTGAAAGAGCTGGTGGAAAACAGCCTCGATGCAGGGGCGACCCGCATTGATATCGATATTGAACGCGGGGGCGCAAAGCTTATCCGCATTCGTGATAACGGCTGTGGCATCAAAAAGGACGAGCTGGCGCTGGCGCTGGCGCGTCATGCCACCAGTAAAATTGCGTCACTTGACGATCTGGAAGCGATTATCAGCCTGGGTTTTCGCGGCGAAGCGCTGGCCAGTATCAGCTCCGTTTCCCGCTTAACGTTGACCTCCCGCACGGCCGACCAGCATGAAGCCTGGCAGGCCTACGCGGAAGGGCGCGATATGGACGTCACGGTTAAACCAGCGGCGCACCCGGTAGGCACCACGCTTGAAGTGCTGGATCTTTTCTATAACACGCCCGCCCGGCGCAAGTTTATGCGAACCGAGAAGACCGAATTCGGACATATCGACGAGATCATCCGCCGCATCGCGCTGGCACGCTTTGATGTCACTCTTAACCTCAGTCATAACGGTAAGGTGATGCGTCAGTACCGGGCAGTGGCGGAAGGCGGGCAAAAGGAGCGTCGGCTGGGCGCCATCTGCGGCACGCCGTTCCTGGAAAAAGCGCTGGCCATTGAGTGGCAGCATGGCGATTTGGCCCTGCGCGGCTGGGTTGCCGATCCGAACGCCAGTAGCGCCGCGTTTGCTGAGATTCAGTACTGCTACGTCAACGGTCGCATGATGCGCGACCGCCTGATTAACCACGCCATTCGCCAGGCCTGTGAAGATAAGCTCGGCGCCGATCAACAGCCCGCCTTTGTGCTTTATCTGGAGATCGACCCGCATCAGGTTGACGTTAACGTGCACCCCGCCAAGCACGAGGTGCGTTTCCACCAGTCGCGTCTGGTGCATGATTTTATCTATCAGGGCGTCGTTAGCGTTTTGCAGAAGCAGGCTGAGCCAACGCTGCCGCTGGAAAACGACGTTCCTGCACCGCGATCGCTGCCAGAAAATCGCGTGGCGGCCGGACGTAACCATTTCGCTGAACCCGCAGTCGCGCGCGAACCAGTGGCTCCGCGTTTTTCGTCAGCGGGAAGCGCACCGCGCCCGACGGGCGCCAACTACCCAAATGCCCAGCCGGGGTATCAAAAGCAGCAAGGTGCGTTATACCGTAAATTGCTGGACACCCCAGCCGTGGAACGGAAAGAACATATTGAGGTATCGCCGTCTTCCCTTGACGGACATAGCCAGAGTTTTGGCCGGGTATTGACGATTGTCGCCCCGGACATGGCACTGCTTGAACGTGAGGGGAAATTGATGCTGCTGGCGTTGCCGGTAGCGGAACGCTGGCTTAAACAGGCGCAACTGACGCCAGGGGAAAACGCCGCCTGCGCTCAGCCGTTACTGATCCCGGTTCGGTTGAAAATAAACCATGAGGAAACAGGGGTTTTGCAGCGTGCCCAGGCGCTTCTTGCCGAAATGGGGATTGAAATCGTACTGGACGCGCAGCATGTGACAATTCGCGCAGTGCCTTTACCCTTACGCCAACAAAATTTACAAAACTTGATTCCTGAACTGATAGGCTACCTGGCGCAGCAAACGACGTTTGATGCCGCCGATACCGCGCAGTGGATCGCCCGCCATCTGGCCAGCGAACATTCGCCGTGGAGTATGGCGCAGGCGATTACCGTTCTGGCAGAGGTGGAACGCCTCTGTCCACAGCTGGTGAAAGCGCCGCCAGGTGGTTTGTTACAACCTGTTGATTTAAAAACGGCGATGACCGCCCTGAAACATGACTGATGTAAGTAAGGCGAGCCTGCCAAAGGCGATTTTTTTAATGGGGCCAACGGCCTCCGGTAAAACGGCGTTAGCCATTGAGTTACGTAAAGTTTTGCCAGTAGAGTTGATTAGCGTTGATTCAGCCCTCATTTACCGAGGAATGGACATCGGCACGGCGAAGCCCAACGCAGACGAACTGCGTGCGGCACCGCACCGTTTACTGGATATTCTCGACCCGGCACAGGCTTACTCCGCAGCAGATTTTCGCCGCGACGCCTTATCTGAGATGGCCGAGATTACCGCCGCGGGACGCATACCGCTGTTAGTTGGCGGCACGATGCTCTACTTTAAGGCGCTGCTGGAGGGGTTATCGCCTCTGCCATCGGCCGATCCGGAAGTGAGAGCGAAGATTGAGCGGCAGGCGGCAGAGCAGGGGTGGGACGTTTTGCACAGGCAACTGGAAGAGATTGACCCGGTTGCCGCAGCGCGGATCCACCCAAACGATCCGCAAAGGCTTTCCCGGGCACTGGAAGTTTTTTTCATTTCGGGTAAAACTTTAACGGAACTGACGCAAACGTCAGGAGACGCTCTGCCGTATCAGGTGCATCAGTTCGCCATCGCCCCGGCGAGCCGTGAACTGCTCCATCAACGAATTGAGCAGCGTTTTCATCAGATGTTGGCTTCAGATTTTGAAGCAGAAGTGCGGGCGCTTTTTGCCCGTGGAGATTTGCATACGGACATGCCTTCCATTCGTTGTGTGGGATACCGCCAGATGTGGTCGTATCTTGAAGGCGAGATTTCATACGATGAAATGGTTTATCGAGGTGTTTGCGCCACGAGACAGTTAGCGAAGCGCCAGATCACCTGGTTGCGCGGTTGGGAGGGGGTTCACTGGTTAGACAGTGAAAAACCACAACAGGCGTTAAACGAAGTGATTGAGGTTATTGGTGATATCGCTGACTGAATGTGTACAATTAAGCCGTATCGTGCGCAATTTTTCAGAATCGCAAGGTTCTAAGTACAAAACAAGCATATAAGGAAAAGATAGAATGGCTAAGGGGCAATCTTTACAAGATCCGTTCCTGAACGCATTGCGTCGGGAGCGTGTTCCAGTTTCTATTTATTTGGTGAATGGTATTAAGCTGCAAGGTCAGATTGAGTCTTTCGATCAGTTCGTGATCCTGTTGAAAAACACGGTCAGCCAGATGGTCTATAAGCACGCGATTTCTACTGTTGTTCCGTCCCGTCCGGTATCTCATCACAGCAATAACGCTGGCGGCGGCACTGGCAGTAACTACCATCATGGCAGCAACGCGCAGGGTTCATCTGCTCCTGCGCAGGACAGCGAAGAAACCGAATAAGGTTTTGGGCTGTTTTCCACACGGGGAGCCAGGGATCCTGCGTTCCCCGCTGATCTTTTTAGAGAGGTTTACGCTTGTTTGACCGTTATGACGCCGGTGAGCAGGCGGTGCTGGTACACATCTATTTTTCGCAAGACAAAGATATGGAAGACCTCCAGGAGTTTGAATCTCTGGTCTCTTCCGCCGGTGTCGAAGCAATGCAGGTGATTACCGGTAGCCGTAAAGCGCCGCACCCGAAGTACTTTGTTGGTGAAGGTAAAGCAGTTGAAATTGCGGATGCCGTAAAAGCAACCGGCGCATCAGTCGTGCTGTTTGATCATGCGCTGTCTCCGGCTCAGGAACGTAACCTGGAAGCTCTCTGCGAATGTCGTGTTATCGATCGCACGGGGTTGATCTTAGATATTTTTGCTCAGCGTGCGCGTACCCACGAGGGTAAGTTGCAGGTTGAGCTGGCGCAGTTGCGCCATCTGGCGACGCGTCTGGTGCGTGGCTGGACACACCTTGAAAGACAAAAAGGCGGGATTGGTTTACGTGGCCCGGGTGAAACCCAGCTCGAAACCGACCGTCGTTTGCTGCGTGGCCGTATAACCCAGATCCTTTCTCGTCTGGAGCGTGTTGAGAAACAGCGCGAACAGGGGCGTCGGGCGCGAACCAAAGCCGACATCCCAACGGTGTCGCTGGTGGGCTATACCAACGCCGGTAAATCCACCCTGTTTAACCAGATAACCGAGGCCCAGGTGTATGCCGCAGACCAGCTGTTTGCGACCCTGGACCCTACGCTGCGCCGTATTGACGTCGCAGACGTCGGTGAAACGGTACTGGCGGATACCGTAGGGTTTATCCGCCATCTGCCGCACGATCTGGTGGCGGCGTTTAAAGCGACGTTGCAGGAGACGCGTCAGGCGACCCTGCTGCTGCACGTGATTGATGCGGCTGACGTACGCGTGCAGGAGAACATCGACGCGGTGAATGTGGTGCTCGAAGAGATTGACGCCCACGAAATTCCCACCCTGTTGGTGATGAACAAGATCGATATGCTGGACGATTTCGAACCGCGTATCGACCGAGATGAAGAGAACAAACCAATTCGGGTCTGGCTATCTGCTCAGGCCGGGATTGGTGTGCCACTGCTTTTCCAGGCTTTGACAGAACGTCTTTCCGGTGAGGTAGCTCAGCACACGCTGCGACTGCCGCCACAGGAAGGCAGGCTGCGTAGCCGGTTTTATCAGCTTCAGGCGATAGAAAAAGAGTGGATGGAGGATGACGGCAGCGTGGGGATGCAGGTGCGTATGCCGATCGTTGACTGGCGTCGCCTCTGTAAACAAGAACCTGCGCTGGCGGACTATATCGTCTGATCAGAAAGGGGAAGCCTGAAAAATTCGCCCTTGCATAACAAATATGGAGCATATACATGGCGTGGAATCAGCCCGGTAATAACGGACAAGACCGCGACCCGTGGGGAAGCAGCAATAATCAAGGCGGCAACTCTGGGGGAAATGGCAACAAAGGTGGTCGCGAGCAGGGGCCGCCGGATCTGGATGATATCTTCCGCAAACTGAGCAAAAAGCTTGGTGGCCTTGGCGGAGGAAAAGGTTCTGGCTCGGGTGGCAACTCCACTCAGAGTCCGCGCCCGCCTATGGGTGGCCGCGTAGTAAGCATTGTGGCCGCGGCGGTAGTCATCATCTGGGCAGCCAGCGGGTTCTACACCATTAAAGAAGCAGAGCGCGGCGTGGTAACCCGTTTCGGTAAGTTCAGCCATCTGGTTGAGCCGGGCCTGAACTGGAAACCGACCTTCATTGATAACGTGACCGCAGTGAACGTGGAGTCCGTCCGTGAACTGGCGGCGTCTGGCGTGATGTTGACCTCTGACGAAAACGTGGTGCGCGTTGAGATGAACGTCCAGTACCGCGTGACCGATCCTGAGCGTTATCTGTTTAGCGTGACCAGCGCGGATGACAGCCTGCGTCAGGCGACCGACAGCGCCCTGCGTGGCGTGATCGGTAAATACACCATGGACCGTATCCTGACCGAAGGTCGTACCGTTATTCGTAGCGATACCCAGCGCGAGCTGGAAGAGACCATCCGTCCGTACAACATGGGTATCACCCTGCTGGACGTCAACTTCCAGGCTGCACGTCCGCCGGAAGAGGTGAAAGCGGCGTTTGACGATGCGATTGCCGCGCGTGAAAACGAACAGCAGTACATCCGTGAAGCGGAAGCGTACACCAACGAAGTTCAGCCGCGTGCAAATGGTCAGGCGCAGCGTATTCTGGAAGAAGCGCGCGCGTATAAGACCCAGACCATCCTGGAAGCACAGGGTGAAGTGGCTCGCTTCGCGAAGATCCTGCCGGAATATAAAGCCGCGCCGGAAATTACCCGTGAGCGTCTCTATATCGAGACCATGGAAAAAGTGCTGAGCCATACGCGTAAAGTGCTGGTTAACGACAACAAAGGCGGAAACCTGATGGTCCTGCCGCTGGATCAGATGCTTAAAGGCGGTTCTGCACCGGCAGCAAAAGACAACAGCGGAGCCAACAACCTGCTGCGTCTGCCGCCAGCCTCGTCTGGCAGCTCCAGCGCGAACACAACGCCTTCTTCGAACGATGGTGACATTATGGACCAACGCCGTGCTAACGCGCAGCGTAACGACTACCAGCGTCAGGGGGAATAAGGATGCGTAAGTCAGTTATTGCGATCATCATCATCGCACTGGTCGTGCTCTACACCTCCATCTTTGTGGTGAAAGAGGGCGAACGTGGGATCAAGTTCCAGTTTAGCAGCGTCGTGCGTGACGGCGACAAGCGTCCGGTGATCTACGAGCCGGGTCTGCACTTCAAGGTGCCTTTCATTCAGTCAGTCAAAACGCTCGACGCACGTATCCAGACCATGGATAACCAGGCCGACCGTTTCGTGACTAAAGAGAAGAAAGACCTGATCGTTGATTCCTACATCAAATGGCGTATCAGCGACTTCAGCCGCTACTTCCTGGCAACCGGCGGTGGTGATGTTTCTCAGGCAGAAGTGCTGCTGAAACGTAAGTTCTCTGACCGTCTGCGTTCTGAAATTGGTCGTCTGGATGTAAAAGACATCGTGACCGACTCCCGAGGTCGTCTGACCCTGGAAGTGCGTGATGCGTTGAACTCAGGTACAGCGGGTACCGAAGACGAAGTGGAAACACCGGCAGCGGATGACGCGATTGCCAAAGCGGCTGAACGCGTTCAGGCTGAAACCAACGGTAAAGTACCGGTGATCAACCCGAACAGTATGGCTGCACTGGGTATCGAAGTGGTTGACGTGCGTATCAAGCAGATCAACCTGCCAGCGGAGGTGTCCGAGGCGATCTACAACCGTATGCGCGCCGAGCGTGAAGCGGTAGCCCGTCGTCACCGTTCACAGGGTCAGGAAGAGGCCGAGAAACTGCGTGCCGCAGCGGACTACGAAGTGACCAAGACGCTGGCGGAATCTGAGCGTCAGGGCCGTATCCTGCGTGGTGAAGGCGATGCCGAAGCCGCGAAGCTGTTTGCCGATGCCTTCAGCCAGGATCCCGACTTCTACGCCTTTATCCGTAGCCTGCGTGCTTACGAGAATAGCTTCCAGAGCAACCAGGATGTGATGGTACTCAGCCCGGACAGCGATTTCTTCCGTTATATGAAGACGCCGACTAACGCAACGCGATAAACTCAGGCTCGTTTGAGTATTCAAACCACCGCTCTTCACGGAGCGGTGGTTTTCTTTTATAAGGATGAAAAATGAATTCAACGATCTGGCTCGCACTGGCTTTGGTTTTGGTGCTGGAAGGCCTCGGCCCGATGCTCTATCCACGCGCATGGCGACGGATGATCGCGACCATGAGCCAACTTCCGGACAATATTTTGCGTCGTTTTGGTGGTGGACTTGTGGTTGCCGGTATCGTTATCTACTACATGTTGAGGAAAACGATTGGCTGATCAAAAACTAACCGCAATCGGCATATTTTAGGGTCAAAAAGTGCTGTATATCTGAAAAAGCGATGGTAGAATCCATTTTTAAGCAAACGGTGATTTTGAAAAAAATGGGTAACAACGTCGTCGTACTGGGCACCCAATGGGGTGACGAAGGTAAAGGGAAGATTGTCGATCTTCTGACTGAACGGGCTAAATATGTTGTACGCTACCAGGGCGGTCACAACGCAGGCCATACTCTCGTAATCAACGGTGAAAAAACCGTCCTCCATCTTATTCCATCAGGCATTCTTCGCGAAAACGTCACCAGCATCATCGGTAACGGCGTTGTGCTGTCTCCAGCTGCGCTGATGAAAGAGATGAAAGGTCTGGAAGACCGTGGTATCCCTGTTCGTGAGCGTCTGCTGCTCTCCGAAGCCTGCCCGCTGATCCTGGACTATCATGTGGCGCTGGACGTGGCGCGTGAAAAAGCGCGTGGCGCGAAAGCGATCGGCACTACCGGTCGTGGCATCGGCCCGGCATACGAAGATAAAGTGGCTCGTCGCGGTCTGCGCGTGGGCGACCTCTTCGACAAAGCGACCTTCGCTGAAAAACTGAAAGAAGTGATGGAATATCACAACTTCCAGCTGGTGAATTTCTATAAAGCTGAAGCCGTTGACTACCAGAAAGTGCTGGATGACGTCATGGCGATTGCTGACATTCTGACCGGCATGGTTGTTGATGTGTCCGATCTGCTGGACCAGGCGCGCAAGCGTGGCGATTTCGTCATGTTTGAAGGTGCGCAGGGTACCCTGCTGGACATCGACCACGGTACCTATCCGTATGTAACGTCCTCTAACACCACCGCGGGTGGCGTGGCAACCGGCTCCGGCCTGGGCCCACGTTATGTGGATTACGTTCTGGGCATCATCAAAGCGTACTCCACTCGCGTGGGTGCAGGTCCATTCCCGACCGAGCTGTTTGATGAAACCGGCGAGTTCCTCTGCAAGCAGGGTAACGAGTTTGGCGCAACCACCGGTCGTCGTCGTCGTACCGGCTGGCTGGACGCCGTTGCCGTGCGTCGTGCTGTGCAGATCAACTCCCTGTCTGGCTTCTGCCTGACCAAGCTGGACGTACTGGACGGCCTGAAAGAAGTGAAAATCTGCGTGGGCTACCGTCTGCCAGATGGTCGCGAAGTGACTACCACTCCGCTGGCCGCTGACGACTGGGAAGGCATTGAGCCAATCTACGAAACCATGCCGGGCTGGTCTGAGACCACCTTCGGTGTGAAAGAACGTAGTGGCCTGCCAAAAGCTGCGCTGGACTACATTAAGCGTATTGAAGAACTGACCGAAGTGCCGATCGATATTATTTCTACCGGCCCGGATCGTACTGAAACGATGATCCTGCGCGACCCGTTCGACGCATAATCTTCGTGACTGCTGGCCTGCGGGGAAACCCGCAGGCCGGATAAGCGCAGCGCCATCCGGCGACCGCTCCTGGATCTCCGCTTTTTCGCCCCGTCTGTCAAATAAATTAGCCGCTAACTATCTGGCTGGTTTATCATCATTAATGAATATCTCTGCGGTTTGACCGCGTTTTCCCTTTTTCCTGAGGTTGATGTGCAGTTAACAAGTTTCACCGATTACGGCTTACGCGCGCTGATTTACATGGCGTCGTTACCCGATGGGAAGATGACCAGCATCTCTGAAGTCACAGAGGTGTACGGTGTGTCCCGTAATCATATGGTCAAAATAATCAATCAACTTAGTCGTGCCGGATACGTTGCTGCCGTCCGCGGGAAGAATGGAGGGATCCGTCTCGGTAAACCGGCACAGAGTATCCGTATCGGCGATGTGGTACGTGAACTGGAGCCGCTATCTCTGGTGAACTGTAGCAGTGCGTTTTGCCACATTACGCCCGCTTGCCGCCTGAAACAGGCGCTTTCAAAGGCCGTGCAAAGTTTTCTCAAGGAACTGGATAACTACACGCTGGCCGATTTGGTTGAAGAGAATCAACCGCTTTATAAATTATTGCTGGTGGAATGAAGAAAATTTCCACCGGAGCTGACAACGGAGGAACCGACATGTCACAAGATCCTTTCCAGGAACGCGAAGCCGAAAAATACGCGAATCCTATCCCCAGCCGCGAGTTCATCATTGAACACTTAACAAAACGCGAAAAACCCGCCAATCGTGAAGAACTTGCCGTTGAATTAAACATTGAGGGTGAAGAGCAAATTGAAGCCCTTCGCCGCCGCCTGCGCGCCATGGAGCGCGACGGCCAGCTGGTCTTTACTCGTCGCCAGTGCTACGCGCTGCCAGAACGCCTCGATCTGCTGAAAGGCACCGTTATTGGTCATCGCGATGGCTTCGGCTTCCTGCGCGTGGAAGGCCGTAAAGACGACCTGTACCTCTCATCCGAACAGATGAAGATGTGTATTCACGGCGACCAGATCCTGGCGCAGCCGCTGGGTGCAGATCGTAAAGGCCGCCGCGAAGCGCGCGTGGTCCGCGTGCTGGTGCCGAAAACCAGCCAGATTGTAGGCCGTTACTTTACCGATGCGGGCGTAGGCTTTGTGGTGCCGGACGACAGCCGTCTGAGCTTCGACATTCTCATCCCGCCTGAAGAGGTGATGGGCGCACGCATGGGCTTTGTGGTAGTGGTTGAACTTACCCAGCGCCCGACCCGCCGTACCAAAGCGGTAGGTAAAATCGTCGAAGTGCTGGGCGATAACATGGGCACCGGCATGGCCGTTGATATGGCGCTGCGCACCCATGAAATTCCTTACGTCTGGCCGAAAGCGGTTGAAGACCAGATCGAAAACCTGCGTGAAGAAGTGCCGGAAGAGTCCAAAGCAGGCCGCGTGGATCTGCGCGATCTGCCGCTGGTCACCATTGATGGTGAAGACGCCCGCGACTTCGATGATGCCGTGTACTGTGAGAAAAAACGCGGTGGTGGCTGGCGTCTGTGGGTGGCTATCGCGGATGTGAGTTATTACGTACGTCCACACACGCCGCTGGATAACGAAGCGCGCAGCCGCGGTACGTCGGTCTACTTCCCGTCGCAGGTTGTACCGATGCTGCCAGAAGTGCTCTCGAACGGCCTGTGTTCCCTCAACCCGCAGGTGGACCGCCTGTGTATGGTCTGCGAAATGACCATCTCCAGCAAGGGACGTCTGACGGGCTATAAGTTCTACGAAGCGGTGATGAGTTCTCATGCGCGCCTGACCTATACCAAGGTCTGGCATATGTTGCAGGGCGATCAGGATCTTCGCGAACAGTACGCGCCGCTGGTCAAACACATCGAAGAGCTGCACAACCTCTACAAAACGCTGGATCAGGCGCGCGAAGAGCGCGGTGGGATCTCGTTTGAGAGTGAAGAGGCGAAATTCATCTTTAACGCTGAGCGTCGTATCGAGCGAATCGAGCAGACTCAGCGTAACGATGCGCACAAGCTGATTGAAGAGTGTATGATCCTGGCGAACATCTCGGCGGCACGTTTCGTTGAGAAAGCCAAAGAGCCTGCTCTGTTCCGTATTCACGATAAGCCAACCACGGAAGCCGTAACCTCGTTCCGTTCCGTGCTGGCCGAACTCGGCCTGGAACTGCCTGGCGGCAATAAGCCTGAGCCACGCGATTATGCCGAGCTGCTGGAATCCATCAGCGATCGTCCTGACGCGGAAATGCTGCAAACCATGCTGCTGCGTTCCATGAAGCAGGCGATTTACGATCCGGAAAACCGGGGCCACTTTGGTCTGGCGTTACAGTCGTATGCGCACTTTACCTCGCCGATTCGCCGTTATCCGGATCTGTCCCTGCACCGTGCGATCAAGTATCTGCTGGCGCACGAGCAGGGTCATAAAGGCAACACGACCGAAACCGGAGGGTATCACTACTCCATGGACGAGATGCTGCAACTGGGCCAGCATTGTTCCATGACCGAGCGTCGTGCGGATGAAGCGACGCGCGACGTGGCGGACTGGCTGAAGTGTGACTTTATGCTGGATCAGGTGGGTAACGTCTTTAAAGGCGTGATTGCCAGCGTCACCGGCTTTGGCTTCTTCGTACGTCTGGATGAGCTGTTTATCGACGGTCTGGTGCACGTTTCCAGCCTTGATAACGATTACTACCGCTTCGACCAGGTCGGACAACGTCTGATCGGTGAATCCGGCGGTCAGACCTACCGTCTGGGCGATCGGGTGGAAGTGAAGGTTGAAGCCGTGAATATGGACGACCGTAAAATCGACTTCAGCCTCATCTCCAGCGAACGGGCTCCGCGTAACGTCGGGAAAACCGAGCGTGAGAAAGCGAAAAAAGGCGGCAACGGTAAAGCGGGCGGCAAGCGACGTCAGGCAGGTAAAAGAGTAAACTTTGAGCCAGACAGCGCCTTCCGTGGCGAGAAGCAGCAGAAGCCCAAGGCGGCGAAAAAAGACGCTCGTAAAGCGAAAAAACCGTCGACCAAGACCCAAAAAATAGCGGCCGCAACCAAAGCGAAGCGCGCGGCGAAGAAACAGCAGGCGGAGTAATTTCCCCTCACCCTGACCCTCTCCCCAACGGGGAGAGGGAAAATATTTATTACGAGAACCATCAATGAGTGAAATGATTTACGGCATCCACGCGGTGCAGGCCCTGCTGGAGCGCGCGCCGGAGCGTTTTCAGGAAGTTTTTATTCTGAAAGGGCGTGAAGACAAACGTCTGATGCCGCTGATCCACGCGCTGGAAGCGCAGGGCGTCGTGATCCAGCTGGCGAACCGCCAGTATCTGGATGAGAAAAGCGAAGGTGCTGTACACCAGGGCATTATCGCGCGCGTGAAGCCGGGCCGTCAGTATCAGGAGAACGATCTGCCGGATCTGATCGCTGAGCTGGATAACCCGTTCTTCCTGATCCTCGATGGCGTAACCGACCCGCACAACCTGGGCGCGTGCCTGCGTAGCGCCGATGCAGCAGGCGTGCATGCGGTGATTGTGCCAAAAGATCGCTCCGCGCAGCTTAACGCTACCGCTAAAAAAGTCGCCTGCGGCGCGGCGGAAAACGTCCCGTTGATCCGCGTGACTAACCTGGCGCGCACCATGCGTCTGTTGCAGGAAGAAAATATCTGGATCGTAGGAACAGCCGGTGAAGCGGATCACACCCTGTACCAGAGCAAAATGACTGGCCGTATGGCGCTGGTGATGGGAGCGGAAGGCGAAGGTATGCGTCGTCTGACGCGCGAGCACTGCGATGAGCTGATCAGCATCCCGATGGCGGGCAGCGTATCGTCCCTGAACGTTTCTGTTGCGACGGGTATCTGCCTGTTTGAAGCGGTGCGTCAGCGTAGCTAACGAGTAAACTATAAAAAAAAGCCACCCACTTCGGGTGGCTTTTTTTATGTCCTGGCTGGTAATATAACGGCCGAAGTGATTTCAGCTTTTATAAATATCTTTAAAACTAATACATGGATGAAATTATGAGATGGTCTCTCTCATCGCTTGCCGATGAATTGTCGCGCCGGCGCGATATTTATATTGATTTAAAAAATAACAATGATGTACTTATTATAAAAATGAATGAATATGGCGATTTGCCATTAAGTATTTTTATTACATCCCAGCAAATTATCATTGAAACCTATATTTGTCCTGTTAATGACATTAAGCGCCAGGCTGACTTCAATCTCTTCTTATTACGTAATCAAAAAATGCTTCCCTTATCGTCTGTTGGAATTTCGCAAATTCAACATGATGAATATTATGTCGCTTTTGGTGCCTTATCCATAAGTTCTTCTCTTGAGGATATTATTCTGGAAATCACAACCCTTGCGGAGAATGCGCTGGATTTGGCTGAGCTTACACAAGAATTTATAAATTAACAGGTAAGGGAAAGGTATGGGCATCTTGAAGAATCTTTTTACACTGGGTAAATCACTACTCAATCAGGCCGATGAAGCGATAGAAGAAGCGCAGGGCGTTCGGATGCTGGAGCAGCACATCCGGGATGCAAAAGCTGAGCTTGATAAAGCAGGCAAATCCCGGGTTGATCTGCTTGCCCGGGTAAAGCTCAGTAATGACAAGCTTTCCGAGTTGCGGGAGCGGAAGCAATATCTTGAGTCACGAGCGATAGAGGGAATGAGCAAGAATATTGATGCTGCGCTGCTAAACGAGGTTGCAGAGGAAATCGCCCGACTTGAGAATACCATTACTCGTGAAGCGCAGGTGTTGGACTCTCTTGAAACCTCAAGAAATAATATTGAAAAAGCCGTAGCTATTACTTCACAACGTATTAATCAGTTTGAACAGCAGCTGGAGGTTGTGAAAGCCACGGAAGCCATGCAGCGGGCGCAACAGGCCGTGACGACGTCAACGGTCGGAGCAACATCGAACGTAACGACGGCCGCAGAGTCTTTAAAAAGACTTCAGACGCGTCAGGCTGAACGTCAGGCGAGACTGGAGGCGGCAGCGCAACTGGAAAAAGTGGCGGATGGACGTGAGCTTGAAGAGAAACTCGCGCAGGCAGGCGTGGGTACCACAGGAACAAGCTCCGCACAGGCGGTTCTTGAACGGTTAAAACTTACGCAGGCTCCGTAATGTTTCTCTCCTGGGTCGTGAATGTTTGCAGGCAACATTTATTCCGGCTTACCTGGACAGCGCTGCTGTGCTTGTTTGCCGGGCATTATTTGCTTTGCTTTATTGTCTTTCGTTGGCTGGGAGAGACGACCCTCATTGGTCGGATAAGTGATTTTGTTTATTACAGCTCAGTGGTTGGGGCGACGATTGGCTTTGGCGATTTGAGTCCTCAGAGCGAAGCAGGGAAGTTGTTCACAGCTCTCTGGCAAATCCCTATTGGCGTTGGCCTTTTCGGCGCGCTGATGGGCAAAATCATTGCATTGGTGCAGGAATTATTAGCTAAAGGAATAGCAGGAATGGGCGATTTTCATTCTCTACGTAATCATGTTTTGGTGATTGGCTGGCGTGGTCATCAGACAGAGAAAATGATCTCATTGCTGCTTTATGATGAGCAGCGGGTTTTTAGTCGCGTAGTGTTGTGTGAGCAGCAGGATATAGCGCATCCTTTATCCGATAATTTATATGTCGATTTTCTCAAAGTAAGTAACTACAGCGATCCGAAAGAGCAAAAACGGATGGGGTTAGTAAATTGTTCATGTGTAGTCATTTTTGCCAGCACCGATGAACAAACCTTTACGGCCACACTCTCGCTGGTAAATGATGCGCCAGCGCATTGCCATATCGTTGCTTATCTTGAGGATGAACGCTACGCAAGCTTACTGGAGACCCATTGCCCGACAATTGAGATTGTTCGCAATCTTTCAGCCGAACAGCTTTCCCGTTCGATCCAGGATCCTGGCTCTTCACAATCCGTAGCATCAATCATGAACCCGATGCTGGGTGATACAGGTTACGCGCTAATGGTACCCACATCGGTTTCCTGTATTCCTTATGGTGCGTTAATGCATTACATGAAACTGCAACATGATGCGACGGTGCTGGGGATTAGCCACTGTAAAAATGGTCGTGGTATGGAGCTTAACCCTGTGATCTCCACAGAGGTTAGAGGAGGAATGTGGTTGCATTTAATCGGCAATAGTCGCATTTCGTCGAATGAGGTGTGCTGGCAGAACATAGGGAAAAGTCATGCGGAACTTATTTTTTAATTTATTTAATAAAACACCTCAGCCAGTGAAGCGTGGCCCATTGGGATTACATCAACGTGCGGCGTTTACACTTGATACGCTGACATTTCGCCTGTCCGCCCGTTTTTTGACTCAACTACCAGCAGAGGAATATACCATTGCAGCTAGCAGCGTGATTGAAGCTGGCGCGGGTTGTCGTATTTATCGTTATTACACGTCTGGCGATGAGTTTTTGCAGATAAATACTACTGGTGGTATGGAAAGGGAAAATATTGATGATATTAAGCTTTTTATTTATCAGGATAGCTTTGGTATTACGTCGGAGAAACAATGGCAAAAAGAGATCGGTGCAGCTTTAATTGGCAGACCCAGTCTGCAATGGAATGAACGAGACTGGACAAGAATATTTAACGAGAATGAGGAGGGGAACGTTGAACCGGTTTACCTGCTGGAACACGTTGAAAATAACCAGAACGAAAAATGGGATGTGCATAATTTCATGATGGCCTATCAGAGGGAGGCGACTGCCGATCTGTATGAGTACCTTTTGCTTACTGGCGAAGAGACATTTTGTGATAATAGCGAGCCAGAGTGGATCTTTTCGTATGCCGTAGGTGTGGATATTCCACTCACTTCGCTAAACATTGTTGGTTAACTTTCTGGGGGTGTAAACCATGCTGGGTTCATTATTTGCTTTTCTTTCTTACTTCTTAACCGGTCTGGCGATGACCGTCATATTCTTATTCATCTACTCAAGAATAACGTCACATGATGAATGGAAACTGATTAAAGAAAATAACCTGGCGGCGGCGGCAGCATTCAGTGGCACGCTATTGGGGTATGTGATTCCTCTGTCCAGCGCTGCCGTAAACTCGGTTAGCATGCCGGATTACCTGATATGGGGATGCGTTGCGTTAGTCGTACAGTTACTGGTGTATGGCTGCGTACGCATTTATATGCCAAACATCAGTGAAAAAATCGTTAACCGCCACTACGCCGCAGGTTTATTTATGGGGATGGCAGCACTGGCTGGCGGGATCTTAAATGCTGCCTGCATGACATGGTAATAAATGAACATGGCTAAAAAGAAAAAAACACGGAAGTCTAATCCGATTCGATCTGCATCAGGAAGCCAAAATGCAGCGTTCCGCTCTTCACCCTCAAAGCGCAAAAGCGGGAAGTATTTGACGCTGGCAATTATGGGCGGTGCAGCATTTATCGCCCTGAAGGGGTGCGATAGTTCGGCTGATGATAATGACGGTGATGGCGTGTTTTACGCATCGCCGCAAGCGTGCGTTGACGATGGCAATAGCGCTCAGGTTTGCAGCGATGCATGGAACAATGCGAAAGCTAAATTTGAAGCAGATATGCCGAAAAAAATGTCCAGGGAAGACTGTATACGTCAATTCGAGAACTGCTATTACGACAATATCGAAAATAGCTGGATACCGGTTCTGTCAGGATTCTTACTTAATAAAAAAGTCAGAGAAGACGCTGATGAAGGGTACAGGTATACAAGCGGAGGTTCATTTTACTCTTCCCGTCCTGTGTGGCGGAGTTCTTCATCCTATGTCTGGCACTCCGGTAAGCAGGCCAGTAGTCAAATGGGCTATACAACAAAACGCGTATCAACCATTTCTCGTGGTGGATATGGGCGCTCATCCAGTGCGCGTGGAAGCTGGGGGGGATAATTATGTTACGTCATGACGTCCCTGTTCGTCCGGGGCTGGACAAAATTGCCCACGACCATGGTTTTCATTTTCATATCATCGACGATGAAATTTACTGGGATGAAAGCCGAGCCTATCGTTTTACGTTACAGCAAATTGAAGAACGAATAGAAAAACCCACGGCTGAACTCCATCAAATGTGTCTGGATGTGGTGGATCGTGCGGTAAAAAGTGAAGAACTGATGAGGCAGCTGGCCATCCCGCCGCTTTACTGGGATGCCATTGCGGAAAGCTGGGACAGCCAGGAGCCTTCACTGTATGGCCGTATGGACTTTGTCTGGACTGAAGAAGGTCGCGTCAAACTGCTGGAATACAATGCCGACACGCCGACGTCCTTGTATGAGTCAGCCTACTTTCAGTGGCAATGGATGGAAGACGCTCGTCGCTCCGGGATCATTCCGCGAGACGCCGATCAGTTTAATTCCATTCAGGATAAGCTTGTTGCTCGCTTTGAAGAATTAGCCACCGATATTCCACTTTACTTCTGCTGCTGCAAAGAGAGTGAGGAGGATCGCGGCACGCTTCTTTATCTGGAAGATTGTGCCGTCCAGGCCGGGGTGAACACCCGCTTTATCTATATGGATGATATTGGCCTGGGCACCGGCGGATTTTTAACGGACATTGACGATAACGTGATCCGCCGTGCGTTTAAGCTCTACCCTCTGGAGTGGATGATGCGTGATGAAAATGGTCCACTTCTCTGCGCGAGAAGAGAGCAGTGGTTAGAGCCGCTCTGGAAAAGCATCATTAGTAATAAGGGTATTTTGCCCCTCTTGTGGCGCTTTTTTACGGGCCATCCCAACCTTCTTCCTGCGTGGTTTGAGAATGAGTTAACGTCGATTCCAAAAGGCGTTCCGATAGTTCGTAAGCCCTTGTTTTCGCGGGAAGGGGGAAATGTGACTATTTTCGACGCGCAGCGCAATATCATTGAGAGTGAAGCAGGGGATTATGCAAACGAACCTATGATTTATCAGGGTTTCCAGGCGTTACCGCGTTTTGGCAACAGCTATACCTTGATAGGAAGTTGGGTGATCGATGATGAACCTGCGGGAATCGGTATTCGTGAAGACGGATCGTTGATCACGAAAGATACTTCGCGTTTTATCCCGCACTATATAGCGGGTTAATTTGAGCTGGGGTGAAAACCCCAGCTCTGAGGTTCACTCCTCCAGAGACCGTAAATGGTCATCCTTCCTCAACGTCATCAGCGCGAAAATACTCACCACCGCCGTTGCCATCACGTAGTAGGCCGGAATATCCAGATTGCCCGTCTCTTTAATCAGCCCGGTAATGATCAGCCCCGCACAGCCCGAGAAGATCGCATTCGACAGAGAATAGGCCAGCCCCAGCCCGGTATAACGCACGCGCGTCGGGAACATCTCAGACAGCATAGCCGGCCCCGGCCCTGCCAGCATCCCAACCAGTCCTCCCGCAATCAACACCACAATCGCTTTGACAGCCAGCGTGCTGGACTCCGCCTGCAAAATTTTCAGCAGCGGCAGGGCGAGGATCAGCAGGAGCACGGTGGCGATAATCATCACCGTCCGCCGCCCGATCCTGTCGCTCAGCATGCCCGACGGAATGATCGTGAGCGCAAACCCAATGTTAGAAATCACCGCAATCAGCAGCGCCTGGTTAAAACCGGTGTGCAGCGCAGATTGCAGATAGGTCGGCATAATCACCAGATAGGTATAACCCGCCGCAGACCAGACCATCACGCGACCAATGCCCATCAGAATGGTTTTGAACGTGGCGGCGGTGCTGGCCTGAGTAACAACCGGTTTTTCCCGTTGCTGCACAAAGCTCGGTGTCTCTTCCATGCTTACCCGCAGCCATAGCGCGACCGCACCCATCGGCAACGCCAGGAAGAACGGAATGCGCCAGCCCCAGTCGTGCAAGGCTTCAGGGGAGAGAAGGGCAGAGAGCAACGCGACAATGCCTGCGCCTGCTAACAGCCCGAGCGCCACGGTGAAGGACTGCCATGCCCCGTAAAGACCGCGCTTGCCGCGCGGGGCGAACTCCGTCATCAACGAGACCGCGCCGCCATACTCACCGCCCGCGAACAGTCCTTGCAGAATACGCAGGAGTGTAACGATCAGCGGCGCGGCAATCCCGATACTGGCGTAGACCGGCACAAT
The DNA here is from genome assembly GCF_050030705.1 of Enterobacter cloacae complex sp. 418I7. Taxonomy (NCBI): domain Bacteria; kingdom Pseudomonadati; phylum Pseudomonadota; class Gammaproteobacteria; order Enterobacterales; family Enterobacteriaceae; genus Enterobacter; species Enterobacter cloacae complex sp. 418I7. The sequence continues at coordinate 452,397 of NZ_JBLGUU010000001.1, forward strand.
ACCGATGGCAGCGGTGGCGAGCGTCATCAATACCAGCACAATAATCAGCGTCGGTTTACGGCCAATCCTGTCGCCAATGCGGCCAAAGACCACCGCACCCAGCGGGCGGAAGAAGAAAGCGATGGCGAATGAGGCCCAGGTGAGGATCAGGCTGGTGAGCTCCGCTTCCCCCTCAAGCTGGAAGAAGTTTCTGGCAATCACCGTTGCCAGAAAACCGTAAACCGCAAATTCATACCACTCGATGAAATTACCGATGGAGCCTGCAATTAATGCACGCTTGTGCGCATCCTGTTGCATAACGATCCTCACAAAAACGGGGTAAGAATAAATTATTCAGCATTAGTGAAGTAATGAAATAGTTTATTCTTATGTTCTGTGAGCTATTTCACGAATGATATCAACACGATCGTCATCATGTGACCCCCCTCCCATGCAGCGTGCATGCCCTCTGTCCATACTTACCTTTATTGCCAATGAAAGGAGGGAGACAGCATGCACTGGCAGACACATACCGTTTTTAATCAACCTGCACCGCTATCGAACAGCAACCTTTTTCTCTCTGATTGCGCCCTGCGCGATGCGGTAGCGCGCGAAGGGGCTGAGTGGGATGTGGATCTTCTTGCCAGCATCGGCCAGCAGTTGGGTACGGCAGAGTCGCTGGAGCTGGGCAGACTGGCGAACGTTAATCCGCCGGAGCTGCTGCGTTATGACGCCACGGGAGCGAGGCTGGATGACGTCCGCTTTCATCCGGCATGGCATCTTCTGATGCAGGGGCTTTGCGCCAACCGGGTGCACAACCTGGCGTGGGAGGAGGAGGCGCGGAAAGGATCGTTCGTCGCCAGGGCCGCGCGTTTCGTACTTCATGCTCAGGTGGAGGCGGGAACGCTTTGCCCGGTGACCATGACCTTTGCGGCCACGCCGCTGTTGCAACAGTCGCTGCCCAAACCGTTTCATGAGTGGTTAACGCCGCTGATGAGCGATCGCTACGACCCCCATCTTGCGCCGGGGGCGCAAAAGCGCGGCCTGCTGATCGGCATGGGGATGACGGAAAAGCAGGGCGGTTCGGACGTACTCAGTAATACTACCAAAGCAGAGAAATGCAGCGATGGCAGTTACCGGCTGGTGGGGCACAAATGGTTTTTCTCCGTGCCGCAGAGCGATGCGCATCTGGTGCTGGCGCAGGCGAAGGGCGGGTTGTCCTGCTTTTTTGTCCCGCGTTTCTTACCCGACGGGCAACGTAATGCCGTGCGCCTTGAGCGTCTGAAGGACAAGCTCGGCAACCGCTCAAATGCCAGCAGTGAGGCTGAATTTCTTGATGCTTCCGGCTGGCTGCTGGGCGAAGAGGGGGAAGGCGTCCGGCAAATTCTGAAGATGGGCGGGCTGACGCGCTTTGACTGCGCGCTGGGCAGTCACGGACTGATGCGCCGTGCGCTCTCGGTGGCGCTTTATCATGCCCATCAGCGGCAGACCTTCGGCAAAAATCTGATCGACCAGCCGTTAATGCGCGACGTGCTAAGCCGTATGGCGCTGGTGCTGGAGGGACACACGGCACTGCTGTTCCGACTCGCCCGGGCGTGGGACAACCGCAACGACCCACAGGAAGCCGCATGGGCGCGGCTTTTCACTCCGGCGGCAAAATACAGCGTCTGCAAAGCGGGCATACCGTTTGTGGCAGAGGCAATGGAGGTGCTGGGCGGTGCAGGCTATTGCGAAGAGAGTGAGCTTCCGCGGTTGTACCGTGAAATGCCCGTCAACAGCATCTGGGAAGGCTCTGGCAATATTATGTGCCTGGATGTACTGCGCGTGCTGGCGAAGCAGTCGGGCATTCTCGACCTGCTCGCCGATGATTTCGCGCAGGTAAAAGGCCAGGACAGGCACTTCGATCGCAGCTGGCGTCAGCTACAGCAGAAGCTGCGGAAACCGCAGGAAGCGCAGGGCAGGGAGATCGCGCAGCAGCTCTTTTTACTCGGGGCCGGAAGTCAAATGCTGCGGCACGCATCGCCGCCCGTGGCGCAGGCGTGGTGCCGCATGATGCTGGATACCCGGGGCGGCACGCTGATGAGCGAGCAGGTGCAAAACGACCTGCTGCTGCGCGCCACGGGCCGGGTCGGTTAAGCCTTCAGCTGGAACAGGCTCACCAGCCGGGTGAGATGTGAACCCTTCTCGCGCAGCGTCTGTGCTGTCTGCTCGCTGCGTGAGATGCGATCGGCATTGATGTGCGATGCCTCACCGATGTGCGTCATCGCCAGATTCACCTGTCCAATTCCCGCCGACTGCTCGCGGGAGGCGTGGTTGATCTCGGTGACAAGCTGGCTGATGTTATCGATATGAACAATGATGGCATCCATTGCCAGACGCGTCTGCTCAGACAACGCATGGCCTTCGCTCACCTTGTTCAGCGTGTCGCCAATCAGCTGTTCAATCTCTTTTACCGCGTTGGCGCTGCGTGCGGCCAGGGCGCGTACCTCTTGCGCCACCACTGCGAAACCTTTCCCGTGCTCGCCCGCCCGCGCCGCCTCAACCGCCGCATTGAGCGCCAGGATATTGGTCTGGAAAGCGATGGACTCAATCACGCGGGTGATGTCTTCAATGCGTTTCGATGCATCGCGAATATCATCCATGGTGGAGACTGCGTGGGTCACCGTCTCTCCACCCTGATGCACCGCGCGCGAGGTTTCACCCACCAGCTGCTGCGTTTGCTCCATGTTGGCGGCATTTTGCTGCACGGTGGCGGCTAATTGCTCCATGCTGGCGGAGGTCTCCTCAACGCTGCTGGCCTGCTTGTTGATCTGTTCAGAGATCTCGCCGGTGTCTGAAGCCAGCGCGTTAGTCCCCAGATGGATCTCGCTTGCGGCCTCGCGGACCTGCAACACAATTTTTTGCAGGCCTTCCCCGATCCCGTTGATGGCGTCAATCAGCTGGCCGACTTCATCCTGGCGGGTAACCGGCAGGCTGGCGCGCAGATCGCCTGCGGCATACTGCCGGGCAAGCGCGATCACCTCGCGCAGTGGGCGGGTTAGCATCCGGCGAATGAGGATAACGAACAGGCCCGCGAAGAGTACGGATAGCACCACGCCCGCCATCAGGAAGCGATCGCGCAGTGTGGTGACGCTTGAAAGCAGTACGGCTTTATCCACTTCACCCACGATGGTCCAGTTCCAGCCCGGCAGCGGCGTGTAGGCAACTTTGAGCGTACGGCCATCCGCGCTCACGCGTTCCAGCGTGCCGGCTTTATCACTCAGAAGCTGCTGCTGTGTCGCCGTGTCCCAGTTAGGCAGTTTGCCCTCTTCGCTGGCATGGAACAGATACTGTCCGCGCGTTTTGCCGCTACTGCGATCCAGTACAAAGAAGTGACCGCTCTCGCCCAGACGACGGTTAAGGATTTTCTCGCGCATGACGTTCCACGAATGGGTGATGTCCACGCCGACAAAGATAATCCCGATAACCTGGCCTTCCGCATTCTTAACAGGCTGGTACTGCGTGATATAGCGCTTGCCGAACAGCAGCGCGAGGCCACGATAGACCTCCCCTTTAGTGACGGCGGCAAATGCCGGGCTGGTGGTATCAAGAACGGTTCCGATGGCGCGGTCGCCATTCTCTTTGCGCAGCGACGTCGCCACGCGGACAAAATCGTTACCGCTGCGGACAAACAGCGTCGAGATGGCTCCCGTTCGGCTCAGGAAGTCATCAGAAAGCGTATTGTTTTCATGCAGCTCCGTTTCGCCGCCTTTCAGCAAAGGAACGGTAAGCCCATTTATGGTCCGGCTCTGGCTGCTGTCGCTGTTTAATGGCTGTGGCAAAAAGGTGGTGAACAGACGGGTATAGCTTTCAACCTCTTCGCTCAGGCTGGTGTTGAACATCTCTACCATATCCACCATGCCGGTGGACTGGTTATGCAGGTCTTCAACCGCAAGATCTTCAAGCTGCTGGCTGGCGTTGTGGCTCAACAGGAAAGTGAACAGCAAAAAAAGCGTAGCGACACTTACACCTGTTAGCAGCGATAGCTTCGTGCCCAGTCCTGCCCGGCGGAAAAAGGTGATCATAAATTGCTCATTATTGAAAAGTGATGGCTGTTCAACGGCAGAGCGGAGAGAACGTTTATCTGTTTAATGTAACTGAATGTTACGCGTTTGTTTTTATTGGGTTTCGGGAGAGATAAAAAATTTGCAAAAGTGAAAAGCCACTAAAATTAAGTGGCTTTTATCGGAGGGGATTATGCATAAAGAATAGCCTGCACGCGCCAGTGATTAACATGGTGATCTTCCTGCATCTGGACGATACGATACCAGGATGCGCCCTGTTCATCCGCCTTCAGGGCGACGACACGTTCAACGTCTTGCGGACTCCCCGTGATATTATTGACGGAGATCTGACCAATCTCATTCAGGCCCGTGACGCAATCCGCGCTGGCAAATTCAGCCGACTGCGCCGTGGTGCTCAGCAGGCCCGCTGAAAGCAATAGCGTCGTTAAAGCAAGGGTTCGTTTCATCGTCAGCTCCTTTTCACGTGTCTCCGGTATCCGCCGGGCAATCCTTCGCGAATAAACTCATTTCCATTGTTGCTGGCATGGAGTTTATTGTGGACAGGAAAATGTCTACGGACGCAAAGCAGTGTAAAGGTCGTTCAAATGATGATGCTCACTTACGGTACAAAATGCCTTGTGCATACCACTGTCCCGTAATAATGGTTTCATCAATCATCGTGATGACGTAATAATCTGCTTTTGCGGCAACGGCCTGTGCTTCAATTGCGTCTTCTGCATCATCCGGTGAACCGCGAACCATCGCGGATACGGTTCCCAGGCGTTGTAATCCTTCCGTCTGATTACGACGAATCTCCTGAGGATGATCGGTAACCGGCGGTGCCGGTTCTGGAGTACCCTGCAATACGGAACATCCGCTGAGCAGTGAGACCAGCAATAAAGCGGTAAGCCTGCGCATAAACCTGTCTCTTTTCCTGATAGCCATAGTGTAGTGGTCTGCGAATTTAGTTTTGGGGGAATGTTCCCGAAGTGTTATCTGGGACGTAGATTTCGAATGAAAATATCGTGAAACCGTAATCCAGCTCTCAACATTATGAATCATTCATCAGCACAGGATCGACAATGATTGAAATTGAAACTCGCCTGCTTAGTGAGCATGAAATCATCCATGCTTTTCCGGCTGGTAAAGGTGAACAGCCGCTGCCGACGGTAGTTTTCTATCATGGTTTTCTCTCCTCAAAGCTGGTCTACAGCTATTTTGCCGTCGCGCTGGCGCAGGCCGGTTTCCGGGTGGTCATGCCTGATGCGCCGAATCATGGGGCACGCTTTACGGGCGATGAACAGGCGCGGCTGGGGCTGTTCTGGCAAACGCTGCACGGCAATCTGACCGAGTTCGCCGGGCTGCGTGACGCGCTTTTACAGGCCGGGCTGGTGGAGGGGAAACGGCTGGCGGTCGCAGGCGCATCAATGGGCGGAATGACGGCGCTGGGGATCATGGCCAGGCATCCAGAGGTGACGTCCGTGGCTTGCCTGATGGGATCGGGCTACTTTATGTCACTGGCAAAGACGCTGTTCCCGCCGCAGGCTCCTCAGGAGATTGAGGCCCTGTTGTCTGAATGGGACGTCAGCCATGCGCTTTCGCAGCTGGCCGATCGTCCCCTGCTGCTGTGGCATGGGGATGCCGACGATGTCGTACCGCCCGGTGAAACGTTCCGTCTGCAACAGGCGCTACAGCGTGAAGGGCTGGACAGCAATCTGACCTGCCTGTGGGGTGCCGGTGTCCGGCACCGTATTACTCCGGCTGCGCTGGAAGCCACCGTGGAGTTTTTCCGTCAGCACCTTTAAACGCGCAGCACCGTGACACCCTGATCCTCGAGCTTGCTGAGGATCTCGGGGTTGGCGTTTTTGCCGGTGATCACCATGCTGATTTGCTCGGCGCGGCTGAAAAGCATGCCGGCGCGTTCACCGACCTTGCTGCTGTCGACCAGCACCACCAGTTTACCCACCACGTTGAGCATGTTCTGCTCTGCCATTGCGGTGAGCATATCGGTTTTATACAGGCCATCCGCCGTCAGGCCTTTGCCGCTGGTAAACATCCAGTGCCCGGCGTAGAGGCTGTTTTCACTGTCCTGCGGGCTCAGGGTTATGGACTGGCTCTTGTTATACTGGCCCCCCATGATCACCACGCTTTCATGTTCCTGGTCAATGAGATAGTTGGCCAGCGGCAGATAGTTGGTAATGATTTGCACCGGCTTGCCGCACATCTCTCGGCCCAGTAAAAACGCTGTCGAGCCGCAGTTAATCACCACGCTTTCCCCGGGATTCACCAGCTGTGATGCCGCTCTGGCAATCCGCACCTTTTCATCGTGATTCTGCGCCTGGTGAATATTCATCGGCGTCCAGCGTGGACGCTGCTGGCTGATGGCCTCTGCGCCGTTGCGGACTTTTTTCAGCTTGCCGCTTTCATCCAGCTTGTTAATGTCCCGCCGCGCGGTAGCAGGGGAGATCCCTAAACGTTCGATCACTTTCTCGACGGTGATAAACCCTGTTTGCGCCAGGAGTTCCAGTAAAATTTGATGCCGTTGCGCTTCCGTCATGAGCTATTCCGAAAAGAATTGATTTGAAAAGATGATATTTGAAATAGCATGAAATTACTAAATTAAATATGACATCGCCAGACACAGTGTCTGGCGATTGGGCTGCACAATCAGAGGAAGGACTTGAACGGCAGGTCTGGCTCAATGGTGAAGCAATCATCAAAACCACGCGGGTAGTGGTACTCGAGATTGTCTTTATCCAGCGGCCAGGTGAACTTGCCGCCAACCTGCCAGATGAACGGCTTGAAACCATACTTGAGTCGGTCTTTTTTCATCTCCCACAGGACGCGGATCTCTTGCGGATCGGCCTGGAAGTTTGACCAGATATCGTGGTGGAAGGGGATCACCACTTTGGTGTTCAGCGCTTCGGCCATGCGCAGCATGTCCGCGCTGGTCATTTTGTCGGTAATCCCGCGCGGGTTTTCACCGTAAGAGCCAAGCGCCACGTCAATCTGGTGCTCGTTACCGTGCTTCGCGTAGTAGTTGGAGTAGTGAGAGTCACCGCTGTGATACAGGGAACCGCCAGGCGTTTTGAACAGGTAGTTCACTGCGCGCTCGTCCATCCCGTCTGGCAGTACGCCTGCGGCTTTCTGGTCGGCAGGCAGGGTGATCAGCGCGGTGCGATCAAAGGCATCCAGCGCGTGAATTTCAACGTCTTTGATTTTCACCACGTCGCCCGGCTTCATCACGATGCAGCGCTCTTTTGGCACGCCCCAGCCAATCCACAAATCCACGCAGGTCTGCGGCCCGATAAAGGGTACGTCGTCCGCGCAGTTTTGCATTACCGCTGCCGCCACGTTCACGTCGATATGATCGTTGTGATCGTGGGTAGAGAGAACGGCGTCGATCTGGCGAATGGCGAAAGGATCAAGCACAAAAGGCGTGGTGCGCAGGTTCGGCTGGAGCTTTTCAACGCCGGCCATACGCTGCATCTGGTGGCCTTTTTTCATCAGTGGATTGCCGTGGCTCTGTTTGCCGGTGCCGCACCAGAAATCGACACAAATGTTGGCGCCGCCTTCTGATTTCAGCCAGATCCCGGTGCATCCCAGCCACCACATCGCAAATGTGCCAGGAGCAACCTGTTCCTGCTCGATCTCTTCGTTCAGCCAGCTACCCCACTCCGGAAAGGTACTCAAAATCCATGATTCACGGGTGATGGTTTTCACTTTACTCATCGTTTGACTCCTGGTTTTAATCAAAAGTAATCATACTGTGACTTGTTGTGATTAATGCTGGCACTGTTTGAATCGATTTGCAATGGCTGATTTGCGGAAAATTCCCCTCGCCACATCACAGAAAATACACCTCGTCGTTGTTAAGATAACCGCTACATATAATTAATATATTGAAAATTAAGAATTTATTTATCTTTCTGGATCGGTAGTGAAAATCATTACTAACTCCATGGAAATAAATTGCGTGATCCGTCACAAATAATCAAATGCAATCTTGTGGTGATTATTTGTGATTAATAGAGTGATGACACCAACCACACAGGGATTGCCCCTCGTGTTCTCATTTTCTGGAGAGAGTTATGGAGATCCTCTACAACGTCTTTACCGTTTTCTTTAATCAGGTAATGACCAACGCCCCGCTGTTGCTGGGTATCGTGACGTGCCTGGGGTACATCCTGCTGCGCAAAAGCGTCAGCGTGATTATCAAAGGCACCATCAAAACCATCATTGGTTTTATGCTGTTGCAGGCGGGGTCTGGCATTCTGACCAGCACGTTTAAGCCGGTTGTTGCCAAAATGTCAGAGGTATATGGCATTAACGGCGCCATCTCTGACACTTACGCGTCCATGATGGCCACCATCGATCGCATGGGGGATGCGTACAGCTGGGTTGGGTATGCGGTACTGCTCGCGCTGGCGCTGAACATCATTTACGTGCTCCTGCGCCGCATCACCGGTATTCGCACCATCATGCTCACCGGGCACATCATGTTCCAGCAGGCGGGGCTGATTGCCGTTTCTCTCTATATCTTCGGCTACCCAATGTGGACCACGGTCATCTGCACGGCAGTGCTGGTCTCGCTTTACTGGGGCATCACCTCCAACATGATGTATAAGCCAACGCAGGACGTTACTGACGGCTGCGGCTTCTCCATCGGTCACCAACAGCAGTTCGCCTCCTGGATTGCGTACAAAGTTGCACCGTACCTGGGTAAAAAAGAGGAGAGTGTTGAAGACCTCAAATTGCCTGGCTGGTTGAATATCTTCCACGACAACATCGTCTCCACGGCGATTGTGATGACCCTTTTCTTCGGTGCCATCCTGCTCTCCTTTGGCATTGACGTGGTGCAGGTGATGGCGGGTAAAACCCACTGGACGGTCTATATCCTGCAAACCGGTTTCTCCTTTGCCGTGGCCATTTTCATCATCACTCAGGGCGTGCGTATGTTCGTCGCCGAGCTGTCGGAAGCGTTCAACGGTATCTCTCAGCGCCTGATCCCTGGCGCGGTGCTGGCGATTGACTGTGCGGCTATCTATAGCTTTGCGCCAAACGCCGTCGTCTGGGGCTTTATGTGGGGCACCATCGGCCAGCTGATTGCGGTCGGCATCCTGGTGGGCTGTGGCTCCTCAATCCTGATTATTCCTGGCTTTATCCCGATGTTCTTCTCCAACGCCACTATCGGCGTGTTTGCTAACCACTTCGGCGGATGGCGCGCCGCGCTCAAGATCTGCCTGGTGATGGGCATGGTTGAAATCTTCGGGTGCGTGTGGGCGGTCAAGCTCACCGGCATGAGCGCCTGGATGGGCATGGCGGACTGGTCAATTCTGGCGCCGCCGATGATGCAGGGCTTTGCGTCCGTCGGGCTGGTCTTTATGGCCGTCATCATCCTGATTGCACTGACTTATATGTTCTTCGCTGGCCGTTCGCTGCGAGCTGAAGAAGATGCGGAAAAACAAACAGCAGAAGTTTCTGCTCACTAAGGAGTTTCGATTATGACCGTACGTATCCTGGCTGTGTGTGGCAATGGGCAAGGAAGCTCCATGATCATGAAAATGAAAGTGGACCAGTTTTTAACCCAGTCAAACATTGACCACACGGTGAACAGCTGCGCAGTGGGTGAATACAAAAGTGAACTGAACGGCGCGGACATCATCATCGCTTCAACGCACATTGCCGGCGAGATTAGCGTGTCGGGCAACAAATACGTGGTAGGCGTGCGCAACATGCTGTCGCCTGCGGATTTTGGGCCAAAACTGCTGGAAGTGATCAAAGAGCACTTCCCACAAGACGTGAAGTAAGGATGCCACATGAAACTACGTGATTCGCTGGCTGAGAATAACTCCATCCTTTTACAGGCCGAAGCCAGTACCTGGCAGGAAGCGGTGAAGCTGAGCGTGGACCTGCTGGTTAAGGCGGACGTTGTCGAGCCGCGTTATTACCAGGCCATCCTGGATGGCGTGGCGCAGCACGGCCCCTATTTTGTGATTGCCCCGGGGCTGGCAATGCCGCATGGCCGCCCGGAAGAGGGTGTCAAGAAAACCGGTTTTGCGCTGGTGACGCTGAAAACCCCGCTGGTGTTCAACCACGAAGATAACGACCCGGTCGACATTCTGATCACCATGGCAGCTGTCGATGCCAACACCCACCAGGAGGTGGGCATCATGCAGATCGTTAACCTGTTTGATGACGAAGCTAATTTTGACCGTTTACGTGCCTGCCGTACCGCGCAGGACGTGCTGGATTTAATTGATAACGCCACTGCGGCGGCCGTTTAAGAGGAATTGAAAATGTCATTACCAATGTTGCAGGTCGCGCTGGATAACCAGACGCTGTCTCACGCTTACGAAACCACCCGTCTGATTGCGGAAGAGGTGGACATCATCGAAGTCGGCACCATTCTGTGCGTGGGCGAAGGCGTTCGTGCGGTTCGTGACCTGAAGGCGCTCTATCCGCATAAAATCGTGCTGGCGGATGCCAAAATTGCCGATGCGGGCAAAATTCTCTCTCGCATGTGCTTTGAAGCCAACGCCGACTGGGTCACCGTGATCTGCTGTGCGGATATCAACACCGCGAAAGGCGCGCTGGACGTGGCGAAAGAGTTCAACGGCGACGTGCAGATTGAACTGACTGGTTTCTGGACCTGGGAGCAGGCGCAGGAGTGGCGCGAAGCGGGTATCCAGCAGGTGGTTTATCACCGTAGCCGTGATGCGCAGGCCGCAGGTGTGGCGTGGGGCGAAGCTGATATCAGCGCGATCAAACGTCTGGCCGATATGGGCTTCAAAGTGACCGTCACCGGTGGCCTGGCGCTGGAGGATCTGCCGCTGTTCCAGGGTATCCCGATTCACGTCTTTATTGCCGGTCGTAGCATTCGTGATGCTGCGTCTCCGGTGGAAGCGGCGCGTCAGTTCAAACGCTCAATCGCTCAGCTTTGGGGTTAAGGAGCGGGTATGTTGTCAAAACAGGTCCCGCTTGGCATCTATGAAAAGGCACTCCCTGCGGGGGAGTGCTGGCTGGAGCGGTTACAGCTGGCGAAGCAGCTGGGTTTCGATTTTGTCGAAATGTCGGTGGATGAGACGGACGAGCGTCTTTCTCGCCTGGACTGGCGCCGCGACCAGCGTCTGGCGCTGGTGAGCGCCATTGCCGAAACCGGCGTGCGCGTGCCATCCATGTGCCTGAGCGCTCACCGTCGTTTTCCGCTTGGCAGCGAAGATGATGCCGTACGCGCCGAAGGGCTGGAGATCATGCGTAAAGCCATTCGCTTTGCACAGGATGTTGGCATCCGCGTGATCCAACTGGCGGGTTACGATGTTTACTATCAGGAAGCCAACGATGAGACGCGCCGTCGTTTCCGTGACGGCCTGAAAGAGAGCGTTGAGATGGCAAGCCGTGCGCAGGTGACGCTGGCGATGGAGATCATGGATTATCCATTGATGAACTCCATCAGCAAGGCGCTGGGCTACGCGCACTATCTGAACAATCCGTGGTTCCAGCTTTATCCGGATATCGGCAACCTGTCGGCATGGGATAACGACGTACAGATGGAGCTTCAGGCGGGCATCGGGCATATCGTGGCGGTGCACGTAAAAGATACCCGTCCCGGCGTGTTTAAAAACGTACCGTTCGGCACCGGGGTGGTGGATTTCGAACGGTGCTTCCAGACGCTCAAACAGACAGGTTATTGCGGACCTTACCTGATTGAGATGTGGAGCGAAACCGCGGACGACCCGGCGGCAGAAGTGGCGAAAGCCCGGGACTGGGTGCGCGAGCGCATGGCGCGGGCAGGCTTACTGGAGGCGGAACATGCTTAAGCTGAAACAGCAGGTCTTTGAGGCCAATATGGATCTCCCGCGCTATGGACTGGTGACGTTTACCTGGGGCAACGTAAGCGCCATCGATCGCGATCAGGGGTTGGTGGTGATTAAGCCGAGCGGCGTGGCCTATGACGCCATGAAAGTGGACGATATGGTGGTGGTTGACCTGGAAGGACACGTTGTTGAAGGCAAATGGCGTCCTTCTTCAGATACGGCAACCCATCTGGCGCTGTACCAGCGTTACCCGTCCCTGGGTGGTGTTGTGCATACCCATTCCACGCACGCCACCGCCTGGGCACAGGCCGGGCTGGTGATCCCTGCTTTGGGTACGACGCACGCGGACTACTTCTTCGGCGATATTCCCTGCACGCGGGCGTTAACGCAGGCTGAGGTCGAAGGCGAGTACGAACTTAACACCGGCAGGGTCATTATCGAAACGCTGGGTGAGACGGAACCACTGCATACGCCGGGTATTGTGGTGTACCAGCATGGTCCATTCTCCTGGGGTAAAGATGCGCATGACGCCGTGCATAACGCGGTGGTGATGGAAGAGGTGGCTCGAATGGCGTGGATTGCGCGCGGCATTAACCCACAGCTTCAGGGCATTGATGATTATCTGATGAACAAGCATTTCATGCGTAAGCACGGCCCGAATGCTTATTACGGGCAGAAGTGAATAAGTGCTCTGGAATACCGAAACAGTTGTAACCGGTGGTATTCCGGAGCCATTCATAAAAAAAGCCCCCGGCAGGGGGCAATCATATATAGCTATGATTTTCGTTGGCTTTCCTGGTGCTGGAGATAAAGCGTTACTGGTAAATATCTGCACTGGCGCGCATATTGCCGTTGCTGCCGGGCTCACGTGTCAGTATGACGTGATAGTATTTTGCGCCCTGCGCATCGGTTTCTTCATTAAGCGCCTGATCTGCTTCACTTTCAGTGGCGAAGTTATGATTGATGTAAATAACGCCTAAGCTCTGCACATCATCCATGTTTCTGGCCTGTCGGCTGTCTATCTTGATGGCTGCCATCGCGTTTGCACTGAGCAAAAGCGCAGCCAAAATGGCGAATGCGATTCTTTTCATGATATGCGCTCCACGACTGCGTGCTGTGATATGGGGTAATGCTCTCCTTCTCTGCTTAAGGCTTCTGATTAAAGTGTAATCGCTACTCGGGTTGCGATGGGTGACCATTTCTGATGGTGTTGTTCAAAAAAACAGCGTTTCTGATAAGTGAGATTTTAAATCACCCACTTAGAACAGCTTTACCCTTTGTGCGAATTATTTGTGCAATCACCTTGTGTTTAGCGGGGCGCGCAAGTATTATGACGCGTCAATTTTTCAGCCGACCTTTAACACGTTCCTTGCCTCCCCGGGCCTCGGCTGACCCAGACAGGAGGCTGAATAATCCGTAAGGAGCAATTCGATGCGTCATTACGAAATCGTTTTTATGGTCCATCCTGACCAGAGCGAACAGGTTCCGGGTATGATCGAGCGTTACTCTGCTGCCATCACTGGTGCAGAAGGCACGATCCACCGTCTGGAAGACTGGGGCCGCCGTCAGCTGGCTTACCCAATCAACAAACTGCACAAAGCTCACTACGTTCTGATGAACGTTGAAGCGCCGCAGGAAGTGATTGATGAGCTGGAAACTACCTTCCGCTTCAACGATGCCGTTATCCGCAGCATGGTTATGCGTACCAAACACGCAGTGACCGAAGCATCTCCGATGGTTAAAGCGAAAGACGAGCGCCGTGAGCGTCGCGATGATTTCGCAAACGAAACCGCAGATGATTCTGATGCTGGGGATTCTGAAGAGTAATTTCTGATGACCAACCGTCTGGTGTTGTCCGGCACCGTGTGCAGGACCCCCCTTCGAAAGGTCAGCCCATCAGGAATTCCGCATTGCCAGTTCGTGCTTGAGCATCGTTCTGTGCAAGAGGAAGCCGGGTTTCACCGGCAGGCGTGGTGCCAAATGCCCGTTATCATTAGCGGACACGAAAACCAGGCCATTACTCACAGTTTAACGGTCGGTAGTGCAGTAATCGTTCAGGGGTTCATCTCTTGCCACAAGGCAAAGAACGGCCTGAGCAAAATGGTTCTGCATGCCGAGCAGATTGATTTGATAGATACTGGAGACTAGCCAAATGGCACGTTATTTCCGTCGTCGCAAGTTCTGCCGTTTCACCGCGGAAGGCGTTCAAGAGATCGACTATAAAGATATCGCAACGCTGAAAAACTACATCACCGAAAGCGGTAAGATTGTCCCAAGCCGTATCACCGGTACTCGTGCAAAATATCAGCGTCAGCTGGCTCGCGCTATCAAACGCGCTCGCTACCTGTCTCTGCTGCCGTACACTGATCGTCATCAGTAATCGGGCACGGTCCATTAATACGACTTTAAGAGGATAAGGTAATGCAAGTTATTCTGCTTGATAAAGTAGCAAACCTGGGCAGCCTGGGTGATCAGGTAAACGTTAAAGCGGGTTACGCTCGTAACTTCCTGGTACCACAGGGTAAAGCTGTTCCAGCTACTAAGAAAAACGTAGAGTTTTTCGAAGCACGTCGTGCTGAACTGGAAGCCAAACTGGCTGACGTTCTGGCGGCTGCTAACGCTCGCGCTGAAGCAATCAACGCACTGGGCACCGTTACCATCGCGTCTAAAGCTGGCGACGAAGGTAAACTGTTCGGTTCCATCGGTACCCGCGATATCGCTGATGCAGTCACTGCAGCAGGCGTTAAAGTGGCTAAGAGCGAAGTTCGCATGCCGAACGGCGTTCTGCGTACCACTGGTGAGCACGAAGTTGACTTCCAGGTTCACAGCGAAGTGTTCGCTAAACTGGTTGTTAACGTAGTAGCTGAGTAATTTTTTACTCTGCTCACGTCGAAGCGCCGGCCTTGTGCCGGCGTTTTGCTTTTTAGCGTGACCCTACGTCATGTTTTGCGATTGTAAGGTCGCTATTCCTGATGCATTCTCTGATAATAAATTGAAACGCAATTTTATTTATGAGATTTGTCATGGATACCGCTCTGCCCACGCCCGTCTTTGCCCGTCGAAATGTGGCCTATGCCTGCGCCACGCTCTGCTGTCTGCTTTGGGGAAGCTCATACCCGGCCATTAAAAGCGGCTACGAACTCTTCCAGATCGCGACCGATGATATTCCGTCCAAAGTCGTCTTTGCTGGATACCGTTTTCTGTTTGCCGGTGCGTTGCTGCTGCTCTTTGCCCTGGCCCAACGTAAACCGATTGGCAGGCTCACACCCACGCAGTTTGGTCAGCTCACGATCCTCGGGCTGACCCAGACCACCATCCAGTACACCTTCTTTTATATCGGCCTTGCTTACACCACCGGGGTGAACGGTTCGATCATGAATGCCACCGGGACCTTCTTCAGCGTGCTGCTGGCGCACTTTATCTACCACAACGACAAACTCAGCTATAACAAAACGCTGGGCTGTGTTCTGGGCTTTACCGGCGTGATGCTGGTGAACTTCCACGGCGGGTTAAGTGATTTCCAGTTTGTCTGGCAAGGTGACGGATTTGTGGTGCTGGCGGCCTTTATTCTCTCTGCGGCCACGCTTTACGGGAAACGCATTTCCCAGACCGTTGACCCGACGGTGATGACGGGATGGCAGCTGGCGATAGGCGGGGCGGCACTGGTTGTGGGAGGCTATGCCACGGGCGGGGCGCTGGAGGTGCATAGCATGAAGGCCGTCGCCGTGCTGGGGTATCTGACGCTGCTCTCATCCGTGGCGTTCGCCCTGTGGAGCGCGCTGCTGAAAGTGAACCGCGTGAGTATGATTGCCCCGTTCAACTTTGTCATACCTGTAGCAGGAACGGTGCTCTCCGCCATATTCCTCGGCGAAGACATTCTGGACATCAAATACGCGATTGCGCTGGTGCTGGTCTGCTCGGGGATCTGGTGGGTGAATAAACGTCGTGCCTGAGAACAAAAGTGCCGGGGGGCGGCTTCGCCTTACCCGGCCTGGGCTATTAACGTGCTCTGATAAAACTGCCGTCCGGCTGGCGGGTAAACAGTACCTGCTGCCCGTTTCCGGTATCGATCGTTAACCCGGTCACCACCCCACTGGCATTCTGGCGGATCTGCACCATCTGACCATTTTGCAGGTTGCTGAGCGGTTTGCCTGCCCCCTCGACTTGCGCCATGGCATACACATCCGTTGCCGGCAGATTGTGGTCGCGGAACAGCTGGGCAAGAGTTTTCCCAGGCTCTACGCGATACGAACGCCACTGCTGCTCAATGCCGGTGGGCTGTTGCGCCTGTGGCTCTGAAGGGGCGGCGGCCTGCTCCTGATCTTCCTGAACCGGTTCAGGTTCAACCGGCGCAACCTGGCCCGGATCGTTAGACGGTGTGACCAGCTGCGTCTGCATCGGCTGTGAATCAGGCTGCGGCTGGCTTTGCGACTGGATATCCAGCTCAGCATTCCGGCTGACCGGCGCGGTATCAACGTTGTCACTGCCGGAAGGAAGCAGGAAACCGATGACCATCAGCAACGCGCCGATGATAATGCCTCTGCGGTGCAAAGGCGGCAGCGGGTCCATGATGCGAAAGTTATCCGGCGCATGCCAGATTTTCGCCAGGGTAGGTTTCAGTTCAAATCGCCCGGGCATGGCTCTCCTCCTGCTCCGCGTCTTTTTATCCTGTCCTGAGAAGTGTAGTTTGCTAACTGCCTGATGGGCGTAACAAAGCCAGCTTTCGTGACATATATTAGGGAAAATCCTGACGGCTACTATTGTTTCCGTTTCGTCGCAGTTTGTCACCTTTACTTAAGACAAAGTTTTACCCATAAGGGCATGGCTGATATGCTGCCCGCTACTTTAAATGTGATGGAAGGAAAACCCATGACCACCCCGACTTTTGACACTATCGAAGCGCAGGCAAGCTACGGCATCGGCTTGCAGGTAGGACAGCAGCTGAGCGAATCCGGCCTGGAAGGTCTGTTACCGGAAGCGCTGGTGGCGGGTATCGCTGACGCGCTGGAAGGCAAGCAGCCCGCTGTGCCGGTTGACGTTGTGCACCGTGCGCTGCGTGAAATCCACGAACGTGCTGACGCCGTACGTCGCGCGCGTTTCGAAGAGATGGCGGCAGAAGGCGTGAAATATCTGGAAGAGAACCGTGAGCGTGAAGGCGTGAACAGCACCGAGTCCGGCTTGCAGTTCCGCGTAATCAATCAGGGTGATGGCGCAATCCCGGCGCGTACCGACCACGTTCGCGTACACTACACCGGTAAGCTGATCGACGGCACCGTGTTCGACAGCTCCGTCGCGCGTGGCGAACCGGCTGAATTCCCGGTCAACGGCGTGATTGCAGGCTGGATCGAAGCCCTGACCCTGATGCCAGTAGGTTCAAAATGGGAACTGACTATCCCGCACAACCTGGCATACGGCGAGCGTGGCGCTGGCGCGTCCATTCCGCCATTCAGCACCCTGGTGTTTGAAGTCGAACTGCTGGAAATCCTGTAATCGGTTTTTCTTATTTTCCTCTCTCCGATCGGGGAGAGGAAAATAGCGATAAAACCTGGAGTTACGACGGAATCAACATTTTGTATTGCAAACGAAACTGTTACGTGTATTTTTGTGAGCTGTTTCGCGCTGTATGAGTGATATGACACTCATTTTCAACATATTATTAACATAATATTCAAATCATAGTATTCATCCCGCCGATTCTTACCTACTATCGATAAGCCCTTACAAAGGGACCGTCATTTATTTGGCGTATTTAAAGGCCAGAAGAGCCTTAACAACACAGACAGGCATAAACAGGAAAATATCACATGGTAGATCAGGTCAAAGTCGCCGCCGCAGAAGAGGCGACGTCTGAACAGTCGCTACGGCGAAATCTCACGAACCGTCACATTCAGCTCATTGCCATTGGCGGCGCCATCGGCACAGGGCTATTTATGGGCTCGGGCAAAACTATCAGTCTTGCAGGCCCGTCGATCATCTTCGTTTATATGATCATCGGTTTTATGCTCTTTTTCGTGATGCGTGCAATGGGTGAATTGCTGCTCTCGAACCTCGAATACAAATCCTTCAGCGACTTCGCGTCAGACCTGCTTGGCCCGTGGGCGGGCTATTTTACCGGCTGGACCTACTGGTTCTGCTGGGTGGTTACCGGCATGGCGGATGTTGTCGCTATTACGGCCTACGCCCAATTCTGGTTCCCCGGCCTGTCGGACTGGGTCGCCTC
Organism: Enterobacter cloacae complex sp. 418I7; assembly: GCF_050030705.1. Lineage (NCBI taxonomy): Bacteria > Pseudomonadati > Pseudomonadota > Gammaproteobacteria > Enterobacterales > Enterobacteriaceae > Enterobacter > Enterobacter cloacae complex sp. 418I7. Next base: position 470,456 of record NZ_JBLGUU010000001.1, read on the forward strand.
GCTGGCGGTGATTGTCCTGCTGCTGAGCCTCAACCTCGCGACCGTTAAAATGTTCGGTGAGATGGAGTTCTGGTTCGCGATGATCAAAATCGTCGCCATCATCGCGCTGATTGTCGTCGGGCTGGTAATGGTGCTGACGCACTTCCAGTCGCCAACTGGCGTTCAGGCCTCGTTTGCCCATCTGTGGAATGATGGCGGCTGGTTCCCGAAAGGCATCAGCGGCTTCTTCGCCGGTTTCCAGATTGCGGTGTTCGCGTTTGTCGGGATTGAGCTGGTGGGAACCACGGCGGCGGAAACTAAAGATCCGGAGAAATCCCTGCCGCGCGCGATCAACTCCATTCCGCTGCGTATCATCATGTTCTACGTGTTCGCGCTGATCATCATTATGTCCGTGACGCCATGGAGCTCAGTAGTGCCAACCAAGAGCCCGTTCGTCGAGCTGTTCGTGCTGGTGGGGCTGCCTGCTGCCGCGAGCCTGATTAACTTCGTGGTGCTGACCTCTGCGGCCTCTTCCGCGAACAGCGGCGTCTTCTCCACCAGCCGTATGCTGTTTGGTCTGGCGCAGGAGGGGGTTGCCCCGAGCGCGTTCGCCAAACTCTCAAAACGCGCGGTACCGGCGAAAGGGTTGACCTTCTCCTGCATCTGTCTGCTGGGCGGTGTGGTGATGCTCTACGTTAACCCGAGCGTAATCGGCGCGTTCACGATGATCACCACGGTGTCGGCGATCCTGTTTATGTTCGTCTGGACCATCATCCTCTGCTCATACCTGGTGTACCGCAAACAGCGTCCACATCTGCATGAGAAGTCGATCTACAAGATGCCACTGGGCAAGCTGATGTGCTGGGTGTGCATGGCATTCTTCGTCTTCGTACTGGTGCTACTGACGCTGGAAGAAGATACCCGTCAGGCGCTGATCGTCACGCCGCTGTGGTTTATCGCGCTGGGGCTGGGCTGGCTGTTTATCGGTAAGAAACGGATGGCAGGCATGCGTTAAGCATGTTGCCGGGTGGCGCTGACGCTTACCCGGCCTACGTTCGAGGATGTTGTAGGCCCGGCAAGCGCTAGCGCCACCGGGCTTTTTTATTTACCCGATAATGCACGCGGGAACAGAACGTTATTCTCAAGACTGATGTGTTCCATCAGATCGTCGATCATCTCGTTGATGCCGTTGTACATGGCTTTCCAGGTGGTGCACGCCTCTGGCGGCGGTGTGACATTGTGGGTGGTGTGTTTGATCACTTCCAGCAGTTCGCCGGCGTCATCATGTTCGCTTTCCATCACGCTGATTGGCCCCATTGCCTGGCTGCCCATGCCCTGTTTGATCATCGGGAAGAGGATCTGCTCCTCTTTCATCATGTGGCTGGATAGTTCTTCGTGCAGCATGGTCAGGTATTTCGCCAGGCCGCGCGGTACGGAAGGTTTATCGGCGTGAACGCGCTCAACTTTGGTGGCCTGTAAAATCAGCTCCGGCAGCTGTTCGCGGTGACGGTCGTGGTAACGCACAATGATATGGTCGATGATTTCAGCCAGCGGCGCGGTGCGCCAGTCTTTGTCGACAGGCTGTTCTGCCAGCTTAGCCAGCTCCGCTTCGATAGCTTCTACATCCAGCTCTTTACGCGACGCTGCGCGCGCCAGCGTTTGCTTACCGCCGCAGCAGTAATCCATATCGTATTTACGGAACAGCGCTGAAGCGCGAGGGATGGAGAGCGCCAGCTCGCCTAAGGGTTGGTCGCGGAAGGCCATAGCAGTTACCTCATCATCAGGAATATAAGATGCATTTTAAATGCATCTTTATGTGGATACTATAACCCTTTAGAGGCAAGGGTAAAAATGAGAAGGGGATCACAAAAAAATCGTGCTTTTAACTTGCTGATTGAATGCAGAAAAGGGCTTTCGAAAGTTTTTAAAGGTGGAGAAACAGTAAACAACCTGCCGCGCGTGCCGATAGATACAGGTCAGACAATACCTGTATATAAAAAAGGCAACGCATGTTTAAACGTATAAAAGTCATTACTCTTTTGATTTCGGTGCTGCTTGTGCTCGGCATCATGCAACTGATCTCCGCTGGCATTTTCATTAATGCGCTCAATAACGACAAAGAGAACTTCACCGTTTCTCAGCTTTCCAGCCAGAACGTCGCGGAGTTTACCGACGCCTGGATCAGCCTGAATCAGGCGCGTGTTACCCTTAACCGCGGCATGCTGCGTCTGCAAAGCAGCATGGCGTCGCAGATTAACGGCGGGCAGCTGAACGAGCTGGTCAATACCGCGAAAAACCTGCTGGCTGATGCCCAGACACATTACGATAAATATTACGCGCTGCCGGAAACGCCGGGTATGGACGAGCACCTGGCCGACAGGCTGGAAGAGCACTACCGCATCTACTCCGCCACGCTGACGCAAATGAACATTCTGCTGGGGCAGGGCAATCTGGAAGATATGTTCAAACAAAATGCCGAACAGAAGCAGACCGCGATGCAAAAGGTCTATCGCGAATGGCGCGAGGCGCAGGCCGCGCTCACCGACAAAGGCATCAAAGACAATGAAAGCGACTACAAACGCATTCTGTGGATCCTCTCTGCGGTGATGCTGCTGGTGATCGCGGTGATTATTTCCAGCTGGATTGCGATGCGCCGCGTGCTGCTGCTGCCGCTGGAAGAGGTGATCAGCCATATCCGCGCCATTGCGGCAGGGGATTTAACCCAGCCGATTCAGGCTGAGGGTAAAAATGAAATGGCGATCCTGGCGCGCAACGTTCAGGAGATGCAGACTGCGCTGGCCAACACGGTGGGCGTAGTGCGTGAAGGCGCAGATACCATCTACACCGGCGCGGGTGAAATCTCGGCGGGCAGCAACGATCTCTCGTCTCGCACCGAGCAGCAGGCCGCTTCTCTGGAAGAGACGGCAGCCAGCATGGAACAGTTAACCGCCACCGTGAAGCAAAACGCCGATAACGCGCGTCAGGCGTCGCGTCTGGCGCTGGACGCCTCCTCCACCGCGAAGAAGGGCGGAAATGTGGTAGAAGGCGTGGTGCGCACCATGGACGAAATCGCCACCAGTTCCAGCAAAATTGCGCAAATTACCAACGTAATCGATGGCATTGCTTTCCAGACCAATATTCTGGCGCTGAACGCGGCGGTAGAAGCGGCGCGTGCGGGCGAGCAGGGGCGTGGCTTCGCGGTTGTCGCGGGTGAGGTGCGTACCCTTGCCCAGCGCAGCGCTCAGGCGGCGAAAGAGATCAAAGCCCTGATCGATGATTCCGGCGAGCGCGTTAACGCGGGCTCTCAGCTGGTAAATGAAGCGGGCGCGACGATGGCAGAGATCGTCAATGCAGTTACGCGCGTGACTGACATCATGGGTGAGATTGCGTCGGCCTCCGACGAACAGAGCCGCGGTATCGACCAGGTGGGCCAGGCGGTGGCGGAGATGGATCGCGTTACCCAGCAGAACGCCTCGCTGGTGGAGGAGTCTGCGGCGGCGGCGGCGGCGCTGGAAGATCAGGCCGCGCGCCTGAACGACGCGGTGGCGGTGTTTAAGATCACCCGTAACCAGGCGGTGAAAGCCGCGCCGGTAAAGACCTATGCACCTAAAGCGCAGCCCGTAGCGGCGTCTGAAGCGAACTGGGAAACGTTCTGATACTGTGCCGGGTGGCGCTGACGCTTACCCGGCCTACGGTTTTGTAGGCCCTGCAAGCTAAGCGCCGCTGGTCGAAAAGCTCACCCCTCCGACGCCGGAACGACCATCGGTTTTTCCGGCTTCGCTCTCACCGCAATCACCACCCCAACGACCAGCAGCGCGATCCCGCAGGCCGTTAGCAGCGGCGGCACGCTCTGGCGCATCAGGAAGGTATAGAGCAGCCCGGCCAGCGTTTCAAAGACAATCAGCGGCCCCAGTATCACCGTCGGCAGCTTCTGGCTGGCAATGTTCCAGCACAGCGCGCCAACCCACGAACAGAGCACGGCAATGGCGACCATTAACCCGACGAATACCCACGGGCGCGGTCCGAAGGGCAGGGCGAAATCCGGATGCTGGCTACCTAGCCAGATACATGCACCCACATAGCCCAGCAACGAGACAGGAAGCGTGACCAGCGCCTGCGCCGTCGCCCACATCATCGGATGCTTATCCGGGTTTTCCCGCAGCCAGCGTGCGTTGCGCAGGGCATACCAGGCCCAGCAGACAACTGAAATAACCGCCAGAAAGATCCCAGAACCGTAACGCCACAAGCTGAAGTTTTCGAGGCCGTGGCGTAGCTCGGCAATATTCACGCACACCAGCCCCACGGCGATGCATACCAGCGCAGGCACCATTTTTGACCACGCCAGTTTCCCGTCTCGCTGGCTATAAAGCAGGTTTGCGAAAACCGGAATGACCACCGGCAGCGTGCCGATAATCATGGTCGACACCGGCGCACCGGTACGCTGAATGGCGCTCGCCAGGCAGACGTAGTAGATAAGATTACCCATCATGGTCAGCCACAGCGCGGTGAGCCAGTCCTGGCAACTCAGCTGGCGCAGACGCGCACGCCCCAGCAAGGCCAGCGGCACGGCAATAAGCCCCAGCGCCAGATAGCGTCCGGTCGACTGCAATATTGCCGGGTACTCAGGCACAATCAGCGGGCCGACGAAAATCAGCCCCCACATCAACCCTGCAAGCAGGGCATACAACACGCCGCTAATCATCTTTTCGTCCACAGTAATACATGTTGTAGCCAGTGTAGGAGGCACAGATGCACGCGTATTGTATGAGGTTGCGCATTAGCGCGGCGAAACCTGCTTCTGGTAACGCACGGGCGTAATGCCGTAGCGGCGGGTAAAGGCGCGGGTCAGGTGAGACTGATCGGTCAGCCCCGTTGCGGCGGCCACCTCGGCGGCAGGCATGCCGTGGGTGAGGAATGCTTTGGCGCGCCACAGCCGGATGGCCATCAGCATCTGGTGTGGGGTGACGTGAAAATGGGCCTTAAACTGGCGCTGGAAATGGTACGGGCTGAGCGACACGACGCTCGCCAGTTCGTCCAGGGTGAGCGCGCGCATATAGTTGTCGTGCAGATAGTCGCGAACGCGCTCGAAGCGGTGCGCGCCCTCCCGGGCTACCGGCGCGTGACGGGCCAGCGGCTGGAACGTCTCAATCAGATCCAGCAGCAACCCTTTTTGTGCCAGCGCATCGTTCGTATGCCAAAGGCCGTAAATCAGCTGGCCAATTTGCTGCGAGCGCAGCGGGTCGTGGCGGGTCACGTCGCTAAACCACCAGTGGCGAAGGCCGGTGACTTCTTCCAGCAGGTCGGGTTCGATATAGACCATCCGGTAGCGCCAGCCGCCTTCGGTGGCGGATTCGCCCGTGTGGATCTCGTCCGGGTTCATGGTCACGACCGATTTTTCAGCGGCTAAGTGTTGGGTACCGCGATAGCGGAAGCGTTCGGCGCCGGTTTCAATGGTGCCGATACCGAAGGCTTCATGCGTGTGAGGCTCAAAGGCGTAGTCAGCAATATGCGCGTGATATAGCTCCAGACCCGGCAACTGCGCCAGATGGCGAAAGCGCGCGCTGTCTCTCTCATCAGTAAACTGTTCCGGTACGCCTTGCACGGTGAGCCTCCTTGTGGGTCATCGCTTCATTATCCGAGATGACCCGAAGGGATGCCACAAAAAATAACCAATTCTTAACAATTACAGAATGGCTTTGATGCTCTCCGCCAGCGGCGTGGTCGGACGGCCAATCAGTTTGCTCAGGGTACGGCTGTCGTCAAACAGGCCGCCTTTGGACGCACCGGTATCGGAATCCGCCAGCATCTCCGCCAGCCCGGCAGGCAGACCAACGCCTTTCAGTGCAGCGGCATAATCGGCTTCGCTGAGGTTCTGATACGTTACCGGCTTACCGCTCTGCTTGCTCAGCTCCGCAGCCAGTTCGCTCAGCGTCCAGGCATTGTCACCTGCCAGTTCATACACCTTGCCGGCGTGACCCTCTTCAGAAATCACTTTTGCCGCAGCCGCCGCGTAATCCGCACGGGTCGCAGAGGCAATTTTGCCTTCGCCTGCGGCACCTATAAATACGCCGTGTTCCAGCGCTGGCGGCGCGCTTGCCAGGTAGTTTTCGGTGTACCAGCCGTTGCGCAGCAGGGCGTAAGGCACGCCTGAAGCCGCCAGTGCATTTTCGGTTTCGACGTGCTCAACGTGCAGACCCAGCGGGGAGGTATCCGCATGCAGCAGGCTGGTGTAGGCGATAAGTTTCACCCCGGCGGCTTTGGCGGCGTTAATCACGTTCTGATGCTGTGCGGCGCGCTGGCCCACTTCGCTGGAGGAGATAAGCAGCAGCTTATCCACGCCGTTCAGGGCGGTGGTGAACGCGGCCTGGTCGGTATAGTCCGCCTGACGTACCACAATTCCCCGCTGGCTTAAGGCGTCGGCTTTTGCCGGGTTACGCACAATAGCCACGATCTGGCTGGCCGGAACGGTTTTCAGCAGTTCTTCAATAACGTGTTGGCCAAGCTGGCCGGTTGCGCCGGTAATCGCGATCATGATGAATCTCCTTCGTGTTTGTCTGGTGTTGTGGCACACTATCACCATAACTAACTTTTAGTAAGTACGCACAAAAAGGTAAGTATGAAAACACCGATACCGACGCTCAGCGAGCAAATGCGCGATGGCAATCTCTTCGCAGAACAGTGCCCGTCACGGGAAGTGCTCAAACATGTTACCAGCCGCTGGGGCGTGCTGATCCTGGTGGCGTTACGTCAGGGGACGCATCGTTTTAGCGATCTGCGCCGCAAGCTGGGCGGTGTGAGCGAGAAGATGCTGGCCCAATCGCTTCAGGCGCTGGAGCAGGACGGGTTTGTCGATCGCGTTTCTTATCCGGTTGTGCCGCCGCACGTGGAATATAGCCTGACGCCGATGGGGCTGGAGGTGAGCGAGAAGGTGGCCGCGCTGGCTGACTGGATTGAGGTGAATACGCCGAAGGTGATGGCGAATCGGGACGATCGTGCGGCATGAAATGCCGGGTGGCGGCTTCGCCTTACCCGGCCTACCCGCAATCCTCGATCCCGTAGGCCGGGTAAGCGCAAGCGCCACCCGGCACAATCATCGCTACCTGCTCAAATCCACCTGATAAATCGCGAACCCAATATCATCCGTCGCGACCTGTTTCATCGGATACTGTGCCTTATCCTTGATAAACGCGGCTGCTTTATCGGACGGTGATGTCTCAAAGCGAATATCCAGCGTCGTGTCGCTGTGGATCGGTGCCAGACGCCAGTTGTTATCCACCGCCGGATGAATTTCACCCGCTTTTTTCGACTCCGCGCTAATCCACGCCGCCAGCACCGAACGGTTCTCATCCGGTGAGGCAAAGGCGATGTGGCTGTCACCCGTACCGGCAAACTTACCGCCATAGGCGCGGTAGTTGTTGGTCACCACCAGGAAAGTGGCATTCGGATCAATCGCTTTGCCGTTGAAGGTCAGGTGTTTGATGCGTTCTGCCTGCGGATTAATGGCCTGACATTCGCCGTCATATTTCGCGGGCTGGGTTACATCAATCTGATATTCCACGCCGTCGATCACGTCGAAGTTGTAGGTGCGGAAACCGTCCCAGTTTATCAGCGACTGCGGTTTGCTGCTGTGCGGATCGATCTGGTTGAACTGTCCGGCAGAGCACTCCAGCCACTCCTTCACTTCTTTCCCGGTGGCTTTCACCACCACGAGGGTGTTGGGATAGAGGTAGAGATCGGCGGCATTACGGAAGGTCAGCTGGCCTTTTTCCACCTCAACGTAGCTGGCCGGATCGTTCTTACGCCCGCCCACTTTGAATGGCGCCGCGGCAGACAGAACCGGCAGATTGGCCAGATCCGGATCGCCCTGAATATAGTGCTCGGCATAGGCTTTCTGCGCCATGTTGACTACCTGCACGGTCGGGTCATCCTGTACCAGCGCGAGGAAGCTGTACATGTTATCAGCCGATTTACCGATCGGCTTGCTGACAAATTCACGCGTTGCGTCGTGGTCATGCTTCAGGACGTCGACCAGCTTTTTATCTTCTTCGGCCAGGGATTTTTTTGCCGCGGCATCATAAATCGGACGCGCTTCCGCTTTCGACTGCGTGACTTTCCAGCTCCCGCTGTCGTTATTCAGCACCAGATCTACCACGCCAAGGTGGTCGCCCCACATGCCCGGCATCACCGATGGCACACCGTTGAGCGTCCCTTTTTCGATGTCCACGCCTTTGATACTGGCGAAATCTTTGCCCGGGAAGACGGCGTGGGCGTGACCAAACAGGATCGCATCCACGCCCGGTACCTGGCTGAGGTAATACACGGAGTTCTCAGCCATCGCCTGATACGGGTCGGCCGAGAGGCCAGAGTGGGCCACAACGACCACCACATCTGCGCCTTTCACCCGCATCTCCGGCACGTATTTGCGCGCCGTTTCGGTAATGTCGTTGACGGTTACTTTCCCGTCGAGGTTGGCTTTATCCCACGTCATGATCTGCGGCGGCACAAAGCCGATATAGCCGATTTTCAGCGTCTGTTTTTTACCGTCCTGGTCGACAACCTCGGTCTCTTTAATCAGGTAAGGGGTAAAGAGGGGCTTTTTCGTCTTAACGTCGATGATATTGGCATTAACGTACGGGAATTTTGCCCCTGCCAGCGCATCGTGCAGGTATTTCAGGCCGTAGTTAAATTCGTGGTTGCCCAGGTTGCCGACGGCATAGTCCAGCGTATTCATTGCCCTATAAACAGGATGGATCTCGCCTTTCTTCAGCCCCTTCGCCGCCATGTAGTCGCTGAGCGGGCTGCCCTGAATTAAGTCCCCGTTATCGACCAGCACGCTGTTTTTCACTTCACCGCGGGCGGCGTTGATCAAACTTGCCGTACGTACCAGTCCGAATTTTTCGACAGGCGTATCTTTGTAGTAATCGAAGTCCATCATGTTGCCGTGCAGATCGGTGGTTTCCAGAATGCGGAGATCCACCGTCGCTGCCTGAACGCTTGCCGCAATCAGCGTTGCCAGGAGCGTTGCGCTAAACTTAATCATCTGAGGAGTCCTTTTTTCGATCCAAGCCACAAAAGAGTATGTATGTAGTATTTGTTGCTTACAGAAGTGTGAATGCTGCCAGAAAAAAGAACGCTGAAACCAGAATTGCTTCACAGATAGCGGAATTGTTCACATTACGATATAACTAAAACAATAAGTTATGCCCACTGCGTTAACGAAGAGGTGGAGAATGTTAGATCAAATTTGTCAGCTCGCACGGGATGCGGGTGATGCCATTATGCAGGTGTACGACGGTGCGAAACCGATGGATGTTGTCAGCAAAGCGGACGACTCCCCGGTGACAGCGGCGGATATCGCGGCGCATACGGTGATCCTGAAAGGTTTGCAGACCCTGACGCCGGATATTCCGGTCCTTTCTGAAGAAGCGCCCCAGGGCTGGGACGAACGTCAGCACTGGCAGCGTTACTGGCTGGTGGACCCGCTGGACGGCACGAAAGAGTTCATCAAGCGTAACGGTGAATTTACCGTGAATATCGCCCTGATTGAAAAAGGAAAGGCGGTGCTTGGCGTGGTTTATGCCCCGGTGATGAAGGTGATGTACAGCGCGGCGGAAGGTAAAGCCTGGAAGGAAGAGTGCGGCGTGCGTAAGCAGATCCAGGTGCGAGATGCCCGTCCTCCGCTGGTGGTGATCAGCCGCTCGCACAGCGACAGCGAGCTGGAGGAGTACCTGCAACAGCTGGGGGAACACCAGACGACGTCGATTGGCTCGTCGCTGAAGTTCTGTCTGGTGGCGGAAGGGCAGGCGCAGTTGTACCCCCGTTTCGGGCCGACGAACGTCTGGGATACGGCGGCAGGGCATGCGGTGGCTGCGGCCGCAGGCGCGCATGTGCATGACTGGCAGGGTAAGCCACTGGACTACACCCCGCGCGAGTCATTCCTCAATCCTGGCTTCAGGGTGTCACTTTACTGAGTCAGCAGCTTATGCAGCAGGGCAACCACCTGCTGCACCTCATCCTGCGTCAGCGCGCCGTCCTTAACCCACTGTACGCGACCGTTTTTGTCCAGCACAACAATCGCTGAACTCTCTTCTTCCAGCTGCCACGCCTTACGCGTCACGCCGTTGCTGTCGACAATAAACTGCGACCAGGGATAGAGCTTCTTATTGCTCTCAAGGCTTGAGCGCACAAACATCCCGGAGCCGGGAATCGCGTCGTCGGTATTCACGATGGTGGTGGTCTGGTAGCGATCGTGCGGGAGTTTTGCGGCCTTGATCGCTTCCACGAGGGTGGCGTTTTTCTCTTTAGCGGATGTACGTCCGGCAATATGCTGTACAACTCTCACTTTGCCCGCAAGCTGCGCGCTATTCCAGGTTTTGTAGCTAAACTTATCATTGTCGAGAATCAATTCTCCCCGGTCAGCAATGCCGACCGGCGGGACACGTTGTCCTTTTTCAATGTTGTGCGCGGAAGCCATCAGCGGCAGCAACAGGCAAGCTGCTGCCAGGAGGTTACGTAGGGTCATGGTGTTTCCTTATTGTGAGCAGGTGATCCGACCACTTGGTCATGCGCTTTTAATCATAAGTGCGATCAATGGGCTTTTCCCGCAATCCCGATGCCAGTTTGCGGGCGAACGCACATATCCACGCAAAAACGACGGCATATACTGCTCTGTATCACGCTTTGCAAAGATTATTCTGAATAATTGTAATCAAACGGTAAATAAACTTATGCACACTGGGTAAGTACGAGGTTCTGGTCTATAGTCATTGGGCATCAAAATTTGCGCTCAGGACAGTCGGGCCGATTGTGGCACCGCAAGGGCGTATGATTCGCAGGAGATACAAGAATGAAAATTTTCCAACGCTACAACCCGCTTCAGGTGGCGAAGTACGTGAAGATCCTGTTCCGTGGACGGTTGTATATCAAGGATGTTGGCGCTTTTGAGTTCGATAAGGGCAAAATCCTTATCCCGAAAGTGAAGGACAAACAGCACTTGTCTGTGATGTCCGAAGTCAACCGTCAGGTTATGCGTCTGCAAACTGAGATGGCTTAACCAACGTGCTATGCAGTAGTAGTTAAAAAGACGGCTCCCAATGGGAGCCGTTGATGTTTGTAGGGCCAGTCCAGAGACATACCCTGAAGCAGATAGTTTTAACATGGCGTTATTTGTATTAACGTGCATAACCATGAATTGATGAAGTTTTTCTTAAAATCTTTTTCAGTGCTAAAAATTGATATAAAACATTAAAAACTTGGATCACTATTGGTCTTATTATCCATGGCATAAACAATACCCCTATGCTTTTTATAAGCGAGTTGTAAAGAGGTCAGCTTTAACTGTTGGCTGAGAAGGGAAGCCGTTACGCATGGAAAATAAATGGAATAATTATGCATCGAGATCTGGTTTTTAAAAATAAGAATATATTTGTGTTATTTATGTTAGCTACCATAGGATATGGGATTTGGCGCATGCTTGGTGACTTTTTTTACCTTGAGCAGACTATAATTTATCGGCATGCCGTAGCTGATAAGTCTATGTTGTATATCACGGAAAGCAACGCGGGTGCGACGACTTCTTTCGTATATAAATATTATCTTTACACGGCACAAAAGACCGATGAGGTTTTTTTAGAAGACATTAAAAATGGTTATGAACCTTTCCTTGTCACCACCGATCCTGGCGTGAAAGTTAGCATTGAAGACAGAACGATTTTTCTTAAAGTAAGCGGGGATATTTTTAAATTTAATAATATCGCAGGCTCTGCCTTTATTTATCTCAATTCGTCCCCCTTCTAAGGACTTAAAAATTATTTAAATTACATAAACGGCAGCTTCCGTTTTAAAACAAAAAGGGCAGCTCACCGCTGCCCTTCATAAATTACGCCGACACCTTATCTTCCGCATCTGGCAGCTTCGGTACCAGCACGGTCGGTTTACTATCAATGCGCGTTACCAGCAGTTGGTCGATGCGGTAGTTATCAATATCCACCACTTCAAACTTGAAGCCAGAGAATTTCACCGAGTCGGTACGTTTCGGGATCTTACGCAGCATAAACATCATAAAGCCGCCGATGGTCTCGTAGTTTCCGGACTGCGGGAACTCGTCGATGTCGAGCACGCGCATGACGTCTTCAATCGGCGTACCACCATCGATCAGCCATGAGTTCTCATCACGCTGCACAATTTGCTCTTCCAGCCCCTGGCCGACCAGGTCGCCCATCAGCGTCGTCATGACGTCGTTGAGGGTGATAATGCCCACCACCAGCGCATATTCGTTCATGATCACCGCGAAGTCTTCACCGGCGGTTTTGAAACTTTCCAGCGCTTCGGAGAGCGTCAGGGTGTCCGGCACAATCAGGGTGTTACGGATCTGCACGCCGCTGTTCAGTGCCAGGCTCTGGTTTGCCAGTACGCGGTTCAGCAGGTCTTTGGAGTCCACATAGCCGATGATATGGTCGATATCTTCGTTACAGACCAGGAACTTGGAGTGCGGATGCTGCGCCACTTTGGTCTTCAGGCTCTGCTCGTCTTCATGCAGATCGAACCAGATGATGTTCTCACGGCCGGTCATGGAGGACGGCACGGTACGGGATTCCAGTTCGAAAACGTTCTCGATCAGCTCGTGCTCCTGCTTGCGCAGCACGCCTGCCAGCGCCCCGGCTTCCACCACCGCATAAATATCGTCGGAGGTGATGTCGTCTTTACGCACCATCGGCAGCTTGAAGATGCGGAAAATGACGTTCGCCAGGCCGTTGAAGAACCACACCAGCGGACGGAAGACATACAGGCAGAAGCGCATCGGGTTGATGATACGCAAAGCCACAGCTTCTGGCGCAATCATACCGATGCGTTTCGGGGTCAGGTCCGCGAATAGAATGAACAAACCGGTGACCAGCGAGAAGGAGAGGATGAAGCTCAACTGCTCGGCCAGCTCTGCGGACATGTACTTTACAAAGAGGCTATAAAACGCCGGAGAAAATGCTGCATCACCCACGATACCGCCAAGAATGGCGACCGCGTTCAGGCCAATCTGCACCACGGTAAAGAACATGCCGGGGTTTTCCTGCATTTTCAGAATGCGTGATGCGTTGATGTTGCCCTCGTCGGCAAGCAGCTTCAGTTTGATTTTACGGGAGGCAGCCAGCGAGATCTCCGATATCGAGAAAAATGCACTGACGGCAATAAGACAAAGTATTACTAAAATACTGTTTAACATAGTTTATCCGGCTTCTCGCCAGATCCTCAGAAGGGGAGTTGATACCATTCGTGTGAAGACACATTGAACTCAGCTCGTAGCGTTGAGCCGATTATTTCAGCGGTAGTATAGCGTAAAGGCGTGTAAATCTGCCAGAGGTCACGTTTTCGGCAAAAAGTGGCCGGATGAAAAGGCAGTGAGTGGTTAAGTAATGAACTGACACTTTTGCTTACAGGCGCGCCACGCGGCTCGCGTGGCGCTGATGTTGTAATCAGTCCTGCTGTGGAGGCAGACAGACGCCGATGCCGCCAATGCCGCAGTAGCCGTACGGATTTTTATGCAGATACTGCTGGTGGTCGTCTTCGGCATAGTAGAACGGTTTCGCAGTAGCGATTTCCGTCGTGACCTGACGTTTATCACCGGCTGCCTGCATCGCTTCCTGGAAACGCGTCAGGCTGGCGTGGGCCGCAGCCTCCTGCTCAGGGGTGAGCGGATAGATGGCCGAGCGGTATTGGGTGCCGTGATCGTTACCCTGACGCATGCCCTGCGCCGGGTCATGGTTTTCCCAGAACACCTGGAGCAGCTGTTCATAGCTGATGACGCTCGGGTCATACACCACACGCACCGCTTCAGCATGACCGGTCTCACCGGAACAGACTTCGCGGTAGGTTGGGTTAGGCGTATATCCTCCGGTGTAGCCCGCAGCGGTGCTGTACACGCCCGGCAGTTGCCAGAACAGGCGTTCTACGCCCCAGAAGCAGCCCATGGCAAACAGGGCGATCTCCATTCCATCAGGAACGTTTGTCATTGAATGGTTGTTTACGGCGTGTAATGTCGCCACTGGCATAGGGGTGTTGCGTCCCGGTAACGCATCGGCTTGTGATACCAGATGCTTTTTATCAAATAAACTCACGGTGGGGCCTCCGGGGTAGCGTTGTTTCGGTTAAGGTTGTCACGAAGCGTTTAATTGAACACAATAAATGCGATGAATGAGTCTAGATTTAATCATAAGAAATATTTGGGTGTTAGGCCCTTTTTCAACCCGTAATTTGGGTTTTTGGCTTTCAGGCCGTATTTTGCCGCGGAGCGGCACTGCATTTGCTTCCAGGGTGGAAACAGGGATATTCAGGAGAAAACGTGACAAAGATCCGCCAGTTATGTTTAGTCAGTTTAATGCTGACAAGCGGGATTGCCAGCGCGGCGAATGTCCGTTTGCAGGTTGAGGGGTTATCCGGGGCGCTGGAAAAAAACGTGCGTGCGCAGCTTTCCACCATCCAGAGCGATGAAGTCACGCCGGATCGGCGTTTTCGCGCGCGCGTGGATGACGCCATTCGCGAAGGCTTAAAGGCGTTGGGGTACTACGAACCCACCATTGATTTCGATTTACGGCCGCCGCCGGCTAAAGGACGTCAGGTATTGATTGCCCGCGTCTCGCCGGGAGAACCCGTCCTGATTGGCGGCACGAACGTGGTGCTGCGCGGCGGTGCACGCACGGATCGTGACTACCTGGATCTGCTCAGCAACCGCCCGAAAGTGGGCACCGTGCTTAATCACGGGGATTACGATCGCTTTAAAAAATCCTTAACCAGCGTTTCGCTGCGCAAAGGCTACTTTGACAGCCAGTTCAACAAAAGCCAGCTGGGCGTTGCGCTTGAACGACGTCAGGCATTCTGGGATATCGATTACGACAGCGGCGAGCGCTATCGGTTTGGCGATGTAACCTTTGAAGGATCGCAAATCCGTGATGAGTATCTGCAAAACCTGGTGCCGTTTAAAAAGGGTGACTACTACCAGTCCAGCGACCTGGGCGAGCTGAACCGTCGTTTATCTGCCACCGGCTGGTTTAACTCCGTGGTGGTGGCACCGCAATTTGATAAATCCCGTAAAACGAAAGTGTTACCGCTGCATGGCGTGGTCTCACCGCGCACCGAGAACACCATTGAGACTGGTGTCGGCTACTCCACGGACGTCGGCCCGCGCGTGAAAGCCTCGTGGAAAAAACCGTGGATGAACTCCTACGGTCACAGCCTGACCACCAGCCTCAGCCTGTCTGCGCCTGAACAGCAGCTGGACTTCAGCTATAAAATGCCGCTGCTGAAAAATCCGCTTGAGCAATACTACCTCGTGCAGGGCGGCTTTAAGCGTACCGATTTGAACGATACCGAACAGGATTCGACGGCGCTTGCGGTATCACGCTTCTGGGATCTCTCCAGCGGCTGGCAGCGCGCCATTAACCTGCGCTGGAGCCTTGACCACTTTACTCAGGCAAACGTCACCAACACCACCATGCTGCTTTATCCGGGCGTGATGATCAGCCGTACCCGCTCGCGCGGTGGCCTGATGCCGACCTGGGGCGATTCTCAGCGCTACTCCATCGATTATTCCAACTCCGCCTGGGGCTCAGACGTGGATTTCTCCGTCGTGCAGGCGCAAAACGTCTGGATCCGTACCCTCTACGACAAGCACCGCTTTGTGGTTCGCGGCAATCTGGGCTGGATCGAAACCGGTGACTTCGAACGCGTTCCGCCAGATCTGCGTTTCTTCGCCGGGGGCGACCGCAGCATTCGCGGCTATAAGTACAAATCGATCTCACCTGAAAACGAGAAAGGCCAATTGACCGGGGCCTCTAAACTGGCGACCGGCTCGCTGGAGTATCAGTACAACGTCAGCGGCAAATGGTGGGGCGCCATGTTTGTCGACAGCGGCGAGGCCGTGAACGACATCCGCCGCAGCGATTTCAAAACCGGCGCGGGTGTGGGCGTGCGCTGGCAGTCACCGGTCGGGCCGATCAAGCTCGATTTCGCCGTTCCGGTGGGCGACAAAGAAGAACACGGTTTACAGTTTTACATCGGTCTGGGGCCTGAATTATGAGTTTATGGAAGAAGATAAGCCTCGGGGTGCTGATTTTTATCGTATTACTGCTCGGTACGGTGGCATTTCTGGTGGGTACCACCACGGGCCTGCATCTGCTGTTTAACGCCGCGAACCGCTGGGTGCCAGGGCTGGAAATCGGCCAGGTGACGGGCGGCTGGCGCGATCTGCGCCTGAAGAATATTCGTTATGAACAGCCCGGCGTGGCGGTGAACGCGGGCGAGTTTCATCTGGCGGTCAAGCTCGGCTGCCTGCGGGATAGCCAGCTGTGCGTAAACGATCTGTCGCTAAAAGACGTTAACGTGGCGATAGACTCCAAAAAAATGCCGAAGTCTGAGCCTGTCGAAGAAGAGGACAGCGGCCCGCTGAATCTCTCCACGCCGTACCCGATTGCGCTCTACCGGGTCGCGCTGGATAACGTCAATATCAAAATCGACGACACGACGGTATCCGTGATGGATTTCACCTCCGGTCTGCGCTGGCAGGAGAAAAACCTCACCCTGACCCCAACCTCCCTGCAAGGGCTGCTGATTGCGCTGCCGAAGGTGGCCGACGTGGCGCAGGAAGAGATCGTCGAGCCGAAGATCCAGAACCCGCAGCCGGAAGAAAAACCGCTGGGTGAAACGCTGAAAGATCTCTTCTCGAAACCGGTTCTGCCGGAGATGACCGACGTGCATCTGCCGCTGAACCTCAATATCGAAGAGTTTAAAGGCGAGCAGTTGCGTCTGACCGGCGATACCGATCTGACGGTCTTCAACATGCTGCTTAAAGTCAGCAGTATCGACGGCAACATGAAGCTCGACGCGCTGGATATCGATACCAACCAGGGGTCGGTAAACGCCTCAGGCAATGCGCTGCTGCGCGATAACTGGCCGGTAGATATTACCCTTAACAGCGCCCTGAACATCGATCCGCTGAAAGGCGAGAAGGTGAAGGTGAAAGTCGGCGGCGCGCTGCGCGAGAAGCTGGAGTTCGGCGTGAACCTCTCCGGCCCTGTGGATATGGTACTGCGCGGGCAAACCCAGCTGGCAGAGGCCGGTCTACCGCTCAACCTTGAGATTGTCAGCAAGCAGCTTTACTGGCCGTTCACCGGTGAAAAGCAGTTCCAGGCCGACGATCTAAAGCTGAAGCTGAGTGGCAAAATGACCGACTACACGCTGTCGTTCCGTACGGCAGTGAAGGGGCAGGGAGTACCGCCCGCCGATATTACTCTGGATGCGAAGGGTAACGAGTTGCAGGTTAACCTCGACAAGCTGACCGTGGCGGCGCTGGAAGGGAAAACCGAGCTGATCGCGCTGCTCGACTGGCAGCAGGCGATCAGCTGGCGCGGCGAGCTGAAGCTGACCGGGATCAACACCGCTAAAGAAGTCCCGGACTGGCCGTCAAAACTGAATGGTCTGATCAAAACCCGCGGTAGCCTGTACGGCGGCACCTGGCAGATGGACGTGCCGGAACTCAAGCTCACCGGTAATGTGAAGCAGAACAAAGTCAACGTAGAGGGCTCGCTTAAGGGCAACAGCTATCTCCAGTGGGTGATCCCGGGCCTGCACGTGGCGCTGGGCCGCAACACGGCAGATATCAAAGGCGAGCTGGGGGTGAAAGATCTCGATCTGGATGCCACCATCGACGCGCCAAATCTCGATAACGCCCTGCCGGGTCTTGGCGGGACGGCGAAGGGGTTAGTGAAGGTTCGCGGTACAGTGGAGGCGCCGCAGCTGCTGGCGGACATCACCGCCAATAACCTGCGCTGGCAGGAACTTTCCATTGCCCGCGTGCGCGTCGAAGGGGACGTGAAATCCACCGATCAGATCGGCGGAAACCTGGACCTGCGCGTGGAGCGTATCTCCCAGCCGGACGTGAACATCAGTCTGGTTACGCTGGCGGCAAAAGGTAACGAAAAGCAGCACGATCTCCAGCTTCGCGTGCAGGGCGAGCCGGTCTCCGGGCAGCTGCACCTGACGGGCAGTTTTGACCGCCAGGCAACGCGCTGGAAGGGCGTGCTGGATAACACCCGCTTCAGCACGCCGGTCGGCCCGCTGGTGCTGTCCCGATCCATCGCGCTGGACTACCGCAATGCGGAGCAAAAGATCAGCATTGGGCCACACTGCTGGACCAACCCGAATGCTGAGCTGTGCGTGCCGCAGACCATTGATGCGGGCGCGGAAGGACGCGCGCAGATCAACCTCAACCGTTTTGACCTGGCGATGCTGAAACCGTTTATGCCGGAAACCACCCAGGCCAGCGGGGTCTTCAGCGGTAAAGCGGACGTCGCGTGGGACACCACCAAAGAGGGACTGCCGCAGGGCAGCGTTACCCTCTCCGGGCGTAACGTGAAGGTGACGCAGGAGGTCAATGACGCGCCGCTGCCGGTGGCGTTCGACACCCTGAATGTGAACGCTGACCTGCGTAACAATCGTGCGGAACTGGGATGGCTTATTCGTCTGACCAACAACGGTCAGCTTGACGGACAGGTGCAAATTACCGATCCGCAAGGGCGGCGCAATCTCGGCGGCAACGTCAATATTCGCAACTTCAACCTGGCGATGGTGAATCCGATTTTCTCGCGGGGAGAAAAGGCGGCGGGGATGCTCAGCGCCAACCTGCGTCTGGCGGGGGATGCGCAAAGCCCGCAGCTGTTTGGCCAGATGCGGTTAAACGGCGTGGACATTGACGGTAACTTTATGCCGTTCGATATGCAGCCAAGCCAGCTGACGATGAACTTTAACGGCCAAAGCTCAACCCTCAGTGGCTCAGTGCTGACACAGCAGGGACAAATCAACCTGACTGGTGACGCAGACTGGAGCCAGCTCGACAACTGGCGCGCCCGTATTGCGGCCAAGGGCAGCAGGGTGCGTATCACGGTACCGCCGATGGTGCGCCTGGACGTGTCGCCAGACGTGGTCTTTGAGGCAACGCCGAGTCTCTTCACCCTGGACGGCCGTGTTGACGTACCGTGGGCGCGCATCGTGGTTCACGAGGTGCCGGAAAGCGCGGTTGGCGTCTCCAGTGACGAAGTTATGCTCAATGAAAATCTGAAACCTGTTGAACAGAAGAGCGCTGGCATACCGATCAATAGTAATCTTATTGTGCACGTGGGGAATAACGTGCGTTTGGACGCGTTTGGGCTGAAGGCGAGACTCACGGGTGACCTGAAGGTGGCGCAGGATCAACAGGGGCTTGGCCTCAATGGACAAATCAATATTCCTGAAGGGCGCTTCCATGCCTACGGTCAGGATTTGATTGTGCGTAAAGGTGAGCTGCTGTTCTCCGGCCCACCGGATCAGCCGGTACTCAATATCGAAGCGATCCGTAACCCGGAAGCCACCGAAGATGATGTGATTGCGGGCGTGCGCGTGACGGGCTCCGCCGATGAACCTAAGGCAGAGATCTTCTCTGACCCGGCCATGTCGCAACAGGAAGCGCTTTCCTACCTGCTGCGCGGCCAGGGTCTGGATAGCCAACAGGGCGATGGTGCGGCAATGACATCGATGTTAGTCGGTCTGGGGGTTGCACAAAGTGGTCAGGTTGTGGGTAAAATCGGCGAGACGTTTGGCGTAAGCAATCTGGCGCTGGACACTCAGGGCGTGGGTGACTCCTCGCAGGTAGTGGTCAGCGGCTATGTACTGCCGGGTCTACAGGTAAAATATGGCGTGGGGATCTTTGACTCACTGGCTACACTCACGTTACGTTATCGCCTGATGCCTAAGCTATATCTGGAAGCAGTGTCCGGCGTAGACCAGGCACTTGATCTGCTCTATCAGTTTGAGTTTTAGCAATGCGAATATTTGTTTACGGCAGTTTACGAACCAAGCAAGGCAACAGCCACTGGATGACCAACGCCCAGTTGCTGGGAAATTACACAATCGAAAACTACCAGTTGTACAGTCTGGGCCACTATCCAGGCGCGGTTCCGGGGAACGGAACGGTACAGGGTGAGGTTTATCGTATTGATAATGCTACGCTGGCCGAACTTGATGCCTTGCGCACCAGGGGCGGTGAATACGCTCGCCAGTTGATCCAGACGCCTTACGGCAGTGCATGGATGTATGTGTACCAACGTTCGGTCGACGGGTTAACGCTGATTGAAAGCGGTAACTGGTTAGACAGAGACCAGTTCTGAAAAACGACAGCGCCACCGTAAGGTGGCGTTATCGTTTTGCGCCTCTTGCTGATTGTAGGCCCGTGCAAGCGTAGCGCCGCCGGGCGCATCGAAAGGCACAAAAAAGCCCCGACGCGCGGGGCTTAGTATCAGCAGTAAGAATTACTTCTTAGCAGCACGCTCGAAAGAGGCGATGATTTCTGCTTTCGCCGCTTCTGCGTTATCCCAGCCTTCAACTTTAACCCATTTGCCTTTTTCGAGATCTTTGTAGTGCTCGAAGAAGTGGGCGATCTGCGCTTTCAGCAGCTCTGGCAGGTCGTTCACATCTTTAATGTGATCGTACTCTTTGCTCAGCT
This sequence comes from Enterobacter cloacae complex sp. 418I7, assembly GCF_050030705.1. Classification (NCBI taxonomy): domain Bacteria; kingdom Pseudomonadati; phylum Pseudomonadota; class Gammaproteobacteria; order Enterobacterales; family Enterobacteriaceae; genus Enterobacter; species Enterobacter cloacae complex sp. 418I7. The sequence goes on from NZ_JBLGUU010000001.1 coordinate 490,956, forward strand.
TGGTGTGCGGTACGGCAACCAGTTTCGCATCTTCACCCGCTTCGTCAGTCATTTTCAGCACGCCAACAGGACGGCAGCGAATGACGGAGCCTGGCTGCAATGGGTATGGCGTTGGGACCAGTACGTCAACCGGATCACCGTCCAGAGACAGAGTGTGGTTGATGTAGCCGTAGTTGCACGGATAGAACATGGCGGTAGACATGAAACGGTCAACGAACAGCGCACCGGTGTCTTTGTCGATTTCGTATTTGATTGGATCTGCGTTGGCCGGGATTTCGATCACAACGTAGATGTCTTCTGGCAGTTCTTTACCCGCAGGGACGTTGAGTAAGCTCATGTCGGTGTCCTTTAAAATGGATGGTAAACAAGTGGCAGGTATTATAGCCAACTGGCGCTGAAAGTCTTCGCCTGTTTTCGACTTATCTCCCTCGCGCTTTCACTTTTCAGACCGTTTCTATGACAGGATAATCCATAAACTCAGCCGCATTTTAAATGTGGAAATGAAAGCGATTACAAACTTGTGATTAACGTTTTATTCACTTTTCTGAAGTGTGATGTAACGCAATCCGTAACATATTCCATTGGCTATAGTTCATCCGCAGAACATCTTTTAACCAACAATAACCTACCCTACGAGGACGTTCATATGTGGAAGCGCTTACTTCTTGTTACAGCAGTTTCGGCAGCCATGTCGTCTATGGCGATGGCCGCACCGTTAACCGTTGGATTTTCGCAGGTCGGATCTGAATCCGGCTGGCGCGCCGCTGAAACGAACGTGGCGAAAAGTGAGGCCGAAAAGCGCGGTATTACCCTGAAAATCGCCGATGGTCAGCAAAAGCAAGAGAATCAGATTAAAGCGGTGCGCTCTTTTATCGCTCAGGGCGTGGATGCCATCTTTATCGCCCCGGTTGTTGCCACGGGCTGGGAGCCGGTGCTGAAGGAAGCTAAAGAGGCTGAAATTCCTGTGTTCTTGCTCGACCGTTCCATCGACGTTAAAGACAAATCTCTCTATATGACCACCGTCACCGCCGATAACGTGCTGGAAGGCAAACTGATTGGTGACTGGCTGGTGAAGCAGGTGGATGGCAAGCCGTGTAACGTGGTTGAGTTGCAGGGCACCGTCGGGGCGAGCGTGGCTATCGACCGTAAGAAAGGTTTCGCGGAGGCCATCGGCAAAGCACCAAACATCAAGATCATCCGTTCTCAGTCCGGCGACTTCACCCGCAGCAAAGGTAAAGAGGTCATGGAAAGCTTCATCAAGGCAGAAAATAACGGCAAAAATATCTGCATGGTTTACGCCCACAACGACGACATGGTGATCGGCGCCATCCAGGCCATCAAAGAAGCGGGCCTGAAGCCGGGCAAAGATATTCTCACCGGCTCGATCGACGGCGTACCGGACATCTACAAAGCGATGATTGACGGCGAAGCGAACGCCAGCGTGGAGCTGACGCCGAACATGGCGGGCCCGGCATTCGATGCGCTGGAGAAATTCAAGAAAGACGGCACCCAGCCTGAGAAGTTGACTATCACCAAATCCACGCTCTACCTGCCGGACACGGCGAAAGAAGAGTTAGAGAAGAAGAAAAATATGGGCTACTGATCAGTGACATTGCCGGGTGGCGCTGCGCTTACCCGGCCTACGATACGCTCATTTGTAGGCCGGATAAGCGTAGCGTCATCCGGCTTAATGCAGGGGGAAACCATGACCACCGAACAACACCAGGAAATCCTCCGCACAGAGGGCCTGAGTAAATTTTTCCCTGGCGTTAAGGCGCTGGATAACGTTGATTTCAGCCTGCGGCGGGGGGAGATCATGGCGTTGCTCGGCGAAAACGGGGCGGGGAAGTCGACGCTGATTAAAACCCTGACCGGGGTCTATCACGCCGATCGCGGCGCTATCTGGCTGGAAGGTAATGCTATTTCGCCCAAAAACACCGCGCATGCGCAGCAACTGGGGATCGGCACGGTCTACCAGGAAGTGAACCTGCTGCCAAACATGTCGGTAGCGGATAACCTGTTTATTGGCCGCGAGCCCAGACGTTTTGGCCTGCTGCGCCGCAAAGAGATGGAAGCGCGCGCCGCGAAGCTGATGGAATCGTATGGCTTCTCTCTCGACGTGCGCGAACCGCTGAACCGTTTTTCCGTGGCGATGCAGCAGATCGTGGCGATCTGTCGCGCTATCGATCTCTCGGCGAAAGTGCTGATCCTCGATGAACCCACCGCCAGCCTCGATACCCAGGAAGTGGAGATGCTTTTTACCCTGATGCGCCAGCTGCGCGATCAGGGCGTGAGCCTGATCTTTGTTACGCACTTCCTCGATCAGGTTTACGAGGTAAGCGACCGTATTACGGTGCTGCGCAACGGCGGCTTTGTCGGCTGCCGGGAAACCCGCGAGCTGCCGCAGATTGAGCTGGTCAAAATGATGCTGGGTCGCGAGCTGGAGACCAACGCACTCCAGCGTGCGGGCCGCACGCTGCTGAGCGAAAAACCGATCGCCGCGTTTCACGATTACGGCAAAAAAGGGACCATCGCGCCGTTTAACCTCGAGGTACGCCCCGGTGAAATTGTGGGTCTGGCAGGGCTGTTAGGCTCCGGGCGCACCGAAACCGCCGAAGTGATCTTCGGGATCAAACCTGCCGACAGCGGAACGGCGCTGATCAAAGGCAAACCGCAAACGCTACGTTCACCGCATCAGGCGTCGTGCCTCGGCGTGGGCTTCTGCCCGGAGGACAGAAAAACGGACGGGATTATTGCCGCCGCCTCGGTGCGGGAAAACATCATTCTGGCGCTACAGGCCCAGCGCGGCTGGCTGCGTCCGATCCCTAAGCGCGAGCAGAACGCCATTGCCGAGCGCTTCATCCGCCAGCTCGGTATCCGTACCCCGAGCGCGGAACAGCCCATCGAGTTCCTTTCGGGCGGTAATCAGCAGAAGGTGTTGCTCTCGCGCTGGCTGCTGACCAAACCGCAGTTCCTGATCCTCGACGAGCCCACGCGCGGTATCGACGTGGGCGCGCATGCCGAAATCATCCGGCTTATCGAAACGCTGTGCGCCGACGGTCTGGCGCTGCTGGTGATCTCGTCTGAGCTGGAGGAGCTGGTTGGCTATGCCGATCGCGTCATCATCATGCGCGATCGCAGGCAGGTGGCAGAGATCCCGCTGGATAAACTGTCGGTTCCGGCGATCATGAATGCCATCGCGGCGTAAGGAGTCATATGTGATGTCCCGTTCTCTTTCGCAAACTGGCGAAGCGAAGCGCCGCTTCAGCTGGCCGACCGGCACGCCGCAAATCGTGGCGCTGCTGCTGGTGCTGCTGGTGGATAGCCTGGTGGCTCCGCATTTCTTCCAGATCGTCGTGCAGGATGGCCGCCTGTTTGGTAGCCCGATCGACATCTTAAACCGTGTCGCGCCCGTGGCGCTGCTGGCGATTGGCATGACGCTGGTGATTGCCACCGGCGGGATCGACCTCTCCGTCGGTGCGGTAATGGCGATTGCGGGCGCCACCGCCGCCTCGATGACCGTTGCCGGGCACAGCCTGCCGGTGGTTCTGCTGGCCGCGCTGGGCTCCGGTGTATTAGCCGGGCTGTGGAACGGCATTCTGGTCGCGGTGCTCAAGATCCAGCCGTTTGTCGCGACGTTGATTTTGATGGTGGCCGGGCGCGGTGTGGCGCAGCTTATCACCTCCGGTCAAATCGTCACCTTTACCTCCCCGAATCTTGCGTGGATCGGCAGCGGTAATTTTCTGTTCTTCCCGACCCCGGTGATCGTCGCGCTGGTGACGCTGGTGGTGTTCTGGCTTTTCACACGCAAAACGGCGCTCGGGATGTTCATCGAAGCGGTGGGGATTAACATTCGGGCCGCGAAAAACGCCGGGGTAAATACACGGCTGATGGTGATGCTGACCTACGTGCTGAGCGGCGTCTGTGCTGCGATTGCCGGGGTGATTGTGGCGGCCGACATTCGCGGGGCGGATGCCAACAACGCCGGACTCTGGCTGGAGCTTGATGCGATCCTCGCGGTGGTTATCGGCGGTGGGTCGCTGATGGGCGGACGTTTTAATCTGCTGCTCTCGGTGGTGGGGGCGTTAATTATTCAGGGTATGAATACCGGTATTTTGCTCTCCGGGTTCCAGCCGGAGCTTAATCAGGTCGTCAAAGCGGTCGTGGTGCTTATCGTACTTATCGTGCAGTCGCCGCGCTTTATCACTCTCATTAAGGGGTTCCGCGGTCATGATAAAACGTAATTTGCCGTTAATGATCACGCTGGGCGTGTTCGTGCTGGGATACCTTTACTGCCTGACCCAGTTCCCGGGCTTCGCCTCCACGCGGGTGATTTGCAACATCCTGACCGACAACGCCTTTTTAGGCATTATCGCCGTTGGCATGACGTTTGTGATCCTCTCCGGCGGGATCGATCTCTCCGTTGGGTCGGTGATCGCCTTTACCGGCGTGTTCCTTGCTAAAGCGATTGGCTTTTGGGGCATTTCGCCGCTACTGGCGTTCCCGCTGGTGCTGATTATGGGCTGCGCGTTCGGCGCCTTTATGGGGCTTTTGATCGACGCGCTGAAAATCCCGGCGTTTATCATCACCCTCGCCGGGATGTTCTTCCTGCGCGGCGTGAGCTATCTGGTGTCGGAGGAGTCAATTCCGATTAACCATCCGATCTACGACACGCTCTCCAGCCTGGCGTGGAAAATTCCCGGCGGAGGGCGCCTGAGCGCAATGGGGCTGCTGATGCTGGGCGTGGTGGTGATCGGGATCTTCCTCGCTCACCGTACCCGGTTTGGTAACCAGGTTTATGCCATTGGCGGCAGCGCCACGTCCGCGAACCTGATGGGGATTTCCACGCGCAGCACCACCATCCGCATCTATATGCTTTCGACCGGCCTTGCCACGCTCGCGGGGATTGTGTTTTCGGTATACACCCAGGCAGGCTATGCCCTGGCGGGGGTGGGCGTTGAGCTTGACGCCATTGCCTCGGTGGTGATTGGCGGTACGCTGCTCAGCGGCGGGGTAGGGACGGTGCTCGGTACGCTGTTTGGCGTGGCGATCCAGGGGCTGATTCAGACCTATATCAACTTCGACGGCACGCTCAGCTCCTGGTGGACCAAAATCGCCATCGGTATTCTGCTGTTTATTTTTATCGCGCTCCAGCGCGGCCTGACGGTGCTGTGGGAGAACCGCCAGAGCTCGCCTGTTACCCGTGTGAATACATCTTTAACAGGGCGATAACATGCTGAAATTGCTTAAACTCTAAACATTTTCCGGTAGCGGTCGATACTCTTTTTTTATGCCCAGAAATATCTCGCTACCGGAAATAACATCATGCTTAAAACGCTATCGATTCGTACCGGCTTGCTCTCTTTACTGGCCGTTATGACCCTTCTGCTGCTGATTGTCAGCGGCATTGGCATTTATGCCCTTACGCAAAGTTCCGCTTCTCTCCAGCGCATCAATCATCTTCAGGGTGAACAGATGGTGCAGCTGAATGCCGGCTATACGCTGATCCTGCGCGCGCGTAACGAAGCGGGTCAGGCCGTCCGCATGATGGAGGTCGGCCTGCTGGACGATGCGGCCAGGGCGGTCAAAACCATTAACCAGGAAGTGGCGCTGGCACAGAAAACGCTCAAGGGCGTGATCGGCGGCGGCGTGGCGGATGAGCAGGGACAAAAGCTGCTGGATAACGTCGCCTCGAGCCTGGCGGTGTACAACCAGCAGGGTATCAGCCCGATGCTGAAAGCCCTGAACGAGCAAAGCGCGGACGGCTATTACGATCTGCTGGAAAGCAAGCTAGTCCCGGTGGCGAAGCAGTTTGATAACGATATGCAGGCGTTCCAGACGTGGAGCGAAGCGCGCGGCAAAGCGGAGGTGAGCGCCGTGCAGGCGAGTAAAACCCGTGTGCTGATCCTGATTATCGTCGCGGCGCTGCTGACGGCAGGCATTATCGTGCTGGCCTGGCTGGTGCTGCGCCATATGCTGCTTAAGCCGCTTTCAGCCTCAATTGCCCAGCTGGAGCACGTAGCGGCAGGGGATTTAACCCACACCCTGAACGCGCCGGCGAGCCAGGAATTTAATCGCCTCAACGCGGTCATCGAAGAGATGCGCCAGTCGCTGATGAATTCCGTTCTGCGGGTGCGTGACGCCAGCTCGCAGATTGATACCGGCAGCCGCGAGCTGACGGCAGGGAACCTGAACCTGGCCCAGCGCACGGAATCCACCGCCACCTCGCTGGAGCAGACGGCCGCCAGCATGGAAGAGATCACCGCCACGGTGAAACTTAACGCCGATAACGCCGGGCAGGCGCACCAGCTGGCGCAGTCGGTCTCCGATACCGCCGATCATGGCAGCGAAATGGTCTGCTACGTCATTGAGAAGATGCGCGACATCGCCGGCAGCTCGGCGCGCATCGCCGATATCCTGAGCGTCATCGACGGCATTGCCTTCCAGACCAATATTCTGGCGCTGAACGCCTCCGTGGAAGCGGCGCGCGCGGGCGAGCAGGGACGGGGTTTTGCGGTCGTGGCGGGTGAGGTGCGCAATCTCGCCAGCCGCAGTGCCGATGCGGCGAAAGAGATCCGCTCGCTGATCAGCGATTCGCAAACCCACGTGAACGAGGGCAGCGAGCTGGCGCAACAGGCCGGTGAGACGATGGACGAGATCGCCACTGAAGTGCTGCGTATGACCAAACTGATGCGAGAAATTGCGACGGCGTCTCAGGAGCAGAGCCGCGGTATTGAGCAGGTTAACATTGCCGTCAATCAGATGGATGAAACGGCGCAACAAAACGCGGCGCTGGTTCAGCAATCCTCTGCGGCAACGCGTTCCCTGGAGGAACAATCGCGCGAGCTGATGGAGGCGATGGCATCCTTCAAACTGACGGCGCAAACGGCATGATAAAAATAGGGGAGCCTGTCGGGCTCCCCTTTTAACGCGTTACGCGTCCGGGAATTCGCGGATCATGCGTTCAACGTCTTCCACCATGTGGTCGTTGCCGACAAAGAACGAACGGCGCTGGTGCAGGCTTTCCGGCACGATATCCAGAATACGCTCTTTACCGTCACTCGCTTTGCCGCCTGCCTGTTCGGCCAGGAATGCCATCGGGTTGCACTCGTACAGCAGACGCAGTTTTCCGTCCGGGTGGCTGGCGGTGCTTGGGTAGAGGTAAATACCACCCTTCAGCAGGTTACGGTGGAAATCCGCCACCAGCGAGCCGATATAGCGCGAGGTGTACGGGCGCTGGGTGGCTTTATCCTCTTCCTGGCAGAATTTGATGTACTTCTTCACGCCATTCGGGAATCGGATGTAGTTGCCTTCGTTGATGGAGTAGGTATTGCCCTTCTCCGGGAAGCGCATGCGCTCCTGGCTCAGACAGAAAACGCCCAGCGACGGATCGTAGGTAAAGGCGTGCACGCCGCAGCCGGTGGTGTACACCAGCATGGTGGACGAGCCATACACCACATAACCGGCAGCAACCTGCTTGCTGCCCGGCTGCAGGAAGTCTTCTTCCGTCACCGGTGTGCCAACCGGGGTGACGCGACGGTAGATGGAGAAAATGGTACCGACAGAAACGTTAACGTCGATGTTGGAGGAGCCGTCCAGCGGATCCATCAGAACAACGTATTTTGCGTGTTCACACCCTTCGAATACGACGATCTCATCTTCTTCTTCAGAGGCGATACCCGCAACGATGTCGCGCGCGCGCAGTGCTGCTTTCAGTTTTTCATTGGCGAACAGGTCGAGTTTCTGCTGAACCTCACCCTGAACGTTCTCGGCACCGCTGGCACCCAGGATATCGACCAGACCGGCCTTGTTGATATCGCGGTGGATGATCTTAGCGCCCAGCTTTATTGCCGACAGCAAAGCAGTGAGCTCACCCGTAGCATGAGAGAACTCGTGCTGCTTTTCGACAATAAATTCACCTAACGTTTTCATAACACTTTCCCTGCATCTTATGTTGAGTAAAGCGGTTGATGTCCAACAATCTTAACAAACATTCAAATATTAGCGCAGAGGTGAATCGCGCCAGCAAAATACGGATTTACCTGAAATGCGTTTCACAGCCGCTGACATGTGAGTAAAATGTGCGCCACATTGAAGAAGGATAGTGACGTATGCGCATTCATATATTGGGGATTTGTGGCACTTTCATGGGCGGACTGGCAATGCTGGCGCGCTCGCTGGGCCATGAAGTGACAGGTTCGGACGCCAATGTGTATCCGCCGATGAGCACGCTGCTGGAGAAGCAGGGGATTTCTCTGATTCAGGGATATGACGCCAGCCAGCTCGAGCCGCAGCCGGATCTGGTGATCGTTGGTAACGCCATGACCCGTGGGAATCCATGCGTTGAAGCGGTGCTGGAACGCAATATCCCGTACATGTCTGGCCCGCAGTGGCTGCATGACTTTGTCCTGCGCGACCGCTGGGTTGTCGCCGTTGCCGGGACGCACGGCAAAACCACCACCGCCGGTATGGCGACCTGGATCCTCGAAGCCTGCGGCTACAAGCCGGGGTTCGTGATCGGCGGCGTGCCGGGGAATTTCGACGTCTCCGCGCGTCTGGGCGACAGCCCGTTCTTTGTGATTGAAGCGGATGAATACGACTGCGCATTCTTCGACAAGCGCTCCAAGTTCGTGCATTACTGCCCACGCACGCTGATCCTCAACAACCTTGAGTTCGATCACGCGGATATCTTTGACGACCTGAAAGCGATTCAGAAACAGTTCCACCATCTGGTGCGCATTGTTCCGGGTCAGGGCCGCATTATCCTGCCGGAGAACGACATCAACCTGAAGCAGACTATGGCGATGGGGTGCTGGAGCGAGCAGGAGCTGGTTGGCGAGCAGGGGCACTGGCAGGCGAAAAAGCTCAACGCGGATGCTTCCGAATGGGAAGTGCTGCTCGACGGCGAAAAAGTGGGCGAAGTGAAGTGGGGCCTGGTGGGCGAGCACAATATGCACAACGGCCTGATGGCGATCGCCGCGGCGCGTCACGTGGGCGTACTGCCTGCGGATGCCGCCAATGCGCTGGGTTCGTTCATTAACGCCCGCCGCCGTCTGGAGCTGCGTGGTGAAGCGAATGGCGTGACGGTGTACGACGATTTCGCGCACCACCCAACCGCCATTCTGGCGACGCTTGCCGCATTGCGTGGCAAAGTTGGCGGCACCGCGCGCATTCTGGCCGTGCTGGAACCGCGTTCGAACACCATGAAAATGGGGATATGCAAAGACGATCTCGCGCCGTCCTTAGGGCGTGCCGACGAGGTCTTCCTCCTGCAACCGCAGCATATTCCGTGGCAGGTGGCCGAAGTGGCCGACGCCTGCATTCAGCCAGCGCACTGGAGTGCGGACGTGGATGTCTTAGCGGATATGGTGGTGAAAGCCGCACAGCCTGGCGATCACATTCTGGTGATGAGCAACGGCGGGTTTGGTGGGATCCATCAGAAGCTGCTGGACGGTCTGGCGAAGAAAGCCGCGGCCGCAGAGTAAAAAAAGGCCCGGTGGCGTTAGCGCTTCCCGGGCCTACATTATCTCTTCTCCCTCTCCCCTTTGGGGAGAGGGCTGGGGTGAGGGGTTTACTCTTCGTTCTCAGACAGCTCGCGCAGATACTGGAAAATCAGACGCGCAGACTTCGGCGGCTTATTCCCTTCTTTCTCTTTCTTCGCGTTACGGATCAAAGAACGCAGCTGCTGGCGGTCGGCATTCGGCCACAGGTTCAGCACTTCAGGTACCGCGTCATCACCTTGCTCGATCAGACGGTCGCGGATCTGCTCCAGCTTATGGAACAGCGCAACCTGCTGGTTGTGGCGGTTCTTAAGTTTATCCAGCGCCTGACGGATCGGCTCAACATCGCGCTGACGCAGCAGTTTCCCGATAAGCTGAAGCTGGCGGCGACGCCCTTCTTTCTTGATTTTCTGTGCCAGTTCAATGGCATCACGCAGATCCTGGTCGAGCGGGATCTTATCCAGCGCGTTCTTACCCAGTTCTACCATTTCTGCGCCAAGCTGTTTTAACTCTTCGGCGTCACGTTTAATTTCACTTTTACTGACCCAGATGATCTCATCATCTTCGTCTTCGATGTCATCACCGGGAACGTCGTCGAGCCAGTCTTCGGGCTGCTTAGTCATGTCAGGCTCCTTAAAAAAAGAGGCTAATGTTACCAGTTAAGACGCGCACTGAAAAACGGTTCTCTGTTAGACTTCACTTAACTCTCTCTTACAGTATGGCATTTGCGATGAAAGTAACCTCACAAGTTGAAGCGCAGCGTAAGATCCTGGAAGAAGCCGTCTCCACCGCGCTGATGCTCGCTTCAGGTAAATCAGATGGCGCCGAAGTGGCGGTCAGCAAAACCACCGGCATTAGCGTGAGCACCCGCTATGGCGAAGTGGAGAATGTAGAATTTAATAGCGATGGCGCGCTGGGGATCACGGTGTATCACCAGAATCGCAAAGGCAGCGCGTCGTCTACCGATCTCAGCCCGGATGCTATCGCCCGTACAGTACAGGCGGCGCTGGATATCGCGCGGTACACCTCCCCGGATCCTTACGCTGGCGTGGCTGATAAAGAGCTGCTGGCGTTTGACGCGCCGGATCTCGATCTGTTCCATCCGGCGGAAGTGACCCCGGATGAAGCCATTGAGCTGGCCTCGCGCGCCGAGCAGGCGTCTTTGCAGGCTGACAAACGCATCACCAATACCGAAGGCGGCAGCTTTAACAGCCACTACGGCATCAAAGTGTTTGGTAACTCCCATGGCATGTTGCAGGGGTACTGCTCAACCCGCCACTCGCTTTCCAGCTGCGTGATCGCCGAAGAGAACGGCGATATGGAGCGTGATTACGCGTATACCATTGGCCGCGCGCTGGGGGATTTGCAGTCTCCGGAGTGGGTGGGAAAAGAGTGCGCCGAACGTACGCTGTCACGCCTCTCGCCGCGTAAACTCTCCACCATGAAAGCCCCGGTCATTTTTGCCAACGAAGTGGCAACCGGTCTGTTTGGTCATCTGGTGGGGGCGATTGCGGGTGGTTCGGTGTACCGTAAATCGACCTTCCTGCTCGACTCGCTGGGCAAGCAGATCCTGCCGGAATGGCTGACCATCGAAGAGCACCCGCACCTGCTGAAAGGGCTGGCCTCCACGCCGTTCGACAGCGAAGGCGTGCGCACGGAGCGCCGGGATATCGTTAAAGACGGCATTCTGACCCAGTGGCTGCTGACCAACTACTCCGCGCGTAAGCTGGGGCTGAAAAGCACCGGGCACGCGGGCGGCATTCATAACTGGCGCATTGCCGGGCAGGGCCTGAATTTTGAACAGATGCTGAAAGAGATGGGCACCGGTCTGGTGGTCACCGAGCTGATGGGGCAGGGCGTGAGCGGTATCACCGGCGACTACTCTCGCGGCGCAGCGGGCTTCTGGGTGGAAAACGGTGAAATTCAGTATCCGGTGAGCGAAATCACCATCGCCGGCAACCTCAAGGACATGTGGCGCAATATTGTTACGGTCGGTAACGATATTGAAACACGCAGCAATATTCAGTGTGGTTCTGTATTACTGCCGGAGATGAAAATCGCCGGGCAATAATCCCCGTAAAAGCGTGATTTATAATAAAAAAGGAAGTGAGCAATGCGTAAACACCTGTTAGCGATCGTCGCGGCTTCAACGCTGGTTCTTGGTTCATCTGCGTTTGCTGCCGATCTTGAAGACAACATGGACATCCTCAGTCAAAACCTGAAGGTGGTGCAGAAAACCGACGATGCGGCGGAGATGAAAGACGCACTGACCAAAATGCGTGAAGCGGCGCTGGATGCGCAAAAAGCGACGCCGCCGAAGCTGGAAAGCAAAGCGGCGGACAGCGCCGAGATGAAAGACTACCGCCACGGTTTTGACGTGCTGGTCGGCCAGATCGACGGCGCGCTGAAGCTGGCGAACGAAGGCAAAGTGAAGGAAGCCCAGGCGGCAGCCGACCAGTTTGCGGCGACCCGCAACGCGTATCACAAAAAGTATCGTTGATAGTCTGGATGAGCGGGGTGCGTTAAGCATCCCCGCTCACACTCTTCTCCCTCCCCATAAGAAAACCTTATCCACATCACATTTCTACGAGCCTGCTCGTAATCTTTTCCACTCCGCTTACCTGTTTAGTGCCGCGTAATAGCGTGATATTCATCACGTAAATCCAGCGATTAATCCAGATTCACCGCATTTATGTGGCACAGATCACTGCCGCGGCTCGCCTTTCCACTTCGAAGTGGAAAACAACTCGCTACAAACAACGCCCCCTCGACGTTAGTTTTATTCCAGAGCCATTAACGGGGTAAGACGAGTGATTAACGGAGCGGTAATGAACGACGTTGGGGAACAGGCGGTGCAAACAGAACAGCTCGCGAACACCATGCTTCAGCAGGTCTACGCCCTGCTGGCCCGGCACAACATCATCCCCAACGCGGTACAGGAGCAGATGCTGACCTCCCACGTTCGCGCAATGGCGCACCGGTCTGTGACCGGCGAGCCGCTGCCGGAGGTTGAAGCAGAGCTGTTCGACGAAATTTCACCAGATTCAATGCAACTTGCCCGTGAAGTGGTAGCGCAGTTTGGCAATCTTCCTGATGAAGAAGCCTGGCTGCTCTCCGTTCACTTCGAAGTCGCGAAAGACAACCTTTAAGGAGCAACACATGGAACAGATTACAGTCGTGATTGGCGATCGCCTGGGTAAAGGTCAGAAAGTGGCTGCGGGTGTGGAAAAAGCCGGCGGACGCGCGGTTGTCGTACCGGGCATGGCAGCGGATATGAAGCTCGGTGACGTGATGAAAGCAGAAAACGCCACCTTCGGGATCTCGTTCTGCGGCAGCGGCGGCGCGGGTGCCATCACCGCCCAGACCAAATACGGCTACAAGGCCAAATACGGCATGCGCTCCGTGGATGAGGGGGTGACCGCTATCAACGAAGGCTGCAACGTGCTGGGCTTTGGCTTTATGGATAAAGAAGAGCTGGGCGAGCGTCTGGTACAGGCGTGGCAGAAGAAATACGGCGCGTAAGCATGAAAGAACAGTTCACGACCACGGTGAGAGTGAAGGGGAAGGGCGATGCCAAAGCGCGCGCCTTTGCCGACGCCCTCAACCACGTACAGGCCGCGGTGATGAAAGCCTCACCGCATATCTTACTGCGTATTGAGCCACAGGATGTGCAGGTTGTTCAGGCGCAAGAAGCGGTGCGAAAAGAAGCGTTTTTGTTCTTCTTTCTGCGTCGGGAAAGACGCACCTACAGCGTGGAGCTGGATGTGACCGTCAACGTGACCGCCATCAATCTCGACCAGGTGGATTTCGTCACGCAACGCTGATTATTCATAAAAGGGCAGACTGATGTTCTTAATTATATTAATAAAATCGCTCATCATTGGCGGCCTGGTTGGCGTCGGTGTTGGAGCCGGGGCTGCACGCATGTTTCATGCGCCTACCACTCAGGGTATGGGCGCGTTTCGTACATTGGGGGAACTGAACTCCTGTGAAGGGGATCCGGCGTCCCACTTCTCCTTTGGGTTAGGTTTCTTCTTTAACGCCTGGGCCTCTTCCGTGGCCGCAGGTGCCTTCACACAGGACGTTGACCACCGCATCATCCCGAACTGGGGTGCTGCTGCACTGATGATCAAAAACCGTAACGTCGGTGAAACGCTGCATGACCCGCGCAAAATGGCGATTGCCTGCGGCATTATCGGCATGATTGTCGTGACCTTCCTTAACCTGACCGCCTCCTCCGTTCCGGCTGCGCTTCAGGTCACCGCCGTGAAGGTGCTGGTGCCTGCCGCGAACCTGCTGGTCAACACCGTGATGCCGGTGATCTTCTGGCTGGCAGCCATCGACGCGGGTAAAAAATCGGGCTTCTGGGCCACCATCTTTGGCGGCGCAGCGCAGCTGATCATGGGTAACGCCGTGCCGGGTCTGGTGCTGGGGATCCTGATCGGTAAAGGCGTGGAAGAGAGCGGCTGGAACCACGTCACCAAAGTGATGATGGCGGCGATCGTCCTGCTGTTTGTGCTGAGCGGCTTCTTCCGCGGCTTCGACATGAAGATGATCGAATCCTTCCATCTGACCGTGCCGAACTGGCTCGACATGATCCACAACTCGCTCAGCGGTAAATAACAGGAGCCTCTAAATGGAACAGAATAAAGGTTTTTGGTATGCCGACTGGTCGTTCCCGATCTTCGTTGGCCTGCTCTCCTCCGGCGTCTTCGCCGGGACGCACATGTACTACCTCTACGGTATCGGCGCGTTTAACGAAGTGGCCTTCGTGGCAATGCTGAAAGCGGGAATCGATACCGGCGTTTACGGCGCGGTGGCGGCGTTCGGCGCAAGCTTCCTGTTCGCCCGTATCATCGAAGGGTCGCTGGTCGGGATTCTCGACATCGGCGGGGCGATCCAGACCGGCGTGGGCCTCGGCGTACCGGCGCTGCTGCTGGGCGCGGGGATCATGTTCCCGGTGACCAACTTTATTGCCTCGCTGATTACCGGCCTGGTGATTGGTCTGGCGATTGGCTACGTCATCATCCTGGCGCGTAAGTTCACCATCAACCAGAGTAACTCCACCTACGGTGCAGACGTGATGATGGGCGCGGGTAACGCCTCCGGCCGCTTCCTCGGGCCGTTGATTATCCTCAGCGCCATGACCGCCTCCATTCCAATCGGCGTCGGTTCCCTGGTGGGCGCGCTGCTGTTCTACATCTGGCAGAAGCCGATTACCGGTGGCGCCATCCTCGGCGCAATGATTTTGGGCTGGCTGTTCCCGGTCGCCCTTTAATACCTGCGGGCGCTTCGGTGCCCGCCTTATCAGGAGAACCCCATGTTTGATCTACTCCTGCGCCGTGCGCGCCTCGCCGACGATACCCTGACCGATATCGCCATTCAGGACGGGAAGATCGCCGCGACAGGCCAAATTGACGCTCCCGCTCGTAAAACGGTTGAGCTTAACGGTGTCGTGTTCGTCAGCGCGGGCTGGATTGACTCCCACGTCCACTGCTACCCGAACTCCCCAATTTACCACGACGAGCCGGACAGCGTGGGCATTGCCACCGGCGTCACCACCGTGGTGGACGCGGGCAGTACCGGGGCCGACGACGTGGATGATTTTTACGCCATCACCCGCAAAGCATCCACCGAGGTGTTTGCCCTGCTGAACATCTCCCGCGTGGGGCTGATTGCCCAGAACGAGCTGGCCAATATGACCAATATTGATGCTGATGCGGTGAAGCAGGCGGTGACGCGCTACCCGGATTTTATCGTCGGCCTGAAGGCGCGCATGAGCAGCAGCGTGGTCGGTGAAAACGGCATTACCCCGCTGGAGCGCGCGAAAGCGATTCAAAAAGAGAATGGCGACCTGCCGCTGATGGTGCACATCGGCAACAACCCGCCGAACCTCGATGAGATTGCCGAGCTGTTAAGCTCCGGCGACATAATTACCCACTGCTACAACGGCAAGCCCAACCGCATTCTGACGCCCTCCGGCGAGCTGCGCGCCTCCATTACGTCTGCGCTGAAGCGCGGCGTGCGTCTGGACGTCGGCCACGGCACGGCGAGCTTCAGCTTTGAGGTGGCGAAACGCGCCATCGCGATGGGCATTCTGCCGCACACCATCAGCTCGGATATCTACTGCCGCAACCGCATCAACGGCCCGGTCGGCTCGCTGGCAAGCGTGATGTCGAAATTCCTCGCCATCGGCATGTCATTGCCGCAGGTGATTGACTGCGTCACCGCCAACGCCGCAGACGGCCTGCGCCTGACGCGCAAAGGCCGCATTCAGCCTGGTCTCGACGCTGACCTGACGCTGTTCACCCTTAAACGCCAGCCGACGGTGCTGACGGATGCTGAAAACGACAGCCTGCAGGCTGAACACATTCTGGTGCCGCTTGCCGCGATCCGCGCGGGCAAGGGCTACATGACCGAACAAGGGAGCACGGAACATGCCTTCGATTTATGAGAAGTACAACTTAAAGCAGGTTATCAACACCTCTGGCCGCATGACGGCGCTGGGTGTCTCCACGCCGCGCCCGGAAGTGGTGCAGGCGGCGATGGACGGCATGAATCACTATTTCGAGATAAAGGATCTGGTCAATAAAACCGGCGAATACATCGCGAAGTTGCTGGAGGTGGAAGGCGCAACGGTGGTCTCCTGCGCGTCAGCGGGCATTGCCCAGTCCGTGGCGGCGGTACTGGTGAAAGACAGCGACTGGCTGCTGGAAAACCTGCACGTCACACCGATTGAGAACAACGAGATCGTCCTGCCGAAAGGCCACAACGTTAACTTTGGCGCGCCGGTAGGCACCATGGTAGCGCTGGGTGGCGGCAGGCTGGTGGAAGCGGGCTACGCCAACGAATGCTCTGCCGATCAGCTGGCGGCAGCGATCACCCCGCGTACAGCGGCTATCCTCTACATTAAATCGCACCATTGCGTACAGAAAAGCATGCTCAGCGTCGAGCAGGCGGCGGTGGTGGCGCGTAAACACGACCTGCCGCTGATCGTTGATGCCGCGGCGGAAGAAGATCTGCATACCTATTACCGCTCCGGCGCGGACCTGGTGATCTACAGCGGCGCGAAGGCGATTGAAGGCCCAACCAGCGGCCTGGTGATCGGCAAAACCCAGTACGTTGAGTGGGTGAAGCGCCAGACGGCGGGCATTGGCCGCGCGATGAAGGTGGGCAAAGAGGGGATCCTCGGCCTGACCTGCGCCATCGAACACTACCTGACGGCCACCAGGGAGAGCGGGGCCGAGATGGTGGCGAAAATGACGCCGTTTATTGACGCGCTCAACACCCTGAACGGCGTCACCGCCCGCGTGGTCTGGGACAGCGCGGGTCGCGATATCGCGCGCACCGAGATTAAGTTTGACGAAGCGACCACCGGCGTCGGCACGGGTGACCTGGTGGCGAAGCTGAAGCAGGGTGAATACGCCGTTTACTTCCGTGGCTACAAAGCCAACGAAGGGATTATCGAAGCGGATGTGCGCAGCGTGAATGCTGACCAGCTAAACATCGTGTACCGCCGCATTAGCGAAGTATTAGGACAGGAGAAAAAAGCATGAAACTGACCCCCAACTTTTACCGTGACCGCGTCTGCCTGAACGTGCTGGCAGGATCGAAAGCCAACGCCAGCGCCATTTACGAGGCGGCGGAAGGTCATGTGCTGGTGGGCGTGCTCTCCAAAAATTACCCCGACGTGGCGAGCGCCGTCGCGGATATGCGTGAGTATGCGGCCCTGATTGATAACGCGCTCTCCGTGGGGCTGGGCGCAGGCGAGCCGAACCAGTCGGCGATGGTGAGTGAAATCTCCCGCCAGGTACAGCCGCAGCACGTCAATCAGGTCTTCACCGGCGTGGCCACCAGCCGCGCGCTGCTGGGGCAGAATGAGTCGGTGGTCAATGGCCTGGTCTCCCCGACCGGTACCGTCGGCATGGTTAAAATTTCCACCGGCCCGCTGAGCAGCAACGCGCCGGACGGCATTGTGCCGGTTGAAACCGCTATCGCCCTGCTGAAAGATTTTGGCGGAAGCTCAATCAAGTACTTCCCGATGGGCGGCCTCAAGTGCCGTGACGAGTATAAAGCGGTGGCGGAAGCCTGCGCCCGTCACGACTTCTGGCTGGAGCCGACCGGGGGAATCGATCTGGAGAACTTTGAGGAGATCCTGCAGATCGCCCTCGACGCGGGCGTGAGCAAAATCATCCCGCATATCTACAGCTCGATTATCGACAAAGCCAGCGGCGACACGCGTCCGGAAGATGTGCGTACGCTGCTGGAGATGACGAAGAAGCTGGTGAAGTAGAACCTGCCCTTCACCCAGCCCTCTCCCCAAAGGGGAGAGGGTGTAATCGTCCCCTCTCCCCTTTGGGGAGAGGGTTAGGGTGAGGGGAAACACACCGCACACACCCGAAGGAGCCACCATGCACACCCGTACCCTGCTTGTCGCTTCACTCTCAATGCTCGCCACCGCCGCTGTCGCCCAGACGCAATACGCCTGGGTGGGTACCTATAATCCCAACGGCGAAGGGCTGTACCGTTTTACCGTCGACCCGCAAACCGGCGCGCTAGATAACAAAACGCTGGTGAGCCAACTCCCGAACGCTGCGCAGCTTACCGTCTCGCACGACGGCAAAACGCTCTACCTGGCAAGCGAGGTGGAGCAGGGCGTGGTGCAGGCGTTGCGAATAGGCGATAACGGCGCGCTGAGCGAGCTGAATCAGGTGGCCTCCGGCGGCGCGGGGCCGGTGTATCTTTCCCTGACGCCGAACGGCAAACATTTGCTGGTGGCGAACTACGTCAGCGGATCGATCGCGGTGCTGCCCGTTAACGCAGACGGCAGCCTGGGCGATGCTACGGACACCCATCAGGACAAAGGCGAACCGGGCGCGGCAAAGCCGGAAGCTGCCGTCGAGGGCAGTTTCGCCATCAGCGATCATAACGGCCCTCACGCGCACATGATCGCCGCCGATCCGAGCGGGAAATACGTTTTTTCCACCGATCTGGGGCTGGATCGCATCTATCAGTACCGTTTTGACGATCGAACCGGAAAGCTGACCCCGAACGATCCGCCGTTTATCCGCGCCTCCTCAAAAGGGGCCGGGCCGCGCCATTTCGTCTTTACGCCGAAGGGGGATGCCCTGTGGCTGATTAACGAAGAAGCCTCTACGCTCACCCATTATGCGCTGGACAGCAACGGCAGGCTGAAAGAGGGTAAAACGATTTCAGCCTTGCCGGACGGTTATAAAGGCACCAGTTTTGCTGCCGGGCTGGCGCTAAGCGCCGACGGGAAACAGCTGTATGTCGCTAACCGTTTGCATAACAGCATCGGGCACTTTACCGTAACGGCGGAGGGTACGCTGACGCATCAGGACGATGTCTGGACGCGGGGCGACTATCCGCGCACCCTGACGCTTGATAAGCAGGGGCGCTGGCTGTACGTCATGAACCAGCGCAGCGACAACATTACCCGTTTCCGCGTGGCGCCGGACGGCAAGCTGAGCGCCGAGTCAGACTATACCCCGGTCGGCAGCCCATCCCAGATGGTCATTTCACCCTGAGCAGTAAGAGGACAACGACGTGCGATTTCCGAACCAACGTTTAGCACAACTTTTCGATCTGTTGCAAAACGAGACGCTGCCGCAGGACGAGCTGGCGCAGCGGCTGTCGGTCTCCACGCGAACCGTCCGGGCGGATATCACCGCCCTGAACGCGCTGCTGGCCAGCCACGGCGCGCAGTTCATTTTGAGCCGGGGCAACGGCTATCAGCTCAAAATCAATGATGTGGTGCGCTATCAACAATTGCAGTCGTCCCACCCGCGCGCGCTGCGTATTCCGCGAACCGGACCGGAGCGCGTGCACTATCTGGGGGTGCGTTTTCTGACGTCAGCCTTTTCCCTCAAGCTGGAGGATCTGGCCGATGAGTGGTTCGTCAGCCGGGCCACATTGCAGAGCGACATGGTGGAAGTGCGCGAGTGGTTTCACCGTTACAACCTGACGCTGGAAACCCGCCCGCGCCACGGCATGAAGCTGTTTGGCAGCGAGATGGCGATCCGCGCCTGCCTGACCGATCTCCTGTGGGAGCTGGCGCAGCAGGATAGCCTGAACCCGCTGGTGACCGACGTGGCGCTCAACGCGGGCGTGGCGGAAAAGATGGTCCCTGTCCTGCACGACGCGCTGACGCGCCATCACATTCGCCTGACCGATGAAGGCGAGCTGTTCCTGCGCCTGTACTGCGCGGTGTCGGTGCGGCGCATCAGCGAGGGGTATCCGCTGCCGGAATTCCACGCTGAAGACGTGGAAGAGAACGTACGCGAGGCGGCGAAAGATATTGCGGTGGCTATCCAGGAGCTGGCGGGCAAGGCGCTTTCACCATCGGAAGAGAGCTGGCTGTGCGTGCACATTGCGGCGCGGCAGATCCAGGAGATCGCTCCCAGCGCCATTAATGCTGACGACGACGAAGCCCTGGTCAACTATATCCTGCGCTACATCAACACCCACTATAACTACAACCTGTTGAGCGACGAGCAACTGCATGCAGATCTGCTCACGCACATCAAAACCATGATTACCCGCGTGCGGTATCAAATCATGATCCCCAATCCGCTGCTGGATAACATCAAGCAGCACTACCCGATGGCGTGGGATATGACCCTCGCGGCGGTGTCGAGCTGGGGCAAATACACGCCGTATGTGATCAGCGAAAACGAAATTGGTTTTC
This sequence comes from Enterobacter cloacae complex sp. 418I7, assembly GCF_050030705.1. Classification (NCBI taxonomy): domain Bacteria; kingdom Pseudomonadati; phylum Pseudomonadota; class Gammaproteobacteria; order Enterobacterales; family Enterobacteriaceae; genus Enterobacter; species Enterobacter cloacae complex sp. 418I7. The sequence goes on from NZ_JBLGUU010000001.1 coordinate 511,164, forward strand.
TGGTGCTGCATATCGGTGTCGGTCTGGAGCGCCACTACAACATCGGCTACCAGCGTCAGCCGCGCGTGCTGCTGGTATGTGACGCCGGTAACGCGATGGTGCGCATGATCGAGGCGGTGCTTCAGCGCAAATACCCGCAGATTGAGGTGACGCGCACGCTCACCCTGCGCGAGTACGAACTTGCCGATGCCATCGGCGAAGACTTCGTGATCTCCACCGCTCGCGTGAGCGAAAAATCCAAACCGGTGGTGATAATCGCCCCGTTCCCGACCGATTATCAGTTAGAGCAGATCGGCAAGCTGGTGCTGGTGGACCGTACCCGCCCGTGGATGCTGGAGAAATACTTCGACGCGGCCCATTTCCTTATTCTCGACAAGCCTCTCGACCAGCAAACGCTGTTCCGCGAACTGTGTGGGCAGCTTGAAAGCGAAGGCTTTGTCGGCGCGGAATTTCTGGAATCGGTTATCGAGCGTGAAGCTATCGTCAGCACTATGCTCGGTGACGGCATCGCGCTGCCGCACTCCCTCGGCCTGCTGGCGCAAAAAACGGTGGTCTACACCGTGCTGGCGCCGCAGGGCATTCAGTGGGGAGATGAAACTGCCCATGTCATTTTTCTGCTCGCCATCAGCAAAAGCGAGTACGAAGAGGCAATGGCGATTTACGATATTTTTGTCACTTTCCTGCGTGAACGCGCGATGGCGCGCCTGTGCCAGTGCGAGGATTTTGCGGCGTTTAAGGCTGAGGCAATGGAGAGTGTGAGTCGGTTTTGACGTTCAGGCGGACAGAGGATATCCGCCTTCATTCAACGCAGATGATGCACAACCTGGTTGCTGCTGCCGCGCCAGATAAGCATAGGATCTTTTAGATCCTGCACGAACTTGCCGTCGACCAGGACGTTAATCAGATCCACCACTTCCTTCTGCTGCGCATTCAGTTCATCCAGCTTATAACCCGTCCAGACCCAGATGTCTTTTCCCGCGCACTCGCGGCGGATGCGTTTTACCAGCTTCAGGATCGCCGGCACGTTTTGCGGATGGAGCGGGTCGCCGCCGGAGAGCGAGATCCCCTGACGTTTAATGCGCGTGTCGTTCAGGTCGTTGATGATGCGGTCTTCCATCTCAGCGGTAAACGGCATACCCGAGTTCAGGCGCCAGGTGCTTTTGTTATAGCAGCCGGGGCACTCGTGAACGCAGCCTGATACAAACAGGGTGCAGCGGGTGCCGGGGCCGTTGACGATGTCGACGGGGTAGTACTGGTGATAGTTCATCGCGAATAACCACGCCGGGTGGCGCTGCGCTTACCCGGCCTACAAAAGAGAGCGGTCCGTAGGCCCGGTAAGCGCAGCGCCACCGGGCATTAACGTGGCAGTGGATTACCCGATCTGCCCATTTCCCAGATGTTTCACCCTGCGCTTCACCTCTTCCTGCTTACCGGCGTTAAACGGACGGGCGTCCGGGCTGCCGAGGTAGCCGCACACGCGGCGGGTCACGGAGACGCGGGCTGCATCGTGGTTACCGCATTTCGGGCAGGTAAAGCCTTTGCTGGTACACTCGAACTCACCGGTAAAGCCGCACTCGTAGCACTCGTCGATTGGCGTGTTGGTTCCGTAGTACGGAACGTGCTGATAGCTGTAATCCCACACGTCTTCCAGCGCCTTCAGGTTATGCTGGATGTTCGGGTACTCGCCGTAGCAGATAAAACCGCCGTTCGCGATGGGCGGATAGGCCGCTTCGAAGTCGATCTTGTCGTACGGGTTCACCTTCTTCTCCACATCGAGGTGGAAGCTGTTGGTGTAGTAACCTTTGTCGGTCACCCCTTCCACGATGCCGAACTCGGCGGTATCCAGACGGCAGAAGCGATCGCAGAGGTTTTCGCTCGGCGTGCTGTACAGGCTGAAACCGTAGCCGGTTTCCTCTTTCCACTGGTCTACCGCATCGCGCAGGCGCTGCACAATCGCGATACCTTTCTCACGCAGGGCGTCGTTGTCATAGATGTGCTTGTCGCCAAACAGCGCGTTAATGGTTTCGTGAATGCCGATATAGCCGAGAGAGATCGACGCGCGACCGTTTTTGAAGATCTCCGACACATCATCATCCGCCTTCAGGCGCACGCCGCAGGCCCCTTCCATATAGAGAATTGGCGCGACGCGGGCTTTCACCCCTTCAAGGCGGGCGATGCGGGTCATCAGCGCCTTACGTGCCAGCTGTAAACGTTCATCCAGCAGCGCCCAGAAGGCCGCTTCATTACCTTTGGCTTCCAGCGCGATGCGCGGCAGGTTCAGGCTGATGACGCCCAGGTTGTTGCGCCCGTCGTGGATCTGCTCGCCGTTCTCATCTTCGTACACGCCGAGGAAGCTGCGACAGCCCATTGGCGTTTTAAACGAACCGGTGACTTTTACCACCTGGTCGTAGTTCAGAATGTCCGGGTACATACGCTTGCTCGCGCACTCCAGCGCCAGCTGTTTGATGTCGTAGTTCGGATCGCCAAACTTGTGGTTCAGGCCGTCGCGAATGGCGAACACCAGTTTCGGGAACACCGCCGTTTTACGGTTTTTACCGAGGCCGGAGATACGGTTACGCAGAATAGACTGCTGGATCAGGCGTGATTCCCAGCTGGTTCCGAGGCCAAACCCGAAGGTCACAAACGGCGTCTGGCCGTTGGCGGTGTGCAGCGTGTTTACTTCATATTCCAGCGACTGGAACGCGTCGTAGCACTCTTTCTCGGTGCGGGAACGGGCATAACCGTCGGCGTCCGGGATCTGCCATTCTTCCGCCGTTTTACGGTGTTTGTTGAAGCTCTCGGTCACGAACGGGGCCAACACTTCATCGATGCGGTTAATGGTGGTGCCGCCATAGATGTGGCTCGCCACCTGGGCGATGATCTGCGCCGTGACCGCCGTCGCGGTGGAGATGGATTTCGGCGGCTCAATCTCGGCGTTACCCATTTTAAAACCCTGGGTCAGCATGCCTTTCAGGTCGATCAGCATGCAGTTAAACATCGGGAAGAACGGCGAGTAGTCGAGATCGTGGTAGTGGATCTCACCGCGCTCGTGCGCCGAGACTACATCGCGCGGCAGCAGGTGCTGGCGGGCATAGTGCTTGGCGACGATACCAGCCAGCAGGTCGCGCTGGGTCGGGATCACTTTGCTGTCTTTATTGGCATTTTCATTGAGCAGCGACGAGTTGGTTTGCTCTACCAGGCCGCGGATCTCCTGGTTCAGGCGACCGCGTTTCTCACGCTGGACGTCACGGTCGTGACGATACTCAATGTAGGCGCGCGCCAGCTGCTTGTACGGACCAGACATCAGCTGGTTTTCAACCGCGGTCTGGATCTCGTTGATATCCACCTGGCTGCGTTCGTGCATCTGGCTGCTAACGACTTCTGCGACGGTGGCGCAGTAATCTGCGTCATCGACTCCCGCTGCTTTAGCTGCACGCAGAATGGCTTCTTTGATGCGCTCTGATTTAAACGGCACTTTACAGCCATCACGTTTCATCACATGCGGTGTCATGATCACTCCATTTTAAAAACAGGTTATCCACAGAGGTGGAGAAGTATTCACCGGGCGTATTCCTCGCCGAGGCAAAGACTTCCCGCGTGCCCAGCTCGTGTTATCCACAATTCCGGCCAGCGTTCGCGCCGTCTTGTTGTTGGAATAGTAGACGATAAATACAAGATGTTGGGTCGGCGTGCATTTTAAGTGCTACATATAGTGATTTGCATCAAACATGTTTGCGATTTTTTTGATGCAGGACAAAGTAAAAAGACGAGAGTACAAACGGCGGGCGCTGAGGCAATTGTAAAGACATGAAGGAAAAATCTGATTAATTATTCAACAAAAACAAGCGCTCAGCAGAGCCTGTGCTGAGCGCTGCTCGATTAACTCACCCCGCAGACCCAGCTCAACCCTGCCTGTAAAAAGGCTGCGGTAGCAATACTGCCCAGCACCACGGGGATGAGAAAGGAGCGATCGGGGCCATCGTCCTGTACTGGCGGTTCTTCAGCATTCAGGACGGACAATGCCTCTTCCCGGGTGCGCGCCGCCAGAAGCTGCTCACGCACCCGCTCATCCGTTAGTCTGCTGGTCAGCGTCGTCAGCAGTTGCATATGCGTACTGCCTGCTTCCGCTGGCGGAATGGCGAGCAGGAAAACCATTCTCACCTCTTCATCACCTTCCAGCCCCGGCCAGCATATCGGATCGTCAAAGAGCGCCAGACAAAATGCTGCCTGTAGAACCGCCTCGGTTTTACCGTGCGGGACGGCGAGTGCTTCACCCAGCGCGGTAGGACCTTCACTTTCGCGTTGTAAAACGCTTTCGATAAATGCCTCTCGATCGTTGATGATATTCTGCCTGGCGAGCGGCTCGGTGAGCCAGCGGATCAATGCTTCAGGCGTACGTTGGGGCGGGTTGATAAACACCCGATCGGGATGCGTCAATGCCAGCAAGTTCATATTAAGCCTCAATCAAAAAATCGCAGGTTGCGGAAGGTGAGATCGCTGTTACCGGTTGCACGGGCTCTTCCAGATAGTTGAGCTGACGAAGCCCCGCCAGACTTGTCGGAACGGGAACCGGCTGTGTCCCGGCGTTAAATACGCGTAAGACGGTGCCATGCAACTGCTGCGCATGGGGCAGTGCGGAAAGGATGAGCGGCTCCGGCAAGGTCAGTAGCGAGAATTCTGCCGGAAGCCTGCGTTCGGGCAGACGCAACGCAAAGCGCTCAAGACGGCTATCGAGCGTGTGTAACGCTTGCGGTTGATAGGAAAAAGGCTGTCCAGCCGCCTGATTTTCCAGCTGGCGCAGCGTGAGGTGGTCGGCGTTGTCGGCCAGCGCGACGGTGAATGAAAAGTGCAACGGTTTCAGCAACTGGGCATCAGGAGTCTCAACCACCGTATTATTGATGCCGGAGGCCCGACCCGGTCGCCACTCGAGATCGCTGCGTCCGAGCACGCCCGTCGATTTAAACATCGTCAGGGCAATAGCTGCTGGTTCGCTGCCGATAATCTGAAATTCTTTCATGCCATGGCTAGTCACAACCAGCGCTTTACCCGGTTCCGTAACAGCGATAATGCCCTCGCTGGTTTCGATATCCACGGGCTTCTCACGATAGCGTTCTTGCCATTTTTCACCGTCATATCCCGTTTCGCGCTGGATGATTGCGAAGGGCAGTGAGGCGATAGCGTGACGGGTGTGAATATCGCTGCCGATCAGTAAACGTAGCCGGTGATCGCAGTGGCTGTTTTCCAGCGAAGCCTCGACATACAGGTTCGGATCGTCATGGCGTAATTCACAGACCAGACGAATGGATAACGGCGTTCGTGCCGTTTCCTGACGGCTGGCGAGATCCTGCGGAAGAAGCATTGTGGCCTCGACGGTTAGCTTTTCGACAAGCTTCGTTTTCACGCCGTCGACGAGCGTAAAATGCGAACAGCGCGTCGGTGTGTCGCCTGCAAGTGGCGAAAAATCGTAGCTGTCGCCCGCATCAGCACAGTCTTCGAGAGTAAAGAAAGAGGGGATGCGTCTGCCGCTGCGTTTGTCTTCCAGGGTAAGCGTTCCGGCGTCCAGCGACAGTCGATAATGCGCGTTCTCAATCTCGCTGCCCTTTATCTTTTCAGGCTCCTGAAAAGGCGCACGGTCATCTACAACGTTAACGGTGAGATAGCCGATCGGCGGCAGAACCGGTGTCTTTACCGCTACGTGCCAGCGGTAATAAGGGGGAATGGCCGTTTCGCACTCGCCCTCGGCGGTAAGGGAGATCGCCGTTCCGCCGGGCAGAATATCCCTTTTCAGGACGTCGAACGGGATGGGCAGCCCCTGATACGTCAGGGCGATATTATCAGCCCGGCTATACAGGGTGGTTATCACCACGCGCTGCGTTGGGGTAGCCAGCGGGTTAAAAATCAGCAGGTCGCCTTCCTGAGCGCAGGCGGCGGCCAGGGTTTTCACCACCAGATTCCACAGGCTATGGCACAGCTGTTCGGTTTGTTCCAGACGATGCAGAATGTCGCGGTTGGTGGTATCGCTATTACAGCCGCCGATGGAGTCATGGGCATGGCTTCGCAACAGCTTCTTCCAGAGCGTATCGACCACCGAGAGGTTCACTGGGAGCCCCTGATGACGCGCCATGGCGATTGTCGGCTCCAGCTGCCGCAGGATGAACTGCTCAACATCATCATTTTTCTTTTTGATGTCGTAGCGCACGGAGCCGATCGTTTTATGGATGCGGGTATAGCGCGGCGATTTCAGCTCTCCTTCCCAGCGTTCAAACTGTTCACGCTGCGCGCGCAGAATGTCGACGTAGCGCTCCAGCGAACTGATAACGTACCGGTCTTCATTGGGGGAGTGTGCGCTGGCGATCTGTAGAATTTTCGGCAGCGCCGGGTCGATACTGACCTGATCGCCGCCGCAGGGCAGCAGCAGGTCATTTATTCCGGCCCGCGAGCGCAGGAGATTGACCATCGGGAAGATTTTTCCCTGCAAATGACCCGCGTCTGAAGAGATGTTTTTAGCCGCGCCGTAACCGAATGCCATCGCGCAGGCGATAACGGTCGCACCTGACGGCGCCCGCCACAGGAACTGGCTGCTTTTCGCCTGTCTGTCGTGATCGATGCCGCGCCAGAAGACGATGTTGTCGATATTGCAGCCCTGCAAAATCGTGGGCATTTGCGCATTGTGGCCGAAGGTGTCCGGAAGATACCCGACCTGCATGGCGTGCCCCAGCTTACGGGCGGCGAAGATGCCGTACTTGAGATTGCGAATAATGGATTCGCCATGCACGTTGTAGGTGTCCGTCTGGGTATACCACGGCCCTACAAAGATCCTTTTTTCTCTGACCAGTTTTTCCAGCCTGGCGCGATAATCGGGATTGATGACGAGAAAATCCTCCACTACCGCCATCTGTCCGTCAAGGTGATAGCAGGTGTAAGCGGGGTCCTGCTCCAGCGTGTCGATGACGTCCGCAAAGTTATATGACGCCAGTACCATGCTGTCCTGGCGGGTGAAATACCACTCCTGATCCCAGTGCGTATGAGCAATGACGTGGATCTGATTCATGACCTTCCCCTTATCTGGCGTTCTTTGGGCTGACATAGAGCACGCCCAGAGCGCAAATCAATGCGCCAATAACGACGCTCGCCAGGTAGCCCGCTACATTAGTCGCCAGCGGCCAGCCCCAGACGGCTGGCAGAGGCAGCGTCTGCTTCACGCCAAGGGTAATAGCGACCAGCGCGCCGGTGACGGCACCGGTCATGAACACCGGGATAAGACGTGGATTTTTCAGGATGAACGGGATCGCGCCTTCGGAGATCCCAATCACGCCCAGCAGCAACGAGGTGCTACCGACGGTTTTCTCCTCCTGGCTAAAGACATCCGGTAATCCAAAGCGACCGTTGAGGAACGCAGCAAAGCCGACGCCGATGGAGGGGATCACGATGGAGAGTTCACGGGCGGTTAAATCAAACGTCTCGCTCATGCCATTCAGGCCGAGCGCGACCGAGCCTGCCGCCTTGTTGACCGGACCGCCCAGGTCGAACGCGGTACCTGCGGCGATCATCGCGGAATAGAACCCGCGTCCTGTGTCACCTGCCGAGGTAAAAAAGACCACCATCAGCTGGTTAAGCGAGCCAAAAATCGGGTTGATCAAATATTCCATGACCATCACCAGCGTAATGCCGGTGATGAGTGGGACGACAAGCATGGTTTTAATGGTGGTGAGCTGCTGATGGACGTGAATCGAATCATTGAGCCAGCGCACCAGATAGCCCACAAAAAAGCCGATACCAATGGCACCAAAAAAGCCGGATGGCATAAAGCCTTCGATATCAAAGAAGCGCTTATAGACTTCGTCTGACATGATGCCGCCGATAAGCCCGGGGATAAGCGCGGGTTTACCAGCAATGGAAAACGCCAGATACATCGCAAAAACGGGATACATGAACTTAATGGTCATAAAGCCCACTTTATCCAGCACGCTGAACGGCGAATGTTCGATGTTAATAAACTGCCCGGTAATTTTGGCCGTCGCCATCATCAGCCCGCCCATCACCACGACCGGCAGCATATAGCTGATGGCCGCCATAATATGGCCAATAAAAATCTGGTAAGCCGAACGCTGGAGATCGTCTTCTTGTGCGACAGTGGTGACGTTTTTTTCCATGGCCAGCGCCCGACGCAGATAGCGATCGGTATGTTTGATCAGCTCTTGTGTGCGGGTTTGAAGGTGAGGAAGGTTTTCAAAACGCTCGGCATCCTGAATGGGAACGTCGGTTGCCAGAATAATGGCCGTGGCGGAGGCGATATCCTGTTTTGTTAAGCGGTTTTGAACGCCATCGCTGCCCTGCGTTTCGACCTTTACCTCAATATTGTGCTCGTTAGCCCATGCAATAATTTTATTTGCCGCCATAAAGGTGTGTGCGATGCCTGTTGGACAGGCTGTTACCGCGACAACTTTTTGTTTCGTCATTGTCATAATTCCCTGAATGTGAAAACAGGGGAAGTATAAAGAGAACCTAAAACAGTTTTTAATGTTTGCTAATACTAATTACGTATCATGATACGCGTAAATGCAATGTGTGAAGCGCCTTCCAGAGACTATTTCTCTGTTGTGTTAATATCATCTCGGGATTAAACGGGGCGTAATAGATGAATTCATTCCAGGGAAGTGAGCGTTTGATATTTGAATACATTCAGCATCATGCATATAATATTTCTAATATATCGGCAAAAGAGATTGCCCGTGACACCTTTACCACGACAACATCCGTTAATCGTGTATGTAAAAAAATGGGCTATAAAAGCTATACCGAGCTTCGGTACCGTTTTTTACGCGACCATTTTACGTCTGCACCTGCCGCCCCCGACACGGGGTCACAGGCGGATGATATTGTGACAGAAATGGCCAGGTTGCTTACGCATTCCAGCCATATCTATCTGTACGCACGGGGAGCCTCGCTCACCAGCCTCAACTACCTGTCGCGCTTTTTGTCGCTGGCGAGCCTGCCGCACCTTATTTTGAATGACATGCACCAGCTGACGCGGGTATCGAAGGGGACGCTGGTGTTGATCAGTAAATCCGGGGAGACGCAGTCGCTGATTGAAATGGCGCGTAACGCGCTGCGCAAAGGGTTGAAGATTATTGCGATTACCCGTCAGGGGTCGACATTGGTGTCGATCTCAACGCTATGCTGGCCGTTACCAATCGACATTAACGCAGTGTCTTTGTATCAGCGGGAAGGTCAGCTTGAACTGTTGAGCGCCGTGGACCGTATCGGCTGCAGGCTGCTACAGCACGATACGGTGTAGTCAGGCCGTCAGAGCTGCTTAACTATTCCCAGACGTACGGCATAATCATTTTCATGGTTGCCGTCATCGTTGATATAGGTTTTATCCAGCGATACAAGCTCGACGTAAGGCGTCCAGCCGTCGTCGAGCTTGTAGTTGAATGCGACGGTATGCTCCCAGTAGGTGTCATCCCCGGTTCCCTGATCGACGTTATCCTGCCAGCGGAAGCGCGGGTTGTAGGACATACCGAATTTGCCGATGTTATACGCGAACCAAATGTCGAACTGGTGTGACTGGCGGCGGGTATAACCGCTGCCGTCGAGTTCTTTATCGCTGTGCGCGTCATTGACGGTGTTATAGCGGTAGCGGGCGGAGAGATTCAGACCGTTATCGAATGCTTTCCAGCCCTGAATAAAAGGGCGGTAATGCGTATTGCTGGTGGTGAAGACGGTTACCATCCCTGGCGCAACGGCGAAACCATTTCCCAGATCAAAACGCCAGCGCGTTTCGATTTCCTGTGCCGCTTCCGTTAGCCCTTTGTCGTCGGGATTATATCTGTCGGTATCACCAAAAAACGTATCGTTATGGTTTTGTGCGGCTTCAACGGAAAAGTAAAAACCGTTATTCGCCTGATGCATGACCTTAATACGTGAATCATTTACATCTGAGCGCGTATTATGACCAAAGCGAAGATCGACGGACGTATTTCCGCACCATCCCTGCGTGCTCAATAATAATACGCTAATACACGTTGCTTTAATAATTGTCTTTTTCATAATATCCTGCCGAGGTTATTTAATTGGCAGGCTATTTTTATTTTGAGTGCGCCATATTGTAAAAGTTATCGTCGTACATTTAGCGTATCGCTAAACATAAAAAAAGAGATACAGCATGCTGTATCTCCTGAGGTTTATTCCTGTACCCACCAGATAGCTTCAAACGGGCGCAATAGCAACGTATCGGGTCGGAAGGGAACCTCTTCATAGTTGCTGAGTGCCACCTGCCATGCTCGCTCTGCGGGGGCGGACTGCCACTGCTGGCGCTCGTGGCTCAGGTTCGCCACTACCATCAGCGTTTGTGACTGCCATTGACGGCGATAGCACCACAGGGAAGGGTGGTCAGGCAGGAGATCCTCATAATCCCCCCACGTCAGCACCGGCAGGGTTTTGCGCAGGCGAATCAGCGACTGATAGGTGTAGAACACCGAATCGGGGTCGTCCAGCGCCGCGCGGGCGTTCACGGTTTCGTAGTTGTCGCAGACACCAATCCACGGTTCGCCCCCGGTAAAGCCCGCATTGTGCGAGGCGTCCCACTGCATCGGCGTGCGCCCATTATCACGTGACTTACTCGCCAGAATCGCCAGCAGTTCATCCGTATCGCGGCCGTTCGCCCGCTGTTCGGCGAACATGTTCAGGCTTTCTACGTCGCGGTAGTCGGTGATACGGCTGAAATGCGGGTTGGTCATGCCCAGCTCTTCACCCTGATAGATATACGGCGTGCCCTGCATCCCGTGCAGCACCATGCCGAGCATTTTCGCCGCCGCCACGCGGTGTTCCCCTTCGTCACCAAAGCGTGACACGATGCGCGGCTGGTCATGGTTACACCAGAACAGCGCGTTCCAGGCTTTGTTGTGCATCCCCTGCTGCCAGTGGCGGAAAAGGGTTTTCAGCGCCACAAAATCCGGCTTCGCAAGCGTCCACTTTTCGCCGCCGGGGTAGTCGACCTTCAGATGATGGAAGTTAAAGGTCATCGACAGCTCGCGCCCGTCGAGCGACGCATACTGCTGACAGTTCTCCAGCGAGGTGGAGGACATCTCGCCCACCGTCATCAGGTTGCGCGGCGTAAAGACATCCCGGCTCATCTCCTGGAGATATTCGTGGATGCGCGGCCCGTCAGTGTAGAAACGTCGGCCATCCCCGATGGTGTCGTCCGGGAAATCCTGATCTTTTGAAATCAGGTTAATGACGTCCAGACGCAAGCCGTCCACGCCGCGATCGGCCCAGAACTCGCACACTTTTTTCAGCTCGGCGCGCACCGCCGGGTTTTCCCAGTTGAGATCCGCCTGCTCCGGCGCGAACAGGTGCAGATAATACTGCTCGCTTTCGGCATGCCAGCGCCAGGCGTTGCCGCCAAACTTGGAGCGCCAGTTGTTGGGAAGCGCGTCCGGCGTACCGTCGCGCCAGATATAGAACTCACGGTACGGACTCGCTTTATCCAGCGACTCGCGGAACCAGGCGTGCTGCGTGGACGTGTGGTTAAAGACCATATCCAGCACGATGCGGATGCCACGTTCATGCGCCCGGGCAACCAGCTCGTCAAAGTCGTCCAGCGTGCCGTAGGTCGGGTCGATGGCAGTGTAGTTCGCCACGTCGTAACCGTTATCCACCTGCGGCGAGATATAAAACGGCGTCAGCCAGATGGCGTCAATGCCAAGGGTTTTCAGGTAGTCAAGGCGCTGCGTTACGCCGCGCAGATCGCCGGTGCCGCTGCCGGTGGTATCCTGAAAACTCTTTGGGTAAATCTGATAGATAACGCCGTTCTGCCACCAGTGAGGAAGGGTATTCATAGTACGTTCCTGCAAATGCGAAGGGGCGCAACTGCGCCCCGAAAAAGGGAATTAAACAATCTGCAACGTGCCCTGACGGAACTTACGCTGGTAAACCACGGTAGTCAGCGCCATTGGGATGATAATCGCCACCGCCATCGCCAGCGCAAATACCTGCCAGAATGAAGGCTGAATGGAGAGGATACCCGGCAGGCCGCCGACGCCAATCCCGTTTGCCATTACGCCGTTCAGGCCGCACAGCAAGCCCGCCAGACCGGAGCCGATCATCGCGCAGAGCATCGGGAAGCGATATTTCAGGTTGATACCGTACATCGCCGGTTCAGTGACGCCGAGGTAGGCGGAGATAGCAGCCGGAACGGAGATCTCACGCTCGTTGTGCTTACGGCTGACGATGATAATGCCGGTTACAGCGGAGGCCTGCGCAATGTTAGACAGGGCGATAATCGGCCAGACCGGCGTGCCACCGAGGCTCTGGATCATCTGCATATCGATCGCCAGCGTGGTCTGGTGCACGCCGGTGATCACCAGCGGAGCGTACAGGAAGCCGAACAGTGCGGCGCCAATCGGTGCGAAGCTGCCGGTCATCAGGTGACGGACCGCGAAGGCCACGCCGTCGCCAATCATGCGGCCAAACGGACCGATAAAGGCATGCGCCAGGAACACCGCCAGGATCAGCGAGCAGACCGGGACCACCACCAGATAGAGATAGTCCGGCACGATGCGCTTCAGACGCGTCTCAATAAAGCCCAGCGCCAGACCCGCCAGCAATGCCGGGATAACCTGCGCCTGGTAGCCCACTTTGGCGATGGTAAACAGGCCGAAGTTCCACACCTCTGGCGTTTGCTGACCAAGTAAGTAAGCGTTCATTAACTGCGGAGAGACCAGCGTCACGCCGAGTACGATTCCGAGAATGGGCGTTCCGCCCATCTTGCGCACCGCTGACCAGCAGATCCCGACCGGCAGATAGAAGAAGATGGCTTCGCCAATCAGCCACAGGAAGTCATAGATGCTTTGCAGCGCCGGGTACATCTGCGCCAGGGTTTTGCCGTCGCTCATTGGCACATCGCCGATGACGTTACGGAAGCCCAGAATTAAGCCCCCGCTGATCAGCGCCGGCAGCAGTGGGAAGAAGATCTCCGCAAAATGGGAAATCAGCTGCTCATGCCATTTCATATTCTGGCGCGCTGCCTTCTTCGCCTGCTCTTTATCGGCGGAAGAGTGCCCGGTAGTCGCCAGCAGAGCCTGATAGTAATCGCCCACTTCGGTACCAATCACCACCTGGAACTGCCCGGCGTTGGTGAAGCAGCCTTTAACCATTTTCAACTCTTCAATGGCTTTCGGATTGGCTTTGGCCGGATCGTTCAGCACGAAGCGCAGGCGGGTAATGCAATGGCTGACGGTGGCGATGTTCTCGCGTCCGCCGACCAGGACGATCAGCTGATCGATATCGGCTTGTTTGACTTTACTCATCATGAAACCTCATGACAGATGATGAAAGGGGTTATGACCTGTGCGCAAGCCTACTCCTTCAACGTGACGGCGAAAATGGGAACGTTCCCGAAATCGGGCGAAGATCACAATAATCCATTCAAAAAAATTATGAGAGGCGGGCTGGAATAACGATCTGACGGGGCTCGGTACGCCCGGTAATTTGCTCGATCAGCTGCGCGGCAGCCTGCCGGCCAGACTCGGCATAACCCGGGTCAACGCTGATAATCTCCGGGTGTAAGAACTTCATCAGCGGCGTGCTTCCCACGCTCGCTAACTGCAGCTCCCCGATGCGTTGTTCCTGCAAATATTTGCTCGCACCCAATGCAAGGGTATCCGTGGCGCACACCAGGGCGGTGGTTTGTGCAGTCAGCACGCTGGCGACCTGCTCATATCCCTGTTTCATACCCAGTCCAGGCAGCGCGGCCACGGCGGGGAGATTGTTTTTTTTACAAAACGCCAGGTACGCTTCATGGCGACGCTTGCCGGTGGTGATGTCGGCATGCGGCACGCCGAGATAGCTGATATGCCGATGGCCCTGCTCATACAGGCGCTGCATCAGGATCACGATTGCCCCTTCGTCATCGTAACAGACAGAGGCAAACCCGCTGGCGTCGCGCGCCAGCAGCACCAGAGACGGCTGCCAGGGTTTAAGCATGTCCTCTTTAAGGCCGGTAAACCCGAACAGCACTACGCCATCAATGTTGCGGCGCTGAAGCATACCGAGATGCTCCTCCACCATTTGCGCGGAAAACTTACTCTCCATCATGATCGGATCGTAGCCCTGCTCGTAGAACGCGGGCAGCATCGTCTGTACGGCGAGGTTTTCGGAGAGGGAATCCAGACGCGAGACAATAATGGCGACCACTTTATCGCTCTGCCCGCGCATGGCGCGCGCGGAGCGGGAAGGGGAAAAACCGTGCTGATTCATCACCGCCTCGACGCGCTCGCGTGTGCGCTCGCTGACACCGCTTTCGTTGTTAAGCACGCGTGAGACGGTCGATTTCCCCACGCCGCTTAAACGCGCGATGTCTTTAATCGTAAGGCGGTTCTGCATGCTGTATTCCCTGTAACAACGATAAAATAATCAGTTGAGCCTAATGCTATCCTGCGAATTCGCTATGGGCAAAGTCTGGTTTACGTGCGGTTTATTTACGAGGGGGTATCATACCGCCCGAATAGTCACAAAAGGTATGGTTAAATCCTTATACTGCGCGACGACATCCCATTTTTAACTTACCGGAGGCCACATGGATCCCGATCCCACACCTCTCCTGACCAGGAGAAAACCTTCTTTCCGGTAAGCCAGCCTTTTGCTGTCTCACCGGCGTGAGGCAGCAACGTTCATACGTTCCTGCTTGATAAATTAAGTGCCTGACAGGTACGGCTCTGCCACGCCTGCGGGAAAACTGCGTCCGCCTTTGCGGATGCGGGGGAATGACTATGCTGAAAAATATCACCCGGCAGCTGTTCGCGCAGCTGAGCCGCCACCTGCCACATCGCCTGATTGCGCGCGATCCGCTGCCAAATGCCAACACCCTGGCGGGCGCGGAAATCCCCGCTTCCCTGACCGAGCGCTGCCTGAACGTGGCGGCGATGGATGAAAACGAAGTCTGGCGCGCCTTTGGCGGCCACCCGGAAGGGCTGAACGCGCAAGAAGTGTCAAAAATCCGCGAGGAACATGGCGATAACCAGATCCCGGCGCAAAAACCCTCTCCATGGTGGGTCCACCTGTGGCTCTGCTACCGCAATCCGTTCAACCTGCTGCTGACGGTGCTCGGGATTATCTCTTACGCCACTGAAGATCTGTTTGCCGCAGGCGTAATTGCGTTGATGGTGGGGATCTCCACGCTGCTTAACTTTATTCAGGAAGCGCGTTCCACCAAAGCGGCGGATGCGCTGAAAGCGATGGTCAGCAATACTGCCACCGTGTCGCGCGTGATTAACGACCTCGGCGAAAACGCCTGGATTGAACTGCCCATTGACCAGCTGGTGCCGGGCGATCTGGTGAAGCTGGCGGCGGGGGACATGATCCCGGCGGATTTACGCATCATCCAGGCGCGGGATCTGTTCGTCGCGCAGGCGTCACTCACCGGTGAATCCCTGCCCGTAGAGAAGGTGGCGAGGACCCGCGATCCGCAGCAGATGAATCCGCTGGAATGCGACACCCTGTGCTTTATGGGCACCACGGTGGTCAGCGGCACGGCGCAGGCCATTGTCACCGCTACCGGCGGCAACACCTGGTTTGGACAGCTTGCCGGACGCGTCAGCGAGCAGGAGAGCGAGCCGAACGCATTCCAGAAAGGCATTGGCCGCGTCAGCATGCTGCTGATCCGCTTTATGATGGTCATGACGCCGATTGTCCTGCTGATCAACGGCTACACCAAAGGTGACTGGTGGGAAGCGGCGCTGTTCGCCCTCTCCGTGGCTGTCGGCTTAACGCCGGAAATGCTGCCGATGATTGTCACCTCCACGCTGGCGCGCGGGGCGGTCAAACTCTCTAAACAAAAGGTGATCGTCAAACACCTCGACGCCATCCAGAACTTTGGCGCGATGGACATTCTTTGCACCGATAAAACCGGCACCCTGACCCAGGACAAAATCGTGCTGGAGAACCACACCGATATCGCCGGAAAGACCAGCGAACGGGTGCTGTACAGCGCGTGGCTGAACAGTCACTACCAGACAGGGCTGAAAAACCTGCTCGACGTGGCGGTGCTGGAAGGTGTGGATGAAGAGTCTGCCCGCATGCTCTCCGGCCGCTGGCAGAAGGTGGACGAAATTCCGTTCGACTTTGAACGGCGACGCATGTCGGTGGTGGTCAGCGAGCAGCCGGACGTACATCAGCTGATCTGCAAAGGGGCATTGCAGGAGATCCTGAATGTTTCCACGCAGGTGCGTCATAACGGCGAGATCGTGCCGCTGGATGAGACCATGCTGCGCCGCATCAAACGCGTCACCGATAACCTGAACCGTCAGGGGCTGCGCGTGGTGGCGGTAGCAAGCAAGTTCCTGCCCGCGCGGGAAGGGGACTACCAGCGTATCGATGAATCCGATTTGATCCTCGAGGGTTACATCGCATTCCTCGATCCGCCGAAAGAGACCACCGCGCCGGCGCTGAAAGCACTGAAAGCGAGCGGGATCACCGTCAAAATCCTGACCGGCGACAGCGAGCTGGTGGCGGCCAAAGTGTGCCACGAAGTGGGCCTGGACGCGGGCGACGTCGTGGTGGGGAGTGACATTGAGCACCTGTCCGACGATGAGCTGGCCGAGCTTGCCCTGCGCACCACGCTGTTTGCCCGCCTGACGCCGATGCATAAAGAACGCATCGTCACTCTGCTGCGTCGTGAAGGGCACGTGGTGGGCTTTATGGGCGACGGCATCAACGATGCGCCAGCCCTGCGTGCGGCGGATATCGGTATCTCCGTGGACGGCGCGGTGGATATCGCCCGTGAGGCGGCAGATATCATTCTGCTGGAAAAGAGCCTGATGGTGCTGGAGGAGGGCGTCATCGAAGGGCGCCGCACCTTCGCCAATATGCTCAAATACATCAAAATGACCGCCAGCTCCAACTTCGGTAACGTCTTCAGCGTGCTGGTGGCGAGCGCCTTCCTGCCGTTCCTGCCGATGCTGCCGCTGCACCTGCTGATTCAGAACCTGATGTACGATGTCTCTCAGGTCGCCATCCCGTTTGATAACGTGGACGACGAGCAGATCCAGAAGCCGCAGCGCTGGAACCCCGCCGATCTGGGGCGCTTTATGCTGTTCTTTGGGCCGATCAGCTCCATCTTTGATATTCTGACCTTCTGCCTGATGTGGTTTGTGTTCCACGCCAACACCCCGGAACATCAGACGCTGTTCCAGTCCGGCTGGTTCGTGGTGGGGCTGCTGTCCCAGACCCTGATTGTGCATATGATCCGCACCCGCCGCATTCCGTTTATCCAGAGCCGTGCCGCATGGCCGCTGATCGTGATGACGGGCATTGTGATGGCGCTCGGGATCGCGCTGCCGTTCTCGCCGCTTGCAAGTTACCTGCAACTTCAGGCGCTGCCGCTGAGCTACTTCCCGTGGCTGGTGGCGATCCTCGCGGGTTACATGGTGCTGACGCAGATGGTCAAAGGGTTCTATAGCCGTCGGTATGGATGGCAGTAACGGCAAGCCCGGTGGCGCTGCGCTTACCGGGCCTACGATCCGAACGTAGGCCGGGTAAGGCGAAGCCGCCACCCGGCAGCTGGCTTTCCTCCCAAATTCAACAACCTGTGATCTCCGTCGGCGCATTCGCTTGACGACAATTTGAGCGCATGTTAACAGAATGTTTTGCCTTTATTTGGCCCGTCAGATAAGGAACATTCATGTTACGGTACAGCCTCTTAACCGCCGGGCTCATGCTCGGCGCCTCCGCCTTTGCCGCCCCGGCAGGCGACCTTCCCTTAATGCCCTGGCCTGCGAAGGTTGAACGCCCGACCACACAGGGTGCGCTGGTGCTTAACAATCAACTCTCCGTGAGCGTCATCGGCGACGATCTGGGGGATGCGGTCAACCGCCTGCGCCAGCGCATCGCCCTGCAAACCGGCTGGACGCTACAGCCGCAGGCCGAAAAACCTGACAAGCCAACCATCCTTATTTCCATCGCGAAAAAGGTGAAGCCGCAGCCGCTGCCGGACAGCGATGAGAGCTATAAACTCACGGTGGACGCCAACGGCGTAAATATCTCCGCCAACACCCGCTTCGGCGCGCTGCGCGCCATGGAAACCTTGCTCCAGCTGATGCAGAACGGTGCCGAAAACACCTCGATTCCGTGGGTTACCATTGAAGATTCGCCGCGCTTCCCGTGGCGCGGGCTGCTGCTCGATTCAGCGCGCCATTTCATCCCGTTACCCGATATCAAACGCCAGATCGACGGCATGGCCGCGGCTAAGCTCAACGTCCTGCACTGGCATTTGACGGACGATCAGGGTTGGCGCTTTACCTCGAAGCGTTATCCAAAATTAACCCAGCTTGCCAGCGATGGGCTGTTCTACACCCCGGAGCAGATGCGCGAGATTGTGCGTTACGCTGCCGAGCGCGGCATACGCGTGGTGCCGGAAATTGATATGCCGGGCCACGCCTCGGCGATTGCCGTCGCCTACCCGGAGCTGATGAGCGCGCCGGGGCCGTACGCCATGGAGCGCCACTGGGGCGTGCTTAAGCCAGTGCTGGATCCCACCAAAGAGGCGACCTATACCTTTGCCGACGCGATGGTCAGCGAACTGGCGGCGATCTTCCCGGATCCGTATCTGCATATTGGCGGCGATGAGGTTGACGACAGCCAGTGGAAAGCGAACGCTGCGATCCAGAGATTCATGCGCGACAACAAACTGGCGGACAGCCATGCGTTGCAGGCGTATTTCAACCGCAAGCTGGAGACGATCCTTGAGAAGCACCACCGGCAGATGGTTGGCTGGGATGAGATCTACCATCCCGATCTGCCGAAAAGCATTCTGATCCAGTCCTGGCAGGGACAGGACGCGCTGGGGCAGGTGGCGCAGAACGGCTATAAGGGCATTCTTTCTACCGGTTTCTACCTCGATCAGCCGCAATCCACCGCCTACCACTACCGCAATGAAATTGTGCCGCAGGGGTTGAACGGCGTGGATGTGATAGCAGACACCGACAGCGTCCAGAGCTGGGCTTTCTCGATGCCGCGTCTGAAAGGCAAGCCGGTGGAAGGCAGCTTTACGCTGGTGAAAGGCGATGCTGGCTGGCGCGGATTCATTGATTTTGCCGGGAAATCGCGTCGGGCGGTGGATAACATTCAGTGGCGGGACGACAATCAGGTAACGTTTACCGTTGATACCTGGATGGGTGAAACGCGTCCGGTCGTTTCTGTTGAGAACGATAAGCTCAGCGGCTATTTCCTGGTGGGTAACGCCCGCTACCCGATTAGCGGCACGCGTCAGGACGAAGTGCCGAAAGGCGTTCCGCCGGTGGTGCCGGACCCGGCGAACGAGGCCAATCTGCTCGGCGGTGAAGCCGCGCTGTGGGCGGAAAACGTAGTCGCGCCAGTGCTGGATATCCGTCTGTGGCCGCGCGCCTTTGCGGTGGCGGAGCGGCTTTGGTCGGCGAAGGACGTCAACGACATCGACAACATGTATACCCGGCTCCAGGCGATGGACAGCTGGTCCACGGTATCGGTTGGGCTACAGCAGCATACCCAGCAGCAGATACAGTTCACGCGCCTCGCTAATAATGCGGATACCTTGCCGCTGCAAATCCTCGCCCAGGCGCTTGAACCGGCGCAGTATTACACCCGTCAGCATCTTAAGTTCCAGGCCGGAAACTATCATCAATTTGAGCCGCTCAACCGGCTCGCTGACGCGCTAAACGCGGAAAGTGCGACCGTGCGTCAGATGAATAAATGGGCTGACCGTCTGGTGAGCGATGCGGAAGACACGGAGAGCGCCGACGCGCTGCGCCACGTCTTTAACCGCTGGCAGAACAACACCAGCGACGTGCTGGCCTTGAGCGAAAACAGCTATCAGTTGAAGGCCATCAAACCGGTGATTCAGGAGGTGGACAAGCTGGCCTCGATTGGCCTGCGGCTGACGGATCTGGTGGCACGTCAGGGAACGCTGGATGATAAAGAGATCGCGTCGATCCAGAGCGAACTGGATAACGCGGCGAAAATCCAGGACGAGGTGGTGATTGCGGCGGTGTACCCGCTGGAAACGCTGCTCAGAGCGACGCGGAATCAGTAGTAAAGAACCCTCTCCCAAAGGGAGAGGGAATATATACACCCTCTCCCTTTGGGAGAGGGCTGGGGTGAGGGAATCAGAACACTCAGTTCTTCAACACCCACGCCTCTTTCCAGTGCGCGCCAACGCCAGGCTCAAACTGGTTTGCGGTTGGGCTGTACTGCACGCAGTAGCCGCTGTACGGGAAAGGCTTACATTCGTAGGTCTTACCGTCTTTTGGCTGTAGTACCACGGTGCCTGCTTTGTACGAGGCGATATTCTCCGGGAAGGTAAAGTCGTGGTGGCCGGTGCTGTCCGCAGCCGCATCGCTTTCCAGCATCAGGTTCAGCACGTCCTGGGCGAACATCGTGCCGTCTTTATTGGTCGCGTAGTATTTCAGCATATGGTGTCCCGCCGTCACGTCAGTCAGCGTCATGGTCACGTCCTGATTGACGTTGTTCATGTCCTGCTTCAGGTAACCTTTTTCCGCACCGTGGTGGTTCATCACGTGTGCTTCAAAATTAACGTCACCCTGCGTGTTGACGTGGAAGGTGACGGTCGCGTTGCCATGTTCGATTTTGCTGTATTGCAGATCGGAAACGGCGATGGTCTCGCTCACCTGCGCTTTTTGCTCTTCATAGGAGATGGCAACGGATTTCAGCGTGCTGCCGTCTTTCACGAATACGCTGTTGGCGCCGTGAACCGGGCTGATGTCACCGGCTTCATCTTTCACACCGACGCGGACATCGCTCTGAGCGGTGTTGATCTTCTGCGCCAGATCGTAAGACCACTGGTTAGCGTCGCCTTGTTCAGCAGAGCCGATGGTCATTTCGGTACGCATGGCGGTCACTTCACCGTTGGCGTCGAAGAAGCGTGCGATAACCTTATCGCCCACGTTCAGGTTATTACCGGCAATCTGGCCGCTAAGGGTTTTGCTCCATTCGGAAACGATCGCAGGCGTTTCATCCGGGGTAACGTTGCCACCATTCCCGAAATCAACGTCAATGGCCTGATAAAAGCTATTTGAGGTGTCCGCAATTTCCCACACGCCGTAAATAACCTGGTACCCCGTACGCGCAGGAACATTGCAAGTCATAGATTTTGTTACGGCTGGTGCCTGACTATTTCCGTTGATCGTACAGAATGGAGTTAATTCAAATTGATCGCGAGTCAGCGGCTTATTTGGATCCCAGTTTTGTTTGGTGATGTAATAGCGCCAGTTAGTGGTTTTATGCGGTGCAGTATGATGCCAGACGAACTCATGCGGGCCTGCTGTTATCGGGTTTTTGGTCCAGGCATTCAGGCTTTGCTTATCCAGCTGAGAATACTGGGAAATACCTGCACTGGCGAGCTGGCCGTCCGGCGGCATAGCGCCGGTCGGGAAACCCGAAGTTTTTTCCACGCTCTGCGGTTCATACTGTACAGCGCCGCAATCAATATTTTGGCCAAGCTTACACATATAGGCGCGGCTGGCTGGAGATTCAATATAGCCGTGAGCAAATGCCGACGATGCAACGGTCACTGTCGCGAGGGCAAGTGCAATTTTTGAAAGTTTCATTACTCATCCATTATTAGAGAATATTACCGGGTGGAGAAGCTTAATAATGGACGGTGCGATTTGTCATTTTATATGGAGAGTAAAAATAGTCGAAATAAAAAGGACAGCTAAGCTGCCCTTTCTTAATTGAATTGAATTAGCGACGTACGGCAATCGCTTCAATTTCAATTTTCACGTCTTTTGGCAGACGCGCCACTTCCACGCAAGAGCGAGCCGGGAAGGTCGCGTTGTGCTCGGTGAAGAACGCTTCGTAAGTGGCGTTAACGGTCGCGAAATCATTCAGATCTTTCACGAACACGGTGGTTTTGACGATATCGCCCACTTTCAGACCGGCAGATTCCACGATCGCCTGCACGTTTTCCAGCGACTGACGCGCCTGCGCCGCTACGTCGGCGGGCACTTCACCGGTTTTTGGGTTCACCGGGATCTGACCAGAAGTGATGATCATGCTGCCCAGATCAACGCCCTGAACGTATGGGCCGATAGCCGCTGGTGCATTTTCCGTCGCGAGTACTTTGCTCATTTTTTCTCCAGAATTACAGCGTTAAGAATGTTCCCGGCCATTATAACAGCCGGGATTTCATTACCAACCTCAATTAGTTGGCCAGCACCACATAATGAGAAAACTCTTTTTCGCAGTATTTGCATTTGAGTGCGATGTCATTGGCGCGTTTTTTCACTGCGAAACTGGAGGAAACCGGCTCAGCATGACTGATGCAGTTGCTGTTCGGGCAGACCAGCACGCTTTCGATGCGATCCGGCAGGCTTGGGCGGGATTTGCCCACCACGTCGTAATCGTCGATGCGGTTAACCGTGGCGTCCGGCGCGTACAGCGACAGCTGGTTAACCTGCTCGTCGGTCAGGAAGGTGTTCTCGATTTTGATCAGGTCTTTACGGCCCATTTCGCCCGACGGCAGGTTCAGGCCGATGGTGATGCGCTGGTCCGTTTCGGTCAGTTTGAACAGCGTCAGCAGTTTAAAGCCCACCTGCGCAGGGATGTGGTCAATCACGGTGCCACGCTTGATGGCTTCAACCTGGAGTTTGTTATCGTGTGTCATGGTCGTCTCCCCTTACAGAGCTAATTCGCGATTCAGAACCAGTGCCAGTAACGCCTGGCGAGCGAAGATGCCGTTTCCGGCCTGCTGGAAGTACCAGGCGTGCGGCGTTTTGTCCACGTCTGTGGTGATCTCATCGATGCGCGGCAGCGGGTGCAGCACCTTCATATTGTCACGCGCGCCTTCAAGGTCGCTGGCGCGCAGCACGAACTGCGCCTTCACGTTGGCGTACTCGGACGGATCCAGACGCTCTTTCTGCACGCGGGTCATGTAGAGAATATCCACGTTGCCCATCACCTCTTCGATACTGGCGTGCAGGCTCCACGCGATGCCTTTCTCGTCCAGCATGTCGAGAATGTACTGCGGCATCGCCAGCGCGTCCGGCGCGATAAAGAAGAAGCGGTTGCCGTTAAATTTCGCCAGCGCCTGGGTCAGGGAGTGGACGGTGCGGCCATATTTCAGGTCGCCGACCATGGCGATGTTCAGGTTCTCAAGCGTGCCCTGCGTCTCCTGAATGGTGAACAGATCCAGCAGGGTCTGCGTCGGATGCTGGTTGGCGCCGTCACCGGCGTTCAGTACCGGAATGCCGCCGGAAAACTCGGTCGCCAGACGCGCCGCGCCCTCCTGCGGGTGGCGCATCACAATCGCGTCAACGTAGGTACTGATAACCGAAATGGTATCCGCCAGGGTTTCGCCTTTTTTGCCCAGCGACGTGTTGCTGCTGTCCGAGAAGCCCACCACGCTCGCGCCCAGACGGTGCATGGAGGTTTCGAAGGAGAGGCGGGTGCGGGTCGAGGCTTCGAAGAAGCAGCTCGCAATCACCTTGTGCTTCAACAGCTCCGGTTGCGGATTGGCCTTCAGTTTTGCCGCGGTTTCCAGAACCAGTTCCAGCTCTTCGCGGCTGAGGTCGTTTATGGAAATGATGTGTTTTTGATAAAGCGGATTCATGTTTATCTCCTGACGCCGGGCAAAAAAAAGCCCCTCAAATGAGGGGCTCTGGGAATAGGTTTAGCAACGGGAAGAAAAACGGCAGGCCAGCGTCTGATTTCAGACGCGGTAAGACGTTATGTCGTACACGCTTGACCATGCTTCCTCCCGGCAAATTGTCGGGCATTATACGCAGCTCGCTTTTGGGATCAAGCGATTTAATGCACGCTTTACTCAATGCAAACGGTTCTTTGTGAATATTAATGCGTTCTGAGTAAATAATTAATTTGCTTATGCACCAGCGCAGTGCGCTTCACTACGCGGGGCGCGACCCAGACAATACTGCTCCCGGCCACTACACCTAAAATTTCCGGTAACTGGTGATAATCCAGAATACGCGCCACCGCGCGGCCATATCCGGCGACGGTATGGATAAGGATAAATTCGCTGTTGTGCTCCACGCTCACCACCATTTCAGAGACCGTACGCGCCGCGTCGGGGGCCGGGCGCAGCTGGGGATTCAGCGAATAAATCTTTAGCCCTTTGGCATTGCGAATTTTTATGACACCAAGCAACTTGAGCAGACGTGAAACGGTGGACTGGCTGATGGTCTCAAAACCACGCTCCTGTAAGTCGCGGCGGATCTCTTCCTGGGAGAGATAGCTCTTTTCCGCGATCAGACGCTGGCAGACCGTTAGCTGTAGTTGCTCTTTGGGAGAGTACTCTTCGTAATCCATCATAGTTCCCATATCAGTTCCCGAAATAACCGGTGGCACCGCACCGATCCGTAGGCCGGATAAGCGCAGCGCCATCCGGCAAATCACAACAAAGCGCCCAGGCTTAACGCCACCATAATCACCACCGTTAAAATCCCCAGCAGCGGCGCGACCCATTTCAGATAACGCACGTAGGGCACGCGGGCGATAGCCAGCCCGCCCATCACGACGGCAGAGGTGGGAGTGATCAGGTTGACGATGCCGGACGCCGACTGGTAAGCCGTAACCACCAGGTCGCGGTTGACGTTAGCGAAATCGGCAAGGGGCGCCATGATCGGCATCGTCAGAACGGCCAGGCCGGACGAAGAAGGCACAAGAAACGACAGCACCACTTCCAGCCAGTACATCACGTTGATGAACGCCACCGTCGACAATCCGGTGACCATTCCCTCGGCGCTGTGCAAAATGGTGTGGGTAATCATGCCCTTATCCATGATCACTACGATACCGCGCGCGATGCCGATTATCAGCGCGACGCCCAGCAAATCTCGCGCGCCGTTGATAAAGGTTGAGGTCAGTTCCTCTTCGCTCATGCGGGCGATCAGCCCGACAATAATGGCACTGGCGAGGAACACCGCCGAAATCTCCGCCATCCACCAGCCCAGCACCGCCACGCCGTAGATCATCACCGCGAAGGCGAGGGCGAAGATCACCAGGATGAGTTTGCGCACCGGGGTAAATTCCAGCGACTGCTCGCCCTTGTTACCGAGAAAGTGGGCAAGATTTTCTTCCTGCTTATCCGCCACGATCGACAGCGACGGATCCTTGCGCACCTTGCGGGCGTAGCGCATTACCCACGCCACGCAGATGATCCAGCCGATCACCAGCAGCGCGATGCGTAGCATGATGCCGTTGGTGAAGGGGATCCCGGCGGCGTTGGCGGCGATCACCGTGGCGAACGGGTTGATGGTGGATCCGAGCGTGCCGATCCCCGCGCCGAGCAGCACGGTAGAGGCCGCAACCACCGGATCGAACCGCGCTGCCAGCATCACCGGCACCAGTAAGGTATAGAAGGGTAGCGACTCTTCGGCCATGCCGTAAATCGTGCCGCCGGCGGCAAACAGCGCCATCAGGATCGGGATCATCCACTCTTCGCGGCCGCGCAGTCGGGTGGTGACGCGCTCGATCCCGGCGTCTATCGCCCCGGTTTTAGTGACGATCCCGAGGAACCCCCCGATGATCAGAATAAACAGCGCCACGTCGATCGCCCCGGCCTGGCCGGACTCCGGATCGTACAGCCCGGCAATCGGCGCCATCAGCACGGAGACGAGCCCCTGCGGGTGCGCTGCCACGTGCGCGTAAGTGCCAGCAACCGGCACTTCTTTGCCGAGCGCCTCGTTCATCGCCATATGGTACTGCCCGGCCGGAACAATCCACGTCAGCACGGCAACCACGGCAATCAGAAAAAAGAGAATGGTATAAGCGGAGGGAAATTTGAACTTGCCCATGATGTTCTCCTGAACCCGGCGCACCCCGCGGCGCGCCGGGCGGTGATTAGTCGCCGAGTGTCGCCACCATGACCGCTTTAATGGTGTGCATGCGGTTCTCTGCTTCGTCGAAGACGATGGAGTTCGGGGATTCAAAGACCTCTTCCGTCACCTCCAGCCCCTTCAGGCCGTACGCCATCTCGATTTCGCGGCCCACTTTGGTATGTTCGTTGTGGAACGCCGGCAGGCAGTGCATGAACTTGACGTTCGGATTACCGGTGGCTTTCATCACGTCCGCATTAATCTGATACGGCTTCATCAGGCTAACGCGCTCGGCCCACGCCTCCTTCGGCTCGCCCATGGAAACCCACACGTCGGTGTAGAGGAAATCGGTGCCCTGCACGCCTTCTCCCACATCGTCGGTGAGGGTGATGCGCGCGCCGGTCTCTTTGGCGATGGCGCGGCACTGCTCAACCAGCCCGGCCTCCGGCCAGAAGGATTTCGGCGCCACAAGGCGGATATCCATCCCCATTTTGGCCGCGCCGACCATCAGCGAATTACCCATGTTGTTGCGCGCGTCGCCGAGATAAGCAAAGCTCAGCTCCGGCAGGGTTTTGCCCGGAGAGTGCTCCAGCATAGTCATCAGGTCGGCAAGGATTTGCGTCGGGTGGAACTCGTCGGTCAGGCCGTTCCACACCGGCACTCCCGCGTATTCGCCCAGCTCCTCAACGATGGCCTGGCCGTAGCCGCGGTACTCGATGCCGTCATACATGCGGCCCAGCACGCGCGCGGTGTCCTTCATCGACTCTTTGTGGCCAATCTGCGAGCCGCTTGGGCCGAGGTAGGTGACCTGCGCGCCCTGGTCGAACGCGCCCACTTCAAAGGCGCAGCGGGTGCGGGTGGAGGTTTTTTCAAAGATCAGGGCGATGTTTTTCCCGACCAGGGTTTGCTTTTCGCGCCCGGCTTTTTTGGCCGCCTTCAGCTCGATGGCGAGGTCGATCAGGTACTGGATCTCCGCCGGGGTGTAGTCCAGCAGTTTCAGGAAGTTGCGGTTTTTCAGGTTGATGGTCATGAGTAAATCCTTTTTAAAATTAATGTCTAAGACCTTACCCCTCACCCCAGCCCTCTCCCCAAAGGGGAGAGGGTGTAATCGTCCCCTCTCCCCTTTGGGGAGAGGGTTAGGGTGAGGGGAAATGGGTGCTCAGTTACGAATCAACGTGCCTTTCTCGCCCGCCAGGATCTCCGCGCCGTCGGCCAGCGCGCCGATCCCGGCAATGCCGTTGCAGGCTTCAACAAACTCGCGGCAGGCGGCCACTTTTGGCCCCATCGATCCGGCGTCGAACTGCATGCCTCTGAGCAGTTCCGGCGTGACCTGCGCCAGCGGGCGCTGGGTCGGTTTGCCCCAGTCGAGGTACACCGCGTCGGCATCGGTGAGGATCAGCAGGGCATCGGCCTCGATCTGCCGCGCCAGCAGAGCGGCGGAGAGGTCTTTGTCGATCACCGCCTCAATGCCGCGATAACCGTTGGCGTTTTCCACCACTGGCACGCCGCCGCCGCCGTTGCAGATGACCAGGTGGTCGCGCTGAATAAGCGCCGTAATGGCGTCGCTCTCCACGATGCGCTTCGGCTGCGGAGAGGGCACCACGCGGCGGAAATAGGCCCCGTCGACTTTGAACACCCAGCCTTTTTCCGCGGCCAGCGCTTTCGCCTGGGCTTCGCTGTAGACCGGGCCGATGTACTTGGTCGGGTTGCTGAACGCCGGGTCGGCGGCGTCCACTTCCACCTGCGTGAGCAGGACGCTGACCTCGCGCTGGGGCAGATTGTTTTTCAGCGCCTGCTGGAGCATGTAGCCGATCATTCCCTGGCTTTCTGCACCAAGAACGTCCAGCGGGTAGGGAGTGACTTTGTCGTAGGCGCTGTTTTGCAGCGCCAGCAGCCCGACCTGCGGGCCGTTGCCGTGCACCAGCACCACGCGCCATTGCTCCGTTAAGCCTGCGATGGTGCGGGCGGCCTGCTCGATGTTCTGGCGCTGGATGTCCGCTTCAAGCGGTTCGCCGCGCTTGAGCAGCGCGTTGCCGCCAAGGGCCACAACCAGAGTGGGTTTTCGTTCCATGATGGCTCCTTTAAATTCCGTCGCGTTCCAGTGGGCAACTCATGCAGCGCGCGCCGCCGCGACCGCGTCCCAGCTCGTCGCCCGGGATCGGCAGCACGGTGATGCCCGCTTTGTCGTACTTCTCGTTGGTCCAGACGTTGCGCTCGTAGCCGATCACCACGCCCGGGCGGATGGTCAGGACGTTGTTAGCGTCGTTCCACTGCTCGCGTTCGGCTTCAAAGGCATCGCCGCCGGTGGTGATCAGGCGCACCTGGTTAATGCCGAGGGCTTTCTCGATGGCATGCAGCAGGTCGGTTTCCTGGGTACGCAGCAGGCCGCCGCGTCCGTCCGGGGTGAGCGTCCAGCACTGGGCGTCCTTGCGCACCACTTCCGGGTAAACGGAGAAAGTGTCCACGTCGATGTGGGTCATCACGGTGTCGAGGTGCATGCAGGAGCGATGTTTTGGCAGCTCAACGGCGATCACGCGTTCGGCCTGGCGATGTTTAAACAGGCTATTGGCGAGGAACTCCACGCCCTGCGGCGTCGTGCGCTCTGACATGCCGATCAATACCGCCCCGCGGCCAATCACTAATACGTCGCCGCCTTCCAGGGTGGCGTGGTCGTAATTAATATTCTCGTCGCCGAAATACTTAATAAACTCGCCATCGGCAAATGCGGGGTGCCAGCGATATATTGCGCGCAGATTATTGGTTTCGCGCTGACGGGCCGGTTTCGCCATCGGATTAATGGACACGCCGTTATAAATCCAGCAGGAGGTATCGCGGGTAAATAAGTGGTTCGGCAGCGGTTTCATAATAAAATCATTCGCCGTGTGGGTATCGACCACCATATTTTTAATAGCCGCCGGAATTTCGCCGTAGGTTAATCCGCCGCTTAATCGGCGCGCCAGTTCGCGGTGCGGCATATCCGCCAGCCAGCCGCGGACGTCGCCGGCAAAGGCTGGGCCGAGGCGGTAGTCGGAGATTTGTGTTTCAAGAAGCCAGGCTTTTGCTTCGGCAATATCAAGCGTTTGCGTAAGAAGGTCGGTCAATAGCAGGACTTCCACACCCTGCTCGCGCAGCGTGTTTGCGAAGATATCATGCTCCTCTCCCGCCCGCTCAACCGAGAGCACGTCATCAAATAACAACTCCTGACAATTCGATGGCGTTAAACGTTTAAGACTTAAATTAGGACGGTGCAGCATAACGCTACGCAATTGACCAATTTCAGAACCGACGTAATGCTTTTCCATAATTATTCCTTTAACTTTTTTTCAGAATAAAAAGGGCATGCGCCATGTGATGCGTTTAATTTCATGGCGGCTAAGCTCAATTGATTTCGTGATTCATAGTAGGCGCTTAAATAATGGTTATTGTGACGCTGCTCACGCGAAAACCGATATTGAGCAGTTTATTTTCAATTGCATGATTCGTATCAGATAATGATTAATTTCATATTATTACGGGATGAATAGCTAAGCAGGAACGGGTGGCAATATTTGAGGTTGTTATTGTTTTGTAGAATTACATGCTTTGAAATATTTAGTTATGCTGTTGATTTCAATGAATAAAATTTTGCCTCGAGAATAGCTATGCAATAATGACAGTTAACTATTTTTCACTTAAGAGAAATCGATAAATAATTATGGATTTTTAAAGGAAATAACCGAAGTGATAAAGTGTGATGCAACAACAGGTTTTGTGAGTTACGTTTTAAATTCAGCGAGTTAGATAAGTTGCGTAAAGCTTAGGAAATGAGGTTATGCATAACGACTGCATAAATGCCTTTATGTAATTAACAGTGAATTAACACATTTTCCGATAAACATGCGCTGGCGCAAATCTTGTCTAAAAAGGGCTGGTATGGGAGAGGCGATTCTCGTATAAAAGATTAAAATGAAACAATGTTTTAATTTGAGGGTTGTATCATGATTATTGGCAATATTCATCATCTCCAGTCCTGGCTACCAGAAGAGCTGCGCCAGGCCATTGAGCACGTTAAGACCCACGTCACCGACGCGACGCCGACCGGCAAGCACGACATCAGCGGCAACAGCCTGTTTTATCTGGTATCGGAGGACATGACCCAGCCGTTCGCCGAGCGTCGCGCTGAATACCATGCACGCTACCTGGATATTCAGATTGTGCTGAAGGGGCAGGAAGGGATGACCTTCAGCACCCTGCCGCACGGCACGCCGGACACCGACTGGCTGGCGGACAAAGACATCGCGTTCCTGCCGGAAGGCGAGCAGGAGAAAACCGTGGTGCTGAGCGAAGGAGATTTCGTGGTGTTTTACCCGGGCGAAGTGCATAAGCCGCTGTGCGCGGTGGGGGCGCCGGCGCAGGTGCGTAAGGTTGTGGTGAAGATGCAGGTAGAGTAACCCCTCACCCCGGCCCTCTCCCAAGGGGAGAGGGTGTAAAAGTTCCCTCTCCCCGTGGGAGAGGGGTAGGGTGAGGGCACCAGACCGCACCCTCTAATATGTGATCCAGCTTAAACTTCCCGCACTCCCTCCTCATCTCCCATTTACCTGTGCTTTTTCTCCGTCATAGTATGATCGTTAAATTAATGAACACTGTTCTATAATGTAGAACAAAATGATTCAGCAAGGAGATCATATGCCGCAGTCCGCGTTGTTCACGGGTATCATTCCCCCTGTCTCCACCATCTTTACCGCCGATGCCCAGCTTGATAAGCCGGGCACCGTCGCGCTGATCGACGATCTGATCGCGGCAGGCGTCGACGGCCTGTTCTTCCTGGGCAGCGGCGGTGAGTTCTCCCAGCTCAGCGCCGAAGAGCGTAAATCCATTGCCCGGTTTGCGATCGATCATGTCGATCGTCGTGTGCCGGTCCTGATCGGCACCGGCGGCACCAACGCCCGGGAAACCATTGAACTGAGCCAGCACGCCCAGCAGGCGGGCGCGGACGGCATCGTGGTGATCAACCCCTACTACTGGAAAGTGTCGGAAGCGAACCTGATCCGCTACTTCGAGCAGGTGGCGGACAGCGTCACGCTGCCGGTGATGCTCTATAACTTCCCGGCGCTGACCGGGCAGGATCTGACCCCGGCGCTGGTGAAAACCCTCGCCGACTCGCGCAGTAACATCGTCGGCATCAAAGACACCATCGACTCCGTCGCCCACCTGCGCAGCATGATCCACACCGTTAAAGCGGCCCATCCCCACTTCACCGTGCTCTGCGGCTACGACGATCATCTGTTTAATACCCTGCTGCTCGGCGGTGACGGGGCGATCTCGGCCAGCGGTAACTTTGCTCCGCAGGTGTCGGTAAATCTTCTGAAAGCCTGGCGGGATAAAGACGTGGCGAAAGCGGCTGAGTATCATCAGACCCTGCTGCAAATCCCGCAGATGTATCAGCTGGATACGCCGTTTGTGAACGTGATTAAAGAGGCGATCGTGCTCTGCGGTCGTCCAATTTCTACGCACGTCCTGCCACCAGCCTCGCCGCTGGACGAGCCGCGTAAGGCGCAGCTGAAAGCCCTGCTACAACAGCTCAAGCTCTGCTGAGCCGGACGATAACGATGACCATTGAGAAAATTTTCACCCCACAGGACGACGCGTTTTATGCGGTGATCACCCACGCGGCGGGGCCGCAGGGCGCGCTGCCGCTGACTCCGCAGATGCTGATGGAATCCCCCAGCGGCAACCTGTTCGGCATGACGCAGAACGCCGGGATGGGCTGGGACGCCAACAAGCTGACCGGCAAAGAGGTGCTGATTATCGGTACTCAGGGCGGCATCCGCGCCGGAGACGGACGCCCGGTTGCGCTGGGCTACCACACCGGCCACTGGGAAATCGGCATGCAGATGCAGGCGGCAGCGAAGGAGATCACACGCAACGGGGGGATCCCGTTCGCGGCCTTCGTCAGCGATCCGTGTGACGGGCGCTCGCAGGGCACGCACGGCATGTTCGACTCCCTGCCGTATCGTAACGACGCGGCGATCGTGTTTCGTCGTCTTATCCGCTCTCTTCCGACGCGGCGGGCGGTGATCGGCGTGGCAACCTGCGATAAAGGGCTGCCCGCCACCATGATTGCGCTGGCCGCGATGCACGACCTGCCGACCATTCTGGTGCCAGGCGGAGCGACGCTGCCGCCGACCGTGGGGGAAGATGCGGGCAAGGTGCAGACCATCGGCGCGCGCTTCGCCAACCATGAACTCTCCCTGCAGGAGGCCGCCGAGCTGGGCTGTCGCGCCTGCGCGTCGCCGGGCGGCGGGTGTCAGTTCCTCGGTACGGCGGGCACCTCGCAGGTGGTCGCCGAAGCGCTGGGTCTGGCGCTGCCGCACTCCGCGCTGGCCCCGTCCGGACAGGCGGTGTGGCTGGAGATCGCCCGCCAGTCGGCGCGGGCGGTGAGCGAGCTGGATAACCGCGGCATTACCACGCGCGATATCCTCACCGATAAAGCCATCGAAAACGCGATGGTGATCCACGCGGCGTTCGGCGGCTCCACCAATTTACTGCTGCACATTCCGGCCATTGCATACGCGGCGGGCTGCACGATCCCGGACGTTGAACACTGGACGCGCGTCAACCGCAGGGTGCCGCGCCTGGTGAGCGTGCTGCCCAACGGCCCGGACTATCACCCGACCGTGCGTGCGTTCCTCGCGGGCGGCGTGCCGGAAGTCATGCTCCACCTGCGCGATCTCGGCCTGCTGCACCTGGATGCCATGACCGTCACCGGCCAGACGGTGGGCGAGAACCTCGACTGGTGGCAGAGCTCGGAGCGCCGGGCGCGCTTCCGCCAGTGCCTGCGCGAGCAGGACGGCGTGGAGCCGGATGACGTGATCCTGCCGCCGGAAAAAGCAAAAGCGAAAGGGCTGACCTCGACGGTCTGCTTCCCGACGGGCAACATTGCGCCGGAAGGATCGGTGATCAAGGCCACGGCGATCGACCCGTCGGTCGTCGGTGAAGATGGCGTTTACCGCCACACCGGCCGGGTGCGGGTGTTTGTCTCGGAGGCGCAGGCGATCAGGGCCATCAAGCGGGAAGAGATTGAGCAGGGCGATATCATGGTGGTGATCGGCGGTGGACCGTCCGGCACCGGCATGGAGGAGACCTACCAGCTCACCTCCGCGCTCAAACACATCTCGTGGGGCAAAACGGTGTCGTTAATCACCGATGCGCGCTTCTCGGGCGTGTCGACGGGCGCCTGTTTCGGCCACGTGTCGCCGGAGGCGCTGGCGGGCGGGCCGATAGGCAAGCTGCGCGATAACGACATCATTGAGATTGCGGTGGACCGCCTGACATTAACAGGCAGCGTAAACTTTATCGGTACTGCGGACAACCCGCTGACGCCGGAAGAGGGCGCGCGCGAGCTGGCACGGCGGCAGACGCATCCGGACCTGCACGCTCACGACTTTTTGCCGGACGATACCCGGCTGTGGGCGGCATTACAGTCCGTGAGCGGCGGCACCTGGAAAGGCTGTATTTATGACACCGATAAAATCATTGAGGTAATTAACGCCGGTAAAAAAGCGCTCGGTATTTAATTATTTTGTGAGAGAAAATCGTCTGCGGAAAATAGTCCGCGGGCGGTTTTTACGTGTCTGCAATTTATTAATTTAAACAATAAGTTGCGATATATCGTTGACGTCACAAAAGCGAAATAACGTAATTCAGAAATAAGATATGACCATTGCTGGTTAATTGAACAGCTCATTACACTCCATTAACACGATGTTGTAATTCAGCACACTACATAAGGGTGTAATTCTGATGACGCAATTAACCATGAAAGACAAAATTGGCTACGGGCTGGGTGACACCGCCTGCGGCTTCGTCTGGCAGGCCACGATGTTCCTGCTGGCCTATTTCTACACCGCCTGCGGCTTCGTCTGGCAGGCCACGATGTTCCTGCTGGCCTATTTCTACACCGACGTCTTCGGCCTCTCCGCGGGCATAATGGGGACGCTGTTTTTAGTCTCCCGCGTGCTCGACGCCGTGACCGACCCGCTGATGGGGCTGCTGGTAGACCGCACCCGCACGCGGCATGGCCAGTTTCGCCCGTTCCTGCTGTGGGGCGCCATCCCGTTCGGCATCGTCTGCATGCTGACCTTCTACACGCCGGACTTCTCCGCGCAGGGCAAAATCATCTACGCCTGCGTGACCTATATTCTGCTGACTCTGGTCTACACCTTCGTTAACGTCCCGTACTGCGCCATGCCGGGCGTCATTACTGCCGACCCGAAAGAGCGTCACGCCCTGCAGTCCTGGCGCTTCTTCCTGGCGGCGGCGGGGTCGCTCGCCATCAGCGGCATCGCGCTGCCGCTGGTCAGCATCATTGGCAAAGGCAACGAGCAGGTGGGTTATTTCGGCGCCATGTGCGTGCTGGGGCTGAGCGGCGTGGTGCTGCTCTACGTCTGCTTCTTTACCACCAAAGAGCGCTACACCTTTGAAGTGCAGCCTGGCTCGTCGGTGGCGAAAGATCTTAAGCTGCTGCTGGGCAACAGCCAGTGGCGGATCATGTGCGCGTTCAAGATGATGGCGACTTGTTCCAACGTGGTGCGCGGCGGGGCGACGCTCTACTTCGTGAAATACGTGATGGATCACCCGGAGATGGCGACGCAATTTTTACTCTACGGCAGCCTCGCCACCATGTTCGGCTCGCTCTGCTCCTCCCGCCTGCTGGGCCGCTTCGACCGCGTTACCGCCTTCAAGTGGATCATCGTCGCTTACTCGCTGATTAGCCTGCTGATTTTCGTCACCCCGGCGGAGCACATCGCGCTGATTTTTGCCCTCAACATTCTGTTCCTGTTCGTCTTTAACACCACCACGCCGCTGCAGTGGCTGATGGCCTCTGACGTGGTGGATTACGAGGAGAGCCGCAGCGGTCGCCGCCTCGACGGGCTGGTGTTCTCCACCTACCTGTTCAGCCTGAAGATTGGCCTGGCGATTGGCGGGGCGGTGGTGGGCTGGATCCTGGCGTACGTGAACTACTCCGCCAGCAGCAGCGTGCAGCCGGTCGAGGTGCTGACCACCATCAAAATTCTGTTCTGCGTGGTGCCGGTGGTGCTCTACGCGGGCATGTTCATCATGCTGTCGTTCTACAAGCTCACCGACGCCCGCGTGGAGGCCATCAGCCAGCAGCTGATCAAGCACCGCGCGTCGCAGGGCGAGGCCGTTCCCGACGCTGCGACAGCCGCATCCCATTAACCGGAGGCAACATGGAAATTACTAACCCGATACTCACCGGCTTCAACCCGGACCCGTCCCTGTGCCGTCAGGGCGAGGACTACTACATCGCCACCTCGACCTTCGAGTGGTTCCCGGGCGTGCGCATCTACCACTCCCGCGATCTGAAAAACTGGTCGCTGGTCAGCACCCCGCTGGACCGCGTGTCGATGCTGGACATGAAGGGCAACCCGGACTCCGGCGGCATCTGGGCACCGTGCCTGAGCTACGCCGACGGGAGGTTCTGGCTGCTCTACACCGACGTGAAGATTGTCGACTCGCCGTGGAAAAACGGCCGCAATTTTCTCGTCACCGCGCCGTCCATCGAGGGGCCGTGGAGCGAGCCGATCCCGATGGGCAACGGCGGGTTCGATCCCTCCCTGTTCCACGACGACGATGGCCGCAAATACTACCTCTACCGCCCGTGGGGGCCGTGCCACCACAGCAACCCGCACAACACCATCGTGATGCAGGAGTTTGATTCGCAGACTGGCACGCTCTCGCCCGAGCGCAAAACGCTGTTTACCGGCACGCCGCTCTGCTACACCGAAGGGGCGCATCTTTATCGCCACGCGGGATGGTACTACCTGATGGTGGCCGAGGGCGGCACCAGCTACGAGCACGCCGTCGTGGTGCTGCGTTCAAAAAATATCGACGGGCCGTACGAGCTGCACCCGGACGTGACGATGATGACCAGCTGGCACCTGCCGGAGAACCCGCTGCAAAAGAGCGGCCACGGCTCGCTGCTGCAGACCCACACTGGGGAGTGGTACATGGCCTACCTTACCAGCCGCCCGCTGCGCCTGCCCGGCGTGCCGCTGCTGGCCTCCGGCGGGCGCGGATACTGCCCGCTGGGGCGCGAGACCGGCATCGCCCGCATTGAATGGCGCGACGGCTGGCCTTACGTGGAAGGCGGCAGGCACGCGCAACTGACCGTGAAAGGCCCGCAGATGGCGGAGCAGCCTGCAGCCGTTCCGGGCATCTGGCGGGACGATTTCGACGCCAGTTCGCTCGACCCGGAACTGCAGACCCTGCGCATTCCGTTCGACGATACCCTCGGCTCGCTTACCGCCCGCCCGGGTTACTTACGGCTCTACGGCAACGACTCGCTCAACTCGACATTCACCCAGTCGACCGTGGCGCGCCGCTGGCAGCATTTCACCTTCCGGGCCGAGACGCGGATGCAGTTCTCGCCGGTCCACTTCCAGCAGAGCGCGGGGCTGACCTGCTACTACAACAGCAAAAACTGGAGCTACTGCTTTGTGGACTACGATGAGGGGCAGGGGAGAACCATCAAGGTGATCCAACTCGACCACAACGTGCCGTCATGGCCGCTGCACGAGCAGCCGATTCCGGTGCCGGAACAGGCCGAGAGCGTCTGGCTAAGGGTGGACGTGGATAAACTGGTCTACCGCTACAGCTACTCGTTCGACGGCGAAACATGGCATACCGTGCCGACCACGTATGAGGCGTGGAAATTGTCGGACGACTACATCGGCGGGCGCGGCTTCTTTACCGGTGCGTTTGTGGGACTGCACTGCGAGGACATCAGCGGCGACGGCTGCCACGCGGACTTCGACTACTTCACCTACGAGCCGGCATAGCCCAGTGCGCGTGAGAGCGCGAGCCCGGCCTGCTGAAGCTGCTCGCGGAAATTAGCCAGCTCGGCGTCGTCCACGCGCGAGGTCAAGGTCGACAGGCTCAGGGCGGCAATCACGCGGGATTCGTGGTTCCACACCGGCACCGCCACGCAGCGCACGCCCTGCTCGTTCTCTTCGCTGTCCAGGGCATAGCCCTGCTCGCGGGTCTGCGCCAGAGCGGCCATTAATGCTTCGCGAGAGGCGAGGGTGGAAGGGGTAAAGGTGGTGTACTGATAGCCCTCCAGCAGGGTGTTCAGCTCGGCCTCGCCCAGCCAGGCAATCAACACCTTGCCGATGGCGGTGGCGTGAACCGGCAGGCGGCGGCCGATGCGCGAATAGGCTATGGCGGCCAGCTTGCCTTCAATCTTCTCGATATAGACCCCTTCACGACCGTCCAGGATCCCCAGATGGGTGGTCTGCCCGGTCCGCTGGGACAGCTCCGTCAGCCAGCCTTTCGCCTTCTGGCGAATATCGATGGAGCCCACGACGAAATGACCGCGCTCAACCAGCTTCATGCCGAGGCGATATTTGCCGTTCTCCGGGTTCTGATCGATATAGCCGTGAAGCTGGAGGGTTTTCAGCAGCGAGTGGAGGGTACTCTTGCTCAGCCCCATCAGTTTGCTGATGTCGGTGATCTTAAGCTCGGTGGCCTGCTCGTTGAACAGGTCGAGGATCTGCAACGCACGTTCAACAGACTGAATAATCGGCATAATGCTGGCATGTCCACGCTGGAATGAAGGCGAAAACGTACCTTTTTCGGGGTGAAAAATCAATGAAATGGCGCCGGTTTGCTCCCTCTCCCCGTGGGAGAGGGCAGGGGTGAGGGCATAAGGCCGCATCGTTGCCTGATTCGCCCGGCGGCGCTACGCTTGCACGGGCCTACGGGTTGTGTTTTCTCCCTCTCCCTGTGGGAGAGGGACGGGGTGAGGGCATCAGGCCGCATCGTCGCCTGATTCGCCCGGCGGCGCTGCGCTTGCACGGGCCTACGGGCTGGGTGTTCTCCCTCTCCCTGTGGGAGAGGGACGGGGTGAGGGCATCAGGCCGCATCGCCGCCTGATTCGCCCGGCGGCGCTGCGCTTGCACGGGCCTACGGGTTGTGTTTTCTCCCTCTCCCTGTGGGAGAGGGACAGGGTGAGGGCATCAGGCCGCATCGTCGCCTGATTCGCCCGGCGGCGCTGCGCTCGCACGGGCCTACGGGCTGGGTGTTCTCCCTCTCCCCGTGGGAGAGGGCCGGGGTGAGGGCACCAGACCGCAGAGGAGTCAATCACTCCCCAAGCGTCGCCACCATCACCGCCTTAATCGTATGCATCCGGTTTTCCGCCTGGTCGAAGACGATGCTCGCCGCCGACTCAAACACCTCGTCCGTCACTTCCATCCCGCCGTGCAGATCGAACTCCTTCGCCATCTGCTTGCCGAGCGTAGTCTGGTCGTCATGGAACGCCGGCAGACAGTGCAGGAACTTCACGTTCGGGTTGCCGGTGAGCGCCATCATCTGCGCGTTCACCTGATACCCGCGCAGCAGCGCTATCCGCTCCGCCCACTTCTCCTTGGCTTCGCCCATCGACACCCAGACGTCGGTATAGATAAAGTCCGCGCCTTTCACGCCCGCCGCCACGTCTTCCGTCAGGGTGATTTTCCCGCCGTGCTTTTCCGCTAGCGCACTGCACTCCGCCACCAGGCTCTCTTCCGGCCAGCAGGCTTTCGGGGCCACCAGGCGTAGATCCAGCCCGGTCAGCGCCGCCGCTTCCAGCATCGAGTTGCCCATGTTGTTGCGCGCGTCGCCCGCGTAGACCAGCGTCATCTCGTTAAACGCCTTGCCCGGCAGGTGCTCCTGCATGGTCAGCAGATCCGCCAGCAGCTGCGTCGGGTGGAACTCGTTGGTCAGCCCGTTCCACACCGGCACGCCCGCGTACTGCGCCAGCGTTTCGACCACTTCCTGGCCGTGGCCGCGATACTGAATGCCATCGTACATCCGCCCGAGCACGCGTGCGGTATCCTTAATTGACTCTTTATGCCCAATCTGGCTGCCGCTCGGCCCTAAATAGGTAACGCGCGCGCCCTGATCAAATGCGGCAACTTCGAAAGAGCAACGTGTACGGGTTGAGTCTTTTTCGAAGATGAGCGCGATGTTTTTGCCAGTAAGCTTTTGTACTTCCTTGCCATTTTTTTTATCGGCTTTGAGCTGTGCGGCAAGAGTCAGCAGAGAAGTGAACTGTGCAGGGGTAAAGTCGAGCAATTTCAGAAAGTGTTTCTTGTACAGATCAGACATTTTATCCTCGCATGGCGAACGCCAATTATTGAATTAAAATTCACTTTATATGTGTAATTATTCATTTGCAACCCCGTTTCACAAATCTTTCCAACAAAGGTGGAGGCAAACCCGT
Source organism: Enterobacter cloacae complex sp. 418I7 (assembly GCF_050030705.1). Lineage (NCBI taxonomy): Bacteria > Pseudomonadati > Pseudomonadota > Gammaproteobacteria > Enterobacterales > Enterobacteriaceae > Enterobacter > Enterobacter cloacae complex sp. 418I7. The sequence continues at coordinate 550,254 of NZ_JBLGUU010000001.1, forward strand.
CCGTGTGTGAAAATAGAAGTATCTGCCGCACTTTAAAGAGGATTGACCCATGGCAAACCCGGAATTACTGGAAGAGCAACGCGAAGAGACGCGTCTGATTATTGAAGAACTGCTGGAAGACGGTAGCGATCCGGACGCGCTGTACACCATCGAACACCATTTCTCTGCGGACGACTTTGAAGCGCTGGAAAAAATGGCCGTAGAAGCCTTCAAGCTGGGTTACGAAGTGACCGAGCCGGAAGAGCTGGAAGTGGAAGAGGGCGACACCGTCATCTGCTGCGACATCCTGAGCGAAGGCGCGCTGAAGGCGGAGCTGATTGACGCGCAGGTAGAACAGCTGATGAACCTGGCCGAGAAGTTTGAAGTGGAATACGACGGCTGGGGAACCTACTTCGAAGATCCGAACGGTGAAGACGGCGAAGAAGGCGACGACGAAGATTACGTCGACGAAGACGACGACGGCGTGCGTCACTAAGCGTTTCAGGCGGTGGCACGCGCCACCGCTTTTTCAAGGCAGAACCATGGATTACCCGCAGATACTCGCCCCCGTACTCAACTTCCTCCAGTGCCCGACCCCGCAAGCATGGATTGATAAAGCCCGCGACCCGGCGAACCTGCCGTTGCTGCTCACCGACCACATGGTGTGCGAGCTCAAGGCCGCCCAGACTGCGCTATTACTCGTGCGTAAATACGTCGCCGACGAAAGCGGTGCCGATGCGCTGCTCGACTGGCTCAAGCCCTACGAACAGTTCACCTTCCGCGACGGCCCGGAGCCGGACTTCATCGCCCTGCACAGGCAGATTGGCAAAAGCGTGATGCCCAAAACCGACGACCCGTGGGGACAGGCGCTCATCGACAGCATGGTGCTGCTGATTAAAGAGGAGCTGCACCACTTCTGGCAGGTGCGCGAGGCGATGCTGGTCCGCGACATTCCGTACGTCAAAATCACCGCCAGCCGCTATGCCAAAGGGATGCTGAAGGAAGTGCGCACCCACGAGCCGCTGACGCTTATCGACAAGCTCATTTGCGGCGCCTACATCGAAGCCCGCTCCTGCGAACGCTTCGCCGCGCTGGCCCCGTTTCTCGACGACGACCTGCAGAAGTTCTATCTCTCGTTGCTGCGCTCGGAAGCGCGCCACTATCAGGACTACCTGACGCTGGCTCAGCAGGTGAGCGACGACGATATCTCACCCCGCATACAGCTTTTTGGCGAAATTGAAGCCACACTTATCTCGACACCGGACCACGAGTTTCGCTTCCACAGCGGCGTGCCGGTGTAAACCGGCATAACTCAAGGATAAGGATGCGAGATGAATAAAAAGTGGACCCGTATTGTGATTGTCGTCATTGCGGCTGCCGCCGTGGCGTTCTGGGTGTTTTTCGACAGGCAGCGCGCCCCGGAAAGGCAGATGGATAACGCCCTCAACGCGATGCCCGCCTGGCAGGTGATTAAGGAGCAGGAGCCCGCGCTGCATCAGCGCATCCTCGACCAGATGGCCGCCCTGCAAAAAGCGGGCGAGCCGGAGCAGCAGATTATCGACACCATCCAGCCGCAGATCCTGCATCTGCAGATGACGCGCCTGCAGAACGCCCCGGACGCCAACGTGGTGAACTACATGACCATCAATATGGAGCAGACCGCCGCCATCCAGAAGGTGAGCGACGACGCCTGCTTCCGCTTCCTCTACCCGATGGTGAAGGGCGGCATCAACCCGATGCGCATGCTGGATAAAGACCTGATGGCGCGGCGCATGCAGGCCGATGCGGACATGATGCGCGCGGCCTACGGCAAAAACCGCCACACCGTGACGCCTGCCGAACGCGAGGCGGCTGTCGAGGATGTCCGACCGATTATGAAGCAACTTGCCGATCAGTACGGCGAGGACATCCAGCTGCTGCAGATGCCGGAGAAGGCGGTGGGCAAAGAGAAGCTCTCCTGCGATATGGTGCAGGAGATGTGGGCCAAGGTGCTGGCGCTGCCGGAGCAGAAGGCGGCAGGGGTGATTCGGCTTGCGGTATCTGAGCTGGAGTGACGAAGGGCGCTGGTTTTTTGGGCACTTAGCGCGGGTTTCGCGCGTCGTCGCTTGCATGGCGGCGCGCGACAGGTATAATCCACAACGTTTCCGCATCCCCTTCAGTGCCGAAGTGGCGAAATCGGTAGACGCAGTTGATTCAAAATCAACCGTAGAAATACGTGCCGGTTCGAGTCCGGCCTTCGGCACCAAAAGATGCAAATCAAAGTCGCTTAAGGGCGGCTTTTTTTGTTTCTGAAATTCTTGAAAAACGCTATTCCCAATCACGATGCTGGCGCTGTCATGATGAAGTTATAATTATAATCATGCATAACGACACTAATCACGCCTGATGTTAAAAAGGCTGGTTTATAGGCGTAATAATTCTTACGATACTAGCCTACCGGCTGAGATGTTAACTCCATAACACTATGCTTCCAAAAGTCTAACGACGAAGGCTGAAGTAAAAGTTTGCTTTTCAACTACAGCATAGATGTTTTGTTGTACAAGGCTCCGGCGTCGCAGAATCGAAAAGAGAAAACAATGACACTGATTAACCTAAAAGATCTCGAGGCCCATCTTTGGCATGCAGCCCATATCATCACTGGGCCTATTGATGCGTCAGATTACAAAACGTACATTTTCCCTATCCTGTTTTTCAAGCGCGTTTGTGATGTATATGACGAAGAATTTGCCGATGCGATGGAGAGCGTTGGGGATGCAGAGCTTGCCAAGGGGAAGATGTTTCACCGTATTCAGATACCAGAGAATTGTCACTGGCGTGATGTATTCGCTGAAACCAAAGACATCGGCCAGGCATTGAAAGACTCCTTCCGTGGAATAGAACTGGCAAATCCTAAACTGCATGGCATTTTTGGCGATGCCAGCTGGACCAATAAAGAACGCCTTTCTGATGAGTTACTGGCTACGTTACTCAATCACTTCAATAAGGTGAACCTTGGCGTTTCAAGTGTCCGTGACGATGATATGGGGCGCGCATACGAGTATCTGATCAAACGTTTTGCAGACAAAGCTAATAAGAAAGCCGGTGAGTTCTACACCCCACGTACTATTGTTCGCTTGATGGTTAACATTCTTGATCCAAAAGCTGGTGAGAGTGTCTACGATCCCGCCTGTGGTACTGGTGGTATGTTGCTCGAAACTATTCACCATGTAAAAGAAAACGGTGGAGATCCGCGTCTGCTAAAAATCAAAGGTCAGGAAAAAAACCTGACCACCGAAGCCATCGCGCGAATGAACCTGTTCCTGCACGGTCAGGAGGATTTCGATATTGTTCGCGGGGATACGCTACGTGAACCTAAGTTTTTGCAAAGCGATCGTTTAGAAACTTTCGACTGCGTTGTTGCCAACCCACCATTTAGCTTGAAAGAATGGGGATACGATCTGTGGTCGAACGATCCCTATGGGCGAAAGCAATACGGTCTTGCGCCTAAAACAAATGGTGATTTTGCTTGGGTGCAGCATATGTTTGCTTCACTTAACGGTAATGGGCGTATGGCTGTCGTATTACCTCATGGTGTGCTGTTTCGTGGTGGCGCTGAGGGGGTAATTCGAACCAAATTGCTGCAAGAAAATCGCATTGTGGCGATTATTGGTGTCGCTTCCAATTTGTTCTACGGCACTGGTATTCCTGCGTGTATTTTGGTGCTGCGCAAATCACGCCCGGCAACGCATAAAGATCATGTATTGATCATTAATGCTGAAGAAATCTATACCAAGGGGCGTGCGCAGAATACGCTGTCCAACAAGCAGGCTGATGACATATACCAAATTTACCATAGCCTTGCTCAACAGGGGCCGGATGCAAAAGAAATCGAAGGCGTTGCGCGCTGGGTACCTCTGAAGGAGATTGAAGAGAATGACTTCAATCTTAATATTGCTCGTTATGTGCAAAAACCACTCGAAGAAGAAACCATTACTGTGGAAGAAGCGCTCAAAGATTTTCAGCGGAAGCAGGCTGAACTGGAAAAAGCAGAAGAGGAGCTGGAAGCCCTGCTTATCAAAGAGGGGTTCGAGGTATGAGTACTATGAGTAACAAAAAGCTGGAAGAGCTGCTCTGGGGAGCCGCCGAATTTCTTCGTGGCCAAATTGACGCATCAGACTACAAGCAGTATGTCTTTCCCTTGCTGTTTTATAAACGCTTGTCAGATGTCTATCTGGAAGAATATAACGAAGCGCTGGAACTCCATGAAGGTGATGATGAATACGCCGCCATGCCGATGTTTCACCGTTTCAACATTCCTGCTGAAGCCAGTTGGGAAAAGGTCCGCAATACCAGTAAAAATATTGGGGAAGCGATCCAGAATGCGCTTCGACTAATTGAAGCCAATAATCCGCGTTTACATGGCGTCTTCGGTGATGCGCAGTGGACCAATAAAGAGCGCCTGCCCGATCATTTGCTGGCTGATCTGATTGAACATTTCAGTAAAATACCGCTCGGTATTAAATCTGTCGCCCAGGATGATCTTGGCGAAGCCTACGAATACCTGATTAAAAAGTTCGCTGATGATTCCGGTCATACGGCAGCAGAGTTCTACACCAACCGAACAGTCGTGCATTTAATGACGCGCATTATGGAATTAAAACCGGGTGAAACCGCCTATGATCCGACGTGCGGCACTGGCGGGATGTTGCTAAATGCAGTGATGGATCTCCGTGCAAGAGGTGAAGAGTGGCGCTCTGTGCACCTTTATGGTCAGGAAGTGAACCTGCTGACTTCCGCAATCGCCCGTATGAATATGTTCCTGCACGATATTGAAGAGTTTGATGTGCTGCGCGGTGATACCTTGGCTGAGCCAAAGTTTATTGAAAATGATCGTCTCAAACAGTTTGATGTGATTTTTGCGAACCCGCCGTACTCCATCAAAAAATGGAATCGTGACAAGTTTGCAGCCGATCCTTATGGTCGTAATCTTTATGGTGTACCACCGCAGGGTTGCGCTGATTATGCATTTTACACTCACATTATCAAAAGTTTAAAACCCGATACCGGTCGTGCTGCTATGCTTTGGCCACATGGTGTTCTGTTCCGTGATTCTGAACAAGCCATTCGTAAACAGGTGATTGAATCCGACATAATCGAAGCGGTGATTGGTTTGGGACCAAATCTGTTTTACAACTCGCCGATGGAATCTTGCGTGGTGGTGCTTAATTGCAATAAGCCTGCTGAACGCAAAAACAAAGTGTTATTTATCAATGGGGTTGAGTATGTTACCCGTGAACGGGCCCATAGCCGTTTATCTGATGATGACTTATCGGTGCTATATGAAGCTTATCTTAATCCTGAGAGGCAAAATAATATCACTGCGTTGGTGGATATCGACGTTATTAAGGAGAATCTGTATAACCTGTCGATTCCACTGTATGTGCAAGCACAAAGTAACGGTGATGCATATAATATTGAACATGCAATTGAGGCATGGAAAGTAAGTCGCACTCAACTAAAAAAACAAACTAATAAATTATTCCAAAGCCTTGCAGAGCTTGGATATAACGTTGAAAGCAAGGTAGAGAAATAAATGACAGAACAGCAATTACCTGAAGGCTGGCAAATGGTGAAGTTTGGCGATATCGCTAAACATATCTCTAAACGAGTGGAACCGAGCGAGACAGACCTTGACATTTATGTCGGTTTGGAGCATTTAGACCCTGACAGCCTGAAAATCAAACGTCATGGTACACCCAGCGACGTTGAAGGGCAGAAGCTTTTAGTGAAAAAAGGTCAGATTATTTTTGGCAAGCGTCGTGCTTATCAACGTAAGGTTGCTGTAGCTGATTGGGATTGTATTTGTTCAGCTCACGCAATGGTTCTGGAAGCTAATCAAAATAATGTTATTCCAGAATTTTTGCCTTTTTTTATGCAGTCTGATGTATTTATGAATCGGGCAGTAGCGATTTCAGAAGGTTCTTTATCACCTACAATAAAATGGAAGGTATTAGAACGTCAGCTATTTATATTCCCAGAAAAAGTAAAACAAGAGCAGTTACTGGAAGAGCTTAAGAAAGCAGAAAAAGTTACTGCAATATCAGATGCTCTAATTGTTCAACTAAATAAAACTATAGGATGCATGTATCAGGAAGTCTTTTGCTCGAAACTTGGAGTGAATGATTTTTCTAAATATCCGATTAAAATTAAAGCAAATGTGGACGTTGTACCATTAAAAAATCTACTGGTGTGTAAACCTCAAAATGGATTATTCGTTAAGAAAGATGTAGAGCAAGAGGTTAAAAGTTTGTTTCTTAATGTCGTCGACGGCTATGTAAATTCTTACTCTACTACGGATAATCGAGAGTATGTTACTTGCAGTCTTTCAGATTTGAAAAAATTTAATTTAAAGAGCGGCGATGTACTCTTTAACCGCTCATCACTTGTGAGATCAGGTATTGGTTGGCCGTTTTTAGTGAGGCAGGAAGATAATACTGCTACGTTTGACTGCCACTTAATCAGAGTAAAATTAAATAAAGAGAAAATACTTCCTGAATATCTATATATATATTCTCTTTCTCCTTGGGCTAGAAAATATTTTTTATGCGTGAGTCAGACAACTACGATGACCACAATAAGCCAAAGTGAAATAGAGTATTTTCCAGTACCAGTACCAAGTCTGAAAGTACAAAAGGAAATAGTTGATATCTTTTCTAAGTTATTTTATTTGCAAGATCAAATGACTAATTACAAGCAGAGTGTATTGAAGTTGATTAATCAATACATATGTGAAACATTGGAAGGATAAAGTTGAATGTTTAACGAACAAACCGTCACAGAAAATGGAATTATCGACCGTTTAAAAGGTTTAAGCGGGGTCAAGTGGACTTACTGCCACGGTGAGAACCTGCCTAAACAAGCGCAGGATATCTTCGTTGATGAGTGGCTAAAAGACGCGCTTTGTTCGTTAAACCCTGATATCGGCAGACAGCCTGACTATGCCGATGAGGTCATTTACAAACTGCGAGGAGTGGTTTTAGAAGCCCGCCATACCGGCTTGGTAAAGGCCAACGAAAACTTCCAGGAATGGTTGATGGCCGACAAAACCTTGCCGTTTGGCGAGAATGGCGACCATATCACCATCAATCTGATTGATTTTGACAATATAGAGAACAACCACTTTGTGGTGGCACAGCAGGTGCACTATATCGCGGCCACTGAAGTCTATTTTGATATTGTCCTGTATGTGAACGGCATACCGTTGGTAGTGGGCGAAGTTAAAACCGCAACGCGCCCTAGCGTGACCTGGCAAGACGGCGCCGCCGACTTCATGGGGGGCAAAAAGTACTATTGGAAAAATGTTGAATCTTTCTTTGTACCTAACCTGTTGTGCTTTGCCAGCGAAGGTAAAACTTTTGCCTATGGTGCAATTAATGCCCGAGTTAAAGACTGGGGGCCCTGGCATAATACTGAGCTTCGTGATGAGATTCTGCCGGGATTAGCATCGGTACTCAACAGCTGCGAGAGTTTGTTAAATCCACAGACCTTATTGCAGCTACTGGAATCTTTCGCATTATTTTCAACCGTCAAAACGGGCAAAAATACTCCGCCTAAACGCGTTAAAATCCTGCCGCGTTACCCGCAATTTGAAGCAGCAAAACAAATCGTTGAGCGTGTTCGTAGAGGCTATCCAAAAAAAGGTCTTATTTGGCATTTCCAGGGGTCGGGTAAATCCTTGTTGATGCTTTACGCCGCCAAAATGCTGCGTGCCGATAATGCGTTAAAAAATCCGACGGTACTTATCGTTGTGGACCGGCGAGATCTGGACAGCCAAATTAATGAAACTTTTGGTGGGGCCGACGTTAAGAATCTGATTAAAGTGCAAAGCTGCAAAAAGTTGGGCGAATACATTGAGCAAGACAGCCGTGGCATTTTAATCACCACCATCTTTAAATTTAAAGATATCGAAATTGACGATAGCAACCCTAATGGCTTGAACAACCGTGACAACATCATTGTGTTGGTTGACGAAGCTCACCGGACTCAGGAGGGTGGATTAGGCGAGAAAATGCGCTGGGCGTTGCCCAATGCCCACTTCTATGGCCTGACGGGTACTCCGATTTCTGGCATTGATCGTAATACATTTAAGTTGTTCGGTGCCGAAGAAGATCCTGGCCGCTATATGAGCCGCTATAGCTATAAGCAGTCGATCCGTGACGGCGCGACTAACCCGGTGAAATTCGAACCTCGGTTGGCTGAACTCCGAGTGGATCGTGATGCTATCAACGAAGAATTCGAGCAACTGGCTACCGAAAACAACTTGGATGAAGAAGAAAAAGCAGCATTGTCCAGACGCGCCGGCAAGCTGGCCATCATGCTGAAATCTCCGAGACGCATGGCTGCGGTGAGTAATGACATTGTTGAGCATTTTACCAGCCATGTTATGCCGAAAAAGATGAAAGGCATGGTTGTGGTATACGATCGCGAAGCCTGTGTGCAGATGTATTATTTGCTCGGTGAAAAGCTCGGTTTTGATGCGGTTGAAGTGGTTATGAACGTTGACCAGGCTCCGGTTAAAGCTGAAGAGGGTGGTAAAAAAGATAAGCTCAACAAGGACTGGCTCAAATGGCATGACGAATTGGAGCTACGTGTTAAACAAGCCGATTTCGAACGCTGGCAGCACATCGATGCGGAAGAGCAGGTACAGAAGGGTCTTATTGAATGCTTTAAAGATCCTGTGCATCCGTTACAGCTTATCATCGTTACCGCCAAGCTGCTTACGGGCTTTGATGCGCCAATTTGCTACTGCATGTACCTCGATAAGCCTCTACGCGATCATACTCTTCTTCAGGCCATGTGCCGAACCAACCGGTTGTATGAAACCGATGATGTACGCAAGGACATGGGATTAATTATCGACTACCTCGGCGTTTTCGAAAATCTGCGTACCGCTCTGGCCTATAATCCTGAGGAAATTGAAGGGGTTGTAGAGGGAATCGAGGCATTTAAAGAGCTATTGCCGTTACAACTGAATAAATGCCTGTCATTCTTCCCTGGTGTGGATCGGTCTATAGAAGGTTTTGAAGGTATTATGGCTGCGCAGGAATGCCTGCCGACCAACGAGAAACGTGATGAATTCGCTGCCAGCTTTGGAGTGTTATCCAAGTTATGGTCAGCTATCAACCCAGACCCTTTTTTGACCCCTTATCGTCAAGACTATAAATGGCTGGCGCAAATTTATGAATCGGTGCGTCCGGTGGGGCAGACAGGTGCGCTTGTTTGGGCTGCGCTTGGTCCTGAAACCATCAAAATGATCCATGAGCATACTGATATCAATCGTATTCGCGATGATATTGACGAGTTGATCATGGATGAGCACGCAATTTTTACCCTGACGGCTAAAGAACAGGAACAACGCGCAAAACGCCTGGAGATTGATCTTATGGGGCGTTTACGCGGTAGCCATGATCCTAAATTTGTGGCATTGGGTGAGCGTCTGGAAAAACTGCGTCAGGACTATGAAGCTGGTGTTATCAAGGCCATCGACTGGTTGAAAGGCCTGTTGGATGCTGCGAAAGATACCGTACAAGCCGAGCGCGAAACGGGCGAGCGCCCAGTAACTGAAGCTGATAATAAACAGGCGTTGACCAAGCTTTTCCTAGAAACACGCCCGGAAACTACCCCTAAGTTAATCGGTGATGTTGTAGAGCAAATTGATAAAATCGTCAAAGCTACACGCTTTGATGGCTGGCAAAACTCCAACAGTGGCCCGCGTGAAATCCAAAAGGCGCTTTTGTTGACCTTGGCCCAGTTTGGACTAGGGAAAGATAAAGATTTGTTCAGGAAGGCGTATGGGTACATTGAGGGGCATTATTAATATTAGCTTCGGAAGTATAGATATTGCAATGTACTTGCAACTAGTAGCAGGGTGTTTTATAGACACCCTACTACTGTGAACTATTGTATTAAAAGGCCTTTATACAAATTTTCTTTAAGTGCTTGCTTATCATTCATTATTTTTTCAATGAGCTCATTATATTGTTCAAGCGTATTATCTAACTCATCAAGCCACATATTTAATTTATGTTGAGTCGTTAAAGATGGAATGCTAACTTCTACATTTTTTATTTGTGTTGTGGTTAAATATTGCTGAGCGGTGCCAACGGCGAGCCTTCTTAAGTTTAAAGTAGATAGTAATTTTGCAAGGTAGGGTGTTAAAATCTTATTTGGTGAATCATTCTTAATAATTAACGAGTTATTTGTCACCCAAATATCACCTTGAACATACCGAACGTTTCCACAAAGAGCTCCGACCTTACCAATAATAATATTTTCACCATTTTCCATTGCCTCATCATTATATCCAATAACTCCATTTCCGCCATATACAGGAATTGGTCCTGAGGATAATAGTTTATTTTTTTGTAATAAATTTCCAGATTTTATTTTTGCAACATTGCCAACTTTAATTCTCTCAAATTCATATTCATGAGAATGATTTTTTATTGTTGATTCTAGTGTTGCTATTTTTTCTCTTAATAAAGAAAACTCGGCTAGTAATAATTTATTATTACGTATTGTCTGTTCAATGTTAGATATAGAATTACTAAAGAACTCATATGAGTTTCGCTCTTTATCTTTTAAGAGTAAGTCATAAGATAAAGGTGTATCACTCATATCTATAATCCAGGAGTGCTCTGTTATTCTTCTTTTTTTTCCAGAATCTAAAAAATCTATAAAATCATCGAATTTTATAGTATTTGTACGTGAGTATTTTTCACCATTATTTAAATTGTAGAAAAATATTCTATCAGTTGGGCCAGAATTACTTATAAAAAGAATACATAGTTTTACTGCAGTGTAGGGTAATAATGCACCTGACGGTATAGATAAAATACATTCTAAATTATAATTTTTGAAAATTTTATCTTTAAGTGTAATGCATTCTTTACTCACATCATATAAAAAACGCTCTGGTAATATTATGGCTGCTTTGCCATTAACATTGAGAGAATCAATAACGTGCTCCAGGAAGTAATAGTCTAAATTAGGTCCTTTGTAATGGGTGTTAATATGAACGTTATCCCATCCGTTCTTTTTCCCAAATGGTGGGTTAGTTAAAATAAAGTCATATTTTTCATTTGTATAATTTTGTTCTAAGCTATCTTTTAGGATTATTTCAAAATTAAACACTTTATTGATTAAAAGATTAACAATTGAGATTAAACAGGCAAATGATGATGTGTCATTACCAATAAGGGAGTAATTTAAATTGTTGCTCAATTTATTGCTATTAATATGTCGTGCTGACTCTATTAATAAACCTCCGGTACCACATGCTGGGTCGTAGATTGATTTGCCATCTGTAGGTGATAACATTTCAACCATGAGCTGAACTATAGCAGATGGAGTAACATATTCCCCAGATCGACCAGATTCATTAACCATTCTAAGAATTAAAGATTGGTAAGAATTTGCATATTGATAGAACTCTGTGAGTGAATGTATATGTGAAAGAGAATGATCTATATGTTTAATTATTTCATGGTCATTGATATTGTCAATTAAAAAATCGATTTTGCTCATGAGTTTTTCATGCACGTCATGGTTTGTATTTTTTATATCTAACGATAAAATAAAGTTTTCATATAACTGCTTGTAATGAATTTTAATTTCATTAATGTTGTTGCCTGATATGTTTTTTATATCTAAAACCGTTTTATTATGTTCATGCAGATATAATTTTATATAATGAAAAAAAACAAACAATGAAATTAACTCTACCGCTTGTTCAGTATTTCTTATCAAGCTCTTTTTCTTGATTGTTGTAAGCATTTCTTCAAATAAAGAGGCATTCATTTTAATTTCTCCACCAAAAAATTGTACATATTCTCTATATCATCACTAATTTCAGAGGGTGGTATAAGTTCTATATATGAATAAAGTTATGATATATCTAATCCTATACCTTCAGAATCAATTATTTCTGTGATACAAGGTTTTACGTTAAGCCGACTAATTGCTGGATTGTCTCCGGGATTATTTTCTTTTAAATAGCTATTAGCTGGAAGATCTCCATTGTTTATTCTTTCGATAAATCCATGATGAGACAATGCGGTATAAGATAATAAGTAGTTTTTTATTTCTCTTCTTTTCCATGCAAGGAGGTATATTTTATTTTTGTTTTTATTTTCCAACTTCGTTATATGCTTTGAATATTCACTTCCATTGACTTGAACCCCATCTTTTTGATAGGTAATTGGAGCCTCGTCTTTGTCGCAGATCATAAATATTCTTTTGACTTTTTTTTCAGGGTTTGTATTTAAAAGCGAATTAATCCACTCTAATTTTGGTTTTGCGAAATCTTGATTTAAATTATCGTAACCAGAGGACTGTTTTATTGCATGGAGGCAATCTAACTTTGATACATCAAGTCCTTTTTTCTTTGCTAAAGCATAAAAAATAGTCCAATCATTATAATCATCCATTAGTACAATGTTTTCTAGTTTACGACACACTTCGAACTGAACATCTGATATTCTTGTTAAGACAGATAAACGTTCTATTATAGTTTTTATTTTATCGTCTTCTTTTATTTTTCCTTTATCAACAATCTTTAAGTTTTTAAAATCATTATCAGTGGCTGTAATTGAGTCTAATAGATGGGTGGTTGTTATCGCATAACCATTGATACTATGTAGTCGATGCCATAAGAGCTCAATATTCTTGTAATGTAAATGGGAATCTATCTCATCTAATAGGAATAAAGTGTTAGGACTATCAAAAATATCAAGCAGAGAGTATAAAAAGAGTACCTGATACTCCCCATCACTTATATCATTCAGTTCGATATTGTTTTTAAATTCTAGCTGTAATGATGGTTTTATTATAAAGTAATCATTATCTGCTGCTTGAGTGAAAAATGTTATGATAGGATCAAAAAATGAATCTTCTGCTTGTTCAAATGATGGGTTGAAAAAATTTGAATGAGTTAGCAATATCTCTTGAGCTTCAAGTGGAGACTCGAAATCGTAATCAGCATTAACAATATTATTAATGAAACTTTCTAAAGTCCTATGATAAGCTGAATATCTTAAAGTATTTTCAATGCCTTGCTCTTCTTGTGCTAATGCCATTTTTACTCGATTAACGTAAGCCGAATTTACTCGGACCGTCAATGTAAGCTTACTTGATATATCATCACTTTTATCATCTGATGCATCAATATAGCCTTTCTCACATAAAAAACTTCTGACAAGACCATTTGATTTACAAATTGTGGATATGAATATTAGTAACTTTGACCATGATTTATCATAATAACAGCAATCTAAATTAAGTCCTCGATTAGCTTGTCTTTCATGAGAAAGATAATCAGAGAAATACGTTGAGTATTTCTCGTTTTGCCCAGAGGAAAAACAAACAACTTTTGTTTCTGGTAGGTGTTTTTTCGTTAAACAATTAATAAATACAGATTGTAAAACTGAAGATTTGCCAGCGCCATTTTCGCCAATTAAAGCAGTTATCTTTTCAAAAAAGATATTTTGCTCTCTATCATATAAGGTATTTTTGGGTAACATGATTTGCATTTCTATAGTTCCACTTTTTTAATTCTCTATAACAGTCATTTTTAAAATTCTGCTTCCCTTAGTCTGGTCCATTACAGTCTCGACCAAATCATCTTTAACTCTATGACGGTAGCAATGTGCTCTGCCCTATAAGACCATATAATAATCGTTTCTTCTGTACAAACAAATCGTTGCGCTCTTACTCGCTTAATGCACAATTTTCAACCATGAACTATGTCAACATCAACAAAATCAATTGTCTTATTTAAGTCACAGGATGGGGAATGGACAGCAATACTCAAGGATTCACTTCATACTGGCGTAATACCTTAGCTGATGCCGAGTCTGGAAAAGGGGCATTTGAGCGCAAAGATGAAGAGTCATTTAGTCAGTGGATGGATGTCGATCGGGACAGGTTGGATGAAGAGATCGTGCAGTCGTTTTTCGAGGACGAAGACGAGCAGGTTAAGACCGTCGAGGTAATGTTACGTCCGGTCGAAATGTCACCTGTTTTTTGCTATGAGGCGATGATATCACCTCTATTCAGGTGGCCAAATTTAGTGTGCCACTACACGAAAACACTCGATGCTCATACTGCACCTCGGTCGATTCATTCTCTAACACTTGTCTGGACTGCCAAAAAAATCGTCTATAACATAGCCAGTTAGACTACATATGGAGATGTAAGCATGAGCACCAGAAGAGAGATTAAGCATGAGCACCAGAAGAGAGATTAAGGATGGGGCACTCTTTGACGTTCTCGACAGAGGGATCGTCTACACCGAGGCGTTGGGCTGGCTTGATATGGGACATGCCCGTGGCAATGACGTGGCGACGCTCAAACGTCAATTCGTTGAAGGAGAGCGTAGCGGTAAGCCATCTTATTCCGTCATGTATCGGCAAGATATGGGCGTCTTAAAATTCAAATCACGGCTCGGCGTCGGGAAGTTCTCTCATTGGGAAATTAAGCGTGGCCGGAGTACCGAAGACATTAACAGAATCATGCTGGCGATGATGATGAACACCGCATCCAGATTCGAAGGTCTGCAAAGCCTGCAATCATTCTCGTGGTATACGGACAGCGGCTTTAGCGGTGAGGATTTGGTCTCCGACCTGTTCGGGTTCTATCGGGCAATCATTCCTGGCCGGTACGGCTACCGTCTCAAACCCGTGAGCTATGAATCAGCCGTTCGCCGCTGGGATTACTACGGCGCTATCGGTTCCCATAAAAACCATGGCTTTCGCCCGATTCTCTTTCCTGATCCTGAGGATCAGTGTGTGCGGCACCAGCCGTATACGGTCAATCTTCCGCATTTTATGACATGGCTCAGGCCGTGGGATGATTTTGCATCCGGAGTGGTGAAGGTCATTACAAACGATGGGACATCGCTCTCATTCATGGGGGCTAAGCTATGACAATCCTTTTAAAAGTCCTGAAGTGGTGCACACTCTCGGTTGTCACCGTCTTTATCCTCGGATGGCTGTTTGTCTGGCTCGTGGCATCAAGTTCTGATGAAACGACGGTTTACACCGAAAATGACTTTTTCTACTACCACACGCTGACTGACAAGGATATTGAAAACGCCCCGCGTGTAACGGACGACTACTATTTCGAGGCGCATCCCGGCGATGGTTATGCCCCTTCAAATAGCATCTTCTTTAAAGGGGCTACCGGTGCGTCACCGTTGCGCGCGTATCTCGAAACGCTGGGATACACAAAGGAAAAGCGTCGCCTGGGGGAAAAGGAGATCTGGTCTAAACCCGATCAGGTCAAAGGGGATATTTTCTATCTGTACTTCAATGCCGCCACGGGTGAAGTTGAGCTGACCAAAGTGATGAATTACTGAGTTAATTTACTCCGTGTCGATTAGCACCGCCTGATGCTCAAGCGGCGTTTTTTCGTATTACCCCATTCAGCCATGTCTCATCCCTGTCCGGGCGGTTATCCTGAGTCGCCCACAGCGATGCTATTTCCATCCCCGGAACCGCCTTCAGCAACTCCCGCAACCCCTCTTCATCCAGATCCGTAAACCGTCTTTCACCCTGCACACGCTCACCGTTGCCATACTTAAAGGACACATACCAGACGCCGCCAGGCTTAAGCGCATCCGCAAGCTTCTGCATCACCGCAGGCAACTCAGAAGAGGGGACATGCAGCAAAGATGCACAACACCAGATCCCATCGTACTGCGCTTTACCGTCGATCTCTGAAAACGTCATCAGCTGCACGGGTAGCCCGGTATGTTGCTTTGCCAGCTCCACCATCGCGGAAGAGGCATCAAAAGCATCCACCAGATAACCCATCTCATGAAAGGCTTTTGCGTCCCGGCCTGAACCGCAGCCCGCATCAAGAACCCGGGCACCGTGAGGCAGATGTTGGGTGAAGGCCACGTATAGCGGGGTCATATCGACATTGACCGTGCCATCGAAGAAATCCTGCGCGTGGTTCTGATAGTAGTGAAGTGTCATTAAAACGTAGCCTCTCCTTCCGCGTTGGGTTTCCAGGTATGGATAAGTTTGTCCAGCGCGGCCTGCCAGTTACGCTGAAGAAAGCTCTTCCGTGCTTCAGGACGTTGCCCTGTCTGTAGAACAATCGTCTCATGCAACGGCAGTTTGCTCTGAATAAAATACTCATTGCGGGTGTGTAACCGTTGCAGGAGCCTGAGGTCGGGAATGCGTGCATATTTACCTTCGACGCCACGGTTACAACATCGACAGGCCAGCACTAAGTTCCATACGCCGTTAATATTGCTCACTTCATGGCGGGCAGCCCAGGGAATAAAGTGGTCGACGTCCGCCAGTTCTGCATCTCCCGGTACTAGGCTGATGGGTTTGAAGCAGTAAAAGCATCGTCCTTTCTGGTAACCATTAAGGCTGTCGCGGCAGCTGGTGATGTCTACGCGACGCGCGTTCACCTTCGTGAACAACAGCTGATTATCTTCGTCGAACTCCACGCCCACAAGGTTACGTGAAATCCCCATCGACCAGGCCTGTTCTACCAGGTTCCAGCGGGCATTTGTTTCAAAGGCGAGGTTTTTATACTGCAGGCGTTCGCCCAGTAAAAAGAAGTTATCCGTCAGGCGGATCCCGTTGTTGGTTTTGCGCTCATCGAGGAAAAAACGTTTATCGATCTCGCCCTGGTTTACGTAGTGAAAGGCATCGATCACGTTGTTAAAGCCAAGGCGCACCGTCGCTTCAATGAGTTGGGCATGGGTGATTTCCCCTCGGTTGAACTTCAGGCAGGTTTCCAGAAATTGGCTGCTGCGGGAGGTGATCTGTTTTGGCGCGTGCTTCAGGTGCTCGCAAAGATAACGGCTGAACGGCACAGCAAGCTGGTCTAGCGTTATCAAATCGCTGCCCGTCTTATCCACTTCATACAACGCTGACGCCAGCGCAAATTTGTAAGATGCGACGTTCCTTCCAAAGAGGATCACACCACGCCAGTAGTTCTCAAGCGTCGGATCGGCCTGATAAAATTCCATCGATGAAGTCCTGTTACGGTTGGCTGGGCAGGGCGTTACTAAAGCCTGTAACAGGATCACATAACAAAATCAGAGTGATGTAAATCGTTAATCTATAGGTTTGATGAATTTTTGAGAGATATGTGAGAAAGGTGTGGAGGCAACCGATGCGGCATTAGCGCCAGGTTTGCGAACGAACAGATATCTGGAGGAGGTGAGTTGAAGTGATTTCTAGCCGAAGCGTTGTCATCTCTCGAATTAAAACCCTATTTCCTGAATCCCCCTCGCAAATTCCAAATTAACCCCACACCAAACCGCTGTATTTATATTCAGCCCTGTATAATGAGCACCAGAAAGTACGCCGAACGGCAAATGAAGTATCAAAGAATATTTAACGAGGGATTCGCGATATGAAGGTGCTGCAACACCCCCATACCGCTAACCACAACCAACTAGACAGGAGTTGAAAATGGCTGCGACGAATTTTAAGCCAGAGTTTACTGTTTGCAAAACAGAATCAGACGCTTTCACCGGCATGATTGAAAACCGCGAGCTGGTACGCAAAAACAGCGCCCGCCGTCTTCACGGTAACCAGACCAACGTAGCGCCCGTCCATCCCCGCGCGGAAACGCCTCAGGACAGTGCCGCCTGCTGTGAATTGTATGCCCGCATAGACATGAAATATCTTCTCCTGGGCGGCGAGTGGCTAACCCGTGCAGGCTTTATCAACGGTATGCCGGTGAAAATCCGCGCCATGAAAGACTGCATTGTGATTACGCCGCAGCATACAAGAGAATTATGGGGATGCCTGGAAGGTATGAGTGTGGTGAATATAAATAAGCAGAAAGTCGCTCAGTGGTTAAAAACGTTTCCGGGAGCGCTGAATGATACCGGAGATATCCCGTTAGTTAAGCGCAATATAGGCCAGGCAAAATAATAACGTATTGGAACACCCTTGATCCTAAATCGAGGGTGTTTAAATTAGTGGAAGGCGTAGTCTATTTTTTCAATAATATAATAGAACTGAATGCTATAGCTGTGTTTTGATCATTTTGATTATATTAGAAGGTTTTACAGAAGTATGCTGGAGATCTCAATTTAGTTATTGTCGAACATTTATGATTCTTCTTAGAGCAACTCAATGGAATGAACTATGGACACAACCGAAGAACTAAATGGAACGTATTTTTATGCTGGCAGAACAAATCTTACCGCTGGTGGCCTTTTCTTTATGATTTACTGCGAATCCATTGCCGATCATTTTGGTATTGACGACGTCGCTGGAATTGCTGCGCTATACAGCGGTGCTAATAATCAGAAGACCAGAAAGAAACCCGCGGGAGCGAAGGAAGGAACGTCTCGAGCCTCGAAAGCCATGAGGCGTTATTTTAAACAAGCAAAGTTCCCGTATGGCATCAAACTCCCGACTTGGATTGGCGGCTACACGCCATGGACTGTACGCTGTAGGATGGTTTCACAAATCAGTACGTTTATCGGAAGAACGATTCCATTAGTTGGTATGGTGATATTAGTCGCTGATGTATCACTAATCACCTATGCTGCAATACGTGATTATAATCGAATCGCACGGGGCAGCGACAAACTATGGTAGAGAGTATTGAGCAGCGCATCTACGCCTTAGCCAGACGCTATAACGGCGTTTATCTGATGAATAACGAAGCGAAGCAGAAATTACTGAATGCAAAAACTGATTTGGATACTGACATGCAGCTTGATGTCACTGAAGCAGAAGATTTAATGGAAGAGTTTTTTAAAGAATTTGATGTTGATAGAGGGAATTTTAACATAAACACCTACTATCCTGATGAGCCTTTTTCATGGAATCCATTCAAAAAATTCCCGGTGGTGATGGTTCCAGATTTCACTATCGGAATGCTTATCGAATCCGCAAAAGCGGGCAAATGGTTATACGACTAAAACGCAAGGAGCAATAGAATGGCCGTACCTGTACATCTCTTTTTAACCAATGACGGTGGCACAATGATTTGTGGTTCTTGTGATGTTGCACAAAGGGAACGAAGTATTGAGCTAAGAGGATTACAACATAACCTCAGCCTGCCAACCGACTCGGCAACGGGAAAGGTCACTGGCACTCGCCAACATTCGCCGTTTCAGTTTACCAAGGAATTGGATAGCTCTTCGCCCTATCTGTTCAAAGCGGCAGCAACGGGTCAGACCCTTAAAACGGCAGAATTCAGGTTTTACCATATTAACTATTCCGGGCAGGAGGAGGAGTATTACCGAATCACACTCGAGAACGTTAAGGTCATTTCTGTGAGTCCAGTCATGTACGACACCCGAGGCTGTCCGGGGACGGGGCATATGGAGGAGGTGGCGTTTAATTATGAGAAGATTACCCATTTGTACAAGGACGGTAACTTGTTAGCGCACGATGCGTGGAATGAACGCCCAACCTCTGGCACTGCTGCATAACTTTATATAAACTTGCCCGCCAGCGTTTCGTATGCGCGGGCAGGGATTATCATTACTAATCTCTTTTCGTCAATGATGGCCTAAACATCATAAAAATAACCCACGCAAACATCCCAATAATCTTCATCGGCCAGGGTTCTAACACATGCAGACACACAATTGCTCCAATCACTAATAGCGCACCTTCTGCCAGTTCAGCTATCCCCCCTAAAATATGTAACTTATGAGGCAATACTCGATTAAGTAATGTCGCAATAAGCTGTGCACTTCCTAATATGATTGTTATTGCGATTGTACGGTCCTCCCAGTTATCAAAACTAACCAAAGAAATGAGGCATGTAGCCAGTACATAACCACAAAATAATATATTAAGCATGTAAATAATAAAGTTGCCCATAGTATTTTTCGAGACGGTTGAAAAAATAAAGAGTCTATGAATATAGCGCTCTCAACAGAATGACAAACGACATTGGCTAATAAAGCATTTCAGAATTTATTGCGCCTCGCTGATTTCCGAAATAATCAAGTTAGCGGCTTCATGCCAATTCCACGCACTCCACCGCTAAACCTACTTTAACTAAACACCGGCACCCCCAGCCCAACCTTCACCTCCCTCAGCGTCTCCTGCGTCACCCCCTGCGCCCGTTCCGTCCCGCGCTTCAGCATCGCCATCAATTCCCCCTTATCCCGCATATACATCGCCCTCCGCTCCCGCATCGGCGCAATCAGCTCCTGCAGGCACGCCTCCAGCTCGTTCTTACAAACCCGGTCGCCCAGCCCGCCCGCCTGATAGTGCGCCTTCATCGCCGCCACTTTGTCCTTGTCCGGATGAAACGCGTCGAGGTACGTAAACACCACGTTCCCCTTAATCTGCCCCGGGTCGCTCACCTTCAGGTGGTTCGGGTCGGTATACATAGCGCTCACCGCACGGTGAATGGTCTCTTCGCTGGCCGAAAGGTGCAGCGTGTTGCCGAGCGATTTCGACATCTTGGCGCTGCCGTCGATGCCGGGCAGGCGGCTGGTGTCGCTCAGCATCGCCTTACAGTGGTGCAGCACCGGGGCGGGCAGCAGGCTGTTCATCTTGTGCACAATCTCGTTGGTCTGCTCAATCATCGGCAGCTGGTCGTCGCCGACGGGCACGCACTCGGCCTTAAACGCGGTGATGTCCGCCGCCTGGCTGATGGGGTAGGCCATAAACCCGACCGGCAGCGAGCGGGCGAAGCCCTTCTGCGCAATCTCGTTTTTCACCGTCGGGTTACGCTCCACGCGGGCGACGGTGACGATGTTCATATACAGCATCGTCAGCTCGGCGAGGGCGGGCAGGGCGGACTGCAGGCAGATCGTGGTCAGGTTCGGGTCGATGCCGGCGGCGAGGTAGTCGGCCAGCACTTCGGGAATGTTGTCGCGAATTTTTTGCGGGTTGCTGCCGTTGTCGGTCAGACCCTGCAGGTCGGCAATCAGCACAAACTGGCTGTGCGTCTGCTGGAGCGCCACGCGCTGGCGCAGCGATCCGACGAAGTGGCCGAGATGCAGCGGGCCGGTTGGGCGGTCGCCGGTGAGGATGGTTGGTGCGTTCATAAAGACTCCTTAATGTGCAATTGCCGAAAGGGGTCTTAGAAATGTGAAAGCCGCCTTTCGGCGGCTATCTGAAAATGGGGAAAACTACTCCGTGCCGCCTTTAAGAAGGCAGCCACCAGCGGTTTACGGTGAGCACGGCGTGGTTTATGTTCATCTCTTTACCGTATCACGTCCGGCGCGAAAAACAAAAGGGCACGTCATGCTGCAATCTCTCAATCATCTGACCCTCGCGGTCAGCGACCTGCAAAAAAGCGTCAGCTTCTGGCACGAGCTGCTGGGGCTGACGCTGCACGCCCGCTGGAATACCGGGGCCTATCTCACCTGCGGCGATCTGTGGGTCTGCCTGTCCTACGACGAGGCGCGCCAGTACGTGCCGCCGCAGGAGAGCGACTACACCCACTACGCGTTTACCGTGGCGGAAGAGGATTTTGAACCGTTCTCGCACAGGCTGGAGCAGGCGGGCGTCACCGTCTGGAAGCAGAACAAAAGCGAGGGGGCGTCGTTCTATTTCCTCGACCCGGACGGGCACAAGCTGGAGCTGCACGTGGGCAGCCTCGCCGCGCGGCTGGCGGCGTGTCGCGAGAAGCCCTATGCGGGCATGGTATTTACTTCAGACGGGGCTTGAGGCGCGCACCTTCAGCCTGCCCGCCAGCGTCACGTGTGTGGCGGCATCTTCCTGATTGCACAGGTACTCCACCGCCAGCCGTCCCAGCTCGCTGTAGGGCAGCTGGATACTGGTCAGCGGTGGGGTGAGCTGCTCGGAGATCTTCTGGTCGTCGTAGCCCGCCAGCAGCATGTCCTGCGGGATACGCACGCCATTCACCGCCAGCGCCTGGTAGCAGCCAATCGCCAGCCAGTCGCTGGCACAGAAAATGGCGTCCGGGCGCTCGGTCAGTTCCAGCAGCGAAGCTGTCGAGGTATAGGACTCGCTGAACTGCCAGTTGGTCTGGCGCACCAGGCTCTCGTCACACGTTAAACCGGCCTGCTTCAATGCCGCCTGGTAGCCCGCCAGACGCTGGCGCGAGGCCTCCATCCAGCTCTCGCCGGTGATGTGGGCGATGCGCGTGGCGCCGCAGGCGATGAGGTGTTTAGTCACCTGGAAGGCATTGGCGTAGTCGTCCGGGATAAACGACGGCAGCAGCGGCGAGCCAGGGTCGCGCTGGTTGAGCAGCAACAGCGGGATGCGGGTACAGTCCTGAAATGGCGTCATATCGACGACGTTCGTGACCGGAGAGGCAAGGATAATCCCGATGCAGTTGCGCTTGTCCAGCTGGCGGATGATGTTCAGGGCCAGCTCCACGTCGTCGCCGTAGTCGTAGACGGTGAGCAGCGTCTCGTTGCGCCACGCCGCTTCCCGCGCCTGGCTGATGGCGTCGATAAACGGGTCGAAGCTCTGCAACGAGCTGACCAGAAGGGCGATCTCCTCCTGGTTGCGCGGAGCGTGAATGGCAGGAAGACGGTCGTAGCCGAGCTCGGTAGCGACGCTAATCACCCGCTGGCGGGTGTCGTCGCTGAGCTTGATGTTGCGGGACTGGTTAAGCACCAGCGATACCGTCGCCTGCGACACGCCCGCCGCCCGCGCAATATCGTTCATCGTCACTTTCGTTTTTCGCTTCATCCGTCCTCTCCCTTTCGCGAATTTGCATCATACCCTAACCGCACACTTTAGCGCCGTCGATCACGTTTCTCATTCATCGAAGCGTGAACTTTGTGAGAGGCGTCGCTTTTCTTTGCACCGCGATTTGCGCATTTATCCCGCGACTAATATTTATTAGCTAAACATTATCAGCAAGAGGATGCGTAATGAAAGAGCAGTGGAGTAAAGAACAGGCACAGGCGTGGTATCAGCAAAAAGGCTGGCTGTGCGGGTTCAACTATCTGCCGTCGACAGCGGTGAACTGGACCGATATCTGGCAGGAAGAGACCTTCGATCCCGCCACTATCGACCGCGAGCTGGGCTGGGCGGCGGACGCGGGCTATAACACCCTGCGCATCAACCTGCCGTTCATCGTCTGGGAGCACGACCGC
The DNA here is from genome assembly GCF_050030705.1 of Enterobacter cloacae complex sp. 418I7. NCBI lineage: Bacteria > Pseudomonadati > Pseudomonadota > Gammaproteobacteria > Enterobacterales > Enterobacteriaceae > Enterobacter > Enterobacter cloacae complex sp. 418I7. The sequence goes on from NZ_JBLGUU010000001.1 coordinate 573,301, forward strand.
GACGGGCTGATGGCGCGCATCGACCGCTTTTTGACGATTGCCGACGACAACGGGTTCAGCACCATGCTGACCCTGATGGACGACTGCGGTTTCTCCGGCGACGAGCCGTACCTCGGCCCGCAAAAGCCGCCCGTACCGGGCAAACACAACAGCCAGGCGGCGGCGAGCCCGGGGCGCGACAAGGTGTGCGATCGAGACTGCTGGCCACAGATTGAGCGCTATATCCGCGACGTTGTGCGCCAGTTCCGCGAGGATAAGCGCGTATTGCTCTGGGATCTGTATAACGAGCCGGGAAACCGCGGCATTTTCGCGACGGGCACGGAAGAGGTGCTGTACGACGAGAAGCTGGAGACCTGCGCGCACGAGTTGATGAAGCTGGCGTTCCGCTGGGTGCGTGAGGAAGACCCGACCCAGCCGCTTACCGTCTGCGCCTGGCGTCTGCCGGCGGAAGAGGAGGGCGAGACGTTTTATCAGCACCCGCTGGACCAGACCGCGCTGGAACTGTCGGACGTGGTGAGCTATCACGCCTACACCAATACCGGGCGCATGACGGCGATTATCCAGCAACTTCAGGCGCTGGGCCGCCCAATCTTCTGCACCGAATGGCTGGCGCGTCACGTGGGCGGCACCATCGAAGAGCAGCTCCCGCTGATGTACATGGCAAAGGTCGCGCCGTATCAGTGGGGGCTGGTGCGCGGTAAAACCCAGACCTGGCTGCCGTGGCCGGTGGTGATGAAGGAGTCCACGGACTACTGCCGCCTGTGGTTCCACGACGTGTTCGAGGAGAACGGTATCCCGTTTTCACGCGCTGAAATCGCGCTGATGAAGAAGCTGCGCAATATCGCCCCGGATCCGCAGGGCTAATAATAACGACCCGGCGCGCTGTCGCCGGGCAACCAGGTACACACTATGGCAATGACAATGAAAATACCGTCTCGCGAGTTATGGTCCTACTTTGGCTATGGTTTAGGTCAGTGTTTTAGCTTTGGTTTAGTGGGTTCGTTTATAAACTATTTTTACACCGACGTGCTGGGGATCTCGGCGCTGGCGGCAAGTACCATCTTCCTGATTGCCCGCGCGTGGGACGCGGTTCACGATCCGCTGTTTGCCAGCATTATGGACACCATTAACAGCCGGTTTGGCAAGTTTCGCCACTTTTTACTGATTGCGCCGCTGCTGATTACCGGCGTCACTCTGCTGGCGTTCTATAAAATCGAAGCGGACATGACCACCAAAATCCTCTACGCCGGGGTGACGTATATCCTGTGGGGGACGCTGTACGCCATCTCCGATATCCCGTTCTGGTCGATGTCGTCGGTGATGACCAACGACTCCGGCCAGCGCACCCGCGCGGTAACGGCGGCGATGCTCGGGGTGAACGCCGGGATTGCCTGCGCCAATATCTTCTTCCCGAAGCTGGCGGCGTTCTTTGCCCAGTACAGCAACGATAAAGGCTACTTTATGGCGGCGCTGGTGATGATGCTGGTGGGCCTGCCGCTGATGCTCAACGGCTTTATGCAGATCAAAGAGCGCGTCCCGCCCAGCCCGGAAAAGGTGACGATGCGCGACACCTTCCACAACCTGCGCCAGAACAAGCCGCTGTTTATCGTCCTGCTGTCGTTCTTTTTCTGCGTGTTCCATAACGTGGCGGGCGGACTCTATATCTACTTCTTTATCAACAACATGGGCGACGGCAGCCTGCAAATGGCAATTGGCGTGATGGGGATAGTGGCGGCGGTGCTGTGCCTGGTCGCCCCGCTGCTGACGCGCCGGATGCAGAAGCGGAAGCTGTTTATGATCCTCTGCGGGCTGGACGTGGCGGTGCGCGTGGTGATGTGGTTCACGGGCTATCAGCACACGGCGCTGCTGTTTATCCTGCTCGGCCTGAGCACGCTGTTCGTGATGATGACCAACATCCTCACCTCGTCGATGATTGCCGACACCATCGAGTACGCGGAGTACCACACTAACAAGCGCTGCGCAGCGATCACCTTCTCCGGGCAGACCTTTACCGGCAAGATGTCGGTGGCGGTGGGCGGTGGGTTAATCGGCGTGTTTCTGACGATGATCGACTATGTGCCGCAGGCGCAGTCACAGAGCGACAGCGTGCTGTCGGGGCTGTTCTTTGGCATTTGTTTGTTGCCGGCGATTGGGTCGCTGATCCGCATGGGCTTTATGTCGCGCTTTACCTTTACCGAGGAGAAGCATGCGGAGATTTGTCGGCTGCTGGCGGAGCGGAATGCGTCTGCGAAAGCGCCGGGTGGTGGCTGCGCCTTACCCGGCCTACAGGACCAGCCCTTGTAGGCCTGATAAGCGAAGCGCCATCAGGCTTCGCGTAATGACTTACAGCGACTTCACAAACGCCAGCAGATCTTCGTTGAGCTGATCCTGGTGGGTCAGCGCGAAGCCGTGCGGCGCGTTGTCGTACACCTTCAGCGTGGCGTTTTTGATCATCTCCGCCGCCAGCTTGCCGGTGCTTTCAAACGGCACGATCTGGTCGTTGCTGCCGTGGATCACCAGCGTTGGCACGTCGATTTTCGCCATATCCGGGCGGAAGTCGGTTTCGGCGAAGGCGGTCACGCAATCGATGGTGCCCTTCAGGGACGCCAGCAGGGCGATGTTCAGCGTCTGCGTCAGGGCACCCGCGGAAACGGTCTGCCCGGCGTTGGTGCCGTAGAACGGGGTGGCGAAGTCGCTGATGAACTGGGCGCGGTCTTTACGCAGTCCGTCACGGATGCCGTCGAACACGCTCTGATCCACACCCTGCGGGAAGGAGTCGGATTTGCCGAAGATTGGCGTCACCGCGCCCAGCAGCGCCAGACCAGCCACGCGTTCGCTGCCGTAGTTGTTGATGTAGCGGGTCACGTCGCCGCCGCCCATGGAGAAGCCCACCAGCGTTACGTCGCGCAGATCCAGGGTAGTAATCAGGTCGTTAATGTCGGACGCAAAGGTGTCGTAGTCATAGCCGTTCCACGGCTGATCCGAACGCCCAAAGCCGCGACGGTCAAAGGCGATGGCGCGGAAGCCGCGCTCGGCCAGGTAGTTCAGCTGGCTGTCCCACATGTCGCCGTCCAGCGGCCAGCCGTGGCTGAAGAGGATCGGTTTGCCCGCGCCGCAGTCTTTGTAGTAAATCTGCGTGCCGTCTTTTGCCTTAAACAGTGCCATAGTGTGTTCCTGTGCAGGTGATTGTTATGGTTATACCGGCGCGACCAGATAGCGAATTGCCGGTGATGTTGTGCCCTGATGAAAAGCCAGAACGCGGCTCTGCAACAGGAGGTCATTCATGGTGTGGCGTTCCTGCTGGCGCAAATGCTCAATCCAGGAACCCATCAGGAAGGTCTCGATAAACAGCCCTGGACGTTCGATATCCTCGTACACCGCCCAGCTCATCGCTCCGGCGCGGCGGCGCACCCGGCGTAGCTCGTGCACGGCCTGCAAAAACGCTTTCGCGTCCTGTGGGTCGATGATGTACTCGTGCGACACCAGCACCGGGCCGCGCTCGTTCGGGAGTTCAATCTCCACGCCGTCCAGCGGCTGGCCGCTGAGGTCGAGATTTAAATTCGGATCTTTCTCCAGCTTCCAGCGGAACACCGTCGCGCTCGCCAGCACCATGCCCAGCGTGGCGACAACCAGCGAGGTCGGGGTGCCAAACTGCGAGGCGAGCTGGCCCCAGACGGCGCTGCCTGCGGTCATCGAGCCGAAGAACACCGTCAGATACACAGCCAGCGCCCGGGCTTTTACCCAGCGGGCGGCGCTGCGCTGTGCGCCAAGGTTGAGGGTGGAGAGCACCGCAATCCACGCGAAGCCGGTAAAGAACTCAAACAGGTTCAGCAGCCAGACGTGGCGCACGAACGCCAGCGCCAGCATGGTGAGGGCAAACGTCAGGCTGGCGGCCACCATCAGGCGGTCGGCATTCAGCCGCTGGCGCAGGCGCGGCAGCAGGATCGCCCCGGCAATCGCCCCCAGGCCGATACACGCCAGCATCACGCCGTAGCCCGCCGGGCCTAAGCCCAGCTCGCGGCGCGCCACCAGCGGCAGTAACGCCCAGCCCGCGCTGCCGAAAACGAAGAACGCCACGGTACGCACCAGCACGTTACGCAGCACCGGGGCGGCGTGCACGTAGCGAATGCCGGACCGCACCGCCGAGAAGAAGTGCTCCGGCGGCAGCCGCTGCACGGAAGGCGCCGGACGCCAGCGCCACAGCACCCACGCCACGCCCACAACGGACAGTGCGTTCAGGGCAAACACCATCCACGGGCCGGCGAGCGACAGCAGAAAACCGCCCAGCGCCGGGCCAATCGCCCGGCTGATGTTCACCCCGAGCGAGTTCAGCGCCACGGCGGCACCCAGCTCCGGCTTGCTCACCAGATCGGGCACCACGGCCTGGAACGGCGGCGAGCTCATCGCCGCGCCCACGCTCAGCAGAAACGTCGCCACCAGCAGAACGGTGGGGGTGACGTGTCCGGTGAAGGAGAGCACCGTCAGCCCGGCGGCGGCGATGAACACCCACAGCTGGGAGAAGAGCAGGTATTTACGTCGGTCAACGATGTCCGCCATCACCCCGGACGGCAGGGCGAAGAGGAACATCGGCAGGCTGCTGGCTGCCTGCACCAGCGCGATGTCCAGCGGGTCGGCGCTCAGAGTCAGCATGCTCCAGTTGATGCCGACGTCGCTCATCCATGAGCCGACGTTAGAGACCACCGTGGCGATCCACAGCATGCGGAACACCGGCTGGCTCAGCGGCTGCCAGGGCGAAGCCGCCGATGCGGGCGTCGTCTCGACGTGTGCGTCGCGAACGTCGTTAACCTGGGTCATGCGAACCTCTCCGTCGTCTTACGCTGCAGCCGCCACTGGCCCGGTCCGGTGAGGGCGAGGGTGGTGAAGATAATCAGCAGCAGCCAGCCAAACTGCCCTTCGGCAATCGACCAGTCCGGGTGCACCGCCAGCATCGCCACCAGCAGCACGGCGATAATCGGCAGGCACGCCAGGCGGGTGTAAACCCCTGCAATGATAAACAGCGGGCAGATGACCTCGGCGACGATCGCCGGGATCAGGCTCGCGTAAGGTCCGAAACCAAACGGATCTTCGATGCGCGTCAGCTCTTCGCTGAAGTGGAGCACCTTCGGCAGGCCGTGCACGTAAAGCAGCAGCAGGCTGCCGGTCAGGCGCAGGAAGAACAGCCCCGGATCGATCCGGGGTGAAGCGTCATTTTGTTTCATCAGAATGCAAAGCAGCTGCAGCCCAGCGCCCCCCAGAAAGCGTTATCGTCGGACACCGGCATCTCTGACGTGCGGGCGAAATCATGCTGGTGGCTATGAACCCCGCACGGGCCGCTGCAGTGGTGGACGGCGCTCATGCCGACGCGTGCGGCCTGCGGCGGCGCGCTGCGGTAGTGGCCCGGCACCTTCACCACCGGGGACCACTCGGGCAGGACCGGAATGGCGGGCGGCGCGAGCGGGCCAAAGCTGCCAGCGGCGTAGACGATATCGCCGTTCACCACGGTGAGGACGGACTCGATGCCCTTGATCTCCTCTTCCGGCACGCGGAAGTAATCTTTGCTGAGCACCGCCAGATCCGCGAGCTGGCCCGTTTTGATCTGCCCCTTCTGGTTCTGCTCGCTGGAGAACCACGCGCTGCCCTGGGTCCAGAGCATCAGGGCGGTATCGCGATCCAGACGGGCGCTGTGATCGTACATCTGCATCCCGCCAACGGTGCGGCCGGAGACCAGCCAGTAGAGCGCGGTCCACGGGTTATAGCTTGCCACGCGGGTGGCGTCGGTGCCTAAGCCCACCGGCACGCCGGTCTCCAGCATTTTCGCCACCGGCGGCGTGTGGCGGGTGGCTTCGATGCCGTAACGCTCGGCGAAGTATTCCCCCTGGAAGGCCATGCGGTGCTGCACGGCAATGCCGCCGCCCAGTTCTTTGATGCGGTCGATGTTGGCCTGTGACACGGTTTCGGCGTGGTCGAAGAACCAGTGTAGCCCGTTGAACGGAATGTCGCGGTTCACCTTCTCGAACACGTCCAGCATGCGGCTGATGGATTCGTTATAGGTGGCGTGCAGGCGGAACGGCCAGCGGTGTTCGACCAGATGGCGCACCACGCGCTCCAGCTCGTCCTCCATGCCCGGCGCGAGATCCGGGCGCGGCTCGAGGAAGTCTTCAAAATCGGCGGCGGAGAAGACCAGCATCTCGCCCGCGCCGTTGTGGCGGAAGAAGTCGCTGCCCTGGCCCGGCGTGAGCATGTCGGTCCATTTTTCAAAGTCTTCCAGCTCGTGGCCCGGACGCTGGGTAAACAGGTTGTAGGCGATGCGGATGGTCATCTGCTTTTTCTCGTGCAGCTCGGCAATTACCTCGTAATCTTCCGGGTAGTTCTGGAAGCCGCCGCCCGCGTCGATGGCACTGGTCAGCCCCAGGCGGTTCAGCTCGCGCATGAACTGGCGCGTGGAGTTGACCTGCTGCTCCAGCGGCAGCTTCGGCCCTTTGGCGAGGGTTGAGTACAGGATCATGGCGTTAGGACGGGCGATCAGCATCCCGGTCGGGTTGCCGTTGGCGTCGCGCTGGATCTCGCCGCCCGGCGGGTTCGGCGTGTCCCTGGTGTAGCCGATCACCTTCAGCGCGGCGCGGTTGAGCAGGGCGCGGTCGTACAGGTGAAGGATAAACACCGGCGTATCCGGCGCGGCGTCGTTAATTTCATCCAGCGTCGGCATACGGCGCTCGGCAAACTGGAACTCGCTCCAGCCCCCCACCACGCGCACCCACTGGGGCGACGGCGTGCGCAGGGCCTGCTCTTTCAGCATGCGCAGGGCATCTGCCAGGGACGGTACGCCTTCCCAGCGCAGCTCGAGGTTGTAGTTCAGCCCGCCGCGGATCAGGTGCAGGTGCGAGTCGTTCAGGCCGGGGATGGCGGTGTGGCCTTTTAAGTCGACCATCTTAGTGCCGTCGCAGTGGTGTTGCATCACCTCGGCGACGGTGCCCACTTCCAGGAATTTCCCGTCGCGCACGGCAACGGCTTCCGCGAGAGGGTTCTCGCGATCGACGGTGTGAAACTGGCCGTTAACCAGAATGAGATCGGCTTTACCGAGGGTAACCATAACTGCTCCAGACTGAGAGGGGAATGGTCAGGATTATGGGAACCGGTTTCGGGAAAGATCCAGTTATACAATAGGATAGGTATACCAAAGTATAACTATACCTTAGGTTAACTATACGAAGAGATAATTACGCGCCAGCGGCGTGGGTCATAGGATGAATGCGATTTTATCGGCGTGCTGTTCGCGGCGATTTTAACCTTTAACCTCACTGGATAATCTTATGACCACTACAAAGCTCGAAGTCTTAACCCCAGCCAACTGTCAGATCATCTTCATCGACCACCAGCCGCAGATGGCGTTTGGCGTGCAGTCTATTGACCGCCAGGTGCTGAAAAACAACACCGTGGCGCTGGCGAAAGCGGCAAAAGTGTTCAACATCCCGACCATCATCACCACCGTAGAGACCGAAAGCTTCTCCGGTAACACCTATCCGGAGCTGCTGGATGTGTTCCCGGGCCAAGACATTCTGGAGCGTACCTCCATGAATTCCTGGGACGACCAGAAGGTGCGTGACGCGCTGAAGGCTAACGGCAAGAAGAAGGTGGTTGTCGCGGGCCTGTGGACCGAAGTGTGCAACAACAGCTTTGCCCTGTGCGCGATGCTGGAAGGGGACTACGAAATTTATATGGTGGCGGACGCGTCCGGCGGCACCTCCAAAGAAGCCCACGACTTCGCGATGCAGCGCATGATCCAGGCGGGCGTGATCCCGGTGACCTGGCAGCAGGTGATGCTGGAGTGGCAGCGTGACTGGGCACATAAAGAGACCTATACCGCGGTGATGGATATCGTGCGCGAGCACTCCGGCGCCTACGGCATGGGCGTGGATTATGCCTACACCATGGTGCACAAAGCGCCGTCTCGCCAGAAGAGCGAGCACCGTACCTTAGCGCCGGTTCCGGCACGCTAAATCCCGGCGGCGGGCTGGTCCCTCATCCGGCTCGTCACTGCCTTTTTCTCTGGAGTTCACAATGAGTACAGGGTTGATATCCCTCGCGGCAGGCGTGCTGATTGGCCTGATGTATGCCGTGCTGAAGGTGCGTTCCCCCGCGCCGCCCGCGCTGGCGCTGATTGGCCTGCTGGGTATGCTGGCAGGGGAACAGGCGATGCGTCATCTTTTATCCCGCGATAATCCCGCTGGCGTGCAGGTGACGGTTCCCCACGTTCAGCACCTGACCGGAGCGTCATCATGAAGGCCTGGATTATTTCGCTGGTGTGCGGGGTCGCGGCTGGGGTAATTTACGCCCTGCTCGACGTGCATTCCCCGGCGCCGCCGGTCGTCGCGCTGCTTGGCCTGTTCGGCATGCTGGTGGGTGAACAGCTGATCCCCATCGGACGGCGTCTGGTGAGCCGCGAACCGTTGACCCTGGCCTGGTTTCGTCATGAATGCGTACCGAAAATCAGCGGTACCGCGCCCCCAGCGCCCGCGAAGGAAAGCCGCGACGCGTAACGAATTGTTTGAGGAAAGACAGCATGACGCTGCCGTGGCGCATTGCCATCATTGATGACGAACGCTCTGTTCGCAGCGGGCTCAGTAACCTGCTGCAATCGGAAGGGTATGCTACCGATACCTTCGATTCGGCAGAGGTGTTTTTGAGCCACCCTCTCGCCCTGTCCGGCGCGTCGCTGGTGATCACCGACATCAAGCTGCGCGGCATGAACGGGATCGAGCTGTTTGAGAAGCTGCGGTTGCTGTCCACGCCGCCGCCGCCAATACTGTTTATCTCCGGCCATGCGGATGAAAATATGCAGCGGTATGCACTCAGCCTGGGTGCCGCTGCATTTTTGCGTAAGCCGATTAACATCGATATTCTGCTGGATCATATTCAGCGGGAGCTGACCCGCCGACAATAAGGATCGCGGATGAACGAACAAACGTCGCCTGCATTTTGGCCCGCCCGGGGAAGTCTCCATGAAGGGCGGGCTTTTGTTCTGAAAGAGGATGTTATTTTTACCGTGCTGGCGCAGGAGGGCGGCATCTCCTGGATGAACGGGCGGCATCCCCAGTCCGGCGGTTCGTTTATTATTGCCACCGCGGTCAGCGATGAAGAAGAGGAGCGGGCAACGCGGCTGCTTAAAAACGAGTTTGCCCTGCGCGATCGACTTCATGACGGCTGGGCTATCCGGCCCGTCGCTTCAACCCAGTACCGCGGACGTTTTGCGCTGGTCTACGCGCCGTTCTGCTTTGAACTGCTGGCGTGCCGGGCAGGTAAGGCGATTTCCGGGATCGCCCGCTTTATCGAGATGGCGATCCGCATCTGCGGTCCCCTGCGCCAGATGCATCTGCACAACCTGATCCACGGCGATATCAAACCCGGGTCGATCTTCGTTCATCACGACGCCACCAGCCGTCTGTGCAGCTTTGGTCTTTCCTGCGCCACTTCCGACGCATTCTCCCAGTCCCGGCTTGCCGCGTCTGGCGGCACGCCCGCCTACATGTCACCGGAACACACCACGCGTACCCGGCGCGCCGTCGACAGCCGGAGCGATCTCTACAGTCTGGGTATCGTGCTTTATGAACTTCTGACCGGGCGATTGCCGTTTGAACTGAGCGCTGATGACCAGACTAACTGGGCGCATTACCACATTGCCTCTGAGCCGCTTGCGCCGGGCCGGGTGCGTCCGGACGTACCCGGCATGCTCTCGACCATTATCCTTAAGTTGCTGGAGAAGAATCCGGAGAATCGCTATCAGACCGTCGACGGGCTGATTGCCGACCTCAGGCGCTGCCAGGCGACGCTGACCGCCGAAGGTGAGATCGTCGACTTTATTCCCGGCCAGCAGGATCGCTCTCCGGCGATCCATCTTGCCGATTCGCTTTTCTCTGCGCATCCGCAGGCCAGCGACGTCATCGCCGCGTTTGAGCGGGTCAGCCAGAGCGGTGCGCCGGAACTGGTGACGATTGGCGGTCCGTCGGGGATCGGCAAATCTTCCGTGATCGCCACCACGCTGAAATCGCTGCAACAGCGCAAGGTGCTGCTGGCGGTGGGCAAGGTCGATCAATACTCTCCCACGCTGCCCTACGGCGTGCTGAGTTCGGCGTTTCGGACGCTCACGCTGCACCTGCTCGGGCTGCCAGCCGGGGAGGTGGCGACGTGGAAAATCCGCCTGTCGCGCGCGCTGGAAGGCTTCGAGGAGCTGGCTGTCAGCCTGGTGCCGGAGCTGAATTTATTTCTTGAGAACAAACCGCGTTTCTCTGCGGATACATTTTCCATCGACGCGCGGGCGCGCTTCAGCCATATGGTGCTGGCGCTGGTGAAAACCTTCGCCACCCAGGGCGCGCCGCTGGTGCTGCTGCTGGATGATGTGCAGTGGATCGACGCCGCCAGCCTGCAAACGCTCGATTACCTGCTGCGCGCCTGCGGCGCCATCCCGCTGCTGGTGGTGGTGGCGCACCGCGATCTCAGTTCGCTTTCTGATCCCAGCTTGCAGGCCGCGCTGGCGAGCCTGCCGGAGGCGGCGCAGCATGCCATGACGATCGTGCCGCAGCCGCTGTCGGTGAAGGCCGTGGCACGCTGGCTCGGGGGGATTTTTCATGCCCGCAGTACCGGCACCTCCGATCTTGCCACGCTGATCCATGAAAAAACCGGCGGCAACCCGCTGTTCGTTCAGGAATTTTTCCGCCGCATCGTCGATGACGGACTGGTGGTGCACAACAAATATCAGGGGAAATGGCATTACGATCTCCAGGCCATCCGCGCCCGGCATTACACCGAGAACGTGGTGACGCTGGTGCTTGAACAGCTCAAGGAGATGCCCGACGAGACGCGCCGCCTGCTGGGCAGCATCGCCTGCCTCGGCTGCACGGGCGAGCTGGAGATGCTGTGCCGCGTGGTGGGGCAGTCGGCGGCGGAAATCCGCTACGCCCTTCATCCGGCGGTTACCGCTCAGCTGATTGTGCTGACGGAGAAAGAGTACGCTTTTACCCACGATCGGGTGCAGGAAGCCGCCTTTGCCCTGCTGGATGAGGGCGAGAAAAGCCATCTGCACCTGACCACCGCCAGCCTGCTGGCGGATGCCGCGCGGCAGACGGCGGGTAACGAACTGCTGTTCCGCGCGGTTCACCACGTCAGCGCTGCGCTGGACTGCATCCAGCCTGCGCCGCAGCGCCAGAGATTCCGTGAGCTGAGCCTCCAGGCCGCGCGGCGTGCGAAGCGTACCGGCGATTACCTTTCCGCCTTAAGTTACATCCAGACAGCCAGAGCGCTGGGGAACGCGGGTCCGGTCTCGGACTTTATGCTGGATATCGAAGAGGCGGGCTGTGAGTTCGCGCTCGGGCACCTGGAGCGCACGCGCGCGCTGTGCGATACAATCCTCGGCTCACCGGGCGGGCTGACGGAGAAAGCGCTGGCCGCTAACCTGCTGGCGGAAGTCTATATGCGCCAGTCGGAGATCCGCCTGGCGCTGGAGGCGTCGTTATGCTGGCTGGGCGTGTTCGGGATCCAGATCAGCCGCTACCCGGAAAATGCCGAATGTGACGAGGCCTGGCAGCAGTTCTGTCAACGCACCGCCGACGCGCCGCAGAACCCGTTTACTCAGCTTAAGCTGATGGAGAGCGCGGAGACCGAAGCGGTAATGAACCTGCTTTACAGCGCCAGTATTTTCGCCAGCTTTACCTGCCCGCGCCTGCACTTTTTACTCCTGTGCCGGATGATGCACCTCACGCTCGATCGCGGCATAACCGGCGCATCCACCACGGCGATGGCCTGGTTTGGCGTGCTGATTGGCCACCGCTACGCCGAATACCGTCTCGGGTTTGAGTACGGCACGCTGGCTCGCGAGCTGGTGAACCGCCACGGCTATGATGCCTATGAAGCTAAAACTCTGCTGCCGCTCGACCAGCTCAGCGTCTGGACCCAGCCGCTGTCGTACACTATCGAGTGCGCCAAGGCCTGCTTTACCTCGGCGGTGACCCACGGCGACATGACGATGGCCTGCTTCGCGGCCTGTCACCAGATCATTAACTTCCTCTCCCGGGGCGATCATCTGGACGGCGTGTTGACCAGCATCGATCGCGGTCTGGCTTTTGTGCGTAAAACGGATTATCAGGACATTGAAACCGTTCTGCACATTCAGCGCCGCTACGTGGAGTTTTTACGCACGCCGGTGACGGGCACATGGAGCGCCGCCCAGGCGCTGCCTGACGATCTGCTGCCCGCACCGCCGGAGCAGGCGCCCGAGCAGACCTCGACCATGCTGTTCTGGTACTGGCTCTATCGCGGGATGGCGCACTTTACCTGCGGCGAATACGCCGACGCGCAGGCGGATTTAGAGAGGGCGGGCTGGTATGCGTGGTCCGCGCCGGGCCATATCCATCTGCTGGATTACCATTTTTACAGCGCGCTGGCGCTCTCCCGCCAGCTTACGCCGGAGACCTTCTCGGCGGATTATCGCCGCAGTATTCATCACCATTACGATAAAATTGCCCTCTGGGCGCGGATCAATCCGGGCACGTTTGCCGATAAAGAGGCGCTGATTTATGCCGAAATCGTCCGTCTGGACGGCATGAACAGCATCGCGCTGGAGCAGTATGAAAAGGCGGTGCGGCTCTCGCGGGAGGGCGGGTTTAACCCGATCAATGCCCTGGCCCACGAGCTGGCAGGGCGTTTCTCGCTGGCCTGCGGCTACCCGACCGCCTCCGACGCCCATTTCCGCGGTTCGATTGCCGCCTGGGGCCGTGCCGGGGCGCAGGCCAAGGTGCGTCAGCTGGAGCAGGATTTCCCGCATCTGCTGGCCTCCGGGCAGAGCCGCGCGTACGACACCGTGGCATTTGCCCAGAACGAGGTGATCCGCGATTTACAGAGCGTCATCAAAGCCTCACGCGCCTTGTCCGAAGAAATCAACCTCGAGCGTTTAATTGAAAACCTGATGACGCTGCTGCTTGAACGGGCCGGGGCGCAGCGTGGCCTGCTGCTTCGCGTCAGCGATAATCACATCCCGGAGATCGAAGCCAGCGCCTGGACCAGCACCGACGGGGTGCGGGTTCGCATCCTGAAAGAGACACCGATGGCGACGGACATGCCGCTGTCGGTGCTGGCCGCGGTGATCCGCACCGGGCAGGAGATCCGCACCGGCAAACCGGAGGAATTTCACCCGTTCAGCCAGGATCCTTATCTGGTGACGTCCGGCGCCGCCGTGATGTGTGTCCCGATGTTCAAACAGGCGCGACTGGTGGGGGTGCTGTATCTGGAAAACCGCCTGATGCCGGAAGTGTTTACCGCCGAACATTCGCGCGTGGTCAGCCTGCTGGGCGCGCAGGCGGCGGTTTCGCTGGAGACGGCACGGCTCTACGCCGAGCTGCTGGCGGAAAACATCCACCGCCGACGGGTGGAGAAAGAGCTGCGCGCCAGCCAGACCTCGCTGATGCTGGGTGAGCAGATCAGCCATACCGGCAGCTGGCGCTGGGAGCTGGTGCAGGATCTGATGTTTATGTCCGAAGAGTACGCCCGTATTCTTGGCCTGCCGGAGCAGCAAAAGATGATCTCAATGGCGGAGTTTTTGACCTTCGTGCATGAGGATGATTATGGCCGGATTGGTAACCTCGTTAATCAGAGCGTGCGTGACGGGCTGTCGATGCGCGCGGAGTTTCGCATTATCCGCACCGACGGCTCCGTTCGCTACATTCTCGGGATTGGCGATCCGGTGGGCGTGGGCAGCGAAGTGAATGAGTATTACGGCATCATTACCGACATCACCAGCCAGCGGGCGGCGGAGGATGCGATGCGGGTGGCGCAGGCGGATCTGGCGCGAGTCTCACGGGCCACCACCGTCGGGCAACTCACCTCCTCGATCGCGCACGAGATCAACCAGCCGCTGATGTCGATTGTCTCGAACGCCGGCGCGAGCCTGCGCTGGCTCAACCGCGATCCGGCGCGGCTGGACAAAGTGCGAGAGGGGCTGGAGGAGATCGCCGCCGAGGGCGAGCGGGCAGGGGAGATCATCCGCAGCATTCAATCTCTGACGCGCAAACAGGACCCCACGTTTACGCGAATCGATCTGCACTTCCTGATCCACCACATCATTATGCTCTCCCGCAGCGAACTTGAGCTGCGACACATAAGCGTTGATTATCTCCTGAACGCTGACGACAGCTTTATCATCGGCGACAGCGTGCAGATCCAGCAGGTGCTGCTTAACCTGGTGATGAATGCGATGGAAGCGATGGCGGAAGTGACGGATCGCCCGTGCTGCATCACGATCGCCACCGCGAACTGCGCCGAAGGGAAGGTGATCTTTGAGATCGCCGATACCGGCAGCGGCATTGAGCCGGAGCTCACCGAGCGGATCTTTGACTCGTTCTATTCGACCAAAGCGCAGGGAATGGGGATGGGGCTGACCATCAGCGCCAGCATCATTGAACGGCATCGGGGAAAACTGAGCGCGCGCCGCAGAGAGCCGTACGGCACGGTGTTTACCTTCGCGTTGCCGCTTGCCGGACAGGAGGCGTAACGGTTATTCCGCTGGCTGATGTTTTGTCAGGCGCTCGACGGCCCTGACCAGCTCGGCCACGGAGCGGACCTGCATTTTCTCCATCACCCGGCGGCGGTGTACTTTCACCGTAATCTCACTGACGCCCAGCTCGGCGGCGATCTGCTTGTTGAGCTTGCCGCTGATGGCAAGCTCAAGCACTTCATGTTCGCGCGGCGTGAGGGACATGTGGCGCTGTTTCAGGGCGTAGTGCTCTTTGACGCGGGCGGCGTTGTGCTGTGCCAGCCTGAGCGCGGATTCGATAGAGCCAATGAGGGCGCTGGATTCAACGGGTTTAGTGAGAAATTCGTAGGCCCCGCCTTTGATCGCCCGGACGGACATAGGGATGGTGCCGTGACCGGTGAGAAAAATGATCGGTATTTCTCGCCCGTTGGCTTTCAGCGCATCTGCGACATCAAACCCGGTGATCGTGGGCATTTGCATATCGAGGATCACGCAGGAGGGCAGATCCTCAAAGGGATGGCTGAGAAAGGCTTCTGCTGAGGAAAAGCCAAGGGCGTGTATATCCGCTGATTCCAGCAGCCCAACAACGGACTGCCTGACTGCGTCATCGTCATCAACCACATAAACAATGTGTTCCATTCACCGCCCCGGTGTGATCAGTAAACCATCGAGAATAAAATGCGCCTTTTTGAACGTAAGCGACTGTTTGCTATCCTCATTCATACTAACACATTAATAATTATTATCATTCGGCAATATGAAGATGATATGAAAGTGTAATAAAAATGTGGCGAATTGGTTAGGATCGGAACGCTGTTTTTAGAGACCTTTCCTGCTGCGAAGCCAGAGCGTGACACAGGCGATATTCATCCTGAGCCACGATGTTTTGTGTGAGGACGCCGACGGGTAAAACAGGCTACACTCTGATTTTGAGCGCGACAAGCTGAGGACATAACGATGCACTACACACTGAAAAGCAGTGACGATAAAGAAAAAGCGGAAGGAACAAGCGGCGCGGGCGCTCTACAGCAAAAACTGCTGGAATCCCGTTCGATTGTCATCTCCGGTGAGATCAACCAGGAGCTGGCCCAGAAAGTCATCACTCAGATGATCCTGCTGCAAAGCGTCAGCAACGATCCGATCAAGCTGTACATCAACAGCCAGGGCGGCCACGTGGAAGCGGGCGACACCATCCACGACTTCATTAAGTTTATCCGACCGGAAGTGCACGTCATTGGCACCGGCTGGGTGGCAAGCGCCGGGATCACCATCTTCCTGGCGGCGAAAAAAGAGCACCGCTACTCGCTGCCGAATACCCGCTTTATGATCCACCAGCCGCTGGGCGGCGTGCGCGGTCAGGCAACGGATATCGAAATCGAAGCGCGCGAGATTATCCGCATGCTGGAACGCGTGAACAAACTGATTGCTGACGCCACCGGCCAGCCGCTGGAGAAAGTGAAGAAGGACACCGACCGTAACTTCTGGATGTCACCGGCGGAAGCGCTGGACTACGGCATCGTGGGCAAACTGATCACCCATTATGACGAGCTGAACCTGGATTAAGTTTTAGCCCGCGCGTGCGTCGGGTGACGGCTTCGCCTTACCCGACCTACGCGCGCTCGATTGACCCACGACAAGTTCCCCCCTGGCTGTCTCTTCTATAATCGCGCCTGTCTCCCCTCTCACTGGTGCTAACCATGGCGTATCAACTGAACCTCGACTGGCCGGAATTTCTTGAGAAATACTGGCAAAAACAACCCGTTGTGCTGAAAAATGCCTTCCCGAATTTTGTCGACCCCATTACCCCTGATGAACTGGCGGGTCTGGCGATGGAGCCGGAAGTCGACAGCCGCCTGGTAAGCCATGCTAACGGCAAGTGGCAGGCGAGCAATGGCCCGTTTGAGCATTTCGATAACCTCGGTGAAACCGGCTGGTCTCTGCTGGCTCAGGCGGTGAACCACTGGCATATGCCCGCCGCAGAGCTGGTGCGTCCGTTCCGCGTCCTGCCGGACTGGCGTCTCGATGACCTGATGATCTCCTTCTCCGTCCCGGGCGGCGGCGTTGGGCCGCATATCGATCAGTACGATGTGTTTATTATTCAGGGGATGGGTAGCCGTCGCTGGCGCGTGGGTGACAAGCTGCCGATGCGTCAGTTCTGTCCGCATCCGGCCCTGCTGCACGTCGATCCGTTTGAGCCAATCATTGACGAAGATCTGGCCCCGGGCGATATCCTCTATATTCCGCCTGGATTCCCGCATTACGGCTTCACCCATGAAACCGCGCTCAACTACTCTGTCGGTTTCCGCGGGCCGAACGGTCGCGATCTGATTAGCAGCTTTGCCGATTACGCGCTGGAAAACGATCTGGGTGGCGAGCACTACAGCGATCCGGATCTGACCTGCCGCGAACACCCGGGCCGCGTGGAGCAGTACGAGCTCGATCGCATTCGCCAGATGATGATCGACATGATTAGCAAGCCGGATGATTTTACAAAATGGTTCGGCAGCTTCGTCTCCACGCCGCGTCACGAGCTGGATATTGCCGCCGCCGAGCCGCCGTATTCCGCAGACGAGGTGCTCGACGCGCTGCAAGGGGGCGAAACGCTTTCACGCCTGAGCGGGCTGCGCGTGCTGAACGTCAACGGCAGCTTCTTTATCAACAGCGAACAGCTGGAGACGGCGGATGTGAACGGGGCGGACGCGCTGTCCCGCTACACCCAGCTCGGCCAGGCCGAGCTGGGTGTAGCGCTGAATAATCCGGCGTTTGTGGAAGAGTTGACCGGATTGATTAACCAGGGATACTGGTACTTCGACGAGTAACAGACAGCGGCGTTTAGTCAGACTAAACGCCGCTACGTTCAAACCAGCATATTACAGGCCTTCCAGTAGTTCAGAAGCCGCTCATCGTCGCGCTCTTTTTCCGCTTTAATTTTCATCGCCTGGGCGAGATTTTCTCGCGATACCTCATGGCCTTTTTGCACGATGTCTAAGACCGCTTCACCAAGAGCCAGCGAAATTTCTGTCCGATTGTTGCGAATCGTCATAAATACCTCCTCGTTGGTTGCGATACTTTAATTATGAACGGGAAATAATCAGTCGCTAATAATTCATCTCATTCTTATTTTTTTCAATTCGGCGCTAAATAGACATAATATTCGGTTCTGTCAATGATGTTTCAAAATGCTAATACGCATTTCAGGTCCGAATTTATGCGCTACAGTTAATTTCGTGCAACAGGCAAATAACCGAAACAGGAGAATGAATATGGTAGATAAAAGCGCAATTAAGGATCACACTCAGGTTGTCGCCAGCTGCGGAACGCATGTCGGGGTTGTGGACCATCTTGATGGTGAGCGTATCAAGCTTGCGAAGAGCGACCCGGAATCAGGCGGCAAGCACCACTTTATTCCTCTCGGCTGGGTCGATAAGGTCGAAGATAATAAAGTTGTCCTGACCAAAAACCATAAAGAGGTTTTTGCTGAGTGGCAGGAAGCATAAATATATTTCTCGTAAAGAAATATACGCCTTCGCTCCGGCTTCGTCCGGAGCGTAATAGTGTCTGCGCCCGGTGATTGCTGCCATGGCAAATGAATGGTACTGTTTTGCCTGTCCTTTCCCCGATGCAGGCTCCGAATTATGCTCCAGAGTGAAAATACATCAGCGAAGCGCATATTTTTTGTTGAGGATTTTCAAATATTCGGCGAGCGCTACGGCATCGACTACCGTTTCCCGCAGCTAAAAGATGAGCAGGTCAGCGGCAGCCCCGTGTTGCAGGGGAATGTTGAAGAGATGACGCTCTCGTCCGGCATTTCACTGACCCATTCCGACGTACGTGTATTACAGCCCTATGAAACCACCTCTCGCCACAGCAGCCCGCTTTATATGCTGGTGGTGCTGGAAGGGTGCGTGACGCTCACGCTCAATGGTATCGATTATCCCGTCCGCCCGGGCATGGCGTTCAGCTCGCGTCTGAGTGAAGATCAGGTGATGAGCGCGCGTCACGATGCTGACAGCACGCTGAAAACGCTCTCGTTTGGCGTGTACCCGCACGATGCCGGACGTGAAGCCCTGCTTGAGTCGCTGCTGCTGGAATGGCAAAGCCTGAATACCCCCGCGTTTGTCTGGCACGTTCCCGAGTTTGTGATGTCAGGCATTCAGCATGCACAGCGGCAGGGGGGAAGCGTGCTCTCGCGTAAGCTGTTGCTGGAGGGGCTCATGTACCAGCTGCTCGGCCACGGCCTGAACCAGTGCCAGCTGCCCTGCCCGAGCCGCCCTGAGCATGCGCGTCTGGAACGCGTCCGGTGCCTGCTGGAACAGTCTCCTGAACGTGACCATACACTCGCGCAGCTGGCAGCCCTTGCTGCCATGAGCCCAAGCAGCCTGCGCAGCAAGTTCCGTCAACGCTACGGCTGCACACTCTTCGATTATCTCCGCGACTGTCGCCTTGCGCTGGCGCGTCGCTATCTGCTGGAAGGCCACAGCGTACAGCAGGCGGCGTGGATGTGCGGGTATCAGCATGCCACCAACTTCGCCACCGCGTTTCGTCGTCATTACGGGATTTCACCGGGTGACGTGCGCAAACTCCGCTAACGTAATTTTGTCCATCGCGCGAACGTATCCCGTGCGGTTTAGCATCGCGCATACATAACCTGGCGGCGCGCATAGCTGTTTGCACCCTCAAAAAGGTAATAATTCTTATTAACAATAAGAAATATCTCTGGAGAGGGTTATGTTTGCTAAATCGCGTCTGGCACTGCTGGTGGGATGGGTTACCGGTAGCGTCGCTTTTCCTTTACTGGCGCAGGATGCCCAAAAAACTGACACCGTGGTGGTGACCTCGCAGATGCAGTCTGCGGCCACCAAGCTTGAAACGCCGGATATTGAAACCCCGCAATCGGTCTCTATCGTCACCCGCGAGCAGTTCGAAGAGCAGGGCGCAACCAGCGTGCGTCAGGCCGTGAGCTACACGCCGGGGGTCTACAGCAACCAGATTGGGGCATCAAACCGCTTCGACTACATGGTGCTGCGCGGCTTCTCGGACGGCAGCCTGGACAACGTCTACCTCGACGGACTGAAGATGATGGGCGACACCAATTCCCACAGCTCGCTGGTGGTTGATCCGTGGTTCCTGGACAGTATCGAAGTCGTGCGCGGCCCGGCCTCCGTGCTGTACGGTCGCTCATCGCCGGGCGGCATCGTGGCGCTCACCTCCCGTAAGCCATCGTTCGATCCGGGCGGGGAGATCAAGCTCTTCGCCGGTAACAATAACCAGCGCGGGGCGATGTTCGACGTGACCGGCCCGGTTGATGATAACGACCGCGTGGCGGTGCGCCTCAGCGGGATGACCCGCTATGCTGATTCCCAGTTCGATCCGCTCAAAGAAGAGCGTTACGCGCTGATGCCGAGCCTGACCTGGCGTATCACCGATAATACCCGTCTGGATCTGATGGCCTACCTGCACCGCGATCCGGAAGGCGGCAGCCACTCCGGCCTGCCATATGAGGGCACCGTTGTACCGCACAGCGGTAAGAAAATCTCCAACACCTTCTTCGAGGGCGAGGACGATTACGACAAGTACGATCGTCGGGAAAACATGGTCGGCTATAACATTGAGCACCTGTTTGACAGCGGCTGGGCCGTGCGTCAGAAGCTGCGCTACCTGCACACCAAAGTCGAGCTGAACCAGGTGTATGCCGCAGGCTGGCTGAACGACACCGAGCTGAACCGCGGCTATTCCGGCTCCGACGAGAAGATGAACGCCATCACCCTGGATAACCAGGTCGACGGCAGCTTCGATACCGGCGAGGTGAACCACCGCGTGCTGATCGGCATGGACTACCAGGACCGCACCAACAACGTCACCGGCTACTACGGCGGCTTCCCGCCGATTGACGCTTTCCATCCTGCTTATGGCGCGAAGCCGGACTACATCACCCAGTACAGCAGGGAAAAGCATAAGCTGCGCCAGACCGGCTACTACCTGCAGGATCAGATGTCCATTGACCGCTGGCGCCTCACGCTGGGTGGGCGTTACGACCAGGTGAGCGTGTCGAACGTCGACAACTTCAACCATACCCGCAGCGATCTGGATAAAAACAACTTCAGCAGCCGCGCGGCGCTGCTGTATCTGTTTGATAACGGCGTCGCGCCGTACGTCAGTTACTCCACCGCCTTTACGCCGACCAGCTTTGCCGACGAGCAGGGGAATATCCTGGATCCGATGAAGGGCAAGCAGTGGGAAGCGGGCGTGAAGTATGAGCCGGAGGGGATGAACAGCCAGTTCAGCGCCTCGGTGTTCCGCATCAACCAGAAGAACATTGCCACTAAAGAGGAGCCGACCGATCCGTACCGTTCCATCGGTGAAATCGAATCCGAAGGCGTTGAGCTGGAGGCGATTGGACAGCTGACCGACAGCCTGCGCATGCAGGCGGCCTACACCTATACGGATATTCGCTACAAGAAGAGCAGCCCGGAAGAGGAGGGCAAGCGCGCCGTCTATGCCCCGCGTAACATGGCCAGCGCCTGGCTGAGCTACGACGTCAAAAGCGGCCCGCTGGACGGCCTGACCGTCGGCTCCGGCGTGCGCTATGTCAACGGGATCGCCAGCGATCGTCAGAACACCCATACGCTACCGTCATACACCCTGGTGGATATGGTCGTGGGGTATGACCTGTCGAAAGTGGGGCTCACGGGCGTGAGCGCGCAGTTGAACGTCAATAACCTGACGGACAAAAGCTACGTTGCGGCGTGTAACTCGCTCTCTTACTGCTACTTCGGTGCAGAGCGCAGCATTGTCGGCAGCGTTTCGTGGACGTTCTGAGTCGTTAGCCAATGCCCGGTGGCGCTGCGCTTACCGGGGCTACGGGATCGGTTTTCACCCTCTCCCTGCGGGAGAGGGCCGGGGTGAGGGCAAAATGCCGCACTACCCCTCCATCGCAATCACAATCGCCTCACCCATCTTTTTCAACGCCTCGCGATGTTTATCCGTCGGCGGCAGCGCCACGTTGATCCGCAGACAGTTGCGGTACTTACCGGAGGCGGAAAACAGCGACCCCGCCGCAGCCTGGATTTTGAGACGGCACAGCTGCTTGCTGACGCACACCATGTCGACCGTCTCCGGCAGCTCGACCCACAGCAGGAAGCTGCCCTGCGGGCGGGTAACGCATATTTCTGCCGGAAAATACTGCCGCACCCAGCAGGTGTAGGTCTCCATATTCTGCTGATAAATCTGGCGCATGCGCCGCACGTGGCGATGGTAATGACCGTCGCGAATAAACGCCGCCACCGCCATCTGCGTGCCCGGCACGTTAAACCCGCCCGCGGCGTATTTCATGTGCATCACCCGGTCGTAATAGCGCCCCGGCACAATCCAGCCGACGCGCAGCCCGGGCGCCACGGTTTTGGTAAAGGAGCTGCAGAGGATCACGCGGCCATCAATGTCCATCGAGTGAATGGTGCGCGGGCGCGGGTACTCTGCGGCCAGCTCGCCGTAGATATCATCCTCCACAATCACAATATCGTGCCGCTGGGCGAGCGCCAGCACCTGCTTTTTACGCGCTTCCGGCATGATAAACCCGAGCGGGTTATTGCAGTTGGGGACCAGGATCACCGCTTTGATCGGCCACTGCTCCAGCGCCAGCTCTAACGCCTCGATGCTGATCCCGGTCTCGGGATCGGTAGGTATTTCAATCGCCTTGATGTCGAATCCGCGCAGCATCTGCATGGTGCCGTGAAACGACGGCGACTCGACCGCCACGATGTCCCCAGGCTTGCACACCGAGAGCAGGGCGATCGACAGCGCGCCGTGGCAGCCGTTGGTGATCACAATCTCGTTTGCCGCCACGGTGGAGCCGCCGTCCAGCATCAGGCGGGCGATCTGCTCGCGCAGCTCCAGACGACCATCGAGCACGTCATAGCTCAGCATTTCGCCAGGGTTATGCTGCGCAATGCGGCTCATCTCGCGCCACAGCGGCTTCAGGCTCGGCTGGTTGATGTCCGGCGAGCCGCCACCAAAGGAGATCATCTCTTTGTCGGCGCGGGCGTCCAGCAGCATCATCACCTCATCCCACTGGGTGACGTCCACGGGGCGCTGCACCGGGCGCGTCATCGCCGGTACGGGCGGTTGCGCTTTGCGTTTCGAGACAAAATAACCGGAGCGCGGCTGGGGCGTGATCAGCTGGAGATTTTCGAGGATCTGGTAGGCCTGCTGTATGGTGCTGATACTCACGCCGTGTTCCTGGCTCAGCGTGCGTACCGACGGCAGACGTTCGCCGCTGCGATACAGCCCTTGTTCGATACGTTCCGCCAGTAGGTTGGCCAGATGTTGATAGCGCGTCATGCTGTATCCTTTGTTTTCACCATACAGATTAATAAACCAGTACAGATTGGTGGGTAAAACGCCATGCAGATACCGTTTTAGCGGATCTGTATGGTAAACAAAAGCAGTTTTTGAATCTGTATTGTACTGGCCGTTTTCCATGATGATAACCCCACTGGCACAGCGAGGAGAGCATCATGGAATTCTACGAGAATCGTTCAAAACGTCCGTTTATCGCGTTTGTCTGGGTAGCGAAAACGCTGCGTAACTGGTATCGCATCAACCGTACCCGCCGCATTCTGAGCCAGATGAGCGACGAGCAGCTCAAGGACGTTGGGTTATCGCGATATGATGTGTAAGCATAGGGTTGCCCGGTGGCGCTACGCTTACCGGGCCTACAGGAGACCGTAGGCCGGGTAAGGCGCAGCCGCCACCCGGCGGTTTTCAACTCAACAGCGCAAGCGTCTGCCGTTTCGGCCTTTCCAGCAGCTCAACCGCCTCCTGATATGACCGCACGTTGTTATAGCCCATCACCAGCCCGTAGCGTTTTCCTGATCCGCGATACCACACCGAAAGCGCATTAACCTGTAGTTGCTGTTCCTGCCAGCAGCGGGCGATCTCCCGGTCAGCGCTTCCCTTTGCGAGGAACGCGACAATATGCATCCCGCCGTCGTTTTGCTCGGTGAAAAACAGATCGCCATAGACCTCACGCAGGGCGGCAATCATCCAGTCGCGGCGGGTCTGATAGAGCGCGCGCATCTTTTTCAGATGACGGAAAAAATGCCCTTCGTTGAGAAACGCGGTGAGGATCTTTTGCGTCAGCACCGGCTGGCCGCTGGTGAGGATGTCCGCGCTGTCGGTAAACGCGCCGACGGTGCTGGCGGGCATCACCACGTAGCCCATGCGCAGTGAAGGCATAATGGTTTTGCTGAAGGTGCCCATAAAGATCACCCTGTCATGCCGATCGAGGCTTTTCAGCGACGGCAGCACTTTGCGGGTGTAGTGAAATTCCCCGTCGTAATCGTCTTCGATAATCCACGCCTCGTTTTGTGACGCCCAGTCGAGCAGCTGCTGCTTGCGCGGCAGGGAGAGCGTCACCGCCAGCGGACTCTGATGCGACGGGGTCACGATGGCAAAACGGGCGTCGCGATGATGACGGAGCAGGTAGTCCGTATCGATGCCGCAGCGATCAACCGGCACGGTGTGCAGGCGGGGCACGATCCGCTTGAGCAGCTGCTGGCCCATAAAATAGCCCGGATCCTCAAACACCACTTTGTCGCTGCGGCTGGCAAGCGTGTCGAGGATCAGGCGCAGGCTGCCGCTGTAGCCGCTGGTGATCAGTACCTGTTCGGCGGTGCAGGATAACCCGCGCGAGATATTGAGATAGCGGGCAATCGCCTCGCGCAGCGGATACCAGCCCAGCACCGGCGGGTTGAGCATTTCATCCTGACGCATGGCGCGCGTCGCCTGGCCCGCCAGCAGCAGCCATTTTTTATAGGGGAAGCTGTCAAGCGCGGGAATGCCGGGGCGCAGAAAACCGGCCCGTTCGCGCTGGCTAATCAACGACGCCGGCAGCGTGCCGGTCGCTTGTTCTGTGGGGGCGTGTTGCGCGGGCAGCAGAAGATCCGGGTTCACCCGCGTCCCGCGCGCGCCCTGGCTTACCAGATACCCTTCGCCCGTCAGAATGGCATACGCCGTCTCGACGGTTTTACGCGCCACCTTCAGCTCTTCGGCCAGCACGCGGATGGCAGGCACTTTATCGCCCGGCTTCAGCACGCCGCGCGTGATGTTGTCGCGATAGCGGGAATAAATCTCATGATAGCCCGGCTTCATGTCCTACCTCATTTCACGCTTTTTGTGTCTTTTTACTATGTCATTAACGGCGTAGATTTGCCTTATCGCATGAAAAAAACGGCACAAAAAGAGGAAAGACAATGAGCACCCGCGTAAACCACCACAAAGCCACACCTGCACTTGCCAACGCGCTTTCTGCCCTGAGCATGGAGGTGGCGAAAACCTCCATCGACCCGGCGCTTAAGCACCTTATCGACATTCGCGTATCGCAGCTGAACGGCTGCACCTTCTGTCTGGATATGCACTCGAAAGAGGCTAAAATCGCCGGTGAGCGCGAGCTGCGCCTGTACCATCTGGCGGCCTGGCGCGAGTCCCCGCTGTTTAGCGCCCGTGAAAAAGCGGCGCTGGCCTTCACCGAAGCGCTGACCCAGATTGGCGTACATGGCGTGAGCGATGCGCTGTACCGCAGCGTGGCGGAGCACTTCTCGGATGTCGAGATTTCAGAGCTGAACTTCGCCATCGTAGCGATCAACGCCTGGAACCGCCTGGGCATTACCTCCCGCATGGAGCCGGGCGCGCTGGATGCGGCTTACGGTCTGAACAAGGCTAACCTGGAATAATTCCGCGCTCGCGGATCATCGCCACCAGCGCCCGTAATCCAGGCGAGTGGGGGATTGGGGCGTTTATGGAGTCGAAGTCGATGGTGGGTTAAACCCTGCCCGGTGGCGCTACGCTTACCGGGCCTACATGAGCCCGTAGGCCGGATAAGCGCAGCGCCATCCGGCAAACACTTCGCTCCATACCGAAGCATTGTGGTTTTTCCTCCTGCATTCTCTCCACACCCTCACAACGGAGAGACACCCATGATCGCAGTCCTTTTTGAAGCCAAAGCGGAGCCTCATCATCAGGCGCGCTATCTGCAGCTTGCCGCTGAACTCAAGCCTTTGCTGGCGGACATCGACGGCTTTATTGATATAGAACGTTTTCAGAGCCTGAGCATCGACGGCAAAATCCTGTCCCTTTCCTGGTGGCGGGATGAAGAGGCCGTCCGCCGCTGGAAGCAGAATGTCTTCCATCAGGCCGCGCAGGCCGAAGGCCGGGAGTCGATTTTTTCTTTCTACCGTATTCGCGTGGCGCAGCTGGTGCGGGAGTACAGCTCCGAAACGGGAGGGCACGCGGATGTATGACGTTCACGTGATTTTTAGCGACAGGCCCGGCGAGCTGGCGCGCTTTGGACAGCTGTTAGGCCGCAACGGCGTGGGGCTGGAGGGGGGCGGCGTTTTCGGTACGGATGCCCATTTCCTGGTGGAGGACGGGGAAAAAGCCCGCCTTGTGCTGCTCGACGCCGGGTTTACCGTGCAGGCGCTGCGAAAGCCGGTGATCAGAAAGCTTAAGCAGGAGCGTCCTGGCGAGCTGGGCGAGATAGCGGCGGCGCTGGCCGCAAAGGGCGTGTCTATCCTGACTCAGTACAGCGACCACGCGAATCACCTTATTCTGCTGACGGATGATGATAAGCTGGCCGCTGAGATCACCACACCCTGGGCGACAAATGTTAAAGACGAGCTTACCCTCTGATAACAGCGCGATGCTGGAAAAGGCCATTGCCGCTGTAGCGGCTGCAATGGCCGATCCGTCGCGCGTGAAGATGCTCTGTGCGCTAATGGACGGGCGGGCGTGGACGGCCACCGAACTGAGTGCGGCGGCAGACGTTGCGCCGTCGACCGCCAGCGGGCATCTCGCCCGGCTGATGGACGGCAAACTGATTACCTGCCTGTCTCAGGGGCGGCATCGCTACTATCGTCTGGCGGGGCATGACGTGGCGGAGTTAGTCGAGCAGATGATGGGGCTCTCCTGGCGCCGCATTACCCCGCCGGAAACTACCGCGCCGAAAGCCATGCGGGAGGCGCGGACCTGCTATGACCATCTGGCGGGCGCGGTGGCGGTGCAGATCTACGATTTCATGCAGGCAGCAGGCTGGCTGGAGGTAGACGGTTCAGCGCTCACGCCGTATGGTCGGGAGCAGTTTCTGAAGCTCGGCGTTTCGTTAAGCGCTCATTCGCGCCGAAAAGCGTGCTGCGCCTGCCTGGACTGGAGCGAGCGGCGGTTTCATCTCGGAGGCGAAGCCGGCGCAGCGCTGCTTCTTTATCTGGAAAGCAAAGGGTGGATCCAGCGGGTGGCGGGGTACAGGGAGGTGGTTGTGACGGCTTCAGGACAGGGCGCCATCTCCAGACATTTTAGCCGCTAAACTCCGCTGCGGGCTGTGCCCTCACTCTGCCCCTCTCCCACAGGGCTGAGGGTTCCCCAGTAATTTTTTTATGCAGAAGCTATAAAGTTGCTTTCTAAATGACTGAGGGCTGTCAGCGATGCCCTGGTCCGGCTGTAAATCGCTGAGGCGTTTGCCTTCCGGCCGGGGCGAGGCGCAGGGATGCGCCGAGAGGGCGGCTTTACAGGGACGTTGCCTCCGCCCGTACCCGATAAGCCGGAAGGAATAAGCCGAGGGCACCGCGAAGCGGCGATTTACCGCCGGGAGCCCGGGTCGCCAGGGTGGTGGCGACTGAGCCACCCTGGCACGTTCACCGGTCATGTCGTTACAGAGTAGCAAGGAACATAAAGTGAACGGAATGACCACCACCGCCGTATGTTCCCCTCACCCTAACCCTCTCCCCGGAGGGGCGAGGGGATTGCTCAGTGCTCGCATTAATTTGTGGGGAACCCTCAGCCCACAGGGAGAGGGGGAATCTCATTTCGCAATTCCTGCGCTTTAACTTCTCGTTTCTTGATACTTACCCTGATAACTATTATCGTGACCGCGTGTGACGAGAGGTTTCCCCATGAGTGAAGAAGAACTGTTTAGCCGCAGGCCGATGGGCATGCGGATGGCGATGATCGTGCGCCAGTGGCGTGCCGTCATTGACGACGCCATTCTCGATACCGGGTTAACACAGTCGAGCTGGACGGTGATGATGCAGCTGCATCAGCTCGGGGATAACGTCTCGGTGAGTGAGCTGGCGGAGGTGCAGGGCATTGAACTGCCGCCGCTAATGCGCACCCTGACACAGCTGGAAAAACAGGGTTACCTGCTGCGCACCGTCTCGCCGTATGACAAGCGCATCCGGCTTCTGACGCTGACGCCTGAGGGAAAAGCTGTACTTAACAGGCTCACCCAGGTAATTGAGACGCTTCAGACGCGCGTATCGCAAAACATCGCGCCTGAACATCTCGACATTTTCAGCGCCACCCTGAATCAAATCGCCTGCAATTTGCGGACAATCCGCGAAGAAGATAACAAGACCGAAAAATAATGACTCCTGAACAAAAGTTTGCCCGCTGGGTAAGGATAAGTATTGCCTCTTTCCTGCTGATGTTTGTCTACTTTATCGTCGCGGATATCTGGATCCCGCTGACGCCGGATTCCACCGTGATGCGCGTGGTGACGCCGGTGTCTGCCCGTGTCTCCGGCTATGTGGCGGCGGTCCATGTCCACAACAATAGCCAGGTGAAGAAAGGCGATCTGCTGTTTGAGCTCGACGACACCCCGTTTCGCAATAAAGTGGAAGCGGCGCAGATCGCGCTCGAGCAGGCTCGCCTTTCCAACGAACAACTGGACGCGCAGATCGCCGCCGCGCAGGCCAGCCTGAAGACCGCCGTGCTGACCGCGCGTAACGACAAAGTGACTTTCGACCGCTACCAGAAACTGAGCACCCTGCAGAACGTGTCGCAGGCGGATCTGGATAAGGTCCGCACTACCTGGCAGAGCAGCGAGCAGTCCGTCAGCTCGATTCAGGCGAATATTCATAACCTGCGCATTCAGCGCGGCGAGCGGAATGAACACCGTAACGTGACGCTGCAAAAATACCGTAACGCGCTGGATGAAGCGGAGCTGAATCTTGGCTGGACGAAGGTCTACGCCGAGGCGGACGGCACGGTGAGTAATCTGCAATTAAGCCCCGGTTTTTACGCCTCGTCCGGTTCGGCAGCGCTGGCGCTGGTGAATACGCAGACGGATATTGTGGCGGATTTCCGCGAGAAGAGCCTGCGTCATACCCACCAGGGGACCGACGCCGCCGTGGTGTTTGACGCCTTTCCGGGACGGGTTTTCCGCGCCCACGTGACCAGCAGTGACGCGGGGATCCTCGCCGGTCAGGAAGCCGTTAACGGTCAACTTTCTGAACCGGAAACCTCTAACCGCTGGGTGCGCGATGCCCAGCGAATGCGCATTCACGTGGCGCTGGACGAAGCCTTACCGAAGTCGCTGCCGACCGGCGCGCGCGCCACCGTGCAGCTCTACAACAGCGAAGGGCCCTTTGCGCGCTTCTTCTCCGGGATGCAAATCCATCTGGTGAGCCTGCTTCACTATGTCTATTAGCACCCTGGCGCGGGTATTTACCCCGCACGGCAACATCGTCTACACGGCAAACGACTTCCGCCAGACTCTGCGCATTGTCTTTGCCGGGATGATTGCGCTCAGTATTTCGAGCTTCTACAACACCAGCTACGGCGTGTTTTTTGTGGTCTACCCGATCATGCTGCTGTCGCTGGTGCCGGTGTTTAACCGCCACGTGGCGAAGCAGTTTATCTTCAGCGCATCGCTCAACTGCGTCGAAATGGTGATCATCATCGGCTTTCTGTCGCAATGGCCGGTCATTATGACGCTGGTGGTCTTTGCCCTGTACGTGATGCGCTTTCGTTTTATGAGCAAGGGGCCGCTGTTTCTGTTCGGTTCGATGGGCGTGGTGTGCCAGAGCGTAATGCTCAACTTTATGAGCTACCCCACCACCAACTGGCACACGCTTTTGTTCTCCAACATTGAAGCGAGTGTGATGGCGGTGTGTCTGAGCGCGCTGATGAATTACCTGCTGCCGGACGTGGAGCCACGTAAGCCGCCGCCGCTGATAGAGAAAGACGATGCCCGCGTGCGCCACGAGTCGCTGCTCTCCGGCACCGTGGCGACGCTGATTTTCGTGGTATTTCAGATGAGCGACTTAAGCGATTCGCTCTCGGCACTGATGGCGGGCATTCTGATCCTGTTCCCGATGCACTACCGCGGCGCGGTCATGAGCTCCATCTGGCGCGTGGTCGGCGTGGTGCTGGGCTGTCTCTATATCCTCGTCGTTCAGCTTATCCTGTACGATCACAGCAGCCATATGCTGCTGATGATGCCGCTGATCGGCCTCGGGCTGGCATTTGGCGCGCGCCTGCACGTGATGGAGAAGGTCGGGGCCGGGGTGGGATTTTCCAGCATTACCACCATCGGCATTATGTTCGGGCAAAACATGCATCCGGACAGCGATCTGGTGTTCAGCGATCTGTACCGCATCACCTCCGTTACCTTCGCGCTGGTGGTCACGCTGACGATGGTCTTTCTGGTGCACCTGATCCTGAACCGCTTCGAGGCGACGCGCTACGTTATCGCGCCGCCAAAAGCGGATTAATGCCCCAGCACGGCGGGCAACTGAGAAAGTAAAAACAGGATCAGGCCAATCGTTCCGCCTACCAGGGTACCGTTTACGCGAATGAACTGAAGATCTTTACCGATATTGAGTTCTATCTGGCGTGACATATCTTTGGCGTCCCAGCTTTTCACCGTGTCGCTGATATGGCGCGTCAGGAATGCCGCAAAATCCGGCGCGACGCGGTGCGCGGCCTGCTCCAGATGCTCGTTCAGCGACGCACGCAGGCTGGCGTCGTTGGTCAGCGTTTCGCCAAACCACAGCCCGGCGTTGGCGATACGCTGCTTCACGCGGGAATCATCGCTCTGCATGTCATTTTTCAGCCACTGGCGCAGGTCAGCCCACATTTCCCCCAGATAGCGGTTAAAGGCTTCGTCATTCTTCAGGTAGTGTTTGATATTCTCGGCTTTTGCCGTCATCTCCGGATCGTTTTTCAGATTGTCGATGAACTTGATCGTGGCGCGGTCAAACGCCTGACGGATCTGGTGCGTGCGGTCGTGGCTGATATCGTCCAGCAGCGTGTTCACCGCGTTCGACACCATCTCCGCGCTTTGATCGCCCAGCCACTCGGTGGGCAGCACCATCGCCTTGCGCGGATGCTCGGTCTTAAGCCAGTGGACGATCTGGTCGGCAATAAATTCCCGCGTGCTTTCCCGCTGAATCAGGGTAATCAGGCGGTTGATGATGGCGTCCAGCAGCACCTGGTGACGGTTGTTTTTGGTCATGCTTTCCAGCATGACGGCGCTGGTCTCGGTTAAATCGACCTTGTCGATAGCCTTATGCACCGCGCGTTTGAGCAGGCGCTGAATGCGCCCGTCGTCAGTCAGCTCAAGAAAACCGCTCATCACCTGCATCAAATGCAGCCCGACGCGCTGGGCGTTGTCGGGCTTGCTGAACCAGGCACCAATCATCTGGGCCGGCTCGTAGCGGCGAATTAATGCGACCAGCGACTGGGTATCCAGAAACTTTTCCTGCACGAACTGGCCAAGATTGTCGCCGATGCGGTCCTTATTGCGCGGGATAATCGCCGTATGGCGCGAGATAAAGGGAATTGGCACCCGGCGGAACAGCGCGACAACGGCAAACCAGTCCGCCAGCGCGCCGACCATCGCCGCCTCGGCAATAGCTTTTGCGCCGCGTACCCAGAAGGTTTGCGGCAGGAACAGGGTAGTGATAAAGGCCGCAGCGGCAATCAGCAGCAGCGACAGCGCGAGAAGCTTGGCGCGTTTGAGTTCGGTATGTTTTTCCATGGGTTAAGGATAGAGGGATACGGGGGAAAAGTGCAAAAACCGCCACAGCACCCACCCACCAAACCCCATCAATACCACCCCCGCCGTGCGCTCTATCAGCCAGAGCGAACGGCTGAGCTTTCGCTGAACCGCCGGTAACCCCATCAGCGACACCAGCGCAAAATCCCATACCAGTACTACCATCACCATCCAGACGCCGCAGGTCGCCTGCTGAAGTAGCGTGACGTCCGGCCCGAGTAACGCCGTCATCAGCGCCAGGTAGAACAACGCGTTTTTGGGATTCAACAGCGCCGAACCCAGCCCCAGCAGGATCTGCTTACGCAGCGAGGGGCAGCGCTCATGTGTTTCATTTAGCGCCAGCGTCTGCGGTCGGCTGCGTACAAGATGCGAGCCGATCCAGAGCAAATACAGTGCGCCGGATAATTCAATCAACGTGAACAGCCACGCGAACTGACGCAGCGCGCTCCATCCCATAATGACCAGCAAAATGTAAAGCCCGTTTCCTGCCGCTATCCCGATGCACAATCCGGCGCTGCCGCGCAGTCGGTAGCGGGCGGCGTAGCCCATCAGCAGGAAGAAATCCGGGCCCGGGCTTAACAGGGCAACAAAATGCGCCAGCGCCAGGGCGAGAAAAGCGGAAGGGAAGAACAGTTCCATAGCGACCTCTGAAAGCAAAACTGGGGCCAGACTACGAAAACACAGAACCTATTTATTGTCTGATATTGATCGGCCCGTAGCGTACTGGCGCGGTGTGGCGGCGGTGTAGCGCACAAAGGTCTTATGAAAATGGCTCTGGTCGGCAAACCCGCTCTGGTAGCCGACATCGGCGATATCATCCCCGGCACGCAGCCGCGCTTTGGCGTACTCTACGCGGAAGATATTGAGGAAGCTGCCAGGCGTCAGGCCCGTGTCCTTCTTGAAGGTACGGATCAGCGTCTCCTTTCGCAGCGAGAAACGTTGCGCAAGTGCGTCGAGGGAAGGCGGGCTGGAAAGACTGGAAAGAAATGCCTGCTGAACCTGCTGGCTGGTTGATCCAGGCTTTTCTGCCTCATCCATGCAATGGGGAAGGGCAGCAAGCAGCCTGTCCACGGACGCAGGGGACATCCTCTCAACAACTTCCCGGTAATACATAAACAGCGTAGCGTTGCGAATCACCTGAACCGCAAGGGGAAGGTCCGTATCGATATAAAGCATATGATAACTACGCGGCTGCCCGGCAACAGGGTTGCAGCTGTGTGGGACATAAGCCGGGATCACAATCAGGTCCCCGGGCTGGAGGATGTATTCTCTGCCATTACACACGCAGCATGTCTGGCCTTCCACAATTGCGCCGATGGAGAGCTGAGGGTGGCAATGGCGTTTGTACGCCTGCATGCTCTGCCACGTGCTGCGTAGTTCAAGGCCCGAGGCGCGGTGAAAGGTCTGACGGATGTGGCGGGTATCGGTCATAGCAACTCCTTATGAAGGTTTTTTATACCACGCCAGCCACGGTATGGCATCGCTTTACTCAGAACCTTCCGGATATACCCAACTTTACGTCCATAGCCAGTCATGTTGACTACCCTTAATACCCTAAGCGGTAAAACATGGAGATTCGATATGGCTTATCAGACAGTAAATCCTGCCACTAACCAGCTCATCAAAGAATATCCCTCCCACACTGACGCAGATGTTGAAGCGGCGCTGAAGGCAGCCGATGCGCTCTATCACTCCGACTGGGCGAAAGGCGACATAAGCCAGCGCCTGCCGGTGCTGCATAAGCTGGCGGACCTGATCGACGAACGCGTGGAGGAGCTGGCGAAAATCGCCAGCCAGGAGATGGGTAAGCTCATCGAACAGAGCCGCGGCGAGGTGAAGCTGTGCGCGCAAATCGCCCGCTACTATGCGGACAACGCGAAGCAGTTCCTGGCCCCGGTGAAGTATGACTCTGAACTCGGGGAAGCATGGGTTGAACATCACCCCATCGGCGTGCTGATGGCCGTCGAACCATGGAACTTCCCGTACTATCAGCTGATGCGCGTTCTGGCGCCAAACCTGGCGGCGGGTAACCCTGTCATCGCTAAACACGCCAGCATTGTGCCGCACTGTGCGGAAACCTTCGCCCATCTGGTGCGTGAGGCGGGCGCGCCGGAAGGGGCGTGGACCAACCTGTTTATCTCGTCCGATCAGGTGGCGAACATCATCGCTGACGATCGCGTACAGGGCGCGGCGCTAACCGGTTCAGAAAAAGCGGGCAGCGTGGTAGCGGCCCAGGCGGCGAAGCATATTAAGAAATCCACGCTGGAGCTTGGCGGTAACGACGTATTCGTGGTGCTCGACGATGCGGACCTGGATAAAGCGGTGAAGATCGGCGTTAACGCGCGGCTCAACAACGCCGGGCAGGTCTGTACCGCGGCGAAGCGCTTTATCCTGCATGAAAAGATTGCCGATGCCTTCCTGAGCAAATTCACCGAGGCATTTAAGCAGGTGAAGATTGGCGATCCGCTGGACGAAAGCACCACGCTGGGGCCGCTGTCCTCTAAAGACGCGCTCGACACGTTGACCAAACAGGTTAACGAGGCGGTGAAAAACGGCGCTACGCTGCACTATGGCGGCAAACCTGTGCAGCGAGACGGGAGCTTCTTTGAGCCGACCATCCTGACCAACATCTCACGCGACAACCCGGCGTACTTCGAAGAGTTCTTTGGCCCGGTAGCGCAGATTTACGTGGTGAAAAACGACGACGAGGCGGTCGCGCTGGCGAACGACTCCCACTACGGCCTGGGCGGAGCGGTGTTCAGCCAGGATATTGAGCGCGCGAAGAAGATGGCATCGCGTATTGAGACCGGGATGGTGTACATCAACTGGCTCACCGATACGGCGGCAGAACTGCCGTTCGGCGGCGTAAAACGTTCGGGTTACGGACGCGAGCTGTCGGACCTGGGGATCAAAGAGTTTGTGAACCAGAAGCTGGTGGTCGTTCGCAAGTAATGTCGGACATAAAAAAACCTGCCATCCGGCAGGTTTTTTTATTAACAGTCTCATCGCCTTTTTTGCCTGGTGGCGCTGCGCTTACCCGGCCTACAAGGTGCAATAATATTCATAAATTGCACCCTTCATTGTAGGCCCGTGCAAGCGTAGCGCCGCCGGGCGAAACGGGCAAACAGGCTTAGAAGGACACGCCACCGCCAACATATGCGCCGTCAATCAGCGTGTGGTTAGGACGACCGTCTTTACCATCAACGCTCACGTGACGATAACCCACCTTCAGCGTCACCGGCTTCACTGGCGTCCAGCTTACGCCACCATTCGCTTCAACGTAGTTTTTCACGCTGTTGTTCAGGCCGTCTGGCGCAACGTAGCCTTCACCGAATACCCTGATGCTGTCGGTCAGGGCAACGTTCACACCGCCGCCGACCGGGAACGCCACGCCGTTATCGCCTTTTTTCGGGCCAACGTAGAGGGCCTTAGCGCCTGCGTTCAGCATCACCGGGCCGACTTCAAAGTTGTAGCCTGCTCCTACGCCACCGGTTGTGGTGCCGTCATCTGTGTTTTTCAGCCAGCTACCTTCGGTGTACAGACCGGAGGTTGATTTCCCCATTTCCACATTCAGGTTGGTAAAGTTTTTACCCTGCTCAATGCTGCCGCCCATGGCCAGTGCGGAGCCCGATACGGCAGTCAGAGCGGAAAGAAGGAGAACGTTGAGCTTTTTCATGAGTTTTTCCTCGTCATCAAATTAATCTGAGGGCACCTTAACAAGAGCTGTTTATCTCTGCAAATACGATGCTTGTCACGTTTTTATGCTGTTTTTGTTTTGTTTTTGAATTTTAAATGTTGTTCGAATGTTGACCCGGCAAGGAGTCAATACGTAATGCATTCGCGTTTAGGAAGGGTTCAGGATTCTCATTAAACGTACGCTGAACGGGTCGGAAAAATTAGTTCAGGATGAATTAATTGAATTTCTAATAATTTCTAAAAGTGTTTCAGTTGTCACAGATAAAGACACAGGTTTACATTTCTGGAGGTGGCTATACGCCCCGTCGTGCCGAACCGCTTTCACCATGTCATTTTTCTGACACGTTTCTTCATTACGTTGTTGGCTTCACTTACTGGGTGCTAACACTATGAAAAGAAAAATCATTCCTGTGCTAATTGGTTGTGCGCTTTCTTTCTCTGGCCTGGCGGCACAGCCAACCGCGGAGCGTTACGTCGTCAGTTTTCCCGAAGGCGCGCATGTCAAATACAGCGGTGCGTTTGCCAGCGCGTTTCCGAACGGGCTGCCTGTGGGGATTGGCTCTGGCCTGCTGTTTACGGGCAAGCAGGGCGATGCCTTGACGTTTACGACCGTGACCGATCGCGGTCCTAACGCGGATTCGCCAAAAATGGGGAAAAATGACGCTAAAATCTTTGTTACCCCGGATTTCGCCCCGCTGCTAATGACGATCCGCGTGCAAAACGGTAAAGCGGAGGCCGTGGACGCGCGTCCTTTGCATGACGATAAAGGCGAAATCAACGGTCTGCCGCTGCAAAGTGGCGTGATTGGTTCCACCAATGAAATCGCGCTAAGCGACACTTTAAAAGTGCTGAAAGGCGATAACCGCGGGCTGGATACGGAAGGCATCACGCCGGACGGGAAGGGCGGCTACTGGCTGTGCGATGAGTATGGCCCGTTCCTGATTAATATTGACAGTAAAGGGAAAATCCTCGCGATCCACGGCCCACAGGCGGCGGAAGGGGAGAAATCCATCGCGGGCGGTCTGCCAAATGTTATCAAATGGCGCCAGGCAAACCGGGGATTTGAAGGCCTGACCCGCATGCCGGACGGACGTATTATCGCCGCTGTCCAGAGTACGTTGGATATCGACGGGAAGAGCAAAAAGCAGGCGCTGTTTACGCGACTGGTCAGCTTCGATCCGGCGACCGGAAAAACCGCGATGTACGGCTACCCTGTCGACAGCGCGGCCTACAGCAAAAACAGCGACGCCAAAATCGGCGATATCGTGGCGCTGGATAACCACACTATCCTGCTGATTGAACAGGGCGAAGATAAAAACGACGCAATGCGTAACCTCATCTACAGGGTGGATCTGAGCAAGGCGAGCGATCTGGCCGCCTTCGACAAGCCGGGCGAATACCCGGAATTTGACGATGAGAAAACGCTGGCGCAGCGCGGCATTACACTTGCGGAAAAAACGCAGGTGGTCGATCTGCGTGCGCTGGGCTGGCAGCAGGAAAAGGCCGAAGGGCTGGCGCTGATTGACGACAAAACGCTGGCGGTGGCGAACGATAATGACTTTGGCGTGAAGGTGGCGATGCACAACCCGGCCGAGGGCAAGAAGCTCAAGGATTATCGGGTGAACGCGGAAGGCAAGCTGACGCTGGATGACAAAGCGGTTGAAACTACCCTCAGCGTCAAGCCGCTGAAGAAGCCGGAGTCCGACAGCGAGCTGTGGATTGTGACGCTGCCGGAGGCGTTGAAATAATATTGGGCTTTACCCCTCACCCTGGCCCTCTCCCCACAGGGGAGAGGGGAAGCAAGGCGGTTATTTCTGTAGTCCCGCAAACGCTGCCCGAATTTCCTCTTCCGGCAGCTGTATTCCAATAAACACCATCACGCTGTGCGGCGGTTCATCGCCCCACGGACGATCCCAGTCGGCGCTGTACAGGCGCTGCACGCCCTGGAACAGCAGGCGGTTCGGCTCGCCGTCGATCCACAGCATTCCTTTATAGCGCAGCAGATTGTCGGCAAACGACAGCAGCAGGTTCTCCATCACGCGCGAGACCTCGCTGATGTCCACCGGGTAGTCCAGCTCCACCACAATCGACGCTACGTCGTTTTGCTTGTCTGCCATAAAGTGGAAGCGCGGTTTCGCGGTGACGTTCTCCTCCAGCATAAAGCCGTTGGTGTTGAACAGCTGAGACAGGTCGATATCGCCGTGCGTCACGGTATAAATGGGTGCGCGCGAGTTGATGCGCGTCAGGCGCTCACGCAGTTTTTCGCTTTCACCCGCCACGTCGGTTTTGGTCAGCAGAATGCGGTCGGCGTAGCCAATCTGAGACTGGGCGATGGTGAACTGGTTCATCTGCTCGTCGGCGTGTACCGCATCCACCAGCGCGACGACGCCGTCCAGCAGGTAGCGCTGGCACAGAATGTCGTGGGAGAAAAAGGTCTGAATAATCGGGCCGGGGTCGGCCATGCCCGTGCACTCGATCACCAGACGGTCGAAGACGATGTCACCGCGATCGCGGCTGTCGAGCAGGTCCAGCAGGGCGTCTTCTAATTCACTGGAGCGGGTGCAGCAGATGCAGCCGTTGGTCAGGGTTTTGATCTGCGTGGCGCGGTCGCCAATCAGCTGATCGTCAACGGAGACTTCGCCAAATTCGTTTTCAATGACGGCGATTTTGAAGCCGTGCTGTTCATTCAGGATGTGGCGCAGCAGGGTGGTTTTACCGGCGCCGAGAAAACCGGTCAGCAGGGTAACGGCAATCGGGGTCATGGTTTCTCCTTTAGCAGCAGCGGACGCCGCCTTCTCCACTTCCGCCGTAGCGCGCTTCCTGACGCTCGCGGAAGAATTCAGTGTAGGTCATGTACGGCTTATCCGGATGGTTGGTCTTCATATGCTCAACGTAGTTGTCATAGTCCGGAATGCCAATCAGCATTTTCGCCGCCTGACCGAGGTATTTTTTTGCTTCGCCTAAGTTACCAAACATAACGTGTCCTGATAAGAAAAAGCCCGGTGGCGCTACGCTTACCGGGCCTACAGTAACGTTGTAGGGCGGGGCAGCGCAGCGCCACCCGCCATTTTATTAATGGTGTGAAGACGTCTTCACGCCGCCTTCCGGCACCGGCACGTACGGGGTTTCTTTGTCCGTACGGCCATCGGCATTACGCACTTTCATCCAGGTTTTAATGCCGTAGAAGATAATGCTGTACACCACCACCAGGAACAGAATGCTCAGACCCGCGTTGGTGTAGTTGTTCACCACGATATGGTTCATGTTGGCAATCTGCTGCGCAGTCAGATCCGCGCCGCCTGCGGCAATCTTCTCTTTGTACTGGTTAGCCATGAAGAAGAAGCCTTCCAGCTGCGGGTTGGTGCTGAACAGTTTCAGACCCAGCGCCCAGGTAGTGCAGAGCAGCAGCCACAGCGCAGGCACCACGGTTACCCAGATGTATTTGGTGCGTTTCATCTTCACCAGGACAACGGTGCCCAGCACCAGGGCCACAGCCGCCAGCATCTGGTTAGAGATGCCGAACAGCGGCCACAGGCTCTTCACGCCGCCCA
This sequence comes from Enterobacter cloacae complex sp. 418I7, assembly GCF_050030705.1. NCBI lineage: Bacteria > Pseudomonadati > Pseudomonadota > Gammaproteobacteria > Enterobacterales > Enterobacteriaceae > Enterobacter > Enterobacter cloacae complex sp. 418I7. The sequence continues at coordinate 611,894 of NZ_JBLGUU010000001.1, forward strand.
GCGGGTCTACAACGCCCTGATACAGCAGGTAACCCCACAGGCCTACGCAGCCCGCAGTACCCAGAACACCTGCTACCAGAGAGTCGGTTTTCTTCAGGAACGGCACGAAGTTACCCAGCAGATCCTGCAACATGAAGCGGCCTGCACGCGTACCGGCATCCAGCGCGGTGAGGATGAACAGCGCTTCAAACAGAATACCGAAGTGGTACCAGAAGCCCATGTCCGCCCACGGCAGCACTTTGTGGAACACGTGTGCGATACCCACCGCCAGCGTCGGTGCGCCACCTGCGCGGTTCAGCACGGATGGTTCGCCGATGTCTTTCGCGGTCTGCATAATCTGCTCAGGCGAAATCACGAAGCCCCAGGAGCTGACGGTCGCCGCCGCGTGTGCGCTGGCGTCTTTCAGCTGCGCCATGATCAGCGCGGTATTTTCGCCGCCCATCTCATGCAGGTTTGGCATGGTGATGCCGAGACCCGCTGGTGGGGTGTTCATCGCGAAGTACAGCCCAGGCTCGATAATCGACGCCGCAACCAGCGCCATGATCGCCACGAAGGATTCCATCAGCATCGCGCCGTAACCGATGAAGCGCGCGTCGGTTTCGTTGGCCATCAGCTTCGGCGTGGTGCCGGAGGCGATCAGCGCGTGGAAGCCAGACACGGCACCGCAGGCAATGGTGATAAACAGGAACGGGAACAGGGCACCTTTCCACAGCGGACCGGTACCGTCAATGTACTGCGTCACCGCCGGCATTTTCAGCTCCGGGTTGATGATCACAATCCCGATTGCCAGCCCGACGATCACGCCGATTTTCAGGAAGGTCGCCAGGTAGTCACGCGGAGCCAGAATCAGCCACACCGGCAGCAGCGCTGAGATGAACGCGTAACCGATCAGCGCGAAGGTGATGGTGGTGTCTTTAAAGGTCAGCGCCGGGCCCCAGTACGGGTCGTGGGCAATCACACCGCCGAAGTAGATGGAGGCGACCAGCAGCACGATACCGATGACCGACACCTCGCCAACGCGGCCAGGGCGCAGGAAGCGCATGTAAATGCCCATGAACAGCGCAATCGGCACGGTAGAGCAGACGGTGAAGACGCCCCACGGACTTTCGGCCAGCGCTTTCACCACGATCAGGGCCAGCACTGCCAGGATGATGATCATGATCAGGAAGCAGCCGAACAGGGCGATCGTGCCCGGCACGCGGCCCATCTCCTCTTTGATCATCTCGCCCAGCGACGAACCATTACGGCGCGAGGAGATAAACAGCACCATAAAGTCCTGCACCGCTCCCGCCAGCACTACGCCCGCCAGCAGCCAGAGCGTACCCGGCAGGTAGCCCATCTGCGCAGCCAGCACCGGACCGACCAGCGGACCCGCGCCTGCAATGGCGGCGAAGTGGTGACCAAACAGCACGTAACGGTTGGTTGGCACATAGTTCAGGCCGTCATTGTTAATGACCGCCGGGGTGGCGCGCGTCGGGTCGAGCTTCATGACCTTCTGCGCGATGTACAAGCTGTAGTAGCGATAAGCCACAAGATAGACGGAAACCGACGCGACCACGATCCACAGGGCGCTGACGTGCTCGCCCCGGCGTAATGCGACAACCGCCAGACAGAAAGCGCCGATGATCCCGAGGATGGCCCAGGGCACGTGCTTAAGTAGTTTTTTAGTATCCATAGTAAGACCTGGTTTTTTATGTAAAGAAAAAAGGGTCAGGGTTCGTTGTGAGGAGGTATTGATTAATGCTGGAGCGATCGTGCCAGATCCTCGCGCGTGTAAAGCACGGTAAATGGGTGAGTGGTTGAAAGCGATGCGTGAGCGGTCAAAAGCGAGGGTGAGTGGTTAAGGCTCACCCCCGGCGGGAGAAAATATGTGATTGAGATCACTGAGAATAATCTAGCCCTGCGGGGTTTCGTCGTTCGCATCAGGGCATTGCGTGCAGCGGCAGGGCTGATATGCGGGCAGCAGCTGATAGCGTCCTTTGCCGTCGTGTTCGATAATTGGGGAAAGGGCCTGTAGATCGCGGTACACCGTACGTTCGGTAATGCCAAATTTTTGCATCAGATCGCGGCGATTAACGCTTCCGTTGCGGTGCAGAGCAATAATGATGTCAACCAGACGCTCAGCCGAGCGGCTTCGGGGTGAAGGGGCCATAAGACTTTCCAGCGTTAAGGGGGCGGCTGACGACGTCGTCAGCCGCCCCGAAAAATTTATCTTATGGATAGTTAACGGCGCACCTTTGCGGAAACCTTAGCGTTTTTTTGTGCAACGGGATCAAACCGCGGCTTCCATCTCCATCATCACCGGGTGGAAACGGCGTTTGAAGTAGATCAGGCCGTGCCCCTCGCTGCTGAGGATGATGTTCTTAATCTCCACAAGGTAGACCAGATGGGTACCGATGGTTTGCACCTGGGTTATCTCACCTTCCAGGCTTGCCAGGGCGCCTTTCAGCACCGGCTGCGCCAGCGGTCCTTTCTGCCAGCAGGAGAGAGCAAAGCGCTCCTCCATGGCCATGCCGGTCATCCCGGCAAAGTGGCGGGCCATGATCTCCTGCTCGTGGTTCAGCACGTTGACGCACAGTTTACCGTTGCCCTGGAAGACCGGGTTCATGGCGCTGTTGGCGTTGATGCAGACCATGACCGAGGGCGGGGTATCCGTGACCGAACAGACGGCGGTGGCGGTAATGCCGCAGCGGCCCGCATCGCCCTCGGTGGTGACCACATTCACCGCCGCCGACAGGCTGGCCATCGCGTCGCGAAAACGCAGGCGTTCTTCAGATTGCATTGAAACCTCCCGCTGCGTTATTTCAGCAGCTTATCCAGCATGTTGATATCAGTGTTGTTGTGCAGGTGCGGTACGGTCCAGCCGTGCTGATCGTACTCGGACATGCAGCGGTCAACCATCGCCATCATCTTGTCCATGTTGCCGGAGCTTTGCGCCTGACGCAGGCATTGCAGGCGGATCTCATCCTGGCTACCGGAGTAGTTGATTTCGTACAGCTCGTGACGTCCGCCAAACTCGCTACCGATGGCATCCCACATCAGTTTCAGAATCTTGATGCGTTCGACGTGATCCATCCCGTTGGAGCCGCGCACATACTTCGCCAGATACTGGTCGATCTGCGGGTTGTTCAGGTCCCGCGCGCTGGACGGCAGGTAGATCAGCCCGGAGGTCACGTTGCGTTCGATAATGTTCTTGATTTTCGCGTAGGCCATTGGCGCCATCACGCGGTAGGTCTGTAACGCCGCGTGGTCAGGCAGGTACGCGCCGTTTACCCAAGGCGTGGCTTCGGAGCACATGGAGTCGCTCAGCGCCCAGAACATGTTGCGCCACGCCACCACTTCGCCGAGATCCGCCTGCACGCCGCGGAACTCGAGGGTGCCGGTACACTCCAGTGACTTCTTCAGCAGAGCGGTGATGAAGTCGAGCTTCACTGCCAGACGCACGCAGGCCTGAAGCGGGTACATGCGGGCGAAGCCACCTTCCATCGTCCAGCGACGGCAGCGGTCGAAATCGCGGTAGATCAGCACGTTTTCCCACGGGATCAGCACATGATCCATCACCAGAATGGCGTCGTTCTCGTCAAAGCGGCTGGAGAGCGGGTAGTCGTACGGGGAGCCGGTCGCCCCTGCCACCATCTCGTAAGAGGCGCGGGAGATCAGCTTCACCCCTTCGGCATCCATCGGCGCGACGAACATTAGCGCGAAGTCCGGGTTTTCGCCCATCACCTGCGCAGAGCCAAAACCAATCATGTTGTAGTGGGTCAGCGCCGAGTTGGTGGCTACCACTTTCGCGCCGCTGACGATGATCCCGGCATCGGTCTCTTTCTCCAGCTTGATGTAAACGTCTTTCACCTCGTCCGCCGGTTTATGGCGGTCGATAGGCGGGTTGACGATGGCGTGGTTAAAGTACAGGCCGGTTTCCTGAATACGGGTGTACCAGTTGCGGGCGTTCTGCTCGAACTGACCGTAGAAGGCAGGGTTCGCCCCCAGCGCGCAGCCGAACGCGGCTTTGTAGTCTGGTGTGCGGCCCATCCAGCCGTAGCTCAGGCGCGACCACTCGGCGATGGCGTCGCGCTGCTGGCGCAGATCGTCGGCGCTTTTCGCCACACGGAAGAATTTATGGGTGTAGCCGCCGCTGCCGGTGTCGGTGCCCCAGCAGAGGGTATCCTGCATGTCTGGCTTGTGCAGGGCATCGTACATCTGGGCGATGGACGCCGCCGCATTGCGAAATGCCGGGTGGGTAGTGACGTCCTTAACGCACTCGCCGTAGATATAAATCTCACGGCCATCTTGCAGGCTTTTTAAATACTCTTCACCGGTTAACGGACGTTTGGCATTAGCGCGGAAATCTTCAGGCTTCATAGGGACCTCGTATCGGAAGATGGTTGTTAAATTTATGTTTTGTTTTTGTTGTTTAATTGAAGCGTGAGAGGGGCGGAACGTGAAGGGACGATTGGGACAACGGCAGGTACTTTTCGGGTGGGATGTTGTTTTGTGATCTGTGCGGCTTTTCGGCGGGTGGCGCTGCGCGTACCCGCCCTACGAACCGTGATGCGTTCAGGAAACCGGTACTTTCTGCGCCCGGTATGCGCTGGGTGAGCACCCCGTCAGTCGGTTGAAAAAACGGGCGAAATAGGCCGGATCTTTAAACCCCAGTTGCCAGGCAATTTCGCTCACTGTGCTGTCGGAAAACAGCAGCAAGCGCCTGGCTTCCCGCAGCTGGCGGTCGAAGATCAGCCGTTTCGGCGAGCGGTTGGCAAAGCGGCGGCAGATATCGGTCAGGCGGGATTCGGTAAGATGCAGTTCGCTGGCGTATTCCGGCACCGTCCAGTGCTCGTGGTAATGCGCATCTGTCAGCTGGTTAAAGCGCTGAAACAGCTTCAGCTCGCCGCGCATGCCGCCTGAAGCGTGGTCGTCGAGCTTCGCGTTGCGCAGCAGCAGGGTAAATACAGCCTGCGCCAGCAGGACCAGCGTATGCTCACGGCCCGGCAGCTGTTCCGTGGATTCCCGGGCAATGAGCTGCCAGTAATGCTTCAGCGCCGCCAGCTCGTCAGGCCTGTCGGCAAGCGACAGGCAGATCCCCGGCAGGCCGAACGCCTCCCGCGTGCCGGGGTAGAGCACTTCTAACAACGGCCAGATAAGATCCTCGCGCACCGTCAGCACGTGGCCGTCGCTGTCGGATTCAGTGATAAACGCGTGCGGCACCGACGGCGGCGTCAGAACGAACAGCGGCGCCTGCACCGAGTAGCGGTGGTCGTCGAGCTGCAGCTCAATCTGCCCGGTGTCGAGAAAATGCATCTGAAAATACTGGTCGTGGCGGTGCGCCTGCATGTCGCGGCCAAAAAAGGCCGCCATGCGGGCGAACGACTGGTAGTGCACATCGTCGGTGCCCAGACTTTCGTCGTACTCCTTGCTGATATCAATGTTGGCGATAGGGCTCTGGCACATGATCGTTCCTCTTTTGAACCCGCTGCGTCATCGGAATGCGCGTCAGCACCAGCGCGCCCACTACCAGCAGACCCGCCACGAACCACAGCCCCGAGCTGAAGCTGCCGGTCGCGTCGCGCAGAATACCAATCAGCAATGGGCTGACGGCAGACCCGACGTTGCCGATGGCGTTGATCACCGCCAGCGCCACCGCGCGGGATTGCAGGCTAATCACCTGGTCCGGCGTGGTCCAGAATATCGCCATGGCGGTAAACGATCCGGTTGAGGCCATGATGATGCCAAGCAGCTGGATCAGGCTGTGATCGGTCGCCGAGGCCAGCATCCATCCCGCCGCCGCAAACAGATACGGCAGGATGGTGTGCTTTTTTCGCTCTTTCAGCCTGTCGGAGCGGCGGCTCCACCAGATCATCCCGAGGATGGTGCAAAACTGCGGGATCGCCGCCAGCAGGCCAATCACGATATTGCTGCTGCCGGTGTTGAAGCTTTGCAGGATCTGCGGCGTCCAGATGTTGATCGCGCTCAGCGTATTCGTCAGGCAGAAGTAGGCCAGCGTGTAGAGCAGTACGGCGGGCGTCAGCACCTCGCGCAGCGTCGATCGCGGCGTGGCGACGTGCGCAATGGCCAGTTCCTGCTCGCGGGCGATCATCGTTTTGAGTGCCTGCTTTTCATCATCATCCAGCCAGGTGGCCTGATCCGGGGTGTCGTTAAGGTAGAACCAGGTCACCACGCCGAGCACCACCGACGGCAGCCCCTCCAGCAGGAACAGCCACTGCCAGCCCTTCAGGTTCCACAGCCCGTCCATCGCCAGAATGTACCCGGAGAGGATCGAGCCGAGCATCATGGTCACCGGCATGGCGATCATAAACAACGCGTTGGCGCGGGCGCGGTGATACGCCGGGAACCACCAGGTGAGATAGACCAGGATCCCCGGCAGGAAACCGGCTTCGGCAATGCCCACCAGCATGCGCAGGACGTAGAGCGTTTCCGGGCTGGTGGCGAACATGGTGCAGGTAGAGGCGATGCCCCACACCACCATGATCCCGGCGATCCAGCGCCGCGCGCCGATTTTCGCCAGCATGATGTTGCTGGGGATCCCGCACAGCACGTAGGTGACGTAAAACAGCGTCGCGGCCAGGCCAAACATGGTCGACGTGAGGCCCAGATCTTTGCCCATCGTTAGCCCGGCAAAGCCGATGTTGATGCGATCGAGAAACGAAAAGACAAACAGGATAAAGAGAAACACGATCAAACGACGGAACAGCTTGTTGATAATGCGATGTTCTATAGCTTTCTTATCTTGCAGGGTAGAGGTCGTCATGCTGCGCTCCAGATCTTACGTTTAGTAGACGGATTTATTGTTATTAACTGACGTAACTGGTTGTTCGATAAAGCGTGCCGCCAGCGCTTCCGCGCCGCGGGCGAGCAGGGTGGTGTCGACGCCGACGGCGACAAACAGCGCGCCGAGGTCGAGATAGCGTTTTGCCAGCGCCTCGTTGGTCATCAGGATGCCGGGGGCTTTACCGGCGGCGCGTATCTGCGCGATCGCCTGCTCAATGGCGGCCTGCACCTCCGGGTGCTGCGGATTACCGGCAAAGCCCATGTCGGCGCTCAGATCCGCCGGGCCGATAAACACGCCGTCGACGCCGTCCACGTCCAGGATCTGCGGCAGGTTTTTCAGCGCTCTTAGGGTTTCGATCTGCACCAGCACGCACATGGCGTCGTTAGCCTGATGCAGATAGTCCGGGATACGGTTCCAGCGCGACGCCCGCGCCAGCGCGCTGCCGACGCCGCGAATGCCCGCGGGCGGATAGCGGGTGGCGCTGACCGCCAGCCGCGCTTCGTCGGCGTTTTGCACCATCGGCACCAGCAGGGTTTGCACCCCCACGTCCAGCAGCTGCTTGATCTGCACCGGATCGTTCCACGACGGGCGCACCACCGGCTGGCTGGGATAAGGGGCGATGGCCTGTAGCTGAGTGAGAACGGTCTGTACGCTGTTCGGCGCGTGCTCCCCGTCGATCAGAAGCCAGTCAAAACCGGCCCCGGCCAATAGCTCAGCGCTGTAGCTGCTGGTTAGCCCCAGCCATAACCCGATTTGCGGTCGGCCCGCTTTCAGCGCCGCTTTGAATGCGTTTTGCATGATCATCTCCTTACACAAAGCGGCAGCTGATGGAGCCCATGTTGCCGTAGTCGACGTGGAAGGTGTCGCCTCTGCTGGCGGCAACCGGGCGGGTAAACGAGCCGCCGAGAATGATCTGGCCTGGCTCAAGCTGCACGTCGTATGGCGCGAGTTTGTTCGCCAGCCACGCCACGCCGTTCGCCGGATGATTAAGGACGCCTGCGGCCACGCCGGTCTCTTCGATCACGCCGTTGCGGTAGAGCAGGGCGGAGATCCAGCGCAGATCCAGCTCGTCGGGTTTAATCGGGCGGCCGCCGAGGATCACGCCCGCGTTGGCGGCGTTATCGGAGATAGTGTCGAATACCTTGCGCGGGCGCTGGGTTTCCGGGTCAACGTTGTGGCAGCGGGCGTCGATCAGCTCCAGGGCAGGGATGACGTAATCCGTGGCGTTGTAAACGTCGAAGATCGTGCAGTTCGGGCCGCGCAGCGGTTTTGCCAGCACGAAGGCCAGCTCCACTTCGATGCGCGGGACGATAAAGCGATCCACGGGAATGTCGCTGCCGTCGTGGAAGAACATATCGTCCAGCAGCGCGCCGTAGTCTGGCTCGCTGATCTGCGAGCTGGCCTGCATCGCTTTGGAGGTGAGGCCGATCTTGTGGCCTTTCAGCACGCGGCCTTCGGCAATTTTCAGGCTCACCCATTCGCGCTGGACGGCGTAGGCGTCTTCAATGGTGATCTCCGGATACTCAAGCGAGATCGCGCGGATCTGCTCCCGGGATTGTTCCGCCTGATGCAGGCGGTGGGCGATCAGGGTATGGGTGTGTTTGTCGAGCATGGCGATATCCTTTGTGCGGCTGTTGCCGGGTGGCGCTTCGCTTACCCGGCCTACGTTCGAGCCGTTGTAGGCCCGGTAAGCGAAGCGCCACCGGGCGAAAAAGATGTCTACTTAAACAACGCGTGCACGTTGTTTTGTTTGTAGTTCAGCGTCGGATCGAGTTCTTCCATGGCGAAAGAGAGCGCCAGATAACGGCCCGCCATTAGCTCTGCAAAATGCGTTTTGATCAGCGCAAACAGCATTTCACCGACCTCTTCCCGGCTCTCCAGACTGCGCCCGGCGCCGATTTTGAGCGTCATATGCACAAAGGCGTAATCGTGCTTGCCGTCGGCCATCTGCCAGGTGTCCAGCCAGTGGGCGCGGCTGCGGATACCGCCGAGCGGGAAAATACCCGTGGCGGCGAGCGCCTCGTTCACTTTGGCAAACAGCCCCGGCAGGTCGACCTGCGCGCGGATGTTGTCGGTACATTCAGCAATAAAGTGCGGCATGGTGGCTCCTTACGCGGGCAGCGGGAAAACGGCGTTGACCTGGCCGGTGCCGGAGCTGGCGAACAGCTCGGTGAGAAACTCCACCTTACCGTCGTAGTTGTCCCAGCCGAGCATCCCCAGCAGCATCACCGTGTCGTGCATGTTGCCCTCGCCGTAGCAGTAGTCGGCGTACTCCGGCAGCATGCTGCAAAACTCTTTGAACTGCCCCTCGCGCCATAGCTTCACTACCCGCTCATCCATCTGGCGGTCAAACTCGCGGGTATAGCTGTTCATCCCTTCCTCCGCGCGCTGGTCGTCGATAAAGCGGTGCGACAGCGAGCCGCTGGCGAGCACCGCCACGGTGCCGTCGTATTTTTCGATGGCGCTGACGATGGCCTCGCCCAGCCTGCGGCTGTCGGCGAAGTCGTGTACCGTGCAGAACGCCGAGATGGAGATCACTTTGAAGTGCTTATCCGCGTTCATGTAGCGCATCGGCACCAGCGTGCCGTACTCCAGCTTGAGGCTCGGGATGTTGTGCGCCTTGGCGCGCACGCCAAGCTTCACCGCTTCGTCGGCGATCAGCTGGCCGAGTTCCGGGTTGCCGTCGTAGTCGTAGGTCATGTCGCGAATAAAATGCGGCAGCTCGTTGCTGGTGTAGATGCCTGAAAAATGGTTCGCACAGTTGATGTGATACGCGCTGTTCACCAGCCAGTGGGTGTCGAAGACGATAATGGTATCGACGCCCAGCTCGCGGCAGCGCTTGCTGATCTCTTTATGCCCGTCGATGGCTGACTGGCGGCAGCCGTGGTTTTTGCCCGGCAGTTCAGAGAGATACATTGACGGCACGTGGGTGATTTTTGCTGCTAAGGCTAATTTTCCCATGATCAGATCCCCCACTTTGGAATCGGATGGTCGCCCATGGAGATACAGACGTTTTTCATCTCCGCGAAGACCTCGAAGCTGTACTCGCCGCCCTCACGCCCGGTGCCGGAGGCCTTCACGCCGCCAAACGGCTGGCGCAGGTCGCGCACGTTCTGGGTGTTAACGAACACCATGCCCGCTTCGATGTTGCGCGCCAGACGCAGCACTTTGCTGACGTCCTGCGTCCAGATGTACGACGCCAGGCCATACTCCACGTCGTTTGCCAGGCGCAGGCCTTCCGCTTCGTCCTTAAACGGCAGCAGGCAGGCCACCGGCCCGAAGATCTCCTCCTGCGCCACGCGCATGCGGTTATCGACATCCGCCAGCACGGTCGGGCGCAGGAAATTGCCGCCTTTCAGGTGCGCAGGCAGATCGGTCGGTTTGTCCGGGCCGCCCGCCAGCAGGGTTGCCCCCTCTTCAATGCCGAGGCGGATGTAGCCGGAGACCTTCTCCCAGTGCTGCTTGCTGATCAGCGCGCCAATCTGGGTGTTCGGATCGGTCGGGTCGCCCACGCGCAGGCGGCTGGCGCGCTCGGCAAAGCGTTTGACGAACTCCGGGTAGATGCTCTGCTGGATGAAGATGCGCGAGCCGGCGGTGCAGCGTTCGCCGTTGATGGAGAAGATGGTGAACAGGGCGGCGTCCAGCGCGCGCTCGATGTCCGCGTCTTCAAAAATCAGCACCGGAGATTTGCCGCCCAGCTCCATGGAATACTTCTTCAGCCCGGCGTTTTTCATGATGTTACGCCCGGTGGCGGTGCCGCCGGTGAAGGAGACGGCGCGCACGTCATGATGACGCACCAGCGCGTCGCCCGCCGTGGCGCCATAGCCCTGCACTACGTTCAGCACGCCCGCCGGAATGCCCGCCTCCAGCGCCAGCTCGCCCAGACGGTCGGCGGTCAGCGGGGAGAGCTCGGACATCTTCAGCACCGCGGTGTTACCCAGCGCCAGGCACGGCGCGACCTTCCAGGTGGCGGTCATAAACGGCACGTTCCACGGCGACACCAGCGCACAAACGCCTACCGGCTGCACGAGGGTGTAGTTGAGCATCTTGTCATCGACCGGGTAGGTTTTGCCGTTCATCTGCTGGCACACCTCGGCGAAGAACTCAAAGTTGTGCGAGGCGCGTGGAATGAGCACGTTTTTGGTCTGGTGGATCGGCAGGCCGGTGTCGGCGGTCTCCATCGCGGCAATGTCCGGCACGTTCTGGTCAATCAGATCCCCCAGGCGACGCATCAGGCGCGCACGCTCCTTCATCGGCAGGTTGGCCCATTTCGGGAACGCCTCTTTGGCGGCGGCAACGGCCTGATGGATTTCGGCTTCGCCGCCAGAGGCCACTTCTGCCAGCACCTCGCCGGAGGCCGGATTAGTGGTTTGGAAGTACTCACTTCCGGCGACGTTTTTCCCGTTGATCCAGTGGTTAATCTTTTTCATTTTGCAGTCTCCTCACTGACAATTCGGTTTACCAGACGGCCTACGCCTTCCACTTCCACTACCACCTCATCGCCCGGTACCACGTCGGACAGCCCCTTCGGCGTGCCGGTGGCAATCATGTCGCCCGGTTGCAGGGTCATGAAATCGCTCAGATACGCAATCAGGAATGGGATGCTGAAAATGAGATCGGCGGTGGTGCCTTCCTGACGCAGTTCACCGTTGACGTAGGTGCGAAGACGAAGGTTGTGCGGGTCAGGGATGGCTTCTTTTGGCACTACGTTCGGGCTGATGGGGGTCAGCCCGTCGCGGCTTTTCACCCGCAGGTTCGGGCGATAGTAGTTTTCGAGATAATCGCGGATGGCGTAGTCGTTGCACACCGTGTAGCCCGCAACATAGTCCATCGCCTCGGCTTCGCTGACCTTACGCGCGGTTTTACCGATGACCACCACCAGCTCGGCTTCGTAATGCATGTATTCAATGTTGTTTGGGCGCACCGAGGTCTGGTTGTCGCCGTTAAAGGTGTTCGGCGCTTTGATAAACACCAGCGGCTCGGTGGGCGGTTTGAAGTCCAGCTCGCTGGCGTGATCGGCGTAGTTCAGGCCGAGGGCGAACAGCGTGGCGTGCGGCGGCGTGCGCGAAGCGATGGTAACGTCGCGTTCCTCCACCACCGGGTTTTCCAGCGGCGGAAATCCCTCTGCCAGAATGCGTACCCGATCGCCCGGGCGAATTTCGACGCGGCTTTGCGGGGTACCGAGCAATATCGCATCGCCGGGGTTCAGGGTGGCAAATTCGCTCAGGGCGCTCAGCAGTTCGGCGGCGTTGCGGTGCAGATCGGCCGTGTTCCAGTGGTCCGCTTCGCGACCGTTGATCTCGGTGATGATGGTCAGGTTGTCCACGTTATCAACGGCGACAGGTTCGCCGAGCGGGCAAAATCCATCCTGGCATTTGGCTTTAATAGCCGGGCGGTAGAAGCTCTCTTCCGGCAGGCTGATTTCGTTGGCCAGCGCGTAGCCAGCGATGTACGCCGCCGCCTCTTCAACGCGTACTTTGCTGGCGGTTTTGCCCACCACCAGCGCCACCGTTGCGCCGCTTAACACGGTTTCTCCCTGCGGGAAGGGAATCGGCTCGCCTGCGCGAATAACGGTGTTATGTGGCTTGATAAACCACACCGCCGTTTTTGGCGGCGCGTTATAGGGGGCTTTTTCAAACGCCTCAGCCCAGGCCGCACGCTGGCTTTGGTGGTTTAGCGCTACGGCAAAAACAGTACCTTTCATTCCCATACTCCTCAAACCGGCTGTCCGGTTTTGATTTCATTAATATGTTAATGATCTGGTTTTATGCTTTTGCTGTTCGTTTCGCAATCAGAAGTGAATAATTTGTGATATGAATAACAATAAATTTACACCAATGGGTTAATTATCATTTAAATCAATGCATTAAAAAAATGACGTTGTTTCTGTTAGACTTTTTGGGTTACAACGTATTGTCTATAAAAGCATCTGTTTTAAATTGTTTACTTGTTAATGATGTAAGGGGAAGGTGATGCATGATTCATTAACCATCGCGCTGTTGCAGGCGCGTGAAGCGGCGATGGGCTACTTCCGCCCGATAGTGAAACGGCATAATCTGACCGAGCAGCAATGGCGTATCGTCCGCGTGCTGGCCGAGCATCCCTCCATGGATTTTCATGATCTGGCGTTCCGCACCTGCATTTTGCGCCCAAGCCTGACCGGCATTCTGACGCGGATGGAGCGCGACGGTCTGGTGCTGCGCTTAAAGCCGGTGAATGACCAGCGCAAGCTGTACGTATCGCTGACGAAAGAAGGCAACGCGCTGTACCAGCGTGCTCAGGCTCAGGTGGAAGAGGCGTACCAGCAGATTGAGGCGGAATATACCCCGGAGAAGATGAAGCAGCTCACGGCGCTGCTGGAAGAGTTTATTGAACTCGGAAACCGACATATTGCCGCGCGGAACGAAGAGTAAAAACCCTAAAATCCAGGATGATTTTCGTAAAGTTTTCCCTTTCCAGGCCGAAAATTCTGTATCTGTCTGAGGAAAGAGAAAACATGTTAAATCGTATCAAGATTGTCACCAGCTTACTGCTGGTTTTAGCGATATTTGGCCTTTTACAACTCACATCCGGTGGTCTTTTCTTCAATGCCCTGAAGCATGACAAAGAGAATTTCACCATCCTGCAAACCATTCGCCAGCAACAATCCACCCTGAACGGTAGCTGGGTGGCGCTGCTGCAAACCCGTAACACCCTGAACCGTGCGGGTATCCGCTACATGATGGATCAGAACAATATCGGCAGCGGCTCAACCGTCGCCGAGCTGATGCAGATTGCCTCTGCGTCTCTGAAACAGGCGGAAAAAAACTGGGCGGATTACGAAGCACTTCCGCGCGACCCGCGTCAGAGCGACGCTGCGGCACTGGAAATCAAACGTAATTACGATATCTACCACGGCGCGCTGGCCGAGCTGATCCAGCTGCTGGGGGCGGGCAAGATCAACGAGTTCTTCGACCAGCCGACCCAGAGCTATCAGGATGGCTTTGAGAAGCAGTACGTCAGCTATCTGCAACAAAACGACGCGCTCTATCAGACCGCGGTTGAAGACAGCAACAGCTCTTACCGCCAGGCTATCTGGGTGCTGATTAGCGTGCTGGCTGCGGTGCTGGTGGTGATTGTTGCCGTCTGGCTGGGTATTCGTCAGGCGCTGATTTCGCCGCTGAACCGTCTGATTGACAGCATTCGTCATATCGCCAGCGGCGACCTGGTGAAGCGCATCGACGTGGAAGGCTCCAACGAGATGGGTGAACTGGCTGACTCCCTGCGCCATATGCAGGGCGAGCTGGTGCGTACCGTGGGTGACGTGCGTAACGGCGCAAACGCCATTTACAGCGGTGCGAGCGAAATCTCGATGGGCAATAACGATCTCTCATCCCGTACCGAGCAGCAGGCTGCCTCTCTGGAAGAGACCGCCGCCAGTATGGAACAGCTGACCGCCACCGTGAAGCAGAACGCCGAGAATGCCCGTCAGGCGAGCAACCTGGCCCTGAGCGCATCCGAAACCGCGCAGAAAGGCGGGAAAGTGGTGGATAACGTGGTGCAGACCATGCGCGACATCGCCGGCAGTTCGCAGAAAATCGCCGATATTATCAGCGTGATCGACGGGATTGCTTTCCAGACCAATATTCTGGCGCTGAACGCGGCGGTAGAAGCGGCACGTGCGGGCGAGCAGGGCCGCGGCTTTGCGGTGGTTGCAGGTGAAGTACGAAACCTGGCGCAGCGCAGCGCCCAGGCGGCTCGCGAGATCAAGAGCCTGATTGAAGACTCCGTGGGGCGCGTGGAGTTGGGTTCAACGCTGGTAGAAAGCGCCGGTGAAACCATGGGTGAGATCGTGAATGCGGTAACGCGCGTGACGGACATCATGGGCGAAATCGCGTCTGCGTCTGATGAGCAGAGCCGCGGTATCGACCAGGTGGGGCTGGCGGTGGCTGAGATGGATCGCGTGACCCAGCAGAACGCCTCGCTGGTGGAAGAGTCTGCGGCGGCCGCGGCGGCACTGGAAGAGCAGGCGAGCCGTCTGACGCAGGCCGTTGCGGTGTTCCGTATTCAGCAGGAACAGATGAAGGCGCGCGAGTTCGCCTCCGCGAAAAGCGTTGCCGCACCGGTAGTGGCGCGTAAACCGGCGACCGCAGATGCGGGCGATAACTGGGAAACGTTCTGACGTTGTGCGTTTCGCCGGGTGGCGGCTACGCCTTACCCGGCCTACGGGATGTGCGTTTCGCCGGGTGGCGGCTACGCCTTACCCGGCCTACGGGATGTGCGTTTTGCCGGGTGGCGGCTACGCCTTACCCGTCCTACGGGATGTGCGTTTTGCCGGGTGGCGGCTGCGCCTTACCCGGCCTACGGGATGTGCATTTTGCCGGGTGGCGGCTGCGCCTTACCCGGCCTACGGATTGTGGGTTTTGCCGGGTGGCGGCTGCGGAATTGGGTTTTGTAGGCCCGGTAAGCGCAGCGCCACCGGGCGATTTTACAGAGGCAGGCGCATGGCGCAGCGGGAACCATACGCTAAACCGTGCGCCGTCTCTTCTTCACGTTTCTGGCGCATTTCCGGCGTCAGCGTCGTCATCATTTCAAACCCTAATCGCCTGTAGTAGGGCGCGTTCCACGGGACATCACGAAACGTCGTTAACGTCAGCGAGGTTAGCCCCAGCGTGCGGGCATGCTCTGCGACACGGTTAATCAACCGGCGTCCGAGACCTCGTCCCTGCCAGTCCAGATGAACCGAAAGTTCCACAATAAACAGCGAAGATGGCTGGGCTTCGGCGAGAATAAAGCCCACGGGCCTGTCGTCAGCCAGCGCCAGCCAGCTTAATCCGCGTCCGGCGTAACCGAGGTGATCTTCAACGGAAATAACCTCGCTGTCTGCCAGCCAGGCCAGCTCAGGAACGTCGCGAAATCGCTGCCCCGCCGCGCGTTCAATGGCGGGCAGGGCAGCGACGTCGTCGATGCGCGTCGGGCGGAGGGTGAACGCCGTCATCAGCCAGCGCTGCTCACAATTTTAATCTCCACCATGCCGATCCCCAGCTTGCGCGGAGCGTGACCGAGAATATTCCCTTCGTTAGTGGACTGCGGCTCGGGCGGCACAATGACCAGCGTATTGCTGCGCGTGGGGTTATCGAAATGCAGCGTGCTGGTGGTGACATCATTGCTCAGCGTCAGCATCTGTTCTTTATCGCCGACGCGCACCGGCACAGGACGGTTTGCGTTGGGACCAAATGCCCTGGCGGTGATCACCAGATCGAATTTCTCCGGCAGCGGATGGGTATACTCAATTTTCACCTCATCACCTAACTGCGCGTTAGACCAGCGCCCCCAGGATTCGGGACGTGAAATACCGCTGAACTGCTTCACCTCTTCAGGCGCGCCGGCAACGTTAAAGATAAAGCTGTCAGCTTTATAACGAATGTCGTTGTCGACGATTTTCAGCAGGTCAACGTTGCGCTGATAGCGTGCGGTATCAATGACCGTATCTTTAAACGCGGTTTTCCCCTGCCACTGTGGTTTATCAACGTGTTGCACGGTCTGCTCGCCGCCGAGTTGCCCCTGTGAGACGCACCAGCCGGTGGACAGTGACAGCTCTTGTGACCAGAGCTGGCCCATTTTGTAGCATTTATCGACCCAGACGAAATTATCGCGCGGGGCGAATTCCGCCAGCTGGAAGCGCAGTGGCGCGGAGTATTCGCTTTCCGGCAGCGGCTCGACGCGGTTATCCGACACGCGCAGCAGCAGAGGCAGGCGGAAATGGCTGCCGGAGAACGCGATCATTTTTTTATCCTGATCGATGGTGAAGTCGTTTATCTCTTTCGGGAAGTTCCACAGGCGAATGATATCCGGCTTCCAGGCGAGGATTTTTTCCTTCATGTTGAGGAAGATTTCCGACAGGGACTGGCCCGACAACGTACTGCGGCCCAGGCCAATGAAGTTATCGCCACCCAGAATATCCAGCACGGTAGCGCCGTTATCCATCGAGTTACGTTTAGCGGCAATGAGCTCCTGCTGCGGTTTATCGCCGCGCAGCACAAAGAACAGGTTGCTGCGATCCAGCTTATTCAGCTCATCCCAGGCGCTGTTTTTCATCGCCAGATGGTCAGATGAAACGACGATGACCGTATTTTTGAAATACGGCGACGCTTTGATTTTCTCGATTAACGCCGCGATATGTTCCTGGCTACAGGTCACAGCGCTGAACGACTTGTTGTTTTTACCGTCAATGTCGTAGCCCTGACGTTTACAGGTGCGTGAGACGAAACCATCCGGATGATGCGTGTCGACGGTCAACGCAAACAGCGAGAAGCGTTTACCGGCGCGGGAAAGCTCCTCGAATTTCTTCCAGGTTTCATCCAGAACGGTATCGTCGTAAAAGCCCCAGTCGTTGCGGTAGGCCGGATCGGCGACCGTGGTTTTCAGCTCTTCGGAACCATATAAGTGATCGAAACCGTGGGAGCTCAGGAACACATCTTTCCCGGCAAAGCGCAGGTTAGCGCCCTGCATAAAGTAGTTTTCATAGCCCGAGTTTTTCAGGATATCGCCGAGGCAAATGTTCTGCGGGAAGAAGCTCGACATCGAGGCGGAGGCGTTACCTTCAAACGGGGCGAACAGGGGAATGCCGCACTGGGATGCCACCATCCCGGCGATGGTGTAATCCGTGCCAGGCAGTTGCATGGTGTGGCTGAAGTCGAGGCCCTGGTTTTTCAGCGCGCCGAGCTCTGGCGTCAGGTTCGGGAAAGCATCGTTGTCAAACCAGGTGCGTTCCAGACTTTCGCCGTAGATATAGACCAGGTTGAGTTTAGGGTTATCGATTTTCTTCGAGGGTTCTTTGTAATAGGCCGCAAAGTCCGGATCGCCATCGCGCGACTGGGATTTTACCAGCTCGGTAATTTGATGGAATGCCGGGCTGGCATCCACGGAGGCCAGCGCCAGGCACAGCGCCAGCAGGCTGTAGCCATGATGATGCGGACGGTGACGGCGACGGCGCAGAACCCAGGCCAGCGCGGCGAAGATGCCCACCAGGGCGACCACCAGCCCCAGACCCGGAAGGATGTACTTACCCACACCTGCGCCGGTCAGACTGTTGGTCAATGTGTAGAGCACCGCGTCGTTAATACCGTCGCCGGTAAAGTAATCGCTGGCATATAACGTAATGTTTAAAACAATAAAAATACCGAGCACCACCAGGGTGGCTACAAACCACCAGGTGTGACGACCGGCTTTCCAGGCATAAACGCCGATGGAAGCCAGGAAAAGGACAAGGGACATTAACTCTGACAACAGCAGATCCTCATCATGCCGGACGCTTAGCCGGCTAATTGCTTATTTTTTGGGTAATACAATGTAATTGCGATGTCGCTTAGCTGCAATTTTAGTGTCACGAAAGTGTGCTGTTGTTAGGATTTGGTTTATAAAATCGGATTTTTGAATACAGTCGCATCGTGGCATACGGAGGCTGAGGTGGTGGCAGGGGGTAAAAAAACGCACTTCACGCCGCGGTATAAGACTAATGTAATAAACGCGGCGTGTTGTGGCAGAAAAAGGGGGACGATCAGGAGAGGAAATTAACGCCTTGTTTCAGCACCAGATCGCAGGCTTTCGTTTTCACCTGTTTCGCCAGAGATGAATTTCCAAGGGTGCTGAGGTTCAACTGCTGACCATTTTGCGCGTTCAGCAGGCCCTGAATACCGTCCATATAGTTGGTGTCCGCTTTCTGCTCCTGGGTGTCCAGACCCAGTTTACCCAACACCTGGTTTTTGATGTTTTCGGTATCGGTGACGGAAGCCAGTTTCTGCTTCGCGCAGTATTCCAGAATACCCGCGGCGTTGTTCATCGTTCCGGCACTCAGGCTTTGGGAGCTGTTGCCCAGCAGGCCGGTGAGGGACGAGGCTGACAGCCCGCCCTGGGACGTGCCGCTCTCTTTGGTTAACTCACTTGCTGCGCTGGAGAGCGACTCCTGCCATGATGCGGCCTGCGCTGCGCCAGTCACCAGCAGGGCGCCAGTAAGGATGCTGATAAGAAATTGTTTTTTCATAATGATTTACTCAACAAGGTCCGTTTTGGGCCAGAAGTGGGTTCAGTATATACCTCTGCTCTTCCGGCGCTCCCTGGAAATATCTTAATACTCTTTGCCGGTGACGCGGCTGCGGTAGCTGTCCCAGTCGAAGATGACGTACAGGCTGTTACCCAGCTTCATGCGATCCATCACCCGCTCGCCAAGAAGTCGGGTCATCTCGTCGATATTGTGGTTCGTCAACATACCGGTTGGGCGTTTTGACGACGAACGGCGATCGACAATCTGGTTGATGATCACTTTTTCGTAGCGGGACTCCGTCTGGACACCGATCTCGTCGATGACCAGCAAATCCACGTTACTTAAATCATTCAGCAACTGTTCTTCGCTGGTTTCGCGATTACTGAAGGTGTCTTTCATGGCGGACATAATATCGGCCACGGTGATAATCAGCACTGACTTCCCGCGCAGCAGCAGCTCGTTGCAGATAGCGGCGGCGAGGTGATTTTTCCCGGTGCCGGGTTTTCCGCTAAAGATGAAGCTGGCGATGTTGCCGTCAAATTCATCCACGTACTGGCGCGCCTGGTTAAGGGCATTCATCTGCCCCTGAGACTCGACCTTATAATTCTCGAAGGAGCAGTTCTGGTGCAGAGGGCGAATGCCCGAGCGGTTAAAGGTGCGCTGCATTTTCATCGCGCGGTTTTCGCGGGCGAGGGCAGCCGCGCGAATTTTACCCTGCTCTTTTTGCCATGCCAGCAGCTCTTCACCGGTGGTGAAGGCGGGCTTCACGTTGGCAGGCATCATCTTCTGCAAACGTTTCATCAGGTCGCCGACGTTTTTCATTTCGCACCTCGGAATCCATCAGGGATTTTTTTGTCCGGTTCTGAAAAAGCATTGATATCACGTTTTGGCTGGCCGTTGTTGCTGGCGCGGTTGATTTGCAGACTGCGCGCGAATTTTTGCTGCCACTGAACATGGTGGAAGACTTTTCCTTCAGCTTGCCAGTATGCGGTAAAGGCTGCCAGCTCTTCCGGTGTCGCGGGCTGCGAGAGGGCTATTCCCCATAAGGCCGCCTGCCGCTGAAAATCGGCGTCCGGCTGCCAACCGGCGTACATGGGAAATTTCCCCATTGGAACGGCCACCGGGGCGCTGGCGGGTTCGTCAAAAAACTGATTATCCAGCATGACATCGCTCGCCGGGCGCGACAGCTTCTCTTCAATTTCCAGAAGCTGCGCCAGACGTTCCGGCGTGACCGCATAAAACGCCGGGGCGTTGTCGGCAAATACCGCGAGCGTGCCGCCTTCGGCGTGCGTCAACACACCGCGAGGATCGCGCATAAAGGCATCAATGCCAGCAATGCTGGTGGTCAGAATTCTGGAGGACATAACACTTTCTCAACTGATTACTACGGGCGTGATTGAGGGTTATGGTAGCACAGAGAGAGGGGAGGAAAGGAGAGGATTTCCCCGGTGGCGTTACGCTTACCGGGGCTAAAATCACAGGGGCTGGTTACGCGATGATGTTCAGCGTCACGTCGATATTGCCGCGCGTCGCGTTAGAGTACGGACAGACGATGTGCGCCGCATCCACCAGTTTTTTGGCTTCCGCTGCGTCCATCCCTTCAACGTGGATGTTCAGCTTCGCTTCGATACCAAAACCGGTTGGCAGCGGGCCGATCCCTACTTCGCCTTCAATAAAGGCGTCTTTTGGCAGAGCGAATTTATCGCGTGCCGCAACGAACTTCATTGCGCCCAGGAAGCAGGCGGAGTAGCCCGCAGCGAACAGCTGTTCAGGGTTGGTTACTTCACCCCCCATGCCGCCCATCTCTTTTGGCACACCCAGTTTGACATCCAGAACGCCATCGGAAGACGTGGCGCGGCCATCACGGCCTCCGGTTGCTTTGGCTTTGGCAGTGTAGACAACTTTTTCTAAAGACATGGCAGGTTCCTCATCTTACGTTTATATGCGCTATTAAATAGCGCGCGATGTTTTAAGTTAAAATTAGACGCGTAAAGTACAGCCTTACGCGCGATGCAGCTGTTGGCGCAAACTTTCGAGCTGTTGCTTGAGCGCCAGCATGGTGTCGGTATCACACTGCGCTGCACAGCCCACGGCGTGGGGTATCGTCACGGCCTGCTGTTGCAGCGCCCGACCCGCGTCGCTCAGGGTGACGGCGACCTGACGCTCATCCTGACGGGAACGCTGGCGGAGGATCAATCCTGCGCTTTCCAGGCGTTTCAGCAGGGGAGTCAGCGTGGCGGAATCCAGGAACAGCCGCTCGCCAATGTCTGACACCCTAATATCATCCTGTTCCCAGAGCACCAGCATCACCAGGTATTGCGGGTAGGTCAGATTAAGCGGCGCCAGCAGTTGCCGGTACAGCTTGTTAAGCGCCAGATTTGCCGAATAGAGGGCAAAACAGAGCTGGTTATCCAGCAGAAGCGCGTTGGTGGTGTCGTTCGTTTTTGCGTCCATGAAATGAATATAGATAGTGCGCGATACAATTGCAAGCGATTTTATTATACGCGTGGACGTTTGCGGTAAAGCCATAAGCCGGGGATCGACAGGCCGATGGAGAGCGCACCCACGATCGACGAGGCTTTAAGGAAGTTGCTCAGGAGCAGGATCATCTGGGGTTCGCTGTAGCCAAAGTGGCTGATTTTGACGGCGGAGATCATCGCCGTATAGGCTGAAATGCCCGGGAACATAGGAATCACTGCCGCCACGGTGAATACCTTCGGGTGCGCCAGATACCAGCGGGACCACTGAATACCGATGCTGCCAACCAGCATGGAGGCGATAAACGTCGACCATTCAATATTAAAGCCCGCTGTCATCATGATCATACGAGAGCCGTGGCCAATGGCACCCAGCAGCGCACACCAGGGTAATGCACGCTGTGGGACGTTAAACACCATCGCAAAACCAACGGCGGGAAGGGCAGACAAGAGCATGTCCTGTGCCAGTGCGAGCATAAAATCCATCACGCCCATCCGCGTAACCCCCAGAGTGTCATGGCCATTACCACCCCGATACAGGTCGCCAGCGTCAGCAGGCTGGCTATCGCCCAGCGCGCCAGACCGGTGTTGATATGGCCTTTGAACATATCAGCGACGGCATTAATTAAGGGAAAACCTGGCACCAGCAGCAATACGCTGGCGGCCATCGCAACAGTAGGCGTGCTGGCGAAGTAGGGCTGGCGCAAAAGCAGGCCGGATACGGTTGTCGCCACAAATGCCGTGATGCAGAAGTTAATTTGCGGATGTAGCTGTCTGTGCGTCAACAGCTGGCGGACATACATTGCGATGCTGCTGGCAAAGAAGGTCACGACAGCGCCGTCCCAGCCGCCCGCGTTGAGCTTGCAGAAGCAGGCGCAGGACAGTCCCACCATCAGCACAACCAGCCAGCGCGGATACCGGAGGGGTTTGATTTGATTGAAACGTTTTTCTATCTCCCGGAGATCGAGCAGCTTGTGTTCAGCAAGGATCACGATGTGCTGCACTTCCGTCACGACGTGCATGTTAATGCCGCGGTCATGATTTTTACGGGTGGAGGTCAGGCACTGTCCGTCTTTAATGGTGGTCAGCACAATGGCATTTGACGAGATGGAACTCTCAACGCTGTCCATCCCCAGCGCCAGCCCAAGGCGTGTGGAGAGCTCTTCGACGAGGGCGCTTTCTGCGCCGTGCTGTAAGAGAAAAAGCCCGCACTGAATACATAGCCGCGTGGTGGCACGTTGCGTAGACCGATCTGCCTGCATGAAACGCCCTGAAGAGAAGAGAGATTGCTTACTTTTAACACAAAGTGCAGGGCCCTTTGCGCTGGGCCAGATCAACATTTGTGCGATCAGTGGCGCGATGGGGGCGGAGGAAAGACAGCATTGTTATTTATTTAATGAATGTGAAATTAGGATTTATAAAAACAATATATTAAGTATTTCTAATTTCATATTTTCGATCTTTTCACGCAATTTGAATTAAATTTAAATGGTCTTTATGCGATATTAGGCCTGTATTGGGCGTTTCTTAACCCATGTGATATTTGTTCTATTTTGCGAGTATCAACCCGTTTGTACTTCGGAATGCAAACGTGTTTAACCTTGCAGGGTTAGTTCGTTCTTAAATAAAGAATTCATGACAGGGAGGGTCTATGTTGCCATTGAATGGTAAACACGGAGTGGTGATCAGCAGAGTACCGGTTATGCAAAATGGGTTAGGTGGCGTCATGTCGCGTCATTTTCCCGATTTTGAGATAACGTACTGCCGTTCGATGCAGGAGTTGACGTTATTACAATTGCGTCGCGCTGGGGTCGTTATTGCCGATATTTCGGGTGAGTATCGTAATCCACGCGGCACGCTTGAGCAATATTATGGGTTAATGAATCAGTACCGGGATATTCACTGGATATTCCTCGTTTCGCGCCCCCTTTATCCACTTGCAGTAGAGCTTCTTATGCGTCCGGAAAGCACGCTGCTTTCGGATATGGAACCCATTGAAGGCGTAATTAACGCTATTCGCGCGGGGAGTGAACGTGCCGAGCGAATAAGCCAGACGTTATTGATACCGGAAAATCCTGATATTGAAGAGGAGAGTGAGCAAATGATTGCGCTTACCCACTCTGAACGCAAGGTGTTGCGTTTGTTAGGTAAAGGTTGGGGAATCAACCAAATAGCCACGCTACTTAATAAAAGTAATAAAACGATCAGTGCACAGAAAAACAGTGCAATGCGTCGCTTATCACTTCGCAGTAATGCCGATATGTACGCGTGGATAAGCAGTACCCAGGGAATGCGAGAACTCAGTTTAATGTCGGCTTATGGAGAGTTTGAGGAATGGAAAAGACCACTGCAACAAAACATATCGCCGTCATCGAAAGCTGCTCAATGAGCGCTATGGGGCTGAAGCATCTTTTTGCGATGCCCGCCCTGAGCCATTACCAGGTGCACCTGTTTGCCAGATTTGACAACTTCAAAGCGGCGCTCTCGGAAATCTCATTCTTTGCCGTAATTTATTCATTGTCCGATGAGCGTGAGGAGCGGCGAAACTGTCTGGCCTGTTTGCGGGATCTCACCTTCACCCACAGCGACGTCAAGCGTATTGTGCTGGCCTCTGATGAAATGGAGGCGAGACTGGTCAGCCATCTTTCGCCTTCTCGCTTACATGGAATTATCAGTAAATCGGTTCCGCTGAAGCAGTTAATGGAGGGGCTGGAGACATTACTCAGCGAAACGCATCACGTGAACGACAACGTGTACAATCACTGGTGTGTGAGCCAGCATCGTATGCTAAGCCCAACTGAAAGGGCGATTCTGCGATATATGTCATCGGGTTTTTCGATCCCTGAAATTGCGGCACAGCTTGAACGCAATATCAAAACCATCCGTGCGCATAAGTTTAACGCAATGGTAAAGCTGGGCGTCAATTCTGATGTGGGATTACTGGATGCGGCAGATATCCTGGCGCATCTCCCGGTCAGGGAAATTCGCCGTTCCGCTCTCACCGTTCCTTCTTTCTCGTAGTGTTAAGTGATGCGCCAGAATTTTTCTGGCGCAACGTTCAAATACAGACATCAACCCATTTTGCTGCGGTCAGTTCCGCCATTCTGTCGGGCGATATACGCACCGCACTGTGGATGGCGCCCGCTGCGGGTAACACTTCGGCGTACTGTTTTAAAGTGATGTCACAGTAAACAGAGAGCGGATTTTCCAGTCCAAAAGGGCAGACGCCGCCAACAGGATGACCCGTCAGGGTTACTACTTCATCGCAGCTGAGCATGCGGGCTTTTGCGCCGAATGTCTCTTTGAGCTTTTTGTTATCCAGACGCGCATCGCCTTTTGCAACCACCAGAATCACATCATTTTTAATTTTCAGTGACAGCGTTTTGGCAATTTGGCCGGGTTCAACGTTGTGCGCGGCAGCAGCAAGGGCAACAGTCGCTGTGCTTTGGTTAAGCTCGATGATTTCTATATCCGGAGCGTGTTCGGCGAAAAACTGCTGTACAGACTGCAAACTCATTGATTCCTCCTGACAAATATCTTCCGTAATCTGTCATAAGAATTTAGTCGCTGTAAATATCCCTTAAGTAACAAATATCCGTCAGGGGCGATTTCTGGATCGCCTTCACATTCACAGAAACCGGTTACAGTAACCGGTTGCAGAGCGTGATGCAGAGATTAATACTGAGTGTGTAACTTCCCCCTGTATCTAATAATAAGAGCTAATTATGAAACCATTCCGTTTGAGCAGTACCGCAGGTACACGATCCGGCAAGGTTGTGACGCTGATGTATGGAACAACGTGTGACGTGAGAACGTCCGAAACGAACGTCTGACAGGAGATCTGCTATGTCTGCCAACCATGCTGCATTTAATCTGATTTTCCGCTTCGTTGAAAATTATGTCAGCCCTATTGCCGGGCGCATCTCTTCCCAGCGTCACGTTATGGCGATTCGTGACGGGTTCATCTCGGCAATGCCGTTTATGATTGTCGGGTCGTTTTTATTAGTGTTCGCTTACCCACCTTTTTCGCCAGATACCACCTGGGGCTTTGCCCGCGCCTGGCTGGATATGGCGAAGCAGTTTGAAGGTCAAATTCTGACGCCGTTTGATATGACGATGGGGGTGATGTCCCTCTATATCTGTGCGGCTATCGCCTACAACCTGGGCAAACATTACGTTAAAACCCATCAGTTGGATCCGTTCATGTGCGCGATGCTGTCGCTGATGGCGTTCCTGCTGGTCGCCGCCCCTAAAACCAAAGGCGCCTTACCGGTTGATAGCCTTGGAGGCACCGGGATTTTCACCGCGATCCTGGTGGCGATTTACTGCGTTGAGATGATGCGTTTCCTGAAAGCACACAATATCGGGATCCGCCTGCCAGACCAGGTTCCGCCGATGATCAAAAACTCATTTGACCTGCTGATCCCGGTGCTGGTGGTGGTGCTGACGCTTTATCCGCTGAGTCTGTTGATCCAGTCGCAGTTCGGTATGCTGATCCCACAGGCCATCATGTCGATATTCAAACCGCTGGTCTCTGCGGCGGACTCGCTGCCAGCGATCCTGCTGGCGGTGCTGATTGGCCACCTGCTGTGGTTTGCCGGGATCCACGGCGCAGCGATTGTCTCGGGTATGCTGCAAATGTTCTGGCTGACGAACCTGGGGGCGAACCAGACCGCGCTGGCGGCGAGCCTGCCTTTACCACACATCTTTATGGAAGCCTTCTGGACGTTCTTTATTGTGATCGGTGGGTCAGGAGCGACGATGGGGCTGGTGTTCTGTTACCTGCGTAGCCGCTCCGCGCACCTGCGCTCCATTGGACGCCTGAGCGTGGTGCCAAGCATTTTCAATATCAATGAACCGGTGATTTTTGGTACGCCGATTGTGATGAACCCGGTGTTCTTTATTCCTTTCCTGCTGGCGCCGATGGTCAATGCCGTACTGGCATGGGCAGCGATGAAGTTTGATCTGATTGGCCGCGTGATTTCCGTTGTGCCGTGGACGGCACCGGCTCCGGTTGGTGCCGCCTGGGCGCTGGGCTGGGATTTCCGTGCAGCCATTCTGGTGCTGGTTTTGGCCTGCGTTTCCGCCATTATCTATTTCCCGTTCTTCAAGGTGTACGAGAAACAGTTGCTTCAGCAGGAAGCGGAAGAAGCACAGCGTAATGGGGAAGAGGAAAATCAGCAGGTCGCTTAGGTAAAAGCAAAACGGCAACGCAGGTTGCCGTTTTTAGTGTTTGTTCCCTCTCTCTGCGGGTTTCAGGCAGGGCCAGACTACTTAAGCGTGCAATCGCCGCACTGCTGGACATCCGGCAGACGGTAGCGCTGACAGCAGGTACGACGCACCAGAAGTCCCTCACGCGGAACCACGGTGCGGTAAAGAGGGTTATCCCGCCCATCCGACAGCTGTCTGGCAAAGAAACAGCTCTGACGCAGCGCATCGACTTTCTCGTCGCCGAGCAGCGGCTTCATCTCCGTTAAATACCAGTGGATAAGATACCCGGTATTACTCCAGATCAGTTTGCCGTTGATCTCCCCCGTCGCTTCCAGCGCATCAATGACCGGAACCAGCGCTCTTGTAATCAACCGTTCCATACGCGCCTGCGCTGACAGGTGACTCGCGCTCGGATCTTCGTGTACATCAATCCAGAAACAGGCGGCGCGTCCGGTCTCATGGAATTCGACGTGGAAATGTTCCGACGAGAGATCGAGCATCGTTTCCTGGGTCAACAGGGCCAGCATGACAGGCGGCACCATCAGCCCGATATACCATTGTGCCCAGAGGGAAAGCAGCGGTTTATTTTCCCGCGCCAGCGTCGGTTGGTTACGATAAATATGGTCGGAATAGGTTGCCAGCAGTGACCGCAGCTCGGCAGGTCGTTGCCACTGAGTCAGCGTCAGAGCATGATGCGGCGGTGCTTCATCCAGTTTGATGAAATCCAGCAGATGGGCGCGTGTTACGGCGATTTTTTCCCGAATGGCATCCGCAAGCGTCGTTTCTCCGGCGGAGAGTGGAGCTCGCCAGAGCAGTGGCTCAACGATGTGTGCGGTACGAGTCGCCATAGTGTGGATTACAAATCTAAATGATAATGATTGCCAATCCTAACTATAGATAAAACCGAGCGCAAGCGTTTTATCCTGG
This sequence comes from Enterobacter cloacae complex sp. 418I7, assembly GCF_050030705.1. Lineage (NCBI taxonomy): Bacteria > Pseudomonadati > Pseudomonadota > Gammaproteobacteria > Enterobacterales > Enterobacteriaceae > Enterobacter > Enterobacter cloacae complex sp. 418I7. Next base: position 639,318 of record NZ_JBLGUU010000001.1, read on the forward strand.
CGCTGTGAAGGCGGTTTCAGGCGATATGAAGCTCGTCGCTCAGCAGAATGCTGTTGCGTCCCATATGCTTGGCTTCATAGAGGGCTTTATCGGCTTTCGCCAGTGCGCCATCAACGTCTTCACCTTCGAACATGGCTATGCCAATGCTGATGGTCACGTTAGTGGCGACGCTTTCGTTAAACATGTGGGGGATTTTGAGATCGTAAACCTTCTGACGTATGCGTTCAGCTGTCTGGCGCGCTTGCTCCAGTGGGATGTTACTTAACAGCACCATAAATTCTTCCCCGCCAAACCGGGCGACAACATCGCGTGAGCGCACGGCGTCGCGGATCGCAGCCGAGACCCTGATCAAGGCCTGATCGCCCATCATATGGCCGTAATGATCGTTGTAGGCTTTGAAATGGTCGATATCCATCAGCAGCACAAAGTGCTCGCCAGCGTCAGGCCTGGGGAGGTTCTCAAGCCGGCTTTGCAGCCCGCGACGGTTATATAGGCCGGTGAGCGGGTCCATCATGCTGAGATCGGTCAGGGTTTCACGCTCTTCGAGCAGTTCGGAAAGCAGCTCCTGGGCGAAACGGTCATTACGCCGCTGAAGAACATGATGGATACCAATGGCGACCACCGGCAGCGCGAAAAAATAGGCCATTCTCAGCCAGTTTTCGGACGGGCTAAGCCACAGGCAGGATATAAAAGCGGGAAATGAATGTAACGTAAAGGCTTTAATATTACTGGCGAAAGCCAGAGACCCTATAAAAAGCACTGTTAATAGCGCCATCATTAAATAGGTTGCGTGATCGTGCGTTATTAACAGAAATTTTGAGACGATCTGCCATGCCCATAAAAACCCAAAAATAGCTGAAACAGCAGGGATATTTATTTTTCGCGTGCTATTTTTCCAGTGCCAGATAAGTAAGCCAGTGCTGGCAGTCAATACGGCAAACAGGGGGACTGATAACACACGAACGGAATAGAGAGGGTTTGTTACCGAGAACAATGCTGATGCAGCGTTCAGAAATAAAAATAAACGTAAAGAAAGCTGATATTTCTTGTTGACTAAGGACAGCCAGGATTGTGATGTCATATGCGTGCGTTTTTATTAAAACTCAATTAAAACAATGAGCAAGGTGTTGTTATGTATTATTGGTCGCTACAAAATTGAATTTTTATTATCAGAAAAACGTTATCGGAAGTTAACAGGTGGGCAATTTATCACCTTACACATTCTCTGTCATTATGGGAAAGCAATTGCTGGCGCAATTTCTTACGTCGCATGCTGACAAGTGATAATTACTATCATATGATACTGGTTATCATTATCAGTGCGAGAGGTGAAACCATGTTGAGCAAAGCGCTGGGAAGTGGGTGGGGAATATTGCTGCCTGGTTCCATTATCTGTGGGCTGATGTTTGCCGATCTTCCCATTGATGTCTGGAAAGCAATGATTGTTTCGGGCTTGCTGGTGACATCCGCGATGATCTGGCACAAACAGTTACGGCATTACGTGCTGTTGCCATCATGCGTTGCGCTAATCAGTGGACTGCTGGTGATTCTGATGAGTTTGAAATAAAAGGGAAAAACAAGAGGTACTGCTGAAGGGATGTAAGATAATTGGTGCGAGGGGGGGGACTTGAACCCCCACGTCCGTAAGGACACTAACACCTGAAGCTAGCGCGTCTACCAATTCCGCCACCTTCGCACAGTCATCTTACTGGTTTGATATCGCCTCGTTGGTGCGAGGGGGGGGACTCGAACCCCCACATCCTAAGGACACTAACACCTGAAGCTAGCGCGTCTACCAATTCCGCCACCTTCGCCCAGTGCGAGCAATATCAACGTGATTTATGGTGCGAGGGGGGGGACTTGAACCCCCACGTCCGTAAGGACACTAACACCTGAAGCTAGCGCGTCTACCAATTCCGCCACCTTCGCATACCATCAACACTGTAAAAGTATCGTAACCACGGAGGCGCATTCTAGATGTTTTCAGCTTTACGTCAACAGAAAATTGCGCACGTTGTTTTGATTGCTGCAAAAATGGGCGATGGCAGCGTCAGCCATCGCCGGGCAGGGGAATTACTTTTTCGCCTGGCGCGTCATCACGGTGCGATACACCTTAAAGCGGCCTGTCTGGGCGATCACTTCGTGGAAGCCGAAGGTTTCATCCAGCACTTTCGGATACGCCAGGAAGGCATTCGCCACAATACGTAGCTCACCGCCGCTGTTAAGGTGACGGGTTGCGCCACGGATCAGCGTTTGCGCCGCTTCAAGGCTGGTTTCCATCCCGTCGTGGAACGGCGGGTTAGAGATGATCATGTCAAAGCGACCGGTCACGTCGGAGAAGACGTTGCTGGCGATCACTTCGCCTTCAATGCCGTTCGCAGCAAGCGTGGCGCGGCTGGCTTCTACCGCCGGGGCGCTCACGTCACACAGGGTTAAACGCACTTTTGGTGAGTGGCTGGCGAGAACCGTTGACAGCACGCCCGCGCCACAGCCGACGTCCAGCACCTTGCCCTTGGTGTGCGGCGTCAGGGTGGACAGCAGCAGCTTGCTGCCCGTATCAAGCGCGTCACGGCTAAACACACCCGGCAGGGTTTTAATGGTCAGGCCGTCAAGCTGGTACTCGTCCCAGAAGGTGTTGGCATCAAAAGTGGTCTGTTTTTCCAGACGGCCATGATACAGGCCGCAGCGTCGGGCGCTGTCGATTTTCGTCAACGGCGCGTAGCCTTCGAGCATCTGCTCTGCGCTTCGCACCCCGCTGCGGTTCTCACCGACGACAAAAATATCGCAGCCGACCGGCAGCAGAGAAAGCAGGTTCATCAGCTGGAACTGGGCTTCCGGTTTGTTCTTCGGCCAGTAGTAAATGAGCGTATCGCAGTCAGCAATATCGCTCTGCTCCGCCACCAGGCTAAAGCGTGCGCGCTCGCCCATTTGGCGGCTCAGCACCTGCCAGTGGTGGTAGTATTGGGTGTGGGCACGGCTTTCAGCACAGTCGAAACGTGCGGGCAGGTCATCCTGCATATCTCCGGCAAACAGAATACGGCTTTCTTCGAAATCATCACTGTGACGCAGCAAGACTTCACTTGCCGGGGTAAATGCAGACATGAATTGTTCCTCAATAAACTCAGGCGGGGATTATAGTAGGTAGATGGCGCAGTTTCGACACATTTGCTATATTTGCGCGCCTGAGAGACAGGAGTTTTCGCTATGACATCCCGACGAGACTGGCAGTTGCAGCAGCTGGGCATCACCCAGTGGGCTTTGCGTCGCCCGACGGCGTTGCGGGGCGAAATAGCCATCTCCATCCCTGCGCATGTCCGCCTGGTGATGGTGGCAGAAGCGCCGCCTGCCCTGAACGAACCCCTGATTGAGGATGTCCTTCGCACCCTGAAGGTGACAAACGATCAGGTATTACAGCTGGCGCCCGAAAGCGTCGCGATGCTTCCCCCTGACAGCCGCTGTAACAGCTGGCGAATCGGGGCGGTGGATGAGCTACCTCTTGAAGGAAGCCAGATCAGCTCGCCAGCGCTGGACGAACTGAAAGCCAACCCAAAAGCGCGTAGCGCGCTATGGCAACAAATTTGCGAATATGAACACGATTTCTTCCCTCACGACGGCTGACCTGGCCACCGCGTTCGCGATTGAAACACGCGCCCATGCCTTTCCGTGGAGCGAAAAGACGTTTGCCAGCAATCAGGGCGAACGCTATTTAAATCTCCGCCTGGACGTTGACGGTGTGATGGCCGCGTTCGCCATCACGCAGGTCGTTCTGGACGAGGCGACGCTGTTTAATATCGCGGTCGATCCCGCTTACCAGCGCCGCGGGCTGGGCAGGGATCTGCTTGAGCACCTCATTCGTGAGCTGGAAACCCGTGACGTTTTCACCCTGTGGCTTGAGGTGCGCGCGTCCAATGTCGCCGCCATCGCGCTCTATGAAAGCTTAGGCTTCAACGAGGCGACTATCCGCCGTAACTACTACCCCACCGCAGAGGGACGTGAAGACGCCATTATCATGGCTCTGCCGATTGGATAACGAAAATAAGGTTGTAACGATGAAATGGGACTGGATTTTCTTTGATGCCGACGAAACGCTGTTTACGTTTGACTCGTTCGGCGGCCTACAGCGGATGTTTCTCGACTATAGCGTGACGTTCACCGCTGAAGATTTTCAGGACTATCAGGCGGTGAACAAGCCGCTGTGGGTGGATTACCAGAACGGAGCCATCACCGCGTTACAGCTTCAGCATCAGCGTTTTGACGTCTGGGCTGAACGGTTAAACATCAGTCCTGGGGTGCTGAACGAGGCCTTCCTGAATGCAATGGCAGATATCTGCGCGCCGTTGCCCGGCGCCATTTCTCTGCTGGATTCGCTGAAAGGGAAGGTGAAGCTTGGGATCATCACCAACGGCTTTACCGCGCTTCAGCAGATCCGCCTTGAACGCACCGGCCTGCGCGATCATTTCGACGCGCTGGTGATCTCTGAAGAGGTAGGCGTGCCGAAGCCGGATCCGCGTATTTTCGATTATGCGCTGGCGCAAGCGGGCAATCCTGACCGCGATCGCGTGCTGATGGTGGGGGATACGGCAGAATCTGATATTCTGGGAGGTATGAGATCGGGCCTGTCGACCGTCTGGCTGAATGCGCATGGCCGCACGTTGCCGGAAGGCATCGAGCCGACCTGGACCGTAACGTCATTGAACGAACTGGAGCAGCTCCTGTGTAAACAATGATTGCCTGCCCCCTGTTGATGGGTAAAATAGCCGCATTTTTCGTATTCCATGATGCGCGGCCTGCTGCCGCGCTTACCTAAGAAGAATTGATTATGACGTTGTCTCCTTATCTGCAAGAGGTGGCCAAACGCCGCACTTTTGCCATTATCTCGCACCCGGATGCCGGTAAAACGACCATCACCGAGAAGGTGTTGCTGTTCGGACAGGCGATCCAGACCGCGGGTACCGTTAAAGGCCGTGGCTCCAGCCAGCATGCTAAATCCGACTGGATGGAGATGGAAAAGCAGCGTGGTATTTCGATTACCACCTCCGTGATGCAGTTCCCGTATCATGACTGCCTGGTGAACCTGCTGGACACCCCGGGGCACGAAGACTTCTCCGAAGATACCTACCGTACCCTGACGGCGGTGGACTGCTGCCTGATGGTGATCGACGCCGCGAAAGGTGTTGAAGATCGTACCCGCAAGCTGATGGAAGTCACTCGTCTGCGCGATACGCCGATCCTTACCTTTATGAACAAACTCGACCGTGACATCCGTGATCCGATGGAGCTGATGGATGAAGTGGAAAACGAGCTGAAAATCGCCTGCGCGCCAATCACCTGGCCGATTGGCTGCGGCAAGCTGTTCAAAGGGGTTTACCACCTCTATAAAGACGAAACCTACCTGTATCAGACCGGTAAGGGCCACACTATTCAGGAAGTCCGCATCGTGAAAGGGCTGGACAACCCGGAGCTGGACGCCGCTGTCGGTGAAGAGCTGGCCGCGCAACTGCGCGATGAGCTTGAGCTGGTCAAAGGCGCTTCTCACGAGTTCGACAGAGAACTGTTCCTGAGCGGTGACATTACCCCGGTCTTCTTCGGTACCGCACTCGGCAACTTCGGCGTTGACCATATGCTCGACGGTCTGGTTGAGTGGGCCCCGCAGCCGATGCCGCGTAAAACCGACACCCGCGAAGTAGAAGCGAAGGAAGAGAAGTTCTCCGGCTTCGTCTTTAAAATTCAGGCCAACATGGACCCGAAACACCGCGACCGCGTCGCCTTTATGCGCGTGGTTTCCGGTAAGTACGAAAAGGGCATGAAGCTGCGTCAGGTGCGTATTGGTAAAGACGTAGTGATCTCCGACGCGCTGACCTTCATGGCGGGCGACCGTTCGCACGTGGAAGAAGCCTATCCGGGTGACATCATTGGTTTACACAACCACGGTACCATTCAGATCGGCGATACCTTCACGCAGGGCGAAATGATGAAGTTCACCGGTATCCCGAACTTCGCGCCGGAACTGTTCCGCCGCATTCGCCTGCGCGATCCGCTTAAGCAGAAGCAGCTGCTGAAAGGCCTGGTCCAGCTTTCGGAAGAGGGGGCTGTACAGGTGTTCCGCCCTATCGCCAACAACGATCTGATCGTGGGCGCGGTGGGGGTGCTCCAGTTTGACGTGGTAGTTGCCCGTCTTAAGAGCGAGTACAACGTGGAAGCGATTTACGAATCGGTGAACGTGGCGACCGCGCGCTGGGTTGAATGTTCAGACGTGAAGAAATTCGAAGAGTTTAAGCGTAAGAACGAAGTTCAGCTGGCGCTGGACGGTGGCGATAATCTGACCTATATCGCCCCGACTATGGTTAACCTGAACCTGACGCAGGAACGTTATCCCGACGTTCAGTTCCGCAAAACGCGCGAGCATTAATTCCCTCACAGAGCACGGCAGCCGCCGTGCTCTTCTTTAATTCCAGTGTTATTAAACCCTTGCGGAATGTTCTTAATTCAACGTAATTTTTCGCTATTCGTTCGTTTTTTCCCCAATTCTGAATGCACCCCTCTGATTGTGATCTATATTTAACTCAGTGTTTAGCACCGGGCGTGGATGAATTAACTGTTCAATGCATGTCCACTGGTTCTCCATTTCGCCCGTGTGTTAATTCGCAATATATAAAACCAAGATTTAGGGAAGTATGGCGCCCAAATAACGGGCAAAACACAGGAATAAATCGATGAATATGACAAGACTGAAGATTTCTAAAACTCTGCTGGCTGTAACGTTGGGTAGTGTCCTGGTAAGCGGTTCTGCTCTGGCGGAATCCAGCACCATGGATAAAGCGCAAAATACCGCTAATACCGCAGGGGAAAAAATCGATAGCTCTATGAATAAAGTCGGTAATTTCATGGATGACAGCTCTATCACAGCAAAAGTGAAAGCCGCACTGGTGGATCATGAATCCATTAAGAGCACCGATATTTCTGTTAAAACCGACAACAAGGTTGTCACTCTGAGCGGTTTCGTTGAAAGCCAGACTCAGGCTGAAGAGGCCGTTAAAGTAGCGAAAGGCGTTGAGGGCGTAAGCTCTGTAAGCGACAAACTGCACGTACGTGACAGCAAAGAATCGTCGGTGAAGGGCTATGCCGGAGATGCAGCAACTACCAGCGAAATCAAAGCTAAACTGTTAGCTGACGACATCGTGCCATCCCGTATGGTGAAAGTTGAAACCACCGATGGTGTGGTCCAGTTGTCCGGTACGGTTGAGAATCAGGCACAAAGCGATCGTGCCGAGTCAATTGCGAAAGCTATTGATGGTGTGAAAAGCGTCAAAAACGATCTGAAAACGAAGTAAAGCAGTACCACTCGCCTGTCTGGCTGAAAACCGCGGGCGAAATAAAAACGACTCTGGAAAAGCCGGTGAGTGACCTGAGCGCTCACGTTTAGCGGCCGACATTAACTATGGTAAAGGAGAGGCTTATGTTTCGTTGGGGCATTATATTTCTGGTTATCGCGTTAATTGCCGCCGCATTGGGCTTTGGTGGACTGGCGGGTACCGCGGCATGGGCAGCGAAAATTGTTTTCGTCGTCGGTATTATTCTGTTCCTGGTCAGCCTGTTTACGGGTCGACGTCGCCCGTAGCAAACGCAATAGTTATTAAACAAACTCAAGCCAGTCCTCGTGACTGGCTTTTTCTCGTTTGAGAACCATCGGGAATGTGCGTTACTGTGTCTCATCAAAATAATCAAAACAGGAAGGCAGAGGTGGGGCAACGAATTCCCGTGACGCTCGGCAATATTGCGCCGCTGACGTTAAAACCGTTTCATGCAGGCCAGCTTGCGCTGGTCTGTGAAGGGGGCGGGCAGCGCGGTATTTTTACCGCCGGCGTGCTCGACGAATTTATGCGCGCGCAATTCAACCCGTTCGATCTCTACTTCGGTACCTCTGCCGGGGCGCAGAACCTCTCCGCCTATGTCTGCAACCAGCCCGGCTATGCGCGCAAAGTGATTATGCGCTACACCACCTCCAAAGAATTCTTCAATCCGGTACGCTTCGTGCGCGGCGGGAACCTGATCGATCTCGACTGGTTACTGGATGCCACTTCCAGCCAGATGCCGCTGGCCATGGATACCGCGTCACGACTGTTCGATACCGGCAAAGCGTTCTGGATGTGCGCCAGCCGTGGCGATGACTATTCACCGGGTTACTTTTCGCCGCAGAAAGAGAACTGGCTGGATATCATTCGCGCTTCCAGCGCGATCCCGGGTTTCTACCGTACCGGCGCGCTGCTGGAGGGGATAAACTATCTCGACGGCGGTATCAGCGACGCGGTGCCGGTACAGGAGGCCGCACGGCGCGGGGCGAAAACCATTGTGGTGATCCGCACGGTGCCTTCTCAGATGTATTACACCCCACAGTGGTTTAAGCGGATGGAACGCTGGCTGGGCGACAGCAGCCTGCAACCGCTGGTGAATATCGCGAAGCAGCATGAAACCACCTACGGCGCGATGCAGCGTTTTATTGAAAAACCACCGGGCAAGCTGCGCATCTTTGAAATTTATCCGCCGAAGCCGCTGCTGAGCATGGCGCTGGGCAGTCGGCTGCCTGCGTTGCGTATGGATTACAAAACGGGGCGGCTATGCGGGCGTTACTTCCTGGCGACCGTCGGGAAAATGCTGGCCGAGCAACCGCCTCTTCATCGGCATAAAAGCATCATATTGCCACCCGCTAGTGTGGCCAATGACGCGGTGGCGATGCCGCTGGTGGACGCGCCGCAGGCCAACGACGGCATACTCGATAACGAGGACCTGGCGTGACGCACTCTTTTATCGATACCCATTGCCACTTTGATTTCCCGCCGTTTAGCGGGGAGGAAACATCAAGTATTGCGCGTGCGGCTGAGGCCGGTGTGAGAGCCATTATTGTGCCCGCTATTGAAGCGGCGAGATTCGAGAAAGTCCTGGCGCTTGCCCGGGGTCACGATGCGCTGTATGCCGCGCTGGGTCTGCATCCGATCGTGATTGAGCACCATCTTGATGACCATCTCGACAGGCTGGATGCCACGCTGCAAAACGCGGATACGAAGCTGGTTGCCATCGGTGAGATCGGCCTCGATCTCTATCGTGAAGATCCGCAGTTTGAGCGCCAGCAGACGATCCTGGATGCGCAGCTCCGGCTGGCAAAGCGCCACGATCTGCCGGTGATCCTCCACTCCAGGCGTACCCATGACAAACTGGCGATGCACCTGAAGCGCATCGACGTGCCGCGCAGGGGCGTGGTCCATGGTTTCGCTGGAAGCCTTCAGCAGGCGCAGCGTTTTATCGAGCTGGGCTATAAAATTGGCGTCGGCGGCACCATCACCTATCCGCGAGCCAGCAAAACCCGGGATGTGATGGCGCAACTCCCCCTGTCTTCGCTCCTGCTGGAAACGGATGCCCCTGACATGCCGCTGAATGGTTTTCAGGGCCAGCCCAACCGCCCGGAGCAGGCGGCGCGCGTTTTTGATGTGCTGTGCGAGCTGCGTCAGGAGCCTGAAGATGTGATTGCCAGCGCGCTGCTGGAAAATACCCGCGCGGTCTTCGGCATCACGCTATAGATAAAGGGCCGGGCGGATCACCGTGATCTGCTGTCGTTCCAGGGCCTGCGCCAGCGGCTCGATGTCCTCCGGCGTGGCGCTCCGCCATCGCGCCGCCTCCCCGTAAACCCCATGGGCATGAAACGCGTTGATCCGCACCGGAACGTTCCCCAACGCGTGGATAAAAGAGGTCAGCGATGACAGATGTTGCAGATAATCACACCGATCGGGGATCACCAGCAGGCGCAGCTCCGTCAGGCGATGACGATCGGCCAGCCAGCGGATGCTCTGCTTGATCAGCGTGTTTTCGCGCCCGGTCAGAAAACGGTGATGTTCATTGCCCCAGGCTTTCAGATCCACCATCGCGCCGTCAAACACCGGTAACAGCTTTTGCCAGCCGGTTTCGCTTAACAGGCCGTTGCTGTCCACCAGGCACGTCAGATGGCGCAGGGACGGATCGGCTTTGATCGCGGTGAACAGCGCAACCACAAACGGCAGCTGCGTGGTGGCCTCACCCCCGCTGACGGTCACGCCCTCAATAAACGGCGCGGACGTGCGGATCCGTGAGAGGATCTCCTCGACGCTGTATCGCTGCGCCATCGGCGTCGCCTGCTGCTGACACAGGTGCAGGCAGGTGTCGCACTGCTGACAGTGACTCTCCTGCCACCAGACGCGCCCGGCCTGAATCGTCAGCGCATCATGAGGACAGTGGGGAACACAGTCGCCGCAGTCGTTGCAGCGCCCGATGGTCCATGGGTTGTGGCAGGTTTTGCAGCGCAGGTTACAGCCCTGGAGGAACAGCGCCAGGCGGCTGCCCGGCCCGTCCACGCAGGAGAAGGGAATAACCTGACTAACTAAAGCGCATCTGCTGTTCATGGCTTATCACGCGTGGCTGACGTTCCAGAATACGGGTATTGCGCGCGGCCTCCTCGCCGAGCCAGGTGGTGTTGGTGCGCGAGCCGGCCTCCCGATATTTCTCCAGGTCGGAGAGCCGCACCATATACCCGGTGACGCGCACCAGGTCGTTTCCGGCCACATTCGCGGTGAACTCACGCATACCGGCGTTGAACGCTCCCAGGCACAGCTGCACCACCGCCTGAGGATTGCGTTTAACCGTCTCATCCAGGGTGAGAATATCGCTGATCCCCGAATGATAGTGTTTATGGTGCGGGGCTACGGCCAGCAGGTGGCTGATGGGATCTGGCTCGTCACCGTACGGCAGACGCGCCCCCGGCGTGGTGCCTGAATCCGAACTGATCCCTGACTGTGCGTGCAGCATCGCGCGGTGCTGCCAGCCGTGTTTCACCGGCGTGTTTTCAACGAACGCCGCCAGCTGTTCACTGATGCGGTAACCCAGCGCATTGGCCTGCTCGTTTTTACCGTACCGTCCCGTAATGCCTGCTTTCTCGCACAGCACGTTTACCGCTTCGGCCAGACCGTACATGCCAAACATCGGTACAAAACGATCGGCATCAATCAGCCCCTCTTTCACCAGGAAGCTATTCTCAAAGAAGCCGGATTGTTCATATAAAAAATCGCAGCGCGCATTGATGATCGCGATTTGTTGCTGGCAGTAGTGGGGAAGGGTACGGGTGAAAAAGTCTTCCGGTGAGCGGCTGTGCTCCGCAATCGCTTTCAGGTTAAGGCGCACCAGCGTGCTGCCGCCGCCCGCCAGCGGCAGGGAGTTGTAACAGCTCACCACGCCATAGCGACCTTTTGTGAAAATTTTATCATTTACCGGGCCATTGGAAATATGCGGCTTACTACACTCACAAATGTTTTTCGCCACGCTCATCAGCAGATCGTCAGGGGTGACGTCCGGGTCGTAAATAAAGGTCAGGTTCGGCGCGACCTGCTTCAGCTCTGCGTCCGCTCGCAAAATGGCACGCGTGACGGGCGTATCCGCCGGGCCGATATTGGCATGCATAAAGGCATCGGGCAGGGTTCTGTCCAGGTAACGCCAGAAACGTTTTATTCGGCTATCGATTTCATCCTGTGTTAGAATTTTAACATATGGGTTGAGTATCTCATCGAGCTGACCCAGATAGACTGGCATCGATGTGACGGACGGAACATGGTGATAAAGGATAGTGAGCAGTGAGAGGGCATCATCCAGATCTTTCGCCCCTTCCAGCTCCAGCCATTCTGAGCCGTTAGCCAGAAATTTAGCGTAGTCCGGCAGCACGTAGCGCGGTTTGTAAGGCGCATGGCCTTCGAACATGTCGCAGATGTATCCCTCGTCCAGCGCGGCGCGGGCCGCCTCTGGCAGAGCGGGATAGAGCAGATTGTTCTCCGCTTCCAGCGCCAGAAAATGACGTTTTTGTTCCGGGGTTAACACCGGGCTGGTCACAATGTGCAGGCAACGTTGTTGCAGGGCGTCGGGCATGTTCAACTTCCTTGAGGGTTCTGCGGATGGTGAACGAATTGTAAGAAGCCAGCCTGCCGGGGCTTTTGATCCGACAGGGGGTATCGCTGCTTTTGTCGGCGGTTGACGCATGAAAGTTTGAAGAAGATCTCATTACAGTAATGCAAATTTGCACACAGTTTTCATTAACTGTGATGAATGTCGAAGTGTGGATGCGGGTGAATGTTAGAATACTCACAGACCCGCAAGGTAAAATTTATACGGCACTGCCGTTGGAGAATGTTATGACCGATTTAACTGCAAGCAGCCTGCGCGCGTTGAAACTGATGGACCTGACCACCCTGAATGATGACGACACCAATGAAAAAGTCATCGCCCTGTGCCATCAGGCAAAAACGCCAGTGGGTAATACCGCCGCCGTCTGTATCTACCCGCGCTTTATCCCGATTGCCCGCAAAACGCTGAAAGAACAGGGCACGCCGGACGTGCGCATTGCGACCGTGACTAACTTCCCGCACGGTAATGACGACATCGAGATCGCGCTGGCGGAAACCCGCGCGGCGATTGCGTACGGCGCAGACGAAGTTGACGTGGTTTTCCCGTACCGCGCGCTGATCGCCGGCAACGAGCAGGTCGGTTTTGACCTGGTGAAAGCCTGTAAAGACGCATGTGCGGCGGCAAACGTGCTGCTTAAAGTGATCATCGAAACCGGCGAGCTGAAAGAAGAGGCGCTGATTCGTAAAGCGTCTGAAATCTCTATCAAAGCGGGCGCGGATTTCATTAAAACCTCTACCGGTAAAGTGCCGGTCAACGCGACTCCGGAAAGCGCGCGCATCATGATGGAAGTTATCCGTGATATGGGCGTGTCCAAAACCGTTGGCTTCAAACCGGCAGGCGGCGTGCGTACCGCAGAAGACGCGCAGCAGTTCCTGGCGATTGCCGACGAGCTGTTCGGCGCCGACTGGGCGGACTCCCGCCACTACCGCTTCGGCGCGTCCAGCCTGCTGGCCAGCCTGCTGAAAGCGCTGGGTCACGGTGACGGTAAGAGCGCAAGCAGCTACTAAGTTTGAATTGCCGGGTGGCCTACGCTAACCCGGCCTACAGGATCGTAGGGCGGGTCAACATACCCGCCGCCATTCACCCGATTCCGCATGGAGGTTACCGTGTTTCTCGCACAAGAAATTATTCGTAAAAAACGTGATGGTCATGCATTAAGCGACGAAGAGATCCGCTTCTTTATCAACGGCATTCGTGATAACACCATCTCTGAAGGGCAGATTGCGGCTCTGGCGATGACCATTTTCTTCCACGATATGTCGATGCCTGAGCGCGTGTCCCTGACCATGGCGATGCGAGATTCAGGAACCGTTCTGGACTGGAAAAGCCTTAACCTCAACGGCCCGATTGTGGACAAACACTCCACCGGCGGCGTGGGCGACGTGACCTCCCTGATGCTTGGCCCGATGGTGGCAGCCTGCGGCGGTTACATCCCGATGATTTCCGGGCGCGGCCTGGGTCATACCGGCGGTACGCTCGACAAACTGGAAGCCATTCCGGGCTTCGATATCTTCCCGGATGACAACCGCTTCCGCGACATTATTAAAGACGTTGGCGTGGCGATTATCGGCCAGACCAGCTCTCTTGCGCCAGCAGACAAGCGTTTCTACGCGACGCGTGACATTACCGCGACCGTAGACTCCATCCCGCTGATCACCGCCTCTATCCTCGCCAAAAAGCTGGCGGAAGGGCTGGACGCACTGGTGATGGATGTGAAAGTGGGCAGCGGCGCGTTTATGCCGACCTATGAACTCTCTGAGGCGCTGGCTGAAGCGATCGTTGGCGTTTCCAACGGCGCGGGAGTGCGCACCACCGCACTGCTGACGGACATGAACCAGGTGCTGGCGTCCAGCGCCGGTAACGCCGTTGAAGTCCGCGAGGCCGTGCAGTTCCTCACAGGCGAATACCGTAACCCGCGCCTGTTCGATGTCACCATGGCGCTGTGCGTTGAGATGCTCATCTCCGGCAATCTGGCCAAAGACGACGCGGAAGCCCGCGCGAAGCTTCAGGCGGTGCTGGACAACGGCAAAGCGGCGGAGATCTTTGGTCGGATGGTGGCGGCGCAGAAAGGCCCGACCGACTTCGTGGAAAACTACGCGAAATACCTGCCCACCGCGATGCTCAGCAAAGCGGTCTATGCGGACAGCGAAGGCTTTGTCTCGGCTATGGATACCCGCGCGCTCGGCATGGCGGTCGTGTCTATGGGCGGCGGTCGTCGTCAGGCATCGGACACCATTGATTACAGCGTCGGCTTTACCGATATGGCCCGTCTGGGCGACAGCGTTGACGGCCAACGTCCGCTGGCGGTGATCCACGCGAAAGACGAAGCCAGCTGGCAGGACGCGGCGAAAGCGGTGAAGGCGGCAATAACTCTTGACGATAAAGCACCGGAAACCACACCGACGGTCTATCGTCGTATCACTGAATAGCGGTATACTGATCTGATCGCATTTTTATGAAGCACTAAGTACGGAGAACAATTATGAAACGTGCATTTATTATGGTGCTGGACTCATTCGGCATCGGCGCAACCGAAGATGCAGAACGTTTTGGTGACGTGGGTTCCGATACCCTGGGTCACATCGCGGAAGCCTGTGCAAAAGGCGAAGCGGACAACGGTCGTAAAGGCCCTCTGAACCTGCCAAACCTGACCCGCCTCGGGCTGGTAAAAGCGCATGAAGGTTCTACCGGTAAAATCGCAGCCGGTATGGACGGAAACGCGGAAGTGGTGGGCGCCTACGCGTGGGCGCACGAGCTCTCTTCCGGTAAAGATACGCCGTCCGGTCACTGGGAAATCGCTGGCGTGCCGGTGCTGTTTGACTGGGGTTACTTCTCCGATCATGAGAACAGCTTCCCGCAGGAGCTGCTTGATAAGCTGGTGAAGCGCGCCAACCTGCCGGGCTACCTCGGCAACTGCCACTCTTCCGGTACCGTGATTCTGGATCAGCTCGGCGAAGAGCACATGAAAACCGGCAAACCGATTTTCTATACCTCTGCTGACTCTGTGTTCCAGATCGCCTGCCACGAAGAGACGTTTGGCCTGGATAAACTGTACGAGCTGTGCGAGATCGCCCGTGAAGAGCTGACCGAAGGCGGCTACAACATTGGCCGTGTTATCGCGCGTCCGTTTATCGGCGACAAAGCGGGTAACTTCCAGCGTACCGGCAACCGTCACGATCTGGCCGTGGAGCCACCGGCGCCGACCGTGCTGCAAAAACTCGTCGACGAGAAAGACGGCCAGGTCGTTTCCGTAGGTAAAATCGCGGACATCTACGCTAACTGCGGCATCACCAAAAAGGTCAAAGCGACCGGTCTGGATGCGCTGTTCGACGCCACCATCAAAGAGATGAAAGAAGCGGGCGACAAGACCATTGTCTTCACCAACTTCGTGGACTTCGACTCCTCCTGGGGTCACCGTCGCGACGTTGCCGGTTATGCCGCGGGTCTGGAGCTGTTTGACCGCCGTCTGCCAGAGCTGATGGAGCTGGTGGGGGAAGATGACATTCTGATCCTGACCGCTGACCATGGCTGTGACCCGACCTGGACCGGTACCGACCACACCCGTGAGCACATTCCGGTGCTGGTGTACGGCCCGAAAGTCAAACCGGGCTCGCTGGGTCACCGTGAAACCTTCGCGGACATCGGCCAGACGATTGCGAAATACTTTGGTACGTCTGACATGGAATATGGCAAGGCTATGTTCTAAACGGATTGGGTGAGGTCTGATGCCCTCACCCCGACCCTCTCCCACAGGGAGAGGGAGAACAGAATGTAGGCCGGGTAAGGCGCAGCCGCCACCCGGCAAAAACAACAATGTAAAAGGAACTGAAGATGGCAACTCCTCACATTAATGCAGAAATGGGTGATTTCGCTGACGTCGTATTGATGCCGGGCGACCCGCTGCGCGCGAAACACATTGCAGAAACCTTCCTGGAAGACGTGCGTGAAGTGAACAACGTGCGTGGCATGCTGGGCTTCACCGGTACCTATAAAGGCCGCAAAATCTCCGTGATGGGTCACGGCATGGGTATCCCATCCTGCTCCATCTACACCAAAGAGCTGATCACCGATTTCGGTGTGAAGAAAATCATCCGTGTCGGCTCCTGCGGCGCGGTGCGCATGGACGTTAAGCTGCGTGACGTGGTGATCGGCATGGGCGCGTGCACCGACTCTAAAGTCAACCGCATTCGCTTTAAAGATCATGACTTTGCGGCCATCGCTGATTTTGACATGGTGCGTAACGCGGTTGACGCAGCAAAAGCGCTGGGCGTTGACGCGCGCGTGGGCAACCTGTTCTCTGCCGATCTGTTCTACTCGCCAGAAGGCGACATGTTCGACGTGATGGAAAAATACGGCATTCTGGGCGTGGAAATGGAAGCGGCCGGTATCTACGGCGTGGCGGCTGAATTCGGTGCGAAAGCGCTGACCATCTGCACCGTGTCTGACCATATCCGTACTCACGAGCAGACCACCGCTGCCGAGCGTCAGACCACCTTCAACGACATGATCAAAATCGCGCTGGAATCCGTTCTGCTGGGCGATAAAGAGTAAGAGCTGTTGTGCCGGGTGGCGGCCTCGCCTGACCCGGCCTACGGTTTTGTAGGCCCGCTAAGCGCAGCGCCAGCGGGCTTTTTTACTAGCGCACGGCCTGAGCAATCCACGCCGATACATCCCGCAGCTCTTTTTCCTGCTCCGGAAAATCCCCAATCAATGCATCACACTCCTGCTGCAACATATCCGCCCGATACAGACAGCCCTGTAAACGTGCGGCCAGCGCCTCCAGCGGTGCAGGATTGAGACTATCCGTAAAGACCTGCGTGCGGGTAATATGGCCCTTCTCCACGTCAAAGTGCAGCTCAACGCCGCCCCATGTAAATCGCTCATCCAGCAGGTGTGAAAACGCCGGTGCCTGACCGAAGTTCCACTCCCAGCTGCTCTGGCGCGCAAAGGTTTCCGCGAAGTTGGGCAGGTCCGGTGTTTTGTCAGGGGAGATCACTTCAGCTTCTACCCGCTCACCGTAATGTTCGAAGAAGGCTTCACGGATCGCATCGCAAATGCGTTCATGAGTAATCCCCGGCAGCAGATCCACCAGATTCGCCACGCGACCGCGCACGGAGGTAATGCCTTTCGCCTGGAGCTTTTTCTTGTCCGGGTTCAGATAGTTTGCCAGACGGCTCAGATCGGCATTCAGCAATAATGTGCCGTGGTGGAATCCGCGATCCATCGTTTCGCGGTAGGCTGAGCCTGACACTTTCCGGTCGCCTTCAGGTGTTTTCACTACCAGATCGTTACGACCCGAGGCTTCAGCCGTCACGCCGAGCGAATTGAGCGCGTTGAGCACAATGGAGGTCGAGATGGTTTTGTCGTATTCCGGCTTGCCCGCCATAAAGGTAAAGCAGGTGTTGCCGAGATCGTGGAACACCGCACCGCCGCCGCTGCTGCGGCGCGCCAGGCGGACGTTGTCCTCTTCCATACGGCGGGTGTTACACTCTTTCCACGGATTTTGCGCGCGGCCAATAACGACCGTATCAGCGTTGCGCCAGAGAAACAGGACGCGCTGGGTGGCGGGCATCTGGCGGAAGATGCACTCTTCCACCGCGAGATTAAACCAGGGATCGTAAGAGTCAGAGATAAGCAGGCGTAACGTCGACATGGCAGAGTTCCTTTTCCGAATCATCCGCCTACTTTATCACTATTCTTTCTTCTCGCTCTCTTCCTCTTCGGGAACTGACTTGCTGGCGGTTAACAGGAACGGCGACTGCTGCCAGCGGGTGCGCTTGCCTTGCAGCAGCGTGCGCGCCAGTACCACGCCAATCGCCAGCGAGAGCAGCAGCATCAGGCGCAAAATATT
The DNA here is from genome assembly GCF_050030705.1 of Enterobacter cloacae complex sp. 418I7. NCBI lineage: Bacteria > Pseudomonadati > Pseudomonadota > Gammaproteobacteria > Enterobacterales > Enterobacteriaceae > Enterobacter > Enterobacter cloacae complex sp. 418I7. The sequence continues at coordinate 657,142 of NZ_JBLGUU010000001.1, forward strand.
GGTGGTGTTATCCACCTGTTTGGCTTCGGTTGGCAGGGTGTGGGTGTCGAGTGTCAGACGTAAATAGCCGAGTGGGCCATTCTTGCCCTGAATGGGTTCAACGATTTGTTGATTGAAATAACCGCCAGCTTTTTTGCCGTCCAGCGCCAGCCTGTCGCGCACGTCGACATGCTCACCCGCGCGGGCAATCAGGTCGCCCTGTTCATCGTACACGCCCGCATCCAGAATGCGGCTGTTTTCCGTAAGCTGGCGCAATACCTGCGCTATCCGCTTGTCATCCGGTGTTTCGGTGCGCATAGACGGCGCAACGTTGAGCGTCACCTGGCGCGCCAGCGTACGGGCCAGTTCTTCAAACTGCGGGTTACGCTGTCGTTGGTGATTCTGGCTAAACCAGGATGCCCCCTGCATAAGCGCCACTAATAGTGCGAGACAGATCAGGACAATCACGGCGCGATGAAGCCGGAATTTCAGTTTTGCGCGAGCCATATTCCACCTGCTTAAAATTTACGGCTTAATGTTGCCAGAAGTGATGGTTACAGGGTAGCCTCATGCGTTATTTTCCCTCTGGAACCTTCCGGCGCGAACGAAATTACAGGAGCTTCAATGCCGAACATTACCTGGTGCGACCTGCCAACGGATGTCTCTTTATGGCCAGGATTGCCGCTCTCTTTAAGTGGCGATGAGGTGATGCCTCTCGATTACCACGCTGGCCGTAGCGGCTGGCTGCTGTACGGACGCGGCCTGGATAAGCAACGCCTCACCCAGTATCAAACTAAACTGGGCGCAGCGATGGTCATCGTTGCGGCCTGGTGCGTGGAAGATTATCAGGTTATTCGCCTGGCGGGTTCCCTGACGCAGCGCGCCACGCGTCTGGCGCACGATGCCGGGCTGGACGTAGCCCCGCTCGGCAAAATTCCGCACCTGAAAACGCCTGGCCTGCTGGTGATGGACATGGACTCCACCGCCATTCAGATCGAGTGTATTGACGAGATTGCTAAACTGGCGGGCAGCGGCGAGCTGGTGGCGGAAGTCACCGAGCGCGCGATGCGCGGCGAGCTGGATTTCACCGCCAGCCTGAGACAGCGCGTGGCGACCCTGAAGGGGGCCGATGCTAACATTTTGCGTCAGGTGCGCGATGAACTGCCCCTGATGCCAGGACTGACGCAGCTGGTGCTCAAGCTGGAGACGCTCGGCTGGAAAGTGGCGATTGCCTCCGGTGGGTTCACCTTCTTTGCCGATTACCTGCGTGACAAGCTGCGTCTGACCACCGTGGTGGCAAACGAGCTGGAGATCATGGACGGCAAACTCACCGGACAAGTGATTGGCGACATCGTGGATGCGCAGTACAAAGCCAATACGCTGACGCGTCTGGCGGAGAAATATGCCATTCCGGTCGAGCAGACCGTAGCCATCGGCGATGGCGCGAACGATCTGCCGATGATCAAAGTTGCCGGACTGGGTATTGCCTACCACGCCAAGCCGAAAGTGAATGAAAAGACGGAAGTCACTATCCGTCATGCTGACCTGATGGGCGTGTTCTGCATTCTCTCCGGCAGCATTAATCAAAAATAGCGGCCTGCTTTTGTAGGCCGGGTAAGCGTCAGCGCTATCCGGCGCGCAGACCGCACAGAAATAACGAGGTAAACCGTGGCGAAAGCTCCAAAACGCGCATTTGTCTGTAATGAATGTGGTGCGGATTATCCGCGCTGGCAGGGGCAATGCAGCGCCTGTCATGCCTGGAACACCATCACCGAAGTGCGTGGTGTGGCGGCTTCGCCGAGCGTGGCCCGCAATGAACGGCTGAGCGGCTATGCGGGCAATGCAGGCGTGTCGAAGGTACAAAAACTTTCGGATATCAGCCTTGAGGCGCTGCCGCGCTTCTCAACCGGATTCAAAGAATTTGACCGCGTACTCGGCGGTGGCGTAGTGCCGGGCAGCGCCATTCTGATCGGCGGTAACCCGGGCGCGGGTAAATCGACCCTGCTGCTGCAAACGCTCTGCAAGCTCGCCGAACAGATGAAAACCCTGTACGTCACGGGCGAAGAGTCACTCCAGCAGGTGGCGATGCGCGCGCACCGCCTCGGTCTGCCGACCGGCAATCTGAATATGCTCTCGGAAACCAGCATCGAGCAGATCTGCATGATCGCCGAAGAAGAGCAGCCGAAGCTCATGGTGATCGACTCCATCCAGGTGATGCACATGGCGGACATTCAGTCGTCACCGGGGAGCGTGGCGCAGGTGCGTGAAACGGCTGCGTACTTAACGCGCTTTGCCAAAACGCGCGGCGTAGCGATAGTGATGGTGGGCCACGTCACCAAAGACGGCTCGCTGGCCGGCCCGAAAGTGCTTGAGCACTGTATCGACTGCTCGGTGATGCTCGACGGCGATGCGGATTCCCGTTTTCGTACCCTGCGCAGCCATAAAAACCGCTTCGGCGCGGTGAATGAACTGGGCGTGTTTGCCATGACCGAGCAGGGGCTACGCGAAGTCAGCAACCCGTCGGCCATCTTCCTGAGCCGTGGCGACGAAATTACGTCCGGTAGTTCGGTGATGGTGCTGTGGGAGGGGACGCGTCCGCTGCTGGTTGAAATTCAGGCGCTGGTGGATCACTCGATGATGGGTAATCCGCGGCGCGTGGCGGTCGGTCTGGAACAGAACCGCCTGGCGATCCTGCTGGCGGTGTTGCACCGTCACGGCGGCCTGCAAATGGCGGATCAGGACGTGTTCGTCAACGTGGTTGGTGGGGTGAAGGTTACGGAAACCAGCGCGGATCTGGCGCTGTTGCTGGCGATGGTCTCCAGCCTGCGTGACAGACCGTTGCCGCAGGATCTGGTGGTATTTGGCGAAGTAGGGCTGGCGGGCGAAATTCGCCCGGTGCCGAGCGGTCAGGAGCGTATCTCCGAAGCGGCAAAACATGGCTTCCGCCGCGCAATTGTTCCGGCCGCCAACGTGCCGAAAAAAATCCCGGAAGGGATGCAGGTTTTTGGCGTTAAAAAACTCGCAGATGCGTTAAATGTCTTTGACGACTTATAATTACGTATTCGATTTTGCAGGAGGCACCGTAATTTATGTCATCATTTGACTACATCAAGACCGCTATCCGCCAGAAGGGTTGCACATTACAGCAGGTAGCGGACGCCAGCGGCATGACCAAGGGCTACCTGAGCCAACTGCTGAACGCCAAAATCAAAAGCCCCAGCGCGCAGAAGCTGGAAGCGCTGCACCGTTTTCTGGGGCTTGAATTTCCGCGGATGCAAAAGAACATTGGCGTGGTGTTCGGTAAGTTCTACCCGCTGCATACCGGCCACATCTATCTGATCCAGCGCGCCTGTAGCCAGGTCGACGAGCTGCATATCATCATGGGTTATGATGAAACCCGCGATCGCCAGCTGTTTGAAGACAGCGCCATGTCGCAGCAGCCCACCGTGCCGGACCGCCTGCGCTGGCTGCTTCAGACCTTTAAGTATCAGAAAAATATTCGTATTCATGCCTTTAACGAAGAGGGCATGGAGCCGTACCCGCACGGCTGGGACGTGTGGAGTAACGGCATCAAAGCGTTTATGGAAGAGAAGGGCATTGCGCCTAACTGGATCTACACCTCTGAAGAGTCCGACGCGCCGCAGTTCCGCGAGCATCTGGGCATCGAAACCGTGCTGATCGATCCTAAACGCACCTTTATGAACATCAGCGGGGCGCAGATCCGCGAGAACCCGTTCCGCTACTGGGACTACATTCCGACCGAGGTGAAGCCGTTCTTCGTGCGTACGGTGGCGATCCTCGGCGGCGAGTCGAGCGGGAAATCGACGCTGGTGAATAAGCTGGCGAATATCTTCAATACCACCAGTGCGTGGGAGTATGGCCGCGATTACGTCTTCTCACACCTCGGTGGTGACGAGATGGCATTACAGTATTCCGACTACGATAAAATCGCGCTCGGTCATGCCCAATACATTGATTTCGCGGTGAAATACGCCAATAAAGTCGCCTTTATTGATACCGATTTCGTCACCACGCAGGCGTTCTGTAAAAAGTACGAAGGACGTGAGCACCCGTTTGTGCAGGCGCTGATTGATGAATACCGCTTTGATCTGGTTATCCTGCTGGAAAACAACACCCCATGGGTAGCCGACGGCATGCGCAGCCTGGGCAGCTCGGTAGACAGGCGTGAGTTCCAGACCATGCTGGTGGAGATGCTTAACGAGAACAACGTTGAGTTTGTGCATGTGGAAGAGTCGGATTACGACACCCGTTTCCTGCGCTGCGTCGAGCTGGTGAAAGAGATGATGGGTGAGCAGGGGTAAAAGATTTACCCCTCACCCTAACCCTCTCCCCAAAGGGGAGAGGGGATCGCACGGAGCTGTCTTTACCCTCTCCCCCGTGGGGAGAGGGCAGGGTGAGGGGGAACAAACCACTCAATACTCAACCACCACTTTCCCACGCATATGCCCCTCCAGCACCATGCGGTGCGCTTCGGTAATGCTTTCCACGCTCAGCCCGTGCAGCGTTTCGCTGAGCGAGCTTTCCACCACGCCGTTATCCACCAGCTTCGCCACCTCATTTAAAATCTCGCCCTGGCGCGCCATATCCGCGGTCTGGTACATGCTGCGGGTGTACATAAATTCCCAGTGCAGGGCGGCAGATTTGGACTTCAGCTTGTCCTGGTTTAGCGGATGCGCATTTTCAACGATGGAACAAATGTGTCCCTGAGGGGCAATCAGATCGCTGACCGCATCCCAGTGCCCGTCGGTGTCGTTGAGGATAAAAATGTAATCCACAAAGGTGAGCCCCTGTTTCGCCAGTTCACCCTTCAGGTCGCGGTAATCTACGACAACGTCAGCCCCGCGATCGCGACACCATCGGGCGGAATCTTCTCGTGAGGCGGTTGCGACGATCTTCACCTTACTGTTGTGCTTCGCAAACGGGATCGCCAGCGATCCGACTCCACCCGCGCCGCCAATTATCAGCAGCGTTTTATCTGCGTCGGCATCCTGAATCTTCAGCCGTTCAAACAGGCCTTCCCACGCGGTGAGCGCCGTCAGCGGCAGTGCTGCCGCAGAGGCCCAGCCAAGGTTTGCAGGCTTGTGCCCGACAATGCGCGCATCGATAAGCTGGTGCGTGGTATTGCTGCCCGGTCGGGTGATATCCCCCGCGTACCATACTTCGTCACCCGGTTTAAATCCGGTGACGCCAGCCCCGACGGCTTTGACGATCCCGCTGGCATCCCACCCGAGAATGCGCGGCTCCTTCAGCCCGCTTTTAGCAATGCCTGCATGTACCTTTGTGTCCACCGGGTTTACGGAGACGGCTTTCACCTCCACCAGCAGATCGTACTCGCCGGGCTGCGGCATCGGCGGGGTAATTTCAACGAAGGTGGAGGGATTTTCTGGGTTAACGGCAATGGCTTTAACAGACATGATGTTCTCCTCAATGAATGCGTTGTGTTGAGGCTAGTCTATTAAGTGGTCAGTTGCATGATAAGATGGACAATCAAGAACTCAGCGTTCGTACAGGGTGAACAATCATGTTTAAACAGCTACAGGATATGGCGCTGTTTGCGCTGGTGGCTGAGATGGGCAGCTTTACTGCGGCGGCCCAGAAGGCTGAACTGCCGAAATCCAGCGTCAGCCAGCGCATTAGCCAGCTGGAGCAGCAGGTGGGGATCCGCCTGCTTAACCGCACGACGCGCAGAATAAGCCTGACGTTTGCGGGCGAGCACTATCTGGTGCACTGCCGCGAGATGCTGGCGGCCAGCGAGCGCGCGGAGTATGCCATTCAGCGCCTGCGAGAAAACCCCAGCGGACGGCTGAGGATCACCTGTCCGGCAGGGATTGGCGCGACGCTGCTGGCGCATATGAATGCCGAGTTCCAGCTTCGCTACCCTGACGTGTCGCTGGATGTATCAATCTCAGACGATGTGGTGGATCTGGTCGAGTCGGGCTTTGACGTGGCGCTGCGCACCGGCAAACCGCAGGATTCTTCCCTGATTGGTCGCATGATTGGGCACTGTCCGCGCTACATGCTGGCCTCGCCTGACTATCTGGCGCGTCGGGCGCCGTTAATCCATCCCCGACAGCTGGTGGATCACCGCTGCATTACGCACCGGGCATGGTCGGAGTGGCTTCTGCGAAGCGAGAGTGAGGATTACCGCTACCTGCCGGATAACGCCCACATGACGGATAACCTGGTGTACGCCCGAGAATGCGCCATTGCCGGGGCGGGGATCACGCTGTTACCCGCATTCCTGCTGGAAGATAAAATTGAAAAGGGCGCGCTGGTAAAGGTGCTACCGGAGTGGCGCGTTGAGGGGAACGATCTCTGGCTGGCCTATCCGAGCCGTAAGCTCAATTCGCCTGCGCTGATGAGCTATATCGACTTTGCGATGCAGTTTGATGAGGTGAAGCGGTATTACGTGGGCAAATAAAAAAGCCGGGTGGCGGCTTCGCCTTACCCGGCCTACACACTGTGCGGCCTGATGCCCTCACCCAGGCCCTCTCCCACGCGGAGAGGGAACAAACATAAAAAACGGCAACCGAAGTTGCCGTTTTGCTTTTATTTCGCAATACGCTTGTACTTAATACGCTTCGGCTCCAGCGCGTCTGCGCCCAGCGTGCGTTTCTTGTACTCTTCGTATTCGGTGAAGTTACCTTCGAAGAACTCCACTTTACCTTCGTCCTGGTAGTCCAGAATGTGGGTCGCGATACGGTCAAGGAACCAGCGGTCGTGCGAGATAACCATGGCGCAGCCCGGGAATTCCAGCAGGGCGTTTTCCAGCGCGCGCAGGGTTTCGATGTCCAGGTCGTTGGTAGGTTCGTCGAGCAGCAGAACGTTGCCGCCAACCTGAAGCAGCTTCGCCAGGTGCAGACGACCACGCTCACCGCCAGACAGCTCGCCCACGCGTTTGCCCTGGTCGGTGCCCTTGAAGTTAAAGCGGCCAACATAGGCGCGGCTTGGCATCTCGGTGTTGCCGATACGCATGATATCCAGACCGCCGGAGACTTCTTCCCACACGGTTTTGCTGTTGTCCATCGCGTCACGGAACTGGTCAACGGAGGCCAGCTTCACGGTCTCACCCAGGGTGATAGAGCCGCTGTCAGGCTGTTCCTGACCGGACATCATGCGGAACAGGGTGGATTTACCCGCGCCGTTCGGACCGATGATGCCGACGATAGCGCCTTTCGGTACGGAGAAGGTCAGATCGTCGATCAGCAGGCGGTCGCCGTATGACTTACGCAGGTTGGTCACTTCAACCACTTTATCCCCCAGACGTGCTCCAGGCGGGATAAACAGTTCGTTGGTTTCGTTACGCTTCTGGTATTCGGTGTTGTTCAGCTCTTCGAAGCGTGCCAGACGGGCTTTGCCCTTGGACTGACGGCCTTTCGCGCCCTGACGCACCCACTCCAGCTCTTTCTCAATAGATTTACGGCGCGCCGCTTCCTGAGACGCTTCCTGCGCCAGACGCTGATCTTTCTGTTCCAGCCAGGAGGAGTAGTTACCTTCCCACGGAATACCTTCGCCGCGGTCCAGCTCCAGGATCCAGCCCGCCACGTTGTCGAGGAAGTAGCGGTCGTGGGTAATTGCCACCACGGTGCCTTCGAAGTCGTGCAGGAAGCGTTCCAGCCACGCCACGGATTCCGCATCCAGGTGGTTGGTCGGTTCGTCGAGCAGCAGCATGTCTGGTTTTTCCAGCAGCAGGCGGCACAGCGCCACGCGGCGGCGTTCACCACCGGAGAGATTCGCGATTTTCGCATCCCAGTCCGGCAGACGCAGGGCATCTGCCGCGCGCTCCAGCTGCACGTTCAGGTTGTGACCGTCGTGCGCCTGGATAATCTCTTCAAATTTGCCTTGCTGAGCGGCCAGTTTGTCGAAGTCCGCATCCGGCTCGGCGTATTTGGCATACACTTCATCCAGACCTTTCAGGGCGTTAACCACTTCGGATACCGCTTCTTCAACGGATTCACGCACGGTGTGTTCCGGGTTCAGCTGAGGTTCCTGCGGCAGGTAGCCGATCTTGATGCCAGGCTGCGGACGGGCTTCACCTTCGATGTCTGTATCGATGCCGGCCATGATGCGCAGCAGGGTGGACTTACCGGCACCGTTGAGACCCAGAACACCGATTTTTGCGCCCGGGAAAAAGCTCAGCGAGATATTTTTAAGAATATGACGTTTCGGCGGGACAACTTTGCCGACACGATGCATGGTATAAACGAATTGAGCCACGTTGGACTTCGCCTCTTTTATCGTGATGAGAATGAATTTCAGCCTCGAAGTGTAGCCTTTTTCACGCCCTAATCCCAGCCAGGAACGTCGGGAGTGTTAAAACGCGCAAGAAAGGTAAAAAAGTGTCCATGACGTGGCGCGTTGTGGGATGCCTGGTTAGCATAAGTTGAGGTAACTTTAACGTGGCAAGACGCTGCAACTGACGAAAAACAATGAGGAAGAGCTTGTGGAAAAAGCCAAACGGGTGGTCTGGCGTCTGCTGGCTGCCAGCGTATGCGTAATGGCGGTAAGCCAGGCGGTGCATGCCGATTCACTGGATGAACAACGTAACCGCTATGCCCAGATTAAGCAGGCATGGGACAACAAGCAGATGGATACCGTGCAGGCGCTGATGCCGACGCTGAAGGATTATCCGCTGTATCCGTATCTGGAGTATCGTCAGATCACTGATGATCTCATGAATCAACCGACCGTCACCGTAAATAACTTCATTCAGGCGAACCCGACACTGCCGCCTGCGCGTAGCCTGAAGTCCCGGTTTGTGAACGAGCTGGCCCGTCGCGAAGACTGGCGCGGCCTGCTGGCTTTCAGCCCGGATAAACCGGGCGCGACGGAAGCGCAGTGTAATTACTATTATGCGAAATGGGCGACCGGTCAGCAGGAGGAAGCCTGGACCGGCGCGAAAGAGCTGTGGTTGACGGGCAAAAGCCAGCCAAACGCCTGTGACCCGCTGTTCAGCGCCTGGCGCGCCTCGGGCAAGCAGGATCCGCTCTCTTACCTGGAACGTATTCGCCTGGCGATGAAGGCCGGAAACACCCGGCTGGTTACCGTGCTGGCGGGCCAGATGCCCGCGGATTATCAGACCATTGCCTCTGCCGTTATCAGTCTGGCAAACGATCCCAATACCGTGCTGACGTTTGCGCGTACCACCGGCGCGACCGATTTTACCCGCCAGATGGCGGCGGTGGCCTTTGCCAGCGTGGCGCGTGAGGATGTGGAAAACGCCCGGCTGATGATCCCGCAGCTGGTGCAGGCCCAGCAGCTTAATGACGATCAAACCCAGGAACTGCGCGATATTGTGGCATGGCGACTGATGGGAACAGATGTCACCGACGAACAGGCGCGCTGGCGTGACGACGCGGTAATGCGTTCAAACTCTGTCTCGCTGGTGGAGCGTCGCGTGCGCATGGCGCTGGGAACGGGCGATCGTCGTGGCCTCAATACCTGGCTGGCGCGCCTGCCGATGGATGCTAAAGAGAAAGATGAATGGCGTTACTGGCAGGCGGACCTGCTGCTGGAGCGTGGTCGTGAAGACGAAGCCAAAGCGATCCTCCACTCCCTGATGCAGCAGCGCGGCTTCTACCCGATGGCGGCGGCGCAGCGTTTGGGCGAGGAGTACACCCTGAAGATCGACAAAGCGCCAGCCAACGCGAACCCGGCGCTGACGCAGGGTCCGGAAATGGCGCGCGTGCGCGAGCTGATGTACTGGAATCTGGATAATACCGCGCGCAGCGAATGGGCCAACCTGGTCACCAGCCGTACCACCGACGAGAAGGCGCAGCTTGCCCGCTATGCGTTTGATAATCGCTGGTGGGATCTGAGCGTGCAGGCGACGATCGCCGGCAAGCTGTGGGATCATCTCGAAGAGCGTTTCCCGCTGGCTTATAAGGATCTGTTCGATCGCTACACCAGCGGCAAAGATATTCCGCAAAGCTACGCGATGGCCATTGCCCGTCAGGAAAGCGCCTGGAACCCGAAAGTGCGTTCGCCGGTGGGGGCCAGCGGCCTGATGCAAATTATGCCGGGCACCGCGACGCACACGGTGAAGATGTTTAATATCCCAGGCTACAGCAGCCCGTCCCAGCTGCTGGATCCGGAGACCAACATCAACATCGGTACCAGCTACTTGCAGTACGTCTATCAGCAGTTCGGTAATAACCGCATCTTCGCGTCAGCCGCGTACAACGCCGGGCCAGGCCGCGTGCGGACATGGCTTGGTAACAGCGCAGGGCGACTCGACGCCGTGGCGTTCGTCGAGAGCATTCCGTTCTCGGAAACACGCGGATATGTGAAGAACGTGCTGGCGTATGACGCCTACTATCGGCACTTCATGGGGGAGAAAGATGCCCTGATGAGCGATGCCGAGTGGCAGAGACGTTACTGATCGGCGCGGGTTGTGTTATGCTGTACTCGTTAATGAGTACAAGAGGCAGCATAACATGACCCAGCATTCCCCGTATTCCTCGGCCATGGCCGAACAGCGTCATCAGGAGTGGCTTCGTTTTGTGGAGTTGCTCCGCCAGTCTTACGACAAAGATCTGCATTTACCCTTGCTACAGCTGATGCTGACGCCAGACGAGCGTGAAGCGCTGGGTACACGGGTACGCATTATTGAGGAACTGCTGCGCGGCGAAATGAGCCAGCGCGAGCTGAAAAACGAGCTGGGCGCGGGCATCGCGACGATTACCCGGGGTTCAAACAGCCTGAAGTCGGCGCCGGTTGAACTGCGTCAGTGGCTGGAAGCGGTATTGCTGAAAAACGCCGGATGACGGCTTCGCCTAATCCGGCCTACAAACTTAACGATAAATCGCGTTATGGAACGGACTTAACGCCAGAATAACGGCCTGGTGGTAAACGCTCGAACGGGTGAGCTTGCCCGCGGTAAAGACGCCAATCGCCCCCTCTTTACGACCAATCTCATCAATGCCGGTGTAGTGCGACATTACCGGCCCCAGCGCCTCACCCGCGCGGACTTTCTCCAGTATGACCTCCGGCAGCGGCAGCGTGGCTGAACGCGCTTCGCCGCGCTGCTCGCGGCTTTCGATGACAACCCAGCTGAAGGTCGCCCCTTCGTCGATACCTGCTTCAATCGCGACCCAGAAGTCAGCATCTGGCGCGGCGGCTTTTGCATTCGCCACGCGATTTCGTGCGCCAGCGCGTGTTTCCTCGCTGCCAAACGGCTGTTCCGGCACACCGCTCTCGACGCCGACGGCGTCAATATGGCAGGATCCTTCGCCGAAGATCTCTTCAAATGCCCTTAGAATTGCCTGAATTTTGGCAGGATTGGTGGTAGCAGAGACAACATGGTGCATAATTAAGCTCGATTTAAAAAATTCATCGCAGTATAACGGAAAAAAAGCATGTTACAGGTATACCTTGTTCGCCACGGTGAAACGCAGTGGAACGCCGAGCGACGTATTCAAGGCCAGTCAGACAGTCCTCTCACCGACAAAGGTGTGCAGCAAGCGTGGCAGGTGGCGGAGCGCGCCAGAACGCTGGGTATCACTCACGTCATCTCCAGTGATTTAGGCCGCACGCAGCAGACGGCACGCATCATCGCCGATGCCTGTGGCTGCGACGTGACCCTTGAACCGCGCCTGCGCGAGCTGGATATGGGCGTGCTGGAAAAACGCCCTATCGATACGCTGACGGAAACCGAAGAAGGCTGGCGTCGCACGCTGGTGAACGGCACTGAAGATGGTCGCATCCCTGAGGGGGAATCCATGCAGGAGCTGAGCGTGCGCATGCATGCCGCGCTGGCCGAGTGCCTGAAACTCCCGGCAGGTAGCCGACCGCTGCTGGTAAGCCACGGTATCGCGCTGGGTTGTCTGGTGAGCACCATTCTGGGACTGCCGGCTTACGCCGAACGCCGTTTGCGTCTGCGCAACTGTTCCATTTCCCGTATCGACTATCAGGAAAGTGCCTGGCTGGCATCGGGGTGGGTGGTTGAGATGGCAGGGGACATTTCGCATCTTGATGCCCCTGCACTGGATGAGTTGCAGCGTTAACGACGTACCGGAATCAGGAATTCCATACGCAGATTGATAGGGCCTTCTTCCGGTTTTGCATCTTGCGCCGGATAGTAGCGCTCAATGTCCTGACCTTTACGGCGATTCAGATTCAGCATCGGCATGCAGGTCCCGTAAACGGTCAGGATGAACTCCTGAACGCCCGTTCCTAACCCTTCGTATGAGAACATCACATACTCGCCGCCTTCCAGCACGACAGGCTTCGAGCCATGAATGTAACCGTTCGCCATGTCAGGCGTCAGCGCCGTGGTATAGAACACTTCCTGCTCGTCGTCTTTTTCCTGGCTTGGATACGTTTCGTTCAGGCCATACAGAATCGGCGGGATCGCCGGAGCGTGGCTTAAAAATTCGCGCCAGAACTGAACGCGCATCTGATGGCGGAACTCGGAGATCTGCTCCAGGGAACAGGAGTAGCTCTGCGTGGTGCCGACCAGGTGCGTTTCCGGCAAGGTGATGATTTCATATTTTGGCATCGCAAACTCGCCCAGACGCAGCGGCGGACGCATACCAAAGGAGCTCCAGTCCGGCGAGCGGCGATAAAGCGCTGGCGTTAACGAGAACTGTTTTTTAAAGGCGCGAGTGAAGGTTTGCTGTGAATCGAAGCGATATTGCAGGGCAATATCCAGGATTGGTCGCGCGGTCAGGCGCAACGCGACAGCAGACTTTGATAAACGACGTGCGCGAATATAGGCACCGATAGCATGACCGGTGACATCCTTGAACATCCTTTGCAGATGCCACTTGGAATAGCCTGCTTTTGCCGCCACATTATCCAGTGACAAAGGCTGGTCGAGATGACCTTCCAGCCAGGTGAGCAGGTCGCGAATAATTCCAGCCTGATCCATATACTATCCTCATCCTTAAAACTGCCGCAGGTGCCTGTTTACAGGTTAGCGGATAATAGCATTTTTTGACGTTTTAGCATTCAGTGTTTTTTTTGCGCATAAATGCTTTTTGTGGTGATTTAAATGCGGATATATTCTAATCCTGTGATCTTGCTACATTTTTATCTAACCTGTTGAATAATCGCTCAGCGTAATTTTTATGAATGGTAACAATATGAAATACAAGGTTTTAGTCTTTGCAGCAATGGCGCTGATGGCAGGGCGCGTGGCACAGGCGGAGCAAATTGGCTCCGTGGACACCGTGTTTAAAATGTTTGGGCCGGACCACAAAATTGTGGTGGAGGCCTTTGACGATCCGGACGTTAAAAACGTCACCTGCTATGTCAGCCGGGCGAAGACCGGCGGGATTAAAGGCGGCCTGGGGCTGGCTGAAGACACGTCTGACGCGGCCATCTCCTGCCAGCAGGTTGGTCCGGTGGAATTGAGTGACAAAATTAAAAACGGCAAAGCGCAGGGCGACGTTGTATTCCAGAAACGGACCTCGCTGGTGTTCAAAAAGCTACAGGTGGTCCGTTTTTATGACGCGAAGCGCAACACACTGGCTTATCTGGCTTATTCCGACAAAGTCGTGGAAGGCTCACCGAAAAACGCGATTAGCGCGGTGCCGATTATGCCGTGGCATTGATAAAAAAAACGGCGCAAAAGCGCCGTTTTTTACTGCGTGACGGGAGGATTACTCCTGGAGGTCACCGCAGAAACGATAGCCTTCACCATGGATCGTGGCGATGATTTCCGGCGTATCAGGCGTAGATTCGAAATGTTTACGAATACGACGGATGGTTACGTCAACGGTACGATCGTGTGGCTTCAACTCACGACCGGTCATTTTCTTCAGCAGTTCTGCACGGGACTGGATCTTGCCCGGGTTTTCGCAGAAGTGCAGCATCGCGCGGAATTCACTGCGCGGCAGTTTGTACTGCTCACCGTTCGGGCTAATCAGCGAACGGCTATTGATATCAAGTTCCCAGCCGTTGAATTTGTAGCTGTCGACGCTACGACGCTCTTCACTGACCGTACCCAGATTCATGGTGCGGGACAGCAGGTTGCGTGCACGAATGGTTAACTCGCGAGGGTTGAACGGCTTGGTGATGTAGTCATCCGCGCCGATTTCCAGACCAAGAATTTTATCAACCTCGTTGTCACGGCCTGTCAGGAACATCAACGCGACGTTCGCCTGTTCACGCAGTTCGCGCGCCAGAAGAAGCCCGTTTTTGCCCGGCAGATTGATATCCATAATCACCAGGTTGATATCATTTTCAGAAAGGATCTGATGCATCTCTGCGCCATCGGTCGCTTCAAAGACATCGTAGCCTTCTGCTTCGAAAATGCTCTTTAACGTGTTGCGTGTTACCAACTCGTCTTCAACGATAAGAATGTGCGGGGTCTGCATGTTTGCTACCTAAATTGCCAACTAAATCGAAACAGGAAGTACAAAAGTCCCTGACCTGCCTGATGCATGTCGCAAATTAACATGATCGGCTTAACGTGACTAAAGTACGTAATTGCGTTCTTGATGCACTTTCCATCAACGTCAACAACATCATTAGCTTGGTCGTGGGTACTTTCCCTTTGGACCCGACAGTGTCAAAAACGGCTGTCATCCTAACCATTTTAACAGCAACATAACAGGCTAAGTGACACCGGACACCCAATAAAACTACGCTTCGTTGACATATATCAAGTTCAATTGTAGCACGTTAACAGTTTGATGAAATCATCGTAGCTGAATGCTAGCCTTTGTCACAATTTTTCAATAAACCAACTAGTTGCGGACATTGATTGATAAACGGTACGAATCCAATCGGAAAAGAGTATTCATAAGGTCATTATCATTACAAAACATAAGGATAATGGACTTCTGTTAACATTCTAACTGATTGTTCAGCCACAAAATAGTTTAGCTTTTTTTAATTGTTATGAAACGCTATTTCGGTGATTTGTGTTGCAAAATTGTAAATTCGTGCTGCGTAATATGTTGAAGTGAATCACATTTTTACCTGCTAACTGATTAAAAAGAGAGCATAAATGCATCTGTCGATTGTGCTGGTGGCACCAGCAAGAGCTGAAAATATTGGCGCTGCGGCGCGTGCCATGAAGACCATGGGTTTTACCGATTTGCGTATCGTAGACAGCACGGCGCATCTGGAGCCTGCTGCGCGATGGGTGGCGCACGGTTCGGGTGATATTCTCGATAATATAACCACTTACGCTACGCTCGCTGAGGCGCTGCACGATATTTCGTTTACCGTCGCGACGACCGCGCGCAGCCGGGCGAAGTTTCATTATTACGCCACGCCTGCTGAACTGGTGCCAATACTGGAAGAAAAAAGCCAGTGGCTGGAGAAAGCCGCGCTGGTGTTTGGGCGAGAAGATTCCGGGCTGACTAACGAAGAACTGGAACTGGCTGACGTCCTGACGGGCGCGCCGATGGTGGCGGATTATCCGTCACTCAATCTGGGGCAGGCGGTGATGGTGTACTGCTATCAATTAGCATCCTTAATACAAATTTCTCAGCCGCCAGCGTCAGTAACGGATGAAAACCAGCTGGCGGCGCTGCGTATTCGTGCAGATAAGCTTCTCGAGCAACTGGGCGTCGCTGACGATCAAAAAATGGTGGACTGGTTACAGCAGCGCCTGGGGCGTCTTGAACAGCGCGACACGGCAATGCTGCACCGATTGCTTCATGATATTGAAAAAAAATTAGCCGAGTAAAATAGTGTCATAGGTTTTTATTATGGCCGATCCTGCTGATGTCTGGGGTTGCATCTGGGGTATTCCGATGAAAATAAATCTGCACGCAGCGGGACGTGAGAATGTCCCGAATTGTGATCAAATTAAAAATTCATTGACTTAAGGTGTCCGATCCTTTAACCCTAAAAGAATAGAGCACAGACAGATAATAATGACAGAGTACACAACATCCATGAAACGCATCAGCATCACCACCATTACTACAACCATCATCATTACCACAGGTAACGATGCGGGCTGACGCGTACAGGAAAAACAGAAAAAAGCCCGCACCTGAACAGTGCGGGCTTTTTTTTCGGCTAAAGGAAATGAGGTAGAACCATGCGAGTGTTGAAGTTCGGCGGTACATCAGTGGCAAATGCAGAGCGTTTTCTGCGTGTTGCCGATATCCTGGAAAGTAACGCCAGGCAGGGGCAGGTTGCTACCGTGCTCTCTGCCCCGGCAAAAATCACGAACCACCTGGTGGCGATGATTGAAAAAACCATCGGTGGCCAGGATGCACTTCCGAACATCAGCGACGCCGAACGTATCTTCGCTGAACTGCTTCAGGGGCTGGCAGACGCCCAGCCTGGCTTCCCGCTGGCGCAGCTGAAAAGCACCGTGGAACTCGAATTTGCCCAGATTAAACACGTCCTTCACGGTATCAGCCTGCTGGGTCAATGCCCGGACAGCATCAACGCGGCGCTGATTTGCCGGGGTGAAAAACTCTCTATCGCCATCATGGCAGGCGTGCTGGAAGCGCGCGGTCACCACGTGACGGTCATCGATCCGGTTGAAAAACTGCTGGCTGTGGGGCACTACCTTGAATCCACCGTCGACATTGCCGAGTCGACACGCCGCATTGCGGCGAGCAAAATCCCGTCTGACCACATGATCCTGATGGCAGGCTTCACCGCCGGTAACGAGAAGGGCGAACTGGTGGTGCTGGGGCGTAACGGCTCTGACTACTCCGCTGCCGTGCTGGCGGCCTGTTTACGTGCAGACTGTTGTGAGATCTGGACTGACGTTGATGGTGTATATACCTGTGACCCGCGCCAGGTGCCGGACGCCAGGCTGTTGAAGTCGATGTCGTACCAGGAAGCGATGGAGCTTTCCTACTTCGGCGCCAAAGTGCTTCACCCACGTACCATCTCCCCGATTGCCCAGTTCCAGATCCCTTGCCTGATTAAAAATACCGGTAATCCGCAGGCGCCGGGTACGCTGATTGGCGCCAGCGCTGATGAAGATGACCTGCCGGTAAAAGGCATTTCGAACCTTAATAACATGGCGATGTTCAGCGTCTCTGGCCCGGGTATGAAAGGTATGGTTGGCATGGCGGCACGCGTATTTGCGGCCATGTCCCGTAACGGGATCTCCGTGGTGCTGATCACGCAGTCTTCTTCCGAATACAGCATCAGCTTCTGCGTCCCGCAGGGCGATTGCCTGCGCGCCCGTCGCGCGCTGGAAGAAGAGTTCTACCTGGAGCTGAAAGAAGAGCTGCTGGAGCCGCTCTCGATTCAGGAGCGTCTGGCCGTGATCTCCGTGGTAGGCGACGGCATGCGCACCCTGCGCGGAATCTCCGCCAAATTCTTTGCCGCCCTGGCGCGGGCCAATATCAATATCGTGGCGATTGCCCAGGGCTCATCAGAGCGTTCAATTTCCGTTGTCGTGGATAACGATGACGCCACTACCGGCGTGCGCGTGGTGCATCAGATGCTGTTCAACACCGACCAGGTGATTGAGCTGTTCCTGGTGGGCGTCGGCGGCGTCGGCGGCGCGCTGCTGGAGCAGGTAAAGCGCCAGCAGGAGTGGCTTAAGAAGAAACATATCGATCTGCGCGTCTGCGGAATTGCGAACTCGAAAGCGTTGCTGACTAACGTCCACGGTCTGAACCTGGAAAACTGGCAGGCGGAACTGGAAGAGGCGAAAGAGCCGTTCAACCTGGGTCGTCTGATCCGTCTGGTGAAAGAGTATCACCTGCTTAACCCGGTGATCGTCGACTGTACCTCCAGCCAGGCTGTGGCCGATCAGTACGCGGATTTCCTGCGCGAAGGTTTCCATGTGGTGACGCCGAACAAAAAGGCCAACACCTCGTCGATGGATTACTATCACCAGCTGCGTCTGGCGGCGAGCAAGTCGCGCCGCAAGTTTCTGTATGACACCAACGTGGGCGCAGGCCTGCCGGTCATCGAGAACCTGCAAAACCTGCTGAACGCGGGCGACGAACTACAGCGTTTCTCCGGCATCCTCTCCGGCTCCCTGTCGTTTATCTTCGGCAAGCTGGACGAAGGGATGAGCCTGTCGGAAGCCACCCGCGCCGCGCGCGAGCTGGGCTACACCGAGCCGGATCCGCGCGACGACCTCTCCGGTATGGATGTGGCGCGTAAGCTGCTGATCCTGGTGCGCGAAACCGGCCGCGAGCTGGAGCTTTCGGATATCGTGATTGAGCCGGTGCTGCCAGCAGAATTTGATGACAGCGGCGACGTCAGCGCTTTTATGGCCAGGTTGCCGCAGCTTGACGACGCCTTTGCCGCCCGCGTTGCGAAAGCCCGTGATGAAGGTAAGGTATTGCGCTATGTTGGCAATATTGAAGAAGACGGCGTCTGCCGCGTGAAGATTGCCGAAGTGGATGGCAACGATCCGCTGTACAAGGTGAAAAACGGCGAGAACGCCCTGGCGTTCTACAGCCATTATTATCAGCCACTGCCGCTGGTACTTCGCGGCTATGGCGCAGGGAATGATGTGACGGCGGCGGGCGTGTTTGCCGATCTGCTGCGTACCCTGTCATGGAAGTTAGGAGTTTAAGATGATTAAAGTATATGCCCCGGCTTCCAGCGCCAATATGAGCGTCGGATTTGACGTGCTGGGCGCGGCGGTTACGCCGGTGGATGGTTCGCTGCTGGGCGATACGGTAACGATTGAGGCGGCAGAGCGCTTCAGCCTGAATAACGTCGGCCGTTTTGCCAGCAAGCTGCCCCCTGAACCGCGTGAGAATATCGTTTATCAGTGCTGGGAACGCTTCTGTCAGGAGATCGGTAAAAACGTGCCGGTCGCCATGACGCTGGAAAAGAGCATGCCGATTGGTTCGGGACTCGGCTCCAGCGCCTGCTCGGTGGTCGCCGCGCTGGTGGCGATGAATGAGCACTGCGGCAAGCCGCTGAACAACAGCCGCTTGCTGGCGCTGATGGGCGAGCTGGAAGGGCGCATCTCCGGCAGCATTCATTATGATAACGTGGCGCCGTGCTTCCTTGGCGGCATGCAGCTGATGATTGAAGAAAATGGCATCATCAGCCAGCAGGTGCCAGGGTTTGATGAGTGGCTGTGGGTGCTTGCCTATCCGGGCATTAAGGTTTCTACCGCCGAAGCGCGTGCGATCCTGCCGGCGCAGTATCGTCGTCAGGACTGTATCGCCCACGGGCGTCATCTGGCGGGCTTTATTCATGCCTGCTATACCCGACAGCCGCAGCTGGCGGCGAAACTGATGAAAGACGTTATTGCCGAGCCGTATCGCACGAAGCTGCTGCCGGGCTTTAACGAAGCGCGACAGGCATCCATGGATATCGGCGCACAGGCGTGCGGTATCTCCGGCTCCGGCCCGACGCTGTTCGCCTTATGCGACAAGCCAGACACCGCGCAGCGTGTGGCGGACTGGCTCTCTAAACACTACCTGCAAAATCAGGAAGGCTTTGTTCATATTTGCCGTCTGGACACGGCTGGCGCACGAGTACTGGGATAACGAATGAAACTCTACAACCTTAAAGATCATAACGAGCAGGTCAGCTTTTCGCAGGCGGTAACGCAGGGTTTGGGCAAAAATCAGGGGCTATTTTTCCCCCACGACCTGCCGGAATTTCAACTGACTGAAATCGATGAACTGCTTAAGCAGGACTTTGTCACCCGCAGCACCAAAATTCTGTCTGCGTTTATTGGCGACGAAATCCCGCAGGAGCTGCTCGAAGAGCGCGTGCGCGCGGCGTTTGCTTTCCCGGCCCCGGTGAAGCAGGTGGAGCCTGACGTTGGCTGTCTGGAGCTGTTCCACGGCCCGACGCTGGCGTTCAAAGATTTCGGCGGTCGCTTTATGGCGCAGATGCTGACCCACATCAGCGGCGACAAACCGGTGACCATCCTGACCGCGACCTCAGGTGATACCGGTGCGGCGGTGGCTCATGCGTTCTACGGCCTGAAAAACGTCCGCGTGGTGATCCTCTATCCGAAAGGCAAAATCAGCCCGCTTCAGGAAAAACTGTTCTGCACTCTTGGGGGCAACATTGAAACCGTGGCGATCGACGGCGATTTCGATGCCTGCCAGGCGCTGGTGAAGCAGGCCTTTGATGACGAAGAGCTGAAGGCGGCGCTGGGGCTGAACTCTGCCAACTCCATCAACATCAGCCGTCTGCTGGCGCAGATCTGCTACTACTTCGAAGCGGTGGCCCAGCTGCCGCAGGACGCGCGCAATCAGCTGGTAGTTTCCGTGCCAAGCGGGAACTTCGGCGATCTGACGGCGGGCCTGCTGGCGAAATCACTCGGCCTGCCGGTGAAGCGCTTTATCGCCGCTACCAACGCCAACGACACCGTGCCGCGTTTCCTGAAGGACGGAAAATGGGCGCCGAACGCGACGCAGGCCACGCTCTCCAATGCGATGGATGTGTCACAGCCTAACAACTGGCCGCGTGTGGAAGAGCTGTTCCGCCGTAAGGTCTGGCGTCTGGGCGACCTGGGCTACGCAGCGGTGACGGACGAAACCACGAAAGCCACCATGCGCGAGCTGAAAGCGGTGGGCTATACCTCTGAGCCGCACGCGGCGATTGCCTATCGTGCCCTGCGCGATCAGCTTCAACCGGGTGAGTATGGCCTGTTCCTCGGTACCGCCCATCCGGCCAAGTTCAAAGAGAGCGTGGAAGCGATCCTGGGTGAAACGCTGCCGCTGCCAAAAGAGCTGGCCGAGCGCGCCGACCTGCCGTTGCTGTCCCATGAGCTGCCCGCAGACTTTGCCGCACTGCGTAAGCTGATGATGACCCGAGCGTGAGTTTATTGCCCGGTGGCGGCTACGCCTTACCGGGCCTGGAACATTTCAGAAAGTAGGCCGGGTAAGGCGAAGCCGCCATCCGGCTTTTTTATGGAGAAAATAAGGAGAAAAACAGCAGAAAAAAAGCAGAAATTCCCAATAAATGCGGTCACTTAGGGTTTAGGATTGCAGAGAATAACATCCACCGTTCCCATCACGTACTCTCCTTACATCGGCCCACGTTGGGCAAGAAGAATAAGGAGTCACCTATGTCTACACTGAAACCTGCACTTATCGCACTTTCACTGATGCTGGTCGCTCCCATGGCGGTGCAGGCAGCTGAGATCACCCTCGTCCCTGCGGTAAAACTGCAAATTGGCGATCGGGATAATAACGGACACTACTGGGATGGCGGCCGCTGGCGCGACCATGACTGGTGGAAAGCGCACTATGACTGGCGCGATAACCACTGGCGTCCGCACGATGAACATCGCGATCGTCACGATCATCACCGTCATGACGATCATCGCCCGGGGCCGGACCGGAAGCACCATTAACACAAACCCCGCCAGCTGGCGGGGTTGTCTTTTATTGCTCGTGACGCTTAAACACCAGCTCGTTTTTTCCTGACGATGCCTCGTCGAAGAAATACCCTTCACTGTTAAAGCCAGTGAGCTGCTCTGGCTTCGTCAGGCGGTTTTGAATGATGAAGCGGCTCATCAGACCGCGCGCTTTTTTGGCGTAGAAGCTGATCACTTTAAATTTGCCGTTTTTCTCGTCGAGGAACACCGGCTTGATAATGTCCGCATTCAGCTTTTTCGGCTTCACCGATTTGAAGTACTCATCGGAGGCCAGGTTGATCACCACGTTGTCCCCCTGGGCTTGCAGCGCCGCGTTAAGCTTATCGGTAATGACATCGCCCCAGAACTGGTACAAATCTTTGCCTTTGGCGTTTTCCAGGCGGATACCCATCTCCAGACGATATGGCTGCATCAGATCCAGCGGGCGCAGCACCCCGTACAGGCCGGATAACATGCGCAGATGCTGCTGGGCAAAATCGAAATCGGCTTCGCTAAACGTTTCTGCTTGCAGGCCAGTGTAGACGTCACCTTTGAAGGCCAACAGCGCCTGGCGGGCGTTAGCGGGCGTGAAGTCAGGCTGCCACTCGTGAAAACGGGTGGCGTTCAGGTCGGCGAGTTTATCACTGATGCTCATCAGCGAAGCGATTTGCGGAGCCGAAAGCTTACGCGCCTCGTGGATCAGCTGTTGCGAGTAGTCCAGCAATTCCGGCTGGGTATAACGCTCAGTGGCGAGCGGGCTCTGGTAGTCGAGCGTTTTGGCAGGTGAAATCAGAATCAGCATATCCAGTCCTTGCAGGAAATTTAGAGCGACTTTAACAAAAAATCGCCCTGAATTGATCGATAGCTGTTATTGCCGCGGCAAATCATCCCAGGTGCCAGGAGCAATTTGTGACTCGATTTCGGGATAGCGTGAGGCGTCAAAGACGGGCTGTACGCCGAGCTTGCGCTGACGCAGATAATCGCGCGCGATCAGCGCCACAACCGGTGAAAGAAGCAAAATTGCCGTCAAATTGGTGATGGCCATCAGCGCCATAATGACATCCGCCAGTTGCCAGATCATCGGCATGCTGAGCAGGCAACCGACAAATACCATCGCCAGCACACCCGCGCGAAGGATGTTGCGGGCCAGACGCGAGTCAACTTTCAGGAAAATAAGGTTGTTCTCGGCATAGATATAGTTCACCACAATAGAACTGAAGGCAAAAAGTCCCACGACAAGGGCGACAAGGCCTGCGCCCCAACCGCCGACGAGGGAGACCAGCGCCTGTTGTACCCAGTGAATGCCTGCTGTACTGCCGGATGGATGTTCAACGGCGCCGGACAGCAACATTATCATCGCACTGGCGGAGCAGATAACAATGGTGTCTGTGAAGACGCCAATCATCTGTACAATGCCCTGCGCGGCGGGATGCGGGGGCCAGGATGCGGCCGCTGCGGCGGCATTCGGCGTGGAGCCCATTCCCGCCTCGTTGGAGAACATGCCTCGCTGAAAACCCGCAGTGAGAGCCTGGCTAAGGGTGTAACCCAGCGCGCCGGAAGCCGCTTCGCGCCAGCCGAACGCGCTTTGGAAAATAGTGACGATGACGTTCGGCACTTCGTCGATATGTATCGCGCATACCAACAGGCTGGTTGACACCCACAGCAGCGCCATCAGCGGAACCAGCCACTGCATCAGGCGGGCAACCCCTCTGAGCCCGGTCACAATGGTCAGCAGGGTGAGAAGGGCAAGCGCGCCGCCCGTCAGCCACTCCGGACAATTAAAGGCGAAGCGCAGCGCGTGGGCGACGGAATTTGCCTGAACGGTATTGAAAATAAGACCATAGGCCATCAGTAAAAAAATAGAGAACAGGACGCCCATCCAGCGCATTCCCAGTCCGCGAGCCATATACCAGGCGGGGCCGCCGCGAAACTGACCGTTGCCGTCTTTTTCTTTGTAGAGCTGCGCAAGCGAGCATTCAGCAAAGGAGGTGGCCATACCGATAATCGCCGTCACCCACATCCAGAATACCGCGCCCGGACCGCCCGCGCCGATTGCCAGCGCGACACCGGCCAGGTTACCGCTGCCGACGCGCGCGGCCAGGCTGGTACAGAGCGCCTGAAATGAGGTCAGGCCGCCCGGCTGTGGCGTGACGCTGTTTTTCAGACTTCTGCCAAATTTGCGAATATAGCGAAACTGAATCAGTCCGCTGCGCCACGTAAACCAGATACCTGCTCCTGAAAGCAGGTATATCATGATTGAACCCCAGAGAACTTCGTTAATAAAGAAAAAGAAATCAGGCACTAACGTCCCTCTTGTTGATGCCAACGTGAATATGTAAGCGCTACCACTGATTGTGCATGCTGTTACTTAGCAGCCTGTTAATATTCTGAGTTTATCATACTCTGCCTAAGCGCACTGTCTGCGGTTGCGCTGCCTCTCACTCGTGTTATCATCAGGGCAGACCGGTTACATCCCCCTAACAAGTAAACCTGTCATTTTTCCGCTGCTGGCAGGCTGTCGGTAGTGTGAATTATCCAGGGAACGTTAAAAGAGAAACACTATCATGACGGATAAATTGACCTCCCTTCGTCAGTTCACCACTGTCGTCGCTGACACCGGAGATATTGCGGCAATGAAGCTGTACCAGCCGCAGGATGCTACAACCAACCCTTCTCTGATCCTTAACGCCGCGCAGATCCCTGAGTATCGCAAACTGATCGACGAGGCGGTGACCTGGGCAAAAGCACAGAGCAATGACCGCGCGCAGCAGGTTGTAGATGCGACTGACAAACTGGCAGTAAACATCGGTCTGGAAATCCTGAAGCTCGTTCCTGGCCGTATCTCTACTGAAGTTGATGCTCGCCTGTCCTACGACACCGAAGCGTCTATTGCCAAAGCAAAACGCCTGATCAAACTGTACAACGATGCGGGCATCAGCAACGACCGTATCCTGATCAAACTGGCCTCTACCTGGCAGGGCATTCGCGCCGCTGAACAGCTGGAAAAAGAAGGGATCAACTGTAACCTGACTCTGCTGTTCTCCTTCGCACAGGCGCGTGCATGTGCCGAAGCTGGCGTATACCTGATTTCTCCGTTTGTGGGCCGTATTCTGGACTGGTACAAAGCCAACACCGACAAGAAAGAGTATGCGGCGTCTGAAGATCCAGGCGTGATTTCCGTGACGGAAATCTACGAATACTACAAACAGCACGGCTATGAGACCGTTGTTATGGGCGCAAGCTTCCGTAACGTCGGTGAAATCATTGAGCTGGCTGGCTGTGACCGCCTGACCATCGCCCCTGCGCTGCTGAAAGAGCTGGCAGAAAGCGAAGGAGCTATCGAGCGTAAACTGTCCTACACCGGTGAAGTGAAAGCGCGCCCAGAGCGCATCACCGAGTCCGAGTTCCTGTGGCAGCACAACCAGGATCCAATGGCCGTAGATAAACTGGCGGACGGTATCCGTAAGTTTGCTATCGACCAGGAAAAACTGGAAAAAATGATCGGCGACCTGCTGTAATCATTCTGCGTGACCGGGTTCCCGGTCACGCCTCTTTCCCCCGCCTCTGTCTGAATTTTCTCTCTGCGTGTATCATTCCCTTTAATCAGTACTTTTTGAATGGAATGGATATGAATACCTTACGCATCGGCTTAGTGTCGATTTCTGACCGCGCCTCCAGCGGTGTTTATCAGGATAAAGGCATCCCTGCTCTGGAAGCGTGGCTGGGCAGCGCGCTCACTACCCCGTTTGAGATCCAGACTCGCCTGATCCCGGACGAGCAGCCGATCATCGAGCAGACCCTGTGTGAGCTGGTGGATGAGATGAGCTGCCACCTTGTGCTGACGACGGGCGGAACCGGCCCCGCGCGCCGCGATGTAACGCCGGACGCGACGCTGGCTATCGCCGATCGTGAAATGCCGGGCTTCGGTGAACAGATGCGCCAGATCAGTCTACACTTTGTCCCGACGGCCATTCTTTCCCGTCAGGTCGGGGTGATCCGCAAACAGGCGCTGATCCTGAACCTGCCGGGGCAGCCGAAGTCGATAAAAGAAACGCTGGAAGGAGTAAAAGCCGAAGACGGGAGCGTTATCGTCCACGGTATCTTTGCAAGTGTACCGTATTGTATACAACTGCTTGACGGTCCGTACGTGGAAACTGACGGCAATGTGGTAGCAGCATTTCGCCCTAAAAGCGCTCGCCGCGAAACAATCTCCTGAAAATGCTTTAAATGTGACATTAGCGCCAGCCGCAGTAGCGTGTAAATGGATTTACGATATAGTAATTTTTTCTTTACGATTGCTGTAAAAAATAATCCACAACACATGCACAATGGTTCGCTATGTCACATAACACCCGACCTCTGAATCGACAGGACTACAAAACCCTCACGCTCGCTGCTCTGGGCGGCGCGCTGGAGTTTTACGACTTCATCATCTTTGTCTTCTTCGCCGCCGTCGTGGGGGCGCTGTTTTTCCCGGCGGATATTCCTGAATGGCTGCGTCAGGTGCAAACCTTCGGCATTTTCGCTGCCGGGTATCTGGCGCGTCCGCTGGGCGGCATTGTTATGGCGCACTTTGGCGATCTGGTTGGGCGCAAGAAGATGTTTACCCTCAGCATCCTGCTGATGGCCGTGCCGACGCTGGCGATTGGCCTTTTGCCTACCTATGACTCGATGGGCATTATCGCCCCGTTATTGCTGCTACTGATGCGTATTCTCCAGGGCGCGGCCATCGGCGGGGAAGTGCCGGGCGCGTGGGTGTTTGTCGCTGAGCACGTCCCGGTGCGCCGCATCGGCATTGCGTGCGGAACGCTGACCGCAGGGCTGACGATTGGGATCCTGCTTGGCTCCGTGGTTGCAACCATCATCAATACCAGCATGACGCAACAGGCCGTTCACGACTGGGGCTGGCGTATCCCGTTCCTGCTGGGCGGGGCGTTTGGGCTAGTGGCAATGTACCTGCGACGCTGGTTGCAGGAGACGCCAGTATTTCTGGAAATGCAGCAGCGGAAGGCGCTGGCGCAAGAATTGCCGGTAAAAACCGTAGTAGTGCGGCATAAAAAAGCGGTAGTCGTGTCGATGCTTCTGACCTGGCTGCTGTCTGCGGGTATCGTGGTGGTCATTTTGATGTCGCCGGTCTGGCTGCAAAAACAGTACGGTTTTGCGCCTGCGGTGACGTTACAGGCGAACAGTATCGCGACAATTATGCTCTGCTTTGGCTGTCTGGCCGCGGGACTGGCGGCGGATCGTTTCGGTGCCAGCGTGACCTTTATTGTCGGCAGCCTGCTGCTGGCCGCGTCGAGCTGGGCATTCTACCATCTTGCGGGCAGCCATCCTGAACAGTTGTTCCTGCTGTACGGCATCGTCGGGCTGTGCGTGGGCGTCGTTGGCGCCGTACCGTACGTAATGGTCCGCGCCTTCCCGCCGGAGGTACGCTTCACCGGCATCTCTTTCTCTTATAACGTCTCGTATGCCATTTTCGGTGGGCTGACCCCGATTGTGGTCACGGTGTTGATGGGGCTGTCACCCCTTGCACCTGCATGGTACGTGCTGGCGTTATCGCTAATGGGGCTGGTATTGGGGATGTGGCTTCGCCAGTCAGAGGGATGTCGTGCCCGCGACGCGGGCACGACAGAGGGATCAGTGTTTTTCACCAATCGGTAATACGGTGCGGCCGAACTGCTCGTTCAGCACTTCACCCATTGCCAGGTAGATAGCGCTTGCGCCGCACACCAGACCGACCCAGCCGGCAACGTGAACGATGCCTTCGTTATCCGCCAGGTGACCCGCGGCAAGCAGAGCGAACAGCACGGTCAGGCTCAGGAAGACGAATTGCAGCGCGCGGTTCGCCTTCAGGGTGCCGAAGAACATGAACAGGGTGAACACGCCCCACAGTCCCAGGTACACGCCCAGGAAATGGGCGTTTGAAGCATCTGCCAGGCCCATTTTAGGCATCAGCAGAATGGCGACCAGCGTCAGCCAGAACGAACCGTAAGAGGTAAAGGCGGTTAAGCCGAAGGTATTGCCTTTCTTATATTCCAGCAGGCCCGCGAAAATTTGCGCGATACCGCCGTAAAAAATGCCCATCGCCAGGATTACGCCGTCCATCGGGAACATCCCGATGTTGTGCAGGTTCAGCAGAATGGTGGTCATGCCAAAACCCATCAGGCCCAGCGGAGCCGGATTAGCCAACTTAGTGTTGCCCATAAGTCCTCAAAAAAATCATCATTAATATGGTGAAATGGTTAAACCCGCGCCAGTTCTCCCTGACGGGGCGCGGCATCATAATGGGCGGCATCGGCGCCGTCTATGATCTCATCGGGGTGAAATTAAAAAATTTTTTATCCTTCCCCCTTGATGGATGCCGTTGTGACCCCATCTTGTAAGCAACCGCAGTGTGTGGACCTGAAAAAAATCAAATCTGGGCAGTTGAAAAAGCACGTTCTGCCCTTATTACAGGTACACAACCACATGTTGACTGAATTTTTAGTGGAGACGTTTAGATGGGTAAAATTATTGGTATCGACCTGGGTACTACCAACTCTTGTGTAGCGATTATGGATGGCACTACTGCACGTGTGCTGGAGAACGCCGAGGGCGATCGCACCACGCCTTCTATCATTGCTTATACCCAGGATGGTGAAACTCTGGTTGGTCAGCCGGCTAAACGTCAGGCAGTGACAAACCCGCAAAACACCCTGTTTGCAATCAAACGCCTGATTGGCCGCCGCTTCCAGGACGAAGAAGTTCAGCGTGACGTTTCCATCATGCCTTACAAAATCATCGCAGCCGATAACGGCGATGCATGGCTTGATGTGAAAGGCACCAAAACTGCACCTCCGCAGATCTCTGCTGAAGTGCTGAAGAAAATGAAGAAAACCGCGGAAGATTACCTGGGTGAACCGGTAACTGAAGCTGTTATCACCGTACCTGCTTACTTCAACGATGCTCAGCGTCAGGCAACCAAAGATGCTGGCCGTATCGCAGGTCTGGAAGTAAAACGTATCATCAACGAACCAACCGCAGCAGCACTGGCTTACGGTCTGGATAAAGAAGTTGGTAACCGTACTATCGCGGTTTACGACCTGGGTGGTGGTACCTTCGATATCTCTATTATCGAAATCGACGACGTCGACGGCGAAAAAACCTTCGAAGTTCTGGCAACCAATGGTGATACCCACCTGGGTGGTGAAGACTTCGATACCCGTCTGATCAACTACCTCGTTGACGAGTTTAAGAAAGATCAGGGCATTGACCTGCGTAACGACCCGCTGGCCATGCAGCGCCTGAAAGAAGCGGCTGAGAAAGCGAAGATCGAACTGTCTTCCGCTCAGCAGACCGATGTGAACCTGCCGTACATCACCGCAGACGCGACCGGTCCAAAACACATGAACATCAAAGTGACCCGTGCGAAACTGGAAAGCCTGGTAGAAGACCTGGTGAACCGTTCTATCGAGCCACTGAAAGTTGCATTGCAGGACGCTGGCCTGTCCGTGTCTGATATTCAGGACGTTATCCTGGTAGGTGGTCAGACCCGTATGCCAATGGTTCAGAAGAAAGTTGCTGAATTCTTTGGTAAAGAGCCACGTAAAGACGTGAACCCGGACGAAGCGGTTGCTATCGGTGCTGCGGTTCAGGGTGGTGTTCTGACGGGTGAAGTGAAAGACGTACTGCTGCTGGACGTTACTCCGCTGTCACTGGGTATCGAAACCATGGGTGGCGTGATGACTCCGCTCATCAACAAAAACACTACTATCCCGACGAAACACAGCCAGGTGTTCTCCACCGCTGAAGACAACCAGTCTGCGGTAACCATCCATGTGATTCAGGGTGAGCGTAAGCGTGCGGCGGATAACAAATCTCTGGGTCAGTTCAACCTGGACGGTATTAACCCGGCACCACGCGGCATGCCACAGATCGAAGTCACCTTCGACATCGATGCTGACGGTATCCTGCACGTGTCTGCGAAAGACAAAAACAGCGGTAAAGAGCAGAAGATCACCATCAAGGCATCTTCTGGCCTGAACGAAGCGGAAATCGAAAAAATGGTTCGTGATGCCGAAGCTAACGCGGAATCCGACCGTAAGTTCGAAGAGCTGGTTCAGACCCGTAACCAGGGTGACCATCTGCTGCACAGCACCCGTAAGCAGGTTGAAGAAGCGGGCGATAAACTGCCAGCGGAAGACAAAACTGCGATCGAAACTGCACTGAGCGCACTGGAAACGTCTCTGAAAGGCGAAGACAAAGCGGACATTGAAGCGAAGATGCAGGAGCTGGCACAGGTTTCTCAGAAGCTGATGGAAATCGCTCAGCAGCAGCACGCACAGCAGCAGGCGGGCGCTGATGCTTCCCAGAACAACGCGAAAGACGACGATGTTGTCGACGCTGAGTTCGAAGAAGTGAAAGATAAAAAATAATCGCCCTGATGCAGGGTAATTAATCGGCACGGGCGTAGGAGTATTCTCCACGCCCGTGCTCGCATGTTAAGGGGCTTAAAAAAACCAATGGCAAAGCAAGACTATTACGAGATTTTAGGCGTTCCGAAAACTGCGGAAGAGCGTGAAATCAAAAAGGCATATAAGCGCCTGGCCATGAAATTCCACCCTGACCGTAACCAGGGTGACAAAGAGGCTGAAGCCAAATTTAAAGAGATTAAAGAAGCCTACGAAGTCCTGACCGATGCACAAAAACGTGCGGCTTATGACCAGTATGGTCACGCGGCCTTTGAACAGGGCGGCATGGGCGGCGGTGGATTTGGTGGCGGCGGCTTCGGCGGCGGCGCTGATTTCAGCGACATCTTTGGCGATGTATTTGGCGATATCTTCGGCGGCGGTCGTGGTCGTCAGCGCGCGGCGCGCGGCGCAGATCTGCGCTATAACATGGACCTGACGCTGGAAGAAGCGGTTCGTGGCGTAACCAAAGAGATCCGTATCCCGACGCTGGAAGAGTGTGACGTTTGCCACGGCAGCGGCGCGAAAGCGGGGACTCAGCCACAGACCTGTCCAACCTGTCACGGTTCCGGTCAGGTGCAGATGCGCCAGGGCTTCTTCGCGGTGCAGCAGGCCTGTCCGCATTGTCATGGTCGCGGTACGCTGATTAAAGATCCGTGCACCAAATGCCACGGTCACGGTCGCGTGGAGAAAACCAAAACGCTGTCCGTTAAGATCCCGGCAGGCGTGGATACGGGCGACCGCATCCGTCTGGCAGGTGAGGGTGAAGCTGGCGAGCACGGCGCACCGGCAGGGGATCTGTACGTTCAGGTTCAGGTTAAACAGCACGCCATCTTCGAGCGTGAAGGTAACAACCTGTACTGTGAAGTGCCGATCAACTTTGCGATGGCGGCGCTGGGCGGCGAAATCGAAGTGCCGACGCTGGACGGTCGCGTTAACCTGAAAATCCCTGGCGAAACCCAGACCGGGAAGCTGTTCCGCATGCGCGGCAAAGGCGTTAAATCCGTTCGCGGTGGCGCGCAGGGTGACCTGTTATGCCGCGTGGTTGTTGAAACGCCGGTCGGCCTGAACGACAAGCAGAAACAGCTGCTGAAAGAGCTTCAGGAGAGTTTTGGTGGCCCGACGGGTGAGAAAAACAGCCCGCGCTCCAAAAGCTTCTTCGATGGCGTCAAAAAATTCTTCGACGATTTAACCCGCTAACCTGCCAGCTGGTTACTATCCTTTAAAGCCCGGAAGCGATTCCGGGCTTTTTGCTTTATAGCGTTATTCCTCGGTTAAACTGAATCTATAACCAATATTAATCTGTTTTTACCGATCTGTTTGCGCTGATATTATGGTTTTACCGAGGTATTGTTGTAAAAGAGAGTTTAAACGTGAAATTACTACACCGTTTCTTAAGCAGTGAGGCATCCGGCGGCGTCATCCTGATTATTGCTGCTGCAGCCGCCATGCTGCTCGCCAATATGGGCATGACGCGCGATCTCTATCACGCATTTCTGGAAACCCCCGTCGAGCTGAAGGTCGGGGCGCTGGAAATTAACAAGAACATGCTGCTGTGGATCAACGATGCGCTGATGGCGGTGTTCTTCCTGCTGGTAGGCCTGGAGGTCAAACGTGAGCTGGTGATCGGTTCTCTTGCCAGCCGTCAGCGCGCGGCGTTTCCGGTGATCGCGGCGATTGGCGGGATGATCGTTCCCGCGTTGCTCTTTCTCGCGTTTGCGTGGCAGGATCCGGTTGCGCGTGACGGCTGGGCGATCCCGGCCGCAACGGATATCGCGTTTGCGCTCGGGGTCTTAGCCTTGCTCGGTAGCCGCGTCCCGGTAGCACTGAAAATTTTCCTGATGGCGCTGGCGATTATCGATGACCTGGGCGCTATCGTGATTATCGCGCTGTTCTACACCAGCGATCTGTCGGTTCTGTCGCTGAGCGTGGCGGCCGTGGCTATTGCGGTGCTGGCGTTGCTGAACGTCTTCAACGTCCGACGCACGGGTATTTATATTCTGGTGGGGATGGTGCTGTGGACGGCGGTGCTGAAGTCTGGCGTGCATGCCACGCTGGCGGGCGTCATCGTTGGCTTCTTTATTCCGCTGAAGGAGCAGGACGGCAAATCGCCTGCCAGACAGCTGGAGCATGTGCTTCATCCGTGGGTGGGCTTTATGATCCTGCCGCTGTTTGCATTTGCCAACGCGGGTGTTTCCCTGGCCGGTGTTACCCTGGACGGACTCACCTCTGTGCTGCCGCTGGGTATCATCGCTGGTTTGTTTATCGGTAAGCCGCTGGGTATCAGCCTGTTCTGCTGGCTGGCGCTGAAGCTGAAGCTGGCGTCATTGCCAAACGGAACCACCTTTAGTCAGATTATGGCCATCGGCGTGCTGTGCGGTATTGGATTCACCATGTCGATCTTTATCTCGACGCTGGCGTTTGGCACCAGCGCGCCTGAGCTTATCGTCTGGGCGAAACTCGGCATTCTTATCGGGTCGTTACTGGCCGCGGTTATTGGTTATACCTTGTTGAAGGTGAAGTTGTCCGGACAGGCTGTCCAGGCATAACAGGAAACCGGGAGAAGGGAAGCCTTCTCCCGATAAACTATCAGGGAGTGAAAACGTGATGTCTCATTTGAACTATAACCATCTCTATTACTTCTGGCATGTCTACAAGCAGGGCTCGGTCGTGGGAGCGGCAGAGGCGCTCTACCTGACACCACAAACTATTACCGGGCAAATCAAAGCCCTGGAAGAGCGCTTACAGGGCAAGCTTTTTAAGCGGAAAGGACGTGGCATTGAGCCGAGCGAGCTGGGCGAACTGGTGTTCCGCTATGCGGACAAGATGTTCACCCTGAGCCAGGAGATGCTGGATATCGTTAACTATCGCAAAGAGTCGAACCTGCTCTTTGACGTGGGCGTGGCGGATGCGTTGTCCAAACGGCTGGTAAGCGGTGTGCTGGATGCGGCGGTGGTGGAAGATGAACAGATTCATTTACGCTGCTTTGAGTCCACTCACGAGATGCTGCTGGAACAGCTGAGCCAGCATAAGCTGGATATGATTATCTCGGACTGCCCAATCGACTCCACGCAGCAGGAAGGCTTGTTCTCGGTGAAAATTGGCGAATGCGGCGTCAGTTTCTGGTGCATTAATCCGCCGCCGGAAAAACCGTTTCCTGCCTGCCTGGAAGAGCGCCGCCTGCTGGTGCCGGGTAGGCGGTCTATGCTCGGACGTAAGCTGCTGAACTGGTTTAACTCGCAGGGGCTGAACGTGGAGATCCTCGGTGAGTTCGACGATGCGGCTTTGATGAAGGCTTTTGGCGAGGCGCACAACGCTATCTTCGTTGCCCCGACGCTGTACGCGCACGATCTCTATTCAGACGACAAGATTACCGAGATTGGCAGGGTGGATAACGTGATGGAAGAGTATCACGCCATATTCGCCGAAAGGATGATTCAGCACCCGGCGGTGCAGCGAATCTGCAACCGCGACTACTCGGCGCTGTTTACGCCGCCGGCAATCTGAAGACATAAAAAAACCCGCGTTAAGCGGGTTCTTTCAAACAAGCAACAACAAGTAGCGATTAAGCCAGTTTGTTGATCTGCGCGGTCAGGTTTGCTTTATGACGCGCTGCTTTGTTTTTGTGGATCAGACCTTTAGCAGCCTGACGATCCACGATTGGTTGCATTTCGTTAAATGCGTTCTGCGCTGCAGCTTTGTCGCCTGCTTCGATTGCTGCGTATACTTTCTTGATGAAAGTACGCATCATAGAGCGACGGCTTGCGTTGTGCTTACGAGCCTTTTCAGACTGAACGGCACGTTTCTTAGCTGATTTGATATTAGCCAAGTCCAACTCCCAAATATGTTCTATGTGGACAATTCAAAGGCCGAGGAATATGCCCTCTTTGCCTTCTTTTGTCAATGGATTTGTGCAAATAAGCGCCGTTAATGAGCGACGCTACGTTACGTAGTGATGGCGCAGGATTCTACCAGCTTGTCTTTCGTGAATACAGCCTTTCGGCATAAAAATCGCAGTTCTCGGGCAGATTTTTTTGCTGTGAAAGGTCAGCCTGATGAAATCATACGGCTTTCTGTTTCGCGTGAACAATCGCCGGTTAACCTTAACCGCCGTACAAGGTATACTTTGGCGATTTTCACTGTTTTGAGCCAGTCATGAAGCTGATACGCGGCATACATAATCTCAGTCAAGCCCCGCACGGGTGCGTGCTGACCATTGGTAATTTTGACGGCGTGCATCGTGGGCATCAGGCGCTGTTGCAGGGATTGCGTAAAGAAGGGGAGGCGCGTGGCCTGCCCGTTGTGGTGATGATTTTCGAACCGCAGCCGCTGGAGCTGTTTGCCGGCGAGAAATCCCCCGCGCGGCTGACGCGTCTGCGTGAGAAGTTACGCTACCTGACGGAGTCCGGCGTTGACTACGTCCTGTGCGTACGCTTCGACCGTCGGTTTGCCGCGCTGACCGCACAAAACTTTGTCAGCGATCTGTTGGTCAGGCAGCTTGGCGTGCAGTTTCTCGCCGTGGGCGATGATTTCCGCTTTGGCGCTGGTCGTCAGGGCGATTTCTTGTTATTACAGAAGGCTGGCCTGGAGTACGGGTTTGACGTCACCAGTACGATGACCTTCTGTGAGGGCGGGGTGCGCGTCAGCAGCACGGCGGTACGTCAGGCGCTGGCGAACGATGAACTGGACACGGCAGAAACGCTGCTGGGTCATCCGTTCACAATTTCAGGTCGTGTGGTCCATGGCGATGCGCTGGGCCGCACGATAGGTTTTCCGACGGCGAATATACCGCTGCGTCGTCAGGTCTCCCCGGTTAAAGGGGTCTATGCGGTGGAAGTGGCAGGACTGGGTGAGAAGCCTTTCTACGGTGTTGCCAACATTGGTACACGTCCAACGGTTTCCGGTGTGCGTCAACAGTTAGAAGTACACCTGCTGGACGTTGTAATGGACCTCTACGGTCGCCATATAGATGTGATACTGCGTAAAAAAATACGCAATGAACAGCGATTCGCTTCGCTGGATGAACTTAAGGCGCAAATCGCGCGAGATGAATTAACGGCCCGCGAGTTTTTTGGGCTTTAGAACCGGCTTAACTGCCTACGTGATAAATACGGAACCGAGAATCTGATGAGTGACTATAAATCAACCCTGAATTTGCCGGAAACAGGGTTCCCGATGCGCGGCGATCTCGCCAAGCGCGAACCGGGAATGCTGGCGCGTTGGACTGATGATGACCTGTACGGCATCATTCGTGCAGCCAAAAAAGGCAAAAAAACCTTCATTCTGCATGATGGCCCTCCCTATGCGAATGGCAGCATTCATATTGGTCACTCTGTAAACAAGATTCTGAAAGACATTATCGTGAAGTCCAAAGGACTCGCGGGATATGACTCGCCTTATGTTCCGGGCTGGGACTGCCATGGTCTGCCAATCGAGCTGAAAGTGGAGCAAGAGTACGGTAAGCCGGGTGAGAAGTTCACCGCCGCAGAGTTCCGCGCGAAATGCCGCGAATACGCTGCCACCCAGGTAGACGGTCAGCGCGCTGACTTCATCCGTCTGGGCGTGCTGGGCGACTGGTCGCACCCGTACCTGACCATGGACTTCAAAACCGAAGCCAACATTATCCGTGCGCTGGGTAAAATCATCGGCAACGGTCACCTGCATAAAGGCGCTAAGCCGGTGCACTGGTGCGTGGACTGCCGTTCTGCGCTGGCAGAAGCGGAAGTAGAGTATTACGACAAAACCTCGCCTTCTATCGACGTGGCGTTCGAAGCGGTCGATCAGGATGCGATCAAAGCTAAATTTGGCCTGCCAGGCGTAAGCGGTCCAGTCTCGCTGGTTATCTGGACCACCACCCCGTGGACGTTACCAGCCAACCGTGCCATTTCCCTGTCCGGTGAGTTTGAGTACGCGCTGGTACAAATTGATGGTCGCGCGGTTATCCTGGCAAAAGATCTGGTTGAAAGCGTGCTTAAACGCGCGAACATCACTGATTACAGCGTGCTGGGTACCGTAAAAGGCGACGCGCTGGAGCTGATGCGCTTCAAACACCCGTTCCTGGACTTCGACGTTCCGGCGATCCTGGGCGACCACGTCACGCTGGACGCGGGTACCGGTGCGGTGCATACCGCCGGCGGCCACGGTCCTGACGACTACAACATCAGCCTGAAATACGGTCTGGAAATCGCCAACCCGGTCGGTCCGGATGGCTCTTACCTGCCTGGCACCTACCCGGCGCTGGACGGTATCAACGTCTTTAAAGCCAACGACATCATCGTTGACATGCTTCGCACCAGCGGTGCGCTGCTGCACGTTGAGAAAATGCAGCACAGCTATCCGTGCTGCTGGCGCCATAAGACCCCGATTATCTTCCGTGCGACCCCGCAGTGGTTCGTCAGCATGGACCAGAAAGGCCTGCGCGAGCAGTCTCTGAAAGAGATCAAAGGCGTGCAGTGGATCCCGGACTGGGGCCAGGCGCGTATCGAATCCATGGTGGCTAACCGTCCCGACTGGTGTATCTCCCGTCAGCGCACCTGGGGCGTGCCGATGTCGCTGTTCGTGCATAAAGAGACGCAGGAACTGCACCCGAACACCCTGGAACTGATGGAAGAGGTGGCGAAGCGCGTTGAAGTTGACGGCATTCAGGCGTGGTGGGATCTCGATTCCCGTGACATCCTGGGCGCTGACGCGGACAACTACGAGAAAGTGCCGGATACCCTGGACGTGTGGTTCGACTCCGGGTCTACCCACTCCTCCGTGGTTGACGTGCGCCCTGAGTTCGCCGGTCACGCTGCCGACATGTATCTGGAAGGCTCCGACCAACACCGCGGCTGGTTCATGTCATCCCTGATGATCTCCACCGCCATGAAGGGCAAAGCACCTTACCGCCAGGTACTGACCCACGGCTTCACCGTGGATGGTCAGGGCCGTAAGATGTCCAAATCCATCGGTAACACCGTTTCTCCGCAGGACGTGATGAACAAGCTGGGCGCGGATATTCTACGCCTGTGGGTGGCATCCACCGACTACACGGGCGAAATGGCGGTGTCTGACGAGATCCTGAAACGTGCTGCTGACAGCTATCGTCGTATCCGTAACACCGCGCGCTTCCTGCTGGCGAACCTGAACGGGTTTGATCCGGTAAAAGACATGGTGAAGCCGGAAGAGATGGTGGTGCTCGATCGCTGGGCGGTAGGCTGCGCGAAAGCGGCACAGGAAGATATTCTGAAAGCCTATGAGTCTTACGACTTCCACGAAGTGGTGCAGCGCCTGATGCGCTTCTGCTCCATTGAGATGGGGTCGTTCTATCTCGACATCATCAAAGACCGCCAGTACACCGCGAAAGCGGACAGCGTGGCGCGTCGTAGCTGCCAGACCGCGCTGTTCCACATCGCAGAGGCGCTGGTACGCTGGATGGCGCCGATCATGTCCTTCACCGCAGATGAAATCTGGGGTTACCTGCCGGGCGACCGTGAGAAGTATGTCTTCACCGGCGAGTGGTACGAAGGTCTGTTCGACCTCTCCAGCACTGAAGCAATGAACGACGCCTACTGGGACGAGCTGCTGAAAGTGCGTGGCGAAGTGAACAAGGTTATCGAGCAGGCGCGCGCTGACAAGAAAGTCGGTGGCTCTCTGGAAGCGACGGTGACCCTGTACGCAGAGCCTGAGCTGGCCGCGAAGCTGACCGCGCTGGGCGATGAATTACGATTTGTCCTGTTGACCTCCGGTGCGAAAGTTGCGGATTATGCCGAGGCATCTGCTGATGCTCAGCAGAGCGAACTGCTCAAAGGACTGAAGGTCGCACTGAGCAAAGCCGATGGTGAAAAATGCCCGCGTTGCTGGCATTACACTACCGATGTCGGCCAGGTGGCGGAACACGCAGACATCTGCGGACGCTGTGTAAGCAACGTCGCCGGCGACGGCGAAAAACGTAAGTTTGCCTGATGAGTAAAACTCTCTGTTCAACAGGACTGCGCTGGCTGTGGCTGGTGGTAGTGGTGCTGATTATTGATTTGGGCAGCAAGTTCCTGATCCTCCAGAATTTCGCTCTGGGGGATACGGTCCCGCTGTTCCCGTCGCTTAACCTGCACTACGCCCGCAACTACGGCGCGGCGTTTAGTTTCCTTGCCGACAGCGGTGGCTGGCAGCGTTGGTTCTTCGCAGGTATCGCAATGGGTATCTGCGTCGTGCTCGCGGTGCTGATGTACCGCTCGAAGGCCACGCAAAAGCTGAATAACATCGCCTACGCGCTGATCATTGGTGGCGCACTGGGTAACCTGTTTGACCGCCTGTGGCACGGCTTTGTAGTCGATATGATCGACTTCTACGTCGGCGACTGGCACTTTGCGACCTTTAACCTCGCCGATAGCGCAATATGCGTTGGTGCAGCGTTAATCGTGCTGGAAGGCTTCTTGCCTAAACCGGCCGCGAAAGAGCAGGCGTAACAAAACCAGCCGGGTGACGCGTAGCGATCCCGGCCTACAGAATTTGTGGCCCCCGTAGGCCCGGTAAGCGTAGCGCCACCGGGCAACAGGTGACCCAAAACAAGCGAGCAATTTGCATGTCTAAATCCGTACAGAGCAACAGCGCGGTTCTCGTTCATTTCACGCTGAAGCTGGATGACGGCTCCACGGCCGAATCCACCCGCAACAATGGCAAACCGGCGCTGTTTCGTCTGGGCGACACCTCCCTGTCTGAAGGCCTAGAACAACAGCTTCTCGGGCTGAAAGAGGGTGAGAAAAAAGCGTTCTCACTGGAGCCGGATGCGGCATTCGGTGTGCCAAGCCCGGATCTGATTCAGTACTTCTCGCGCCGTGAGTTTATGGATGCGGGTGAACCGGAGATCGGGGCGATTATGCTCTTTACCGCTATGGACGGCAGCGAAATGCCTGGCGTGATCCGCGAAATCAACGGGGATTCCATCACCGTTGACTTCAACCATCCGCTTGCCGGGCGTACCGTTCATTTTGATGTAGAAGTGCTGGAGATCGATCCGGCGCTGGAGGACTGAAATGCAGATCCTGTTGGCTAACCCGCGCGGTTTTTGCGCTGGTGTAGACCGCGCTATCAGCATTGTTGAAAATGCGCTGGAGATTTACGGCGCGCCGATTTACGTGCGTCACGAAGTGGTGCACAACCGCTACGTGGTCGACAGCCTGCGCGAGCGCGGTGCGATTTTTATCGAGCAGATCAGCGAAGTGCCGGACGGCGCAATCCTCATCTTCTCCGCGCACGGCGTATCCCAGGCCGTACGTAACGAAGCCAAAAGCCGCGATCTGACCGTATTCGATGCCACCTGTCCGTTAGTGACCAAGGTGCATATGGAAGTGGCGCGTGCAAGCCGTCGTGGTGAAGAGTCGATTCTGATTGGCCATGCCGGTCACCCGGAAGTTGAAGGCACCATGGGTCAGTACAGCAACCCGGAAGGGGGTATGTATCTGGTTGAGTCGCCGGAAGACGTTTTTACGCTGAATGTGAAAAACGAAGCGCGTCTGTCGTTTATGACCCAGACGACGCTTTCCGTGGACGACACCTCAGACGTGATTGACGCCCTGCGCCAGCGCTTCCCAAAAATCGTCGGGCCGCGCAAAGATGATATCTGCTACGCAACCACCAACCGTCAGGAAGCCGTGCGCGCGTTGGCTGAACAGGCGGACGTGGTGCTGGTGGTCGGTTCAAAAAACTCCTCTAACTCTAACCGTCTGGCCGAACTGGCGCAGCGTATGGGGAAAGCGGCGTTTCTGATCGACGACGCAACGGACATTCAGGAAGCGTGGGTGAAAAACGCGGCCTGCGTCGGTGTTACCGCAGGTGCTTCAGCGCCGGATATTCTGGTGCAAAACGTCATTGCCCGCCTGCAAGAGCTGGGTGGTGGCGAAGCGGTGCCGCTGGAAGGCCGTGAAGAGAACATTGTCTTTGAAGTGCCGAAAGAGCTGCGAATTGACGCCCGCGAAGTGGAATAATTTCTTTTCTGATGAAAGGCCAGCACCTTCTGTGCTGGCCTTTTTTTGCTTCGTATCTTATCGTGACGACAAAATCATGTCTTTTACTGATATCTGAGTCGGTTTCACGTTAAATTCTAATTATTGGTGTTTTCAGTTGGCAGCGTTAGCGAAGGCTGGTTAATCTGAAAACGGTTTACATCATTTTAACGTAAGAGAATAACTATGCATGATGCACAGATCCGTGTCGCCATTGCGGGCGCGGGTGGACGTATGGGTCGCCAGCTGATTCAGGCGGCACTACAGATGGATGGCGTGGCACTTGGCGCGGCGCTGGAGCGTGAAGGTTCATCCCTGCTGGGCTCCGATGCGGGCGAGCTGGCAGGCGCGGGCAAGACAGGCGTTACCGTACAGAGCAACCTGGAGGCGGTGAAAGAAGACTTTGACGTGTTCATCGACTTTACCCGTCCGGAAGGCACTTTGACTCACCTGGCGTTTTGCCGCCAGCACGGTAAAGGGATGGTGATTGGCACCACCGGTTTCGATGATGCCGGTAAACAGGCCATTCAGGAAGCAGCCGCCGACATTGCGATTGTCTTCGCCGCGAACTTTAGCGTAGGCGTTAACGTTATGCTGAAACTGCTGGAAAAGGCAGCGAAGGTGATGGGCGACTATACCGACATTGAGATTATTGAAGCGCACCACCGCCATAAAGTCGATGCCCCATCTGGCACGGCGCTGGCGATGGGCGAAGCGATTGCTTATGCAATGGATAAAGTTTTGAAAGACATCGCGGTCTATTCTCGCGAAGGTCACACTGGCGAGCGCGTGCCTGGCACCATTGGTTTTGCCACCGTTCGCGCGGGTGATATCGTCGGCGAACATACCGCTATGTTCGCCGATATTGGTGAAAGGGTCGAAATCACACATAAAGCATCCAGCCGCATGACGTTTGCAAACGGGGCGGTACGCTCCGCACTGTGGCTAAAAGGTAAGCCAAATGGTCTTTTTGATATGCGAGATGTGCTCGAACTCAACAATTTGTAAGCGTTATTACCCATCGTGATGTGGTTATTGCAGTCGTAACTGTTTGATTGCATAGGGCAATATTTTATTGCCCTTTTATTTTGTCTATTTCAAAGGATTATTGCATTTAACTCATTTAAAGTAAGTGTTTTCATGCTATTTTATGTTGCTGTACTGTAAATTTTGACCATCTGGTCCACTTTTTATTCCCGCAAGACGATTGTTTCTTTTAAACTGCCTGCGCAAGCGGTTTCCACAGTGATTTAGTTGATCTTTTTGCCACTTAATTTGAAATCAAGCCATCAGGCCTGCAAAAGAATAAACAAAATCCCCGTTTTAAGTTGACTTTTACATGGCAAATCCCCAGAATGCCGCCGTTTGCCAAAAATCCGCTGGCAACACATTTGCATTGATCCATGACATGGTTATGAATTAATATGCAAATAAAGTGAGTGAATATTCTCTGGAGGGTGTTTTGATTAAGTCAGCGCTATTGGTTCTGGAAGACGGAACCCAGTTTATCGGTCGGGCCATAGGGGCAACGGGTTCGGCGGTTGGGGAAGTCGTTTTCAATACTTCAATGACCGGTTATCAAGAAATCCTCACTGATCCTTCCTATTCTCGCCAAATCGTTACTCTTACTTATCCTCATATCGGCAATGTCGGCACCAATGCGGCTGACGAAGAATCCTCTCAGGTACATGCGCAAGGCCTGGTCATTCGCGACCTGCCGCTGATTGCCAGCAACTTCCGCAACACCGAAGACCTCTCTTCTTACCTGAAGCGCCATAACATTGTGGCGATTGCCGATATCGATACCCGTAAGCTGACGCGTCTGCTGCGCGAGAAGGGTGCACAAAATGGCTGCATCATCGCAGGGGACAACCTCGATGCGGCGCTGGCGCTGGAAAAAGCGAAAGCCTTCCCGGGCCTGAACGGGATGGACCTGGCGAAAGAAGTGACTACCACAGAAGCCTACAGCTGGACGCAGGGAAGCTGGACGCTGGAAGGCGACCTGCCGGAAGCGAAACCGGAAAGCGAGCTGCCGTTCCACGTGGTGGCCTACGATTTTGGTGCCAAGCGCAACATCCTGCGTATGCTGGTTGACCGTGGCTGCCGCCTGACGGTCGTCCCGGCACAAACGTCTGCGGAAGATGTTCTGAAGATGAACCCGGACGGCATCTTCCTCTCTAACGGTCCTGGCGACCCGGCGCCGTGCGACTACGCTATCGACGCCATTAAGTCCTTCCTTGAAACCGATATCCCGGTATTCGGCATCTGTCTCGGCCATCAGCTGCTGGCACTGGCGAGCGGAGCGAACACCGTCAAGATGAAGTTTGGCCACCATGGTGGTAACCACCCGGTGAAAGATATCGACAACAACACGGTAATGATCACCGCGCAGAACCACGGCTTCGCTGTGGATGAAGCGACGATGCCAGCTAACCTGCGCGTGACGCATAAGTCACTGTTCGATGGTACCTTGCAGGGTATCCATCGCACCGATAAGCCTGCGTTCAGCTTCCAGGGCCACCCTGAAGCCAGCCCGGGCCCACACGATGCCGCGCCGCTGTTCGATCACTTCATCGAACTTATCGAGCAATACCGTAAGACTGCTAAATAATCAGGAGCTGAGAAGACCATGCCAAAACGTACAGACATAAAAAGCATCCTGATCCTTGGCGCTGGCCCGATCGTGATCGGCCAGGCCTGTGAATTTGACTACTCCGGCGCGCAGGCGTGTAAAGCCCTGCGCGAAGAGGGTTACCGCGTCATCCTGGTCAACTCTAACCCGGCCACCATCATGACCGACCCGGAAATGGCAGATGCGACCTACATCGAGCCAATTCACTGGGAAGTGGTACGCAAAATTATTGAGAAAGAGCGTCCGGACGCGGTGCTGCCGACCATGGGTGGCCAGACGGCGCTGAACTGCGCGCTGGAGCTGGAGCGTCAGGGTGTGCTGGAAGAGTTCGGCGTGACCATGATTGGGGCAACCGCCGACGCGATTGATAAAGCAGAAGACCGTCGTCGCTTCGACGTGGCAATGAAAAAAATTGGCCTCGACACCGCGCGTTCCGGTATCGCACACAACATGGAAGAAGCGCTGGCCGTCGCGGCTGACGTGGGCTATCCGTGCATCATCCGTCCATCATTCACTATGGGCGGCACCGGCGGCGGTATCGCCTACAACCGCGAAGAGTTCGAAGAGATTTGCGAACGCGGTCTGGATCTCTCCCCAACCAAAGAGCTGCTGATTGATGAATCGCTGATTGGCTGGAAAGAGTACGAGATGGAAGTGGTGCGTGATAAAAACGACAACTGCATCATCGTCTGCTCCATCGAAAACTTCGACGCGATGGGGATCCACACCGGCGACTCCATCACCGTTGCGCCAGCTCAGACGCTGACCGACAAAGAGTACCAAATCATGCGTAACGCCTCGATGGCGGTACTGCGTGAAATCGGCGTGGAAACCGGCGGCTCGAACGTGCAGTTCTCGGTGAACCCGAAAACCGGCCGTCTGATTGTTATCGAAATGAACCCGCGCGTGTCCCGTTCCTCCGCGCTGGCCTCCAAAGCCACCGGCTTCCCGATTGCGAAAGTGGCGGCGAAACTGGCGGTGGGTTACACCCTTGACGAGCTGATGAACGACATCACCGGTGGCCGCACGCCAGCGTCCTTCGAACCGTCCATCGACTACGTTGTGACTAAAATTCCTCGCTTTAACTTCGAGAAATTCGCCGGCGCGAACGACCGTCTG
This sequence comes from Enterobacter cloacae complex sp. 418I7, assembly GCF_050030705.1. Classification (NCBI taxonomy): domain Bacteria; kingdom Pseudomonadati; phylum Pseudomonadota; class Gammaproteobacteria; order Enterobacterales; family Enterobacteriaceae; genus Enterobacter; species Enterobacter cloacae complex sp. 418I7. The sequence goes on from NZ_JBLGUU010000001.1 coordinate 700,546, forward strand.
ACTACCCAGATGAAATCCGTTGGTGAAGTCATGGCGATTGGCCGCACGCAGCAGGAATCCCTGCAAAAAGCGCTGCGTGGCCTGGAAGTGGGCGCGACCGGCTTTGACCCGAAAGTCAGCCTGGACGACCCGGAAGCACTGACCAAAATCCGCCGCGAGCTGAAAGACGCGGGCGCAGAGCGTATCTGGTACATCGCCGATGCCTTCCGTGCGGGCCTCTCCGTCGACGGCGTATTTAACCTGACTAACATCGACCGCTGGTTCCTGGTACAGATTGAAGAGCTGGTGCGTCTGGAAGAGAAAGTGGCAGAGCTGGGCATCAACGGCCTTGACGCAGACTTCCTGCGCATGCTGAAGCGTAAAGGCTTCGCCGATGCGCGTCTGGCTAAACTGGCGGGCGTACGTGAAGCGGAGATCCGCAAGCTGCGCGACCAGTATGACCTGCACCCGGTTTACAAGCGCGTGGACACCTGTGCGGCAGAGTTCTCGACCGATACCGCGTACATGTACTCCACCTATGAAGATGAGTGCGAGGCGAACCCGTCCGTCGACCGCGACAAGATTATGGTGCTGGGCGGCGGTCCAAACCGTATCGGCCAGGGCATTGAGTTCGACTACTGCTGCGTGCATGCCTCGCTGGCGCTGCGCGAAGACGGTTACGAGACCATCATGGTCAACTGTAACCCGGAAACCGTCTCGACCGACTACGACACTTCCGATCGCCTCTACTTCGAGCCGGTTACGCTGGAAGACGTGCTGGAAATCGTGCGCATCGAGAAGCCGAAAGGCGTGATCGTGCAGTATGGCGGCCAGACTCCGCTGAAGCTGGCGCGTGCGCTGGAAGCAGCAGGTGTGCCGGTCATTGGCACCAGCCCGGACGCGATTGACCGTGCGGAAGACCGCGAGCGTTTCCAGCAGGCAGTTGATCGTCTCAAGCTGAAACAGCCGGCGAACGCCACCGTGACCGCGATTGAAATGGCCGTTGAGAAAGCGAAAGAGATTGGTTACCCGCTGGTGGTGCGTCCATCCTACGTACTGGGCGGCCGTGCGATGGAAATCGTCTATGACGAAGCCGACCTGCGTCGCTACTTCCAGACGGCGGTGAGCGTCTCCAACGATGCGCCAGTGCTGCTCGACCGCTTCCTCGACGACGCGGTCGAAGTCGACGTTGACGCTATCTGCGACGGCGAAATGGTGCTGATTGGCGGCATCATGGAGCACATCGAGCAGGCTGGCGTGCACTCCGGTGACTCCGCATGTTCTCTTCCTGCGTACACCCTGAGCCAGGAGATTCAGGATGTGATGCGTCAGCAGGTGCAGAAGCTGGCCTTCGAGTTGCAGGTTCGCGGCCTGATGAACGTCCAGTTCGCAGTGAAAGACAACGAAGTTTATCTGATTGAAGTCAACCCGCGTGCGGCACGTACCGTACCGTTCGTCTCTAAAGCGACCGGTATTCCGCTGGCGAAAGTGGCGGCGCGCGTGATGGCTGGCCAGACGCTGACTCAGCAGGGCGTCACGAAAGAAATCATCCCGCCGTACTACTCGGTGAAAGAGGTGGTGCTGCCGTTCAACAAATTCCCGGGCGTTGACCCACTGTTAGGGCCAGAGATGCGCTCTACCGGGGAAGTGATGGGCGTGGGCCGCACCTTCGCAGAAGCGTTTGCCAAGGCACAGCTGGGCAGCAGCTCCACCATGAGAAAATCGGGCCGTGCGCTGCTCTCCGTTCGCGAAGGCGATAAAGAGCGCGTGGTTGACCTGGCCGCCAAGCTGCTTAAACAGGGCTTCGAGCTGGATGCAACCCACGGCACGGCAATTGTGCTGGGTGAAGCTGGGATCAACCCGCGTCTGGTGAACAAGGTGCATGAAGGTCGTCCGCACATTCAGGACCGTATCAAGAATGGTGAGTACACCTACATCATCAACACCACCGCAGGTCGCCAGGCGATTGAAGACTCCAAGCTGATTCGCCGCAGCGCGCTCCAGTATAAAGTGCATTACGACACCACCCTGAACGGCGGTTTCGCGACGGCCATGGCGCTGAATGCGGATGCCACCGAGAAGGTGATTTCGGTGCAGGAAATGCACGCTCAGATTAGCAAGTAATCTGCGTAGGCCCGGCAAGCGTTAGCGCCGCCGGGCAAGTGGCGGGTGGCGCTTCGCTTACCCGCCCTACGGTTTTCTTTACCCATCTTAAGAACCTTCTGGTTTTTCATCCGCTTTCAGTCAGTTAGCCTAAAATGGTTAGGTCGATAACGAAAATTCAACTGAGAGCAGGGGAAAACACCATGCAAAATAAACTACTGATCGCTTCCGTTCTGGCTGCCACTGCAATGTTCACCGTGGCGGGCTGTTCGTCAAATCAGGCCGTAAAAACCACCGATGGTAAAACTATCGTTACTGACGGGAAACCGCAGGTGGATGACGATACCGGTCTGGTATCGTACAAAAACGCCGAAACCGGTCAAACTGAACAGATTAACCGTGACCAGGTTAAATCAATGGGTGAGCTGGATAACTAAAAAAAAGCAGTGGCACATGCCACTGCTTTTTTTGCGTCAGAATGATCGATTACCAGCGATGGTTTAACAAAATATGACCGCCGTAAGCGGCATAGCTGTTTTCACCCCACTCACCGCTGGCACGCAGGGAGATCGTTGTGGTTTCGTTCAGGTTGCCGGTTACGCCCAGCTCTAACTGACCACGATCTTCTGGCGTATCGTTGCTGACGGTTTCGTCGTTGAATGCCAGATCGTTTTGACCAGCACCTTTCAACCAGTTAACTGCGACGTATGGCTGCCAGGCCTTGACGTCCTTCTGCTGGAAGTAGCTTGCTTTAACGCCAAGACGACCAAAGACGCTGTCATTGTCCAGCGTGGTTACGCGAACGCCGTCGCGATCGGTGTGATTTTCCTGATCGAGATAGCTGTAGATCACCTGCGCCTGTGGCTCGATCTTCCATGTACGTTCATTTTCAGACTGGATAACCCACGCGTGGCCGACTTCAACAGACGCGGCGAAACCTTCGCTATCGTAATCTTCATCGTTACGATTGCTGGTGACTTTGTTGTTGTACCAGCTATAAGCGGCCCAGGTATCAACGTAGCTGCCCAGACGTAATTTCTGATCTTCCTGCCAGGTGGCGTACAGCCCAATATTAAAGCCATCAACCTTACCCTGTGCGTCACGCACGTTGTGCTTCGCATCAGAGTGGGTCTTCGCCTGGCCTGCACCGAACATACCACCGGCACGCAGGATGCCGTTATCCATTGGCTTGCTCATGAAATCGCTGCCGACTTGCAGAACGGTGGTGGTGGTGTCGTAGCTGACTTTATCGCCACCCGCATCGTTCTCATGATAGCGACCCTTAACGTACATCCAGGTGTTCAGATCGTCTTCATTGCGGAAAGTGAGCTGGTCGCGATCGTCGCGCTTATGCAGGAACATGCTCTGCGCGGCAAGGTAGTTACCTAAGTAAGCACCCACTTCAGGTGCCATAACTTCCGGGGCACTGTTACCGCCGTTATCGTTGTTGCCGCCGTTATCGGTGTTGCCGCCGTTATCGGTGTTGCCGCCGTTGTCAGTATTGCCGCCGTTATCGGTGTTGCCACCGTTGTCAGTGTTGCCGCCGTTATCGGTGTTGCCGCCGTTGTCAGTGTTGCCGCCGTTGTCGGTGTTACCACCATCATCGGCGTTACCACCGTCATCTGTGTTACCACCGTCATCTGTGTTACCACCGTCATCGGTGTTACCACCATTATCGGTGTTGCCACCGCCGTCGGTGTTACCGCCGTCATCATTATTGCCACCGTCATCGGTGTCGTCGGAAGGATCATCAGAAGGCGTCGCCTTTGATTCCAGATACCAGTTTCCGTCACTGTGCTGGTAAAGGTTATATTCCCAGGCGCCTGCGACGACCGGTTTTGCCAGCGTCAGCTGGGCTTCGGAACTGCCGCCAATGCTGACAATTTCCATACCGTTAAGGGTTTGCGCGCCTGCGCCGCCAATGTTGGTAATGCTGACGCCGGACTGACCGAAGCTGCTGCCCGTAATGGTGAGGTGGTCAGTTGGTGAGTTATCTTCACCCAGAGTGCTGTTCATCACAATCTGGCTACCGTCAGAGCCGGTGTAGTCGCCATTAATCGTAAAATTATTGCCAACGCTATTATCAGCCGCACTCAGCAACAGCGTGCCGCCATTAGCCACGTTGCCGTTGATGGTATCAACACCGGAAGCGCTGAGCGTGGAGTTACCCTGGACTGCATTCCATGCCGCCAGCGTACCGCCGCTAAGAATCGCGATGTTGTTGTTCACTTCGCCTGCGGTGGCAAAGGTCGCGCCGTTTTCAACGGTAACGGTGGCGTTACTGCCCTTGACGCCGAGCGTTGCTCCGGTGGAGATAAGCGTGGTGCCACCGTGCAGAACCGTATTCCCTGTATAGCTATTTTTGCCTGTCAGGGTCAGCGTGTTGGAATCAACTTTTTCGACGTTACCGCTACCGGTCATGTCGGTGGCGAAAGTGAAATCGCTACCCTGATTAAAAATGACGGTACCATTGTTGGTGAGCCCACCGCTGAGCGTCGCAGTTTTTTCGCCATCGCCCAGTTGCAGCGAGGCGTCTTTGGCCACCCGCGTATTACCGGTATTCGATACCGCACCCGACAGGGTTAACGCGCCAGTCTCTATCAGCAAGGAGTCGCCAGAGCCAATAATGTCGAGATCGCCCGACAGTGCCCAGCTTTCACCCTCCATTTTTACGCTGGCAAAACAGTCGCCTTCATTCAGACCCACGAAGTTACTGTCTTCCGTACCGGTGCCGATCAACGTCAGGGTATTTCCTCTGGAATTTGTGGATATTACGTCACCGATGAGGTTGGAGCCAGTGTCGAGCAGTAGCGTGTTATTTTTATCGCTGGCAAACATAATAGCGTTTGTTTCACCACTAATCGTTCCGCTATTTTTGATATCTAATTTTGCTGTATCTTTTACATTGATTCCGTACTGGGTTCCCTGCACAGTGGCACTGTTAAAAATCTTAGTGTTGCCATCATTTGCCGTAATAGCATCACCGTTTGTACCGATAATTTCGCCACTGTTATTAATGCCAATGCCAACCTGAGTACTAAGACCTGTTTTTCCTTTTATCGTTCCGGTGCTGGTATTGGTAATATTTACTGCGGAGGAGTTTTCACTGACAAAAATGCCATTTTCCGAGCCAGTAATGTTTCCACTGTTATTAAAATCACCGAGTAGTGACTGAATATTCACCGCATTCGCGGTGGTGGAGGAAATGGTTGCGCCGATGTCGTTATTAATTACAATGCGCTGTACACCAGTATTTATATTCAGGCCATTTCCCGTGCCAGAAATATTCCCCTCGTTAGTGACATTGGTGAGAGTAAACCCAGAGACCGATACCGCCGCTTCACTACCAGCGGAGGAGATCGTCACGTTTTTATTAATAATATATTCAGCATCGGCTGAGAAATCTTGAGGAACAGAAGTTGATTGGTCAATCGTTGCAGAAAATGCAACCGCAGGGGTGCATATCAACAAGGCAGGAAATATCTTTCCAAGAGTTTTGGTTGTATGATTTAATCTAAAGAAATTGTTGCTCATGTACACATCCATTTGAGTGAGAAGGAACATTAGATAACGTGCGTAAAACGTATTTAGTCCGTCTTAAAGCGTGAGCTTAAAACAAAAAAGCATAAAATTATTATTTTTTCAATAGGTTATGTACAGGTTGATTTATTAAATAATGACTTAAGTTTCGCTAAAAATATCTGTTGATAATATGAATGGCCATAACTATTTTGTAGGATGAATTTGTCTCGCGTATCGCTCTTCGTGTTTAGCGCCACTGTCGCTGGTAAGGTGGGATGGGTTGCCAATACTTGCGTTTTACTTTTAACCGTTAGATAGCCCCTTTAAGTCGGGGTGGTAACTGTCTACACTCAATGCTACAAGAAAAGTAAAAGACAGGCATATTCATGGTTCTGATAATTTATGCGCATCCCTATCCGCAACATTCGCATGCGAATAAACGGATGCTTGAGCAGGCAAGGACGCTCGAAAACGTTGAGATACGTTCCCTCTATCAACTCTATCCTGATTTCAGTATCGATGTCGCCGCCGAACAGGAGGCGCTCTCTCGTGCCGATCTGATCGTCTGGCAGCATCCGATGCAGTGGTACAGCACACCTCCGCTGCTGAAATTGTGGATCGACAAAGTCTTGTCGCACGGTTGGGCATACGGACATAACGGCAAAGCGCTTCAGGGAAAAAGCCTGATGTGGGCTGTAACCACCGGTGGGGGTGAAAGCCACTTTGAGATTGGCGCTTTCCCCGGATTTGACGTGCTGGCGCAGCCGCTCCAGGCTACCGCCCTTTACTGTGGCCTGAACTGGCTTCCGCCTTTTGCAATGCACTGTACCTTTGTCTGCGACGATGAAACCTTGCAGGCGCAGGCTAGTCACTACAAACAACGCTTACTCGAGTGGCAGGAGGGGCACAATGGATAGCCATACGATGATACAGGCGCTGATTTACCTCGGCGCGGCGGCATTAATTGTGCCCGTGGCGGTCCGTCTGGGGCTGGGCTCGGTGCTCGGCTATCTGATTGCCGGGTGTGTGATTGGCCCCTGGGGCTTTCGGCTGGTGACGGATGCCGAGTCAATCCTGCATTTTGCGGAAATCGGCGTGGTGCTGATGCTGTTTGTGATTGGCCTGGAATTGGATCCGCAGCGGCTGTGGAAACTGCGCGCCTCGGTGTTTGGCGGTGGCGCTTTGCAAATGCTGGCCTGCGGTCTGCTGTTGGGCGGGTTCTGCATTTTGCTGGGGATGGAGTGGAAAGTCGCAGAGCTGATTGGCATGACGCTGGCGCTCTCCTCGACGGCGATTGCCATGCAGGCAATGAACGAACGTAACCTGACGGTCTCGCAAATGGGGCGCAGCACCTTCTCCGTACTGCTGTTCCAGGATATTGCCGCCATCCCGCTGGTAGCGATGATCCCGCTGCTGGCAACCAGCGGCGCATCAACGACGCTGGGGGCATTTGCCTTATCTGCGCTGAAGGTTGTCGGTGCGCTGGCGCTGGTAATTCTTTTGGGGCGCTACGTAACGCGTCCGTTGCTGCGCTTTGTGGCTCGCTCTGGCCTGCGCGAAGTATTCAGCGCCGTTGCGTTATTCCTGGTGTTTGGTTTTGGATTGCTGCTTGAAGAGGCTGGGCTGTCGATGGCGATGGGCGCTTTCCTCGCAGGGGTCTTACTGGCAAGCTCCGAATATCGTCACGCGCTGGAAAGCGATATCGAGCCGTTTAAAGGATTGCTGCTTGGGCTGTTTTTCATCGGCGTCGGGATGTCTATCGACTTCGGGACGCTGGTAACCCACCCGCTGCGCATCATCATTCTGCTGGTGGGTTTCCTGGTCATTAAAATGGCGATGCTGTGGCTGATTGCCCGACCGTTAAACGTGCCAAAACCGCAACGCCGCTGGTTTGCCGTGCTGTTGGGGCAGGGGAGTGAGTTTGCTTTCGTGGTCTTTGGCGCAGCGCAGATGGCAGATGTACTCGATCCGGAATGGGCAAAAGCGCTGACGCTGGCGGTCGCGCTGTCGATGGCCGCAACGCCAATTCTGCTGGTGCTGCTGACGCGTCTGGAAAAAACGGGAAGCGAACAGGAGCGAGAAGCCGATGAGATCGACGAGGAGCAGCCTCGCGTGATCATCGCCGGATTTGGCCGCTTCGGGCAGATCGCAGGCCGTTTACTGCTCTCCAGCGGTGTGAAAATGGTTATCCTCGATCACGATCCTGACCATGTTGATACGCTGCGTAAATTCGATATGAAAGTGTTTTACGGTGATGCGACCCGGGCGGACCTGCTGGAATCCGCCGGGGCGGCGAAAGCCGAGGTGCTGATTAACGCCATCGACGATCCTGAGACCAGCATGCAGATGGTTGAGCTGGTTAAAGAGCATTTTCCGCATCTGACCATTATCTCACGTGCGCGCGATGTGGATCACTACATCCAGCTGCGTCAGGCGGGGGTGGCAGCCCCTGAACGTGAAACCTTCGAAGGGGCGCTCAAATCTGGCCGCATGGCGCTGGAAAGTCTGGGGCTTGGTGCGTATGAAGCGCGTGAACGTGCCGATCTGTTCCGCCGCTTTAACCATGATATGGTGGAAGAGATGGTGGCGATGGCGAGCAGTACGGCAACCGAACGCGCAGCGGTGTTTAAACGCACCAGCACCATGCTGACGGAAATCATCAACGAGGATCGTAATCACCTGTCGCTGGTTCAGCGCCACGGCTGGCAAGGGACGGAAGAGGGCAAGCATACCGGTGATCCTGCGGATGAACCGGAGAGTAAACCCTCTGCGTGAAGTGGAGTTGCCAGCAATATTAAAAAATTTCTAATTCTTTACCCTGCCGCCAGTCGACGAAAGATTAAGCTTTCCGTATAGTGGCGGCAATTTTTTGCATCCGGGAAATTTTCAATGATCAGTCTGATTGCAGCGCTGGCGGTAGACCGCGTTATCGGCATGGAAAACGCCATGCCGTGGAACCTGCCTGCCGATCTCGCATGGTTTAAACGTACTACGTTAAACAAGCCGGTAGTGATGGGCCGCCTGACCTGGGAGTCGATTGGTCGTCCATTGCCGGGTCGTAAGAATATTGTGATCAGTAGCCAGCCGGGCACTGACGATCGCGTGCAGTGGGTGAAATCCGTTGATGAAGCGATTGCCGCCTGCGGCGATGCCGAAGAGATCATGGTGATCGGTGGTGGTCGCGTGTATGAGCAGTTCCTGCCAAAAGCGCAGAAACTGTATCTGACGCACATTGATGCGGAAGTGGAAGGGGATACCCATTTTCCGGATTACGATCCGGACGAGTGGGAGTCCGTATTCAGTGAGTTTCACGATGCGGATGCGCAGAACTCGCACAGCTACTGCTTCGAAATTCTGGAACGTCGTTAACGTTTTTATCCTCTCCCCAAAGGGAGAGGATAAACATCTTCAGGAGGCGACCGCCTCTCCCTCGCCTAAATCCAGCTGTCGGTTGGATGGCTGGACAAAGTAGGTTTTATCTTCCCAGCGTAAGCAGGTTAAATCCCCGCCCCAGCAGCATCCGGTATCCAGCGCATAGATATTTTCCGGGGTGCCTTTTCCTTCCAGTGATGCCCAGTGCCCAAATACCACGCTATATTCGTTTGTCACGGGGCCCGGAATCGCAAACCATGGCTTAAGCGGCGCAGGGGCATTTTCCGGCGTATCTTTGCAATACATATCCAGCTGCCCGTTCGGGAAGCAGTAGCGCATCCGCGTAAAAGCATTGGTGATAAAACGTAGCCGCGCCAGGCCGCTGAGGTCATCACTCCAGTTATTCGGCATGTCGCCGTACATCGCATCGAGGAAGAACGGGTAGGAGTCGCTCGCCAGCACCGCTTCGGCGTCGCGCGCACAGGTTTTTGCCGTCTCAAGATCCCACTGAGGCGTGATGCCGGCATGAGCCATCACCAGCTTTTTCTCTTCGTCAATCTGTAGCAGTGGCTGGCGACGCAGCCAGTTGAGCAACTCATCGGCATCCGGTGCTTCCAGCAGGGGGGTAATGCGATCTTTCGGCTTATTACGGCTGATCCCGGCGTATACGGCCAGCAGATGCAGATCGTGGTTGCCCAGTACCAGCCGCACGCTGTCGCCCAGAGATTTGACGTAACGCAGGACGTCAAGGGAGCCAGGGCCGCGCGCCACTAAATCGCCTGTAAGCCAGAGCGTGTCCTGCCCGGGAGTAAAATCGACCTGTTTTAATAATGCGATCAGTTCATCGTAGCAACCGTGAACGTCGCCAATCAGATATGTAGACATTAGATTAATGAATAAGTGTAGGTACGGCGAGACGGAACACAGGAATAGCAATGCGGAAAGCATTACCGTCGGCATCGACCATTTCGTAATGGCCTTGCATGGTACCCAGTGGCGTTTCAATGACCGCACCGCTGGTGTACTGATACTCTTCGCCAGGGGCGATATGGGGTTGTTCACCGACCACACCTTCACCCTGGACTTCAATTTCGCGGCCATTGCCGTTGGTGATAAGCCAGTAGCGCCCGAGCAGTTGCACAGGCATCCGCCCCAGATTGCGAATGGTTACGGTATAAGCAAAGACAAAACGTTCTTCATCCGGTGTGGATTGGGACTCAATGTAGACGCTTTGAACCTGAACACAGACGCGGGGCGAATCAATCATGGCTTAGCTCTCCTTCGGCGGCGCATTGTCGCTGATGTAATTAGCCAGCTTGCAGTACTGCTCTACGGAAATATTTTCCGCACGCATTGCCGGGTCGATGCCCAACTCAGCTAACACGTCAACGGTAAACAGATTGCCAAGGCTGTTACGAATCGTTTTACGGCGCTGGTTAAAGGCTTCTGTCGTGATACGGCTCAGCACGCGCAGGTCTTTGACCGGATACGGCATCGTTTTATGTGGCACCAGGCGCACAACCGCAGAATCCACTTTTGGTGGTGGCGTGAACGCGGAAGGCGGCACTTCTAATACCGGGATCACGTTGCAGTAATATTGCGCCATCACGCTTAAACGACCATACGCTTTACTGTTCGGCCCTGCAACCAGACGGTTAACGACCTCTTTTTGCAACATGAAGTGCATGTCGGCAATGGCATCAGTATAGCTAAACAGATGGAACATCAGCGGGGTGGAGATGTTGTACGGCAGGTTACCGAACACGCGCAGCGGCTGTCCCATTTTTTCTGACAGTTCGCCAAAGTTCATGGTCATCGCATCCTGCTGATAAATCGTCAGCTTCGGCCCGAGGAAAGGGTGCGTTTGCAGACGCGCGGCCAGATCGCGGTCGAGTTCGATAACGGTCAGTTCGTCAAGGCGTTCGCCTACCGGCTCGGTCAGCGCGGCAAGACCCGGGCCGATTTCGACCATGGCCTGGCCTTTCTGCGGATTAATGGCAGAAACGATACTGTCGATCACAAACTGATCGTTGAGGAAGTTTTGCCCGAAGCGTTTACGGGCTAAGTGGCCCTGATGGACTCGATTAGTCATTGAGTATTAACAATCATTTTGATGGCGAGATTAAGCGCCGTGATAAAACTGCCGACATCCGCTTTTCCCTGGCCTGCCAGATCCAGCGCAGTACCGTGGTCAACGGACGTTCGAATAAAGGGTAAGCCGAGGGTGATATTCACCCCGCGACCAAATCCCTGGTATTTTAGCACGGGCAGACCCTGATCGTGGTACATCGCGAGTACGGCATCGGCTTTATCCAGGTATTTGGGCTGGAAAAGGGTGTCGGCAGGCAGTGGCCCGCTGAGGTTCATCCCCTTCGCCCGCATCTCCTCAAGCACCGGAATGATGGTGTCGATCTCTTCAGTGCCCATATGTCCGCCCTCACCCGCGTGCGGATTCAGGCCGCAAACCAGCACATGCGGCTGCGGAATACCGAATTTGGTTTGCAGATCGTGATGCAAAATGCCAATGATCTCACGCAGGAGTTCAGGCGTAATGGCATCCGGAATGGCTTTGATCGGCAGGTGCGTTGTTACCAGCGCAACGCGCATTGCTTCGGTTGCCAGCATCATCACCACTTTCGGGCTGTGCGAACGCTCTTCGAAAAATTCGGTATGCCCGGTAAACGGAATGCCCGCGTCGTTGATTACGCCTTTATGCACCGGACCGGTGATCAGGGCTGCAAATTCGCCCTGAAGGCAACCGTCACAGGCGCGCGCCAGCGTCTCGACAACGTAGTGGCCGTTTTCGATGTGTAACTCACCGGGGACAACAGGTGCACGGAGCGGAACTGAAAGCAGGGTGAGAGTACCAGCCTGCTGCGGTGCGGGCTGTTGGCCTTCAACGTAAGGGAGGAGCGTTAAAGGCAGACCGAGCAAGGCTGCCCGGTCTTGTAACAGTGTTGCATCTGCGCAGACCACCAACTCTACCGGCCAGCTGCGCTGGGCGAGCTGAACCACAAGGTCAGGCCCAATCCCGGCGGGTTCGCCGGGAGTGATCACAACACGATGCGGTTTCATTAGTTGCTCAACACTTTCACGTAAGCGCTGGCGCGTTGTTCCTGCATCCAGGTTGCGGCTTCTTCAGAGAACTTACGGTTAAACAGCATGCGATACGCACGATCTTTCTGCGCCGCGTCGGTTTTATCCACGTTGCGCGTGTCCATCAGCTGGATCAGATGCCAGCCGAAGGAGGAGTGCACTGGCGCGCTCATCTGACCCTTATTCAGCTTCATTAACGCATCGCGGAAAGCTGGATCGTAAATATCCGCTGCCGCCCAACCCAGGTCACCGCCCTGGTTTGCAGAGCCAGGATCCTGAGAGAACTCTTTTGCTGCTTTATCGAAGGTGGTTTTACCGCTCTTGATGTCTGCGGCGATCTGTTCCAGCTTCGCACGGGCCTGATCGTCAGTCATGATCGGAGACGGTTTGAGCAGGATATGGCGCGCATGCACTTCGGTAACCGAAATGTTCTGGCTCTGACCGCGCAGGTCGTTCACTTTCAGAATGTGGAAGCCCACACCGAAACGGATTGGACCGACGATGTCGCCTTTCTTCGCCGTGCTCAGCGCCTGGGCAAACAGGGATGGCAGCTCCTGAATACGGCCCCAGCCCATCTGGCCGCCTTTCAGCGCCTGCTGGTCAGCAGAGTAGGTGATCGCCAGTTTGCCGAAGTCATCGCCATTACGCGCCTGCTCAACGATAGCGCGCGCCTGACTTTCCGCCTCAGCCGCCTGATCGGAGGTTGGGTTTTCCGGCAGTGGGATCAGGATGTGGCTCAGGTTAAGTTCAGTGCTGGCATCATTCTGATTACCCACCTGTTTCGCCAGGGCATCCACTTCCTGAGGCAGGATGGTGACGCGGCGACGGACTTCATTGTTACGCACTTCTGAAATCAGCATCTCTTTACGGATCTGATTACGGTAGGTGGCATAGCTGATGCCGTCATAGGCCAGGCGGCTACGCATCTGGTCCGGGGTAATGTTGTTCTGCTTTGCAATGTTAGCGATCGCCTGATCGAGCTGCTCGTCAGAGATCTTCACACCCATTTTCTGGCCCATTTGCAGGACAATCTGATCCATGATCAGACGTTCCAGGATCTGGTGGCGCAGCGTAGCGTCATCCGGAAGTTGTTGACCTGCCTGGCCCGAGTTGAGCTTTACAGATTTCATCAAACCGTCAACGTCACTTTCAAGCACGACGCCGTTGTTAACCACAGCCGCGACTTTATCGACAACCTGTGGGGCCGCGAAGCTGGTATTCGCAACCATAGCGACACCGAGTAGCAGCGTTTTCCAGTTCTTCATACTTTTTCCATTTCAATTAACCGCAAAGCGGATTACGTTGTAAATCAAGCACATTACAATGAACTACGATACGGCAGAATGTTCGAGCGCAGCATCTGCTGCGTGCCCAGACCGTAGTTAGAGCTCAGGCCGCGCAACTCGATATTAAAGCCAATCACGTTATCGTATTTGCCCTGACTGTTTTGCGTATCCCAGCCGTTAAGTTTGCGTTCGTAACCGACACGTATTGCGTAACAGCAGGAGTTATATTGCAGACCCAGCATCTGGTCAGCAGGTTTTTGGGCATTCGTGTCATAGTAGTAGGCTCCGACGACTGACCAACGATCGGCGATAGGCCAGCTCGCGGCGGTACCCACCTGTGAAATACCGTCTTTGTATTGGTCTGTATTCGCATAGTTTGGCAATGTCGCCTGGATATACTCCGGGCTGGCGTAACGGTACGTCAACTGCAACATGCGATCTTCATCACGACGATATTCGATGGCAGCGCTGCCCGTCGCGATATTGTCCAGTCGTGTATCGTACTGAACACCACCGCGCAGACCCCAACGATCCGTCATACGCCAGTAGGTGTCGCCCGCCCATACCAGTGAGCCCGTTTTGTTGTCTTTCTCCCAGTTAATGTCGTCATCACCGGTACGAGACTCGGTGAAATAGTAGATTTGACCAACAGAAACGTTAAAACGTTCAACGGCAGCATCATCATAAATGCGCGTTGTGACGCCGGTCGTTAACTGGTTAGCAGACGCAATACGGTCAAGGCCGCCGTAGGTACGATCCCGGAACAGGCCGCTGTAGTCTGATTGCAGGAAGGACGAGTCATAGTTTTGAATTTTGCTCTGATCGCGATAAGGCACGTACAGATACTGCATACGTGGCTCAAGCGTCTGGGTGTATCCATCCGCGAGAAGAGCCATGTCACGTTCGAAAATCAGCTTCCCGTCCATTTTGAACTGCGGAAGCGTACGGTTTACCGACTCTTCAAGATCGGTGCCATAGCGTTTGTTATACCAGTCCAGATTTTTCTGCTGATAGTGGGTGGCCATCAGCTTGGCTTCGGTATTCAGGCTCGCCCAGTCGTTTGACCACGGCAGATTGATCGTCGGCTCGATATGCAGACGCGTTGATTCCGGCATATCCGAGTTGGTGTTGACGAAATGGACCGCCTGAGCGTAAACGTGCGTGTCGAAAGGACCCACATCGTTCTGGTACCAGTTCACGTCCAGCTGCGGCTCTGCACCATAGGTACTACGCGATTGCGTATCAAATACCTGGAACTGCTTGGTCGACACCGTCGCGTCAAAGTTCTCAATGGCGTAGCCCACGCTGAATTTCTGCGTGGCGTAACCGTCGGTACTGGACCCGTATTTAGAGTCGAAGTCGTTGAAGTAATACGGATCGCTGACTTTGGTGTAGTCGATGTTGAAGCGCCACACCTGATCCAATACCCCGGCGTGCTTCCAGTAGTACATCCAGCGGTGCTTATCACCTTCGCTCGGATGTTCGTCCTGGAACACCTTATCTGATGGCAGATAATCAAATTCCATCAGACCCGCGCCCGCTTTGGTCAGATAGCGGAATTCGTTCTCCCACATGATGTTACCGCGCTTATGGATGTAGTGCGGCGTGATCGTGGCGTCCATGTTGGGCGCAATGTTCCAGTAGTACGGCAGGTAGAACTCAAAGTAGTTCGACGTGCTGTACTTGGCGTTCGGGATCAGGAAGCCTGAACGACGTTTGTCACCCACAGGCAGTTGCAGGTAAGGACTATAGAAAATGGGCACCGGGCCGAGTTTAAAACGGGCGTTCCAGATCTCTGCAACCTGTTCTTCACGGTCGTGGATCACTTCGCTGCCCACAACGCTCCAGGTATTTGACCCTGGCAAACAGGACGTAAACGAGCCGTTTTCGAGAATGGTGTAGCGGTTCTCGCCGCGCTGCTTCATCAGGTCTGCGGTACCGCGCCCCTGACGACCGACCATCTGATAATCACCTTCCCAGACGTTGGTGTCCTTGGTATTCAGATTCGACCAGGCTTTCGGACCTTTCAGGATGACCTGATTGTCGTCATAGTGCACATTACCCAGCGCATCCACCGTACGGACAGGCGCCTGAGCACCTTCCGGCTGCTTCTGGTGCAATTGCACTTCGTCAGCCAGCAGACGGCTGTTTCCCTGGTTAATATCGACATTGCCCGTAAAGGTTGCATTGTCAGGATAATTACCTTTTGCGCTGTCGGCATTAATGGTGACGGGTAAGTCATTCGTATCGCCTTTCACCAGTGGGCGATTGTAACTTGGGACGCCAAGCATACACTGCGAGGCGAGATCGGCTGCGAGCCCCTGTTGGCTATACAGGGCGGTGCCAATCATTGTGGCCAGAAGGGTGGGGATACGTTTTTTCATACGTTGTATTTTATTGTTCCGTCATCAGTGGCTACGGCTTACAAACGCTCAGAGACTATCTTACTCATCAGCGCAGTACCAGCGTTAATCCTGCCCGTTTGCGCGCCAGAGTGTTAGGCTCGCTATCGAATGACGAGTATGATAATGCAAATTATAGGCGATGTCCCTCAATTGACCGTGGCGCGACCACTGTAATGATGGCGTTGCGTCGGCCAGGAACATGACCATTCGGGGAGTATATGCAGTATTGGGGTAAAATAATCGGCGTTGCGTTCGCAATTATTATGGGTGCCGGATTCTGGGGTGTTGTTCTTGGCCTCATTATCGGCCATATGTTTGATAAAGCACGCAGCCGCAAAATGGCCTGGTTTGCCAACCAGCGCGAGCGCCAGTCACTCTTTTTCTCCACCACCTTCGAGGTGATGGGGCACTTAACCAAATCAAAAGGGCGCGTAACGGAAGCCGATATTCAGGTTGCCAGCGTCTTTATGGATCGCATGAATCTGCACGGCGAATCCCGCGTCGCGGCGCAGAATGCATTCCGGATTGGTAAAGCGGATAACTACCCGCTGCGTGAAAAAATGCGGCAGTTCCGTAGCATCTGCTTCGGGCGCTTTGATTTAATTCGGATGTTTCTGGAAATTCAAATCCAGGCCGCCTTCGCGGATGGCTCTCTGCATCCGAATGAACGGGACGTCCTGTATGTGATTGCTGAAGAGCTGGGCATTTCCCGCATGCAGTTCGATCAGTTCCTGCGCATGATGCAGGGTGGCGCGCACTTTGGCGGCGGTTATCAACAGCAATCGTCCGGTGGCGGCTGGCAGCAGGCGCAGCGTGGCCCTACGCTTGAAGATGCCTGTAATGTCCTCGGCGTGAAGCCCTCTGACGATGTCACGACCATCAAACGCGCCTATCGTAAGCTGATGAGCGAGCACCATCCGGATAAGCTGGTGGCGAAAGGCCTGCCGCCTGAGATGATGGAGATGGCGAAACAGAAAGCGCAGGAAATCCAGAAAGCCTACGAGCTGATTAAAGAGCAGAAAGGTTTTAAATAAAAAAATGGCCCGACAGTGTCGGGCCATTTTTTCAGAAGTCCACCGGGGCTTTGAACGTCATGGCGTTGCCGAAAGCAGGGTGGGTGATGGTGAGCGTCTGCGCATGCAGTTGCAGGCGCGGCGCTAACGCCAGCGCTTCCGGCGGCGCATAGAATCTGTCCCCCAGAATCGGGTGACCCATCGCAAGCATATGCACACGCAGCTGATGGGAGCGCCCGGTAATCGGCTTCAGCAGGACGCGCGCGGTATTATCCGGCGCGTACTCCAGCACTTCATACTCGGTCTGCGCAGCCTTGCCGGTTTCATAACACACCTTCTGCTTTGGCCGGTTCGGCCAGTCGCAAATCAGCGGTAAATCCACCAGCCCTTCCGCCTGCGCCGGATGGCCCCACACGCGGGCGACATACTGCTTCTTCGGCTCGCGCTCGCGGAACTGACGCTTCAGCTCACGTTCTGCCGCCTTATTAAGAGCCACCACAATCACGCCGCTGGTCGCCATATCCAGACGATGGACAGACTCGGCCTGGGGATAATCGCGCTGGATACGCGTCATCACGCTGTCTTTATGCTCTTCCAGACGCCCCGGCACGGACAACAGGCCGCTCGGCTTGTTAACCACCATAATGTGCTCGTCCTGATACAGAATGACCAGCCACGGATCCATCGGGGGATTGTAGGGCTCCATTACCATTTTGCGCTCCGCTTACTGATGCGTCACAACGATAAGACGCAGGGCGTCGAGACGCCATCCGGCCTGATTCAGACTTTCCAGCACCTGCTGGCGGTTGCTCTCAATTGCGGCCAGCTCATCGTCACGAATGTTCGGGTTCACCGCTTTCAACGCTTCCAGACGCGACAGCTCGGCAGAAAGCTTCTCATCGGCTTCGCTGCGCGCCGCATCAATCAGCACTCTGGCCGCTTTTTCGGCCTGGGTTTCACCCAGTTGCAGAATGGCATGCACGTCCTGTTGCACCGCATTCACCAGCTTGCTGCCGGTATGGCGGTTCACCGCGCTCAACTGACGGTTGAAGCTTTCAAACTCCACCTGGCCGGCCAGATTCGTACCGTTTTTATCCAGCAGCAGACGCACCGGCGTTGGCGGGAGGAAGCGGTTAAGCTGAAGCTGTTTCGGCGCCTGCGCTTCCACAACGTAGATCAGCTCCACCAGCAGCGTGCCCACAGGCAAGGCTTTGTTCTTCAACAGGGAAATGGTGCTGCTGCCGGTATCGCCGGAGAGGATCAGATCCAGACCGTTGCGGATCAGCGGGTGCTCCCAGGTAATGAACTGTGCGTCTTCGCGGGACAGCGCCACATCACGCTCAAAGGTGATAGTGCAGCCGTCTTCCGGCAGGCCCGGGAAATCCGGCACCAGCATATGATCGGACGGGGTCAGCACGATCATGTTCTCGCCGCGATCGTCCTGGTTTATACCGACGATGTCGAACAGATTCATGGAGAAGCTGATCAGGCTGGTGTCGTCGTCCTGCTCTTCAATGCTTTCGGCCAGCTGCTGCGCTTTTTCACCGCCGTTGGAGTGGATCTCCAGCAGGCGATCGCGACCCTGCTCCAGCTGCGCTTTCAGTGCGTCGTGCTTCTCACGGCAGGATTTAATCAGCTCATCAAAGCCCTCGCTATTTTCAGGCGCGGCCAGGTAACCGATCAGATCGCCATGGACCTGATCGTAAATGGTGCGGCCGGTCGGGCAGGTGTGTTCAAACGCGTCCAGCCCTTCGTGGTACCAGCGCACCAGCACGGACTGGGCGGTTTTCTCCAGATACGGCACGTGGATCTGAATATCGTGCGCCTGCCCGATACGATCCAGACGGCCGATACGCTGCTCCAGCAGATCCGGGTTAAACGGCAGATCGAACATCACCAGATTGCTGGCGAACTGGAAGTTACGGCCTTCAGAACCGATTTCAGAGCACAGCAGAACCTGCGCGCCGCTGTCCTCTTCACCAAACCAGGCTGCTGCACGATCGCGCTCAACTATGGACATGCCTTCGTGGAACACGGCGGCGCGAATGCCTTCGCGCTCACGCAGAACCTGCTCCAGCTGCAATGCGGTAGCGGCTTTGGCGCAGATCACCAGCACTTTCTGGGAACGGTGAGCGGTGAGGTAGCCCATCAACCACTCCACGCGCGGATCGAAGTTCCACCAGGTGCCGGTGTCGCCTTCGAATTCCTGATAAATCTGCTCCGGGTAGAGCATGTCGCGCGCGCGATCTTCCGCAGATTTACGGGTGCCCATAATGCCGGAGACTTTAATCGCCGTCTGGTACTGGGTCGGCAGCGGCAGTTTGATGGTGTGCAGCTCGCGTTTCGGGAAGCCTTTCACGCCGTTACGGGTGTTACGGAACAGCACGCGGCTGGTACCGTGGCGGTCCATCAGCATGTCGATCAGCTCTTTACGCGCGGATCCCGCATTATCGCTGTCGCTGTTCGCGGCCTGAAGCAGCGGCTCAATATCCTGCTCGCCAATCAGATCGCTGAGAGTGTTAAGCTCATCATTAGAGAGACGATTACCGGCCAGCAGCAGCGCGACGGCGTCCGCCACCGGGCGGTAGTTTTTCTGCTCTTCAACAAACTGCTCAAAATCGTGGAAACGGTTGGGATCGAGCAGGCGCAGACGGGCGAAGTGGCTCTCAAGACCCAGTTGCTCCGGCGTGGCGGTCAGGAGCAGAACGCCCGGTACGCGCTCGGCAAGCTGCTCAATCGCCATGTATTCACGGCTTGGCGCGTCTTCGCTCCAGACGAGGTGGTGCGCTTCGTCGACGACCATCAGATCCCATTCAGCGTCGCACAGATGCTCCAGGCGCTGCTTGCTGCGGCGCACGAAGTCCAGGGAACAAATGACCAGCTGTTCGGTTTCAAACGGGTTGTCCGCGTCGTGCTGGGCTTCGGCATAGCGCTCATCGTCGAACAGGGAGAAGCGCAGGTTAAAGCGGCGCAGCATTTCAACCAGCCACTGATGTTGCAGCGTTTCTGGAACCACAATCAGCACGCGCTCGGCAGCGCCAGAGAGCAGCTGCTGGTGCAGGATCATGCCTGCTTCGATGGTTTTACCCAGGCCCACTTCGTCAGCCAGCAGCACGCGAGGCGCATGGCGACGGCCCACGTCATGGGCGATATTCAGCTGATGGGGAATAAGGCTGGTACGCTGACCGCGCAGGCCGCTCCACGGCATGCGGTACTGCTCACTCTGGAACTTACGCGCGCGGTAGCGCAGGGAGAAGCGATCCATTCGGTCGATTTGCCCGGCAAACAGACGGTCCTGCGGCTTGCTGAACACCAGTTTGCTGTCGAGCAGCACTTCACGCAGGATGACATTCGTCTCGTCGGTATCAAGACGCGTTCCGATGTAGGCGAGCAGTCCATTCTCTTCTTTTACGTCTTCAACCTTCAGTTGCCAGCCGTCATGGCTGGTCACGGTATCACCCGGATTGAACATTACGCGGGTAACAGGGGAGTCATTGCGAGCGTACAGGCGGTTTTCACCGGTAGCAGGGAAAAGGAGGGTAACCATGCGCGCATCGACGGCAACGACGGTTCCTAATCCAAGTTCGCTTTCTGTATCGCTGATCCAGCGTTGACCAAGTGTAAAAGGCATAGTTGTTCGGCTCTAATCTTTAATTGCAGGCAATAGTTCGACCCCGTCAAAAAAGACGGTCATCGAAAAATGGGTCCGGGAATGGAAAGGGCGCTATGGTACTGGATGGCAACGGTTTCGTCACGCGTCAAAATAGCCCAAGTTGTCCTGTCACTAGTGTAGCAAAGTCGTCGTTGATGAACGGTAAAATTCCCTCCGCAACAGGCTGAAGCTGGCGGGTCAGGTAGTGATCGTAATCGAGCGGAGACTGCTGGTAATCAACGGGTTCTGGTCCGTTCGTTGTCCAGACGTATTTGATCGTTCCCCGGTTCTGATACTGCGGCGCGCGGCCCCGGCGAACGTTCTCTTCATCCGCCAGCCGCGCCGCGCGGACGTGCGGAGGAACATTACGCTGGTAGTCCGCCAGCGGGCGGCGCAGGCGCTTGCGATACACCAGCTGCGCGTCAAGTTCGCCTGCCATCAGGCTGGCTATCGTCTCGCGCACGTAGTCCTGATACGGCTCATTGCGGAACACCCGCAGATAGAGGGTTTGCTGAAACTGCTGTGCCAGCGGCGTCCAGTCGGTGCGCACTGTCTCCAGCCCTTTAAACACCATCCGCTGCTTGTCGCCTTCCTGAATCAGTCCGGCGTAGCGCTTCTTGCTGCCCTGGTCGGTTCCGCGAATGGTCGGCATTAAGAAGCGGGCAAAATGGGTTTCAAACTCCAGCTCTAACGCGCTGGTTAACCGCTCTTTTTGCAAATTTTCGCGCCACCAGGCGTTCACGAAGGCGACCAGTTCTTTGCCGATTTGCGCGGCGTCGTCTTCTGAATGGGCCGATTTCAGCCAGACAAAGGTGGAATCGGTGTCGCCATAAATAACGTCATAACCCCGGGATTCAATCAACGCTTTGGTCTGGCGCATAATGTCGTGCCCGCGCATGGTGATGGACGACGCCAGACGCGGATCAAAGAAGCGGCAGGCGCTGGTGCCCAGCACCCCGTAAAAGGCGTTCATAATGATTTTCAGCGCCTGTGAGAGCGGCTTGTTGCCGTAACGTTTTGCCTCGTCGCGGCCGTGCCAGATGTTTCCCACGATTTCAGGCAGGCAGTGTTTTTCGCGCGAGAAGCGTGCCCCAAGAAAACCTTCGGTGCTGTGCGCATCGTCTGGCTGCGCCATCCCCTCGACCAGCCCTACCGGATCAATCAGAAATGTGCGGATAATCGACGGGTACAGACTTTTATAATCCAGCACCAGCACCGAATCATACAGCCCGGGCCGTGAATCCATCACGTAACCGCCGGGACTGGCCTGCGGCGGCACGTCACCGAGGTTAGGGGCCACATAGCCCGCCCGGTGCATCCGCGGGAAATAGAGGTGGCTGAAGGCCGCTACCGAGCCGCCGTGCCTGTCGACCGCGAGACCGTTTACCGTTGCGCGTTCCAGCAGGAAGGGCATGATCTCGGTTTTATGGAAAATCTGCGTTACCAGCTCACAGTCTTTCAGGTTATAAGTAGCGAGCGCCGGCTTATCCTCATTAAAGCGCCGGTCGATCTCGTCCATTCGGTCCCAGGGATTGTCGATGGATTTACCTTCACCGAGCAGCGCCTGGGCGACCGCTTCCAGCGAGAAGGAAGAGAAGTTCCAGAAGGCCGATTTCAGCGCCTCGATGCCGTCGATTATCAGGCGACCGTTAGCCTGTGCGAAGAATACGCCGTTCTTAAAACCGTGCTCTCGCCACTCCAGCTCCGTGTTTCCGCGCCCTAACGTCAGGGGAATGCGGTACCGCTCGGCATGTTTTTGCAGCACGCGCAGGTCAAACTGCACCACGTTCCAGCCGATCAGCACGTCGGGATCGTGCTCGGCAAACCACTGGTTAAGCTTCTCCAGCAGCTGTGGTCGGCTGATAACGTATTCCAGATGAAAATCCAGCGCGGACGCATCGCCGTTCGGGGGCCCGAGCATATAGACAACCCGCTGCCCACAGCCCTCCAGGCCGATGCAGTACAGTTCACCGTGGCGGGTGGTTTCGATATCCAGCGAGACCCACTTGAGCGGGGGGCGATAGTGCGGATTAGGCTTCAGGCGCGCGTTAACGATCCTGCCGTTTTGCGCGGTGCCATCTACCCAGACGGGGGCGGTGATAAACCGCTCCATCAGAAAACGTTCCGGCGGGCGAATGTCCGCTTCATAGAGCGTCACGCCCGCTTCGCGGAGCAATTTTTCATAGCGCATCAGCTGGCGATGGGCGCGACAGTAGAGGCCATAAACCGGCTGGCGGTGGAAGTCTTTTAGCTCAAGAGGCGTGAGGCGCCAGCCGTTTTCACCGCGCAGCAGCTGCTTTACCTTCTCGACGTGGTGTTCAGGGATAAACGCCACGGACTCCTGAGGCGGCAGGGTAACGTGCAGCGGGCCGTTATCCGTCGCCAGCCAGAACGCAACCTCGGTGCCCTGAGGGGTATCCCGCCAGTGTCGGGTCAGTAAAAAGCCTTCTTGCGCCTGTGCCACGCCGCTATCCCACAAAACAAACCAGGCCTGATTATAGCCTGGTTGAGGGGTGTTTGCTGGGGTTTTATACAGTGCCTGTTTTGCCGGATGGCGCTACGCTTATCCGGCCAACAGGATCCGTAGGCCCGATAAGCGCAGCGCCGCCGGGCAATGATTTACTGCCCGTAGTACGCCTTCGCACCGTGCTTGCGCAGATAATGCTTATCCAGCAGGGTTTGCTGCATATCCGGCATCTGCGGTGCCAGCTGGCGGCAGAAGATCCCCATGTAGGCGACTTCCTCCAGCACGATCGCGTTGTGCACCGCGTCCTCCGCGTTTTTACCCCAGGCAAACGGGCCGTGGGAGTGCACCAGCACGCCGGGCATTTGCGCCGCGTCGATTCCCTGTTTTTCGAAGGTTTCGACGATCACGTTCCCGGTTTCCCATTCGTACTCACCGTTGATCTCCGCATCGGTCATCAGACGCGTGCAGGGAATGGTGCCGTAGAAGTAGTCCGCGTGTGTGGTGCCGCTGGCCGGGATGGACTGGCCCGCCTGCGCCCAGATGGTCGCGTGACGTGAATGGGTATGCACAATCCCGCCGATGGTTGGGAATGAGCGGTAGAGCAGGCGGTGGGTTGGCGTATCGGAGGAGGGCTTTTTATTGCCTTCAACCACTTCACCCGTTTCGAGGCTGACCACAACCATATCGTCTGCGGTCATTACCGTGTAATCCACGCCGGAAGGCTTGATCACGAACACCCCTTTTTCCCGGTCAACGGCGCTGACGTTGCCCCATGTCAGGGTCACGAGGTTATGTTTTGGCAGCGCCAGGTTGGCTTCGAGTACCTGACGTTTGAGATCTTCTAACATTGTCGTCTCCTGCCGGATGGCGCTGCGCTTATCCGGCCTACAGAACCGTAGGCCCGGTAAACGAAGTGCCACCGGGCATTCAGGGCTTAGCGTTTTGAACCGTAATAGACTTCGTTCCAGCGCAGCGCGTCTTTAAAGGCTGGCAGACGGGTGTCGTTATCAATCACGGTCAGTTCGATGTCGTGCAGCTCGGCAAACTGACGCATATCGTTCAGGTCAAGCGCGTGGCTGAAGACGGTGTGGTGCGCGCCGCCGGCCAGGATCCAGGCTTCCGACGCGGTTGGCAGGTCAGGTTGCGCTTTCCACAGGGCGTTCGCGACCGGCAGTTTCGGCAGAGAATGCGGAGTTTCCACCGCATCGACGCAGTTCACCAGCAGGCGGAAACGATCGCCGAGGTCGATCAGGCTGGCGTTAATGGCCGGGCCGGTACGGGTGTTGAAGATCAGACGGGCCGGATCCGCTTTGCCGCCAATGCCGAGGTACTGCACATCGAGGATCGGTTTCTCTTCAACGGCGATAGAGGGACACACTTCCAGCATGTGCGAGCCGAGCACCAGATCGTTGCCGTTCTCGAAGTGGTAGGTGTAGTCTTCCATAAAAGAGGTGCCGCCCTGCAGACCGGTTGACATCACCTTCATGATGCGAAGCAGAGCGGCAGTTTTCCAGTCGCCTTCGCCCGCAAAACCGTAGCCCTGCTGCATCAGACGTTGTACCGCCAGACCCGGGAGCTGTTTCAGGCCGTGGAGATCTTCAAAGGTGGTGGTGAAGGCATGGAAGCCGCCCTGTTCCAGGAAGCGCTTCATGCCCAGTTCAATGCGTGCGGCATCCAGCACGTTCTGGCGCTTGTCGCCGTTGACCTGTGCCGCAGGCGTCAGGCGGTAGCTGCTTTCGTACTCGTCCACCAGCGCGTTAACGTCGCCATCGCTGATGTCATTCACCACCTGCACCAGGTCGCCCACTGCCCAGGTATTCACGGAGAAGCCGAACTTGATCTGCGCGGCCACTTTGTCGCCGTCGGTTACGGCAACTTCACGCATGTTGTCGCCGAAACGCACCACTTTAAGGTGACGGGTATCCTGCTTAGAGACCGCCTGACGCATCCAGGAGCCAATGCGTTTTTGTGCCTGGCCGTCCTGCCAGTGGCCGGTCACCACGGCATGTTGTTGACGCATACGTGCGCCGATGAAGCCGAACTCGCGACCGCCGTGCGCGGTCTGATTCAGGTTCATGAAGTCCATGTCGATGCTGTCCCACGGCAGGGAGGCGTTGAACTGAGTGTGGAATTGCAGCAGCGGTTTGTTGAGGATAGCCAGGCCGTTGATCCACATTTTGGCTGGCGAGAAGGTGTGCAGCCACACCACCAGGCCAGCGCATTTGTCATCGTAATTGGCATCGCGGCAGATGTTAGTGATTTCGTCCGGCGTAGTACCCAGCGGCTTCAGCACCAGTTTGCACGGCAGTTTGGCTTCCGTGTTCAGCGCATTCACAACGTGCTCCGCGTGTTTCGTCACCTGCTGCAACGCTTCCGGTCCGTATAAATGCTGGCTGCCAATCACAAACCACACTTCATAATTATTAAAAATGGTCATTATCGTGTCCTTAATGTGTCAGGGTTGCCGTAGTGTCCGCGGTACTTTTGGCCGGGGCGGCGACAGGGAGATAGTGAAGTTCGGCGCTTTTTGCCCATTGCTGGTAGCGCTGATAAAGCTGTTCAAAGCGTTGTGCCTGCTGAGCCTGCGGCTGAAGCGTACTTTCGACGGCGCTCGCCATATGCTGTTGCGCGGTCGGGATATCCGCATGGACACCTGCGGCCACGGCAGCGAAAATCGCTGCGCCCAGCGCACAGCACTGATCGGAGGCCACAATTTGCAGCGGACGGTTGAGCACGTCGCAGCAGGCCTGCATGATCACCGGGTTTTTACGGGCGATACCGCCCAAAGCCATCACGTTGTTCACGTCAATGCCCTGCCCGGTGAAGCACTCCATAATGGCGCGCGCGCCGAACGCGGTGGCGGCGATCAGGCCGCCAAACAGCGCGGGCGCGTCGGTCGCCAGGTTGAGATCGGTAATCACCCCTTTCAGACGCTGGTTGGCAAACGGCGTACGACGGCCGTTGAACCAGTCCAGCACCACCGGCAGGTGATCGAGAGACGGATTTTTTGCCCAGGCTTCGGTGAGCTGCGGCAGGAGCTGTTTTTTGCTCGCGGTAATCTGGGTTTTCAGTTCAGGATGCGCGGCCGCCAGCTGATCCAGCGGCCAGCCGAGCACCCGGCCAAACCAGGCGTAGATATCGCCAAACGCGGACTGACCCGCTTCGAGGCCGATAAAATCGGGCACCACGCTGCCGTCAACCTGACCGCAGATACCCTTCACCGCGCGGTCGCCAACGGTCGTTTTATCCGCCGTCAGAATGTCGCAGGTGGAGGTGCCAATCACTTTCACCAGCGTGTTAGGCTGCGCACCCGCGCCCACGGCGCCCATATGGCAGTCGAACGCGCCGCCGGAAATGGTCACGTTTTGCGGCAGACCGAGGCGTTTCGCCCACTCCTCGCAGAGCATGCCGACCGGAATATCGGCGGTGAAGGTGTCGGTAAACAGCGGGTATGTCAGGTTTTTGTTGATGATCGGGTCGAGTTCATCGAAGAACGCTGCCGGAGGCAGACCACCCCAGCTTTCATGCCACAGCGATTTATGCCCGGCGCTGCAACGGCCACGGCGAATAGCCTGCGGGCGAGTGGTGCCGGAAAGCAGGGCGGGAACCCAGTCGCACAGCTCAATCCATGACGCCGCTGCCTGTGCGACCGACGCGTCCGCGCGGGTAACGTGCAGGATTTTTGCCCAGAACCATTCGCTGGAGTAGATCCCGCCGATGTAGCGCGAGTAGTCGGTTTTGCCCGGCTGGTGGCATAAGCGGGTGATGGCTTCCGCCTCTTCCACGGCGGTATGGTCTTTCCACAGCACAAACATGGCGTTCGGGTTATCGGCAAACTCCGGGCGAAGCGCCAGTACGCGGCCTTCTGCATCAACCGGGGCCGGCGTTGAACCGGTACTGTCGACGCCAATCCCCACGACGTCGGCCCGCTGGGCATCCGTCAGCTCCGCCAGCACGGTTTTGATCGCCGCTTCCATTGATTCAATGTAATCACGCGGGTGGTGGCGGAACTGGTTGTTCGGCGCATCGCAGTAGCGCCCCTCTTGCCAGCGCGGATACCACTCAACGCTGGTTGCTATCTCCCGGCCAGTCGTACAGTCCACTGCCAGCGCGCGAACTGAGTCGCTGCCAAAATCGAGGCCAATTGCAATTGCCATGGTGTTGCTCCATCCAAAACAGGTATGGAAGAACATTAGAGACTGAGGACAAAGATCGTCAGGCAGGATCCGCTAATCTTATGGACTAAATTGCTGTAGCAGCGGAAAGTGTGACGCCGTGCAAATATTCAATGTGGACATTTCTGCCGTACTTATAGACACTTTTGTTACTGCTTATCCGCCCGTGCTGGCGGAGAAATCAGGGGAAAAGGCTGAAACATGGCGGACGTAAAAGAGGCGTGATGCTTTTTGGATCTTTTCGCGGGCCATTTTTATACTGCTTTTATCGATATGGACAATTGGTTTCCTTCAGGACCCTTGGGAGAACTGAATCTATGGCCGAACCGCAAAACGATCCCCTGCTGCCGGGATACTCATTTAACGCCCATCTGGTGGCGGGGCTGACGCCCATTGAGGCCGAGGGGTATCTCGATTTCTACGTCGATCGACCGCTCGGAATGAAAGGGTATATTCTGAACCTGACCGTTCGCGGGGAAGGGGTGATTAAAAACGGCGATCGGCAGTTTATCTGCCGCCCTGGTGATATGCTGCTGTTCCCGCCGGGGGAGATCCACCACTACGGACGCCACCCGGATGCCAAAGAGTGGTATCACCAGTGGGTCTATTTCCGTCCGCGCGCCTACTGGCAGGAGTGGCTCTCGTGGCCGGCCATTTTCGCCCATACCGGTTTATATCGCCCGGATGAGGCGCATCTGGCGCAGTTCCGTGAGCTGTTTGCACAGATTATTGAGGCAGGGCAGGCGGGAGGGCGCTACGCCGAACTGCTGGCCATCAATCTGCTTGAACAGGTGCTGCTGCGCCGCATGGAGGCCATCAACGAGTCGCTTAATCCGCCGCTGGACAACCGCGTCCGCGACGCCTGCCAGTACATCAGCGACCACCTTGCCGACAGCCAGTTTGATATTGCCAGCGTCGCCCAGCATGTGTGCCTGTCGCCGTCACGGCTGTCGCATCTGTTCCGCCAGCAGCTTGGCGTGAGCGTGCTCAGCTGGCGCGAGGATCAGCGCATCAGCCAGGCGAAACTGCTGCTCAGCACCACCCGAATGCCTATCGCCACCGTCGGGCGTAACGTCGGCTTTGAAGATCAGCTCTATTTCTCTCGCGTGTTTAAGAAGTGCACCGGTGCCAGCCCGAGCGAATTCCGTGCGGGATGTGAATAATCGGTAAACATTCAGGTGAACTTCAGGCGCATCTTGTAAACTATTCAGACAATTGATGCCTTGACGCGGTGCAGGGCGCTAAGCAGAATCGCTGATTCGTTTTCTGACCGGAATAGTTATGCAGGCATTGCTGGAACATTTTATTACCCAGTCCGTTATGTATTCGCTCATCGCCGTGGCGCTGGTGGCGTTTCTGGAGTCGCTGGCGCTGGTCGGGCTGATCCTGCCCGGCACCGTGATGATGGCGGGGCTTGGGGCGCTTATCGGCAGCGGCGAGGTCAATTTCTGGCAGGCGTGGATGGCCGGTATTATCGGCTGTTTGCTGGGGGACTGGATTTCCTTCTGGCTGGGCTGGCGCTTTAAGAAGCCGCTACACCGCTGGTCGTTCATGAAAAAAAACAAAGCGCTGCTGGATAAAACCGAGCATGCGCTGCACCAGCACAGCATGTTCACCATCCTCGTGGGGCGCTTCGTTGGGCCAACGCGTCCACTGGTGCCGATGGTGGCCGGGATGCTGGATCTGCCCGTCGCGAAGTTTGTGGTGCCGAATATCATCGGCTGCGTCTTCTGGCCGCCGTTCTACTTCCTGCCGGGTATCCTGGCGGGCGCGGCGATTGATATTCCTGACGGTATGCAAAGCGGTGAGTTTAAATGGCTGCTGCTGGGTACGGCGGTGCTGCTGTGGCTGGCGGTTTGGCTCTGCTGGCGCCTGTGGCGCAGCGCGAAAGCGAGCGTCGATCGCCTGACCCGCTATCTCCCGCGCACGCGCCTGCTCTGGCTGGCCCCACTTACGCTCGGCGTGGCGGTGGTAGCGCTGGTGGCGCTAATCCGTCACCCGCTGATGCCGGTGTACGGAGAGATCCTGTTGAAGGTGGTGAGCCGTTAAGGTGTTTTCCCTCTCCCCGTGGGAGAGGGCCAGGGTGAGGGCATCAGACCGCACGAATGCCCAACAATGAAGATGCCCCTGCGTTACCACTCAGAAGTTCTTCTGTTTCTCCATCCCACAAAATACGTCCCTCTGCGATCACCACCGATCGCGGCGCGATGCGTGCGGCATCTTCAATGCTGTGCGAAACCATCAGCATCGTCAGTTGTTCGCGCTCGCACACCTCCTCAACCAGCGAGAGCATTTCCTGACGCAGAGCCGGGTCGAGCGCCGAAAAGGGTTCGTCGAGCAGCAGCAGCGGCTGCTCGCGCACCAGACAGCGTGCCAGCGCCACGCGCTGGCGCTGGCCGCCGGAAAGCTCCCCCGGAAGTCTGTTGATAAACGCAGACAGGCCCATTTGTTCGGCGATCGCCTCCAGCGTCTGACGCTGCGCAGCACTGAGCTTTAACCCCGGATCCATACCCAGCGCGATGTTCTGCCAGACCGTAAGATGATTGAACAGATTGTTTTCCTGAAACAGCATCGACACCGGGCGCTTAGCCGGCGGAGCGTAGGTAAACTCGCCGTTATCAATGACGATCGACCCGCTGGCTGGCTGCAAAAAACCGGCAATCAGATTGAGCAGGGTACTTTTTCCGGCCCCGCTGGGGCCAAGCACTGCGATTCGCTCTCCCTGACGAACGGAGAGGGTAAAACGCATTGGCAGGTGCTCATAAAGCCAGGTTACATCAGTCAGTTTTAACATCACGCCCCGGAAGTTTTTCGATAACGGTAAATAACGCAAAGCACAGCAGCAACAGGAGCAGCGCCGTGACGGCGCCGTCCTGGCTACGATAGGAGCCAATTTGCTGATAAAGCCAGAACGGCAGCGTGCGGAAATCCTCGTTGCCGAAGAGCGCCACTACGCCAAAATCGCCAATCGACAGCACGCAGGCAAACGCCAGCGCCTGGGCGAGCGGACGTTTCAGTGCGCGCAATTCTACCACCTTCAGACGCTGCCAGCCCTGCATGCCCAGCGACTGACACAGCAAGCTGTAGCGGCTGTTGACGTCGCGCATCGGATTTTCCAGTACCTTGAGCGCGTAAGGGATGGCCATCAGTGCGTTGGTAAAAATGACGATGCCGTCGGCGCTTTCCGGCAGGCCGAGGGTGCTGTTGAACAGTAAAAAGAATCCGGTCGCCAGCACAATGCCCGGCATCGCCAGGATCAGCATACCCGTCAGTTCCAGCGCGTGTCCGGCTTTACGGGCATGACGCGCGTACAGCTCGCGGCTGCTCCAGAGCAGCATCATGGTCAGAATCACGCACAGTAGCCCGGCTGCCAGCGCAATGCGCAAGGAGGTCCACGTCGCTTGCCACAGGACAGGTTGTTGCAGTACCGACAACACATTGCGATTCAGTCCATCAACGATAACGGCCAGCAGCGGGGGCAGCAAAAGCAGGAGTGCCAGTGCGATCAGCATAAAATCCGCGACGCGGCTATACAGGCTGTCCTGCGGATCGCGCCAGCCTGTCATGTTATTGCTTCCTGCGGGGATCGTTTTGCTTAGCCTCTGGCTGAGTAACACCAGTGCCAGACAGCATACCATCTGCACGATCGCCAGCAGCGCGGCGCGGCCCGGATCGTAGTCGTAACTTAAAGCCTGATAGATCGCCAGCTCAATGGTGGTGGCCTGCGGCCCGCCGCCGAGAGAAAGTACGGTCGCGAAGCTGGCAAAGCAGAGCATAAAGATTAGCGCGGCAACCGGGGCAATCTGGCGTCGCAGCCACGGCCATTCGACAAAGCGGAAGAACGACCAGCCGCGCATGCCAAGCTGGGCGGCAATCTGACGCTGCTCACCGGGAATGTTTTCCAGCGCCTGTAAAAAGAGGCGCGTGGCCATCGGCATATTGAAAAAAATATGCGCCAGCAGAATGCCTTTCAGGCCGTATGGCGAGAAGGTCCATTCCAGACCAAGCAGGTTGAAAAGGAATGCCAGCCATCCCTGCCGACCATAGACGCTCAGAATGCCGAACACCGCCACCAGCACGGGCAGGATCAGCGTCATCGCGCACAGCCGCAGCAGGGCAAGCCTGCCGGGGAAACGTCTGCGATAGAGGGCGCGGGCGAGGAAAATGGCCGGGATGACTGACAGCAGCGCGGAGAGAAACGCCTGCCAGAACGAGAAACGGATGACGTGCCAGAGATAGCTGTCGTGCCAGAGGGCAAGCAGATCGCTCTCTGGCGCGTTAAACCACAGCGCAAGGAATGCACCCAGGCTGACGACCACCATCAGTATAGCGGCGAGCAGCCCGGGAACTAACCAGCCGGGGATCAGCGGCTGACGGCGCGTTGCCATTCACTTATCCATGCGGCGCGCTGGGTGGCAACCTGCTGCGGCGTAAATTCCAGGGAGGTTTGCGGTTTGTTCAGCTGCTCAAAACCTGCCGGCAGCGCAACATCAGTGACCGGGTACATCCAGTTTCCTGTCGGAATAGCATTCTGGAATGCCGGTGAAACCATAAACTTCAGGAATTTCTCGGCGAGCTCCGGCTGTTTGCTCGCGGCGGTGCGGGCGGCCACTTCCACCTGCAAATAATGTCCTTCAGCAAAGTTCGCGGCGGCGTAGTTGTCTTTCTTCTCGGCGATAATGTGGTAGGCCGGAGAAGTCGTGTAGCTCAGCACAAGGTCGCTTTCGCCTTTCAGGAACAGGCCGTAGGCTTCGCTCCAGCCTTTGGTGACGGTAACGGTTTTCGCAGCCAGTTTCTGCCACGCCTCAGGCGTTTTGTCGCCATAGACTTTCTGCATCCACAACAGCAGCCCCAGACCCGGCGTGCTGGTGCGCGGATCTTCATAAATCACGCGCCACTTCTGATCGCTTTCGACCAGCTCTTTCAGGCTTTTGGGCGGATTCTTCAGCTTGTTTTTATCGTAGACAAACGCAAAGTAACCGTAATCAAAGGGAACGAAGGTGTCGTTTTTCCAGCCGCCCGGCACGTTGACGGCATCTGCCGCCACGCCGCTTTTGGCGAACAGTCTGGTTTGAGTGGCGGCTTGCAGCAGGTTGTTATCCAGCCCGAGCACCACGTCGGCTTTGCTGTTTTTGCCTTCCATACGCAGCCGGTTAAGCAGAGAGACACCATCTTCCAGTGCCACGAATTTCAGCTCGCAGTTGCAGTCGGCTTCAAAGGCTTTTTTCACCGCCGGGCCGGGGCCCCAGTCGGCGGAGAAGGAGTCGTAGGTGTAGACCGTCAGGACAGGCTTAGCAAAAACAGGCAGCGCAAACAGCGCCAGCAGAGGAAGAACGTTTTTTAACACTTTGCACCTCAGGGTTGAGTGGCAAAGGATTTTGAGAGACAGCCTCAAATCCCTTCGCCGGCGTTATCCGGATCAGGTTCGACGGGTATTATCTCAGCGCACATCAGTGATGCAGCACCCCGTTGAGAACGGCGCTATTGTAATGATTTGGTGAATATTACGAAAGCGTTATGGCTCCGGCGGCGCAAACCACGCGGATTTAAAATCAAACCAGCCCAGGGTATTCATTCGCAGGCCGCGCATGCTGCGCTGACCCTGGATCAGCAGCCAGTGGTGAATCAACGGTACGATCGTCTGCCCGGCCAGCAGCTCCTGACACCAGGCGGCCAGATCCATTTCTCCTGCCCGCCACCGTGCGGCGTCTCGCTGCCAGTCCCGATTGATACAGTGCTGAATCAGGGGCACTTCATACAGGTGAGAGAAGAGCGAAAAATCAAGCGGCAGCGTGAAGTTCGCACTGTTGAGCCAGATATCGCTGATAACATCTCCACGGTGCCATTCATCATAGTCCACTTCCTGTATCGCCAGCGTCACGCCCTCGGCTGCCAGCAGCTTACTCATGATCCTTGCGATAAACCGGTGCTCAATGTGATCGCGATAGTAGCTGAGGGTGATGGTCTCCAGTCCGGCAGGTTTTTCACTGCGTATTGGCTGCGCATGGTGCCAGCGCGGAAGCAGGCCATAGGCCGGGAACCACCAGGTCTGGTATTGCTCCTCTGCGTGATAAATCAGGTTAGCGGGCGCCAGAACATGGCTGATCCACCTGCGTACGTCGTGATTCGCCCCGCGATGGCTGCGGCTATCGAAGAGCAGGTAGTAGCAGCCCTCCTCCAGGCGGCTTTCGAACGCCTTTTCACCGGCTGTTGGCCCTTCCAGCGTCAGGCCTGCGCTCAGCTCTTCGTTGAGATCCGGCAGTACCCAGACGTTGACTTCGTCGATCAGCGCCCTATAGCCAAAGTAATCATCAAAGGCGCGGATCTTCAGCTGATTACTGTTGTTCCGTGAAACGGAGTAGGGGCCCGTACCAATCGGCTGGCTGGAAAAATTGTTCAGGGATCGCCACTCGGCAGGCAGGATCATCGAGGGCACGTAGCCCAGAAGCCACGGAAGCCATTTGTCCGGCTGCGATAGCTCAATATCCAGCGTCCATGCCGTTGGGGAGTGGATCCGCGCGATATGCGAATAGAGCGGCAGCGTGCGGGCGCGCTCTAAGGAATCGATAACGTCGCGCATCTCCAGCTCGCGTCCATGGTGGAAATGTATGCCGGGACGTAAAAAGAAGCGCCAGTGCAACGGAGACACCTGTTGCCAGTGATGGGCAATATCCGCTTCCAGTTCCCCGTTTTCCTCATTTATCCGCGTCAGACCGCTAAAAATCTGCCGGGCCATGTGGGTTTCAGAGCGACGTAACGCCGTACCGGGCAACAGATTTTTCATTGGGCGATAGTAAAGCACTCGCAGAATGTGGCGTCCCTGACGAAAGCTGCGTCCCAGATGCGAGACCAGCATCTGGCGCACGGCGGCTTTGTCGCCCACCAGCTGGACCAGCTGATCGATGCGGTCTTGCTCCAGCAGATCCTCCGCCCGCTGTTGCTGCAACGCCAGGCCGGTATAGAGGAAAGTCAGGCGCGAGCGCTTACCGCGTCCGGCTTCGGCCTCCCAGTTTAGCCAGCCCTGCTGCTGCATGGTGTTAAGGAGGGTACGCATATGACGCCGGGAGCAGTTGAGGAGCTCAGCCAGCTCGTTCAGCGTGGTCTCCTGCGATTGCCCCTCGCAGCACTGCCAGAGGCGGATAAATTGTTGTTGCAGACGACCAGAAGGCATAAAAGAGGAACTCCTGACAAAAAATCAGCAATTTATTAATCCCTATATTAAGCCAATAATCCTTATCGATGAAGCGAGGAGGTAAATTATGAAGAGGTCTACCGCACGTCAGTTTTATCAGCACTATTTTTCAGCGACAAAGGGAGTGTCCTGGCTGGCCCGCCAGTGCGCAGAGCAGCGGCTGAGAATACTGGAAGATCTGATGCAGTGGGACGTTACGAAACCGACCTCTTCTCGCTAACTCGCCTCGATCATGTGTGACTGAGTATTGGTGCTAATCACCCGCCAGCAAAATGTTTTTGCTGGCTTTTTTCGTTTACTATTTCACCCAATTTCGATTCGCTTTCATAAGGACTTGCGCATGCTCTGGTTGATGACGATGGGGCGACGCCTGAACGGCGTGTACGCCGCTTTTATGCTGGTGGCCTTCATGATGGGCGTGGCCGGTGCGCTACAGGCGCCGACGCTGAGCCTGTTTCTCAGCCGTGAGGTTGGGGCGCAGCCATTTTGGGTAGGCCTGTTCTACACCGTCAACGCCATTGCCGGGATCCTCGTCAGCCTGTGGCTGGCGAAACGATCCGACAGCCAGGGCGATCGCCGCAAGCTGATCCTCTTTTGTTGCGCCATGGCCGTGGGCAACGCGTTGCTGTTTGCCTTTAATCGTCACTACCTGACGCTTATCACCTGTGGCGTGCTGTTGGCCTCTCTGGCGAACACCGCCATGCCGCAGCTCTTCGCTCTGGCCCGGGAGTACGCCGACAACTCGGCGCGGGAAGTGGTGATGTTCAGCTCGGTAATGCGTGCGCAGCTCTCTCTCGCATGGGTCATCGGCCCCCCGCTGGCGTTCATGCTGGCGCTGAACTACGGTTTCACCGTCATGTTCACCATCGCCGCGGGAATTTTTGCCATCAGCCTGGCGCTGATAGCCTTTGTGCTGCCATCGGTGGCGCGCGTAGAGCAGGTGACGGACAAGCCCATCACCCAGGTAAGCGGCTGGCAGGATAAAAACGTCCGCATGTTGTTTATCGCCTCCACGCTGATGTGGACCTGCAACACCATGTACATTATCGATATGCCGCTGTGGATCAGCAGCGATCTGGGACTGCCCGACAAGCTCGCGGGGATCCTGATGGGCACCGCTGCCGGGCTGGAGATCCCGGCGATGATTCTGGCGGGTTACTACGTAAAACGTTTCGGAAAGCGTCGGATGATGGTCGTCGCCATGGCGGCTGGGGTGGTGTTCTACGCGGGGTTAATCCTTTTCCATTCGCGTGAAGCTTTGCTGGCGTTACAGCTATTTAACGCGGTATTTATCGGAATCGTTGCCGGGATCGGCATGCTCTGGTTCCAGGATTTAATGCCGGGGCGAGCAGGCTCCGCGACCACGCTGTTTACAAACAGTATCTCTACCGGCGTGATTCTGGCAGGGGTGATTCAGGGGGCGCTGTCGCAAAGCTATGGACATGCATCCGTGTACTGGGTGATCGCAGCGATTTCGGTCATCACGCTTGTGTTAACGTGCCGGGTTAAAGACGTTTGATTCTGGAAGGCGGCTTCACGAAATGAAACGATTTTCTGACAGGAGCAGAGAAGGCGCATAGAGTGCGTGACGGGTGCTTGAGGCTGTTTGCCTCAGGCTTTCGCAAGAGGCAAACAGTGGAGAGCCCCACATCAAAAAAATGATGGGGAGACCAACTTCACAACCAACATTGCGAGGTTAGTCTCTTCATTGCCGAAAAGCAATAAGGAGGCTGGAATGCCAAAACGTACTCTGCTGTTAGGTTTGTTTCTGATCTGTACGACGTTGTTGATCTTCACCTGGATGGTGCGCGACTCGCTGTGTGAGCTGCACTTCAGACAGGAGAAAACAGAGCTGGCGGCAGTGTTGGCTTACGAAGCAAAACGTTAGCGGTATTGGCGGGGTTTTTCCCCGCCTCTCCAGAGTGGTTACGCCTCAACGCACCCTTATCAATGGCCCGCGCCCTGCGGGCCATTGCCTTTAGCCCATAAACGCAGGCTGTTTTTTCTCGTAGGTGGAGATAGCCTCTTCGTGCTGCAGCGTCAGGCCAATGCTATCCAGACCGTTCAGCATGCAGTGGCGACGGAACGCATCAATGCTAAAGCTGTAGGTCTTGTCACCGGCTTTCACCACTTCTGCTTCCAGATCCACTTCAAACGACATCCCCGGATTTGCCTGCACCAGCGCAAACAGTTCATCGACCTGTTCGTCACTCAGCGTCACCGGCAGCAGCTGGTTGTTGAAGCTGTTGCCGTAGAAGATATCCGCGAAGCTTGGGGCGATAACCACTTTAAAACCGTAGTCGGTCAGCGCCCATGGCGCGTGTTCACGCGACGATCCGCAGCCAAAGTTTTCCCGCGCCAGCAGAATGGAGGCGCTTTTGTATTCCTGAAAGTTCAGGACGAATTCCGGGTTCGGCACTTCGCCTTTATCATCGAGGAAGCGCCAGTCGTTGAACAGATGCGCCCCAAAACCCGTGCGCGTCACTTTCTGCAAAAACTGTTTAGGAATGATCGCGTCAGTATCGACGTTAGCGGCGTCCAGCGGGACAACACGGCCCGTATGTTGGGTAAATTTCTCTGCCATGATTGTCTCCTTATTTCAGGCTGCGAATATCGGCGAAATGACCGGTGACTGCCGCAGCGGCGGCCATTGCCGGGCTGACCAGGTGGGTGCGCCCACCGCGGCCCTGACGGCCTTCAAAGTTACGGTTGCTGGTGGAGGCACAGCGCTCGCCCGGATTCAGGCGGTCGTTGTTCATCGCCAGACACATGGAGCAGCCGGGCAGGCGCCACTCGAAGCCTGCTTCGATAAAGATCTTATCCAGACCTTCCGCTTCCGCCTGGGCTTTCACCGGACCGGAGCCCGGCACAACCAGCGCCTGCACGCCCGGTGCCACTTTGCGGCCTTTTGCAATTTCTGCCGCAGCGCGTAAATCTTCGATACGGGAGTTAGTGCAGGAGCCGATGAACACTTTATCAATGCTCACGTCGGTCAGCGGTACGCCGGGTTTCAGCCCCATATAGGCCAGCGCCTTTTCCGCACTCGCGCGCTCGACCGGATCGGCGAAGGAAGCCGGGTCAGGAATGCAGTCGTTGACGGAAATGACCTGGCCCGGGTTGGTGCCCCAGGTGACTTGCGGGGCGATCTCTTCCGCCTGCAACGTCACAACGGTATCAAAAATTGCCCCCTCGTCCGTTTTCAGGGTTTTCCAGTACGCTACCGCGTCGTCAAAATTCTGTCCTTTCGGCGCATGAAGACGCCCCTTCACATAGTTGAAGGTGGTGTCGTCTGGGGCCACCAGGCCTGCTTTGGCACCCATCTCAATGGCCATGTTGCACAGGGTCATACGACCTTCCATGCTCAGCGCCTGGATAGCGTCGCCGCAGAACTCAACGACGTGACCGGTACCGCCTGCACTGCCGGTTTTGCCGATAATCGCCAGCACGATATCTTTCGCGGTGATACCCGGCGCGGCTTTCCCCTTCACTTCAATCTTCATGGTTTTGGCGCGGCCCTGCTTCAGGGTCTGCGTCGCCAGAACGTGTTCCACTTCAGAGGTGCCAATCCCGAACGCCAGGGCGCCAAATGCGCCGTGCGTCGCGGTGTGGGAGTCGCCGCAGACAATGGTCATGCCCGGCAGAGTAATACCCTGTTCAGGCCCCATTACGTGGACGATGCCCTGATAGGGGTGGTTCAGATCGTACAGCTCCACGCCAAACTCGTTACAGTTCTTAATCAGCTCCTGCATCTGGATACGCGCCATCTCGCCAGATGCATTAATGTCTTTGGTCTGGGTGGAAACGTTGTGATCCATCGTGGCAAAGGTTTTACCCGGCTGACGCACCGGGCGCTTGTGCGCACGCAGGCCGTCAAATGCCTGAGGAGACGTCACTTCGTGTACCAGATGACGGTCGATGTACAACAGTGGGGTTTCGTCTGGCGTCTCGTAAACAACGTGCGCATCAAACAACTTCTCATATAACGTCTTAGCCATGATTACACCCCTTCAGCGACATAGCGGGCAATGATGTCGCCCATTTCATCGGTACTGACTGCCGCCGTGCCGCGTGCTAAATCACCGGTACGGACGCCTTCTTCTAACGCCCGGTTAATGGCGTTTTCAATTGCGGTTGCTGCATCGCCTGCATCCAGGCTGTAGCGCAGCAGCAGAGCCAGGGAGAGGATCTGCGCAATCGGGTTGGCGATGTTTTTGCCTGCGATATCCGGCGCGGAGCCCCCCGCCGGTTCGTACAGGCCAAAGCCTTCTTCGTTCAGGCTGGCCGAGGGCAGCATGCCCATGGAGCCAGTGATCATGGCGCATTCATCCGAGAGAATATCGCCGAACAGGTTGGAGCACAGCAGCACGTCAAACTGAGACGGATCTTTGATCAGCTGCATCGTTGCGTTGTCGATATACATATGCGACAGCGCAACGTCCGGGTACTGCTTAGCGACTTCACTGACGATTTCGCGCCACAAAATGGAAGACTGGAGCACGTTCGCTTTATCAATAGAGGTCACTTTACGGCGGCGTTTGCGCGCTGACTCAAACGCGATATGGGCGATACGTTCAATTTCAAAACGGTGATAGACCTCGGTATCAAACGCTTTCTCATGCTGACCGCTGCCTTCGCGACCTTTTGGCTGACCGAAGTAGATGCCGCCGGTCAGCTCACGCACGCAGAGAATGTCGAAACCGTTGGCCGCGATATCCGCGCGCAGCGGGCAGAACTCTTCCAGCCCCGGGTACAGCTTCGCCGGACGCAGGTTGCTGAACAGTTTGAAATGTTTACGCAGCGGCAGCAGCGCACCGCGCTCCGGCTGCTCTGCTGGCGGCAAATGTTCCCACTTAGGGCCGCCCACGGAGCCAAACAGCACGGCATCGGCATTTTCACAGCCTTCCACAGTGGCTTTCGGCAATGGCGTACCGTGGTTATCAATTGCAATACCGCCCACATCGTAGTGGCTGGTGGTAATTTTCATCGCAAAACGCGAACGAACGGCTTCCAGTACTTTCAGCGCCTGTGCCATCACTTCCGGGCCAATACCGTCACCCGGCAACACAGCAATATGGTAATTCTTCGACATCACACGGTTTCCTTATTGTTCTCTTTATTCTGAGCTTTGCGTTGCAACTCTTTTTCGACTTCGGCGGCGCGCCAGATGTTGTTCAGGACATGCACCATCGCTTTCGCGGAGGATTCGACGATATCTGTCGCCAGACCCACACCGTGGAAGCGGCGACCGTTATAATTGACGACGATATCCACCTGACCCAGGGCGTCTTTACCGTGCCCTTTAGCCGTCAGGTCGTATTTCACCAGCTCTACGTCGTACTCAGTGACGCGGTTAATCGCCTGGTAAATGGCATCCACAGGGCCGTTGCCGTTGGCGGCTTCCGCTTTAATTTCATCCCCGCAGGCCAGCTTCACGGAGGCGGTGGCGATGTCGCTTGAGCCGGACTGGACGTTGAAGTAGTCCAGACGGAAGTGCTCTGGCTCTTCCTGCTGTTTGTTGATGAATGCCAGCGCTTCCAGATCGTAATCGAACACCTGGCCCTTCTTGTCCGCCAGCTTCAGGAAGGCGTCGTACAGCTGATCCATGTTGTAATCGCTGTCCTTGTAGCCCATCTCTTCCATACGGTGCTTCACTGCCGCGCGACCAGAGCGTGAGGTCAGGTTCAACTGAACCTGGTTCAGACCGATGGATTCCGGAGTCATGATTTCGTAGTTTTCACGGTTCTTCAGCACGCCATCCTGGTGAATACCGGAAGAGTGAGCGAACGCGCCCGTACCGACAATCGCTTTGTTGGCCGGGATCGGCATGTTGCAAATCTGGCTGACGGTCTGGCTGGTGCGCCAGATTTCGTTGTGATTGATGCGTGTGTGCACGTCCATGATGTCTTTGCGCACTTTGATCGCCATGATCACTTCTTCCAGCGAACAGTTGCCTGCGCGTTCGCCGATGCCGTTCATCGCGCCTTCTACCTGACGCGCGCCGGCGTGCACCGCCGCGATAGCATTGCCAACGGCCAGACCCAGGTCATCGTGGGTGTGTACAGAGATAATGGCTTTATCAATATTTGGTACGCGGTCATACAGACCAGTAATGATGTTGGCAAACTCAAACGGCATGGTGTAGCCGACGGTATCCGGGATGTTGATGGTTCTGGCTCCGGCATTAATAGCGGCTTCCACTACACGGGCCAAATCGTCAATCGGCGTGCGGCCTGCATCTTCACAGGAAAATTCCACGTCGTCAGTGTAGTTACGCGCCCGTTTAACCATATACACCGCACGTTCGATCACTTCATCCAGCGTGCTGCGCAACTTGGTTGCAATGTGCATGGGGGAGGTGGCAATAAAAGTATGGATACGGAAAGCTTCTGCAACTTTCAGGGATTCCGCGGCCACATCGATATCTTTCTCAACGCAGCGAGCCAGAGCGCACACGCGGCTGTTTTTGATGGTGCGGGCGATAGTCTGCACTGACTCAAAATCACCCGGCGAGGAGACAGGAAAACCGACCTCCATTACGTCTACACCCATGCGTTCCAGGGCCAGCGCAATTTGCAGTTTTTCTTTAACACTCAGGCTCGCCTGTAATGCCTGTTCACCGTCACGTAAAGTAGTATCGAAAATAACGACTTGCTGGCTCATGGGTTAGGTCCTTGTCAGTCTTAGGGCGCCTTGCTACGAGCATAAAAAAACCCGCGCAGTGGCGCGGGTTTTTAGTTTTACTGAAGACGATTCAACGCTGAATTTCGCCCGCCAGTCTACCGCGCACAGTGGATGCGTTTAGTAGTAGTAGACCGGTGAAACGAAGGGTGCGAATCATGAATCCTGCTCCAGGTGAATGCGATATGCTTTTAGTGGTACTGGATACGCCGACTCATGTCAACCCCTCCCCGACAAAACGGGGACCCAACGCAGGGAGAATACATTAGCTAATTGTGCTGGTTTTTGCGTGGCTAAACGATTTTATTGTCTATTATTGGACTGGGGATTCATCTCTGGAATAATTTGAATATAATTGGTAGCAATTGAACATACTATTTTCACCAACATGCTATGAAATGGAATGTGTTTCATATCATTGATTTATAAACTTCATGAATGATTTACGGGTAAGTAAGTTATCAAAATTGATATCAATTTGTTAATGAATATGCGTTGTATACTATTAATAGTTTATTAACGCTTAAGTCATTATTAATGAGAGCGTTGATTGTGTATTTGTCTGGTTTATGGTTTCATGCTCACAATAAAGTTTGAGATATCTTTTGAACGATTTTTAACTCTTCATTTATGGGGTGCGTAAAGCCGCTCGGTGAATGGGGCTCTTTATATATTCCGAATTTTAAATAATTTCCTTTCGCTTGTTGTATATGCATGGTAAATCATATTTTTCGAAGTTATTACTGTACCTGGGCAAAGGGAATTTAGCGTGACGGTGGAGTCAGAAATGCCAGAAAATAATATTAACCAACCACAGACTTATGATGGGGTTAAGCCTCAGTTACGCACAGTGGATCTTAACTTGTTAACTGTATTCGATGCAGTGATGCAGGAGCAGAATATTACGCGAGCAGCGCAATCTCTGGGAATGTCTCAGCCTGCCGTGAGTAATGCCGTAGCCAGACTTAAGGTGATGTTTAACGACGAGTTATTCGTTCGTTATGGGAGGGGAATTCAGCCTACAGCGCGTGCATTCCAGCTATTCGGTTCGATTCGTCAGGCGCTACAGCTGGTTCAAAATGAACTTCCCGGTTCGGGCTTTGAACCCTTAAGCAGTGAGCGGGTTTTCCATCTCTGTGTTTGCAGTCCGTTAGATAATTATTTGACGTCTGTTATATATAATAAAGTTGAACAGATCGCCCCAAATATTCATCTCGTTTTTAAATCATCATTAAATCAAAACACTGAACACCAGCTTCGTTATCAGGAAACAGAGTTTGTTCTGGGATACGAAGAGTTCCGCCGTCCAGAGTTTGCCTGTGTTCCGTTGTTCAAAGACGAAATGGTGTTAGTCGCCAGTAAAAAACATCCCCGTATGAATTCGCCGCTGCGTGAAAGCGATGTTTACAGTGAGCAACACGCCGTTGTTGCTCTTGACAGATATGCCTCATTCAGTCAGCCGTGGTATGACACCGCCGATAAACAAGCCAGCGTGGCTTATCAGGGAATGGCCATGGTCAGCGTATTAAATGTCGTTTCTCAGACGCAGTTAGTCGCTATTGCGCCGCGCTGGCTTGCTGAAGAGTTCTCCGATTCACTGAATCTGCAAATTTTACCTCTGCCGCTCAAGCTTAATAGCCGTACCTGTTATCTTTCCTGGCATGAGGCTGCGGGTCGGGATAAAGGGCATCAGTGGATGGAAGAGCTGCTGATCAATATTTGCCGTCGCTAGGTTCTGGTGAATAAACCGCATGGCGTCATGCGGTTTATTCTGCGGTTTTTAAAACTGGCGATATTATGTTCTGTGTTCATTTTTTCAGTTACTTATGCATGCTCAAAAATAGATGATTTCCTGATCCATCCTCTTTTTAAGAGATGAATTATTATTGTCTCCACTCATACCAGACGAATTCACCATATTCATGTCTGTCAGCTGTTTTTTCTGCTTTTATTGCTCATTCCCGCATCCCGTTTGCTAATTGCCTGCCTCATAACGAGCGGTTAAGGTATCCATCACTCTGCACATTATAAGATGGGTTTACCCTGTCAGAAGACGGCGCGGAAATGAATTCTGTAGACCGTCTATAACAAAAGCCTGGAGGCAAAGCATGGAGATGTTGTCTGGCGCGGAAATGGTCGTCCGATCGCTTATCGATCAGGGCGTGAAACAAGTGTTCGGCTATCCCGGAGGCGCGGTTCTCGATATTTATGACGCGCTGCACACGGTAGGCGGTATTGATCATGTTCTGGTTCGTCATGAACAGGCTGCTGTGCATATGGCTGACGGCCTGGCCCGCGCCACGGGCGAAGTGGGTGTTGTGCTGGTCACTTCCGGGCCGGGGGCGACCAATGCCATTACCGGCATAGCGACTGCGTATATGGACTCTATTCCACTGGTCATTCTTTCCGGACAGGTGGCGACGTCGCTGATTGGCTATGATGCGTTTCAGGAGTGCGACATGGTGGGGATCTCACGCCCCGTGGTGAAGCACAGCTTTCTGGTTAAACAAACTGAAGATATCCCGGGCGTACTGAAAAAAGCCTTCTGGCTGGCCGCCAGCGGTCGTCCTGGGCCAGTGGTTGTCGATCTGCCAAAAGATATTCTCAATCCGGCGAATAAACTGCCTTACCTTTGGCCTGAGTCGGTGAGCATGCGTTCGTATAATCCGACCACGCAAGGGCACAAAGGACAGATTAAACGTGCGCTGCAAACGCTGCTGTCTGCGAAAAAACCGGTGGTCTATGTGGGGGGCGGCGCCGTCAATGCAGCCTGCGAAACGCAACTACGCGAACTGATCGAGAAGCTCAATCTTCCTGTTGCGTCATCACTGATGGGGCTGGGGGCATTCCCTGCCACGCATCGGCAGGCGCTGGGCATGCTGGGTATGCACGGCACCTACGAAGCCAATATGACGATGCACAATTCTGACGTGATTTTTGCCGTCGGCGTGCGTTTTGACGATCGCACCACGAACAACCTGGCGAAATACTGCCCGAATGCGACGGTGCTGCACATTGATATCGATCCTACTTCTATCTCTAAAACGGTGCCGGCGGATGTGCCGATCGTGGGAGACGCACGACAGGTGCTGGATCAAATGTTGGATCTGCTGGCGCAGGAGACCGCCTCTCAACCGCTGGACGAGATCCGCGACTGGTGGCAACAAATCGAGCAATGGCGTGGCCGTCAGTGCCTTAAATACGACACGCAAAGTGAGAACATCAAACCGCAGGCGGTGATCGAGACGATCTGGCGTCTGACCAATGGCGATGCGTATGTCACTTCTGA
The DNA here is from genome assembly GCF_050030705.1 of Enterobacter cloacae complex sp. 418I7. Classification (NCBI taxonomy): domain Bacteria; kingdom Pseudomonadati; phylum Pseudomonadota; class Gammaproteobacteria; order Enterobacterales; family Enterobacteriaceae; genus Enterobacter; species Enterobacter cloacae complex sp. 418I7. The sequence continues at coordinate 744,775 of NZ_JBLGUU010000001.1, forward strand.
CGTGGGCCAGCATCAGATGTTTGCTGCGCTGTATTACCCGTTTGATAAACCGCGTCGCTGGATCAACTCAGGCGGGCTCGGCACGATGGGCTTTGGTTTGCCCGCCGCGCTGGGGGTAAAGCTGGCGTTGCCAAACGAAACGGTTATCTGCGTAACGGGTGACGGCAGTATACAGATGAATATTCAGGAACTTTCTACTGCGCTGCAATATGAACTGCCAGTGCTGGTGCTGAACCTGAATAACGGTTACCTCGGCATGGTAAAACAGTGGCAGGATATGATTTATTCGGGCCGTCACTCCCAGTCCTATATGAAATCACTTCCGGACTTTGTCCGTCTGGCTGAAGCCTATGGTCATATTGGCATGCGGGTAACCCATCCGTCAGAGCTGGAAGCGAAGCTCGGCGAAGCGCTTGAGCACGTTAAAAACAATCGCCTTGTCTTCATGGACGTTATCGTCGATGGCACAGAGCACGTTTATCCGATGCATATTCGTGGCGGTGGTATGGATGAAATGTGGTTAAGCAAAACGGAGAGAACCTGATATGCGCCGGATATTATCTGTATTACTGGAAAATGAGTCGGGCGCACTGTCGCGGGTTATTGGGCTTTTTGCCCAGCGCGGCTATAACATTGAAAGCCTGACCGTGGCACCGACCGATGATCCTACGCTCTCGCGCATGACGATCCAGACTGTCGGCGATGCGAAAGTGCTTGAGCAGATCGAAAAGCAATTACACAAGCTGGTGGACGTACTGCGCGTCAGCGAGCTGGGGCAGGGTGCTTACGTCGAACGTGAAGTGATGCTGGTGAAAATTCAGGCCAGCGGTTACGGCCGTGAAGAGGTCAAGCGCAACACGGATATTTTCCGTGGGCAGATTATTGACGTCACGCCTTCTATATATACTGTCCAGCTTGCCGGAACGAGCGATAAGCTGGACGCTTTCCTGGCCTCTGTCAGGGATGTGGCAAAAATTGTTGAAGTTGCGCGCTCTGGCGTTGTTGGCCTCTCGCGCGGCGATAAAATCATGCGTGAGTAGCGCAATAGGTTCGCCTCTTTCAGCCCGGTAGCCAAAGCCGGGCTTTTTTTTGCGTAATCCGCCGACAACGCAGACAAAAGCGGTTGCCGTGAAGGCTATTCTGCGTTTAGATGTTAAAATATTTAACCATAACCTTGACAGGGCCATGGACTCTTTTCTTTTTTTGAGGGGCAATTGTGAAACTGGATGAAATCGCCCGGCTCGCCGGCGTGTCGAGAACCACGGCCAGCTATGTGATTAACGGTAAAGCAAAGCAGTATCGTGTCAGCGATAAGACCGTTGAGAAAGTGATGGCAGTCGTTCGTGAGCATAATTACCATCCGAATGCTGTCGCCGCAGGTTTACGTGCCGGGCGCACCCGCTCTATTGGCCTGGTGATCCCGGACCTGGAAAACACCAGCTATACCCGCATCGCCAACTATCTGGAACGTCAGGCTCGTCAGCGGGGCTATCAGCTGTTGATTGCCTGCTCCGAGGATCAGCCCGACAACGAGATGCGCTGCATTGAGCATCTGCTGCAACGTCAGGTTGATGCCATCATCGTGTCGACCTCTTTACCACCCGAGCATCCGTTCTATCAGCGCTGGGCGAACGATCCGTTCCCGATAGTGGCGCTGGATCGTGCGCTCGATCGTGAACATTTCACCAGCGTCGTGGGTGCCGATCAGGACGATGCAGAAATGCTGGCTGCCGAGCTGCGTACCTTCCCGGCTGAAACGGTGCTGTATCTTGGCGCTTTGCCTGAACTTTCGGTAAGCTTCCTGCGTGAACAAGGGTTCCGTACGGCATGGAAAGACGATCCGCGTGACGTTCATTATCTCTATGCCAACAGTTATGAGCGCGAAGCGGCTGCCCAGCTGTTCGAGAAATGGCTGGAAACGCACCCGATGCCGCAGGCGTTGTTTACCACCTCGTTTGCTCTGTTGCAGGGAGTGATGGACGTGACGTTACGTCGCGATGGCAAGCTGCCATCCGATCTGGCGATTGCTACCTTCGGTGATAACGAACTGCTCGACTTCCTGCAATGTCCAGTGCTGGCGGTGGCTCAGCGTCACCGCGACGTCGCCGAGCGCGTGCTGGAGATTGTTCTGGCAAGCCTGGATGAACCCCGCAAGCCTAAACCCGGACTTACGCGTATCAAACGTAATCTCTATCGGCGCGGAATTTTGAGCCGCCATTAATATTTCCACAGGGGCGGTATAACTGCCCCTTTTGCGGCGAATTTATTGCGATAAATAATTCCCGGATAAAAATTAGGATTTATCTCTAAGATTCATAGCCTGCTATTTTTCTGAATCCATTTTGGTGTTAAAAAGCACAATTATAAATTTTTGACTGACATTTCTTTGTATTGTTTTGTTACAAACAGGCGCCAGCCGATGAATATTCAGCCATTTTTCACTCTCCCTCCAGGCCTCAATGCACACGAACGAATCCATATTGCCTCGGGATTAAACTGGTGCTGTTATCCCCCGGCGATATGCCTTAAAATGCTGCCCGCGTCGCAAACTGACACTTTATATTTCCCTGCGATGATATTGAGTGAGTCTTAACGCTCGTGTGCATATTCGGTTTTTTTCTTACAAATATTCATAACGTTAATTTTGCCTCGCCAGTTGTTTAGTTATTAGCCAGGTCACTCTTGCTCTGTAAATAGGATGCTTTCGGGTCCGTACAGAGAGAGTCCTGGCTTGACAAGCTTTTCCCTCGCTCCGTAAACTCCTTCAGGTGGGAATTTGTGGGTTAAAGTGGTGAGGAGGGGTGAGGCTGGCATGTTCCGTGGAGCAACGTTAGTCAATCTCGACAGCAAAGGGCGTTTATCGGTACCAACCCGATACCGTGACCAGCTGATTGAGAACGCTTCGGGTCAACTGGTTTGCACCATTGACATCAACTCCCCCTGCCTGCTGCTTTATCCTTTGCCTGAATGGGAAATCATTGAGCAAAAGCTGTCGCGACTGTCGAGCATGAACCCGCAGGAACGCCGCGTACAGCGGTTGTTATTGGGACATGCCAGTGAATGTCAGATGGATAGCGCCGGGCGATTATTGATTGCGCCTGTGTTGCGGCAACATGCCGGTCTGACTAAAGAAGTGATGCTGGTCGGGCAGTTCAACAAGTTTGAACTGTGGGACGAAACGACCTGGTATCAACAGGTCAAGGAAGATATCGACGCTGAGCAGTCTGATTCCGCAACATTATCGGAACGGCTGCAGGACTTGTCTCTATAAATATGATGGAAAATTATAAACATACAACGGTGCTGCTGGATGAGGCCGTTAACGGCCTGAATATTCGTCCAGATGGCATCTATATTGATGGCACTTTTGGTCGCGGTGGCCACTCGCGTTTGATCCTCTCTCAGCTTGGAGCGGAAGGGCGCCTGCTGGCAATTGACCGCGATCCGCAGGCGATTGCCGTTGCGCAAACCATCGATGACCCTCGCTTTTCCATCGTGCATGGACCTTTCTCTGCGCTTGCGGATTATGTCGCCGAGCGCGGCCTGACCGGCAAAATCGACGGGATCCTCCTCGATCTTGGCGTCTCTTCACCACAGCTTGATGATGCAGAACGCGGCTTCTCCTTTATGCGCGACGGTCCGCTGGATATGCGTATGGACCCCACCCGCGGCCAGTCTGCCGCCGAGTGGTTACAAACTGCTGACGAAGCGGATATTGCCTGGGTGATCAAAACCTTCGGCGAAGAACGCTTTGGCAAACGTATTGCGCGCGCCATCGTGGAGCGCAACCGCGTTGAGCCAATGACCCGTACCAAAGAGCTGGCAGAAGTCATCGCGGCGGCAACGCCAGTGAAGGACAAGCACAAACATCCTGCGACCCGTACCTTCCAGGCGGTTCGTATCTGGGTAAACAGTGAACTGGAGGAAATAGAGCTGGCGCTAAAAAGCTCGCTCGACGTGCTGGCCCCGGGTGGGCGGTTATCCATCATCAGCTTCCATTCGCTGGAAGATCGCATCGTTAAGCGCTTTATGCGTGAACAGAGCCGCGGTCCGCAGGTTCCAGCTGGGCTGCCGATGACGGAAGAACAACTCAGAAAGCTGGGAGGCCGTCAGTTGCGAGCATTAGGCAAGTTGATGCCGGGCGAAGAAGAGGTGGCAGAGAATCCACGTGCCCGTAGTTCAGTGCTGCGTATTGCAGAGAGGACGAACGCATGATCAGCAGAGTGACAGAGACCCTAAGCAAAGTTAAGGGATCGTTAGGAAGCAACGAGCGCCATGCCTTGCCTGGCGTGATCGGCGACGATCTTTTGCGGTTTGGGAAGCTGCCACTCTGCTTGTTCATTTGCATCATTGTGACGGCAGTCATGGTGGTAACCACCGCTCACCATACCCGTTTGTTAACTGCGCAGCGCGAACAGATGGTACTGGAACGCGATGCGCTGGATATTGAATGGCGAAATCTGATCCTTGAAGAAAACGCGCTCGGCGATCACAGCCGGGTTGAACGGATCGCAACGGAAAAACTGCAATTACAGCATGTTGATCCTTCGCAGGAAAATATCGTAGTACAAAAATAAGGGAAAACGCGACGCATGAAAGCAGCGGCAAAAACGCTAAAACCAAAACGCCAGGAAGAACAGGCCAACTTTATCAGTTGGCGTTTTGCGTTGCTTTGCGGCTGCATTTTACTGGCGCTGGGTTTCCTGCTGGGACGCGTGGCGTGGCTACAAATCATCGCGCCTGACATGCTGGTACGTCAGGGTGATATGCGTTCTCTGCGCGTGCAGGAAGTTTCTACCTCTCGTGGGATGATCACCGACCGCTCCGGCCGCCCGCTGGCGGTGAGCGTACCGGTGAAGGCGATCTGGGCCGATCCTAAAGAGCTGCATGACGCAGGCGGGATCACCCTTGATAACCGCTGGAAGGCGCTCTCAGACGCGTTGAAAATGCCGCTGGATCAGCTGGCGTCACGCGTTAACGCCAACCCGAAAGGGCGCTTCATCTATCTTGCCCGTCAGGTGAACCCTGATATGGCTGACTACATTAAAAAACTCAAGCTGCCCGGCATTCATCTGCGGGAAGAATCCCGCCGTTATTATCCTTCCGGCGAAGTCACCGCGCACCTGATTGGCTTCACCAACGTGGATAGCCAGGGGATTGAAGGCGTTGAAAAAAGCTTCGACAAGTGGCTTACCGGCCAGCCTGGCGAGCGAATCGTGCGTAAAGACCGCTATGGTCGCGTCATTGAAGATATTTCCTCGACAGACAGCCAGGCCGCGCACAACCTGGCCCTGAGTATTGATGAGCGCTTGCAGGCGCTGGTCTATCGTGAGCTGAACAACGCCGTCGCGTTTAACAAGGCGGAATCGGGCAGTGCCGTGCTGGTGGATGTGGCGACAGGTGAAGTGCTGGCGATGGCCAGTAGTCCCTCATACAACCCGAATAATTTTGCCGGTACAGCAAAAGATGCGATGCGTAACCGCTCCATCACCGATGTGTTTGAACCCGGTTCAACCGTAAAACCTATGGTGGTGATGACGGCTCTACAGCGGGGCATCGTCAACGAAAATACCGTTCTGAATACGATCCCTTATCGAATTAACGGCCACGAAATAAAAGACGTGGCACGTTACAGCGAACTGACCCTGACCGGGGTCTTACAGAAGTCGAGTAACGTCGGTGTGTCAAAACTGGCGTTAGCGATGCCGTCCTCAGCGTTAGTAGATACTTACTCACGTTTTGGGCTGGGAAAGGCGACCAATTTGGGGTTGGTCGGAGAACGCAGTGGCTTATATCCTCAAAAACAACGGTGGTCTGACATAGAGAGGGCCACCTTCTCTTTCGGCTACGGGCTAATGGTAACTCCCTTACAGTTAGCGCGAGTCTACGCAACGATTGGCAGCTATGGCATTTATCGCCCGCTGTCGATCACCAAAGTTGATCCACCGGTACCGGGGGAACGTGTTTTCCCGGAATCTATCGTTCGTACCGTCGTACATATGATGGAAAGCGTCGCGCTGCCCGGTGGTGGTGGCGTGAAGGCCGCGATTAAGGGCTATCGTATCGCCATCAAAACCGGTACAGCGAAAAAAGTGGGGCCGGACGGCCGCTATATCAACAAATACATTGCCTATACCGCAGGCGTAGCGCCTGCAAGCAATCCGCGTTTTGCGCTGGTGGTCGTCATCAACGATCCGCAGGCGGGTAAATACTACGGCGGCGCCGTCTCCGCGCCTGTGTTCGGGGCTATTATGGGCGGCGTGTTGCGCACCATGAACATTGAACCGGATGCGCTGGCGACGGGCGAAAAAAGTGAATTTGTAATTAATCAAGGCGAGGGAACAGGTGGCAGATCGTAATTTGCGCGACCTTCTTGCTCCGTGGGTGCCTATGCTACCTGCGCGAGCACTGCGAGAGATGGTACTGGATAGCCGCGTAGCGGCTTCTGGCGATCTTTTTGTGGCAGTGGTAGGTCATCAGGCGGACGGGCGTCGTTATATCCCGCAGGCGATTGCGCAAGGTGTTGCTGCCATTATTGCTGAGGCCAAAGATGAGGCAACAGACGGTGAGATCCGTGAAATGCACGGCGTGCCGGTCATCTATCTCAGCCAGCTGAATGAGCGTCTCTCCGCGCTGGCAGGACGTTTTTACGACGAACCTTCCGACCAGTTAAAGCTTGTTGGCGTGACAGGAACCAACGGAAAAACCACCACCACTCAGCTGATGGCGCAATGGGCTCAGCTGCTGGGTGAAACCGGTGCCGTCATGGGCACGGTGGGGAACGGTATTCTGGGCAAAGTAAGCCCGACGGAAAACACTACAGGCTCGGCGGTTGACGTGCAGCGTGTGCTGGCAGGCCTTGCAGAGCAGGGGGCGACCTTCGCGGCGATGGAGGTCTCCTCCCATGGTCTGGTACAACATCGCGTGGCGGCACTGAAATTTGCCGCCTCTGTCTTTACAAACCTGAGCCGCGATCACCTTGATTATCATGGTGATATGGAGCACTACGAAGCGGCGAAATGGCTGCTTTATTCCACTCACCACCACGGGCAGGCGATCATTAACGCCGACGACGAAGTCGGTCGCCGCTGGCTGGAAAAACTGCCAGATGCGGTGGCGGTGTCGATGGAAGATCGCATTAATCCGAACTGTCGTGGCCGCTGGCTGAAGGCAGTCGAAGTGAACTACCACGATAGCGGGGCGACGATCCGCTTTGCTTCCACCTGGGGCGAAGGTGAAATTGAAAGCCGCCTGATGGGGGCTTTCAACGTCAGTAACCTGCTGCTGGCGCTGGCGACGCTGCTGGCGCTGGGTTACCCGATGGTAGATCTGCTGAAAACGTCTGAGCGTTTGCAACCGGTCTGTGGCCGCATGGAAGTGTTCAGTGCGCCGGGCAAGCCGACGGTGGTCGTGGATTACGCCCATACGCCGGATGCGCTGGAAAAAGCGCTGGAAGCGGCGCGTCTGCACTGCGCTGGCAAGCTCTGGTGCGTGTTTGGCTGCGGTGGCGATCGCGACAAGGGCAAACGTCCGCTGATGGGCGCCATCGCTGAGCAGTTCGCGGATATTCCCGTGGTGACCGATGACAACCCGCGTACCGAAGAGCCGAGGGCCATTATCAACGACATTCTGGCGGGCATGCTGGATGCTGGGCGTGCGCGCGTGGTCGAAGGCCGTGCGGAGGCCGTGACTAACGCCATTATGCAGGCGCAGGAGAACGATGTGGTTCTGCTGGCCGGTAAAGGTCATGAAGATTATCAGATCGTCGGCAATCGTCGTCTGGATTACTCCGACCGCGTGACGGCAGCGCGTCTGCTGGGAGTGGTGGCATGATTAGCATTACGTTAAGCCAGGCCGCTGCGGTATTGCAGGGGATGCTGCATGGTCAGGATCAGACCATCGAGGCTGTGACCACCGACACCCGTAAGGTGACGGCGGGCTGCCTGTTTGTGGCGCTGAAGGGTGAACGTTTTGACGCCCACGATTTTGCGCAACAGGCTAAAGATAACGGCGCGGGTGCGCTGCTGGTCAACCGTAAGCTCGATATCGATTTGCCGCAGATTGTGGTGAAAGATACGCGCCTGGCGTTTGGTGAGCTGGCGGCATGGGTTCGCCAGCAGGTGCCAACACGCGTCGTGGCGCTGACGGGCTCGTCGGGCAAAACCTCCGTTAAAGAGATGACGGCGGCGATCCTTAGCCAGTGCGGAAACACGCTTTATACGGCGGGCAACCTTAATAATGACGTCGGTGTACCGATGACGCTGCTGCGCCTGACCCACGAGCATGAATATGCGGTGATTGAGTTAGGGGCTAACCATCAGGGCGAAATCGCTTGGACCGTGAGCCTGACGCGTCCGGAAGCGGCGCTGGTGAATAACCTGGCGGCGGCACATCTTGAAGGTTTTGGTTCGCTGGCCGGTGTGGCGAAAGCGAAAGGTGAAATTTATACCGGCCTGCCGGATGACGGCATCGCCATTATGAATGCCGATAACAATGACTGGCTGAACTGGCAGAGCATCATTGGTTCACGCAAAACCTGGCGCTTCTCCCCGAATGCGGCAAACAGTGATTTTTCGGCGACCAACATTCATGTGACGTCACACGGCACCGAGTTCACCCTCCTGACCCCAACGGGCGACATCGACGTGCTGCTGCCGTTGCCGGGTCGTCATAACATCGCCAATGCGCTTGCTGCGGCAGCGCTCTCAATGGCGGTAGGGGCTTCACATGCTGCGATAAAAACTGGTCTGGCAAATTTAAAAGCCGTGCCGGGGCGTCTGTTCCCGATCCAGCTGGCTGAAAACAAACTCCTGCTGGATGACTCCTACAACGCTAACGTCGGCTCCATGACGGCGGCCGTGCAGGTCTTGTCTGAGATGCCGGGCTATCGCGTGATGGTTGTGGGCGATATGGCCGAGCTGGGTGATGAAAGCGAAGCCTGCCACGTACAGGTTGGCGAAGCGGCGAAAGCTGCCGGGCTTGACCGCGTACTGAGCGCAGGCACGCTGAGCAAGGCCATTTCCGATGCCAGTGAAGTTGGCGAACATTTTGCCGATAAATCTGCACTGATCGAACGCCTGAAGGCATTGATTACAGAAAAACAGATTGTGACTGTTTTAGTTAAAGGTTCACGTAGTGCCGCCATGGAAGAGGTTGTGCACGCATTACAGGAGAACGGGACATGTTAGTTTGGCTGGCCGAACATTTGGTCAAATATTATTCAGGCTTTAACGTCTTTTCCTATCTGACGTTTCGCGCCATCGTCAGCCTGCTGACTGCGCTGTTCATCTCGTTGTGGATGGGCCCGCGCATGATTGCCCGTCTGCAAAAACTCTCTTTCGGCCAGGTTGTACGCAACGATGGTCCGGAATCACACTTCAGCAAGCGCGGTACGCCGACCATGGGCGGGATCATGATCCTGACCGCGATTGTGGTGTCCGTTCTGCTGTGGGCTTATCCGTCTAACCCCTACGTCTGGTGCGTGCTGACCGTTCTGGTTGGCTACGGGATCATCGGTTTTGTTGATGACTACCGCAAAGTCGTGCGCAAAGACACCAAAGGTTTGATCGCGCGCTGGAAGTATTTCTGGATGTCGGTAATTGCGCTGGGTGTGGCCTTCGCGCTTTACCTGGCAGGAAAAGACACCCCGGCCACCGAGCTGGTGGTGCCGTTCTTCAAAGACGTGATGCCGCAGCTGGGGCTGTTCTACATTCTGCTGGCTTACTTTGTGATCGTCGGCACCGGCAACGCCGTCAACCTGACCGATGGTCTGGACGGCCTGGCCATCATGCCAACCGTGTTTGTCGCGGGCGGTTTCGCGCTGGTGGCGTGGGCGACCGGTAACATGAACTTTGCAAACTACCTGCACATCCCGTACCTGCGACACGCTGGTGAGCTGGTGATCGTCTGTACGGCGATTGTCGGCGCGGGGCTGGGCTTCCTGTGGTTCAACACCTATCCGGCGCAGGTCTTTATGGGCGACGTCGGTTCACTGGCGCTGGGCGGCGCGCTGGGCATTATCGCCGTGCTGCTGCGTCAGGAGTTCCTGCTGGTGATTATGGGCGGTGTGTTTGTGGTTGAGACCCTGTCGGTGATTTTGCAGGTCGGTTCCTTCAAGCTGCGCGGTCAGCGCATCTTCCGTATGGCACCGATTCACCACCACTATGAACTGAAAGGCTGGCCGGAGCCGCGCGTCATTGTGCGCTTCTGGATTATTTCGCTGATGCTGGTGCTGATTGGCCTGGCAACGCTGAAGGTACGTTAATCATGGCAGATTACCAGGGCAAAAAAGTCGTTATCATCGGGTTGGGCCTTACCGGCCTCTCCTGCGTGGACTTTTTCCTTGCGCGTGGCGTGACGCCGCGCGTGATGGATACGCGCGTCTCTCCGCCGGGTCTGGACAAGCTGCCGGAGCAGGTTGAACGCCACCTGGGGGGTCTGAATGATGAGTGGCTGCTGGTCGCCGATCTGATTGTTGCCAGCCCGGGCATGGCGCTGGCGCATCCTTCGCTGAGTGCCGCGGCGGATGCAGGCGTTGAGATTGTTGGCGATATCGAACTGTTCTGCCGGGAGGCGCAGGCCCCGATCGTTGCCATTACCGGTTCAAACGGTAAAAGCACCGTCACCACCCTGGTGGGTGAGATGGCGAAAGCGGCGGGCAAAAATGTCGGCGTGGGCGGTAACATTGGCCTACCCGCGTTGATGCTGCTCGATAAAGGGTGTGAGCTGTTTGTACTTGAGCTTTCCAGCTTCCAGCTGGAAACCACTTCAAGCCTGCATGCGGCGGCAGCGACGATCCTTAATGTCACCGAAGATCATATGGACAGATACCCGTTCGGCTTGCAGCAGTACCGCGCGGCCAAGCTGCGTGTCTATGAAAATGCCAAAGTCTGCGTGGTGAATGCCGATGATGCACTCACCATGCCGGTGCGTGGCGCAGACGATCGCTGCATTAGCTTCGGTATTAACATGGGTGACTATCACCTTAACCGCCAGCAGGGCGAAACCTGGCTGCGGGTGAAAGGTGAGAAGGTGCTGAACGTGAAAGAGATGATGCTCTCCGGCCAGCATAACTACACCAACGCGCTGGCGGCGCTGGCGCTAGCGGATGCCGTTGGCCTGCCGCGATCTTCAAGCCTGAAGGCGCTGACCACCTTTACCGGCCTGGCTCACCGTTTTCAGCTGGCGCTGGAACACAACGGCGTACGCTGGATTAACGATTCCAAAGCGACCAATGTGGGTAGCACCGAGGCGGCATTGAACGGTCTGCACGTTGAAGGCACACTGCATCTGCTGCTGGGCGGCGACGGTAAATCAGCCGATTTCTCCTCGCTGAAGCAGTACCTCAACGGTGATAACGTGCGCCTTTATTGCTTTGGCCGCGATGGCAGCGAGCTTGCGGCGTTGCGTCCTGAGGTCGCCGAACAAACCGAGACCATGGAACAGGCGATGCGCCTTATCGCCCCCCGCGTGAAGCCCGGCGATATGGTGCTGCTCTCGCCAGCCTGTGCCAGCCTCGATCAATTTAAGAATTTCGAACAGCGGGGCGATGTCTTTACCCGCCTGGCGAAGGAGTTAGGCTGATGCGTTTATCTCTCCCTCGCCTGAAAATGCCGCGTCTGCCAGGGTTTGGTATCCTGGTATGGCTGTTTACGGCGCTGAAAGGCTGGGTGATGGCTTCACGGGATAAAGATTCCGACAGCCTGATTATGTACGACCGCACGCTGTTCTGGCTCACGCTGGGGCTGGCAGCGACCGGCTTTATTATGGTCACCTCGGCGTCGATGCCTGTCGGACAGCGTCTGGCAAACGATCCGTTCCTGTTTGCCAAGCGTGACGGGCTGTACATCATTCTCGCGTTCTGCCTGGCAATGATCACCTTACGCCTGCCGATGTCGTTCTGGCAGCGGCACAGTACGGCCATGCTTATCGCCTCAATCATCATGCTGTTGATCGTTCTGGTCGTCGGGAGCTCCGTTAACGGGGCATCACGCTGGATCGCCTTTGGTCCGCTGCGTATTCAGCCTGCAGAGTTCACCAAGCTTTCGTTGTTCTGCTACCTGGCAAACTACCTGGTGCGTAAAGTCGACGAAGTTCGTAACAACCTGCGCGGCTTCTTAAAACCGATGGGCGTGATTCTGGTGCTTGCGATCCTGCTGCTGGCGCAGCCCGACCTCGGTACGGTAGTCGTACTGTTTGTCACTACGCTGGCGATGCTGTTCCTGGCGGGAGCAAAACTGTGGCAGTTCATTGCCATCATCGGGATGGGGATTTCGGCAGTGGTGCTGCTGATCCTCGCCGAACCATACCGTATCCGCCGTGTGACCTCGTTCTGGAACCCATGGGAAGATCCGTTCGGCAGCGGTTATCAGCTGACACAGTCGCTGATGGCGTTTGGCCGCGGCGAAGTCTGGGGCCAAGGCCTGGGCAACTCGGTGCAAAAACTGGAGTATTTACCGGAGGCGCATACCGACTTCATCTTCTCCATTATTGGGGAAGAACTGGGTTATATCGGTGTGGTATTGGCTCTATTAATGGTATTCTTCGTCGCTTTCCGCGCCATGTCGATAGGCCGTAAAGCGCTGGAGATCGATCACCGCTTCTCCGGTTTCCTGGCCTGCTCAATTGGTATCTGGTTTAGCTTCCAGGCACTGGTAAACGTTGGGGCCGCAGCGGGTATGCTGCCGACCAAAGGTCTGACGTTGCCGTTGATCAGTTATGGTGGTTCGAGTCTGTTGATCATGTCGACGGCCATCATGTTTTTGTTACGCATAGATTATGAAACGCGTCTGGAGAAAGCTCAGGCGTTTACACGAGGTTCACGATGAATCAACCGAAGCGGTTAATGGTGATGGCAGGCGGGACCGGCGGACACGTGTTCCCGGGACTGGCGGTTGCGCACCATTTAATGGAACAGGGCTGGCAGGTACGCTGGCTGGGAACCGCAGACCGCATGGAAGCCGACCTTGTACCTAAACACGGTATCGAGATCGACTTTATTCGTATTTCTGGCCTTCGTGGCAAAGGGATCAAGGCGCTGCTGCTGGCGCCGGTGCGCATTTTCAATGCCTGGCGTCAGGCGCGCGACATTATGAAGCGCTTTAAGCCTGACGTCGTTCTGGGCATGGGCGGCTACGTTTCCGGTCCGGGAGGACTGGCGGCGTGGTCACTGGGCATCCCTGTTGTTCTGCATGAGCAGAACGGTATTGCCGGGTTGACCAACAAATGGCTGGCAAAAATCGCCACCAAAGTTATGCAGGCCTTCCCCGGGGCATTCCCGAAAGCGGATGTCGTAGGGAACCCGGTGCGTGTGGACGTGCTGGCGCTGCCGCTGCCAGATACGCGTCTGGCGGGTCGCGAAGGGCCGGTGCGCGTGCTGGTTGTCGGCGGTTCACAGGGCGCACGTATTTTAAACCAGACGATGCCACAGGTTGCGGCAAAACTGGGTGATGCGGTGACCATCTGGCACCAGAGCGGGAAGGGCGCTCAGCAGAGCGTTGAGCAGGCTTACGCGCAGGAAGGTCAGCCGCAGCATAAAGTGACTGAATTTATTGATGATATGGCCGCAGCCTATGCCTGGGCCGATGTCGTGGTCTGTCGCTCGGGCGCGCTGACGGTGAGCGAAATCGCCGCCGCCGGTTTGCCAGCGCTTTTTGTGCCGTTCCAGCACAAAGACCGACAGCAGTACTGGAATGCGCTGCCGCTTGAGAAAGCGGGTGCCGCAAAAATTTTTGAGCAGCCACAATTTACCGCTGATGCGGTCGCCACTACCCTGGCGGGCTGGAACCGGGATGTATTACTGGAGATGGCGCAACGCGCACGCGCGACCGCTATCCCGGATGCAACGGAACGGGTGGCAAAAGAAGTGAGCCTGGCAGCCCAGGCATAATTCTCGCAGCGCGTGTTGCGCTGCACGATTTTTTTGAAGTAGTCGATGGCGTTTAGAGAATGAATACACAACAACTGGCAAAACTGCGTTCTATCGTGCCCGAGATGCGTCGCGTCCGGCACATTCACTTTGTCGGCATCGGTGGTGCTGGCATGGGCGGTATTGCCGAAGTGTTAGCTAACGAAGGCTATCAGATCAGCGGGTCTGACCTGGCGCCAAACCCTGTTACGCAGCAGCTGGCGTCGCTGGGGGCGACTATCTATTTCAATCATCGCCCGGAAAACGTGAGCGATGCGAGCGTGGTTGTAGTGTCCAGCGCGATCTCCGCGGATAACCCGGAAATCGTTGCGGCGCATGAGGCGCGCATTCCGGTGATCCGTCGCGCGGAAATGCTGGCGGAACTGATGCGTTTCCGTCACGGCATTGCGGTGGCCGGTACGCACGGTAAAACCACAACAACAGCGATGGTCTCCAGCATTTATGCGGAAGCGGGTCTCGACCCAACGTTCGTTAACGGTGGTCTGGTGAAAGCCGCTGGCGTGCATGCGCGTCTGGGCCACAGCCGTTATCTGATTGCGGAAGCGGATGAAAGCGACGCGTCGTTCCTGCATTTGCAGCCGATGGTGGCTATCGTCACCAATATCGAAGCTGACCATATGGATACCTACCAGGGCGACTTCGAGAACTTAAAGCAGACCTTTATTAACTTCCTGCACAACCTGCCGTTCTATGGCCGTGCGGTGATGTGCGTGGACGACCCGGTGATCCGCGAGCTGCTGCCGCGCGTCGGGCGTCAAATTACCACCTACGGTTTCAGCGAAGACGCTGATGTACGCGTGGAAGATTATAAGCAGATTGGTGCGCAGGGACATTTCACCCTGGCACGCCAGGATAAAGAGCTCCTGCATGTCACCCTGAACGCGCCGGGACGTCACAATGCCCTGAATGCGGCGGCGGCGGTGGCTGTTGCAGCGGAAGAAGGCATTGATGATGAGGCGATCCTGCGCGCGCTGGAAAGCTTCCAGGGAACGGGCCGTCGCTTCGACTTCCTGGGTGAGTTCCCACTGGAGCCAGTAAACGGTAAGCCAGGTTCTGCGATGCTGGTCGATGACTACGGTCACCATCCGACGGAGGTGGACGCTACCATCAAAGCGGCACGCGCGGGTTGGCCGGAAAAGAATCTGGTCATGATCTTCCAGCCGCACCGTTACACACGTACCCGCGATCTGTATGACGATTTTGCCAACGTCCTTTCGCAGGTCGATACCCTGCTGATGCTGGATGTTTATGCCGCGGGTGAAGCGCCGATTCCGGGCGCGGACAGTCGGTCTTTATGTCGTACCATCCGCGGACGCGGTAAAGTGGACCCTATCCTGGTCCCCGACCCGGTGCAGGTAGCTGAAATGCTTGCCCCGGTCCTGACGGGTAACGATCTGATCCTGATTCAGGGTGCGGGAAATATCGGCAAAATCGCCCGTACCTTAGCTGAAATCAAACTGAAGCCGCAAACTCAGGAGGACGAGCGTCATGGCTGATAAGATTGCTGTCCTGTTTGGCGGCACTTCCGCCGAACGCGAGGTTTCTCTGAATTCGGGCGCTGCCGTGCTGGCGGGCCTGCGTGAAGGTGGCGTGGACGCGCATCCGGTTGATCCGAAAGAGGTGGACGTTACGCAGCTGAAAGCGATGGGCTTCGATAAAGCCTTTATCGCGTTGCATGGCCGCGGCGGTGAAGACGGCACGTTGCAGGGGCTGCTGGAGCTGATCGGTATGCCGTACACCGGCAGTGGCGTGATGGCATCCGCTATCTCCATGGATAAACTGCGCAGCAAACTGCTGTGGCAGGGGGCGGGTCTGCCCGTTGCGCCATGGGTTGCACTGACGCGCCGTGAATTTGAATTGGGCTTGTCGGACAGCGTTAATACACGCATTGCGTCACTGGGCTTACCGGTTATTGTGAAGCCTAGCCGTGAAGGGTCGAGCGTGGGAATGTCCAAAGTTGATAAAGCTGTAGATTTGGCTGACGCTTTAGCTCTGGCATTTCAACATGATGAAGAAGTTCTGATTGAAAAATGGCTTAGCGGGCCGGAATTTACCGTCGCGATGCTTGGTGAAGAAATTTTACCGTCAATACGCATCCAACCCGCCGGAGTCTTCTATGATTATGAGGCGAAGTATCTCTCTGATGAGACGCAATATTTCTGCCCAGCTGGCCTTGAAGCACAACGTGAAGCGGAATTACAGTCTCTGGTGCTTAAAGCCTGGAATGTTTTGGGATGCCGAGGCTGGGGACGAATTGATGTGATGCTTGACGGTGATGGGCAATTTTATCTGCTGGAAGCAAACACGTCTCCGGGTATGACCAGCCATAGCCTTGTGCCGATGGCGGCGCGTCAGGCGGGAATGAGCTTCTCGCAATTAGTCGTACGTATTTTGGACCAGGCGGGCTGATATGTCTCAGGCTGCGTTGAACACGCGCAACCGCGATGACGAAGAAGAATATTCTTCTTCGCGCCGGAGTAATGGAACGCGTCTTGCAGGGATTATCTTCCTGCTCGGGGTGCTGTGCACCGTGTTTATCAGCGGCTGGATGGTGCTGGGCTGGATGGAAGACGCACAGCGGTTGCCGCTGTCGAAGCTGGTAGTGACCGGAGAGCGTCACTACACGCGTAACGATGACATTCGCCAGTCAATTCTGGCGCTGGGGTCGCCTGGCACCTTTATGACGCAGGACGTCAACATTATCCAGAGCCAGATTGAACGTCTGCCGTGGATAAAACAGGCGAGTGTCAGAAAGCAATGGCCTGATGAATTGAAGATTCATCTGGTTGAATATGTGCCGATTGCGCGTTGGAATGATCAGCATATGGTTGACGTAGACGGAAATTCGTTCAGCGTCCCGAGCGATCGTGTCAACAAGCAGAATTTACCGATGTTGTATGGCCCGGAAGGCAGCGAAAACGAAGTATTGCAGGGTTTTCGTGAGATGGGGCAGGTGCTGGCTAAGGATCGCTTTACGTTAAAAGATGCTGCGATGACGGCGCGCCGTTCCTGGCAGCTGACCTTAACGAATGGCATTAAGCTCAATCTTGGCCGCGGCGACACAATGAAACGTCTGGCGCGTTTTGTAGAACTTTACCCGGTTTTACAGCAGCAGGCGCAGACGGATGGCAAACGGATAAGCTACGTTGATTTGCGCTATGACTCAGGCGCAGCAGTCGGTTGGGAGCCGGCTCCGGTCGAGGAACCTAATCAGCAACAAAATCAGGCACAGGTACAGGCAGAACAACAATGATCAAGTCGACGGACAGAAAATTGGTAGTAGGACTGGAGATTGGCACCGCGAAGGTTGCCGCTTTGGTAGGGGAAGTTCTGCCCGACGGTATGGTCAATATCATTGGCGTGGGCAGCTGCCCTTCCCGTGGTATGGATAAAGGTGGGGTAAACGACCTTGAGTCGGTGGTGAAATGCGTTCAGCGCGCCATCGACCAGGCTGAATTGATGGCAGATTGCCAGATTTCCTCTGTCTATCTGGCTCTTTCTGGTAAGCACATCAGCTGCCAGAATGAAATCGGTATGGTGCCGATTTCTGAAGAAGAAGTGACGCAGGAAGACGTTGAGAACGTTGTCCACACGGCGAAATCCGTGCGTGTTCGCGACGAGCACCGTGTGCTGCATGTGATCCCGCAAGAATACGCGATCGACTACCAGGAAGGTATCAAGAATCCGGTCGGTCTGTCGGGCGTACGTATGCAGGCAAAAGTGCACCTGATCACATGTCACAACGATATGGCGAAGAACATTGTAAAAGCCGTTGAACGTTGTGGCCTGAAAGTTGACCAACTAATTTTCGCCGGACTTGCCGCGAGCTATTCCGTGCTGACCGAAGACGAACGTGAACTGGGCGTCTGTGTGGTCGATATTGGTGGTGGTACAATGGACATGGCTGTCTATACCGGCGGTGCGTTGCGCCACACCAAAGTGATCCCGTACGCCGGGAATGTGGTGACCAGCGATATCGCTTACGCCTTTGGTACGCCACCGAGCGATGCAGAGGCGATTAAAGTGCG
Organism: Enterobacter cloacae complex sp. 418I7; assembly: GCF_050030705.1. Classification (NCBI taxonomy): domain Bacteria; kingdom Pseudomonadati; phylum Pseudomonadota; class Gammaproteobacteria; order Enterobacterales; family Enterobacteriaceae; genus Enterobacter; species Enterobacter cloacae complex sp. 418I7. Next base: position 762,730 of record NZ_JBLGUU010000001.1, read on the forward strand.
CCACGGTTGCGCGCTGGGCTCTATCGTCGGCAAAGACGAGAGCGTTGAAGTGCCGAGCGTAGGCGGTCGACCGCCGCGCAGCCTGCAACGCCAGACGCTGGCAGAGGTAATTGAGCCGCGTTATACCGAGCTGCTCAACCTGGTCAACGAAGAGATTTTGCAGTTACAGGAACAGCTTCGCCAGCAGGGTGTGAAACATCATCTCGCAGCGGGGATTGTATTAACCGGCGGGGCAGCGCAAATTGAAGGTCTTGCGGCCTGCGCTCAGCGCGTGTTCCATACGCAGGTGCGTATTGGTGCGCCGCTGAATATCACCGGTTTAACGGATTATGCTCAGGAGCCGTACTATTCAACGGCGGTGGGCCTGCTGCACTACGGGAAAGAATCCCATTTAAGTGGTGAGGCAGAGGTGGAAAAACGCGTCTCGGTGGGGTCGTGGGTCAAACGACTTAACACCTGGTTGCGAAAAGAATTTTAATTTTTTAAGAGACCGGAGAGAATTAGCGGTCTCGGGCGACAGGCACAACGGAGAGAGAGATTATGTTTGAACCTATGGAATTAACCAACGACGCGGTGATTAAAGTCATCGGCGTCGGTGGCGGCGGCGGTAACGCCGTAGAGCACATGGTGCGCGAGCGCATCGAAGGTGTTGAATTCTTCGCGGTGAACACCGATGCGCAGGCGCTGCGTAAAACGGCTGTTGGCCAGACGATTCAGATCGGTGGTGGCATCACCAAAGGTCTGGGAGCAGGGGCTAACCCGGAAGTGGGCCGCAACGCGGCTGAAGAAGATCGTGAAGCGCTGCGCGCTGCACTGGACGGTGCAGACATGGTCTTCATCGCAGCGGGTATGGGCGGCGGTACAGGTACCGGTGCAGCACCCGTTGTAGCGGAAGTCGCTAAAGATTTAGGTATTCTGACCGTTGCTGTCGTGACCAAGCCTTTCAACTTCGAAGGTAAGAAGCGTATGGCTTTCGCGGAGCAGGGTATCACCGAGCTGTCCAAGCACGTGGACTCTCTGATTACCATCCCGAACGACAAGCTGCTGAAAGTGCTGGGTCGCGGTATCTCTCTGCTGGACGCCTTTGGCGCGGCAAACGACGTGCTGAAAGGCGCGGTTCAGGGTATTGCTGAACTGATTACCCGTCCTGGCCTGATGAACGTTGACTTTGCAGACGTTCGCACCGTGATGTCCGAGATGGGCTACGCGATGATGGGCTCTGGCGTGGCGAGCGGTGAAGACCGTGCGGAAGAAGCCGCTGAAATGGCGATCTCTTCTCCACTGCTGGAAGATATCGATCTGTCTGGCGCGCGCGGCGTGCTGGTCAACATTACCGCTGGCTTTGACCTGCGTCTGGATGAGTTCGAAACCGTGGGTAACACCATCCGTGCATTCGCCTCTGACAACGCGACCGTTGTTATCGGTACGTCCCTTGACCCGGAAATGAACGACGAACTGCGTGTGACTGTTGTGGCCACCGGTATCGGTATGGACAAGCGTCCTGAGATCACCCTCGTGACCAACAAACAGACTCAGCAGCCGGTGATGGATCGTTACCAGCAGCACGGTATGTCGCCTCTGACTCAGGAGCAAAAACCGGCTGCGAAAGTGGTGAACGACCCGACTCCACAAACGGCAAAAGAGCCAGATTATCTGGATATCCCGGCGTTCCTGCGTAAGCAAGCTGACTAAGAATTGGCTGGAATTTGGGGATTTGCGCTCTTTGTGCTAAACTGGCCCACCGTTAGTGATATACACTCTCGGTTGGATAGTTAATTTGGCGAGATTATACGATGATCAAACAAAGGACACTTAAACGTATCGTTCAGGCGACGGGTGTCGGTTTACATACCGGCAAGAAAGTCACACTGACGTTACGCCCTGCGCCGGCCAATACCGGGGTCATCTATCGTCGCACCGACTTGAATCCACCGGTAGATTTTCCGGCCGATGCCAAATCTGTGCGTGATACTATGCTCTGTACTTGTCTGGTGAACGAGCATGACGTGCGGATTTCTACCGTAGAGCACCTGAACGCCGCCCTGGCGGGTCTGGGTATCGACAACATTATGGTTGAAGTCGATGCGCCAGAAATCCCGATCATGGACGGGAGTGCTGCTCCGTTCGTTTATTTGTTGCTGGATGCCGGCATCGAAGAACTGAACTGCGCGAAGAAATTTGTTCGCATTAAAGAGACCGTTCGCGTCGAAGATGGCGACAAATGGGCTGAATTCAAACCGTACAATGGTTTCTCGTTGGACTTCACCATCGATTTTAACCATCCGGCGATTGACTCCAGCACCCAGCGCTATGCGATGAACTTCTCTGCGGATGCGTTCATGCGTCAGATCAGCCGAGCACGTACCTTCGGCTTTATGCGTGATATCGAATATCTGCAATCCCGCGGCCTGTGCCTGGGCGGCAGCTTCGATTGTGCCATCGTTGTTGACGATTATCGCGTACTGAACGAAGACGGTCTGCGTTTTGAAGATGAATTTGTTCGTCACAAAATGCTGGACGCGATCGGCGACCTCTTCATGTGTGGTCACAACATCATTGGTGCCTTTACCGCGTTTAAATCCGGTCATGCACTGAACAACAAACTGTTGCAGGCCGTCCTGGCAAAACAGGAAGCCTGGGAATATGTGACCTTCGAAGACGAAGCTGAACTGCCGCTGGCGTTCAAAGCCCCGACTATGGTCCTGGCGTAACGGTTAAAGCCGTTTCGTAAGAAAAGCGACTGGTTCACCTGGTACTCTCTCCGACCAGGGAAGCCAGTCGTTTTTATTTCTGCCCTTTCTGGATTTGTCTCTCTCACCCCTGGCCTGTGTTGGGTGCCAAATAACGGTGTGTTCGCTGCATTAATGACCGTTTTTACCTGCTGCAAGGTGTCATTCCTGCTGTCGTGTATTGGCTTTAGTGGTAATATCTGGGCGCTAAAAAAGAATAACTGAACTCAGCCTGCACTGGCGGGCGAACGTGGTGGAGCAAGTGAGCGGAATACTGACGCGCTGGCGACAATTTGGCAGACGTTACTTCTGGCCGCATCTCTTATTGGGGATGGTCGCGGCGAGTCTCGGCTTGCCTGTGCTTAGCAACAGCGCAGACGCGGCAACGCCAGCACGTTCCACGACGACCAAACACGATCTCACCACGCGGGTTAACTTCACTAATCTCGCATGGCTTGAAGCCAACCGTCGTCCCAATTTCTCCGTTGATTACTGGCAGCAACACGCGATTCGCACGGTTATTCGCCATCTGTCGTTCGCGATGGCGCCGCAGACGATGCCTGTTGCTGAAGAAACGCTGCCGGTCCAGGCTCAGCACCTTGCTCTGCTCGATACGCTCAATGCGCTTCTGACGCAGGACAACCAGCCGCCTGTGACCGTGAGTCAGACGGCGCAAACTGCTTTTGTTTCCCCCGCATCCTTCTCTGTTTCGACCTGGATTAGCCAGGTTCACGGCATCCGTGCCGGGCCTCAACGCCTCAGCTAAATTAACCCTTTTTCAATACCTTAATTTATCTGCCCGACTGGGGCGTTTGAGAATTTATTATGCTAATCAAATTATTAACCAAAGTTTTTGGTAGTCGTAACGATCGTACCCTGCGCCGCATGCGCAAAGCTGTGAACGTCATCAACGGTATGGAACCGGCGATGGAGAAGCTCTCTGATGATGAACTGAAAGCAAAAACCGCGGAGTTCCGTGCGCGTCTGGAGAAAGGCGAAACCTTAGAAAGCCTGATCCCGGAAGCCTTTGCCGTAGTACGTGAGGCCAGTAAACGCGTGTTCGGCATGCGTCACTTCGACGTGCAGCTGCTGGGCGGGATGGTGCTCAACGAGCGCTGCATCGCGGAAATGCGTACCGGTGAAGGTAAAACCCTGACTGCAACGCTGCCGGCTTACCTGAATGCGCTGACGGGTAAGGGCGTTCACGTTGTTACCGTCAACGACTATCTGGCGCAGCGCGACGCCGAAAATAACCGTCCACTGTTCGAATTCCTCGGCATGACCGTGGGCATTAACATGTCCGGCCTGCCGGCACCTGCGAAGCGTGAAGCGTATAACGCGGATATCACTTACGGCACCAACAACGAATACGGCTTCGACTACCTGCGTGACAACATGGCGTTCAGCCCTGAAGAGCGCGTCCAGCGTAAACTGCACTATGCGCTGGTGGATGAGGTTGACTCCATTCTGATCGATGAAGCGCGTACCCCGCTGATCATCTCTGGCCCGGCCGAAGACAGCTCCGAGATGTACCGTAAAGTCGACAAAATCATTCCACACCTGCTGCGTCAGGAGAAAGAAGACTCCGATACTTTCCAGGGTGAAGGTCACTTCTCCGTGGATGAAAAAGCGCGTCAGGTCAACCTGACCGAACGCGGCCTGGTGAAAATCGAAGAGCTGCTGGTGGCTGAAGGCATTATGGAAGAGGGCGAGTCTCTGTACTCCCCGAGCAACATCATGCTGATGCACCACGTAACGGCTGCACTGCGCGCGCACGCCCTGTTCACCCGCGACGTTGACTACATCGTTAAAGACGGTGAAGTCATCATCGTCGATGAACACACCGGTCGTACCATGCAGGGACGTCGCTGGTCCGATGGTCTGCACCAGGCCGTGGAAGCGAAAGAAGGCGTGGATATTCAGAACGAAAACCAGACGCTGGCCTCCATCACCTTCCAGAACTACTTCCGTCTGTACGAGAAGCTGGCGGGGATGACCGGTACCGCAGATACCGAAGCGTTTGAGTTTAGCTCCATCTATAAGCTGGATACCGTGGTAGTACCAACCAACCGTCCAATGATCCGTAAGGATATGCCGGACCTGGTATACATGACCGAAGCGGAAAAAATCCAGGCGATCATCGAAGATATTCGCGATCGTACCGCGAAGGGCCAGCCGGTTCTGGTGGGGACCATCTCCATCGAGAAATCTGAAGTGGTGTCTAACGAGCTGACCAAGGCGGGCATCAAGCACAACGTGCTGAACGCCAAGTTCCACGCTAAAGAAGCAGATATCGTTGCGCAGGCGGGTTACCCGGCTGCCGTAACCATCGCCACCAACATGGCAGGTCGTGGTACCGATATTATGCTCGGCGGTAGCTGGCAGGCCGAAGTGGCCGAGCTGGAAAACCCAACCCCGGAGCAAATCGCGCAGATAAAAGCCGACTGGCAGGTGCGTCACGACGCGGTGCTGGCATCCGGTGGTCTGCACATCATTGGTACCGAGCGTCATGAATCTCGTCGTATCGATAACCAGCTGCGCGGTCGTGCGGGCCGTCAGGGTGATGCCGGTTCTTCCCGTTTCTATCTGTCTATGGAAGATGCGCTGATGCGTATTTTCGCCTCTGACCGTGTGTCCGGCATGATGCGTAAACTGGGCATGAAACCAGGCGAAGCGATCGAGCACCCGTGGGTTACCAAAGCGATTGCCAACGCCCAGCGTAAAGTAGAAAGCCGCAACTTCGACATTCGTAAGCAACTGCTGGAATATGATGACGTTGCCAACGACCAGCGTCGTGCAATCTATACCCAGCGTAACGAACTGCTGGACGTGTCCGACGTGAGCGAAACCATCAACAGCATTCGCGAAGATGTGTTCAAAGCCACTATCGACGCGCACATTCCACCGCAGTCTCTGGAAGAGATGTGGGATATCGAAGGCCTGCAGGAACGTCTGAAAAACGACTTCGACCTCGAACTGCCAATCAAAGAGTGGCTGGACAAAGAGCCTGAGCTGCACGAAGAGACCCTGCGCGAGCGTATCTACGAAACCGCGCTGGACGTCTATAAGCGTAAGGAAGAAGTGGTTGGCGCTGAGATGATGCGTCACTTCGAGAAAGGCGTAATGTTGCAGACCCTGGACTCCCTGTGGAAAGAGCACCTGGCGGCGATGGACTACCTGCGTCAGGGTATCCACCTGCGTGGTTATGCGCAGAAAGATCCGAAGCAGGAGTACAAGCGTGAATCCTTCTCCATGTTTGCTGCCATGCTGGAGTCGCTGAAGTATGAAGTCATCAGCACTCTGAGCAAAGTTCAGGTGCGTATGCCGGAAGAAGTGGAAGCGATGGAGCAGCAGCGTCGTGAAGAAGCTGAGCGTCTGGCACAGATGCAGCAGCTGAGTCATCAGACCGATGAGAGCGAAGCCGCAGCGGCAATCGCAGCGCAGACGGGCGATCGTAAAGTCGGTCGTAACGATCCGTGCCCATGTGGTTCCGGCAAAAAATACAAGGCGTGCCATGGCCGCCTGAGCTAAGAACATAACAAACCGAAAAGGCGCAGATATCTGCGCCTTTTTTATGGAAGTGACATGATGAAAACACTGCAAATTGCTGTCGGGATCATTCGCAACCCGCAAAACCAGATCTTCATTACCCAACGTGCCGCCGATGCGCATATGGCCAACAAATGGGAATTCCCCGGCGGAAAAATCGAATCAGGTGAAACGCCGGAGCAGGCGCTGGTGCGTGAGCTTCAGGAAGAGGTGGGGATCACCCCGCTTGGCGCAACGCTGTTCGATAAGCTGGAGTACCAGTTTCCGGACAGGCACATCACGCTGTGGTTCTGGCTGGTGGAAAACTGGGAAGGTGAGCCATGGGGAAAAGAGGGGCAGCCGGGTAACTGGATTGAGCTTCAGGCCAGCGATGCGGAAAAATTCCCGCCTGCCAATGAGCCTGTGATCCTCCGGCTGGTCGCACAACCGTAGGCCTGCTAAGCGAAGCGCCAGCAGGCTTTAAATGTTACTGCTGGTTTTCGCTCCAGTCATCGCTATCCGAGAGATCGCCTTCGCTCGGAATGCGTTTCTCTTCCGCCGCCCATTCGCCCAGGTCTATAAGTTGACAGCGTTTGCAGCAGAATGGGCGAAATGGACTCACTTCTCCCCAGACGACAGTTTTCCCACAGGTTGGGCAGTTTACGGTGGTTACGTCAGACATCGGCACTCCTTAACAACAGGCCAGTTCAAAATCGAGGCGTTCCGGCACGGTGCCATGCTCACTGTCCAGCGGCATAAAGCGGATCGCGAAACGGCTTTTATGTCCGGAAATTTGCGGGTAAAGCTGCTCGCCAAGAGAGAGATTCAAACGCAGAAGATCGGCGTCGTCGCCGTTATCCTGATAAAAACCGTTGAGACTGGTCTGCTTGCGGAACGGGGCAGAGTTACGCACAAGATCGAGGATCAGGGATAACGTTTGATTCATCGGCTCCAGACTGCCCATCCAGCTGTTTACCTGGCGATCGCGCTGTTCCTGCGGCATGTGCAGCCACATATGCAGCGTTGGAAGGTCAAAGCTACAGCAACCGCCCGGTATGCTCAGACGCTGACGCACCAGCGCAATCAGACGGTCCTCGCGTAAAAATTGTCCAACGCGCGGCGCGGCCATCAGCGTCGCGCTGCTGTTTTTTAGCTGCTGGCGTAAAGCGTCAATTCGACTTTTATCTACGCCCGGTACTTCGGCCCAGGCCTGTAATTTACGCTGCTGGCGCTCCAGCTCTTTCAACAGCTCAGTGCGGACATCGCCGCGTTCAATCACATCCAGCAGATCGCCCACGTTGCGGAAAAAATGCAGCGCGGTGGCATGATCGTTGACGGGCAGATGTTGTGAAAGTTGTTGAATAAGAAATTCTATGCGTAGCCAGGTACGCATTTTTTCGTTAAGCGGATGCTCAAAAAGGATATGAGTCGACATTATGGTTTTTCCTGTGCAACGGCCTGCGCGGCGAAGGTCAGATACTGCGCGTGCAGACGAGCAACATCCGATGCAATGGCATCTGGTGCGCCGTTATTATCAATAACATCATCCGCAACGGCGAGGCGCGCTTCGCGCGTGGCCTGTGCGGCAAGAATTTGTTCAGCATGCTCGCGTGAAACATGGTCACGCGCCATGGTTCTCTGGATTTGCGTTTCGCGGGAAACGTCAATCACCAGCGTTCTGTCCGCCTTATTCTGTAGCTGATTTTCCACCAGTAACGGGATCACCCACAACACATAGGGCGAACTGGCTGCGGCAATCTGACGCTGAGTTTCATGGTGGATAATGGGGTGGAGCAGGGCATTAAGCCAGGCTTTTTCCGCCGGATCGGAAAATATGCACTCACGCAGCTGCCGACGATTCAGGGTGCCGTCAGCCTGTATCACACGGCGACCAAAATGCGCTTCGATGGCGTTTAAGGCGGGTGTATTGGGTTCTACCACCTGACGGGCAATGATATCGGCGTCGATAATCGTGATGCCGAGACGAGCAAACGCGTGCGCAACGGTGCTTTTACCACTACCGATGCCGCCGGTTAATGCGACGATATACCCCATTAAATCAGATCCTGGGAATTATTCAGTTTTAAAATCAGTTGCTTAAAATTCAAACTTACAACAGCCAATGTTTAGCTCTCTTTACCCGCTTTTTACCAGGTAAATTTATAGAATTGTAGCGTAAAAAAAGAGAATTTCGCAGTCTTGCGGAGCAGGTATTAGTGCGTATGATAGCGTCACTGGAGTTGTGCTTTTAATATATTTGCCTCTAACCCCAGGAATCCGCACATGCGTATTGAAGAAGATCTGAAGTTAGGTTTCAAAGACGTTCTTATCCGCCCTAAACGCTCTACACTGAAAAGTCGCTCAGACGTTGAACTCGAACGTCAATTCACCTTTAAGCATTCCGGTCAGACGTGGTCTGGCGTGCCGATTATCGCGGCCAACATGGACACCGTCGGGACCTTCGAGATGGCGACCGCGCTGGCGCAATTCGACATCCTTACTGCGGTACATAAACACTACAGCCCTGAGGAGTGGAATGCGTTTGTCGCCTCCGCCTCGGCTGACGTTGTGAAGCATGTGATGGTCTCGACCGGTACGTCTGATGCAGATTTCGAGAAAACCAAACAGATCCTGAACGCCAATCCGGCGCTGAATTTTGTCTGCATTGACGTGGCAAATGGTTATTCCGAGCATTTCGTCCAGTTCGTCAGCAAGGCGCGTGAAGCCTGGCCAACCAAAACCATCATCGCGGGCAACGTGGTGACCGGTGAAATGTGTGAAGAGCTGATCCTCTCCGGGGCCGACATTGTGAAAGTGGGCATTGGCCCGGGCTCCGTTTGCACCACGCGCGTGAAAACCGGTGTGGGTTATCCGCAGCTGTCTGCGGTAATTGAATGCGCTGACGCCGCGCACGGTCTGGGCGGCCAGATCATCAGCGACGGTGGCTGCACCATGCCAGGCGATGTGGCGAAAGCCTTCGGCGGCGGCGCGGACTTCGTGATGCTCGGTGGCATGCTGGCCGGCCACGAAGAGAGCGGTGGTACCGTGGTGGAAGAGAACGGTGAGAAATTCATGCTGTTCTACGGAATGAGCTCTGAATCTGCGATGACCCGTCACGTGGGTGGTGTCGCGAAATACCGTGCGGCGGAAGGCAAAACCGTTAAGCTGCCACTGCGTGGCCCGGTCGAAAACACGGCGCGCGATATCCTCGGCGGTCTGCGTTCTGCCTGCACCTACGTGGGGGCTTCCCGCCTGAAAGAGCTGACGAAACGCACGACGTTTATCCGCGTTCAGGAGCAGGAAAACCGCGTATTTAATAGCCTCTGACGGCTACGGCTGGCGCGCGTCCGTGCGCCAGCATTACCCCGCGCTCATTGCATCCCCCAGATGGAAAATTGGCAGATACATCGCCACCACCAGCGTGCCAATAATCAGACCTGTCACGACCAGTAGCAAAGGCTCAAGAAGCGCCGCCAGATTGTCTGCCTGCTGGAATGTCTGTTCCGTATGATGGCGGGCCAGATTCATCAGCATCACATCCAGTGAACCCGACACTTCTCCGGTGCGAATGAGCTGAATACACAGTGGTGTAAAAACAGAGGCCTTCTGGAAGGAGGACCACACGGGCATCCCCTGTTCGATATCGCTGCGTATCTCACGGAGTTTCTCCTGCCAGTAGCCACTCTCAACGGTTTCCTCCACACTCTCCAGTCCTTGTAAAAAGGCAATCCCGGCCTGCTGGGTTAATGACAGCACGGTAAAAATTTGCCCCAGTTTTTGCCCACGCATCAGCGTGCCCATCACCGGTACATGTAACAGGACGTACTGCCAGCGCGGATGCCGCCGCAGCTTACAGGCGATGACAACCATTGCCACGAGCAGGGCCAAAAGAGTGAGGATATGCGCCTGAACCAGGGCCGCCAGCCCAATGACTGCCTGCGTGAGCAAAGGGAGCGGGGTGTTGAATGTTTTGTAGATTGCAGCAAACTCAGGCAAAACCAGCGTGACCATCGCCAGCACCACGAAAACGGCCAGCGTCAGGATGATCAGCGGATAGCGCAGCGCTTTCTTCACCTTTGCACTGAGCTGCTGCTGGGATTTTTGCTGCAGCGCAAGCTGACGGCAGCAGGCTTCGAGCTTACCCGTCAGCTCACCCGTCTCCACCATCGAGACATAAAGGGGGCTAAACACCTCTGGCCATTTCTTCATGGCCTCTGACAGGGCGCAACCTTCGCTCAGGTCATCAGCAAGACTGTGCAGCAGCGCCTGCCAGTGCTTCAAAGGATGCTGTTCCGCCAGCATGTGCAGGCTTTGGGACAGCGTGAGTCCGGCCTGTAGCAGCGTGGCGAGCTGGCGAAAAATATCGTAGCAGTGTTGCACCTGCCATCGGTGTCGCTGCTGGCAGCGTTTTAGCGCCAGCGGGTGCAGTTGTTTAAGCACCAGAGCCGTGTAAGCTGCGTTACGGTCGATGGCCCAGAGGGTGCCGGTTTGCACCTCCCCCTCGGTGGTCAGGGCACGCCAGCGCCAGAGCGAATTAGCAGCCATCGGGCATTCCCAGGACGCGCAACAGCTCTTCGAGCGTGGTCAGCCCTTGCTCTACGGCCATGCAGCCGTGCTCAAACAAAGAGGTCATTCCCGCCTGACGTGCGCTGGACCCAATCACCTCCGTGCTTGCTCCGCTGGCGATGGCCTGCCGCAGCGTGTCGTCGATGACGAGCACTTCAAAAATGGCTACGCGACCATAAAAACCGTGGTAGCAGCGCTCGCAACCGGTGGGTTGCCAGCGAGGAAGCGGCCGGGGCCACAGCGTGCGAGGTAATTCGGTGTGGCGGCTGGCTTCCTGTCGGCAGTACGGGCATAAACGACGCACCAGCCGCTGGGCAATCACCATCGAGAGCGCCGAAGAGATCATCCAGCGCGCGACGCCCATCTGTTGCAGCCGTACCAGCGTTTCAGTCGTCGAATTAGTATGGAGGGTGGACAGCACCAGATGCCCGGTTTGCGCCGCCTTAATGGCAATTTCTGCCGTTTCGCCGTCACGAATTTCACCCACCATAATGATGTCAGGATCCTGCCTGAGCAGGGCACGCAGCACGCTCTGGAAGGTCAGCCCCGCGCGCGGATTAATCTGCGTCTGGTTTAAGCCTGCAAGCGGGATTTCAACGGGATCTTCCACGCTGCAAATATTAACGTCAGGGGTATTTCGCGCCTGTAACGCGCTGTACAGCGTCACCGTTTTCCCGCTACCGGTCGGGCCGGTGACCAGAATCAACCCCTGAGGGCTGTTAAGCGCCCCGGCAAAACGGGCCTGCTGGTCTGCACTCATCCCCAGCAGTTCAAGCTCCAGTGCCTGCTGCACCTGGTGAAGCAGACGAAGCACGATTTTTTCTCCACCGCTACAGGGAAGGGTTGCGATACGAAAAGAGACGGGGACGCTTGCTAGCTCCACCGTAAACTGACCGTCCTGCGGCAGGCGGCGCTCCGCAATATCCAGTTGGCCCAGCACCTTCAGGCGTGCGGCAAGCGTCGTACCGAGGGCGGCGGAAACCGGCGGTTGCGGGTAGAGAACACCGTCGATTCGCAAACGGATCTGGTAGCCGTGTTCCGTCGGTTCAATATGGATGTCAGAAGCCCGCTGGTTCACTGCCTGCTGCAACGTTGTACTGAGCACGTCAGCGGCTGAGTTTGGCACTATTCCCGGCAGGTGTGATGATGAGAGGGACTGAAGCCGTTTTTCCATCCGTTCGGCCGTCCAGCACTCAATATCAATACGTTTCTGTGTGGCGAAGCGTAACGCTTCCATCAGCTCAGAGGCAGGATTACCCACCACCGCAATGCTGATCATCTCGGTGTCGCTTGCAAGTAGCAGTGCGTGATGGCGCTGACAGAGCGTCATAAGCTGTTCGGTATTCATTGTCGACTCCTGTCAGTTGTTGTCGAAGCGGAAAACATCTTCACAGGCTTGTCTGAGCGCCGTGTCGGACGCAATGTTGCAGGCACGCGTCCAGCCCGTCATACCGTTACCGTCGCTCCAGATCGGTGTCATGAGCACTTCAAGTCCGTTAAGGCTTTCCTGCCCTGTTAACGATACGACCCCCTTCGCCACGCTCATCGCTGAAACGTAACGCGTGGTAGTCGGGGAGGGGATGCCATTGGTTCCTGCGTCGCAGCGATCCACACCACCACGATCCAGGGCGCAAAGCTCAATAGCGGTGCGGTAGGGAATGAACGTTTGAAGCATATCGGTGAGCGCTGCTTTTCGCAGGTAGTTCTGATAGGCCGGGATGCCAATCGCGCTCAGGATGGCAATAATGCCAATGACCACCATTAGCTCAATCAGGGTAAATCCTTGTTGTCTGTTCATATCTGCTCCTTACGTTAAGTGGCGCTACTGTGGCAGTACCGGCGCGCAGAAACGAGGGGCAAAAGCGCGAACGTGAAAGGGCTTTCAGGGAAATGATTCAGTGTTGCAGAGAAGGACAGCGTAATTGCGAGCGGTTTCGTATTTCCCCTCTCCGGGCGGAGAGGGGAAGATCAGTTATTTGAAGCGCATCGAGAGGTCCAGGGCACGTACGTGCTTGGTCAGGGCGCCAACGGAGATATAATCGACGCCGGTTTCAGCAAATTCGCGGAGGGTGTCGAACGTCACGTTGCCGGACACCTCAAGTTGCGCCTGGCCGTTTGTGCGTTTGACCGCTTCACGCATCTGCTCCGTGTCGAAGTTATCGAGCATGATGATGTCAGCCCCCGCTTTAATGGCCTCGTCCAGCTCATCCAGCGTTTCCACTTCCACTTCGACCGGCACATCCGGATGCAGCCAGAAGGCTTTTTCCACGGCCTGACGTACCGAGCCAGAGGCAATAATGTGGTTCTCTTTGATCAGGAAGGCATCGGATAGCCCCAGACGATGGTTGGCGCCGCCGCCGCAGAGCACGGCGTATTTCAGCGCGGTACGCAGGCCCGGCAGGGTTTTACGGGTATCCAGCAGCTGCGTGCGAGTGCCTGCCAGCAGGTCAACGTAGCGGCGTACTTCACTGGCAACGCCAGAGAGCGTTTGCACAAAATTGAGCGCGGTGCGTTCACCGGTCAGCAAGACGCGGGACGGGCCGTCCAGCTCGAACAGTGGCTGATTTGCCGTGACCGCATCACCGTCCTCAACGTGCCATGTTACCTGCACCTCGTCGCCCGCCAGCTGGGTAAAGACCTCCTCAACCCAGCGTTTGCCGCAGAAAACCCCCGCTTCGCGGGTGATGACTACCGCGTGCGACCGTGTCTCTTTTGGCAACAATTGGGCGGTAATATCGTTATCGGCGCTGACGTCACCGCCGAGGTCTTCTCTCAGGGCATGGGCAACGCTTGCCGGGATATCACTATTAATACGTTCCAGAAGCGCGTCACGTCGGTGGTCGGGGTTATAGCGGCGAGGCGGCATGATAAAACTCCAAATTGGTAACGAATCATAATATTGAAACATGCTACTCTGAACCGAGTAACAGCACCATAGATAAGGAGTTCCAGCATGTTGTTAGAAAACGGATGGCTGGTGGACGCGCGACATGTACCGTCGCCGCACCACGATTGCCGCCCGGAGGATGAAAAGCCCACACTGCTGGTGGTTCACAACATAAGTCTCCCGCCAGGTGAGTTTGGCGGTCCGTGGATCGACGCGTTATTCACGGGAACAATAGATCCAGATGCTCATCCTTACTTTGCTGAGATTGCGCATTTGCGCGTATCGGCGCACTGCCTGATCCGCCGTGATGGCGAAGTGGTTCAGTATGTTCCTTTTGATAAGCGAGCCTGGCATGCCGGCGTGTCGATGTATCAGGGGCGCGAACGGTGCAATGATTTCTCCATTGGAATTGAACTGGAAGGAACGGACACCACGCCTTACACCGATGCGCAATATCAGAAACTGGTTGCTGTGACGCAAACTTTAGTGGGGCTTTATCCCGCCATTGCAGACAATATTACGGGGCACAGCGACATCGCCCCCGAAAGAAAAACCGACCCCGGCCCGGCGTTTGACTGGTCCCGGTTTCACGCCATGCTTACCACGTCGTCAGATAAGGAGATAACATGACGTTGTTTACCATGCTGCTGGTTATGATCGCCGAACGCCTGTTTAAGCTCGGCGAGCACTGGCATCTGGATCATCGGCTGGAAGTGTTATTCCGCCGGATCAGGCATTTTTCCATGCTACGCACGCTGCTTATGACGGCAGGTGTGATGGTGATTACGTTCCTGTTGCTACGCTCACTTTACGGCCTCTTTTTCAACGTGCCGCTGCTGGTGGTATGGATACTGCTGGGCGTGTTGTGTATTGGCGCGGGCAAGGTGCGTTTGCACTATCACGCGTATCTGAAAGCTGCTTCCCGGGATGATGTCCACGCGCGCGGCGCGATGGCGAGCGAGCTGACGATGATCCACGGCGTACCGCCGGACTGCGATGAACGCGAATTTCTGCGCGAGCTACAAAACGCGCTGCTGTGGATTAACTTCCGTTACTACCTGGCGCCGCTGTTCTGGTTTGTGGTGGGCGGTCCATGGGGACCAGTACTGCTGATGGGCTATGCTTTTCTGCGCGCCTGGCAGACCTGGCTTGCCCGCTACCTTACGCCGCATGAACGTCTCCAGTCCGGCATTGATGCCATTCTGCACGTGCTCGACTGGCTTCCGGTGCGACTGGTCGGCGTGGTCTATGCCCTCATCGGTCACGGTGAAAAGGCGTTGCCAGCGTGGTTTGCCTCCCTTGCAGACCGCCATACCGCGCAGTATCAGGTCTTAACCCGACTGGCTCAATTCTCGCTGGCTCGCGAGCCGCACACGAACAAAGTCGAAACGCCTAAAGCTGCCGTCTCGATGGCGAAAAAAACGTCGTTTGTGGTGGTGGTGATTGTGGCGTTGCTGACGATTTACGGCACGCTGGTCTGACCCAGCGCGCCGAAGCCGTTACAGCGTATCCGCAGGCGGGATGCCGAAATCAGGCATCCCGTTGTCGTCCCAGCGGACGAGCTTCAGGCGAGTGTGGCGATTCGGATCGTAAAGCGGATCGCCTTCAATTTCAGTGTAGTTTCGCGCGTGGTAGACCAGCACATCGTCGCCTTCCGGCGTCTGCGTAAAGCTGTTATGGCCTGGTCCATACTGACGGTTTTCGTAGCTGGTGACGAACACCGGGCGCGGGGATTTATGCCAGTTAGCCGGGTTTTGCGGATCGGCATCTACGTCTATCCACAGTAATCCCATGCAGTAATTCTCGTCGGTGGCGCTGGCGGAATAGCTGATAAATAGCTTATCGCCATGGAACAGCACCGCCGGGCCTTCGTTGACCCAGAATCCGCGGCACTCCCAGTCATATTCCGGTTTACTGAGCATCACCGGCTCGCCTTTCAGCGTCCACGGATTTTCCATTTCACACAGGTAAAGATTGGAGTTACCGGAAATGTCCGGGGCTTTTTGCGCCCACAGATACCAGCGTTTGCCCTGATGCACAAAGGTAGTGGCATCCAGCGCGAAGGTGTCAAACGGGGTTTTGATTTGCCCTTTTTCCACCCACGTACCGGTGAGCGGATCGCGATCTGCGCATTCAATGGCGAACATGCGATGCTGGAACATCCCGAGTTCGTCGAGCGCCTGGGTATGTGTGGCGGCAAAGTAGATGTACCACTTGCCGTCGATATGATGCAGTTCCGGTGCCCAGAGCAGCTGGCTCATCGGGCCGGTGTCGGGCTTGCGCCAGACAACTACCTCTTCGGCATTGCCTAAATCTTCCAGCGAGTCCGCGCGGCGGATCGCCAGCCGGTCATACTCCGGCACGGAGGCGATAAAGTAATATTGTCCTTCGTGGCGCAGGATATACGGGTCGGCGCGTTGTTCAATAAACGGGTTTGGCCAGGTTTGCATTCGGCTTTCCTTATTTAGTCTCAGCGGCTTTAAATTCCTGATAGTCGCTCAGTTCACGATAGTTGGTGCGACGCTTCTCCAGATCGGACTGGATTTGCTTCATGGTCTCACGGTCCACTTTCAGCAGACGTACAACGCCCGCGGTAATTAAATATCCAATGCCAGGGATGACGGTAAAGAGCAGCACAATGCCGTTGATGGCATCCGCGCTCTGCGCTTTTGCGCCCGCGTCATAACCGTACCAGGAGAGCAGGAAGCCAACCATCGCCCCGGCAATCGCCAGACCCAGCTTCAGGAAGAAGATGTTGCCGGAGAAGCTGATCCCGGTGATACGTTTCCCGGTTTTCCATTCACCGTAGTCGTCCACGTCGGCCATCAGTGACCAGTGCAGAGGGGATGGGATCTGGTGCAGGATATTCAGCAGGACGTAAAGCACAACAATGGTTGTCGTCGCTTTCGGGTCGAAGAAGTAGAAGGCGCAGGAGAAAATCGCCAGCGCGATGTTGGTCCAGAAGAAGACCTTCAGCTTGCACCAGCGGTCGGTCAGCACTTTCGCCAGCATACTGCCGAACATCATGCCGACAACGCCCAGGCTGATAAACAGCGTGGCGAAATGGGTGCTTTGCCCCATTACCCAGGTGACGTAATACATGGTGGCCGCCATGCGGATAAAGCCCGGGCAGACGTTGCAGAGCGTCAGAAGCAGAATGCGCACCCACTGGTCATTCTTCCACACATCCTTCAGGTCGTTTTTCAGTTCGTCGTGGGTTTGTACAGCCGGGCGAACGCGCTCGCGCACCGTGGCGAAGCAGAACAGGAACATGCAGGTACCAATCAGCGCCAGCACGGTCATCGCCATCTGGTAGCCTTTGGCTTTGTTATCCCCACCGAACCAGTCAGCCATTGGCAGGAGCGTAAGCGACAGCAGCAGCGTGGCGATACCGACCATAACAAAACGATAGGACTGGCAGGCTACGCGCTCTTTTGGGTCGTTGGTGATCACGCCACCGAGCGAGCAGTACGGAATGTTGATGGCGGTATAGGTCAGCGACAGCAGGAAGTAGGTGACAAATGCATAGATAACTTTGCTGTTATAGCTCCACTCTGGGGTGGTGAACATCAGGATGCTGAACAGCGCATAGGGGAAGGCAATCCACAGTAGCCATGGACGAAATCGGCCATATTTGCTGCGGGTACGGTCGGCAATCGCGCCCATGATTGGGTCCGTTACGGCGTCAATCACGCGAACGGACAGCAGCAGTACCCCAACCAGCGCAGGCGCCAGACCAAAAATATCCGTATAAAAATAGTTAACAAATAACATGATGGCGCCAAAGATAATGTTGCATCCGGCGTCACCCATGCCATAGCCGATCTTTTCTTTTACTGACAGTTTGTTGTTATCCATCGACAGATCTCCGGGTTTCGGTATGGAGAGAATTATTCGCTGGCAAACGGATATATGCGTTGCAATATAAGGGCGGTGATATGGAGGATTTTGCTGTTGGCGTGAATTTGTGAGGAAGGTAACAAGACGCTGTACCCGCAACCGCGGGTACAGCGAGAAAACACTTAGTGCGCTTTCACCGTTTTGGCGTTTTTCTGTTTCACCATATAGCCCACGCCGAGGATCGCAATCCACACCGGGATGAGGTAGACGGAAATCGCCATGCCTGGCGTGATGAGCATGATGACCAGCACGGCCGCCATGAACAGCAGGCAAACCCAGTTCCCCAGCGGATAGAGCAGGGCAGGGAAGCGCGTGGTTACGCCCTGCTGCTGCTTGGCGCGGCGGAACTTGATGTGCGCGAGGCTAATCATCGCCCAGTTGATCACCAGCGCGGAAACCACCAACGCCATCAGCAGGCCGAAGGCCGATTCCGGTGCCAGGTAGTTAATCAGAACGCAAAGCGCCGTCACGACCGCCGACACGATAATGGTGTTAACCGGTACGCCACGTTTATCAACGGTAAGCAGCGCTTTCGGTGCGTTGCCCTGTTGCGCCAGGCCGAACAGCATACGGCTGTTGCAGTAAACGCAGCTGTTATAAACAGAGAGCGCGGCGGTCAGCACTACGACGTTAAGCGCGTTCGCCACGAAGGTGTCGCCCAGCTCGTGGAAGATCAGCACAAACGGGCTGGTATCCGCCGTGACGCGTGTCCATGGCAGCAGGGAGAGCAGGACCGCCAGGGAGCCCACGTAGAAGATCAGAATACGGTAGATAACCTGATTTGTGGCTTTCGGGATGCTCTGCTCCGGGTTGTCGGCTTCCGCGGCGGTGATGCCCACCAGCTCCAGACCGCCGAAGGAGAACATAATGATCGCCATCATCATTACCAGGCCGGTCATGCCGTGCGGCAGGAACCCGCCCTGTTCCCAGAGGTTGCGTACGGTTGCCTGCGGGCCACCGTTGCCGCTGAAGAGCAACCAGCCGCCAAAAATGATCATCGCTACAACGGCAATTACTTTGATAATGGCGAACCAGAACTCCATTTCCCCAAACACTTTCACGTTGGTCAGGTTAATGGCGTTGATCAGCACGAAGAAGACTGCCGCAGACGCCCAGGTGGGGATCTCCGGGTACCAGAATTGAATGTATTTACCGACGGCGGTGAGTTCCGCCATAGCAACCAGCACGTAAAGAACCCAGTAGTTCCATCCAGAGGCGAAGCCCGCAAAGCTGCCCCAGTATTTATAGGCAAAGTGGCTAAAAGAGCCTGCAACCGGCTCCTCAACGACCATTTCCCCTAACTGGCGCATAATCAAAAACGCAATGAAACCTGCAATCGCGTAACCCAGAATGATGCCCGGACCGGCCGACTGGATAACGGACGCACTGCCCAGAAACAGGCCAGTACCAATAGCACCGCCCAGGGCGATGAGCTGAATATGGCGGTTTTTAAGGCCGCGCTTTAGCTGATCGCCATGCTGTTGAGCTTCCATTTGAAACCTCGTGTGTGGTTGTTATGTTCACGCTGTGCGTGTGTAATTATGAAAGTCCATATTCTGTATTTATTTCTTTACGGTTAATGATACCGAAAAAAGCGGAGATGGCTTCCGTTAGCGCCAGAATAGTGGTAAGTGCCAGCGAATGCACCTGCTTTATGAAGGGATGATGACGACTTGAATAAAAAGAAACCAATTGTAAATCGGTATGTTAACCCCTCATACCCCAACCTATAGAATAGAAATGCGTCATAAGTGGACGAATTTTCATATTTTGCCTTGTTGAATCGCTTCAGATTGCAAAAGCCCTCGTTTAAATATGGTTAAAACTGCCCCTTTGGGAGTAACCATTTCATTTGTGCAAAGTTACATTCCTGAAACGTTAGTTCTGTAAGGTTGTTAAAATGTGCCGGGTTTCCTGATTTCAATCAAAACCAATATGGACAGAAGGTGAATACTTTGTTACTTTAGCGATACGAACATGAAATTGGTAAGACCAATTGACTCCGGGCAAAAAGGCGTAAGACAGGGAATATGGCCTACAGCAAAATTCGCCAACCAAAACTTTCCGATGTGATTGAGCAGCAGCTGGAGTTTTTGATTCTCGAAGGGACACTGCGCCCGGGCGAGAAACTCCCGCCAGAACGCGAGCTGGCAAAACAGTTCGACGTTTCACGCCCCTCTCTGCGTGAGGCGATTCAACGTCTCGAAGCAAAGGGCCTGTTGCTCCGTCGTCAGGGTGGCGGAACCTTTGTGCAAAACAGCCTGTGGCAGAGCTTCAGCGACCCGCTGGTAGAACTTCTCTCTGACCACCCAGAATCCCAGTTTGATCTGCTTGAGACCCGTCACGCGCTGGAAGGTATCGCGGCCTATTACGCCGCCCTTCGCAGCACTGATGAAGACCGCGTACGTATTCGCGAGCTGCATCAGGCCATTGAACGGGCACAGCAGTCCGGCGACTTAGACGCCGAATCCAGCGCCGTTGTCCAGTATCAAATTGCCGTCACCGAAGCAGCGCACAACGTGGTGCTCCTCCATCTGCTACGCTGCATGGAGCCCATGCTGGCCCAGAACGTTCGTCAGAATTTTGAATTGTTGTATGCCCGTCGGGAGATGCTCCCGCTGGTAAGCAACCATCGCACCCGAGTATTCGAGGCGATAATGGCCGGGGAACCGGAGCAGGCGCGTGAAGCGTCGCACCGCCATCTGGCTTTCATTGAGGAAATCTTGCTGGACCGCAGCCGTGAACAATCGCGTCGCGAGCGTTCATTGCGCCGCATACAGCAACGAAAGGATTAAGCGCCAGGTACTTTTAGAGCGCGGCAACTAAACGCAGAACCTGTCTTATTGTGTTCTTAACCGAGAGCACAATGGGACAGGTTCCAGACAAATCAACGTATTAGATAGATAAGGAATACCCCCATGTCAGAACGTCTCCAAAATGACGTGGATCCGATCGAAACTCGCGACTGGCTACAGGCGATCGAATCGGTCATCCGTGAAGAAGGTGTTGAGCGTGCTCAGTATCTGATTGATCAGCTGCTTTCAGAAGCGCGCAAAGGCGGCGTGAAAGTGGCTTCAGGTGCAGGGGCTAGCAACTACGTAAACACGATTGCCGTCGAAGACGAACCGGAATACCCGGGCAATCTGGATCTGGAACGCCGTATCCGTTCTGCTATCCGCTGGAACGCTATCATGACCGTTCTGCGCGCATCCAAGAAAGATCTGGAACTGGGTGGCCACATGGCGTCCTTCCAGTCCTCTGCGACCGTTTACGAAGTGTGCTTCAACCACTTCTTCCGTGCAGCCAACGAGAAAGACGGCGGCGATCTGGTGTACTTCCAGGGCCACATCTCTCCGGGCATCTATGCACGTGCCTTCCTGGAAGGTCGTCTGACTGAAGAGCAGATGAACAACTTCCGTCAGGAAGTTCACGGTAAGGGTCTGTCTTCTTATCCGCACCCTAAACTGATGCCTGAGTTCTGGCAGTTCCCGACCGTATCTATGGGTCTGGGTCCAATTGGTGCAATCTATCAGGCTAAATTCCTGAAGTACCTGGAACACCGTGGTCTGAAAGACACCTCTGAGCAGACCGTTTACGCCTTCCTGGGCGACGGTGAAATGGATGAGCCAGAATCTAAAGGCGCGATCACCATCGCGACCCGTGAGAAGCTGGACAACCTGTGCTTCATCATCAACTGTAACCTGCAACGTCTGGATGGTCCGGTAACCGGTAACGGCAAGATCATTAACGAACTGGAAGGCATCTTCGCGGGTGCAGGCTGGAACGTGATCAAAGTCATGTGGGGCGGTCGTTGGGATGAGCTGCTGCGTAAAGACACCAGCGGTAAACTGATCCAGCTGATGAACGAAACCGTTGACGGCGACTACCAGACCTTCAAATCCAAAGACGGTGCCTACGTTCGTGAGCACTTCTTCGGCAAATATCCTGAAACCGCAGCCCTGGTTGCAGACTGGACTGACGAGCAGATCTGGGCGCTGAACCGCGGTGGTCACGATCCGAAGAAAGTTTACGCTGCACTGAAAAAAGCGCAGGAAACCAAAGGTAAAGCGACTGTGATCCTGGCCCACACCATCAAAGGTTACGGCATGGGTGATACCGCAGAAGGTAAAAACATCGCTCACCAGGTTAAGAAAATGAACATGGACGGCGTGCGTTATATCCGCGACCGTTTCAACGTTCCAGTGACCGATGAGCAGGTAGAAAACCTGTCTTACATCACCTTCCCGGAAGGGTCTGAAGAGCACAAGTACCTGCACGAACGTCGTCAGGCGCTGAAAGGCTACCTGCCTGCTCGTCAGCCTAACTTCACCGAGAAGCTGGAACTGCCAGCCCTGGAAGACTTCTCTCAGCTGCTGGAAGAGCAGAACAAAGAGATCTCTACCACTATCGCTTTCGTTCGTGCCCTGAACGTGATGCTGAAGAACAAGTCAATCAAAGATCGTCTGGTTCCAATCATCGCCGACGAAGCGCGTACTTTCGGTATGGAAGGTCTGTTCCGTCAGATCGGTATCTACAGCCCGAACGGCCAGCAGTACACCCCGCAGGACCGTGAGCAGGTTGCATACTACAAAGAAGACGAGAAAGGTCAGATCCTTCAGGAAGGTATCAACGAACTGGGTGCAGGCGCATCCTGGCTGGCTGCTGCGACCTCTTACAGCACCAACAACCTGCCGATGATCCCGTTCTACATCTACTACTCCATGTTCGGGTTCCAGCGTATCGGTGATCTGTGCTGGCAGGCAGGCGACCAGCAGGCTCGCGGCTTCCTGATCGGTGGTACTTCTGGTCGTACGACCCTGAACGGTGAAGGTCTGCAGCACGAAGATGGTCACAGCCACATTCAGTCTCTGACTATCCCTAACTGTATCTCTTACGACCCGTCTTACGCGTACGAAGTGGCAGTCATCATGCATGACGGTCTGCACCGCATGTACGGTGAAGCGCAAGAGAACGTTTACTACTACATCACCACCCTGAACGAAAACTACCACATGCCGGCAATGCCAGCAGGTGCCGAGGAAGGTATCCGTAAAGGTATCTACAAACTCGAAACCATCGAAGGTAGCAAAGGTAAAGTTCAGCTGCTGGGCTCCGGTTCTATCCTGCGTCACGTTCGTGAAGCAGCGCAGATCCTGGCGAAAGACTACGGTGTGGGTTCCGATGTGTACTCTGTGACCTCCTTCACTGAACTGGCGCGTGATGGCCAGGATTGTGAGCGCTGGAACATGCTGCACCCAATGGAAACCCCACGCGTTCCGTACATCGCTCAGGTGATGAACGACGCGCCAGCGGTGGCGTCTACTGACTATATGAAACTGTTCGCTGAGCAGGTTCGTACTTACGTTCCAGCTGATGATTATCGCGTACTGGGTACTGACGGCTTCGGTCGTTCTGACAGCCGCGAAAACCTGCGTCACCACTTCGAAGTTGATGCTTCCTACGTGGTAGTAGCAGCACTGGGCGAACTGGCTAAACGTGGCGAAATCGATAAGAAAGTGGTTGCGGACGCAATCACCAAATTCAACATCGATGCAGATAAAGTTAACCCGCGTCTGGCGTAAGAGGTAAAAGAATAATGGCTATCGAAATCAATGTACCGGACATCGGGGCTGATGAAGTTGAAATCACCGAGATCCTGGTCAAAGTAGGCGACAAAGTTGAAGCTGAACAGTCGCTGATCACCGTAGAAGGCGACAAAGCCTCTATGGAAGTCCCGTCTCCTCAGGCTGGCATCGTTAAAGAGATCAAAGTCTCTGTTGGCGATAAAACCGAGACTGGCAAACTGATCATGATTTTCGATTCCGCCGACGGTGCAGCAGCTGCTGCACCTGCGCAGGAAGAGAAGAAAGAAGCCGCTCCTGCTGCTGCTCCAGCAGCGGCCGCGGCAGCGAAAGAAGTAAATGTGCCTGATATCGGCGGTGACGAAGTTGAAGTTACCGAAATCCTGGTGAAAGTGGGCGACACCGTTGCGGCTGAGCAGTCACTGATCACCGTAGAAGGCGACAAAGCCTCTATGGAAGTGCCAGCACCGTTCGCCGGTACCGTTAAAGAGATCAAGATCAACACCGGTGACAAAGTGTTTACCGGCTCGCTGATCATGGTCTTCGAAGTGGCGGGTGCAGCACCTGCCGCTGCGCCTGCTCAGGCTGCTGCTCCGGCTCCGGCCGCTGCACCAGCGGCTGCTGGCGGCGCGAAAGACGTTAACGTACCGGATATTGGCGGTGACGAAGTTGAAGTGACCGAAGTGATGGTGAAAGTGGGCGACAAAGTTGCCGCTGAACAGTCACTGATCACCGTTGAAGGCGACAAAGCTTCTATGGAAGTGCCTGCGCCGTTCGCCGGTACCGTTAAAGAGATCAAAATCAGCACCGGCGACAAAGTGTCTACCGGCTCTCTGATCATGGTCTTCGAAGTGGAAGGCGCAGCGCCTGCCGCCGCTCCGGCTGCCGCGGCTGCTCCGGCACCTGCTGCTGCACCGGCTCAGGCTGCTAAACCTGCTGCTGCCCCTGCTGCTAAAGCAGAAAAATCTGAGTTCGCTGAAAACGACGCTTACGTCCACGCGACTCCGCTGATTCGTCGCCTGGCGCGCGAATTCGGTGTGAACCTGGCGAAAGTGAAGGGCACCGGCCGTAAAGGTCGTATTCTGCGCGAAGACGTTCAGGCTTACGTGAAAGACGCGGTGAAACGCGCCGAAGCTGCACCTGCGGCAGCCGCTGGCGGCGGTATCCCGGGCATGCTGCCATGGCCGAAAGTGGACTTCAGTAAGTTCGGTGAAATCGAAGAAGTGGAGCTGGGCCGTATCCAGAAAATCTCTGGTGCTAACCTGAGCCGTAACTGGGTGATGATCCCGCACGTTACGCACTTCGATAAGACCGATATCACCGATCTGGAAGCGTTCCGTAAACAGCAGAACGCCGAAGCTGAGAAGCGTAAGCTGGACGTGAAGTTCACCCCAGTGGTCTTTATCATGAAGGCCGTTGCCGCTGCCCTTGAGCAGATGCCACGCTTCAACAGCTCCCTGTCCGAAGACGGCCAGAAGCTGACGCTGAAGAAATACATCAACATCGGTGTTGCGGTTGATACGCCAAATGGTCTGGTGGTTCCGGTCTTCAAAGACGTGAACAAGAAGAGCATTACCGAGCTGTCCCGTGAACTGACCACCATCTCCAAAAAAGCGCGTGATGGTAAGCTGACTGCCAGCGAAATGCAGGGCGGCTGCTTCACTATCTCCAGCATCGGCGGCCTGGGTACCACCCACTTCGCGCCGATTGTAAACGCGCCGGAAGTGGCTATCCTCGGTGTGTCCAAGTCCGCGATGGAGCCGGTGTGGAATGGCAAAGAGTTCGTGCCGCGTCTGATGATGCCAATCTCTCTGTCCTTCGACCACCGCGTAATCGACGGGGCTGATGGTGCGCGTTTCATCACCATCATCAACAACACCCTGAGCGACATTCGCCGCCTGGTGATGTAATCGAAAAGCCGGCCAGTCGGCCGGCTTTTTTCTGATAATCTCATGGGGTTTTTGAGGTTATTGGTGAAAGCGATAATTCGTGAGCCGTTTGTTGTTTCAAAATTGTTAACAATTTTGTAAAATACGGGCGGATAGAACGACCCGGTGGACGACGGGTATACATTAAGAGGTCATGATGAGCACAGAAATCAAAACTCAGGTCGTAGTACTTGGGGCAGGCCCGGCAGGTTACTCCGCAGCATTTCGCGCCGCGGATTTAGGTCTGGAAACCGTCATCGTAGAACGTTACAGCACCCTCGGCGGTGTTTGTCTGAACGTCGGCTGTATCCCTTCTAAAGCGCTGCTGCACGTAGCGAAAGTTATCGAAGAAGCCAAAGCGCTGGCTGAACACGGTATCGTCTTCGGCGAGCCGAAAACCGATATCGACAAAATTCGTACCTGGAAAGAGAAAGTTATCACTCAGCTGACCGGCGGTCTGGCGGGTATGGCCAAAGGCCGTAAAGTGAAAGTGGTAAACGGTCTGGGTAAATTCACCGGTGCGAACACCCTGGAAGTGGAAGGCGAAAACGGCAAAACCGTGATCAACTTCGACAACGCGATCATCGCGGCAGGCTCTCGCCCAATCGAACTGCCATTCATTCCACATGAAGATCCACGCGTGTGGGATTCCACCGATGCGCTGGAGCTGAAAACCGTTCCTAAGCGTCTGCTGGTTATGGGCGGCGGTATCATCGGTCTGGAAATGGGTACTGTGTACCATGCGCTGGGTTCAGAGATCGACGTGGTTGAAATGTTCGACCAGGTTATCCCGGCAGCCGACAAAGATATCGTTAAAGTCTTCACCAAACGCATCAGCAAGAAATTCAACCTGATGCTGGAAACCAAAGTGACTGCCGTTGAAGCGAAAGAAGACGGTATTTACGTTTCCATGGAAGGCAAAAAAGCCCCATCCGAACCACAGCGTTACGACGCCGTGCTGGTGGCTATTGGCCGTGTGCCGAACGGTAAAAACCTCGACGCGGGCAAAGCTGGCGTGGAAGTGGACGACCGTGGCTTCATCCGCGTTGACAAACAGCTGCGTACCAACGTGCCGCACATCTTTGCTATTGGCGATATCGTCGGTCAGCCTATGCTGGCGCACAAAGGTGTTCACGAAGGTCATGTTGCCGCTGAAGTTATCGCTGGCATGAAGCACTACTTCGATCCGAAAGTGATCCCATCTATCGCGTATACCGAGCCAGAAGTTGCATGGGTTGGTCTGACTGAGAAAGAAGCGAAAGAGAAAGGCATCAGCTACGAAACTGCCACCTTCCCGTGGGCTGCTTCTGGCCGTGCTATCGCGTCCGACTGCGCAGACGGTATGACCAAACTGATCTTCGACAAAGAGACTCACCGCGTCATCGGTGGTGCGATTGTCGGTACCAACGGCGGCGAGCTGCTGGGTGAAATCGGTCTGGCTATCGAAATGGGCTGCGACGCAGAAGACATCGCGCTGACCATCCACGCACACCCGACTCTGCATGAGTCCGTGGGCCTGGCGGCAGAAGTGTTTGAAGGTAGCATTACTGACCTGCCAAACGCGAAAGCGAAGAAGAAATAAGTTTCTTCAGATGAAAAAAGCGGCCTCAGGCCGCTTTTTTTATGCGCTGCGTTCAGGGTGTGACAGGCTGCCAGGTCTTATCCGGCTGGTATTCACTAAGAGCCTGCGCTTTCTGCGCCGAATCGTTGCCGAGATCTGCCTGATAAACCGCGTCATCCTGGTTAATTACAAAGCTCATTACCCCCGTCTGACCGTAGTTCACCGGCCAGGCGACCATGGCAAAGCCATTTTTATCCGGCAGGATGCGGAATCGGTAACCATGGTAACCCGCCCCCGACTGTGGAGGACTGAACGCCGGACCCAGTGGGCTGGGCGTTTCACCGGGAGCGACGGGCCAGTACAGTCCATCCTTTTTACCTTCAGAACTGACTATCTTCTGCGCGTACTTTTGGTTCATCGCAAAATAGCTCTGCTGGGCATCAACATAGGCGTGAAGCGCTTCGATGGCTGCGAGTTCGTTGCGCCCGATTTCGCGGGTCAGGATCTCTTCTGCGGCTTCCTGCATATCAAACTGCCAGCCAGATGCCGTTTTGACCACCGGGATCGGTAGCTGCCAGCCGTTATCGCCCACCACCAGGTGCGCCACGTTGCCACTGATGACGGTTTTATGATGAACGTTCCAGTCGCGCAGGAAGCGATCGACCGCATCAGGATCAACGCCTTCGGGCGGCAGAAAATCGCGCCAGTTTTCACCGAGCAAATTGTTCATCGCACTTTCGTTTTGCTCGCTGATGGCGCTTGCCAACGCACTGGTCGCCTGTTCTGGCGAACTGAACGATTGCTGTGCCATGACGGCCGCCGAGACCATGAACAACACCATTCCACTGAGTAATTGACGTTTCATGTCGGCTCCCTTAACGATGACGGAATTCATGGCGTTCAGCGCGTTCACCAGTGAGCTGGCGCGGCTGATGTTGACGAGTAGCGAGCTGCCGGCTTTGCGCCCCGCGCTGCTGCTGGGCTTGCCAGTTGGCGGAGCGGCTGTCGTTGCCGCTCAGGGCATTGGCCCGATGCAGCCTGGCTGGCTGCTGTACCGTCTGTGAAACCCGCTTCTCCTGTCTGTGCATGTCAGTCTGATGATGTACACGCTGCGGCGTGCTCGTCCGTTTTACGGCCTGCGGCCTGGTGTCATATCCACGATAGTTATTTCGCTGCGAGATCTGCTTCAACTGTTGCGTTGAGGCCAGACGTTGTGCGTCCCACGTGGCTGTATGTACTGAGTATGGGAGGGTTTTACCCGTTGATTTTTCCATCTGGCTGAGAGCGGCCTGGCGCTGGCTGTCGCGATTGACTGGATTTTGCTGCGTCGCGCTTAGCCCGGTGGCTGTATGTATAGAGTGGAAGCGGTTAGCCAGCTGGTTATTCGGGTAAGGCACGCCTTCACGATAGGCAGGATTGTGCTGCCAGGTGTGGTTATTACCGTTCAGGTGCTGCCCGCTGATTCTGTTGAAATTATCCACGTTGATATTGATGTTGTTATCACCGTTGCGGTTATAACCGCCGTGATTGTCCCAGTCATCATCGTGATGATGGTGATCCCAGTCGTCATCATCCCAGTCAATATTGCTGAAAATGGCGTAGGTTGTAGCGACCCCGAGGCTAAAACCTAATCCTTTAACCAGACTGTCCGTGAATTGCTCACCGGGTGAAGGCGGAAGATAGACCGGCGGGTAAGCGGTGTTAGGCCAGCTACCATAAACCGTATTCGGGTTATACGTAGGGACGTAAACCACCTGTGGATCGGCGGATTCAATTTTGATCACCGTTGGGCTGGTAGGCGTTGCGGTTGTCGTGGTTTTTGTCGATGCAGGTTTCGTGACGGTGGTGACCGTCTGCTGCGGTGTGGATTGTAGCGCACCCGTTTGTTGGGCCAGCAGGCGCAGCCGCTGTACGGAATCCATCACATCTTTCGGCTGTGCAAGGAAGGCGTCTCCCAGATTTTGTACCCATGGCGGATTTTCGCCCATCAACGACATCAGCTGAGGAAACGCAACCAGGGATTTTACGCTGGGATCCCACGGCTGGGTGGCTACCGCCTGCAGGGCGGCATCACCCTGCATTTTAGGATTGTCTTTCGACCACTGCGCGGCCTGAATAACATTTGACGGGTAGGTCGACGCCATCAAGATTTGCGACAGCAGGGCATCCGGGTAAAGCGCGACAGGGGCAACCCATTGGTCGATTTGCGCCGCAGTGTAGACCGGGGCAGCGAAGGGCGCAGGCTGGGCTACCGGTGCGCCAGGTTGTTGTGTAACCGGAGCAGGCGTAGCAGGTTCCGTTGCGCGGCTTTTAACGTACATGACACCCGAGGCGGCAAACAGCCCCGCACTGCAAAGCAGAACAAGAAGATGTGGTTTAAAAGGCAACTTCATAGATTGACTCCAACGAGACGAGTGCAGTGCCGTGAGGCGTTGCTGTTGCCGCGAGTATCATTCACTCGTGTTTTACAGTTTTGACTATTGTTGGGAAACCAACCGGAGCGTCCGGATAAAGAGTGTGAGTATTTATTACACAATTATATCGGATAGCTGAAAAGGCGACGGGAAAGAGGACAAGATTCGCCTCGTCTCCCCGCTACACCATGCTTAACGATTCAGCAAATAATTTAATGTTGCTTTTTTGTAAACAGATTAACACTGTGCAGAAATCCTGCTATGCTGCCCGACGCGGTATCGGGCATTTACCCTACAAACTGCTGTCTCACAGGAGCGTGAAGAGAACGCCCGCCGCATATGACAATGAGAGCGAGGAGAACCGTCGTGCTAGAAGAATACCGTAAGCACGTAGCAGAACGTGCCGCCGAGGGAATTGTACCCAAACCTTTAGATGCAACCCAAATGGCCGCGCTCGTCGAGCTGCTGAAGAACCCGCCTGAGGGCGAAGAAGAATTCCTGTTAGATCTGCTGATTAACCGCGTACCGCCTGGCGTAGATGAAGCTGCCTACGTAAAAGCCGGATTCCTTGCTGCTATCGCCAAAGGCGAAGCCACCTCCCCACTGGTTACTCCTGAAAAAGCCATTGAACTGCTCGGCACCATGCAGGGCGGCTATAACATTCATCCGCTGATTGACGCGCTGGACAACGAAAAGCTGGCACCGATTGCTGCCAAAGCGCTCTCTTCAACGCTGCTGATGTTCGATAACTTCTACGATGTAGAAGAAAAAGCCAAAGCAGGCAACGTTTACGCGAAGCAGGTGATGCAGTCCTGGGCCGATGCCGAATGGTTCCTGAACCGTCCTGCGCTTGCTGAAAAAATTACCGTGACCGTCTTTAAGGTTACCGGTGAAACCAACACCGATGACCTCTCTCCGGCTCCGGACGCGTGGTCTCGTCCTGATATCCCTCTGCACGCCCTGGCGATGCTGAAAAACGCCCGCGAAGGCATCGAGCCGGATCAGCCGGGTAGCGTTGGCCCGATTAAACAGATCGAAGCGCTTCAGGAGAAAGGTTTCCCGCTGGCCTACGTCGGTGATGTGGTTGGTACCGGTTCTTCCCGTAAATCCGCCACCAACTCCGTGCTGTGGTTCATGGGCGACGACATTCCGCACGTGCCGAACAAGCGCGGCGGCGGCCTGTGCCTCGGCGGCAAAATTGCGCCAATCTTCTTCAACACCATGGAAGATGCGGGCGCTCTGCCAATTGAAGTGGACGTGAGCAACCTGAACATGGGCGACGTGATTGACGTTTACCCGTATAAAGGCGAAGTGCGCAACCACGAAACCAACGAACTGTTGGCAAGCTTCGAGCTGAAAACCGACGTGCTGATCGACGAAGTGCGTGCCGGTGGCCGTATTCCGCTGATCATTGGCCGTGGCCTGACCACCAAAGCGCGTGAAGCGCTGGGTCTGCCGCACAGTGACGTGTTCCGTCAGGCGAAAGACGTGGCGGAAAGCAATCGCGGCTTCTCACTGGCACAGAAAATGGTCGGTCGCGCCTGCGGCGTCGCTGGTATCCGTCCTGGCGCGTACTGCGAGCCAAAAATGACCTCCGTGGGCTCTCAGGACACCACCGGTCCAATGACCCGTGATGAACTGAAAGACCTTGCGTGCCTGGGCTTCTCATCTGACCTGGTCATGCAGTCCTTCTGCCACACTGCGGCATATCCGAAGCCGGTTGACGTCACTACGCACCACACGCTGCCTGACTTCATTATGAACCGTGGCGGTGTCTCCCTGCGTCCGGGCGACGGCGTTATCCACTCCTGGCTGAACCGCATGCTGCTGCCGGATACCGTGGGTACCGGCGGTGACTCCCATACCCGTTTCCCGATTGGTATCTCCTTCCCTGCGGGCTCCGGTCTGGTGGCGTTTGCCGCAGCGACCGGCGTGATGCCTCTCGACATGCCTGAATCCGTGCTGGTGCGTTTCAAAGGCAAAATGCAGCCGGGCATCACACTGCGCGACCTCGTTCACGCAATCCCGCTGTATGCCATCAAACAGGGTCTGCTGACCGTTGAGAAGAAGGGCAAGAAAAACATCTTCTCTGGCCGCATTCTGGAAATTGAAGGTCTGCCGGATCTGAAAGTTGAGCAGGCGTTCGAGCTGACCGATGCCTCTGCCGAGCGTTCTGCGGCGGGCTGTACCATCAAGCTGAACAAAGAGCCGATTATTGAGTATCTGACCTCCAACATCGTGCTGCTGAAGTGGATGATTGCGGAAGGCTACGGCGACCGCCGTACGCTGGAGCGTCGTATTCAGGGCATGGAAAAATGGCTGGCGGATCCGCAGCTGCTGGAAGCTGACGCTGACGCAGAGTACGCGGCGGTGATCGACATCGATCTGGCGGATATCAAAGAGCCAATCCTGTGTGCGCCAAACGATCCGGACGATGCGCGTCTGCTCTCTGACGTACAGGGCGATAAGATCGACGAAGTGTTCATCGGCTCTTGTATGACCAACATCGGCCACTTCCGTGCTGCCGGTAAGCTGCTGGATACTCACAAAGGCCAGCTGCCGACCCGTCTGTGGGTGGCGCCGCCAACCCGTATGGATGCGGCGCAGCTGACCGAAGAGGGCTACTACAGCGTGTTCGGTA
Organism: Enterobacter cloacae complex sp. 418I7; assembly: GCF_050030705.1. Taxonomy (NCBI): domain Bacteria; kingdom Pseudomonadati; phylum Pseudomonadota; class Gammaproteobacteria; order Enterobacterales; family Enterobacteriaceae; genus Enterobacter; species Enterobacter cloacae complex sp. 418I7. The sequence continues at coordinate 794,466 of NZ_JBLGUU010000001.1, forward strand.
AGAGCGGGGCGCGTATTGAAATTCCGGGCTGCTCCCTGTGCATGGGCAACCAGGCGCGCGTGGCCGACGGTGCGACAGTGGTTTCCACCTCCACCCGTAACTTCCCGAACCGTTTGGGTACCGGGGCGAACGTCTACCTGGCTTCTGCGGAGCTGGCAGCGGTTGCGGCGCTGATTGGCAAACTGCCAACGCCGGAAGAGTACCAGACCTTTGTGGCTCAGGTAGATAAGACGGCGGTGGATACCTATCGCTATCTGAACTTCGACCAGCTCTCTCAGTACACCGAGAAGGCTGACGGGGTGATCTTCCAGACGGCAGTATAAAAACCAACCCCTCACCCCTAACCCCTCTCCCTTTGGGAGAGGGCCAGGGTGAGGGGTATTTTTTTTATTTTCATTCCTCCCACCTCTCCCGCTTTTTTTCTTCCTCTCTGCTGCGATAATTACCCTAATGGCTTTGCAGAGGAAAACGCTATGGATTACGAATTTTTGCGCGACATCACCGGCGTGGTGAAAGTGCGAATGTCGATGGGGCACGAAGCCGTTGGACACTGGTTTAACGAAGAGGTGAAAGAGAACCTCGCGCTGCTGGATGAAGTCGAACAGGCAGCGGAAACGGTGAAAGGCAGTGAACGCTCCTGGCAACGCGCCGGGCACGAATACACCCTGTGGATGGATGGCGAAGAGGTGATGGTGCGTGCCAACCAGCTTGAGTTCTCGGGTGATGAGATGGAAGAGGGGATGAGCTACTACGACGAAGAAAGCCTGTCGCTGTGCGGTGTGGAAGATTTCCTGAAAGTGGTGAACGCCTACCGCGACTTTATGAAACAGAAGTAACTCCCCGAAGCGTCCCTGCTTCGGGCCACGATTACACGGTCGGAATGTTACGGCCGTAGTAAATTTCGCGCATCTCTTTCCAGAGCAGGTCGGTAATGACCTTACGCTCTTCTTCGCTTAAATCTTCCGGCTTCGTGTGGAACATGTAGTGCTTAAGGTCGAATTCCTTAAGTAACATTTTGGTGTGGAAGATATTCTCCTGATAGACGTTCACATCCATCATGTCGTATAGCGACTTCATGTCGTCGGACATGAAGTTCTGAATGGAGTTGATCTCATGATCGATGAAGTGCTTCATGCCGTTGATATCACGGGTAAAACCGCGTACGCGATAATCAATAGTGACGATATCGGATTCCAGCTGGTGGATTAAATAATTCAACGCATTCAGCGGTGAAATCACGCCGCAGGTCGACACCTCGATATCCGCGCGGAAGGTACACAGTCCGCCTTCCGGGTGGCTTTCCGGGTAGGTGTGTACGCAGATATGGCTTTTATCCAGGTGGGCGACAACCACTTCTGGCAGTGGGCCGGGGTGCTCGGTTTTGTCGATAAGCTGCGGGTCAACCGGCTCTTCACTGACCAGAATGGTGACGCTTGCTCCCTGCGGCTCGTAATCCTGGCGCGCGATATTCAGGATGTTGGCGCCGATAATCGAGCAGGTCTCTGTCAGGATCTCGGTCAGACGGTTGGCGTTGTAGAGTTCATCGATATAGGCGATATAACCATCGCGCTCTTCTGCTGTTTTGGCGTAGCAGATATCGTAAATACAAAAACTCAGGCTTTTGGTCAGATTGTTAAAGCCATGCAGTTTAAGCTTTTTCAATTAGTTCACCTCCTTTGAGGACAGCGCGTCTTGCAGATATTGAGGCAACGCAAAGGCTGCGGTGTGGATCGCCGGGTTGTAGTATCGGCATTTGAGTCCGGCCTGGTGGAAGCGGGCCTGGATAATTTCGGTGGAGAGATGGCGCAGGACGTCGTTATCCGTCGCCCAGGCAAAGGTCATGATCCCGCCGTAGTAAGTGGGGATCGCCGCCTGGTAGAAGCTGACGTCAGCAAAATAGGTGCTCAGCTTACGGTGGCTATCAAGCGCTTCATCCTGTTGCAGGAAGCAAACGCCGTTTTGCGCCACAAAAATCCCGCCAGGCTTCAGGCAGCGCTTGCAGCCTTCGTAAAACGACGAGGTAAACAGCGACGCGCCCGGACCGATAGGGTCGGTACAGTCAGAGATAATGACATCAAACGTTTGCGTGGTCTGGTTAACAAAATTGACGCCATCGTCGATAACCAGATTAAACCGCGGATCGTCATAGCTGCCAGCATTGTGGTTGGGCAGATACTGGCGGCAGAACGACACCACACCGGCGTCGATTTCCACCATGGTGATGGTTTCGACATTCTGATGACGCGAGACTTCACGCAGCATCGCGCCGTCGCCGCCGCCGATAATCAGCACGTCCTTCGCGTGGCCGTGGGCCAGCAGCGGGACGTGGGTCATCATTTCGTGATAGATAAACTCGTCGCGCTCGGTGGTTTGCACCACGCCGTCCAGCGCCATTACGCGGCCAAAGGCGGCGTTTTCGAAGATTATCAGATCCTGATGATCGGTTTTCTCATGATAGAGCACGTTATCCACGGCAAAATACTGACCAAACTGGTCATGCAGCGTTTCTTGCCATACCGTTTTTTCGGTCATGGGGAGCACCTCCTTCGTTAGCATCCATTACATCCGGCAGATGGGCGCAACACAACACCGCCGTGAAGCGGTTAGCGGGTCAACAAGGGGCGTCGGGAAGGTTACTTCACGTAGGCGAGCAGGCTGAGTGAATCGCGAGCCAGCGCTTTGCATTTTTTAGCAGTGGGAATGCCAATACCGCTTAAATCACGGTAGCTGTCTTCACCGAGCGCCTTCATGTCGAAGCTGTCGTAGTTGCTGAGGTCCCATTGGTTCTGCTGGGCAAAAAAGACCAGTGCGCGACGAATTTGCCCATTGGGTAAATTCTGGTAACCACAATCGTTTTTCAGAAAAACAAAAACTGCCGTCAGATCGGCCATATCTTCCGCTTCGTTTTCACTTAGCGCGTAACTGTTCGCACACATCGCCATCAGGCTGGCGAACAAAATTGTTCTGAAAAACGTCTTCATTGCCTTTACCACTGCATCACGGAAAATTAACGTTAGCATACTTGATGCCAGGCCGACGATCTTTATTATTGCCGCCGTGCTTGACCTTCCGGTAAGGGGAGGGTTTATGCTCAAAAGATCGCCTGCTGGAAATAAGGAAATGCACATGCAACGTCGTGATTTTTTAAAATTTTCTGCCGCGCTGGGGGTTGCCAGCGCGTTACCGCTCTGGAGCCGCGCCGTTTTTGCCGCCGACAGACCTGCTTTACCCATACCTGAATTACTCGCCGCAGATGCCCGCAGCCGCATTCAGCTTGTGGTGCAGGCCGGTAAAACCACGTTCGGTCAGCACGCCGCCACGACGTGGGGTTATAACGGCAATTTGCTCGGCCCTGCGTTGCAGTTACGCAAAGGGAAGGCGGTGACGGTAGACATTCATAACACGTTAGCGCAAGAGACCACGCTGCACTGGCATGGGCTGGAAGTCCCGGGCGAAGTGGATGGGGGGCCTCAGGGCGTCATCAGGCCTGGTGGTAAACGCAGCGTCACCTTTACTCCTGACCAGCGTGCGGCGACCTGCTGGTTCCACCCGCATCAGCATGGCAAAACGGGCCATCAGGTGGCGATGGGGCTGGCCGGTCTGGTGCTGATTGAAGACGATGAAAGCCGCCTGCTGCGCCTGCCAAAACAGTGGGGGATCGACGATGTCCCGGTGATTGTGCAGGACAAAAAATTCAGCGCTGACGGGCAAATTGACTATCAGCTGGACGTAATGAGCGCGGCGGTAGGCTGGTTTGGCGATACGCTGCTGACCAACGGCGCAATCTACCCGCAGCATGCCGCGCCAAAAGGCTGGCTGCGTTTACGCCTGCTAAATGGCTGTAACGCCCGCTCGCTGAACTTCGCCACCAGCGATAAACGCCCGCTGTATGTGGTGGCAAGCGACGGCGGCCTGCTGCCGGAACCGGTGAAGGTGAGCGAGCTGCCGATGCTGATGGGCGAGCGCTTCGAGGTGCTGGTGGATATCAGCGATGGCAAAGCGTTTGACCTGGTGACTCTGCCGGTCAGCCAGATGGGGATGGCCGTTGCGCCGTTTGATAAACCCCATCCGGTCCTGCGCATTCAGCCGCTACAGATCGCCGCTTCCGGTACGCTGCCGGACGCCCTCACCACGCTACCCACACTCCCGTCGCTGGACGGGCTTACGCAGCGTAAACTTCAGCTCTCCATGGACCCGATGCTCGACATGATGGGCATGCAGGCGCTGATGAAGAAGTACGGCAATCAGGCCATGGCGGGAATGCACCACGGCCAGATGATGGGCCATATGAATATGGACCACGGTAAAATGGGCGGCATGGATCACGGCGGCCATGGTTTCGATTTCCACAACGCCAACCGCATCAACGGCAAAGCGTTCGATATGAACACGCCCATGTTCGCCGCCACGAAAGGGCAGTTTGAACGCTGGGTAATTTCAGGCGAAGGCGACATGATGCTGCACCCGTTCCATATCCACGGCACGCAGTTCCGTATTCTCTCTGAGAACGGTAAAGCGCCGGACGCGCATCGCCGGGGCTGGAAAGATACGGTGAGGGTGGAAGGCGGTGTCAGCGAGGTGCTGGTGAAGTTCGATCACGAAGCGCCGAAAGAGTTTGCCTATATGGCCCACTGCCATCTGCTGGAGCATGAAGATACGGGGATGATGCTGGGCTTTACCGTATAAAAAAAGCCGGGTGGCGGCTTCGCCTTACCCGGCCTACATAGGACACCCGAAAGCCCGGTATGCGTTAGCGCCACCGGGCTTTTTCATTACTTAGCGTCGTCAGGCAGTGCATACGCGACAATATAGTCGCCCATCTTCGTGCCAAACGAACCGTGACCACCTGCGGAGATGACAACGTACTGCTTGCCATTCACTTCATAGGTCATCGGCGTAGCCTGTCCACCGGCTGGCAGACGGCCTTGCCACAGTTTTTCACCGTTGGTCATGTTGTACGCGCGCAGGTAGTTATCTGCGGTTGCCGCGATGAACAGCACGTTACCGGCGGTGGAGATTGGGCCACCCAGCATTGGCATACCCATATTGAACGGCACTGGAACAGGCATCGGGAACGGCATGCTGTCCTGTGGCGTACCAATACGTTTCTTCCAGACGATCTTGTTGGTCTTCAGATCCAGACCGGAGATGTAACCCCAGGCAGGCTGTTTACACGGCAGACCGAACGGAGAAAGGAACGGATTCAGGGTCACACCATAAGGAACGCCATACTGCGGCTGGATACCGGCTTCGGTACCGCTGCCTTTCGCATCTTTAGGCTGCTCCATTGGGTTACCCGGACCGCGTGGGATCAGACGGGAAACGAACGGCAGCGCCATTGGGTTAGCGATGGCGACCTGACGGTTAGGGTCAACGGAGATCCCACCCCACTCAAACATCCCCAGGTTACCCGGGAAGACCAGCGTGCCCTGCTCTGACGGCGGCGTGAAGATGCCTTCATAGCGCAGCTGGTGGAACATCACGCGGCATACCAGCTGGTCAAACATCGTGGCACCCCACATGTCTGCACCGCTGAGGTCTTTCTCCGGACGGAAACTCAGATCAGAGAACGGCTGCGTTTTGGTAACGTAGTCGCCTTTAGCCGCGCCCTGCGGAACCGGTTTTTCCGGCGCAGGAACAACCAGCTTACCGTTGCTGCGATCCAGCACGAAGATGTTGCCGGTTTTGGCCGGGGCGTAAATCACCGGAACGGTTTTACCGTTAACGGTAATGTCCGCCAGCGTCGGCTGGGACGGCATATCCATATCCCACAGATCGTGGTGAACGGTCTGGTAGCTCCATGCCAGTTTACCGGTCGTTGCGTTCAGCGCCACGATGGAGCTGGCGTAACGTTCCTGCTCCGGCGTACGGTTACCGCCCCAGATATCCGGCGTGGTCACGCCCATCGGCAGGTAAACCAGGTCCAGCTTCGCGTCATACGCTGCCGGTGCCCAGGAGTTCGGTGAGTTAAAGGTAAAGGTGTGTTCATCCGATGGGATCGCGTTGGGATCTTTCGCGCCCGGGTCGAAGGCCCACAGCAGTTTACCGGTGTTCACGTCGAAACCACGGATAACGCCGGAGGTTTCGCGGGTAGAGAAGTTATCCGTTACCGAACCGGCAATCACGATGGTTTTATCGGTAATGATTGGCGGGGAGGTCGGCTCATACAGACCCGGCGTAGTGTCCGGCATGTTGGTCTGAAGATTCAGAATGCCTTTGTTAGCGAAGGTTTCGCACAGCTTACCGGTCTCAGCGTTGATGGCAAACAGGCGGCCATCGTTCACCGGCAGCATAATGCGGCGAGGACAGTCGGCAATGACTTCCGGGCTGGCATTATCAGCGCGCGCTTCGTGGTAAGAGACGCCGCGGCAGGTGATGTGCTGGAACGACGGGTTGGAGTTCAGCTGTGGATCAAAGTGCCATTTCTCTTTACCGGTGGCCGCGTCGAGCGCGAACAGACGCTGGTGCGCCGTACACAGGTAGAGCATGTTGCCCACTTTAATCGGGGTCACTTCGTTGGTCAGCTCACCCGGATCGTTTGGCATCTTCAGGTCGCCGGTACGGAATACCCAGGCTTCCTTCAGGTTTTTCACGTTGTCCGCGTTGATCTGCTTCAGCGGGGAGTAACGTTGACCTTCCTGATTACGACCATAGGCTGGCCAGTCGCCGTCAGCCACCTGCGAGATAGCCGCAGCCGGCGTGGATTCAGTGTTCAGCGTACCGTGGATCTCCTGCGGGTCGTTGAATCCGGCCCAGGTCAGGATGCCGCCACTAATCAGCAGGGCAACGATTAGACCGGCTACAGCACCACTGGAAGGGACGATCAGACGACGCCAGACAAACGGCAGGATCAGCCAGATACCGAAGAAGACCAGAATGTCGCTGCGCGGCGTCAACGCCCAGAAGTCGAACCCGACTTCCCAGACGCCCCAGATCATGGTTGCGAGCAGTAACGCTGCGTACAGCCACAGAGCAGATTGTTTTCTGCGTAAAAGCAGGACGGTTACGCCAACCATAACCAGACCCGCAATCGGGTAGTACCAGGAGCCGCCAATCGCGACCAGCCATACGCCACCGATTAACAAATACAGCGCGCAGAATGCGGCAAACGCGGCTGTTAATGTCACCAGTAGACGCGGCTGTTTAGTTTTTGTTTCAGCCATAGAAAAGTACTCGTCAGTTTTGTTAATTATTTGCTAGCAATTAATTATAGGTATTAACAACTGTGATCGGAATCACAAATATTGCTTTTTATAACTCATACGTCAGGGCAATCCATTTACTGGTATAATGGCTGGCTTGCGTATCGATGCCGGAGCGAGAGTCATCCGCATTGAGAGATTTTCACTAAAATCATTTGGTTAGTAATATGAAACATACTGTTGAAGTGATGATCCCGGAAGCCGAGATCAAAGCGCGTATCGCCGAACTGGGTCGTCAAATCACCGAACATTACAAGGACAGCGGCAGCGAAATGGTGCTGGTCGGTCTGTTGCGTGGTTCTTTCATGTTCATGGCAGACCTGTGCCGTGAAGTGCAGGTGCCGCACGAGGTCGATTTTATGACCGCCTCCAGTTACGGCAGCGGCATGTCCACAACCCGTGATGTGAAAATCCTGAAAGATCTGGATGAAGATATTCGTGGCAAAGATGTGTTGATTGTTGAGGACATCATCGACTCCGGCAACACGCTCTCTAAAGTGCGTGAGATCCTGAGCCTGCGTGAACCAAAATCACTGGCGATTTGTACCCTGCTGGATAAGCCTGAACGCCGTGAAGTGCAGGTGCCGGTGGAGTTCGTTGGTTTCTCCATCCCGGACGAATTCGTGGTGGGTTACGGCATTGATTACGCGCAGCGTTATCGCCATCTGCCGTATGTTGGGAAAGTAGTGATTCTGGACGAATAATTGCGGGCTGTTGCCCTCACCCCAGCCCTCTCCCACAGGGAGAGGGTGAAAACCCCCGGCTTTGTTATTTATGGTTCACATGCTTAAGCTTGAGGTTGGCAATTCCCGAGCGGTAACGCTGTTCCAGCGTTTCGCGGTTGGTGGCGGTCACTTCCAGATTGCGCAGCAGACCGTCGTGAATACCGTACGCCCAGCCGTGGATGGAGACCTTCTGCCCGCGTTTCCAGGCAGACTGCATAATCGTCGAGTGGCCCAGGTTATAGACCTGCTCCATTACGTTCAGCTCACACAGGGTGTCGAGACGGCGCTCCTGCGGCATTTCGCCCAGCAGTGAGCTATGTTTGAACCAGATATCACGAATGTGCAGCAGCCAGTTATCGATTAACCCCAGCTCTGTGTTTTCGACCGCCGCCTGCACGCCGCCGCAGCCGTAGTGGCCACAAATAATGATGTGCTCAACCTCAAGAACGTCAACGGCGTACTGCACAACCGAAAGGCAGTTGAGATCGGTATGAATAACCAGGTTAGCCACATTGCGGTGAACAAACAGTTCGCCAGGTTCAAGACCCGTCAGACGTTCGGCGGGGACACGGCTGTCAGAACATCCAATCCAGAGAAAGCGCGGGTTCTGCGCTTGCGCGAGTTTTCCAAAAAATCCGGGGTCTTCCTCCACCAGCATTTTTGACCATAGTGCATTGTTGCTGATGAGTGTATCTATGTCGTTCATGGAGGTTAGCGACCTGTAACCAAGTGATTGCGTTGCGCTACTATAGGGTAACCCGACTTTTAATGAAACCACACAACGTGTGTCAGAACTTAAGGTAAGTTGAATTCATGGCGATTGCACTGGAGCTTGAACAGCTCAAAAAAACCTACCCGGGGGGCGTTCAGGCGCTGCGCGGGATAGATCTTAAAGTCGAAGCGGGAGATTTCTACGCGCTTCTGGGGCCGAACGGGGCGGGGAAATCCACCACCATCGGGATCATCAGCTCGCTGGTCAACAAAACCTCCGGCCGCGTCAGCGTGTTTGGCTACGATCTGCAAAAAGATGTGGTCAACGCCAAGCGTCAGCTGGGGCTGGTGCCGCAGGAGTTCAACTTCAACCCGTTTGAGACGGTACAGCAGATTGTTGTTAACCAGGCGGGTTACTATGGCGTTGAGCGCAAAGAGGCGCTTGAGCGCAGCGAAAAGTATCTGAAACAGCTCGACCTGTGGGAGAAGCGTAACGAACGCGCGCGGATGTTGTCCGGGGGGATGAAGCGCCGCCTGATGATTGCCCGCGCGCTGATGCACGAGCCAAAGCTGCTTATCCTTGATGAGCCGACTGCTGGCGTGGATATTGAACTGCGTCGTTCCATGTGGGGTTTCCTGAAAGATCTGAACGATAAAGGCACCACCATCATTCTGACCACGCACTACCTGGAAGAGGCTGAAATGCTGTGCCGCAATATCGGCATTATTCAGCACGGTGAGCTGGTGGAAAACACCTCGATGAAGAATCTGCTCTCCAAGCTCAAATCAGAGACATTTATCCTCGATCTGGCGGCGAAAAGCGCGCTGCCGAAACTGGAGGGCTACAACTATCGCCTGGTCGATACCTCGACGCTGGAGGTAGAAGTGCTGCGCGAGCAGGGTATCAACAGCGTGTTCTCACAGTTGAGTGCGCAGGGCATTCAGGTATTAAGCATGCGTAACAAAGCAAACCGACTGGAAGAGCTGTTTGTCTCTCTGGTGCACGACAAACAAGGAGACAAGGCATGACGCATCTTTACTGGGTCGCGCTGAAAAGCATCTGGGCAAAAGAGATTAACCGCTTTATGCGTATCTGGGTGCAAACCCTGGTGCCGCCGGTGATCACCATGACGCTCTACTTCATCATTTTCGGTAACCTGATTGGCTCCCGCATTGGTGAGATGCACGGTTTTACCTATATGCAGTTTATCGTGCCGGGCCTGATCATGATGGCGGTGATCACCAACGCTTACGCGAACGTGGCGTCGTCGTTCTTTAGCGCCAAGTTCCAGCGCAACATTGAAGAGCTGCTGGTGGCCCCGGTGCCAACGCATGTGATCATCGCCGGTTACGTGGGCGGCGGCGTAGCGCGCGGGCTGTGCGTGGGGATTCTGGTGACGGCGATTTCGTTGTTCTTCGTCCCGTTCCAGGTGCATTCGTGGCTGTTCGTGGCGCTCACATTATTGCTGACGGCGATCCTGTTCTCCCTCGCCGGGCTGCTGAACGCGGTGTTTGCTAAAACGTTTGATGACATCAGCCTGATCCCGACCTTCGTGCTGACGCCGCTGACCTATCTGGGCGGGGTGTTTTACTCCCTGACGCTGTTGCCGCCGTTCTGGCAGGCGCTGTCGCACCTGAACCCGATTGTCTACATGATCAGCGGCTTCCGCTTTGGCTTCCTCGGCATTGCCGATGTCCCGCTGTTCACCACCGTTGTGGTGCTGGTGGTGTTTATCGTGGCATTCTATCTGCTGTGCTGGTATCTGATCCAGCGCGGACGCGGGCTGCGTAGCTAATAGTATGTCCCGGCGACGTGCGCGTCACCGGGACATATTACTCACTCCCATGCATAAGTAATGTTGTTCTGAAGTTCTGGAGGAACATTGCGCATATCCCCCCCATATTCACCCCAAACGATTACCTTTCCGTCATTGCGAAGGGCGCAGAATCCATAAGTAGAACTATAGATTGCTCTAATATTATATAGCTCATCCGCAACAGGAGAAGTATCACCGCCCTGATCGGGATGGCCCCAGGCAACTACGCTGCCATCTCTTTTGAGTGCGGCTATACAGTCTGCTCCTGCGCAAATATATATTACCTCTGATAGATTTTCTGGTTGCTGTATAAAATAAGGGTTCGACAATTCACCCCATGAGAAGACTTTGCCTCCCGGAAGAAGTACTGCGGCAGCCTGGTTTCTTCCAACCTGAACATCGATTATATCTGAGCGCGAGGCTATTTCGGCTGGGATAGGTTCAGCATACTCACCCCATGAGACCAGCATGTTATTTTCCCGCAATGCAATAAAACCACCATAAAAGGGGTAAATATTTTTGATGTCGCTGAGAGTGGTAATGTATTCTGGCGCTATGCTGTTATATTCAGCTTCACTCCATGTGGAGATCTTTCCACTTTTGTGCAGAACAAGAAAGGTATCGTGATTGCCGAATATCTTTGTGGCATCAGATATATCATTTAAATGTTCCGGTAGTCTGCCACCAGATTTTGGATCTCCCCATGCAACGACATGGCCATTTTCTCTTATCGCAGCGAATGCACCATCGGTGGATTCTATGGCAATAAAATCTTTCATTTCTGCAATATGTTCAGGCATTGTCCAAGGGAACCCAACATCGTTCCATTGCACAATTTGTTTGTTTTTTCTTATGGCCAGGAAAGCACTATACTCATATTCACCCCATTTTTTAAAAGTTTTCACAAAACTTATATCGTTAAGGGCTGCAATATCTTCGGGGATAGGCTCATCAGAGGTTCGTCCCCATACAAAAATCTGATTAAGTTTATTAATACCTACTGAGGTTTCTTCTGAGCCACAGACAACTTGAACATCATGGTTACGATCACTGGTTGGGGTAGTATCCGCTTCTCCCGGCAATCCCCATGCGACGACCATACCATTATCCTGAATAGCGGCGAAGGAAGCACCTGCTCCACCTATATTGCTTATATTAACCAGGCTGCCACGCACGTATATATCAGAGTTGACTAAAAGCCGTTTTGTTGGCTCCGTATCGGTAAATCGACTACCAGTAAAAATTTTTTCAGGAGTATCCTCGTAGCTCCAGTCAACAATGACTGGAGCTAGAGTTATTTTATCAAGCGCGACGAGTTTATGCTCGTTATTACCCCATCCTGATCCAATTTGAGTTCGGCCACCCATTATTTTTAAATCGTAGCTTTGCATGTTATCCCCTTTGGTAATGTATCCTTTTATGATTTTTTCATTTGCGAGTTGCTAGTTATAGTTAATTGTTCTTAAATATAATTGTTAAAATAATTAATCTTTAAAATTGAACATAATCACACTCACGCAGTCTATAATCAGTTGAATTTTTATCTGAGCAAAGGAGTGAACAGATGCTAGGATTGGTGATCACCTGCCACGATGAAGAGGCACAGGAAATGCTGCTTAAGCTGGCGGCCCGATTTGGCCCCCTGGCGCAATGTCGTGCGGTAAATTATTGGCGAGGGCTGAGCACCAATATGCTCAGCCGGATGATGTGTGACGCGCTGCATGAAACCGACACCGGCGATGGCGTGATTTTTCTCACTGACAGATCCGGCGCGGCGCCATACCGTGCGGCTGCCCTAATGAGCCATAAGCACGATAACTGTGAAGTAATCTCCGGTATCAGCCTGCCTTTACTCGAAGCGATGTATCCGCTGCGCGCAACGTTGAGCAGCGCTGAGTTTCGTCACGCCATTGTGGCGCAGGGCTCGCCGGGCGTGAGCAGCTTGTGGCACCAGCAGCAGAAGAACCCGCCTTTTGTTCTGCTTCACGATCTGTATAAGCATTAAACATTGGTATTGATGCCGCTTTTGTTACAATGGCGGCTGATTTTCTGTGTCGATTTATATTCCATGCTCAAGCGCGTTATCTTTATCCTTCTGCTCGTGGTTTCCGGTGGTGCGTCTGCCAGCCTGACCAGCCAGCAAGGCCTTCCTGCTCAGTATATGCAAACCACCGAAGATGCGGCCATCTGGGCGCAGGTGGGAAATGCCGTTGTGAATGTGGGGAATGTCCGCGCCGGGCAGATCCTCGCTGTCTTTCCGGCCGCGGCGGATTACTATGAATTTCGTTTCGGATTCGGTACGGGGTTTATTGATAAAGACCACCTTGAAAAAGTTCAGGGCAAACAACGCGTTGAGGATAGCCTGGGTGACTTGAACAAGCCGCTCAGTAATCAAAACCTCATTACCTGGAAAGACACGCCGGTTTATAACGCCCCCAGCAGCGGAAGCGCGCCCTTTGGCACCTTAAGCGCTAATCTTCGCTATCCGATTCTGAATAAGCTGAAAGACCGCCTGAACCAGACCTGGTTCCAGATCCGTATCGGTAATCGTCTGGCATGGGTAAGCAGCCTGGATGCGCAGGAAGATAACGGGCTACCGGTTCTGACCTACCATCATATTTTGCGTGATGAAGAGAACACCCGTTTTCGACATACCTCCACGACGACCAGCGTACGTGCGTTTAATAATCAGATGGCATGGTTACGCGATCAGGGCTACACCACGCTGACGATGTACCAGCTTGAAGGGTACGTGCGTAACAAGATGAACCTGCCCGCGAAAGCGGTGGTGATCACCTTTGATGATGGCCTGAAATCGGTGAGCCGCTATGCGTATCCGGTGCTGAAAGAATATGGCTTCCACGCGACGGCGTTTATAATTTCATCCCGAATCAAAGGCCATCCGCAGAAGTGGGATCCAAAATCGCTACAGTTTATGAGCGTTCAGGAAATCAAGGGCATCCAGGATGTGTTCGACATTCAGTCTCACACTCATTTCCTGCATCGCGTGGATGGCTATAAACACCCCATCCTGTTGAGCCGTAGCTATCACGTGATCCTTTTTGATTTTGAACGCTCACGTCGTGCACTGGCGCAGTTCAACCCGCGCGTGTTGTATGTGTCGTATCCGTTTGGCGGCTATGACAATAAAGCGATAAAGGCAGCGAATGACGCTGGTTTTCATCTGGCAGTGACGACGATGAAGGGGAAGGTGAAGCCGGGGGATAATCCGTTCCTGTTGAAGCGTTTGTATATATTAAGAACGGACTCACTGGAGACGATGTCGCGGCTGATCAGTAATCAGCCGCAGGGATAGCGGTTAGTCGTATGAAAGGGTGAATACGCCGGTGGCTTTAAACGACCCCGGTTTCACTGTGTTTCCGTTTGCTACCAGTTGAGCAACATAATTAATTTGCTTGGATTCAGGGGTTTGGTAGTCCGTTATGACATAGGATGAGTCAGGATTATTCGGCAGGAGTTGAGAGGTTCCGTTATACATGATTCTCACGCCTGCGCCCTCAGCTCCGGACGAAAGCGTATTACCAAGAAGATCATTATTTTTTCCGGTTAGCTTTGAGGTGGTGAGTTTGGTTGTGATATTTGCCACACCGGTACAATTGCTTAAGCTAATGGAAAAAGGGATATCCTTAACCCGATTGTTTTTAATGTCTGAAACATAATATTCTCCCAGGTTAACATTATTAGTACCATCCGATAGCATGGCCATGTCGCAGGTTGGAAGAACGATCGGGATCTGGAATGAGTCCTCGTTGACCATAAATGTCCATGGTTGGTTGTCACTATCATCTGGATTACCAATAGCCATTTTACCCAGAGTGCCGGGTTTGGGTCTGATTGAGGTTTCTTTGTTCGGGTTGCCTCTGTAACCTTCATCAATATAAATTTGAACTGAGGTGTTTATCCATTTTTCATCCCACGGGTCAGATTTTCCGGAGGAGGCAACGGTAGTCCAGCCAGTAGTATTCATAGCGAAGTAACCACCCATGCCTCCAGTGCTTTCTGCGGTGTGCACCCTTACGGAATAATAAATCCCCGGAATATTTGTTTCAAACATAGCCCTGCCATAACTACTCCCCATTAGCAAGGTCGGGTTTGTTTGTGACACGAGGTTAAAACCATCGTCCCCCGGACCACATTTGGCCTGAATGCCTGGTGTCAGGTTAACGTTAAAAAGAGTACTGGCGTAGTTACCCGGAGGGGGAAGACGTACGGTGCCACCTGAGTAGTCAGAATTGATTAGCGTGGTTGTGCCGCCTTTTCCATTATTCATTTGGCACTCCCCTGCCCAGCAGGAGTGGCTGAGGGTAAATAACGCGCTCGCCATGGCAAACGCCATTGTGCCTTTCACGTTGAAACCCTGTCTTATAAAGTTGAACATTCTCATCCTTTTTCCTGTTCTGATTATTATTCGTAAGTGACGTCAACCAATACTTTACTGGTAACGACACCACCAGCCACTACGCCAATATTTTGATATCGGGCATAGAACTGATAATCCGTTAAAAATGCAGTATCCTGACCGCTTACGTCAAAAGTGATTTTTGACGTGCCGTCGTTGTTTAAAACATTCTTTTTATATTTTTCAGAGAAAACGACGACGCCGACATTTTTTGCCGCGCCTGCGGCGGTATCATCACTTTTGAAAACCTGATTTTGTCCTGGCCAGAAACCCGACTGCGGCGAAAAGCTAAAACTCAGCTTTTTAGCCGTACCGCTGTCTCCATAGCAATCATCTACATGGATCTTAAAAGGCGTACCGCCTGCATCATCGGTTGCAGTAAAACGATCGCTACCATCCGGGTTATAAAACCAACTGCGCATCGCATTGGGGAGATAAATTTCGCCGTCATTTTCCACGGTCATCTTACAGGTGCTATTAACAATGTTAGCGGTAATATTTACGTCTAATCCTGAGCTTGCCTGGCTTACGCCAGGCAAGATGCCACCAGCCAAGCCCATAAGCAACACAAGACCGGGCTGGTATAAAATAAACGGTGATTGTTGCATACTGGTTCCTGGTATTATGGATAAGCGATAGTAAACGTGACTGGCGCAGTAACCGCCCCCGCCCCTACATCAGCAATGGTTTGGCCTTGCCCGATAACGATACGGGAATTCATCGGGAATTCACCGGTACCATCAGTAATGGTGACATCCTTAGCAGCCGGAGGCGTGTTACAGCTCATAAGCTCGCCAGTATCGACAACACCCGACCAGATCTCAAAGCCCGTTGCTAAGCCGCCAGAGTAAGAATCACCCGTCTTGTTGACGCCACTGCATTCACCACCAGCGCCTTTCGCAGCGGACACCGTTGCCTTGGTTACTCCAGAACAGTTGGTGAAACTAATCTTGAGCGGCTCGACACGGGTTTTGTTCACCAGATCGGATTTGTATACGTCGCCGAACGCAATTTCAGTGGAGGCTGTGCCTGCATCGTTAAGTACTTTTGCGGTACATGTGCCTGATACAATTTTTGATTTAATCGTTAATTCGACACTAGGGGTGCCTGTAATTGCTGCGCTTGCCATTCCCGAGAACAGAAGAGCAGAAACGGACAGGGCGATAAAAGTAGAATTGAATTTCATAATGTTGCTCCGTTTTCCTGCACTAATCACTCGTAGCTAAATTCAAAGGTCGCCACGGCCTGAAAATCACCAATGGTCATGCTGTTTTCTTTTGTTTCACGTAAGGTGGCCACCAGAGCAACTTCCTTATTCTGGATTTCTGTCGGACTCCAGACCAGGCGCTCTGAATCCAGGGTTGAGTTAATGATAAAAGGAGTATTTGGTGCATCGGCTCTGGCGATTTCAGCCGCAGAGTAATCAGCGCCACCGTTAGTTTTTGCAATCTGGTTAACAAGGCCGCTAGCTAAATAACCTGATTTGGTTCCTTTTACGGTTGTTTTTAACGAGGTCAGCGACGCCGGGCATTCAACGAGCACAATTTTGAAATTGGCATTTGCCGTTCCGGCTTTGACATCATCTAAACGTACCTGACCGTTATTACCGATAGTCAGCGTTTGCTGCGTATCTGAACCCGTACCGCCGACCAGTTTCATATCGCAGGTGGTTTCGCGGATATTGGCAGTGAAGTTAACATTGAGATCGGCTGCCGCAGCAGAACCTGACATCGCTAACATTGCTAATGCGATTAATGAATAACCGCAATGATTTTTCTTCATATTATTTCCCATGGGTGTGATTCCCTGTTTTAACATCATTACATTTGGCACTGTTGATTACTCAGAATCGTGGTTAAGCCTGCTTTCTTCGCATTTTCAGGAATCTGATAATGCACCGTGCAAGAGCTGGATCCATCGCTTCCCCATACCACCCGGAGAGCGCCTTTGTCTTCCACACCGCGTACATAAGCTTGTCCTGCCTGGCCTACCGTTCCGATAGATTCGTTTTTCTCATTCAGAACGTCTGCACCTAACGGAATAAAGCCGTTATCAGAACGTTGTAATTCCAGAACAAGCGAACGACCTTCATCCGTTTCAAAATTCACTAATACAACGGAGCCATTGCGAGGTACGGCAACAGCGCTGGTATTTTTGATTTCAACGTCTGCTTCGAGAGTGCTGATATCGAGCGATACTCGGTTTTCTCTGTAGGCTGACATATACGGCATAATCCCGTACCCGGAGCTGTTAATGCGGCTTTGGCCGTAACCCAGCCGAGCACCCGTTGCGCCACTTGCTTTTACCAGCGCAAGTGAATCCGTTTCGCCGATACTGCCGGATGTAAATACAACGCCACCCGAGTGAACAACCATTCCGCCGTTATAACTCGCGGAATACTGTTTACTATTGTCATCGCCAAAGGACGCTGAGACACCGAGCGGCCCGTAAGGACTGTTCCATGAGCTATAGCCACTGACCTGGTTCAGGTTGCCGTAGTTGCCCCCGCTTGATGAGGCGCTAACGGAATAGCTCACTTCACTGTTTTTGGAGTTGCCGCTTGCCGTAGAGTTAAAACTGGTACCGCCTTTTAAATCAGTGCGCAGGCTCATGTTGACGTTATTAAATCCGCCTGACTGCGCGCTATCTTTATTGAATATGCTGAATGGAATACTGACGTTTAAATAAACGCTGTCATCCTTTTCCCCTGTTTCGTTGTACGTGCGTTGCACAGAAACGCTATAGCTACCGTAAGCAAAACTATTGTTGTAACCCACGCTGTAGTCGGAGGTGGAGCTAGAGTCATTCCAGTAATCCTGCCAGGTACCGCTAATATAGAGTGAGCCGTATTCATCACCGTTAACATTCAATGGCTGGTTCAGGCTGACCTGTATCTGGTTTTTGGTACGCTGATAATCAGCATAAAGCTCGGCATTGCTGTCATAAGATCGATTGCCATATTCCTCGTGATGAATACTGTCCTGCAATGAGGCGGCATCGTTAAGGCTGAGATAATCTTCTGTAGAGAAGCGATAAGCTGCCACGTTAAGAGATGTGTTAGTAGCTTCAAGCATTTTGCTGTAGGTCAGCCGATAACTTTGCCCTTTAAGCGTGTCCAGCCCGTCGATATCGGCATAGGACCCGGTAACATCTAATGCGAATGCACCAATACGGGTATTCATAGCCAGACCAAGCAGGCCGGCGTAGAAATCCATATCCGTATATTGCGCACCCACGTAACCGGTAAAGGTATTATTCAGACCATACGCGTAAGTTGCGTAGCCAACGTTTGGCTTATCGTGCAATGAATCATCATTCAGCTCACCTAAACCCACATCCCAGCGGCTGGAGCCTGGGCGGAGCATTTGTGTAACTGAGGAGAACGGAACGGTAAACGTCCGTTTACTTCCATCGGCTTCCTCTACAGTGACAATCAAATCATTGCCATAGCCTGTTGTACTGAGGTCATTGATCTCGAAAGCACCGGGTGGAACGGTGGTTTCATAAATTTTATTGCCGCTTTGCGTTACGCTAACTTTGGCGTTACTGTTTGCCACACCACGAATTACTGGCGCGTAGCCAGAGGTGCCTTCCGGGAGCATGCGGTCATCGTTATACATACGCGCACCACGCAGGCTCACCGAGTCAAAGACATCACCGCGTGTGTAGGAATCACCCATTACCATCTGTGCGTTAAGTGGTGTGATGTCTCGCTGGAGGTAGATATCCTGGCTGGAATAATGTGTGCCATTATCGCTGTCCCAGTTCAGACTGCCGCGAGAACGTAAACGCCACGGCCCCACGTTCAGGCCATAATGCAAGCCCGCATAAGCGGTATCTGAATTGGTGCCGTTTGACTCGCTGTGCCAGGTATTAAGATCGTATGAGAGTAATCCGGCCGGAACACCATTATCCCATAATGAAGGATCGACATACCCTGCTGGAAGCTTAAGCACGTAGATTTGCGGGAAATTAAGATCCATTTCCTGCTTGCTACTATCAAAATTTTCAGAAGCACCGGGATAATATTTTTTGATATCTACGCAAGACGTTTCGTCGTTTTTGACATCATCGCCTAATATGCTGGTATCAACGCCTGCCTGTGTCAGCGTGAGTTTAGTCAGACATGCTGAGGCACGTGGCGTTTTGTTATCAATGAATGTCATCTCGACCGTGGATTTTGAATTGCCATTCAAATTCACTTTTACACGGTAAGTACCTGGCAGAACTGGGTTGCCATAAGCATAACGATCGACATTGATACCTCCACCATTATCGATAAGGAACTGGTCATTAAATTCAATGGCCGATTCTGTTTCGGATGAGGTGTCTACAGCTTTTTTTTCAGTCTCGCTGGCATGCAGAGGAAATGCTGCACAGATTGCGAGACATAAAATTGATCGTTGAAATAGCATGCTTCATCCAGACAAGTCGTCGTATGAATGCTATGAATCATTCATACGTGTTATATTTATAATGTGGCGGTGGTGCGGTTATTAATTTACTTTGCTTTCAAAAGTATCAGAGCCGCCATTGTCATTAATGGTTTCGTAAGCAACAGTGCCGGTGGCAGTACTACCTAAACCTTTTACCTGCATAATTTGAGTACTAAACGGTAAAATGGATTTATGCTCAACCTGGTACTCTTTATTTGCTGATTTCAGCTTTACATTTGAAATAGAAACGTTGTAAGGGGAATCATTGTGTGCGATCAGGTTTAGCGTATTATCTTGTTTTTGTTGTGACCACGTTACTTTGGCGGCTGCATCTCCTGGCGTACCTTTCAGGCCGTCAGGTCGGAAAAAGAGTTTAATACGTGTGCGGAATGCCAGCTGGAGCTGGTTAGGATTTTCACCGTCTTTCACTTTTGACTTCGGTGGAATCTCGAGCACATTGAACCAGAATAGGGATTCGCGATCTTGCGGCAATGAACCACCCAGGTACGAGATCCGAACGGATTGACCTTTTTGCGGATCAATTCGGGATACTGGTGGAGTAATAATAAACGGTAGTTTTAATTCCTGTGGATTGGTGTCATCGCGACCGTCATCGAGCCATGATTGAACTAATAGTGGTTTTTTGCCACGGTTGTCTAAAGAAACGATGACATCTTTTTGCGACTGCTGATAAACAATACGTGTTCCCGAAATAACGATATCTGCGCTTGCCTGGAATGACGCGACAGCAGCAGCTGTAAAGCAGGCAGCTTTAAACCCTTTATAAAATGATGTGCTTAACATTTTTCCACTTCCTGTTGGAATGATATCAATAGTCCCCTGACGTACGTCAGGGGATAATATGAGCATTTTATTTATGCGCTTAAAATTACTCGTAGATCATGGTGAATGCAGCTTGTGCCTGAACCACACCAGCTGACACTGGGTTGTTGGCCGCATCCCAGTTCTGACCCTGGGTATACGCTACACGGTAGTAAAGTGCGCCTGCGCCTGTGGTATCAATCGTTGCTTTCTGGGTATTGTTGGTCTGATCCAGTTTGATCTGATCGGTAGCGGAGTTGCCATCGTTTGACAGTACCAGATTGACGTTTTTAGCGGCGCCTTGAGTATTTGATGGTGGAACCAGCAGACCGCCGGAAGTTGAAGAAGAACCCGCCCAGGAATCAAACTGAGCAGATGCCTGGTTGACGGTAGCAGAATCACAACCTGTCAGGGTGAGGGAGAATTTCTTTTCTCCCAGGGTGCTGGTGGTACCCAGCGCATTAGCGAAGTCTTTTACAAACACGGTATCCAGGTTAACGTCAAAATCATTACCATCCTGGTCAATCTTCTGATCCAGGGATACTTTACAGGTGTTATTAGAAACCATACCGTGGAAAGTAATAGTGCCTGTATCTGAAGGAATATCAGCTGCCATTGCAGAACCCGCACTCAGAACCATTGCTACTACAGTTGCCAGACCTAATTTATTAAAAGACATTTTTTATATCCATATTTAAATGCTAGAAAAGTGAACATAAGCAAGGCTTATGTTCGTTCCGAACAGATGCTTCGGGAAAAGGATTCTAAGTGATGAGTAATGGTTGTGAGAAGCCGTTAGGCGTTAGAAATACTTAAACGATCTTTAAGTCAATATGATTATTTAATAGTGAATGATAATAATTGTTCATCATTTTGATGAGCAGGTGTTCGGCAGGATGACTTTAATATATTAATAAAAATATATAAAAAGAACGCTATTCATTTTAATTATGTATAAATTACCCAACCTATTTGTCGGGTAATTTATAACAGTACTATTGGCTTAGGCAACCTGAACCGGAATTGCTTTCGCAATGCGTTTCATCTCATTATCGCCTTCAAAGTATGCCACTTTTGGCTGCCAGCGACGTGCCTCTTCGTCAGACATCATCACAAAGCTGGCAATAATGACGATATCACCCACGTCCGCGCAGTGCGCCGCTGCCCCATTAACGGAGATGATTTTAGACCCGCGTTCAGCGGCAATCGCGTACGTTGAAAAGCGTTTGCCGTTATTAACGTTCCAGATATCAATAGCTTCGTTTTCGAGAATACCCGCCGCGTCGAGAAAATCCTGGTCGATCGCGCAGGAGCCTTCATAGTGCAGGTCGGCCTGGGTGACTTTCACACGGTGAAGCTTACCTTGTAGCATTTTGCGAATCATTACGTTTACCTTTCACTTCCGGGTAGTAAAACTACGCCAGTTCAACCACTTTGTTGTCGATAAGGCGGGCCTGGCCGAGCCAAGCCGCCACCAGAATTACCGCACGTTTGCTGGTATCTGAGAGTTCCAGAAGCGTATCGGCATCCCGAATTTGAACGTCGTCAGCACGAAGACCTTTCTCGTTCAGCGCCTGTTCAGCCAGAGCGATGATTTCTTCTGCGGTTAATTCTTTTGCCAGCAGTTGCTCTGCCATGGTATTCATGACTTTGCTTAAGCCTGGCGCAATTTTACGCTGTTCCGCAGTCAGATAGCCGTTACGGGAGCTAAGCGCCAGGCCATCTTTCGCACGTACAATCGGCACGCCGACAATCTCTATGTCGTAGCCCATATCGGCAACCATTTTGCGGATCAGCGCCAGCTGCTGGAAATCTTTCTCGCCAAAGCAGGCGATGTCCGGCTGCACCAGGTTAAACAGCTTGCTGACGATGGTGGAAACGCCGCGGAAATGGCCCGGACGGCTGGCACCCTCCAGCATGGTCGAAATACCCGGTACGTCAACGTAGGTCGCTTCAGTGGTACCCTGAGGATAAACATCTGCGGGGGCCGGTGCGAAGACGATATCCGCATGACGTTTTTTGAGCTTCTCGCAATCTTCCTGCAAGGTACGTGGATAGCGCGCCAGATCGTCTTCGCGATCGAACTGCATCGGGTTAACGAAGATACTGACTACCACGATATCTGCACGGGCTCTCGCTTCATCGACCAGCTTCATATGGCCGTCGTGCAGATTGCCCATGGTCGGGACGAGGGCGATACGTTTACCTTCCTGACGTGCACGGCGGATATGCTGGCGCAGCAGCGGCAGAGTTTCTATGATTAGCACACCTGGACTCCTTAATGGAAACTGTGTTCTTCGCCCGGATACACGCCGGACTCAACCTCGGCAATATACTGCCGCACAGCAGCACGCATGTCGCCTGCTTCTGTCAGGAAATTTTTAGCAAATTTTGGAATGTGACCGCCGGTGATCCCGAAGGCGTCGTGCATGACCAGAATCTGGCCATCGGTGACGTTGCCCGCACCGATGCCGATCACCGGAATCGACAGCGCCTCAGTGATACGCTTAGCCAGCTCAACCGGCACACACTCCAGCACCAGCAGCTGTGCTCCAGCGGCTTCCAGCGCCAGGGCATCATCAAACAGCGTCTGCGCCGCATCGCCACGCCCCTGAACTTTATAACCGCCAAAGATATTAACGGACTGCGGCGTCAGCCCTAAGTGCCCGCAAACTGGCACGGCCCGTTCGGTGAGCATTTTCACCGTATCGACCAGCCAGTCGCCGCCTTCGATTTTGACCATATTGGCGCCGGCGCGCATCACAGTTGCCGCATTTTCAAAGGCCTGTTCCGGGGTGGCATACGCCATAAACGGCAGATCGGAAAGTAGCAGGCAGGCGGGCGCACCCCGGCGCACGGCGCGGGTATGGTAAGCAATATCCTCGACCGTGACCGGCAGAGTGGAATCATGTCCTTGTACCGTCATCCCTAACGAGTCTCCGACCAGCATGACGTTGATCCCTTCTTCGGCAAACAGTTTTGCGAAGCTGTAGTCATACGCGGTGATAGTGGCGAAGCGTTTCTTTTCCTGTTTGCATTTCTGCAATAAGGAGATGGTAGTTGGTTTCATACTGTTTCCTGATGGCCCAAAAGCGGATCTTTGCGCATTCTAACAGTAACATTCGAGGGAACAATGATTTTAGGCAATCGATTAACCATATTTAACACATGGCTAATCGGGGGTGACACGGGATTACCAGCGGACCGGTTTTTCCGCGTTGAGGCTTTGCAGAACGGCGTTCAGCGAGGTGCCGTCAGGGAAGGTGAGATCGGGGGCGACTTCAAACAGCGGCCAGAGCATAAACGCACGGTTTTTCATGTCATAGTGCGGAACGGTGAGGCGCTCGGTGTTAATCACCTTGTGGCCGAAAAGCATAATATCGAGGTCGAGTGCGCGCGGTCCCCAGCGTTCGGCTTTACGTACGCGACCCTGCTGTAGCTCAATACGCTGGGTATTATCCAGCAGCGTTTCTGCGTCAAGGGCTGTTTCCAGCACCACGGCGGCGTTCAGATAATCAGGCTGATCCTGCGGGCCGAGCGGGGGCGTACGGTAAAAGGAGGAGACCGCCACGATACGGCTTTGCGGGATCTCCCCCAGCGCTTGAACGGCAGCGTTAACCTGCTCAAGCGGAGAGGCCAGATTGCTGCCGATGGCAATATACGCAAGGGTCATGCTGTGCCTTCACGACGCGGCGCGCGCTTGCGCGGGCGACGGTGACGACGGCGCGGTGCCGGCTCGTCATCCAGATCCGTGAGCATATCTTTTTGCTCCGGTGGTGCAGAGACCTGAAATTCTCCCCACCACTGCGCCAGGCGCTGTAGCTCCTGGTTTCTTTCGACTTCAGCACGCAGAGAGAGCAAATCGAACGCGGCGCGGAACTTAGGATGCTCCATCAGTTTCCAGGCACGTTTACCCTGACGGCGGGACATACGCAGCTGAAGCTGCCAGATATCACGCACCAGCGTGGTAATACGTTTCGGGATCGCCAGCGTGCGACAGCCTTCGTCCAGCACGTCGTTTGCCGCCAGCGCGAACGCATCATAATAGGCGAGGCCGCTCTCCTGGGTAATGCGCTGCGCCGTTTCCAGCAGCGGATACCAGAACATGGCCGCGAACAGGAACGCCGGATTCACGCGCATATCGTTATGAATACGGGTATCCGTGTTCTTCAGCACCTGTGCAATCATCCGCTCCATTGCGCTGTCACCGTTTTCGGTGAAGTAGCGGGTAATGGTCGGGAACAGCGGCTGGAACAGGTTGTATTCACGCAGCAAATTGTAGGTTTCAAACCCGTAGCCTGCCTGGAGCAGCTTTAACGACTCCTCAAACAGACGGGCAGGGGGGACGTCGTTAATCAGCGTCGCCAGGCGCGGGATCGGCTCTGCGGTTTCCGGGCTGATACGCATGTTTAGCTTGGCGGCGAAACGCACGGCGCGCAGCATTCGGACCGGATCTTCGCGATAGCGCGTTTCCGGCGTGCCGATCAGGCGAATCAGGCCGTCTTTCAGATCCTGCATACCGCCGACGTAATCGCGCACGGTAAAATCCGCCACGCTGTAGTAAAGGCTGTTGATGGTGAAATCGCGACGCTGAGCATCTTCTTCAATAGAGCCAAAGATGTTGTCGCGCAGCAGCATGCCGTTTTGGCCGCGCTGGGAAGTTGTGCGATCGTTGATGCCCGCTTCGTGGTGACCGCGGAAGGTCGCCACTTCAATAATTTCCGGCCCAAACATCACGTGCGCCAGACGGAAACGGCGGCCAACCAGACGGCAGTTGCGGAATAATTTACGCACCTGTTCAGGCGTGGCGCTGGTCGTCACGTCGAAATCTTTTGGTTTTTTGCCCAGCAGTAAATCGCGCACCCCGCCGCCGACGAGATAGGCCTCGTAGCCTGCTTTATTCAGACGATAGAGCACCTTGAGGGCATTTTCACTGATATCTTTGCGGGAAATATTGTGCTGCTCACGCGGAATGACCGACATGTGTGGCTGTGCAATAGCATCATTCGCCATGCTCTCTTCGCGGCTCAGCACTTTACGGCAAAAATTAGCGACTCGGGTAAAAATAGTACACCTCGTAGTGTGTTTTGTTATCAAAAAAGCGGCTAATCATAGCTCAGCGCAACGCAT
This sequence comes from Enterobacter cloacae complex sp. 418I7, assembly GCF_050030705.1. Taxonomy (NCBI): domain Bacteria; kingdom Pseudomonadati; phylum Pseudomonadota; class Gammaproteobacteria; order Enterobacterales; family Enterobacteriaceae; genus Enterobacter; species Enterobacter cloacae complex sp. 418I7. The sequence goes on from NZ_JBLGUU010000001.1 coordinate 819,729, forward strand.
TTGAGAATGCTGGATTTTTGGCACGGCCATAAGCGTCCAGTCAGCAATGGCCGTTTTCAGCAATTCATCCAGACTCAGATCCTGCCATTCCTGCGTTACATTCTGGTTGAGAAATCGCAGCGCGTCGATCAATACCGGGCGCGGATCGCCGTCAGGCAGCGCCGGGGCATGATTCTGTTTTGACAGCTTACTCCCCTGTTCATTGACCGCCAGCGGCAGATGGATGTAATCCGGCACCGTCCAGCCAAACTGCTGGTAAAGCGATATTTGCCGCACGGTAGGCTCAACCAAATCCGCCCCACGCACGATTTCCGTGACGCCCTGGAAATGGTCATCGACAACCACCGCCAGGTTATAGGCAAACAAGCCATCGCGACGGTGAATAATAAAATCTTCACGCGCCAGACGATCATCCGCCTGAATGGTTCCTGAGAGGACATCGGTAAACTGCGTCACCGGAGCGCGCTGTATCAGCCGTACGGCGGCATTCTCAGGGCCGTTGTGCCGCGTACGGCAGTGGCCGTCGTAAACGCCACCCACGCTCTGAATTCGCGCACGCGTGCAGGTGCAGTTATAGGAAAGGCCCTGTTCAGCAAGCCACGCCAGACGTTCACGGTAGGCATCATGGCGTTGAGACTGCCAGAGTACGTCGCCGTCCCAGTGAAGACCGTAATGTTCCAGCTGACGCAGAATAGTTTCTGCCGCACCGGGAACTTCACGCGGAGGATCGATATCTTCAATGCGAACCAGCCATTTACCCTGACGGGCGCGAGCCTGTAGGTAGCTGCCGAGCGCGGCAATTAATGAGCCGAAGTGTAATTCACCGGAGGGAGATGGCGCAAAGCGCCCAGTATAGTGAGATTCAGACATATCAACGGTAACAAGGCGGGAGAAACTCCCGCCTTAGCAGAGTAGTGAGAGGGAAGGCGTTAGCCAGCCATCTGTTTTTCGCGGATTTCTGCCAGCGTTTTACAGTCGATGCACAGATCGGCTGTTGGACGCGCTTCCAGACGACGAATACCGATTTCAACACCGCAGGATTCGCAGTAGCCAAAATCTTCGTCCTCGACCTTTTTCAGCGTTTTCTCGATCTTTTTGATCAGTTTGCGCTCGCGGTCACGGTTACGCAGTTCGAGGCTGAACTCTTCTTCCTGAGCGGCACGGTCGACCGGATCCGGGAAGTTAGCAGCTTCATCCTGCATATGTGTAACGGTGCGATCGACTTCATCCCTGAGTTGATTACGCCATGCTTCAAGAATACGCTTGAAGTGCGACAGCTGGGCTTCGTTCATATACTCTTCGCCCGGCTTCTCTTGATACGGCTCCACCCCAGCGATGGCGAGAATACTCAGGGACGATGTTTTACGGTTTTGCCCTTCTTGCATGTTGCTTCTCCTTAACACGCACTATCGATCCCCGTGTTGGGGGAAAAATCAGGTCGCTATAAATAGCAGATGCTTTTCCGTATGGCAATTATCTAAACGTAACACTTGACAACCCTGTGAGGAAAAGCGTATTTGCGCACGCGGCCAGAACACTTATTAGTCAATCGTCTAATCCCTTATAAGACAATGGGAAGAGAGGATCTCAGAGTCATATTATCGGCAGAAAGTTCCGCTTTATAAGCGAAAATCTCTACCCCCTGCTTTTGTGCCTCATTCAACAATTGCGCGTATTTAGGATCAATATGACGGGCCGGGGAAAACCGTTCAATGGCTGAATGCAGAACCGCAAACAGCAACACGGCGCGCTTGCCCGCCGCCGCTACACTCATTAGCTCCCGCAGATGCTTCTGGCCACGTAGCGTTACCGCATCCGGAAAGAAGCCGTTTTCCTCTTCCGCTAACGTCACTGATTTCACTTCAATATAGCACTCAGGGCGGTCTTCCGCCTGTAACATAAAATCAATTCTGCTGCCTTCATCGCCATATTTCACTTCGCTTTTTTGCGTGGCGTAACCCACCAGTTCAGGAAGGATTCCATTTGTCAGGGCTTCCTTAACCAGCTGATTTGCGCGCAGGGTATTAACGCAAATAAATGCCCCGCTTTGCGTCTCGGTCATTTCCCAGGTATGAGGATATTTGCGTTTAGTATTTTCTGATGTGGAATACCAGGCCGTGTCACCCGGCGTGGCGCAACCGGTCATGGCGCCGGTGTTAGGACAATGCAGCGTGAGCGTTTCGCCCTCAGGCGTGATCACGTCAGCGAGAAAGCGTTTGTAACGCTGGATCAGCGTGGCGGACTGGAGTGCAGGGCTAAACTTCATCAGGATTCCTTAACGTGTCGCCCAGCGACCAGCGCTGGAGCGGAGTGTAGCGGGTGCGTCCTTGTACAAAGACAGATTCGTACAGCGCAAATTCATTCACCTGAAAGGACCAGTGGAAGCCCGGTGGCGGGATGGCAACAGCCTGACCCGCATCGCGCAGCAGGGTAATGTGGGGATGAAACGGCTGCGGGCTCTGATAACAGCCGCTGCGCGCGGCCTGTGCCCGCAGCATATTTGCGAGCTGGAGCAGTCCGCGAGGGGGGTGCCGCGTCCCCAGCCAGACCACCCGAGAGCGTAGCCATTGCCCGGCATCGTCAAGATGCAGCGTAAAACCCGGCTGAGAAATGCGTCCGGCCATTGCGCTTAACGCGCGCTGCTTTTCTGCGCTCACTTCGCCAAGAAAAGCTAACGTCAGGTGCATATTGGCGGCGACGACAGGGCGGCCCGCTTTCGCGGGGAAGTGGCTGGCGCGCCAGCGAACAATTTGCCGTTGAAGCGTGGTGGGTAATTCAATGGCGAAGAATAGCCGTTTTGACTCAGACATGCGCAAGACTCGGTAATGATATGCGCCGATGCTACAATGTACGCCGATTAATGTTAACCCTCTGGAGCCGTAAGTGTCCTCTTTGCCCGTCGCCGTCGTCCTTCCTGAGCTTCTCGCAGCCTTAGAACATGCGCCACAGGTTTTGCTCAGCGCGCCCACCGGAGCGGGTAAATCCACCTGGCTGCCCCTGCAAATTCTGCGCGAGGGGAGCATCAGCGGGAAAATTATCCTGCTGGAACCGCGCAGGCTGGCGGCGCGCAATGTGGCGCAGCGCCTGGCGGAACTGCTGAATGAAAAACCGGGCGAGACGGTAGGGTACCGGATGCGCGCCGAAACCTGCATTGGCCCGTCTACGCGGCTGGAGGTGGTAACTGAAGGCATTCTTACCCGTATGCTGCAAAACGATCCGGAGCTGAGCGGCGTCGGGCTGGTGATCCTTGATGAATTTCACGAGCGCAGCCTCCAGGCCGATCTGGCCCTTGCGCTGCTGCTCGACGTTCAGCAGGGGCTGCGCGACGACCTTCGGCTGCTGATTATGTCGGCGACGCTGGATAACGAGCGGCTCCGGCAGACGCTCCCTGACGCGCCGATGATCTCCTCTGAAGGGCGTGCGTTCCCGGTCGAGCGCCGCTATCAGCCGCTGCCTGCCCATCAGCGTTTTGACGAAGCCGTTGCCATCGCCACCGCCGAATTGCTCCGTCAGGAACCCGGCTCGCTGCTGCTGTTTTTATCCGGCGTAGGCGAAATCCAGCGCGTACAGGAGCAGCTGGCATCCCGGGTGAGCAGTGACGTTATGCTGTGCCCGCTCTACGGCGCGCTGCATTTGGCTGACCAGCGCAAGGCGATCCTTCCCGCACCGGCGGGGCAGCGCAAAGTGGTACTGGCGACCAATATCGCCGAAACCAGTTTGACCATCGAAGGCATTCGCCTGGTGGTGGACAGTACGCAGGAGAGGGTGGCCAGTTTTGATCCGCGTACCGGGCTGACCAGGCTACTGACGCAGCGCATCAGCCAGGCCTCAATGGTGCAGCGCGCAGGCCGAGCTGGGCGTCTTGAGCCGGGTATTTGCCTGCATTTAACCAGCGCCGAGCAGGCGGAGCGTGCGGCATTGCAGAGTACGCCTGAGATTTTACAAAGCGATCTCTCCGGGCTGGTAATGGATCTGATGCAGTGGGGCTGCCCGGACCCTGACCAGCTCACCTGGCTTAATCCTCCGCCTGTTGTGAACCTTTCCGCCGCGCGCAGCCTGCTGACCCAGCTTGGCGCGCTGGAAGGCGAGCGACTGACGGCGCGCGGCCAGAAAATGGCGGCGCTGGGCAACGATCCGCGTCTGGCAGCGATGCTGGTGGCAGCACAAGGCGACGATGAAATTGCCACGGCGGCAAAACTGGCGGCTATTCTTGAGGAGCCGCCGCGCGGTGGCAGCAGCGATCTGGGACAGGCCTTTTCACGCCAGCAGGGAAACTGGCAACAGCGCGCGCAGCAGTTGTGTCACCGTCTGAAGAGCCGGGGAGGATCGCCTGACAGCGATAAAGTTATCCCTCTTCTGGCCCAGGCCTTCCCGGACAGAATCGCGCGCCGTCGCGGGCTTGATGGTCGTTATCAACTGGCAAATGGGATGGGCGCGATGCTTGACAGCGATGATGCTCTGACGCGTCATGAATGGCTGATCGCGCCGCTCTTACTCCAGGGCAGTCACTCCCCGGATGCGCGCATCTTGCAGGCGGTTGCCGTAGATATTGACGCCCTGACGCGTGCCTGCCCGCAGCTGCTTCAGCAATCTGACATCGTCGAATGGGATGATGCCCAGGGCACGCTGAAGGCGTTCCGTCGTAGCCAGATTGGCAAACTGACGCTCGGGACAAAACCGCTGGCTAAGCCGTCGGAGGAAGAGTTACACCAGGCGATGCTGAACGGCATTCGGGAAAAAGGGCTGAGCGTATTGAACTGGACGCCTGAGGCTGAACAATATCGTATACGTCTGCACTGCGCCGCGAAGTGGCTACCGGAACAGGGGTGGCCAGCGGTGGATGATGAGACGCTGCTCGCGACGCTTGAACAGTGGTTGTTGCCGCAGATGAGCGGCGTACACTCCCTGCGCGCCCTTAAGGCGCTTGATGTTAAGGCAGCGTTACAGAATTTACTGGACTGGTCGTTACGTCAACGTCTGGATAGTGAACTGCCTGGGCATTACACTGTGCCAACCGGGAGTCGGATTGCCATTCGTTATCATGAGGATAATCCGCCAGCGCTGGCGGTTCGGATGCAGGAGATGTTTGGTGAGGCCACCACGCCGTCCATCGCTGAAGGGCGCGTGCCGTTAGTGCTTGAGCTGCTTTCGCCTGCGCATCGTCCCTTGCAGATCACCCGCGATCTGGGTGCGTTCTGGGCGGGGAGCTATCGTGAAGTGCAGAAAGAGATGAAGGGGCGATATCCCAAACACGTCTGGCCGGACGATCCGGCGAATACCGCGCCGACACGGCGCACGAAGAAATATTCGTAATGGGGGAGTGCGGCCTGAAAGGGAAAGTGCGGCCTGATGCCCTCACCCCGGCCCTCTCCCACAGGGAGAGGGAGAAAACACTAAAGACTTTCCTGTCAGGAAAGTCTTGCTGTTTATTTTGAGAGATTTCTTCTTTCACTGACCTGTGCAAGATAAGAAAATCTGGCCTTTGCGCCTGAATGTTGCGGAGAAAAAGCATGGCGGGGAATGACCGCGAGCCAATAGGACGTAAGGGAAAGCCGACGCGTCCGGCGAAAGAAAAGGTAAGCCGTCGTCGCCTCAGAGATGAGGAGTATGACGATGACTATGAAGACGATTATGAGGATGAAGAACCGATGCCGCGTAAAGGGAAAGGCAAAGGGCGTAAGCCTCGTGGTAAGCGCGGCTGGTTCTGGCTGCTGCTGAAGCTGTTTATTGTTTTTGTTGTTCTGATCGCGATTTACGGCGTTTATCTGGATCAGAAGATCCGCAGCCGTATTGACGGGAAAGTCTGGCAATTGCCTGCGGCAGTGTACGGCCGCATGGTGAACCTTGAGCCGGACATGTCCATCAGCAAGAATGAGATGGTGAAGCTGCTGCAAGCCACGCAGTATCGTCAGGTCACGAAAATGACCCGTCCGGGTGAATTTACCGTCCAGGCGAAAAGCATTGAGATGATCCGCCGTCCGTTCGACTTCCCGGACAGTAAAGAAGGGCAGGTGCGCGCGCGTCTGACCTTTGACGGCGATCGCCTGGAAACCATTGAGAACATGGATAACGATCGCCAGTTCGGTTTCTTCCGTCTCGATCCACGTCTCATCACCATGCTGTCGTCCGCAAACGGCGAACAGCGCCTGTTCGTGGCGCGTAACGGCTTCCCGGATCTGCTGGTGGATACCCTGCTGGCAACCGAAGACCGCCACTTCTACGAGCACGACGGGATTAGCCTCTACTCCATTGGTCGTGCGGTACTGGCTAACCTGACCGCGGGGCGTACGGTGCAGGGGGCGAGTACCCTGACCCAGCAGCTGGTGAAAAACCTGTTCCTCTCCAGCGAGCGCTCTTACTGGCGTAAAGCCAACGAAGCGTACATGGCCGTGCTGATGGATGCGCGCTACAGCAAGGATCGTATTCTTGAGCTGTACATGAACGAGGTGTACCTCGGTCAGAGCGGCGATAACGAGATCCGCGGCTTCCCGCTGGCGAGCCTGTACTACTTTGGCCGTCCGGTAGAAGAGCTTAGCCTTGACCAGCAGGCGCTGCTGGTGGGCATGGTAAAAGGCGCGTCGATCTACAACCCGTGGCGTAACCCGAAACTGGCGCTGGAGCGTCGTAACCTGGTGCTGCGTCTGCTGCAACAACAGCAGGTGATTGACCAGGAGCTGTACGACATGCTGAGCGCGCGTCCGCTGGGCGTTCAGCCGCGCGGTGGGGTGATCTCTCCGCAGCCTGCCTTTATGCAGATGGTACGTCAGGAGTTGCAGTCTAAGCTCGGAGATAAAGTGAAAGATCTCTCCGGGGTGAAGATCTTCACCACCTTTGACTCCGTGGCGCAGGATGCGGCAGAAAAAGCGGCGGTTGAAGGTATTCCGGTTCTGAAGAAGCAGCGTAAGCTGAGCGATCTGGAAACCGCGATGGTGGTAGTTGATCGCAACACCGGCGAAGTTCGCGCCATGGTGGGCGGCGCCGAGCCGCAGTATGCGGGCTATAACCGCGCGATGCAGGCGCGTCGTTCGATTGGTTCACTGGCAAAACCGGCGACCTATCTGACCGCGCTGAGCCAGCCGAATCTCTATCGACTGAACACCTGGATTGCCGATGCGCCAATCTCCCTGCGCCAGCCTAACGGCCAGGTGTGGTCTCCGCAGAACGATGATAAGCAGTTCAGCGGCCAGGTGATGCTGGTGGATGCGTTAACCCGCTCGATGAACGTGCCGACTGTTAACCTCGGCATGGCGCTGGGCCTCCCCGCCATCACCGACACCTGGCAGAAGCTGGGCGTACCGAAAGATCAGCTGCACCCTGTGCCAGCGATGATCCTGGGGGCGCTTAACCTGACGCCAATCGAAGTGGCCCAGGCGTTCCAGACCATCGCCAGCGGTGGTAACCGAGCGCCGCTTTCCGCCCTGCGTTCGGTGATTGCCGAAGATGGCTCCGTGCTGTATCAGAGCTTCCCGCAGGCTGAGCGCGCTGTTCCGGCGCAGGCGGCCTATATGACGCTGTGGACCATGCAGCAGGTGGTCCAGCGCGGTACCGGGCGTCAGCTGGGGGCGAAGTATCCTGGTCTGCATCTGGCGGGTAAAACCGGGACTACCAACAACAACGTCGATACCTGGTTCGCCGGTATTGATGGCCGTGAAGTAGTGATCACCTGGGTGGGCCGCGATAACAACCAGCCGACCAAACTGTATGGTGCGAGCGGCGCGATGTCGATTTACCAGCGTTATCTGGCCAATCAGTCTCCGGTGCCGCTGAACCTCGTTGCCCCGGAAGATATCGTCGATATGGGCGTGGACAGCTCGGGTAACTTCATTTGCGGCGGTGGCGTGCGTACGCTGCCGGTCTGGACGACCAACCCGGATGCGCTGTGCCAGCAAAGCCAGCCAGAAGAACCGACAGGTAACCCGTTCGATCAGTCTTCTCAGCCTCAGCAGCCGCAGCAGCAACAGCCGCAGCAGCAGAACGAGAAGAAAGACAGCGACGGCGTCGCCGGCTGGATCAAGGATATGTTCGGCGGCAACTAGCCCTTATGACACCCCCTTCCCTGGAAGGGGGTGTTTTTTCACCTCAGCAACTCATTTCCTTAACCCTGTTTTCAATCCTTATTAACGACCCGTTTTCCGTTGATTATTTCTTAAACCCTCAATTCTTGTAGGGCCGCATATCGCTTGCTATGCCGTCAGCGTTTCGCATATTATTCTGCGGTCATAATAATAATTCTCGTTTACGTTATCATTCACCTTTTTCATCAGAGATCCATCATGGCGCTTTCCAATACTGCTCAGCCAATTAACACGTCGCTGCGTAAAATCGCAGCCGTCGTAGCCACAGCGGTTGCCGGCATGTCTGCTTATGCACAGGCCGCTGAAACCCCCAAGAAAGAAGAAACCATCACCGTGACTGCCGCACCGGCTGCACAGGAAAGTGCCTGGGGTCCTGCACCGACGATTGCGGCAAAACGCACTGCAACGGCGACGAAAACCGATACACCCATTGAGAAAACCCCGCAGTCTATTTCTGTTGTGACTCGTGAAGAGATGGACATGAAACAGCCGGGGACGGTTAAACAGGCCCTGGCCTACACCCCAAGCGTTTTCGCAACGCGCGGCGCCTCAACAACTTACGATGTGGTTTCGATTCGTGGTTTCACAACCTCCAGCACCGTGAATACCAACCAGTATCTGGATGGTATGAAGTTGCAGGGAGACAACTACTCTGAAGCGTCCATGGACCCGTACTTCCTTGAGCGCGTAGAGCTGCTGCGTGGCCCGACGTCTGTACTGTATGGCAAAAGCCATCCGGGCGGCGTAGTGAGTATGGTCAGCAAGCGTCCAACCACGGAACCGTTAAAAGAAATTCAGTTCAAAATGGGGACGGATAACCTCTGGCAGACGGGGTTTGATTTCAGCGACGCGATTGACGATGACGGCGTGTGGTCCTACCGTCTGACCGGTCTGGGACGTAGTGAGAACGCGCAGCAGGAAATGGTGAAATCTACTCGTTACGCGATTGCGCCGTCTTTCAGCTGGCGTCCTGATGATAAAACCGATTTCACCTTCCTGAGCAACTTCCAGAGCGATCCGGATGCGGGTTACTACGGCTGGCTGCCACGTGAAGGTACCGTTGTGCCTTACTATGATGCTAACGGAAAAGCGCACAAACTGCCGACCGACTTCAACGAAGGTGATGAAGACAATAAGATCTCCCGTCGTCAGAAAATGGTGGGTTACAGCTTCGCGCATGAATTCAACGACACCTTCACCGTGCGTCAGAACCTGCGTTATACCAAAATCAACACGCTGTACCGTTCAGTTTACGGTAACGGCTATATCGCCCCGGCCCAGATCAGCCGTGCCTACGTGCGCTCAGATGAAGACCTCAACTCGTTCACGGTTGATACACAGCTCCAGTCGAAATTCGCGACCGGCGCCGTTGACCATACCCTGCTGACGGGTGTGGATTACCTTCGTATGCGAAATGACATTGATGCTGACTACGGCACCGCCGATCCGATCAGCATGAACAATCCTCAGCACGGCAATGCGAACGTCAATGTGAACTTCCCGTATGCCATGCTCAATCGTCAGGAGCAGACCGGGCTCTATGCGCAGGATCAGGCTGAATGGGATAAGTGGGTACTCACCCTGGGTGGCCGCTATGACTTTGCGAAAACGTCTGCCTTTAACCGTAATAACGGAACCACCGCGGAAATTAACGATCAGGCATTTACCTGGCGCGGGGGGATTAACTACCTGTTCGACAACGGGATTACACCATACTTCAGCTACAGTGAATCCTTTGAACCGCTCTCTGGCACCACCCAGGGCGGCAAACCGTTCGATCCGGCACGCGGCAAGCAGTATGAAGCGGGCGTGAAGTATGTTCCAAAAGATCTGCCTGTTGTAGTGACGGCAGCGGTATACCAGCTGACCAAGAACAATAACCTGACCGCCGATCCGGCGAACCCGACCAGCGGCTTTAGCGTGCAGGGCGGTGAAATTCGCTCCCGAGGCTTTGAGCTGGAAGCGAAAGCGGCGGTGTCGGCTAACGTGAACGTGACGGCGGCCTACAGCTACACCGATGCGGAATACACCCACGACACCTGGTATGAAGGTCGTCGTCCGGCAGAAGTACCGCGCAACATGGCATCACTGTGGGCGGATTACACCTTCCACGAGACGGCGCTAAGTGGCCTGACCGTTGGTGCGGGTGCTCGCTACATCGGTAACACGGTGACGTACTACTCCTCAGCGTCGCCTAAAGCCTATGAGTCCTTTAACGTCGCGGGTTATGCCCTGGCGGATGCGACCGTGAAATACGATCTGGCGCGCTTCGGTCTGCCGGGCTCTTCCGTCGGCGTCAACGTGAACAACATCTTTGATCGTGAATACGTCTCCAGCTGCTACAGCGAGTATGCATGCTACTGGGGAGCAGGACGCCAGGTTGTTGCCACGGCGACCTTCCGCTTCTAACCTCTTTATGGGCACGGTTCGCCGTGCCCTTTTTATTTAAGTTGGCTGACATGCAGGATACTAAAACGCAATCCGACTCCACCTTCACGCTCAACAATCTCTCCTTTCGCGTACCCGGGCGCACCTTGCTGCATCCGCTCTCTTTGACGTTTCCCGCAGGTAAAGTGACCGGTTTAATCGGGCACAATGGTTCCGGTAAATCGACGCTGCTGAAGATGCTGGGCCGTCATCAGCCGCCGTCCGAGGGCGACATTCTGCTGGATGACCAGCCGCTGGCGAGCTGGAGCAGTAAGGCCTTTGCCCGCAAGGTGGCCTATCTGCCGCAGCAGTTGCCGCAGGCGGAGGGGATGACGGTGCGCGAGCTGGTGGCGATTGGACGTTATCCGTGGCACGGTGCGCTCGGGCGTTTTGGCGTTGCTGACAGAGAGAAAGTGGAAGAGGCGATCGCGCTGGTTGGGTTAAAACCGCTGGCGCACCGTCTGGTGGATAGCCTGTCCGGTGGCGAGCGTCAGCGCGCATGGATCGCGATGTTGGTAGCGCAGGACAGCCGCTGCCTGCTGCTCGACGAACCCACTTCAGCGCTGGATATTGCTCATCAGGTTGACGTCCTGGCGCTGGTGCATCGCTTAAGCCAGCAGCGCGGCCTGACGGTGATTGCCGTTCTGCATGATATCAACATGGCGGCACGCTACTGCGACTATCTGGTAGCGCTGCGCGGCGGTGAAATGATCGCTCAGGGTACGCCTGCCGAACTGATGCGCAGCGAAACGCTGGAACATATCTACGGTATTCCTATGGGCATTCTGCCTCACCCGGCTGGGGCTGCACCCGTGAGCTTTGTCTACTGATGCTGGATCCAACATTAATTAGCCGCCGTCGCCTGCTAACGGCCATGGCGCTCTCACCGCTGCTGTTAAAGATGGGCCCGGCCCGCGCTGCCGCAGTCGATCCGCACCGCATCGTGGCGCTGGAGTGGTTGCCCGTCGAACTGATGATGGCGCTGGGCGTGACGCCTTACGGTGTGGCCGATATTCCTAACTACACCCTGTGGGTGAATGAGCCAAAACTGCCGGACTCCGTCATCGACATCGGTCTGCGTACGGAGCCGAACCTCGAGCTTCTCACCCAGATGAAACCGTCTTATTTATTCTGGTCTGCGGGGTATGGCCCGTCGGAAGAGACCATGGCGAAGATTGCGCCCGGACGGGGCTTTTCCTTTAGCGACGGTAAAAAGCCGCTGACCATGGCAAAAAATTCCATCCACGAGATGGCGCAGTTCCTCAACCGTGAGGCTGAGGCGAAAAAACATCTCAATGAATTTGATGCGCTGATTGATTCCCTTAAGCCGCGCTTTGCCCACCGTGGCGATCGGCCTTTGCTGATGGTGACCCTGCTGGATGCCCGCCATATGCTGGTCTTTGGAAATAACTGTCTGTTCCAGGAAGTACTCGACAGCTTTGGCATTCGCAATGCCTGGGAAGGCGAGATGACATTCTGGGGCAGTACCGCCGTGGGGATTGACCGCCTGGCGGCGTTTCGTGATGTGGACGTGCTGTGCTTTGACCACGGCAATGAGCGCGAAATGCAAACCCTGATGGCGACTCCGCTCTGGCAGGCAATGCCGTTCGTCCGCGAGCAGCGCTTCCTGCGCGCGCCAGCGGTATGGTTCTACGGCGCGACGCTGTCGGCCATGCATTTTGCCCGCGTGCTGGACAATGCACTGGGAGGCAAGGCATGAGCACGCGTATGGCCCGTTTCCCGATGTTACTGTTAGCGCTCATTTTTCTGGCTGCCCTGGCATTAACCGGCTTTAACCTGACCACGGCATTACCGCGCGATCAGTGGGCAGCCGCGTTTGCCGCACCGGATATCGACAATATTCAGCAAATGCTGTTCCACTACAGCCTGCTGCCGCGTCTGGCTATCTCCCTGCTGGTCGGGGCGGGACTGGGACTGGTGGGCGTACTGTTTCAGCAGGTGCTACGTAACCCGCTGGCGGAGCCAACCACGCTGGGCGTGGCGACGGGGGCTCAGCTGGGGATCACCATCACCACGCTCTGGACCCTGCCGGGAGCGTTAACCTCGCAGTTTGCCGCGCTGGCAGGCGCATGCGTGGTCGGTGCGCTGGTCTTTGGCGTAGCCTGGGGAAAACGTCTCTCACCGGTCACGCTGATCCTCGCGGGGCTGGTCGTCAGCCTCTACTGTGGGGCGATCAACCAGCTGCTGGTGCTGTTTCACCACGACCAGCTGCAAAGCATGTTTATGTGGAGTACCGGCACGCTCACCCAGACCGACTGGAGTATCGTCCAGCGCCTGTGGCCGCAGCTGTTTGGCGGCGTGGTGCTGACGCTGCTGCTGCTGCGTCCGCTCACGCTGATGGGCCTTGATGACGGCGTGGCGCGCAATCTCGGGCTGGCGCTGTCGCTGGCCCGTCTGGCGGCCCTGACCCTGGCGATTGTGCTGAGCGCGTTACTGGTTAACGCCGTCGGCATCATCGGTTTTATCGGCCTGTTTGCGCCATTGCTGGCAAAAATGCTCGGCGCGCGCCGTCTGCTGGCGCGTCTGATGCTGGCGCCGCTGATTGGTGCGCTGATCCTCTGGCTTTCCGATCAGCTCATTCTCTGGCTGGCGCGCGTCTGGATGGAAGTTTCCACGGGCTCGGTGACGGCCCTGATCGGCGCGCCGCTGCTGCTGTGGCTGCTGCCGCGCCTGCGCAGCATTAGCGCTCCGGCGATGGATGCCGGCGATAAAGTGCATGCCGAGCGTCAGTCGGTGGTGTGGTTCAGCCTTGCCGGGCTGGCAGTGCTGGTTATCGCCTCGTTTGCCGCACTCTCGCTGGGACGCGACGCCACGGGCTGGCACTGGGCAACGGGGGATTTGCTGCATGAACTCATGCAGTGGCGCTGGCCGCGGATTTTCTCCGCGCTGATTGCGGGCGTCATGCTGGCGGTGGCGGGCTGTATTATCCAGCGTCTCACCGGCAACCCGATGGCAAGCCCGGAAGTATTAGGGATCAGCTCCGGGGCCGCGTTTGGCGTAGTGTTGATGTTGTTCCTCGTACCGGGAAATGCGTTCGGCTGGCTGATGCCTGCCGGGAGTATCGGTGCGGCAGTCACGCTGATGATTATCCTGATCGCCTCCGGGCGAGGTGGTTTCTCACCTCACCGCATGCTGCTGGCCGGGATGGCGCTCAGCACCGCGTTTACTATGCTGCTGATGATGTTGCAGGCGAGCGGCGATCCGCGCATGGCGCAGATCCTGACATGGATTTCCGGTTCAACATACAACGCCACCGGCAGTCAGGTGGTGCATACCGGGATTGTGATGATCGTGCTGCTGGCGATTGTGCCGCTGTGCCGCCGCTGGATGACCATTCTGCCGCTGGGTGGGGATACCGCCCGCGCGGTCGGGGTGGCGCTGACGCCAACGCGCATTGCGCTGTTGCTGCTGGCCGCGTGCCTGACGGCGACGGCCACCATGACTATCGGCCCGCTCAGTTTTGTCGGATTAATGGCGCCGCATATCGCCCGTATGATGGGTTTCCGCAGGACTTTGCCGCATATCGTGATCTCTGCGCTGACGGGCGGGGCGATCCTGGTCTTTGCTGACTGGTGCGGAAGGATGGTGCTGTTCCCGTATCAGATCCCGGCGGGCCTCCTGTCGACCTTTATCGGCGCGCCTTACTTTATTTATCTGTTGAGAAAGCAGAGTCGGTAATAAAAGTAAACGGCAATCCTTAGATTGCCGTTTTAGTGTTTGCTCCCTCTCCCTGTGGGAGAGGGTTGGGGTGAGGGCATCAAGCCGCACATTTTACAGCTTCGCAAATACCTTACGCGCTGCGTCGATGGTGTTATTGATATCTTCTTCGCTGTGCGCCACGGACATAAAGCCTGCTTCAAACGCTGACGGGGCAAGATACACGCCTTCTTCCAGCATCAGGTGGAAGAAGCGTTTGAAGCGTTCCACGTCGCATTTCACCACGTCCTGATAGCAGGTCACGGTTTTCGCATCGGTGAAGAAAATCCCGAACATCCCGCCCACGTGGTTCACCACCAGTGGAATACCCGCATCTTCTGCGGCTTCCAGCAAACCGTTTGCCAGTTGCGTCGTCCGGTCCGTCAAGGTTTCGTGGATACCCGGCTGCGCCACTTCGGTCAGACAGGCAAAGCCCGCCGCCATCGCAATCGGGTTACCGGAGAGCGTACCCGCCTGGTAAACCGGACCGGTTGGCGCCAGCACGTCCATGACGTCCTTACGTCCACCGAACGCGCCGACAGGCATGCCGCCGCCAATGATTTTGCCGAGGCAGGTCAGATCCGGCTCCACGCCATAATAAGACTGGGCACCCGCCAGCGCCACGCGGAAGCCGGTCATCACTTCGTCGATGATCAGCAGCGCGCCGAACTCATCGCACAGGGCGCGCAGGCCCGGCAGGAAGTCAGGCTGCGGTGGGATACAGTTCATGTTGCCCGCAACTGGCTCAACGATGATGCAGGCGATCTCCTGCGGATACTGCTCGAACGCGGCGCGAACGGTGTTCAGATCGTTATAGGTGCAGGTCAACGTGTGTTTCGCGAAATCAGCCGGCACCCCCGGGGAGTTCGGCTGGCCGAGGGTCAGCGCGCCGGAACCGGCTTTCACCAGCAGACAGTCGGCATGGCCGTGATAACAACCTTCGAACTTGATGATCTTGTCACGGCCGGTAAAACCGCGCGCCAGACGGATAGCGCTCATGGTCGCTTCGGTACCGGAGTTCACCATACGCACCATGTCCATCGTTGGCACCAGTTCGGTGACCAGCTCCGCCATTTTGACTTCCATCTCGGTTGGCGCACCGAAGCTCAGGCCGCGCTGAGCGGCTTCAATCACCGCGTTGCGGATCGCCGGGTGGTTATGCCCCAGTACCATCGGGCCCCAGGAGCCGACGTAATCGACATAGGCTTTACCATCCACATCATACAGATATGCACCATCCGCACGTTCGATAAACAGCGGGGTGCCACCCACGCCGGTAAAGGCGCGCACGGGTGAGTTCACGCCGCCTGGGATTAGCTCGCGGGCTGCGCTGTAGAGGTTTTCAGACTTGCTCATGGCGTCGTTCCTGGTTCGTAGAAATGAGTTAAGGCAACTATTCTAAGTGATTCGGAAGAGGTTATAAAATTTTTGCCCCATAGAAGGCTTAACAATTGTTAAGTATTTTTCAGGGGACGAGGGGATTGTCTCTGGTAGAATCCCTGCGGCCTTTTGTATGACGAAACAGAACAGGTAATGAACGAGAACACGCCTTCTTTTGAACAACAACAGTTTACGCGCGCGAAGCACCGGGTCAGTATCCGGCGGCTGCTCAACCGTGACAAAACCCCGTTAGCCATTCTGGTGGCAGCCGCCGTTGTGGGCACGCTGGCCGGGCTGGTAGGCGTCGCGTTTGAGAAAGCCGTCAATGCGGTGCTCAACTGGCGCATAGGCACCGTCGCCAGCTTCGCGGATCGTGAATGGCTGGTCTGGGTGTGGGCCTTTGGCCTTTCGGCCCTGTTTGCCATGGTGGGCTATTTTCTGGTGCGTAAATTCGCACCTGAAGCAGGTGGCTCGGGGATCCCTGAAATTGAGGGGGCGCTGGAAGAGCTACGCCCGGTTCGCTGGTGGCGCGTGCTTCCTGTGAAATTTATCGGCGGGATGGGAACGCTCGGAGCGGGCATGGTGCTCGGTCGGGAAGGACCAACGGTACAGCTGGGCGGTAACGTCGGGCGCATGGTCGGCGATCTGTTCCGTATGCGCAGCGCCGAAGCGCGCCATACGCTGCTGGCAACGGGGGCGGCGGCCGGGCTGTCTGCCGCGTTTAACGCGCCGCTGGCGGGTATCCTGTTTATCATTGAAGAGATGCGCGCCCAGTTCCGCTACAACCTGATCTCCATTAAAGCGGTGTTTACCGGCGTGATTATGTCGAGCATTGTCTTTCGCGTCTTTAACGGCGAAGGGGCGGTGATTGAAGTTGACAAGCTAACTAATGCGCCGGTCAATACTTTGTGGCTGTATCTGATTCTTGGGATGATTTTTGGCGTCGTTGGCCCGCTTTTTAACACCCTGATTTTACGGGCGCAGGATATGTTTCAGCGCATCCATGGCGGAAATACCACGAAATGGGTGCTGGTGGGGGGCCTGCTTGGTGGCGTGTGCGGGATCCTCGGTTTTATCGAACCGAATGCGGCGGGCGGCGGTTTCGGTCTGATTCCCATTGCCGCGGCGGGGAATTTCAGCGTAGGCCTGTTGCTGTTTATGTTTATTTCACGCGTCATCACCACGGTATTGTGCTTCTCCTCTGGTGCCCCGGGCGGCATTTTCGCCCCGATGCTGGCGCTGGGGACGCTGCTGGGTACGGCGTTCGGGATGGCGGCGGCGGCAGGCTTCCCGGCCTACCATCTGGATGCGGGAACGTTTGCGGTTGCGGGAATGGGGGCGCTGCTGGCGGCCTCCCTGCGTGCGCCGCTGACCGGGATCGTGCTGGTGCTGGAAATGACCGACAATTACCAGCTCATTTTGCCAATGATCATTACCTGCCTCGGCGCGACACTATTAGCCCAATTCCTGGGTGGAAAACCGCTATACTCCACCATTCTTGCCCGTACCCTGGCGAAACAGGAAGCTGAACAGGCCCTGAAGCAGAATACTTGAATGAATTACCAGGGTATTAGATAATGACAAAAAGAATTGGGTGATTTTTACCCAATAGCAGTCGCAGTATTCATGGGAGCATAAGATGAGTGATGACGTAGCGTTGCCGCTGGAATTTACCGAAGCAGCAGCGAAAAAAGTGAAAACCCTGATTGCCGACGAGGACAATCCGGATCTGAAACTGCGTGTTTATATTACCGGCGGCGGCTGTAGTGGCTTCCAGTATGGTTTTACCTTTGACGACCAGGTTAACGATGGTGATATGACTATCGAGAAACAGGGCGTCGCGCTGGTGGTTGATCCGATGAGCCTGCAATATCTGGTGGGCGGTTCAGTGGACTACACTGAAGGTCTGGAAGGTTCGCGCTTTGTGGTGACTAACCCGAATGCGACCAGCACCTGCGGGTGTGGTTCTTCATTCAGTATTTAACCTGAATGCAAATTGTAGGCCCGGTAAGCGAAGCGCCACCGGGCTTATAAACGATACCTATCTTGAATTTTCATCCAGTGCAAACGTCGGCAGCTTCAGGTGCCAGCGTATCGCCGCTAAACGGATCACCAGCGTTACCACCATCCCCAGCATCGCCGCGTTTTCCAGCGGGACAGCAAAGGTATAATACGCCGTGGCGTGAACAATCCCCCCGATGATACAGGCCGTCGCGTAGATTTCCGTTCGCAGGATCATCGGGACTTCTCGCGCCAGAATGTCGCGAATAATCCCTCCGCCCACGCCGGTCAACACGCCCATACAGATCGCCACCAGCGGGCCAGTCCCGGCAATAAAGGCTTTATTCACGCCTATTCCCACAAAGACCGCCAGACCGACGGCATCCAGCACTGGCAATATCCATTTTGGTAGTCTGCGAGGCTGACGAACCAGCACGATGGTTAACAGGCAGGTGACCATCGCCACCACCAGATCCGTTGGATCTTTTACCCAGAATACCGGGCCGTTTGCCAGCGCCATATCGCGAATCGTTCCGCCGCCTACCGCCGTAACGACGCCGAGCACCAGTACGCCAAAAGGATCCATGCGTAGTTTTCCGGCAAGCAAAACGCCGGAGATCGCAAAAACGGCTGTGCCAAGAATATCCAGCCAATACACGAGCATCGTTAAATCCTCGAATAGGGTATTTATCTGTTTGAGTGACTCTCTGCCAGTTCGGCGCAGAGTTGTTTTGCGGCGAGGATAATACGCGGGCTGGCGCGTTCAAACCAGTCGCTGTTGAGTGCGATGACCGGAATTTTAAGCTGCCGATGCCAGAATTGTTCTATTTTAGGAATCTCGCTCGCATTTCCGACCACCACAATGGCCTGCGGTTGTCGCGCCAGAACCTGCTCACGACTGACCTGCGGCCAGGGGACCCGGCTTTCAGCAAAGATATTTTCACCTCCACAGATCTCAAGCACCTGGTTCTGGATCGAGCCTTTCCCGGTAGTGAACAGCGGCTGGCTGCCAAATTGCAGAAAAACGCGTTGTTTCGGTTGCGTGCCGTATTGGGTTTTTAGCGCAGCATAGTCGTTGAGCATCTGCTGTGCAGCGTGCTCGGCGCGTTGGGGGGTAGGGCTGAAGGGCGCGAGGTCACGGAGGGTTTGCGCCACCTGTTCGATGCTCACCGCATCTACCCATTTTACCGTTATTCCCAGCGAAGAGAGCTGGTCCACCTGTCGTTCGGCATTACCGCCGCGCCAGGCAAGAACCAGATCGGGCTTCAGCGCCACGATGCGTTCCAGGTTCATTCCCTGCCAGGTGGCAACCTGTTCGAGATGGGCGGCCTGCGGTGGATAATCGGAAAAGCTGCTCACCGCAACGGGCGTAATCCCGGCGGCAAACGCCAGTTCCGTATTGGCAGGGGAGAGTGTGATCACCCGTGGCGCGGCGATGAGCCAGGCCGGGGCGAGCAGAAGCAGGGCGACCAGCGCCCTGAATGACACCTTACCCACGCGCCAGTTTCTGCACCAGGGTTTCCACCATCACGGTGGACTGTTTGGCCGCAACGGCCAGGAACTCGTCGAAGCTGATGTGGGACTGCTGGTCCGCCACGTCAGAGATCGCGCGAACAACCACGAACGGCACGCTGAAGTTATGGCACACGTGCGCAATGGCCGTGGCTTCCATCTCAACGGCCACAGCCTGCGGGAAGTTATGACGGATTTTCGCCAGACCAACAGAGCCGTTGATAAAGGCATCGCCGCTGACGATCAGGCCACGCACCGCATTGAGGTTCAGCTCGTTAATGCAGCTTTCAGCGGCGGCAATCAGCTTATCATCCGCTTTAAACCCGGCCGGGCAGCCCGGAAGCTGACCATATTCGTAGCCGAATGCGGTGACATCTGCATCGTGGTAACGCGCTTCGTCGGAAACCACGATATCGCCCACTTTCAGCGTCGGCGCCAGACCGCCCGCCGAACCTGTATTAATGATAACGTCAGGCTTGCAGCGCTCAAGCAGCAGGGTCGCGCCCAGTGCCGCTGCAACTTTACCGATGCCTGATTTCAGCAGAGCCACGTCAACGCCGTTCAGCTGGCCGGTGTAGATCTCACAGCCACCGAGGGAGAGGGTCTGACGGTTCTCAATTTTGTCACGCAGCAGCGTAACTTCTTCTTCCATTGCACCAATAATGCCGATTTTCATAGATTTACTCGCGATGTGCCTTGTTAAGATGCATAGTCTATCATGCGGTTAAGGGGAAACGCATTCTCACGCGGGGGAGCACATGGCACCAATCGATTTTCGCACCAAAATTAACTGGCACCGACGTTTCCGTTCGCCGCAGGGCGATAAGAGCGAACATGAGATCCTGCGCATTTTTGAAAGCGATCGCGGACGCATCATCAATTCGCCCGCCATCCGCCGGTTACAGCAAAAAACCCAGGTGTTCCCGCTGGAGCGTAACGCCGCGGTGCGTACGCGGTTAACGCACTCCATGGAAGTGCAGCAGGTGGGGCGCTACATTGCAAAAGAGATCCTCAGCCGTCTTAAAGAGCAACGTCTGCTGGAAACCTACGGGCTGGATGAACTGACCGGGCCGTTCGAAAGCATCGTTGAGATGGCCTGCCTGATGCACGATATCGGCAATCCTCCCTTTGGTCATTTCGGCGAGGCCGCCATCAATGACTGGTTTAAACAGCGGCTTTTTCCCTCTGACGCCATAAGCCAGCCGCTCAGCGATGACCGCTGTGTGGTACGCGATTTACGCCTGCGTGAGGGCGAAGATAGCCTGAACGATCTGCGCCGCAAGGTGCGTCAGGATCTGTGTCATTTCGAAGGTAACGCGCAGGGGATCCGTCTGGTGCACTCCCTGATGCGCATGAATCTGACCTGGGCGCAGGTGGGCTGTATTCTTAAATACACGCGTCCCGCGTGGTGGATGGGGGAAACGCCTGCCACCCATAGCTACCTGATGAAAAAACCGGGCTATTACCTGTCGGAAGAAGCGTACATTGAACGGTTGCGTAAAGAACTTTCGCTAACGCCGAATGGCCGTTTTCCATTGACGTGGATTATGGAAGCGGCTGATGACATTTCTTATTGCGTGGCCGATCTGGAAGACGCAGTGGAAAAAAGAATATTCAGCGTCGAGGAGCTGTATCAGCATCTTCACGATGCCTGGGGAGAGCATGAAAAAGGTTCTCTGTTTGCACAGGTCGTCGAGAATGCCTGGGATAAATCGCGTTCAAATTCGCTGAGCCGCAGTACCGAAGATCAGTTCTTTATGTATTTGCGGGTCAATACGCTGAATAAACTGGTGCCGTATGCGGCCGCCCGTTTCATTGATAATTTGCCGATGATATTTAGCGGGGAATTTAATCACGCCCTGCTGGAAGATGAGAGCAGTTTTAGTCAGCTGCTTGAATTATATAAAAACGTGGCTGTTCGCCATGTTTTCAGCCACCCGGATGTCGAACAGCTGGAGCTGCAAGGATACCGGGTTATCAGCGGGTTGCTGGAAATTTATGGCCCGCTGCTCCAGCTGACGGTCGATGAGTTTTGCGAGCTGGTCGAAAATGAACGTGTTCGCCGCCTGCCGATTGAATCTCGTCTCTATCAGAAGCTTTCAACCCGTCACCGGCTGGCATACATTGAGGCCGTCAGTAAAATAGATCGTCATTCTTCCCAATGGCCAGTCATGGAATATTATTATCGCTGTCGTCTTATCCAGGACTATATCAGCGGGATGACAGATTTGTATGCCTGGGATGAATACCGCAAGCTTATGGCCGTTGAATAAGCCATGAGTTTTGTAAAGACGACCAATAAATTTTTACTTTTTCCATAAACTTAATCCCGGAACTAAGCGGTATAAAACGAATCTGAGTTACACAGCAATTTTGCGTTATCTGGTAAATCGAGATTGAGAAACATGAAAAAAACCACATTAGCAATGAGTGCACTGGCTCTGAGTTTAGGTTTAGCGTTGTCCCCTCTGGCGACGGCGGCCGAGACAGCTTCCTCGGCAGCGACTGCGCAGCAGATGCCAAGCCTGGCCCCGATGCTCGAAAAAGTGATGCCATCGGTGGTGAGTATTAACGTTGAGGGCAGCACAACCGTCAATACGCCGCGTATGCCGCGTAATTTCCAGCAGTTCTTCGGCGACAATTCGCCATTCTGCCAGGACGGTTCGCCATTCCAGAGCTCCCCGTTCTGTCAGGGCGGCGGCGCAGGGGATGACGGTCAGGGCGGCGGCCAGCAGCAGAAATTCATGGCACTCGGCTCGGGCGTTATTATTGATGCAGCGAAAGGCTACGTGGTGACCAATAACCACGTGGTAGATAATGCTAACACCATTAAGGTTCAGATGAGCGATGGCCGTAAATTCGATGCCAAAGTGGTCGGTAAAGACCCGCGCTCCGATATCGCACTGATTCAAATTCAGGATCCGAAGAACCTGACGGCGATTAAGCTTGCCGACTCTGACGCGCTGCGCGTGGGTGACTACACTGTCGCCATCGGTAACCCGTTTGGTCTGGGCGAAACCGTGACCTCGGGTATCGTCTCCGCGCTGGGACGTAGCGGCCTGAATGCGGAAAACTATGAAAACTTCATCCAGACGGATGCGGCCATTAACCGTGGTAACTCCGGCGGTGCGCTGGTTAACCTGAACGGTGAACTGATCGGTATCAACACCGCTATCCTGGCACCGGACGGTGGCAACATCGGTATCGGCTTTGCTATCCCGAGCAACATGGTGAAAAACCTGACTGCGCAGATGGTGCAATATGGACAGGTGAAACGCGGTGAGCTGGGTATCATGGGGACCGAGCTGAACTCCGAGCTGGCGAAAGCGATGAAAGTGGACGCTCAGCGCGGCGCATTCGTGAGCCAGGTCATGCCGAACTCTTCAGCGGCGAAAGCCGGCATTAAAGCGGGTGACGTGATCACCTCTCTGAACGGTAAACCGATCAGCAGCTTTGCCGCCCTGCGTGCGGAAGTGGGTTCTATGCCAATCGGCAGTAAAGTGACCCTCGGCCTGCTGCGTGAAGGTAAGCCAGTTAACGTGAGCCTGGAACTGCAACAGAGCAGTCAGAATCAGGTGGATTCCAGCACCATCTTCAGCGGTATTGAAGGTGCTGAGATGAGCAACAAAGGGGCAGATAAAGGCGTGGTGGTGAACAACGTGAAAGCGAACTCACCTGCTGCCCGTATCGGCCTGAAAAAAGGTGATGTGATCATGGGCGCTAACCAGCAGCCGGTGAAAAACATCGCTGAACTGCGCAAAATTCTCGACAGCAAGCCGTCCGTGCTGGCACTGAATATTCAGCGTGGTGATACCTCTATTTATCTCCTGATGCAGTAATCTTCTTAAGCCCCTGTACGCAGGGGCTTTCTTTTTTCTGTGACCTTTCCCACAACTCCATACATCTCTCTCTGCCTTTGGGCATCTGCACAATGCAGCCTTAGCTGAACTTCCCTATGCTTGAGCTCTGCTCACGGGAGGGTTATATGGCTGGCTGGCATCTTGATACCAAAATGGCGCAGGATATCGTGGCGCGCACCATGCGAATCATCGATACCAATATCAACGTAATGGACGCCCGAGGGCGCATTATCGGCAGCGGCGATCGTGAGCGTATTGGTGAATTGCACGAAGGGGCGTTGCTGGTGCTCTCTCAGGGGCGCGTGGTCGACATTGATGACGCCGTGGCGAAACATCTGCACGGGGTCCGTCAGGGGATCAACCTGCCGCTGCGTCTGGAAGGAGAGATTGTTGGCGTTATCGGTCTGACCGGCGATCCTGAATCGCTGCGTAAATACGGCGAGCTGGTCTGCATGACGGCGGAGATGATGCTGGAGCAGTCGCGTCTGATGCACCTGCTCGCCCAGGACAGCCGCCTGCGTGAAGAGCTGGTGATGAATTTGATCCAGGCGGAGGAGCACACGCCTGCCCTGAGCGAGTGGGCGCAGCGTCTGGGTATCGACCTGAATCAGCCGCGCGTGGTCGCCGTTATTGAGGTGGATAGCGGCCAGCTTGGCGTGGACAGCGCCATGGTGGAGCTACAGCAGCTGCAAAATATGCTGGCGACGCCGGAGCGAAACAACCTGGTGGCAATCGTCTCTTTGACGGAAATGGTGGTGCTCAAGCCTGCGCTTAATCAGTTTGGCCGCTGGGACGCGGAAGATCATCGTCGCCGCGTTGAGCTGCTCATCGAGCGCATGAAGGAGAACGGACAGCTCCGTTTTCGCGTCGCGCTGGGAAATTACTTTACCGGGCCGGGAAGTATCGCCCGTTCATGGCGAACGGCGCGCACTACCATGATGGTGGGTAAACAGCGCATGCCGGAGAGCCGCAGTTATTTCTATCAGGATCTGATGCTGCCGGTTCTGCTCGACAGCCTGCGCGGTGGCTGGCAGGCCAACGAGCTGGCGCGCCCGCTTGTGCGTCTGAAAGCGATGGACAACAACGGGCTGCTGCGCCGCACGTTGCAGGCGTGGTTCCGGCATAACGTGCAGCCGCTGGCAACGTCAAAAGCGCTGTTTATTCACCGTAATACGCTGGAGTATAGGTTAAACCGGATCTCGGAACTGACGGGGCTGGATTTAGGGAATTTTGACGACCGGCTACTGCTGTATGTGGCGTTGCAGCTGGATGAACAAAGATGATGCTTTTTGCCGGGTGGCGGCTTCGCTTTACCCTGACTACATGCGTTCGTAGGCCCGGTAAGCGAAGCGCCACCGGGCAATAAAACGGCTCATTTGTTACGCGTCAATTTCTCAAGATCAGCTTCAATTTCGCTGATCTTATGGGTAACAACACTTTCCAGGTGACGCAGGTCGTCAAGGATCTTACGTTTCAGATCGACTTCGCTGCGATCGCGCTGGCAGATTTGATCGAGTTCGTCGATAACGTAGCGCAGGTTAGGGCTGATTTCCTGTACTTCTTTATATCCCTGACCGATACCGTCAGCGACAACGGTCTTACGCTGGCGTGGGTATTTAAATTTCACGCTTTTGGCGAAGAACTCTCCTTTGTCCTTGTGAAAATAGATTTTCAAAATATCGTTATTGGCTTCCTGGCGGAGACTATAACGATCAATTTCATCAGGATTGGTAATGCCCAGACTTTTCAGATTATCGTACATAGCGGTACCCTTGATCTCAACATAACCTATGAATAATTAACGAAAAAATCTATTTTCGCCACCTTCGGATATAAAAAAAGCGGGGTTGCCCCCGCTTTTTGTTATACCCGATTAATCGATGGTGCGCAGCAGTTCATTGATGCCCACTTTACCGCGCGTTTTCGCATCCACTTTTTTCACGATGACCGCGCAGTACAGGCTGTATTTGCCATCTTTAGACGGCAGATTGCCGGAAACCACAACGGAACCGGCTGGAACGCGGCCGTAGTGAATTTCACCGGTTTCGCGATCGTAAATACGGGTGCTCTGGCCAATGTACACGCCCATGGAGATCACAGAACCTTCTTCGACGATCACGCCTTCAACCACTTCGGAACGTGCGCCGATGAAGCAGTTGTCTTCGATGATGGTTGGGTTAGCCTGAAGTGGCTCCAGAACGCCACCAATGCCGACGCCGCCGGACAGGTGAACATTTTTACCGATCTGCGCGCAGGAGCCGACGGTAGCCCAGGTGTCCACCATGGTGCCTTCGTCAACGTAGGCGCCGATGTTCACGTAGGATGGCATCAGCACGGTGTTGCGTGCGATGAATGCCCCCTGACGAACGGCTGCCGGTGGTACTACGCGGAAGCCCTCTTTCTGGAAGCGCGCTTCGTCGTAATCCGCAAATTTCATTGGCACTTTATCGAAGTAGCGGCTTTCTGCTCCGTCGATAACCTGGTTATCGTTGATACGGAAAGAGAGCAGCACAGCTTTCTTCAGCCATTGATGAGTAACCCACTGACCGTCGATTTTTTCTGCCACGCGCAGCGCGCCGGAATCCAGCAGGGAAATAACCTGGTTTACCGCTTCACGGGTCACGGTATCCACATTTGCCGGAGTGATGTCGGCGCGACGCTCAAAAGCGGACTCAATAACGTTCTGTAACTGCTGCATTGTTTACTCTTTCCATTTCACTAAAAAACACGTCACCCTTTATCGTTTGGATTGAGGGCTGCTGTCAACCGTTGTTGCACTTCAAGTTGCAGGTCATTATTAAGGGCACGCCGGTCGGCCGTCGCGATTATAAATAAATCTTCTACTCGTTCGCCAATGGTTGTAATTCGGGCGCCGTGAAGCGAAATTCCCAGATCGGCAAAAACCTGGCCGACGCGGGCGAGCAGCCCTGGCTGGTCGAGCGCAATCAGCTCAAGGAACGATTTACGGTCGGTATGGGTCGGCAGGAAATTGACCTCGGTATCGACGGTAAAGTGGCGCAGTTTTGCTGGCTGACGTCGCGGCTGCGGAGGTTGCCAGCTGCGCTGCGTAATCGCCTGCTCGAGGCCAAAGCGTATCCCCTCATGCCTGTCCGACGACAGCGGGCTGCCGTCCGGCTCCAGTACAATAAAGGTGTCCATCGCCATGCCGTCGCGGGTGGTAAAAATCTGCGCGTCGTGAACGCTCAGGTTACGCCTGTCCAGTTCGGCGCAGACCGCCGCAAACAAATAAGGCCGGTCCGGGCTCCAGATAAAGATCTCCGTTCCGCCACGCGTGGCCTGCGGGCTGAGCAGAATCATTGGTTTCGTCAGGTCGTGCTTCAGCAGATGCCGGGCGTGCCAGGCAAGCTGGTTTGGGCTGTGGCGCACAAAGTAGTTGGCGCGACAGCGCGCCCAAATCTGATGTAGTGCCTCTTCGTTAATGTTATCCATGCGCAACAGGGCAAGCGCCTGCAACTGGTGGTGGCGCACGCGCTCGCGCATATCCGGGGTGTTCTGCATCCCGCGACGCAGCTGTTTTTCGGTGGCGAAGTACAGTTCGCGCAGCAGGCTCTGCTTCCAGCTGTTCCACAGGGTTTCGTTGGTAGCGCAGATATCGGCTACCGTCAGGCAGACCAGGTAGCGCAGGCGGTTCTCCGTTTGCACTTCCTCGGCGAACTGCTTGATCACTTCCGGATCCTGAATATCACGACGCTGAGCGGTAACCGACATCAGCAGATGATGGCGAACCAGCCAGGCAATAAGCTGCGTCTCACGTGAGTTCAGGCCGTGCAGCTCGGCAAATTTCAGCACGTCCTGGGCACCGAGTACGGAGTGGTCGCCGCCGCGACCTTTGGCGATATCATGGAACAGGGCGGCGATCAGGATCAGTTCGGGGTGAGAGAGGCGCGGCCACAAATCAACGCACAGCGGATGGCGGGATCGCGTCTCTTCTCTGGCAAAACTTTCCAGCTTGAGCATGACGCGGATCGTGTGCTCATCCACCGTATAGGCGTGAAACAGGTCGAACTGCATCTGCCCGACAATATGCGACCACTGTGGCATATAGGCCCACAATACACTGTGTCGGTGCATCGGCAGCAGACCGCGGCTGACGGCGCCCGGATGACGAAGCATGCTCAGGAATAGCGAGCGCGCCTCCGGGATGTAACACAGCGGCTGCTTCAGATGACGCCGCGCATGGCGTAAATGGCGAAGGGTAGTGGAGTAGATCCCGGTGATCGTGCTGTTGCGCACCATGGTATAGAACATTCGCAGGATCGCTTCCGGCTCGCGGATGAACAGCGTTTCGTCGCGAAGATCGATCAGCGTGCCGCGCAGCTGAAATTCGTCATCAATCGGACGCGGTTTTTCGTCTGCCGTCAGCGCGAGGATCGCCTCATCGAACAGCTGTAACAGCATCTGGTTCAGCTCAGAGACGCGGCGAGTGACGCGGAAGAAATCCTTCATCATTTGCTCGACCGGCTCGTTGCCCTCGCCCTGGTAATTCAGGCGCTGCGCCACGCTAAGCTGCCGGTCAAACAGCAGGCGGTTATCGTAGCGGGTGACCTCCAGGTGCAGCGCAAAACGGATGCGCCAGAGCAGATGCAGGCACTCGTTGAGTTCGTTACGTTCGGCTTCGGTCAGAAAACCAAAACCGACCATTTCGTCCAGCGAGGTGGCCCCAAAATGGCGACGGGCGACCCATTGCAGCGTGTGGATATCGCGCAGGCCACCGGGGCTGCTTTTAATATCCGGTTCGAGATTATAGCTGGTGCCGTGATAGCGCTGGTGGCGCTGGTTTTGTTCTTCGACTTTCGCGGCGAAGAATTTTTCTGAAGGCCAGAAGCCGTCGCTAAAGATGTGCTTTTGCAGTTCGAGGAACAGCGCCACGTCGCCAATCAGCAGGCGGGTTTCAATTAAATTGGTAGCGACGGTCAGGTCAGATAACCCTTCCAGCAGACACTCTTCCAGCGTGCGCACGCTGTGACCCACTTCCAGCTTCACGTCCCAGAGCAGGGTCAACAGCTCACCGATTTTCTGCGCCCGATCGTCCGGCAGTTTTTTACGGCTTAAGATTAGCAGGTCGATATCAGAGAGCGGATGCAGTTCACCCCGGCCATATCCGCCGACAGCAACCAGCGCGACGTCGCTCACCTGCCCGAAACCGTAGTCGATCCACAGACGTTGCAGGAGCTGGTCGATAAATTCGGTGCGCGCTTCAATGAGCTGTTCGGCTGAGACGCCTGCATCAAATGCGCTACCCAGCCAGCGATGGAAAACCGCCATATGGGATTTGATATGCGCGCAGGTCAGCTCATGCGGTGGCCAGACGCCCGGGTTGTCAGGCTGGTCGGGGAGGGTGGGAAGTGCTGTGTTAGCATACTGTTCGGGTAAGAGATTACTCATCGTGCGCCACCCATAAGAAAAAGCTATCGCCATTAAAAAAGCCGGCATTCGCCGGCTTCTTATCACTCAATGTTCGTCAGTATCGCCGGGATGGTGTCATCCTTGCGCAACGTCATAATTTCGCAGCCGTTGTCTGTAACCACAATAGTATGCTCGTACTGGGCAGACAAGCTTCTGTCTTTGGTTTTTACCGTCCAGCCATCTTTCATGGTACGGATGCGGTAATCGCCCGCGTTGACCATTGGCTCAATAGTGAAGGTCATGCCTTTTTGCAGCACTACGCCACCGTCGTCTGCATCATAGTGCAGAACTTGCGGTTCTTCATGGAACACACGACCAATACCGTGACCGCAATATTCACGCACCACGGAGAAACCTTCCGCTTCCACAAACTTCTGGATTGCGGCGCCGATGGTGCGCAGGCGGATGCCTGGCTTCACCATTTTCAGCGCCAGGTAGAGGCTGTCCTGGGTGACTTTACACAGGCGCTCGCCCAGAATCGTTGGCTTGCCAACGATGAACATCTTAGAGGTGTCACCGTGGTAGTCGTCTTTAATGACGGTCACGTCGATGTTGACGATGTCGCCATCTTTCAGCAGCTTCTCGTCATCCGGAATGCCGTGGCAAACCACTTCATTAATAGAGATGCAGACGGATTTTGGAAAACCGTGATAGCCAAGGCAGGCGGAGACCGCGTGCTGCTCGTTGACGATATAGTCGTTACAGATGCGATCCAGTTCGCCAGTGCTGACGCCCGGTTTCACAAACGGTTCGATCATTTCAAGCACGTCAGCGGCCAGACGACCGGCGACGCGCATCTTTTCAATTTCTTCAGGTGTCTTAATAGAGATAGCCATGTAATCTGTCCATCGGTGTCGATTTTTTCGACAATACTAGTGTAAGTGTTGTCAATGGTATCAGTCAGGCGCACCCCGTGCCAAATTGAGAATCATTAACAGCACACTCCGCCAACAATTATTGGTTTCTGGCCGTGTTTTGTGATATAAAGCGCGCCGGACTTCCGATCCATCTCAGATACACAGGCTGGACGGGAGCGACAAATCTCACTTTGTGTAACAACACACACGTATCGGCACATATTCCGGGGTGCCCTTCGGGGTCGGTAATATGGGATACGTGGAGGCATAACCCCAACTTTCAATATAGAGGTTTTAAACATGGCAACTGTTTCCATGCGCGACATGCTCAAGGCTGGTGTTCACTTCGGTCACCAGACCCGTTACTGGAACCCGAAAATGAAGCCTTTCATCTTCGGCGCACGTAACAAAGTTCACATCATCAACCTTGAGAAGACTGTACCAATGTTCAACGAAGCCCTGGCTGAGCTGAGCAAGATCTCTTCCCGTAAAGGTAAGATTCTGTTCGTTGGTACTAAGCGCGCTGCAAGCGAAGCTGTGAAAGATGCTGCTAACAGCTGCGACCAGTTCTTCGTGAACCATCGCTGGTTGGGCGGCATGCTGACCAACTGGAAAACTGTTCGTCAGTCCATCAAGCGCCTGAAAGATCTGGAAACCCAGTCTCAGGACGGTACTTTCGATAAGCTGACTAAGAAAGAAGCGCTGATGCGCACTCGTGAACTGGACAAGCTGGAAAACAGCCTGGGCGGTATCAAAGATATGGGCGGCCTGCCAGACGCGCTGTTCGTAATCGATGCAGACCACGAGCACATCGCAATCAAAGAAGCTAACAACCTGGGTATCCCGGTATTCGCTATCGTTGATACCAACTCCGATCCGGACGGTGTTGACTTCGTTATCCCGGGTAACGACGACGCAATCCGTGCTGTTAGCCTGTACCTGAGCGCTGTAGCTGCTACCGTTCGTGAAGGCCGTTCCCAGGATCTGGCTTCTCAGGCGGAAGAAAGCTTCGTAGAAGCTGAATAATAAGGTTTTACCCCTTATTAGTACCGTGTATGAATAGGGGCCCATTATCGGCCCCTTTTTTCAATTTATACTGTTTGGCTCCCGGCCGGGCAGTTCACATCTCCCGAGGATTTAAGAATGGCTGAAATTACCGCATCCCTGGTAAAAGAGCTGCGTGAGCGTACTGGCGCAGGCATGATGGATTGCAAAAAAGCGCTGACCGAAGCGAACGGCGACATCGAGCTGGCAATCGAAAACATGCGTAAATCCGGTGCGATCAAAGCAGCTAAGAAAGCAGGCAACGTTGCTGCTGACGGCGTGATCATCACCAAAATCGACGGCAACTACGGCATCATTCTGGAAGTTAACTGCCAGACTGACTTCGTTGCTAAAGATGCTGGTTTCCAGGCATTTGCTAACAAAGTTCTGGACGCAGCGGTTGCAGGCAAAATCACTGACGTTGAAGTGCTGAAAGCACAGTTCGAAGAAGAGCGTGTTGCGCTGGTTGCTAAAATCGGTGAGAACATCAACATCCGTCGCGTATCTTCCCTGGAAGGCGATGTTCTGGGCTCTTACCAGCACGGCGCGCGTATCGGTGTTCTGGTTGCGGCTAAAGGCGCTGACGAAGAGCTGGTTAAACAGCTGGCAATGCACATCGCTGCAAGCAAACCAGAATTCGTTAAGCCAGAAGACGTGTCTGCTGAAGTGGTAGAGAAAGAGTACCAGGTTCAGCTGGACATCGCGATGCAGTCTGGTAAGCCAAAAGAAATCGCAGAGAAAATGGTTGAAGGCCGCATGAAGAAATTCACCGGCGAAGTTTCTCTGACTGGCCAGCCTTTCGTAATGGATCCAAGCAAGTCTGTTGCTCAGCTGCTGAAAGAGCACAACGCTGACGTGACTGGCTTCATCCGCTTCGAAGTGGGCGAAGGCATCGAGAAAGTTGAGACTGACTTCGCAGCAGAAGTTGCTGCCATGTCCAAGCAGTCTTAATGATTGAAAAGGAGCCGCCTGAGGGCGGCTTCTTTTTGTCACCCGTCTCACGAAATCAGACAGGCTCCAGTATCGCTGTGCTGATTTGCGACATATCATGTCGCCAGAATTAACCCCATCTTAATCGTTGACAGTCTCAGGAAAGAAACATGGCTACCAATGCAAAACCCGTGTACAAACGCATTCTGCTTAAGCTGAGTGGCGAAGCGCTGCAAGGATCGGAAGGCTTCGGTATTGACGCAAGCATCCTTGATCGCATGGCACAGGAAATCAAAGAACTGGTCGAACTGGGTATTCAGGTTGGCGTGGTCATTGGCGGTGGCAACCTTTTCCGTGGTGCTGGTCTGGCGAAAGCGGGGATGAACCGCGTAGTGGGCGACCACATGGGGATGCTGGCAACCGTGATGAATGGCCTGGCGATGCGTGATGCGCTTCATCGCGCCTATGTGAACGCTCGCCTGATGTCCGCTATTCCTTTGAATGGCGTATGCGACAACTACAGCTGGGCAGAGGCTATCAGCCTGCTGCGCAACAACCGCGTGGTGATCCTCTCCGCCGGTACGGGTAACCCGTTCTTTACCACCGATTCCGCAGCCTGCCTGCGCGGTATCGAAATCGAAGCCGATGTGGTGCTGAAAGCGACCAAAGTAGATGGCGTGTTTACTGCCGACCCGGCAAAAGATCCTTCCGCGACCATGTACGATCAGCTGAGCTACAGCGAAGTGCTGGATAAAGAGCTGAAAGTGATGGATCTTGCCGCCTTCACGCTGGCTCGCGACCATAAACTGCCGATCCGTGTTTTCAACATGAACAAGCCTGGCGCGCTGCGTCGCGTCGTGATGGGCGAAAAAGAAGGCACTTTGATCACGGAATAATTTCCGTCGGCGATAAATACAGGTAAGATTCCGCTTTACTTTGTAGTGGTATCTTACCTGGACGCGCCTTTGGCGCTGTCATGAATTAAACGCGACTATACTTAGCACACCTGTAGCGCTGTGCTGGCGGATAGTCTGCCTGAGACAAGTTTTCAAGGATTCGTATCGTGATTAACGACATCAGAAAAGATGCTGAAGTACGCATGGACAAATGCGTAGAAGCGTTCAAAAACCAAATCAGCAAAATCCGTACTGGCCGTGCTTCCCCAAGCCTGCTGGATGGCATCATCGTAGAATACTACGGTACGCCTACGCCACTGCGTCAGCTGGCGAGCGTGACAGTAGAAGATACCCGTACCCTGAAAATCAACGTGTTCGATCGCTCAATGAGCCCGGCCGTTGAAAAAGCGATCATGGCTTCTGACCTGGGCCTGAACCCAAGCTCAGCGGGCGCGGATATTCGTGTTCCACTGCCTCCGCTGACGGAAGAGCGTCGTAAAGACCTGATCAAAGTCGTTCGCGGTGAAGCAGAGCAGGGTCGCGTTTCCGTGCGTAACGTGCGTCGCGATGCGAACGATAAAGTGAAAGCCCTGCTGAAAGAAAAAGAGATCAGCGAAGACGACGATCGTCGTTCTCAGGACGACATTCAGAAAATGACCGACGCGGCGATCAAGAAAATTGATGCGGCGCTGGCAGAAAAAGAAGCGGAACTGATGCAGTTCTGATTTTCGCTATACACTGATAAACGCCGTTCAGAAGGACATTGAGTCTTGCTGGCGGCGTTTTGCTTTTATCTGGTCTAACTTTTGGGCATCTCATGAAGCATCTCACTCTCCTCGGCTCGACCGGCTCTATCGGTTGCAGCACTCTCGACGTCGTACGTCATAATCCCGACAGCTACACCGTGACCGCACTTGTGGCCGGAAAAAACGTGCAGCGAATGGTCGAACAGTGCATGGAGTTTACCCCTCGTTTTGCGGTGATGGATGATGAAGAGAGCGCCCGCCAGGTGAAAGCGCTGTTGCAGGAGAAGGGCTGTCGTACCGAAGTGCTCAGCGGGCAACAGGCGGCTTGCGATATAGCCTCGCTTGATGAAGTTGATCAGGTAATGGCGGCAATCGTCGGGGCGGCGGGTCTTCTGCCGACGCTTGCCGCTATTGATGCGGGAAAAGATGTTCTGCTTGCAAATAAAGAGTCGCTGGTCACCTGCGGACGCCTCTTTATGGAGGCGGTAAAACAGCGTGGGGCGCGTCTTTTGCCGGTCGATAGCGAGCACAACGCGATTTTTCAGAGTTTACCCCAACCTTTTCAACAAAACCTGGGGTACGCTGACCTGGAGCAGAATGGCGTTGTGTCGATTCTGCTTACCGGGTCTGGTGGCCCGTTCCGTGAAACGCCACTGTCTGAATTGAGCGCAATGACGCCGGATCAGGCGTGTCGTCATCCGAATTGGTCAATGGGGCGTAAGATCTCCGTCGATTCGGCCACCATGATGAATAAAGGTCTGGAATACATTGAAGCTCGCTGGCTGTTCAATGCGTCGGCGAAACAGATGGAAGTGCTGATCCACCCGCAGTCGGTGATTCACTCTATGGTGCGCTATCAGGACGGCAGCGTGCTGGCCCAGTTGGGCGAGCCGGATATGCGTACGCCTATTGCTCATACGATGGCGTGGCCAAACCGCGTAAAATCGGGCGTTAAGCCTCTCGATTTTTGCAAGCTGAGTTCACTGACGTTTAGCGAGCCTGATTACGACCGTTATCCCTGCCTGAAACTGGCGATGACGGCCTTCGATCAGGGGCAGGCGGCGACAACGGCGCTTAATGCCGCCAATGAAGTGACCGTTGAAGCATTCCTGAATCAGCAGATCCGCTTTACTGATATCGCCGCGTTGAATTTATCCGTGCTGGAGATGATGGATTTGCGTGAGCCGCAGAGTGTGGAAGAGGTGCTGGCCGTGGATGAACAGGCACGTATTGTTGCGCGTAAACAGGTGACACGTCTCGCAAGCTGGTGATAAAGCAAGCACTAGTCGTCGTGCTATTTGTTAGCGTTGGGCTTCAGTGATATAGTCTGCGCCACCTGATCGCAGGTATTTGGCTTTAAGTGGTCAGGTAAGCCGTGGTATGACACGGCTTTTTTATGTATAGGCTTCAGTATTCCTGTGTACCGTTAAATCCTTTCAGGGACTAAAAACGCGTTATGTTGTCTGCGAATCAACCAATAAGCGAAAACTTGCCAGCACATGGCTGTCGCCATGTTGCAATCATCATGGATGGCAATGGCCGCTGGGCGAAAAGACAAGGGAAGATACGAGCCTTTGGGCATAAAGCCGGGGCGAAATCTGTTCGCCGCGCCGTTTCTTTTGCCGCCAATAACGGCATTGATGCGTTAACGCTCTATGCTTTTAGCAGTGAAAACTGGAATCGACCTGCGCAAGAAGTGACTGCGTTGATGGAACTGTTCGTGTGGGCGCTCGATAGTGAAGTAAAAAGCCTGCACCGCCACAACGTCCGCTTGCGTATTATTGGCGAAACCAGTCGTTTTAACTCACGTTTGCAGGAACGGATTCGCAAAGCTGAAGCGCTGACGGAAAATAATACCGGCCTGACGCTCAATATCGCGGCGAATTACGGCGGACGCTGGGATATTATCCAGGGGGTTCGGCATTTGGCTGAGCAGGTTCAGGAAGGGCTGTTAAGACCCGACCAGATTGATGAAGAGGCGCTGAGTCAGCAAATCTGCATGAATGAACTGGCTCCCGTGGATTTGGTTATAAGGACAGGGGGGGAGCATCGCATAAGTAACTTTTTGCTGTGGCAAATTGCCTACGCTGAACTTTACTTTACGGATGTTCTTTGGCCAGATTTTGATGAACAAGACTTTGAAGGTGCGCTGCATGCCTTTGCCAATCGAGAGCGTCGTTTCGGCGGCACCGAGCCTGGTGGCGATAACGCCTGATGGGGGTAGCTTTTGCTGAAGTATCGCCTGATTTCCGCTTTTGTATTAATACCCGTCGTTATCGCAGCGCTGTTTTTACTGCCTCCGGTGGGATTCGCTATTGTTACGTTGGTGGTGTGTATGCTCGCCGCGTGGGAATGGGGGCAGCTTAGCGGCTTTACCTCGCGCACTCAGCGGGTATGGCTGGCGGTACTCTGTGGTTTTTTACTGGCCCTGATGCTGTATACCTTGCCTGAATATCATCACGATGTTCACCAGCCGCTGGTTGCCGGATCCTTATGGATATCGCTGGCCTGGTGGATTGCTGCGCTTGTTTTAGTGCTTTTCTACCCGGGCTCTGCGGCGATCTGGCGTAACTCTAAAGTGTTGCGCCTTATTTTTGGTCTGCTCACGATTGTTCCGTTCTTCTGGGGTATGGTTGCGCTGCGCGCCTGGCACTATGACGAAAACCACTACAGCGGCGCAATATGGCTGCTTTATGTGATGATTCTCGTCTGGGGGGCTGACTCCGGAGCCTATATGTTTGGTAAACTGTTTGGCAAACATAAACTGGCGCCAAAGGTTTCTCCGGGCAAAACCTGGCAAGGTTTCATCGGCGGCCTGTTTACGGCAGCGATTATCTCCTGGGGCTATGGCGTCTGGGCGAATCTTGAGGTTGCCCCCTCCACGCTGCTGATATGTTCGATTTTCGCGGCGCTGGCATCGGTACTGGGTGATTTAACCGAGAGCATGTTTAAGCGTGAAGCAGGGATTAAGGACAGTGGTCACCTGATTCCAGGACATGGCGGAATACTGGATCGCATTGACAGCCTTACCGCGGCTGTTCCCGTATTTGCTTGCCTGCTTTTACTGGTGTTTGGGACGATATAACGGAAGGTTTTATGCTGAGCATTCTCTGGAATCTGGCGGCGTTCATTGTTGCATTGGGTGTACTGATTACCGTGCATGAATTTGGCCATTTCTGGGTTGCCCGGCGCTGTGGTGTGCGGGTAGAGCGATTCTCGATTGGCTTTGGCAAATCGCTCTGGAAGCGCACCGATAAGCATGGCACCGAGTTTGTCATTGCTCTGATCCCCTTGGGCGGCTATGTCAAAATGCTCGACGAACGCGTTGAGCCTGTCGCCCCGGAACTTCGACATAGCGCGTTCAACAATAAAACTGTTGGCCAACGTGCTGCCATCATCGCTGCCGGACCGGTAGCCAATTTCATCTTCGCTATCTTCGCCTACTGGCTGGTGTTTATTATCGGCGTGCCTGGCGTACGCCCGGTTGTGGGTGAAATCACCACGGATTCCATTGCGGCAACGGCGCAAATTACACCGGGAATGGAACTTAAAGCGATTGATGGTATCGAAACCCCTGATTGGGATGCCGTGAGGTTACAACTGGTTGCGAAAATCGGTGATGAGCAGACAACCGTCAGCGTATCGCCTTTTGGTTCCGACCAGCGGCAGGAAAAAGTGCTGGATTTACGCCACTGGCGCTTTGAGCCAGACAAAGAGGATCCAGTCGCTACATTGGGGATTCGCCCGCGCAGCGCGCAGATCGAGCCGGTGTTAGCCGAAGTACAGTCTAATTCGGCAGCGAGTAAAGCAGGTTTACAAGCGGGTGACAGGATCGTTAAAGTCGATGGTCAGCCATTAACACAATGGATGACCTTTGTTACTCTGGTGCGCGATAATCCAGGCAAGCCGCTCGCGCTGGAAGTGGAAAGGCAGGGGAGTTCGCTCTCACTGACCCTCACCCCGGATACTAAATCGGGCGGCGGTAAGGCGGAAGGGTTTGCCGGCGTTGTGCCGAAAGTGATCCCACTGCCAGATGAGTACAAGACAATACGCCAGTATGGGCCGTTTAGCGCCATCGTTGAGGCCACGGATAAAACATGGCAGCTGATGAAGCTTACGGTCAACATGTTGGGGAAATTGATAACCGGTGATGTGAAACTGAACAACCTCAGTGGGCCAATTTCGATTGCTCAGGGGGCTGGGATGTCAGCGGAGTTCGGGGTGATTTACTATCTCATGTTCCTTGCGCTGATTAGCGTGAACCTGGGGATAATCAACCTGTTCCCGCTTCCCGTATTAGATGGGGGCCATCTGCTGTTTTTAGCGATTGAAAAGCTAAAAGGCGGACCGGTATCCGAGCGAGTTCAAGACTTTAGTTATCGCATTGGCTCGATTTTGCTGGTGCTGTTAATGGGGCTTGCACTTTTCAATGATTTCTCTCGGTTGTAAGAGAGTTAGTTAGGAAGAACGCATAATAACGATGGCGATGAAAAAGTTGCTCATAGCGTCGCTGCTGTTTAGCAGCGCGACCGTATACGGTGCTGACGGGTTCGTAGTGAAAGATATTCATTTCGAAGGCCTTCAGCGTGTCGCCGTTGGTGCGGCCCTCCTCAGTATGCCTGTGCGCCCCGGCGATACGGTTAATGATGAAGATATCAGTAACACCATCCGTGCTCTGTTTGCCACTGGCAACTTTGAGGACGTCCGCGTCCTGCGCGATGGTGATACGCTGGTGGTTCAGGTAAAAGAACGTCCAACGATTGCCAGCATCACTTTCTCCGGCAACAAGTCGGTGAAAGATGACATGCTCAAGCAGAACCTTGAGGCATCGGGTGTTCGTGTGGGGGAATCTCTGGACCGCACAACCCTTGCAGACATTGAAAAAGGTCTGGAAGATTTCTATTACAGCGTCGGTAAATACAGCGCGAGCGTTAAAGCGGTTGTTACACCGCTGCCACGTAACCGTGTTGACCTGAAACTGGTCTTCCAGGAAGGTGTTTCTGCGAAGATCCAGCAGATCAACATCGTGGGTAACCACGCGTTCAGCACCGACGAATTGATCTCCAACTTCCAGCTGCGTGACGAAGTGCCGTGGTGGAACGTGGTAGGCGATCGTAAATACCAGAAACAGAAACTGGCGGGTGACCTTGAAACCCTGCGCAGCTACTATCTGGATCGCGGTTACGCCCGTTTCAACATCGATTCAACTCAGGTGAGTCTGACTCCGGACAAGAAAGGTATCTACATTACCGTTAACATCACAGAAGGCGATAAATACACGCTTTCAGGTGTTGAAGTCAGCGGCAACCTGGCAGGACATTCTGCTGAAATTGAATCTCTGACCAAAATTCAGCCGGGCGATCTGTATAGCGGATCTAAAGTCACCAAAATGGAAGACAGCATTAAGAAGCTGCTCGGCCGCTATGGTTATGCGTATCCGCGTGTGCAAACGCAGCCGGAAATTAACGACGCGGATAAGACTGTTAAGCTTCACGTTAACGTTGATGCGGGCAACCGTTTCTACGTGCGTAAAATCCGCTTCGAAGGTAACGATACCTCTAAAGACTCCGTTCTGCGCCGTGAAATGCGCCAGATGGAAGGGGCATGGCTGGGAAGCGATCTGGTCGACCAGGGTAAAGAGCGTCTGAACCGTCTGGGCTACTTCGAAACGGTCGATACCGATACTCAGCGTGTACCAGGTCGTCCGGATCAGGTGGATGTTGTTTATAAAGTTAAAGAACGTAATACCGGTAGTTTCAACTTCGGTATTGGTTACGGTACTGAAAGTGGCGTGAGCTTCCAGGTCGGCGTTCAGCAGGATAACTGGCTGGGTACGGGTTACTCTGTCGGTATCAACGGGACGAAAAACGACTACCAGACCTACTCTGAGTTCTCCGTTACCAACCCATACTTCACCGTGGACGGTGTAAGCCTGGGTGGTCGTATCTTCTATAACGACTTTAAAGCGGACGACGCGGACCTCTCCTCGTATACCAACAAGAGTTACGGTCTGGATGGTACGCTCGGCTTCCCGGTTAACGAATACAACACCCTGCGTGCAGGTTTAGGGTACGTGCATAACGACCTGTCTAACATGCAACCGCAGGTGGCGATGTGGCGTTACCTGGACTCCATCGGTCAGTCTGCAAGTACGTCCAGCGATGACAACGGTTTCGCCGCGGATGACTTCACCTTCAACTACGGTTGGACCTACAACCGTCTTGACCGTGGCTACTTCCCGACGGAAGGTTCACGCGTTAACCTGAACGGTAAGGTGACGATCCCGGGATCGGATAACGAGTTCTACAAGGTCACGCTGGATACGGCGTCCTACTTCCCAATTGATGACGACCACAAGTGGGTCGTACTGGGTCGTACCCGCTGGGGCTATGGTGACGGTATCGGAAGCAAAGAGCTGCCGTTCTATGAGAACTTCTACGCCGGTGGTTCAAGCACCGTTCGTGGCTTCCAGTCCAATAACATTGGTCCGAAAGCAGTTTACTACGGCGGTAATGACGAAGATAACTGCGCAAGCCGCGATTCAAAACAAGTCTGTAGCTCTGATGATGCGGTAGGCGGTAACGCCATGGCCGTGGCGAGCCTCGAGTTCATCACGCCGACGCCGTTTATCAGTGATAAGTACGCGAACTCTGTCCG
The DNA here is from genome assembly GCF_050030705.1 of Enterobacter cloacae complex sp. 418I7. NCBI lineage: Bacteria > Pseudomonadati > Pseudomonadota > Gammaproteobacteria > Enterobacterales > Enterobacteriaceae > Enterobacter > Enterobacter cloacae complex sp. 418I7. The sequence continues at coordinate 859,258 of NZ_JBLGUU010000001.1, forward strand.
TACCTCCTTCTTTATGGATGCAGGTACGGTGTGGGATACCAACTGGGAGAATACCGCCCAGATGCGTGCAGCGGGCGTTCCGGACTACAGCGATCCGGGCAACATTCGCATGTCCGCAGGTATCGCATTACAATGGATGTCACCGCTGGGGCCGTTGGTCTTCTCCTACGCCCAGCCGTTCAAGAAATACGATGGAGACAAAGCGGAGCAGTTCCAGTTTAACATTGGTAAAACCTGGTAATAATCCGCTGCAATGGAATGCGTTGGCAGTGTAGCGCTGACAACCGGCGATCGGTAAAACGGTCGCCTTGCCACGCAAAGAACGGCACCCCTCGGGTGCCAATGGGATGGTAAGGAGTTAATTGTGAAAAAGTGGTTATTAGCTGCAGGTCTCGGTTTAGCGATGGCAACTTCTGCTCAGGCAGCGGACAAAATTGCAATCGTCAACATGGGTAATTTGTTCCAGCAAGTTGCACAGAAAACGGGCGTTTCTGCAACGCTGGAAAACGAATTCAAAGGCCGTGCGAGCGAACTGCAACGTATGGAAGGTGATCTTCAGTCCAAGATGCAGCGTTTACAGCGTGATGGTTCTACCATGAAAGCGAGCGAGCGCAGCAAACTTGAAAAAGACGTCATGTCTCAGCGCCAGACCTTCTCTCAGAAAGCGCAGGCTTTCGAGCAGGATCGTCAGCGTCGTTCTAACGAAGAGCGTGGCAAGCTGGTGACGCGTATTCAGTCTGCCGTTAAAGCAGTAGCAGCCGATCAGAGCATCGATCTGGTTGTTGATGCGAACGCCGTTGCATTCAACAGCAGCGATGTTAAAGACATCACCGCTGATGTTCTGAAACAGGTTAAATAAGTAATGCCTTCAATTCGACTGGCTGATTTAGCTCAGCAGTTGGATGCAGAATTACACGGTGATGGCGATATCGTCATCACCGCTGTTGCGTCCATGCAATCTGCTAAAGCAGGCACTATTACCTTCATGGTAAGCCCTAAGTACCGTGAACACCTGGCTCAGTGCCAGGCGTCTGCCGTTGTTCTGACGCAGGACGATCTTCCGTTTGCCACTAACGCTGCACTGGTAGTGAAAAATCCCTACCTGACCTATGCACGTATGGCCAAAATTCTTGATACCACGCCGCAGCCGGCGCAGAACATTGCAGCCAGCGCTGCGATTGATCCAACGGCTCAGCTGGGTAACAACGTGGCAGTCGGCGCAAACGCCGTTATCGAATCCGGCGTTGTGCTGGGTGATAACGTGGTGATTGGGCCAGGCTGCTTTGTTGGAAAAAATACGAAAATTGGCGCAGGGACTCGTCTTTGGGCCAATGTTTCTGTCTACCATGAGGTTGAGATTGGCGAGAATTGCCTCGTACAGTCCAGCACGGTGATTGGTTCTGACGGATTCGGTTACGCCAACGATCGGGGTAACTGGGTTAAGATCCCGCAGCTGGGTCGCGTGATTATCGGCGATCGCGTTGAGATCGGCGCTTGTACAACCATTGACCGTGGTGCACTTGACGACACCATTATTGGTAACGGTGTTATCATAGACAACCAGTGCCAGATTGCACATAACGTTGTGATTGGCGACAATACCGCAGTTGCGGGTGGTGTTATCATGGCAGGCAGCCTGAAAATAGGCCGTTACTGCATGATAGGCGGTGCCAGCGTGATCAATGGCCATATGGAAATATGCGACAAAGTCACGGTGACGGGGATGGGTATGGTGATGCGTCCCATCACTGAGCCCGGCGTTTATTCCTCCGGTATCCCGCTGCAACCGAACAAGGTATGGCGTAAAACAGCTGCACTGGTGATGAATATTGATGATATGAGCAAGCGACTCAAAGCGATTGAGCGCAAAATCGATCAACAAGACTAAGCGTTCATCCGTTTAACGCTAAATTTCCCGGCCTGTCGGCTTTGTTTATAAACCGGCAGGCCGTGTTATTATTGCTACTTAGTACATTTGACAGGAAGAGTATTTTGACTACTGACACTCATACTCTGCATATTGAAGAGATTTTAGAACTTCTGCCGCACCGCTACCCGTTTTTACTGGTAGACCGTGTGCTGGATTTTGAAGAAGGTCGTTTTCTGCGCGCAGTGAAAAATGTCTCCGTTAACGAGCCATTCTTCCAGGGGCACTTCCCTGGTAAACCTATCTTCCCGGGTGTGTTGATCCTGGAAGCGATGGCACAGGCTACCGGTATTCTGGCGTTTAAAAGCGTAGGTAAACTGGAGCCGGGTGAACTCTATTACTTCGCGGGTATCGATGAAGCGCGCTTCAAGCGTCCGGTCGTGCCTGGTGATCAAATGATCATGGAAGTCACTTTTGAAAAAACGCGTCGCGGCCTGACTCGCTTCAAAGGCGTAGCTATGGTTGACGGCAAAGTTGTTTGCGAAGCGACAATGATGTGTGCGCGTAGCCGGGAGGCCTGATACGTGATTGATAAATCCGCCTTTATTCATCCTACCGCCATTGTGGAAACGGGTGCCATCATTGGCGCAAACGTCCACATTGGCCCGTTTTGTATTGTTGGACCCCATGTCGAAATTGGTGAGGGTACAGTACTGAAATCTCACGTTGTCGTGAATGGTCATACCACCATTGGCTGCAACAATGAGATCTATCAGTTCGCCTCCATCGGCGAAGTTAACCAGGATCTTAAGTATGCTGGCGAACCGACCCGCGTGGAAATCGGCGATCGTAACCGCATTCGCGAAAGCGTCACCATTCATCGTGGTACAACGCAAGGCGGTGGATTGACGAAGGTGGGCAGCGACAACCTGTTTATGGTTAATGCGCATATTGCGCACGACTGTACCGTGGGTAGCCGCTGTATTCTCGCCAACAACGCAACGCTGGCGGGGCACGTATCGGTCGATGATTTCGCAATTATTGGCGGCATGACCGCAGTCCATCAGTTCTGCATCATCGGTGCACACGTGATGGTCGGCGGGTGCTCCGGTGTGGCGCAGGACGTCCCACCGTTTGTGATTGCGCAGGGCAACCATGCCACGCCGTTTGGCGTGAACATTGAAGGCCTTAAGCGTCGTGGCTTTAGCCGCGAAGCGATTACCGCGATCCGCAACGCGTACAAATTGCTGTACCGTAGCGGTAAAACGCTGGAAGAGGCGAAGCCGGAAATTGCCGAGCTGGCGAATAAGCACCCTGAAGTGAAAACGTTCATGGAATTCTTTGAACGTTCAACCCGTGGTCTGATTCGTTAATGGTCGACAGTCGTCCGCTTACTATCGCCCTGGTCGCCGGAGAAACCTCCGGCGATATTCTTGGTGCAGGTCTTATCCGCGCGCTTAAAGCCCGTGTACCCAATGCCCGCTTTGTGGGCGTGGCTGGGCCGCTGATGCAGGCCGAAGGCTGTGAAGCCTGGTATGAAATGGAAGAGCTGGCTGTGATGGGCATCGTCGAGGTGCTGGGCCGCCTGCGTCGCCTGCTGCATATTCGCGCCGATCTTACCCGCCGCTTTACCGACCTCAAGCCCGATGTCTTTGTCGGCATTGATGCACCTGATTTCAATATTACCCTTGAAGGGAACCTGAAAAAGCAGGGGATCAAAACTATCCATTACGTCAGCCCGTCCGTGTGGGCGTGGCGACAGAAACGCGTTTTCAAAATCGGACGGTCCACCAATCTGGTGCTGGCTTTTCTGCCTTTCGAAAAAGCGTTTTACGACAGGTTTAATGTCCCGTGCCGTTTTATCGGTCATACCATGGCGGATGCCATGCCGCTGGACCCTGATAAAAATGCGGCGCGTGACGAACTGGGCATCCCGCATGATGTGCACTGTCTGGCGCTGCTGCCAGGGAGCCGGGGTGCGGAAGTTGAAATGCTAAGTGCCGATTTCCTGAAAACGGCGCAAATTCTCCGCAAGACGTACCCAGACCTTGAAGTGGTCGTGCCGCTGGTGAATGCCAAACGCCGCGAGCAGTTTGAGCGTATCAAAGCCGAGGTTGCCCCGGATCTTCACGTCCGCCTGCTGGACGGGAAAGGGCGGCAAGCTATGTTTGCGAGCGATGCCGCACTGCTGGCTTCCGGCACGGCTGCGCTGGAGTGTATGCTGGCAAAATGCCCAATGGTGGTCGGTTATCGCATGAAACCGTTTACCTTCTGGCTGGCAAAACGTCTGGTAAAAACAGACTACGTATCCCTGCCAAACCTGCTTGCAGGTCGCGAGCTGGTGAAAGAACTCTTGCAGGATGAATGCCAGCCGCAGGCACTGGCTGATGCATTACTGCCGCTGCTGGCCAACGGTAAAACCAGCCACCAGATGCATGATACTTTCCGTGAACTGCATCAACTGATCCGCTGTAATGCTGATGAGCAGGCGGCCGATGCGGTGCTGGAGTTAGCACAATGATGGAATTTATTTATCCCCATACCCACCTCGTTGCCGGTGTGGATGAAGTCGGTCGTGGTCCGTTAGTGGGTGCCGTTGTGACCGCGGCGGTGATCCTCGATCCAGCCCGCCCGATCCCTGGCCTGAACGACTCGAAAAAACTGAGCGAAAAGCGCCGCCTGGCGCTGTTCGATGAAATTAAAGAGAAGGCGCTGGCCTGGAGTCTCGGGCGCGCAGAGCCGGATGAGATCGACGATCTGAACATTCTGCACGCCACCATGCTGGCGATGCAGCGTGCCGTTGCTGGCCTGAAGATTGTGCCTGAGTATGTGCTGATCGACGGTAACCGTTGCCCGGCGCTGCCGATGCCTTCAATGGCTGTTGTTAAAGGCGATAGCCGCGTCGCAGAAATCAGTGCGGCGTCAATCATTGCCAAAGTGACGCGCGATGCCGAAATGGCCGCGCTGGACCTCACTTATCCCGCGTATGGTTTCGCCCAGCACAAGGGATATCCAACGGCTTTCCATCTGGAAAAGCTGGCTGAACATGGCGCAACTGAACATCATCGGCGCAGCTTTGGCCCGGTGAAACGCGCGCTGGGACTGGTGTCCTGAATCAAGACGCAAGCAATTAAGTAACGCGGGATCTGAAGATGGCTGAACCACGTTTCGTACACCTGCGGGTGCATAGCGACTACTCCATGATCGATGGGCTGGCAAAGACCGGGCCGCTGGTAAAGAAGGCGGCCTCGCTTGGCATGCCTGCGCTGGCGATCACCGATTTTACCAACCTGTGTGGCCTGGTGAAGTTCTACGGAACGGCGCATGGCGCAGGATTAAAGCCCATCGTCGGCGCGGATTTCCACGTGCAGAGCGACCTGCTCGGCGATGAGATGACGCAAATTTCCGTGTTAGCCATGAATAACACGGGCTATCAGAACCTCACTCTGCTCATCTCAAAAGCCTACCAGCGCGGCTACGGCGCGCTGGGTCCATGGATTGACCGCGACTGGCTGGCGGAGCTGAACGAAGGTCTGCTGCTGATCTCCGGTGGCCGTATGGGTGATGTCGGCAAATGTCTGCTGCGCGGGAACAACGTGCTGGTGGATCAGTGCGTCTCGTTCTACGAAGAGTATTTCCCGGATCGCTATTACCTGGAGCTAATCCGTACCGGGCGTGCGGATGAAGAGAGCTATCTGCATGCGGCCGTCGCCCTGGCGGAAGCGCGTGGCCTGCCTGTGGTAGCCACCAACGATGTGCGCTTCCTTGAGCCGGGCGATTTTGACGCACATGAAATTCGCGTCGCTATCCACGACGGCTTCACCCTCGACGATCCGAAACGTCCTCGCAACTACTCATCGCAGCAGTACATGCGCAGCGAAGAGGAAATGTGTGAGCTCTTCTCCGACATCCCGGAAGCGCTGGAAAACAGCGTAGAGATTGCCAAGCGCTGCAACGTCACCGTGCGTCTCGGCGAATATTTCCTGCCGCAGTTCCCGACGGGCGACATGACCACGGAAGATTTCCTGGTCATGAAATCGAAAGAGGGCCTTGAAGAGCGTCTGGAATTCCTCTTCCCGGATGAAGCGGTCCGTAAAGAGAAGCGTCCTGAATATGACGAGCGTCTGGATATTGAACTCCAGGTGATCAACCAGATGGGGTTCCCTGGCTACTTCCTGATCGTAATGGAGTTCATCCAGTGGTCGAAGGATAACGGCGTACCGGTTGGCCCGGGCCGTGGTTCAGGTGCCGGCTCGCTGGTGGCGTATGCGCTGAAAATCACCGACCTCGATCCGCTGGAATTCGACCTGCTGTTCGAACGTTTCCTTAACCCGGAACGTGTCTCCATGCCCGACTTCGACGTCGACTTCTGCATGGAAAAACGCGACCAGGTGATTGAGCACGTGGCCGATATGTACGGTCGTGATGCGGTTTCACAGATCATTACCTTCGGTACGATGGCGGCGAAAGCGGTTATCCGCGATGTGGGCCGCGTTCTGGGCCACCCCTACGGTTTTGTCGATCGAATCTCTAAGCTGGTGCCGCCCGATCCGGGCATGACCCTGGCGAAAGCCTTTGAAGCTGAACCTCAGCTGCCGGAAATCTACGAAGCCGACGAAGAGGTGAAAGCGCTGATCGACATGGCGCGCAAGCTGGAGGGCGTCACGCGTAACGCCGGTAAGCATGCGGGGGGCGTGGTTATCGCCCCGACCAAAATCACTGACTTCGCGCCGCTGTACTGCGATGAAGCGGGCCAGCATCCGGTCACCCAGTTCGACAAGAACGACGTTGAATACGCCGGGCTGGTGAAGTTCGACTTCCTTGGTTTGCGTACGCTGACCATCATCAACTGGGCGCTGGAGATGATCAACGCCCGCCGTGAGAAGAACGGCGAGCCGCCGCTGGATATCGCGGCTATCCCGCTTGATGACAAGAAAAGTTTCGACATGCTGCAACGCTCCGAGACGACAGCCGTCTTCCAGCTTGAATCCCGCGGCATGAAAGATTTGATTAAGCGTCTGCAACCAGACTGCTTCGAAGATATGATCGCGCTGGTGGCTCTGTTCCGTCCGGGCCCGTTGCAGTCGGGGATGGTAGATAACTTTATCGACCGTAAGCACGGGCGCGAAGAGATTTCCTATCCGGATGTGCAGTGGCAGCATGAAAGCCTGAAGCCGGTACTGGAGCCAACCTACGGCATCATCCTGTATCAGGAACAGGTCATGCAGATCGCCCAGGTGCTTTCTGGTTACACCCTTGGCGGCGCAGATATGTTGCGTCGTGCGATGGGTAAGAAAAAGCCGGAAGAGATGGCCAAGCAGCGTTCTATCTTTGAAGATGGGGCGAAGAAAAACGGCGTCGATGGCGAACTGGCGATGAAAATCTTCGACCTGGTGGAGAAATTCGCCGGGTACGGATTTAACAAATCCCACTCCGCCGCTTATGCTTTGGTGTCGTATCAAACGCTGTGGCTCAAGGCCCACTATCCCGCTGAGTTTATGGCGGCGGTAATGACCGCCGATATGGACAACACCGAAAAGGTGGTTGGCCTGGTGGACGAGTGCTGGCGCATGGGGCTGAAGATCCTGCCGCCGGATATTAACTCTGGCCTGTACCATTTCCACGTCAACGATGACGGGGAAATCGTCTATGGGATCGGCGCGATCAAGGGCGTGGGTGAGGGGCCGATCGAGGCGATCATCGAAGCGCGTAACAACGGCGGCTATTTCCGCGAGCTGTTCGACCTGTGCGCCCGCACCGATACCAAAAAGCTGAACCGCCGCGTGCTGGAAAAACTGATCATGTCCGGTGCGTTTGACCGGCTGGGGCCACACCGCGCCGCGCTGATGAACTCGCTCGGCGATGCGCTGAAAGCGGCCGATCAGCATGCTAAAGCGGAAGCCATTGGCCAGGCGGATATGTTCGGCGTGCTGGCGGAAGAGCCAGAGCAGATCGAGCAGTCGTATTCCAACTGCCAGCCCTGGCCAGAACAGGTGGTGCTGGATGGGGAGCGTGAGACGTTAGGCCTGTACCTGACGGGACACCCGATCAACCAGTATCTGAAAGAAATTGAGCGCTATGTCGGCGGCCACAGGCTTAAAGACATGCATCCGACAGAACGTGGTAAAATCACCACGGCTGCGGGGCTCGTGATTGCTGCAAGGGTAATGGTCACCAAGCGCGGCAATCGTATCGGCATCTGTACCCTGGATGACCGTTCCGGGCGTCTGGAGGTGATGTTGTTCACCGACGCGCTGGATAAATACCAGCAATTGCTGGAAAAAGACCGCATACTTATCGTCAGCGGACAGGTCAGCTTTGATGACTTCAGCGGGGGGCTTAAAATGACCGCCCGCGAAGTGATGGACATTGACGAAGCCCGGGAAAAATATGCTCGCGGGCTTGCTATCTCGCTGACGGACAGGCAAATTGATGACCAGCTTTTAAACCGACTCCGTCAGTCTCTGGAACCCCACCGCTCGGGGACCATTCCAGTACATCTCTACTATCAGAGGGCGGATGCACGTGCGCGGTTGCGCTTTGGTGCAACGTGGCGTGTCTCTCCGAGCGATCGTTTACTGAACGATCTCCGTGGCCTCATTGGTTCGGAGCAGGTGGAACTGGAGTTTGACTAATACAGGAATACTATGAGTCTGAATTTCCTTGATTTCGAACAGCCGATTGCAGAGCTGGAAGCGAAAATCGATTCTCTGACAGCCGTAAGCCGTCAGGATGAAAAACTGGATATTAACATCGACGAAGAAGTGCATCGTCTGCGTGAAAAAAGCGTAGAACTGACGCGCAAAATCTTTGCCGATCTCGGCGCATGGCAGATCGCCCAGCTGGCGCGTCATCCACAGCGTCCGTACACCCTGGATTATGTCCGCCTGGCGTTTGACGAATTTGACGAACTGGCAGGCGACCGCGCATACGCTGACGATAAAGCTATCGTCGGCGGTATCGCGCGTCTTGATGGACGTCCGGTGATGATCATTGGTCACCAGAAAGGCCGTGAAACCAAAGAGAAGATCCGTCGTAACTTCGGTATGCCAGCACCAGAAGGCTACCGTAAGGCCCTGCGTCTGATGGAGATGGCTGAGCGTTTCAATATGCCAATCATCACCTTCATCGACACACCGGGTGCTTACCCGGGTGTTGGCGCAGAAGAGCGCGGTCAGTCTGAAGCCATCGCACGCAACCTGCGTGAGATGTCTCGCCTGAAAGTGCCGGTCATCTGTACCGTTATCGGTGAAGGTGGTTCCGGCGGTGCGCTGGCAATTGGCGTGGGCGATAAAGTGAATATGCTGCAGTACAGCACCTATTCCGTTATCTCTCCGGAAGGCTGTGCCTCCATTCTGTGGAAAAGTGCCGATAAAGCGCCGCTGGCTGCGGAAGCGATGGGCATCATTGCCCCACGTCTGAAAGAGCTGAAGCTGATCGACACCGTTATCCCTGAACCGCTGGGTGGCGCGCACCGTAAGCCGGAAGTGATGGCTGCTTCCCTGAAAGCGCAGCTGCTGGCAGACCTGGCGGATCTGGACGTGCTGAGCACAGAAGATCTGCTCAACCGTCGTTATCAGCGCCTGATGACCTACGGTTACGCGTAAGCCTCACAATTATCCTAAAAGCCGCACATTGTTGCGGCTTTTTTTATACCTGCCGTTTACCTTAACTATGCTTATCTGATGTTTTTCAAGGAGGTAAACCATGAACATCATTGCCATCATGGGGCCACACGGCGTCTTTTATAAAGACGAACCCATCAAGGAGCTGGAGCAAGCCCTTAAAGCACGCGGATATCAGCTAATCTGGCCGCAAAACAGCGCCGACCTGCTGAAATTCATCGAACACAATCCGCGCATCTGTGGCGTGATATTCGACTGGGACGAATACGACATGGAGTTGTGCAGCGAGATCAATAAGCTCAACGAATATCTTCCGCTGTACGCCTTTATCAACACTCACTCGACCATGGACGTCAGCGCCCACGATATGCGTATGGCGCTGTGGTTCTTCGAATACTCACTCGGCGTTGCCGAGGACATTGCGACCCGCATTCAGCAGTACACCGGCGAATACCTTGATAACATCACCCCGCCGTTTACGCGTGCGCTGTTCACCTATGTGAATGAAGGGAAGTACACCTTCTGTACGCCAGGCCACATGGCGGGAACGGCCTATCAAAAAAGCCCGGTAGGGTGCCTGTTCTACGATTTCTTTGGCGGCAATACGCTGAAGGCGGACGTGTCGATTTCAGTGACCGAGCTGGGCTCGCTGCTGGATCATACCGGCCCGCATCTGGAAGCCGAAGAGTACATCGCCCGGACCTTTGGTGCCGAGCAGAGCTACATGGTGACCAACGGAACCTCGACATCGAACAAGATCGTCGGCATGTATGCCGCGCCTGCCGGTAGCACCCTGCTGATTGACCGGAACTGCCATAAATCACTGGCGCATTTGCTGATGATGAGTGACGTCGTGCCGCTCTGGCTGTCTCCCACGCGTAATGCGCTGGGGATCCTCGGCGGCATTCCTCGCCGTGAGTTCGCGCATGAAGCCATTGAAAATAAGATCGCGGAGATCCCCGAGGCAAGCTGGCCTGTGCATGCGGTGATCACCAACTCCACCTATGACGGGCTGCTTTACAACACGAACTGGATCAAGCAGACGCTGGACGTGCCGTCGATTCACTTTGACTCCGCGTGGGTGCCTTACACCAATTTCCACCCGATTTACTCGGGTAAAAGTGGGATGAGCGGCGAGCGGGTGCCGGGCAAGGTGTTCTTCGAGACGCAGTCGACGCACAAAATGCTGGCCGCGTTTTCCCAGGCGTCTCTCATTCACATCAAGGGCGAATACGACGAGGACACCTTCAACGAAGCCTTTATGATGCACACGACCACGTCGCCGAGCTACCCGCTGGTGGCGTCCATCGAAACGGCGGCGGCGATGCTGCGCGGCAATCCCGGGAAACGCCTTATTAATCGTTCGGTGGAGCGGGCGCTGCATTTCCGAAAAGAGGTTCAGCGACTTAAAGATGAAGCGGACGGCTGGTTCTTTGATATCTGGCAGCCGGAAGAGATTGATGAAGCAGAATGCTGGCCCGTCGCGCCGGGGGAGAGCTGGCACGGTTTTCGGGATGCTGATGCAGACCACATGTTCCTTGATCCGGTTAAGGTGACGATCCTGACGCCGGGCATGGATGAGCAGGGTGTGATGGGTGAGGAAGGGATCCCGGCTGCGCTGGTGGCGAAGTTCCTTGATGAGCGCGGCGTGGTGGTGGAGAAAACCGGCCCCTATAATTTGCTGTTCCTGTTCAGTATCGGGATCGATAAAACCCGCGCGATGGGCCTGCTGCGCGGGCTTATGGAGTTTAAGCGCGCGTACGATCTTAACCTGCGGGTGAAGAACATGCTGCCGGATCTCTACGCGGAAGATCCTGACTTCTACCGCAATATGCGTATTCAGGATCTGGCCCAGGGGATCCACAGGCTGATCCGCCAGCACGATCTGCCGCGCCTGATGCTGCAGGCATTTGATGTTCTGCCTGAAATGAAGCTGACGCCGCACAGGGCGTGGCAGCGCCAGGTGAAAGGGGAGGTTGAAACCATTGAGCTGGAGAACCTGGTCGGGCGGGTATCAGCCAACATGATCCTGCCTTATCCGCCGGGCGTACCGCTGCTGATGCCGGGCGAGATGGTCACCGAGGAGAGCCGGACGGTGCTCGATTTCCTGCTGATGCTCTGTTCGATAGGGCGCCACTATCCGGGCTTTGAGACGGATATTCACGGTACGAAACGCGATGATAACGGCGTGTACTGGGTGAGAGTCCTAAAATAAAAGGGGCCGCTTGTCAGGGGCGGGTTATCGGTTGTAACGTTCAGGGCATCATAAAAAGGAGAAACTATGCTGGGTTTAAAAGCTGTTCATCATATTGCGATCATTGCCACCGATTACGCGAAAAGTAAGGCCTTTTACTGCGACATTCTCGGCTTTACGCTGTTGAGCGAGGCCTACCGCGAGGAGCGCGATTCCTGGAAAGGCGATCTGGCGTTAAACGGTCAATATGTGATTGAACTGTTCTCTTTTCCTTTCCCGCCAGCGCGTCCTTCGCGCCCGGAAGCCTGCGGCCTGCGCCACCTGGCCTTCAGCGTCGATAACCTGGACAGCGCGGTAAAGCATCTGGAAGCCCACGGCGTGGCCTGTGAAGCAATTCGCATCGATCCCTTCACCGATAAACGTTTCACTTTTTTCAACGATCCGGACGGGCTTCCGCTGGAGCTTTATCAGCAGTAATCGCCGTCATGTGTGATAATGCCCGTTCAGTTCGGGCATTTTTTATGTGTAATTTCCTATGACCTTACCCGCTATCGCGCACGCCGTTTCACCCTACCGCCAGCTGCTGGTGGGGTTCAGCGGTGGCCTGGATTCCACCGTTTTGCTGCACCGTCTTAAGCTCTGGCGCGACCGTGAGCCTGACGTCCAGCTGCGGGCGATGCATATCCATCACGGCTTAAGCCCCCATGCCGACGACTGGGTGGCGCACTGCGAAGCGGTGTGCTCAGGGTGGGGGATCCCGCTAATCGTTGAACGCGTCACGCTTGAGGATGAAGGGCTGGGTATTGAGGCGCAGGCGCGCAAAGCCCGCTACGCCGCGTTTTCCGGCGCGTTACAGCCTGAAGAAGCGTTGGTCACCGCGCAGCATCTGGACGACCAGTGCGAGACGTTTTTACTGGCGCTCAAGCGGGGCAGCGGGCCTGCGGGTTTATCCGCCATGCCTGAGCGTGCTGGTTTTGCTGAAACAGAGCTCATCCGCCCGCTACTGGGTGAGACGCGCGCATCACTGCAAGCCTGGGCGCAGCAACATCATCTGCGCTGGATTGAAGACGAAAGCAATCAGGACGACAGTTACGACCGTAACTTCCTGCGCCTGCGCGTCTTACCGCTGCTGAGTGAGCGCTGGGCCCATTTTTCCGAAGCGGTGGCCAGAAGTGCCATGCTTTGTGCTGAACAGGAAAGCTTGCTGGATGAGTTGCTGAGCGGGGAGCTGAATACGCTGACTACCGCTGACGGTGCCCTTAACATTGCGCCGTTGAAAGTGATGAGCCCCGTGCGTCGGGCTGCTCTGATTCGTCGCTGGCTGGCTTCCCACCGTGCGGTTATGCCGTCCCGGGCGATGCTCAACCGTATCTGGGAAGAAGTTGCACAGGCGCGGGAAGATGCCGCACCGTGTATACGCCTGAATGGTTATGACGTCAGGCGCTATAAAGAGCAACTCTGGTGGGTGAAATCTGTGCCGTCGCTGGCTGACGTTGTGCTCGACTGGCCGTCGCCGGAAAAAGCACTAACGCTACCGTTGAATGCCGGTGTCGTTGCGTTAAGCCATTCGGGCAATGTGCGTCTACCTGAGCCGGACGAGAACGTCACCATACGCTTCAGGGCCAGCGGCATGCTGCATATCGTTGGGCGTAACGGCGGGCGTAAACTGAAGAAAATCTGGCAGGAACAGAACGTTCCGCCCTGGCGACGTGATACCACGCCGCTTCTGTTTTACGGCGACACGCTCATCGCGGCGGCAGGTGTGTTTATTACCCAGGAAGGGTGGGCTGAAGCGGGTGTCAATTTTGAATGGAAAGCGTAACGGGCAGCCGGGCTGCCCGTTGGTTATCAGGATTCGCTCACCACGACGGTGCCGATTTCCGGATGGCTGAAACTGGCAATTTTGTCGAGGCGTAGCTCACGCGTTGCACCTGCATCTTCCACAACCAGGTATTCCACATTTTTACGGGAAACCAGATCGCTGGCCTTTGCCTTTAGCACTTCGCCATCTTTTAGCTCCAGCGTCAGTATTAAATGATGCTGGCAGGCGAGTTCGAGGTTGTCATAGTCATCACAATTGATGGGTTGATAGATATCATTCATCGACATAATCGCTCACCAGTAAATTCGCCGCAGCATACGCTGCTTTTTCCCTGACCGATTCAGAAAGGCTCTCATCAGAGGCCACTTCATTCAGCACGTTCAATACACAGCCCAACGCATCCGGGATGTACCCCAGATCTCCGCTGGCAATTTCCGCATACCGTCTGCGAATCAACTCACAATAATTATTCACATCACCTCCTGCCAGCGTACTGACTTACTGTGAGATATCATTAAGCCTACGAAGTTAAACTCGGTTTAGCAAGGTGACTATACCATACTCATTTAAGCAATATCAGCGCCTTGATAACGGGGTGCCACCACCTCGTAACAGCCTTTTGCTGCGGTTTTCGCTACAATGTACGCCTGATTCGAAAGGAGTTCTCTCATGGCGCTGAAAGCGACAATTTATAAAGCTGTGGTTAATGTGGCGGATCTTGACCGTAACCAGTTTCTGGATGCGTCATTGACGCTGGCGCGTCACCCTTCTGAAACCCAGGAGCGCATGATGCTGCGCCTGCTGGCGTGGATTAAGTATGCCGACGAGCGTCTGCAATTTACCCGTGGTTTAAGCGCGGAAGATGAACCGGAAGCCTGGCTGCGCAACGATCATCTGGGTATCGATTTATGGATTGAGCTTGGCCTGCCGGATGAACGCCGGATCAAAAAGGCGTGCACCCAGTCAGCTGAAGTGGCGTTGTTTGCCTATAACCATCGCGCGGCGGAGATCTGGTGGCAGCAAAACAAAAATAAATGTGCGCAGTTCAAAAATCTTACCGTCTGGTATCTGGATGATGAACAACTGGCACAGCTGAGCGCGTTCGCCAGCCGGACAATGGCGCTTCAGGCAACGATTCAGGACGGCGCCATCTGGCTTTCCGATTCTCAGAATAATCTGGAAATTCATCTCACGGCCTGGCAGCCCGTATCATGATTGAGTTGTCCCGAAACGTCAGCATCCCTGATCACGAGCTGGAGATCACCGCCATCCGTGCTCAGGGCGCAGGGGGGCAGCACGTTAACAAGGCCTCAACGGCTATCCATTTGCGCTTTGACATCCGGGCCTCCAGCCTGCCAGAGTATTATAAAGAAAGCCTGCTCGCCGCCAGCCATCATCTGATCACCAGTGAAGGTGTGATTGTGATTAAAGCGCAGGAATATCGCAGCCAGGAAATGAACCGGGAAGCGGCACTTTCCAGACTGGCGGCGGTCATAAAAGAGCTGACGGCTGTACAAAAAAGTCGCCGGGCAACACGTCCAACGCGGGCATCGAAAGAACGTCGGTTGTCATCGAAGGCGCAGAAATCCACCGTAAAGTCACTGCGTGGCAAAGTCCGTCACCCGTAATGTGACGAAAGGGACACACTTTTTCATAAGGAATGTATTGTGAAAAAAGCATTATTATCAGCGCTGGCCGTGACAAGCCTGTTCGCGCTTTTTGGCTGTAACAACCGTTCAGAAACACAGGTACTACAGCCAACGCAAAACGAAGAATTGAAGCCGATGCAGCAGAGCTGGCGCGGCGTATTGCCATGTGCAGATTGTGAAGGCATCGAAACCTCTCTGTTCCTGCAAAAAGATGGCACCTGGGTGATGACCCAGCGCTATCAGGGGGCGAAAGAGCCGTCTTCTTTTGCAACATACGGAACATGGGCGCGTACGGCTGAAAAGCTGGTATTGACTGATACCACGGGCGATAAAACGTATTTCCGCGCCAAAGGCGAGGGGATGGAGATGCTCGATCGCGAAGGCAATCCGATTGAATCCCAGTTCAACTACACGCTGGCCCCGGTAAAAGCGACCCTGCCTGCAACCCCAATGGCGATGCGAGGGATGTATTTCTACATGGCGGATGCGGCAATCTTCACTGACTGTGCAACCGGGAAGAAAGTCAGCGTGGCGAACAATGCCCAGCTGGAGCGTGACTATGCCGTCGCGCGCGGTAACGACAGCAAACCAGTGTTGCTGACGGTTGAAGGGCATTTTACGCTGGAGCCAAACCCCGATAGCGGTGAGCTGGTGAAAACGCTGGTGGCAGATAAAGACGCGAAGTTTGCTGCGGGTAAAGACTGCGAAAGCAAATAAGTTATAGCCATTAAAAAACCCCGCACTGGCGGGGTTTTTTTGTTTCTTAGCCTTTGATGGCTTTCACCAGGTAATCAAGAATGTCGCCCGTCTTGATCATCTGTTTTTCGCCGTTGCGACGGTACTTGTATTCAATCTCATCGCTGTCGAGGTTACGGTCGCCGATGACGATGGTGTGTGGAATACCGATCAGTTCCATATCAGCAAACATCACGCCAGGACGCTCTTTACGGTCATCCATCAGCACGTCGATACCTTTCGCGCTCAGCTCAGCGTAGAGTTTCTCTGCCAGCTCCTGCACGCGGTAAGACTTGTGCATGTTCATTGGCAGGATCGCCACCTGGAACGGCGCGATGTTATCCGGCCAGACGATTCCGCGTTCGTCATAGTTCTGCTCGATAGCGGCCGCAACAACGCGCGTTACCCCAATGCCGTAGCAGCCCATGGTCAGAACCTGGTTACGACCATCTTCGCCCTGAACGGCAGCGTTCATTGCGCGCGAGTACTTATCGCCCAGCTGGAAGATGTGGCCTACTTCGATACCGCGTTTGATCATCAGGGTACCCTTGCCGTCCGGGCTTGGATCGCCTGCGACCACGTTACGGATGTCAGCCACTTCCGGCGTCGCCACGTCACGATCCCAGTTGATGCCGAAGTAGTGTTTACCGTCGATGTTTGCGCCCGCAGCGAAGTCGCTCATTGCCGCAACGGTGCGGTCAATCACTACAGGAACAGGCATATTCACCGGGCCCAGAGAACCTGGACCTGCGTTCACCACGGCGCGGATTTCGGCTTCCGTCGCGAAGGTCAGCGGGCTGGCAACCTGCGGCAGCTTCTCGGCTTTCACTTCGTTCAGCTCGTGATCGCCACGGACCAGCAGGGCTACCAGTGGGTAGGCGCTGCCTTCAGCCGATTTCACCAGCAGGGTTTTCACGGTTTTTTCGATCGGCAGATTAAACTGTTCAACCAGCTCGGCGATGGTTTTCGCGTTTGGCGTATCAACCAGCGTCATCTCTTGCGTTGCCGCGCCGCGTGGTTCTTTTGGTGCCAGCGCTTCTGCGAACTCAATGTTGGCGGCGTAATCAGAGGAGTCAGAGAAAATTACATCGTCTTCGCCGCTCTGCGCCAGAACCTGGAATTCATGAGAGGCGCTACCGCCGATTGAACCGGTATCAGCCTGTACAGCACGGAAATCCAGCCCCATGCGGGAGAAGATTTTGCTGTAGGCCACGTACATTTTGTCGTAGGTCTCTTGCAGTGATTCCTGAGAAGTATGGAAAGAGTAGGCATCTTTCATCAGGAATTCGCGAGAGCGCATCACGCCAAAGCGTGGGCGCACTTCGTCACGGAACTTGGTCTGGATCTGGAAGAAGTTCAGCGGCAGCTGTTTGTAAGAGCTCAGCTCGTTACGGATCAGATCGGTGATCACTTCTTCATGCGTTGGGCCGAGGACGAATGGACGATCGCCACGATCGGCAATACGCAGCAGTTCAGGACCGTACTGCTCCCAGCGACCGCTCTCCTGCCACAGTTCAGAGGGCTGAACGACCGGCATTAACACCTCGATAGCACCGGCGTTGTTCATCTCTTCACGCACGATGTTTTCGACTTTTTTCAGGACGCGCACGCCGGTCGGCAGCCAGGTGTATAACCCGGAGGCCAGCTTGCGGATCATCCCGGCGCGCAGCATCAGCTGGTGGCTGATCACCTCGGCGTCGGCAGGTGTCTCCTTCAGAGTGGAGAGCAGATATTGGCTAGTACGCATGTTGTTACGGTTCCATTTCGACGATTGGAACAGGCTGAAACACCAGCCTGACACAAAAAAAGTGGTTTAGTTTACCAGTGTGGCAAAGATGCCAAAAGAGAGGAGAACAAAATTACCTGGGTTCCAGGGCAAACACTTCAAAACCTGCATCAGTTACGCGCCAGCGCACGTTAAAGTCCAGCAGCCAGACGGCGTACGTTTTTCCGGCGTCTTCCTCTTTGCGGTAGGCGGGACGAGGGTCCTGCGCCAGGACTTCGACGATAAAGTCACGCAGACGAGGATAGCGCTTTTCCAGCTGGCTGATTTGCGTCGTTATTTCAGATGTGAAGTAAACCGGCATCTCTGCCTGTGGGGCGTCCTGAGCATAGCTTGCACGGGCATCCGGCAGCGCTTCGGCGAAGGGCAGGTAAGGTTTAATATCGATGACCGGCGTGCCATCAACCAGGTCAAGGCTACCTAACTCCAGGATCACCCGATCTTTCTGACAGCGTATCCCTTTCAGTTCGACCAGCGACATCCCGACTGGATTCGGTCGGAACGTTGAGCGGGTGGCAAAAACTCCCATTCTGGCATTTCCGCCCAGACGAGGAGGACGCACGGTAGGACGCCAGCCGCCTTCCATGGTCTGGTGAAACACAAACACCACCCATAAATGGCTGAATGCCTCAAGCCCGCGCACTGCATCGGCCTGATTATACGGCGCGACAAGATGCAGCTCGCCGCCGCCGTTAAGGACCAGTCCCGGCTGACGCGGCACGGCGAACTTTTCTTTATAAGGGGAGCGGATAACGCCTATCGGCTCGAACTGAAATGAACTCATTTCGCCGTGATGTTAAGCGCAGAACCGATACATACCGCCTGACGGTAGCAGCCCGGCGTACCACTGGTGACCTCGCAACTGTGCAGCAGCACCGCGTTGGCTTTCATTTTCGACGCGTTGATTTGCATACGCTTGCGGGCTGTTGGGATATTTGGAGGGGAGTCCTGATTCGTTGCCTGGCAGGATTCGCCGCTCACTTCGCCCAGTTCACGGAATGGCTTACCGACCAGCTCGTCGGCTTTAGTAATAATACGTACCGGCGCAGCGCGAGGCGCTTTCGGTTTTGCTGGCTCCGCTTTTGGCGGGGTTGCAGTGCTTTGAACGGGTTCAACAGGAGATCTGCTTAGCATAGAACAGCCGCTCAGCATCAGTGCTAAAAGACAGATCGGTAAAGCACGCATAATAGTTCCTCAGTGGATAATCAAAACGTCAGATATTGAAGCAGTTGACCGCACAAATGACAAGACGGGCAAATGCCCGTCTTGATGATATTACACTGAGGTGAGATTACCAGCCTTTAACCGCGCCGCCGTTAAACACCTTATTGGCTTCCTGGTAAACTTCTTCAGACTGATATGCCTGCAGGAATTTCTTCACGTTTTCCGCGTCCTTGTTGTCTTCGCGAGTCACGATCAGGTTGACGTACGGGGAATCTTTGTCTTCAACAAAGATGCCATCTTTCGCAGGGGTCAAACCGATCTGGCTGGCGTAAGTGGTGTTGATAACGGCCAGCGCGATCTGTGCATCGTCCAGAGAACGTGGCAGCTGAGGGGCTTCCAGCTCAACAATTTTCAGATTTTTCGGGTTTTCGGTCACGTCCAGAACGGTCGGCAACAGGCCAACGCCTTCTTTCAGTTTAATCAGGCCCACTTTCTGGAGCAGAAGCAGCGAACGGCCAAGGTTGGTTGGGTCGTTAGGGACGGCAACCTGTGAACCCGGCTGGAGTTCATCCAGAGATTTAATTTTCTTGGAATAACCGGCAATCGGGTAAACGAAGGTGTTACCGACAGCAACCAGCTTGTAGCCGCGATCTTTGATCTGTTGATCCAGGTACGGTTTATGCTGGAAGGCGTTAGCGTCAATGTCGCCTTTGCTCAGCGCTTCGTTCGGCAGAACGTAATCGTTGAAGGTCACCAGCTCAACGTCCAGGCCATATTTTTCTTTCGCGATTTTCTGCGCGGCCTCAGCAACCTGCTGCTCTGCACCGACGATAACGCCTACTTTGATGTGGTTCGGATCTTTTTCGTCCTGACCGCAACCCACCAGTGCCAGCGAACCAATCAGTGCGCCTACTGCTGCAAAGGTCTTAAATTTAAACGCCATGTTATATCCTTAACTCGTCGAGTTTGTGTTGTTTGTAACGTTATTTATGCGTAACAGCCCGGACGATACGATCGCCAGAGAATTGAATTAAGTAAACCAGCACAACCAGCAATACCAGAACGGTATTCATTACGGTAGCGTTATAGCCAATATAGCCGTACTGATATCCAATCTGGCCTAAACCGCCAGCACCTACGGCGCCGCCCATTGCGGAATAACCGACCAGGGTGATAAGCGTGATGGTTGCTGCGTTCACCAGCCCAGGCAGTGCCTCTGGCAGCAGAACTTTGCGAACGATCTGCATTGGCGTCGCACCCATAGCGCGGGAAGCTTCGATCAGGCCGGTTGGGATTTCCAGCAGGGCGTTTTCCACCATACGGGCGATAAACGGTGCCGCGCCTACGGTCAGCGGGACAATAGCTGCCTGCAAACCAATCGACGTCCCGACGATCACGCGCGTAAACGGAATCATCCACACCAGCAGAATAATGAACGGAATAGACCGGAAAATGTTCACCAGCGCAGAGAGCGTGCGATACAGCTTCGCGTTTTCAATAATTTGACCCGGGCGCGTAACGTACAGCAGCACGCCGACCGGCAGCCCAATCACAAAACCAAAGAAGCCCGATACGAAGGTCATTGCCAGCGTTTCCCAAACGCCGCGAACCAGTAGCCACATCATCGGCTCAGACATAACCCAGTACCTCTACTTTTACGTGATGTTCTTGCAGCCAGGCAATTGCCGCCTGGGTTTCTTCCTGTGTGCCGTGCATTTCCGTCAGCATAATGCCGAACTTCACGCCACCGGCGTAGTCCATCTGCGCGCTAATAATGTTGTTATTCACGTTAAAGCGACGCGCGGTTTCGGACAGCAGCGGTGCGTCAACGGACTGGCCCGTGAACTCCATGCGCAGCATCGGGACGCTGTCAGGCGTTGCGTCTGTTTTTAAACGTTCCAGATAATCTTCCGGAATATCCAGATGCAGTGTGGACTGAATGAACTGCTGAGCCAGAGGCGTTTTCGGGTGCGAGAAGACTTCGCTGACCGTGTCCTGCTCAATCAGCTCACCGTTGCTGATGACGGCGACGCAGTCACAGATACGCTTCACCACGTCCATTTCGTGCGTAATAAGGAGGATAGTCAGGCCCAGACGACGGTTAATGTCTTTCAGCAGTTCCAGGATAGAACGCGTGGTGGCCGGATCTAACGCGCTGGTGGCTTCATCACACAGCAGCACTTTTGGGTTGCTTGCCAGCGCGCGAGCGATTGCTACACGCTGCTTTTGCCCGCCTGAGAGGTTGGCCGGGTAGCTGTCATGCTTATCACCCAGCCCAACCAGATCCAGCAGTTCGGTGACGCGTCGGGTAACCTCTTCTTTTGGTGTGTTATCCAGCTCCAGCGGCAACGCCACGTTTCCAAAAACCGTGCGTGAGGCCAGCAGGTTAAAGTGCTGGAAAATCATGCCAATCTGGCGACGCGCTTTGGTGAGTTCTTTTTCTGAGAGAGCGGTAAGCTCCTGGCCGCCAACTTCTACGCTGCCCTGGGTCGGGCGCTCAAGCAGGTTAACACACCGGATCAGCGTACTTTTACCCGCACCCGATGCGCCAATGACGCCATAAATCTGACCAGCAGGCACATGCAGGCTGACGTTGTTCAGCGCCTGAATGGTTCGGTTCCCCTGCTGGAACACTTTGGTGATATTGGAAAGTTTAATCATTAGATTATTTTTATCGTATGTAAGTTAGCCGTGGCATTTTCTTCTGCCAGATACGGGGAATGACCGTAAACAAAATGGATGTTAAGGCATCCAGACGTCTAAATCAATCCACCTCTGTGCGATGAGCACTTTATTGCGCTGCGATTCATGAGATACTAGCTGAACAAGCCTTTTTCAGGAGCAAACCGGTGGCAAAATCTGTACCCGCAATTTTTCTCGATCGTGACGGCACAATTAATGTGGATCACGGTTACGTCCATGAGATTGATGAGTTCGAATTTATCGAGGGCGTAATAGATGCCATGCGCCAGCTGAAAGAGATGGGCTATGCGCTGGTGGTGGTAACTAATCAGTCCGGTATCGCCCGGGGTAAATTCTCCGAAGCGCAGTTCGAGACGCTGACGGAATGGATGGACTGGTCTCTGGCCGATCGTGGCGTCGATCTTGATGGCATCTATTATTGTCCGCATCATCCACAGGGAACAGTTGAAGCGTATCGTCAGACATGTGATTGCCGTAAGCCACACCCGGGCATGTTTATCTCTGCACAGGAATTCCTGCACATTGATATGGCCGCGTCTTTTATGGTGGGCGATAAACTGGAGGATATGCAGGCAGCGGCGGCGGCAGGTGTGGGAACCAAAGTATTAGTGCGGACCGGTAAACCAGTCACCCCAGAAGCAGAAAATGCAGCTGACTGGGTGATAACTAGTCTGGCAGATCTGCCAAAAGAGATTAAAAAGCACCAAAAATAGACGTTTTGGTGAAAAGGTGAGCGGTTGAAATAAAAATGCATTTTTCCGCTTGTCATTCCTCGGCGGCTCCCTATAATGCGCCTCCATCGACACGGCGGATGTGAATCACTTCACAGACTACCCGGTCGGTTGAAGAGAAAAAATCCTGAAATAACGGGTTGACTCTGAAAGAGGAAAGCGTAATATACGCCACCTCGCGACAGAGCGCTGAAGCGCGTCGCAACTGCTCTTTAACAATTTATCAGACAATCTGTGTGGGCACTCAAAGTGACATGGATTCTTAATGTCCTCGGACACTAAATGAATACCAAGTCTCAACGAGTGAACACGTAATTCATTACGAAGTTTAATTCATTGAGCATCAAACTTTTAAATTGAAGAGTTTGATCATGGCTCAGATTGAACGCTGGCGGCAGGCCTAACACATGCAAGTCGAACGGTAACAGGAAGCAGCTTGCTGCTTTGCTGACGAGTGGCGGACGGGTGAGTAATGTCTGGGAAACTGCCTGATGGAGGGGGATAACTACTGGAAACGGTAGCTAATACCGCATAACGTCGCAAGACCAAAGAGGGGGACCTTCGGGCCTCTTGCCATCGGATGTGCCCAGATGGGATTAGCTAGTAGGTGGGGTAACGGCTCACCTAGGCGACGATCCCTAGCTGGTCTGAGAGGATGACCAGCCACACTGGAACTGAGACACGGTCCAGACTCCTACGGGAGGCAGCAGTGGGGAATATTGCACAATGGGCGCAAGCCTGATGCAGCCATGCCGCGTGTATGAAGAAGGCCTTCGGGTTGTAAAGTACTTTCAGCGGGGAGGAAGGCGACAGGGTTAATAACCCTGTCGATTGACGTTACCCGCAGAAGAAGCACCGGCTAACTCCGTGCCAGCAGCCGCGGTAATACGGAGGGTGCAAGCGTTAATCGGAATTACTGGGCGTAAAGCGCACGCAGGCGGTCTGTCAAGTCGGATGTGAAATCCCCGGGCTCAACCTGGGAACTGCATTCGAAACTGGCAGGCTAGAGTCTTGTAGAGGGGGGTAGAATTCCAGGTGTAGCGGTGAAATGCGTAGAGATCTGGAGGAATACCGGTGGCGAAGGCGGCCCCCTGGACAAAGACTGACGCTCAGGTGCGAAAGCGTGGGGAGCAAACAGGATTAGATACCCTGGTAGTCCACGCCGTAAACGATGTCGACTTGGAGGTTGTGCCCTTGAGGCGTGGCTTCCGGAGCTAACGCGTTAAGTCGACCGCCTGGGGAGTACGGCCGCAAGGTTAAAACTCAAATGAATTGACGGGGGCCCGCACAAGCGGTGGAGCATGTGGTTTAATTCGATGCAACGCGAAGAACCTTACCTACTCTTGACATCCAGAGAACTTTCCAGAGATGGATTGGTGCCTTCGGGAACTCTGAGACAGGTGCTGCATGGCTGTCGTCAGCTCGTGTTGTGAAATGTTGGGTTAAGTCCCGCAACGAGCGCAACCCTTATCCTTTGTTGCCAGCGGTTAGGCCGGGAACTCAAAGGAGACTGCCAGTGATAAACTGGAGGAAGGTGGGGATGACGTCAAGTCATCATGGCCCTTACGAGTAGGGCTACACACGTGCTACAATGGCGCATACAAAGAGAAGCGACCTCGCGAGAGCAAGCGGACCTCATAAAGTGCGTCGTAGTCCGGATTGGAGTCTGCAACTCGACTCCATGAAGTCGGAATCGCTAGTAATCGTGGATCAGAATGCCACGGTGAATACGTTCCCGGGCCTTGTACACACCGCCCGTCACACCATGGGAGTGGGTTGCAAAAGAAGTAGGTAGCTTAACCTTCGGGAGGGCGCTTACCACTTTGTGATTCATGACTGGGGTGAAGTCGTAACAAGGTAACCGTAGGGGAACCTGCGGTTGGATCACCTCCTTACCTTAAAGAACCTGCCTTTGCAGTGCTCACACAGATTGTCTGATGAAAAACAGCAGTAAAAAATCTCTGCAGGCTTGTAGCTCAGGTGGTTAGAGCGCACCCCTGATAAGGGTGAGGTCGGTGGTTCAAGTCCACTCAGGCCTACCAAACTCCTTTTAAAGGATGAGCGGTACAGAGATTACAAACGATGGGGCTATAGCTCAGCTGGGAGAGCGCCTGCCTTGCACGCAGGAGGTCTGCGGTTCGATCCCGCATAGCTCCACCATCCTTTACTGCGAACACAAGAAAACTTCAGAGTGAACCTGAAAAGGTGCACTGCGAAGTTTTGCTCTTTAAAAATCTGGATCAAGCTGAAAATTGAAACGACACACAGCTCATGTGTGTTCGAGTCTCTCAAATTTTCGCAATCAGAAGTGAAACATCTTCGGGTTGTGAGGTTAAGCGACTAAGCGTACACGGTGGATGCCCTGGCAGTCAGAGGCGATGAAGGACGTGCTAATCTGCGAAAAGCGCCGGCGAGGTGATATGAACCTTTGACCCGGCGATGTCCGAATGGGGAAACCCAGTGCAATCCGTTGCACTATCGTTAACTGAATACATAGGTTAACGAGGCGAACCGGGGGAACTGAAACATCTAAGTACCCCGAGGAAAAGAAATCAACCGAGATTCCCCCAGTAGCGGCGAGCGAACGGGGAGCAGCCCGGAGTCTGAATCAGCTTGTGTGTTAGTGGAACGGTCTGGAAAGTCCGACGGTACAGGGTGATAGTCCCGTACACGAAAGCACACATGCTGTGAACTCGAAGAGTAGGGCGGGACACGTGGTATCCTGTCTGAATATGGGGGGACCATCCTCCAAGGCTAAATACTCCTGACTGACCGATAGTGAACCAGTACCGTGAGGGAAAGGCGAAAAGAACCCCGGCGAGGGGAGTGAAAAAGAACCTGAAACCGTGTACGTACAAGCAGTGGGAGCCTCTTTATGGGGTGACTGCGTACCTTTTGTATAATGGGTCAGCGACTTATATTCTGTAGCAAGGTTAACCGTATAGGGGAGCCGAAGGGAAACCGAGTCTTAACTGGGCGTTAAGTTGCAGGGTATAGACCCGAAACCCGGTGATCTAGCCATGGGCAGGTTGAAGGTTGGGTAACACTAACTGGAGGACCGAACCGACTAATGTTGAAAAATTAGCGGATGACCTGTGGCTGGGGGTGAAAGGCCAATCAAACCGGGAGATAGCTGGTTCTCCCCGAAAGCTATTTAGGTAGCGCCTCGTGAACTCATCTTCGGGGGTAGAGCACTGTTTCGGCTAGGGGGCCATCCCGGCTTACCAACCCGATGCAAACTACGAATACCGAAGAATGTTATCACGGGAGACACACGGCGGGTGCTAACGTCCGTCGTGAAGAGGGAAACAACCCAGACCGCCAGCTAAGGTCCCAAAGTCATGGTTAAGTGGGAAACGATGTGGGAAGGCACAGACAGCCAGGATGTTGGCTTAGAAGCAGCCATCATTTAAAGAAAGCGTAATAGCTCACTGGTCGAGTCGGCCTGCGCGGAAGATGTAACGGGGCTAAACCATGCACCGAAGCTGCGGCAGCGACGCTTATGCGTTGTTGGGTAGGGGAGCGTTCTGTAAGCCGTTGAAGGTGTCCTGTGAGGGGTGCTGGAGGTATCAGAAGTGCGAATGCTGACATAAGTAACGATAAAGCGGGTGAAAAGCCCGCTCGCCGGAAGACCAAGGGTTCCTGTCCAACGTTAATCGGGGCAGGGTGAGTCGACCCCTAAGGCGAGGCCGAAAGGCGTAGTCGATGGGAAACAGGTTAATATTCCTGTACTTGGTGTTACTGCGAAGGGGGGACGGAGAAGGCTATGTCAGCCGGGCGACGGTTGTCCCGGTTTAAGCATGTAGGCGGAGGTTCCAGGTAAATCCGGTACCTTATTAACGCTGAGGTGTGATGACGAGGCACTACGGTGCTGAAGTGATAAATGCCCTGCTTCCAGGAAAAGCCTCTAAGCATCAGGTAACACGAAATCGTACCCCAAACCGACACAGGTGGTCAGGTAGAGAATACCAAGGCGCTTGAGAGAACTCGGGTGAAGGAACTAGGCAAAATGGTGCCGTAACTTCGGGAGAAGGCACGCTGATAGGTAGGTGAAGTCCCTGCGGACGGAGCTGAAATCAGTCGAAGATACCAGCTGGCTGCAACTGTTTATTAAAAACACAGCACTGTGCAAACACGAAAGTGGACGTATACGGTGTGACGCCTGCCCGGTGCCGGAAGGTTAATTGATGGGGTTAGCGGCAACGCGAAGCTCTTGATCGAAGCCCCGGTAAACGGCGGCCGTAACTATAACGGTCCTAAGGTAGCGAAATTCCTTGTCGGGTAAGTTCCGACCTGCACGAATGGCGTAATGATGGCCAGGCTGTCTCCACCCGAGACTCAGTGAAATTGAACTCGCTGTGAAGATGCAGTGTACCCGCGGCAAGACGGAAAGACCCCGTGAACCTTTACTATAGCTTGACACTGAACACTGGTCCTTGATGTGTAGGATAGGTGGGAGGCTTTGAAGCGTGGACGCCAGTCTGCGTGGAGCCAACCTTGAAATACCACCCTTTAATGGCTGGTGTTCTAACGTAGACCCGTAATCCGGGTTGCGGACAGTGTCTGGTGGGTAGTTTGACTGGGGCGGTCTCCTCCCAAAGAGTAACGGAGGAGCACGAAGGTTGGCTAATCCTGGTCGGACATCAGGAGGTTAGTGCAATGGCATAAGCCAGCTTGACTGCGAGCGTGACGGCGCGAGCAGGTGCGAAAGCAGGTCATAGTGATCCGGTGGTTCTGAATGGAAGGGCCATCGCTCAACGGATAAAAGGTACTCCGGGGATAACAGGCTGATACCGCCCAAGAGTTCATATCGACGGCGGTGTTTGGCACCTCGATGTCGGCTCATCACATCCTGGGGCTGAAGTAGGTCCCAAGGGTATGGCTGTTCGCCATTTAAAGTGGTACGCGAGCTGGGTTTAGAACGTCGTGAGACAGTTCGGTCCCTATCTGCCGTGGGCGCTGGAGAATTGAGGGGGGCTGCTCCTAGTACGAGAGGACCGGAGTGGACGCATCACTGGTGTTCGGGTTGTCATGCCAATGGCACTGCCCGGTAGCTAAATGCGGAAGAGATAAGTGCTGAAAGCATCTAAGCACGAAACTTGCCCCGAGATGAGTTCTCCCTGAGACTTTAAGTCTCCTGAAGGAACGTTGAAGACTACGACGTTGATAGGTCGGGTGTGTAAGCGCAGCGATGCGTTGAGCTAACCGATACTAATGAACCGTGAGGCTTAACCTTACAACGCCGAAGCTGTTTTGGCGAACGAGAGACAGACACGATTTTCAGCCTGATACAGATTAACAGAATTTGCCTGGCGGCTTTAGCGCGGTGGTCCCACCTGACCCCATGCCGAACTCAGAAGTGAAACGCCGTAGCGCCGATGGTAGTGTGGGGTCTCCCCATGTGAGAGTAGGGAACTGCCAGGCATCAAATTAAGTAGTAAGCCGGTGCATTAATCCGGTGGTTACAGAAGTATTCGGTGGAGCGGTAGTTCAGTCGGTTAGAATACCTGCCTGTCACGCAGGGGGTCGCGGGTTCGAGTCCCGTCCGTTCCGCCACTTATTAAAAGCCCTGAGCTAACGCTCAGGGCTTTTTTCTTATCTGTCGTTTTACTATTGCGAAATTAGCAAAAATCCTCTGCATTTTACGATCTTTTTCGATATAACAACCACAGCGATAATCCTCCTCAGTTTACGAACATAACGATTGAGGAATGATATGACTATCCCTGCACTGGGTCTGGGCACTTTTCGCCTGAAGGACGACGTTGTTATCGCATCTGTTAAAACCGCACTCGAGTTGGGCTATCGCGCTATTGATACGGCGCAGATTTATGACAACGAAGCTGCCGTAGGTCAGGCTATCGAGGAGAGCGGCGTACCGCGCCATGAGCTTTTCATCACCACCAAAATCTGGATTGAGAACCTCAGCAAAGACAAACTGATCCTAAGCCTGAAGGAAAGTCTGAAAAAGCTGCGTACTGACTATGTTGATCTGACGCTGATCCACTGGCCATCACCTGGCGATGCCGTCTCTGTAGAGGAGTTCATGCAGGCGCTGCTGGAAGCAAAAGAGCAGGGCTTGACGCGTGAAATTGGTATCTCGAATTTCACTATCCCATTGATGGAAAAAGCCATTGCCGCAGTGGGTAAAGAGAATATTGCTACTAACCAGATTGAACTCTCTCCTTACCTGCAAAACCGCAAAGTTGTGGACTGGGCGAAACAGCATGGCATTCACATCACCTCGTACATGACGCTGGCATATGGTAAGGCCCTGAAAGATGAAGTGATTGCACGCATCGCTGAAAAACACAATGCAACAGCTGCACAGGTGATCCTGGCATGGGCGATAGGTGAAGGATATGCCGTGATCCCGTCTTCAACCAAACGTGAAAACCTGGCAAGTAACCTGTTAGCGTGGGATCTTCAGCTCGATGATGAAGACAAAAAAGCGATCGCTGCACTGGAATGCAACGATCGTCTGGTCAGCCCCGAAGGGTTAGCACCTAACTGGGATTAGTAAAAACCCTCCCTCTGTGCCTTTAAACCCTCATACAGCTCCTCCGGGAGCTGTTTTTATATGCTCACTAAGGAAGTCGATAAATGCGCGTATGCGCGTACTTACTGCTCTGTCACTGTAATACACCGCGCTAAAAGGCATCTCTACAGGTAAGCGTTTGTCAGCCATTAGCTCAACTAGCTGGCCCGCGGCAATTTCCTTATCAATCATATAGTCTGATAAACAGGCGATCCCGTTTCCTTCAAGACATAGCTGTTTCAGCGTTTCCCCGCTATTAGACGAAAGTCCGCAGGTGATCTCATGAAGTTGTCCGTCATGACAGGCCACGGGCCAGGTGTTCAGCGAGACAGGCTCCGTAAAGCCCAGACACAGGTGCTGCTTCAGCTCCTCAACGGTCTCAGGTTTGCCATGCTCTGCAATATATTGCGGTGACGCGATAATTTTGCGGTAGCTGGTGAACAGAGGGCGAGCGCGTAAACTTGAATCCGTCAGGGTTCCCGCGCGGATCGCCACGTCAACTTTACGCTCAATCAGGTTAATGAACGTCTCAGAGGAGACCAGAGACAGGGTCATCTCCGGGTAGCGTTCGCGGAAGGGTTTAATCAACGGCATCAGGAAATGCAGCACGACCGGCGTCGCCGCATCTATGCGCAGCAGCCCACGCGGCGTGCTGCGAGATTCCATGATTTCCGTTTCTGCTGCCGCCATCTCCTGCAAAACGGACTGCACGCGTCGAAAATAACGTTCACCTTCTTCCGTCAGGCTGAGCTGCCGCGTTGTTCTGTTGAGCAGACTCACCCCGAGCTTCATCTCCAGCTTTTTCACCGAGCGGCTGATGGCGGAGTTCGCCTGCCCGAGCTGTTCGGCAGCACGGCTGAAGCTGCCGCTTTCAACAACGGCAACGAAGACAGTCAGTTCTTCCGATGTGGCTTTCATTATTGCATCACCTGCAAAATTCTATTGAGATTCTAACCATTTTTGTTATTTAAACACTGGCGCATACTGCCTGTCATCTTAATCCTGAAGAGACGGAGTATTTTATGCCACTGGCGCTTCTTGCCCTGACGATCAGTGCCTTCGCAATTGGCACGACCGAATTTGTTATTGTAGGACTTGTTCCTACCATTGCTGAACAACTCGCTATCTCGCTGCCTTCTGCCGGGCTGCTGGTATCTATTTACGCGTTAGGCGTCGCTGTTGGGGCGCCTGTGCTGACCGCACTGACTGGACGCTTTCCACGTAAACAACTGTTAGTGGCCCTGATGGTGCTCTTCACCGCTGGCAATATTCTGGCGTGGCAGTCACCGGATTACTCCACGCTGGTCATTGCCCGCCTGCTGACAGGCCTCGCGCACGGTGTCTTCTTCTCCATCGGTTCCACGATTGCAACCAGCCTGGTGCCAAAAGAGAAAGCGGCGTCAGCCATTGCGATTATGTTTGGTGGCTTAACCGTCGCGCTGGTCACCGGCGTGCCGTTAGGAACGTTTATCGGACAACATTTTGGCTGGCGTGAAACCTTCCTCGCGGTATCGCTGTTGGGCGTGATTGCTCTGGTAGCCAGCCTGCTGCTGGTGCCCTCCAGTATTCCGGGACGCGCGAGCGCCAGCCTGAGCGATCAGGTTAAAGTTCTGACACACCCGCGCCTGCTGCTGATCTATGCCGTTACGGCCCTGGGTTATGGAGGTGTGTTCACTGCGTTCACCTTCCTTGCACCGATGATGCAGGAACTGGCTGGTTTTTCTCCGGGCGCGGTGAGCTGGATTTTACTGGGCTACGGTATCTCCGTCGCAATCGGCAATATCTGGGGCGGCAAGCTTGCGGATAAGCATGGTGCGGTACCGGCGCTGAAATTCATCTTCGCCGCCCTGGTTGCCCTGCTGATGATTTTCCAGTTCACCGCATCGATGCAATACGCCGCGCTGGTAACGGTGTTGGTTATGGGGATATTCGCTTTTGGTAATGTGCCGGGATTGCAGGTATATGTTGTGCAGAAAGCCGAACGTTATACGCCTAATGCGGTGGATGTCGCATCTGGGCTGAATATCGCCGCATTTAATATCGGTATCGCACTCGGTTCGGTTATCGGTGGGCTGGTGGTTGAACATGTTGGATTAACCCAAACGCCATGGATTGGTGCGGTAATTGTGCTTATCGCTTTCCTCCTTATTGGTCTCAGTGGACGGCTTGATAAACCCGCTCGCGTTGCACTTGGATAAGTATCAGTAAGTGCTTGCTTACAAAACTGGAAAGCGGTTTCTCAGTAATTGCGTTGAAAGTGTGACCTAAAATCCCTATAACATTAGAACCAGTCCGTTTTCCGGGCTGGTTCATGTTACAGAGGCCGTTTCCAAAAGTGCGAAAAAATACCTATGCCATGCGTTATGTTGCCGGAATGCCTGCGGAGAGGATCTTGCCTCCGGGGTCGTTTGCGAGCCTTAGCCAGGCATTACCAGCGGGCACTCCATTAAGCAGTGACGAAAAAATTCGCGTACTGGTGTGGAACATCTTTAAGCAACAGCGTGCGGAGTGGTTATCCGTACTTCAAAATTTTGGTAAAGATGCGCATCTGGTTCTGTTACAGGAGGCGCAAACCACGCCTGAACTGGTCAGGTTTGCAACGACGAACTATCTTGCAGCCGATCAGGTGCCTGCCTTTGTTCTGCCACAGCATCCTTCCGGGGTGATGACCCTTTCAGCCGCACATCCGGTCTATTGCTGCCCGCTGCGTGAACGTGAGCCGATCCTGCGTCTGGCAAAATCAGCGCTGGTCACGGTCTATCCGTTGCCCGACACCCGTCTGCTGATGGTGGTAAACATTCATGCGGTGAACTTCAGCCTGGGTGTTGATGTGTACAGTAAGCAGTTACTTCCCATCGGCGATCAGATTGCTCATCACAGTGGGCCGATCATTATGGCCGGGGACTTCAATGCCTGGAGCCGTCCGCGTATGAACGCGTTGTACCGCTTCGCGCGTGAAATGTCGCTGCGTGAAGTTCGTTTTAACGATGACCAGCGCAAGAAAGCGTTTGGTCGTCCTCTCGATTTTGTCTTCTATCGGGGTTTAAGCGTGCACGACGCCTCCGTTCTGGTGACGCGCGCCTCCGATCATAATCCTCTACTAGTCGAATTCAGTCCCGGCAAACCTGATAAATAATGGTGCGTCAGGTCTGCCGTGGGGCAGGCCTGTGCGGGTGCTGCCCTTTATTTTTTAACCCATAAAAGGACAGCAACATGACAACAACACACTCCCATCATGACAACGTCGAAAAACAGTTTGGTTCTCAGGCAAGTGCCTACCTGAGCAGTGCCGTACATGCCTCTGGCCGCGATCTGGTACGTCTCGGCGAACGGCTCGCCGCGTTTCCTGACGCGCACGTGCTGGACTTAGGCTGCGGAGCGGGGCACGCCAGTTTTACCGCCGCACAGCAGGTTGCTCAGGTGACGGCGTATGACTTATCGAGCCAGATGCTGGATGTGGTTGCTGAAGCGGCGAAAGCGAAAGGGCTGAATAACGTCACGACGCGCCAGGGCTACGCTGAATCTTTACCCTTTGAGGTTGCATCCTTTGAGGTTGTGATTAGCCGTTACTCTGCACACCACTGGCATGATGTGGGGCAGGCATTACGGGAAGTGAAACGCGTGCTCAAACCGGGCGGAATATTCATCATCATGGACGTGATGTCTCCCGGGCATCCGGTACGGAATATCTGGCTCCAGACGGTTGAAGCGCTGCGTGATACCTCGCACGTGCAAAACTACTCCAGTGGAGAGTGGCTTACGTTTATCACCGAAGCTGGCTTGATTTCACGCTCATTGATAACCGACCGTTTGTCGCTGGAGTTCACGTCATGGATTGCACGGATGCGCACACCGGAGGCATTAACTCAGGCGATCCGATTGTATCAGGAGAGTGCCTCTGCTGACGTCAAGGCGTACTTTGAACTGCATGACGATGGTTCGTTTACCAGCGACACCATTATGGCTGAAGCGCAAAAAGCGGGATAAACAAAAAAGGCACCGAGGGGAATCGGTGCCTTTTTAATAAGCGATCGTACTATCAGGAATCTGGCGTAGCGCTGTTTTTCACAAACAACGTCAGCTGGTCGCCAGGTTGCAGGTTGTCAGTATCGTTGTTCCAGCGCATCACATCTTTGATGTTTACGCCGTGACGCTTAGCAATACTGGACAGCGAGTCGCCTTTACGTACGCGATAGGTAATGCTATCGCTGTTTTTAGCGAGACGCTGTGCGCTGCTACCTGCACCTACGGTCAGCGTTTGACCCACTTTCAGACCGGATCCGCGCAGATTATTCCACTGCTGGAGATCTTTCGTATTCACGCCAAGACGTGATGCAATACCTGAAAGCGTATCACCTGAACGCACCTTATAGCTGCGGCTGCTTACAGGCGACGTATCAGCAATCAGCGTAGACTGAACGGCTGCAATTTCACCCGAAGCTAAAGACTCACGTAACTGCTCCGCGTGTTTCTGCGGAACCATCACATAGCGCGGGCCGCTTGCACCCAGCGTGGAGCCTTTAACACCTGCATTAAAGGTTTTAAGCTTACTTACCGACATACCCGTCATATCGGCAACCTGTTGAATATCAACAGGGCTGCTGAGGCGGACACGCGCCAGTGCACGACTTTCGTCTGGTGTTGGCAGTTGTACACCGTAACGTTTGCTGTTCTTGAGAATGTCACTCAGTGCCAGCATTTTCGGTACGTAAATCTTTGTTTCCTGTGGCAGTGAGAGCGACCAGAAGTCT
Source organism: Enterobacter cloacae complex sp. 418I7 (assembly GCF_050030705.1). Taxonomy (NCBI): domain Bacteria; kingdom Pseudomonadati; phylum Pseudomonadota; class Gammaproteobacteria; order Enterobacterales; family Enterobacteriaceae; genus Enterobacter; species Enterobacter cloacae complex sp. 418I7. The sequence continues at coordinate 892,820 of NZ_JBLGUU010000001.1, forward strand.
GTGGATTTTCCACGCGCTTTATTCGCTTTCATTGCCTTCAGTACACGACCTTCACCACTGTTATACGCCGCGACAGTCAATAACCAGTCGCCGTCAAACATCTTGTTCAGACGTTGCATCATGTCGAGAGCGGCTGTCGTTGAAGCGACAACATCACGACGCGCATCGTAGTTGCGGGTCTGCTTTAAACCATAATTTCGCCCTGTGCTCGGAATGATCTGCCAGATGCCTGCTGCATTGGCGCCAGACGTCGCGTGCGGGTCAAAAGCGCTCTCCACTATGGGTAGTAGTACCAGTTCCATAGGCATGTTACGTTTCTTAACTTGCCCTGCTATCCAGTACATATACGGCTCTGCCCGTAATGTTACATCGTGGAGATAGCTCTTATTTCTCAAATACTTCTGTTTCTGTTCGCGAATCCGGCTGTTTTCCGGAATTCCCATCTTTAGCTCGTCGCCAATAGAGGCCCACAAGTCTTGTTCCTGCGCGAAGGATGTCCCATCGTCCAACCATCGCGCCTGACTCGTAAACTTCCCTGCTTCCCCTTGACCAGCCGCAGAAAGGCTCTGTGCGTGCTGTTGTACGTTGCTGCCGTTTTGTGACTGGCAACCTACAAGCAGGACAGAGGCGAGTAATATCGCTTTTGCCTTCATGTGTGTGTCAATAGTTGCTTAAAAGACGAGCGATGATAACGGCGAAATTTTGAAAAGGCAACCCGCAATTATCTGAAGTTATCTTTCTTTGACCTTAACCATGCAAATCGCGCTTCAGGTTGTAACAAATTTGTTTCTTGATTAATTTTATTAATTAAATCAACGTCATTAGTTCTTAAAAATAAATTTATTTGTCGCTCATTTTTCAGAATTACGGGGAGTGTTTTTTGGTTTTTTGCACGTAACTCCTTCACTTTCTGGTAATAATCCTGAATCGCCCGATCCTCTGGTAGTACGCTTGCAGCAAACTTCATATTCCCTAATGTATACTCATGTGCGCAACAAATTACGGTGTCGGCTGGCAGCGCATTAATTTTTTGTAAAGATTGATACATCTGTTCTGGCGTGCCTTCAAACAGCCTTCCACAGCCGCCGGAAAACAGCGTGTCGCCACAAAAAAGATAAGGTTTGCTGTAGAAACAGAGATGACCGGAAGTGTGACCTGGCGTAGCAAATACGGAAAACTCGCACCCGAGTATGAAGATACTTTCGCCTTCTTCGACAACTTGCGTCGTACCCTTACCCTGTGTCTCTGCTGGTCCGTAGACGGGAATATGGGGATAGCGCGCAAGGAGATCGGGAACACCGCCGACATGATCGTGATGGTGATGGGTAAGGAGGATCGCTTCAGGCTGCCAGTCGTTTTCTTCTATCGCGTGCAGGATCGGTACGGATTCGCCGGGATCAACAATGATGCATCTGCGATCGTCATCGACTAAAACCCAGATGTAATTGTCCTGAAAGGCGGAAATACTGATAAGATTCATGCATTACCTCTTATAGCGTGGCGGGTGTTTTGATGAAACCGGCAAGGATACCTCAGACTGTCGCACCACCGGAACGTTGGGCAGAGTTGCCCTGGGGTGAATATTATCGCGAGGCCTTAGAACTTCAGCTTAAACCCTGGCTCGCGAAAATGTATGGTTTTCACCTGCTTAAGATTGGCAATCTGAGCGCAGAAATCAATACCGAAAGCTGCGCTATCTCGCATCAGGTTAGCGTATCGCTTAATGGCTCCCCGGTTCAGGTGAAGGCTGATCCGCTGCATTTGCCGTTTGCGGAAAAATCCATTGATGCCTGTCTGCTCGCTCACACGCTGCCCTGGTGCAGCGATCCCCATCGTCTGCTGCGGGAAGCCGACCGCGTTTTGATTGATGACGGCTGGCTGATCCTGAGCGGTTTTAATCCGCTGAGTCTGATCGGGCTACGTAAACTGACGCCCGTTCTGCGCCGCACGCCGCCATATAACAGCCGGATGTTTACCATGATGCGCCAGCTGGACTGGCTTTCACTGTTAAATTTCGAAGTGCTGAGCTACGGGGGTTTTCAGGTCATCCCCTGGACGCGTAAAGGCGGGGTCTTATTAAGCACCCATTTACCCGCGCTGGGCTGCATGCAATTTATTGTCGCGCGTAAGAGGACGATCCCACTTACGCTCAACCCAATGAAGCAAAGCAAATCAAAAACGCGGATCCGCCAGACCGTGGGTGCCACGCGGCAGTACAAAAAACCGTGATCAGGATTCAGGTTGATAACCTGCATCCTCATGGGTTGGGTTTGATGCCGCCGCGCGAGCCAGCTCGTCACAGCGTTCGTTTTCAGGGTGACCGGCGTGCCCCTTTACCCACTCCCATTTGATTTCGTGCTGACCGAGGGCGGCATCAAGACGCTTCCAGAGATCGACATTCTTGACGGGTTTTTTCTCTGCCGTTTTCCAGCCGCGCTTTTTCCAGTTGTGGATCCATTGGGTAATGCCCTGGCGAACATACTGGCTGTCGGTACTCAGCACCACGTCACAATGTTCTTTTAAGGCTTCCAGCGCCACGATGGCCGCCATCAACTCCATGCGGTTGTTGGTGGTCAGGAAATAGCCTTCACTAAATGTTTTTTCATGCTGGCGATAGCGCATAATGGCGCCATAGCCGCCGGGCCCTGGGTTACCGAGACAAGATCCATCGGTGAAAATTTCTACCTGTTTACGCATCTCTGGTAGACTTCCTGTATTTGAAACGTTCAGTAAAACGATAAGTCTGACATAAATGACCGCTATGAGCACTGCAATTACTCGCCAGATTGTTCTTGATACCGAAACCACCGGTATGAACCAGATTGGCGCCCACTACGAAGGGCACAAAATCATTGAGATTGGTGCCGTTGAAGTGGTGAACCGCCGTCTTACGGGCAACAACTTCCACGTTTACCTCAAACCCGATCGGCTGGTGGATCCGGAAGCGTTCGGCGTTCACGGGATTGCCGATGAGTTTTTGCTGGATAAGCCCACCTTCGCCGATGTCGCGGATGAATTTCTCGACTACATCAGAGGTGCGGAACTTGTCATTCATAACGCGTCGTTCGATATCGGCTTTATGGACTATGAGTTCAGCAAGCTCAACCGCGATATTCCAAAGACCAATACGTTCTGTAAAGTCACGGATAGCCTGGCGCTGGCAAGGAAGATGTTTCCCGGCAAGCGTAACAGCCTTGATGCCCTGTGCTCTCGCTATGAGATAGACAACACCAAGCGAACCCTGCACGGCGCATTGCTCGATGCCCAGATCCTGGCCGATGTTTACCTGACCATGACCGGCGGGCAAACGTCGATAAAATTCAGTATGGAAAATGAATCCCAGCAGACGCGGGATGAAGGCGGCATTCAGCGTGTCGTGCGCCAGGCTAATCGCCTGCGGGTTGTTTTAGCCAGTGATGAAGAGCTGATGAACCACGAATCTCGCCTCGATTTAGTTCAGAAGAAGGGCGGAAGCTGTCTGTGGCGTGGGTGAAAAAAGGCGGAAACGTTTGTTAAATCACCGTTTGGGTGATTTTTGCAGCAAACGATTCAAAACCTGAGAAAAAGCGTTGACGAGTTACGAGGCAGACCGTAATATTCGCCTCGTTCCCCAAGCGGGAACAGTGGAGCGGTAGTTCAGTCGGTTAGAATACCTGCCTGTCACGCAGGGGGTCGCGGGTTCGAGTCCCGTCCGTTCCGCCACTATTCAGAAAGCCTGAATCAGAAATGATTCAGGCTTTCGTCGTTTTATACTCCCTACACTCGCTTAACTCTCTTCTTATTTTCGTTAACAAAAAGTTAATATAATCAGTGCAATTTATTAACATTTGCACGGTTTTAGTGCGTTATTTGCACTGCTTTTGTGCATTGTTTGCCCATCCCCTCTCCGAACCTCACTTAGTTATGTAATAATTATGTAAAAATAATTCATAAGAAATCATTCGGTTACCGATCATTTTTCAGAAAAGATCTGAACCAATGCGCTATTGGTTCGCTTATTGCTTAATCATTAGCACGATAAGTAGTCCGTCATATCAATAACTTATCGTTAATAAAAATAAAGTCATGATGAAAGCGAGCGAACCAATATGGAAAAACCTTCACGGGTTTTAGCAAATTCCAGCACCGCGCTTGACCAGTTGCGCGGGCTTATCAACCAGCACGAGTCAACACCAGGCACTCCGCTGCCCACTGAACGTGAGCTATCGGAAACACTCGGCGTAGGACGACGCGAAGTGCGTCGCGCGCTGGACGTGCTGGAAGAAGAAGGGCGGATCTGGCGCAAGCAGGGCAAAGGTACCTTCATTGGTCCGGCTGCCCCTGTTGAGCCGTTGGCGCTTCAGGGATTGGTTCAGCAAACCAACCTGCTGGAAGTCATGGAAGCTCGACTACAGCTCGAACCCGGCTTAGCCCGACTTGCGGCACTGCGTGCCACCAGGGAAAACCTCGCGCTCATGCAGCGCATGCTGGAACGCATTGACAAGGTCAGCCCGGATGACCGCGATCTTAACGAACTGTGGGATAGCGCCTTTCACCGCGCCATTGCGGAAGCTGCCGGCAACCGCCTGATGCTAGGGCTTTTCGATGCGATAGATGCCGTCCGCCGGGAGCCCGGCTGGCAGTATTTACGCGAGCTTGCCCGCACCCCCGAACGTGTCGACAACTACAACGACCACCATCACAAAATCATGTCAGCGATTATTCATCGCCAGCCTAATGAAGCTGCGGCCGCCATGCGCGAACACCTGCTCAGCCTGCAAACCGCCCTGATTCAGGCCATCCACCTTGAGGACGATTCCACGCTATGACGACGATACCCTTTAAGGACTCCACTCCCGTACTGCGGCTGCAAAACCTCAACGTTAAATTCGCGGGCTCGCCGGTGAGTGTGCTCGAAGATATCTCGCTGATGGTAAGGGCGGGCGAAACGCTGGCGCTGGTGGGCGAGTCCGGCTGTGGTAAAAGCATCACTTCCCTGGCGCTGATGGGGTTATTGCCTGCCAGCGCCAGGATCGTCAGCGGGGAGATGCACTTCCGCCGCCACGATCTGCGCAAGCTCTCGCCGCGCGAGTATGCCAATCTGCGCGGCAGCGAGCTGGCGATGATATTCCAGGAGCCCATGACCTCGCTCAACCCGGTTTTCACGCTTGGCGATCAGCTCAGTGAAGCGGTGATGCGCCATCAAACGATCTCCCGGGCTGAGGCGATGACGGTTGCGCTACAGATCCTGGAGAAGGTGCAGATCCCGGCCGCAGAGATGCGCCTTAAGGCTTACCCGCATCAGCTTTCCGGCGGTATGCGCCAGCGCGTGATGATTGCGATGGCGCTGATAAACCATCCCAAATTACTGATCGCTGACGAACCCACTACCGCTCTGGACGTGACCATTCAGGCGCAAATTCTCGCTCTGCTCAATACCTTAAAAGAAGAAACGGGCACGGCGGTGCTGATGATCACCCACGATTTAGGCGTGGTGGCCGAAGTGGCGCAGCAGGTGGTGGTGATGTATGCCGGCCAGGTAGTAGAGCAGGGAAGCGTCGAGGCGATATTTGCCGACCCGCAGCACCCGTACACAATTGGCCTGATGGGCTCGATCCCCTCCCTTGGCGTACGCAAGGGCCAGCTTTCCACCATTCCCGGATCGGTCCCGCTGCCGGAATCTATGCCTCAGGGCTGCCGCTTCGCCACCCGGTGTCCCTTCGCGCAGACGCGCTGTCATGCTGAAAAACCACCGCTCACTATGCTCGGCACGGGTCATCAGGTTGCCTGCTTCCGCGTGCCGCTGGAACAACACATTGCCCTGGGAGAAATTGCATGACCACGCCCATTCTTGAAGCCCGGGATCTGAGCAAGCTTTTCCCCGGCCCGAAAAAACTGTTTACGCCGGCCCGCTTTGTCACGGCTGTTGACCGCGTTTCACTGTCGGTGCTGCCAGGCGAAACGCTGGCTATTGTCGGCGAATCAGGTTCCGGGAAATCCACCCTCGGCCGGCTGCTGCTGCGCCTGCTGGGCGCCAGCGAAGGGCGCGTATTTTATCAGGGTGAGGAGATCACCCACGCCTCAGGCGCACGTCTGAACCAGCTCCGGCGTGAGCTACAGATCATCTTTCAGGATCCCTTCGCCTCGCTGAACCCGCGCATGACGGTAGAACAGATTGTCGGTGAGCCGCTGTGGCTGCACCAGAACATGAAAAAAGCGGATCGCCAGTACCACGTCGCCGAGCTGCTCAGGACGGTCGGCTTGCCCGCGGCCTGGGCCGGACGTTATCCGCACGAATTTTCCGGCGGGCAGCGTCAGCGTATCGGCATTGCGCGCGCGCTGGCGTCAGGCCCAAAGCTGCTGCTGGGCGATGAACCGGTTTCCGCACTGGATGTTTCCGTCCAGGCACAGGTGGTCAATTTACTGGAAAGCCTGAAGCACCAGTTGGGGCTAACGATGGTGATCGTCGCCCACGGTCTGGCGGTTATCCGTCATATGAGCGACCGCGTGGCGGTGATGTATCTTGGGCAAATCGTCGAGCTGGCCACCGTCGACGATATCTTCGACGCGCCGCTGCATCCTTATACCCAGGCATTAATTGCCTCTGCGCCGCAAATGCAGCCAGGCGTAGCGCGGGATGCGCCGCTGTTGCAGGGTGATTTACCGAACCCGGCTAATCCGCCCTCCGGCTGCCGTTTCCACACCCGTTGCCCCTATGTTAGCGATGAATGTCGTCTGGTTGAGCCGATTCATCAGGTAATCGACGGCGGACGTCAGGTCGCCTGCCACCGCTGGCAGGAGATTAATCGCGATCGCAGCGTTATACAGATCGCACCGCCATCCGCCGCATTTTTGCGCCGCCGCGCGCTGTTTGAACACGCGGCTACTCACTCCTCCCTTCCTTCAAGGAACTCATGATAATGACAATGCGTAATTCTCTTTTGACCGTACTGGGAAGTGTTATGTTGCTTGGTGCGGCGCTGCCCGCCCATTCTGAAAGCGTGCTGCGAATCGGCCTGGGTGCAGATCCGGACATGCTGGACCCGCATCTGGCGCGTACCTATTATGGCCGCTTCGTCTTTGCCTCCCTGTGTGACCGGCTGGTGGACGTGGACGAGCACCTCAAGGTGGTGCCGGGACTGGCGAAATCCTGGGCGTGGAGCGATGACGGCAAAACGCTGACCCTGGATCTCCGTGAAGGCGTGGCCTTCCACGACGGTGAAAAATTCGATGCCGCCGCCGCGAAATACAACCTCGACCGGGCCCTGACGCTAAAAGGCTCTCTGCGTAAAAGTGAACTCTCTTCCGTTGAGTCGGTGGAGGTCACCGGCCCGATGCAGATAGCCCTGCACCTGAAAACGCCGGATGCCGCACTTCTGATGCAGCTCACCGATCGCGCAGGCGCAATGATGGCGCCGGAAGCCGCGAAAAAAGCCGATTTTGCCGCCCATCCGGTCTGCTCCGGCCCGTATAAATTCGACAGCCGCGTGTCGCAGGACCGCATTGTGCTGACCCGCTTCGACAACTACTGGAACAAAGACGCCTACCACTTCGATAAAGTTATCTATCTGCCGATCCCGGATGCCTCCGTGCGCCTGGCGAACCTGCGCGCGGGCGATCTCGACCTGACCGAAGGCATTGCCGCCAGCGACGTCAAAACCGTCGAAGCCGACAGCAAGCTGGCGCTGGCGAAGGTGACGGGCCTCGGATACCAGGGTATCACCTTCAATATTAACAATGACAAAGTCCCGGCGAACGATCCCTTCAAAGATGCCCGCGTGCGTGAAGCATTTTCCCAGGCCATCGATCGCGATGCTTTAAACCAGGTAGTGTTCGAAGGGCTTTACACTCCGGCAAACCAGGCGTTTTCGCCGGTAAGCCCGTATCACGTCAATCTTCCGGTTCCCCCGCGTGACGTCGACAAAGCCAAAGCGCTGCTGAAAGCCGCAGGCGTCACCGCACCGCTGACCGTCAATCTACTGGTGCCGAACAACCCAACCTCGCAGCAGGTGGGCCAGGTATTGCAGGCGATGGTGGCAGAGGCGGGCTTTAACCTGAACCTGCAAATGACCGAGTTTGCCACGCTGCTGGATCGCCAGCAGAGCGGTGACTACCAGTTGAGCTTCTCCGGCTGGTCGGGTCGCCCGGATCCAGATGGCAGCATCTACGGCTTTATCAACAGCAAAGGCACCCTCAACGACGGCCGCTACAGCAATGCTCAGGTGGATGAATGGCTGACGCAGGCGCGTCAGAGCACCGATCAGGCCGCCCGCCAGCCGCTGTATGACAAGGTTGTGAAGCAGCTTCAGACCGATATGCCGATTGCATACCTTTACTTCGAACCGCGCATTTTTGGCCTGAACAAGCGCGTGCAGGGCTTTAAAGCGTACCCGGACGGCATTGTGCGTCTGGCTGGCTTAACGCTGGCGAAATAAACCTCCTGAGGAGAACCCATGCTGGAACTGATTTGCAAACGTCTGCTGCTGGCTATACCCACTCTGCTGTTGGTGAGCATGATGGTGTTTGGCCTGCAAAAGCTGCTGCCTGGCGATCCGCTGATTGCCATGGCCGGGGAGGAGCGCGATCCGGCGGTGATCGCCCAGCTGCGTGCTGAGCTGAATCTGGACGCGCCGATCCCCGTGCAGTATTTCAACTGGCTGACGCGGGCGCTGCAAGGCGATCTGGGTGTCTCCTTACGCACTCATGAGCCGGTCACGCAACTGATTGCCAGCAAGCTGCCGGTCACGCTGGAACTGTCGCTGCTGGCGATGATTATCGCGCTGGTGTTTGGTATCAGCATGGGGATCCTCGCGGCGGTGAACAAAAACAGCTGGGTCGATCACGGGGCGAACTTTGTGGCGATCTCGGGGATCTCAATACCGCACTTCTGGCTGGGGATCCTGCTGATTCTGGTCTTTTCAGTAAACCTGCAATGGTTGCCTGCGTCCGGTTATGTGCCGTTCAGTGAAGATCCGATCCAGAACCTGCGGACATTGCTGCTGCCCGCGTCCGTGCTCGGAACCGGCCTGGCGGCGACGCTGATGCGCCATACCCGCGCGTCGATGATTGCGGTGCTGAAAGCGGATTACATCCGCACCGCGCGCGCTAAGGGGCTGCTGCCGAAAGCGGTGATCCTGAAGCACGCCTTTCGCAATGCGCTGGTGCCGGTGATCACCCTCACCACGTTGCTGTTCGGCGAGCTGCTGGGCGGGGCGGTGCTGACCGAGCAGGTGTTCACCATTCCGGGCTTCGGCAAAATGATCGTCGACTCGGTGTTCAACCGCGACTACGCGGTGGTGCAGGGCGTAGTGCTGATCGTGGCGATCGGTTTCCTGATGCTCAACCTGCTGGCTGACGTGCTCTACGTCCTTATCAACCCGAAAATGCGAGGTTAATCATGGCGGAACTGACGACGCAAACCGTGGCGCCCGCGCTGCCGCGCGCGCAAAACCGGGTGCTGAAAAAATTCCTCGCCAATAAAAGTGCGGTGATTGGCGCGCTTGTGGTGGGCTTTTTTGTGCTGGTGGCGCTGCTGGCGCCGTGGATCGCGCCATTTGACCCGGTCAAAGCTAACTTCCTCGCGGTGCGCAAAGCGCCATCGGCGATGTACTGGTTCGGCACCGACGAGCTGGGGCGCGATATCTTGTCCCGCATTATCTGGGGGGCGAGAACCTCGCTGATGGCGGGCTGTATGTCGGTGGCGATCGCGGTTGTCATCGGCGTGCCGCTGGGGCTGGTGGCGGGTTATTTCCAGAAGATGTGGGACGGGGTAATCTCCCGCTTTATTGAGGCACTGCTGGCCTGTCCATTTCTGATCATGGCGATCGCGCTGGGGGCATTCTTAGGCCCAAGCCTGACGAATGCCATGATCGCTATTGGACTCTCGGCAATGCCGATCTTCGCCCGCCTGACGCGCGGCCAGGTGATCGCCATTCGCAACGAAGAGTACATCGACGGCGCGCGGGCGATTGGCCTGCCGGACCGCTGGATCATCATTAAATACGTTCTGCCCAACGTGATGTCACCTATCCTGGTGCAGGCCACGCTGGCCATTGCCTCGGCGATTATCGCCGAAGCCAGCCTTTCGTTTTTAGGGTTAGGCCAACAGCCGCCGAACCCATCCTGGGGCTCCATGCTCAACACCGCAAAAGGGTTTCTCGAACAGGCGCCGTGGATGTCGGTTTTCCCCGGCGTGGCGATTTTCCTTGCCGTTCAGGGCTTTAATTTACTCGGCGACGGGCTGCGCGATGCGCTCGATCCGCGCCACGACTAAGGAGTCATGATGACCAAAGCGCTCGATTTTACAACCGGTTACGATTCACGACGCCCGCCGATGATGGGCCATAACGCCGTTGCCACCTCGCAGCCGCTGGCGGCACAGGCGGGAATGAAGATGCTACAGCTGGGCGGAAATGCCGTTGATGCGGCGGTTGCGACCGCCATGGCGCTGACCGTTGTCGAGCCGACCGGCAACGGCATCGGCAGCGATGCTTTTGCCATTGTCTGGGACGGTGAAAAACTTCACGGTCTGAATGCGTCCGGTCGTTCGCCAGCCAGCTGGCATGCGGATCTGTTTGCCGGAAAAACCGCCGTACCGGAAATCGGCTGGGACGCGGTGACCGTGCCGGGTGCGGTGTCGGGCTGGGTGGCGCTGGCTGAACGTTTTGGCACGCTGCCGCTGACCACGCTCGCGCAGCCAGCCATTGATTACGCGCGCAACGGTTTCCCGGTCTCGCCGCTGATCGGCCATCTCTGGCAGCGCGGCTACAACAAGCTGAAAGATCAGCCCGGGTTTAGTGCCTGCTTTGCGCCGGAAGGCTGCGCGCCGCGCGTGGGGGAGATCTTCCGTAACCCGGCGCAGGCGAACTCACTGGAGCTGATCGCCAAAACCAACGGCGACGCGTTTTACCGTGGCGAACTGGCGCAGAAAATTGCCGCCTTCGCCAAAGCACATGGTGCACACCTGACCGAAGCAGACCTGGCGAATCACCGTGTGGACTGGGTGGAACTGCTATCGCGCGACTTCGCGGGCGGTTCGGTGCAGGAATTGCCGCCAAACGGTCAGGGGATCGCCACCCTGATTGCGCTCGGCATTCTGGAGCAGTGCGGCATCGAGAAACATCACCCGGATTCCGTGCAGGGGCTGCACCTCTCTATAGAGGCAATGAAGCTGGCGCTGGCGGATCTCGATCGCTACGTTGCGGATGAAGAGCATATGGAGTTTGCCGCCAAAGCGCTGCTGAGCGACCATTATCTGAAGTCGCGCGCCGCGCTTATCAACCACGATAAAGCCTCTGATTTTGTGTACGGATCGCCGACGCAGAGTGGGACGGTTTACCTCAGCGCAGCGGATTCCAGCGGGATGATGATCTCCTTTATTCAGTCTAATTTTATGGGCTTCGGTTCAGGGATCGTGGTGCCGGAGACGGGGATCAGCCTGCAAAACCGCGGCTGCGGCTTTGTGCTCGATCCCAAACACCCGAACGCGCTGGCGGGCAGCAAGCGTCCTTTCCACACCATCATTCCGGGCTTTGCGATGGACGGTAACGGCAAACCGCTGATGTCCTTCGGCGTGATGGGCGGCCCGATGCAGGCGCAGGGGCACATGCAGATGGCGCTTCGCATTATGCTGCACGGGCAAAACCCGCAAGCGGCGATTGACGCCCCGCGCTGGCGCGTGGTGCAGGGCAGGGAAGTGGTTGTTGAATCGACCTTCGATCGCAATACCATCGCGGCGCTGCGCGAGCGCGGACACCAGATAGTGGTGGAAGATCCGCTCCAGGATTACAATTTTGGCGGCGCGCAGGTGATTTACCGTATGCCGGAAGGGCACTACGTGGCTGCGACGGAGAGCCGCAAAGACGGGCAGGCGTTGGTGAGCTGATTTGTAGGCCGGGTAAGGCGCAGCCGCCACCCGGCTTTTTCTTATCCAATGCTAAATGGATCTGCATCCTGCCAGGCCGGAAACTTCTCCCGATACTCCTTTAACGCCGTTAACGAGATCTCAGCGTCAATTCGTGTCGCCTGATGCGGCTCGGCGGTGGCAATAATCTCACCCTGCGGACTGATCACCCGGCTGTCACCGCGATAGTGATGCCCGTTGCCGTCCGTTCCTACGCGGTTACAGCCAACGACATAAGCCTGATTTTCAATCGCGCGCGCGGTCAATAAAGCCTGCCAGTGCAGGGAGCGTGGGGCGGGCCAGTTGGCGACGTACAACGCCAGGTCATAATCGTTGCGGTTGCGCGACCACACCGGGAAGCGCAGGTCATAGCAGACCAGCGGCAGAATACGCCAGCCGCGCCATTCAAATACCACGCGTTCGTTTCCGGCTTCATAATGTTGATGTTCATCCGCCATGCGGAACAGGTGGCGCTTATCGTAGAAATGGACGTTTCCTTCCGGCTCGACCAGCAGGAAGCGATTGACCGGTCCGCGCCCGGTCTGGAGCGCGACGCTGCCGGCAATCAGCGCGTTTGTTTCCTGCGCCCTGGCGTGCATCCAGGCCACCACCTCGTCCTGCGGCATGGACTGTTTTGCTGCCTCCATCGCGAAACCTGTGGTGAACATCTCCGGCAGGACAATCACATCGCGTCCGGTAATCTCTTCCAGCTGGCGATCAAAATGGCGAAGGTTGGCGGGGCCGTCCATCCACACTAAAGGTTGCTGCAAAACAGAAATCTTTAAACCAGGCACGATACAGGCTCCTTAATAAACACTTTTTGACACTGTAGCACGTCATTACCAGAAAATGTGGCAATAAAAAACCCCGCGCGGGGCGGGGTTTGTGAGAGCAAAATACCTTATGCCGCTTCAGGTTTGCGGTGCTTCTCTGGCAGCTTTACCGGCTGAGTCGCCAGCTCTTCAGGTTCGAAATCATCCACGTTAATACTGCGCAGACGGCTCTCTTCGGCTTTCACCAGAATGGCAGCTTCGCTGTTGTCGATGATGCCACCCGCCAGCGCCTGTTTTGCCAGCTCATCCAGTCGTGTAAACGGCAGGTTTTTGCCCAGCTGTTTGCAGATCTTCTGGTGAATCGGGTCGGCGGCCATCACGTCAAGCAGCGCTTCTTCCAGCAAACCTACCGGGTTATGCGGGGTAGGTTCCAGGTATTGACCACGGCCAATACGGGAACGGGTTGCGCTTGGTACCTGGAGGATCTTCGCCACTTTATGATCCAGCTTGTCAGACGGTGCCAGATGGTGACGACCGGTCGGGAAGATCACCGCGCGCAGGGCGCCCGCCACGAAGCGGTTCGGGAAGTTTGCCAGCAGGTCGTCAATCGCCTGTTCCGCCTGATACATCGCATCCTGCACGCCCCAGTGCACCAGCGGCAGATCCGCTTCCTGACGGCCTTCATCGTCGTAGCGTTTCAGCACCGCAGAGGCCAGGAAGATCTGGCTCAGCACATCACCCAGACGGGCGGAGATGCGTTCGCGACGCTTCAGGCTTCCGCCCAGAACGGCCATGGAGACGTCAGACAGCAGCGCCAGGTTAGCGCTCAGACGGTTCAGGTGTTGGTAGTAACGTTTGGTTGCATCGCGGGTCGGCGTCGCGCTGGTCAGCCCCCGCGTCAGGCCGAGCCAGAAGCTGCGAACTTCATTGCTGCCAACGTGACCGATATGTTTGAACAGCAGCTTGTCGAAGGCATCCACGTCGTTATTCTGCGCGGCAGCCATCTCTTCCAGCACGTACGGATGGCAACGAATCGCACCCTGGCCGAAGATCATCATGCTGCGGGTCAGGATGTTTGCCCCTTCCACGGTGATGGCAATCGGTGCGCCCTGATAGCCGCGTGCCAGGAAGTTACCTTCGCCAAGCATTATGCCTTTACCGCCTGCGATATCCATTGCATCAATAATTGACTGCTGTGCACGGTGGGTACAGTGGTACTTCACAATTGCCGACAGCACGGCGGGTTTCTCGCCCAGCATAATACCGTAGGTAATCAGCGAGGCTGCGGCGTCCATCACGTAGGCATTGCCCGCAATACGCGCCAGCGGCTCTTCGATACCTTCCATCTTGCCGATGGAGATTTTGAACTGACGGCGGATATGCGCGTAAGCCCCAATCCCCATCGCCACCGATTTCAGACCGCCGGTAGAGTTCGATGGCAGTGTAATGCCGCGGCCCACCGACAGACATTCCACCAGCATACGCCAGCCCTGACCGGCCATTTTCGGTCCACCGATGATGTAGTCAATCGGCACAAAGATATCCTGACCGCGAGTCGGGCCGTTCTGGAACGGTACGTTCAGCGGGAAATGACGACGACCAATTTCAACCCCCGGGGTCGAGGTTGGGATCAGCGCACAGGTAATGCCCAAATCTTCTTCACCGCCCAGCAGTTTTTCCGGGTCAGAAAGTTTGAACGCCAGACCGAGTACGGTGGCGATAGGCGCCAGGGTGATATAACGTTTGTTCCAGGTCAGGCGCATGCCCAGCACCTGTTCGCCCTGCCATTCGCCCATGCAGACCACGCCAGTATCCGGGATCGCACCGGCATCAGAACCGGCTTCCGGGCTGGTCAGCGCGAAGCACGGAATTTCCTGACCACGCGCCAGACGCGGCAGATAGTGATCTTTCTGCTCTTCCGTACCGTAATGCTGTAACAGCTCGCCCGGGCCTAAGGAGTTTGGCACGCCAACGGTGATCGCCAGGATCCCAGAAACACCCGCCAGTTTTTGCAGGACGCGAGCCTGAGCGTAAGCGGAGAATTCCAGACCGCCGTACTCTTTCTTAATGATCATCGCGAAGAAGCGATGCTCTTTCAGATATGCCCACAGCTCAGGCGGCAGGTCGGCCATTTCGTGAGTGATGGCAAAATCGTTCGCCATGCGGCAGGCTTCTTCCACCGGGCCGTCAATAAAGGCTTGTTCTTCGGCGGTCAGACGCGGCTGCGGGTAGTTGTGCAGCTTTTTCCAGTCCGGGTTGCCCTGGAACAGATCGCCTTCCCACCAGGTCGTGCCCGCATCAATCGCCTCTTTCTCCGTGCGCGACATCGGCGGCATCACTTTACGGAATCCCTTGAACACCGGCGCGGAGATCATCGACTTACGCATCGGCGTCAGGTTAAACGGCAGCAAAATGATTGCCAGGGGAACAAGTACCCAGATATTCCACAGGCCAGCGACGCCAAGTGCAGCCGTCCAGGCCAGAAGAATCAGGCTACTCAGGAATAAACTGACACGGTGATAGAACAACACCCCGAGCAGCATAACGGTTGCGAAAATGCTCAAAATCATCATAAAGAAAAGCTCCCTTGCTTGTAGGAGGTCTGACCACTTGTGATGATATGGTTGTAGTTGATGTCATTTCCTTTAGCAATGTGTTTACAAAATAATTACAACCTGGTTCACATTGTTCGCGTTTTAGCCGGCACAAAAAATCAAAACGCCGGACGATTCGCATGGCTTTAGCTTCTCGCTTTTACTGCTATCCGGTACACTCCACTGTGTTATTTCATCAATACTGAAGGATTATCCTCATGTACCAGGATCTTATTCGTAACGAACTGAACGAAGCGGCGGAAACGCTGGCGAATTTTCTGAAAGATGATGCCAATATTCACGCTATTCAGCGCGCGGCGGTCCTGCTTGCCGACAGCTTCAAAGCCGGCGGTAAAGTGCTTTCCTGCGGTAACGGCGGTTCCCACTGTGACGCCATGCACTTCGCCGAAGAGCTGACCGGACGCTATCGCGAAAACCGTCCGGGCTACCCGGCGATTGCGATTTCCGACGTGAGCCACATCTCCTGTGTAGGCAACGACTTCGGTTACGACCATATCTTTTCCCGCTACGTTGAAGCCGTAGGCCGTGAAGGCGACGTGCTGCTGGGGATCTCCACGTCCGGTAACTCCGCTAACGTGATCAAAGCGATCGCCGCCGCGCGTGAGAAGGGCATGAAAGTGATCACCCTGACCGGGAAAGATGGCGGTAAGATGGACGGTACAGCGGACATTGAAATCCGTGTACCACACTTCGGTTATGCGGATCGCGTTCAGGAAATTCACATCAAAGTGATCCACATCCTGATCCAACTGATCGAAAAAGAGATGGTTAAGTAAGACTTCGCTGGGGGGCGCCGGTGCCCCCCGCTGTTGTGGAGGTGTTCTATGTGCGAACTGCTCGGGATGAGCGCCAATGTGCCAACCGATATCTGCTTTAGTTTCACCGGGCTGGTTCAGCGCGGTGGAGGAACCGGGCCGCATAAAGACGGCTGGGGCATTACCTTCTACGAAGGCAAAGGATGTCGCACGTTTAAAGATCCACAGCCCAGCTTTAACTCACCCATTGCCAGACTGGTGCAGGACTATCCTATTAAATCCTGTTCGGTGATCGCCCATATCCGCCAGGCCAATCGCGGCGAAGTGGCGCTGGAAAATACCCATCCGTTTACCCGTGAACTGTGGGGACGTAACTGGACCTATGCGCACAACGGGCAGCTCTCGGGCTATAAATCACTGGAAACCGGCAATTTTCGTCCTGTCGGTGAAACGGACAGCGAAAAAGCATTTTGCTGGCTGCTGCACAAGCTGACCGAGCGCTACCCCCGTACGCCCGGCAACATGACCGCAGTATTTAAGTACATAGCGTCACTGGCGTCTGAGTTACGCGAGAAGGGCGTGTTTAATATGCTGCTGTCTGACGGACGCTACGTGATGGCATTCTGCTCGACGAATCTGTTCTGGATCACCCGACGTGCGCCGTTTGGCGTCGCCACGCTGCTCGATCAGGATGTGGAAATTGATTTTCAGAAGGAGACCACACCGAACGATGTGGTCACTGTCATTGCAACGCAGCCGCTGACGGGCAACGAAACCTGGCAAAAGATCATGCCAGGCGAGTGGGCGCTATTTTGTCTCGGGGACCGCGTAATTTGACGCCAGCTGAGGCTGAACCACTTCATGGCTGAGCGGTTTACTCACCACGTAACGGCCATTGACGATGGACACCACCGGCGGCTTATGGGTCTGCTCGAAGTAGTCATAACCCGGTTTTAGCTGTTTCCAGAAATCCGTGTAGACAGAGTACTTATGGCGCGCCATGTTGGCATCCGTCATACGGAACGGATAGATGCTGACCTGAACATTCGGCTGGCCGAAGACCAGTGCGCCCGTGACAAACTGGAAGATTTCATCAATGCCGGAATCCGTCATCGCATAACAGCCGACAGACACGCAGGCGCCGTGGATCATCAGGTATTTCCCTTCGTAACCGTGCGCACGGTCGAAGGCATTGGGGAAACCGATGTTAATCGCTTTATAGAAGCGGCTGTCCGGTTTTAGCTGGTTACGCTGAACGTTGTAAAACCCTTCCGGACTTTTGAAGTCACCCTGGCGCTGTTTCGGCCCCAGTCCGCCAGAATAGTTACAGATTTTGTAGCTATCGAGCAGTTGATACGTCTCGCCCATTTTGACAAACAGATCGAGTGTGCGCTCTTCCTTGAAGATTTGAATATAAACAGGGGATCCCATCAACTGCTGTTTATACTCTTTGCTGACCGGCGTCGTTGAACTATTACTGCCAAGCAGCCCGGCAAACGACATGCACGGTATCAGAAGCATCGCAATGAACAATGCGATTTTACGCATACTACTGGTTCCTTGATAAAACAATGACCAACTTGCCAGAACGGCAAAAGACACCCGAAATCAGACTAATCTGGACAGGAGCGCTCACATTAGCACCGATGGAGATTTTCGCAAGAGCCAACCTTTGCGTTTACAAATTAGTTTTACTTTATAACCCATTCATATTGTCCTGACTCCAGGAACTTTGCGCAATAGCTCGCATTTCGGCGCGCCAGACGGCGGATTTACTGCCCTTGGCAGGGCCGAAAATGGTACACTCCGGCCTCTCTGGATTGTTGTTCATGGATACCTGCTAACCACATGTTTAGAATCAGAAAAGGACTCGATCTGCCAATCTCTGGCGTGCCTGAACAGCACGTAACGACCGGCGCCAGTATTCATCATGTCGCTATTGTGGGTGATGATTACGTGGGCATGCGCCCCGCGATGCTTGTACAGGAAGGCGATCGTGTAATAAAAGGCCAGGCACTCTTCGAGGATAAAAAAAATCCTGGCGTTATGTTTACCGCCCCTGCCAGCGGTACCGTCGTCGCCATCCATCGTGGTGAGCGTCGCGTCCTGCAGTCGGTTGTCATTCAAATTGAAGGTGACGAAAAACGCGAGTTTGCGCGTTTTGACGCCGCCGATCTCGCTACCCTCAGCCACGACGCGGTGCAGACGCAACTGCTGGAATCAGGACTGTGGACGGCGCTTCGCACGCGTCCCTATAGCAAAACGCCCGTACCTGGCACGATGCCAGCCGCTATCTTCGTTACGGCCATCGACACTAACCCGCTCAGCGCGGATCCGCAGCCTCTTATCCTGGCGGAACGCAAAGCTTTCGATGCCGGCCTCACCGTGTTAACGCGCCTGACGCCGGGCAAAGTGCATGTCTGCCAGGCCAGCGGCGGTAAGCTGGGCGGGCATCCGCAAGGGCAGGTCGCCTTTAATGAATTTGCCGGCCCGCATCCGGCCGGGCTGGTGGGAACGCATATTCATTTCCTGGAGCCGGTAAGCCTGACGAAACAGGTCTGGCATCTTAATTATCAGGACGTGATCGCTATCGGTAAGCTCTTCACCACGGGTGAGCTGTGCGCAGAACGCATTATTGCCATCGGCGGCCCTCAAGCAACCCAACCGCGTCTGGTTCGCACGCTGCTTGGGGCAGACCTGACGGCGCTGTTGGCTGGCGAAACGAAAGAAGGTGAAAACCGCATTATTTCCGGCTCGGTGCTGAGCGGCAGACACGCGACAGGCCCGATGGCCTGGCTGGGTCGTTTCCATCTTCAGGTGAGCGTGGTGCTTGAAGGGCGCGAGAAAGAGCTGTTCGGCTGGGTGCTGCCTGGCGCAGAAAAATACTCGGTAACCCGTACCACGCTCGGCCACTTTTTGCGTCGTAAGCTGTTTAACTTCTCCACCAGCACCAACGGCGGTGAGCGCGCCATGGTCCCGATTGGCAACTACGAACGCGTGATGCCGCTGGATATTCTGCCCACTGTGCTGCTGCGCGATCTGCTGGCCGGCGATACCGACGGTGCCCAGGCGCTGGGCTGTCTGGAGCTGGACGAAGAAGATCTGGCGCTGTGTACCTATGTGTGTCCAGGTAAATACGAATATGGACCCGTATTGCGCGAGGTGTTAACCCGCATTGAGCAGGAAGGATAACCATGGGCTTAAAACACCTCTTTGAAAAAATTGAGCCGCACTTTACCGAAGGGAAGCTCAAAAAGTACTACCCGCTGTATGAAGCGACAACGACCATTTTCTACACGCCGGGTCTGGTGACGAAAGGCGCGGCGCACGTTCGCGACGCCATCGACCTCAAGCGAATGATGATTCTGGTCTGGTTTGCGGTCTTCCCGGCCATGTTCTGGGGGATGTATAACGTTGGGTTGCAGACTATTCCGGCGCTGCACCATATGTACGATGCAGAGCAGCTGGCGCAGGCGATTCAGTCTGACTGGCACTATCGTCTGGCGCAGTCGCTGGGGGTGAGCTTTGCGGCAGATGCAGGCTGGATCAGCATGATGACGCTGGGCGCTGTCTTCTTCCTCCCCATCTATATGACTGTCTTTATTGTGGGCGGTTTCTGGGAGGTTCTGTTCGCTATTATTCGCAAACATGAGATAAACGAAGGCTTCTTTGTTACCTCTATTCTGTTTGCGCTGATTGTTCCGCCAACGCTGCCGCTCTGGCAGGCGGCGATGGGGATCAGCTTTGGCGTGGTGATTGCCAAGGAGATCTTCGGCGGGACCGGACGCAACTTCCTCAACCCGGCACTGGCAGGGCGCGCGTTCCTGTTCTTTGCTTATCCGGCGCAAATCTCGGGCGACCTGGTGTGGACGGCAGCAGACGGATTCTCCGGCGCGACGCCACTTTCACAGTGGGCGGCTGGCGGCGGCGAAACGCTGGTTAACAATGCAACCGGACAGCCTGTCACCTGGTTTGATGCGTTTATTGGCAATATTCCAGGCTCCATCGGTGAAGTGTCTACCCTGATGATTTTGATCGGCGGAGCCATCATCCTCTTTGGCCGCGTGGCGTCCTGGCGCATTGTCGCTGGCGTCATGCTTGGGATGGTCCTCACCGCCACGCTTTTCAATTTCATTGGTTCAGACACTAACCCGATGTTCTCCATGCCGTGGTACTGGCACCTCGTGCTGGGAGGCTTTGCGTTTGGCATGATGTTCATGGCCACCGATCCCGTCTCGGCTTCGTTTACCGACAGAGGAAAATGGTGCTACGGCGCGCTCATTGGGGTGATGTGTGTACTGATTCGCGTGGTCAACCCGGCCTATCCGGAAGGGATGATGTTGGCCATTCTGTTTGCCAATCTGTTTGCGCCGCTGTTCGACTACCTGGTCGTGCGCGCCAACATTAAGCGGAGGAAGGCGCGTGGCTGAGATCAAAAATAACGACAGTATCAGCAAAACGCTGCTGGTGGTGCTGGTACTGTGTCTGGTCTGTTCCATTGTCGTGGCCGGTTCTGCCGTTGGGTTGAAACCGCTACAGCAGGAGCAACGTGCGCTGGATAAACAGCGTAACATCCTTGCCGTTGCCGGGCTGATGCAGGAAGGCATGACGAAGGATGACGTCGCAGCGGTGTTTGCCGAACGCATTACCGCACGGCTGGTGGATTTAAAAACCGGGGAGTTAATGGATAAAGACCCGGCGAAATATAACCAGGCGCTGGCGCTAAAAGATCCGCAGATGAGCACCATGCTTGACGCCTCGCAGGATCCGGCAGGCATTAAGCGCCGCAGCAATGTCGCGGAGATTTACCTCGTCCGCGACGAGCAAAAGCGCATCCAGGAAATCGTGTTGCCCATCTATGGCAACGGTTTATGGTCAATGATGTACGCCTTTGTGGCGCTGGATACCGATGGCCGTACGGTCAAAGGCATTACATATTACGATCAGGGCGAAACACCAGGGCTGGGGGGCGAAGTTGAGAACCCTAACTGGCGGGCACAGTTTGTCGGTAAAAAAGTGCTCGATGACAACGGCCAGCCTGCGCTGAAGGTGGTGAAAGGAGGAGCGCGTCCCGGTGATGAATTTGCCGTTGATGGCCTTTCCGGCGCCACGCTCACCTCTAATGGGGTGCAGCACAGCTTTGATTTCTGGATGGGTGAACTGGGCTTTGGTCCCTTCCTGAAGAATGTACGTGAAGGAGCGCTGAACAATGGCTGATACGGGTGAACTTAAAGAAGTTAAAAAGGTGCTGATTGGCCCACTTTTAGCCAATAACCCGATAACGCTTCAGGTGCTGGGCGTATGCTCGGCTCTGGCGGTAACCACCAAGCTGGAAACGGCGGTGGTCATGACGCTGGCGGTAACGCTGGTGACAGCGTTTTCCAGCATGTTTATCTCAATGATCCGCCACCACATACCCAACAGCGTGAGGATCATTGTCCAGATGGCGATCATCGCCTCGCTGGTGATCGTGGTTGATCAGCTTCTGCGCGCCTTCGCTTATGAAACCTCGAAGCAGCTTTCGGTGTTTGTCGGCCTGATTATCACCAACTGTATCGTGATGGGGCGCGCTGAAGCCTATGCGATGAAAATGCCGCCACTGGCGAGCTTTATGGACGGTATCGGCAACGGGCTGGGTTACGGTGTGATCCTGTTGACGGTTGGTTTCCTGCGCGAACTTATTGGCAGCGGCAAACTGTTTGGCATTCCGGTGCTGGATACGGTACAGAACGGCGGCTGGTATCTGCCGAACGGTTTGTTCCTGCTGGCACCAAGCGCATTTTTCATTATCGGTTTGCTGATCTGGCTGATTCGTACGCTGAAGCCTGAACAGCAGGAAAAGGAGTAACCGACGATGGCTCATTACCTGAGTTTATTTGTGCGCGCGGTGTTTGTTGAAAACATGGCGCTCGCTTTCTTCCTGGGCATGTGTACGTTCCTTGCTGTTTCTAAGAAGGTATCGACGGCATTCGGTCTGGGTGTGGCGGTCACTGTTGTGCTGGGGCTTTCCGTTCCGATTAACAACCTGGTGTTCAACTTCGTGCTTCGCGATGGCGCGCTGGTGGAGGGCGTTGATCTTAGCTTCCTGAACTTCATCACCTTTATCGGGGTGATTGCGGCGCTTGTTCAGATCCTGGAGATGATCCTCGATAAATACTTCCCGTCGCTGTACAACGCACTGGGGATCTTCCTGCCGCTAATCGCGGTGAACTGCGCCATTTTCGGCGGCGTCTCATTTATGGTTCAGCGCGATTACAACTTCAGTGAATCGGTTGTGTATGGTTTCGGTTCCGGTATCGGCTGGATGCTGGCGATTGTTACCATGGCGGGGATCCGTGAAAAAATGAAATATGCCAACGTACCTGCGGGGCTTCGTGGCTTAGGGATCACCTTTATCACCACCGGCCTGATGGCGTTGGGCTTTATGTCCTTCTCCGGTGTGCAGCTATAAGGGCTAAAAGATGGAAATTATTCTTGGCGTGGTGATGTTCACGCTGATAGTACTGGTGCTGTCAGGGCTGATCCTGGCAGCGCGTGCGAAGCTGGTGAATTCCGGGGATGTGATCATTGATATCAATGACGATCCGCAGAATCAGATCCGTACCCCGGCAGGGGATAAGCTGCTTAATACGCTCTCCGGCAACGGGATTTTTGTCTCGTCTGCCTGTGGCGGCGGTGGCTCCTGTGGACAGTGCCGTGTGACGGTGAAAGAGGGAGGCGGTGATATTCTGCCAACAGAACTGTCGCATATCACGAAGCGTGAAGCGAAAGAGGGCTGCCGTCTGGCGTGTCAGGTCGCTGTGCGCCAGAACATGAAGATTGAGCTGCCGGAGGAGATCTTCGGCGTGAAAAAATGGGAGTGCGAAGTTATCTCTAACGATAACAAAGCCACGTTCATTAAAGAGCTCAAGCTGCGCGTTCCTGAAGGGGAGAGCGTCCCGTTCCGTGCGGGTGGGTATATCCAGATTGATTGTCCGGCACATACCGTGGCGTATGCTGACTTCGACGTGCCCGAGGAGTACCGGGCTGACTGGGATAAATTTAACCTCTTCCGCTTTGTTTCCGAAGTAAAAGAGCCCGCGCTTCGCGCTTATTCCATGGCTAACTACCCGGAAGAGAAGGGCATTATTATGCTCAACGTGCGTATCGCCACGCCGCCGCCGAATGTGCCTGATGCACCCCCTGGCGTCATGTCGTCCTATATCTGGTCCCTCAAGCCTGGCGACAAAGTGACGATTTCCGGCCCGTTCGGCGAATTCTTTGCCAAAGACACCGACGCGGAAATGGTCTTTATCGGCGGCGGTGCGGGTATGGCGCCGATGCGTTCACATATCTTTGACCAGCTCAAACGCCTTGGCAGCAAGCGCAAGATCAGCTTCTGGTACGGGGCGCGTTCACTGCGCGAAATGTTCTATGACGATGAGTTTGAACAACTGGCACGTGATAACCCTAACTTTACCTTCCATGTGGCGTTATCCGATCCGCAGCCGAAAGATAACTGGACAGGTTATACGGGCTTCATCCACAACGTGCTGTATGAAAATTACCTCAAACAGCACCCGGCACCGGAAGATTGCGAGTTTTATATGTGTGGCCCGCCAATGATGAACGCTGCCGTGATTAAGATGCTAAAAGATCTTGGCGTGGAAGATGAGAACATCATGCTCGATGATTTCGGAGGCTGATTATGCTGACCTTTCTGGCGACCTTTGCGGTGTTTGTACTGGTGATATTCGGGATGTCCTTAGGCTGGATCATCAAGCGTAAAAGCATCCAGGGCAGCTGTGGAGGTATATCTTCCATCGGAATGGAAAAAGTGTGCGATTGTCCGGAACCGTGCGATGCGCGAAAAAAACGGATGGCTCGCGAGCAGCAACGCATTATTTAGTTTTGTATGTCGGGTAAGGCAACGCCGCCACCCGACAATTCCCACGCATACTTCTCAACCCTCATTTGTTTACTGTATACTTATCCAGTAATGAGTGAGGGCTTACTATGCGCAAAATAATCCATGTCGATATGGACTGCTTTTTTGCCGCAGTGGAGATGCGTGACAACCCGGCGCTGCGGGATATTCCCATCGCCATTGGCGGCAGCCGGGTTCAGCGCGGTGTCATCAGCACCGCCAACTATCCTGCTCGCAAATACGGTGTGCGCAGCGCCATGCCGACAGCGATGGCGCTGAAACTGTGCCCGCATCTCACTCTTTTGCCCGGACGTTTTGATGCCTATAAAGAAGCATCGAGCCACATTCGGGAGATCTTCTCCCGCTACACCTCTCTGATTGAACCGTTATCGCTGGATGAAGCCTATCTGGATGTCACCCACAGCGTGCACTGCCACGGCTCCGCCACCCTGATGGCGCAGGAGATCCGCCAGACTATTTTTAACGAGCTGAACCTGACGGCATCGGCAGGCGTCGCGCCGATAAAATTTCTCGCCAAAATCGCCTCCGATTTAAATAAGCCCAAC
The DNA here is from genome assembly GCF_050030705.1 of Enterobacter cloacae complex sp. 418I7. Lineage (NCBI taxonomy): Bacteria > Pseudomonadati > Pseudomonadota > Gammaproteobacteria > Enterobacterales > Enterobacteriaceae > Enterobacter > Enterobacter cloacae complex sp. 418I7. The sequence continues at coordinate 917,316 of NZ_JBLGUU010000001.1, forward strand.
GGCCAGTACGTCATCACCCCGGAAGAAGTTCCGGCGTTTTTAAAGACGCTGCCGCTCAGCAAAATCCCCGGTGTGGGTAAAGTCTCCGCCGCGAAGCTGGAAAATATGGGGCTACGCACCTGTGAAGACGTTCAGCGCAGCGATCTGGCGCTGCTGCTTAAGCGTTTTGGTAAGTTTGGCCGCGTACTGTGGGAACGCAGTCAGGGCATTGATGACCGGGATGTGAACAACGAACGGCTGCGTAAATCGGTCGGCGTTGAACGCACGCTGAGCGAAGATATCCATGACTGGACAGAGTGTGAAACCATTATTACGGAACAACTCTATCCTGAGCTTGAACGACGCTTACTGAAGGTCAAACCAGATCTGCTTATTGCCCGGCAGGGCATCAAACTGAAATTTAACGATTTTCAACAGACGACGCAGGAGCACGTCTGGCCACGCCTCAACAAAGAGGATCTTATTGCGACGGCAAAAAAGGCATGGGAAGAGCGGCGGGGCGGACGAGGGGTAAGGCTGGTGGGGCTGCACGTCACATTGCTGGATCCGCAGCTGGAGCGTCAGCTGGTGCTGGGACTGTAGATTAGGCTAATCGTATGCCCGGTAAGCGAAGGGTATGAACCGGAAACATGGGTAACACTTTAGACCGGATACATGGGTAACAGTTATAACTGGCATAGAAGAGGAGACTCGCTATGCCCTGGACTGAGACCCGACCTATGCAACGCCTTGATTTTATCCGTGCCTGCCATGCAGGTACGGATTCTTTTTCTGCCCTCTGCCGTCTCTTCGGCATCAGTCGAAAAACCGGTTACAAATGGCTTCAGCGTTTTGACCCCTCTGACCTGTCATCTCTCTCTGACCGGTCGCGTGCTCCGCACTCCCACTCCCGGACAGTTCCTGATGATATCGCCGGGCAGCTTACGGCCCTGAGGCAAAAACACCCTGACTGGGGCCCCAAAAAACTGCGGATGTGGCTGCTCAATCATCACGTCGATTTTACCGTCCCCGCTGCCAGTACTATCGGCGATATCCTCAAGCGTGAAGGCCTGGTTCCGGATAAAAAGCGAAAACGCAGAACCCCGGGCAATCGCCAGCCCCTGACCATCATCAGTGAGAACAATCAGGTCTGGAGCGCTGATTTTAAAGGCAAGTTCAGGCTGCTGAGCCGGAAATACTGTCATCCCTTCACCCTCACCGACAATCACAGCCGGTATCTTCTGAGCTGCCGGGGAGCAGACCGGGAGAGCGAGCCCTTCGTCAGGCAGTGCCTGACGGATGCGTTCCTGGAGTACGGTCTGCCGGAAGTCCTGAGAACGGATAATGGTCAGCCTTTCGCAGGAACAGGTATCGCCGGGTTAAGTCGCCTTGCAGTCTGGCTGATAAAGCTGGGCATCAGACCGGAACGCATCAGAAAGGGGCATCCGGAAGAAAACGGCCGTCATGAGCGAATGCATCGTTCGCTGAAAAGTGCAGTAAAACAGGGCAACATATTTATGACGATGGAAGAACAACAGCGGTGGTTCAGTGGCTACCGGGAAGAGTTTAACTACGAAAGGCCACATGAAGCCCTGGCGGGTGCAACGCCCGGAACGGTATGGCAACCCTCAGGCCGGCACTGGGATGGCAGGGTTCCTGAATATGCTTATCCGGAAGGAGGTACGGTCTACAGGGTGAAATCAAGGGGGACACTCTATATGGGGAAAAAGGGGACGGTGTTCCTGAGTGAAGCGCTGACTGATGAGTACATCATGCTGGAAGAACAAGATGATGGCCTGGAGGCCATCATCTTTAATGGAATAACGCTTGCGTACTACGACCGAAAAACCCAGAGTGTGCTCCGGATAGACTGAAAAGTGTTACCTATGTTCCCGGTCTGATCTGTTACCTATGTATCCGGTCATACAGAAGCGCCACCGGGCATCAAACGGCTTATTACTTAACAGGGATTGCTTTCAGCAGCTCAGTCAGCAGCGTCCAGTAGTGACCGACGCTTTCAATGTGAACCTGCTCATCCGGGGAGTGTGGCCCCGTAATGGTCGGCCCGATGGAGACCATGTCCATATCCGGATACGGTTTCTTGAACAGACCACATTCCAGACCCGCGTGAATAACCTGAATGTTCGGGGTGCTGTTGAACAGTCTCTGATAAGTTTCACGCACCAGTGCCATGACCGGAGAACTTGCATCCGGCTGCCAGCCAGGGTAGCTGCCTTTTGCAGACGTTTTCGCGCCCGCCAGGGTACCCAGAGATTCCAGCATGCTCACAACGTACTCTTTACCGCTGTCGATCAGGGAACGGATCAGGCAAATGATCTCTGCGCTGTCGTCGCCCATGGTCACTACGCCCACGTTCAGGGAGGTTTCAACCACGCCTTTTGCAACGTCAGAATTGCGGATCACGCCGTTTGGCGTTGCGTTCAGCAACTGGACGAACGTGTCACGAGACTGTGCGGTCAGCGCGGCTTTATCCGTTGTAACGGACTCCAGTACCACCGTCAGGTTTTTCTCTTTCTCAGACAGCTCGTTTTTCAGGATATCCAGATACAGGCTGGAGAGTTTTTTCAGCTCTTCCGCTTTCGCCGCAGGCACCGCCACGGTCGCGAAGGCTTCGCGAGGGATCGCGTTACGCAGAGTGCCGCCGTTGAAGTCCACCAGACGCAGATCCAGTTCAGCGGCATGGCCCGCCAGGAAACGCGCCAGCAGTTTGTTGGCGTTGCCCAGGCCCAGGTGAATATCACCGCCGGAGTGACCGCCTTTCAGCCCTTTCAGCGTCAGCTTAAAGGTTTCGAATCCGGCAGGAATCGCTTCGCGGGACAGCGGCAGGGTAGAGATGAAATCGATCCCGCCCGCGCAGCCCATGTAGATCTCACCTTCTTCTTCGGAATCGGTGTTGATCAGAATGTCCGCTTGCAGCCAGTTTGCCTGGAGACCGAACGCGCCATCCATGCCCGCTTCTTCAGTCATGGTCAGCAGCACTTCCAGCGGACCGTGTTCAACGCTGTCGTCAGCCAGCACGGCCAGCGCGGAAGCCATACCAATACCGTTATCTGCGCCCAGGGTCGTGCCGCGCGCCTTCACCCACTCACCGTCGATGTACGGCTGAATCGGGTCTTTTGTGAAGTCGTGAACGGTGTCGTTGTTTTTCTGCGGAACCATGTCCAGGTGCGCCTGCAATACCACTGGCTTACGGTTTTCCATACCTGCGGTGGCAGGTTTGCGGATGAGAATATTGCCAACCTGGTCACGCTCAGCGTGCAGACCTTTTTCCTTTGCCCAGCCCATAATATGTTCGGCAAGCTGTTCTTCGTGATAGGAAGGGTGCGGAATAGAGCAGATTTTGGCAAAAATATCCCACAGCGGCTGTGGAGATAATTGAGACAGTTCAGACACGATAGGTCTCCTTGTCGTTGCGCTGCAAAACAATGTTGCAGGTCACTGGGTTAGCAGGTTAATCGTTACCACAAGACGGGCTTGCGAGATGCATCTGAGAATACCACTTTCTCCCGTGGCTGGTAGCATTAAGCATGTAAAAACTCAGGCTCATGGCGCGTAACACTGGTTTTTAGTGCGTCAGATCTCTATAATCTCGCGCAACCTGGTTCACCCTCATTTTTTTAAGCCGTATATAAACAGGCTGGGACACTTCACATGAGCGAAAAATACGTCGTCACCTGGGACATGTTGCAGATTCACGCACGCAAACTGGCTGCGCGTCTGATGCCTTCCGAACAGTGGAAAGGCATTATTGCCGTCAGCCGTGGCGGTCTGGTACCGGGGGCGCTGCTGGCACGTGAGCTGGGTATTCGTCATGTCGATACCGTATGTATCTCCAGCTATGACCACGATAACCAGCGTGAGCTGAAAGTTCTGAAGCGCGCGGAAGGCGACGGTGAAGGCTTTATCGTTATCGACGATCTGGTGGACACCGGCGGTACCGCTGTGGCTATCCGCGAAATGTATCCAAAAGCGCACTTCGTCACTATCTTCGCGAAACCAGCGGGTCGTCCCCTGGTTGATGATTACGTCATTGATATCCCTCAGGATACCTGGATCGAACAGCCATGGGATATGGGCGTGGTCTTCGTACCGCCTATCTCTGGCCGTTAATTTCAGTACGTAACTTTACACGTCCGGTTATGCCGGGCGTTGTTCTTTTTACCCTGCCACGCGTTACAATGGTCTCCAAGTGATGTATCCATGGAGGCAACGCAATGGCGCAGGCGAATCTCACCGAAACTCTTTTCAAACCCCGTTTCAAGCACCCTGAAACCTCGACGCTGGTGCGTCGGTTTAATCCGGGGACCATGCCTGCTGTACAGTCAGCGTTAGATGGTAAAAACGTGCCCCACTGGTATCGCATGATTAACCGCCTGATGTGGATCTGGCGTGGTATCGACCCGCGCGAAATCCTCGACGTGCAGGCGCGTATCGTGATGAGCGAGTCTGAGCGCACCGACAGCGATCTCTACGACACGGTGGTGGGCTACCGTGGCGGGAACTGGATCTACGAATGGTCAAAGCAGGCCATGCTCTGGCAGCAAAAAGCGAGCCAGGAAGAAGATGCCACTCTCAGCGGCAAACACTGGCTGCATGCGGCAAACCTTTACAGCATCGCTGCATACCCGCATCTGAAAGGAGACGAACTGGCGGAGCAGGCCCAGGCGCTGGCAAACCGGGCTTATGAAGAGGCCGCCCAGCGGCTGCCTGGCCGGATGCGTGAAATTGAGTTCGCCATTCCCGGCGGTAGCCCGGTGACTGGATTCCTGCATATGCCGGAGGGGGAAGGCCCGTTCCCGACGGTTCTGATGTGCGGCGGCCTGGATTCGTTACAAATTGATTATTACAGCCTGTATGAGCGCTACTTTGCCCCAAACGGGATCGCCATGCTGACGCTCGATATGCCATCAATTGGTTTTTCATCCAAATGGAAACTTACGCAAGACTCCAGCCTGCTGCACCAGCATGCATTAAAAGCGCTGGAGAATATCCCCTGGGTTGACCATACCCGGGTAGGTGCGTTTGGCTTCCGCTTTGGCGCTAACGTCGCGGTACGGCTGGCCTACCTTGAATCTTCCCGCCTGAAGGCCGTCGCCTGTCTTGGCCCGGTAGTGCATGCACTGTTAAGCGATCCTGCGCGTCAGGGTAGCGTTCCTGAAATGTATCTGGACGTGCTGGCGAGCCGACTTGGCATGCATGATGCTTCAGATGAAGCGTTGCGCATTGAACTTAATCGGTATTCATTAAAAACGCAGGGCTTGCTGGGCCGCCGTTGCCCAACCCCGATGATGTCCGGTTTCTGGAAGAACGATCCATTTAGCCCGGAAGAGGAGTCACGCTTAATCACCTCGTCATCTTCGGATGGCAAATTGCTGGAGGTACCCTTCAGCCCGGTGTACCAAAATTTTGACAAAGCGCTTAAAGAGATCACACGCTGGATCACGCAGAGATTGTGTTAATAGTTTGCTAAATTTCGTTGGTTTGGTAAAACAGTGCTTCACAAAAGGAGATCGCAATGACGTTACCGAGTGGACACCCGAAAAGTAGACTGATTAAGAAGTTCATGGCTCTTGGCCCGTATATTCGAGAAGAGCAGTGTGAAGAGAATCGCTTTTTTTTCGACTGCCTGGCTGTTTGCGTCAACGTGAAGCCTGCACCCGAAAAACGTGAGTTCTGGGGCTGGTGGATGGAAATGGAAGCACAGGAAAACCGTTTTACCTATAGCTATCAGTTTGGCCTGTTTAATAAAGACGGGCACTGGCAGGCGACGAGCATCAAAGATCAGGAAGTGATCGATCGCCTGGAGCATACGCTAAAAGAATTTCACGGCAGAGCTCGCGACCTGCTGGCAACGCTGGATCTGAAGCTGGAGCCTGCGGACGATTTTTCCAGCGAAGCGGTGAAACTGAGAGCCTGATGATGTCACAGCGCCGGGTGGCGGCTACGCCTTACCCGGCCTAAAAACGTATTACTCCGTAGGTCCGGTAAGCACAGCGTCACCGGGCACAAAAAAACCGGCTCAGCGCCGGTTTTTTTATTACCACAACATCAGAACTGGTAGGTCATGCCCAGCGCAACGATATCATCGCTGCTTACGCCCAGTTTATTATCGTCATCGATCTGGTTGATTTTATAATCAACAAACGCAGACATGTTTTTGTTGAAATAATAGGTTGCACCTACATCGATGTATTTCACGATATCTTCATCGCCGATGCCTTCGATATCTTTGCCTTTAGACTGCACGTAACCCAGAGATGGGCGCAGACCAAAGTCAAACTGATATTGCGCAACCACTTCGAAGTTTTGCGCTTTATTTGCAAAACCACCGGAAATAGGGGCCATATTACGGGTTTCAGAATAGAGAGTGGCCAGATATATATCGTTGGCATCATATTTCAGACCGGTCGCCCAGCCTTCTGCTTTTTTACCTTCGCCGCGTGCCTGAAGGTTTTGCTCATTGGTGCGATCGGAGCTGGCATACGCACCAATCACAGAGAAATCGCTGCCGCCGAAGTCATAGCTCAGGGAGGTACCGAAGCCGTCGCCGTTTTGCTTCTTCACGTCGCGGTTTTCATTTTTACCCTGGTATTGCAGGGTCATATTAAGACCGTCAACCATGCCAAAGAAATCGGTATTACGGTATGTGGCCAGACCGGAAGCGCGTTTCGTCATGAAGTTATCGGTCTGCGCCAGGCCGTCACCGCCGAACTCCGGGAACATATCGGTGTATGCGGCGACGTCATACAGCGCACCCAGGTTACGACCGTAATCAAAAGAACCAAAATCTTTCAGTTTAATACCCGCAAATGCCAGGCGCGTTTTTTGAGAAGAGTCGCTTTCTGCTTTGTTACCCGCGAACTCTGCTTCCCAACGTCCGTAGCCCGTCAGCTGATCGTTAATCTGCGTTTCACCCTTAAAGCCAAAACGAACGTAAGTCTGGTCACCATCCTTCGCGTCATCATCACTGAGGTAGTGCATTGCTTTTACTTTGCCGTACACGTCCAGTTTATTACCGTTTTTATTATAAACTTCCGCTGCGTGAACAGATGTGGATGCAACTACGCCCATTACCACTAATGCCAGAGTGCTCTTTTTCATTTTCAATCCTGATTTTATAAAAACGCGCTAATATTCGCTGAGCAATAAGATTCAACTTATTACCCCGTGAAAAACAGGAAGGGTTTTATCGTTAGTGGGTGAACGTTTTATGACAAAGTAAGAATATGTCTAAAAAAGTATGTTTTAATTTTTCGGTAATAAAATTGTCAAAATCTGCCGCTACGCTTCCTGATCCCGCGCAACAAAGTGACGGGTGATGTGCTAAGGCAGTTGGCAACGGGGCTGACACCTGTTAAAACGTCTGACTGACATCATTTTCCCTTATTGTTGAACGGCAGAGAATCATGAGTGACAGCCAGACGCTGGTGGTAAAACTCGGTACCAGTGTGTTAACAGGCGGATCGCGCCGCCTTAATCGTGCCCATATCGTTGAGCTTGTACGTCAGTGCGCTCAGTTGCATGCCGCAGGGCATCGTATTGTGATTGTGACCTCCGGGGCGATTGCCGCCGGGCGTGAACACCTGGGCTACCCCGAACTCCCCGCGACGATCGCCTCCAAACAGCTGCTGGCCGCCGTAGGACAAAGCCGACTCATACAGCTCTGGGAACAACTGTTCTCCATTTATGGCATTCACGTCGGGCAGATGCTGCTGACGCGTGCGGATATGGAAGACAGAGAACGTTTCCTGAACGCCCGCGATACGCTGCGCGCGCTGCTGGATAACCATATCGTTCCGGTCATCAACGAAAACGACGCTGTTGCCACCGCTGAAATCAAAGTAGGCGACAACGATAACCTCTCTGCGCTGGCGGCGATCCTGGCAGGGGCCGATAAGCTGCTGCTTCTGACCGATCAGCAGGGGCTGTTTACCGCTGACCCGCGTTCCAATCCACAGGCAGAACTGATCAAAGACGTTCACGGCATTGACGATGCGCTGCGTGCCATTGCGGGAGACAGCGTTTCTGGTCTTGGGACAGGCGGTATGGGCACCAAGCTCCAGGCTGCGGACGTGGCGTGCCGGGCCGGTATCGACACCATCATTGCCGCGGGCAGCCGTCCGGGCGTGATAGGTGATGTGATGGAAGGCATTTCTGTGGGCACACGCTTCCACGCCCAGGCGTCCCCGCTGGAAAACCGCAAACGCTGGATCTTTGGCGCGCCCCCGGCTGGTGAATTGACCGTGGATGAAGGCGCGACCGCCGCTATTCTGGAAAGAGGAAGCTCGTTGCTTCCAAAAGGAATTAAAAGCGTGACAGGCAACTTCTCGCGTGGTGAAGTGATCCGAATCCGTAACCTTGAAGGTCGCGACATCGCTCATGGCGTAAGCCGTTATAACAGCGACGCGCTGCGTCGGATTGCTGGCCACCATTCCCAGCAGATCGACGCCATCCTGGGCTATGAATATGGCCCGGTTGCCGTGCATCGCGACGACATGATTATTCGTTAAGGAGCCAGAACATGCTGGAACAAATGGGCGCAGCCGCGAAAGCCGCCTCGTATAAACTGGCGCTCCTTTCCAGCCGCGAGAAAAACCGTGTGCTGGAAAAAATCGCTGATTATCTGGAATCCCAGTCGCAGGAAATTTTGCTCGCCAACGAGCAGGATCTGCTGGAAGCGCGTCGCAACGGCTTGAGCGAAGCGATGCTCGACCGTCTGGCATTGACCCCGGCGCGTCTGAAAGGTATCGCCGATGACGTCCGTCAGGTGTGCAACCTCGCCGACCCGGTAGGGCAGGTGATTGACGGTGGGGTGCTCGACAGCGGGTTACGCCTTGAGCGTCGTCGTGTGCCACTCGGCGTCATCGGTGTGATTTACGAAGCGCGTCCAAACGTGACGGTGGATGTCGCCTCCCTGTGCCTGAAAACCGGTAACGCCGCTATCCTGCGTGGCGGGAAAGAGACCTGGCGCACCAACGCCGCCACGGTGAACGTCATTCAGCAGGCGCTGGAAGAGTGCGGCTTACCGGCGGCTGCCGTGCAGGCGATTGAAAGCCCTGACCGCGCGCTGGTCAACGAGATGCTGCGCATGGACAAATACATCGACATGCTCATCCCACGCGGCGGCGCGGGCCTGCACAAGCTGTGCCGTGAGCATTCCACCATTCCGGTCATTACCGGCGGTATCGGCGTATGCCATATCGTGGTGGATGGCACCGCGGAGATCGAACCTGCGCTGAAGATTATCGTCAACGCTAAAACTCAGCGTCCAAGCACCTGCAATACGGTGGAAACGCTGCTGGTGCATCAGGGCATCGCCAGTACCTTCCTGCCAGCGCTGAGCAAGCAGATGGCGGAAAGTGGCGTTACGCTGCATGCGGACGAGAAGGCTCTCGCCCTGCTGAAAGACGGTCCGGCGAAGGTCGTTCCGGTTAACGCGGAGCAGTACGACGATGAGTATTTGTCGCTGGATCTGAACGTGAAGGTAGTTGCGGATCTCGATGACGCTATTGCGCACATTCGTGAACACGGAACCCAGCATTCTGACGCGATCCTGACGCGCACCCTGCGCAATGCCAATCGGTTTGTGAATGAAGTGGATTCGTCTGCGGTTTACGTGAATGCCTCGACGCGCTTCACCGATGGCGGCCAGTTTGGTCTGGGTGCAGAGGTGGCTGTGAGCACTCAGAAGCTGCATGCCCGCGGTCCGATGGGGCTGGAAGCACTGACCACCTACAAGTGGATCGGCTTCGGTGATGATACCATTCGTGCGTAAATAATCGCGGGTGATGCAAAAATAGCCGTTTGATTCAAAAGGGCATTGACGCATCACCCGGTTAGATCTACTCTTTTGCCCCGTGGTTACGCTCGTAACCGGCCTTTCAGGGCCGATATAGCTCAGTTGGTAGAGCAGCGCATTCGTAATGCGAAGGTCGTAGGTTCGACTCCTATTATCGGCACCATTCTAACGTCTCCCCAAGTCTACTAAAGTTCACTGAAACCCCTTATACTCTGCGCTTTACAGCCCCTTTTAGTATTTCTACGTCTACTAAAGTTCCCTGAAATCTACGGTCGTTTGGGGGTACTTATGGGGGTATATGCTGTTCGGTCTAGAGGAGGTACCCCCAAGTGAAACTAAACGCCCGGCAGGTGGATGCCGCCAAACCTAAAGATAAGCCTTACAAGCTGGCTGATGGTGGTGGTTTGTATCTCCTGATTAAACCTAATGGCGGCAAATACTGGCGGCTCAAGTATCGTGTAGCCGGCAAAGAGAAGCTGTTAGCGCTTGGTGTGTATCCTGAAGTCACATTGGCCGATGCTCGGGCAAAACGTGAAGAAGCGAAAAGGGGTATCGCTGGGGGTATAGATCCTATGGAAGCGAAACGGGAGGAGAAGATTGCCCGTGAAATTCAGTTAAACAACACCTTCAAAGATATTGCCCTTGAGTGGCACAGCAGCAAACTAAAAAAATGGTCTGCTGGTTATGCTTCAGACATCCTCGAAGCCTTCAATAAAGATGTGTTCCCATACATTGGCAAAAAACCAATAGCAGAAATCAAACCGCTTGAACTGTTGAATGTGCTACGGCGCATTGAAGGGCGCGGCGCTACCGAAAAGGCAAGAAAAGTTAGGCAGCGCTGTGGGGAAGTTTTCCGTTACGCAATAGTTACCGGTCGAGCTGAGTATAACCCCGCCCCGGATCTCACCAGCGCGATGCAAGGGCACGAGTCCAATCATTTTCCTTTCCTCACACCTAAAGAATTGCCTGATTTCTTCAATGCGTTGTCAGGATATTCAGGAAGCGAGTTAGTAGTTTTGGCTGCTCGTTTGCTGATTATCACCGGATTGCGTCCCGGCGAACTCCGTGGGGCATTTTGGGATGAAATCAATATCAGTAAGGCGGTCTGGGAAATACCCGCCTCACGCATGAAAATGCGTCGCCCTCATGTGGTGCCATTGTCCAGGCAAGCTCTTACGCTTATTGGTCAGATCCAAGAGCTAACAGGCAATTACCCGCTTGTGTTCCCAGGCCGTAACGATCCGCGAAAAACAATGAGTGAAGCCAGCATAAACCAAGTCTTTAAGCGGATTGGCTATAACGGAAAAGTCACCGGGCACGGTTTCCGGCACACCATGAGTACCATCCTGCACGAACAGGGCTACAACACCGCGTGGATTGAAACGCAGCTGGCACACGTCGACAAAAACTCTATACGAGGAACGTACAACCACGCCCAGTATCTGGATGGCCGCCGCGAAATGCTCCAGTGGTATGCCGACTATATGGAGGCGTTGGAAAACGGCGAAAATGTAGTGCACGGAACGTTTGGGAAAAGCGCATAACTGTATGTATAGACAGTGCTAATTGACAGTAGTAGACTTCGGTAGACGAACAAAGAATAGGCTATGTCTAGGCTGATCCCCGAAAACCCGTACACCTCTGCGGGCTGGCATAGCCGCTCAATTAATAGAGGGCGTGAGGTGACGTAATGTTCGATTTACCGGTGCATATTGGACGCTTGCGAATTGTATCTTTAGATCAGGCAGCCTTAGTTATGGCTGGAATATCTGAAAAGGTTGATAGCGTACAAAAAGCAGTAGAAGGGAATTATATAGGACATGAACAGGCATCTATTTACAAGGAAACCATCATACAAGCCATTCAGCTAAAGGAATTAAAGCCACTTCAAGCTTTCAAGTTAGCTGATTATAAATATGGTCTACCTGAGGCCGTCAGATTAAAAGTAGATGTTGAATCTATAACTCTGGATACTCCGATTGTTAATGCAACCTTCCTCGCAAAGGATATCTGGCCTTGGGTTGCTAATGAAATTGAGAGTGGTTTAAGGATGATTGATAGCCACTCCGCTGATTTAGATTCCGAGCAGTGCAATGAAGATTTACACGAACCCACCCAGTGGGGCAACTTCGCTGGCAAAGACACAGCACTCAAATTGATAGCCGGAATGGCAATTGCTCTCGAGAAAAGTCAGGGGAAATATCTACGTGGTGGAAAATTAAACAAATCTGAGGTGGCAAGGACTGCGACTAAACTGATTAATGACCATGGAGACGGTATCGATGTAACCAGTAAGGCACTGATTATGTTGATAGATGAAGCTCTTGAGCTTCACGCTTCCAAAATTTCGAAGTAAATACTTCCAAAACTGACGCCGCACTTCCAAACCTTGTTTTACAGGTTCTAAAAAAACCTGTAAAACGGATCCACTCTCGCAGTTGTCACTTCCAATTAAAATCATACCGACTTCCACACAGCTAATCTGATATCTGGTTGAATTTAACTCGTACACCACAATAGACGTTATGAGGTAAATATGTCCCACTCTTTAATCAGATTGGCTGAAGTACAAAAACGCACTGGATATAGCAAGGCTTGGATCTATCGTCTTCTTAAAGACAATCGCTTTCCTAAATCGGTCAAGATTGGTTCTCGAGCCATCGCATTTGTTGAAAGTGAAGTTGATGATTGGATAAGCCAGCGTATCGAAGAACGTGATGCATTAATTTCCACAAAACCTCAACTGTAACTTAGCCCGGGAAATTTATTATGACTAACAAAAATGCCCTAGCCGGGCAGGGTTTCGCTCAACCTGAAAACAGCAGTGATGATATTTCGGTCATTAAATTTGAGGCCGCGAAAGTCCGTATTGTTAAGATCAACGGTGAACCGTGGTTCGTTGCAAAAGATGTTTGCGCGGCGCTGGAACTATCCAATTCACGCATGGCGTTGCAGGCTCTGGATGATGACGAGAGAAATACCGTAACTTTAACTTACGGTATTCGCGGGAACCCAAATCATAGCGCTGTCTCTGAATCTGGTTTCTACAAGCTGATCGCCCGCAGCCGTAAAGCTATTACGCCGGGCACATTCGCCCATCGTTTCAGTAATTGGGTATTTCGCGAGGTTATCCCTTCTATCCGCAAGACTGGCTCTTATGGTGTGCCGTTCGCGTTCCTGAACGACTTTAGCCGGCGCATGGCTGCTTATCAGCAGGAGGCCAGCAAACGCGGGTATAAGTTGCAGCAGTGTAAGGGGGCAAAAGAAGCTCTTGAACAAGAGGAGATTCAGCTGTGGCGTAAGTATCAACCCGAGTTACTGAAGGAAAATAGCGATGATTAAAAAGGCAGAAAGAAGCCGGGATTATTACCCGGCTCAAAGGCTGATGGATCAGCCTTTAGGCTCTATGCCTTGTTTACGGAGCTCAGCGCGGGCAAGTTCCTTCATCCAATTACCAAGGCTCATACCTGCGCGCTCAGCTGCTTCATTCAATTGCTGGCGCAGTTCTGGATTAATTCGAATCTGGAAAGTAGGCGACCAGCCCTCACCCTTAGGTGTTTTATCTCGTTTTGCAGTTGACACGTACGTACATAACCTCATAGTATGGTTTTTGTTATGTACGTACGTTAGCACGGCGTACATTGAAAAGACAACGCCCCAGACTGTTGGAGCAGTACCGGGGCGTCTAACCAAAACGTTAGTTGAGGTAACATTATGGCTTGCACTAAGTCTACCCAAACACGCCCTGAATTTACATGGCGTTTTCTCACCTTGGGCGAATTCACAAATCAGATCGTCAATGTTACTGCTTCCACCGAGCGCGAAGCACGCGAAAAAACGCCCGCAGGTTGTGTCTGTATTCTGGTGTGTCGTTTTCGCGTTGAGGAGGTACAGCATGTTTAACCTCCAGACCCTGACAGCAAAAGCACGCGAGCTGCGCGGTAACGTGGTAAAAGCTACTACCACGAAAGGCACCCGCACCATGACCCCCGTTTACGAACGGGAAGAGCAGCGCAAACTGCGCGAGCGCATCCAGCAGACCCAGCCGGACTGGATTTTACTCTGGTGGGATATTGCGACCGTTACCGGCTGGCGTACCAGCGACGTGTGCAACTTCCGTTACTCCTGCATCAACTGGGAAACCGGCATAGCAACAATTATCGTAGCGAAGCAGACCAAAGCAGCAGAAGCCAGAGCGACCCGTAAGGGGATCGAGATTGTTCGCCAGCAGCGTAAGGACGCTGCCCGGCTTGCTGGAGATCACATTGCCTACATGCACTGGGATAGCGTGAGCTGCGATGAACTGGCCGCCGGCATGACGGAAGAAGAACAGGCGATCGTGTTTGAGCTGGTGGCAAAGGCTGAGGTTAAGCACGATACCAAACAGCTGCCGCCGGGTATCATCAAACGACTGCGTGAACGCATGGAGCACAATCTTATCGGTGACGACCTGGTATTTTCCCGCAGCCAGATCGAAAGTAACCGTTGCCAGTCTCTGGAAGGTAGCGTGAGCCGCCAGACAATCTGGAAGAAACTGCACAACGTAATGCTGTGGTTTACCCGCGTCGTAAACACGCGTCTGCGCCTGAGCGCCTATTCCAGCCGCAAAATTGCCGCCTTTAATCTCATGTCCGCCGGCGGCGAACAGGGATTGCTGGTCGCCTCTGAAATGCTCGGGCACAGTAACCCGGCAATCACCCGAACTTACCTCCAGTTAGGCAGTAAGGCCTCCGCCATTCAATCCCGTCTGGCCATGGAGGTATCTGTATGAAAATGGTTATCCAATTTTGCCGTCTCGGCGCTTTTGCCGATCACGTATCTGAGCAATTAAATAGTGCGCGATATTGTTTTGCCCGCCAGTCATTAAGGGAAGGGGAGGTGAAATTATGACTCCTGTTTACGATCTGGTTCGCCGGGCCGACGGCAAAAACGTTTTCAGTTTCCCGGCCGGCGGCCGCTATCTGGTGGACACGTCAAATGGCCTGCAGTCGATGCGCCCCCTTATGGACGACGAGATCATTTTTACGGTGGAGAGTGCCGCGCGCTTTCTGAGGAAAATTGGTTATCAGGTAATCCCGCCAGCGGCGTGAGGTAAAAATATGACGATTAAAAATTCCGGCTTAGCTGCTGGTGGCCGCGCTCACCCTGAAATCAGGCCGGGCGATAAATGGAAGGACAGTCGGGGCAACATCGTAATTATCGAAAGTTACCGATTCGACAGAGTGACATATTGCCGCGAGGGGTACAGCTCACCGTGTTTTTGCACGCCAGAAAGACTGGTGCGGGAATTTGAATTTGTTTCTTCCGCGCCGGGCACCGGTGGAAGAGATATCGATCGGATTATGCGGGTGCAGGGCATCGAACGAATTCGGGTTATGCGGGAAATCATCAGGGAGCGAGGGAACAGAAAATGAAGAATGCACCAAATCTTAAAAAGCAGCCGGCGGATCTCATGGAGGAGTCAATCATCTTTGCCGGCGCCGATGCCTGGACGTTCGCCAAAGCATGGCAGGAAATGAACCCGATTGGCGACACGGTGCCGCCGGTTGTGCTGGATAAAAAGCAGCTGGCAGAGCTGGAGAATATCCGGATTGTGGATGATGGCCGGCTCTATGCCCGGGTTTGCCGTGGCGGGCATCTGACCGAACGGCAGATAACCATTCTCGCTACAAAGCTGGCGGTGGCTGGCGTGGAGCGCGCGCAATTCTACTCTGAAGGTTATCAGCTTCTGGAGGACTGGACGCCGCAGCTGCCGCGCCTCAAAGCCGATGCGGAAGCCGGCAAAAGCATGGTGATCGGCAAACCGCTGACGGATGTAAACCTCCGCGACCTGGCTGATAACGAAAAGGCGCTCATACTGGCCGCGCGTTACACCGGCATTGCAATCAACGAAAACAGCGAGGGCGTGTACGTCTACCGCGCCGGCATCTGGGAGAAAACGTCTTTGCTCGAGCTGAGCCGCGAAATGGTGGCTATCTACAACGAGAACAAAACCAACTTCAGCAAGCGCGCGATCAACAACGTTATCGATGCCCTGAAAATCGTTATCCCGGTAATGGGGGTGCCGCGGCGCAGCCTGATCCCCTTTGTTAACGGCGTCTACGATATGGAAACCGGCGTTTTCTGCGAACACAGCCAGGATAACTGGCTGACCAACCATAACGGCGTGACCTACACGCCGGCGGTGCCGGGCGAAAACCTCCGCGACCACGCGCCGAACTTCCATAAATGGCTAAGTTACGCATCAGATAGAGACGCAATTAAGATGCAGCGCATCGCTGCAGCGCTCTTTATGGTGCTGGCGAACCGGTACGACTGGCAGCTGTTCCTCGAGATAACCGGGGAGGGTGGCAGCGGGAAAAGCGTCTTTACCCATATCGCCACGATGCTGGCCGGCGCGCATAACACCGCCAGCGGGAACATGGCGGCGCTCGACAGCGCGCGTGGGCGGGCGCAGTTCGTCGGCAAAAGCATGATAACCCTTCCTGATCAGCCCAAATATTCAGGTGAGGGCACCGGGATAAAGGCGATAACCGGTGGGGATGCGGTGGAGATAGACCCTAAGCACGAGCACCAGTACACCGCCGTTCTGCGGGCGGTGGTTGTGGCCACGAACAACACGCCGATGATTTTCACCGAACGTGCCGGCGGCGTTTCCCGGCGCCGCGTAATTTTCCAGTTTAACCGGCGCGTCAGCGAGGAGGATAAAGATCCCGACCTGGCTGAAAAGATATCTGCTGAAATTCCTGTAGTGGTTCGCCGGCTGCTGGCGAACTTTGCAGACCCGGAAAAAGCGCGGGCGCTGCTGCTGGAGCAACGGAACAGCGAAGAAGCACTGGAGGTGAAGCAGAAAACAGATCCGCTTTATGCCTTCTGCGCGCATCTGGAGCTTCTGGTTGATTGCGTGGGAATGCTGGTGGGCAACCGTAACCCGCCTCATCGCCCCCGCATTTACCTCTATCACGCTTATCTGAAGTTTCTTGAGGCGAACGGTTTCGAGAAGCCGCTGACGCTGAATAAATTCTCTGAGGGAATGGAAAGCGCCATGCGGGAGTTTAATCACGAGTACCGCAAGGAGAGAAAGACCCGCGGCGTGGTGACGAACGTCGAACTTTCAGAGAGTGCGGAGGACTGGCTGCCGCAGGCGCACCCGTTAGCTGAGGAAAAAGGGTGAATGTTTAGATAAATATGGCGAAAGGTGTTCATAGTGTTCATTAACTGTTTAAAGTTTAATTAAATCAATAAGATTGACTATGAATACCTTTGTGTAAGGTATTCATAGGGTATTCATAGTGTTCATAGTTCCCTTTAACTCTGTGCTCATAAAGTAAACAGGAATATGAACACCATGAACACTTGTAACCTCGGTATGTAGACCGGTGTTCATAGGTTAATATATTGTTTTGTCTGTAATTTATCGCTTTTATGAACACCATGTATACCTTGAGGGCAAATTCTTTAAAACGCATCCACTCTTTTCGCGTTGTGCACCCCTGCAATTTCATTAACATCGTTTCATAAATCGCAATTAATTATTTGATTGTTGCGATTAATGGAACTTTAACGGTTGCTATAACAGGGGGCATCATGAGCAAGGTTAACGTTAAGCCCGTTCTGCTGAACGGGGAACAGATTCAGGCTCTGAAAACCATTCAGGAGAGGGAGCGCCAGAAGTCGGGCATGGGGATCGCGCCGTCAATCCATGCTGTTGCGCGCAAGGTATTTGATGCGGGTCTATCAAAAATGGAGGCAGGGCAATGAGCTACTCAATCAAAATTGGGAAACACAGTATCGAGCTGGCAGGTTATGCCGGTAAGGTTGTTGCGCCAAATACTCAGATGGCCGCTTTATTCCGTGGCATGGCGGGTGAACTCACCAGCCTGAGGACAACGGCGCAGCAGGCCGAAGCTGAGGCGGATTTGCTGGACGTTATCCGCAACGACCCGGATCTGAACGAACAGGCAAAAAACCGCAGGGCAGGTGAAGCCCGGAACCCGGACACGCTCAAAGACTTTACGCGCGGGGTGGCAGCCGTAAGCGAGCAGGCCGCAAATATTCTCGATTACCTGAAGAACAAGCTCGCTCCGGTTAATCCACTGGCAGCTGATGATGTTCAGGGGTTCATGCGTGACAGCGAAATGCGCCAGGCATTCGCAAGGCTGGATCGCCGCAGTCAGGAAAAAATGCTGCTGTCGATGCACAGTGGAAAGCATCAGGGACTGGCGGATGCCTTACTAAGGGCGCACGCGGTATGTTCCGGGCTCGATACGGAACAGCTAAAACGTCTCGCCTTCTCCCGTATCGCATCAGAGAACGGGCAGGTGATTAGCGCGGTAGCCGATCTGGTCGACGCGGTAAGGAAAGACGTCGCACAAATTACAGCTGTCCGAACCTGGTATAACAATCTCGTGTACGGGAAGAACGACGATCCATCAGATGTACAGCCACGCATGACCGGTCTTGATCAGTTAAGCGAACATGTCACCGCGATGCTCAAAGGCAGTCAGCGGCAGACACATTCAGAAGAGAAGCAGGCCGCCTGAGGGCGGCTTTTTTCTGCCCGGAGGGAAACACAGGATGCTGTTAAGTAAATCAGCCTACGCCAGGCATATGGGCGTTAGCCGGCAAACTGTTTACGGCTGGATAGCCCGCGGTGAAATTGTTATTTCAGGCGATAAAGTGGACGTTGACGCATCGCAGGCTAAACAAAATTCTGCCGGTGCTGGCGAACACCAGACTGAAATGACGTGGGCGCAGGCCGCCGCATGGGTATGGAAGCATGACGGCGGGAAAGCGCTGCCGGCAGATATTGATGCTGGCCAGAGGATAGAGGCAGCAGCTGCTGAGCTGGGTTTTGATGTTCAGCACGAACCCGAAGAGCAACTAATGATTCTCTTCCGGCCGGATGAAGAAACCCACAGCTTCTATGGCAAAGATCACATGGCTGGTGGTCTGCGTTTCCTGCGTTCCGAGCTGGCCTATGTCGCCGCAATGCATCCCGACACCCAGGATGACTGGAGCGAAACAGGATTAAAGGCACTCTGTCTGCTGGCAGGTGAAAAACTGTAAACCCCCGGCCAAACCTAACTCCTCTAACTTGACACTTTTTCGTGAAAAACAGGGAAAAGTGTCAACCCAACCTAACGGATCCTAACGTTCACGCACAACAGCTGCAGCCAACGTGTAAAGGGCTGATGCGAAGCAGGGCAGGTGTCAGCCTGTTATGGTTTGTTATGCCTCACCAGAAAAGTGTCAGCCGCTGCCGCTTCAGAAAACTTCAGGTGCAGATCGTGGGATGCGTCTGTCAAAACTTGTCACCCGCCGGCCCCGCTAGGAGGATTCGAGGTTATGTACATGCTAAGTTACAGTTGTGATGAAGTGTTAATCACATTGCCAACTAATCTTTTGGACAGAATATGGACATTCATTTTGCATGAATAACCGGTTAAATTTTGATAAGTTAGTTCACAAAGCATCGAAAATGTTGGGGCAGATCAAAAGCCAAGGTTAATGTGGACGTATGTTTCAATGCTCCACTTTCGCTGATAAATGTTTAAGGCTAAGATGCTACTAACAGCATTTCGCTAATGGAGATTTTTATGTCTTTACTTGATAATGATAACGATATTTTTGAAATAGAAGATGAAACATATCCAATTGATGAATTCGAATTAACAACTACTCCCAACGATTTTAACATGTTGACTATAATAAGTTTTATTAGGTCGAAAGTGTTTAAAATCCCTTCTTTTCAACGGCACTTTGTTTGGGATATAAAGAAATCCTCCAAGCTAATCGAGTCGCTGTTAATCGGCTTGCCAATCCCACAGATTTTTCTCTATGAAAAAGGTAAAAATGAGTTTTTAGTAATTGATGGGCAACAGCGTTTAATGTCACTATATTATTTCTTTAGTGGTAGATTTCCTAAAATGGAAAAAAGATCTGAATTAAGGAAAATTTTTGATAAGCATGGATATATACCAGATGAAATTCTGGCTGATGATGATTATTTTGTAAAGTTTAATCTTAAACTTGATGGTATTGTCGATGGTCAGTTAAATAAATTCAATGGAAGAAATTACGACACTTTAGGTGAGTTTCAAACGACGTTGAATCTCGCAACCATTCGAAACATGATTATAAGACCTGTTGCCCCGGACTCTGAAGATGGAGCAATGTTTGAAATTTTTAACCGTTTGAATAGTGGTGGTGTAAATCTTGCTCCGCAAGAAATTCGAATGAGTTTATATCATTCCGAATTTTTAGAGATGCTTTTAAACTTAAATGAGCATCCGCATTGGCGATTAATATTAGCTAAAAAAGTCATTGACGTACGATTAAATGATGTAGAAGCATTATTACGTTCCTTTGCGATGGCTATATACCTTGATAACTATAAAAGCTCTGTAAATGGATTCCTGAATAATTTTTCGAATGCTACGAAAAGCTTCCCCTCTCATTACATTGCATTTTATCAGGACTTATGGCGTGCCTTTATGGATGCCTGCTCCGATCTCAATGAAGAAAGTTTTAGAACAGGAGGAAGCCGGCTCAGTATCACACTCTTCGAATCTGTTTTTTCAGCTAGTGTTGAAGAATCACTACGTTCAGGGAAAATTGATATCAAAAAGATATCCCCTGCTTATATCGAACGTTTGAAATCTGATGCCGCCTTCATAGGCTATAGTACAGGAAAAACTACTAGAGGTGAGTTCGTTAGGGGACGAATTAAAAGGGCCAAAGAAATTCTCAAGGAGTTTTAAATGAACGAAATGGGGAAGCAGGCAATTGATAGTTTATACACGGATTTTGTAGAAAACTATGGGAGACTCATTGAAATTGGCGAAGTAAGCTTCGCCAACTCTTATAAATCACAGTTTGCTAAAGTGATTCTTCTGGCATGCGCCAGCTATTTTGAATCAGCAACAACACTTGTAATTCACTCAATGTTAAACCCAACACGTTGCAATATAACAAGACAATTCATTGAAAGTAAGGCTTTGAGTAGACAATATCACGCTCTTTTTGATTGGAATAATCGCTCTGTAAACAAGTTTTTTGCATTTTTCGGTGCGGAGTTTAAAGCTTTCATGGCTGCAAAAATAAGGCAAGATGCTGATATAAAAAGAAGCATAGATAATTTCCTTGAGTTAGGAGATTTACGAAACCAGTTAGCTCATGAAAACTATGCATTATTTAGATTGAATCTTACGCCTGAAGAAATTTATGAAAAATTTAATGATGCCCATACATTTATAGATAATTTAAATGGTTATATGAATGAATATAAGGAAGCGTTACAGGCTCAGTTGGCTCAAGAGCCATAGTGGCTATTCCAGAAAGTAATAAAGTTTAATAAATAGATTTATATAGTTTTTAACGTTTGTATGGATTTAAGGGGGTTCTGATGAAAGCTGTAGATTTAATAAAAAAATGGAATTGTACGTACACTCTGCAATTTACGCTTGCGAATTATCAATTGCTGCTGGATCTGCTATGTCCTTCTCAAAGGAAAAATGGAATGTTGGGCCTAGTTTGCATAGTGCTGCAAATCGTCCACAATTAAACAATAAAATACTTCCTTTGACACTGAAAACATCTGATATATTCCAACTTGCATTGCATGTAATGAATGATCTTAAAGTTCCGCAGAAAGAAAAAAATGGTGGTCGTCGAATGTTTAATATCAACGACTTAACTCCTCCAGATGAGATAATGTCTGCACAAACTATACTTTATCTTTTTTGCTTGTTAGAAGAATACGAGTTTCTTACTTATGAGAATGCACTTACATCAAATCTAAGTAGGGTGTGTCATAGTGATCAGTACACACTGAAAAATCTAGAGGAATTAGGGGTTGAAGGAGTAAAGAAAAAAAGTATTGAAAGGCACATGGCTACATATCAATTTTCAGCATGCCGAAAAAGAATTAAGTATTGGGGTAAAATGGGGCTAAAAGAGTTACCAGAGAGCAAAATCGCTCTATACGAGCAAATTTCAAAAAGAAGAAATGAATTAACACATTTATCTACACCAACCCCTGCATCAAGATTTGAGGCAGTAAATTATTATTTAGTTTGCCGAAATTTAGTGCGTGATATAGCAATATCTTTCGCAGATGAGAGTATCAATGAACTTGATATTGAATGGGATATTTGGAGTGAACTTGAACATGATGTACAAAATGATAGTTTAGTTCATGACTTAGCAAAAGTTATAAACAATAATCAAAATCATAGTTAGATTGAAATTTAAAGTTTTGCTCTGCCCACTTTACAGCGCTTGAGCTTATGTTTTTATGAACTAAAGCTTGTTTAGCATGTCCTGCCAGCTGTTAATATCATTCAGAAGGTTTACGCAGAGCGTTACGGGGGTACTTTTGGGGGTATCTGATTGGGCAAGGGAAATAAAACACATTAAATTCAATTGGTTAATTGGTGTTTTTTATTCCTATTATCGCACCATTTCAACTTCTCCCGCTATCTCTTTTCGGATTCGTTTGGTTGCAATCTGAAATTCTATTTAAACGCCTAATCACTTTGGTTTGTCTCCCCGCCTGGTTTGCCATCCGTTCTGTTGTGAACAGGTCGAGAATAACGGTAAGATATGCACAGTGTATTCATCTCAGACATACGTTACGTCGTACCGCAAAGTTATGGAGCAGAACCAGTTGACCGTATTCTGGTTTGAACTCTGCCCTGAGATGTGCATATCACCAACGTTAAGATGGTCATCCGAAAATCACCTTATTTCATATTAAACCGATTAAAGGGTTATAAAATTTTATCTTTTTTTCACACAAATAAATAAAGGAAGAGGAACATCGCCAAAAACAAAGGTATTGAGATATCTTCGAACGGTGAGCCTGTTGTTTTCCAGATCAAACATATCGAAAAGCAGCCCAGAGGCCTCTGTCTCGGTCATGCTGTCCCCGGGGTGAGCTGTTGTCTTCATATCACTCAGGTAAAAATCGCTTTTGTTTCTGCTCAGGACCGTGAATGTTATATCCCGATTAACGAGATGCGTATTGATAGGGGAAGGCTGTCTTGCTGATACCGAAGTACCAAAGATACTGATAATACTTTCAGTACCCGGTCGTATCACCACACTGATGGTTCCATTAAAGAGATACTCTTGATCGCCCGGTGAGTTCATTTGTAAGGTTCCAGAACAGTTAATGTTGCCACTTTTAGTCATGTTACTGATAGCGACAAGCATGCCTGAAAAAAACACAAATAAAGTAATCGTTAATAATTTATATTTTCTATTCATGGCTATATACGCTCTTGCAACTGGATAACTTTTTCTTGTTGCCAGCCTGATAACTGCATCTGCTGATGAATAAACGTCCTGCTTCATCAAAAATCAGGCTGTCTTCCTGCTGAGAGATATAAAAGCTTCCTGGGAGGCAAGGTATTGATTCTCTGGCTATCTTTTCAGTTAAGGTGAGTCTCACGGGGAGCAGTTCATGCGCACTTCTGAAAAACATATATACAGGGCAGCTGTCAATCGTACCGACCTGGTATACCCTGGATACTTTCATCTCATTAGTTTTAAGCTGAATATGATAACAAATAAGTAAGAACATGATTAATGACAATGCATTAAGGCCATGAAACCATACTAATCTTTTACTGTTTTTTGTAATGGAAGTCGTACTGTCCTCTTCAGTGCCTGTATCTGTATTAGTCTCTGTAAGAGACATCCCCTGTTCGACCGTGTCAGCTAGAAAATCATCACTGAATGAACGGGTATCCGGAAGCAACAGGTCTTGTTTTTCTGCTCCGGGTTCGATCATTTTCACTTCTACATCTTTGTTCATCACAAAACCGGTACGTGGAATAGTGATGATGATATCGGCTGTTTCACCAAGTAACTGAAAATTTTTTCTAATCAACGATACATATTGTGTAAGTGTATTGTTGGACGCTTTATAACCGTACTCATCCCATACGCAATTGAGGATTTCTTCACGGGTTAAAGTTGACCCCTGATATCTGATAAACAAAGACAGCAACCTTGAGGCCGTTGCTGGAAGAAGGATCGAGTCATAACTCTTACAGTTAGTTAAAGAACACTGAGCGTCATCATAAACAATATTCTCATTGAAAATATAGAGCATAACCCGTCCTTATCCTTCAGGTCTTACCTGCGGCACTTTTACCTGTATGAAATAGTGAAACTGATTTTGGCGCTGAGTTTAGCATATTAAACATATCTGTCACGCGAATATGATAGTGTTTTGTTATTTACAATAAATATCATATCAAAATATAGAATTCTCCTTCCGACATGAATGTTTTATATACATTCTGATGGTTTTTAAAACTCTCTCAATGATGAGCCTTATTTCTATATAAAAGAATAAAAAAATTAATATTGCACATATACTCAGATGAATCATCTGATATTTATATATTTTGCAATATATTATATAAAAAATTAGAAGTCAGAGTTATGATTGTTTCATTGCAGACGGACACGCTGAAGCAAACGAAAGTAAGGATAAACACTGCGATACAGATAAAAGAAGGGTATGAAACATGCTGATAATGAATGATATACTTGAAAAGAAATGTTCTTACAATTGTGAAATGGATGTTACGCCTTTCCTTCAGCCTGTTATTAATACTTATGATAACTGTATCGTGGGAGCAGAAATCCTCTGTAGAGTAAAAACAAAAAAAGGATACATACTTAATCAGCTGCATATCGAAGAACTTGAGGTGCCTGAGCGTGCAGATTTTTATGCAAGAGAGCTTTTACTGAAAACGGCAGAACTGTTAAGGAAAAATGACGGCGCAGGCGAAATCCCATCGGGCTTTGTTTTTTCTCTGAATATCACCTGTGGTCAGATAAGCTCTCAAACTATCAGGAATGCGGTAGTGAGGTTTAAGAGTTATTTCAAAACAGACGTGGTGATCCTGCTTGAGATAGTGGAAAGAAATATTACTGATGCGACCAGTGATATTCTGAATGCAATCACATTCTATAATTCTATCGGAGTGAAGTTCGCTATTGATGATGCTGGGATAAACACTGCTGCAATGAAATTTTTTGGCGTAAGTAATGTTTCAATTCTAAAACTGGATCGCTCGGTTACGCAGATAAAAGAGAACTTTGAACTAATTTACCGGAAGTTAATTGATGGCATCGTAAAAGTATCCTCTCTGTGCGGGGTGCATATTGTTGCGGAAGGGGTGGAAAATCAATATCAGAAAGAGGCTCTGGGAAACGCTGGAATCATACATATGCAAGGGTATTTTTTTTCACGACCTTTATCCGTAGCTGCTTTTTGTGATTTTATGAAACACTACCGCTGACAGGACGGATACCATGACAGTAAAAAAACAGTTTTTCTCATATCCGATGATTATTTTTACCTTAATGGACTGGAGTTTTTATTAAAGAATGAAAATAATCTAAATGTTTTTTGTCATTATGTAGATCAAAACCAGCAGGAATGTTTTTCTGATGGTATTCCTTTTGAAAACTATAATGAAAAAAGCATCATTATACTGGCAGTGGATGACTTGAACCGCATCAGGAATTTCGCTGCGCGTTTTAGAACTAATATTGTCTTTTCTCTGAGAACCCTCGGCAAAAGAGAAATGGCGCTTTGTTATAAAGGTTTTCTGGTAATTAACAGATGCCTTTCATCATGGCGGATGTTAGATGTAATTAAGAAGTACGGGAGGGTAAGTTTTATGCCTGGCATATCTCTTACTCAAAAAGAGGAACAAGTGATTTTTAATTATTTTAACTTAACGGGTGCCCAGTTTAGTTCCTTTAAGTATAAAACTGGGGTTAAGAAAATTAGTCATTATAAACGTTCTGCTTATCAGAAAATGTTGGTTAATGGTGATGGGGAAGCTCATTTTGTAGTGAAAGCATTAAGTGAAATTAGAACAGGGATGCTATAACCGCTGTCCCATGGTTTACCTCTGTTTGTTTATTGCCAAAATTCATTTGTTTGAACAGATGAAGTGCTTAATACTGAAAATTAATAACTCAACGCTTTATGTTTTTTTGTAGTGCCTGGTGATTTTCACCATTCTAAGTAAGGGGTTTGATAAGGATGTTTCCACATCTCCTTATTACAACTCTATTGTGTATAAATATGTTCAAAGGAAATAAACATGAAAAATAGTGCTATTGCGTTAACGCTGTTTGCTGTTCTGGGTGCAACTGTAAGTTCTGCGAATGCTGCATCTACAGGAACCATTACTTTTAATGGTGAACTGACTGCCACTACCTGTGATGCCGTTGTTGATAATCAGGCTGCGGATGCAACGGTTGTTCTGCCAACGGTCGGTATCAACCAGCTGGTAAATCCGGGTGAGACTGCGGGGCGTACGGGCTTCAATATCGCTCTGACTAATTGCCAGGGTACTCTTCAAAGCGCCTCCGCGTTCTTTGAGGCAGGTCCGACAGTGGATTTAGCCAGCGGACATCTAAAGAACAGCGGAACGGCAACGAATGTCAGCCTGCAGCTGCGTGACGAATCCTCTGCGACTGGAGATGTCATTGTGGCGGGTAACGGAAATCAGGCTGCCAACACAACCTATCAGAATGTTTCCTCTGGAAGTGCAAACCTGCCTTATTCGGTTGAGTATTTTGCTGATGCTGCAACCACAGCCGGGACAGTTATCAGCCAGGTGGTTTACTCCATTCAGTATATGTAATTCAACGTACTTCATTAATCAGGGGGGCTTCCGCCCCCTTTCAAAGAGAGTGGAATTATGCCTGTGCAGCGGAAGCATAACTTTATTTTTATTCAGACACTGATATTACTGTTCATGCTTTTTCTGGTGCTGCTTAGCAACCCCGTGAAAGCCAGTATTGTTATTACCGGTACCCGGGTGATTTACGCTCAGGGCGAGCGCTCTGTCAGTGTGAAACTTAATAATAATGGTAAATCCCCCGTACTTATCCAGAGCTGGATTGATGATGGTGTTATGAGCAAATCACCAGATACAAGCACGGCCCCCTTTATTGTGACGCCCCCGATAAACCGTGTTGATCCTGGCAAAGGTCAGACACTACAGATCAGTTTTACCGGAAAACCCCTGCCTTCAGATAAAGAGTCTGTATTCTGGCTTAACGTGCTTGAAGTGCCAGCACGTAACAGTGCAAAGAAAGATGATAATTTCTTACAAATCGCTTTTCGTACCCGAATAAAACTTTTTTATCGGCCGCAGGCGCTTCAGGGGAAATCTATTGAAGCTCCGGATAAACTCGAATGGAAAACCATAGGCGGGAAATTACAGGCCATCAATAAAACGCCTTGGAATGTATCTATTTCTGGCGTAAAAGCGAATGGAAAAAAAACCGAAGGGAAAATGATAGCACCTTTTGATGCTGAGTCGTTTCCGTTGCAGGTAAGGCATGGACAAACGATTCACTTTGACGCCGTCAATGATTATGGCGCAGTCACTGAGAAATCTGCTGCTGTTCAATAACGTCTGTTTGACAGGGAATATAACGTGAAAAACCATAAAAAATATTTCCGCAAGAGCTTTCTTGCAGCAGCTGTTGCGGGTTTTTGCAGTATATCGCATTCAACTGAAGCAATGGAACACACAGGAGCGCAGCCTGAGAATCCTCTGTCAGAAGTGATACCTGACCCCGGGACCGGGGACGTTGAATTTATCAGTGATGTACTGATGTTACAAAACAATCAACCCGTCGATATCAGCCGCTTTTCAAAGCGCAGTTTTCTTTTACCCGGGAAATATTATGCCTCCATTCGGGTAAATGGGAGTGAAGTAGGGAATGAAAATATCGAGATTAAAACCCGGGCGGATAACTCTGGTTATGTCTGTATAACGCCGGAATTACTGAAAGCGATCCCTCTGGCCTGGGAAAGAATCAATGAGACCGACACAGTGCGGCTGCCAAATTCTGATGGCTGCACCGAGATCTTATCTGGCATCCCGAATGCCAGGGTCGAATTCGATGCGGGAGAGCAGGTACTGGATATTACGTTGCCGCAAAAATATGTCCATCGCTCTGCGCGTGGTTTCGTAAACCCGGAACTCTGGGATAGCGGTATACCAGCAGCATTTATCAGCTATGGCCTCAACGCCTGGACAAGTCAGTCCAGTCATTACGATTATAAATCGTTGTTTGCCTCGTTAAATACCGGATTCAATCTTGGTGCATGGTATTTCCGTCATAATGGCTCTTATTCCTGGTCAGATGACGGGAAAAAGGATTATCAGTCTCTGAACACGTATGCGCAGCGGGATATTCCGTTCATTAAAGGCCGCTTACTTGTCGGCCAGTCTAATACTACAGGCAGGGTTTTTGACTCACTGCCCTTTTCCGGTATGCAAATTGCCAGTGATGAGCGCATGTATCCGGCTTCGCTGCGGGGTTATGCGCCTGAAATCAGGGGGATGGCAAGAACGAATGCGAAAGTCACTGTACGCCAGAACAACGCCATTATTTACGAAACTACCGTATCCCCGGGTGAATTCGTCATTAACGATCTTTATCCGACGGGATTTGGTGGCGACCTGACAGTGACCGTCCGGGAGGCAGATGGCAATGAAAACTTTTTTCTGGTCCCATATACCGCGATGCCCCAGCTAATTAGACCGGGGTCGTACCGCTATTCTATTACGGCGGGTAAATTACGCCAGCTCAATCTTAGAGATAAACCAGAGTTTTATGAGGCAACCTGGCAGCACGGACTGTCAAATTACCTGACGGGCTATACTGGCTGGCAACAAAGCGATGGCTATTATGCCGCTCAGGCTGGTATGGCATTAGGAACCCAGGCCGGGGCGATTTCTCTGGATATCACCCAGTCGCATGCCTCTTTTGCGGGCAACCCGAATGGTCAGGAATATAGCCATAAAACGTCATCAGGACAGAGCTACAGACTCAGCTATTCAAAATTCATCCCCCGGACGGGCACCAATCTGACGCTGGCAACCTATCGTTTTTCAACGCAGGGCTATTACGATCTGGCAACAGCCATGATGACAAAAGATATGCTGGCGCGTGGTTACGATGAACAGCGTCTGAAACGTTCTAAAAGCCGCTATACCCTGACTGCCAGCCAGTCTCTTCCCGAAGGTCTGGGACAGTTCTACGCAAGTGCTTCATTGCAGAATTACTGGAACAGTGAGGATACCGATAAACAGTTCCAGGTAGGTTACAGTAATAGCTGGAACTCAGTCACTTACGGACTGAATGTCAACCGAACATATACCTGGTACGGCAAAAGCGATACCAGCTGGCTTCTGTCCCTCAGCTTCCCTCTGGGGACTGCCGGAGACACTCACGTTCCATCCGCGCGTCTGGAAACAGGGCGCAACAATGATGGTTCATGGTCAAAAGCGGCCTCCCTGTCCGGAACGGCCGGCAAAGACAACCAGTACAGCTATGGGTTAACGGCGCGTAATACCAGCGGCACAACCGGCAGCAGCCTGTATGTTAACGGGCAGTGGCGGACACCTTATACGTACCTTAATGCCAGCAGCAGCGTTGGTAATCATAACCAGAGCCAGTCATTTGGTGCGAATGGGTCAGTGATCCTGCATTCCGGTGGTGCAACGCTCAGCCTTTACACCTCAGATACCTGGGCGTTGATTGAAGCCAGAGGTGCCGAAGGCGCCCGGGTTTCCTCTTACCCTGGTATCAGTATTGATAATGCCGGGTATGCAGCAGTGCCTTATCTGAATGCGTATGAACTGAATGAAGTGGCTATCGATCCAAAGGGTGCGACGAACGATGTCGGTTTTGATAGCACATCACGTAAGGTGGCCCCCTACGCCGGTGCCATTGTAAAGGTTAAATATAATACGCAGACAGGTGTCCCTGTACTGATTTCTGCCCGATGGAAAGGAGAAACAGTCCCCTTTGGCGCTGATCTCAGTAATGAGAAGGGTAATTATATTGCGACCGTCGGCCAGGCCGGGCAGATATTTGTTCGCCTTGAGCCAGGCACTCATATTCTCAAACTGAAGGCCGGTAATCAGGGTGAATGTAAAATGAAAGTCATCGTTTCCGAAGAAGATTCAGCAATTAATATGAAGAAAGAGGTCCTGGAATGTTACTGAATGCGGTAGGGTTTCTGTCACGCAGTAGCATGAGAATGTTACTCGCTATTTCATTGTTCATCATGATGCATTTCCCGTCTGTGGCCTTAGCTGCGCCTGTTTGTGACGACACGAATATTGGCCACAGGGAGATAGTATTGCGTGGAGATAGTATTTCACCCGGTGTAGACCATTCTTCGTTTGTCCCAGTATATACAGGTGGTTTCCTTTCGATTAATCTAGCTAACTATTATAATTGTCACGTAACTAGTGGAGACTCTTCAAGTTATGATATGTTTGTTTTTCTTGAACCATTAAATTCATATGGTAACTCTTACTCTTTTAATTCGGGGGCGATGAGGTATTACAGTGTCGTTGCGATGAATGCTCCGGCATTTGGGGTCGGATTATCTACTGCACTTGCTTCACCGCCAGGCATGGCGGTTAATACAGTAGATAAGGTATGGTTTGACTCAAGCTACCAAATGCATGGCAGTTATAAAGGTGCATATATTATATCATTGGTTAACGGTTCCCTCTTACAGCCAGGAGTTTTATCGGGGAGTGACCTACCCACTTTTGGCATATACGGTATGATATTTAAGAGTGATGGTACCCCCTATGACGGAAAGAAAATAACGATGGGGTCTGTATCTTTTAGCGGCTCAGTGAATGTTATTCCGTTTACATGCCAGACACCTGATGTGGTCGTGCCGATGGGAAAATATAAAACGACAGATTTCACCGGTGTGGGAAGTACCAGTCAATGGGTGGATTTCAACATTGAATTAGATAATTGCCCGGGGAATTATCCAGGATATTTTCAGGCAAAAAACCAAATGAGTGTATTGATTAATCCCGTTTATGGCAACCCTACACCTGATTCATTCAGTCTCAAATCAGGTACTGGCAGTGCAACGGGGATA
This sequence comes from Enterobacter cloacae complex sp. 418I7, assembly GCF_050030705.1. Taxonomy (NCBI): domain Bacteria; kingdom Pseudomonadati; phylum Pseudomonadota; class Gammaproteobacteria; order Enterobacterales; family Enterobacteriaceae; genus Enterobacter; species Enterobacter cloacae complex sp. 418I7. The sequence goes on from NZ_JBLGUU010000001.1 coordinate 948,092, forward strand.
GATATGCAGGTCAGAAAGCAAAATGATACAAGCATGATAAAAATGGGAACAGCTTTTGATCCTCTGGGCCCCGTAACCGGAAATACGGGAGTGACGCAATTACGCATCCCTCTGCAGGCCAGATATATACAGTCAGGCGGGCAGGTGACTCCTGGTTTGGCGGAGTCAGCGCTAACGTTCACAATAAATTATTATTAGTATGATAAATAATAATTTTTCTCTCATCCATTGAAATTAAAGAGTCGATATGACCAGACAGGAATGGCTTTTACAACTCAGGCGGTGTACATCAAAAGATACGTTAGAAAAACTCATAGATAAAAACACCTATTCTCTTTCCAGTGATGAGCTGGAGACATTTAACTCTGCGGTCGATCATCGACTGGCCGAACTGACAATGGGGAAACTTTACGACAAGGTACCTCCGGAAGTGTGGAAATTTGTGAAATAAAATGCGGGCGTGGCAGGTAGCACAGCGCCTGCGTGACGTTAAGTTATGTCAAACCTGACGGCTGGAAGAGGAGTATCCTTCTCGTCGTCAGGTGGGCTGAATGCTCCATGCACGTTAAATTTTATGACGTTATTGGCCATCCGCAGATAATCACTAGAAAGGTAACAGGATGGCTGAGATGATCATATTTTTAGCAATTTTCATGTGTCTATCCCTGATCTCATCGACATTTCCGCGCTAACGTTTCACCAAATCGATTGCTGCTTAAAATTAATGAGATTCAGAAAGGTTTTGTGAAGCGTGTTTTTCTCAAAAAATGACATAAACGGATTAAGTGAGTTTTGTCCGTAGCTATTTAAAAAGAACTCACTTTTCTTTTTCATCAATCCAGGCAATCAGATCGGCGAGCCTCTTCTCAGAAAATACGGCTATACCATGTTTGGAGAGTAGCGATGCAGCGACACCCATTCCTGACTTACGCTGGCCGCTGAATGAACCGTCATAGATAAATTGACTACCGCATGTTGGGCTGTCGTCGGTTAATAGCGCCGCGGTACAATCTGACTCCTGAGCGGTACGAAGCGCTAATCTGGCGGCGAGCTGATATTGTTCAGTGACATCCTGCCCATTAATTTCAATTATTCTGACCTGCGCCAGCAATGTATCTTTAATTTCAGCAGAAATAATTTCAGCCGGAGGACGGGGCACTGATAAACCGGCGGCCAGTTCTGGACAGAAGATCACAAGGCGTCCTTCTTTCTGCCAGCGCTGCAACTGATCTGACATCTGTGCTTTCTCGCTTCCGTCATAACGTACTTTGAGTCCCGTCAGGCATGCACTTACCAGTATTTTATTGATCATCGTTATCTAATATGACGTAACCCGTATAGCTGTATGTTAACACATTACTTGTATATATCTGTCTCTTAGCGGGGGAATGCTGCGCTGTATCTTTAGACTGATTGAGAAAAAGCATGATCGTAAACGCCGAATGGCGGCATACCCCCAAGGCTATACCGCCAGCGCCATATTATCGCGCCATTAACGCAAACACCCCCCAGCCAAAGTACTCCCGCGAGTACGTCACATGACGTTCAGGCGCTGTCGTCAGCTCCGCCCGAACCTCCTGCGCGAAGTCATCTTCTGGGTTTTCCTCCAGCCAGCGACGCATGGTCATCCATTTTGCGGCTTCGTACCTGTCCCAGCCTTCCTGGTCTGCCAGCACCATTTCAACCAGGTCATAGCCCTGTTGATCGAAAGACGCAACCAGACCGGGCAGAGTGAGAAAGTCTGCAATCGACGAGACGCCGCACGCCTGGGCTGTCTCCTCCGTCGCGGGTACCTGACGCCAGTACGGTTCGCCAATGAGCATTATTCCCCCGGGCTTGAGGCTTTTTGCCAGCAGATCCATCGTCCCGGCTACGCCACCCGCAATCCAGGTTGCGCCAACGCAGGCCGCCACGTCACATTTTTCATTCGCGACATAGCCAGCCGCGTCGTTATGAATGAAATGGACGCGTTCGCTGACGTCGAGTTCCTCTGCGCGCCGCGTGGCCTGCGCGGTGAAGAGCGGGCTCATGTCGATGCCGGTACCGGTGATACCGTAATCACGTGCCCAGGTGCAAAGCATCTCTCCCGAGCCGCTGCCAAGATCGAGAATGCGTGTGCCTCGCTTCATGCGTAACACGCGGCCCAGCGTCGCGTACTTCTCTGGTGTAAAGGGGTTATGAATGCGGTGTTCGCTTTCGCTAACAGTAAAAATACGTGGGATATCCATCATCCTCTCCTTAACGATTATCAGGCTGCGCGCGAACGTTATTCAGCCCGGTAGTGTTAATGCGGTAGGGCTGACCGTTAACGGATTTGATCAGCTTTTTGGTTTTGAGCTTTTTGAAAACGGCGAGCGTGCAGTCAGCCAGCAGTAGCCCTTCGCGGCTATAGCATTCAACGGCGGTGACGCGGCCAGACGCATCGCGGACGTGCACAATACGGCCACCTTTGGCGAGAACGTGTAAGGTACGTTGTTCCTGACGGGATAAATTCATACTGGAAAACCTGTTTAATCATCATGTGCAAAACGTGCAAACACACAGCGGTGTCCGCATTCGATTTCGGCGCATTGATAATCAGTCCGGCCTGGAAAGGTCGGTAAGCTGATTATCGGATGATTACATTCTCCAGCATCAAAGCCTCGGGTTGAGTTGAAAGGTATTTACGGGGTGAATGATAACACCTGATTTTTATAAGTGAATACCCAGGGGTGAAAAACGTGATCACGGTTGGCATCGGGTTGAGGAGAGGGAATCATTCCAGGCCGCTCTTAATTTTGCTGTCGACCTGAGGCTGTGGTTTGCTGAAAAGATATCCCTGCACAAGCTCGCAACCCAGAGCCTGAAGCCGCTCAAGCTGCTCTTCGGTCTCAACGCCCTCGGCTATAACGCCCATATTAAGGCTCTTAGCCATACCGGTAATAAGCTTCACAATATTAAGCGCATCTTCTTGTGTAGATATCGGATTGACAAAAGATTTATCGATCTTGATTTTATCAAAATTCAGTTCGCTGAGTCTGGAGAGCGACGAATAACCCGTGCCAAAATCATCAATGGAAATTCTTACGCCCAGTGCGCGGAGTTTTTTCAGAATCGCAATGGGGTTATTTCTGTCACTAAAGAGGGATGACTCCGTGACCTCTAACTCAAGACGGTTAGCCGGGAGCCCGGTCTCAGCCAGAACGGTCTGCACCGTATTAATAAATGATTTACTGCCTAATTGAACAGGCGAGACGTTTACGGAGATCCTGGCCGGAACAGCCCAGGAGACCGCTTCCCTACAGGCCAGTTTAAGTACGGTTTTACCTATCTCGTTGATCATGCCTGTTTTTTCTGCGGCGAAAATAAAGCTATCCGGGGAAAGCATTCCCTTGACGGGGTGCATCCAGCGAATAAGCGCTTCATAGCCGTAAATTTCCTTGCTGACGGAATTCACAATAGGCTGGTAATAAACAATAAACTCATTGTTTTCTATCGCCCTTGCCATATCATTTTCAAGCGTTCTGCTCTCCTGTAACTTCTGAAGCATTCGCTGGCGGAAAACTTTAATCTGCTGTGAGCCTGCCTTTTTGGCTTCATAGAGCGCCAGATCGGCGAACTTATAAAGATAATCAGCACGTCGTTCATTATCTGATAAAACAATACCCACGCAGGTGGCAATTTTTATAAGCTGGTTATTAATCGTATAGGGTTTACTGATATTCTCGCTGATTTCTCTAGCGCGCAAAACGGCTTCGCTTTCGTTTAACCCGCTGGCTAAAAAAGCAAACTCGTCTCCGCCTAAACGGTAAAATCTGTCTGAAATATTGCTCATGGCGGTCAACCGCCTGGATACCTGACGTAACAGTAAATCGCCAGCATCATGACCATAGGTATCGTTGACCTCTTTGAATCGGTCTAAATCAAATAACATTACCGTAACGGGAACATGATTTTCTTCGGCCTCAAGATTGAGTTTGCTGAGCTCATCCCAGAAGTACAGACGGTTTTTCATGCCAGTGAGGGAATCATGGTAAACGTCATACTCTAGTTTTGAATTCTGAATCTGTAGGGTCTCCTTGGATAACTGGAGTTCTTCTGCAAGACTTTCAACCTGCCTGTGCGCTTTAAGGATGTTTTTATTTTGATAGATCGTTAAAAAACCCAGGATAATACTCAGAATGATCAGCAGTAAAGAGAGGGCTGAGTAAATATAATACAGGATCTGTATTTTATGGTTGCTACTGTTAATTGTGCTAATGTCTTTCGTTAACGCGCTTGATGAAAGCTGACTGAGTGGAGCATCCAGCAAATGCATGGTATGAAGGTATGTTTTTACATCCGAATGGCTCATTTTTTCGAGGTTAGCATCCAGATACGTAAGGATTTTATCAAGGCTTAACGCGAGGTCATGATGTGCCTGAACGTTTTTAATGTAATGTCCTAAATCCCCCTCCTTAAACAGATCATTCTGGCTTAGCATAATTTCCAGCCGCATCCGGACCTGGTCTATCGTAACGTCATCGGAATCGGTTGCGTACAGACCAAGCCATGATTCAAAGCGGTAATATTCGGATACCAGTTGGGCGACAGACCATGACTCCGTGTAATGAGTCAGTTTTTGGAGCTCCTGCTGTCGATCGTAAACAAGAAAAGCAATATATCCAGTCGTGATAAAAAGAGAAAAAATGATACCAACCAGTATCCTGTTCATTATGTTCTCCTGAACTGCTATTCAATCTTCATTTTGCTGACCTGCCATGCCGATCGCGAATAATATATCTGATTATTTAATTCAGGAAGACTGTCGTAGGGATATACAATGAATGCCGGACCTTTATCTCGGATGCGCATATATTCACCATTAACCTTCAAAGCGAGTATGGCATTATATTTTTTAAAGTCGCTGAGCGGGATGGCTGTCGCGTAATCATTGAGCGCTATAACATTGACCACGTTACCCTTTGCGCCAATATAATCCATGAGTTTGCTCATTGGAACACCCTCAAACTTTGTGCGGCCATTATACCAGGGGGATGATGTCTGGAAGCTCACCATACCGAGTTTTTCAAGGCTGGCGATATCAAACACGGCTTTTCCACTTTCATTCGTGTTCTCGATATTACCGTAAATCGTTAAAATGGGTTTACCAGCAGGTTTTGGCAACTCACCAGCCAGGGTGACGCTTTGCACTAAAAAGCAGCACAGTATTAGGATTAATCGCATTTCAGCCTCCACGTTTTAACATAAGTATAAGAATTATAATTTAGTTATCCTACTAGTTTATATATTTTATCTCTCCCCACGTTTATCCATCATAATCAGGATGTAAAAACGCCGTCAGTCGGCAGCCACCCGAGCGATGCTTAACCTTCTTACCGCAGACGCATGACAAGGAACCGTCCATCATGAAAAAAGATAGCTATGCCTTTTTAATTCCACTCATCGTTGGCGGGTTAGCGTTGATATTTGGCTTTGTTGTCTGGTCAATCGAGATTTATCGCGTGACATTTCTTACGGCCCTGGGGGAACAGTATCTTGCGGCTGTCACATTGCTGCTGCCGCTGGTGGCGATAGTGATGTTCGCCGCGAAGAGGGCGTTTAAAGACAAAACCCTTGTTGACGTTGTCAAACTTTACCTCGGCCTCATCATCTTCAGCCTGCCGGTTGCCATTTTCGTCATCTTTACCGCGGCCTGGCTACTGAACGGAGAATACTCTGCCTGGAGCCAACCTTACCGGTATGAATCCGGCAGCAGAAATAGCTGTTCGGGGGCGGAAGTCTATGAGCCGGAACTCAAGAGAGAGATCCGCATCTGTTATCCTCAGGGATATTATTTAATCGATGGCACCCTGTACGTGGAAAAGCGGAGTAATTCGCTGGGTATGGTGGTGCTTTGGGCGATCGCGCGATCCTGAACCTCAGGCTCGAATAACCCCTTTAGCCCGCCTCCAGCATCCCAAAGCTGACAATCCGCGAGCGGCCCAGCTCTTTCGCCCGGTACAACGCGACGTCCGCCGCGCGCAGCAGATTATCGCTCTGGGCGTGCTGCGGATAGCTGGCGATCCCGATCGACACATCCACCGGGCCAATCTCCGAAAGCCCGTAGCGCAGCGAAAGCGCATGCACGCCGTTGTAGATCTCCGTTGCAGCGGCGTGCGCTGCTTCCTCGTCTGCACCGGTAAGAAGCACCAAAAACTCTTCACCCCCATAGCGGAAGGCCAGCCCGCTATCGTGTACCGCCCGTTGAATAATGGCTGCCACGCTTTTGATCACCAGATCGCCAGCCTCATGACCAAAGCGGTCATTAATGCTCTTGAAGTGATCGATATCGATCATCAGGCAGCTTACCGGCTCCTCGTTACGCACGGCCTGCTTCATTTGAGTACGTAACGTATCTTCCAGATGGTGGCGGTTACGCAGCCCCGTCAAGGGATCGAACAGGGCTTTTTCCAGCAGCGCATCGCGCAGCCGCTGGTTGGCCAGCGCCAGTCCCAGCGCCTCGGCCATCAGTTCCAGATAGGCGCGGGACGGCGCGGTTTCAGGCGTGATGTTCTGGAATGAGAGCAATCCAATCGCCTCGCCCTGAGCAATCAGGGGAACGCACAGCGATTGCTGCGCCTGTGATTCGGGCAGATGATAACAGCCGATATCCGGCTCGCCGTTCACTGGCGGATGGCTTTGACCACGCCGGACGGCCCAGCATTCGTCAGGATGGAACGGCTTTTTATCCCCTTCTGGCGATAGCCATTCGGCCGTACAGCGCATCTGCCACGGCTCGCGTTCCAGAATATACAGACGCCCTGAAACCCCCGGCGCAATATTGGGTGCAAACAGCTCCGCCACATTCATCACGTCGGCAAAGTTTTCACAGCCCTGCAACCGCTGGGTCATTCGCGCCAGCAGTTCGCGGATGGCCCAGTCAGCATCGCGCTCTTTTTCCAGCCGCTGCCTTGCCAGCCCGTTCTCACGGAAGATGCGGATGGCCTGCGCCATATCACCGATTTCATCAACCTGGGTAAAGTTCGGCGTTTCGACGGCGTAATCCTGCGATGCAAGACGATGAACCACGTCACTCAGACGCACCACCGGACGGAGTACGCGGCGCTTGAGGATGAAAACCATCACAAACAGGAAGAGCAGGGCGGTCAGGCCGACCATCACCTCAGAGGCCGTTCGAAGCGTTTTGGACGTTTTGGTTGCGGCCTGCACGTCGGCAATAATGCGCTTGTCCAGCAGCATGCGAAAGCGTTCGATAGTGTTGTGTGCCCGTTCGAGTTCCAGCTCATAGCTCTTACCAAACAGCAGCGAAACGGCCTGCTGTTCCTCGCCACGGGCGATGCCGTCAATGGCTGCCTGCTGTTCATCCTGGAGATCGTCTACAATTTTCAGTCCGTCGTACAGCAGCGCCAGCTCTTCGCCCGATGCCCCCGTATTTTTGAGCTGTCGCAGCGTGTGTTCGATATTCTTCAGCTCGGCTTCTTTCGCCTGATATTTCTCAAGCACCTCGGGCTCTTTTTGGATGACGTAAAGCCGCGCCAGATCGGAGAGCATCCAGGTGTCTGTCTCGATCTCCTCCGTCAGCTGATCGAAGACCTGGCGTTGTTTAACGGCTTCACGTTCGATGTTATCGGCGTGGGAAGCCATCAGCATGACGATGCCGGAGGCAATGGTCAGGCACACCGTGACACCATAAGCCCAGTTCGTGATCGTGGCGATTCGCACCTGTTGGATCCTTCTACGACAAATGTGGAAGAGCGTTCATTTCAGATTATAGAAAACCTCTGATTTATCGCGAAAAAAAAGGCGGCACAGGGCCGCCTCACAGAACGCGTTTCTTTATAGATCCGGAGAATTTCTCCCCTCTTCGATAAAGTCTGCGTCCAGCTCCTCGGCGTTGCCTGCGTGGTCGCGGCCGGAGAAGAGGTTCCAGCAGGCGATAAACAGAGCGGCAATCAGCGGCCCAATCACAAAGCCGTTAATGCCATACAGCTCCATACCGCCGAGCGTGGTGATCAGTATCAGGTAGTCCGGCATTTTGGTGTCTTTGCCCACCAGCAGCGGACGCAACAGGTTGTCCACCAGCCCGACGATAATGACGAAGAAGCCCACAATGAACAGACCCTGCCACAGCTGGTGAGTGGCAAACAGGAAGATGGCGGCGGGAACCCAGACGATGGCCGACCCAACGGCAGGCACCAGGGAGAGAAATGCCATCAGTGCGCCCCACAATACGCTGCCGTCAATACCGACAATAGCAAAGGCGATACCACCGAGCGTGCCCTGAACCACCGCCACGACCGCCGTGCCTTTTACCGTGGCGCGCGACACGCCGACAAACTTAGCGAACAGGTGCTGTTTGACGAAGTCAGACAGCGGCAGCGAGTCGAGGATCTGGCGCACCAGATACGGCCCGTCTTTCAGCAAGAAAAACAGCAGATACAGCATAATGCCAAAGCTGATGGCAAAGCCGAACGTCCCTTTCCCAATCAGGAACGCGCTGCCCGCCAGATACTGCCCGCCCTGTAACGCGACATCGGAGAGTTTTTTCTGGATCTGCGCGGCGTTGGTCAGGTTGTGATCCGCCAGGAAGCCGCTGGCCCAGTCCGGCAGGCGGTTGAAGATACCGGCGATCACTTCCGGGAACTGCGTGTTGTTCTGTTGCAGCCTGGTGTAAACCATGTTCAGTTCCACCGCGAGCGAGGAAAGGATCACCATCAACGGAATAAACACGATCAGGCAGATAATGCCGAGTGTGAGGAGTGAAGCCAGCCCGTTGCGATCGCCCAGCGCGGTACGCAGTTTGTTTTTTACCGGGTTGAAAATGATGGTCAGGATCGCGGCCCACAGAATCGCCGAGAAATAGGGAGACAGCACGTCAAAGAAGGCCCAGGTTACAAGGGCCAGGATGAGAATAAAGAAACCTTTGGTCAGTCCGTTAAATCGCATAGTGAGTCCTGGTGAAGAAGAAACTGTGTCGACTATAGAACTGATTTAAGGATTTACCAATAATTGCGCTGAAGTCGCGCCGGGTGGCTTTTTGTTAACAATCGCGGTATAACACTCCTTCTTTGGATGTTTAGATGTCCATACGTTTAGAAGGTAACATGCAAACACAACAAGAAAACGGGCAACTTAAGCGCACCATGAAAACCCGCCACCTGATTATGCTCTCGCTGGGTGGCGTTATCGGCACAGGGTTATTCTTCAATACCGGATATATCATCTCGACAACCGGCGCGGCGGGCACGCTGCTGGCATATCTTATCGGTGCGCTGGTGGTCTGGCTGGTCATGCAATGTCTGGGCGAACTTTCCGTGGCGATGCCGGAAACCGGCGCGTTTCACGTCTATGCCGCCCGCTATCTCGGTCCGGCGACGGGGTATACCGTGGCGTGGCTCTACTGGCTTACGTGGACAGTGGCGCTGGGATCGAGCTTTACCGCGGCCGGGTTCTGCATGCAGTACTGGTTCCCACAGGTTCCCGTCTGGACGTGGTGCGTTGTCTTTTGCGCTGTGATTTTTGGTCTTAACGTGATTTCCACGCGCTTTTTCGCGGAAGGGGAATTCTGGTTCTCGCTGGTCAAGGTTATCACCATCGTCGCCTTTATTATTCTCGGCGGCGCGGCCATCTTTGGCTTTATCCCGATGGCGGACGGCTCTGCCGCGCCGGGACTAAGCAACATTACCGCCGAAGGCTGGTTCCCGCACGGTGGCCTGCCGATCCTGATGACCATGGTGGCGGTCAACTTTGCCTTCTCAGGAACGGAGCTTATCGGCATCGCGGCAGGGGAAACGGAAAACCCACACAAGGTTATTCCGGTTGCTATTCGCACCACCATCGCCCGGCTCATCATCTTCTTTATTGGCACCGTGTTTGTGCTGGCGGCGTTGATCCCGATGCAGCAGGCTGGCGTGGAGAAAAGTCCGTTCGTGCTGGTGTTTGAAAAGGTCGGCATTCCGTATGCGGCGGATATCTTTAACTTCGTGATCCTGACGGCGATCCTCTCGGCGGCGAACTCGGGTCTGTACGCCTCTGGCCGTATGCTGTGGTCTCTGTCTAACGAGAAAACGCTGCCGCGCTGCTTTGCCCGCGTCAACAAAAACGGCGTGCCGCTGACGGCGCTTTCTGTTTCCATGCTGGGCGGCGTGCTGGCGCTGTTCTCCAGCGTGGTCGCGCCGGATACGGTGTTTGTGGCCCTGTCAGCCATTTCCGGTTTTGCGGTGGTGGCGGTGTGGATTAGCATTTGCGCGTCGCACTTCGTGTTTCGTCGCCGTCACGTGCAGTCCGGCCAGCTGCTATCCGCGTTGCAGTATCGCGCGCCATGGTATCCGCTGGTGCCCGTGCTTGGCTTTATCCTCTGCCTGGTGGCCTGCGTCGGCCTGTGGTTTGACCCCAGCCAGCGTATTGCCCTTTATTGCGGGCTTCCGTTTGTCGCCCTGTGTTATGGTGCGTACTACCTGACCCGAAATCTGACCACGCAGGAGCCTGAACATGTCGCAGAATAATCCGCTTACCGCCCTCCTTGAAAAACAGCCGTTTGTCGTGCTGGATGGGGCGATGGCAACGGAGCTGGAAGCGCGCGGTTGTAACCTTGCCGACAGTCTCTGGTCGGCCAAAGTGCTGATGGAAAATCCGGAGCTGATCCGCGACGTACACCTCGACTACTACCGCGCGGGGGCACAGGTGGCGATCACCGCCAGCTATCAGGCGACACCCGCAGGCTTTGCCGCTCGCGGGCTGGACGAGTCGCAATCCCGGACGCTGATCGGCAAAAGCGTAGAGCTGGCACGCAAAGCGCGCGAAGCGTACCTGGCAGAGAATGCGCAGGCGGGCACGCTGCTGGTGGCGGGATCTGTGGGCCCTTACGGCGCGTATCTGGCCGATGGTTCCGAGTATCGCGGCGATTATGTGCGTAGCGCTGAAGAATTTACCGCCTTCCACCGCCCGCGTGTAGAGGCGCTGTTGGATGCGGGCGCGGACCTCCTGGCCTGTGAAACGCTGCCTTCGTTCACTGAGATTAAGGCGCTGGCGGCGTTGCTGACGGCGTTTCCGCGCGCCCGGGCATGGTTCTCATTTACCCTGCGTGACAGTGAGCACCTGAGCGACGGAACGCCGCTGCGGGATGTTGTTTCTGCGCTGGAAAGCTACCCGCAGGTTGTCGCGCTGGGGATTAACTGTATCGCGCTGGAAAACACCACGGCGGCGCTGACGCATCTGCACAGCCTGACGTCGCTGCCCCTGGTGGTCTATCCGAACTCCGGCGAGCATTACGATGCGGTGAGTAAAACCTGGCATCACCACGGTGAAACGTGCGAGACGCTGGCGGGGTATTTACCGCAGTGGCTGGAAGCAGGCGCGAAGCTGATTGGCGGCTGCTGTCGGACCACGCCGCAGGATATTGCTGCGCTGACGGTTCAGCGCTGAGGCCTTTGCCGGGTGGTGGCTGCGCCTTACCCGGCCTACAAATTGCACGAACCGTAGGCCGGGTAAGCGCAGCGCCACCCGGCGAAACAACCGTACAAAATTCACTATCCTTTCCCGCTTTTTTTCTAAAAACGAATCGTCATTAGCGATTCTTTTTTATTCCTTTATCAAAATTCTCGCGCCGGAAATACTGCCCTCATAACAACAAGGGGAGCAGACGGTATGGCAATTTCATCGCGAATCACGTTACTTGGTGCACTGGCGCTGTGGGCATTTCAGGCGCAGGCGGTGGACGTCACCGTGGCGTATCAGACTTCTGCGGAACCGGCGAAAGTCGCGCAGGCGGATAACACCTTCGCCAAAGCGAGCGGGGCGAACGTCGACTGGCGCAAGTTCGACAGCGGCGCGGCAATTGTGCGGGCGTTAGCCTCGGGCGACGTGCAGATTGGCAACCTGGGTTCCAGCCCGCTGGCCGTTGCCGCCAGCCAGCAGGTGCCGATTGAAGTCTTCCTGCTGGCATCGCAGCTCGGAAATTCCGAAGCGCTGGTGGTGAAGAAAAGCATCACGAAACCCGAAGATTTGATTGGCAAACGCATCGCGGTGCCGTTTATCTCCACCACGCATTACAGCCTGCTGGCAGCGCTGAAACACTGGGGCATTAAGCCGGGCCAGGTGCAGATCATCAACCTGCAACCTCCAGCGATTATTGCCGCCTGGCAGCGTGGCGACATTGACGGAGCATACGTCTGGGCGCCCGCCGTCAACGAGCTGGAAAAAGACGGCACCGTGCTGACCGACTCCGAAAAAGTGGGGCAATGGGGGGCGCCAACACTTGATGTCTGGGTCGTTCGTAAGGACTTTGCCGAAAAACACCCTGAAGTGGTGAAAGCCTTCGCCAAAAGCGCCATCGACGCCCAGCAGCCTTACATCAGCAATCCGGATGAATGGCTGAAACAGCCCGCCAACCTGGAGAAGCTCTCACGTCTGAGCGGTGTGCCGGAAGCTGACGTGCCGGGGCTGGTGAAAGGCAACACCTATCTGACACCTGCGCAGCAGGTCCAGCAGCTGAACGGGCCGGTGAGCAAAGCGATTGTCGACACTGCGACGTTCCTGAAAGAGCAGGGCAAAGTGCCTGCGGTGGCAGCGGATTACAGCCGGTTCGTGACCGACCGCTTTGTGAAATAAGGGGCTGCGATGCTGAACATTACAAACCTGTCTGCCGATTACGGCGGCAAACCCGCCCTGAAAGAGATCAACCTGACGCTGGACAGCGGTGAACTGCTGGTCGTACTGGGGCCGTCCGGCTGCGGGAAAACGACGCTGCTGAACCTGATCGCCGGGTTTGTACCGTATCAGCACGGCACGATCCAACTCGAAGGAAAACGGGTAACGGGGCCGGGCGCAGAGCGCGGCGTGGTCTTCCAGAACGAAGGGCTACTTCCGTGGCGAAACGTGCAGGAAAACGTTGCGTTTGGTCTGCAACTGGCCGGCGTAGCGCGTGAACAGCGTCTGAATACGGCGCGCGACATGTTGAAAAAGGTCGGGCTGGAGGGGGCTGAAAAACGCTTTATCTGGCAGCTTTCAGGCGGGCAGCGTCAGCGCGTCGGGATTGCCCGTGCGCTGGCGGCTAACCCTCAGCTGCTGTTGCTGGACGAACCTTTCGGGGCGCTGGATGCCTTTACCCGTGAGCAGATGCAAACCCTGCTGCTGCGCCTGTGGCACGAAACCGGCAAGCAGGTGCTGTTAATCACCCACGATATCGAAGAGGCCGTGTTTATGGCGACGGAGCTGGTGCTGCTCTCACCGGGACCGGGACGCGTGCTGGAGCGTCTGCCGCTTGAGTTTGCCCGGCGCTATGTGGCGGGAGAGCCAGTACGCAGCATTAAATCAGACCCGCTATTTATCGAAAAACGGGAATACATCCTGAGCCGTGTGTTTGAACAGCGGGAGGCGTTCTCATGAGCATTGTCTTCAGTGAAAAAACGCGGCGGACGCGCCGTGCCTTACGCTGGCCGTTCTCTCGCCAGCTCACCTTAAGCGTCAGCACGCTGGTGGTGTTGCTGGCGGTATGGTGGGCGGTTGCCGCGCAGCAGTGGATCAGCCCGCTGTTTCTGCCCCCGCCAGGCCAGGTTCTGGAAAAACTGATCGCCATCGCCGGACCGCAGGGCTTTATGGATGCCACCCTCTGGCAGCATTTAGGCGCCAGTCTGACGCGTATTCTGGTGGCGCTGCTGGCGGCGGTCATTATTGGCGTTCCGGTGGGGATTGCGATGGGACTGAGCCCGACGGTGCGCGGCATTCTCGACCCGCTGATAGAGCTTTACCGTCCCGTACCGCCGCTGGCTTATCTGCCCCTGATGGTGATCTGGTTTGGCATCGGCGAGACGTCAAAGATCTTACTGATATATCTGGCTATTTTTTCGCCGGTAGCAATGTCGGCCCTGGCTGGCGTAAAGAGTGCGCAGCAGGTACGCATACGTGCGGCGCAGTCGCTCGGCGCCAGCCGCGCGCAGGTACTGCTGTTCGTCATTTTACCAGGTGCGCTGCCGGAGATATTGACCGGGTTGCGCATCGGCCTTGGGGTGGGCTGGTCAACGCTGGTGGCGGCAGAGCTGATTGCCGCCACGCGCGGCCTTGGGTTTATGGTGCAGTCGGCGGGAGAGTTCCTGGCGACTGACGTGGTACTGGCAGGGATCGGGGTCATCGCCGCGATCGCCTTTGGATTAGAACTGGGACTGCGCACGCTACAGCGTCGCCTGACGCCCTGGCATGGAGAAATACAATGAGTGAACGTCTGACGATTGTCCCGCTGGGGCCGTACATTGGCGCGCAGGTGTCGGGCCTGGACGTAACCCGTCCGCTGAGCGATAACCAGTTTGAGCAGCTGTACCACGCGGTGCTGCGCCATCAGGTGGTGTTCCTGCGCGATCAGGCCATCACCCCGCAGCAGCAGCGCGCGCTGGCCCTGCGTTTTGGCGACCTGCATATCCACCCGGTCTACCCGCATGCGGAAGGGGTGGAGGAAATTATCGTGCTGGACACTCATAACGATAACCCGCCCGATAATGACAACTGGCATACGGATGTTACCTTTATCGACACACCGCCAGCCGGGGCGATTCTGGCAGCAAAACTACTGCCAGAGACCGGCGGCGATACGCTGTGGGCGAGCGGCATTGCGGCGTTTGAGGCGCTCTCCGCGCCGTTCCAGACCTTGCTAAGTGGCTTGCGGGCGGAGCATGATTTTAAAAAATCGTTCCAGGAGTATAAGTACCTTAAAACGGAAGAGGAGCACCAGCGCTGGCTGGATGCGGTCGCAAAGCATCCGCCGCTGTTGCACCCGGTGGTGCGTACCCATCCGGTGACCGGCAAGCAGGCGCTGTTTGTGAACGAAGGGTTTACCTCGCGCATTGTGGACGTAACGGAAAAAGAGAGCGAGGCGCTGCTCAGTTTCCTGTTTGCGCATATCACGAAGCCGGAGTTTCAGGTGCGCTGGCGCTGGCAGGAGAACGATCTGGCGATCTGGGATAACCGCGTCACGCAGCATTACGCCAATGCGGATTACCTGCCGCAGCGAAGGATTATGCAGCGGGCGACGATTTTGGGGGATAAGCCGTTCTACCGTGCGGTTTGAGCCCCCCACCCTAACCCTCTCCCCAAAGGGGCGAGGGGACTGACCGGTGCGGTTTTCACCCTCTCCCTTTTAGGGAGAGGGCAGGGGTGAGGGTATTAAGTGCGCCTCTATATACCGCTGATAGCGGTTCGCCTTCAGATAACACAGATCCACCAGCACCAGCCCGTCAATACAGTTATTGAACGCCGGATCGCTGCCGAAATCGATAAACTGCACGCCGCCTGGCTCGCATAGCTCGGAATATTGTTTATAAAGCGGCGGAATACCGCAGCCCAGATTGCCGAGCAGGGATTTGAGCTTTGTCAGGTCATCCACGTAATCCACCCCGCCAAATTGCGCCAGCACGTCCGGGAGTGACGCCGGGTAGGGTTGACGCGAGGCGGCTAACGGGTGGCTGGCCGGAAACCAGAGACGATAAAACGCGACCAGCAAATCCCGGGCGGCAGGCGGTAAGCCGCCGGAGATGGACACCGGACCAAACAGGTAACGGTAATGTGGATAGCGCGCCAGATAGGCGCCAATGCCTGACCACAGGTAGTCCAGACCGCGACGTCCCCAGTAGCGCGGCTGTATAAAGCTGCGCCCCAGCTCAATGCCGTGCTCCAGTATGTCCTGCATTTTTTCGTCGTAGTGGAACAGGCTGTAACTGTACAATCCCTCGACGCCGCACTTTTCCACCTGCATGGCCGTTGGCATAAAGCGGTACGCGCCGACAATCTCGAGGTCATCATCATCCCACAGAATAAGGTGCAGATAGTCATCATCGTAGCTGTCGGTATCCCGGCGCTTTCCGCTGCCTTCCTCCACGGCGCGAAAGGCAATCTCGCGCAGTCGCCCCAGCTCGCGCAGCAGAGGCGCCTCTTCCTGCCCGTTGCGCTGCCACAAATAGATGGTTTTACCATCGCTGGTTTTGCCCAGACATTCGGCCTGCGCCAGCTCCCGCTTCAGCGTGGCCCTGTCTTCCGGGCGGGCAATGGCGCACTGGGTTTTAAAGACGCCAGGCAATCCCTTGCCAAGTCGTATCACGTGCTGACGGCACTGCTCGGCCATCTCACGCGATGAAAGGGTAGAGCTAAACCGATCATTCCAGGCAATCTGCTGGCCGATTTTGATCGGCAGCTGGCTGTGACGGCGGCGAAACATCTGTTGCATCAGCAGCAGCAGGGATACTGTCGGCGATACCAGGGTGCTGGCATAAAACAGCAGGCTGTTGTGGGCCTGAATATGTACCGGTAGCAGCGGTACCCGTAGTTTGCTGGCCAGCTTGATAAAGCCCGGATGCCACTTTTTATCGCGGATGCCTTTACGCGTTGGGCGGGAGACTTCGCCTGCCGGGAAGAAGATCAGCACGCCGGCGTTTTGCAGGTGCTGCTCCATCTGCACCAGAGATGCTTTTGCGGTTCTGCCGCCCATATTGTCCACGGGGATAAACAACGAGCTGAGAGGCTCAAGGTGAGACAGCATCCGGTTGGTGACAACCTTGACGTCCCGGCGCACGCGCGAAACGGCGTACAGTAGCGCCAGCCCATCCAGGGTGCCCGTCGGGTGGTTCGCTATCACAATGAGTGGGCCGTGTTCGGGGATTTGTTCGAGGTCTCGGGCGGAAATGGTGCAGAGAATATCAAGGTGTTCCAGAACCTGCTCTACCATATCCAGCCCTTTCAGGTGACGGTGGCTGGCGGCAAACTGCTGAAATTCGTCTTCGTGGAGCAGTCTTTTTAACAGACTTTTTTGCCAGGGTGCGGGCCTCGCCTGAGGCCAAAGGTCATCAAGAACGCTGTCGAGACTAAACATTGATCACTCCTCCTGCCGTCTTGCCCAGACAGTAGAAGGAGGAGATGTCGGTTGTATTGCAGTTTAGTGAAGATTCGCGCAGAGAGTAGGCCGGGTATGGCGAAGCCACCCGGCGCTAAAGCGGATTAACGCAGAATTTTCTTCTCAGCCAGATCCAGCGCGAAGTAGCTGAAGATCAGATCCGCGCCCGCGCGTTTGATCGCCCCCAGGCTTTCGAGGATCACTTTCTCTTCGTCGATGGCACCCGCCTGCGCGGCGAATTTGATCATCGCGTACTCGCCGCTCACCTGGTATGCGCCCAGCGGCAGTTCGGTGCGTTCGCGAATGTCGCGCAGGATATCCAGATACGCGCCGGCCGGTTTCACCATCAGACAGTCTGCGCCCTGTGCTTCATCGAGCAGAGATTCACGAATCGCTTCGCGGCGGTTCAGCGGGTTCATCTGATAGGTTTTACGATCGCCTTTCAGCGCCGTGCCCGCTGCTTCACGGAACGGGCCGTAGAAGGAGGAGGCGAATTTGGTGGAGTAGGACATGATGGCGGTGTCGGTAAAGCCTGCCGCATCCAGCGCATGACGAATAGCCTGAACCTGACCATCCATTGCCGCAGAAGGTGCAATGAAATCCGCACCCGCGGCGGCGGCAACCACCGCCTGCTTGCCCAGATTCAGCAGGGTCGCATCGTTGTCCACGCCGTGATCGCACAGCACACCGCAGTGGCCATGAGAGGTGTATTCGCAGAAGCAGGTATCGGACATGACGATCATCTCCGGCACACTCTCTTTGCAGATGCGCGACATGCGTGCCACGAGGCCGTCTTCTTTCCAGGCATCACTGCCGGTTGCGTCAGTGTGGTGGGAGATACCGAACGTCATCACCGAGCGGATGCCCGCATTCGCAATGCGTTCGATCTCGCGGGCCAGATGCTTTTCAGGAATGCGCATCACGCCCGGCATCGCGTCGATGGCTTTGTAGTCATCGATCTCTTCTTCAACAAAAATCGGCAACACCAGATCGTTTAAGGTCAGTGTTGTCTCTTCAAACATGGCGCGCAGAGCGGGTGACTTGCGCAGGCGACGGGGACGAGCAATTAAATCGGTCATGGTATGCCTGATGTTTGTGGAACAAAGAGGCTTAGTGTACCTGAAAGCGGAGAGTGGTGTTTTACTAAAGTTGTCTTTTAGATTTTCGAAATCGATTAATATACGCTACATGTATTTTGTATATATTATAAATCTTATTATGGTGTCCAGAGTGGTATGTGATATTGGTGAGGCTTCTATATTGGTTTGGGATTATAAATATAAATGATTTATTGCTTTTTATTATATGTGTCGAAGCAACTAAAGTAGTTTGCAATCAGTTGAATTTATAATATTTATTCATAATGATTGATATTGTCCTGGGTTTATAAGCTTATTTGTCTGAATACGGACTTAATGGAATCATTCATTGAACCTTTTCGAAGTGAAACTGCATAATTCCTTCCGCAATTAAACGTTGCCAAATGATTTGATGGACAAACTTGCTTACGTCCCTGAGGAGGGATGACCCAATGCAAACATGGAAAAAGAAACTGGTTGTATCACAACTTGCATTAGCCTGCACACTGGCTATCGCTTCTCAGGCCAATGCGAAAGATATATCCGGCACGACATATAATACTTTTGGATATGACAATACTGCGTCCACGCCCTGGTATTATGGTTATGCTGACTGGGATTATTCAGATGCCACACATGATGGTGACATTTATCCAGTCATCAATAAATCAACTGTAAACGGAGTTATTTCGACATACTATCTGGATGATGGTGTCAATGGCCGTGCGAACGCGTTGAGTATTTCTAACAGCACCATTAACGGCATGATCACGTCAGAGTGTATGACCACGACGTGTGCAGAAGGCGTGGATACTGACGGCACTACGCATACCCAGTACGATCGTTTTAGCCTGACTGTTGATAACTCCACCATCAACGATACCTACGAGCATTATGCGTATGATGTCGTTAATGGCGATACCACTGAAACGCATTATCTGGACACCTATGGTCTGGGTAACGCCATCACCCTGGATGTTGAGTCTGATATCGTTATTCAGAACAATTCCCACATCGCGGGCATCACGCTGACGCAGGGTTATCAGGAGCTTGATAACACGCCATACGACGGTGTTGAAGGCGTTGCTAACAGCAGCAATATCTTTACCGATACGCTGGTGGTGAAAGACTCTGTGCTGACCTCTGGCGCATACAGCGATCTGGGTACCAGCGGCTTCTACGGTCAAACGGCGAAGCCAAGCGACTACGGTGAAACCAACGCCACGGCTGCGGATGATGCGGCGCTGATCGTTGCTGCCAGTGCGTCTGATAACGCCATGCAGACCACCGCTACCTTCGATCACTCTACCGTTACGGGTGACATTCTTTTCTCCAGCACCTTTGATAACAACTTCTACGAGAATGGCGATCCGGCAACGGATACCACAGAAGATGGCGTCTATAACCCAACCACCAACGGCTGGGATGGTACCGATAAACTGGATGTCACGCTGACCAACGGCAGTAAGTGGGTGGGTGCAGCGCAGTCCAGCGTTGAAGCTATCGGCACTGCGCAGATGTATGGCCAGGGCTACAGCAACGTAGACTGGCACGCATTGTCCCCGAATAGCATCTGGCCTGATTCTACCTTTGACAGCAACGGTCACGTTGCCGGTGAAGAGGTGTATCAGAGCGGCCTGTTCAACGTGGCGCTGGATAACGGTTCCGAGTGGGATACCCGCAAGATCTCCAACATCGATGCACTGACGGTGAACAACCAGTCTCAGGTCAATGTTGAAAACTCCGGCCTGCTGGCAGATTCCATCACCCTGACCAATGCTTCAACCTTGAATATTGGCGACAGCGGTGCCGTGGCAACCGACAGTCTGTATCTGGATAGCTACAGCCGTGCGGCACTGACTGAAGAGACGGCAGAACTGTATGCCAACACCATTACTGTAGACAACGGTGCAGAGCTGGCGCTGGGTCTGGGTCAGGTTGATACGCACAATATGGTGCTGACCGATGGCGGTGTGCTCAACGTTGCCAGCCGCGATTATGTGCTGAACAGCGACCTGAACAACGCACGCTATATCACCAACGATAGCCATAAAGCGGACTACGACTATGGTGTTGTCGCGCTGAACTCTGACGGCCATCTGGCGGTGAACGGTGACGTTGCCGGTAACTATAAAGTGCGCATCGACGATGCGACCAGTGCAGGCTCCGTAGCTGACTACAAAAACAAAGAGATCATTCGCGTCTATGACAATAACGCGGATACCGCTGCCAGCTTTACTGCGGCAAACAAAGCTGATTTAGGTGCATACACCTATCAGGCGCAGCAGAAGGGTGACACCGTTGTTCTCCAGCAGGAAGAGCTGACTGACTACGCCAACATGGCGCTGAGCATTCCTTCTGCTAATACCAACATCTGGAATCTGCAACAGGATACCGTGGGTACCCGTCTGACCAACAGCCGTCATGGCCTGGCAGATAACGGCGGCGCATGGGTGAGCTATTTTGGCGGCAACTTTGACGCGGATAATGGCACCGTTAGCTACGATCAGGACGTAAGCGGCATTATGGTGGGTCTGGATACTCAGATCGACGGTAATAACGCGAAGTGGATTGTCGGTGGTGCGGCTGGTTTCGCGAAGGGTGATATCAGCGATCGTACTGGTCAGGTCGATCAGGACAGCCAGACTGCGATGATCTACGCGTCGGCGAAGTTCATGAACGACATCTTCCTCGACAGCTCCATGAGCTACACCCGCTTCAACAACGACCTCTCTGCTACCATGAGCAACGGTCAGTATGTTGACGGTAATACCACGACTGACGCCGTTGGTTTCGGGATGAAACTGGGCTATGACTGGAAACCAAACCTGTCTGGCTACGTCACGCCTTACGCGGCGATCTCTGGCCTGTTCCAGTCCGGTGATGACTATCAGTTAAGCAACGACATGCGTATCGATGGCCAGTCTTACGACAGTATGCGTTATGAGCTCGGCGTGGATGCAGGTTATACCTTCAACTACGGTGGCGAGCAGGCATTAACCCCTTACTTCAAGCTGGCTTACGTGTATGACGATGCCGACAACAATGCTGATATCAACAGTGACAGCATTGACAACGGCGTGGAAGGCTCTGCGGTTCGCGTGGGACTGGGTACTCAGTTCAGCTTCACGAAAAACTTCAGTGCTTACACTGATGCGACTTATCTGGGCGGCGGCGACGTTGACCAGAACTGGGGAGCAAACCTGGGTGTGAAATATACCTGGTAAGAAAAAAACGCGGGGGATTTTGCCCCCGCTTTTTTATGTGCTTTAAAAATAATAAAGAACCGACATATACAGATGACTTGAGGTATGCATGAACGTTAATGCGAAACCACTTTCTGAATTAAGCCGGCTCATAAAGTGTCTGGAAGTCGCCGGTACCCCATTTAAAACGGAACCACAACAATTTATAACTACCGGCAATAATGATGATGAACCATTGACATTTGTAATACAATCCGGCCTGACAGTCGTTCACCGTAAATCAGATGAATTACTCGTGGGTATTGCACGGGCACCCTATATTCATGGATTAAGTGCATGGATTAATGACAGCTATCTTGAATATTCCCTGATGGCACAAACACCTTGTACCGGATTTTATTTGCCAGCCTCTACTGCATGCGAAATTATTCAAGAAGCGCAACTCTGGCAAGAAGCATTCTGCTGGCTTTCATGGCTAAATCATTTACTGGGAAAACGTGATATCCAGCTGGTCGGAAATAATTCGTATAGCCAAATTCGGGCGATGCTAATCAATATGGCCGAGTGGGATGACACGCTACGCTCAAAAATTGGTGTGATGAATCATATTCAGCGTAGCACGCGTATATCACGTTCGGTGGTTGCGGAGGTTCTGGCGGCGCTGCGTCAGGGGAACTACATCAATATGAGCCGGGGCAAACTGATCAGTATCAACCGTTTGCCCACGGACTATTAAGCTCAGTTAGCGGCCGTAAGTACCTGCGCTTTATTGGCGCTCAGCTCGGCTACAAGGTTATTTACGCCATCACTCATATTCACGAAGCGGGTGTTCGGTGACCGGGTGACCACCACAAAAGCGCCCACGTTTGATTGCGGAATCATCGCCATGTAGGTGATGAATCCGCCACCCCCACCGGTTTTTTGAATAATACCCGGGCGACCATCTTTTGGCGCCATATATACCCAGCCCATGCCGAGGGCATCGGCTTTACCGGGAACATCCATACCAATGACGCGACGTAACTGAGCACGCTGGTAGATGAGCGTCTGCATTCGGTCGGCCTGATTACTGCGCGCGTAAAAATCCGATGAGAGGAACTGTTGCATCCAGCGCATCATGTCGCCAGGCGTAGAGTAAACCCCACCGCTGCCAATGGCTGCCAGCGTGTTATTACACGGGCTGGCCCCTTTTTCCGCCACCATCAGACGCTTGCACTGGTCCGGGGAGGGGGTGTAAGTAGTATCTTTCATCCCGAGCGGACGCGTGATTTGCTCTTCAAAAAGTTGAGGGTAAGGCTTACCTGATGCCGTTGCTAACGCGTCGGCCAGCAGATCAAACGCCAGGTTAGAATAGCCAGCCTGAGAACCCGGGGCCGATTTCAGCGTTGCGGTGCTCAGGTAGTTCCAGCGTTGTTCGCGAGTTGGCCAGACAAAGACAGGGCGATGCGCAGCGCCACCGGGCTGTTCTCGCGGCAGGGCGCTGGTATGGGTCGCCAGGTTCACCAGCCTGATCGGCGTTCCCTGATATGTCGGAACGCGAGCGCCGGGTGGCGCATATTTGCTGAGCGGATCGTCGAGTTTTACCACGCCCTGATCGAGCAATTTCACCAGCATTTCGCTGGTCATCAGCTTGGTTATCGACGCGACACGGATAACGGAATCCAGCTGCGGGCGAACGTTATTTCCCGGTCGTGTTTCACCGAAGCTGCGAAACACCCGCTGGTTACCGTCGATCACGACCAGCGCCATTCCCGTCGCACCACTGCCGTAATAAATAAGGTTCGCATAGCGATCGGCAATGTCAGAGGCCAGAACCGGTGCCGTCAGAGGCTGTGCTGCCTGGGCGGTGGACAGGCTCACCGCACACAGCGCGGCGAAAGAGAGCAGACAACGTTTCAACGAAAAGCATCCATCCAGTGAATAAGGAGAGTTACGGGTAGTTATACTACTAATCGGCGTCGGGCAATCGTCCGATTTGCATAACGATAGCGAGAAAAACGTAACCGTGGGTAAATTTGCACAATTTACTTACGGCCAGACTCCCATTTTGTGACATCGGGCTTATGATAGTCACCAGTTACATTCATTATTGCGGAGAACGGTATGTCTGAAAAGCGTGTGGTTTTGGTGGTTGATATGCAGAATGGGGTGTTTAAGACGCCGCGCCATCAGAGTGAGAAATGTGTCTCACTGATCAATCAGCTTACCCAGGCTGCTGAGGCCGTTATTTTCATACAGCATACTGAAGCTGGCGGGCTAGAGGAGGGGAGCGAAGGGTTTGCATTGCTGCCCGATCTCAACCAGCCGGCAGGGGCGTTTTACGTCACGAAGACCGCTTGCGATGCCTTCTATAACACTTCGCTCGAGGCACTGTTGCGCGAACAGGAGATCGATGAATTTATTATCTGCGGCTGCGCGACGGATTATTGTGTCGATGCCACCTTTAAAAACGGTGTCAGCCGGGGCTACCACATCACGGTTGCGGAGGATGCCCACACCACGGCCAATCGTCCAGCGGCCGATGCCCAGGTTCTGATCGCGCACTATAACGATGTCTGGCGTAACTTCATCGCCCCTGCCAACCCGCCTTCGGTGAAACGCACCGAAACAATTCTTGAAAACTGGAAAGCGAACTAATAATTCACCCGCAGGTCTGACTTTTTTGCCTGAGCCGGGAGGCTGGCCCAGGCAAGGTTTCGTGTGGCGATATGTTAAACACAGCAACAGCCATAACAACAAGAAGGAAGCACAATGTTTAAGTCTTTTTTCCCAAAGCCGGGGCCCTTTTTCCTGTCGGCATTTATTTGGGCACTGCTGGCTGTCATTTTCTGGCAGGCCGGTGGCGGCGCGTGGCTGACCCGTCTTACGGGGGCAACGGGCGACATTCCCATTAGCGCTGCGCGCTTCTGGTCCATGAGCTATCTGCTTTTCTACGCCTATTACATGCTCTGCGTGGGGCTTTTTGCCATGTTCTGGTTTATCTATTCGCCTCACCGCTGGCAATACTGGTCGATTCTCGGCACGTCGTTAATCATCTTTGTCACCTGGTTCCTGGTGGAAGTGGGCGTGGCGGTCAACGCCTGGTATGCGCCGTTTTACGATCTGATCCAGACGGCGCTGAGTTCGCCGCATAAAGTGACCATTAACCAGTTCTACCATGAGGTGGGGATCTTCCTCGGCATCGCCCTCATCGCCGTGGTGATCGGCGTGATGAATAACTTTTTCGTCAGTCACTATGTGTTCCGCTGGCGTACCGCGATGAACGAACACTATATGGCGCACTGGCAGCACCTGCGTCATATCGAAGGTGCCGCACAGCGTGTGCAGGAAGACACCATGCGTTTTGCCTCTACACTGGAAGATATGGGCGTGAGCTTTA
This sequence comes from Enterobacter cloacae complex sp. 418I7, assembly GCF_050030705.1. Lineage (NCBI taxonomy): Bacteria > Pseudomonadati > Pseudomonadota > Gammaproteobacteria > Enterobacterales > Enterobacteriaceae > Enterobacter > Enterobacter cloacae complex sp. 418I7. Next base: position 972,611 of record NZ_JBLGUU010000001.1, read on the forward strand.
TTAATGCCATCATGACGCTGATCGCCTTCCTGCCGGTGCTGGTGACGCTCTCATCCCACGTTCCGGAACTGCCGATTGTCGGCCATCTGCCGTACGGCCTGGTCATTGCCGCGATTGTCTGGTCGCTGATGGGAACGGGACTGCTGGCAGTGGTGGGGATCAAGCTGCCGGGGCTGGAATTTAAAAACCAGCGCGTGGAAGCGGCCTACCGTAAAGAGCTGGTGTATGGTGAAGACGATCCCAACCGTGCGTCACCGCCTACCGTGCGTGAGCTGTTTGGCGCCGTACGTCGTAATTACTTCCGCCTCTATTTCCATTACATGTATTTCAATATCGCGCGCATCCTTTATCTTCAGGTTGATAACGTTTTCGGGTTGTTCCTGCTGTTCCCGTCCATCGTTGCGGGTACGATTACACTCGGTCTGATGACCCAGATCACCAACGTTTTTGGTCAGGTTCGCGGTTCGTTCCAGTACCTGATTAGCTCCTGGACTACGCTGGTGGAGCTGATGTCCATCTACAAACGTTTACGCAGTTTCGAGCGTGAGCTGGACGATAAGGATTTGCAGGAAGTCACCCATACATTAGGTTAAAAAGGAATTGCTATGCCATTTGCCGTACCACGTGCATTACCGCTGACGTTACTCGCCGCCGTCGTGCTGGCGGGCTGTGCCGAGAAAGGGACTACCCCGCTCAAAGAAGGGGAGAAGCCCGTTGATGTGGCGAGCGTGGTGCGGCAAAAAATGCCCGCCAGCGTGAAGGATCGCAGTGAGTGGGCTGATGCGCTGGCAACGACCTTCAAAAGTCAGAAGATCGCGCCTACCGAGGAGAACATCTGCTCGGTGCTGGCGGTGGCGCAGCAGGAATCGATGTATCAGTCAGATCCTGTTGTGCCTGGCCTGAACAAAATCGCCTGGAAGGAGATCGACCGCCGGGCCGAATCGATGCATATCCCGGTTTTCCTGGTACATACCGCCCTTAAAATCACCTCGCCAAACGGGAAAAGCTACAGCGAACGGCTGGATACGGTGAAAACCGAGAGGCAGCTCAGCGCCATTTTCGATGATTTCATCAATATGGTGCCGATGGGGCAGAAGCTGTTTGGCTCGCTGAATCCGGTACATACCGGCGGTCCGATGCAGGTAAGCATCGCATTTGCGGAAAAGCATACCGACGGCTATCCGTGGGAGATCGACGGTACGGTGCGTCAGGAAGTCTTCTCCCTGCGCGGTGGGCTGTGGTTTGGGACGTATCACCTGCTGAATTATCCGGCCAACTACGATAAACCGCTGTATCGTTTTGCCGACTTTAACGCGGGCTGGTATGCCAGCCGAAATGCAGCCTTCCAGAATGCGGTAAGCCGCGCCAGCGGTGTGAAGCTCGCTTTGGATGGCGATCTCATTGCATACGGCAGCAGCGAGGCAGGGTCCACCGAACGGGCAGTGCGAAAAATTTCGACGAAACTGGAGATGAGCAACAGTGACATTCGCCGACAGCTGGAGAAGGGTGACAGCCTGGCGTTTGAGAAAACGGATCTGTATAAGCAGGTTTTCGCGCTTGCAGAGAAGAAAAGTGGAAAGGCACTACCCAGAGCCATTCTGCCAGGCATTCAGCTTGAAAGCCCGAAGATCACGCGTAACCTGACGACCGCATGGTTCGCAAAACGCGTGGACGATCGTCGGGCTCGCTGTATGGGACTGTAATCAGTGGCGGTTGCGCCAGCGCAGCACGAGCGCAATCACGCCCAGAACCATGCTGCCCGCGAGGAAGGGAATGAGCCCGAATACGGTGCTCACGCCTAAACCGATTTCAACGCGCGGGCGGCCGGTATCCTGCACCTGCATCAGATGCTCATACACGCCAGGGGCATGCACCAGCATGTTCAGCAGTTGGGTTCCTGCCCAGAAACAAAACAGAACAAACAGGGCATAGGCAATATTCCCCGCCGTGGAGGTTTTTGGTTGTTTTCCGCCAAAAATCGGTTTCGACAATGTAAAGTCTGCCATAAGACCTCCCGAAAATATCACTCTGTTTTAATACGCGTCGTACAGGGTGAGTGTGACAGGTCATAGCATTTGTCAATATCAGAATCGTGGGAAATTCGGCTCAGGATTTCTCCTGGATTGTCGATTTCTGCATCACGTCACAAATTGATAACATAAGTGAAACTACGCTGCTTTTCAGAATTTACGTATCCGCCACAGACGGCTTTATCAAACTGTGAGAGGATAGTTTTTTTTCTGCCGGAGTTGTCATGAAGCTCACTTCCAAACTACGCCGTGACTGGCATTACTACGCCTTTGCGATCGGGCTGATCTTTATACTCAACGGTGTTGTCGGGCTGCTGGGATTTGAAGCGAAGGGCTGGCAAACCTATGCGGTTGGGCTGGTGACCTGGGTAATCAGTTTCTGGCTGGCGGGATTCATTATCCGCCGTCGTCCCGATGAGACGACGGCAGAGAAAGCCGACTAACCGTCAGTTAACAGAGCTTTTCAGGGCGCTGTCAGCGGCGTGACGCTCCAGCGCCAGTTCAATCAGGCGGGTGATCAGTTCCGGATAGCTTATTCCGCTGGCCTGCCACAATTTCGGGTACATGCTGATATTGGTAAAGCCCGGCAGGGTGTTGATTTCGTTAATCACCACCTCGTTATCCGCCGTCAGAAACACATCGACGCGCGCCATCCCACTGCATCCCAGCGCCTGATAGGCTTCAACGGCGATCGCCCGGATCTTGTCGTTAACGTCAGGATCGAGCGCGGCGGGAACCACAACCTGGGCACCTTTGTCGTCAATATATTTGGTGTCGTAGGAGTAGAAGCCGCTATTCAGCACCACTTCACCACAGGTACTCGCCTGCGGGAAGTCGTTACCCAGTACGGCGCACTCAATTTCGCGCCCGTTAATTCCCTGCTCAACCACCACCTTGTGGTCAAACTCAAAGGCCAGACGAACGGCATCGTTAAACTGTGCTTCGCTGGTGACTTTGCTGACGCCGACGGACGAGCCCTGATTCGCCGGTTTCACGAACAGCGGCAGGCCGAGTTGCGCCTGGATCTGCGCGAAGCTGTGTTTATCGCGGTTGGCGCGAGTGAGCGTGACGAACGGTGCAATATTCAGACCGGCGTCGCGCAGCAGACGTTTAGTGACGTCTTTATCCATGCAGGCGGCAGAACCCAGCACATCGGAGCCGACAAACGGCAGGTTCGCCATCCGCAACATGCCTTGCAGGGAGCCGTCTTCGCCCAGCGTGCCGTGAACGATAGGGAACACCACGTCAATCTGTGCCAGCACCTGCGCGTTCCCGGCATCGATAAGCTGTCCCTGTGCCACGCCTGGAACCGTTGCGACGCTGATATCAGAAGGATTAAGGGCGATGCGCGCCGGATCATCAGCGTTTAACAGATACTGGCTGGCATCGTTAACATGCCATTGGCCCTGTTTATCAATGCCCAGCAGCAGCACGTCAAAACGGCTTTTATCAATCGCATCAACGATATTTTTAGCCGATTGCAATGACACCTCGTGCTCTGATGATTTTCCCCCAAAGACAATACCTACGCGCTGCTTTGCCATCTCACTCTCTTCCAGTCTGACGAAAAGCCAATAACATACCACGATGCCCGGCGGGTTTCGCGGCCTTCTGCCATAATGTTTTGAGGGATGTTGAAGGGGGGCGCGTGAAAGGAAAAGGTCTGCTTATTCTTATTGTTATTGCCGGGATCGCCACGGTGGGCTACCGCTGGTTGCCGCCGCATTACAACCCTTTCGTGCCGCTTACGCTTGACGATCCGCCTGGAAAAATAACCCAGTTTAAACTCCGGCGCTTAACGCCGCAGGCGTGCGAAAACCTGTTAGCGCAGGCGAATCAACGCCAGCTTATCCGTACCCAGGCGGTCGCTGACAGCGCCGGTGAGTGTCCGCTGAGTAACGTGGTGCGCGTGCGCGATTTTGGCCCGGTCAGCCTGAACGGCAGCTTTATTGCCAGTTGCCCGCTGGCGTTAAGCTCGGCGCTGTTTGTCAGCCAGCAGGCCCGGCCGCTCACCAAAACCTGGACCGGCAGCGAGCTTACGCGTATTGAACATCTGGGCAGCTTCGCCTGCCGCAATATCTACAGCCGCCCGGATGCGCGGCGCAGCGAACATGCCACGGCGGATGCGCTGGATATCAGCGCTTTCAGGCTGGCAAACGGACAGCGTGTTACCGTCCTCAACGGCTGGAAAGCGGAAAAGACGCAGCCCTGGCTACAGGCGCTGCTGTCGGCAAGCTGCGGCTATTACGGTAACGGTCTGGGGCCGGACTACAATGCCGCCCATGCCAACCATTTCCATCTGGGAATGCGCGGCTATGGCTTATGTCGATGAAGCATAATCTTCCGCCGAAAATTGGATAGATTGTGACTTATCTCACAAATATGATGACTGGGAAGATAAAACACCAAAGTCTGCAAGGCCGCATCTCTGGCGCTATGTCATTGCGCGTAACTTGCTAATCTGTCGGCGAATTCGCCTAAAAATGAAGACTATTTCTGTTATGGAATCCTGGAAAGTTAACCTCATTTCAGTCTGGTTCGGCTGCTTCTTCACCGGACTGGCTATCAGCCAGATATTGCCCTTCCTGCCGCTTTACGTGTCGCAGCTGGGGGTCACTTCCCATGAAGCGCTCTCTATGTGGTCCGGCCTGACGTTCAGCGTGACGTTTCTGGTGTCCGCCATTGTGTCACCGATGTGGGGCAGCCTTGCGGATCGCAAGGGGCGCAAGTTGATGCTGCTCCGCGCCTCGCTGGGGATGGCGATAGCCATTTTGCTCCAGGCCTTCGCCACCAACGTCTGGCAGCTGTTTATTCTGCGGGCGATAATGGGGCTGACCTCCGGGTACATTCCGAATGCCATGGCGCTGGTGGCCTCACAGGTACCGCGCGAGCGGAGCGGCTGGGCACTCAGCACGCTTTCCACGGCCCAGATTAGCGGTGTAATTGGCGGCCCCCTGCTCGGCGGCTTCCTGGCTGACCATGTTGGGCTGCGCGCGGTCTTTATCATTACCGCCATCCTGCTAACGGTCAGCTTTCTGGTCACCCTTTTTCTGATTAAAGAGGGCGGTCGGCCTGTCGTCAGCAAATCAGAACGCCTGAGCGGAAAGGCGGTTTTCGCCTCGCTACCTTATCCTGGCCTGATGATTAGCCTTTTTGTGACAACGATGGTGATCCAGCTCTGTAACGGCTCGGTGGGACCGATTCTGGCGCTGTTTATCAAGTCGATGGCACCGGACAGCAGCAACATTGCTTTTCTGAGCGGGATGATTGCCGCCGTGCCGGGCGTGTCGGCGCTGATGTCCGCTCCGCGTCTGGGGAAACTGGGCGACAGGATCGGTACGGCGCGTATCCTGATGGCGACGCTCATCATTGCGGTGATCCTTTTCTTTGCCATGTCGTTCGTCACGACACCGCTTCAGCTCGGGGTGTTGCGCTTCCTGCTTGGCTTCGCGGATGGTGCTATGCTGCCCGCTGTACAGACGCTGCTGGTGAAATATTCCAGTGACCAGGTAACCGGCCGCATTTTTGGCTACAACCAGTCGTTCATGTATTTAGGCAACGTAGCGGGCCCGCTTATTGGCGCCTCGGTCTCGGCGATGGCGGGTTTCCGCTGGGTATTTGCCGCGACGGCGGTGGTGGTGCTTCTTAATATTATTCAACTGGCCTTTGCCTTGCGCCGTCGCCGGCGAATCGCTGAGGCAAAGTCAGCCCGGCAAACACGATAATATATTATTAATTCTTATGATGGCCGCATTTTTATATAACGAAATGCGGCTCCTGTCTTTTAGAAAAACGTTTCGCTTGCGCTTTGAAATATCTTTTTTGGCAGCAATGTCACTTTTGCATAAGATAAAACCAATCCATGCTTTTCATTATTCAGTGAGGGTGTTAATTTCAGGGGAAATCACATAAGGACATAGCACCATGAAAAATCTCATTGCTGAGTTGTTGGTTAAGCTTGCCCAAAAGGAAGAAGAGTCGAAAGAGCTGGTTGCCCAGGTCGAGGCGCTGGAGATCGTTGTGACGGCGCTGCTGCGACAGATGGCAAAACCAGAGCAGGAGGCGTTGATCGACAACGTTGAAGGCGCGCTGGAAAAAGCTCGCCCTGATTCACAGGTGCCTGCAGAGGACGCGGAGCTGCTTCAGCAATACGTAAAGAAGCTTTTAAGGCATCCTCGCAGTTAACCGGCCAGAGGTGAAATGACGTGTCACAGAATTGTCATGCAGGATGCCTGGCGTCGCTCTGTTTTTATTTTTACCCTGTTACCATGGGGAAATTAAAATGAAGCAGAGCACACTTTTCACCGCATTAAACTCGCTCGTAATTACCTCCTCCGTTCCTGCGAAACCGGTTAATAATAAACGCGCTGCGACGGGACTGAAATAACCCTGGATCACGGTGAAAATCATGGCCGCAGGGTGGTTTTTTTCCCGTAACGAACCAGACTTAACGTGGAACTTCACATAAAGGATGGTGCAATGAAAACAACAATACTGGTTACCCTGCTCTCTGGCCTGTGTCTGATCGCCTCAGCACATGCGGAAGAGAAAACGTTAACGCCCCAGCAGCAGCGCATGACGACCTGTAACCAACAGGCGACCTCGCAAAGTCTGAAAGGGGATGCCCGTAAAACGTATATGAGCGGCTGCCTTAAAAATGGTACGACCAAACCGGGTGAAAAAAGCCTGACCCCGCAGCAGCAAAAAATGCGCGAGTGCAATGCCCAGGCGACACAGCAGATGCTGAAAGGCGACGATCGCAGCAAGTTTATGAGCGCGTGCCTGAAAAAACAGGCGTAGTGCTAACGGGTGAGCCACGGCTGTGGCTCACCCAAAATTTCATACTTTCCCCGCTATCCCCCTCTCTATAATTTGGGAAAATGTTTCAGAATATTCCCAAAAATGATGAATGATGAGTTTTATGACAATCACGAGAACATTCGGGAAGCGTGGTATCAGCAGCTTTCTCAGGATGACTCATACCGTTCCGGTCTGCGATTTGCCTGGCGAATACGGCTGGCACGCATCGTTGGTCTGGCGGCGCTGTTTGTTCCGCTTGCCAGCGTTCTGGTGAGTCAGCTTCTTTCTGGCGTCTGGTGGTTGCTATTGGTGGGCTGGGTCTTTGTCTGGCCCCATCTGGCCTGGCAGCTGGCTTTTCGTTCGACCTGCCCCCACAGCGGTGAAATCGTTAATCTGAAAATCGATGCCATCATTGCTGGCGTCTGGATGGGCTTAATAGGGTTCAATGCGCTGCCAACGGCGGCGCTGATCGTGATGATCGGCATGAACATGATGGGATCGGGGGGATGCCGCTTATTTCTGACAGGACTTGCGCTGCTTGCTCTGTCTGCCCTGCTCACCGTGCAATCCACGGGTACTCCTGTGCTATTGACCTCTGAACCGCTGGCGTTGTGGCTGACGCTCCCCGTGCTGGTGGTCTACCCCATGCTGTTTGCCTGGCTCAGCCACCGCACGGCGATCCGGCTGGCAGAGCATAAGCGTCGGCTTGAGCTGATGAGTACCCGCGACGGAATGACCGGCGTGTTCAATCGCCGTCACTGGGAAACGTTGCTGCGTAACGAATTTGAGGCCTGCCGTCGCAGCCATCGACAGGCGACGATACTGCTCATCGATATCGATCACTTCAAGACGATCAACGACACCTGGGGGCATGACGTGGGGGATGAAGCGATTGTCGCCATCACGCGCCAGCTTCAGCTGACCCTGCGCGCAGGCGATTATATTGGCCGCTTCGGGGGAGATGAATTTGCGGTGATCATGTCCGGCACGCCTGCCGACAATGCGATTGCGGCGATGGCGCGCGTCCATGAAAGGCTGGTCAACATGCCGCTACACGGAGCACCTATGGCGAGGTTGTGTATCAGCGTTGGGGTTGCCCCCTGGGGGGCGCAGTTCACGCACTATCGTGAATGGCTAAAGGCCGCGGACGTGGCCCTCTATAAAGCCAAAAATGCCGGACGGGGTCGCACCGAAGTGGCCGCCTGACGCCCGGCGTTACGCATCAGGACTTACTCAGCTTCTCTGATTTTTCCATGCATTTTTCCATCGCCTCGATCACGGCGGAGCGGAACCCGCGCTCTTCCAGCACGCGCACGGCTTCAATGGTTGTGCCACCCGGCGAGCACACCATATCTTTCAGTTCGCCCGGATGTTTACCCGTTTCCAGCACCATTTTGGCCGAGCCCATCACCGCCTGCGCCGCAAATTTGTAGGCCTGCGCGCGCGGCATACCGCCAAGTACGGCGGCATCGGCCATGGCTTCGATAAACATAAAGACATACGCCGGGGCAGAACCGCTCACGCCGACAACCGGGTGGATCATCGGTTCGGCAATCACTTCCGCTTCGCCGAAGCAGCGGAAAATGTTCAATACATCCGCCACCTCTTCAGAAGTAACCAGCGCGTTTGGGGTAACGGAGGTCATACCGGCATTTACCAGCGACGGGGTGTTTGGCATGGCGCGAACAATCTTACGGTCGTGCCCCAGCGCGCGGGCGAGCTGGTCGAGGGTCACGCCTGCGGCAATCGACACCACCAGGCTCTCTTTGTTCAGGCTGGAGGTGATCTCGCTCAGGACTTTAATCATGATATTCGGCTTAACGGCGCCAAAGACAATGTCCGCCACCTGAGCCACTTCCTGCGCGCTTTCGGCGGCGTTGATACCATACTCATCACGCAGCGCCGCGACTTTATCCGGGGATGGGGTATAGACCCAAATCTGCCCCGGCAGCACCTGGCCGCTGGCTATCAGTCCACCGAGGATAGCTTTACCCATGTTTCCGCAGCCGATAAACCCGATTTTCTTATCCATCACGTCTCTCCGTTATTATGCGTTGTTATCTCTCATTGATAGCTTAACAACGAAATGCAGGCGACAATAGTCGCCAGAATCATAATGGGGAGACACTATGGCGATTTGGGTTGATGCGGACGCGTGTCCGAATGTGATTAAAGAGATTTTATTCCGCGCCGCCGAGCGGGTGCAGATGCCGATGACGCTGGTGGCGAACCAGAATATCCGCGTGCCGCCCTCCAGGTTCATTCGTTCTCTGCGCGTGCCGGCCGGGTTCGACGTGGCAGATAATGAGATAGTACGCCTGTGTGACGCAGGAGATCTGGTGATCACCGCGGATATCCCGCTGGCTGCCGACGTGCTGGCGAAGGGGGCCGCGGCGCTTAACCCGCGCGGAGAACGCTATTCGCCGGCAACGATCCGGGAGAAGCTCACCATGCGTGATTTTATGGATACCCTGCGTTCCAGCGGCGTGCAAACCGGTGGGCCGGACAGCCTGTCGCAGCGCGATCGCCAGCAGTTTGCCGCCGAGCTGGATAAATGGCTGCTGGAAGTGAAGCGCCGCCCGGCGTAGCCCACCTCCGGGCTGTTTTGTGGTACAGTGTGGCTTCCACAGGCTTGTCATTCCGTACCGCTTTGCAGTAAAGTTAGCGCAACATCTTCTGCAATCATTTCTTTACAGCCTTCAGTTATCCGGCAGCAAGGGGAACACCTGGTTATGAACCCACCCATCTTTTTAGTTGGCCCTCGCGGCTGTGGGAAAACCACCGTTGGTCTGGAGCTGGCGCGTCTGTGCCAGAGTCAGTTTATCGATACTGACCACTGGCTCCAGGAGAATGCCGGTAAGACCATCGCCGATATCGTGGAGAATGAGGGGTGGGAGAGCTTTCGTGCGCGCGAAACGGCCACGCTGGAAGCGGTGACCGCGCCGTCAACCGTGATTGCGACCGGTGGAGGCATTATTCTGGCGCCGTATAACCGCCAGTTTATGCGCGAAAAGGGTGTCGTAATCTACCTCTGTGCACCGGTTTCTACGCTGGTGGGGCGGCTGGAGGCGTTTCCGGAAGAAGGGCAGCGCCCGGCGCTGACCGCGAAACCGCTGAGTGAAGAGGTCAGCGAGGTCCTCGCCGAACGCGATGCACTGTACCGCGAGGCGGCACACCACGTTGTGGATGCGTCAGCGTCACCCGAGAAAGTTGCGATTCAGATTATTACCGCCCTGCGTTTGGCTTGCGCCAGCTGACAGCCGTCTATACTCATAGCTCAGACATAAAAAAAGGATGAGCTATGCCAACCAGACCTCCCTATCCACGTGAAGCCCGCATCGTTACCGTTGAAAAAGGTAATAGCGATCGGACCGTAACCTGGTACCAGCTGCGTGCCGATCACCCTAAACCTGATTCGCTGATCAGCGAACATGAAACCGAACAGGAAGCGCTGGATGCGAAACGGCGCTATGAGGATCCCGAGAAGTCCTGACAAGAATCCGAATTCGTTACAACCGTGCCTGAATCACACTTTTAACTTATCGCTGATGTTAAGCAGCAGTTAATATTTAGTTATTACAGGTAGATTTGGAAAGGCCAGTCGATCTTTACATTACGGTGTAGAGATCCCCTGCTACGCTTGGTGCTGTTTTGTTGAATAAATGAACAGTGCAGCGTAGTGAGCCTGTACCTGTGTGGCAGTAGTGGTAGTAACGGAAGGCGATCAAAATGAAGGCGACGTTGGCGATCCTCACGATTGGTGTGGTCCCTGTAAGCGAAGTATTACCGCTCTTAACCGAGCATGTCTCTGAACAACAAATTACGCATCTCAGTCTGTTAGGGAAGCTGAGTCGGGAAGAGGTCATGGAAGACTACGCAGTCGGGGAGGGGGAAGATCCCCTGGCAACGTTACTCAGTGACGGTAAACTGGCGCACGTGTCACGCCAGAAAATTGAGCGCGCGCTACAGGGTGTGATCGAAGTGCTCGACAATCAGGACTATGACGTCATTTTGCTGATGAGCACAGCACCCGTTAAAGGACTCAGCGCGCGTAATGCCATTCTGCTCGAACCGATGCGGATTATCCCCCCGCTGGTGGCGTCAATTGTTGATGGTCATCAGGTGGGCGTTATCGTTCCCGTAGAAGAACTGCTGGATAACCAGACGGTGAAGTGGGCCGCGCTGGAGCACACCCCGCTGTACGCGCTGGCTAACCCGTTCTGGGACAGCGAAGCGAAGCTAATTGCGGCCGGGCAGGAGTTGATCGACAGAGGGGCGGATGTCCTGATGCTCGACTGCCTGGGCTTCCATCAACGGCATCGTGATTTACTGCAAAAGGCGCTGGATGTTCCGGTGCTGCTCTCTAACGTCCTGATGGCGCGTCTGGCGTCAGAATTGCTGGTGTAATGATTTTGCGTGACAGGTCATGAGCATGGCCCCTATAGTGGATTTTTCTCTATAAATATAAGGGCCAGTTCATGCTTCAAAGTAACGAATACTTTTCCGGTAAAGTGAAATCCATTGGTTTTACCAGCAGCAGCACTGGCCGCGCCAGTGTCGGCGTCATGGCGGAAGGGGAATACACCTTTGGCACCGCAGAAGCGGAAGAGATGACGGTGGTCAGTGGTGCGCTGAACGTCCTGCTGCCGGGTGAAACGGAGTGGAAAGTCTATAGTGCCGGGCAGGTGTTCAACGTGCCGGGCCACAGCGAGTTCCATTTGCAGGTTGCAGAGCCAACCTCTTATCTGTGCCGCTATCTGAAATAAAAGCATGCCGGGTGGCGCATTCGCTTACCCGGCCTACGTTTTGCCTGTCAACGCTGCGCTTCGCCGCCGAGACCTTCCACCAGGTTCTGGATCAGCGCCGCCAGCTCGCCGGTCATCAGGATAAAGTCTGCGTCAAAGCGCTGAGCATAATCTTCGCGGTCGATATCTTCGTTCTGATCGCGCAGTTCATCGCAGAATTTAAGGCGCTTCACGGAGCCGTCATCACACATCACAAACTGAATGCGCTGCTGCCAGTCGAGTGCCAGTTTAGTCACCACTTTGCCCGCTTCAATGTGCACGGCGATCTCGTCGCTCACCAGATCCTGTTTCTTCGCGCGGATCACGCCGCCATCTTCCAGCAGCGCTTTCAGCTCTGCTTCATCAAGGATCTGGAAGCCCTGCGCGGCAGTCCCGCTGCGCACCCACTCAGTCAGGGTCAGCTCAATCGGCGTCTCCAGTGCCAGCGGTACCACCGGTAATGAGCCAAGGCTCTTACGCAGCAGCGCCAGCGTATCTTCCGCTTTTTTGGCGCTGGCGCAGTCGACCATGATCAGCCCGTTCACGGTGTCGATCCACATCATGGTCTGGCTAAAGCGGCTAAAGGCGCGCGGCAGCAGCGAGTGCAGCACTTCATCCTTCAGTGAATCTTTTTCGGTTTTTTTAAGCTTACGGCCCTGTTCAGCTTCCAGCTTGAAGATCTTCGCTTCGAGCGCCTGCTTCACCACAGGCGTCGGCAGGATCTTCTCTTCTTTGCGGGCGCAAACGATGATTTGCCCCGTGCTGCTGGCGTGGGTCAGCGCATCGCTTTGAGAACCCATTGGCGGAACCCAGCCGGTTTTTGCCATATCCTGGCTACCGCAAGGGGTAAAGGAGTAAGCGGCTAACTGTTTTTCCATCTCTTCTGCACGCAGCGAAACGTCGCGGCTGAGACGGTAAACCATCAAATTTTTGAACCACAGCATGATAATTTCCACGGCCTTGTCGTTAAATCAGCGGGCATGATAACGAATTGTCGCATCGCTTGCATTGCTAATCGGGAAGTGGGCTTCTACTCTGTTGATAATCAAAATAATGAGGAGTGTCTTGTGCGTATTGGGATTGATTTGGGCGGCACCAAAACAGAAGTTATTGCGTTGAGCGAGCAGGGGGAGCAACTGTTTCGCCACCGTCTGCCTACGCCGCGCGATGATTATCACCAGACCATAGAGACGATTGCCCGTCTGGTCGATATGGCAGAGCAGGCAACGGGCGAGACGGGCACGGTCGGGATGGGGATCCCCGGCTCCATTTCGCCGTATACCGGCGTGGTGAAAAATGCCAACTCTACCTGGCTCAACGGTCAGCCCCTTGATAAAGACTTAAGCCAGCGTCTGAACCGGGAAGTGCGTCTGGCAAATGACGCTAACTGCCTGGCGGTCTCTGAGGCCGTAGATGGCGCAGCGGCTGGCGCGCAGACCGTATTTGCGGTCATTATCGGTACCGGCTGCGGGGCGGGCGTGGCCTTCGGTGGGCGCTCGCATATTGGCGGCAACGGCACCGCGGGTGAGTGGGGGCACAACCCGTTACCGTGGATGGACGAAGATGAACTCAAATACCGTGCCGAGGTGCCGTGCTACTGTGGCAAGCAGGGCTGTATTGAGACCTTTATTTCCGGCACGGGGTTTGCCACCGATTATCATCGTCTGAGCGGCCAGCCGCTGAAAGGCAACGAGATTATGCGTCTGGTTGAGGAGCAGGATCCGGTGGCTGAACTGGCGCTCAGCCGCTACGAAATGCGGTTGGCTAAATCACTGGCGCATGTGATCAATATCCTCGATCCGGACGTGATTGTGCTGGGCGGCGGCATGAGCAACGTTGACCGGCTGTACGCGACGGTGCCAACGCTGGTGAAACAGTGGGTATTTGGGGGCGAATGCGAAACGCCGATCCGCAAAGCCGTCCATGGAGATTCCAGCGGTGTGCGCGGCGCGGCGTGGCTCTGGCCGGAATAAACGCAAAACGGCAACTTGCGTTGCCGTTTTTGATGTTTGTACCCTCTCCCACAGAGAGAGGGCCAGGGTGAGGGCAACATCCCCCATTTACTGCACCGCAAACTCCCTGTCCAGCCTGCTATACCCCAGCCCGTTTATCTTCTTCACTTTGATCTGCACCGGAATACGTTCTTTCATTGCCTCTACGTGGCTGATCACGCCAATGGTTTTCCCGGTGGCGTTCAGCGCGTCGAGCGCATCCAGCGCGGTGTCCAGCGTTTCGCTGTCGAGCGTGCCGAACCCTTCATCCAGGAAAAGCGAGTCAATGCGCGTTTTGTGACTGACCAGATCGGAAAGCGCTAAAGCCAGCGCCAGACTGACGAGGAAACTTTCCCCGCCGGACAGGGTACGGGTATCGCGTACCGCATCGGCCTGCCAGGTATCAACCACCTCCAGCTCCAGCGCGTCGCTGGCTTTACGCTGAAGCAGATAGCGGCCATGCAGACGGTTGAGCTGCTGGTTGGCAAGCCACACCAGATTATCCAGCGTCAGCCCCTGGGCGAATTTACGGAATTTATCGCCGGTGCTGGAGCCTATCAGCGCATTGAGATAGCCCCAGTCGTCAGCCTGACGCGCCGCCTCCTCAATCTGCTGCATAAGCGCCTGCTGGTGCAGACGGTTATCGGCGTCCTGTTTGAGCTGCTGGCGGATCTCCCCCTGACGCGTGGTGTTTTCACGAAGCTGTTGCGCCAGCTGGTGTAACTGCGCCTGAAGGGTTGCGGCGTCGGTTTCCAGCCCCTCCGGGCGCTGTGCCTGATGCGCCTGAAGCTGCTGGTTTGCCTGTACGGAGAGCGCCGTGGCCTGCTGGAGCTGGTTCTCCAGCGTCTGCTTTTGTTGTTCAAGCTGGCGGATCGACGCTTCATCCAGCAGGGCGGAGAGAAAAGCCTCCTGACTGGCAAAGCAGCTTGCGGTCAGCGCGGCGCTGAACTGAGCCTGCGACTGCTGAAGCCGTTCACGCTCAAGCGTCTCCTGCTGTTGTAGGGTGGTGAACTGGCTTTGTAGCGACACGCATTCGTCATGGATGCCGCGCCAGTTCTCAGGGATAACCGCGTCGGCTTCTGCGTCATCAGAATCCGGCAGCGTCTCCAGAATGGGCATCAGGGCGTTAATACCTTCCTGAATCGTACCGTGCTGGGCCTGTTTTTCCTGCCAGCGGGTATATTCAGCTTCGCGTGCGCTCAGCCAGGCGCTTTCGGCCCCTTCATCGGGCACGCTAAGCGACAGCGATTGTAACGAGGCCGCCAGCGCCTGACGCGTCGCCGTCAGCTGCTGCTGGTACTGGCGCGCCTGATCTTCCTGTTCATTGAGCTGGTTTTGCAGCGTCAGACGCTGGCTAAGCTGATACAGCTGGCGTTCATACTGCTCCTGTTCACTCATCCAGGGGGCAATATCATCCTGAATATTCAGCGCTATGTTCAGGGAGGCGCAGACCTCCAGCCACTCTTTAGTGAGTGCTTGCTCTTCCTGAGAGAGGGCCTGTACTTCCTCTGTCTCGCGCTGGATCTGTTGGGTGAGCGCATTCACCTGCCCGAGCACCAGCAATCCTTCCTCTTTTAGCGCGGCAACCTCTTTCTCCAGCGCGTCGCGGCGGCGCTGATTGTCGGTCAGTTCAAGCGCCTGATACTGCACAACTGCCGGATGTTCGCTTGAACCGCAGAGCGGGCAAGGTTTACCCGCTTCGAGCTGTGCACGATAGTTCTCAAGATCCTTGATTGTCGCCTCACGCTCACAGAGCGCTTTCAGGTCGGCATAGTGCTGATTTTTCTCTTTGAACTGCTGACGCCGCAGGATCAGCGTTTCATTGAGCTTAGCCTGCTCAGCCTGCGCTTTTTGCACGCTTTCCGCATTATGGCGCAGCCGTTTTTGCAGCGGCTGATAGCGAGCGTGAAGCGCAGTCAGACGCTGGCGGAGCGCCCGCGATTGTGCCTGTTGCTCCATTGCCGTCGCGAGATCCTCAGCCGTCAGCGTCAGCGTACTCTCCGGCATCTCAGCCAGTTTCTGACGAAGCTCAGCCATACGCGCTGACTGGGCCACAAGCTGATTTTTATCGCGACTCAGTTGCGTAAAATGCGCCCGCCAGCCGGCAATTTCCTGCCCCCACTGACGGAAACGATCGTGTTCGGTTAGCCACTGCGTCAGTACCGTGTGTTCTGTCTGCAACTGTTCACGGTTGCGCAGCGCACCGTTGCGAATACGCGAGCGCTGCGCCGCTCTGTCGAGTAAGCGAGTATTTACTTCAACAATTCGCGCTGTTGTCTGCGCCAGGCGGGTGGTCTGCTCCTGCTGATACTCCCACAGCGGACGTAGCTGGGCGGCGGGCTGTGCCAGCTGGAGCTTCGCCAGTTGCGGCGCGGCGTCCGTCAGAGCCTGTTGCGCCTGCTGCTGCGAAGCGGCTGCGCGTTGCTGCTCACGTATCAGCTCGTCGTTACGCGTAAGCCACTGAAAATCTTTCTGTTGGCTCTGCTGCTGTGCCAGCAGGATTTTTTCTTCATCAGTAAGTGCCTGCAAACTTTGCTGCAAGTGCTGCTGCTGTTCCTCGCTCAGCAGCACAACGCCTGCGGCCTGCGCTTCGCACATCTCCAGCGCGTAGCGTGCCGCTTTGTGTTTTTCAAAAACCATGGCGGAAATCTGGCCGTAAATTTCCGTGCCGGTCAGTTCTTCCAGCAGCTCTGCGCGATCGCTCGGTTTAGCATTCAGGAAGGCGGCAAACTGCCCCTGTGAGAGCAACATCGAGCGGGTAAAGCGACCATAGTCCAGCCCGGTGAGTGCGGCGGTTTGTTCCAGCTTATCCGTGACTTTATCGGCCAGAATTTTGCCGTCTTCGCAGCGGGCCAGCTCAACGCGCGGTGCCTGTAAGTTCCCGTCTGGCTGGTTGCGGGCGCGGTTCTGGCTCCAGAAAGCGCGATAAGCAACGCCTTTGACCTCAAATTCCACTTCAGCCAGGCATTCGGCGGTATCGCGCGTCATCAGGTCGTTTTGTGCCTGAGAGACCTTATTAAGACGCGGTGTTTCGTGGTAAAGCGCCAGGCAGATGGCATCCAGCAGCGTGGTTTTACCCGCGCCGGTTGCGCCGGTGATGGCAAACAGCCCATTGCTGGCGAAAGGCTCCGCGGTGAAATCGATTTTCCACTCACCCTTTAGCGAATTCAGATTTTTCAGACGCAGGCTCAGAATTTTCATGCGTTTTCGTCCTCGTCATTGAGGGAATGCAAGGTATGGGCAAACAGCTCGTTAAGCCTGGTGCGCCTGGCCTCGTCCACTTCTTCATGCGCAAGCCGCCGCGCGAACACCTCTTCAACCCGAAGTTCGCTAAGCGTTTCACGCTGGGCGTTCAGCAGAATTTTCTCGCGCTGCTCGCGGCTGCGACGTACCAGCAGCACCTCCACGGGAAGGTCTTCCGTCAGCGTCTGAATTTTACGCTGCATATCGTACAGGTAGTCATCGGTGGTGATTTCGATATCGAGCCAGACGGGGGGATTAAGCACTGCGCCGCGCCACTGCTCAAGCTGAGCGGTAATGGCGGCCAGATCGCCTTTCAGCACTGCCAGCGGCTGGGTGACCGGCACCTCAAGCGTCTCAACGGCGCTAAGTTTGCCTTCGGTGAAGCTCACCAGATGCACGGATTTGGCTTTGCCCGTTTCGTCAAAACTGAGGGAAATGGGCGAGCCGCAGTAGCGAATATGCTCGCAGCCGCCGACGATCTGGGCCCGGTGAATATGCCCGAGGGCAATGTAGTCGGCGGGAGGAAAGTTTTGCGCTGGAAACGCGTCCAGCGTACCGATATAAATCTCGCGCACCGCATCACTCTTACTGGCCCCGACGGTGGTGAGGTGCCCGGTGGCAACGATCGGAATGGCCTGTTCGCCGCGCAGGGCGCAGGCTTCCGTATGCTGCTGGTGATAATAGCGGGTGATGGCCTGCAACAGATGCTGCTGTTTTTCGCTCCCGGACAGGCCTGCCTGGCTTTGCACGATATCGCGCGGGCGTAAAAACGGAATTGGGCATAGCACTGCGCCCGGCGTGCCGTCACGTTTTTTCAGGATCTGCGGCGCGTGTCCGGCGCTGGCCACCACGGTGGTATTGAGGAACGCCAGAATATCGCGGGATTCATTCAGCGTCGCGACCGAGTCATGGTTTCCGGCGACAATCACCAGGTGACAACCGGTTTGCTGGAGGTTGACCACAAAACGGTTGTACAGCTCACGCGCATAGCTCGGCGGCGATCCGGTATCAAAAATGTCGCCCGCCACAATAATTGCGTCCACCTCGTGAGCCTGAGCCGTCTCCAGCAGCCAGTTCAGGAACGCTTCATGTTCCGCGGCGCGGCTTTTGCTGTAAAAATTTTGACCCAGGTGCCAGTCTGAGGTGTGAAGTATGCGCATAAGAGATCCGTGGCAATAATAAGAAAGCAGGATTATAAACGTTCGGGGAACGGAAAATAACCGCTGTAATAAAACAACAGTTTGCTATTTATCGTGGTAATGTTTTTCATAAATCTGTCATAAATCTGACGCATAATGACGCCGCATTACAGACTTGTAACTTAAATACGATAAGACAGGGCAAAGTATGGCGAGACGTATTCTGGTCGTAGAAGATGAAGCTCCGATCCGTGAAATGGTGTGCTTCGTGCTTGAACAAAATGGCTTCCAGCCGGTTGAAGCGGAAGATTATGACAGCGCGGTGAACCAGCTGAATGAACCCTGGCCCGATCTGATCCTGCTGGACTGGATGCTGCCTGGCGGTTCCGGATTGCAGTTTATCAAGCATATCAAACGCGAGGCGATGACCCGCGATATCCCGGTGGTGATGCTGACGGCGCGCGGTGAGGAAGAGGATCGCGTGCGCGGTCTGGAAACCGGCGCGGACGATTACATCACCAAACCGTTCTCCCCGAAAGAGCTGGTGGCGCGTATCAAAGCCGTGATGCGCCGTATTTCACCGATGGCGGTGGAAGAGGTGATTGAGATGCAGGGCCTGAGCCTGGATCCTACCTCACACCGGGTCATGACCGGTGAAAATCCCCTCGATATGGGCCCCACCGAATTTAAACTCCTGCACTTCTTTATGACCCACCCGGAGCGCGTTTACAGCCGCGAACAGTTGCTGAATAACGTCTGGGGAACTAACGTCTATGTCGAAGACCGAACGGTTGACGTCCATATTCGCCGCCTGCGTAAAGCACTGGAACTGAGCGGCCACGATCGCATGGTACAGACGGTCCGCGGCACGG
This sequence comes from Enterobacter cloacae complex sp. 418I7, assembly GCF_050030705.1. Lineage (NCBI taxonomy): Bacteria > Pseudomonadati > Pseudomonadota > Gammaproteobacteria > Enterobacterales > Enterobacteriaceae > Enterobacter > Enterobacter cloacae complex sp. 418I7. Next base: position 991,470 of record NZ_JBLGUU010000001.1, read on the forward strand.
GTTATCGCTTCTCGACCCGTTTCTGAACAATGACAGGAGTGTGACGCGTGCTGGAACGTCTGTCATGGAAAAGGCTCGTCTTTGAACTGATCTTATGCTGTATTCCGGCCCTCATTCTGGGGGCTATTTTTGGCTATCTGCCGTGGTTTTTACTGGTGGCCGTGACGGGGTTGCTCGTCTGGCATTTCTGGAATTTACTGCGTCTTTCCTGGTGGCTGTGGGTCGACAGAAGTATGACACCCCCGCCGGGAAGCGGGAGCTGGGAACCGCTACTCTACGGCCTGCACCAGATGCAGATGCGTAATAAAAAGCGCCGTCGTGAGCTGGGAAGCCTGATAAAACGCTTTCGCAGCGGCGCGGAGTCGCTGCCGGACGCAGTGATCCTGACGACGGAAGAAGGGACCATCTTCTGGTGCAATGGCCTCGCACAGCAGCTGCTGGGCCTGCGCTGGCCGGATGATAACGGTCAGAACATCCTCAACCTTCTGCGCTATCCCGAGTTCACGCTGTATCTGAAAACGCGTGATTTTAGTCGTCCGCACAATCTGAAGCTCAATAACGGTCGCCATCTTGAAATTCGCGTGATGCCCTACAGCGATCGGCAGTGGCTGATGGTGGCGCGGGATGTCACCCAGATGCATCAGCTTGAGGGCGCAAGACGTAACTTCTTTGCCAACGTCAGCCACGAGCTGCGTACGCCGTTGACGGTGCTTCAGGGCTATCTGGAGATGATGCAGGAGCAAACGCTTGAGGGGGCGCCGCGTGAGAAAGCGCTGCATACCATGCGGGAACAGACGTTCCGCATGGAAGGGCTGGTCAAACAGCTACTAACGCTTTCAAAAATTGAGGCTGCCCCGTCGCTGGCGCTAAACGACATCATTGATGTGCCGATGATGCTGCGAGTGGTGGAGCGCGAAGCCCAAACGCTGAGCCATAATCAACACACCCTGAGTTTTGATGTTGATAACACGCTGAAAGTGCTCGGCAGTGAAGATGAGCTGCGAAGCGCTATCTCAAACCTGGTCTATAACGCCGTGAATCATACCCCGACAGGGACGCATATCGCGGTGCGGTGGCAGCATACTCCGGCAGGGGCTGAGTTTAGCGTCGAGGACAACGGGCCGGGGATTGGGCCTGAACACCTCCCGCGTCTCACCGAACGGTTCTACCGGGTGGATAAGGCGCGCTCGCGGCAGACCGGCGGGAGCGGACTGGGGCTGGCAATTGTGAAGCATGCCGTCAGCCACCACGAAAGCCGGCTCAATATCGAAAGCACCCTGGGTAAGGGCACGCGCTTTAGCTTCGTGATCCCGGAACGATTAATTGCCAAAAAAAGTGCCTGACAGCGTGTGTGTCAGGCTACCTTTCCACGGGCCAGCGATTGCTGGCCCGTTTGCTTTGCAGTCAAGCGAAACGCGAGTGAATATTATACGGCTGGTGCTTTTTTGTTCGCATGATTAGCCATGAGTTTTTCTTATACATGGCATATTATTTTGGTCTGAATTTCCATGCTGGCATATTGTTCTGGTTTTACGATCCCTTCTTGCCTTTAAACGTTATAAGCGTTTAAATTGCCCCCCATATACTGTCAGACCGACTGTATTTGCGTGGTAAATCGAAAAACTATTCTTCGCCACGCCTGGACGGGAGCATATCCCGCTGAAATTGAGCAAATTTTCCGCTGTATCGTCCCGTCAGGGATGGCGAAAATCTCAACGTATTCAACACCACATCCACAGGCAGTAAGGTTTTATGACCCATCACTTGAAATCGCGTGACATTATCGCGCTGGGCTTTATGACATTTGCGCTGTTCGTTGGCGCAGGTAACATCATTTTTCCTCCAATGGTTGGCTTACAGGCGGGTGAACACGTCTGGACGGCTGCGTTTGGCTTCCTGCTTACTGCCGTGGGCCTGCCGGTACTGACCGTTATCGCGCTGGCGAAAGTCGGTGGCGGTGTGGATAGCCTCAGCACCCCGATTGGCAAAGTGGCTGGCGTTCTGCTGGCAACCGTCTGCTATCTGGCTGTTGGCCCGCTGTTCGCAACCCCGCGTACGGCGACCGTCTCCTTTGAAGTGGGTATTGCCCCGCTGACCGGTGACGGCGCGATGCCGCTGTTTATTTACAGCCTCATTTACTTCGCCATCGTGATTCTGGTTTCTCTCTATCCGGGCAAACTGCTGGATACTGTGGGTAACTTCCTGGCACCGCTGAAAATTGTGGCGCTGATTGTGCTGGCGGTTGCGGCCATCGTCTGGCCTGCGGGGCCCATCAGCTCCGCGATGGACGCCTACCAGAACGCGGCGTTCTCAAACGGTTTCGTGAACGGCTATCTGACGATGGATACGCTTGGCGCGATGGTGTTTGGTATCGTTATCGTTAACGCCGCGCGTTCCCGCGGGGTGACCGAAGCGCGTCTGCTGACTCGCTACACCATCTGGGCTGGCCTGATGGCCGGTGTCGGCCTGACGCTGCTGTATCTGGCGCTGTTCCGCCTGGGTTCAGATAGCGCAACGCTGGTCGATCAGAGCGCAAACGGCGCGGCGATCCTGCATGCTTACGTGCAGCACACCTTTGGTGGTGCAGGCAGCATGCTGCTGGCGGCGCTGATTTTCCTGGCCTGTCTGGTGACGGCGGTGGGTCTGACCTGCGCCTGCGCGGAGTTCTTCGCTCAGTATCTGCCGCTTTCTTACCGCACGCTGGTGTTTATCCTCGGCATCTTCTCCATGGCGGTGTCAAACCTCGGTCTGAGCCACCTGATTCAGGTCTCAATTCCGGTGCTGACGGCGATCTATCCGCCATGTATCGTGCTGGTAGTGCTGAGCTTCACCCGTCCGTGGTGGCATAACTCCACGCGAATTATTGCGCCAGCCATGTTTATCAGCCTGATTTTTGGTATCCTTGACGGGATCAAAGCATCAGCATTTGCAGAAATCCTGCCAGCCTGGACACAGCGTCTGCCGCTGTCCGAGCAGGGCCTGGCCTGGCTGATGCCTTCCGTTGTAGCGCTGGTTCTGGCGATTATCTGGGACTGTGCGGCAGGGCGTCAGGTGACATCCAACGCCCATTAATCAACGGCAACAAATTGTTTAACCACGGGGCTTAAGGCCCCGTGGTTTTTTGTTTTTTTCGTGTTGAATGGCAAGATTTTAATGGAAAGCACTAACAAACTTAAACGTGGATTGAGCACCCGCCACATCCGCTTTATGGCGCTGGGCTCGGCTATCGGTACCGGTCTTTTTTATGGCTCGGCAGATGCCATCAAAATGGCCGGTCCAAGCGTTCTGCTGGCCTACATCATCGGCGGCGTGGCGGCGTATATCATCATGCGCGCCCTTGGCGAAATGTCGGTTCACAACCCCTCTGCCAGTTCCTTCTCCCGCTACGCGCAGGAAAATTTAGGCCCGCTGGCCGGGTTTATCACCGGCTGGACCTACTGCTTCGAAATCCTGATTGTTGCCATTGCCGATGTGACGGCGTTTGGTATCTATATGGGGGTCTGGTTCCCCGCCGTGCCGCACTGGATCTGGGTGCTGAGCGTGGTGCTGATTATCTGCGCCGTTAACCTGATGAGCGTGAAGGTGTTTGGCGAGCTGGAGTTCTGGTTCTCCTTCTTCAAGGTCGCGACCATTATCATCATGATCCTCGCCGGTTTCGGCATTATCATCTGGGGTATCGGCAACGGTGGACAGCCAACCGGCATTCACAACCTGTGGAGCAACGGCGGCTTCTTTAGCAACGGCTGGCTCGGGATGGTCATGTCGCTCCAGATGGTCATGTTCGCCTATGGCGGAATCGAGATTATCGGCATCACCGCCGGGGAAGCGAAAGATCCGGAGAAGTCTATTCCGCGCGCCATCAACTCGGTGCCGATGCGTATCCTGGTTTTCTACGTGGGCACGCTGTTTGTGATTATGTCCATCTACCCGTGGAACCAGGTGGGCACCAACGGCAGCCCGTTTGTCCTGACTTTCCAGCATATGGGCATTGCGTTTGCCGCCAGCATTCTCAACTTTGTGGTGCTGACCGCCTCGCTGTCGGCCATCAACAGTGACGTGTTCGGCGTGGGCCGTATGCTGCACGGCATGGCGGAGCAGGGCAGTGCGCCGAAGGTGTTTGCCAAAACGTCGCGTCGCGGTACCCCGTGGGTAACGGTGCTGGTCATGACCGTGGCGCTGCTGTTCTCGGTCTACCTGAACTACATTATGCCGGAGAACGTCTTCCTGGTGATTGCGTCGCTGGCGACCTTTGCGACGGTGTGGGTGTGGATCATGATCCTGCTGTCGCAGATTGCGTTCCGTCGCCGCCTGTCACCAGAAGAGGCCAAAGCGCTGAAGTTTAAAGTGCCGGGCGGCGTGCCAACGACCATTGTCGGTCTCATCTTCCTGGTCTTCATCATTGGCCTGATTGGTTATCACCCGGATACCCGTATTTCCCTGTACGTGGGCTTCGCGTGGATCGTCCTGCTGCTGGTGGGCTGGATGTTTAAATGTCGCCGCGATCGTCAGCTGGCGGAAGCACAGTAAGGTAAAAATGCCGGGTGGCGCTGCGCTTACCCGGCCTACACTCCCTTTTGCCCTGGAAAAATCTCCTCCTCCGTTCTCCTCCCCCAATAATCCCGAACACGATGAGCTATCTTTAATCACCCTGTGGCAAGGTGACGTCAATTTCATCAAAGGGGATTCGTGATGTTAAACGCCTGGCACCTTCCGGTTGCCCCATTTGTTAAGCAAAACAAAGACAACCTTGTGATTACGCTCTGGCTGGCAGGGGAAAATCAGCCTGAACGTGTGACCCTGCGCGCCGAAGTGGATAACGAAGAGACATCGCTGAAAATGCACAAGGTGCGCAGCCAGCCTCAGCCGGGTATTACGGCATGGCGGGCGAATATCGATTTGCGCAGCGGACAGCCGCGTCGCCGCTACGGCTTCAAGCTGCTGTGGAACAACCGCCAGCTGTGGTTTACCCCGCAGGGCTTCAGCCGTTTCCCTCCGGCCAGGCTGGAGCAGTTTGCCGTGGATCACCCGGATAACGGCCCGCAGTGGGTTAACGATCAGGTCTTTTACCAGATTTTCCCGGACCGCTTTGCGCGCAGTGAAAAGCGCACCGCCGACCAGGACAAGGTTTATTACCATCATGCGGTCGGTCACGACATCATTCTGAAAAAATGGGACGAGCCGCTGACCGCCCAGGCGGGGGGATCGACCTTTTACGGCGGCGATCTCGACGGTATCAGCGAAAAACTGCCGTACCTGAAAAAGCTCGGCGTGACGGCGCTGTACCTGAACCCGGTGTTTAAAGCGCCAAGCGTTCACAAATACGATACTCAGGACTACCGCCACGTTGACGAGCAGTTTGGCGGTGACGAGGCGCTGCTGCGACTGCGCCACAACACGCAAAAAGAAGGTATGCGCCTGATCCTTGATGGCGTGTTCAATCACAGCGGTGATTCTCATGCGTGGTTCGACCGCCACAATCAGTCGATGGGCGGCGCATGCCATAATCCGGATTCCCCCCAACGTGACTGGTACAGTTTTGACGAGAATGGACGCGCCCTGGACTGGCTGGGCTACCCGAGTCTGCCGAAGCTCGATTTCCAGTCGTCAACGCTTGTGAATGAAATCTACGGCGGCGAAGACAGCATCGTGCGCCACTGGCTGAAAGCGCCGTGGAATATGGACGGCTGGCGGCTGGACGTGGTGCATATGCTGGGTGAAGCAGGCGGGGCGCGGAATAACCTTCAGCATGTCGCCGCCATTACCCGGTCGGCAAAAGCGGCCCGGTCGGAAGCATTCGTCTTCGGGGAGCACTTTGGCGACGCGCGTCAGTGGTTGCAGGCAGATGCAGAAGACGCGTCGATGAATTATCGCGGCTTCACCTTCCCGCTGTGGGGCTTCCTCGCTAACACCGATATCTCTTACGATCCGCAGCATATTGACGCCGAAACCTGCATGGCGTGGATGGAGAACTATCGCGCTGGCCTGTCTCATCAGCAGCAGCTTCGGATGTTTAACCAGCTCGACAGCCACGATACCGCGCGCTTTAAATCGCTGCTGGGTAAAGATGTGGCGCGTCTGCCGCTGGCGGTGACCTGGCTTTTCACCTGGCCGGGCGTGCCGTGCATCTATTACGGAGATGAAGTGGGGCTGGACGGTAACAACGATCCGTTCTGCCGCAAAACCTTCCCATGGGAGCCTGAAAAGCAGGATCAGGATCTGTTCAGCCTGTACCAGCGTATGGCGACACTACGCAAGCAGAGCCAGGCCCTGCGCTACGGGGGCTGTCAGGTGATGTACGCCCAAGATAATGTGGTGGTGTTTGTCCGCGTCTACAACCAGCAGCGCGTGCTGGTGGCGATCAACCGGGGTGAGGCGTGTGAAGTGGTGCTGGAAGATTCACCGCTGCTGGCCGGTAAAACGTGGAAGAGCAAAGAGGGGAAAGCGACGTTACAGGAGAGCGTGCTCACGCTGCCGGCGATCTCCGCTACGGTCTGGTTCGGCAGCTAAGCGCAGGCAGCATGGTTTTCACCTTTTAGATGGCGCAAATGCAACTATTTGTGTCAATCTTAACGGATCTTTTACGGTGAAGGTGGAAACATGGACGAGCTTTACATCCTTGGCTGTTTGTTCCTGGTTTTTGCGCTGGTCGTGGCCCCCGTGCTTGCGGTGATAGGCTTTAATCGAAGCACGGCGGCGCGGCAGGAGATCGCCCGGCTTCGCCAGCGCATTGAGGCGCTTGAGCAGCACGGTGTAGCTGAGAAAGCGCCGGAGCCGGTGCAGACCGCCGCGCCAGTGGAGACACCAGCGCCGGTGCCAGAGGCCGTTAACGCACCTGTCGATCCCTGGCGTCCCGAACCGCCCGTCACTGAAGCAGAACCTGCGCCTGTCCCGGCGGCAAAACGGCCTTCCGCCTTTGGCGGCATCCTGTCCTCGCTGACGCGCTGGTTTATGCAGGGCAATCCGCTGGCAAAACTGGGGATTGTACTGCTCTTCCTCGGCCTCTCTTTCCTGCTGCGCTATACCGTTGAACATTCACTGTTTCCGCTTGAGCTGCGTCTTGCCGCCACGGCGCTGTTTGCCATGGTTCTGCTGGCCGTTGGATGGCGGCTGCGGCACAGGCAGCGGATCTACGCGCTGATCCTCCAGGGCGGGGCGACCGGCGTGCTTTACCTGACCGTCTTTGGCGCATTCCGGCTGTGGCAGATGCTGCCGATGACGCTGGCGTTTGCGCTGCTGGTGGTGATTTGCGCGGCGAGCGTCGGGCTGGCCGTGCTGCAAAAGGCGCTGAGCCTTGCCATGCTGGCGAGCCTGGGCGGATATCTTGCGCCGCTGCTCCTGTCTACCGGGGGCGGTAGCTTTGTGGCGCTGTTCTCCTTCTATCTTCTGCTCTCCATCGGCATTCTCGTCATCAGCATCTGGCAGCACTGGCGCGAGCTCAACCTGCTCGGGCTGCTCTTCACGTTTGGCGTTGGCGGAGTGTGGGGGCTGAGCGACTACCAGCCTGAAAACTATGTTATCTGTCAGCTGTTCCTGATTGCCAATACGCTTATTTTTGGCGTGTTTAGCGTAGCGCTGTCGCTGCGGGCGCAGGAAAAAGGTAAACAGATTATTGACGGCGTACTGCTGTTTGCCCCGCCGCTGATTGGTTTTGGGATGCAGTACGGCATGACGTCGCACTGGACGTACGGCCCGGCGCTCAGCGCGCTGGGTTATGGTGCGTTTTATCTCTCACTGGCGTTCCTCGCGCTGCGACGTTACCCCTCCATTGGGCGACCACTGATTATGGCGGCGCTGGCGATTGGCGGCGGGTTTGCCACGCTTGCCATTCCGCTGGCGCTTTCGGCGCGCTGGACGGCGATGGCCTGGGCGCTGGAGGGGCTGGGTATCCTCTGGCTGGGCGTGCAACAGCAGCAGCGGCGTATGAGCTATAGCGGGACGGCGCTGCTGGTGCTGGCGCTCGGCAGCGCGATATGGGCGCAGATGGACGGCGTCACCTCCCTGAGCCTGCTGCTTATTTTCGCAGTGCTCAGTCTTTGCTGGCTGGCTGCGGCCTGGCTGTGGCAGAAAATCGTGCTGTCGGGCAGTTGGGCGCTGCTGGTCGGTGGGCTGCTGTTCTGGTTAGTGGCGCAACTGGGTGCGTCGCAACTGATCCTCAAGACAGAATTATCGGTTCTTGCGGGCGTGCTGGCGCTGACGGCGGTGTCGGCCTGGGGATGGCGGCAGGCTGCCGCTCGTCTGGCATGGCGGGAGCTGGATGCCAGCAAATGGCTGCTGTGGCCGGTGATGCTGCTGATGGTGCTTTATCAGGTCTGGCAACAGCAGATCCTGGCAGCCGGCTGGGCAAATCTGGCCTGGGCTATTGCGCTGCCTGCCGCCCTGATGATGCTGCGGCGCGACGAAGATAAACTTCTTCCGCGCATCGCAATGGGGCTGCATCTGTCGCTGTTGTGGATGATTTTACTCGCCATGGCCGCCGAGCTTTACTGGTTTGCCCGCTCCCTGCCATGGGGCATGGCGGCCTGGGGAAGCGGCATTGCGATGGCTGTCGGCGGTGGGGTGATTATGGCACTCTCCGCGGCCGTACGGCGTCGCGGGTGGCCGTTCCGGGTATGGCCTGCGCTCTACGCCTGCCTTGCCGTGATCCCTGTGGTTGTGGCGCTGGTGGTATTGCTGGTCGTGACTAATTTCCAGGACGGGGTAGTCTATCGACAGACCTGGCTGCCGCTGGTGAACCCGCTTGAGGAAGGGGCGGCGTTCGCGCTGCTGGGGCTGGTGGTGTTTTATCGGGCAGTGGATCGCCACTATCCGGCATCGCTTGCTCAGTCCCGACCGTGGCCCGCCGTTGTGCTGATGGCGCTTGGCTTCTGGTGGCTAAACGGCGCGCTGCTGCGCGCGCTGGCGTGGTACGGCGAGGTGGCCTGGAATATGGAGTCGCTGTGGCATTCGCGGCTTATCCAGACCACCTTTGCCCTGTTCTGGATGTTCTGCGCGCTGGTGGTCATGATCCGCGCCACCCGTCAGGCCTCCCGTCAGCAGTGGCTTGGCGGTGCGGTGCTGCTGGGGGTGGTCATGCTCAAACTGATGCTGGTGGACAGCGCGGGCGGTGGCGGCCTGGCGCGTGCTGTCGCGTTTATTGGCGTGGCGATCCTGGTCCTGATTGTGGGCTATTTCTCGCCGCTACCGCCTAAAGCAGGAGAAGAAAAATGAAATGGATGAATGCGGTTGTTTGTGCGGCACTGCTGGCCGTGGCCGGTCCGGCATTCAGCGAGGGCGCGCCGGTGGAATCCCCGCGGGATTATGCCTATGGCCTGTCCCTTGATACCTCTGCCTCTTCGCCGTGGTATCGGGTCATGCTGCCGCTGGCGGTTTATCAGCAGAGCACATCGCCCGATCTGCGCGACGTGCGCGTGTTTAATCAGTCGGGCGAGCCGGTACCGTTCAGCCTGGTTACCACGACGCGTCCGCAGCCGGCACCGACCACCACGGCGCTGCGCCTCTTTGCGCTTAACGCCTCGACGGGCGGGGAAGAGGGCAGTGGCGATAAAATTATGTTACGTGCCAGAAACGGCGTGGAGATTGTGCTGGAAGGGCAACACGCGGCGGCTGCCGGACAGCATTATCTGCTGACCCTGCCGGAAAACGCGACGGAGGTTCCGCTCTCTCAGCTCCAGCTTTTCTGGGACACGCCGCAGGGCTCGTGGCAGGGGACGGCATCGGTCTATTACAGCGAGGATCTAAAAAACTGGTATACCCTGCGCGAAGAGATGCCCCTGCTGGACGTGATGAGTGGACAGGATCGCCTGAAGCTCGACCGCATCGATACCGATCTGGTGTTATCTCCTGAGGCGAATCGCTATCTGCTGCTGGTGCTGAACACGGGGCGTTCAGCCCTGACGTTAACCGGCGTCAACGCGATTAACGCTCCTGCGCAGCCGGAATCAGAGCACATTAGCCTGGCGGGAGAGGGGGAGCGGCTATCCGATAGCGAAGCCGTGTGGCGCTGGACGCATCCGCAGCCTCTGAGTGCGATCGCCTTCATGCTGAATGGCGACGGCGTTCTCCCGGCAGAAATAGCCTGGCGGGGGGCGGACAAGGATCGGTGGCATACGCTGAAAAAAGAGGTGATCTACCAGCTCGGCGGCAAAACGTCTGAACCTGTTCCGCTCCCGGGCGGGCTGGTCGAGGCGGTAAAAATCAAGACCTTCAATGCGCGTTTGCCAGAGAACCTGCCGGGCGTGATCGGGCAACGCGTGCGCTATGATCTGGTGTTCAACGCGCAGGGGAAGGGGCCGTATCTGCTTGCGTGGGGGAACGGGGCTGCGAAACCGGCAAGCGTGGAGACGGATATGCTGATCCCGACCGAACTGCGTAAAACCTACGATCTGGCAGCCCTGCCGATGGCGGATACGCTGGAACCTGTCCCGCTGGGCGGCGAGGCGCGTTTAACCGCGACGTCTGCGGCTGAGCAGGAAAGCAGAATGAAAACGCTGATGGTCTGGGGCGTACTGATCGTCGGGGTGATGGTGCTTGCGGGTATGGCATGGCGCATCTGGCGCGAGGTAAAAAAAGACGGCGCAGCATAAGCCATAAAAAAACCCGCGTAGTCGCGGGTTTTTTTCGTAAACCGTGCCGATTACAGGCTGGATACGTTCTCAGACAGGTATTTAGCTACGCCGTCTGGGGAAGCAGCCATACCTTCTTTACCTTTTTCCCACTGAGCCGGGCACACTTCACCGTGCTCTTCGTGGAACTGGAGCGCGTCAACCATGCGCAGCATTTCGTCAATGTTACGACCCAGCGGCAGATCGTTCACAACCTGGTGACGAACGATGCCGTTCGCGTCGATCAGGAAAGAACCACGCAGCGCAACGCCAGCGTCCGGATGTTCGATACCGTAAGCCTGCTGGATTTCACGTTTGATGTCCGCAACCATCGCGTATTTCACCGCACCGATGCCGCCGTTTTCGACAGGGGTGTTACGCCATGCGTTGTGTACAAATTCAGAGTCGAAGGAGACGCCAACCACTTCCACGCCACGCTTCTGGAATTCTTCGTAACGTTTGTCGAACGCGATCAGCTCAGAGGGGCAAACGAAAGTGAAGTCCATTGGCCAGAAGAACAGAACGGTCGCTTTACCGTTGGTGTGCTGTTTGAAGTTGAAGTTTTCAACGATTTCACCGTTGCCCAGAACGGCGGCAGCTGTAAAATCCGGAGCCGGACGAGTTACCAGAACCATATGATTCTCCTGTAGATACTAAGGTTATTTGGAACGCAACGCGGGCCAGTATAGAGGCAGCGCGGGAATAAGACAAAGAGGTGATAACAATCGTTCCACCAGCTTTTACCTATCAATCGAACCGGCATCACAGTTCTTTATTTTTCGCCTGCGCCATCATGCGCGGGTAGAACTGCCAGAAGCGCGTTTCCAGCGCGTCATAATGTTCGTCCAGGTCGTGCCAGGAGTCGCGCAGCGCGTCCAGACGCGGTCGACGGCTGGCCATGCCGTTGAGCACGTTCTGAATGAAATCCATCTCGCGGTAACGCTCCAGCCAGCGTTCAGACCACAGATAGTTATTCAGATTCACAAAGCGCGGTGGGGAGTCCGGCAAAATGATCGACACCTGCGCGTGGGCGTAGCGCACAAACTCAGGCAGCGACATATCAGGCGACAGCTGGGACCAGTGGCGCGACAGGAAATGATCCCACATGACGTCGAGCGTGATCGGCGCCACGCGTCGCGTTTCGGGGCGGAACCAGGCTTTGGCTTCCGTCACTTCCGGCAGGTTATCGGTCAGCACGTCGATGCGGCGGTGCATAAAAATCCCGTCGATAACCTCGGGGGAATAATCTTCCGCGGGGTTGCCGCGTACGAAATCGGCCAGCAAATTGCCGGAGAGGGAGCTGTCCGCGAGGTGAGCGAGATGCAGGTGAGCGAGAAAATTCATGCGTTTTATTCGTCCGGTGGCGGCTAGTTGTTGCAGCAAAAGGGTGTGAGCACTAGACTATGCCGCCTGTTTTTAAGTCACGAGTATACGTCATGCGCGTCGCCGATTTCTCCTTTGAACTACCTGAATCCCTGATTGCTCACTACCCCATGCCTGAGCGTAGCAGCTGTCGCTTGCTGTCACTGGACGGGCCAACGGGCGCGCTGACGCACGGTACTTTCACCGATCTGCTCGACAAGCTCAACCCTGGCGATTTACTGGTCTTTAACAATACCCGCGTGATCCCAGCGCGTCTGTTTGGCCGTAAAGCCAGCGGCGGCAAGATTGAGGTGCTGGTCGAACGTATGCTCGATGATAAACGTATTCTGGCACATATTCGCGCATCCAAAGCGCCGAAGCCGGGCGCTGAACTGCTGCTGGGTGATGACGAGAGCATCAAAGCGACCATGACCGCGCGTCACGACGCGCTGTTCGAGGTGGAGTTTAACGACGAGCGCACGGTGCTGGATATCCTCAACGCCATCGGCCACATGCCGCTGCCGCCGTACATTGAACGCCCGGATGAAGAAGCCGACCGCGAGCTGTATCAGACCGTCTACAGCCAGAAGCCTGGCGCAGTGGCGGCGCCAACGGCGGGCCTGCACTTTGATGAACCGCTGCTGGAAAAGTTGCGCGCCAAGGGTATTGAGATGGCCTTCGTGACGCTGCACGTCGGCGCGGGGACGTTCCAGCCGGTGCGCGTGGACAGCATCGAAGACCACATCATGCACTCTGAGTATGCCGAAGTGCCGCAGGAGGTGGTTGATGCGGTGCTGGCGGCGAAAGCGCGCGGTAGCCGCGTCGTGGCCGTCGGTACAACGTCGGTACGTTCCCTTGAGAGCGCTGCGCAGGCCGCGAAAAAAGAGCTGATTGAGCCCTTCTTTGGCGATACGCAGATCTTTATCTACCCGGGCTATCAGTACAAAGTCATTGATGCGCTGGTGACCAACTTCCATCTGCCTGAATCGACGCTGATTATGCTGGTCTCCGCGTTTGCGGGGTATCAGCATACGATGAACGCCTACAAGTCTGCGGTAGAACAAAAATATCGCTTTTTTAGCTACGGTGACGCGATGTTTATCACGTACAATCCGCAGGCTTTGAATGAGCGTGTCGGGGAATAAGTCCGCGGCACCGTGTTACAACGTTGGACTGTTTTTCTGACGTCGGAGAAAAAATGAAATTTGAACTCGATACCACCGATGGCCGCGCGCGTCGCGGTCGCCTGGTGTTTGATCGCGGCGTGGTAGAAACCCCCGCGTTTATGCCTGTGGGCACGTACGGCACCGTAAAAGGAATGACGCCGGAAGAAGTTGAAGCCACTGGCGCACAGATTATTCTCGGCAACACCTTCCACCTGTGGCTGCGTCCAGGCCAGGAGATCATGAAGCTCCACGGCGACCTGCACGACTTCATGCAGTGGAAAGGCCCCATCCTCACCGACTCCGGCGGTTTCCAGGTCTTCAGCCTGGGCGATATCCGTAAGATCACCGAGCAGGGCGTACACTTCCGTAACCCGATCAACGGCGATCCAATCTTCCTCGATCCGGAAAAGTCTATGGAGATTCAGTACGATCTCGGCTCCGATATCGTGATGATCTTCGACGAATGTACGCCATACCCGGCGGACTGGGACTATGCCAAACGTTCCATGGAGATGTCCCTGCGTTGGGCGAAGCGTAGCCGCGACCGTTTTGACTCCCTGCAAAACAAAAATGCGCTGTTCGGCATTATCCAGGGCAGCGTTTACGAAGATTTACGCGATATCTCGGTTAAAGGTCTGGTAGAGATAGGCTTTGATGGCTACGCTGTCGGCGGTTTGGCTGTGGGTGAGCCGAAGGAAGATATGCACCGTATTCTGGAGCATGTCTGCCCGCAAATCCCGGCGGATAAACCACGATACCTGATGGGTGTGGGTAAACCAGAAGATCTGGTGGAAGGCGTACGTCGCGGCATTGATATGTTCGACTGCGTTATGCCAACCCGAAACGCACGTAACGGTCATCTGTTCGTTACCGATGGCGTGGTGAAAATCCGTAACGCGAAGCATAAGAGTGACACCAGCCCGCTCGATTCCGAGTGCGATTGCTATACCTGTCGCAATTATTCTCGCGCGTATCTGCATCATCTCGATCGTTGCAACGAGATTTTGGGGGCGCGTCTCAATACCATTCATAATCTTCGTTATTATCAGCGCTTAATGGCTGGTTTACGTAAGGCTATCGAAGAGGGTAAATTAGAGAGCTTCGTGACCGATTTCTACCAACGTCAGGGGCGGGATGTTCCACCGTTGAACGTTGATTAATTTTAATAATGAGGGAATTTGAATGAGCTTTTTTATTTCTGATGCGGTAGCAGCAACGGGTGCACCAGCGCAGGGCAGCCCGATGTCTCTGATTCTGATGCTGGTTGTGTTCGGTCTGATCTTCTACTTCATGATCCTGCGTCCACAGCAGAAGCGTACTAAAGAGCACAAAAACCTGATGAACTCCATCGCGAAGGGCGATGAAGTCCTGACCAATGGTGGCCTGGTGGGTCGCGTAACCAAAGTAGCGGAAAACGGCTACATTGCTATCGCCCTGAACGACACCACTGAAGTGGTTATCAAACGTGACTTCGTAGCTGCCGTTCTGCCGAAAGGCACCATGAAGGCGCTGTAATCCCAACTTTTCCCAAAGGGAACTGCCGTGTTAAACCGTTATCCTTTGTGGAAGTACATCATGCTGGTCGTCGTGATTATCGTCGGCCTGCTGTACGCGCTTCCCAACCTGTATGGTGAGGATCCGGCCGTTCAAATCACTGGCGCGCGCGGTGTCGCCGCCAGTGAGCAAACGCTGATCCAGGTCCAGAAAACGTTACAAGAAGAAAAAATTACCGCTAAGTCTGTGGCACTGGAAGAGGGCGCAATTCTTGCTCGCTTCGACACCACCGACACGCAGCTCCGCGCACGTGAAGCGCTGATGGGCGTGCTGGGTGATAAATATGTCGTGGCGCTTAACCTTGCTCCTGCAACCCCACGCTGGCTGGCTGCGCTGAACGCAGAGCCAATGAAACTGGGTCTTGACCTGCGTGGCGGCGTTCACTTCCTGATGGAAGTGGATATGGATACCGCGCTCGGCAAGCTACAGGAACAGAATATCGACAGCCTGCGCAGCGATCTGCGCGATAAAGGCATTCCGTACACCACCGTACGTAAAGAAGATAACTACGGCATGAGCATCACGTTCCGCGACAGCGCGGCACGCGATCAGGCTGTGACCTATCTGTCTCAGCGTCACCGCGATCTGGTGATCACCTCTCAGGGCAGCAACCTGCTGCGTGCGGTAATGACCGACGCGCGTCTGAGTGAAGCACGTGAGTACGCCGTTCAGCAGAACATTAACATTCTGCGTAACCGTGTAAACCAGCTGGGCGTGGCTGAGCCATTGGTACAGCGTCAGGGTGCTGACCGTATCGTGGTCGAACTGCCAGGTATCCAGGATACCGCCCGTGCGAAAGAGATTCTGGGCGCGACGGCGACTCTGGAGTTCCGTCTGGTTAACGCCAACGTTGACCAGGCTGCTGCGGCTTCAGGCCGTGTGCCGGGCGATTCCGAAGTGAAACAGACCCGCGAAGGCCAGCCGGTTGTGCTGTACAAACGCGTGATCCTGACCGGTGACCATATCACCGACTCCACTTCAAGCCAGGATGAGTACAACCAGCCGCAGGTTAACATCTCGCTGGACAGCGCAGGTGGCAACATCATGTCTAACTTCACCAAGGACAACATCGGCAAGCCGATGGCGACCCTGTTCGTGGAGTACAAAGACAGCGGTAAGAAAGACGCCAATGGCCGTGCCGTGCTGGTGAAAGAGGAAGAGGTGATTAACATCGCCAACATCCAGTCTCGTCTGGGTAACAGCTTCCGTATTACCGGTATCAGCAACCCGAACGAAGCGCGTCAGCTCTCTCTGCTGCTGCGTGCCGGTGCGCTGATTGCGCCAATTCAGATTGTTGAAGAGCGTACCATCGGTCCAACCCTGGGTATGCAGAACATCAAGCAGGGTCTGGAAGCGTGTCTGGCCGGTCTGGCGGTGTCCATCATCTTCATGATCTTCTTCTATAAGAAGTTCGGCCTGATTGCGACCTCCGCGCTGATTGCCAACCTGGTGCTGATCATCGGTATCATGTCCCTGCTGCCGGGGGCGACGCTAACCATGCCGGGTATCGCGGGTATCGTTCTAACCCTTGCGGTGGCGGTCGACGCCAACGTACTGATAAACGAACGTATTAAAGAAGAGCTGAGCAACGGTCGTTCTGTACAGCAGGCGATTGAAGAAGGCTACAAAGGGGCGTTCAGCTCCATCTTCGATGCGAACGTAACAACACTGATTAAGGTTCTTATCCTGTATGCAGTGGGTACTGGCGCGATCAAAGGCTTTGCGATTACTACCGGTATCGGTGTCGCAACGTCGATGTTTACCGCTATTGTCGGCACCCGTGCCATCGTGAACCTGCTGTACGGCGGCAAGCGCGTCAAAAAGCTGTCTATCTGAGGAGTGCGTTGTGGCACAGGAATATACTGTTGAACAATTGAACCACGGCCGTAAAGTCTGGGACTTTATGCGCTGGGACTACTGGGCCTTCGGCATTTCAGGTTTTCTGCTGATCTTGTCCATCGTCATTATGGGCGTGAAAGGCTTTAACTGGGGTCTGGATTTCACCGGTGGTACGGTGATCGAAATTACCCTGGAAAAACCGGTCGATATGGACCAGATGCGTGAGTCTCTGCAAAAAGCGGGCTTTGAAGAGCCGTTGCTACAGAACTTCGGCAGCAGCCGCGACATCATGGTGCGTATGCCGCCGGTACACGATGCCAACGGCAGCCAGGAGCTGGGCAGCAAGGTCGTTCAGGTTATTAACGAAACGACCAGCCAGGATGCAACGGTCAAGCGTATTGAGTTTGTCGGCCCGAGCGTTGGTGCTGACCTGGCACAGACCGGTGCGATGGCGCTACTGGTGGCGCTGATCTCGATTCTGATTTACGTCGGTTTCCGCTTTGAGTGGCGACTGGCGGCAGGCGTGGTTATCGCTCTGGCGCACGACGTGGTGATCACCATGGGCATACTGTCTCTCTTCCACATTGAGATTGACCTGACGATTGTGGCATCCCTGATGTCCGTTATCGGTTACTCACTGAACGACAGTATCGTGGTATCTGACCGTATTCGTGAAAACTTCCGTAAGATCCGTCGCGGCACGCCGTACGAAATCTTTAACGTGTCGTTGACCCAGACGCTGCACCGTACGTTGATCACCTCCGGCACCACCCTGATGGTGATCCTGATGCTGTTCCTGTTCGGTGGCCCGGTGCTGGAAGGCTTCTCGCTGACCATGCTGATCGGTGTGTCTATCGGTACGGCCTCGTCTATCTACGTCGCGTCCGCGCTGGCGCTGAAGCTGGGCATGAAGCGCGAGCATCTGATCCAGCAGAAAGTCGAGAAAGAAGGGGCGGATCAGCCGTCCATTCTGCCGTAAGAGTCTTATGCGGTATCGAAATCCCGGCCTGCTGGCCGGGATTTTTTTTGTCTACTCCTGACAGTATGCATACCGCTGCTTCCGGCTCGACAGGTGCCTCAATATTGTGCAGACGGAGAGACGCTTTAGCGAAAGTGCGGACAGAGCTCTGGCAGATTTTTTGCGGAAGGTGAAGCAGTAAAAAGCCGGGTGGCGGCTACGCCTTACCCGGCCTACATTCGGATCGTAGGCCCGGCAAGCGCAGCGCCACCGGGCGAAGTCCGCACAGGTTAGAAGTTGTAACCCACGACCAGGTAACCACCCCAACCGGTAGAACGTACGCTGAAGTCGCCGTTGCCGAAGTTCAGGCTGGCGTCGTCGTTCCACTGGCCACCGTTGTGCCAGTAACGCGCAACAACAGAGTAGTGCCAGTGATCGTAGTTCAGCGCCAGAATGTGGCTGGAGGCGATGGAGTTACTGGTACGAGCATGCTTCCCGTTGTTGTCATAGAAGTTATCGTCGCCCAGGTCTGAACCCCAGTCAAAGTTAGTGAAGCCGATATAGCTCAGGTTACCGCCCCACAGTTGAGTGATTGGCACAAAGTATTTCACTTTGAAACGGTAGCCATCCCACTCGTTCTCATTTGATGCGCCATAGTTCTGCCACTGGTATTTCGCATACACGTTCAGTGACAGGCTCATTGGCAGGCCGGTTTCGATGTCAGTACCCAGACCCATATACCAGGTGCTCTGTTCCTGAGAATCGTTGCGACCCATGTCATAGATGTAGTTGTTCGCGAAGTACCACTCTTTGAACGGACCAAACGCCAGGCTGGTGCCGGTCAGTTTGTCGATAGAGAAACGCGGTTCGATTTCCATGAACAGCGGGGAGCCATTGTTCCAGATACCTTTCGCATCGGAGTTACCGCCGAAGAATACCGGCAGATCGACGTAGCCGTAGAAATCAAACCAGTCTTTCTTGGCAAACGCTTCGTATTCCAGGTAGGTATCGTTGCGGATCTGCGGCCCGAAACGGGTGTGGTAGCTGCCTACCACGTTAACGCTCTGGTGCCACCAGTCGGAGAGGTATTGTGGTTTGTCGTTTTCCGCTGCGTTAACAGTGAAAGAGGAGGACAGTGCCAGCACGGCGCCAGCTGCGAGTAATGTTTTTTTCATAATCATGCCACTGATTGAAATTCCCTTCCGGGAGTGAAAAATGCGCGAATTGCGTTTCTAAATATTTCGTGTTTCTGCGGAGCCTATTATAGGAATCCTTGCTCACAAAAATATGTGTTGTTTCACATATCTCTCACATACGTAATCGATTGCGTTCACGTTTGCGTACTTTAAACGGCCGGGATTGTAGCGGCAATCATTTATGTTGCCAATCCATACGAAATGTAAATGTTAGCGGAGTGACATTTCACTCCGCTAAAAGGGCGGGTTATTGCGCGGCAGGTTGAATGTCGTGAATGCGGATAAAGCCCAACTGTTCTGGCGTCAGTCCGCTCAGCTGGAGCGGGATATCAACATCGCTCGGTGCCAGCGTGCTGGCGGGGGCGGTGAAGAGCTGATTCTTCACATTCACCTCCTGATAGCTCTCCGTGGTGCCCTGAATCTGGCCCCACTCTACGGTGCCGCTGAAGGCGGGAAGCGGATCGTTGGATTCACCCTGAATGCGTAATGTTGCGCGCGTACCATCGGCATTCGCTGCAACATTCACCAGAGACATCTTTAGCGTGCCAATCTGGCTGTTCAGACGCGCGGGCGTGTTTGCGCCCGGCAATAAATAAACGCCATTGCTGGATTTGGCATTCAGCGCGTTCTGCTGGGTGATCTTCACGGTTTCTTTATTAAGTTTGTCCATCGCCACATTGAGCGTATTCACGCTTTGTTTCATCTCGCGAACTTCACTTTGCTGTGCGCAGGCGCTGAGCGTGAACAGGCTCCCAACCAGCACTATTTTCAGGTAACGTCTTGTCATTGCGTTTAATTCCTTGAAATCACACATTGCTGCAATGGTAGACAGGATAGTGGCGTCAGGCATAGATCCTTTGTCTCAAAAAGCTCTTCCTTTGTTGTCGGGCCAGTTCAGGGTAAAATAGAAATCAGTTAACCAGATAACAGGGACATCGTATGCATTGCCCATTTTGCTCCGCTGTGGATACCAAAGTCATCGACTCACGTCTTGTAGGCGAAGGGTCTTCCGTGCGTCGTCGTCGGCAGTGTCTGGTGTGCAACGAGCGTTTTACCACCTTCGAGGTGGCAGAGCTGGTAATGCCGCGCGTGGTAAAAAGTAACGATGTGCGCGAACCGTTCAATGAAGAAAAACTGCGTAGCGGGATGCTCAAGGCGCTGGAAAAACGGCCCGTCAGCTCCGATGACGTCGAAATGGCGTTAAATCATATTAAATCTTATCTGCGGGGGCTAGGTGAGCGCGAAGTGCCGAGCAAAATGATCGGTAACCTGGTGATGGAACAGCTGAAAAAGCTCGATAAAGTCGCCTATATTCGCTTCGCCTCCGTTTACCGCAGCTTCGAAGACATTAAAGAGTTTGGCGAAGAGATCGCCCGCTTACAGGATTAAGCCTATGCAGGACGAGATGTACATGGCGAGAGCCATGAAGCTGGCGCAGCGCGGTCGGTTTACCACTCACCCTAACCCTAATGTCGGGTGCGTCATTGTTAAAGATGGCGAGATCGTGGGTGAAGGTTTTCACTACCGCGCAGGCGAGCCGCACGCTGAAGTGCATGCCCTGCGCATGGCGGGGGAGAGGGCGCGTGGCGCGACGGCTTACGTGACGCTGGAGCCATGCAGTCATCACGGGCGTACGCCTCCGTGCTGCGAAGCACTGATTGCGGCGGGAGTCTCGCGCGTTGTCGCCGCCATGCAGGATCCTAACCCGCAGGTGGCGGGCCGCGGGCTGTATCGTCTGCAACAGGAAGGGATCGACGTCAGTCACGGCCTGATGATGCAGGATGCCGAAGCCATCAACAAAGGCTTCCTGAAGCGTATGCGCACCGGTTTCCCGTTTATCCAGCTTAAGCTTGGCGCGTCACTGGATGGCCGCACGGCGATGGCGAACGGCGAGAGCCAGTGGATCACCTCGCCACAGGCAAGGCGCGATGTGCAACGTCTGCGCGCACAAAGCCATGCTATTCTCACCAGCAGTGAAACGGTGCTGGCTGACGATCCGGTCCTGACCGTGCGCTGGGATGAGCTGAATGCCGATACCCAGGCACTCTATCCGCAGGAGAACCTGCGTCAGCCGCTGCGCATTATTATTGATAGCCAGAACCGCGTGACGCCGGAACACCGTATCGTGCAGCAACCGGGGGAAACCTGGATTGCCCGCACCAAAGAAGATACGCGCGAATGGCCGCAAGGCGTGCGCAGCATTATGGTACCGGAGCACAATGGGCATCTCGATCTGGTGGTGCTGATGATGCTGCTGGGTAAACAGCAGGTCAACAGCATCTGGGTTGAAGCCGGTCCGACGCTCGCCGGCGCGCTGCTCCAGGCAGGGCTGGTGGATGAGCTTCTGGTCTACGTTGCGCCTAAACTGTTAGGTAACGACGCGCGCGGCCTGTTTGTGCTGCCCGGCCTTGAAAAACTGGCCGATGCGCCGCAACTCTCATTCAGCGAGATTCGTCCGGTAGGCCCGGATGTCTGCCTCCATTTAACGACAGCGTAATTGCTCCTGAAATAGGGAAGCAGTGCGCAAAGTATTATGATAAAATCCGCCCCCCTGCGGGGCCAAATGAACCCGTAAAGGAAGAGTATGAACATTATTGAAGCTGCTGTAGCTACCCCGGACGCTCGCGTCGCCATCACCATTGCGCGTTTCAACAACTTCATCAACGACAGCCTGCTGGAAGGTGCGGTTGACGCCCTGAAACGTATCGGCCAGGTTAAAGATGACAACATTACCGTCGTTTGGGTACCAGGTGCTTACGAACTGCCACTGGCAGCGGGCGCGCTGGCGAAAACCGGTAAATACGACGCGGTGATTGCACTGGGTACTGTTATTCGTGGCGGCACTGCGCACTTCGAATACGTTGCGGGCGGTGCAAGCAATGGTCTGGCGCACGTTGCACAGGATGCTGAAATTCCTGTCGCGTTCGGCGTACTGACTACCGAAAGTATTGAACAAGCCATCGAACGTGCTGGCACCAAAGCCGGTAACAAAGGTGCAGAAGCTGCACTGACCGCGCTTGAAATGATCAATGTATTGAAAGCCATCAAGGCCTGATTTTTTTGTAAGGGGAATTCCGTGAAACCTGCTGCTCGTCGCCGCGCCCGTGAATGTGCCGTCCAGGCACTTTACTCCTGGCAGTTGTCCCAGAACGACATCGCTGATGTTGAATACCAGTTCCTGTCAGAACAGGACGTGAAAGACGTTGACGTTCTGTACTTCCGTGAACTGCTGTCGGGAGTGGCGACTAATAGCGCGTATCTCGATGGTCTGATGAAGCCATACCTGTCCCGTCTGCTCGAAGAGCTGGGCCAGGTCGAAAAAGCAGTGTTGCGTATCGCGCTGTTTGAGCTGTCTAAACGTGATGATGTGCCGTACAAAGTGGCCATCAACGAAGCGATCGAACTGGCAAAAACCTTCGGCGCTGAAGACAGCCACAAGTTTGTAAACGGCGTGCTGGATAAAGCCGCACCTGCGATCCGTCCCCACAAAAAGTGATCCGCAAACCGGAGTCTTGCATTGCCTTTTTGGCAGTGCGGCTCCGGTTTTTTCTTTTATTTGCTGAGGCATAACGTATGGCATGCGGCGAATTCTCCCTGATTGCCCGTTATTTCGACCGTGTCAGAACCTCTCGTCTTGATGTTGAAACCGGCATTGGCGATGACTGCGCACTTCTCAATATTCCCGAAAAACAGACGCTGGCAATCAGCACCGACACCTTAGTATGTGGGCGTCACTTCCTGCCCGATATCGATCCTGCCGACCTGGCGTATAAGGCGCTGGCGGTCAACGTTAGCGATTTGGCGGCAATGGGCGCCGACCCGGCCTGGCTGACGCTGGCGCTGACCCTGCCGGAGGTGGATGAAGCCTGGCTTGAAGCCTTCAGCGATGCCCTGTTTGAACAGCTGAATTATTACGATATGCAGCTGATTGGCGGTGATACCACCGCCGGGCCGCTGTCGATGACCCTGGCAATCCACGGCTATGTGCCAGCGGGGCGCGCGCTGAAGCGTTCGGGCGCAAAACCGGGCGACTGGATCTACGTGACCGGTACGCCGGGGGATAGCGCGGCCGGGCTGGCGATCCTTCAGAACCGTTTAGCAGTTGAAGATGCTGACGATGCGGCGTACCTGGTGAAGCGCCACCTGCGGCCCACACCGCGTATTTTGCACGGTCAGGCGCTGCGCGAGCGGGCCAGTTCTGCTATCGATCTCTCTGACGGGTTGATCTCCGATCTCGGCCATATCCTGAAGGCCAGTGGCGTGGGCGCACGGATCGATCTGGATCTGTTCCCACTGTCAGAGCCGTTGCGTCGCCATGCCGAGCCTGAACAGGCGCTGCGCTGGGCACTATCCGGTGGGGAAGATTATGAGCTGTGCTTTACCGTTCCCGAGCTGAATCGCGGGACGCTCGATGTGGCGTTAGCGCATCTGGGGGCGAAATTTACCTGCATCGGGCAGGTGATGCCGGAAAGTGAAGGGCTGCTGTTTGTCCGCGACGGTGCCCCGGTTACGCTTGACTGGAAAGGGTACGATCACTTCGCGTAATTTTGTGCGCTCTGTATTGCCGGGTGGCGCTGCGCTTACCCGGCCTACGGATTTTGTTCCCTGAATTGTTTATTTAAACCCTACCACCGGATGTTGCTGATACGGCGCCTCCAGCTCGGCAATCTGCTCCGGCGTCAACGATAAGTCCACCGCACTCAACAACTCGTCCAGCTGTTCTTCCCGCGATGTGCCCACAATCGGCGCGGCGACACCGCGCTTGCTCAGCAGCCACGCCAGCGCTACCTGTGCGCGCGTTGCACCGATATCGTCGGCGATCCCGGCTAATCGTTCGGCAATTAACGCATCGCTGGCTTCTGTATCGTCATACAGATTTTTACCTACTTCATCCGATACCAGCCGGGCGGTAGTTTCACCCCACGGACGGGTTAACCTTCCGCGCGCCAGCGGGCTCCACGGAATCACCGCCACGCCTTCCTGGTAGCAGAGCGGCAGCATCTCACGTTCTTCTTCCCGGTAGATCAGGTTGTAGTGATCCTGCATAGTGACAAAGCGCGCCCAGCCGTTCTGCGCCTGGAGATCGAGCGCCTGAGCAAACTGTGAGGCATGCATGGACGATGCGCCGATGTAGCGCGCTTTACCGGCTTTCACGACGTCGTTCAACGCTTCAAGCGTCTCTTCGATCGGCGTGTTGTAATCCCAGCGGTGAATTTGCAGCAGGTCGACGTAATCCATGTTCAGGCGTCTGAGGCTGTCATCAATGGAGCGCAGGATCTGTGCGCGAGAAAGGCCTTCCGCCAGATCGCCTGACGGGTAATACACCTTGGTGGCGACCACTATCTCATCCCGACGGGCAAAATCTCGCAGGGCGCGGCCCACAATCTCTTCGCTGCTGCCGTCGGAGTAGCTGTTGGCGGTATCGAAGAAGTTGATGCCGCCATCGATGGCGCGCTTAATGATAGGGCGGCTGCTCTCTTCCGGCAGCGTCCAGGCGTGATTTCCCCGGTCAGGCTCGCCAAACGTCATGCAGCCCAGGCAAAGCCGGGACACCTTGAGGTCTGTTTTTCCTAATGTCGTGTATTGCATGGTTCCGCTCCTGCTGTTTAAACAATACGTTTAAGCATAGCAGGAGCAGAAAAGGGGAGGGATCAGGCCAGCCAGGTGCGGATTTTAGCTTCGATACCGACGGCGTCCAGGCCAATGTCGGCGCGCGCCTCGTCCTGAGTGCCTTGCGGGATGAAGTGGTCCGGCAGGCCGAGATTAAGCACCGGAACGACTTTACGGTTCGCCATCAGCACTTCGTTCACGCCGCTACCCGCGCCACCCATGATGGCGTTCTCTTCCAGCGTGACCAGCACCTCATGGCTTTCCGCCATGCTCAGAATCAGAGATTCATCGAGCGGCTTCACAAATCGCATATCGACGAGCGTCGCATTCAGGGTTTCAGCGACTTTTGCCGCTTCCGGCATCAGCGTACCAAAGTTCAGGATCGCCACTTTTTCACCGCGACGTTTCACCAGACCTTTACCGATGTCCAGTTTTTCCAGCGGCCGTAATTCAACGCCAAGGGCATTGCCGCGTGGATAACGTACCGCACAGGGACCGTCCTGATAGTGGTAACCGGTATACAGCATCTGACGACACTCGTTTTCGTCGCTTGGCGTCATGATCACCATGTCCGGGATGCAGCGCAGGAAGGAGAGGTCAAATGCGCCCTGGTGCGTCTGGCCGTCAGCCCCCACGATGCCCGCACGGTCGATAGCAAACAGCACCGGCAGCTTCTGGATGGCAACGTCATGGATCACCTGATCGTAGGCGCGTTGCAGGAAGGTAGAGTAAATCGCTACCACCGGCTTGTAGCCGCCAATCGCCAGGCCCGCTGCGAAGGTTACCGCGTGCTGCTCGGCAATGGCGACGTCGAAATACTGGTCCGGGTACTTTTTGGAAAACTCGACCATGCCGGAGCCTTCACGCATGGCAGGCGTCACCGCCATCAGCGTGTTGTCTTTCGCCGCCGTTTCGCACAGCCAGTCGCCGAAGATTTTTGAGTAGCTCGGCATTCCGCCGCTGCTTTTCGGCAGACAACCGCTGGTATGGTCGAACTTGGGCACCGCGTGGAAGGTGATCGGATCTTTTTCCGCCGGTTCGTAACCACGCCCTTTTTTGGTCATGATATGCAGGAACTGCGGGCCTTTCAGGTCGCGCATGTTTTTAAGCGTCGTTACCAGACCTAACACATCGTGGCCGTCCACCGGGCCAATATAGTTAAAGCCCAGCTCTTCAAACAGCGTACCCGGCACGACCATGCCTTTGATATGTTCTTCGGTACGCTTAAGCAGCTCTTTGATCGGCGGTACGCCGGAGAAGACTTTTTTCCCGCCTTCGCGCAGTGAGGAGTAAAGCTTACCGGACAGCAGCTGCGCCAGATGGTTATTCAGCGCGCCGACGTTCTCGGAGATCGACATTTCGTTATCGTTGAGGATCACCAGCATGTCCGGTTTGATATCGCCCGCGTGGTTCATGGCCTCAAAAGCCATCCCGGCGGTGATCGCCCCGTCACCAATCACGCAGACGGTACGGCGTTGTTTATTCTCTTTTTCAGCGGCAACGGCAATCCCGATGCCTGCGGAAATGGAGGTGGAAGAGTGGCCGACGCTTAACACGTCAAACTCGCTCTCGCCGCGCCACGGGAACGGATGCAGGCCGCCTTTCTGGCGAATGGTGCCAATCTTATCGCGACGTCCGGTCAGAATTTTGTGCGGATAGGCCTGGTGGCCAACATCCCAGATCAGCTGATCGAACGGCGTGTTATAGACGTAATGCAACGCCACGGTCAGCTCAACCGTGCCAAGTCCGGAGGCGAAGTGGCCGCTGGAGCGGCTAACGCTGTCGAGCAGGTAGCGACGCAGCTCGTCACACAGCTTCGGCAGACTCTCTTTCGGCAACAGACGTAACTCCTGAGTGGAGTCAACTAACGCCAGTGTCGGGTATTTGGCAATATCAAAACTCATCAAAGGCTCATCGAGATATATAGTTTATTTATTACGCTGGATTATGTAGTCCGCTAGCGCTTCCAGTGCCGAGGTATCCAGCGATTGCGCGGCCAGCTCATTCAGTGACCGGCGGGCATCGTCTATCAGATCCCGGGCTTTACGTTGGGCATGCTCAAGGCCCAACAGGGCGGGGTAGGTACTTTTGCCAAGCTGCTGATCCGCACCCTGACGTTTTCCCAATGTTGCAGTATCGCCCACCACATCCAGAATGTCATCCTGAACCTGGAATGCCAGACCGATACTTTCTGCGTATCTGTCCAGAACCGGCAGGGCTTTACGCCCGCGTTCACCCGCGCTCAACGCGCCCAGACGAACGGCTGCCCGAATCAGGGCGCCCGTTTTGTGACGGTGGATGCGTTCCAGCTGTTCCAGAGTCACCTGACGACCTTCAGCCTCTAAATCCAGCGCCTGGCCGCCGCACATCCCGGCGACGCCGCTGGCCATTGCCAGTTCGGACACCATTGCCAGACGATCGCGATCGCTCACTTCAACCATCGGCGCATCGCTCAGAATAGAGAACGCCAGGGTTTGCAGCGCATCACCCGCCAGAATGGCATTCGCTTCGCCGAACTTAATGTGGCAGGTCGGCTGACCGCGACGCAGATCGTCATCGTCCATGGCCGGCAAATCATCGTGGATCAGCGAATAGGCGTGGATACACTCCACGGCGGCTGCCGGGGCGTCCAGCGTGTTATCGCTGATACCGAACATATTGCCTGTGGCATACACCAGGAACGGACGCAGGCGTTTACCCCCCAAGAGTGCGCCATAGTGCATGGCTTCAACCAGAGGAGTGTTCTGAAAAGGCTGCGGCTCAATGAAACGGCGCAGCGCGTCGTTGGCGCGGATGACGCGCGCCTGAAGCGCGTTGGAGAAATCCATTTACTCGGCGTCCGGTGTGAATGGCGTGGTTTTAGCGTCTTCGCTGTCGGAAAGCAGGATCTGCACACGCTGCTCGGCCTGCTGGAGTTTTACCTGCCCCTGGCGCGCGAGCTGCACGCCGCGTTCAAATTCGTTGAGCGCGTCTTCCAGCGGGAGATCGCCGCTCTCAAGACGGGTAACGATCTGCTCCAGTTCACTCAGCGCAGTTTCGAAACTGGCCGGTGCGTCGTTTTTCTTCGGCATAGTGAATTGACTCTTAAATTTTTCGCCCTGACATGGTAACGGACTCGGGGCAATTATCAAATAACGCGAGTGGCGCGATGGTGGTATACTTGCGCGCCTGGATGCAGCCACGGGTGTGGGCTGCTGTATCATTTTCCACTACAAGCCTTTATAAGCTTGCCTAAGAAACATTGCCGCCATGAAGTTTATCATTAAATTGTTCCCTGAAATCACCATCAAAAGCCAATCCGTGCGTTTGCGCTTTATTAAAATTCTCACCGGGAACATTCGTAACGTATTAAAACACTACGACGAAACGCTCGCCGTGGTGCGTCACTGGGACCACGTTGAAGTCCGCGCGAAAGACGAAAACAAACGTCTTGATATTCGCGACGCGCTGACCCGTATCCCGGGTATTCACCATATTCTGGAAGTGGAAGACGTTCCCTTCACCGATATGCACGATATCTTCGAAAAGGCGCTGGTACAGTACCGCGATCAGATCGAAGGCAAAACGTTCTGCGTACGCGTGAAGCGCCGTGGTAAGCATGAGTTTAGCTCCATTGACGTTGAGCGCTATGTCGGCGGCGGTCTGAACCAGCACGTTGAGACGGCGCGCGTGCGCCTGACTAATCCGGACGTTACCGTTAATCTTGAGATCGAAAACGATCGCCTGCTGCTGGTTAAGGGCCGTTATGAAGGTATTGGCGGCTTCCCGATCGGCACGCAAGAAGATGTGCTGTCGCTGATCTCCGGCGGGTTCGACTCCGGCGTTTCCAGCTATATGCTGATGCGTCGCGGCTGCCGCGTGCACTACTGCTTCTTTAACCTGGGCGGCGCGGCGCACGAAATCGGCGTACGTCAGGTGGCGCATTACCTGTGGAACCGCTTCGGCAGCTCTCACCGCGTGCGTTTCGTGGCGATCAACTTTGAGCCGGTGGTCGGCGAAATTCTTGAGAAAGTGGATGACGGCCAGATGGGCGTGGTCCTGAAACGTATGATGGTGCGTGCGGCGTCCAAAGTGGCTGAGCGCTACGGCGTGCAGGCGCTGGTCACCGGTGAAGCACTGGGGCAGGTCTCCAGCCAGACGCTGACCAACCTGCGTCTTATCGACAACGTGTCTGATACGCTGATCCTGCGTCCGCTGATCTCTCACGATAAAGAGCACATCATCGATCTGGCGCGTAAAATCGGTACTGAAGATTTTGCCCGCACCATGCCGGAATATTGCGGCGTGATCTCAAAAAGTCCAACCATTAAAGCGGTGAAGGCGAAGATCGAAGCGGAAGAAGAGAACTTCGATTTCAGCATCCTGGAAAAAGTGGTGGCGGAAGCGTCGAACATCGATATCCGTGAGATCGCCCAGCAGACCGAGCAGGACGTGGTTGAGGTGGAGACGGTCAGCGGCTTCGGTGCTAACGATACGATTCTGGATATACGTTCTGTTGATGAGCAGGATGACAAGCCGTTGCAGGTGGAAGGCGTGGAGGTGGTTTCGCTGCCGTTCTACAAGCTGAGCACCCAGTTTGGCGATCTCGACCAGAGCAAAACGTATCTGCTGTGGTGCGAACGTGGGGTCATGAGCCGTTTACAGGCGCTGTACCTGCGCGAGCAGGGCTTCGCGAACGTGAAGGTGTATCGCCCGTAGCCTATTGCCCGGCGGCGCTTCGCTTACCGGGCCTACGGTACCGTACACTTGTAGGCCGGGTAAGGCGTAGCCGCCACCCGGCTTTTTTTACTCGTAGTAGTTATAAATCCCTGCCGTCATCACCAGCGATGACGCCACTTCGTACGCTTTCTCACGCCCGACCAGCAGGTCAATAATCTTCAGGCCAAAATCAATGGCGGTGCCCGGCCCCTGGCTGGTGAGCAGGTTAACGCGCGGATCCCAGACCACGCGTTTATCCACCCACTGGTCTTCCGGAATCGTATCCTTCAGGCCTGGGAAGCCGGTCATATTGCCGATGGGGAAAATGTTGTGCGGAACCAGTACCGTACCTGCGGCCGCACAGATTGCCGCGACGATACGCCCGGAAAGATGAAACTGACGAACGGTTTCAACCAGCAGCGGGCTGTCGCGGAAACACTCCGCGCCCTTCAGACCGCCCGGCAGCACGATAATGTCGTAATCACCGTCCGCCACCTGTACAAGCGGTGCATCTGCCAGGATCTTGACCCCACGCGAGCAGGTAATCGCCAGACTTCCGTCGCTGGCGACGCTGGCGGTGGTAACCTTAATACCACCACGTACCATCAAATCAATGGTGGTGACCGCTTCTGTCTCTTCGCTACCAGGGGCGAGGCATACCAGTGCCGATGCGCTCATACTCACTCTCCTTTCGTTTTACTAACTCAAACAGACGGCTGTTTTCCGCAACGGTAATGCCGTGTGCCCGGGCGCGTTTTAACAGATAACCGGTAATGTAATCAATTTCGGTATGCCGCATCGCCCGGATATCCTGCAGCATTGAGGAGATATTTTCTGCCGTACTCTCAATGACCTGGTCGACATAATAACGTAAATCGGTTTCTGAGGTGTGGTAGCCTTCGCGTTCAATGACGGCGGCAACTTCCCGGCAAATCAGCGCT
Source organism: Enterobacter cloacae complex sp. 418I7 (assembly GCF_050030705.1). Taxonomy (NCBI): domain Bacteria; kingdom Pseudomonadati; phylum Pseudomonadota; class Gammaproteobacteria; order Enterobacterales; family Enterobacteriaceae; genus Enterobacter; species Enterobacter cloacae complex sp. 418I7. Next base: position 1,021,395 of record NZ_JBLGUU010000001.1, read on the forward strand.
AACCGATCGGGATGCTGGCGCAGATCACCGTTAGGGCAATCCAGCAGGGCAGTCAGCGGATTGATCGCGCAGTTGACCGCCAGTTTGCGCCACAGTTCTGCGCGAATGTTATTGTGCCAGGCGACGTCAGGCAGCGTGCTTTGCAGGGTATCCGCAAGATAGCTGTAATCGCCGGGCTGTTCACGCGCCGGGCCGATATGGGTGATGCCACTGGCAACATGAATAATGACGTTACCGTCGCGGCGTGCCGCGTGGGTGGTTGTTCCCATTAGCAGCGGTTGCTGGACAGACTTTAGCTCTTCAATGGTACCCATACCGTTGTGAATCAGCAGGACTGGCGTGCTTTCAGGTAATTGGGCGGCCAGGCTTTTCACCGCATCGGAGACCTGCCAGGCCTTCAGCGTGACCAGCAGCAGATCGCTGCTCGCGAGAAATTCCGGATCGTTTGCCGTCAAAGACTCGTTAAAAATTGAACCGTCTGTACCTATCACATTCACACTGCAATAGGGTTGGGGAATTCGCAGCCAGCCCTGAACGTCGTGTCCCTGTTTGCATAGCGCGCTAAGCCAGAGTTGACCAAGGGCGCCGCATCCAAGCACTGTTACTTTCATTGTTCCTCCTCACCTGCAACTGCGCCAGGTGCTAAGACGCTAAGTATAGCGCCATCAGCTAAGCTTCTCGTTATGCCTCGTTGCAGGTATTATGCAACGCAACAAAAATGAAGGGAGAAGAAAAGATGCCATCTTTCGATATTGTTTCTGAAGTTGATCTGCAGGAAGCGCGTAACGGCGTAGATAATGCTATTCGTGAAGTGGAGTCACGTTTCGATTTTCGTGGCGTTGAGGCGACCATTGAACTGAACGACGCGAACAAGACAATCAAAGTCCTGAGTGAGTCTGATTTCCAGGTCAACCAACTGCTGGATATCCTGCGCGCCAAGCTGCTCAAGCGCGGCATTGAAGGGACCTCACTTGATGTACCTGAAGATTTTGTTCACAGCGGCAAAACCTGGTTTGTAGAAGCGAAGCTGAAGCAGGGGATTGAAAGCGCGGTACAGAAAAAAATCGTTAAGCTTATCAAAGACAGTAAGCTGAAAGTGCAGGCGCAGATCCAGGGGGAAGAGATCCGCGTGACCGGAAAATCCCGTGATGACCTGCAATCCGTGATGGCGCTGGTGCGTGGCGGCGATCTCGGTCAGCCATTCCAGTTTAAAAACTTCCGCGATTAAGACAATTATGCCCGGCTAAACCGGGCATTTTTTCAGGCCTTCAGCGCCTGCTCTACCTCAAAGCGGTTAGTCACTTTGCTGTCAATTTTGACATACGCACTGCGCTCTTCCGGGACAATCAGCACTTCGCTCACGCCCTCTGTCGCTTCCAGACGCTGTTGTAACGCGTCACCGATTGCCACGTCATCGGGAATTTCTACCCGCAGGCTACTCACATAGCGCGGCTCTTTCATGGTGCTGGCAACAAACAGCCAGAGCATCGCCAGTAGCGCACCGGCGAGGAACACGGTCTGAGAATCAAAAAGGCCGTCCACCCAGCCGCCGAGGGACCCGCCGATCGCCACGCCGAGAAACTGGCTGGTGGAGTAAATGCCCATCGCGGTGCCTTTGTATCCTGCCGGAGACTCTTTGCTGATAAGCGACGGCAGCAGGGCTTCCATCAGATTAAACGCCAGGAAGAACAGCTGTACACCTGCGATCAGCTCCCAGAAATGTGGGCCAGCGCCCCACAGCACAATCTCGGCAATCAACAGTAACGCCACGCAGCCCACGAAGACGCGTTTCATTTTGCGCTTCACTTCGGCGTAAATAATGAAGGGCACAACGGAGACAAACGAGATCAGCATTGTGACCAGATAAATTTTCCAGTGCTCTGCCGCCGGGAAACCTGCTGCGGCAAGTTGACCGGGCAGGGCGACAAAGGTGGACATCAGCAGAATGTGCAGGCACATAATGCCGAAGTTCAGCTTAAGCAGGCGCGGCTCGGCGATGACTTTGCTGAAGCAGCCTTTGACCATCCCGGATTCACGGTTCAGGACATGGTTTTTACTGTCCGGCACAACCCACAGCGTGAGTGCGATCCCGATGGTTGCCAGCACGGCTATCATCCAGAACAGGGCGTGCAGGCCGAGTGAATGGGTAATAATCGGCCCCAGCACCATGGCAATGGCAAACGTAACGCCGAAGCTGACGCCAATAAACGCCATGGCTTTGGTGCGGTTTTGCTCGCGGGTTAAGTCTGACAGCAGCGCCATCACGGCGGCGGCAATCGCCCCGGAACCTTGCAGGGCGCGGCCAAGAATAATTCCCCAGATGGAGTGGGAGAGGGCGGCGATGATGCTGCCAAGTACAAACACCAGCAGCCCGCCGACAATCAGCGGTTTGCGACCCACGCGGTCGGAGAGCAGGCCAAAGGGGATCTGGAATATCGCCTGTGCCAGGCCGTAGATACCGATCGCCAGACCAATCAGCGCTTCGCTGGCACCCTGTAACGCCATGCCATATGTGGTCAGAACGGGCAGGACCATAAACATGCCAAGCATCCGCAGCGAGAAAACAGTCCCTAAACCCCAGGTCGCACGCAGTTCGCCTGGCGTCATTTTATAATCGTTCATTACCACCTCTACCAAAAAGCAGGCCATAGTTTAGGCGGGGTGATAAGTGCGGTAAATAGGTGTTTGTTTAAGAGATATTACGAGGGTGTGATAAAAGCACCCCCGGATAAAAAATTACGCCTCGACGCGCAACCCGTAGCTTTTAAATTTCTCAAGAACAATGGCAATTTCATCGTCACTGAGTACCGGAACGGGATCCACGATCGCCAGCGTGGCCAGGTAGAGTTTTGCCAGCACCTCTACCTCCTGCGCCAGCCACAGTGCCTTCTCAAGATTTTCTTCGCAGGTGATCAGACCGTGGTGCTGTAATAGCGTCGCTTTGCGATCGCGTAACGCGACCGCGACATGCTCTGACAGCGCGCGCGTCCCGAAGGTCGCGTAAGGCGCGCAGGGAATGGAGTTTCCCCCGGCGGCGGCAATCATATAGTGAATAGCAGGAATGGGGCGGTTGAGTATCGAGACGGCGGTACAGTTAACCGCATGGTTATGGACGACGGCGTTAGCATCCGGGCGGGTCTGATACACAACCTGATGAAAACGCCATTCGCTGGAGGGCAGTTTATCCTCTTCGTGTCGCCCCTGTGCATCGACATAGACGATACTCTCTTCGGTCAGATGCTCGTAGGGAATTCCGGTCGGCGTAATCAGCATACCGTCGCGATAGCGAACGCTGATATTCCCGGCGGCGCCCTGATTTAATCCCATGCGGGTCATCTCAAGGCAGGTGTCGATAATGTCTCTGGCTAATCGGGCTCGTTCCATTTTTTATTCTCCGGGTACAGTTTTATTTTTACTGGCGGGAACGTTTGACCAGCTTCATATCGACTTTCGCCGTCTCGTTGACCGCTTCGCCGTCGATGGCTCGCTGCATCAGTTCAAACGCTTTTTCCGCCCAGGTATCTTCATCCTGCTGCATGGACCAGACGCTGTTAGGCAGGAACCCCAGCATGGGGTGCTCATCGAAGGTACCAATATTGATGTGTTGGGGCACAGTACCGGTACGCGTCCGCAGGGCTTCGATTGCCCCTTCCAGGACGGGTAACGATGAGGCGATAAACGCCTGCGGAACACCCTGGCTGTCGATAAGCGAATCCATCAGGGCATATCCCCCCTCCGGCGTATTGTCCGGCCCTTCGATGACCCACTCGCGATGGTGAATACCGGCTGTTTTCAGGGCCTGCAAATAGCCGTTCAGACGGTCCGTAATGCTGGGCAGTGCGGTATCGCCCACAAGGAACCAGAGCGGCGTTTTGCACTCTTCCAGCATATTGCGGGCCAGTTCATCCCCCCCAGCCTCGTTATGACTCTCTACCAGCGCGTTGTCAGTAAAGCCAAAATCCCGGTCAAGGAGCACCAGTGGCTTTTGGATCTGCCGCAAATGATGCTGCTGATTTTCCAGCGTCGAGGGAACGATAAATAAGCCGTCCACGTTGCGCGCCATCAGAGCTTTTACCAGCTTGTTTTCGTAATCCACATCGTTGTAAGTACAGCTGATCATCAGCTGGTAACCCGAACGGCGGCAGCGCAGTTCGAGTTTCTCGGCGAGCGTTGCAAAGAACACGTTTGAGATGTTGGGCACGATGAGCCCCAGCGTCTCGGTTTTGTTTAACTTCAGACTGCGCGCCGAATGGTTGAGGGTATAGCCGAAGCGCTCGACGTGTTCATTAATTCGGGACTGTGTTTTCACACTGATCCGATACTGTTCGGCTTTCCCGCTCAGTACCAGCCGCACGGTGGTGACGGATAAATTCAGATCCTTCGCTATCTGTTCAACTGTTTTGGCCATCGCTACGCCTCAATCCTTAACGTACGTAAAAACTGCTGATAAAGCATACGCATCCTGCCATTACATTTCCTGCTGCATCAGGAGATTAAGCGCCTGTTGCTGGGTCCACAGCATCAGGTACGCCTCATATTTTTGCCGGTGGAAGGCCGCTGTTTCCGGCCGACGGGTGATGATAGCGCCGGCTTTGACCATTTCCCGGGTGGCGTCGGTAAGCGTTGCCCATGCACCGCTCGCCACAGCGCCGCAAATGGCCGCGCCGAGAGTGACCGCATCTTCTTCGGCTAAAAGGTGAATATCGCAGCCTGTGGCATCGGCATACTCCCGCAGCCAGAGCCGGTTATGAGTAGCTCCACCACAAATGACAATGCGCGACAAGGTATGCCCATGATGTTTCAGAGTATCCATAATGTGTCGTGTGCCGTAGGCAATGGCCTGTAGCGTGGCCAGATAGAGCCTCGCCAGCGCGCGCTCACCGGTCTCTAATGTCAGACCGACTACGCTGCCCCGGGCATCAGGACGCGAACGCGGCGAGCGGTTGCCGTGGTGATCGGCCAGAATGTGCAGGTTGCGGGTGGGATATTTTTCTTCCTGTTCAAGCGCGGCTACCCAGTCGTTGAGTAATGCCACTGGATGGCATTGCGCCGTTTCTGCTTTTGCAAACAGCTCTGCGCTGGCTCCGTGCTCGCGCAACGTCCAGTCGACCAGCGCCCCGGCAGCACTTTGCCCGCCTTCCGTCAGCCAGTAGCCCGGCAGCATGGCGCTCCAGTAAGGCCCCCAGACGCCGGGCGTATGGATCTCCGTCTGACTGGCAAGCATATGGCAGTTCGAGGTTCCGCTGATGAGCGCCAGCGTGCCTTCCGGGTGTGAGGCCGTCAGCGCCACGCCACCCGCGTGGGCATCGATCATGCCGCTTGCCACAACCACTTCTTCGGACAAACCCAGAGCTTGCGCTGCCTGCGGGCTAAGTTTCCCGACGCATTCAGCGACGTCCAGAATAGTGCCGGGAATTTTTGTCAGTAAGTTTTCTAGCCCCACCGCCCTGAGCAGCGATTCGCTGAACTGCGCCTCATGCGCAAGGTAGTTCCATTTGCAGGTGAGGGTGCACAGGCTGGCGACGTCCTGGCCCGTCGCTTTCCAGACCAGAAAATCGGCAAGGTCGTAAAAGCGCCAGGCCTGATTCCAGGTTTCAGGATGATGCCGCTGCAACCACAGCAGTTTTGGCAACTCCATCTCGATGCTGACCTCGCCGCCCACGTAGCACAGGGCCGAATCGCGTGTGGCATTGATGTGAACGGTTTCTTCGTGAGCACGATGATCCATCCACATAATGATGTCCTGCGATGTCGGACTGTCCGGGGAGACGCTCAGGCCGTTACCGTCAGCATCCAGCGCGACCAGCGAGCACGTGGCGTCGAAGCCAATCGAACGAATGGCGTCAGGTGAAATCCCAGAGGAGTCGACGGCTTCCCGCACCACCGCACAAACCTGCTGCCAGATTTCCACAGAGGATTGTTCCACGCGCGCATTGCTGGCGTGAAACTGCGAAATCGGACGGGTCGCGAAGCTCAAACGCTCGCCTTGCGCAGAGTAAAGCCCTGCACGAACGCTGGCTGAACCTACATCTACCCCGAGGAAATAGCCGTCACTCATCATGAACTTCCTTATTTTTTACCAAACGGATGCAGCAGTTTATCAATTTCAGGCGTGTTGATATTCTGCGCATTGACATATTTCACTGGAATATCAATTTCTTTGGCCACCGTCTGTCCGGAAATCACCGCGTTCAGCGCTTTTATGCCCTGATAACCAATCTGATAGGCGTCCTGCACCACGAAGCCCTGAATCACACCGTTTTTAAGGAAGTTAATGATGGCTTCGGTGCTGTCAAAACCGATGACTTTTACTTTGCCCTTCAGATTCTGGCTGTCGATAGCGTTCGCAACGCCCAGGGTTGAGCCTTCGTTGGTGGCATAAATACCGGCGATATCCGGGTTGGCCTGAACCATATCAATGGTTTTATCCATCGCTTTTTGCGGGTCGCCATCGCTGTATTGCACCGGCAGTACCTGAATATTCGGGTACTTCTCTTTCATCCGCTCGCTGAACCCTTCAGAGCGCTCAATGGCGGACGTCGTCCCGGCTACGTGAGCGATAATACCCACTTTCCCCTTCTGGCCTACCTGCTCCGCCAGCGCATCCGCAGCCTGTGCGCCCGCCTTACGGTTATTGGTGGCAACAAAGCTGGCCGGGATATCCGAGTTCACGCCCGAGTCGAAGGTCACCACTTTGATCCCCCGGCTGTTGGCGGTTTCGACCAGCGGGGCAAGGGCGTTTGCATCAAGTGCGGCCAGCAACAGGCCGTTTGGTTTTTGTGCCATGGTGTTTTCGACTAACTGGATCTGTTCGGCGATTTGCGTTTCATCGGCAGGGCCAACGTAGCTGGTTTTGTCACCCAACTCTTTTGCGGCAGCTTCCGTTCCCATTTTGACCGTCTGCCAGAATTCGTGCTGGTAACCTTTACTGACCACCGGCAGGTTTAAATCTTTTGCCAGCGCGCTGCTGGACAGGATGGCAACGAGCGACAGGACGCTCAGGATATGGCTGGTTTTCATTATTTTGCTCCGTTGTAGGGTTGGCAGGGCTTGTTGTATCGAGAACCTAACGCATTCTTTTACGTAACGTGTCCAGGTAGACGGCGGCAACGACGACCACGCCCATCGCCACCATCTGCCAGAACTGGGACACGCCCATGAGATTGAGGCCGTTTTTCAGCACGCTCATAATGAACGCGCCTATGATGGTGCCGCCAATCGTGCCCACGCCGCCCATCAGACTGGTACCGCCGATCACTACCGCCGCAATGGCTTCCAGCTCATAACCCACGCCCACGGTTGGCTGGCCTGAGTTGAGACGAGAGGCGAGGATCACCCCGGCCACGCCGGTTAACAGGCCGCAGAAGGCGTAAACGAAAATTTTCACTCGCTGGACTTTGATCCCGGAAAGGTGTGCCGCCGTTTCATTGCTGCCGACAGCGTAGATATAGCGGCCCATCACCGTTTTCTTCAGGATCCACATGGCGATCAGTGCCACGATGACCAGGTAGAACACCGGATAAGGCAGAACGTCGAACAGGCGACCCTGTGCTAGCAGCTTGAACTGCGGGTAGTCAGAAAAATAAATCGCGCGGCCATCGGTCATCACCATATTGATGCCGCGTACCGACATCATTAAGCCGAGGGTGGCAATAAACGGTGGTATGGTCATTTTGGTGACCAGAAACGCGTTCACATAGCCGCAAAGTCCGCCTGCGAGCACGCCTGCCAGAATACAGACCGGCAACGGCATACCAAACCCGGCGGCGATGCCCACCGCAACCCCTGAGAACGCTACCACCGATCCGAGTGACAGGTCGATCCCGGCGGTAATAATCACAAAGGTCACGCCAATGGCCATGATGCCAATCACCGCCGTTTGCAGGGCGATAGTCATGATATTTTCAGTATTAAAGAAGAACGGTGAGCTGAAGCTGAAAAACAGAACCAGCAATACCAGGCTAAAAAGAGGCGCCAGACGCATCAGGAGCGCTTTATTTATTTTCATCGTATGACTTCCGCTTTGCGGCGATGGAACGGTAACGGACATGATTAATCCTCCAGCGTGGCGTATTGCATGATTTTTTCCTGGGTGGCGTGCTCAGCCGCTATTTCGCCGGCAATGCGGCCGCTGCGCATCACGAGTATGCGGTCGCACATTCCTAATACTTCCGGCAGTTCGGATGAAATCATGATGATCGATTTACCTTTAGCGACAAGGCGATTCATTAATTCGTAGATTTCCAGCTTGGCGCCAACGTCAATTCCCCGGGTTGGCTCATCAAAAATTAAAATATCGGTGTCTTTGCAGACCCAGCGGGCAATAATAATCTTCTGTTGATTACCGCCGCTTAAATTCAGTGCCGCCTGTTCCAGATGTGGCGTTTTTATTCGCAGCGTATCCACCAGTTTCTGGCTGGACTCCCGGCAGCGTTTTTCATCAACATTACCCGCGGCGCCAGCGTAGTCCGGGTAATTGCCGAGCATAATGTTCATCTCAACAGAAAGGCCGAGGGCGAGTCCCTCTTTTTTGCGGTCTTCTGTTAAATAGCTGATGCCTTTCTCAATGGCGTCAGCCACGTCTTTAATACGTGTGGGGGTGCCGTTCAGCGTCAGGGTGCCAGCGTCGATAGCATCGGCGCCAAACAGGGCCCGGCCCAGTTCAGTTCGGCCTGCGCCCATTAAGCCAGCGAGACCGAGGATCTCACCGCGCCAGAGGGTAAAGTTGATGTCATGCAGTACACCATTACGCGTCAGGCCGTTCACCTCCAGCACTTTTTCTCTGCGCTGATGCGGCGGGCGTTTTGGGTAGATGTTATCGAGATTGCGGCCAACCATCATGGCGATAAGCTCGCCGATCTGAACCGTTTCATAATCTACGGTGGCGATGTATTGTCCGTCGCGCATGACGGTCGCGCGATCGGCGATCAGCGCCAGCTCTTCCAGACGGTGCGAGATGTAGACAATCCCCGTGCCCTGAGCCTTGAGCATCCGCGTGACGTCAAATAAACTCTCGATTTCACTTTCGGTCAGCGCGGCGGTGGGTTCATCCATGATTAGCACTTTGGCATTGACCGAAATCGCTTTGGCAATTTCCACCATCTGCTGCTGGGCTACGGTTAATTCACTGACGCGGGCGTCCGGGGCGATTTTTAAATTCAGCGTGTGCAGTATTTTCTCAACCGCCTGACGCTGGGCGCGTTTATCTAACTGCCAGCGACTATTTTTGCAGAATTCACGGCCAATAAAGATATTCTCTTCCACGGTTAAATCGGGGAAGAGATTAAATTCCTGATGGATAATCGTAATACCTGCATGCTGAGCACTTAGCGGATCGCTGAATGATACGGATTGCCCTTCAAAGCGAATTTCACCGGCATCAGGTTGGTAAACACCGGATAAAATTTTCATCAGCGTCGATTTGCCGGCACCGTTTTCACCTAAGAGGGCATGAACTTCGCCGCAGCGTAAATCGAAATCAACCTGATTCAGCGCCAGCACGCCGGGAAAGCGTTTGGTAATGCACGTCATCTGAATAAGAGTCTCTGACATTGCAAAATTCCTGTGTTGGAAAGGCAATGAATCACAAGCCACAGTGATTTAGTTAATAAGCTAACTCGACTTAGCTTTCGTCCTTAAAAGCTATTTTAGGGTTATAATTTAGCCAAATCATTTGTATTCAAATTGTGACGTCGTGCAAAGGTATTTTGTTATTTAATTGAATTTAAACGATATGTTTAATTTTTGCTGAATCGTAATACCTGACACTGATCGAATTTTGACCTCTCATCGTGAAACTGCTCACAGATCCTGCACATTTATCTTGTCTCATTTTTAGTGTGAACCCTAAGCTAATTCGAGTTAGCAAATTTCACCACTTTCCGTTCACGGCGCTGCCTGGGCGCTTTTTCACGGCTATGCCCCTGAGACGGATAGGTTAACCAACGTGAGGAAGGGCTATGAAAACGATAAAAGCGTTACCCCGTATTGGCATTCGACCTGTTATTGATGGCCGCCGAATGGGCGTACGCGAGTCTCTGGAAGAGCAGACCATGAACATGGCGAAAGCCACGGCGGCGCTACTTAGTGAAAAATTACGCCACCCCTGCGGTACGCCCGTTGAGTGCGTGATTGCCGATAGCTGCATTGCCGGAATGGCGGAGGCCGCTGCTTGCGAAGAGAAGTTCAGCACGTGCCACGTTGGTCTGACGATCACCGTCACCCCCTGCTGGTGTTACGGGAGTGAAACCATTGATATGGATCCGCTGCGTCCGAAAGCGATCTGGGGCTTTAACGGCACCGAGCGTCCGGGGGCAGTATATCTCGCGGCGGCACTGGCGGCGCATAACCAGAAAGGGATCCCGGCGTTTTCCATATATGGCCACGATGTACAGGATGCGGGCGACGAGACCATCCCGGCAGACGTCGAAGAAAAATTGTTGCGCTTCGCCCGCGCGGGCCTGGCGGTCGCCAGCATGAAGGGGAAAAGTTATTTGTCGGTGGGCGGCGTCTCGATGGGGATTGCGGGCTCGATTGTCGATCACAACTTCTTTGAATCCTGGCTGGGGATGAAGGTGCAGGCGGTGGATATGACCGAACTGCGTCGCCGCATCGATCATAAGATTTACGACGAGCAAGAACTTGAGCTGGCCCTGGACTGGGCGCAAGCACATTTCCGTTTCGGCGAGGATAAAAACGCGGAGCAGTATCGTCGCAATGAACAGGAGAATGCCGCGATCCTGCGGGAGAGTCTGCTGATGGCGATGTGCATCCGCGACATGATGCAGGGTAACCCAAAACTCGCTGCGATGGGCCGCGTGGAGGAATCTCTGGGCTATAACGCCATCGCGTCCGGGTTCCAGGGACAGCGCCACTGGACGGATCAGTATCCAAATGGCGATACCGCAGAGGCGCTGCTGAACAGCTCCTTTGACTGGAACGGTATTCGCCAGCCGTTGGTGGTGGCGACGGAAAATGACAGCCTGAACGGGGTAGCAATGCTGTTTGGACATCTGATGACCGGTACAGCGCAAATCTTTGCCGACGTGCGCACCTACTGGTCGCCAGAGTCGGTTGAGCGTGTTACCGGCCAGAAACTCACTGGACGGGCTGAGCAGGGCATTATTCATCTGATCAACTCCGGCTCGGCGGCACTGGACGGTACAGCGGAGCAGAAAGATGCCGAGGGGAAACCGACCCTGAAACCACACTGGGACATTACTGAGCAGGAAGCCAACGCGTGCCTGGCCGCAACCCACTGGTGTCCGGCGGTGCATGAATACTTTCGCGGGGGCGGTTTCTCATCAAACTTCCTCACCCGAGGTGGCGTGCCATTTACCATGACCCGCGTAAACCTTATCAAGGGGGTGGGCCCGGTATTACAGATAGCGGAAGGCTGGAGTGTTGAGCTGCCGGAACAAGTACATGACATTCTGAATAAGCGCACCGATTCAACCTGGCCCACCACCTGGTTTGCCCCACGTCTGACCGGTAAAGGCCCGTTCAGCGACGTCTATTCAGTGATGGCGAACTGGGGGGCTAACCACGGAGTATTAACCGTCGGGCACGTCGGTGCTGATTTCATCACTATGGCGTCCATGCTGCGCATTCCCGTGTGCATGCATAACGTACCGGAGGCGCTGATTTATCGGCCGACGGCCTGGGGCGCTCACGGTATGGATCCGGAAGGGCAGGATTACCGCGCCTGTGAAAATTACGGACCGTTATACAAACAATAAGCCGGTTTGCCAGCCTGCTCCGGCGGACTGGCAGCCTGTGGGGACCGCAATGAAAAAATGTTTTCTGGTTCTCGATTGTGGCGCGACGAACGTGCGCGCCATTGCGCTGGATCCTGAAGGGAATATTGTGGCGCGAGCCTCGGTGGCGAACGAAAGCGAAAGTGCCGCTGAAAATCCGGCCTGGCACCAGTGGTCGCTCGACGCCATCATGCAACGTTTTGCCGTCTGTTGTCAGAAAATCAGCGCAGTGCTGAGCAAGCATCAACTGTGCGGAATGAGTGTGACGACCTTTGGCGTGGATGGCGCGCTGGTGGATGAGCGGGGAGAACTGCTTTACCCGATCATCAGCTGGAAATGTCCACGAACCGTGCCGGTGATGGAAGCGGTTGCCCGTTCATGCTCCCCGGCAGAACTACAGCAGATCACCGGCGTTGGGCAGTTTAGTTTTAACACGTTGTATAAGCTAGGCTGGCTTCAGGACAACCATCCCGATCTGTTACAGCGTGCTCACGCCTGGCTTTTTATCTCCTCGCTAATCAACCATCGCCTGACCGGAAAAATGACGACCGATCTCACGATGGCCGGTACCAGTCAGATGTTCGATCTGCATCAGCGGTGCTTCAGCGAAACGATCTTAAGCAAGATCGGCGTGCCTCATTCCCTTTTCCCGCCGCTGGTTTCCCCCGGAGAGATGATGGGTGAACTGCAGCCCGACGCTGCATCCAGACTCGGATTGCCTTGCGGTGTGCCGGTGATCTCCGCCGGGCACGATACGCAGTTTGCCCTTTTTGGCGCCGGTGCGGGAATTAATGAGCCGGTTCTCTCTTCGGGAACCTGGGAGATTTTAATGGCGCGCACCTCGCAGGTTGATACCGCTTTACTGGGGCAATACCCGGGCGCGACGTGCGAACTGGATAGCCGGACGGGGCTCTATAATCCGGGAATGCAATATCTGGCGTCTGGTGTACTGGAGTGGATCCGCGCGCTGTTCTGGTCGCCTGATGTCAACTGGGACACTATTCTGGCTCAGGCGGCGGCAATTCCGTACGGGGCGGATGGCGTCACGATGAATACCCAGTTGCTCGATTCTCCGCTCGCCGGCTGGCAGGGCGTTACGCTCACCACCACGCCAGCCCATTTTTACCGCGCAGCCCTGGAAGGACTCACGGTGCATCTGCAAGAAAAACTCCAGGCGCTGGAGGCGATCGCGCAATTTAAGGCGCGTGAACTCCTGCTGGTGGGGGGAGGTAGCCGCAATATGCTGTGGAATCAGCTCAAGTCCAATGCGCTTGGGATCCCGGTGAAGGTGCTTGAAGATGCAGATACGACCGTGCTGGGGGCGTCTTTGTACGGATGGTGGGGCGTCGGAGAAACGGCCAGCGCTGAGGCTGCTCGCGATCGGGTCCACTATCGTTACCGTTATTTCTATCCTGAGGAGCAAAGCCGTGCTTAAAACGATATCCCCACTGATTTCACCCGAGCTGCTGAAAACGCTGGCAGAGATGGGCCATGGTGACGAGATTATTTTTGCAGACGCTCACTTTCCCGCGCACAGCCTGGGGCCAAAGACGATCCGCGCAGATGGCCTGCTCATCAGCGATTTGCTGGCCGCGGTGATACCGCTGTTTGAACTCGACAGCTATGCGCCACCGCTGGTGATGATGGCCCCTGTCGACGGGGATACGCTCGATATACAGGTAGAAGCACGCTATTGCAACGCACTCTTTGGTGAGGCGGAAGGGGAGGGGATTATGCGTATTGACCGTTATGCGTTTTATGCGCGGGCACAGAAAGCGTACGCCATTGTGGTGACAGGCGAGACAGCGAAATACGGCAATATACTGTTAAAGAAAGGGGTTACGCCGTACCAATAAAAAACGCCGGGTTAAACCCGGCGTTTTCACTTCAGTCTTCTTACCAGACGTACGTCAGCAGGCTTTGTGAATCTGGCACCATGAAGTCTACGGACATCATCACGGACAGGGAGGTGATGGCGACAATCGAGAACACAAACAGCTTGCGTGCCCAGACCTTGTCATCTTCCACTTTGTAACCGCGCAGAGCCATGCCGAGCCACCAGACGCTCACCGCAGCGGCTACCACCAGATATTTATATCCGGCGTAACCGCCCAGAGAGAGCATCAGCGTTGCCACGGCAAAAGCGATGATGTACAGCGTGATGTGGTTTTTGGCAACTGAGATGCCTTTCACGACCGGCAGAACCGGAATGTTCGCTGCCTGATAATCCTTAAAGCGGAAAATCGCGATGGCGTAGGAGTGCGGCATCTGCCACAGGCTAAAGATAGCCAGCAGGATCAGCGCACCGCTGTCGAACTCGTTCGTGACGGCGCAGTAGCCAATCACCGGCGGCGCAGCGCCGGAGAGAGAACCAATCAGCGTGCCGTAGACGGAGTGGCGTTTCATATACAGGCTGTAGACGCCTACATACACCACGAACCCCATCACCCCCAGCCAGCAGGCCAGCGGGTTAGCACCAAACCACAGCAGCATAAAGCCAGCAATACCCAGCAAGGTGGCGTACACCAGCGAGACGGAAGGAGCAATCAGGCCTTTAACCAGCACCCGATTTTTGGTCCTTTCCATCTTCTTGTCGATATCCATGTCGATGTAGTTGTTAAATACACAACCGGACGCAACCACCAGTGACACACCGACCAGCGTGTAAATAAAGAGGGTGTAATCAATGCTGCCTTTAGAGGCCAGCAGGAACCCTCCGATTACGGAGATCAGGTTGCCAAAGATGATGCCTGGTTTCGTGACTTGCAGGTATTGCTTAAACATACTCGCCGCTCTTAGTGAACCATCATGTTGTAGTTAAGGTTCCACATAATCCAGATGGAACCGACTACCAGGATAGCGATGATAATCACGGTAAAGATAAAGGCCGTCATGTTCCAGCCTTCATCGGACTTGGTGTTCATGTGCAGGAAGCAAACCAGATGCACCAGAATCTGAATCACCGCGGTCACCAGGATTGCGCCCAGGATAACCGGCTTAGATGCAGAACCGTTCATCACCATCCAGAACGGGATCACCGTCAGGATGATCGACAGGATGAAACCTGTCATGTAGGTTTTTACGCTGCCGTGGGAAGCGCCATGATCGTTAGAATGACTCATTACATCGCCCCCATCAGATAGACAACAGAGAACACACAGATCCATACCACGTCCAGGAAGTGCCAGAACAGGCTCAGGCACATGATACGGGTACGGTTAGTACTGGTCAGGCCGCGACGGGAGATCTGGAACATCAGCACTGCCATCCAGATCAGACCAGAGGTCACGTGCAGACCGTGGGTGCCGACCAGCGCGAAGAACGCTGACAGGAAGCCACTGCGATCCGGACCAAAGCCTTCCGCAATCAGGTGATGGAATTCATAGATTTCCATCCCGATAAAGCCAGCACCAAACAACCAGGTCAACGCCAGCCAGGAAACAACCTGGCTTTTGTTGTTTTTGTACATGGCGATAGCCGCCATGCCGTAGGTGATGGAGCTGAATAACAGCAGTGCGGTTTCAACCAGAACGAACGGCAGTTCAAAGATGTCCTTACCGGTCGGGCCGCCCGCTGTGCCGTTCACCAGAACGGCATAGGTTGCGAACAGACAGCAGAACAGGATGCAGTCGCTCATCAGGTAGATCCAGAAACCGAAGACTTTCGTCGGTCCTGTATCATGGTGCGCATGTTCATGCGCGTGGGCAGTCGAGTGCGCCAGAGTATCAGTTGCCATTTTTCAGCCCCGCTTTAGAAATCTCGTCAAAATGCTGGTTTTCCAGCTTTTCAACTTCACGGACTGGTACGTAGTAGTCCACGTCCTCGTCAAAGCTCTTCACAATCCAGCTGATTACGATGCCAGCGAAGCCAACAATCGCCATCCACCAGATGTGCCAGATCATTGCGAAACCAAATACCGTTGCGAAGGCGGCAATCACGATGCCCGCACCGCTGTTTTTCGGCATATGGATCTCTTCGTAATGTTCAGGTTGCTTGTACGCTTCACCTTTTTCTTTCATTTCCCAGAATGCGTCACGCTCATGAATGTGCGGCACTACGGCAAAGTTATAGAACGGAGGTGGAGAAGAGGTAGACCACTCCAGCGTACGGCCACCCCACGGGTCACCGGTCAGGTCGCGGTTCAGGTTACGGTCACGGATAGACACGTAGTACTGAATCAGCTGGCACAGGATACCGCAGGCAATCAGCGCGGCGCCGCCCGCTGCAATCATCAGCATCGGATGGAACTGCGGATCGATCTGCTGGCTCAGACGACGGGTCATCCCCATGAAGCCCAGCACGTACAGCGGCATAAACGCCACGAAGAAGCCGATGATCCAGAACCAGAACGCGCGTTTGCCCCATTTTTCGTTCAGGGTGAAACCGAACGCTTTTGGCCACCAGTAGGTCACACCTGCGAAGCAGCCGAAGACGACGCCGCCGATGATAACGTTATGGAAGTGCGCAATCAGGAACAGACTGTTGTGCAGGACAAAGTCAGCGCCCGGAACCGCCAGCAGCACGCCGGTCATCCCACCTACGGAGAAGGTCACGATGAAGCCGATGGTCCACAGCATCGCTGAGTGGAACTGGATACGGCCCTGGTACATGGTGAACAGCCAGTTGAAGATCTTAACCCCGGTCGGGATCGCGATAATCATAGTGGTAATACCGAAGAAGGCGTTTACGTTGGCGCCCGCACCCATGGTGAAGAAGTGGTGCAGCCAGACGATGAACGACAGGACGGTAATACACACGGTTGCCCACACCAGAGAGGTGTAACCAAACAGACGTTTACGCGAGAAGGTTGCCGCGATTTCGGAGAACACACCGAACACCGGCAGAACCAGGATGTACACTTCCGGGTGACCCCAGGCCCAAATCAGGTTGATGTACATCATCATGTTGCCACCCATATCATTCGTGAAGAAATGGGTACCCAGATAGCGATCCAGGGTCAGCAGCGCGATGGTGACGGTCAGAATTGGGAACGACGCGATAATCAGGACGTTGGCGCACAGAGATGCCCAGGTAAATACTGGCATCTTGAACATCGTCATACCTGGTGCACGCATCTTCAGGATGGTCACGAAGAAGTTAATACCGGTCAGGGTGGTACCGACACCGGAGAGCTGAAGCGCCCAAATCCAGTAGTCAACGCCCACGCCCGGACTGTACTCAATTCCCGAAAGTGGCGGGTAGGCCAGCCAGCCGGTCTGAGCAAATTCGCCCACACCCAGTGACAGGTTAACCAGGATAACGCCGACAACGGTGAACCAGAAGCTCAGGTTGTTCAGGAACGGGAACGCAACGTCGCGCGCGCCGATTTGCAGCGGAACGACAACGTTCATCAGACCGATTACCAGCGGCATCGCCACGAAGAAGATCATGATAACGCCGTGAGCGGTAAAGATCTGATCGTAGTGGTGCGGTGGCAGGAATCCGGCTTCGCCCGCAGACGCAAGCGCCTGCTGGCTACGCATCATGATTGCATCCGCAAAGCCACGAATTAACATGACGATACCGACGATGCAGTACATGATGCCGAGTTTTTTGTGGTCAACCGAAGTCAGCCACTCGTTCCACAGGTAGCTCCACTTACCGAAGTAAGTGATCAGGCCAACTAAGGCCGCGCCACCAATGATAATTGCAGCAATCGTAACCATGATAATGGGTTCATGGTACGGCACCGCATCCAATGTCAATTTTCCGAACATTTTCTTCCTCGGCCCCTTAGTGAGCGGTTTCCGCGTGGCTCATGTCCATGCCTTCAATACCCTGGTGCGTGTTGTGCTCGCCTTCAGGCTGGGTCATGTCCATGCTCATGCCGTGATCCATAAATTTGCCAATAACATCTTTGAACAGATTCGGTTTCACGTTAGAGAAGTACTCCACCTTGTTGTATTCGCTAGGTGCAGCCACTTTTTCGAACGCCGCCATGTCAGACATGGTGTTTGGAGACTGCTTCGCTTTTGCAACCCACTGGTCAAAAGTCGCGCGGTCTGGCGTAGCGATAGCTTTGAACTTCATACCCGAGAAGCCCGGGCCACTATAGCTGGCGGAGATACCGTCGTAGGTGCCTGCTTCATTCGCAATCAGATGCAGGTTAGTCTGCATACCGGCCATCGCGTAAATCTGGCTGCCCAGACGTGGGATGAAGAAGGAGTTCATTACGGAGTTGGAGGTCACTTTGAACTGAACCGGAGTGTTCGCCGGGAAGGCGATTTCATTCACGGTAGCAATGCCCTGTTCTGGATAGATGAAGAACCATTTCCAGTCCATGGAGACCACTTCAATGGTAATGGGTTTTTCATCGTGAACCAGCGGTTTGCTCGGCTCAAGTGCGTGAGTGGTTTTCCAGGTCAGTACAGCAAGGAACAGGATGATCAGAATAGGTACCGTCCAGACCACAGCTTCCACTTTATTGGAGTGTGACCAGTTAGGGCTATACTTCGCATCTTTATTGCTCGCACGATACTTCCAGGCGAAACCAACAGCCATCAAGATGGCAGGAATAACCACAATCAACATCAGGCCAAAAGCCGTCAGTATCAATGAACGTTGTTCCAGTCCAATCTGTCCTTTGGGGTCTAGTAGTGCAGAATCGCAGCCACTGAGTAATACAGTGCCTGCGAATAATGACAACCATCCCAAACTTTTATTGTATTTCCTGAGTCTCATTTAACGACCTCAATTCCACGGGAGTCTGGTGGCGTTTAAAGTGTGGGGGCATTTTACGGGAAGGTTACATTACTGTAAACATCATTAGCCCTGTGTCAGGAAGGTGTTACTGGGTTCTGCCGCACATGTCACAAGTGTTGCAAATTATGTCGCATTTCCAGACGGAAGCCGCACGGAGTGGGCGTTATAACGAAAGGGTGCCCCAGCATACCGCAAAAGGGACAATTGGTATAACCATTGCGAAAAACACACAATTAGTTAACAATTAATTATCAATAAAAAGACAACTAAAAAACGAAAATTCAATGTTTCGAATGCTGAATCGTTTAATGAAAAATAGCGTAGCGAAATAAGCTCCAATAATTTCCGAATGCTATCCCGCACAAAACAACAAATATTTTTTTTGTCGATGGCGGTTATTTCACCGTTATAATTTCGGGCTGTTATTACAACGGGAAATAACCTTTCGCTTTTTACTTCATGTCATCTGCGTCTTTCGTAATGACATGAAATCCAGCATCCCACCCGTCAGGATCCCCGCCAGAGCGAGAAACACACCTGCATCAAGCAGAAGGGTTTCAAAAGGAAGTGACAAGTCGGTAGTCGCATTCATGATGAGCACCGTGAGCCACCCTACCAGGGCAAAACAACCTGCCATTAGCAGACGCAGGGCAAACCGATAGGCAGCGTGATATTCCGTGCGCGGCATGAAGTGTTCCGTCCGCTGGGTATATTCCAGCGTCTGGCGACAGACCAGCAGCAATAAAATCCCCGGCACGGCCGCCACCACCGAGAAGAGATAAAAGGTCGGCCAACCGTAGGCTTCAACAAACCAGCCCGCGACGGGGCCAACGTATACGCGCCCGACGGCGGAAAGGGCAGAGAGCAGCGCAAACTGGGTAGCGGAAAATGACTTATTGCACAGCGTCATCAGCAGGGCGACAAATGCCGCAGTGCCCATACCGCCGCACAGGTTCTCAAAGAATACCGCCGTCCCCATACTGATCATATTCTTGTCGGTGATCGACAGCAGCCAGTAACCGGCATTCGATGCGCCCTGAAGGATGCCAAATATCAGCAGAGCGCGGAACAGCGTCAGGCGCTGCATCAATACGCCGCCGTACAGCGCGCCGACAATCGTGGCAAACAGCCCCAGGGTTTTGTTCACCACGCCGACCTCGCCCGCATCAAACCCGACGCCGCGGATCAGGAAGGTAGTGGTCAGACTCATGGCGAAAGCGTCGCCAAGCTTATAAAGGACAATAAGCAGCAGGATCAGCCAGGCATTATTGCGACCAAAGAAGTCGCGCAGCGGTGCGGCGACGGCCTGCTCCAGCGAGCGTGGAACCGGGATCACATCGCTCGGTTCAGGCGCGAATAGGGTGGCAATAATGCAGGGGATCAGCAGTGCGGCCATCAGCCAGTACATGCCCTGCCAGCCGAGATAGCGGTCAGCAAGCCACAGTGCGAGTCCGCCGGAAACCAGCATACCCAGGCGGTAGCCGAGCACGCTGATTGCCGCACCGGCGCCACGCTCTTCTGCTGGCAGGACGTCCGTTTTCCAGGCGTCAAAAACAATGTCCTGCGAGGCGGAGCAGAAGGCGATGACCACCGCAAGCGCGGCCATCCAGCGCAGCTGCGTTGACGGTTCAAGGAAACCCATTGCGGCAATGGCCAGCAACAGCAGCACCTGCGTCATCACTAACCAGCCGCGACGGCGCCCGAGGAACGGTGGGGTATAGCGATCCATCACTGGCGACCACAGGAACTTAAAGACGTAAGCCTGGCCGACGAGCGAGAAGAAACCAATGGTTTTAAGATCGATGTTCTCAACCGTCATCCACGCCTGTAACGTGCCGGAGGTGAGCGCAAGGGGTAAACCGGAGGCGAAACCAAGGATCAGCAGAATAGCTGATTTCGGTTGCTGGAAAATGCGTAAGTAGTGACTGGACATGTTCTTATGAACTGACCCGGTGAAGCACCGGGTCAGTCAGCAGGATTAACGTGCGTTCTGCTTGATGAAGTCGTGAATGCTGGTGTCCTGTGCCATGTCGGCAATGGTGTCAGTCAGCACGCTGTTAACCGCGTTAGCGATATTTTTGTTGGAGGCCTGGAATGCGCCTTCAACGGAATAGCTTGCACGGTAGTTTTTGTTCATCTTGTTGCCGTTCTTCGCGGTAGCGATGATGGAGATATCGGCTTTGGTCGCAATGTTGTAGCGAACGTTACCCTGGGAGACGTCAGCGTACAGGTTGTTCACGATGATTTGCAGATCAACCGCGCCGCTTGGGCCAATCATGTAGCCACGGGAGGTCATCTGTTTTTCCAGTACTTCCTGCAACAGGAAGCGCAGGTCGCGGGAAGCGGTCAGCGTAACCTGCTGGTTGTCGCGAGTCACTTTCGCCAGCGCCTGGTCCTGACGCTGATCGGCGCCATTAATGCTGACCGTCACGCCCATCAGGCTTGGATCCTGCTGAGGCAGGGTAATTTTTGGTGAAACGTCAATGGTCGTCGGCGGGGTTGCGCAACCGGCGAGCATAAAGAGTGCTACCAACGGAAAGAAGATTTTTTTTAACATTTTCGGGTTCTCAACGAATCGTAAGCAAAGAGAGAAAAATTGCCGCCATCATAACATCGCCAACGGCCAGGGGAAGTGGTCAACGCATGTAAATTCATCGCCTTGTCCGAAAACTGACCACCTTTCCGCTTTTCTCTGCCTGTAAGTGACAAAACGTATGAACCTCATAGTGAACTTCATCCGTTTGGATGAGAAAATCAGACGAAAGCTAAATATTTGTTGTCACGGTGTAATGGAACCGGTAAAAGCGGCTAATATTTAAAGGGATGGGTGACATCTTAGCGTTGTCGGAGGAGTGATTTCATGATGATACGTGAACAGATAGAAGAAAAATTAAGGGCAGCGTTCAACCCTGTGTTTCTCGAAGTTGTCGACGAAAGCTATCGTCATAACGTGCCGGCAGGTTCTGAAAGCCACTTCAAAGTGGTTCTGGTCAGCGATCGCTTCACGGGAGAACGTTTCCTGAACCGACACCGCTTGATCTACAGCACCTTGACGGAAGAACTCTCCACAACCGTACATGCGCTGGCGCTGCATACCTACACCATTAAGGAATGGGAAGGGCTGCAGGATACGGTATTCGCATCACCGCCTTGTAGGGGTGCAGGCACCATCGCCTGATAAATCGGATTTGCAACCGCCGGAGTTTTTCCAGTATGTTGCTTACAGATTTCGTCAAAACGGCCTTCGGGCCGTTTTGTTTTGTCTGAGTTTTGAGCGGATGGCGCGTTTTTAAGGCTAAAAATAGCCTTAAAGTGTGAAAAAAGCCGCAGCAACATGCTCCAACCGTTCTCGACTCACCTAAGTGATGCCGCTATAATGCCGCGTCTTATTGAATGTCTTCGGGATGATTCTGGCGACAGGGAATGTGAATCTGCACATAAGAGAGCATCCCGGTATAACAGACAGATTCAGAGTTGACCGAGCACTGTGATTTTTTTGAGGTAACAAGATGCAAGTTTCAGTTGAAACCACTCAAGGCCTTGGCCGCCGTGTAACGATTACTATCGCTGCTGACAGCATCGAAACTGCTGTGAAAAGCGAGCTGGTCAACGTAGCAAAAAAAGTACGTATTGACGGCTTCCGCAAGGGCAAAGTACCAATGAATGTTGTTGCTCAGCGTTATGGCGCTTCCGTGCGTCAGGATGTGCTGGGTGAACTGATGAGCCGCAACTTTATCGACGCGATCATCAAAGAAAAAATCAATCCAGCCGGCGCGCCAAACTACGTTCCAGGTGAATACAAGCAGGGCGAAGACTTCACCTATTCCGTAGAGTTCGAAGTGTACCCGGAAGTTGAGCTGAAAGGTCTGGAATCAATCGAAGTTGAAAAACCGATCGTTTCCGTGACTGACGAAGACGTTGACGGCATGCTGGATACCCTGCGTAAGCAGCAGGCGAACTGGAAAGAGAAAGAAGGCGCTGTTGACGCGGAAGACCGCGTAACCATCGACTTCACCGGTTCAGTAGACGGCGAAGAGTTCGAAGGCGGTAAAGCGTCTGATTTCGTACTGGCGATGGGTCAGGGTCGTATGATCCCAGGCTTCGAAGACGGTATCAAAGGCCACAAAGCAGGCGAAGAGTTCACCATCGACGTGACCTTCCCTGAAGAATACCACGCTGAAAACCTGAAAGGTAAAGCAGCGAAGTTCGTCATCAACCTGAAGAAAGTTGAAGAGCGCGAACTGCCAGAACTGACTGAAGAATTCATCAAGCGTTTCGGCGTGGAAGATGGTTCTGTTGCGGGTCTGCGTGCTGAAGTGCGTAAAAACATGGAGCGCGAGCTGAACGGCGCTGTACGTAACCGCGTGAAGTCTCAGGCGATTGAAGGTCTGGTGAAAGCGAACGACATCGACGTTCCTGCTGCCCTGATCGACAGCGAAATCGACGTTCTGCGCCGTCAGGCTGCACAGCGCTTCGGTGGCAACCAGCAGCAAGCGATGGAACTGCCACGCGAGCTGTTCGAAGAGCAAGCGAAACGTCGCGTTGTTGTTGGCCTGCTGCTGGGCGAAGTGATTCGTACCCACGAGCTGAAAGCTGACGAAGAGCGTGTGAAAGGCCTGATCGAAGAGATGGCTTCTGCATACGAAGATCCATCAGAAGTGATCGAGTTCTACGGTAAGAACAAAGAGCTGATGGACAACATGCGCAACGTTGCACTGGAAGAGCAGGCTGTTGAAGCGGTACTGGCGAAAGCGAAAGTAACCGAAAAAGAGACCTCTTTCACCGAACTGATGAACCAGCAGGCGTAATTTCGCCCCAACGGTTTAAAGTTTGAACAAAAAACCCGTTGCCCTCCGGCGACGGGTTTTTTTTATCACAGCTTTAGTCCTGGAAGGGTGCTAAAACGCCCTTTCAGTGTTAGCGTTACAACAAAACGTTGTTATGCTTGAAATAGGGCATGGCGACCCCCATTAGTATGTAATCACGATGATTGAGACTGGCTGATAATCCGTCCATAAGGTTACAATCAGTACAGCAGGTGTTTTCAATTTTGAACCAGGAGACGGAAATGTCATACAGTGGCGAACGAGATAACTTTGCACCCCATATGGCGCTGGTGCCAATGGTTATTGAACAGACCTCACGCGGTGAGCGATCTTTCGATATCTATTCCCGTCTGCTCAAGGAACGCGTTATCTTTCTGACCGGCCAGGTGGAAGACCATATGGCTAACCTGATCGTGGCGCAGATGCTGTTCCTGGAAGCGGAAAACCCGGAAAAAGACATTTACCTGTACATCAACTCGCCGGGCGGTGTGATTACGGCGGGCATGTCTATTTATGACACCATGCAATTCATCAAGCCGGATGTCAGCACCATCTGTATGGGACAGGCGGCGTCCATGGGGGCTTTCCTGTTAACCGCAGGGGCGAAAGGTAAGCGTTTCTGCCTGCCTAACTCCCGCGTGATGATTCACCAGCCGCTGGGTGGTTACCAGGGCCAGGCGACGGATATTGAAATCCACGCCCGAGAAATTCTGAAAGTAAAAGCGCGCATGAATGAACTTATGGCGCAGCATACGGGTCAACCACTCGAGCAGATCGAGCGCGATACCGAGCGCGATCGCTTCCTGTCTGCACCTGAGGCAGTTGAGTACGGCTTAGTCGACTCCATTTTGACCCATCGTAATTGATGCCCGCGACGCGAGTGTGCCGCTATACTAATTTAGGGCGGCACGTTGCCTGTAAGCAGCTTGCGTCTGAGTATGGCATTTGCGTCGTCATGTGCGGCACATAGAACTTAAAAAGAGGTTTGGACTCATGACAGATAAACGCAAAGATGGTTCGGGCAAACTGCTGTACTGCTCTTTTTGCGGCAAAAGCCAGCATGAAGTGCGTAAACTGATTGCCGGGCCGTCCGTGTATATCTGCGACGAATGCGTCGATTTATGTAACGACATCATTCGCGAAGAGATTAAAGAAGTCGCGCCGCACCGTGAGCGCAGCGCGTTACCAACGCCACACGAGATTCGCCACCACCTGGACGACTATGTCATTGGTCAGGAGCAGGCGAAAAAAGTGCTGGCGGTGGCGGTATACAACCACTACAAGCGTCTGCGTAACGGCGATACCAGCAATGGCGTGGAACTGGGCAAAAGTAACATTCTGCTGATCGGGCCTACGGGTTCCGGTAAAACGTTGCTGGCGGAAACGCTGGCGCGCCTGCTGGATGTTCCGTTCACCATGGCGGATGCCACCACCCTGACCGAAGCCGGTTATGTGGGCGAAGACGTTGAAAATATTATCCAGAAGCTGCTCCAGAAGTGCGATTACGACGTACAGAAAGCCCAGCGCGGGATCGTCTATATCGATGAGATTGACAAAATCTCCCGTAAATCAGACAACCCATCCATCACCCGTGACGTCTCGGGCGAAGGCGTGCAGCAGGCGCTCCTGAAGCTGATTGAAGGTACGGTTGCGGCTGTTCCACCGCAGGGTGGGCGTAAACATCCGCAGCAGGAATTCTTGCAGGTTGATACCTCCAAGATCCTGTTTATCTGTGGTGGTGCGTTTGCAGGCCTGGATAAAGTGATCTCACACCGTGTGGAAACCGGCTCCGGCATTGGTTTTGGCGCAACGGTGAAAGCTACGTCTGAAAAACCAAACGAAGGCCAGCTGCTGGCGCAGGTTGAACCGGAAGATCTGATCAAATTTGGTTTGATTCCGGAATTTATCGGCCGTCTGCCGGTTGTGGCGACCCTGAACGAACTGAGCGAAGACGCGCTGATTCAGATCCTGAAAGAGCCGAAAAACGCGCTGACCAAGCAGTATCAGGCGCTGTTTAATCTGGAAGGCGTTGAGCTGGAATTCCGTGACGAAGCACTGGACGCGATTGCCAAGAAAGCGATGGCGCGTAAAACCGGTGCCCGTGGCCTGCGTTCTATCGTGGAAGCAGCATTGCTCGACACGATGTACGATCTCCCTTCTATGGAAGATGTCGAAAAAGTCGTGATCGACGAGTCCGTCATTGGTGGCCAGACCAAGCCGTTACTGATTTACGGTAAACCGGAAGCGCAGCAGGCATCTGGCGAATAATTCACCATTTCATACAATCAGTTAATCAAAAAGGGGGGATTTTATCTCCCCTTTACTTTTTCCGTATTCATGGCGTTGAATGTATGGGAAACATCCCCATATACTGGATTACATGTTAATGGTTGTGTGAAGCACAGTTACATGACCAGTTTACCTGGCGGACACTAAACTAAGAGAGAGCTCTATGAATCCTGAGCGTTCTGAACGCATTGAAATCCCCGTATTGCCGTTGCGCGATGTGGTGGTTTATCCGCACATGGTCATACCCTTATTTGTAGGGCGGGAAAAATCTATCCGTTGCCTCGAAGCCGCCATGGATCATGATAAAAAAATCATGTTGGTTGCGCAGAAGGAAGCATCAACGGATGAGCCGGGTGTAAACGATCTTTTCACCGTCGGGACCGTGGCCTCTATTTTGCAGATGCTGAAGCTGCCAGATGGCACCGTGAAGGTGCTGGTGGAAGGCTTACAGCGCGCGCGTATTACCACTCTGTCAGACGATGGCGAGCACTTCTCTGCGAAGGCAGAGTACCTTGATTCACCGGAACTTGATGAGCGCGAGCAGGAAGTGCTGGTACGCACCGCGATCAGCCAGTTTGAAGGCTACATCAAGCTGAACAAGAAAATCCCACCTGAAGTGCTGACGTCGCTGAACAGCATCGACGATCCTGCACGTCTGGCGGATACCATCGCTGCGCACATGCCGCTGAAGCTGGCTGACAAACAGTCCGTGCTGGAAATGTCCGACGTTAACGAACGTCTGGAATACCTGATGGCGATGATGGAGTCTGAGATCGATCTGCTCCAGGTTGAGAAGCGCATTCGCAACCGCGTCAAAAAGCAGATGGAAAAATCGCAGCGTGAGTACTATCTGAACGAGCAAATGAAAGCCATTCAGAAAGAGCTCGGCGAGATGGACGATGCGCCGGATGAAAACGAAGCGCTGAAGCGTAAGATCGACGCGGCGAAGATGCCGAAAGAGGCGAAAGAGAAAGCCGAAGCTGAGTTGCAGAAGCTGAAAATGATGTCTCCGATGTCGGCGGAAGCGACCGTTGTACGCGGCTACATTGAGTGGATGGTTCAGGTTCCATGGAATGCCCGCAGCAAGGTCAAAAAAGACCTGCGTCAGGCACAGGAAATCCTCGATACCGACCACTATGGCCTGGAACGTGTGAAAGACCGCATTCTTGAGTACCTCGCGGTACAGAGCCGTGTGAACAAAATCAAAGGTCCAATCTTGTGCCTGGTAGGGCCTCCAGGGGTGGGTAAAACCTCTCTGGGCCAGTCCATCGCCAAAGCGACCGGACGTAAGTACATCCGTATGGCGCTGGGCGGCGTGCGTGATGAAGCGGAAATCCGCGGTCACCGCCGTACCTATATCGGTTCTATGCCGGGCAAGCTGATCCAGAAGATGGCGAAAGTGGGCGTCAAAAACCCGCTGTTCCTCCTCGACGAGATCGACAAAATGTCTTCGGACATGCGTGGCGATCCGGCGTCGGCGCTGCTGGAAGTGCTTGATCCAGAGCAGAACGTGGCGTTCAGCGATCACTACCTGGAAGTCGACTACGACCTGAGCGATGTGATGTTCGTGGCGACGTCGAATTCCATGAACATTCCGGCACCGCTGCTGGACCGTATGGAAGTGATCCGTCTGTCCGGTTATACCGAAGACGAGAAGCTGAACATTGCTAAGCAGCACCTGCTGCCGAAGCAGATTGAGCGTAACGCGCTGAAAGCTAACGAGCTGACCGTTGAGGACAGCGCTATTGTCGGCATTATTCGTTACTACA
This sequence comes from Enterobacter cloacae complex sp. 418I7, assembly GCF_050030705.1. Lineage (NCBI taxonomy): Bacteria > Pseudomonadati > Pseudomonadota > Gammaproteobacteria > Enterobacterales > Enterobacteriaceae > Enterobacter > Enterobacter cloacae complex sp. 418I7. The sequence goes on from NZ_JBLGUU010000001.1 coordinate 1,048,737, forward strand.
CCCGTGAAGCGGGCGTGCGTAGCCTTGAGCGTGAGATCTCTAAACTGTGCCGTAAGGCGGTTAAGCAGCTGCTGCTGGATAAGAGCCTGAAGCACATCGTGATTAACGGCGACAATCTGCATGCTTACCTCGGCGTTCAGCGCTTCGACTATGGCCGTGCGGACAACGAAAACCGCGTTGGTCAGGTGACTGGACTGGCGTGGACGGAAGTGGGTGGCGATCTGCTGACCATTGAAACCGCCTGTGTACCGGGTAAAGGCAAGCTGACCTACACTGGCTCGCTCGGTGAAGTGATGCAGGAGTCCATCCAGGCAGCGTTGACCGTGGTGCGTGCGCGCGCGGAAAAACTGGGTATTAACCCGGATTTCTACGAAAAACGCGACATTCACGTTCACGTTCCGGAAGGGGCGACGCCGAAAGATGGCCCAAGCGCGGGTATTGCTATGTGTACGGCGCTGGTTTCCTGCCTGACGGGTAACCCGGTCCGTGCTGATGTGGCCATGACTGGTGAAATTACGCTGCGTGGTCAGGTACTGCCCATCGGCGGGTTAAAAGAAAAACTGCTGGCGGCACACCGTGGTGGGATCAAAACCGTATTGATTCCTTACGAGAATAAACGCGATCTGGAAGAGATTCCGGACAACGTTATTGCCGATTTGCAGATCCATCCGGTGAAACGCATTGAGGAAGTTCTGACTCTCGCACTGCAAAATGAACCGTCCGGAATGCAGGTTGTAACCGCAAAATAGTGACCTCGCGCAAAGAGCGCTAATAAAAACAAGGCTGGTAAGTCATTTCGTACTTGCCAGCCTTTTTTTGTATAGCTAATTTAGATTGCTGATTGGGTTAGCCATCAACAACGGGTGTTGTAAGGTCATAGCAGGACTGATATAACTGCTGCGCGGTCGCGCTGTGAAGGATTCAGGTGCGATATAAATTATAAAGAGAGGAAGAGAACAGTGAATAAATCTCAACTGATTGACAAAATTGCTGCGGGTGCTGATATTTCTAAAGCTGCAGCTGGACGTGCTTTAGATGCTTTAATTGCTTCTGTTACTGAATCTCTGCAAGCTGGGGACGACGTTGCACTGGTAGGCTTCGGTACTTTTGCGGTTAAAGAGCGTGCTGCCCGTACTGGCCGCAACCCGCAGACCGGTAAAGAGATCACCATTGCTGCCGCTAAAGTGCCGGGTTTCCGTGCAGGTAAGGCGCTGAAAGACGCAGTAAATTGATTGCTTTCCCGCTCCAGGGAAGCTGAAAAGTACAAGGGCGCATCGTTTGATGTGCCTTTTTTGTTTGTCCAGACCTGATTTGTGCGAGTTTATGCGAGTTGTGGGCTGACAATTGCCCTGTTTTCTTGTCACAATACGCCTTTACGCGCGACGGTCAGGATTTTCCGTCAGCGTCAGGTAACCAGTCACCTACAGCGGAGTGTTGTTACACCATGATGGACAGCTTACGCACGGCTGCTAACAGTCTCGTGCTCAAGATTATTTTCGGTATCATTATCGTGTCGTTCATATTGACCGGTGTGAGTAGTTACCTCATCGGCGGTGGCGCGAACTACGCCGCAAAAGTGAATGGCCAGGAAATTAGCCGTGGGCAGTTCGAGAACGCTTTTGCTGGTGAACGTAACCGCATGCAGCAACAGCTGGGCGACCAATACTCTGAACTTGCAGCCAACGAAGGCTATATGAAAAACCTGCGTCAGCAGACGTTGAACCGCCTTATCGACGAAGCGCTGCTGGACCAGTACGCGAAAAGCCTCGGTCTGGGCATCAGCGATGAGCAGGTTAAAAAAGCCATCTTCTCGACGCAGGCTTTCCAGTCTAATGGGAAGTTCGACAACGCGCGTTACAACAGCATTGTTAACCAGATGGGGATGACGGCTGACCAGTACGCACAGGCGCTGCGTAACCAGTTGACCACGCAACAGCTGATCAACGCGGTGGTGGGCACCGATTTCATGCTGAAAGGCGAAACTGAAGCGCTGGCGGCACTGGTGGCGCAGCAACGCGTGGTGCGTGAAGCGACGATTGATGTCAATGCACTGGCGGCGAAACAGCAGGTTAGCGACGCTGAAGTTAATGCTTACTACGAGCAAAACAAGAACAACTTCATCTCTCCTGAACAGTTCCGCGTAAGCTATATCAAGCTGGATGCTGCCGCGATGCAGAAAAACGCGACTGACGCCGAGATCCAGTCTTATTACGACCAGCATCAGGATCAGTTCACTCAGCCGCAGCGTAACCGTTACAGCGTGATCCAGACCAAAACGGAAGCAGAAGCAAAAGCCGTGCTGGACGAGCTGAACAAAGGCGCTGATTTCGCGACCGTGGCGAAAGCAAAATCCACCGACATTATTTCTGCCAAAAACGGTGGTGATATGGGCTGGCTGGAAGATTCCACTACCCCGGACGAGCTGAAAAATGCGGGTCTTAAAGAGAAAGGCCAACTGTCTGGTGTAATCAAATCCTCCGTTGGCTTCCTGGTGGCGCGTCTGGACGATGTCGTAGCGGCGAAAACCAAGCCGCTGGCTGACGTTCGTGATGATATCGCTGCGAAAGTGAAGCAGGAGAAAGCGCTGGACGCCTTCTATGCTCTGCAACAGAAAGTGAGCGATGCCGCAAGCAACGACAACGAATCACTGGCGGGCGCTGAGCAGGCTGCTGGCGTGAAAGCGGTTGAGACGGGCTGGTTCAGCCATGAAAATCTGCCGGAAGAACTGAACTTCAAACCGGTTTCAGATGCCATTTTCAATGGTGGTCTGGTAGGTGAGAACGGTACGCCGGGCAGTAACTCAGACATCATTACCGTTGACGGTGACCGTGCGTTCGTACTGCGCGTCAGCGAGCACAAAGCCGAGGCAGTGAAGCCCCTGGCGGAAGTGAAAGATCAGGTGGTGGCGCTGGTCAAACACAACAAAGCGGCACAGCAGGCAAAACTGGATGCAGAGAAAATTCTGGCCGATCTGAAAGCCGGTAAGAACGATGCACTGAAAGCGGCTGGCCTGAACTTTGGCGAAGCCAAAACGCTGAGCCGTACCGGTCAGGATCCTGTCAGCCAGGCGGCGTTTGGTCTGAGCCTGCCGGCGAAAGACAAACCTGTCTTTGGCACCACGACCGATATGCAGGGTAACGTGGTGATTCTGGCGCTGGATGAAGTCAAAGCCGGCACGCTGCCAGACGCGCAGAAGAAGGCCATGGTTCAGGGAATTACCCAGAATAATGCCCAGATTGCTTTCGAAGCGATGATGAGCAACCTGCGTAAAGAAGCCAAAATCAAGCTGGGTGATGTGGTGACCCAGGAGCAATAATTACGTACCTGCTCGCAGATTTTCGTAACGCTCTGCAAAAACTAAAGGCCGCTTTCGCGGCCTTTTCCATTTCTGCAATCTGCTGTTTGTCCCTGTTTTCTCGTACGGCTATCGTGGCGTGGCTGTCAACAAACAAGGAGAAAACAGCATGAAATGTGGAATCAAAGCACTGTTAATTACACTGGCTATTGCCACTTCCGGGATGAGTGCGGGCGCGCTGGCGGCGTCGCCCTCGGCTAAAGCGCAGGCTGCACAGACCAAAACAGACTCAGCTGCGCAGGCTTATACGCAATCAAAAGCGACTGATGCCGGTAAAAGTGCAGAGGATGACGGTACGCGAGTCAGCATCAATTCGGCATCGGCAGAAGAGCTCGCGCGCGTGATGAACGGTGTGGGACTTAAAAAAGCCCAGGCCATTGTTAGCTACCGCGAGGAGTACGGTCCTTTCAAAACCCTTGACGATCTCAAGCAGGTGCCGGGTATGGGCAGCGCGCTGGTTGAGCGCAATCTCGCACACCTGACGCTGTAATCGCGTAATCACTTGCACTGCGGCAAAAATTTGCCAGGATAAAGAGGTCATACCAGTTATGACCTCTGAACCTATAACAACGAAAGGCTATTGCGCTATGCAGACACAAATCAAAGTCCGTGGTTATCACCTCGATGTTTACCAGCACGTCAATAACGCCCGCTACCTTGAATTTCTTGAAGAGGCGCGCTGGGATGGCCTGGAGAACAGCGAAAGCTTCCAGTGGCTGACCGCACACAACATCGCGTTTGTGGTCGTCAACATCAACATTAACTACCGCCGCCCGGCTGTGCTTGGGGATGTGCTCACCGTGACCAGTGAGGTCCAACAACTGAATGGCAAAAGTGGTGTATTGAGCCAGGTCGTCACGCTTGAGCCAGAAGGGCAGGTGGTGGCCGATGCGCTGATCACCTTTGTCTGTATCGATCTCAAAACCCAGAAAGCGTTGCCGCTGGAAGGGGAGTTGCGCGAAAAGCTGGAGCTGATGATCGCATAAGTAATATTCAGGAATGCCCGCGCTGTCGACTCCTGTTGTACGACAGCGCGGACAGTTAGCCCTTATTTCAGACCGGTCTTTTTCTGCATCGCGGCCATCACGCCCGCTTTATCCGCAAGATAATGATTCAGACCGTTCGCGCGCAGGTTACAGGCGGCACACTGCCCGCAGCCGTCCCCTTTAATGCCGTTGTAGCAGGTCAGGGTCTCGTTGCGAACGATATCCAGCTTGCCCCAGTAGTCGGCCAGCGCCCAGGTTTCGGCTTTATCCAGCCACATCAGCGGCGTTTCGAAGCGGGTCTCTTTTGCCATACCCAGATCGACGGCGTGATTGAGTGCTTTCACGAATTCATCCCGACAGTCCGGGTAGCCAGAGAAGTCGGTCTCACATACGCCCGTGATCACCGCTTCGGCTTTCACCTGGTAGGCATAGATTGCCGTCAGGGTCAGGAAGAGAATATTACGCCCAGGTACGAAGGTATTCGGAATGCCGCTGGCATCCGGTTCGTAATCAGGAACCGGAATGCTGTCGCGGGTGAGGCTGCTGACGGCCAGTTCATTTAACAGCGTCACGTCCAGCACTTTATGAGCGCGGGCGCCCAGTTTGAGGGCCAGTTCACGAGCGACATCGATTTCAGCGCGATGACGCTGACCATAATCAAAAGTGACGCAGTGCACTTCATCATACTGGTGAAGTGCCTGAATCAGGCAGGTTGTGGAATCTTGTCCTCCGCTGAACACGACGACGGCACGTTTCATAGATCATCTCGACAGTTACGGTAAAAGCGTCATGTTAACGCCTGGCTAAAGCGGCGACCAGCTTCTTCACGCGTTTGGTGGAGGAAGCCAGGCTTCGGTGAAGTCAAACCAGCCGCGAGTGTTAAGGCGTATTCCGTTGACGCCCGGAGGAGCGCTGATTTGATACTGGTAGTTAAAGAGCGGTGTCAGGACGGCTGTCTCCATTAATCGGCTGAAGATAGCCTGAAGTCCTGCGTGTCGGTCACGTTCGTCGGCCTGCGTCTGCACCGCATCCAGTGTGGCCTGCAAATGGGCGTATGCCGGTGCGCTCAGCAGATGCGGCCAGAGCGCATCGCAGCGGAGCCATTGCTCAAGGGTGTACGCTGGCGCTTCGCCAATCAGTCTGTCTCCCATCATGATGTCTGCATCGGCAAGCTGCTGGCAACCGTCCCACGTCTTGGCGTCGTGAAAGATGACGGTCAGTTCACAGCCCTGCCGCGCAAGGTATGCTTTTAACTGGCTGGCCATGGTGTGAAGCTCAACCGGCAGGTGGTAGACAAGCGTCAATGCCTCTGGCAGCACAACGTCGGTTAAATCAGGCCATTGGGGGATCGCCCAGCCGGGAAGCAGTTCCTCGGTAGGAGTGATGAGCCCTTCGTTCAGGGGAAGCGTATGCAGCAGCGTTGAGAGATGAATGATATTAATCAGCCGCTTTGCCTGAAGTTCGCTCAGACGCGGACTTTGTTTCAGCGTGAGGTAGCAGAAGCCCAGACTGGTGCTGTTACTCACCAGCCGCAGGCTGGCCAGCTCGTCGGCCTCGCCAATGGCGATTTGCACCGGGTGGCGACAGCTGGTGCCCAGACTGTAGTCAAAAAGCTGGGGCGTGATCCAGTACTCGATAGCCTTAAGTAACGGATGACCAAGGTGATACTGCTCGTGGCTTTCCAGACGCACCAGTTCAGGCTCAAAAACGCTCAGCCGAAAGGGACCGCTGCCCACCACGGGGTAATCGGGATGCGCCAGACGGCTACAGTAGGTTGCCAGCCTGTGCGCCAGCCAGTAGTCAGGTTGATGGAGAATAAACGTCAGGCTTTGCGGATGCGTGGTTTCGATACGTAAGACGCTGCGGAAAAGCGTGTCCATGCCGGGCTGCGATAGCAGCGCCGTCAGGCTTTGCCTGAGCTGTGCCGTCTCTATTTTATCGCCGTTATGCCAGTGCAGGGTGGAGCGTATGTAGAAATGCCAGCGCAGGCCGTCAGCAGAGACTTCCCAGTGATGCGCCAGATCGCCCGTGGGTTCACTGCTGTTACCATTAAAACGCGTCAAACCAGAGAATACCTGTCCCGCCAGATGCTGCTCCGCCCGGCCAGGGAGAAACCCCGGCTGAAGCGGCTCCAGCGAGCGATAGTAGGGAATACGCAGCGTCGGCGTATCGTTCTGCCATTGCCCGCCCATAAACGGATGCAGCAGCGATCGCAAATCTTCAGGCGCGAGCTGGGCCAGCTCCAGCGCGTTGTGCTGCTGTCCACTTTTCAGGGCCTCTTCCATCATCGTATTACGCAACGAATCCGGGGTGACGTGAAAGCGTAATTCCCCACGCTTTCCTCGTCCGGAGCGGGCGTGCCAGCTTAGCCAGCCCGCCTCCTGCGCCTGGCGCAGCAGGGTGCGTACATGTCGCTCGCTGCAAAAGCAGCGGCTGGCAAGTTCACTGATGGTCACCTGCTGCGTTGCGCCGGCGGAGGGGTGCCACAGACGCTGATACTGGTTAAGACGGTTAAGCTGGCGCATGAAAAACCCGGAACAATAATTATCATCTATTCACTATTACTTCCGTATATCTCACGTAATACTGATGCACAAGTTAACCGCATCACATTTCGGGAGTAATTATGGCTCGGCTCGCTGCATTTGATATGGACGGCACGCTGTTAATGCCGGATCACCGTTTAGGGGAGAAAACCCTGAACACACTTAAGCGCCTGCGCGAGCGTGAAGTCACCCTGACGTTTGCCACTGGTCGTCATGTGCTGGAGATGCGCCATCTGCTGGGAACATTTGCCCTCGATGCGTTCCTGATCACCGGCAACGGGACGCGCATTCACTCCGTCGAGGGCGATGTGCTGCACCGTCAGGATCTGGATCCGGAAGTGGCGAACATCGTCCTGCACAGCACCTGGGATACGCAGGCCAGCGTGCATGTTTTTAACGATGAAGGCTGGTTTACCGGGCGTGAGATCCCGGCCTTGCTGCACGCTCACGTTTACAGCGGCTTTAAATATCAGCTCATCGATTTGCGCCGCATTCCGGCACACAAGGTAACCAAGATCTGCTTCTGCGGCGATCACGACGATCTCTGCCGCCTGCGTATTCAGCTTAACGAGGCGCTGGGCGACCGGGCGCACCTGACCTTCTCGGCGGTGGACTGTCTTGAAGTGCTGCCGGTGGGCTGTAACAAAGGATCTGCGCTGGCGGTGCTGAGCGATCGTCTGGGGCTGACGATGCAGGACTGTATGGCCTTTGGTGACGCCATGAACGACCACGAGATGCTGAGCAGCGTAGGCCGTGGTCTGATTATGGGGAACGCGATGCCGCAACTTATCGCCGCGCTCCCGCATTTACCGGTTATCGGACACTGTCGTAACGAAGCGGTGTCCCATTTTTTGACGCATTGGCTGGACAAAAATAACCTCCCATATTCCCCCGAATAGCGAGATCCTTCCAGCAAGCCAGGCTAAAGCCTGGCTTTTTTTTATTTCACCAGATGCAAAATCTGCGCTTTCCACGGTTCAACATCGCCAATATTGGCCTGTACCCATTCTGCGTTGTAATAGGTGTCCAGGTAGCGTTCCCCGCTGTCGCACAGCAGCGTGACGACAGAGCCGCTAAGGCCTTCTTCACGCATTCTCGCGGCCAGTTGTAGCGCCCCCCACATATTGGTGCCGGTAGAGGCTCCGACCTTACGGCCAAGCTGTTTCTCCAGCCAGTGCGCCGTCGCGACGCTGGCGGCGTCCGGCACGCGGAGCATCTCATCCACAACGTCCGGAATGAACGAGGGTTCGACGCGCGGGCGACCAATTCCTTCGATCTTGCTCCCCACAGGGCTGCGCAGGCTGGCATCGCGAGATTGCCAGTAATCAAGGAACACCGAGTTCTGAGGGTCAACCACCATCAGCTGCGTATCATAACCCTGACAGCGGATATAACGTCCGATGGTGGCGGAGGTTCCGCCCGTGCCCGCGCTCATGACAATGTAAGAGGGGACGGGATGTGGCTCGTGGGTCATCTGGCGGAAAATGCTGTCCGCAATGTTATTATTGCCGCGCCAGTCGGTGGCGCGCTCGGCGAAGGTGAACTGGTCCATATAGTGACCATTTAGTTCGCGGGCCAGCATTTCGGAGGCCGCATAGATTTCGCAGGCGCTTTCCACAAAGTGGCAGCGTCCGCCGTAAAATTCGATCTGTTCAACTTTACGTTTCGCCGTGCAGGAGGGCATCACAGCGATAAACGGAAGGCCCAGCAGGCGGGCAAAGTAGGCCTCTGAGACGGCAGTTGATCCGGACGACGATTCAATAATCGTGGTGCCTTCTTTAATCCAGCCGTTACATAAACCGTATAAAAAGAGTGAACGCGCCAGGCGATGCTTCAGGCTGCCGGTAGGATGGGTACTTTCATCCTTCAGGTAAAGCTGAATGCCGGGAAATCCAGGCAAAGGCAGGCGGATCAAATGGGTGTCTGCCGAGCGCTGATAGTCGGCATTTATTTCGCTGATGGCATGTTTAACCCAGGTGCTATTCATCGTAGTTATCCGTTTGTCATTTTGTGCCCAGCATAGCGAAAAGCACAGAAAAAATTGTTGCTATCTGGCCTTTAAAATAGAATGTAAGGAGAATAATTTTCTCTGGGAGGTGGATATGCTAGATAAAATTGACCGCAAGCTGCTCTCTTTGCTGCAAAGCGACTGCACCCTCTCTTTGCAGGCGCTGGCAGATGCCGTTAATCTGACCACCACACCGTGCTGGAAGCGCCTCAAGAAGCTGGAAGACGATGGCATTCTGCTGGGACGTGTGGCGCTGCTGGACCCCGAAAAACTGGGGCTTGGACTGACCGCCTTCGTCCTGATAAAAACGCAGCATCACAGCAGCGAATGGTACAGCCGCTTCGTCACCCAGGTTTCCGACATGCCCGAGGTGCTCGGCTTCTGGCGCATGGCGGGGGAATACGACTATCTGATGCGCGTTCAGGTGGCAGACATGAAGCGCTACGATGATTTTTACAAGCGGCTGGTCAATAGCGTACCGGGCTTGTCCGATGTCACCTCCAGTTTCGCCATGGAACAGATTAAATACACCACAGCGTTACCCATTGAATAACTTCATAAAATATCTTCAGGAAAAGACCGCGTGCGATTATTTGCCCAATTAAGCTGGTACTTTCGTCGGGAGTGGCAACGCTACCTCGGCGCGGTGGCTCTGCTTATTATCATTGCCATTTTGCAACTGATCCCGCCCAAAGTGGTGGGATACGTCGTGGATGGTGTTACGGAACAACATTACACCGCCGCACGGGTGATGATGTGGGTCGGTACGCTGGTGTTGACGGCCGTGGTGGTTTACCTGCTGCGTTATGTCTGGCGCGTGCTGCTGTTCGGCGCGTCCTATCAGCTTGCCGTTGAGCTGCGCGAGGACTTTTACCGCCAGCTGAGCCGCCAGCACCCTGAGTTTTATCTGCGTCACCGTACCGGGGATCTCATCGCCCGCGCCACTAACGATGTGGACCGTGTGGTGTTTGCCGCCGGTGAAGGGGTGTTAACGCTGGTGGATTCCCTGGTGATGGGCTGTGCGGTACTGATTGTGATGTCTACGCAAATTAGCTGGGAGCTCACGCTGCTGGCGTTGCTGCCGATGCCGCTGATGGCGCTGGCGATTAACCGCTACGGCGAGCAGCTCCATGAACGCTTTAAGCTGGCGCAGGCGGCGTTCTCGTCGTTAAACGATCGCACCCAGGAGAGCATGACCAGCATCCGCATGATCAAAGCGTTTGGTCTGGAAGACAGGCAGTCCGCGCTGTTTGCGGCCGACGCCGCCGATACCGGCGCGAAAAACATGCGCGTGGCGCGTATAGACGCCCGCTTTGATCCGACAATTTATATTGCGATTGGCATGGCGAACCTGCTGGCGGTGGGCGGCGGCAGCTGGATGGTGGTGCGAGGCACCATGACCCTCGGGCAGTTAACCAGCTTTGCGATGTACCTCGGGCTGATGATTTGGCCGATGCTGGCGCTGGCCTGGATGTTTAACATCGTTGAACGTGGGAGCGCCGCCTACAGCCGTATCCGCGCCATGCTGGCGGAAGTACCGGTAGTGAACGATGGCAGCGAGCCGGTACCGGAAGGTCCGGGTGTTCTGAAGGCTGATATCCGCGTCTTCATCTACCCGCAAACGGAACATCCGGTGCTTGAAAACGTCAGTTTCACGCTGCGTCCTGGTCAGATGCTGGGCATCTGCGGCCCGACGGGCTCCGGTAAAAGCACCATTCTGTCACTGATTCAGCGCCATTTTGACGTGAGCGAAGGCGATATCCGTTTCCATGACGTTTCCCTGCCACGTCTGCTGCTGGATGACTGGCGCAGCCGCCTGGCGGTCGTCAGCCAGACGCCGTTTTTGTTTTCAGACACCATAGCCAACAATATCGCGCTCGGGTGCCCGACGGCGACACAGGACCAGATCGAGCATGTGGCGCGCTTAGCCAGCGTCCATGAGGATATTCTGCGCCTGCCGCAGGGCTACGACACAGAAGTGGGTGAGCGGGGCGTTATGCTCTCCGGTGGACAAAAACAGCGTATCTCTATTGCCCGCGCGCTGCTGCTGGACGCTGAGATCCTGATTCTGGATGATGCGCTGTCCGCGGTTGACGGGCGTACCGAGCATCAAATTCTGCATAACCTTCGCCAATGGGGGGAGGGGCGCACGGTCATCATCAGCGCGCACCGTCTGTCGGCCCTTACCGAAGCCAGTGAAATTCTGGTGCTTCAGCACGGGCATATTGCCCAACGTGGTCAACATGAACAGCTCGCCGGGCAGGCCGGCTGGTATCGGGATATGTACCGCTATCAACAGCTTGAAGCTGCGCTGGATGAGGAGGTCACCGATGCGTAAGTTTGGACAGATGTGGCCGACGTTAAAACGGCTGCTCGCCTATGGCTCACCGTGGCGCAAACCGCTTTCCATTGCCGTGCTGTTACTGTGGATCGCCGCGATTGCGGAGGTGACCGGTCCGCTGCTTATCAGCTATTTTATCGATAACATGGTGGCGAAAAGCTATCTGCCGCTGGGGCTGGTGGCGGGGCTGGGTGTGGCGTATGTCGGGCTACAGTTGACGGCGGCGGGACTGCACTATGCGCAGTCGCTGCTGTTTAACCGGGCCGCCGTGGGCGTGGTCCAGCAGCTACGCACGGATGTGATGGATGCCGCGCTGCGCCAGCCGCTGAGCGAGTTTGATACCCAGCCGGTCGGGCAGGTTATTTCGCGCGTCACCAATGACACCGAGGTGATCCGCGACCTTTATGTGACTGTTGTCGCAACGGTTCTGCGCAGTGCCGCATTGATTGGCGCGATGCTGGTGGCGATGTTCAGTCTGGACTGGCGGATGGCGCTGGTGGCGATCGCTATTTTCCCGGCGGTGCTGATTGTGATGGTTATTTATCAGCGCTACAGCACGCCGATTGTTCGTCGCGTGCGCGCTTACCTTGCAGATATCAATGATGGCTTCAACGAAGTGATCAACGGCATGAGCGTTATCCAGCAGTTTCGCCAGCAGGCGCGTTTTGGCGAGCGAATGGGAGAAGCCAGCCGTTCGCACTATATGGCGCGGATGCAGACGTTACGTCTGGACGGCTTCCTGTTACGCCCGCTGCTGAGCCTCTTCTCTGCGCTGGTGCTGTGCGGGATGTTGATGCTGTTTGGCCTGACGACGCGTGGAACCATTGAGGTGGGAGTGCTGTACGCGTTTATCAGTTACCTTGGCCGTCTTAACGAACCGCTGATTGAACTCACTACGCAGCAATCGATGCTGCAACAGGCGGTAGTCGCGGGTGAGCGTGTGTTTGAGCTGATGGACAGGCCGCGTCAGACCTATGGCGATGATGAACGTCCGCTGGAAAGTGGATCCATAGCGTTTGATCATGTCTCGTTTGCCTACCGCGACGATCAGCTTGTCTTGCAGGATATCAACCTCGAGGTACCGTCGCGCGGTTTTGTCGCCCTGGTTGGGCATACCGGCAGCGGCAAAAGCACGCTCGCCAGTTTGCTGATGGGCTACTATCCGTTGACGCAGGGGGAGATCCGTCTGGATGGACGGCCTCTTTCCGCGCTTAGCCACAACGCGTTGCGTAAAGGCGTCGCGATGGTGCAGCAGGATCCGGTAGTGCTGGCGGATACCTTTTATGCCAACGTGACGCTGGGACGATCTTTCACGCCTGAGCAGGTATGGGAGGTGCTGGAAACGGTGCAGCTGGCAGATCTGGCGCGCGGGTTAAGCGAGGGGATCAATACCCGGCTGGGCGAGCAAGGCAATAACCTCTCTGTCGGGCAAAAGCAGCTCCTGGCGCTGGCGCGCGTGCTGATTGAGACGCCGCAGGTGTTGATTCTGGATGAAGCGACCGCAAGCATCGACTCCGGTACCGAACAGGCGATCCAGCTGGCGCTGGCTGCCGTGCGGGATCGTACTACGCTGGTGGTGATCGCTCACCGCCTCTCAACGATCGTCGATGCCGATACCATTCTGGTGCTGCACCGTGGCCAGGCCGTTGAACGGGGTACGCACAAAGCGCTGCTCGAGGCGAAAGGACGCTACTGGCAGATGTATCAGTTGCAGCTGGCAGGCGACGAGCTGGCCGCCAGCGTGCGCGAGGAGGAGTCGCTCAGCGCCTGATGCACCATAACAAGGCAATGCGCTAACAGTCTTAACCGTTGGTGCAAAACTGAAACGCACCCTGCACTGCCATGGTGCGTTTTTTTTCACCCCTTCGCGGCGCATGCGCGCCGCGGCGCTTTCCTCCTCACATTTCACTTCTGGCACACCCTTTGCAATATCCCTCTCGTGTTAGCTGCGGCCATTACCGAATTCTGACTGGAGGGGATATATGAAGCTGGTTACGGTGGTAATCAAACCATTCAAACTCGAAGACGTGCGTGAAGCGCTGTCTTCCATGGGTATTCAGGGACTGACTGTCACCGAAGTGAAAGGCTTTGGGCGTCAGAAAGGTCATGCCGAGCTTTATCGCGGGGCGGAATACAGCGTTAACTTCCTGCCAAAAGTGAAGATTGATGTGGCGATTGCCGACGATCAGCTTGATGAGGTGATTGATGTCGTCAGCAAAGCGGCCTACACCGGAAAAATTGGCGACGGCAAAATTTTCGTTGCCGAACTACAGCGCGTCATTCGCATCCGTACCGGCGAATCTGACGAAGCGGCGTTGTAAGTAACTCCTGGCACACAGTGATAGGGATCGAGAAAATGATGAAAGCAACAATGAAAACAGGTCTGGGTTCGCTGGCACTGCTGCCGGGCCTGGCAATGGCTGCACCTGCTGTGGCAGACAAAGCCGATAATGCCTTTATGATGATTTGCACCGCGCTGGTGCTGTTCATGACGATTCCGGGGATCGCGCTGTTTTACGGCGGCCTGATCCGCGGCAAGAACGTACTCTCCATGCTGACGCAGGTTGCCGTCACGTTCGCGCTGGTGTGCGTGCTGTGGGTGGTTTACGGTTACTCGCTGGCCTTCGGGGAGGGTAACGCCTTCTTCGGCAACGTTAACTGGGCGATGCTGAAAAATATCGAACTGACCGCGGTAATGGGCAGCTTCTATCAGTATATTCATGTCGCGTTCCAGGGCTCATTCGCGTGCATCACCGTGGGGCTGATTGTGGGCGCGCTGGCTGAGCGTATCCGCTTCTCTGCGGTACTGATTTTCGTGGTGGTCTGGCTGACGCTCTCCTATGTCCCGATTGCGCATATGGTCTGGGGCGGTGGTCTGTTGGCTTCCCATGGCGCTCTGGACTTTGCGGGCGGCACCGTTGTTCACATCAACGCCGCCGTAGCCGGCCTGGTAGGCGCATACCTGATTGGCAAGCGCGTGGGCTTCGGGAAAGAAGCATTTAAGCCGCACAACCTGCCGATGGTCTTTACCGGCACCGCCATCCTCTACTTTGGCTGGTTCGGCTTCAACGCAGGTTCAGCCAGCGCCGCTAACGAAATCGCCGCGCTGGCCTTCGTGAATACCGTGGTGGCAACTGCCGGGGCCATCCTCTCATGGGTATTTGGCGAGTGGGCCGTTCGCGGCAAGCCATCCCTGCTGGGTGCCTGTTCTGGGGCGATTGCCGGTCTGGTAGGTATTACGCCAGCATGCGGTTACGTGGGCGTGGGCGGCGCATTGCTGATCGGTATCGTCGCGGGTCTGGCGGGGCTGTGGGGCGTTACCGCACTGAAACGTATTCTGCGCGTTGACGATCCGTGTGATGTATTCGGCGTACACGGTGTGTGCGGCATTATCGGCTGTATCATGACCGGTATCTTTGCTGCACAATCTTTGGGCGGCGTGGGTTATGCTGAAGGCGTGACCATGATGCATCAGGTGCTGGTCCAGCTTGAAAGTATCGCGATTACGGTTGTCTGGTCGGGCGTTGTGGCCTTTATCGGCTACAAGCTGGCCGATATGACCGTGGGGCTGCGCGTACCGGAAGAGCAGGAGCGCGAAGGTCTGGACGTCAACAGCCACGGCGAGAATGCGTACAACGCATAATTTGAGTGCCTTGCCGGGTGGTGGCTTCGCCTTACCCGGCCTGAAAAAGTGAAATTTGCAGGCCCGGTAAGCGTAGCGACCGGGCTTTTTACCTCACCCGCGATTACGCATCACACCTTCCTGCACGGTAGAAGCCACCAGCACACCATCCTGGGTGTAAAACTCCCCGCGAACAAAACCGCGTGCGCTGGACGCAGAGGTACTTTCTACGCTGTAAAGCAGCCACTCGTTCATGTCGAAAGGACGATGGAACCACATGGAATGGTCAATCGTGGCGACCTGCATCCCTTTTTCCAGGAATCCCACGCCGTGCGGCTGTAGCGCAACCGGCAGGAAGTTGAAATCCGACGCATAACCCAGCAGATACTGATGCACGCGCAAGTCTGCCGGTACGCTGCCGTTGGCGCGGATCCACACCTGGCGGGTGGGCTCAGCAGTATGCCCCTTCATTGGGTTATGAAATTCGACCGGGCGGATCTCCAGCGGTTTATCGCACAGAAACTTCTCTTTTACCTGCGGCGGCAGCAGATGTGCGAGTGTACGGGCAATTTCGGTTTCCGATTTCAGATCGTCCGGCGATGGGGCAGACGGCATCTGTTTTTGATGCTCATAGCCCGGCTCTGGCGCCTGAAAGGAGGCGGTCATGTAGAAGATGGGTTTCCCATGCTGGATGGCCGCCACACGGCGAGCGCTGAAGCTTTGGCCGTCACGCAGAACTTCCACGTCGTACACAATCGGTTTAGCGCTGTCACCGGGGCGTAAAAAGTAGCTGTGGAATGAGTGCACCAGACGGTCTGCCGGAACAGTCTCCTTAGCGGCATATAGCGCTTGCCCCACGACCTGGCCCCCAAAAACCTGGCGTAAGCCTAAATCTTCGCTTTGTCCGCGAAAAAGCCCTTCTTCTATTTTTTCCAGGTTCAGCAATGTCAGCAGATTGTTCAGTGCCTGACTCATAGTGGTCCTCAATAAACGCCGTGGCGAAAGATACGCTGAGTATAACGCAGAAACGATAGTGGTCCGATGGGTAGAATTATCTTAATACCTGGGCAAAATTAGGCATAAATCCGTGATTTGTGCCACACTTGTTTACGTTATGTGAATAAAACGACATCGGATGGGATCGATCCCGCCGGTGCATTGATGATAAGGAGACTTCAATGAAACTCGTGCCTATGTTAAGCGGTGTTGCAATGGCGGTGGCGTTGTCCGCCTGTGCGGATAAGAGTGCCGATGTAGCGGTACCAACGGCGACCCCAAACGGGATTAACACTCTTTCACAGCAAGCTATTCGACAGCCTAACGTGTCCGGTACCATCTGGATCAAACAGAAAGTCGCTCTGCCGCCGGACGCGGTTTTAACGGTCACGTTATCCGATGCGTCACTGGCGGATGCACCGTCTAAAGTCCTTGCACAGCGTGCAGTTCGTACAGAGGGTAAACAGGCGCCGTTCAGCTTCGTGCTGCCGTACAACCCGTCTGACGTTCAGCCTAACGCGCGTATCCTCCTGAGCGCGGCGGTAACGATCAACGATAAGCTGGTCTTTATCACCGATACCGTGCAGGAAGCGGTCAACAAAGGGGGCACCAAAATCGACCTGACCCTGGTCCCGGTGCAGCAGACTGAAGTGCCTGTGGCAACGCAGACCAATCAGCCGACCTTGCCTACACCGCCAACACAGTTGTAACTTTCTTTCGCCCTCTTCATTTTGACGGGAGAGGGCGTCAGTATTCCCAGCGATACTTCTGCATATCTATCTGTCCCGTCCCGGACACCTGTACCCCTTCTGAGAGTAATGCCTGACGCTGGCGCTGCAAGTCTGGCCCGGTGAGGGAAATGGCGCCATGGCGATTAACGACCCGGTGCCATGGTAACGTACTTCCCTCCGGAAGCCTTCTTAGCACGCCGCCAACCTGACGCGCTGCGCGCGGAGAGCCCGCCAGTCGGGCGACTTCCCCATAGGTCGTGACACAGCCTTCCGGAATCGAGGCCACGATTTGCCACACTCGCTGTGGGAAAGAGTCGTGTTCGTCCATTGTTTCTCCAGCGGGAAATCAGCGAAGGGTAATGTTATACGAAGATAAAGAAGATTGTCGGGTCAGTTTGCGCAATAATCCAGCATCCAGTTGCCAGCGGCTTGCAATTGAGGTGCTCCACAGGGATAATGCGCCAGCGCGTTGGTTATCAACGCTCTCAATGGGGGCTCTGTTGGTTCTCCCGCAACGCTACTCTGTTCACCAGGTCAGGTCCGGAAGGAAGCAGCCAGGGCAGACGACGTGGGTGCCGGGATGTAGCTGGCAGGGCCCCCACCCATTTGTGTTCTTCTCTGAAGTTTCCCCCTATATAAACCTTCTCAATTATGTGCCTATTTTGTTCGTGCAATATATCCTTCATTGAACTGAAATAATAATGTCATAAACCTGTAATAATAGACTGTCATTTTATTATCGGGCGTCTTTTTGTTGTCATAAGTAAAAAATATATATCTGGATAACAAACTTATCTTCGTGTATTAAATTAAACACGTGTTCCGAAAGGATGTGACAATCATGGTAACTGCGGTTTTAAACGTTAAAATTGATGAAGCGCTAAAAGAAAGACTCCGCCACTATGCGGAAGACAATAATGAGAATTTAAGCGTGACCACAGAGAAACTGCTGCTGCTGGCATTTGAAGCAGTAGAAGAGGCGGGAGTATCGGAAGAGGATGTTGATAATCAGCATACGGAAGAAGAGAGCGTAAATCCATTTACTCCTAAAGAAATCAAAGCACTACGTAAACTTCTGAAGAAGAGAAAATGAAACAACAACTATCGACTGCCAGCGATTACAACGAGGCCTGCAATCTGTTACGTTCGGGCTATGTGAAACATGTTCGTCTTGGCTGGAATGTAGGAAGTGATGAGTTCTTTCGAATTGCGTCTGACTGGTGTGATACCGGTGCAAAAATAAAGAAAGAAGGTGAAAATTTCATTATTTCGCTGAAAGGCTTCCCGATTCCTCCTCAACATTAAGTTGTTCTTCATGAAAACAGCTGACTGCATGCGTTACAGTCAGCTGTTTTTATTGTTTCTGGCGAATAATTTACACCAGGCTCCGTTTTACTGGCGGTGTACTTTTATTTAAGGCAAGCCACAGCGGTTTGATACGCAGTAATGCCTCTTCAAGTTCTGGCGAATTGAGTGAGAAGGGGATACGCAGGTAGCGGTCAAACGCGCCTGAAAGCCCAAAGCGCGTGCCGGTGCCCATAATGATGCCTGTCGTTTCCGCACGTGCAGCCAGTTGAGTCGCCAGCATGTCGGGTAGTTCAATCCAGTATGAAAGTCCTCCCTCCGCTTCCTGAAACCGCCATTCGGGGAAATGCTCCCGTAACATCTGGCCGCAGCGGTCACGCCGTTCTGCCAGCATTTCCCGCCGGGCAGGCAGGAAGGTTTCACTGTTTTCGATAAGCCACAGCGTGGCCAGCTGTTCCAGCACCGGAGAGCCCAGATCCAGCGTGTCGCGCGTCTGTGCGAGCGTGGCGATAGTGCGGGACGAGGCGCGGATCCAGCCGAGACGAAGCCCACCCCAGAAGCTTTTGCCTGCGGAACCCAGCGTAATCACTGCGGCCTCCGGGTTAAAGGCGGCCAGCGGCGGCGGCGGGGGAGCATCGAACCAGAGATCGACCATGGTTTCATCCACCACCAGCGTGGTGCGGGTTTGCGCGGCGATGTCGGTTATTGTCTGACGCGTCGCGGCATCCATGCAGCGCCCGGTCGGATTATGAAAATCCGGCATTAGATAGGCCAGACGCGGGGCTGTCTGGGCAAGCGTTGCGGCAAAACCATCGGTATCCCAGCCCGTTTCTGGCAGCGAGACGCCCACGGGCCGGCATTGCGCCCCCTGAATCGCGGCTATCGCCAGCGGGTAGGTGGGATGATCCACCACCACGCGATCCCCGGGCCCGGTCATCATTCTTAAGATCAGGGCGAAGCCGCTGACGGCACCGTTCACCACCATCACTTCGTCTGCCCGGGTGGGCAGACCGCGTGCGGTGTAGCGGGCGGCGATAGCTTCACGCAGCGCTGGAAGCCCAAGCTGATCGTACCCGGTCAGCGCCAGATTCGGCGTAATGGTCGTCAGCGCGTGGGTGTAGGCCTGATGGATCTCTGGCCCCGCGTTGAGCGCGGCGGTTGAGAGATCCAGCGCCGCGCTGGCAGTGGAAAGCGTGGGCACGGCCCGGCTGTCTGGCAGGATCGCCCGGGAACCGCTGCCGTGACGGCTCTCCAGAAAACCCTCTTCACGCAGATGCGCCAGCGCGCTGCTGATGGTGGTGCGGCTGACGTCCAGTGCGGCGGCCAGTTCCCGCTCTCCGGGCAGGCGCGTGTTTAGCGCCAGCCTGCCATCCAGAATTAACAGGCGTAACGCGTCAGCCAGCTGGCGCCACCGCGGGGTGCGGGAAGAGGTTTGTTGCCAGTGCCCTAACAGGCGAACCAGAGACTGGCTTCCAAAACGACGTGATGACATGTGCAGTCCACTATTTGAAAACTGGACATTAATCATAGTGCCATTTTCAGCGAAGATGGAAGCTGGTTCTTCGGAGAAGAGAAAATGGTGCGTCGTCTGGTACAACTTTATGTCGGTTTAGCCCTTTACGGACTTTCAACCGCGATGTTTATTCGTTCGGATCTGGGTGTTGATCCCTGGAATGTTTTTCACCTTGGCGTCGCCATCCAGGCCGGAATGAGCATCGGCACGGTGATGATTTTAACCGGGGCTGCGGTGCTGCTGCTATGGATCCCGTTGCGTCAGCTTCCGGGGCTGGGTACGGTCAGTAACGTGATTTGTATTGGCCTGGCGGCAGATGCGTCAATGGCATTGATCCCGGAACTCACCTCGCTGCCCGTGCGCATCACCCTGCTGGTTTCCGGCATTGTGGTTAACGCCCTTGCCACCGGAATGTATATCGGCGCGGGTTTTGGCGCAGGCCCGCGCGACGGTCTGATGACCGGCATACACGCCCGGCTGGGCTGGTCGATCCGCAGCGTGCGTACCGCAATCGAGGTGACCGTGTTGATCGTCGGCTATCTCCTCGGGGGAGCGTTTGGCGTCGGAACCGTGCTATATGCGTTAACCATCGGCCCGCTGATCCAGCTTTGTTTGCCGTGGTTTCGCCAGAGACCGCGCATGCAGAAAGCCGCGCAGCCGGAGCGGATTGCTTAATTTTGCGAAGCGCTCACAGGCTATAATGGCGTAACTGTGTCAGAATAGTGACTACCTTTTACGACGCCAGAATCTATGAAAGCGATCACTCTTTATGACGTTGCCCGCGTAGCGGGCGTTTCTTATCAGACCGTTTCCCGGGTGATTAACGACGCGGAACACGTTTCTGCCCGTACGCGGGAAAAGGTCCGACAGGCCATGGCGGCGCTACACTATGTACCTAACCGTGGCGCGCAGCAGCTGGCCGGAAAACGCACCCGCACGCTGGGGCTGATGACCAGCGATCTGGCGCTGCATGCGCCGTCGCAAATCGCCTCAGCTGTAAAATCCCGGGCAGTGGAGCAGGGGGCTGGCGTGCTCATCTCTATGGTGGAGCAGCCCGCGCAGTGTCAGGCTGCTTTGCAGGAGTTACTGGCGCAGCGCGTGGAGGCGCTGCTGGTGAACGTTCCGCTGGAAGATGCACAGGCAGAAATGCTTCAGGAAATGGCCTCGCCGACCCCGGTTCTTTTTCTTGATGTTTCCCCCACAGCTCGGGTTAACAGCCTCGTTTTCAATGCTGAACAGGGCGCTGCCCTGGGGACGGAGCATCTGCTTTCGCTGGGGCACCGGCGAATTGCGCTGCTCGCCGGGCCGGAAAGTTCTGTCTCTGCCCGGGCTCGTCTGGCGGGATGGAAAACTACGCTGGCTCAGGCTGGCGTTGAGGCGTTTGCGGTGGCGCAGGGCGACTGGAGCGCGGCCTCGGGCTACGAGAAAGGGCATCAGCTTCTGGCGGGCGCACAGCTGCCGGAAGCGATCCTTGTGGCGAACGATCAGATGGCGCTTGGCGTTTTACGCGCCTGTGCGGAAAAAGGCGTTGCGGTACCGGGGCAGATCTCGGTTGTCGGGTTTGATGATACGGCTGACAGCGCGTGGTTTTCCCCTCCGCTGACCACCGTTCGGCAGGCGTTCCGCGAGGCCGGTGAACGCAGCGTGGAGTGGCTCCTGGCAACTGCCCGTCACGCCGAACCCTGGCAACAACAACTTCCCGTTACGTTGATCGTTCGTCATTCCACCGCGCCGCGCGCCGTACAACAGGCCGATCGTGAAGAGCTGGCGCAACAGCTAAGAACGCTGGCGCTGCTGGCGGAGAAACTGGCGCGCAGCTAGCGCTTTTGTGATCGTGCTCGCCTGGTGACGATCAAAGTCTTTACCGCCACCGTTTACCATGGCATGTTGACTAAAATTGTGAGCGCTTCGCAAAGAGGTTGATATGTCTTCCACATTGCCGCTGACCCTCAGCGCAATTCTGGCTCGTCGTGACTGGGAAAACCCGGGCGTGACGCAGTGGAATCGTCTGGCCGCACACGCGCCTTTTCATAGCTGGCGCGATGAAACCCTCGCCCGGGAGGATAAGCCTTCGCTGAGCGAGCGTCTGCTTAACGGCATCTGGCGATTCAGCTTTTTCCCGGCACCAGAGCAGGTGCCCGAGGCATGGGTAACGGACGATCTGTCTGATGCCGTTGAGATGCCCGTGCCGTCGAACTGGCAGATGGAGGGATTCGATACCCCCATCTACACCAACGTCACCTATCCGATAAATGTGAACCCGCCCTATGTACCGGCTGAAAACCCAACCGGTTGTTACTCGCTCACATTTGAGATGGATGATGCCTGGCTGCTCAGCGGGCAAACCCGCATTATCTTTGATGGGGTGAATTCAGCTTTTCATCTGTGGTGTAACGGCCAGTGGATGGGCTATTCCCAGGACAGCCGTCTGCCTGCGGAGTTCGACCTCAGCGCGGTGCTGCGACCGGGGCAGAACCGCCTGGCGGTGATGGTGTTACGCTGGTGCGACGGAAGCTACCTGGAAGATCAGGACATGTGGCGGATGAGCGGCATTTTCCGTGACGTCTCGCTGCTGCACAAGCCGGAAACGCAGATTGCCGATTATCAGATCGTGACTGATCTGAATGCCGAATGCGATCGGGCGCTGCTCCGGGTTGACGTTGCGCTGGAAGGCTTACGCTATGCCGAATGCGAGGTGGCGTTTACCCTGTGGCGTAACGGCGAAGCCTGCGCGCAAATCACGCAACAGCCCGGATCGGCCATCGTGGACGAACGCGGCAGTTGGGCGGAGCGGCTCACGGTGGCGATACCCGTGAACAATCCCGCGCTGTGGAGCGCTGAAACACCGGAACGCTATCGTTTGACCATGTCGCTTCGGGATGTGCAGGGCAACATGCTGGAGACTGAAGCCTGCGATGTCGGTTTCAGACGCGTCGAAATCAGCAACGGTCTGCTGAAGCTTAACGGCAAACCGCTGCTGATCCGCGGCGTGAACCGTCATGAACATCATCCTGAGAAGGGGCAGGTGATGGATGAGGCGACCATGCGCCGCGACATCCAACTGATGAAGCAGCATAACTTCAATGCCGTGCGCTGCTCGCATTATCCGAATCACCCTCTGTGGTACACGCTTTGCGATCGCTACGGCCTGTACGTGGTCGATGAGGCGAATATTGAAACCCATGGCATGGTGCCGATGAGCCGCCTGGCGGACGATCCGCGCTGGCTGCCTGCCATGAGCGAACGCGTCACGCGTATGGTGCAGCGGGACCGGAATCATCCGTCCATCATCATCTGGTCCCTGGGGAATGAGTCCGGGCATGGGGCGAATCACGATGCGCTGTACCGCTGGCTGAAAACCACCGATCCCACGCGGCCGGTGCAGTACGAAGGCGGGGGGGCCAGTACGGCGGCAACTGATATTATTTGCCCGATGTATGCCCGCGTCGATCAGGATCAGCCGTTCCCGGCGGTGCCAAAGTGGTCGATTAAAAAGTGGATTGGTATGCCGGACGAAACCCGTCCGCTGATCCTGTGCGAGTATGCCCACGCGATGGGTAACAGCTTTGGCGGCTTTGCCAGCTACTGGCAGGCATTCCGCAGCCATCCCCGGTTGCAGGGCGGCTTTGTCTGGGACTGGGTCGATCAGGCACTGACGAAAAAAGCGGAAGACGGCACGGCATTCTGGGCCTACGGCGGCGATTTTGGCGATAAGCCCAACGATCGTCAGTTCTGCCTCAACGGGCTGGTGTTTCCCGATCGCACCCCGCATCCCGCCCTTTACGAGGCACAGCGTGCCCAGCAGTTCTTTACCTTTACGCTGGTGAGCACTGCTCCGCTGCTCGTCGATATCCAGAGCGATTATCTGTTCCGTCATACTGACAACGAGAGTCTGCGATGGTCGGTGGCGCGTGACGGTGTGGTGTTGGCTTCCGGCGAAATAACCCTTTCTGTTGCGCCCCAGGGGACACAGCGCGTGGAGATCCCGCAGCCTGAACTTGTCGCTGAGCCGGGCGAGGTCTGGCTCAACGTGGAGATCGTTCAGCCGCAGGCCACGCCGTGGTCGCCGTCCGGCCACCGTTGTGCCTGGGATCAGTGGCCGCTCCCGGCTCCGCTGTACCTTACGCCACCGAAAGCAGGCGGAACCCCTCCGCAGTTAACGGTGCGGGACGAGGTGCTGGACATCACTCATCAGCAGCAGCGCTGGCAGTTTAGCCGTCTCACCGGCAACCTGACCCAGTGGTGGAACGCGGGCGCTGAAACGCTCCGTTCCCCGCTAACGGATAACTTTACCCGGGCGCCGCTGGATAATGACATTGGCGTCAGCGAGGCGACCCGCATCGATCCGAACGCGTGGGTGGAACGCTGGAAAGCGGCAGGGATGTATGAGATATCCTCGCGCCTTATCCAGTGTGAAGCGGAACAGCATGCCCGTGAGGTGGTGGTGACCACGCAGCACGTCTGGGAGCATCAGGGTAAAGCGCTGTTTATCAGCTACAAGGTCTGGCGGATTGATGACCACGGGTTACTGCACGGTGATGTGCAGGTGACGGTGGCGTCTGACATTCCTGAACCCGCTCGCGTGGGCCTGAGCGTTATGCTGGCGGATATCCCGCAAACGGTGCGCTGGCTGGGGCTGGGCCCGCTGGAGAATTATCCGGACAGAAAACTGGCGGCGCAGCAGGGGCGCTGGGCGTTACCGCTGGACGCCATGCAGACGCCGTATATCTTCCCGACGGAGAACGGTTTACGCTGCGACACCCGTGAGCTGACGTTTGGCTCACATCACTTCCAGGGACAGTTCCATTTCTCCCTGAGCCGTTACAGCCAGCAGCAACTGCATACGACAACGCATCACCATTTGCTACGGGAAGAGGATGGCTGCTGGTTGAATCTTGATGCCTTCCACATGGGCGTGGGGGGGGACGACTCATGGAGCCCGAGCGTAGCTCCCGCCTTCATTCTGCAAAACCGTAGGCTGCGCTACACGTTTAGCTGGCAGCAGAACGGCTGAGCTGAAACGTGCGGCCACTGCCGTGGCCGCACGTAACACCGCGTAATGGGTTTATTTCCTGAGGTTGTGCTCGGCCCAGCGAATGAAATCTTCTTTAGGCAGCGCCTTGCTGAAATACCAGCCCTGTCCGTACTGCACGCCGTGGCGATGCAACCATTCGAGCTGCCCTTCAGTTTCAATGCCTTCTGCGACCATCGCCAGCTTAAGCGATTTGGCCATTTCGATGATGTGGGGAGTCACGTTCTTATACTCCAGCGCGTCCACAAAGGATTTATCAATCTTCAGGGTATCGACATCAAGATCCTGCAAATAGCTCAGGCTGGAGTAACCCGTACCAAAATCATCAATGTAGATGGCATGCCCGGAGCGCCGAAACGCAGCGATGGCAGGGGCGCTGACGGCAGGATCGGCAAAGCCGCGCTCGGTCAATTCAAGGGCGATCTGGCGCGGGTGGACGCCCCATTTGTTGAGCAATTGACTCAGCAGGCGAGGCAGCTCGGGGGACGTTAAATCGGATGGTGCAAGGTTGACAGAAATGTGCAGTTCCGGGTGATGATGCAGCCAGGCACCTAAATCCTCAAACACCTTATTCACCACCAGCTGTGTCAGCGTTGAAATAAGCCCCGTCTGCTCCGCCAGGGGAACAAAGAGATTAGGCGACAGGTCACTGCCATCTGGCTGCGGCCAGCGCATCAGCGCTTCTGCACCCACCAGTTTTCCACTGCATAGCGCCACAATGGGCTGATAGTAAACCTCGATCTCCCGGTTGTTGATCGCGTCGATCAGCCGGTTACGCGGGGAAAGCAAACGGCGGAGGATGCGAAGCACAATAAGGGCTGCAACCAGGCTTATCAGTATGCCTGCCGGTAGCCAGATGATCAGCTGCTGATGCCAGGATGCCGCGAGCGGTTTTAACGATGCCCAGGCAATAACCGTAAGCCCCAGTTCTGGCACCGGTTTCAACACGTACATCGAGCCGTTGTATTGCACGCGCTTAACGTCCTGCTGCTCCTTAACGACAGAAAGAATATACGGGTCGAGAATATTGCTTCTGGCAAATATCCGATGGGTTTCGCTGCCCACCAGGGCGGCATCCATCGAAATGTCACCGAACGGGACAACATCCACAAGCGACGCCGGATCGACCATTACCAGATAATGTCCTTTCCCCAGAACGGCCATATAACGGTGAATGCCGAGGTCGTTTTGCGAGGTGAGCCACGCGCTATATCCGTCTGCGGTGATCCGCATCGGGGGCGGTAAGATCGCCGTATTACTGGATTGTTCCAGAGAGGAGCAGAGCGGCTTCAGGTTATCGATATACATCACTTCCTGAATATAGCGCCATGAGAACGCGACACGACGCATTTCGCGTAAGTGCGGAGGAGTGCAGGGCGGGGCGTTGAACAACTGTAGGTGCGTGAGCGCCTGTTTTGCCTGCGCAACGACTCTGTCGGTACGGATCAGGACGCGCGAGGCATATCTGTCCAGTGCATCCACAAATTTCGCCTCTGCCTGACGATGCGCCAGCCAGATACTGAGGCACACAGGGACCAGCACAGAGAAGATCAGTACGCCTGTCACCAGGCTGACCAGATGTCGGGTTCGCATGCTGCTGTATCCTTTCCATATGCCCGACCAGGGCATGGAGTTTGCGCGCCAGATGAAAAATTTTTTATCGCTAAATGATATAGTTATAGCATGTAACAGTCTCTGGCAGTATTTGAAAAAACCTTTCAAAAACAGGCTGTGCGTCACAGGGGTTGTTTTTGCAGCAAAGCTCAGATAGTATTTTGTTATGTTATAACAATACATGAAGGCCAGAGATGAAACCGAATATCCATCCAACCTATCGCACCGTTGTGTTTCACGACACCACGGCTAATGAATATTTTAAAGTTGGCTCAACGATTAAGACAGACCGTGAAATTGAACTTGAGGGGAAAACGTATCCCTACGTTACTCTTGATGTCTCCTCTAAATCACATCCGTTTTATACCGGGAAGCAGAAGACCTTCTCGACGGATGGCAGCGCGGCACGCTTCCGCAAGCGTTTTGGTGGCTTTCTTGATGCGAAGCGAGGCTAATCATGCAGGTGCTTAACTCATTGCGCAGTGCAAAACAGCGTCACCCGGATTGCCAGATAGTCAAACGCAAGGGACGCTTATACGTGATTTGCAAATCTAACCCGCGCTTTAAGGCGGTGCAGGGGCGTAAAAAAAGACGCTAGAGGCGCGTTTCTCGCCAGCTTTCCAGGGATCTTTTCTGTTTGCCATCGACGGTAAAATTGTCGGTGGCAAGCCAGCTTTCAAACGCGCTCGCCAGCGCTGACCACTCTTTGTCGAGAATTGAAAACCAGTCGGTGTCCCGGTTTCGGCCTTTAATGACCAGCGCCTGGCGAAAACGCCCTTCAAACTGAAACCCAAGACGCAGGGCCGCTTTGCGGGAGGGTTCGTTCAGGCTGTTGCACTTCCATTCATAACGTCGGTAGCCCAGGGTATCGAACACGTACCGCATCAGCAGATACTGCGCTTCTGTCGACATGGGCGTGCGGCTTAACAGTGACGAGAAGTGAACATGTCCCACTTCTACAACGCCGTTTTTAGGATCGATCCGCATAAGGGACAGCGTCCCGACAGGAGATTGGGTCTGGTTATCGATAACGCTAAAGTGGATGGGATCGGATAATTTGCTCACGCTCGCCACCCATTCGGCAAACTCTTCTGCGGTGGCATCGGGTTCACGCAGCAGCCACGTCCAGCTTCGGGTATCTCCGGCCAGGGAATACGCAGAGAACAACGCGTGGGCATGCTCCACGCGCAGCGGCTCAAGCCGACAATAGCGACCCTGAAGTACCACCCGGGACGGGTGCGGGCGAGGCTGCCAGTCGGTAAGGCTTTCCCCTACAGGTTGTCCAAACTCATTGAATACACTCATCTTTATTTCCACGATGTTGAAAAGATCTCCAGATTAGTGAATTACTGGTTCCTTAAAAAGAACCACCAGGCTATGTTTTTCTGGTACCACGAGGAGGTAAAGATGAATATACCGGGTGATGAGCTATACACCCTGCTCCATGCTGCGCTGAAAAAACGTGGGGAAGAAACGCTCCAGCGCGCGCTCTACCTTGCTTTGCGGGAGGCCATACTGTGCGGAAGGCTTCGGTCCGGCAGTCATTTGCCCGGCTCGCGAACGCTGGCGCAGCAGATCTCGGTGTCACGAAACACCGTTAATGCGGCGCTGGACCAGCTCACGCTCGAAGGTTATTTGCTGCGTAGCCGCCAGGGTACGCGGGTGGGGCAATTCGCTCATCGTACGATTGCCCGGACATTACCGGACCCGGACGTCAGGCTGACAAAACGTGTTGCCCTGCTGCCCGCGCCTGTGCCGCGCGACACTCCGGTGATGGCATTTACGCCAGGAACGCCTGCCATCAACTATTTCCCCTTGCCGCTGTGGCGGCGGTTATACGATCGCGTCCTGCGCGAGGAGGGGAGCGCCCTGTTAGGGTATGGCGACCCGGCCGGCGAGCCGACGCTACGGGCCGCCATTGCCCGCCATCTTGCGCTCTCCCGCGGCATTGACTGCGATGCCAGCCAGATTGTGATAACCGAAGGGGCACTGGAGGGCGTCAATCTGTGCACGATGCTGTTAAGCGAGCCGGGGGATGTCGCCTGGGTTGAAAATCCCGGCTATAGCGGCGCTAAAAGCGCTTTCGTCAAAACCGGCCTGGCGATGAGCGGCATACCGGTTGATGACGAGGGGATGTGCTGGGAAGGGTTGTGTGCGCCTTCACCCACGCTGATTTTTACCTCGCCATCGCATCAGTTCCCTTACGGAAGCGTGCTCAGCGCGCGGCGGCGTCTGGCGCTGCTGGAACTGGCCCGGCAGCACAGCGCGTGGATCATTGAGGACGATTACGACAGCGAATTCCGTTATGCCGGTGAGCCCGTACCGGCGATGCTGGGAATGGTCAACAATGCGCCCGTTGTGTATCTGGGGACGTTCAGCAAAACGCTGTTTCCGTCGCTCAGAATGGGGTTCATGGTATTACCGCCAGCGCTGGCGAAGGCGGCGCGTCCGGCCATCGGCTCGCTGCTGCGCGGCGGGCATCGCGCTGAACAGCGCACCCTGGCGCTATTTATTGAGGAAGGCCACTATGCGCGACATCTTGCCGCCATGCGCCGACTTTATCGTAAGCGATACCGCCAGCTGCGGGAGGTGCTAAGCGCAGAGCTTCATACGCCGCACCGTGTTCTTGCCGGAGAAGGAGGGATGCACCTGGCGCTGGCGATTGACGGTATCGACGACCAGCGGCTGGTGGAGCAGGCAAGAGCGTTTCAGCTGGCACCCGCTGCACTGAGCGGGTACTACCTTGAGACGACGCAGGGGCAAACCGGTCTGGTTTTAGGTTACGGCAATACCTCTGCTTCGCAGTTTGCGCCGGGTATTCGACGTCTTCAGGCGCTCATTACACAGCAGCGGGGCGGGAAAGGGTAAAGACATCATAAAAAGAGAGCTGGCCCTTGGTGATGACCATTTTCTGCAACTTCTCTTTTTGCCCGGCTTCGACAGCCGGCGAGTGCAGGATGCTGTCGATCAGCTCCTTCGGCACGTAACGCGTGTTGTACCACTCCCCGTTGTAGCAGACGCGGAAATCGAGTACGTCGATATCTTCATACCGGTAACGCGGATTGACGTCGAAAAAGAAAAACGCGTTAAACACCACGAACAGCAGAACCAGCAGCCAGACGGAATCGACCAGCGTTTCAGACTTCAGCATGACGATAAGCGTTGCCAGCCAGGCGGCGTACATGGCGACGAACAATCCGGGATGTTTGCGAATAAAGCTGATGCTAAAGCGCGGACGATTGTCGCGCTTTTCGCGGGTATTGAGCTCGTCGATGGTGGCGGTAAGCAGGCGCTGTATCTCTGTCATTTTTTGCCTTTATGATTGTTAAAAATACAGGTGATCTGCCTATTTTATGAGAGGGGTTTATGCGATGAAAGTAACAGTTATGCCAGGAAAAAGCATAACAGTTACTCAGGATGCGCTTAGATCATTTTAATGATTTTCGCCGTATTCCCGCCCACTACCGCATTGGCCGGCACGTCTTTGGTCACTACCGCGCCGGAAGCGATAACCGCATTATCGCCAATGGTCACGCCCGGATTAATCACCGCGCGTCCGCCGATCCAGACGTTATGGCCTATGGTGACCGATTTACCGTACTCCAGCCCGCTGTTACGTTCGGTCGCGTCCAAAGGATGCGTGGCCGTATAAATGTGCACCCCCGGTGCGAGCATACAGTTATCGCCAATGCGGATAGGGCAGACGTCCAGCATGACGCAGTCGAAGTTGGCGTAAAAATTGTTGCCCAGATAGATGTTATAGCCGTAGTCGCAGCGGAAGCTCGGCTCAATATAAGCGCCTTCGCTTTGACCCAGCAGGTCAGCTAATAAGGCGCGACGTTCGGCCTTCTCATCGGGTGCGGTATGGTTATAGCGGTGAACAATATGACGAGCGCGTAAACGGTCAGCCCTCAGCGTGTCATCGCCGGGGCGATAATATTCACCGGCAATCATCTTCTGTTTTTCTTCACTCATGGGAACCTCTCTGGAATCGTTTTACGTAGCGTAAAGAGGATTAGCCAGAAAGGGAACGTTCCCTAAAAGTGGCTGTGACAGGAGTCACAACATTCTTGCGTATAAATACGTTTTATACGGGGACCTGGCGTTTGCACTTGAAGCGTAATACGAAAGGTAAATTCAGCTTAACAACGGGCGTAGTGCCTTAAAGTCTCTCTTCAACGACTAACGAACAAATTTCCATACCGAAGAGGGGATCTTGTCATAGAGTTTATTCATGGTCAGTTCAGCAAGACGATGGTCGGCAGCTGAATAAAATACCGCCAGTTCATTATCAGACAGCTCGTATTTATTTTTCTCAATAACACGCTCGAGCGTGTCAATTGACTGACAGCGTCGCAGGCGCATCAAATAATCGACTTTAGTTAATGGTTTATCAGACATAAAATTCACCTTAGTATTTGTAATAATTTTAACAGGAAAGACTAACCGGATTAGCTCTGCTGACATTCGTGAAACAGCGAAATAGACGGTTTCCTGATTTACGCCATTTCTGCAAATCCTGTGCGTTAATGCCGTAGCTGCTGAACAACATAAAGGTGTCGTCCAGGTATTCATCAATTTGCTCTATCAACTTATTATCTTCATTGTACTTAATTTTATAATTAAGTGCGAAGGTTGCGATATGCTCGATCAGCTCATTAAGCTGTAAATTGATAGCAGACGTTGGATCGTTCACCCAGCCATGGTTACTTTCTTCAAGATTGGCAAGGCAGTCATGGTACAAGGATTCGCAGAGAAATTTCAACTGCGCGATATCATGCCTTTTTGGCGAGTACTCGTCCATAGCGCATCCCCTTCTGAGTGATTTTTTACTCACCGAACATCATGTCGGGATGGATACAACTTGCTTAGCCACACGGGAGCTGTGTTCCTGATAACTCTAACTATAAGCCACTCTGATCAGGATTTCACCGCGCTATTACGAAAAATTACAATTAAAACGTTTCCTTGCGAGCGCTTACGCAAATGTGACCTCAGACGCGAACACTTTTATCGAGAGAAACCCTTTTTTTAATCCGTTCCTTAAGATTCATTGAGTTAGCGCAATGTTTCAATTGAAGTCCGGATTAAGATGTCTTCGGCATTTACGATGATTTAGGATTTGTCCGAATATTTTAGGCGATGAATTGATATAAAAAGAATGCTGAATTCTACGATTAGCTTATCGGATTATTATGATAAGTCTTATCAGGACGGGTGAAAATAAATAAAACGACAATAAGACTATTTTATGAATTTTTCTGAAAATGAAAAAGGCCGCAAATGCGGCCTTTTTATCATGTGAAACCGGTATCAGTGATGTTCTACCGAATGATTGTGCTCCACATCTTCATTTTTGCGGCTAAAGCGGCGACGTACCACCACGAAGAACACCGGTACAAAGAAGATGGCGAGAACGGTCGCAGTGACCATACCACCCATTACACCGGTACCTACCGCGTTCTGTGCGCCGGAGCCTGCGCCTGAGCTGATAACCAGCGGCATAACGCCGAGGATAAACGCCAGGGACGTCATCAGGATTGGACGCAGACGCATACGAACGGCTTCAAGCGTTGCTTCAATCAGGCCTTTACCTTCTTTCTCCATCAGATCTTTGGCGAATTCGACGATAAGTATCGCGTTCTTCGCCGACAAGCCAATGGTTGTCAGCAGGCCCACCTGGAAGTAAACGTCGTTAGTCAGCCCACGGAAGGTTGCGGCAAGCAGCGCACCGATAACCCCCAGCGGAACCACGAGCATAACGGAGAACGGAATCGACCAGCTCTCATACAATGCCGCCAGACACAGGAACACCACAATCAGTGAAATGGCGTACAGGGCAGGGGCCTGGTTACCGGACAGACGTTCCTGATAGGACATACCGGTCCAGTCGTAGCCAATACCCGCAGGCAGTTTGCTGGCCAACTCTTCCATCAGGTTCATGGCTTCACCGGTGCTTCGGCCCGGCGCCGCCTGACCGAGGATCTCCATCGATGGCAAGCCGTTATAACGCTCCAGACGCGGCGAACCGTATTCCCAGCGCGAAGTTGAGAAGGCGGAGAACGGCACCATCTGGCCATCGCTGCCGCGAACGTACCAGTTGTTGATATCGTTCGGCAGCATACGGTATTGCGCTTCGGACATGACGTAAACTTTCTTCACGCGACCACGGTCGATGAAGTCGTTGACGTAGCTGCCACCCCAGGCTGCACCCAGCGTGGTATTGATGTCACTGATGGACACACCCAGCGCCTGTGCTTTTTCCTGGTCGATATCGATCTTGTACTGCGGCGTATCTTCCAGACCGTTAGGACGCACGCCCACCAGCAGGTCAGGGTGTTTAGCCACCTCGCCAAATAGCTGGTTACGCGCCTGAGTCAGTTTTTCGTGGCCCAGACCGCCCTGGTCAATCAGCTGGAAGTCGAAGCCGGTCGCCGTACCCAGTTCAACAATCGCTGGCAGGTTAAAGGCGAAGACCATCGCATCTTTAATCTGTGAGAAGGTACCCATGGCCCGGTTGGTAATGGCTTCAACTTTGTTCTCATCACCCGGGCGTTCGGACCAGTCTTTCAGAGAAACGAAGGCAATACCGGTGTTCTGACCACGACCCGCGAAGCCAAAGCCGTTAACCGCAAACACGGATTCGACGTTGTCTTTCTCTTTGGTCAGGAAGTAGTCGGTCATCTCATCCAGCACTTTTTGCGTACGTTCTTGCGTCGCACCCGCCGGAAGCTGAGCCATGCTCAGGAACACGCCCTGGTCTTCATCTGGCAGGAACGAGCTTGGCAGACGAACAAACAGGAAAGCCATGCCCACCACGATGATGATATAGAGCAGCAGATAACGACCGGTGCTGCGCAGGATGTTCCCCACGCTGTCGGTGTAGTGATGCGTACTCTTATCAAACATGCGGTTAAACCAGCCGAAGAACCCTTTGTGCTCGCCGTGGCCACCTTTCTTAATCGGCTTCAGCATGGTCGCACACAGGGCTGGCGTCAGGATCAGGGCTACCAGCACCGACAGCGCCATCGCGGAAACGATGGTAATAGAGAACTGACGGTAAATCGCACCGGTTGAACCCCCGAAGAAGGCCATCGGGATAAATACCGCAGACAGAACCATCGCGATACCGACCAGCGCGCCCTGGATCTGGCCCATTGATTTACGGGTTGCTTCCTTCGGCGGCAGGCCTTCTTCCGCCATCACACGCTCAACGTTTTCGACCACTACGATGGCGTCATCCACCAGCAGGCCGATGGCGAGCACCATCCCGAACATCGTCAGGGTGTTTATCGAATAGCCAAATATCGCCAGAACCGCGAAGGTGCCGAGCAGTACAACCGGCACGGCGATGGTTGGGATCAGCGTTGCGCGGAAGTTTTGCAGGAACAGGTACATTACCAGGAAGACGAGGATGATCGCCTCAACCAGGGTTTTTACCACTTCGTGAATCGAAATTTTAACGAACGGCGTGGTGTCATACGGGTAAACAATTTTCAGACCTGACGGGAAGAAAGGTTCCATCTTCTTCAGTTCTGCACGGATAGCCGTCGCGGTGTCCAGGGCGTTCGCCCCAGTCGCCAGTTTGATACCTAAACCGGAAGCCGGTTTACCGTTGAACTTCGCAATAACGTCGTAGTTCTCGCCACCCAGCTCCACTTTCGCCACGTCACGCAGGCGAACCTGCGAACCGTCCTGATTCACCTTCAGCAGAATTTTACTGAACTCATCCGCCGAGGTCAGACGCGTTTGCGCGATGATAGACGCATTAAGCTGCTGGCCTTTCACCGGCGGCGTGCCGCCTAACTGACCGGCTGCAACCTGGGCGTTTTGCGCTTTAATTGCGCTGATCACGTCAACCGGGGTCAGCTGGAAGTTGTTCAGCTTATTCGGATCCATCCAGATACGCATCGCGTACTGTGAACCGAACAGCTGAACGTCACCCACACCAGACGTACGGCTGATGGCGTCCTTCATGTTGGCGCCCACGTAGTCGGAAATATCTTCCTGCGTCATGGTGCCATCGGTGTTAATCACGCCGACAACCATCAGGAAGCTACTGGACGATTTCTCGACGCTCACACCCTGTTGTTGCACTTCCTGC
Organism: Enterobacter cloacae complex sp. 418I7; assembly: GCF_050030705.1. Classification (NCBI taxonomy): domain Bacteria; kingdom Pseudomonadati; phylum Pseudomonadota; class Gammaproteobacteria; order Enterobacterales; family Enterobacteriaceae; genus Enterobacter; species Enterobacter cloacae complex sp. 418I7. Next base: position 1,082,890 of record NZ_JBLGUU010000001.1, read on the forward strand.
GGCAGCAGGGGCATCGCCAGCTGCAGTTTGTTCTGCACCTGAACCTGCGCAATGTCCGCATCCGTACCTGATTCAAAGGTCAGGGTAATCTGAACTGTACCGGTTGAGTCACTGTTTGAGGACATGTACATCAGGTTATCGATACCGTTCATATTCTGTTCGATAACCTGCGTAACGGTGTCCTGCACCGTTTTGGCATCAGCGCCCGGGTAGGTTGCGGAGATCGTCACTGCCGGCGGCGCAATCGTTGGATATTGCGCAACAGGCAGCTTCAGGATCGCAAGTCCCCCGGCCAGCATGATGATAATGGCGATCACCCACGCAAATATGGGGCGATCGATAAAGAAATTAGGCATGTCTTAACGGCTCCTGTTTAAGTTAAGACTTGGTTTGTTCTGACTGGCCAGCGGCCGATGCTTGTTGTTTGTCGTCAGATTTCACTTCCTGAGCTTTGACCTGCGCGCCAGGACGAACTTTTTGCAAACCAGTAATAATCACGCGATCGCCATCTTTCAGACCTTCCGTTACCAGCCACTTGTCGCCAATCGCCTGCGTTGCAGTGATATTGCGTGTTTCGACTTTGTTATCGGCACCCACAACCAGCGCGCTCGCATCGCCGCGTGGCGTACGGGTCACACCTTGCTGCGGAACCAGAATGGCGCTTGGGTTAGTCCCTTCTTCAAGACGGGCGCGTACGAACATACCCGGCAGCAGGGTTTTATCCGGATTCGGGAAAATAGCCCGGATGGTGATAGAGCCGGTGGTCTGATCGACGGTCACATCAGAAAATTCCAGTGTGCCTGTCTGTGAGAACTTGATACCGTCGTTGGTAACCAGTTCAACTTTGGCTTTACCGTTTTCCTGTTTCAGTTGTCCGCTGGCAAGCTCCTGTTTGAGACGCAGGAAATCGTTGCTGGACTGTGTAACGTCAACGTAGATCGGGTCAAGCTGCTGCACGGTGGCCAGCGCGTTGGTTTGACCGTTCTGCACCAGCGCACCTTCGGTGACGGCTGATTTACCAATACGACCGCTGATAGGGGAGGTCACTTTGGTGTAGGCGAGGTTAATACGCGCGGTTTCTACCGCCGCTTTCGCCGCCACAACGGCTGCATTGGCTTGCTGTGCATCGGCCAGGGCAGAATCGTAATCCTGTTGGCTGATGTACTGCGTGCCGAGCAGTTTCTTGTAACGATTCAACGTCAGTTGCGAAATTTTGGCTGCCGCTTCTGCTTTCGCCAGATCGCCTTTAGCGCTCTCATAAGACGCCTGATAGGTTGCTGGATCAATCTGATAAAGAGACTCACCTGCTTTCACATCACCGCCTTCGGTGAAGTTACGTTTCAGGATGATACCGCTCACCTGCGGACGTACTTCTGCAATGCGATAGGCGCTGGTGCGGCCCGGTAGTTCTGTTGTCATCTGGAGAGGTTCGGATTTGAGCGTCACGACGCCAACTTCTGGCACCTGCTGAGCTCCTTGTTGAGCCTCTTTGTCGTCACATCCTGTAAGCGCTAAGCTGCCTGAGAGCATCAGAACGACCGCCAGAGGCGTTAACCCTCTGTTTTTGTTCATATGTAAACCTCGAGTGTCCGATTTCAAATTGATCAAGGGTCCTGAGTCTAAAAACCCATTGCTGCGTTTATATTATCGTCATGCTATGGTACATACATTCATAAATGTATGTAAATCTGACTCCTGTAAATTCATCAACGTATGGCACGAAAAACCAAACAACAAGCGCTGGAAACCCGACAACACATTCTGGATGTGGCAATGCGTTTGTTCTCACAGCAGGGTGTTTCGGCAACCTCGCTGGCGCAGATTGCTCAGGCCGCGGGCGTCACGCGGGGAGCGATTTACTGGCATTTTAAAGACAAGTCAGATCTGTTTGGTGAAATCTGGGAGCTTTCAGAGTCCAGCATCAGCGATCTTGAGAGTGAGTATCGGGCAAAATTCCCTCACGATCCACTCTCAGTATTAAGAGAAATATTAGTATATATCCTTGAAGCGACTGTTGTGGAAGAACGCCGACGTCTGATGATGGAAATCATCTTCCATAAATGTGAGTTTGTTGGCGAAATGGCGGTGGTTCAACAGGCGCAGCGCGACCTGTGTCTGGAAAGCTACGATCGCATCGAGCAAGTTCTTAAGGAATGTATGCAGGCCGACATGCTTCCCGCTACGCTGTTAACGCGCCGGGCGGCGATCCTGATGCGCAGCTATATTTCCGGCCTGATGGAAAACTGGCTTTTCGCCCCGCAGTCGTTCGATCTGAAATCAGAGGCGCGCAGCTACGTCGCGATTTTCCTGGAGATGTGCCAGCTTTGCCCGACCCTCCGCAGCGAGGGAGCGCCGCTTACTGCCTGAATCTTTCCAGGAAATGTCTTAGAGGATTACCTTCCCGCTATTCTGCTTTAGCCGGGCGTGATATTCTTCACGCCCGACTATTTTCGGTCATTTCTCAGATCACATTCACGACTATGCTGCACACCTATCGCTCGACACATTCTGTTCTGGCCGTTTTTTTGATCCTGCTGTTTTTCTTTGCAGCCGCACCGCATTCCTGGGCCCGTGCAGACAACGGCAGTGACGTCCCGACGCGTGCCGAGGTTCAGTCGCAACTCGACACCCTGAATAAACAAAAAGATCTCTCCGCCCAGGAAAAGCTCGTTCAGCAGGACCTGACGGAAACCCTGGATACGCTGGATAAGATCGATCGCATCAAAGCCGAAACGGCCCAGCTGCGGCAGAAGGTCGCTCAGGCGCCGGAGAACATGCGTAAAGCAACGGAGGCCCTGAACGCGCTTAGCGACGTTGATAACGACGATGAAACCCGAAAAACGCTTGCCACGCTTTCGTTGCGCCAGCTTGAGTCGCGCGTGGCGCAGCTGCTGGACGATCTGCAAACGGCGCAGTCCGATCTCTCGACCTATAACAGCCAGCTGGTTTCGCTGCAAACCCAGCCTGAGCGCGTGCAGAACGCCATGTATTCTGCATCGCAACAGCTACAGCAGATACGTAACCGTCTGAATGGCATTACCGTGGGGGAAGGGGCGCTTCGACCGACCCAGCAAACGCTGCTGAACATCCAGCAGACGCTGCTGAACGCGGAGATTGAACAGCAGCGTAAGAGTCTGGAAGGCAACACGGTGTTGCAGGATGCGCTGCAAAAACAGCGTGACTACGTGAACGCGAATATCAACCGGCTCGAGCATCAGCTTCAGCTGTTGCAGGAGGCGGTGAACAGCAAGCGCCTGACGCTGACCGAAAAAACGGCGCAGGAAGCGGTCTCGCCAGACGAAACGGCGCGTATCCAGGCCAATCCGCTGGTGAAGCAGGAGCTGGAAATTAACCATCAGCTGAGCGAGCGCCTGATTCAGGCGACTGAAAACGGCAGCGCGCTGGTGCAGCAGAATATTAAAGTCAAAAACTGGCTGGATCGCGCTTTGCAGGCTGAGCGCAATGTCAAAGAGCAGATTGCCGTCCTGAAGGGAAGCCTGCTGCTGTCGCGCATTCTTTACCAGCAGCAGCAGACGCTGCCGTCCGCCGACGAGCTGGAAGACATGACCAACCGCATTGCGGATTTGCGTCTTGAACAGTTTGACGTTAACCAGCAGCGCGATGCCCTGTTCCAGAGCGATACGTTTGTTGCCAAAGTGGAAGAAGGCCATTCAAGTGAAGTAAACGGTGAAGTTCACGACGCGCTGTTGCAGGTTGTGGATATGCGCCGCGAACTGCTCGATCAGCTTAATAAGCAGCTGGGCAACCAGCTGATGATGGCGATTAACCTGCAAATCAACCAGCAGCAGCTGGTGAGCGTGTCTAAAAGCCTCCAGGAGATCCTGACCCAGCAGATTTTCTGGGTGAACAGCAACAAACCCATGGACTGGGACTGGTTTAAATCTTTCCCTGAAACGCTGAAATCCCAGATCAAAAGCATGAAAATTACCGTGAACTGGGAGAAAGCCTGGCCTGCGGTAATGATTGCCTTCCTTGCGGGTCTGCCTTTGCTGCTCATCGCCGGAGTAATACGCTGGCGTTTGAAATGGCTGAAGCAGTACCAGGCGAAGCTGGCCTCGGAAGTGGGGCAACTGCGTAACGACAGCCAGCTGCACACCCCGAAAGCGATCCTGATCGATCTGATCCGTGCTCTGCCGGTCTGCCTGCTGATCCTCGCCGTCGGCCTGATCCTGTTGACCATGCAGCTCAATATCAGCGACCTGCTGTGGGCGTTCAGCAAAAAGCTGGCGCTGTTCTGGCTGGTGTTTGGTCTGTGCTGGAAAGTGCTGGAAAAAGACGGCGTCGCGGTCCGACACTTCAACATGCCGGAGAAACTCACCAGCCACTGGCGTCGCCAGATTGTACGTATCAGCCTCGCGCTGTTGCCGCTGCACTTCTGGTCCGTTGTGGCCGAGCTTTCGCCGCTGCATCTGATGGATGACGTGCTGGGACAGCTGGTAATTATGCTGAACCTGCTGCTGATAGCCGTCCTGATGTGGCCGATGTGCCGCGACAGCTGGCGTGATAAAGAGTCCCACAATCTTCGTCTGGTTACCGTAACGGTGCTGGCGATCATTCCGCTGGCGCTGATGGTGCTGACGGCAACGGGTTACTTCTATACCACGCTTCGTCTGTCAGGCCGCTGGATTGAAACCGTGTATCTGGTGATCCTGTGGAACCTGCTGTTCCAGACCGTGCTGCGCGGTTTGAGCGTGGCGGCGCGCCGCATTGCGTATCGTCGTGCTGTTGCCCGTCGACAGCATCAGGTTAAAGAGGGGGCTGAAGGGGCTGAGCCGCAGGAAGAGCCGACCATTGCCCTGGAGCAGGTAAACCAGCAAACGATGCGTATTACCATGCTGGTGATGATTGCGCTGTTTGCGGTGATGTTCTGGGCCATCTGGTCTGATTTAATTACCGTCTTCGCCTACCTCGACAGTATCACCCTCTGGCAATACAACGGTACCGAAGCGGGCGCTGCGGTAATGAAAAGCGTCACCATGGGCAGCCTGCTCTTTGCGCTGGTGTCGTCGGTGGTGGCCTGGGCGTTGATCCGCAACCTGCCTGGTCTGCTGGAAGTGCTGGTGCTCTCAAGGCTGAACCTGCGTCAGGGGGCGTCGTATGCCATTACCACCATCCTGAACTACGTCATTATTATTGTCGGGGCGATGACGGTATTCGGCTCGCTGGGCGTCTCGTGGGATAAACTCCAGTGGCTGGCGGCGGCGCTGTCGGTAGGTCTGGGCTTCGGCTTGCAGGAGATCTTCGGTAACTTTGTTTCTGGCCTGATAATCCTGTTCGAACGTCCGGTGCGTATCGGCGATACCGTCACCATCGGCACCTTCTCCGGGACCGTCAGCAAGATCCGTATTCGTGCGACCACCATCACTGACTTCGATCGTAAAGAGGTGATTATCCCGAACAAAGCCTTCGTGACCGAGCGACTGATCAACTGGTCGCTTTCGGATACTACGACGCGCGTGGTGGTCCGACTCGGGGTGGCCTATGGTTCAGATCTGGATAAAGTGAAAGAGGTCCTGCTGGAAGCCGCGAAATCACATCCTAAAGTGATGCACGATCCTGCGCCTGACGTGTTCTTCACCACCTTCGGGCCAAGCACGCTGGATCATGAGCTGCGCCTGTACGTACGAGAACTACGCGATCGCAGCTACACCGTCGATGAGCTGAACCGCACCATTGACCGTCTGTGCCGTGAAAACAACATTAATATCGCCTTCAATCAGCTTGAGGTTCACCTGCGCAATGAGAAAGGTGACGAACATACGGAAGTGAAGCGCGAGATTAAGGGTGACGAAAACTCCGCCCCTCACCCTGCCCTCTCCCCAGAGGGGAGAGGGTAAAAAGCGAATCAGGGCAGATCTTTCAAACCGCACCTAACGGTCCCCTCTCCCTCCAGGGAGAGGGCTAGGGTGAGGGCAACCGGCCTTCACCTTTCCCTCAAAATCCCGCCGCACAATCTCCAGCGCTTTCAGCACCGTCTCCGCCGGGATCTCGTGATTCTCCAGCAGCATAATTAAATCGACGGCCAGCTTGACCTCGTCGGGGGCATTTTCCAGTGACATTAGTGGCTCCTGTTAACGGGTCAGGCGTTCAATGACGCGTTCAATCTCATCCAGCGCCTGACGGCAGCGGACGATGCGGCCTTCCAGCGCGCTGATTTCACGCATTAATAACTGCTGCTCTTGCAGCGTTTCGCTGGTGGTCAGGCGGGCTTCGCGCTCACACTTCATCTCAAACAGACGCCGCTCAAACTCCTGGTTCTCCAGCCGCTTGCGCTGCCATTTTCCGAGCCCTGGCGAGGCGCTGTCCCACGCCCGTAGCGGCCAGGCGGCGATTTCGCGGTGCAGGGCGGTGATCTGCTCGGTAAGATGCTCCGCAAGCCACACCACCTGTTCCTGCTGTTCACTCTCAACCGCGTGGCGAAGCTCGTCGAGGTTGGTCTGCATTTCAGCAAGGTAATCCTGAATGACGGTACTGCGGGTGCGGAAGAGCTGCCGGTCAAAGCGCGGTTTCAGCGTAGCATGTCCCATCAGCGGTGTGGCCTGCGCCCGCAGCGCGATCAGCTGATTTTGCAGCCTCTCAAGAAGCAGTGCTGTTTTCAATGCGCTCTCCAGTGGTAAAGTAGCCGTTCAGTTTGATAACGATTCGCATTATGCAGCGTACTATTTTAATCATCATTGGCTGGCTCGCGGTAGTGCTGGGTACGCTGGGCATCGTATTGCCCTTGCTGCCGACCACCCCGTTCATCCTGTTGGCCGCCTGGTGCTTCGCCCGCTCGTCGCCGCGTTTTCACCACTGGCTCCTGTACCGTTCGTGGTTTGGCGGCTACCTGCGGCACTGGCAAAAACACCGGGCCATGCCGCCCGGGGCCAAGCCGCGCGCCATTGCCTTCATCCTGATCACCTTCGCCGTCTCGTTATGGCTGGTGAAAATGATGTGGGTGCGCATTCTGCTGCTGGCAATCCTGGCCTGCCTGCTGATCTTCATGTGGCGGATCCCCGTGGTTGATGAAAAGCAACAAAAGCACTGAAGCCTCATCATGGCGGTTGCAATTATGGCGCACAGCCAGTAAATTCGACCGTTTTCGAGCACAGGTGCGCCTGGTCAAAGGTTAAACAACTGTTACTTTGACCGACTCGTCGCGCGCCGTGAGTAACACTGTTTCATTTAGGCACAAACCGATGACCGCAACTGCACAGCAGCTTGAATATCTGAAAAATAGCATCAAAAGTATCCAGGATTATCCAAAGCCTGGCATTCTTTTCCGTGATGTCACCAGCTTGCTGGAAGACCCGAAAGCGTACGCCCTCAGCATTGAACTGCTGGTTGAGCGTTATAAAAACGCCGGGATCACCAAAGTAGTAGGTACCGAAGCCCGTGGCTTCCTGTTCGGCGCACCGGTTGCGCTGGCGATGGGCGTGGGTTTTGTGCCGGTGCGTAAGCCGCGCAAACTGCCGCGTGAAACCATTGCTGAGAGCTATGAGCTGGAATACGGCACCGATCAGCTGGAAATTCACGTTGATGCCATCAAGCCAGGCGACAAAGTGCTGGTGGTGGACGATCTGCTGGCAACCGGCGGCACCATCGAAGCGACCGTGAAGCTGATCCGTCGTCTGGGCGGGGAAGTGACCGACGCGGCATTCATCATCAACCTGTTCGATCTCGGCGGCGAGCAGCGCCTGGAAAAACAGGGTATTACCAGCTACAGCCTGGTGCCTTTCCCGGGACATTAATCCCGTATCTCACAACCTCGCTCAATGGGTGAGGTTGTGATAGCATTCCCCTCCATTAATTCACCTTCCAGCGTTGCAGAGCCTGCCCATGAGTTATCAGGTGTTAGCCCGTAAATGGCGACCACAAACCTTTGCTGACGTTGTCGGTCAGGAACATGTGCTGACGGCCCTGGCGAACGGCTTGTCGCTAGGTCGCATCCATCACGCCTATCTTTTCTCCGGCACCCGCGGCGTCGGTAAAACCTCTATTGCCCGCCTGCTGGCAAAAGGTCTGAACTGCGAAACCGGGATCACCGCCACCCCGTGCGGCGTATGTGACAACTGCCGCGAGATCGAGCAGGGGCGTTTTGTCGATCTGATCGAGATCGACGCCGCCTCGCGCACCAAGGTGGAAGACACCCGCGATCTGCTCGACAACGTGCAGTACGCCCCGGCGCGCGGCCGCTTCAAGGTCTATCTGATCGATGAAGTACACATGCTGTCGCGCCACAGCTTCAACGCCCTGCTGAAAACGCTGGAAGAGCCGCCTGCGCATGTCAAATTCCTGCTGGCGACCACCGATCCGCAAAAGCTGCCGGTCACGATCCTGTCGCGCTGCCTGCAATTCCATCTGAAGGCGCTGGACGTTGAGCAGATCCGCGCTCAGCTTGAACACATTCTTGATGAAGAGAAGATCGTTCACGAGCCGCGCGCCCTGCAGCTGCTGGCCCGCGCGGCGGACGGCAGCCTGCGTGATGCGCTGAGCCTGACTGACCAGGCAATTGCCAGCGGTGACGGTAAGCTTTCCACTGACGCGGTTAGCACCATGCTCGGCACGCTGGATGACGATCAGGCGCTGTCGCTTATCGAAGCGATGATCGCCGCCAACGGTGAGCGGGTAATGACCCTCGTCAACGATGCCGCCGCCCGTGGCATTGAATGGGAAGCGCTGCTGGTCGAGATGCTCAGCCTGCTGCATCGCGTGGCGATGCTGCAATTGTCTCCGTCGGCCATTGGCGCGGACATGGCGACCATTGAACAGCGGATGCGTGAACTTGCGCGCACCGTGCCGCCGGCTGACGTGCAGCTTTATTATCAAACCCTGCTGATTGGCCGCAAAGAGCTGCCGTTTGCACCGGATCGCCGGATGGGCGTTGAAATGACGCTGCTGCGCGCGCTGGCCTTCCATCCGCGCAAGCCATTGCCGGAGCCGGAAACGCCCCGGCAGTCCTTTGCGCCGGTTGCGCCGACCGCGGTAATGTCACCGCAGCAGGTGCCACCGCAACCGGCATCGCCGCCGCCGCAGAACGTGCCGCTGTCGGATGCCACCAGTTCGGTGCTTGCCGCACGAAGCCAGTTGCAACGTGCGCAGGGAGCAACCAAACCAAAAAAGAGTGAACCGGCAGCGCCTGCAAGAGCGCGGCCGGTGAACAACGCCGCGCTTGAACGACTGGCCTCGGTAACGGAGCGCGTGCAGTCGCGTCCGGCACCGTCCGCGCTCGAGCAAAAAGCCCCGGCGAAAGAAGAGGCATACCGCTGGAAGGCGACTACCGTTGTTGAAACGGTCAAGGAAGTGGTCGCCACGCCAAAAGCGCTGAAAAAGGCGCTTGAGCATGAAAAAACGCCGGAGCTGTCCGCGAAGCTCGCGGAAGAGTCCATCGAGCGCGACGCCTGGGCCGCTGAGGTCAGCAAACTTCAACTGCCGAAGCTGGTGGAGCAGGTCGCGCTGAATGCCTGGAAAGAGCAGGAAGGCAATCAGGTGCGTCTGCACCTGCGCCCTGGCCAGCGGCACCTCAACTCCCCAGGCGCGCAAAAGGCGCTGGCCGAGGCGCTTACCGCATTACAGGGTGTGCCGGTTGAATTGACTATCATTGAAGATGATAATCCGGCGGTGAAAACGCCGCTCGAGTGGCGACAGGCGATTTATGAAGAGAAGCTCGCGCAGGCGCGCGAGTCGATTATCGCGGATAACAACATCCAGACCCTGCGCCGGTTCTTCGACGCCGATCTGGATGAAGAGAGTATTCGCCCCCTTTGATCGTGAGTCTGACTTACGGTTGTAATCCTTAACGTGAAAGAAGAGAGAAGCCTATGTTTGGTGGAAAAGGCGGTCTGGGTGGCCTGATGAAGCAGGCTCAGCAGATGCAGGAAAAAATGCAGAAGATGCAGGAAGAGATCGCTCAGCTGGAAGTCACGGGTGAATCGGGTGCCGGTCTGGTCAAGGTGACCATCAACGGTGCGCACAACTGCCGTCGCGTTGAAATCGACCCGAGCCTGCTCGAAGACGACAAAGAGATGCTGGAAGATCTGGTTGCAGCCGCGTTTAACGATGCCGCTCGCCGTATCGACGAAACCCAGAAAGAGAAAATGGCCTCTGTTTCCAGCGGTATGCAACTGCCGCCGGGCTTTAAGATGCCATTCTGATGCAAACCAGTCCGCTGCTCACGCAGTTAATGGAAGCACTGCGCTGCCTGCCGGGCGTTGGCCCGAAGTCGGCGCAGCGTATGGCGTTTACGCTATTGCAGCGCGACCGCAGCGGCGGGATGCGCCTGGCGCAGGCTCTGACCCGCGCCATGTCAGAAATTGGTCACTGTGCGGATTGCCGGACCTTTACCGAGCAGGACGTCTGTAACATCTGCACGAACCCGCGTCGTCAGGAAAACGGTCAGATTTGCGTGGTGGAGAGTCCGGCGGACATCTACGCCATCGAACAAACCGGGCAGTTTTCCGGCCGCTATTTCGTGCTGATGGGGCATCTCTCCCCGCTGGACGGCATCGGCCCGGATGATATCGGTCTCGATCGTCTTGAACAGCGTCTTGAGTCCGAGACGATCAAAGAGGTGATCCTCGCCACCAACCCGACGGTGGAAGGGGAGGCAACCGCCAACTACATCGCCGAGCTGTGCGCGCAGTACGGCGTTGACGCCAGCCGCATCGCCCACGGCGTGCCGGTCGGCGGTGAGCTGGAGATGGTCGACGGCACCACGCTGTCGCACTCGCTGGCCGGACGACACAAGATTATTTTCTGACCAAACGGAGGCTGCGTGCGCGGCCTCCGCTTGAAAATCCCCCCCCTTATCCCCATCTCTCACTCAACGTTTTACAACCCCATTAAATGGCATTGTTGAGGTCGACTTAGATGAAAGGACAAGAAACCCGTGGTTTCCAGTCAGAAGTAAAACAGCTTCTGCACCTGATGATCCATTCCCTGTATTCCAACAAAGAAATCTTCCTGCGTGAGCTGATTTCCAACGCCTCCGATGCGGCGGACAAGCTGCGCTTCCGCGCGCTGTCCAACCCGGATCTGTACGAAGGCGACGGCGAACTGCGCGTGCGCGTCTCTTTTAATAAAGAGAACCGCACCCTGACGATTGCCGATAATGGCATCGGGATGAACCGCGACGAGGTGATCGACCATCTCGGCACCATCGCTAAATCCGGCACCAAAGCGTTCCTCGAGTCCATGGGCTCTGACCAGGCGAAAGACAGCCAGCTGATCGGTCAGTTCGGCGTAGGCTTCTACTCGGCATTCATCGTGGCGGATAAAGTCACCGTGCGCACCCGCGCCGCGGGCGACAGCGCCGAAAACGGCGTGCTGTGGGAATCCAAAGGGGAAGGCGAATACACCGTTGATGATATCACCAAAGCGGATCGCGGCACCGAAATCACTCTGCACCTGCGCGAAGGCGAAGACGATTTCCTGAACGACTGGCGCGTACGCTCCATCATCAGCAAATATTCTGACCACATCGCGCTGCCGGTTGAGATTGAAAAACAGGAAGAGAAAGACGGCGAAACCGTGGTTTCCTGGGAGAAAATCAACAAGGCGCAGGCGCTGTGGACGCGCAACAAAGCTGAAATTAAAGACGACGAGTACAACGAGTTTTACAAGCACATCGCCCACGACTTTACCGACCCGCTGACCTGGAGCCACAACCGTGTGGAAGGGAAGCAGGAGTACACCAGCCTGCTGTACATTCCGGCGCAGGCGCCGTGGGACATGTGGAACCGCGATCACAAGCACGGCCTGAAGCTGTACGTGCAGCGCGTCTTCATCATGGACGACGCCGAGCAGTTCATGCCGAACTACCTGCGCTTTGTGCGTGGCCTGATAGATTCCAACGATCTGCCGCTGAACGTCTCCCGTGAAATTCTCCAGGACAGCACCGTCACCCGTAACCTGCGTAACGCCCTGACCAAGCGAGCGTTGCAGATGCTGGAAAAACTGGCGAAAGACGATGCGGAAAAATACCAGACCTTCTGGAAACAGTTCGGCCTGGTGCTGAAAGAAGGCCCGGCGGAAGACACCGCGAACGTGGAAGCTATCGCTAAACTGCTGCGCTTCGCCTCTACGCACAACGACTCCTCCGCCCAGACCGTATCGCTGGAAGAGTACGTCTCCCGAATGAAAGAAGGGCAGGAGAAGATCTACTACATCACCGCCGACAGCTATGCGGCAGCGAAGAGCAGCCCGCATCTGGAGCTGCTGCGTAAGAAAGGCATCGAAGTGCTGCTGCTGTCTGACCGCATCGACGAGTGGATGATGAACTACCTGACCGAGTTCGACGGTAAATCCTTCCAGTCCGTTGCTAAAGCCGACGAGTCTATCGATAAGCTGGCGGATGAAGTGGACGACAGCGCGAAGGAAGCCGAGAAGGCGCTGGAGCCGTTCGTTGAGCGCGTGAAAACCCTGCTGGGCGACCGCGTGAAAGAGGTGCGCTTCACGCACCGTCTGACCGATACGCCAGCCATTGTCACCACCGATGCGGACGAAATGAGCACCCAGATGGCGAAACTGTTCGCTGCGGCGGGCCAGGCCGTGCCGGAAGTGAAATATATCTTTGAGCTTAATCCGGATCATCCGCTGGTGAAACGCGCGGCGGATACCCAGGACGACGCCCGCTTTGCGGAGTGGGTTGAACTGCTGCTGGATCAGTCCCTGCTGGCCGAGCGCGGCACCCTGGAAGATCCTAACCTGTTCATTAAACGTGTGAATGCGCTGCTGCTGGCGTAATACAAAACCTACCCCTCACCCTGGCCCTCTCCCCAAAGGGGAGAGGGTGTTCAAGTTCCCTCTCCCCTTTGGGGAGAGGGGTAGGGTGAGGGGGAATCAACCGCACTAACCCAAATAATCTCCCCCCGTTAACCGTTTCAGCCTCCCCGCCTTCCTTGAGCGATACCCGTTCTGGTGGTATTGTTTAGCGCTTTTGAAAAATTGAATCGACATTTGAGGGGATTTTCGCAATGCGTATTATTCTGCTTGGCGCTCCGGGCGCGGGTAAGGGAACTCAGGCTCAGTTCATCATGGAGAAATACGGTATTCCGCAAATCTCTACTGGTGACATGCTGCGTGCCGCTGTTAAATCTGGCTCCGAGCTGGGCAAACAAGCTAAAGACATCATGGACGCAGGCAAGCTGGTGACCGACGAACTGGTTATCGCGCTGGTAAAAGAGCGCATTGCTCAGGAAGACTGCCGCAATGGTTTCCTGCTGGACGGCTTCCCGCGCACCATTCCTCAGGCTGACGCCATGAAAGAAGCGGGCATCAACGTGGATTACGTGCTGGAGTTCGATGTACCGGACGAACTGATCGTTGACCGTATCGTTGGCCGTCGCGTGCACGCTGCCTCTGGCCGCGTTTACCACATCAAATTCAACCCACCTAAGGTTGAAGGCAAAGACGACGTGACCGGCGAAGAGCTGACCACCCGTAAAGACGACCAGGAAGAAACCGTGCGTAAACGCCTGGTGGAATACCATCAGATGACCGCACCGCTGATCGGCTACTACTCCAAAGAAGCGCAGGCGGGTAACACCAAATACGCGAAAGTTGACGGCACCAAAGCCGTGGCTGACGTACGTGCAGAGCTGGAAAAAATCCTCGGCTAAGCGCACCTCTCTCACCCGGAGCCCCGGGTGAGAAAAATTCTCATCTTACCTATTACAGCAATGGGTTTCGTTTAAACGCATTTCCGCTACAATTGACAGCCTATCAAATGGTTAAGAGGCGTGAATGAGTCAGGCGAAAACCGGCATCCTGCTTGCCAATCTGGGCACCCCAGAAGCACCTACTCCAGCGGCGGTAAAACGCTACCTGCGACAATTTTTAAGCGACACGCGCGTCGTGGATACCCCAAGACTGCTGTGGTGGCCACTGCTGCGTGGTGTCATTCTGCCGATTCGTTCTCCGCGTGTAGCAAAGCTCTATCAGTCCGTGTGGATGGAAGAAGGCTCGCCGCTGATGGTCTACAGCCGTCGTCAGGAGAAGGCGCTGGCCGCCCGTCTGCCGGACATGCCCGTTGCGCTCGGTATGAGCTACGGTAAGCCATCCCTGGAAAGCGCCGTCGACTCTCTGCTGGCGCAGGGCGTTGAACACATTGTGGTGCTGGCCCTTTATCCGCAGTATTCGTGCTCCACGGTGGCTGCCGTCTGGGACGAACTGGCACGCATTCTGGCGACCCGCCGCCGTATACCGGGCATCACCTTTATCCGCGACTACGCCGATAACGAGCTGTACATTCAGGCGCTTGCCAGCAGCGCGCGCGCGTCGTTTGAAAAACATGGCGAGCCGGATCTGCTGCTGCTCTCCTATCACGGTATTCCGCAGCGTTTCGCGAACGAAGGGGACGATTACCCCCAGCGTTGCCGCGATACCACCCGCGAGCTGGTCTCCGCCCTCGGCCTGCCGCCTGAGAAGGTGATGATGACCTTCCAGTCGCGCTTCGGTCGTGAACCGTGGTTGACCCCGTATACTGATGAAACGCTAAAAATGCTGGGCGAGAAGGGCGTGAAGCACATTCAGGTTATGTCGCCGGGCTTCTCGGCGGATTGTCTGGAAACGCTGGAAGAGATTGCCGTCCAGAACAAAGAGTTCTTCATGGAGGCCGGCGGAACGAAATACGAATACATTCCTGCGCTTAACGACTCCCCTGAACACATCGATATGATGGTGTCACTGGTCACCACCCGCCGCTGATCGCGTTACGGGCCGGGTTTGTGCTACCATTCCCGGCCCGTATTCTTTGCACAGTTCAGACCATGAAATTTCCCGGTAAACGTAAGTCCAAACACTATTTCCCCGTCGATGCCCGCGATCCGCTGTTACAGCAAATTCAGCAGGAAAGCGAAACCAGCGCTGCCTGGGTGGTCGGTATCGATCAGACGCTGGTGGACATTGAAGCCAAAGTGGATGATGCGTTTGTCGCACGTTACGGTCTGAGCGCCGGGCACTCGCTGGTGATTGAGGATGACGTTGCCGAAGCGCTGTATCAGGAACTGATGCGCGAAAATCTTATCACCCACCAGTTTGCTGGCGGCACCATCGGTAACACCATGCACAACTACTCCGTTCTGGCAGACGACCGCTCGGTGCTGCTTGGCGTGATGTGCAGCAATATCGAAATCGGTGGCTACGCCTACCGCTACCTGTGCAATACCTCCAGCCGCACCGATCTGAACTATTTGCAGGGCGTTGACGGGCCAATTGGTCGTTGCTTTACGCTGATAAGCGATTCCGGCGAGCGTACCTTTGCCATCAGCCCCGGCCATATGAACAAGCTACGCGCTGAAAGTATTCCGGAA
Source organism: Enterobacter cloacae complex sp. 418I7 (assembly GCF_050030705.1). Lineage (NCBI taxonomy): Bacteria > Pseudomonadati > Pseudomonadota > Gammaproteobacteria > Enterobacterales > Enterobacteriaceae > Enterobacter > Enterobacter cloacae complex sp. 418I7. The sequence goes on from NZ_JBLGUU010000001.1 coordinate 1,098,201, forward strand.
GAGGTGATCGCGGGCGCGTCTGCGCTGGTGTTGACGTCTTATCTGGTGCGCTGCAAGCCGGGCGAACCAATGCCGGACGCAACCATGAAGGCAATTGAGTATGCGAAGAAATACAACGTGCCTGTGGTTCTGACGCTGGGCACCAAATTCGTGATTGCCGACAACCCGGAGTGGTGGCAGGCCTTCCTGAAAGAACACGTCTCGATTCTGGCGATGAATGAAGAAGAAGCCGAAGCGCTGACCGGCGAAAGCGATCCGCTGCTGGCGTCTGATAAGGCGCTGGACTGGGTGGATCTGGTGCTCTGCACCGCCGGGCCGGTCGGGCTGTACATGGCGGGCTTCACGGAAGAAGAGAGCAAGCGGAAAACCCAGCACCCGCTGCTGCCGGGCGCTATCGCCGAATTTAACCAGTACGAGTTCAGCCGCGCCATGCGTCATAAAGACTGCATCAACCCGCTGCGTATCTTCTCCCACATTGCACCGTATATGGGTGGCCCCGAGAAGATCATGAACACCAACGGCGCGGGCGACGGCGCGCTGGCCGCGCTGCTGCACGACATCACCGCTAACGCCTACCACAAAACCAATGTGCCGAATTCCAGCAAACACACCTTCAACTGGCTGACCTATTCCTCGCTGGCGCAGGTGTGCAAGTACGCGAACCGCGTGAGTTATCAGGTGCTGAACCAGCATTCACCGCGCTTAACGCGTGGGCTGCCGGAACGGGAAGACAGCCTCGAAGAGGCGTATTGGGACAGGTAAAAGAAGACCCCTCACCCTGGCCCTCTCCCCAAAGGGGAGAGGGAACTTGAACACCCTCTCCCCTTTGGGGAGAGGGTCAGGGTGAGGGGACCAGGCCGCACAAAATTTACCCCGTCACCGCCTCTTCAACCGGCGGCTTCGTCAGCATTGTCAGCATCGTATTCGCAATCTCACGCTCACCCATCACCACCTGATTCGCGCCGCGCTCGGTAATGTACTCCACTTCGTCATCATAATGGGCGCGGGCTATGATTTCGATATGCGGGCATTTTTCACGGGCTGTGGCGACAATCTCGCCAGCCTCGTAACCGTTCGGGATAGTGAGCAGCAGCCAGCGAGCGCAGTCCAGATGCGCCAGATTCATAATTTCTTCGTTAGCCGCGTTGCCCAGCACCGCGCGGATGCCGCGTTCGCGAAGTTCGTCGACGCGGGTGCGTGACGTTTCAATCACTACAAGTGGAATGCCCTGAGCCATCAGTTTTTCACCCAGCAGGCTGCCGACGCGGCCAAAACCGACCAGCAGCGCGTGGTTGCAGATATCCACCGGGATCTGTTTCTCTTCTTCTGTCGCCTCTTCCAGCGTCAGCTCTTCGAGGGTTTCGGTCTTCTCGAGATATTTCTCCAGCAGGGCAAACAATACCGGGTTCAACATGATGGAGAGGATCGCCCCCGCCAGCACCAGATTTTGCCCAGCCTGTGGCAGCAGATTCAGGGCCATTCCCAGACCAGCCAGAATAAAGGCGAACTCGCCAATCTGCGCCAGGCTGGCGGCGATGGTCAGCGCCGTGCGCGGCGAGTGACCGAACATCCGCACCAGGAAGAAGGCGGCAACGGACTTACCAAAGATGATGATTGCCAGCGTACCCAGCACGGCCAGCGGCTGCTGGATGAGGATCATCGGGTCGAACAGCATCCCGACGGAGACAAAGAACAGCACCGCGAACGCATCACGTAGTGGCAGAGTATCGTGCGCGGCACGGTGGCTCAGCTCGGACTCGTTCAGCACCATCCCGGCGAAGAACGCGCCCAGCGCAAAGGAGACGTCAAACAGCTCGACAGCGCCAAAGGCAATGCCCAGCGCCAGGGCAAGGACCGAAAGCGTGAACAGTTCACGCGAGCCGGTGGCGGCGCTGCGGGACATGATCCACGGCACCAGACGGCGGCCCACCAGCATCATGATGGCAATAAACGCCACAACCTTACCGATGGTAATGCTCATATCCAGCGCCAGCGAAGCGAAGCCGATATTCTCTTTCTCCATCATCCCGGCGACGGCGGGCAGCAGTACCAGCGTCAACACCATCACCAGATCTTCAACTATCAGCCAGCCAATCGCGATTTGCCCGCGCTGGCTGTCTATCAGCTGCCTCTCTTCAAGCGCGCGCAGCAGCACCACGGTACTGGCGGTTGAAAGACACAGCCCAAATACGATACCGGTCATGATTGACCAGCCCAGCACCGCCGAAAGCGCCATGCCCAGCAGCGTCGCCACCCCTATCTGGGCGATCGCTCCCGGTATGGCGATCGACTTTACCGCCATCAGATCCTTCAGGGAAAAATGCAGTCCGACGCCAAACATCAGCAGGATAACGCCCAGTTCCGCCAGCTCCGGTGCAAGTTTGGTATCTGCGACAAAACCCGGCGTAAAGGGTCCTGCCAGCACGCCCGCTAACAAATAGCCTACCAGGGGCGAAATACGCAGTTTGTTGGCAATCATGCCGAGGATAAAAGCGAGCACAAGTCCACCAACAATGGTGGTGATAAGCGGTGTGGCGTGGTGCATTCCGTCTCCTTTCGCGATGGGTGATCCATTTTTGGTGCAAATACCAAAAAGCCGATTAATAGTTTATGACAATTTTTACGCTTATGTTTATGAATAATTGTTGAAATCACAATAAAAAGGCAATAAGCACGAAAAAAGGCAGATTTTGATAAATTTGCTGAGGGGAGGGAGAGGAAAGCCTTATGGCATCAGGTTATCCGGCTGCCAAAGTTTAACTTTGGCAGCCGTGTAGTTACGCTTTATGACGGTTGTCAGGCAGGAATATGGTCAACATCCCCAGAAGTGGCAGGAAAGCGCAGATTTTATAGACCAGGAAGATGCTGGTGTGGTCTGCAACCATCCCTAACACGGCGGCGCCAAGGCCGCCCATGCCAAAGGCAAAACCGAAAAAGAGACCGGAAACCATACCGATACGTCCCGGCAGCAGCTCTTGCGCATAGACCAGAATGGCTGAAAACGCCGACGCGAGAATAAAACCAATTATCACTGTCAATATTCCGGTCCATTCCAGCGTTGCGTACGGTAAAACAAGCGTAAACGGCGCAACGCCGAGGATAGAGCCCCAAATCACATATTTACGTCCGATTTTATCTCCCACAGGGCCGCCAATCACCGTGCCTGCCGCCACCGCAAACAGGAAGGCAAAGAGATGGAACTGGGCGTTTTGTACCGATAATCCGAATTTTTGCATCAGATAGAAGGTGTAATAGCTGCTAATGCTCGCCATATAGAAATATTTCGAGAAAATCAGCACCAGCAGCACGCTGACGGCAAGGATCACCTTATTGCGCGGAAGGGGATTGGTTATCTTCGCGACAGGTTTTCCCTTATTTACGCGATGCTGCGCGGCATACCAGCGGCTGATTTGCGCCAGGACGACAATCGCCAGCAGCGCGGCCAGCACAAACCACGCCACGTTGCCTTTGCCGTAAGGCGCGATAATTACCGCCGCCAGCAGAGGACCGAGGGAGCTACCAAAGTTCCCCCCCACCTGGAACAGAGACTGCGCCAGCCCGTGGCGTCCGCCGGAGGCCATACGCGCCACGCGGGACGATTCCGGATGGAACACCGATGAACCGGTTCCTACCAGCGCCGCGGCAACCAGTACCGCCTCAAAGCTGCCCGCCATGGCCAGCAGCACCAGCCCGCTCAGGGTGAAGCACATCCCAATGGGCAGCGACCATGGCATCGGGTATTTGTCCGTCCAGTAGCCCACCACCGGCTGTAGCAGCGAAGAGGCCAGCTGGAAAGTCAGGGTGATCATCCCGATCTGCACGAAGGTTAATGAGAACTCAGACTGCAACAGCGGGTAGATCGCCAGAATCAGCGACTGGATCATGTCGTTGAGCAGATGAGAGAGACTGATTGCGCCTAATACTTTGAAGGAAGTGCGCGATTTCGGCGGCGACGCCGGAACGCCCTGAACAGGCTGGGTTGATTCACTGATTGCCATAAATACCACGTCAATTTGTAATTAGAGATGCAGGGAGTAATTATTATCCGACTAACATACTCGTCCGTGACATTTGAAGAAAGTCGCAATTCTGAAAACTTATTTGTCTATTCTTGTGAGTCACTGTAATTTTTGCGTTTGTCTATGGGTCAGGGAGAGAGAAGATGAAGTTAATAAAGCGTGGCGTCGCGCTGGCGCTCATCGCCGCATGGGGGCTGACAAGCCTGCCCGCGCAGGCGTATGAAAAAGATAAAACCTATAAAATTACCATTCTGCATACTAACGATCATCACGGCCATTTCTGGCGCAGCGAATACGGTGAATATGGCCTGGCGGCGCAAAAAACGCTGGTGGACGGCATTCGTAAAGAGGTCTCGGCTCAGGGCGGCAGCGTGCTGTTGCTGTCGGGCGGGGATATTAATACCGGCGTACCGGAATCTGATTTGCAGGATGCCGAGCCTGATTTCCGCGGCATGAATTTAATTGGTTACGACGCGATGGCGGTCGGAAACCACGAGTTTGATAACCCGCTGAGCGTATTGCGCCAGCAGGAAAAGTGGTCCAAATTTCCGTTCCTTTCCGCCAATATTTATCAGAAAAGCACCGGCGAGCGCCTGTTTAAACCGTGGGCGCTGTTTAAGCGTCAGGATCTGAAGATCGCGGTCATCGGCTTAACCACCGACGATACGGCCAAAATTGGCAACCCTGAATTTTTCACCGACATCGAATTCCGTAAACCGGCGGACGAAGCGAAGCTGGTGATCCAGGAGTTGCAGCAGAATGAAAAACCGGATGTGATTATCGCTACCACCCACATGGGGCATTACGACAACGGTCAGCACGGCTCTAACGCGCCGGGCGACGTGGAGATGGCGCGCAGCCTTCCTGCGGGCTCGCTGGCGATGATTGTGGGCGGTCATTCGCAGGATCCGGTCTGCATGGCTTCTGAGAATAAAAAGCAGGTAGATTATGTGCCCGGCACGCCGTGCGCGCCGGATCGTCAGAACGGGATCTGGATTGTACAGGCCCACGAGTGGGGTAAATACGTTGGCCGTGCGGATTTCGAATTCCGTAACGGCGAGATGAAGCTGGTGCACTATCAGCTCATCCCGGTCAACCTGAAGAAGAAAGTGACCTACCCGGACGGCAAAAGCGAGCGGGTACTCTACACGCCAGAGATCGCTGAAAACCAGCAGATGCTCTCCCTGCTGACGCCGTTCCAGAGCAAAGGGAAAGCGCAGCTGGACGTGAAGATTGGCACGCTTAACGGACGACTGGAAGGGGACCGCAGCAAAGTCCGCTTCGTACAAACCAACATGGGGCGTCTGGTGCTGGCCGCGCAGATGGCGCGCACGAATGCGGATTTCGGCGTGATGAGCGGCGGCGGTATTCGTGATTCCATCGAAGGCGGAAACATCACCTATAAAGACGTGCTCAAAGTGCAGCCGTTTGGCAACGTGGTGGTGTATGCGGACATGAGCGGGAAAGAGGTAATTGACTACCTGACCGCCGTGGCGCAGATGAAGCCGGACTCCGGAGCGTATCCGCAGTTTGCTAACGTCAGCTTCGTCGCGAAGGACGGTAAGCTCAACGATCTCAAAATCAAAGGCGAACCTGTTGATCCGGCGAAAACCTACCGCCTGGCAACGTTAAGCTTTAACGCCACCGGCGGCGACGGCTATCCGCATATCGATAACAAACCGGGCTATGTAAATACCGGGTTTATTGATGCGGAAGTGTTAAAGCAGTTTATCCAGCAAAATTCACCGATTGACGTGAACGCGTATGAGCCGAAGGGCGAGGTGAGCTGGCAGTAGAGCGGGTGTGTTGTGCCGGGTGGCGGCTACGCCTTACCCGGCCTACATTCGAATCGTAGGCCCGGTATGCGCAGCGCCACCGGGCAATTTTCTCAATCCCTGCGCGCAATATCCGCAAATTTCGCGTCCAGCATTTTCGCCAGATCGCCTGCGGCCAGTTCGATATCCAGCCCGCGTTTGCCGCCAGAAATATAGATCGTCTCAAATTCCTGCGAAGGCGCATCGATCAGGGTCGGCAGACGCTTTTTCTGGCCGAGCGGGCTGATCCCGCCGACCAGATAACCCGTAGTGCGTTGCGCAACCATCGGGTCTGCCATATCGACCTTTTTCGCTCCCAGCGCTTTGGCCACTTTCTTCAGATCAAGCTGTCCGGCGACGGGCGTCACTGCCACGGCGAGGTGCTTCATATCGCCATTCACCGCGACCAGCAGCGTTTTGTATACCTGGTCCGCGTTCAGCCCCAGCTTGCGCACCACTTCATCACCAAAGTTGGTTTCGTTCGGATCGTGATCGTAGGTGTGGATCCGGAAAGAAATTTTGTTTTTTTCGAGTAATTTAACGGCGGGAGTCATGGCTATCCTTCTTACGACAGACGGTTCATGCCAGCAGCATACGCCTGACGTTTGTCTAAAAAATAGCACCATCTTGCGCAATAGTATTGGCAGTGATGGTTACTTTGAGCGACAATCGGCGTAGCCGAAGGTCACTTCGGTATAATAAAAACGATGAAATTCCTCTTTGACGGGCCAATAGAAATATTGGCCATTTTTTTATTTCAGCAGCGACGGCAAATTCCCTTCTCCGTACAAATGCAACGCGCCAACCGCGACAACATAACGACCGGCAGGCAGGGCATACAGCGTCTCCCGCCACGCCTGGTTGCGCGCGTTCATCAGCACATCATACAACGATTCACTGAACGTCGACGGTAACGCCAGCTTACCGTCTGCGGGCGGCGCATCCAGCCACCAGCCAATCATCGTTTGCAGCAGACGCGCGTTGGTGTGCCAGTGGGTCAGGGTATCATCCAGTAGCATCTTACCGTCATCAGGAAGCTGGCGAAGAAGCGCAATCTGGCTGTCCGTGCCTTCCAGTTCAATGACGGACAGGTTGCACGCCCTTGCCGCATTCAGCAGTTGATAATCGATACCGTAATCGCCGCGCAGCCCCAGGCGCTGCGCCTGGGTTGCCTGTAGCACCATGGCAATTTGCCACAGGGGCAGGGTGTCGAGCATTGAGAGCGAGACGCCGGACTCATCCGCAAGACGGGTAAGCTCAGCCAGCTGCGTCTCGTTAAGACGTTCAGCCAGGGGGCGGTCGCTTTCCAGCCCGGCAAACGGCGATTCATGGCCGGAGATGTCGGCTTCGACGATCAGCGCGTCGGCGCGCTTCAGTAGTTTAATCAGGCCGGAGGGCAGGGGGGACATATCCTGCGTGCCCATATGAATGCTTCCCACCAGGTGCAGTTGCTGCCCACCCGGAAGCGAAATATCCATACCGGGCCAGGCATAACGGCGGGGAAAAAGGGCGCGAAACGATGTTTTTATACGATTAAACAGACCCATACGCGCTCCATGACCGGAAAGGTTCATGCTAGCGCGTACGGGTACAAGGTTCAATCCTTCGGTTTAAACCGCAGCAGACGGTTAGCGTTGCTCACCACGGTAATTGACGAGAGCGCCATCGCCGCACCCGCAACAACCGGGTTCAGCAGGGTGCCGGTCAGCGGCCACAAAATCCCGGCGGCAATCGGAATGCCGAGCGAGTTATAGACGAACGCCCCCAGCAGGTTCTGCTTCATGTTGCGCAACGTGGCTTTCGAAATCGCCAGCGCATCCGCCACCCCCATCAGGCTGTGGCGCATCAGGGTGATCGCCGCGGTTTCAATGGCGACATCGCTCCCGCCGCCCATCGCAATACCTACGTCAGCCTGCGCCAGCGCCGGGGCGTCGTTGATGCCGTCGCCGACCATCGCCACCTGACGACCATCACGTTGCAATTTCCTGATGGCGTCCGCTTTGCCATCCGGCAGCACGCCGGCTATCACCTCATCAATCCCGGCTTCTCTGGCGATGGCGTTAGCGGTAGTCGGGTTATCACCGGTTAACATCACCAGGCGATAGCCCGCATGGTGCAGGCGTTGCAAGGCATCCACGCTGTCCTGGCGTAACGGATCGCGTACGGCCAGCAGCGCCGCCACCTGACCATCCCTCGCCAGCAGAACCGGCGTCGCGCCCTGAGAGGCCTGCGCGTTCAGCTCAGCGTCCAGCACGGACGTATCAACACCGTGTTCAGTTAGCAGTGCCTGGTTACCCAGCAGCAGCGTATGGCCTTCTGCTTCACCGCTGACCCCTAAACCGCGCAGAGTGCGGAAGTTGCTTACCTGCGGCAGGCGGGCATCACCGGCTTTCTCAAGGATGGCGCGCGCCAGCGGGTGACTGGAGCCTTGTTCCAGCGCGGCGGCCAGGCGCAGGGCATCCGTCTCCGTACAGCCAATGGTATTAACGGCCACTACCTGCGGTTTGCCCTCGGTGAGCGTGCCGGTTTTGTCAAAGACGAGGGTGTCCAGCGTGCTTGCCCGTTGCAGGGCGTCAGCATCACGGACCAGTACGCCAAATTCGGCGGCGCGTCCGACGCCAGAGATAATCGACATCGGCGTGGCCAGGCCAAGGGCACAAGGGCAGGCGATGATCAGCACCGTGGTGGCGATCACCAGGGTGTAGACAATCTGCGGCGCCGGGCCGAAGAAATACCAGATCGCCGCGCTCAGCAGGGCAATAACGACGACCACCGGCACAAAAATGGCGGAGATTTTATCGGCAAGCTGACCAATCTCCGGCTTACTGCTCTGCGCCTGGCGGACCATGCGAATGATGCGTGACAGCGTGGTATGGCTCCCGACCGCGCTGGCGCGGAACAGCACGCTGCCGTCCTGTACCACCGTACCCGCATGCACCGCATCGCCCTGAGATTTCTGCTGAGGGATCGGCTCGCCGGTCAGCATCGCTTCATCCAGCCAGGCATCGCCCTGGGTGATTTCACCGTCGACGGGTACGCGGTCACCGGTGGTGAGACGCAGCGTCATACCGGGTTGCACCTCTGAGAGAGGAACGTTTTTTTCCCCATCGTCGGTGACCACGCGGGCCGTCGGCGGGGTTAAATCGAGTAATCTTTCCAGCGCTTTCGACGAACGCTGACGCGCGCGGGCTTCGAGCATATGGCCTAAGTTAATCAGACCAATAATCATCGCGCTCGCTTCATAATAGAGATGGCGCGCCTCCATCGGGAACCACTGCGGCCAGACGTTAACGCTCATCGAATACAGCCACGCCGCGCCCGTCCCGAGCGCGACCAGCGTGTCCATCGTCGCGGTGCGGTTTTTCAGGCTCTTCCAGGCGCTGGTATAGAAATGTCCGCCTGCAAACACCATCACCGCAAGGGTAATCAGACCAATCACCAGCCACAGGGTGCGGTTGTCTGCGGTGACCATCATGTTGTCACCCATCATGCCCCACACCATCACCGGAATACCGACCAGCAGGGCGACGATCGCCTGCCAGCGGAAGCGCTTCATGGTGGCGACAGCCGTTTCCTGCTGGCGCTCGCGGCGCTCGGCATCATCTTCGATGGCCTCCGCCCCGTAGCCCGCTTTCTCCACGGCCTGCACTAAATCTGCGGCGGAGGCACTGCCCATCACCAGCGCAGTACGCTCCGCCAGGTTTACCCGTGCCTGTGCGACGCCCGGTACCGCCTGTAAGGCGTTTTGTACCCGTGAGACACAGCTGGCGCAGCTCATGCCGTTGATCAGCAGCTGTTGGCTGTCATCAATATCATCAGCTACCGGAAGCTCAGGGGTGGCCGCTGTCAGTGCTTCCGACGGGGATGATGACTCTGCCAGCGGTTTAGCCTTTGGGTGGCTTAACTCCGCCCCGTAACCGGCCTGTTTAATGGTATCAATCAGCGCGTCGGCGCTGGCGCTGCCGGTCACGGCGGCATGATCGATAGTCACCTCAGCGCTTTCCACGTCAGGACGCTGCTCCAGGCTTTCTTTAACACGTTTGACACAGTGGCCGCAGGAGAGGCCGTCCAGTGTCAGGTCAATAGTGTGAGACATAACAAAACTCCCGTATAATGTTCTGGTCAATTGTTGACCTTCACTCTGCTTTTCGCTAACTGTTATGAAGGTTAAACCTTCCATCAAGGGGAAGGTCAAGGGGGAAATGTGAATATCAGCGATGTTGCGAAAAAAACCGGCTTAACCAGCAAAGCGATTCGCTTTTATGAGGAAAAAGGGCTGGTGACGCCACCGTTGCGCAGTGAGAACGGCTACCGCAGCTATACGCAGCTGCATCTTGATGAACTGACGTTACTGCGCCAGGCAAGACAGGTAGGATTTAACCTTGAAGAGTGCGGCGAGCTGGTTAACCTGTTTAACGATCCGAAACGCCACAGTGCCAACGTGAAAAAACGTACGCTGGAAAAAGTGGCGGAGATCGAACGCCATATCATCGAATTACAGGCGATGCGTGAGCAACTGCTACAGCTGGCAGAATCCTGCCCGGGAGATGACAGCGCCGAGTGCCCGATTATCGACAATCTTTCCGGCTGCTGCCACCGTAAAACCCACGCCTAACAGGCTTTAATCCGCAGGGTAATGCCTTCCACCGCAATGACCTCAACCCGCGTGCCGGCGCTGAGGTCATCATCGGCCACCACCGGCCATGAACTGTCCCCCACGCGCATATGACCGCGTCCGTTGATCAGCGCGTTATCAAGCGTAAAACGTTTACCCACGATCTGCTGCCCACGCTGATTGAGATGCGCGTCGACCGGCTTCTGCGCCTTCACCCGTTTGTTCAGCCAGCGCCACCACAGCCAGGCGGCCAGCAGCGTCAGCACGGCAAACAGCGCGCCCTGCCACTCCCAGCCGACAGGCAGCAGCCAGACGACCAGCCCGGTAATCACAGCGGCAACACCGCTCCACAGCAGATAACCGTTGCCGCCAAGCATCTCGGCGGCCAGCAGCAAGCCGCCAAGGCTTAGCCAGAACGCATGAGGATGTGCAACGATGAGCTCAATCATTTTTTACGCTCGTTTCCGCCGTCTTTGATCAACTCGGCAATTCCGGCGATAGATCCCATCAGACTGCTGGCATCCAGCGGCATCATCACCACTTTGCTGTTGTTCGCAGAGCCGATCTCCTTCAGCGCATCGGTATATTTTTGCGCGACGAAGTAGTTCACAGCCTGGATATCCCCGGCGGCAATCGCCTCGGAAACCATTTGCGTCGCGCGGGCTTCCGCTTCTGCCGAACGTTCACGCGCTTCTGCCTGGAGGAAGGCAGACTGACGGTCGCCCTCGGCTTTCAGGATCTGCGACTGTTTTTCCCCTTCCGCTTTCAGGATCTCGGCCTGACGCACCCCTTCGGCTTCAAGAATATAGGCGCGTTTGGTACGCTCGGCCTTCATCTGCGCATTCATGGAAGCAATCAGCTCTGCCGGTGGGCGCACGTCGCGGATCTCAATGCGGGTCACTTTGATCCCCCACGGATTGGTGGCTTCATCAACAATGTGCAGCAGGCGGGTATTAATGCTGTCGCGCTGGGAGAGCATTTCGTCCAGCTCCATCGAGCCAAGCACGGTACGGATGTTGGTCATCGTCAGGTTGACGATCGCCAGCTCCAGGTTGCTCACCTCATAGGCCGCTTTCGGCGCATCAATCACCTGAATAAAGCACACCGCATCGATGGTGACGTTGGCGTTATCCTTAGAGATGACTTCCTGGGAAGGAATATCCAGCACCTGCTCCATCATGTTGATTTTACGCCCAATTCTGTCCATGAAGGGGACGATCAGGCTTAAACCCGGCTGAAGGGTATTGGTGTAGCGACCGAAACGTTCGACGGTCCACTGGTAACCCTGCGGGACAATTTTGACGCCTGCGCCCACGATAACCAGCGCAACGAAAATAAGGACAGGAACAACGATGAGCATAAAAACCTCCTGTTTTGCATGCCGTAACGAGAAAAGTTGCGTATTTGTTGAACGTAAGTATATCGGTTAACGGGCGGGATTTCGCCCCTGTAAAGAGGTGGGAACCGGACTGGTAAAATTAAAACGCCCCGCCAGGAGAGCGGGGCGCAAAGCGTTACTTTTCAGACCAGGTATAGCTGAAGTCAGTGATAAACCCATCCCCGGCGTCAGCGATGGCTTTCGATAAGCCCTGATAGTATTTTTCCAGGCCGATGGCCTCTATCTGCTGGATCTGCTCGCGCACGGGAGCGCAGAACAGTACTGCATTGCCCGCTCCGACACGTTTGTTGTTCGGCGGCAGATCGCCGGTAATCCCCTTAAACCAGGTTCTGATCCCTTGCTTTAAGCTGTGCGGCGCTTTTGCAAGATCCTTCTGGCCTGTCAGCACCTGTAAGGTGGGGAACTCATTTGCATTGACGGCGGTTTTCATGCGTGCAAAGAACGCGGTAAAAAGCTCAAAAGAGCCGAGATCCGTGACGCGAGGCTTGGTGGTTTTTCCGTTTTTATTGCCCATTTTTCCGGCAGGGGCTGTAGGCGCCGGAACCACATTGACCTTATGCAGATCCAGACCAAACAGCAGATTGCAGTGCGCCCGGCGCTCTTTAAGCGGGTAGGACATTAGCACGTCAATAAACGCTGTCGCCTTCACATCGGCCAGGTCATGGTTAATCAGCCATTGCGAGCGGGCAAATTCCGCGGGGGAAACGAACCAGTCCGGCACCTCAGTAAAGCGTCTGGATTTACCCTTGCCGTCAAACTCGAGAAAGTAAGCCCCATCATCGAAAGCAAAATAGCAGTTTTTAAAGCTTCCGATCGTGGTGTTAACGATGAGCGCCTTCTTAACAAAATCGACCACCTCTGCACCCATGACAAAACGCGTGAGTTCAGAAGAATTGATGACTTCCATTAATGTTTCCACATCTGGAACACCAGGCTTCAGGGAAGAGAACTCATAAAAGATATGTGTCATGTTGCTGACTTCCTGTAGTTATAGAGGTGACAATTACCGAACAAAAAGTTTAACACTTGCGATAGGTTAAGGCTATTCGCGCAGCGTAGCGGAAAGGATTATGCTAAAGGCTGTTCTTATCACAGCGGTTAACGGAATCGGAATGAATAATAAAAAAAATCTTCTGGATATCAGGGATGTTGGCTTTCGTGTGGGTGATAACACCATCCTTCAGCACGTCGATTTTTGTCTCTCTCCGGGCGAATTTAAACTCATAACCGGCCCCTCCGGCTGCGGCAAAAGCACCCTCCTGAAAATCGTGGCTTCGCTACTGAGCCCAACGGAGGGAACCATCCTGTTTGAAGGGAAAGATATCGCCACGCTTACACCGGAAAGCTATCGCCAGCAGGTGTCATACTGCGTGCAAACGCCGTCCCTGTTTGGCGACACGGTGTACGACAATCTGGTTTTCCCCTGGCACATCCGCAACCAAACGCCCGATCCGAAAAAGTTTGCGGACGATCTGACCCGTTTTGGGCTTCCGCCGGAGACGCTGACCAAATCGACTGCCGAACTGTCAGGCGGGGAAAAGCAGCGCGTCTCGCTGATCCGTAACCTGCAATTCCTGCCGAAGGTGCTTTTGCTGGATGAAATCACCAGCGCGCTGGATGACGCTAACACGCGCAACGTCAATGAGATTATTCATCGCTACGTCCGTGAACAGGATATTGCCGTGCTGTGGGTGACGCACGATTCAAATGAAATTAGCCATGCGGATGATGTCATCACGCTCAGGCCGCAGGGCGGGAAAATGGAGGAGGCTCACCGTGGGTGAACATAACATAACCAACGAATCGCTGGCGCTGTCGATGGTCCTGGTGCTGGTGGCGATTGTGGTCAGCTACCGGGAGAAGCTGGCGCTGGAAAAAGATATTCTGTGGAGTATCGTTCGCGCGGTCATTCAGCTCATCATCGTCGGCTATGTGCTGAAATACATCTTCAACGTCAATCATGCCGTGCTGACCCTGATGATGGTGCTGTTTATCTGCTTTAACGCGGCATGGAACGCGCAGAAACGCAGTAAATACATCGATAAAGCGTTCCTCTCGTCGTTTATTGCCATCACCACCGGGACCGCGTTAACGCTGGCGGTACTGGTGCTCTCCGGCTCGATAGAATTTACGCCGATGCAGGTGATTCCCATTTCCGGGATGATTGCGGGCAATGCGATGGTGGCGGTCGGGTTATGCTACAACAATCTGGGGCAACGCTTCAGCAGTGAACAGCAACAGCTTCAGGAGAAGCTAAGCCTGGGCGCGACGCCGAAGGTGGCCTCGGCGCGGTTGATCCGCGACAGCATTCGTTCATCGCTGATCCCAACGGTGGATTCCGCCAAAACCGTGGGTCTGGTGAGCCTGCCGGGCATGATGTCGGGGCTGATTTTTGCCGGTATCGATCCGGTAAAAGCGATTAAATACCAGATTATGGTGACGTTTATGCTGCTCTCTACGGCGAGCCTGTCGACGATTATTGCCTGCTATCTGACCTATCGGAAGTTTTACAACGCGCGCCACCAGCTGGTGGTGACGCAGTTGAAAAAGACGGGGTAATATCGGCTTTTGTAGGCCCGGCAAGCGTTAGCGCCACCGGGCATTTTTGTTAGTATAGCAATGCGTACAGCTGACGACGATACTTAGACGCCAGCGCGTCACCGGTGCCGAGCGCGGCCAGGATCTCCTGGAACATCTTTCGCGCCTGACCGTCTGCGGCGCCCAGGTCCTTCTGAAGGTGGCTAAACAGCAGCTCCAGCGCCTCTTCATTACGCCCCACCTGGTGAAGCTGAAGCGCCAGCTGGCTTGCCAGCGCGGCATCCGCCGGGTTGTCCGCCACCTGCTGCTGAAGTTGCTGAATTTCAGGGGTATCCGCCGCCTGTTTCAGCAGGTCAATCTGCGCCACCAGGCCCTGATAGCGGGTGTCCTGATCCTGCATCGGCACCGTTTTCAGCACGGCTTCCGCGTCTTCGGGGCGGTGCAGCGCAATCTGGGTCTCTGCCAGCAGCAGACCAATCTGGCTGTTCTGGTTCGACAGCTGCCACGCGTCTTTTAACAGCGGCAGCGCCTCGTCGTACTTGCCTTCCTGCATCAGCGCCATGGCTTCCTGCGCTTTCAGCTCTTCTTCGCGCGGCAGGACTTTATCCAGCAGGGCGCGGATCGCCTCTTCCGGCTGCGGCCCCTGGAAGCCATCCACCGGCTGACCGTTCTGGAACAGGTAGACGGTTGGGATCGCACGCAGGCCAAACTGGGAAGCCACCATCGGTTCGGCGTCACAATCCAGCTTCGCCAGAATGAATTGACCGTTGTACTGCGCGGCAAGGCTTTCCAGGACCGGCGTCAGCTGCAGGCAGTGTTGGCTGCGTTCAGACCAGAAGTAGAACAGCACCGGTGTAGTCATTGACTGTTCGAGTGTATGTTGCAGGTTAGCTTCAGTTATGTTGACGATATTCTGTACGGACATGCGGCATTCTCTTTTATCGGTTTACTCTTTACATGGGGGTAAGCGTCGTCGCTTCAACTCAACCCTGCAAAATTTTGTCCATCATCCGCCCCGGCAGCAGGCGTTTCAACCAGCCGACGGCATGGGTCACCAGCGTCACCGGATAGCGCATTTTAGGGGTATCGCTCTCAAATGCGTGGCGCACTTTGGCAACCACGGCTTCTGGCCCAAGCGTAAAACGCGCCGCGATACCGGGATTTTCGACCGGTTGGTCCGCCTGCGTCTGGTTAACGTTTTCCGTAAAGCGGGTGCGGATGGGGCCCGGTTCAATCAGGCTGACCTTAATGCCGCTGTGGCGCAGCTCCATGCGCAACGCATCGGACCAGGCTTCAAGCGCATATTTACTGGCAGCGTAAGCCCCGCGTCCCGGCGTGGAGATCAGGCCCATCACCGAGGAGGTCATGACAATCCGCCCTTCGCCGTGCGGCAGCATGGCGGGGAGAAGGCGCATGGTGAGCTGATGCGCCCCAAAAAAGTTTGCGGATAACTGCTGCTCCAGCTGTTCCCGTGAGAGGGTCTGTAGCGGGCCGTATACGCCATAGCCCGCATTGTTGAACAGGCCGTAAAGCCGGTTGTTGGTCAGGGCGATAACCTCATCGGCGGCCTGCTCCACGCTCTCTGGCGAATCGAGATCCAGCAGAATGCCGGTAAATCCCAGCCCTCGCATGCGTTCGACATCTTCGGGTTTGCGGCAGGCCGCCAGCACCCAAAACCCCTGACGTTTCAGTTCAAGGGCGCTCTCAAGGCCAATTCCGCTGGAACATCCTGTTATTAAGACCGATTTTTGCATAACTTTACCTGTCAGGTTCTCAGCTGTTTGACGAGTCATGTTTTACTAAAGGAGCCAGCCGGGTTGCCATCCAGTCGGCAATGAACGGCTGGGCATCGCGATTGGGGTGAATGCCATCATCCTGCATCCACTGGGGTTTCAGATAGACCTCTTCCATGAAAAATGGCAGCAGCGGAATATCAAACTCTTTGGCAAGCTTAGGATAGATCGCGCTAAACGCCTCATTATACCGACGGCCGTAGTTAGCGGGCAGGCGAATTTGCATCAGCAGCGGCTGGGCGTTAGCGGCCTTAATGGTCTGCAAAATAGTCCGCAGCGTTTGCTCCGTTTGCTGTGGCTGGAAGCCGCGCAAACCATCATTACCGCCCAGTTCGACCAGCACCCAACGCGGTTGATGCTGCTTAAGCAGGGCAGGCAGGCGCGATAAGCCTTGCTGCGACGTATCGCCGCTGATGCTGCCGTTAACGACAGACGCCCGGGACTGCCATTTATCATTGAGCAGGGCGGGCCAGGCCGCACTGGCGGCCATACGATAGCCCGCGCTCAGGCTGTCGCCCAGAATCAATAACGTGTCCGCAGCCGCCGCGCGGAAGGTCATCAGCATCAAAAACAGGAAGGGCAAATGCCAGCGGAAAACATTGTTGAAGTTCATTGTCTTAAGAAGTCCGTCGGTCAGGGAGAACACGAGCTTTCCATCCTCACCGGAGTTGAACTCGTTGTCAAACGTGCCGAAACCATCGCCCTGATTGGCGAATCCGGTTCCGGTAAGTCCACGCTGCTGGCCATTCTCGCCGGGCTGGACGATGGCAGCAGCGGGGAAGTGAACCTGGTCGGCCAGCCCCTCCACGCGCTTGATGAAGAGGCGCGCGCCGCGCTGCGTGCCCGGCATATCGGGTTTGTCTTTCAGTCATTCATGCTGATCCCAACCCTCAACGCGCTGGAAAACGTTGAGCTGCCCGGCCTGCTGCGCGGTGAAAATACCCGCGAAAGCCGCGATCACGCCAAAGCGTTGCTGGAACAGTTGGGGCTGGGAAAACGTCTCGACCACCTTCCGGCGCAGCTTTCCGGCGGTGAGCAGCAGCGCGTGGCGCTGGCCAGGGCGTTTAACGGGCGCCCGGAAGTGCTGTTTGCCGATGAGCCCACGGGCAATCTCGACCGTAAAACCGGGGACAAAATTGCCGATCTGCTGTTTTCCCTCAACCGCGAGCATGGCACCACGCTGATTCTGGTTACCCACGACCCGCAGTTGGCCGCCCGCTGCGACCGCCGCCTGCGGCTGGTGAACGGTGTTCTTCAGGAGGAAGCATGATTGCCCGCTGGTTCTGGCGCGAATGGCGCTCGCCCTCTCTGCTGATTGTCTGGCTGGCGTTGAGCCTGGCGGTGGCCTGCGTGCTGGCGCTCGGCAGCGTCAGCGATCGTATGGAGAAAGGGCTTAGCCAGCAGAGTCGGGAATTTATGGCGGGGGACCGGGCTCTGCAAAGTTCTCGCCCCGTGCCGCCGGGCTGGATTGAGGAAGCGCGCAAAGAGGGGCTGAAGGTGGGAGAGCAAATCACCTTCCAGACCATGACCTTTGCGGGCGACACGCCACAGCTTGCCAGCGTAAAAGCCGTGGATGACATCTACCCGATGTATGGTGACTTACAAACCAGTCCGCCGGGGCTAAAACCGACGGCCGGTACGGTACTGCTGGCATCGCGTCTGATGGCGCTGCTGAACCTGAAACCCGGCGACAGTATCGACGTCGGCGACGCGACCCTCAAAATTGCCGGGGAAGTGGTGCAGGAGCCCGACTCCGGATTTAATCCGTTCCAGCTCGCGCCGCGCCTGCTGATGAACACCGCTGATGTGGCGAAAACCAACGCCGTCCAGCCGGGTAGCCGCGTCATATGGCGCTATAAGTTTGGCGGGACGCCTGCTCAACTGGAGGCGTATGAAAAATGGCTCCTGCCTCAGCTCAAGCCGGAACATCGCTGGTACGGGCTGGAGCAGGATGACGGGGCGCTCGGCAAATCCCTCGAGCGTTCTCAGCAGTTTCTGTTGCTGTCGGCGCTGTTAACCCTGCTGCTGGCCATTGCGGCCGTTGCCGTGGCAATGGGGCACTACTGCCGCAGCCGTTACGATCTGGTGGCGATCCTCAAAACTCTCGGCGCGGGCCGGGCACAGCTGCGCAAGCTGATTGTCGGCCAGTGGCTGATGGTGCTGGCGCTGTCGGCTCTGACCGGCGGGGCGATAGGGCTGCTGTTTGAAAAGCTGCTGATGGTGCTGCTCAAACCGGTCCTGCCCGCTGCGCTGCCGCCTGCCAGCCTCTGGCCGTGGCTGTGGGCCATCGGCGCGATGACGACGATCTCCCTGCTGGTGGGGTTACGCCCCTACCGGCTGCTGCTCGCCACCCAGCCGCTGCGCGTGCTGCGCCGGGATGTGGTGGCCAGCGTCTGGCCGCTGAAGTTCTATCTGCCGGTGATTATTGCGGTGGCAGTCGGGCTGTTGGCCTGGCTGATGGGCGGCAGTACGCTGCTGTGGGCGGTGCTGGCGGGCGCGGTGGTGCTGGCGCTGCTGTGCGGCGTGGTGGGCTGGCTATTGCTCAATCTTCTCAAAAAGCTGACGGTGAGATCGCTGCCGGTGCGGCTGGCGGTTAACCGACTGCTGCACCAGCCGTGGTCTACCCTCAGCCAGCTCTCGGCATTTTCGCTGTCGTTTATGCTGCTGGCGCTTCTGCTGGTGCTGCGCGGGGATCTGCTGGATCGCTGGCAGCAGCAGCTTCCGCCGGAAAGCCCGAACTATTTCCTGATCAACATTGCTCCCGAACAGGTGACGCCGCTGAAGGGGTTTCTGTCTGAGCATCACATTATTCCGGAATCGTTCTATCCGATCGTGCGCGCCCGCCTGACGCAGATCAACGGCCAGTCCACGGAGGGAAATAAGGATGAATCGCTCAACCGCGAGCTCAACCTGACCTGGCAGGCGAAACGTCCGGACCATAACCCGATCGTTGCCGGCACCTGGCCGCCGAAAGCGGGGGAAGTGTCGATGGAGGAGGGGCTGGCGACACGCCTGAACGTGAAGCTCGGCGATAGCGTGACCTTTACCGGTGATACCCAGGATTTCACCGCCAAAGTCACCAGCCTGCGCAAAGTGGACTGGGAAAGCCTGCGGCCAAATTTCTTCTTCATCTTCCCGCCGGGCGCGCTGGACGGACAGCCCCAGAGCTGGCTGACCAGCTTCCGCTGGGAAAACGGCAACGGCATGCTGACGCAACTGAACCGGGAATTTCCGACGGTGAGCCTGCTGGATATCGGCGCGATCCTCAAACAGGTCGGGCAGGTGCTGGAACAGGTGAGCCGCGCCCTGGAGGTGATGGTGGTGCTGGTGACCGTCTGCGGCCTATTGCTGCTGCTGGCGCAGGTGCAGGTCGGCATGCGTCAGCGTCATCAGGAGCTGGTGGTCTACCGCACGCTGGGGGCCAGTAAACGGCTGCTGCGCGCCACGCTGTGGAGCGAATTTGCCCTGCTCGGGCTGGTGGCGGGCCTGGTGGCGGCCATCGGGGCGGAAACCGCACTGGCGGTGCTTCAGACGAAAGTCTTTGATTTTCCATGGGAGCCTGACTGGCGGCTGTGGCTCACGCTGCCCGTCTGCGGCGCGGTGCTGCTGTCCCTGTGCGGTGGCTGGCTCGGGACGCGGCTGTTGAAAGGTAAAGCGCTGTTCCGCCAGTTTGTCAGTTAGTTTACTTGCGTGATGATGACGCACCGGCATTTCTGCTGGTGTGTCATCGCTTAATAGCACAAATCGTTAATACCCATGCATTTAGTAGCACAAAACATTAAAAACCCGCCCACACAGCCCGAATTTTTCCAGTTAATATTCACCAGCTAAATATTTAGCAGCGTGTCTATCAAGGAAAAAGAATGACTATAAGAAAAACAGCGCTGGCGACAACGATCGGCGCAGCAGTGGCATTGGCTTCTTTCGCATCTCAGGCGGAAATCACCCTTCTGAAACAGGATCCGCAGGCGGGTAACCCGCTGAGCCGTCTGAACTTCACCGTTGGCGGCAGCATCCGTCCTCAGTTCCAGAACATGACCGGTGACGACGGCAAAAACGGCTACAAGCGTAACGGTTTTGACGGCGGTACCCGTTTCCGTTTCGCGGCAGACTACTACCTGTTCGATGACATCAGCTGGATCACCTACTACGAGCTGGGTGTGAACATTCCGGCGCAGTTTAACTGGGATAACCACTACGCCGACGGCGCGCACGATACTTCACGCCGTATGCTCTACACCGGTCTGAAGAGCGACACCTGGGGTACGCTGACCTTCGGCCAGCAGAACAGCGTGTACTATGACGTGGTGGGCGCGAAAACCGATATCTGGGACTACGACATGATTGGTCAGGCGTCGGGTAACGGGATCAACGGCGACTACGACGGCTCTTACCGTTCACGCCAGATGCTGAAGTACAAGAAAACCGTGGGCGATGCTGACATCTACGCCTCTTACCTGTTTGAAGACAGCGAATACCTGCCGGGCAACGGCCTGCGCTACAAGCGCAAAGGCGGCGGTTCACTGGGTATCGATTACCACCTGACCACCGATCTGACCTGGGGCGCAGCGTGGAACTACACCCGCGCGGACATGCGTAATCCGGACAACGGCGACAGCAAATCCTACGACCAGAACATTCTCGGCACCGCACTGAGCTGGACGCCGGATAACTGGACCTTCTCCGCAGGCGGCGGCTGGTATCAGAACTTCATGACCACCAAAAAAGTGTCCGTTAACGACTACTTCGCCGGTGATGCATGGGGTATTGAATACTTCGCAGGATACAAATTCCCGGTCGGTCAGTATGCGGTGAAATCCATTCAGCCGTACTTCATGGGCGACCGCATTGAGTACGTGAACGGCCGTAACTACCAGCGCATCGACAACGGCGTGGGTATCAGCTTCCAGCTGGACTACGGTTTCCGCGTGGATTACGAACACGTGTTCACCTCCAGCACCGACAACCTGGGCGACATGAACCTGGTGCGTCTGCGTTACGACTTCTGAGTTGTCATGTAGGGTGCGGCCTGATGCCCTCACCCTGACCCTCTCCCACGGGGAGAGGGAAAAAACATTAAAAACGGCAACCCAGGTTGCCGTTTTGCTTTTACCTCGCCACCCGGCTTTATTTTTCAGCGATCAAGCCACTCGGCAATTTCTTCGTACGTCCCGCGAAAAACAATCTTCTCCGCTTTCTTCTCCAGCTGATAGCCGTACATCGGGTCGTAATAGTCCTTCAGCAGTGGCACAAGCCAGCTGAAGTGCGCGTCAGTGCTTCCAGAGCGCTGTTGTTCCAGCAGCGCGGAATCTAATAGCGCGGTAAATTCCGCGAATCGTTGCAGCCCCAGACGACGGCGGATGGCGAACAGGCCGTGATGCAGGTATTCGCTGTAGGCTTTCCAGCCCGCTTCTTCACCGTAGGCGGCAAAAAAATCGGCCCACATGTGGTCGAAATACTCTTCGCGCAGGCGCTCAAGACGGATCTCAAACGGATCTTCGACCACAACGACAGGCGCTTCCGCCATGCGGTCGCGCAGGCACTCCGGCAGGTGGTTAGAGCCAATCATCCGGCCCTCATCCTCCAGCACCCAGCGCGCGGCATCTTTTTTTAGCAGCTCGACGGCAAGGTGATTCTCGAAGCTCGCCTGAGAAAGTTGCGGGGTGAGCGTGCGGCCAAATGACGAGCCGCGATGGTGCGCCAGCCCTTCCAGATCGATGCCCTGCGCATGCTGCTTCACCAGCAGCGTTTTGCCGTTTCCGGTACAGCCACCGATAAGCACCATCGGTTTTTGTGACTGCTCAATCGTCACCTGAATTGCCGTCTGGCGCAGGGCCTTATAGCCGCCGCGGATCAGCGGATAATCGATTCCCGCCTCTTTAAGCCAGGCCTGGGAGATATGTGAGCGCTGGCCACCGCGCGCGCAGCAAAGGTAGCCCTCAGGATGGGCCAGGCTGGCTTCGCGCCAGGCGTTGATGCGCGCCTCTCGCGTCTCGCCGTTGACCAGGCTATGGCCGAGCGTCAGTGCGGCGTCCGGACCCTGGCGTTTATAGCAGGTGCCGACGGCGGCACGCTCGTCGTCGTTCATTAAGGGCAGGTTGAGTGCGGCGGGCATCGCACCCTGGACAAATTCGATCGGCGCGTGAACGTCGATTAAAGGGGTATCGGACGCGAGGATCGCGCGATAGTCCGTTCCATCGTTCATGGTGGTTCCAGAAGAAAGCTAAGCAGCAATGGGCGGGAATTGTACGCCGGGGAAGGGGAAGGTCAACTCCCCGGCGGGGGTTACTTACTTCAGTTTTGACTGCGCCCAGACAATCCCGCTCGCGTATTCTGGCGGCAGCAGGGGAACAATCGCTTCCAGCGTGGCGCTCAGGCGATCCGTGTCGGTATCGTTCAGGTTCAGGTGGCCGACCTTACGACCCGGGCGCACCGCTTTGTCGTACCAGTGCAGGTGCACCAGCGGCAGCTTCAGCCAGTCGTAGTTCAGATCGGTGCCGATCAGGTTGATCATCACCGACGGGCTGGTCACCACCGGCTGCGGCAGCGGCAGGTCAGTGATGGCGCGCAGGTGCAGCTCGAACTGGCTGATGGAGGCACCGTTTTGCGTCCAGTGGCCGCTGTTGTGCACGCGCGGCGCAAGTTCGTTGATCAGCAGACCCGATGGCGTGACGAAACACTCCATCGCCATTACGCCCACATAGCCCAGCTCATGCATGATGGCAGAGAGCATCTCTTCCGCCTGCGCCTGCTGGTCAGCATTGGCCTGCGGGAAGGCGACGCTGGTGCGCAGAATCCCGTCCTGATGCAGGTTATGCGTTAGCGGGTAAAAAACGGTGTGCCCGTCATGCCCGCGCGCGCCCACCAGCGACACTTCACCGCTGAAGTTTATGCCCTGCTCAACGATGCACTCGCCGTAGCAGTCGTCCGGCAGCTCGGCGGTGTCGTTCGCGCGCAGGCGCCACTGCCCGCGACCGTCGTAGCCGCCGACACGACGCTTCACGATCGCCAGATCGCCCAGCATGGCGAAGACGTCATTCCACTCGCTTTTGTCGGACAACAGCTGCCACGGCGCGGTCGCAAGGCCGAGCTTGTCGAACAGCTGCTTTTGCGTCAGACGGTCGGCGATGATCGGGAAGACGTCGCGGTTCACAAAGGCGTTATGGCGCGCCAGCTCGCGGGTCAGGGCGGTTTCCGGCCAGCGTTCAATTTCGGCGGTGATCACGCTCTGATGGAACGGCACGGCTTCCGGCTCGGCGTCCAGCCCGACGGGCCAGACGGCAATACCCAGCGGCTCACCGGCCTGACGCAGCATCCGGCCAAGCTGACCATTACCAAGAACGCAAACCTGCTTCATGCTGCACCCCGCGGATCCGGGTTATCCAGCACCTCGTCGGTCTGGGCTTTACGCCACTCCGCCAGGCGTTGATGTAAGTCATTATCATGCGTCGCGAGGATCTGCGCGGCCAGCAGGGCGGCATTTGCGGCACCCGCCTTACCAATCGCCAGCGTACCGACAGGGATACCGCGCGGCATCTGGACGATAGAGTACAGGCTATCAACCCCGCTTAACGCGGCGCTCTGTACCGGCACGCCCAGTACCGGCACCAGGGTTTTGGCGGCAATCATGCCCGGCAGATGTGCTGCGCCGCCCGCACCGGCAATGATCACCTCGTAACCGTTCTCTTCGGCGCTTTCGGCGAAGCTGAACAGTTTATCCGGCGTACGGTGCGCGGAAACCACTTCGACGTGGTGCGGAACATTCAGGATTTCAAAGATTTCGGCGGCGAATTGCATGGTAGCCCAGTCGCTTTTGGACCCCATCACGATGGCGACACGCGCCGGATTATTGCGGGAAGACATGCGTCTTAAAACTCCTGTGGTGCGGAACACACTGCTTTCGAGGGCACAGAGAATAGCATGTAATACCGGCAAGGAAAACGGTTGCGTGGTCGTGAAATGGGCGAAAAAACGAGGAGGGTTAGAACGGGAAGGCGATCAGTTCCACACCTTCCGGCGTGACTTTGACCATCGATCCTTCGCTGTGCCAGGCGCCTAAAACCACGCGATGGGCGGGCTCGCCGTTGGCGATAAGGGAATGCACATCGGGACGATGGGTATGGCCGTGGATCAGCCACTGAACGCGATGCTTCTCCATCACCTTCACTACCGCCTGCGGGTTGACGTCCATGATGGTCATCGATTTGCTGCTATTGGCGGCCTTGCTGCCCGCGCGCATTCTGGCGGCGATGCGGTTGCGAATAAACAGCGGCAGGGCGAGGAACACTTTCTGGATCCACGGGGTGTGAACTTTGGCGCGAAACGCCAGGTAGCCGGTATCGTCAGTGCAGAGCGTGTCGCCGTGCATGATCAGAATATTGCGGCCATAGAGGTCAAGCACCTGCTCTTCCGGGAGCAGCGTCATGCCGCTCTCGCGGGCGTAACGCTGGCCGATCAGGAAATCACGGTTGCCGTGAATGAAATAGCAGGGGACGCCGGAATCCACCAGCGCTTTAATGGCCGCTGCCATCTCACGGTGCAGCGGGTTCGGATCGTCGTCGCCTATCCAGGCCTCAAACAGGTCACCCAGAATGTACAGCGCATCGGCGCTTTTCGCTTCACCGCGTAAAAAACGCAGAAAACCGGCGGTTATCGCCGGTTCTTCTGTTTGCAGATGCAGGTCCGCAATAAAGAGTGTCGCCACGAATTACTCGCTGACGGTCACGCTTGTGATCACAACGTCTTCTTTAGGAACGTCCTGGTGCATACCGCTGCGGCCAGTAGAAACGGCTTTGATCTTGTCGACCACGTCCATGCCTTCAACCACTTCTGCGAATACGCAGTAGCCCCAGCCTTGCAGGCTTTCGCCAGAGAAGTTCAGGAAGTCGTTGTCCGCCACGTTAATGAAGAACTGTGCGGTAGCAGAGTGCGGGGCCTGAGTACGGGCCATTGCCAGCGTACCGCGGGTGTTTTTCAGGCCGTTGTTCGCTTCGTTTTTGATCGCTTCTTTCGTCTCTTTCTGGCGCATGCCAGGCTCGAAACCGCCGCCCTGGATCATAAAGCCGTTGATCACACGGTGGAAAATAGTGTTGTTGTAGAAACCTTCGCGGCAGTAGTCCAGGAAGTTTTTAACTGTTTCAGGCGCTTTGTCATCAAAGGTTTTGATTACGATATCGCCATGATTAGTGTGGAAAGTAACCATTTTTGCATCCTGTTCCGTTATTGTGGTGCGTCGACCCGTGCTCGGGTCACATATAGGGGCTTGTTATAGCATAACCACAGGACACGATCACCTTGCATTGTGTGCTGACCGTGCTCCGAATTATGGGTATTATAAGGAACAAACAATCCACACACGTGTTTACATGGAATCTTCGATGTTAAAAATCTTTAATACAATGACGCGCCAAAAAGAGGAATTTAAACCTATCCATGCCGGGGAAGTCGGCATGTACGTGTGTGGTATTACGGTTTACGATCTCTGTCATATCGGCCATGGCCGTACCTTTGTCGCGTTCGACGTGGTGTCCCGCTACCTGCGCTTCCTGGGCTATAACCTGAAGTATGTGCGCAACATCACCGACATCGACGACAAAATCATTAAACGTGCTAATGAAAATGGCGAAAGCTTTGTCGCGCTGGTGGATCGCATGATCGCCGAAATGCACAAGGATTTTGATGCCTTGAATATTCTGCGCCCGGATAGCGAGCCGCGTGCGACCCACCATATTCATGAAATCATTGAGATCACCCAAAAGCTGATCGAGCGCGGTCACGCCTATGTGGCGGACAACGGCGACGTGATGTTCTCGGTGCCGACGGACCCAACCTACGGTGCGCTTTCCCGCCAGGATCTGGACCAGCTCCAGGCCGGTGCACGCGTGGACGTGGTTGACGTGAAGCGTAATCCGATGGACTTCGTGCTGTGGAAGATGTCCAAAGCGGGCGAACCGAGCTGGCCATCCCCGTGGGGCGAAGGGCGTCCGGGCTGGCACATTGAATGTTCCGCGATGAACTGCAAACAGCTGGGCAACCATTTCGACATCCACGGCGGCGGTTCGGATCTGATGTTCCCGCACCACGAAAACGAAATCGCGCAGTCCACCTGTGCTCACGGCGGCGAGTACGTGAACTACTGGATGCACTCCGGGATGGTGATGGTTGACCGCGAGAAGATGTCGAAATCGCTGGGTAACTTTTTCACCGTGCGCGACGTGCTGAAGTATTACGACGCGGAAACCGTGCGCTACTTCCTGATGTCCGGCCACTATCGCAGCCAGCTGAACTACAGCGAAGAGAACCTGAAGCAGGCGCGCGCTGCGCTGGAGCGTCTGTATACCGCACTGCGCGGCACCGACAGGTCTGTTCTGGCCGCTGGCGGCGAGGCGTTCGAAGCCCGCTTCGTTGAGGTCATGAACGACGACTTCAACACGCCGGAAGCCTACTCCGTGCTGTTCGACATGGCGCGTGAGGTGAATCGCCTGAAGTCAGAAGATATGGCGGCGGCGAATGCGCTGGCGTCGCATCTGCGTAAGCTCTCTTCCGTGCTCGGCCTGCTGGAGCAGGAGCCGGACGTGTTCCTGCAAAGCGGCGCGCAGGCGGACGACGGTGAAGTAGCGGAAATTGAAGCACTGATTAAAGCGCGTCTGGAAGCGCGTCAGGCGAAAGACTGGGCGGCGGCGGATGCGGCGCGTAACCGTCTGACCGAGATGGGTATTATTCTGGAAGACGGCCCGCAGGGCACCACCTGGCGTCGTAAGTAAGTCCGTAATGCCCGGTGGCGCTTACGCTTACCGGGCCTACAGGTGAAAGTAGGCCGGGTAAGGCGTAGCCGCCACCCGGCTTTTTTTACCTTCTCTTCTTCCGCCATAATACTCCCATCAGCACGATTCCCGGCAGCCACACCCACAGCAGTTCCGAGATAATCACCTGATGCCCGTACGGCGTGGTATAGCGCGACAGTGCAAACGGCGCGACCTTAATCACCTGCCACGGTGCAAAGAAGCGCTCATCTGACCAGGGCCACAGCCAGCCGACGCCTTTCCCGCCGGTGGTACTCGAATCCAGCAGGCTGTGCGACAGCAGCGACACGGTTAAAAACAGCCAGCAGCGTGACAGGCTGGCCCGGAACCATCGACGCCCAGCCAGCACGCAAAGTATGGGCACTACAAAGGCAAACAGCAGCGAATGAGTGAAACCGCGGTGGCCGAAAATATTCCCGTAGGCGACACCGAATTTAAACGCCAGTACGTCAGCGTCAGGCAGCATGGCGAGGATGATCCCGGCAAACAGCAGGCGGGGTGGGATGACTTTGGTTCCGAGCCCTAAGCCCAGACACAGAGGTACGGCAGCGTGGGTGATAACGGTAGGCATTACATTTATCCATGGCAAATCATGGAAATATAGCAGTCATCTCGCGCTATAAGACCCATGCTAAATTCTGAATTTACGCCGATTCCCGCGCGATAAGCTGGCCGGAGAGGGTAATACGCTGCGTTTGCAGATCCGGCTCCTTCAGCCTGCGGATCATCAGCCCTGCCGCCTGGCGGCCGGTCTCTTCACTGGCAGACGAAACGTAAGTCAGTGACGGCGACGTGAGATTAACGTGGAGCATATCTTCAAAACCAATCAGCGCCACCTGCTGGGTTAAAAACACGTCTTTGCCCACCGTGCGCCCCACCTGGTGAATGCCGGAGATCGAACCGATCATCGCGTCCGGCGAATGGCAGAGCAGGGCGGTAATCGTGTTGTTCTTCTCCAGCAGCTGGCGAGTCGCCATGGCCGCCGCCTGCGTATCATCGGTGCAGGCGGGAGAATATTCCTCACGCCAGACCAGGCCGTTCTGCGTCATCGCGCTGCGAAAACCGAGCAGGCGCTGCTCGCGAATACGGCACCCGTCGCGCCCGCCAATGTAGGCGATGGTGCGGTGCCCGCGCTCGATAAGATAACGCGCGGCCAGGTTCGCCGCCTGGCGGTTATCGCGCATCACCAGATTGCATTTCTCTTCCAGCAACGACTGCGAAACCGCCACAAGCGGCAGCGGGCATTGGCGAATGTGTTCCGGGAGAGAGGCGGCGCGGGTGTCCGACGCCAGATAGATGACGCCCGCCACGCCCTGCTGCTTAAATGAGAGCAGGGTACGCTCAAGATGTTCGTCGTCGTTCAGCGGCTGACCGAGAAAAACCATATAACCCTGTTTCTCCAGCTCCTGAACGATGCTCGCCATCACTTTGATGGAAAAGCTGTCGCTGAAGTCCCGCAGGATCAGGCCGATTAAATTGGAGGTGTTGGCGCGAAGGTTGGCAGCGGCGACGTTATGAACATAGCCCAGCGTTGTGATGGCGGCATTGACCTTCCCGATCGTCGCCTCTGAGATTTTCCCTTTCTGGCGCAGCACCAGCGACACGGTAGAAACCGACACGCCCGCATGCTTTGCAACATCAATAATGCTGACTTTCTTCAAAACCGCTCCCTGAAATTTACCGATTATCAGCCAGATAAGAGGCGTACCCCAGCGTACAGGAGACGCCTCCTTCAGGCATCTTATTATTTGCCAATCATCGTGGACATGGTCTGGGCGATAAACTGTGCTCTGGCCCCGAAAATCACCTGTATCCCGTTGTCGCCAACAAACACCACGCCGCGCGCGCCCAGCCCGTTCAGCCCGTCCCGGTCCACCGCTTCGCTCTTCGCCACTTCCAGACGCAGACGCGTGATGCAGGAGCCGACAGAATCAATGTTCTGCGCACCGCCCAGCAGGCCGATGATTTCGGTGGCAAGTTCGGAATCGGACTTGTCATTTGCGCTGGCGGTCACTTCGGTGCGGCCCGGCGTTTTCACGTCGAAACGGCGGATCACGAAGCGGAAGGTGAAATAGTAAATCAGGGCCATTGGGATACCGATGATAATGGCGCTCAGGAAGTTGGTCTGATAGCCGTTAAACGACGGCAGGATCCCGAACGACAGGTAGTCGATAAAGCCCGCCGAGAACGACTTAGCGATGTGCGCATGCAGCAGGTACATGGTCATGTACGCCAGGCCCGCCATGATGGCGTTGAAGACGTAAAGGATTGGCGCCACGAAGATAAAGGTGAACTCTACCGGCTCGGTGATGCCCGTCAGGAAGCAGGTGAGGGCGGCGGAGAAGAGAATACCGGCCGCGATTTTCTTATTCTTCGTATGCGCTTCATGGTACATCGCAAGGCACGCCGCAGGCAGCGCGAACAGCATCAGCGGGAACTCGCCCTGCATGAATTTCCCGGCGTTCTGGTAGGTATCGCTGCTGAAGGATTTCACCCCCTCTTCGAGCATCTTGAACCAGATGGTCTGGTCGCCGTGGATCACCTGACCCGCCTGGGTAGTGTAATCCCCGAACGAATACCAGAAGGAGGGATACCAGATGTGGTGCAGGCCGAGCGGGATCAACGCGCGCTCCACCAGCCCGAAGATAAAGGTCGAGGCCGCCTGGTTATCGCCGTTCACCACCACGGACAGGGCGTCGATCCCGGACTGAATATGCTGCCACACGTACGGCAGCAGCAGGCCGAGCAGGAACGACAGAAATGCCGTCGCAATCGCCACAAAACGCTTCCCGGAGAAGAAGCCGAGGAATTCCGGCAGCTGCATGGTGTGGAAGCGGTTGTAGCACCAGGCCGCGAGAATACCGCAGATCAGGCCGCCAAAGACGCCCATCTGCAACGTCGGAATGCCGACGACCATGGCGTATTTCCCGCCCTGGGAGGCCATTTCCGGCGTAATGCTCAGCACGGTGCTGATGGTTATGTTGGTGACAAACACCGAGACCGCCGCAGAGAGTGCCGCAATGCCGGATTCCGAAGCCAGACCGACGGCAGAGCCGATGGCGAACAGCATCGGCAGGTTATCAAAGATAACCCCGCCGGCGTTCATCATCAGCGGCAGGTGGAACTTATCGCCGAAGGCCAGCAGCAGGCCCGCAGCGGGAAGCAGTGAAATTGGCAGCATTAAGGCGCGACCAATCATCGATAACTTAGACAGCGATTTAACAAACCCTGATATCAGACTCATGCTGATTTCCCCCCGAGTAGCGCTTTTTTCGCGCTGTTATTGTAAGTAGAACGTTTTAGTAGAACGTTCTACTTATCGTGGGGAAAGTCTGAAAATCGCGCAACATAATTTTCACGTTTCGCCAGAGGGAATAGTGATTATTTGAAGTTGATCGATAATTAACCGTGATGGGTGTGAGGGGATTGTGAGAGAAATTGCCGGGTGGCGGCTTCGCCTTACCCGGCCTACAAACGGAGACAGTACGTAGGCCCGGTAAGCGCAGCGCCACCGGGCATCAGACAGCTCAGGCCGTCACGGTCACGCTCTGACCTGCAAAGCTCACGGTCTGGCCCGCGACAATTTTGCAGCGCTTGCGGGTTTCCACCGCGCCGTCTACTTTTACCTGCCCGTCGGCGATGACGATTTTCGCCTGCGCACCGCTTTCGCTCCAGCCTTCCAGCTTCAGCAGATCGCACAGCTCAACGTGCGGATGTTTACCTAAAGAAAAAGTTGCCATGATTACGCGTCCTCTACGTCGTGATACTCCTCGCACGCCTGCAAGGTATTCTGAATCAGTGTTGCTACCGTCATCGGGCCTACGCCGCCCGGGACCGGAGTAATATAGGAGGCTCGGGCTGCGGCATCTTCATACACCACGTCGCCAACCACTTTGCCGTTTTCCAGACGGTTAATACCCACGTCCACGACGATTGCGCCCTCTTTGATCCACTCGCCCGGAATAAAGCCCGGCTTGCCGACCGCAACGATCAGCAGATCGGCGTTTTCGACGTGATGACGCAGGTTTTTGGTGAAGCGGTGGGTGACGGTGGTGGTGCAGCCCGCCAGCAGCAGCTCCATGCTCATCGGGCGGCCCACGATGTTGGAGGCGCCAATCACCACGGCGTTCAGGCCATAGGTGTCGATGTTATAACGCTCCAGCAGCGTCACGATGCCGCGCGGGGTGCACGGACGCAGGCGCGGCGCGCGCTGGCACAGGCGGCCCACGTTATACGGATGGAAACCGTCAACGTCTTTGTCCGGCGCGATACGCTCCAGCACCTTCACGTTGTCGATGCCCGCAGGCAGCGGCAGCTGAACCAGGATGCCATCGATCTCTTTATCGGCATTCAGGGTGTCAATCAGTTCCAGCAGTTCTGCTTCGCTGGTGGTTTCCGGCAGATCGTAAGAGCGGGAGACGAACCCCACCTCTTCACACGCTTTGCGTTTGCTGCCGACATAAATTTGCGAAGCCGGGTTGCTGCCAACCAGCACAACGGCCAGCCCTGGGGCGCGTTTTCCGGCAGCTTTACGCGCCTTCACTTTTTCCGCAACCTCAGAGCGCACCTGCTGCGCAATCGTTTTACCGTCAATAATCTTTGCTGCCATCAGAGAGAAGATTCCGTCTGTAACGTTAGAAAGGGGGGATTACCTGTATTTTGTCAGAAGCGAGCGCCGCTGTCAGTCACCCTTTACGAGATTTCATCGATGGCCCGCAAAATCCCTTCTCAGTGCGTGGTCAATTTCTTAGGGGCGATTAGGATGTGACCTGGCAAAATGGCAGCGTTTTGACATATTACAAAATAGATTCCTGAGCTACTTTGTCCTCTCCGAAATAAGCCTTCAATTTTTTAATTGAACGTATTTCTTATTCCCGAATATGCGCGGGAAGGGTTATTTACATTTTAAAGGAATAGACATGAAACTCAGCAACATTGCTTCTACTGTTATTGCAACTCTGGCCCTGGTCGCGGGTGCCGCTCACGCAGAAGATCCGGTAGCACCTGTATCTGTAAACGGTGGTACGGTGCATTTTAAAGGTGAATTAGTGAATGCCGCGTGTTCAGTGAATACTGACTCTTCAGAGCAGACGGTTAATCTCGGCCAGTACCGTACCGCGAAATTCACTAAAGTGGGTGACACCACCTCCAATATTCCCTTCACCATCGAACTGAACGACTGCGATCCTGCGGTAGCGAAAACCGCTGCTGTCGCGTTTACCGGCCAAATCGACGCCACCGACAAAACGCTGCTGGCGGTAAGCTCCGGTAACAACGACAACTCCGCGAAGGGCGTAGGCATTGAGATCCTCGACAGCAAATCCTCCACGCTGACCCCGGACGGTGCAACCTTCTCTGCGGCCCAGAACCTGATTGAAGGGACTAACACCCTGAACTTCACCGCGCGCTATAAAGCCACGGCGGCGACCACCGCGCCAGGCCAGGCAAACGCGGACGCAACATTCGTAATGAAATACGAGTAATGCCTGAGTACAGGGATGTGGCTGGCCTCAGGGAAGAGGTCTTTTGATCGCCTATACCGGGAGCGAAGGATGACAAGGACTGGGATACTGCTGTGTGCCCTTGCGATTGCCTCAGCGGTAAACGCACATACCGTTGTCATAGACGGCGGCAAAGTACACCTCAGGGGAGAGCTGGTTAACGGCGGCTGCGCCGTGGCCCCGGACAGCCAGAATATGCGCGTGGATATGGGGCAATACCGCACAAACGCCTTTTCCGGCGTCGGCAGCTTTTCCACGGTTAATGTGCCTTTCACCGTACGTCTGCTGGATTGCAGCGTGGACGTCTCCCGCACCGTGGGGATCCAGTTCCAGGGAGTGACACCGGCAGAAGACCCGCAGGTTTTCCTGGCGACATCGCGGCCGGGGGAAAATGCGGTCAGCAGTGGTGTCGGACTGGCGCTTTTTGACGAACAGCAACGTCAGATCATCCCGAACGCGACGGCAGTGAGCTGGTTACCCATTAACACCCGCGAGCTGGTATTTCATTTCAGCGCCCGCTACCGCGCTATTTCCGAACACCTTGTACCAGGCACTATTCAGTCGAATGTCTGGTTTACGTTGATTTATCCCTGACGCCTGCGAACTAATTATTAAAGGTACGGTTGTGATGAACACCCTGATTAAACCTGGACTGTTTTTAACTTTTATTTTGATGATGGTTTCTGCCAGCGCGAATGCATCCGGCGGAATTGCGCTGGGCGCGACGCGCGTTATTTATCCGGCCGATGCAAAACAAACGTCGCTGGCGATCACCAACAGCAATAAACAAGAGCGCTATTTAATTAACGCGTGGATAGAAAATGCCAACGGGCAAAAGGAAAAAACCTTTGCCGTCACGCCGCCGCTGTTTGTCAGCGAGCCGGCCAGCGAAAACACCCTGCGCATTATCTACGCAGGCCCGGCGCTGCCTGCCGATCGCGAATCGCTCTTTTACATGAACGTCAAAGCGATTCCCTCCGTCAGCAAAAAACATCAGGACGGCAACAACGTCCTGCAACTGGCTATTCTGTCACGTATTAAGCTGTTTGTTCGCCCGGCTAACCTGGCGATGCCGCCGGAAGAGGCGCTCTCACAGCTGCGCTTTGAGCGCGTCGGCAACCATCTTAAGGTGAGCAATGCCTCACCGTATTACGTCACGCTGGTCAATCTGAAGCTCGGCGGTCAGACGCTGGAGAACCTGATGGTTGCTCCGAAAAGCTCGGCGCAGCAGGTGCTGCCTGCCGCAGCGAGCGGCACGCTCTCCTGGCAGAGTGTGAATGACTACGGTGCCATTACGCCGGCGCGTAGCGTCAGCCTGTGAGCAGAGACAGGGCGATGAACACTCAATGGCGTTACTGCCCGGTTGCGCTGGCACTGATGGCAACGCTCTGGCCACACGCTGGCTGGGGCGAAAGCTACTTTAACCCGGCGTTTCTCTCCGATGACGCGGCGAACGTGGCGGATTTGTCGCGTTTTGAGAAAGGCCACCAGCAGGCACCGGGCGTCTATCGCGTCGATATCTGGCGTAACGATGAGTTTATCGGCACCCAGGACGTGCGGTTTGAGCAAGCCGACAACACGCCGCCGGTCGCGGGCGGTTTGTCGCCGTGCATTACGCGCGCGATGCTCGATCGCTTTGGCGTCAATATCGCCGCCTTCCCGGAACTGAGCAACGTGCAGGGCGAGACCTGCGTTCCGCTCACCACGGCTATTCCGGGCAGCGAAACGGCGTTCAACTTCGCCTCGTTGCGCCTTAACGTCAGTCTGCCTCAGGTGGCGATGCAAAACAGCGCCCGCGGGTATATTCCGCCTGAACAGTGGGATGAAGGCATCCCCGCCGCGCTGCTGAACTACAGCTTCACCGGCAACCGGGGCAGCGACGACGACAGCTACTATCTGAACCTGCAAAGCGGGTTGAACTATGGCGCCTGGCGATTACGCAATAACGGCGCGTGGCGTTATACCGAAAGCAACGGCCAGCGGCACAGCAGCTGGCAAAATATTGGCACCTGGGCGCAGCGTACGGTCATTCCGCTAAAAAGCGAGCTGGTGCTCGGCGACAGCAACACCGGTAACGATGTCTTCGACAGCGTCGGTTTTCGCGGTGGTCGGCTCTATTCGTCCGACAGCATGTATCCGGACAGCCTGCAAGGCTACGCGCCTACCGTACGCGGAATCGCCCGCACCCCTGCCAAAGTGGTGATCCGCCAGAACGGATACGTGATTTACCAAAGCTATGTGCAGCCGGGGGCTTTTGCGATAACTGACCTTAACCCGACCTCCTCAAGCGGTGACCTGGAGGTGACGGTGGAAGAGAAGGACGGCAGCCAGCAGCGCTACACCGTCCCGTATTCCACCGTTCCGTTGCTTCAGCGTGAAGGACGCTGGAAATACGATCTGGTGGCAGGGGACTATCGCAGCGGCAACAGCGAGCAGGACACGCCGTTCTTTACTCAGGGTACGATGATTGCGGGTCTTGCCGACGGCTACACGCTGTACGGCGGAACGCAGCTGGCCTCGCGCTATACCGCCATCGCCATTGGCGCGGGAAAAAACCTCGGAGACTGGGGGGCGGTGTCACTTGACCTCACCCATGCCCGCAGCCAGCTTGCCGATGACAGCCGCCATGAAGGGCAGTCTCTGCGGTTCCTGTACGCAAAATCCCTTAACGGATTCGGCACCAACTTCCAGCTGCTGGGCTATCGCTACTCGACCAAAGGCTTCTACACCCTCGACGATGTGGCCTGGCGCACAATGGAAGGCTACCAGTATGGCGACGATCAGGACGATGACGGCGTGCCGGACGTGCAGAGCTATCACAACCTGACGCTGAATAAAAAAGGACGTTTCCAGCTCAATATCTCCCAGTCTCTTGGCGATTACGGCTCGGTGTACGTGTCGGGCAGCCAGCAAAGTTACTGGGGCACCAGCGAGTCCAACGTCTGGTATCAGCTCGGCTACGCCGGCGGGGTGAACGGGATCAGCTACGCCTTATCCTGGTCATGGAACAAGGCCGTCGGCATTGAAGGAACTGACCGGATCGCCTCGTTTAACGTCTCCGTCCCGTTCAGCCTGTTCACCCGTCACGGCTACCGTCGCGATAACGCGATCGACCGGGCCTATGCCACGGCCTCAGCCAGCCGCAACAGCGACGGTGATACCAGCTGGCAGACCGGGATCAGCGGAACGCTGCTCCAGGATCGTAACCTGAACTACAGCGTCACGCAGGGTCACACCAGCAATAACGGTGCCAGCGGCAGCGCCAGCGCTAACTGGCAGGCAACGTACGGTACGCTGGGCGTGGGCTACAACTACACGCGGGATCAGCACGACCTCAACTGGCAGCTCTCCGGCGGCGTGGTAGGGCATTCAGACGGCATCACATTCAGTCAGCCGCTGGGCGATACCAACGTCTTGATCAAAGCGCCGGGCGCGTCAGGCGTGAGCGTCGAAAACCAGACCGGCGTCAAAACAGACTGGCGTGGCTATGCGGTGATGCCGTACGCCACGGTGTACCGTTACAACCGCGTGGCGCTCGACACTAACACCATGAGCAACAACACCGACATTGAAAATAACGTTTCCAGCGTCGTGCCGACGAACGGTGCGCTGGTGCGCGCCAGTTTTGACACCCGCATCGGCGTGCGTGCGTTGCTCACCGTGAAGCGTGATAACCAGCCTGTGCCGTTTGGGGCGGTGGTGCGTGAGACGCAGAGCGGCGTAACCAGCATGGTGGGAGATGACGGTCAGATTTACCTGAGCGGGCTGCCGCTGAGCGGGGAACTGCTGATTCAGTGGGGAGACGGGAAGCAGTCCCAGTGTCGTGCGCCCTACAGCCTGCCAGAACAGAGCCTGCAACAGGCGATCACACTTAAGGGGATCCGCTGTGAATAAAATCCATTATCTGGGGCTATCCCTTCTGGCATTTTTGCCGCTATCTGAGGCGTTCGCCACCGTCTGCGTCAATGAAAATGGCGTGCCGACGGAGGTGTATTACGACCTGACGGATAAATTCAACAGCTCCAATAACCAGGTGGGGCAGATTGTTACACTCAGCGAGAAGTCCCAGTGGGTGGGCGTCAACGCCGTCTGCCCTAAGGGAACGTCCGGGAACACCACCAAGCGTAGCTATGTGACCGAATTCCCGGTCACAGGCACCAGCGATGGCTACCAGTATCTGAAGCTAAACGACTATCTGGACGGGGCGATGAAAATCACCGACAGCTACGCTGGCACGTTCTATCCACCCAGAAAGTACATTCAGATGGGGAGCCATCCGAACGTGTCTAAAAACAAACCGTTTGGTGTACAGGATTCCAGCCTCGTCTTTCGGCTTAAGGTGACCCGACGCTTTATCAATATGGTGGTGATCCCCCGGGCAATCATGTTCCGGGTTTACGTCACCACGACCTCCACGGATCCGCTCACCACGCCGGTTTATACCATCAGCTACAGCGGGACCATTCAGGTGCCTCAGAGCTGTGAGATTAATGCCGGAAATGTGGTGGAGTTCGATTTCGGAGACATCGGCGCCTCTCTGTTCAGTAAAGCGGGCATCGGAAATAAGCCGGAGGGGATCTCAGCGCAAAGCAAAACCATCGGCATAAAATGCACCAACGTCGAGGCGAACGCCATGCTCACAATGCGTGTTGAAGCGGAGAAGGTTTCAGGCAGTACGCTGGTCTCTGATAACGCGGATGTGGGTTTTGTGATTGCCAACAGTAATGGCGTGCCGCTGACGCCGAACAACCTGACCAGCAAAATCCCGTTCCGTCTGGACGATAGCGCACAGGCACAGGTGGGGATCCGCGCGTGGCCCGTCAGCGTGACCGGTAAAAAACCTGCCGAGGGGCGTTTTACCTCTCGCGGCTATTTACGCGTCGACTATGACTAAGGAGCAGGTATGCGAAACGGAATGCGGTATATAGCCGTCGCGCTCTTTGCGCTTTGCTCCCCTGCGCACGCAGAGACAGCGCTTGGGGAAATTAACATTCAGCTCTATGGCAATATCGTGGATTTTACCTGCGTGGCGGAGGGGGACGACAGCAATAAAACCGTCACGCTCGGCACCTGGCCCACGAAACAGCTCCGCACAACGGGAAGCCGGACGCAGCCTGTACCGTTCACCCTGAAGCTGACCGGATGCCCGCCGGGGGCGGCTTCGATCACATTTACGGGGAAGATGGACGGGCATGATAACAGCCTGCTGGCGCTGAATGATGCCAGCGCGGCCAGTAACGTGGCCGTGGAGATCCTCGACCGGGATAAAACGCGCCTCGCGTTGCAGCAGGCCAGCCAGACGGTGTCGGTGGATGCGCAGGGAAATGCCGAACTGTCGTTTTATGCCAATTATATCGCCACGGCGGATAACCCGCAGCCGGGCCGGGCTGATGCCGATGCAACTTTCATGATTAATTATAATTAATCGTATCCCCTCTCCCTGTAACGGTTATATGTTGCAGGGAGAGGGAAGGATTACAGTAATTCGTGCGCTTTCGCGTAATCAATTAATTCAACGATACTTTGTACGCCCAGCTTGGAAAAAATATTAGACTTATGGGCGCTAATTGTTTTGTTGCTAAGTAATAATTGATCCGCAATCTCCTTATTAGATAATCCGTTCGCCAGATATCGCAGAACCGTCACTTCACGATTCGATAATGGCATATCCACAGCGGCGCCTGTCCGGGAGCCTATATGGTTTATAAAACTCAATGTTTCTGACGGGAAAAAAGAATAGCCCGTCAGTATCATTTCCACCGCGTTATAAATTTCCCCCAGATCTTTCCGCTTACTGACAAAACCATTTGCCCCGGCGCGGATGGCGCGCCCTGCGTAGAAGGCTTCAGATTTCGAAGAGAGGAAGAGAATCTTAATATCTTTATTTAAGTTTCTGATTCTTTTCAATAATACGAAGCCGTCCGTGCCTGTCATTTCGATATCGAGAATGACCAGGTCGATGGGGTGGTTGCGTATACAGTCAAGCACTTCGTGGCTGTCGCCTGACTTCAGTTTGACCTGGATGTTTTTATTTTTCTGTAGCAGGACTTCTATCGACATTCTGACGATAGGGTGTTCGTCCATAATGATAACGGATGCCGGTTTCATTTTTTATGCCTCAGATTGTTAAAAGCGTTATGCTGAGTTTTGTTAAAACTCTCGAAAAGCCGGAAGGATAATTACGCAGATCCTTGTACGGTAGATCCCTGGGAAGAGCGAAAGCATCCTTGTTTACGTAGTGGTGATATCAATGCCTGAGCGCAGTTATCTCATAAGGCTGTTATGGCAAAATGATTTTTCTTATTCGCGTGTCAAACACGTCTTATTATACCGTTTAAGTATTGTCCGAAAAGCCTGTAAATTAATGTCCATATATTGATGATTATTATCTTCTGTATCTGAATCGCTAACTTTTTAAAATTAGCAAAAATGTCCTGATATTGCATTTACCACACAGTTTCATCTTTATGTAATAACAAAAAATAAACGATCTTACTGTATGTTGATCAAATGTTAACAATACGCAGGTCGTGACAAAGTGCTTTTCGCCTGTCCGCTACCTCTGATGTCCGCTCTTTAGCGCGTCATTGCCTCATTTCTAACACCTCAGGCCAGGAGGATGATCCCTTCGTCAAAACAGCACTATCTGCTGTTTTCTTCACCTCTCATCGCTTTTATTTACAGATAAATCGCTTGTTTTTACACCATTATCATCCTGTTAACGGAAACGTCAGAAACTTAACGCATGGATAAAATGACTCTCGTTTAGCGTACAGGCAGCATTTCGCATGGTTTAAGTTGAAGAATTAGGAATAGTTATAAAATCGAAAGTTTTGTTAAAAAACACAAAAAATTAACATATGTCCTAAGTATTTTCTTAAAGGTCTTTAGGAATTAAGGGGTTACTGAATACGTTAATACGTGAAATCTGAAAGGTTGTTGAGAAGATGTAGCAACTCATGACGATGATTCAGCCCAAGTTTCGCCAGGATGCAGCTGAGACGGTAAATAATGCGGCTATAGGGGCGGTTCTGTAACTGAGCAATCTGTCGCAGGGTGCTACCCTGCGACAGCGCCTGCAGGATCGGCCATTCATCACGTGAAAACCACTCTTTCCGGTGGCCGGCGGGTGACGGCGCTTCCAGCAAGGTTTGTTGCAAAGCCCGCGGCGTAAGTTGCCGTTCAATCACATGAAAAGGGCCAGCCGCTTTGCAAAACAGGCGTGTATCGTAATCATCGGCGCGGATGAGCAGGTAGGGTGTCAGGTAGGGGGCGAACAGGCTGTGGCGTCGTAATCGGTCCAGCAGGTCAATAAGCGGCGAGGCGCGGCTTTCTACATCTACCACCAGACGTGATGAAGGCCACTGATTCAGATCGCTGAGGGCGGCTTCCAGGGTGGAATAGTCACAGCAATTGCTCAGGGGAGAGTGCCCGCTCAGAAAACCGGAACGGAAAAAGTTATCCTGTGTGACCAGGACGATAAAGGGAGCATCGGTTTTGCGGGTCTGGTTGATTGACTGGCTCAAATATTCGAGACGATCAAAAAATGGGAGAGCAAAAGGCGAGTGCGTTGAACCCGGTGAATCACTTCCTGTCCGACGACGCCGGTAACGGCGTACTGTCATTCGCATAGCTTCCCTCTTGGCGATGACCGTTCAGTCCTCCTGCCATCTCCAGGATGGCCAATAATATCCCTGACCGAAGCGCGCGCCAGCCTGAAGCGCAAACTTACGGTCCGTTTCTGTTTCAATGCCTTCTATGAGTACATTTTCAGCAATTTTTGAACAAAGCGTGACCAGGTTTGCCAGCGCTGGCGTTGCACGTAAACGCCAGAAAGCGATCTTATCGATTTTTATTCCGCTTAACGGCATGCGGCAGGATAAAAACGCGCGCCCTGACGCTTCATCAATGTCATCCAACCAGATCCGATGTCCTTGCGCCGTCAACTGCTGAAGCGCACAACTCACCCTCAGACGTGCCGGGTCTGAGAGAGAAAAGAAGGAAGCAGGTTCCACGAGTTCAATGTTCAGCGGTGGGCTGTTAAGTTGCAGTAAACGCTGGAACATTTCCGGTATGGTCAGAACGGTTATCGGCAAATTTATGAAAAGGTTGTCGCAGGGAAAGGGTTTTTTTAACGCAGCGATCTGAGCTTCCAGCAGCATAAGCGCCCGAGCAGCGGACCAGTCGTGAAAAAAGCCTTCGCTTTGCTGATGCGGTGACAGCACGCTGAGCACTTCAGCCCCTACCGTGCGCGAAGAGGAGAGGGCGACAATGGGTTCAAGCTTGATGCCTGTAATGTCGTGTGAGATGTGCTGCACGCACGAGGGGAAACCTGTCTGGTCTGGCGCTGTCACTCCGTCGTCCTGTTCATTTCCAGCCTCCAGGCGGCCGGGATACCGCAGGACAGTGTGAAGGGGAAGTAAACAGGAAAACAGCAGGCGTTACTTAAAAGCGGCTAAGCCTTTTCGCAGCCCGTAAAAGAGGGATAAATGTTGAAAAAACAGCCGTATTTACAATCAGCTAGTCATTAACGGCAGAGAAGGTGGAAAAGGCATTGACTCACTACGCATTGACCGTATAATTCCAGGCGTTTCATCACCGCGAAGTACACTCTTCTCCGTGCGCCCTTAGCTCAGTTGGATAGAGCAACGGCCTTCTAAGCCGTAGGTCGTAGGTTCGAATCCTACAGGGCGTGCCATTAACCCTCCGGCACTCAGCCGTTCCTGACCAGCCTGAATCGTGTTTTCATTACCTTTAATAACTGGCCTTCCAGGGTCATACGACACATTGACTTTTCCCCCAGCTTCCTTGCCGGGGGAGAGCGCCATTAGTGCCCTGTAA
This sequence comes from Enterobacter cloacae complex sp. 418I7, assembly GCF_050030705.1. Lineage (NCBI taxonomy): Bacteria > Pseudomonadati > Pseudomonadota > Gammaproteobacteria > Enterobacterales > Enterobacteriaceae > Enterobacter > Enterobacter cloacae complex sp. 418I7. Next base: position 1,139,523 of record NZ_JBLGUU010000001.1, read on the forward strand.
CGGCCGCGGCGGCGACCGGATGGTCAGCGTTAGCGACCACGGTTGCACGGGCGACGGGATGATAACTACCGTCTGTTGCGGCTGCGACGGCGACAGGGTGATCGGCAGAAACCACCGCCGTGGTGCGGGCGACAGGATGGTTACCTTCACCGGTGGCCGCCGCAACGGCAACAGGATGATCGGCGGAGGCGACGGCAGTGGCACGGGCTACCGGATGATTTGCAAATGCAGAAAATGATGCCGCAGTGAAAGCCAGAGCGAGAATGACTTTTTTCATAATATAACTCCTGATGTTTTCCCTGTATGGACAGGGACCATTATTTTAATAACGATGATTGGTACTTATTGAGAATTGTGCAATGGATATTGCTTCGTCTGAATCAAATACTCTGACAATGTATCTGGAAAACACGTTATTGATAATTGAAGTCAATATACCTTTCCAGTTTTAAATTGTTTATTTTTAAATTTATGGTCGTTTTGTGTAAAAATAAATTATTTGCCTGATAAAGCATATTTAGCTAAAGGAGATGATTTTTCGCCGGGCAGAATAGTGTCACCTTCAATGTATAAGAAAGGCTTAAAATGAAAAAATATTTACTCATCGCGTTGAGCTTTCTGGCTATCACCAGTCCGGCGAGTTACGCTGGCATCCGATCGCTGGTGGAGGATGGCACGGTTCTGCAGAGCCAAATTATTACGCATACCCGAGAAGGGTATCACCCGCTGCGTACCTTAACCGCGGGCACGATTGGTGGCGTAGTGGGTCACCAGTTCGGTAACGGCAAAGGGAAAACCGCCATGACGGTAGCCGGTGCAACAGCCGGGGCTGCGGCTTCTCATAACCGGCAGTCTAACGAATTGGCAGCACAGGAAGTGAAGTTACTTATCAAGACTCAATCCGGGCAGACTATTCAGGTGGTGCAGCACAATAATGGTTTGACATTTAACCCTGGCGACAAAGTTCGTATCATCACAACGGGTTCTAATACCACCCTGGAAAAATCATACTAAGCACATTATTATGATTACAAAAATGAAATACCGTGGTTTTCACGTCTTTTATAAAAATAACGATACACGATACCTGGAAATACTGGACGATATATTGTCCTGTAATGTAAAACGACTCAGCGTTCAGATGGTATTTAAAAGCCTTCCGCATACCCACGTCTCTTTACTGAATACCCCCTACGGACAGTTTGTATTAAAGATTTACTCCCCCAGGAAAAAAAGGATAGAAAAATTTTTCAAATCGTTTTTTACGCCCAACCCCAACGAAAATTTGATTGAGCGGATCGACTATGCTGGCAGGCAAGGTCATACCTTCCCGAATGATTTTTATCTCCTGGCTGAACGCCGGATTTTCAGATTCGCAAAAATCTCGCTCATGTTGTTTGAGTATGTCCCCGGTCCGGAGTTACGCGTTCTTCCCGCGATCACGCCGGACATAAAGCGTGAAATCCGACACAGTATGCAGAAAATGCACAATCTGAAAATCATTTCCGGCGATGCGCACGGCGGGAACTTCATCCTGAGTGAAAAAGGAATAAGGATCATCGATCTGTCCGGGAAGCGTTGTAACGCGAAAAGGATTGTTGAAGACAACGTGACGGCCAGCCTGCGCATTGGTATTCCCATTGAATCCCACCGGCGTTGGGAAAAACGCCTGATCGCAAAAAAAATCAGACGACACCATAAAATCGTCCAGAGGAAGTATCTGGCGCGTTCAAATACCGCTTAAACCCTTTATTCATGCAGGACAACAGCCTGTTATAAAAGAATTTTCCCTGGTATATGGCATTTTCGCCAATCCTCTACCATGCTCATTACACCTCACCGTTTCGCGTGGGGGCTTTTCGTAGTTGCTCATTAATCTTAAGGAAAAAGTTTATGAAAAAAACGACTGCTATTTTGTTGGGCACCGCGTTTCTGTTTACCACCAACGCCTTTGCGGCTGAAATGATGACAAAAAACGAATTCGAAAAAGTTGAGTCTCAGTACGAAAAAATCGGTACCGTGAGCACGGCTAACGAAGTCTCTGTCGACGATGCGAAAAAAGAGCTGGTCGAAAAGGCTGATAAAGAAGGTGCTGATGTACTGGTGCTGACTTCCGGTAATACAAACAACAAAATTCACGGCACCGCCGATATTTACAAGAAAAAATAATGCTTTAGCAACCACCCCTGTCTGGGGTGGTTGTGCTCCGTACTTCTCCCCCACATCGTTTTTAACCTCTTCTCGCGCAGTGCTCCTCGTTGACGCTTGATTACGTATGTATAATGCGTATAGTTCTCATTTGCATTTCATTTGATAAATACTAAGGCCCGACAACGGGCCATTTTTGCGCGCACGTTAAGAGCTCATTATGAACAACACCACAATGCACAAAACGCTGCTGGCGATTGCCATCGGCGCGGTTACACACTCCGCCTTTGCGGCGGAAGAGAAAAAAGAGGACACCATCGTGGTCCAGTCCACGGCGGGGAGTGATTTCAAACCCGGCGGTGACCAGCTGCTTCCGGCCTTCCTCGACGGCCAGGTGGCTAACGGCGGACGTATGGGGATGCTCGGGCAGCAGAACGCCATGGACGTGCCGTTCAACATCATTAGCTACACCTCGAAGCTGGTGGAAGATCAGCAGGCGAAAACCATTGCTGACGTGGTCGCTAACGACGCGGGCGTGCAGTTCGTTCAGGGGTACGGCAACAGCGCGGAAACCTTCCGTATCCGCGGCCTGAAGTTTGACGGCGACGATATGACCTTTGCCGGATTGTCTGGCGTACTGCCGCGTCAGGTGGTGGATGCCCAGATGGTTGACCGCATCGAGATCTTCAAAGGGGCCAACTCCCTGATGAACGGCGCGGCCAGCTCGGGCGTGGGCGGGATGATCAACCTTGAGCCAAAACACGCGGGCGACATCCCGCAGGCGAAAGTGGGCGTCGACTACACCTCGGATTCCCAGATTGGCACCACGCTGGATGCGGGGCGTCGCTTTGGCGATAACGACCAGTTCGGCGCGCGGGTGAACCTTGTGCATCGTGAAGGCGAAACCGGCGTGCCGAACGACCGCCGCCGCACCACGCTGCTCTCCACCGGTCTGGATTACAAAGGTGACCGTTTCCGCACCTCGCTGGACCTGGGCTATCAGAAAAAAACCTTCCACGGCAGCCCGACCAGCGTCAACATCTCGGCGGTGGACTTCGTGCCTGAACCACCGAAGAACGATCGCAACTTCTCGCAGAAGTGGGCCTACAGCGATATCGAAAACGAATTCGGCATGTGGCGCAGCGAGTACGACATCACCGATAGCTGGACGGCCTATACCGGCCTCGGCGCACAGCACGCGCACGAAGAGGGGATCTACAGCGCGCCGAAGCTGATGGATAAAAGCGGTAATGCGACGGTCAGCCGCCTTGATACCAACCGCATCAGCGATTCCGTCAGCGGCATGGCGGGCATTCGCGGTAACTTCATGACCGGCTTCGTCTCGCACAAGGTGAATGTCGGGTATTCGGCGATGACCAAAAACGAAAAAATCGCGTGGAAAATGTCTGCCGCGGCGGATAACCCGACCACCAACATCTACCACAACACTGGCGTTGCTATGCCGGACAGCAGCAACTTCAGCGGCTCAGGCGGCAAATACAGCGATCCGCTGACCAGCGGGCGCACCCGCACGCAGGGCTGGCTGTTGAGCGATACCCTGGGCGTGCTGGACGACAAACTGCTGTTTACCGCAGGCGCACGCCATCAGAAAGTGGTGATTCGCGGGTACAACAAAATTACCGGTGCGGAAAACGACGCGGACGGTTTTGACGGTAGCCGCTGGATGCCAACCTACGGCGTGGTCTATAAGCCGTGGGAGGAAATTTCCCTCTACGCCAACCACACCGAGGCGTTACAGCCCGGTGAAACTGCGCCGAACACTGCGACGAACTACGGCCAGAGCACCGGTATCGTGCACTCTAAGCAGAACGAAGTGGGTGTAAAGGCGGACTTTGGCCGCGTGGGCGGCTCCCTGGCACTGTTTGAGATCAAAATGCCTTCGGCCATCCTCGACGACAGCGGCCACTACGGCCTGGACGCTGAACAGCGTAACCGTGGCGTGGAGCTGAACGTTTTCGGCGAGCCAACGCTCGGGATGCGTCTGAACGCCAGCGCCACCTGGCTTCAGGCCGAGCTGACCAAAACTAAAAACGGCGTGAACCAGGGGAACGACGCGATCGGTATTCCGAACTTCTACGCCGTGCTGGGCGCAGAATACGATATCAAGCCGATTGAGGGCCTGACGGCGACCGCGCGCGTTAACCACTCCGGCACGCAGTATGCCGATCTTGCGAACACCAAAAAGCTGGACAGCTACACCACGCTGGATCTGGGTATGCGCTATCGCTTCGCGGTGAACCACAATGAAAACCAGATGACCGTGCGCGCAGGCATCGACAACGTGACCAACGAGAACTACTGGTCAAGCGTGGATGATTCCGGTACTTACATCACTCAGGGCGAGCCGCGTACCTTTAAGGTCTCGGTTGGCTACGAGTTCTAAGCGTTCCACCTCGTTATCCGGGGCAGGGACGCCCCAATCCCTTCGTTGTCGTGTTATAAAATTGTAATAAAAGCTTCTTACACTGGTCGCCACATCCTTACCTCTTGGCCAATGACAGGAAGCCGCTATGGGCAGACCCCTCAAATCCGTATTTAAAAAAGAACATCGCGACGATATCAGTAACCGCAGCGCTAACCCGGTATTCTCCGAGGTGGCAGAGGTGTTCCTCTCCCGCCGCCGTTTTCTCCAGATGGGGGCCGTAGCGGGGGCAGCCGTATCATTCCCGTATCTGATCACACCCGAGAATGCGATTGCCGCGGTCTCAAAACCGTCCGCGCTGGCAAAAGCGGTTTCCCTGGGCTTTACCAGCATCGACGTCTCCACGGAAGATACGGTCAGGGTGCCGGAAGGTTATATTGCCCGCCCGTTCTATCGCTGGGGCGATCCGACAGGCATCAAAAACAACATGCCGGCGTTTAAACCGGACGCCAGCAATACCACAGACGAACAGGCCGTGCAGGCGGGCATGCACCACGACGGCATGGCGTGGTTTAGCCTGCCGCAGGGGGGGCAAAGCCCGGAGCATGGCCTGCTGGCGATGAACCATGAATACATCGACAACGGAATGCTGTTTACGGACGGTACGGCGAACTGGAGCCTCGACAAAGCCCGCAAGGGGCAGAACGCGATGGGCGTGTCGGTGGTGGAAGTGAAAAAAACGGGCAGCGGCTGGGAGGTGGTGCGTCCGTCTTCGTTCGCCCGCCGTATTACCGTCAATACGCCGATGCAGCTTACCGGCCCGGCGCGGCATCAGGACTTAATGAAAACCGCCGCCGATCCGCAGGGGGAACGCGTTCTGGGCACCATGCAGAACTGCGCCAACGGCCACACGCCGTGGGGGACCTATCTCACCTGCGAGGAGAACTGGTCGGACATATTTGTGAAAAAAGCCGATCTCAACCCGCTGGAAAAACGCTACGGCATTAGCGACAGCGATGAATCATACCGCTGGAACGAGGTGGATGAGCGGTTCAGCGTCGATAAAACCCCTAACGAACCCAACCGTTTCGGCTGGGTCGTGGAAATCGATCCCTACAACCCGACCTCCACCCCGCGCAAGCACACCGCGCTGGGCCGCTTCAAGCATGAGGGGGCAGCCGTCACGCTCGCCGCGGATAATCGCGTGGTGGTTTATATGGGTGACGACCAAAAGTTTGAGTACATCTATAAATTTGTTTCGGATAAAAAATACGATCCCGCGAACCGCGAAGCCAATATGCAGCTGCTGACGTCCGGCACGCTGTACGTCGCCAGGTTCAACGAAAACGGCAGCGGCGACTGGCTGCCGCTTGTCTTCGGGCAAAATGGCCTGGATAAAAGCAACGGTTTTGCAAGCCAGGGCGATCTGCTGATTAAAACCCGTCTGGCGGCCGACGTGGTGGGGGCAACGAAGATGGATCGCCCCGAGTGGATAGCCGTCGATCCGCACGCCAGCGGCAGCGTCTACTGTACGCTCACCAACAACAGCGATCGCGGGAAAGAGGGCAAGGCACCGGTCGACGCCGCTAACCCGCGCGCCAACAACGTGTACGGGCATATTATGCACTGGCTCGAAGAGGGGGCCGATCCTGCCGCCTCACGCTTTAAGTGGGATATTCTGGTCATGGCCGGGCGCACCGACGGCGACGATCCGAAGGCCAAAGGCTCGATGCAGGGCGCGGAATTTGGCAGCCCGGACGGCCTGTCGTTTGACCACCAGGGCGTCCTGTGGATCCAGACCGATGTCTCCTCCAGCACCATCAATAAGAAAGCGTACGAGGGGATGGGCAATAACCAGATGGTGGCTACCATTCCAGGCACCAACGAGTATCGCCGATTCCTGACCGGGCCGCGCGGGTGCGAAATCACCGGCATTGCATTTACGCCAGACAACCGGACGCTGTTTATCAACATTCAGCATCCGGGGGAGGGTGGGGATGATATTACCGACCCGGCCAACCCTCGCGCTGTTTCCAGCTGGCCAGACGCGAGCCCGAACGGGCGTCCGCGATCGTCAACGGTGGTGATCGTCAAAGCAGACGGCGGGATCATCGGGTCGTGACGTTTATCCGCCGGGCGCATGCGCTGGCCCGGCGTTAAGCTTGCTACCACCAGCATGAAGTGTTAAAACGTGCCCCTTCTAAAAAAGAGACAGGGGTAGGGCGTGAAAGACGCGTCATCCGCTTCAGGCCATGGTAGCGCTGAAGCTTCGTCGGATCAGAGTCCGACGCTGCAACGTGGTTTGCAAAATCGACATATTCAGTTAATTGCCCTTGGCGGCGCGATCGGTACCGGGCTGTTTCTCGGCATCGGCCCCGCCATTCAAATGGCTGGCCCGGCGGTTCTGCTGGGTTACGCTCTCGCAGGGATTATCGCCTTCCTGATCATGCGCCAGCTCGGCGAGATGGTTGTTGAAGAGCCGGTGTCCGGCTCCTTCGCGCATTTTGCCTATAAATACTGGGGTCCGTTCGCAGGCTTCCTCTCCGGCTGGAACTACTGGGTGATGTTTGTGCTGGTGGGCATGGCGGAGCTGACCGCCGCAGGCATCTATATGCAGTACTGGCTGCCGGATGTCCCGACGTGGATCTGGGCGGCGGCCTTCTTCATCATTATTAACGCCGTTAACCTTGTGAACGTGCGCCTGTATGGCGAGACCGAGTTCTGGTTTGCGCTGATCAAGGTGCTGGCGATTATCGGCATGATCGGCTTTGGCCTGTGGCTGCTGTTCTCCGGCCACGGCGGCGAGCGTGCATCGATCGACAACCTGTGGCAGCACGGCGGCTTCCTGGCGACTGGCTGGAAAGGGCTGATCCTCTCGCTGGCGGTCATTATGTTCTCCTTCGGCGGTCTGGAGCTGATTGGCATCACCGCTGCTGAAGCGCGCGATCCGCACAAAAGCATTCCGAAAGCGGTCAACCAGGTGGTGTACCGTATCCTGCTGTTCTATATCGGCTCGCTGGTGGTGCTGCTGGCGCTCTATCCGTGGGTGGAAGTAAAATCTGACAGCAGCCCGTTCGTGATGATCTTCCATGACCTGAACAGCAACGTGGTGGCTTCCGCGCTGAACTTCGTCATTCTGGTGGCGTCTTTGTCGGTGTACAACAGCGGGGTTTACTCCAACAGCCGCATGTTGTTTGGCCTCTCCGTACAGGGCAATGCGCCGAAGTTCCTCACCCGCGTCAGCCGTCGCGGCGTGCCGATCAATTCGCTGTTCCTTTCCGGGGCTATCACCTCGCTGGTGGTGCTGATCAACTATCTGCTGCCGAAAGAGGCGTTTGGCCTGCTGATGGCGCTGGTTGTCGCCACGCTGCTGTTGAACTGGATCATGATCTGCCTGGCGCACCTGCGCTTTCGCGCCGCGATGCGCCGCAAGGGGCGCGAGACGCAGTTCAAGGCGCTGCTCTATCCGGCGGGGAACTACATCTGTATCGCCTTCCTCGGCCTGATTCTGGTGCTGATGTGCACCATGGATGAGATGCGCCTGTCAGCGATGCTGCTGCCGGTGTGGGTGGTGCTCCTGTTTGTTGCCTTTAAACTCTCACGTAAAAAGTAGCGCGCTTTTCTCCCTCTCCCTGTGGGAGAGGGCCGGGGTGAGGGCACCAGACCGCACCAAACCAGACCGCACCACACTGCCTGCCTTCACGCCCGGTGGCGCTGCGCTTACCGGGCCTACATGTTCGGGGACGTTATCGTTATTTAGTAGGCCGGGTAAGGCGAAGCCGCCACCCGGCACCTCCGCTTCACCATTATCGTGACCCCTCTCCCAATTCTGTTTCGATCCACAGGATCTTTGTTTTGTAATCGATTACTTTTCATTTGAACTAATTTGTAATCGATTACTTTTTCCGGGTGAGGCTTATCATGGTGTCAACTGAGAGTAGTGAAAAGGCGATAACGCAGCACCGGCTGCTGGTGCCGCGTCTGTCGCTGATGATGTTTCTGCAATTTTTTATCTGGGGTAGCTGGTCGGTCACGCTTGGCCTGGTGATGACCCGGCACAACATGTCTTTGCTGATTGGCGATGCGTTCTCAGCCGGGCCCATCGCCTCCATTCTTTCGCCGTTCGTGCTCGGGATGCTGGTGGACCGCTTCTTCGCTTCACAGAAGGTGATGGCGGTGATGCACCTCGCGGGCGCGGCGATCCTCTGGTTCGTGCCGGGGGCGCTGATTGCTGAGAACGGCGCGCTGCTGATTGGCCTGCTGTTTGGCTACACGCTCTGCTACATGCCAACGCTGGCGCTCACCAACAACATCGCGTTCCACAGCCTGGCAAACGTGGATAAAACTTTCCCAGTGGTGCGTGTGTTTGGCACCATCGGCTGGATCGTGGCGGGCATTTTTATCGGCGTCACCGGCGTGGCGTCCAGCGTGACCATCTTCCAGGTAGCGGCGGTCAGCTCCGTGCTGCTGGCGCTCTATAGCCTGACGCTGCCGCACACGCCAGCACCGGCGAAAGGCCTGCCTGTGAAGGTGCGCGATCTCTTCTGCGCGGACGCCTTCGCGCTGCTCAAAACCCGCCACTTCTTCGTCTTCTCCGTCTGCGCAATGCTGATCTCCGTCCCGCTCGGCACCTATTACGCCTACACCGCCTCGTATCTGGCGGATGCCGGCATTGCCGACGTCAGCACCGCCATGTCCTTCGGGCAGATGTCTGAGATCGTCTTCATGCTGGTTATTCCGCTGCTGTTCCGCCGCCTGGGCGTGAAATATATGCTGCTGATCGGCATGCTGGCGTGGTTCGTACGTTATGCCATGTTCGCGCTGGGTGTCAGCGAGGAGGGGCGCATTCTGCTGTATCTGGGCATTCTGCTGCACGGCGTCTGCTACGATTTCTTCTTTGTCGTCGGCTTTATCTACACCGACCGCGTGGCGGGAGAAAAGGTCAAAGGCCAGGCGCAGAGCATGATCGTGATGTTCACCTACGGCATCGGCATGCTGCTCGGCTCGCAGATTTCAGGGGCGCTTTACAACCGCCTGGTGGCAGGGCAGACCGTGCCGCAGGCGTGGGTTACATTCTGGTGGATCCCGGCGGTGGCTGCCGCGGCGATCGCGCTGATTTTCCTTCTCACGTTTAAGTATGACGATGACAAGGCGTAATGTTCTGGAGGTGGTATGAGGACAATGAAAGGACCGGGTATTTTTCTGTCGCAGTTTATTAGCGGGGAAGCGCCCTTCAACACGCTCGACGGGCTGGCAGGATGGGCGGCGTCGAAGGGTTACAGAGCGGTGCAGATCCCCTGCAACCATCCGCATATCTTTGATGTGGAGAAAGCCGCAGAGAGTCAGGCCTACTGCGACGACATCACCGCAAAGCTGGCCGCGCACGGGCTGGTCATCAGCGAGCTGTCGACCCATCTGGAAGGGCAGCTTGTGGCGGTGAACCCGGTTTACAGCGAGGCGTTTTACCACTTCGCACCCGCATCCGTGCGCGGTAACGATGCGGCGCGTCAGGCGTGGGCGACGGAAAAACTGAAGCAGGCGGCGGTCGCCTCGGCCCGATTAGGGCTGAAAGCGCACGCCACCTTCTCCGGCTCGCTGGCCTGGCCGTTTTTCTATCCGTGGCCGCCGCACAACGAGCAGCGTTTTCAGGAGGCGTTCGAGGCGCTGGCAACCCGCTGGCGGCCAATACTGGATACCTTCGACGAGCAGGGCGTGGACGTCTGCTTTGAGCTGCATCCGGGGGAAGATCTGCACGACGGCGTAACCTTCGAGCGTTTTCTGGCGCTGGTGGATAACCATCCGCGCTGCAACATACTCTACGACCCGAGCCACATGCTGCTTCAGCAAATGGATTACCTGACCTTTATTGATCTCTACCATGCGCGCATTAAAGCGTTCCATGTCAAGGACGCGGAGTTCCGCCCCAGCGGGCGCAGCGGCGTCTACGGCGGCTACCAGCCGTGGATCAACCGCGCCGGACGTTTTCGCTCGCTGGGCGACGGGCAGATCGACTTTAAGGGCATCTTCAGCAAGCTGACCCAGTACGACTACGACGGCTGGGCGGTGCTGGAGTGGGAGTGCTGCCTGAAGGATGGCGATACCGGCGCGAGTGAAGGCAGCGAATTTATCCGCCGCCACATTATTCCCGTTTCCGGACGGGCGTTTGATGATTTCGCCGCAGGGGGCAGCCATGATTAACGTCGGGATTATCGGTAGCGGGTTTATTGGCCCGGCACACATCGAGGCGCTCAGGCGTCTCGGGTTTGTGCAGGTGGTCGCGCTCTGCGACGGTTCGCTCGTTAAGGCGCAGGAAAAGGCGCGCCAGCTAAATGTGCCGCATGCTTACGCCAGCGTGGAAGAACTGCTCGCGCACTCCAATCTGCATGCGGTGCACAACTGCACGCCGAACCACCTGCACGCGGAGATTAACCGCCAGATCCTGCGCGCGGGCAAGCACGTGTTTTCCGAAAAGCCGCTGTGCATGACGCCGGACGAGGCGCGCGAGCTGGTGGCGCTGGCAGAGCAGGCGGGCGTGGTGCATGGCGTGAGCTTTGTCTATCGTCAGTTTGCGATGGTGCGCCAGGCGGCGAGCATGATGCGCGCGGGCACCCTCGGGCGGCTGTTTGCCTCGCACGGCAGCTATTTGCAGGACTGGATGCTGTTGGAAGCCGACTACAACTGGCGGGTGGATGCCGCGCTCGGCGGCGCATCGCGGGCGGTGGCGGATATCGGCTCCCACTGGTGCGATACGGTGCAGTATGTCACCGGCAGGCGCATTACTGAGGTGATGGCTGATTTATCCATCGTCTGGCCGACGCGCAAGGCTAACGTGGCGGGCAGTCAGACGTTTACGCACGACGAACATGCTCACTATGAAGATAAACTGGTCACTACCGAAGACTTCGGCTCGGTGCTGTTGCGTTTTGACGACGGCAGCAAGGGCAGCTTTAGCGTCTCGCAGGTGAGCGCGGGGCGAAAAAACCGCCTGACCTTTGAAATTAACGGCAGCGAGCAGTCGGTGGCGTGGGATCAGGAAACCCCGCAGCAGCTGTGGATCGGCCATCGCACCCGGGCAAACCAGACGCTCAGCGACGATCCGGGTTTGATGAACCGTGATGTGGCCGACAGCGCCCATTTCCCCGGCGGACACATTGAAGGCTGGCCGGATGCCTTTAAAAATATGATGGCGCAATTTTACCGTGCCGTGCAGGCGGGAGCGATGCCGGATAATCCGCAGTTTGCCACCTTCCACGATGGCGCCAGTGTGATGTATATCCTTGATGCGATTGTGAAAAGCCATCAGCAGCAGCGCTGGGTGCGTGTGGAATACTGACGCATTGCCCGGTTCGCCGGGCAACCAATTTATGGTAGCCTGCACAAAACGTTAACCGCAGGATGTATCGTCGCTATGTCAATTCAGAAAATCGCTCAACTGGCCGGGGTATCCGTGGCAACGGTCTCTCGCGTACTGAATAACAGCGATACCGTGAAGGCGAAAAACCGCGAGCGCGTTTTGCAGGCGATCCAGGAGAGTAACTACCAGCCCAATCTGCTGGCGCGTCAGCTGCGCACCGCCCGCAGCTATATGATCCTGGTGATGGTCTCGAACATCGCCAACCCGTTCTGTGCCGAAGTGGTGAAGGGCATCGAAGCCGAGGCGGAGAAAAACGGCTACCGCATTCTGCTGTGCAACTCCGGCTCGGATATTGAGCGCTCCCGCTCGGGCTTAAGCCTGCTCTCCGGCAAAATCGTCGACGGCATTATCACCATGGATGCGTTCTCGAAGCTGCCGGAGCTGGCCGCGCTGATTGGCAACGCGCCGTGGGTGCAGTGCGCCGAATACGCCGATGCGGGCGCGGTCTCCTGCGTGGGGATTAATGATGTTGATGCCTCTCAGCATGTTGTCAGCCAGCTTGCCGACGAGGGCCGCAAACGCATTGCGCTCATCAACCACGACCTCAGCTACAAATATGCCCGTTTGCGCGAACGCGGCTATAAGAGCGTCATACACCTGCGGGATCTGGACTATCAGGCGGTGGAGTACGCCAGTGAGCTCAGCTCCAGTGCGGGCATGGCGGCGATGCAAAATCTGTTAACGGCAAACCCGCCGGATGCGGTGTTTGCCGTTTCTGATACGCTGGCGGCGGGGGCGCTGCGCGCCATTCAGCAGGCAGGGCTGCGGGTGCCAGAAGATATCGCGGTGGTGGGTTTTGACGGCACCGAGCTGGCGGAGATGATTTCTCTCACCACCATTGAACAACCGTCGCGGGATATCGGGCGCAAGGCGGTCAATCTGCTGTTAAATAAGATCGACAACCCGGATGCGCCCACGGAAAGGGTCATGATGGACTGGCGCTTTATTTCCCGCGCCAGCACCTGATTATCTGGCGATGACGCCAGCCAGCGAGCGAATATCGTTTCCGGTTGGCGACTGGTGAATACGCAGGCCAAATTCATCCACCACCGCGAAAATATGATCGAAGATGTCGGCCTGAATATCTTCGTATTCTGCCCAAATCACCGTGTTGGTAAAGGCATATATTTCAATCGGCAGCCCGTTGGCATCGGGCGCGAGCTGGCGCACCATCAGCGTCATATCTTTACGAATACGCGGGTGGTTACGCAGATATTCATTCAGATAGGCACGGAAGGTGCCGATATTGGTCATCTTGCGCAGGTTTAATACCGATTCCCCTTCGCCGTTCTGCTGATTCCACAGGTTAATTTCCTCATGACGCGCGGCCAGATACGGCTTCAGTAGTTTCGCCTGAATCAGTTTCTGCTGCTCCTGCTCATCGAGGAAATGAATGCTGGTGGTATCGATATTCAGGCTACGCTTGATGCGGCGACCACCGGAGGCTGACATGCCGCTCCAGTTGATGAACGCGTCGGACACCAGCGCCCAGGTCGGGATGGTGGTGATGGTGTTATCGAAGTTGCGCACTTTAACGGTGGTCAGGCCGATGTCGGTCACCGTGCCGTTGGCCCCGTATTTCGGCATCTCCAGCCAGTCCCCGAGCTTCAGCATGTCGTTGGCGGAGAGCTGAATACCGGCCACTAAGCCCAGTATCGGGTCTTTAAAGACCAGCATCAGAACGGCAGCCATCGCACCCAGGCCGCTTATCAGAATGGCGGGTGACTGACCGATCAGAAGGGAGATAATTAATATTCCCACCAGAATGGCGCTCACCAGCTTGATGCCCTGGAATATCCCCTTCAGCGGCAGCTGTGATGCGGTGGCCATTTTCTGCGACAGATTAAAAATCACATCCAGCAGCGAGAAGAAGGAGAGCAGGGCATAGACCATCACCCACAATTTTGCGCAGGTGGTGAGCATTTCCGCCGCTTCGCTGCCTTTTTGCAGCCACAGAACCGCCTGAACGTTGACGATTATCCCCTGGAGGGTAAACGCCAGACGGTGAAATAACTTGTTCTGCGTAATGATCTGCAACCATAAATGGCTGCTGGCCTGCGCGCGTTTTTCGAAGGCGCGCAGCACCACTTTGTGCAGAATAAAATGAACGATAATGGCTGTAAGAAAAATAATACCAAAGATAATCACTAAAGAGGTGGTGTGATTAATTTCAATCCCTAACTCTTCAACCTGAGCAATTAATTCCTGCATAACGTCTCCTGTATTGATGCAGCCCCATAATGGCGGCTGCGGATCTATTATGCAAATTCAGGCAGTTTTATTTTGTCGCCGGACAGGCCTTGACGACCGGTAAACACAGACGATGGCGCATACGCAGCGTGGCCAGCGCCAGCACCCCCATCATGGCCGTTTCCACCATCAGGAAGACGTTGACTGCCTGGGTGTAATCTCCGTGATGATTTTGCAGCCCGTGCAGCAAAATCGCGCCGAAAATGGCCGGGCCAAGCCCCAGCGCAGCCTGTTGCAGCGTGCTTAAAATCGCGCTCGCGGACCCCGCGTCGTCAGGCTGAATATCGCGCATCCCGATACGGTAGAAGCTGTTTACAATCAGCGCCTGCCCGTAACCCACCAGCCCGGTGGCCGGGGCCAACGTCAGCGCGGTATTCTGCATTCCCCAGTGACGGAACGTGGCGATCAGCGCCACCAGGCCGACAAGCTGAATCGCAAGCCCGGTCAGCAGGATGGCGCTGGTGCTGTAGCGGGCAATCAGGCGTGGGGCGAACCAGGCGGAAATAAAATAGGTGACGCCGAGCGCGATAAAGCTGTTCCCGGACTGCCACGGCGCCATCCCCAGACCGCTTTGCATGGTCAGCGCCATACAGAACATGAACCCGGACCAGACGCTGAAAAAGAGTATCCCGATCAGCACGCCAAAGCGGATGCTGCGCAGCTGCAACAGGCGCGGCGCGATGAGCGGGTGGGCATCTTCTCGCTCTTTCTTACGCGCGTTTAACACCATCAAATAGACCAGCGGCACAATCGCCAGCAGCGCGGCCTTCAGCGGCCACGACCAGTGCCATTGCGGGCCGAGCGCCATCGGGAACAGCAGACAGCACAGTATCGCCGTCAGCAGGACAGTACCGGTCCAGTCAATGCGCGACGGCGTGTCGCGGCGGGTTTCCGGTACGTAGCGACGGCTCAACGCCAGCACCACCAGACAAATCGGCACGTTGATAAAGAAGGCGTTACGCCAGCCAAGCCCGGCGATGTCCGCCGACACCAGCCAGCCGCCACCCATCTGGCCGACGATAAACGCAATACCGCCGATACCGCCGAACAGACTGATCGCTTTGGCGTGTGCCGTTCCTTTTAACGTCACGTGCAACGTCGCGAGAATTTGCGGCATGATCAGCGCGGCGCCCGCGCCCTGAATAATGCGCGCGGCAAGCAACTGTTCGATATTGCCCGCCATGCCGCACAGCAGCGAGGCCAGGCCAAAACTCGCCACGCCCCACATAAACAAGCGACGGCGGCCAAGGTTATCGCCCAGCTTGCTGCCGGGGGCCAGGCAGACGGCAAAGGCCACGCCGTAGAGTGCGACGATCAGCTCCAGTTCGGTGGCGGTGGCGTGTAACGAATGGGTGATGGAATCCAGCGCCACGTTGGTGATCGAGGTATCAATCAGCGGCAGCATCTGGCCGGTTAACAGCAATATCAGGCCCGCACGACCCGGTGAAACAACTGACGTATTCATGGTGACTCCATTGCGTCAAACAGCGTAGAGTCGTAGCATCAACCATCTGATAAACGGGTACCAGTTCTTGCTTATACTGGTACTGGCACTACCATGCAGGAGATGTTATGGCGCTGATGTCTGAACCTGTCACCTCTCTCCAGGATGACACCCGCAAGCAGCTGGGCGCGTTTTTGCGTGCCCGGCGCGAAAGCCTCGATCCGCAGCGGCTCGGCTTACCGCGCAGCGGCCGTCGCCGCACGCCGGGCCTGCGCCGGGAGGAGGTAGCGATGCTCGCGGATGTCGGTGTGACCTGGTACACCTGGCTGGAACAGGGCCGGGACGTCAATCCGTCCAGCGCGGTGATGGCCGCCATTGCAAAAGCGCTGCAATGCACCCCGACCGAAGCCCGGCATCTTTTTGTGCTTGCCGGTTTGCCGCCGGGCGAAGCCCCGCAGGCGGTGTGCTGTGAGGGGATCAGCGAAGGCACGCGTCGCCTGCTGGATACCCTGATGCCGAAGCCTGCCAGTATTCAGAAACCGAATTTCGATATCGTGGCGTGGAACGACAGCTTCGGACACCTGATGGGCGTCGATTTCAACGCTATCCCGCCGGAAGATCGCAACTGTATTTACCTGTTCCTCACCCATCCGGCGTGGCGCGCGCGGCTCGGCAAACGTGACGACGTGCTGCCGATTTTCGTCTCCTACTTCCGCGCGGCAATGGCCGAGCACCGTGGCGACCCGCTCTGGGAAGCGAAGCTGGCGCGTTTTTTTGCGGTGTCCGAGGAGTTCAAAACCCTGTGGCACCAGCGTAACGACGTGCGCGGCGTGGAGAACCAGCTCAAGCTGTTCACCCATCCCGAGCTGGGGGATTTTCATCTCCAGCAGATGTACTGGTACTCTGCGCCGCGAAACGGATCGCGGCTGCTGGTCTATTTACCGGTGGACGAGGCGGGTGAGAGGGCGATGGCATGGCTGGAGGCGCAGGGGAAATAATTTTTTGTGAGGGGCTTTCAGGGAATAAGAGCTGGCTCTGCTAAGCGAATACGACATCGTTGTCTCTGACAGCGAACAAACGGGAGACGGGCAACGGTTCTGGCTGCGCATGATCGACTGGGCGTTTACCATGAACTATCGCATTAGTGTGGCGGACGGTACGGTGGGAGAAGAGTGGACGTTAACGCCCGTAAATTCCTACGCTGAGCTGGAAGAGCGCTGGATTGCTTTTGCCTGGGGAAACGATCGTGAGGTCCATCCGCATCGCAGGCTTGTCATCAGTAAAGCGTAACGGGCCGCATGCAGCGGCCCATTTTCATTAGCATTCAGTCACAATCGTGCTCAGCGGCAGGCGAGACTTCGGCAGCGTGGCATTGAAATCCTCAACGCTGTGATGCCCAACCGGCACCACCACCAGGCTGGTGAAACCTTTCTCTTTCAGGCCGAACTCTTCGTCGAGGATTGCGGCATCGAAGCCTTCAATCGGCACTGCGTCCAGGCCCATCGCGGCCACGCCCAGCAGGAAGTTGCCGACGTTCAGGTAAACCTGCTTCGCCATCCACTGGTCGTCATCTTTCAGATCCACGCGGTGCATGTCGGCAAAATAGCAGCGGCCTTTGTGGTTCGCGGCTTTTGCTTCTGGCGTGGCGAAACGGCCGTCAGCCTCTTCCTGATCGACGACGCGCTCAAGCCAGGCATCGTCCATCGCGGTTTTCGCACAGAACACCACCACGTGAGAGGCATCCAGCATTTTGCGTTCGTTAAACACATAGGTGCCCGCCGCGGATTTTGCCACGCGCGCTTTACCCTCTTCAGTGCTGGCAACAATAAAGTGCCACGGCTGGGAGTTGGTGCTGGACGGGCTGTATTGCAGCAGCGTTTTGATTTTTTCCGCTTCTTCTGCGGTCAGTTTTTTGGCTGGGTCGAACGCCTTGGTAGAGTGGCGTTTCAGGGCGACAGAAATAATATCCATAACAACTCCTGGTGATGAAATCCGCCCGCGGGCGGGCGTGAAAGGAAAGCAGATTACCGCGCGAAGCGGGAAAAGATAAGTGCGATTCGAGCGCTTATTCTGTTCGTCTCAGACGAACAATCAGGCTGGCCGAATCCACTTCTGATCTTTTTTCGGCAGTTTATCAACGACCAGATTCCACGAATCCGTAATCAGGTCGGTGACCAGTTCAGGCGTGATGTCGTCCGTGCCATAAAGGGAGATCCAGTGTTTTTTATTCAGATGGTAGCCAGGCTCCACGCCACGGTAGATCTGCTGATTGAGCAGCGATTTTTCCGGATCGGATTTCAGGCTGACGTGGGCCCGACCGTGAGCGGTCGCCATCAGCATAAAAATTTTCCCGCCCACCTTAAACACGTCATACTCCGGGCCAAACGGCCAGCAATGTTCGGTAAAAGGCATTTCCAGCGCGACGCGTCTGGCATGTTCCTGCAAGGCTTTACTGTCCATGGCTCTCTTCCTCAGCAAGCCCGCGCCACATGGCTTCAAAGCCCAGCGCTTTAAAATCGACGGCACGGGACGGATCGCGCGCGGCAAACTCCATGGTGGTTTCAGCCAGCGATAAGAATATTGCATCACCGAAGGTCTTAAACTCGTCAGACATAAACACCGGGCGCACCGAGCGGTGACACAGTTCGTGTATTTCCGGGAACATGTCTTTCACCGCCTGCTCGGTTTCAATGTTCAGCTTTTCACTGACGCCAATCTGGCGGATAGCCGCATGCGCCAGGGGGTTACGAATGCCCCAGTCCACATAGCTATTCCAGATATTACGGGTATGCTCTTTTGGCTGGGTGATGGTGCGATCGAGGTTTGCCAGCATGGTCTGGCAAAGATCCTGCTTCAGATGCAGATAGAGGGCATTCAGCAGATCGTCTTTGGTAGCAAAGTAGCGAAACAGTGTCCCTTCAGCGACGCCCGCATTACGGGCAATTAACGCCGTTGAGGCGGCAATACCTGACTGCGCAAACGCAGCCGTTGCTGCTTCCAGTAAGGCCTGTTTTTTATCTTCACTCTTCGGACGTGCCACTAAATTTTTCCTCCCGTCAATTGTAAAAACCCTGATTGAAACACGTGCTTTGCCACGCTGCAACGCGGAATGTCAAAGATCGAAAACCTTCTTGACGGCGTAATCATCCTATCTATAATGAGTGCTTACTCACTCATAATCAAGTTCAACCCGCGCAAACTATCGGACAGGGCGCGTTGGCGGGTCAGGATAATGAAAAAGCCTCTATTCATCTGCGTGGTGTTAGTTATGATTATTGCTTCAGCTGCCAGTTTACCGTTTGTACTGAATGCCGGATTTGGCCGGCCACCGCAGGGTGCGCAGCTCTCTGAAGTGGAGGCCTCTCCGCACTATCGCGACGGGCAATTCCATAACACGCTCCCTACGCCGGGCTTTACCGGGCAACAAAATATGCTGGTGGCGTGGTGGCAGTTTCTTACCCGTAAAACCGAAAACGCCCGTCCTGCGCAGCCGCTGCCGCTGGTGAAAACCGATCTGGCGAGCCTGTCGCCTGAACAGGACACGCTGGTGTGGCTCGGCCACTCCTCCTGGTATATGCAGCTGGCGGGGCAACGAATCCTGATCGATCCGGTTCTGAGTAACTACGCCGCACCGTTCTCCTTCCTCAATAAAGCCTTTGCGGGGGAGTACCCGTGGCGTGCGGAGAGCATGCCGGAGATCGACCTGCTGATTATCTCCCACGATCACTATGATCATCTGGATTACGCCACCATCAAGGCGCTGCTGCCGAAGGTTAAGCGCGTGGTCACCCCGCTGGGCGTGGGTTCGCATCTGCGCTACTGGGGGATGAACCCTGAGATTATCGACGAGCGGGACTGGAACCAGTCGGTACGTATCAGCGATGCGCTGACGGTACATGTTCTGCCGGCGCGCCATTTTTCCGGGCGCGGCATTAAGCGTAACCAGACCCTGTGGGGCAGCTTTATGTTTGTCTCTCCGGAGCAGAAGGTCTACTACAGCGGAGATTCCGGTTATGGCCCGCACTTCAAAGCAATTGGCGAGCAGTTTGGCGGAGTGGACTTAGCCATTATGGAAAACGGCCAGTACGACCAGGACTGGAAGTACATTCACATGCATCCGGCGGAAACGGCGCAGGCCTCGGCAGATCTCAATGCCAGAGCGGTCGTACCGGGACATAACGGGCGTTTTGTGCTGGCGAAACATACCTGGAACGATCCACTGATCCAGCTGGCGAAAGCCAGTAAGGATAAAAACTACCGGCTGCTGACACCGGAGCTGGGCGAGCCCGTGCGGGTGAGTGATACCACGCAACAATTTCGCGAGTGGTGGGAATAATGTTTAAGCGAGAAGCAGAGGGGGAGAGCAGTATGACGATTTCCGCTCAGGTCATTGATACGATTGTCGAATGGATCGATGACAACCTACACCAGCCGTTACGCATCGAAGAGATTGCCCGCCACGCGGGTTACTCAAAATGGCATTTACAGCGGCTGTTTATGCAGTACAAAGGCGAAAGTCTGGGGCGCTACATCCGCGAACGCAAGCTGCTGATGGCGGCGCGCGATCTGCGTGAGTCAGACGAGCGCGTGTACGATATCTGCCTGCGCTACGGGTTTGACTCGCAGCAGACGTTTACCCGCATCTTTACCCGCACCTTTAACCAGCCGCCCGGGGCGTACCGCAAAGAGAACCATAGCCAGACACATTAACATGTCGCGTGTAGGCCGGGTAAGGCGTAGCCGCCACCCGGCTTTTTTGTGGGCTCGGTGCCCGTAATTGCCCGGTGGCGCTGCGCTTACCGGGCCTACAAATCACTTACCACCGATAATTCACCGTCGCCGTCACCGTCCGGCCAATCCCGTAGAAGCACGCCGTATCGCTTGCGCATGACGCCACATACTTCGTGTCCGCCACGTTATTGACGTTGAACTGCACGCTTGCCCCTTTCAGGCTGCGGTTCATCTCGCCCAGATCGTAGCGCAGCATCGCGTCATACAGATCCACCGATGGCACCTTAAAGGTGTTCTTCGCATCGCCGTAGCTGGTGCCGATGTAGCGCATCCCCACGCCAGCGGTCAGGCTCTTGAGCGCCCCTCCCGGAACGGTATAGCTGGCAAACGCCGATGCCATATGCGCTGGAATGCGCGCAGGCGTTTTGCCTTCTGTTCCCGCCACCGTGGTGCTTTCGGTTTTTGCATCGGTGTAAGTGTAGGAGCCAATCAGGTTGATGTTATCCATCAGCGTGGCGTGGATTTCCGCTTCAGCGCCTTTCGAACGCACCTTGCCCGCATTTTCGAACCAGCCTTCAGCGCTGTTATAGGTCGCTACGTTGTCCTGAGTTAAATCGTACAGCGCGAGAGTCATCAGCGTGGTGTCGACCGGCTGATATTTCAGGCCAATCTCGGTCTGCTCCCCGGTAGTAGGCCTGAATGGCGCGACGCCCGGCGCACGGTTGGTTTGCAGGTTCGGCTCAAACGACGTGCTGTAGCTGATGTACGGCGAGAGACCAAAATCGAACGCGTACAGCAGGCCAGTGCGCCAGGTAAATTTGCTGTCGTTCTGCTGCGTAAAGCTATTATCGGTGAAGTCGTTGGTACGCACTTCGCTCCAGTCGTAGCGCCCGGAAACCAGCCACTCCCAGTTGTTCCAGCTCATCTGATCCTGAAGATACAGCCCCATCTGGTCGAGATTTTGCTGCTCGTCGGAGGCCGTTTTGAAGGTGCTTTCATCCACGTTCACGCCGTAAACCGGGGTTGTCCAGTCGAGGTCATACTGTGAGCCGCTCCCGCGCGCCAGCAGCTGTTTATCCTTGCTTGTCTTGTAATCAAACCCGCCGAGCAGGGTATGGCTGACGCTCCCGGTCTCCAGCAGATATTCCAGCTGGTTATCGAGGCCAAATTCATTGGTCGTGCGCTCTTCACGCTGGGCGCGACGGGTCAACACCGTGCTGTTGGCCGCGCTGTTGGCGTAAACCAGATAACGGTATTTCTGCTTGATGGTGGCGTAACGGGCGTTCTGGCGGAAGGTGAGGTTGTCGGCGAACTGGTGTTCCAGCTCGTAGCCAATCATCGTCTGCTCGCGCCAGGACTGATTGTAATTCGGATCGCTGACGTTAAAGTCGCGCGGGATGTACTTCCCGTCGACGCTTTTCACCGTGCCATACGCGGGCAGGAAGTTGCGGTATCCGGCATCCGGATCTTTCTGGTAGCTGGTCAGCAGCGTAAAGCGGGTCTGATCGTTCGGGTACCAGGTGATCGCCGGGGCGATCGCCATCCGCGTCTCTTTATAATCGTCCACCTGATTATGCTGCGTACGGGCGATACCGTTCACGCGATACAGTACGCGGCCGTCGTCGCTCAGCCTGCCGCCGAAATCAAACGCACCTTCGGCGAGATCGTTATTGCCGGTGCGGAACTGCACGTTGTGAATGGCCTCCGCCGTCGGGCGCTTGCTGGTCATGCTGATTAACCCGCCAGGATTCACCTGACCAAACAGGACCGACGCCGGGCCGCGCACCAGCTCCACGCGCTCCAGCAGCCACGGGTCAACTGTGCCCGTCTGTGATGAGGCCGTTGCGCCAAAGCTTAAGCCGTCGAGGAATTTTGGCACGTAGCTAAAGCCGCGCACAAACACCTCGTCGTTACGGTTAGACGAGCCCCGGTATTCGGTAAACACGCCCGCCGAGTAGCGCAGTGCCTGCGAAACGGATGTGACGTCCTGCATGTTCATTTGATCGCGGGTGATCACCGATACCGACTGCGGCGTCTTCACAATCTCCGCGCTGGTCTTGGTGGCGGAGAGCGTTTTCGTCGCCACAATGCCTTTTACGGGCGCAGTGGGCTCTTCACTCACGCCCTGCGTCACCGTAATCGTTTCTTCTTTCGTTTCTGCCTGAGCCGCGACGCTGGTCGTCGCCAGACTCATCAGCCAGAGATACATTATCTTATTATTTTTAAACATTTTTATTGAGCGTCCTTGGTTGCTATCGCCATAAAAACACCGGTAAATCGCCGTTGATGATATTGCAAATTATTACCATTTGCATTAGCGTTGTTAACAAATTTCGTTGGGGAACAAGCGGTAATGAAGAGGGTATGGAGTGGGTTGCTGTTGGGGATCGGCGCGCTGCCCGCCGTGGCGGCAACGTGCGAGCAGTCGTCCCGGCAGGGCGATGTTCAGGGAAAGTTTGATGCCAGCGGCGAAGTCTGCTTCTCCCTGCCTGAACTGGGTGAAAATTACGTTTCCGCCACGCTGAATGGCGTGACGGATGCGCGCCTGCTGGATGGGCAAAACCGCCGCATCCGCACGCTGATCGAAAATGGTCCTGCGGACGGGGAACACACGCTGCTGTTTGCCCTGCCGGTGAAACAGAACACCTCGCTGGTGCTACACGGCGAAGCCGGTAAGCCGTGGCGTTTTCAGTGGCGGATGAAAGAGACCTCTCCATTACCACGCGTGCAGATGCTGGCGCCAGTAAGCCCGACGCTAAAGGCGCTGGCAAACGTCATTTCTGCCGGTGGAAGTACCGAGGCGTTCTGGCAGGCGCAGCGTCGACAGGGAACGCCAATGGTGGAACCGGTAGATGCGAACCATAAGCGCGTGACCTTTCTGTGGCGCGGCGCGCGGGATAACGTCTTCATTCTCGGCTCTCCGGCGGGGGATCACGATCCGCTGTTCCGCCTGGGCAACAGCGACGTCTGGTTCCGCAGCTACGTGGTCCCCGCTGATACGGTGATGCAATATAAGCTCGCCCCCGATGTGCCGATCGTTGAAGGCTCTGCCCGCGATCAACGCCGTGCCATCCTGGTGAGCGCACAGGCCGATCCGCTTAACCCGAACACCTTTGGGGAGCAGAAGGCGGATCGATGGAACCGTTACTCGCTGCTCGATCTCAGCCCGGCGCGCTACTGCTCCGTTCAGGCCATGGCAAAGCCGCTGGTGCACGGGACGTTGAGCCGTCAGAGTTTTTCCAGCCACATCCTCGGCAACGCCCGCGACGTGATGATCTACAAACCGCGCGGCGCACAGCCCGCACGCTGGACGTTAATTCTGTTCGACGGGCAGATTTATCAGGACGAATACCATTTTGCCAACGTGCTGGACGGTCTGATTGCCCGGCATCACCTGCCACCGATTAACGTGGTGTTTATCGACAGCCTCGATCACGCCCGTCGCGGCAACGAGCTGCCGCCGAACCCGGAATTTGCTGACTTTATGGCGCACGAGCTGCTGCCGTGGCTGCGCGGGCAGGGCATCGCGATGCAGCGGCAGAAAACGGTGCTGGCGGGGTCGAGCTATGGGGGAATTGCCTCGTCATGGGTGGCGCTGCGCTATCCGCGCCTGTTTGGCAACGTGCTGAGCCTTTCCGGCTCCTACTGGTGGGCGCCGAAAGGTGACGCCCCCGGCTGGCTGACGCGTCAGTACCAGCAGTCGCCGCCGTATCCGGTGCGCTTCTGGTTACAGGCCGGAAAGTTTGAAACCACGGGGCCGGGCGGCGGCATTTATCGCACCACGCAGGATTTTGAACAGGTGCTGAAGGAAAAAGGCTATCGCGTCAGCTTCCACCCCTCATCCAGCGGCCACGACTACGCGGCCTGGTGTGAAGCACTGATCCACGGGATGCGCGATCTTACTGGCTTACGACGCCAGTGAAAACCAGCGGCGCCAGATGAAACGCAGGATAAAGAATTCGATGGCGCCGAGCACCAAAAACCACAGACAGAACAGAATGGTGTACAGCTGATTCAGATCGACCATATGAAAGCTCTGAACCAGTTTCTGCGCCAGCACCAGACCCAGCGACGGCGCAGGTAACAGCAGACAGGAGAGCAGGGCCATCAGCAAAATGCCCCCTGCGGTGAGCAGCGATTCTAACGGGTGTTTCATCGTAATGTTAATCGTGAGTTAAAAATGTCATTGTCCGGCATCCTGAAACGTAAAGCAATATCATCCCCACTGGCAAAATTGAGTGAAAGGCCACCGTTATTCTGCGAGTTAATAACGGGAAATAGATAATATTTCCGGGGCGATTAAATTAATATCGCGTAATGTAAATAAACGTCTTTTTCACGAAAATAATTTTACAAAGCTATAGGTGCTATATCCAATTAACGTCGCAATAACAATGGCTGCGACAATGTATAACGCCAGGCGCCGCCCGCGATAAATACCAAGCATGCTTCCTCCTCGTTTAGTGTTGGTTTAGAAATATTTTGTAAAAATCAACGCGTCGAAATAATTTTAATCAGTTTTGAATAACCGGGTAGTCAATATATTGCGGTAGATCAATTTAACCCGCAAGACTTAAAAATGAATTATTTAAAGCCAGAAAGGAATTCCGGCTTCCGTCCACCGGATATTGAAGGAAAAATACCATGACCAAAAAAAATTTCTCGCAGAATATGCCACCCGCAGGCGGGCAGGCGTACCAGCAGACCGTAGAGCAGGTGCTTGCTCAGGCGCAGAGCCAGGCGAATGGACTGGACCGCACCGAGGCGCAGGCACGTTTGCAGAAGCATGGCCCGAACGCGCTGCCGGAGAAAAAAGGCAAGCCGGGCTGGCTGCGTTTTCTCGCGCATTTTAACGATGTCCTGATTTACGTCCTGCTGGCGGCCGCCGTATTAACGGCTGTAATGGGACACTGGGTTGATACGCTGGTTATCCTGGGCGTGGCGGTAATCAATGCCTTAATTGGCCACATTCAGGAAAGTAACGCAGAAAAATCCCTGAAGAGTATTCGCAATATGCTCTCCAGCGAGGCGCGCGTTATTCGTAATGGTAACCATGAAACCATCCCGACGACGGAAATCGTCCCGGGCGATATTATTGTGTTGCGCGCAGGAGATCGTATTCCGGCGGATATGCGCTTAATAGAAGCGCATAATTTACGCGTGGAAGAGGCAATTCTGACCGGCGAATCCACCGTGGTGGATAAACACATTAATCCGCTGAGCGGTGAATTGCCGCTGGGCGACCGCACCAATATGGTCTTCTCCGGGACGACCGTAAGCGCGGGCGGTGGCGTTGGCCTGGTCACCGCGACCGGTAAGGATACGGAGCTCGGCCACATCAACCAGATGATGGCGGGCATTGAAAAGCACCGCACCCCGCTGCTGGTGCAGATGGACAAGCTGGGCAAAGCGATTTTCGCCATCATTCTGGCGATGATGGCCGCGCTGTTTGTCTTCAGCCTGGTGTTCCGCGAGATCCCGATGGGCGAGCTGCTGCTCTCCCTGATTAGCCTGGCGGTAGCCTCCGTGCCGGAAGGTCTGCCGGCGATTATCTCCATTATCCTCTCCCTGGGCGTACAGGCGATGGCGCGTAAGCGGGCGATTATCCGCAAGCTGCCGACGGTTGAAACCCTGGGCGCGATGACCGTGGTCTGCTCGGATAAAACCGGCACCCTGACCATGAACGAGATGACGGTGAAAGCCATCATTACCGCCGATACGTGCTATCGCGTGGACGGCAACAGCTACGAGCCGGTGGGCAACCTCTACCTCGAAGGCAGCGACGAGCCGGTGCAGATCCAGCCGGGCACCGTGCTGGAGCAGTACCTGCGCACCATCGACCTGTGTAACGACAGCCAGCTGATTCAGGACGAGCGCGGCCTGTGGGGCATCACCGGCGGCCCGACCGAGGGCGCGCTGAAGGTGCTGGCGGCAAAAGCCCAACTCGCACCGGTCGAGACCACCCTGGTCAACAAGATCCCGTTCGACTCGCAGTACAAGTACATGAGCACCCACTACCAGATTGGCGGTGAGGAGCAGATTTTGATCACCGGCGCGCCGGACGTGATTTTCGCCCTGTGTGAGCAGCAGCAGACCCGCAACGGTGCGCAAGCCTTTGACCGCGCGTACTGGGAAACGGAGATGGAGCGCTATGCGCGTCAGGGGCTGCGCATGGTCGCCGCGGCGTTCAGGCCAGCGAACGGTGAGCAGGCACTGACTCACGACGACCTGAGCCACGGCCTGATCTTCCTCGGCATTGCCGGGATGATGGATCCGCCGCGTCCGGAAGCGATTGAGGCGATTAACGCCTGCCAGCAGGCGGGGATCCGCGTGAAGATGATCACCGGGGATCACCCGCAGACGGCGATGAGCATAGGCCAGATGCTGGGGATCACTAACAGCGAGCAGGCGGTCACCGGCTATGAGCTGGAGAAGATGGACGACGCGGAGCTGGCCGAAGCGGCGGTGAAGTATGACATCTTCGCCCGTACCAGCCCGGAGCATAAGCTGCGCCTGGTGAAAGCGTTACAGGACAAAGGCGAAATCGTCGGTATGACCGGTGACGGCGTGAACGATGCGCCAGCGCTGCGTCAGGCGGATGTGGGTATTGCGATGGGCATCAAAGGCACGGAAGTCACCAAAGAGGCGGCGGACATGGTCCTGACGGACGATAACTTCGCCACCATCGCCAGCGCGGTGAAAGAGGGGCGTCGCGTTTACGACAACCTGAAGAAGACCATTCTGTTCATCATGCCGACCAACCTGGCGCAGGGACTACTGATTGTGATTGCGCTGCTGGCGGGGAACATCATTCCGCTGACGCCGGTACTGATCCTGTGGATGAACATGGCGACCTCCGCCACGCTCTCCTTCGGCCTGGCCTTCGAGGCCGCCGAGCGCAACATAATGCGCCGCCCACCGCGTCAGACCGGGCAGCACGTGATGGACGCCTACGCCGTATGGCGCGTGGCTTTCGTCGGCACCATGATTGCCATCGCCGCCTTTGCGCTGGAAGCCTGGCTGGCCCCGCGCGGGCACAGCGCGGAGTTCATCCGCACCGTGCTGCTCCAGATGCTGGTCTGCGCCCAGTGGGTGTACATGATTAACTGCCGCAACACCGAAGGGTTCTCCCTGAACCGCGGCCTGCTGGCGAACAAAGGGATCTGGCTGGTAACGGGCGTACTGTTCCTGCTCCAGGCGGCGATCATCTACCTGCCGTTTATGCAGATGCTGTTCGGCACCGAAGCACTGCCGCTGCGCTACTGGTTCGTGACGCTGGCGGTGGCGGGGGTGATGTTCTTCGTCGTCGAAATCGAGAAGCGACTGACCCGCAGGTTCCGTAAGGCTGCATAACTAAAACCTTACCCCTCACCCTGCCCTCTCCCCAAAGGGGAGAGGGTGTTCAAGTTCCCTCTCCCCTTTGGGGAGAGGGTTAGGGTGAGGGGAAAATACTGAGGTACTCCCATGAAATTCCCGCTCCTGCTCATACTCCTCGCCGCTACCCTGCCGCCCGCATTCGCCGCAGTCATTCCCGTGCGTGTCGCCACCGTGGAGCAAACCGCCCACGCCGCCGAACGTCAGATCCCGGGTCGCATCGAAGCGATTCACACCGTTGAACTGCGCGCGCGTACGGAAGGCGTCATCTCCAAAATCCACTTTCGAGACGGCCAGTACGTGAAAAAAGGTGACGTGTTGTTCGAGCTGGACGACGCCGAGCCGCGCGCCGCCCTGCGCCTGGCGCAGGCCGAAGTGAAAAGCGCCGAAGCCACGCTGCGTCAGGCGCAACAGCAGCTGTCCCGCTTCGAAAGCCTGGGCAGCAGCAACGCCATCAGCCGCCACGATGTGGACAACGCCCGCATGCAGCGCGACGTAGCGAGCGCCGCGCTGGAGCAGGCGAAAGCCCGTCTCGACACCCGCAGCGTCACCCTCAACTACACGCGCATTACCTCACCGATTGACGGACGCGTGGGGCACAGCAACTTTCACGTCGGCAGCCTGGTGGATCCTGCCAGCGGTGTGCTGGTGGAGGTGGTCCAGCTCGATCCGATCCGCATCGCCTTTGCGCTGGAAGAGGGCGCGTTTGCCACCAAAGCCGGACAGCATGCGGATATCAGCGCCATGAAACAGGCCTGGCAGGCGCTGATTGACAGCAACGGCCAGCGCGTCAGCGGGGAACTCACCTCCGTGGACAACCGCGTCGACCCGCGTACCGCCAGCGTGATGCTGCGCGCCGAGTTCGCCAACCCGCGCCATCAGCTGCTGCCCGGCGGCAATGTGAACGTCTACCTGCGTCCGGCAAGCGAGCAGCCTGTCCTGACCCTGCCCGCCGCTGCCGTACAGCAGAATGGCGACGGGTTCTTCGCCTGGGTGGTTAACGCCGAGGATAAAGCCGAAATGCGTCCGCTGAAGGTCGCCGGGCAGATGGGCCAGCAGTTCCAGATTGCCTCCGGCGTTAAGCCCGGTGAGCGAGCAATTACTGACGGTGCGCAGCGCGTGCAGCCTGGCGCTGCCGTTCAGATACTGAATTAAGGAGCCATCATGCTGACGTTTTTCATCAAACGCCCGCGCTTTGCGATGGTGATTGCGCTGGTCATCACCCTGCTGGGGGCCATCGCGCTGAGGATTATTCCGGTGGAGCAGTACCCGCAGATCACACCGCCGGTCGTGAATGTGTCAGCGTCATGGCCGGGCGCCAGCTCGGCTGACGTGGCGGAGGCCATCGCCACGCCGCTGGAGACGCAGCTGAACGGGGTGGATCATATGCTCTATATGGAGTCCACCAGTTCGGATGAGGGCTCTTACAGCCTGAACATCACCTTTGCGGCGGGCACCGATCCGGATCTCGCCGCCATCGACGTGCAGAACCGCGTGGCGCAGGCCGTGGCGCAGCTGCCGACCGAGGCGCAGCAAAACGGCGTGCAGGTGCGCAAGCGCGCCACCAACCTGATGATGGGGGTAAGCCTTTACTCACCAAATAACACCCACACGCCGCTGTTCGTCAGCAACTACGCCAGCACCCAGGTGCGCGAGGCGCTGTCGCGTCTGCCGGGCGTCGGGCAGGTACAGATGTTTGGCGCGCGCGACTACAGCATGCGCATCTGGCTGCGTCCGGACCGCATGAATGCCCTGAACGTGACCAGCGATGACGTGGCGCAGGCGCTGCGCGAGCAGAACGTGCAGGGGGCGGCAGGCCAGGTCGGCACGCCGCCGGTGTTTAACGGCCAGCAGCAGACGCTAACCATCAACGGGCTGGGGCGCTTAAACCAGGCCGACGACTTTGCCAACATCATTATCCGCACCGGGGAGATGGGGCAGCTGGTGCGCCTGAAGGACGTCGCCACCATTGAGCTTGGCTCGCGCAGCTACAGCTCGGGCGCGCAGCTGAACGGGCATGACTCCGCCTACCTTGGCATCTACCCGACGCCGTCCGCTAACGCCCTGCGCGTTGCCGATGCGGTGCGCGCGGAGCTGGAACGGTTATCCACGCGCTTCCCGGACGATCTGGTCTATGAAGTCAAATTCGACACCACCTCGTTTGTGGCCGCTACCATCAAAGAGATTGGCGTCTCGCTGGCGCTGACGATGCTGGCGGTGGTGGTCGTGGTGTCCCTGTTCCTGCAAAGCTGGCGCGCGACGCTGATTGTCGCCCTTGCCATTCCGGTGTCGCTGGTGGGCACCTTTGCGGTGCTCTACGCGCTCGGCTACTCCGCGAACACGCTCAGTCTGTTCGCCATCATTCTGGCGCTGACCATGGTGGTGGATGACGCCATCGTGGTAGTGGAGAGTGTCGAAACGCTGATGGCGGAAGGGCAGAGCCGCACGGCGGCGACCGCGCTGGCGCTGCGTCAGATTGCCGGGCCGGTGATTGCCACCACGCTGGTGCTGCTGGCGGTGTTTGTACCGGTGGCGCTCCTGCCGGGGATCGTGGGCGAGCTGTACCGCCAGTTCGCGGTGACGCTCTCGACCGCCGTCACGCTCTCAAGCCTCGTGGCGCTGACCCTGACGCCCGCGCTCTGCGCGATGCTGCTGCGCCCGCGTCCGGCACAGCCCGCCGCCGTTTTCCGTGGGTTCAACCGCGGGCTGGACGCCACGCGCACGCTTTACACCCGGATCGTGAGCGTGTTCAACCTCCGTCCGTGGCTGGCGCTGCTGGCCACCGCAGGCGCGGCGGCGGTGGTGGTATTCAGCTTTATGTCGATGCCAAAGGGCTTCCTGCCCCAGGAGGATCAGGGCTACTTCTTCGCCAGCGTCCAGCTGCCGGAGGCAGCCTCGCTGGAGCGTACCGAAGCGGTGATGACCACCGCGCGCGAGCTGATCGCTAAAAACCCGGCGGTGGAAGACGTGATTCAGGTCTCCGGGTTTAACATCCTCAACGGCACCAGCGCATCGAACGGCGGGTTTATCTCCATCATGCTCAAAGACTGGAGCGAGCGTCCGCCGCTGGATGAGGTGATGGGCACCCTTCAGCGCCAGCTGCTGGCCCTGCCGGAAGCCACCATCATGACCTTTGCACCGCCGACGCTGCCGGGGCTGGGCAACGCCTCCGGCTTCGACCTGCGCATTCAGGCACAGGCGGGGCAGAGCCCGGCGGAGCTGGAGCGCGTAACTCGCGAGGTGCTGGCGAAAGCCAACCAGCACCCGCATCTGAGCCGCGTGTTCACCACCTGGAGCAGCAACGTGCCGCAGATGACGCTCACCGTTGACCGCGAGCGCGCGGCCCGCCTCGACGTGCCGGTGTCACGCATCTTCAGCAGCCTGCAAACCGCCTTTGGCGGCACGCGCGCCGGGGATTTCAGCGTCAACAACCGCGTCTACCACGTGGTGATGCAGAACGAAATGCAGTGGCGCGAGCGCGCGGAGCAAATCAGCGAGCTGTTCGTGCGCAGCAACAGCGGCGAGCGGGTGCGTCTGAGCAACCTCGTCACCATCACGCCGACCGTCGGCGCGCCATTTATTCAGCAGTACAACCAGTTCCCGTCGGTATCGGTGAGCGGCTCGGCAGCGGAAGGGGTGAGCAGCAGCACCGCAATGGCGGCGATGGGCGAGATTCTGGCGGAAAACCTGCCAGCCGGGTACGACTACGCCTGGAGCGGCATGTCGTATCAGGAGCAGCAGACCGGGAATCAGGCGATATGGATTGTGCTGGCGGCGGTGGTGATGGCGTGGCTGTTCCTCGTCGCCCAGTATGAGAGCTGGACGCTGCCGGCGAGCGTGATGCTCTCGGTGCTGTTCGCCATCGGCGGAGCGCTGGTCTGGCTGTGGCTGGCAGGCTATGCCAACGACGTGTACGTGCAGATTGGTCTGGTGCTATTGATAGCCCTCGCCGCCAAGAACGCAATTCTTATCGTGGAGTTTGCCCGCGCCCGTCGTATGGACGGAATGGCGATTGTCGATGCCGCGCGGGAAGGGGCATCACGCCGCTTCCGCGCGGTAATGATGACCGCCGTGTCGTTCATCATAGGCGTCCTGCCGATGATGCTGGCGACCGGGGCGGGTGCCCAGAGCCGTCGTATCATTGGCACCACGGTGTTTAGCGGCATGCTGGTAGCCACCGTGGTGGGGATAGTGTTCATCCCGGCGCTGTTCGTGCTGTTCCAGCGCCTTCGCGAATGGGGGCACGGCCTTACGGACTCGTCGCCCACAGCTCACAGTGCTTCTGCACCAGAGAAATCAGCGAGCCGCCATCGGCGATAAAGTCCCGCATGCGCTGCGCCTCGCTCTTGCCCTGCTTTAACAGCAGGGCAATTTCCTTGATGGCGCTCGTCGCGCCGAGTTTCTCGGCCGACGGTGCAACCTGCTCCAGCAGCCAGGCGATATCTTCCGCCACGGTTTTGTGCTCGCCGGTATGCACGTCGGTCAGAATGCCTTCCAGCCCGTAGCGACAGGCCTGAAAACGGTTAAAGCGGTATAGCAGAAAATCCCGTTCCTGATGCTTATAGGGCCGCGCAGTCAGCAGCCAGTGCGACGTCGCCTGAATAAGCCCGGCGATGTTAATGGCGTGACCGAGCGTCAGCGGCGTATCCATCACCCGCACCTCTACGGTGCCAAAGTGCGGGCTGGGGCGGATGTCCCAGTGCAGATCCTTAATGCTGTCGATCATGCTGGTGGAACTCAGGCGGCGGAACAGCCCCTCGAACTCCTGCCAGCTGTTGACCCACGGCATCTGGCCGTTATCCGGGAACCCGGAAAATATGTTGAGCCGCGACGAGGAAAACTTGGTGTCCGTGCCCTGCATATAAGGCGACGACGCGGCGAGGGCGATAAAGTGCGGTACGAAGCGCGACAGGCCGTGCAGCAGGTAAATCGCGTCGTCCCCGTTTCGGCATCCCACGTGCACGTGCTGGCCGAACACCGTTGCCTGCAAAATCAGATAGCCAAAGCGCTCCAGCGTGACGTTATAGCGCTCGTCGTCACACACCTCCTGCCGCTGCCATTTCTGGAACGGGTGCGTTCCGCCGCCGCAGATCTGGATGTGCTGCTCCGACGCCGCCCGCAGGATGCTCTGCTGCATCACGGAGAGCTGCGCCGCCGCCTGGTCGATGGTCTGGCAGACACCGGTGGCGATTTCGAGCATGCTTTCGGTGATGTCGTGTTTGACTTCGCCCCCTTTGATGTCGTCTTTGACGGCGGCGATGAGGGCAGAGGAGTCCTGGCTCAGATCGTAACCCGGCGGGTTAACCACCTGGAGTTCGAGCTCAATGCCGAGGGTATAAGGTTCAGAGGACTTGAAATCGGGTAAGGGCATGGCGCACTCCGTTGTCTGTTATGTGTTGAGTATAGACAATGGGCGTGGCGCGCTCTTTTCAGGGTGGTATAACTGATAGCAGGCTTAGCAAAAGGGGAGTGACCCATGTCTGACTATCCAACCATTGCGCTGATTGGTCCCGGTGCGATTGGCACCACCGTTGCCGCGGTGCTGCATGACGCGGGCCGTACGCCGCTGCTGTGCGGTCGCACCGCGCATCCGGTATTACGCCTGCGTCACGATGAGGATGAAACTGTGGTGCCCGGTCCGGTACTCACCGATCCCACCGTCATTACGCGCCCCGTAGACCTCGTTTTTGTGGCGGTAAAAACGACGCAAAATGCCGACAGCGCCGGGTGGCTGCGCGCCCTGTGCGATGAAAACACCGTGGTCTGCGCGCTGCAAAACGGCGTGGAGCAGAAAGCCCAGCTTGCGCCTTTGGTCAACGGCGCAACGGTGCTGCCGTCGGTGGTCTGGTTCCCGGCGCAGCGCGAGCCGGACGCCTCCGTCTGGCTGCGGGCAAAACCGCGTCTGACACTACCGGATGTGCCGCAGGTGCAGCGGGTGGTCGAGGCGCTTCGCGGGACGCGCTGTGATGTTGAGCTCTCGACAGATTTCACCACCGTCGCCTGGCGCAAGCTGCTGCAAAACGCGGTCGCCGGGCTGATGGTGCTGGCCAACCGCCGCGCCGGGATGTTCAGACGCGAGGATATCAGCGAGCTGGCCCTGGCCTATCTGCACGAGGGACTTGCCGTCGCCCGCGCCGAAGGGGCGAAGCTGGACGATGC
The DNA here is from genome assembly GCF_050030705.1 of Enterobacter cloacae complex sp. 418I7. Classification (NCBI taxonomy): domain Bacteria; kingdom Pseudomonadati; phylum Pseudomonadota; class Gammaproteobacteria; order Enterobacterales; family Enterobacteriaceae; genus Enterobacter; species Enterobacter cloacae complex sp. 418I7. Next base: position 1,173,426 of record NZ_JBLGUU010000001.1, read on the forward strand.
GGTGGCCCAGGAGATTCTGGCGAACTTCCAGCGCGCGCCCGAGGATTTAGGCACGTCAATCCTTGCCGACCGTCAGGCCGAACGCCCGATGGAGTGGGATATTCGTAACGGCGTGATCCAGCGCTATGGCCGCAAGCATGGTATTGCGGTGCCCATCAGCGACGTGGTGGTACCGCTGCTGGCGGCGGGGAGCGAGGGGCCGGGCTAACGGCCGCTGTTTTTCCGTTCGGCGAGCGTGACGGTGGAGCAATAATCTGGGGATAGTCAGCCTTAAACACATATGCGAAACTTACCGCTTCTGAAAAAATGTGGTGGGACCCGCTCAATGTCAGAACCATCTTCGCAGTGCCTGTTTAATGAAGGAATGATTGCTTTTCCTGAGGGCTATCAGGACCGTACCGTCAATGTCTTCGCGCCGCCTGCAGCGGATGCGCCCGCGTTCAACATTTCCCGCGATGCCCTCAACCCCGGCGAAGCGCTTGCCGCGTATATCGATCGCCAGCTCGCCCTGATGGCAAAGCACATCAAGGGCTGGAAGCAGGGTGAGCGCAGCGCCGCTACGCTGGGCGACAGCCTTTTACAGGGTGAAACCGTCCATGCCAGCTACCTGCGCGACGGGAAACGCATCTGGCAGCAGCAGGCCGTGTTTAACGTCGACGGCGATAAAATCCTGGTGTTCACTATGACCTGCACCCGTGCGCTGGGCGATGCCGACGGCGCGCTGTTTGGCGATCTTCTCAGGAGCTTCCGCTTCCACCATTAACTTCAGGGACCGTTGTTATGTTTGAAGCAGCACGCGTTGGTGATGATATCGGCCACTCCGGTGCGCTGGCCGGGATGATTGCCGGAACGATTGTCGGTGGCCTGATTGCCGCCGCCGGGGGCATTCTGGCGGGGGCCATGTTTATTGCCGGTCTCGGCGCATCCTGTCTTGGCGTGGGCGTCCTGCTTGTCGGCGCCAGTCTGGCCGTGGGGTATTACACCGGGGAGCTGGCGACTGCCGCCAGGGACAGCATCGCCGACGCCGGGGCATCCAGCATGACGAAGAAAGGCGTCATCACCTCCGGCTCGCCCAACGTGTTTATCAACGGTAAACCCGCCGCGCTTGCCACCGATAGCACCGTCGACTGTTCTGACGACGGCTCGCAGCAGATGGCCGAAGGCTCTAAGCGAGTCTCCATTAACAGCCAGCCTGCGTCACGCATCGGGGATCGCACCACCTGCGACGCGAAGGTGATGACCGGTTCGGACAACGTCATTATCGGCGGCGATCCGCAGCAAACCCTCCCCATTCAGTCTGAAGTGCCCGAGTGGCTCTATAAGGTCTCCGATCTTACCCTGCTGTTCGCCGGGCTTCTCGGTGGCTGGGGCGGCGCCGCTGGCAAAGTCGGGGCGCTCTCTAAGCTGCTGGGCAAAATCCCCGGCATCAACAAGCTGGCCCGTATCGCCTGTCGCGCCGGCACGCTGATGACCGGCGTGGCGGCCGCGGGGATCATCGCCCGCCCGGTGGATATCGTCAGCGGACAGAAGTTTCTCAGCGGGGATGATGAGCTGGACTTCGTCCTGCCTTCCCGTCTTCCGGTGCGTTGGCAGCGCTACTGGCGCAGCGGCAATCCCGGCGACAGCGTGTTGGGCCGCGGATGGAGCCTGTTCTGGGAAAGCCGCCTGGAGCCTTATCAGGACGGCCTGGTGTGGCGCGCACCGTCCGGCGATTACGTCGCCTTCCCGAAGGTCCCGAAAGGGATGCGCTCCTACTGCGAAAGCGAAAAAAACTGGCTTGAACATCACCAGGACGACAGCTGGTCGGTGTATGACGTCAGCGGCGAGCGCTGGCACTATGCGCCGCTGCGGGATGCTGCCCCGTCGCTGCTCCAGCGCCTCTCCGAACCCTGCGGCAACGATATCCTCTTTGAGTGGAATGCGGATAATACCCTGCATGCCCTGACCGACTGTGCGGGCCAGCGCGTGGTCTGCCGCTACGACCGCGACAGGCTCGTTGGCGCCTGGCTGGATGACGAGATCTGCCTGGTCAGTTACGCTTATGATGAACAGCGCCAGCTGGTCTCCGTGACCGGCCGGGGCGGTAGCGTGCGCCGACGCTTCAGCTGGCAGGACGGGCTGATGAGCGCTCATGAGGACGCCAACGGCCTGCTGAGCGAATACCGCTGGCGGGAGATTGACGGCCTGCCGCGCGTGGTCGGCTTCCGCCATAGCGGCGGCGAACGGCTGACGTTCGAATACGATTTTGAGAACGGCACCCGCCGCGCGACCCGCGAAGACGGCGCGCAGGCGCACTGGCTGGTGGATGACGACGACAACATCGCGCGCTTCACGGATTACGACGGTCGCCAGACGACGTTTGTCTACCGCGACGGCGAGCTCTGCCACGTCATTCTGCCGGGCGGGGCGATGCGCCGCAGCACGTGGGACAAATACGGCCGCATGACCAGCGAGACGGACCCGGCGGGCCGCCGCACGGAGTATCACTGGCATCGCCTGACCGACCGCATCACCCGCACGGTTTACCCGGACGGTACCTCATCGCAGGCCATGTACGACCTTCGCGGTCGCCTGCTGTCGGAGACGGATCCGGCCGGTAGCACCACCGCGTATCGCTATCCCGATGATGAAGAATTCCTCCCGGAGAGCATCACCGACGCCATCGGCGGCGTGGTGCGCCTGGCCTGGAACCACCAGGGGCTGCTGACGCAGCGCACCGACTGCTCCGGCAGCGTCACCCGCTTCACCTACGACCGCTTCGGGCAACTGATTGCCAGCGAAGATGCAGAAGGGAATATCACGCGGCGGGAGTGGAGCCGTGCCGGGCTGCTCAGCGCCGTGATCCATCCGGACGGCAGCCGCGAGTCGCTGGTGTGGAACGAACGCGGCCAGCTCACGGGCTGGCGCGACCCGCTGGAAAGCGAGGTGAGCTGGGCCTATAACGCGCTCGGCCTCCCGGTCAGCCTCACCGACCGTATTGGCCGCGTGCGCCAGTGGCGCTACGACCCGCGCGGTAACCTGCTGCGACTCGATAACGGCAACGGGGCGGAATACCGCTTCACCTACGACGCCGTGGGCCGCCCGCTCAGCGAAACGCGCCCGGACGAGACCGTGCGCCATATGGAATGGGACGCGCGAGGGTTCCTCTGCGCGCTCGAAGAAAACGGCCGGCCTGCCGCCGACGGCGGCATCGCCCGTCGCGTCCAGCAGTTCAGCTATGACGACAGCGGGCTGCTGATCGGGCGCACTCAGCGCCACGCGGAGTACCGCTACTTCCGCGACCTGAGCGGCCAGATTACCCGCATCCGCCGCACGCCAACCGCCGAAGGCGTTGCCCTGGGTATCGAAAGCGATGAGATCGCTTACCGCCACGACGCCGCCGGGCGCGTGCTGAGCGAGTCCGGCATTAACGGCGCGGTGGGCTACGAATGGGATGCCCTGAGCAACCTGACCGGCCTGACGCTGCCCGGCGGGCAAAAGCTGGCCTGGCTGCACTACGGCTCCGGCCACGTCAGCGCCATCCGCTTCGGGCAGCAGCTGGTGACCGAGTTCACCCGCGACCGCCTGCACCGGGAAGTGCGCCGCACCCAGGGCGCGCGCGAGCAGTTCCGCCAGTATGACAGCCTCGGCAGACGCACCCTGCAGTGCAGCGAACTGAGCACGGACGTTACCCTGCCGGAGCAGGCGCTACTGGAACGCCTGTACCGCTACACCGCGCGCGGTGAGCTTTCCGGCGTCAGCGACACCCTGCGCGGTGAGGTGGACTACGGCTACGACGCCGAAGGGCGTCTGCTGAAGCACTACGAGGCCCGACAGGGACACAGCCGCGCGCAGTTCAGCTATGACGCCGCGGATAACCTCGCCGCCAGTGACGATGCGGTACCGGTTACGGATAACCGCCTGCAGCACTGGCAGGCGCTGTTTATGAAATACGACCACTGGGGCAACCTGGTCAGCCGCCGCATCGGGCTGTACGAGCAGCATTATGCGTATGACGCCGAGAACCGGCTGGTGTCCGCCCGGGGAACCGGGCCGGAAGGGCGGTTTGAGGCGCGCTATCACTACGACGCGCTGGGCCGCCGCACGCGCAAAATCGTCACCACCGCGCACGGCACCACCAATACCCGCTTCCTGTGGCAGGGCTATCGCCTGCTGCAGGAGCAGCAGGGGAGCGGGCCGTGCAGCACCTATATCTACGACCCGAATGAGGCCTGGAGCCCGCTGGCGCGGGTGGACCATCTTCATGACCAGAGCAGCGGTGAGATTTACTGGTTCAGTACCGACCTGAACGGCGCCCCGCTGGAAGTGACCGACGAGCGCGGCGCGGTGCGCTGGAGCGGCCAGTACGGCAGCTTTGGCGAGGTGCGCCATCAGAGCGAAGGGTTCTCACGGTTGATGAACCGCACGGCGATGGCACACCAGCCGCTGCGCTATGCCGGGCAGTACGCTGACGGTGAAACGGGGCTGCACTATAATCTGTTCCGCTACTACGACCCGCAGGTCGGGCGGTTTATTGTGCAGGATCCGATTGGGCTGAATGGTGGGTGGAACCTTTATCAGTATGCGCCGAACCCGTTGGGGTGGATTGATCCGTGGGGCTTAAGTGGCACAGACCTGGTCACTTATTGGCCTCCAAATGATGGTGCCTATGGTGAAACCAAGATAACTTTATTGAAACCAGGAACACAAATTGATCGTTATGGATATCCGGGTGGTACTTATACATCACCTGTCGGAACCCCATATCCGATGCGTGCTTTGCCTCCAGGAACTGATGCAAAACCTTATACTATTTATGAAGTTATGAAGCCAATACCAAACGTACAGGAAAGTAAAATTGCCCCTTGGTTTGGTGAAATGGGTATGGGCACTCAATATAAGCTCCAACAGTCTGTACAGAGTTATATTGATTCCGGACATTTGAAAGTAATTAAGCAAACAGAAGGCAAAACCTGTGGATAGAGTAGAGTTACAAAGTGAGTTAAATAAATTAAACATACCCAGAAATAGCTACTCTATTGATGGTGTTAAGGATGAGACATTATGTTTGATCCTCGATGGAGGGCTATGGTGTGTTTTTTATAGTGAACATGGAAAACGCACAGAGGTTGAGTTTTTTGCAACTGAAAGTGATGCCTGTCAATCCTTCCTTGCCAGAATCACCAAATGGTTCTAGTTTCAAAAAGTATGTAAAATTAGGTGCCAGTTTTTGGTGTTTCTTAGGCTGGTACTAATTTTCATGCTTTGGTAATAATAATCAAAGAATGTGAGTGTAATTCTGCCGCATCAATCTTTTTTAGTCTGGTAAGTACTGTTTTCTAATCGGAAAATCGTCACCACGTCGCACGGCACCACCAACACCCGCTTCTTGTGGCAGGGCTAACGCCTGCTGCTGGAGCAGGAGACAAGCGGGCTGTACAGCACCTATATTTACGACCCGAATGAAGCCTGGAGCCCGCAGGCGCGGGTGGATCACCTTCGTGACCAGAAGAGCTGTGAGATTTACTGGTCAATACCGACCTGAACGGCGCGCCGCTTGAGGTGACCGACGAGCGCGGCGCTGTGCGCTGGAGCGGCCAGTACGGCAGCTTTGGCGAGGTACGCCACCAGAGCGAAGGGTTCTCACGGGCGGTGAATCGCACGGCGATGGCACACCAGCCGCTTCGCTATGCCGGGCAGTACGCTGATGGTGAAACGGGGCTGCATTATAACCTGTTCCGCTACTACGACCCGCAGGTCGGGCGGTTTATTGTGCAGGATCCGATTGGGTTGAATGGTGGGTGGAACCTTTATCAGTATGCGCCGAACCCGTTGGGGTGGATTGATCCGCTGGGTTTATGCAAGACAGAATCTAATGCTGGTGGAAAAAATCCTAATCCTCCAGGGCAGGGGTACCACAATGAGACTTATGCTCCTAAGCCAGTTAAACCAGAGGATGCCCTTAATCGTTGGGATGATTTCCTTGGCCCCGGCCCCCATACAAATATCCATCCAAGAACTGGATTACCAGACCCAGACCGAATCGTATCGGCTGACGGTAAGAGAAGTATCCGTTATGGTAACCATGAAATGAATAGTAAACCTACTAAACATCATTACCATGAAGAAACATGGACATTAGATCCTGCAAATAATGTCATGAATGTTGATAATCTTGTTGTGAGAGTACCGATACTAAAATGACAAACATAACAGTAGTAAAATTTGATGGAAATAAAGTAGAGTTCACCTCATCTTTAGGCAATGGAGTGGCTGTATGGTGTGGTGAACCACCGGAAGTAAATGGTTGTTATAATGTCGAATTTGATGTAGATGACATTTTTAAATGGGGCTTGAATATTAATGATGTTTGTCAGGAGACACCTGAAATCAAGGTGGATGGTGATGGAATGTTATTTGTTTCTCAGGTCATCTCTTATGAGAGTGACGGGGTTTTAACTGTTTCACTAGGTGGTCAGATCATTTTTTTAGATGTTGAGTCCTACCCAGGTGGTAGTAAATTTGTTTCGTTTTCAACAGCCATAAAAAATATCTCATTGTATCCTTTTGAAGTGTAGTTTGAAACTGAGAAGAAATTACTTGTTCCGCTACTAAGACCTACAGGTTGGGCAGTTAATTGTGCAGGATCCGCTTGGGTTGAATGCAGGGTGGAATCTTTTTCAGTATGCACTGTATCCGCTGGGGTGGTTTGCTCTGTGGGGGTTATGTAATGGTAATACTGTCATAAGAGCGGTGACGCCTGGAAACGCGAGAGTTTGTGAGCGGATAAAAAAATAAGTACAACAGCTTAGCATAAAATAACACCGGCCTAACATATTGCAGGTGCTCCGCATTCGCGTGACTCTTGGATTTCCTCCACCAGAAGCCAGGCATCAGCAGAGAATTTACAAACACCGTTTATTCGAAATGCTGATGCGGCGCACCAAAAAGTTTTAATTTTGGTAAGGCATTTCACGAAACCTTAATATTTTAATAGGTCATTTATGTTAAATGATGTAAAGAAAAAAATAATTGATAATGATTTTGTTAATATTGTTAGAATTAATATGATTTTCAATGATATACAGTATAATGAATTGGTCTCTAGTTTAGAAGAGCTTGCTAATCTTTTGAAAAATAATGAATCCATAGATAAAGAATTAGCTTTGTATTTATATACAATACCTCAAATGATAAGAAATGCGTATGCTAGTTTTGATAAAGTGGAAAACAAACCAGATTTGGCTTTTAAATTAGAAGATGCATGGATAGAGTTAGACTCGCTAGTAATAAACTGTCTAAGCTAGAAAGAATGAAGGCCGGGTGAGAAATTCGCCCGGTTTTGATATGAAATAATCCTTTCTTGAACCACAAACATAAAATTAATAATCCATCCTCTACTACGACCCGCAGATTGTGCGGTTTACTGTACAGGATCCGATTGGGTTATGTAGGGGATTTGAAGTCAGAGGTAACAATCTATACCAGACGCGGGTTGATCCTCATTACACCGGAGGACCTCATCATGCATTCTAAATAGATACCAGAACGTTAATATCAGGAACACGTACTTCAAATTGTTATATAAGAAAACGCCAGGAATTTTGGAGTCAATAATCTGATATGCATCGGGTTCCTTAAGTTAAAGCGAGTTATATAGAATAAAAGAAGTAGAACAGTTACCGAAAATAGATGAAACCTAGATTAACGTATTTCCTGAGCATGTGAATTATAAAGGAGTTACAATAATACGTTAACATGTCGATATTTGGAATATATGCTATACTCGCACCTGGACGTACTCATGTTGGCAATGGCGATGTTTGACATACGAATTGAGAGTAATAATTGTGTTATTAACAATAAATGAAATTGAAGTTAAATTACATGAGAAGTTCTCTCCTTTTAATGGAGAGATGGATGATTTGATTTTGAAAAAAAGAATTTCGCCTGATAAACAATATCAAACTTTCTGAGGAAAAACTTCGTGTAAATTTCTCAAAGGATTTTATTAAGTTTGTCAATAATTATGATATTGATAACTTCTCTTTGGGGAATATATCTTTCGGCCATGGTGGTGATTATTTGGAGAAAATAATCAGTATTAACAATGATGAATTTAACCATTGGTGGATTGGCAAGCATAGACCAGATGGTGTGATATGTGTTGCAATATCAGACCGTTATACTATTTTACTTAATAATCATGATGGCAAAGTTTATGCTCTTACAAGTGAGCATACTATGGATGGATGGGAATCGATAGCTGATAGTTTTGAGCTATTTATCAGAGGTGTTGGTTCGCATGTTTTAAAAACATATTCTATATCGGAAATTATTAAGTTAACAGGGGCGAGCGATACTGCATTTTGGAAGGATATCTGATGGCGGTGTCTGGTGATAATTTATATATTTCTGCGCTGGGTGTCTTTTTCGAACAATATCAGAAATGGTGAAAGAAATAATTTCTTCGATTGTTGTGGTTTGAGGTGGGCATTAAACCAACTTTCGAACTCAGTCCTTTGTATAATTTAATACGTGCGGAACCTTTACAAAAATACGCACCTGTAGATGCGTTAGGGTGAAATTACTATGTGTCTTACTGGTTCAGAAAATAAACTAACTGTATACGAGATAAATGCTTTCAATACGAGTTTTGATAATCATCTTCCCGCTTCATTTCTTGATTTTTATCTGAAAAATAATGGCGGATATCCTCATAAAAATGAAGATGGTAATCCGTTTATGCTTGGCGGGTTTAACCCTATAAAATATGGTGACCTGCCTATAGAACAACTCTACCGTGACCTTGTTGAGTCGTTTGGCAAATTGAGGAATATGGTTCCTTTTGCATATGATGACGGGGGGAATTCTTTTCTGCTATCTCTCAAATCTGATGATTCATTAGGGAAAGTGTTTGTTTTTTTGATGGATGATAAGGAAGTTGAATTGGTTTCTGGTTCGTTCTCAGAATTTTTAGAGGAATTGTTTCTTTGAAAGCAATAAGGTAGTGTATAAAATTCACAAAAGTGATTTTGTTGTTATCGAAATCTAAAGGAAAGTAACTAATTAAACTATTTAATGTCAGTCATTAATTTAATGCTTGTAAATTTAATAACTGGGTTTGTGTTTGATTTGTTTATATTTATTGGTAATCATTGATATTGTTCTGATATGAAAACCAAGATTAAAACCGTAAGCTTCAGCGTACGTATAATTTAATGTTAATGCTGAAGAATAGCATGTTAAATGGCAATGCGTGCAATAGCCCAATTTGGAATGGTATTGCATTTACATGCTTGATGAATATTATTACATAGCTTCAGATTGATGACGAAAGAAGGAAAAGATAAATGCAACGATTGATGGGAGACGGTTACGAACCTTATGTTAATAAGTTAAATGACAGGCTTATATATTCATTACCTGTTGAATCGGGATTTGTCAGCTTTTATTTTGAGTTTGATATTAGTCAGACCGATCTTGACGTCCTGCTGTCCGATCATTACCGGCGGGCCGTGCTGGAAGTGACCGCGCACACTCTGCTTCAGCACTCGACGTTGAAAGGACATAAACGATTTACTCAGAACGATTTTGATAATCTTATTGCCACTACCCTTCATGAATCGCAAGAGCATCTTAGCGCATTGATTTCTCAGATTAATCGGGAGCACAATATGTCGATTGAACATTATGTGAATGACATAGTGAATACACGCTTAACCAAAGGATGAATATACCGATCCCAGATAAGGTCAATATTTATCTTAAAATCACGCTGTATCTACAGCTCTTTTCAACCTCGTGCTGTCAATCGATTTCATGATAACCGGCGAATGCGGCAAGGTGCGCTGGAGCGGCCAGTACGGCAGCTTTGGCGAGGTACGCCATCAGAGCGAAGGGTTCTCAAGGCTTGTGAACCGCACGGCAATGGCGCATCAGCCGCTTCGCTATGCCCGGCAGTACGCTGACGGTGAAACGGGACTGTACTATAACCTTTTCCGCTACTACGACCCGCAGGTCGGGCGATTTATTGTGCAGGATCTGATTGGGCTGAATGGCGGGTGGAACCTTTATCAATATGCGCCGAATCCGTTGGGGTGGATTTATCCGCTGGGATTGTCTACCTGTTCATCCAAAGACTCATATAAACAGGCCAGAAATAAGGCTCTTAAATGGTTAGAAGAGCGAGGTTTTAAAGCCGAAAAAGTTAACACAGGCAAATTTGGTTCGACTAAAGGTCAACCTGTCGGGATGACAACAATTGACGGAAAAACAGGTTCTAGAGTTGAGTATGATGAGCGAAGCGGAGCTCATATCAATGTGTTTAGCGGTAAAGATAAAGGGGAGCACTTCATGTTTGATGCACCTGAATCCGTTGTAACAAAAATTCAATATTTATTTAATTTACCATCAAAACCATGGAGAGGCTCTTAATGACGCTCGATGATGAAATCAGGAAGGAAATATCTTTGCTTCCTGAACAACCAGAAATTGTGGATGACTGGGAACACATTGCGGATGAGTTATCCGATAGTTATAGTTGGGCTGGTTCAAAAATTGACTGGTCAAAGACCAATGCTCATAGGTCTTTAGAACTACATGGAGATTATAAGGATTGGTTGGTAGATATAAATAAATTCATTTATGATACTGATGTTCATGATGTGATTTCAAATAGTGATGATATTTACTATATAAATGACTCGTCTCTTGATTTTTCTGTCAGGTTGAATCCCAAGCAGTTTTTTTTATTTCTTGATATGGCAATAAAAAATATCCCTCAGCATCATTACTTTTTTGATGGAGAAAATAAATGGTGTCTAGTGATAAGTGCTGAAGGATATATTGATTTCGGTTTCTCATGGTCAGATAAAAAATGATTGAAATGGGAGGTTCATCCTCCCAGGACGTTTTAGGTAATGCTTATGATTTGATAAAAAACCGGAGCAAGAGTCTTACGGTGTTGGTGATGTCCCTCTGAGACTATTTTAAAAAGAACATTCGAAATTGCCTGGATAGGTTCAGTTTCTGGCACATTAGACAATCATGAAATTTGAGAAGAGTCATATGTATTGGAATGAAATCGAAGGTAGTATTTTGTTTAATAAGGTTTTCAGTAGAGATGTTGAAGTGAATGAAATCGACATCTTTGATATTAAAATAGACCGCGAAGTTGCTACGGTAATAATATGTTTTGACCTTGTTAATGAATTGCATGACAATCCTCCCCAAAAATGGGTTAAAGGCTATAATAGATATAAGTGTGGTATAAATTGCAGTGGAGTAAAATTCTTAAAAATAGAAGGTATGTTTACGGATATGCCAGCAAAAATAGAAATACAAAAAAAGACTCCCCATAGTGAAGTTATAATAAAGGGGGCAGATATTTTTTTAAATTTGAAGTGTTCGCATATACAATTGATGGGACCTTCCGTATATATTAGTCAGTAAGCTAAAGGTCGGGATGGATTTTTAAATTTTCCTGGCTTTTATAATTTAAAGTTGGTTCGGTCTACTGAATAAGTATATCCTATTCCCTTAGTATGAGATTGGTTTAATCTGTGCCGTGAAGCATATTGAAGGGGGAGAGCTAGAATAATTAAATAGCCGAAAAACAAAATGTGGTTGAGAGATTATGTTATCTAATAAAATAACGCTAATGAGTCAATCTCGAGGTTGGTGGTATGATGATATCACTCAAGAGTATAGTGATGCTTTGCTTTCTTTAGGTATTGACCTTTCTTCTGATTTTGCTCAATTTTATTTGCGCGTTGAGGATGGGGCTACTTTTCATAGCAGGAATCATGAAATTTATCAGATCTGCTGGTTTGTTATAAATTCCTCGTACCAACTTGATCTTAAAAGAACACATGAAATATTAAAAATACCAAACGAGTATATTCCCTTGGATGGTTTTCAAAACGAGGGTGGGTATTTTTATAACAAAAAAACTGGAGAGGTTTTATTTATCAATGTAGGGGATGCTTTAACTAAGTTCCTACAGGGGGAATTAAAGCCTCAATGGGTAGACTTTAATTCTTTCATTGAATGGTTTTTTGATTTAGATAAATGAATGAAATATGCCGGAAACCATTAAGTTCCGGCTTTTATTACCACAGACAATTTTTCCATAGTGTGGAGTATCTAAGATCAAGAAGTCATGACCTTAGTGAGGAAAGCTTATGCCTATTTCATGCGGTAAGCCTGCAAATAAAGATGAAATTAAAATTTTGGAGGAAAAATTCATAATCAGTTTGCCTGAAGATTATAAAGATTTCCTCAGGTTGAAAAATGGCTTTATTGTAAAATCTCCGGGTTTTTGTGAGTTAGAGTATGAAGGCGTCGATGAAGGGGTTATCGCCTTTTATGCCCTTTTTGGAATAAATATGAAAAATCCAAACCACGACATTTTTCGTCAAAATGAAAATTTTTTAAATGAACTTGATTTTATTGATGATAAGTTAATTATTGGTGATGAGCCTGGAGGTAACTTTTATCTTATTCTAAATGGAAGTGAAAGTCATGGGGTTTATTATTGAGATAGAACACATCTACATGCTGAGGATGATATCCAAGAGTTTGAGATCGCTGAGCAAAATGAGTGCGGCAATATCTATAAAATTACTAATGGCTTTACTGAATTTCACAAGATAATTTGTAAGACTTCCCTTGATGCAGGAATGAATGTAACTGTTGATTTATGATATTTCAAAATTAAGTCATATTAACAATATGATTATGGCTTATTTTTAAATTTAGAGGTTATTAAATGGATAAATATTAAAATAAGAGTATCACGTATGCTTGTATTTAAATCTTCATATTAAAGTCGACAGCATTGTTAGGTTTAGAACATTAGATAAGCACGTTATAAAATAAACCATTTGACTTTTTATAATGATAAATTCTACTTATTTGTTACCAGTGATGATATTCATAATATGAATGAAATATTGATGATAATCCCAATCTCGTCGTTTCTGGCTACTAGATCTTGAAGTGTGAAAAAAGACTCTGTGCATATCTGGCTCAGGCTTCGATTTTACGGCTGGGATAGATAATACCTATATAGTCGACCATAAAACAGTACTATGTGTAAGTAAGTTTCTGTGTTTAATCTGCTGTTTAAAAAGTAAAATAGTTATCGTGCAGATAGCTTAATTGATCAGGGTATGGCGGTAGCATTATTGTTTCATGCAAATCGCCATTTCCGCGACCCGAGCGGCCAGATTACCCGCATCCGCCGTACGCCAACCGCCGAAGGCGTTGCCCTGGGTATCGAAAGTGATGAGATCGCTTACCGCCACGACGCCGCCGGGCGCGTGCTGAGCGAGTCCGGCATTAACGGCGCGGTGGGCTACGAATGGGATGCCCTGAGCAACCTGACCGGCCTGACGCTGCCCGGCGGGCAAAAGCTGGCCTGGCTGCACTACGGCTCCGGCCACGTCAGCGCCATCCGCTTCGGGCAGCAGCTGGTGACCGAGTTCACCCGCGACCGCCTGCACCGGGAAGTGCGCCGCACCCAGGGCGCGCGCGAGCAGTTCCGCCAGTATGACAGCCTCGGCAGACGCACCCTGCAGTGCAGCGAACTGAGCACGGACGTTACCCTGCCGGAGCAGGCGCTACTGGAACGCCTGTACCGCTACACCGCGCGCGGTGAGCTTTCCGGCGTCAGCGACACCCTGCGCGGTGAGGTGGACTACGGCTACGACGCCGAAGGGCGTCTGCTGAAGCACTACGAGGCCCGACAGGGACACAGCCGCGCGCAGTTCAGCTATGACGCCGCGGATAACCTCGCCGCCAGTGACGATGCGGTACCGGTTACGGATAACCGCCTGCAGCACTGGCAGGCGCTGTTTATGAAATACGACCACTGGGGCAACCTGGTCAGCCGCCGCATCGGGCTGTACGAGCAGCATTATGCGTATGACGCCGAGAACCGGCTGGTGTCCGCCCGGGGAACCGGGCCGGAAGGGCGGTTTGAGGCGCGCTATCACTACGACGCGCTGGGCCGCCGCACGCGCAAAATCGTCACCACCGCGCACGGCACCACCAATACCCGCTTCCTGTGGCAGGGCTATCGCCTGCTGCAGGAGCAGCAGGGGAGCGGGCCGTGCAGCACCTATATCTACGACCCGAATGAGGCCTGGAGCCCGCTGGCGCGGGTGGACCATCTTCATGACCAGAGCAGCGGTGAGATTTACTGGTTCAGTACCGACCTGAACGGCGCCCCGCTGGAAGTGACCGACGAGCGCGGCGCGGTGCGCTGGAGCGGCCAGTACGGCAGCTTTGGCGAGGTGCGCCATCAGAGCGAAGGGTTCTCACGGTTGATGAACCGCACGGCGATGGCACACCAGCCGCTGCGCTATGCCGGGCAGTACGCTGACGGTGAAACGGGGCTGCACTATAATCTGTTCCGCTACTACGACCCGCAGGTCGGGCGGTTTATTGTGCAGGATCCGATTGGGCTGAATGGCGGGTGGAACCTATATCAGTATGCGCCGAATCCGTTGGGGTGGATTGATCCGCTGGGTCTTTCATGTACTGGTACAAACAGACGACAGGCTTTAAATAAAGCGAAAGACACCGCAGGTATCCCACGCTCTCAACAGCCAGAGAGACAATGGATTGTTGGAAGTGATAAGAGGAGAAGGGGAAGCACTAACTATCAATATTCAGAAGATCTTGGTTCTCATGGTAGATATTATGAATATACAGATGCTCAGGGGCATAAAAAGGTAGTTGTTGAGCATACCGCCGATCCAAGGGCTCCAGGTCCACATACACATGCTGGAAAATCTAAACCAGGCGCAGATCCTAGAACCTATGATTTTAAAGAGTCCAGGTATCAAAAGATTAATGTGCCTTCAACCAATGATCATCATATTTATTATGACTAGTAGAATTGAAGAAAAATTAATCATGCATAGAGCAAAGGGATTTGCAAAAAGTATCGATGGGATTGACTCCTACTCTATCTCATTAGTGAATGAGAAGGATTTTACTTGGCATCGTGAGGAGTTAAAAAGAGTTAACTCCATAAAAGATGAAATTGAAGGATTTCATTTTGAACAACCGGTTAATGTAAAGGAATTGGTCGAAAAAACGATAGATATATTACATGTGGATAACGAGGGTTTCTGTTGCTTTATCTATGAGGGTGTTGCCAGTGTATGTGTCCATGTGAACGATTTTCGTTTATTTTTAGCAAGCCTTTTTAAAATAAATGATACTTATGACATATGTCTCCTTTTTGAAGATCCAGACAGGGTTTTTATTATCAGTGATGACGAGCATTCTTTAAGGATATATTACAAAAAAATGATTTAAAGTCGGGGGGCATCTCCTCTGTCAGTTAGTTACATGTTCAAAGATAGATTATTGATTTTGTTAATAGTTTAACCCACATCCTGTGGCGGAACTACCACCTGCTGCGGGAGCGGCAGGATTATGGACCGAATGAAGCCAGTTAGACGATTTGGGTAATATTTCAACGGACCCTAATTTAACCCATATGGGTATCCGAAATCCAGCTGATTACCCTGTTGTCAGAGGTCGACCTCCTGGGAGTGATAGATAATTATGAGCATTGAATATCATTTGATTGTAAACAGCTCTCACCAAGATGATATCTTCTTTGGAATTAAAGTTGTTTTCGAAAAGAGTGATTCATACATTTTGAGTCATTCTTCAGATAATGCATTTGGGTTTTCTATAAAAGATTCTTCATCTGATTGGGGGGCTGATTTCGAAATAGCAAAGAAAAAAGATGAATTTTTTATTCAAATTCACTCCGGCAATTATAAGAAAATTATGTCGGTAATAGAGAATTTCTCAACAATAAAGCAATTACTTTTGAGTTGGAAGAAGAGTAAATATATGCCGGGATTCTTCCCGGCAATTTTGTAGTTATTTTAATAAATTATTTTTTAGTGGTGATTTTTTTTAATTAATATGCTATCGCTATTGCTGAGTGATATTTATGAAGCTAAAAGTCTTATCCACTTCCCAGTTGAAAAGGTATAGCTTAGGTAATACAGGTCAAGCATTTTATAGTCACGACCATTACAACACTTTCATAGAGATCGGTCTGGGAGGATGGAAGTAATGAAAGTAATTACTTTATCTATTGACTTTAAAGAAATAAATGATGTTACAGAATTTCATGATAGGGTTAAGCACTTGTTTGGCTTTCCTGATTTCTATGGTAATAATTTCCATGCATTCATAGATTGCCTGACTAGTTTGCGATTCCCAGAAGAGGGGATGACATCTTTAAACTTAAAGCAAGACGAGTTTTTATTACTTAAGATAAGTAATATCAACAATTTGAATGAGGGATTGAAGCATGATTTTCTTTTGTCAATTCAAGAGGTAAATAATAGAAGTATTTTATTTGGTGAGGAGCCAACTATCTTGTTATTGCTTTGTGCACAACATAAGTGAAATATGGCGGGCGAAAAGAAAAATTCGCCTGTTTTTTATTAATTGATATTATTCTGAACGGAAGTATGTTGCGGAAAGTATATTTTTCACTCACTATGTGGAGTGTAATCATAGATACTTTAGGGAGGGCTGATGAGAGGGATTAAAGAGGCGTTGAAGCAACTAGCCGCTATTTGTAATGAATACTCGGTATCCGGAAATTTCAATACCGTTAATGACTTGGACAATGCATTTCCAACCAACCTACCTCGTTCCACAGATGTTGATTACTTATATAAAAATTACAATCCGGAAAAATTAAACATTGAAACAGGCTTCACGCCAATTAAAATTCACTCTATCAGTGAGCTCTCGAAGGCTCAAAGTGGTTATGAATACTTACCGGATAATTATCTTGTTATTGGTGATGATTTAGGTGGAGGTAAACCTTTAATTGCGGTTATCGAAGAAGGGAATACCTCTGTCTATGCTAGTTATGATGTAATTGAACCATTTAAAATAGCTAGCAGTCTCTCTGGATTTATATTTTCATTAGCTGAGCTTATTGATTTGGTATATGGTCAATACGGTATCTTTGATATAGCAGATGATAATGACGAAGTGAAAGGTGACTTTATTGATGAGTTGCGGAAAAGAATTGCGCCTCTTATCGGTAATGAAGGTTTTAATGCATTCTATGATTATTTTTATGGCTAGGGTACATGTTTTTTATTTAAATAAATGAATGGGATATGCCTCGCTTGTCAGATTGTTCGCCGCTTTGATGGCTGCTGCAAAGTTCATTCTTTCGTTCTCCGGTAGAGGTACGTGAGCTTGTCATACTCTGCGTGAGTGCTGGTGTGTTTGATGAAGAGCTTTCCGCGCTCAAAATCAGTAAATAACATTACTCTTAAATACCCGCCACCTACGTCAATGACCCACCATTTTTCCCGGTATTTCATCCTCTCCCGGCTGGGGAAGCGCTTTCGCATGTCGTCTGGTGATGGGTAGTGGTCTCCTTTTAGTACCCAGTAAAGATCTTCCAGAGCGAGTTCTTGAATAGGAAAATGTCTGGTGGCCGCGTCGAAAGCGCTCTTGAGACTGCGGGCATTTTTGCCCCTTGTTTCCAGATTGGAAACATTTAAGGTGGTGGTCGGCGGGTTGAGAATGTGGGAATTGTAATGGATTGCAGTTTTCATTTGCTCGTGATAAAGGCGATCATTTAATGAGTGTGAACACTGTAAGAGGTGACTGTGAAAGAAATGTCCACTTTGTGCCAGGAGCGGACATTGTTATTAATAGCAGCAGACGCCAGCCGGACTCTCTCGTCTTACAGCACTTCAACCACTTCAAATTCTTCTGCGATCAACTCCATATCTTTAGAAAAATGACCTTCGCGGGTAAAAAATCGCTGATGCTCATTTCGCCAGTATTGAAGGCTTAAATCGCCTTCACCTTCTTTGCGGGCAAACTCCTCAGTCACATCACAAAAACGCACCAGTCGCATTGAAACCAGCCGGGTCACGCAGACCGGGGCATTCAGGCCATCAAGGATAATGTTATAGCTTCCAATCCTCGGGGCAGACTTTTCTTGCTGGTAAGAGGCAAAGGATCCGCAGGAGGCCGTTTTAATCCCTTTTTTAATCAGGTCCGCAAGCTCGCTGGCCAGTTCCGGGCTGTCTCCCATTTGCCAGGCATCTGCGCCTGGATACTTTACTTTTAATACCTCAACAGTAGCCATTAAGAGCCCTTTTTAATCGTCGATGAAAAATGTCATACAGAGTTTTAACATGAACTTTCCGGACATTAACATTGATGCTTTCCCTCTGCTACTTTGTCCGCTCTTCGCTCTTACCAGACATTCAAAAACAACATTAAATTTTGCGTATGGCCGGGGATCCGCTTCTTACCCAGCAGAACTCCGGCCTCCCATCACCCGCCTCAGTGCGTCGTTATATACGGCTCCTTCACAAACTCTGCCAGCAACCAGACCATATCATGCAGTAGCCCGGTGAGTTCTTTCGCCACGCTCGCAGGCAGTGTCCCGCCCATCACCGCCAGCGTTAATGCCACGGCATAATCCACCTGCAACACCGTTTCCTGCCAGCAGTCCGGCACGCAGGAAGTAATCTTTTCACCTGCAATCAATTGCTCAACCAGATACGACGGAAGCTCTGAGTCACAGCACTCACGCAGCCGCTTCAGCGCGGCCAGCAATCGCTTGCAGAGCGTGGTAAACGTCACTGTGTCGTCAGTTTCCACCAGCACGCTGACATACGCGGCGCAGGTATCAGCCAGCTCGAAAAGATTCGCAAAATCGGAAATTGAAGCGTTGATGAGCTGATGAACAGCGCTTTCTTCAGAGAGCGCATAAGAAAAGTTAGGTGTAGTAGCCATTTAGCATCCTCGTCGTGCAGAAAAGTGTCATGTTATGCTAACGGGTTCCTACGCCCGGTTACGGATGTGCCGCAACGCAGGCACTTTACGACCGTGAAGAAGGGATGAAAAGGGATAACCCTGAATTACATAAGGTTGCTTGCAGGTTTGCGAGGCGGCTTCCAGAAGGGGATTGCCGCGTGGCGGCTACGCCCGACCCGGCCTCCAAAACCACCGCGATACGACCCGTAGGCCCGCGCAAGCGCAGCGCCGCCGGGCACAGTTTGCACTGCGATTACGTCTTACGCAGACCTTTTCATTTTGAGCATCCCTTCTAATAACGTCTGCGTGGCGCGGGATGATTTTCCCGCCTGTGAACAAAACACCCCAAACTCCCGGCACAGTGAAAGCGTAGCCATTTTGTAGTACATGGTAGACCTCAAGCCAGAACGATGTCTGGCACCGCGACCAGCCATCCGGGCGTTTAAATGGTTAAAATAAATAATAATAATCATTGCGCAATAAATTTCGCTGTGTCTTAATAGCGTCATCGGTTTGGAATACAGACCTTATGAAAGCAGTTTTAGTAAAGCAGTCCTCAGTTCAGGTGTTATCAGTAGATACTCCTTCTTCGTGAGCCTCCTCCTAAGTGCCAAATAAGTAACTCTCGAAATACAGGCCATCATCGCCGCGCTTAAGTGGCTCATAAATTAAGGATTTATCTATGTCTAATAAAATGACTGGTTTAGTAAAATGGTTCAACGCAGATAAAGGTTTTGGCTTTATCACCCCTGACGACGGCAGCAAAGATGTATTCGTACATTTCTCTGCAATTCAGAGCGACAACTTCAAAACGCTTGATGAAGGTCAGAAAGTTTCCTTTACCATTGAGAATGGCGCAAAAGGTCCAGCAGCTGGAAACGTTTCTCCACTGTAACCCGCGCTAAATATCAGTGCGGCGTACGATAGCGATGAAGACAATAATCCGAGCAGTTAAGCTGTACTGATAAAAATTAACCCGCACCTGTGCGGGTTTTTTATTTTTAAAGGGTAATGGTACTGAGTTTTATATGGCAGCCTGCCCATACTCCCTTCAAATTCAGCCTCAAAAACTGCTTCGCAATAAATTGAGCATCAATACAGTCCGCAGTTTCTGAAAAGGTTCATCCCTGCTCCCGTTCCCCCTCGCTCATCATCGCCAGAAACCGTTTCACCGTCCGCGAGCGTTCAAAGCGCCGCCAGCAGAGTGCGATATCGGTATAAAGCGCCGGCGCGCTCAGCGCGTGATAGGTGACATTCGGCGGAGAAATAGCGGCCATCGATTTCGGCACCAGCGCGAACCCGCCGCCAGCGGAGACCATGCTCAGAGAAGAGGAAAGTTGTGAAGATTGCAGCGTGTGTTGCATATCGACTCCGGCCCGCTCGCAGCTGCCGTAAACGCGGTCATACAGCCCCGGCGCGACCTCCTGGGGGAACAGCACCACCGGTGTATCCCGAAGCTGCTCTAACGCCAGCGAATCGCACGCAGCCAGAGGATGATCGCGATGCAGCGCCACCACCATCGGCTCCCGGTCGAGGATTTTTAGCTCGAACACCTTGCTGCTTTCGCACGGCAGGCGCACAAAGGCGATATCCAGTTCACCCTCCGCCAGCATTGTCGTCAGCGAAGACATATTGGCTTCCACCTGGTGAACCTGCACCGCAATGTTCTGCACCTGAAACTGACGAATCAGCGCGAAAATTTTGGGATGAAAGGCGTCGGAGCTGGTGATGCCAATCGACAGGCTGCCGTTCAGGCCGCGCGCGATGCCCCGGGCTTTCTCCAGCGCAGCGTCGCTCAGCGCCAGGATCTTACAGGCGTCCTCATAGAAGGCTTCTCCCGCCTCGGTCAGCTCCACGCCCCGCGTCAGGCGCCTGAACAGCGGTGTGCCCACTTCCTCCTCAAGCCGTTTAATCTGCTGGCTCAGTGGAGGCTGTGAAATACCCAGCGCTTTGGCCGCCCTGGTGAAGTGTCGCTCGCGTGCAACCGCGACAAAATAGCGCAGATAACGAAGTTCCATATCAAAAACGTCTCAAACCAGCATGGATTCTATATTGGAACTCTCTGCTGAATCGGGTCAACATTTATTTAACCTTTATAAATAAAGTTGAAGAGGACGGGCATGATGATGCATTCATCTGCATGCGACTGTGAGGCGAGTTTATGCGAGACCCTGCGTGGGTTCTCGGCTCAGCATCCTGACAGCGTGATCTATCAGACATCGCTAATGAGCGCCCTGCTAAGCGGCGTCTACGAAGGGGAGACGACGATCGCCGACCTGCTGGCACACGGTGATTTTGGTCTCGGCACCTTTAACGAGCTGGACGGTGAAATGATTGCCTTCAGCAGCCAGGTGTACCAGCTGCGCGCCGACGGCAGCGCCCGCGCCGCTAAGCCGGAGCAAAAAACGCCGTTCGCGGTGATGACCTGGTTCCAGCCGCAGTACCGCAAAACCTTTAACGGTCCGGTCAGCCGTCAGCAGATCCACGACGTGATCGACCAGCAGATCCCCTCCGATAACCTGTTCTGCGCGCTGCGCATCGATGGCAACTTCCGCCATGCGCATACCCGCACCGTTCCGCGCCAGACGCCGCCGTACCGGGCAATGACCGACGTGCTGGACGACCAGCCGGTGTTCCGCTTTAACCAGCGCGAGGGCGTTCTGGTCGGGTTCCGCACCCCGCAGCATATGCAGGGCATCAACGTGGCGGGCTATCACGAGCACTTTATCACCGACGACCGTCAGGGCGGGGGACATCTGCTCGACTATCAGCTGGAGAGCGGCGTGCTCACCTTCGGCGAAATCCACAAGCTGATGATTGACCTGCCCGCCGACAGCGCGTTTTTACAGGCCAACCTGCACCCCAGCAACCTTGATGCGGCTATCCGCGCCGTCGAAAACTAACAGGAGAACTACCGTGAACAGTGAGAAACAGTCACGTCAGTGGGCGCACGGCGCCGATATGGTTGTCGGCCAGCTGGAAGCGCAGGGTGTGAAGCAGGTGTTCGGGATCCCGGGCGCAAAAATCGACAAGGTCTTTGACTCCCTGCTGGACTCCTCCATCGAGATTATCCCGGTGCGTCACGAGGCCAACGCGGCGTTTATGGCGGCAGCGGTAGGGCGGTTAACCGGCAAGGCCGGAGTCGCGCTGGTCACCTCCGGGCCGGGCTGCTCCAATCTGATCACCGGCATCGCCACCGCCAACAGCGAAGGCGACCCGGTCGTCGCGCTGGGCGGGGCGGTGAAGCGGGCGGATAAAGCCAAGCTGGTGCACCAGAGCATGGACACTGTCGCCATGTTCAGCCCGGTGACCAAATACGCCGTCGAAGTCAATTCGCCTGACGCGATTGCCGAGGTGGTGTCCAACGCGTTTCGCGCTGCCGAGCAGGGCAGGCCGGGCGGGGCGTTTGTCAGCCTGCCGCAGGATATTGTCGACCAGCCCACCACGGGGGCGATTTTACCCGCCAGCGGCCCGGCGCTGATGGGCCCGGCACCGGAGTCCGCCATTAACGACGTGGCGAAGCTTATCGAGAACGCCAAAAACCCGGTCATTTTACTCGGCCTGATGGCCAGCCAGCCCGCGAACAGCGCCGCGCTGCGCACGCTGCTGGAGAAAAGCCGCATTCCGGTCACCAGCACTTATCAGGCCGCCGGGGCGGTGAATCAGGAACACTTCACCCGCTTCGCCGGGCGCGTCGGCCTGTTCAACAACCAGGCCGGAGATCGGTTGCTGCATCTGGCGGATCTGATTATCTGCATCGGCTACAGCCCGGTGGAATACGAGCCGTCCATGTGGAACAGCGGCGACGCGACGCTGGTGCACATTGACGTGCTGCCCGCCTATGAGGAGCGCAAGTATGTTCCTGACCTGGAACTGGTCGGGGATATTGCCGCCACGCTGAATCTGCTTGCCAGCCGAATCGAGCACAAACTTGAACTCAGCCAGCGCGCCTCGGAAATTCTTGTCGATCGCCAGCATCAGCGTGACCTCCTCGACCGTCGCGGCGCATCGCTAAACCAGTTTGCCCTGCATCCGCTGCGCATCGTGCGCGCCATGCAGGACATCGTGAATAACGACGTAACGCTCACCGTCGATATGGGCAGCTTCCACATCTGGATCGCCCGCTACCTCTACAGCTTCCGCGCGCGTCAGGTGATGATCTCCAACGGTCAGCAGACCATGGGCGTGGCGCTGCCGTGGGCGATTGGCGCGTGGCTGGTCAACCCGGGGCGCAAGGTGGTGTCGGTCTCCGGGGACGGCGGATTTTTGCAGTCGAGCATGGAGCTGGAAACCGCCGTGCGCCTCAATGCCAACGTGCTGCACATCATCTGGGTGGATAACGCCTACAACATGGTGGCGATCCAGGAAGAGAAAAAATACCAGCGTCTCTCCGGCGTGGAGTTTGGCCCGGTCGATTTCAAAGCCTATGCCGACGCCTTCGGTGCGAAAGGCTTTGCCGTCGAGAGCGCCGACGCGCTCGAACCGACGCTGCGTGCCGCAATGGATGTCGATGGCCCGGCCGTGGTGGCCATTCCCGTCGACTACAGCGATAACCCGCTGCTGATGGGCCAGCTCCATCTCAGCCAGATTTTGTGAATCAATATAAGGACAGAGAAATGCAAAAAGTGGCTCTCGTAACCGGCTCCGGCCAGGGGATTGGCAAAGCGATCGCGCTTCGCCTGGTGAAGGACGGCTTTGCCGTCGCTATTGCGGATTACAACGAAGAGACGGCGAAAGCGGTCGCGGATGAGATCACCCGCAACGGCGGGAAAGCCGTCGCCGTGAAGGTGGACGTCTCTGACCGCGACCAGGTGTTTGCGGCGGTGGAAAAAGCCCGCACTGCGCTGGGTGGCTTCAACGTCATCGTCAATAACGCCGGGGTGGCGCCGTCCACGCCAATCGAATCCATCACGCCGGAAATTGTCGACAAGGTTTACAACATCAACGTGAAAGGGGTGATCTGGGGCATTCAGGCCGCGATTGACGCGTTCCGCAAAGAGGGGCACGGCGGTAAAATCATCAACGCCTGCTCCCAGGCGGGCCATACCGGCAACCCGGAACTGGCGGTGTACAGCTCCAGCAAGTTCGCGGTGCGTGGCTTAACCCAGACCGCCGCGCGGGATCTCGCGCCGCTGGGGATCACCGTTAACGCCTATTGCCCGGGCATCGTCAAAACGCCGATGTGGGCGGAGATCGACCGTCAGGTCTCCGAGGCGGCGGGTAAACCGCTCGGCTACGGAACGGAAACCTTTGCCAAACGCATCACGCTTGGCCGTTTGTCCGAACCGGAAGATGTGGCCGCCTGCGTCTCTTACCTCGCCGGACCAGACTCCGACTACATGACCGGTCAGTCACTGCTGATTGATGGTGGGATGGTGTTCAACTAAATTCTAATAAGCTCTGACATGAACTTTCCCCTGCTCCCGTGCAGGGGCTTTTTTTTGTCTCCTCAGCCATTGTGCATTACACTGCGCGCTGCAAAACTTTAGTCTTAAGATCTGACAGGCGGTAACAGCGATGAACGGTACAATCACAACGTGGTTTAAAGATAAAGGCTTCGGATTTATCAAAGATGAAAACGGCGACAACCGCTATTTTCACGTGATTAAGGTCGCCAACCCTGATCTGATTAAGAAAGATGCGGCGGTGACCTTCGAACCCACCACAAACACCAAAGGCCTTTCCGCGTATGCGGTGAAGGTGATCCCGGAGAGCAAGCATCTTTATATCGCGGGCGAGCGCGTGAAGCTCACCTCGATCAAATCCTTCGTGGTGTTCAGCGAAGAAGAGCCCGTTGAGACCAAAATCGACAAAGAGAACGCGGTGCTGTCGGTGGGGCTACTGATGAACAGCATCAAGCCGAAAAGTGAGAAAAAGCCGGGCGAGATGCGCACGGTGAAGAAGCTGGCGATCACCACCTTCCAGAACACGACGATGATCTTCACCGAAGATGAAATCGACATCGACGCGACGGTTAAGCTGCTGAAGTAATTTTATGCCGGGTGGCGGCTACGCGTTACCCGGCCTGCACGTTCTTCCTTTTCGACCGCTTTTTAACCTGCTATAACAAACTCCTTACCTTGCAGGGAGTCACCGCCGTGCCCGAAATCAATCAACATGGTCAAACCGTTAACGATATCGTCCCCGACTGGAAATGTGCCCGAGCGCTAACTCGCACGCCGCTAACCGGCCAGTATTGTCGTCTGGAACCGTTGGACGCAGAACGCCACGCGGCGGATCTGTTTGAAGCTTACGCACTGGGCGATGACAGCGACTGGACGTGGCTTGCCAGCACCCAGCCTGTGAGCGTTGAGGCTACTGCGCACTGGGTGCTCGGAAAGGTGCTGGATGACGACCTGGTGCCCTTTGCCGTTATCGATCTGCGCACCGAAAAGGCGGTAGGGCTGGTGAGCTATATGGCGATTGAACGCTTTCTGGGATCGGTGGAAATTGGCCACGTCACCTGGTCGCGCAAGATGAAAGGCACCCGCGTGGGTACCGAAGCGGTGTGGCTGCTGCTGAAAAATGCCTTTGAGCATAAGTACCGTCGGCTGGAGTGGAAATGCGATTCGATGAACACCGCCTCACGCAGCGCGGCGGAGCGGCTGGGGTTTGTCTGGGAAGGGCGCCTGCGCCAGAGGCTGGTGCGTAAAGGGCGCAACCGCGACAGCGACATGCTCTCTATTATTGACGGCGAGTGGCCGCAAAGGGACGCGGCGTTGCGCGCGTGGCTGGCGGCGGAGAATTTTGACGCCCAGGGGCGGCAGATTAAGCGGCTTGAAGCATTTCGGCAATAATTTCCCCTCACCCTAACCCTCTCCCAGAGGGAGAGGGGACGATGACACCCTCTCCCTCTGGGAGAGGGCCGGGGTGAGAGGAGAAGTTCGCACTCAGCGGCGAACCGGCGCCCCATCCGCCACATAATACGCCGCCGTGCTCTTCGCCAGCGGCTCGCGCCCGCGAATGGCGTCGGCAATCTTCTCACCAATCATGATGGTGGTGGCGTTCAGGTTGCCGGTAATAATCTGCGGCATGATCGACGCATCCACCACGCGTAATCCTTCCAGCCCGTGAACGCGGCCTTCACCGTCAACCACCGCCATCTCGTCATAGCCCATCTTGCAGGTGCCGCACGGATGGAAGGCGGTTTCGGCGTGGTTACGCACGAACTCGTCCAGCTGTTCGTCGGTCTGGCATTCGACGCCCGGGCTGATTTCGCGCCCACGGTATTTGTCCAGCGCCGGCTGGTGCATGATCTCACGGGTGATGCGGATCGCGTCGCGGAACTCCTGCCAGTCCTGCTCGTGGGACATATAGTTGAACAGGATCGCCGGATGCTGGTGCGGATCGCGCGACTGAATGCGCACGTGTCCACGGCTCGGGGAGCGCATGGAGCCGACGTGGCACTGGAAGCCGTGTTCTTTCACCGCGTTCGAGCCGTTGTAGTTAATCGCTACCGGCAGGAAGTGATACTGAATATTCGGCCACTCGAACTCCTCGCGGCTGCGGATAAACCCGCCCGCTTCGAAGTGGTTGCTCGCACCCACGCCTGTGCCGCCAAACAGCCACTCCGCGCCAATCTTCGGCTGGTTCCACCACTGCAGGGCAGGGTAGAGGGAAACGGGCTCTTTGCATTCATACTGAAGGTACATCTCCAGGTGATCCTGCAAGTTTTCCCCCACGCCGGGTAAATCATGTACCAGCGGGATATCAAACTGCTTCAGCAGTTCAGCGTTGCCCACGCCGGAGCGCTGGAGGATCTGCGGTGACGCAATAGCGCCCGCGCACAGCAGTACCTCTTTCTTCGCTGTCGCTTTTGACGGAATGGTGCTTTCGCCTTCCAGCCACTCGACGCCCACCGCGCGCTTGCCGTCAAAGATAATGTGATCGGTCATGGCGTGGGTGCGGATGGTCAGATTCGGGCGCGGTTTGGCCTGATCCAGATAGCCGCGCGCGGTGCTGGCGCGTCGGCCCTGCGGCGTGACCGTGCGATCCATCGGGCCAAAGCCTTCCTGCTGATAGCCGTTGAGATCGTCGGTGCGCGGGTAGCCCGCCTGCACGCCTGCCTCCACCATCGCTTCAAACAGCGGGTTCACGCCCGGCTTAGAGGTGGTGACGCTCACCGGACCGTCACCGCCGTGGTAGTCGTTCGGCCCCACGTCGCGGGTCTCTGCCTTGCGGTAGTAGGGCAGGCAGTTGAGATAGCTCCAGTGCTCCAGACCCGGTTCTTTCGCCCAGTTGTCCAGATCCATTGCGTTGCCGCGCACGTAGCACATGCCGTTGATCAGCGACGAGCCGCCCAGCCCTTTTCCGCGTCCGCACTCCATGCGGCGGTTGTTCATGAAAGGCTCTGGCTCGGTTTCATACGCCCAGTTGTAGCGCTTGCCCTGCAACGGGAAGGCCAGCGCGGCAGGCATCTGGGTGCGGAAGTCAAAGCGGTAGTCCGGCCCGCCCGCCTCAAGCAGCAGGACGGTGGTGTTCGGATCTTCAGTCAGTCGTGTTGCCAGAACGTTGCCGGCAGAGCCGGCCCCGATAATGATGTAGTCAAATTGCAAATAAACCTCCCGGTTAAAATATGGACTGGAATTTACCCATCTCAACCTGGATGGACTTCACCTGGGTGTAACTCTGAAGCGTCATGACGCCGTTCTCGCGGCCAATGCCGGAGTGTTTGTAGCCGCCCACCGGCATCTCCGCGGCGGATTCGCCCCAGGTGTTGATCCAGCAGATGCCCGCTTCGAGCTGATGAATAGCGCCGTGGGCGCGGTTCAGATCCGCGGTGACAATGCCCGCCGCCAGACCGTAGTCGGTGTCATTGGCGCGACGAATGGCCTCTTCGTCAGTGTCATAGGAAAGAATGGACATCACCGGGCCGAAGATCTCTTCGCGCACGATGGTCATTTCGTCGGTGCAGTCGGTGAACACGGTCGGGGCAACCCACGCGCCGTTATCAAAGCCGTCACCCTTCATCACGTCACCGCCGCACAGCACGCGCGCACCTTCCTCTTTGCCTTTGGCGATGTAGCGCATCACGCTGTCGCGGTGCGGGAAGCTGACCATCGGGCCGAAGTTAGTGTTTTCATCGAACAGGTCGCCCGCGCGGATGCGGCCCACGCGCTCAACGATTTTTTGCTCAAACGCGGCTTTGAACTTCGCGGGCACGAACACGCGGGTGCCGTTGGTGCACACCTGACCGGAGCTGAAGAAGTTGGCCATCATGGCGATATCTGCCGCGAGATCCAGATCCGCATCGTCAAACACTATCAGCGGGGATTTACCGCCCAGCTCCATCGTCACCTCTTTCAGGGACGAGGCCGCCGAGTTTGCCATCACCTTTTTGCCGCTGGCGACGCCGCCGGTAAAGGAGACTTTGGCGATGCCCGGATGCTCGGTCAGGTACTGGCCGGTTTCCGCGCCCACACCCGGCAGAACGTTAAACACGCCGTCCGGCACGCCCGCTTCGGTGTAGATTTCCGCCAGTTTCAGGGCGGTAAGCGGCGTTACTTCGCTCGGCTTGAAGATCATCGCGTTGCCCGCCGCCAGCGCCGGGGCGGATTTCCACAGGGCGATCTGGATCGGATAGTTCCACGCGCCGATGCCCGCCACCACGCCCAGCGGCTCGCGGCGGGTGTAGACGAAGGAGGTCTCGCGCAGCGGGATCTGGCTGCCTTCCAGTGCCGGGATCAGCCCCGCGTAGTACTCGAGCACGTCCGCGCCGGTGACGATGTCGACGGTCGAGGTTTCAGAAAACGCTTTACCGGTGTCGAGGGTTTCCAGCTTTGCCAGCGCGTCGTTGCGCTCGCGCAGGATATCGACGGCGCGACGCAGGATGCGTGAGCGCTCCATGGCGGTCATCGCCGCCCAGATTTTTTGCCCGCGCTGTGCGCTATCCACGGCGCGGTCCACGTCTTCACGCCCGGCGGCCTGCACGCTCGCCAGAACTTCACCGTTCGCCGGGTTGATGGTCTCGAAGGTGCGACCGCTAGTGGCGGATGTATAACCACCATTGATATAAAGCTGCTGTTCTGCCATTCGGGACATGCTTCCTCCTCGGTTATTCGGTCGGTAAATGCTGGCTGATAAAGTGGCTGGTAAGCGACTGGGCCAGGGTTTTATCCAGCGGTTTGCCGCTGAGCGCGGCGCGCAGCCACAGCCCGTCAATCAGTGCGGCGAGCCCGTAGCCAGCCTCTTCAGCCTGTTCACGCGGCAGTTCGCGGCGGAATTCGTATACCAGATTTGAGAGCAACCGGCGGCTGCTGACCTGCTGCAAACGATAGAGCATCGGCTGATGCATGCTGCTGGCCCAGAAGGCCAGCCAGGCCTTCATCGCCGCGCCGCTGACCTGGGTTTCATCAAAATTGCCGCCGACAATCGCCTGCAAACGCTGCTCTGCACTGCCGTCCGGCAGGGCGCGTAAACGGCTTAATACCGCATCGCGTAACTGACCGGTGATGTCGCGCATGGTTGCTTCCAGCAGACCGTTTTTATCTTTGAAATAGTGGCTGATGATCCCCGTGGACACGCCCGCCCGACGGGCGATTTGCGCGATGGTTGCGTCATGCATTCCCACTTCATTAATTGCTTCCAGCGTGGCATCGATGAGCTGCCTGCGCCGGATCGGCTGCATCCCCACTTTGGGCATTTTTGCCACTCCATTCATCAGCGTTGGTAATCTATTAAAGCGGTTTTTGATTGGACGTTCAATATAAAATGTGTCTTAATTGTTGCGATTTTGGATTTTAATAGTTACAAAAACAGTGGGGATACTGGATGACAGACCTTTCACAAGACAGAGAAAAAGACAAAATCAACCCGGTCGTTTTTTTTACGTCCGCCGGGCTGATTTTGTTGTTTTCCCTGACGACCATCTTCTTTCGTGATTTTTCTGCCGAGTGGATTGGGCGCACCCTGAACTGGGTGTCGAAGACCTTCGGCTGGTACTACCTTCTGGCGGCGACGCTCTATATCGTCTTCGTCGTCTGCATTGCCTGCTCGCGTTTCGGTTCGGTGAAGCTTGGGCCGGAGCAGTCCAAGCCCGAGTTCAGCCTGCTGAGTTGGGCCGCGATGCTGTTTGCCGCGGGCATTGGCATCGACCTGATGTTCTTCTCCGTGGCGGAACCGGTCACGCAATATATGCAGCCGCCGGAAGGGGCAGGGCAGACGATGGAGGCCGCGCGTCAGGCGATGGTCTGGACGCTGTTCCACTACGGCCTGACGGGCTGGTCAATGTATGCCCTGATGGGCATGGCGCTCGGATACTTTAGCTATCGTTATAATTTGCCCCTTACCATCCGCTCCGCGCTGTACCCGATTTTCGGGAAAAAGATCAACGGCCCGATTGGCCACAGCGTCGATATCGCGGCGGTGATCGGCACCATCTTCGGCATCGCCACCACGCTCGGGATTGGCGTAGTGCAGCTTAACTACGGGCTGAGCGTGCTGTTTGACATCCCGGATTCGATGGCGGCGAAGGCGGCGCTAATTGCGCTGTCGGTGATCATCGCTACCATCTCGGTGACCTCCGGCGTGGATAAAGGTATTCGCGTGCTCTCCGAGCTGAACGTCGCGCTGGCGCTGGGGCTGATCCTGTTCGTGCTGTTTATGGGCGACACCTCATTCCTGCTCAACGCCTTAGTGCTCAACGTAGGTGATTACGTGAACCGCTTTATGGGCATGACGCTGAACAGCTTCGCCTTTGACCGCCCGGTGGAGTGGATGAACAACTGGACGCTCTTCTTCTGGGCGTGGTGGGTGGCCTGGTCGCCGTTTGTCGGCCTGTTCCTGGCGCGAATTTCGCGTGGGCGCACCATCCGTCAGTTCGTGATGGGCACGCTGATCATCCCGTTCACCTTCACCCTGCTGTGGCTGTCGATTTTCGGCAACAGCGCGCTGCATGAGATCATCCACGGCAACGCAACCTTTGCCCAGGAAGCGATGGTGCACCCGGAGCGCGGCTTCTACAGCCTGCTGGCGCAGTACCCGGCGTTTACCTTTAGCGCGTCCGTAGCAACCATTACCGGCCTGTTGTTCTACGTCACCTCGGCGGACTCCGGCGCGCTGGTGCTGGGGAACTTCACTTCGAAGCTTAAAGACATCAACAGCGATGCGCCGAACTGGCTGCGCATCTTCTGGTCCGTCGCCATCGGCCTGCTGACGCTCGGGATGCTGATGACCAACGGTATCTCTGCGTTGCAGAACACCACGGTGATCATGGGCCTGCCGTTCAGCTTCGTGATCTTCTTCGTGATGGCCGGGCTGTATAAATCGCTTAAGGTGGAAGACTACCGCCGCGTCAGCGCCAGCCGCGACACCGCCCCGCGGCCGATGGGCGCGCAGGACAGGTTGAGCTGGAAGAAACGCCTGTCGCGCCTGATGAACTACCCGGGCACGCGCTACACCAGCCAGATGATGGAGACGGTCTGCTTCCCGGCGATGGAAGAGGTGGCGCAGGAGCTGAAGCTGCGTGGCGCCTACGTGGAGCTGAAAAACCTGCCACCTGAAGAGGGCGAAACCCTGGGGCACCTGGATCTGCTGGTGCACATGGGCGACGAGCAGAACTTTGTTTATCAGATCTGGCCGCAGCAGTATTCGGTGCCAGGATTCACCTACCGGGCGCGCAGCGGGAAGTCGACCTACTACCGGCTGGAGACCTTCCTGCTGGAAGGGAGCCAGGGGAATGATTTGATGGATTACAGCAAGGAGCAGGTAATTACGGATATTCTGGACCAGTATGAACGGCACCTGAACTTTATCCATCTCCACAGGGAAGCGCCGGGGAATAGCGTGATGTTCCCGGATGTCTAAACGGATTCTTAAAATACCTTCAGACTGTATGTAAATACAGTTATTTGGCGCAGCATTACTCAAGGAAGAGTAACCATGCAGCAAGAGCCTGATGCTGAAGCATTCGGGCTTTTGCTGCGTTTAGGGAAGGAACTATGGATGAGTCATGCGATAGAGTTTATCGAAACATCACTCTTTACCCGACAGATTAAAAGCATTGCTACGGATGATGAATTAAAGGATCTGCAAAAGGTGATCTATTTCATTATGGCCTATCCAAAATGCATAAAGGACAGCCTGACAGAGACAGAGAAAGCAGAACTTAAAAAGCTGACTTCCATTCTGAAAAATACTGCTTCCAGTGCCGTAAATTTGAGGTGTACTATGTACCCTAATCAGGCAGGTGGAGGCTGATAATGAGTATTTTTAATGAATTAAAATCTTCGCTTGAAGAGGCCGTTGAGATCCATAACGGAAGAAAAGCCGCTTCCCGGGTAACCCGCTATGAAGTTGCTGATGTGCGCGCCATCAGAGAGCAGCTCAATATCACGCAAAGCGAAATGGCGAAGGCGCTTGGCACGAGCGTCGATACGATAAAGAGCTGGGAGTCTAAACGTCGCAACCCAACCGGGCTGGCGGCGAAGGTACTTAATGTGATTCGGGAGAATCCTGCATTTTATAAGGCACTTGCCGGGCAGTGAGTCGCCCTTATGCCGGGTGGCGCTGCGCTTACCCGGCCTACAAAACTCCAAAACTGCTTTACCGTAGGCCTGATAAGCGAAGCGCCATCAGGCTCTCCCTCCGTTGACACAACTTTAATGATAATTATTTTCATTTAAATATAGCCTGTGCTATACCTTATAGCACGGGCTAATTTTGCTTTTAATTTAATCACCTCAGGAGACTTCTGCGATGCATCCACGGCAAGGATTGAAGCGTCTGTTGCTCGGCGCGCTGCTTATGACCGCGACCACAACCGGCGCGCTGGCGGCTGAAAAGTTCCAGGTCATCACCACTTTTACCGTTATCGCTGATATGGCGAAAAACGTAGCGGGGGATGCCGCAGAGGTCACCTCCATCACCAAACCGGGCGCGGAAATTCACGAATACCAGCCCACCCCGGGCGATATCAAACGCGCGCAGAAGGCGCAGCTGATCCTGGCGAACGGCATGAATCTGGAGCTGTGGTTCCAGCGCTTTTATCAGCATCTGAACGGCGTGCCGGAGGTGATTGTTACCAAAGGCATCACCCCGATGGGCATCAGCGAAGGGCCCTATAACGGCAAGCCCAACCCGCACGCGTGGATGTCGCCGGACAACGCCCTGATTTACGTCGATAACATCCGCGACGCGCTGGTGAAGTACGATCCGGCCAACGCGCAGACCTATCAGCGTAACGCCGACGCCTACAAGCAGAAGATCACCGCCACTCTCGAACCGCTGCGTAAGCAGGTCACGGCGATCCCGGAAGACAAGCGATGGATGGTGACCAGCGAAGGGGCGTTCTCCTATCTGGCGCGGGATTTGGGCCTGAAAGAGCTGTACCTGTGGCCGATCAACGCCGATCAGCAGGGCACGCCGCAGCAGGTGCGCAAGGTTATCGATCTGGTGAAAAAACATCACATTCCGGCGGTGTTCAGCGAAAGCACCGTCTCGGATAAGCCCGCTCGTCAGGTGGCGCGGGAAACCGGCGCCCATTACGGCGGCGTGCTGTACGTCGACTCTCTGAGTGCAGAAAACGGCCCGGTGCCGACCTATATCGATCTGCTGAACGTCACCACCCGCACGCTGGTGCAGGGCATCCGCGACGGGATGAAGGAGTAACCATGCAGAAGGGGATTGTTGTAACCGACGTGACCGTGACCTACCGCAACGGCCACACGGCGCTGCGCGACGCGTCGTTCAGCGTGCCGGGCGGATCGATTGCCGCCCTGGTGGGGGTTAACGGTTCCGGCAAGTCCACGCTGTTTAAGGCGGTGATGGGCTTTGTGCGGGCGGCGAGCGGCACTATCTCCATTCTTGGGCTTCCGCCTCACCGGGCGCTGCGCCTGAACCTGGTCGCCTACGTGCCGCAGTCGGAAGAGGTCGACTGGTCATTTCCGGTGCTGGTCGAGGACGTGGTGATGATGGGCCGCTACGGGCATATGGGGTTTCTGCGTCGACCTAAAGAGCGCGACAGGCAGATTGTAACCGACGCCCTGAAGCGCGTGGATATGCTTGAGCTGCGTCATCGGCAGATTGGCGAGCTCTCCGGCGGCCAAAAGAAGCGCGTGTTTCTGGCGCGGGCGATTGCCCAGCAGGGCGAGGTGATCCTGCTCGACGAGCCGTTTACCGGCGTGGACGTCAAAACCGAAGCCAGGATCATCAGCCTGCTGCGGGAGCTGCGCGACGAGGGTAAAACGATGCTGGTTTCGACCCACAATCTGGGCTCGGTCACGGAATTCTGCGATTACACGGTGATGGTCAAAGGCACCGTGCTGGCGAGCGGCCCGACGGATATCACCTTTACCGCCGAGAATCTTGAGCGCGCCTTTAGCGGCGTGCTGCGCCACGTGGTGCTCAGCGGCTCGGAAGATCGCATTATTACCGACGACGAACGCCCCTTCGTCACGCACCGACAGGAGGCCAAATGAACGCGCTTCTCGAACCCTTTGGCTACGAGTACATGCTCAACGCGATGTGGGTCTCGGCGATGGTGGGCGGGCTGTGCGCGTTTCTCTCCTGCTATCTGATGCTCAAAGGCTGGTCGCTGATCGGCGATGCGCTGTCGCACTCCATCGTGCCGGGCGTAGCGGGCGCTTACATGCTCGGACTGCCGTTCTCGCTGGGGGCGTTTTTATCGGGCGGGCTGGCGGCGGGCAGCATGCTGTTTCTCAACCAGCGCAGCCGCCTGAAGGAGGACGCCATTATCGGGCTGATCTTCTCCTCGTTTTTCGGGCTGGGGCTGTTTATGGTCTCACTCAACCCGACCTCGGTGAACATTCAGACCATCGTCCTCGGCAATATTCTCGCCATCGCCCCGGAAGATATCGTTCAGCTGGCGATTATCGGCGTGGTGTCGATAGTTATCCTGCTGTTCAAATGGAAAGATCTGATGGTGACCTTTTTTGATGAGAACCACGCCCGCGCCATCGGTCTGCGCCCGGAACGTCAGAAAATTCTCTTCTTTACGCTACTGGCGGTCTCTACCGTGGCGGCGCTGCAAACCGTCGGCGCATTTCTGGTGATCTGTCTGGTGGTTACGCCCGGTGCGACCGCCTGGCTGCTGACCGATCGCTTCCCGCGCCTGTTGATGATTGCCGTCGCCATTGGCAGCATCACCAGCTTCCTCGGTGCGTGGGCCAGCTATTACCTGGACGGCGCCACCGGCGGCATTATCGTGGTCGCCCAGACGCTGCTGTTCCTGCTGGCGTTCGTCTTTGCGCCGAAGCACGGGCTGCTTGCCAGCCGCCGTCGGGCGCGGGAGGCACATCCATGATGACGCTGATCCTCGAACCGTTCCATTTTGCGTTTATGAACAACGCGCTGCTGATTTCACTCCTGGTGGCCGTGCCCTGCGCGCTGCTGTCGGTTTTTCTGGTGCTGAAAGGCTGGGCGCTGATGGGCGACGCCATGAGCCACGCGGTGTTTCCCGGCGTCGTGCTGGCCTGGATGATGGGCCTGCCGCTGGCGCTGGGCGCATTCGTGGCTGGTCTGTTCTGCGCGGTCGCCACCGGATACCTGAAGGATAACAGCCGAATCAAGCAAGATACGGTTATGGGGATCGTCTTTTCCGGCATGTTCGGCGCCGGGCTGATCCTCTATATCGCCGTCAAACCTGAGGTGCATCTCGACCACATTCTGTTCGGCGATATGCTGGGCATTAACGGGATGGACATTTTGCAAAGCGGTCTCGTCGCGGGGTTGATTGCGCTGGTGATTGGCCTGAAGTGGCGCGATTTTCTGCTGTTCTGCTTTGACTATCAGCAGGCGCAGGCGAGCGGCCTGCGCACCCGCTGGCTGCACTACGGCTTACTGTGCATGGTTTCGCTGACCATCGTGGCGACGCTGAAAGCGGTGGGTATAATTCTGTCGATTTCGCTGCTGATTGCCCCCGGCGCGGTGGCGGTGCTGATTACCCGACGCTTTCACATGGCGCTGCTGGTGGCGGTCGCCGTTTCAGCGCTGGTTTCGGTAAGCGGCGTGTATGCCTCGTTTTATCTCGACAGCGCGCCCGCGCCGACCATTGTGGTCCTGTTCGCGTTGGTGTTTATCGTGACGTTTGTGTTGACCAGCGTGAAGGCACGTCGGCAGGAGCGTGTGACAGCAGGGTGATGACCTGTTCGCCGTGCTGCTGCCAGTGAAGGGTGAAGGCAGTGCCTTCCTCAAAGCCTGCAAGATGACGGGTCAATGCCAGCATAAGCGTCCTGTCGTCGAGCAGGGTAACGCGGGCGCTGTCAAAACCCATCCAGGCCTGCACCTGCGGAAAGAGGGCCTTGAACAGGCTCTCTTTGGCGCTGAACGCCAGCGTCAGGGCGAGGGCGAACGGGTATCCCGAGCGGGAAAGCACAGGTTCTTCCTGCATATCAATAATGCCGTCTTTGATTTCCCAGGCTTCGTTTTCGGAAAGGATCGTTTCACAATCGATGCCGATAAGCGCAGGGTATTGCGTGACGACGGCCATCGCCTGCGTGCCGCTGTGGGTGATGCTGCCGGAAATACCTTGCGGCCAGAGCGGTTCGCCGCTGGGTCCGATGCCGGGGATTACGCGCTCGTTTAGCGCATGCGCCGCGGCGATGCGGCCTGCCAGGTGGTCGGATTTGCGCTTGCGTCCGGCGTCAGCCAGCTGTGCGTGATGGGGCAGCCAGAGGAGATCGGCGTCGGTGAAGGTGGTGGGGTCGAAAGTGATGCGGTGAAGGGTGTGGCCGGCGAGAGAAAATGTGCTGTGGGTTGTGTGCATGGTTTTCCCTTCAGTATTGTGCGGCCTGATGCCCTCACCCCGGCCCTCTCCCAAAGGGCTGAGGGTTCCCCACAAATTAATGCGAGCACTGAGCAATCCCCTCGCCCCTCCGGGGAGAGGGTTAGGGTGAGGGGAACATACGGCGGTGGTGGTCATTCCGTTCACTTTATGTTCCTTGCTACTCTGTAACGACATGACCGGTGAACGTGCCAGGGTGGCTCAGTCGCCACCACCCTGGCGACCCGGGCTCCCGGCGGTAAATCGCCGCTTCGCGGTGCCCTCGGCTTATTCCTTCCGGCTTATCGGGTACGGGCGGAGGCAACGTCCCTGTAAAGCCGCCCTCTCGGCGCATCCCTGCGCCTCGCCCCGGCCTGCAGGAAACGCCTCAGCGATTTACAGCCGGACCAGGGCATCGCTGACAGCCCTCAGTCATTTAGAAAGCAACTTTATTGCTTCTGCATAAAAAAATTACTGGGGATCCCTCAGTCCACAGGGAGAGGGGGAAGTCACTGCCTGTATCAGAACCTCGTATTCACGCTCATGTACCAGGTGCGACCCGGCTCATTATACGTATACGCACCCGCACCGTACATATACGCACCCGTCGTGGTATTACCCGTGGTCTGGGCGTTACCGGCGCGCCACTGGCGCTTGTCGAAGACGTTGTCCACGCCGCCGGTCAGGCTGACGTTTTTCGTCATGTCCCAGGTCGCGCTCAGGCCAACGATGCTGTACGGGCTGACTTCGTCTTTCTCAGACCCGGTCACCGGCTGACCTTTGTAGTTGTACTTCTTCGGCTGCTGCTTGCCGTACCAGGTGAAGGTCGACTGCAATGAGACATCCTGACGTACCTGCCAGCTCAGGGTAGAGTTCAGCGTATACTCCGGGATGATCGACAGACGATCGCCGGTCTCCTTGTTCTTGCTTTGCAGCATGTAGGTGATGTTGTTGGTCCAGTTGATGGTGTCGCTGACCGGCACGTTCAGGGAGCCTTCCAGACCTTCCACTACCGCCTTCGGTACGTTTTCCCACTGGTAGATATCGGTGGTGACTTTGCCGGTGGACGTCTGGCCAATCGGCGCGTAGCCCGCTTCAATCTTGTTGCGATAGTCGTTGCGGAACCAGGTCACGCCCGCCAGCCAGCCGTCGCGTTTCCACTCCAGGCCAATCTCTTTGTTGATGCTGGTTTCCGCTTTCAGATCGTCGTTACCCATCATGTAGCAGCCCACGCCGTCGGAGCTGGCGTAGCAGCCCTGGCCTTTACTGTACAGCAGGTAGTTCGGGTTGGTCTGATACAGGCTTGGCGCTTTATAGGCGCGCGCGATGCCCATCTTCAGGGTGAAGTCATCCCCCAGACCTTGCGACAGGTTCAGGGACGGGCTCCAGTTATTGCCGACAATAGTGTGGTGATCGAAGCGCAGGGCAGGGGTCAGCATGGTGCTGTCGGTCAGCTCCATGTTGTTTTCGGCGAACAGGGAGAAGATCTCCGCTGACGTGTAGGGGCTACGGTCTTCGCTCATGCCCGGGATGGTGCCGCCCTGCTGGGTTTGCGTGAAGGAGGTCGAGTCCTTCATGCGCTGCTGGTTCCACTCGGTGCCGAGCGTCAGGTTCTGGTTCACAATGAAATCAATCGGCAGGTTGATTTCGCTGTGCAGCATCACGTCGGACAGATCGGTGTCGGTGAATTTATTGCTGTTGAACAGACCTTCAGTACCGCCCGCCAGTCCTTCACCCAGACGGGAGTTGCGGGTGTGCTCGTACTGCGCCCAGTTGCTGGTGGTAATGCCGTTATCCCAGCCGCCGTTCCAGGTCACGGCGAAGTTCTGGCGATAAATACGGTTCGTCTCTTTACCGTAGTTCTTCTTCACCAGCGCGTTGTCGTTGTTGGTGTTCTGCGTGTCGCCCGCATACAGGTTGTTCTGGCGGCTGTAGCCCGCTTCAAACTCCAGCGACTGCATTGGTGCGAAGTCCCAGCGCACCACGCCGTTGATGTCTTTGTTTTCCACACCTTCACGGCCTGCGGGCAGGGTGTTGGCGTAGGCACCGGTACGTTCAGACTGGTGACCCTGGTTGATGTCCCACGCATCGGCCTGGGTTTTGTCCAGGTTACCGAACATGCGGAAGCTGAAGTCGCCGCCCAGCGGGCCGCTCAGGCTGAAGTTGGTGCGTTTAGTCGAACCTTCGTCCTTATGTTCTGGCGCGTTCAGGTAGGTGTTCCAGGAGCCGTGCCACTGGTCGTCGAATTTTTTGGTGATGATGTTCACCACGCCGCCCGCCGCGCCGTTACCGTAGCGTGCAGCGGCCGGGCCACGGATCACTTCGATGCGCTCGATCATCTCCGGCGGGACCCAGCCGGTATCGCCGCGGGTGTCACGCTCGCCGCGCCAGCCCAGACGGATGGAGTTGCGGCTGGTGACCGGCTTGCCGTCGATCAGGATCAGGGTGTTTTCCGGGCCCATGCCGCGAATGTCAATCTGGCGGTTGTTCCCGCGCTGGCCGCTGGTGGAGTTGCCGGTCAGGTTAACGCCCGGCATGGTGCGGATGATTTCCGCCACGTCGCGCGCGGGCGGGTTTTTGCGGATCTCGTCGGCGGTGATGGTCGACACGCCCGGCGCCTGCAAATTCTGCTCGGCGGCGGTGATCACCATGGTGTCTTCGTGCTGCGCGGAGGCGGTGTTGTCGTCTGCCATGGCGGGCAGCGCGACACCATAAATCCCTAAATTGACCAGCAAGGCCAGAGAGTGAATCTTCTTATTCATTGTACGTCCCGCTTTTATGGTTATTTAATGAGCGCGCTTCCCACAGCGCGGGCATTACGCTATTGCAAATGCAAATAGTTATCAATAATATTATCAATAAAATTTGCTCTGAAACAAAAAAGACTGTTAAACATGGGGTTATAAGGGTGACGGCGTTAACAACCGGAAGTGAAGCGTGGTGGCAGGCGAAAAACGGGCCGGAACGGGAACGTCATCAGGAAAACTATCGCGTGACATTCTGGTGGCGGGACCCGGCGGGAACGCAGAAAACGTCGACGATTAAACGCGTCTGGCTCTACGTCACCGGCGTGACCGATCACCATCAAAATGCCCGTCCGCAGTCCCTTGAACGTATCCCGGATACCGACGTCTGGCAGTGGCAGGGCGAGTTCAGCCCCGAATGGCGCGGCAGCTACTGTTTTATCCCCTCCGACAATGAAGATGATTTTGCCAGCGCAGTGTTTGAAGGCGAGCAGCCGGACCGCATGGCGCTGCGCGAAGGCTGGCGCAAACTGCTGC
Organism: Enterobacter cloacae complex sp. 418I7; assembly: GCF_050030705.1. Taxonomy (NCBI): domain Bacteria; kingdom Pseudomonadati; phylum Pseudomonadota; class Gammaproteobacteria; order Enterobacterales; family Enterobacteriaceae; genus Enterobacter; species Enterobacter cloacae complex sp. 418I7. The sequence goes on from NZ_JBLGUU010000001.1 coordinate 1,213,251, forward strand.
CGCACGCGGTTTCCGATCCGCTGAATGCCCAGAGCTGGCGCGGCGGGCGCGGGCACGCCGTCTCGGCGCTGGAGATGCCGGAGGCGCCCGTACAGCCCGGCTGGAATCATCCCGATACGCCCTATAAAAAGCCTGTCTGCATTGAGTGGCACAGCGCGCGTCTGAAGAACCATCGCCGCGTGTGGATTTTTACCACCGGGGATGAAAGCCCCGAGCGCCCGCTGGCGGTGCTGCTTGACGGGCAGTTCTGGGCCGAAAGCATGCCCGTCTGGCCTGCGCTGGCGTCGCTCACCCATGAAGGCAAACTGCCGCCTGCGGTTTATGTCTTAATCGACGTCATTGACACCGCACACCGCAGCCGCGAGCTGCCGTGCAACCCTGATTTCTGGCTGGCGGTGCAGGACGAACTCCTCCCGCAGGTGAAAAGCATGGCCCCGTTCAGCGACCGCGCCGACCATACCGTGGTGGCGGGCCAAAGCTTCGGCGGGCTCTCTTCCCTCTATGCGGGCCTCAACTGGCCGCAGCGTTTTGGCTGCATCCTCAGCCAGTCCGGATCCTACTGGTGGCCGCACCGCGGCGCGCAGCAGGACGGGCTGCTCATTGAACAACTCAAAGCGGGTGAAAAAACCGCTCGCGGGCTGCGCATCGTGCTTGAGGCCGGGCGCAACGAGCCGCTTATCTTACGCGCAAACCAGGCGATCCTCGCCGAACTACACACTCAGCAACCGGTTTTCTGGCGTCAGGTTGACGGCGGACACGATGCGCTTTGCTGGCGCGGTGGGCTGACACAGGGGCTGATGACCCTCTGGCAGCCGCTTATTCAATAACGGAGTCTGTATGGAATTCAGCAATCCTTTCGATAATCCGCAGGGACAGTTCGCCATTTTGCAAAATGACCAGGGGCAGTACAGCCTGTGGCCGCAGGAGTGCGAGTTGCCCGCGGGCTGGCGCGTGGTGTGCGAACCGCAATCTCAGGAGGCGTGCCAGCAGTGGCTGGCGGAACAGTGGCAGACGCTTGAGCCGTCTTATTTTGCGGGGGAGCGCGCATGAACCGTCTCCCTCTTGTCGCCGCCCAGCCGGGGATCTGGATGGCAGAGCAGCTTTCCTCCCTGCCAAACGCCTGGAGCGTGGCGCACTACACCGAACTGAAAGGCGCTATCGACGCGCCGTTGCTGGCAAAAGCCATCGCTGAAGGCATGATGCAGGCCGACACCCTGCGGATGCGTTTCACCGAGGATAACGGCGAGGTGTGGCAGTGGGTCGATGAGGCCATGATCCTGCCGGAGCCGTCCATTGTGCGCGTTAACTCCCACGACGCCGCCGTGGCGCTGATGGAGGCCGATCTCAACCAGAACCTGCGCGTCGACAGCGGTCAGCCGCTGGCGTTTCACCAGCTGATTCAGGTGGGAGAAAACCACTGGTACTGGTATCAGCGGTATCATCATCTGGTGGTAGATGGCTTCAGTTTCCCGGCCATTACTCGTCAAATCGCCGCCATTTACGCTGCATGGCAGAAAGGTCAACCTGCGCCCGCCTCCCCGTTTACTCCGTTCGCCGAGGTGGTAGAGGAGTATCAGCGCTATCGCGACAGCGAGGCGTATCAGCGCGACGGTGCTTTCTGGACCGAACAGCGCAAACAGCTTCCTTCTCCGGTCTCGCTCTCTTCGGCGCCCCTGCCGGGACGTGCCGCCACCACCGACATCCTGCGCCTGAAAATGGCGATGGACGGCCGTGCGTTCAGCCAGCTTGCACAGGCGGCCGGACAAACGCAGCGAACCGATCTGGCGCTTGCGCTGGTGGCGCTGTGGCTGGGCCGCCTGACCGGACGGCTGGACTACGCCGCCGGGTTTATCTTTATGCGCCGCATGGGCTCCGCCGCGCTGACCGCGACCGGACCGGTGCTCAACGTCCTGCCGCTGGCGGTAAATATTAGCCCGCACGAGAGCCTGTCGGCGCTGGCGCTGCGCCTGGCGAACCAGCTGAAAAAGATGCGCCGCCATCAGCGCTACGACGCCGAGCAGATCGTGCGCGACAGCGGGCAGGCCGCAGGGGACGAACCCTTGTTTGGTCCGGTGCTGAACGTCAAGGTGTTCGATTATCAGCTGGATATCGACGGCGTGGAGGCCATTACCCACACGCTGGCGACCGGCCCGGTGAACGATCTGGAGCTGGCGCTGTTCCCGGACGAGCAGGGCGGACTAAGCATTGAGATCCTCGCCAACAGGCAGCGTTACGACGAGGCGACGCTGAAGGGGCACGCGGCGCGGCTGAACGCAATGCTGACGCAGTTTGCCGCCAACCCGGACCTGCGCTGTGGCGACGTGGAAACCGTATCAGAGCAGGAATACGCCCGGCTGGCGCGAATCAACGATACCGGGCTGGCGCTGCCGTCCACCACGCTGGCGGACCTTGTCGCGGAGCAGGCGAGCAAAACGCCGGACGCCCCGGCGCTGGCGGATGCCCATACTGAGCTGAACTACCGCCAGATGCGCGAGCAGGTGGTCGCGCTGGCAAATCTGCTGCGCGCGCGCGGCGTGAAGCCGGGCGACAGCGTGGCGGTGGCGCTCCCGCGCTCGGTGTTCCTGACCCTGGCGCTGCACGGGATTGTTGAAGCTGGCGCCGCCTGGCTGCCGCTGGATACCGGTTACCCGGACGACCGTCTGCGGATGATGCTGGAGGACGCGAAGCCGTCGCTGCTCATTACCACCGACCAGCAGCTTCCGCGCTTTAACGATCTGCCGATCGCCACCTTTAGTTACAACACACTATTACCGGCCACCGATGCTGAACCTCTGCGCCTGGCGAAGCCGGAGCAGACCGCGTACATCATCTTTACCTCCGGTTCGACGGGACGACCAAAAGGCGTGATGGTCGGCCATACCGCCATCGTTAACCGCCTGAAGTGGATGCAGGATCATTATTCACTGGCGGCGCATGACGTGGTGGCGCAGAAAACGCCGTGCAGCTTTGACGTGTCGGTGTGGGAGTTCTGGTGGCCGTTTATTGCCGGGGCGAAGCTGGTGATGGCCGAGCCGGACGCGCACCGCGATCCGCAGGCGATGCAGAGCTTCTTCGCACAATATGGCGTAACCACCACCCACTTCGTGCCGTCGATGCTGGCGGCGTTCGTCGCCTCGCTGACGCCGGAAAACGTCGACTGTTGCAGGACGCTGAAGCAGGTGTTCTGTAGCGGCGAGGCGTTGCCGACTGCGCTGTGCCGCGAGTGGGAACAGCTCACCCATGCGCCGCTGCACAACCTCTATGGCCCGACCGAAGCGGCGGTGGACGTCAGCTGGTATCCGGCGTACGGCCCCGAGCTGGCGGCGGTGGAAGGGAACAGCGTGCCGATCGGCTTCCCGGTGTGGAATACGGGGCTGCGCATTCTGGACGCGATGATGCGCCCGGTGCCCTTCGGCGTGGCGGGGGATCTGTATCTCACCGGCATCCAGCTGGCGCAGGGGTATCTGGGACGCCCCGACCTTACCGCCAGCCGCTTTATCGCCGATCCGTTTGCCCCCGGCGAGCGGATGTACCGCACCGGGGACGTTGCCCGCTGGCTGGACAACGGCGCGGTGGAATATCTGGGCCGCAGCGATGACCAGTTAAAAATCCGCGGACAGCGTATCGAACTGGGCGAAATCGATCGGGCGATGCTCGCGCTGCCGGATGTGGCCCAGGCCGTGGCGCACGCCTGCGTGTTCAACCAGGCAGCGGCGACGGGTGGCGATGCCCGCCAGCTGGTGGGGTACGTTGTCTCCGAATCCGGCTTACCGCTGGATCGCGACGCGCTGCTAACATCACTCAAAGCCCAGCTGCCGCCACATATGGTGCCGGTGGTGCTGCTGCAAATCAGCGCGCTGCCGTTAAGCGCCAACGGCAAGCTGGATCGCAAGGCGTTGCCGCTGCCGGAGCTGACCAGCAAAACCTCTGGTCGCGCGCCTGAGACACAAACCGAAGTCGCCGTGGCGCAGGCGTTTTCTGCCCTGCTGGGCTGCGCAGTGAACGATATCGAAGCCGATTTCTTTGCCCTCGGCGGCCACTCGCTGCTGGCGATGCGCCTCGCGGCTCAGCTCAGCCGTGCGTTCAGCCGTAAGGTCACGCCGGGCCAGATTATGGTCGCCTCGACGGTGAGTAAGCTTAGCGCCCTGCTGGACTCGCAGATGAGCGACGAGCAGGCGCAGCGTCTGGGGTATGAAACTGTTCTCCCGCTGCGTGAAAGCAACGGCCCGACGCTGTTCTGCTTCCATCCGGCATCCGGCTTTGCCTGGCAGTTTAGCGTCCTGGCGCGCTACCTCAGCCCGCGCTGGTCAATCGTCGGTATTCAGTCTCCCCGGCCTGAGGGGCCGATGGAGCAGTGTGCGGATCTCGATGCGGTGATCGAACATCATCTGAACACGTTGCGTAAGCAGCAGCCGCAGGGGCCGTATTATCTGTTCGGCTATTCCCTCGGCGGCACGCTGGCGCAGGGCATTGCGGCGCGTCTGCGCGAGCAGGGTGAAGCGGTGGCGTTCCTCGGCCTGCTGGATACCTGGCCGCCGGAAACCCAGAACTGGGCGGAGAAAGAGGCTAATGGCCTCGATCCGGAGGTGCTGGCGGAAATTGAGCGCGAGCGTCAGGCGTTTATCGCCGCCCAGCAGGGGCAAGGTTCCAGCGAGCTGTTTAACGCTATTGAAGGCAACTACGCCGATGCGGTGCGGCTGCTCACCACCGCGCATAGTTCACGGTTCGACGGTAAAGCGACGCTGTTTGTCGCCGAACGCACGCGAACCATGGATCCGCAGGCCGCATGGGCGCCGTGGGTGAGTGCGCTGGAGGTGTACAGCCAGGACTGCGCCCACGTGGATATTATTTCACCGCAGGCGTTTGAAAAGATTGGGCCGGTACTGAAGGAAATTTTAGGATAGTGCAAATGCCCCTCACCCTAACCCTCTCCCACAGGGAGAGGGGATGGTTTGCTCCCTCTCCCCGTGGGAGAGGGCCGGGGTGAGGGCATCAGACCGCACGCTTGCCCAACGGCACCACCAGCGGCGTACCCGCCACCGGATCGTCAATAATCATGCAGCGCATGCCGTAGATCCGCGCGATCAGATCCGGCGTCACAATCTCCTTCGGCGCGCCCTGCGCCACAATCTCGCCGTCGCGCAGCGCAATCAGATGCGTCGCGTAGCGGCACGCCTGATTTAAGTCGTGCAGCACTGCCGCCAGGGTGTACCCCTGCGTGCGGTTCAGTTCGCTCAGCAGCTCCAGCAGATCAATCTGATGGCTGATATCGAGCCAGGTTGTCGGCTCGTCCAGCAGCATAATCGAGGTTTCCTGCGCCAGTACCATTGCAATCCAGGCGCGCTGGCGCTGTCCGCCGGAGAGAGTATCGACGCTTTGTTGGGCCAGATCGGTGATGCCCGTAGCCTGCATCGCGCGCTTCACCGCCTCGTCGTCCTTTTTGCGCCAGCGGGTAAACAGTGGCTGGTGCGGGTAGCGCCCGCGGGAGACCAGCTCCTGCACGGTAATATCCCCCGGCGTGGTGGCGTTTTGCGCCAGCAGGCCAATTCGGCGCGCCACCTCTTTGCTGGCGAAGCGCTGGATCTGCTCCCCGTCGAGGAACACGCTACCCTCAACCGGCGACATCAGGCGGCTCAGCGTGCGCAGCAGGGTCGATTTGCCGCAACCGTTCGGGCCGATAATGGCGGTGAAGTGGCCGTCCGGAATGGACACGGATAAATCCCGGGCAATGATTTTTTTGCCGTAGCCGAGGGTTAAGTTTTCGCCGCGCAAGCGGAATGTTGAATCTGTCATTTCTTGCGTGACTCCTGAACGAGCAAGACGATGAGGTAAATCCCGCCGAGGCTGACGGTCACCACGCCCACCGGCAGTTGATAAGGCATAAACAGCTGCTGAGCGCAGAGATCGGCGGCCAGCAGTAACAATGCGCCGCACAGCGCCGCCTGGGTTAATCCCCAGCGCGCGGTACCGCTAAGACGCCGCGCGATATGCGGGGCCACGAGGGCAATAAACGAGATCGGCCCGGCGATGGCGGTAGACGCTGCGGTCAGCAAGACCGCCACCAGCATCAGCATCAGGCGCGAGCGCTCTACGCTCACGCCCAGCGCGCAGGCGCTGTCGTCGCCCATCTCCAGCAGCCGCATGCGCCTGACCAGCAGCAACGCGCCAATAAACATCACCAAAATCAGCGGCGCGGCGGGCCAGGTTTTTCCCCACGTCAGACCGTTGAGGGAGCCGGCGTACCACAGCCCGGCGGAGAGCGCGGTTTCCAGCGATGCCTGTAGCAGAAGCCAGGTGTTGAACGCCATCAGCATCGCACGGATGCCGATCCCGATGATGATCAGACGGAAGGTGTCGATGCCGTTGCGCCAGGCCAGGGCCCAGATAAGCAGGGAGGTGAGAATGCCGCCCGCCATCGCCGTAAAGGTAATGGCCGTAAGATGCTGCCCGAACAGCACCATCGCCACCAGCACGCCGCTCCACGCGCCGGTATTCAGGCCCATCACGTCCGGGCTCCCGAGGGGGTTACGCATCAGCGACTGGAATATCGCGCCGCTGACGCCAAGCGCCGCGCCCACCAGGATCGCCATTGCCACGCGCGGCAGTCGCCATTCGGTGACCACCATGGTGATGTTACGCGGCGCGCTGCCGGTGAGAGCGTGAAAGACCTGCGCGAAATCAAGCGTTACGGCACCGCTTTGCAGGCTCCAGACCGCCAGCAGCAGACTGGCGACGACCAGCAGGGCGACGCTGGTAAGTAAACGACGGGACGGGGCCATCATGCGCCACCCCCGCGTCTGCGTCGAACCAGGAAGATCAGAACCGGCGCGCCGATAAAGGCGCTGACCACCGAGACGCGCAGTTCACCCGGCACCAGCAGGCGGCCCAGTACGTCGGCAAAGAGCAGCAGGGCAGGGGTCGCCAGCAGCGTGACCGGCAGCGACCAGCGGTGATCCGCCCCCACCAGCCAGCGCGCCATGTGCGGCATCATCAGGCCGATAAAGGCAATCGGCCCGACCACGGCGGTCGCGCTGCCGCAGAGCACGGTAATGGCGAGTAGCCCCGTCAGCTGCGTGCGCGCCACACGGTTGCCGAGGGCGGTCGCGGTATCGCTGCCGAGGCTCAGGCTGTTCAGCGCCCGGCTTAAACAGAGCGCCACGGCGGCAGCGACGATCGTCGGGATCACCACCACCTTTAAGGTTTCAAGGGTACGAATATCCAGCGAACCCGCCTGCCAGAAGCGCAGCTGGTCATACACGTCCGGGTTGAGCAGGGCGATGCCGTTGGACAAGCCTTCCAGTACCGCCGCGAGCGCTACGCCCGCCAGCGTTAAGCGTACCGGGCTGAGCTGGCCGCCGCCCTGGCTGCCGGTAAACGCCACCACCAGCGAGGCCGCCAGCGCGCCGCAAAAAGCCATCATCAGCTGTTCAGAGGGGGACGTAAATCCAAACAGCGCTGCGCCGAGCACGATGGCAAAGCTGGCGCCGGAGTTAACGCCGAGAATGCCGGGGTCCGCCAGCGGGTTGCGGGTGAGGGTTTGCATCAGGGCACCGGCAAGGCCGAGCGCACCGCCAGCCAGCAATCCGGCAAGGGTGCGGGGCAGGCGAGCGTCGAGCACGATGGTGCAGTCGGCGCTCTGACAGGTACCGGATAGCGCATCGACAATAACGGACGCGGGCAGCGGTTTTGCGCCGACCAGCAGGCTGAGTGCAATCGCAAGGATTAGCAGTAGCAATAAAACGGGCACGGCAAGGGCGCGCACCGCAGAAGAGGAAAACGACATAGCTACATCCATGATTTGATAATGATAGTGATTATCGTTATCTATCTTATTTGGCTATGTTAGCATGTGCGCCCATGGAATGGGTAGAAATAGACTCAAGGCTTTGTCATGAATCAAAAATCCTGGCTGCTTAACCTCAGCCTGCTCAAAACACACCCGGCGTATCGCGCCGTTTTTATCGCTCGCTTTATCTCCATTTTGTCCCTCGGTCTGCTTGGTGTGGCCGTGCCGGTGCAGATCCAGACCATGACTCACTCCAGCTGGCTGGTAGGGTTATCCGTCACCTTAACCGGCGGGGCGATGTTTATCGGCCTGATGGTGGGCGGCGTGCTGGCGGACCGCTACGAGCGTAAAAAGCTGATCCTGCTGGCGCGCGGCACCTGCGGGGTGGGCTTTGTCGGGCTGTGTCTGAACGCCATGCTGCCGGAGCCGTCGCTGGTGGCCATTTACGTGCTGGGATTGTGGGACGGCTTTTTTGCTTCGTTAGGCGTGACGGCGCTGCTGGCGGCCACGCCCGCGCTGGTCGGGCGCGAGAACCTGATGCAGGCGGGGGCGATCACCATGCTCACCGTACGGCTCGGCTCGGTGATTTCGCCGATGGTGGGTGGTCTGTTGCTGGCGACCGGCAACGTGGCGTGGAACTACGGCCTTGCCGCGGCGGGGACGTTTATTACCACCCTGACGCTACTGCGTCTGCCGCTCCTGCCACCCCCGCCGCAGCCGCGCGAGCATCCGCTGAAGTCCCTGATGGCCGCGATTCGTTTCCTGTTCAGCAACCCATTGATTGGCGGCATTGCGCTGCTCGGCGGCCTGCTGACGATGGCGAGCGCCGTGCGCGTGCTGTATCCGGCGCTGGCGGGTGAGTGGCAGATGAGCGCCTCAGAGATTGGTGTGCTGTACGCCGCCATTCCGCTCGGTGCGGCCTTCGGGGCGCTGACCAGCGGCAACCTGGCGCAGAGCGCGAGACCGGGGTTGATCATGCTGGTGGCGACGCTGGCCTCGTTTATCGCCATTGGTTTCTTTAGCCTGATGCCGGTGTGGGCGCTGGGCGTGATGTGTCTGGTGATTTTCGGCTGGCTGAGCGCGGTCAGCTCTCTTTTACAGTACACCCTGATCCAGACCCAGACGCCGGAAGGGATGCTCGGGCGCATTAACGGCCTGTGGACGGCGCAGAACGTCACGGGCGATGCGATTGGCGCGGCGATCCTCGGCGGGCTGGGGGCGATAATGACCCCGGTGGCGTCGGCGAGCAGCAGCGGGTTTGTGTTAGCCGTTGTTGGCGTGATTTTACTGGCGGTTCTGGTGGAGTTGCGTCGGTTCAGGCAGACCCTGTAGGTCGGGTAAGGCGTAGCCGCCACCCGACAAAACGCCCGGTGGCGCTGCGCTTACCGGGCCTACGGGGAACGTGCCACTTATTTAAAAATTGAATTCAAACGCTGCAACACCAACATCGCGCTGTAATAATCCAGGCGGAACGTCTCGGTTCCTAATGCCCAGACGCGCTTGTTCTTCACCGACGGCAGATGCGCCAGCAGCGGGTTGGCGTAAATCGCGTCCACGTCTTTCTGATCGCCGGCAAACACGAACAGCCCTTCGCCGTTCAGCCCCGTCGCCAGGTTTTCACCCCCTAACTGGATAATGTCGTGGCGTTTGCCCTGACTTTTTGAGGTGTGCAACCCGGCAGGCACGTCGGCCAGCGTAAAGCCCAACTGGTGCAAAAGCTTGCCCTGCGCGGAGTCTGTCGTCCACAGGTTCGCCGTGTGCGCCGCGGCGGTGTAGACGATGGCGTTCACCGGCTGTGGCGGCAGCTTCATCTGCTGTTTCACCTTGGCGAGCTGTTTGTCGAAGGCAGCGATGCGCTCTGCGGCCTGTGTCTCCTGCCCGGTGATCGTCCCCAGTTGGGTCAGCAGTTCCTGCCAGCTTTTGTCGTCGTAGTTAATGATAAGCGTCGGCGCGATGGCGGAAAGCTGATCGTAGAGCGCCAGCGCGGAATCCCCGCCGGTGGCGCTGATCAAAATCAGGTCCGGCATCTGGGCCGCGACGGCTTCGGCGCTCGGCTCGCCGATGTACAGCCGGGCAACCTTACGCTGTTTGGCGATATCGCCCCACTGACGCAGGAAGCCCTGCGCATCCGCTACGCGGTTGTTTGGCGTGGTCGCGCCGCTGGCAATGACCGGCGCGTCAATGGCCAGCAGGGAGCCGGTTAAGGTCACGCTGGTGGAGACAATGCGCGTCGGTTTGCTCTCAAGCGTGTGAACGCCGCGGCTGTCGGTGACCTGACGCGGCCAGTCGGCGGCGGCGGCTGAGGTTAGTCCTAAAACAAAAAGTCCTGTTAAAAGAAGGGCATTGCGGCAAACGGCAGCGATTTTCACAGAGCGGCATCCTGATTTTATTGAAGATAATGCTTCTCATTTTCAGGGCTGTAGGGAAGGGATGCAAGCGTTTGTCGCACAAGTTATTTGCCCGACGGTTGACAGCGGGGCGATGTGGGATTAGGTTAGCCGACGAAAATATAAATGATAATCATTATTGCTTCTTTTATCATTTTAAGGAGGATGATATGGACACGTCCCTGGCTGAGGAAGTTCAGCACACCGCGACAACGCTGCAATCAGACAGCTTTTTCTTTATGTCGCCTTACCGCAGTTTTACCACGTCCGGCTGTTTCGCCCGTTTTTCTGAACCCGCCGTCGGCGGTGACGATCCGGCGGGTCCCTTTCAGCAGAAATTAGCTCAGGCTTTCCGGAATGCGAAAAACAGCGGCATTGCCCATCCGGTGATGGTAGGGGCGATCCCCTTCGATACCCGCAAACCGTCATCGCTGTTTATTCCGCAACGCTGGCAAACCTTCTCCCGCCCGGCGCGTCAGCAGTCCGCACGCTACGCCTCCGGCGCGCAGACGCTGAACGTGAAACAGCGCACCGAGATCCCGTCGCAGCCGGTTTTCGAGGAGATGGTTGCTCGCGCCGCGTCGCTCACCGCTACGCCGCAGGTGAATAAGGTGGTGCTGTCGCGCCTGATTGATATCGCTACCGACAAACAGATCGATAGCAGCGCGCTGATGGAGCGTCTTATCGCCCAGAACCCGGCGAGCTTTAACTTCCACGTACCGCTGGAAGACGGCGGCGTGCTGTTGGGCGCCAGCCCGGAACTGCTGCTGCGCAAAGAGGGCGCGCACTTTAGCTCGCTGCCGCTGGCAGGCTCTGCGCGCCGTCAGCCGGACGATGTGCTGGATCGCGAAGCGGGCACTAAGCTGCTGGCCTCCGAAAAAGACCGCCACGAGCACGATCTGGTCACGCAGGCGATGAAAACCATTCTGGAACCGCGTAGCCATCATCTGAGCATGCCGGCTTCCCCGCAGCTCATCACCACCCCGACGCTGTGGCATCTGGCCACGCCGGTAGAAGGTGAGGCACGTGAAAACGAGAACGCCCTGACGCTGGCCTGCCTGCTGCACCCGACGCCCGCGCTGAGCGGCTTCCCGCATCAGGCGGCAAAAGAGCTGATTGCCGAGCTGGAGCCGTTCGACCGCGAGCTGTTCGGCGGCATCGTCGGCTGGTGCGACAGCGAAGGTAACGGCGAGTGGGTGGTAACTATCCGCTGCGCGCGGCTGCATCAAAATACCGTTCGCCTGTTTGCCGGCGCGGGCATTGTGCCTGCCTCCTCCCCGGTCGGCGAGTGGCGCGAGACGGGCGTGAAGCTCTCCACCATGCTCAACGTGTTTGGTTTGCACTAAGGAATACTCATGACCATCCCTTTTACCCGCTGGCCTGAGGAGTTTGCCCGCCGCTACCGTGAAAAAGGCTACTGGCAGGATCTGCCGCTGACCCACATCCTGACGGACCATGCGGACAGCGATGCGGTCGCGATAATTGACGGCGATCGCCGCATCACCTACCGCGCGTTTAATCAGGCGGTGACGAATCTGGCGTCCTCCCTTCAGGCGCAGGGGCTGCATCGCGGGGAGACCGCGCTGGTGCAGCTTGGCAACGTGGCCGAGTTCTACATCACCTTCTTCGCGCTACTGCAAATCGGCGTCGCGCCGGTCAACGCGCTCTTTAGCCATCAGCGCAGTGAACTCAACGCCTACGCGGAGCAGATCAAACCCGCCGTGCTGATTGCCGATCGCGACCACGCGCTGTTCTCGGGCGACGATTTTCTCAACACCTTTGTGGATGCGCATCGCTCGGTACGCGTTGTGCTGCTGCGTGGCGATAAGGGCGAACATGCGCTGGAGGCGGCGATTGCGCGCCCGGCGGACAATTTCATCCCGAACCCGACGCCCGCCGACGAAGTGGCGTTCTTCCAGCTCTCCGGCGGCAGCACCGGCACGCCGAAGCTGATCCCGCGCACGCATAACGATTACGACTACAGCATCCGTCGCAGCAACGAAATCTGCGGTATCACTGCGCACACCCGCTATCTGAACGCGCTTCCCGCGGCGCACAACTACGCCATGAGCTCGCCAGGATCGTTAGGCGTTTTCACGGCGGGTGGCTGCGTGGTGCTGGCGAACGATCCGAGCGCCACGCTCTGCTTCCCGCTGATGGAGCAGCATCAGATAAACGTCACCTCGCTGGTGCCGCCCGCGGTCAGCCTGTGGTTGCAGGCGATTGCCGACGGCGCGGGGAACGCCCAGCTGAAATCCCTCAGGCTGCTCCAGGTGGGCGGCGCACGCCTCTCCGCCACGCTTGCGGCGCGCATTCCGGCGGAAATTGGCTGCCAGCTTCAGCAGGTATTTGGCATGGCGGAAGGGCTGGTGAACTATACCGCCCTCGACGATGCGCCGGAGCGCATCATCAATACCCAGGGCCGCCCGATGTGCCCGGACGATGAAGTGTGGGTGGCGGACGAGGACGGTAACCCGCTGCCGCGCGGGGAGGTCGGGCGTCTGATGACGCGCGGCCCTTACACCTTCCGCGGCTATTTCAACAGCCCGGACCACAACGCCAGCGCCTTCGATGCCAACGGCTTCTACTGCTCGGGCGATCTGATCGCCATCGACGAGCAGGGTTACATCACCGTGCAGGGGCGCGAGAAAGATCAGATCAACCGCGGTGGCGAGAAAATCGCCGCCGAAGAGATCGAAAACCTGCTGCTGCGCCACGACGCGGTGATCCACGCCGCGCTGGTGAGCATGGAGGACAGCCTGCTGGGCGAAAAAAGCTGCGCGTACCTGGTGGTGAAACAGCCGCTGCGCGCGGTGGAGGTGCGCCGCTTCCTGCGCGAGCAGGGCGTTGCCGAATTTAAGCTGCCGGACCGCGTGGAGAGCGTGGATGCGCTTCCGCTCACGCCGGTCGGCAAAGTTGATAAGAAACAGTTGCGCCTGTGGCTTGCTGAACGCGCCCGGGGCTGAGGAACAGAGAATGGCTATTCCAAAATTAACCGCATATGCGCTGCCAACCGCCGCCGAACTGCCGACCAGTAAAGTAAGCTGGGCGTTTGAACCGGAACGCGCCGCGCTGCTGATCCACGATATGCAGGAGTACTTCCTGAAATTCTGGGGCGAAAATAGCGACATGATGCAGCAGGTAGTGGCGAACATCGCTAAACTGCGCGCGTACTGCAAAGAGCACAATATTCCGGTGTATTACACCGCGCAGCCGAAAGATCAGAGCGATGAAGACCGCGCCCTGCTGAACGATATGTGGGGGCCGGGTCTGACTCGCTCACCGGAGCAGCAGCGCATCGTCGCTGAGCTGACCCCGGACGAAGCGGACACTGTGCTGGTGAAGTGGCGCTACAGCGCGTTCCACCGCTCCCCGCTGGAGCAGATGCTGAAAGAGACCGGCCGCAACCAGCTTTTGATCACCGGCGTGTACGCCCACATCGGCTGCATGACCACCGCCACCGACGCCTTTATGCGCGACATCAAACCGTTCTTTATCGCCGACGCGCTGGCGGATTTCACCCGCGACGAGCACCTGATGTCGCTGAAATACGTGGCCGGACGTTCGGGCCGCGTGGTGATGACCGACGAGCTGCTGCCGTCTGTTCCGGCAACGAAAGCCGCGCTGCGTGAGCTGATCCTGCCGCTGCTGGACGAGTCCGACGAGCCGATGGATGACGAAAACCTGATCGACTACGGTCTGGATTCAGTACGGATGATGGCGCTGGCCGCCCGCTGGCGCAAAGTGCACGGCGACATTGATTTCGTGATGCTGGCAAAAAATCCGACCCTCGATGCCTGGTGGGCGCTGCTCTCCCGCGAGGTGAAGTGATGGCTTTTGATTTTACCGGTAAAACCGTCTGGGTGACGGGCGCGGGTAAGGGCATTGGCTATGCGACCGCGCTGGCATTTGTGGAGGCCGGGGCGCAGGTGACCGGGTTCGATCTGGCTTTCCCTCACGGCGAATATCCGTTTGCCACCGAAACACTGGACGTGGCGGATGCGGCGCAGGCGAGTGATGTCTGCGGGCGTTTGCTCAGCAGCCTTGAGCGGCTCGACGTGCTGGTCAACGCGGCGGGCATTCTGCGTATGGGCGCGACGGATCAGCTTTCGCAGGAGGACTGGCAGCAGACCTTTGCGGTCAACGTCGGCGGCGCGTTCAACCTGTTCCAGCAGACGATGGGCCAGTTCCGTCATCAGCAGGGCGGGGCGATTGTGACGGTGGCCTCTGACGCGGCGCACACGCCGCGCATCGGCATGAGCGCCTACGGCGCGTCGAAAGCGGCGCTGAAAAGCCTGGCGCTGACCGTCGGGCTGGAGCTGGCGGGCAGCGGCGTACGCTGTAACCTGGTGTCGCCGGGTTCTACGGATACCGACATGCAGCGCACGTTGTGGACCAGCGATGATGCGGAACAGCGGCGCATTCGCGGCTTCGGCGAGCAGTTCAAACTCGGCATTCCGCTCGGTAAAATTGCCCGTCCGCAGGAGATTGCCGCGACCGTGCTGTTCCTGGCATCCGATGCCGCCAGCCATATCACCTTGCAGGATATCGTGGTGGACGGCGGCTCCACGCTGGGGGCGTAATGATCTGGAAACGTCATTTATCCCTCGACGAGCTGAATGCCACTAGCCAGAACACGATGGTGGAACACCTTGGCATCGTCTATACCCGCCTCGGGGACGATACGCTGGAAGCGGAGATGCCGGTGGATGCGCGCACCCACCAGCCGTTTGGCCTGCTGCACGGCGGTGCGTCGGCGGCGCTGGCGGAAACGCTGGGGTCGATGGCCGGTTTTCTGATGACCCGCGACGGGCAGAATGTGGTGGGCACGGAACTGAACGCTACGCACCACCGCGCGGTCTCTCACGGTAAGGTGCGCGGCGTATGTCAGCCGCTGCATCTGGGCCGCTCCAGTCAGAGTTGGGAGATTGTGGTGTTCGACGAGCAGGGGCGGCGGTGCTGTACGTGTCGGTTGAGTACGATGGTGCTGGGTTAGATTGTGCGGCGGGAGTGCCGGGTGGCGGCTTCGCCTTACCCGGCCTACGAAACATGTAGGCCCGGTAAGCGAAGCGCCACCGGGCGGTTGTTACAACATCGATACCACCCGCGTCAACAGCCGAATTCGCGGCGCAATGGACGCTTTATCCAGCCATTCCGCCGGGCTGTGGAACCCGGCGCCAACCGGCCCGAAGCCGTCAAGCGTGGGGATGCCGAGCGCGGCGGTGTGGTTGGCGTCGCTGCCGCCGCCGACTGCCTGCCAGGTAATGTCGATGCCTTCCGCTTTACCCGCCGCTTCAACCTGCTGCATCAGCGCCTGCGTCGCGTCGCTCGCGGCCATCGCCGGTTTGTGATTAACCCGCGTCAGCGTGGTGGTCACGCCGTCTAAAAAGCCTTGTTCACATAACAACTCCAGCGCCTGGTTCACCCGGTCATACTCGTCGTTTTCCCAGAAGCGAACGTCCAGTTCTGCCACAGCGCTGTCCGCGACCACGTTCGCCGCGCTGCCGCCCTGAATCACGCCGACGTTAAGTGTAGTGCCGCGATCCCAGTCCGTCAGCGCATTGATGGCGATAACGCTCTTTGCCAGCGCGGTGATCGCCGAGCGGCCTTTTTCCGGGTCATTGCCCGCGTGTGCCGCCACGCCGCTAAAGGTGAGGTGATAGCCCGCCATCCCTTTACGCGCTTTCACCAGCGAACCGTCGGCGCGGGCGGCTTCGCACACCAGCACGCAGCGGGAACGCTTAGCCAGCTCGCCAATCCACTCATGGGAATGGACAGATCCGGTCTCTTCGTCCGGGTTCATCGCAACGGCAATCGCGAGACGATCGTTGTCTGCGGCGTCAAGCGCGCGCATTGCCCACAAAATATTCAGAAGTCCGCTCTTCATATCCGAGACGCCGGGGCCGTACAGGCGGGTTTCATCCTCGCTCAGCGGACGCGCGGCCACGGTGCCGGCGGGAAATACGGTATCCAGATGCCCGACCAGCAGCACGTCGAACCGTTCCGCCTGCGGCTTGTTACTGACGAAGACGCCGGGGCCCACCTTGTCGCCCAGGTTCACCTGCTCCGTATGCCAGCCTTCGCGCTGCCACAGTTGCTGCATGATGCCTGCAACAGCGGCGACGCCGTCAATCGTCTGGGTGCCGCAGTCTACGTTCACCAGGGTTTTCAGCTCTTCGATATAATGGTCAAGGTTCATGTTCACGTCCTGTTCAGAGAATAATGCGCATCAGCAGCATGGCTAAGAAAGCGTTGACCACCGAGAGGGCGATCATCAGCGGAATACG
The DNA here is from genome assembly GCF_050030705.1 of Enterobacter cloacae complex sp. 418I7. NCBI lineage: Bacteria > Pseudomonadati > Pseudomonadota > Gammaproteobacteria > Enterobacterales > Enterobacteriaceae > Enterobacter > Enterobacter cloacae complex sp. 418I7. The sequence goes on from NZ_JBLGUU010000001.1 coordinate 1,229,711, forward strand.
TTTGGCGCGGGTGCCAATCACCCCCAGAATGCGGCCCAGGTACTGCACCTGCGAGCCCATCAGGTAGATGGCGGGCGCCAGGATCGCCAGGTGCTCGCCGGTGAGGATGCCTTTATCAAACAGGCCGATGGCAACGCCGATCCCGCCGCCCATCGACATCCAGCCGCCAATCAGCACGGCGGCCGCTTCGCCCGGCAGGCCAAACAGGCCCATCAGCGGGGAGAAGATCGTGCCCAGCCCTTTCAGCGCGCCGGTAATTTCCAGCGCCTTGATGATGATAAAGGCCATCACCACGTTGGGCAGCGTGCTGCTGGTGGCAATGCTCCAGCCTTTGCGCGCGCCTTCGATAAACACATCGGTAATGACGGGATTGGACTGTGGGGCACTCATGCGGCGTCTCCTTTATGGGTAAACGTCAGGATCAGGCGCAGCAGATTGGCGCCGACAATTTTCATGATAAACATCACCGCGATACAGGCCCCGATGGAGGTGGGCACCGCCGCCGTGCCGTCAACGGCGAGCAGCGTGAAGAGGATCGCCCCGGAAGAGAAAAAGTTGGTGATCATCGCCCCGGCGGAGAACTGGAACATGGCGAAAACGTCTTTCTCTTTTTCGCTGATTTGCCCTTCATCAGAGAGATTACGGGTAAGCGACGCGCCCACGTCGGTACTTTGCAGGCTGCCAATCAGCGCCAGCCCGGTGGTGCCAGGGATCCCCAATAGCGGGCGCAGCAGAGGAGTTAAGAGTTTTCGCGCGGCACGCAGGGCGCCATAGTGCTCCAGCACGTTGATCATCCCCAGGGCGAACATCACCGCGGGAATTAAACCGAGCGCGAAGAGAAACCCGTCCATCGCGCCGCTGCCGCCGGTGCCGCGAAAGGTGCTGCTGGCTGTGGTTAACGTACCGTCATCCAGACTGGCTTTGCTGACCACTTTGCCAAATGCGCCGTTGAGGGTGGTGAAATCAAAGACGCCGTACCACTCTTGTCCGCCTAACAGACCCGAGAAGAAAACGGCTGCAAACGCCAGCGCGAAGTACGCGCCCGGCCCGACCTGACTATCCTGAGGTACTGAACTGTTCATATCCTTTTCCTTGTATGCACGCGATTGCGCAGGATCATTCTGGCGAGGTTATGGCCAAAAAAAATGATACAAATCATTCCGTAAGGCGGTGTCTGGCCGAAAAAGGTAAAAGTGTGAACGGTGACGCTACGAAAGTGATCGGCTTAACAATGTGGTGTAAATGTCTGGTTTGACCACGCATTATTGCGTTTCAAAGTTGTTAAATTTTATCCGTTGTTCTAGAAACAAAATGTAACATCTCACTGTTTCACAACAACGGATAACCATTATGAACAACTCAGGGAAATACCTTATATGGGCAGGGCTCTCCGTTGTGGGAGCCTTTGCCCTGGGCTACATCGCCCTCAACCGGGGGGAGCAGATCAATGCGCTCTGGATCGTGGTCGCCTCCGTCTGCATTTATCTGATCGCATACCGTTTTTATGGCCGTTATATCGCGAAGACGGTACTGGGCGTAGACGGCACACGCATGACGCCGGCCGTGCGTCATAACGATGGTCTGGACTACGTGCCGACCGATAAAAAAGTGCTGTTCGGTCACCATTTCGCGGCGATTGCCGGGGCAGGCCCGCTGGTGGGGCCGGTACTGGCCGCGCAGATGGGCTACCTGCCGGGGATGATCTGGATCCTCGCGGGGGTGGTGCTGGCGGGCGCGGTGCAGGACTTCATGGTGCTGTTCGTCTCCACCCGTCGCGACGGTCGTTCGCTGGGTGAGCTGGTGAAAGAGGAGATGGGGGCAACTGCCGGGGTGATTGCGCTGGTGGCGACCTTTATGATCATGGTCATCATCCTCGCGGTACTGGCGATGATTGTGGTGAAAGCCTTGACCCACAGCCCGTGGGGAACCTATACCGTCGCCTTCACCATTCCGCTGGCGCTGTTCATGGGGATCTACATTCGCTATCTGCGTCCGGGACGCATTGGTGAAGTTTCAGTCATTGGCCTGGTGTTCCTGGTGTTTGCTATTATCTCCGGCGGCTGGGTGGCGGAAAGCCCGACCTGGGCACCGTTCTTCGACTTCACCGGCGTGCAGCTGACCTGGATGCTGGTGGGCTACGGCTTCGTGGCGGCGGTGCTGCCGGTATGGCTCCTGCTGGCCCCGCGTGACTACCTCTCTACGTTCCTGAAAATTGGTACCATCGTCGGGCTGGCGATCGGCATTCTGATTATGCGCCCGACCCTGACCATGCCTGCCCTGACCAAATTCATTGACGGCACCGGCCCGGTCTGGACCGGTAACCTGTTCCCGTTCCTGTTTATCACCATCGCCTGTGGGGCAGTGTCTGGCTTCCATGCGCTTATCGCCTCCGGGACCACGCCGAAGATGCTGGCGAATGAAAATCAGGCCTGCCTGATTGGCTATGGCGGCATGCTGATGGAATCCTTCGTGGCGATTATGGCGCTGGTCTCGGCCTGTATTATCGACCCGGGCGTGTACTTCGCGATGAACAGCCCGATGGCGGTACTGGCCCCGGCCGGCACTGTTGACGTGGTCGCCTCTGCTGCGCAGGTGGTGAGCGGCTGGGGCTTTGCGATCACCCCTGATACGTTGACGCATATCGCTAACGAGGTCGGCGAGCAGTCGATTATCTCCCGTGCGGGCGGGGCGCCGACGCTGGCGGTGGGTATGGCCTACATCCTGCACGGTGCGCTGGGCGGGCTGATGGATGTCTCGTTCTGGTATCACTTCGCCATTCTGTTCGAGGCGCTGTTTATCCTGACGGCGGTGGATGCGGGAACCCGTGCGGCGCGCTTTATGCTGCAGGATCTGCTGGGCGTCATCTCCCCGAACCTGAAGCGGACCGACTCGCTCCCGGCTAACCTGCTGGCGACGGCACTGTGCGTGCTGGCGTGGGGCTACTTCCTGCATCAGGGCGTGGTCGATCCGCTGGGCGGCATTAACACCCTGTGGCCGCTGTTCGGTATCGCCAACCAGATGCTGGCGGGCATGGCGCTGATGCTTTGTGCCGTAGTCCTGTTCAAGATGAAGCGCCAGCGTTACGCATGGGTGGCGCTGGTGCCAACGGCGTGGCTGCTGATCTGTACCCTGACAGCAGGCTGGCAGAAAGCCTTCAGCCCGGACAACAAGGTGGGCTTCCTGGCCATTGCCAACAAGTTCCAGGCGATGATCGACAGCGGCAAGATCCCGGCGCAGTACACCGAATCTCAGCTGTCCCAGCTGGTGTTTAACAACCGTCTGGACGCCGGGCTTACCATCTTCTTTATGGTGGTGGTTGTGGTGCTGGCGTTGTATTCTCTGAAAACCGCGCTGGCGGCGTTGAAAGTCGACACGCCAACGGCGAAAGAGACGCCGTATGAGCCAATGCCTGAGAACCTGGACGAGATTGTCACCCAGGCGAAAGGGGCGCATTAACCCGTGTGCCGGGTGGCGGCTTCGCCTTACCCGGCCTACATTTCTTATCCTCCCTCTCCCTCCGGGAGAGGGCCGGGGTGAGGGAAACAAACGAGAAACTGACTATGTTCGACACCCTTTCCAAAGCAGGTAAATACCTGGGCCAGGCCGCTAAAATGATGATTGGCGTGCCGGATTACGACAACTACGTCGAGCATATGCGCGTCAACCACCCGGATCAGACGCCAATGACCTACGAAGAATTTTTCCGCGACCGCCAGGACGCCCGTTACGGCGGCAAGGGCGGGGCGAAGTGCTGTTAACCCTCTTTCGGTAAATAGAGGCTGATTTGCTCCTGCTTGCAGCCATAAATTGCCGCCAGCTTTTCGCGTGTGCGCTTTTGCGGACGGGAGTCCAGCGCTTCCAGCTGTGATACGGCGGACTGACTGATGCCAAGCTTCTCCGCCACCTCCTGCTGGGACATACCGCGTAAAATGCGCCAGGCGGCCTGCAGGCTGACGTTCTCGTTATGCATGATGTCGCACACTTCACCCGGTAAACCTACGTTATCGTAGATGTCTGATTCGTAAGGGATGTCTTCCCAGTCGTTTTCATCATCGTCATCGTACTCAAGCATGGCTAAACGCATGCGAAAATATTCACCGTAGGGTATGACAACATACTGTTTTTTTCCTTCTTCATCCTTGATGAACTGAATAGTCATATTCCGTATGCTCCTCATGAAGGTAGGTAGTGGTTGTCCGGCGTTTTACTGCCACTACGTAGCAGATATCACCCGGCGGGTCTCCGAAGGTGTAAATGACCCTGTAATCACCTAATCGAAACCTGTAGTGGTTTTCGGGAGAAGATAATTTCTTGATATCCGAGACAGGTGATGTTTTATCATCCATCTTCTCCAGCCTGAATTTAATGCGGTTCTGATATCGCGTATCGATTTTAGAAAATTGCTTCTCTGCTGTTTTTGACCACACGATCTTCATCCGTACCTCCACTGTACGCCCACACAAAATATAAGGAAATAATAAGACTATTAGATAAATTCCGAATTTCTTATGGGGTACTGTAGAGCGGAAAAAAAGCGCAGGTAAGAGGCAAAACGCAAACCGTCGAGGCGGCTCGAAAAGGCCTCTGCTGGGCGACAGAGGCTTGCAGGAAAATTGCGATCAGGCGTTCAAACCGCCATCCACGTCCAGACCGGTGCCTGAGATCTGCCCGGCTGCCGGGCTGGCAAGGAAGGTGACCGCCGCCGCGACGTCTTCCGGCTGGCCGTAATGGCCCAGGGCAATAAGCTGACGCTGTGAGTCAGCCTGCTCGCCGTCTTCCGGGTTCATATCGCTGTTGGTCGGGCCGGGATGAACCAGGTTGACGGTAATGCCGCGCGGGCCTAAATCGCGGGCCAGACCCCGGGTAAGGGAGTTTAGGGCCGATTTGGTCATCGAGTAGACGGCGATCCCCGGCTGCGCCACGCGGTTCGCCAGACAGCTGCCGATGTTGATGATGCGTCCGCCGTCAGACATATGCACCAGCGCTTCCTGAATGGCGATCACCACGCCGCGGATATTGACGTTGATCAGAGCGTCGATGTCCGCCAGGGTCATGGACTCCAGCGGGCCGCCGCGTGCAATCCCGGCGTTATTGACCAGAATATCCAGCCCGCCGAGGGAGCGCGCCGCCTGCGTGACCGCATCCTGAATCGCCTGCGCGCTGGCGCTGTCGGCCTGAATCGCCTCGCCGTGTCGCCCCAGCGCGTTGATTTCATCGACGACCTGCTGGGCTTTATCGACGGATTTTTCGTAGGTGATAACCACATCGGCACCGGCGCGTGCCAGCGACAGCGCAATTGCCCGACCCAGCCCACGACTGGCGCCGGTGACCAGCGCCTTTTTACCTGTTAAATCGATCTGCATGATGACCTCGTTGCAAGAGTGGAGAGAATCATCATTAGGTATAGCCCGTCGGCGCGATTAACGGCTGAAGGATTCCACCTTCTCAAACGCGGCGCGCAGAACGTCAGGGCTTAACGTAATCGGTAAAAAGTGAATCGACTCCACCGGGCGCAGGGTGTGAGCAATGACCTTGTCCAGCTCGTCGCGGTTATGGATATCGACCTCCAGCGCGCGAAGCGTGGTCGGCAGGTTAAAACGCTGGTATGCCGCCACCAGCTGCGTCAGCACGTCCTCCTGACCGAGCAGGGCGCTCTGCACCAGAATGCCGTAGGCCACCTTGGTGCCGTGGAGGTATTTTTCCGTCTGCGGCAGCACGGTTAAGCCGTTGTGCACCGCATGTGCCGCCGCCACGCGGGTATAGCGTTCGCCCAGACCGCCGACCATACCGCCACCGGCGATAACGGCGTCCACCACGTCCCGAAACGCCTGCGTCTGGTCGCCGCGCTGCTGGTCGGCCAGCGCCTCTTCGCTGCGCTCCAGCAGCACGTCGCGGATCGCCAGCGCACCGTTCAGGCCAAGACGCACGGTCAGCGGCAGGTTTTCCGGTTCAGGGGCGAGTACCGCCGCTTCGTACCACTTCGCCAGCGTATCGCCGATGCCTGCCAACAGGTATTCCGCCGGGGCGTTAAGGATGATTTGCGGCTCCACCAGCACCAGATAGTTGGCGTCGTCAAAAATCTCAAACTGTAGCGCCTGCCCGGCATCGTTGTACCACACAGAGAGCGGGGTCCACGCCGCGCAGGTGGCGGCGATGGTGGGAATGCCCACGAACGGCACGCCCAGACGACGCGCCACGGCCTTGACGGTATCCATTACCGCACCGCCGCCCACGCCAATCACCACGCTGGCTTCACCACCCGACGCGTTCACCAGATGAGTGACGTCACGCTCGCTGCAATGGCCCTTAAACAGCAGATGTTTTGCCCCCGTTGCGTTAAAACTCTGCGGCAGATAAGGGCGTGCGCCCTCGATAGCCCGCTCGCCGTAGATCCACACCGCGCGGGAAAGCTGTTCCGGAGTAAAGAAATCATCCAGGTGCGCAAGGCTTCCCGGATGAGAGAAGTAGTTCGCCGGGCCGGGCACGACGCGGATATTGGTGTTGCTCATGAAGTTGTCCTTTTTTAGCAAGCGCTAACCCGATGTTATGTCTGGACATCCGGATGGCTAATAATATTTCGCTTTATCTTATGCCTTTTCCGTCGTTGTCAGTCAACCGGAGCTGTGAAAAATTCGCTAAATCAGAAGAGTAATGAAGGATTTACGCAGATGGTTTCCAGTCGCCTTGAGATGCGCGGTATCAGCCTGGCCTTTTCCGGCTTTCAGGCCCTGTCGCGCGTGGATTTCACCCTGAATGGCGGGTCGGTGCATGCGCTGACCGGCGCCAACGGCGCGGGAAAATCGACGTTGATGGCGGTGCTGTGTGGGACGCACGATCGTTATGAAGGCGAAATCTGCATTAACAACCAGCAGGTAAGCATCCGCGAGCCGCTGGACGCCAAACGGCTGGGTATCCACCTTGTGCAGCAGGAGGTGGACGTGGCGCTGATCCCCGGGCTGAGCATTGCGGAGAACATTATGCTCGACCAGCTGGCGCAGCCGGGACACCGCTACAGCTGGCGCGCGATTCGTCAGCAGGCGCTGCAGGCGCTGGCGCAGCTGGATGTTTCGCTGGACGTTCGCCGTTCCATCGACAGCTGCACGCTGGCTGAAAAGCAGCAGATTTTGCTGGCGCGGGCGCTCTCGCACCACTGCCGTTTTCTCATTCTCGATGAGCCCACCGCGCCGCTGGACGCGCACGAAAGCGAGCGTCTGTTTGCGGTAGTAAGACGTCTGCAACAGCAGGGCATTGGCGTGGTGTTTATTTCTCACCGCATTCACGAGCTGAAGGCCATCTGCGACACCCTGACGGTGCTGCGCGACGGCAGGCTGATTGAGTCCGGCCCGATGGCGGATCTGAGCGGAGAGGAGATCGTCGAGAAGATGCTCGGCCACGAGCTGAGCGATATCTATCCGCCCCCGCGACCGCCGCACGGTGAAGAGATGCTGCTGCGGGTGGAAGGCCTGCACGACGACGCGCTGCTGAAAGATATCTCCCTGCATCTGCGCAAAGGTGAAATCCTCGGCATTGCCGGGCTGGCGGGGGCGGGGAAAACGGAACTCTGCAAGGCGCTGTTTGGCGCCAGCAAAAGCCGCGTGGCGCGTGGCGAGCTGAACCATCAGGCCTGGAAACCGCGCGATCCGGCAGACTCGGTGCTACGCGGTCTGGCGCTGGTGCCGGAGGAGCGGCGCAAAGAGGGCATTTTTATCGACGAGCCGGTGAGCATGAACCTTGCCGTGTGCGCCGATAACAGTTTCTCGCGCTGGAGCCTGTTTGGTCATCGTCAGGCGTGGCGCTGGGCGGAAGAGGTGATTGCCCGCGTCGGCGTGCGCACGCGCGGGCCGGGGCAGGTGCTGCGTCGGCTTTCCGGCGGTAACCAGCAGAAGGTCGCCATCGGGAAATGGCTGCGCAATGACGCCAGCGTGCTGATATTCGACGAGCCGACCAAAGGCGTGGACGTGAAGGCCAAAACCGATCTGTTTCAGCTGATCGACGGCCTGGCGCGCGAGGGCAAAGGGGTGATTTACGCCTCGGGTGAATTTGCCGAGCTGGTCGGTCTGTGCGACCGCATCTGCGTGCTGTGGGACGGGCGCATCGTGGCGGAAATCGCCGGGGCAGAGGCCCGGGAAGAAACACTACTTTATTATTCAACCGGAGGAACGGCGTCGTGAGCAAGGCCCTTTCAGTGACCACGGCGGCGTCTGGCCGTCAGCAGATTTTCGATTTTCTTTATAAGTGGGGCATGCTGCTGACCGTCGTCGCGCTGGTGGCGGTGTTTGGCCTGGCGTCGGACAGCTTCCTCGACCCGAACAACATCATCAACATTCTGCGCTCGATTGCCATCGTGACGGTGATTGCCGTTGGCGTCTCTATTTCGCTGACCGTCGGCGGGTTCGATCTCTCCGTGGGATCTACCGCGTCGCTGGCGAACGCGCTGGTGATTTCGCTTTTCGTCTGGCACGGCTTCGGCACCACCGAGTCGATTCTGCTGACCCTCGCGCTCTGTACGCTGGTCGGCCTGTTTAACGCCTTTCTGATCGTCATCCTGCGCATTCCGGACATGCTCGCGACCCTTGCCAGCCTGTTTGTCATTCAGGGTGTGGCGATGACCTACAGCTACGGCGGGTCGATTACCGAGAACATGGTACTGCCGAGCGGCGACATGGCGGAAGGGACCATTCCGGCGGCGTTTGGCCTGCTCGGGCAGGTGCCGACCATTGTGATCGTCATGCTGGTGGTGACGATTCTGGCACAGCTGGGCCTGTCGCTGACCACCCATGGACGCCGGATGTATGCCATTGGCGGCAACCCCGAAGCCGCGCGCCTCTCCGGCATTCGCACCACCCGCTACAAGGTGGCAGCCTACGTGATTGCCTCTCTGCTGGCGGGGCTGGGCGGCATTCTGCTGGCCTCGCGTATTGGTTCATCGCAGGTGAATGCGGGCGGCGGCTACCTGATGGACGCGGTGGCGGCGGCGTGGATCGGCTTCTCGCTGGCCGGATCCGGCAAGCCGAACGCGCTGGGTACGCTGGTGGGGGCGGTGATCCTCGGCGTGCTGTCGAACGGGCTGGTGATGCTCTCCGTGCCGTATTACGCCATGGACATTATAAAAGGGCTGGTGCTCGCGGTAGCGCTGGCGATTACCTACATACAAAAACGCTGACAACACAACGGGATAATAAATGAAAAAGATTGCGCTCTCTTTGGTAGCTCTTGGGTTACTCACTTCTCTGCCGGGCCTGGCGGCTACCCCCGCGCCGGTTCCGACCGCCATTGCCAGCCATGACGGCCCGATCCGCATCGCGGTGATCCGCAACCTGGGCTCGGACGACAACACCACGCAGTTTGTTGCCGGGGCGATTCAGGAAGGGAAAAAGCTCGGCTTTAAGGTCAGCACCTTTTTAAGTAACGGGGACGACGCCAAATTCCAGGATTTCGTTAACCAGGCCATCAGCCAGAAATACGACGGGATTATTCTCTCTCAGGGGCGCGATCCGTACTCCACCGCGCTGGTGAAGAAGGCGGTGGATGCCGGGATCAAAGTTTCGGTGTTTGATACCGCTGTGAACGGCGAGATCCCGGGCGTAACCGTTACCCAGCAGGACGATGCCTCCCTGACCAACCTCTCTTTCGGCCAGCTGGCGAAAGATTTCAACGGCAAGGCCAATATCGTCAAGCTATGGGTCGCGGGCTTCCCGCCGATGGAGCGCCGTCAGGCGGCCTACAAAGAACTGCAAAAGCAGTACCCGGAGATTAAAGAGCTGGAGTCCATCGGCGCGGTCTCCTCTGACGTGCAGGGCGACACTGCCAACAAGGTGGGCGCGATCCTCGCGAAATACCCGAAAGGTAAAATCGATGCCATCTGGGGTACCTGGGATGCCTTCAGCCAGGGCGCGTATAAGGCGCTGAAAGAGAACGGCCGAACCGAGATCAAACTCTACAGCATCGACATCTCCAACCAGGATTTACAGCTGATGCGCGAGCCGGGTAGCCCTTGGGCAGTGAGCGTGGCGGTGGATCCGAAGCTGATTGGCGCGACCAACGTACGCCTGATTGCCAATAAGATTGCCGGAGAAGCGACGCCTGCCACTTACGATTTCAAGGCGGCGGCCATTCCGCAGGCGCTGCTGACCGCCCAGCCGGGCGCGGTGAACGTGGCGTCTCTGGGGAAAATCATTCCGGGCTGGGGCCAGACGGAAGATTTTGTTGCGCCGTGGTTTGCGACGCTGGAAGCCAGGTCAAAATAATGGCCGGTGGCGCTTCGCTTACCGGGCCTACGGTGTTGTAGGCCGGATAAGGCGCAGCCGCCATCCGGCGAAAGGACTTATACATGTCTGCATTACCTCAACCCGAATACAGCCGCAATATGCGGCTAATTGGCCATAGCGATCAGGGCGGTCGCCCGGACGGCGTGCAGCTGATGGTGCACCGCGGTTTCGCCTATATCGGCCATATGGTGTCGCAGGGCTTTTCGATAGTGGATGTGCGCGATCCGAAAAAACCAAAAGCCGCAGGATACGTGCCTGCGCCGCCGGGTACCTGGAATGTGCATCTCCAGGCGCATGACGACCTGCTGCTGGTGATCAACGCCCGGGATCTGTTTGCCGATGCGCGTTTTGCCGACGAGAAGGTCTACTACACCCGCCAGGTGGGGGAGACCGTCAGCGATGTGCAGGATAAAGGCTGGAGCGCCGGGCTTCGCGTCTTTGATATCTCCACACCGGACAGGCCACGCGAGATAGGCTTTTTATCGCTGAGCGGCATCGGCATTCACCGCATCTGGTACGTCGGTGGCCGCTGGGCGTATGTCTCAGCGCTGATAGACGGCTTTACCGACTACATCTTTCTGACCATCGATCTGGCGGACCCGCGCAAGCCTGAAGTGGCGGGACGCTGGTGGCTGCCGGGGATGAATCAGGCCGAAGGCGAACAGCCGAACTGGCCGGAAGGCAAACGCTACGCCCTGCACCATGCGATTATTGCAGGCGATACCGCGTACGGCAGCTGGCGCGACGGTGGCCTGACGCTGCTGGACGTGAAGGACCGCACCCGGCCTAAGCTCATTAGCCATCGTAACTGGAGCCCGCCGTTTGGCGGCGGGACGCACACCGCGCTTCCGCTGCCGGATCGCGACCTGCTGGTGGTGCTGGACGAGGCGGTGCTGGATAACCAGCAGGACGGCGAGAAGCTGATCTGGCTGTTTGATATCCGCGAGCCGTCGAACCCGGTGAGCATTTCTACCTTCCCGCAGCCGGATGAAACCGACTACGTGGCGAAAGGGGCGCATTTCGGCCCGCACAACCTGCACGAAAACCGGCCGGGGAGCTTTGTCAGCTCAACGTTGATCTTCGCGACGTACCAGAACGCGGGCGTGCGCGCGTATGACATTTCCAATCCGTATCGCCCGGTGGAAACGGGGGCGCTGGTGCCCGCGGCGCCGGAAAAGATGATGGATACGCGGCCCAATCGCCCGCAGGTGATCCAGTCGTGCGACGTGTTTGTGGATGCGCAGGGGATTATTTACAGCACGGATTATAACGGTGGGATGTCAGTGATTGAGTATCTGGGGTGAGTTTTTGCCGGGTGGCGGCTTCGCCTTACCGGGCCTACATTTTGCACCCGTAGGCCCGGTAAGCGCAGCGCCACCGGGCAAACGTTCTCAACTGTACTGCCGCACTCGCGCTACCAGCTCTTCCGCGCTGTCGATGCGGTCAGCAATCACAATCAGCGCCTTGCCGAGGGTTATCGCGTGGCGCAGGCATTCGTGACGCATCGCTTCATCCTGAATGGTGTCGATATCCGCCACATGGGAAAGCCCGACGCTGCGGCGAATCAGCTCGGTGCCGCAGAATCCGATGGCATCGTGCCAGACCTTTTTCAGGAACGCAGAGGCATAGCCCGGCGCGCTGAGCGCGGCATCGCGCGTGTTCTCATTCGCCAGTGCCTGGAAGCGCTCCGCGAAGGTGTTCCACAGTTCCTGAATATCGGTCAGGCGCTGCTCGCGCGCGGCGGCGGCATCGCGAATGCCCAGATGCCCCGGCAGGCCGCAGAAGTTCAGCAGCAGGTTGCCGATGGCAGTGCCAACGTCAAAGCCAATCGGGCCAAAGTAGCCGAACTCGGCATCGATGGCCTTCAGGCTGCTGTCGGCCACAAAAATCGAGCCGCTGTGAATGTCCCCGTGCAGCAGGGCTTCGGCATGCGAAAAGAAGCGGTGCTTCAGGGAGGCCACGGCGATTTTAAGCTGGGCGTCGTCGCGCAGGGTGGCAACATCGTTCTCCAGATCGGCCGGGTAGCTGTTGCGCGCGTGGATCTGGTACGGATCGTTAAAGAACAGATCTTCGGTGATCTCGCACATCTCCGGGTTGATGAATTTTGCAACCTGCGCTTTTTTCTCGTGCGGATGCAGATAAAAATCGCTGGTGTGGAACAGGGTGTGAGCCAGATATTCACCCAGCTGCCGCGCCGCCTGCGGGTAGTAAATGTTGTTAATCAGCTCGCCGCGCCAGATGCGATGGCTGGAGAGATCTTCCATCACCATCACCGCCAGTTTCGGGTCAAAGTGGTGGATTTTCACCGTGTGCTCAGGGCTGTGCTTGTAATGCTCGACCAGGGTTTGCGCCTCCAGGCGAGCGCGATCCAGCGTCAGCGGCCAGGACTCGCCGACGCAGCGCACATAGGGCAGCGCCTGCTTAACGACGATGCGGCTCACGCCCGCGCGGTCGAAAACTTTAAAGACCAGGTTGAGGTTACCGTCGCCGATTTCCTGCGCCTCCACCAGCGATGACGGATCGTCAAGTCCGCCAAACTGCCTGGCATACTCCACGGCGTCCTGAGCGGTAAAGGTACGGTATTGCGACATGGCCTGCTCCTCAGTTTTGCTAATTAAGACATGTAGACGTCTATACATCTGGATTTCATCCTGACACAATGTGCTACAACAACGCAACAGGGAATTAACGACATGCAGACATTACAGACGACCAGCCTGCGGGTGGCGAATAATCAGCTCTATATTCTCGACCAGCAGGCGCTTCCGCAGGAGAAACGCTGGCTGGATGCCTCGACGGTGGAGGCGCTGGTTGGGCATATCCACGCTCTGCGCGTGCGTGGCGCGCCGTTAATTGGTCTCTCTGCAAGCCTGCTGCTGGCGCTGTTAGCGGAAAGCGGTAAAAGCCGCGACGAGCTGGCGGCGGCGCTGGAGACCCTGCGTGCCTCCCGCCCGACGGCGGTGAACCTGATGAACAATCTCGACCGCATGAAGATTGCGCTGTGGCAGGAAGCGTTCGTTCCGGCGCTGGTGGCTGAAGCGCTGCGCCTGATTAATGAAGACAAACGGCTTTGCGACGCGATTGCGAAAGCGGGTAGCGCGCTGGTGAAGCCCGGCAGCCGCCTGCTGACCCACTGCAATACCGGCGGGCTGGCAACGGCGGGCGTCGGGACGGCGCTGGGGGTGATTGCCCGCGCGCATCAGGCAGGCAACGTCAGCAACGTCTGGGTGGATGAAACCCGTCCGCTGTTGCAGGGCGGCAGGCTGACCGCATGGGAGCTGGGCGAGCTGGGCGTGCCGTATCAGCTGATTACTGACTCCATGGCCGCCAGCCTGATGGCAAAAGGGCAGGTGGATGCCGTGTGGGTGGGGGCAGACCGCATTGCCGCCAACGGCGACGTGGCGAACAAAATCGGCACCTATTCCCTGGCGGTGCTGGCGAAGTTCCACGGTATTCCGTTCTACGTCGCCGCCCCGCAAACGACCCTCGACCGGGACTGCCCGAACGGTGACGCGATCCCGATTGAGCAGCGCGCGGCCAGCGAAGTGACGGGCGTGGCGGGAAGCTTTGGCGCGGTGCAGTGGGCGCCGCAAGAGGCGCAGGTCTATAACCCGGCGTTTGACGTTACCCCCGCCTCGCTGATTAGCGGCTGGGTGCTGGATACGGGCGTGGTCACCCCTGAAGAGGTAGCGAAAGGGAAATTCGCCTGAGTGGGACTATCCTTGTAAGGGGTTCCCTTTAGAGGACGTTATCGTGACGCTCGATCCTGAAACAGACTTAAAACTGGAACGCGTGGTGGACGCACCGCGCGACCTGCTGTGGCTCTGCTGGACCACACCGGAGCACATCAAAAACTTCTTCATTCCTGCTCCCCATAAGGTGACTGAATGCGACCTCGATCTGCGCGTGGGTGGGCGGTTCAATACCGTGTTTGAGGTGGACGGGCAGCGGATGGATAACCGGGGCGTATTTCTTGAAATCGATCCGGGGAACAAGCTGGTCTTTACCGATGGCTATACTGAGGGCTGGAAGCCGGCTGAAAAGCCGTTTATGACGGCGATCCTGCTGCTGGAAGATGTGGGTGAGGGCAAGACCCGCTACACGGCGATAGCGCGTCACCCAACGAAGGAGATCCGCGAGCAGCATGAACAGATGGGCTTCCACGAAGGGTGGGGCGTGGTGTTGGATCAGCTGGTGGGGTATGTGAAAGGGCTGAAACGGTAGTGCCCTTAGACCCCCTCTCCCTTGAGGGAGAGGGCTGGGGTGAGGGGGGAGAATTCATTGATTATGTTAAAGACAGATTTCTCTTTTTGGTATTCCTCATCTGACGAAATACTCGCTCTCCCTTTTCATCAAAGTATCTTTCCGGCCATATCACATCGGGTGGAATGTCTGGCGCCTGAGCGATAAGCAGTTCACCTTTAGGCCATGGTCGGGTAAGCGCATTTGCCAGTGTGGATGAGGAAAGGCCAGCCTTTCTGGACAACGCAGCCAGGCTTGTTCCATGTTTCTTTAGTGCAGCGATAATGTCGGCCGGGTGCCAGTTCTGATGTTGCATTGTGTCCTCCTTACATGTGTTCGTTACGTGCTCAATTATCCTATTTTGGGATAAGAAGGCAGCGGGAGGATATTCGATTTCAGGATATTTGTATGGAATCGGAACAATGGCTTCAGTTTACTCGGATGAATACCAGCGTGTTATCAATGCGTTGAAGAAAGCGCGTAAAGAGAAGGGGATGACTCAGGCGCAGCTTGCGGAGGCACTGGGAAAACCACAATCGTTTATTGCTAAAGTGGAAAACGGTGAGCGTAGGTTGGACGTGGTGGAGTTTGTGCATCTGGCGAGGCTGGTTGGCACAGATGTGCAGAGGATTATCGCCAGTATTTAATTAATGCCTGAGTATGGAACTGACCCCCTGAGCCGTATGTTCCCCTCACCCTAACCCTCTCCCCAGAGGGGCGAGGGGATAGCACGGTGCTCGCATTACTTTGCGGGGTAGGGAGAAAAGATCATGCCAGCCTTGGATACGCATCCGCGATTGCATCGCCCGTAAACTGGGCAACCCAGCCTTCCGGATTGTCGAAAATACGAATGGCGGTAAAGTTCGGCTCTGAACCCATGTCAAACCAGTGCGGCGTGCCTGCAGGTACGGAAATCAGGTCGTTTTTCTCGCACAGCACCTGATACACCTCATCGCCGATGTGCAGGCAGAATAGTCCCGCCCCTTCCACGAAAAAGCGCACTTCGTCTTCGCCGTGAGTGTGTTCGTTCAGAAACTTCGCGCGCAGCGCCTCTTTCTGCGGATTGTCGGCGCGAAGGCTAATCACGTCCCAGCTCTGATAACCTTTCTCTGCCACCAGCTTGTCGATTGCATGCTGATACGCCTCAATCACGGCTTCAGGCGCGGGATCCTGCCCTAAATCACGGTCTGCCGCCCAGCGTTCAAACCGCACGCCTTTGGCGTTGAGCTGTTGGGCAATCTCGGCGGCGTCGGTGCTGTGCCACAGGTGATGACTGGCGTCTTTATCGGAATAAATGGTCAATGCGCTCATGAAGGGATCTGCTCCGGGTTAATCTCGTCAAACTGGTGGATCTGATGGTGATGGCTTGCGCCGTCATCTTCACCGCGTATCAGTTGCAGGGTGCGAAAACCCGCCTGTTCAGCCGCGTCCAGCTCCTGATGAATATCCGACAGGAACAGGATCTGCGACGGGGCGATGCCCGTTTGCGCCGCAATATTTTGATAAGACTGCACCTCACGCTTGGCGCCGATGCGGGTATCAAAATAGCCGCTGAACAGATGAGTAATATCACCTTCGTCGCTGTAGCCAAATAACAGTTTCTGCGCGGCGACGGAGCCAGAGGAATAAACATAGAGATCAATCCCTTGTGCCTTCCATTTTTCCAGCGCGGGCAGTACATCAGGGTAGAGATGGCCGGTAAAGTCACCGTTGACGTAACCGTCCTGCCAGATGATGCCTTGCAGGGCTTTGAGCGCCGTCGATTTGCGGTCTTCATCCATAAAGGTAAACAGCACGTTGATGAGATCGCTGACGCTGGCATGCGGAGTGCTGATTTCATCGCGCAGGTTGTCCAGAATCGATTTGACCGGCTCGGCGTACTGCTGCGCGGTCACAAAGGCCGCCAGCCGCTCACGCGCGTAAGGGAACAAAACATCATGGACAAAACGGATATCGCTGGTGGTCCCTTCAATATCCGTCACAATCGCGCGAATCATACTCTCTCCCATTGTCGTAAACGCATTTCGCATTCAAATAAGAATTCTAAACCTTCCAGATGACGGCGGGCTTCGGCCACGTCGCGTCCCCAGCAGGTTAAGCCATGACCGCGCAGAAGAAAACCATAATTAAGCGGGCGTTCCTGCGCGTAATGGGCGATGCGAGAGGCGAGGGCGTCGATGTCCTGGTCATTATCAAACACCGGGATGGCCACCGTATCCCGATGCGTGGTCTGCCCGGTAAGGGATTTTTGCATCTCGAAGCCGGAGATCTTCAGCTCGGTCTCGTTGACCAGCCGCGACAGCACCGTGGCATTGACGGTGTGAACGTGCAGGACGGCGTTAGCCTCCGGGAACAGGCGATAGATGAGGGTATGCAGCCCGGTCTCTGCCGACGGTTTACGGCCAGAAGGCGCACGGTTGGTGGCGATTTCAACCTGTAGAAAATCGGCGGTGGTCAGGCTGCCTTTGTCTTTTCCGGATTCGCTCAGCCAGCACAGATGTTCATCCTGACGCACGGACATATTGCCGCCGGTAGCGGGCGCCCAGCCTTTAGCGCCAATCCAGCGGCAGGCCTCGACCAGGTGTGTGAGTTGCAGGTTGTCTGTCATTTCCTTTTACCCTCTCGGTCAGGAATATTTATATCATTTAGACGTCTAAGCGTCTTGATTGCCAAAGACTAACATCGTGTTATAGTGTCAGCAACATAAGTATTACAGGCAGGCACACTACAATGAGCAATAACCCGTTGATCCCGCAGAGTAAACTTCCGAATCTCGGCACGACGATTTTTACGCAGATGAGCGCCCTGGCGCAGCAGCACAACGCCATTAACCTCTCACAAGGTTTCCCGGATTTTGACGGGCCGAAATATTTGCAGGAGCGTCTGGCGTACCACGTTGCGCAGGGAGCCAACCAGTATGCGCCGATGACCGGCGTGCAGGCGTTGCGTGAAGCCATTGCGGATAAAACGGCGGAGTTATACGGCCATAAGCCTGACGCGAACAGCGATATCACGGTAACCGCAGGGGCGACCGAAGCGCTGTATGCGGCGATAACCGCCCTGGTGCGTACGGGCGATGAGGTGATTTGTTTTGACCCGAGCTACGATAGCTACGCCCCGGCGATTGAACTGGCCGGTGGCGTGGTGAAACGCGTGGCGCTCCAGCCGCCGCATTTTCGTCCGGACTGGCAGGCGTTTGCCGCGCTGCTGAGCGATAAAACCCGGCTGGTGATCCTGAATACGCCACACAACCCATCGGCGACGGTGTGGCAGAAAAGCGATTTTGCCGCCCTGTGGCAGGCCATCGCCGAACGTGAAATCTATGTTCTGAGCGACGAGGTGTATGAGCACATCTGCTTTGCCGAGGAGGGTCATGCCAGCGTGCTGGCGCATCCGCAGCTTCGCGAGCGCGCAATCGCGGTATCATCATTTGGGAAAACCTACCATATGACCGGCTGGAAGGTAGGGTACTGCGTGGCGCCCGCCGCCATCAGCGCTGAGCTGCGTAAAGTGCACCAGTATTTGACGTTTGCCGTAAACACACCCGCCCAGCTGGCGCTGGCGGATATGCTGCGCGCTGAACCTGAACATTACCGGGACCTGCCAGCTTTTTACCGTGCGCGGCGGGATCGGTTTGTGACTGCCTTGAGCGAGAGTCGGCTGGAGATCCTGCCATGCGAAGGCACCTACTTCCTGCTGGCGGACTACAGCGCGATATCCGATCTGGATGATGTCAGTTTTTGCCAGTGGCTGACGAAAGAGGTGGGCGTGGCGGCCATTCCGCTGTCGGTGTTCTGCGCCGATCCCTTCCCGCATAAACTGATTCGTCTTTGCTTTGCGAAGCAGGAGTCGACGCTGCTGGCAGCGGCTGCGCGCTTAAATTCGCTCTGACTATTCAACCGTCCAGGCTTCTGAAAAACGACGGTCCGCGAAGAGTTCCAGCAGACCATTGATTTGCTTCAGTCGCAGCACTTCATCGCTGTCCATACCCAACTCCAGGCCAATTTTCTGCTCACTCCAGCCCATAAGCACCAGTTCTCGCACGATTTCTGACATGGCATTGATCTGGTGGCGTCCACGCGCGCGGTTGTGACGAATGGTTGTAGCCATGCGATCGAACTTTTCCTGGCGTGCTTTACGCAGGCAGGTAACAGGGAGGTAACCTTTAAGTTGACGCTTCAGAATAGCCCGATGACTGCCAAGCTCATGGCGATGGAATCCATCGACAATTTCATAGCTCTCAGGCGCATTTTCCGTCACAACGATAGGTTGTGTGAATCCATCCAGCTCCAGTGATTTGCTGAGTAACCGCTTCTCCGCCGGAGCGACATTATTTGGGTTGTAGTCATTGGCGGTGATGTCAGTCTGTTTTATCCACAATACGCAGTCGACGGGTTGATTATTAAAAGGGCTGATTTCGTGTAATGCCTGGCGAAAGGCATTAATAGCGCCGATTTTCTCTTCTTCAGAAAGGGCCTGCAGGTACGTCTGCATTTCTCTGATTATTTGCTGCTGCATAAAATCCCCCATTCCTTGCGTTTGGCTTTCACTCTTTCGCTGTAGCGTTGATAGTGTTTAGGTTTGTTTGGACTAAATGAGAGAGCCCGGCACCAGTAGTCATTGTTGAGTAAAACCTTGCAAATGCGTCGCCAGGAAGGGATATCTTTTGCGCCAATGTCACCCTCCTGCGTATCGGGAATATCGTCCAGGCCTCGCTTTTGATACCAGTGGAGATAAATTGCGATTTTATTTCGGTAATGTTCCGCCGTATTTTGCGGCATGCTGTCGAGTAGCAGCATGGCGTATTCGCGCCAGCCGAGATGGTCAGGTTTCAGGATCTTCCGGTGGCCATAAAAATGGTTATCGTGCCCGGCATAAATACCTCCACTTCGCACGCCGCAGGCGCGTTCACACATAGCCGCCCAGCGTTCGGGTTCAATGACATGATAGAGCCATAAGCCCTGACGCTGTTCCGGACCAAACGGTTCGCAGATGCGCATATAACGCGGCGGCACCCCCGCCTTGTACATCAGGTCGTATAACGGGTTATAGCAACATTTTGATTTCGCGAACCACGTCCAGATGTCGGCGGTTTTCCAGTCGTACAGTGGGTAGATATACCAGGCGTGCCCACCCGGGGCGACGGTCGTCCAGGGTTTATCGTCAGAAAAGCGCTGCTTACGCGCCGACGCGATAGCCAGAAAGCGGTTGTAAGATTCATCGGCGCGGATCCCCACCATGACTGCGGCAGGACGTCTTTGCGCATACCATTCGGCAAACTCGCGCACGAAGGCTTCAAACGTCATTCCCTGCTGATAAAAATCGAAATAGTGATAATCGGTAATGGCATCTTCTGGTGGCTGGCGAACCCAGTTTGTTCCGGGTTCCCAGCACTGCCATTCAGGTTGAAACTGTGACAGGGCGTTTTGGGTCGTGAGCGGAAGCGCTACCCACCAGAACTGGTGGATAACATCCCGATAGAGCGTTTTCATAGCGTCAACATGCTGAATGGTCGACGAGAATTGCGCTTCCCAGTCCAGAAAGATGACGTCTATTTTTCGCTTTAATTGCCGTGCTTTCTGGGCAACAAGATGCAGCATCACGGTAGAATCTTTTCCACCGGAAAAGGAAACGCATACCTTGGGGAAATTGTTAAGCGTCCAGTGTATGCGTTCCGCAGAAGCGTCTAAAACATTTTCCTGTAAAGGGATTTTATAGTTCGACATGATTAATCGCGTCCTGCGTGTTAAATGTCTTGGGAAAATCAAAACGATATTATGGAATTATTTATCCTTAATTTCACGGAGTCATTTTTTTCGGTTCGCTTTAATTATATTCACCATGCAAATGTATTTTACGCAGACGGCGGAGAAACGCAGAGCTTATGCATTTTTTCAATGAATGTTGAAAAAACAGAGCTATTCAGTGATGAACGGCCGTAGAGCATATAGATCTTTAATTCAGGCAGCGCAAACGGTGGCTCAAGCCTTTTTAATTTCAAAGATTCTTTAAATGTTTCATAGATCGACACGGGGATATAGCCTAACAAATCAGATGAACTGACCATAGAGATGAGAGAGCTAAGGGAGTCGGTGCGAAAAGCAATATTTCTTTCCGGAAAAGCGTCATTGGCCCGACTCTGGAACTCTTTTACACCCGGATGAGCACTCTGGTAAAAAGTGAATTTCTCCTGGTATAGCGCGTCCACCGTAGCTGTGTCAGCGAGCCTTGGGTGGTCTGCTCTACAGATTAAGGCTATCGGCACCGTAGTGAAGTGGGTGCAGACCACAGAGCGATTGTGGATAGGTGCGATAGAGAAGATGAGATCGGCTTTACGATAGGCCAACAAATCTTCCGCTGATTCGGAGGAAATAAGCATATCTCTTTGTTCTATCTCATAATTCTCCTCAGATATTAAAAGCTTCAACGGTTCCAGCATCGAACCAGGAGACACCATTTGAGTGCAATAGATAACGAACTTTTTCTTGATGTCCGAGTGATGCATCATGTTGATCGTCTGCTCAAGCTGATTGAGATTTTTTTCCAGATGATGATGCAAGTTGGTACCTACCGTGGTGGGCGTAATTCCCTTCCCTGAACGGATAAACAGGGGGTCATCAAGCTGACCGCGCAGGCGTTGCAGCGACTGGCTGACGGCGGATGGTGTGATATAAAGCGTCTCGGCAGCCCTACTGATACTGAGATGTTGGTAAATGCATTCGAAGATAACTAACAGATTGAGATCGAATTTTTTTAGGTCGTAGAGGTTTGCCATGTTTCGTCCTGAGTGAGTTGAGTTTGCTGTCGTTATCACACCATGGAGTACGACAGAGTGTAGTTACCCTTTACAATCCGTGTGAATAACTCGCTTAATTTAAAATTTAAGTGATCTTAATATATCACGGCTTTGGATTATTGAAACATATCTTCAAGAGTTATTAAGATAATTTTATCTTTAAAGTGTGATTGAATTATTTGAATGACAAATGGCGTTTATATATAGCGTGAAACCCATAATGAAATTAAATTTATAATGTTTCAATGACCTGTTCGAATCTGCCTATCACAGCCATAGGCAGGACTATCCCTCTTATGCATTGCTCATTGCGCGCAGGGGTGCTGTAATCAAACCGCTGTTACGGCCTTGATACAAGGTATGTAGAGCGCAACGCAACGCCAGCTTCGGCTGGCACTGAATGTACCTGCGGGGAATTCAGGTATCAGGGCCGCCCGTTGAGGCGGCCTTTTTACTTTCAGGCTTTCCTGTAAAAGGTTCACCTTGCTGTCTTGTTGCTGTTGTAAGGTTTGGCTGATTGATTTGATAAAGCATACGCATTAGCCCCGATGAACAAAGTTGGTTACCTTACACCTCAACGAAAACACGGAGGAAGTACAGATGTCCTTGATTAACACCAAAATTAAACCTTTCAAAAACCAGGCGTTCAAAAACGGTGAGTTCATCGAAGTTACTGAGAAAGATACCGAAGGCCGCTGGAGCGTGTTCTTCTTCTATCCGGCTGACTTCACCTTCGTTTGCCCGACCGAACTGGGCGACGTTGCAGACCACTACGAAGAACTGCAAAAGCTGGGCGTAGACGTTTACTCTGTTTCTACCGATACCCACTTCACCCACAAAGCGTGGCACAGCAGCTCTGAAACTATCGCGAAAATCAAATACGCGATGATCGGCGACCCGACTGGCGCCCTGACCCGTAACTTCGACAACATGCGTGAAGATGAAGGCCTGGCTGACCGTGCGACCTTCGTTGTTGACCCGCAGGGCATTATCCAGGCTATCGAAGTTACCGCTGAAGGTATCGGCCGTGATGCATCTGACCTGCTGCGCAAAGTGAAGGCGGCTCAGTACGTTGCTTCTCACCCAGGCGAAGTGTGCCCGGCGAAATGGAAAGAAGGCGAAGCGACGCTGGCGCCATCTCTGGACCTGGTCGGCAAGATCTAAGTCTGTAAAGCCTGGCGGCGCTACGCTTGCACAGGCCTACAGTTTCGTAGGCCGGGTAAACGAAGTGCCACCCGGCAATCAATGGGCGCTCCCCGCGCCCATTTCATTCCAGCACCATGATGCAAGTTGCATTCAGGCAGCCCGTATAAGGCGGCTTGCATGATGACGTTTTAAGAGAGGGAAGAATAATGCTCGACACTAACATGAAAACCCAGCTCAAGGCCTACCTTGAGAAACTGACCAAACCTGTTGAGCTGATTGCCACGCTGGACGACAGCGCGAAATCGGCAGAAATCAAAGCGCTGCTGACAGAGATTGCTGAGCTGTCGCCGAAAGTGACCTTCAAAGAAGACAACACGCTGGCAGTCCGTAAGCCTTCTTTCCTGATCGCCAACCCAGGGTCTGACCAGGGGCCGCGTTTCGCGGGTTCTCCGCTGGGGCACGAATTTACGTCCCTGGTGCTGGCGCTGCTGTGGACCGGTGGTCATCCGTCAAAAGAAGCGCAGGCGCTGCTGGAGCAGATCCGCGATATCGACGGTGATTTTGAGTTTGAAACCTATTACTCGCTCTCCTGCCACAACTGCCCGGACGTGGTGCAGGCGCTGAACCTGATGTCAGTGCTCAACCCACGCATTAAGCACACGGCGATTGACGGCGGTACGTTCCAGAACGAAATCACCGAGCGCAACGTGATGGGCGTTCCAGCGGTTTACCTGAATGGTCAGGAGTTCGGCCAGGGGCGTATGACGCTGACCGAAATCATCGCCAAAGTGGATACCGGCGCAGAAAAACGTGCGGCGGAAGAGTTGAACCAACGTGATGCGTACGACGTGCTGATTGTTGGCTCCGGTCCGGCGGGCGCGGCGGCAGCGGTTTACTCCGCACGTAAGGGGATCCGTACCGGTCTGATGGGCGAGCGTTTCGGTGGTCAGGTTCTGGATACCGTAGACATTGAAAACTACATTTCCGTGCCGAAAACCGAAGGCCAGAAGCTGGCCGGTGCGCTGAAAGCGCACGTCAGCGACTACGACGTGGATGTCATTGACAGCCAGAGCGCCAGCAAACTGGTTCCGGCGGCGGTCGAGGGTGGTTTGCACCAGATTGAAACGGCGTCCGGCGCGGTGCTGAAGGCGCGCAGCGTGATCATTGCCACCGGCGCGAAATGGCGCAACATGAACGTCCCGGGCGAAGATCAGTATCGCACCAAAGGCGTGACCTATTGCCCCCACTGTGACGGCCCGCTGTTCAAAGGTAAACGCGTCGCGGTGATCGGCGGCGGTAACTCCGGCGTGGAAGCGGCTATCGATCTGGCGGGAATTGTGGAACACGTTACCCTGCTGGAGTTCGCCCCTGAGATGAAAGCGGACCAGGTGTTGCAGGATAAGGTGCGTAGCCTGAATAACGTCGACATTGTGCTCAATGCCCAGACGACAGAAGTGAAAGGCGACGGCAGCAAAGTGACTGGTCTGGAATACCGTGACCGCGTGAGCGGCGATATCCACAGCGTAGCGCTGGCAGGGATCTTTGTTCAGATTGGCCTGCTGCCAAACACCACCTGGCTGGAAGGCGCTATTGAGCGTAACCGCATGGGCGAGATCATCATCGATGCGAAATGCGAAACCAGCGTGAAGGGCGTATTTGCGGCGGGCGACTGCACCACCGTGCCGTACAAACAGATCATCATCGCCACTGGCGAAGGGGCGAAAGCGTCGCTGAGCTCGTTTGATTACCTGATCCGCACCAAAACTGCATAATAAAAGAAAGCAAGACGACACCTGCAATACAAGAGGCCACCAAAAGGTGGCCTCTTTTTTTTATCTGACGACCATCACCGGAATGTGGGTGTGGCGGATCACGCTGGAGGCGTTCGACCCCAGCAGGTGAGTGGTGATAGACGGGTTGCGCGAACCAATCACCACCACGTCTGCGTTCAGCTCCGCGGCCAGTTCATTAACGGCGTCACGCACGCTACCGAACCGGACGTGGGTTTTTATGCGGGAAGGATCGATGCTGAAGTGCCCGACCATGGTTTGCAGGCGCGTCTCGGCTTCATGCTGTAAATGCTCTTCAAAACGACGCACATCAGCAGCGAAACGATGCAGGCTCAGGCTGGCAGTGCCCGGTAAAACATGCAGAAGATGAATAACTCCGTCCTGCTGCGCGAGAAATTCCGCATGACGTACAGCCTTATCACTCAGTTCCATTTCGAAAACATCAACCGGCATAATGATTGTTTGATACATACCCGTTTCTCCTTGTTTATAAACGCTGCAATCATTCAACCACAAAATATAAATGGTTTCTGTAATCCCGACAGCACTTTTATCTCGCCAGGATAAATCTCAAAACAGGCGGATTCCGGGGCATATCCCGAGAGGTAGCTACCCTTTTATAAGCTTACCCACACCCTTTCGGAGGTTGCATGAAAGCTCTCACCTATCACGGTCCACATCATGTTCGGGTCGATAATGTCCCCGATCCGGGCATCGAACAGCCTGACGATATCATCCTGCGCGTAACAGCCACGGCGATCTGTGGTTCTGATTTGCATCTTTATCGCGGAAAAATTCCCAAGGTCCAGCACGGCGATATCTTTGGTCATGAATTTATGGGCGAGGTGGTGGAGTGCGGGAGCGAAGTGAAGAACGTGCAGAAAGGTGACCGGGTGGTGATCCCGTTTGTGATTGCCTGCGGTGACTGTTTCTTTTGCCAGATGCAACAGTACGCGGCCTGCGAAAACACGAACCGCGGGCAGGGCGCGGCGCTGAACAAAAAGCAAATTCCCGCCCCTGCCGCGCTGTTTGGCTACAGCCATCTTTACGGCGGCGTGCCGGGCGGACAGGCGGAGTATGTGCGCGTGCCGAAAGGCAACGTGGGGCCGTTTAAAGTGCCTCAGCTGCTGTCAGACGACAAAGCGCTTTTCCTGTCAGATATTCTGCCTACCGCCTGGCAGGCGGCGAAAAATGCGCAGATCCAGAAAGGCTCCAGCGTCGCCGTATTCGGGGCCGGGCCGGTGGGGTTACTGACCATTGCCTGCGCGCGGCTTCTCGGCGCAGAGCAGATTTTTGTGGTTGACCATCATCCCTATCGACTGCGGTTTGCCCAGGAGCGCTACGGCGCGATCCCGATTAACTTTGATGACGATAACGACGCGGCGGAGAAAATCATTGAGCAAACGGCCGGGCAGCGCGGGGTGGATGCGGTGATTGATGCCGTCGGGTTTGAGGCCAAAGGCAGCACGACGGAAACGATCCTCAGTAACCTGAAAATTGAAGGCAGCAGCGGCAAAGCCCTGCGCCAATGCATTGCTGCGGTGCGACGCGGCGGCGTGGTCAGCGTGCCGGGCGTGTACGCCGGTTTCATCCATGGCTTCCTGTTTGGCGATGCCTTCGATAAAGGGCTGAGCTTTAAGATGGGGCAGACGCACGTCCACGCCTGGCTGGGAGAGCTGCTGCCGCTTATCGAAAAAGGGTTGCTTACACCGGAAGATATTGTGACCCACTATCTTCCGCTGGCTGATGCGGAGCGCGCCTATAAGATCTTCGAAAAACGGGAGGAGGAGTGCCGCAAGGTGATCCTGGTGCCTGGCGCAGACACCCCGGAGGCAGCGCAGCAGAAAGTGAAGGGACTGGTGAATGCCTTCCCCGGCGGCGTTGTGTGAGGTTTCGTCCCCACGGCACTACGACAGAGTAAACATGGATTAAGCGGTTTTTGTCCGATATAAGACAATCGGGTGAATTTGCGGAAAGAGGATGCAGGTGCATCCTCTGTGCAAAGCGGGGTCGCTTGTTCAGAAGGGATTAACGCAGGTAATCGCCAGCGGCTTCGGGCTGGTAGAGCAGCTCAAGCACTTCCAGATGGGCTGAGGCGCCGCCCGGGAGTTCCCAGTGGATAGTATCGCCCGTGCGCAGTCCAAGCAGCGCCGCGCCCACGGGTGCCAGCACCGAAAGCTGCATGCTGCTGTCGGTCATCTGCGCCGGATAGACCAGCGTACGGGTGAGTTCCTCCCCGGTGGTCAGGTTGCGGAACTTCACCTGGCTGTTCATGGTGACCACATCATGCGGCATGGTCTCAGGCGTACACATCTGCGCCCGGTCTAGCTCTTCGTTCAGCGCATCGGCTACCGGCAGCGAGGCGAATTCTGGTTTCTCCAACAGTCGGTCAATACGTTCTGCGTCGAGTTCATTGATGATAATCGTAGGTCTGGACATTTTTACTCCATGTCGTTAATGCTGCGTGTAACGCAGAAACCAATCCAAAAGAAAACCCTCGCCGTCTGGCAGCGAGGGTTTAACTTATCTGATGATACTGTCTGAAACCCTAAGTTTGAAGTGATGAAGGTCACATTCGTGCGCCATATGAATTTTTGGCAATAAACCCGGCATCCCGATTCACGCTGAACGGAAATTTCGTTACGCTGGTAAAACTTAAACCGGGCAATGCGCATTGCAGCCCCAGCGTAGAGAGAGCGATATGTACTTTTACCAACCGTCTCAGGGGCACGGTCTGCCGCACGACCCGCTGAACGCCATTATCGGTCCGCGTCCGATTGGCTGGATTTCATCCTGTGATAAGGCCGGTCAACTGAACCTTGCCCCGTACAGCTTCTTTAACTGCTTTAACTATCGCCCACCGATCATTGGTTTTTCCAGCAACGGCTGGAAGGATAGCGTGCGGAATATTACCGAAACGGAAGAGTTTGTCTGGAACCTCGCAACGCGCGATCTGGCTGAGGCGATGAATGAAACCTCCGCCACACTCCCTCATGGCGAGGATGAATTTACCTTTGCCGGCCTGACGCCCGTAGCCAGCCAGCTTGTGAGCTCGCCGCGCGTGGCGGAAAGCCCGGTGAATTTCGAGTGTCGATTGTCACAGTGCATTCAGTTGACCGGCGCGGATGGGACACCGATTGATACCTGGCTGGTGCTCGGCGAAGTGGTGGGCGTCCATATCGCTGAGAGTTTGCTGGAAGAGGGGATTTACCAGACCGCGAAAGCGCAGCCCATTCTGCGTGCGGGTGGACCGTCCGCCTACTACGGCATCAGCGACAGCCATCGCTTCGATCTGGTACGCCCGGATGCGCGCAGGAACAATCAGTAACCAGCTTTATCGATAACAAACTGTTTGCCGCAGTTGCCCGGATGCGGCTGTGGCGCAAAGGTGCTGGCTGAGAGCGAGTTGTTAATGGTGCTGGATTTTAGCGAGATCTGCATCTCGGTCAGATAAGCCGGATTGCCATGGCAGGTAAGCTTGAACGCTTTTACGTTCTGTTTCCCCCAGCTTTTGGCCACGGCTGCATCAAAATCGCTACGGCGGACGGTCTTGCCATAGTTTTCCGCCAGAAATTCCCCAACCGCACTATTTTTCACTTCCTGGTTCATGCGCACCATGGTGCCGAAGTAAGCGTCGGGATCAAAACCAAAGCATACGCCGTGTTTCGCGTATTCATAACGTTCAAGGCAGGAGTTGCCGCCCGCGCCGGGCATCACGCTGTTAAGCTTTGCCGCGCCCGTTAGCGATAGTCCGGTCTCTGCGGCGTCACATTTGCGGCTGGCTTTTGCTTCCGGCATATTCGGAACCGGACGAGTGGCACAGCCGAAGCGCATCCAGCGGCGTTCATCCACTCCGCGAGCGGCAATAGATTTCGGCAGTGCTGGCCATAAGCCGTGGACGGTCAGAAAATCGGCTTTGTTGCTGCTCTCTTTTTGCAGGCGACACTCTTCCGGTTCGTCACGGTTGCGTTCGACCATACTCTGGCAAAATCCCGTTTGCCAGGAAAGAGCCAGAACGTAGCGATCGAAATCGCCGTACTGGGTTGGCTTAAGCGGATCTGCCTGAATTGAGAAGACACAGAGTGCAAGCGCTACTGCGCCAGACGGGATAACGATATCCTTCCTGAACATTTGCTTTCCTGATTGGTTGGGCGCGATTAATTTCTGGGGGTTATTAAAGCACAAAAAGCGCCCGCAGGCGCTTTTTGGAAAGCAGGAATTTCGCTTAGGCAGCGCCGGGAACCAGCACTTCGGTGGCGATAATAACGATAATCAGGCCAACCAGCACCGGCACTGACGTGCGTTTTACCACTTCAAACGGAGAGATTTTTGCCATCCCCGCCACCGCAACCACCACGCCCGATACCGGAGAAATGGTACGACCCAGGTTGGAGGCCTGGAGCATCGGAATGGACAGGTAAGCCGGGTTGATGCCGGAGGAGTGTGCCAGCTTAGGGATCATCTCAACAAACGCATAGAACGGCGCGTTACCGGAGCCGGTAGTCATCGCCGCCAGCATGGTCAGTACCACCAGCACCAGCATCAGGATAATGCTGGCCGAGCCGAACGAGGTGGCGATAGAGATCAGGCTCTGGATAAAGCCGATTGTGCTCAGCCCCTGAGCAAACACCCCTGCGGCAACCAGCAGCATCACCACGCCCGCGAAGGCATCCGCCATACCGCGGAAGGCGACTTCAAGACCCGTGAACACCTTCTGGGTATTAAAGCCACGAACAAATTCCAGGATGGCCGCCAGCAGCATACAGATCACCAGGATAGTGATGATGTGCAGCTGAGGGCCCCATTTGCCGTCAAAAATAAGCACGCCAATAATCGGCGTGAAGGGCAGGATGGAATAAAACGCCGGGGCGGTAGTGGTGATTTCACTGACGTCCATCATCTCATGGCTGACGTTCTCTTTCTTATC
Source organism: Enterobacter cloacae complex sp. 418I7 (assembly GCF_050030705.1). Classification (NCBI taxonomy): domain Bacteria; kingdom Pseudomonadati; phylum Pseudomonadota; class Gammaproteobacteria; order Enterobacterales; family Enterobacteriaceae; genus Enterobacter; species Enterobacter cloacae complex sp. 418I7. Next base: position 1,258,880 of record NZ_JBLGUU010000001.1, read on the forward strand.
GAGGTAGCGTTGCCAGAAGAAATGCGCCACGCCCATGCCGAGAATAGCGGTGATGGAGATTGGCAGTGTGGTTTTGAAGGCGAAGTCAATCAGCGACATTTCCGCGGCTTTCGCTGCCAGCACCACGTCACCGGAAGTAGGGGAGAGAATAATCGCCGCCGGAGAGGCGCAAATAGCCGCCGCTGCGCCACGGCTGATCCCGACGTTAACCATTACCGGGAATAACGTCGCCATTAACAGCACGCCAAGGCCTGTTGCTGAGGAAACGGCTAATGACATCAGACAGGCCAGGAAATAAGCCGCGACCATCAGCAGATAGGGGGAGTTAATATATTGCAGCGGCTTAGAAGCCAGCTTTACCACCATATCATTCGCGCCGATATGGGTCATATAGGCAGCAAATCCGCAGAGCATCATGATCATCATGCCCAGGTCGCCGCCGCGGCTCATCAGCAGAATTTTTATATATTCCACAATATCGGTAGCGGTATATCCGGTGCTGGCTTCGCTGGCGGGTAAAACCTGATGACCCATTAGCGCGCTAATGATCAGCAGCGTCAGGCCGCCGACAAATAGCACGCCGGTGGCTGAGTAACCTTTAATGATGTAGCGTGCTACACCGACAATGACCACGACTCCAATGAGGAGTTCGAGAAAAGTAAGCATGATTTCCCCTGTATCCTTGCTGCCCGAGAGACAAATAATCAATAAAAAAGAAGCCTGAAATGTGCCGAATAAATGGCCAGTCCTTGCTGATTAAAATCAAGAAAGAGACTACTAAAGGCAATGATGACGATATTTTTGCTAACCCTGCGTCATTTATATTAAGACGTTATTGACCTGATGAATAGATATTATATGTCATTAAATTGATGGTGAAGTGTTAAGGTTTTGAGTATTACTTGCCGACAATCGATTTAAAAACGTAAATCTCTTTAAAACTACTTCTCTTTCATTCTTTTGCCTGCTTATACTCGGTTCACTTTTACCCTATCCGACGATCTGAATATGCACGCCAGCTGGACGTATCGCCTGCGCTTTATCAAAAAACATCTGCTGATGTTTTTGCTGGCGTTTGGCTGGCTGTTAATCCAGAGTCAGGTGGCCGTTGCCTCCCATCAATGTTCAATGGATTTGCGCGGTGAGGTGGCCACCATCCAGCATATGGATATGATGGCGGAACCGGGGCTGCATTATGCTGCCGGTGCTTCACCGCTGTGTGAAAAACATTGTGTGCCGGATCAGGTACAAAAAGAACCTGCCCAGCCGCATCTGGTGGCGCTGCCTGCCGCCATGACGCTGACCTTAACGACGCCAGAGTGTTCATCTGCAAGCCATTCTGCGTGGTCTGTTACCCCTCCTGCTGTGGGGCCGCCGGCAACGATCCGCTATTGCCGGTTTCGGGAGTAAAAACCTGTTAATTCGTTGATTTTATTTACTTAACGTTTAACAGGAGTTTTATCATGCGTACCCTATTCCTTTCCGCGCTGGTTGGCGCGTCCATCTCTTTCGCTTCTTATACCGTTCAGGCAAACCAGACCTGGCAGGGCCGCGGCGTGGTTCAGTCGATCTCTGACAATGCCGTCATGCTCCGTCACGAGGCCATACCGGAACTAAAATGGCCAGCGATGACCATGCCGTTTACTTTATCTTCGGGTGCCACGCTGAATGGCGCCAAACCGGGGGATGAGGTGACCTTCACGCTTGAGCGTGCGGGTGACGGTTTCCAGATTATCTCGCTGACGCCAGCGCGCTAAGCGAGGTCACCATGAAACAACACACACTGAGCCTGTGGCTCGGTGGGGTGTTGTTCGGCCTGTTAACCTCCGCCGCGCAGGCGGAGCCGTGGACGCTCGAACACACCCTGACCGAAGCCCAGCGCTACTCGGCAGAACTCTCCGCCAGCCGTAACGAAGCGCAGGCGCTGGATGCGATGGCGGATTCCGCCACGCAATTACCTGATCCAAAACTGAAATTCGGTATTGAAAACGTGCCGGTACAGGGCAGCAACGATCGGCGGCTTACGCGCGAAGGGATGACCATGCAGAAGGTTGGCATCATGCAAAGCTACGTCAGCTCAGAGAAGCGGGAACGTAAAGCACAGACTTTTCAGGCGCAGGCGCGAAGCGTGCTGGCAAAATCCGAGGCCGTACGTGCCGCGCTTCAGCGTGATACCGCCCAGGCCTGGCTGGATCTGGCGCTGGCACAGCAGGCGCTGAAAACGGCCAGAACGCTGGTCCGTGAAACGGAACGCCAGCGGGGCGTGCAGAAGGCGAGCGTCGGGGCGGGAGGCGCAACGCCGGACAGCGTACTGGCCCTGCAAATGATCCTCAGCGCCATGCGCGACAAAGAGACGCTGGCGCAGCGGGATGTGCAGCTGGCGCAAAGCCGTCTGCTGGAGCTAACAGGGCACGCTATTACGGCGGTTCGCGGTCCGCTGCCGCGCTATCAGCGCCTTCCTGCCGATGAAAAAACGTTGCAGGAGGGGATTGCCAGACACCCGGAAGTGGAGGCCGCGCGACGTGAAGCAGAGACCGCGAAAGCGCGTTCAGCGCAATCTGCCGTGGCAGCGATACCCGATGTGGATGTGGAGGTCTATTACGCCCACCGCGCCGAAGGCTATGACGATATGGCTGGCGTGATGTTCAGCGTGGATCTGCCTTTGTTCCAGTCAAAACGTCAGGACAAGGATTACGCCGCCGATGTTTCCCGCTCAATGCAGGCGGTGGATCAACTGACGCTGCTCAAACGCGAACACATTGCCCAGGTGCAAACGCTGGTGGCGCAGTATCAGGCTGCGCAAACGGTGTGGCAGCGTCAGCGGGATGAGGTACTACCGTTGCAGCGACAACGGCTGGCGGTGCTGACGGCGCAATATCGTTCTGGACAGTCGGCGCTTCCGGCCCTGCTGGAGGCGCGTCGTGGCGTACTGGATACGGAACTGGCGGCGAACCAGGCGGAGCGCGAAATGGCGCGAACCTGGGCTGCCGTGAACTGGCTGATCCCGCAGGAGCTGGCGCAATGAAAAAAACAACGTTAATGGCGATTGCCATCACGATAGCTGTCGCTGGCGGCTATTTTGTCGGACAGAAGCAGACGCATCAGCCGGATGCGGCTTCACAACCCTCAGAACGCAAGGTGCTTTACTGGTACGACCCCATGGTGCCCGGTCAGCGCTTCGATAAGCCGGGTAAATCCCCTTTTATGGATATGGATCTGGTCCCACGCTACGCCGATGAAGCGCAGGCGGCGTCAGGCGTGGCCATCAGCACTCAACAGCAGCAAAACCTGGGGATGAAAACCGCCAACGTTGAGATGCGCCAGCTGGTTTCGCCGTTCTCGGCCTTTGCCACGGTTGCAACGGATGAACGTAACGTCTCGGTGTTGTCAGCCCCGGCCAATGGCGTGGTGTCAAAATTGTTTGTTAATGCGCCGCAGCAGCAGGTAAAAGCCGGAGAGGCGCTGGCGCAACTGTGGATCCCGCAGTGGACCGCCGCCCAGCAGGAGTATCTCGCGGTTCGTCAGCTTGGCGATGCCGCATTGACCCGCGCCGCTCGCGAGCGGCTGGCGTTGCAGTTTATGCCAGAAGAGGTCATTCGTTTGCTGGAGCGTAGCGGTAAGCCGCAGACCACGCTCATTCTGCGCACCGACCGGGCGGGCTATGTGGTGAAGCTGGACGTGCGGGAAGGGGCGCAAATCACCGCAACGGCGCCGCTGTTTGAGATCGCCAGCCTCGATCCGGTCTGGCTGGTGGTCGACTACCCGCAAACGCAGGCGCAGTCTCTGGCGGTGGGCAGCAAGGTGGTAGCAACCTCAGAAAGCTGGCCGGGGGAGCAGTTCCACGGCACGGTCAGCGAATTGCTGCCGCAGATGGAGGTGGCCACGCGAACCCTGAAAGCCCGTATCGTGCTGGAAAATTCCGCACATAAGCTGAAGCCGGGCATGTACCTCTCCGTCAGCCGTGCGGAAGAGCTGAAAGGCCCGCAGGTGCTGGCGGTGCCGGAAGAAGCGGTGATTAACAGCGGAGAGTCTGCGCGTCTGCTGCTGGCTACCGGGGACGGTTATTTTCAGCCTGTGACAGTGAAAACCGGCCTGACGGCGCAGGGCTGGACGGCGATCCTGTCCGGGGTCAAAGAGGGCGATAAGGTGGTGACGTCCGGGCAATTCCTGATTGATTCCGAAGCCAGCCTGCGTAGCGTGATGCCGGAGGTGACGCCATGATTGCCGCTGTGATTCGCGCCTCGTTGCGTAACCGCCTGCTGGTGATCCTGGCCGCGCTGATGATGGCCGGCTGGGGCTGGTGGGCGGTGCAGCACGCGCCGCTGGACGCGTTGCCCGATCTGTCTGATGTGCAGGTCATTATCAAAGCGAGTTACCCCGGGAAAGCGCCGCAGGTGATTGAAGATCAGGTGACCTGGCCGCTGACAACCTCCATGTTGTCTGTGCCGGGTGCCAAAACCGTGCGCGGTTTTTCAATGTTTGGTGACGCTTATGTGTATGTGCTGTTTGAGGATGGCACCGATCTCTACTGGGCGCGATCCCGGGTGCTGGAATATTTAAGCCAGATACAGGCGCAGTTTCCGCCGGGCGTGAAGGTGTCGCTGGGGCCGGATGCGACGGGCGTCGGCTGGATCTACGAATATGCGCTGATCGACCGTAGTGGAAAACACAGCCTGGCAGATCTGCGGGCCCTTCAGGACTGGACGCTTAAGTTCGAGCTTAAGACGGTACCGAATGTATCTGAAGTGGCAAGCATTGGCGGAATGGTGCGTCAGTATCAGATCGTGGCGGACCCGGCGGAAATGCGCGCGCTGAATATTACCCACAGCCAGCTATCCGGCGCGGTGCAGGCCGCCAATAAAGAGAGCGGCGGCGCCCTGCTGGAGATGGGCGAAGCGGAGTATATGGTGCGGACAATGGGCTATTTGCGCTCGCTGGAGGATTTTCGCAATGTGGTGATCGCCACCCGCGATGGCGTACCTGTCCTGCTGAAAGATGTCGCCACCATTGGCATTGGCCCGGAGATCCGCCGGGGCGTGGCGGAGCTTAACGGTGAAGGGGAGGTTGCTGGCGGCGTAATCGTGATGCGCTACGGGCAGAACGCGCTGGAAACCCTTCGCGCGGTAAAAGCGAAACTGAGCGAGCTGCAAAAAACGCTGCCGCAGGGCGTCGAGATTGTTCCGGTCTACGATCGCTCCACGCTGATTGAGGAGTCGGTCAAAACGCTGACGCACAAGCTGCTCGAAGAGTTTGCCGTGGTGGTACTGGTGTGCGCGCTGTTCCTGTTCCACCTGCGTTCCGCGCTGGTGGCGATGGTTTCTCTGCCGCTGGGGATCCTCGGGGCTTTTGTGGTGATGCACTATCAGGGCATTAACGCGAATATGATGTCGCTCGGCGGGATCGCCATTGCCATCGGAGCGATGGTGGATGCGGCAATTGTCATGATTGAAAACATGCACAAGGTGCTGGAGCAGTGGCGGCATGATAATCCGGGCAAGGAGCCTGCGTCGGGAGAGTACTGGCGTCTGGCGGAAAAGGCGGCGGTTGAAGTGGGACCGGCGCTGTTTTGCAGCCTGTTAATCATCACGCTGTCATTTATACCGGTATTTTCGCTGGAAGCGCAGGAGGGGCGAATGTTCTCGCCGCTGGCGTTCACCAAAACCTGGTCGATGGCCGTGGCCGCCGGGCTTGGGATCACTCTGGTGCCGGTGCTAATGGGCTTCTTTATTCGCGGGAAAATCCCGGATGAGAAGGCAAACCCGATAAACCGCCTCCTGATCCGCCTGTATGAGCCGCTGCTTGATAAGGTACTGACCTTCCCGAAAACGACACTGGCACTGGCATGTCTGCTGCTGATCGCCACGCTCTGGCCGCTGAGCCGCCTGGGCAGTGAGTTTATGCCGCCGCTGGATGAAGGGGATTTACTCTATATGCCCTCCACGCTGCCGGGGATCTCTGCTCGCGAGGCATCGCGGCTGCTTCAGCAGACGGACCGCTTGATCAAAAGCGTACCGGAGGTGGCGAGCGTGTTTGGCAAAGCTGGTCGGGCGGAGTCGGCAACCGATCCCGCGCCATTAACCATGCTGGAAACAACTATCCACTTTAAGCCCCGCGAGCAGTGGCGGCCTGGAATGACGCCGCAAAAGCTGGTGGAGGAACTCGATAAAACCGTGTCGCTGCCGGGCATTGCCAATGTGTGGGTGCCCCCTGTCCGTAACCGTCTGGACATGCTGGCAACCGGGATCAAAAGCCCGGTCGGCATTAAGGTGAACGGCAATAATATTGCCGACATTGAGCGCGTGGCCCGGCAGATTGAGCAGGTGGTGAAGGACGTTCCTGGCGTCTCCTCGGCGCTGGCGGAGCGACTGGAAGGCGGGCGCTACGTGGATATTCGTATCGACCGGCAAAAAGCCGCGCGCTACGGCGTTTCCGTCGATGAACTGCAAAGCCTGGTCTCCACGCTGGTCGGGGGCGATAACATTGGTGAGGTGATCCAGGGACGCGAGCGGTACCCCATCAACCTGCGTTATCCCCGCGATTTGCGTGATAACGTCGACACGTTGCGGGTGTTGCCGGTAGTAACCGCCAGCGGTAGCCAGGTGGCGCTGGGGGAACTGGCCGATATCGTCGTGACGGAAGGCCCACCGATGCTAAAAAGTGAAAATGCGCGCCTTTCCAGCTGGATCTACGTTGACTTACGCGGGCGCGATCTGAAGTCCGCCGTAGATGAAATGCAAAAACGGGTGGAGGAGAAGGTGGTATTGCCGCAGGGCGTATCTCTCTCCTGGTCCGGGCAGTTTGAATATCTGGAACGGGCGACCGCGACGCTTAAAATAGTCTTACCTGTCACGCTGATGATTATATTCGTCCTTTTATGGTTAACCTTCAGGCGGATATCAAATGTCCTGATAATAATGGGGACATTGCCTTTCGCGCTTATTGGTGGGGTGTGGTTACTATGGCTGCTTGAATATAATTTGTCTGTGGCGGGGGCCGTTGGCTTTATCGCCCTTTCCGGGGTGGCAGCAGAATTCGGCGTAATTATGGTTCTATATTTGAATCATGCGCTTGATAAATATCACAGGCTTGAGCCAGAAGGGGGAAATACGGTGCTATTGTGGGCGATCCACGAAGGTGCCGTGCTGCGCGTGCGTCCGAAGGTGATGACGGTCGCCACGATTATGGCGGGACTGCTGCCCATCATGTGGGGCAATGGGAGTGGCTCGGAGGTGATGCAACGTATTGCTGCACCGATGATTGGTGGCATGGTTACTGCACCGTTATTGTCGATGTTAGTTATTCCCGCACTCTACAAATTGTTACATCAACGTTAAAAATGTCAACTGCATGTGCTTATTCAGGCATGCAGTTTATGTATCGTCAGACTATTCTCAGGAACGGGATGGTAATTAGGAATAACACCCATGCTGTTAAGCGTTCATTCAAGTATTCTGTGCTAAGGTCTGCACCGAATACTAAATATGGTAATGGCATTGTGATTGTACGAATTAAATTCCCCCTGATTTTATTGTTTATTATTGCGCAGTTATCATTTGCGTCTGCTGTTAATGCACAGAGCAATACAGCGGATAAAAGCTGGTTCACCACCTTCACGGATAACGTCGCGCAAACATGGAACGAACCTGAACATTACGATCTCTATATTCCGGCCATTACGTGGCATGCACGTTTTGCCTACGATAAAGAAAAAACAGACCGTTATAACGAGCGTCCGTGGGGGGCTGGTTTCGGTCAGTCTCGCTGGGATGAAAAAGGTAACTGGCATGGCCTGTACCTGATGGCGTTTAAGGACTCCTACAATAAATGGGAGCCTATTGGTGGCTACGGCTGGGAAAAAACCTGGCGTCCGTTATCAGACGACAACTTCCGTCTGGGACTGGGCTATACGGCAGGGTTTACGGCGCGTGATAACTGGAAATACATTCCTGTTCCGGTACTGTTGCCGCTTGCCTCAATCGGCTATGGTCCGGCAACGTTTCAGATGACCTACATACCGGGTACGTATAACAACGGTAACGTTTACTTTGCCTGGATGCGGTTTCAGTTTTAACTGCATTTGTCTGGTAAATCGGCCAAAAAACGCACAGACATTGAAATGTAAAGGATAAAAATCGGACAGCGAAAATTAACGCGACTTTTGTCACTTTTTATCAAAGATCCGCTGGACAAAACGCCTCACAATTGTTGTACTGATACCCGACACAGCATTTGTGTCGTTTTTTAATGTAAAGGTAATTTTGATGTCTAAGATTAAAGGTAACGTTAAGTGGTTTAATGAGTCCAAAGGATTCGGTTTCATTACTCCTGAAGATGGCAGCAAAGACGTGTTCGTACACTTCTCTGCAATCCAGTCTAATGGTTTCAAAACTCTGGCTGAAGGTCAGCGCGTAGAGTTCGAAATCACTAACGGTGCCAAAGGCCCTTCTGCTGCTAACGTAATCGCTCTGTAATTCAGACGCGTCAGCAAGAATTTCAAAACCCGCTCAATGAGCGGGTTTTTTTCGTTATGAATCAACCAAAAAGATAGATCTTCAGAAAGCTGGCGACGATCGCGACGCTTAGCAATACCATACCCACGCCTGACAGATTCTCTCTCATGCTATCACCCTCGTTCAATATTGAGCCAAGAATGACAGAGAAAAATTAAGCCAACATTAAGGTTGTCGCGCTTAATGTCCGCTGGCGGAGGAAAATAACCAGAATGCGATCGCAGTCATCGCAAACGAGCCAAGCATGTTAACGGCAATGTTCGTCAGCGCCCAGCCCATCCGGCCTTCCTGAAACAGAAACACCACCTCCGCAGAGAAGGTAGAAAACGTCGTTAAACCGCCGCAGAAACCGGTCGTAATCAGTACCTTCCACATAGGGTCGATGTTGGTCATGCGATTAAACCACGCCAGCCCCATCCCGATGATAAATGCCCCGATCAGGTTTGCCGCCAGTGTCCCCATCGGAATGGCCTGATGCAGCGGGTTAAACCGCATGCTTAAGAGCCAGCGCGCAACGCTACCCGTGCCCCCACCAATAAAAACGGCTATAAGTAGTTGTAACACTGTCAATACCTGCTATTTGCTGTGTAAGTGCGTCGAGTGTAACGCTGTTTTTAACCGGGAGACAATTATGTATGTTGCAGTAGGGCAGTTTGCGGTGACGCCGGACTGGAATGAAAACGCGGACAAGTGCATCTCCCTGATGAACCAGGCGAAGCAAAAAGGGGCGGCGCTGCTGGTGCTTCCTGAAGCGTTACTGGCGCGCGATGATGGCGATCCGGACCTGTCGGTAAAGTCTGCGCAAATGCTGGAAGGGGCGTTTCTGAAACGACTGCTGTCCGAAAGCGTCGGTAACGCGCTCACCACCATTTTGACTATCCATGTTCCCTCCACGCCGGGGCGGGCGGTGAACACGCTGGTGGCGATACGTGAAGGCACAATTGTCGCAAGCTACGCCAAACTTCATCTGTATGATGCGTTCAGCGTCCAGGAGTCGCGACTGGTCGATCCGGGGAGTGTAATTCCGCCGCTGATTGAGGTGGAGGGTTTTAAGGTTGGCCTGATGACCTGCTACGATATCCGTTTTCCGGAGCTGGCGCTGAACCTGGCACTACAGGGGGCCGAGGTGCTGGTTCTGCCCGCCGCGTGGGTCAGAGGACCGCTTAAGGAGCATCACTGGGTAACGCTACTGGCCGCACGCGCGCTGGACACCACCTGCTATGTAGTGGCTGCGGGTGAATGTGGCAATAAAAATATCGGGCAGAGCAGGGTTGTCGATCCGCTGGGAGTGACCGTAGCCGCGGCGGCGGAAGCGCCTGCTTTACTGCTGACAGAGATAACGTCAGCACGAATAACGCTTGCGCGTCAGCAATTACCTGTTCTGCGCAACCGCAGGTTTGCGCCACCGCAATTAATATGATGTTTTTTTCAACAATGCTTGATTCACCTTGTTACAGATTGCTATTGTGTGCGCGCGCCTGATGACCGTTAATACGTTCAGGTTTCTTTGGCGCTGAATGCAGCCTGTTTCATGTAAAGAAGGTATTTATGGGTGAGATTAGTATTACCAAACTGCTGGTGGTTGCCGCACTGGTCGTCCTGCTGTTCGGTACCAAGAAGTTACGCACGCTGGGTGGAGACCTGGGTGCTGCCATTAAAGGCTTTAAGAAAGCAATGAACGATGACGACGCGGCAGCGAAGAAAAGTGCCGAAGATGACATCGCAGCACAGAAGCTTTCACACAAAGAGTAATGGCAATGCTGCAAGGCTTGCATAAAAAAACCGGCTCACGAGGCCGGTTTTTTGTTTTACTGTAAATAAGTTTTACAGCTTTATTTCACTTCTTCGCCCTTCGCCTGCATATCGGCGTGATAAGAGGAGCGAACAAACGGACCGCACGCAGCGTGGGTAAAGCCCATCGCCATCGCTTCGGCTTTCATTTCATCGAACTCATCCGGACTCACGTAACGCTGTACAGGCAGGTGGTGACGGCTTGGCTGTAGGTACTGCCCCAGCGTCAGCATGGTGACGCCGTGGCGGCGCAGATCGCGCATCACTTCAATGATCTCAGCGTTGGTTTCACCCAGTCCCACCATCAGGCCAGACTTGGTAGGAATATGCGGATGGGCTTCTTTAAAGCGCTCCAGCAGCTTCAGCGACCACTTGTAATCTGCACCTGGACGCACCTGACGGTAGATACGCGGTACGTTCTCCAGGTTGTGGTTGAACACGTCTGGTGGCGTCGCGGTCAGGATATCGAGCGCGCGGTCCATACGGCCACGGAAGTCCGGCACCAGCGTCTCAATCTTAATGTTCGGGCTTTTTTCGCGGATGGCGGTAATGCAGTCAGCGAAATGCTGAGCACCGCCATCGCGCAGATCGTCACGGTCAACGGAGGTGATAACAACATAACGCAGCGCCATATCGGCAATGGTCTGCGCCAGTTTTTGCGGTTCGTTAGCGTCAGGCGCAACAGGACGGCCATGAGCAACGTCACAGAACGGACAGCGGCGGGTGCAGATGGCACCCAGAATCATAAACGTCGCGGTACCGTGATTGAAACATTCAGCAAGGTTAGGGCAGGAGGCCTCTTCACAGACAGAGTGGAGGCCATTTTTGCGCATCGCCGCTTTGATCCCCTGAATACGCGAAGAGTCAGCCGGAAGTTTAATTTTCATCCATTCCGGTTTTCTTAACAGCGCCTCGCGCTCTGTAGCCACGTTTTTAACCGGGATAAGGGCCATTTTATCGGCATCGCGGTATTTAACACCGCGTTCCATCACAATGGGTTTACTCATAGCGTGCGTGTTCCAGTTGCGAATATCGAAGGAAAGCGTTTCAATTCAAGGGAATGTTGTAATTATCAACTATTTTTGAACGAACGACAGGCAGTATAACATTTAAAGGGGCGGTAAAGCAGCCTGCCAGGTCGCCAATTTGTAAAATAGTTGTTGTTTTGTGCCTTTTGCCCCGCATGCGGCAGGGCCTTACGCTGAAAGGCGGATCAAAAAGTCTGGCGGATCACATTGATGACGTTTTCCAGCACCGGATCGCGCAGGCTTAGCTTGTTGTAATGCAGTGAGATTTCAATAGATTCCGTCGTAAGTTGACTTAATGGAATGCTCTCCAGTGGCCAGCACTTTTGAAGCAAAGTGAAGAGACGCACAGGCATGATACAGAGCAAGTCGCTGCTGCCAATCAGGGCCGCGAGGGTAAACATATTGTAACTGCTAAAGCTGATCGGACGGTCCGGGAAGAGTTCGTCAATACGTTGTCGCAGAGGATCCTGACCCTGTCCTTCGGACATAAATGTCGCATGTTCGTAATGGCGCAAATTTTCTGGCGTCAAAGGTGCGCTCAACGCAGGGTGAGCCTGACGACAAACGAGCGCCAGAGTGTCGGTATAAAGTACGTTATGCCCTAACGCTCTGGCCGTAAAGCTATTGCCGTCGATGATCAGGTCCGTCTGGAATTGCGCCAGCTGTGTTTCCGGATCGGTGACGGGCACGTTGCGGATAAGCAACTGTGGCGCATGCTGTTTCACCGCCTGATAGATGGCCGGCATGACCAGAACGCCCACTGAGGGAGAGGTGCCTATGGTGATAGTTCGTTGCTTATCATAACTGCCGGTGAGATCCAGCGCGCCCAGTATTGATTCCAGACCCTGGCTGATGTACTCGTGCAGATGGGTAGCGTACGCGGTTGGGGTTACGCCCTGGCCTTTATGAATAAATAACGGATCGGGAAATATCGCGCGCAATTTTTGAATTGACTGGCTAATAGCAGAGGGCGTGAGATTAAGAATTTTCGCAGCATTAACGATACCTTTATGGACATATACCGCCTCAAAAATAGTCAATAAATTGAGATCAATATTACGTAAAGTCCGAAAAATTTGCGGCTTATCTTCGCCGCTGGTTTCATTCAGGCGTTTGGCTGGTAAATTAGTAGGCTCCACGCTCTTACTCCGTATCCATTCACAATATGAATGATAGTTGAATTTATTTATTATGCTTGCAGAGATTCGTAAAGTGTTTAGTAAGTTTCCATTATTTATCGAAAACAAGCAGTTGGGTGATTGTCACGCACGTTACACGAAACCCGGTGATGGTTCTATTAAGGTTCTAATTAATATGTGACGCTAATATATGGGCGACTCGAAAATATAGAATATGCGGTTTATTGTAAAGCGTAAATGCGGTAATTAAGCAGTGGCTGGTCAAATAATTGAGCCACTGCCCAAGGTAAGTTAAGCAGCAATATATTCGTAGGTGGGATTGTTAAGCAGTGCTAAAAAGTTCTTCAGAAGCACGGGCCGGATATTGTCAGGCGTGGCGGTATCGACCCACTGGCGCATTTGCGTCATTTCCATACCGGCATACCCACATGGGTTGATGCGCTGGAAGGGGGCCAAATCCATATTGATATTCAGCGCCAGCCCGTGGAACGAGCAGCCTTTTCGGATACGCAGCCCCAGCGAACAGATCTTCATCTCTCCCACATAAACGCCCGGGGCATCGGCGCGAGGGTGAGCGTCAATATCGTACTCAGCCAGCGTATTCACCACGGTTTGCTCCAGTAAGGTCACGAGCTCACGCACGCCCAGCTTTCTGCGTTTCAGGTTAAGCAGAACATACATCACCTGCTGGCCCGGGCCGTGGTAGGTCACCTGTCCACCGCGATCGCTCTGGATCACCGGGATATCGCCCGTCATCAATAAATGTTCGGCTTTTCCTGCCTGGCCTTGAGTGAACACCGGCAGGTGTTCAACCAGCCAGATTTCATCAGGCGTGGTGTCATCGCGCCTGTCGGTAAAGTCATGCATAGCCTGAGAGACAGGCTCGTAAGGCTGTAGCCCAAGATGGCGGACAAGAATTTTATCCTGGTACAAAAGGATGTCTCCGAAGACAAGGGAGAATAGGTAACGGGGAGTATATCACAGCGGGGAAGTGGGTTACCCGGCAAACCGGGTAACCGCAGAAGGACTACAGCACCATACGAACAATTTCAATATTGCCGAGCTCTTCGTACAGCGTCTCAACCTGCTCAATGTGTGTCGCAGTGATGGTGATTGACACCGAGTGGTAGTTACCTTTGCTGCTCGGTTTGACTGATGGAGAGTAGTCGCCCGGCGCATGGCGCTGTACCACTTCAACCACCTGATCAACCAGCTCAGGTTTCGCCAGACCCATTACTTTGTAAGTAAAAGGGGTAGGGAATTCAAGCAGTTCGTTAAGTTTGGTTTTCATGTCAGCTCCGGCGTGTGTATAAAAAATAATAACTCCCGCCACGGGGCGGGAGTTTTACTGATACGTAGTATATGGGGATCAAAATCACACTTTCAAGTGTTCAATTTTTAACCAAACCAGTGATGGAACATCAGCTTAATGTAATCAATGATTTTGCCGAAGAAATTGCCTTCAGGAATTTCCTCCAGCACCACCAGCGGGCGCTGATCGATGGTTTTGCCATCCAGCTGGAAGTTGATGGTACCCACGACCTGATTCTTTTGCAGCGGGGCGTGCAGCTCGGTGGTATTCAGCACGTAGCTGGCTTTCAGATCTTTCATACGACCGCGTGGGATCGTCAGATAGAGATCTTTGTCCACACCCAGGGAAGCACGGTCGTTATCGCCAAACCAGACAGGTTCAGAGGCAAATTCTTTACCGGCTTTCAGCGGATTCACGGTTTCGAAGAAGCGGAAGCCCCAGGTCAGCAGTTTTTTACTTTCCGTTTCGCGTCCTTTAAACGTGCGGCCCCCCATCACGGCAGAGATCAGACGCATCTGGCCTTCAGTGGCAGAAGCCACCAGGTTATAGCCGGCTTTGTCGGTGTGACCAGTTTTGATGCCGTCGACGTTCAGGCTATTGTCCCACAGCAGGCCGTTACGGTTGGTCTGACGAATGCCGTTGAAGGTGAACTCTTTCTCTTTGTAGATAGAGTACTCGTTTGGCACATCGCGGATCAGCGCCTGACCGATCAGCGCCATGTCACGCGCGGAGCTGTACTGACCTTCGGCGTCCAGGCCGTGAACGGTCTGGAAGTGGCTGTTTTTCAGGCCCAGCGCAGAGACGTAGCTGTTCATCAGGCCCACAAACGCGTCCTGGCTGCCCGCTGCAAAATCGGCCATTGCCACGCAGGCGTCGTTACCGGACTGCAAGTTGATGCCACGGATAAGCTGAGAGACCGGAACCTGCATGCCTGGCTTCAGGAACATCAGCGATGAACCTTTGAACACCGGGTTGCCGGTTGCCCACGCATCGTTACCGATAGTCACCAGATCGGTTTCTTTAAATTTACCCGCTTTCATGGCCTGGCCGATAACATAGCTGGTCATCATTTTGGTCAGGCTGGCCGGGTCGCGGCGGGCATCGGCGTTCTGTTCTGCCAGAACTTTGCCGGAGTTGTAATCAATCAGGATGTAGGATTCCGCGTCGATCTGCGGAACGCCAGGGATCATGGTCTTGATGTTCAGGTCATCCGCGTGAGCTGCGGAGAACGCAGCAGCGCAAAGGGCCGTGGTCAGCGCCATGCGCTGCACAAAACGAGCAGAAAAAGTGGTCTTCATGGTCAGAACTACGACATCCGTGATGGAATTAAAAAAAGTGCCTTACTATAGCAAATGCTATACGGGCAGGCATCCGACTTTCATCATGAGAGTGTTAACGTGGTTTACACAAACTGACATTTCGGATACCACCGATTAATTATTTTGCAACAGCGATAAACGACTGGAGCTGCGCCTCGCTCTGCAAACGCTGTTGCAGGGATGCTGCCTGCGATTTGCTGGCAAACGGACCCATCTGGATGCGCCATACCGCACCGTTTTGCTCAACGCGGCCTGGCACGCCAAACTGCTTGCTTAAACGCTGCTGATATTGCTCTGCACGGGTCCGATCGCTGACGGCGCCAACCTGAACCACGTAGCTGCCGCTCGCCGTCGCAGGCGCCGCAGTCTGCGTAGCAGCAGGTGCGGTTACCGGAGCGGGTTGTGCAGCGGGTGCAGCAACAACGGGCGCAGGCGCTGGGGCAGGTTCATTTGATTCAATCACGCCCGGCGCTAACGTGGTGGGTGCACCAAGGAAACCACTGCTTTTCACCGGGGCGCCTGTCGCATCTTCACTTTGTAGCGTATCGTTGCTGATGGCGTGCACTTCACCCTGCGGCTGCGCGGGCTCTGCTGGCATTGAAGCGCCCCCCATACCTCCGCTTAGATCCGGGCGTGCGGGCAGGGCGTAGGTCTGTTTCGCGACCGTGGTACAGGCCGTGCCCGGGCCAGACAGCGAACCATCCTGCGCCACGATAATCGGGTCGATACGCACTTTTGTATTATTTGAGGTATTCAGACGGTCGGCTGCCGCGCGTGACAGGGAGATCACGCGATCGTTGCCGTAAGGGCCACGATCGTTGATACGTACCACGATCATCCGGCCATTCGCCAGGTTAGTGATGCGCGCATAGCTTGGAATAGGCAGTGTCGGGTGTGCCGCCGTGATCTGCATCGGATCGAAGGTTTCACCTGACGCGGTCAGATTGCTGCCTGGCTCAGCGTCATAGATGGCAGCAAAGCCGGCCTGGCTGAAACGGGAAGGATCCTGAACGATTTTATAGCTTTTACCGTCGCGCTGATAATCCTGATTTACGCTGGCGTTCAGCGGTTCATAAACGGGATCGGCACCGCTAATTTCAACAATCGGGCCATTACAGACCGCAGGCTGCGGCGGCGCGACGGTTGCCTGTTGCTGACCATCATCACTTGTACAGGCGGCAAGTAAACTTGCTGCGATGCAGATCCCCAGCCACTGCTTACGCATTGCGATCCCCTTATTTTTATACGCTTTTGGACAACATTTTCCTGTGGGTATGGATCGACATGACGATACCAAACCCGGCCATCAACACGATCAGTGCCGAGCCCCCGTAACTCACCAGCGGCAGCGGTACGCCAACAACCGGCAGAATACCACTCACCATACCAATATTTACGAAGACATAAACGAACAAAATCAACATTAATCCACCCGCCATAACCCGGCCAAAGGTGGTCTGTGCGCGTGCGGCAATGTAGAGCCCACGCATGATCAACAGCACGTAGAGTGCAAGCAGCACCAGAATGCCAACCAGCCCTAACTCCTCAGCCAGAACGGCAAAGATAAAGTCGGTGTGGCGTTCCGGTAAAAATTCGAGCTGCGACTGTGTCCCGTGCAGCCAGCCTTTTCCGCGCAAGCCGCCGGAGCCAATCGCAATCTTCGACTGAATAATATGATAGCCTGCGCCCAGCGGATCGGTCTCGGGATCGAGCAGCATCATCACGCGCTGGCGCTGGTAATCATGCATCAGGAAGAACCAGAGAATAGGAATAAAGGCAGCCAGCAGGACCACCGCGATGCCGATCAGACGCCAGCTCAGGCCGGACAGGAACAGGACGAACAGGCCGGAGAGGGCGATGAGAATCGAGGTACCGAGGTCAGGCTGTGCGGCCACGAGCAGCGTCGGCAGGAAAATCAGCACCAGCGCAATGGCGGTATTCTTCAACGACGGCGGGCAGACGTCGCGGTTAATGAAGCGCGCCACCATCAGCGGAACGGCGATTTTGGCGATTTCTGACGGCTGGAAGCGGACAATCCCCAGATCCAGCCAGCGTTGCGCCCCCTTCGAGATAGCACCGAACGCATCTACTGCCACCAGCAAAATGATACAGAAAATATAGAGATAGGGCGCCCAGCCCTCATACACGCGCGGTGGTATTTGCGCCATCACCACCATAATGACCAGACCCATGGCGATCTGGCCAATTTTACGCTCCATCATGCCGATATCCTGGCCGCTGGCGCTCCAGATAACGAGGGCGCTGTACACCAGCAGAGCCAGCAGGATCAGCAGCATGGCAGGGTCGATGTGGATCTTGTCCCACAGCGATTTTTTATTCGGATTATCCGTCATGATTATTGGTCCTCCGCCGCAGCGGCTGCCGGGTTTTCAGCTGGCAGTTCGGTGTTGTTATCACCCAGCATGATGTGGTCGAGGATTTGACGCATTATGGTACCCACCGCCGGGCCTGCGCCGCCGTTCTCAAGAATCATTGCCACCGCAACCTGCGGGTTATCATAAGGGGCAAACGCCGTCATGAGCTTGTGGTCACGCAGACGTTCGGCAATTTTATGTGCGTTATAGGTTTCATTCGCTTTCAGACCGAAGACCTGAGCCGTACCTGATTTCGCGGCAACCTTATACGGTGCGCCAGCGAAATATTTGTGCGCCGTCCCGTTAGGGCGGTTGGCTACGCCATACATCCCGTCTTTGGCAATTTCCCAGTACCCGGAATGAATGTCACCCACCGGCGGCTCGTGCGGCTGTATCCATGGCACTTTTTTGCCGTCTTCTACGGTGCTTTGCAGCAGGTGCGGTACTTTCACAACGCCATCGTTGATGAGGATCATCATCGCCTTGTTCATTTGCAGCGGCGTTGCCGTCCAGTAGCCCTGGCCGATCCCCACCGGAATGGTATCACCCTGATACCAGGGTTTTTTAAAGCGCTTCAGCTTCCATTCGCGGGTTGGCATGTTGCCGGAACGTTCTTCCGCCAAATCTATACCGGTGTAATGTCCGTAGCCGAATTTGCTCATCCATTCAGACAGACGATCAATACCCATGTCGTAGGCGACCTGATAGAAGAAGGTATCCGCCGACTCCTCCAGTGATTTGGTCACGTTCAGATGGCCGTGACCCCATTTTTTCCAGTCACGGTAGCGTTTTTCAGAGCCAGGCAACTGCCACCAGCCAGGGTCAAACAGACTGGTATTACGGGTAATGACGCCCGCGCTCAGCGCAGAAACGGCGACATACGGTTTTACCGTTGAGGCTGGAGGATAAACCCCCTGCGTGGCGCGGTTCACCAGCGGGGTGTTTGGATCGTTGAGCAGGCCGGAGTAATCCTTGCTGGAGATGCCATCCACGAAGAGGTTCGGATCGTAGCTTGGCATAGAAACCATCGCCAGAATACCGCCGGTACGCGGGTCGGTCACGATTACGGCGGCCCGGCTACCCGCCAGCAGCGTTTCGATATACTGCTGTAGCTTCAGGTCGAGCGTCAGATAAACGTCATGTCCCGCCTGTGGGGGAACCTCTTTGAGCTGACGGATCACGCGGCCACGGTTGTTAACTTCAACCTCTTCATACCCGGTCTGACCGTGCAGGACATCTTCGTAATAACGTTCAATCCCAAGCTTGCCAATATCATGGGTTGCGGCGTAGTTAGCCAGCTTGCCGTCTTTATCAAGGCGTTCGACGTCTTTATCGTTAATTTTGGAGACGTAGCCTATGACGTGCGTCAGCGCGGAGCCGTAAGGATAGTAGCGACGTTTATAGCCTTTGACTTCCACACCGGGGAAACGGTACTGGTTAACGGCAAAACGGGCGACCTGCACTTCCGTCAGGTTGGTTTTTACCGGAATAGAGGTGAAGCGGTGAGAACGTGCGCGCTCTTTTTTGAACGCAGCGATGTCGTCATCAGTCAGGTCGACAACGCTTCTCAGCGCGTTCAGCGTATCCTGCACGTTATCCACTTTCTCCGGCATCATCTCTATCTGGTAGATGGTGCGGTTTAGCGCCAGCGGGGTGCCGTTACGATCGTAGATAATGCCGCGGCTGGGCGCGATGGGTACCAGCTTGATACGGTTTTCGTTTGAGCGGGTCTGGTAATCGGTATAGCGGACAATTTGCAGATTATAGAGGTTGGCGATCAGCACGCCGGTAAGCAGCAAAATCCCCGTAAAGGCGACCAGCGCCCGGCGCACAAACAGCGCGGACTCAGCCGTATAGTCGCGAAAAGAATTCTGTAGTTTCATCCGCTGCTTAAATTACCCTGGTCTGTCATTACTCGCGGTGATAAGGGTGGTTGGTAGTGATGCTCCATGCGCGATACAAACTTTCTGCCACGAGAACCCGCACAAGCGGGTGGGGCAACGTCAGCGCCGAGAGTGACCAACTTTGTTCTGCTGCCGCTTTGCAGGCGGGAGATAACCCCTCTGGTCCGCCAATCAACAGACTGACATCACGACCATCCTGCTTCCAGCGCTCCAGTTCGTGCGCCAGCTGCGGCGTATCCCAGGGTTTTCCCGGGATATCGAGGGTCACGATGCGGTTTTTGCCTGCGGCAGCCAGCATCAGCTCTCCCTCTTTATCGAGAATACGTTTGATATCTGCGTTCTTGCCGCGCTTTCCTGCTGGGATCTCCACCAGTTCGAACGGCATATCTTTTGGGAAACGACGCAGATACTCAGTAAAACCGGTTTGTACCCAGTCCGGCATTTTGGTGCCGACGGCGACCAGTTGCAACTTCACGCATTAACCCCAGAGTTTTTCCAGCTCATACAGGCGACGGCTCTCTTCCTGCATGACGTGGACAATCACATCGCCGAGATCGACAACCACCCAGTCAGCGGTCGCTTCACCTTCAACGCCCAGCGGAAGCAGCCCTGCCGCGCGCGATTCCTGAACAACATGGTCAGCAATCGAAACAACGTGACGAGTTGAGGTCCCGGTGCAGATGATCATGCAGTCGGTGATGCTGGATTTACCCTTAACGTCGATAGCGATGATGTCCTGACCTTTCAGGTCATCAATTTTGTCGATAACAAAATCCTGGAGTGCTTTACCCTGCAAGTTTTCCCCCTGGGTGAATGAGATTGTACAACTATGAATTCGTGGCCAGTCAGTATACCTGAACTGACGCCAGTCGCGGGACAAATGTCACCGCCCGGCTTTTGAAGGCGGGTATCATCCCACCCTCCGCCTGAGATTGCATCGCCATTTTTGTAAAACAATTTCTGTAAAGCAGCGATCGGCGGGAAAGTCTGGCAGCGGAGGATATCAGTATGGCTTAGCCTGTCAAGGCAGGATAAACATTAACAGACAATTTCGCCGGTGATGATCAGGCATCTGTACTTTTCTGATACAAACCGTGTGCGTGGATATAGGCCAGCACGGGCGAGGGCAGGAGATCGTCACAGTCTAAACCCTGCTGGAGACGCTCGCGGATGAGGGTCGCGGAAATATCAAACCACGGCGTTTCAGCGAGGTAAATTTTCCCGGCGGGTAGACTGTGCAGGTCTTCTATATTGTCCGTCAGATGCGCGTCAAGCCATTGCTGATGCTGCGCGTCGCGCATGGTCAACGGGTAGCCCGGACGGCGGCAGACCAGCAGATGACTGTTTTCCAGAATGGTTTCGTACTGGTACCAGCTGGGAAAGTTGAGCAAGGAATCCTGGCCGATGATAAACGCCAGCGGTTGCATGGGCCCCTGCTCAGCGCGCCACTCCCGCAGCGTTTGCGATGTCCAGGAAGGGGTATCCCTGCGCAATTCGCGCTCATCCAGCGTGAAGAGAGGCTTATCTGCGATAGCCAGCGCGAGCATCGCTTTGCGCTGCTCGCTGGTTGCTTCTGGCTGAGGACGATGCGGAGGAACATTGTTGGGCATGATGATTACCCGCTGCAACCCAATCAAATTCGCGAGGATTTCTACCGGTTTAAGATGCCCATAGTGTACCGGGTCGAAGGTCCCGCCATACATTGCCTGTAAAGAATGCATATCACCCATCGATAAATACGTCTGCCAGCGCCTTATGGCAGAGCAGCAAAGAGAGGCTCTCCAGCTCCGCCCAGACAGACTGGCCGTAGTCCTGTTTTAACGTCAGTTCGGCGCGCATCAGAAGTTGCACTGCCTGACGCAACTGCTCCTGGCTCAGGCGGTTTATCGCCTCCGTGGTCATCGCCCGACGGTTCTGCCAGACGCGATGTTTATCGAATAAGGCGCGCAGGGGCGTATGTGCCGACTGACGTTTAAGGTTGTTCAGCAGCAGTAATTCGCGCTGGAGCGTGCGGAGCAGAATGACCGGCTCACTCCCTTCCAGGCGCAGCTGTTGCAGTATGTGCAGGGCTCGCTTACTTTTCGCCGACAGCAGCGCATCAACCCAGTGGAAGGGAGTAAAGTGCGCGGCATCATTCACCGCCTGTTCCACGCGCGGTAGCGTCAGCTTGCCATCGGGCCACAGCAGGGCGAGCCTGTCCAGCGCCTGCGCCAGTGCCAGAAGGTTGCCTTCATAGCAATAGCAAAGGAGCTGGCTGGCGGCATCATCCAGTTGCAGATTGTGCAGCTTTGCGCGCGCGGCAACCCATTTTGGCAGATGCGCCTGTTCTGGCGTCTGGCAGGTGACCAGTACCGCATTGGTGGCAAGCTGGGTAAACCAGGCCGCGTTTTCCTGCGCTTTCGTGAACTTGTTACCGCGTACGATAAGCAGCAGATCGCCGTGTAATAAACTCACCAGCATGGTCAGCTGTTCATTGATGGCCGCGTTAGGACCATTCTCTGGCAGCACGATCTGGATTGTCTGACGAGAGGCAAACAGGCTCATGGCCTGACAAAGCGAGAAGATAGCGTTCCAGTCGGTACTGTTATCGATCTGGAACGTATGATGCTCATCGAAACCCTGCGCGGCTGCCGCATGGCGAACCGCATCAAGGCTTTCCTGAAGTAACAGGGGGTCATTGCCGAGTAGCAGATAGGCCGCGCGCAGCCCTTCGTTGAGCTGCGCGCGGAGTTGTTCAGGATACAACCTGATCATCAGTTACCCAGCGACGTTGGCATATCCGGCGTGCTGGCATCCGGTGTTTCGATAACGTCAGCGCCTTTTTTCGTCGACGCGGCAATGGCAGGCAGTCTGCGGATCAGTTGCTCCGCGGCCTTATCATACATTTCCTTGATGATAATCTGCTGTTCGGCGTCTTTTGCCAGGGCCGTCTGCGGGTTATCGAAGAACGAGCGGTAGACTTTGGTATTGATAGGGTAAATATCTTTACCTGGCATTAAAACGGCCGCATCAACGGTAAGCACCATTTGATATTCCGCGGTTCGTCCATCCTGGAAGATCGATGCCGTGTCTTGTGACAGCGTTGATTTCAGGACGCGGAGCGAAGGAACATCCTGACGCAGGGTTCCCTTCTCGATCAGCTCAACATCGTTCAAACGCAGCTGGTTACGAATGGCCCGGCTCAGCGGTCCATTCGGATCGGATGAGTCGAAGATCATTGTTTTCATCTGAGCAGGCACTGCCGTGGTATTGCGCAGGTGCCAGCCGCAGCCAGCGGTGACCAGCACCGCCAGAGATAAGAGTATTGTTGCCAGGTGTCGCACGTTTCCTCCCGCGCTTAGCCAACGACCAGATTCAGCAGTTTACCGGGTACGTAGATCACTTTACGTACGGTAACGCCCTCAAGGTATTTCGCGACCAGATGCTCCTGGCCTGCGCGCTCGCGAACCTGTTCTTCGGTTGCGTCGACCGCGACGGTAATTTTACCGCGCACTTTACCGTTAACCTGCACCACAACCAGCGTGGTGTTTTCCACCATAGCGGATTCATCCGCCACTGGCCACGGCGCGTTATCGATATCGCCTTCGCCTTTCAGCTCCTGCCACAGGGTGAAGCTAACGTGCGGCGTGAACGGGTTCAGCATGCGAACGACCGCCAGCAGCGCTTCGCGCATTAACGCGCGATCCTGCTCGCCGTCCTGCGGGGCTTTTGCCAGCTTGTTCATCAGTTCCATAATAGCCGCAATTGCGGTATTGAAGGTCTGACGACGACCAATATCATCGGTGACTTTCGCAATGGTTTTATGAACATCACGACGCAGCGCCTGCTGATCTTCGCTCAGTGCAGCCACGTTCAGCGCTGGCGCATCACCTTGTGAGGTGTGCTCGTAAACCAGTTTCCAGACGCGTTTCAGGAAGCGGTTTGCCCCTTCAACGCCGGATTCCTGCCATTCCAGCGTCATATCTGCCGGGGAGGCGAACATCATGAACAGACGCACGGTGTCAGCGCCGTAACGCTCAACCATCACCTGCGGGTCGATACCGTTATTTTTAGACTTGGACATCTTGCTCATGCCGGTATAAACCAGTTCATGACCTTCGGCGTCTTTCGCCTTCACGATACGGCCTTTCTCGTCGCGCTCCACAATCGCATCAACCGGAGAAACCCAGTTACGTTCACCGTTCGCGCCAACGTAGTAGAACGCATCTGCCAGCACCATACCCTGACACAGCAGCTGTTTTGCCGGTTCGTCGGAGTTGACCAGGCCTGCGTCACGCATCAGTTTGTGGAAGAAGCGGAAGTAGAGCAGGTGCATGATGGCGTGTTCAATGCCACCGATATAGATGTCTACCGGCAGCCAGTAGTTTGCAGCATCGGAATCCAGCATGCCTTCTTTGTACTGCGGGCAGGTGTAGCGCGCATAGTACCAGGAGGATTCCATAAAGGTGTCAAAGGTGTCGGTTTCACGCAGCGCTGGCTGACCGTTGACGGTGGTTTTTGCCCACTCAGGATCGGCTTTGATCGGGCTGGTGATGCCGTCCATGACCACGTCTTCCGGCAGGATCACCGGCAGCTGATCTTCCGGCGTTGGCATCACGGTGCCGTCTTCCAGGGTCACCATTGGGATTGGCGCACCCCAGTAACGCTGACGGGAAACGCCCCAGTCGCGCAGACGGTAGTTGACTTTACGCTCGCCCACGCCCAGCGAGGCCAGTTTGTCGGCGATGGCGTTGAAGCCCTCTTCGAAGCTCAGGCCGCTGAACTCACCGGAGTTAAACAGGGTGCCTTTTTCAGTCAGCGCTTGCTCAGAGAGATCGGGTTCAGAGCCGTCAGCAGCAAGAATAACAGGCTTGATGGTCAGGCCGTATTTGGTGGCAAATTCGTAGTCGCGCTGATCGTGACCCGGCACGGCCATCACGGCGCCTGTGCCGTATTCCATCAGTACGAAGTTGGCGGCCCAGACAGGGATCGCTTCGCCCGTCAGCGGGTGGATCGCTTTGAAGCCGGTATCAACGCCTTTTTTCTCCATCGTCGCCATGTCGGCTTCGGCCACTTTCGTGTTGCGGCATTCGTCGATAAAGGTCGCCAGCTCCGGATTGTTTTCCGCCGCTTTTTGCGCCAGCGGATGACCTGCGGCCACGGCCAGGTAGGTCGCGCCCATGAAGGTGTCCGGACGGGTGGTGTAGACGGTCAGCGTCTGGTCGTAGTTTTCTACGTTAAAGGTAATTTCCACACCTTCGGAACGGCCGATCCAGTTGCGCTGCATGGTCTTAACGGTGTCAGGCCAGTGATCCAGATTATCCAGATCGTTCAGCAGCTCGTCAGCGTAGGCGGTGATTTTGATAAACCACTGCGGGATCTCTTTACGCTCTACTTTGGTGTCACAGCGCCAGCAGCAGCCATCGATAACCTGCTCGTTCGCGAGAACGGTCTGGTCGTTCGGGCACCAGTTAACGGCGGACGTTTTCTTGTAGACCAGGCCTTTTTTATACAGCTCGGTGAAGAACTTCTGCTCCCAGCGGTAGTATTCCGGGGTACAGGTTGCCAGCTCGCGGCTCCAGTCATAGCCAAAGCCCAGCATTTTCAGCTGGTTTTTCATGTACGCGATGTTGTCGTACGTCCACGGAGCCGGTGCCGTGTTGTTTTTCACCGCCGCGCCTTCAGCAGGCAGGCCGAACGCATCCCAGCCGATAGGCTGAAGTACGTTTTTGCCCAGCATACGCTGGTAGCGTGCAATCACGTCACCGATGGTGTAGTTACGCACGTGGCCCATGTGTAGTCGACCAGAAGGATAGGGAAGCATCGACAGGCAGTAATACTTCTCTTTGCTCTCGTCTTCGGTTACTTCAAAGGTGCGCTTCTCGTCCCAGTGTTGCTGGACTTTTGATTCTATTTCTTCCGGGCGGTATTGCTCTTGCATGGCAGCCAGTGGTCCTGTGTTCAATACAGCTACAAATGTAGCCAATGGATGTGGTGATTCAGATCCGCATAGCATAGCCCAAACGCCCGCGTCAAAACAGCCTTTCACGCAAATGCACTTTGCAGGAATTTACCGGGTCTGTGCTTCACCTGACAAAGCGGCGACGAAATAAGGTCTATTATTAGAGACAGTTACTTACCCGGGAGGCAAAATGATGAACAAGGTTGCTCAATTTTACCGTGAACTGGTAGCGACTCTGACGGAAAGGCTGCGTAACGGCGAGCGTGATATCGACGCGTTGGTCGAACAGGCACGCGCACGCGTGACGCAAACGGGTGAGTTATCGCGAACCGAAGTGGAAGAGGTGACGCGCGCCGTGCGCCGCGACCTGGAAGAGTTTGCGCGAAGCTATGAAGAGAGCCAGGACGAAATCGCCGACAGTGTTTTTATGCGGGTAATTAAAGAGAGCCTGTGGCAGGAGCTGGCGGATATTACCGATAAAACCCAACTGGAGTGGCGCGAGGTATTCCAGGATTTAAACCACCACGGTGTCTATCACAGCGGCGAAGTGGTGGGGCTGGGGAACCTGGTGTGTGAGAAGTGCCACCACCATATCGCCGTTTATACGCCGGAGGTGCTGTCGCTGTGTCCGAAATGCGGGCACGACCAGTTCCAGCGTCGGCCGTTTGAGCCGTAGGTAAAAGCAAAACGGCAACGTCGTTGCCGTTTTTAGTGTCTGCTCCCTCTCCCTGTGGGAGAGGGCATCAGGCCGCAGAATAATAAGCCAGCCTCTCCGCCAGCAAATCCACAAACGCTTCCCGATCGATATCCACCATCACTGTGGTATTCGGCTTGTTTCCCGTCAGCGAGTAATAGTCCACCACCGTCATTCCCTGGGTATATTTCCCCTGTGTTTCCACACCAACCCAACGCTCGACCGTGGTAAACATTTCCGGCTTCAGTAGCCAGGCGATGGTGCATGGGTCATGCAACGGGGCGCCGTGGAATCCCCACTTCTCGGCTTTGTGATACTCCATAAAGAAATCGAGCAGCTCTGCCACGGTTGTTGCAACCGGGTTACCCACAGTACGAAATCGTTCGATGTCCTGCGCCATAATTTGTGCGCGGTGGGTAACGTCCAGCCCCGCCATCACAATCGGCAGGCCCGACTGGAAGACGATTTCTGCGGCTTCCGGGTCAACAAAGATGTTGAACTCCGCGGCTGGCGTCCAGTTCCCCAGCCCCATTGCCCCGCCCATGATGACGATACGGGCGATATTGCTGTGCAGTTCAGGATGGCTGTTCAGCAGCAGCGCTACGTTGGTCTGTGGGCCGGTCGCCACCAGCGTCACGGGCTCTGCGCTTTCACGCAGAACTTTCGCCATGAGCTCGACGGCAGTACAGTTTTGTGGTGCGAAACCCGGCTCCGGCAGCGCCGGGCCATCCAGCCCACTTTCACCGTGAACGTTATCCGCAATGATCAGCTCGCGCATTAGCGGCTTAATGGCGCCACCTGCGACCGGAATATCGGTGCGTTTTAGCAGCGTTAACATGCGCAACACGTTTCGCAGGGTTTTATCCGGCGTCTGGTTCCCTGCAGAGGCGGTGACAGCTTTTACGTCCAGTTCAGGGGAGGCAAGAGCAAGGACGAGTGCGATTGCGTCATCATGACCCGGATCGCAGTCGAGAATAATAGGCTGTGCCATGGCGTTCTCCATTCTTAGCATTATTTGTGACAAGGTTAACGCTGCGATGTGACGCCGAATAGAAAAAGAGATCTAAAGCGTGAAGCAGTGCGCAATCCACAGATTGCGCACTAAAAAGATTAATGCAGGATTTTGGCGAGGAAGTCTTTTGCACGTTCAGATTTAGGATTTGCGAAGAACTCTTCTTTCGGTGAGTCTTCAACAATTTTCCCTTCATCCATGAAGATCACACGGTTGGCCACTTTACGGGCGAAGCCCATTTCGTGCGTCACCACCATCATGGTCATCCCTTCGTGCGCCAGTTCCACCATAACGTCCAGCACTTCGTTGATCATCTCAGGATCGAGCGCGGACGTCGGCTCATCAAACAGCATCGCCACCGGATCCATGCACAGCGCACGCGCGATTGCCACGCGCTGCTGTTGGCCACCTGAAAGCTGCGCAGGGAACTTATCCGCATGCGCAGACAGCCCGACGCGTTCCAGCAACTTCAGTCCCTTTTCACGCGCCGCTTTTTTGTCGCGCTTCAGCACTTTCACCTGCGCCAGCGTCAGGTTCTCAATGATGGAGAGGTGAGGGAACAGCTCAAAATGCTGGAACACCATCCCAACGTGGGAGCGAAGCTGGGCAAGGTTGGTTTTGCGGTCATTCACTTTGGTGCCGTTAACGACAATCTCGCCCTGCTGGACAGGTTCCAGCCCATTAACGGTTTTGATAAGCGTCGACTTACCGGAGCCGGACGGGCCGCATACCACCACCACATCGCCTTTTTTCACTTCTGTTGAGCAGTCGGTCAGCACCTGAAAGTGCCCATACCATTTAGAAACATTTTTCAGGGAAATCATTATACGGTCCTTTTCTTCAGCCAGCTGACCAACAGCGATGCGCTTAAACTAATCACAAAATAGACCCCGCCCGCGAAGAGGATCATCTCAACCTGCGTTCCGTCACGTTCGCCAATGGTGGAGGCGGTACGGAAGAAGTCTGCCAGGCTCAGCACGTAGACCAGGGAGGTATCCTGGAACAGGACGATGCCCTGCGTCAGCAGCAGCGGAACCATGGCGCGAAACGCCTGTGGCAGAATAATAAGCTTCATGGACTGCCAGTGCGTCATACCGAGCGCCAGCGCAGCGCTGGACTGCCCGCGCGAGATACTCTGAATACCTGCGCGGATGATCTCGGAGTAGTAGGCGGCTTCAAACATAGAGAATGCCACCATGGCAGAGATCAGGCGGATATCGGTTTTCGGCGACAGTCCCAGCACGTTCTGTAAAAAGCCGGGAACAATCAGGTAAAACCACAACAGCACCATGACCAGTGGAATGGAGCGGAACACGTTAACGTAAGCCGTAGCAAACCAGGCGAGCGGTTTAAAGCTCGACAGGCGCATCACTGCCAGCAGGGTGCCCCAGACAATACCGACGATAATGGCGATTACGGTAATCTTTAAGGTGATCGCCAGGCCATCCAGCAGATAAGGCATGGAGGGAACAATGGAACTCCAGTCAAATTCGTACATTATTTGCCCCCCAGATTGCCCGGCAGGCGTACTTTGCGTTCAACCAGGTTCATCACCAGCATGATGAAAGCGTTAATCAGAACATAGGCGAGCGTGATTGCCGTGAAGGATTCCCATGCGTGAGCGGAGTAATCCAGCAGTTTGCCCGCCTGCGCCGCCATATCTACCAGACCAATGGTTGAGGCGATGGCCGAGTTTTTTACCAGGTTCATCATCTCGGAGGTCATCGGCGGAACGATGACGCGGTAAGCGTTAGGCAGCAGTACGTAACGGTAGGCTTGTGGCAGGGTCAGGCCCATCGCCAGTGCCGCATTCTTTTGTCCGCGTGGCAGTGACTGTATGGCGGCACGCACCTGCTCGCAGACGCGCGCAGCGGTGAACAGTCCCAGACACAGCATGGAGGAGACAAAGAATTGTACGTTAGGATCCAGCTCGGCCTTGAACCACATGCCGAGATCTTCCGGCAGCAGTTCCGGGATCACCAGATACCAGGTAAAGAACTGCACGATCAGCGGAACGTTACGGAACAGTTCCACATAGAGCGTGCCAATCGAAGAGAGAAAACGGTTAGGGACGGTACGCAGAATACCGAACAGCGAACCGACAAGAAACGCGATAATCCACGCCGTTATCGATAACGCAACGGTAACCTGAAAGCCGCTCCACAGCCAGCCGAGATAGGTGGTGTTGCCGAACGGGGCTTGTTGCAGAAAGATGCCCCAGTTCCAGTCAATTGACATAGTAAACTCCAGAAAAAAGAGGGTAGCAGCGCTACCCTCGAAGATTGGTGAGAAGCTCAATTTTTGCGCTGAGTGGGGAACGACCACTCAACGTATAGTCTG
The DNA here is from genome assembly GCF_050030705.1 of Enterobacter cloacae complex sp. 418I7. Taxonomy (NCBI): domain Bacteria; kingdom Pseudomonadati; phylum Pseudomonadota; class Gammaproteobacteria; order Enterobacterales; family Enterobacteriaceae; genus Enterobacter; species Enterobacter cloacae complex sp. 418I7. The sequence continues at coordinate 1,288,245 of NZ_JBLGUU010000001.1, forward strand.
TCCATGCTTCCCGACAATCGAGAGGGCAGGAGATCCCGCCCCTGTCGTTCTAGTTAGTTAAGAGCTTTGTCGTTTGGTGATTTGAACAGCGCTTTCATGTCGTCAGACAGTTCAAAGTTCATGTTCAGGTTTTTTGGTGGAATTGGGTTCTTGAACCATTTGTCGAACCATTTTGCCGCTTCGCCAGAGGTTTGCGCTTGAGCGATGGTGTCATCGATCAGCTTTTTGAAGCCTTCATCGCCTTTACGCAGCATACAGCCGTAAGCTTCTTTCGACTGCGCAGTCCCGACGATTTCCCAGTTGTCTGGTTTCTTCGCCTTGGCGCGCTCGCCTGCCAGCAGAGCGTCATCCATCATAAACGCAACGGCACGACCGCTTTCCAGGGTACGGAAGGAGTCGCCGTGATCTTTCGCGCTGATGATGCGCATGTCCATTTTCTTCTCGTCGTTCAGCTTGTGCAGCAGCACTTCGGACGTGGTACCGGAGGTCACGACAACCGCTTTGCCTTTCAGGTCAGCAAAATCTTTGATATCGCCGCCTTTCTTCGTCAGCAGGCGGGTGCCTACAACGAAGATAGTGTCCGAGAAAGCGGCCTGTTTCTGACGCTCAAGGTTGTTGGTGGTTGAGCCACATTCAAAATCAAATGTGCCGTTTTGCAGCAGAGGAATACGGTTCTGTGAAGTGATGGGGATCAGCTTCACTTGCAGGTCAGGTTTGTTCAGCTTTTTCTTCACGGCTTCAACGATGGCGTTGGAGTAATCCTGTGAATAGCCCACGACTTTTTGCGTGTTGTCGTAGTAAGAGAACGGGACAGAAGATTCACGGTGGCCGACCACGATCACGCCGTTTTTGGCAATCTTGTCGAGAGTGCTTCCTGCTGCCGGAGCGTCTTCAGCGTGAACGATGCCCGCAGACATTCCCATAACCAGCATTGCTGTGGCCAGTTTACGTAATTGCATACCCAACTCCTTTCTTATCAGCGCCAGTGACGCTTTGATACCCATTGTGATGTTGTTATATCTCGCGCAATGCGAGTGCAGTGTTATGCAAGCTTGTTAACATTTAGTCTGGCTTAATGTAAAGATTTTGCTGCGTTATTGTTTATTTTTGCGAAGCGCGCCGCACCATTCAGAGGCAATAATCTCTCGTTGCACCGTTTCGGTGCTACCGGAGATCCATGCTGGTGCGACAAGGTTGCACGTTAAGCCAGACAGCGTTTGCGTAATTAAACAAAGCAACAGGCGTGCCAGAATTGAAGTTTAGGAGGAAATTGTCGGGTGGCGGCTGCGCCGGAGAGTAGGCCGGGTAAGGCGTAGCCGCCACCCGGCAACAGAAGGCCAGGTTATCTACGACGCTGACGCAGGCTCATCACTACGGCGGCAAAACCGAACAGCGTGGTCAGGATCCACAGCGGCCAGTTCCCGGTGCGCGCATAAGGCGTCAGGCCCGTAGCTGGCGTGACTTTCGTGGTCAGCACCTCACGGGTGAACTGCGGGATCATGGCCTGGATTTCACCCTGCGGGCCAATCACGGCGGTGATGCCGTTATTGGTGCTGCGCAACAGCGGACGTGCCAGCTCCAGAGAACGCATTCGTGCCATCTGGAAGTGCTGCCACGGGCCGATCGATTTACCGAACCACGCATCGTTTGAGATGGTCAGCAGATAGTCGGTGTCCGGGCGGAAGTTATCGCGCACCTGCTCGCCGAGGATAATCTCGTAGCAAATAGCGGCCGTCAGGGCAAACCCGTGCGCATGCAGCTGCGGCTGAACGTAAGGGCCCCGGCTGAATGAGGACATCGGCAGGTCAAAGAACGGTGCCAGTGGGCGCAGAATAGACTCCAGCGGAACAAATTCGCCAAACGGTACAAGGTGATTTTTGTTGTAACGATTGGTGGAGGTATAGCTGTATTCGCTGTCCTTACCGAGCGTAATGATCGTGTTGTACGTGTCATAGCGGTTCTGCTGATTGAGACGCGCATCCACAATTCCGGTAATCAGCGTACTGCCGCGCGCGCGCAGCAGATCGTCCATCATCTTCAGGAAGGGCTGCTGATTGATCTCCAGATCCGGGATCGCAGACTCAGGCCAGATGATGAGCTGCGATTTACCCATCACCTTTTCGGTGGCGTTGGCATAGATTTTCAGCGTGTTCAGCAGCTGATTCTCATCCCATTTCAATGACTGCGGGATATCGCCCTGTATCAACGATACCTGCGTGGCGCGCGCGGGCTCCAGCGTGAACCACTGGATATAACGCAGTGGGAAAGGCAGGGCAAACAGGATTAACGCGGCAACCAGCGGCTTCCAGTTACGTGTCACCAGAGCCAGCACCAGCAGGCCGCTGACCGCCATGAGCAGGAAGTTAATCGCCTCCACGCCCATGACGGGAGCCAGACCTTTCAGCGGGCCGTCCACCTGGCTATAGCCGAACTGCAACCACGGGAAGCCGGTCAGTACCCAGCCGCGCAGAAATTCGGTGATTTGCCAGATAACGGGAGCCGCTATCGCGACGCGCAGCCAAGTCGTTTTAGGCCACAGACGAGATAGAATACCGGCGAACAGGCCAGTGTAGAGCGAAAGATAGGCGGCGAGCAGCACAACCAGGAAGACGTTAACCGGCCCCGGCATTCCGCCAAATTGCGCGATACTGACGTAGACCCAGTTGATACCAGAGCCAAACAGCCCCAGCCCCCAGAAGTAGCCTATGGCCGCGGCCTGTACCGGACGACGATTCAGGGTAAGACCCTGTAGCCCCATCAGGGAGAGAATAGCGGCTGGCCAGATATCGTAAGGAGAAAAAGCCAGCGTACCGCTGGCTCCGAGTAACAGCGCCAGCAGCAAACGGACGCGCTGGCGTTCAAAGAGTGGGGCAAATGCCATTTACATTAATCTTCCAGTTTTGGCACCGGTGAGTCGTCCGGCATTCTGACATGAACCTGAATAATACGTCGGCTGTCAGCCATTGCGACCTTGAACTGGTAACCATCGATGTCAACGGTTTCACCGCGGGCCGGAAGATGGCCGAAGGCCTGCATCACCAGACCACCAATGGTGTCCACTTCTTCATCGCTGAAGCTGGTGCCAAAGGTGTCATTGAAGTCTTCAATGGAGGCCAGCGCGCGCACGGTCCAGGTGTGGCGGCTCAGCTGACGGAAGTCGATATCCTCTTCTTCGTCATATTCATCTTCGATTTCGCCCACAATCAGCTCGAGGATGTCTTCGATTGTGACCAGACCGGAAACGCCACCAAATTCATCAATAACAATCGCCATGTGATAGCGCTGGGAGCGAAACTCCTTCAGCATCCGATCCACACGCTTACTTTCCGGCACAACCACGGCCGGGCGTAACACTTTTTCCATACTGAAGGCTTCGGCATCGCTGCGCATAAACGGCAGCAGATCTTTCGCCATCAAAATCCCTTCGATGTGATCTTTGTCTTCGCTGATGACCGGGAAACGTGAGTGAGCCGATTCGATAATCACATCGAGGCACTCGTCCAGCGTCTGGTTGCGTTTCAGGGTAATCATCTGCGAGCGGGGGATCATGATGTCGCGGACGCGCTGGTCGGCGATGTCCATCACCCCTTCGAGCATTTCGCGCGTATCTTCGTCGATAAGGTCGTTCTGCCCGGAATCACGAATCAGCTCCAGCAGTTCATCACGGTTTTTCGGTTCGCCGTGGAAAAGCTGGTTCAGGATGAGGGAGAAAAATCCCTTTTTAGTGGTTGTCGTGTCGCTACTGTGTGAATTGTCGTCGCTCATGGCGTTTGTTAAGGGTTCTCTTGTTAGTTCAACGTTAACCGCCGCGCTATGTCCCTGCGCGGCGGCATGGTAGTCAGTGACTGACTATTCTTTCTCGGCAATGTACGGATCCTCATAGCCCAGAGCAAGCATTATCTCTGTCTCGAGGGATTCCATCTCTTCCGCTTCGTCATCTTCAATATGGTCGTAACCCAGAAGATGCAGGCTACCGTGCACCACCATGTGTGCCCAGTGCGCTTCCAGCGGCTTTTGCTGCTCTTTGGCTTCCTGCTCAACCACCTGACGGCAGATGATCAGATCGCCCAGCAGCGGCATCTCAATGCCCGGAGGGGCTTCGAATGGGAAAGAGAGCACATTGGTCGGCTTATCTTTCCCGCGATAGGTCAGGTTGAGCTCATGGCTTTCTGCTTCATCCACCAGGCGAATCGTGACCTCTGATTCTTCCTGAAACTGGGGGATAACGGCATCCAGCCATTTCTGAAACTGTGCCTCTTCTGGCATGCCGGAATTATCTTCACAGGCCAGCTGTAAATCGAGGATCACCTGACTCATTTCTGTTCATGCTCCTGCGCTTCGCGCTTACGTTCTGCGGCCAGTTCGGCCCTGCGCTTCTGATCTGCCTCTTCCCAGGCCTCATAAGCGTTAACGATACGCGCGACCACCGGATGGCGTACCACGTCTTCACTGTGGAAGAAGTTGAAGCTGATTTCCTCTACCTCGGCCAGGACTTCGATGGCGTGACGCAGACCCGATTTGGTGTTACGCGGCAGGTCAATCTGGGTGACGTCACCGGTAATAACCGCTTTCGAGTTAAAGCCAATACGCGTCAGGAACATCTTCATTTGTTCGATGGTGGTGTTCTGGCTCTCATCCAGAATGATGAACGCGTCGTTAAGCGTACGCCCACGCATGTAGGCCAGCGGGGCCACTTCAATCACGTTACGTTCGATGAGCTTTTCAACTTTCTCGAAGCCGAGCATTTCGAACAGCGCGTCGTACAGCGGGCGCAGGTAGGGGTCCACTTTCTGACTTAAATCGCCCGGCAGGAAGCCGAGTTTCTCACCGGCTTCTACAGCAGGGCGGGTCAGCAGGATACGGCGGATCTCCTGACGCTCAAGCGCATCGACAGCAGCAGCAACGGCCAGATAGGTTTTACCCGTACCCGCCGGACCCACGCCAAAGGTGATGTCATGGTCGAGAATGTTGGCGATGTACTGTGCTTGGTTCGGGGTACGAGGCTTAATCACGCCGCGTTTGGTTTTAATGTTGATGGCTTTGCCATAGTCCGGCACGCTTTCCGCGCTCTGCTCAAGCACGCGCGCCTCTTTGATGGCCAGGTGGATCTGTTCAGGTTCAATATCCTGGATCTCACCGCGCATCGGGGCGGTATCAACATACAGGCTGCGGAGAATATCTGCCGCGGCGTTGACGCAGATTGGGCGTCCGGTGAGTTTGAAATGGTTATCGCGACGATTGATTTCGATACCCAGACGTCGCTCCAGTTGTTTGATGTTGTCATCAAACGGCCCGCACAGGCTCAGCAGGCGAGCGTTGTCTGCGGGCTCAAGGCTAATTTCACGCGTATCTATGTTCAAACTGTTCCTCTTTATTTGGTTAACTGACCTGTGGCCACACGGCGTAATAAAACGGTCATTACCGAAATTATTCACGCCATAGAATAAAGGCGCAAGCGTTGCGGTAGATATTGGGGGTGATGAGAGGAAATACAAGGCCTGCCGGACAGGCAGGCCAGAGGGATCAGGGCTGGTAAATACCTACGCCAGAATCGTTGACTTTACGGGTGCGAGAGATAACGGATTCCGGAGTCTGTGCAATACGCAGACCCATTTCGTCCTCAGTGCGTACCACCTTCCCGCGCAGCGAGTTCGTGAGCACTTCGACAATCTCGACGTCCACAAACTTACCAATCATGTCCGGGGTGCCTTCAAAATTCACCACGCGGTTATTTTCGGTTCGACCAGACAGTTCCATGATGCTCTTACGGGAAGTGCCTTCCACCAGAATACGCTGGACAGTGCCGAGCATACGACGGCTCCAGGCGTTGGCCTGCTGGTTGATACGCTCCTGCAAAATATAGAGACGCTGCTTTTTCTCTTCTTCCGGCACATCGTCAACCATATCGGCCGCTGGGGTGCCCGGGCGTGCTGAGAAGATGAAGCTGTAGCTGACGTCGAAATTCACCTCGCCGATGAGCTTCATGGTGCGCTCGAAGTCATCAGCGGTTTCGCCAGGGAAGCCGACGATAAAGTCGGAGCTAATCTGGATATCCGGGCGCGCTTCACGCAGCTTGCGGATGGTGGACTTATACTCCAGCACCGTATGTGGACGACCCATCATGTTCAGCACGCGGTCAGAGCCGCACTGGATCGGCAGGTGCAGGAAGCTCACCAGCTCTGGCGTATCGCGATAGACGTCAATAATGTCGTCGGTAAATTCCATCGGATGGCTGGTGGTAAAGCGAATGCGGTCAATGCCGTCAATCGCCGCCACCAGACGCAGCAGTTCAGCAAAGCTGCCGGTGGTGCCGTCGTAGTTTTCCCCGCGCCAGGCGTTCACATTCTGGCCCAGCAGGTTCACTTCGCGAACGCCCTGCGCGGCAAGCTGCGCGATTTCAAACAGGATATCGTCTGCCGGGCGGCTCACTTCTTCACCACGGGTGTAAGGTACCACGCAGTAAGTACAGTATTTGTTGCAGCCTTCCATGATGGAGACGAAGGCGGTCGGGCCATCAGCGCGCGGCTCTGGCAGACGGTCAAATTTCTCGATCTCCGGGAAACTCACGTCAACCACCGGGCTACGGCTGCCGCGAACCTGGTTAATCATCTCTGGCAGGCGGTGCAGGGTCTGAGGGCCAAAAACGATATCCACATAGGGAGCTCTCTGGCGGATCAGCTTACCTTCCTGCGATGCGACGCAGCCACCCACGCCAATGATCAGGTCCGGATTTTTCCGTTTGAGAAGCTTCCAGCGGCCTAACACATGAAAGACTTTTTCCTGTGCTTTTTCACGAATTGAACAGGTGTTCAGCAGCAGCACATCGGCTTCTTTCGCATTTTCAGTCAGCTGGTATCCGTGGGTGGTATCCAGCAGATCGGCCATCTTAGATGAATCGTATTCGTTCATCTGACAGCCCCAGGTTTTTATATGGAGTTTTTTAGTCATCGACTTGCTCAGCTCAGGATTGCAAGCCGCGTATTGTAATGCTTTGGTGCGGTTGTGACCAGTATGAAGGTTGTCAACCTCAGGGCCGCAAAAATCCGGTAAACTTAAGGTATTCTCCAATAAGGAATAGTGACCATGACACTCCTGAACACCGAAGTTGCCGTTGTTGGCGGCGGTATGGTCGGCGGCGCACTGGCGCTGGGGCTGGCGCAGCAGGGATTTGACGTAACCGTTATTGAACAGGCGGCTCCGCCGGTATTCGATCCTTCCAGCCAACCGGACGTGCGTATTTCCGCCATCAGCGCGTCCTCTGTTGATCTGCTTCGCGGGCTGGGCGTCTGGGAGGCGGTGCTGGCGATGCGCGCGCACCCTTACAGCCGTCTTGAAACCTGGGAGTGGGAAAATGCTCACGTCTCGTTTGACGCCGCCGAGCTGAAACTGCCGCGTCTGGGCTATATGGTGGAAAACAACGTGCTCCAGCAGGCGCTCTGGCAGGCGCTGGAGGCGCACCCGAAGGTGACGCTGCGCGTTCCGGACTCGCTGAAAGCCCTGCATCGTCATGAAGGTGGATATCTCCTGACGCTGGATAACGACGATGAGCTGGCCGTAAAGCTGGTGGTGGGGGCGGATGGCGCGAACTCGCAGGTCAGGCAGATGGCAGGCATTGGGATCCATGCCTGGCAGTATCAGCAATCCTGCATGCTGATCACCGTGCAGTCAGAAAACGCGCCGGGCGAAAGCACCTGGCAGCATTTTACGCCGAACGGCCCGCATGCATTCTTACCGTTGTTTGATAACTGGGCTTCGCTGGTGTGGTACGACAAGCCGGCGCGCATTCGACAGTTGCAGGGGCTGTCCATGGATCAGTTGCAGCGCGAAATCCGCCAGCACTTCCCGCGCCGTCTGGGTAACGTGACCCCGGTTGCCGCTGGCGCATTCCCGTTGATGCGACGCCATGCGTTGCAGTATGCCCGTGAAGGGCTGGCCCTGGTGGGAGACGCGGCGCACACCATTCATCCGCTGGCGGGGCAGGGGGTTAACCTGGGATACCGTGACGTCGATGCGTTACTGGATGTGCTGGGTAACGCTCGCGCCCACGCGGAAGCCTGGGCCAGCCATGAGGTACTGAAGCGCTACCAGACGCGCCGTATGGCGGATAACTTCATTATGCAGTCGGGGATGGATCTGTTCTATGCCGGGTTCAGCAATGACGTGGGTCCGGTGCGGATATTGCGCAATATTGGATTGATGGCAGCGGAACGTGCCGGTGGTCTGAAGCGTCAGGCACTGAAATACGCCCTCGGACTCTAATCTTTATTCCCTCTCCCCGTGGGCTGAGGGTACCCCACAAATAAATGCGAGCACTGAGCAATCCCCTCGCCCCTCCGGGGAGAGGGTTAGGGTGAGGGGAACATACGGCGGTGGTGGTCATTCCGTTCACTTTATGTTCCTTGCTACTCTGTAACGACATGACCGGTGAACGTGCCAGGGTGGCTCAGTCGCCACCACCCTGGCGACCCGGGCTCCCGGCGGTAAATCGCCGCTTCGCGGTGCCCTCGGCTTATTCCTTCCGGCTTATCGGGTACGGGCGGAGGCAACGTCCCTGTAAAGCCGCCCTCTCGGCGCATCCCTGCGCCTCGCCCCGGCCGGAAGGCAAACGCCTCAGCGATTTACAGCCGGACCAGGGCATCGCTGACAGCCCTCAGTCATTTAGAAAGCAACTTTATTGCTTCTGCATAAAAAAATTACTGGGGATCCCTCAGCCCCGTGGGAGAGGGTTAGGGTGAGGGCATCAGGCCGCACTATTCTGAGCAACAAAAACAAAAAAGCCCGCAGAGCGGGCTTGTTTGTTTTAAGTGGCTGGGGTGCAGGGATTCGAACCCCGGAATGCTGGTATCAGAAACCAGAGCCTTACCGCTTGGCGACACCCCAATTGCGTTAAACAAACTGCTTAACGACTTTAAAGTGGCTGGGGTACGAGGATTCGAACCTCGGAATGCCGGAATCAGAATCCGGTGCCTTACCGCTTGGCGATACCCCAACAATGTTCAGTTTACCGAATCGTATTCGATAACATAAATATGGTGGCTACGACGGGATTCGAACCTGTGACCCCATCATTATGAGTGATGTGCTCTAACCAACTGAGCTACGTAGCCAGTACTGCAATCTTCGATGGCTGGGGTACCTGGATTCGAACCAGGGAATGCCGGTATCAAAAACCGGTGCCTTACCGCTTGGCGATACCCCAATACCGCGGAGAACCGCATGATCGAAGAAATATGGCTGGGGTACCTGGATTCGAACCAGGGAATGCCGGTATCAAAAACCGGTGCCTTACCGCTTGGCGATACCCCATCCGTGCAACGCTTACCTGGGAATGGTGCGGGAGGCGAGACTTGAACTCGCACACCTTGCGGCGCCAGAACCTAAATCTGGTGCGTCTACCAATTTCGCCACTCCCGCAAAAAAGATGGTGGCTACGACGGGATTCGAACCTGTGACCCCATCATTATGAGTGATGTGCTCTAACCAACTGAGCTACGTAGCCATCTTTTTTTCGCGTTACCTTATCGGCGTTGCGGGGCGCATTATGCGTATAGACCCTTGCAGCGTCAACACCTTTTTCAATGAAAATAGCCGGAATGTGACTGTTTGGTTAGGTTGCGAACAGCGAGGCCGAATATTCGACAATTATTGGTTATTAATCGATTTTATGCGGGGAAAAGAGAGGAAAAAAAATCAGGCCCCGGAGGGCCTGATGATACTCTGAACATTATTTATAGGCAGACTGGTGAACGCCCACTGCGCGTCCTGACGGATCGTTCATGGCTTTGAAGGATTCATCCCATTCAATGGCTTTAGCAGAAGAGCAGGCGACCGATGGACCACCCGGTACGCACTCGGCTGCACTTGGAACCGGGAACAGCTCCTCAAAGATCTCACGGTACAAATACGCTTCTTTCGAGGCTGGCGTGTTGTACGGGAAGCGGAAGCTCGCAGTTTCCAGTTGTTGATCAGAAACCTGTTTTGCCGCCACCTCTTTCAGGGTGTCGATCCAGCTGTAACCTACGCCATCGGAGAACTGCTCTTTCTGACGCCACGCCACGCTCGCCGGCAGGTAGGATTCAAAACATTCACGCAGGATATGTTTCTCCATTTTGCCGTTGCCGCACATTTTGTCCTGCGGGTTGATGCGCATCGCCACATCGAGGAATTTCTTATCGAGGAACGGCACGCGGGCTTCCACACCCCAGGCGGACATCGCTTTGTTGGCGCGCGCGCAGTCAAACATGTGCAGCGCCTGTAGCTTACGCACCGTTTCTTCATGCAGCTCTTTGGCGTTCGGTGCTTTGTGGAAATAGAGATAACCGCCAAACACTTCGTCAGAACCTTCGCCGGAGAGCACCATCTTGATGCCCATCGCTTTGATCTTCCGCGACATCAAATACATCGGCGTGGAGGCGCGAATGGTGGTCACATCATAGGTTTCAATGTGATAGATCACATCGCGGATCGCATCCAGACCTTCCTGTACGGTGAAGTGAATTTCATGGTGCACCGTGCCGAGATGGTTCGCCACTTCCTGGGCGGCTTTCAGGTCAGGTGCCCCTTCCAGACCCACGGCAAAGGAGTGCAGCTGCGGCCACCAGGCTTCAGAGCGCTCCTGATCTTCCACGCGACGTGCGGCGAATTTCTTGGTAATCGCGGAGATCACGGAGGAGTCCAGACCGCCGGAGAGCAGTACGCCATAAGGTACGTCTGACATCAGGTGGCTTTTCACTGACTCTTCCAGGGCCTGACGCAGTTCGGCTTTGTCCGTCACGTTGTCTTTCACCGCCTCATAATCAAACCAGTCGCGCTGGTAGTACGGGCGGATCTCGCCGTCTTTACTCCACAGGTAGCTACCTGCAGGGAACTCTTTGATGGTGCGGCACACCGGTACCAGGGCTTTCATCTCTGAGGCAACGTAGAAGTTACCGTGTTCATCGTGTCCCATGTACAGCGGGATAATACCAATATGGTCGCGGCCAATCAGGTAAGCGTCTTTTTCGCTGTCGTACAGCGCGAAGGCGAACATACCTTGCAGGTCGTCGAGGAACTCCGGGCCTTTCTCCTGATACAGCGCCAGGATCACTTCGCAGTCTGAGCCTGTCTGAAACGCGTAGCGATCGCCGTACTCGGCGCGCAGCGCCTGATGGTTGTAAATTTCACCGTTAACAGCCAGCGCGTGCGTTTTTTTCTCGTTATACAGCGGCTGTGCGCCAGCGTTGACATCAACAATGGAGAGACGTTCGTGAGCCAGAATCGCTTTATCGCTGGCGTATACGCCTGACCAGTCCGGACCGCGATGGCGCATCAGGCGGGACAATTCGAGTGCTTTTTTACGCAGTTCGCCCGCGTCAGTTTTAATATCCAGTACGCCAAAAATAGAACACATAACCTTCTCCGTTAACCCTGTTGCGTTGTGATGTTGCTTGCTTATGAAAATGCCGCAAAAGGGGGAGGGGGCGCAAGCGTTTTACCGATGAAAACGTAAAAAGTGCAATGGCAATTGCCGAATCTTAAAAAAAGAGTATGCATTAAGCCATTCTATTGATGATTTCTCAATGAAGAGCTGATTTCGTTAGATGAAGTGATATTTTCAGGCAGCAGAAATGAAAAACCACGCCCTGGGGCGTGGTTCTGAATCAAATAACGTCGATTTCGTCGACAGAGGGGTAAATCCAGCTTGGCCGGAACGGCATCGTATCAATGTCATCAAGCTGTGAAACGCCAGAAAGCACCAGGATGGTTTCAAGCCCGGCCTGGAAGCCGGCCAAAATATCGGTGCGCAGGTTGTCGCCAACAATGACGGTTTCTTCTGAGTGTGCCTGCATCGTATTCAGTGCAGCGCGGATGATCCACGGGCTCGGTTTGCCGACAACAAACGGCTTACGGCCTGATATTTTTTCGATACCGGCGCACAGCGCACCGCAGGCGGGATAAAAACCACGACCATGCGTATCCGGGTTAGTGGCGATAAAACGTGCACCATTGGCGACAAAGTAGGCTGCTTTATGCATCATCTCCCAGTTAAAGGAGCGCGTTTCGCCCACGATGACAAAGTCCGGATTCACGTCGGTGATGGTGAAGCCCGCTTTATACAGCTCGTGGATCAGCGCGCCTTCGCCAACCACGTAGGCTTTTTTGCCTTCCTGACGCTTCAGGAAATCCGCGGTCGCCATCGCAGAGGTATAAAACACGCTGTCCGGGACATTGACGCCCGCGGTAGCAAAGCGATTTGCCAGATCCTGACCAGTCTGTGAAGGGTAGTTCGTGAGAAGAACCAGTGGCATTCCTTTGTCGATGATGCGGTGAAGAAACTCCGCAGCACCTGGCACGGCAACGTTGTCGTGCATCAGCACGCCGTCGATATCACAAATTACATTCTTAATGGTCATGGACAATCCGACATCAAAAAAAGAAGGCGTTACTATAAGGTCCGATCAGGATTCCAGCAAATGTTGCAGCAGGATCCCGTTGAGCATGGCACGTTTTACCAGGGCGAATGCGCCAATTGCCGAGCGGTGATCGAGCGTAGATCGCACCACCGGCAAATTCTGGCGAAATGCCTTCAGCGCCTGGGTATTGATGCAGCCTTCAATGGCAGGCAGTAATACTTTTTCGGCTTCAACGATCTCGCCGGCAATCACCACTTTTTGCGGATTAAACAGGTTGATGGCAATGGCGATGGTCTTACCCAGGTGGCGTCCTACCTGTTCGATCACTTCGCAGGCCAGCGCATCGCCTTTGTTTGCCGCTTTGCAGATGGCACCGATCTTACAGTCGCCCAGCGTGACGCGGCTCTGATAACCCTGCTCCAGCAGGTGGCGGACGCGATGTTCAATGGCGGCATTGGCGGCAACGGTTTCAAGACAGCCAAAGTTACCGCAGTGGCAGCGCTCGCCAAGCGGTTCCACCTGGATATGACCGATCTCGCCTACGTTACCGTTACGACCAATAAAAATGCGGCCATTCGAGATGATACCCGCACCTGTACCACGGTGAACGCGCACCAGAATAGAGTCTTCGCAGTCCTGGCTCGCACCAAAGTAGTGCTCCGCCAGCGCCAGCGAGCGGATATCGTGACCAACAAAGCAGGTCAGCTTGAAGCGCTTTTCCAGCGCCTCAACCAGCCCCCAGTTCTCTACCTTAATGTGCGGCATGTAGCGAATAACGCCGCTTTCCGGGTCAACCAGACCGGGTAAAATCACCGAGATGGCGATGAGTTCACGGATCTTGCGCTGACAGCTTTCGATAAACTGCGCGATGGTATTCAGTAACGCGTGTTCGAGCGTCTCCTGTGTGCGCTCAGGAAGGGGGTAGTGCTCTTCGGCAATGGCCTTGCTGCTCAGATCGTAGAGCGTAAGCGTGGTGTCATGACGGCCTAAGCGAACGCCAATGGCCTGAAAATTGCGGGTTTCAGTGACGATGGAAATCGCGCGGCGGCCGCCGGTGGAGGCCTGCTGATCCACTTCTTTGATCAGGCCGCGCTCAATAAGCTGACGTGTAATTTTTGTCACGCTGGCGGGAGCAAGCTGGCTTTGTTCGGCTATCTGAATGCGTGAGATTGGCCCGTGCTGGTCAATCAGGCGATAAACTGCCGCGCTGTTAAGTTGTTTAACGAGATCGACATTACCGATTTGAGCTTGTCCGCCTGGTGTCATACTTTTACTTACTCAGTGACGACCTCGTTACCATTAACGATGGTCTTAATAATTTTATAATCGTGTGTGAACGCCGTCAGGTTTGCAACCATACCTGGCGCAATACCGCCGAGCTGTTTATCGACGCCAATAGCGCGCGCCGGATAAAGCGTGGCCATGCGCAGCACTTCCTCAAGCGCAATGCCGCAATGTTCAACGAGGTTACGTACCCCTTCGATCATCGTCAGAGAAGAACCGCTCAGCGTGCCGTTCTCATCCACACACAGTCCATTCCGGTAGTATATTGTTTTACCAGCAAAAATGAACTGGTCAATATTCGCTCCTGCCGGAGCGGTAGCATCCGTGACCAGGCAGAGCTTGTCGCCTTTAAGGCGCTTGGCGTTGCGGATGTTGGTGTAATCGACATGCAAGCCGTCGGCGATAATGCCGCAGTAGACGTCTGGTTCATCCAGAATTGCGCCAACCAGTCCCGGTTCGCGACCGGTAATATACGGCATCGCGTTATAAAGGTGTGTGGCAAATGTAATACCTGCGCGGAAACCGGCCTTCGCCTCTTTCAGGGTCGCGTTCGAATGGCCCGCAGATACCACAATCCCGGCGGCGGCCAGTTTGCTGATAACGTCCGTGCCGGTCATTTCCGGTGCCAGCGTCACTTTGGTGATCACATCGGCATTGGCGCACATGTAATCCACCAGCTCGGCATCCGGTTTGCGCACGTAGTTCGGGTTATGGGTGCCTTTCTTGACCATATTCAGCCATGGTCCTTCCAGGTGCAGACCCAGCGCCTGATTCGGATGTTTTGCCAGGTATTCGCGCATGACGCGGATACCCTGTTTCATCAGGTCATCGCTGCTGGTAATCAGCGTTGGCAGATAGCTGGTGCAGCCCGATTTCTCGTTGGCTTTTTGCATGATTTCCAGCGTTTCAACCGTTACCGCCTCTGCGGTATCGTTAAACTGGACACCGCCGCAGCCGTTAAGCTGTACGTCGATGAAACCGGGGGAGATTACTGCTCCATTGAGGGAACGTTGTTCGATCTCCGGCGGCAGTTCCGCCAGCGGGCAAACACGTTCAATCAGGCCATTGGCGATTACAATCGCATGGTCATCCAGAATTTCATGGCCGGTATAAATCCGACCGTGGGTTAAAGCGTACATATCGACCCCCGGTTAAAAAAGCGACCGCCCCTGATAAAAGAGGCGGTTATTCAATTACAGACCTTTAATGTTCTCAGCTTCCAGCTCGTTGAAGTATTTCAGCGTTTTCACTTTCAGCTCCATGGTGGACGGTTCGTCACACACGACAACCGCTTTTGGATGCAACTGTAAGCAGCTGATAGTCCACATATGGTTCACGTTGCCTTCAACGGCAGCCTGAAGCGCTTGCGCTTTCACTGCGCCCAGCACCAGAATCATCACTTCTTCGGCATCCAGCAGTGTACCCACACCCACGGTCAGCGCGTATTTCGGCACCTGATTGACGTCGCCGTCAAAGAAGCGGGAGTTAGCCACACGCGTGTCATGGGTCAACGTTTTAATACGGGTACGGGAAGCCAGTGAAGATGCCGGTTCGTTGAACGCGATATGACCATCGTTGCCTACGCCGCCCATAAACAGGTGGATTTTACCGTAGGAACGGATTTTTTCTTCATACTGACGGCATTCTGCGTCAATATCAGGCGCGTTTCCATTCAGCAGGTTAATGTTTTCAGCCGGAATATCAACGTGGTCGAAGAAATTACGGTGCATAAAGCTGTGGTAACTTTCCGGATGTTCCTTTGGCAGGCCGACATATTCGTCCATGTTGAAGGTCACAACATGTTTAAAGCTAACCTGGCCCGCTTTGTGCATTTCAACCAAAGCCTTATATGCGGTCAGGGGAGTTCCACCGGTTGGAAGACCGAGTACGAAAGGACGATCGGCTGTTGGTTTGAACGCGTTGATGCGGTTAACGATATGACGAGCAGCCCATTTTCCGACTTGTTCAGCTGTTGCCAGGGGAATCAGTCTCATTATTCACCTCTAAAGTTTAAGTAAAAGTGGGCGGATGATTAGTGCAACCTGAACTAAGCGTAACCTGGAACCTTTCAGGCCGGATCAATCCGTCTTGATTTTTTGAATGATAAAATAAGTTTTCGTGGTTAGCCAGTGAAAGGGAGGGTTTAATACGATA
This sequence comes from Enterobacter cloacae complex sp. 418I7, assembly GCF_050030705.1. Lineage (NCBI taxonomy): Bacteria > Pseudomonadati > Pseudomonadota > Gammaproteobacteria > Enterobacterales > Enterobacteriaceae > Enterobacter > Enterobacter cloacae complex sp. 418I7. Next base: position 1,304,075 of record NZ_JBLGUU010000001.1, read on the forward strand.
TTTGGTGACAATAATCACAAAAAATAGGTGTTTAATTTGCGATACGAATTAATTTTTCACACACTCACACTGCCAGTGAATCATCAACAGTATCTATCGTTCGTGACACAATAAAAACATAGTTTATGCGCGAGTCTTAACAAAGGGTCTCGTAGGGGGAATAGGATGAATATTTTAGGTTTTTTCCAGCGCCTCGGTAGGGCTTTGCAGCTCCCTATCGCCGTGCTACCGGTTGCAGCATTGCTGCTGCGATTCGGGCAACCCGATCTTCTTAATGTGCCGTTTATTGCCCAGGCAGGCGGCGCCATTTTTGACAACCTTGCGCTGATTTTCGCCATCGGCGTGGCGTCAAGCTGGTCAAAAGACAGCGCCGGTGCTGCGGCACTGGCAGGGGCGGTAGGTTACTTCATCCTCACGAAAGCGATGGTAACCATCAACCCGGAAATCAACATGGGTGTACTGGCGGGTATCATTACCGGTCTGGTCGGTGGCGCCGTGTACAACCGCTGGGCGGGTATCAAACTGCCTGACTTCCTGAGCTTCTTCGGCGGTAAACGTTTTGTGCCGATTGCGACGGGCTTTTTCTGTCTGATCCTCGCCGCCATCTTTGGCTACGTTTGGCCACCGGTTCAGCATGCTATCCATGCGGGTGGCGAGTGGATCGTGTCTGCGGGCGCAATGGGCGCGGGCATCTTCGGTTTCATTAACCGTCTGCTGATCCCAACCGGTCTGCATCAGGTACTGAACACCATCGCCTGGTTCCAGATTGGTGAGTTCACCAACGCGGCTGGCGCGGTATTCCACGGTGATATCAACCGCTTCTACGCAGGTGACGGCACCGCGGGCATGTTCATGTCCGGCTTCTTCCCAATCATGATGTTTGGTCTGCCTGGCGCCGCGCTGGCAATGTACCTGGCTGCGCCGAAAGCGCGTCGCCCAATGGTTGGCGGGATGCTGCTGTCCGTTGCGATCACCGCCTTCCTGACCGGCGTGACCGAGCCACTGGAATTCCTGTTCATGTTCCTGGCTCCGCTGCTGTATCTGATGCACGCGATCCTGACCGGTATCAGCCTGTTCGTTGCCACCCTTCTGGGTATCCATGCAGGCTTCTCCTTCTCCGCAGGCGCTATCGACTATGTGTTGATGTACAACCTGCCAGCGGCAAGCAGCAACGTCTGGATGCTGGTGGTGATGGGCCTGATCTTCTTCGTTATCTACTTCGTTCTGTTCAGCGCGGTTATTCGTATGTTTAACCTGAAGACGCCGGGCCGCGAAGATACGAAAGATGATGTTGTGACCAGTGAAGCCAACAGCAATACCGAAGAGGGTTTAACCCAGCTGGCAACCAGCTATATTGCCGCTGTGGGTGGCACCGACAACCTGAAAGCGATCGATGCCTGTATTACCCGTCTGCGTCTGACCGTGGGCGACTCCGCGCGCGTGAGCGATGCAATGTGCAAACGCCTTGGTGCGTCTGGTGTGGTGAAGCTGAACAAACAAACCATCCAGGTTATCGTGGGTGCGAAAGCCGAATCTATCGGCGATGAAATGAAAAAAGTGGTTGCCCGTGGGCCGGTCGCTGCCGCCTCAACGGATAACGCGCCAGTAGCTGACGCGCCGGTTGCAAAACCGCAGGCTGTGCCAAATGCGGTGACCATCGCTGCGCTGGTTTCTCCGGTGACAGGTGACGTTGTTGCGCTTGAGCAGGTGCCTGACGAAGCGTTCGCCAGCAAAGCGGTCGGTGATGGCGTGGCGGTGAAACCAACGGACAAAACCGTGGTCTCTCCGGCAGCCGGTACTATCGTGAAAATCTTCAACACCAACCACGCGTTCTGCCTGGAAACGGAAAAAGGCGCGGAGATCGTTGTCCATATGGGTATCGATACCGTTGCGCTGAACGGTCAGGGCTTTACTCGCCTGGTGGAAGAGGGCGCTGAAGTGGCGGCAGGCCAGCCGATTCTGGAAATGGATCTGGAGTTCCTGAACGCCAACGCGCGCTCCATGATAAGCCCGGTAGTGTGCAGCAACATCGACGACTTCAGCGGTCTGGTGATCCAGGCGCAGGGGCAGGTAGTTGCAGGCCAAACGCCACTGTATGAGATTAAAGGCAAGTAATCGCTCCTGAGTAGAGTTATGCCTTTAGCGGCGGGGGATATCCTCCGCCGCTTTTTTTTGCAGCAATTGCCCCCATTATTTTCTTCCGGGACGTTTTAAGGGTTGTCACTACGTCCGGCTTATAAGATCATATGCCGTTATACGTTGTTTACGCTTTGAGGAATCCACGATGAGTGAGGCAGAAGCCCGCCCGAGTAACTTTATTCGTCAGATCATCGATGAAGATCTGGCCAGTGGTAAGCACACCACAGTCCACACGCGTTTCCCGCCGGAGCCAAATGGCTACCTGCACATTGGTCACGCCAAATCGATCTGCCTGAACTTTGGTATTGCGCAAGACTACCAGGGGCAGTGCAACCTGCGTTTCGATGACACCAACCCAGTAAAAGAAGACATCGAATACGTTGAGTCGATTAAAAACGACGTGCAATGGCTGGGCTTCAACTGGTCAGGCGATATCTGCTACTCCTCAGACTATTTCGATCAGCTGTATGCCTATGCGGTTGAACTGATTAACAAGGGTCTGGCATACGTCGATGAGCTCTCTGCTGACGAAATCCGTGAATACCGCGGTACGCTGACTCAGCCCGGTAAGAACAGTCCGTTCCGCGATCGTAGCGTGGAAGAGAACCTGGCGCTGTTTGAAAAAATGCGTGCCGGTGGCTTTGAAGAAGGTAAAGCGTGTCTGCGTGCCAAAATCGATATGGCGTCTCCGTTCATCGTGATGCGCGATCCGGTGCTGTACCGCATTAAGTTCGCAGAACACCACCAGACCGGTAACAAGTGGTGCATCTACCCGATGTACGACTTCACCCACTGCATCAGCGATGCGCTGGAAGGCATTACGCACTCTCTGTGCACGCTGGAATTCCAGGACAACCGTCGTCTGTACGACTGGGTGCTGGATAACATCACCATTCCTGTGCATCCGCGTCAGTACGAGTTCTCTCGTCTGAACCTGGAATACACCGTGATGTCCAAGCGTAAGCTGAACCTGCTGGTCACTGACAAGCACGTTGAAGGCTGGGACGACCCACGTATGCCGACCATCTCTGGCCTGCGTCGTCGTGGCTACACCTCCGCCTCCATTCGTGAGTTCTGCAAACGTATCGGCGTCACCAAGCAGGACAACACCATCGAAATGGCGTCTCTGGAATCCTGCATTCGTGAAGACCTGAACGAAAACGCGCCGCGCGCGATGGCGGTGATCGATCCAGTGAAACTGGTTATCGAAAACTATCCGCAGGGCGGGAGCGAACTGGTCTCTATGCCTAACCATCCGAACAAACCGGAAATGGGCACCCGCGACGTGCCGTTCAGCGGTGAAATCTGGATCGATCGTGCCGACTTCCGCGAAGAAGCGAACAAGCAGTACAAGCGTCTGGTGCTGGGCAAAGAAGTACGTCTGCGTAACGCCTATGTAATCAAAGCCGAGCGCGTAGAGAAAGATGCGGAAGGTAACATCACGACCATCTTCTGTACGTACGACGCAGAGACGCTGAGCAAAGATCCGGCGGATGGCCGTAAAGTGAAAGGCGTAATCCACTGGGTGAGCGCGCAGCATGCGCTGCCGGTTGAGATCCGTCTCTACGACCGTCTGTTCAGCGTGCCTAACCCAGGCGCAGCGGAAGACTTCCTGGCGGTTATTAACCCTGAGTCGCTGATTATCAAGCAGGGGTATGCCGAGCCGTCTCTGAAAGCCGCTGAAGCCGGTAAAGCGTTCCAGTTCGAACGTGAGGGTTATTTCTGCCTGGACAGTCGTTACAGCACGGCAGAAAAACCGGTATTTAACCGTACCGTGGGTCTGCGTGATACCTGGACTAAGATCGGCGAATAATAACGCTGCTCTGGTCAATGAGAAACAAACGCCGCGTAATGCGGCGTTTTTTTATTTAACGATCATGTCGTTAAGCATCGGGATAATCTTTTAAAGCCCACATTCCAGGTCAATGTGGTGCTACTTATTTTATTTAAAAAAAATTTGTTGTTTTCCAAAAACAGAAACGCTGAAAAATATATTCTCAATCTCAATGTTACTTACTGAAAATTAGCGTATTCCCCCGCCAGTACTCGCTTCACGGTAAATGTTACAAAGCACTACGAAATATGTGCTCTTCGTCATAATCCTGACTTTTGCCTGATTAAAAGCATTGATAATTCGCGTCGCGAAAAATAACCTAAAGACGGTAGTTAATTCGAGGGTATTTCTGACTACCCCTGACCATTTGGTCTTTTCTGTTTTTCGCCGTTTAAGGCGTTTTAATTCGTCAAAGAGGAATAATCTATGCGTACGTTCAGTGGCAAACGTAGTGCGCTGGCGCTGGCTATCGCCGGTGTGACAGCAATGTCGGGCCTGGTGGTTGCGCCAGAGGCAAAAGCAGCAGGTTTCATTGAAGATTCCACCCTTACGGGCGGTATTTATTACTGGCAACGTGAGCGTGACCGTAAAGACGTCACTGAAGATAAATACAAAACTAACCTCTCTCACTCGACCTGGAACGCCAACCTGGATTTCCAGTCGGGATATGCCGCCGATATGTTCGGGATCGATATTGCAGCGTTCACCGCAATTGAAATGGCCGAAAATGGCGACAGCGGCCATCCGAACGAAATTGCGTTCTCCTCCAGCAATAAAGCTTACGACGAAGACTGGTCCGGCGATAAAAGCGGAATCAGCCTGTATAAAGCGGCTGCAAAATTCAAATATGGCCCGGTCTGGGCGCGTGGTGGTTATATCCAGCCAACCGGTCAGACGCTGTTAGCGCCGCACTGGAGCTTTATGCCAGGTACCTATCAGGGCGCGGAAGCCGGTGCTAATTTTGACTACGGCGATGCGGGGGCGTTGAGCTTCTCCTATATGTGGACCAACGAGTACAAAGCGCCGTGGCACATTGAGATGGACAAGTTCTATCAAAACGATAAAAAAACCAAAGTTGATTATCTCCACTCGCTGGGGGCGAAGTACGACTTCAAAAACGATCTGGTGCTGGAAGCGGCTTTTGGTCAGGCAGAAGGCTATATCGATCAGTACTTTGCTAAAGCCAGCTACAAATTTGATATCGCAGGTAGCCCGCTGAGCACCAGCTATCAGTTCTACGGTACGCGCGACAAGGTCAGCGATGGCAGCGTAAATGATATTTATGACGGCACCGCGTGGTTACAGGCGCTGACCTTCGGCTACAAAGTGGGTCAGGTTGATTTGCGTCTGGAGGGTACATGGGTGAAGGCAGAAGGGCAGCAGGGCTACTTCCTGCAACGTATGACGCCAACCTACGCCTCTTCCAATGGTCGTCTGGATATCTGGTGGGATAACCGCTCTGACTTCAACGCCGACGGCGAAAAGGCGGTCTTCTTCGGCGCAATGTATGACCTGAAGAACTGGAACCTGCCTGGCTGGGCAGTGGGTGCGTCCTACGCGTACGCCTGGGACGCGAAGCCAGCGGATATGGCTACGCCAGACGCCTACTACGATCCGAACTACCGTCTGAAAGAGTCTTCATACAGTCTGGATGCGATTTATACCCTGCAGGAGGGTCGTGCGAAAGGCACGATGTTCAAACTGCACTTCACCCAGTATGACAACCACTCCGATATCCCGAGCTACGCGGGCGGTTACGGCAACATCTTCCAGGATGAGCGCGACGTGAAATTCATGGTCATTGCGCCATTTACCATCTTCTGATGAATGTTGTGGCGGGCTGTGTCCCGCCGTTATGGAGACTGAACATGATGAAAAAAAGGGTATTCGTTGCGCTGCTGGCATTCGGGCTGGTGGCGTGCGCGCAGGATCAGGCGCCGAAAGAAGACTCCCGTCTGAAAGAGGCGTATAGCGCGTGCATCAATACCGCACAAGGTTCACCTGAGAAGATTGAAGCCTGTCAAAGCGTGCTGAACGAGCTAAAAAAAGACAAAGCCCATGAGCAATTCGCCACGCAGGAAAACGTTCGCGTGATGGATTACCAGGCCTGTATTCAGGCGCGTAAAACCGGTAACGATCAGGAAGTGGCGAAGCGTTGCGATAAGATTTGGGACGAGATTCGCAATAACAATAAATAAGTTGCTTTACGCCCGGTGGCGCTGCGCTTACCGGGCTTTTTCCAGGCAAAAAAAAGCCAACCTCACGGCTGGCTCAGAGTATGAACACTGACTTATTTTGCGTCGTGCGCATGTTCATTTTCGCGGCAATCCCCTTCAGCACAGTGACCGTACAGGTACAGGCTGTGGTTGGTCAGGCGGATGCCATGACGGGCGGCGATTTCACGCTGGCGTGATTCAATGGAATCATCGCTAAATTCAATGACCTTGCCACAGTCGAGGCAGATCAGGTGATCGTGGTGGTGTTGCTGAGTCAGCTCGAACACGGATTTACCGCCTTCGAAATTATGACGAGTAACAATGCCCGCGTCATCAAACTGGTTCAGCACACGATAGACGGTTGCCAGCCCAATCTCTTCACCCATATCGATAAGACGCTTATAAAGGTCTTCCGCACTGACATGGTGATTGTCTGGCCCCTGAAGCACTTCAAGGATTTTTAACCGAGGAAGCGTTACTTTCAGGCCAGCTTTCTTTAATGCGGTATTGTTGTCAGTCATGCGGAATCTGTCCTGTTGCTAAACGATTCACTTCAAAAGAAGAAGTGACAGAAAATGCACTTGGGATAATGCGTCTCATTATAGAACTGCCATGGCTAAATGAAAACTGCAAGTCTCAAGCAAAGTATGCTTATAAAAACGTGGTATCACCAACAAACTTGTTCGATGGCACCCACTTTTTACCAGGGGGATATTGTACAGGTCTGGACGAAAAAGTTAAAAGTTTGTAGCAATTAATTTAATCGGTTTTACCTGGACAACGGGCGCAACCGGAGTTGCGCCGCAGGGATATCAGGCGTTAAGGATATCGTCCAGGTTCAGCTCTTCACGAACCTGCTTAACCCATTTTTCTACACGCTCTGCGGTCAGCTCTGGCTGACGGTCTTCATCAATGGCAAGGCCAACGAAGTGATCGTCATCTGCCAGACCTTTGGAAGCTTCGAAGTGGTAACCCGCTGTTGGCCAGTGACCAACGATCGCCGCACCGCGCGGCTCAATGATGTCGCGAATAGTGCCCAGCGCATCACAGAAATACTCAGCGTAGTCTTCCTGATCGCCACAGCCAAACAGGGCAACCAGCTTGCCGTTGAAGTCGACTTCTTCCAGCGTCGGGAAGAAATCGTCCCAGTCACACTGTGCTTCACCGTAGTACCAGGTCGGGATGCCCAGCAGCAGGATGTCATAGCCCTCGAGATCTTCTTTGCTGCTCTTGGCGATGTCATGCACATCAGCAACGTCTTTACCGAGCTGTTTTTGAATGTTTTTTGCGATATTTTCTGTATTGCCGGTATCACTGCCAAAGAAAATGCCGATGATTGCCATGAGTAAAATAACCTCTTGAAACTTAATGGTATGGTGGCGCAAATTGTCCACGGATAAGGGCAATAATAGCAGAACAGGCAACCCTGCGGAAACAGCTATCACGCAGGACTGCACTCTGTGCTACATGAAAAAGGTAATATTGGGGATTTTCTGACTCACGCCTTGCCGCGTAACGTCTCAAGCTGGGCGATCAGCATCTCTTCGATCAGTTCGCTGCGGCTGATGTTGCGCGCGTCAGCTAACTCGTTAAGCGCATCGACGGCATCGGCATTCAGCTTGAGTTCGACACGCTTAAGCCCACGATTTTTATCGCGTTTAAGCTGGTTGCGTTTATTGATACGCAGCTGTTCATCGCGCGAAAGCGGATTCGTTTTCGGTCGTCCCGGTCGACGCTCATTCGCGAACAGATCTAGTGTCGTACGGTCCGTTTGTTCTTTGGCCATGATTCTGAGACTTCGGGGGAAACACGCCGCCCTGCTAATGCCCGGGCGATAAGCGCGCCATCATACATCACCCATATCCACACGCCAACGACTGGAAGCCCGTCGTCTTCCGGTCGCTGGCTTTTTAATCAATTCGCTGTATCAGTAAGATAGCGGCGAATGGCGCGCAAGACCGCATCCGGTCTTTCCGCGTGGACCCAGTGCCCGGCACCGGCGATGACGTGAGCGCGAGCCTGCGGAAATTGCGCCAGCAGCGTGTCACGGTACGCGTCAGTGACGTAAGGGGAGTTGCCGCCGCGAATAAAGAGGGTAGGGTGCGGCCAGGCGGGGACATTTTCCCACCCCACAATATGCGAATACTGATCCCACAGTACCGGGACGTTAAAGCGCCATTGTCCGTCAACAAAGGATTTCAGCAGGAACTGGACCACGCCTTCTTCATCGAGATGCTCGCGCATAACGGCTGCCGCCTGCTGGCGTGTGGAGACGCCTGACTCTGTCACGGCATTGATCGCAGCGAAAATCTCATCGTGACGGCGAACGTCGTAATTGACGGGCGCAACGTCAATGACCACCAGACCGGAAATTCGCTCAGGGGCCAGCGCTGTAAGCGCCATCACCGCTTTACCGCCCATTGAATGCCCGATGAGCGTCGCTTTCTGGATATTATTCGCATCGAGGGTGTCCCGCAGATCCTGCGCCATGGCTGCGTAGGTCATCTCCTCAGAGCGCCCTGAAAGACCGTGATTGCGCATATCAACCTGGAGGATCTCGTGATCGGTCACTAAATCGCGCGCCAGCACGCCCAGGTTATCCAGACTACCAAACAGGCCGTGAACCAGTACGATGGGAGAATTATTGTTCGGCGATTGTGCAGTTTGCGCTCGGGTATTCAATTTCATGGCAAAGTTCTTTTTTTAGGTTTGTCAGGTTAGGGTATCATGTTGACCATTCTGCCGCCCGGGGGCAAGGATCCAGTTTAATCTGACTTTTGCCGCCAACCTGGTTTGACGCTATCCGCTGTTGGGATTAGACCTTATAATCTCAACGACTTGTATTCAGATAAGATATCGCACTGGATTAAGATGAAAACAATCGAAGTTGATGACGAACTCTATCAGTATATTGCCAGCCAGACGCGGCATATTGGGGAGAGCGCGTCCGACATTTTACGGCGCATGCTTAAAATTTCCGCCGCCTCACAGCCCACTCCTGTCACTAAAGATGTTGTGTCTCAGCCGAGCGTTGTTGCACAAGTAAAACCTGCCGTCATGCCGGCAAAAGACAAAGTGCGCGCGATGCGCGAGCTGCTGCTGTCCGATGAATATGCAGAGCAGAAAAAGGCGGTTAACCGCTTTATGCTGGTGCTGTCTACACTTTACTCACTGGATAACAACGCATTTGCAGAAGCGACAGAGTCGCTGCACGGTCGCACGCGCGTTTACTTCGCAGGTGACGAGCAGACCCTGCTGCAAAATGGCAACCAAACCAAACCCAAACATGTTCCCGGTACGCCATACTGGGTGATCACCAATACCAATACGGGCCGCAAGTGCAGCATGATCGAACATATCATGCAGTCCATGCAGTTCCCGGCGGAATTGATCGAAAAGGTTTGCGGTACAATTTAACCCTTGCATCAGAAGGACCAGGCAATGGCAAATCACAGCCGTGCAGGACAACCTGCACAACAACGCGATTTGATTAACGTCGCTCAACTGACCGCGCAGTACTACGTGCTGAAGCCGGTGGTGGGCAACGCAGAACACGCAGTGAAGTTTGGTACATCTGGCCACCGCGGCAGCGCGGCGCGCCACAGCTTTAACGAACCGCACATTCTGGCCATTGCTCAGGCCATCGCGGAAGAGCGCGCCAAAAATGGCGTCACCGGTCCGTGCTATGTTGGGAAAGATACCCACGCCCTGTCTGAACCTGCCTTTATCTCCGTGCTGGAAGTACTGGCGGCAAACGGCGTAGACGTGATTGTTCAGGAGAACAACGGTTTCACGCCAACGCCTGCGGTTTCTAACGCTATTCTGGTACATAACAAAAAAGGTGGCGCGCAGGCGGACGGTATTGTGATCACCCCGTCCCACAACCCACCGGAAGATGGCGGCATCAAGTACAACCCACCTAACGGTGGCCCGGCGGATACCAACGTCACGAAAGTGGTGGAAGATCGCGCCAACGCGTTACTGGCTAACGGTCTGAACGGCGTGAAGCGCATCTCGCTGGATGAAGCCATGGCGTCCGGCCACGTGAAAGAGCAGGATCTGGTGCAGCCGTTCGTGGAAGGGCTGGCGGATATCGTCGATATGGCCGCTATCCAGAAAGCCGGTCTGAAGCTGGGCGTGGATCCGCTGGGCGGCTCCGGTATTGAATACTGGAAACGCATTGCCGAGCACTACAAGCTGGATCTGACCATCGTGAACGATCACGTCGATCAGACCTTCCGCTTTATGCACCTGGACAAAGACGGCGCGATCCGTATGGACTGCTCCTCCGAATGCGCGATGGCGGGCCTGCTGGCGCTGCGCGACAAGTTCGATCTGGCGTTTGCCAACGACCCGGACTACGACCGTCACGGTATCGTCACCCCGGCTGGGCTGATGAACCCGAACCACTACCTGGCTGTTGCGATTAACTATCTCTTCCAGCACCGTCCGCAGTGGGGCAAAGAGGTTGCGGTGGGTAAAACGCTGGTCTCTTCTGCCATGATTGACCGTGTGGTCGATGCGCTGGGCCGCAAGCTGGTGGAAGTGCCGGTGGGCTTCAAGTGGTTTGTTGACGGTCTGCACGACGGCAGCTTCGGCTTTGGTGGTGAAGAGAGCGCGGGGGCATCCTTCCTGCGCTTCGACGGCACCCCATGGTCAACCGATAAAGACGGCATCATCATGTGCCTGCTGGCGGCGGAAATCACCGCGGTTACCGGTAAGAACCCGCAGGAACATTACAACGACCTGGCAGGACGCTTTGGTGCGCCAAGCTATAACCGTATTCAGGCTGGCGCGACCTCTGCTCAGAAAGCCGCTCTGTCCAAACTCTCTCCGGAGATGGTCAGCGCCAGCACCCTGGCGGGCGATCCGATCACCGCGCGTCTGACGGCAGCACCGGGTAACGGCGCATCCATCGGCGGCCTGAAAGTGATGACCGAAAACGGCTGGTTCGCCGCGCGTCCATCCGGTACGGAAGATGCGTACAAAATCTATTGCGAAAGCTTCCTCGGCGCTGAGCACCGCCAGCAGATTGAGAAAGAAGCGGTAGAGATTGTCAGCGAAGTGCTGAAAAACGCGTAAATGGTGTCTGGTGCGGGCTGATGCCCTCACCCCGGCCCTCTCCCACAGGGAGAGGGAGAAAACATTGATCTCGTAGGCCCGGTAAGCGTTAGCGCCACCGGGCTTCTTTTTTAACTATGCTTATTCTTCAGTTCAAATCTCGGCGATACCAGACCGTACAGCGTCCAGCCCATAAAGGTCACCATCGCGCCATACAGCATCGCCTCCTGACCGGACGAGTAGAGCGCATAGAAGCTGTAAATCGCCCCAATCAGCGCCACGATATTGGCCGCCCGGGCTTTGCGCGGATCCACCTTCGCCACCTTCTGAATAATTACCAGTGCCGCCATCGACAGAATGTACGGAATGATGTTCGTCACCACCGCCAGGTTGACCAGTACATTAAACTGGCTGTTCAGTGACGGGCTGATGGTCATCAGCGACAAACCGCTCTGGAAAATCACAATCGCCAGCATACCCTGTACCGGCGCATCCGCTTTGGTGACGCGGGAGAAGATTTTCGGGAAATAACCTTCGTCAGCGGAGGATTTGAATACCTGGGCGATGGTGAACTGCCAGCCCAGCAGCGAGCCGCAGCAGGACATCACCATCAGTCCCATGATCACTTTCCCTACCTCTGGCGTAAACATCTGCGCAAACGCCAGCCCGAACGGCGCCGTGGAGTTAGCGAGATCCATGTTGGGCACAATTCCCGCAATCACGTTGGTTGAGACGATATAGATCACCGCCGCCCCCAGCGTCCCGCCGAGTACCGCGATCGGCACGTTCTTTTCCGGGTTTTCCACCACTTCCGCATTCGCACAGGCTGACTCGAGACCGAGGAAAGCCCATAGCGTCATGGCGATGGATGATCCCACGGCGGTGAAGAACGGTACGTGATGCGGGTTCCAGGAATTGGCGTACAGCGTCGGGCTGAACCAGAACCAACCGATGATGCACAGACCGACAACCGGAATGATCACGCCCCAGACGGTGATGCTGCTGAGTTGTCCGGTGATGCGCGCGCCGCCAAAGTTGGCGACGGTGCAGATCCACAGCACGCCGATGGTCGCCAGCCCAATCTGCACCGGGGTCAGCGTCGCGCCAAACAGCTCCGTACCGTAACCGACAGCGGAAATGGCAATCGCCACGTTGGCGATCAGCAGCGACACGCCGTAGGTATAGTTGGCCATAAAGTTACCGGACTTACCAAACGCATATTCGGCATAGCCGCCCATGCCGCCAGACTTACGGCTGAACATCCCGCACTTGGCAAACGCCCACGCCAGCGCCATTGAGCCGACTGCCGTTACCAGCCAGGAGATAATCGAAATCGTCCCCACTTCAGCGAGCTTAGTGGGCAGCATGATGATCCCGGACCCCATCATATTCACCATGGTGAGGATAGTGAGTTGTACCACGCCCATCTTGTTGGACTTACTCATAATTTTTCTCCTTTCAGCAGAGACGGCTGAGCGGTGGGTTGTTTAATGACGTAGCAGCGCACCTGTTTGCGCCCGTCACACTCCTCGACGTAAACCCCCTGTAACTCCGGCGCGAAGCCCGGCAGCAGATTGATCCCGTCTTCCAGCGCGGCGAAATAGCGCAGCACGGAACCGCCCCAGACTTCCCCCGGAACCACGCACAACACCCCCGGTGGGTAAGGCAGCGCGCCTTCCGCGGCGATACGGCCTTCCGCGTCGCGCAGTGACACCAGCTCGACCTCACCGCGCAGATAGGCATAGTTCGCCTCCTGCGGGTTCATCATGACGCGCGGGAAGTGAGACTTGCGGAACATCTCTTTCTGCAACTGCTTCACGTTATGGCGGGCGTAGAGGTCGTGCATCTCCTGACAAATCTGACGCAGGGAATAATCCGCATAACGTTCCGGATGTTGCTTATAAAGAGAGGGCAGAACCTCTTTCAGCGGCACATCGCTCTGGAGCAGTTTTTCGAAGCGCACCAGCTGGGCGACGAGCTGCTGCAATTTGCCCATGTCCTCCGCCGGGGTGAGCAGGAACAGAATGGAATTGAGGTCGCATTTTTCCGGCACGATGCCGTTTTCACGCAGGAAGTTGGCGAGGATGGTGGCGGGCACGCCGAAATCATCATACTCGCCGGTGCGGGCGTTGATGCCTGGCGTGGTCAGCAGCAGTTTGCAGGGATCGATAAAATACTGATGCTCGGCATATCCCTCAAAGGCGTGCCAGCGTTCGCCCGGAACGAAATGGAAGAAGCGCAGATCGGTGGCGATCTCCGCCGTATCCCAGCTTTCCCACGGACGGCCATCCACCGTCTCCGGCACGAACGGGCGAATAAACTGACAGTTCTGAAGGATCAGTTTCCGCGCTTCAATACCCGTCACCACGCAGTCCATCCACATGTTGCGCCCACTTTGCCCCTCGTGCATGCGGGCGTTGATATCCAGGGCGGCAAACAGCGGATAAAACGGGCTGGTGGAGGCGTGCATCATAAAGGCGTTGTTGAGGCGTTTATGCGGCACATAGCGCGGCTGGCCTTTTATGTGGCTGTCCTTCTTATGGATTTGCGAGGTTTGCGAGAAGCCCGCCTGCTGCTTATGCACCGACTGGGTAACCAGAATGCCCGGATCGTTTTCGTTCAGCTCCAGCAGCAGCGGCGAGCAGTCGGCCATCATCGGGATAAACTGCTCGTAACCCACCCAGGCGGAGTCAAACAGGATGTAATCGCACAGGTGACCAATCTTATCCACCACCTGACGGGCGTTATAAATGGTACCGTCGTAGGTGCCCAGCTGGATCACCGCCAGACGGAAGGGACGTTCATCCCGCGCGCGACCAGGCGCGACCTCTGACACCAGTTCCCGCAGGTAACTCTCGTCGAAACAGTGTGCGTCAATACCGCCGATAAACCCGTACGGGTTGCGCGCTGTTTCCAGATACACCGGCGTCGCTCCCGCCTGTAACAGTGCTCCGTGGTGATTAGATTTATGGTTATTGCGATCGAACAGCACCAGATCGCCTGGCGTGAGCAGGGCATTGAGCACCACCTTATTGGAAGAGGAGGTGCCGTTCAGCACGAAGTAGGTTTTATCCGCATTAAAGACTTTTGCCGCATGCTGTTGGGCGATGCATGGCGCACCTTCATGGATCAGCAGATCGCCCATTGCCACGTCGGCATTGCACAGATCGGCGCGGAAAAGCGTTTCGCCAAAGAAATCGACAAACTGGTTTCCGGCCGGATGGCGGCGGAAGAACTGGCCTCCCTGATGTCCGGGGCAGTCAAACGCGCTGTTCCCCTGCTGGACGTAATCGACCAGCGCGCGGAAGAACGGCGGACGGAGCTGGGTTTCGTACTTCTGCGCAGCCGCTTCAAGCTGGCGTCCGTAGTACGCATTGCTGGTGTAGGAGTACTCAAAAACGCCGTGAATACGCGACAAAAATTCAGCCGGAACCCTTTCTTCTTTATGCGTGGCAATAAACACCGGAATACCGAATCCCGTGGCTTCTATTTCTTCTATGGCGCCATTGAAAATATCACTGACGGCCAGAACCACGGCTGCCACATCAATATAATCCGATGCGGTGATATCCACGATCTCCCGCGAAGTGGTAAAGCATTCAGGGCAGGCACGGCTGACGGCAATTTTTAACGTTTTCATCTTTATCTCTTTATTTCAGGCAATATGGGTCCCTCGACTTCTTGCGGTAAAGAAATCGATTTTTTCCGGAAAAAAAAGCAAAGCGCGTCCGCTGATACGAAATCAGTTAATTGCTTTTTTGCTGAGTAGAATTCAGTCCGCCCGGTTGCGGAGAATCTGAATCACAAGGAATGAGCGCAGGTGTTCACAGGCAACAGCCTGTAAAATAGCGTTTTTCAGGATAACCTGTAAGCAGATGCGCCAGAAGTCGAAGGACTACCGGGCGTTAAAGAGATGAAAGTCAAAACAGTTTCGGTGGGCAAACATCATGATATGTGTTGTCCGCCTTATATGGGGCATTAAACGATTATTGTTTTCCATGTTCATTTTCCTTTCAGTAATTGAAAGCACGGTCATTTTATCCAGGAAAAAGGGATTAACTGTGAAACAGATCACCAATAACCGATCATTTCAGAAATAATTAGTCGTTATGAGTGAATAACGCAGATCAAAATGCTGTTTTGTTGGTTTGGTGTTAAGTTGGTGTTCTAAATATGTTTAGTGAGGGCGAATATAGGCATGAAAATAATCTCGTCATTATTTTCATGCCTATATTCAGGCTGGTGTGTTCTTTATTTAAAAATAAAGTGAATACTTATTCAGATCATAAACCGATATCCGATACCGGTTTCTGTTAATAAATGACGAGGACGCGCGGGATCGGCTTCAAGTTTCTGGCGAAGGTGTCCCATATAAATGCGTAAATAGTGACTATGTTCGACAGCATTCGGTCCCCAGACCTGGCTTAACAGCTGTCGCTGCGTTAACACTTTTCCGTGGTTACTGAGCAACACGGCCAGCAGACGAAACTCGATAGGCGTAAGGTGGATCTCTTCTTCCCCTCGCACGATGCGGCGGGCGGCAAGATCGACGCGGATATCGCCAAAGACGTACACCGGTTCAGAAGGAGTGGTGGCACTGTGTCGACGCAGCGCCACACGAAGCCGGGCCTGTAACTCGCCAATGCCAAACGGTTTGATCAGATAATCATCCGCTCCGGCATCCAGCGCGGCGATTTTATCCGTCTCTTCGGTGCGGGCAGAGAGCACCAGAATGGGCATCTGGCTCCACTGACGCACCTCACGAATAAAATCGATGCCGTCGCCATCCGGGAGTCCCAGATCCAGGATCACCAGATCTGGCTTGCGGGTGGCGGCTTCAATTAACCCCCGTTGAAGCGTTCCGGCTTCATGAACGCGCAAACCGTCGCCTTCCAGCGCGGTACGCAGAAATCGGCTGATAGCGAGCTCATCTTCAACAATCAGAACGTTAATCACAAATCCTCTGGTAATTCATCAAGTTCTGGTGGGGTTTCAAGAGGAAGTGTAACACAAAAGCGTGCCCCACCTTCCGGGCGGTTCTCTGCGGAAATGGTGCCGCCATGCACGTCAACAATCGCCTGGCAGATCGCCAGCCCCAGCCCGACGCCCGGAATGGCAGATTCCTTATTACCGCGCGCAAATTTTTCGAATATGGCGCGCTCCTGGCCGGCCGGAATACCCGGCCCGGTATCCCAGACATCGAGCCGCAGCACACGTTTATCCACCCTGGCAGCAATCCCCAGCCGGGCCTTTGTCCCGGCGTATTTAGCCGCGTTTTCCAGCAGATTAATCAGCACGCGCTCAAACAGCGGGCCATCCACATGGATTAACGTCAGGGGTTCCGGCATGTCCAGCTCGATATGGCGCCCGCCGAGACCCGGCTCCAGCATCTTCAGCGCACTGCCGACAACCTCCTCAAGGGTGAGCCACTCTTTTTTGAGGTTAAACCCGCCGGACTGAATGCGCGCCATGTCCAGCAGGTTGTTCACCAGACGCGTGGTATTTAGCA
The DNA here is from genome assembly GCF_050030705.1 of Enterobacter cloacae complex sp. 418I7. Taxonomy (NCBI): domain Bacteria; kingdom Pseudomonadati; phylum Pseudomonadota; class Gammaproteobacteria; order Enterobacterales; family Enterobacteriaceae; genus Enterobacter; species Enterobacter cloacae complex sp. 418I7. The sequence goes on from NZ_JBLGUU010000001.1 coordinate 1,320,834, forward strand.
CGTGCTGACGAATTTCGCTGGCCTGCATCGCATGTTTTGATCCTTCCGCCGCCAGATCCAGCGTCAGAATTTCGGACTGACCAAACAGCACGGTAAGCGGGGTGCGCAAATCGTGAGACAGCGCTGCCAGCAGCGAATTGCGAATACTTTCGCGCTCGCTTGCCAGCCGCGCCTGCTCTTCGCTGGCGGTGAGCGCCAGCCGTTCAAGGGCGCTGGCGACCAGCAGGGTGAAGGTTTCCAGCAGGCGCTGCTGCTCGGGGATCATCAGCTGACGCAGGTTAGACGGCTCGACGATGACCAGCCCGTGATTTTTATCCGCGCTGCGCAGCGGCAGGATCTGGTAAGGCACCCCGGGCAGCGTGTCGGTGCCGGCACCGGCAGGTAAACCCTTATCAAAGCTCCAGCGGGCAATCGCTTCATCCCAGGGCGTCATCCCCGAAGGGGAGGTCAGCGGGCGAAGGCGCCCCTGCTCGTCGGGGAGCAAAATCAGGTTACTGGCGTGAAAGGTCGAACGGATAAACTGCTCACTGGTCTGGACGATATCCTGCTGCGTGCGACCGACCGCCAGCGATTTTGACATCTCATACAGATGGCGGGTGCGCTGCTCGCGATAGCGGGCAATGCGTGCCTGGTAGCGCACGCCTGCCGTCAGATTCCCGATCACCAGCCCGACGGTAAGCATCACGGCAAAGGTCAGAATGTACTGCACGTCCGAGACAGCAAGCGTCCCGCGCGGAGCGATAAAAAAGAGGTCGAAGCTGATGACGTTGATCACCGTTGCCAGCACCGACGGCCAGCGGCCATAAAAGAGCGCGACCACAACGACGCCCAGCAGATAAATCATGACCAGATTGGCGGCATCGAAGGCGATTAGCCACTGGCTGGCAATCACCGTAATCAGGGCGCAAAGGACCACGGCCACGAGGCAGCCCCGGATCTGGACGCGCCATTTATCGCCAAAGGTGCGTGCGTCCGGCGTACGGCCGGGCAGGGGGGCGGGCTTGTCATCCAGCGCGACGATGACTAAATCCAGATCCGGCGCGCGGCGTGCCAGCCTGTCGGCAAAAGATTCGCGGCTAAACCAGCGGCGATGCTGGCGACGTCCAATGACAATCTTGCCCAGGTTATGCTCGCGCGCGTAGCGCAGAATGGCTTTATCTTCTTGCGGATCGGACAGGGTTGCGGTTTCGGCACCCAGCTCCTGCGCCAGCCGCAGCGCGCTCAAAATGGCGCGACGCTGATTTTCCGGCAGGCCGTGAAGCTGTGGCGTTTCGACATACACCGCGTGCCAGACGCTGCCAAACTTCGCCGCAAGCCGGGCGGCGGTGCGGACCAGTTTTTCATTGCCGCTGCCGTGACCAATGCATAACAGAATGGCGTCACGCGTGTGCCAGACGCGCTCCCGCCCCTGCAGGTCTCGCCAGGCGCGCATCTGGTCATCCACGCGATCGGCGGTGCGGCGCAGGGCCAGCTCGCGCAGGGCAATCAGGTTTCCTTTGCGGAAAAAATGTTCGATGGCGCGTTCGGCCTGGCCGGCAATATACACCTTGCCTTCGTGCAGGCGCTGGCGCAGATCGTCAGGCGGCAGGTCAACCAGTACGACTTCATCGGCAGAATCAAAAAACGGATCGGGGACGGTTTCCCGCACCTGGATACCGGTTACCCCGCTTACCACGTCGTTCAGGCTTTCCAGATGCTGAACATTCACCGTGGTGAAGACGTTGATGCCGGCTTCAAGCAGCTCCTCAACATCCTGCCAGCGCTTCGGGTGGCGTGAGCCAGGCGCGTTGCTGTGCGCCAGTTCGTCCATCAGGATCAGCGCGGGGCGGCGGGCGAGGGCGGCATCAAGATCGAACTCCGTCACCAGCCGACCGCGATGGCTGATACGCTGGGGCGGCTGCGTCGCCAGCCCCGTCAGCAGCGCCGCCGTCTCTTTGCGACCGTGGGTTTCCACCACGCCGATGAGAATATCAAGCCCCTGCGCCCGAAGCCGCTGTGCTTCCGTCAGCATGGCGAAGGTTTTCCCGACGCCCGCGCAGGCGCCGAAGAAAATTTTCAGCTTGCCGCGGTGGGCTTCAGCCGTTTGTTCAAGCAGCCTGTCCGGATCCGGGCGCATGGGCTCATCGGTCATTTAGTTCTTCCTTAGCGCATCCAGCGCCAGATTCAGCTCAACAATGTTCACTACCGGCATGCCGATGAAGCTGACCAGCGGCTTTTGCGTATGTTCTGCAACCAGCTGGCTCACCTGCTCGACGGTCAGCTGACGGGCGGCGGCCACGCGTGGGATCTGCCACGCCGCTGCGTCCGGCGTCAGGCTGTAATCCAGCCCGCTCGCGGAGGCGGTGACCAGCTCAACCGGCACCTCACGGCTGGCCTGCGGATTCGCGGCGCGCAGGGCGGCAACGCGTTCAGCAACGGCTTTGTCCAGGTCAGGATTACTGCCAGCCAGATTGCTGCCGCCGGAGGCCATTGGATTATACGGGCTTTCCGCAGTGGCGGAAGGGCGTCCATGGAAGTAGCGCGGGTCCGTAAAGTTTTGCCCAATCAGACGCGAGCCGCGGTTTTCACCGTTCTGGATAATCAGCGAGCCGTTGGCCTGGTCCTCAAACCACCACTGGCCCAGCGCGGTTGTCATCAGCGGGTAAAGCCCGCCGGTAATCAGAGACAGCAGAATAAACAACAGTATAGCGGGACGTAACATCGTCATGAGATTCACCTTTTAAACCAGCCCGAACAGCGTTAACAACATGTCGATAACCTTGATCCCAATAAAGGGCACCACCAGCCCACCCAGACCGTAAATCCACAGGTTACGGCGCAGCATGGCGGCGGCCGTCAGTGGCTTATAGCTCACCCCTTTCAGCGCCAGAGGAATAAGAAAGACAATAATCAGCGCGTTGAAGATCACCGCGCTCAAAATGGCCGAGGCTGGAGAGTGCAGGTGCATCACATTCAGGGCATTCAGCTGCGGATAGGTTGCCGCAAAGGCCGCCGGGATAATGGCGAAATACTTCGCCACGTCGTTGGCGATACTGAACGTGGTCAGCGAGCCGCGCGTCATCAGCATCTGCTTCCCGATATGCACCACTTCGATCAGCTTGGTCGGGTTCGAGTCGAGATCCACCATGTTGCCCGCCTCTTTTGCCGCCTGGGTACCGGAGTTCATCGCCACCGCCACGTCGGCCTGCGCCAGCGCCGGGGCGTCGTTGGTGCCGTCGCCGGTCATCGCCACCAGACGACCTTCCGCCTGATACTGGCGAATGAGTGCCAGCTTCGCTTCCGGTGTCGCTTCGGAAAGGAAATCATCCACGCCCGCTTCGGCGGCAATGGCCGCCGCAGTCAGACGGTTATCCCCGGTGATCATCACCGTTTTAATGCCCATCTTACGCATCTGGGCGAAACGCTCTTTAATACCGCCTTTAACGATATCCTTCAGAGCGATAACCCCCAGAACGCTTGCACCTTCCGCCACCACCAGCGGGGTTGCCCCCTGACGCGCTACGCTTTCCACCAGGTGGTCGACTTCCGGCGGGAAATGTCCATTATTGGCTTCAATATGACGGCGGATGGCATCAACGGAGCCTTTACGGATCATTCGGTCCTGAATGTTAATTCCACTCATCCGTGTTTGCGCCGTAAAGGGCACGAACGTGGCGTGCAGGCTTTGTACGTCGCGCTGGCGCAGGTTAAAGCGCTGCTTGGCGAGGATCACAATACTGCGACCTTCCGGCGTCTCATCGGCCAGCGAAGAAAGCTGCGCCGCGTCGGCCAGCGTTTTTTCATCCACGCCGGGAGCAGGTAAAAAGTCAGAGGCCTGACGATTACCCAGGGTGATGGTCCCGGTTTTATCCAGCAGCAGTACGTCTACGTCACCCGCCGCTTCAACGGCGCGTCCGCTGGTGGCGATGACGTTCGCGCCCAGCATACGGCTCATCCCCGCCACGCCAATCGCGGAAAGCAGGCCGCCGATAGTGGTGGGGATCAGACAGACCAGCAGGGCGATCAGTACGGTGATGCTGACCGCTGTACCGCCGTAGGCAGAGAAGGGCCACAGGGTCGCCGTTGCCAGCAGGAACACAATGGTGAGCGCCACCAGCAGAATGGTCAGGGCGATCTCGTTCGGCGTTTTACGACGTTGTGCGCCTTCCACCATGGCGATCATCCGGTCGAGAAAGGTTTCGCCCGGGTTAACGCTGCACTGGATCACCAGCCAGTCGGAAAGAATGCGCGTTCCGCCGGTAACTGAGGCGAAATCTCCGCCCGACTCACGAATCACGGGCGCGGATTCCCCGGTAATAGCGCTTTCGTCTACCGACGCGCCGCCCTCAATTACCTCCCCGTCGCAGGGGATGATGTCCCCGGCTTCCACCAGCACCACGTCACCTTTGCGCAGTTCATCCGCCGGAACGTGGTCCATCTGCGCGCCGTATTTAGGTTCGCGTAATTTGCGCGCAAAGGCGGTTTTTTTGACCCCTTTCAGACTGCTGGCCTGCGCCTTACTGCGGCCTTCCGCCAGCGCTTCGGCAAAGTTGGCGAACAGCACGGTAAACCACAGCCACAGGCTGATGGCGCCGGTAAAGGTTGCATTTCCTGAAAGGTGTCCCGTTCCCATGGCAATCGCCAGTGCGGTGGTGAGTAAACTTCCAGTCCAGACAATAAACATCACCGGGTTGTGCCACTGCACTCGCGGGCTCAGTTTTTTTACCGCATCCATGAGGGCCTGACGAACTAAGGTTGGTTCGAGCAGGGCCAGTTGTTTACGACTCATGACAAATTCTCCGCAAAATCAGCGTAAAGAGAGATATTCCGCAACCGGGCCTAACGCGAGGGCGGGGATAAAGGTCAGGGCACCTACCAGCAGAACGGTGCCAATCAGCAGGCCGACGAAAAGCGCGCCGTGAGTCGGTAACGTACCGGTAGTGGTCGGCTGGATCTTCTTATTCACCAGTGTTCCGGCGATCGCCATGACGGGAATAATCACGCCGAAACGACCGAAGAACATGCAGAACGCCAGCAGACAGTTCCAGAACGGTGAGTTGGCACTTAACCCTGCAAAGGCGCTGCCGTTGTTGTTTGCGGCAGACGAAACGGCGTAAAGCACTTCGCTAAAGCCGTGAATGCCCGGGTTAAAGATGCCGCTGCGCCCGGCGTCGGTCATCAGCGCCAGCGCGGTACCGAGCAGCACAAGGGCGGGGGTGACCAGGATTGCCAGCGCGGTTAATTTCATTTCGCGGACGTCGATTTTTTTGCCGAGATATTCCGGCGTGCGGCCGATCATCAGCCCGGCGATAAACACGGCGAGCAGAACGAACAACAGCATGCCGTACAGCCCCGAACCGACCCCACCGAAGACTACCTCGCCAATCTGCATCAGCCACATCGGGATCATGCCGCCAAGCGCGGTGAAAGAGTCGTGCATGGCGTTCACCGCCCCGCAGGAGGCCGCCGTGGTGACCACCGCATAGAGGCTGCTGGCAAGAATGCCGAAGCGGCTCTCTTTGCCTTCCAGGTTGATATTGCTGTTAGCCCCCAGCTGCATGAAGTGGCTGTTGCCGTTCCATTCGGCCCACATCACCAGTGCTACGCAGACCACGAAGATTAACGACATGGCCCACAGCAGCGTACGGCCCTGGCGGCGATCGTTAACCACATCGCCAAAGGCGAAGCAGAGCGCGGCGGGGATCAGGAAGATCGCCAGCATCTGTACAAAATTGGTTAATGCCGTTGGGTTTTCAAACGGATGCGATGAGTTGGCGTTGAAGAAGCCGCCCCCGTTGGTGCCCAGCATCTTGATTGCTTCCTGCGACGCCACTGGCCCCATTGGCAGGAGTTCCCTGCCCCCTTCAAGCGAGGTGTAAGGGGTATAAGGCAGCAGGTTTTGCAGAGTGCCTTGCTGTATAAAGAACAGGGCAATAATCAGCGCAACAGGCACCAGGATCCAAAGGGTGATGCGCGTGACATCAACCCACGCGTTGCCGAGCGTGCTGACATTCTGACGGGCAAACGCGCGCGTCAGGGCGAAGATCACCGCGATACCGCTGGCTGCAGACAGAAAGTTTTGCACGGTTAACCCGGCCATCTGGCTGAAGTAGCTGAGCGTGGTTTCACCGGCGTAAGACTGCCAGTTGGTATTGGTGACAAAGCTGACCGCCGTGTTCAGCGCCAGATGCCAGGATAAACCTGGTAACTGCTGCGGATTCAACGGCAAATTGCCCTGGAGCATGAGCAGCGTAAAGAGGGCAATAAGCCCCACGATATTCAGAAGCAGTATCGCCATCAGGTACTGGCCCCAGCTCATTTCGCGGTCGCTGGTACCTGAAATGCGCCAGAGCACGTTTTCAATTTTTCGCGTACCCGGCAGTGGCACGTTGTTTATCAGCCGCGCCAGCGCTGTTCCCAGCGGCCTGGCGAGCACAAACAGCAGCAGTAAAAAGCTGGCAATAAGCAAAAACGCCTGAGCAGCCATCAGAATGCCTCCGCATTAATCAGGGCATAAATCAGATAACCCAATAACAGGAACACCAGCACGATGCCGGCAATCAGACCTGCACTCACACTCCACCTCCGGGTGACTTTTGTTGTTGTACAAACGGTAGGATTTGTGGCGCAAAGATTTCGCAAAAATCAGAAGGGCAGGTGTAAAAAAAGTATAAAAATGGGAAAGACCACAATTTAACTATTGTTAAGTAAACTGTTAACTTTTTTGTAACTTAATTACGGGCGTGAATGTAAATATTCACGAAATGGATGAAAATAAGTGGTCGGATGAGTAGTAAAATTACAAACAAAGCGGTATTATTTTAACCAGGTCACAGATTTCACATTTTCCGGAGACGGTTTCCGGCCAACTACAGGGGAGAAAAATATGGATCTTTATAAAGAGTATCCGGCTCATATCGTGTTCATGCGTCGCACTTTCGCCGTAGTGGCTGGCGTGCTGGCCCTGCCGGTGATGCTGTTCTGGAAAGATCGCGCACGTTTTTACAGCTATCTGCACCGCGTCTGGGCGAAAACCAGCGAAAAGCCGGTGTGGATGGATCAGGCCGAGAAAGCAACCTGCGATTTCTACTGATACGGTGTGACATCGTAGCCATAAAAAAACCGCCTACAGCAAAGTGGCGGTTTTTTTGTCCCTCGGGATTCGCGGTCCGTTGGGTAATCTTGCAGCCCCTACCCGGGATTTTTATCATACCCTTCTTTAAAAAGTTCGCAATCCACTTCACCTTTATAAATTCCTAATTTTACTTAAATAACTTACTTTTGGCGTTGGTGTTAATTATGATGCCACGTCCCTTTCCGCCATCTCGCAAATGGGCATCGGTCCTGGGAAAGGTGTATCCATAGCCGTAAAGCAGCCCGCCTACCCGGGCTTGTGTCCACCGATTTATCACCGGTGGTGATAGGTGGAGCGGTTAGCTGCAGGGACCGCATAGTGAAACGCTATTTATGCATCGCGTTCATTGTCGCCAGCGCACTCGTTGTAAAGAGTGATAAACCGGATGTGTTTAATGCCTTTACCCCGGTAGCGCAGGACAAGTAGCGTTAAGGCCGCCTCGGGCGGCCTTTTTTATTTCATCCCGTCTACACTTCATGGCAAAGTAGTTCAATGCGTGCCTTTTTCCTTTTACGGCATGCCCTTACGGACATAATGGACAATTGCCTGGAGTTTTATGCCCACCCATCTGGTTTGGTTTCGCGCGGATTTACGCATTCACGACAACTTCGCTCTCGCGGCCGCCTGCCGCGCTAAAGACGCGAATGTGCTGGCCCTGTTTATCGCCACGCCTGAACAGTGGCGGCAGCATGACATGGCGCCCCGGCAAGCGGCATTACTCAGCGCGTATCTGAATGACCTGCAACATTCACTGGCCGAAAAAGGCATTCCGCTGATCTATAAAGAGGCCCATGATTTTGCCGCACAGCTTGAGATGGTGCAGGCAATCTGTAAGCAGCACGCGGTAACGCGTCTTTTTTACAACTACCAGTATGAATTTAACGAGCAGCAGCGGGATCGTCAGCTGGAGAAAAACCTTACGGGCGTGGTCTGTGAAGGCTTTGATGACAGCGTGATGCTCGCACCGGGCAGCGTGATGACCGGCAGTCACGAAATGTATAAAGTTTTCACGCCGTTTAAAAATGCTTTTATCAAACGCCTGAAAGAGGGGCTGCCAGAATGCGTTCCCGCCCCGGCCATAAGAGGGGAAACGATAACGGATCTGCAGGACATCAGGCTGAATTATCCCCAGCAGTCGTTTGATGAAACGGTATTCCCCGCCAGCGAGAAAGCGGCTATCGCCCGGTTGCGTCAGTTCTGCGCGCAGGGGGCGGCGGATTACGAGGCGCGGCGGGATTTTCCAGCGATTGAAGGCACCAGCCGCCTGTCGGCCTGTTTAGCGCTAGGCGCGCTCTCCCCGCGCCAGTGTTTACATCGGCTACTGGCGGAACAGCCTCAGGCGGTAGACGGGGGGGCGGGCGCAGTGTGGCTGAACGAACTGATCTGGCGTGAGTTTTATCGCCATCTGATGACGTATCATCCTGATTTATGTAAACATCGCCCCTTCATTCGTTGGACCGATAAGGTACAGTGGCAGTCGAATGAGAAGCTGCTTAAGGCATGGCAGCATGGGCTCACCGGCTTCCCGATTGTTGATGCGGCTATGCGGCAGCTCAATGAAACCGGGTGGATGCATAACCGTCTGCGTATGATTACCGCCAGCTTCCTGGTGAAGGATCTGCTTATCGACTGGCGAACCGGAGAGCGTTATTTTATCTCTCAGCTGATCGATGGCGATCTGGCGGCGAATAACGGCGGCTGGCAGTGGGCGGCCTCCACCGGCACGGATGCGGCTCCCTATTTTCGGATCTTTAATCCGACCACGCAGGGACAACGATTTGACGTCGACGGCGTGTTTATCCGTCGCTGGCTGCCTGAACTTAAGGATGTCCCCGCCAAAGCCATTCATGAACCCTGGGCATGGGCGGATAAACAGCGTGTTACCCTGAACTATCCCCGTCCCATTGTCGACCATAAACAGGCGCGCGTCGCCACGCTGGCGGCGTACGAAACCGCCCGAAAAATTTGAGAGAATGATGATGAAAAACAGTGAACTGGAACGCCTGATTAACGAAAAACTCAACACCGCCTCGTTTAGCGACTACGGTCCGAATGGCTTACAGGTGGAGGGTCGCGAGACGGTGCAAAAAATCATCACCGGCGTAACGGCAAGCCAGGCGCTGCTGGATGAGGCGGTGCGTCAGGAAGCCGACGCGGTGATTGTCCATCACGGTTATTTCTGGAAAAACGAATCACCGATTATTCGCGGCATGAAGCGCAACCGTCTCAAAACGCTGCTGGCGAATGACATCAACCTGTACGGCTATCACCTGCCGCTCGATGCGCATCCTGAACTGGGGAATAACGTTCAGCTTGCGCAGCTGCTGGGGATTACCGTGATGGGCGAAATTGAACCCCTGGTGCCGTGGGGTGAACTGTCGATGCCGGTTCCGGGTCTGGAGCTGGCATCGTGGATCGAAGCACGCCTGGGGCGTCGTCCGCTGTGGTGCGGCGACACCGGGCCGGATACCGTGAAGCGCGTGGCATGGTGCACCGGCGGCGGCCAGGGCTTTATTGATAGCGCGGCGCGTTTCGGTGTCGACGCCTTCATTACCGGCGAGGTTTCCGAGCAGACCATTCACTCTGCCCGTGAACAAGGCCTGCATTTTTACGCGGCAGGCCATCACGCTACCGAGCGTGGCGGCATCCGCGCCCTCAGCGAGTGGCTGACGGAAAATACCGATCTGGATGTGACGTTTATTGATATCCCTAATCCGGCCTGATGAGAGGTAGTTAAGTGCAGCGAGCGCGTTGTTATCTTCTGGGTGAGACCGCAGTGGTTCTGGAACTTGAGCCTCCGGTGACGCTTGCCACGCAAAAGCGTATCTGGCGTCTGGCTCAACGACTGCCCGAGCTACCTGGCGTGGTTGAAGCTATTCCGGGTATGAATAATATCACCGTGGTGCTGCGTGATCCGCACACGGGGGCGCTGGATGCCATTGAGCGCCTGCAACGCTGGTGGGAGGAGAGCGAGGCGCTGGAGCCGGAATCGCGGACGATTGAGATCCCGGTTGTCTATGGCGGCAAGGGAGGCCCCGACCTTGGCGTGGTGGCCGAACACTGTGGATTAACGGAGAAGCAGGTTGTGGAGCTGCATAGCTCAGTCGACTATGTTGTCTGGTTTTTGGGATTTCAGCCGGGTTTCCCCTATCTGGGCGGGTTATCGCCCCAGTTGCATACGCCGCGCCGGGCTGAGCCGCGCCTGAGCGTACCGGCGGGCAGCGTGGCGATTGGTGGCGAGCAAACGGGAATTTATCCACTCGCCTCGCCGGGAGGCTGGCAGCTTATCGGGCACACGTCCACGCCGTTATTTGAACCAGGCCAGGACGCGCCCATACTCCTGCGTCCGGGGGATACCCTGCGCTTTATCCCGCAAAAGGAGGGGATATGTTAACGCTTATTCGCGCAGGGCTTTACACCTCGGTACAGGATGCCGGGCGTTTTGGGCTGCGTCAGTCGGGCGTGAGCTACTGCGGTGCGCTTGATCGTCCCTCGCTGGAGATTGCCAACCTGCTGGTAGGCAACGCCGGCAGCACGGCGGCGTTAGAAATTACGCTGGGTCAGTGCGTGATTGAGTTTGGTCAGGAAACCTGGTTTGCCTTAACCGGCGCGGGCTGTGACGCGACGCTGGACGGCAAAACGGTGTGGACCGGCTGGCGCCTGCGGGCGAAAGCCGGACAGCGTCTGACGCTCAAGCGTCCTCTGCACGGCGTGCGCAGCTATCTTGCGGTGGCGGGAGGTATCGACGTGCCGGAGGTGCTGGGCTCATCCAGCACCGACCAGAAAGCGGGAATGGGCGGACATGAAGGACGGCTGCTGCGCGACGGCGATCGCCTGGCGATTAAGCCATCAGCGCGGCATTTCACCACCACGCAGGGCGTGAAGCAGCTGTTGTGGGGGAACCTGATCCGCGCCCTGCCGGGGCCGGAATATCATGAGTTCGATGAGGCCTCAAAAGAGTCTTTCTGGCGCTCGCCATGGAAGATCAGCCCGCAGAGTAACCGCATGGGTTACCGGCTTCAGGGCCAGCCGCTGACCCGCACGACTGACCGGGAGCTGCTTTCCCATGGTCTGTTGCCGGGGGTGATTCAGGTGCCGGGCAACGGACAGCCCATCGTACTGATGAACGATGCGCAAACCACGGGAGGATATCCGCGTATTGCCTGCATTATTGAAGCGGATCGCTACCATCTGGCGCAAATTCCTCTCGGTCAGCCAATTCATTTTGTGCAGTGTTCGCTGGAGGAGGCGCTGAAAGCCCGTCAGGATCAGCAGCGTTATCTCGAACAGCTGGCGTGGAGGCTCGATGGTAAAGATTGATTTAAACGCCGATCTGGGGGAGGGCAGCAGCGCCGATGCGGCGCTGATGACGCTGGTCTCCTCGGTGAATATCGCCTGTGGGTTTCATGCCGGCGATGCGCAGACCATGCTGGCGAGCGTGCGCAATGCCGTGAAAAACGGCGTGGCGATAGGCGCTCACCCCAGCTTTCCGGACCGGGAAAACTTTGGTCGCACGGCGATGGATCTGCCGCCTGAGACGGTTTACGCGCAAATGCTCTACCAGATCGGCGCCCTGGAGGCGATAGTGCGCGCTGAGAAGGGCGAGATGCGCCACGTCAAGCCGCACGGCATGCTCTATAACCAGGCGGCAAAAGATCCGGCGCTGGCAGACGCCATTGCCCGCGCGGTACGGGACTGCAATCCGCGTCTGATTCTGGTGGGCCTGGCGGGCAGCGAGCTTATCCGTGCCGGCGAACGGCTGGGGCTGACTACGCGGCAGGAAGTGTTTGCCGATCGGGGATACCTGCCGGACGGCAGCCTGGTTCCGCGTACGCAGGCCGGTGCGCTGATCACCGACGAAGGTAAAGCGCTGGCGCAGACGCTGGAGATGGTGCGCTTCGGGCGAGTAACCTCAACGGAGGGTACAACGGCAAACGTTCAGGCTGATACGGTGTGCTTACACGGTGACGGCGAGCATGCGCTCCAGTTTGCACGACGCCTGCGGGCGGCGTTCTCGGAAGAGGGCATTGTTGTCAGCGCAGAATAATCATGAAAGGACAATAACATGCCAGAAGGTCCGGAGATCCGCCGCGCGGCGGATAGCCTGGAGGCGGCGATAAAGGGCAAAACTCTGACACACGTCTGGTTTGCCTTTCCTCAACTAAAACCGTTTGAAACAGAGCTGGTGGGACAGACGGTGACCCACATTGAAACGCGCGGCAAAGCGTTGCTCACCCACTTTTCCCATAACCTTACGTTATATAGCCACAATCAGCTTTACGGCGTCTGGCGGGTGGTAAAGGCGGACGAGCAGCCGCAAACGACCCGCGTGCTGCGAGTGCGGCTACAAACGGCGGATAAGGCGATCCTGCTCTACAGCGCTTCTGATATCGAAATGTTAACGCCGGAGCAGTTGCTCACGCACCCGTTCTTACAGCGGGTTGGGCCGGACGTGCTGGATATGCGCCTGACGGCAAGCGATGTGAAAGCCCGGCTGTTATCGCCCACATTCCGCAACCGGCAGTTTTCCGGGCTGTTGCTCGATCAGGCATTTCTGGCGGGGCTGGGAAACTACCTGCGGGTGGAGATCCTCTGGGAAGTGGGGCTGGCGCCGCAGCACAAAGCGTCGCAGCTAAGCGATGAAAAGCTGGAGGCGCTGTCGCACGCGTTGCTGGATATTCCACGGCTGTCGTACAACACGCGCGGCATGGTGGATGAGAACAAGCATCACGGGGCGTTGTTTCGCTTCAAGGTGTTTCATCGGGCGGGTAAAAAGTGTGAGCGGTGTGGCGGGGTGATTGAGAAGGCGACGATCTCTTCCAGACCGTTTTACTGGTGTCCTGGGTGCCAGATGTAAAAAAGCCGGGTGGCGGCTACGCCTTACCCGGCCTACATCTCGCACTTGTAGGCCCGGCAAGCGAAGCGCCGCCGGGCGTGTTTTTTAGCGCTTAATATCAGACTTAAAGTCACGCTGCTCGTAGCCGGTATACAGCTGACGAGGACGGGCGATTTTCATGCCTTCGCTGTGCATTTCGTTCCAGTGCGCAATCCAGCCTACGGTACGCGCCATGGCAAAGATCACGGTGAACATGGAAGACGGAATGCCCATCGCTTTCAGGATGATACCGGAGTAGAAATCGACGTTCGGGTAGAGTTTCTTCTCGATGAAGTACGGATCGTTCAGCGCAATGTGTTCCAGCTCCATCGCCACTTCCAGCAGATCATCTTTGGTGCCCAGCTCTTTCAGCACTTCGTGGCAGGTCTCACGCATGACGGTCGCGCGCGGGTCGTAGTTTTTGTAAACACGGTGACCGAAGCCCATCAGACGGAAGGAGTCATTCTTGTCTTTCGCGCGGCGCACGAACTCAGGAATGTGCTCAACGGAGCTGATTTCTTCCAGCATCTTCAGTGCCGCTTCGTTCGCGCCGCCGTGCGCCGGTCCCCACAGGGAGGCGATACCCGCAGCGATACAGGCGAACGGGTTCGCGCCGGAAGAGCCTGCGGTACGGACGGTAGAGGTCGAGGCGTTCTGTTCGTGGTCAGCGTGCAGGATCAGAATACGGTCCATCGCGCGTTCCAGCACCGGGTTCACTTCGTACTCTTCACACGGCGTGGAGAACATCATGCGCAGGAAGTTACCTGCGTAGGAGAGGTCGTTGCGTGGATACACAAACGGCTGACCGATAGAGTATTTGTAACACATCGCCGCCATGGTAGGCATTTTGGACAGCAGACGGAACGCCGCGATATCACGGTGACGTGGGTTATTCACGTCCAGAGAATCGTGGTAGAACGCCGCCAGCGCACCGGTAATACCGCACATGACCGCCATCGGATGAGAGTCACGACGGAACGCATGGAACAGACGGGTAATCTGCTCATGGATCATGGTGTGACGGGTCACGGTGGTTTTAAATTCATCGTACTGGGCCTGCGTCGGTTTTTCGCCGTTCAGCAGGATGTAGCACACTTCCAGATAGTTGGATTCGGTGGCTAACTGATCGATGGGGAAGCCGCGATGGAGCAGGATACCTTCGTCACCGTCAATGTAGGTGATTTTGGATTCGCAAGATGCGGTGGAGGTGAATCCAGGGTCAAAGGTGAATACCCCTTTGGAACCCAGCGTACGGATATCAATAACATCCTGACCGAGCGTGCCTTTTAGCACATCCAGTTCAATAGCATCATCACCATTTAGGGTGAGTTTTGCCTTTGTATCAGCCATTTACGGTCTCCTTAGCGCCTTATGCTTAAGACTGCGCTTTACCGGATTTGCTTTCAGCTGTTAATCATCGTTACCAGATTGTTATTTGGCTTACCGCTCAGCTCACGAGGAGAAACCAGGGTACAGAGCTATGGCGCCTTGCAGGTAAACGAATGAAATATCAGTGAAACAACAGCAAATCAGCGTTTTTGCAGTCCGAATTATTCAAACCTGTATATCACTAATAACTGTCCTGATAACTTCGGTCAATACCATCACACTGTTACATAACTATTTGTCAGGTGAAAGAGAGACCTCATAACTTTTGCGCATTATATGCCTTTTCTGATGACGTTTGTAACAATATTGTTTAACATTTGTCAAATCAGATGATTAAAAATTAAAAAGATGTTGTTATCGTGACCCCGATCACTGTTCCAGAGAAAACCCAACAAACTGTATGTAGGTTAATTGTAATGATTTTGTGAACGGCCTATACTGCCGCCAGGTCTCCGGAACACCCTGCAATCCCGAGCCACCCAGCGTTGTAACGTGTCGTTTTAGCATTTGGAAGCAATGTTTTGCATGACGCGCAGTTATAGAAAAGGAACGCTGTCTGACCCGCATCGCAGTCCGGAGGAAGGAAACAATAAGAACAGCATGTGGGCGTTATTCATGATAAGAAATGTGAAAAAACAAAGACCTGTCAATCTGGATCTCAAAACGATCCGATTCCCTGTAACAGCAATAGCGTCCATTCTGCACCGTGTTTCTGGTGTGATTACGTTTGTGGCGGTTGGTATCTTGCTGTGGTTACTGGGAACCAGCCTCTCATCTCCTGAAGGATTCCTCCAGGCCTCAGCCATCATGAACAGCTTCTTCGTGAAATTTATCATGTGGGGCATTCTGACCGCGCTGGCCTATCACGTGGTTGGCGGCGTTCGCCATATGCTGATGGACTTTGGCTACCTGGAAGAGACGTTCGAGGCCGGTAAACGTACCGCTAACATTTCATTTGTGATCACTGTCGTGCTTTCACTTCTCGCAGGAGTTCTCGTATGGTAAGCAACGCCTCCGCATTAGGACGCAACGGCGTACATGACTTCATCCTGGTCCGCGCTACCGCCATCGTCCTCACGCTCTACATCATCTATATGATCGGTTTCTTCGCCACTAGCGGCACACTGACGTGGGAAATCTGGAGTGGTTTCTTCGGATCGGCCTTCACCAAAGTGTTCACCCTGCTGGCCCTGTTCTCAATCCTTATTCATGCCTGGATTGGCATGTGGCAGGTGTTGACCGATTACGTTAAACCGCTGGCGATTCGCCTTCCGCTGCAACTGATTATTGTTGTTGCTCTGCTGGTTTACGTCATTTATGGATTTGTTGTGGTGTGGGGTGTGTAATGAAACTGCCAGTCAGAGAATTTGATGCTGTTGTGATTGGTGCGGGTGGCGCAGGTATGCGTGCCGCACTGCAAATTTCCCAGAGCGGCCAGACCTGTGCGCTGCTCTCTAAAGTATTCCCGACCCGTTCCCACACTGTATCTGCGCAGGGCGGTATCACTGTTGCGCTGGGTAATTCCCATGAAGATAACTGGGAATGGCACATGTACGATACGGTAAAAGGTTCCGACTACATCGGCGACCAGGATGCCATCGAATATATGTGTAAAACCGGCCCGGAAGCGATTCTGGAGCTGGACCACATGGGGCTGCCGTTCTCCCGTCTGGAAAATGGCACCATCTATCAGCGTCCGTTTGGCGGCCAGTCGAAAAACTTCGGCGGCGAACAGGCGGCACGTACCGCAGCAGCGGCTGACCGTACCGGTCACGCTTTGCTGCACACCCTTTATCAGCAAAACCTGAAAAACCACACCACCATCTTCTCCGAGTGGTATGCGTTGGATCTGGTGAAAAACGCCGATGGCGCGGTGGTGGGTTGTACCGCACTGTGCATTGAAACCGGTGAAGTGGTCTATTTCAAAGCGCGCGCAACCGTGCTGGCCACCGGCGGCGCAGGCCGTATCTATCAGTCCACTACCAACGCCCACATCAACACCGGTGACGGCGTTGGGATGGCTATCCGCGCTGGCGTGCCGGTGCAGGACATGGAGATGTGGCAGTTCCACCCAACCGGTATCGCCGGTGCGGGCGTGCTGGTGACAGAAGGCTGCCGTGGTGAAGGTGGCTATCTGCTGAACAAACATGGCGAGCGCTTCATGGAGCGTTATGCCCCGAATGCGAAAGACCTGGCGGGCCGTGACGTGGTGGCGCGTTCCATCATGATCGAAATCCGTGAAGGCCGCGGCTGCGACGGCCCTTGGGGCCCGCACGCGAAGCTGAAACTCGACCATCTGGGTAAAGAAGTGCTGGAATCCCGTCTGCCGGGCATTCTGGAACTGTCCCGCACCTTCGCCCACGTCGACCCGGTAAAAGAGCCGATTCCGGTTATCCCAACCTGTCACTACATGATGGGCGGTATTCCGACCAAAGTGACCGGTCAGGCACTGACCGTGAACGAGCAGGGTGAAGACGTGGTCATCCCTGGTCTGTTCGCGGTAGGCGAAATTGCCTGCGTATCCGTGCACGGCGCAAACCGTCTGGGCGGCAACTCCCTGCTGGACCTGGTGGTATTTGGCCGTGCGGTGGGGCTGCATCTCCAGGAATCTATTGCCGAGCAGGGCGCGTTGCGTGATGCGACCGACGACGAAATTGATGCCTCTCTTGAGCGCCTCAACCGCTGGAACGGCAACCGTAACGGCGAAGATCCGGTGGAAATCCGTAAAGCGCTGCAAGAGTGTATGCAGCACAACTTCTCGGTATTCCGTGAAGGTGACGCGATGGCCAAAGGGCTGGAGCAGCTGAAAGCGATCCGCGAGCGTCTGAAGAATGCCCGTCTGGACGATACCTCGAGCGAGTTCAACACCCAGCGCGTTGAGTGCCTGGAGCTGGATAACCTGATGGAAACCGCGTTCGCGACCGCGATGTCGGCAAACTTCCGTACCGAAAGCCGTGGCGCCCATAGCCGCTTCGACTTCCCGGATCGTGATGACGAAAACTGGCTGTGCCATTCCCTGTATCTGCCAGAGTCGGAAACCATGACGCGTCGTAGCGTTAACATGGAACCGAAACTGCGTCCGGCGTTCCCGCCGAAGATTCGTACTTACTAATGCGGAGACAGGATAATGAAACTCGAATTCTCAGTTTATCGTTATAACCCGGATGTAGACGATGCTCCGCGTATGCAGGATTACACCCTCGAAGCGGAAGAAGGTCGTGACATGATGCTGCTGGATGCTTTAATCCAGCTGAAAGAAAAAGATCCTACGCTGTCGTTCCGCCGCTCCTGCCGTGAAGGGGTATGTGGCTCTGACGGTGTAAACATGAACGGCAAAAACGGTCTGGCCTGTATCACGCCAATTTCAGCGCTACAGCGAGCAGGCCAGAAAATTGTCATCCGTCCTCTGCCTGGCCTGCCGGTCGTGCGTGATTTGGTGGTGGACATGGGGCAATTCTATGCACAATATGAGAAGATTAAGCCTTACTTATTGAATAATGGGCAAAATCCACCCGCTCGCGAGCACTTACAGTCGCCTGAGCAGCGTGAAAAACTCGATGGGTTGTACGAGTGTATTCTCTGTGCATGCTGTTCAACGTCATGCCCGTCATTCTGGTGGAACCCGGATAAATTTATCGGCCCTGCGGGTCTGCTGGCTGCCTATCGCTTCCTGATCGACAGCCGCGATACCGAAACCGAGAATCGTCTGGAAGGGTTAAGTGACGCTTTCAGCATATTCCGCTGCCATAGCATCATGAACTGCGTCAGTGTGTGTCCTAAGGGGCTGAACCCGACGCGCGCCATCGGCCATATTAAGTCGATGTTGTTGCAGCGCAGTGCGTAAGTAACAACGCCGGATGGCGCTGCGCTTATCCGGCCTACGTAACAGTAGGCCCGGTAAGCGTAGCGCCACCGGGCAAATTGCAGAAACCTTTAAAAACTGCCCTGAAGTTTAGACAGTTTCTAAAGGTTCCTTCGCGGGCCAAATGAAAAGAGCTCGCAGGTGAACCCCGGCACGTACACGTGGTGTGCGTGGTAGTTTCTACGGCGAAAGTAAGCATAAAAATGCTTAAGGGATCACGATGCAGAACGGCGCAATGAAAGCCTGGCTGGACTCTTCTTACCTCTCTGGTTCAAACCAGAGCTGGATAGAACAGCTCTATGAAGACTTCTTAACCGATCCTGACTCAGTGGACGCAAACTGGCGTTCCATGTTCCAGCAGTTGCCTGGTACAGGGGTCAAACCGGATCAATTCCATTCAAAAACACGTGATTATTTCCGTCGTCTGGCGAAGGATGCCTCACGTTACTCTTCTGCGATTTCCGACCCTGACACCAATGCGAAGCAGGTAAAAGTCCTGCAGCTTATCAACGCTTATCGCTTCCGTGGTCACCAGCATGCGAATCTCGATCCGCTGGGACTGTGGCAGCAGGAACGTGTAGCGGATCTCGATCCGGCTTATCACGATCTGACCGAGGCCGATTTCCAGGAAAGCTTTAACGTAGGTTCCTTTGCCATCGGCAAAGACACGATGAAACTGGGCGATCTGATTGATGCGCTCAAGCAAACCTACTGCGGCTCCATCGGCGCGGAATATATGCACATTACCTCCACCGAAGAGAAACGCTGGATCCAGCAGCGTATCGAATCCGTGGCGGGTCACGCGAATTTCTCAGCAGACGAGAAAAAACGTTTCCTGAGCGAACTGACGGCAGCCGAAGGCCTTGAGCGCTATCTGGGCGCGAAATTCCCGGGCGCAAAACGCTTCTCACTGGAGGGCGGCGATGCGTTAGTCCCGATGCTGAAAGAGCTGATTCGTCATGCCGGTAAGAGCGGCACGCGCGAAGTGGTGCTGGGCATGGCGCACCGTGGCCGTCTGAACGTGCTGGTTAACGTGCTGGGTAAAAAACCGCAGGATCTGTTCGACGAATTTGCGGGTAAACATAAAGAGCACCTCGGCACCGGTGACGTGAAGTACCACATGGGCTTCTCGTCGGATATCGAAACCGAGGGCGGTCAGGTTCACCTGGCGCTGGCGTTTAACCCGTCGCACCTGGAAATCGTCAGCCCGGTGGTTATCGGTTCCGTGCGTGCGCGTCTGGATCGTCTGGACGAGCCGAGCAGCAATAAAGTGCTGCCAATCACCATTCACGGTGATGCGGCAGTCACAGGGCAGGGCGTGGTTCAGGAAACCCTGAACATGTCGAAAGCGCGTGGTTATGAAGTGGGCGGTACCGTTCGCATCGTAATCAACAATCAGGTGGGCTTCACCACCTCTAACCCGCTGGATGCGCGTTCTACCCCGTACTGCACCGACATCGGTAAAATGGTTCAGGCGCCAATCTTCCACGTAAACGCGGATGACCCGGAAGCCGTTGCTTTCGTTACCCGTCTGGCGCTGGACTTCCGTAACACCTTTAAGCGCGACGTATTCATTGACCTCTTCTGCTACCGCCGTCACGGCCACAACGAAGCGGATGAGCCAAGTGCAACCCAGCCGCTGATGTACCAGAAAATCAAAAAACACCCGACGCCGCGTAAAATCTATGCTGACAAGCTGGAAAGCGAAAAAGTGGCGACGCTGGAAGATGCGACCGAAATGGTCAATCTTTATCGCGACGCGCTGGACGCGGGTGAATGCGTGGTCAAAGAGCTGCGCCCAATGAACATGCACTCCTTTACCTGGTCGCCGTACCTCAACCACGAGTGGGACGAGAGCTACCCGAACAAGGTTGAGATGAAGCGTTTGCAGGAGCTGGCTAAACGCATCAGCACCGTGCCGGAAGCGATCGAGATGCAATCCCGCGTGGCCAAGATCTATGGCGACCGCCAGGCCATGGCGGCGGGTGAAAAGCTGTTCGACTGGGGCGGCGCGGAAACGCTGGCCTATGCGACGCTGGTTGACGAAGGTATTCCGGTTCGTCTGTCCGGTGAAGATGCGGGTCGTGGCACCTTCTTCCACCGTCATGCGGTTGTACACAACCAGTCTAACGGTTCAACCTATACTCCGCTTCAGCACGTGCATAACGGTCAGGGCCAGTTCAAGGTCTGGGACTCCGTGCTGTCAGAAGAAGCGGTTCTGGCCTTCGAATACGGCTACGCCACCGCAGAACCTCGCACCCTGACTATCTGGGAAGCGCAGTTCGGTGACTTCGCCAACGGTGCGCAGGTCGTCATCGACCAGTTCATCTCCTCCGGTGAGCAGAAGTGGGGCCGTATGTGTGGTCTGGTGATGTTGCTGCCGCACGGCTATGAAGGGCAAGGGCCGGAGCACTCCTCCGCGCGTCTGGAGCGTTATCTGCAACTCTGCGCCGAGCAGAACATGCAGGTCTGCGTGCCGTCCACCCCGGCTCAGGTGTACCACATGCTGCGTCGTCAGGCGCTGCGCGGTATGCGCCGTCCGCTGGTGGTAATGTCGCCAAAATCCCTGCTGCGTCATCCGCTGGCGGTTTCGAGCCTGGATGAACTGGCTAACGGCACCTTCCTGCCAGCCATCGGTGAAATTGACGAGCTGGATCCGCAGGCCGTTAAGCGTGTCGTAATGTGTTCTGGTAAGGTTTATTACGACCTGCTGGAACAGCGCCGTAAGAACGATCAGAAAGATGTCGCCATCGTGCGTATCGAGCAGCTTTATCCGTTCCCGCATCAGGCGATGCAGGAAGTACTGAAACAGTACGCTCACGTTCATGATTTTGTCTGGTGCCAGGAAGAGCCGCTCAACCAGGGCGCATGGTATTGCAGCCAGCATCATTTCCGTGAAGTGATTCCATTTGGGTCTGCCCTGCGTTATGCAGGTCGCCCGGCCTCCGCCTCTCCGGCGGTAGGGTATATGTCCGTTCACCAGAAGCAGCAACAAGATCTGGTCAATGACGCGCTGAACGTCGATTAATTAAAGGATACATAATGAGTAGCGTAGATATTCTTGTTCCCGACCTGCCTGAGTCCGTAGCAGATGCAACCGTCGCCACCTGGCACAAAAAACCAGGCGACGCGGTAACCCGTGACGAAGTGCTGGTAGAAATCGAAACTGACAAAGTGGTACTGGAAGTACCGGCTTCAGCGGATGGCATTCTGGATGCAGTCCTGGAAGACGAAGGTACGACCGTGACTTCTCGCCAGATCCTGGGTCGCCTGCGTGAAGGCAACAGCGCGGGCAAAGAGTCCAGCGCGAAATCTGAAGAGAAAGCGTCTACCCCAGCCCAGCGCCAGCAGGCGTCTCTGGAAGAGCAAACCAATGACGCGCTTAGCCCGGCGATCCGTCGCCTGCTGGCTGAGCACAGCCTCGATCCGGCAGCCATCAAAGGCACCGGCGTGGGTGGCCGTCTGACTCGCGAAGATATCGACAAGCATCTGGCAAAAGCGCCTTCAGAGGCGAAAGCGGAAGCGAAAGCCCCTGCGGCAGCACCAGCGGCACAGCCAGCTCTGGGCGCACGTAGCGAAAAACGCGTGCCGATGACCCGCCTGCGCAAGCGCGTGGCCGAGCGTCTGCTGGAAGCGAAAAACTCCACCGCGATGCTGACCACCTTCAACGAAGTCAACATGAAGCCAATCATGGACCTGCGCAAGCAGTACGGTGACGCGTTTGAAAAACGTCACGGTATCCGTCTGGGCTTCATGTCCTTCTACGTGAAAGCGGTAGTTGAAGCGCTGAAACGCTACCCGGAAGTGAACGCGTCTATCGATGGCGATGACGTGGTTTACCACAACTACTTCGACGTCAGCATGGCGGTTTCTACCCCACGCGGCCTGGTCACCCCGGTTCTGCGTGATGTGGACACCCTGGGTATGGCTGACATTGAGAAGAAAATCAAAGAGCTGGCCGTGAAAGGCCGCGACGGCAAGCTGACCGTTGAAGACCTGACTGGCGGTAACTTCACCATTACCAACGGTGGCGTGTTCGGCTCGCTGATGTCTACCCCGATCATCAACCCGCCGCAGAGCGCGATCCTGGGTATGCACGCCATTAAAGATCGTCCAATGGCGGTAGACGGTAAAGTTGAGATCCTGCCGATGATGTACCTGGCGCTCTCATACGATCACCGCCTGATCGACGGCCGCGAGTCCGTAGGCTTCCTGGTTGCCATTAAAGAGCTGCTGGAAGATCCAACGCGTCTGCTGCTGGACGTTTAGTAACTATTTAGCATCACCTGCCCTGTAGGCCGGATAAGCGTAGCGCCGGTCTACAGGTTTGAAGATAACGATTACCCTGAAGGATGGATAGAACACATGAACTTACATGAATATCAGGCCAAACAGCTGTTTGCCAGGTCAGGCTTACCGGCTCCGGTGGGTTATGCCTGTACTACCCCGCGTGAAGCAGAAGAAGCCGCATCTAAAATCGGTTCCGGCCCGTGGGTAGTTAAATGTCAGGTTCACGCTGGTGGCCGTGGTAAAGCGGGCGGTGTGAAGGTTGTTAAGAGCAAAGAAGAGATCCGTGCGTTTGCTGAACATTGGCTCGGCAAGCGTCTGGTAACCTACCAGACAGATGCGAATGGCCAGCCGGTCAACCAGATCCTGGTTGAAGCGGCAACCGACATCGCGAAAGAATTGTACCTCGGCGCAGTCGTAGACCGTAGCTCCCGTCGCGTGGTGTTCATGGCATCTACCGAAGGCGGCGTGGAAATCGAAAAAGTGGCGGAAGAGACCCCGCACCTGATCCACAAAGTGGCAATCGATCCGCTGGCGGGCCCAATGCCTTACCAGGGACGTGAGCTGGCGTTCAAACTGGGTCTGGAAGGCAAGCTGGTTCAGCAGTTCACCAAGATCTTCATGGGGCTGGCGACCATCTTCCTGGAGCGCGATCTGGCGCTGATCGAGATCAACCCGCTGGTGATCACCACCCAGGGCGACCTGATCTGCCTCGACGGCAAGCTGGGCGCTGACGGCAACGCGCTGTTCCGCCAGGCGGATCTGCGCGAAATGCGCGACCAGTCTCAGGAAGATCCGCGTGAAGCGCAGGCTGCCCAGTGGGAGCTGAACTACGTGGCGCTGGATGGCAACATCGGCTGCATGGTTAACGGTGCGGGCCTGGCAATGGGCACCATGGACATCGTTAAGCTGCACGGCGGTGAGCCAGCGAACTTCCTCGACGTGGGCGGTGGCGCAACCAAAGAGCGCGTAACCGAAGCGTTCAAAATCATTCTCTCTGACAACAACGTAAAAGCGGTTCTGGTGAACATCTTCGGCGGTATCGTACGTTGCGACCTGATCGCCGACGGTATCATCGGCGCGGTAGGAGAAGTGGGCGTTAACGTTCCGGTTGTTGTACGTCTGGAAGGGAATAACGCTGAACTCGGCGCGAAAAAACTGGCTGACAGCGGCCTGAATATTATTGCAGCGAAAAGTCTGACGGATGCAGCTCAGCAGGTTGTTGCCGCAGTGGAGGGGAAATAATGTCCGTTTTAATTAATAAAGATACCAAGGTTATCTGCCAGGGCTTCACCGGTAGCCAGGGGACTTTCCACTCCGAACAGGCGATTGCCTACGGTACGCAGATGGTTGGCGGCGTAACGCCAGGTAAAGGCGGCACCACGCACCTGGGCCTGCCGGTGTTCAACACCGTGCGTGAAGCAGTAGAAGCGACGGGCGCAACCGCGACCGTGATCTACGTTCCAGCGCCGTTCTGCAAAGACTCTATTCTGGAAGCGATCGACGCAGGCATTAAGCTGATCATCACCATCACCGAAGGCATCCCGACGCTGGATATGCTGACCGTGAAGGTGAAGCTGGACGAAGCAGGCGTGCGCATGATCGGCCCGAACTGCCCAGGCGTTATCACCCCGGGCGAATGCAAAATCGGCATCATGCCGGGCCACATTCACAAACCGGGCAAAGTGGGCATCGTGTCCCGTTCCGGTACCCTGACCTATGAAGCGGTTAAGCAGACCACCGATTACGGCTTCGGCCAGTCCACCTGCGTGGGCATCGGCGGTGACCCGATCCCAGGCTCTAACTTTATCGACATCCTGAAGCTGTTCCAGGAAGATCCACAGACCGAAGCGATCGTGATGATCGGTGAGATCGGTGGTAGCGCGGAAGAAGAAGCGGCTGCTTACATCAAAGATCATGTGACCAAGCCGGTGGTGGGTTATATCGCGGGTGTGACCGCGCCGAAAGGCAAACGTATGGGTCACGCGGGTGCGATTATCGCTGGCGGTAAAGGTACGGCTGATGAGAAATTCGCAGCACTGGAAGCCGCAGGCGTGAAAACCGTTCGCAGCCTGGCGGATATCGGTGAAGCACTGAAATCCATCATTAAGTAAGTCCTCTCTGCTCCCCGAATGGGGCGCGTTGAAGTATAAAAAAATGTCCGTTTCGACATGGTTGGCCGCTGTAAAGCGGCCTTTTTTTATTGCCTGCGTTTAGCCACCAGAGTGAATTTATAGTCGTCGGTGTTAAACACGTTGCGACTGAATTCAAATACCCGGCCGTCTTTAAGGAAGCCGCGGGAAACTTTTTCAAGAATTGGTTTTGCCGGATCGAGCGCCAGGGCGGCAATCGCCTCGTCCGATGGCATGACTGGCACCAGCTCCTGCTCGCTGCGATCGATAACTAGCTTTTTGACCTGCTCAATGTAATGGTATTTCGACTGTTCCATCACTTCCCATGTAAGGTCGGGAAACATCGCCAGCGGCATCCATGTCTCTTCCAGATTCACCGGCTTTTCCCTGATGAAGCGTACGCGCTTGACGTGCCAGACCTTATCATCCGGATTGAGCGCCAGTTTTGCCGCGAGCCGCTCATCGGCTTTCACCACTTCGAAGACGCTGACGTCGCTGTGCGTATCAACGTTGCGATCCGCCAGTTTTTCGTAAAAGCCGGTAAGCTGATAAATATCGTAATTCACCCGCTCCTCTTTTACATACGAGCCGCTGCCCTGAATGCTTTCGATGATCTGCTCGTCGGCGAGCAGCTTCAAAGCCTGCCGCACGGTGACACGGCTAACGTTAAATGCCTCCTGAAGGCTGGATTCCGTCGGCAGCGCGTCTCCGGGTTTTAATTCCCCGGCGTTAATCTTCTCGCGGAACGCATCGGCGATCTGCCGGTACATCGGTTTATTACCCATTGTGTTACGCCTTTTTAATACCTTTTTAGGGGAATTATGCCTTCAGTGACTGATTTGTAAATAATACAAATTAAATACAAATATCGTTGTTAGTGAAAATGATCACATAAATGTATTATCCAGTCTGCCACAATCCTCCCCAGACAATAACTTTGGATAGGTGAGGATCTTATGAACCTGACGACTCTGACCGACCCCCGTGCTGTCTGCGTGCAGGCGCAGTTTACCAGCCGTGATGAGGCAATCCGTCAGCTTGCGACGCGGCTGGTAGCGTTGGGCAAAATAGCCGACGCCGATACGTTTCTGGCAGAGGTTTTCCATCGCGAATCGCTTGGCCCGACGGCGCTGGGCGAGGGGCTGGCCGTACCCCATGGTAAATCAGCGGCAGTAAAGGAAGCGGCTTTTGCCGTGGCAACACTGCGCGAGCCGCTGGTCTGGGAAGGCGTGGACGGACCGGAGGAGGTCGAGCTGATTTTTTTGCTCGCCATTCCTCCCGCACAAGCGGGATCAACGCATATTCAGGTGCTGACGGAACTGACGTCCCGCCTGGCGGATGACGATCTCAGGGCGCACGTGATGACGGCGACCAGCGCGGAAGCGGTGCTTACTGCGCTGGAAACGGCGCCTGAGGCGCAAGAAATCGCCGTCGCAGAGAATGCCCCGACGATCGTCTGCGTTACCGCCTGTCCGGCCGGGATCGCCCATACCTACATGGCAGCGGAATATCTCGAAAAAGCGGGACGTAAGCTCGGCGTCAATGTAGTGGTCGAAAAGCAGGGGGCAAACGGTATTGAGGGGCGCATCACCGCGCAGCATTTGCAGGAGGCAAAAGCGTGTATCTTCGCGGCGGAAGTGGCGATCAAAGAGCGTGAGCGTTTTCAGGGGATCCCCGCCATTTCCGTGCCCGTCGCGGAACCCTTGCGCCATGCGGAAGCGCTCATTGAGCGTGCGCTGGCGCTACAGCCTGTATCCGATGCCCGTCCTGCGCACGTCGACACGGACGCGAAAAAGTCCGTTAAAACCGAACTCAAGCAAGCGCTGCTCAGCGGTATCTCCTTTGCGGTGCCGCTGATCGTCGCTGGCGGCACGGTGCTGGCCGTGTCGGTACTCCTGGCGCAAATCCTTGGCTTGCAGCACCTGTTCGATCAGGAAAACTCGTGGCTGTGGATGTACCGCAAACTGGGCGGTGGGATGCTCGGCATTCTGATGGTTCCTGTTCTGGCGGCCTATACCGCTTACTCGCTGGCGGATAAACCTGCGCTTACGCCGGGATTTGCGGCAGGTCTTGCCGCCAATATGATCGGCTCCGGCTTTTTGGGGGCCATCGTCGGCGGGCTGATTGCGGGCTACCTGATGCGCTGGGTGAAAAACCACATCCGGCTGAGTAGCCGCTACAACGGCTTTCTGACCTTTTATCTCTATCCGGTGATTGGCGTACTGGGCGCAGGCAGCCTGATGCTGTTTGTAATCGGCGAACCGGTGGCCTGGATCAATAACGCCCTGACCGCCTGGCTTAATGGTCTCTCTGGTGCGAACGCGTTGCTGCTGGGGGCGATCCTGGGCTTTATGTGCTCGTTCGATCTGGGCGGTCCGGTCAACAAAGCCTCTTACGCGTTCTGTCTGGGCGCGATGGCCAACGGCGTATACGGGCCTTATGCGATCTTCGCCTCCGTCAAAATGGTTTCGGCCTTTACCGTGACGGCATCAACGATGCTGGCTCCGAATCTGTTTAAACAGTTCGAAATTGAGACCGGAAAATCCACCTGGCTGCTGGGGCTGGCGGGCATCACCGAAGGGGCAATTCCGATGGCTATCGAGGATCCGTTGCGAGTCATCGGCTCATTTGTTCTGGGGTCAATGGCGACCGGAGCGATTGTCGGAGCGATGGGTATTGGGCTCTCCACCCCGGGCGCGGGCATTTTCTCTCTCTTCTTACTGCATGATGCCGGGTTGGGCGGCGTGATAGCCGCTGCCGGGTGGTTTGGCGCCGCGCTGGTGGGCGCCGCAATCTCTACGCTCATTTTACTGCTCTGGCGACGCCAGGCCGTGAAGAGCGGTACCTACGTGACTGAAGACATACCATCCTAAACACGCACTGACAGGAAACGAAGATGAAAGCTGTATCTCGCGTTCATATCACGCCACATATGCACTGGGACCGGGAGTGGTACTTCACCACCGAAGCGTCACGTATTCTTCTGGTCAATAATATGGAAGAGATCCTCACCCGTCTTGAGCAGGACGCAGAGTATAAATACTACGTTCTCGACGGCCAGACGGCGGTGCTGGAAGATTATTTTGCCGTGAAACCGGAAAACAGGCCACGCGTGAAGGCGCTGGTGGCGGCCGGGAAGCTGATTATCGGGCCGTGGTATACCCAGACGGATACCACCCTTGTCTCCGGCGAGTCGATTGTGCGCAATCTGATGTACGGCATGCGCGACTGTCTGGCCTTTGGCGAGCCGATGAAAATTGGCTATCTGCCGGACTCCTTCGGCATGTCTTCCCAGCTGCCACACATTTACAACGGTTTTGGCATCACGCGCACCATGTTCTGGCGCGGCTGTTCCGAGCGGCACGGTACCGATAAAACCGAATTTCTCTGGCAAAGCCAGGACGGCAGCGAAGTGACGGCACAGGTGCTGCCGCTGGGCTACGCGATTGGTAAGTACTTACCGGAGGATGAAGCCGGACTGCGCAAACGGCTCGACAACTACTTCGAGGTGCTCGAAAAAGCCTCCGTGACGAAAGAAATTTTGCTGCCTAACGGCCATGATCAGATGCCGCTCCAGCAGAACATATTTGCGGTGATGGATAAGCTGCGCAAAATCTATCCGCAGCGTCAGTTTGTGATGAGCCGCTTCGAGGAGGTGTTTGACCATATCGATGCGCACCGCGATGAACTGGCGACGCTGAAAGGGGAATTTATTGACGGTAAATATATGCGGGTGCACCGGACGATCGGCTCCACGCGGATGGACATCAAAATCGCCCACGCCCGGATAGAGAATAAAATCGTCAACGTCCTCGAGCCGTTGGCTACGCTTGCCTGGACGCTGGGCTTTGACTATCACCACGGCTTGCTGGAAAAAATGTGGAAAGAGATCCTCAAGAATCACGCCCACGACAGTATCGGCTGCTGCTGCAGCGATAAAGTGCATCGCGAGGTGATGTCACGCTTTGAGCTGGCGGAAGACATGGCTGATAACCTGACGTGCTTCTATATGCGCAAGATTGTCGACAACATGCCGCAGAGCGAGGAAGACAAACTGGTGATGTTTAACCTCACGCCCTGGCCGCGTGAGGAAGTGATCAACACCACGATACGTCTGCGCGCCAGCCAGTTCCGCCTGTTGGACGAAAAGGGAAATGAAATCCCTTATTATCTCCGCAGCGCGCGTGAGATAGACCCCGGGCTGATTGACCGGCAGATAGTGCATTACGGCAACTACGATCCCTTCATGGAGTTTGACATCCAGCTCAACCAGATCCTGCCATCTATGGGTTACCGCACGCTCTATATCGAGCCGCACGTGGCCGGCAAACTGCAGACGCCAGATAAATCGCCGGAGGCGTTACTGGAAAATGCTTTCTGGGAAGTAACGTTAAACGAGGACGGTACTTTGCGTCTGCTCGATAAAGCGTCCGGGCTTATCTATGACCGCGCGCTGGAAATTGAAGAGAGCTCGGATGATGGCGATGAGTACGACTACTCGCCTTCACGGGAAGAGTGGAGACTCTCTTCCGCGCAGGGCGAACATGAGGTTGAGGTGATCCACGAGGCCTGGCAGAGCAGGGCGGTGATCCGCCATCGAATGGCAGTGCCAGCGGATCTCGCTGAACGTTCTGCGCGTCAGCAGACGGGAACGCTTGAGGCAGAACTCACGGTCACGCTCAGCCATAACAGCCGACGTATCGACGTCAAGGCACGTCTCGGAAATCACGCGGATGACCACCGTGTGCGGGTGCTGATCCCGACACCATTCACCACAGAGACGGTCTTAGCCGATACCCAGTTTGGTTCGCTGACGCGCCCTGTACAGGATGAAGCGATGGCAAACTGGCAGGAGGAGGGATGGAAGGAAGCGCCGCTGCCGGTGTGGAATCTGCTCAACTACGCGGTGCTCCAGGAACGGCGTAACGGGATGGCGCTATTTACCGAAGGGTTGCGCGAATTTGAAGTAACAGGTGAGCGTCAAAACACGTTTGCCCTGACGTTGCTTCGCGGCGTCGGGTTGCTTGGGAAGGAAGACTTACTTCTGCGCCCTGGCAGACCGTCCGGGATCAAAATGCCGGTGCCTGATTCGCAGATGCGGGGCCAGTTAACCTGTCGCTTTAGCCTGTTCAGTTTTAATGGTACGCCCGTCAGTGCTGGCGTTGCGCAGCAGGCGAAGTCGTGGTTAACGCCAGTGCACTGTTATAACAAAATTCCGTGGGATGCGATGAAGCTTAACCGTGCCTCTTTCACCACACCCTGTAGCTATAGCCTGCTAACGCTGGCGCCTAACGGATGTGTACTCAGTGCGCTGAAAAAAGCGGAGGATCGTGACGAGATGATTCTTCGTCTGTACAACCCTTCGGAGACCCGCTCCTGTGACGTGGCTTTGTCTGTGAACCGTGAGGTCCAGGCCTGTTGCGAAACGGACATGAATGAGGTGTGCAAAGCGCAAGGGGAGGAGGGCTCAGCCATTACGGGGTCTTTCAGGCCAGGCCAGTCACGCACCTTCAGCATAAAAATTGAAAGGTAATCTCAAGAACAATATCAAGGCCGCATCCCCTGCGGCCTTTATTTCATCAAATAGTCACCAAAGGGTGTTAATTTTAAGATTAGCGAAGGTGAATGAAATGTAATCTTTTAGGCGGGTAGTAAAGCGAAAGAAAAATACTGTGAAGCGGATAACATTATATGTTTCTCTCCCTGCAAAAAGGTCTTTTTTCACACGCGTTAATAAAAATCACAACTGTTTATATTATCTTCTGGCTTTTATAACCATTAATGCCTTTAAATATACATGTTATTAACAAGGTTTTTACTATCCATGTCACAAAGAAACATCATTAACAGTGCCGGCTGTTTTTGATTTAAATCAATGTTTAATCCTTGGAAAAAGGCTCCAAAAGGCGTTAAATTGTTCCCGATCAAAATGGCCGAAAAGTGGTAATTTTGCTATAAATTGATCGCCGTCGAAAAACGTAAATCTGTTCGAATAAAAACCTGTTTATTGTAAGGGTTTTGCAGCGTATTATATTTACGGGATCAATTTGGTTTTTTCTTAACGTATTTGTAACCTTTCATCATTGCTTTTTCCTCCTGTAGAGAATAAGCAACGAAGAAGGGAAGCAGATAACTTTGTATTGGGGCATGCGTGTGGATCCTTATCTAACGGGGTTCACTCTCGGAGTCTTCATGCGATGAGCAAGGAGTCATAATGTTAGACGTAGTCGAACTGTCGCGCTTACAGTTTGCCTTGACCGCGATGTACCACTTCCTTTTTGTGCCGCTGACGCTCGGTATGGCGTTCCTGCTGGCCATCATGGAAACGGTTTACGTCCTCTCCGGCAAACAGATTTATAAAGATATGACCAAGTTCTGGGGCAAGTTGTTTGGTATCAACTTTGCGCTGGGCGTGGCAACCGGTCTGACCATGGAGTTCCAGTTCGGGACAAACTGGTCTTACTATTCCCACTATGTAGGGGATATTTTCGGTGCGCCGCTGGCCATTGAAGGTCTGATGGCCTTCTTCCTCGAATCCACCTTTGTAGGTCTGTTCTTCTTCGGTTGGGACCGTCTGGGTAAAGTCCAGCATATGGCGGTAACCTGGCTGGTGGCATTAGGCTCCAACTTGTCCGCACTGTGGATCCTGGTGGCGAACGGCTGGATGCAAAACCCAATCGCATCTGATTTCAACTTCGAAACCATGCGTATGGAGATGGTCAGCTTCGCTGAGCTAGTCCTGAACCCGGTTGCCCAGGTTAAATTCGTGCACACCGTGGCGTCTGGCTATGTGTGCGGCGCGATGTTCGTGCTGGGCATCAGCTCCTACTATATGCTGCGCGGCCGTGACTTCGCGTTCGCCAAGCGTTCTTTCGCTATCGCAGCAAGCTTCGGTATGGCCGCGATACTGTCCGTTATTGTTCTGGGCGATGAATCCGGTTACGAAATGGGTGACGTGCAGAAAACCAAACTCGCCGCAATTGAAGCTGAATGGGAAACCCAGCCGGCACCGGCAGCGTTTACCCTGTTCGGCGTACCTGACCAGGACGCGCAGGAAAACCGCTTCGCCATTCAAATTCCTTACGCTCTGGGTATTATCGCCACGCGCTCCGTCGACAAACAGGTGACTGGCCTGAAAGATCTGATGGTGCAGCATGAAGAGCGTATCCGTAACGGGATGAAAGCCTACTCGCTGCTGGAACAGCTGCGCGCCGGCTCTACCGACCAGGCCGTTCGCGATCAATTTAACGACGTGAAGAAAGACCTCGGTTACGGTCTGCTGCTGAAACGCTATACCCCGAACGTCTCCGACGCGACGGAAGCGCAGATTCAGATGGCAACCAAAGACTCTATTCCACGCGTTGCGCCGCTGTACTTCGCGTTCCGCATCATGGTGGGTTGCGGCATTATCATGCTGCTGATCATCGCGGCCTCGTTCTGGTCAGTCATTCGTAACCGTATCGGTGAGAAAAAATGGCTGCTGCGCACCGCGCTGTACGGTATCCCACTGCCATGGATTGCTATCGAGTCCGGCTGGTTTGTTGCGGAATATGGCCGTCAGCCATGGGCGATCGGTGAGGTGCTGCCAACAGCGGTAGCGAACTCCTCCCTGACCGCAGGCGACCTGATCTTCTCCATGCTGCTGATTTGCGGTCTGTACACCCTGTTCCTGGTGGCTGAACTGTTCCTGATGTTCAAGTTCGCGCGCCTTGGCCCAAGCAGCCTGAAAACCGGTCGCTATCACTACGAGCAGTCTGTTACGACTACTCAGCCGGCACGCTAAGACAGGAGTCATCAAATGATCGATTATGAAGTATTGCGTTTTATCTGGTGGCTGTTGATCGGCGTTCTGCTGATTGGTTTTGCGGTCACCGATGGTTTCGATATGGGCGTGGGCATGCTCACCCGTTTCCTCGGTCGTAATGACACCGAGCGTCGAATCATGATCAACTCCATCGCCCCGCACTGGGACGGTAACCAGGTGTGGCTGATCACCGCAGGCGGCGCGCTGTTCGCTGCCTGGCCGATGGTTTACGCGGCTGCGTTCTCCGGCTTCTATGTGGCGATGATTCTGGTGCTGGCCTCTTTATTCTTCCGTCCGGTAGGTTTTGACTACCGCTCCAAGATTGAAGACACCCGCTGGCGTAACATGTGGGACTGGGGCATCTTCATTGGTAGCTTCGTTCCACCGCTGGTCATTGGTGTGGCGTTCGGTAACCTGTTACAGGGCGTACCGTTCCACGTCGACGAATATATGCGTCTGTTCTACACCGGTAACTTCTTCCAGCTGCTGAATCCGTTTGGTCTGCTGGCGGGCGTGGTGAGCGTGGCGATGATCATCACCCAGGGCGCAACCTATCTCCAGATGCGTACCGTAGGTGAACTGCACCTGCGTTCCCGTGCGACCGCTCAGGTGGCGGCGCTAGTGACGCTGGTCTGCTTCGCGCTGGCAGGCGTGTGGGTCGTGTACGGTATTGATGGCTACGTGGTGACCTCCGCCATTAACCATACCGCACCGTCTAACCCGTTGACCAAAGAGGTGGCGCGTCAGGCTGGCGCATGGCTGGTGAACTTCAACAATATGCCTGCGCTGTGGGCTATCCCTGCTCTGGGTGTGCTGCTGCCACTGCTGACAGTGTTAATGTCTCGTCTGGAGAAAGGCGCTATGGCGTTCGTGTTCTCTTCCCTGACGCTGGCGTGCATTATCCTGACGGCAGGTATTGCTATGTTCCCATTCGTGATGCCATCCAGCACCATGATGAATGCTAGCCTGACCATGTGGGATGCAACGTCCAGCCAGTTGACGTTGAACCTGATGACGTACGTTGCTTGCGTGTTCGTGCCGATTATCCTGCTCTACACCGCCTGGTGTTACTGGAAAATGTTCGGTCGCATCACTAAAGAACATATCGAAAGCAACACCCACTCTATGTATTAAGTAAGGAGCTGAATATGTGGTATTTCGCATGGATTTTAGGGACGCTTCTTGCCTGTGCATTTGGTGTCATCACTGCCCTGGCGCTTGAGCATGTAGAAGCGTCTAAAGCAGGTGAAGATAAGCACTAATGAATATTATCGCAACGTTATATGCGGTAATGGACAAGCGCCCCCTGCGGGCGCTTTCCCTCATTATGGCATTACTGCTGGCGGGCTGTATCTTCTGGGACCCGTCGCGCTTCGCGGCTAAAACCAGCGAGCTTGAGATCTGGCACGGCTTCCTGATTATGTGGGCGGTGTGTGCAGGTGTGATTCACGGTGTCGGCTTTCGTCCGAAAGCGCTTCACTGGCAGGGCATCTTCTGCCCGCTGATTGCCGATCTGGTTCTTCTCGCCGGTTTGATTTTCTTCTTCTTCTGAATAAGAAATGTCCGTTAATGATATGGGCTTACCCGAGCCCATAAAAATTTACTCTCCGTTTACTTTCCCCCATTCCAAACCATCATTCCCGCGCGTATAGTAGCGAAGTTTGAAAGCCCCAACTTTTCTTGTATTACCGGGATGTAAAGTGAATACAACGCTGTTTCGATGGCCGGTACGTGTCTATTACGAAGATACCGATGCCGGTGGTGTGGTCTACCACGCCAGCTACGTTGCTTTTTATGAACGGGCACGCACAGAGATGCTGCGCCATCATCACTTTAGTCAACAGGTGCTGTTGGCTGAGCGAGTTGCCTTCGTGGTACGCAAGATGACGCTTGAGTATTTTGCGCCTGCCAGACTCGACGATATGCTCGAAGTCCAAACAGAAATTACATCAATGCGCGGAACTTCACTGGTTTTCACGCAGCGGATAGTCAATGCAGAGAACACGGTACTGAACTCAGCTGAAGTCCTGATTGTCTGTGTTGATCCAACCATAATGAAGCCTCGTGCGCTTCCTAAGTCTATTGTCGCGGAGTTTAAGCAGTGACTGACATGAATATCCTTGATTTGTTCCTGAAGGCAAGCCTTCTGGTTAAACTTATCATGTTGATTTTGATTGGTTTTTCAATCGCATCCTGGGCCATCATCATCCAGAGAACGCGTATCCTCAATGCCGCTGGCCGCGAAGCCGAAGCGTTTGAAGATAAGTTCTGGTCGGGTATAGAGCTTTCTCGTCTCTATCAGGAAAGCCAGGGACGCCGTGATAACCTTTCAGGCTCCGAACAAATTTTTTATAGTGGTTTCAAAGAGTTCGCTCGCTTACATCGTGCTAACAACCATGCGCCGGAAGCCGTGGTAGAAGGTGCGTCGCGTGCGATGCGCATTTCCATGAATCGCGAACTGGAAAATCTTGAAACGCATATTCCTTTCCTCGGTACCGTTGGCTCCATCAGCCCGTATATCGGCCTGTTTGGTACGGTGTGGGGGATCATGCACGCCTTTATCGCCCTGGGGGCGGTGAAGCAGGCAACCTTGCAGATGGTGGCACCGGGTATCGCAGAAGCACTGATCGCGACCGCAATCGGTCTGTTCGCGGCAATTCCGGCGGTAATGGCGTACAACCGTCTGAACCAGCGCGTGAATAAACTGGAACTGAACTACGACAACTTTATGGAAGAGTTCACCGCGATTCTGCATCGTCAGGCGTTTACCAGCACCGAGAGCAACAAGGGGTAAACCATGGCCAGATCGCGTGGACGAGGTCGTCGCGAGCTCAAGTCCGAAATCAATATCGTTCCGTTACTGGACGTGCTGCTGGTGCTGCTGCTGATCTTTATGGCGACAGCGCCCATCATCACCCAGAGCGTGGAAGTGGATCTGCCGGATGCGACAGAATCACAGGCGGTAAGCACCAATGACGATCCTCCGGTCATCATTGAGGTTTCCGGCGTAGGGCAGTACAGCGTGGTGGTAGAGAAAGATCGTATGGATCAGCTTCCGCCCGAGCAGGTTATTGCTGAAGCGCAACGACGCCTGGAGTCAAATCCGAAGACGGTCTTCTTAATCGGTGGTGCGAAAGACGTACCATATGATGAAATTATCAAAGCGCTGAACTTGCTACATAGCGCGGGCGTTAAGTCAGTTGGCTTAATGACTCAGCCTATTTGATCATCTGCGTAGTTTTTGGGAACCGATAGTGTCAAAGGCAACCGAACAGAACGACAAGCTTAAGCGAGCGATAATCGTCTCCGCAGTGCTGCATGTGATTCTTTTTGCAGCGCTGATCTGGAGTTCGTTCGATGAGCACATTGATGCATCGGGCGGTGGTGGAGGCTCATCCATCGACGCCGTCATGGTAGATCCCGGTGCGGTAGTGCAGAACTATAATCGTCAGCAACAGCAGCAGGCGAGCGCAAAACGCGCTGAAGAGCAGCGTGAAAAACAGGCGCAACAGCAGGCGGAAGAGCTGCGTGAAAAGCAGGCCGCCGAGCAGGAACGTTTGAAGCAGCTTGAGAAAGAGCGTTTGCAGGCGCAGGAAGCCGCGAAAGAGCAGGCGGAGCAGCAGAAACAGGCTGAAGCCGCAGCGAAGAAAGCGCAGGAACAGCAGAAGCAGGCGGAGGAGGCGGCAGCCAAAGCCGCAGCAGACGCTAAGGCGCAGGCAGATGCTCAGGCGAAAGTAGCCGCAGAAGCAGCGAAAAAAGCCGCTGCTGACGCGCAGAAGAAGGCCGAAGCAGAAGCCGCGAAGAAAGCCGCTGCTGATGCGAAGAAGAAAGCGGAAGCCGAAGCCGCGAAAAAAGCCGCTGCTGACGCACAGAAGAAAGCCGAAGCAGAAGCCGCGAAGAAAGCCGCCCAGGAAGCAGAGAAAAAAGCGGCCGCCGAAGCGGCGAAGAAAGCGGCTGCCGCTGAGAAAGCTGCGGCAGAAAAAGCCGCCGCTGCGGAAAAAGCCGCTGCTGATAAAAAAGCTGCAGCTGAGAAAGCCGCTGCCGATAAGAAAGCAGCAGCCGAAAAAGCCGCTGCTAAAAAGGCCGCTGCCGCTGAGAAAGCTGCCGCAGCCGCAGGAGTTGACGATCTGCTGGGCGACCTGAGTTCCGGTAAGAATGCACCGAAAACGGGCGGTGGGGCGAAAGGAAATGGACAGCCGTCAAAAGACAGCGGTACCTCCGGAGCCAACGGTGGGGCAACAGGTGCAGATATCAGTGCTTATGCCAAACAGATCCAGGTTGCGATTCAGAGCCGACTCTTTGATGCAGGCCTGTATCAGGGCAAGCAATGCGTACTGCACATCAATCTTGCGCCAGACGGCAGGTTGAAAAGCGTGACGTCTGAAGGGGGCGATCCTGCGCTCTGTCAGGCTGCGCTGGCCGCAGCCAGATCGGCGAACATTCCTAAACCGCCTAGCGAGGCTGTTTATGAAAGGATAAAAGATGCCAAACTGGACTTTAAGCTGTAATCAACTCTTCTAACGGAAGTATGAAAAACAGTCTATGGTCGTAAACAGGATAAGTAGTTTTGTCTATTTGGGTTTGTTAACATTCTGCTAAATTATCGTGGGTAAGGTTACCCAGATAAGGGAGATATGATGAAGCAGGCATTACGTGTAGCAGTTAGTTTTTTAATGCTGTGGGCAGCTGTACTGCACGCAGAAGTACGTATCGAGATCACCCAGGGGGTGGACTCGGCGCGTCCGATTGGTGTCGTTCCGTTCCAGTGGGCAGGCCCGGGCGCTGCGCCTGAAGATATTGGCGGCATTGTTGCAGCTGACCTGCGTAACAGCGGTAAATTTAACCCATTAGATCGTTCCCGCCTGCCTCAGCAGCCGGGTACTGCGCAGGACGTTCAGCCTGCTGCATGGTCTGCGCTGGGTATTGATGCGGTAGTTGTCGGTCAGGTTACGCCTGCACCAGACGGCGGCTATAACGTTGCGTATCAGCTGGTTGATACCGGCGGTGCGCCGGGTACCGTTCTGGCTCAGAACACGTATAAAGTGAACAAGCAGTGGCTGCGCTACGCTGGCCATACGGCGAGTGACGAAGTGTTCGAGAAGCTGACCGGTATTAAAGGTGCGTTCCGTACCCGTATCGCGTACGTGGTTCAGACCAACGGCGGACAGTTCCCGTATGAGCTGCGCGTCTCTGACTACGATGGCTACAACCAGTTCACCGTTCACCGTTCTCCACAGCCGCTTATGTCTCCGGCATGGTCTCCTGACGGCTCTAAGCTGGCGTACGTGACCTTCGAGAGCGGCCGTTCCGCGCTGGTTATTCAGACGCTGTCTAACGGTGCCGTGCGCCAGGTTGCTTCATTCCCGCGCCACAACGGTGCACCTGCGTTCTCTCCGGATGGGACTAAGCTGGCCTTTGCCCTGTCTAAAACCGGTAGCCTGAACCTGTACGTAATGGATATTGGTTCTGGTCAGATCCGTCAGGTCACGGATGGTCGTAGCAATAACACTGAACCAACCTGGTTCCCGGACAGCCAGAATCTGGCCTTTACGTCCGACCAGGCGGGTCGTCCACAAGTTTATAAAGTGAATATCAACGGCGGAGCAGCGCAGCGTATTACCTGGGAAGGTTCTCAGAACCAGGATGCTGACGTCAGTGCCGATGGTAAAACAATGGTAATGGTCAGCACTGCGGGTGGTCAGCAGCACATTGCCAAACAAGATCTGGTAACGGGAGGCGTACAAATACTGTCGTCAACGTTCCTGGATGAAACGCCAAGTCTGGCACCTAACGGCACCATGGTAATCTACAGCTCTTCTCAGGGGATGGGATCCGTGCTGAATCTGGTTTCTACAGATGGGCGTTTCAAAGCGCGTCTTCCGGCAACTGATGGACAGGTAAAATCACCTGCCTGGTCGCCGTATCTGTAATAATAATTAATTGATTACTAAAGGAATCTTAGAAATGCAACTGAACAAAGTGCTGAAGGGGCTGATGATCGCTCTGCCTGTTATGGCAATCGCAGCGTGTTCTTCTAACAAGAACGCAAGCAATGACCAGAGCGGCGAAGGCATGATGGGTGCCGGCACCGGTATGGACGCTAACGGCAATGGCAATATGTCTTCTGAAGAGCAAGCGCGTCTTCAGATGCAGCAGTTACAGCAGAACAACATCGTTTACTTCGATCTGGATAAATACGACATCCGTTCTGACTTCGCTGCGATGCTGGATGCGCACGCAAACTTCCTGCGTAGCAACCCGTCTTACAAAGTCACCGTAGAAGGTCACGCGGACGAACGTGGTACTCCGGAGTACAACATCTCCCTGGGTGAACGTCGTGCAAACGCTGTTAAAATGTATTTGCAGGGTAAAGGCGTTTCTGCTGACCAGATCTCCATCGTTTCTTACGGTAAAGAAAAACCAGCAGTACTGGGTCACGACGAAGCGGCTTACTCCAAAAACCGTCGTGCCGTACTCGTTTACTAAGAGAATTGCATGAGCAGTAACTTCAGACATCATCTGATGAGTCTGTCGTTACTGGTTGGAATAGCGGCCCCCTGGGCCGCTTTTGCTCAGGCACCAATCAGTAGTGTCGGCTCAGGCTCGGTAGAAGACCGGGTTACACAACTCGAGCGTATTTCTAACGCTCACAGCCAACTTTTAACTCAACTCCAGCAGCAGCTTTCCGATAACCAGAATGATATTGATTCCCTTCGTGGTCAGATTCAGGAGAGCCAGTATCAGCTTAATCAGGTTGTGGAGCGCCAGAAGCAAATTTTGTTGCAGATGGATAGCCTGAACAGCGGCGGAGCAACAGCACAGCCAGCAGCAGGCGATCAAAGCGGTGCGGCGACGCCTGCACCTGCGGCAGATGCCTCCCCGTCGTCAGGTGCGCCTGTACAGAGCGGTGACGCGAATACGGACTATAACGCGGCCATTGCCCTGGTACAGGACAAATCGCGCCAGGACGATGCTATCGTTGCGTTTCAGAACTTCGTTAAGAAGTACCCTGATTCTACTTACCAGCCAAATGCGAACTACTGGCTGGGTCAGTTGAATTACAACAAGGGTAAAAAGGATGATGCGGCGTTTTATTTTGCCTCTGTGGTGAAAAATTACCCGAAATCACCGAAAGCGCCTGATGCGATGTATAAAGTCGGCGTGATCATGCAGGACAAAGGCGACACTGCAAAAGCCAAAGCGGTTTATCAGCAGGTGGTTGCGAAATTCCCGGGTACAGACGGCGCCAAACAAGCGCAAAAACGTTTGAGTTCGATGGGTTGATTATCGCATGACCAGAAATCGCGTTATTTCTGGTCGTGCAGCATGATTCCTAAGCAGTTAAGTGATCTTCATCGAAATTTTTGTTGCGCAGAATTCTTAAATCAGTAATATATGCCGCCGTTGCCACGGGATATCAAACAACGTGAAAGCAGCGCAAAAGTGGGTCGTTAGCTCAGTTGGTAGAGCAGTTGACTTTTAATCAATTGGTCGCAGGTTCGAATCCTGCACGACCCACCACTTAAAGCAGTTCCGGCAGTACAGAGTGGGTGATTAGCTCAGTTGGTAGAGCATCTCCTTTACACGGAGGGGGTCGGCGGTTCGAGCCCGTCATCACCCACCACTCGGGTCGTTAGCTCAGTTGGTAGAGCAGTTGACTTTTAATCAATTGGTCGCAGGTTCGAATCCTGCACGACCCACCAATTTTATTGGTTCCGAGTGATAATTCAGGCAACACCCGAATGGGTCGTTAGCTCAGTTGGTAGAGCAGTTGACTTTTAATCAATTGGTCGCAGGTTCGAATCCTGCACGACCCACCAGCCTGAATAGATTTGAAGTACATCCCGTAAGGGGTCGTTAGCTCAGTTGGTAGAGCAGTTGACTTTTAATCAATTGGTCGCAGGTTCGAATCCTGCACGACCCACCAATTTTAATGTCTTACTCAGATACTACACGTGAAGGATAACGTTGCTTTAGCAACGGCCCGATGGGCGAGGCGAAGCCGAATCATCCTGCACGACCCACCAGTGTAGAAAGGCGCCCTAAAGGCGCCTTTTTGCTATCTGTCTTTCGCCAGTGCCTTGTTGGTCGGGTAAGGCGAAGCCACCAGCCGACAAATGCTACCGGCATCAATTCCCGATGACATTCCCCCTCAAATTCGCTATCTTGTTTAGTATATAAAACACCATTGCCTCATTTTTGTTATCTCATGCAAAACAAAGGCAATATTGTTAAGCCAGTAAAACGAGAAGCCATAATGAGTGTGATGTTTGATCCCGAAACCGCAATCTATCCCTTCCCGCCGAAGCCAGCTCCGCTAAGCCGGGATGAGAAGCAGTTCTATCGTGAAAAAATCAAGCGCCTCCTTAAAGAGCGTGATGCGGTGATGGTGGCGCATTACTACACCGACCCGGAAATTCAGCAGCTGGCGGAAGAGACGGGCGGCTGTATCTCAGACTCCCTGGAGATGGCGCGTTTCGGTGCTAAGCATTCAGCCTCCACGCTGCTGGTCGCGGGGGTTCGTTTTATGGGTGAAACGGCAAAAATCCTCAACCCGGAAAAAACGATTCTGATGCCTACGCTGAATGCCGAATGTTCTCTTGACCTCGGTTGCCCGATTGATGAGTTCACCGCCTTCTGTGATGCCCACCCTGACCGTACCGTGGTGGTCTATGCCAATACGTCTGCGGCGGTGAAAGCCCGGGCAGACTGGGTAGTAACGTCCAGTATTGCCGTTGAGCTGATTGAACATCTGGACAGCCTGGGGGAGAAAATCATCTGGGCGCCCGATCGTCACCTGGGAAACTACGTACAAGAACAGACCGGTGCGGATGTACTGTGCTGGCAGGGCGCCTGTATCGTTCACGACGAGTTTAAGACCCAGGCACTGACCAGGATGAAACGCTTATACCCGCAGGCCGCAATTCTGGTGCATCCGGAGTCGCCGCAGTCGATTGTTGAGATGGCGGACGCAGTCGGCTCAACCAGCCAGTTGATAAACGCGGCAAAAACCCTGCCGCACAAGCAGCTCATCGTGGCGACCGATCGCGGTATCTTCTATAAAATGCAGCAGGCCGTACCAGAAAAAGAGCTGCTCGAAGCGCCAACCGCCGGAGAAGGGGCGACCTGTCGAAGCTGCGCGCACTGCCCGTGGATGGCGATGAATGGACTTAAGGCGATAGCGGAGGGGCTGGAGATCGGTGGCGCAGCGCATGAGATCCACGTAGACGCCGCCCTGCGCGAAGGCGCGTTAATTCCGCTTAACCGTATGCTGGATTTTGCGGCTACACTACGTACTTAACTTATTACGCCCCGGAGAAAAAATGGATTTTTTTAGCACACAGAACATCCTGGTTCATATCCCGATTGGTGCGGGCGGCTATGACCTGTCGTGGATTGAAGCGGTAGGTACGCTGGCCGGTTTACTCTGTATCTGGCTGGCCAGCCTTGAGAAGATCAGCAACTATGCGTTCGGGCTGATAAACGTCACGCTGTTTGCGATCATCTTCTTCCAGATCCAGCTCTACGCCAGCCTGCTTCTGCAGCTGTTCTTCTTCGCGGCCAATATCTATGGCTGGTACGCCTGGTCGCGGCAAAACAGTCAGCAGGAGGCGGAGCTGCAAATCCGCTGGCTGCCGTTGCCAAAAGCCATTGCCTGGCTCGCGGCCTGCGTGGTGGCAATCGGCTTTATGACCGTCTTTATTGACCCGGTATTTGCCTTCCTGACGCGCGTGGCGGTCTCGGCCATGTCGGGTCTGGGATTAAACGTGACGATGCCTGAGCTTCAGCCTGATGCCTTCCCGTTCTGGGATTCCTGCATGATGGTGCTGTCGATTGCCGCAATGATCCTGATGACCCGTAAATACGTTGAAAACTGGCTGCTGTGGGTGGTCATCAACGTGATTAGCGTGGTGATTTTTGCCCGTCAGGGCGTTTATGCCATGTCGCTGGAGTATATGCTGCTGACCGTCATTGCCCTGAACGGTAGCCGCATGTGGATCAACAGCGCGCGTGAGCGTGGCTCTCGTGCGCTTTCCCGCTAATGGTGATGCTCGTGTGAGTGGCCGGACTGCGCCTCGTTCAGGTGACAGTCTGGCCCGTTACAGGGCTGATACTCCATCTGGATGGTGGAGTGCGCAATTTCGTAGTGATGCTCAAGGAAGTGCCGAATACGTTCAAGCAACGCATCGTGATCGTGGGGCGGAATAACCTGAACGTGCAGCGTCATAAGCGGTTTTTCACCCACCAGCCAGACGTGAACGTGGTGAACGTTACGGACT
This sequence comes from Enterobacter cloacae complex sp. 418I7, assembly GCF_050030705.1. Lineage (NCBI taxonomy): Bacteria > Pseudomonadati > Pseudomonadota > Gammaproteobacteria > Enterobacterales > Enterobacteriaceae > Enterobacter > Enterobacter cloacae complex sp. 418I7. The sequence continues at coordinate 1,363,577 of NZ_JBLGUU010000001.1, forward strand.
TCAGGAATGGAACGACACAGATTGCGTTTTAGCTCGCCAATATCCAGCGACGTGGGAGCGCCTTCCAGCAGTTCATTCACGCTCTCTTTCAACAGCCGCCAGGCACTGCGTAATACAAGGCACGATACCAGCACGGAAAGAATCGGGTCGATGGGGGTCCAGCCCGTACCCATAATGATCAGCGCGGCGACGATGGCACCTACGGAACCCAGCAGATCGCCCAGCACGTGAAGCGCCGCGGCCCGTACGTTCAGATTTTTTTCGCTGCTGCCTCGGTGCAATATCCAGAATGCCAGAATATTGGCGACCAACCCGGCAATAGCAATCACCATCATCGTCGTTCCGGCTACCGGTTGTGGATGACGAAAGCGCTGAAACGCCTCCCAGACGATAAGAATGGTAATAACCACCAGTGCAATCGCATTCACGAACGCAGCAAGTGTGGTCAGTCTGAGCCAGCCAAAGGTGTGGCGGGCATTGGGAGGGCGACGGGCAAACTGCACGGCCAGCAGAGCAAACAGGAGCGCGGCAGCGTCGGTCAGCATATGCCCGGCATCGGCCAGCAGCGCCAGCGATCCGGAGATCAGTCCGCCTGTCACCTCAATAATCATAAAGGTGGCAGTGACGCCAAAAGCCAGCAGAAGCCGTTTGGCATTTTCATCGCCAGTGGAGTGGGAATGGGAGTGGGAGTGCACCATGGTATCGTTCCTGATTTATTATTATTTTTAGTGTAGCGTTTTTAAGAGCTTAAATAAAAAAGGAGAGCATTCGCTCTCCCTCTTTTACCTTACGGAAGATTACTGGGTAGTACCGTCCGTTTTGGTATTGGCATCGCTGCCCACTTTGTCATTCGGGTCCGGGCATTTCCCGTCTTTACACATTGAGTTTTTGTGAACTTCGTCAGTGCTCATACCGTCATGGTTCATCGTGCCGGTATTCGTACCGCCGGTGTTGGTATTGCCCGTGTTGATATTACTGTTATCAACATTATTTGGCGCGATATTCTGTTTTGCATCCGGCGCAACCTGGCCCGCTTCGGCAGCGGCATTTGCGTCGCCGTTGCTGCCGGAGGAGCCTGTATCGGCTGCCAGTACGCTACCGCTTGCCAGGGTAAGGGTTGCCGTCAGGAAAAGCGTAGTCAGTTTCGTCATTTTCATCATGGTGCTCCTGTTCTTATCGTTACGCTGGATAACATTCTCCAACAGTGCATCTTGTTCAGTGGCGAAAGATCCCAGATTCCTGAATTATGTCAGGATGGAATCGCGTATAAATATTTAAAAACAGTCGTTACAAGTAAAAAGCTTAGGCGAGATCTCATTTTTCGCTATTTTGTTGCGTATTTTAGGCGAATTCCAGGAATTATCTGCGCGAAGTGTAAAAGCCCGTTTACACTTCGTGACCGACAAGTTAGATTGAAAGCATTGCTTTCATTACTAAAGATATGGCAGAGCCGGAAAGAAGATGAATTATCAGAACGACGATTTACGCATTAAAGAGATCAATGAGTTATTACCTCCCGTAGCGCTCCTTGAAAAATTCCCCGCCACCGAAAATGCCGCCAACACGGTGTCTCATGCCCGCAAGGCGATCCACAAGATCCTGAAAGGTAGCGACGATCGTCTTCTGGTGGTCATCGGACCGTGCTCCATTCACGATCCTGCTGCGGCCAAAGAGTACGCGTCACGTCTGCTCACCCTGCGCGAAGAGCTGAAGGGCGAACTGGAAATTGTGATGCGCGTTTATTTCGAAAAACCGCGTACCACCGTGGGCTGGAAAGGGTTGATCAACGATCCGCACATGGACAACAGTTTCCAGATCAACGACGGCCTGCGTATTGCGCGTAAGCTGCTGCTGGAGATTAACGACAGCGGGCTGCCTGCTGCCGGAGAATTCCTCGATATGATCACCCCGCAGTATCTGGCTGACCTGATGAGCTGGGGCGCTATTGGTGCGCGTACGACTGAATCGCAGGTTCACCGTGAGCTGGCGTCTGGCCTGTCATGCCCGGTGGGTTTCAAAAACGGCACTGATGGCACCATCAAAGTCGCTATTGATGCCATCAATGCGGCTGGCGCGCCGCACTGCTTCCTGTCGGTGACTAAGTGGGGCCACTCGGCTATCGTGAATACCAGCGGTAATGGCGATTGCCATATCATTCTGCGCGGCGGTAAAGAGCCTAACTACAGCGCAAAACACGTGGCGGAAGTGAAGGCGGGTCTGGAGAAAGCGGGACTGGCGCCGCAGATCATGATCGATTTCAGCCATGCGAACTCAAGCAAACAGTTCAAAAAGCAGATGGAAGTTGGTGCAGACGTTTGTCAGCAAATCGCCAACGGTGAACGCGCAGTGATTGGGGTGATGATTGAGAGCCATCTGGTGGAAGGCAATCAGAATCTGGAGGGCAGCGAGCCGCTGGTCTACGGTAAGAGCGTGACGGATGCCTGCATTGGCTGGGATGATACCGATGCGATCCTGCGTCAGCTGGCGGATGCGGTAAAAGCGCGTCGCGGTTAAGTTTATCGCGGGCAATAAAAAAGCGTGGATTGCTCCACGCTTTTTTTATGTCCGGCGAAAATTACTTCGCTTTACCCTGGTTCGCCACGGCCGCCGCTTTTGCAGCGATTTCGTCGGCGTTACCCAGGTAGTAATGTTTAACTGGCTTGAAGTTTTCGTCGAACTCGTACACCAGCGGCACGCCGGTAGGGATGTTCAGCTCGAGGATTTCATCTTCACCCATGTTGTCCAGGTATTTCACCAGCGCACGCAGGGAGTTACCGTGAGCAGCGATAATGACGCGCTCGCCGCTTTTCAGGCGTGGCAGAATGGTTTCGTTCCAGTAAGGCACAACGCGGTCGATGGTCAGCGCCAGGCTTTCGGTCTGCGGCAGTTCAGCCTCAGTCAGCTTCGCGTAACGCGGATCGTGGCCCGGGTAGCGCTCGTCATCTTTGCTCAGCTCTGGAGGCGTGACCGCAAAACCACGACGCCACTGCTTAACCTGCTCGTCACCGTATTTTTCTGCGGTTTCTGCTTTGTTCAGACCTTGCAGCGCACCGTAGTGACGCTCGTTCAGTTTCCAGGATTTCTCAACCGGCAGCCAGGCCTGATCCAGCTCGTCCAGAATGTTCCACAGGGTGTGGATGGCACGTTTCAGCACAGAGGTGTAAGCAAAGTCAAAGGTGAAGCCTTCTTCTTTCAGCAGCTTACCTGCCGCTTTTGCTTCGCTCACGCCTTTCTCGGACAGATCAACGTCATACCAACCGGTGAAGCGGTTTTCGTTGTTCCACTGGCTTTCGCCGTGGCGCACCAGGACAAGCTTAGTATTAGCCATTTCTTACTCCTCAAGCATTTTGAATGATAACAATTCTCATTATATTGCCGTGACTGTGCCAGCAGCAACGCTTAACCCTAACCATAGCGAAAATAGTTCGAGAGTGTAAGATGCATGTGAATCCAGGGTTATGATTTTGTCTGCGATCGCCGCTATTTTCAGCAAGCTGAGCAGAAAAAAGCCCTCGCGGTGAGGGCCAGGCTTTTTGCCGGATGGCGCTTCGCTTATTCGGCCTACATTCGTAGGCCCGTGCACGCGTAGCGCCGCCGGACATTATGCGCGCGGAATGAAATGATACTCTGTGACGCTTACGTACTCTTCACCCGGACGCAGCACACAGTCAGGCTGCGGCCATTCAGGATGGTTAGGACTGTCCGGCAGGAACTCGCTCTCCAGCGCCAGACCTTGCCAGGCGGCGTAGTCGTTATGTTCACGCGCCGTGGTCCCCTCCAGGTAGTTACCGGAGTAGAACTGCAGGGCAGGGGCGGTGGTGTAGACCGTCATCTGTAACTTCTCATCCGCAGACCAGACCTGTGCGGCAGGTTGAGAAAGATCGCCTTTCGCCTGCAACAGGAAAGCGTGGTCGTAGCCTTTCACCTTGCGCTGATCGTCATCACTCAGGAAATCCTGGGCGATGGTTTTCGGCTGACGGAAATCAAAGCTATTACCGCTTACCGGTTTCAGCCCCTGATAAGGGATCCCCATCTCATCGACCGGCAGATACGCGTCCGCCAGGATCTGGAGTTTGTGGCTGCGGACATCGGTCTGATTGCCGTCAAGGTTGAAATAGGCGTGGTTAGTCAGGTTGACCGGACACGGCTTGTCGACGGTCGCGCGGTACTCAATGGCGATACGATTATCTTCGGTCAGGGTAAAGCGTGCGGTTGCGGTGAGATTGCCCGGGAAGCCCTGGTCTCCGTCGAGGGAGTCCAGAGAGAACCAGACCTCACCGTCATTTTGCTGCACAATCTTCCAGCGACGTTTATCAAACCCTTCGGGGCCGCCGTGCAACTGATTTTCACCCTGGCTGGCAAGCAGGGAATAGGTTACGCCGTCCAGCGTAAACCGGCTTCTGGCGATGCGGTTGGCGTAGCGGCCTATGGATGCGCCCAGAAAAGCGGTCTGCTCGATATACTGCTCGGGCGATGCGCAGCCGAGCAGGGTTTCGCGCACGCTGCCGTCAGGCATTGGTACGCGGGCAGAAAGTAACGTTGCGCCCCAGTCCATCAGCGTAACCACCATCCCGGCGCTGTTGCGCAGGGTCAACAGGCGATACGGCAGACCATCCGGTGCGAGAGTAGGTGTTTCGTTTAGCACTGTCCGGCTCCTTGTGATGCTTTGCAGACATAGAAAGTTTCTTTGATGCCCGTTCTGGCTTCGTACTGTTTAGCCACCGCGTCCTGAATGGCAGGGACCATCTCTTCCGGCACCAGGGCGACGACACAGCCGCCAAATCCCCCCCCGGTCATACGCACGCCGCCTTTGTCGCCAATCGTGGCTTTCACAATTTCAACCAGGGTGTCGATTTGTGGCACGGTGATTTCGAAATCGTCGCGCATGGAGGCATGCGATTCGGCCATCAGCTCGCCCATCCGTTTCAGGTCACCTTTCGCCAGCGCGGAGGCGGCTTCTACGGTACGGGCATTTTCCGTCAGCACGTGACGCACGCGCTTAGTGACAACCGGATCCAGTTCGTGGGCAACCTTGTTAAATTCGTCAAGTGAGACATCACGCAGGGCTGGCTGCTGGAAGAAGCGCGCGCCGGTTTCACACTGCTCGCGGCGGGTGTTGTACTCGCTCCCCACCAGGGTGCGTTTGAAGTTGCTGTTGATGATCACCACAGCCGCACCTTTTGGCAGTGGAACCGCTTTGGTCCCGAGGGAGCGGCAGTCAATCAGCAAAGCATGTTCTTTCTTGCCCAGCGCGGAAATCAGCTGATCCATAATGCCGCAGTTGCAGCCCACGAACTGGTTTTCCGCTTCCTGACCGTTGAGGGCGATCTGCGCCCCGTCCAGCGGCAGATGATAAAGCTGCTGGAACACGGTGCCGACCGCCACTTCCAGCGATGCGGAAGAGCTTAATCCCGCCCCTTGCGGCACGTTGCCGCTGATCACCAGATCGGCCCCGCCGAAATTCTTGTTACGCTTCAGAAGATGCTTCACCACGCCGCGAACATAGTTCGACCACTGCTGGCTGTCGTGGGTCACGATCGGCGCATCAAGGGAAAATTCGTCAATTTCGTTGCCGTAATCCGCGGCGATCACTCGCACGTTACGATCTGAACGTTTCGTGCAGGCGATCACCGTCTGGTAGTCGATGGCACACGGCAGGACAAAACCGTCGTTATAGTCGGTGTGCTCGCCGATCAGATTAACGCGGCCTGGCGCCTGGATAATATGGGTGGCAGGGTAGCCAAATTTTTCAGCAAACAGGGATTGTGTTTTATCTTTCAGACTCATTTTTAAACTCCTGATTCGCGGTAATGGACGTCGCTAACGGCACGCAGGCGTTCTGCCGCCTGTTCCGCCGTCAGGTCGCGCTGGGTTTCCGCCAGCATTTCATAGCCCACCATGAATTTACGTACCGTCGCAGAACGCAGCAGCGGCGGATAGAAGTGTGCATGTAACTGCCAGTGTTGATTCTCTTCGCCGTTAAACGGCGCACCGTGCCAGCCCATGGAGTAGGGGAAGGAACACTGGAACAGGTTGTCGTAGCGGCTGGTCAGTTTTTTCAGCGCCAGGGCAAGGTCGTCTCGCTGGGCGTCGCTGAGGTCCGTAATACGCTGAACATGGGCCTTTGGCAGCAGCAGCGTTTCAAACGGCCACGCCGCCCAGTAAGGGACTACCGCAAGCCAGTGCTCGGTTTCCACCACAGTGCGGCTGCCGTCCGCCAGTTCACGCTGGGTGTAATCCACCAGCATCGGCGAACCGTCCTGGGCGAAATAGGCTTTTTGCAGCCGGTCTTCACGTTCGGCTTCGTTCGGCAGGAAGCTGTTCGCCCAGATCTGGCCGTGCGGATGCGGGTTAGAGCAGCCCATCGCCGCGCCTTTATTTTCAAATACCTGCACCCACGGATAGGTCTGGCCCAGCTCCGCCGTTTGCGCCTGCCAGGTGCTGACCACCTCTTTCAGCGCCTCAACGCTCAGCTCCGGCAGCGTTTTGCTGTGATCGGGAGAGAAGCAGATCACGCGGCTGGTGCCGCGGGCGCTTTCACAGCGCATCAGCGGGTCGTGGTTTTCCGGCGCGTCCGGCGTGTCGGTCATCAGCGCCGCAAAATCGTTAGTGAAAACGAAGGTGCCCTTGTAGTTCGGGTTTGTATCGCCCGTCACGCGCGTGTTGCCCGGACAGAGGAAGCAGTCCGGATCGTGCTGCGGCAGCGTCTGTTTGGCAGGCGTCTCTTGCGCCCCCTGCCAGGGGCGCTTGGCGCGATGCGGTGAAACTAAAATCCATTGCCCGCTGAGCGGGTTAAAACGACGATGCGGGTGATCGACGGGATTGAATTGTGTCATGACAAATCCTTAATCCGGATAACCCTGCGGATGGCGTGACTGCCAGTGCCAGGTATCCTGTGCCATTTCATCAAGCGTGCGGGTAACACGCCAGTTAAGCTCTTTATCCGCTTTGGTGGCATCGGCCCAGTAAGCCGGGAGGTCGCCATCACGACGCGGCGCGAAGTGATACTTCACTGGCTTGCCGCAGGCTTTACTGAAGGCATTCACCACATCCAGCACGCTGCTGCCGACGCCGGCGCCGAGGTTGTAAATATGCACGCCCGGTTTATCCGCCAGCTGCTGCATCGCCGCCACGTGGCCGTCGGCCAGATCCATCACGTGAATGTAATCGCGCACGCCGGTGCCGTCTTCGGTGGGATAATCGTTACCAAAAATCGCCAGGGAGTCGCGACGCCCTACGGCAACCTGCGCGATATACGGCATCAGGTTATTTGGAATGCCCTGCGGATCTTCACCCATGTCGCCTGACGGATGCGCGCCAACCGGGTTGAAGTAGCGCAGCAGCGCGATGCTCCACTCAGGCTGGGCTTTTTGCAGGTCGGTCAGAATCTGCTCTACCATCAGCTTGCTTTTGCCATACGGGCTTTGCGGCGTACCGGTCGGGAAGCTTTCAACGTAAGGAATTTTTGGCTGATCGCCGTAGACGGTCGCGGAAGAGCTGAAGATAAAGTTTTTAACGTTCGCCGCACGCATGGCGGAGATCAGACGCAGGGTACCGTTGACGTTGTTGTCGTAGTACTCAAGCGGTTTTGCTACCGATTCGCCCACCGCTTTCAGGCCCGCGAAGTGGATAACGGTTTCAATCGCGTGATCGTGAAGGATTTCAGTCATCAATGCTTCATTGCGGATATCGCCTTCCACGAAAGTCGGCTGTTTACCCGCAAGGCGTTCAATGACCGGCAGCACGCTGCGCTTACTGTTGCACAGGTTATCAAGAATGACGACATCGTGGCCGCTTTGCAGAAGTTGTACGCAGGTATGACTTCCTATGTAACCGCTACCACCTGTTACCAGAACTCGCATATTTCGCTCCATTAGGCTTATGGTATGAATTAACCATAGCATATCAGAGACGCGAAAAGTGTGACATGGGATAAAATAGTGGTATCGTTTACACTGGTTTTCACAGGCGCTTTTTCACAGACTGAGTGCATTGTAGATCAAAGAGATAGAGATGTATTGTTGCAGGTTGTCTGAAAAGCGGAGGGCAGCGCCCTCCACGCGTTAATCGATTTTGCTCAGCAGGTAGCGGTAATGCTCGCCGTCAGGTACAAATTCCAGCCGATGGGTGATGCAGGACGGGGCATCCTCAGCATGGTGGGAGACAAACAGCAGCTGGGTTTCACCTTCGCTAATCAGGACATCCACAAAGCGGCGGATCAGCTGACGGTTGAGGGGATCCAGCCCCTGCAACGGTTCATCAAGAATCAGCAGCGTAGGATGCTTAACCAGCGCGCGGACGATCAATGCCAGCCGCTGCTGCCCCCACGACAGGCTGTGGAATGGCGCATCGGCTACCCGGTTGTCCATACCCAGAATATCCAGCCACTGCTGCGCCAGCTTGTGCTGCTTGTCGGATACCGCCTGATAAATACCAATGGAGTCGAAGAAGCCAGAGAGGATCACGTTTCGCACCGTAGTGCTCACCCGGTAGTCCAGATGCAGGCTGCTGCTGACATAACCGATATGCTTTTTGATATCCCAGATGGTTTCCCCGCTGCCGCGGCGGCGGCCGAAGAGGGTCAAATCGTTGCTGTAACCCTGCGGGTGATCGCCAGTGATCAGGCTGAGCAGCGTGGATTTACCCGCCCCGTTGGGGCCGACGATCTGCCAGTGCTCACCAGGATTAACCGTCCAGCTGAGATGATTAAGAATAGGGCGATCGTCGTAAGCAACCACCCCATCGCGCAGCACAATGCGCGGCTGGTCAGGATCCAGCCCGTGGCGTGCCGAAGGGGCATCCGGCTCCGGCAGCGCAATACCGTCCAGTTTCTCGCTGTGGGCCAGCTGTGCAATTAGCGCCTGCCGGAGCAGTACGGCTTTCTCGCCGGTTTCGGTCAGGCTACAGTCCGCCAGCACGCCCGCGTAATGTACGAAATCCGGGATCTCATCAAAGCGGTTAAGGACCAGCACAAGGGTGTATCCCTGCTGGTTAAGCGACGCCAGCAACGCTGCCAGCTGCGCGCGGGACTGCACATCCAGTCCGTCAAACGGTTCATCCAGAATCAGGAGTTCCGGCTCGCTCATCAGCGCCTGACACAGCAGCGTTTTGCGCGTCTCGCCGGTAGAGAGATATTTAAAGCGGCGGTTAAGCAGGGCGGTAATGCCAAATTGCTCCGCCAGCTGCTGACAGCGGGCAGGATCTTTTATCTCATCCTGGATAATGTCCGCCGTCGTGCGGCCGGTATCTTCTTCGCCGGGGCTGAGCAAATCGGTATTGTTACGCTGCCACTCATCGCTGACCAGCTTTTGCAGCTGTTCAAAGGAAAGGCGCGTCAGCCGGGTAAAGGTGCACTGACGCTCACCCTTCAGCTGGGTTAATTCACCCGACAGGGCGCGGGCCAGCGCCGATTTTCCGCTGCCGTTCGTGCCCACAAACGCCCAGCTTTCTCCGGCGCGAAGGGTTAACTCTGGCAGCGATAAGGTACGGGTATCGCTAAGACGAAACGTGCCTTGCGAAATATGCAATGATGACATGTGTTATCCCATTTTTTGCAGCAACAGATGTCAGGGATACTCAGTGTTGGTGGGGTTGTCAATGCGCTTAGCACAATGTGGCGATAATTACCCGGTCTGCATTGAAATATGCGGTCACCACAGCACCTTCATCTAATTCGGTCGCGTCGTTCACCGGAACGGTGGCGCAGAGCGACTGTCCATCCGGCAGGGTCATCAGCACTTCACACTGTTCTGCGCCGCGCTCGATGTGGCTGATACGCCCGCGTAGCTGGTTGTCGGCCTCGGCGGCCTGCTCAGGGTTAAGCGTGATGCTGATCCAGGGCGCTTTGAGTAATACCAGCACTTCCTGACCTTCGTTCAGCCCGAGGCGTTGACCGCTTTGCGCGGTGATGGCGGCTTTCAGGCGCGTTGTGCCGTCCGCGAGCAGGATCTCAATATGCTCCTGCACCTGCGAATGATCGCGCCCCGTCACCGTACCAAACCATTGGTTGCGGGCGCTGGTCTGCAAAGAGAAACGGGAGATGGCGCCCAGCAGGCTGTCCAGCGGCAGGTTGTCGTCATCGCTCAGCACATCAAATGCTTTTTGCTGGATCTGCGCCAGTAAGTCATAGAGCTGGATCAGGCGTTGCCCGTAACGCGTCAACACGGCGCCGCCGCCGCCTTTTCCGCCGGTGGCGCGCTCTACCAGCGTTTGTTCGCTCAGGGTGTTCATGTCGTTAATCGCATCCCAGGCGCTTTTATAGCTGATGCCGGCGTTTTTGGCTCCCTGGCTAATCGAGCCAGTTTGTTCTATTTGTTTTAACAGGGCGATGCGTCGCGGATCGGCGAAAAGCTTCTGCTGAAGTCGTAGGGTGAGGAGAATTTCGGCCTGCATAACAATGTCCCGGCAAAAAGGTTATTGTGACCCAAATGTCCGGGTGCGGAAAGCGCACCGCACAAAAGGGGATGTTTTTCTTACTTTTCAGGGTAGAATAAGCCGTTCACAAGATCTGGAGAAAACCATGTTAGAGTTGTTGAAAAGTCTGGTATTCGCGGTAATCATGGTGCCAGTAGTGATGGCTATCATCCTCGGTGCCATCTACGGCCTGGGTGAAGTGTTCAACGTCTTTTCGAACATTGGTCATCGTCGTGACCAGCCTAAAAAGCAGCAATGATTTCCTCCAAAACGCCCGGCCAGCCCGGGCGTTTTGCTCTCAAGTTTATTCCTCTCCCGCCGATATCTTTTACAACGTTCCTTGAGTTTACGCATTAATGGGTACGATTTAGCGCTAGGAACGCCTGCGATATGTCGTTATATTTGTTTGTATATAACGATACGCACAGGAGCTTCAAATGGCACGTTCATGGGTACGCCTTTTCGCAGGGGCAACGCTGACTCTCTCACTCACCGGCCACGCGCTGGCGGATGAAGGAAAAATCACGGTCTTTGCGGCGGCGTCGCTGACTAACGCGATGCAGGATATTGCTGCGGTATACAAAAAAGAGAAAAACGTCGAGGTCGTTTCGTCGTTTGCCTCCTCGTCCACGCTGGCCCGCCAGATCGAAGCGGGGGCTCCGGCTGATCTGTTCATCTCTGCCGATCAGAAATGGATGGACTACGCGGTGGAGAAAAAATCTGTTGATACGGCTAGCCGCGAAACCCTGCTGGGAAATAGCCTGGTGGTGGTCGCGCCCGCAAACAGTAAGCAGGGCGACATCGCCATCAACAAACAGACGGACTGGACCCGTCTGCTCAACGGTGGCCGTCTGGCGGTAGGCGATCCGGAGCATGTCCCTGCCGGGATTTATGCGAAAGAAGCGCTACAAAAACTGGGCGCATGGGAGACCTTATCGCCGAAGCTGGCTCCCGCAGAAGATGTGCGCGGCGCGCTGGCGTTGGTGGAGCGTAACGAAGCCCCACTCGGGATCGTTTACGGCTCCGATGCCGTCGCCAGTAAAGGTGTGAAGGTGGTCGGTACCTTCCCGGAAGACTCGCATAAGAAAGTAGAATATCCTGTTGCGATAGTTGATGGACATAAAAATGCGACCGTGACGGCCTTCGTTGACTACCTGAAGGGGCCTGAAGCGTCCGCTATCTTTAAACGTTACGGATTTACGACTCACGAATGATATTGACCGAACCTGAATGGCAGGCCGTGCTGCTGAGCCTGAAAGTCTCTTCCCTGGCGGTTGCGCTGAGTTTGCCCTTTGGGGTGTTCTTTGCCTGGTTACTGGTTCGCGTGAAGTTTCCAGGCAAAGCCCTGCTTGACAGTGTTCTCCATCTTCCGCTCGTGTTACCGCCTGTGGTGGTCGGCTATCTGCTGCTGATCTCCATGGGGCGACGCGGTTTTATCGGCGAATGGCTGTACGACTGGTTCGGCCTGACCTTTGCTTTCAGCTGGCGCGGCGCGGTTCTGGCCGCGGCAGTAATGTCCTTCCCGCTAATGGTGCGCGCTATCCGCCTGGCGCTGGAAGGGGTGGATATCCGGCTAGAGCAGGCCGCCCGCACGTTGGGTGCAGGCCGCTGGCGGGTATTCCTGACCATTACGCTTCCGCTCACCTTACCGGGCATTATCGTCGGTACGGTGTTAGCCTTCGCCCGCTCACTGGGTGAGTTCGGCGCGACCATCACCTTTGTGTCCAACATTCCCGGCGAGACGCGGACCATCCCGTCGGCCATGTATACCCTGATTCAAACCCCGGGTGGCGAAGGTGCGGCGGCCCGGCTGTGTATTATTTCGATTGTACTCGCCCTGGTCTCGCTGCTGGTGTCTGAATGGCTGGCGCGCCTCAGCCGTGAACGGATGGGGAAACCGTGATGCTGGAACTCAACTTTACGCAAACCCTGGGCAGCCACACTCTGACGCTTAACGAAACGCTGCCTGCCAGCGGTATCACCGCCATTTTTGGCGTTTCCGGGGCAGGGAAAACGTCGCTGATTAATGCGATTAGCGGCCTGACGCGTCCCCAGTCTGGCCGTATTGTGTTAAATAACCGCGTCTTAAACGACGCGGAGAAGAAGGTCTGCCTGTCACCGGATAAGCGCCGCATCGGCTATGTGTTTCAGGATGCGCGCCTGTTTCCGCACTACAGCGTGCGCGGAAATCTGCGCTATGGCATGGCAAAAAGCATGGCCGGACAGTTCGATAAGCTGGTGGCGCTGCTGGGCATCGAACCGCTGCTCGATCGTCTCCCTTCTTCGCTGTCGGGTGGTGAAAAACAGCGCGTGGCGATTGGCCGCGCCCTGTTAACCGCGCCGGAATTGTTGCTGCTGGATGAGCCGCTGGCCTCGCTGGATATTCCGCGCAAGCGCGAGTTGCTGCCGTATCTGCAACGTCTGGCGCGGGAAATCAACGTGCCCATGCTGTACGTCAGCCATTCGCTGGATGAGATCTTACATCTGGCCGACAAAGTGCTGGTGCTGGAGGCGGGCAGGGTGAAGGCATTCGGCAATCTGGAAGAGGTATGGGGCAGCAGCGTTATGCATCCGTGGCTGCCAAAGGAGCAGCAGAGCAGCATTCTGAAGGTGAGCGTGCTGGAGCACCATCCACATTATGCGATGACCGCGCTGGCGCTGGGTGACCAGCATTTGTGGGTGAATAAAATCGATACGCCGATTCAGTCCACGTTACGGATCCGCATTCAGGCGTCGGATGTCTCCCTGGTGCTGCAACCGCCGCTGCAAACCAGTATCCGCAATATTTTGCGCGCAAAAGTGGCGCAGTGTTTTGATGATAACGGCCAGGTAGAAGTGCAACTGGAAGTGGGCAACAGAACGCTGTGGGCGCGCATCAGCCCGTGGGCCAGGGATGAGTTAGGCATCAAGCCTGGCCTGTGGCTTTACGCGCAAATCAAGAGCGTCTCTATCACCGCCTGATTACAGCAGGTGGGTATAAATATACTGCGCGATGCTGTCGGTGGTGTTATCGCCAATCACCACGTTAGCACGCGCTTTCACCGCATCATCGGCGTTGCCCATCGCCACGCCCGTTCCGGCCGCTTCCAGCATGCTGATGTCGTTATAGTTATCGCCGAAGGCAATCACGTCCTGCATTGACCAGCCCTGTGACTCAACGAACTGGGTCAAACGCTTTCCTTTGCTGTTGCCTTTACGGGCGATATCCACCTGATCGTGCCAGGACCATTCACATTCCAGACCCAGCGTATGCTCGACATGTTTTGCGAAGGTGTTCAGTTTGGCGGTGTCTTCATCGGTCAGGGCAAATTTCCAGATTGCCTGGACGTCTTCCGCCGCCTGGCGCAGGGAGGAAACCTGAGTGAACACCGGTCGCTGCGCTTCCGGCAAAGACAGGGCCCAGTTGCTGGTGCGGATCACATGGCCGGTAGGGCGTTCATACAGCATGGCGTTATCCACATACATTAGGCCGTGAATCGCGTGCTCATCCAGTAAATCAATCAATTGCAGCGCCTGCGGAACGGGAAGCGGATCAGAGGTTAAAACCTTTTTTGCCTGATAATCATACAAATAAGTGCCATTACAACAAATTGCAGGTGTATCTAAGCCCAGTGCCTGATAAAAAGGATGAATGGCTACGTGATGTCGACCCGTTACGATGAGAAGTTGATACCCCGCTTCCCGGGCTCGTTTGAGGGCCTCAAGAGAAGAGGGGAGCAGGGTTTTCTGAGGGGTAAGCAGTGTTCCGTCTAAATCCAGGGCAATCACTCGCGAGGTCATTTTTTCTTCCGGGTTAATGTTGAATTTAAGGTCTGTCGGGATGGTACACCGAGAGCGGAACCCTGCAAAATCCCGGACTACAATTCAGCATTCACCGTTAAAAATAATCAGGAGTATTCATGAAACAAACCGTTTATACCGCCAGTCCTGAAAGTCAGCAGATCCATGTCTGGCGTTTGAATACAGAAGGTTCGCTTACGCTGGTTCAGGTTGTTGATGTGCCAGGCCAGGTGCAGCCGATGGTCGTCAGCCCGGATAAACGTTTTCTTTATGTCGGGGTACGCCCGGAATTCCGCGTACTCGCATACCGCATCTCCCCGGATGACGGCGCGCTGACCTATACCGCAGAAGCGCCGCTGCCGGGCAGCCCGACCCATATTTCTACCGACCATAAAGGCAACTTTATCTTCAGCGGCTCCTACAATGCAGGCTGCGTGAGCGTCACCCGCCTGGAAGACGGTATTCCCGTTGAAACCGTCGACGTGGTAGAAGGGCTTGAAGGTTGCCACTCCGCCAACATTTCGCCGGATAACCGCACGCTGTGGGTGCCAGCGCTGAAGCAGGATCGCATCTGCCTGTTTACCCTGAGCGATGACGGTCATCTGGTCGCGCAGAGCCCGGCGGAAGTCACCACCGTGGAAGGCGCAGGCCCGCGCCATATGGTCTTCCACCCGAATCAGCAGTATGCCTATGTCGTTAACGAGCTGAACAGCTCGGTAGATGTCTGGGAGCTGAACGATCCTAACGGGCAGATCGAGTGCGTACAGACGCTGGACATGATGCCAGCTGATTTCTCCGACACACGCTGGGCGGCAGACATTCACATCACGCCGGATGGCCGCCACCTGTATGCCTGTGACCGTACCTCCAGTCTGATCACCGTCTTCAGCGTCTCAGAAGACGGCAGCGTTCTGGCAGTTGAGGGCTTCCAGCCGACAGAAACCCAGCCGCGCGGCTTTAATGTCGATCACAGCGGCAAATACCTGATTGCTGCGGGGCAGAAATCCCACCACATCGCGCTCTATGAAATCAAAGGCGTGCAGGGTCTACTGGAAGAGAAAGGACGCTATGCGGTCGGACAAGGGCCGATGTGGGTTGTAATTAACGCTCACTGATCCGTAGACGAAAAAAAACCTCGCACATGCGAGGTTTTTTTATGCGTGGTTAATGCATGAGGTAGGCCGGGTAAGGCGTAGCCGCCACCCGGCAGCAGGCATTTTACTGCTTCGGTTCAGCAACCACCTTGCTACCCAGACCGCGGTTGTTGTATTCCCACATGCGGTTGAAGTTAGCGTCGTTCAGGTTACGCTGCACGTTGTCTTTATCATCCACCGTGCCGATGTTGCCGGAGAAAGGACGTTTCGAGATCGCCGCATCCGCCCACGGTTTCGCCATGTTAAAGCCTTCGTTAATCACGCTGTCGCGGATCACGACCTGGCCGTTAGTGGCGGAGTCCACGTCCAGAGAGCGGCCAAGCTGCGCCACGCCATCGCCAGCAGCAGTAAAGCGGCTATTCACGGCCAGGAAGCCATAGAACAGATTGGACTGCGTGGCTGGGGCAAAGACGTAACCTTCCTGCTGCGTACGTGAATTCACCACGCGGAAGTCGGTGTTATCAAACACCACCGCGCCGCGACCGGAGACCATATCCACGTCGCCTTCAATGTAGCTGTTGGTGACCAGAGTACGCGTCAGACGATTGTTCTGAAGGGTATTCTGCACGCCGCTGTTGGTCACGAAGAAGGTATTCTGGCGGCCCAGGATATTGACGTTGTTAATCTGTACCTTGTCGCCATCGCTACGCAGCGCCACGGCCTGGTGATTACCTGCGTCAACGCTGTCGCCCAGGGTGTTCTGAATGGTCAGGTTCTGCAATTGCAGGCCATTGTTCTGTGACCAGAATACCGCCGAGCACATCACGCCAATGGTGGCGGCACGTTTGCGCTGGCAGTTATCAAACATATACCACGCCGGTTTACCTGGCATGTATTTACCGGCCGGGTTCACCAGATGGCGCCAGGTGGTGCTGTCGATCTCTGAATCAATCGCCAGGCCAATTTTCACGTCGACCGCTTTTTCGCCAAGTCCGTAAAGCGTAATGCTTCCCGGTGCAGCCGGAACATAAACGGTTCCTTCGTATTCACCCGGCAGGATGGCAATGTACTGACGAGATGCGCTGTGTTTGGTGATTGCGGCATCAACAGCTGCCTGAATTGAGGTGTGCGTAACGCCCTCTGCTCCGGCCGGGCCGACAACGAAGTCTGGCTGTTTCGGCAGGTTAATAGAAGAAGGCGTCCATGGGGCTGCATTGGGATCCATCGCCGAGAAATAGTGCGCACGGGTGAAGTTCTTCGCTTCAGCCGCTGACAGGATCGGACGGGAAGCGGTGCCCGGAGCAACCTGCTCAGATGGTTGCTGATCCGGTGGTGTTGAACTGCAAGCGGATAAAGTCACGCCAAAGGCGAGTGCCAACGCCAGACGGGAAATCCTGGAAATATTCAAGGTAATGCTCCTGGGTATGCAAGTCTTATCTGAATAGACGAAATAGCCTGCTTTTTTATACTAAGTTGAGCGAAACGGGAAGATAAAAACGGGAAAAGTTGCATTTTTGCCCGCAGGCGACGGGAAAGTCATCACAAATAAATAACATTTTCCTGCAAGGCGGTTGACAGCAGGTGACAGATGAAAATAAATGTCTATACAACCCATGACAAGCGGAAGGCACATGCAGCAGCTTCATCCCGATGATGTGATATGGCGAAATGCGCGACTGGCGACCCTGGCAACAGGTGAGCCGGAACCCTATGGTCTGAAAGAACAACATGCCCTCGTCGTGCGCGGCCAGACGATTGCGGCCGTTATTCCTGAAGCCGAGATCCCCTCCGGGCATCGTCAGTGTGTCGATCTCGACGGGCGTCTGGTTACTCCCGGCCTGATCGATTGCCACACCCATCTGGTGTTCGGCGGCGATCGCGCAGCGGAATGGGAACAACGGCTTAACGGCGTGTCGTATCAGACCATCAGCGCGCAGGGCGGCGGTATTAACGCCACGGTCACGGCGACCCGCAACAGTTCGCCGGAAATGCTCCTGACGGTGGCACAGCAGCGGCTCCAGCGGCTGATGAATGAAGGCGTAACGACCGTTGAAATCAAATCGGGATACGGACTGAATGCCCAGGCCGAAGAGAAAATGCTGCTGGTTGCCCGCCAGCTCAGCCTGAACAATCTGGTCGATATCAGCCCGACGCTGCTGGCCGCGCACGCCGTTCCTGCCGAGTACCGACAGGATCCGGATGCCTATCTCACGCTGGTCTGTGAGCAGATCATGCCCACGCTGTGGCAAAAAGAGTTATTTGAAGCGGTGGACGTGTTTTGTGAAAACGTCGGCTTTACCCCGGTGCAAACCGAGCGCCTGTTCCGGGCCGCCGCCGCGCTCGGGATACCGGTTAAAGGGCATGTAGAGCAACTGTCGAATCTGGGCGGCGCGGCGCTGGTCAGCCAGTATAAAGGGCTGTCGGCCGATCATATTGAGTATCTCGATGATTCAGGTATTCAGGCGATGGCGCAAAGCGGCACGGTGGCGGTATTGCTCCCCGGCGCGTTCTATTTTCTTCAGGAGCGCCAGCGTCCACCGGTGGAGCAGCTCAGAGAACAGGGCGTGCCGATGGCGGTGGCTACCGACTACAACCCGGGCACCAGCCCGTTTGCCAGCCTGCATCTGGCAATGAACATGGCCTGCGTCCAGTTTGGCCTCACGCCGGAAGAGGCCTGGGCTGGCGTGACGCGGCATGCGGCGCAGGCGCTAGGTCGTGGCGCGACGCACGGGCAATTAAAGCCCGGTTATGTGGCTGATTTCGTCGTCTGGGAGGCGAATCATCCGGTTGAGATGGTTTACGAGCCGGGGCGGAATCCTTTATATCAACGCGTGTTTCGGGGGCAGGTAGCATGAAATTGTGGCATCCCGTTTCCCGGCAGGTCTGGCAGGGTCGTGACGACAGCGCCGAATCCAGCACCGCGAAACGTCTCTTCCAGACCATAAAGCAGCGCGAACACTTTGCACCCGTGCCGTCAGGCATCGCCCTGCTGGGCTTTGAATGTGATGAAGGGGTTAAGCGTAACCAGGGCAGGCCCGGTGCTGCACAGGCTCCCGATGTGCTGCGCGGCGCGCTGGCGAATATGGCGAGCCATCAGGGGCATGCGCGCCTCGTGGATATGGGCTCCATTTTTGTTGAAGGCAATGCGCTGGAGGCGGCACAGCAGGCGCTGAGCGAGGCCATTACCGCGTGCCAGCAATCCGGGATGCGTACTCTGGTTTTCGGCGGTGGACATGAAACCGCCTGGGCGCACGGGCGCGGCGTGCTGGATGCCTTTCCGAACGATCGCATTGCGGTGATCAACCTGGATGCGCACCTCGATTTACGTAAGGCTGAACGGGCTACGTCCGGCACGCCGTTCCGCCAGCTGGCGCACTACTGCGCGTCGCAGTCGCGGTCGTTTCACTACGCCTGCCTGGGGGTAAGCCGTGCGGCGAATACCCAGGCGCTGTGGGAGGAAGCTGAACGGTTGAACGTGATGCTGGTTGAAGATCTCGATTTTCGCCGGGATGCGCTATCCGCGCTGGATAGCGTGCTTGCGCAGGCAGACCGGGTTTATCTCACCATTGACCTCGATGTGCTGCCCGCCGCAGAAATGCCCGCCGTATCCGCCCCTGCGGCGTTGGGGATCCCGGCGCTGGATCTGTTCCCGGTGATTGAGCGTATCTGCCGAAGCGGTAAACTACAGGCGGCGGATCTGGTGGAATATAATCCGCACTACGACCGGGACGGTCAGGGGGCGAAGCTTGCCGCCCGACTGGCCTGGCAAATTGCTCACTGGTGGGCATAACCACATTACAGGAGTCAGCATGTTTTCACGCTCACCGCAGCAACCCTCCAGCCCACCCGCACCTTTTTATGAGAAGGTGAAAAAGGCGATCAGCGAAAAAATTGCTGCCGGCGTCTGGCGTCCGCACGACCGTATTCCCTCCGAAGCTGAACTGGTCGCGCAGTATGGCTTTAGTCGAATGACCATTAACCGGGCGCTGCGGGAACTGACCGATGAAGGGTTGCTGGTGCGTTTGCAGGGTGTCGGAACCTTTGTCGCCGAGCCAAAAGGACAGTCGGCGCTGTTTGAAATCCGCAGCATTGCCGATGAAATTGCCGCCCGCAACCATCAGCACCACTGCGAAGTGCTGGTGCTTGAAGAGACGCAGGCCAGCGCCGAACAGGCCATCGAGCTGAACGTTAAAGAGGGCACCCGGATCTTCCATTCGGTGATGGTGCATTATGAGAACGATATTCCGGTCCAGATTGAAGATCGCTGCGTCAACGCGGAGCGGATCCCGGACTACCTGAACCAGGATTACACCCAAACCACACCGCATGCGTATCTCTCGCTCGTCGCCCCGCTGACGGAAGGGGAGCATATCGTGGAGGCCGTGCGCGCCACGCCTCAGGAGTGCGAGTTGTTGCGTATTAAAGAGCACGATCCCTGCCTGCTGATCCGCCGTCGTACCTGGTCATCCTCGCAGATCGTGTCGCATGCGAAGCTGCTGTTCCCGGGGAATCGTTACCGGTTGCAGGGCCACTTTATGTCATAAGTTTTATAAGCGTGATCGCTAACGCAATATAGCAAAATTGTATCTTTTTTGTTAAATCCGACCTTGTGTGTGCTTGTCTATACAAGTATATCTAAATGCATCACCTGTCCCTTATGAGGAACACACAATGTCGTCAGATAAATACCGCAAGCAGGATGTCCGCGCCGCGCGCGGCACCACGCTCACCGCAAAAAGCTGGCTCACCGAAGCACCGCTGCGCATGTTGATGAACAACCTTGATCCTGAGGTAGCAGAAAATCCCCATGAGCTGGTGGTCTACGGCGGCATTGGCCGCGCCGCGCGCAACTGGGCGTGCTATGACGCGATTGTCGAGTCTTTGACGAATCTCGAAAACGACGAAACGCTGCTGGTGCAATCCGGCAAACCGGTTGGCGTATTCAAAACCCATAAAAATGCGCCCCGTGTGCTGATTGCCAACTCCAACCTGGTGCCGCACTGGGCGACGTGGGAACACTTCAACGAGCTGGACGCAAAAGGGCTGGCCATGTACGGCCAGATGACCGCGGGTAGCTGGATCTACATCGGCAGCCAGGGGATTGTGCAGGGCACCTATGAAACCTTCGTGGAAGCGGGCCGACAGCACTATAACGGCTCACTGAAAGGCCGCTGGGTGCTCACCGCCGGACTGGGCGGCATGGGCGGCGCGCAGCCGCTGGCCGCGACGCTGGCGGGCGCGTGCTCCCTGAACATTGAGTGCCAGCAGAGCCGCATCGATTTCCGTCTGCGTACCCGCTATGTTGATGAACAGGCCGACAACCTCGATGACGCGCTGGCGCGCATCAAAAAGTACACCGCTGAAGGCAAAGCCGTGTCGGTTGCCCTGTGCGGCAACGCGGCGGATATTCTGCCGGAACTGGTGGCGCGCGGCGTGCGTCCGGATCTGGTCACCGACCAGACCAGCGCTCACGATCCGCTTCATGGTTACCTGCCAAAAGGCTGGACGTGGGAAGATTACCAGCAAAAAGCGGAAACCGATCCTGAGGGCACGGTACTGGCGGCTAAACGCGCCATGGCGGAACACGTCTCCGCGATGCTCGCCTTCAGTAAGATGGGGATTCCGACCTTTGATTACGGGAATAACATCCGCCAGATGGCGAAAGAGATGGGGGTGAATAACGCCTTTGACTTCCCCGGCTTCGTGCCCGCCTATATTCGTCCGCTGTTCTGCCGCGGCATCGGGCCGTTCCGCTGGGTTGCCCTGTCCGGCGACCCGGAGGATATCTACAAAACCGACGCCAGAGTGAAGGAAATTGTCGCCGACGACGAGCACCTGCACCGCTGGCTGGACATGGCGCGCGAGCGCATTAATTTCCAGGGCCTGCCAGCGCGTATCTGCTGGGTCGGGCTGGAGTGGCGGCAAAAACTCGGCCTCGCCTTTAACGAAATGGTGCGCAGCGGCGAAGTCTCCGCGCCGATCGTCATTGGCCGCGACCACCTGGACTCCGGCTCTGTCGCCAGTCCGAACCGTGAAACCGAAGCCATGCGCGACGGCTCGGATGCGGTCTCCGACTGGCCGCTGCTGAATGCCCTGCTGAACACCGCCAGTGGCGCAACCTGGGTGTCGCTGCACCACGGCGGCGGCGTCGGGATGGGCTTCTCCCAGCACTCCGGGATGGTCATCGTCTGTGACGGTACCGACGAAGCGGCGGCACGTATTGCTCGCGTGCTGCATAACGACCCGGCAACCGGCGTGATGCGCCACGCGGATGCGGGTTACGAGATTGCCATTGATTGTGCCAAAGAGCAGGGCCTGAACCTGCCGATGATCCCCGCCACACAAGGAAAGCCTGCATGAACGCGTTAACACTTACTCCCGGCTCTTTGTCGCTCAAACAGCTGCGTCACGTCTGGCGTCAGCCGGTGACACTCGCCCTTGATGAAAGCGCCCACCGTGCCATTAATGACAGCGTGGCCTGCGTGGAGGCGATTGTAGCGGAGGGGCGCACCGCCTACGGCATCAATACCGGGTTTGGCCTGCTGGCGCAGACCCGCATTGCCACGCACGATCTGGAGAATTTACAGCGTTCGCTGGTGCTCTCGCACGCGGCAGGGGTTGGCCAGCCGCTGGACGATGAGATCGTCCGCCTGATGATGGTGTTGAAAATCAACAGCCTGGCGCGTGGGTTTTCCGGCATTCGTCTGAGCGTGATCCAGGCGCTGATGGCGCTGGTGAATGCTGAAGTTTATCCGTGGATCCCGGCGAAGGGCTCCGTCGGAGCTTCCGGCGATCTGGCGCCGCTGGCGCATATGTCACTGCTCCTGCTGGGTGAAGGCAAGGCGCGCTGGCAAGGGGAGTGGCTGCCTGCGAAAGAGGCGCTGAAAAAAGCCGGCTTAGTGCCGATTACTCTTGCAGCAAAAGAAGGGCTGGCGCTGCTCAACGGCACGCAGGCATCGACGGCCTTTGCGCTGCGCGGCCTGTTTGAAGCGGAAGAACTGTTCGCCTCCGCGGTGGTGTGTGGTGCGCTGACCACTGAAGCGGTGCTCGGCTCGCGTCGTCCGTTCGATGCCCGCATCCACGAGGTGCGCGGCCAGCGCGGTCAGATTGATGCCGCTGCCATGTACCGCCACGTACTTACCGATACCAGCGACATTGCCGATTCGCATCACAACTGCGAGAAGGTGCAGGATCCGTATTCTCTGCGCTGCCAGCCGCAGGTGATGGGCGCATGCCTGACACAGCTTCGCCAGGCGGCAGAAGTGCTGCTGGTGGAGGCCAATGCGGTGTCCGACAACCCACTGGTGTTTGCTCAGGAAAACGAGGTGGTCTCCGGCGGCAACTTCCACGCCGAGCCGGTGGCGATGGCCGCAGATAATATCGCGCTGGCGATTGCCGAAATCGGAGCGTTGTCCGAGCGTCGAATCGCACTAATGATGGATAAACACATGTCCCAGCTGCCGCCATTCCTGGTGCGCAACGGTGGGGTGAACTCGGGCTTTATGATCGCCCAGGTCACCGCCGCAGCACTGGCAAGCGAAAACAAAGCCCTGTCGCATCCGCACAGCGTGGACAGCCTGCCAACGTCAGCAAATCAGGAAGATCACGTTTCGATGGCCCCGGCTGCCGGGCGTCGACTGTGGGAGATGGCCTCCAACACCCGCGGCGTGCTGGCGGTGGAATGGCTGGCGGCGTGTCAGGGTATTGATTTGCGCGAAGGGCTAAAATCCAGCCCGCTGCTGGAGCAGGCGCGTCATACGCTGCGCGAGCACGTTACGCACTACGATGAGGACCGCTTCTTTGCGCCGGATATTGATAAGGCGATACAGCTTCTGGAAGAAGAAACCCTTGCAGGATTGCTACCTTCCGTGCTGTGATTTTTTTGCCCGGTGGCGCTGCGCTTACCGGGCCTACGAATGCGAAATGTAGGCCGGGTAAGGCGTAGCCGCCACCCGGCTTTTTTTATGAATACATCGCCGTAATCGACGCGCTGCCCAGCGAATGGAAATGGACGTTAAAGCCTACCATTGCCCCGCTCGCCCCTTCGTCAACCTCAATCTTGTCCACATCCAGCGCGTGCACCGTGAAGATATAGCGGTGCGTTTCCCCTTTTGGCGGCGCCGCGCCGCCGTAGCCCGCTTTGCCAAAGTCCGTGCGGGTCTGAATCGCACCGTCGGGCAGGGCAACCAGATCGGAACCGGAACCCTGCGGCAGCACGCGGGTGTCGGCGGGCAGGTTTGCCACGATCCAGTGCCACCAGCCCGAGCCGGTTGGCGCATCCGGATCGTAGCAGGTCACGACAAAACTTTTGGTTCCCGCTGGTACATCGTCCCACGCCAGATGGGGAGAGATATTATCTCCCTGATAACCCATCCCGTTAAACACGTGACGTTCCGGCAGCTTTTCGCCGTCGCGCAAATCTTTACTGATGATTTTCATCCTATTTCCCTCGTTACTCACTCATTCAGAAAGTGTAACGCATGGGGTTAAATCGTGAAATGCGCTGATATGTTAACGGCTTTAACCACTGCCCCGGTCAGCTTGTGGAGCTGATCCGGAGAAATGCTGTACGGCGGCATGAGGTAAATCAGCTTACCGAAAGGTCGCACCCAAACGCCCTGGTCAACGAAGAAGCGCTGCAACGCGGCCATGTTCACCGGATGCGTTGTCTCGATCACCCCGATGGCGCCCAGCACGCGGACGTCCGCGACGTATTCCGCATCCGCCGCCACGCTTAGCTGCTGCTTCAGCTGCGCCTCAATCACCGCCACCTGCGTCTGCCACTCGCCGCTCTCCAGAATGGCGAGGCTTTCGCTTGCCACGGCGCAGGCCAGCGGGTTGCCCATAAACGTCGGGCCGTGCATAAAGCAGCCCGCGTCGCCGTCGCTGATGGTGTCGGCAACCTGGCGGGTGGTGAGCGTGGCGGAGAGCGTCATGGTGCCGCCGGTGAGCGCTTTCCCCAGGCACAGAATATCCGGCGCGATCCCCGCATGCTCGCAGGCAAACAGCTTCCCGGTACGACCAAAGCCGGTGGCGATCTCATCGGCAATCAGCAAAATCCCTTCGCGGTCGCACATCTTCCGAATGCGCTTCAGCCACTCGGGGTGATACATCCGCATTCCGCCCGCGCCCTGCACAATCGGTTCGAGAATAACGGCGGCAACCTCGTGGCGATGGGCCGCCATCAACCGCGCGAAGCCCACCATGTCCATCTCGTCCCATTCGCCGTCGAAGCGGCTCTGCGGGGCTGGCGCAAACAGGTTTTCCGGCAGGTAGCCTTTCCACAGGCTGTGCATGGAGTTGTCCGGATCGCACACCGACATCGCCCCGAAGGTGTCGCCGTGGTAGCCGTTGCGGAAGGTGAGGAACCGCTGGCGCGTTTCGCCCTTCGCATGCCAGTACTGCAACGCCATTTTCATCGCCACTTCCACGGCCACCGAGCCGGAATCAGCCAGGAAAACACACTCCAGCGATTCAGGCGTCATCGCTACCAGGCGACGGCATAAATCCACCGCGGGCTGATGCGTGATCCCGCCAAACATCACGTGTGACATCTGGTCAATCTGCGCTTTCATCGCCGCGTTCAGACGCGGGTGGTTGTAGCCATGGATCGCCGCCCACCAGGAGGACATCCCGTCAACAAGCCGCTCGCCGCTGGCGAGATGCAGCTCGCAGCCGTGGGCCGAGGCTACCGGATAGACGGGAAGGGGGCGGGTCGTGGAGGTGTAAGGGTGCCAGATATGCTGCTTATCGAAGGCGAGATCGTCCTGGGTCATAATCGACTTGTAAACCATTTTGAAAAGTTTTAGGTTTACAAGTATAAACCGAACCGACAATTAACAAAACCCTTTGGAGAAGCCCGATGGCTCACCACGCACGCTGGACGATGTCGCAAGTCACTGAATTATTCAACAAACCTTTCCTGGAGCTGATGTTTGAGGCGCAACAGGTGCACCGCCAGCACTTCGATCCGCGTCATGTTCAGGTCAGCACGCTGCTGTCGATTAAAACCGGGGCTTGCCCGGAAGACTGCAAATATTGCCCGCAAAGCGCGCGCTATAAAACCGGTCTTGAATCCGAGCGCCTGATGGAAGTCGAGCAGGTGCTCGACTCAGCGCGCAAGGCCAAAAACGCTGGCTCAACCCGCTTCTGCATGGGCGCGGCGTGGAAAAACCCGCATGACCGCGACATGCCCTATCTGGAGCAGATGGTGAAGGGGGTGAAGGAGATGGGGCTTGAAGCCTGCATGACCCTGGGTACGCTAAACGAGGAGCAGGCGCAGCGCCTCTCGGCGGCAGGGCTGGATTACTACAATCACAACCTCGATACCTCGCCGGAATTCTACGGCAACATCATCACCACGCGCACCTATCAGGAGCGTCTGGACACGCTGGATAAAGTGCGTGATGCGGGGATCAAGGTCTGTTCCGGCGGGATCGTGGGACTGGGCGAAACGGTAAAAGATCGTGCCGGCCTGCTGTTACAGCTGGCGAACCTGCCGACCCCGCCGGAAAGTGTGCCCATCAACATGCTGGTGAAGGTAAAAGGTACGCCGCTGGCGGATAATGAGGACGTGGATGCCTTCGATTTCATCCGCACCATCGCGGTGGCGCGCATCATGATGCCAACCTCTTATGTTCGCCTCTCTGCCGGTCGCGAGCAGATGAGCGAGCAGACCCAGGCGATGTGCTTTATGGCCGGGGCCAACTCCATCTTCTACGGTTGCAAACTGCTGACCACACCAAACCCGGAAGAGGACAAAGACGTTCAGCTGTTCCGCAAGCTGGGGCTGAACCCACACCAGACCGGGGTACAGGCGGGGGATAACGAGCAACAACAGCAGCTGGAGCAGCAGATATTCAACGCCGACACTGACCAGTTCTACAACGCGGCAGCCGTATGACCTGGCAGGCACGTATCAGGACCGCGCTCGACGAGCGGCGGGCGGCGGATGCGTTTCGGGTACGCAGGGTAGTGGAAAACGGTGCAGGCCGTTTTCTCACCCGGGAAGGAGAGCGGTTCTGTAATTTCTCCAGCAACGATTATCTGGGCCTGAGCCAGCACCCGCAGATCGTTCGTGCCTGGCAGCAGGGCGCGGATCGTTACGGCGTGGGCAGCGGTGGCTCCGGGCACGTCAGCGGCTACACCACGGCCCATCAGGCGCTGGAGGAAGCGTTGGCCGACTGGCTGGGCTACCCGCGGGCGCTGTTGTTTATCTCCGGTTTTGCCGCGAATCAGGCGGTGATTGCCGCCCTGATGGGCAAAGACGACCGCATCATCGCGGACCGCCTGAGCCACGCCTCCCTGCTTGAAGCCGCCAGTCTCAGCCCGGCACAGCTGCGGCGTTTTGCCCATAACGATGCCTCTCAGCTGAACGTCCTGCTGGGTAAACCCTGTTCAGGGCTTCAGCTGGCGGTCACGGAAGGGGTATTCAGCATGGACGGCGACAGCGCGCCCCTGGCCGCGTTGCACGATGCCGCAAAACAGCAAAACGCATGGCTGCTGGTCGACGATGCCCACGGCATTGGCGTCACCGGCGAGGAGGGGCGCGGAAGCGCTTATCAGCAGGGCGTCAGGCCGGAACTGCTGGTGGTCACTTTTGGAAAAGGCTTCGGCGTCAGCGGTGCCGCGGTGTTGTGCTGCGAGCCGGTGGCCGACTACCTGGTGCAGTTCGCCCGGCACCTGATCTACAGCACCAGCATGCCCCCGGCGCAGGCCGTGGCACTCTCTGCGTCGCTTGCGGTGATCCGCGGCGAAGACGGCGCTGAACGCCGGGCTCGCCTGGCCGACCATATTCAGCGTTTCCGCCGGGGGGTAAGCGAACTGCCTTACCGGCTTACCGACTCGCACAGCGCCATTCAGCCCGTGATTGTGGGTGAAAACCATCGGGCGCTGATGCTGGCACAGGCGCTACGAGAACGCGGGCAGTGGGTCACGGCGATCCGCCCACCCACCGTGCCGCCAGGCACCGCGCGCTTGCGTCTGACGCTTACGGCAGCGCACGAGCCGCAGGATATCGATACGCTTCTGGAGGCACTGTATGTCTCCCGTCAATAAACAGGCCGTTGCCGCTGCGTTTGGCCGGGCAGCGCAAAGCTATTCACAGCACGATGAGCTGCAACGCCTGAGCGCGCGCGGGCTGCTGGCCGCGCTCGGTGACGGGCGTTTTGCGCAGGTGCTCGACGCGGGCTGCGGGCCAGGCGGCAATAGCCGCTACTGGCGCGCAACGGGCAGCCAGGTCACGGCGCTGGATTTATCTGCGCAGATGCTGGATGAAGCCCGCCAGCAGCAGTCAGCAGACCGTTATCTGGTGGCCGATATCGAGGCCATCCCGCTGGAGGATGCGCTGTTTGACCTCGTCTGGAGCCATCTGGCGGTGCAGTGGTGCACCAGCCTGTCGCAGGCGCTACGCGAGCTTTACCGCGTGGCACGGCCCGGCGGAGCGGTGGCCTTTACCACCCTGCTGGAAAGTTCGTTGCCGGAGCTGAATCAGGCGTGGAGGGCGGTGGATGCGCAGCCGCACGCCAACCGGTTTCTCTCGCACGAACAGGTCACTCAGGCGCTGGCAGGCTGGCGTTATCGCAGCGAGGTCCAGACCGTCACCCTCGAATTTAGCGATGCGTTAAGCGCCATGCGCTCTCTTAAGGGCATAGGCGCGACGCACCTGCACGCCGGTCGGGAGAAGAAACCCCTTACCCGCGGACAACTCCAGCGTCTCGGGCTGGCCTGGCCGCAGGATCGGGGCCGGTTCCCGCTCTCTTATCATCTTTTTCATGGGATTATTGAACGTGACTGAACGTTATTTTGTTACCGGTACGGACACCGAAGTCGGTAAAACGGTTGCCAGCGCCGCGCTGTTGCAGGCGGCGCGTCTGCTGGGGAAAACAACGGCCGGGTATAAGCCCGTAGCCTCCGGCAGCGAGATGACGCCGGAAGGCTTACGCAATACTGATGCGCTGGCGCTACAGCGTAACAGCAGCCTTGCGCTGGCCTATTCTGCGGTGAACCCCTATACCTTTGCTGAACCCACCTCGCCGCACATCGTTAGCGCCGATGAAGATCGTCCGATTGATTTTTCGGTGCTCTCTTCCGGATTACGCGACCTGGAAACGCAGGCCGACTGGGTGCTGGTGGAGGGGGCTGGCGGCTGGTTTACCCCGCTGTCCGACGAGCAGACCTTTGCTGACTGGGTGCGGGCCGAACAGCTTCCGGTCATTCTGGTGGTGGGGGTGAAGCTTGGCTGTATCAATCACGCCATGCTGACCGCTCAGGCCGTGCAGCAGGCCGGGTTGCGTCTGGCAGGGTGGATTGCCAATGACGTGGTTGCGCCGGGTAAACGTCATGCTGAGTATCTGGCGACGCTGAAGCGGGTGCTGCCTGCGCCGTTTCTCGGCGAGATCCCGTGGCTTGCCGACGGCGCAGAGCAGGCGGAAACTGGACGCTATCTTGACCTCAGCGCCTTATGTCCCGCGCCATCCAGTGCGCAATAAGGTTGTCATCCAGCTCGTTAACGTGGCCCTGTGCCACGTTACGCCCGCGATAGAGCATGCAGAAACGATCCGCTACCCGGCGGATAAACGACAGCTGTTGCTCCGCTAACAGCACCGTCATTCCCAGCTCCCGATTCAACCGTACCAGCAGTTGACCCAGCCTGCGGGCGAAGCCTTGCCCTGCGCCATACATGGGCTCATCCAGAATCAACACGCGCGGGCGATTAACCAGCGCACTGGCGAGGGCCAGCTGATACTGGTCGTCGGGGGACAGCGCAGAGGCACGCATTTGTCGCAGCGGATAGAGTTCCGGAAACAGGGCGTACACGTCATTTTTTGATGTCGGGTCGGATTTCCCCGTCGCCCGCATAGCGATATGCAGATTTTCATCGACGGTCAGCTGGGAAAATATCCGCCGATCCTGCGGGACGTAGCCTATCGTTGGCGGCGCCGTGAATGCTGACGCAGGGCTGAGCAAATTACGCGGCGGCGCGCCAGCCTCATGCCATATGATGGTGCCGCTCTCAACGGGCACCTTTCCGGTAATGCAGTTCATGAGCGTGGATTTACCCATGCCAGGCAGGCCAACAATGCCCGTACAGATGCCTTGCGGGAAATCGATATTCACGTTCCATAGCGTATGTTGGCTTCCGTAAAACTGATTTACAGCACGCAGACTCAACATCTTTCTCTCCTTAAAAATGTGTGGGGTAATGCTCAGGCTGATATCTGCAAAACGCCTGCCAGAAACAAAATAATGATTAAAAAAGAGCCATTTTTAGGAATAACCCACTGCTAAAAGCTTAACGTTTGTTCGAATTGCACGCTCCCGGTGCCGTGCGTGTCGAATCGTGGTGCAGGGAAAATGACGGAATTGTGATTAAGATCTCGCCGGTTACTTATGAAAAAATGAACGTTTTCCAGGCAAAAAAGAGTGATAAAAATTTTTTACTGCCGCTTCGTGGGAAAAACCGGGAATTTGCTGGAGTGCATGCTGTACGGGCTGGAGGCAGTTATCCACTATTCCTGTGGATAACCTTGTGCATTAGAGTTAGAAAACACGCGATAAGCGAGAGAATACGCGGGTTACGCCCAAATTGATGCGAAACGCGGCTTTAGGAAATAGTCTATATTTTTTAACGAATTAGATAAAAGCAATTCCCTCAGCGCCAGCGACACCTGTTGCCATAAAACTTTCATAACCGCCCTTGACAAATGTTAAAAAAGTAATAGTTCTGGGGATAACCCCCTGAGGCTGGTGTTTTATATTGTCACAGTTGAAATTTAGCTCGCGAACGCACTAATCCTCTCTGCGCTACGCTAAATATCCTGACACGCTACTGGTTTTCCATCCAGTGTTTTTTACTGGCAATCCTGGCCACAACGAGTAAAATTACTCACCTGCCGCTTATTCTGTCATCAGGTCGTCGCCCATGAGTAAACCGTTCAAATTGAATTCTGCTTTCCGTCCTTCCGGGGATCAGCCCGAGGCCATTCGTCGCCTGGAAGAGGGGCTGGAAGACGGGCTGGCGCACCAGACCCTGCTGGGGGTAACCGGTTCGGGTAAAACCTTCACTATTGCCAACGTCATCGCCGATCTCCAGCGTCCTACTATGGTTCTTGCGCCGAACAAAACGCTGGCGGCGCAGCTGTATGGTGAGATGAAAGAGTTCTTCCCGGAAAACGCGGTGGAGTATTTCGTCTCCTACTACGACTACTACCAGCCGGAAGCCTACGTTCCCAGCTCCGACACGTTTATCGAGAAAGATGCCTCGGTGAACGAACATATCGAGCAGATGCGTTTGTC
Source organism: Enterobacter cloacae complex sp. 418I7 (assembly GCF_050030705.1). Lineage (NCBI taxonomy): Bacteria > Pseudomonadati > Pseudomonadota > Gammaproteobacteria > Enterobacterales > Enterobacteriaceae > Enterobacter > Enterobacter cloacae complex sp. 418I7. The sequence continues at coordinate 1,394,161 of NZ_JBLGUU010000001.1, forward strand.
GGCGACCAAGGCGCTGCTGGAGCGTCGTGATGTGGTGGTGGTGGCCTCGGTGTCGGCGATCTACGGCCTGGGCGATCCGGATCTCTATCTCAAGATGATGCTGCACCTGACGCAGGGGATGATCATCGATCAGCGTGCAATTTTGCGCCGTCTGGCGGAGCTGCAGTACACCCGTAACGATCAGGCGTTCCAGCGCGGGACCTTCCGCGTACGTGGTGAGGTTATTGATATCTTCCCGGCGGAATCGGACGACATGGCGCTGCGCGTGGAGCTGTTCGATGAAGAGGTTGAACGCCTGTCGCTGTTCGATCCGCTGACCGGTCATGTGGAGTCGGTGATCCAGCGCTTCACCATCTACCCAAAAACGCACTACGTGACGCCACGCGAGCGTATCGTACAGGCGATGGAAGAGATTAAAATTGAGCTGGCAGACCGCCGCAAGGTGCTGCTGGCGAACAACAAGCTGCTGGAAGAGCAGCGCCTGAGCCAGCGTACCCAGTTCGATCTGGAGATGATGAACGAGCTGGGCTACTGCTCCGGCATTGAAAACTACTCACGCTACCTCTCCGGACGCGGGCCGGGCGAAGCGCCGCCGACGCTGTTTGACTACCTTCCGGCGGACGGCCTGCTGGTGATCGACGAATCCCACGTTACCATCCCCCAGATCGGCGGGATGTACCGCGGTGACCGCGCGCGTAAAGAGACGCTGGTGGAGTACGGATTCCGACTGCCGTCAGCGCTGGACAACCGTCCGATGAAGTTTGAAGAATTTGAGGCGCTTGCTCCGCAGACCATCTACGTATCGGCGACGCCGGGCAACTACGAGCTGGAGAAATCCGGTGATGACGTGGTGGACCAGGTTGTGCGTCCGACCGGGCTGCTGGATCCGATTATCGAGGTGCGTCCGGTGGCGACGCAGGTGGACGATCTGCTCTCGGAAATACGTGCCCGCTCTGCCATCAACGAGCGCGTGCTTGTGACCACGCTCACCAAACGTATGGCGGAGGATTTGACGGAGTATCTGGAAGAACACGGCGAGAAGGTGCGGTATCTGCACTCGGATATTGATACCGTGGAGCGTATGGAGATCATCCGCGACCTGCGCCTGGGCGAGTTCGACGTGCTGGTGGGTATCAACCTTCTGCGAGAAGGTCTGGATATGCCGGAAGTGTCGCTGGTGGCGATTCTGGACGCGGACAAAGAGGGCTTCCTGCGTTCCGAGCGCTCGCTGATCCAGACCATTGGCCGTGCCGCGCGTAACGTCAACGGGAAGGCGATTCTGTACGGGGATAAAATCACCCCGTCGATGGCCAAAGCGATTGGCGAAACGGAACGTCGTCGCGAGAAGCAGCAGCGCTATAACGAAGAGCACGGCATCACGCCGCAGGGGCTGAACAAGAAGGTGGTGGATATCCTGGCGCTGGGTCAGAACATTGCGAAGACCAAAGCGAAAGGCCGCGGCAAGGCCCGTTCAGTGGTGGAAGAGGATACCGTCGCGCTGACCCCGAAAGCGTTGCAGCAAAAGATCCACGAGCTGGAAGGGCAGATGATGCAGCACGCGCAGAATCTGGAGTTCGAAGAGGCTGCGCAAATCCGCGATCAGCTGCATCAGCTGCGGGATCTGTTTATTGCGGCATCGTAGTTTTTTGCCCGGTGGGGTTTTCTCCCTCTCCCTGTGGGAGAGGGCCGGGGTGAGGGCATCAGGCCGCACAAAACGAACCTAACCTAATGCCTGAATCGCCTTCTCCAGCGCCTCGCGCAGCAAATGGCGGTCGTGGCGATATTTAATATCGCTGGCTTCCAGCGGCTCCTGCACCACCACGCGATCGCCAATCCCCGACACATCTACTTTTGGCCCGACCACGACACCATCGATAATTTTCTTACCAACATACTGTTCCATCAGGTCCAGCTTATCCGCCAGCGACAGGCTTGCCGCGGCCGGACTGAGTTCGCGGCCTAAATTACCGATATAGACCATGGGCGCAGGCGTCCTGCGCAGCGCCTGCGCCAGCTCTTTCACCAGCAGGATCGGCATCAGGCTGGTATAAAAACTCCCCGGCCCAATCAGGATCAGATCGGCCTCGCCAATCGCTTCAACCGCTTCACGCGTTGCGGGTACGCTGGGGTAGGTCATCAGCTCTTTTGGCGGAAGAAGAAGCTGGTCGATATTCACTTCACCATACACTTCGTGATCGTCAGCATCGATCGCCATCAAATCTACCGGCTGTTCGGACATCGGGATCAGGAACGCATCCACTTTTAGCAGGTTACGAATTAAATTGATCGCTTCCAGAGGGCGCACGCTCAGGTGATCCAGCGCCTTTAACATCAGATTTCCAAGGTTATGGCCTGAAAGTTCGCCATTTCCCCCAAAACGGTACTCAAACATCGCCGAGGCCACGCTTGGCTCAGTAATGAGCTGGTTGAGGCAGTTGCGCATATCACCCCAGGCTATCCCGCCTTCAGCACGTCGGATCCGCCCGGTTGAGCCGCCGTTGTCCGTTGTTGTCACGATGCCCGTCAGGCGTGAGCCCAGTGACGATAACGACGACATAACCCGTCCCAGACCGTGACCTCCTCCAAGAGCGACCACGCGGTCCAGATCCGCAAAAGTGCGATTGCGCATACCTATTCCTTATCCTGTTAAGCTTGCGTCACAGTAACGCAACTACTCCTAAAAGACGATGCCTCTCACAAACCATAATGACGTATATCAATGCGAAAGCGCTGTTTTTGCGTATTCTGTAGTGAAAATGCACGATAACATCGTTATGTATAAATTTATATAGCGAAAAGCGACAATGGCGAAGTGGCGATTTCCACGCTACTATCGCCATAACCACGTTTTCAAAACTGAAAACATACACTCTAGCCCTGGCGCCTGTGTCGAGAGATATGGCGCCCTGGCCGTGGCGGATTTGCCACCAGGGTACAGAAAGAAATGACTGTGCCTCCCGATCTGGAAAGGTGTACATGGCTTCACAACTTACTGATGCTTTCGCGCGTAAGTTTTTCTACTTACGTTTGTCGATTACCGACGTGTGTAACTTCCGTTGCACCTACTGCCTGCCCGATGGCTACAAGCCGGGCAGCGTCACCAATAATGGCTTTCTCTCCGTGGAAGAAGTACGCCGCGTCACGCGCGCGTTCTCTGAACTCGGTACGGAAAAAGTGCGTCTTACCGGGGGAGAGCCCTCCCTGCGCCGTGATTTCCCTGACATCATTGCCGCCGTGCGTGAAAACGAACGTATCCGCCAGATAGCGGTGACCACCAACGGTTACCGCATGGCGCGTGACGTGGCGAACTGGCGCGATGCGGGGCTGACGGCGATCAACGTCAGCGTCGATAGCCTGGACGCCCGTCAGTTCCACGCCATTACCGGCCAGGATAAGTTCCAGCAGGTAATGGACGGCATCGATGCCGCGTTCACCGCCGGTTTCGACAAGGTCAAAGTCAATACCGTATTGATGCGTGATGTGAACCACCATCAGCTGGACACCTTTCTGGCGTGGATCAAACCGCGCCGCATTCAACTGCGTTTTATTGAGCTGATGGAGACCGGGGAGGGCAGCGAGCTGTTCCGTCGCCATCACATCTCCGGCATGGTCCTGCGTGACGAACTGCTGAAACGCGGCTGGATCCACCAGATCCGCCAGCGCAGCGATGGCCCGGCGCAGGTCTTTTGTCATCCGGATTATGAAGGCGAAATCGGCCTGATCATGCCCTATGAAAAAGACTTCTGTGCCAGCTGCAACCGCCTGCGCGTCTCCTCTGTTGGCAAGCTGCACCTCTGCCTGTTCGGGGATGGCGGCGTCGATCTGCGCGATTTGCTGGAAGACGACGCCCAACAGGACGCGCTTGAAGCACGCATTTCCGAGGCGCTGACGCACAAAAAGCAGACCCATTTCCTGCATCAGGGCAACACCGGCATTACTCAGAACCTGTCCTATATCGGCGGGTAATCAGGCTTTAGAAGGAACCAGAAGATGAGTCAGGTAAGCGCGGAATTTATCCCGACACGCATTGCTATTCTTACCGTTTCCGAACGTCGTGGTGAAGAGGATGATACCTCCGGCCACTGGCTGCGCGAGGCGGCACACGAAGCCGGGCACCAGATTGTTGATAAAGCGATCGTCAAAGAGAACCGTTACGCCATTCGCGCTCAGGTTTCACAGTGGATTGCGAGTGATGACGTCCAGGTTGTACTGATCACTGGCGGCACCGGCTTTACCGCAGGCGACCAGGCGCCGGAAGCGCTGCTTCCGCTGTTCGATCGCGAAGTAGAAGGCTTCGGCGAAGTGTTCCGCATGCTCTCATTTGAAGAGATTGGCACCTCTACGCTCCAGTCCCGTGCCGTCGCGGGGGTAGCGAACAAGACGCTGATCTTCGCCATGCCTGGCTCGACCAAAGCCTGCCGCACCGCGTGGGAAAACATTATTGCCCCGCAGCTGGATGCCCGTACCCGTCCGTGTAATTTCCATCCCCATTTAAAGAAATAAGCTATGTCACAACTGACCCACATAAACGCCGCTGGCGAAGCGCATATGGTGGATGTCTCCGCCAAAGCCGAAACGGTGCGCGAGGCGCGTGCTGAAGCGTTCGTCACCATGCTACCGGAGACGCTGGCGATGATTATCGACGGTAGCCATCACAAGGGTGATGTGTTTGCCACCGCCCGCATCGCCGGTATTCAGGCCGCTAAACGCACCTGGGACCTCATCCCGCTCTGCCATCCGCTGATGCTTAGCAAAGTGGAGGTAAATTTGCAGGCGCAGCCGGAGCATAACCGCGTGCGTATCGAGTCCCTGTGCCGCTTAACCGGGAAAACCGGTGTGGAGATGGAGGCGTTAACGGCAGCCTCCGTGGCGGCGCTAACCATCTACGACATGTGTAAAGCGGTGCAGAAAGATATGGTGATTGGCCCGGTGCGTCTGCTGGCAAAAAGCGGCGGCAAATCCGGTGATTTTAAGGTGGAAAGCCATGATTAAGGTGCTCTTTTTTGCCCAGGTCCGTGAGCTGATCAATACCGACAGCCTGACGCTGGACGGCTCTTTCGAAAACGTCGCCGCCCTGCGTGCGCATCTGGCGGCGCAAAGCGACCGCTGGGCGCTGGCGCTGGATGAAGGCAAATTGCTGGCCGCCGTGAATCAGACGCTGGTGGAGTTGACCCACCCGCTGGCTGATGGGGATGAAGTGGCCTTCTTCCCGCCGGTCACAGGGGGTTGAGATGACGGAAACCCGAATTCTGGTTGGCCATGAGCGTTTTAACGTGGGCACGGAATATGACTGGCTGGCCGGGCGCGACGAAGACGGCGCGGTCGTGACCTTTACCGGGAAAGTGCGTAATCATAATCTCGGCGACAGCGTAAAAGCGCTGACGCTGGAGCACTATCCGGGAATGACCGAAAAATCGCTGGCGGCCATTGTCGAAGAGGCGCGAGGCCGCTGGCCGCTGGGGCGCGTTACGGTTATCCATCGCATCGGCGAAATGTGGCCCGGCGAAGAAATTGTGTTTGTCGGCGTCACCAGCGCCCATCGCGGGAGTGCTTTTGCGGCGGGGGAGTTCATCATGGATTACCTCAAAACTAAAGCGCCGTTCTGGAAGCGTGAAGCGACGCCGGAAGGTGAGCGCTGGGTGGAATCGCGGGACAGCGACAAACAGGCTGCCAGCCGCTGGTAACAGGTTTACGTGGATGTGTTAGTCTTAACGTGTGTGTTAACTTAATCAGGAGTGAATCATGGACCGATTTCCGCGTTCCGATTCGATAGTACAGCAGACCCGTAGCGGGCTGCAAACCTACATGGCTCAGGTATATGGCTGGATGACGGTCGGCTTGCTGCTTACCGCGTTTATCGCGTGGTATGCGGCAAACACGCCTGAACTGATGATGTTTATCTTCTCCAGCAAAATCACCTTCTTTGGGCTGATTATTGCGCAACTGGCGCTGGTATTCGTGCTCTCCGGGCTGGTGCACAAGCTCAGTTCGGGCATGGCGACCACGCTGTTTATGCTCTATTCGGCGCTGACCGGGCTGACGCTCTCCAGTATTTTCATCGTTTACACCTACTCCTCCATCGCCAGCACCTTTGTGGTGACCGGCGGGATGTTCGGTGTGATGAGCCTGTACGGTTACACCACCAAACGTGACCTGAGCGGCTTCGGCAACATGCTGTTTATGGGGCTGATAGGGATTGTGCTGGCGTCGCTGGTGAACCTGTGGTTGAAGAGTGACGCGCTGATGTGGGCGGTGACCTATATCGGGGTGGTGATCTTCGTGGGCTTAACCGCCTACGACACCCAGAAACTGAAAAACATCGGTGAACAAATTGATGTTCGCGACAGTTCAAACCTGCGCAAATACTCGATTCTGGGCGCACTGACGCTTTATCTGGACTTCATCAACCTGTTCCTGATGCTGCTGCGTATCTTCGGCAACCGTCGCTAGTCAGGGTGGCGCTGTCTGATGCCCTCACCCTGACCCTCTCCCACAGGGCTGAGGGTTCCCCACAAATTAATGCGAGCACTGAGCAATCCCCTCGCCCCTCCGGGGAGAGGGTTAGGGTGAGTGGAACATACGGCGGTGGTGGTCATTCCGTTCACTTTATGTTCCTTGCTACTCTGTAACGACATGACCGGTGAACGTGCCAGGGTGGCTCAGTCGCCACCACCCTGGCGACCCGGGCTCCCGGCGGTAAATCGCCGCTTCGCGGTGCCCTCGGCTTATTCCTTCCGGCTTATCGGGTACGGGCGGAGGCAACGTCCCTGTAAAGCCGCCCTCTCGGCGCATCCCTGCGCCTCGCCCCGGCCGGAAGGCAAACGCCTCAGCGATTTACAGCCGGACCAGGGCATCGCTGACAGCCCTCAGTCATTTAGAAAGCAACTTTATTGCTTCTGCATAAAAAAATTACTGGGGATCCCTCAGCCCACAGGGAGAGGGAACAAACCCTAAAAACGGCAACGAAGTTGCCGTTTTGCTTTTATTTTGCCATCGCCTTCTCGTTTTTGGCGCGCAGCTTCTTCGCCCGACTCTCCAGCACCAGATAACAGACCGTTGCCAGCGCCAGCGGCAGGAAGTAGTAGATCATGCGGTACGCGAGCAGGGCAGCGATAATCGTCCCGTGAGACACATGCTCCCCTGCAAGCAGCGCGATAAACACCGCTTCCAGTACGCCGATCCCCGCCGGAATATGCACAATTACCCCGGCAATACTGCTTACCAGCAGCACGCCCAGCACGAAGAAGTAATTCACATCTTCGCCAATCAGCAGCCAGATAATGGCCCCCATCGCCATCCAGTTGGCGCTGGAAACCACCATTTGCAGGACGGCAAACTTCCATGACGGCAGCACCAGCTTCTGCCCTTTAATGGTCATATGACGACGTTTGGCAAAGGCGCAGGCCCAAAGGTAGGCGGCGATGATCAGCAGCAGTACGATGCCCAGAATGCGCAGGGTGGCCTCATCGATGTACCAGTGCGCAGGCAGTTGCACCACGCCAATGGTGAAAATCACCCCGCCGAGCAGGATATACCCCAGCCAGTTGGTGGTGATACTCAGCGAGAAAATACGCGTGATGGTGCCGCCCGGTAAGCCAAGGCGGGAGTACAGGCGATAGCGCATACCAATCCCGCCCACCCAGGTGCTCAGCGTCAGGTTAAAGGCGTAGCAGATGAATGACACCAGCATAACCTGCCGTTTGGCAAGCTTATGCCCGCAGTAGGCGCGTCCCAACAGGTCATAGCAGCCGTACATCAGGTAGCTCACAATCACCAGGCCAACCGCCCCCAGCAGGACTGTCCGGTTGTAGTTGCGAATAACCTTCCACACCTCTTCCCAGTCGACCTTTTGGGCATACACCACCAGCAGGACCGCGACGGCAATGAAGAACAGCCAGGTCAGGATTTTTTTCGCCAGCCGCCAGCGAGGATGAGATTTCGACATCAGGTTTTCCCTCCATCTTCCGCCTCTACGCGGTCCTGGGTTTCCATTTCGGGTTGCACTGGCGGATCCACCAGCGCCAGTTTCGGCGTATGCGCGGGCAGCCAGCCCACCATGGCCGGGAAGTGGCGCAGGAAGTGGAACACCACCACACCGATGCCAACGTTCCACCAGCTGCGTTTCGGCACCATGGACTCATCCACACGCACGCAGTCTTTATTGATCAGACCCTGAAGGTTATCGCGCAGGGTCTGATTAAACTGGCGATCGTGGATGATCAGGTTCGCTTCCAGATTGAGCGATAAGCTCAGCGGATCGAGGTTGCTTGAGCCAACGGTCGCCCAGTGGTCATCCATCACGGCCACTTTGCCGTGCAGCGGGCGGCGGCGATATTCATAGATCTGCACGCCGCTTTTGACCAGATAGCGATAGAGCAGACGCGCGCCCACCTTCACAATCGGCATATCGGGCTCACCCTGGACGATGAGCTTCACGCTTACGCCGCGTCGGGCCGCGTTGCGCATGGCGTGCAAAATCCGGTAACCGGGGAAGAAATAGGCGTTGGCGATAATCACCTCGCGCTTCGCGTTCGCCAGCATCTTCAGGTAGTGACGTTCGATATCGTCCCGGTGCTCCTCGTTATCCCGCCAGACGAACAGCGCCTGCGCCTCGCCGGGCTTGCGGTTCTCTTCCGGGCGATGGCGGCGTCGCCACCAGCGGCGTGCGGCCTCTTTGCCGGGTAAGTTTTCCAGCACGAACAGCTGGATGTCCTGTACCACCGGTCCCTCAATGCGGATCGCGTAGTCCTGTTTGGCCTCAGGACCGTAATCCGACATATGCTCGGCGGAGTAGTTAATGCCGCCCACGAAGGCCACCGTTTCGTCCACCACCACAATTTTGCGGTGCATTCGGCGGAACAGGTTGGTGCGCATCCCGAACAGACGCGGGCCGGGATCGTAATAGCGGAATACCACCCCTGCGGCGGTGAGCTCGTTAACAAATTCGTCGCTGAGATCCGGCGAACCATATCCGTCGAGCAGGACCTCGATTTTTATACCGCGACGAGCGGCTTGCAGCAGCGCGCTGTGCAACTGCCTGCCCACGTCGTCTTCAAACCAGATAAACGTTTCCAGAAAGACTTTCTGCTGTGCGTGGCTAATCGCCTCAAAGACTGCCGGATAAAAGTTATCGCCATTTTCCAGCAGCGTAATACGGTTACCTTCCTGCCATGTGCATTTCATAAGTGGATCTCCGCGCTGAGTGGGGCATGGTCGGAGAGATGTCGCCAGTTGAGTAAAGCCAGCGCCGTCGGGCTGCTGGCGTGGGCATTTTTTACGTAGATGCGGTCAAGGCGCAGCAGGGGGAAGCGCACCGGAAACGTCCGCGCGGGACGACCGCGTGAGCGGGTAAAAATCTCCTCCAGCCCCGCATTCACCTTCAGCGGATGATTGGCCCGCTGTCGCCAGTCGTTAAAATCACCGGCCACTACCACGGGCTCGCCCTCCGGCAGTGCATTGGTCCAGTCTGCCAGCATCTGTAGCTGAGCCTGACGGTGGGCCTCACGCAGGCCAAGATGAACGCAGCCCACATGAATGGGAAAATCGAGCGCCGGTGGCGTGATGCGGCAGTATAACAACCCGCGTTTTTCGCTCTCGCCAACGGAGACGTCCCGGTTCTCATAATGCTCGATAGGAAAACGCGACAGCACTGCGTTACCGTGATGCCCCTCCGGGTAGACCGCATTGCGCCCGTAGGCGTAATCGCTCCACATGGTATCCGCCAGAAACTCGTAATGGGGCGTGTCGGGCCAGTTTTCGAAATGCATCGGGTGCACTTCGTGCGCGCCCATGACCTCCTGAAGGCAGACAATATCGGCGCTGACGGTGCGTACCGCGTCGCGCAGCTCCGGTAAAATGAAGCGGCGGTTAAATGCTGTGAAGCCCTTATGAATATTTATCGTCAGCACCTTAAGCGAGAAATGCTGCGTTCTTTTGCTCATAAACACCTTCCTGGGTGACTATCCCGATGAAAATAAAGTGTAGTAGGCGTCACAAAAAGATGCGGCGTTACGGAATTTTCCGTAAAGTGCGGTAGTCTGAATTAGCAGAGAAAAATCCTTCAGGAGAGAAGCCATGAAGTGGCAACAACGCGTTCGTGTCGCAACCGGTTTGAGTTGCTGGCAGATAATGTTGCATTTACTGGTCGTGGCCGTACTGGTGATGGGCTGGATGAGCGGCACGCTGGTGCGTGTCGGCTTAGGGTTATGTGTGGTTTACGGCGTGACCGTGCTGTCGATGCTGTTTTTACAGCGTCACCACGACGCGCGCTGGCGTGAAGTGGGTGATGTGCTCGAAGAGCTCACCACCACCTGGTATTTTGGTGCGGCAATGATCGTCCTGTGGCTGTTGTCACGCGTGCTGCAAAACAACCTGCTGCTGGCCCTGGCGGGTCTGGCTATCCTCGCAGGGCCTGCGGTGGTGTCGTTGCTCACCAAAGAGAAAAAGCTACGCGATGTTTCGTCTAAACATCGCATAGGCCACTGAGCCCGTTGTGGCCGCGATGACCAGTAGCGGCCACAAACTTCCCCACACAATATCCAGACTCGCATCCTTCAGATAGATTTGCTTGGTGATATCCGTGAAGTGACGAATCGGGTTTATCCATGTCAGATCCTGTAACCACACCGGCATGTTCTCCACTGGCGACACGTACCCTGAAAGCAAAATCGCCGGCATCATAAAGACAAACACCCCGATAAACGCCTGCTGCTGCGTTGAGCAGAGCGCGGAAATCAGCAGCCCAAACCCCACCAGCGACAGGCCGTAAATCACCATCGTGAAGTAAAACAGCGCCAGCGATCCGGCAAACGGGATCTGGTACGCCCATATTCCCACCCCCAGCACGATGGTGGCCTGGAACGTCGCGACAATCAGTGCCGGCACCGCCTTGCCGACAAATATCTGCCATGTAGCGAGCGGCGAGACAAGCAGCTGATCCAGCGTACCTTGCTCACGTTCGCGTGCCACGGACAGCGAGGTGACAATCATCACGCCAATAGTGGTGATCATGGCGATTAACGACGGCACCACAAACCACTTGTAGTCCAGATTCGGGTTGTACCAGTTGCGCACCACCAGCTCGCTGTTGTTGGGTTTGGGTTTGCCCGCCATCAGCTCCTGCTGGTAGTCCTTCACTACCTGCTGCAAATAGTTCGCCGCTATCTGGGCACTGTTGGAGTTACGCCCGTCGAGGATCAGCTGCATCGGCGCGGTCTGGAAGGTGTCCAGATTGCGGGAGAAATCCGCCGGGAAGCGCACCAGCAATAATGCTTTCTGCGTGTCGATGGTGGGCTGGATCGCCTGCGGGCTTTGCAGCAGCAGGACATGGGTAAAGGCTTTGGCGCGGGCGAAACGCTGTGTCAGCTCGACGGAATGCTTGCCATTATCTTCGTTGTAAATGGCGATGGTGGCGTTGGTGACCTCCAGCGTGGCGGCAAACGGAAACAGTACAACCTGAAGCAGCACCGGCAGCACCAGAATGGCGCGGGTCTGCGGCTCGCGCAGCAAGGATTGCAGCTCTTTGCGGATCAATGTCCATAAACGGTGAAACATCGCGTCGTCCTCCTGTCGGGTGGCGCTTGCGCTTTCCCGACCTACAAAATCCGATGGCTAATCTAATCTTCTTTTCGTTTTCATCCACGTCAGCCCGATAAACATCACCGCCGACGCCAGCAAAAACAGGGTGTTGATAATCAGCACTACCGGGATGTTCCCCGCCAGAAACAGGCTTTGCAGGGTGCTCACAAAGTAGCGTGCCGGAATGATGTAGGTCACGGCACGGATCACCGCTGGCATACTGTCAATCTGGAAGATAAAGCCGGAGAGCATAATCGACGGCAGGAAGGCGGCATTAAGCGCCACCTGCGCGGCGTTAAACTGGTTGCGGGTGATGGTGGAGATCAGCAGCCCCATTCCCAGCGTGCTGAGTAAAAACAGGCTGGTAATAAAGAACAGCACCACCAGCGAACCGCGGTACGGCACGCCAAGAATAAATACCGAGACCAGCATACAGAGCAGCATCGCCAGCATGCCGAGGAAGTAGTAGGGGATCAGCTTGCAGAGCAAAAGCTCGACGCGCGTCACTTCGGTGGAGAGCAGCGCCTCCATGGTGCCGCGCTCCCATTCGCGGGCGATCACCAGCGAGGTGAGGATCGCGCCAATCACCGTCATGATGATAGTGACTGCACCCGGGATAATAAAATGCTGGCTGATGGCGGCGGGGTTAAACCAGTAGCGCGTCTGCACGTCAATCAGCGGTTCAAACTTCTCCCCCCGGTCTTCGGCGCGCTGCATCTGCCAGAGCTGCCAGATCCCCTCCGCATAGCCCTGCACGAAATTGGCGGTGTTCGGTTCGCTGCCGTCGGTGATCACCTGAATTGGCGCATCGGCGCCCGGGCGTGCCATGTTGGCGGCGAAATCGACCGGGATGACGATCAGACCGCGAATTTTACCGGCCTGCATTTTCTGGATCAGTTCCTGCCGGTTGTCGCTGATGGTGGCATCGATGTAGGGCGAGCCGGTCATGGCGTGGGTGAAGTCCAGCGCCTCTTCGCTCTGCTGCTCCAGCAGGATCCCAACCCGCAGCTTGCTGGAATCGAGGTTAATTCCGTAGCCAAAAATAAACAGCAGCAGCAGGGGGATCACCACCGCAATCAGCCAGCTGCTGGGGTCACGCACAATCTGCCGCGTCTCTTTGACGCACAGGGCGCGCACCCGGCGCCAGGAGAGGGCGTTACTGCGCATGAGGATTCTCCTTATCCCAGTCGTGGATGAGGGTGATAAACGCCTGCTCCATGGTCGGGTCCGGCTGTGCGTCGTCGGCGGCCTGCGCTTTCAGGTCGTCCGGCGTGCCGTGGGCAATCAGCTTGCCGCGATAGACCAGCCCGATGCGGTCGCAGTACTCTGCCTCGTCCATAAAGTGGGTGGTGACCATCACGGTCACGCCTTTTTCCACCATGCTATTGATATGCAACCAGAATTCACGGCGGGTGAGGGGATCCACGCCTGACGTAGGTTCATCAAGAAAGAGGATGTCGGGCTCGTGCATCAACGAACAGGCCAGCGCCAGCCGCTGTTTGAAGCCAAGCGGCAGCGCGTCGGTAGCGTGTGAGGCGATATCGGTCAGGCCAAAGGCGTCGCACATGCGGCCGATCTTCTCGTTCTGCGCCCGTCCCCGCAGGCCGTAGACGCCGGAGAAAAATCGCAGATTTTGCTCCACCGTCAGGTTGCCGTAGAGCGAAAACTTCTGCGCCATATAGCCCAGGTGCTGGCGCGCCTTGCCGGAGCTGACTTTGAGATCCATGTTCAGCACCAGCGCTTTGCCGGAGGTCGGTACCAGCAGGCCGCACATCATTTTAAAGGTGGTGGATTTCCCTGCACCGTTCGGCCCGAGCAGGCCAAATATCTCGCCGCGCTTCACGGCAAAATTGACGTTATCGGTGGCAGCGAAATCGCCGAATTTTTTGGTGAGCGATTTCGCTTCAATGACCGTTTCGCCCGGCGTGCCTTCCACCGTGTGCAGAATGGCGCCAAGCGGTGATTCTGAGGTTCCCGCCCCGCCCAGCAGATCGATAAACGCATCTTCAAAGCGCGGCGCGGTCTCTGTCATGTCGATTTCAGGCATCCCCTGCGCACGCCGGATATCGTCGGCGGTGGCCTCTTTTTTGAGGATCACGCGCACCGAACGGCCCTGAATCATCCCGTCGCTCACCTGGGGCAGCTTCAGCACCCGTTGCAGCAGCTTGCGGTTGGATTCCTGCGCGCTGTGTAGCAGAAAACTGCGCCCGGCCATGGTTTGCGTCAGCTCGGTGGGCTCGCCCTGATAGAGCAGTTCGCCTTCGTTCATCAGCAGCACGTCACGGCACTGCTCTGCTTCATCAAGGTAAGAGGTACTCCAGAGGATCAGCATGCCGTCACCCGCCAGCTCGTGCACCATCTGCCACAGCTCGCGGCGGGAAATCGGGTCCACGCCGACGCCGGGTTCATCCAGCAACAGCACCTTCGGTTCGCCCACCAGCGTGCAGGCCAGCCCCAGCTTCTGCTTCATCCCGCCGGAAAGTTTGCCCGCCAGCCGATCGGTGAACGGGCCGAGGGAGGTAAACGCCAGCAGACGCTCGAAGGTTTTCTGCCGGGTTTCGCCGGTAACGCTGCGCAGATCGGCATACAGGTTGAGGTTTTCCATTACCGTCAGATCTTCATACAGACCAAACTTCTGCGGCATATAGCCGAGTATGCCGTGGAGCGCCGCGTCGTCTTTGATGGGATCGAGGCCAAGCACGCTGGCGCTGCCTTCATCCGGCTTCAGCAATCCCGCCAGCATCCGCATCAGCGTGGTTTTACCCGCGCCGTCCGGCCCCACCAGCCCGGTCACATAGCCTTTCTGAATCGTACAGTTCAGCGGCGCGACCGCCGGTTTAGCCATTCCCGGGAAGCGTTTGACCAGATTATTGAGCTGGATAACCGCATCATTCATGTTGTTCCCCGTCGTTTAAGGTCACGGTAACAGGCATGCCCTGACGCAGCGCGTTGTCCGCATCGGTGACGATGATGCGCAGGCGATACACCAGGTCGGTACGCAGATCCGGGGTTTCAACGGTTTTTGGCGTGAACTCGGCCGTTGGGGAGACGAAGCCCACTTTGCCGTGATACGGCTTGTCCGGGCGACCATCGGTGTAGAGCAGCAGTTCGCGGCCCGGCTGCATCTGGCCAAGATTCGGCTCATCAATGTAAGCGCGCACCCACACCGGACGGGTTAAGGAGAGCGTTAACACGGTGCTGCCCGCGCTGAGCATGCTGCCCGGCTCCACGGCGCGGGTCATCAGCGTACCGTCAGACGGGGCGATTAACGTGGTGTCGTGCAGATCCAGCTCCGCCTGGGCTAACTGCGCCTGCGCCTGCTCAAGGCTGGCCTTCGCCTGGGCAATGTCCTGCGCGCGGTTACCGGTGCGGTACTGGCTTAACTTATCCTGGGCAGATTTCAGCGTCGCCTGCGCCTGGTCGCGGGATGAGCGCGCATTTTCCAGGTCGTTGGCGGAAATGGTGCGGCTTTTCCATAAGCCTTGCTGACGGTTATAGAAATTCTGCGCATAGTCATAGGCGGCTTTTGCCTGCTTAACGGCAGCGGCCGCCTGGGCGATCTCTTCATCACGATAGCCCGCCAGCATCAGGTCGTACTGCGCCTGAGCGACGGCGACGCCCGCTTTTGCCTGCATCAACGCGTTTTCAAACGGGGCTTTGTCCAGCATCCCCAGCGTCTGCCCGGTTTTGATGGCATCGCCTTCGTCAACGCTCAGCGAGGCCAGCCGTCCGCCGACGCGGAAGCTCATGTTCACGGTGCGGATATCCACGTTGCCGTACAGCGTCAGGCCACGATCCTGCTGGCTCTGATACCACAGCCAGCCGCCTGTTCCCGCAGCAAGCAAGACAACAACCACCAGAATGATGGCGACAGGTTTTTTCATGACTTCTGGCTCCTTTGCGTTAAGCCTTGCAGGATCAGATCAACGTGACAGGTAATGACCTGGCTAATTTGCGCGGCTTTATCCTCATCGAATTGTGTCCAGCCCGTACGTAACAGGATGGTCTCACGCCCCAGACGGAAGGCGAGCACTTCGCCCAGCAGGGCGTGGGTATGCAAAATGGTGTCCGTATCGCTGGCGTCCCGTCCGGTATAGGCGGCGATCAGCCGGGTCAGATGGCTATGCATCGGGGCGATCACCTGATCGTGCACCAGCTGGTACGCGGCAGTGGGGGAGAGCTGCTCGCGGGAGATAAATTTGCTCAGGTTCAGCGTATCGTCGTGCGTCAGCAGGCGGATCATGTTGTGACAGGCGTTAAGGATCAGCTGGCGGATGGCAACCCGGTCCGGCTCTGGCTGGCTGAACAGCGCGGTGGCTTCTTCCACGTGCGGGCGAAAGCTGGTGCCGATAAAATCCGCGATCCACTGGGCGCAGGCGAGGTATAAATCCTCTTTTGAGCCAAAATAGTAGGTAATGGCCGCAATATTCTGCCCGGCCTGCGCGGCGATATCCCGCGTGGTGGCATGCAGACCATACTCGCCAAACTGCGCCAGCGCGGCGGCGATAAGCTGACTTTTCGCCTGTTCGCCTTTGGTTGTCGTTGGGGTTGTATTCATAGCAGCATTAAAAATTAATCAATCGATTGATTAAGATTATGCCTGATTTGCGCAAACGTCGAGTCATCGCCGGGGATATTTTATGCGCCACGTCACAAAAGCTGCTACACTCCGCTCCTTCGCGACATTGTGGTTTTTGTCCTTCTATTCGTTATATCTCCCTGAAAACTACACCTGTGATGGTCGGGGCGGTTCGGAGTTTTTATGTCTTTTGATTCCCTTGGTCTGAACCCGGAAATTCTGCGCGCCATCGCAGAGCAGGGCTACGTTGAGCCAACCCCTATTCAGCAGCAGGCTATCCCGGCCGTTTTGCAGGGCCGTGACCTGATGGCAAGCGCGCAGACCGGTACTGGTAAGACCGCGGGCTTTACCCTGCCGCTGCTGGAGCTGCTGGTAAAAAACCAGCCACACGCCAAAGGCCGTCGTCCGGTGCGTGCGCTGATCCTCACCCCAACCCGCGAGCTGGCGGCCCAGATTGGTGAGAACGTGCGTGAATACAGCCGCTATCTCAACATTCGTTCGCTGGTAGTTTTCGGCGGGGTAAGCATTAACCCGCAGATGATGAAGCTGCGCGGCGGCGTCGACGTGCTGGTGGCAACCCCGGGGCGTCTGCTGGATCTCGAACACCAGAACGCGGTGAAGCTCGATAACATCGAAATTCTGGTGCTGGACGAAGCCGACCGTATGCTCGACATGGGCTTCATCCACGACATTCGCCGCGTGCTGGCGAAGCTGCCGACGCGTCGTCAGAACCTGCTCTTCTCCGCGACCTTCTCCGACGAGATCAAGGCGCTGGCGGAAAAGCTGCTGCATAACCCGCTGGAAGTGGAAGTCGCGCGCCGCAACACCGCCTCCGAGCAGGTGACGCAGCACGTGCATTTTGTAGATAAGAAGCGCAAGCGGGAACTGCTCTCCCAGATGATCGGCCAGGGCAACTGGCAGCAGGTGCTGGTCTTTACCCGCACCAAGCACGGCGCCAATCACCTGGCGGAACAGCTGAATAAAGATGGCATCCGCAGCGCGGCCATTCACGGCAACAAGAGCCAGGGCGCGCGTACCCGCGCGCTGGCAGACTTCAAGTCTGGCGACATACGCGTGCTGGTGGCAACCGACATCGCCGCACGCGGTCTGGATATCGAAGAGCTGCCGCACGTGGTGAACTACGAGCTGCCAAACGTGCCGGAAGATTACGTTCACCGTATCGGCCGTACCGGACGCGCGGCGGCAACCGGGGAAGCGCTCTCTCTGGTTTGCGTGGATGAGCACAAGCTGCTGCGCGACATCGAACGCCTGCTGAAGAAAGAGATCCCGCGTATTGAAACCCCGGGCTATGAAGTTGACCCGTCAATCAAAGCCGAGCCAATTCAGAACGGTCGTCAGGGTGGCGGGCGCGGTCAGGGCGGCGGTGGTCGCGGTCAGCAGCCGCGTCGTGCCGAAGGCGGCGCGCCGAAATCTTCGGGCAAACCGCCGCGTCGTAATAACGACAGCAAACCGGCCGGTGAAAACCCATGGCGTAGCGGCGAAGGGAAACCGGCAGGCGAGGGGCAGCGCCGACGCCGCCCGCGTAAGCCTGCTAACCCGCAGTAATCTGGAAGCCCGGTCGTAAAGCCGGGCTTTTCTTTTTGCGGCAGCGGAGAGAAAGTGCCACAATAGTGGCTGTTTATACAGTATTTCAGGTTTCCGATGGCTTTAACCGCTGCGCTCAAGGCGCAAATTGGCGCATGGTATAAGGCGCTACAACAGCAGATCCCCGATTTTATTCCCCGAGCCCCGCAGCGGCAGATGATTGCCGACGTGGCAAAAACGCTCGCCGGGGACGACGGGCGACATCTGGCGATTGAAGCCCCGACCGGCGTCGGGAAAACCCTGTCGTATCTTATTCCCGGCATTGCCATCGCGCGGGAAGAAGATAAAACGCTGGTGGTCAGTACCGCTAACGTGGCCTTGCAGGATCAGATCTTCAGCAAAGATTTGCCGCTGCTGCGCAAAATTATCCCCGATTTACGGTTTACCGCCGCCTTTGGTCGCGGGCGCTACGTCTGTCCGCGCAATCTGGCGGCTCTGGCCAGCAGTGAACCCTCCCAACAGGATCTGCTCGCGTTTCTTGATGACGAGCTGACGCCAAACAACAAGGCGGAGCAGGAGCAGTGCGCAAAGCTGAAGGCCGATCTCGACGGTTACAAGTGGGACGGCCTGCGGGATCACACCAACCAGGCGATCGGCGACGACCTGTGGCGCAGGCTCAGCACCGATAAAGCAAGCTGCCTGAACCGTAACTGTCACTACTATCGCGAGTGCCCGTTCTTTGTCGCCCGGCGTGAGATTCAGGAAGCGGAGGTGGTTGTCGCCAACCACGCGCTGGTCATGGCTGCACTGGAGAGTGAAGCGGTCCTGCCGGAGCCCAAAAACCTGCTGCTGGTGCTCGATGAAGGCCATCATCTGCCCGACGTGGCGCGAGATGCGCTGGAGATGAGCGCGGAAATTACCGCCCCGTGGTTTCGCCTGCAACTGGATCTGTTCTGCAAACTGGTGGCAACCTGCATGGAGCAGTTCCGTCCGAAAACCACGCCGCCGCTGGCGGTCCCGGAGCGGTTGAGCGAGCACTGTGAAGAGGTGTACAGCCTCATCGCCTCGCTGAATAATATTCTTAACCTGTATCTCCCCGCCACCCAGGAGGCGGAACACCGCTTTGCGATGGGTGAGTTGCCGCAGGAAGTGATGGAGATTTGCCAGCAGCTGGCGAAGCACCTGGAAAAGCTGCGCGGGCTGGCGGAGATGTTCTTAAACGATCTCAGCGAGAAAACCGGTACTCACGACGTGGTGCGTTTGCACCGCATTCTGCTGCAAATGAATCGTGCGCTGGGGATGTTTGAAGCGCAGAGCAAACTCTGGCGGCTGGCTTCGATGGCGCAGGCGTCCGGCGCGCCGGTGACTAAGTGGGCCACCCGCGAAGTACGAGACGGGCAGGGACATCTCTTCTTCCACTGCGTGGGCATCCGCGTGGCCGATCAGCTGGAAAAGCTGATCTGGCGCAGCGTTCCGCACGTGGTAGTGACGTCAGCGACTCTGCGTTCCCTGAACAGCTTCTCAAGGTTGCAGGAGATGAGCGGCCTGAAAGAGAAAGCGGGCGACCGCTTTGTGGCCCTGGACTCGCCGTTCAACCACTGTGAGCAGGGCAAGCTGGTCATTCCGCGCATGAATTATGAGCCGCTTATCGATAACGAAGAGCAGCATATTGCGGAAATGGCGGCCTACTTCCGCGAGCAGGTTGAGAGTAAAAAATACCCCGGTATGCTGGTGCTGTTTGCCAGCGGTCGGGCGATGCAACGCTTCCTGGAGCACGTCACCGATCTGCGCTTACTCCTGCTGGTGCAGGGCGATCAGCCGCGCTATCGGCTGGTGGAAACCCACCGTAAACGCATTGATAACGGCGAGCGCAGCGTGCTGGTGGGGTTACAGTCCTTTGCGGAAGGGCTTGATTTGAAAGGCGACTACCTGACGCAGGTGCATATCCATAAAATCGCCTTCCCGCCCATCGACAGCCCGGTGGTGATCACCGAAGGCGAATGGCTGAAAAGCCTTAACCGTTATCCGTTTGAAGTGCAAAGCCTGCCTGCAGCGTCGTTTAACCTGATTCAGCAGGTCGGGCGCTTGATCCGTAGCCACGGCTGCTGGGGCGAGGTGGTGATTTATGACAAACGACTGCTCACCAAAAACTACGGCCAGCGGCTGCTGAATGCGCTGCCGATCTTCCCGATTGAGCAGCCGGACGTGCCGGAAGTAAAAAAACGCCCGACAAAACTGGCTGCCGGGCGTCGAAAAAGCTTCCGTGCTAAGGGGCGCGGTCCTACTGGTAAGTGAAGGTCACCTGGATCACGCTGCTGAACGTGCCGGCAGAGATGGGCATCGAGGTGGCGTAATAGCGTGCGGCCAGTGGGAACGTGGCCGTGTGGTCTGACGGGTTTATGGCAGCGTTAAAGGCGGCCTGCGGGGCAATCAGTATCTTGTCCTGACGATCTGCCAGCTCCAGTGCCAGCCCCTTTGCGCTACCGAGATTGGCAAATTTGGTGGGATGGGTGCTGTCGGCCTGACCGTAGAAAAAGGCGGTGGCAAGCGCCAGCGTGGCCGGGCAGTGCGACACCGAAAGGGAAAAGTCCTTCCACTCGCCGGTATCGCCCACGTCTTTAAAACTACCCGATGCCGCCTGGCCTAAGTCCACCGTCAGGTTGCGGCTGGCACTGTCAATGACGCACGTGTTGGCGTAAATGTTACCCGTCATCTGGATCTGTATATCATCGGCGTGGGCCTGGGCGATCAGCCCCAGCGCGAGAATCAATGCGGTTTTTTTCATGACGTTCACTTATAAGCGAGGGTGATGGTTGCCACAGTATTGGCTGGCCCGGGGGTGACTACATTGCTGACCTGCTCGTAGCGAACCTCAAACGGGATCACCAGCGTTTCGTTGGCTACGGCCTGATTTTGGGTACTTACATAGGTACCGAAGGTGGCGAGATGGTCATCAAATAGCATTCTTACTCCGACGCCTGTAGCCATGCCGGTCTGCTGCGTGAGTTTGATCACCCCCTCAAATGCTGTGTCATATCCATTCGCGCTGGTGATTTTTAGCTCAGGCTGTACGGTTGTGTCACAGTTGACGGTGATATTAAATTTTTGAGCAGGGCTGGATAAAAAACCTACGCTGATGAAATCACTGACGGGAAAATCGCCCAAATTAACGGTGAGATTTTTCGGTAAAACGGAGCAGGTGACCTGATGAAGAATAACATTACCTGCATAGGCGATGTGGTTAGGGTTGCCGATCCCTTCATGGCCGAAAACGCCAATGCCAAATTCGGTTTGAGACTGCACCAGCGTACCGGATGTCACGGTGTCACTCGTTTTAACCAGCTCAAGCGTTATTTCAAAGCTAAAAGTCTGTGTTCCATCGGTAGAGACGTAGCCAACAGGCGTTCCACGTGAATCGCACTGCACGCCGCCAGCGCCGCTAATTCGCTGCCCGTGATCATTCATCAATGCTACGCCAATCCCCGGCACACCGGATTCGTATACCCCCCTGAGCCCTGGCATTTCCGCTCCGGTGCCGTAGTAGCAGGAGACAATCTCCAGGCCGCTGTCGGTACTCTGATCGCAATGCCCGGCAACATGAACGCTCTGCTCTGTACCCGGGATAGTTGCGCCAACTGCCAGCGTCGTCGGGACAGAAATGGATGCCACGTTGATCATTTTGGGGAGATCCGGCGTGGTGCAGGTCGCCTTCGCATGCGGCATGAATAACGCAGCGGTTCCCAGAATCAGTAAGAAAAAGCACTGTTTAATCATTTGCATAATGTTTTGCCTTTAGGGGAGATCAGTGACACTGCGCGGCAGCGTTAATGATGCTGGTTTTCGCTTTCTCATCCGTGAGCACATAGTCAGCGACGCAATGCTCGTTTGCCTCCTGTCCCCAGGAAACGCGGAGATGCCCTTGCTGTGGCAGACCCGAGAGATAGGTCTGGCCGTCATTCCCGACGATAAATTCGCTGTCCTTGTCCTCGGTGGTAACCGTTGCGCCGAACGGCAGCGGTTTACCGTTTTGCGTGAGCGTCATCAGGACGCGATTGCCCACGCGCGTCGTGAAGCTGGCGCGCACAATGGCTCCGCGGGTTGGCGTCACAATTTGTGCCGCATGGGTGACGTCGGCGTCCTCCGGCAGCGTTTCCGTATCCAGCGCAATAGTGTTGTGGCGATACGCGGTGACGAACGGTACGACGGTGTAGCCGCGGAAGTCGGTTTCAACGCCGGTCTGGTTAGTGATATGCGTGCCGTGCGTACCCGGGGCTTTCACGAGCGCAATGGTCTCACCGAGCGGCTGGCTTAGCGTGATGCCGTTTGCATGGGCAATCACGCCTCCCTGCAAGCCGACGTTCAGTGTTTGCTGATATTTATCCTGACTGACGCCACCGCTCACTTCACCGTATGTCGCTTTGTAGTCGGCGTTAACGCTGGTGGAGTTACCGCTGCCGGTGCTGCTCAGCCCCTCCTGGAGATTCCAGTTCAGGTTGTCTTCTTTCAGGGCCGTACCGTTCAGGCCGATGTTCTGCGTGGTGCCATCTTTCGTGTTGTTCAGGTTGTACGTGGCCCAGGTGTTATGCATCCAGCGATCCAGCGGAACCGAAACGCTCAGCGAGAACTGGTTGTCGTTCGTCACCGCATTACCGTCCAGATCGCTGTCGTGAGTGTTTTTATTCATGCTGTAGCTAAGGCTGTAGCTAACGCCGTGCCAGCTGTTGTTGTAGCTGACGCTCATGGAGGTCATGTCCTGATTCTGGCTCCAGTAGGTTTCCTTCACCATGCTCAGCGTGACCGATCCCCAGCCTTCTGGTAGCGTCTGGTCGATGGTGGCTTCGGTACGGGCGCGGCGCTGCTGTGGCGCAGACCAGTTGTCGGCGCGGGTATACGACTCCATGGTGTCGTCCAGGGTGTAAAACCCCTTGCTGTTGTAGCGATAGCCCGCAAGCGAAAAGTTGGTGCCTGAACCGGCGAAATCTTTGCTGTAGCGTACGCGCCACGATTTGCCTGTGCTGGACTGCTGTTTTTTCAGCAGGGCTCTGGCGCGAGTCACGTCAATGGAGAACGCCCCTAAATCGCCCATGTTTTTCCCGGCACCTATCGCCTGCGACTGATAATGTCTGCTCTGCTGCACGCCGCCGTAGGCCGTGAAGCCGTGGGGTAAACCATAGATGGCGCTCCCCTGAGCAAACGGGGTCTTTTCAACATCTTTGTCATAAGAACGATAACGCCCGGCAGTTACGCTGTAGCGCAGGTTTTTTTCACGCTGCAATACCGGAACGGAGGCAAACGGCACCACGAAATGGCTTTCGCTGCCGTCAGTTTCTTTCACCGTGACCTGGAGGTCGCCGCTGCTGCCGGTGGGGTAGAGATCGTTAATTTCGAAGGCCCCCGGCGCGACCGTGTTCTGATAAATCACGTACCCGTTCTGGCGCACCATCACCAGCGCGTTGCTGTGGGCGGTGCCACGAATAATAGGCGCATAGCCTTTTTCGCTGTCGGGAAGCATGTCGTTATCGGATTTCAGCTCCACGCCGGTGTAAGGGACACTGTCAAAAACATCAGCAGGTGATGAGCTCTGGCCAACGGTGATATCGCTTTTCATCGCCACAATATCGCGTTGCGCATAGGTATAAACGGAGGTGAATTTCTGTTCCTCCTCATTGCCTGTGGTGCTGCGATTCCAGGTGGAATAGTTGCGAAGGCGCCATGCGCCAACGTTTAAACCCGGACGCAGGTTCACGTACTGGCTACTGCTATCCTCTTCACCCTGCTGGCGCGCATGGCTCTGGCTGGCGTTGACGCTGTAATTAAGCAGGCCCGCGTTGATCCCTTCGTCAAACTCTTTCGGGTCGATGTAACCGCGTGGCACCTGTCCGAGCGCCTTTTGCGGAATGCTTAGCAGCAGCTGCTGGTTGCGAACGTGAAAGATTGCAGATGAAGCAGGGATGACACCTAGATCGGCACACTGGCCTTTGGCCATTAGCTGAGGAAACTTTTGGGTCTTGATACCGAGGCTTTTTAATTCACCCATGCTAAAGCAAGGTTGTAACGTGTCGTTGCCCTGCGAATCTTTCTCAAGCGTAAAGGTCACGTTGCGGGTATCAATTTTATTATTATTGATAAACACCGCGACCTCATATTTCCCCGGTGCCTGGCCGGGACCTTTTTCATAGACAGACAGATCGGTTTTACCCTGCTGGGGATTATCAATATCCAGCAAGGCGGGGTTAAAATAATCATCAGCCATAACCTGCTGCGCAAAGATCGCTATTGCCAGGCCACAGAGAATGACCAGCAATGAAGACATTCGGCAGGTGAACGGCTTTTTGTGGCTGTACATGATTATTTTATTACCGGAACAATTAATGAACGGATTTCGACCAGGAATGGCTGATGCTGCCGTAATCATTAATAATGGAATACGTCACGTTTGAGCCCCCGACATTACCCGGTATGGCAAAATGTGTTTCTGATTTCGGAACAGCCCAGGTCGCTTTTGTGACTTTCTGACCGTTAAGCGTGACGGTCTGGAAATTCATATAGAAAGGCGTAGGGTTATTCACCACCAGGTCGTTACCTTCGCGATGCCATTCAAGCTTATCCGCCACATCTTCTGGTCGGCCTTTTACCGCGGACGGGCGATACAGCAATTTAATGCGGGTATTAATGGCAATTTGCAGCGTATTTACTCCCTCAACGTGTTTTGAGGAAGGGATCGCTTTGATATTCAACCAGTACAGAGATTCCCTGTCTTCCGGTAAATTTCCGCCCGTGCGTACCACGCGCAGAACGTTATCTTCTTTTGCATCCAGACGGAAAAGCGGCGGGGTGATCAGGAATGGGGCTTTGGCCGGGTTTTTACCGCCAGAATCGACCCAGGACTGTACCAGATAATCCGTCGTATCTGGGTTTGACAGGCCAAGAGATGATTCCTTTTTATCTCCCTGATAGACCAGCCGGGTACCATTAATCACGACACCCGCATGTGCAGAGGCTGCTATCAGTAAAAGAGTGCTCAGTAAATAACCGTGGCGCATAAAGATTTCTCAATAAATAGAAGAGATATTAATGCCCGCAAAAGCATTAATATCTCAGGATTGATAAGATCAGTTATAAATAACGGTGAAAGTCGATACAGAGTTGGCAGGGCCTGCGGTAATGGCGGCCTGAGTTTGAATATAACGCGCACCGAATTCCAGGTCGTTAACTGCCGTGCCGGAGGCTAAAGGATATTGCTGCGAAGGCGTATACAGAGTGACAGGCTGCCCGGAAGCATCCATCAACTGAATGGCTACACCGGTTGCCGCATCGGTATCTGGCGTTAATGCCAGCGCGGCATTATTATCCGCATCCGGCGTACCGCCGAAGTTAATCGCAGCCGAGGTCACTGTTTCCGGACAATTGGTTAACTTAATATCAAACTTCGTTGATGTGCTGGTAGAGCCTGCGCCGGTAAATACCGTTTTAGACACCTTACCCAACTGAACGTTTAATGGATTACTTAATCCATTCACTACCTGGCAAGCAGAATCGATAATTTCACCGGTGAAATTAATCTGACCTTCACCGTTAGTTGCCGCAAATGCGGATGCAGAACATCCCACCGTTGCGGCGATAAAAAAACCTAATGCAACCTTGTTCATAGTTAATCCTGATGTGATTCTGGTAAAAGCGTTGCCTGGACGTTTTTACCGTTGACCCTTAATGATTTTTCGATGTTTATTTAATCAAAAAAAGGGTCGCTGCGGATCTTTTGTCCCAATCACAAATAATGTAAATAGTACTTGAGTTTAATTTTTTTATATGAAAACAGCAGGTTGATAATGATCACAAAACACTATCGGGTCTGTGTTCATCGGGCTATATTGTTAACAAGATAATGCAGTCAGGAGAAATGTCGTGGATTACCGCAAAATTATCAAAGAGGTAGGGCGTGGGAAAAACCACGCTCGCGATCTGGACCAGGAAACAGCCCGCGCGTTGTACACGCATATGCTGAATGGCGACGTGCCGGAACTGGAAATGGGCGGCATTTTGATTGCGCTGCGTATTAAAGGGGAAGGTGAGGCGGAGATGCGCGGCTTTTATGAGGCCATGCAGTCGCAGACCATGCGCTTAACCCCGCCCGTCACGAAGCCGATGCCAGTTGTGATCCCGACCTACAACGGCGCGCGTAAGCAGGCAAACCTCACGCCGCTGCTGGCTATTCTGTTGCAGAAACTCGGTTTCCCGGTAGTAGTGCATGGCGTGAGCGAAGATCCGACGCGCGTGCTGACAGAAACCATCCTGGCGTTGTTAGGTATTGAACCGACCCTCCATGCCGGTCAGGCACAGGCAAAGCTGGAGGGGAATCAGCCGGTCTATATCCCCGTTAGCGCGCTCTGCCCACCGCTGGAAAAGCAGCTGGACATGCGCTGGCGCATGGGCGTACGTAACAGCGCTCACACCCTGGCGAAGCTGGCGACGCCGTTTGCCGAAGACGCCGCGCTGCGTCTTTCCAGCGTCTCCCATCCGGAATACGTGACGCGAGTCGGGCAATTCTTTGCCGAAATCGGTGGACGCGCGCTGCTGATGCACGGGACAGAAGGCGAGGTTTACGCCAACCCGCAGCGTTGTCCACAGCTGATGCTGATTGAGCCCGCCGGGACGCGGGTCGTTGTCGAACGTGGGGAAGAGAACAGAGATGCGATCCTGCCTGAGTCGAAAGATCCGCAGGTCACCGCGCGCTGGATTGTGCAGTGTCTGGCCGGGAAGGTGCCGGTTCCGCAGTCAATCAAGCTGCAAATGGCCTGCTGCCTGCTGGCTGCAGGGGAAGTCGAGTCCGTGGAAGCCGGGTTGCAGCGCGTGGCGCAGTCATTTTAAGCAAAAAAAAGCCCGTCCAGTGGCGGACGGGCAAACAAGGGTAACAACAACAGGGTCAATGAGGGTTGGAGCATCTCACCAGAGGGTATGGCGAGGGTGGAGCATAATTTGTTCGATTACTTGTAGATAACCGCAGTACCGCTCAGTTTGTTATTACCGTTAGTGGAAGTGATGGTGTATCCACTTGCGCCCGCGGCGGCAGCTTTTTCAGCCAGTTTTGCTTCCAGACCGTCCAGCGTGGTCGCGCCTTCAGCACTCACCACACCGATTTTGTTCAGATCCTGTGCCTGAGTAGAGGAGACTGGCTCTACAGCGAAAGCGCCGAAAGACAGAGCGGACAGGGCAACAGCGGCAACAGCATATTTGATGGTTTTCATAGGTCAATTCTCGCAGGTTATTCTGTTAAGGGGACGATGTTCCGTCGATGTGATAAGTATCACGCTTTTTAGCGGAAGATAAAATCGAAGAGAATTGACGTGGTTGGTCAAAAAAATTGAATGACAAATAACTTATTGATTATTAATAAAATCAGAAGCGCAATTGACACTTCTTGCGGATACGCTTTACAGACACAATCAGAAGGGCACGTTTTGCTACGCGCTTCGCTGAAAGTCGTGAGCGTAAAGTAAACTGTTGGTGCGGTTAACTACGGTAAAGGAAAGTCAACGTAACTGGCTGTCTTTCGATCCTCTACGATTATATCCTGAATGTGAAGCATTTTTTGAATCTTTCTCCTGCTGACAGGTGATGCAAAGCCGTACTCCGGGAATGGCTTTACGTCGTGCCTCAGGAATGGGATCCCCGCACTCTTCGCATTCCGTCAAACTTTCGCCGCGCGGAATTTCACCGCGAGCACGCGCAACCGCATCTTCAATGGTACTGTTGATCTGTTCGTTAACGGCGTCGTCATTCGCCCAGCCGGAAGCCATGATGTTCTCCTGAAAGGATCAAGTCATGCATTTTAATATGGGGTGAAAAAACGCACAGTCAAGGCGCAGGCAGAGAGAACTGCATCTGCCGGACAGATGCAGTTTGGAAGGCGGTAAGTTATTTATAGATAGTCGCGGTACCGTACATATGGTTATCGCCACCGGCGGCGTTCACCACGAAGCCTTTAGCGCCTTCCTGACGAGCTTTTTCGGCCAGCTTGTCCTGAAGGTCATCAAGGTTGCTTGCCCGGCTGACAGAGACCGTCCCGGCCGCGCGTAGCTGGCTGGTGTCGGTACTGTCGGTCAGAGGTTGAACGGACAAGGCAGAGAATGATGCGCCTGCCAGCGCACCCGCAATAATAAAGGTCAGATACTTTTTCATAATCACATCCTCAGGGGAAACAACAGGTGATTCCTGTTAAGTTTAGAAGCCTGATGCGTGTGATTTAGCGCAAAAATTTGATGATGATCTGCTTATTTTTTGAACGATAAATTCTGACAATTTGTTGACAGATCATAGACATACAGGTCGCTGATTTTTGTCGTTTTTTTGTGCGACTCAGACAGATATTTACCCCCGCGCCGTCACAGGGTATCTTACGCGGCTGTTTAAAGGAGAATGCCATGACTTCCCACAAGCCGGGATTGCACCCGCGTAACCGCCACCGTAGCCGCTACGATATGAAAGCCCTGTGTCTGAGCTGCCCTGAATTGCAGGGTTTTATCGTTCAGACACCAGCCGGTGAACCGTCGGTAAACTTTGCCGATCCGCTGGCGGTTAAAACGCTGAACAAAGCGCTGCTGGCCCATTTTTATGGTGTGACGCACTGGGACATCCCTGATGGCTTTCTCTGCCCGCCGGTCCCGGGCCGTGCGGATTACGTCCATCATCTTGCCGATCTGCTGGCGGATGACCACGATGGCGTAGTGCCGAAACAGGCTACCGTCCTTGATATCGGTACGGGCGCGAACCTGATCTACCCCCTGATAGGCGCACATGAGTACCAGTGGCGATTTACCGGCAGCGAGATCGGTGATGAGGCCTTCGCCAGCGCGCAGGCCATTATCAACGCTAACCCGGGGTTAAGCCGGGCCGTACGTCTACGTCGTCAGAAGGATGCCGCTGCTATTTTCAACGGCATAATTCATAAGAACGAACAATATGATGCCACCCTGTGCAACCCGCCATTCCACGACTCCGCCGCGTCCGCGCGTGCGGGAAGTGAACGCAAGCGGCGTAACCTGGGCCAGGCCGAAGATGGCGCGCTGAATTTTGGCGGCCAGCAGCAGGAGCTGTGGTGCGAGGGCGGGGAAGTGGCCTTTATTCTGCGCATGATTGCCGAGAGTAAAGGCTTCGGTCGTCAGGTGAAATGGTTTACCACGCTGGTCTCTCGTGGCGATAACCTGCCGCCGCTTTACCGCGCGCTGACCGAAGCCGGCGCGGTGAAGGTGGTCAAAAAAGAGATGGCGCAGGGTCAGAAGCAGAGCCGCTTTATTGCCTGGTCCTTTATGGACGATAACAAACGTCGCAAATAATCGTTTCTCGGGCCGGGAAAGGCGAAGCCGCCACCCGGCTCGGTTACAGCGTCGGCTCCTGCGGAGGGAGCGGCGAAGCGGGCGGCGACAATACCTGATACGTCTGCACCGGCGCTCTCACGTTCGCCAGATCGAAGTGTTTTTTCACCATGCTGTCGAGAGCAAAGCGCACCGTCCACTGCTTAAGCGGCTGGGTGGTGAACGACACGCGCAAGGTAAAGGCAGTGTTTGTCAGCCCGACGATGCCCGCAAACGACGGCTCACCAATTACCAGCCCGCGAATATCCTCCATCTCCATCAGTTCGCTCACCGCATCCCGCAGCGCCTGTTTCGCCTTATCTGCATCTTCGTGACGATCGACATCATAATTCGCCACCACCGAACCAATGCCGCGCACAAAGTTGGCAAAGGTGGTGATCGATGACCACGGAATAATGTGGTACGCCCCGGTATCCTGACGTACGCCGACGGAGCGAATGGACATCCTCTCCACCGTGCCGGTGAGCGGTCCAATGGTCACAAGATCCCCGGTGTTCATCCCGTTCTCAAACTGGATAAAAATGCCGGTGATAATATCCTTCACCAGCGTCTGCGAACCAAAGGAGATCGCCAGTCCCAGGGCACCGGCACCCGCCAGCAGTGGGGCGATATTTACGCCGATTTCCGACAACACAATCATGATGGTAATGGTGCTAATGATCACCGCCAGCGCGTTGCGGAACAGCGTCAGCAGTGTGCGGGCGCGGGCGCTTGGCAAGGGCCTGCCGTGGACATCCGACACCAGACGGTTTTCGATAAGGCTTGCCAGCAGCGTCCAGCCGACGGCGGAGAAGAACAGGATCAGCGCGATACGAATAAGAATATCGACGGTCTTTTCTCCCGCACCGTTATGCAGCCAGTTCCAGAAATCAAACAGTCCCCACGCATTCAGCAGCAGCATAATTGCCACGCAGACCGTCAAAATACGCGCCACCTTCAGCGACACCGATGTCCAGCCATTTACCCGTTTTTGCAGCTCGGGGTAATTACGCTGAACCTGCGGCGACAGGGTGATCGTCTTCGACAGCCAGCGGGAGAGCAGGCCAGAAACAAAGGCCGCGATGCCGATAATCGCCAGGCTTTTGAACGTCGCCCCCATCATAAATTTCAGGCTGTTGCCCGGATCGAACAGCGAGAAGAAACACAGCACAATAAAATAGGCGCTGGCCAGCCAGTGCCACACCAGCGCAAAGGCGCGAATAAAGAGGCTGAAAAAGGAGAGGGAGCGATCGGCCAGGTGAAGCAGACTGTCGGTGATCGCTTTTTTATTGTGGAAGATGAGGTACAGCGCCCAGACGGTAATACAGAGCATGATCAGCACGTTCGCCAGGGCCCCGAACTGCACGTTAACCTGGTTGGAAATAATCGGGACGGCAACCAGCAGGCCATAGCCGATTAACCCACTCAGCACGCTGAGCCGAACCGCCCAGTATTTGGCGCTCCGATCCGAAATGGCGAACGGGCGAAGTTCCGGCACGCGCGGACAGAATATTAACCGCAGGAGCGCCTTAAAGAACTCGATCAGGGCAAAGGCGTTCAGGAACAGCCCCTGCTGAAAGGCGATGGTTTTGTTCCCGGTATTAAGACGGTCGGCCAGCATCTGGCCGACAAACAGCGTCAGCGCCAGCAGCAGCAAATCGATGATAAAGGCCCCGGTAATCATTGCCGGAAGATGCAGCCAGCTGCTTTTATGCTGATTCTTTTTACGTCCCCAGTGGCCCATCTTCCGGTAAAGCGGCCAGACAGACAGGCGCAACAGCCAGTAAAAAATGAATACCGCGGCGGCCAGAATAGAAAACTGGGTCGCGGCTGCAGAAAAGGTGTGGGGATTAAAAGGCTTATGCGAGGTGCCAACAAGGTTGCGATAGAGCTGGGCAAAACGCGACGACAGGGCTTCCCCGTAGCGGCGACTGATATCGGTGACGTTTTCCAGTACCGTCTTTTCGTCTTCGACTTCCGGCGGCGCGATAGTCGGAACCGGATCCTGAGGCGGTGTGGCGGCCACTTTCCTCAGCTGATCGATAAGCTCCTGCCGGGACGTGTCGTTCTCAAGCACGTCGGCAAGTGCGCTGTAAGCGGCTTTTTTCTTTTCATCGTCGGGTTCTGGCGGCGCATTTTGCTGGGTGGCGGTGGCGGTGGCGGTGGCTCCGGTGGTGACGCCGGGAATGGTTACAGCAAGTGATGGCGCGCTAAACAGGGTAAACAGTAGCAACAGGATCCACGGCACGGCGTCCTCCGACAAAAATATCGTGCAAAATGATAAGTATAGAGCGCGCGGAGCGGAGGGGAGTTTTTGGGAACAATCCGGCATAAAAAAGCCGGGCATGCCCGGCTCTGTGTATGGCTATCAGGAGACGTGTTGCAGGAACTCCTGGAGGCGCTGGCTAGGTGGGTTCGCAATCAGCGCCTGCGGATTACCGTCTTCCGCGATGCGGCCCTTATCAATGAAGATCAGACGGGACGCCACTTTTTCGGCAAAGCCGATTTCGTGGGTAACGATCACCATCGTCATGCCTTCTTCTGCCAGATCCTGCATCACTTTCAGCACCTCGTGACGCAGCTCCGGGTCGAGTGCGGACGTTGGCTCATCAAACAGCATCATCTTTGGCTTCACCGCCAGCGCACGGGCAATGGCCACGCGCTGCTGCTGGCCACCGGACAGCTCGGAAGGATAGTGGTGGGCACGCTCCGCCAGACCCACTTTCGCCAGCAGATCTTTTGCCAGCGTTTCTGCCGCCGCTTTGCTGGCCCCACGCACGCGCAAAGGACCGAACATCACGTTTTCCAGCGCCGTCAGGTGCGGGAACAGGTAGAACTGCTGGAACACCATGCCCGCTTCCTGGCGGATCAGGCGCTCGTCCACTTTCGGATCGTTCACCTTCAGACCATCGACGATCAAATCGCCGCTGGTGATCTCCTCGAGCTTGTTAATACAGCGCAGCAGGGTGGATTTTCCGGAACCCGACGGCCCGATGATCACCACAACTTCACCCTGCCTGATGTTCAAATCGATATTGTGCAGCACCTGGGTTGGACCAAAGTGCTTGGAAACATTTTTAAATTCAATCACAGGATTTTCATCCTTCTTTCAAGACGACGCAGAACAAAGCTCAGGACAAGCGTGATAATCAGGTAGACAACGGCGACCGCACTCCAGATTTCCAGGGCGCGGAAGTTACCCGCGATGATCTCCTGGCCCTGACGGGTCAGCTCGGCCACGCCGATAACAATAAACAGCGAGGTGTCTTTAATGCTGATGATCCACTGGTTGCCCAGCGGCGGCAGCATGCGGCGCAGCGCCAGCGGCAGGATCACGTGACGGATCGTTTCGCGACGGGAAAGACCTAACGCCAGGCCAGCTTCGCTGAAGCCTTTATGAATCGACAGCACCGCACCGCGGGTGATTTCCGCAATGTAGGCGCCGGAGTTGATCATAATGGTGACGACAGCTGCGCTGAACGGGTCAATGCGCAGATCGTTGAAGGCCATCGGCAGGGCGAAGTAGATAAACATGACCTGCACCACAATGGGGGTGCCGCGGATCACTTCGATGAAAACCAGTGCGATGTGGTTTGCAATCCAGCCGCCGTAGGTGCGGGCGAAACCGGCCACCAGACCGATAATTAACCCGCCAACCAGACCGAGGACCGAAATCCACAAGGTCATTTTAGCGCCTTCAAGCAAGAGAGGAATGGCAGGCCAGATGGCGCTCCAGTCAAACTGCATGATGTATTCCTGTATACCGTGGTGAAAAACGAAAAACGTAGGCCCGGTAAGCGGTAGCGCCACCGGGCGTTACAAACCTGAAGTCAGGTGAAATTATTTAGGCTCGGTACCGAACCATTTTTTGTAGATTTCGTTATAGGTGCCGTTCTCTTTCAGGGTTTTCAGCGCGCCGTTAACTTTATTACGCAGGTCGTCGCTGCCTTTCGGGAACGCAATACCGTACTGCTGAGCTTCCAGGGAATCACCTACCGCTTTGAACTTGCCGTTACCGGCGGTTTTGATGAAGTAAAGGATGTTAGGCGTGTCGTGCAGCACCGCGTCTGCGCGGTTGGTGCCCAGTTCCATGTAAGCGTTGTCGATGTTCGGGAACTGACGCAGGTCTTTGGTTTTGATATTGGCTTTCGCGTAATCAACGGAACCGGTGCCGCTCTTCACGGCGACCACTTTACCGTCGAGATCTTTCACGCTTTTCACGTCGTTGTTATCCGCTTTCACCATCACCAGCAGGCCGCTTTTGTAGTAGCCATCAGAGAAATCGATAGCTTTTTTACGCTCTTCGGTAATGGTGATGCCCGCCAGCGCCAGGTCAACGTTTTTGGTTTGCAGTGCCGGGATAATGCCACTGAAATCCATTGGCTTCAGGGTGTAATCCAGTTTGAGTTCTTTTGCGACAGCGGCCCACAGATCAACGTCAAAACCAACGTATTTATCACCCTGTTTGAATTCAAACGGTACGAACGCCGTGTCAGTCGCCACAACCAGTTTGTCGGCAGCCTGCGAGGACACCGCAAACGCCAGGGTAAGTGCAGCCAGTGAAACTTTTAATACAGACTTCATAGCATTTCCTTTTATATCCACGGGGCGATCCCCTGCGAGAACCTCAGGCACAATGAAAAAATCGTGCCAGTTTTACAAGCTGTTGTTTTGCAAAGGGGATAATGTCACGCATTGCACAAAAAGCGTGGCAATTCTGTCAGGTTGCACCAGAATGGAGCACCGTTTTGGTGCGCTTCGTTAAGGTCTTCTGACAGGGGGATATTTAGCGCAGAATCTGACGAAAAAACAATCTTCCGTTAACGGTTGTGTGAGGTGATTATTACATTTTATTCACTTTTGCGGCCGTTGCGGACAAAAGTGTGCACCATAAATGTGCAAAACCCCCGCCAGGGGCGAGGGTTATTCAGACAATCCGCAGGGATTATTCGATGTTTGACTCAATGAACCACAGGAACTGATCCAGGTCGCGTGACGCGGCAGTGAAGATATCAGCGGTGTCTTCATCTTTTGCTTCGCCAATCGCTTTACGAACATCATTCGCGACAATCGCATAACGGTCCGCCAGCTCTTTCAAGTGATCCTGAACGGTATGGATATCCAGCGGATAGCTTTTCAGTGGCGTTTTGCTGTTGATCACCTGCGTGGTACCCAGAGCCACACCGCCCAGCTGTACGGCGCGTTCGGCCATGGTATCCAGATGAGTCACCAGTGCTGTGCGGAAGCCATCCAGCATTTCATGAACGGCAATAAAGTTTGCACCGCGCATATTCCAGTGGGCCTGTTTGGTGATCAGCGAAAGATCGATGAACTGGACCACCTGGCGATTCAGCAGCTCAATGGTCGCTTTTTTATCGCTATCCGATACATCGTTACGGGTATAAAGCAGATTAGACGCTTTCGTTTTCACCAGTTTAGCGGTACTCATAATCTCATATCCTCTTGATGTTTGTGTCCCAGGTAATTACGGGATTAAGTATAGCACCGGATTTTTTCTCTGCGGTTTGGCGCTGCCTATCGGTTTAATAGCGAAAGGATGGTTGAAGTTTTAACTTAATGATTTTAAAGTTATTTATATAAATTGATGCAGATCAATCTTAATTCGTTAAGTGACAAGGCGGGTAGGTGAAATATTTTGGCAATATAAGAGAGTTTGTAAGAAATTATTTGAAGGGC
This sequence comes from Enterobacter cloacae complex sp. 418I7, assembly GCF_050030705.1. Lineage (NCBI taxonomy): Bacteria > Pseudomonadati > Pseudomonadota > Gammaproteobacteria > Enterobacterales > Enterobacteriaceae > Enterobacter > Enterobacter cloacae complex sp. 418I7. The sequence continues at coordinate 1,428,910 of NZ_JBLGUU010000001.1, forward strand.
TGACGAGACCTATATTCTGCATGGCCGGTAAGCCATGCAGAATTTAAGGGCTAGTTGAGGTCAATCTTATGTACTTTTGGTTCCGGGCGCATGGTCAATGTAGAGCCCATTGACGCCGCGATAATGGAACAGAGCGCCAGCGTCTGCACCAGTGTCAGGGTTTCGCCGAGGAACATCATTCCAGAGATGGCAGCCAGCGCGGGCTCCATGCTCATGAGCGTACCAAAAATACGCGTAGGCAGACGCGTCAGGGCGATCATCTCCAGAGAGTAGGGCAGCGCCGTGGAAAGAATGGCGACCGCCAGCCCAACCGGCAGGATTGACCACTGCCATATTGAGTCCGTTGCTTGTGCCATGCCGATCGGGACAAAGATAACCGCGGCAATCAGCGAGCCTAAGGCGACCGTCGCGGGGCCGTGCTCTTCGCCCGCACGCTGACCAGTGAGAATATACACCGCCCAGCACGCCCCTGCGCCCAGCGCCAGAGCGGCCCCTGTCAAATCGATTTGTGAAACGCTTTGGCCGAGCGGCAGCAGGAACCATAGCCCCAGCACGGCCAGTATGACCCAGATAAAGTCTACCGGGCGACGAGAAGAAAAGAGGGCCACCGCCAGCGGGCCGGTAAATTCAAGCGCGACCGCGATCCCCAGCGGGATAGTCTGAATAGAGAGGTAGAACATGTAGTTCATCCCTCCCAGCGCCAGCCCATAAAAAAGCAGAGGCAGTCGCTGCTCCTTTTTAAACCGTAGCCGCCAGGGTTTAAAGACAACCACGAGGATCAGGGTGCCTAATGCGATACGCAGCGCCGTGACGCCGGGCGCACCAATCAGCGGAAACAGCGATTTTGCCAGCGACGCGCCGCTTTGTATGGACATCATCGCGATAAGTATGACTGCCACCGGCATCCAGACCGACGATTTACGAGGTAAACCTGGCATCCTTTCTCCTGTCAATTTTTGTCAAAAGAGGTAAAAGTCGCAGTGTAATGGAAATAACCTGCAACGGTTGAGCTACTGTTGAAAAAAAATCCAGGGAAAATCCGTAAAATGAGAAAACGTTGCTGATTTTATCGCCTGAAAGATTAGGAATAATCTGGATGAACTAAATGGCGATGACGCGCACTATTAGCATTTACAGGTGAAAATCTGGAGTTATTTGAACGAGATAGCTGATGCTGGAAATGTTCTGTTACAGGAAAGGTCGCATTAGACATCGTGAATGACAAAGAGTTTCACAGATTTTTTTGATATATTTAAAACTTACGGACTTACTTGAAGCACATTTGAGGTGGTTATGAAAAAAATTGCATGTCTTTCAGCACTGGCAGCTGTTCTGGCTGTTTCCGCAGGTACCGCTGTAGCGGCAACTTCAACTGTAACTGGTGGTTACGCTCAGAGCGATATGCAGGGCGTGATGAACAAAACCAACGGTTTCAACCTGAAGTACCGTTACGAGCAAGACAACAACCCGCTGGGTGTGATCGGTTCTTTCACTTACACCGAGAAAGATCGTACTGAAAATGGCTCTTACAATAAAGGTCAGTACTACGGCATCACCGCGGGTCCTGCTTACCGCCTGAATGACTGGGCAAGCATCTACGGTGTTGTAGGTGTTGGCTACGGTAAATTCCAGCAGACCGAAAACCAGGGTCTGAACCGTACTGCAAGCAACAGCGACTACGGTTTCTCCTATGGCGCAGGTATGCAGTTCAACCCAATCGAAAACGTTGCTCTGGACTTCTCCTATGAGCAGAGCCGTATCCGCAACGTTGACGTTGGCACCTGGATCGCGGGCGTAGGTTACCGCTTCTAATCACTTCGGTGAGCCAGTAAAAAATCCGCCCAATGTGGCGGATTTTTTTTGTTTGCCCCCTCTCCCCGTGGGCTGAGGGTTCCCCACAAATTAATGCGAGCACTGAGCAATCCCCTCGCCCCTCCGGGGAGAGGGTTAGGGTGAGGGGAACATACGGCGGTGGTGGTCATTCCGTTCACTTTATGTTCCTTGCTACTCTGTAACGACATGACCGGTGAACGTGCCAGGGTGGCTCAGTCGCCACCACCCTGGCGACCCGGGCTCCCGGCGGTAAATCGCCGCTTCGCGGTGCCCTCGGCTTATTCCTTCCGGCTTATCGGGTACGGGCGGAGGCAACGTCCCTGTAAAGCCGCCCTCTCGGCGCATCCCTGCGCCTCGCCCCGGCCGGAAGGCAAACGCCTCAGCGATTTACAGCCGGACCAGGGCATCGCTGACAGCCCTCAGTCATTTAGAAAGCAACTTTATTGCTTCTGCATAAAAAAATTACTGGGGATCCCTCAGCCCCGTGGGAGAGGGCCAGGGTGAGGGCATCAGCCTGCACGAGACGGCAGAGATCACTTACTCTTAATATCGAAAATATCCGTCCCCAGATGGTTATAGTCAACTTTCTGTAACCTGAAGTTGGTAATGTAAACTGGCGGGCCCTTCTTCCCGGAGATAAACGGGTAATCATTTTTTATCTCTTTCGCCTTAATCCCCGTCCACTGTGAGAAGAATTTCAGGAAATCGTTCGCGGAACGGCGCGCTTTGATGATGCGATGCGTTTTGTCATCACTCGACAGCACCATAAACGGTACCTGGAAGTTCTGCTGAAACTTGTCATCGTGGGCCAGATACTGCACCTCTTTACCGCGCTCCTTAAACGCCAGACCGTGGTCAGAGAAATAGACCATCGAGAAGCTATCGCCGCTGTTGCGCAGCTGCGCGTACAGCTTGCTGAGCAGATCGTCGGTTTGCGTCATGGTGTACAGATAACACGAGGTCTCTTTGGATTGCACAAACTCCGCATATTTTCCCCCGGTACGATCGCATGCCTGCGGGTGTGACCCCATCAGGTGCAGGACGATCAGCTGCGGCTGGGTGCGCTGAGTGGCAAAGACCTGCGCGGTCATTTTTAGCAACGCTTCATCTTTTGTGTTTTTATCGGCTTCGAAATCACCGCTTTTCAGGAACTGTACCTCGTCGGCACGCTTCGCGATGCTGGCAATGGCGGTATCATACTCGCCGATCTGCCCCTGGTTGGAGAACCACCACGTCTGAAAACCTGCCCGGTTGGCCAGGGTGACAAAATTATCCTGAAACTGCGGTTTTCCATCCACGACACGGTTGAGCGTCAGACCGAGAGATTTCTGCGTCGAGCCGCTGGCCGCCACGTAATCGGTAAACAGCGTACCGTTGACGGAGCTGGCAAACGGCGTGTTATCCCAGTGACCGCCAAACGCGCCGAGCGCATCGCGACGCGCGCTTTCACCGATCACCACCACATAGGTGTGATACTTCGGTTTCACCGCCAGCACGTTCCAGGTATCTTTCATGGTGGAAAGCTCGGCCATACGCGCCTGCTCGTCGAGCACTTCCTCGTTATTCACTACCACGTCTTTAACGAAGCGAAACACCGGATACCCGGTATCTTTAAGCTTAAACACGCCGCCCCAGGCCAGATTTTGTACCGGCGCAACAAAAAACGTCACTACGCTAAAGGCCAGGCACAGGCTTTCAATTTTACCCCATGTTTTTTTCCCGACCTGCTTACGGCGAACCGCAATCACGCCGAGAGCAAAAATGAAAAGGCCAACCACGTAGTTGTACCACGGGAAGATCGTCAGGATCTCTGTAGACTCTTCCATATTGGTGGAGTGGAGCGCCAGCAGGGTATTAAAGTTCGGCGCGCCATAGGCCTGGCCGAACGGGAAATAGGCGGCAGCCACCAGAGAACAGATCCCGATAAGCACTTTCTGCATGCGCGGTGCGCTTCGCCATAGCAGGTGAAGAATGCAGGTGAACCCGACGGCATAAAGCAGGCTAAAGGGGTAGCCAAGAGCAAAGTTAATCAACAGCGATTGCAAAAAATAAAATCCCGTCCACGGGCTTAGGGCCCGGCTGCGGGTAACAAGTGTATCAATCAGGGTTACGTTCATAGATCACTATCACGAAAACGCCATGTGCTCACCCTGGCGTCAAGGGTCAAAGCCTGCCGGACAGTGCGTGGAAAGGGAATGGAGGTCCGCTTCAGCGAGCCGCAAATTGTGCAGGGCTGCAAGAAGATAGTGCGAGCGTGAATCAAGGTCAACACTTGCTAAACAGATGTTTTGCGAAGGGGGCTGCAAATCCGCAAAAATAATCAGGAAAAAGCGAGTTTACAACGAAAGTGTGACAGGAAAATGAAGCGGCGTGCCGCGACGCCGCTTAGTGAGAAGATTTGTCGTCCTGATGCGGTTTGGCGTTAAACATATCGCACAGCATGTTCAACAGCATTAGACGCACTTTAAAAGGAGAGTGAGTAAACACGTTCATACACCTCTTGAATTCATTCATAAGACCTCCTGATTCATTATCCCTTCGATCCGTGAAGGGTGACTGCATTACATACAGATATAGCACAGGCTATATTGTATAGCTATGGCTAATTCGTTAATTTTTTGTGCTTGTAGAGCTATGGTTTACAATGTGCGCTCCGTTACAGGGCGCTGGAAGCGTCAACCCATTGAGGAAGCACAATGAACCGTCGCGCAGGTAAGCCAACAACAAAAAAAACGACGCAACTGGTGAACGTTGAAGAGCATGTGGAAGGCTTCCGTCAGGTGCGTGAGGCGCACCGCCGGGAGCTGATTGATGATTATGTCGAACTGATCTCCGATCTGATTCGTGAAGTTGGAGAAGCGCGCCAGGTGGATATGGCCGCACGCCTGGGGGTGTCGCAGCCAACCGTTGCCAAAATGTTAAAACGTCTGGCGTCGGTCGGGCTGATCGAGATGATCCCCTGGCGCGGGGTGTTTCTCACCGCTGAAGGCGAAAAGCTGGCGCAGGAGAGCCGCGAGCGCCATCAGATCGTCGAGAATTTTTTACTGGTGCTGGGCGTCAGCCCGGAAATTGCCCGTCGGGATGCCGAAGGTATGGAACACCACGTCAGCGAAGAGACGCTGGTGAAGTTCCGCGAATTTACGCTCAAATATGGCCCCGCCGCTGAATGAACATCCCCGGCTTGCAGGCCCTGAAACGCGATCGTTTTTTCCATCTTTTACTTATCACTGGCGTTGGGCTCAGCGTCTTTGTTCCCTTCACGCCGCACACCTGGCCGGCGGCCATAGACTGGCGCACCATTATTACCCTGAGCGGTTTGATGATGCTCACCAAAGGCGTGGAGCTGAGCGGCTATTTTGACGTGCTGGGGCGCAAAATGGTGCGCCGCTTCGCCACCGAGCGCAAACTGGCTCTGTTCATGGTCTTTTCGGCGGCGCTGCTGTCGACGTTCCTCACTAATGACGTAGCGCTGTTTATCGTGGTGCCGCTTACGCTCACGCTGCGTAAGCTGTGCGAAATACCGGTTACCCGTCTGATTATCTTTGAAGCGCTGGCCGTCAATGCAGGCTCGCTGCTCACGCCGATCGGTAACCCGCAGAACATTCTGCTGTGGGGACGCTCCGGCCTGTCGTTTACCGCATTTACCTGGCAGATGGCGCCGCTGGCGCTGGCGATCGTGGCGACGCTGCTGGTGGTGGGCTGGTTTGCTTTCCCGAATAAATCGTTGCAGTACCACAGCGGTACCACCGGCCCCCAGTGGCAGCCGCGTCTCGTCTGGAGCTGCCTGGGACTGTATATCGTTTTCATTACCGCGCTGGAGTTAAACCAGGCGCTGGCGGGCGCGCTGCTGGTGGCGTGTGGCTTCCTGTTCCTCGCCCGGCGGGTGCTGGTGAGCGTTGACTGGACGCTGCTGCTGGTGTTTATGGCGATGTTTATTGACGTCCATCTACTGATCCAGCTCCCGGTATTGCAGACCGTTCTCCATAGCGTCAGCGGTCTGTCGCAGCCGGGACTATGGCTGACGGCGATTGGTCTCTCGCAGGTGATCAGTAACGTGCCGTCCACCATTTTGCTGCTTAACTATGTTCCCCCAACGGTACTGCTGGCGTGGGCGGTCAACGTCGGCGGCTTTGGGCTGCTGCCCGGCTCGCTGGCCAACCTCATCGCCCTGCGGATGGCCAACGATCGCCGCATCTGGTGGCGCTTCCATTTATGGTCAATCCCGATGCTGCTCTGGTCTGCGGCGGTCGGTTTCGGACTATTCCTTCTCATATAGTGCGCAATTTGTCAGTTTTTCCTGGCAAATGTATAGCAACGTCCTAGCTTTAGTGAACGGCATAGTGTGATGCCGCTCACTGACAGGACCGTTGCTGAACTATGGCAGAAGATCAAAATCCACCTGCTGACGAGCAGGATCAAAACAATAACGAGCGCAAGCGCCCGGGCAAAAAACCGTTAATTATCCTTGGCATCGTGGTCATCGTGATGGTGATTGTGGCGCTGGTCTGGTGGTTTTTGACCCGTAACGAAGAGACCACCGACGACGCCTTCACCGACGGCGACGTAGTGACCATTGCCCCAAAAACGGCAGGCTACGTTACCGAACTTCGCGTGCGGGATAACCAGCGTGTAAAGAAAGGGGATGTGCTGGTGGTGATCGATCCGCGTGATACCACCGCCCAGCGCGATCAGGCTCAGGCCCAGCTTGGGCTGGCGGTTGCGCAGTTGCATCAGGCGCAGGCGCAGCTGGCGCTCTCGAAGGTGCAATATCCCGCCCAGCGCGATGAAGCCAAAGCCCAGGTACTGAAAGCCCAGGCGGATATGGCCAACGCTCAGGCGGAGTACCGCCGTCAGCGCGGCGTTGACCCCCGCGCGACCACACAACAAAGCATCGATGCCGCGAACGCTCAACTGCGGAGTGCACAGGCGGGTCTGGCCAGCGCGCAGGCGCAGCTGGAGGTGGCGGAGCAGGTCCAGCTGCAAATCCGCCAGCAGGAGACTAACGTCGAAGCCCGCGAACGCCAGGTCGATCAGGCCAGAGCGCAGCTGGAAACCGCCAACCTGAACCTCTCTTATACCGAAGTCCGCGCCCCGTTCGACGGTTTCGTCACCAAACGCAACGTCCAGCCCGGTACGCTGGTGCAGGCCGGCACGGCGCTGTTCTCGCTGGTTTCCCCGAACGTGTGGGTGGTGGCGAACTTCAAGGAGTCGCAGCTTGAGCGTATGAAGCCGGGCGACAAAGTGACCGTGTCCGTCGATGCCTGGCCGGATATGGCGCTCGAAGGCCATATTGACAGCATCCAGCAGGGCAGCGGCTCGCGCTTCTCCGCCTTCCCGTCGGAAAACGCCACCGGTAACTTTGTGAAGATCGTTCAGCGCGTGCCGGTGAAAATCGTCATTGATAAGGGGCTGGATCCGAACAAACCGCTGCCGCTGGGGCTGTCGGTTGAACCGAAGGTCACCGTGGAATGACGGACAGCAGCCACGAAAACTGGAAGCCCGCCAGTAACCCGTGGGCGGTGGCGATTGTGGTCACCCTGGCGGTGTTTATGGAAATTCTGGACACCACCATCGTCAACGTGGCGCTGCCCCACGTCGCGGGGTCGCTCTCGGCCAGCTATGACGAATCCACCTGGGTGCTCACCAGCTACCTGGTGGCGAACGGCATCGTGCTGCCGATCTCGGCCTTCCTGAGCCGGCTGTTTGGCCGCAAGCAGTTCTTCCTGATCTGCATTGTGATGTTCACCATCTGCTCGTTCCTGTGCGGCATCGCCACCGAGCTTTGGCAAATCATCCTGTTCCGTGTGATGCAGGGCTTTTTTGGCGGCGGGTTGCAGCCCACGCAGCAATCGGTGCTGCTCGATTACTTCAAGCCGGAGGACAGGGGCAAAGCCTTTGGCCTTTCATCCATTGCCATTATCGTTGCGCCGGTACTTGGCCCGACGCTGGGAGGCTGGATCACCGATAACTACTCCTGGCGCTGGGTGTTCTTTATCAATATTCCGGTAGGGATTGTGACGGTGCTGGCCATCTATCAGCTGCTGGAAGATCCGCCGTGGGAGAAAAAGTCGGAAGAGAAGCTCACCGTCGACTGGACGGGGATCGGCCTGATCGCTCTCGGACTTGGCTGTTTGCAGGTGATGCTCGACCGGGGCGAAGATGATGACTGGTTCTATTCGAACTTTATCCGCACCTTCGCGGTACTGACGCTGGTCGGCATTATCGGCGCGATCTACTGGCTGATGTATGCCAAAAAGCCGGTGGTGGATCTGCACTGTATGAAGGATCGCAACTTTGCGATCTCCAGCCTGCTGATGGCGGGGATGGCGATGATCCTCTACGGCAGTTCGGTGGTTATTCCGCAACTGGCGCAGCAGGATTTGGGCTATACCGCCACCTGGTCCGGGCTGGTGCTCTCGCCCGGCGCGGTGCTGATTGTGCTGACTATTCCGCTGGTACTGAAGCTGATGCCGGTGGTGCAGACGCGCTGGATCATCGCCTTCGGCTTTACCTGCCTGGCGGTGTCGTTCTTCTGGTCCCGGACGCTGACGCCGGATATCGATTTCGAAACGCTGGTGCTGTTTCGCAGCGCCCAGTCGATTGGACTCGGGTTCCTGTTTGTGCCCCTCACCACCATCGCCTTTATCTCGATCCCGAGGCGGCTTAACGCCGACGCGGCGGCGCTGTTTACCATGTTCCGCAACGTGGCCGGCTCGATTGGGATTTCGCTCTCGACGGCGGCGATCACCGAGCGCTCGCAGGCGCACAGCGCGCATCTGGCTTACCACGCTTCGCCGTTTAATGAGCAGTTCCAGCTGGCGATACGCGAAAGCGCCCAGGCGATCCAGAACTTCACCACTCAGGTGGGCGATCCGACCGGCATTGCCACCGGGCGGATGTACCAGACCATGATCGAGCAGTCGCGCTTTCTGGCCTACATTGACGTCTTCACCATTCTGAGCGCGGTGGCCTTCTTACTGATTCCGTTTTGTTTGTTGCTCTCGCCGGTTAAGAGCGAGGGGAGTGCAGGAGCACACTGATGATACACAGACGTTTACACCCCCTGATGATAATGATGCTGCTGGTGGGCTGCGCCGTCGGGCCGGACTACCAACAGCCTGCACCGCCCGCCACCACGCACTGGAACGATAAGGGCGACGGCGCGGTGAAATCACAAACGTCCTCCGCGGCAACTAACCCGCGCTGGTGGAAAACTTTCGGCTCGCCGCAGCTCGACAGCCTGATTGAACGCGCCATCGCCGGAAATCTGACGCTACAGCAAACGGTATTGCGCATTGCCGGCGCGCGCGAACAGATTAACCAGGCCGGCGGGGCATTTTTCCCGTCGGTGAATGGCAATGTGCAGGCGACGCGCCAGCAGCTTGGGCTGGAAGGGGAGCTGAAATCCCACGGCGTGTATGACCAGTTGAGTAATGTCGATCCGCAGCTGCGAAGCGCGTTAGGCCCGCTGACGCAGCCGATTAACCTCTATCAGGGCAGCTTCGACGCTCAGTGGGAAATCGACCTGTGGGGCAAGGTGCGCCGTCAGGTAGAAGCGGCCGAGGCGCAGCAGCGGGCGGCGATCGAGCAGCGTAACGATGCGCTGGTCTCGCTGGAAGCCGAAGTGGCGCGGGCGTGGCTACAGCTGCGAGGAGCGCAGAGCATCATTGCCACGCTTAATACGCAAATTGAAAGCGCGCAGCAGACGCTGGATCTGACCGAAAGCCGCCAGCGGGGCGGGCTGTCACCGCAGATGGACGTAGAAAACGCCCGGGCGCAGCTGGGCAATCTTGAAGCCCAATTGCCGCAGTATCAGGCGCAGGAACGCCAGGCGATGAACGGGCTGGCCATCCTGCTCGGCAAACCGCCGGGGGCGCTGGATGCCGAATTACAATCCGTGCAGCCGATGCCAGCGTTGCCGGATATTGTGCAAACCGGCATTCCGTCAACGCTGGCGCGTCGGCGCCCGGACGTGCGCGAAGCTGAGGCGAACCTCCATGCCGCCACGGCGCAAATTGGCGTCTCGGTAGCCGAACTGTTCCCAAGCTTCACCCTCTCCGGGCAGTTTGGCCTGCGTAACAGCGAATCCGGCTGGCTGACCGACTGGAGCAGCCACTTTTACAGCTTCGGTCCGCAGGTCTCCATCCCCATCTTCCAGGGCGGTCGGCTGGTCTCCAGCGTCAAGGTGGCCCGCGCACAGCAAGGGGCGGCGGTGCTGGACTACCGTCAGACGGTGCTGACGGCGCTCGGCGACGTTGAAAACGCGCTGGTGAGCTATCGCACTGACCAGCAGCGTGAGGCGGGCCTGGCGAAAACCATCGACGCGCTGCAAAACGCTTTTGATCTCGCCAGCGACAGCTACCGGCAGGGGATCGCCAGTTTTATTGACGTGCTGGACGCCCAGCGTCAGCTCGCTCAGGCCGAACAGCAGCGGGCGCAGGCGCAGGTGCAGAGCGCGCTTGACCTGGTGGCGCTCTACAAAGCCCTCGGCGGCGGCTGGGAGCCGTATCAGCAGGTTCAGCTGCCAGACTACAGCGTCTTTGGCGATGCCCCGCGCGGATAGATTCAGAGGATTGGGCAAGAAACGGACAGGAACGCCACATTCGCGATGGCTGGGGGGCGGGTATAACTAACAGACACCCAATCGACATGCGAGGAAAGCGTTATGCGTTATCAAAAACTGGGCAATACCGGACTGTTTGTTTCTGAACTCTGCCTCGGCACCATGACCTTCGGCGGCGAGGGCGGCATGTGGGGCAAGATTGGCCAGCTTAGGCAAAACGAAGCCGAGCAGCTGGTGGGCCGCGCGCTGGACGCGGGCATCAACTTTATCGACACTGCCGACGTCTATTCGGAAGGACGCTCGGAGGAGATCCTCGGGCAGGCGCTGAAAAACCTGAACGTTCCACGTGAAAACGTGGTGGTCGCCACAAAGGTGTTTGGTGAAACGGGCACGGCGGGAGTGAACTCACGCGGCGGCTCGCGCTATCACATTATCGACAGCGTAAAGAACAGCCTGCGCCGCCTGCAGCTCGATCATATCGATCTCTATCAGCTGCACGGTTTCGACCCCGCGACCCCCATTGAGGAGACGCTTTACGCACTGGATAACCTTGTGCAGCACGGTCACGTGCGATACATCGGCGTCTCGAACTGGACTGCGTGGCAGATTGCCAAAGCGCTCGGTATTTCTGAACGTCTTGGGCTGGCGCGTTTCGCATCGTTGCAGGCGTATTACACCATTGCCGGACGTGACCTGGAGCGCGAGCTGGTGCCGATGATGCAGAGCGAAGGCGTCGGATTGATGGTCTGGAGCCCGCTGGCGGGCGGCCTGCTGAGCGGAAAATACGGTCGTGACGGGCAGAGCGAAACCGGAGGCCGCCGTCTGGAATTTGACTTCCCGCCGGTGAATAAAGATCGCGCCTTCGACTGCGTGGATGTAATGCGCGTCATTGCCGAGCGTAAGGGCGTCTCCGTGGCGCAAATCGCGCTGGCATGGCTGCTGCATCAAAAAGCGGTGACCAGCGTCATTATTGGTGCGAAACGCGTCGATCAGCTGGACGATAATATTGCCGCCACCGGGATCAGCTTAAGCGAAGACGAGCTTAAACAGCTTGATGCCGTCAGCGCGCTGCCGCGCGAATATCCAGGCTGGATGCTGGAGCGGCAGGGGGAATACCGTCGTAGTCAGCTCGCGCAGCAGTAACCTTCCTTTTCCCCGGTGGCGCTTCGCTTACCGGGGCTACTATCTCTGGTCTTTATTTCAACCCACCTCACAAAAAATGCTCCTTCTCTTTGCCTGATGTTTCATCTCGATCTATATGACTAGTCATGAAATTTAAATGACTAGTCATATAGGGAGAGACCATGAACAAATCACTGCAAGCCAACTTTTTATGGGGCAACTCGGTATCCAGCATGCAGACGGAAGGGGCATGGAATGAGGGCGGGAAGGGGATGTCGGTATATGACATTCGGGAAGCAGGAGAAAACATCTCCGACTGGAAAGTGGCGACCGACTCCTACCACCGCTACCGGGAAGATTTCGATCTGATGCAGGATCTGGGCATGAACTGCTACCGCTTCCAGATCTCCTGGAGCCGCGTCTGCCCGCAGGGTGACGGCGAGTTCAACGCCGAAGGTATCGCGTTTTACGACCGCTTTATTAACGATCTGCTCGCCCGCGGTATTGAGCCGATGGTCTGCCTCTACCACTTCGATATGCCGCTGGCGCTGGCGCAGGAGTACAACGGCTTCAACGACCGCCGGGTGATGGAGGCCTTTATCCGCTACGGCAAGAAGATGATCGACTGCTACGGCGATCGCGTGAAGTACTGGCTGACCTTCAACGAGCAGAACATTTTCCATATGCCGGAAGCTTTTCGCATTTCCGGTTACATGAAAGGCGAGCAAACCCTGCGCGAGCTGTATGAGCTTCAGCACCATGCGATGGTGGCGCACATGACTCTGACCGAATACCTGCACCAGACTAAGCCAGGCAAGCTGATGGGCGGCATGCTGGCGCACCAGCTGATTTATCCAGCCACCTGCAAACCGCGCGATATCTTCTGCGCCCAGCAGTACGACGAATTCCTCAACCAGAACCTGCTGCGCGTCTTCGCGGGACAGGGCTACAGCCCGGCGGTGATGGCGGTGGTGGAGCAGGAGGGCTTGGGTGATATCTACCGCGCAGACGATCTCGCGCTGTTTGCGCGCACGAAGAACGACTTTATGGCCTTCAGCTATTACGCCAGCAAAACGCTGGACAGCGATGCCATCCCGGAAGGCACGCCGGTGAACCATTACCTGCTGCATGGCGAGAAAAATAACCCGTACCTGAAAGCCACCGAGTGGAACTGGCAGATCGACCCGCTGGGCTTTCGCACCATCATCACCCGCTATGCCAACGACTGGCGGATGCCGGTATTCCCGATTGAAAACGGCATCGGCGTGATCGAGTCCTGGGACGGGGTAAACCCGATCGAGGACACCTACCGCATCGACTACCACCGGGCGCACATCGAGGCGATGAAAGCGGCAATATTCGAGGACGGGGCAGAGGTAATGGGCTACCTCGGCTGGGGCTTAATCGACATTCTCAGCTCGCAGGGTGACATGCGTAAGCGCTACGGCGTGGTCTACGTCAACCGTGAAAATCACGACCTGAAAGACCTTAAGCGCGTGCCGAAGAAGAGCTACGCGTGGTTAAAACAGGTTATCCATACTAACGGACGCGAGATGTAAGCCGTACGCTGCCGGGCCGTTTTTGTGACTGATTGATGGGAATACTCCGCTATGTCTGAAACAAAAATAACACCGCACATGCAGTCTTTTGTCGATAAATTTGTTGAGTTCTCGGCGCGCCTGGCAAACCAGGTGCATCTTCGCTCCCTGCGCGACGCTTTCGCCACGGTGATGCCGATTTTCATCCTCGCCGGTCTGGCGGTGCTGGTGAACAACGTCGTGTTTCCATGGGTGCTGGAAGGCGACACGCTCACGCAGTTTAAGGTGTGGGGCGAGGCGATTATCAACGGCACGCTTAACATCGCCGCGCTGCTGCTGGCGCCGATGATCGCCTGGTCGCTGGCGCGTAACAAAGATTTCGACAATCCGGTCTCGGCAGTGGTTATCGCCGTCAGCAGCTTCATCATCATGATGCCGATGCGCTTACAGATTACGCCTGTCGGCAGCGACGCCACGGTGAACGTCACCCAGGTGCTGACGTTCGCCAATATCGGCTCCACCGGCATTTTCGCCGGGGTGCTGATTGGGCTGCTCTCAACCGAGCTGTTTATCGCCATTTCACGGCTGAAGGCGCTGCACATTTCGCTGGGGGAGAACGTGCCTCCGGCGGTGAGCAAATCCTTTACCGCGCTGATCCCGACAATCCTCACGCTCTCCCTGTTTGCGGTGCTGGCGGCCATACTGGCGAACGTGCTGCATACGGATCTGATCCATCTCATTACGACATTCATTCAGCAGCCGCTGCGGCTGATCAACACCAGTCTGCCCGGGACGATCTTCATTTACAGCTTCGGTAACTTCCTGTTCACGCTCGGTATTCATCAGTCGGTAGTCAACAGCGTGGTGCTGGAGCCGTTTCTGCTGATCAACACCAACGAGAACATGCTGGCCTTTGCCAACGGCCAGCCGATCCCACACATCATCAACAACATTTTTGTGCCGACCTTTGGCATGGTGGGCGGGACGGGCAGCACTATCTCATTGCTGATCGCTATCTTCATCTTCTCAAGACAGAAATCAGCGAAGCAGGTGGCGCGTCTGTCACTGGCGCCGGGTCTGTTCAACATCAACGAGCCGGTGATTTTCGGCCTGCCGATTGTCTTTAACCTGCCGCTGATGATCCCGTTTGTGCTGCTGCCCGCTATCGGGATTTACTTTGCGTGGCTCTGTACCACGCTGGGGCTCATGTCGCGCTGCGTGGTGATGATCCCGTGGACGACCCCGCCGATCCTCAGCGCCTGGCTGGCGACGGCGGGGGACTGGCGGGCGGTGGTGGTGCAGTTGGCAATCATCGTATTTGGTGTATTCTTCTACCTGCCTTTCCTCAAGGTGGCCGAGCGAGTGGCCGTGAAAAACAGCGGGACAGAAAACTAATTTAAGGAAGGAAGATGGCGGCGAAGTACATCACCATAGCGCGGGAAATTAAGAAACGCATTATTACCCAGCAGTACGCCGCCAATGAACCGTTGCCGGACCAGTTCGCGCTGGCGGCGGAATTCAGCACCAGCCGGATGACCATTCAGCAGGCGATGCGTCAGCTGATCGTAGAAGGGCTGGTCTATACCCGGCAGGGACAGGGCACGTTCATCCGCAAAAATTTCCTCCAGCTTTCCCAGTGGGATCTCTCCGGCAGCGACTACTTTGGGGCGACCAAAACCTGGGAACATTTAGGCACGGTGACGAGCCAGGTGGTGCACTTCGAACTTCGCTTCCCGAACGAGAAAGAGCAGGCCTCGCTGATGATAAATCCGGATACGCCGATCTATGACTTCATCCGTCTGCGTTTACTCAACGGTGAGCCGATGTCCCTGGACGCCACGGTGATGCCGCTCAATCTGGTGCCCGGCCTGAACAAAACCCATCTTGAAAGTTCGGTATTCCGGTATGTGCAGGAGACGCTGGGGCTGAAGATCATGGGATCGTATCGTGTGGTGCGGGCGCTGAAGCCCAGTGCGCTGGATATGCAGCATCTGGTCTGTGAGCCAACCGACCCGGTGCTGGAGGTCGAGCAGGTGATCTATCTGGAAGATGGTACGCCGCTGGAGTACGCCCATTGTCACTATCGCTATGACCATGGCGGCATCGTTATTGTGAATAACGGATAAAAAAAAGCGGGCCTCGAGGCCCGCTTTGTTCGTGCTCGCGATTAGTTCAAACGCACCGGCATACCGGAACGGTTCTGAATCGCCTGGTCAACGATGGTCGTGTCAACATCCGCCTGAGAGGTAACGGACTGCACCACGCTGGTCAGCTTAATCGGTACGATTTCGTTGTTGTTGATCTGATCTTCGCTGGTGGACAGCGGATTATGCACTTCAATGTAACGGCTGCCGTCCGGCTCTGACGTCGCTTTCACCGGTTCGTTAATGAACTGCACGCGCGTACCGACCGGCACGTTATCGAACAGGAATTTGATGTCTTCATTACGCAGACGTACGCAGCCGTGGCTTACGCGCAGGCCGATACCGAAGTTGGCGTTAGTACCGTGGATGGCATACAGACGACCAATGTACAGCGCGTACAGACCCATCGGGTTATCCGGGCCAGCAGGCACAACGGCCGGCAGCGGTTCACCGGCAGCAATGTACTCAGCGTGCATTTTGGCGGTCGGCGTCCAGGTTGGGCCCGCTTTCTTACGCTCCACTTTGGTGGTCCAGTTCAGCGGGGTGTCTTTACCCAGCTGACCGATACCGATAGGCAGAACGATCACGGTGTTGGTGCCTTTCGGGTAGTAATACAGACGCATTTCGGCGCTGTTAATCACGATACCTTCGTGCACGGTATCCGGCAGGATCAGCTGCTGTGGAATGTTGAGTACGGTACCCGCTTTCGGCAGATACGGGTCAACGCCCGGGTTCGCTTCCAGCATGTTAGACAGGCCGAGCTGATACTGCGCCGCGAAGTATTCCAGCGGCTGAGTGTTACCTTCCGGAACTGTCACCACCTGGTTTTCACCCACCAGACGGCTTCCGTCTGTCGGCAGGGGATACGTCACCGCAGACGCGGTCTTACAAAAACCTACTACGGCTAACGCCGCCGCAAAAAGCGTTGTTAATTTCATGTTCATGTTATGCGAGGTATCTAAGCCATTCTGGCGATGAGTTGAGAAGTCTGAATCTGTAATGGGAGCGCATTATATGTGCATTCCCGTTAACTGGGAATTCAGATGTGTACGAAATCACATTTTTTTCGATTTTGTTAAAGTTTAGTGGATTACCGCAACACAGGATCTCAATTCGGAATTGTGGCATAATGCCGCGTTTATCACACTTTTCGCAGGAATCTCTCCGTGTTAGTTACCAGCAACGTCACTATGCAGTTTGGCAGTAAGCCGCTGTTCGAAAATATTTCCGTCAAATTTGGCGGCGGCAACCGTTACGGCCTGATTGGTGCCAACGGTAGCGGAAAATCCACCTTTATGAAGATCCTCGGCGGTGACCTGGAGCCGACGCTGGGCAACGTGTCGCTCGACCCGAACGAGCGTATCGGTAAGCTGCGTCAGGATCAGTTCGCCTTCGAAGAGTTCACCGTGCTCGACACCGTGATCATGGGGCATGCGGAGCTGTGGGAAGTGAAGCAGGAGCGCGATCGTATCTACGGTCTCGCTGAGATGAGCGAAGAAGACGGTTACAAAGTGGCCGACCTGGAAACGCAGTACGGCGAAATGGACGGTTATTCTGCGGAAGCGCGTGCGGGCGAACTGCTGCTGGGCGTCGGCATTCCTGTTGAACAGCATTATGGTCCGATGAGCGAAGTTGCGCCAGGCTGGAAGCTGCGTGTGCTGCTGGCGCAGGCGCTGTTCTCTAATCCAGACATCCTGCTGCTCGACGAACCGACCAACAACCTGGACATCGACACCATCCGCTGGCTGGAGCAGACGCTGAACGATCGCGACAGCACCATGATCATCATCTCGCACGACCGTCACTTCCTGAACATGGTGTGTACACACATGGCGGATCTGGATTACGGCGAGCTGCGCGTTTATCCGGGCAACTACGATGAGTACATGACGGCGGCAACCCAGGCGCGTGAACGTCTGCTTGCCGACAACGCCAAGAAGAAAGCGCAGATTGCGGACCTGCAATCCTTCGTGAGCCGCTTCAGCGCCAACGCCTCTAAATCGCGCCAGGCAACGTCGCGTGCCCGTCAGATCGACAAAATCAAGCTGGAAGAGGTAAAAGCCTCCAGCCGTCAGAACCCGTTCATCCGCTTCGAGCAGGACAAGAAGCTGTTCCGTAACGCGCTGGAAGTGGAAGCCCTCACCAAAGGCTTCGATGAAGGCCCGCTGTTCAAAAACTTCAACCTGCTGCTGGAAGTGGGCGAGAAGATTGCTATCCTGGGCGCCAACGGCGTGGGTAAATCTACCCTGCTGAAAACTCTGGTGGGCGAAATGCAACCGGATAACGGTACCGTGAAATGGTCTGAAAACGCGCAGATTGGTTACTACGCGCAGGACCATGAATATGAGTTCGAAAACGATCTGACCGTCTTCGACTGGATGAGCCAGTGGAAGCAGGAAGGCGACGACGAGCAGGCGGTACGCAGCATTCTGGGGCGTCTGCTGTTCAGCCAGGACGACATCAAAAAGCCCGCCAAAGTGCTCTCCGGTGGTGAAAAGGGCCGTATGCTGTTCGGCAAGCTGATGATGGAAAAACCGAATATCCTGGTGATGGACGAACCAACCAACCACCTGGATATGGAATCGATCGAATCCCTGAACATGGCGCTGGAGATGTATCAGGGCACCCTGATCTTCGTCTCTCACGACCGTGAGTTCGTCAGCTCCCTGGCGACCCGCGTGATCGAAATCACGCCAGAGCGCGTGGTGGACTTCACCGGTAACTACGAAGATTACCTGCGCAGTAAAGGTATCGAGAGTTAAAAAAATAGCCGGGTGGCGGCTTCGCCTTACCCGGCCTACGTTCTATCCCCTCTCCCTGTGGGAGAGGGTTAGGGTGAGGGCATCAGGCCGCACTAAACCACCCACTCGCCCCCTTCAACCCCGTTCACCCGCAGCGTACGTTTTTCCCCCGTCGGTAATGACACCTTCAGCGCCTTCCATGCCGGACGATAGTCGCCGCGCGCATTCACCTTCAGGTTGATACTTGCGCCGTCGCACACCATCTCCCATTCCACCCACAGCGCATTGCCGTTCAGGTAGCCCCAGCTTTCGCCGTCATCCTCAAACAGCAGCCCGGAGGTGGTGCCGACGCCTTTCACCGGGAACAGTTTTAGCTCACGGGTATCGTCTTTATCGGCGCTCACGTGACGGATGCGTTCGCTGAGCGGCAAACCGGCCCCTGCGCGCACCAGAAGCGGCAGCTTTTCCAGCGGCGCATCAAGGACGATCGATTGCCCGCCCGCATACCACGTGTGGGTGTAAAAATCGTACCAGCCGGTTTCGTTATCCGGCAGCCAGACGCGGCGCTCGCGCTGCCCGGCTTCGACGACGCTGGCCACCAGCAGGTCACGGCCCAGCAGGAAGTCGTCGCACTCTTCAAAGGTCTGCGCATCGTGTTCATGATCGAGGAAGGTCGGGCGCAGCATCGGCTCGTCGTCGGCGTGCGCCTGCCAGAGCAGGGTGTAGAGATACGGCAGCAGGCGATAGCGCAGTTCAATGGCGCTGCGAATCGCAGGGGTCATGCCCGGGTACATCCACGGTTCGTTCACGGTGCGATCGTCATTCCACGAGTGGATGGTAAAGCGCGGATGCATCACGCCGTTCTGTACCCAGCGCACGAACAGCTCGGCATCCGGCTTGTCGCCGGAGAAACCGCCGACGTCGTGACCGACGTTGAACAGTCCGGACAGGCTCATGCCCAGGCCCATGCGGATGTTGTAGCGCAGGGTGTCCCAGTTGGTACGGTTGTCGCCGCTCCAGGTCTGAACGTAGCGCTGCATTCCGGCACAGCCGGAGCGGGAGATCAGATACGGACGTTTATCCGGCGCAAAGCGCTGCTGTGCTTCCAGCGAGGCGCGCATCATCAGCAGCGGCATCACCGGGCGAATATGCTTGATGGCGATCGCCTGGCCGAAGCCATAGCAGCGCGCCTCCCCGTCCCACACTTCATACTCGTTGTTGTCGTTCCAGGTGGAGTCGATGCCCATCTCCAGCAGCTGCGTGGTCACGCCGTTCTGCCACCACTGCACCGTCTGCGGGTTGGTGAAGTCGAGATGCGATCCTTCGTCATCCCAGAAGCTGGAACGTTCAGGCGCATCGGTTTCTGAATCGCGAATGAACAGGCCGCGTTCCGCCACTTCGCCGTAGCGGGGATGATCCTGCAACAGACACGGCTTGATGTTTGCCGCAAGCCGCAGCCCCGCGTCGTGGAACGCCTGGCTCATCACCTTCGGCTGCGGCACTTTGTCGTAGTTCCAGTTAAAGACGTAGCGCTTGCCGTTAATCGAGGTATAGCCGGAGGAGAGCTGGAACGAGTCGCACGGAATGGCATGCTCATCGCACAGGCGGATGAAGTTCATCAGCTGGTCCTGCGCGTCCGGCGCGTCGGTGTAGTGCATGGTTGAGCCGCTGTAGCCCAGGCTCCACTTCGGTCCGAACAGCGTTTTCCCCGTCAGGCGCACGAAGGCTTTCGTCACGTCCAGCACGCGCTTGCCGGTGAAGAGGTAGTAGTCAATATCGCCCGCTTCCGCCTGCCAGCGGCGGTAGGCGGTGTGATAGTTGTCGATCTCGTTACCCAGATCCAGCCAGCAGCTGCTCAGGTTATCGTAGAACAGGCCGTAGCTCACGTCATCGCGACGGGTGAGGGTGAACGGGATGTGCTTGTAAAGCGGATCGGTGCTGGCGGCGTTATAGCCCATCGCGTCCAGGTTACGCATCTCATAGCGTTTGCCGTTACGCTGTAAATCCCCCGCTTTCTCACCCAGACCGTAAAAACGTTCATCCTTGCGACGGCTGAGATAGTGCGCCACGCCGTCACCGTGGGCATTGAGCAGGTAGGCGCTGGTGGGACGGTCGTTAACCAGCGGCTGCCACTCGCCCGCTTCATTGCGGTAGTGCCACTCCAGCCACAGGGGCTGGTGGACGGTGACGCGCAGTTGTTCGGTCGCTACGGTTAACGCATCGCCCTGCTGCGTCAGTGTCCAGGCCGGGCAGGTGAAGCCGCTGACATCGTCGCGACGGCGGCCTTCCCACGGTACGTCTTGTTCCGGCGCGATGCTCCAGGTGCGGTCCAGCGCCAGCTGGCCTTTACGCTTGATCAGCACGCGGAACAGATTCTCTTCCAGCACATACAGGCACAGACGGTGCTGGTTATCCACCAGCAGTTCCAGATGATTCGCTGACTGCGTATCGATGGTCCAGTTTTTCAGGGTTTTCATATGCAATACATCCACTATCAGGCGCGCTTGGCGCGACGTTCAGCAATAAATGCCACCAGGAACAAAGCGCCAATCAGGTCAAAGAAGCCCATGGCGATAAAGAGCGGGTTGAAGCCGATTTTGTCGGCGGTCACCCCAATCAAAAGAGAGAACAGGAAGCTGGCGATCCACGCCGCCGAGCCGCGCATGCCGTTAACCGTCGCCATCTGGCCCTTGTCGAACGACTCCACGACCAGCGCGCTCAGCATGCAGGAGATAATCTGGTGGCCGAAACCGCCGATGGAGATCAGCACGATGGTGATATACGGGTCGCGGGTCACGGCCACAACGGCCAGAGAAATCATCAGAAACGCGCCGGTCACTGAACTTGCCACCACCGAGTTGACGCGGGTGCAGCCGAACCAGCGGGTATAAAGCCGGGTGAGGTAGCCACTCGCCACGCTGCCGAGGTCGGCGGCGAGGAACGGCAGCCAGGCGAACATCGCGATCTGTTTCAAATCCATGCCGTGCTCTTTGGCGAGGTACAGCGGCACCCAGAAGCTCAGCACCGCCCAGGCGGGTTCCGCCATAAAGGCCGGAATGGCGATACCGTAGAACCGTTTGTTCTTCGAGACGGTTTTCAGCGCGGTCAGAAAGGGCAGCCTGACCGGAGCGGGTTCGTTATCCTGTTTGATAAACGCCAGCTCGTCGCGGCTCAGGTTCGGGTGCTGCTCCGGGTTGTGATAGAAGATCCACCATAGGATCACCCACAGCAGCGCCAGCACGCCGGTAAACATAAACGCACCCTGCCAGCCGAACGACGCATGAGCGAAGTAAATGATTGGCGGAGCCAGCATCGCACCGATGGAGAAGCCCACGCCCGCCCAACCGGCGGCAACAGGACGCTCTGATTTCGGGAACCATTCACCGATGGTTTTGGCGTTCGCTGGCGTGGCGGCGGCTTCGGACGCGCCCATAAAGAAGCGAAGGATCGCGAGATGCAGCCAGCTCCCGGCACCTGCGTGGAAGATACACATCAGCGCCCAAATCCCGGCGCAGACCATAAAGCCAATCTTGAGGCCGATAACGTCAATCAGCCAGCCGCACAGGGGCTGGAAAATGGTATAGGCGATCTGGAACGCGCCGACGATCCACGAGTATTGCTCGGTGGTGATGCCGAGGCTCTCTTTCAGCTCGGGGGCGAGAATACCTAACGAGTTACGGGTGATGTAGTTTACGGTCACGCCAAGAAGAAACAGCACCAGTACGTACCAGCGCAGATTCTTAATGACGCGACGGGTTTTGCTTGTCGCAACGGTGTTGTTGATGTCCTGACTCATTTTCTTCTCCACAAGACGGACGGTAAGGGACAAAGGTTCAGGTGTCACACAGCGTCAGGCGTTTGAAAGTTATCTGTTTTAGAGTGCTAAGCTGCTATACAACTAGTATGGAAGTTGTGTGACAGGTTCACCTTAAGAGAGAAATTGAGCAGGAAATAGTGGATTTTGTGCAAACTTTCTCATAACCGAGGTTTAATTTTCGGCATTATGGCCTTCTCGCAAGTTATTACCTGATAAAGATGTTGTGAAAATTTTTTCATTTCACATCCGGAGCCAGATCACAAAATGGATAAAAGGCTTAAAATCACCGAAATCGCCGCCCGTACCCGGCTCTCCATCAGCACCGTTTCCCGCGTGCTGGCGGGGAAGGCAAACACCAGCGAAAAAGCACGGGCAACGGTGCTGGCATGCGCGCGGGAGCTGGGGGTAATAGAGGGCATGGCGGCGGGGCGTCTGTTGCTTAACAGCCTGATGGTGTTTGCCCCGCAGCGGGCGTTTGACGAGCGGTCTGACATCTTTTATTACCGCGTCATCCAGAGCGTGAGCAAAGGGCTGGCCTCGCACGAGGTTCGCCTGCGTTACTGTGCGCTGGAGGAGAACGACAGCGACGCCCAGCTGTTTCTGGCCCGCATGAACGAAGTGGACACCCAGGCGGCGATCCTCCTCGGTATCGACGATCCGCATATCCACGATCTGGCGGTAGACGTGGGCAAACCCTGCATGCTGATTAACTGCCGGGACCGCCACATGCGCCTGCCCGCCGTCGCGCCGGATCACCGCGCCATTGGCGAGCGGGCGGCGGAGTACCTGTTCGAGATGGGGCACCGGGAGGTGATGAATGTGCTGTGTTTGCGTCGCTATACCATGGAGCTGCGCCTGTCGGGGATCCGCGACGCGTGGCACGGCCATAACCTCAGGTTTAGCGACCGGCGCGATCTGCTGATGGTGCCAAGCTTTAGCGCCAAAGAGACGGAGCAACTGGTGAGTGAGTGGCTTCACCAGCAAAAAGGGAAAGATCTGCCGACGGCGTTCCTGGTGGGCGGCGACTTTATGGCGGCGGGGACCATCAGCGCCCTGCAAAAACACGGTCTGCGCGTGCCGCAGGATGTCTCGGTGATGAGCATCGACGGCTTTAATCTCGCGGCGATTCAGGATGTGCCTCTGACGGCGGTGCATGTCCCGCGCGATGAGCTGGGAACAGAAGCGGTATATATGCTCCAGCAGCGGCTGATGCGCCCGGACGCGCCGGTCGGAACATTGCTGCTGAACGGCACGCTGGCCGTGCGGGAATCGGTACGGCGGATACGTCAGGGAAAACGACGCACCGCCGTTGAGCGGGAAGGGCTTTACGACAGTTAAGCCATGCCCAGCGCGCGCTTGCCGTGGATGTTCAGATCGTTCACGGTGAAACGGTCCTGCCAGCTTTTCTCATAATCCTCGCGCGGGAAATCTCCCGGTGACGCGCCGGTTTCCAGCGCTTCCTTGACCTTTTTCGCGTAGGCGAGGTTTTTCTCGCACATCGGCGCGGCAGGAATATACATCACGTTGCCCCAGCCCTGTTGGTTTTCCACCGGCGCGACCGAGTGGATCACATCGCAGTGCCACCAGACAGAATCACCGGCTTCCAGCGCGGGAATGCTGGTCAACGATTCGATGAGCAGCGGATGCCACTTCTCAGAAATCGGCAGCACGCGCCCCGGCGCCACGCCGCACAGTTCGTCTTCCGGCACGTCGTCCAGCAGCGGACGCAGCAGAATGTAAGCCATCGCTTCCGGGATCGGCACCACGTGCAGCAGTCCCTGGCCGGGGATCATATCCGACAGTGCCGTCCAGCCCTGGAAGGTGCGGAACACGGAGCATTTGGTGGTGTTATCCACCGTGTACTCTTCCACCTCGGTACGGTGCGCAGCATTCCACGGGTCGTATTTCTCAACGTTGCCGTCAAACACGCGGGCAAAGACCTGCTGATAAGCGGGCAGCAGCCAGCGCTCCAGCGCGCCGGAATCGGTGTGTGCGCCAAGTCCTTTCGAGGTTGTTCCTGGTGGGCGGCGGCGAATGCGGTCCGGATAAATTACGCTCACGTCCGGGTCGAACCACTGCTTACCGTTGCTCTCAAATGTCCATAAACGATTCAGGAACGACTGTACCTGTGCCATCTCTTCACTCTGGCGCGCCTGCATTTGCGCCTGAGACCAGTAGATCGGATAAATCTCCGGGCGAGAGGCCGTTAAGGTGCCGAAGAAGTTATCGCCGGGTCCTTTGTAAACCTCGTCAAACTTATTCAGATCGAGGTAGTCGAGCATCGATTGATCCCATGCCAGCGCCTGCTCGCGCGGGAAGTGGCTTTTGATCACCGCGCAGCCGCGACGTTTAACCGCTTCGCGCTGTTCGGCGGTGATCGTACCGTTTTTCACATCCGTAAAGGGGATTACCGGCCATACGGATTCACCTTTATTTTTAAGGGCGTTAATTTCCGCCACGCGGGCGGCGATTTTGTCGCTAAGCCGGTCGAACACTGCCTGCACGTCACCGATCTGGGCCCGTAGCGCGCGTTTCATCTGACGAATTGCTGCTTTGTGGTCCGCTGGCAACGTTTCGCTGGTAAAGGTCATAACTGCCTCTCATCTTTCATTCGAAAGTAAAAGTGTCTACAAGTGATACTTTAAGTTAAAAATAAGTTAATGCAAGTTTAAAACCTTGACGGGCGCCACAGGATGGAAAAAGAGTGAAGGGGCCGGAGTGAGGCTCCGGCAGGTAGGGGATCAGACGTCGAACGGGGAGTGGGCGTCGAGCACGGCCTGAATCACATTCAGCGCGCCCTGATGGTTGTTATCGTCGGTAGTGTAACGGCTGACCGCTTTAATGCTTTCTGCCGCATTGCCCATCGCAAATGAATATTTCACCAGCTTCAGCATTTCCGCATCGTTGCCACTGTCGCCAATGCCGACGCACGCCTGCGGGGAGACTTTCCAGCGTTTCAGCAGACGACTGATGCCGTTGGCTTTGTGCAGGCCCGGGATAATCAAATCGACAAAACCGAAGCCGCTGGTAACCGGCTTCATGATGCCGTCCAGGGAGACATGCAGTTTATCGACCAAATTCGGGATATCGCTGTCCGGCAGGTTCAGGGAGAATTTAAACAGCACGTCGTCAATGTCGCGGTAATCGCTGATGGGTTTTAAGCGATGGTAGTGTTTCGACATCAGCTTCACGAACGCTTCTGGAGCCTTATCGCTGACGTACGCGCTCTCCAGCCCGCATGCCACAAAGTTCAGCCCTTTGTCTTTCAGTAGTTCACCAATGACGATCTGCGACTCATGACGCGTTAGCTCACCGTGGAAAATCTGTTCGCCGTGGTCGAACACCAGCGCGCCGTTTTCCGCGACGAAGGAGATCTGATCTTTCAGCTCCGGGAAAAAGGAGATGAGCTGGTAATACTGGTTGCCGCTGGCGACAACAAATTCGATGTTACGGGCTTTAAGCTGCTCAAACTGTGCCTGGAAGCGGTCACGATCGTACTGCTTGGCATCATCAAGGAAAGTTCCGTCCATATCGGTGACGATAACTTTTACGGTCATACTGTGCTCCTGGGTCACTGCGTTTTGAAACATTCTAATAACAAGGTGACGGGGAGCACAAATTTAATTTCGAATGAAAGTCAGAAAGCCGGGTGGCGGCTTCGCCTTACCCGGCCTAAGGGGAGACAATGTAGGCCCGGTAAGCGAAGCGCCACCGGGCGTTTTTTTACAGTGTATGCTCGGTACGGGCAATAATATCGTCCTGCGCATCCGGTGACAGGGCGGTGAAGAACGCCGAGTAACCCGCGACGCGCACCACCAGGTCACGATACTGATCAGGGTGTTTCTTCGCTTCCAGCAGCGTTTCGCGCGAGACAATGTTGTACTGAATATGCCAGCCTTTATGCACCTCGAAGAAGGTGCGCAGCAGCACCATCAGCTTCTGGCGATCGCTGTCGTTTTCCAGCGTCGACGGGTTCAGCTTCTGGTTAAGCAGCACGCCGCCGAGGATCGCTTCCGTCGGCAGTTTACCCACGGAGCCAATCACCGCCGTCGGGCCGAGGTGGTCGGTACCGGAGGCCGGGCTTGCCCCTTCCGCCAGCGGGGTGTGCGCTTTACGTCCGTCCGGCGTCGCCATGGTTGCTGCGCCAAACGGCACGTTTGCGGAGATAGACGACGTGCCCGCGTAGTAGTTACCTCCAATTGGGCCACGGCCATAGCGTGGGTTGTGATACTGCTTCAGCTCTTCAATGTAGGTTTCGTAGGCACGGGTCAGCAGCAGGTCCACGCTGTCGTCGTCGTTGCCGTACTTCGGCGCGCCGTTGATCAGGCGCTGGCGCAGCTGCTCGTGGGTCAGCCCCTCGAAGTCATCCGCCAGCGCCGCCGCCAGCTGTTGCTGACCGATAACGCCCTGGTCAAACACCAGCTTCTTCACCGCGGCCAGGCTGTTACCGAGGTTGGCGATCCCCACCTGAAGGCCGGAAACCCAGTCATACTTCGCGCCGCCCTGCTTAATGCTTTTCGCGCGTTCGATGCAGTCATCCACCAGCGCCGAGCAGAGAATATCGTGGACGTTCTCTTCCAGCATGGTGTCCACCACGTACTCGATCTCAATGGATTTGCGGGTGTAGTAGCGGATCTGGTTATCCCACGCCGCCATCACTTCGTCGAAATTGCCGAAATTACCGGCCGAAAGCGCTTTTTCCTGCGGCAGGAATACCAGGCCGCTGGTGGCATCGCGACCGCCTTCCAGCGCTGCCAGCATCACGCGGGCGAAGTTGATAAAGCTCATGCCGGTGCAGCGATAGCCCCACTTTCCGCCGACGGCGGTTTCGATGCAGCCAATCGCCGCATAGTCATACGCGTCCTCTCGTTCCACGCCGAGCTTGATAAATTCCGGGATGACGATTTCATCGTTGTTAAACGCCGGCATCCCGAAGCCGCAGCGGATCACCTGCACGCAGGCGTCGAGGAAGTCGTTGCTCATGCCCGCGTGGTAGCGCACGCTCAGGTTTGGCTGGGTGGAGCGCAGACGGCCGCAGGATTCCAGAATTGCGTAGGAGAGCGGGTTGACCGCGTCCATTGGCTCGCCGTTGACCAGCTTCTGGCCGCCGATGGTGACGTTCTGATACAGCGGGCTGCCCGCAGAGGCTTTGGAGTGCGAGCCGGAGCGGATTTTGTTCACCTCCAGCAGCTTCAGCCAGCAGCTGTGCAGCAGCTCGATGGCGTGCTCGCGATCCAGGCTCTGGTCCAGCTCCACGTCGCGGCGATAGTACGGGTAAAGGTACTGGTCCATACGGGCAAAGGAGACGGAGTGACCGTTGGACTCAATTTGCAGAATCAACTGAATGAAGTAGCACAGCTGTAGCGCCTGCCAGAAGGTTTTTGGCGGCTGGTGGGCGATGATGTCGCAGTTTTCCGCCATCGCCAGCAGCTCGTCCCGGCGGCTGTCGCGGGTTTCGCTGGCGGCCATCTCACGAGCCAGATCGGCGAAGCGCCTGATGTGCAGGCTTACGGCTTCCAGCACGATATCAATGGCTTTCAGGAACTGATCGCCGTGCAGATCGTCCAGTACCGTCAGGTTGATGCGCGAGCGGCGCTCGGCTACTTTCGCGCGCAGGCCGTCGAGCCCTTTCTCCAGCACCAGCGGGAAATTCACCGCCAGGTGTGCGTCACCGGAGGTCATGTTACCTTCCGCTTTGATGATGCCGGTTTCCAGCAGGCCCTTCTGCTCGTCGGTAAACATACCGTAGCAGCGATCCTGTACCGTCTGGCCGCGCCACCACGGGCAGATTTCATGCAGAACGCGTTTATTCTCTTCGCTCACCGCAAAGCCTGCACCTGGACGGTCCGCCAGATCGTCAATCTCTTTCTCAATCCAGGAGACGGTATATTCCGGGAAGATCGGCGCGGCACGCACTTCGCTGGCCTGGTTACCGATAATCAGCTCATCGTGCTTGATCCAGATGGTACGTTTTGCCAGGTGGTGGGCGAGGGCCAGCGCGCGACGTACCGGGATCGGCTTGTCCAGATGCTGCTGGTACATTTCGGTATAGTGCTGCGCGCGTTCGGTACAGACCGGCGGCTTAACGATATGCACCAGAGCCGTTTTGTGCGCCTTGATGCGCTCGCTGAGGGTGTTGAGATTCAGGGTGGTCATAAGTTTATCCTCGTAAGGTCGCGGTTAACCCTTTCTGGCAGGCATACTGCTGCGCGAAGTCCAGCAGGGCAGGGTTATCCAGCGGTTTGTCAGGGGCAGAGTAGGGTTGGCCGAGCAGGGTGTATTTGTTCATGCCCAGCGTGTGATACGGCAGAAAATGAATATCATCGACGCCGAGTTCATCGGCGGCGAAGTTGGTAATGGCGGTAACCGACGCTTCATCGGCGTTAAAGCCCTGGATCAGCGGCACGCGGATGGTGATCTTCTTCCCGACGGTAGCCAGGCGCTTCAGGTTGTCCAGGATCCGCTTAGCAGAACCATCGGTCCACTGCTTGAACACCTCGCCGTCGACATGTTTCAGATCCGCCAGGAACAGATCGACATACGGCAGTGAAGGCTCGATATAATGCCAGGGCACGTGAAGGCAGGTTTCAACCGCAGTATGAATGCCTTGTTCATGGCTGACTTTAAACAGGGCGTGCGCCAGGTCAGGATTCATAAACGGCTCGCCGCCGGAAAGGGTGATCCCGCCGCCGCTGCGGTCGTAGAAGGGCTTGTCGCGTAGCACGGTGGCCATAATCTCCTCCACCTGCTTCTCTTCACCGCAGACGGTAAGCGCCTGCGTCGGGCAGCAGTCGGTGAGGACAGTGAGCGTCTTTTCACTTAATTTTTCACGATGGATGATCAACCCGTTCAGCGCACGTTCAACACACCCTGGCGCGGCCTGCTGACACAGGTCACAGCCGTCCAGACACAGACGGGCGTCAAACAGGACGTCCCGCGTGCGGGAGCGGCTTTCCGGGTTCTGGCACCAGCGACAGCCCAGCGAGCAGCCTTTCAGGAACACCACGGTTCGAATACCGGGGCCGTCGTGGGTGGAGTAACGCTGTATGTTGAAGATCATTTTTTTGCCCTCTGATTACATATGAAGATTAAATTACTTTCGAATGAAAGTTATCTTGATATGGGTCAATTCATGAGCAGGTTTTCTCGTGATAGGGTAAATGCAGGCAAATTTTGAGGGTGACATCATGGAACTTTATCTCGACACATCTGACGTTGCGGCAGTCAAAAAGCTGGCGCGTATCTTCCCGCTGGCGGGCGTGACCACTAACCCAAGCATTGTGGCGGCGGGTAAAACGCCTTTGGAAGAACTGCTGCTCGCGCTGCACGACGCGCTGGGCGGCAGGGGCCGGCTGTTCGCCCAGGTGATGGCGAAGACCGCCGAGGGGATGGTGGAAGACGCACGTAAGCTGCGCGCGATAATCAATGACCTGGTGGTGAAAGTGCCCGTGACCGCTGAAGGGCTGGCGGCGATCAAAATGCTGAAAGCAGAAGGGATCCCGACCCTGGGTACCGCGGTATACGGCGCAGCGCAGGGGATGCTCTCCGCGCTGGCGGGTGCTGAGTATGTGGCCCCTTACGTGAACCGCGTGGACGCGCAGGGCGGGGACGGGATCCAGACGGTGATTGAACTGCAACAATTGCTGACGCTGCACGCACCGCAGTCAAAGGTGCTCGCCGCGAGCTTTAAAACCCCGCGCCAGGCGCTGGACTGCCTGCTGGCAGGGTGCGAGTCCATCACGCTACCGCTGGACGTGGCGCAGCAGTTTATTACCTCTCCGGCAGTAGATGCGGCAATTGTGAAGTTTGAGCAGGACTGGCAGGGGGCGTTTGGGCGGACGTCTATTTGATGCTGTTGCCGGGTGGCGCTGACGCTTACCCGGCCTACGATTTTCTCCCTCTCCCTGTGGGAGAGGGCCGGGGTGAGGGCATCAGGCCGCAGCAGGGTTTAACCTCCGCACACCTCACACCCCGGATTACGCATCAGCTTCATCTCGCGGAACTGACAGGTCATCGCGTCATACATCACGATTTTGCCCGCTGCGGGCGTGCCGTAATGCGCCAGCACCTTAATCGCCTCCATCGCCTGCAAGGAACCAATCACCCCAACCAGCGGCGCCATCACGCCCGCCTCGACGCAGGTCAGCGCATTCTCGCCAAACAGACGGCTCAGGCAACGGTAGCAGGGCTCTCCCTCAGCGTAGGTGAAAACGCTGATTTGCCCCTCCATGCGGATGGCCGCGCCGGAAATTAGCGGCGTTTTATGGGCAAAGCAGCCCGCATTGAGCTGGTTGCGAATGGCGACGTTATCGGTGCAGTCCAGCACCAGGTCATGCCGTGCAATCTGCGCAAACAGCGCGTCGTCATCCAGCATCGCGTCAATCAGGGTGAACTGAACGTTGGGGTTAATTCGCGCCAGCGCCCTGCGCGCAGATTCCACTTTCGGCTGACCAACCGTCGCGTCGCTGTGTAGCGTCTGGCGTTGCAGGTTCGACACCGACACGGTATCGAAATCCAGCAGCGTCATGCGGCCGACGCCCGCCGCAGCCAGATATTGCGCCGCCGCGCAGCCCAGCCCGCCAAGGCCGACAACCAGCACGCTGGCCGCCTTGAGCGCTTCCTGACCCTCGAAATCAAACCCGCGCAGCACGATCTGGCGGTTGTAGCGCATCATCTCCGGGTCGCTCAGTTCCACCGTCATGTCAGCCTCCGAACAGGTGGTTAAAGCGTTCCACTTCAACCCATTCGCCCGCCTCAACGTGGCCGCGATCGCGCTCCAGCACGATAAAGCAGTTACCCTGGCTGAAGGAGCTAAAGATGTGCGAACCCTGATGCCCGGTGGTGCTCACCTCCAGCTCGCCATCGGCGTTGCGTGCCAGAATGCCGCGCTGGAAATCGAGACGGCCCGGAGATTTTTTGAGGCGCGTTGCCGCCCGCACGCGCACACGTTCCGGCAGCGGGTCGGCATTGTTGCCTGAGAGCTTCGCCAGCAGCGGGATCACCAGCTGGTAGAAGGTCAGCGCGGCAGAGACCGGGTTACCCGGCAGGCCACAGAACCAGCTGTGCGGAAGTTTGCCAAACGCGAACGGTTTGCCCGGTTTAATCGCCAGCTTCCAGAAGGCGATTTCACCCAGCTCTTCAAGCAGGGTTTTGGTGTAATCCGCTTCGCCAACCGAAACGCCGCCGGAGCTGATCACCACGTCGGCAAAGGCGTCCGCGTCGATAAACGCCGCGCGCAGTTTCTCCGGATCGTCAGGAATGATGCCGAGGTTAATCACCTCGCAGCCCAGTTGCTCAAGCATCAGGTGCACCGCCAGACGGTTGGTGTCGTAAATCTGCCCCTCGTTCAGCGGCTGACCCGGAAGCTGTAGCTCGTCTCCCGTGGAGAACACCGCCACGCGTACCTTGCGGACAACGTCAATCTCCGCGATGCCAAGCGATGCCAGCACCGGCAGTTCGGCGACCGTCAGTTTTTGCCCGGCGGCAAAGACCGTTGCGCCGAGGGTAATGTCTTCCCCGATGTGGCGGATATTCTGTCCCGCTTTGACGCTGGCGGTAAAACGCACGCCGTCGTCCGTTAGTTCGGTCTCTTCCTGCATCACCACGGCTTCACAGCCTTTTGGCACCGGCGCGCCGGTCATAATGCGCACGCAGGTGCCCGCTGGCCACTCACCGTTGAACGGCTGCCCGGCAAAGGCTTTACCTGCCACCGGCAGCGGCTGACCCGTTTGCAAATCCGCCAGACGTACGGCATAGCCGTCCATCGCCGCGTTATCGAACCCCGGCACGTTCAGCGGCGAGACGATATCGCGCGCGGCAATACGGCCAAAACAGCGCACAAGCGGCAGCGTCTCAACGTCGTGCAGGGGAGTAATACGATCAAGCATCTGCGAGAGTGCCGTCTCAAGCGGCATCAGTCCGGCGGTAAAATCCATGGTGGGCTCCTGCGGAGTAACAACGAAAGCGCTCATTATGGCAGAAAAGTGCGGCTAACTGTATGACCCGATGGGTGTACGCTTTACATCACAGTTGCGTCTTTCTATATTCAAAAATCATCTGAAGATTCGTCGACGATAATGATATTTATAGAAAAAGCAGCCAGCCAGGCTGATGGGTGATGCGAAATGAGTAAAGCGGTTATCGCAATTCATGGCGGTGCCGGGGCAATCACCCGTGCACAGCTCAGTCTCGAGCAGGAGAAGCGTTATATTGATGCGCTGAACGCCATTGTGGAAACAGGCCAGCGCATGCTGGAAGCGGGCGAAAGCGCGCTGGACGTGGTGACCGAAGCGGTGCGCCTGCTGGAGGAGTGTCCGCTGTTTAATGCCGGTATTGGCTCGGTCTTTACGCGCGATGAAACGCATGAACTGGATGCCTGCGTGATGGACGGTATCACCCTGAAAGCGGGAGCGGTGGCGGGCGTCAGCCGACTGCGCAATCCCGTGCTGGCCGCGCGTCTGGTGATGGATCAAAGCCCGCATGTGCTGCTGACCGGGGCGGGGGCGGAGAAATTTGCCGTCGAGCACGGGATGGATACGGTCTCGCCCGATCTTTTTTCCACCGAGGAGCGTTACCGGCAGTTGCTGGAGGCCCGTACAGCGGGGATGACGCAGTTGGACCATGCCGCGCCGCTCGATGAACGCAGCAAAATGGGCACGGTAGGCGCGGTGGCGCTGGATAAAGCCGGTAACCTCGCCGCCGCGACGTCGACAGGCGGTATGACCAACAAGCTTCCCGGACGCGTCGGCGACAGTCCGCTGCCGGGGGCCGGGTGTTACGCTAATAACGCCACGGCGGCGGTGTCATGCACCGGCACTGGCGAAGTGTTTATTCGCGCGCTGGCGGCCTACGACATTACCGCGCTAATGGATTACGGCGGATTAAGTCTGAGTGAGGCCTGCGAGCGGGTGGTAATGGAGAAACTGCCAGCCCTGGGCGGAGAAGGTGGCTTAATCGCGGTGGATCGGGAGGGCAACGTGGCGCTGCCGTTCAACAGTGAAGGGATGTACCGGGCGTGGGGGTATGCCGGCGATGCGCCCAGCACAGGCATTTATCGTGAATAAGGGGGCATTGCGTGCCGCACAGTGAAGAGCTGGACAACTGCGAAGTGCTGGCTGTCCACCAACTGAATATTGCCTTTCAGGAAGAGCGGCAGTTCATCCCTGCAGTACAGAATTTATCGTTTTCGCTCAGGCGCGGCGAGACGCTGGCGATTGTCGGCGAGTCCGGATCCGGTAAATCGGTTACCGCGCTGGCGCTGATGCGTCTGCTTGAGCAGACGGGCGGGCAGGCCACCAGCGAGCGGATGCTGTTGCGCCGTCGCAACCGTCAGGTTATCGATCTCAACGAGCTGAGCGCGTCCCGGATGCAGGGGGTGCGCGGGGCGGATATTGCGATGATTTTTCAGGAGCCGATGACCTCCCTGAACCCGGTCTTCCCGGTGGGCGAGCAGATTGCCGAATCTATCCGCCTGCATCAGGGATTGAGCGGTGATGAGGCGCTCAACGAAGCTAAACGGATGCTGGAGCTGGTACGTATCCCTGAGGCGCACGCGATTTTGTCCCGCTATCCGCATCAGCTTTCCGGTGGCATGCGCCAGCGGGTGATGATTGCGATGGCGCTGTCGTGCCGTCCGGCGGTGCTCATTGCGGACGAACCCACCACGGCGCTGGATGTCACCATTCAGGCCCAGATCCTGCAACTGATTAAGGTGTTGCAGCAGGAGATGGAGATGGGGGTGATATTCATCACCCACGATATGGGGGTGGTGGCGGATATTGCCGATCGGGTGCTGGTTATGCATCAGGGCAATGCTGTGGAAACCGGCACGGTGGAGCAGGTCTTTCATGCGCCGGTGCATCCTTATACTAAAGCGCTGCTGGCGGCGGTCCCGCGTCTGGGCGCCATGAATGGCAGTGATTTTCCGCGCCGTTTTCCGCTGTTCTCTCAGACCGAACAGGGCCAGCAGGAAGACGAAACCGAGCAGAACACGGTGGTTTCCGGCAGGCCGATCCTTGAAGTGCGTGACCTGGTGACCCGTTTCCCGCTGCGCAGCGGGATCCTTAACCGCGTGAAGCGCGAAGTGCATGCGGTTGAATACGTCAGTTTTGATCTCTGGCCGGGCGAAACGCTGGCGCTGGTGGGGGAGTCCGGCTGCGGTAAATCCACCACCGGGCGGGCGCTGCTCAGGCTGGTTGAGTCGCAGGAGGGGAGCATCACCTTCAACGGTGAGCGCATCGATACACTCCCCAATGGTAAATTGCAGGCGGTACGCCGGGATATTCAGTTTATTTTTCAGGATCCTTATGCGTCGCTCGATCCGCGCCATACGGTGGGGTACTCGATTATGGAGCCGCTGCGGGTGCACAACCTGCTCGACGGTGAAGCCGCGCAGCGCCGCGTCGCGTGGCTGCTGGAGCGCGTGGGCCTGAAACCGGAGCATGCCTGGCGTTATCCGCACGAATTTTCTGGCGGTCAGCGACAGCGTATCTGCATAGCCCGGGCATTGGCCCTGAATCCGAAAGTGGTGATTGCGGATGAGTCCGTGTCAGCGCTGGATGTCTCCATCCGCGCGCAAATCATCAATCTCCTGCTCGATTTACAGCGGGATTTGGGCATTGCGTTTCTGTTTATCTCTCACGATATGGCGGTGGTTGAGCGGATCAGCCATCGCGTGGCGGTGATGTACATGGGGCAAATTGTTGAAATTGGCCCCCGTCGGGCGGTATTTGAAAACCCGCAGCATCCGTACACCCGCAAGCTGATGGCCGCCGTACCGGTTGCCTATCCTGAGCATCGTCACGCCCAGCGCGTGCTGTTGCAGGACGAAATGCCGAGCAATATTCGTAAACGGGGCGAAACTCTGGAGCGCGTGGCGCTGCGTGAAGTCGGTCCCGGTCATTTTGTCGCACCCCCGCGTCAGGGCAATGCATTCTCGCGGTTATAACTTACAACAGGCAGGAGAACACAATGGTTCCTTTTGTTGCTCGTCAATGGCTGCTTGCCGCGAGCGTGACGGCTGCGCTGGCCGCCGCCCCCGCGATCGCGGCGAAAGACGTGGTGGTGGCTGTGGGGTCTAACTTCACGACGCTGGATCCGTATGATGCTAACGACACCCTTTCTCAGGCGGTGGCAAAATCCTTCTACCAGGGGCTGTTCGGCCTGGACCGCGAGATGAAGCTGAAAAACGTGCTGGCGGAAGGTTATACCGTGTCGGACGACGGGCTGGTCTATACCGTTAAGCTCCGTACCGGCGTGAAGTTCCAGGACGGCACCGACTTCAACGCCGAGGCGGTTAAGGTCAACCTGGACCGAGCCAGCAATCCGGAAAACGGTCTTAAGCGCTACAACCTGTATAAAAATATCGCCCAAACCGAGGTGATTGATCCGGCGACGGTGAAGATCACCCTCAAAGAGCCGTTCTCGGCGTTTATCAATATCCTGGCGCATCCCGCGACGGTGATGATTTCCCCTGCGGCGTTGAAGAAATACGGCAAAGAGATTGGCTTCCACCCGGTGGGGACCGGACCGTACGAACTGCTTACCTGGAACCAGACCGATTATGTGAAGGTGAAGAAATTCGCCGGATACTGGCAGCCGGGGCTGCCGAAGCTGGATACCCTCACCTGGCGGCCGGTCGTGGACAACAATACCCGCGCCGCGATGCTGCAAACCGGCGAAGCGCAGTTTGCCTTCCCGATCCCCTACGAACAGGCAGCGTTGCTGGCGAAAAACAGCAAGCTGGAGCTGGTGGCCAGCCCGTCGATTATGCAGCGCTACATCAGCATGAACGTCACGCAGAAACCGTTTGATAACCCGAAGGTGCGCGAAGCCATCAACTACGCCATTAACCGCCAGGCACTGGTGAAGGTGGCCTTTGCCGGCTACGCCACCCCGGCGACGGGCGTGATGCCGCCAACCATTGAGTACGCGCAGAGCTATCAGCCGTGGCCGTACGATCCGGCGAAAGCGCGGGAACTGCTGAAAGAGGCGGGCTATCCGAACGGCTTTAGCACCACGCTGTGGTCGTCGCATAACCACAGTACCGCGCAGAAGGTGCTGCAATTTACCCAGCAGCAGCTGGCGCAGGTGGGCATTAAAGCCAGGGTCACGGCGATGGATGCCGGACAGCGCGCGGCGGAAGTGGAAGGCAAAGGACAGAAAGAGAGCGGCGTGCGGATGTTCTACACCGGCTGGACGGCTTCAACCGGTGAAGCGGACTGGTCCCTGTCGCCGCTGTTTGCTTCCCAGAACTGGCCGCCAACGCTGTTCAATACCGCGTTCTACAGTAATCCGCAGGTGGATAAGGATCTGGCCGATGCCCTGAAAACCACCAAACCGGAAGAGAAAGCGCGCCTGTACAAAGAGGCGCAGGACATTATCTGGAAAGAGTCGCCGTGGGTGCCGCTGGTGGTGGAAAAACTGGTCTCAGCCCACAATAAAGCGCTGACCGGTTTTTACATCATGCCGGATACGGGCTTTAGCTTTGACGACGCGGATCTAAAATAAAACTCATGCTGAATTATGTGTGTAAACGCCTGCTGGGGCTTATCCCGACGCTGCTGATTGTGGCCGTGCTGGTGTTTTTGTTTGTCCACATGCTGCCCGGCGATCCGGCGCGTTTGATTGCCGGACCGGAAGCGGATGCGACGGTTATCGAACTGGTACGTCAACAGCTCGGTCTTGATCAGCCGCTGTATCGGCAATTTCTGCGCTACATTGGCAATGTCCTTCAGGGCGATTTCGGCATCTCGATGGTGTCGCGTCGTCCGGTGTCGGAGGAGATTGCCAGCCGCTTTATGCCCACCTTCTGGTTAACGATTGCCAGTATGAGCTGGGCGGTTGTGTTTGGCCTGGGCGCGGGGATTGTCGCCGCCGTCTGGCGCAACCGCTGGCCGGATAAGCTCGGTATGGCGCTGGCAGTCACCGGTATCTCTTTCCCGGCGTTTGCGCTGGGTATGCTGCTGATGCAGATTTTCTCCGTCGAGCTGGGCTGGTTGCCCACCGTCGGGGCCGACACCTGGAAGCACTACATTCTGCCCTCTATGACGCTTGGCGCAGCCGTTGCGGCAGTGATGGCCCGTTTCACCCGCGCCTCCTTTGTCGACGTGCTGAGCGAAGATTACATTCGCACCGCGCGGGCAAAAGGGGTGAGTGAGAAATGGGTCATTCTGAAGCATGGTTTTCGTAATGCGATGATCCCGGTGGTCACGATGATGGGGCTACAGTTCGGCTTCCTGCTGGGCGGTTCTATCGTGGTTGAGAAGGTCTTTAACTGGCCGGGGCTGGGGCGCCTGCTGGTCGACTCGGTCGATATGCGTGACTATCCGGTTATTCAGGCTGAAGTTCTGCTTTTCTCGCTGGAGTTTATTCTTATCAACTTAGTGGTGGATGTGCTGTACGCCGCCATTAACCCGGCCATCAGGTATAAGTAAGATGCGATTACTGAACTGGCGTCGCCAGGCCATTTTAAACGCTATGCCGGGGATCAGGCCGGACCATATTCGCACCCCGTGGGTTGAGTTCTGGCGTCGATTCCGTCGTCAGCCCGTCGCTATGGTCGCCGGGTTGTTTGTGTTACTGCTGATCCTGGTGGCGATTATCGCCCCCTGGATAGCCCCGTTTGATGCGGAAAATTACTTCGATTACGACCGGCTGAACGATGGACCGTCGATGATGCACTGGTTTGGCGTGGACTCGCTCGGGCGCGATATTTTTAGCCGCGTGCTGGTAGGGGCGCAGATCTCGCTGGCGGCCGGGGTCTTTGCGGTGCTGATGGGCGCAGCAATTGGCACCGTGTTTGGGCTGGTGGCCGGGTACTATGAAGGCTGGTGGGACCGCATCATCATGCGTATCTGCGACGTGCTGTTTGCCTTTCCCGGTATTCTGCTGGCGATTGCCGTGGTGGCGGTGATGGGCAGCGGCATGGCGAACGTCATCATCGCCGTGGCGGTATTCACGATTCCCGCTTTCGCGCGCCTGGTACGTGGCAACACGCTGGTGCTGAAGCAGCAGACCTTTATCGAGTCGGCCCGCAGCATGGGAGCCAGCGATGCCACAATCCTGTTCAGCCATATTCTGCCGGGAACGGTCTCGTCTATCGTGGTCTATTTCACCATGCGCATAGGCGTGTCGATTATCTCGGCGGCCAGCCTGTCGTTTCTGGGGTTAGGCGCACAGCCGCCGACGCCGGAGTGGGGCGCGATGCTGAACGAGGCGCGGGCGGATATGGTGATCGCCCCGCACGTGGCGATCTTCCCGAGCCTGGCGATTTTCCTGACCGTGCTGGCGTTTAACCTGCTGGGGGATGGGCTGCGCGACGCGCTGGATCCGAGGATTAAGGGGTAGGTTTTTGCAGGAACTTACCCCTCACCCTAACCCTCTCCCCTGAGGGGAGAGGGGACTGCTCGGTGCGGTCTGTTCCCCCTCGCCCCTTTGGGGAGAGGGCCGGGGTGAGGGGTTAAAGATTAAACCCGGCTGCCCCACAAATCATACTCGTCGGCGTTTTCAACCTTCACGCGAATAATATCGCCCGGCTTGACGTTGGTTTCCCCGTTCAGGTACACCGCGCCGTCGATTTCAGGCGCATCCGCCATGCTGCGGCCAATCGCGCCTTCTTCGTCCACTTCGTCGATAATGACCAGAATTTCGCGGCCCACTTTCTCCTGCAAGCGTTCAGCAGAGATCTGCTGTTGCAGCTGCATAAAGCGGTTCCAGCGTTCCTCTTTGACCTCTTCCGGTACCTGGTCCGCCAGCTCGTTGGCCGTTGCGCCTTCAACCGGGCTGTACTTGAAGCAGCCCACGCGATCCAGACGCGCTTCTTTCAGGAAGTCGAGCAGCATCTGGAAATCTTCTTCGGTTTCACCCGGGAAGCCAACGATGAAGGTGGAGCGCAGGGTCAGTTCAGGGCAGATCTCGCGCCACTGCTTGATGCGCGCCAGCTGGCGGTCAACGGATCCAGGACGCTTCATCAGCTTCAGAATGCGCGGGCTGGCGTGCTGTAACGGGATATCCAGATACGGCAGGATTTTGCCTTCCGCCATCAGCGGAATCACGTCGTCAACGTGCGGGTAAGGGTAGACGTAGTGCAGACGCGTCCAGATCCCGAGCTTAGCAAGCTGCTCGCACAGGCCAACCATGCTGGTTTTTACCGGCTCGCCGTTATGGAAGCCGGAGCGGTGTTTGACGTCCACGCCGTAGGCGGAGGTGTCCTGGGAGATGACCAGTAACTCCTTCACGCCCGCGTCGGCCAGGCGTTTGGCTTCTGCCAGCACCTCGCCAATCGGACGGCTCACCAAATCGCCACGCATCGACGGGATGATGCAGAAGGTGCAGCGATGGTTGCAGCCTTCGGAAATTTTCAGGTAAGCATAGTGGCGCGGCGTCAGCTTCACGCCCTGTTCCGGCACCAGGCTCAGGAACGGGTTGTGCTTTGGCTTTGGTACGTAGTGATGAACATGTTCCAGCACCTGCTCGTAGCTGTGCGGGCCGGTGATCTCCAGTACCTTCGGGTGCACTTCGCGGATCTGATCCACCTTCGCGCCCAGGCAGCCGGTGACAATCACTTTGCCATTTTCCGTCAGGGCTTCACCAATGGCTTCCAGTGACTCCTGGACCGCGCTGTCGATGAACCCACAGGTGTTGACGATCACCATGTCGGCGTTGTCGTAGCTTGGCACCACGTCATAGCCTTCAGTGCGAAGTTCAGTCAGGATGCGTTCGGAATCCACCAGGTTCTTCGGGCAGCCCAGGGAGACAAAGCCGATTTTCGGCGGGTGCGTAACATTGCTCATAGGTTAAAAATTCATCAATTATGGAGTTATCAGGGCGGGATTTTACAGCGTATCGCGGGGGATTTATACACTCTTGATGGCGCAGTTGAGGCGGGCAATCGTTGTAACATTGTAAAGAATGTTAATCAGTTATCGTTTATTGATCTCAGGCATCACATTGTACAAAAAATGACCTTATTATTAATAGGGTAACATGGCTGACAGAGGAGGAAATAGCATGTCCGTTGACAGACTGAAACGCGATCTGCTTAACAAGCTGATCAACGCCCGAATCGACCTGGCTGCATATCTGCAACTCCGCAAGGCGAAAGGGTATATGTCAGTCAGCGAAAGCGAAAATCTGCGTGAAAATTTCTTTGAACTTTGCAATTTCATGCGTGAAAAAGCACCCATCCTGAAAGCGCACTGCGCTGAAAACGAATTAGTGGCGCTGCGCCGCGCCGCCGAGGTGCTTTCCATCGCAGGGGTCTGTTTGATGAACGGACGTCACGACTGCCCGAATTTTATTGCCGTTAACGCGGAGAAGCTTGAAAACTGCCTGACCACGCTCGCGCTTTGCATCATGTGTCTGAACAAGCCGGAAACGCTTGCCCGACACTGAACCCGGGGGAGGCAACTCCCCCTTTTGATTAAGCTTTTGTAAAAGTGTTAACGCACCCGGGAACAGTGGCTAATCTTTAAGCCATATGCCGATAAAGGAGTGCGTTATGCCTCGATCCTCGCTGCTTTTCCTCCCTGTACTGTTATTCCCGCTTTCGCTGCTTGCGGCGCCCGAGACGGTTAAGGTCGACGTGCTACAGACAAAACTGGATCACCCCTGGTCGCTGGCGTTTCTGCCTGATAATAAGGGGCTGCTGATCACGCTAAAAGACGGGCAGCTTAAGCACTGGCAGGCAGGGAAAGGGCTCTCCGATCCGATTGTCGGCGTGCCGAAGGTCTGGGCGAGCGGCCAGGGCGGATTGCTGGACGTGGTGCTGGCCCCGGATTTTGAACAATCACGGCGGATCTGGCTCAGCTTCGCCGAGGCGGGTGATGATGGAAAAGCGGGCACCGCGGTGGGCTACGGGCGGTTGAGCGATGACCTCTCGCGCATTGAGGGCTTCCAGGTGGTATTCCGACAGATGCCGAAGCTCTCTACTGGCAACCACTTTGGTGGACGGCTGGTGTTCGACGGCAAAGGCCATCTCTTTATTGGCTTAGGTGAAAACAACCAGCGCCCGACGGCGCAGGATCTGGATAAGCTTCAGGGCAAGGTGGTGCGCCTGACGGAGGACGGGAAAGTGCCGCCGGATAACCCGTTTGTGAACACAGCCGGTGCACGGCCTGAAATCTGGTCTTACGGCATTCGCAACCCGCAGGGGATGGCGATGAACCCGTGGAGCGACGCGCTGTGGCTTAATGAACACGGCCCTCGCGGCGGGGATGAGATCAACATTCCTGAAAAAGGCAAAAACTACGGCTGGCCGATGGCGACGCACGGGATCAACTACAGCGGCCTGAAAATCCCGGAAGCGAAAGGCGAGCACGTTGAGGGCACTGAAAAACCGCTGTTTGTCTGGAAAGTGTCGCCCGCCGTCAGCGGCATGGCGTTCTACAACAGCGACGTCTTCCCGCAGTGGAAAAACAAGCTGTTTATCGGCGCGCTGAAGGAGAAAGACGTCATCGTGCTGAGCGTGAAGGGCAATACCGTGACGGAGGACGGGCGCATTCTTGGGGATAAAGATCAGCGAATTCGCGATGTGCGCGTCGGGCCGGATGGTTATCTGTACGTGCTGACCGACGAGACGGACGGGCAGCTTTGGAAAGTCAGCCCGTCCGGGTCGTAATCAGGTCACCGGGATCATCACCACGTTGCGATACGCCGGGCGCTCGCTGAGCTGCTGGATCCAGCGCTCAAGGTGAGGGCGCGGGGTCCAGCTGAGACCCATGTTAGTGAGGTTCCAGACGAAAGGGGCGACGGCGATATCGCCCACGCCGAACGTGTCGCCGGAGAACCAGGTATGCTTCGCCAGTTCGCCGTCCATCATCGCAAACAGCGACTCGCACGCGTCCTGGGCGGCATGAATGGCGGGATAATCACGATCGGCTTCCGGCGTACGGATAAGCCCCATCAGGATCACGCGGTGCGTTGGGGAAAGCGTCTGGTTTGCCCAGTCCATCCATTTTTCGCCCTGCGCGCGCTGGGCTGGATTTTCTACCCACAGCCGACCCTGGCCGTACTGCGCGGCGAGGTATCGCACGATGGTGTTAGACTCCCACAGCGTGGCGTCTGTCTCGTCATCGCGCAGTAGCGGCACCAGTCCGTTTGGGTTCATCGCCAGGTAGTCCGCGTCTTTATTCACGCCAAACTCCAGGCCCGCCATAACCTGCTTAAACGGTAAATCCAGCTCTTCCAGCGTCCAGAGCACTTTTTTCACGTTGGTCGAATTGTTCCTGCCCCACAGCGTAATCATATTTACTCCCGATGAGATGTGAATCCGAGTCAGCTTTTCGCCATGGTGAGATAAACCTAACAATTACGCAACAGATGCTAAAAAAAACACCGCAATCAAAGCGTATCTGAATGTTATTGCATAAACTTTAAAAACTTTACCTGGAACAGGTTTCTTTGAAGGCTGTAGTGCGCTATTACTCATCGCTTCTTGCGACACGGTGATTGTGACGTGATTTTTAGAATGGACACTCGGGTGGCATTTATGACGCAAAAAACTTCCTCTCTGCGCAGCCTGGCGGCAGGCTCGGCGCTGCTTTTCCTTTTTGCCCCAACGCTCCATGCGGCGGAACAGACAGCGCCCGAAGCGCCGCCTGTTGATGCGCGCGCCTGGATCCTGATGGATTACGCCAGCGGGAAAGTGCTGGCGGAAGGTAACGCCGACGAAAAACTCGACCCGGCGAGCCTGACGAAAATTATGACCAGCTATGTGGTCGGCCAGGCGTTGAAAGCGGGCAAGATCAAGCTGAATGACATGGTCACCGTCGGGAAAGATGCCTGGGCGACCGGTAATCCGGCGCTGCGCGGCTCGTCCGTGATGTTCCTGAAGCCTGGCGACCAGGTCTCCGTGTCCGATCTGAATAAAGGGGTCATTATTCAGTCGGGAAATGATGCCTGTATTGCGCTGGCCGATTACGTCGCGGGCAGTCAGGACTCATTTATTGGGCTGATGAATGGCTACGCGAAAAAACTGGGTCTGACCAATACCACTTTTAAAACTGTTCACGGCCTGGATGCGCCGGGTCAGTTCAGTACCGCGCGCGATATGGCGCTGCTGGGCAAAGCGCTGATCCATGACGTGCCGGATGAGTACGCTATCCATAAAGAGAAAGAGTTTACCTTCAACAATATCCGCCAGCCTAACCGTAACCGTCTACTGTGGAGTAGCAACGTTAACGTGGACGGCATGAAAACCGGTACAACTGCCGGGGCCGGATACAACCTGGTGGCTTCTGCGACGCAGGGCGATATGCGCCTGATCTCAGTGGTGCTGGGAACGAAAACCGACCGTATTCGTTTTAACGAATCCGAAAAACTGCTGACCTGGGGTTTCCGCTTCTTTGAAACCGTCACGCCGATTAAGCCGGACGCTACCTTCGTGAGTCAGCGCGTCTGGTTTGGTGATAAAAGTGAAGTGAACCTGGGAGCGGGTGAAGCGGGTTCCGTCACCATTCCACGCGGTCAGCTGAAAAACCTGAAAGCCAGCTATACCCTGACCGAGCCACAGCTCACCGCACCGCTGAAAAAAGGTCAGGTGGTCGGGACGATAGATTTCCAGCTTAACGGCAAATCTATTGAGCAGCGTCCGCTGGTGGTAATGGAAGCGGTGGAAGAGGGCGGCTTCTTCAGCCGGATGTGGGACTTTGTGTTAATGAAATTCCACGGCTGGTTTGGCAGCTGGTTCAGCTAAGTTTTTGCCGGGTGGCGGCTTCGCCTTACCCGGCCTACAACGGCTCGAACGTAGGCCGGGTAAGCGCAGCGCCACCCGGCATAACCTCAATACATCAACTTCACCTGCTGCGCTTTCGCGTATGCCACCAGCTCGTCATCCGGGCGGCAATCACTGACGATGGCGTCAAAGCGCGACAGCTCTCCCATCCTTGCCGGACGGACCTTGCCAAATTTACTGTGATCAACCACCAGCACATGCTGCTGTGCGGCGTTGAGCGCCCACTGTTTCACTGGTAACTCTTCAAGATTAAAACAGGTTGCCCCCTGTTTCACATTCACGCCCGCCGCAGAGTAAAAGGCGATATCCGGGCATACATTGCTCAGCGTGTCCTGAATATTCAGCGGTTTGAAAATGGCGTTGCTGGCATGAAATTCGCCGCCACACAAAATCACCCGGCACGCCGGTTTCTCCTGCAAGGCCAGGAAGGTGTTTAGCGAATAACAGACGGCGGTAAAGGGAACGGTGCTGTCGATGGCCTCGATGATCCACGGGGTTGTCGTACCGCAGTCAAAAAAAAGCGTTTGATGCGGCTGCACCAGCGAGGCGGCGAGCCGCGCGGCTTTGCGCTTCTCCTCCACCAGGCGTGTTTTTTGATCGCTTAACAGATAATGGCTGGCGCTACGCGGCTCCAGAACAATATACCCGCCAAGCAGCACAACGGGGGCGCTGTCGCAGTTCAGATCGCGACGAATGGTCATTTCAGACACGCCAAGCAGGGTAGCGGCTTCCTTAAGATGCAGCTTATCGCTGCGCTTCAGCGCCTGGAGCAGCTGAGCAATGCGGTCATCGCGACGTGTTTCCATAGATCCTCGGGCTAAAAAAGTGAGCCCCCGCAGGGCGGGGGCTCAAGTGTAACCTGACGGACCGGGGTTAGTCACGTATCCAGCCTTTGCGGATCGGAAGAGCAAACAGAACGCGATAGGCCTGTGATAATCCACGATAAAGCGCCGGGCCAAAGAGGCTCCACAGGATGGCTGCGCTGACGCAGCCCATCAGCCCCACCAGGAAACCGCCGACCATATCCAGCGGCCAGTGCACTCCCAGGTAGACGCGGGACCAGGCGATGGCGACTGCCACGCCCATCAGCACTACGCCGGACCACAGGCGATGCCAGAACAGGAAGGCCAGCGCAAAGGTGAAGATCACCGTGCCGTGATCGCTCGGGAACG
Organism: Enterobacter cloacae complex sp. 418I7; assembly: GCF_050030705.1. Classification (NCBI taxonomy): domain Bacteria; kingdom Pseudomonadati; phylum Pseudomonadota; class Gammaproteobacteria; order Enterobacterales; family Enterobacteriaceae; genus Enterobacter; species Enterobacter cloacae complex sp. 418I7. The sequence goes on from NZ_JBLGUU010000001.1 coordinate 1,473,573, forward strand.
AGTCATCCGGCGCATGGTGCAGGAAGTTGTAGCCGACGCGATCGACAAACGGACGATCGTGCGGGAAGGCGTGACCCAGCACGTAGCTTGCCAGCACGCTCACGCCAATTGCCATCGCCATTTTGATCACCAGATGGCGCTGGGCGGTGACCTGTGTACGAGGTCCCCATAACCAGAGGATCACCGCCAGCGCCGGTACAATGCTAATCAGATCTTTCGCAATGAAGGTGGCGAGATCGATCATCCATTCCGGTGACGACGGCGTGGCGTTGAGCAGGTAAAACAGTTCGTAGTTCAGATTTTCTAACATAATCTCGTTACTCTTTAGCAAACCGGGCGGAAACCAGCCCGTAAACCAGCACCTGGGAAAACCAAACCCACCACCCGGCCCACAGGTTGTGAGAGAAAAAATGCGCGCCGCGCATGACCTGCCCGAAGCCCATCACCAGCCCCATAACAACGCCTGACGCGACAAAGGACCATGCCAGGCGCGGACGTTCACGCCAGAAGGCAAAAAACAGCCCCATCACCATAAACCCGCTGGAGGCGTGGCCGCCGGGAAAGCAGCGTCCCGGTCCGCTGTCTGCCGGAACGGCGCTGAACAGGGGATACGAAACGGACCTGCCGCCATATTCCACCAGATCCCACGGACAGCTGTGGTGGCTTATGCTTTTCAGCACCCCTACTACCAGCGCACCCAGCCCCATCAGAAGCGCGGCCGTTACCAGTCGGGCATTGCGTTTGTAAGCGCCGTAAATCAGCGATGCGGCAGCGATAACAATGGTCACATATTTCGCCAGCCGATGGTTCAGCAGATCCAGCAGCGGGTTTTGCTGTAGCGGAAAATGATGCGCCGCTGCGTCATACCAGAAACCGGTTATCCATCGGTCAAGCGATTCATCGCGCGAAAGCCAGGTAAAAAGCACCGCAAGGGCAATAAGCACGAAAAGTTGATAACCATAAAAGCGGGCAGGCAAACGGTAAAGACGTTTTGTCTTATTTGTCGGTAACTTAGATAATTCTGAAGGGCTGACGGCGTGTGTCATAGTTTCGGTCAATAACGTGAAATAGCACTATCATAGGGAGGGCAACTTAAGGAAACCTTAAACAACAACGATAAGTGCGTTATTTCTGTTTTTTCACGTTAATTTGCTATCTCAGACAGCGGCAATTCATTACACTCATCGCGATTTTTTCATACTAAAGAGATTGCATGATAAACCGTTCTTCTTCCGGTAATCGTCTGGGTCGTCAGGCGTTACTTTTTCCTCTGTGTCTGGTGCTTTACGAATTCTCTACCTACATCGGCAACGACATGATCCAGCCCGGCATGCTGGCTGTGGTTGAGCAGTACAACGCAGGTATTGAGTGGGTGCCGACATCCATGACCGCCTATCTGGCGGGCGGCATGTTTTTACAGTGGCTGTTAGGGCCGCTGTCGGATCGTATTGGCCGCCGTCCGGTGATGCTGACGGGCGTAGTGTGGTTTATCGTCACCTGTCTCGCCACGCTGCTGGCGCAGAGTATTGAGCAGTTCACGCTGCTGCGTTTCCTTCAGGGCGTGAGCCTGTGCTTTATTGGCGCCGTGGGCTATGCCGCTATTCAGGAGTCGTTTGAGGAGGCGGTGTGTATCAAAATTACCGCGCTGATGGCAAACGTGGCGCTGATTGCACCGCTTCTTGGACCGCTGGTGGGAGCCGCATGGGTTCACGTCGCGCCGTGGGAGGGGATGTTCGTCCTCTTTGCCGCGCTTGCGGCTATCTCTTTCTTTGGCCTGCACCGTGCGATGCCGGAAACCGCCACCCGCCTGGGCGAAAAGCTCTCGCTTAAAGAGCTGGGGCGGGATTATAAGGCGGTGCTGAAAAATGGCCGTTTTGTCGCGGGCGCATTGGCGACGGGCTTTGTCAGCCTGCCGCTGCTGGCGTGGATTGCCCAGTCGCCGGTCATTATCATCAGCGGCGAACAGCTTAGCAGCTATGAGTATGGCCTGTTACAGGTGCCGATTTTTGGCGCGCTGATTATCGGTAACCTGGTGCTGGCGCGTCTGACGTCACGCCGTACCGTGCGTTCGCTGATTATTTTGGGCGGCTGGCCCATAGCGGCAGGGCTGATTATCGCGGCGGTGGCGACCGTAGCCTCGTCTCATGCGTACCTGTGGATGACGGCGGGGCTGAGTGTTTACGCGTTTGGTATCGGCGTGGCGAATGCTGGCCTGGTGCGCCTGACGCTGTTCGCCAGTGAAATGAGTAAAGGCACGGTGTCTGCCGCGATGGGGATGCTGCAAATGCTGATTTTCACTGTCGGTATTGAGGTGAGCAAACATGCCTATGCTTTCGGCGGTAACGGGCTGTTCAGCCTGTTCAACCTCGCAAACGGTGTGCTGTGGGTAGGGCTGATGGTGGTGTTCCTGAAGGACAAACGCGTCGGAAGCGCACTGCAACCGTAATCCTTATTCCCTCTCCCTGTGGGCTGAGGGATCCCCACAAATTAATGCGAGCACTGAGCAATCCCCTCGCCCCTCCGGGGAGAGGGTTAGGGTGAGGGGAACATACGGCTGTGGTGGTCATTCCGTTCACTTTATGTTCCTTGCTACTCTGTAACGACATGACCGGTGAACGTGCCAGGGTGGCTCAGTCGCCACCACCCTGGCGACCCGGGCTCCCGGCGGTAAATCGCCGCTTCGCGGTGCCCTCGGCTTATTCCTTCCGGCTTATCGGGTACGGGCGGAGGCAACGTCCCTGTAAAGCCGCCCTCTCGGCGCATCCCTGCGCCTCGCCCCGGCCTGCAGGAAACGCCTTAGCGATTTACAGCCGGACCAGGGCATCGCTGACAGCCCTCAGTCATTTAGAAAGCAACTTTATTGCTTCTGCATAAAAAAATTACTGGGGATCCCTCAGCCCTGTGGGAGAGGGTTAGGGTGAGGGCACCAGACCGCACGGAATCAATTAAACGGCGCCTTCCCCTCCAGCACCATATCAATCACGTCCAGCACCCCTTCGTCATTATTGTTCGGCGCTTCATAGCGGGCCACAGCCTTTATATGCGGTCTGGCGTTGGCCATCGCGAAGCCAAACCCAGCCTGGCGCAGCATCTCCACGTCGTTACCGCTGTCGCCAAAGGCCACCACTTCACTGTCCTCAATGCCCCAGCGCGCTTGCAGGATCCGCAGGCCGTTAGCTTTGTGCACGCCAGGGATTATCAGGTCGATACTGCCGTGACCCGTGGTCACCGGCACCATGATGTCGCCAAGCTTCTCATGCAGCAGCGCCTGAATGCGCGGTATTTCGTCGTCAGAGACGTTAAGCCCGAACTTGAAGAAAATATCGTTGAGGTTGTCAAAGCTGCTGACGCTTTCAAGGCGGTGATAGTATTTCGCCGCAATCTCTTTGAAGAGGTCGTTATACGTTTTCAGCGTGTAGGCGCTGTTTTTTCCGCAGGCAATTATCTCAATGCCGGGCACGTCGTTTAACAGGGTGGCGACGGTCAGAAAATGCTCTTTCGACAGTTCGCCGTTAAACACGTCTTCGCCCGCATCCACCACCCAGCCGCCGTTTTCGGCGACGAAGGCGATTTCATGGGCGATCTCGGGGAAAAATGAGATCAACTGGTAGTACTGGTTTCCGCTGGCGACCACAAAACGGATGCCTTGCGCTTTCATGCGCGCGTACTGCGCCAGAAAACGCGCGCGATTATAGGTTTTCGCATCGCTCAGGAAGGAGCCATCCATGTCGACTGCAATCAGTTTAACGCTCATATCCCTTCTCCATTGTCGTTTGTTCTGCTTCCGGTTTTGCCACCGCACGCGCCACCAGGGCGGCAATAATCACTAACCCTAACACCACCAGCATGGCGCTGCGCAACCCGTAGTGCTCACCGAGGAATCCAAGCAACGGTGGCCCCACCAGGAAGGCAAGGTAGCCCGTGGTCGCCACAACGCTCACGCGCGTCGGCGCATCGGGGCCGGTATCGCTGGCAGCGGAAATGGTCAGCGGGAAGCCAAGGGAGGCGCCCAGCCCCCACAGGATCACCGACACACCGGCAATCCAGTCCACATCCACAAAGATGATCATCGCGATGCCCAGCCCACCCAGCAGGGCGCTGGCACGGACGACCGCCACGCGGCTGTAACGGTCGATAAACCAGCCGCCGGTAAAGCGTCCGACGGTCATGCCGAGCGTAAATCCAGCGTAGATCAGCGAGCCGGAGGTGGGGCTAAATCCGTGCCCGTCCACCATCAGCAACGGTAGCCAGTCGTTGGCGGAGCCTTCAGCAAATGCCATCGCCAGCACCACCACGCCAATCAGCATTAGCTGGAAATCACGATAGAAGGGCAACCCTTTTGCCGCAGACTTCTGTTCGTCCGAGGCGTGTTGTCCTGTGCCTGCGGGAATAGCCCTGATGCCGGTGAGGATCGGGATAATACAGACCAGCGCCGCCAGCAAAATGTGCACATTGGCCGCAATGCCCAGCGCCGTCAGCGCCATCCCCACGCCCGCGCCCGCCAGCGTGCCGAGACTGTAAAAGCCATGCATCATGGGCAGCACCGTTTTGTTCATCGCCTGTTCGACGGCGGCCCCCTCGACGTTAATGGCCACTTCAGCCGCACCAAAGCTGCCGCCAAATACCATCAGCCCAAGGGCAAACATCAGCGGCGAGGCGAACCACAGCGCCACGCTCAGACCGAACATTCCCACCACGGCGCAGCACATGGTGGTACGGATCACCGCGCGCGTGCCAAAGCGCTTCACCAGCCAGGCCGAGCAGAGGATGCCGCTCATCGAGCCAATCGACAGGCCAAACAGCACGATCCCCATCTCCGCCGTCGAGACGGATAGCGTATCGCGGATTGCCGGGGTGCGCGTTGCCCAGGAAGCCATCAGCAGCCCGGGGATGAAGAAGAACATAAACAGCGCCCACATGCGCAGATGCAGGGCTTTGCGAGGAGAAGTTAGCGTCATTGGGATCAGCACCAGAAGTACAACAATAGCGACAACACTAGCAACTTTGTGTACATTTGTACATAAACCGGATGAGGATTTTATGAGCAGACCACCAAACGACCCTAACCGCCGCGAGAAGATACTTCAGGCGACGCTGGACACCATTGCTGAGCACGGTATTCATGCCGTCACGCACCGCAAAATTGCCACCTGCGCAGGCGTACCGCTGGGGTCGATGACCTACTATTTCGACGGGATGGAGTCGCTTCTGGAGGAGGCGTTCACGTGGTTTACGCAGCAGATGTCTCAGCAGTACCGGGATTTCTTCGCGGGGGTGACCGGGCGGGAGAGGGCGTGCGAGGCCATTACCACGCTGATCCACAGTTCAGCCGTGACCACGCCACACAATATGGCGCTGATGTATCAGCTGTACGCTTTTATGCACCGCAGCGCCGCGCTGAAAACGGTGATGCAGGACTGGATGAAGATGAGCCAGACTACGCTTGAGCAGTGGTTTGATCCGGCCACCGCCCGTGCGCTGGATGCGTTTATCGAGGGGATGACGCTGCATTTTGTAACCGACCGGTCGCCGTTAACCCGGGAGGAGATCCGGGCGATAGTGGGACGGATTGCAGGCGAGGATACCGTCTGATAGCGCTCGCCCCGGCCACGCCTGATGTCAGGAGATTTTTTTCCCGCTGGCGTCAACGACGACTTCGCCATCTTCCTTTGTAAATGCCCCTTTTTGCGCGTCCGGAAGGATGTCGAGAACGACTTCAGAAGGGCGGCACAGACGTGTACCCAGCGGCGTCACCACAATCGGACGGTTAATCAGAATGGGGTATAGCAGCATGAAATCAATAAGCTGGTCATCGGTGAAATTTCCCCCGGCAAGGCCCAGTTGCTCGTAAGGCTCGACGTTTTTGCGCAGCAGATCGCACACGGGAATCCCCATGTCTGCAATCAGCCTGGTCAGTTCATCACGCGACGGTGGGTTCTCAAGATAGAGAATAATTTCGGGTTCCGTACCGCTGTTACGGATCATCTCCAGCGTATTGCGCGACGTGCCGCAGGCCGGGTTGTGGTAAATGGTAATGTTGCTCATATCAGGTACTCACTACAGTGTAACGGAGAGACGTAACGCCAGCGCGGCAAGCGTTACAAACAGGACCGGCAGCGTCATTATCAAGCCCGTCCGGAAATAGTAGCCCCAGGAAACGATCATGTTTTTCTGCGCCAGTACATGCAGCCAGAGCAGGGTGGCCAGGCTACCGATGGGGGTGATTTTCGGCCCCAGATCGCAGCCAATCACGTTCGCGTAAATCATCGCCTCTTTTATCAAACCTGTTGCCGAACTGCCATCAATTGAGAGCGCGCCAATCAGTACCGTTGGCATATTGTTCATTATGGATGACAGCAAGGCGGTGATGAATCCGGTGCCCAGCGTGGTGGCCCAGAGTCCATAACCGGCTAAGCGATCCAGAACGTCTGAGAGATGCTCTGTCAGCCCGGCGTTGCGCAGGCCATACACCACCAGATACATTCCCAGCGAGAAGATAACGATCTGCCACGGTGCGCCGCGAAGCACTTTTCCGGTATTGATAGCGTGCCCGCGTTTTGCGACGACAAACAAAATCAGCGCGCCCACGCTCGCGATGGCGCTGACGGGGATGCCGAGAGGCTCAAGCACAAAGAATCCGACGAGAAGTAGCAGCAGCACGATCCAGCCCGTCCTGAAGGTTGGCAGATCGTTAATGGCCCTTGCCGGCTCCCGGAGTTTCGCCAGATCGTACGTCGGAGGAATTTCCCTGCGAAAGAACAGGTGCAGCACAATGAGCGTTGCGGCAATCGCGGCGATATCAACCGGGATCATCACCGAGGCGTACTCGCTGAATCCCAGCGAGAAGAAGTCTGCCGACACAATGTTGACCAGGTTGGAGACAATCAGCGGCAGGCTGGCGGTATCGGCGATAAAGCCTGCCGCCATCACAAACGCCAGCGTGGCTTGTTGACTAAACCCGAGTGCCAGCAGCATGGCGATAACGATAGGCGTCAGGATCAGTGCCGCACCGTCATTGGCGAACAGCGCCGCAACGGCCGCACCCAGCAGCACGATCCAGGTAAACAGCAACCGCCCCCGACCGTTCCCCCAGCGGGCAACGTGCAGCGCTGCCCACTCGAAAAAACCGGACTCATCCAGCAGCAGGCTGATAACGATCACCGAGATAAACGTGGCCGTGGCGTTCCAGACGATATTCCAGACCACCGGAATATCGTTAATATGAATAACGCCGCTCGCCAGCGCCAGCGCGGCGCCAATGGTCGCGCTCCAGCCGATGCTGAGCCCTCTGGGTTGCCAGATGACCAGCACCAGCGTGAATAAAAAAATCGCTCCTGCCAGAAACATTGTTTACTCCATTGTATCTGATTTTGTGAATATGTTTTGCTTAGCATGCACCCGGAACTTTACCCTTCAGCTTCAGGCGGGTGTCTTCACGCAGGCAGTTCCAGCTGTTATCGATAATGGACGCTGCCCACGCGGGCATGTTCGGAGATAAACGGTAATGGACCCATTTCCCTTCACGTCGGTCGATGACCAGCCCGGTCTCGCGGAGCAGTGCCATATGGCGGGAGACTTTCGGCTGCGGCTCGTTGGTGGCGGCGCAGAGATCGCATACGCACAGTTCCCCCGCTTCACGCAGCAGCATGACGATGGCGAGCCGCGTTTCGTCGGAGAGGATTTTGAAGAGCTGGAGCGGGTGGAGCATGGGTGTTCCTGGATGTGTGATTTTTATATGCGTTTAATCATATATGTTTTGGTTGCTGCAGAGAAGCAGAAGTAGATCCGATGCTGCGAGATGGCAGTCTGTAGTTGGGTTGCGCATCTTTTACATGAATCAACGTCCGTAGGAGTATAACTAATGGCATAAGTTATACTAGAGCAGCATGGGTTTGAACTCCATTATTAATCAATGGGTTAGGTGAGTGAAACTTTTTTAGCGTTAAAAGCATATTTTTGCTGTATGTATAACTGTGATGTTGAGAGGAAATGTGAACGATATATTCAGGATGTCACTTGCCCAGCGGACGGATAGAACTTTTACATACAGATTGTCGCTAGCTCTGACTATAGTGTTGAGGGCAAGGACATTGCGATTACGCTGTTAGACAGCAAGGAAGTACACATTAGTGATTCCTCACTTGAGAGCGATAATTAGTGTTATAGGCCTTACAACATGATTGTTATGCATTTTGTTGAGTTTGAAACTTTAAAACGCTACTATCATTGAACTGAATTTATGGTTTTGGGGAATTAGAGGCGGCCCCCCGAAAGTTGATACCGCCTAGTTGGTAACTTCGTCGAACGACTGGGACTCCAACCGTGCCGGCTGTGAGGTCGGCTCTATTTTTTAGACTTGGGCAATTCATACTTCAAATTCACATCTCGCGTAAGGATATCCCTTGGTCCTTTCGTTCTGTCGAAAAAAAGCCAAATATTAAATTTGCGCTCTTTTGGCCAAGTGTCATACATAAGCGAATCCCACCCTAAATAAGACGCAACTTTGTTGGCAACTGCTAACTTCGCATCCGAAGTTGCTTTGCCTTGATAGGCGCACATCACTGCGCCTAGAAGAAAATCTGCAATTTGAATATGTTCAGAAGATTTTGAATCCTTTGTGACGACGCTCTTGATAATGTCTCTACGGCCAAACCTTTTTGCTAACGTGTGGTTAGTAATGACTTCAAATGCCTCATCAGCTTTTTTATACCGCGATGGAAGTGGGTCCACTTCCACACGGAACTCGCATTCCCTATCTGGATGAGCCTTGATAACGTTGCCTATTTTAGTTTCAATCAGCTTGCCAAAATGCTTACGCATAGCCAGATCGTAGTCGCCGCCATGGAAGGATTTTTCTACTTTTGATTTTTCTACAATGATGCAGTGGAACGCCAGCCATTGGTGTTTGAAGAACGTTTCAAGGAGGTCATGATAAAAAGCAGCATTTCTCTTTGAATGAGCTTTTTGCCACTTTATTTCATCGCTACAGTTATGCTTTTCCCTAAGCTCACGAATGATGCGTACGAAGTCGCCACGCCTTTGGTACTTCATCCACAGGCTGCCAAATCCATAAAATCGCTGACCATCAATGCCTGACTCATCGCAGGCGACATGCCATATCAGCTTCCCAGGATCAGTTGCGTCCATGTTTTTCCTTCATGAGTAAAATTTCAGCGTAGGATTATGATTTAACCACATCACTAAGTGATTGATAAGGATCAGTTTTAATCTGTAACAAGAAGGCTATTCAATGCGAACTTGAGTGGCTTAGGTTTTGCGTGGGGGCATGGCGGACTTTTGCTGGGTTTATGTACACCATAAGTGCCGAGTTGCGTGTAGATTTGCATGATCAAAAGGAGCGTAACGGTGCTGACCCACCAGAACTGCCGCACTTTCCAGCCATAAAACTATTATTTAAAGCGGGCAGGCGTGGCGGGGATACGAGCGCGCGCTCACAGAATGGTTTCAGTAGTTTGTTTAAATTAGGTTATGCAAATTTTGAGAGGATCTTGATTTTGGATAAGCGCTATCAGGTATTTGTTAGTTCAACGTTTTCAGATTTAGAAGAAGAACGCCAAGAAGTGATGCAGGCACTATTGGAGCTTGATTGTATGCCAGCAGGGATGGAGTTATTCCCGGCAACTAATAGCGATCAATGGAGTTTGATAAAGAAAGTAATTGATGACAGTGATTATTATATAGTCATCCTAGCAGGACGATACGGATCTATTGGACCCGATGGACTAAGCTATACGGAAATGGAGTATCGTTACGCAGTTGAAACTGGAAAACCGGTTATTGGTTTTATCCACAAAAACAAGGAAAATTTGGCTGCAAGACTTTGCGAGTCAACCTCTGATGGTAAAGAAAAACTGGCGAGATTTGAAGAGTTGGTTAAAAATCGGCTTTGTCGCTTCTGGGAGTCCCCTGCAGAACTCGGAAGTCAGGTCAGTAGAAGTTTAATCAAACTTACACGAGAATCACCTGCTGTTGGCTGGGTTAAAGGTAATCTTGTTGCCAGTGAAAGTGAAGCTCAAGAAATACTGAAATTAAAAAGAACAATTGAAGAGCTTGAGAGCCAACTTGTTGCCAGCAAAACAACTGCTCCAGTTGGAAGTGAAACTTTATCTCAGGGTGATGATTTATTTGAATTTGAGTATACATTTAATGCATCCCCCTCTCAATGGACCCATGATGGAAAACGTTACTCTGCTAGTGCGAAAATTAGCTGGAATGAGATTTTTTCCTATGTTTCACCGATGATGATAGATGAAATTGCTGATGAGGGATTACATTCTGCAGTTAATTCTTCTATATCAAAAATTGTGCGTGATCAGCTTACGGATAATGAAGATGTTTTGGGGCTGAATATACTTTCAATAATAATGAAGTCATCATCATTTCAAACGGTGAAAGTTCAATTGAGAGCGCTTGGTTTAATAACGAAAAGTGAAAGGAATCGGAGCGTAAAAGACAAAGGGACATATTGGACGCTTACTCCTTATGGTGAGAATCTTATGACAACTCTTCGTGCAATAAAAAAATAAAAAACTGCCGGGGAAGTCCTCGGCTGTTTTTTATTTGATATGATGATGTGGTTTCAGTTTTCTTTAAACGCACTCCATCTTTTAATGAGTGCTGTCAGAGATATACGATGTATCGTGTTTATTATGCTATTATGATAAATATCATAGCCTTCATTGATGACTTTTTTAGAGAAATGAATTGTCAAAAACTCCGGATGTATAGCACATAAATTTAGATCAAACAGAGTATGAATGTCGCTTCTGAGCAGCAATCCGTTGCTTATATGGTTATGACTTTCATTTCTGTAAGCATCAATATGTGCCGCCTCAAGAATATCTACAAGCTCACATCCTGTAACTGCGCATATAGGGCTGGACTTTAACAGCTTATCTCGAAATGTTTTCTGTCCACGTCTTTGCCTGATCTGCCTATCTACTAGTTTCCTCTGATCACCTTCAAGCAAATCTGGAGAGTCGTTATCTGCTTCTCCTGCAGTAAGAAGAATCGACGATATTTGAGCATCAAATAGTTCTTTTGCCCACTGTATATTTACTTCCTGTATGGATAACTGAACGTTATAGCGCAAGCTTTCAGCTTCAAGTTTATCAAGAGGGATGTCTTTTAGTTTCTTAAAAACGGAACCATAAGTAGCTATAAATCCTATAGCAGGCTCTAAAACCAACCTTCTCTCATTAAATTCATGTCCGTTATCGCAACGCCACTTTGGCATCATTGTTTTGCGTGGGCGGATCTTTTTTGCATTGCATTCGTCATGGGGGCATTTATACACATTTTTTTCAGTGTCGTATGTTTCTAATTTTTCTATAATAGAGATTCCTAAAATATTATCTCTATTTCTAATTATTACAAGATCTCCTTCTTTGACATTTTTGTAATTTGGGACAGAATTATTGTAGCGATAGAAAACTGAGTAATCGTCGTTATAGCCATCATTTGCCCAGTACCTTACGTTGCCTTTTTCAATTGCTTTAAAGGACCATGCTTGTTGTACCACGAACTTTTCCCACTGATCAGATTTTTGGTTTGTTCTATCGAACAGCAAAACATGTTGATTTACAAGCATCATCAGCCCAGATAATATGACTTAAATCGCAAAATTTCGTCTCTTACCAGTTTTTTACTTTATCCATTCTTTTCTGTGACGGCAGTAACTCATTTCGAAAAAAAAACTTGGTCGCTTTCTCCTCATCCCCAAACCCCCAACATTACTCGGCATAATTTCCATCATCTGAGGTGGTACAAGATGTGCTGCCATCATGTCGTCCCGGTTCACATTCTTGTTGTTCGAAAACTCATCCTTAGCCGCCACCTCTGACAGAGGGATGATCAGAATTCTGTCTTTTTGCCGTTAGGCGAGTACATAAACAGGTTGCGGAATTTGCCCGGCCCCTTGCGTTTTTCATGGCCTGGCGGATATTGTTTATTACCTCCTGGTTCTGCGCGGTGTCGGTCATGTACAAGATGAAACTCGCGTGGCTGCCGTTAATGTAATACTTCTGGCGGAACAGGGTGGCGAACTCGTTGAGCAGGACTTAAGTATAGCGGACAGGTATGCCAGCAGGCCGTAAATTTCATGGTTCATATCCGGCTCCATCAGATGAAGTTGCTGCCTTGAGTGAACTTATACGGCTGCGTGGTCATGCCGTATTGCACAAACCAGTAAGTATCGAGGTCGATCCAGCGGCGTGTGTATTTCGCCAGCGATGGCTTCAGTTACAGAATGTCCACCAGTCTGTTCGTCCGTTTCTCCAGGTAGGCGTTACCAGACACCTGATAGTCCTGAACAAAGCGGCTGAATGCCTACTGGCTCAGCAGCGGACGCGGGATAAAGGTGCTGGTGAGAATGTTATGTTTCACCGCAATCGGTGAGCTGTGATGTACGGCGGTGTGTCCGGTCAGTTTTTTGCCGTATCGGGCTTGGGCATTTTCGGTGGACCGCTAGGACGAAAGCTGGGCGTAAAGCGTTAAGCACCGGAAGAAAACCATGACAGCAATGGAGCTGGAGGCGAAGCAGGGAGATTATCTGGTGGGTGCGGATGAAAATGTGCTGGTGCTGAACCGGGCCTATGCCAACAGGGCCGCCAAAATGCAATGGGAGCTCTACAGCGTGGTGTGGCGTCTTTCTCCCTTTAACTGAGAAGGCCGTGCCGATCTCTACACGTAAATGCCCGTGAAGGGAAGATTAGCGGCTTTAAGCAGCTCATAGATGATGCGGAATGGACAATCACCACGTTCATGCATACGGCCAGCGCTGACAGTGGTTTCACAACCAGTATTGAGTTTGAGGTGAAAATTGATGAGTTCGCAATGGAACAATTAGTTCAAAATTGCGAACAATCATCTCTCATTATTGCTATTTAGTTAATAATTAGATCTGATTATTATGATGAATTGTTCTATGTGCGTACAGGCGGCACATATCTGAAACAGTTTCCAAGTTTCCAATCAAACCAAAGAACGCTACAACCTGTGCACTAATATCGAGTACGGGCATACCATCGTGTCGCATGAAACTTTTGTACGGTCAGTATGCCGTCCGCAAAAAATCAGCGCAGCAGCGCCTCATCCCAAAAATATGTAGAAGCAATTTGCTTACTGATTCTGACCCGCCGCTGGCGGTTTTTTTTATTGTTATAGTAAGCTGGATGAACTTTTAAAAAGTATTTAAATCCGGAGTACACATGGATTTTGCAAGTTCGTTCTCTTTTATCGAAAAGATTATTCCTGCATTGGTCGGTTTTGCAGGTGCTTGGGCAGGTAGTCGATGGGGACTCACTAAGTTCAAGAAGGAAAAGTATTGGGAATCAAAAGTTAAGGCATACGAAACTACTTTGAGTCATTTTGAAAAAATTGCTTTCTGGGGGCGTTCTCATAAGGCACAAGCTCACTGTGCCGTAACTGTTGGAGATAACGATTTGCATCCACAAACGTTCAATGAGTCTATGCGTAACCTTGCACAGTTAGAAATTACTGCATTTGTATACTTTGATGGTGAATTTAGAGATCTGATCAAAGAACACAGACATGCTATGGAAAGCATTTACATAAATGAAATTGAAAAATTGGAAGGGGAGCCTAAGGAGAGCGCTTACTACAAGTATGCTGATACACAAGGAAAAATAGGTGATATGGCCTATGCGGCTTTAGAGGTTCTGAACCAACAGGCTCATAAAGATATCGGCCTGAAAGGGCATTGCTGCGAAAGACTTATGGTTAAAATCACCGATGATTGGCGAGAATTTAGAAAAAACATTCAATAGATTACACAAAAATCCGCCGCCATTCCTATCGAAATGGAGCTCTAACTACCTGATTAAAAAGGTCACGAACTTCAGACAACAAAAAACCCATCAACCTTGAACCAAAACGGCGGGGTTGATGGGCTCCACAAATTGGGGACATCAAAGAAAAGCAGTGGCAATAGTTATGACTGTGACCTGTGTAAAAAGTTCTGCGCGTAACGAAAATTTTTTCAGCCACGCGCAAACTTGAGATTTATCCGAGTCCTGGCCAGATAATGATGATCAGCGTACCTGCCAGCGTCAGCAGCACGTTGGCGATGGCGTAGGTGCCTGCATAGCCCAGCGCCGGGATGTTGCTGCGCGCGGTGTCGCTGATGATCTCCATTGCCGGTGCGCAGGTGCGCGCGCCCATCATCGCGCCGAAGAGCAGGGCGCGGTTCATGCGGAGCACGTAGGCGCCGAACAGGAAGCAGATGACTACCGGTACCAGGCTGACGATAAGTCCGGAAACCAACATTTGCCAGCCGACCGCACCCAGGCCATTGCCAATGCCGCTCCCGGCGCTTAAGCCGACACCCGCCATAAAGACCATCAGACCGAACTCTTTCACCATGTTCAGCGCTCCCTGAGGGATGTAGCCGAAGGTGGGATGGTTCGCTCGCAGGAAGCCCAGCATGATCCCGGCGAACAGCAGACCGGCAGCGTTACCGATGCCGAAGCTAAAGTTACTGAACTGGAAGGTGATCATTCCGATCATCAGGCCAACAATGAAGAAGGCGCAGAAGGCTAACAGGTCCGTCACCTGACTGTGAATCGAGATAAAGCCGATACGGTCGGCAACGGTTTTAACACGTCGGGCATCGCCGCTGACCTGCAACACATCGCCTTTATTAAGCACCACGTTATCGTCGATAGGCATTTCAATCTGGCTGCGGATCACGCGGTTGAGGAAACAGCCGTGGTCGGTCAGCTTCAACTGCGCCAGACGGCGGCCCACGGCGTTGTGGTTCTTCACCACAATCTCTTCGGTGACGATACGCATGTCCAGCAGGTCGCGGTCGAACACTTCTTTCCCGTTGCGGAAGCTCGGATCGAGACGCGCGTGGGCGTCCGGGTAGCCAACAAGGGCGATGTCATCGCCCATCTGGAGCACCGCGTCACCGTCCGGGTTTGCCAGAATGCCGTTACGACGGATACGTTCGATGTAGCAGCCGGTCTGACGGTAGATCCCCAGCTCGCGCAGGTTTTTCCCGTCGGTCCAGGCAACCAGCTCTGGCCCGACGCGGTAGGCGCGGATCACCGGCAGGTATACTTTACGTTTGGAGTCCGTATCCAGACCACGCTCTCGGGCAATGGTCTGGGCGCTGGTCTGGAGATCCTGGTGCTGAAGTTTTGGCAGATAGCGCGCGCCCACAATCAGGCTCACCAGACCAATCAGATAGGTCAGGGCATAGCCCAGGCTCAGGTTATCCAGTGCGGCGGAAAGCTGCGTGCCTGCCATGCCAGAATGACGAAGCGTATCCCCCGCGCCAACAAGCACCGGCGTGGAGGTCATCGAGCCTGCCAGCATACCGGCCGTTAAGCCGATGTCCCAGCCAAACAGTTTGCCCAGCCCTAACGCAATCAGCAGGGCGCTGCCGACCATCACCAGCGCCAGCATCAGATAATTTTTGCCGTCTCGGAAGAAAATGGAAAAAAAGTTCGGACCGGCTTCCACGCCAACGCAGAAAATAAACAGCATGAAACCTAAGTTAAGCGCGTCCGTGTTAATACTGAAATGTTGCTGACCTAATAACAGGGAGACGACTAAAACGCCAATGGAATTACCAAGTTGAACTGAACCCAGGCGCAATTTACCCAGACAAAGGCCCAGTGCCAGTACCACAAATAATAACAGGATGTAATTCCCATTTAACAAGTCTGCGACGTTTATATTCACGGAGGCTAACTTCTTGTTTACCAGTAAGTTGTTGAATGAAAGGACTATTTGGGCTACTGTTTTCAGAGTCAGGGAATCACTTTGCACCTCCCTGCTTCCTGATAAATACCCTAAACACTAGCAGGCGGTTAGTTTAATCGTAATAGCTACCGACAGCCACCTATTATCGCACGACTTGTGTGCGTGCTTTGGCAAGGATTGCCGCAATGCTTTATCTGACTGGGCGTCCACCGGACGATTTTTGTATTTGATAGAGATAAGTCAGGAGGATAGTTTGAACTTTAAACGAAACTGGGTTGGCGTAATCAGCTGCTTTTTGCTGTTTACGGTCGTTTGCATGTCGCTTGCTTTTAATGTGAAGGGCGCCTTCAGAGCGTCCGGTCATCCCGAGCTGGGCCTGTTGTTCTTCATCCTGCCGGGGGTAGTGGCCAGTTTTCTCTCGCGCAAAGGCGAGGTGGTAATGCCGCTGCTGGGGGCCATCCTTGCGGCGCCCCTCTGCCTGCTTCTGATGCGCGTGCTGTTTCTCTCGTCGAGAAGCGTCTGGCAGGAAGTGGCGTGGCTACTGAGTGGCGTTTTCTGGTGTGCGCTGGGCGCGCTCTGTTTCTTATTTATGCGCAGCCTGCTGCAACAGCGGAAGCACCATAAATAAAAACGCCCTCAGGGTGAGGGCGTCTTAGCATTACTGAGCGGCAAACAGGCCCAGGTGCTCTTTGGCGTACGCTTCGAAATCGGTGCAGCCGCCGATGTGTTTCTGATCGAGGAAGATCTGCGGCACGGTTTCAACCGGTTTACCCACGGTTTTTTCCAGATCGGCTTTGCTGATGCCTTCCGCGTGGATATCCACGTAACGGAAGTTGAAATCATCACGTTCTTCAGTCAGTTTCTCAGCCAGCTCTTTCGCGCGCACACAGTAAGGGCATCCTGGACGACCAAAAATTACTGCAAACATTTCTCTCTCCTCAAAAAACAAGCCTGACGGCGAATAATCCCTATAGTGCACGATAACCTGCCGTCATGGAAAGAAGGTTTCACCTGTCACTTTGATACAGTCAGGCTATGTTTCGCCAATTACATCAGGTGGATCATTGCCTATACTGGCTGCCATACGTTTTACGCAATACAAAGAGAGACAAAATGACGCCAACCATTGACCTGCTTCGTTCCCACCGTTCCATTCGCCATTTCACCGATGAGCCGATCACCCAGGCGCAGCGGGACGCGATCATCGACAGCGCAAGAGGCACCTCCAGCTCCAGCTTTTTGCAGTGCAGCTCCATTATCCGCATCACCGATCCGGCGATGCGTGAGCAGCTGGTAACGCTGACGGGCGGACAAAAGCACGTTGCCCAGGCGGCTGAGTTCTGGGTGTTCTGCGCCGATTTTAACCGTCACCTGCAAATCTGTCCTAAGGCGGAGCTGGGGCTGGCGGAACAGCTGCTGCTGGGCGTGGTGGATACGGCATTGATGGCGCAAAACGCGTTCACGGCGGCGGAATCGCTGGGGCTTGGCGGCGTCTATATCGGCGGGCTGCGTAATAACATCGAAAGCGTGACGCAACTGCTGAAGCTGCCGAAACACGTGTTGCCGCTGTTTGGTCTGTGCCTCGGCTGGCCGGCGGATAACCCGGATCTGAAGCCGCGTATTCCTGCTGCGATGCTGGTGCATGAAAACCACTACCAGCCGGTCGATCAGGACGTTCTGCATCAATACGATGAAGAGCTGGCGAACTACTATCTGACGCGCGACAGCAACAACCGCCGCGATACCTGGAGCGACCATATTCGTCGCACCATCATTAAAGAAAACCGCCCGTTCATTCTTGATTACCTGCACAAACAGGGCTGGGCAACGCGATAGTCCCTTCCTCCTGCGCCTCGTGTATGATAGGCAGGCTTTTCCCATGTCTTTAGAGAGGTGCAGGGTGAAAATTGCCATATTGTCCCGGGATGGAACGCTCTATTCATGTAAACGCCTGCGAGAAGCGGCGGCGAAACGCGGACATCAGGTTGAGATCCTCGATCCGATGTCCTGCTATATGAACATCGACCCTGCGGCGTCGTCGATTCATTACAAAGGCCGCAAACTCCCGCATTTTGATGCGGTAATTCCCCGCATTGGCTCCCAGATCACCTATTACGGCACGGCCGCGCTGCGCCAGTTTGAAATGCTGGGAAGCTATCCGCTCAATGAATCCGTGGCGATCTCACGCGCCCGCGATAAGCTGCGCTCGCTGCAACTGCTGGCGCGCCAGGGGATCGATCTGCCCGTCACCGGGATTGCTCACTCCCCGGACGACACCAGCGATTTAATCGACATGGTGGGTGGTGCGCCGTTGGTCATTAAGCTGGTGGAAGGCACGCAGGGTATTGGGGTGGTACTGGCGGAGACGCGTCAGGCGGCGGAAAGCGTGATTGACGCCTTTCGCGGTCTGAATGCCCATATTCTGGTGCAGGAGTATATTAAAGAGGCCAAAGGGTGCGACATCCGCTGCTTTGTGGTGGGCGATGAAGTGGTGGCCGCCATAGAGCGGCAGGCGAAAGAGGGCGACTTCCGCTCTAACCTGCACCGCGGCGGTATCGCGCGGGTGGCCCTTATCAGCGAGCGCGAGCGCGAGATTGCGGTGAAAGCGGCGCAGACGCTGGGCCTGGATGTGGCGGGGGTCGATCTGCTGCGTGCCGACCGCGGGCCGCTGGTGATGGAAGTTAACGCCTCGCCGGGGCTGGAAGGGGTGGAAAAAACCACAGGCGTCGATATTGCAGGTAAAATGATCGCATGGATTGAACGCCATGCGACGCCGGGATTTTGCCTGAAAACGGGCGGTTAAATGGATCGGCGCGCACTTTTTGCGTAAGCTGGACAACGTTTTTATTTAAGAGGCTGCACAGCGATGGATTTACAGGTCGTACCTACACTGGATACGTTACGTCAATGGCTCGATGATGCCGGTATTACTTTTTTCGAATGCGACTCCTGCCAGGCGCTGCATCTGCCTCACATGCAAAATTTCGATGGTATTTTTGATGCCAAAATCGATCTGATTAACGACGTGATCCTGTTCTCGGCGCTGGCTGAAGTGAAGCCTTCAGCGCTGCTTGCACTGGCATCCGATCTGTCAGCGATTAACGCCAGTTCTTTGACGGTGAAAGCGTTTCTCGACATACAGGATGATAATCTGCCGAAGCTGGTGGTTTGCCAGTCTTTATTCTCCGGCGCGGGGCTCTCCTTCAAACAGTTCGCCTGGTTTATGCGCCTGAGCGAAGAGCAAATTTCCATGGTAATGATGGAAGCCAACGCACATCACCTGCTGTATAGCGCGGAAGATGATGCCGAGAATAATGATGCATCTTCCAATTTTCTCCACTAAGCCTGTCTGACTTTTGCGCAGTCGCTACCAGAGCGGCTGCATAACACCGCTTTTTCTGCTGCTTTTAACCTTTCTTTAAAGAATTTTTCACCTCCTCTCGGGCCGTTTCGGCTTATCACGTAGACATAATCTGCATAAAAAATTGATAAAAGGCGTTTTTTCGTCTGGGCTATAGCCGGAGACACGGGCTACAGTTATTCTTGCGGTGCTTAAAAAAAGCGAGCGGAACCTGCCGGGAAGAGGGGTATATTTTATTTCGGGCAGAGCGACAAACTATGCATGAATATTGCATATCTTCAGGCTGCACAGTTTTGGTTCGTTTGTTAACGAGCTTTCAGAAGGAATAACAATATGATCGCCTTGAATAAAAAATGGTTATCGGGTCTGGTTGCGGGTGCTCTGATGGCCGTCTCTGCCGGCACGCTCGCTGCGGAACAAAAAACGCTGCACGTCTATAACTGGTCTGACTATATTGCGCCGGACACCGTCGCGAATTTTGAAAAAGAGACCGGCATTAAGGTTGTCTACGACGTATTCGATTCCAACGAAGTACTGGAAGGCAAACTGATGGCGGGCAGTACCGGTTTCGACCTGGTGGTGCCCTCTGCAAGCTTCCTGGAGCGTCAGCTGACCGCCGGTGTCTTCCAGCCGCTGGACAAGAACAAGTTATCGAACTGGAAAAACCTCGATCCGGAAGTGCTGAAGCTGGTGGCGAAGCATGATCCGGACAACAAATACGCCATGCCTTACCTGTGGGCGACCACTGGTATTGGCTTTAACGTGGATAAAGTCAAAGCGGCGCTGGGCCCGGACGTCAAACTGGACAGCTGGGACGTGGTGCTGAAGCCGGAAAACCTCGAGAAGCTGAAAAGCTGCGGCGTCTCTTTCCTCGATGCGCCGGAAGAGATTTTCGCCACCGTGCTTAACTATCTCGGCAAAGATCCAAACAGCAGCAAGGCCGACGACTACACCGGTCCGGCGACCAACCTGCTATTAAAGCTGCGTCCGAATATTCGCTACTTCCACTCCTCTCAGTACATCAACGACCTGGCTAACGGGGATATCTGCGTGGCCATCGGCTGGGCGGGTGACGTCTGGCAGGCAGCGAACCGTGCGAAAGAGGCGAAAAACGGCGTGAATGTTTCCTACTTCATTCCGAAGGAGGGGGCGCTGGCGTTCTTCGACGTCTTCGCGATGCCGGCTGATGCGAAAAACAAAGAGGAAGCGTATCAGTTCCTCAACTACCTGATGCGTCCGGAAGTGATTGCCCACATCAGCGACCACGTCTACTACGCCAACGGTAACAAGGCCTCCGTGCCGCTGGTGAGCGAAGAAATCCGCAATAATCCGGCGATCTACCCGCCAGCCGATGTGTTTGCCAAGCTGTTCACCCTGAAAGTGCAGGAACCGAAAATTGACCGTGTGCGTACCCGCGCGTGGACGAAGGTGAAAAGCGGTAAGTAACGGCGTTTGATATCGTTGCCCGGTGGCGCTGTCGCTTACCGGGCCGACAAATCCCGTAGGCCGGGCAAGCGTTAGCGCCGCCCGGCGATGCGCACCCTGACGGTGCGTTTGCACCAGTGTTGATCTATGCCGGAGAGCACCCCGTGAATGACGCGATCCCCCGCCCGCAGGCGAAAGTCCGTAAAGCGCTGACCCCGCTTC
Source organism: Enterobacter cloacae complex sp. 418I7 (assembly GCF_050030705.1). Classification (NCBI taxonomy): domain Bacteria; kingdom Pseudomonadati; phylum Pseudomonadota; class Gammaproteobacteria; order Enterobacterales; family Enterobacteriaceae; genus Enterobacter; species Enterobacter cloacae complex sp. 418I7. The sequence goes on from NZ_JBLGUU010000001.1 coordinate 1,494,331, forward strand.
TTGAAATTCGTAACCTCACCAAATCCTTCGACGGCCAGCATGCCGTGGACGATGTCAGCCTGACGATCTACAAAGGTGAAATATTTGCTTTGCTCGGCGCATCCGGCTGCGGTAAATCGACCCTGCTGCGCATGCTGGCCGGGTTTGAACAACCTACCGCCGGGCAGATCGTGCTGGATGGGGTAGACCTCTCCAGCGTGCCGCCGTACCAGCGGCCCATTAACATGATGTTCCAGTCCTATGCCCTGTTCCCGCACATGACCGTCGAGCAGAACATCGCCTTCGGCCTGAAGCAGGACAAACTGCCGAAAGCCGAAATCACCGCGCGCGTGGCGGAGATGCTGAGCCTGGTGCACATGCAGGAGTTCGCGAAGCGTAAGCCGCATCAGCTTTCCGGCGGCCAGCGTCAGCGCGTGGCGCTGGCAAGAAGTCTGGCCAAACGGCCGAAATTACTCCTGCTCGACGAGCCGATGGGCGCGCTGGATAAAAAGCTGCGCGACCGGATGCAGCTGGAAGTGGTGGATATCCTTGAGCGCGTAGGGGTGACCTGCGTGATGGTGACGCACGACCAGGAAGAGGCGATGACCATGGCCGGGCGCATTGCGATCATGAATCGCGGTAAGTTCGTGCAGATAGGCGAGCCGGAGGAGATTTACGAACACCCGACAACCCGCTACAGCGCGGAGTTCATCGGCTCGGTAAACGTCTTCGAAGGGCTGCTGAAGGAACGCCAGGAAGACGGTCTGGTGATTGAATCGCCGGGGCTGGTGCACCCGCTTAAGGTTGATTCTGATAATTCCGTGGTGGACAACGTGCCGGTTTACGTTGCCCTGCGCCCGGAAAAAATCATGCTTTGCGATGAGCCGCCCGCCGATGGCTATAACTTTGCCGTGGGCGAAGTGGTACACATCGCCTATCTCGGCGATCTGTCGATTTACCATGTCCGCCTGAAAAGCGGGCAGATGCTCAGCGCCCAGTTACAGAACGAACACCGGTATCGCAAGGGACAGCCAACCTGGGGCGACGAAGTGAGCCTGTGCTGGGATGCGGACAGTTGCGTAGTCCTGACGGTATAAGGAGCGGTCATGAGCACACTTGAACCTCCAGCCCGCGTCAAAAAACCGGGCGGTTTCTCGCACTGGCTGGCGCGCGTGCAGATGGCGCATGGCCGCAAGCTGGTCATCGCCATGCCCTATATCTGGCTGATCCTGCTGTTTTTGCTGCCGTTCCTGATCGTCTTTAAGATCAGCCTGGCGGAGATGGCGCGGGCGATCCCGCCGTATACCGATTTGTGGGAGTGGGCCGACGGGCAACTGACGCTGACCTTAAACCTTGGGAATTTCCTGCAACTGACTGAGGATCCGCTCTATTTCGAAGCCTATTTACAGTCGTTACAGGTTGCGGCGATCTCAACGATCTGCTGCTTGTTGATGGGCTACCCGCTGGCGTGGGCAGTGGCGCACAGCAAGCCGTCGACGCGAAATATTTTACTGCTGTTGGTCATTTTACCGTCGTGGACATCTTTCCTGATCCGCGTGTACGCGTGGATGGGGATCCTGAAGAATAACGGCATACTGAATAACTTCCTGCTGTGGCTTGGGGTGATCGACCAGCCGCTGACGATCCTGCATACCAACCTTGCGGTGTATATCGGGATTGTCTATGCCTATCTGCCGTTTATGGTGCTGCCAATCTATACGGCGCTGACGCGAATCGATTACTCGCTGGTGGAAGCTTCGCTGGATCTCGGCGCACGCCCATTGAAGACGTTCTTCAGCGTCATTGTGCCGCTCACAAAAGGCGGGATCATCGCCGGATCGATGCTGGTGTTTATCCCGGCGGTCGGGGAGTTTGTGATCCCCGAACTGCTCGGCGGGCCGGACAGCATCATGATTGGCCGCGTGCTGTGGCAGGAGTTTTTCAATAACCGCGACTGGCCGGTGGCCTCGGCGGTGGCGATTGTCATGTTACTGCTGCTGATCGTGCCGATCATGTGGTTCCACAAACATCAGCAGAAACAGATGGGAGACCACGGATGAACAACTTACCGGTAGTACGCTCCCCGTGGCGAATTCTGATCCTGATTATCGGCTTTACCTTCCTGTATGCGCCGATGCTGATGCTGGTGATCTACTCGTTCAACAGCTCTAAGCTGGTCACCGTCTGGGCGGGCTGGTCGACGCGCTGGTACAGCGAGCTGTTCCACGATGATGCGATGATGAGCGCGGTGGGGCTGAGCCTGACCATTGCGGCGCTGGCGGCGACGATGGCCTGCGTGCTGGGCACGATTGCCGCGCTGGTGATGGTGCGCTTCGGCCGTTTTCGCGGAGCAAATGGTTTTGCGTTTATGATCACCGCCCCGCTGGTGATGCCGGACGTCATCACCGGTCTGTCGCTGCTCCTGCTGTTTGTCGCGCTGGCGCACGCCATCGGCTGGCCAGCGGATCGCGGGATGCTCACCATCTGGCTGGCGCACGTCACCTTCTGTACGGCGTATGTGGCGGTGGTCATCTCCTCGCGGCTGCGCGAGCTGGATCGCTCCATTGAAGAGGCGGCGATGGATCTTGGCGCCACGCCGCTGAAGGTCTTTTTTATCATTACGCTGCCGATGATTATGCCGGCGGTGATCTCCGGCTGGCTGCTGGCGTTCACGCTCTCGCTCGACGATCTGGTTATTGCCAGTTTTGTCTCGGGCCCAGGCGCGACGACGCTGCCGATGCTGGTCTTCTCCAGCGTGCGCATGGGGGTGAATCCGGAGATTAATGCCCTGGCCTCCATCATCCTCGGCGTGGTCGGAATTGTCGGATTTATCGCCTGGTATTTGATGGCGCGCGCGGAAAAGCAGCGCGTGCGCGATATCCAGCGTGCAAGACGCGGCTGAAGGAATTATTATTTCCAGTGATGTGCCGCGTATGACGCGGCACTGTTTTTCAGGGAAGTAAAAACATTGGGATTCTTGCAAAAAACACGTCATTCGCACGCCCGTCCGAACGTCCCTGCGCTGGTGCAGGTGGCGGCGCTCGCCATTATTATGATCCGCTGCCTGGATGTGCTGATGATTATGAACACGCTGGGCCCGCGAGGCATGGGGGAGTTCATTCACCGCAGCGCGCAGACGTGGAATCTGACGCTGGTGTTTCTCAGCAGCCTGATGCTGGTGTTTATTGAGATCTACTGTGCGTTCTCGCTGGTAAAGGGGCGCAACTGGGCGCGCTGGGTATATTTTCTTACGCAGATCACCGCCGCCAGCTATCTGTGGGCCGCCTCGCTGGGCTATGGCTATCCGGAGCTGTTCAGCATTCCCGGCGGCTCCCGCCGCGAGATTTTCCATTCCTTAGTGATGCAAAAATTGCCGGACATGCTGGTGCTCTGCCTGCTCTATGTTCCCGCCTCCAGTCGGCGGTTCTTCCGCCTGCAATAATGTGTATAATCGCAGCCCTCGTGATTCTTAAGGTTTTCATATGCAGTGCGCACTCTATGACGCCGGACGCTGCCGCTCCTGTCAGTGGATAGAACAGCCGGTCCCTCAACAACTCACCGCCAAAATGGCCGACCTGCAACAGCTGCTGGCAGCACACGCGGTGGGCGAGTGGTGCGCACCCGTCAGCGGGCCGGAGCAGGGCTTTCGTAATAAAGCCAAAATGGTGGTCAGCGGCAGCGTCGAAAAGCCGCTGCTGGGCATGCTGCACCGTGACGGCACGCCCGTCGATCTCACCGGCTGTCCGCTGTATCCCGCCTCGTTTGAGCCGGTGTTTACCGCCCTGAAACCCTTTATCGCCCGCGCGGGGTTAACGCCCTATAACGTTGCCCGCAGGCGCGGCGAGCTTAAGTACCTTCTGCTGACCGAAAGCCAAATCGACGGCGGGATGATGCTGCGCTTTGTGCTGCGTTCGGAAACCAAACTGGAGCAGCTTCGCGCGGTGTTGCCGTGGCTGCAGGAACAGCTTCCGCAGCTCAAGGTCATTACCGCTAATATTCAGCCGGTGCATATGGCGATCATGGAAGGAGAGAAAGAGATTTTCTTCACCGAACAGCATGCGCTGGCGGAGAATTTCAACGGCGTGCCGCTGTGGATCCGTCCGCAAAGCTTCTTCCAGACTAACCCCACCGTCGCCAGCGCGCTGTACGCGACCGCACGCGACTGGGTGCGTGCGTTACAGGTTCATCACATGTGGGATCTGTTCTGCGGCGTCGGCGGCTTTGGCCTGCACTGTGCCACGCCAGACATGCAGCTCACCGGGATTGAAATTTCTGCGGAGGCCATCGCCTGCGCGAAACAGTCCGCCGCGGAGCTGGGGCTGACGAATCTGCACTTCCAGGCGCTGGACTCGACCCGGTTCGCCACCGGCCAGGGCAACGTGCCGGAGCTGGTGCTGGTGAACCCGCCGCGCCGGGGTATCGGCCAGGCGCTCTGCGACTACCTGAGCCAGATGGCGCCGGAGTACATCGTCTACTCCAGCTGTAACGCGCAGACCATGGTGAAGGATATCGCCAGCCTGCCGGGCTACCGCATTGCGCGCGTTCAGCTCTTTGATATGTTCCCGCACACTGCGCATTACGAAGTGCTGACGTTGCTCGTGAAATCTTAAACAAAATGTGAACTCTTCCCCCGCTCGAAATCAGGTAAGCTTACGTCATAACAAATGATTGAAGGCTTACCCATGAAGCAGATCCTGCTGGTAGAAGACGACCACGATATCGCGGCACTCCTGCGTCTTAACCTGGAAGATGAAGGCTACGCCATTACCCACGAGCCGGACGGGGGAAAGGCGTTACCGCTTCTGAAAAAACAGCCGTGGGACGCGGTGATCCTCGATCTGATGCTGCCGAATGTTGATGGTCTGGAGATTTGCCGCCGTATCCGCCAGATGACCCGCTACCTGCCCATTATCATCATTAGCGCCCGCAGCAGTGAAACTGACCGTATTACCGGCCTGGAAACCGGGGCGGATGATTATCTGGCAAAACCTTTCTCGGTGCAGGAGCTGATTGCCCGCATTAAGGCGCTGTTTCGTCGTCAGCAGGCGATGGGCCAGGCGCAGACGGACGGCATTATTCAGGCGCACGGTCTGACTATCGATCCGCTGGCGCGCACCGTGCGTCTTAACGGTCAACACGTCGATCTCACCCCGCGTGAATTTGAACTGCTCTATTTTTTTGCCCGCCATCCCGGAGAGGTCTTTTCACGGCTGGCATTGCTGGAGCAGGTGTGGGGGTATCAGCACGAAGGCTACGAACACACCGTCAACACTCATATTAACCGCCTGCGCATCAAAATAGAGAAAGATGCCGCCGAGCCGGAGATCGTTCGCACCGTCTGGGGCAAAGGCTACAAATTTGCGGAGCAGAATCATGATGCGTCGCTTTAGCCTGAGCCAGCGCCTGACGCTGCTGTTTACGGTGTTACTGCTGCTCTGCGCCACCGTCGCCTGTGCGGTACAGCTCTACGTTAGCATGCAGTACGGCAATGCGATGGTGCAGCGTCTCTCCGGCGGGCTGGCGCAGCAGATTGCGCAGCGGGAAGCGATTCTGGATACGCAGGGCAGGGTGGATCGCAGCGCCTTAAAGCCGCTGTTCGACCGGCTGATGACCTTTAATCCGAGCGTCGAGCTGTATGTTGTCTCGCCTGATGGCGATATCCTGGCCGATGCCGCCCCGCCGGGGCACATTCAGCGGCAAAAAATTGACCTCGCGCCGATACAGAATTTCCTGAGCGGGACGGTGATGCCGGTGTTTGGCGACGATCCCCGAAGCCAGAATAAGAAAGTCTTCAGCGCCACCCCGCTGCGGCAGGACGGCGAGCTGAAGGGGTATCTGTACATTATTTTGCAGGGGGAGGAGTCCAACGCGCTGGCGGAGATGGCCTGGCACAAAGCGCTCTGGAGTACGGCGCTGTGGTCGATGCTGCTGGTGGCGCTGTTTGGTCTGCTGGCGGGGCTGCTGCTCTGGTACTGGGTGACGCGCCCGGTTAAACAGCTCACGCTGGACGTGGCCGGGCTGGAGCAGGACAGCATCAGCGCGATTAAGCAGCTGGCGGCCCAGCCGCTCGAGCCTGCCGGCCAGGATGAAGTGGCGATCCTGCGCAATACCTTTATCGAGCTGGCGCGCAAAATCACCTCTCAGTGGGATCGGCTGGCCGACAGCGACCGCCAGCGCCGGGAGTTTATCGCCAACATTTCGCACGACTTACGCACCCCGTTGACGTCGCTGCTGGGTTATCTGGAAACGCTGTCGCTGAAATCCGCCACGCTGTCGCCGCAGGAGCATCAGCAGTACCTCGCTACCGCGCTGCGTCAGGGGCAAAAGGTACGCCATCTGTCGCAGCAGCTGTTCGAGCTGGCGCGTCTTGAGCACGGCGGCATCAAGCCCCAGCGCGAGCGTTTTGCCATGGCTGAACTGATTTCCGACGTGGCGCAGAAGTTTGAACTTACCGCCCGCACGCGCGAGGTGAACCTGCGTATTGATGTACCGGGGCGATTGCCGCTGGTGAACGCCGACGTGTCGATGATCGAGCGCGTGGTCACTAATCTTCTGGATAACGCCATCCGTCATACGCCGAGCGGCGGAGAAATTCGTCTGGCGGTCTGGCAGGAGAATGAACGACTTCAGGTCGAAGTGGCAGACAATGGTACGGGCGTAGATGCCTCGCTGCGCGACGATTTGTTCCAGCGACCGTCAGCGTTAAATCCTCAGGCGTCGCGGGAGAACCGTGGGGGATTAGGGCTGTTAATCGTGAAGAGAATGCTGGAGCTGCACGGTGGCGGGATCAGGCTGATGGAGTCCGTGAGCGGGGCGCGGTTCAGGTTCTTTGTGCCGCTATGAGAAATTGCCGGGTGGCGCTGCGCTTTCCCGGCCTACAGACCACCCCCGTAGGCCAGACCACCCGGCAAAAAGAGATTACTGCGGGAACCACTGCTCGCTGATTTTCTGGTATGTGCCGTCAGCTTTGATCGCTTTCAGCGCGCCGTTCAGTTTTTCCAGCAGGGCTTTGTTATCCGGACGTACCGCGATGCCGAGGCCGGTACCAAAGTATTGCGGATCGGTCACTTTCTCCGTCGCTGTACCCAGCTGCGGATTGGTTTTCAGCCACTCATTCACGACCGCGGTGTCGCCAAATACGCCATCGATACGGCCATTTTTCAGGTCGATAATTGCGTTCTGGTAGCTGTCATAGGCCACGGTTTTCACTTCAGGATGCTTGTCCTGGAGATATTTCTGGTGCGTGGTGCCGTTTTCCATGCCGATGCGCTTGCCTTTCAGTTCGTCGAAAGACTTATAAGCTCCTTTCTTCGCAATCACTACCGCAGAGTTCGCGTAGTACGGGTCGGTAAACGCGACCTGCTTGCTGCGCTCTGGGGTGATATCCATGCCGGAGATCACCGCATCGTATTTTTTAAATTTCAGGGACGGGATCAGGCTGTCAAACGCGTGGTTAGTAAAGGTGCAGTCGGCCTGCATCTGCTTGCACAGCGCTTTCGCCAGGTCAATGTCAAAGCCGACGATCTGGTTGCTGGCATCCAGCGATTCAAACGGCGGATAGGTGGCAGAAACGCCAAAATTGATTTTATCTGCGGCGGATGCGCCTGCGGCGAAGGTTGCGAGTAATGCGGCCAGAACTAACTTTTTCATTGTAATGCTCCCGTCTGTCTTATTTATGCGCCGTGTCTGCGGCCTGGATATACAATGCCATCTAATGAATTTATATTCAATAAAAATGATTAAATATTAGCTTTATTGCAAAAAAAAGCGGATAACCCATCAGGTTACCCGCTCAATGAATACCGTTTTATGCATTGGCGTGATTAATTCCTGCGCTCAAACGCCAGCGCCTTACGCTCGATAAGACGCATCATCAGCGTCAGCAGACCGTTGACCACCAGATAGACCAGACCCGCCGCACCGAACACCATCACGTCGTAGGTACGTCCGTACAGCAGCTGCCCGTGGCCCATCACTTCCATCAGGGTGATGGTGTAGGCCAGAGAGGTGCTTTTGAACACCAGAACGACTTCGTTGGAATAGGAAGAGAGCGCACGCTTAAAGGCGTATGGCAGCAGGATCGCCAGCGTGTCCTTCTTGCTCATGCCCAGCGCACCGCAGGACTGCCACTGGCCTTCCGGGATCGCGCGGATCGCGCCGTAAAACAGCTGCGTGGTATAGGCCGCGCTGTTCAGTGAGAGAGCTATCAGGGCGCAGAGCCATGGCTCAGAGAGCAAATGCCAGATAACCGGATATTCCTGTAACGACGGGAACTGCCCTGGACCGTAGTAAATCAGAAAGATCTGCACCAGCAGCGGCGTACCGGTAAAGAGCGTAATGTAGCCACGGACAATCCACACCAGCACCGGCGTTTTCAGCGTCAGGACGATGGTGAAGAACAGCGCCAGGATCAGCGCTACGATGATAGACGCAACGGTCAGCGTCAGGCTGGTGTGCAGCCCTTTCATCAGTTCGGGTAAATAATCCAGCATCAGCCTGGTCTCCGTTCAAAACGCGTTGCGCGCAGATCAATACGCTTCAGAACGTACTGGCTCAGCAACGTGATCACCAGGTAGATAGCCGCCGCGACGATGTACCAGGTAAATGGCTCCTGCGTACGGGTGGCGATACTTTTGGTTTGCAGCATTAAATCGTTCACGCTGATCAGGCTCACCAGCGCGGTATCTTTCAGCAGTACCAGCCACTGGTTGCCCAGCCCTGGCAGGGCATGACGCCACATCTGCGGCATCACCAGGCGGAAGAAGATCGCCGCTTTCGACAGGCCCAGCGCCTGACCGGATTCCCACTGTCCCTGCGGTACCGCTTTCAGCGCGCCGCGCAGCGTTTGTGACGCATAGGCCGAATAGAGCAGGGAGAGCGCAATTACGCCGCACAGGAACGGGCTGACGTCGAAGTTCTCAATCTGCATTTGCACCGGGATCTGCGCAAAGCCGAGATTAATCGTAAAGCCGTCCGACAGCGTTAACAGCAGCTGTGAGGAGCCGAAATAGATAAACAGGACCACCAGAATCTCCGGCAGTCCACGCAGCACAGTTACCAGCGCTGAACCGAGCCATGCGACAGGGCGCCACTTAACGGACTCCCACACCGCAAAGAACATCGCCAGTACGAGGCCGATAATCAGTGCACAAACGGCAAGGCCGACGGTCATCCCGGCGGCGCTTGCTAAAGGAAAAATTTCATTCATCAGGAATTACTTCTGGAACCATTTTTTGTAGATGGTTTCGTAGGTGCCGTCTTTCTTCACTTTTTCCAGCGCAGCGTTGAATTTCTGCTGCAGCTCGGTGTTGCCCTGACGTACGGCAATACCCAGACCTGTACCGAAGTAGTCTTTATCTGTCACCTTGTCACCCACGGCGGCCAGCTTGTCGTTCGCTTTCAGCCATTCAGTCACGACAGCCGTGTCCCCGAACACCGCATCGATACGGCCGTTTTGCAGGTCCAGCTTCGCATTCTGGTAGCTGTCATACGGCACGGTGGTGATTTCCGGGTGCTTATCCATGATGAATTTCTGGTGCGTGGTGCCGTTCTGCACGCCGACTTTCTTGCCTTTCAGCAGGTCAACGGAGGCGTATTTACCTTTCTGACCAATGAACAGCGCCGAGTTGTCGTAGTAAGGGGTGGTGAACAGAACCTGCTTTTCACGCTCCGGAGTGATGTCCATACCGGCCATCACGGCGTCGATACGGCGGAACTTCAGGCTTGGGATCAGGCTGTCGAACGCCTGGTTGCTGAAGGTACAGGTCGCGTCGATCTCTTTACACAGGGCATTTGCCAGGTCCACGTCGAAGCCAACAATCTTGTTGTTCGCATCAATGGATTCAAACGGAGGGTAGGACGCTTCAGTGGCGAAACGGATGGTCTGGGCTGCGGTAGCGGAAAGGCTGACGCTAGCAAGCAGCGCGGCAATCAATACTTTTTTCATTATAATTTCCCTAACACATCAGTGTGATAAGTAGTTTTTGAAGGCATCGGTTTGCGGGTTGGTGAAGCAGCTCGCATCACCTTGCTCAACAATATACCCGTTTTCCATGTAGACCACGCGGCTGGCGGTTTTGCGCGCCACTTCCACCTCGTGGGTCACGATGACCTGGGTAATGTTGGTTTCCGCCAGTTCACGAATGATACTCACGATCTGGGCAGTAATTTCCGGGTCCAGCGCTGCGGTTGGTTCGTCGAACAGCAGCACCGCTGGCTCCATCATCAGCGCACGGGCGATCGCCACACGCTGTTGCTGACCACCAGAGAGATGCAGAGGATAACGGTCGCTGTACGGTTTCAGACGCAGACGTTCCAGCAGCTTTTCAGCTCGCGCCATCGCCTGGTCTTTGCTTAAGCCAAGCACGCGGCACGGGGCTTCAATCAGGTTTTGCACCACTGTCAGATGCGGCCAGAGATTATATTGCTGGAAAACCATGCCCACGTTTTGACGCAGTTCACGAATCGCTTTATCAGAAGGGGTTTTCGCGAAGTCAAAATGGTTACCGGCGATGGCCAGCGTTCCCGAACGGGGCATTTCAAGCAGATTTAAAACACGCAGAAGGGAGCTTTTTCCCGCACCGCTTGGGCCGAGCAAAACCAGCGTTTCGCCCTCCGGGCAGCTCAGCGTAATGTCGAACAGCGCCTGGTGTGCGCCGTAGAAGCAGTTAATGCCGTTTAGTTTAATACTCATCGGGGCAGTCTTTACTCATCCAGGCAATCTATAGCAATTGAGGCCGCAGATAGTACCGTTGACAGAATAGTTATGCAATATTTCTGCGTTAAAAGTTAAATATAACCCGTGTTTCCTCTTAAACATAGCACAAAATAGCGACGGGAAAGGGGGGCGAGAATAAATGTCGGCATTCCGCATGAAATGCCGGACATTTTACGGGGTTAACGTTTATTTAACGTATGCGTTAGCGGTTCTCAATCGACTGGCGAAGGGTGCCCGCCGGAGCATGAACGCTGCCGCCAATGTAGCGCACATCATCTATTGCCCAGCACTGGCCTTCACGGATCATCAGCACCTCATCCTGCCAGGTTTGCGTCCCCTGGGTTAGCTTCACGCGCAGAGGAATATTCCGTGCGTCGGTATTCGGAATGGTGGACGCGCTGGCGACGTCGGCGCTGTCCGGCAGCGTGGCGCGGCTGGAGAACGGATCGGATGAAAGCAGCGCGTTTTGCTGCGGATCGCGCGAGGCGTCATTAAGCAGTTTCGCCAGATTATCGCTCAGGTACGGGCGCAGGGCGGTGAGGTCATTACCGCGATGCTGAATGCGGTAATCATAGAACTGTTGCGCCACGGCGTCCGGGCCGCCCTCAATGCAGGGGCCGCTGCGGGAACCGATATCCTTAAAGGCTGGCGTGACCGGCGTAGTGCAGGCGCTGAGCACCAGCGCGCAGGGCACTAAAAGCGTTAAAGCAGAGTAGCGCATGTTGATTTCCTTATTTATTAACTATCCTTTCAATCATAGCGTAACGAACCGATAATGCAGTTGCTAACGCATTGAACGCTAAAGACGGAGAGGAAGTATGCAATTTTCAACAACACCAACCCTGGAAGGTCAACCCATTACCGAGTACTGCGGCGTGGTCACCGGTGAGGCGATTCTGGGCGCCAACATCTTCCGGGACTTCTTTGCCGGCATTCGGGATATCGTCGGCGGGCGCTCCGGTGCCTACGAGAAAGAACTGCGTAAAGCGCGTGACATTGCGTTTAAGGAGCTGGGCGAGCAGGCCAAAGCGTTGGGCGCGGATGCGGTGGTGGGCATTGATATCGACTACGAAACGGTCGGGAAAGATGCCAGCATGCTGATGGTGAGCGTAAGCGGCACGGCGGTGAAAACCCGTCGATGAAGCGTTCGCTCTCAACCCTCCTGCTGGCATTATTGCTGGCAGGATGCGCCTCGGAAGAGGGCATTGTTGATAAAGGCGCGTACGAACTTGATACGCGCCATCAGGCGCAGGCGGCCTACCCGCGCATAAAGGTGCTGGTGATCCATTACACCGCCGATGATTTCGACACCTCGCTTGCGACCTTGACCGATAAAAACGTCAGCTCTCACTATCTCATCCCCGCAAAGCCCCCAGCTCCGCAGGGCAAACCGCGTATCTGGCAGCTGGTGCCGGAGAGCGAGCTGGCCTGGCATGCAGGTATTAGCTTTTGGCGTGGGACCAACCGCATAAATGATACCTCCGTCGGCATTGAGCTGGAAAACCGCGGCTGGCGGAAAACCGATGGCGTGAAAACCTTTACCCCCTTCGAACCGGGGCAAATTGCGGCGCTGATCCCGCTTGCCAGAGACATCATCGCCCGCTACGACATTAAACCGCAGAACGTTGTGGCCCATTCGGATATCGCCCCGCAGCGTAAAGACGACCCTGGCCCGCAGTTTCCGTGGCGCGAGCTGGCGCAGCAGGGCATCGGAGCCTGGCCCGAACCGGCACGGGTAAATTTTTATATCAACGGGCGACCGCATTATCAGCAGGTTGATACCGCAGCACTGCTCGATCTGCTGGCGCGCTACGGTTACGAGGTGCCAGAAAACAGCACGCCTGCACAGCAAAAACGCATCATCATGGTGTTCCAGATGCATTTCCGTCCGCAGTTATGGAATGGCGTAGCGGATGTTGAAACCATGGCGATTGCCGAAGCACTTTTAGAGAAATACGGGCAGGGGTAAACCTTTGGCTTACCCCCAAATGAGTATATTTCCGCAAGTTTCTATTAGATTAATCCTAAGTACAATCTCATTTCATTTTTAGTTAATTGACTTAAAATTATTCGGATTTAAGATGGACACATAGCACGCTAAGCAATTTAGCGAATAAAAAACTTTACTCTTTTTTTTATTCTTGAGTTTTTCATCAGGAAAATATTTATGGTTCGGTATGAATGCCGTTGCCATGTTTTTTTAAAATCACATCTTAAAACGGGTATAACAATGTTAAGCATCTATGGAAAAAAATTACGTCCGCAACATGAAATGGAAAAGATTATTTCTGCAACCTCATGCGTTGAAGAAAGAACGTTAAAAAAATGGCAGAAGATTTCCACTGCTGATTCCGGTTTAATTCATATTATTGTCAGCGGCGAAGTCGAATTTCGACGTGACTCTGACGAACTGTGCTTGTTCACCGTTACCGGGCAATGCATTTTCGGCCTGTCGTCGATGTATTACAACGCCACCCATATGTACGGCCTTGTTCGGTCGAATACAGTTGTTCGCTCGATCAAGAAAGAGGTCTTCGCCCAGCTGATGACCGAGAAAAATCTGTGGCCTGAACTGACAAAAGTGCTTTCCTGGTACATATGCCTGATGAGCAAGCGCGATGATATTCTGGTCGCTCGCAGCGCATATTCTGTTGTTCGTGAATTTTTATATGAGATCAACGACCTGATTGTACAGCATCAGCGTGATATTAACGTTTATGATTACATTCAGGAATACACTAACCTGGCACGTAGCACCATTATTAAAATCCTCTCCGATCTGAAAAAAGGTCAATATATTGTGGTGGAAAAAGGTCGACTGCTTAACCTCACCGCACTGCCTGAAAAATATTAATGCCTACTCCCGCCGGTCTCCTTTATCACTGAAAGGGGAACGGCTGTTTTCACTGTTTTTAACACTTGCTTGTGAATTATTCTGCGTTTCGTCAACCGGCGGTGCGGGAATTTTTCCTTGAGAATAATCCTGCTCCTGCTCTTTTAATGCCTGTTTAAATAATTCCGTTAATGATGACTCTTCACTGCTCGTGCTGGCGGGGGCGGTATAGTGCTCATGCGCCTCAGTTCCGGGTAGGGTATCCCGCGAGGGGCCTTGCGGCACCGCGCCGTCGGGCGCCTGCTGCCAGTCGGCATCATCACTGATGATCGGCAGATCCTGCATCGGTGGAACATCAACAGGCACTGGCGCAGCTTTAGGCTGCGGATGCGGGAACGGTTTACTCACATACACGTAGTGCATCTCCGAAAGCTGGGTTTCCGGTTTGGCAACGCTGGCGTTGACCGGTTCAGGCGCCGGGTGGCGCATGTTCCAGTAGACATGCATATACAGGCCGACAACCAGCATGGCGCAAAGGCCGACCATCCATAATGCTGTTTTGCCGAATACGTTTTTCAGGCTGGGGAGGCGGTACGAAAACCAGACCGCTTCCCCGGTTGTATAGCTGCGCTGGGCCGCAAGGCAGATGGTCGACATTAGGCTTTCTTCTCCTGCATTTTTGCGTCCGGGGTAGTGCGGGTGGCCTGAATCAGTACGCTCGGCGTGCTGTTGGTTACGCGCATCAGCTGCATCAGCGTTTCTTCGCCGGGGATGCCATCCACGTGCAGATGCATTTTTTGCTGAAACTCACGGGTGCGTTTCATCATCTCAGCGGTCCAGATCCGGGCATGCGTTTCGGGCTGGTTCAGCGCCAGGCTTAACTGCTGATCGAGCCAGGCCATGTCTTTGCTGTCGCTGGCCGCGCCGATCGCGTCTTTTCCTTCCGGTGTCAGGCGGTGCAACTGGGTGAAGTTGCCGGTCGCATGCCGGTTAAACCAGCTTCGGCTCACCTGCCAGGTCCGGTTATTCATTAACAGGTCAATTGATGTATCTCCGACCCTGGCGACCACCGCATAGTTAAGGTGACCGCTGGTTTTCAGTTCACTGACCCACGGATACCCTTCCTGCGCCAGCGTCTCCGGCGACGCGTTCCCCTGTTTACACATCAGGTTCACTTTAGCGGCATTCTGGCACAGCGCATCTTCGGCCGAGGCGTCATATCCCCACATCAGATAGAGCTGGTGCATCGCATCCGGCTGATTAACCATTTCATTGTCGATAACCGGCACCACGGGCGCCTCCGTTTTTCGCGTCGGCTGTTTCCAGCTGACGGGGACCGGCAGCTGGATGGGAAGATGCCCGCTGATGGATGAGGTTAAATACCAGCCGCAGGCGGCAAACAGCACCGATGCGAACAGCCCCACGGTTGCCAGACGCTTACCGTGTTTTTTCGCGGGCAGGATCTCTCCCGCCGCCAGGCGTAAATGACGCGGGCTGACCTGCGACGCGCGTTCCGTCCAGGCGGCGAGCATTGACAGGTGCGCCAGTTCGTTAAGTTTGCTGATGTTGCCTTTGGTCAACGTGTGCATTTTGCGCACGCGGGCCGGCGTTAACGGCGAATTTTCACAGCCGTGTTCTTCGCATTGCGCCTGCACATAGCCCAGGAATTCGCGGCAGGTCAGGGGGCGCAGGACATGACGAGTGTGTGTATATTCGCGCAGTTCAGGTTGCTTAAGCAGGATTTCCTGATCCGCAGTGCCCGTCAGCACCACGGAGAGCCGGAAGTTCAGCTCCTGGGCTCGCGTGAGCAGCGTACCCAGGACTTCACGGCAGCTCTCTTTCATGGCTTCGGCGTGTGAAATCACCAGCACTCTGGTTTTCGCTTTTCCCTCGTGCCACTGGCGCAGGATGGCATCCACCGCCTGCAGGCGATTCTTGCTCTCTTTCGTTACCGGATTGAGCTTGTACAGCAGGCTACTGGCACTCAGTTTGGGAAACGCATTGATAACAAGGACGTTACTGTGGCGGGTTTTTAGCGCATCGCTGAAGTGACCCAGAAGCGGGGCGTCGTCGCAAAAGAGCCCGATAATTCCCGCCTGCTGGGTTTTCTCTTTCAACAGGTTGAACACATCCTGATGATAAGGCACCAGAAAATCCCCGGATAAACGGGTGATCGATCTGAATGGCGGATTTTTAAAATTAAAGTGGCTCTGATACATAACGACTTACCGTCTCTGATTAGGAATAGCAACAGCATCAGAAAGTAAGGTAACGCCCCTGAACGGTCAATTTGCAAACAGGGTAAAAATATCCTGCTGGCAGCGTCTAACATTTGGATTTTATACGGTCAATATTTTTCTTTATGAAAGTTAGCGGCGAAGTCAGTGGTCGCATTTGCACCAGCTTATTACTATTTTCATCCATATTGGCGCAGTATGACGCTGCTTATTTTTGCTTTGCTATAGGCCGGATAAAAAATGAGGTTCTCATTTCTTTCACGGTGGATAACGCCTTGTATTATGTTTGTGCTGCTGATCTTTTGCGGCCAGCAAGGGTATCTCACCTTTAAAGATTATAAAAAAGTTATGAATAAGTTGGCTAATGCCGATCAACAGCCGCTGAAAAAAACGCGCGAAGAGAAATCCTTTTCGCTATTTACGGCAGCCGTGCGTCAGGAAATCTTACCGGGTGCGGTGAAAGCCCCGCTGGCAGCTGAAATCGAAGGTATTGTGAACAGCGATGACGCCTGGCTCTCCTTTGCTGTCATCAAAACGCCAGGCGGTCAGAGAAGCTACCGTGAGGGTGAACCTCTCTCTGGATTTAACGACGCATTTATTCAGGAAATAAACAAAGATAATGTGGTGGTTAATTATGAAGGTACTACGCAGGTTCTGGCATTAAATAAACCGGACTATTTTAAGGGTGGCGTGGATAGCGGCCCGGTAACGAAATCGACAAAAGATGTTGGCGCAGAGAGTGTGCATCTTGATGATTATCTGGTGTTAAAACCCATAATTGAAAAGGGCCGACTGGAAGGCTACAGGATAAACCCAAGGAATGCCTCCGCCTTTTACAGCCAGTCAGGTCTGGTAAAAGGCGATGTGGCGGTTCAGGTTAACTCTGTCGATATGACCGATGAAGCAAAAGCGAAAAGCATTATTGCCAACTGGTCAAAAATGAAAGAAGCGGAGGTCATCGTACGACGTCACGCTCACCTTGAAAATATTCGGATTAATGTTCTAAACAATTAAAAAGTGTGCAGACATGAAAAAAATTCCCTGGGCGTGCGTGGCGCTGACCGCACTGTCGTTATATTCCAGTTCGCTGCTTGCAGCTAACTTTAGCGCGAGTTTTAAAAATACTGATATTCGCGAGTTTATCGATACGGTAGGCCGAAATCTCAATAAAACCATTCTGGTCGATCCGTCCGTCCAGGGAACCGTCTCGGTCCGAACCTACAACGTGCTGACGGAAGATGAGTACTATCAATTCTTTCTGAGCGTGCTGGATCTCTACGGCCTGTCGGTGATCCCGATGGACAACGGCATGGTCAAAGTGGTGCGCTCAAGCGTGGCGCGTACCGCAGGTGCGCCGCTGGCAGACAGCAAAAATCCGGGCAAAGGTGACGAGATCATCACCCGCGTGGTGCGCATGGAAAACGTGCCTGTTCGTGAGCTGGCCCCGCTGCTGCGTCAGCTCAACGATGCCACCGGTATCGGGAACGTGGTCCACTTTGAGCCGTCCAACGTCCTGCTGTTAACCGGTAAAGCCTCGGTGGTGAACCGGCTGGTGGATCTGGTGCAGCGCGTCGATAAAGACGGCATCCAGCGTCGCGAAATCATCCCGCTGCGCTTTGCGTCCGCCAAAGAACTCTCGGAGATGTTGAATAACCTCAACAATGAAGAACAGAAAGGGCAGAACGCGCCGCAGCTGGCGACTAAAGTCGTCGCGGATGACGAAACCAACAGCCTGGTGATCAGCGGCGCGGAAGATGCGCGGGCGCGCACCCGTTCCCTTATTCATCAGCTGGATCGTGAGCAGAATAACGAGGGCAATACCCGCGTCTTCTACCTCAAGTATGCCAGCGCCACCAAAGTGGTGCCGGTTCTCACCGGGATTGGTGAGCAGCTGAAAGACAAGCCGGGTGCGGCCAAAGCGAAATCCGCGAGCGCCTCAACCGATCTGAATATTACCGCCGACGAGTCAACCAACTCCCTGGTGATCACCGCACAGCCTAACGTGATGAACTCCCTCGAGAAAGTGATCGACAAGCTGGATATTCGCCGTCCGCAGGTGCTGGTGGAAGCGATCATTGCCGAAGTGCAGGACGGTAACGGCCTGGATCTTGGCGTGCAGTGGACCAGCAAGCACGGCGGGGTGCAGTTTGGCTCCACCGGCCTGCCAATCAGCCAGATTAAAAATGGCACCATGAAAGGGGCAAGTTTCACTGGCCTTGCGACCGGCTTCTTTAACGGTGACTTCGGTGCGCTGGTGACCGCGCTTTCCACTGACGGCAAAAATGACATCCTCTCCACGCCAAGCGTGGTCACGCTGGATAACAAAGAAGCGTCGTTCAACGTCGGTCAGGATGTGCCGGTGCTTTCCGGTTCGCAAACCACCAGCGGCGACAACGTCTTTAACTCGGTTGAGCGTAAAACCGTAGGGACCAAGCTGAAGATTGTGCCGCAGATTAACGATGGCGACATGATCCATCTGAAGATTGAGCAGGAAGTGTCGAGTGTCGACAACAGCGCGACGGAAGACTCCAGCCTCGGCCCAACCTTCAACACGCGCACGATTAATAACGAAGTGATGGTCCACAGTGGCCAGACGGTGGTGCTTGGCGGTCTGATGGAAAATGTGACCAAACAGTCCGTGTCCAAAGTGCCCCTGCTCGGCGATATCCCGCTGGTCGGTCAGCTGTTCCGCTACACCTCGCAGGATACTTCCAAACGCAACCTGATGGTGTTTATTCATACCACCGTCCTGCGTGACGACGACAACTACAGCGCGGCCTCGAAAGAGAAATATGACCAGATCCGGGTGCGCCAGATGCAGCGAGTGGAGGAGAAAAAGCTCGGTATTGTTGAGCCGACTGACAACGCCGTCCTGCCCGCGTTTCCCTCTGCAAGCACTGGCGCCGCACCGGTGAAAACCAGCGCCACGCGCAATCCGTTTAAAGAATAGCGCGGAGGGGTAACGTGGACGAACTGAGTAAAACACTGTGTAGCAGCAGCTACGCAAAAGATAACGGCGTTCTGTTTTACAACAATGATGTCTATATCCGGGACGACACTCCTGCGCATGCTCTGCTGGAGGTGCGCCGGGTGCTGGGCCGTGCTTTCATCCCCGTCACTGTGACGCCGGAAGCGTTTGACGAGATGCTGGCCAAAATCTGGCAGCAGAGCAGCGGCGTGTCGCAGCAACTGGTGGACGACATGGACGCGGATATCGATCTGATGGCCTTAACCGAGGAGATCCCGGATAACGAAGATCTGCTCGATAACGACGAAAACTCACCGGTGATCCGCCTGATCAACGCCATTCTCGGCGAGGCGGTGAAGGACGGCGCGTCGGATATTCATATCGAAACCTTCGAGCGCACGCTGAGCATCCGCTTTCGTGTTGACGGCGTGCTGCGCCCGGTGTTGCAACCGGCGCGTAAGCTCGCGCCGCTGCTGGTGTCGCGTATTAAGGTGATGTCGAAACTCGACATCGCCGAGAAACGTCTCCCCCAGGATGGACGTATCTCCCTGCGCATTGGCCGTAAGGCCATCGACGTGCGTGTGTCGACCATTCCGTCTCAGTACGGCGAGCGCGTGGTCATGCGCCTGCTCGATAAAAGCAATCTCAAGCCCGACATCAACAAGCTTGGGCTGATTGATGAAGAGCTGGAGAAGCTGAAAGGGCTGATTGACCGCCCGCACGGGATCATCCTCGTTACCGGCCCGACGGGTTCCGGTAAAAGTACCACGCTGTACGCCATTCTTTCGGCGCTGAACGGTCACGAGCGCAACATTCTGACCGTGGAAGACCCGATCGAATACGAGCTGGAAGGCGTGGGGCAGACGCAGGTTAACCCGCGCGTGGACATGACCTTTGCCCGCGGGCTGCGCGCGATTCTGCGTCAGGATCCGGACGTGGTGATGATCGGGGAAATTCGCGACGGTGAGACCGCCCAGATCGCGGTGCAGGCGTCGCTGACCGGTCACCTGGTGATGTCGACGCTGCATACCAACAGTGCCGCAGGGGCGATAACCCGTCTGCGGGATATGGGGCTGGAGTCGTTTTTAATCGGTTCATCGCTGCTCGGTGTCATTGCCCAGCGTCTGGTGCGTCGGCTGTGTACGCACTGCCGGACCACCAGTCCGCTGGATGCCAATGAAAAAGCGTTGTTCAGCTTTATGGACGCGCCGCCAAAAGCGATTTATCGCGCGGTGGGGTGTGAACACTGCCGTCAGAGCGGCTATCAGGGCCGCGCCGGTATTCATGAGTTTCTGGTGGTGGACAGTACCATGCGCCGCGCCATCCATGAAGATAAGGACGAAATGTCCATAGAAACGCAGCTCTTTAAGCAGGCCTACAGCCTGCGTGAAAACGGGCTGCTGAAGGTGATTAGCGGCGTGACGTCTCTGGAAGAAGTCATGCGCGTCACCGCCGAGCGTGGGGGGGATGCGTAATGGCTTTCTACGCCTGGACGGCGACGAGTGCCGCGGGAAAAACCCAGCGCGGGACGTTACAGGCCGAGGGACAGAAGCAGGTTCGCCAGTGGCTTCGCGAGCAAAAGCTGATGCCCGTGAGTATCACCGAAACCCGCGAAACGGCGACAGGCGGGAAAGCGAAAACCGGGGCGAAGCTCTCTACCCCGGTGCTGTCGATGTTTACCCGCCAGCTTTCGACGCTGGTGAACGCCGCGCTGCCGCTGGAAAGTGCGCTGAAGGCGATCTCTAAGCAGACGGAAGATAAAAAGCTGGCGGCGATGGTGATGGAGATCCGCGAGAAGGTGGTCGAGGGGCATACGCTGTTCGACGCCTTTAGCCAGTTTCCACGCACCTTCGACAAACTCTACTGCACGCTGGTGATGGCCGGTGAGAAGACCGGCCATCTGGGCGACGTGCTGGAGAAGCTGGCGGAGTACAACGAGCAGCGCCAGAAGATGAAAAGCAAGCTGACGCAGGCGATGGTCTACCCGATTACCCTCACCGTGGTCGCTATCGCGGTGATCGGCATTCTGCTGGTGGCGGTGGTGCCGCAGGTGATTGAGCAGTTTACCCACATGAAACAGCAACTGCCGATCACCACCCGGACGCTGATTGCGGTAAGTGATTTCCTGCAAGCCTGGGGTATCTGTATTGTCGGCAGCCTGGCGGGGGCGTTCGTCGGCTTCAAAACCTGGGTGCGAAACGTGAAAAACCGTTTTCGCTGGCACAGCTGGCTGGTGAACGGCTCGCCGATTAAAAAGCTGGTGTGCGCCATCAACAGCGCCCGCTATATCCGTACCCTGAGCATTTTGCAGGCCAGCAGCGTGCCGCTGCTGGAGGGGATGTATATCGCGATGGACGGTATTGAAAATCTCTATGCCCGTCAGGTGCTTGAGCAGGCCGCCGATACCGTACGTCAGGGGGCGTCGCTGTATGCGGCGCTGGAACAGGCGAAATTATTCCCGCCAACCATGCTGTATATGATTGCCTCCGGTGAAGAGAGCGGGGAATTAGGTAATTTAATGGATCGCGCTGCAGAAAATCAGGAATCGGCATTACAGCATCGAATTACATTAACGCTGTCGGTATTTGAACCGGCGCTGGTGGTATCCATGGCGACGATTGTTTTATTCATCGTTCTTTCAATATTACAACCGCTTCTGCAACTTAATAATATGGTAGGTTAAATCATGGCTCTAAAACGTAAAAACCTGGCTCGCCAGGCGGGCTTCACATTGCTCGAATTAATGGTGGTGATTGTTATTCTTGGCGTTCTGGCGAGTATGGTAGTGCCAAACTTAATGGGTAATAAAGAAAAAGCGGATACGCAAAAGGCGACCAGCGATATTGTCGCGCTCGAAGGCTCGCTGGATATGTATAAGCTGGACAACCACCGCTACCCGACCACAGAGCAGGGTTTGCAGGCGCTGGTGACGAAGCCGGAAATCGCACCAATCCCGAACGGCTATCGCACGGATGGCTATATTCGCCGCCTGCCGCAGGATCCATGGGGCAGCGATTATATTCTGGTCAGCCCAGGTGAACACGGTGCGGTGGACATTTTCTCTGCGGGTCCGGACGGCGAAGCGAATACTGCCGATGACATTACCAACTGGTCTCTGGATAAGAACGAGAAGTAATGAAAAATCAACGCGGCTTTACGTTGCTGGAAATTATTCTGGCGCTGGTTATATTTGCCAGCTGCGCCATGATGGTGGTGTCCACCATTCCTTCGCGCAGCGGCGCGGATATATTTGGCCAGCAATTAAAAGCGCTCGTTGATTATGGTTCAGACCGTGCGGTGATGGACGGAAATATTGTCGGGCTGGTGATCGCCACTGATAAATATCAGCTGGTGACGATCGCGGATAAAAATGGCGAGCGTCACTGGGTGCCATTATCTGCCGGACGTATTACCACCAAAGGTGATTTTCCGGAAGAGATGCACGTGTCGCTCTCGCCGCAGCGCCTGGCCGCGACGGTGGCGTCCGAGCCACAGGTGATCTTTTTACCGGACGGTGAAATCAGCCGCTTTACGCTGACGCTGCAAAGTTACGACAAACAGCACCATTTCCGCGTGGTGTCGCAGGGTGCGGCGCCGGTATCGGTAGAAAACGATGGCTAACGACAACACAAAGCAAAAGGGGATGACGCTGCTGGAGGTGATGGTCGCGCTGGTGATTTTCTCCACCGCCGCGCTGGCGCTAATGAACTCGGTCTCCCTGAACGTGCGTTTTACCCATGGTCTGGCCGATACCTTGCAGGCCAGTTGGGTGGCGGAAAATCAGCTGGCGGAAGCGCAACTCACCAAAACCGACTTCCCGGATGCTGAGCAGCAGGGGACGGAAATCATGGGCGGGCGCAGCTGGAACTGGCGTAAGCAGCGGGTGAAAACCGCCGACAACGGCTGGGCGAACTCCATTCGCGTCTATGCGGAAGGCGATGAGAGCCAGCCGGTTATTTCCCTGCACATCATTCCGCCGGGAGAGAGCAAGTGAAGAAAACGCGACGCCAGCGCGGATTTACCCTGCTGGAGATCATGATTGCGCTGACTATTTTCGCGGTAATCAGCACCCTGGCCTGGCAAATTCTGGACGGCGCGATGCGTACCAGCTCGGCCACCGATGCCAGCGCCGCTAAGCTCAACCAGCTTCAGCGCGGCTGGAGTCTGATGGAGCGCGACTTTTTCCAGCTACAGGCGCGAGCGCCGCGTAATGAGCCAGATCTGTTCCGTCAGGAGGGCGATGCCCTTGAACTGACCACCCTGAATGGCGTGAGCGGAACGGTCCAGCTGGAGCGCGTGCGCTGGCGGCTGGAAGAGGGGCGTTTGTACCGCGACGTCTGGCCGGTCATTGACGGCCCGGTGGACGTTAAGCCTGACGAAGTGCCGATTGTCAGCGGCGTAAAAGCATTGCAGTGGCGGTTTTATCGTCAGGGCTGGCAGACAGCCTGGCACGACGCCGCCCATCTGCCGGACGGCGTGGAGGTTACGATGACGATGGAAAACGGGGATACCTGGCGCTGGGTGTTCACCACGCCGGGGGATATGCCGGAGGTGGCCGCTGCCGCTGCCCCAGAGAAAGCCGCCGACGCGCCTGCGACGACTCCGGACGCAACCCCTGCGCCTTCGCCGGAGACCAGACCATGAACCGAATCCGTCAACAAAAGGGCGTCGCCCTGCTGGTGGTGCTGATTTTGCTGGTGATGATGTCGGCGCTGGCCGCCAAAATCAGCCAGCAGTTCTGCCGTAATTTGCAGAAAACGCATTATCAGATAAGCCAGCAGCAGCTGCGCTGGGCGATGCAGGCCCAGGAAAAAGTGGTGAAGGACAGGTTACAGACCGATGCCAGCGGCGAGAGCAAGCCGCTGGCGCTGGATGGCGACTGGCATCAGCCGCTGGAGACGCAGGGAGAAGACTACACGGTCGTGAGCCAGGTGGAAGACGCTCAGGACTGCTTTAACGTCAATAACCTGTTGACCGCCGACGTCGCGCCCCAGGGGCAAAGCGCTCCCGCGGTGGCGGAAAAACCGCGTAAAGAGCGGATTGTTGAACAACTCCTGACGGAAAGCGGGCTCAGTCCGGGCACGGCGGAGGCGGTCTATTTCCAGCTGGTGGATTATCTCGATGGTGACAGCACCACGGCGAAAGAGGGTGCCGAAAGCGATGCGTGGGCTGGCGTCGTGCCCGCCCGGCAACCGGCAAACCAGATGATGCGCAGCATCGCGGAGATCAAACTGCTGCCAGCGTTCCCGGTTACGGCATATCCGAAGGTGAGCAAGCTGTTATGCGCGCTGCCGGACGCCGCCAGCAAGGTGGACGTTAACACCCTGCAACCGGAACAGGCCATGGTGCTGGCGGCCATGTTTCCGGGAAAATTCACGCAGGATGACGCGGTTCGTCTGCTGGATACACGTCCGGAATCGGGCTGGGAAAATATGGACGCGTTCAGCAAAGCGCTGGAGCAGACCTTCCCGCAGTTAAAAGACGATCTCCCGCAGGTGGCAGATCAATTTTCTATAAACAGCCGGTACTTCCGCGTGAATTACAGCGGCAATACCGATGAATTAACGCTTCGCGTGGTCAGCCAGCTTCAGATGAATAACGAAGCCGGTGAGATCGTGACGTGGCAGCGTCGTTACCGAATGATTGAATAAGAAAAGTAGAACGTTATGAAACAGGTACTTTTTGTTCGCCCCGACAGCCGCGAGGGCGGGAAAATAATGTGCTGTGAGTCTGGCAGCGAGCGCGTCGAGGTGCTCGACAGCCTGGAGATGCTGGCCGAACACCCGCTGGCTACACGCGTTTGTCTCCTGCTGCCCGCCAGCGACATGATTTTCCGCCATTTCACGCTGCCGAAAAAGGTGGCTTCTCAGGCGATGGCCTTCTCGTGGATGGCGGAAGAGACGCTGATTGGCGACGTGGACAACCTCCACTGGACAGTGCTCTACAAAAAAGGCGCTGACGTCGACGCCGTTGCCATTGACGCCGACCGCCTGCGTGCGGCATTGACCCGCTGTCACGAGGCCGGATTAAACGTGATTCAGGCCCTGCCTGATGCCTGGCTGCTGCCCGTGGCGGCAGGGGGCAGCACGCTGGTCGCACAGGATAAAGGCTACTGGCTGCGTTTATCTCCCCACGTGGCGGGTGAAATGGAGGGAACCCTGCTGCCGCTGTTGATGCAGAAAGCCGGAGACCGGGAAGTGTGTTGCTACGGCGACGCGCCCGCGGACGTTCACGTTGACGTACAGCATGCCTGGCAGCACCCGCTGGTGCTGATCCAGCCGCAGTGGAAAACCTGTCGTGTGAATCTGCTTCACGGTGAATTCAGCCTTAAGGCCGGTCATGGCCAGGCCGCAAAAAGCATGAAAGCAGCGATGATAGCGGCGGGCCTGCTGTCCGTTGGTCTGCTGCTGGGGCCGCGCATTGCGATGGCCTGGATGCTGGTGCAGCAGGAAAATCGGGTTCAGCAGGAGATCGTTCAGGTTTATCAGCACCATTTCCCCAGCATGCGCCAGCAGACCAATATCAAATATCACTTTGGCCAAAGCCTGAAAAAACAGAGCAAGGGGTTCTTTCTTCAGCTTGAGGAGCTGGAGAAAGCCCGGCAGTCAGTCCCTGCGATGGAGATCGATCTGCTGGAATACGATGCGCAGCAAAACACCCTGACGCTGAGCGTTAGCGCGCAAAGCCAGCCCGCGTTGCAGGCGTTTGTGAACCAGACCAGTGAGAATTTTGATTTTACCTTACAACCTGTTTCAACAACCGAACCGTATACCGCCATGATCGCAGGGAAACATAAATGAAAGAGCGAATCGCGCAGCTGAAATCACGCTATCAGAATTACAGCGCTCGGGAAAAAATCATTTTAAAAATATGTGCCGTTGCCATTGTGGGGGCTGCGGTGTATTACACAGGAGTAATTCCCCTGGATAATATGATCCAAAATAGTAAATCGACGCTTAAAAGACAAAAAGAGACGCTCAACTGGATGCGCAGTGAAATTGATAAAAATCATCTTCAGGTCCAGTTAGTTAAAACGAATAATCCGCGTACGGTGGTCGAGAACAGCGCTCATGAAATTAATCTTTCACTGACGGATGTGCGCCAGGAGGGGCAAACTTTATCGTTCGTGGTGAATCGGGTAAATGTATATGAATTAAAAAGCTGGCTGCGTGAAATTAATCAGACCTCCGGCGTGACATTGCAAAAAATAAACCTCACGCCGGTTGACCACCTCAGCGATGTGAAAGCACAGGTGCAGCTTACCTGGTCAAAAAGCGCATGAATACCTTCACGCTGATGCGGGAGGCCTGTCCGCTCGGTTTCCCGATGATGAGTGCTATCCTGGGCGGGATTATGGGCAGTTTTCTCGGCGTTGTTGCCGAGCGCGTACCGGGAATGGTGATGGATGAGGAGGGGAGCGGCAATCTGCTCTTTCCTGCCTCGCACTGCCCGGTGTGTCAGCACACGCTTGCTGCATGGGAAAATATCCCGCTGCTCAGTTGGCTGTTATTACGGGGGCGCTGCCACCAGTGCGGCAGCGCGATCCCGCTGCGACTCTTTATGGTGGAACTGTTCTCCGCGCTGTTTTTTGGCATCACGGCCTGGTGCATGCCGGACGTTCAGGCGCTGTTCTCTTTGTGGTTACTGGCGGCTTTTTTACTGCCGCTGGCCATGATCGACTGGCAGCATCAGTTGTTGCCGGACTGCCTGACCCAGCCGCTGCTGTGGGCGGGGTTAGTGCTCCATGCTATTGACCACACATTGCCGCTACGCGATGCGCTGTTTGGCGCGGTGGCGGGCTATCTGTCGCTCTGGCTGCTCTACTGGGCTTTTCGTCTGATCGCCGGACGAGAAGGGCTGGGTTACGGGGATTTTAAGCTACTGGCGGCGCTGGGCGCCTGGTGCGGCTGGCAGGCATTACCCTCCATTGAACTGGCGGCAGCGTTAAGCGGTATTGTCGGTTATTTCGCCGTCAATAATTTAAATAAAAATAACCTCACTATTTCTTTTGGTCCTTACCTCGCCTTTTCTGGAATCGTGGTGTTTATTAGTCAGCAGTTTGCTTTCATATTTTAAATATACTGGTCAAGGTTTTTTATAAATCTTTTTGATGCTGGGAGAGAAGGACGACTCTTTACACTCGGTGTATCGTAGGAGATATAAGCTACACGGGATTTGGCTTGTATCTTTTTATGGAGGAATACAGCGCAGCAACAATTTTTTGTTCACGGCACTCACGTTGGTTAAATACGCATTACGCGAAACGCATCCATGATCTCACGGAAGGCATGGGTTATTACGTTATAAATAAATTTATCAGGAAATAAAAATGAAATTTATGAAACCAAAATATCTGGCGCTCTTTATTGCGGCGGCCACCAGCTCCGCATTTGCAGCTGCGCCGGGTACGCCTTCTATTACATCGGGCAATGATAAATTTGCGCTGGTAGAAGTGGATCAGGCGGCACAGGATTACAACAACCTCATCAAAGTGCATAAAGAGGGTGTTGATGTAAAAGTGGAATGGAACGTCTGGAGCGGTGACGCCCCAACGTCTGCAAAAGTGCTGCTGGACGGCAAGACCGTCTGGACCGGCGCGGGCAGCGCGGCGGGTTCTGCGACCTTCAAAGTCAAAAAAGGGGGCCGCTATCAGGAACAGGTCGAACTGTGTAACGACAGCGGTTGTACCAAAAGCGCAAGCAAACTGATTATCGTGGCGGATACCGACGGAAGCCATTTGCTGCCGCTGAATACGCCGCTGCTGGAAAATAACAAAGCTTTCGCTCAGCATACCGATAAAGTCGTCGGTGCCTATTTCCCTGAGTGGGGCGTTTACGATCGAAACTTCTCTGCGGATAAGATCCCGGTCGCGAACATTAACCACCTGCTGTATGGCTTTATTCCAATTTGCGGCGGCGACGGTATTAACGACAGCGCCAAATCTTCAGGTGCACTGGAATCCCTGAAACGCGCCTGTGCTGGCCGTCAGGACTACACCGTGGCCATTCACGATCCATGGGCTGCGTTGCAGAAACCGCAGAAAGGCGTAAGCAACTGGGACGATCCCTACAAAGGTAACTATGGGCAGCTGATGGCGATGAAAAAAGCCCATCCTGACCTGAAAATTCTGCCATCCATTGGTGGCTGGACCCTGTCCGATCCGTTCTATCAGATGGATAACAAAGTACTGCGTGACCGTTTCGTGGCGTCGGTAAAAGACTTCCTGACCACCTGGAAAGTGTTTGACGGCGTGGATATTGACTGGGAATTCCCGGGCGGCGGCGGTGAAAACGCCAAACTCGGCAATCCTCAGACCGATAAAGCCACCTACACCGCGCTGATGCACGACCTGCGTCAGATGCTGAATGAACTGTCTGCGGAAACCGGTCGTACCTACGAGCTGACTACTGCAATCGGTGCCGGTAAAGATAAGATCGAAGACGTGGACTATAACACCACGCAGCAGTACCTCGACCATATCTTCCTGATGAGCTACGACTTCTACGGTGCCTGGAGCAATACCGATCTGGGCCACCAGACCGCCCTGTACGGTGCTTCCTGGAAACCAGACACTAACTACACCACCGATAACGCGGTAAAAGCGATGCTGGAGCAGGGCGTTAAGCCAGGCAAGATCGTGGTAGGCGCAGGTATGTATGGCCGCGGCTGGACCGGCGTTCATGGTTATACCGGCGATAATCCATTTACCGGCACCGCAACCGGACCAATTAAAGGGACATGGGAAAACGGTATCGTTGACTATCGTCAAATCGTCAACCAGATGCTGGGCAAACCGGGCTGGGAATACAAATATGACGAAGCGGCTGAAGCGCCGTACGTGTTCAACAAGTCCACCGGTGAGCTGGTGACGTACGATAACGCCCGTTCCGTTATGGCGAAAGGCAAATACGTACTGAACAAAAACCTGGGCGGACTGTTCGCATGGTCTATCGAGTCTGATAACGGCGATATCCTGAACGCCATGAACGAAAGCCTGCTGGGCGGAAGTTCCATCCCGGATCTGCCTGTTGAGACTAACCATGCGCCAGTGGCTTCAGCTGCCGATCAAAATGTCACCGGTCCTGCAACCGTGACCCTGGATGGCTCTGCTTCCAGCGACCAGGACGACGATGCGCTGACCTATAAATGGACGCAGGTTTCAGGCCCTTCTGTGACCATCGCCAATAGCACCAAAGCAAAAGCCAGCTTTAGCGTTCCGGCTGTGACAAGCGACCAGAACCTGGTCTTCCGTTTGACCGTAACCGACGCTAAAGGGCTGAGCAATGCTGTTGACGTCCAGGTTGTGAATAAAGCGCCTAAAGCCAACCAGGCGCCGGTAATCAATGCTATGGAAGCCGTTACCGTTCAGTCCGGTGAAGCAATTTCTCTGCACGCACAGGCATCCGATCCTGATGGTGACGCGCTGACCTACAGCTGGAGCGTACCGGCTGATATGAACGCGACCGGCACTGATTCGGCGAACGTTCGCATCACTGCGCCAGAAGTGCACAATACCTCTTCCTACACCCTGAGCGTTATTGTGACGGACGGTAAAACCAGCGTGCAGTCTGACGTGCAGGTGACGGTGGAGCCTAAGCCAGCTGACGAGGTAACGCCTCCTGCCGATGACGTCACACCACCGGCTGACGACGTAACCCCTCCGGCTGACGACGTAACCCCGCCAGCTGATGATACCGCCGGCAGCTGCGACGCACCTGTCGATGCCAACGCCAGCAAATACGCTGCGTGGGACGCGAGCAAAATCTATAACAACGGCGATACCGTAAGCTTCGACCACCTCGTGTGGAAAGCGAAATACTGGACTCAGGGCAATCAGCCTGGCTTCGGTATGGACGCGTGGGAGCTGGTAAGCAACGTGAAGATGAACTGGCGTTCTGACCTGGTCTACAACGGCGGCGACACCACCACCTATGAAGGTAACGTTTACCGTGCGAAATGGTGGACCCGTGGTGATAACCCAGCAAATAGCGACGTATGGGTAAAAGAAGGCGCATCAACAGATTGCAAATAATCTAACCCATTAATTACTCCCCCCTTCTGAGGGGGAGTAATTAAAAATTCATTTTACAGGATGTTTCTAAGGAGAAATAACCAATAAAGTCAGCAGGTAAAAATGAAAAAGCTCATTTTGTTGTTATTAATAATAAGCCAGGGTGCTCTGGCAAACTGTTGGGATAAAGCGGCGCGTTATTATCATGTCGACCCTTATTTACTGTACGCGATAGCGAATGTGGAATCCGGTATGAATCCGTACGCGGTTGGGAAAAACCGCGATGGCACGCGGGATGTCGGGCTGATGCAAATCAACAGCTCGCATTTTACCGCGCTGGAAAGCAGAGGCATCGATGAGTATCGCTTAATGACCGAGCCGTGTACCTCCATCATGGTGGGTGCCTCCATTCTCTCCGGAATGATAAGAGTATATGGCTATAACTGGGAAGCGGTAGGCGCTTATAACGCCGGGTTGAAGAAAGAGAATTATCCGCAGCGGATGAAATATGCCCATAAGGTCTGGGCTAAATATCAGCAATTAAAATTAGCAGCACGCGATTAACGTTTTTTATTTTTGAAGAATTCCTGAAGGTGTTCTTCGAAAAGTGAAAACAGCTGAATGTGGTTTATGTATTAACGGAATAATACCTAAGCCGGGATATTAACATTTAATTTGAAACGAACAGGAAAACTGAAATGAACAAAAGGACGTTACTGAGTGTACTTGTTGCTGGTGCTTGCGTTGCACCTTTTATGGCGCAGGCCGCCTCTTTGCAGGCGACCACCGGCGAGCCGTACACCATGAAAGCCAGCGATCTGGCGAAGAAAGAGCATGAGCTCACTAACTTCCCGCTGATGGCCTCCGTTAAAGAGACTATTCAGACCCTGGACAACGCGCAGGTCGAACTGATTGAGCCAGGCCGCGCGGCGAACCCGGACAACGTCAAACGCGTTGAAGGGATTGTGAAAGCCAGCGACTGGGAATATCTCTTCCCGCTGCGTGCACAGGCTTATACCTACAGCAACTTCCTGAAAGCCGTGGGTAAATTCCCGGCGCGGTGTAAGACCTACAACGACGGTCGTGACAGCGACGCTATCTGCCGCAAAGAGCTGGCGACCATGTTTGCCCACTTTGCCCAGGAAACCGGCGGCCACGAAAGCTGGCGTCCGGAAGCCGAATGGCGTCAGGCGCTGGTCCACGTGCGTGAAATGGGCTGGAGCGAAGGGCAGAAGGGCGGCTATAACGGCGAATGTAACCCGGACGTCTGGCAGGGACAGACCTGGCCTTGCGGTAAAGACAAAGACGGCGATTTCCTGAGCTATTTCGGACGCGGTGCGAAACAGTTGTCCTACAACTACAACTACGGTCCATTCTCTGAAGCGATGTACGGCGACGTGCGTACCCTGCTCGATAAACCTGAGCTGGTGGCGGACACCTGGCTGAACCTGGCCAGTGCTATCTTCTTCTTCGCCTATCCACAGCCGCCAAAACCAAGCATGTTGCAGGTGATCGACGGTACATGGCAGCCGAACGATCACGATAAAGCCAACGGCCTGGTCCCGGGCTTCGGTGTAACAACCCAGATCATCAACGGTGGCGTTGAGTGCGGCGGCCCGACTGAAATTGCGCAGTCTCAGAACCGTATCAAGTATTACAAAGAATTTGCGAACTACCTGAAAGTCCCTGTTCCGGCGAACGAAGTGTTGGGTTGCGCCAACATGAAGCAGTTTGACGAAGGTGGCGCAGGCGCCCTGAAGATTTACTGGGAACAGGACTGGGGATGGAGCGCGGATACCCCGGACGGCAAGACTTACTCTTGCCAGCTGGTGGGCTATCAGACACCGTTCAGCGCGTTCAAAGAGGGCGACTACAGCAAGTGCGTGCAGAAGTTCTATAACGTGAATATCGTGAATGACGACGGTTCCTCGGTGACGCCGGACGAAACCCCGGTCACGCCAACGCCAACACCTTCTGAAGATGTTACGCCGGCCCCAACGCCAGCGCCAGTTCCGGATGAAACTCCGGTTGAACCTGTCGCGGTGAACCACGCGCCGGTTGCGCAGATTGCGGGCTCAATCGGTGCCGTTGAAGCGGGCGCGCAGGTTTCTCTGAGCGCGGAAGGCTCTACCGACGCAGACGGCAACAAGCTGACCTATACCTGGCGTTCTCAGGATGGCCAGACCGTGACCGGCGAAGATAAAGCGGTGGTGACCTTTAAGGCGCCTGAGTCTGCAACGGCGCAGCAGTATGAAGTGAGCCTGACCGTCAGCGATGGCGAGCTGAGCAGCACCACGTCTTACCTGCTGAACGTGAAAGCGAAAGCGGCAACGCCATCCGGAGAAGATACGTCTTACCCGGCATGGAGCGCGAACAGCAAGTACAACGCCGGTGATATCGTGAACAACCACGGTAAATTGTTCCAGTGCAAACCGTTCCCGTACAGCGGCTGGTGTAACAGTGCGCCGACGTACTATGAGCCGGGTGCAGGCCTGGCTTGGGCTGAAGCCTGGACGGCTCTGTAAAAGCAAACGGCAACCCTCGGGTTGCCGTTTTAATGTTTGCACCCTCTACCTGTGGGAGAGAGCCGGGGTGAGGGCATCAGTCCGCACTCTCTGTTTTTTGCCGGGTGGCGCTGCGCTTACCCGGCCTACATGAGGCTGGAACGCTTACCGGTGTAACTTCCCGTGATCCCGCAACCACGCCGCCGTACGCACTATCCCTTCATCGAGCGAGATAATCGGTTTATACCCCAGCTCGTTCTCCGCCCGAGAAATATCCAGCGTAAAATCAAAGTTGAGCTTCGACACACCGTAATGCGTCAGCGCAGGCTCTTTCGCCGATTTACTGCCAAAGCGCTCCATGCTGCGGGCAATCATGTCCAGCATCGGGTAGGGAACAGAACGGATCCGGCAGTCGATTTTTAACTCATCAATCAGCCTTTGCACAATGCTGCGCAGGGTACAGGGTTCGCCGTTGGTAATGTTATAGGCGCGGCCCGACACCAGCTTATCGCACTCCGGCTGGCTCGCCAGCCACATGGCGTGAACGGCATTTTCGTAATAGGTCATGTCTACCAGCGCATCGCCGCCGCGTGGTAACAGCACGCTGCCGTAATGGTGCATCATCTGGGCCAGTCGCGGGATAAAGACTTTGTCGTGCGGCCCAAACAGGCTCTGTGGTCGCAGCACGGTAAAGCGGGTGTGCGGATTTGACTGGGCCAGCAGGTCGATCACCTCTTCGCCAGCCGCTTTACTGCGGGCAAATTCACAGGCAAAGCGCGCAGGGCGGAAATCTTCCTGAATATCACGATGATGGTGATAATCAAAATAGAGCGACGGGGAAGAGATATGAATAAAGTTACGCACGCCCCAGGCGACGGCCCATTCGCCCAGACGGCGCGTGGCGCGCACGTTGGCGAGATCGAAGGCTTCCTGGGTACCCCACGGGGAGGTAAAACTGGAGCAGTGCCACAGCGTATCGATACCGGCGAGCATCACCTTGGCCTGAGAGGAGACCAGCTCCGTCAGGTCGGCATGGACAAACTCAGCGCCCATTTTTTGCAAGAGCTTGCCCATCGCCTCGTTGCGACCGGTGGCCCTCACGCTGATGCCTTTGTTGCGCAGAAATTCGACCGCATTTCGGCCTAAGCCGCTGGTCGCCCCGGTAACCAGTACCTTCATAACAATCCACTGTGTTGAAAAGAATTTCGTGCGCATTCTTTCGTGAATTACGATGTGTTGCAATGGGAAAGGTGAAAGATTAAGAGTTTTATTTAGTTACTTTCCCGCTTTTCTTCTGCCAGTTGCGCAATCCGTTTCGCCATTCCGCGGAAGATAAACAGGTGTGCCGGGATCATCAGCAGCCAGTAG
Organism: Enterobacter cloacae complex sp. 418I7; assembly: GCF_050030705.1. Taxonomy (NCBI): domain Bacteria; kingdom Pseudomonadati; phylum Pseudomonadota; class Gammaproteobacteria; order Enterobacterales; family Enterobacteriaceae; genus Enterobacter; species Enterobacter cloacae complex sp. 418I7. The sequence goes on from NZ_JBLGUU010000001.1 coordinate 1,527,948, forward strand.
AACAGCCCGGGCATTCCGTGCGGGTGCCACCACGCCCGAACGTCCAGCTCGCGGTGATCGCCTTTGTCTTTAAGGGTGAAGCAGAGCCGCCCCAGCCCCGGTGCCTTCATGCCAAACAGCAGCGCCAGCTGTTTTTCCGGCTCAACGATGATCACCTTCCAGCTGTCGACCGTATCGCCCACGTTCAGATACGGGGCGGCAGGACGGCCTTTTGCCAGCCGGTGACCCACCAGCAGATCCAGCGCGCCGCGCGTTTGCCAGAGGATATTGCCGAAGAAATAGCGCTCTTTGCCGCCGATCTGGTTCACAACGTCCCACAGCGCTGAGAGGCTGGCAGTGGTTTTTACCGTACAGCCCGCCTGTTTTGGGTAATAGCCGTACTCGGGCCGCCAGCGGGCAAACGCCTGCGCGTCGTAGCCCCAGTCACTGGAGTTCACCAGCTTCTCTTCTTCTTTCAGCGTATTGCGTACGGCATCGTCGAAGGGGATCAATTCCTGAGGGATCAAGGCACGCAGTTCACGATCGTCCGCCAGCAGATCGTGTTTCAGTCCCTGTATAAGCGCTTTGGCAGTCGTCGGCGGCACGGAGGTGATCACATTCAAAAACCACACCGAAATCCAGCGGGTCGGGAAGGGGACGGGCACCAGCCAGCGGCGGCGGCCACTCACCCGCATAAAATGTTCGAACTGCGCCTGATAGCTCAACACTTCCGGGCCAGCCGCCTCCAGCACACGATGCGCCGCCGCCGGATGATCCAGCAATGCCACCAGATAGTGGAGTAAATTCTCCAGCGCAATGGGCGTGGTGCGCGAGCGTACCCAGCGCGGCGGTGTCAGCACAGGCAGGTTGTAGACCATATCGCGCATCACTTCGAACGCGGCGGAACCCGCGCCGACGATGATCCCTGCCCGCAGTTCGGTGACGGGGATACGGGCGCTTCGCAATGTCTCTGCCGTCAGTTGCCGGGCGCGCAGATGGTCTGACTGCTCGTTCTCAGGCGCCTGAAGCGAGCTTAGAAAGATCACCTGCTTTACCGGCGTTTGCAGCAGCGTATCACGTACGTTCATCGCCACCTGACGCTCGTGGGCGATAAAATCGCCGCCTTCGCCCATGCTGTGAACAAGGTAGTAAAGCGTATCGACCCCTTCCAGCAGCGCAGGAAGCGCTTTCGGCCAGTTAAGGTCAACGTTGTGACACGTCACGCCAGGCAAATGTAGCTTTTGCAGGCGTTCCGTGTTGCGTGCCACTGCCAGCACCTGGTGCCCCTGCTGGCTTAACGCAGTGGTCAGATGCTGACCGATATACCCGCTGGCACCGAGCACCAGAATACGTTGCGGCACGGTATGCTCCTTAACGCTGTAAAAACGCCTGCCAGTGTTTCACCACCTCGGTCAACTGCTCGCGGTTAACGTCAAGATGCATCACCAGTCGCACGACCGGGGAGGCGTTGATCAGCACGCCTCGGGCTTTCATAAATTCGCCCAGCGCGGCAGCATGCTCATTGCCGACGCGGACAAACAGCATGTTGGTGTCATGACGCATGACATCAGCGCCGATTTCACGCAGCTGCGCTGCCATCCACGCCGCATTGTCGTGATCGTCTTTCAGGCGTGACACGTTATTTTTCAGGGCGTACAGTCCGGCAGCCGCCAGAATACCCGCCTGACGCATCCCGCCGCCGGTCATTTTGCGCCAGCGGTTGGCGCGTCTGATGTAGTCCGCGCTGCCAACCAGCAGGGAACCTACCGGCGTGCCCAGCCCTTTAGAGAGGCAAATGGTGAACGAGTCGCAATATTGGGTGATCTCTTTCAGCTCGCAGCCGTACTCCACCACGGCGTTGAAGATACGTGCGCCGTCAACGTGCAGGCCGAGCTTGCGCTCGCGGGTAAAATCCCATGCCGCTTTCAGGTATTCGCGCGGCAGGACTTTACCGTTATGGGTGTTTTCGAGGCTCAGCAGTTTAGTGCGGGCGAAGTGAATATCATCGGCTTTGATTTTTGCCGCGACTTTGTCCAGCGGCAGCGTACCGTCCGGCGCAGCATCGATCGGCTGCGGCTGAATGCTGCCAAGCACCGCCGCGCCGCCGGCTTCGTACAGGTAGTTATGCGCCCCCTGGCCGACGATATACTCTTCGCCGCGCTCGCAGTGGCTCAGCAGCGCCACCAGGTTAGCCTGCGTGCCGGTGGGCAGGAACAGGGCAGCCTCTTTACCGCTCAGCTCGGCCGCATAGCGCTGGAGTTCGTTGACCGTCGGGTCATCGCCGTAGACGTCGTCCCCGACCGGGGCGGCCATCATCTCTTCGAGCATGGCGCGGCCCGGTCGGGTAACGGTATCACTACGTAAATCAATCATTTCACATCCCTTTCATTTAAGAGGTCTTGTGAAATGTTTTACCTGAGCCAGTTGGTTTTTGCCAGTTCGATCACTTCGTCACCGCGCCCGCTGATGATGGCGCGCAGCATGTAGAGGCTAAAACCTTTAGCCTGTTCCAGCTTGATTTGAGGCGGGATTGCCAGCTCTTCTTTAGCGACCACCACATCCACCAGTACCGGGCCGTCGATGGAGAAGGCACGTTGCAGGGCTTCGTCCACCTCTGAGGCTTTCTCCACCCGAATACCGGTGATACCGCAGGCTTCGGCGATGCGGGCGAAGTTGGTGTCGTGCAGCTCGGTGCCGTCCGTGAGGTAGCCTCCGGCCTTCATCTCCATCGCCACAAAGCCCAGCACGCTGTTGTTAAAGACCACGATTTTCAGCGGAAGCTTCATCTGCGCCACCGACAGGAAATCCCCCATCAGCATACTGAACCCGCCGTCGCCGCACATCGCCACCACCTGACGTTCCGGTGCCGTCGCTTTTGCGCCCAGCGCCTGCGGCATGGCGTTGGCCATTGAGCCATGGTTGAACGAGCCAAGCAGGCGTCGTTTGCCGTTCATTTTCAGATAGCGCGCGGCCCAGACGGTGGGCGTACCCACGTCGCAGGTGAAGATGGCATCGTCGTCGGCAAAGTGGCTGATCTGCTGCGCCAGATACTGCGGGTGGATCGCTTTTTCGCTCGGTTTGGCGAGATCGTCCAGCCCCTTACGCGCATCGCGATAGTCGCTCAGGGCTTTATCGAGGAATTTGCGGTCCGTTTTTTCTTCCAGCAGCGGCAGGAGGGCGGCGAGGGTGGATTTAATATCGCCGATAAGCGCCATATCCACCTTGCTGTGCGCGCCGATGCTACCGGGATTAATGTCGATCTGGATAATTTTCGCATCCGTCGGGTAGAACGCGCGGTACGGGAACTGGGTGCCGAGCAGGATCAGCGTATCGGCGTTCATCATGGTATGGAAGCCGCTGGAAAAACCGATCAGCCCGGTCATGCCCACATCGTACGGGTTATCGTATTCAACGTGCTCTTTCCCGCGCAGGGCGTGCACAACTGGCGCCTTCAGCTTAGCGGCAAATTCCACCAGCTCTTTATGCGCGCCGGCACAGCCGCTGCCGCACATCAAGGCGATATTGCTGGAGTATCGCAGCAGTTGCGCCAGCTTTTTAAGCTCTTCATCCGCAGGGGTAATGGTTGGCTGTGGCGCAGAGTACCAGTGGGTGGTGGCGGTTTCAGGTGCAGCCTTCAGCGCCACGTCCCCCGGCAGCACAACCACCGAAACCCCGCGATTCAGGATCGCCTTACGCATGGCTATCGCCAGCACCTGTGGGATCTGCTCCGGCGACGAGACCAGCTCGCAGTAGTGGCTGCATTCACGGAACAGCTCCTGAGGATGCGTCTCCTGAAAATAGCCGCTGCCGATTTCGGATGACGGAATATGTGCGGCAATCGCCAGCACCGGAACATGGTTGCGGTGACAGTCGAAAAGACCGTTGATAAGGTGCAGGTTTCCCGGTCCGCAGGAACCTGCACAGACGGCGAGTTCGCCCGTGAGCTGCGCTTCGGCACCCGCGGCAAAGGCGGCGACCTCTTCATGGCGGGTGGGCATCCATTCAATGGTCTTCATCTTGTTAAGGCTGTCGCTGAGTCCGTTCAGCGAATCGCCGGTGACGCCCCAGATACGCTTTACGCCAGCCTGTTCCAGGGTTTTCGCTATGTATGCAGCCACGGTTTGTTTCATGGTGGTCCTTCTCCTTTATGTGATATCGCTTACAAGCTTAGAAGAAAGTCACTGTATTGGCTGCCTGGTATTCCATACGCACAGGCAGTAGGCACAACGTAAGCCGGGTAAACGCAGTGTCACCCGGCAAAAAGCCCGGTGGCGCTAACGCTTACCGGGCCTACGAAGAGCCAACATGTACAAAGTAGGCCGGGTAAACGCAGTGCCACCCGGCAACAAATGGGGGCACTGCGCCAGATTATGCCAGCACCAGGTCTCCCTGCGGATGGCATGAACACGCCAACACGTAACCCTCTGCAATTTCCGCATCGGTCAGCGTCATGGTGCTGGTGACGGTGTATTCACCGGAAACCACCTTCGTCTTACAGCAGCCGCACACACCCGCGCGACAGGCTGCCGCTACCGGCACGTTATTGCTTTCGAGCGCTTCAAGCAGCGTGGTGCCCACGCGACCAAAGAAGGTCTGCGCCGGTTGCAGCTTCGTGAACTTCATCCCGCTGGTCGCCGCTGCCGCTACAGGCGTGAAGAACTGCTCTTTAAAGAAGCGGGTCACGCCGAGCGCTTTCACTTCTTTCTCCACGATCTCCATGTACGGCGCCGGGCCGCAGGTCATCACGGTACGATCCGCAATGTCCGGCACGCTTTGCAACATTTCGCGGCTCAGACGCCCCGCGACAAAACCGTGCGTCGCGTTGTGCTCAGCCACCAGGGTCACCGGATAATTTCGCCATTCCTCGGCAAAAATCACATCTTCCGGGGAACGCACGCTAAAGATCACCTGCACGTCGGCCTGAGGACGGTATTTCGCCAGCCAGCGGCGCATCGACATAATCGGCGTTACGCCACAGCCTGCCGCCAGAAGCAGGAATTTGTCTTCCTTCTTGTCGTCACAGGTGAACTCGCCCTGCGCGTCAGACAGCCAGATGTAATCCCCGCGCTTCACGTCACGGGTCAGCCACCGGGAGCCTGCGCCGTCATCAATACGACGGACGGTGAGCGTTATGTATTCGCTCACGCCCGGCGTGGAGGAGATCGTGTAGGCGCGCAGGGTATCCGCCGAATTACGCACACTCACTAGCGCATACTGACCTGCGCGGTACGGGTAGTAGTCATGGCACAGCAGCGACAGTGTCCACACATCCGGCGTCTCCTGTTGGATGTGATGAACCTGCATCCGCCACGGACATTGTGAGGTTGGCATGGTCATGAGTTACTCCTTACGCGCTCAGCAGTTGCTTCATATCATCTTCAACGTTGGTCACGGAACGCAGACCAAATTTCTCGTTCAGGATGGCCAGCAGGTCCGGCGTCAGGAAGCCTGGCGCGGTCGGCCCGGTGACGATGTTGGTCACGCCGAGAGAGAGCAGGGTCAACAGAATAACGATCGCTTTCTGCTCGAACCAGGAGAGCACCAGCGACAGCGGCAGATCGTTCACGCCGCAGCCCAGTTTCTCTGCCAGCGTGACCGCCAGAATGATGGCTGAATACGCATCGTTACACTGACCAGCATCCACCAGGCGTGGCAGACCTTCGATGTTGCCGAAGTCCAGCTTGTTGAAACGGTATTTACCGCAGGCCAGGGTCAGGATCAGACAGTCTTCCGGAACGCGGGTGGCGAAATCGGTGAAATAGTTACGTTCCCCGCGCGCGCCGTCACAGCCGCCGATCAGGAAGATGTGACGCAGTTTTTCACGGCTGACGAGGTCAATCAGGGAATCCGCCGCACCCAGCAGGGTCTCACGGCCAAAACCGACGGTGATGAGGTGCGGAATTTCGCTGTACGGGAAGCCTGCGATCTGCTGCGCCTGTGCGATAACCGGACCGAAATCATCGCCTTCAAGGTGGCTCACGCCCGGCCAGCCGACGATGCTGCGGGTCCAGATACGGTCGTCATACGCGCCCACGGTAGGGTCGATGATGCAGTTAGAGGTCATGACGATTGGGCCAGGGAAGCGGGCGAACTCCACCTGCTGGTTCTGCCAGCCGCTGCCGTAGTTACCGATCAGATGCTTAAATTTACGCAGTTCCGGGTAGCCGTGCGCGGGGAGCATTTCGCCGTGGGTATAAACGTTAACGCCGGTGCCTTCGGTCTGCTTCAGCAGGTTGTAGAGATCTTTCAGGTCGTGGCCAGAGATCAGGATGCATTTACCTTCGGTCGCTTTGACGTTGACTTGCGTCGGCGTTGGGTGGCCGTAGGTGCTGGTTTCACCGGCATCCAGAATGCTCATCACTTTGAAGTTCATCTGGCCGATTTCCATCGAGCATTCCAGCAGGGCGTTCATGTCGGAAGGCCAGGTGCCCAGCCATGCCATGATTTTGTGGTACTGGGCATAAATGTCGTTGTCGTACTGGCCGAGTACGTGCGCGTGCTCCATATACGCCGCAGCACCTTTCAGACCGTACAGGCACAGCAGGCGCAGGCCGAGGATGTTCTCGCCAATCGCCGCTTTGTCTTTATTGGGAGTAAATTCGGCGGCCTGACGCTGTAGCTCGCCCAGGTCGTCGCTCACCAGCTGTAGTTCCGCCATCGGGTTGTCCACGCGGGCGCTGGCGTCGGCATTCAGGCATTGCGCTTTCAGGGCTTCACGCAGGGCAATCGCTTCGCGGGCATAGCCCACAATGCGTGGCGAATCGAAGTTAACGTTAGTCAGCGTGGAGAAAAATGCGCGCGGCGCAAAGCTGTCGACATAGTGATCGACAAGGCCATATTCACGGGCCTTGAAGGCCCAGGCGGATAAGCCTTGCAGCGCCGCAATCAGCAGGTCCTGGAGATCGGACGTTTCTGCGGTTTTGCCGCACATACCCTGCGCGTAAGAGCAGCCGTTGCCTGCCGGGGTACGGATGGTTTGTTCACATTGCACACAAAACATAATCACACCTGTTAAAGTTATATGTGAGATACATGTTTAAGGTTATGCCTGTGCCACAACGGAGAAAAGTGCTTTCTTATACTAAGTGGAGGGTTATTGATTTAGCGCAATTTTGGCGGCAGGTTCACTACCGCCAAAGCAGTATCAGGCTGAGAAGAACGCCATCAGAATGGGGACCAGCAGGCTCAGAATAAAGCCGTGTACAATAGCGGCAGGAACCATCTCCAGACCTCCCGAGCGCTGTAACACCGGCAGAGTAAAGTCCATTGAGGTGGCCCCGCACAGGCCCAGCGCGGTAGAGCGGCTGCGGCGTACCAGGCCGGGGATCAGCATGATGGCTATCAGCTCGCGCGCCAGATCGTTAAAGAAGGCGGCGCTGCCGATCACCGGACCAAACGATTCGGTCAGCAGAATACCGGAGAGCGAATACCAGCCAAAACCGGATGCCATTGCCAGGCTGGTTTTCAGCGGCAGATCGAGAATAAAGGCGTTAATCACTCCCCCCGCCATTGAGCTGGCCACAACGATAACGGCAACCATCATGCCCCGGCGGTTCAGGACAATCTGTTTCAGCGTCATGCCATTATTTCGCAACTGAATACCGATCAGGAAGAGCAGGAAAATCAGCGTATATTCGCTGGCTTCCGTAGCGTGCTGTAAAAAAGCCCATCCGGTTAGCCCCAGTAAAAAACCGAGCACCACCACGCCGCACAGCTTTAATGATTCCAGCGCCATCGCAATTCGGGAGGGAAGCTTTTCCTGATGGTGGTGATTTTTCCAGGGAATAGTGCGTTCCAGCCAGAACAGCGCGGCAATATTGCACAGCAGAATAACCACTACCGTAACCGCAGAATAATGCAGGATGGAAAGCAAGTTCGTCGCCAGATTATCCAGGAAGGCCAGGCTGATCCCCATAAAGAACAGAATGACGTAAACAATCCAGCTGAGAAAACGATTAATAAGCTTTAAGGCTGATTCATGACGCAGCGGAATAAGGTAGCCCACAATCAGGGGCAGAAGAATGATGAGGAGTCCTGAGAACATGAACAGCCGGTCCTTTTGAGTATCATTTAAGCGCCAGAGACACTACCCAATAAAGGCTGTACAGTAAAGCGGCAAAAGAAAGCCGGGTGGCGGCTGCGCCTTACCCGGCCTACAAAGTGCACACTCACGTAGGTCGGGTAAGCTTTAGCGCCACCCGACATTACAGGCCGCACTTAATTAATCGCGTTTTTCCAGCAGGGTGCGATACAGCACGCCGCCCAGAATACCGCCAATAATTGGCATCACCCAGAACAGCCACAGCTGTTCAAGCGCCCAGCCGCCCTGGAAAATAGCCACCGCGGTGCTGCGTGCCGGGTTAACGGAGGTATTGGTCACCGGGATGGAGATCAGGTGGATAAGCGTCAGCGCCAGACCAATAGCAATGGGGGCAAAGCCCGCAGGCGCGTATTTGTCCGTTGCGCCGTGGATCACCAACAGGAAACCTGCGGTGAGCACAATTTCAATCACGATAGCAGACAGCATTGAGTAGCCGCCTGGAGAGTGTTCGCCGAAGCCGTTTGACGCAAATCCGCTGGCCGCGGCGTCAAACCCGGCTTTTCCGCTGGCAATGACGTACAACACCGCCGCGGCAATAATACCGCCAATAACCTGGGCAATAATATAGCCAATAATATCTTTCGCCGGGAAACGTCCGCCCGCCCATAAACCTAACGTGACGGCCGGGTTGAAATGACCGCCGGAAATATGCCCCACGGCGAATGCCATGGTTAATACGGTTAAACCGAATGCCAGCGCGACGCCGACAAATCCAATACCTAATTCCGGAAATGCGGCTGCCAGTACTGCGCTACCGCAGCCACCAAACACCAGCCAGAATGTACCAAAGCATTCTGCCGCTAATTTTCTGAACATAACCACCTCAATAATAAACGTCCGCGCCCATTCCTGCGCGCGGGTTATATCGCCATAAAGGGATGACGACTCAAAGAGCCAGTATTTTGAAACCATCAACATCCCTTCGCCACTCAAATAAATTCACTAAATTTGATTTAAGGCAATGTGATGTCAATCCTTGTTCAGAACGGAGGTAATTAGAGCATAGCCCAATATTTAAGGGGGCGTATATTCTGCTGTCGTGACCTACAGCCTGCCGCTATACTGCTGATAACTTGAAGGAAAAAGTGGCCGAAATGCGGGGGATGTATGCTACTCGAACGTGTGGAGATTGTCGGGTTTCGCGGGATTAACCGCCTGTCGCTGCAACTGGAACAGAACAACGTCCTGATAGGCGAAAACGCCTGGGGTAAATCCAGCCTGCTGGATGCCCTGACGCTGCTGCTTTCGCCCGAAGAGAACTTGTACCACTTCGTCCATGATGACTTCTGGTTTCCGCCGGGGGATGTCAACGGGCGCGAGAAACACCTGCATATCATTCTGACCTTCCGCGAATCCGAGCCCGGTCGCCATCGCGTGCGTCGTTTTCGCCCTATGTCGCCCTGCTGGGTGCCCTGTGAAGATGGGTTCCAGCGTATTTTCTATCGCCTTGAGGGCGAAATGGCGCAAAACGACGGGGTATTAACCCTGCGTGAATTTCTTGATGAGAATGGGAATCCGATCCCGCTCGATAATATTGACGAGCTTGCCCGCCATCTTATTCGCCTCTCCCCCGTGTTGCGCTTACGAGACGCGCGCTTTATGCGGCGGATCCGTAACGGCACCGTACCGAATATGCCCGAGGTGGAAGTAACCGCCCGCGAGCTGGATTTCCTCGCCCGTGAACTGGTCTCGCGGCCGCAGAACCTCACCGACGGCCAGATCCGTCAGGGGCTGTCTGCCATGGTGCAACTGCTGGAGCACTACTTCTCTGAGCAGGGAACGGGGCAGGCGCGCCACCGCCTGATGCGCCGCCGCTCGCACGACGAGCAACGAAGCTGGCGCTATCTCGATATTATCAACCGCATGATCGACCGCCCCAGCGGGCGCACGCATCGGGTGATCCTGCTGGGATTATTCTCCACGCTTTTACAGGCGAAAGGGACGGTGCGCCTGGATCGGGACGCGCGCCCGCTGCTGCTGGTGGAAGATCCGGAAACGCGGCTGCACCCGATTATGCTTTCCGTGGCGTGGCATCTTCTTAATCTGCTGCCGTTGCAGCGTGTCACCACCACGAATTCCGGCGAGCTGCTCTCCCTGACGCCGGTGGAGTATGTCTGCCGCCTGGTGCGTGAATCCTCGCGGGTCACCGCCTACCGGCTCGGGCCCGGCGGGTTAAATGCCGAAGATGGCCGACGCATTGCGTTTCATATCCGTTTTAACCGTGCCTCTTCCCTGTTTGCCCGTTGCTGGTTGCTGGTGGAAGGGGAAACCGAAACTTGGGTGATAAACGAGCTGGCTCGCCAGTGCGGACACCACTTTGATGCCGAAGGGATCAAAGTGATCGAATTTGCTCAGTCTGGCTTAAAGCCGCTGATCAAATTTGCGCGCCGGATGGGGATAGAGTGGCACGTGCTGGTGGATGGCGATGAGGCGGGTAAAAAATATGCGGCGACCGTGCGCAGCCTGCTCAATAACGATCGTGAAGAGGAGCGGGAACATCTGACCACGTTGCCCGCGATGGACATGGAGCACTTTATGTACCGCCAGGGATTTGACGACGTCTTTCACCGCGTGGCGATGATCCCGGTGGATGTGCCCATGAATATGCGTCGGGTGATCGCCAAAGCTATCCATCGGTCGTCAAAACCGGATTTGGCCATTGAAGTCGCGACGGAAGCGGGCAGGCGGGGCGTGGAGTCGGTGCCCACGCTGCTGCGTAAAATGTTCTCCCGCGTCCTCTGGCTGGCACGCGGGAGAGCCGATTAACGGGCAGTCGCCTGCGATACCTGTTGGAGCAGGCTATCAAGCAGGATATAGCGGCGGCGGTACTCGGACCGTTTTTTACTCGCAATCTCTTCCATCGGTTTGCGTGGCATGTTCAGTGGCAGGGCAAAGTTGCCGTTCTCCTGCTGCTGTCCGCCAAGGGAGCGCCAGAAGCTGTCATAGTCAGCCAGCAATTTTCCCTCTTTTTTCTTGCGATAGCGCCAGCTGCGGTAGATGTGGGTGGCGTTACTCACCGCGAGGATCTGCTCGACGGGGAAGGCGCCTGCCAGCGTCATGACCGCTTCAACCAGCAGACGTTTTGGGAACAGTCCGTGACAGGCTTTGGTCGCCAGCTGAATGTGCTCGTGCGGGACATGCGCTTTCGCCCCCTGCATTCCGCCGATGAAGAGCGTTGACTTGCCCTGGTATTTGCACAGCGTAAAGGTCAGCTCGGCCAGCACCGTGTTCTGGTGGTCACAAAAAGTGAGGGTCGCTTCCCCTTCTTTGTCCAGAAACGCATCCGCGCTCAGGCGAACGCTAAACTGCTGCTCCTCTTTGCCCGTTAACGTCACCAGCGTGATGCCCTGGCTGGAAAGGTAGCCGTTCAGCAGTGACGCCGGAAGATGGCGGCTCATCATCTGATAGTGATTGTCCAATGCGTCCAGCGTATTCTGACGGCCCATATTGACGGTCAGCCACGGTCGGTGCAGGCGGCACGGCAGGCCGGGCTGCACGCGCAGGATCTGCATCAGACGGGGCTGTTTTGCAAGGTTTCCGAGCAGGCGCGCAGTGGTGAACGGCGTTGCCAGCGAGCGCAACATAAACTTACGTCGATAGGCCGGATTTTGCCACGCCAGCCCCGGCGTGAGGGAACCCGATGCCAGGCTTTTAAACAGTTGCCAGCCCGATTTAGGCTGGGACAGCGTTGAATAAGGTGTATCGACGATGGAAGACATGTTAGATCCTGCTTCTGGTGGAATTTCGCTATTTCAGCAGGCGCTTTATCAACATCGGGTAAACAATTCCCGACGATAACGGGGATCGGGGGTTTCGTTGAGGAGTGGTTTAGATAAAATCAACGGTGATGATAGCCAGAACAATTATTTGGAATATTTATGAACCTGAAGGGAAAACGCAGAAAGCTGTTTCTGCTGCTGGCGGTAGTGGTGTTAGCAGGCGGATTCTGGTTATGGAAGGTACTGAACGCGCCGGTACCACAGTATCAAACGCTGATTGTTCGTCCGGGCGAGCTGCAACAAAACGTGCTGGCGACGGGGAAGCTGGATGCCCTGCGTAAGGTTGACGTGGGCGCGCAGGTCAGCGGTCAGCTTAAAACCCTGTCGGTTGAGATTGGCGATAAGGTTAAAAAAGGCCAGTTGCTGGGCGTGATCGATCCTGAGCAGGCGCAAAACCAGATCCGCGAAGTGGAAGCGACGCTGATGGAGTTGCGCGCGCAGCGCGCTCAGGCTCAGGCGGAGCGTAATCTCGCTCAGGTCACCCTGTCGCGCCAGCAGGCGCTGGCGAAAACGCAGGCCATCTCGAAACAGGATCTGGACACAGCCGCCACGGAGCTGGCGGTGAAGCAGGCGCAGATTGGCACCATCGATGCGCAAATCAAGCGGAATCAGGCCTCGCTGGATACGGCGAAAACCAACCTCGATTACACGCAAATCGTTGCGCCAATGGCCGGGGAAGTGACGCAGATAACCACCCTGCAAGGCCAGACGGTCATCGCCGCGCAGCAGGCGCCGAACATCCTGACCCTGGCGGATATGAGCACCATGCTGGTGAAAGCCCAGGTATCTGAAGCGGACGTCATTCACCTTAAGCCGGGGCAGAAAGCCTGGTTTACGGTGCTGGGCGATCCGCAAACCCGCTATGAAGGGGTGCTGAAAGATATCCTGCCGACGCCGGAGAAGGTCAACGACGCCATCTTCTACTATGCGCGTTTTGAGGTGCCAAACCCGCAGGGCGTGCTGCGTCTGGACATGACCGCTCAGGTGCATATCCAGCTGACCGGCGTGAAAAACGTGCTGACGGTTCCGCTCTCCGCGCTGGGCGAATCCGCCGGGGATAATCGCTACAAAGTTAAGGTGCTGCGCAACGGTGAAACCCGCGAGCGGGAAGTGGTGATTGGCGCACGTAACGACACCGACGTGGTGGTGGTAAAAGGGCTGGAAGAGGGTGAGGAAGTGGTCACCAGCGAAAGCCTGCCTGGAGCCGCGCAATGACGGCGCTGCTTGAGCTGAATGACATTCGTCGCAGCTATCCGTCCGGCGACGGGCCGGTGGAGGTGCTGAAAGGCATCTCCCTGCGCGTTGAAGCCGGTGAAATGGTGGCGATTGTCGGGGCATCGGGCTCGGGTAAATCAACGCTGATGAACATTCTCGGCTGTCTGGATAAGCCTACCAGCGGCACCTATCGCGTGGCCGGGACGGATGTTTCCACCCTGGACGGCGACGCGCTGGCGAAGCTGCGTCGCGAGCATTTTGGCTTTATCTTCCAGCGTTACCATCTGCTTTCACACCTGAGCGCGGCGCAGAATGTGGAAGTGCCGGCGGTGTATGCGGGCGTCGAGCGCAAAAAACGCCTCGAACGCGCGAAGGCGCTATTAACGCGTCTTGGGCTGGCGGAGCGTGTTGATTATCAGCCTTCGCAGCTTTCCGGCGGTCAGCAGCAACGCGTGAGTATTGCCCGCGCGCTGATGAACTGTGGGCAGGTGATCCTCGCCGATGAGCCAACCGGTGCGCTCGACAGCCATTCCGGTGAAGAGGTGATGGCGATCCTGCATCAGCTTCGCGATCAGGGGCATACGGTGATTATCGTCACCCACGATCCGCAGGTGGCAGCGCAGGCGGAACGCATTATCGAGATCCACGACGGCGAGCTGGTCAGCAACCCGCCGCCACGTCAGTCCAGAGCGGCGGCGCCGAAAGAGCCGCTGCCGGCCGCAACCGGCTGGGGCCAGTTTTCCAGCGGTTTCCGCGAGGCGCTGACCATGGCCTGGCTGGCGATGGCGGCCAACAAAATGCGCACTCTGCTGACCATGCTTGGCATCATTATTGGTATTGCCTCAGTGGTGTCGATTGTGGTGGTGGGCGATGCGGCGAAACAGCTGGTGCTGGCAGATATTCGCGCCATCGGGACTAACACCATCGACGTTTACCCCGGCAAAGATTTTGGCGACGACGAGCCGCAGTATCAGCAGGCGCTGAAGTACGACGATCTGGCGGCTATTCAGAAGCAGCCGTGGGTGAACTCCGCCACGCCTGCCGTCTCGCAAAACCTGCGTCTGCGCTACGGCAACATCGACGTGGCGGCCAGCGCTAACGGCGTCAGCGGAGATTACTTCAACGTCTACGGCATGACCTTCAGCGAAGGGGCGACCTTCAACGCTGAACAGCTGGCGGGCAGGGCGCAGGTGGTGGTGTTAGACGCTAACTCCCGCAGGCAGCTGTTCCCGAATAAGACCAATGTGGTGGGGGAAGTGATCCTCGTAGGCAACATGCCAGCGACGGTGATCGGCGTGGCGGAAGAGAAGCAGTCGATGTTCGGCAGCAGTAAAATCCTGCGCGTCTGGCTGCCGTACACCACCATTTCCGGGCGCATCATGGGGCAGTCATGGCTTAACTCTATTACCGTTCGAGTGAAGGAGGGCTACGACAGCGGGCTGGCGGAACAGCAGCTGGAGCGGCTGTTAACCCTGCGCCACGGGAAAAAGGATTTCTTCACCTGGAATATGGATGGCCTCTTGAAAACGGCGGAAAAGACCACACGTACTCTTCAGCTGTTCCTGACGCTGGTGGCGGTGATTTCGCTGGTCGTCGGCGGGATAGGGGTGATGAACATTATGCTGGTGTCGGTGACCGAACGTACGCGGGAGATCGGCATCCGCATGGCGGTCGGAGCCAGAGCCAGCGACGTGCTGCAGCAATTTTTGATTGAAGCGGTGCTGGTGTGTCTGGTGGGCGGTGCGATGGGGATTGCGCTCTCGATGATGATCGCCTTTGCGCTCCAGCTCTTCTTACCGGGCTGGGAGATTGGCTTCTCGCCGATGGCGATCCTGACGGCGTTTTTATGTTCCACCTTCACCGGTATTCTGTTCGGCTGGCTACCGGCGCGAAACGCGGCGCGGCTGGATCCGGTGGATGCGCTGGCGCGCGAATAACCCGAAAATAAAAATGCCAGCCGATCGGGCTGGCATTTTGCCTGCAGGGTGTACACAATGAATCAGAGAGCTATGCAACCGCTTCTGCTTCAACGGGGACGATCAGACTGGCATGATTGCCTTTTGGCCCCTGGTGTACATCGAACCGGACGGACTGCCCGGCTTTGAGCGTCCTGTAACCATCCATCTGAATGGTGGAATAGTGAGCGAAGATATCCTCGCCGCCGCCTTCGGGGCAAATGAAGCCAAACCCCTTGGCGTTGTTGAACCACTTAACAGTACCCATTTCCATGCTTCGACATCCTTCGTAAATCTTATAAATTAAGATGGAATGAACCGGTGGTGGAGTGGGGGCTGTTCAAAACCTCGCCAACTCACGCTTGTACAATTTAGAGAAACGGAAGAAGCCGTCAAGCGTTTGGCGCTGGAGTTGGGACAATAATCAACCAAAATTTGAGGCAGTTAACGCTATTGCAACAGTTTGTGACAGACATCGCGGATGACAGTAATAGATGATTGTTATCTAACATCTGAGGTAGATTCAAAGTGGTTATGCATAATGGGTAAGACCAACGATTGGCTGGATTTTGACCAGCTGGCGGAAGATAAAGTGCGCGACGCGCTAAAACCGCCATCTATGTATAAAGTTATGTTAATGAACGATGATTACACGCCGATGGAATTTGTTATTGACGTGCTACAAAAGTTCTTTTCTTATGATGTTGAACGTGCAACGCAACTGATGCTTACCGTTCATTATCGTGGCAAAGCGATCTGCGGCATCTTTACTGCCGAAGTAGCGGAAACCAAAGTAGCGATGGTGAACGACTATGCAAGGGAGAACGAGCATCCGTTGCTGTGTACGCTGGAAAAGGCCTGATAAGGCATAAAATTGGGGGAGGTGCCTATGCTCAATCAAGAACTGGAACTCAGTTTAAACATGGCTTTCGCCAGAGCGCGTGAGCACCGACATGAGTTTATGACCGTCGAGCATTTGCTGCTCGCACTGCTTAGCAACCCATCTGCCCGCGAAGCGCTGGAAGCCTGCTCCGTGGATCTGGTGGCGCTACGTCAGGAACTCGAAGCCTTCATCGAACAAACCACACCGGTGCTGCCAGCCAGTGAAGAAGAGCGCGACACACAGCCGACGCTCAGCTTCCAGCGCGTGCTGCAGCGCGCGGTTTTCCACGTCCAGTCTTCCGGACGTAGCGAAGTGACGGGCGCCAATGTGCTGGTCGCCATCTTCAGTGAGCAGGAGTCCCAGGCGGCCTACCTGCTGCGTAAACACGAAGTCAGCCGGCTCGACGTGGTCAACTTCATCTCTCACGGAACGCGAAAAGACGAGCCTAACCAGGCATCGGATCCCAGCGGACAGATCAACAGCAATGAAGAGCAAGCAGGCGGGGAGGATCGTATGGAAAACTTCACCACCAACCTTAACCAGCTTGCTCGCGTTGGCGGTATCGACCCGCTGATTGGCCGCGACAAAGAGCTGGAGCGTGCCATCCAGGTGCTGTGCCGTCGCCGTAAGAATAACCCGCTGCTGGTGGGGGAATCTGGCGTGGGTAAAACCGCGATTGCCGAAGGTCTGGCCTGGCGCATTGTGCAGGGCGACGTGCCGGAAGTGATTGCCGACTGCACCATCTACTCACTGGATATCGGCTCGCTGCTGGCGGGCACCAAATACCGCGGTGATTTTGAAAAACGTTTCAAAGCGCTGTTAAAACAGCTGGAGCAGGACACCAACAGCATCCTGTTTATCGATGAGATCCACACTATCATCGGCGCAGGCGCGGCTTCCGGTGGTCAGGTAGATGCCGCCAACCTGATCAAACCGCTGCTCTCCAGCGGCAAGATCCGCGTGATGGGCTCTACGACGTACCAGGAGTTCAGCAACATCTTTGAGAAGGATCGTGCGCTGGCGCGTCGTTTCCAGAAAATCGACGTTACCGAGCCGTCGGTTGACGAAACGGTGCAGATCATCAACGGTCTGAAAACCAAGTACGAAGCGCACCACGACGTGCGTTACACCGCGAAAGCGGTGCGTGCGGCGGTGGAGCTGGCGGTGAAATACATTAACGATCGTCATCTGCCGGATAAAGCGATCGACGTGATTGATGAAGCGGGTGCGCGTGCGCGCCTGATGCCAGCGAGCAAGCGTAAGAAAACCGTGAACGTAGCGGATATCGAGTCCGTGGTGGCCCGTATCGCACGTATCCCTGAGAAGAGCGTCTCTCAGAGCGACCGTGATACGCTGCGCACCCTCGGCAATCGCCTGAAAATGCTGGTCTTTGGTCAGGATAAAGCTATTGAGGCCTTAACCGAAGCGATTAAGATGGCCCGTGCTGGCCTGGGGCATGACCACAAGCCTGTCGGTTCCTTCCTGTTCGCCGGCCCGACCGGTGTGGGTAAAACCGAGGTAACGGTGCAGCTCTCCAAAGCGCTGGGCATTGAGCTGTTGCGCTTTGATATGTCCGAGTATATGGAGCGTCACACCGTCAGCCGTTTGATTGGTGCGCCTCCGGGCTACGTGGGCTTTGACCAGGGCGGCCTGCTCACCGACGCGGTGATCAAGCATCCGCACGCGGTCCTGCTGCTCGATGAAATCGAGAAAGCGCACCCGGACGTGTTCAACATCCTGTTGCAGGTGATGGACAACGGGACGCTGACCGATAACAACGGGCGCAAGGCCGATTTCCGCAACGTGGTACTGGTGATGACCACCAACGCCGGGGTGCGTGAAACCGAGCGCAAATCCATCGGCCTGATCCATCAGGATAACAGCACCGATGCGATGGAGGAGATCAAGAAGATCTTCACGCCGGAGTTCCGTAACCGTCTGGACAACATTATCTGGTTCGATCACCTGTCTACCGAGGTGATCCATCAGGTGGTGGATAAGTTCATCGTCGAGCTGCAGGTTCAGCTGGATCAGAAAGGCGTGTCGCTGGAAGTGAGCCAGGAGGCCCGCAACTGGCTGGCTGAGAAAGGCTACGACCGTGCGATGGGTGCCCGTCCGATGGCGCGCGTGATTCAGGACAACCTGAAGAAACCGCTGGCGAACGAACTGCTGTTTGGGTCGCTGGTTGACGGCGGCCAGGTGACCGTGGCGCTGGATCAGGCGAAGAACGAGCTGACGTACGATTTCCAGAGCGCGGCGAAGCACAAGCCGGAAGCGGCTCACTGAGTTGAAAGGTAAAAGCAAAACGGCAACTTCGGTTGCCGTTTTTTTTGTTTGCTCCCTCTCCCAGTGGGAGAGGGCTGGGGTGAGGGCATCAGGCCGCAGAGGAATTTTGCGAGGCGCTTTCCAGTTTCTTTCGAAGTCAGTTGCTGGATAAATCTACAGTAATAAAATGGCGTCGCACCTGCAAAATCGGGTGCCGGGATTGGCGTCCTGAAAGTGTGTGCACAGACAATCTTGCGTGCATAAAGGATTACATATGACTAATATTAATAGCTTCGCCCAGCTCTACACCGAACTCTCCCTCAACCCCGCTCTCCCAACTCTTGCCGAACGCTGTAACCTGCTCACTGAAATCCTGCTCGACTGTCATTCGCTCCCACAAACGCAGCCCGTTTGCCGCTGTCTCGGAGCTTATCTGGAAGAGGTAAAATCCGGCCTCACAGAATCCATGCGTGATTTTCAGGTGGTGGAATTTGAGGACGAAGCGGAACAGCCGCGACAAAAAGAGTGGTTGCTGGAAGATACAGAAACGAAATGTGACTACTGCCGGGCGTTAAACCACGTGCTGCTGGTTTCGCATTTTGACCGCGATATGTTGCCGCACCTGACGGGACTGTTGCATGACATTACCCACGCGATAGCTGAAGATTTAATCGTACCCATGAACCCGTGCATGACAATACATCTGCCGACACAGCCACACTAAGGCCATAAATAAAAAAGGCCGGGATTGTCCCGACCTTTTAAATATTCATCTGCCATTACAGGCGAAAACAATTAGCGACTACGGAAGACAATGCGGCCTTTGCTCAGGTCGTACGGGGTCAGTTCAACAGTCACTTTGTCGCCCGTCAAAATGCGGATATAGTTTTTGCGCATTTTACCGGAGATGTGCGCAGTTACCACGTGACCGTTTTCCAGTTCTACGCGAAACATGGTATTAGGCAACGTATCAAGTACGGTACCCTGCATTTCAATATTGTCTTCTTTGGCCATCTAATCCTCTGGGGTATCACTACCAAGTTTTGAACCGGCAAGATAATGCCGAAATTCATCAATTAAGTAAAGAATTGCGCGTTTAAAACGCAGCAAAACAATTTCAGCGTATTGCCCAAGCGTCACGGTACAACCGAACGGAAAGCGCATTCGTAAAGGGGATACGACAGGATAAACGTCAGGACGTTATCTGAAGCGAGGGTCCCAAACGGCGGCGGGGCAACAGGCAGAAGCTACTCTGCGGCGTAATTATAACACCCTCATAAAAAATATGCGGAAAACATTTAGGCATTGGGCATAAAGAGCATTCTGGGAACCCAAAAATCGCGCGGAAGAGTCTCCTGTCGGCACTGTTCAAGGTGTTCGATATAGCGTCGGCGGGAAATTTCAACCGCGCCGAGCGAGGCGGTGTGCTCATTCAGCACCTGACAATCCATCAGTTGTCCGCCGCGTTGGGCAAATTCCTGGCTAAAAACCAGCAGCGCGGTTTTCGACGCATTCGTGGCGCGGGAGAACATCGACTCGCCGCAGAAAAGCGTGCCCTGCGCCACCCCGTACATTCCCCCAACGAGGTCATCATCTTTCCATACTTCGATGGAGTGCGCGTAGCCCAGCTCATGAAGCTGGTGGTAGGCGATAATGATATCGCGGGTTATCCAGGTGCCTTCATGACGATCTTCAGCGCAGCCTTCGATTACCTGCCCGAAGGCGTGATTGAGCGTGACGCGATAGGGCGAATTTGCGTGAAAACGTTTCATGCTGCGGCTCAGGTGAAACTGCCCGGGCCACAGCACGGCTCGCGGGTCCGGAGACCACCATAAAATCGGGTCGCCGGGAGAAAACCACGGGAAGATGCCGCGCTGGTAAGCCATTAAGAGACGCGCCGGGCTGAGATCGCCGCCCAAAGCCAGCAATCCGTTAGGTTCACGCAGCGCCCCCTCCGGAGAAGGGAACGCAATATTATGGCGAGAAAGCTGCACCAGGCGCATGACAACAGAACTCCAGTACGCGAGAGAGGACGCTACAAATATAGTCTACAGGCGCTGTTTAAACTGGTAGTAGCGACCCTGTTTTGCCAGCAGCTCTGCGTGATTACCTTGCTCAATTATGTGTCCGTTGTCCATCACAATTATTCGATCGAAATTCACCAGCCCGCGCAGACGGTGAGTGACCATCAGCACGGTTTTGCCTTTCATCACCTTTGTCAGTAAATCAAGAATTTGACTCTCGGTTGTCGCATCCAGACCTTCTGTCGGTTCATCCAGCAACATCAGCGGCGCATCGTGCAGCAAGGCGCGCGCGATGGCCAGACGACGCAGTTCGCCGCCGGAAAGCTGTCGGCCCCCTTCACCCAGCCAGCTGTTCAACCCGTCGTCCTCAAGCAGCTTGTGCAGCCCAACCTGTTCCAGCATCGCCCGCAGCGTATCGTCAGAGGCGTCCGGTGCCGCCAGAAGAAGATTATCGCGCAGCGTAGCGCTGAACAGGTGCACACGCTGGGGCACGACGCTGACGGTTTTACGCAAGGCCGCTTCGCTATAATCAGACAGCGGAAGGTCGTTAAACCGAATCTCGCCCTGCTGCGGGTCCCAGGCGCGCGTGAGGAGTTGCAGAAGCGTCGATTTGCCACATCCCGTACGGCCAAGGATCGCAATGCGCTGCCCGGCATCAACAGAAAGGCTGATGTCTTCCAGCGCGTTTTGCGCCTGCTTGTCGTAGGCGAAGGTGACGTTGCTGAGCGTCAGCGCGACCTGCTCCGGCACAGCGGTTTGACCCGCGCTGAACTTCACTTCCGGCTCCTGCTCTGCAATATCCGTAATGCGCAGCGCAGAGGCAATCACCTGGCCGAGATGCTGAAAGGCGCCGGTGACCGGGGCTAAGGCTTCGAAGGCTGCCAGGGCACAGAAAACAAACAGCGCAATCAGCGGGCCAGGCTGCGGGTTACCGCCCACGCCACCGGAGGCCATCCAGAGCATGGCGATAACGGCAAACCCACCGATTAACATCATCAGCGCCTGAGAAAACGCGGTCAGTTCAGACTGGCGACGCTGGGCTTCATGCCAGTTCAGTTCCGTATTTTCCATACGGGTGCGGTAGCGCTTGCTGGCACCAAAAATGGTGAGCTCGGCCTGACCCTGCAACCAGGAGGTGAGCTGCTGGCGGTATTCCCCGCGCAGACGCGTCAGGTTTTCCCCGGTGGTTTTACCTGCACGATAAAACAGGGGCGGCAGAATAATCAGCGTCATCAGCATGATGCCGCCGAGCGTCAGTGCGATGGGAACATCCAGGAAACTCAACCCCAGCGTGACCACGACAATCACCACAAACGCGCCCACCATGGGCGAGATGACGCGCAGATAGAGGTGATCCAGCGTATCCACATCCGCAACTACGCGGTTGAGTAATTCGCCCTGCCGAAAACGTGCCAGCCCGGCAGGGGAGAGGGGCAGCAATTTGCTGAACGTATAAATACGCAGGTGTTGCAGCACGCGGAAGGTCGCGTCGTGGCTGACCAGGCGTTCGAAGTAGCGCCCGGCAGTTCGCGTAATCGCCGTGCCGCGCACCCCGGCGGCAGGCAGCATGTAGTTAAAGCTGTATAGCCCGGCAAAGCCTGCGGCCGCAGACGCGGAGAGGAACCAGCCAGAAAGCGTAAGCAGGCCGATGCTGGCGAGCAGAGTGATAATCGCCAGTACGATCCCGAGCGTCAGCATCCATTTGTGGCGTTTATACAAAGCAAGATAGGGAAGCAGGGCGCGCATCAGATATCCTCCTGACGGTTCGCCAGCAGGGTCGCAAAGGGCCCCTGCGCGGCAACAAGCGCGGCGTAATCGCCTTGCTCAACAATGTGTCCGTTTTCCATCACCCAGATCTGATCCCAGTCGGCAATACCTTCCAGCTGGTGGGTCACCATCAGGGTAGTTTGCTGGCGTGAGGCTGCGTTAAGCGCATCCATCACGCGCTGCTCGCTGTGAGCGTCCAGGCTGGCGGCGGGTTCGTCCAGCAGCATTAACGAACAGGGGTTCAGCAGCGCACGGGCAACCGCGACGCGCTGTGCCTGGCCCACTGACAGCCCGGCAGACTGATCGCCAATGACGGTATCGACACCCTGCGCAAGCAGCGGCAAAAACTCGCTGACCCAGGCGCGGTCGAGGACCGATTGCAGCTCATCGTCACGTGCATCCGGCCTTGCCAGCAGCACATTCTCGCGCAGCGTCGGGGCAGGCAGCTGAGGGTTTTGACCCACCCAGCTTAGCTGTTTACGCCAGGCATCAGGATCGAGCTCGCGCAGCTCCGTTTTGTTGATACGCAGCGATCCGGTGTACGCCATAAAACCTGACAGCGCATTCAACAATGAGCTTTTACCTGAGCCGCTGGTACCCACCAGCACCACACGTTGCCCGGCAGGCAGGGTAAAGTTCAGCGGGCCGGCCAGCACTTTGCCTTCAGGCGACAGAACAGAAAAATCCTGTGCTTCAATGGTCACCGGATCGTTCGTATTCAGCGTCACCTCACCACGCTCCGGATGTGCCAGCGGCGTTTCCATAAAGGTTTTCAGGCTGTCGGCAGCACCCACCGCCTGCGCTTTGGCATGGTAAAAGGTGCCGAGATCGCGAAGCGGCTGGAAAAACTCCGGGGCCAGGATCAGCGCCAGGAACCCGGCGGAAAGCGTGACCGCCGTACCGTAGTGGCCAAAGTCCAGCGCGCCGAGGTAGGAGAAGCCAAAGTAAACCGCCACCAGCGCAATCGACAGGGAGGTAAAGAACTCGAGCACGCCGGAAGAAAGGAAGGCCATGCGCAACACTTCCATGGTGCGCTGACGAAAATCCTGCGACGCCAGGCGAATGTTTTCGGTTTCCGCTTCACCACGACCAAAGATCCGCAGGGTTTCCATTCCGCGCAGACGGTCCAGGAAATGACCGCTCAACCGACCCAGCGCAAGGAAGTTGCGACGGTTAGCATCTGCCGCGCCCATGCCGACCATCGCCATAAACAGCGGGATGAGCGGGGCGGTTCCCATCAGGATCAGAGCCGCTACCCAGTTAACAGGGAAGATGGCGATAACAATCATCAGAGGCACAAACACTGCCAGCGCCATCTGTGGAAGATAACGCGCATAGTAATCGTGCATATCGTCGATTTGCTCAAGGATCAGCGTCGCCCAGCTACCGGCCGGTTTGCCCTGGATCCACGCAGGCCCGGCTTCCGAAAGCCGGTCGAGCACTTTGCGGCGGATCTCATAGCGGATGTGCTGGCCGGCATGGAACCCAACCCGTTCGCGCAGCCAGACCACCCACGCACGCAGGACGAAAACCAGCACCAGAACGATAAACGGCAGCAGCAGCGCTTCGCGCGGGATGCTCTCCATGATCATATGATTGAGAATGCGGGCCAGCAGCCATGCCTGGGCAACAATCAACAGACCGCTGATAAATCCCAGAACGCGGGAAATCATAAGCCAGCGGCGGGACAGAACGCTTTGCTGTTTCAGCCAGCGCGTTAACTCTTGTTGACGGGTTTTTTCCATTGCGTACTTTGCAGGTGACGTTATAAGAAATTAGACATCTGCATGTTACACGTGAGCAAAAATAAAGGCGACCAGTGGCCGCCTTTATTTACGTTTGTTACTGACTTGTAAAGATTATTTACCTTGTTCTGCCAGTCCGTCCAGATAGCGTTCTGCGTCCAGCGCGGCCATACAGCCGGTGCCCGCAGAGGTGATCGCCTGACGATAAATATGGTCCATCACGTCGCCAGCCGCGAAGACGCCTGGGATGCTGGTCTGCGTCGCATTGCCGTGAATGCCAGACTGCACTTTGATGTAGCCGTTCTCCAGCTCAAGTTGGCCTTCGAAAATGGCCGTGTTCGGGCTGTGACCGATTGCCACAAACAGGCCTGCCACCTCCAGCGTTTCGACGGTGTCGGTGTTCTGCGTATCACGAATTCGCAGACCTGCCACACCCATCTGATCGCCGGTCACTTCTTCCAGCGTACGGTTGGTATGCAGCACAATGTTGCCGCTCGCCACTTTATCCATCAGGCGTTTGATCAGGATCTTCTCGGCGCGGAAGGTGTCGCGACGGTGGATCAGGTGTACTTCTGAGGCGATGTTCGCCAGATACAACGCTTCTTCCACAGCGGTGTTGCCGCCGCCGATCACCGCAACTTTCTGGTTGCGATAGAAGAAACCGTCGCAGGTCGCGCAGGCTGATACGCCGCGCCCTTTGAATGCTTCTTCAGACGGCAGACCGAGATAACGGGCAGAGGCACCGGTAGCGATGATCAGCGCATCGCAGGTGTATTCACCGCTGTCGCCGGTCAGACGGAACGGACGGTTCTGCAAATCCACTTTATTAATGTGGTCGAACAGGATTTCGGTTTCGAATTTAGCAGCATGCTCGTGCATGCGCTCCATCAGCAGCGGCCCGGTCAGGTCGTTCGGGTCGCCCGGCCAGTTTTCCACTTCCGTGGTGGTGGTCAGCTGACCGCCTTTTTCCATCCCGGTAATCAGTACCGGTTGCAGGTTAGCGCGTGCAGCATAGACCGCTGCGGTATATCCCGCAGGTCCAGAACCAAGGATTAGCAGCTTACTGTGTTTGGTCGTGCCCATGAGATCCCCATTGTTGTTGGCAGGCAATGGGCTGGATTGTAGGGAATTTGTTGCCGTAAAAAAAGAGCACGACAGTTTTGCTTCCGATATATGCAATAGTCACGCCCTATGGATCAGACACGGTCATATCACGTCTGCTACTGAAAATCGCGCGTTTATAAGGCAATAAAATGATGATTAATACCCCCCCGTAATGAATATCCGGCATCTTGTACTAAAAATCGATGTTTTGCTTTGACAATCCCCTGCGCTTTTGCGAAAACATTCAAGGAAGAAAAAAAGACGCATGAACTGCATGCCGAATAGACATGCACGTAAATGCCATTTTTACCGGGTCAGTGAAATCTACGCATGGTGTGGACAGACGCCATACGTGATGTCTGTGACTGCTTTCGGGCAACGGTCTTCTTACCGCAGAACCCGAATCCACATCGCGTCTAATACATAACCAGGCGATGTGATGAATAACGGGTGCAGGCTCTGAACAGTGATGTGCACAGGGTCCAGGCAGGAGTAGGGAAGGAATACAGAGAGACAATAATAATGGTAGATAGCAAGAAGCGCCCTGGCAAAGATCTCGACCGTATCGATCGTAACATTCTTAATGAATTGCAAAAGGATGGGCGTATTTCCAACGTCGAGCTTTCAAAACGTGTGGGACTTTCCCCGACGCCGTGCCTTGAGCGTGTGCGTCGACTGGAAAGACAGGGTTTTATCCAGGGCTATACGGCTCTGCTAAACCCGCATTATCTGGATGCCTCACTTCTGGTATTTGTTGAGATTACTCTGAATCGTGGTGCGCCGGATGTGTTTGAGCAATTTAACGCCGCTGTACAAAAACTTGAAGAAATTCAAGAGTGTCATCTGGTTTCCGGTGATTTTGACTACCTGTTAAAAACCCGTGTGCCTGATATGTCCGCCTACCGTAAGCTGCTGGGTGAAACCCTGCTGCGTCTGCCAGGCGTGAACGACACCCGTACTTATGTGGTGATGGAAGAGGTCAAACAGAGCAATCGTCTGGTTATTAAGACGCGCTAACACGGAACAGGTGCAAAATCAGTGTAGTTTGATTACACTCCTGTTAATCCATACAGCAACAGTGCCGGGGATACCCGGCGCTGTTGTCCGTTTTAGCACACAGGCAGGACATGCCTGATACCTGGAGAGCCTTTCTTGAGCCAGGAATACACTGAAGACAAAGAAGTCACATTATCTAAGCTAAGCAGCGGACGTCGTCTCCTCGAGGCGTTACTGATTGTTATTGCCCTTTTTGCCGTCTGGCTGATGGCCGCCTTACTCAGTTTCAACCCCTCAGATCCCAGCTGGTCGCAAACCGCATGGCATGAGCCTATTCATAACTTAGGTGGCGTTCCCGGTGCCTGGCTTGCGGACACGCTCTTTTTCATTTTCGGAGTGATGGCTTATACCCTTCCCGTCATCATTATTGGCGGATGCTGGTTTGCCTGGCGTCATCGACAGAACGACGACTACATCGATTATTTTGCCGTTTCGCTGCGCCTGATTGGCGCCCTGGCGCTGATCCTCACCTCCTGTGGGCTGGCGGCGATCAACGCTGATGATATCTGGTACTTCGCCTCCGGCGGGGTGATCGGCAGCCTGTTGAGCTCCGCGCTGCAACCGATGCTTCATAGCAGCGGCGGCACGCTGGCGCTGCTCTGTATCTGGGCGGCGGGCCTGACGCTGTTTACCGGCTGGTCCTGGGTGAGCATTGCTGAGAAGATCGGCAGCTTTATTCTGACGCTGCTGACGTTCGCCAGCAACCGTACCCGTCGTGACGATACGTGGGTCGATGAAGACGAGTATGAAGATGAGTACGAAGAGGAAGACGAGGCGCCTGTACAGCGGCGTGAATCTCGCCGCGCGCGTATTCTGCGCGGTGCTCTGGCGCGCCGCCAGCGCGTCGCTGAAAAATTTGCTAACCCGTTAGGCCGTAAAACGGATGCCGCGCTGTTCTCCGGCAAACGTATGGATGAAGACGAGCAGATTGAGTATCGCGGTGCGGCCGTCGACCCTGATGACGTACTGTTCTCTGGCCATCGAGCCACGCCGGGAGAGTATGACGAATACGATCCGCTGCTGAATGGCCACTCCGTGACTGAACCGGTAGCCGCTGCTGCTGCCGCAACGACGGCTGCTCAGGCCCATGTTGCGCCTGTTGAAGCCGTGATGCCGTCCTCGCCTGTTCCGGCACCGGAGTCCGCGATCCAGCAACCGCAGGTAGACTGGCAGACTGCGCCAGGCGTCCATACGCCTGAACCGACCATTGCGCCTGAGCCTGAAAGTTATATTCCTGTGCAGCAGGAACAGTGGCAGCAACCGTATCAGCCGCCTGAGCCTGCCAGCGTGCCGCAACAACCGTATCAGGCTTATACGCCCGAACCCGCTGTACCTGAACAGCCATACGTTGCACCGGTGTCTGAACCCGAAGTGGTGGAGGAAGCGAAGCCATCCCGTCCGCCATTATACTATTTTGAAGAAGTGGAAGAGCGCCGCGCCCGTGAGCGCGAGCAGCTTGCCGCCTGGTATCAGCCCGTGCCCGAGCCGGTGCAGGAGCCTGTTGCAAAAGCGCCTTCGGTCAGCGTTCCACCTGTAGAACCTACGCCAGCCGTTGCGTCGGGTGCAGAAGCCGTGAAGCAGGCAACGGCAGCCGCTGCCGCGTCCGCTCCGCTATTCAGCCCGGCAACCGACAGCGCCCCGCGTCCTCAGGTGAAAGAGGGCATTGGTCCACAGCTGCCGCGCCCTAACCGCGTGCGCGTACCGACTCGCCGGGAGCTGGCCTCTTATGGCATTAAACTGCCTTCCCAGCGTATGGCGGAAGAAAAAGCCCGTGAGTCCGACTACGAAGATGATGCCGACGAACTGCATCAGGATGAGCTTGCGCGTCAGTTTGCTGCCCAGCAGAATCAGCGTTACGGCGAAGAGTATCAGCATGACGTGCCTTCACAGCATCACGTGCCTTCACAGCAGGACGACGATGATGCGGCCGAAGCGGAGCTGGCGCGCCAGTTTGCAGCAACGCAGCAGCAGCGTTATTCCGGTGAGCAACCTTCGGGGGCAAACCCGTTCTCGCTGTCGGATTTCGAATTCTCACCAATGAAAGATCTGGTGGATGATGGCCCAAGCGAACCGCTGTTCACGCCGAGCGTAATGCCGGAAGCGGAGCCGGTGCGTCAGCCGCCTGCACCACAGGCTTACGTGCAGCCGCAACAGCCGGCGCCGCAGGCGTATGCGCAGCCGCAGACACCTTCTCCACCGCCTCAGCCACAGTTCCAGCAGCCAGCACCACAGCCGCAGGAGAGCCTGATTCACCCGCTGCTGATGCGTAACGGAGACAGCCGACCGCTGCAACGACCAAGTACGCCGCTACCGTCGCTGGATCTGTTAACGCCACCGCCAGCGGAAGTCGAGCCGGTGGATACCTTTGCCCTTGAGCAGATGGCCCGTCTGGTGGAAGCGCGTCTGGCTGACTTCCGCATTAAAGCGGACGTGGTGAACTACTCACCGGGCCCGGTGATCACCCGTTTCGAACTGAACCTGGCACCGGGCGTAAAAGCGGCGCGTATTTCTAACCTCTCCCGCGACCTGGCGCGTTCTCTGTCCACCGTGGCGGTACGCGTGGTGGAAGTGATCCCAGGCAAGCCTTACGTTGGCCTTGAGCTGCCAAACAAGAAACGCCAGACCGTTTATCTGCGTGAAGTTCTGGATAACACCAAATTCCGCGACAACCCGTCCCCGCTGACCGTGGTGCTGGGTAAAGATATCGCCGGCGATCCGGTGGTTGCCGATCTCGCGAAGATGCCGCACCTGCTGGTTGCGGGTACAACAGGCTCGGGTAAATCGGTCGGTGTGAACGCCATGATCCTCAGTATGCTCTACAAAGCGCAGCCTGAAGACGTGCGTTTCATCATGATCGACCCAAAAATGCTCGAACTGTCCGTCTACGAAGGCATTCCGCATCTGTTAACGGAAGTGGTTACCGACATGAAGGACGCCGCCAACGCATTACGCTGGAGCGTCAATGAAATGGAGCGTCGCTACAAGCTGATGTCGGCGCTGGGCGTGCGTAACCTGGCCGGTTATAACGAGAAAATCGCCGAGGCGGCGCGTATGGGCCGTCCGATTCCGGACCCATACTGGAAGCCAGGTGACAGCATGGATGCCCAGCATCCGGTGCTGGAAAAACTGCCTTACATCGTGGTGCTGGTGGATGAATTTGCCGACCTGATGATGACCGTTGGCAAGAAAGTGGAAGAGCTGATTGCGCGTCTGGCACAGAAAGCGCGTGCGGCGGGCATCCACCTGGTACTGGCAACGCAGCGTCCGTCCGTGGATGTAATCACCGGTCTTATTAAGGCAAACATCCCGACTCGTATCGCGTTTACCGTGTCGAGTAAAATTGACTCCCGTACTATCCTTGACCAGGGCGGAGCAGAGTCGCTGCTGGGGATGGGTGATATGCTCTATTCCGGGCCGAACTCCACCTCGCCGGTGCGTGTTCACGGTGCGTTTGTTCGCGACCAGGAAGTGCACGCGGTTGTGCAGGACTGGAAAGCGCGCGGGCGACCGCAATATGTTGACGGCATCACCTCTGACAGCGAAAACGAAGGTGGCGGCGGTGGTTTTGACGGCGGCGAAGAGCTGGATCCGTTATTCGACCAGGCGGTCAATTTCGTCACCGAAAAACGCAAAGCGTCCATCTCCGGCGTGCAGCGCCAGTTCCGTATCGGTTACAACCGCGCGGCGCGTATCATTGAGCAGATGGAAGCCCAGGGCATCGTGAGCGAACAGGGGCACAACGGTAACCGTGAGGTGCTGGCGCCACCGCCTTTTGAGTAATCTTCAGCGATTGCAAAGAAGGGTAAATCAGCAAAAATTAAGCATATTCTTCTGTCGCCTGCCTTCGGGCAGGTACAGAATAGAAACGGAACCCCCATATCGGGAAGACGTATTTTAAGGAATAACAATGAAAAAAATCGCCATCGCCTGTGCATTACTCTCCAGTTTTGTTGCCAGCAGCGTCTGGGCTGATGCAGCCAGCGACCTTAAAAGCCGACTGGATAAAGTGAGCAGTTTCCACGCCAGCTTCACGCAAAAAGTGACTGACGGCAGCGGCAACGCGGTGCAGGAAGGCCAGGGAGATTTGTGGGTAAAACGCCCAAATCTGTTCAACTGGCACATGACCCAGCCGGATGAAAGCGTTCTGGTGTCTGACGGTAAAACCCTGTGGTTCTACAATCCGTTTGTTGAGCAGGCGACCGCCACCTGGCTCAAAGACGCGACCAGCAATACGCCGTTTATGCTCATTGCCCGTAACCAGTCCAGCGACTGGCAGCAGTACAACATCAAACAAAACGGTGATGAGTTCGTCCTGACGCCAAAAGGCAGCAACGGTAATCTGAAGCAGTTCACCATTAACGTGAGCAGCAACGGTACCATCAATCAGTTCGGCGCGGTTGAGCAGGACGATCAGCGCAGCAGCTATCAGTTGAAGTCTCAGCAAAACGGCGCCATTGATGCATCGAAATTCACCTTTACCCCGCCGCAGGGCGTAACGGTGGACGACCAACGCAATAAGTAAGAGGCATGAGTGAGCAACCTGTCGCTCGATTTTTCAGATAATGCGTTTCAACCTCTGGCCGCCCGTATGCGGCCAGAAAATTTAGCGCAGTACATCGGTCAGCAACATCTGCTGGCTGCGGGGAAACCCTTGCCGCGCGCTATTGAGGCGGGGCATCTGCACTCCATGATCCTCTGGGGGCCACCCGGCACCGGAAAAACCACGCTCGCTGAAGTGATCGCCCGCTATGCCAACGCGGACGTTGAGCGCATCTCGGCGGTCACGTCGGGGGTGAAAGAGATCCGCGAGGCGATCGAGCGGGCGCGACAAAACCGCAATGCCGGACGTCGCACCATTCTGTTTGTCGACGAAGTTCACCGCTTCAACAAGAGCCAGCAGGACGCCTTTCTGCCGCACATTGAAGACGGTACGATTTTCTTTATCGGCGCCACCACGGAAAACCCGTCGTTTGAACTGAACTCTGCGCTGCTCTCCCGGGCGCGCGTGTATCTGCTTAAATCGCTGACCACGGAAGATATCGAAAAAGTTCTGACGCAGGCGATGGAGGACAACGCGCGTGGTTACGGCGGACAGGATATCGTTCTGCCGGACAAGACGCGTCTTGCTATCGCCGAACTGGTTAACGGTGATGCCCGTCGTGCGTTGAACACGCTCGAAATGATGGCCGATATGGCCGAAGTGGACGATGCGGGCAAGCGCGTATTAAAGCCTGAACTGCTCACCGAAATTGCCGGTGAGCGCAGCGCGCGCTTCGATAATAAAGGCGATCGTTTTTACGACCTCATCTCTGCTTTACATAAGTCCGTGCGCGGCAGCGCTCCGGATGCGGCGCTCTACTGGTATGCGCGTATCATCACCGCCGGTGGCGATCCGTTATATGTCGCGCGTCGCTGCCTGGCGATTGCGTCAGAAGATGTCGGTAATGCCGATCCACGCGCCATGCAGGTCGCTATTTCCGCCTGGGACTGCTTTACCCGCGTCGGGCCTGCGGAGGGCGAGCGTGCCATTGCGCAGGCAATTGTCTATCTGGCTTGCGCACCGAAAAGTAACGCGGTGTATACCGCCTTCAAAGCGGCGATGTCGGATGCACGTGAACGTCCGGACTACGATGTGCCGGTTCATCTGCGCAATGCGCCAACCAAATTGATGAAAGAGATGGGTTACGGGCAGGAGTATCGCTACGCCCATGACGAACCCAACGCCTACGCCGCCGGCGAGGAGTATTTCCCGCAGGAGATGGCACAAACCCGCTATTATCACCCCACAAATAGAGGTCTTGAGGGTAAGATTGGCGAAAAGCTCGCCTGGCTTGCCGGACAGGATCAAAATAGCCCTATAAAACGCTACCGTTAGTTCAATCGTTGCGGTAATGTTGGCAATATATCTCTGTGGCCGCAGGCTGTGGTCACTTTTTCCTCTTTTAATTCGATAAGCACAGGATAAGCATGCTCGATCCCAATCTGCTGCGTAATGAGCCAGACGCAGTCGCTGAAAAACTGGCACGCCGGGGCTTTAAGCTGGATGTAGATAAGCTGCGCGCTCTTGAAGAGCGTCGTAAAGTTTTGCAGGTACAAACAGAAAATCTGCAGGCAGAGCGTAATTCTCGATCGAAATCCATTGGCCAGGCGAAAGCGCGCGGGGAAGATATTGAGCCATTACGCCTGGAAGTGAACAAACTGGGTGAAGAGCTGGATCAGGCGAAAGCTGAACTGGACGTTCTTCAGGCTGAAATTCGTGATATCGCTCTGGCGATCCCGAACATTCCTGACGACAGCGTCCCTGTCGGCAAAGACGAAAACGACAACGTTGAAGTGAAACGCTGGGGTACGCCTCGCGAGTTTGACTTCGAGGTGCGCGATCACGTGACGCTGGGCGAAATGCACGCGGGCCTGGACTTTGCGGCTGCGGTTAAGCTGACCGGTTCTCGCTTCGTGGTAATGAAAGGTCAGATTGCTCACCTGCACCGCGCGCTGGCGCAGTTTATGCTGGATCTGCACACCGAGCAGCATGGCTACAGCGAAACCTACGTTCCGTATCTGGTTAACCACGATACGCTGTACGGTACAGGCCAGCTGCCGAAATTTGCCGGCGATCTGTTCCATACCCGTCCGCTGGACGAAGAAGCTGACAGCAGCAACTACGCTCTGATCCCAACCGCGGAAGTGCCGCTGACCAACCTCGTGCGTGATGAGATCATCGACGAAGACGATCTGCCAATCAAACTGACTGCGCACTCTCCATGTTTCCGTTCTGAAGCCGGTTCTTACGGTCGTGATACGCGCGGTCTGATCCGTATGCACCAGTTCGATAAAGTTGAGATGGTGCAGATCGTTCGTCCGGAAGAGTCTATGGACGCGCTGGAAGAGATGACAGGTCACGCAGAGAAAGTGCTGGAGCTGCTGGGGCTGCCATACCGCCGTATGGCGCTGTGCACTGGTGACATGGGCTTCGGCGCCTGCAAAACCTTCGACCTCGAAGTCTGGGTGCCTGCGCAAAACACCTACCGTGAAATCTCCTCTTGCTCTAACGTCTGGGATTTCCAGGCGCGTCGTATGCAGGCGCGTTGCCGCAGCAAGTCCGACAAGAAGACCCGTCTGGTTCATACCCTGAACGGTTCTGGTCTGGCGGTTGGCCGTACGCTGGTTGCCGTGCTGGAGAACTACCAGCAGGCAGATGGTCGTATTGAGATCCCTGAGGTGCTGCGTCCTTACATGAAAGGCCAGCAGTTCATCGGCTAATATTTTGCTGCAAAACAAAAAAGCGCCTCAGGGCGCTTTTTTTATATCTTTGATTTGATACGACGCAATATTCCCTCCCTCTAAAGTAGTAATACTCCTCCGAACGAAAGTTAGCATAAAACACCTGTAACGAAGGAATTCGTTATATATAAAACTACATAGCGGTATGCGCCGCCTCTCTTTTCTTTGTGAGCAACCAAAGTGAGTCTTTATGAAAATCAAAGCGCCTGAAGCGTTAATGGCTGCCGAGGTCACTCGCCGTGGGTTGATGAAAACCACGGCAATAGGTGGTCTGGCGGTTGCCAGCAGCGCCTTTACGCTTCCTTTTACCCGTCTGGCGTCGGCGGCGGAGGCTCTGTCTCCCGCTTCAGCCCCGGAAAAAGTGGTGTGGAGTGCCTGTACCGTTAACTGTGGTAGCCGTTGTCCCCTGCGTATGCATGTTGTGGACGGTGAAATCAAATACGTTGAAACCGACAATACCGGCGATGATAACTACGAAGGGTTACACCAGGTTCGTGCCTGTCTGCGTGGCCGCTCAATGCGCCGTCGCGTTTATAACCCGGATCGTCTGAAATATCCGATGAAGCGTGTCGGTAAGCGTGGAGAAGGGAAGTTCGAGCGCATTAGCTGGGACGAGGCCTACGATATTATCGCGACCAACATGCAGCGCCTGATCAAAGAGTACGGCAACGAATCCATCTACCTGAACTATGGCACCGGGACGCTGGGCGGCACCATGACCCGCTCCTGGCCGCCGGGTAAAACGCTGGTAGCGCGCCTGATGAACTGCTGCGGCGGCTATCTCAACCATTATGGCGACTACTCTTCCGCACAGATTGCCGCGGGCCTGAACTACACCTATGGCGGCTGGGCAGACGGTAACAGCCCGTCGGATATAGAAAACAGCAAGCTGGTGGTATTGTTCGGCAACAACCCGGGCGAAACGCGTATGAGCGGCGGTGGGGTAACCTATTATCTTGAGCAGGCGCGCGCCAAATCCAACGCACGTATGATCATCGTCGATCCGCGCTACACCGATACCGGCGCGGGGCGAGAAGACGAGTGGATCCCTATCCGCCCTGGTACCGATGCGGCGCTGGTCAATGCGCTGGCGTATGTGATGATCACTGAAAACCTCGTCGATCAGCCGTTCCTTGATAAATACTGCGTCGGCTATGACGAGAAGACGCTGCCAGCCAGCGCACCGGCTAACGGGCATTACAAAGCGTATATTCTTGGTCAGGGCAGCGACGGGGTAGCGAAAACCCCTGAGTGGGCATCCACCATCACCGGCATTCCAGTCGAACGTATTGTTCAGCTGGCCCGTGAAATTGGTTCAGCAAAACCGGCTTATATCAGCCAGGGCTGGGGACCGCAGCGTCACGCGAACGGCGAAATTGCCACCCGCGCTATTTCTATGCTCTCGATTCTGACTGGCAACGTCGGCATTCACGGCGGTAATAGCGGGGCGCGTGAAGGCTCGTATGAAGTACCGTTTGAACGTATGCCAACGCTGGATAACCCGGTTCAGACCAGCATCTCCATGTTTATGTGGACGGACGCGATCGAGCGCGGCCCGGAAATGACCGCGCTACGCGACGGCGTTCGGGGTAAAGATAAGCTGGATGTGCCAATCAAAATGATCTGGAACTATGCCGGTAACTGCCTGATCAACCAGCACTCAGAGATCAACCGCACCCACGAAATTTTGCAGGACGACAAGAAGTGCGAAATGATTGTGGTGATCGACTGCCACATGACCTCATCGGCGAAGTATGCCGATATTCTGCTCCCAGACTGCACCGCCTCTGAGCAGATGGATTTCGCGCTGGACGCCTCCTGCGGCAACATGTCCTATGTGATCTTCACAGACCAGGCCATCAAACCGCGCTTCGAGTGCAAAACTATCTATGAGATGACGTCCGAGCTGGCGAAACGTCTTGGCGTTGAGCAGCAGTTCACAGAGGGGCGTACTCAGGAAGAGTGGATGCGCCATCTGCACGAGCTCTCACGCAAAGCCATTCCAGACCTGCCGGACTTCGATACCTTCCGCAAGCAGGGCATGTACAAGCAGCGCGATCCGGAAGGGCATCACGTGGCGTATAAAGCCTTCCGCGACGATCCGCAGGCCAATCCGCTGACCACGCCGTCGGGCAAAATCGAGATCTACTCCGAAGAGCTGGCAAAAATTGCCGCCACGTGGGAATTGCCGGAAGGGGACGTTATCGATCCGCTGCCGATCTATACGCCTGGCTTCGAAAACTACAACGATCCGCTGACGGAGAAATTCCCACTTCAGTTAACCGGTTTCCACTACAAAGCGCGTGTTCACTCCACCTACGGCAACGTTGACGTTCTGAAAGCGGCCTGCCGACAGGAGATGTGGATCAACCCGATGGATGCGAAAGCGCGCGGCATCAGTAATGGCGATCGCGTACGTATCTTCAACGGACGTGGCGAAGTGCATATCGAAGCTAAAGTGACTCCGCGCATGATGCCTGGCGTTGTCGCGCTGGGGGAAGGGGCCTGGTATAACCCGGATGCGAACCGTATCGATCAGGCGGGCTGCATCAACGTTCTCACTACGCAGCGTCCATCGCCGCTGGCGAAGGGCAACCCATCCCACACAAACCTCGTTCAGGTTGAAAAGGCGTAAGGAGTAACCGATGACAACCCAGTATGGATTTTTTATTGATTCCAGCCGCTGCACCGGGTGTAAAACCTGCGAGCTGGCCTGCAAGGATTATAAAGACCTGACCCCGGACGTCAGCTTCCGTCGTATTTATGAATACGCGGGCGGCGACTGGCAGGAGGATAACGGCGTCTGGCATCAGAACGTCTTCGCCTATTACCTGTCGATTGCCTGCAACCACTGCGAAGATCCGGCCTGCACTAAGGTCTGCCCGAGCGGGGCAATGCACAAGCGCGACGACGGTTTTGTGGTGGTGGACGAGGATGTCTGCATTGGCTGTCGCTACTGCCACATGGCCTGCCCGTACGGTGCGCCGCAGTATAACGCGGCTAAAGGCCACATGACCAAGTGCGACGGCTGCCACAGCCGCGTGGCGGACGGCAAAAAGCCCATCTGCGTCGAGTCCTGCCCGCTGCGCGCGCTGGACTTTGGCCCGATTGAAGAGCTGCGTAAAAAACACGGTCAGCTTGCTGCGGTCGCGCCGCTGCCGTCTGCGCACTTCACGAAGCCGAGTATTGTGATTAAACCTAACGCCAACAGCCGTCCGACGGGTGACACCACCGGCTACCTGGCAAACCCGAAGGAGGTGTGAGATGGGAAGTGGATGGCATGAATGGCCGCTTATGATCTTCACGGTCTTTGGGCAGTGTGTTGCAGGCGGGTTTATCGTCCTTGCGCTGGCGCTGTTAAAAGGGAACCTCAATGCTGAACAGCAGCAGCGTTTAGTGTTGAGCATGTTTGGCCTGTGGGTGTTGATGGGGATTGGGTTTATCGCCTCTACGCTGCACCTGGGCTCACCGATGCGCGCGTTTAACTCCCTGAACCGTGTAGGTGCCTCTTCGCTGAGTAACGAGATTGCCAGCGGCGCAATCTTCTTTGCAGTTGGCGGGCTGGGGTGGTTACTGGCAGCGCTGAAAAAGCTGCCGTCAGGGTTACGTGCGTTGTGGCTCATCGTCACCATGGTACTGGGCGTTGTCTTCGTCTGGATGATGGTCCGGGTGTACAACACCATCGATACCGTTCCGACCTGGTACAGCGTCTGGACGCCGATGAGCTTCTTCCTGACCATGTTTATTGGCGGGCCGCTGCTGGGCTATCTGCTTCTGCGTGTAGCTGGCATTAATGGTTGGGCGATGCGCCTGCTGCCCGCGGTCTCGCTGCTGGCACTGGTCATCAGTACCGTTGTAGCGCTTATGCAGGGAGCGGAGCTGGCGACGATTCACAGCTCTATCCAACAGGCTTCGGCGCTGGTACCGGATTACGGTTCTCTGATGGCCTGGCGTGTGGTGCTGCTGACGGCGGCGCTGGTGTGCTGGATTGCCCCTCAGCTTAAAGGTTACGCGCCTGCGCTACCGTTGCTGTCACTGGCCTTTGTGCTGGTGCTGGCAGGGGAGTTAATTGGTCGCGGCGTATTTTACGGTCTGCATATGACGGTCGGTATGGCTGTCGCCAGCTAATTTTAGATTTTGTTATAAAAAGCCGGGACATAGTGCCCGGCTTTTCTTTTTTCATTCATGAAATTTTTCGACTGATGTTTCGCTGTTAAAATTCC
The DNA here is from genome assembly GCF_050030705.1 of Enterobacter cloacae complex sp. 418I7. Lineage (NCBI taxonomy): Bacteria > Pseudomonadati > Pseudomonadota > Gammaproteobacteria > Enterobacterales > Enterobacteriaceae > Enterobacter > Enterobacter cloacae complex sp. 418I7. The sequence goes on from NZ_JBLGUU010000001.1 coordinate 1,565,325, forward strand.
CGGAAATAAATAAAAACAAATAGATAATTAATATTGGTAGCAGGCTTTGCATTAGCAGGATGAGTTTTTTAAATCGACAAGGCGCATATCGTGCGTGACGCCTGAATCGGTGGATTGACTTTGTTTTTGCCAGTGGCATGATGCGCACGAAATCTGAACTTCCTCACGGTTTTTAATCCATGACCACCTATACCCGCCCGGTGCTTTTGTTGCTCTGTGGCCTGCTTTTGCTGACCCTGGCGATCGCGGTGTTGAACACACTCGTCCCGCTATGGCTCGCCCATGAAAACTTACCAACCTGGCAGGTGGGTATGGTTAGCTCGTCCTTTTTTACGGGCAATCTGCTGGGAACCTTATTAACGGGCAGCCTTATTAAGCGCTTTGGTTTTAACCGCAGTTATTATCTGGCGTCACTGATCTTTGCCGTCGGATGCGCCGGTTTAGGACTGATGGTCGGCTTCTGGAGCTGGATGGTCTGGCGCTTTATTGCGGGCGTTGGCTGCGCCATGATCTGGGTGGTGGTTGAAAGTGCGCTGATGTGCAGCGGCACGTCCCGTAATCGCGGGCGTCTGCTGGCGGCTTATATGATGGTTTACTACGTCGGTACCGTTCTGGGACAACTGATGGTCAGCAAATTCCCAACCGACCTGATGAGCGTTCTGCCATGGGTAACAGGGATGGTGCTGGCCGCAATTCTGCCGCTGCTCTTTACCCGTATCGTGAACCAGAGCAGTGAGCATCAGGAGGCCACGCACGTTTGGCCGATGCTGAGACTGCGTCAGGCGCGCCTGGGGATTAACGGCTGTATTATTTCCGGGATTGTGCTGGGGTCGCTCTATGGCCTGATGCCGCTCTATCTCAACCATCAGGGCGTCAGCGATTCCGGGATCGGTTTCTGGATGGCGGTGATGGTCAGCGCGGGGATTGTCGGCCAGTGGCCGATTGGCCGCCTGGCGGACCGCTTTGGTCGTCTGCTGGTGCTGCGCGTCCAGGTTTTCGTGGTCATCATGGGCTGTCTCGCCATGCTCAGCAACGCCGCGATGGCGCCTGCGCTGTTCATTCTGGGGGCTGCGGGTTTTACGCTCTATCCGGTCGCGATGGCCTGGGCCTGTGAGAAAGTTGAGCATCACCAGCTGGTGGCGATGAACCAGGCATTGTTGCTGAGTTACACCATCGGCAGTTTACTGGGGCCGACTTTTACCGCTATGCTCATGCAAAATTACTCTGATAATCTGCTGTTTATCATGATCGCCAGCGTATCGTTTATTTATCTGTTAATGCTGCTGCGCAAAGCGGGCGAGCACCCAACGCCAGTGGCACATGCCTGATTAAATAAAAGCCTGTCGATGACAGGCTTTTTTGTCCCTGTCACATATAAGACTTTTACTTATTGTGAGTTTTTACTGCCTGGCGATAATTCAAATGAGTTCTACCACTAAAAGGCAGCAATCATGTCTACTCGTCGTTTTTCCACTACCGCACTTGCCGTAGTGTTGGCTTTAACGTTTGCAACGGCTCCGGCCATGGCTAATCCTGGAAACGGGAATGGCGGTGGTCACGGAAACGGTGGCGGACAAGGTAATAGCGGCAATCATGGTAACGGGAACGCTGGTAACCATGGTAATAAGCACAATAACGGCCAGGATAATCCAGGAAAATCGGATAAGAGCTTTAAAAACAGCAACGATGTGGGTCATGATGTTGACGTCCGCGTGAGCTTCGATCATGCCCGCCATCTGGCACTGAATTACGGCTTAACGGGCTACGACTCTCTGCCTCCGGGTATTGCGAAAAACCTGGCGCGCGGTAAGCCACTGCCTCCGGGCATTGCGAAGAAAACCGTGCCAGCCGATATGCTGGGTCAGCTTCCTTCTTATCCGGGCTATGAATGGCGCGTGGTGGGTGACGACCTGGTCTTAATTGCGCTGAGTACCGCGATTGTGACTTCCGTGATTAACGGCGTCTTTAAATAGAATATAAAAAGGCCCGGTTTTCACCGGGCCTTTTCGTTAATACATGACCTTGTGGCCATACTGCTCAAGAATACCTTTGACGCGCTCCATCGTCTCTTTTTTCGGCGGCTTCACGCCATCGAGCTTGTACTCTTCACCCATTGCCACCCATTTGTGTTTGCCCAGCTCGTGATAGGGCAGGAGTTCAATTTTCTCCACGTTACCCATATCCCGGGTAAATTCGCCCAGACGATGTGCAGAATCATCATCATCTGACCAGCCCGGCACCACCACGTAGCGGATCCAGGTCTTGACGCCTTTGTTGGCAATGTATTTGGCAAATTCCAGCGTACGGTGGTTTGAGACGCCAACCAGATTCTGGTGGATCTCATCGTTCATCTGCTTGAGATCGAGCATCACCAGATCGGTCACTTCTAGCAGTTCATCAATAACCGGATCGTAACGGCGCACAAAGCCGTTGGTGTCGAGGCAGGTATGAATACCTTCTTTATGGCAGGCGCGGAACCAGTCGCGCACAAATTCAGCCTGAAGAATGGCTTCACCGCCGGATGCCGTCACGCCACCACCGGACGCGTTCATGAAGTGGCGATAGGTCACCACCTCTTTCATCAGATCCTCAACGGTGACTTCTTTACCGCCATGGGTGTCCCAGGTGTCACGGTTATGGCAGTACAGGCAGCGCATCAGGCAGCCCTGGAAGAAAGTGATAAAGCGGATCCCCGGGCCATCGACGGTGCCACAGGATTCAAAGGAGTGAATGCGACCAATAATTGACATTGCGGTGATATCTCCGAATTTGGCCCATCCGGGGGCCTATGTAGATGCACAGCTCAAAGGCTATGTCGAGTCTGTTTTGGCTGTTATCCATTAAGTATAGATAGCGGACAAAAGAGACTGATGAAGCGAGGGTGTTAAAAAGGCCCCACTTGCGTGGAGCCTTTATTGTACGCTTTTTAACGCGTGATTTCAGTCAATTCCACTTACATGGACTGAGTGAAAGTACGGGTGATAACGTCCTGCTGCTGTTCTTTCGTCAGGGAGTTAAAACGTACTGCGTAGCCAGATACGCGGATGGTCAGCTGAGGATATTTCTCAGGATGTTCCATCGCGTCGAGCAGCATTTCACGGTTCATCACGTTCACGTTCAGGTGCTGACCACCTTCAATGGACGCTTCGTGGTGGAAGTAACCATCCATCAGACCCGCGAGGTTAGTTTTACGTACTTCGTCGTCTTTACCCAGCGCGTTTGGCACGATAGAGAAGGTGTAAGAGATACCATCTTTCGCGTATGCAAACGGCAGTTTAGCAACGGAGGTCAGAGAGGCAACCGCACCTTTCTGGTCACGACCGTGCATTGGGTTAGCACCTGGGCCGAATGGCGCGCCAGCACGACGACCGTCTGGGGTGTTACCGGTTTTCTTACCATACACAACGTTAGAGGTGATGGTCAGAACAGACTGAGTCGGGATAGCGTTACGATAGGTAGTGAGTTTCTGAATTTTCTTCATGAAACGTTCTACCAGGTCAACCGCCATGTCATCAACGCGAGCGTCGTTGTTACCAAACTGCGGATATTCGCCTTCGATTTCGAAGTCGATAGCCAGACCATCTTCGTCACGAATTGGTTTAACTTTCGCATATTTGATTGCAGACAGGGAGTCAGCCGCAACGGACAGACCTGCGATACCACACGCCATGGTGCGAACGACGTCACGGTCGTGCAGCGCCATCAGAGAGGCTTCGTAGCTGTACTTGTCGTGCATGTAGTGGATGACGTTCAGCGCAGTGACATACTGCTTAGCCAGCCAGTCCATGAAGTGATCCATGCGCTCCATCACTTCGTCGAAGTTCAGAAGGTCGCCTTTGATCGGTTCAGACTTAGGACCAACCTGCATTTTCAGTTTTTCGTCAACGCCGCCGTTGATTGCGTACAGCATGGTTTTCGCCAGGTTTGCACGCGCACCGAAGAACTGCATTTGCTTACCAACAACCATTGGGCTTACGCAGCACGCGATAGCGTAGTCGTCGTTGTTGAAGTCCGGACGCATCAGGTCATCGTTCTCGTATTGCAGAGAAGAGGTGTCGATGGACACTTTAGCGGCGAATTTCTTGAAGTTCAGTGGCAGTTTTTCAGACCACAGAACGGTGATGTTCGGCTCCGGAGAAGGACCCATGGTGTACAGGGTGTTCAGGAAGCGGAAGCTGTTTTTGGTTACCAGAGTACGGCCATCTACGCCCATACCGCCGATAGATTCGGTTGCCCAGATTGGGTCACCAGAGAACAGCTCATCATATTCTGGAGTACGCAGGAAGCGAACCATACGCAGTTTCATGACCAGGTGGTCAATCATTTCCTGAGCGTCTTGTTCGGTGATTTTGCCTGCTTTGATATCGCGTTCGATATACGCATCCAGGAAGGTGGATACGCGGCCGAAGGACATTGCTGCACCGTTCTGAGACTTAACCGCGGCCAGGTAGCCGAAGTAGGTCCACTGGATAGCTTCCTGAGCGTTGGTTGCAGGACCAGAGATATCACAGCCGTATTTAGCCGCCATCTCTTTGATCTGACCCAGCGCACGGTGCTGTTCAGCAATCTCTTCACGCAGACGGATAGTCGCTTCCAGGTTTACGCCGTTTTCCAGGTCAGACTGGAGAGAGACGAACTGCGCGTATTTGTCTTTCATCAGGAAGTCGATACCGTACAGCGCAACGCGACGGTAGTCACCGATGATACGGCCACGGCCATAGGCATCTGGCAGACCGGTCAGAACGCCAGATTTACGGCAGTTCAGAATGTCTTTGGTGTAAACATCGAATACACCCTGGTTATGGGTTTTACGGTATTCGGTGAAGATTTTTTTCAGCATTGGGTCCAGCTCGCGGTTATACGCTTTGCAGGAACCTTCAACCATTTTAATGCCACCGAACGGGATGATTGCGCGTTTCAGTGGTGCTTCAGTCTGGAGACCAACGATTTTCTCAAGGGCTTTGTTGATGTAGCCAGCATCGTGAGAAGTGATGGTAGAAGCAACGGAGGTGTCAAAATCAACTGGCGCGTGAGTGCGGTTTTCCAGTTTAACGCCTTCCATTACGCTGTCCCACAGCTTGGTGGTTGCATCAGTCGCACCAGCCAGGAAGGATTCGTCACCTTCATACGGGGTATAGTTTTTCTGAATGAAGTCACGGACGTTGACTTCATTCTGCCAGTCACCTTTCGTAAAACCTTCCCAGGCTGTGGCTAACTTTTCATTAAGCTCGGACATGTAACACCTACCTTCTTAAGTGGATTTTTTATTTACTGCCTGAGACAACCATTAATGATGATCGCCGCCACGCAGGTAAATGACCCAGTATGTCAACCCAACTAACAGACCCCCACCGATAATGTTCCCGATAGTGACGGGGATCAGGTTATCAGTAATGAAATTCATAATAGTCAGGTGTGAAAAACTTTCCGGGGTTGAACCAACAGCAGTCCAGAACTCCGGGCTTGCAAAGTTGCGGATAACAATCCCCATCGGGATCATGAACATATTCGCAATACTGTGCTCAAAGCCGCTGGCAACAAACATCGCAACCGGCAGAACCATAATCATGGCTTTATCCATCAGGCTACGACCAGAGTAGCTCATCCAGACCGCCAGGCAGACCATCAGGTTTGCAAGGATGCCGAGAGCAACGGCTTCGATAAATGTATGGTGCATTTTGTGGTCGGCGGTTTGCAGGACGTTAAGCCCCCAGCCGCCGTTGGCGGTCATGTACTCGCCAGAAAGCCACATCAACAGAACAAAGAGCAGACAGCCAATCAGGTTGCCAACGTAGACGTTGAGCCAGTTGCGCCCCAGTTGACCCCAGGTAATTCTTCCGCTGGCTTTTGCCACAACAATCAGCACCGTTGAGGTGAAGAGGTCGGCGCCGCAGATGACGCAGAGGATCAGGCCCAGTGAGAAGCAAATACCACCAATCAGTTTCGCTATGCCGAAAGGCATCCCGGCAGTGCCGGTGGTGGCTGTGATATAGAAGACGAAAGCGATGGAGATGAACACCCCAGCCGTAATGGCCAGAAAGAACGTCGTCATCGGATGTTTCGTTGCTTTGTAGACACCCGCTTCTTCGGCAACTTTCGCCATCGCAGCGGGGAGTAATAGATCAAAAGGGTTGTCAGCTTTCACACTAACTCTCTCTTTATTAAGTCGGCGACGAGATACTAACAAAGCATTATAGAAGAGAAATTGATATAGATCATATCTCGCCTGGCTTATAGGCCCGCAGTGTGTATGGTTTTACAGCAAAAGCGGAGTAAGTATTTGATTATCCGTATAAAAATAAATTTTAAAAGTTATGAAAAGAGTTGAATTTTTTCCTTCAGCCTCCCGTGGAACAGTTAATTAAAATGGAGTATTTATTAGAATTAGTAACAGTAAAGCCCAGGTAAGCGTTTTTATATTTACCCGTGGTTAACTTAATTATTACAATTAAACGTCATTGCGGAAAAATAAAAAAAAGGGGCAATGAAATTGCCCCGTAATATAGCTCAGGCGATTGAATACGCCTACAGCCATTAATGTTATATGCGCTTATTTTGACCAGTAAGCGGCTTTAGCCTTCTGCAATTTTTCATACGCATTCAGCAGTGACTGATGCGCCGGGAAGGCTTTCAGATCGCTGTCAACCGCTTGCAGGCCATAGAACGGTTCTTCACCGCTCAGCGCAGCGCTGGCAGCTTCAACGGCATCTGCACCGTACATGCGGACGAAGGCGTTCAGATACTGCAATGGCTCGCGGTCGTCTTCCTGAGAAAGCAGGAGCAGCGTTTGCAGGCAACGGTAATAGTTAGTGCGCTCGGCGGAGAAGACGGACTGGTTAAACTCCATCGTCCACTCGGTCCAGGCCAAAGCCTGATCCAGATCGCCGCCCGCCAGCGCCAGCATCGCTTTTAGCTCGCCGATGCGCAGCGTGTACCAGCCGTTATCTTTTCCGGTTGCCAGACCCAGCAGTTCGCGTACGCGGGTGAAATCATCGTGTCCTTCTTCGTCCAGTTGGGCGATCAGGTTCAGATAATCTTCTTTATCCCACTCGCTGCCCGGCAGGGCCAGCAGGGTTTCACGCAGATGCGCGCCCATGCTGTTGTTCGCCAGCCACAGATCTTCTGCCGGATAGATGTCCGACATACCCGGCACAATAATACGGCACGCATAAACGCCGAGGTGTTCATAGTCGGCAATATAGACTTCCTGATCTTCCGCGTTGAAGATCGCCATCAGGGTGGCGAACTCTTCTTCCGTCGTACCGGCAAAGCTCCAGTCCACGAACGGATAGTCTGCGTCCTGTTTGAACATATCCCAGGAGATCAAACCGCTGGAGTCGATGAAGTGCGTTTCGAGGTTGGTGTGCTCGGCGACTTCTTCATCATCAAAGGTTGGCGGGGTGAATACGTCGAGATCTTTCAGGCTACGACCTTGCAGCAGTTCGGTCACGGTACGCTCCAGCGCCACGCCGAAGTCCGGGTGCGCGCCGAAAGAGGCGAAGCAGGTGCCATTTGCCGGGTTAAACAGTACCACGCAGATAACCGGATATTTGCCGCCCAGAGAGCCGTCATAAGCAAAGATTGGGAAACCTTCCGCTTCCAGTTTGGCGATGGATTCCACCACGCCCGGGTAGCGCGCCAGCACGTCAGCCGGGATCTCCGGCAGGCTGATGGATTCAGCAATAATACGGTTTTTGATGTGACGCTCGAAAACTTCAGACAACCCCTGTACACGCGCTTCGTTACGGGTGTTACCGGCAGACATACCGTTAGACACATACAGATTGCCTACGATGTTCATTGGAATGTAAACGGTCTGCTCGTCAGACTGACGGGTGAACGGCAGGGCGCAGATACCACGATCCTCATTGCCGGATTGCAGGTCGATCAGCATGCTGGCGGTCAGTTCGTTTTCCGGATCGTAGAACGCGCGCAGGCGGGCATCAAGAATGCCTTCCGGCAGTTCGTCGTCTTCGGGTAGCGGGAACCATTTTTCGTTCGGGTAGTGAACGAACGGGCCGTTGGCAATCGTTTCACCCAGCCAGAAGTCGGCGAAGAAATAGTTGGTGGACAGACGCTCAAAATACTCACCCAGCGCAGAGGCCAGTGCCGCTTTTTTGGTCGCGCCTTTGCCGTTGGTGAAGCACAGCGCACAGTCTTTGTCGCGAATATGCACGGACCAGACGTGAGGCACCGGATTCAGCCAGGAGGCTTCTTCGATATTAAAGCCCAGGTCGGTCAGTTTCTGCTGGAAGCGAGCGATGGAATCTTCCAGAGCGGCGTCTTTGCCGGGGATAAACGTTTGAGTCATGGCGTTCACTTTTATCGTACGTAAAGCGCGCAATGATACGGGTTTTGCGTGACGGGTGCTATCTCCGGCGAAAATAAATGGCTGGGCTATGCTTATAAGCAGTAACCTACTGTTAAGGCATAAAAAAATGAAAGCATTTGATCTCCAGCGGATGGCGTTTGATAAAGTCCCACCTGAGTTTTTAGGCGAAGTGGCGTTGCGTAGCCTGTACACCTTTGTACTCGTCTTCCTGTTTCTGAAAATCACCGGACGTCGCGGCGTGCGGCAGATGTCCCTGTTTGAAGTGCTGATTATCCTGACGCTGGGTTCGGCGGCAGGGGACGTTGCCTTTTATGACGATGTGCCGATGGTGCCGGTTTTTATCGTCTTCGTGACGCTTGCGCTGCTGTACCGGCTGGTCATGTGGCTGATGTCGAAAAGTGAAAAACTGGAAGATCTGTTCGAAGGAAAACCGGTGGTGATTGTCGAAGATGGTCAACTGGCTTGGGAGAATGTGCAAAGCGCCAATATGACGGAGTTTGAGTTCTTTATGGAGCTACGTATAAGCAGCGTTGAACAACTGGGGCAGGTGCGTCTGGCGATTATGGAAACGAACGGTCAAATCAGCGTTTATTACTATCCTGACGATGAGGTCAAGCCCGGCCTGTGCATACTGCCGGATATGCTTATCGAGCGATACAAAACCGTCCCTGATGCGGGCCAGTATGCCTGCATAAAATGCAGCCACGTGGTGGTCATGCAGGCGGGCGATCATCAATTATGCCCTCGCTGTACAAATCCAGAATGGACGAAGGTTAGCCGGGCTAAACGCATTACCTGACAGCGATTTTGTCGGTTTTGCGACAACGGTACGGCAGATTGTTTTGTTTGACGAGGGGCACATTTCTTCGGCCATAAGTTTTAGACATTGCGGCGCGTGTCACTGAATGATAAAACCGATATCCACAGTTATAACTTATGGCTTTTAGCGTGGTGAGGGGAAATGGCTCAAGTCTTTAATTTCAGTTCAGGTCCGGCAATGTTACCGGCAGACGTGCTCAAACAGGCTCAACAGGAGCTGTGTGACTGGAACGGTCTGGGTACGTCGGTGATGGAAGTCAGCCACCGGGGTAAAGCGTTTATTCAGGTGGCGGAAGAGGCAGAAAAGGATTTTCGCGATCTGCTGAACATTCCCTCGAACTACAAAGTATTGTTCTGTCACGGCGGTGGACGCGGTCAGTTTGCGGGTATTCCGCTCAATCTGCTGGGCGACAAATCCACCGCTGATTACGTTGATGCCGGCTACTGGGCGGCCAGTGCGGTAAAAGAAGCGCACAAATATTGCACGCCGAACGTTATCGATGCCAAAGTGACCGTTGACGGTATGCGCGCCGTGAAGCCGATGAGTGAGTGGCAGCTTTCTGACAACGCCGCGTATCTTCATTACTGCCCGAACGAAACCATCGACGGTATCGCTATTCACGAAGAGCCAGACTTTGGCGAAAATGTCATTGTGACGGCGGACTTCTCCTCCACCATTCTGTCCACGCCGCTGGACGTCAGCCGCTACGGCGTCATCTACGCGGGTGCCCAGAAAAACATCGGTCCTGCGGGTCTGACTATCGTTATCGTGCGTGAAGACCTGCTGGGGAAAGCCCATAAGTCTTGCCCGTCAATTCTGGATTACACCGTCCTGAACGACAACGATTCCATGTTCAACACTCCACCAACGTTCGCCTGGTATCTCTCCGGCCTGGTCTTCAAATGGCTGAAGCAAAAAGGCGGCGTGGCGCAGATGGACAAGATCAATCAGCAAAAAGCTGAACTGCTGTACGGCGTGATCGACAAGAGCGATTTCTACCGTAACGATGTCGCCAAAACTAACCGTTCGCGCATGAACGTGCCGTTCCAGCTGGCGGACAACAACCTGGATAACGTGTTCCTGGAAGAGTCCTTCGCGGCGGGTCTGCATGCGCTGAAAGGTCACCGTGTGGTAGGCGGTATGCGTGCCTCTATCTATAACGCGATGCCGCTGGAAGGCGTTAAAGCCCTGACTGATTTCATGATCGACTTCGAACGTCGTCACGGTTAATTGGCTGTTTTTCACCCCCGCAGCGTTCCTGCGGGGTTTTTATTATGTTGAGTTGAGAGTTAAGTTTCATGGAATCCCTGACGTTACAACCTATCGCGCGGGTAGATGGCACCATTAATCTGCCTGGTTCAAAAAGTGTCTCGAACCGCGCTCTGCTGCTGGCAGCTCTGGCAAACGGCACCACCGTCCTTTCCAACCTGCTGGACAGCGATGACGTGCGCCATATGCTCAATGCACTGAAAGCGTTGGGCGTTCAGTACGCGCTGTCAGACGATCGTACCCGTTGTGAAGTCACCGGTAACGGCGGCGCATTACATTCCGCTGAAGCGCTGGAGCTTTTCCTGGGTAACGCCGGTACGGCGATGCGTCCTCTGGCCGCTGCGCTGTGTCTTGGGAGCAACGATATTGTGCTGACCGGCGAGCCGCGCATGAAAGAGCGTCCGATCGGCCACCTGGTCGATGCCCTGCGTCAGGGCGGCGCGCAGATTGATTATCTTGAGCAAGAAAATTACCCGCCACTGCGTCTGCGCGGTGGTTTCACTGGCGGTAACGTTGAGGTTGATGGTAGCGTCTCCAGCCAGTTCCTGACGGCACTGCTGATGACCGCACCGCTGGCTCCAAATGATACCGTGATTAGCATTAAAGGCGATCTGGTCTCTAAGCCGTACATTGATATCACGCTGCACCTGATGAAAACCTTTGGTGTTGAGGTGGAAAACCAGTCATACCAACGCTTCGTGGTTCGCGGAGGCCAACAGTATCAGTCTCCGGGCAACTACCTGGTTGAAGGGGATGCGTCATCCGCGTCCTACTTCCTGGCCGCGGGTGCGATTAAAGGCGGTACGGTAAAAGTGACGGGTATTGGTCGCAACAGCGTGCAGGGCGACATTCGTTTTGCCGACGTGCTGGAAAAAATGGGCGCGGTTGTGACCTGGGGCGATGACTTCATCTCCTGTACGCACGGTGAGCTGAACGCCATCGACATGGACATGAACCATATTCCTGACGCGGCAATGACCATCGCCACCGCTGCGCTGTTTGCGAAAGGCACCACCACGCTGCGTAACATCTATAACTGGCGCGTAAAAGAGACTGACCGCCTGTTCGCAATGGCAACCGAGCTGCGTAAAGTGGGGGCGGTGGTAGAAGAGGGCGAAGACTACATTCGCGTCACGCCGCCGGCAAAACTGCAATTTGCAGAAATTGGCACCTACAACGATCACCGCATGGCGATGTGTTTCTCGCTGGTGGCGCTGTCAGATACGCCAGTCACCATCCTTGACCCGAAGTGCACGGCGAAAACCTTCCCGGACTACTTCGAACAGCTGGCGCGCATTAGCACCCTGGCCTGACGATCGTATGCCGCATCTCCTGATGCGGCATTTCCTTACGCTTTCTGACAGTCATCCTCTTTCATTTCTTCTACACTCTGCTTCAATCATTCCGTAATTTGCACGCAAAGGTAACAGTTGCGCACGTTGGCGCGTATAATGCGCGGCGTTCATGTAAACGGTATGCCTTAATTAAGGAGAAAAAGATGACGGCAATTGCCCCGGTAATCACCATTGATGGGCCAAGTGGCGCAGGGAAAGGTACTCTGTGCAAAGCGATGGCGGAAGCATTGCAATGGCATCTTTTAGATTCGGGAGCAATCTATCGCGTGCTGGCGCTGGCTGCGCTGCATCATCATGTAGATGTTGCGTCTGAAGAAGCGCTGGTACCGCTGGCTGCACATCTGGATGTGCGCTTTGTCTCTACTGATGGCAACCTTGAAGTGATCCTGGAAGGGGAAGATGTCAGCGGTGAAATCCGTACGCAGGAAGTGGCCAATGCGGCCTCTCAGGTGGCGGCTTTCCCACGCGTTCGTGAAGCGCTGTTACGTCGCCAGCGCGGTTTCCGCGAAGCGCCGGGGCTGATCGCCGACGGCCGCGACATGGGAACCGTGGTATTCCCTGATGCGCCAGTGAAAATTTTCCTTGACGCCTCTTCGGAAGAACGTGCTCAACGCCGCATGCTTCAGTTGCAGGAAAAGGGGTTTAGTGTTAACTTTGATCGCCTTTTATCCGAGATAAAAGAGCGCGATGACCGCGATCGTAACCGCGCCGTCGCACCACTTGTTCCCGCGCAAGACGCATTAGTGCTGGATTCAACCAGTTTAACTATTGAGCAAGTGATTGAAAAAGCGCTACAATATGCGCGCCAAAAACTGGCACTCGCGTAATCGCGACCGATTTAGCAGTACCCCCGCTGCAATGGATTGACGGCGGGTATGTGAAACAACCCCATCCGGCACGGAGCCAGGTGGACGTTAATATTAACCTGAAGATTAAACATGACTGAATCTTTTGCTCAACTGTTTGAAGAATCCTTAAAAGAAATCGAAACCCGTCCGGGTTCCATCGTTCGCGGTGTTGTTGTTGCTATCGACAAAGACGTAGTACTGGTTGACGCCGGTCTGAAATCTGAGTCCGCCATCCCGGCTGAGCAGTTCAAAAACGCCCAGGGCGAGCTGGAAATCCAGGTAGGTGACGAAGTTGACGTTGCTCTGGACGCAGTAGAAGACGGCTTCGGCGAAACCCTGCTGTCTCGTGAGAAAGCTAAACGTCACGAAGCATGGATCACGCTGGAAAAAGCTTACGAAGAAGCTGAAACTGTGGTCGGTGTTATCAACGGCAAAGTTAAAGGTGGCTTCACTGTTGAGCTGAATGGTATTCGTGCGTTCCTGCCAGGTTCTCTGGTAGACGTTCGTCCAGTCCGTGACACCCTGCACCTCGAAGGCAAAGAGCTTGAGTTCAAAGTAATCAAGCTGGACCAGAAGCGTAACAACGTTGTTGTTTCCCGTCGTGCCGTTATCGAATCCGAAAACAGCGCAGAACGCGATCAGCTGCTGGAAAACCTGCAGGAAGGCATGGAAGTCAAAGGTATCGTTAAGAACCTCACTGACTACGGCGCATTCGTTGACCTGGGCGGCGTTGATGGCCTGCTGCACATCACCGACATGGCGTGGAAACGCGTTAAGCACCCAAGCGAAATCGTGAACGTGGGCGACGAAATCACTGTTAAAGTGCTGAAGTTCGACCGCGAGCGTACTCGTGTATCCCTCGGCCTGAAACAGCTGGGCGAAGATCCATGGGTAGCTATCGCTAAGCGTTACCCAGAAGGTACTAAACTGACTGGTCGCGTTACCAACCTGACCGACTACGGCTGCTTCGTTGAAATCGAAGAAGGCGTTGAAGGCCTGGTGCACGTTTCCGAAATGGACTGGACCAACAAAAACATCCACCCATCCAAAGTTGTTAACGTTGGTGATGTAGTGGAAGTGATGGTTCTGGATATCGACGAAGAACGTCGTCGTATCTCCCTGGGCCTGAAGCAGTGCAAAAACAACCCATGGCAGCAGTTCGCGGAAACCCACAACAAGGGCGACCGTGTTGAAGGTAAAATCAAGTCTATCACTGACTTCGGTATCTTCATCGGCCTGGACGGCGGCATCGATGGCCTGGTTCACCTGTCTGACATCTCCTGGAACGTTGCAGGCGAAGAAGCAGTTCGTGAATACAAAAAAGGCGACGAAATCGCAGCAGTTGTTCTGCAGGTTGACGCAGAGCGTGAACGTATCTCCCTGGGCGTTAAACAGCTCGCAGAAGATCCGTTCAACAACTGGGTTGCACTGAACAAGAAAGGCGCAATCGTAAACGGTAAAGTGACTGCTGTTGACGCTAAAGGCGCAACCGTAGAACTGGCTGACGGCGTTGAAGGTTACCTGCGCGCTTCCGAAGCTTCACGTGACCGCGTTGAAGATGCAACTCTGGTTCTGAGCGTTGGTGACGACGTTGAAGCTAAGTTCACCGGTGTTGACCGTAAGAACCGTGCAATCAGCCTGTCTGTTCGTGCTAAAGACGAAGCTGATGAGAAAGATGCAATCGCAACTGTGAACAAACAGGAAGATGCAAACTTCTCTAACAACGCAATGGCTGAAGCTTTCAAAGCAGCTAAAGGCGAGTAAGTTCAGGTTCGCACCATCATTTGAGCTGTAACGCATTTACAGCGCGAAGGATGGAGAGCAGACTTGACAGATTGCAGGATTCGTCCTGTAATCAATAACAAAGGGCGGCTACGGCCGCCCTTGTTTAATAAGCTGTTCAGCTAATGGGTTTGAAAGGAACCGGAGGAATCATGACCAAGTCAGAATTGATTGAAAGACTTGCCAGTCAGCAACCGCATATCCCTGCCAAGGCTGTGGAAGATGCCGTTAAAGAGATGCTGGAGCATATGGCTACCACTCTTGCCCAGGGCGAGCGCATTGAAATCCGCGGTTTCGGTAGTTTTTCCCTGCACTATCGTGCACCACGTACCGGGCGTAACCCGAAGACTGGCGATAAAGTGGAGCTGGAAGGAAAGTATGTTCCGCACTTTAAGCCGGGTAAAGAACTGCGCGATCGCGCCAATATTTACGGTAACTGAGTTTAATCATCAGGGTTAAACTGAGTTTAAAGAAAGCACCTTAGGGTGCTTTTTTTGTATCCCGCCCCTGCATTTCTGAATACGCGCCGCATTCTCATTTTCTCCTTGCTGTAAACGCTTAAAAACGTTGCAGCGCCCGCTGTAAATCACGCTTTTTCTGTCTGACGACGCAACAGTCCCGCCGCATAATCGCCTGAAACATGGAGGTGAAGATGGGGATCCACGTTATCAGTATGTGCGCCATTCTGGCCATAATCCCGCTCTATTGGTTACCCGTTTTGCCAGACTTGCATATTGTCTGGTTGCTGATTGCCGCAGGAATTGCGTTATCCGTACAGCAGAGAAAATGGCTCAGGTTTTCAGGCCTCGCATTGCTTTTTATGTGCTGGGGGATCCTGGCCGCTCAGGAAAGCGTGTGGCCGATGAACCATTTAACGAAAGCCCCGCAGCAGGCCGAGGTGGTCATTACCGCAACGGACGGCGCAACGATGCATCAGGGAAGGATTATCAGCCTCAATGGAGAACGTGTGTGGGCTGCCATGGGCGTGTCACTCTACGGCAACTACCTGCCTCAAAATGTCTGCGTGGGTCAACGCTGGGCAATGACCCTGCGGCTCAGGGCGGTACACGGAGAACTCAACGATGGCGGCTATGATTCGCAGAAAAACGCCTTTGCCCGACACCAGACGCTGAGCGGACGGTTTACCCATGCGGAGATTGTCGACGCACGCTGTAGCCTGCGTTCGCAATACCTGACATCACTACAGAATACGCTTTCAGCATATCAGTGGGGGCCCGTGATCCTGGGGCTGGGGATGGGGGAGCGGTTGTCGGTCTCGCGGGAGATAAAAAACCTGATGCGTGAGACCGGAACGATGCATCTGATGGCAATCTCGGGATTGCATATTGCGCTGGCCGCTTCTGCTGTCTGGCTACTGGCTCGGGGCATCCAATTTTTCCTGCCGGGCCGCTGGATTATCTGGCAAGTGCCTTTACTGGCAGGTCTGCATTTTGCCGCGTTTTACGCATGGCTAACGGGCTTGCAGCCGCCTGCGCTGCGTACGGTTATGGCGCTTGTGGTGCTGGCCGCATTAAAAATGGGCGGTCGTCAGTGGTCGCCCTGGCAGGTATGGCTTACCTGCGTGGCGGCGATCCTGTTTTTCGATCCGCTGGCGGTACTGTCACAAAGCCTGGCGTTATCCGCGGTTGCGGTCGCCGCGCTTATTTTTTGGTATCAGTGGTTGCCTCTCCCGCACTGGCAACGTGGCCGGTGCCTGCGGCCGCTGGTTACGCTGTTGTATTTGCAGGTTGGAATGCTGCTGCTTCTGTTGCCGCTTCAGGTACTGATTTTCCATGGTTTCAGTCTCTCCTCGCTGGTGGCGAATCTGTTTGCTGTTCCTCTGGTAACGTTTATCTCAGTTCCACTGATCCTGCTCGGCATGTTTCTGCATCTGTTTCCGGTGGCGACGCTGGAAAGTATCGTCTGGCTGGCTGCCGATAAGTCTCTGGCAGGACTTTTCTGGCTATTGATGCGTTTACCGAATGGCTGGCAGGACGTGGATGAACGCTGGCAATACCTGACGTTACTGCCGTGGCTGCTGATCATTGGCTGGCGATTCAGGGCCTTCAGCGCAGTACCCGCAGTCTGTCTGGCAGGCAGCGTGGTGATGGCATTTCCCCTCTGGCACAGGATTAAAACTGACAGCTGGTCCCTGCATATGCTGGATGTAGGGCAAGGGCTGGCGATGGTCATTGAGCGTCACGGGAAGGCCATTCTGTATGACACCGGGCTGGCATGGCCCGGTGGGGACAGCGCGCAGCAGCTGATTATCCCCTGGCTACGCTGGCATCATCTGAGGCCGGAAGGGGTGATCCTGAGCCATGAACATCTCGACCACGCGGGGGGACTGGCATCGCTAAAAGCTGCCTGGCCTGCAATGTGGATCAGAAGCCCCTTAGCCTGGGCCGGACATCTTCCATGCTTTCGTGGACAGCGATGGCAGTGGCATGGGTTAACGTTCTCCGTGCATTGGCCACCCGAAAACACCCCGGCGAAAGGTAACAACCGCTCCTGTGTGGTAAAAATCGATGACGGCGAACAGAGCGTTTTACTGACCGGAGATATTGAAGCGCAGGCAGAACTGGCAATGTTGAGCCACCGCTGGCGTCAACTTGCGGCTACACTGATTCAGGTGCCGCACCATGGGAGTAACACGTCATCTTCAACACCGCTGCTACAGCGCGTGGAGGGGCAGGTTTCGCTGGCCTCGATGGCCCGCTATAACGCGTGGCGTTTCCCTTCCATCAAAGTAGTCAGGCGCTATCGAACTGAGGGATATCTCTGGCTTGATACCCCGCAGTCCGGACAGATAACTGTGACGTTTTCGCACCAAAGTCGGCAAATTCGCCGCTTACGTGAACACTATTTACCGCGTTGGTATCATCAGTGGTTTGGCGCGCCCGTAGATAACGGGTAGAATATGCGGCTATTTCAACAAATGCTGGTTTTTTGAATGCATAACGACAAAGATCTCTCCACGTGGCAAACGTTCCGCCGGCTCTGGCCGATGATTGCACCTTTCAAAGCAGGCTTGATCGTGGCGGGCGTAGCGTTAATCCTCAACGCAGCCAGCGATACGTTTATGTTATCGCTTCTCAAACCGTTACTGGATGACGGTTTTGGTAAAACGGATCGTTCAGTGCTGCTATGGATGCCGCTGGTGGTTATTGGGCTGATGATCTTACGCGGAATCTCCAGCTATGTATCCAGCTACTGCATCTCCTGGGTATCCGGTAAAGTGGTGATGACCATGCGCCGTCGGTTATTCAGCCACATGATGGGGATGCCAGTCTCATTCTTTGACAAACAGTCAACCGGTACCCTGCTGTCGCGTATTACCTACGATTCAGAGCAGGTGGCGTCGTCCTCTTCCAGCGCACTGATTACCGTTGTGCGTGAAGGCGCATCCATCATCGGTCTTTTTGCGATGATGTTCTATTACAGCTGGCAACTGTCGCTGATCCTTATTGTGCTGGCGCCGATTGTCTCCATCGCGATCCGCGTGGTATCAAAGCGTTTTCGTAACATCAGTAAAAATATGCAGAATACGATGGGGCAGGTGACTACCAGCGCCGAGCAGATGCTGAAAGGCCATAAGGAAGTGTTGATCTTCGGCGGTCAGGAAGTCGAAACCAAACGCTTTGACAAGGTCAGCAACAGAATGCGCCTGCAAGGGATGAAAATGGTATCGGCCTCGTCGATTTCCGATCCGATCATTCAGCTGATTGCCTCTTTGGCCCTGGCCTTCGTCCTGTATGCAGCAAGCTTCCCGAGCGTCATGGAAACCCTGACTGCGGGTACCATTACCGTGGTGTTCTCATCCATGATTGCGCTGATGCGTCCGCTGAAATCGCTGACTAACGTCAACGCCCAGTTCCAGCGCGGGATGGCAGCCTGTCAGACGCTGTTCAGCATCCTCGATTCCGAACAGGAAAAAGATGAAGGTACACGCGTGATCGAGCGCGCTAAAGGTGACCTGGAATTCCGCAACGTGACCTTTACCTATCCAGGCCGTGAAGTGCCGGCGCTGCGTGATATCAGCCTGTCCATCCCGGCGGGTAAAACCGTTGCACTGGTCGGTCGTTCCGGTTCGGGCAAGTCGACTATTGCCAGCCTGATTACCCGTTTCTACGATATCGACCAGGGCGAAATCCTGCTTGATGGTCACGACCTGCGGGAATATACCCTACAGTCGTTGCGTAACCAGGTCGCGCTGGTTTCGCAGAACGTGCATCTGTTCAACGATACGGTGGCGAACAACATTGCGTATGCCCGTACCGAAGAGTACAGCCGTGAAGAGATCGAGAATGCGGCGCGTATGGCCTATGCGATGGACTTCATTAACAAAATGGATAACGGTCTGGATACGATCATTGGCGAAAACGGGGTGCTGCTCTCCGGTGGTCAGCGTCAACGTATCGCGATTGCCCGAGCGCTGCTGCGCAACAGCCCGATTCTGATCCTCGATGAAGCAACGTCCGCACTGGATACGGAATCTGAACGCGCTATCCAGTCGGCTCTGGATGAATTACAGAAAAACCGTACCTCGCTGGTTATCGCGCACCGTCTGTCGACCATCGAACAGGCTGACGAAATCGTGGTGGTGGAAGACGGCGTTATCGTTGAACGCGGCAGCCATGCGGACCTGCTGGAACAACGTGGTGTATACGCGCAGCTTCATAAAATGCAGTTCGGTCAATGATTGCACGCATCTGGTCGGGTGAATCCCCTCTGTGGGTGCTGCTTCTCCCGCTCTCCTGGCTGTATGGCCTGGTGAGCGGTGCTATTCGTCTGCTTTATCGCCTCGGTATCAAGCGCGCCTGGCGCGCACCGGTACCGGTAGTGGTGGTCGGCAACCTGACGGCGGGGGGAAACGGCAAAACGCCGGTGGTGATCTGGCTGGTAGAACAGCTCCAGAAGCGCAGTATCCGCCCGGGAGTTGTCTCACGCGGTTACGGTGGTAAAGCGGCGCAGTATCCACTGGTGCTGAGCCCAGCTACGACAACCGCTGAAGCCGGTGATGAGCCGGTACTGATTTACCAACGTACTGGCGCGCCGGTTGCGGTATCGCCGGTGCGCAGTGATGCCGTAAAGGCACTGCTTGCAGAGCATGACGTACAAATCATAATTACCGATGATGGTTTGCAGCATTACGCGCTAGCGCGTGACAAAGAGATCGTGGTTATTGACGGCGTGCGGCGTTTTGGCAACGGCTGGTGGCTTCCAGCCGGTCCAATGCGTGAGCGTGCGTCGCGCCTGAAGAGCGTCGATGCCGTGATTGTAAACGGTGGTGAAGCCAGAGCGGGTGAGATCCCGATGCATCTTCGTCCCGGAAAGGCAGTGAATATGCTGACCGGCGAGCGTAAAGACGTCGCGTTACTGGATCATCTGATTGCGATGGCCGGGATTGGTCATCCGCCGCGTTTCTTCGCGACGCTGGAGCAGTGCGGCGCGCGGCTGGAGAAACGGGTACCGCTGGCCGATCACCAGGCGCTGGTTGCCGAAGAGATTGAGAGGCTGGCCGCACCGGGCCAGACGCTGATCATGACGGAAAAAGACGCGGTAAAATGCCGGGCCTTTGCGAAAGAAAACTGGTGGTATCTGCCGGTTGATGCTGAACTCAGCGGCGAACAGCCGGAACATTTGCTCAAGGAACTGCTCGCGTTAGTGCAGTAACTTCTACGCGGTTCCGGTGGCGCTTTGACTGACAGGAAAACGCATGTCTCTACCGCAACTCTCACTTGCAGCCGCACGAAACCTGCATCTTGCCGCCCAGGGGCTTCTGAAAAAGTCCCGCCGCCGCGCACAGCCAGCGGATATCCTCTCTACCGTGCAACGCATGTCGTTGCTGCAAATCGACACCATTAACATCGTGGCGCGTAGCCCGTATCTGGTCCTGTTTAGCCGCCTGGGAAACTATCCTCCGCAGTGGCTGGATAATGCGCTAAGTCAGGGCGAACTGATGGAATACTGGGCGCATGAAGCCTGTTTTCTCCCGCGCAGCGATTTTGCACTGGTGCGTCACCGCATGCTCGCCCCGGACAAAATGGGCTGGAAATACCGTCAGGAGTGGATGGTGGAACACGCGGATGAAATAGAACAACTGATTGCCCATATTCAGGAAAACGGTCCGGTACGCTCCGCGGATTTTGAACACCCGCGAAAAGGCGCAAGCGGATGGTGGGAGTGGAAACCGCACAAACGCCATCTTGAAGGGCTGTTTACGTCGGGCAAAGTGATGGTGGTCGAGCGCCGCAACTTTCAGCGCGTTTATGACCTCACGCACCGCGTTATGCCTCACTGGGACGATACGCGTGACCTGCTGTCTCAGGACGCAGCCGAAGCCATCATGCTCGGGAACAGCGCCCGCAGCCTGGGCATATTCCGCCCACAGTGGCTGGCGGATTATTATCGCCTGCGTCAGCCGCAGCTAAAACCGCTGCTGGAAACGTGGCAGCGTGAACAGCGCGTGATGCCGGTCTCGGTTGAGTCGTTAGGTGAAATGTGGCTGCATGCGGATTTGTTCCCTCTGCTGGCGCAGGCGCAAGAGGGCAAACTCCAGGCGACCCACAGTGCCGTGCTCTCGCCATTCGACCCCGTAGTCTGGGACAGAAAGCGGGCCGAACAGCTGTTTGATTTCAGCTACCGTCTGGAATGCTACACCCCGGCGCAAAAGCGTCAGTACGGTTATTTTGTTTTGCCGTTGCTTCATAAAGGGCAGCTTGTCGGGCGCATGGACGCTAAAATGCACCGTAAAACCGGCACGCTTGAAATTATCGCGCTCTGGCTGCAAGAGGGCATAAAAGTCACGGCTGGCCTGGAAAAAGGGCTAACGTCTGCGCTCAGTGAATTTGCGCGCTGGCAGGGGGCGTATGAAATTGTACTCGGTCGCGTGCCTGCGGGGCTGTTTACGACCTGTCGAGGTGGCTGGGAAACAGGCACTCCCTGAAAAAAGAATGTGGTAAGCTTTAGCAATTACCCATACGGAGGAACTATGGATCACCGTTTACTTGAAATTATTGCCTGCCCGGTGTGCAACGGCAAACTGTATTACAGCCAGGATAAACAAGAGCTGATTTGCAAACTGGACAGCCTGGCGTTCCCGCTGCGTGACGGTATTCCGGTCCTGCTGGAAAATGAAGCCCGTTCCCTGGTGGCAGAAGAGATCAAACCATGAGTTTTGTTGTCATTATCCCTGCGCGTTATGCTTCAACGCGCCTGCCAGGTAAACCGCTGGTGGATATCAACGGTAAACCGATGATTGTGCATGTCCTTGAACGGGCACGCGAATCGGGCGCCGGACGCGTCATCGTCGCCACCGATCACCCGGATGTCGCGCGAGCGGTTGAGGCCGCGGGTGGGGAAGTGTGCATGACCCGTGCCGACCACCAGTCAGGCACCGAGCGCCTGGCGGAAGTCGTCGAAAAATGCGGTTTCAGTGACGAGACGGTGATTGTGAACGTGCAGGGCGATGAGCCGATGATCCCGGCGGCTATTATCCGTCAGGTGGCCGACAACCTGGCCCAGCGTAAGGTTGGCATGGCGACCCTCGCGGTGCCGATTCACCACGCTGAAGAGGCGTTCAATCCGAATGCGGTGAAAGTGGTCATGGACGCAGAGGGCTACGCGCTCTATTTCTCCCGCGCCACCATTCCGTGGGATCGCGATCGTTTCGCGCAATCGAAAGAGACGATCGGCGAAACCTTCCTGCGCCACATCGGTATTTACGGCTACCGCGCCGGCTTTATTCGTCGCTATGTCGCCTGGGCACCAAGCCCGCTTGAGCATATCGAAATGCTCGAACAGCTTCGCGTGCTGTGGTACGGCGAGAAAATTCACGTTGCGGTTGCCCAGGAAGTCCCTGGCACCGGCGTGGATACGCCTGAAGATCTCGATCGCGTACGCGTCGAATTGCGTTAATTCGCTGCCATCCCCTCGTTCTGGGGGGATGTTCTCTTCCTTTTCTTTTTCATTATTGATCTCGACCGGGTGACATCCGGGGTTCGCGCGCTCATTATAAAAGCAGTAGTCTTAATGGGGGTAATCTCATATGGAACAGCTGCGTGCTGAACTCAGCCATCTCCTTGGCGAACAGCTAAGCCGGGTGGAATGCGTGAATGAAAAGGCCGATACCGCACTCTGGTCGTTGTACGACAGTCAGGGAAACCCCATGCCGCTGATGGCCAGAAGTTTTACCTCGCCGGGCGTCGCCAGACAGCTGGCCTGGAAAATGTCGATGCTGGCGCGGGAAGGGACAGTCCGTATGCCGACGGTCTACGGCGTGATGACCCATGAGGAGCATCCCGGCCCGGATGTTTTGCTTATCGAACGTTTACGCGGGGTTTCTGTTGAAGCCCCGACGCGTACACCGGAGCGCTGGGAACAGCTGAAAGATCAAATTGTCGAGGCTCTGCTTGCCTGGCATCGGCAGGACAGCCGGGGTCTTGTTGGCGCAGTAGACAGCACCCAAGAAAACCTGTGGCCGCTGTGGTATCGCCAGCGTGTTGAAGTGCTGTGGGGCACGCTGAACCAGTTCAACAACACCGGTTTAACGATGCAGGACAAACGTATTTTATTCCGCACCCGGGAGTGTCTGCCGACGCTGTTTGAGGGTTTTAACGACAACTGCGTGCTGGTTCACGGCAACTTCACGCTGCGCAGTATGCTTAAAGACTCGCGCAGCGATCAGCTTCTGGCAATGGTCGGGCCGGGGATCATGCTCTGGGCGCCGCGCGAGTACGAACTGTTCAGGCTGAGCGAGGGCGGGGCGGCGGAAGATTTGCTCTGGCACTATCTTCAGCGCGCCCCCGTTGCGGAGGCCTTTCTCTGGCGACGCTGGCTCTATCTTCTCTGGGATGAGGTAGCGCAACTGGTCAACACCGGGCGCTTTAATCGGGCCAGTTTCGATCTGGCCGCAAAATCACTCCTGCCCTGGCTTGCCTGACGAACCCTTAAGCCACTGCCACAGGCGGCCAAGCGTCTCGTAACCGACGCGGTCGCTGTGCATCAGCCATACTGGGGACGGGATTATCCGTTCCCACGGGTTGAGCGGGGCGTCAATGGCCAGCTGGTTTGCCGGAGCAGGAAGCGGATGCAGGCCCTGATTCTCAAAGAAAATCATTGCGCGCGGCAGGTGTGAAGCAGAGGTCACCAGCAGGAACGGCACATCACCGATGGCTTGTTTCACCGCAGCAGCTTCTTCTTCGGTATCTTTTGGGCTATCCAGCGTGATGATGGCGGAACGTGGTACGCCAAGCGATTCAGCCACTCTTGCCCCTGCTTCAGCGGTACTTACCGGGTTGGTTTTTGCCGCAGCGCCCGTGAAGATCATCTTCGATCCCGGATTGGCCAGCCACAGGCGGATCCCCTCGTTCAGGCGCGGCAGGCTGTTGTTGATCAGGTTCGAGCTGGGCGCCCAGTTCGGATCCCAGGTATACCCGCCGCCCAGCACCACGATATAGCCCACCTTCTGTTTTCCCTGCCATGTAGGGTAGGTGTTTTCAATCGGGCGTAACAAACCGTCAGCGACCGGTTGCAGGCTGAGTAACAGCAGCGCCAGCCAGCCCACGGTGACGAGGGATTTACCGCTTTTCTGAAAGCGGCTAAACCATATCAATGCCAGCCCCAGCGCGATGAGAAGCAACAGCAGGGGAAGGGGAAGCATCATGCCTCCGATATATTTTTTTAGGGTAAAAAGCATCCTTTTTGGTTCCTTTTTTAACCATACAGCAGGCGATTGCCCGTGATATTACACCAGAGTGGTTCATTCTCCGCGCGGGTGTGACAAAATAGCGGTTTTGCAGTGAGTGGAACCCTCCCAATGCGGGATCGCAATTTTGATGACATCGCGGAAAAGTTTTCGCGCAACATTTATGGCACCACCAAAGGTCAGCTTCGTCAGACGATCCTCTGGCAGGATCTGGATAAGCTGCTGGCTGAATTTGGTGACCGACCGTTGCGCGTACTGGATGCCGGCGGTGGGGAAGGGCAGACTGCAATTCTGATGGCGCAGCGGGGACATCACGTCACGCTTTGCGATCTTTCTGCCGAGATGGTTGCGCGCGCCGGGCGAGCGGCAGAAGAGAAAGGTGTGAGCGACAACATGCATTTTATACATTGCGCCGCTCAGGACATTCCGCAGCATTTGGAAACGCAGGTTGATCTGATATTGTTTCATGCTGTGCTCGAATGGGTCGCCGAACCACAAGCGATGTTAAAAACGCTGTGGTCGATGTTGCGCCCGGGCGGTGCGTTATCGCTGATGTTTTACAATGCCAACGGCCTGCTGATGCGAAACGTGTTGGTCGGCAATTTTGGCTATGTACAGCAGGGCATGTATAAAAAGAAACGACGCACGCTTTCACCGGATTTCCCCCGTGAACCGCAGCAGGTCTATGGCTGGCTGGAGGAGATCGGTTGGGAAATTACCGGCAAAACTGGCGTGAGGGTGTTTCATGATTATCTGCGTGATAAACAAAAACAGGATGACTGTTTAGACGCCTTAACAGAAATAGAGACGCGGTACTGCCGCCAGGAGCCTTATCTGAGCCTTGGCCGCTATATCCACGTCACCGCGCGCAAGCCGCAGATGCAAGGATAATCTATGAGTGAATTTTCCCAGACAGTCCCCGAACTGGTTGCCTGGGCCAGGAAAAACGATTTCTCCATCTCGCTGCCGGTAGACAGACTCTCATTCCTGCTGGCGGTTGCGACGCTAAACGGCGAACGCCTGGATGGCGAAATGAGTGAAGGCGAACTGGTGGATGCGTTCCGCCACGTCAGTGATGCGTTTGAGCAAACCAGCGAAACCATTAGCGTGCGTGCCAACAACGCAATCAATGATATGGTGCGTCAACGTCTGCTGAACCGCTTTACCAGCGAGCAGGCGGAAGGAAACGCCATCTATCGTCTTACGCCACTGGGCATTGGCATTACCGACTATTACATCCGCCAGCGCGAATTTTCCACGCTGCGTCTCTCCATGCAGCTCTCCATTGTTGCAGGCGAGCTGAAGCGTGCCGCCGACGCGGCTGATGAAAACGGTGACGAATTCCACTGGCATCGCAACGTTTACGCGCCGCTAAAATACTCGGTCGCCGAGATTTTCGACAGTATCGATCTGACTCAACGTCTGATGGACGAACAGCAGCAGCAGGTCAAAGACGATATCGCTCAACTGCTGAATAAAGACTGGCGTGCGGCCATCTCCAGCTGTGAACTTTTGCTGTCAGAAACGTCCGGTACGCTACGTGAGTTGCAGGATACGCTGGAGGCGGCTGGGGATAAGCTACAGGCCAACCTGCTGCGCATCCAGGACGCGACGATGGCGCACGACGATCTGCATTTTATCGACCGTCTGGTGTTTGATTTGCAGAGTAAGCTTGACCGCATTATCAGCTGGGGCCAGCAGTCGATCGACCTGTGGATCGGTTACGACCGCCACGTGCATAAATTTATCCGTACCGCCATTGATATGGATAAGAACCGCGTCTTTGCTCAGCGTCTGCGCCAGTCGGTACAGACCTACTTTGATGCGCCGTGGGCGCTGACCTACGCCAACGCCGATCGTCTTCTGGATATGCGCGACGAA
The DNA here is from genome assembly GCF_050030705.1 of Enterobacter cloacae complex sp. 418I7. NCBI lineage: Bacteria > Pseudomonadati > Pseudomonadota > Gammaproteobacteria > Enterobacterales > Enterobacteriaceae > Enterobacter > Enterobacter cloacae complex sp. 418I7. The sequence goes on from NZ_JBLGUU010000001.1 coordinate 1,591,321, forward strand.
GAGATGGCGCTGCGTGATGAAGAGGTTACCGGGGAACTGCCGCCGGATCTGGAATACGAAGAATTTAACGAAATTCGCGAGCAGCTTGCGGCGATGATCGAAGAACAGCTCGCTGTCTATAAAGCCAGACAAGCACCGCTGGATCTTGGCCTCGTGGTACGCGACTATCTGGCGCAGTATCCGCGAGCGCGCCACTTCGATGTAGCCCGCATTGTTGTAGACCAGGCGGTGCGCCTGGGCATCGCACAAGCCGATTTCACCGGACTGCCGCCGAAGTGGCAGCCGATTAACGATTACGGAGCCAAGGTACAGGCGCATGTCATTGACAAATATTGAACAAGTGATGCCAGTTAAGCTGGCACAGGCGCTGGCGAATCCGTTGTTTCCGGCGCTGGACAGCCAACTGCGTGCCGGTCGTCACATTGGCCTTGACGAGCTGGATAATCACGCCTTTTTGATGGACTTTCAGGAGTATCTGGAAGAGTTTTACGCTCGCTATAACGTTGAGCTGATCCGCGCGCCGGAAGGGTTTTTCTACCTGCGTCCGCGCTCTACTACGCTTATTCCGCGCTCGGTGCTTTCCGAACTGGATATGATGGTCGGCAAAATTCTCTGCTACCTCTACCTCAGCCCGGAACGTCTGGCGAATGAAGGGATCTTCACCCAGCAGGAGCTTTACGATGAGCTGCTGTCGCTGGCGGATGAAAGCAAGCTGCTCAAGCTGGTAAATAATCGCTCGACGGGGTCCGATCTGGACCGTCAGAAATTACAGGAAAAAGTTCGCTCTTCCCTGAACCGTCTGCGCCGTCTGGGAATGGTCTGGTTCATGGGTCACGACAGCAGCAAGTTCCGCATTACCGAATCGGTCTTCCGCTTTGGTGCCGACGTGCGTGCGGGTGACGATGCGCGTGAAGCACAGCTGCGCATGATCCGTGACGGTGAAGCGATGCCGGTGGAAAACCATTTGCAGCTCAATGACGAGCACGAAGAGAATCAGCCGGATAGCGGGGAGGAAGAGTAATGATTGAACGCGGTAAATTTCGCTCACTAACGCTGATTAACTGGAACGGCTTCTTTGCCCGAACCTTCGATCTGGATGAGCTGGTGACAACGCTCTCCGGCGGTAACGGGGCAGGTAAATCCACCACCATGGCGGCCTTCGTGACGGCGCTGATCCCTGACCTGACCCTGCTGCACTTCCGTAACACCACTGAAGCGGGTGCAACGAGCGGCTCCCGAGATAAAGGGCTGCACGGTAAGCTGAAAGCGGGCGTCTGTTATTCGGTGCTGGACGTGATCAACTCCCGTCATCAGCGCGTGGTTGTAGGCGTGCGCCTGCAGCAGGTTGCCGGCCGCGACCGTAAAGTAGATATCAAACCGTTTGCGATCCAGGGGCTGCCAACCTCCGTGCAGCCGACCGCGCTGCTGACGGAAACCCTGAATGAACGTCAGGCGCGCGTTCTGACGCTCCAGGAGCTGAAAGACAAGCTGGAAGCCATCGAAGGCGTGCAGTTTAAGCAGTTTAACTCCATTACCGACTACCACTCTCTGATGTTCGATCTCGGCGTGGTGGCCCGTCGTCTGCGCAGCGCGTCAGATCGTAGTAAATACTACCGTCTGATTGAAGCCTCCCTGTACGGCGGTATCTCAAGCGCCATTACCCGCTCCCTGCGCGACTACCTGCTGCCGGAAAACAGCGGCGTGCGTAAGGCCTTCCAGGATATGGAAGCCGCGCTGCGTGAAAACCGCATGACGCTGGAAGCGATTCGCGTTACGCAATCTGACCGCGATCTGTTTAAGCACCTGATCAGCGAAGCCACCAACTACGTGGCGGCAGACTATATGCGTCACGCCAACGAGCGCCGTATTCATCTCGATCAGGCGCTGGAATACCGCCGCGAGCTGTTTACCTCCCGCAAACAGCTGGTCGCCGAGCAGTATAAGCATGTCGAAATGGCGCGCGAACTGGGCGAGCACAACGGTGCCGAAGGGGATCTGGAAGCCGATTACCAGGCGGCCAGCGATCATCTGAACCTGGTGCAAACCGCGCTGCGTCAGCAGGAAAAAATCGAGCGTTATGAAGCCGATCTCGATGAGCTGCAAATTCGTCTTGAAGAGCAAAATGAAGTGGTGGCAGAAGCCGCCGATTTGCAGGAAGAGAACGAAGCCCGCGCGGAAGCCGCCGAGCTGGAAGTGGATGAGCTGAAAAGCCAGCTCGCAGACTACCAGCAGGCGCTGGACGTGCAGCAGACCCGCGCGATCCAATACAACCAGGCGCTGCAGGCGTTGCAGCGTGCCAAAGAGCTGTGCCACCTGCCGGACCTGACCCCTGAAAGCGCTGACGAATGGCTGGATACCTTCCAGGCCAAAGAGCAGGAAGCCACTGAGAAACTGCTTTCTCTCGATCAGAAAATGAGCGTGGCGCAAACGGCACACAGCCAGTTTGAGCAGGCGTACCAGCTGGTGGTGGCGATCAACGGTCCGCTGGCGCGTAACGAAGCATGGGACGTTGCCCGTGAGCTACTGCGCGACGGCGTTAATCAGCGCCATCTGGCCGAGCAGGTGCAGCCGCTGCGCATGCGCCTGAACGAGCTGGAACAGCGTCTGCGTGAACAGCAGGAAGCTGAGCGTCTGCTGGCGGAATTTTGCAAACGTCAGGGTAAAAATTACGATTTCGACGAGCTTGAGGCTCTGCATCAGGAGCTGGAAGCGCGTATTGCGGCCCTGTCCGATACCGTATCGAACGCCAGCGAACAGCGCATGACGCTGCGTCAGGAGCTGGAACAGCTTCAGTCCCGTTCGAAGACTCTCTTACAGCGTGCGCCGATCTGGCTGGCCGCACAAAGCAGCCTGAACCAGCTCAGCGAGCAGTGTGGTCAGGAGTTTGCCTCCAGCCAGGACGTCACCGAATACATGCAACAGCTGCTGGAGCGCGAACGCGAAGCGATTGTTGAGCGTGACGAAGTGGGCGCGCGCAAGCGTGACGTCGATGAAGAAATCGAGCGTTTAAGCCAGCCTGGCGGCTCAGAAGATCCGCGCCTGAATGCGTTAGCTGAGCGTTTCGGCGGCGTGCTGCTGTCTGAAATTTACGACGACGTCGGCCTGGACGATGCGCCGTACTTCTCCGCGCTGTACGGTCCGTCCCGTAACGCGATTGTGGTGCCGGATCTGTCGCTGATTTCTGACCAGCTTGCAGGGCTGGAAGACTGCCCGGAAGATCTCTACCTCATCGAAGGGGATCCGCAGTCGTTTGATGACAGCGTATTCAGCGTCGACGAGCTGGAAAAAGCGGTGGTGGTGAAAATCGCCGATCGCCAGTGGCGCTATTCGCGCTTCCCGGAACTGCCGCTGTTTGGCCGCGCCGCGCGTGAAAACCGTATTGAAAGCCTGCACGCCGAGCGTGAAACGCTTTCAGAGCGTTTTGCGACCCTGTCGTTTGACGTGCAGAAAACCCAGCGTCTGCATCAGGCGTTCAGCCGCTTTATCGGCAGCCATCTGGGCGTTGCCTTCCAGCCCGATCCGGAAGCCGAAATTCGTAAGCTCAACACCCGCCGCGGTGAGCTGGAGCGTGCGCTTGCCAGCCATGAAAATGACAACCAGCAAAGCCGCGTGCAGTTTGAGCAGGCGAAAGAAGGCGTTGCGGCCCTTAACCGCATCCTGCCGCGCCTGAACCTGCTGGCGGACGATACGCTCGCCGACCGCGTGGATGAGATTCAGGAACGTCTGGACGAAGCGCAGGAAGCGGCGCGCTTTGTGCAGCAACACGGCAATCAGCTGGCAAAACTGGAGCCGATGGTTTCCGTTCTCCAGAGCGACCCGGAACAGTTTGAGCAGTTAAAAGAAGATTACGCCTGGTCACAGCAGGTGCAGCGCGAAGCGCGTCAGCAGGCGTTTGCCCTCACGGAAGTGGTGCAACGTCGCGCACACTTCGGCTACTCCGATTCAGCAGAAATGCTGAGCGGGAACAGCGATCTGAATGAAAAGCTGCGCCAGCGTCTTGAGCAGGCCGAAGCGGAACGAACGCGCGCCCGTGAAGCGATGCGTACTCACGCTGCACAGCTGAGCCAGTACAGCCAGGTCATGGCGTCGCTGAAAAGCTCCTTCGACACCAAGAAAGAGCTGTTAAATGACCTGCATAAAGAGTTGCAGGACATTGGCGTGCGCGCCGACAGCGGCGCAGAAGAGCGGGCGCGTATTCGCCGCGATGAGCTGCATGCTCAGCTCAGCAACAACCGTGCGCGTCGTAATCAGCTCGAAAAAGCGCTGACCTTCTGTGAGGCGGAGATGGACAACCTGACGCGTCGTCTGCGCAAGCTGGAGCGCGACTATTTTGAGATGCGTGAACAGGTTGTGACCGCGAAGGCGGGCTGGTGCGCGGTGATGCGCATGGTGAAAGACAACAACGTGGAGCGTCGTCTGCACCGTCGCGAGCTGGCGTACCTGTCAGCCGATGAACTGCGCTCTATGTCGGATAAGGCGCTGGGTGCGCTGCGTCTGGCCGTGGCGGACAATGAACACCTGCGCGACGTGCTGCGCATGTCCGAAGATCCGAAGCGTCCTGAGCGCAAAATTCAGTTCTTCGTGGCGGTTTATCAGCACTTACGCGAGCGTATTCGTCAGGACATCATCCGTACCGACGATCCGGTTGAAGCGATCGAACAGATGGAGATCGAGCTGGGCCGTCTGACGGAGGAGCTGACCTCCCGCGAGCAGAAGCTGGCAATCAGCTCCCGCAGCGTGGCGAATATTATTCGTAAAACCATTCAGCGCGAGCAGAACCGTATCCGTCAGCTGAACCAGGGCCTGCAAAGCGTGTCGTTTGGTCAGGTCAACAGCGTGCGGCTGAACGTGAACGTGCGTGAGGCGCACTCCACGCTGCTTGACGTGTTGTCTGAACAGCATGAGCAGCATCAGGATCTGTTCAACAGTAACCGCCTGACCTTCTCCGAAGCGCTGGCGAAGCTGTATCAGCGTCTGAATCCGCAGATTGACATGGGCCAGCGTACGCCGCAAACCATCGGCGAGGAGTTGCTGGACTACCGCAACTATCTGGAAATGGAAGTTGAGGTTAACCGTGGCTCAGACGGCTGGCTGCGCGCGGAATCCGGTGCGCTCTCTACCGGTGAAGCCATCGGTACCGGTATGTCGATTCTGGTGATGGTGGTGCAGAGCTGGGAAGATGAAGCGCGTCGTCTGCGTGGCAAGGACATCTCTCCATGCCGTCTGCTGTTCCTCGATGAAGCCGCGCGTCTCGACGCCCGCTCCATCGCCACGCTGTTTGAGCTTTGCGAGCGACTCGATATGCAGCTCATCATCGCGGCGCCGGAAAACATCAGTCCGGAAAAAGGGACAACCTATAAGCTGGTGCGTAAAGTGTTCCAGAACAGTGAACATGTACACGTCGTAGGTTTGCGTGGCTTTGCGCCGCAGCCTCCGGAGTCTTTACCGGGCACGGCTGACGCCTCTTAACCCCGGGTATGATAAAAGGCGGCGCTCAGGCGTCGCTTTTTTTATTCACTTAACTTGTGTTCAGGGCTGCGTTATCTTTAAACTTCTTTACATAAGGTAAGGCAGCAGCGTGTAAGCCTTTCTATACTGAAGGAAAGCTCCATAATACTGGGCATGTCGTGAAAAACAGGGGGCAAGGGATGTTGCTTAAGAAAGATCGTGGTCGTCAGCTGTCTGCGCTGAGTTTGTGCCTGACAGTGATGTTTGCTCCACTGTTTACCGCTCAGGCCGATGAGCCTGAAATTGTACCGACTGACAGCTCCGCGACGATGGGCGCGCAGCCGACGTCGCTGTCACAACCGCTGGATCAGTCTCCGGCGACGGCCATCATGGCCGGCATTAAACCGCTGCCGGAAGGCATCGATACTGAATCATTACGCCAGCAGCTTATGACCGGGCTGCCCTCGGGCTATACCCCCGCTTATATTAACCAGCTCACGCTGCTTTACGCTGCGCGCGATATGAAACCGATGTGGGAAAATCGCGAGGCGGTACGTGCCTTCCAGCAGCAACTGGCTGAAGTGGCGATTGCAGGTTTTCAGCCACAGTTCACGACCTGGGTTGAACTCCTGACCGACCCTGCCGTAACCGGACAGGCGCGTGACGTGGTGCTGTCTGATGCCATGATGGGCTACTTGCAGTTTGTGGCAGGGATTTCGGTGAACGGCAACCGCTGGTTATACAGCAGTAAACCGTACAAGCTGGCGACGCCCGCGCTGTCCGTCATTAATCAGTGGCAGCTGTCGCTGGACAACGGTGAACTGCCGCGCTTTATCGCAAGCCTTGCGCCCGCCCACCCGCAGTATGCCACGATGCATCAGTCGCTTCTTGAGCTGGTCGCGGATTCCCGCCCGTGGCCTCAGTTGCGTGGAACAGCAACGCTGCGTCCGGGACAATGGAGCAGCGATGTGCCTGCGATTCGCGAAATTATGAAACGGTCTGGCATGCTTGACAGCGGCCCTAAAATTGCGCTGCCCGGCGACGAGACGCAAAACGCAGTCGTCAGCCCGTCGGCGCCGGTAAAAGAGAAAACCGCCGTTGCGCTGAGCAATAAGCCCGCCGCTTACGATCGCGAACTGGTCGCGGCAGTGAAGCAGTTCCAGGCCGCGCAGGGGCTGGGCGCCGACGGCGTGATTGGTCCATCGACTCGCGACTGGCTGAACGTCTCTCCGTCCCAGCGGGCAGGGGTGCTGGCGTTGAATATCCAGCGCTTGCGCTTGCTGCCGGGCACGTTATCCACCGGCATTATGGTCAACATTCCGGCGTACTCCCTGGTCTACTATCAGGACGGTAGCGAAGTGCTGGCGTCCCGCGTGATTGTGGGTCGACCTGACCGCAAAACGCCGATGATGAGCAGCGCGCTGAATAACGTGGTGGTTAACCCGCCGTGGAACGTGCCGCCGACGCTGGCGCGCAAAGATATCCTGCCTAAGGTCTGGAATGACCCGGGATATCTGGAGCGACATAACTATACGGTGATGCGTGGCTGGAACAGCAAAGAAGCGATTGACCCCTGGATGGTCGACTGGTCAACGATTACGCCTTCGAACCTGCCGTTCCGTTTCCAGCAGGCACCGGGTGCGCATAACTCGCTCGGACGTTACAAATTCAATATGCCAAGTTCGGACGCAATCTATCTGCATGATACCCCGAACCATAATCTGTTCCAGAAAGACGCACGCGCGCTCAGTTCTGGCTGCGTTCGCGTGAATAAGGCCTCGGAGCTGGCGAATATGCTGTTGCAGGATGCAGGCTGGAACGATACGCGGATATCAGATGCCCTGAAGCAGGGGGATACGCGTTACGTCAATATCCGCCACAATATTCCGGTCAATCTTTACTATCTGACGGCGTTTGTGGGCGCGGACGGACGTACCCAGTATCGTACAGATATTTACAATTATGATCTGACAGCGCGATCCGGCGCACAAATCTTGCCAAAAGCGGAACAATTAATCAGGTAAATGAAGTAGTTCGGTAAAAATGATTGTCGTAAGTTATGGTGAATATGAGGCGATCTGGCTGCAAGCCGCGTATACACTGGGATTGGGCGCCTTGACGTAGCAGGCTTTGCCAGTTATGGTGCCCTTCGTGCGCTAAGCATATTGACAATTTCTTTTACCTGTAGACCTGATTATCATGGACAAATTTGACGCTAATCGCCGCAAATTGCTGGCGCTAGGTGGCGTTGCGCTGGGCGCAGCAGCCATCCTTCCGACGCCAGCATTTGCCACCCTCTCGACACCTCGTCCGCGTATTTTAACGCTCAACAATCTGCATACTGGTGAGACGCTTAAAGCGGAATTTTTCGATGGCAGAGGCTATATTCAGGATGAATTAGCACGACTCAACCATTTTTTCCGTGATTTCCGCGCGAACAAAATCAAAGCCATCGACCCTGGATTATTCGATCAGCTTTACCGCTTGCAGGGACTGCTGGGGACCAAAAGGCCGGTGCAACTCATTTCTGGCTATCGCTCTCTGGATACCAACAATGAACTGCGCGCCCACAGCCGTGGGGTAGCGAAAAAAAGCTATCACACCAAAGGGCAGGCGATGGATTTCCATATTGAAGGCGTTTCGTTAGCCAATATTCGCAAAGCGGCGTTATCTATGCGCGCAGGTGGTGTAGGATACTACCCACGTAGCAACTTTGTGCATATTGATACCGGGCCGGTTCGGCACTGGTAATAACGAAACACAGGAGCAGTATGAACTATCGTATTATTCCGGTTACCGCGTTCTCACAGAACTGTTCATTGATCTGGTGTGAACAAACTAAACTGGCCGCGCTTGTTGATCCCGGTGGCGACGCTGAGACAATCAAGCAGGAAGTCGCTGCCAGCGGTGTAACGCTGATGCAGATTTTACTGACTCATGGCCATCTTGACCATGTGGGTGCAGCGGCTGAACTGGCTGAACACTACGGTGTGCCGATTATCGGCCCGGAAAAAGAAGATGAGTTCTGGCTTCAGGGGCTGCCTGCCCAAAGCCGCATGTTTGGTCTGGATGACTGTCAGCCACTGACACCGGACCGCTGGCTGAACGAAGGCGATCGCGTTAACGTAGGGAATGTAACTTTACAGGTGTTGCATTGCCCCGGGCATACGCCCGGCCATATTGTCTTCTTTGATGACGTGTCACGCCTGCTGATTTCCGGTGACGTGATTTTCAAAGGGGGCGTAGGACGCAGCGATTTCCCACGCGGCGATCACGGTCAGCTGATTCAGTCGATTAAGCAGAAGTTATTACCGTTAGGTGATGATGTGACGTTTATCCCTGGACACGGACCAATGTCAACGCTGGGCGATGAGCGGTTGCATAACCCGTTCCTTCAGGATGAAATGCCTGTCTGGTAAACTCTTACAATAAAAAAGCCTGCGCGATGCAGGCTTTTTTTATGGGTGCAGGTTACAGCACCGCGACAATGGCTTCGCACAGTGGCGCCATGTTGTCAGGCGTCATACCTGCAACGTTCACGCGGCCAGAGGCAACGGCATAGACGCCAAACTCTTCACGCAGGCGCAGCACCTGCTCTTTGGTCAGGCCGCTGAAGGAGAACATGCCGTTCTGCTTGATGATGAAGCTGAAGTCACGGTCGGCGCCTTTCTCAGCCAGCGTGTTCACAAACAGCAGACGCATGCGTTGAATGCGCTGACGCATATCGTTCAGCTCTTGTTCCCAGATTGCGCGCAGCGCATCGTTGCTCAGGATCGTCGCAACTACAGACGCACCGTGTGCCGGTGGGTTGGAGTAGTTAGCGCGGATCACGGACTTCATCTGGCTGAATGCGCGATCGACAGTTTGATCGTCAGCGGCCACCAGCGTACAGGCGCCGACACGCTCGTTATACAGACCAAAGTTCTTGGAATAGGAGCTTGCGACAATCAGCTCCTGATGGACGGCGGCGAATGCGCGCAGACCTTCAGCATCTTCTTCCAGACCACGGGCAAAGCCCTGGTAAGCGAAGTCGAACAGCGGCAGCCAGCCTTTTTCAACGGACAGCTTAGCCAGCTGTTCCCACTGTGCAAGCGTAGGATCGATACCAGTTGGGTTATGGCAGCAGCCATGGAACAGCACCACATCGCCCGCCTGGGCTTCGCTCAGGCTGGCCAGCAAACCATCGAAGTCCAGCGCATGGTTTGCCGCGTCATAGTAGGCGTATTCACGGACTTCCAGACCCGCAGAATTAAACACGCTCTTGTGGTTCGGCCAGCTTGGATTGCTTACCCAGACACGCTTCACAGAGGTGTTTTTCGCCAGGAAATCTGCCGCCACGCGCAGTGCGCCGGTACCGCCTGGGGTCTGCGCCGTGCGGGCGCGTTTTTCGCTCACAATGGTGCTGCCTTTGCCGAACAGCAGCTCCTGGGTGCAGCGACCAAATTCAGGGATACCATCAATACCGAGGTAGTTTTTGGTGGTTTCGTTTTCCAGCAGATACTGCTCAGCTTTTTTGACGCTGGTCAGTACCGGAGTTTTGCCGGTTTCATCTTTATATACACCAATACCCAGGTTGATTTTGCCAGGGCGGTCGTCGGCACGAAACAGATCGGCCAGGCCCAGAATTGGGTCGGCAGGAGCGGCAGTAATGTTCTCAAACATGACGAAGTTCCATTGTGATTACAGAAGTGAAATCCGCTATCAGGTTAACGGTAGATTTACAAAATGCCAACCGTTTGCGACGAAAAGCGTGCGGCTTTTCAAAAGTCGCTATTATTTTCTCTCGGGAATAAAAAAACAGGGCCGAAGCCCTGTTCATTAAGCATATAGCAACGAGGTGTGCTGATTAGAACTGGTAAACCAGACCCAGAGCCACGATGTCGTCGTTGTTGATGCCCAGCTTGTTGTCGTCTTTCAGCTGGTTGATCTGATAGTCAACATAGGTAGACATGTTTTTGTTGAAGTAGTAGGTCGCACCGATATCAACGTAGTTGATGTAGTCTTCGTCACCGATACCTTCTACGTCTTTCGCTTTAGATTTGTAGTAAGCGATGGACGGACGCAGGCCGAAATCGAACTGGTACTGAGCGACAACAGAGAAGTCCTGAGACTTGTTAGCGAAACCACGGCTGCCCAGGCGCGCTGCGTTACGCATTTCGCCATAAATGGCTGCCAGGTAGATGTTGTTCGCGTCGTATTTCAGGCCGGTTGCCCACTGTTCAGCTTTGTCGCCTTCACCCCATTCCAGAGTCTGCTGGTTGTTGGTACGGTCAGCGGCGCCATAAGCACCGACAATGCCGAAGCCTTCGTAGTCATAGCTCAGAGAGGTCGCCCAGCCGTCGCCGTTGGAACGTACCGCGTCATCACGTTCATTTTTGCCCAGGTACTGAACACCAAAGTTCAGACCGTCAACCAGGCCGAAGAAGTTGCTGTTACGGTAAGTCGCCAGACCACCCGTACGGCCTGCGAAGAAGTTATCGCTCGCGCCGGTGTCGCCGCCGAACTCAGGCAGCATATCGGTGATGCCGATTGCGTCATAGACCAGACCGTAGTTACGACCGTAGTCGAAGGAGCCTGCGTCACCAAATTTCAGACCTGCGAATGCCAGACGGGTTTTGTTGCCGTTCTGCGCATCGCCGCCTTCAGAGTTGTTACCCTGGAAATTGTATTCCCACTGACCGTAGCCAGTCAGCTGATCGTTGATCTGAGTTTCACCTTTGAAGCCCAGACGCGCGTAAGTGTTGTCGCCATCGTTGCCCGCGTAATCAGAGAAGTAATGCAGGCCAACTGCTTTCCCGTAAAGATCTAATTTGTTGCCGTCTTTGTTATAGATTTCAGCAGCGTTTGCTGCACCGGCTACCAGCAGGGCAGGGACTACCACTGCCAGGATATTGCGCTTCATCATTATTTATTACCCTCATTGGTTTTTTTATGACACTCGCCACTGCCGTCAATAAATTCTGTCAATAAATATTTCCGGAACTATTGATGAGAGTTAGGTGTCTTTATGTGTCTGACAGGCATCTTTCCATTCATAGAACCGTTTCGCTACACTGAAAGTGCTACAATCTTCAAGATTCAGTTACCAAAAGAAAATATGTGTAACTAAATATGTATTTTTGGGAACTTTGTGAAGCACCTCAAACTTCAGCGCGTTCTGGTGAATTAAACCTCCCCTTTATTCTTATATATATGATTTCCTTATGTTTAATTTAGCTAAAGGCCTTTCGTATAAACAGAAGTTAAACGGCTCATTTTTTCTTATAATCGACAAAAGCCATCCAGATGGCTGTGAAAGTGGTTGTTTTTTGTGCTATTGCGTAAGGATTGTATTAAGCGCAATAAGAATAGGGTTGTTTTTTTGTCTAAGGATATTTCGTGGAAACAAAACGTAACAGGTAGAGGGAATTGCGGGGTTGTGGTTTATAGACGCTTACTTTTGACTGACGAAAACTGACATTGCAGGATAAAATAATGGCCAGCATTTGCTGGCCATTAATGATTTGGTCGGTTAGAAACTTGCGTTACGCGGTGTGCGTGGGAACGGAATCACATCACGTACGTTCTGAACACCTGTTACGTAAGCAATCAGACGTTCGAAGCCCAGGCCAAAGCCAGAGTGCGGAACGGTGCCGTAGCGACGGAGATCGCGATACCAGCTGTAGTCCGCCGGGTTCAGGCCCATCTCCTGCATACGCGCGTCCAGTACATCCAGGCGCTCTTCACGCTGGGAGCCACCGATGATCTCACCGATGCCCGGCGCCAGAACATCCATCGCGGCAACGGTTTTACCATCTTCGTTAAGGCGCATATAGAACGCCTTAATGTCTTTCGGATAGTTTTTCACCACAACCGGTGCTTTGAAGTGCTTCTCTGCCAGATAACGTTCATGCTCGGAGGAGAGATCCACGCCCCAGTAAACCGGGTTTTCGAATTTCTCACCGCATTTTTCCAGGATAGCGACCGCGTCGGTGTAATCCACCTGCGCGAAGTCTGCGGAGACGAAGCGTTCAAGACGGGCGATGGCGTCGTTATCGACACGCTCAGCGAAGAATTTCATGTCGTCTGCGCGTTCTTCGAGAACGGCTTTGAACACGTATTTCAGCATCGCTTCTGCCAGGCCAGCCACGTCATTCAGATCGGCAAAGGCGACTTCCGGCTCCAGCATCCAGAATTCCGCCAGGTGACGGCTGGTGTTAGAGTTTTCCGCACGGAAGGTTGGGCCGAAGGTGTAGATCTTAGACAGCGCACAGGCGTAGGTTTCGCCGTTGAGCTGGCCGGAAACCGTCAGGAAGGCTTCTTTACCAAAGAAGTCTTTGTCGTAATCGACTTTTCCTTCCGGCGTACGTGGCAGGTTTTCCATATCCAGCGTTGAAACGCGGAACATTTCACCTGCGCCTTCGGTATCGGATGCCGTGATCAGCGGAGTAGACACCCAGAAGTAACCCTGCTCGTCAAAGAATCGATGCAGCGCCTGCGCCAGCGTATGACGCACGCGCGCCACTGCACCAATAAGGTTGGTGCGCGGACGCAGGTGCGCAACTTCACGCAGATATTCGATGCTGTGACGCTTTGCAGCCATCGGATAGGTGTCCGGATCTTCAACCCAGCCGGTCACTTCCACCGAGGTCGCCTGAATTTCGTAGCTCTGACCCTGGCCCGGAGAGGCCACCACAACACCGGTGACGATCACGGAACAGCCGGTTGTCAGGTGCAGAACGTCATCATTGTAATTGGGCAGAGAATTATTAATGACGGCCTGTACAGGATCAAAGCAGGAACCGTCATAGACGGCGAGGAAGGAGATGCCAGCTTTAGAATCTCGGCGAGTACGCACCCATCCGCGCACGGTGACCTCCTGGTCAACGGCGACACGGCCCTGGAGTACGTCGGCTACAGGCACAACGCTCATAATATTCTCTCTGTTAATAGTCGGAAAAAATAAACACTTGTCCGCCCTTATAGGGGGGATATCTATGTTACCTGCCATCCGCTATCAGACAAGTAAATTTCACCGTCTTAAGAGAAGAAATAAGAAATTAATAAGAGAAGGGGAGCCATGAAGGCTCCCCCGAAGCCGTTAACTGGCTTTTTTAACCTGAGGCAGATCGAAGGCTTTACGTAATGCGCGGACAAACGCTTTGTCATGGCAGATGGTTTTGCCCGGGCTGTCGGAGAGCTTCGCGACCGGCTTACCGTTACATTCCACTAGCTTTATGACGATGTTCAGCGGTTTCACCTGGGGGATATCACAGGTTAAGCGCGTACCAATTCCGAAACTCAGGTTCACCCGCGATGAGAAGTGGCGATAAAGGTCGACGGCTTTCGCCAGGTCAAGGTTATCGGAGAAGACCAGCACCTTACTCATGGGATCGATACCCAATTTTTCGTAATGGGCGATGGCTTTCTCACCCCATTCAACCGGGTCCCCGGAATCATGGCGCAAACCCTGGTAGCGTTCGGCAAACTCAGGGCCAAAGTCGCGCAGGAACGCGTCCATGGTAATGCAGTCGGTAAGGGCAATACCCAGCCGATCCGGGTATTCCTCAAGCCACGCGGCGAGGGCGGCGCGCTGGCTGTTGGCAAGGTCAGGGCTGATCTGCTGGTGCGCCTGGAACCATTCGTGCGCCTGGGTACCCATCGGCGTTAAATCAAGGCGACGCGCCAGATCGTAGTTACTGGTGCCAACGAACCACGGCTCCTGTTGCAGACGTCTGACAATGGCTTCCTGAACCTCGCGAGAGAAGCGGCGGCGCGTGCCAAAGTCCATCAGACGGAAGCGGGACATATCCAGCCCTTCTGTCAGTCTGGAAAACTCAACGAGTTTATTCTCCAGAGCAGCAACCGCCTGCGTTACACCGGTTTCAGGGGAGCGATAGCGGTGGGCCAGCTCGCTGATCACGGCCAGAAGCGGCACTTCCCACATGATCACTTCGCGCCACGGGCCGGTCAGACGAATGTCCAGCTTGCCGTTATCATTGGTGACGGTGACCTGTTCCGGCTTATAGCGGAACTCACGCAGCCAGTTCAGATAGTCCGCTTTAAAGAAAGGCAGGCCTGAAAGCCACTGATATTCGTCATCGGTGAGCGCCAGATGCTGCATGGCATCGACCTGTTCACGAATGGAATCTGCGTAGATACCCAGCAAGTCGTCACCCCGGCAGCGAAATTCCGCCGCAACATGAACATCATGATAGTGGTGAAACACGGCTTGCTGCATATGCAGCTTGTACGCGTCGGTATCCAGCAACGTATGCAGAACCGGAGAAGCGAATTGAGTCATAGGTGCGCTGTAGCATCCTCTCACGGGAGCGTTTAGTACAATAAACAACTCCGGAGTATACCCTGTTTAGTGATTTATTGAACCCCGATCACAACATAAGCACACTTTATGGTCGAGCGCATTTCGTGCCCCGTGTTATAAAAATGTAGCAAAAACGGCGTTGTGCCTGAAAAGATGAACATTCTGCATAGCGCGTTTTACACAACCGGAATATATTGAATCGTTACTCGACAAACGATGCATAAGGTTTTCTATGACACAACAGCCACAAGCTAAATACCGCCACGACTACCGTGCGCCGGATTACCTGATAAGCGATATCGATCTGACCTTCGAACTGGATGCCACAAAAACCGTCGTGACGGCGGTAAGCCAGGTGACGCGCCAGAGCGCGACAGCCGTGCCGCTGCGTCTGGATGGTGAAGACCTGACGCTGGTTTCCCTGCATATTAATGATGAAGCCTGGTCAGACTATAAAGAAGAAGGCAACCAGCTGGTCATCGACAACCTGCCGGAACGCTTTACCCTGCGCATCGTGAATGAAATCAGCCCTGCCGCCAATACCGCGCTGGAAGGGCTTTACCAGTCAGGCGTAGCCCTGTGCACCCAATGTGAAGCCGAAGGGTTCCGCCACATTACCTGGTATCTGGATCGCCCGGACGTCCTGGCGCGCTTTACCACCAAAATTATTGCCGACAAAACGCTGTACCCGTACCTGCTTTCCAACGGCAACCGGATTGGTGAAGGGGAACTGGAGAATGGCCGTCACTGGGTACAGTGGCAGGATCCGTTCCCGAAACCCTGCTACCTGTTTGCGCTGGTGGCGGGCGATTTCGATGTTCTGCGCGACACCTTTAAAACGCGCTCTGGCCGTGAAGTCGCGCTGGAGCTGTTCGTGGACCGTGGCAACCTTGACCGCGCCCCGTGGGCAATGACCTCCCTCATCAACTCCATGAAGTGGGATGAAACGCGCTTTGGCCTCGAATATGACCTCGACATCTATATGATCGTTGCTGTCGATTTCTTCAATATGGGCGCGATGGAGAATAAAGGTCTTAACATCTTCAACTCCAAATACGTGCTGGCGCGTACCGATACCGCAACGGATAAAGATTACCTCGATATCGAACGCGTTATCGGCCACGAATATTTCCATAACTGGACCGGGAACCGCGTCACCTGCCGCGACTGGTTCCAGCTGAGCCTGAAAGAGGGCTTAACCGTCTTCCGCGATCAGGAGTTCAGCTCCGATCTGGGATCGCGGGCGGTAAACCGCATCAACAACGTGCGCACCATGCGTGGTCTGCAATTTGCAGAAGATGCCAGCCCAATGGCCCATCCGATCCGCCCGGATAAAGTCATTGAGATGAATAACTTCTACACCCTGACGGTGTACGAAAAAGGCGCTGAAATTATCCGCATGATCCACACCCTGCTGGGCGAAGCGAATTTCCAGAAAGGGATGCAGCTTTACTTCGAGCGTCATGACGGCAGTGCGGCCACCTGCGACGATTTCGTCCAGGCGATGGAAGACGCCTCTAACGTGGATCTGTCTCATTTCCGCCGCTGGTACAGCCAGGCCGGTACGCCGATTGTGACGGTCAAAGACGACTACAACCCGGAAACTGAGCAGTACACGCTGACCATCAGCCAGCGCACACCGCCAACGGCGGAGCAGGAAGAGAAACATCCGCTGCACATTCCGTTCAGCGTTGAGCTGTACGACAACGAAGGCAACGTGATCCCGCTACAGAAGGGCGGTCACCCGGTACATAACGTGCTGAACGTGACCCAGGCAGAGCAGACCTTTATCTTTGATAACGTCTATTTCCAGCCTGTTCCTGCCCTGCTGTGCGAGTTCTCCGCGCCGGTGAAACTCGAATACAAGTGGAGCGATCAGCAGCTGACGTTCCTGATGCGTCACGCGCGCAACGATTTCTCGCGCTGGGATGCGGCACAAAGCCTGCTGGCGACCTACATCAAGCTGAACGTGAACCGTTACCAGCAGGGCCAGCCGCTGACGCTGCCGGTTCATGTGGCAGACGCGTTCCGTGCCATCCTGCTGGATGAGAATATTGATCCGGCGCTGGCGGCTGAAATTTTAACGCTGCCGTCTGCGACTGAAATCGCCGAGCTGTTTGACATCATCGACCCCATTGCGATCGTCGCCGTGCGTGAAGCGCTGACTCGCACGCTGGCGACCGAACTGGCAGATGAGTTCCTCGCAATTTACAACGCCAACAAGCTGGACGCGTATCGGGTGGAACATGCGGATATCGGTAAACGTTCCCTGCGCAATACCTGCCTGCGCTATCTGGCATTTGGTGAGGCAGAGCTGGCGAACACGCTGGTCAGCAAGCAGTACCATGAGGCCGATAACATGACGGATGCGCTGGCCGCACTGGCTGCAAGCGTTGCCGCCGAGCTGCCGTGCCGCGATGCGCTGATGCAGGAGTACGACGACAAGTGGCATCAGGATGGTCTGGTGATGGACAAGTGGTTCATCCTTCAGGCCACCAGCCCGGCAGCCGATGCGCTCAGCAACGTACGCAGCCTGCTGAAGCACCGTTCGTTCACCATGAGCAACCCGAACCGCGTCCGCTCCCTGATTGGCGCGTTTGCCAGCAGCAACCCGGCCGCGTTCCATGCTGAAGACGGCAGCGGTTATCAGTTCATGGTTGAAATGCTGACCGAGCTGAACAGCCGTAACCCGCAGGTGGCGTCTCGTCTGATTGAGCCGCTGATCCGCCTGAAACGCTACGATGCGCAGCCTCAGGCGAAAATGCGTGCCGCACTTGAGCAGCTGAAAGGGCTGGAAAATTTGTCTGGCGATCTGTACGAGAAGATTACAAAGGCGCTGGCCTGATGTAAAAAAGCCCGGTGGCGCTTCGCTTACCGGGCCTACGATTTGCCCTTGCGCCGTGCTCCCTGTTGAAGAGGGCCGGGGTGAGGGCATCAGGCATTAGCCTTTATCCGCTGAATCTCCGCTTCTCCACGTTTCATCACTCTATCCAGCACTTCCGCCTCCAGCTCCGCCAGTCTGGCCGATCCCACCCGGCGAGGACGTGGAATATCCACCGTCAGATCCAGACCAATTTTACCCTCTTCTATTAACAGCACCCTGTCTGCCATTGCCACAGCTTCGCTTACGTCATGCGTCACCAGCAGCACCGTAAAGCCGTGCGTCTGCCAGAGGGTTTCAATCAGATCCTGCATCTCGATCCGCGTCAGGGCATCAAGCGCGCCGAGCGGTTCATCAAGCAACAGCAGGCCGGGACGATGAATTAGCGCGCGTGCCAGGGCCACGCGCTGCTTTTGCCCACCCGACAGGGCCGCAGGCCACTCTCCCGCGCGATTCTCCAGCCCGACGGCGGCGAGTGCCTGCCGGGCGTCCTCCCGCCAGCTGCCCTTCAGGCCCAGCCCGACGTTATCCATTACCGTTTTCCACGGCAGCAGACGCGCGTCCTGAAACATCATGCGCGTATCATCCTGAATCGTGGACAGCGGCGTGGTGCCTGCCAGAATGTCACCGCTGTTTGGCGCCTCCAGCCCGGCTAAAAGACGCAGCAGGGTACTCTTGCCGCCACCGCTGCGGCCAACAACGGCCACAAACTGTCCGGCAGGAATATGCAGATCCAGTGCATTCAGAATGGTGTTGTCGCCGTAGCGTTTGGTCACGCCGTTCAGCAGTAACGGTGTTCCCTGGTTCAGTCGTGCAGTATTCATGCTTTCGCCTCCTGAGCGGTGTAGGCCGGGTTCCAGCGCAGCCAGCTACGTTCCAGCCACTGGGCGCTGACGTCCGCAAGTTTGCCGAGCAGGGCATAAAGGATAATGGCAACCACCACCACGTCCGTTTGCAGGAACTCGCGGGCGTTCATCGCCAGATAACCAATGCCGGAGTTGGCCGAAATGGTTTCCGCCACGATCAGGGTTAGCCACATCAGGCCGAGCGCAAAACGCACCCCAACCATAATGGAGGGCAGGGCGCCCGGCAGGATCACATGGGTAAACAGGGCAAAACCTGACAGGCCATAGCTGCGGGCCATCTCAACCAGACCGCGATCGATATTGCGGATCCCATGCCAGGTATTGATATAAATCGGGAATAATGTTCCCAGCGCCACGAGGAAAATTTTGGCGCTCTCATCAATGCCGAACCACAGGATAACCAGCGGAATAAGCGCCAGATGCGGCACGTTACGCAGCATTTGAACGGAGGTATCCAGCAGCCGCTCACCCCAGCGGGACAGGCCGCTGATCAGCCCCAGCGTCAGGCCGATGCTCCCGCCAATCGAAAAGCCGATTACCGCGCGCCAGGAGCTGATGGCAAGATGTTGCCACAGCTCACCGCTGGCGCTTAGCGACCAGAACGCTTCCACAACGCCCTCCGGAGAGGGCAAAATACGGCTCGACAGCCAGCCAGTTGAAGACGCCAGTTGCCAGACGAGGACAATGCCGACGGGCAGAAACCACGGCGCGGCGCGCAGCAGCCATTTTTGTGCGGTTGCAGACATGGTGGCTCCTTAACTTTGCGCGACTTTTCTCGGGATAAACGCATTCGCCACGGCTTCGCCCTGCAACTGAAGCTGACGTGGCTGCGGAATTTCCGGGATAGCGACATCCAGGTGCGGGAAGAGCAGTTCACCCACCTTGTAGGCCTCCTCCAGATGCGGGTAGCCAGACAGGATAAAGCTGTCGATCCCCAGCGCCGCGTATTCATTAATGCGTGCCGCTACGGTTGGACCGTCGCCGACCAGCGCCGTACCGGCGCCGCCACGCACCAGACCCACCCCGGCCCACAGGTTCGGGCTGATCTCAAGATTTTCACGCTTGCCGTTGTGCAGGGAGGCCATTCGGTGTTGGCCCACTGAGTCGGTTTTGGCAAACGCCGCCTGTGCTTTGGCGATAGTGTCGTCGTCCAGATGAGCGATCAGACGGTCGGCAGCTTGCCAGGCCTCGTCGTTGGTTTCGCGTACGATCACGTGCAGGCGAATGCCGAAGCGCACCGTACGGCCATGTTCTGCGGCTTTGGCGCGTACCTGAGCAACTTTCTCTTTAACCAGCTCCGGTGGCTCGCCCCAGGTCAGATAGAGATCGACCTGCTCAGCCGCCAGCTCCTGCGCCACGTCCGACGATCCGCCGAAATAAAGGGGAGGGCGCGGCTGCTGTACCGGCGGGAAGTAGAGTTGCGCATCGCGAACGTGGATATGTTTTCCTTCGAAGGTGACGGTTTCCCCTTCCAGCAGACGTCGCCAGACGCGGGTGAACTCTGCGGAGGCTTCATAGCGCTCGGTATGATCGAGAAAAACGCCATCGCCCGCCAGCTCCTGCGGATCGCTGCCCGTCACCAGATTGAACAGCGCGCGGCCGTTGGAGAGCCTGTCCAGCGTTGCCGCCTGGCGTGCCGCGACGGTGGGCGACACCACGCTTGGACGCAAGGCTACCAGGAATTTCAGGCGCTGGGTGACGGGGATCATCGACGCGGCAACCAGCCACGCGTCCTCACATGAACGGCCCGTCGGGATCAGCACCCCGGTAAAACCGATGCGGTCTGCCGCCTGGGCGATCTGCTGTAGATAGCCGTGATCGACCGGGCGGGCGCCTTCTTCTGTGCCAAGATAGTGTCCATCACCGTGGGTGGGTAAAAACCAGAAAAGATTCAGACTCATGATTTTTTTCCTTCAATGCCAGCGGGTTGCCAGATGCGTTCGCGAATATTCACCTGCTTTGGAACCAGGCGGTTTTGATAAAAGAGGTCTGCCGTTTGCTGCTGGAGGGCGGCAACGTGGGCGTCAACCGGCGCTATGGTGGTGGGAGGACGGTGGTCAAGATAGGTGGCGATCACCGGTTCAGGCAGGCCCATGGTTTTTGCCAGTAGCGTGATGCTCTGCTGACGCTGGCTTTGGGTCAGCGCATCGGCCTGAGAGAAGGTATCCAGCACCTGCTGAATAAATGCGCCATTTTTTTCAGCGTAAGGACGTGCCGCCAGGTAGAACGAACCGGTTTGTTTCAGGGTGGTGCCGTCTTTCAGCACCCGCACACCGCCCTGCAACAGTGCGGCGGAGTAGTACGGATCCCAGATAGCCCAGGCATCAACATTTTTTTGCTGAAACGCCGCGCGCGCATCGGCAGGCGTCAGGTAAACGGGCTGGATATCGGTGAATTTGAGGCTGGCCTCCTGCAACGCGCGCAGCAGCAGGTTATGCGAGCTGGAACCTTTCTGGAAAGCAACCTTATGGCCTTTGAGATCGGCGACGCTTTTGATCTCGCTGTTTTCCGGCACCAAAATAACCTCTGCCTTCGGCTTGGCGGGTTCAACGCCAACGTAAACCAGATCCGCCCCGGCCGCCTGGGCAAAGATCGGCGGGATATCGCCAGTGCTGCCTAAATCAATACTCCCGACGTTCAGCGCCTCCAGCATCTGCGGTCCGGCAGGGAACTCGACCCATGAGAATTTGGTCTGCGGGAAACGTTTCTCCAGCAACGCATGGCTTTTCGCCAGCACCATGCTGACGCTGCCTTTCTGATAACCGATACGCAGGCTCTCCGGCGTTTTCTCCGCCGCCTGAGCCAGCGATGCCACTGCCAGCAGACCTGCCAGCCCGATACGGGTAACTGTTTTAAACATGCGCCACTCCTTGTGATTGATGAAATGCCGCCGCGTGGCGATCCCGACGATTAAGGGCGTGCCAGAAGGTTTCAAGCGCGCTGTCGAGGCGGGTTTGCAGATTCGGCGTGAAATGCGGTTGATGCTGGTAGTCGATTACCTGTGAGTCGTCAGCGAAGACGCCATGCAGGATCTCCTGCGCTTTCAGCGCGTTCAGAACCGGCTTGAGGGCATAATCCACCGCCAGTAAATGGGCTACCGTACCGCCTGTGGCCAGCGGCAGGACGACCTTACCGTCCAGCGCGCGTTCGGGCAGCAGATCGAGCAGCGTTTTCAGTGCACCGGAAAAAGAGGCTTTATAAATTGGTGTCGCGACGACCAACCCGTCAGCACGCTTAAGTTGTTCGATCAGGGTTTTCAGCGCCGGGCTGTCGAAACGGGCGTAGAGCAGATCTTCAGGCGCGAAATTGTGCAAATTCCAGTGACACACTTCGACATCCAGAGCATTAAGCTTTTCGCGAGCGTATTCCAGCAGTGCGCTGGATCGAGAGGGGAAGCGGGGGCTTCCGGCCAGGGTAATGACGCGCATGGTTGCTCCTTATAACTAATTGTTTGCTTTTATCTAACATTCATAACAATTTTCAGGAGTGTGACATTGCGTGGTTATTCCACTAAATGATTTATCCTCAGGATGAATGCAGAAAAAAGCATAAGAAGCGAACCGATAAGTAAACGATTGCGTTTTACATGGCTTTTTTTGCCACAGGTCAATTCCCTTTCCGGGCGGGATCGCACATAATCCCCTCCCGGTTTGCACACCGGGAATCCAGGAGAGTTCATGTACTACCCCTTCGTTCGTAAAGCCCTTTTCCAGCTCGATCCTGAGCGCGCTCATGAATTTACATTTCAGCAGTTACGTCGTATTACAGGAACGCCTCTGGCCGCGCTGGTGCGTCAAAACGTGCCGGAAAAACCCGTCCAATGCATGGGCCTGACGTTCAAAAATCCACTGGGCCTTGCGGCCGGTCTGGACAAAAATGGCGAATGCATTGATGCACTCGGCGCGATGGGCTTTGGCTCGATCGAAATCGGGACGGTGACGCCGCGTCCGCAGCCGGGAAATGACAAGCCACGTCTGTTCCGCCTGGTTGAAGCCGAGGGGCTGATCAACCGCATGGGCTTTAATAACCTTGGCGTCGATCATCTGGTTGAGAACGTTAAGAAAGCCCATTTTGATGGTGTGCTGGGTATTAATATTGGCAAAAATAAAGACACGCCCGTCGAGCAGGGTAAAGATGACTATCTGATTTGTATGGAAAAAGTCTATGCCTATGCCGGTTATATCGCGGTGAATATATCCTCGCCTAACACCCCAGGGCTGCGTTCATTACAATATGGCGAAGCGCTCGACGATCTTCTTGGCGCCATTAAAAATAAACAAACGGCGCTACAGGCGATCCACCATAAATATGTTCCGGTCGCGGTTAAGATCGCCCCGGATCTTTCGGCAGAGGAATTGATCCAGGTTGCCGACAGTTTAGTTCGCCATAATATTGATGGTGTGATTGCGACCAATACAACGCTCGATCGCTCCCTCGTCCAGGGAATGAAAAACTGTGACGAAGCGGGTGGATTAAGTGGCCGTCCGGTACAATTAAAAAGCACCGAAATTATTCGCGCACTCTCCGCGGAATTAAAAGGCCAGCTGCCGATTATTGGCGTGGGTGGCATTGACTCCGTCATCGCTGCACGTGAGAAGATGGCGGCAGGGGCTTCACTGGTGCAAATTTATTCCGGCTTTATTTTTAAAGGGCCGCCATTGATTAAAGAAATTGTCACGCATATCTAATCTTTTCTCTTAATCAGACAACCAGGGCTTTATTTCCAGCCCTGGTTGTTTTATATTCCGTCATTGTTGCTTATTTAGACATTATAGTCTTTTATTAATAGTGTTATAAGCGAAGCGGCAAACAGGACATTTTTAGTACAGGACGTTTTGGGGACGGGAGAGAAACATGCGAATTAAACCTGACGATAACTGGCGCTGGTATTTTTGTGACGAGCATGACCGTATGATGCTCGACTTAGCCAATGGCATGTTGTTTCGCTCTCGTTTTGCGCGCCGAATGTTAACGCCAGACGCGTTTGCTCCCTCAGGCTTTTGCGTTGACGACGCTGCACTCTATTTCTCTTTTGAAGAAAAATGCCGCGACTTCAATCTCTCCAAAGAACAGCGCGCTGAACTGGTACTAAATGCGCTGGTGGCGATCCGTTTCCTGAAACCACAAATGCCGAAAAGCTGGCATTTCCTCGCGCACGGTATG
Source organism: Enterobacter cloacae complex sp. 418I7 (assembly GCF_050030705.1). Taxonomy (NCBI): domain Bacteria; kingdom Pseudomonadati; phylum Pseudomonadota; class Gammaproteobacteria; order Enterobacterales; family Enterobacteriaceae; genus Enterobacter; species Enterobacter cloacae complex sp. 418I7. Next base: position 1,614,983 of record NZ_JBLGUU010000001.1, read on the forward strand.
AGCTGGACCCCGGCTATCGGCGATGCGGCCAGCGTCAATCTGAGCGATACCGAAGAAGAGGTGAATCTGCTGGTGGTTGAACCCGGTGAAAACGCTGCGCTCTGTTTGCTGGCCCAACCCGGCGTGACCATTGCCGGGCGAGTCATGCAGTTAGGTGATGCCATCAAAGTGATGAATGACAGGCTGAAGCCTCAGCTGCGCGTCGATTCCTTCAGCCTCGAACAGGCGGTTTAAGCTTCCAGCTGTACGGATGTTTTCGGTACACAGCTACAGCACAGGATCGTGCCGTCACTGCCAATCGCAGATTTCTTCAGGGCACTCACTTCACCATCGACCAGTTTAATGCGACAGCATCCGCAAATCCCCGCGCGACAGGAATAAGGTACGCGGATACCCGCCTGCTCCAGCTGTTCCAGTAGCACCTGCTGATTGTTACCACGAATAACTTTGCCTTCCCAGTGAATATCCACCGCGGAAGCGACGTTGGTGACAACGTCAACCATTTCTTCTTCCTGGCCTGCGCCGTACACTCTTGCAGGCCCGCGGGTAAGAATTTCGACCTCGTCGCCCACGCGGATTACGCCGCTGGAGCGGGGGATCAGGTTCTGGCCGAAGTCGACATCACCGTTATCCTGCGCGGTACGAAATGATTGCAAGGTTTTCAGCGGTTCGCCGGAAGGGTGTTTTTGGCCTTTCTCCGGGCTGACGGTGGTAAAAATACAGCGGCTGCACGGCTTCACGACATCAAAGATAACGCTGCCGATGCGGATCACTTTCCAGGTATCTTCATCCCAGGCATCCGCTCCGGTCACCACCAGATTCGGGCGAAACTGTTCCATCTGCACGCTGGCTTTGCAACGGGTTTGTAAATCACGCAGCGAGGCCTCGCTGGTCAGCAGGAAGGGAAAACCATCCGCAAAGGAGAGGGGAACCGCGTCGTGGCGTTTCACGCGACGAGTCAGCGCAGGCCCAACCCAGCGCAGCTGAACGTCACGTGAGAAAAAGCCGCTCAGCCACTGGTTAATGTTATCCGGCGCGATACGCGCGGTAAAATGATTGCCCCACACTTCCGTTGGCGCTTCAACCGGCGCAAAATCAGCAAAGCGGATCACGACGCTTGAACCGTCTGGCGCGGTCAAATGCAATCCGTCATGAAGCGGGGAAGGCGTAAAGCGAACCATCTGCGGGAACTGACGTGCGGTGATGAACGTACCGTCAGGCTCGGTGATCATAAAAATACGATCGAAGGCGAATCCGCTCATATCGGCCAGCGCGTGCGTCACGCCGATACCACGCATGGATTTCACCGGATGAATAAAAAGCCTGGATAACGTCGCCACTGCACACTCCCGCTAAATAAAATAAGCCTTCAACTTTATGACATACACGCCATATTAGCTATAATGCGCGACAATTTTCTATGAGTAAAAGTGACGATATGAATTCTCTGTTTGCCAGTACGGCCCGTGGGCTGGAAGAGCTGTTAAAAACTGAACTGGAAACCCTGGGCGCGAAAGAGTGCCAGGTGGTTCAGGGTGGTGTCCATTTTGAGGGCGACACGCGGCTTATTTACCAGAGCCTGATGTGGAGCCGTCTGGCGTCGCGCATCATGCTGCCGATGAAAGAGTGCAAGGTCTACAGCGATCTTGATCTCTACACCGGTGTACAGATGATCGACTGGACAGAGATCTTCACCCCGGACGCCACCTTTGCGGTGCATTTCAACGGCGTCAACGATGAGATCCGCAACAGCCAGTACGGTGCCCTGCGCGTCAAAGACGCCATTGTGGACTGCTTCACGCGTCGTAATAGAGAACGTCCGAACGTTGATCGTGAAAACCCGGATCTGCGTATCAACGTCTGGCTGAACGGCGACACTGCCAGTATTTCCCTGGATCTGAGCGGCGCAGGCCTGCATCTGCGCGGCTATCGCGATCGCACCGGCATGGCCCCAATCAAAGAGACACTGGCCGCCGCTATCGTGATGCGCTCCGGCTGGCAGCCGGGTACGCCGCTGCTCGATCCAATGTGCGGTTCCGGTACGCTGCTGATTGAAGCCGCGATGCTGGCCACCGACCGCGCGCCAGGGCTGCATCGTGGACCGTGGGGCTTCAAAGGCTGGGCGCAGCACGATGAAGCCCTCTGGAAAGAGGTCAAAGACGACGCGCAGTCCCGTGCCCGTAAAGGGCTGGCGGAGTACACCTCTCACTTTTACGGTTCGGACAACGACCCACGGGTGATTGAACGCGCGCGCAGCAACGCCCGTCGTGCCGGTATCGGTGAGCTGGTGACCTTCGACGTCAAAGATGTGGCGAACCTGACCAATCCGCTGCCAAAAGGCCCGTACGGTACGGTGATCAGCAACCCGCCGTATGGTGAGCGTCTTGGCAGCGAGCCAGCGCTGATTGCGCTACACAGCCTGCTGGGCCGCAACATGAAAGCGCATTTCGGCGGCTGGAACCTCTCCCTGTTTAGCGCCTCGCCGGAGCTGCTGAGCTGCCTGCAATTACGTGCCGATCGCCAGTTCAAGGCGAAAAACGGCCCGCTGGACTGCGTGCAGAAAAACTACCATCTGGCAGAGATAGCAGCGGACAGCAAACCGTCTGGCGTGGCGGAAGATTATGCCAACCGTCTGCGCAAAAACCTGAAGAAATTTGAGAAGTGGGCGAAGCAGGAAGGCATCGAATGTTATCGCCTTTACGACGCTGACCTGCCGGAATACAACGTGGCGGTTGACCGCTATGCAGACTGGGTGGTGGTTCAGGAATACGCCCCGCCGAAAACCATTGATGCGCAAAAAGCGCGTCAGCGTATGCTGGATGTGATTGCGGCCACCATCGCCGTACTCGGCATTTCGCCAAACAAGCTGGTGCTGAAAACCCGTGAGCGTCAGAAAGGCAAAAACCAGTATCAGAAGATGGGCGAGAAGGGCGACTTCATCGAAGTGGGCGAATATAATGCGCGCCTGTGGGTTAACCTGACCGATTACCTTGATACCGGTCTGTTCCTCGATCACCGCATCGCCCGCCGCATGCTGGGCCAGATGAGTAAGGGCAAAGACTTCCTGAACCTGTTCTCCTATACCGGCAGCGCCAGCGTTCATGCAGGGCTTGGTGGGGCGCGTAGTACCACCACGGTCGATATGTCCCGTACTTATCTGGAGTGGGCAGAGCGCAACCTGCGTCTTAACGGCTTAACCGGTCGTCAGCATCGCCTGTTACAGGCCGACGTGCTGGGCTGGCTGCGCGATACCGACGAGCAGTTTGACCTGATCTTTATCGATCCGCCGACCTTCTCTAACTCCAAGCGTATGGAGGATAGCTTTGACGTTCAACGCGATCACCTGCGCCTGATGACCGACCTGAAGCGTCTGCTGCGTAAAGGCGGCACCATTATGTTCTCGAATAACAAGCGCGGATTCCGCATGGATCACGACGGCCTGGCCGAACTGGGACTGAAAGCACAAGAAATCAGCCAAAAAACGCTGTCTCAGGACTTTGCCCGTAACCGTCAAATCCACAACTGCTGGCTGATCTCCGCGGTCTGAAAGGAAAAATAAATGTCTTTAATTAGTATGCACGGCGCGTGGCTCTCTTTCAGCGACTCACCGCTTCTCGATAATGCAGAGCTGCATATCGAAGATAACGAGCGCGTCTGTCTGGTCGGCCGTAACGGCGCAGGTAAATCGACGCTGATGAAAATCCTCAACCGTGAGCAGGGGCTGGACGACGGCCGTATTGTTTACGAGCAGGATCTGGTCGTCTCTCGTCTGCAACAGGATCCGCCGCGTAACGTTACCGGCAGCGTGTACGATTTTGTGGCCGAAGGGATTTCAGAGCAGGCGGAATACCTCAAGCGCTACCACGAGATTTCGCATCTGGTCATGACCGACCCGAGCGACAAAAATCTCAACGAACTGGCAAAAGTGCAGGAGATGCTCGATCACCACGGCCTGTGGCAGCTGGAAAACCGCATTAACGAAGTGCTGGCTCAGCTTGGCCTGGAAGCGGATATGGAGCTGTCGGCGCTCTCCGGCGGCTGGCTGCGTAAAGCAGCGCTGGGCCGTGCCCTGGTGAGCGGGCCCAGGGTACTGCTGCTGGACGAACCAACGAACCACCTGGATATCGAAGCGATTGACTGGCTGGAAGGGTTCCTGAAAACTTTCAATGGCACCATTATCTTCATCTCCCACGACCGTTCGTTCATCCGCAACATGGCCACGCGCATTGTCGACCTCGACCGCGGCAAGCTGGTGACCTATCCGGGCGATTACGATACCTATCTGCTGGAGAAAGAAGAGAACCTGCGCGTGGAAGAGCTGCAAAACGCCGAGTTCGACCGCAAGCTGGCGCAGGAAGAGGTATGGATCCGTCAGGGCATCAAGGCGCGTCGTACCCGTAATGAAGGCCGCGTTCGCGCCCTGAAGGCGATGCGCCGCGAACGTAGCGAACGCCGTGAAGTCATGGGGAGCGCCAAAATGCAGGTTGAAGAGGCGTCCCGCTCGGGCAAGATTGTCTTCGAAATGGAGAACGTGAATTATTCGGTTGACGGCAAAGTGCTGGTAAACGATTTCTCCGCTCAGGTTCAGCGCGGCGACAAAATTGCGCTTATTGGTCCAAACGGCTGCGGTAAAACCACGCTGCTGAAACTGATGCTGGGCCAGTTGCAGGCAGACAGCGGTCGTATTCACTGTGGTACCAAGCTGGAAGTAGCGTACTTTGACCAGCATCGCGCAGAGCTGGATCCGGACCGTACGGTGATGGACAACCTCGCTGAGGGCAAACAGGAGGTAATGGTTAACGGCAAGCCGCGTCACGTGCTGGGCTACCTTCAGGACTTCCTGTTCCACCCAAAACGCGCCCTGACGCCTGTGCGCGCGCTGTCCGGCGGTGAGCGTAACCGTCTTTTACTGGCGCGCCTGTTCCTGAAACCCAGTAACTTACTGATTCTCGATGAACCGACGAACGATCTGGATGTCGAAACGCTGGAACTGCTGGAAGAGTTGATTGATGGCTATCAGGGAACCGTGATGCTGGTCAGCCACGATCGTCAATTTGTCGATAACACCGTGACCGAGTGCTGGATCTTCGAAGGCGAAGGACGTATCGGTCAATATGTGGGCGGCTATCATGACGCGCGTGGACAGCAATCGCAGTCGCTGGCGCAAAAACAGGCGAAGACCAAAAATGTCGCTGAACCTGTTGTTGTGAAAGCAGAAACTGTCAAAAAGTCTCCTGCTAAAATGAGCTATAACTTGCAGCGCGAGCTGGAAGGACTGCCGCAGCGTCTGGAAGAGCTGGAAGCGGCACTGGAAGCACTGCAAATTCAGGTCGCTGATGCGTCATTCTTTACGCAGCCTCACGACTATACTCAGAAAGTATTGGCTGAACTCTCCCAGGCCGAGCAGGCGCTGGAAGAGGCATTTGAGCGCTGGGAGTACCTTGAGTCTCTGAAAAACGGCGCATAAACAGGGATAATCTATGTGTGACCAGCACCATGCCGATCGGCATATTTTATGCTCGCAATGCGATATGCTCGTGGCGTTGCCAGAGCTTGGTCACGGACATAAGGCTGCCTGCCCGCGCTGCGGAGCTACGCTGACGACCGAGTGGGACGCGCCAAGGCAGCGTCCTACGGCTTACGCGCTGACAGCCCTGTTCATGTTACTGCTCTCCAATCTCTTCCCTTTCATCTCTATGAAAGTGGGTGGGATGGTAAGCCAGGTGGAGTTACTGGAAATTCCAGGCGTGATGTTCTCGGAAGATTACGCCAGCCTTGGCACCTTCTTTCTTCTGTTCGTGCAGATAGTCCCGGCTTTTTGCCTGGTCGTCATTCTGCTACTGGTCAATCGCGTCAGGATGCCCACCGCCCTTAAAATCAAACTCGCGCGGATCCTGTTCCAGCTGAAAAGCTGGGGGATGGCGGAAATTTTTCTGGCGGGTATCCTGGTCAGCTTCGTGAAGCTGATGGCCTACGGCGATGTGGGGATTGGCAGTAGCTTTATTCCGTGGTGTCTGTATTGCGTGCTGCAACTGCGCGCTTTCCAGTGCGTGGACCGACGCTGGACCTGGGACGATATTGCCCCGGCACCGACGCTCTCGCAGACGGTAAAGGTGGGCGTACCGGGTATCCGTCAGGGGCTGCGCTCCTGCTCCTGCTGCACCGCCGTGCTGCCCGCGGATGTCGAGGTGTGTCCCCGCTGTGAAACAAAAGGTCACGTCCGACGCAAAAATAGCCTGCAATGGACCATGGCGCTGCTGGTGACCTCTGTCATGCTCTATCTGCCCGCCAATATTTTGCCGATCATGATCACCGATCTGCTCGGCGACAGAATGCCCTCGACCATCCTTGCCGGGGTGATTTTGCTGTGGAGCGAAGGGTCATACCCTGTTGCAGGCGTCATATTTCTCGCCAGCATTATGGTTCCGACCTTAAAGATGATTGCCATTGCCTGGCTTTGCTGGGATGCAAAAGGGCACGGTAAGCGTGACAGTGAGCGCATGCATCTGATTTATGAGGTCGTGGAATTTGTTGGCCGTTGGTCGATGATTGACGTGTTCGTGATTGCGGTTCTCTCAGCGCTGGTGCGTATGGGTGGGTTGATGAGTATTTATCCCGCTATGGGAGCGCTGATGTTTGCTTTGGTCGTCATTATGACCATGTTTGCGGCCATGACCTTCGACCCTCGTTTATCGTGGGATCGTGAGCCCGATTCAAGCCATGAGGAAGAGTAAGAGCATGGAAAATAAGAGTGGAGAGGCTAAAGTGCAGAAGGTCAGAAACTGGTCGCCGGTGTGGATTTTCCCCATCGTGACCGCGCTGATCGGTGCATGGATCCTGTTTTATCATTACAGCCATCAGGGACCGGAAGTCACGCTAATTACCACCAATGCAGAGGGAATTGAGGGCGGAAAAACCACCATCAAGAGCCGCAGCGTGGATGTGGGTGTCGTGGAAAGCGCGACCCTGACGGATGATTTAACCCATGTTGAAATTAAGGCCCGCCTGAATGCTGGCATGGAAAAACTGCTCCATGAAGATTCCGTTTTTTGGGTGGTGAAACCGCAGGTCGGAAGAGAAGGGATCAGCGGCTTAGGGACGCTATTGTCAGGGGCTTACATTGAACTCCAGCCCGGCAATAAAGGCGCCCAGCCAGCAAACTATCAGTTGCTGGATTCACCGCCGCTTGCGCCACCGGATGCAAAAGGGATCCGCGTCATTCTGGACAGCAAAAAAGCGGGCCAGCTCTCGCCGGGCGATCCGGTGCTGTTCCGTGGGTATCGTGTCGGTTCGGTTGAAACGAGCACCTTCGATCCGCAAAAACGGACCATCAGCTATCAGCTATTTATCAATGCGCCTAATGACCGACTGGTGACCAGTAACGTTCGTTTCTGGAAAGACAGTGGGATCGCTGTGGATCTCACCTCTGCGGGGATGCGCGTTGAGATGGGTTCACTCACCACGCTGTTTGGTGGGGGCGTCAGTTTTGACGTGCCGGAAGGTATAGATCTGGGACAACCGGTGGCGGAAAAAACCGCCTTCAGATTGTTTGACGATCAAAAAAGCATTCAGGATGCGCTCTATACCGATCACATCGATTATCTGATGTTCTTTAAGGACTCTGTACGCGGCTTGCAGCCAGGAGCGCCAGTTGAGTTCCGCGGTATCCGTCTGGGTACAGTAGGGCAAGTGCCTTACTTTGTTCCGGGACTCAAGCAAATGCTTGATGATGATTATCGTATTCCGGTGCTGATACGCATTGAGCCTGAGCGTTTAATTAACCAGATTGGTGAGGATCAGGATATTGGGGAGCATATCAGCGACCTGATGAATCGCGGTCTGCGTGGCTCGCTGAAAACCGGCAACCTGGTGACAGGGGCGTTGTATGTCGATATGGACTTCTATCCAAAAGCGCCACCTATGACGGGAGTCCGTGAATTTGGCGGCTACAAAATCATTCCTACGGTCAGCAGTGGCCTGGCGCAGATCCAACAGCGTCTGATGGAAACGCTGGATAAGATCAACAATCTGCCGCTGAATCCAATGCTTGAGGCTGCGACGGGATCACTGCATCAGAGCCAGGCGACGATGCAACGTCTGCAAACCACCCTGGATAATATCAACAAGATCACGGCCAACCAGTCCATGCAGCAACTGCCGCAGGATATGCAGAAAACGTTGCGTGAACTGAATCGCAGTATGCAGGGCTTCCAGCCGGGCTCAGCGGCCTACAACAAGATGGTGGCGGATATGCAACGTCTTGATCAGGTTTTACGCGAGCTACAGCCCGTTCTGAAAACGCTCAATGAAAAGAGCAACGCGCTGGTGTTTGAAGCGAAAGATAAAAAGGATCCTGAGCCTAAGAGGGCGAAACAATGAAAAAATGGCTAATCATCGCAGGCGCACTGGTATTAACGGCCTGTAGCTCTGGAAGCGATAACAAAAGCTACTACCAGCTGCCGTTAAGCGCACAGTCGGGGGCGCAGAGCAGTGCCTCGCAGGGCAGCCGTCTGCTGTGGGTTGAGCAGGTTGCCGTGCCAGATTACCTGGCGGGCAACGGGGTGGTCTACCAGACCAGCGATGTGCAGTACGTAATCGCCAACAATAACCTGTGGGCCAGCCCGCTGGATCAGCAGCTACGCAATACGCTGGTGGCGAATCTGAGCAGCCAGCTCCCCGGTTGGGTCGTTGCCTCGCAGCCTCTGGGAAGCGATCAGGACACTCTGAATGTTAACGTGACGGGATTCCATGGCCGCTATGATGGTGCCGTTGTTATCAGCGGGGAGTGGCTGCTGAATCACCAGGGTCAGCTGATTAAGCGTCCTTTCCATCTTGAACTCAAGCAGCAGAAAGATGGCTATGACGAAATGGTGAAAGTACTTGCGCAGGGATGGGCACAGGAGTCGGCTACTATAGCAAGAGAGATTTCCCGCCTGCCATAAGTAAAATTCATCGACGAAAGCCGCACTCAGCTTCTTGCTGATTGCGGTTTTTTTTCGTTTTACGTTCAGGTTGTTACTTGTCCCGCATCACACTTTTTGTACAAACGATCTTCCATGTAGCTCACAAATATGACACCCGTATGAATTTTGAACGTTGACGCTGACGCAGATTCGGGGTATTCGTTAACTGTGCTTGCACATATTGCAACCACTGTTTTCTTTCCACCAGACAAAAGAATGAGGGAAACGAGGCATGAAGAGACAGAAACGAGATCGCCTGGAAAGGGCTCATCAACGTGGTTATCAGGCTGGCATCGCCGGACGTTCTAAAGAAATGTGTCCCTATCAGGCCCTGAATCAAAGGTCCCAATGGCTAGGGGGCTGGCGAGAAGCCATCGGAGACAGGGCAGTACTTGCTTGATACCGTCTCTTTAAAAAGAAACCTCCGCAATGCGGAGGTTTCGCCTTTCTGGAAGGGGCTAAAAGCCGTTATCAGAAAGCGGAGGTATCCTGGAACAGACCCACTTTCAGGTCGTTCGCGGTATAGATCAGACGACCATCAACCAGCACTTCACCGTCCGCCAGGCCCATAATCAGACGGCGGTTAACGATGCGTTTGAAATGGATACGGTAGGTGACTTTCTTCGCGGTAGGCAGAACCTGACCGGTGAATTTCACTTCGCCTACGCCCAGCGCACGGCCTTTGCCTTCACCGCCAAGCCAGCCCAGATAGAAGCCAACCAGCTGCCACATAGCATCGAGGCCCAGGCAGCCAGGCATTACCGGATCGCCAATAAAGTGGCAACCGAAGAACCACAGGTCCGGGTTGATATCGAGTTCTGCTTCTACGTAACCCTTATCAAAGTTGCCGCCGGTTTCGGTCATTTTCACGACACGGTCCATCATCAGCATATTTGGGGCTGGTAACTGCGGGCCTTTCGCGCCAAACAGTTCACCGCGACCAGAGGCAAGAAGGTCTTCTTTAGTATAGGATTCGCGTTTATCTACCATGTTCTCAGTAAGCCTTATTTTAGTGAAGGACGCAGGATAGCTAACACGTGTACGCTGAACAAGTCCGATCAGTTCGCACTAAACCAACTTAACCAGCGTAACGGCCACGGATAACGATGACGAGCATCCTGCTGTGTCGCCTGAGCTATACGTTCCTGAATGGTCTGCATCAGGGTTGTCTGGCCTTCGCCGTCCCAGACCAGGTTTGTCAGTAAGGGTAGTGCATCCTCAACCCCTTCGATGGCCCAGACAGTGAATTGTTCCTGCTCTACCGCATCCAGAATCGCCTGGCTCAGGCTCAAATGGCGAGCGTTAGGTGCCGGAATAATCACGCCCTGTTTGCCGTTTAAACCGCGCTGCTGGCAGATTGCGAAGAAGCCTTCGATTTTCTCATTCAGTCCGCCCACCGGTTGGGCACGGCCAAACTGATCCACGGACCCGGTAATCGCAATATTCTGGTTAATCGGCACGTCTGCAAGCGCGCTGATCACGGCGCACAGCTCTGCCATTGAGGCGCTGTCGCCGTCGACTTCACTGTAGGACTGCTCGAAGGTCAACGAGGCAGAGAAGGGGATCTGCTGCTCGAGCTGAAGTTCAGACATCAGGAATGCCTGCATGATCATCATGCCTTTGGCATGAATGTTTCCGCCCAGTTCGGCCTTGCGTTCGATATCGGTAAATTCGCCGTCACCAATGTGTACGACACAGCTGATACGGGAAGGCTCACCAAAGGCGCGTGGGTGCCCGGGGAACTCGATGACGGACAAGGCATTGATTTGCCCGATACGTTCGCCTTCGGTCTCCACCAGAATCTGTTCAAGCAGAATTTCATCCTGCATACGGTCAGCAAGATAGCCTTCGCGCCATTCACGCTGGGCCAGCATCTGGCTCAGTTGCTCACCGTTGAACGTACCGTTGCCGCTGATAACGCCCACTTCACGCAGCTGTTTGCCGATCCAGAGCGGACAGAGCGGCAGGGTTTCCTGATCGCCGGTGTAGCGTACGGCCTCTCGGATTAAGCCCGGCCACGCATCCTCGGCAGGTGAGGGCAGCGCGAAACGTTCCGCCACGGCCATAACCCACTGACACCACTGCGCCATGTCATCGGCATCTGCAATCTGAATATTGTCTTCAAATTCGCTGTAAACCGCCTGCTCCGCGAGTTCTGGCTCCATTTCCTGGAAGTCAGCCAGGGATTCACGGTCACCCGTCAGCACGACGGTCAGCGACAGCGGCATAGACGGAATGGAAACAGGCAGAGGACGTGACTCGTCGAAGCCTACCCAGTCAAAACGTTGCTGCGTCACCACCGTTTTCAGGCGCATCCACAGCAGCGGCTGCGCAAGCAGTGTGCGAAGGGAGATGAGCAATACGCCGCCATTCGCGCGGTGTACCAGCCCGGGTTGCAGTGAAACATCGCCATTGAACTGACGAAGGCAGCCGAACAACTGTTCTGCTTCCACCCAGTTGGCGGTGATCACCTCGCCTTTTGCAGCGAACAGTCCATCTGCCTGCGTGGCAGGTTCGAATGTCACGTCGCGTCCGGCAATATGATACTGACCACCAAAAACGGCATTCGTTTTTGGCTGCAACTGGCGCATGGCATCACCGAGAAGCGTCAGATACTCGGCTTCTTCCGGGGCTTTGAGCAGCATGAAAGGAGATGTAGCCCATGGGGATGACATCTGCTCCAGCGCGTAATGCAAACGCGGTTGTGTCTCGCTAAGTATGAATTTGTGTTCTTTTGTGAGGTCTGGCTGTGCAAACAGCTCCTGATAGCTCTCGGTATCCGGAACCAGGTCACGCCATGCAAGTTTCGTAATGGTCAAAGTTGATGTTTTTTAGTCAGAAGTAAAACCGTGGAGTATACCGTAAGCGGCGCACTCTGCCCAATCAGGATTCGGGTTTTCGTCATGCGGATCGCCTGCGACGTTTCACAGGATATGATTTCTTTTCAGCAGATTGCCAAAAAACTGATATTCTGAACAGAGTTACACGGTAACACTGAGATCGCAATGAAATATCAACAACTGGAAAACCTCGAAAGCGGCTGGAAATGGAAGTACCTGGTCAAAAAGCACCGTGAAGGGGAGCTGATCACCTGCTACATCGAAGCCAGCGCGGCACAAGAAGCTGTGGATATGTTGCTGACCCTCGAAAACGAACCGGTACAGGTCAACGGCTGGATTGAGAAACACATTAATCCGGCCTTGTTAAACCGGATGAAGCAAACTATCCGTGCTCGTCGTAAACGGCATTTCAATGCCGAGCATCAGCACACCCGTAAGAAATCCATCGACCTGGAATTCATGGTCTGGCAGCGTCTGGCCGGGCTTGCGCAACGGCGCGGGAAAACCCTGTCGGAAACGGTGGTGCAGCTGATTGAAGATGCCGAGCACAAAGAGAAGTATGCCAGCCAGATGTCGACGTTGAAAAACGATCTACAGGCACTGTTAGGTAAAAAATAAGCTTTTTACTTTTCTTCAGATAATAAAAAACCCCGCATGGCGGGGTTTTTTTATAAGACGATAACTTATGCCGCAGGCTGAGTTACAACGTCTTTGATACCTTTAACTTCGATCTCTACGCGACGATCTGGTGCCAGGCAGTCGATCAGTGCAGCGCGTGGTTTCACGTTGTCACAGGTAGAACCGGTAACTGGGTTAGATTCGCCCATACCACGTGGGGAGATCTTGTTAGCTGGGATACCTTTAGATACCAGGTAATCAACTACAGACTGAGCACGTTTCTCAGACAGACCCTGGTTGTAAGCGTCAGAACCGATACGGTCGGTGAAGCCCAGAACCACTACAGAACCGTCTTTAGGATCCAGGTTGCTCAGCTGGGTGTACAGCTGATCCAGTGCCTGCTGACCTTCTGGTTTCAGGGTAGCTTTGTTGAAGTTGAACAGAACGTCAGACTTCAGAGTGAAGTGCTTGGTCTGTACTTCTGGCGCTGGAGCCGGAGCTGGAGCTACGACTGGCGCATCTTCCTGCTGACCGAAACGGTAAGAAACACCAACGCTCAGCATGCCGTTGTCTGGACGAACACCAACGGTAGCACCGTCACCGATGTTGTTAACCCACTGGTATTCCAGACGGGTAGCGATGTCACGGGTCATTGCCCACTCAACGCCACCAGCGAATACTGGGGAAACACCAGTGTCGTGGTCGTCACCAGCGATGCTGTTGCTGGAGTCTGCACGCCATACCATGCCGCCCAGACGGGTGTACACGTCCAGATCGTCAGTTACTGGGTAACCCAGTTTAGCGGTCAGCTGTACGCCTTGAGCTTTGAAAGCGCCATTTACGTTGTCGCCTTTGTAAGGCATACGACCTAACCAGTCGTAACCCATTTCAAAGCCAACATACGGGTTAACCTGATAGCCACCGAACGCACCTGCACCCAGCTGGCTCTCGTGAGTAGGGCCATCGTTGTTCAGGCTGCTGTTGTACCAACCGGTGTCATGGAACTGAGACCAGCCCAGTTTACCACCTGCATACCAGGTATTATCTTTCGGAGCGGCCTGCGCTACGGTAGCGAAGCCAGCCAGTGCCACTGCAATCGCGATAGCTGTCTTTTTCATTTTTTGCGCCTCGTTATCATCCAAAATTTGCCATGAATATCTCCATCGGAGGAATCACGGTTAAATCCTTCACCGGGGGGCGTGGTCAAATATAAACCTACCGATATCTTCGGCTTAGGCCGAGCACCCCTGGCGATGTAAAGTCTACAACGTAGCTGAAAACTTACAAGTGTGAAGTCCGTCAGGCATATGAAAAAAAAAGTTCCGTATACCTAATATTTAACAATTTTTGAACGAATTTTGTGCAGTAAAATTAACGAGAACCGCGTCAGACAAGCCTTGCCGCAGTTTTGGCGCGTTGAACTTTTTTTGCATACTGCGGTCGAAAAAAATTCCAGGAAAACTCTTAAAATGACTCAATGGTACACATTTGAGTGAATTTTTAGCCCGGGATGTTGTCCTCTGCGATAGGAATCTCCACGAACTGGCCGCATGATGAAACCCATCGCGTTACCTTCTTCAGCCGCTTCAGTCAGACGCAAATGTTCCTCTTGCGACAGATCCTCAGGCAACCACCCAATCACGACGCTATAGTTCCCGGTACGTAATGCCCGGACCATCGACTCGACCGTATCGCAAGGGGAGAGTTGATTAATCTGCATCACCTTCGCTAACGGCAGCCCAGCCGACTGAACCCATTCGCGACTTAATTTTTGCTGTGGCGTCAGCCAGAGCTGCCAGCGAGACTGTTGCCCGAGCTGCTGCAAAAGCGGCAGGAGTAAGAGTTGTGTCAACAGCGGCTGGTCTTCACGGTAAACCACTTCACTGATAAGCCCTGTCGATTCACGCCCGATAGAATTCTGCGCAGCATTGCCTGCGGCAGAAGTAGAAGGTGTTAAGTGATTTGCATAGCCTGAAGTGTACATATTCATTCCAGCCCTGTAGTTACTGTATGGATATACAGTAACCCCTGTATGCATAAAGATCAACCTCATTTTCGGAAAGCGACTCGCAAATTTCATCCATTCCTGGTGAACCTGAAAAAATCATCTTGCCCAACGGCAATAAGTTGCCTATTTTCCTGCTAACGGATCCGTTAGTAAGAAATATCGTTGTTACTGTATGATTTTTAATGGAATTATCATGAAAAAGATATCTTATGATCGGATTTATCAATCTCAAGAATACCTCTCTCCGCTGGGCGAAATTCATCATCGCGCCCTGTTTGGCGGTTATACCCTGGCCGTGGATGAAGCGGTGTTCGCGATGGTGTCTGACGGTGAGCTTTACCTTCGCGCCTGTGAGCAAAGTGCAAAATACTGTGTAAAAAACGCCTCTTCTTTTCTGACCCTGATGAAACGAGGACGTCCTGTGCTGCTTAATTACTACCGTGTGGATGAAGGTCTGTGGCAAAACAGGGAAAAACTGCTTCAGCTCTCCTCGTTTGCGCTCGATGCCGCCAGGAAAGAGCGCTACCAGCGCCATCAGCGTAACCGGCTTAAAGATCTGCCGAACCTGACCTTTCAGATTGAGGTCCTGCTTATGGAGGCGGGCATTACTAATGAAGAGACGCTACGACAGTTGGGGGCGAAGACGAGCTGGCTGAAAATGCGCTCTAAGAATAAAGCGCTGAGTATCCGGGTATTGTTCGCGCTTGAAGGCGCGATTGAAGGGTTACATGAAGCGGCACTCCCGGCGGATATTCGCCGGGAGCTTACGGAGTGGTTTAATGCGCTGCCTGAGTCGCAGGGCCATCATTCCGCCAGGTAGCGATCTGCTGTCGCAGCCGACAAATTTCCGGCAGCAAAGCGATAAGCAGGCCAATTTGCTGAAGGACCAGCGGAGCTTTGTTGTCGGTGCCTGGATCAAGGTGTGCGATACGTTGCACCAGTTCATCCAGTGCCTGGTGAACCCGTGGCTCATCCGCAGGTTGATGATGAAGCGCATCATCAACGTAGCAAACGGCATCGTCCAGCAGTGCCAGGATGCCCGGATTCGTCAGTTTCTCTCGGTGGGCGCCAAGGGTAGAGATATAGCTGGTGAACGTGTGGTTCAGACACAGCAGGCGGAAGGCTGTCTCCCGGATTTCTGCCGTGGCGCGCGGCTCAGTTGACATATTCGAGACAACGGAAGCCAGCTCTGCATCAGTGTTATGCGCATCGCGACGAGCAATCCGATAGGCCAGACGGTTATCGCGACCCTGATGGTATTGCTCAAGTATGGCGTCCAGATAGCGGCAGTTGGCGTTCATTGCTCTGTCGGACACGCGCGGTAAATTTCGGAAACGCCAGTCAGGCCAGATAAAGCTCACCGCCGCCCAGGCTATGGCGCAGCCGATAAGCGTGTCGATCACGCGGGGGAGGGCCACTTCAAAGCCTTCACCCAGCAGATTGAAGCAGAGCAGAACCAGCAGCGTGATGAACATCGTGGCGTGGGCATACTGCACATTGCGGAAGGCGAAGAACAGTACCCCGGTAATCACAATCAGGATCAGTTGCCCTTCTACTGAAGGCACAAAATAGAGCACCGGCAGCCCGATGGCGACCCCGACTAATGTCCCGACAATACGCAGCGCGAGCCGATGGCGGGTAGCGTTATAGTTCGGCTGGCAGACAAACAGGCTGGTCAGCAGGATCCAGTAGCCGTGGTGCAATCCTGTTATCTGGATAAACGCGTAGCCGACGCACAGTACCAACGACATCCTTACCGCATGGCGAAAGAGGGCGGATTCCGGCGTAAAATGCCGGCTCAGGCGCAGCCATATATCGCTGAAACCGTTGAGACTGTCGTCGGCAAGCTGGTTGTCAGCGTCATTGCCCGGCATCGCCATCGCCTGTTCAGACTCAATGGTTGCGAGTTGAGCATCGATGGCTCTCAGGTTGTTGAGCAGGAATCCCAGGGCTTTGAACTGTTCCGGCGAAGTTCCACTGGCCTGAACGCGATCGAGCGCCGCATCCAGGTGGCTGAATGCGCGTTCAAAGCGAGGATCGTGCTGATAGGGCGTGCGCAGCAGTATTGAGCGCGCAAGTTGCTGGCAGGCCTGAGACTGCATCGACAGCAGACGCTGGAAACGGAACATCACGTCGCTGTAGCGGAATTTCTCGCGCAGGTCAGCGTATTGCACATGCGAGGAGCTGGCGCGCTCGTGAATATCCTGGGCAACAAAGTAGTAGTGCAGGGTGCGCCGGGTACCGCGCTGACCGCGATCGCCGCGCAGACGGGTGAGCAGAGACGCTTTGGTCTGATTCAGCGTGGCGACCAGTTGGCCATTTGCCAGCGCCAGATCGTACAAGGGCGCCTGGCTGTCCTCTTCGATATCCGGATCAAACAGCCGGGATTTCAGCTCCAGATAGTGGGCCAGCTGTTCGTAACTGCGGGCAATGTTGTCCTGTAAGGCACGAACCGGAAAAATAAGATGCCCGGTTAAGGTCAGCAGGTTATACCAGATAGCGCCCAATAGCAGCAGGACCGGTTGCTGATACCACTGATCGTAAAGAGAGACGCCCAGCATGGTGTAAATGGCAATCAGCAGGGCGCCAAACGCGATAGTGGCATAGCGTTGCCCGAGGCCGCCGAGCAAAATGAAGCCGCTGGTGGACACCGTCAGCCCTAAGGCAAACAGCCAGGGCCACGGGAAAAGCAGCTCAACGGAGGCGGAAGCAATAAAGAAGCAGACCAGCGTGATGACCAGATTACGCAAACGACCGGCCAGGCGGTCGTCGAGATCCGCCAGCGCGCCGGCCACCACCCCAAGCGTGAGGGGGATGGTGAGCTTCACATCATTCAGCCACCACGGCAGAGCGACGGTGCCGCAGAGGGCGATAAATATCCTGACGTTATACAGCCAGTTACTGTTCCATGTATAGCGACGAAGCAGGGGGCTTAGCATGAGAGCGGCCAGTCCTTATTACTGAAAACGACGACGGGCATTGGCTTCACGCGCGGCTTGCGCGACTTCGACCGGAACAACTCGGCGTCCTACCGGCCACAGGGCGATGGTGGCAATTTTGAAATTAGCGAGGCCAACCGGAATGCCAATAATCGTAATGCACTGGGCGATACCGGCGAAGATATGCATCAGACACAGCCACCAGCCAAAGAAGATTAGCCATAAAATATTCAGCAGCGTGCCGCCGGTATTCATCAGGGCATTTTTTCTTTCCGGCTCCAGTTCATCCACGTGCACGGCTTCATTTCCATAAGGAACGAGGGACAGTTTGGTGATTTCCCAGCAGGAGCGCGTCAGCGGAAGGGTGAAGATAAGCACGATGCTCACCAGGGTGGCAAAAAGCCAGGAAAGGGTGGTGGCAAAACCGCCAAGGACAAAATTCAACACATTCAGAACGGTACGCATAAACCCTCATTTCCTTCGATATGATTAACGCCCGGTGATTGTAACGTTTTTTTGGGCTGGAGCACCTTAAAACTGGCAGTTAAACTGTCTGACAAATTATGACCTCGTGGATCCGGCAGGATATGGAACTGAAAGCAACTTCAATGGGCAAACGCCTGGCGCAGCACCCTTACGACAAGGTTGTGCTTCTTAATGCGGGAGTGAAAGTCTCCGGTGAACGCCACGAATACCTTATTCCGTTTAATCAGCTACTGGCCATTCACTGTAAACGAGGGCTGGTATGGGGGGAGCTGGAGTTCGTTTTACCGGCAGAGAAAGTGGTGCGACTCCACGGGACCGAGTGGGCGGAAACACAACGCTTCCACCATCATCTGAACACGCGCTGGCACCAGTGGAGCCAGGAGATGAGCGTGATTGCCGCACAGGTGCTGCATCAGGTGCTGGACGATATCGCGCTAAGCAATACGCAGCAGAAGTGGCTGACGCGCCAGCAAACCGCCGGGCTTCAGCAAAAAATCACCCAGGCGCTGACGGCATTGCCTTTACCGGTGGCGCGGCTTGAGGAATTTGATAACTGTCGCGATGCGTGGCGGAAGTGTCAGGCCTGGCTTAGCGATATCGAGAAAAGCCGTCTGGCGCATAACCAGACCTGGACTGAGGCGATGCTTACGCAATATGCCGATTTCTTCAGTACGGTGGAATCATCGCCTCTCAATCCTGCCCAGGCGCGCGCAGTGGTGAATGGCGAGCACTCTTTACTGGTGCTGGCAGGCGCAGGGAGCGGCAAAACGTCGGTGCTGGTGGCGCGCGCGGGCTGGCTTCTGACAACGGGCGAGGCAGTTGCCGACCAGATTTTGCTGCTGGCTTTTGGTCGCAAGGCGGCGCAGGAGATGGATGAGCGCATTCAGGCGCGTTTGCATACCCAGGATATCTCGGCGCGCACGTTCCACTCCCTCGCTTTACACATTATTCAACAGGGCAGCAAAAAAGTCCCTGTTGTCAGCAAGCTGGAGAATGATGCTCAGGCTCGCCAGGCGCTGTTTATCAAGGCATGGCGTCAGCAGTGCAGTGAAAAAAAGGCGCAGGCGAAAGGTTGGCGTCAGTGGCTTGAAGAGGAACTCAACTGGGAGGTGCCGGAGGGCAGCTTCTGGCAGGATGAAAAGCTGGCGCGCCGGCTGGGCTCTCGTCTCGACCGGTGGGTAAGCCTGATGCGCATGCACGGCGGCTCTCAGGCGGAGATGATAGAAAGCGCACCGGAAGCGATCCGCGCCGTGTTTTCTAAGCGGGTTAAACTGATGGCGCCGATGCTGAAAGCGTGGAAAACCGCGCTGAAAGACGAAAACGCGGTCGATTTTTCCGGGCTAATCCATCAGGCCATTATCATTCTGGAGAAAGGGCGCTTCGTCAGTCCGTGGAAACACATTCTGGTGGATGAGTTTCAGGATATTTCGCCGCAGCGCGCTGCGCTGCTTTCGGCGCTGCGGGCGCAGAATAAACATACGTCGCTGTTTGCCGTGGGCGATGACTGGCAGGCTATCTACCGCTTCAGCGGGGCGCAACTTTCCCTCACGACGGCCTTCCATCACTATTTTGGGGAAGGCGATCGCAGCGATCTGGACACCACCTACCGCTTCAACTCGCGGATTGGTGAAATTGCCAACCGTTTTATTCAGCAGAACCCGCATCAGCTGTCGAAGCCGCTTAACAGCCTGACGTCGGGGGATAAAAAGGCCGTCACGCTGCTGGCGGACGATCAGCTGGAACCGCTGCTGGATAAACTGAGCGGCTATGCGAAACCGGATGAACGGATTATGGTCCTGGCGCGTTATCACCACCTCAAGCCGACGGCGCTGGAAAAAGCGGCAACGCGCTGGCCAAAACTACAGCTCGATTTTATGACCATTCACGCCAGTAAAGGGCAGCAGGCCGACTACGTAATTGTGGTGGGGCTGAAAGAGGGGAGCGACGGTTTCCCGGCACCGGCGCGGGAATCCGTGATGGAAGAGGCGTTATTGCCTGTTCCGGAAGATTTCCCGGATGCAGAGGAGCGGCGCTTACTGTACGTGGCGATAACCCGCGCGCGCCATCGCGTGTGGCTCTTGTTCAACAAAGAGGAGCCGTCGGTGTTTGTCGATATTTTGAAAAGTATTGACGTGCCGGTGGCGAGAAAGCCGTAACGCGCCGGGCAAATTCTGTAGGCCCGGTAAGCGCAGCGCCACCGGGCAAAAAACTACTTCAGTCTCTCCGCAAGATAACGCTGATAATCCGGGATCAAAATCTCCACCGGATCGTTAAACTGCGGCGATTCAATGATGAAATCTGCCGTTGAAAGATTGGTGGCTACCGGAATGTTCCATACCGTCGCCAGACGCAGCAGCGCTTTAACGTCCGGATCATGCGGAACCGCGTTCAGCGGATCCCAGAAGAATATCAGAACGTCAATTTTACCTTCCGAAATCTGAGCGCCGACCTGCTGGTCACCCCCCATCGGGCCGCTCAGCATGGCATTCACTTCCAGACCAGTTTCGCGGTGGATCAGGTTGCCGGTTGTTCCCGTGGCAGAAAGGGCATGATGCTGTAAAAGAGGCTGATGGCGACGAACCCAGTTAAGCAGCATTTGTTTACAGTGATCGTGCGCAACCAGAGCAATGTGCTTGCGCGCCGGAAGTGTGCGTGTTGTCAGTTCCATAATCTTATCCGTGAGGTTACCTCGCTACACGATGACGGGAACTGACTGATGCTGCAAGAGAAAGGACGAAAAAATGTGGCTTACGACGAAGGTTGTCGTTTCGCCCATTGCAGAAAACGGGCGCGCGTGTCCGGATCGGCATTCTGGAACCAGAATTTGAGGCGTTGCTCAGTAAGAGTCTGCGACTGAGGAGGGAGTACATCCAGCTCCGATACGCCCGAAAGCAGGGTACTGTCATCCGCCATCATGGTGGCGAACTGGGGCAGGGAGGCGCGCCTGCTGGCTCTGTTATAGATCTCCGTGTCCGCTTCGTAATCTGTTCCTTTTGGCCTTTTTGTCAGCGCCAGGATATCCAGCTTTACCGGGATGGGCATAGAATCCCCGTCCACCAGCTCAATGCGCGGTGAGGCATCAAATGCCAGTGACTCTTTTTCTGTCTCAAAGTGCGGGAGACGAAAATTGACCTGGCTGATGCGTTGGGTATTAAAGCTGACCACCAGCGGAGGCGAAATGTACACCTGCTGTTCGTTGTCGGCGAGGCGAATCGTCTTTTCAACCCGAAAAACCACCTGATGCGGGCCATTATCCAGCTCGATGCTGTCTGCGCCCCGCAGCAGGGAGCTGGAGACTTTTTTCCCGTCCAGCACCAGCAGGTCAATGTCGGTTGAGAGTCTGAGGGTGGTTGCGAAAACACAAACCGGCATGATTAACGCAACCACAGCCCAGGCAATGCCGGTTTTCATAGCAGACTCCTGTAGACAAACTACCTGGTAAGAATGTATCAAAATTTTTCGATAAACACGTTTACTAACATATAGACATATTCTGCCGTTTTGCCCTCATACTTCTGTATGGGATGCGTGGTTGAGATGTCTGCTTTGACGTACACTTTGAAAAAAACCAGGAGGAACAGCATGAAAGAGAACGACATTGTCGAGATTCTGACGTCCACGCGCACTATCGCGCTGGTCGGCGCGAGCGATAAACCGGATCGCCCAAGCTATCGGGTCATGAAATACCTTCTGGACCAGGGATATCACGTGATCCCGGTCTCGCCGAAGGTGGCGGGGAAAACGCTGCTGGGTCAGCAGGGCTATGCGACGCTCGCGGACGTGCCGGAAAAGGTGGATATGGTGGACGTTTTCCGTAATTCAGAGGCGGCCTGGGGCGTGGCGCAGGAGGCGATTGCCATCGGCGCGAAAACGCTGTGGATGCAGCTGGGCGTGATTAATGAGCAGGCGGCCGTGCTGGCACGCGATGCCGGGCTGAAGGTGGTGATGGATCGCTGTCCGGCAATCGACATCCCCCGTCTGGGGCTGGCAAAATAAAAAAAGCCCGCTTGACGGGCTTTTTTACACCTTTAGTTACGCAGTCTTGGCGCCTGTAACTGTTTGCGGATGGTCTGAGCAAGCTCGTCCATAGTGGGTTGTTCCGGATGCTCATCCTGTAGTTCACCACTCAGCTGCGCTTCGGCAAGATAGGTATGGACAGGCTGACCATCGTCGCCCTCCATAACCACATGATACCAGGGCGCGGCGCGAAGCTCTGCGTCAACGGCCAGATCGTCTGCTGACGGTTCATCAAGGGAATACTCCGGGTCGATATCCACGACCACACCCAAATATCCAAGCAAGGTGTGGCGGACCTGCTGGCCGATACCGAATTTGCTGGCAATCATAGTCACCTCCCGGGAAACATTACATACACACTATGTGCGGGCAATATTTCTCTTTTCAAGTTACATGACGCGACAGGCAAACCCTTTCAGATACAGCCCTTCCGGGTAGGTAGCGATCACCGGGTGATCGGCGGCCTGACGGAACTGCTCTATAAATTGTACATCACGACCCGCATCTATTGCGGCATCGGCGATGATTTTTTGGAATAAATCTGTCGTCATCAGGCCAGAGCAGGAGAACGTCAGCAGAACGCCGCCCGGGTTCAGCAGCTGGATCGCCAGCATGTTGATGTCTTTATAGCCACGGCAGGCGCCCATCAGCTGGCTTTTATTTTCTACAAACTTCGGCGGGTCCATCACGATAACGTCAAATTTCTCGCCCTGGTCGCGGTATTTACGCAGCAGTTTGAACACGTCGTCGCGCACAAACTCCGCTTTGCTCAGATCCAGCTTGTTCAGCTCAACGTTCTGTTTCGCCACATCCAGCGCTTCCTGTGAGGTGTCGACGCTCACAACCTGGGCACAGCCGCCCATCAGGGCAGAGACCGCAAAGCCGCCGGTATAGGAGAAGCAGTTCAGCACGCGCTTATCGGCAACGTACTGGCGCGTTGCCAGACGGCTGTCACGCTGGTCGAGGTAATAACCGGTCTTATGGCCGCCCTGGATATCCACCAGCAACTTCATGCCGTGCTCCTCGATAGGCAGCAGGGCAGGCGGCAGTTCGCCGGTGACCGGGCCCTGGGTCAGCTCCATGCCCTCTTTTTTACGTACCGCCACGTCGCTGCGGTCGTAAATGGCACATTCCGGGAACAGGGTTTGCAGGGCGCTAATTAGCGCAGCACGCTGGTATTCCGCCCCGGCGCTCAGCAGCTGCAACACCAGGAAATTGCCGAAGCGGTCAATGGTCACGCCCGGCAGCCCGTCGGATTCACCGGCAATCAGACGATAGCTGTCCAGCCCGTCACGCTTTGCCAGCCACGCGCGCCACTGCTGCGCCTGTTGCAGACGACGGACAAAGAAGTCGATTTCGATGGCTTCTTCTTTATCGAACGTCCAGACGCGCGCGCGGATCTGAGATGCAGGCGAGTATGCGCCGCGTGCTAACCATTTCCCCTGATGGTCAACAATATCGATGGTTTCACCGAGGCTGGCTTTACCTTCCATGCGGGCAACCGCGCCGGAAAAGACCCAGGGATGGCGGCGCAGTAATGACTTCTCGCGCCCTTTGGCTAACACTAAACGTACACTCATAATTTGCTATTCTGTCGATTCCAATGAAATGGCCGCCATTTTCCCGACTTCAGCGAGGAAATGCAACGCGCCAGTCGGATAAGGAGAAGGATGATGTCAAATGTATGCACCATTGCCTGGGTCCATGGCCTTGTACAGGGCGTCGGATTCCGCTACAGCACCCAGCGCGAAGCCCTTCAGCTCGGACTGACGGGGTATGCGCGTAACATGGATGATGGCAGCGTGGAGGTTGTGGCCTGCGGTGAGGCGGATCGGGTAGAGAAGCTGGTGGCGTGGCTGAAAGCGGGCGGACCGCGCAGCGCGCGGGTTGATAAGGTGCTAACGGAACCGCATCAACCCGGCCGGGAATACGCTGACTTCAGTATTCGCTATTAAATGCATTTTACCGGCTTTGGCAGGCCGGCAATTTTTGTCGCCTGTTTAGCCGGGCCTTTCGGAAACAGGCGATACAGATAACGGCTGTTGCCTTTCTCTTCGCCAAATTTATTCGCCATGGCTTTGACCAGCATGCGGATAGCCGGAGAGGTGTTGAATTCGAGGTAGAATTCGCGCACAAAGCGCACCACTTCCCAGTGTTCCGGGGAGAGGGTAATTCCTTCGTTTTCCGCAATTTTCTCCGCCAGCGCTTCGCTCCACTGGCTGCTCTCTTTCAGATAACCGTCATTATCGGTTTCGATCTCTTTGCCTTCAAAACTCAACATATTCATTCACGCGTTAGTCAAAAACCGCCTCAGTCTACCAAAAAAACAAAGCCCCGCATAAGCGGGGCTTTGTTCACAGCACGGTGAGTTAATCGCGGCTGGCGAAGCCCAGGATACTCAGCAGGCTGACAAAAATATTGTACAGCGACACATACAGGCTCACGGTGGCGCGGATATAGTTCGTCTCACCGCCGTGAATGATGTTGCTGGTTTCATACAGGATTGCGCCGGATGAAATCAGGATAAACACCGCGCTGATTGCCAGATGCAGAGCAGGCAATTGCAGGAAGATGTTCGCCAGCATACCGACCAGCACAATCACGATACCCGCCATCAGCATACCGCCGAGGAAGGACATGTCCTTACGGGTGGTCAGCACGTAGGCCGAGCAGCAGAAAAACACCAGCGCGGTACCGCCCAGCGCCATACCAATCACGTCGCCCATTCCGGCAGACAGATAGGCGTTCAGGATTGGCCCCAGGATGTAGCCCAGGAAGCCGGTGAAGGCGAAAGCGGAGAGAATACCCACCGGTTTATCCGCGGTTTTATAGGTCAGGAACATCAGACCATACATACCCACCAGCGTCAGGATCAGGCCCGGAGAAGGCAGCATCAGTACGGTGCTGGCCGTCGCGGTGATCGCCGAAAACGCCAGCGTCAGGCTGAGCATGAAATAGGTATTGCGCAGCACCTTATGGGTGCTGAGTAGCGATGTGCGGTCGCGTGAAGAAGTAATTATACGATCCATGAGTCACTCTCTTATGACAGATGTAATTAGCGCAAAGAATAGGAAACGGCGCGGCAGACGCAAAGTGGTTTTACCCATCTTTACTCAGCCCCTTAGGGATTATGCTGGTTTTTTATTCTGGTAAAGCCTTTGTACTCAGAATGAAGTGCGGTATGCAAGGCGTATTCAGATCAACCTCTTATAGGTCACTGAAAAATATTGCGTTATTTCCCTAAGGCCGCTAAGAGTTATTTCCGGATCGTCATAAAAACAGACAATAAGGCGAAGGAAATGAAACCACAAACACGCATGCACTTTACGCTCTCTTTGTTAACCGCAGGGGTCCTGTGCGCCAGCACGGCAACCTGGGCGGCTAACGTGCCAGCAGGAACCCAGCTGGCAGATAAGCAGGAACTGGTCAGGAACAACGGCAGTGAACCCGCCTCGCTCGACCCGCATAAAGTCGAAAGCGATGTCGAATTCAATATTATCAGCGATTTATTCGACGGGCTGGTCAGCGTCTCTCCGGCAGGTGAAATTCAGCCGCGCCTGGCGGAGAAATGGGAAAATAAAGATAACACCGTCTGGACTTTCCATCTGCGCCCGGGCATAACCTGGAGCGATGGCACCCCCATCACCGCGGAAGATATTGTCTGGAGCTGGCAGCGACTGGTCGACCCGAAAACCGTCTCTCCGTATGCCAGCTATCCCGGCAGTATGCGTATCGTCAACGGCACTGATATCGCAGAAGGCAAAAAAGCACCCGAGTCGCTGGGCGTGAAAGCCATCAATGACACCACGCTGGAAGTTACGCTCACCCAGCCAAATGCTGCTTTCCTGGCGATGCTGGCTCACCCGTCTCTGGTGCCGATAGATAAAGTCCTGGTAGGTCGTTTCGGTGATAAGTGGACCAAACCGGAGCACTTCGTCAGCAGCGGGGCCTATAAACTGTCACAGTGGGTGGTGAACGAACGCATTGTGGCGGTGCGAAACCCGAAATACTGGGATAACGAACATACCGTCATCAACAAGGTGACCTATCTGCCCATTTCCTCCGAAGCCGCTGACGTCAACCGCTACAAAGCGGGCGAAATCGACATCGCCTACACGGTGCCGATCAACCAGTTTGCTCAGCTGAAGAAAACGCTGGGGAACGAGCTGGACGTATCGCCGCAGCTTGCCACCTATTATTACGAATTCAACACCACCCGGCCGCCGTTCAGCGACGCCCGCGTGCGTAAGGCGCTGAATCTGGCGCTGGATAAAGATATTATCGCCGGGAAAGTTTTAGGGCAGGGGCAACGCCCGGCATGGCTCATCAGCCAGCCGGATATTGGCGGCGTCAAGTTACAGAACCCTGATTACGCCAGCTGGCCGATGGATAAACGCATTGCCGAGGCGAAAAAACTGCTGGCCGAAGCCGGATTTAACGACAGCCATCCGCTCAGCTTTAATCTCCTCTATAACACCTCGGAATCGCACCAGCGTATTGCGATTGCCGCCAGCTCGATGTGGAAGAAGAACCTCGGCGTAGAGGCGAAGCTGCAAAACCAGGAGTGGAAAACCATGCTTGATACCATGCACACCCATAACTTTGACGCGGTGCGCTACGCCTGGATCGCTGATTACGATGACGCCGCAACCTTCCTGAATAACTTCCGTACCGGTGACAGCCAAAACACCACTCAGTACAGCAATCCGGAATACGATCTGGCTCTGGTGAATGCGGCGAAGGCGAAAACGGCGGAGGAGCGCGGTAAGTTCTACCAGCAGGCAGAAGATCTGCTGGGGCGCGATGTGCCGGCGATCCCTGTCTATCACTACGTGCGCACGCACCTGGTGAAACCGTGGGTAGGGGGCTTCACGCCGGATAAGCTTGGCTACTACTACACCAAAGATATGTACATCAAAAAGCACTAACGATCCGCGGTGGATATTATGCTGGTAAAACGGCCAATCTGTTGTCTATTCAACCGATTAAACGCATTTTGGCTATTTTTAAAGCGAACGAATGCGCGCACCCTTTACAGCGCGCGGTGAGGTGTTTATAGTTCGCCTCACTTAGGAAGCGTGGCCGAGCGGTTGAAGGCACCGGTCTTGAAAACCGGCGACCCGAAAGGGTTCTAGAGTTCGAATCTCTACGCTTCCGCCAAATTCGAAACCCCTGCGATAGCAATATCGCAGGGGTTTTTGCTTTTGTTCTGGCTCTCCGCCATGTTACCCATGTTATAGCTTATCGTGATCCCGGCGTCGGCCTTACAGACCTGAGCTTTTACGCACCAGGTATCCGCGATGTTCGAGGGCGTCAGCACCGCTTCGGGCGCACCCGTGGCTGCGATCTGCCCGGCCTTCAGGAGGATCAGACGCTGGCAATAATTGGCCGCAAGATTGAGATCGTGCAGTGCAACCACCACCGTAAGCGGCAGCTGTGAAACGAGCCGCATCAGGTCCAGCTGGTGCTGAATGTCCAGGTGGTTTGTCGGTTCATCGAGCAACAGCACCTGCGGCTGCTGGGCCAGCGCGCGGGCTATCTGACTTCGCTGTCGTTCTCCGCCTGACAAAGAGTGCCATCGCCGCTGGCGTAAGCTGCATAACTGCATCAGGCCAATCGCCTGTTCAACCGCAGCCTCATCGTCGCGCGTGGTTCTCTGGAATGTTTTCCGGTAGGGCGTACGCCCCAGCCTGACCATATCCTCAACGGTCAGTTCCCCGTCGACCTCAGCATGTTGCGGGACAAACGCCATGTGCTGCGCCCGTATTTTCAGCGGCATCAAGCCAAGCGTTGTGCCATTAAGCGCAACACATTCGCTGTGTCGTGGAAACAGCCCGGCGAGGCAGCGCAGCAGCGTGGACTTGCCTGAGCCGTTTGGCCCTAACAGGCCGACAATCTGCCCGGATGGCAGGTCGAGATCGATATCCTTAAGCACCGTCTGCGCCTGTCGGGTTACGGTTAACCCGGCCACTGTTATATTCATGGATGCTCCTTTCGGTTTTGATAAAGCAACGCCACAAAGACGGGGGCGCCCACCAGCGCAGTCACCACCCCGATGGGCAGAACCTGGTGCACGATCAGCGTGCGTGAGACGATATCGGCAAGGATCATAAAGTGGGCGCCGATGAGAAACGTCAGCGGGATCGAGCGGCGATGGCCCGGCCCGCATAGCATGCGCGTCACATGGGGAATGACCAGCCCGACAAACCCCACTGCGCCTGTGGCGCTCACCAACGTGGCGGTGACAACGGCACAGGTCAGCAATAAGACAATACGCACGGCGGTAACCGGGATCCCCAGCGTGGTGGAGACCTCATCCCCGAAGGTGAAGGTGTCCAGCGCCCGGGAAAAGAGCAATACCACCAGTAAACCCGCAAGCGTAACGGCCAGCGCCAGCAGCGCGTCAGGCCAGCGCACGCCGCTCAGACTCCCCATCAGCCAGAACATGACGCTACGGGACTGCTCGGCATTGGCGGACGTGCTGACGACGTACGCGGTCATGGCGTTGAAGAGCTGGGTGCCCGCAATACCGGCCAGCAAAATGCGCGACGGGCTTTCACTCATCCCGTTTGTAATCACCATGATGAGCGCAAAGGCGGCGCAGGAGCCGACAAACGCACCGCTGCTCACGCCAATCACGCTTCCCCCCATGCCGAGAAGCATCACGCAGACGGCCCCCAGCGAGGCGCCCGCGGAAATCCCCAGCAGATAAGGCTCAGCCAGAGGGTTACGCAGGATCGACTGTAACACCAGCCCGCACAGCGCCAGGCCACCGCCGCTGCACGCGGCCATCACTGCCCGGCTCATGCGATATTGCCAGACGATACCCTCCTCCGTTTGTGGCAACGCATAAGAGGTCAAACCCAGTCCGTTGAGGATCGCTTTCCCGGTACTGGCATACGACACCGGCATATCACCGATACTGGCGGCAAAAACCAGCATTAGCGGCAGCGCCATGACGCCTGCTGCCAGTAAACCTTGCTGGCGGCGGTCAAAAGCGAAATGACTCATTGTTCATCCTGGAAAGAAGCCAGCCGATCGCTGATAAGCTCAACCGCATCGACGTTACGTAATGAAGGGTTTAACGACATTGCCGGCACCACAATAATGTGGTTGTTCCTGACCGCAGGCATGTTCTTCGTCACCGGGTCATTACGCAAGAATGCTTTTTTTACTTCAACGTCATCGGCAGGGTAGAGCCTGCGGGACATCCCGGCGATAACAATCACGTCCGGCTGCGACTGGGCAATATGTTCCCAGGTTACAGCCGGCCATTCGTCATGAGAGTCAATAATGTTCTTCAACCCCAGCGTGCGGCTGATCCAGCCAGGCGCGCCGTAATTCCCCGCCACCCAGGGATCGCCATTCAGACGGCTACTTGAGAACCAGAATACGACGCGAAGCGGTTTCGCTGAGACGCGCGCCTGGGCCTTTTTGATACGTTCCGTCAGCGTATGATTAAGCTGCTCACCTCGCGCGGAAACATCAAATATCGTCGCCAGATCTGTCACTTCCCGTGTGATTTCGGCCAGCGAAAACGGCGCGCTGCGTGCTCCGTCTGCGTTTGACTTTTCCGTCACCGCTTTATCCGTGCAGTCGGCAGGAGAGATCCACGTATTAATCCCCAGCGAGGCAAACTGCTCACGGGTTCCCACTTCTCCCTGCGGACCAATGTGCCAGTGATACTGCGCGAGAACGAGCTCAGGTTTCTGTCCCACCACGGCTTCAAAGGAGGGGGAATTATCTGCAAGCCGGGGGATATTTTTCCCGGCATCTGCCAGCGGATCCGGGAGCTTGCCGAACCAGACCGACGTTGCGGCGATCTTTTTCTCCAGCCCCAGTGCGAGCAGTAATTCTGTTTCATGCTGTCCCACGGTCACGACGCGCTGAGGAGCCTGCGCAAAGGTCTGCTTTACGCCGCAATTTTCAATCGTGAGGGGCCATGAGGTTGCTGAGAAAGCGGCAGGCGCCGTGGAGAGCAATAAAGCCAGAAATAACCCTTTTTTAAGTAACATAGAACACAATCCCAAATTGTTATGTTATAACATAATACATATATTGTGATTGAGAGCAACACGCTCACCGTCGCTTGTTGCAGAAACGAAAGGCTGGACTATTCTCAACATACCCACCTGGCATTCGCGGGTTGCCTGAAAAACAACAAGATTTCTGATCTGGGGTAGTGAGGATGAAAAAGATCCTGCTCGCGTTTGCGTTCTGTTTTGCCTCCCTGAGCGCCTTCTCATCGTATGCCGCTGAGCCCCGCCAGGCGCCTTCTGAGCAGGAGCGCGCCCGGACGGTCTATATCTTTCATCAGCCGATCGTCATGCTTCAGGCGAAATTTGGCCTGACCACGCCGGAGGAGCGCGTTTTACGCATCCGCAACACCCTGCGCAATTTTACCGAGGCGGACGTGCGTGAGCCGCTCACTATCGTCCCCGTGACCCGCTATAACCAGCAGGGGCGGCTGATCGTGATGAACGGTAAGCCCGTGATGCTGCTGACGGAAGGGGATTTGGACGAAGGGGACGATCTCACCCTCGATCAGGCCGCGCAGCGCGTGCTGGCGCGCATGGAAGCGCAGAGAATGGCGCTGCGCGATCAATACGATACCGGCTGGCTGGCGCTGTCGACGGTAAAAGCTGCCGCTGGCCTGCTGGCGCTTTTGCTGCTCTGCTATGGCGCCTGGCGATCCTGGCGCTGGTTTCGACGCGTCTACCGTCTGCGTATTGTGGAGAATCGCAGCCGGGTGCCGCAAAGCTGGCGGCGGTACATTGGCGCCATTGAGATTCGGCTTTACGCCTTGCTGATGTTCCTGTTGGGTTTAATCGGCTTTTACGTCTGGCTGAGCTGGGCATTCAGTCTGTTTCCGTGGACGCGGGTGTGGGGCACGTCGCTGGGAGACTGGTCGCTTCGCGTGGTGCAGCAAATTGCCCTGGCGATTGTCTCGGCTTTGCCGGGGCTGACGATTGTTCTGATCATTTTCCTCATTACCGCTTTTATTCTGAAGCTTCTGAGGATGGTGCTGAATCAGGTGGAGGCTGGTCGTCTGCAACTTCCCGGCGTACATCCGGAAACCGTGGGGGCAACCCGTAAGCTCATTTCCGTCGCCGTCTGGCTATTTGCTCTCTCCGCTGCCTGGCCGTTTCTGCCCGGCGCAAACTCACTGGCGTTTAAAGGTATTAGCGTCTTCTTCGGCCTGATGTTAACGCTGGGTTCGGCAGGGGTGATGAACCATGCCATGAGCGGTCTGGTCCTGATTTACTCCCGCGCACTGCGTAAAGGCGATGTCATTCGGGTGGCGGATAACGAAGGTAAGGTCAGTGAAATAGGCATGCTGGCGACCAAAATTATTACCCGGGAAAATTATGTCGTTACCGTGCCCAATGCGGTGGTGGTGAGCGGTAAGATCACCAACCTTAGCGCGCTACAGCCCGATGGCAGACTCAATCTGACGGTCAGCGTCACTATCGGTTATGACACCCCATGGCGTCAGGTGCATGCCATGCTGGAGCTGGCCGCGAAACGGGCAAAAGGGATTGATCTTTCTGAGCCGCCGCTGGTGCGCCAGTTAGGGTTAATGGACTGGTATATCGCCTACGAGTTGCAGGTTCGTCTGCTGCCCGACCAGTCCCTCGCGGTTGCCCGCAATGAACTGCATAGCCAGATACAGGATGTGTTTAACGAATTTAACGTGCAGATCATGTCTCCGAATTTTGTTATGCAGCCAGAGGGCAGCGTAATGGTTGCCAAAGAGAACTGGTATACCGCGCCCGCCAAACCCCCTCAGGGCTAAACCTGAGGCCCCGGTTTTCTCGAGGTAAGGCAAAAGATCACAGTTTCTGATCGACAATCGCCGATTTTATACGGGTCATCGCCAGAATGTTTTTTGAACGCATATTCAATTTCTCGAGGATCCTCACGCGGTAGGTGCTGGTCGTTTTTTGTGACAGTTGCAGCTTTTTCGCGATTTCATGATTTTCCATATGGAAAAGCTTTAGCACGTCATATTCGCGTCGGGTAAAGGAGTGTGTCCTGAGCGCCCGATAAAAACGCATCAGCTGCTGAAAAGGGTGAGCAGTAAAATGCATCGACGAATAGATAATATTATCAATTCTCACCGCGCTGTTGGCTTCTATCTCATGCATCAGGACTATGTAATCACGCTTGACTTTTTTGACCTGCTGAATGGTTTTATTGCGTAACTTATCCTGTTCAATCGCAATGATAAAATCCAGCTCGGGATCGACCTCATAAAGATGGTGAATATCCTCCTCATCGCGAATCAAATGGGTAGATGTCAGTGAGCTTGAGACACCGTGGCAAAGGTAATAGTTATCGCTGATAAAAATAAAATTCATAATTAATGGGCAGGGTTTTAGATAAAATTCATTAAAAATCTAAGAGGCTTAATCTGTAGTATTTTCTGCCAGACAGCGGCGAGGTCGACGACCCCGGCCATCGACAGCAGAACCAGAATAATCAGCAGCGTAGATAGCGTTATCGCAAACATAAAACGCGTAATTTTTTTCTGCATTTTTTGCTGATGCGTTACCCGCTGGTCCTCTTTTTCATACTCGACCATGGTGGTAATAGCCTGGCCCTGCACGTAGTACACCTTACCCTCTTCGCTGAGATCGCCCGTGATCACGAGCGACTCAAGTAAGAGCGCGATTTTTCTGCTAAACGACTCATTTTTGATATGTTTATACCAAAGTGTGCCGTAAAGCATGGCGATCACTTCCCGCTGGGTGAAACCAGACGAAACGCGCGAAGGGCGCTGGTTGACGTAGTCGGTCACCAGCAGCCTGAGCAAGTTGTAACGGTCCCGGCTGATGGTTTCTGAATCAGATTTCAGGCCAGAAATACAGCGCCCTTTCAGACGAGCCAGGGCCGTTTTTAAGGTGATGATTTTCGTATAATGGTCAAAGGCAAACGGGATAATGCCTTTGTAAGCCTGAAACCCATTGCGCTTATAGTGAATGATTTCAGCCTGCATTTCGCTGATATCTTCCACGCTCATACTGACATCTTCGCTTTTATGCATCGGGCAGAGCACAACGTTGCTGCTTTCGTGCTTCTTCAGAATATAACGCGTATTGTCGGCATCTTTTAAGTACACCAGAAAATAGTCATGCGGGTTGTTTTTTTGCGCACCGTTCTGGATCAGCCACGGCAGAAATTTACGCCAGAGAATAAGTCTGTAGTTATCGGTATCGAATAATTTCATGGAAAATCTCTTATCGCAGTGACCTGCGTGAATAGGGTCTTACAAGGGCATATTGAGGTGGTAATGTTGCACGGATAAGCTGCGGTGTATGAAAAAGA
Organism: Enterobacter cloacae complex sp. 418I7; assembly: GCF_050030705.1. Taxonomy (NCBI): domain Bacteria; kingdom Pseudomonadati; phylum Pseudomonadota; class Gammaproteobacteria; order Enterobacterales; family Enterobacteriaceae; genus Enterobacter; species Enterobacter cloacae complex sp. 418I7. The sequence continues at coordinate 1,648,182 of NZ_JBLGUU010000001.1, forward strand.
GTCTAGATCACAAACTTTCATTCTAATAAGTTTATGTGATGTAAAAATAAATGTTTACATTTTAGCCAGCCGATGACGAAGAAGTGATCGGAGCGGAAGGGAATGACGCAAGAAGCTCAACGTAATGCAATTTCCTGCTTTACATCATGCTCAGAGATGTTTATAGTGCGCCTCACTTTGGAAGCGTGGCCGAGCGGTTGAAGGCACCGGTCTTGAAAACCGGCGACCCGAAAGGGTTCTAGAGTTCGAATCTCTACGCTTCCGCCAAATTCGAAAACCCTGCGATAGCAATATCGCAGGGTTTTTTCGTTATTCCAGCCCAAGCGTATACTGTGCGATTTTGAAGTAGATAATGAGCCCGGTACCGTCGATCAGCGTGGCGATAAACGGCGCGGAAACGACCGCCGGGTCGATTTTGCAACGTTTCAATACCATCGGGATCACCGATGAGACAATGGCGCTCCACAGCGTAATGCAGACCAGCGTCAGGCTGACGATAAGCGTGATTTCCATCCCAATGCCCATCATCCAGGCACGAACGCAGCCCGCCAGGCCCAGCGTGGCGGCAATCATTAACGAGGTGCTCATCTCTTTGCGCAGCACGCGACCCACGTCGCGAAGGTGGACTTCACCCAGCGCCATGGCGCGCACCAGCGTCGAGGTAATCTGCGTCCCGCTGTTTCCGCCGGTGCCAATCAGCAGCGGAATAAAGAACGCCAGCGCAATGGCGGATTCCAGCGCCTCTTCAAAATGCTGGATCACCGAGCTGGTATACGCTTCCGCGACAAACAGCAGCAGCAGCCAGACGGAGCGTTTCTTCCACAGGCTAAAGGCGCTGGTTTCCAGATAGGGCTTCTCCAGCGGCAGCGTTGCCCCCTGAAGCTGGGCATCTTCAGTAACGTCATCTTCCAGCAGATGGGCGATTTCACGCTCGGTAAGGCAGCCCACCAGCTTGCCGTGGGTCACCACCGGTACGACATCCGCACCTGCGTGCGCCAGCAACCCGGCGACATCCGCCCGCTCATCTTCCGGTTTAAGCTGGATAAAATCCGATATCATCAGCCCCTTAACGGGCTGTACGGTATCCGTGGCCTGCAATAATTTACGTACGGCAATCAAACCCGCGAGGCGACCGTTGTCTTCGATAAAAATATGTGACGGAATATCATCATCTTTTAATTTTTCAAAGAACTGCTCGCGTGCCAGAGCTACGCATAATGAAATATCAATAACGATAAAATCGGTATTCATATATTGCGCGATGGCGCTGTCGTTAAAAGCCAGATTATGGTTGTGAATAGCGTAAGACATTGTAACTTCCCTTTGAATAATAAAATCTCTCAGGGGCGAGCAAGACAGGGCATGTCGGAAAGGAGATCCCCACGTCCTGGGTTCAGCACTGTACACCGTATCCCGTAAGGGAAGTTATACTGGCAAAGCCTTGATTCGACAGTGCCTGTTTTACCCTGTGCCGGTTCTCTCGAACCCACCAGAGCGATAACGTGTATTTGTACAGGAGCCTCGCCATAACGAGATCGTTGTAAAACGTGAGGGATAATACGCTGATTTAAAATGGCTGCTGAGGAATTTAAATAATGTTTAAGTATGGTTTAAATGAATATTATTGAATGAATGTTGACGTTTTATTTAACTATTTTCACTTCTAATGGGGAATTCTGATGTTACCGGGGAGAGTAAAATGGCATGGCTGGACACGCTGCTGGATCATTTTGCGCATTATCCAACGCATCTCTTCGCGTTGCTCGTTGTTATGGCACTGAGTAAATCAACGGTACTGATCTCTTCCTTGCTCCCGCCCGCATCGATCATGCTGCTGGCGGGGATTGCCGTCAGCCAGTCGAGTATGCATCCGGCGCTGACGTGGCTGGCGGTGGTGATGGGCGCTACGGCAGGATCGGTGCTGAATTACCATATCGGCCAGCTGATGGGGCATACCCGGCGAGTGTCACGCTTCACGGCAAAACATGCCGGGAAGTTTTTGCGGGTACAGCACCAGCTGCATAAAAATGGCCTGCTGGTGTTGTTCACCTCGCGTTTCCTGGCGGTACTGCGCTATATCGTGCCGCTGGCGGCGGGCATGCTCAGGCTGAGCGCGATAAAGGTTTACGCCATCAGCCTGCTTTCAGCCTGCGCATGGGCGGCGCTGTATGTCGGCATCGTCACCGGCATCAGCCTCTGAATCAGCGAGTCACGTATTCATCAGTTTGAGAAATGCTTCCCGAAAAACCTGTCACGAATCTGTCACACTCAAAGCGACATTAAAAAAACGTGTGAGGAATTAGGGATGAGAAAAGCACTACTCGCAGTTGCCGTGGCAGGTACCCTTGCCGTGACCTTTGGCGCACAGGCGCAGGACACACCGGACGGCTATCAGCTGGAACAGGTACTCATCATGAGCCGCCACAACCTGCGTGCGCCGCTCGCCAATAACGGCAGCGTGCTGGAGCAGTCCACGCCGAAGCAGTGGCCGGAGTGGGACGTCCCGGGTGGACAGCTCACCACCAAAGGGGGCGTACTGGAAGTGTATATGGGTCACTATATACGCGAGTGGCTGGCAGAGCAGGGGATGGTGAAGACGGGTGAATGCCCGCAAGCGGATACCGTCTATGCCTACGCCAACAGCCTCCAGCGCACCGTGGCGACCGCGCAGTTCTTTATCACCGGCGCGTTCCCGGGGTGCGATGTGCCTGTGCATCATCAGGAAAAAATGGGCACCATGGACCCCACCTTCAATCCGGTCATTACCGATAATTCCCCTGAGTTTCGTGAGAAAGCGCTGAAAGCGATGGAGACAGAACGGCAGAAAATGCAGCTGGATGAAAGCTACAAACTGCTGGAGCAGCTGACAAACTATAGCGACTCGCCGTCCTGCAAGGAGAAAAAAGTCTGTTCCCTGACGGAGGCGAAAGATACGTTCAGCGCCGATTATGAAAAAGAGCCGGGCGTCTCCGGGCCGCTGAAAGTGGGTAACTCGCTGGTGGATGCGTTCACCCTACAGTATTACGAAGGATTCCCGGCAGACCAGGTGGCATGGGGGGAAATCAAAACCGATCAGCAGTGGCGCGTGCTGTCGAAGCTGAAAAACGGCTACCAGGACTCGCTGTTTACCTCAACGGACGTGGCGCAGAACGTGGCTAAACCGTTGGTGAAGTACATTGATAAAGCGCTGGTGACCGAACAGGCCAAAGCGCCAAAAATTACCCTGCTGGTGGGGCACGACTCCAACATTGCCTCGCTGCTGACCGCGCTGGATTTCAGGCCGTATCAGCTGCACGACCAGCAGGAACGAACCCCGATTGGCGGTAAAATTGTCTTCCAGCGCTGGCATGACAAAAACACTAACCAGGAGCTGATGAAAATTGAGTATGTCTACCAGAGTTCTGAGCAGTTGCGTAATGCCAGCGTGCTGTCGCTGCAATCTCCTGCGCAGCGCGTGACGCTGGAGCTGAAGGGCTGTCCGGTAGATGGCAACGGCTTCTGTCCGATCGATAAATTCAATGCGGTGATGAACAACGCGGCGAAATAGAAGAAAACCCCCCGCGCGGGCGGGGGGAACATTCAGACGTTTTTACGTTCAATGGTTTGCTCGCCCCAGAACAGCGAGTCTTTGTCGGTTTTTTCGAAGGCGCGAACCAGCACTTCATCGTTGCCTTCTTCCCAAATCTGCTCAGCCAGCTTTTCGTCATACCTGGCGACTTCAAAGATGGCTTCTGCAATCTCCGGAGAGGTATTGCGTAAACTTGCCCATTCGCCCACGTGGTGAGCTTTGGATTCTTGAGTTGGCATACTTGTCCTCCTGTTGGGTTAGCCGTTCAGTTTTTTGGCAAGACCCGCGACGTATTCACCCTGATAGCGGGCGATCGAAAGTTCTTCATTGCTTGGCTGACGTGAACCATCCCCACCGGCAATGGTTGTCGCGCCATACGGTGTCCCGCCACGAACCTGGGAAACATCAAACAGTTCCTGCGCGCCGTAGCCAATCGGCACAATCACCATCCCATGATGTGCAAGGGTAGTCCAGGTTGAGGTGATCGTCTGCTCCTGGCCGCCGCCTGTGCCGGTAGAGCTGAACACGCTGGCCAGCTTGCCGTATAACGCGCCGGAGGCCCAGAGCCCGCCCGTCTGGTCGAGGAAGGTGCGCATCTGGCCGGACATATTGCCGAAGCGGGTCGGGGTGCCGAAGATAATGGCATCATAGTCCGCGAGCTCCTGCGGGGTGGCGACCTGGGCGTTTTGTGTTTTTCCCCCGGCTTTGGCGAAGGCTTCCGCCTGCATGGTTTCCGGTACGCGTTTAACCACAACCTCAACGCCGTCTACTCTGTTTGCGCCTTCTGCAACTGCGTGAGCCATGGTTTCAATGTGTCCATACATGGAATAATAGAGCACCAGAACTTTTGCCATTTTGCATCACTCCTCGTTGGTTTTTCTTACAGCGGATCGCTGCGTTACTTTAAAGATATGACATCACGGCCAGACTGCAAAAATGAACGGCATTTATTTGATATATAACAATATCTTTTCGTTACGTGCTTTGTAGCAAAATGAAACAACTTTAGCGGCGCTGATTTTTCAAAATATAAGAATGGCTTATGGATGACCTCCTCAATATTTCATACGAAAGGCTGAGATCATGTTGCAGAATATTACCTCTCGCTTGCCGGATAGCCGCATTACACTAAGCTTAGATTCACGCGGCACAGATAAAGGCACTGTCCTTGAGCCGCGAGGTGAAAGAATCCTCTTTTACTGAATGCAATATGATGTCTAATGTTTCACACTCTGGAGGTTAGAGATGGTAAACCATCGTGGTGGTTCAGGTAATTTCGCTGAAGACCGTGAAAGAGCATCAGAAGCAGGTCGTAAAGGTGGCCAGTCTAGCGGGGGAAATTTTAAAAATGACCCTCAGCGCGCATCAGAGGCTGGCAAAAAAGGGGGTAAAAATAGCCACGGCAGCAACAAGTAGTACGCCGGGTTAACTCTCTGCCGCCGGGTTTCCCGGCGGTTTTTTTTATGTCTGCTACATTGAACTGTAATCAAAGGCATCGCACACTACAGGATTGATTCTTCGTGCTGGTGTCCCATGTCCGTTTCCCGTTTTACTTTCTCCATTAAGCCTCAGGAAGCCATCCTGATTTTGATCACCATGTTCTGGGGCGGAACCTTTCTTGCCGTTCAGTACGCGGTCACGATGAGCGATCCGTTTTTCTTTGTAGGGCTGCGTTTTGCAACCGCGGCGGTTGCCGTGGCGCTTATTTCGCTGAAAACCCTGCGCGGGTTGACCCTGACAGAGCTTAAAGCGGGTGTCGCTATTGGCGTGGCGATTGCCATGGGCTATAGCCTGCAAACGTGGGGGCTTCAGTCTATCTCCAGCAGTAAATCCGCTTTCATCACCGCCATGTACGTACCGCTGGTGCCGCTGTTGCAGTGGCTGTGCCTGGGCAGAATACCGGGCCTGATGTCGTGCATTGGAATCGTGCTGGCGTTCATCGGCCTCATTTTATTAGCCGGGCCGGGAAATAATCTGCTGGCGCTGGGGCCGGGAGAGATCATCACGCTGGTGGGGGCCGTTGCCATTGCGGCAGAAATTATTTTGATTAGCGCCTGGGCAGGAAAAGTGGACGTCAAGCGGGTGACGGTCGTGCAGCTTGCCACCGCGTCGCTGGTGGCGTTCGCGACGATGGTGCCGGCAGGGGAGTCCGTCCCGCCGATGTCTACCGGGCTTATCGTCGTGGCGCTGGGGCTGGGCGTTTTTAGCGCCATTATTCAGGTCACCATGAACTGGGCGCAGCGCAGCGTATCTCCGACACGGGCGAGGGTCATCTATACCGGTGAACCGGTGTGGGCGGGTATTTTCGGGCGACTCGCCGGTGAGCGTCTGCCGCTGCTGGCGCTGGTGGGCGCGGCGTTTATTGTCGCCGGGGTGCTGGTGAGCGAGTTAAAGTTAAAAAAACGACGTAAGTCGATTGCCGGGTTGAGCACTGAACAAGGGGCAGATAGCTAACAACGCGCACGCTGCCCGTTTGCCCGGCGGCGCTTCGCTTGCACGGGCCTACAATTGGCATGTAGGCCGGGTAAGCGTAGCGTCACCCGGCTATTTCAGGTTCATGGGGTGATGGCTTCCGCTTGCGCTTCATCCCCTTTGCGGCGGCTAAGCAGGGCGTTGAGCAGGATCGCGCCGAAGGTCGCCGTGCCAATCCCGCCAATCGTAAACCCGCCCAGCGTCAGGGCGAAGTCGCCTGCGCCCAGCACCAGCGTGACCGCCACCATGATCAGGTTACCGTTCTGGCTCAGATCAACATGATTCTGCACCCAGATGCGTGCCCCCGCGACGGCAATCAGACCAAATACAACAATCGAGGCGCCGCCAATCACGGGTGCCGGGATGGTGTGGATCAATGCGCCGAATTTTGGGGAAAAGCCGAGCAGTATCGCCATCACCGCCGCCGCCACGAAGACCAGCGTCGAGTAGACTTTGGTCACTGCCATCACGCCGATGTTTTCCGCGTAGGTCGTCACGCCGCTGCCGCCGACCGAGCCGGAGAGCATGGTCGCCAGACCGTCTCCCACAAACGCCCGCCCCATATACGGATCCATATTGCGCCCGGTCATTCCCGCTACGGCTTTCAGGTGGCCCAGGTTTTCAGCCACCAGGATCACCGCGACAGGCGCGATGAGCATCATCGCCTGAGCGTTAAAGGTGGGCGAGGTCATGTGCGGCATCCCGAACCAGGCGGCCTGGTGAATCAGTGTGAAATCAACCGGCTTGCCGAGACCAAACACGTTCGCCAGCAGCGCGTAGATCAGACAGGCCGCAATCAGCCCGACCAGGATCAGCAGCCGCTGGATCATCCCGCGCGTAAAGACCGCCACCACGCCGATGCACAGCACCGTAATCACCGCCATCCAGCTTTCAAACGGCGAGCCGGATACGCTCTTCACCGCAATCGGCGCGAGGTTCAGGCCTATCGCCATCACCACCGCCCCGGTGACGACGGGGGGCATCATCCGCTCGATCCAGCGCGTGCCGACTTTCATCACCACCAGACCGGTAAGGGTGTAGACCAGCCCACAGGCGATAATGCCGCCGAGGGCCACGCTCAGGTTGGGGTTAATGCCCTGACCGTTAAACCCGGTCGCTGCAATAACGACTCCCACAAAGGCGGCGCTGGAGCCCAGATAGCTGGGCACGCGCCCGCCGGTGACAAAAAAGAACAGCAGGGTACCCATACCCGACATCAAAATGGCGAGGTTAGGATCCAGCCCCATCAGCATGGGCATTAGCACCGTCGCACCAAACATCGCGACCGCATGCTGCACTCCCATCACCATTGTCTGCCCGAGCGGGAGCCTTTCATCCGGCGCGACCACGCCTGCTTCTGTGGAGGTCGATTTCAACTGCCAGTGAGGAAGTTCGAACATGTTCTGTCTCCTGAATGCGGATTAACAGGCGGGTCGCATAAGTGCGTGATAGCCGCGGTCGAACCACACCAGCCCTTGCGGTGCCGGGTGGCGAACGATGGATACGATGTCGCAAAACAGAATGTCGTGGGTGCCGACGCTAACCACCTGGCTGATGCGGCAGTCGAACGAGGCCAGGGCATTTTCCAGACGTGGACAGCCCGTGTCGCCTGTCTGCCAGCGGGCAGCGGCAAAGCGTTCCGCCATCGGCGTTTTACCGCCAAACAGGTTGGATAATGGCTCCTGTCCGGCACTCAGCGTGTTAACGCACAAGGTGCGGTTCTCGCTGAAAATCGGCCAGACGGACGCGCCACGGTTGAGGCAAACCAGCAGAGTGGGCGGGGAATCGGTCACGCTGCATACCGCGCTGGCGGTAAAGCCCGCCATTCCCGCAGGGCCGTCGGTGGTGATGATATTGACCGCCGCACCGACGCAGGCCATGGCATCACGGAAGGTTTGTTGATCGGGTGTCGTCATGATGGCTCCTTATGCCAGCCCGCAGGCGTCTTCGAAGGTCAGACGCGGTAAGCGCCCATAGACTTTGCTCATATCGCCATAGCCGATGTTAATCAGCAGATTGCTTTTAAGCAGCGTGCCCGTGAAAAAGGCCGCGTCCACTTTTTCCCGGTCAAAGCCGGACATCGGCCCGGTGTCGAGCCCGAGCGCGCGGCAGGCGAAGATCAGGTACGCGGCCTGCATCGAACTGTTGCGAAAGGCGGTCTCTTCCGCCAGTGCGGGGCTGGAGGTAAACCAGCTTCTGGCATCGCCGTGCGGGAACAGTACAGGCAGGCGCTCATAAAACTCGCTGTCCCAGGCGACAATTGCCGTGACCGGGGCGGTGAGCGTTTTCTCAAGGTTGCCGCTGGAGAGCGCCGGGCGCAGCTTCTCTTTTCCTTCCGGGCTTCGCACAAAGACAATGCGCGCCGGGGAGCAGTTGGCGGACGTCGGCCCCCATTTCATCAGGTCATAAATCTCGCGCAGCGTCTCGTCACTGACCGGTATATCCAGCCAGCCGTTATGGGTACGTGCGCCGGTAAACAGCGTTTCCAGCGCGGCGGGCGTGATGGCTTCGCTCATTCAGGCTCCTTACAAAGCGGGTTCAGGGCTGTGCAGCAGGCTGGCAAGCCCGTTCAGCAGCAGAGTGTTAAAGATGTCCGGCGCGGTCACGTTGCAGGCATGCCCGCCCTGGCGCATGACCGTTTTGCGGGCATGCGGGAGGGCGGCGTGCAGTTCCGCGGAGCAGACGGACGGCACCAGCAGATCGTCGGTGGAACAAATAATCTGCACGGGGCAGCGAACGCGTGCAGCGTGGCGGCTGAAATCGGCCTGCTTCAGCGCATGCAGCCTGCGCAGCAGATTGGCTTTGCCCTGGAAATGGGCCAGCGCCAGCGCTTCCTCGGCCTCCAGCCGCGGAGCGCGGGCAGCCATCCAGTCTGCCGGGTAAAGAAACAGCGGCTGTGCCTCTACCCACGCCTGAGCCCCGCCCGCATGCAGCAGACGTTCGCGAACGTCAAAACAGCGTCGGGTATGGGCATTGAGGGTCAGCCAGCCGTTGACACAAACCAGCGCGGTGAGGGCGTCAGGCTTATCGATAGCCAGCCGCAGGCCGACCAGCGCCCCCAGCGCGTGGCCGACCACGCAGTAACGGGCGATCCCGGCCCCGGCTAACGCCAGCGCGAGCTCGTCGGCCATGTGTGCGAGGGTGTAGTCTTCCGGCAGGGTATCCGGGTTATTCCCCGTGCCCCGCTGGTCGTAGCACACCACCTGATACTCCTGCCCCAGCACGGCGAGCTGAGGCAGCCAGTAGCTCCCGCTGCCGCCGAGCCCGGCAATCAGCACCACCACGGGCGCGCCCGCAAAGGGGGGCGGGGAAATGGACAGTTTCATGGCGGCCTCACTTCGCGATGTGCGCAACGGTGGCAATTTCAACCAGCGCTTCAGGCTTTACCAGCCCGCACTGGATGCAAAATCGCGCCGGTTTATCGCCGGGGAAAAACTCCGCGTAGATCTCGTTAATCGCGGCGTAGTTTTTCCAGTCGGTGATAAAGATGCTGTTGAAGGTCACGTCCTCCATCGTGCCACCCGCCGTTTCGATCACGGTTTTGATCGTCTCCAGCACGTGGCGGGTTTGCGCCTTTGGGTCATCGATAAACACCACGTTGTTGTCTTTATCAAACGGCAGCGTGCCTGAGACATACACCACGCCGTCGGCGAGGGTACCGGGGACAAACGGGGCTATCGGGGTGCTGGTGCCCGGCGGAATAATCACGGATTTCGGCATAGCGGTTCTCCTCAGGCGATGCGGGCGAGCGGGGGATCCAGCGCGTCGCAGAAATCATTGACGTTACTGACCCAGCCAAAAAAAGTTTCGATATTGAACAGGGCGGCTTTCTGGGCAAAATCCGGCCCGGCCTGATGGGTAGCGTCTTCCAGCACCACGCCAAAATACTCGAGGAAGAAGCCGTCGCGCAGGGTGGACTCCACGCAGACGTTGGTGGCAATGCCCGTAAAGACCAGATGACGAATGCCCCGGCTGCGCAGCAGGCTGTCGAGCGGGGTATTGAAAAAGCCGCTGTAGCGCGGTTTCGGCAGTACGATATCGCCAGCTTCCGGTACCAGCTCATCCACCAGCTGATAATCCCAGCCGCCTTTCGCCAGCAGCGTGCCCTGGAGTTCAGGCCGTTGGCGCATGGTTTTCAGGGCGTTGGATTTGTGAAAGTTGGGTGAGCCGGGACCGCCAGCTTCGACGTACTGGTCGTCCCAGCCATTCTGGAACCAGACGATCAGCATGCCCGCAGCACGCGCGGCGCTCACGGCGGTTTTGATATTCTCAATCACCGGCTGCGTGGCCGAGACGTCGAACCCGGCCAGATCCAGATACCCGCCTTTACTGGCATAGGCGTTTTGCATATCCACCACGATCAGCGCGCTCTGCTGCGCGTCAAAGGTGATGGCCTCCGGGCGAGCGTTGAGGGTCGTCATTACGCCACCTCCTTCGTCATGGCAGGGATGTGGGCGCGGCACTGCATCAGCGGCTGAATACGCTCGCCGAAGGTTTCCACGCCGGTGAGAAAATCATCGAAGGTCAGCAGCACGCCTTCGGCGCCGGGCACGGCAGCCACTTCGTCGAGCATTCTGGCGACGCTGGCATACGAGCCAACCAGGGTGCCCATGTTGATATTGACGGCAGACGTCGGGTCGGCCATTTGGCGAACGTTGGTGTCCGCGCCGGAGCGGGTATCCTTCTGGCTCTGCTCGGTCAGCCAGCTCAGGGCTTCCTCGTCGGCGCCGTCCTTGTATCGTTCCCATTTGGCGCGCGCGGCGTCGTCGGTTTCGTCGGCAATCACCATAAACAGCACGTAGGAGCCCACGTCGCGCCCGATTTTGTCGGCGGCCGCTTTCATGCGTGCCGCGGTGGGCGCGAAGGCGGCAGGGGTGTTAACGCCTTTGCCGAAGCAGAAGTTGAAGTCGGCGTATTTGGCGGAGAATTCCATCCCCGCGTCGCTCTGCCCGGCGCAAATCACCTTCATCGGCACCGACGGCTGGGGGCTGACGCGGCAGTCGTTCATGGTGAAGAAGTCGCCTTTGAAATCGCTTTTGCCGGTGCCCCACAGATCGCGCAGCACCTGCACGTATTCAGTCAGGTAGTCGTAGCGACGGGAGAAGTAATCGTCACCCGGCCAGATCCCCATCTGCTCGTACTCCGGCTTTTGCCAGCCGGTGACAAGGTTGACGCCAAAGCGCCCGCCGGAGATGGAGTCGATGGTGGAGGCCATCCGCGCCACGATTGCCGGGGGAAGGGTAAGGGTGGCGGCGGTGGCGTAAATCTGGATGCGCGAGGTTACCGCCGCCAGGCCCGCCATCAGGGTAAAGGACTCCAGGTTGTGGTCCCAGAATTCGGTCTTACCGCCGAAACCGCGCAGCTTGATCATCGAGAGCGCAAAGTCGAAGTGGTAATGCTCCGCTTTCTGCACGATGGCTTTATTCAGCTCAAAGGTCGGCATGTATTGCGGGGCCGTGGTCGAGATAAGCCAGCCGTTGTTGCCGATCGGTACAAATACGCCAATTTTCATCACGAACCTCTCTTCATTACGTCGCAGGTGTCACGACGTTTTTGCAAAGGGAGTGCCAGTTTTGAAAAATACTTTGTTATTAGGGTGTTAACTGGTGGCTGTTAAATTTAACAGCGAAAATGTGGACTAAGTGGTCAAAATCATTGCACAGAAAACAGGCACTCATGCGCGCTGAGGGTGCAGAAGGTCGTGGCGAGACGGGGGTTTTGCTATGCTGAGCGCAGGACAGAAAATGGAGAGCGAAAATGACACAAGGCGCAGTGAAAACACCCGGTAAACGTTCGCAGGCGGTGAGCGCCAAGAAACAGGCGATCCTCAGCGCCGCGCTGGAGACATTTTCGCAGTTTGGTATTCACGGTACACGCCTTGAGCAGGTGGCGGAGCAGGCCGGGGTGTCCAAGACCAATCTGCTCTACTACTACCCGTCGAAAGAGGCGCTATATGTGGCGGTGATGCAGCAGATCCTGGATATCTGGCTCGCACCGCTTAAAGCATTTCGCGAAGAGCTGGCCCCGCTGGTGGCGATAGAGGAGTACATACGCCTGAAGCTGGAGGTATCGCGTGATTATCCCCAGGCATCGAGGCTGTTTTGTCTGGAGATGTTACAGGGCGCGCCGCTGTTGCAGGCGGAGCTGACGGGAGATCTAAAGCAGCTGGTGGACGAAAAATCGGCCATTATTGCCGGATGGGTCGCCAGCGGAAAACTGGCGCCCGTCGATCCGCAGCATCTGATTTTCATGATTTGGGCCTCAACCCAGCACTACGCTGACTTCGCGGCCCAGGTCGAGGCGGTAACCGGTAAAACGCTCCAGGACGAGGCGTTTTTCCAGAGCACCCTGGAAAACGTGCAGCGGATGATTATTGAAGGGATCCGCGTGCGTTAATCAGCCGGTTGGAAAGGGCAGCTTAAATTGCCCTCTTCACACTGCATCAACGAGGCCAGAAAGGCTTCGCGCTCCGCAGTTTTCTCCGTCAGGCACTGGTTGATAATCATCGGCTGAATAGTGCCACCTTCGGTTCCTGAACCCATCAATTTACAGTCTGCGTCACGCAGGGCGATCCACGCCTGCTGCGCCTTTTTCAGCAGGTCGCGCTGAGGGGCTGCCGCGCGTTTGATGGCGGCCTGGTACGTCTGGTTGAGCTTTTTATCCGCAGCCTGGTACTGCTCTGCCGCACAGGCACTGAGTTCTGTCTGGGTGGTCGCTTTGTCGCACTCGTCGGCAAGCGCACTGGCGCTGAGCAGCAGTGCTGCGCCTGCGAGAAATACTCTTTTCATCATTCCCTCCGTGTAAAAAAGCCGGATGCGCTGCGCTTATCCGGCCTACGGTGATTTTGTAGCCCCGGTAAGCGTAGCGTCACCGGGGAAAGTTTACACGATTAACCGATTGTCATCAGGCTGGCGTTACCGCCTGCCGCCGCGGTGTTGACGCTGAGCGAGCGCTCCACGTACAGACGCTCCAGCAGCAGGTTGGTTTCCCCGCGCGCAAAGCCCTGCACGGAAACGATGGCACCGCTGCGGGCCGCAACCTGCTCACACAGTTCGCGCAGCTGGTCGGAATCACCGTGGTAGATCACCGCGTCAAACGGCTGGGTCAGCAGGGCATCGGCCTTCGCAAAGCGAATGCGAGCCGAGACCGCTTTTGGCAACTGTTTGGCGAGGTCGCGATGCAGCGCATCTTCCGGCCACAGCACCTCACAGCCCGTTGCTGTAGCGGCTGCCAGCTGCACCAGCGCATCCTGCTCGTCATCCGCCATGCACAGCACACGCTCGCGCGGCATCAGCGTCCAGGTGTTGCGCTCACCGGTTGGACCCGGCAGCAGGCGCTGGGTACCGGCCTGCGCCAGCTCGCCGTACTGCTGCGCAATTGCACGCAGTTCAGGGCGGTTTTCTGCCCACTTAATCAGCGCGTCCAGCGGCTGGGTCAGCACGGCTTTCACCTGCGCATCCACCGGATATTCCGCGTCCTGACGCGCCAGCGTCACGCCCAGCGCATTTTCCGGACGGTTTGCCAGCAGACGGTACAGATAGAGCGGACCGCCCGCTTTCGGGCCGGTGCCGGAGAGACCTTCACCGCCGAACGGCTGCACGCCCACGACCGCGCCAACCATGTTGCGGTTGACGTACAGGTTGCCGACTTTAGCATTGCCGGTCACCTGGGCAATGGTTTCGTCGATACGAGTATGTACACCGAGCGTCAGGCCGTAACCCGAGGCGTTGATCTGATCGATCAGCTCGTTGAGGTTGTTACGGTTGTAGCGCACAACGTGCAGTACCGGGCCGAAGACCTCTTTTTTCAGCTCGTCGAAGCTTGCCAGCTCAATCAGCGTTGGCGGCACGAAGGTGCCGGTCTGCCACTCGCGGGCATCTTCACTGTTCTCACGCACCGCCTGGAACACCGGACGGCCTTTGGCACGCATGGTCTGAATGTGGTTTTCGATGTTGGCTTTGGCTTCCGCGTCGATCACCGGCCCGATATCGGTGGTGAGACGGCCCGGGTTGCCCATGCGGCATTCCGCCATCGCACCGCGCAGCATCTTCAGCGTGTGGTCAGCCACGTCATCCTGTAAGCACAGCACGCGCAGGGCGGAACAGCGTTGACCCGCGCTGTCGAAGGCAGAGGCCAGCACGTCAACGACGACCTGCTCAGTGAGCGCGGAGGAGTCCACGATCATGGCGTTCATGCCGCCGGTTTCAGCGATCAGCGGCGTTGGACGGCCCTGCGCATCCAGACGGGTGGCGATGTTGCGTTGCAGCAGGGAGGCTACTTCGGTCGAACCGGTAAACATCACGCCGCGCACGCGGTTATCGGAGGTCAGTTTGGCACCCACCGTTTCACCGCGCCCCGGCAACAGCTGCACCACGCCCGCCGGTACGCCCGCTTCCAGCAAAATGTTAATGCCCTGAGCGGCAATCAGCGGAGTCTGCTCTGCCGGTTTTGCCAGCACGCTGTTGCCTGCGGCAAGGGCCGCGGCAATCTGGCCGGTGAAGATTGCCAGCGGGAAGTTCCACGGGCTGATACAGACCACCGGGCCGAGCGGACGGTGCGTTTCGTTGTCGAAATCATCACGCACCTGACCGGCGTAGTAGTGCAGGAAGTCGACCGCCTCACGCACTTCGGCGATGGCGTTGCTGAAGGTTTTACCCGCTTCACGCACCAGAATGCCGATAAGCTGCTGCATCTGATCTTCCATCAGCACCGCCGCGCGTTCCAGAATGGCGGCACGCTCCTGCGGCGGGGTGGCAAACCAGATTGGCGCGTTGTTCACCGCGCTCTCCAAAGCCTGATCCACTTCCGCTTCTGTGGCTTCGCGCACGTAGCCGACGATATCCTTCGGCTCTGCCGGGTTGATCACCGGCTGCATTTCACCGTCTTCAACGGACTGCTCAAGGATCGGTTTGGCCTGCCACTTCTGCAATGCGCTGTTAAGCAGGGCAGAAGAGAGCGACGCCAGACGGTGTTCGTTGGCGAGATCCAGACCCGCCGAGTTGACGCGACCTGCACCATACAGCTCGCGCGGCAGGGCAATCTTCGGATGCGGCAGACCAATCTGGCCTTCCTGCGCCGCCATCTTCTCTACGGCCTGTACCGGATCGGCCACCAGTTCGTCCAGCGGCAGGGTGGTATCGGCGATGCGGTTAACGAAGGAGGTGTTCGCCCCGTTCTCCAGCAGACGACGCACCAGGTAGGCCAGCAGGGTTTCGTGGGTACCTACCGGGGCATAAATACGGCACGGACGGTTCAGCTTGCCGTCGGCCACTTTACCGGTCACCTGCTCGTACAGCGGTTCACCCATGCCGTGCAGACACTGGAACTCGTACTGGCCCGGATAGTAGTTCTGACCCGCCAGGCTGTAGATCGCTGCCAGGGTGTGGGCGTTGTGGGTGGCGAACTGCGGATAAATCAGGTTCGGCACGCCGAGCAGTTTTTTCGCGCAGGCGAGGTAAGAGACGTCGGTGTAGACCTTGCGGGTATAGACCGGATAGCCTTCCAGTCCTTCCATCTGGGCGCGTTTGATTTCGCTGTCCCAGTAGGCACCCTTCACCAGACGGATCATCAGGCGGCGACGGCTGCGGCTGGCCAGGTCAATCAGGTAGTCAATGACGAACGGGCAGCGTTTCTGGTAGGCCTGGATAACGAAACCAATCCCGTTCCAGCCCGCCAGCTCCGGCTCGAAGCACAGTTTTTCCAGCAGATCGAGGGAGATCTCCAGACGATCCGCCTCTTCGGCGTCGATGTTGATGCCGATGTCATACTGGCGCGCCAGCAGGGTCAGGGACTTCAGGCGCGGATAGAGTTCTTCCATCACCCGGTCGTACTGCGCGCGGCTGTAGCGCGGGTGCAGGGCGGAAAGCTTGATAGAGATGCCTGGCCCTTCATAAATACCGCGACCGTTGGACGCTTTACCGATGGCGTGGATCGCCTGCTGGTAAGAGACCATGTAGGCCTGCGCGTCGGCGGCGGTCAGCGCCGCTTCGCCCAGCATGTCGTAGGAGTAGCGGAAGCCTTTGTCTTCCAGCTTGCGGGCGTTCGCCAGCGCTTCGGCAATGGTTTCCCCGGTGACGAACTGCTCGCCCATCAGGCGCATCGCCATGTCCACGCCCTTGCGGATCAGCGGCTCGCCGCTCTTGCCGATAATACGGTTCAGGGAGCGCGACAGGTTGGCTTCGTTATGGGTGGAGACCAGCTTGCCGGTAAACAGCAGGCCCCAGGTGGCGGCGTTCACAAACAGGGACGGGCTGCGGCCAATGTGGGAGTGCCAGTTGCCGTTGCTGATTTTGTCGCGGATCAGGGCATCGCGGGTGGCTTTATCTGGGATACGCAGCAGCGCTTCCGCCAGACACATCAGCGCCACGCCTTCCTGCGAGGAGAGGGAGAACTCCTGCAACAGACCCTGCACCATGCCGGCGCGTCCGCTGGCGGTTTTCTGATTACGCAGCTTGTCGGCGAGCTGATACGCCAGGCTGTGCGCCTGAGCGGCAACGGCTTCCGGCAGGCGCGCCTGCTCCAGCAGCATCGGCACGGCGTCGGTTTCGGCACGGCGATAGGCGCCGGTAATGGCGGCGCGGCTGACGGACTGCGGCAGGATCTGCTCGGCAAATTCCAGGAACGGCTGGTGGTTCTCATCAGCGGCCGTCGCGGCCTCTTCGCCTTCGTTCGCAGCGCCCGCCAGCAGGGCAGGCAGCTCCGGCAGACCTTCTTCACTCTCCAGTCTTTCCAGATAGTTAAAAATCGCCTGCTTGATTAACCAGTGCGGCGTGCGGTCGATACGGGTCGCAGCGGTTTTAATCCGTTCGCGGGTAGCGTCATCCAGCTTAACCCCCATGGTGGTCATCCCCATGCCAAAACTCCTGTTGTTCTGTAATAGCGTTCTGTTGATAGCGTGAAATATCCACCATGTTGCAACTTTGTGCAACCGTGTTAAATGTGACCTGGTCTGCAAGCTGGAAAATGAATGGATTGTTAACGATTAGTTAGCTGTGAAAAAGAACGCGCGGCGGTTTCTGAGCCCAGTTTTTATGCGGTGCTTAACACTTTTTAAAGGTGCAACCCATAAAAGCGTGAGCGAGTGCAACCTATAGGAAAGACGTATAAAACCAGGGATGAAATTCATGTAAATGCAGTGTTAAATCGTTTGTCAGTGGGATGCGTATACGGCAGGATAGCGCGCCCAACGGAAACACATACACACATCACTACGTTCCGGTGATGACATAACAAGGCAGCCCGGACGGCTGTCGCTCGACATTTTGGAGAATTTGAATGGCTATTAGCACACCGATGCTGGTGACATTTCTCGTTTATATTTTTGGCATGATCCTGATAGGGTTTTTGGCATGGCGTTCCACTAAAAACTTTGACGACTACATCCTCGGCGGGCGCAGCTTGGGCCCGATGGTCACCGCACTCTCAGCGGGCGCATCCGACATGAGCGGCTGGCTGCTGATGGGGCTGCCGGGCGCGATTTTCATCTCCGGTATCTCCGAAAGCTGGATCGCCATCGGCCTGACCGTTGGCGCATGGATCAACTGGAAGCTGGTAGCAGGCCGTCTGCGTGTGCATACCGAAGCCAACAACAACGCCCTGACGCTGCCGGATTACTTCACCGGACGCTTTGAAGATAACAGCCGCATATTGCGTATTATCTCTGCGGTGGTGATCCTGCTGTTCTTCACCATCTACTGTGCCTCCGGCATTGTGGCGGGCGCGCGCCTGTTCGAAAGCACCTTCGGCATGAGCTATGAAACGGCGCTGTGGGCCGGTGCGGCCGCGACCATCCTCTATACCTTCGTGGGCGGATTCCTGGCGGTAAGCTGGACCGATACCGTGCAGGCGAGTCTGATGATTTTCGCCCTGATCCTGACCCCGATAATTGTGATTTTTACCGTCGGCGGCTTTGGCGAATCGCTGGAAGTGATCAAGCAGAAGAGCATCGAAAACGTCGATATGCTGAAAGGGCTGAACTTCGTGGCCATCGTCTCCCTGATGGGATGGGGCCTGGGCTACTTCGGTCAGCCGCACATTCTGGCGCGCTTTATGGCGGCGGATTCTCACCACACCATCGTTCACGCGCGTCGCATCAGCATGACGTGGATGATCCTGTGTCTGGCGGGGGCGTGCGCGGTCGGTTTCTTCGGTATCGCCTACTTCAATAACAACCCGGCGCAGGCGGGCGCGGTGAACCAGAACGCCGAGCGCGTGTTCATCGAGCTGGCGCAGATCCTGTTCAACCCGTGGATTGCCGGTATCCTGCTCTCCGCGATCCTGGCGGCAGTCATGTCCACCCTGAGCTGTCAGCTGCTGGTGTGCTCCAGTGCCATCACCGAAGACCTCTACAAAGCGTTCCTGCGTAAGGGCGCGAGCCAGAAAGAGCTGGTGTGGGTAGGGCGTTTTATGGTGCTGCTGGTGGCGCTGGTGGCGATTGCGCTGGCGGCTAACCCGGAAAACCGCGTGCTGGGGCTGGTGAGCTACGCGTGGGCGGGCTTTGGCGCCGCATTTGGTCCGGTGGTGCTGTTCTCCGTTCTGTGGTCACGCATGACCCGCAACGGCGCGCTGGCGGGGATGATTATCGGTGCGGTTACCGTTATCGTCTGGAAACAGTTCGCGTGGCTGGGCCTGTACGAAATTATCCCGGGCTTCATCTTCGGCAGCCTCGGTATTGTGGTGTTTAGCCTGCTGGGTAAAGCGCCGTCTGCATCTATGCAGAAGCGCTTTGCGGAAGCGGATGCGCATTACCACTCAGCGCCGCCGTCTAAGCTCCAGGCTGAGTAATTTCCCTCTCACCCTAACCCTCTCCCCGGTGGGGAGAGGGGATAGTCCTTTCACCTATGTGAGTCTTCATCAATGAGAATTAAAACAGGGCTAATGGTGGCAGCATTCGTGATGCTGGCGGGCTGTAACGCACCCGCGCAGCATGCGGCGGTGGAAACCTGCAAAGCAGAAAATCAGATGCAGCAAACCACGCTCTATTTCGGCTTAAACCGTCCTGCCGGGGCGCAAATTACAGGCAACGAATGGCAGCAGTTTGTCGACCAGGACGTGACGCCGCGCTTTCGCGATGGCTTAACGGTATTTGATGCCCGCGGTCAGTGGCTGGGTAACGACGGCAAGGTGGCGCGCGAGCCGAGCAAGGCGCTGATGCTGATCCACGGCAAAGACGCGCAGAGCGAGAAAAACATCGAGGCTTTACGCGGCATTTATAAATCCCGCTTCGCACAGGAGTCGGTGATGCGGGTCGACCAGCCGGTGTGCGTACAGTTTTAATAAAAAACGGCGGGAAATCCCGCCGTTGTTGTATCGTAGGCCCGTGTAAGCGAAGCGCCGCCGGGCATTAACCGCACAAAACTTACAACACCAACCCCGCAAAGCTCGCCGACAGCAAACTCACCAGCGTTGCCCCGTACACCAGGCGTAAACCAAACCGCGACACCACATTACCCTGTTGCTCGTTCAGGCCTTTTATTGCCCCCGCCACAATACCAATGGAGGCAAAGTTAGCGAACGACACCAGGAACACTGACAAAATCCCCAGTCCGCGCGGTGACATTTGGTGGGCTATTTTTTGCAGCTCGATCATCGCCACAAATTCATTCGCCACCAGTTTGGTTGCCATAATACTGCCCGCGCTTAAGGCATCGCTCAGCGGAATACCAATAAGCCACGCCAGCGGATAAAACACGTAACCCAGAATCTGCTGGAAGCTCAGGCCAAATACGCTGGAGAAGAGGGCATTAACGGCGCTAATAAGGGCGATAAAGCCAATCAGCATCGCCAGAATAATCATCGCCACCTTAAAACCGGCCAGAATATATTCGCCCAGCATTTCAAAGAAGCTCTGGGATTCATGCAGCTTTTCCAGTTTGATATCGGATTCGGCTTCCGGGCGGGCCGGGTTAATGACCGAAAGGATAATAAAGGTGCTGAACATGTTCAGGATCAGTGCCGCGACGACAAATCTGGCGTCGAGCATGGTCATATAGGCACCGACAATCGACAGCGAAACCGTCGACATCGCCGTTGCAGCCATCGTAAACAGGCGGCGTGAGGAGAGATCGCCCAACACGCCCTTGTAGGCAATGAAGTTTTCAGACTGACCGAGTATCAGTGAGCTCACCGCGTTAAAGGATTCCAGCTTGCCCATGCCGTTCAGTTTTGACAGCAGCGTCCCGATAACCCGAATAAAGATCGGCAGAATACGCCAGTGCTGCAGAATACCAATCAGCGCCGAGATAAAAATAATGGGGCAGAGCACGCCAAGGAAAATGAACGCCAGCCCTTTTTCACCCATCCCGCCAAAGACAAAATTCGTCCCTTCGGCAGCGAATTTAAGCAGTGATTCAAAGAAACCGGAGACATGTTTAATAATGAACAGGCCGCTTTCTGCATGCAGAAAAAAGAATGCCAGCGCGATTTCAATCACGATCAGCTGTAAAACGAAACGAATGCGAATTTTTCGGCGGTCGAAACTCACCAGCCAGGCGAGCGCAAGAATAATCACCAGCGCCAGCAGGAAATGAACAATTTTAAACATGGTTTATTTTCAGTTGGTTTTCGAGGTGGACATTTAGCCACAGCCCCGGTTAACCGTAAATGGGCATTTTCGTTATACCTTATAAACGTAACGGTTACTCAGGCAATTATTACTCCGCAATGCGTTTACATCTGGTCATCAAAACTCCACATATTTCGCTTGTTTTTCTTGTTGCCGTAATGATAATCACTATCACAAGAATTTACCTTTCTTTGCATCAGTTGACCGCGATAAACATTTAAGGTGTCTGCATGTTTGTTCCTTTTCTCATTATGTTACGTGAAGGCCTTGAAGCGGCCCTGATTGTTAGCCTTATCGCCAGTTATCTGAAGCGTACCCAGCGCGGACGCTGGATTGGCGTGATGTGGGTTGGCGTTTTCCTTGCCGCGGCGCTCTGCCTGGGGCTGGGTATTCTTATCAACGAAACCACCGGTGAATTTCCGCAGAAAGAGCAGGAGCTGTTTGAAGGCATTGTTGCCGTAATAGCGGTGGTGATCCTCACCTGGATGGTGTTCTGGATGCGCAAAGTTTCCCGTAACGTGAAGGTACAGCTTGAGCAGGCGGTGGATAACGCCCTGCAAAAAGGCAACCACCACGGCTGGGCGCTGATCATGATGGTTTTTTTCGCCGTGGCGCGTGAAGGCCTGGAGTCAGTGTTCTTCCTGCTCGCGGCTTTTCAGCAGGACGTGGGCATCTGGCCGCCGCTGGGCGCGATGCTCGGGCTGGCCACGGCGGTTGTGCTTGGCTTCCTGCTCTACTGGGGCGGCATTCGTCTTAACCTGGGCGCGTTCTTCAAGTGGACCAGCCTGTTTATTCTGCTGGTGGCCGCGGGACTGGCGGCAGGGGCGATCCGCGCCTTCCACGAAGCGGGCCTGTGGAACCACTTCCAGGACGTGGCGTTTGATCTTAGTAACGTTCTCTCCACCCACTCACTGACCGGCACGCTCCTTGAAGGTATCTTCGGCTATCAGGAAACGCCGAGCGTCAGCGAGGTGGCGATGTACTTTATCTATCTTATTCCGGCGCTGGTGCTGTTCTTCATGCCATCGCGCCCCAGCGCTCAGCCGTCGCGTACTGCGCCGTGAAGCGCTTTGTTTAGTTACAACATACTTTAAAGGGAAGAGACATGGCTATTCAATTCCGTCGTAGCGCGTTACAGGTTGGTGTGGCAGCGCTGTTCGCGTCTGCCTTCGCCGCTCAGGCAGCAGATATTCCGCAGGTAAAAGTCACCGTCAACGATAAACAGTGCGAGCCGATGACCATCACGGTTAACAGCGGTAAAACCCAGTTTATTATTCAGAACCACAGCCAGAAAGCGCTGGAGTGGGAGATCCTGAAAGGCGTGATGGTGGTAGAAGAGCGTGAAAATATCGCGCCTGGCTTCAGCCAGAAAATGACCGCTAATCTTCAGCCGGGGGAATATGACATGACCTGCGGCCTGCTGACTAACCCGAAAGGTAAGCTGATCGTCAAAGGCGCAGCGACGGCGGACGCGGCCAAAGGCACCGCGCTGCTGAGCCTCGGCGACGCCATTACCGCCTATAAAGCCTACGTCACCAAAGAGACGGCTGACCTGGTGGCAGGCACCAAAGCCTTTACCGACGCGGTGAAAGCGGGCGATATCGAAAAAGCGAAATCCCTGTATGCGCCTACACGTCAGCACTACGAGCGCATCGAGCCGATTGCCGAGCTGTTCTCTGACCTCGATGGCAGCATTGACGCCCGCGAAGATGACTACGAGCAGAAGGCCGCCGATCCGAAATTCACCGGCTTCCACCGCCTGGAAAAAGCCCTGTTTGGCGATAGCTCCACCAAAGGGATGGAGAAATACGCCGATCAGCTCAACAGCGACGTGCTGGAGCTGCAAAAACGCATCAGCGAGCTGGCCTTCCCGCCGTCGAAAGTGGTGGGTGGTGCTGCGGGTCTGATTGAAGAAGTGGCCGCGAGCAAAATCAGCGGCGAAGAAGATCGCTACAGCCACACCGACCTGTGGGACTTCCAGGCAAACGTCGACGGCGCACAAAAAATTGTCGATCTGCTGCGGCCCCAGCTGCAAAAAGAGAACGGCGAACTGCTGGCGAAAGTGGATGCCAACTTTAAGAAAGTTGACGCCATCCTGGCGAAATACCGTACCAAAGACGGGTTCGAAACCTACGACAAGCTGACCGATGCTGACCGTAACGCGCTGAAAGGCCCGATTACGACGCTGGCGGAAGATCTCTCCCTGCTGCGTGGCGTTCTGGGTCTGGACTAAGCGATGAACAAGCATGATGAGTACGACGTGGCGGAACCTTCCCGACGTCGGTTGTTAAAAGGGGTAGGGGCGCTGGGCGGCGCGTTTGCCCTGGCGGGCGGCTGTCCGGTGGCGCATGCGGCAAAACCGCAAAGTGCCCCCGGCACGCTCTCCCCGGATGCGCGTATGGAAACGCAGCCGTTTTATGGTGAGCACCAGGCAGGAATCCTGACGCCGCAGCAGGCCTCGATGATGCTGGTGGCTTTCGATTCGCTGGCGAGTGATAAGGCTGACCTTGAGCGTCTGTTCAGGCTGTTGACCACGCGCATTGCCTTCCTTACGGCGGGCGGTCCGGCACCGGAAACACCGAATCCGCGCCTGCCGCCGATGGATTCCGGGATCCTCGGGGCGTTTATCGCTCCCGATAATCTGACCATCACCGTGTCGGTGGGGGAATCGCTGTTTGATGATCGCTACGGTCTGGCGAAGCAGAAGCCGAAAGCGCTGCAAAAAATGACGCGATTCCCGAATGACTCTCTCGACGCGGCGTTGTGCCACGGCGATCTGCTGTTGCAGATCTGCGCCAATACCCAGGATACGGTGATCCACGCCCTGCGCGATATCATCAAGCACACCCCGGATCTGCTCAGCGTGCGCTGGAAGCGGGAAGGTTTTATCTCTGACCACGCCGCGCGCAGTAAAGGGAAAGAGACGCCGGTCAACCTGCTGGGCTTCAAAGACGGTACCGCCAACCCGGACAGCAGCAATACCGTGTTGATGAAAAACGTGGTCTGGGTGACGGCGGATCAGGGCGAACCGGCCTGGGCGGTGGGTGGCAGCTATCAGGCGGTGCGTATCATTCAGTTCCACGTGGAGTTCTGGGACCGCACGCCGCTGAAAGAGCAGCAGACGATCTTCGGCCGCGATAAGCAAACCGGCGCACCGCTCGGCATGAAGCACGAGCACGATGAACCCGACTACGCCCACGACCCGAACGGAGATGTCATCGCGCTGGACAGCCATATTCGTCTCGCCAATCCTCGCACCAAAGAGACCCAGTCCAGCCTGATGATGCGCAGGGGCTACAGCTACTCGTTGGGGGTGACCAATTCCGGTCAGCTTGATATGGGACTGCTGTTTGTCTGCTATCAGCACGATCTGGAGAAAGGGTTCCTCACCGTGCAGAAGCGGCTCAACGGCGAAGCGCTGGAGGAGTACATCAAGCCCATCGGCGGCGGCTATTTCTTTGCCCTGCCCGGCGCGCGTGACGCGAAGACCTGGCTCGCTCAGGGTCTGATAGAAGCCTGATAATCGTCCCTGCGACAGTTCGCGGGGACATTATTTTTCCATATGACTATCTTGTTGTTATATTTCTGTAATATTCATATATGAGACTGATTCCGCTGCAGGAGCAGTCTTAAAGGTTGCATCTAGGTAAAATAAATGTTGCATTTATGATAATTCCTGATGTACTTAAGATAAGACAGCGGTAGTTCCCGGCAGTGATATTGACTCACTATGGAGATCGCGAATGGTTGCGTCCTGTACTGGACAAGGTAAACACATCAACCGCAGCACCCGGCGCGGAGGCTCAGACTCCGGCAGCGATTTCCTCACCACAAAATTCTCCCCTCCACCTCTAAATACGATTTCTACCGACGTGCATAACGGTGCGCGTAGCCGTTCTGTATCGTCATCCGGTAATGCAAGCAATGGCTTACAAGGAAGCCAACCCTCTGATGTTCGTGCGCATAATCGTGCCGATGCTGGCGCGTGTGATGAATACCAACAACTCAAGGTGCTATCCATGGGAAGACAGAAAGCAGTGATCAAAGCTCGTCGCGAAGCAAAACGTGTGCTGAGACGGGATTCACGTAGCCATAAACAGCGTGAAGAAGAATCGGTCACCTCGCTTGTGCAGATGAGCGGCGTAGAATCCATTGGCATGGCGCGGGACAGCCGCGATGCATCGCCAATAGTGGCGCGGAATGAAGCTCAGGCGCACTACCTGAATGCTATCGAGAGTAAACAGCTCATCTTTGCAACCGGGGAAGCCGGATGCGGGAAAACCTGGATCAGTGCCGCCAAAGCGGCGGAGGCGCTGATTCATAAGGACGTGGAAAGGATCATCGTTACCCGTCCGGTACTGCAAGCGGATGAAGATCTGGGCTTCCTGCCTGGCGATATTTCTGAGAAGTTTGCCCCGTACTTCAGGCCCGTCTATGACGTGCTGGTGAAGCGGTTGGGCGCTTCCTTTATGCAGTACTGCCTGCGACCAGAGATTGGCAAGGTGGAAATCGCGCCGTTCGCCTATATGCGCGGACGTACATTTGAAAATGCGGTCGTTATTCTTGACGAGGCTCAGAACGTGACCGCTGCGCAAATGAAGATGTTTTTAACGCGCCTCGGGGAGAACGTGACGGTTATCGTCAACGGCGATATTACCCAGTGTGACCTGCCGTCGGGCGTGAAGTCTGGCCTGAGCGATGCCATGTCACGTTTTGAGGAAGATGAGATGATAGGGGTGGTCCGCTTCACAAAAGAGGACTGCGTCCGCTCAGCGCTGTGTCAACGAACGCTGGAAGTGTACTCCGACTAAGATCATTTCACATTTTAAGTCATTTCTTCCCGGCGTCATGCCGGGAAGCTTCTTTTATTCCCTCTGTTCGCATGGCTTTTTTTTAATCATATTTATTTCCTATAGCATTCAACGGGATTTACGCACCGTTTTGCGGTAATAATAATATTACTGTTAATTTGCTGCGAACGCTTTTTATACAGATCGCAAAAATGTGATATGTATTTACAATACCCACAAAATACCTGTGAATATAATTATCGCGCTAATTGTTAGGTGAAAATTAAACGTGAATGTTGTCACAGAATATGACTAAGCAGTAAAAATTAAGTTGGTGTCTTTTGGGTAATTATCTATGTTTCGTACTTGTTCAAATTAAATTCTAAGAAGAAACACACCAGGGGATCGTTTCCTCTGGAACATCACGCTGAGGGTCATACATGAACGAACTGGTTAGTGCAATTAATGGTGTTATCTGGAGCCCTGCGTTAATATTTTTATGTCTGGGTGTCGGTCTCTATTTCTCACTGCGTAGTCGTTTTCTGCAATTACGTCATATAAAACATATGATTACCCTGATGTTTCAGGGCGGGGCTACCGATGCCGGCGTATCATCGTTTCAGGCGTTGACGATGACGCTGGCGGGCCGCGTAGGGACAGGGAATATCGCCGGTGTGGCGACCGCCATTACCTTTGGTGGCCCCGGTGCGCTTTTCTGGATGTGGGTAGTGGCATTTTTAGGCGCCAGCTCTGCTTTTGTTGAATCCACGTTAGGTCAGGTTTATAAAGAAAAAATTAACGGCGAATATCGTGGGGGACCTGCCTTTTATATTGAAAAAGGGTTGGGGGTGAAGTGGTACGCATGGTTATTTGCTATTGTGACCATTTTCTCCTGCGGTTTATTACTTCCGGGCGTACAGGCAAACTCAATTGCCGCCAGCCTGGATATTGCCTTCGGTCTTAACCCAAACGTTACGGCGGCAATACTGGCTGTACTGTTAAGCTTCATTATTTTCGGTGGTGTAAAAAGGATCGCCAGCTTTAGCAGTATGGTCGTTCCGTTTATGGCGCTCGGCTATATTATTGTTGCCTGCGTTATTATCGCGATCAATATTGAAAAACTGCCTGCTGTTATCCTGCTGATCTGGAAAAGTGCTTTTGGCCTTGAAGCGGGATTTGGCGCTATTCTGGGCCAGGCTATCATGTGGGGCGTTAAACGCGGCGTCTATTCCAACGAGGCGGCGCAGGGCACCGGGCCACATGCATCCTCGGCAGCAGCCGTAAGTCATCCGGTGAAACAAGGGCTGGTTCAGGCGTTCTCCGTATATATCGACACGCTGTTTGTCTGCTCCGCGACCGGGTTTATGCTGTTGATCACCGGGCTTTATAATGTTCAGGGCGTCGACGGCGCAGCCCTTTATACCGGTATTGCAGGCGTGGCGGCCGGTCCTGGCTATGTGCAGACAGCGATGGAAAGTATGATGCCGGGCTTTGGTAATTACTTTGTCGCCATCGCGCTATTCTTCTTTGCCTTCACCACCATCATTGCCTATTACTATATCGCTGAAACCAATATCGCCTACATCAACCGTAAAATTCACCGTCCGTGGCTGACATTCCTGCTTAAATTATGTCTGATGGCTTCCACGGTATATGGCACAATCCGCACCGCGGATCTGGCATGGGGATTAGGGGATATCGGGGTAGGGCTGATGGCCTGGCTCAACATTATTGCCATTGTCCTCTTGCATAAAAAAGCCTTTGCCAGCCTGAAGGATTATGAAACCCAGAATGCGCAGGGAATTGATCCACAGTTTGATCCGGTTCGGCTTGGGATTAAAAATGCGGATTACTGGCTGGGGGAGCGCAGAGATGAAGAGGGGGGATTGCCGGGGCAGGTTTCTTCTCCTGAAGGAAAGCAGCCGGCGGGGAAGTTGAATAACTGAGGAATAGTTTAAAACGGGCCCGTGCTTATGCGCGGGCTTTTTTTATGGGTGAGGCGGTATCACCCGCACCGGCGGGGATTGACTCGCTTCGCTCTCAGTCTGTCCAACTGGCTGCGCCAGTTGTCGAACCCCGGTCGGGGGTTCTCATCCCCCCGCAGACGTGCAACATGCGAAAAAAAAGCCCGCATTTTCATGCGAGCTCTTCTTAAAATATGGCGGTGAGGGGGGGATTGACTCGCTTCGCTCGCCCTGCGGGCAGCCTGTTCGCTATGCTCTCAGTCTGTCCAACTGGCTGCCGCCAGTTGTCGAACCCCAGTCGGGGGTTCTCATCCCCCCCTTTTCGGAGAATATAAAAGAAAAAAGCCCGTACTTTCGTACGAGCTCTCATCTTAAATATGGCGGTGAGGGGGGGATTCGAACCCCCGATACGTTGCCGTATACACACTTTCCAGGCGTGCTCCTTCAGCCACTCGGACACCTCACCATATTGTTTTGCTGCCTGACCGCTTGGGGGGCAACGGGGCGCTACTATAGGGAGTTGCGCGAAAGCGGTCAAGCAGATTTTCTGCATTCGTGCCTGTTCGGTTAAGCCTTAATCAGCTTATGGCGCACCGCGCAGGATCAACGCTGCGAATCGAGCACTTCGCTGTTTTTCACGACGTCCTGCGCTTTGCTGTAACTTTCGATCAGCAGCTGGTAGGCAGGGAAGATGTGTGTGTACACCTCTGCCCATTCTCCCGCATCTTCACGGTTCCACGTGCGCTGGATCTCTGAGGCCACTGCCGCTGTGTCCATCGGTACCACGCCTGCCTGCACCACGCGCGCCAGGGTGATCTCTTGCGCCATTTTGCTGTAGGTGCCGGAGGCATCAATCACTGCAAACACTTTATATCCGTCCGCCACCGCGCTGATGGACGGGAAGGCCATGCAAACGCTGGTAATCGTCCCCGCGATAATCAGCGTTTTGCGTCCGGTGGCTTTCACCGCCGCCACGAACTCCGGATTATCCCAGGCGTTGATCTCACCCTTGCGTGCCACATACTGTGCGTGCGGCGCATTGGCGTGGATCTCCGGGATAAGCGGGCCGTTCGGTCCCTGTGGAACCGACGCCGTGGTGATCACCGGGATCTTCGCCAGCGAGGCGATCTTTGCCAGCGCTGCTGCACGAGCGCGCAGCTCAGGCATTGGCATGTCTCCAACAGTCTGGAACAATCCGCTCTGGTGATCGATAAGCAGCATAACGGCATCATTGACGTCAATAACGGGACGTGCACCGTTGAAGTTTGCAGGGGTAGACATAATGCGCTCCTTTATTACGTTTAGATTTGGCCAAAGCGGCCGGAGTTGAAATCGCGAATAGCTTCGGCGATTTCAGTTTTACTGTTCATCACAAACGGGCCATAGCCCACGATGGGTTCATTCAGTGGCTCCCCGGCCATCAGCAACACTTTGGCATCGCTGCTGGCTTCGAGATGCAGCTTGTCGCCGCTCTGACTCAGCACGACCAGCTGCGCCTCACCCGCAGGCGTGGTGCCGTTCACTGTCACGCTGCCCTCAACAACAACCAGCGCCGTGCTCCAGCCTTCGGGCTGATTGAGCGTCAGGTGGCTGCCCTGGTGCAGCGCGAGATCCCATACGTTAAGCGGTGAGAAGGTATGCGCCGGGCCGGTTACCTCTCCAAAGCGGCCAGCAATCACGCGCATTGTTCCGCTGTTATCCGGCAGGGTGACCACCGGGATATCCGCCTGAGTGATGCTCTGGTAGCCAGGCGTCGCCATTTTGTCTTTGGCGGGCAGGTTGACCCACAGCTGCATCATTTTCAGTTCACCGCCTTTCTGCGAGAACGCGCTGGAGTGGAACTCCTCGTGCAAAATGCCTGCGCCTGCCGTCATCCACTGCACATCGCCTGGACCAATAACGCCGCCTCTGCCGGTGGAATCACGGTGCTCAACTTCGCCTGAGTAGACGATGGTCACCGTTTCAAAACCGCGATGAGGATGCTCGCCCACGCCGCGTTTTGCGCCATCCGCCGGGAAGGTATGTGGTCCGGCGTAGTCAAGCAGCAGGAACGGGCTCAGCGGTTCGCCGTGCGTCTGGTAAGAAAACATCGAACGAACCGGAAAACCATCACCGACCCAGTGCGGACGAGGTGCGGTATACACGCCTGTTACGTTTTTCATGATTAACTCCTGATGTCCTGTTGATGTAAATAGCTTATATTCAGGGTTAATATCCCGGTAGATAGCAAAAATGACATTCACTGTTCCTTAAATAGAACAATGGGGGCGTATGCAGGATCTCAATGATTTCGTATGGTTTGTGAAGGTGGTGGAGCATGGCGGCTTTGCGGCGGCGGGGCGGGCGCTCGATCAGCCAAAGTCGAAACTGAGCCGTCGGATTGCGCAGCTGGAAGAACGCCTGGGTGTTCGGTTGATACAACGTACCACGCGGCAGTTTGCGGTGACTGAAGTGGGGCAGACGTTCTATCAGCACTGTAAAGCCATGCTGGTGGAGGCTGAAGCTGCGGAGGAGGCGGTGGCTGCTTTACAGGCTGAGCCGCGCGGTATGGTCAGGATCACTTGCCCCGTAACCCTACTGCACGTTCACGTGGGGCCCATGCTGGCGAGGTTTATGGCGCGCTATCCGGGAATTAACCTCCAGCTTGAAGCCACCAACCGCCGGGTCGATCTGGTGGGGGAGGGGGTGGATGTGGCGATCCGCGTTCGTCCGCGCCCGTTTGATGACAGCGATTTGGTATTAAGGGTGCTGGCGGACAGGGGTCACTGTCTGGTTGCCGGGCCGACACTGATTGAACGGATGGGCAACCCGGCGATGCCTTCTGAGCTCAGCGAATGGCCGGGTTTAAGTATGGGCGCTGGTAAACACCTGCATAAGTGGGAGCTGAGCGGGCCGGAGGGGGCGAAAGCAGACATTCACTTCACGCCGCGCCTGGTGACTACCGATATGCTGGCGCTGCGGGAGGCAGCGATGGCGGGCGTGGGCGTGGTACAGTTGCCCATTTTGATGGTGAAGGATCAGCTGGCTTCAGGTGAGCTTGTTCGGGTGCTGAATGCCTGGGAACCCAGACGGGAAGTGATCCATGCGGTGTATCCTTCCCGGCGCGGCCTGCTGCCATCGGTCAGGACGCTGGTGGATTTTCTCACCGAAGAATATGCCCGGATGGTGGAGGAGTAACGTTTCCAGGGGGCAACTGAATGCGAGCACCTAACTATCCCCTCTCCCCTCCGGGGAGAGGGTTAGGGTGAGGGGGGGATTGACTCGCTTCGCTCGCCCTGCGGGCAGCCTGTTCGCTACGCTCACAGTCTGTCCAACTGGCTGCGCCAGTTGTCGAACCCCGGTCGGGGGTTCTCATCCCCCCCTTGCGGAGAATATATAAGAAAAAAGCCCGTACTTTCGTACGAGCTCTCGTCTTGAATATGGCGGTGAGGGGGGGATTCGAACCCCCGATACGTTGCCGTATACACACTTTCCAGGCGTGCTCCTTCAGCCACTCGGACACCTCACCATATTGTCATCCCGTTGTTGTCGGGACGGGCGCTAATGTAAGGAAAAGCCGTACTGCCGTCAACCCACTTTTTCAGTAATTTAGCGTGTTTAGACAAACTTCAGGCAACCTGATTTCGAAATGTGCGAAAAGCGCCTCTTTTATCAGCAACGCGGTTTAGCGATAAATTTGTTATGCTGACAAGCCAGTTGAAAATGAAAATAAAACAGCGCACTAAAAGGCAATGACTATGGATATTATCTTCTATCACCCCACTTTTGATACGGCTTACTGGATTAAGGCGCTCACGGCGGCACTGCCTGGCGCACGCGTTCGCGAATGGAAACAGGGCGATAATGAACATGCCGACTACGCGCTGGTCTGGCATCCCCCGGTCGAAATGCTTCAGGGACGCCGTTTGAAGGCGGTGTTTGCTCTTGGTGCGGGGGTGGACTCCATTCTCAGTAAGCTGAAGGCTCACCCTGAAATGCTGCCGGAAGATATTCCCCTGTTTCGTCTGGAAGATACCGGTATGGGGGAGCAGATGCAGGAATACGCCGTAAGCCAGGTGCTGCACTGGTTCCGCCGCTTCGACGATTATCAGGCGTTTAAACAGCAATCCCACTGGGAACCTCTCCCGGATTATCAGCGTGAAGATTTCACCATCGGCATCCTCGGGGCGGGTGTGCTGGGTTCGAAAGTCGCCGAAGCGCTCGCTCCGTGGGGCTTCCCACTGCGCTGCTGGAGCCGGAGCCGTAAGGATTATCCGGGCGTCGAGAGCTTTGCCGGAACGGACGAACTCCCGGCGTTCCTGAAAGGGACACGCGTTCTCATTAACCTGCTGCCGAATACGGCGGAAACGGTCGGCATTATCAATGGCACGCTCCTCAACCAGTTGGCAGAAGATAGCTACTTAATGAACCTGGCGCGCGGGGTACACGTTGTGGAAGACGATCTGCTGAAAGCGCTGGATAGCGGTAAACTGAAAGGCGCAATGCTGGATGTGTATAGCCGCGAACCGCTGCCGACAGACAGCCCGCTTTGGGCACATCCACGCGTGGCGATGACGCCCCATATTGCGGCCGTGACGCGACCGGCGGAGGCCGTGGCGTATATCTCGCATACCATCAGCGAAATAGAGAAGGGCAACGCGGTGACCGGACAGGTCGACAGACAGCGAGGCTACTGAGAGAAACCCGGCGTTCGCCGGGTTTTTGCTAATATTCGCCGCTGATAACTGCTATCCTTTGGAAAAACCGCAGAGGAGAGAAAGATGTATCCCGTTGACCTGCATATGCACACCGTCGCCAGTACTCACGCTTACAGTAACCTCCATGATTATATCGCTCAGGCGAAGCTGAAAGGCATCAAGCTGTTTGCGATAACCGATCACGGTCCGGATATGGCGGATGCGCCGCACTACTGGCATTTTGTGAATATGCGTATCTGGCCACGTCTGGTTGACGGTATCGGGATACTGCGAGGCATCGAAGCGAACATCAAAAATACCGACGGTGAAATTGACTGCACCGGCCCGATGCTGACCTCGTTAGATCTGATCCTCGCCGGCTTCCACGAGCCGGTCTTTGCGCCCCAGGATAAAGAGACCAACACCGCGGCGATGATTGCCACCATTGCCAGCGGCAATGTGCACATTATCAGCCACCCGGGAAATCCGAAATACCCGATCGATATTCAGGCCGTGGCACAGGCCGCAGCGAAGCACCGCGTGGCGCTGGAGATCAACAACTCCTCGTTCGTGCATTCGCGTAAGGGCAGTGAGGCCAACTGCCGCGACGTTGCGGCGGCCGTGCGTGACGCAGGCGGAATGGTGGCGCTGGGCTCTGATTCACACACGGCCTTCACGCTGGGTGATTTTAGCGAGTGCCTGAAAATATTGCGGGACGTGAATTTCCCGGAAGAACAGATCCTGAACGTCACGCCGCGTCGTATGCTCGACTTCCTTGAGTCGCGCGGCATGGCGCCGATTGATGAATTTGCCGATCTTTAATTAATAACGGAATAAAAACATGAATGAGTTTTCCATCCTTTGCCGCGTGCTGGGCACCTTATATTACCGCCAGCCGCAGGATCCGCTGCTGGTTCCGCTGTTTACCCTGATTCGTGAAGGTAAACTGGCGCAGAACTGGCCGCTGGAACAGGATGAGTTGCTGGAACGCTTGCAAAAAAGTTGCGATATGCAGCAGATTTCAACGGATTACAACGCGCTGTTCGTGGGGGAAGAGTGTCGCGTGTCGCCGTATCGTTCTGCCTGGCAGGAAGGTGCGACCGAAGCGGAAGTTCGGGCGTTTCTTTCAGAACGCGGCATGCCGCTGACGGATATGCCTGCCGATCATATCGGTACCCTGTTGCTGGCGGCCTCATGGATTGAAGATAAAGCAGGTGATGATGAGAATGAGGCGATTGAAACCCTGTTCGAAACGTATCTGCTGCCGTGGGTCGGAACCTTCCTGGGTAAAGTTGAAGCCCACGCCACCTCTCCGTTCTGGAGAACGCTGGCTCCGCTGACGCGTGACGCTATCGCTGCCATGTGGGATGAGCTGGAAGAAGAGAGTGAAGAGTGATTTAAATCACTAAAATCCTGCAACGATACATTTCAACTTGCACGTAACGTGCTTCTGATCTCATTTCTAGGGTGCGCATCTGCTAAGATGCGCACCATGAACATATTACTTTGTATTGCAATCACGACTGGCATCCTCTCCGGCCTCTGGGGTTGGGTGGCGGTATCTCTCGGTTTGTTGAGCTGGGCCGGTTTTCTTGGCTGCACGGCCTATTTCGCCTGTCCGCAGGGTGGTTTTAAAGGGCTCTTTATTTCAGGCAGCACGTTACTGAGTGGCGTGGTCTGGGCGCTGATCATTATGAAGGGCAGCGCGCTGGCGCCGCATGTGGAAATCCTGGGGTACGTCATGACTGGTATTGTGGCTTTCCTGATGTGCGTTCAGGCAAAACATCTGCTGTTGTCCTTTGTGCCCGGCACGTTCATGGGTGCCTGCGCGACCTTTGCAGGCCAGGGGGACTGGAAGCTGGTGGTCCCTTCGCTCATGCTGGGATTACTGTTTGGCTACGCTATGAAGAACAGCGGTCTCTGGCTTGCAGCCCGACGCGAGAAGAGCCAGAACGTTCCTGTGGTAGGTAAATAAAAAAAAGGCGAGACGAAAATCTCGCCTTTTTATACGCCGCCAATCATGACTCCGGCGGAACCGACATCTCACGGTATTTCACCAGCACCGCATTACTCACGTCACTTTTATTCTGAAGATCCCACAAGCCGCGATCGATGCCGTCATTAATCAGGAAAATCACCCCGGTTTCGATGGCCGACATCAGACACAGCATGACCGGCTCGTTAGAGGTATAGCCAATTTCAGCCTCCAGCAAACGCTGGTAGTCGATAAAGCGGAATACCCCCGCCTGCACTTCATATGAGAGAATCGTTTTGCTGGTGGTCACGGAGGATAAAATTTCACCCGTGCTCACGTTAACCACGCGCAGGTTGACGGCAATCTGATCCAGCTGATACTGCGTGTCGGCCCCGATACCAAAGTAACGGGCACCCGCGCCGCCCGATTTCACGTTACTTTCGTAGCCGATAATCGAGCCTTCCACCATGATATTGGCTGCGGTGAGAGACTGTAGCGGCATGCGGTTATTGACGCCAACGGTACCATTCTCCTGTGCAGCACGAATGATCTTTCGTTCGTTAAGCAGGTTTTGCAGCCCCTGGCGTTCCAGCGGGATAAACCAGCGCGAATCTTTCAGGGCGGTAACCAGCATCGCGGTGGCGCTCTGCGGTACGGCCGTGGAGAAGTTACTGGCCGGATACGGTTTGAACTGGCCCGTCTCATCCTGAATGTTATAGACCGAGACGAATATCTTCCCGGTAGGGCCCGGCAGATGCGTCAGATCCCGATAGCTCTGGGCACGGGGCATTAGGGTGGGTTTAGCGGCTTCTTTTGGCGGGGCAGTTAAACAACCGCTTAATAAGCACACTGCAACTAAAATAAAAAAGCGCTGCATAATAATTGTCCTTATTTCGGGGTTGTTTAGAAATCAGTTGAACTGGTCTGCAAACCGGAAACCTGGATTGTCGACGTCTTACCGGTTTTTCGGTCTGTCACATTTAACTGAAGCTGCCCGTCTTTATTGGCAATATCGACGATAAAGTCATTAGTGACCATCCGGCCGGGTTTTCCGGTATTAATGTTGGTTAATAAGCCACCTAATATTTGCGACTGGATGGCCTGAGTAAAATTATCCAGAGCTGACGGGGTCTCGATACCGAAATCATCGTCATAGCTGGGGTCTTTATAGGAATTTTGAGCCTGCGCCTGGTTAAGCATAAAGGCTCCGTTATTCGGGTTGCCGCCAAAATTAGGGTTGCGGAACTGGAATGTCATATTTCCGGCCCAACTCAACGGCGCAATGAGCATTAACGAAATCACTGTGTGTGCGAGACGCATTACAGCCTCCGAAATAGGTGTCGTTGCTAGAACTCATCTTTTGCTAAATCGCCTGTGCTCAAAAGGGCTTTATCTAACTGTAGGCGGTTAATAGCTTCTTCTGTTTGTGCCAGTGCGAAAGCGACGTTCTGATCGAAGTCTCTTTTCGTTGGGAATAAAAAAGTCTGGTAAATAACGTCCTGATTAGCGGTTATTGTGATCCAGCTTCCCCACCGCGCACTGGGCCGTTCGTTGATGGTTAAATTACCCGGATAATCGCTTTCCCACTTATCGCTGAAGGCACGATAAAAATCGTGTCCGACAGAGGTGACAGTGTGGTCGGTCAACAGTCCAGGAACTTCCACCTCAACAGCCTGAAGGTTTCCGGCAGCAAGCATAATGCCTGCGGCGGCAATCCAACTTAGGGTGCGTTTCATGCTATTAACGCCTGAGGTTATCGTTTGCCCACGACACCGCCTGCGTGCGATTTTTAACAGCTATCTTTTTGAAAAGATTATAAAGATGCGTCTTAACCGTATTTTCGCTGATAAATAACGAACGGGCGATTTCAATATTTGAAGCACCAATACGCAGTTTGTTCAGGATCTCTTTCTCACGGTGCGTCAGAAGGGCCGATTCCGAACTGTTATAGCGATAATTTCCGGAGTGGGTAATGAGGTAGCTGGCCAGTTTTTGCGAGAAATAACACTCCCCCCGCAATATGCCCTGCAAACCCTCCACGACACGGTTTTCTTCTTCTGTAACGTAAAACACGCCGTTAATATGCGGCCAGCTCTCAATTTCGCGGAAAGGATACTCATCAGGCGTATTCAATAACAATACGCGGATATTATTGTTTTTCCTGCTTAAATTATCTTGCCAGTAATGGATCAGTTTTTTATCCGCTTCCATCATATCGAGAAGAATGATGCTGCCAGGAGCGATATCATCAAAAGAACGTTGAATGTTATGAAGTTTCCCGTTAAGTGACAGGCATTGTTTTAAATGCTGCAATAACGCTGTCGCTTGTAAGGAAGGTTTTGTGATCAACAATAATGTATGACCGGGTAAGCTATGGACTTCATTAAACATGATGAAACCCCACGTTATTTATGACACCCGGCAGCTGCCCTCGTATTATTGAAAAGGGCACCAGAAGTACTGCAGGTGTGGCACTGCTGTGTGTAGTTAAAAAACCTTCCTCCAAAGGAGGCGGTAAAATTAAAAACAAATAACGTACTGCTGTTTTCAATCTAGCTATTGCAAACTTTAAAGCAAGTGTTAATCGTGTAACAGAATGTAAAATTCGATATTTATTTGTGTATTTTGCGGGGTTGATAGATTTTAAGATAAGGGGAAAGTTGTACAGGTGTATAAACGTGCACAGATTTTAAAAACCATACGGTATATTATAATGAGTTGTATTATCTGGTTTTTTATTATTGTAAGCCAGCCGGTAAAAAGTATGAACTCTGCTAAAAACATAAGACTTCCCTAAGCCGGAATTTTTTCTTAAGAAAACTTGCTTCGTGTCACGCGCGTGCCAAAGGGCATTGTCGTTTTTGTCTGAAGAAGCCGGTACAGGTTGGACAGCCTGTCTCGCTGTTGTACAAGCGCAGGAAGACATTTTTGGTTTCTGCTTTAGGCGAGTATCCCGTCGTTTCAGGCGAGATTTACGACTTTGAGGTGAAGGGGAATATAAAAATAAGGCGCACGGGTGAGATATTAAACATGTTTCGGCAGACATACTCTTTTCCGTAACGCGGCGTTAACAAAACGAATCGCGTTAACGGAGTAAGGAATACCTTTTTTATAGCCAGGTCCAGGGTGACAGCATGAAAAACAAAACGTTGTTTATGATGTTTACATTACTGGGTGCGCCTGGGTTTGTAATCGCAGGTGATTCAGATTTAGCCAGTTCTGAATATAATTTTGCGATAAATGAATTAAGTAAAGCTTCATACAATCAGGCAGCCATTATTGGTCAACAGGGTTCAGGAAATAATGCTGATGTACGCCAGGGCGGTTCTAAATTGCTGTCCGTTATTTCCCAGGAGGGCGGGAATAACCGCGCGAATGTTGATCAGTCAGGGACGTATAACCTTGCTTATATCGATCAGACCGGCAACGGCAACGATGCGAGTATTAAGCAGGGCGCTTTTGGCAACACCGCCATGATTATCCAGAAAGGCTCGGGTAACAGGGCGAATATAACGCAGTATGGTACGCAGAAAACAGCAGTTGTAGTACAGAGACAGTCGCAAATGGCTATTCGCGTTATTCAACGCTAGCGATGTGTGACGCCTTAATCAATCCGATGGGGGTTTACCATGAAACTTTTCAAAGTGGCAGTTATTGCAGCAATCGTAGTTTCTGGCAGTGCTTTCGCAGGTGCGGTACCACAATTTGGCGGCGGTCACGGTGGTGGCTGGGGTGGCGGCAATAACGGCCCTGACTCAACCCTGAGCATTTACCAGTACGGCGGCGGTAACTCCGCGCTTGCTTTGCAGACGGACGCCCGAGATTCTGAATTGACCATTACCCAGCATGGTGGCGGTAACGGCGCAGACGTTGGCCAGGGCTCTGATGACAGTTCTATCGATCTGCTGCAAAAAGGCTTTGGTAATAGCGCCACCATCGACCAGTGGAATAGCAAAGATTCTGTTATCAACGTGAAACAGTTCGGCGGCGGCAACGGCGCGGCGGTAGACCAGACAGCGTCCGGCTCAACGGTGACTGTGCACCAGGTTGGCTTCGGCAACAACGCGACCGCACACCAGTACTGATTCATTTCTGTACCAAAAAACAGGGCATCCGCCCTGTTTTTTTTCGGGAGGATCTCATGAGCACATTCATTCTCCTTGCCGCGCTTGCCAGCCAGATAACGTTCAGTACCTCACAGCAGGCAAATGTGACAACCATTATTCCTCAGGTCACGCTGGCAGACGCCTGCGAATGTCAGGTTGAGGTGTTATCTGTCCGACAGGGGCAGGGGGGGCAAAGTACATCGCGGCAGAAAAATACTCTTTTTATACCCGCTAATCAGCCGATTGATTTAACGCGAATCAGTTTAAATATTCGCTCAGGGGATGCGGTAAAAATAATCGTCACCGTTTCCGATGGAAAATCGCTTCATTTATTACAGCAGTGGAACGCACCGGCAAGCACGCTTTAATCATTCATAAAATCAATGATTTAATAAAGTGGCGGCGCTGCACAGGTAAGCTATGCTGATATCAAGAACCCAGCAAACGGGTTGCTTAAATTGATACGTCATAACGGAGCGTTTTTACCCCTCAAGGACGAATTTCATTGAGGAGTACAAATAATGTTCAAATCCGCAGCGTGTATTATTTCTGGTCTGGGACTGATCCTGTCCTCTTTTTTTTCTCCGGCTTATTCAGCAACTATAGAGAATGGTGGGGTGATTCATTTTCGTGGCGCGGTGGTCGCTGACCCGTGCGAAGTCACGCCCCGGCATCGGCAGTTTGCGATTTCCTGCCCGGAAAATAACCGTATGAAAACGCATACCATCAGTTATGACGAGGCGCTCCGGGGCCATCATCCTCACTCAGCGCTGGCCGCTGTCACCATGAAATACCTGAATGAAAAGAAAACGCTTGCGGTCGTTCAGGTGGATTACCGTTAACCGCCGTTTTTTTCGCGACAGTTTTTCTCCTTCTCCCTCTGCGATACACTGATGAAAAAGGCGGGTTGCAGAGGGTGTTTATGAGACCGCAAATCGACGTTATTCATGGCGATATCACGACGGTGCACGTTGACGTGATCGTCAACGCAGCCAATTCCTCCCTCTTGGGTGGGGGCGGGGTGGATGGTGCCATTCACCGGGCCGCGGGCCCTCAGCTCCTTGAAGCATGCAAAACCGTGCGCCAGCAGCAGGGAGAGTGCCCGCCGGGGCATGCTGTTATTACGCTTGCGGGCGATCTCCCGGCCAAAGCGGTGATCCATACCGTTGGACCCGTCTGGCACGGTGGCGACCGCCATGAGGCTGAGATTCTGGAGCAGGCTTATCGTAACTGCCTGCGGCTTGCGGCAGATAACGGCTATAAGACCATGGCGTTCCCCGCCATTAGCACCGGGGTGTACGGTTATCCAAAGGAAGCGGCAGCTACGATCGCCGTGAATACCGTTTATCACTACCTTTCCCTCAAACCCATGCCGGAAAAAGTCATTTTTGTCTGTTTCGATGAGCACACCGCCGACCTGTATCAGCGGCTTTTGACCGCGCGCAGCCAGGCATTTTGATGTCTGAAAAGCAAAAACGGCGCTCTGGAGGCGCCGTTTTTTTATCCCGCTTTAACCTGAGGTTTGCCTGAGAACAGGAAACGCAAAAGCGGGATCCGCAGGTGGATTTCATACAACACGATGGCAATGCCAACCACAAAGACCAGACCGGTGAAGAAGCCCAGCGCATTCGATTTGATATGCGGCGTAATGTACGCCCCGAAAAACAGCGTCAGCGGATGGTGGACCAGGTAGATAAACAGTGAAGCATTAACGAAATAGGTGACGCGACTTGATTTAAAATTCAGCAGACGATGGCCAAGGGCGAACACCACGTTAACCATCCACAGGCCCATCAGCATCGTTATCACGCTCTCTGTCTCATACATCCACGCGTCCCCGCTGCCAAAGCGCTGATTGAGAAGATAGGCGGCAAAGGCCAGCGCAGCACCCACCGCACACCAGGGGGAGGGGGTGGTAAACAGCGCTTTAAGCCGGGGATGAATAAATGCCAGCGCCCCAATCAGGAAGAAGGGAATGTAGAACAGGGTCTGCATCACCACGAAATTAAACAGCCCATCGCTCAGAATGGGAGGGTAGACAATGAGCAGCGTACGCCTGACGGCGGCATACGCGACCCCCAGCGCAAGAAACAGCAGCGACAGCTTACCCAGGGTGATGTTGGCGAAGAAGGTCGAGGATGCGGCGCTCGCGCGCTGGCGCAGTTGACTGAAGATCAGCAAACTCACCGTGGTTAGCACCACCAGTACCAGCAGGAACCAGAGGTGGGAAATCAGCTCCCAGACCAGGGTGTTGTATTTCTCATAGAACGAGAGATTAGGCCAGTTTTCCGCCTTGCCTTTAACATGCTGCAACATGATGAACTGCGGCAGCGTCAGCAGCGGAATGGCCGTCAACATGGGTATGCCCACGCGCTCCACGCGCACTTTCCACCACCGCTTGAGGGGATAGCGCAAGAAGAGCATGTAAGAGAAATAGCCTGAAATGACGAAAAACACCTGCATGCGGAAGGCATGGATAAAATCATTGAACAGCGTCAGCCACCAGGAGGGCATCTGGCTGTTCACATGCCAGGTGTGGCTGGAATAGATCAGTGAAATATGAAAAGGGATCCCCAATAGCATGAGCCATGCGCGGATCGAGTCGAGGAAATATTCACGTTGTACAGGGGTTGTGCTCATATAACTTTGCGCATTCTCAGACTTTTCGCCTTATCCCTAAGGCTCATAATGGTTACATTCGGAGCCAACCCTACACCAAGACCGACACCCTGTCTCCAGGATAAGCACGCAAAGTGAAAAGCGGGTTCTTTCATTTGCTTAATCCATGAGCCAGCGAGCTGAACAAAGCAGTGATAATGTTGTCGGATTGCCTGAGTTTCCATTAAAATGGATCGGATCGATATAAGCACACAAAGGGGGAAGTGCTTACTTATTATGAAACATAAACCACAAATGATGAAAATGCGTTGGTTGGGTGTAGCAGTGCTGTTGTCACTGTATACCTCATCTGCACTGGCCTTTAACATCGATGATGTCGCAAAACAGGCTAAATCGATGGCGGGCAAGAGCTACGAAGCGCCAAAAAGTAACCTGCCCTCCGTTTTCCGCGACATGAAATACGCGGACTATCAGCAGATCCAGTTCAATCACGATAAAGCGTACTGGAACAATATTAAAACCCCGTTCAAGCTTGAATTTTACCACCAGGGTATGTACTTCGACACGCCGGTTGCCATCAATGAAGTGACGGCGACCGCGGTACGTAAAATCAAGTACAGCCCGGATTATTTCAATTTTGGCGATGTGCAACACGATAAAGACACGGTGAAAGACCTCGGCTTCGCAGGCTTCAAGGTGCTTTACCCGATTAACAGCAAAGATAAAAACGACGAAATCGTCAGCATGCTTGGCGCCAGCTACTTCCGCGTGATTGGCGCGGGGCAGGTGTACGGGCTTTCTGCGCGCGGTCTGGCAATTGATACCGCGCTGCCATCAGGTGAAGAATTTCCACGTTTTCGCGAGTTCTGGATCGAACGTCCAAAACCAACCGACAAACGTCTGACAATTTATGCGCTGCTGGACTCCCCTCGTGCGACAGGCGCTTATCGCTTCGTGATCATGCCAGGGCGTGACACGGTGGTTGACGTGCAGTCTAAAGTTTACCTGCGCGATAAAGTGGGCAAACTGGGCGTCGCGCCGCTGACCAGCATGTTCCTGTTCGGGCCGAATCAGCCGTCTCCGGCGACTAACTTCCGCCCTCAACTGCATGATTCTAATGGCCTTTCCATTCATGCTGGTAACGGCGAGTGGATCTGGCGTCCGCTGAACAACCCGAAACACCTCGCCGTCAGCAGCTTTGCGATGGAAAACCCGCAGGGCTTTGGTCTGCTGCAACGTGGCCGTCAGTTCTCCCGCTTTGAAGATCTGGACGACCGCTACGATCTGCGCCCAAGCGCCTGGGTTACACCGAAAGGCGACTGGGGTAAAGGCAAGGTTGAGCTGGTTGAAATTCCAACCAATGATGAAACCAACGATAACATCGTGGCGTACTGGACACCGGATCAGCTGCCTGAAGCCGGTAAAGAGATGAACTTCAAGTATGCGATCACCTTCAGCCGTGACGAAGACAAACTGCACGCACCGGATAACGCGTATGTGATGCAGACGCGTCGTTCTACGGGGGACGTGAAGCAGTCCAACCTGATTCGTCAGCCGGATGGCACGCTGGCATTTATCGTGGACTTCACCGGGCAGGATATGAAAAAACTGGCGCCGGATACTGCCGTGACGGCACAGGCCAGCATTGGCGATAACGGTGAAATCGTTGAGAACGCCGTGCGTTACAATCCGGTCACCAAAGGGTGGCGTTTGACCCTGCGCGTGAAGGTGAAAGATCCGAAACAGACCACTGAAATGCGCGCCGCGCTGGTCAGTAACGATAAGCCGCTGAGTGAAACCTGGAGCTATCAGCTACCTGCCAATGAATAATACATCTGAATATATTGATGCCATGCCGCTAACGGACATTGAAAAAGCGGCACTCCCTGCGAGCGACATCCGCGCGGTTCACACCGCGCTGGATGGTGAACATCGTCACTTTTCCCGTGATGATGATACGCCGCTGGGGTCAGTGAAGGCACGTCTGGAGCAGGCATGGCCAGACTCGCTGGCAGAAGGGCAGTTAATCAAGGATGACGAAGGGCGTGACCAGCTACAGGCGATGCCGAAGGCCACGCGTTCCTCTATGTTCCCCGATCCGTGGCGCACCAACCCGGTGGGTCGCTTCTGGGATCGCCTGCGTGGGCGTGACGTGACGCCGCGCTATCTGTCACGTCTGACCAAAGAACAGCAGGCGTCCGAGCAAAAATGGCGTACCGTGGGAACGATTCGTCGTTACATTCTGCTGCTGCTGACGCTGGCACAGACGGTTGTCGCCACCTGGTACATGAAAACTATTCTGCCGTACCAGGGCTGGGCATTGATTAACCCTGCTGACATGATTGGCCAGGATATCTGGGTCTCCTTCATGCAGCTGCTGCCGTATATTTTACAGAGCGGCATCCTTCTGCTGTTTGCCGTGCTGTTCTGTTGGGTCTCCGCCGGGTTCTGGACGGCGCTGATGGGCTTCCTGCAACTGCTGATGGGGCGTGACAAATACAGCATTTCCGCGTCGACGGTCGGGGATGAACCCCTCAATCCTGAGCACCGTACCGCGCTGATCATGCCTATCTGTAACGAAGATGTTGACCGCGTATTCGCCGGGCTGCGTGCCACCTGGGAGTCCGTAAAGGCGACCGGTAACGCGGCGCATTTCGACGTCTACATCCTGAGCGACAGCTACAACCCGGATATCTGCGTGGCAGAGCAAAAAGCCTGGATGGAGCTGATTGCTGAAGTGCAGGGCGAAGGGCAGATCTTCTACCGTCGTCGTCGTCGTCGTGTTAAGCGTAAGAGCGGGAACATCGATGACTTCTGCCGTCGCTGGGGTAACCAGTACAGCTACATGGTGGTACTGGATGCGGACTCCGTGATGAGCGGCGACTGTCTGAGCGGGCTGGTCCGTCTGATGGAAGCCAATCCGAACGCGGGTATTATTCAGTCCTCGCCAAAAGCGTCCGGTATGGACACGCTATATGCGCGCTGCCAGCAGTTTGCGACCCGCGTCTACGGGCCGCTATTTACTGCCGGTCTGCACTTCTGGCAGCTGGGTGAATCTCACTACTGGGGCCACAACGCCATTATCCGCGTGAAGCCATTCATCGAGCACTGCGCCCTGGCGCCGCTGCCGGGTGAAGGATCGTTTGCCGGGTCCATTCTGTCGCATGACTTTGTGGAAGCCGCGCTGATGCGTCGCGCAGGGTGGGGCGTCTGGATTGCCTACGATCTGCCGGGCTCGTATGAAGAGCTGCCGCCGAACCTGCTGGATGAGCTCAAGCGCGACCGCCGCTGGTGTCACGGTAACCTGATGAACTTCCGCCTGTTCCTGGTGAAGGGGATGCACCCTGTTCACCGTGCGGTGTTCCTGACGGGCGTCATGTCCTATCTGTCTGCGCCGCTGTGGTTTATGTTCCTGGCACTCTCGACCGCGTTGCAGGTTGTGCATGCCCTGACGGAGCCGCAGTACTTCCTGCAACCGCGCCAGCTGTTCCCGGTGTGGCCGCAGTGGCGTCCGGAGCTGGCGATTGCGCTGTTCGCGTCGACCATGGTGCTGCTGTTCCTGCCTAAGCTGCTCAGTATCATTCTGATCTGGTGTAAAGGTTCGAAGGAGTACGGTGGTTTCTGCCGCGTAACCCTTTCACTGCTGCTGGAAGTGCTGTTCTCGGTCCTGCTGGCACCGGTGCGTATGCTGTTCCACACGGTATTCGTGGTGAGCGCGTTCCTGGGATGGGAAGTGGTGTGGAATTCACCGCAGCGTGACGATGACTCTACGCCATGGAGTGAAGCCTTTATGCGCCACGGCTCTCAGCTGCTGCTGGGCCTGGTGTGGGCCGTTGGTATGGCCTGGCTGGATCTGCGTTTCCTGTTCTGGCTGGCGCCAATCGTCTTCTCGCTAATCCTGTCGCCATTTGTGTCGGTGATCTCCAGCCGTTCTACGGTGGGCCTGCGTACCAAACGCTGGAAGCTGTTCCTGATCCCGGAAGAGTATTCTCCGCCGCAGGTGCTGGTGGATACCGATACCTATCTGGAGCAGAACCGCAAACGCACGCTGGATGATGGCTTTATGCACGCCGTGTTTAACCCGTCATTCAACGCGCTGGCAACCG
The DNA here is from genome assembly GCF_050030705.1 of Enterobacter cloacae complex sp. 418I7. Taxonomy (NCBI): domain Bacteria; kingdom Pseudomonadati; phylum Pseudomonadota; class Gammaproteobacteria; order Enterobacterales; family Enterobacteriaceae; genus Enterobacter; species Enterobacter cloacae complex sp. 418I7. The sequence goes on from NZ_JBLGUU010000001.1 coordinate 1,693,021, forward strand.
CGATGGCGACTGCGCGTCACCGCGCCAGCCAGGTGCTGGAGATCGCCCGCGATCGCCACGTTGAGCAGGCGCTGAACGAGACGCCAGAAAAGCTTAACCGCGACCGTCGTCTGGTGCTGTTGAGCGATCCGGTGACGATGGCACGGCTTCACTACCGCGTGTGGACTTCTCCGGAGAGATACTCTTCGTGGGTGAACTACTACAAGGACGTGAAGCTGAATCCGCTGGCACTGAAGACGAAGTAAGTTGTTAAGTAGGGCGGGTAAGCGAAGCGCCACCTGCCAAATAAAATACCGGCTGTGAGGCCGGTATTTTTTTAGAGGTCAGAAATGAAAGTGATCATCGTCGTCATGATGGCATGCCTGCTCAGCGGCTGCGGCAGCATCATCAGCCGCACCATTCCCGGACAGGGCCACGGGAATCAGTACTACCCCGGCGTACAATGGGATGTCCGCGATTCCGCATGGCGCTATCTCACCGTGCTCGATCTGCCGTTTTCGCTGATTTTCGACACGCTACTGCTGCCCATCGATGCCAGCCACGGCCCTTACGAGTAACGAGAGCTTATCGCTCGTCCCATTCGTCCGCTGCGGCCTGACCTTCTTCGGTATCCAGCGGCGGTTCGAGCTGAAACTCACCTTCATCCCATTCATGCAGCGTATTTTCTTCCAGCCACTCCTGACGTAACTCAATTTCGTCATAGTCGCCGTCGAATACCGCCTGCGCACCTTCACCACTCAATATCGGCAGACATTCTCCGTCTTCACCTTCATCAGCAAAGAATTCGGCCTGCCACATAATATCGCCGTCCTGAAGGACGTATTTTTGGATATTGAGTTGTTGCACGTCAGCATCTTCTTCCTCAATGCCGGGATTATCGGCGAGGAATTCTTCGCGAGCGGCATCAATTGCTTCTTCCAGCGTGGCGTACATGGTCATTGGTGTCTCCCTGTTTTTCGTGAAGGTATTCAGGGAAAGAATAGCTGATTATATGATTTTGCAAGTATGAATGCGTAAATTAGCCGTCACGATGTTGTGTTATGCGCGCCGGGCGTAGCGCCCGGGATAAGCTGAGCCAGGAATAAACAGCGTTGAACAGCACGACGCCTGCCGTCACGATAAAGACCGCCCGGAAACCGAAACTGGCCGAAACCCCCGCGCCGACCAGCGGCCCGGTGACGTTACCCAGATCGCGAAACGACTGGTTGTAGCTGAAAATACGTCCGGCAATCTGGTTGGTGGAGTTATAGACCAGCAGCGTCTGCACCGCCGGAAGCAACGCGCCGTCCGCTGCGCCCAGCAGAAAGCGCAACACGCCGAGCTGCCAGGGAGACTGCACCATCGACATGGGGATCAGCAGCAGGACGGAGAGGATCAGAGCGCAGATCAGAATTTTCTCCGGGCCGATGCGATCGCCCAGCTTGCCGAGTCGCGGCGCGCTCAGCAACGCGGCCACGCCGGGAACAGAGGCGATCAGGCCGCTAATAAAAGCAATGTTGCTGACGTTTCCCGCCAGGTCGCGGACATAGAGCGTCAGAATAGGCGCGATTGAACCGGTGGCCACCTGAATAATCATGGTGGTCATAAACAGGCTCAGCACCAGCTTTGGGTTTTTCAGCGAGGCCAGCACATCCCGGGCGTGCAGCATCTCTTTTTTGGCTACCGGCGTGAAATTCTCGCGGATGCAGATAAGCGTCACGAGGAAGCAGAGGAACAGCACGCTGGCGGTAATGAAGAATACCGGCCGCAGTCCGTAGTGGTCGGCCAGCAGCCCGCCCGCCAGCGGACCCAGCAGTGCGCCGCTTACGCCGCCAGTGGAGAGCGTACCCAATGCCCAGCCGCTTTTATGGCGTGGGATTTGGGTTGCGATCAGGGCGTTGGCATTTGGGATAAATCCCCCGAGCAGACCCAGGAGCGCGCGTAATATCAGAAACTGCCAGACATTCTGCGCCACCCCCATCAACAGCATTATGATCGCCATGCCGAGCGCGGAGCGCAGCAGCATAATTTTGCGGCCTTTTCGATCCGCAAGCCCACCCCAGAAAGGCGACGCAATGGCAGAGAACAGGAACGTAATGCTGAACACCAGGCCGGACCACATATTCAGTGCGCTATGGCCGGTGACGCCGAGTTGTTCAACGTAGAGGGGCAGGAAGGGCATTACCAGGCTAAAGGCGGCGCCAGTAAGAAAACAACCCAGCCATGCAACCGTCAGGTTGCGCTTCCAGTTTATGGGAGCATCTGTGGAGGACATAACTATCCGCATAATGAGGTGCAGGGCACCGTGACCAGTGAGGTAATAAGCCTGCTAATTATGCACCTGGGGTATGATTGCCGCAATGACGGGGAGCTTTTAAAGCTAAAACAGCTTGCGGCCCGGAAGACCGCATGCAGATTAATAACGAGAAGGGACGCCCTGAGGCCGGGTTTTGAAGCGGCGATGCAGCCACATGTACTGCTCGGGAGCGAGCATAATGCATTTCTCGACAATAGCATTCATCCAGCGCGCGGTGGTTTCTGCATCATCCAGCGGCGGCGTGAGTTCCGGCTCCAGCATGATGAGCTGATAGCCTGAACCGTCTGGTTTACGGCGCGGTACAAACGGCACGATAGCCGCTTTGGACATCCGCGCCAGCATCCAGGTCCCGGTGGTTGTCGCCGCATCTTCCACCGCAAAGAACGGGACAAACACGCTGGATTGCGGGCCATAGTCATGATCCGGGGCATACCAGACCACTTCACCTGATTTGAGGGCGCGGATCATCCCTTTAAGGTCTTTGCGGTCGATCATGCTTTTATTCGAGCGCATGCGTCCGTTGGTCTGTATCAAATCGATCACCGGATTATCGTTGGGACGATAAACGCCAATACCCGGCGCCTGCATGCCGAACATGCGCGCGCCAATTTCGAGCGTCAGGAAATGAACGCCAATCAGCAGGACGCCAGTCTGGTTGGCCTGGAGATTATGCACCGGATCCATGCCGGTTCCGGCCACTTCCGTCCAGCGCGCCATGCGCTTATCCGACCAGAACCAGGCCATACCGGTCTCCATCAGTCCCATGCCGACAGATTCGAAGTTTTTAACCACCATGTCGTGACGCTCAGATTCGCTCATCTGAGGAAAGCAAAGCTCAAGATTTCGATACGCGATCCTGGCGCGACGCTTCATAAATTGTTGAGCAATGCGGCCCAGTCCTTTACCCATGCGGAAAATTACGGGATAAGGCAGCTGTACAATTAGCCACAACAAGCCAATGCCTGACCATGTTAACCAATAGCGTGGGTGTAAAAGCGCGGCAGTAAATTTCGGTAACTGGGTCATGTCTGTCCTGTGTTCTAACGTCCTGAAGGGCTATTGTCTCATTTTTTGAGGCATAGCCAAAATGTCTGTCATCGAAACATGAAAGAATATGCAAGTGTTAAGTCTGATTAATCAGGTTGACTGAAATGTAGCGTAAATTGTGTGGATGTAAATTGTCTTTGTTTGCTATATCATGCCGACCGATTTTTATTTCTCAACGATTGCAGGACTTGTACACCATGCCAGTGTTACACAACCGCGTTTCGAATGAGATGTTGAAAGCGCGTATGTTGGCCGAAACCGAACCGCGCACAACGATCTCTTTCTATAAATATTTTACCATCAACGATCCACAGGCGACCCGCGATGCGCTTTACCAGTCTTTCACCGCCCTGAACGTGTTTGGTCGCGTCTATCTGGCGCGTGAGGGTATTAACGCGCAGATCAGCGTGCCGGAAAGCAAAGTCAGCGCCTTCCGCGATTTCCTTTATGGTTTTGATCCGGCGCTTAACGGCTTACGCCTGAACATTGCGCTGGATGATGACGGCAAATCGTTCTGGGTGCTGCGCATGAAGGTGCGTGAGCGTATTGTGGCGGATGGCATCGACGATCCGAACTTCAATGCCGCTAATGTGGGGGAGTACCTCAAGGCCGCTGAAGTGAACGCGATGCTCGACGATCCGGATGCAGTGTTCATCGATATGCGTAACCACTACGAATATGAAGTGGGCCACTTCGAGAATGCGATGGAAATTCCTGCCGACACTTTCCGCGAACAGCTGCCGAAAGCGGTTGAGATGATGCAGGAGCATAAAGACAAAAAGATCGTTATGTATTGCACCGGGGGGATCCGCTGCGAAAAAGCCAGTGCCTGGATGAAACACAACGGTTTTAATAAAGTCTGGCATATTGAGGGTGGGATCATTGAATATGCCCGCCGCGCCCGCGAGCAGGGGTTACCGGTGCGTTTTATCGGTAAAAACTTTGTGTTTGATGAGCGTATGGGCGAGCGAATTTCAGAGGACGTAATCGCTCACTGCCACCAGTGCGGTACGCCGTGCGACACGCATACCAACTGCAAAAACGACGGTTGTCATCTTCTGTTTATTCAGTGTCCTGCATGTGCCGAGAAGTTTAATGGCTGCTGTAGCGAGCTGTGCAGTGAAGAGAGTATCCTGCCTGAAGAAGAGCAACGTCGTCGCCGTGCCGGGCGCGAGAACGGGAATAAGATCTTTAATAAATCCCGGGGCCGACTGAATACCAAACTGGGTATTCCGGACCCGGAGTAAAACATTGCCCGGCGGCGTAAAAGCCTGCCGGGCCTGTTTTATGACTTCTGCTGAACGCCTTCCACCGAAATAATCAGCTCTACATCCTGCGATGCCGGTCCTAAATCTGTGGTGATATTAAAATCTTTCAGATGAATTTTGCCGGCGGCTTCAAAGCCAGCACGTTTTCCGCCCCACGGATCGTCGCCCTGGCCGATTAATTTCGCATCCAGTGTTACCGGTTTTGTTACGCCGTTCAGCGTAAGATTACCGGTAATAGCGAGCTTATCACCGTCTTTCTTCACTTCTGTCGACGCGAAAGTAGCTTGCGGGAATTTGCCTACGTTCAGGAATTCAGCGCTGCGCAGATGTTTATCACGCTCGGCGTGATTAGTGTCGACGCTGTTAGTATTAATGGTGACGTTTACTTTATCGGCAGCAGGGTTTTTCTCGTCGAAACTAAATGTGCCATCGAAATCATTGAACGTACCATATAACCAGCTGTAACCCAGATGCTGAATACGGAAATTGACGAAGGCATGCTGGCCTTCTTTATCAATTTTATAGTCGGCGGCAATGGCCGAACCGGTGGTAAATAACAGCGAACCTAATGCGATACCCAACAGGCGTTTTTTCATTTTATGCTCCAGAGTCAACTGACGAACGGCCAAGCATGCGCTTCAGCGTATCGTCTTTATCGATAAAGTGGTGTTTCAGGGCCGCAAGGCCATGCAGAACAGACAGGATCACCACGCTCCATGCCAGCCACAGATGAACCACACCTGCGGTGTCAGCCTGTGAACCGGCGTCAGCCAGCGTGGCAGGGACGTCAAAGAGCCCAAACACGCTGATCGGTTTGCCGTCTGCGGTCGAAATGAGATAACCGCTGATCAGAATGGCGAACAGCAGGGCATAGAGTGCGATATGTGCGCCAACAGCGCTTATGCGGGTAAGACGGCCATGGCTTTTGGGGGCTGGAGGGGGCGGAGAGAGATGTCGCCAGATCACGCGAAAAACCAGACCCATCATCAGCAGAACCCCAATGCTTTTGTGCAATTCGGGGGCCTGATGATACCAACCGTCATAATAGCTTAATGTCACCATCCAGAGGCCGAGACCAAACATGGCATAGACAGCAAGTGCAAATAGCCAGTGTAAACACATGGATATTATTCCGTAGCGGCTGGAGGAGTTACGCCATTGCATATGAATTTCCGTTCTCAAATGTCTGAGCAATAAAAATGGCCGGATTAATTAAATAATGCAACTGAAAAAAAGGAATAATGTTATTTAGTTATTTTATTTCAGCGAATTTGAATGTGTTTCCGCAATGTATTTCAATCGCTTCGTTCAATAAATTTGAGATGACTTTTTATAAAAACTATAAGTTAAATAAGTTTAAAGGGGTGTCAATAAACGTCAGTGATGGTTTTCAGAAGAATACAATAAAGATGACGTCAACAATCGCCAGCAGCGACCAAAGGACAATGTAGAGCATGAAATGCTCGCGGATGTTATTGATAAGGTAATTCACCAGTCTGCGCATCATGATCCTCTCGCAAATCAGGCTCCGGTTATTCGGAGCCTGTAGCGGTATTATCGGCTAAAGCGCGAGAGCGCGAAGGGTTTGAGATCAAACGAAGGCGCAATCCCCTGAGCAAACTGGGCGGCGATTTCACCTAACACAGAGGCAAATTTAAACCCGTGACCGCTGAGCCCGGTTACGATCAGGGTGTTGTCGTGCCCAGGCAAGGTGTCGATGATGAAGTCTTCATCTGGCGTATTGTCGTAGGTGCACGCTGCGCCATAAAGCAACCCGCCTACGCCCGGCAGAATATTACGCAGGAACGTGAAGGCTTCGGAACCATCCTGCGGATAGGCTCCGTACGGCTTGCGTTCTTCCGCAGAGGAAATTACCTGTCCGCCGTTATGTTTGCCAATCTTGAGCGCGTCTTTTTCCGAGGGGAAACCGTAGTACTGGTCGCCATTAGGTAACTCGCCCGTGAACGCCGGGAATTTGTTCTGGCTGCTGTAACGCCCGTCAGACTGGAACCAGGAGAAGACTTTGCGTACCGGCTGGATGGGCAGATCCGGCAGCAGTTTCGTCACCCACGTTCCCGCACTCACCAGCAGGCGCGTGGCGGTATATTCACCTTCAGACGTGGTGACGGTTGAACCCCCGGCATGGTGGGTGATACCCGTGACCGGACAGTTAAACAACTGTGCGCAGCCCGCTTTGGCGGCGAGATCAATCCAGGTCTTAATGGCCGTTTCGCTGTGCAGTACCCCGGAATTGGCTTCAAACAATCCAATGTAGTCTTCAGGGACAGAAATTTCCGGCCAGCGCGCCATTATGTCGTTCGCATCCAGACGCTCAACGTCCAGACGGTAGGCTTTCGCGCTCTCCTCGACATTCGCCAGAAACGTGGAGTTGGCGGGCCCCAGATTAATAACCCCGGTGCGCTCAAAAATGCGTTCTTCGGTGAGTGCGGCCAGCTCATCCCACAGCGTCTGAGCCCGAAGCACCAGCGGTACATAGCGCTCACCTTCGCCGTAAGCGTGACGGATAAGACGGGTATCGCCGTGATGGCTTCCTTCAGAATGAGGGGGAAGGTGGGCGTCAATCATCAGCACATTCAGACCCGCCTGCGTAGCGTAATAACCGGCTGCAGATCCAACGGAGCCGCTTCCGATAATGATCAAATCGTATTTCATAGGCTTCTCTTTACTAACGCTTTGTTAGCAGAGTAATTAACTATGTGGGCTTATACAAGAGCGAAATAAATAAGGCACCGCGAGGGTGCCTGTTGAGGGAAAAGGGGCATAAGGTCAATGCCGTTTATACTCATTTTCCTGGTAGTCGCCAGATTCTATTTTTGCGATGCCTGCTTCCAAAATAGAAATAAACTGACGGGCGACGTCTGTTGTAAGCCACAGCGTCTGTCCAACTTCCGCTTCGTCACGGTTTAGCTGATTCGGGGTCTGGTAGTGCAAACGCAGCATCAGCGCATCGTAGCTGTCTACGGTGCTGATATCCCAGCCAACGAGTGGATGGGTCTGGATGACTTCATTATTCTTTTCCATTATAACCCCCTTAATGCGTGTTAGAAGACAACGACTTTGAGGTTCAATGCATGTTTTTCTGAAAGCTTTTTCAGTATATCAATTAATAAGGGTTCCGCAGGAAAAAATAAACGGGTAGCAACACATTTTTCTGCTTTTTAGGATTGTTTGAACAATAAAACGTCATCTTGTTCACGATTTTCTAAGAAGATACTGAAATATTTTGAACTTTCAGGAGACGAAACGAAAAAAAGCCGGGGCGACCCGGCAAAAAAACACAATGAGGGAGCAAATTTTAATCAGTGATAAACCAGTCGTCGGCGCTTTCCCATGTTTCCTGCAAAATTTCGCTGATGCGGTCTTTGTCTTCTTTCGCGCCGCCAATGACGGAAAGATGGTTTGCTGTCGCATAACGTACCGTTATGGCGCCATCGTTTTCAGGAAAAGTGCTGTTAATACGTCGGGATAGCTCACCCGCCAGAGCGTCGAGTGCGCCAGCAGGCAGGACGGTGGTTTTGGCAATGGTGACTTCAATACGCATAAATGCCCCCTGTGTAATATACTGTTTATTTATACAGTTATATTGGCGGTTTGACAACAGGGGGATGACAATTTTTTAGCTTTTTACCGTCCAGCTTACGGTTTCACCGGCCAGGAAGGGGATCAGCGTATCGTCGGTGAGCGCAATCGACGCTTCAACCTGGCTTTCTTTGCGCTCCAGCTCAATGAACGTGTCATTAACCGGCAGACCGTAGAAACGCGGGCCGTTAAGGGAGCAGAAGGCTTCGAAATGGCCTAACGCGTTCATCTCGTCAAAGACGGTTGCGTAACTTGCAAGGGCGGTCGGGGCGTTAAAGCAGCCTGCACAACCGCAGCTAGCCTCTTTTCGGTGACGGGCATGCGGGGCGGAATCCGTGCCGAGGAACGCGCGCGGGAAGCCGCTGGCGACCAGCTCACGTAGCGCCTGCTGGTGGATATTGCGCTTGAGGATCGGCAGACAATACAGATGTGGACGAACGCCACCCACCAGCATGTGGTTACGGTTAAACATCAGGTGCTGCGGGGTGATGGTGGCGGCAATCAATTCGTTTCCATCCCGGACATACTCTGCGGCATCTTTGGTCGTAATGTGTTCAAACACTACCTTCAGCCCAGGAAGACGCTGGCGCAGCGGCTCCATGACCGTTTCGATAAAACGCGCTTCGCGATCGAAAATATCAATGTCAGCGTGGGTCACTTCCCCGTGCACCAGCAGTGGCATCCCCAGTTTTTGCATACGCTCCAGAACGGGCATGATGGCGTCGATGCTCGTCACCCCATGGCTGGAGTTGGTGGTGGCGTTTGCCGGGTAGAGCTTCGCGGCGGTGAACACACCTTCGTTAAATCCGCGCTCAACCTCATTGGGATCCAGCGAGTCCGTCAGGTAGCAGGTCATCAACGGAGTAAAATCGTGCCCGGCCGGAACGGCGTCAAGGATACGCTGGCGATAGGCGATCGCGGCCTCGACGGTGGTGACTGGCGGAACCAGGTTAGGCATAACAATCGCACGGCCATAAATTTCGCTGGTATACGGCACGACGGTTTTCAGCATGTCGCCATCACGAAGATGGATATGCCAGTCGTCTGGGCGGCGGATTTTGAGAACCTGGGATTGTACAGTCATGGAAGCTCCGGCTTGAAAGGGATCAGTCATAAGATGGCTGTTTTTGCCGGACACAAATCATAAGCGGAAACGTTTTCGTTTGCACACTATTCCGTTAAAAAATACGGGCGCCTGAGCGCACGGAGTATTTAGTCGGTGAAAGGAATGATGATTTCACCCGGTTTCACCTCTATCCCTTTGGCATATTTCTTCGCCAGAGATTCGCCCTTACTCTTGTCTTCGCTCAGAACGTAGGCGGGCTGCTGGTTGAAATAGTTCTGTAACGACTGGTTGAGATAAGGCATCAGCGTTTGCAGCACCGGTTTCATTTTATCCGGCGTGACGACCGCATCGACGATTTCCATCTCTTGCAGGAAAATTGCCCCTTTCTCTTTATTAAAGACCGGCAGCGCCTTGAGCTTCAGCTTGATATCCGCTTTCTGATTGCCGAAGAGCGAGGTCATGTCGAGGCTGGCATCGCCGGACAGGGTGACTTTGTTAGGCTCCTCGCGCCCAATCTGGCTGGCGAGATTCGTCAGGACGATATGTGCATCCGCAAGGCCGGGCACGCCGATATCTTTTGAAAAGTTATTATGTTTTTCCAGCGCCTGATTAATTTCCTGCTCACTGACGGTGTACTGCGTAAGCTGGTTACATCCCACCAGCAGCCCACTGACAATTAACGCAGCGGCAATAACGATCTTTTTCATGGTGTTCCTCAACATAAAATCGGCGCATCTGTCCTGATACGCCAGTATGTCAGGGTGATCCTGGAGAAACCAGCAGAAAAAACTGATAGTGAAGGGAGGTAAATATCCTCCCCCAGAAGGTCAGGCGCCAGGCTCCAGCATCCCGCGGGTGCTGCGTTTATCACTGAACTGCCACCAGAGGGCAATCAGCGTCATAAAGCCGACCATACCGAGCATGACCCACGGCAGCTCCGGCTGATGGAGCGCTTTTCCGGCATCAAACAGCCAGCCGCCACCGGTGTAACCCAGCGCGCCGCCAAGCGCCAGTCCGAGACGGCTGAAGCCCATGTAGCTGCCACGGGCCCGGGCGTCGGCAAGTGACGCGCTCAGGGTTTCACGGGCCGGCTCGGCAATGATTGAGCCAATATAGAAGGTGCAAATCAGCATAAACAGCTGCTGGAGTGAGCTCACCAGGCCGATGGGCATCATGCTCAGCGTCATCAGCAACAGCCCGGTCATCAGACGGTGCTCAAGCCGGAAACGGCGCTCGCTCCACCGGGCAATCGGATAGAGCAGAGTCAGGGAAAGGCAGGCCTCAATGGCATACATCCATTTTACCGCCGCCGGCGTGCCGGCAATATCGTTAACCATAATCGGCAGCATCAGCATGACCTGCACGGCGAGCATGTAGTAGCCGGTCAACGTTAAAACATAGGTGACGAAGCGTTTATCGCTCAGCACGCGGTCAAGCCCTTCCCGCACCGGCGCTTTTACCGTCGACAGCTTCCATGCAGGCAGAAACAGACCGTTAAACAGCGCGCAGAGAATAAACAGCACCGCGCCGGTGGCGCAGACCAGGCGGAAATCGTATTGCAGCAGCCAGCTTCCCAGCAGGGCGCCCACTACCGCGCCAGCGCTGTCCTGCATCATCAAAATTGAGAAGAAACGACCCCGGTGTTGCGGACGGATAAGCTTAACCACCAGCGCGGTACGCGGTGGGTCGAAAAGGGTGCCGCCAATCCCGGAAAGGAAACAGGAGAACCACAGCAGCCAGGGGTCATGAGCGATTGCCATCGTGGCGAATCCCGCCGCACGTAACAGCATGCCGGTGACGATCATCGGTTTCGCACCAAAGCGGTCGGCTATTGCCCCGCCAAACACGCCAAGACCCTGTTGTACAAACTGGCGCAAGCCCAGCGCGATCCCGACCATTAGCGCCGCCCAGCCCATTTGATCGACAAAACGAATCGATATAAGTGGAAAAACGACAAAAAAGCCGAGCACGACCAGCATGTTATCGACGAGCAGGAAATATTTACCCAGGCTCCTGGCCTGTGATACGCGGGACATTTTCCCTCCAGGGAAAATAAAAGATGAGCACGCTAATATTCTGCGGTGTCGCCGCGCTTTTTCACATACCTGCTGGCGACAATATTTTTTTATCAAAAAGGTGCTTTGATAGAGAGTTCTCATCGAAAAATGTGAAAAGCGATAAAAATGGTATGTCACTGTTTTCACAGAAGGCACAGGCGCAGGTATAGTAAAGCTAACAGGCAGAGCAGAAGCGACGGGAAGGAGTGGTATCGATGTTTGGCTATCGCAGTAATGTGCCAAAAGTGCGTCTGACGACGGACAGGCTGGTCGTTCGTCTGGTGCATGAGCGTGATGCCTGGCGTCTGGCGGATTATTACGCCGAGAATCGCCAGTTTTTAAAACCCTGGGAACCCGTTCGGGACGAGAGCCATTGCTACCCCTCTGGCTGGCAGGCGCGCCTCAGTATGATTGCGGAATTTCACAAACAGGGAAGTGCGTTTTATTTCGCGCTTCTCGATCCGGAAGAGAAAGAGATCGTTGGCATTGCCAATTTTTCAAACGTAGTACGCGGGTCGTTTCACGCCTGCTATCTCGGGTATTCCATCGGCCAGAAATGGCAGGGGCAGGGGCTCATGTTTGAGGCGCTGACGGCGGCGATTCGCTACATGCAGCGCACGCAACATATCCATCGCATTATGGCGAACTACATGCCGCACAATAAGCGCAGCGGCGATCTGCTGGCCCGCCTGGGGTTTGAGAAAGAGGGCTATGCCAAAGATTATCTGCTGATTGACGGCGAGTGGCGGGACCATGTCCTCACCGCGCTCACCACGCAGGAGTGGACCGCGGGTCGTTAAGGAGAAAAGATGAAATATCAGTTAAATGGCGCCGAAGCGCGCGTGATTGGCTGCCTGCTGGAAAAGCAGGTTACGACGCCGGAACAGTATCCTCTTTCCTTGAATGCCGTCACGATGGCCTGCAACCAAAAGACGAACCGTGAGCCGGTGATGAACCTTGGCGAGCATGAGGTGCAGGATATCCTTGATGAGCTGGTGAAGCGCCACTACCTGCGCACCGTCAGCGGCTTCGGTAATCGCGTCACTAAATATGAACAGCGCTTTTGTAATTCCGAATTTGGCGATTTAAAACTCAGCGCCGCAGAAGTGGCGGTTATCACCACGCTGCTGCTGCGCGGGGCGCAGACGCCGGGTGAACTGCGCACACGCGCCTCCCGCATGCATGAGTTTCAGGATATGCAGGACGTTGAACAGACGCTGGAGGGATTAGCCTCACGCGAGGACGGTCCTTACGCGGTGCGTCTGGCCCGCGAGCCGGGCAAGCGTGAAAGCCGCTACATGCACCTGTTTAGCGGCGACGTGGAGTCCTCTACGCTTGCCGTCGAATCCGACACGCCAGCATCAAACGACAGCCTGACCGCGCGCGTGGCAGCCCTGGAAGACGAGGTTGCCGGGCTGAAGCAGCGTCTGGATGCTTTACTCGCACACCTGGGAGATTAACCGTGACTACATTACGCATTGGAGTGGTGGGGCTGGGCGGGATTGCGCAAAAAGCCTGGCTGCCCGTTTTAGGCGCCGCGTCAGACTGGACGCTGCAAGGGGCGTGGTCGCCCACCCGCGAGAAAGCAGAGCGCATCTGCAACACCTGGCGCATCCCTTATGCTGGCTCACTCCAGGATTTAGCCCGTGAATGTGATGCGGTATTTGTGCATACCTCAACCGCGACGCACTTCCAGGTGGTGAGCGAGTTGCTGAACGCAGGCGTTCACGTCTGCGTTGATAAGCCGCTGGCGGAAAATGTGCAGGATGCTGAACGACTGATTGAGATGGCCGCGCGTAAAAAGCTGACGCTGATGGTCGGCTTCAACCGCCGTTTTGCGCCGCTCTATCAGAAGCTTAAAGCGCAGTCCGGCTCGTTTGCCTCTCTGCGTATGGATAAGCACCGTACCGACAGCGTGGGGCCGAACGATCTGCGGTTCACGCTGCTGGATGATTATCTCCACGTCGTGGATACGGCCCTGTGGCTGAGTAACGGAAAAGCCCAGCTGCAAAGCGGCACGCTGCTGACCAACGAGCAGGGTGAAATGGTTTACGCCGAACATCATTTTGCCGTTGAGCATTTACAGGTGACGACCAGCATGCATCGTCGTGCGGGCAGCCAACGCGAGTCCGTGCAGGCCGTTACGGATGGCGCGCTGTATGACGTCACCGATATGCGAGAGTGGCGGGAAGAGAAGGGCAATGGCGTGCTCGCGTTACCCGTTCCCGGCTGGCAGAGCACCCTGGAGCAGCGTGGCTTTGTGGGCTGCGCGCGTCACTTCATTACCTGCGTGCAGAATCAGACGGTTCCTGAAACGTCCGGGGAGCAGGCCATTCTGGCGCAGCGCATCGTGGAACGACTCTGGCGCGAAGCGATGTCGGAATAACTCGCTGTAACATCTGCCGATAGTAATTCGTTGAAATCCGGTTAGACTAAGCGCCGCTTGTTGGCTTTGCCGGGTGGCGCTTTCGCTTATCCGTCCTGGAAATCCGTAGGGTTGTGGAACTTCACGTTAATGAACTTATTAAAATCGCTGGCGGCCGTCAGCTCGATGACCATGTTTTCCCGCGTGCTTGGCTTTGCTCGCGATGCCATTGTGGCAAGGGTTTTTGGCGCAGGGATGGCGACTGACGCCTTTTTCGTTGCGTTCAAGCTGCCGAACCTGCTGCGCCGTATTTTTGCCGAAGGGGCTTTCTCACAGGCATTTGTCCCGATCCTCGCGGAATATAAAAGCAAGCAGGGCGAAGATGCCACCCGCGTCTTTGTGGCTTACGTTTCCGGTTTACTGACGCTGGCGCTGGCGATCGTGACCGTACTGGGGATGCTGGCAGCGCCCTGGGTAATCATGGTAACGGCGCCGGGCTTTGCCGACACGGCGGATAAATTTGCCCTGACGACGCAACTGCTGCGGATAACCTTCCCCTATATTCTGCTGATTTCGCTGGCGTCGCTGGTGGGTGCCATCCTGAATACCTGGAACCGCTTCTCCGTGCCGGCCTTTGCCCCCACGTTCCTTAACGTCAGCATGATTGGCTTTACGCTGTTCGCCGCGCCGCATTTTAACCCACCGGTGCTGGCGTTGGCCTGGGCCGTGACCGTCGGCGGGGTGTTACAGCTTGCTTACCAGCTTCCGCACCTGAAAAAGATCGGCATGCTGGTTCTGCCGCGCATTAATTTCAAAGATGCGGGCGCAATGCGCGTTATCAAACAGATGGGACCGGCAATACTCGGCGTGTCCGTCAGCCAGATCTCGCTCATCATCAATACCATCTTCGCCTCTTTCCTGGTGTCGGGCTCGGTGTCCTGGATGTACTACGCCGACCGGCTGATGGAGTTTCCATCCGGGGTGCTGGGCGTGGCGCTGGGGACTATTCTGCTGCCGTCGCTGTCGAAAAGTTTCGCCAGCGGCAACCACGATGAATACTGCCGCCTGATGGACTGGGGTCTGCGTCTCTGTTTTCTGCTGGCGCTGCCAAGCGCGGTGGCGCTGGGGATCCTGGCGAAACCGCTGACGGTGTCGTTGTTCCAGTATGGAAAATTCACCGCCTTTGATGCCGCCATGACCCAGCGTGCACTGGTAGCCTACTCAGTGGGGCTGATGGGGCTGATTGTCGTGAAGGTGCTTGCGCCCGGCTTCTATTCACGTCAGGACATCAAAACGCCGGTTAAGATTGCCATTGTGACGCTGATCATGACGCAGCTGATGAACCTGGCCTTTATTGGTCCGCTGAAACACGCGGGTCTGTCACTGTCGATTGGTCTGGCGGCCTGTCTCAACGCCGGGCTGCTGTACTGGCAGCTGCGTAAGCAGGATATCTTCACCCCGCAGCCGGGCTGGGCAAGCTTCCTGCTGCGTCTGGCGATCGCGGTAGTAGTGATGGCGGCCGCGCTGGTTGGCATGTTGTATGTCATGCCTGAATGGGCGCAGGGCACCATGCCTTACCGCCTGATGCGTCTGATGGCCGTGGTGGTGGTCGGGGTGGTGGCGTACTTTGCCACGCTGGCGGTGCTTGGCTTCAAGGTGAAAGAGTTTACCCGCCGCACGGTATAAACGCCAAAAGGGGAGTCACCAGAAGGTGCTCCCCGCTTCATGACATGCCGCTAGTGCGTCAAATCGAAATCTTTTTCCCGCCCGTGATACGTGCCGTGGCCGTTTGACCATCCGCACCGTACAGCCCCGGCTCTTTATAGGGCTTTAACACCTCAAGCGCCTGCTGATTACGGATAATCTGACCTTCCAGCAGCCAGCCGTTATGCTGGTTGAGATCGCGAAGATGCTGGGTTTTTTCTGTAATGGTCTGCCAGCGTTCGTTGATCTCATCATTGGCGCTGCGTTTCGTGTCTTGCTCAGCGCGTCGCTGTTTTTCCAGATAATCCAGGGTCGCCAGCAGCGAGCTTTTATCTTCAGTAATGCGTTGCAACGCGCTGCCGTTGATTTGACCAGAAGAGAGGTGGTGCTGTTCTGCGTCCATCACCGTTTTCAGGTCGTTCAGGACCACCGTCATCTGATCCAGTATTTCTGACAGTCGACTCATACGGTTAGTTACTCTGGAGGAAACTCTGTGCGTCCTGAATCAGCGCATCAGCGATTTTGCTGGTATCCATTTTCAGTTCGCCGTTACGGATAGCCGTTTTCAGCGCTTCAACTCGTTCCATGTTGATATCGCTGCTGCCTGGCTGCATCAGCTTCGACTGCGCATCGCTCAGCGTGACGCTGGTGCTGTTAGCCGTCGAGGTTTTTTCCAGACGCGTTTTTTGCGGGGCAGCCTCATTCGTTTCGCGAGGTTGTACAGTGCTAACCGGCTTCAGGGCTGATGTACGATCAATGCTCATAGTGTTGTCCTCATCGAGGGTTCGCGGCGTTTGCGCCTGACATCATCATTTGTTGAATATTTATCGGCAGTCGCCGCGAAATCTTTAAAAAGATTACAGGTTAATCAGAATATTCCCATCAGGACCGACCGTGCCGCTGACCACCTGGCCTGAGGACATTCTGACCCGGGCATTTTGTGCTACTGCGGCATTATTCAGCGCTTTTCCTTCACTGTTGATACTAAAGCCTTCGCCATTGGCGACCACCATCACCTGTTGTCCCGCCTTCACCCGCCACGCCTGGCGCAGCATAGAGAGCTGTATCGCCTGTCCAGGGGCGACATCGCGCAGGCTGACTGCCTCCTGAGCCTGGTTAATATCCAGCATCGTCCGCGGTGGAAGCTGATCCAGACGGCCTCGCTTCAGCGTTACGCTGTCTGGTTGCAGCAGGCTGCCCCGGGGAATGGGAACGGCGGCGACAACATAATTGCCTGTCGCCTGAACCGCAACCTGTAAATAACGTTTTTCGTTGGCGCAACGCGCCAGCACATTCACGTTGCCCCATAATCGGGTGCTGCCGGTCACGCTAAATGACGGGGCTTCGCAGGAAGGGTAAAGGTTAGGCGGGGTGCGTACGGTCACGCGTACGTCATCGCTGAAACCGGCCAGCTTCTGCGCAAAGAATGCATTGAGCTGGTTCTCTAACCCCTCAGCCTGCACAAGAGGGCTCAAAAGCAGCAGGGTCGCCGCAAGGCCACGTTTAAAAGTCCGCATCGCACGTTCCACCATGTCCAGAATTAAGCAAATTCTACCCGCAGTGGTTTTCCATCAACGCAACAAATAGCGACGCATTTTGCGCTTATTCCGTCGATAGGGGAGACGGGGTGAGATTTAAGCTGTGAACTGAAATTTTCTCATCAGCGGAGGAGACATGCTCGATAAACTCGACGCCGCGTTACGTTTTCAGCAGGAAGCGCTCAACTTACGCGCCCAGCGGCAGGAAATTTTAGCCGCCAATATCGCCAACGCGGACACCCCCGGGTATCAGGCGCGCGATATTGATTTTTCCAGTGAACTCAAAAAAGTGATGGAGCGTGGACGTGCCGAAGGGACGGGTGTCTCACTTGCCCTGACATCCTCACGGCATATTCCCGCTCAGGCGATGACCGCGCCAACAACTGACTTACTTTATCGTGTCCCCGATCAGCCCTCGCTTGACGGCAATACCGTCGACATGGACCGGGAGCGCACACAGTTTGCCGATAACAGCCTGCAATACCAGACAGGCCTGACGCTACTCGGCGGGCAAATCAAAGGCATGATGACCGTCCTGCAGGGGGGCAATTAGTAAATGGCCTTGCTGAATATTTTTGATATCGCCGGTTCGGCATTAACGGCGCAGTCCAAACGACTGAACGTGGCAGCCAGTAACCTGGCCAACGCCGACAGCGTGACAGGACCTGACGGACAACCGTATCGCGCTAAACAGGTTGTCTTCCAGGTTGATGCTGCACCGGGTGCGGCAACGGGCGGCGTGAAAGTGGCGGACGTGGTTGAGAGCCAGGCGCCCGACAAGCTGGTTTACGAGCCAGGCAACCCGCTCGCGGATGCCAGCGGCTACGTGAAAATGCCGAACGTGGATGTGGTCGGGGAGATGGTGAACTCCATGTCCGCGTCACGCAGCTACCAGGCAAACGTCGAAGTGCTTAATACCGTGAAGAGCATGATGCTCAAAACACTCACTCTCGGCCAGTAAAGGAGACACGCATGTCCATCGCCGTAAACGTGAATGACCCGACAAATACCGGCGTCAACAGCACCAGTAGTGCAACCGGTTCCAGCTCCCTCACCGGGAGCAATGCCTCCGATTTACAGAGCAGCTTTCTGACCCTGCTGGTGGCACAGCTGAAAAATCAGGACCCGACCAATCCGATGCAGAATAACGAACTGACCACGCAGCTTGCGCAGATCAGTACCGTCAGCGGCATTGAGAAACTGAACACCACGCTCGGCTCGGTCTCCGGTCAAATCGATAACAGCCAGTCCTTGCAGGCCGCCAACCTGATCGGTCACGGGGTGATGATCCCGGGGACCACGATTCTGGCGGGCACCAGCAACACCGATGGCACGTCCACCACCACCACGACGCCATTTGGCGTTGAGTTGCAGCAACCGGCCGACAAAGTCACCGCCACCATCAAAGACGCCAGCGGCAACGTGGTGCGCACGATTGAGATTGGCGAGCTTAAAGCGGGCGTTCATACCTTTACCTGGGATGGCAGCCTGACCGACGGCACTAAAGCGCCTAACGGCTCGTATCAGGTTGCGATTAGCGCCAGCAACGGCACCACGCAGCTGGTGGCTCAGCCGCTACAGTTTGCCCTGGTTCAGGGCGTCATCAAAGGTAGCGATGGCAACAAACTGGATTTGGGTACCTCCGGTACCACCACACTCGACGAAGTTCGGCAGATTATCTAAGCCTTCATACTTATCAGGAGTAAGTCATGGCCTTTTCTCAAGCGGTCAGCGGCCTGAATGCTGCGGCCACCAACCTGGACGTCATTGGCAACAACATCGCCAACTCCGCGACCTATGGTTTTAAATCCGGTTCTGCGTCTTTTGCAGATATGTTTGCAGGCTCTAAAGTGGGCCTGGGCGTGAAGGTTGCGGGTATCACCCAGGACTTCACCGACGGGACGACCACCAACACCGGTCGTGGTCTGGATGTCGCCATCAGCCAGAACGGTTTCTTCCGTATGGTGGATGCCAACGGTTCCGTGTTCTACAGCCGCAACGGCCAGTTCAAGCTGGATGAAAACCGTAACCTGGTGAACATGCAGGGGCTACAGTTAACCGGTTATCCGGTTGCCGGCACGCCGCCGACGGTGCAAACCGGTGCGAATCCGCAGGCGATCACCATCCCAACGACGCTGATGGCGGCGAAGTCCACCACCACGGCCTCTCAGCAGATCAACCTGAACTCCACCGATACCGCGCCAACCGTCGCATTCGACCCGGCCAACCCTGACTCTTACAACAAGAAAGGCACCGTGACGGTGTTTGACAGCCAGGGTAATGCGCACAACATGAACCTGTTCTATGTCAAAACAACTGACAACAAATGGGATGTGTATACCCAGGATGGCAGCGTAGCGGGTTCTCCTTCAAAAAAAGCGGCACAGATGAGCTTCGACAGTAACGGTAACCTGGCGGGTGTTTATAACTACGACGCTGCTGGCGTGATAAGCGCTACGCCAAACGCCACCCCAGCTATCAACATTACTACTGGCATCATTAGCGGTGCGGAGCCTGCCGAGTTCTCTCTGAGCTTCCAGAGCTCCATGCAACAGAACACCGGTGCGAACAACATCGTGGCGACGAGCCAGAACGGCTATAAGCCGGGCGATCTGGTGAGCTACCAGATCAACGATGACGGTACCGTTGTCGGTAACTATTCGAACGAACAGACCCAGGTGCTGGGCCAGATCGTGCTGGCAAACTTCGCCAACAACGAAGGCCTGAAATCCGAAGGGGATAACGTCTGGTCTGCCACGCAGTCTTCCGGGGTTGCCCTGCTGGGAACCGCGGGTTCCGGTAACTTCGGCACGCTGACTAACGGTGCGCTGGAAGCCTCCAACGTCGATCTGAGTAAAGAGCTGGTGAACATGATCGTCGCGCAACGTAATTACCAGTCCAACGCGCAGACCATCAAAACCCAGGATCAGATCCTCAACACGCTGGTTAACCTGCGTTAAGCAGCTGACGGGAAAGCGCAATGGATCACGCAATATATACAGCGATGGGGGCTGCAAGCCAGACGCTCAATCAGCAGGCTGTTACCGCCAGCAACCTGGCGAACGCCTCCACGCCTGGTTTTCGTGCACAGCTCAACGCACTGCGTGCGGTGCCGGTAGAAGGGCTGTCATTGCCCACGCGTACGCTGGTCACCGCCTCCACGCCGGGCGCCGACATGACGCCAGGCCAGATGGATTACACCGCGCGTCCGCTGGACGTTGCCCTTCAGCAGGACGGCTGGCTGGCGGTGCAAACGGCTGACGGCGCAGAAGGGTATACCCGCAACGGTAACATTCAGGTGAGCGCCACCGGACAGTTGACGATTCAGGGGCATCCGGTGATGGGCGAAGCCGGTCCGCTGACGGTGCCGGAAGGGTCAGAGTTGACCATTGCGGCAGACGGGACGATCTCGGCATTGAATCCGGGCGACCCGGCGAACACCGTTGCGCCTGTCGGTCGTCTGAAGCTGGTGAAAGCGGAAGGCAACGAAGTGCAGCGTGGTGATGACGGGATGTTCCGTCTGACCCAGGCGGCGCAGGCCACGCGTGGCGCCACGTTACAGGCCGACCCGACCATCCGCGTGATGTCCGGCGTGCTGGAAGGCAGTAACGTCAAACCGGTCGAAGCCATGACCGACATGATCGCCAGCGCCCGCCGCTTCGAAATGCAGATGAAAATCATCAGCAGCGTCGATGAAAACGCAGGCAAGGCTAACCAACTTCTGGCTATGAGTTAACAGGACTCCCTATGATCAGTTCTTTATGGATCGCGAAAACCGGTCTGGACGCACAGCAAACCAATATGGATGTAATTGCCAACAACCTGGCAAACGTCAGCACCAATGGTTTCAAGCGCCAGCGTGCGGTTTTCGAAGATTTGCTTTATCAAACGATTCGTCAGCCAGGGGCGCAGTCTTCTGAGCAAACCACGCTGCCGTCCGGTCTGCAAATTGGTACCGGCGTACGCCCTGTCGCCACCGAGCGTCTGCACAGCCAGGGCAACCTGTCCCAGACCAACAACAGCAAAGACGTTGCCATCAAAGGTCAGGGTTTCTTCCAGGTGCAACTGCCTGACGGGACCTCCGCCTATACCCGCGATGGCTCGTTCCAGGTGGATCAGAATGGTCAGCTGGTGACGGCGGGCGGCTTCCAGGTTCAGCCTGCGATCACCATCCCGGCGAACGCGCTGAGCATCACCATTGGCCGTGACGGTATCGTCAGTGTCACTCAGCAAGGTCAGGCCGCGCCGGTCCAGGTTGGTCAGCTCAACCTGACGACCTTCATGAACGATACCGGACTGGAAAGCATCGGTGAGAACCTCTACACCGAAACGCAGTCTTCCGGCACGCCAAATGAAAGTACCCCCGGCCTGAACGGTGCGGGGCTGCTGTACCAGGGGTATGTGGAAACCTCGAACGTTAACGTGGCGGAAGAGCTGGTGAATATGATCCAGGTCCAGCGCGCCTATGAAATTAACAGTAAAGCAGTGTCGACGACCGACCAGATGCTGCAAAAACTGACGCAACTCTAAGGTGTAGCCCGGTGCGGTAAACGTCGCACCGGCTCCCTGTTTTCGAAGATGAAGGCAATGCAAAAAAACGCGGCGTTTCGTTATCCGATCCTGACTGTTCTGGCTGTCACCCTCAACGGGTGTGCCTGGATCCCGTCTAAACCATTGGTACAGGGTGCGACTACCGCCCAACCCGTTCCCGGCCCCTCGCCGGTGGTGAACGGCTCTATTTTCCAGACCGCGCAGCCGATTAACTACGGTTATCAGCCGCTGTTTGAAGACCGTCGTCCGCGTAACGTCGGCGATACGCTGACCATTGTGTTGCAGGAAAACGTCAGCGCGAGCAAGAGCTCGTCGGCGAACGCCAGCCGCGACGGCAAAACCAATTTTGGCTTCGACACCGTACCGCGCTATCTGCAAGGGCTGTTCGGCAACGCCCGTGCGGATGTGGAAGCCTCCGGCGGCAACACCTTTAACGGTAAAGGTGGCGCGAACGCCAGCAATACCTTCAGCGGAACGCTGACGGTAACGGTTGACCAGGTTCTGGTGAACGGCAACCTGCACGTGGTGGGCGAAAAACAGATCGCCATTAACCAGGGTACGGAATTCATTCGCTTCTCCGGTGTGGTTAACCCTCGCACCATCAGCGGCACCAACACCGTACCGTCCACACAGGTGGCGGATGCGCGCATTGAGTACGTCGGCAACGGCTACATCAACGAAGCGCAAAATATGGGCTGGCTGCAACGCTTCTTCCTTAACTTATCGCCGATGTAAGCGAGGTGACCTATGTATAAATTTCTCTTCGCCGTGGCGCTGTCGCTGGTCGCTACCGTTGCGCAGGCCGATCGCATTCGCGATCTCACCAGCGTGCAGGGCGTGCGCGAAAACTCCCTGATTGGCTACGGCCTGGTGGTGGGGCTGGATGGGACGGGTGACCAGACGACCCAGACGCCGTTCACCACCCAGAGCCTGAACAACATGCTCTCTCAGCTCGGTATTACCGTACCGGCGGGGACCAACATGCAGCTGAAAAACGTGGCGGCGGTGATGGTGACCGCGTCTTATCCGGCCTTTGCGCGTCAGGGGCAAACCATCGACGTGGTTGTCTCGTCGATGGGTAACGCCAAAAGCCTGCGCGGCGGTACGTTGTTGATGACGCCGCTGAAAGGCGTCGACAGCCAGGTGTATGCTCTGGCGCAGGGCAACATTCTGGTTGGCGGGGCAGGTGCGTCGGCGGGCGGCAGCAGCGTGCAGGTGAACCAGCTGAACGGGGGACGTATTACCAACGGCGCGATCATCGAACGTGAGCTGCCGACCCAGTTCGGCACCGGCAACACCATTAACCTGCAACTGAATAACGAAGACTTCACGATGGCGCAGCAGATTGCTGACACCATCAACCGCAGCCGGGGTTACGGCAGCGCCACCGCGCTGGATGCCCGCACCGTGCAGATCCGCACGTCAACCGGTAGCAGCAACCAGGTGCGGATGCTGGCCGATATCCAGAATATGGAAGTGAACGTGTCGGTGCAGGATGCAAAAGTCATTATCAACTCCCGTACCGGATCGGTGGTGATGAACCGCGAAGTGACGCTGGACAGCTGCGCCGTGGCGCAGGGCAATCTCTCCGTCACGGTTAACCGCTCGGCCAACGTCAGCCAGCCGGATACCCCGTTTGGTGGCGGTCAGACGGTAGTGACCCCGCAAACGCAGATTGATTTACGACAGAGCGGCGGATCGTTGCAGAGCGTGCGCTCCAGCGCCAACCTGAACAGCGTGGTACGTGCCCTGAACGCGCTGGGTGCAACGCCAATGGATCTGATGTCCATTCTGCAATCCATGCAAAGTGCAGGCTGCCTGCGCGCTAAACTGGAAATCATCTAAATGCTGACCGATAGCAAACTGTTGACCAGTGCCGCCTGGGATGCCCAGTCGCTCAACGAGCTCAAAACCAAAGCGGGCAAGGATCCGGCGGCGAATATCCGCCCGGTTGCCCGTCAGGTGGAAGGCATGTTCGTGCAGATGATGTTGAAAAGCATGCGTGAAACCCTGCCGAAAGATGGCATGTTCAGCAGCGATTCCACACGGCTTTACACCAGCATGTACGATCAGCAGATTGCCCAGCAAATGACCGCCGGAAAGGGGCTCGGCCTGGCGGACATGATTGTGAAACAGACCGCAGCCGCTCAGGGGCTCCCGCCTGAAGAGGCCCCGCCGCAGGTGCCGCTGATGTTTGATCTGGAAAAGGTGACCAGTTATCAAAATCAGGCGCTGACGCAGATGGTGCGTAAGGCGATGCCGAAGCCGACAGAAGCGCGTGACGAGCCGCTCTCCGGCGACAGCAAAGACTTCCTGGCGCAGCTCTCCCTGCCGGCGCGTCTTGCCAGTGAAGAAAGCAGCGTGCCACACCATCTGATTCTGGCGCAGGCGGCGCTGGAGTCGGGCTGGGGGCAACGTCAGATCCGCAGGGAGAACGGCGAGCCGAGCTTCAACATCTTTGGCGTGAAGGCCACTTCCAGCTGGAAGGGGCCGACCACGGAAATTACCACCACCGAATATGAGAACGGTGCGGCAGTGAAGGTGAAAGCCAAATTCCGCGTCTACAGCTCGTATCTGGAAGCGTTGTCGGATTATGTCGGGCTGTTGAGCCGGAATCCGCGCTACACCGCCGTGACCCAGGCCACCACGCCAGAGCAGGGCGCTCAGGCATTGCAGAATGCCGGCTACGCGACCGATCCAAACTATGCACGCAAGCTGACCAGCATGATCCAGCAGCTGAAATCCATGTCTGAGAAGGTCAGCAAAGCGTATAGCACAGATCTCGAAAATCTGTTCTGAAAGTTCTCAAGTCCCGGTGGAGGTTGCCGATAACCTTCATCAGGACTCGTGTCTGAACGTATAAAAGGAACCCCCATGTCCAGTTTGATTAACAGCGCCATGAGTGGCCTCAGTGCTGCGCAGTCGGCACTCAATACCGTCAGTAATAATATTTCAAGCTACAACGTGGCAGGTTATACCCGCCAGACTACCATTCTGGGCGCATCAAACAGCACCCTGACCGGCGGCGGCTGGGTGGGTAACGGGGTCTATGTCTCCGGCGTTCAGCGTGAATATGATGCGTTTATTACCAACCAGCTGCGCGCGGCGCAGAACCAGAGCAGCGGCCTGACCACTCGCTACCAGCAGATGTCGAAAATTGACGACGTGCTGTCGGATACCACGAACTCGCTTTCTGCCAACCTCCAGGATTTCTTTAAAAGCCTGCAAACGCTGGTGAGTAACGCAGAAGATCCGGCTGCACGCCAGACGGTACTCGGGAAGGCAGATGGTCTGGTAAACCAGTTCAAAACTAACGATCAATATCTCCGCGATCAGGATGCGCAGGTCAATACGGCGATTTCTACCAGCGTCGATCAGATCAATAACTATGCGAAGCAGATTGCCAACCTTAACGATCAGATTTCCCGGCTGACTGGCGTAGGGGCGGGCGCATCCCCGAACGAACTGCTCGATCAGCGCGATCAGCTGGTGAGCGAACTGAACAAAATTGTCGGTGTGGACGTGACCGTACAGGACAGCGGCACCTACAACATCTCTATCGCCAACGGCTACACCCTGGTACAGGGCAGCAACGCCAGCCAGCTGGCTGCGGTGAAATCCAGCGCGGACCCTGCACGTACAACGATTGCGTATGTGGATGCCGCAGCAGGCAACGTGGAGATCTCAGAAAAACAGATCACCACGGGGTCGCTTGGGGGGCTGTTAACGTTCCGTTCTCAGGATCTGGATCAGGCGCGAAATACGCTTAACCAGATGGCGCTGGCGTTTGCGGATGCCATGAATACCCAGCACCAGGCGGGCTTTGATGCCAACGGGGACGCAGGCGGCAAGTTGTTTGATTTTGGCTCCCCGGCAGTGCTGAGTAACGGTAAGAACACCGGAAGCGCGTCCGTGACGGCAACGATGACGGACAGTACCAAGGTCCAGGCGACAAACTACAAAGTTGAGTACAACGGTACCGACTGGACCATCACCCGTCTGTCAGACAACACCAGCTTCACGGCTATGCCGGATACCAGCGGTAATCTTTCGTTTGATGGCCTCAACGTCAACATTAGCGGCTCGGCCAATAATAAAGACAGCTTTATCGTGAAGCCGGTGAATGACGTTATCGTGAATATGGACGTTGCGATCAGCGACGAATCCAAACTGGCGATGGCTTCCGCGAAAGGAAGCGGCGAAAGCGACAATACCAATGGCCAAAAGCTGCTGGATTTGCAGAGCGCCAAGCTGGTGGGGGGGAACAAAACCTTTAACGATGCTTATGCCGCGCTGGTCAGTACGGTGGGCAGCACCACGGCGTCGCTGAAAACCAGCAGCGAAACCAAAGTTAACGTTGTTACGCAGCTGACCAAACAACAGCAGTCAATCTCCGGGGTTAACCTGGATGAAGAGTATGGCAACCTGCAACGCTATCAGCAGTACTATCTGGCGAATGCGCAGGTGCTGCAAACGGCGAGCACGCTGTTTGATGCATTGATCAATATCCGCTAAGGCTGAGGCATAAAAATGCGTATTAGTACTCAAATGATGTATGAGCAAAGCATGCGCGGCGTGACGAACTCCCAAAGCCTCTGGCTCAGCTACGGCGAGCAGATGTCTACGGGGAAGCGTATCAACCGTCCGTCTGACGATCCGATTGCCGCTTCGCAGGCCGTTGTGCTCTCTCAGGCCCAAACGCAAAATAGCCAGTATGCGCTGGCGCGCTCCTTCGCTACGACGAAAGTTTCGCTGGAAGAAAACGTGTTATCGCAAGTGACAACCGCTATCCAGGCTGCTCAGGAAAAGATTGTCAATGCGGGCAACGGTACGTTAAGTGACGATGACCGCGCTTCGCTGGCAACGAACCTGCAAGGTATTCGCGATCAGCTCATGAACCTGGCTAACAGCACGGACGGTAACGGTCGCTATATTTTTTCCGGTTACAAAACCGAAGCGGCGGCTTTCGACCAGGCTACGGGTGATTATAAGGGCGGCGGAACGCCAATCAGCCAGCAGGTTGACTCTGCGCGCACGATGCAAATCAGCCATACGGGCACTGAAGTTTTCGATAGCTTCACCAGCAATGCGAAGCCAGAGCCAGATGGTAGTACGCCGGAAACGAATTTGTTCAAGATCCTCGACTCCGCAATTGAAGCGCTGAATAAGCCGATTGGCGATGACGAAACGAAGGCTGAAGCATTTACGGCGGCTATTGATAAAGCCAACCGTGGCCTGAGCAACTCCCTCAACAACGTGCTGACCGTTCGCGCGGACCTCGGCATCAAGCTGGACGAGCTGGGCAAGCTGGATTCTCTGGGTGAAGACCGCGCGCTGGGCCAGACTCAGCAGATGAGCGACCTGGTTGACGTAGACTGGAACTCGGTGATTTCGTCCTACACCATGCAGCAGGCGGCGTTGCAGGCCTCGTATAAAGCCTTTAGCGATATGCAGGGAATGTCTTTGTTCCAGATGAACAGATAAGACTCTGACCTGTTTGACATGTCTTGAAACTGGGCATGTTTTGACTGCCCAACCCGTCCGGGTTGGGCATTTTTTTTACACACTTTCTGCCTGAGCGGACACCACCCGGGCGCTTTCAATCACTCTGATAGCCAGCGCAATGGCACCACACAGGGTTGCCAGTGCTACCACGCCCGTCCAGCCTGCCAGCGTATAGATATTGCTGCCTAATGCCGAACCCAGCGCCATTCCGATGAAAATGACGGTAAATAGCAGGGCGTTAAGGCGCCCACGGGCCTGCGGCTCAAGGCTGTAGACCAGGTTCTGGTGCGCCACGAGGCTGGACTGCAAACCGAGATCGAAACCGACCGCGGAGAGGGCAATCAGGAGCAACTGGCCGTGTACACCCAGGGCTGGCATCAGGAACATCAGAGCAAACGAGAGGGTCACCAGCGCGGCACCCAGTTGGGTCACTTTACCGGCGCCCAGCTTATCGGCCAGACCGCCTGCCAGCGGTGCGGCCAGCGCGCCTGCGGCTCCGGCAATACCAAAACCACCCGCCACGGCGCTGCCAAGGTGATACCGTTCCAGCAGCATGACCGCCAGCGTCGACCAGAACGCACTAAAAGCGATCGACAGAAAACCCTGAGCCAGCGCAGCCCGACGCAGCGCCGGGTAGCGACGCCAGAGGTGTTCCATGGAGCGCATCAGTGCCGGGTAGCTCAGCGTGGAATGAACGGCGAAGCGGGGAAGTACGGCCCACATCACCACGCCGATAAAGGCAATGCTTGCGGCGGCCAGCTGATACATCACTCGCCAGCCAAAGGCTTCACCCACCACGCCGCTCACGGTTCTGGAGAGCAAAATCCCCAGCAGCAGGCCGGTCATCACCGTGCCGACTGTTTTTCCCTGTTTGCCTTCCGGCGCGAGGATCGCTGCGGCCGGGACAATATCCTGCGCCATGGTGGCGGCCATGCCAATCAGCAGGCTGGCGAGCAGCAGGGAGTGCAGTTGTCCGGTCAGGCTACAACTCAGCAGGAACAGCGCCAGAGCTGCACTTTTTATCAGGATCAACGTTCTGCGGTCATAACGATCGCCGAGCGGGAGCAGAAACAGGATACCTAAGGCATAACCCGCCTGGGTGAGCGTCGGGACCATGCCCATGCCTTCGATGCTCAGGTGCAGGTCTGAGCCCATCAGCGGCAGCAGAGGCTGGGCATAATAGATGGATGCCACGCTGAAGCCCGCACCGAGCGCCAGCATTAAGATTACCCAGCGGCTTACGGCCCGGGTGGCGGTTGTGTTCATAAGATGTTCCTTATTCGTCGTGTGCGGCTATTTTTTATCAGTACGCCTTGCGACGGTAGCGGGCGCGGTGGTAAAACGCTTATACGTGTAGCGTATAGGTGCAAATGATATGAAACGGACTGAGCGTATAGATCGTGTAGAACTGATGCGAACCTTTGTTCGCATTGTGGAGACGGGGTCCCTTTCTGCGGCGGCACGTCAGCTGGCAACAACCCAGGCCACGGTGAGCAGACGGTTGCAGTCGCTTGAGACCATGCTGGGCGTGCGTCTGATGCTGCGCACAACCCATATGACACGGCTGACCGATGACGGTGAACGTTGCTATCAGCATGCCAGACGGGTGATTGACAGCTGGCTGGCGCTGGAAGACGAGGTGGGGCAGACGGAAGATGAACCAGTCGGGGTGCTGAGGGTGCGCGCGCCTCACGCGTTTGGCCAGGATCAGCTACTAAAACCGTTAACCGAATTTTTGCAGCGCTATCCGCTACTCTCAATCGAATGGATGCTTAACGATCGCTCGGTTGATTTCCTCGGCGACAACCTTGACTGTGCTATTCGGGTGGGCGTGGAAGTCGATCCGGCAACCGTGTCTGTGCTACTGGCTGAAGTGCCGCGCTCTGTGGTAGCGTCACCGGCACTCCTTGCCCGTTTTCCCGCGGTTAACACGCCGGACGATCTGCAACATCTCCCCTGGATTGCAATCAGCTCTTTTTATCAACGCCATGTGGAACTCTTCCACGAGGCAACACCCACCCCGGCGAGAGTTACCATTACGCCACGCCTGAGTACCGACAGCCTGTATGTAGCGCGCAATACGGCACTCACCGGGCTAGGCGTGGCGGTGGTATCCAGCTGGACGGTACAGGATGATATTCGGGAAGGGCGACTGGTGCATTTACTGCCAGAGTGGCAGCCAGCAGCGCTACCGGTACATCTGGTTTATCCCTGGTCACGCTATTATCCGGCGCGCTTGCGGCGTTTTCTGGAGCTGATGCGGCAGATAATGCCGGAGGTCACCGGTATGAGAAAGCCCCTGCAACAGCCATAAAAAAGCCGACCCGAAGGTCGGCTTTCAGTCTTAGCGTGCGTTATTCAACAGGCTGAGGACGAGTAGCTGGGGCAGTAGCCATGTGCGTCGCACTGTGACCACCGGCAGCACCTTTACCTTCGAAGTTGAATTCCGGACGAACCCAGTCACTATGGCGTGGTGCTTCAGGCACGTACTCAGGTGCCGGGGCACGAGTCATTGGCGCGGTAGCAATGTGAGCAGGCGCTACAGCTTCAACGATCTCAACCGGCTCAGATTTCACTTCAGGCGCTTTGACCTCTTCGACAACAGGTTCAACCTGAATCTCGACGTCCTGAACAACCTCTTCCGTCACCGTTTCGACGGCAACGTCTGCGGGCTCTTCTGCTGCGGATACAGGCTTAGCGTCTTCCGCGACTTCTTCAGCCACCACGGTATCTTCTTCGGCAATGATCTGCGGTGCGGCATCAACCGGCGCAGCAATCACTTCAGGATGGGTCGTTTCCACTTCCACAGCCTGCGGCGGCGCTGTTTCAACAACCTGCGGTTCGACCACGGTTG
Source organism: Enterobacter cloacae complex sp. 418I7 (assembly GCF_050030705.1). Classification (NCBI taxonomy): domain Bacteria; kingdom Pseudomonadati; phylum Pseudomonadota; class Gammaproteobacteria; order Enterobacterales; family Enterobacteriaceae; genus Enterobacter; species Enterobacter cloacae complex sp. 418I7. The sequence continues at coordinate 1,722,872 of NZ_JBLGUU010000001.1, forward strand.
CCGCTTCAGTCACGACGTCTTCCACCGCGACGACCGGTGCAATCACCTCTTCGGTAACAGCCTGTTCTTCAACAGCCTGCTCCGGACGTGCAACCGGATAACGGATCCAGACTTTACCGGATGCCATCTCAGGTGACGCGCACGCCACGGTTATTGGCATTGGAGACTGGGTCGGGTAACGCTCGTCACGATAACGACGGCGACGCTGACCGCTCACGCGCAGATGGCGTGGAGAACGGCGGGAGCGACGCGGCATACCTGCGTTATCACGGTTTTCGCTGCTTTCGTCCTGCTCAACCTGATTTTCCACTACGGCTGGCAGGTCAACTTTCGCAACCTGAGTACCCGTTGTGCTTTCAACCGCTTCAACCGCGATAACGTCGTTTTCTTCGGCCTGAACAACACCCACACGTACTTTCTGGGTCAGCTGGCGCTGCTTACGACGCGGCATAACCTGAGTACGCTCTTCCTGCTCAGTGTCCTGCTGTTCTACAGGCGCTTCGCGATTCAGGTTTTTGACTTCCTGCTGAGCCTGGCGTTTGTCATCGTTACGACGACGGTTACGCTCGCGGCGAGGCTGCTGCTCGTCACGCTGTTTGCTCTTCTCGGACTCATCGCCCGCCTGCTGGCGAATCTCACGATCTTCAACGTTCTGCTGTTGCTTCTCGCGACGGTTGCGACGGTTGTCCTCGCGCTGTTCACGACCTTCGTTGTTATCGGAACGATTATCACGGCGCTCATTACGATCGCCACGGTCGTTGCGGTCGCGACGGTTGTTCTGACGCTTACGACGGTCCTGCTGACGCTCTGGTTTCGCTTCTTTTGGCGCTTCTTTCGGCTCCTCAGGCTGAACTTCTTCGGCGGCAAACATTTTTTTCAGCGCACCGATGATGCGGCTCAGGAGACCAGGCTGCTCAGGCTGCGCTTTTGGCGCGGCAGGAGCCACTTTCTGCACAGCAGGTTTTTCCGCTGGTTTTTCCAACGTCGCTTCTGGCGGTGCTTCCGGCATGATGAAGGTCGCTAAAGCTGGCTGCTCAGGCAGTTTACGCTCGGCAGGCTCTTCATCAGACGGCAGCGCCATTTCTTCTTCATGCAGCTTCGGCAGCAGGTAGCTGAGGGTGCTTGTCTCTTCGCCTTTGCGCACGCGCAGCACGTGATAGTGCGGGGTTTGCATCTCGTCGTTTGGCACGATGATGCAGCGAACGCCGCCCTGACGCGCTTCGATTGCGCTCACCGCTGCACGTTTTTCGTTCAGCAGGTAGGAGGCAATCGGCACTGGAACAATAGCGTGAACCTCTTTGGTGTTCTCTTTCAGCGCTTCTTCTTCAATCAGACGCAGAATAGAGAGGGAGAGAGATTCATTGTCACGCACGGTACCTGTACCGGAACAGCGCGGGCAGACGTGATGGCTGGACTCACCCAGAGACGGGCTGAGGCGCTGACGGGACATCTCCAGCAGGCCAAAGCGAGAAATATGGCTGATCTGGATACGCGCGCGATCCTGGCGCACCGCTTCACGCAGACGGTTTTCAACCGCACGCTGGTGGCGAACCGGGGTCATGTCGATAAAGTCGATAACGATCAGACCACCCAGGTCGCGCAGGCGGAGCTGGCGGGCGATTTCATCAGCGGCTTCAAGGTTGGTGTTGAAGGCGGTCTCTTCGATGTCGCCGCCGCGAGTTGCTCGCGCGGAGTTGATGTCGATGGCGGTCAACGCTTCGGTGGTATCGATAACGATAGAACCGCCGGACGGCAGACGCACTTCACGCTGGAAGGCAGACTCGATCTGGGATTCAATCTGATAATGGCTGAACAGCGGGATTTCACCAGTGTACAGTTTAATTTTGCTGGTGAAATCCGGGCGACCCAGTGCGGCGATGTGCTGGCGAGCCAGCTCAAGCACTTTCGGGTTATCAATCAGAATTTCACCGATGTCCTGACGCAGATAATCACGGAAGGCACGCACGATGACGTTGCTTTCCTGGTGGATCAGGAACGGCGCAGCACGGCTTTCTGCCGCTTTCTTGATGGCTTCCCAATGTTTCAGGCGGAAGCTCAGGTCCCACTGCAACGCTTCGGCAGATTTGCCAACGCCTGCGGTGCGCACGATAAGGCCCATGCCGTCTGGCAGTTCAAGACTTGCCAGTGCTTCTTTCAGCTCGGTACGGTCATCGCCTTCGATACGGCGAGAGATGCCACCCGCACGCGGGTTGTTTGGCATCAATACCAGATAGCTTCCTGCCAGACTGATAAAGGTGGTCAGCGCGGCGCCTTTGTTGCCACGCTCTTCTTTATCGATCTGGACGATAACTTCCTGACCTTCACGCAGAACATCTTTGATGTTCGGACGGCCATGGGAGTTGTAGTTTGCAGGAAAATATTCGCGGGCGATTTCTTTGAGAGGAAGGAAACCGTGACGCTCAGCACCGTAATCGACAAATGCAGCTTCAAGGCTTGGTTCAATGCGGGTGATTTTGCCTTTGTAAATGTTCGCTTTTTTCTGTTCGTGTCCAGGACTTTCGATATCCAGATCGTACAGGCGCTGCCCATCCACAAGGGCGACACGCAACTCTTCTTGCTGAGTTGCGTTGATTAACATTCTTTTCATCGTAACTTACTCGTTATTCTTACATTGACGACAAAGCTGCGGGCAAGGTGACGCTTTCCGGGGTATGAACCGATGGCCTCGTGTCTATTCACGTCGCCAACCTCACGGTTGTCGCTCGCTTAAGAGGCGCAGAGTGTCGGTTGCCTGTATTTCATAGGGAAACACAGCGCAATTATCAGGGGAATTGCCTGGGAAAACTCTCCAGAGAACAATCCTTATACCGGGAAGTACTGCAACCCGCAGCCCGCTAACTGCCTGAAAGATCAATACGTCTTACGCCATTGCTGCGTGGATGATCGGTCAGACAAAATTGGTCATTCCGTCGACATCCTTACAAAACCCGGATTTAACGCGGAAAACGGATTCATTATTCCACTGCTCGCCGGGTTATAGCAAGATGACTTTTACCAATTATCACCCGGTTACTCACAGTTTCTTCACTTCAACGGGGTGATTGGTTTAATAACCACCAAATCGATTGCGCGAAAGGGGAGTGGTCCGGATAAAAGTAAATATAAGCATAGAAAAATGAGTGGCGCTAATGTCAGACGCTATTTAGAATCGCCAACCATGAAAACAGAGACTCCAGCCGTAAAAATGGTTGCCATCGCCGACGACGAGGCGGGGCAACGTATCGATAATTTTTTGCGCACCCAATTGAAGGGTGTGCCAAAAAGTATGATTTATCGCATCTTGCGTAAGGGTGAGGTGCGGGTGAACAAAAAACGTGTGAAGCCCGAGTACAAGCTCGTGGCGGGCGATGAAGTCCGCATTCCACCGGTACGTGTTGCAGAGCGTGAAGAAGAGGTCGTTTCTCCGAAGCTGCAAAAAGTCGCGGCTTTGAGCGACGTTATCCTTTATGAGGACGACCACATTCTGGTGCTGAATAAACCGTCCGGAACGGCGGTACACGGGGGGAGCGGTCTGAGCTTCGGCGTGATCGAAGGTTTACGTGCGCTGCGCCCGGAAGCGCGTTTCCTCGAACTGGTTCACCGTCTTGACCGTGATACCTCAGGCGTGCTGTTGGTGGCGAAAAAACGTTCTGCACTGCGTTCCCTGCATGAACAGCTGCGCGAAAAAGGGATGCAGAAAGATTATCTGGCGCTGGTGCGCGGCCAGTGGCAGTCCCACGTGAAAGTGGTGCAGGCGCCGCTGCTGAAAAATATTCTGCAAAGCGGTGAGCGCATTGTTCGTGTAAATCAGGAAGGGAAACCGTCTGAGACGCGATTTAAAGTAGAAGAGCGCTACGAATTTGCAACGCTGGTGCGCTGTAGTCCGGTGACGGGGCGTACTCACCAGATTCGCGTCCATACCCAGTTTGCAGGCCATCCGATTGCGTTCGACGATCGCTATGGCGATCGCGAGTTTGATAAGCAGTTGGCGGGTACGGGGCTGTCGCGTCTGTTCCTGCATGCGGCAGCGCTGAAGTTTACCCATCCTAATACCGGTGAAGTTATCCGTATTGAAGCGCCGCTGGATGATCAGTTGAAACGCTGCCTGAAAGTTCTGCGCGGCTGATTATGTGCCGGGTGGCGCTGCGCTTACCCGGCCTACGAAACCCGTAGGCCCATACAAGCGAAGCGCTGCTGGGCAAAAATCACATCGTCAGCGGATTACACTCTTCTCGCCTTAACATCTGGCAGAGCGCAATCAGCGGCAACCCCACCAGCGTGTTGGGATCCCGCCCGTCCAGCTTGTCGAACAGTGCAATTCCCAGTCCTTCACTTTTGAAACTCCCTGCGCAGTTCAGAGGACGTTCCCGACGCACGTAATCCATAATCTCCTCCTCGCTGAGATGACGGAAGTGCACATCAAATGGCTCGCACTCGGTTTGCAGATGACCGGAGGCGGAATTATAAAGCGCCAGGCCGGTATAAAAGGTCACGATACTGCCTCGCGCACGCAAAAGCTGCTGGCAGGCGTTTTCTTCCGTATGCGGTTTACCGGTGATTTCGCCGCCCAGCACACAAACCTGATCGGAGCCTATAATCAGATGAGCGGGGTAACGTACGGCCAGCGACTGTGCTTTCTCTTTCGCGAGACGGGTCACCAGATGACGCGGTGACTCGCCCGGCTGTGGCGTTTCATCCACCTCCGGCGCGGCGCATTCAAACGGGATCCCGAGCTTTTCCAGCAGCATTCGGCGATAAGGTGAAGTGGAAGCAAGGACGAGATTTGGCATATTTTTATCACCAGATATAGCGTATCGATGCCAGCCATTTTAAACTACAGGCCGCAATGTGTGCGAATAATTGGCAAAAGGCAGCTCTGGTTGCCTTTTTCTTTGACTCTATGACGTTACAAAGTTAATATGCGCGCCCTATGCAAAAGGTAAAATTACCCCTGACTCTTGATCCGGTTCGTACGGCTCAAAAACGCCTCGATTACGAAGGAATCTATTCTTCCGATCAGGCTGAGCGTATTGCCGAATCTGTAGTCAGTGTGGACAGTGATGTAGAGTGCTCCATGTCGTTCGCTATCGACAACCAGCGCCTCGCCGTTTTAACCGGTGATGCAAAGGTGACGGTAACGCTCGAATGTCAGCGCTGCGGGAAACCGTTTGTACAGCATGTTCACACAACGTATTGTTTCAGTCCGGTTCGTTCTGACGAACAGGCTGAAGCACTCCCGGAAGCGTATGAACCGATTGAGGTTAACGAATTCGGTGAAATCGATCTTCTGGCGCTGGTTGAAGATGAAGTCATCCTCTCCCTGCCAGTCGTTCCGGTGCATGATTCTGAACACTGTGAAGTGTCCGAGGCGGACATGGTCTTTGGGGAACTGCCTGATGAAGCGCAAAAACCAAATCCATTTGCCGTATTAGCCAGCTTAAAGCGTAAGTAATTGAGGAGTAAGGTCCATGGCCGTACAACAGAATAAACCAACCCGTTCCAAACGTGGCATGCGTCGTTCCCATGACGCGCTGACCGCAGTTACCAGCCTGTCTGTAGACAAGACTTCTGGTGAGAAACACCTGCGTCACCACATCACCGCTGACGGTTTCTACCGCGGCCGCAAGGTTATCACTAAGTAATCACGCGTCAGCGTGATTAGGCTTAGTGAGGAACTTCCCCGTGAAAACGGGGAGTTTACCGAACCAGGCTGCGACGATACCTTGACACGTCTAACCCTGGCGTTAGATGTCATGGGGGGAGATTTTGGCCCTACCGTGACAGTGCCTGCAGCATTGCAGGCACTGAATTCTAATTCGCAACTCACACTTCTTTTAGTCGGTAATCCCGACACAATCACGCCATTACTTGCAAAAGCTGACTTTGAACAACGTTCGCGTCTGCAGATTATTCCTGCGCAGTCAGTTATTGCCAGTGATGCCCGGCCATCGCAGGCTATTCGTAATAGCCGCGGCAGCTCTATGCGCATGGCGCTGGAGCTGGTGAAAGAAGGGCGAGCGCAGGCTTGCGTCAGCGCGGGAAATACTGGCGCGCTGATGGGACTGTCGAAATTATTGCTCAAGCCGATTGAGGGCATTGAGCGTCCGGCGCTGGTGACGGTGTTACCGCATCAGCAGAAGGGCAAAACGGTGGTGCTCGATCTGGGCGCTAACGTAGATTGTGATAGTACAATGCTGGCTCAGTTTGCCGTGATGGGGTCGGTGCTGGCAGAAGACGTGGTCGGGATTACCAATCCCCGCGTTGCGTTATTGAATATTGGTGAAGAAGAGACCAAAGGCCTGGACAGTATCCGCGACGCTGCGGAAATACTCAAACAGGTTCCCTCCATCAACTATATTGGTTATCTCGAAGCCAATGAGTTGCTGACGGGCAAAACGGATGTATTAGTGTGTGATGGCTTCACCGGAAACGTGACGTTGAAGACCATGGAAGGGGTCGTACGAATGTTCCTTTCTCTGCTGAAATCGCAGGGAGAAGGTAAAAAAAGGTCCTGGTGGCTGATTTTATTAAAGCGTTGGTTACAAAAAAGCCTGACGCGGCGATTCAGTCACCTCAACCCCGACCAGTATAATGGCGCCTGTCTGTTAGGATTGCGCGGCATCGTGATTAAGAGTCATGGCGCCGCCAATCAGCGAGCATTTACCGTCGCGATTGAACAGGCAGTGCAGGCGGTGCAGCGACAAGTCCCTCAGAGGATTGCCGCTCGCCTGGGATCTGTATTAGCTAAAAGTGACTGAGCGTACATGTATACGAAGATTTTAGGTACCGGCAGCTACCTGCCAAAACAAGTGCGTACCAACGCCGATCTTGAAAAAATGGTAGATACGTCTGACGAGTGGATTGTCACGCGCACAGGTATCCGTGAACGTCGTATCGCCGCGCCAGACGAAACTGTGTCCACCATGGGCTACGAAGCCGCTCAGCGAGCGCTTGAGATGGCTGGCATTGATAAAGAACAGATCGGGCTTATTGTGGTGGCGACAACATCTGCCACGCATGCCTTCCCAAGCGCAGCGTGCCAGGTGCAGAACATGCTCGGCATCAAAGGCTGCCCGGCATTTGATGTTGCAGCGGCGTGCGCGGGTTTCACCTATGCGCTGAGCATCGCCGATCAGTATGTTAAATCGGGTGCCGTAAAATATGCGCTGGTGATCGGTGCTGATGTGCTGGCGCGTACCTGCGATCCAACCGATCGCGGCACAATCATTATTTTTGGCGATGGCGCGGGCGCGGTGCTGCTGGGGCAGTCCGAAGAACCAGGCATCATCTCCACGCACCTGCACGCTGACGGTCGCTACGGCGAGCTGTTAACGCTGCCTAACGCCGATCGCGTTAATCCGGACAGTTCGATTTACCTGACAATGGCGGGTAATGAAGTGTTCAAGGTGGCCGTGACCGAACTCGCTCACATTGTTGATGAGACGCTGGAAGCGAACAATCTGGATCGCGCCGCACTCGACTGGCTGGTACCGCATCAGGCTAACCTGCGTATTATCAGCGCGACGGCGAAGAAGTTGGGCATGTCTATGGATAACGTTGTGGTGACGCTTGATCGCCACGGCAACACCTCTGCGGCATCGGTACCGTGCGCATTTGACGAAGCGGTACGCGATGGACGAATTAAACGGGGCCAACTGGTCTTGCTTGAAGCCTTTGGTGGTGGGTTCACCTGGGGTTCCGCGCTGGTTCGTTTCTAGGATAAGGATTAAAAAATGACGCAATTTGCTTTTGTGTTCCCGGGACAGGGCTCACAAACTGTTGGGATGTTGTCTGAAATGGCAGCAAACTATCCGGTTATTGAAGAGACTTTCCGTGAAGCTTCTGACGCGCTGGGTTATGATCTGTGGGCGCTGACCCAGCAGGGCCCAGCTGAAGAGCTTAACAAAACCTGGCAGACTCAACCGGCACTGCTGGCAGCCTCCGTCGCATTGTGGCGCGTATGGCAGCAGCAGGGCGGCAAAACGCCGGCGCTGATGGCGGGTCATAGCCTGGGTGAATACTCTGCGCTGGTCTGCGCAGGGGTGATTGCCTTCGCTGACGCGGTCCGTCTGGTTGAATTGCGTGGTAAGTTTATGCAGGAAGCGGTGCCAGAAGGCACGGGCGGCATGTCTGCCATCATCGGTCTGGATGATGCTTCTATTGCTAAAGCCTGTGAAGAATCTGCTGAAGGTCAGGTCGTTTCTCCGGTAAACTTTAACTCGCCAGGCCAGGTAGTTATCGCGGGTCATAAAGAAGCGGTTGAGCGTGCAGGCGCTGCCTGTAAAGCTGCGGGTGCAAAACGTGCACTGCCGCTGCCGGTGAGCGTGCCGTCTCACTGTGCGCTGATGAAGCCCGCTGCCGATAAGCTGGCGGTTGAGCTGGAAAAAATGACCTTTAACGCACCGACGATTTCCGTTGTGAATAACGTCGATGTGAAGTGCGAAACCGCGCCGGAGGCTATCCGTAACGCGCTGGTTCGCCAGCTCTATAGCCCAGTTCAGTGGACCAAAACCGTTGAATTTATGGCGTCTCAGGGCGTTGAACATCTGTATGAAGTCGGTCCAGGTAAGGTACTTACCGGTCTGACAAAACGTATTGTAGACACCCTGACTGCCTCGGCGATTAACGAGCCGGAAGCAATGAAAGCGGCACTCTCGCAATAAAAGAGGAATACCATGAGTTTTGAAGGAAAAATTGCCCTGGTGACCGGCGCAAGCCGCGGTATCGGGCGTGCTATTGCTGAAACACTGGTTGCGCGCGGCGCGACGGTGATCGGGACTGCGACCAGCGAGAATGGCGCACAGGCCATCAGCGAGTATCTGGGTGCGAACGGCAAAGGTCTGGTACTGAATGTGACTGAACCAGCATCTATCGAATCTGTTCTGGAAAATATTCGCGCAGAGTTTGGCGAAGTGGATATTCTGGTCAATAATGCCGGGATCACTCGCGACAACCTGTTGATGCGAATGAAAGATGATGAGTGGAACGATATTATCGAAACCAACCTGTCATCGGTATTCCGTCTGTCAAAAGCGGTAATGCGCGCTATGATGAAAAAGCGTCATGGACGTATTATCACTGTAGGTTCTGTGGTTGGTACCATGGGAAATGCTGGTCAGGCTAACTACGCTGCGGCGAAAGCAGGTCTGATCGGTTTCAGTAAGTCGCTGGCGCGCGAAGTCGCGTCCCGCGGAATTACTGTAAACGTTGTTGCTCCGGGCTTTATTGAAACGGACATGACGCGTGCGCTGACCGATGATCAGCGTGCGGGTACGCTGGCGGCAGTTCCAGCGGGTCGTCTTGGCGACCCTAAAGAAATCGCCAGCGCGGTTGCATTTTTAGCCTCTGACGAAGCGGGTTACATCACTGGTGAAACCCTCCACGTCAACGGCGGGATGTACATGGTTTAATCACGATCGAAAATATTTGCGTTATTTGGGCAAATGGCCTCAAAATAACGTAAAATCGTGGTAAGACCTGCCGGGATTTAGTTGCAAATTTTTCAACATTTTATACACTACGAAAACCATCGCGAAAGCGAGTTTTGATAGGAAATTTAAGAGTATGAGCACTATCGAAGAACGCGTTAAGAAAATTATCGGCGAACAGCTGGGCGTTAAGCAGGAAGAAGTTGTGAACTCCGCTTCCTTTGTTGAAGACCTGGGCGCAGATTCTCTTGACACCGTTGAGCTGGTAATGGCTCTGGAAGAAGAGTTTGATACTGAGATTCCGGACGAAGAAGCTGAGAAAATCACCACCGTTCAGGCTGCCATTGATTACATCAACGGTCACCAGGCGTAAGTGAACATCTCCAGGCGGTCATTCGACCGCCTGAGTTTTATCTTTTGTAGTCCCACGAATCTCTTTTTTTATCCCTCCCTGGAGGACAAACGTGTCTAAGCGTCGTGTAGTTGTGACCGGACTTGGCATGTTGTCTCCTGTCGGCAATACCGTAGAGTCCACCTGGAAAGCTCTCCTTGCCGGTCAGAGCGGCATCAGCCTAATCGACCATTTCGATACTAGCGCCTATGCAACGAAATTTGCTGGCTTAGTAAAGGATTTTAACTGTGAAGAGATCATCTCGCGCAAAGAACAGCGCAAGATGGATGCCTTCATTCAATATGGAATTGTCGCTGGCGTTCAGGCCATGCAGGATTCTGGCCTTGAGATTACGGAAGAGAACGCTACCCGTATCGGCGCTGCTATCGGCTCCGGGATTGGCGGTCTTGGCCTGATCGAGGAAAACCATACATCTCTGGTGAATGGCGGCCCGCGTAAAATCAGCCCGTTCTTCGTTCCGTCTACGATTGTAAACATGGTGGCAGGTCACCTGACCATTATGTTCGGCCTGCGTGGCCCAAGCATCTCAATCGCGACAGCCTGTACGTCTGGCGTGCATAACATCGGCCAGGCCGCGCGTATCATCGCGTACGGCGATGCAGATGCTATGGTTGCGGGCGGTGCTGAAAAAGCCAGTACCCCGCTGGGCGTCGGTGGCTTCGGTGCAGCGCGTGCGCTCTCTACCCGAAACGATAATCCTCAGGCGGCGAGCCGTCCGTGGGATAAAGACCGTGATGGTTTCGTGCTGGGTGACGGTGCAGGCATGATCGTACTGGAAGAGTACGAACACGCGAAAAAACGTGGCGCGAAAATTTATGCTGAAGTTGTTGGCTTTGGCATGAGCAGCGATGCTTACCACATGACGTCTCCTCCAGAGAACGGCGCAGGTGCTGCGCTGGCGATGGAAAACGCCATCCGTGATGCGGGCATTACGCCGGCACAGATTGGCTACGTTAACGCGCACGGGACATCTACCCCTGCGGGCGATAAAGCAGAAGCGCAGGCGGTTAAGTCTATCTTCGGCGAATCTGCCAGCCGTGTACTGGTGAGCTCCACGAAATCCATGACCGGTCACCTCCTGGGTGCGGCGGGTGCAGTAGAATCAATCTACTCTATTCTCGCGCTGCGCGATCAGGCTGTACCGCCAACCATCAACCTGGATAATCCAGATGAAGGTTGCGATCTGGACTTCGTTCCCCACGAAGCGCGCCAGGTTAGCGGTATGGAGTACACCCTGTGTAACTCCTTCGGCTTCGGTGGGACTAACGGTTCCCTGATCTTCAAAAAGGTCTGAGTCTGGTTAGTCGCTGACAATAATAAAGGTCCGCTTGCCGGGCCTTTTTTATTAGGTGATATCCCCTTGTCCGGCTACCCACATCCTGCCAGACTGAGCCTCCATGCATAAGGAGCCACTATGTTTTTAATTAATGGCCTTGAGCAAGAAATGCTGCCGGCAAGCGACAGGGCGACCCAGTTTGGCGATGGCTGTTTCACGACCGCGCGTATTCTCGACGGTGGCGTGTGCCTGCTCGGGGCCCATATCCTTCGTTTACAAAAAGCCTGCGAAGCATTACTGATCCCCTTCTCGCAGTGGGACATTCTTGAAAGTGAAATGCGTCGGCTGGCGTCAGAGAAAGCAAGCGGCGTCCTGAAAGTCATTATCAGCCGCGGCAGCGGTGGTCGGGGCTATAGCGGCTCTGCCTGCCAGCATCCTGCGCGGATCCTTTCCGTTTCAGATTATCCTTCCCATTACGCGCACTGGCGTGAAGAGGGCGTAGTCCTGGCGCTTAGCCCGGTACGTCTGGGGCGAAACCCGATGCTCGCTGGCATAAAACATCTTAACCGTCTTGAACAGGTGCTTATTCGTACTCATCTTGAGCAGACGGAGGCCGGGGAGGCGCTGGTTCTTGACAGCGAAGGGTACATTACGGAATGCTGTGCGGCTAATTTACTCTGGCGGAAGGGCAGTGACGTATTCACGCCTTCGCTGGAGCAGGCCGGAGTCAACGGCATTATGCGGCAGTTTTGTTTGCAACAGCTGGCACGCGCAGGCTTTCGCGTTGTCGAAGTTAACGCTAAGGAAGAGGCGCTGCTGGCTGCCGAAGAAGTTGTTATCTGCAATGCGCTGATGCCCGTTGTCCCCGTTCGCGCTTATGACCGCAAGTGCTGGTCATCCCGCGAGCTGTTCCAGTTTCTGGCCCCGTTATGTGAGCAAACCAGGTAGTCATGAAGAAAATGTTACGCTTTGTCCTCCTTCTTATCGTTGCGTTCGGAATCGCTGGCGGAGCGGGAGTGTGGAAAGTCCGTCAGCTGGCTGAAAGTCAGATCCTGATTAAAGACGAGACGATTTTTACCCTGAAAGCGGGGACCGGGCGGCAGGCGCTTGGTCAGCAGCTGTATGACGACAAAATTATCAATCGTCCACGCGTATTCCAGTGGCTGCTGCGTATTCAGCCGGACCTGTCCCATTTCAAGGCCGGTACCTATCGTTTCACCCCTGGCATGACCGTGCGCGAGATGCTGCAACTGCTGGAGAGTGGTAAAGAAGCCCAGTTCCCATTGCGTTTTGTGGAAGGTATGCGTCTGAGCGATTATCTCAGGCAACTGCGTGACGCGCCGTACATCAAGCATACGCTGAAAGATGACCGCTACCAGACCGTGGCAGACGCCTTAAAATTCGAACATCCCGAGTGGGTGGAAGGCTGGTTCTGGCCCGATACGTGGATGTATACGGCAGGCACGACGGATGTGGCAATTCTGAAGCGAGCGCACAACAAAATGGTCGCGGCGGTAGACGCTGCCTGGAAAGGGCGAGCAGAGGGCCTGCCTTATCAAGATCAAAACCAGTTCATGACGATGGCCTCGATCATCGAGAAAGAGACGGCCGTTGCTGCCGAACGTGACCAGGTTGCCTCGGTGTTTATTAACCGTCTGCGCATCGGCATGCGTTTGCAAACCGATCCTACCGTCATCTACGGCATGGGCGAAAACTACAACGGCAGGATTTCCAGAAAAGATCTGGAAACGCCAACGGCGTATAATACCTACGTGATTAGCGGCCTGCCGCCTGGACCGATTGCGACGCCGAGTGAAGCATCGTTGAAGGCCGCCGCGCACCCGGCCAAAACGCCGTATCTCTATTTTGTGGCTGACGGAAAAGGGGGGCATACGTTCAATACCAACCTGGCTAGTCACAATCGCTCCGTTCAGGACTATCTGAAGGCACTTAAGGAAAAAAATGCGCAGTAAATACATTGTCATTGAGGGACTCGAAGGGGCGGGCAAAACCACCGCCCGTAACGTGGTGGTGGATACGCTGAAATCGCTTGGCGTCGCCGACATGGTCTTCACCCGCGAGCCGGGCGGTACGCAGCTGGCGGAAAAACTGCGCAGCCTGGTTCTGGATATCAAATCCGTTGGCGATGAAGTTATTACCGACAAAGCGGAAGTGCTGATGTTCTATGCGGCGCGCGTTCAGCTGGTGGAGACGGTGATCAAACCCGCTCTGGCAGAAGGCAAATGGGTGATTGGCGATCGCCACGATCTCTCAACCCAGGCGTATCAGGGCGGTGGCCGGGGTATCGATCAGGCCATGCTGGCTACGCTTCGCGACGCGGTTCTGGGCGATTTCCGTCCTGACCTGACGCTGTATCTGGACGTGACCCCTGAGGTGGGCCTGAAGCGCGCCCGTGCCCGCGGCGAACTGGACCGCATCGAACAGGAGTCTTTTGATTTCTTTAACCGCACCCGTGCGCGTTATCTGGAACTGGCCGGGCAGGACAAGACCATTCGTACCATCGATGCGACGCAATCCCTTGAAGACGTTACATGTGATATTCAGCAGACCGTTACGCAGTGGCTACAGGAGCAGCAGGCATGAAATGGTATCCATGGTTGCGCCCACACTTTGAACAGCTGATCGGCAGCTATCAGGTTGGTCGGGGGCATCATGCGTTACTGATCCAGGCGCTGCCGGGAATGGGTGATGATGCGTTGATTTACGCCATCACCCGCTTTCTGATGTGCCAACAGCCGGAAGGACATAAAAGCTGCGGTAAGTGCCGGGGTTGCCAGCTCATGCAGGCGGGCACGCATCCTGACTATTACACCCTCGAACCTGAGAAGGGCAAAAATACGCTCGGTATCGACGCGGTGCGTGAGGTCAGTGAGAAACTGTACGAATATGCGCGTCTGGTGGGGGCGAAAGTGGTGTGGCTGAAAGATGCCGCGCTGCTCACGGAAGCCGCAGCCAACGCGCTGTTAAAAACCCTGGAAGAGCCGCCAGAAAACACCTGGTTTTTCCTCTCCTGCCGCGAGCCGGAACGCTTGCTGGCGACGCTGCGCAGTCGCTGCCGTCTTCACCACCTTGCTGTCCCTCAGGAATCCTGGGCACTCGCCTGGCTTGAGCGGGAAGTGACGGTGTCACAAGACGCGGCGCTCTCAGCGTTGCGCCTGTGCAGCGGTGCGCCTGCGGCTGCGCTGGCCTTATTACAGCCCGAGGTGTGGTCCCAGCGTGAAACGCTGTGTCGTGCGGTTGAATCAGCCCTCGACATCCATGACTGGCTGAGCGTGCTGCCAGCGCTGAACAGCGATCAGGCTCCGGAACGGCTGCACTGGCTGGCCGCGCTGCTGCTGGATGCGCTCAAAATTCAGCAGGGGGCTACGCTTCTGACTAACCCTGACGTGTGGGCGCTGGTCACCACGCTGGCGAATCGCCTGTCAGGGCAGTCGCTGCACGCTATCCTTCATGATATCTGCCAGAGTCGTGAACAACTTTTGACGGTAACCGGTCTCAATCGCGAGCTTTTACTGACTGACCAGTTACTGCGTATCGAACACTACCTGCAACCGGGTGTCATACCGCCGGTTTCCCACCTCTGAGAGAGACATTATGTTTTTAGTCGACTCACACTGCCATCTCGATGGCCTGGATTATCAATCCCTGCATAAAAATGTGGACGACGTGCTGGCGAAAGCCGCCGCGCGCGATGTGAAATTTTGCCTGGCCGTGGCAACCACGTTGCCGGGTTACCGCTCCATGCGTGAACTGGTAGGCGAGCGCGATAATGTCGTCTTCTCCTGCGGCGTGCATCCGCTGAATCAGGATGAAGCGTACGACGTTGAGGATTTACGCCGTCTTGCCGCAGAAGAGGGCGTAGTGGCGATGGGCGAGACCGGCCTGGACTATTTCTACACTCCGGAAACGAAACCTCGCCAGCAGGAATCCTTCCGTAACCACATCCGCATTGGCCGGGAACTGAATAAGCCGGTTATCGTTCACACCCGAGATGCGCGCGCCGACACGCTGGGTATCCTGCGGGAAGAAAAGGTGACGGATTGCGGTGGCGTACTACACTGTTTCACAGAAGACAGAGAAACGGCGGGTAAGCTGCTTGATTTGGGCTTTTATATCTCGTTCTCGGGGATTGTCACGTTCCGTAATGCTGAGCAACTGCGTGATGCGGCGCGCTATGTTCCGCTGGATCGTATTCTGGTGGAAACCGATTCCCCGTACCTGGCGCCGGTGCCTCATCGTGGCAAAGAGAACCAGCCAGCGATGACCCGGGATGTCGCTGAGTATATGGCCGTTCTGAAAGGTGTCAGTATTGAAGAACTGGCTCGCGTGACAACGGAAAACTTCGCCAGTCTGTTCCATATCGACCCCGCCCGCCTGCAATCTGTCTGATACACCTGTTATTTTTAGGCTCGTAATTAATAACTAAAGCGAGTAAAGTTCACCGCCTCATTCGGGGCGGTGATGGCGTTTTTAGACACATCCAGACATGCTTTATGTAAATATCTGCAAGTTTTTTGGCCGTCTTGAACTGAAACGTGATAGCCGTCAAACAAACTCAGAGGGAATTATTTTACTCTGTGTAATAAATAAAGGGCGCTTAGATGTCCTGTCCACGGCGCGGTACTCCCCCCGGGCCAATGCGTGAAAACGTAAAAAAAGCACAAATACTCAGGAGCACTCTCAATTATGTTTAAGAATGCATTTGCTAACCTGCAAAAGGTCGGTAAATCGCTGATGCTGCCAGTATCCGTACTGCCTATCGCAGGTATCCTGCTGGGTGTCGGTTCTGCAAACTTCAGCTGGCTGCCAGCCGTAGTTTCCCACGTGATGGCCGAAGCAGGCGGTTCTGTTTTTGCTAACATGCCGCTGATCTTCGCTATCGGTGTTGCTCTGGGCTTCACCAATAACGACGGTGTTTCCGCTCTGGCGTCCGTTGTTGCTTACGGCATCATGGTGAAAACCATGGCTGTGGTTGCGCCGCTGGTACTGCATTTACCTGCTGAAGAGATTGCCGCTAAGCACCTGGCGGACACCGGTGTTCTCGGTGGTATCATCTCCGGTGCGATTGCAGCGTATATGTTTAACCGCTTCTATCGCATCAAGCTGCCTGAGTATCTGGGCTTCTTCGCGGGTAAACGTTTTGTGCCGATCATTTCTGGTCTGGCCGCGATTTTCACCGGTGTGGTCCTGTCCTTCATCTGGCCACCAATCGGTACGGCAATCCAGACCTTCTCTCAGTGGGCAGCTTACCAGAACCCGGTTGTGGCGTTCGGTATCTACGGCTTCATTGAGCGCTGCCTGGTACCATTTGGTCTGCACCACATCTGGAACGTTCCATTCCAGATGCAGATTGGTGAATACACCAACGCAGCAGGTCAGGTGTTCCACGGCGACATCCCACGCTACATGGCGGGCGACCCAACGGCAGGTAAACTGTCTGGTGGCTTCCTGTTCAAAATGTACGGTCTGCCGGCCGCTGCAATTGCTATCTGGCACTCTGCTAAACCAGAGAACCGTGCAAAAGTGGGCGGTATCATGATCTCCGCAGCGCTGACCTCGTTCCTGACCGGTATCACCGAGCCGATCGAGTTCTCCTTCATGTTCGTTGCGCCGATCCTGTACATCATCCACGCGGTACTGGCAGGTCTGGCATTCCCAATCTGTATCCTGCTGGGTATGCGTGACGGTACGTCCTTCTCTCACGGCCTGATCGACTTCATCGTTCTGTCCGGTAACAGCAGCAAGCTGTGGCTGTTCCCTATCGTGGGTGCGGGCTACGCAGTGGTGTACTACACCGTCTTCCGCGTGCTGATCAAAGCACTGGACCTGAAAACGCCGGGTCGTGAAGATGCAACGGAAGACAGCAAAGCCGGTGTGACCAGCGAAATGGCACCTGCTCTGGTTGCTGCTTTCGGCGGTAAAGAGAACATCACTAACCTGGACGCGTGTATCACTCGTCTGCGTGTGAGCGTTGCCGACGTTGCGAAAGTCGACCAGCCGGGTCTGAAAAAACTGGGCGCAGCAGGCGTCGTTGTTGCAGGTTCTGGTGTTCAGGCAATCTTCGGAACGAAATCCGATAACCTGAAAACCGAAATGGATGAGTACATCCGCAACAACTAAGCTGTGATCTGGGGAGACTAAGGCAGCCGAATGGCTGCCTTTTTTATTACTCGGTTTGGGGGGCCGGGTGGCGGCTGCGTCTTACCCGGCCTACGTGATGGGTAGGCCCGGTAAGCGCAGCGCCACCGGGCTTAATACTCAGAAGTCGTAGCTCGCGCTCACCGAAACGTTCAGTGGCGCGCCATACACTACATACGATCCGACGTAGTCGTAATACTCTTTGTCGAACAGGTTGTTGACGTTAGCCTGAACAGCAAAGTCTTTGGTGACCTGATAGCGGCTGAAC
Source organism: Enterobacter cloacae complex sp. 418I7 (assembly GCF_050030705.1). Taxonomy (NCBI): domain Bacteria; kingdom Pseudomonadati; phylum Pseudomonadota; class Gammaproteobacteria; order Enterobacterales; family Enterobacteriaceae; genus Enterobacter; species Enterobacter cloacae complex sp. 418I7. Next base: position 1,740,415 of record NZ_JBLGUU010000001.1, read on the forward strand.
AGGTTCACCAGCCCATAGCTGCCTTGCTCCGCGCGGGAACGTCCTGCCGGACCGCCTTCCACGTCCGTCCACACTTTGTTCTGCCAGTTTACGCCACCGCCCACGGTCAGTTCCGGCAGCATTGGCAGTTGATAACGGGTGAACAGCTTCATGGTTGTGCGCGGCTGATCGGAGCTGACGGCGTTGCCATTCTTATCTTCTGCAATGTAACGCGTCGCGCCAAAGGTCAGCTGCCAGTTATCGGTCAGTGCACCGTTGAGCTCAAACTCGACCCCTTTGCTGACCACCCCGTCCAGCGATTCATAAATCGACTCACCGCTCGGCATGTAGGTATACGTGTTGCTGGCCACGTTATCCTGCTCAATGCGGAAAATCGCCAGTGAGGTGGTGAGGCGGGTATTAAACCAGTCTGCCTTCACCCCGGCTTCGTAGCTTTTACCCGTGGTAGGGTCGAGATAACGTCCACTGGCATTGCGCTTATCCTGCGGCTGGAAGATAGAGGTATAGCTGACGTAGGTCGACCAGTCCTCATTGATGTCATACACCAGGCCGGCATACGGCGTGACATCATCTTTGGTGCTTTCCAGACGAGTATTCGGCGAACCAGCGGGGTTATAGCGAATGTTGTACTGGGTGTAACGCGCCCCCAGGATCAGGTGCAACGGATCGGCGAGTGAGAAACGCGCAGAGGAATAGGCTGAAGACTGGCGAATATCATCCTTGCTGTAGAGTTTCCACGGCGTCCACTGCGGATCGGCAATGTTCCCGTTCCAGTTCTTAAAGTTGCCGACATCAACCATGCCGTATACTGCATCCGGCATGGTGTTGTCGTAATGGTTACGCTGACGGCTAAAGCTGCCGCCGAACATCATCTCGTGCTGACGGCCAAAGAGATCGAAGCCGCCGCGCAGGAAGGCATCGACCGCATCCTGTTTGCGTTCCCCGCGGTTCCAGCCGCCGTAACCCACCAGGCCCGCGCCGGTCTCTTTATCCGGATAACCGGACATATACATCAGCTTAGAGTCAAAGTTGGTTTCAGCATGCATGCCGTTGATGTGCGCTTCCCAGCCATTATCGAAACGCTGGGTCAGGTTAGCGAAGATGCGGGTGCTGTCTTTATCTGAATAGGCCCAGTCAGGCGCGACGGTCTGGCTGCGATTGTAGTTGGTCTTACTTCCGTCGCTGTACCAGGTCGGCAGCCCGCCCCAGGTTGGGTCGGCGGTATGGCTTTCCTGATACTCATACCCTACCGAGAGGGTCGTGCTGTCGGTAACATCTGCATCCATCACGCCGTAGAGGAATTTCTTCCGGTAGTGGTAGTTATCCACGAAGCTGTCGTTGTCCTGATAACCCGTGATCAGACGACCCCGTACCTTACCTGATTCCACCAGCGGCGCCTGGAGATCCAGCACGTAACGCTGCTTGTCCCAGCTGCCATAGCTGGCGGAGACGTTGCCTTTAAATTCCTGGCTGTCCGCATGCTTGCGTACCATATTAACGTACGCCGCCGGGTTGCCCGTCCCGGACATCAGGCCTGTGGCGCCGCGGACCACTTCAATGCGGTCATAAATTGCGGTATCGGCGGCGGTATCACCAAAGTTCCACACTTCACTGATGGACGTTGGAAGGTCGTCATAGGCGTAGTTGCTGACGAAAAATCCGCGTGAGTAAAATACGGTACGGTCGCTGTCCTGCACCTGCGCCGTAATGCCCGTGGTGTTCGTCAGCACCTGGCCGATGGATTGCAGATTCTGGTCAGCCATACGTTGCTGGCTGATAACGCTGACGGACTGTGGGATGTCGCGCGGAACCAGCAACAGTTTGGTGCCGGTGGTGGTGGTTTTTACGCTGTAATCCTGATCCTGGCTGGCAGAAAGATCCTGTGTGTTATCAAAACCCCCATCAACGACGACGGTATCTTCGGCTGTTGAAGCAGCGAAAGCGGTGGTTGGCGTCAATGCCATAGCAATGCAGGCGGCCAGCAACGAAGGTGTTGCGGCAGGCTGACGTTGCCCATCCCTGGTGTGATTAATGAAAGACATCATCAAACCCTTAGTGAATGGTGAAGGTAGTGCGCGACAGTCCCGCTAGCACGGGCTGACGTCGTTTTCTATGTTAAAAATGCGCATGAAAATGCAAATGCGAAATATACGCATTGTGATTAACGCTGTAAACAGATGTTTCGGGATGAACTGAAATCAGGTTTCAGAAAAGAAATGTCCTAAAGCGATGCCTCTTCACCCAGATGGGCGATAATCAGGAAAGAAATCACGGGAGAAGGTTGAAAGGACAGGAGAAACTCGCTCATACTCTTGTGTTGTGTCACACAGTAAAACAGACAATGTGTGTTAACAACGGACGCACGACGCCAGATTAAACTTAAAAGGAAAAGGTCATGGCTGAAGAAACGATTTTCAGTAAAATTATCCGCCGGGAAATTCCGTCGGATATTGTCTATCAGGATGAACTGGTCACGGCTTTCCGCGACATTTCTCCCCAGGCGCCGACGCACATCCTTATTATTCCCAATATTCTGATTCCGACCGTCAATGACGTTAAAACCGAGCATGAAGTGGCGCTGGGCCGTATGCTTACGGTGGCCGCGAAAATTGCTGAGCAGGAAGGGATTGCTGAAGATGGATACCGTTTGATCATGAACTGTAATCGCCATGGCGGCCAGGAAGTCTATCATATTCATATGCATCTTCTGGGTGGACGTCCACTGGGACCGATGCTGGCACATAAAGGTCTTTAATATGTTAACTGGGCGTATTGCAGCGCTGATCGTGACGCTGGTTATGGTTGGGTGCAGCGCGCGTCCCGCCATCCCGGTCAGTGAAGAACAGACGCTGGTGATGGAGTCCTCAGTGCTTGCTGCGGGCATCACGGCGGAAAAGCCTTCGCTGACCATAAGCGAAATCCAGTCTTCTGCCTCCTCTACGCTCTATAACGAAAGGCAAGAGCCAGTGACGGTGCATTATCGCTTCTACTGGTATGACGTAAGAGGTCTTGAGATGCACCCGCTTGAGGCGCCGCGTAGCGTGACGGTCCCGGCAAGATCGTCGGTCACGCTCTACGGCAGCGCCAGCTATCTGGGTGCACATAAGGTGAGACTTTATCTTTATTTGTAAGGAGTGAACCTTGATTAAAACAATGAGCCGTTATGCGCTCCTGAGTGCGTTCGCACTCTTTCTGGCAGGCTGTGTGACGCGAACGGAAGAACCTGCACCGGTGGATCAGGCGAAGCCGGGAACGGAACAGCCAACAACACCGGCGCAACCTGTTCCAACCGTGCCGTCTGTACCGACTATTCCGGCGCAGCCTGGCCCGATCGAACATCCGGACGATACCGCGCAGCCTGCGCCGCGAGTGCGGCACTATGACTGGAACGGCGCGATGCAGCCGATGGTGGGCAAAATGTTGCAGGCACAGGGCGTTACGCCTGGCAGTGTGCTGCTGGTGGACAGCGTGAACAACCGTACAAACGGTTCACTGAATGCGGGAGAAGCGACGGAAACCCTGCGCAACGCGCTGGCAAACAACGGTAAATTTACGCTGGTCTCAGCCCAGCAACTCGCGGTCGCCAAGCAACAGCTTGGTCTGTCGCCTCAGGACAGCCTGGGTTCGCGCAGTAAAGCGATTGGTATCGCCCGCAACGTTGGTGCGCAGTATGTCCTTTATTCTAACGCGACAGGCAACGTGAACACGCCGTCGTTGCAGATGCAGTTAATGCTGGTTCAAACCGGCGAAATTATCTGGTCAGGTAAAGGTGCCGTTACGCAACAATAAGCGCACGCGTCAGGATGTCCAGACGCGTTATTTCCCCCAGTACCGTGTTATCGCGCCGCAAGCCCCCGTCGGGCTTGGCGGCGCGAGTTGCATTATTGAGCGTGGCGACCATCGGCTGGTTTTACGTCAGCATCACGATGCCGCCGCGCCTGCCGCCCATTTTCGTCGCCAGTTCCGCGCCCTGAAGCGCCTTCCCGGCGACCTTGCCCCGAAACCTCATCTCTTTATCAGGGACTGGATGGCGGTGGCGTTTATTGCGGGTGAGATCAAAAGCGAGCTTCCCGATACGCCCACGCTGGCAGCCATGCTGTATCATCTGCATCGACAGCCGCGTCTGGGCTGGCGGGTGACGTTACTTCCATTACTGGATAGCTATTGGCAGCAGGCTGCGCCTGGACGACGCACGCCCTTCTGGCTGGCGCAGCTTAAGCGGCTGCGTAAAGCGGGAGAGCCGAAGGCGTTACGTCTGGCGCCGCTGCATATGGATGTCCATGCGGGGAATATCGTTCATACCACGGCGGGCGAGAAACTTATCGACTGGGAATATGCCGGGGACGGTGACGTGGCGCTTGAACTCGCTGCGGTCTGGATGCCTGATGAGGCTTCGCGCGTGCAGCTGATAACCGCCTATGCCCGAAACGCCAACATAAATGTACTCACCCTTGCGCGGCAGGTCGCGCGCTGGCGTCCGTGGGTGCTGATGCTGATGGCGGGATGGTTTGAAATGCGCCTTCAGCAGACAGATGACGAACAATTTATTGCGCTGGCAAATGATGCCTGGCGTCAGTTACAAACGAAAGGATAAGAGAGGTTGGTGTGGGTCCAGTAATGTTGGATGTTGAAGGGTTTGAGCTTGATGCGGAAGAGCGCGAAATTCTGGCGCACCCGCTGGTAGGGGGGCTGATTCTTTTCACCCGCAATTATCACGATCCGGCGCAGTTGCGCGAGCTGGTTCGCCAGATCCGCGCGGCGTCACGCAATCGCCTGGTGGTGGCCGTCGACCAGGAAGGTGGACGCGTGCAGCGTTTCCGCGAAGGGTTTACGCGTTTACCCGCCGCACAATCTTTTGCTGCGCTGCTGGGTGCTGAAGAGGGCGGTCAACTGGCGCAGGACGCAGGCTGGCTGATGGCGAGCGAGATGATCGCCATGGATATCGATATCAGCTTCGCCCCGGTGCTGGACGTAGGACACATTAGTGCGGCAATAGGTGAGCGTTCGTATCATGACGATCCACGTATCGCGCTGGCAATGGCGACGCGCTTCATTGACGGTATGCACGATGCGGGCATGAAAACCACCGGCAAGCATTTCCCGGGCCACGGGGCGGTGACGGCGGATTCCCATAAAGAAACCCCGCGCGATCCGCGCCCGGAAGCAGACATTCGCGCTAAAGATATGTCTGTTTTCCGCTCGCTGATTACCGATAACAAGCTGGACGCTATTATGCCTGCGCACGTCATCTACAGTGACGTTGATCCGCGTCCGGCCAGCGGCTCTCCGCACTGGCTTAAAACCGTGCTGCGTCAGGAGTTGGGCTTCAATGGCGTTATTTTCTCTGACGATTTATCCATGGAAGGGGCGGCGATCATGGGAAGCTATGCCGAACGTGGGCAGGCTTCGCTGGATGCGGGTTGCGATATGATCCTCGTCTGCAATAATCGTAAAGGGGCGGTGAGCGTGCTGGATAACCTGTCGCCGATCAATGCTGAACGTGTTACACAATTGTATCATAAAGGTTCATTTAGTCGTCAGGAGCTGATGGACTCGGCGCGCTGGAAAACGGTAAACGCCCGGCTTGAAGCCCTGAACGAGCGCTGGCAGGCACATAAAGCAGCCCTTTAATTCATCCCGGAAGGCGTAGCGTGGTGAGACGATGATCATTTATTTACACGGTTTTGACTCAAACAGTCCTGGTAATCATGAGAAAGTGCTGCAATTGCAGTTTATCGATCCGGATGTCCGGCTGATCAGTTACAGCACGCGTCATCCGAAACATGACATGCAGCATCTGCTTAAAGAAGTGGACAAAATGTTGCAGCTCAATATCGACGATCGTCCGCTGATCTGCGGCGTGGGGTTGGGGGGATACTGGGCAGAGCGCATCGGTTTTTTGTGCGATATCCGTCAGGTCATTTTTAATCCTAACCTGTTTCCAAACGAAAACATGGAAGGCAAGATTGACCGTCCGGAAGAGTACGCCGATATCGCAACAAAATGCGTGAGCAATTTCCGCGAAAAGAACCGCGACCGGTGTCTGGCGATCCTCTCCCGCAACGATGAAGCGCTGGACAGCTCCCGCGCTGCCGAACTTCTGCATCATTACTACGAAATTGTCTGGGACGAAGAGCAGACCCACAAGTTCAAAAATATTTCCCCGCACTTGCAGCGTATTAAGGCCTTTAAAACGCTGGGCTGAACTCCCTGAACCTGACAAAGGCCCGGTACGTGAAAGCGTGCCGGGCCTCTTTTTTGTCAGAGTTGTCTACTTTTAAACCATCAAAACTTGATACATATCAATTTTGGTATGACCAATGCGCCTGACGTGCTATTCTCAATGAATCTGAATGGTTTCAGCGCAGTAACCTGTTGTTAATTAAGGGTTATTTATATAACTTTTAATTAACAATTGGTTAATAATTTGAGGGGGTCACGTTGACTACGCCATTGAAAAAGATAGTGATTGTCGGCGGTGGTGCTGGCGGACTGGAGCTGGCGACGCAGCTGGGTAAGAAACTGGGTCGCGGTAAGAAAGCCAAAATCACGCTGGTGGATCGTAACCACAGCCATCTGTGGAAGCCGTTACTGCACGAAGTGGCGACCGGGTCGCTGGATGAGGGCGTGGATGCGCTCAGCTATCTGGCACATGCGCGTAACCACCACTTCCAGTTCCAGCTGGGTTCGGTGGTGGACATCAACCGTGAAAATAAAACCATCACGCTGGCTGAGCTGCGTGATGATAAAGGCGAGCTGCTGGTTCCTGAGCGCAAGCTGGCCTATGACACGCTGGTGATGGCCCTGGGCAGTACGTCCAATGATTTCAACACCCCAGGCGTAAAAGAGCACTGTATCTTCCTGGATAACCCGCATCAGGCGCGTCGTTTCCATCAGGAGATGCTTAACCTGTTCCTGAAGTACACCAACAACATGGGTGCTAACGGCAAGGTTAACATTGCTATCGTGGGCGGCGGCGCAACGGGCGTTGAATTATCGGCGGAGTTGCACAATGCGGTCAAACAGCTGCACAGCTACGGCTACAAAGGACTGACTAATGAAGCGCTGAATGTGACGCTGGTGGAAGCAGGTGAACGTATTCTGCCTGCGCTGCCGCCGCGTATTTCTGGCGCGGCGCACAACGAGCTGACCAAACTGGGCGTGCGCGTGCTGACCCAGACCATGGTGACCAGCGCGGATGAGGGCGGACTGCATACCAAAGACGGCGAATACATCCAGGCCGACCTGATGGTCTGGGCTGCGGGGATCAAAGCGCCTGATTTCATGAAAGATATCGGTGGGCTGGAGACAAACCGTATTAACCAGCTGGTGACAGAGCCGACGCTGCAAACCACGCGGGATCCGGACATCTTCGCTATCGGCGACTGTGCCTCCTGCGCGCGTCCGGAAGGCGGGTTTGTGCCTCCTCGCGCCCAGGCCGCGCACCAGATGGCAAGCCTCGTGCTGCATAACATCCTGGCGCAGATGAAAGGCAAACCGATGAAAGCCTATGTCTACAAAGACCACGGCTCTCTGGTGTCGCTCTCAAACTTTTCCACCGTGGGTAGCCTGATGGGCAACCTGATGCGCGGCTCCATGATGGTGGAAGGGCGCATCGCCCGCTTCGTGTACATTTCTCTGTACCGTATGCACCAGATTGCGCTGCACGGCTACTTCAAAACCGGCCTGATGATGCTGGTCGGCCGCATCAACCGCGTTATCCGCCCACGCCTGAAGCTGCACTAATTTCTCCCTCCCTCCGGGCTCTCCGGAGGGAATTCTTAGCACATCATGCTGTGCATTTCGCTCCTGACGCTTAAGAGTTCTCTTAAACAGACGCTATCCCAGCTCATCCCGCGGTTTTTTGATCCTTTATCTTATTGGCGAAGCGTTTATTGCGCTGCAAAATTGCTACCAATTGCAACAAAGGAGGAAGTCCCGTGAATAAATCAATGTTGGCGGGTATAGGGATTGGCGTCGCAGCTGCGTTAGGTGTGGCTGCCGTTGCCAGTCTGAACGTACTTGATCGTGGCCCGCAGTATGCGCAGGTGGTTTCCGCTACACCGATCAAAGAGACGGTCAAGACGCCTCGTCAGGAGTGCCGTAATGTTTCTGTCACCCATCGTCGTCCGGTTCAGGATGAAAACCGTATCGCTGGCTCCGTGCTGGGCGCGGTTGCTGGTGGGGTGATTGGTCATCAGTTTGGTGGTGGCCGTGGTAAGGATGTCGCGACGGTGGTTGGTGCGCTGGGCGGCGGTTATGCCGGTAACCAGGTGCAGGGTGCGATGCAGGAAAATGATACCTACACCACAACGCAGCAGCGCTGTAAAACCGTGTATGACAAGTCTGAAAAAATGTTGGGCTACGACGTAACCTACAAAATTGGCGATCAGCAGGGCAAAATCCGCATGGATAAAGATCCTGGTACGCAGATCCCTCTCGACAGCAATGGTCAGCTGATACTGAATAACAAAGTGTAAAAAAGATGTTCTCTGAACTTAGCTCCTCATGCGCTCAGGCTGAGGAGCTTTTTTTTTGCGTCAGAGTTTAAGAAGTTCAGGCCACAGGCGCAGCGTTATTTGCGTAATCCCCTGCAGTTTTTCCAGCGTCGCGCCTTCACGGGCGCTGATGGACATCCCCTGTAGAATACAGCTCAGATACTGGGCCAGCTCCTGCGGACGGCAATGCGCCGGAATTTCACCGCGCTGCTGGCGTTGAGCCAGAAACGTGCTGAGCGTCTCCTCCTGCATCGCATGGCGCGATTTGACCGTGTTGGCAATCTCTTTCGACGATGCCGCGAGGGTCGCGGAGGTGTTGATCATAAAACAGCCCGCGGGCGTGTCTTTACTGGTAAAGCAGGTTGCGACTGCGCAGAAATAATCCTGCAATGCCTGCTCAACCGTTTTTTCTTCACAGAATAGCTGGGCTTCGTGTTTTGCCGCGAAGCGCGAGATGTATCTGTCCAGAACGGCCCGGAATAAGCCTTCTTTGTTGGTGAACTCTGCGTACAGGGTAGGGGCTTTCGCGCCCGTTGCTTCCACCAGGTCGGAGAGCGACGTGGCTTCATACCCATGCTGCCAGAAGAGCGTCATGGCCTTATCGAGCGCCGCATCCCTGTCGAACACTTTTGGTCGGCCACGGCTTTTCTTTGCGCAACGCGTGACATCGGTTGTCATGTGCCGTTGGTCCTCTGTTGTTTTGTTGAATAGTCATTATAAAAATAAACGTCTGCGACGACCAGCGGTGATTTCTTAAAAATAATTTAATTTTATCTTTATGAAATATAAGGAAAATGAAATTAATTTAACGACCATTATAAAAATGGGTTGACGTGTGACCTGGATCACATCTATCATTTACCTATCGATCGTTAACTAAATAACTAACGACCACTACATCATCTGCCCAAAGGTATAAAATCATGAAAAACGTTAAAACCCTCATCGCTGCCGCCGTTCTGAGTTCACTCTCTTTCGCAAGCTTCGCTGCTGTTGAAGTGCAATCCACTCCAGCAGACCAGCAGAAAGTCGGTACCATCTCTGCCACTGCCGGGACTAACCTCGGCTCTCTGGAAGATCAGCTGGCACAAAAAGCTGACGAAATGGGTGCGAAATCATTCCGCATCACCTCTGTGACCGGTCCTAACACCCTGCACGGTACCGCAGTTATCTACAAATAAGCGTAACGCAACCCTCCGTTATGCCACTGCAAAAAAACGCCCTGCTAATGTAGGGCGTTTGTCGTTATTACCGTTTACATTGACTGCTGAGCAACCTCATGATGCCGCGTGACATCGGTTGGCATCCCCGAGCGCGCTTCCATCGCCCGCTCCATCACTGTGCCATCGGTGTTTGCATTCGTTTTAAAGCTCACCATCGAGGCATTCAGATTAATCGGCAGCGTCTGCGGATCGTCATTAATGTTTTTCGATAGCGGCTGGTGGATCTCAACCAGACGGACGCCACCCGGCTCTTCAGACACTTTAATCGGCGTATTGATGATATTCACTTTCGTGCCAGGGGCGATCACGCGGTAGAGCGTTTTGATGTCGTCATCGCGCAGGCGAATGCAGCCGGAGCTGACGCGCATCCCGATCCCAAAATCCGCATTCGTTCCGTGCAGAAGATAAACCCCACCATATGCCGCCAGGCGAATTGCATGGTGCCCCATCGGGTTATCCGGGCCAGCAGGCACCACGGCAGGCAGGTCGATACCTTGAGCTTTATAACGGGCGCGAATGTTTGCCGTCGGGGTCCAGGTTGGATTAGCGCGCTTATCAGAGACGGTGGTGACCATGGTAGGGGTCAGCGTATCGCCCCCCAGTTGACCAATACCGATAGGGTAAACGGTCACTTCGTTCTTGCCCGGCGGGTAGTAATACAGACGCAGTTCGGCGAGGTTAATTACAATGCCCTGACGCGGCGCGTCCGGCAGGATGGTTTGCAGCGGAATCGTCAGTACGCTGCCCGCCCGGGGCACATAGGGATCTACGCCCGGGTTGGCCTGCAACAGCGCCAGGAACCCGACGTTATATTTTTTAGCAATCGCTTCCAGCGAACCGCCATCGTTTTCAACCACGTGAAAGCGGTTTTCACCTACCACGTTGCTGCCGGCGGGCGGAAGAGGCCAGGTATTGGCGCGAGCAGGGAGCGCGACGGCAACCGTCGCGGCCAGCGCAACCACAGTTAACCAGCGGGTAAAACGCGAAGAAATCATCATTATCATAATCCATACAAATGATAAGGTTATTGTTTTATAAGGCGTTAATGATAATTATGGCGAATGTATGGTCGGGAAGATCGGGCGAAGTGCAAAGAGTTTGTAAATTGTCCCCCACCAGCCGGGCGCTGGCGGGGGAAACCGTTATGCGATGGCGTTCTCTTCCAACTGACGCATAAAGTTACGCACCCAGTCCATGCGGATTTTACGTTCCGTCAGATCCTGAGTAAATTTCAGACGCGTCGGGCCATCAAGACGGAAATGCTGCGGCTGTTTTTGCAGAAGGCCAATCAGCCACATCGGATCGACGTGGTTCTTCTCGGCAAACTCAATTACGCCGCCTTTCTCGTTGCCTTCAAGCTTACGAATGCCCAGCTTCTGCGCCTGCTGACGCAGGCGGGCAATATCCAGCAGGTTGCGCGCCGCATCGGGCAATATCCCAAAACGGTCAATCAGTTCGACTTTAATCTCTTCCAGCTCGCCTTCGCTTTTCGCGCTGGCAATACGTTTGTAGAACGACAGACGGGTATTCACGTCAGGAATAAAATCATCCGGCAACAGGGAAGGCATGCGCAGTTCCACTTCGGTCTGCTGGCTGGTGAGATCTTCCAGAGACGGTTCACGTCCGGCTTTAAGCGCGTCGACGGCATTTTCCAGCAGCTCCATATACAGAGAAAAACCGATGGTTTCCATGGAGCCGCTCTGGTCTTCACCCAACAACTCACCGGCGCCGCGGATCTCCAGGTCGTGCGTCGCCAGCGCAAAGCCAGCACCCAGATCTTCCAGCGAGGCGATAGCTTCCAGACGCTTTTGCGCGTCGGTGGTCATCGCCTTCGGATGCGGCGTCAGCAGCCACGCGTAGGCCTGATGGTGCGAACGCCCGACGCGCCCGCGCAGCTGATGCAGTTGGGCCAGGCCGAAGTGATCCGCGCGTTCGATGATGATGGTGTTCGCCGTCGGAATGTCGATCCCGGTCTCAATGATGGTGGTACATACCAGCACGTTGAAACGCTGATGGTGGAAGTCGTTCATCACCCGCTCCAGCTCGCGCTCGCGCATCTGGCCGTGACCAATGGCGATGCGCGCTTCCGGCACCAGCTCTGCCAGCCTGTCGGCGGCTTTCTGAATGTTTTCAACGTCGTTATACAGGTAATATACCTGGCCGCCGCGCAGCACTTCACGCAGGATCGCCTCGCGAACCACCAGATTGTCGTACTCGCGAACAAAGGTTTTCACCGCCAGACGGCGCGCCGGCGGGGTGGCAATAATCGACAGATCGCGCATGCCGCTCATCGCCATATTCAGGGTGCGCGGGATCGGCGTGGCGGTCAGGGTCAGAATGTCGACGTCGGCGCGCATCGCTTTGATGCGCTCTTTGTGGCGCACCCCAAAGCGGTGCTCTTCATCGACGATCAGCAGCCCCAGATCTTTCCACTTCACGTCGCTTTGCAGCAGCTTGTGGGTGCCGATCAGAATGTCAATTTTGCCTTCGCTTGCCTGTTCCAGGATTTGCGTCTGCTCTTTGGCGCTGCGGAAACGCGACAGCATCTCAATGCGTACCGGCCAGTTGGCGAAGCGGTCGCGGAAGTTGTCGAAGTGCTGCTGGGCGAGGAGGGTAGTCGGCACCAGCACCGCCACCTGCTTGTTGTTTTCCACCGCCAGGAAAGCGGCACGCATTGCTACCTCGGTTTTACCGAAGCCCACGTCGCCGCAGACTAAGCGATCCATCGCCAGCGGCTGGCACATGTCGCTCAGCACGGCATTTATGGCCTGAGCCTGATCCGGCGTAGTTTCAAACGGGAAGCTGTCGCAGAACAGCTGGTACTGCTCTTTATCATGCTTAAACGCATAACCCTCTTTGGCCGCACGCTGGGCGTAAATGTCCAGCAGCTCGGCGGCCACGTCGCGCACTTTTTCCGCCGCCTTCTGCCGCGCGCGTGACCAGGCGTCGCCGCCCAGCTTATGCAGCGGCGCGTTATCTTCCGCGCCACCGGCGTAGCGGCTGATAAGGTGCAGGGACGACACTGGCACGTACAGTTTGGCGTCGTTCGCGTAGGTCAGCATCAGGTATTCACCTTTGATGCCGCCTGCTTCGAGGGTGGTCATTCCCTGATAGCGACCCACACCGTGTTCCAGGTGAACGATCGGCTGACCGGGGTGCAGTTCGGCCAGGTTGCGGATCAGGGTGTCCGGGTTGATGGTGCGACGGCTGTCCTGACGACGGCGCGCCACGCGCTCGCCCAGCAGGTCGCTTTCACAAATCAAGGCCAGGTTATTGAGCGTATCAATAAATCCGTGTTCGGCGGAGCCGATCATCAGGTAACGACCATTTCCGGTCGCTTCGCTCAGGCGATGAATGCGCTTCGGTGCAACTTTGATCCGTCCTAGTAGTTCGCCCAGCGCTTCACGACGACCCTCACTCTCAACGGAGAACACCACTGGCCCGGTGAAGGAATCAAGAAACTTGCGCAGGTTATCGAGCGGGGATTTCTGCTGCGCCTGGACGGCCAGATCGGGCAGCGTCCGGAACGCGAGATTGGTGTTCGCCGCCTTATCGGCAAGCGAATCGGTTTTGAGCTGCATACGCGGCCAGCGTTTTAGCTCGGCGTTGAGCTCGTCGGTACGCAGCCACAGCATTTCCGGCGGCAGCAGCGGACGCATCGGGTCAACGCCCCGGTTTTCAAAGCGGGCGCGCGTTTCGCTTTCAAAGCGGCTGGCGCTGGCGTCGATATCCCCGGTGTTAACAATCAGCGTATTGGCCGGGAAGTAGCTGAACAGCGCCGGCAGCGGTTCGTTAAAGAACAGGGGCTGCCAGTACTCGATCCCCGCCGGAAGGGTGCCTTTGCTGACCTGCTGGTAGATATGTTCGGCATCACGTTTCACGTCGAACCTGTCGCGCCACTGGCTGCGGAACAGTTCGATGGCGGTTTTATCCGTCGGGAACTCATGGGCGGGCAGCAGATTAATGGAGTCCACTTCCTCCAGCGTGCGCTGGGTGTCGGCGTCGAACACGCGCAGGCTGTCGATCTCATCATCGAAGAAATCCAGACGATACGGCTGGTCGCTGCCCATTGGATAGAGATCCAGCAGCGCACCGCGCGTCGCGTATTCGCCGTGCTCCATCACCTGATCGACATGACGGTAACCGGCTCCGTCAAGCTGCACGCGCAGGGCATCGCGCGACAGGCGCTGGCCTTTTTTCATCACCAGCGCATGGCCGTGCAAATAGCTGTGCGGACAGACGCGCTGCATCAGGGTATTCACCGGCACAATCAGCACGCCGCGCTGCATGGTGGGGAGCTGATACAGCGTCGACAGGCGTGAGGAGATGATCTCCTGGTGCGGAGAGAAACTGTCGTAGGGAAGCGTTTCCCAGTCGGCCAGGCTGAATACCAGACTGTCGGTGAACTGACGAATTTCGTCGTGCAGGCGCAGGGCGTTTTGCATGTCCGGGGCAACCAGCACCACCGGCCCCGGATGGCGCTCGGCAATTTCCGCCACCAGCGTGGCGCAGGCCGCGCCTGTCAGTTCGCCCAGCTGGCGTTGGTCACCTGCTTTTACAGGCAAGGAAAAACGATAGTGTTCAGGCATGGCTATGTCAGGGTCTCTTGGGGATATACCAACAGTATTGGGGCATATCACTGATACGCAATGTCTTTATTATCCTCGATCGTTATGCATAAGCAAATCGTAACCGCACAAGAGGAAAAGTGCCCCCGGATGGGGGCAGGGTAGGTTAGCGGCTGGCGAGCTGTGGCGTAAGACGCGCGGGAGGGGAGAAGAAAAGGTCGCCAAAGAGGGCGGTCGAGAGCTTACGTGCGCCCAGTCCAACCAGCGTGCAGACGAGCAGGCTGACGAACGGATAGACCAGAATCAGCGTTAACTCCGCCCAGATCGGCCAGTACGCCGCATTCATTTCGCGAATCAGGAGCAGGCTAAACGCCTCAATTAAAATGCGGTGAGTGGTATAAATCGCGATGGTGTTTGAACCGATGACGTTCAGCAGATTATTGGGATGAACGGCATAACGCTGCTCGAAGCTGTAAAAGAGCTTCATGATGACCACGATCGACAGCAGTGAGAGCGGCAGAGGAACATTAGCGAACCACAGCACTACCGACACCGCGCCAGAGGCGATAAGTACCAGCCAGCTGCGGCGTAAATTCATCCCTTTCATCCACGTCATCAACTGCGCGCCGTACCATGCGCCGAGGCTGTAGTAGATCATGTTGCGCACCACGCTGTTCATTCCCCACCACGGTAAAGGCAGGAAGTTAATGGCGATGCTTGCCAGCGCCAGAAGCCCCAGCATCGGCAGTTTCCAGCGGCTCAGCAGTTTACAGAGCGTGAAGTAGACCACTAAGGCGTACAAGTACCACAGGCTGGTGCTGGCCGTGAGCATTCCCAGTACAAACCCTGAAACGGAATCGGCGTAGGCCGCATTGGATGCTGTCGCCAGTTCACGCTCGGGGGCGAGCCAGGCATTCAGATGGGTCAGCGCCTGCCATTGCAGGACGCCCCACAGGGCCAGCACCCAGACAATGCTCCAGATCCGCTTGTCGAGACTGGTGCGCCAGTTCACCTCGTCAATATATCGACGAATCAAATAGCCGGAGATGAAGAAAAACACCGGCATACGGAACGGTGCGAGGTAAAGATTAAAGTAGACCCAGCATTTGGCGAGCAGGCCCGATAACGGATGCTGTAGCCCGTCCAGGTGAGGATAAAAGGTGATCACCGAGTGGTAAATCACCACCAGGCAGATGCACAGCCCTTTTATCTGGTTAATCCATAATGCTTTTTGTTTCATTGTGCGTGACGACCTTGTTGCCATAAACGAAAGGTCGATTGTTGTAAAATGAAACCCCGATGTAACGGGTAACAGTCTGTATCAGGACGATTTTCGGAAAAGGTGGAGGCTGTATGGCGGAAGTTCAGTCAGTAGCATGATGATTTATCTGAATTTTTCGGAAAAATGATTACTGAATCTTACGGTTTCAGTCATTTACGCTTAGCGGATTCGCTTATATACTCGTGGGTCTGCTATCAGCAAACAGACGGATTTCATGTATCAACCTGTCGCACTCTTCATAGGCTTACGTTACATGCGTGGGCGCGCCGCGGACCGCTTCGGTCGCTTTGTCTCCTGGCTTTCGACTATTGGCATTACGCTTGGCGTGATGGCTCTGGTGACGGTGCTTTCCGTCATGAACGGCTTCGAGCGCGAGCTGCAAAACAATATCCTGGGGCTGATGCCGCAGGCCGTTCTCTCTTCCACTCAGGGCTCCGTTAACCCGCAACAGCTGCCGGAAAGCGCGGTGAAGTTACAGGGTGTCACGCGCGTTGCGCCCCTCACGACGGGCGATGTGGTGCTGCAAAGCGCCCGCAGCGTGGCGGTCGGGGTGATGCTGGGTATCGATCCGGCGCAAAAAGATCCGCTGACGCCGTTCCTGGTCAACGTAAAACAAACCGACCTGGAAGCGGGTAAATACAACGTCATCCTCGGCGAGCAGCTTGCCGGGCAGCTCGGGGTCAACCGTGGCGATCAACTGCGCGTGATGGTGCCCTCAGCCAGTCAGTTTACGCCGATGGGGCGTCTGCCAAGCCAGCGCCTGTTCAACGTGATTGGCACGTTTGCGGCGAACAGCGAAGTCGATGGTTACCAGATGCTGGTTAACATTCAGGACGCCTCGCGTCTGATGCGCTACCCGGCGGGAAATATCACCGGCTGGCGTCTGTGGCTTGATGCGCCGCTGAAGGTGGATACCCTTAGCCAGCAGACGCTACCGGAAGGAACGAAATGGCAGGACTGGCGCGACCGCAAAGGCGAACTGTTCCAGGCCGTGCGCATGGAGAAAAACATGATGGGGCTGCTGCTGAGCCTGATCGTGGCCGTTGCCGCGTTTAATATCATCACCTCGCTCGGGCTGATGGTGATGGAGAAGCAAGGCGAAGTCGCCATTCTGCAAACCCAGGGGCTGACGCCGCGCCAGATCATGGCGGTATTTATGGTTCAGGGCGCCAGCGCTGGCATCATCGGCGCGCTGCTCGGCGCGGCGCTGGGTGCGCTGCTCGCCAGCCAGCTCAACAATCTCATGCCGATTATCGGCGCGCTGCTTGATGGTGCGGCGCTGCCGGTGGCTATCGAGCCGCTCCAGGTGGTCGGTATTGCGCTGGCCGCGATGGCTATTGCGCTGCTCTCTACGCTTTATCCTTCCTGGCGGGCTGCCGCCACTCAACCCGCTGAGGCTTTACGTTATGAATAAGACCCTGTTGCAGTGCGACAACCTGTCCAAACGCTATCAGGAAGGCGCTGTGCAGACCGACGTGCTGCACAATGTGAGCTTTAGCGTGGGTGAAGGCGAGATGATGGCAATTGTTGGTAGCTCCGGCTCCGGCAAAAGTACGCTGCTGCACCTGCTGGGCGGGCTGGACACGCCAACCGAAGGCGATGTGATCTTTTCCGGGCAGCCGCTGAGTAAAATGTCGTCTACGGCGAAAGCCGAGCTGCGTAACCGTGAGCTGGGTTTTATCTATCAGTTCCACCACCTGCTGCCGGACTTTACGGCGCTGGAAAACGTGGCGATGCCGCTGCTGATTGGTAAAAAGAAACCCGCAGAAATCAATGCCCGCGCCAGCGACATGCTAAACGCGGTAGGGCTGGGTCATCGCGGGAATCATCGTCCGTCTGAGCTTTCCGGCGGCGAGCGTCAGCGTGTGGCCATCGCCCGTGCGCTGGTCAACAACCCGCGCCTGGTGCTGGCGGATGAACCGACAGGTAACCTCGATGCGCGTAACGCAGACAGCATTTTCCAGCTTCTCGGCGAACTGAACGCCGCGCAGGGAACCGCGTTTCTGGTGGTCACGCACGATTTGCAGCTGGCTAAGCGGATGGGCCGTCAGCTGGAAATGCGCGACGGTCGTCTGAATGCAGAACTGACGCTGATGGGAGCGGAGTAATGGCTTCACCGTTATCGTTACTCATTGGGTTACGCTTTAGCCGCGGTCGTCGCCGGAGCGGGATGGTTTCCCTTATCTCCGTGATCTCCACCATCGGTATCGCCCTGGGCGTGGCGGTTCTAATCGTGGGCTTAAGCGCCATGAATGGCTTTGAGCGCGAACTGAATAACCGCATTCTGGCCGTTGTACCCCACGGTGAAATCGAGCCGGTTAACCAGCCGTGGTCCAGCTGGCGTGATGCCCTTAACAAAGTGGAAAAGGTACCCGGCATTGCGGCGGCTGCACCTTACATCAACTTTACCGGGCTGGTAGAGAGCGGGGTAAACCTGCGCGCCATTCAGGTGAAAGGGGTGAATCCACGTCAGGAGGAGCGTCTGAGCGCGCTGCCTCGCTATGTGCAAAATGGTGCATGGGCAAACTTTAAGGCTGGCGAACAGCAGATCATCATGGGCAAAGGCGTTGCCGATGCACTGAAGGTGAAGCAGGGCGACTGGGTCTCGATCATGATCCCGAACGCCAGCGCTGATCACAAATTGCAGCAGCCTAAGCGCGTGCGTCTGCACGTCACTGGTATTTTGCAGCTGAGCGGCCAGCTCGATCACAGCTTCGCGATGGTGCCGCTGGAAGATGCGCGCCAGTATCTGGATATGAGCGACAGCGTGACGGGCATTGCCATTAAGGTTAACGACGTTTTCAACGCCAATACACTGGTGCGTGACGCTGGCAGCGTGACCAATAACTATGTCTACATCAAAAGCTGGATCGGCACTTACGGGTATATGTACCGTGATATCCAGATGATCCGCGCGATTATGTATCTGGCGATGGTGCTGGTGATTGGCGTGGCGTGCTTTAATATCGTCTCTACGCTGGTCATGGCCGTTAAGGACAAGAGCGGCGACATTGCCGTGCTGCGTACCTTAGGGGCGAAAGACGGTCTTATTCGCGCCATCTTCGTCTGGTACGGTTTGCTGGCGGGGCTGTTTGGTAGCCTCTGCGGCGTGGTCATCGGCGTGGTGGTGTCTCTTCAGCTGACGCCGATTATCAACGGGATTGAGGCGCTTATCGGCCATCAATTCCTGTCAGGCGATATCTATTTTATTGACTTCCTGCCGTCTGAACTGCACTGGCTGGACGTCATTTATGTGCTGGTTACAGCACTTTTACTGAGTCTGCTGGCAAGCTGGTATCCGGCGCGTCGCGCAAGCCGAATTGATCCGGCGAGGGTATTAAGTGGCCAGTAATTTCGTCATGGTTTAGCGGTCTTTTGGCCGCTGAATCAAACAGAGGAATGCATCATGTATTACGGATTTGATATTGGCGGCACCAAGATTGCGCTCGGCGTGTTCGATAAAGACCTTAAGCTACAATGGGAAACCCGCGTGCCTACGCCGCGCGATAGCTACGATGAATTTTTAACCGCCATTGCCGCGCTGGTGGCGCAGGCGGATGAACGCTTTGGCGTCAAAGGCAGCGTCGGCATTGGTATACCGGGTATGCCCGAAACCGACGACGGCACGCTATATGCCGCCAACGTTCCTGCTGCCAGCGGCAAACCCCTGCGTGCCGATCTTTCTGCTCTCCTTGAGCGCGACGTGCGCTTAGACAACGATGCCAACTGTTTTGCTCTCTCAGAGGCCTGGGACGACGAGTTTCGTCGCTATCCGTTGGTGATGGGGCTGATCCTCGGAACGGGCGTCGGTGGCGGGATTGTCATTAACGGTAAGCCCATTACCGGGCGCAGCTACATTACCGGAGAATTTGGTCATATCCGTCTGCCGGTGGATGCCCTGGACGTCGTTGGTCGTGATTTCCCGCTTACCCGCTGCGGCTGTGGTCAGCACGGCTGCATTGAGAGTTACCTTTCTGGGCGCGGGTTTGCATGGCTTTATGAACACTTCTATCATCAGAAACTTGAGGCCCCTCAAATCATTACGCTGTGGGAGCAGGGAGACGCGCAGGCGCGTGAGCACGTTGAGCGCTATCTTGATTTGCTGGCGGTGTGTCTGGGGAATATCCTGACCATCGTCGACCCGGATCTGCTGGTGATCGGGGGAGGGCTGTCAAATTTCACTGCGATTACGGAACAGCTGTCCGGGCGTTTGCCCCGACATTTATTGCCGGTCGCCCGCGTGCCGCGCATTGAGCGTGCGCGACACGGGGACGCAGGAGGCATGCGCGGAGCCGCATTCCTTCATCTCACCGATTAGTTTACGAGGTTACTATGCTGTCGCGTCGCCAGGGTCGACTCAGCCGTTTTCGCAAAAATAAACGCCGCTTACGTGAACGCCTGCGTCAGCGGATCTTTTTCAGAGACAGGATGATGCCAGAAGCGATGGATAAACCCAGAGTGGTGGTGTTGACCGGGGCGGGGATCTCCGCCGAATCCGGTATTCAGACCTTCCGCGCGGCGGACGGGCTGTGGGAAGAACACCGAGTAGAAGATGTGGCGACGCCGGAAGGTTTCGCCCGCGATCCGGCGCTGGTTCAGGCGTTTTACAACGCCCGTCGTCGCCAGCTTCAGCAGCCGGAGATTGCGCCAAACGCGGCGCACCTGGCGCTGGCAAAGCTGGAGGAGGCGCTGGGGGATCGTTTTCTGCTGGTGACGCAAAACATCGACAATCTTCATGAAAGAGCCGGAAACCACAACATCATTCACATGCACGGCGAACTGCTCAAGGTGCGGTGCGCATGGAGTGGGCAGGTGCTGGAGTGGAAAGAGGACGTGCTGGACGAAGACCGCTGCCACTGCTGTCAGTTCCCTTCGCGTCTGCGTCCCCATGTGGTCTGGTTTGGCGAAATGCCGCTGGGAATGGATGAGATCTACAGCGCCCTGGCCATGGCGGACGTCTTTATCGCCATTGGTACCTCAGGACATGTCTATCCGGCGGCGGGGTTTGTTCACGAAGCGCGACTGCAAGGTGCCCATACGGTGGAGCTTAATCTTGAGCCAAGCCAGGTCGGGAGTGAGTTTGAAGAGAAGCATTACGGTCTGGCCAGCGAGGTGGTGCCAGCCTTTGTGGATAAACTCCTGAAGGGGCTGTAAGGGTAACGGGCGACCTTGCGTCGCCCGTTGTGCATTAACGGCCTGCTTTTAGCTTCTGATAATACTCTTCATACAGGCGGCTCGCGTCACCGACGTCGTTCTGCCATTCCCCTTTGCTGATGGTTTCAGCGTCCGGATAAAGCGATTTATCATTCGCCACTTCAGGACTTAACAGCTTCCGCGCGGCCAGGTTTGGTGTCGGGTAACCAATAGTTTCCGCCACCTGTTTTGCCACATCCGGGCGCAGCAGGAAGTTAATCAGCTTCAGGGCGCCATCGACGTTTTTCGCATTAGCCGGGATCGCGAGGCTGTCCATCCAGAAGATGCCGCCCTCTTTCGGCCAGACCACCTCCAGCGGCGTACCGGCCTGACGCGCCACAAACGCAGAGCCGTTCCAGACCATCCCCAGATTCACTTCACCTTCCATATACGGATTAGCCGGGTTATCCGAGTTGAACGCCGCCACGTTTGGCATCAGCTTTTTCAGTTCGTTATACGCCGCTTCGATCTCTTTCGGATTGGTGGTGTTGCCGGAGTAGCCGAGTTTACGCAGCGCAATCTGGAACACTTCGCGCGCATCATCGGTTAACAGCAGGCTGCTTTTGTATTCCGGCTTCCACAGGTCAGCCCAGGATGAAACCGTTTTTGGATCAACGGCATCGCTGTTGACGCCAATTGCCGTCGCGCCCCAGATGTACGGAATGGAATAATCGTTGTTCGGGTCGAATGGCTTGTTTAGCATCTCAGGATCGAGGTTTGAAAAATTGGTTAGCTTCGTTTTATCGATCTTCTGGATCATGCCTTCTTTGCGCATCTTGTCGACGAAATAGGTCGACGGCACCACCAGGTCATACGCGCCATCTTTATAGGTTTTGAGCTTGGCGTACATGGTTTCATTCGACTCGTAGGTCGAATAGATCACCTTGATGCCCGTCTCTTTGGTGAACTGCTCCAGCAGGCCCGGCGGCACATACTCGGTCCAGTTGTAGAAATAGAGCGTTTTGCTGTCATCAGCATGCGCGGCACCCATTCCGAGCACCAGTGCCGCAGCGGCAAGCATTTTTTTCATTTCTGTGTCCCCTGAGATTTTGTTTTATCACGAGCAATAACCTGGCTGGCAAACACCAGAACCAGCGATAACACCAACAGAATAGTCGCCAGCGCGTTCACTTCGGGTGAAACACCGACTTTCACCATTGAGTAGATCTTCAACGGCAGAATTTCGTAGCTCGGCCCGGTGACGAAGGAGGACACGACCACGTCGTCCATCGACAGGGTAAAACTGAGCAGCCATCCGGCTGCCACGGCAGGCATCGCCAGCGGCAGGATGATTTTGCGAAGAATGGTCATCTCGCTGGCTCCCAGATCCTTCGCCGCTTCCAGCATGCGTACGTCGAATCCTTTCAGACGCGCGTAGACGGTTACCACCACAAACGGCAGGCAGAAGGTGATATGCGAAAACAGCAGCGACCAGAAACCGAGCTGGACGCCCAGCAGCATAAACAGCACCAGCAGTGAAATGGCCATCACGATGTCCGGGGACATCATCACCACAAACAGCATACCGCTGACGAACGGCTTACCGCGAAAACGGTAGCGGTACAGCGCCACGGCGGTCAGCGAGCCAATCAGCGTCGCGAAGGTGGCAGAGAATACCGCCATCGTCAGCGAGTGCTGAGCGGCCTGTAGCAGGCTGTCATTGTTCATCAGCAGGCCATACCATTTGGTGGTAAACCCTTGCCAGTTGATCCCGAAGCGTGAACTGTTAAAGGAGTTCACGATCAAAATGATTATCGGAATATAAAGATACGCATAAATGGCGGTCATAAAACCGCCGCGAAGCAGTCGACCGATCATTCCAGCTCCACCTTCTTATTCAGCAGGCGTGAGGCACGCCAGTAAACCAGCAGCATCAGCCCCATTACCACCGTCAGCGTAATGCTGGTGGCCGAGCCGAACGGCCAGTCGCGGATGTTCAGGAACTGGCTCTTGATCACGTTGCCGATCAGCAGGTTTTTCGCCCCGCCCATCAGGTCCGACACGTAGAACAGGCCCATCGCAGGCAGCATGACCAGCAGACATCCGGCAATAATGCCCGGCATGGTCAGCGGGATAATGATGCGGATAAAGGTTTGCAGCTTGCTGGCCCCCAGGTCTCTCGCGGCTTCCAGAAGTGGTTTATCAAGCTTTTCAATGCTTGAGTAAAGCGGCATCACCATAAACGGCAGCAGGATATAGACCAGGCCGACGATCACCGCGCTCGGAGTGAACATAATGCGGATCGGCGTATGAATAACCCCAAGCCACAGCAGAAACTCGTTAAGATAACCTTTGGTGCTGAGGAAGATTTTCAGCCCATATATGCGGATTAACGAGTTGGTCCAGAATGGCACAATCAGTAAAAACAGCAGCAGCGGACGCACTTTTTGCGGCAGGCGAGCCAGGAACCACGCGAACGGATACCCCAGCACCAGACAGGCAACGGTGGCAATCAGCGCCATATTGAGCGAGTGCAGCAGCACGTCAAAGTAGAGCGGATCGAGCAGGCGTGCGTAGTTGTCCAGCGTAAAGACCATCGCGACGAAGTTCGCGTCGTCGCGGGTCAGGAAGCTGGTTACGATGATCATCAGGTTGGGAAGAAAGACAAACAACACAAGCCAACCGACGATCGTGGCAATCACCACATTCTGGAACTTACTTGTGTTCTTCATCAGCCAGTACAACCTCCCAGCTTTCTACCCAGTTGATGACCATCTTCTGATCCAGCGAGTGGTCGAAGTCCGGATCGTCCTCGTTGAAGAACTCACTAACCATCACCATTTTGCCGTTTTCCAGTTCCACAACGGATTCGAGGGTCATCCCTTTGTAGTTGCGTTCGCGAACGTAACCGATCAGACCTTCGGCATCAGCCGTGTCGTGGATCTCATCGACGCGAAGATCTTCCGGGCGGAGCAGAACGTTGAGCCTTTGTCCCTTTTCCACGGCAAAGTTCACCGTGATGTTGCATTCGCGGCCTTCCACGTTGGCGCGCACGCGCTGCTCGTCCAGCCGCTCAATCACCGTGGCGTTGAAAATATTGATTTCGCCAATGAAGCTGGCGACGAACAGGTTTTTCGGCTCCTCATAAATTTCACGCGGCGTGCCGTCCTGCTCAATCTTGCCCTCACGCATCACCACGATACGGTCTGACATAGTCAGGGCTTCTTCCTGATCGTGAGTGACAAACACGAACGTGATGCCGAGCTTACGCTGAAGCGCTTTCAGCTCGTTCTGCATCTGCTTGCGCAGCTTGTAGTCCAGCGCGGAGAGGGATTCATCCAGCAGGAGCAGGCGTGGTTTGTTGACCACGGCGCGGGCAATAGCCACACGCTGCTGCTGACCACCAGAAAGTTGATGCGGCTTGCGCTGGGCGAATGCCTCCAGCTGCACCATGCGCAGGGCTTCGGTAACGCGCGGCGGGATCTCGCTGGCGGGTGTTTTTTGCATCCGCAGGCCAAACGCCACGTTCTCAAACACGGTCATGTGCGGGAACAGGGCATAGCTCTGAAAGACGGTATTGACGTGGCGATCTTCGGCAGGGACCTGGGTAATGTCCTGGTTCTCAAGATGGATATGGCCGTTATCGACGCTTTCCAGCCCGGCAATAAGGCGCAGGACGGTGGTTTTGCCGCAGCCGGAGGGGCCAAGCAGCGTGAGAAACTCACCGTCATTGATGGTCAGATTAAGATCGGAAATGACATCTTTGCCATCGAAACTTTTACGAATTCGTTCCAGTTGCACCAGCTGTGAAAGGGAACGGGGTTGTGTATTCAATTTTCGCGCTGTCCCATATAGACGCCTCAGGCAGCAGACTGAAGCGGGGTTTGTGTGTAACCACCTTGGTGACTCGTAATGAGGGCGGACATTCTACGGCAAACCCATTGAATCGCCAATCCTTCTCACTTATTCATAAGCTACATTTATTAACGCAGAACGATATAAACGTAAAAAGTTCTCGTTTGCGGGATAAAAGTGACCTGACGCAATATTTGCGTTTTGCTGCTTAATGATAATGTTGTCACAAAAAGTGAGGGTGACTGCATGGATAAACTACTTGAGCGTTTCTTACATTACGTTTCGCTGGATACCCAATCTAAGCCGGGGGTCCGACAGGTGCCAAGCACCGAAGGCCAGTGGAAGCTGCTAAATCTGCTGAAAGAGCAGTTGGAGGCCATGGGGCTGGTTGATGTCACGCTCAGTGAAAAAGGGACCGTGATGGGAACGCTGCCGGCCAACGTTGAGGGAGATATCCCGGCGATTGGCTTTATTTCTCATGTCGATACCTCACCTGATTTTAGCGGTAAACACGTTAATCCGCAGATTGTTGAAAACTACCGCGGCGGAGATATTGCGCTGGGCATTGGCGACGAAGTGCTGTCGCCGGTGATGTTCCCGGTACTGCATCAGCTGCTGGGGCAGACGTTAATCACCACCGACGGCAAAACCTTGCTGGGGGCCGATGACAAAGCGGGTATCGCCGAGATCATGACGGCGCTGGCGGTGCTGAAGGGCAAAAATATCCCACATGGCGATATCCGCGTGGCCTTCACGCCGGATGAAGAGGTAGGAAAAGGCGCGAAACATTTTGACGTTGAGGCGTTTAACGCTCAGTGGGCCTACACCGTCGACGGTGGCGGCGTGGGTGAACTTGAGTATGAAAACTTTAACGCGGCATCGGTGACGATCAAAATCGTCGGGAATAACGTGCACCCGGGCTCTGCGAAAGGGGTGATGGTGAATGCGCTGTCGCTGGCTGCGCGTATTCATGCGGAAGTTCCTGCCGAAGAGAGCCCGGAGATGACGGAAGGGTATGAGGGTTTTTATCATCTGACCAGCATCAAGGGGAACGTGGACAGCGCGCAGATGCACTATATCGTCCGCGATTTTGACCGCAAAGCCTTTGAAGCGCGCAAGCGTAAGATGATGGAGATCGCGAAAAAGGTCGGCAAGGGGCTGCATCCGGATTGCTATATTGAGCTCATCATCGAAGACAGCTATTACAATATGCGCGAGAAGGTGATGGAGCATCCGCACATTCTTGATATCGCCCAGCAGGCGATGCGCGATTGTGATATCGAGCCGGTGATGAAACCGATCCGTGGTGGAACCGATGGTTCGCAGCTGTCATTTATGGGCCTGCCGTGCCCGAACCTGTTTACCGGTGGATATAACTACCACGGCAAGCATGAGTTCGTGACGCTGGAAGGGATGGAAAAAGCGGTGCAGGTGATTGTGCGGATAGCAGAGTTAACCGCGAAGCGGTAAGAAAATGCCCGGTGGCGCTGCGCTTACCGGGCCTACAGTAAAGGCTTTTGTAGGCCGGGTAAGGCGTAGCCGCCACCCGGCACATGAACAGGGAGTTCAAATGTCAAACTACCGCCGCCACTACATCCCCGGTGGGACCTGGTTTTTCACCGTCAATCTGCAAAACCGCCAGAGCGATTTACTTACCCGCCACATCGACAGCCTGCGTTCCGCTACCGCCACGGTTAAGCATGCGAAGCCCTTCACCATTAACGCCTGGGTTATCCTGCCTGAACATATGCACTGTATCTGGACCTTACCGGAAGGGGACAGTGACTTTTCAGCGCGCTGGCGCGACATCAAAAAAATGTTTAGCCGCAACATTGAGATGCGCCACGTCTGGCAGCCGCGTTTCTGGGAGCACACTATTCGCAATGAACAGGATTACCGGCGGCATATGGATTACGTCTACATCAATCCGCTGAAGCATGGCTATGTCGGGAAAGTCGTCGACTGGCCCTATTCAACGTTTCATCGGGACGTGCGGGAGGGGTTATATCCGGCAGACTGGGCGGGTGAGATTGAGGATTTTGCGGCGGGGGAGCGGAAGTAAAAAAAGCCCGGTGGCGCATCGCTTACCGGGCCTACGGGAACGGCTTTTGTAGGCCGGGTAAGGCGTAGCCGCCACCCGGCAAACATCATGACTCAGTCCTCAAAAAACCAGTACCCGCTGTTAACCAGCGCGGCCAGCATGGCGAGGAAGGAGGGATCGTCCAGCGCGTCGCCAAAGGTATCCGCAGACAGCACCATATGGCTGGCAATCGCTTCCAGTGCCGGACGGTGTGGAGAGTCCAGGCGCTCGCCGTTGACGAATACCTCTTCGCCAATGCGCAATACACGTAATCCGCCCAGACGAACCAGCTTATCGCCCTGCTGGAGGGCATCATAAATTTCATCTGCCTGATACGGCGGCTCTGGCGGTGCGACGTCCAGTTCGTGACGCGACTGGCTGATAAACTCGCCAAACCACTGTCTGAAGTGCTCCGGTTCGTTGATCAGATCCAGCATCATACCGCGCAGCTTATCCAGCTCCTCTGGCAGAATATCGGCCGGGTGCTCACGCGCCGGAACATCCGGATCGCTGTAACGATAGCTGCCCAGCTCGCGCTGTAAAACATAGTCAGCAAATCCGCTGATCATCTCGCGGCCGCTTGGCGCGCGGAAACCAACCGAATAGTTTAGCGAGTTTTCCAGGGAATAACCTTCATGCGGGAAGCCTGGCGGGATATACAGAATGTCGCCTGGCTCCAGCTCTTCATCAATGATCCCTTCAAACGGATCAACCTGAAGCAGATCCGGGTGCGGGCAGTGCTGCTTCATTGGCACTTTTTCGCCCACTCGCCAGCGACGGCGACCGGTACCCTGAATGATAAACACGTCGTACTGATCAAGATGCGGACCCACGCCGCCACCGGGAACAGAGAAGGAGATCATCAGATCGTCCATTCGCCAGTCTGGGAGGGCGCGGAAGGGACGCATCAAGGCTGCGGTGGGTTCGTGCCAGTTGTTGACCGCCTGCACCAGTAAAGACCAGTTGCTTTCGCCCAGGTGATCGTAGCTTTCAAAGGGACCGTGGCTTACCTGCCATTTCCCGTCCTGATGGCTCACCAGACGGCTGTCTACCTCGTTTTCCATCGCCAGACCAGCGAGTTCGTCAGGAGAAATAGGGTCGATAAAATTGCTGATCCCGCGTTTAAGAACGACCGGGCGTTTTTGCCAGTAACGTTCAATAAATTCGGGCCAGTTAAGCGTTAATTGATAATCCATATTTTTGTATTCCGCAGGCTCTTACTGAGACGGATTATAACGGAAGCACCGACCCCTGGCTGCGAGATCCGCGTATTTTTCACATTTCGGGTTAACTATCGTTCAATCCGGGCTGTTGGCGGCCAAAAATGACTTCCATACGGGCACCGCCCAGCAGACTTTCGCCGGTTTCAATCTTGCCCTCGTACTGATCGACAATTTCCCGGGCGACGGATAATCCGACACCCTGGCCCGGGCGCAGCGTATCGGCGCGCTGACCGCGATCGAATACCACTTCGCGTTTATTATGGGGAATGCCAGGACCATCATCCTCAACGATAATATGCAGTTCGTTATCCGTTACGCGCGCGGACACCTCGACAAACTCCAGACAATATTTGCAGGCGTTATCGAGCAGATTTCCCATCACTTCCATAAAGTCATTCTTCTCGCCAACAAAGCTTATTTCCGGTGAGATATCCAGACTGATGTTTACCCCTTTACGCTGGTAAACCTTGTTCAGCGCAGAGGTGAGGTTATCCAGCAGCGGGGCTACCGGGTGCAGTTCACGGCTCAATAAGGCGCTTCCGGAACGCATGCTCGCGCGGTGCAGGTAATAACCAATCTGCTGTGAAATACGGCTGATTTGCTCCAGCATTACCGGCTCGGCGTCATCCACGCTCATTTTCGAACTGCGCATTGAACGCAGTGTACTTTGCATCACTGCCAGCGGGGTTTTCAGGCTGTGCGTAAGATCGGTGAGCGTCGTGCGATACTTGTCGTAACGTTCACGTTCGCTTTTCAGCAGGCGGTTGAGGTTGCGCACCAGGCTGGTCAGTTCGCGCGTAGTTTCAGGGTTAAGCTTCTCGCGGTGATGTTCCTCCAGCTCGCGCACCTCTTTGGCAAGGGATTCAATCGGGCGGAGGCTCCACCACGCAGCAACCCACAGGAGAGGGATCACCAGCAGCAGGTTGGCAGCCAGAACGTACACGAACCAGTTCCAGACCATATACGAACGTTTTAGCTCAACCGGTATGGTATCGATCACTACAATGGTCAGCTGCGGCATGTTCAGAGTGGCGGGATACAGGTTGATGGCCACCGAGTGGGTCATCTCCGTGTCGTCATCTTCAGCGCGGATCTCATTGAGCTTGTTCTGTAACGCCCGATCGTCACGCAGCAGGATGCTGGTAGAGTTGAGGTCGGCTTCTATTTCGTGAAAACCATTGGTTTTAAGCCATTCCGGACGGATGCGCTTTTTCAGCCAGGGGACGTCGCGCTGCGCCCACAGCAATTTTCCTTTTTCATCGTAAATGAGTGCCAGCGTTGGGCTCTGCTGGTTCAGGTTTTCCGGCATCTCGACGGTGATTTGGTTGTTCTCCCATTTCGCCAGGGTATAGAACAGATTACTTTCGCCGCGAAGCAGGCGGAAGGTGGTTTTATCGAAGCTTACGCTGTACCCGACCAACGCCACCATTCCGTAAGAGAGGGACAGCACGAGCACGACGGCGGCGGTTGCCAGCAGAAAGCGAACCCGCAGTGAAAGGGGTAAAATGTGGCGCAAAATCCCTTTCATTTAGCGTAATTCGAACAGGTAGCCCTGACCACGCACGGTGGTAATCACGTCGTGCGGGTACTGTGCCTGAATTTTTTTGCGCAGGCGGCCCATCAGCACGTCAATGGTGTGGCTTTCGCGCAGTTCGGCATCCGGATAAAGCTGAAGCATCAGGGAATCTTTGCTCACCACTTTACCGTTGTTACGGATCAGCGTTTCCATGATGGTGTATTCGAATGCGGTCAGCTTGATTACTTCATCATTTATTGAAAATTCGCGGCGGGAGAGATCCACCTGGAACGGCGGCAGAGAGATCACCTGTGACGCCAGCCCGCTGTTGCGGCGCAGCAGCGCCTGCATACGCGCGGCGACTTCTTCAATATGGAAGGGTTTGGTCACGTAGTCATCTGCGCCTGCGCTCAACACTTCAACCTTGTCCTGCCAGCCTTCGCGAGCAGTCAGCACCAGTACCGGCAGGGAAACGTCATGGCTACGCCAGCGGCGGATAAGAGATAATCCGTCTTCATCCGGCAGCCCTAAATCGACAATGGCGATGTCCGGCAGGTGTTCATTGAGATAATAATCGGCCTCTTTTGCGTCTTCAGCATCGTCCACCTGATGACCCATCTCCTGAAGTTGAACTTTCAGGTGATGACGTAGCAATGCGTTATCCTCAACAACCAGTACGCGCATCATCATTTCTCCCTTTATAAATGGTATGAATAGTTTAACGCTGATTATCCAGGTTGACACCAGCGTTATGAAATTAAATGATTTTTTTCATGCTTCCGAAGACAGGTGGTAATACCCCAGGCATCTGATTATTAAGTATGTTGACCTGATCCTGTTTCATATCGCCCACCCACCTCACATAAGCCTTATACGTCCCCAGAAGACGCGGGTAATATAAACTGACTTGTTTTCGCACGCTTTCGCAATCCGGATAAAACATCCATCCGTTTATGAACGGTTGAAGGCGAGTCGCTTTTTTGACAGAACGGGCACGCCAGTTTTGTAAAGATTGCCCTTTTTTTTGTAAGGATGTTCTCACTATGGCTGTCTTTGTCTACGCTTATTTTATGGTGCGAAATTAGATTTGCATAAGATGTGCCAGAAAATCAGCATTTTTACACAACAAAACAGCAATATAGCGAGTAAAGAGGATTCTATGGAATGGAAGGTTGTTGAGACTATTGCGAGCCCGGAAAGTGGAACCATCTTTTGCAAAGTTGAAACACAATATGGCCTGAATTATATCCTTTGGCTAAAAGGGGATTATTACGTTCGTGCCGGTGAAATCATCACCACCTCAAACCAGGGTATCCTGATTAACGATCGGCGGCGTAGGGTATGGATAGCGCAGGCAATGCCCTATACATCAATAGGCTGGATGGGGTTCAAACAGAAAAACGCGTGTCCAGGTAACCGGCAGGAGATGGATCGTCCATGCACGGTTGAGACCCCGTGCCAGTTCAGGCTGTGCCCGTTCGGCTTAAAACGATATATTCCGGAAAGTTATTCCACGGCGAAAAATAACAACCAGCCTGACAACAGGTTGTAATCCCGGCAGAGCCTGTAACGGGGTGTGAACGTCGATACGATGATGAAAAGCAGCCCCCTTTCCGGGTGGAAAGGGGGAGGGTGATTACTTCAGCTCGTCAACCATAGTAATGGCGCGGCCAATATAGTTTGCCGGGGTCATCTCTTTCAGGCGCGCTTTTTCTTCTTCGGGCAGCGCCAGACCATCGATAAACTGTTTCATACCCTCAGCATCAACGCGTTTACCGCGGGTCAGCTCTTTGAGTTTCTCGTACGGTTTTTCGATGCCATAACGACGCATCACGGTCTGAATCGGCTCCGCCAGCACTTCCCAGTTGTGATCCAGCTCGTCCAGCAGACGGTCGCGGTTCACCTCCAGCTTGCTCACACCCTTCAGGGTGGACTGGTAGGCGATCAGCGCGTAGCCAATACCCACGCCCAGGTTACGCAGCACCGTGGAGTCAGTCAGGTCGCGCTGCCAGCGGGAGACCGGCAGCTTACTCGCCATATGCTGCAACACGGCATTCGCCAGGCCCAGGTTACCTTCGGAGTTTTCGAAGTCGATTGGGTTCACTTTGTGCGGCATGGTGGACGAACCGATTTCCCCGGCGATGGTCTTCTGCTTGAAGTGGTTCAGGGCGATGTAGCCCCAGACGTCACGATCGAAGTCGATCAGGATGGTGTTGAAACGCGCAATGCAGTCAAACAGCTCGGCGATGTAGTCGTGCGGCTCAATCTGGGTGGTGTACGGGTTCCACTGGATCCCCAGAGACGTCACGAACTCTTCACTGAACTGGTGCCAGTCCACTTCCGGGTACGCCGCAATGTGGGCGTTGTAGTTACCCACCGCGCCGTTGATTTTGCCGAGGATCTCAACCTGCTCCAGCTGACGATACTGGCGTTCCATGCGGTACGCCACGTTCGCCATCTCTTTACCCATGGTGGATGGGGTTGCTGGCTGGCCATGAGTACGGGACAACAGCGGAATATCGCGGTACTCCACGGACAGCGCTTTCACCGCATCGATGATTTTACGCCAGTAAGGGAGTACCACCTCTTTGCGTGCGGTAGAGAGCATCAGCGCGTGAGACAGGTTGTTAATATCTTCAGAGGTACAGGCGAAGTGAATAAATTCAGATACCGCGAGCAGGGCAGGGACGCTTGCCACTTTCTCTTTCAGGAAGTATTCAACCGCTTTCACGTCGTGGTTGGTGGTGCGTTCGATGGTTTTAATACGCGCGGCATCTTCTTCGCTGAACTCAGCAACGATTTTATCAAGGTAATCGTTTGCCTTTGCGTCAAAAGCAGGAACTTCCTTGATTGCTGTCTGGGCGGCCAGCTTTTGCAGCCAGCGCACTTCAACCTGAACACGGAACTTCAGCAGGCCATATTCGCTGAAGATCCCGCGCAGCGCGCTGACTTTATCGCCGTAGCGTCCATCGACAGGGGATACGGCGGTCAGTGAGGATAATTCCATAATTCGCAACTCCGGGAGGTTAACAATGAGCAAGAATTTGTTTTGCCTGAGTCGTCAGGCGATGACGAGAAAACATGAGCTGTAGGCGGCCACCGCCGACCTGTTGCCACAGCACGGCGGCACGGATGCCTGCCAGCAGCGAAGCGCGTACCTTCGCCTGTACCTGTGGGCTTTGCAATACGGCAGGCGAACCGGTGACCTGAATACGCGGGCCGAGCGGGCTAATTACGTCGACGTAGATACCGGCCATCGCGCTCAGCAGGGTCTCAGACTGGAGGTCAAAGTGGTCGAGCTGGCGCTGTAGCCCGGCGATGCGATCGCCCAGGGTATTCATTGCGCCTTTCGCCGCGTTCAGCTTACGTTCCAGCACCATCAGGCTTAAGGTGTAGCGGGTCAGTTCCGCATTCAACCCCTGACGGTTACTGGCGTTGAGCACGCCGAGCAGGGTTTCAAGACCGAGACGAAGATTGGTTTCACTGCCGCCAAAGACGCCCAGCGTGGAGCCTGGGTTAAGATCGATAACGCTGTTGAGTGAAACGTGCAGGGCATCAGCGTCGCAATGACCCTGATGCGCCAGCTGTTGCACCAGACGGGCTGACTGGCAAATTCCCGCCAGCGCCAGGGTGATGTCGTAATAGTTCTTCGCCACACGGTCTCCTTTATGTGTGCAAACGGTTTAAACAGCAGGCAGCGGCAGGCGCTGTTCAATGATCCCACCGCCGAGGCAAATTTCGCCGCTGTAGAAAACAGCTGACTGGCCAGGGGTAACGGCGGAAACCGGTTCGTCGAAACGCACGTCAATGCGATCGTCATCCAGTGCGGTGACGGTGCAAGGTATGTCCGTCTGGCGGTAGCGCGTTTTCACGGTGCAGCGCAGCGTGCCTTTCAGCGGCTCGCGATCGACCCAGTGCAGCTGTTGCGCGATAAGTCCAACGGACATCAGGCGCGGATGGTCGTGACCCTGAGCCACCACCAAAATATTGTTTTCGACATCTTTGTCGACCACGTACCACGGATCTTCGCTGCCCTCTTTGGTGCCGCCGATACCCAGACCTTTACGCTGGCCGAGAGTGTGGTACATCAGCCCCTGGTGCTGACCAATCTCATCACCGTCAACGGTGACGATTTTGCCCGGCTGTGCAGGCAGGTAGCGCCCCAGGAACTCGCGGAATTTACGCTCGCCGATAAAACAGATACCGGTGGAGTCTTTTTTCTTCGCGGTGATCAGATCCAAATCTTCAGCAATCTTACGCACTTCCGGCTTTTCCAGCTCGCCGACCGGGAACAGACTTTGGGCAATCTGTTCATGGCTCAGCGTGTAGAGGAAGTAGCTCTGATCTTTATTGCCATCCAGACCGCGCAGCAGCTGGCTTTTACCATTCACATCCGCGCGACGCACGTAGTGGCCGGTCGCAATGTAGTCTGCGCCCAGATCTTCCGCGGCGAATTCCAGGAAGGCTTTGAATTTGATCTCTTTGTTACACAGGATATCCGGGTTTGGCGTGCGGCCCGCTTTGTACTCTTCGAGGAAGAGTTCAAAAACGTTGTCCCAGTATTCTGCGGCAAAGTTAACGGTGTGCAGTTCGATGCCGAGCTTATCGCACACGGCCTGCGCATCGGCGAGATCCGCAGCGGCAGTGCAGTATTCCTCGCCATCGTCTTCCTCCCAGTTCTTCATGAACAGGCCCTCCACCTTATAGCCCTGTTGCTGCAACAGGTAGGCGGAAACGGAGGAATCGACACCGCCGGACATGCCGACGATCACTTTTTTCTGGCTGTTATCTGACATGGAATACTCACGACATTGAACTTCAAGGCGGCATATTCTATCACGCCCCCCCACCATTGACACCCTCTGTAAACGGCCAGTTAAATTCTGCAATGACATCCAGCGGCAGGCGAGCCGCAGACTGCCAGCAGCGGATGCTTTCCGCAACCAGCGGCGAGCGCAGGTTTGGCGCGTTCAGGATCTCGTCTGCGGTCACCCACAGGCAGCGATCGATATCGTCGTCGTGCGGTTCAGTGGCGCACGTTTCGTTAAGCTCAACGGCGAATAAAAAGCGCAGGAAAGGTGTCTGGTCAGGCGCTATCCACTGATGCATACGGATAAAGTGCTGCGGTTCGGCGCGGATACCCGTCTCTTCCCAGAGCTCGCGTTTCGCTGCCTGCAATAAGGTTTCGTTGGCTTCAAGATGCCCGGCTGGCTGATTCCAAAGCGCTTTGCCGTTGATGGTCTCTTCCACCACCAGGAATTTCCCCTGCGCGTGGACCACGCAGGCGACCGTAACATGGGGTTTAAACATCAGTTCTCCTTAGGGGTAACATCCCGCCATTCCCCGTTAGCCAGCGAGTCCAGCGTGTAGCTGCCCATGGCGTAGCGAATGAGTCGCAGGGTAGGGAAGCCCACATGCGCAGTCATGCGCCTGACCTGTCGGTTGCGGCCTTCATAAAGGGTGATTTTAAGCCAGCTGGTGGGAATCGATTTGCGCTCACGAATCGGCGGGTTGCGCGGCCACAGCCACTCGGGTTCATTCACGCGCTCAATACCAGCTGGCAGGGTAGGACCATCGTTCAGCGTTACGCCGTTGCGCAGCTTTGCCAGCGACGCGTCGTCCGGCTCGCCTTCAACCTGCACATAGTAAATTTTTCCGGTACGTTTGCCCGGCTGAGTAAGCCTGGCCTGGAGCACGCCGTCATTGGTAAGCACCAGCAGCCCCTCGCTGTCGCGATCCAGACGCCCGGCCGCGTAGACCCCCTGAACGGGGATAAAATCCTTCAGCGTGCTGCGCCCGGCCTCGTCGGTAAACTGCGGCAATACATCGTAGGGTTTATTGAACAGTATGACCCGCGTTGGCTGGGGTTCTGGCGTTCTTCTGGTGGCTTGTCGTGAGCTGAATCGCTCAACCCGGTGTTTTCTAAAAGAAGTTTTCGTCATGGTATTTTCAGGCGTTATCAATTGCCGCATTATAGCCTAATAACGAAGACCTTTCATGGCGTCGGACAATCAGGTACTATCGGAAGGCTCATTACAATTTATTAACATAAGATCAGTAACAACCAGAAGCGCTCGAAGGAGAGGTTAATGGAAAGCAAAGTAGTTGTTCCGGCGGAAGGTAAAAAGATCACCCTGCAAAACGGCAAGATTAACGTTCCTCACAACCCGATTATCCCGTTCATCGAAGGTGACGGTATCGGTGTAGACGTTACCCCGGCAATGCTGAAAGTGGTTGATGCCGCTGTTGAGAAAGCCTACAAAGGCGAGCGTAAAATTTCCTGGATGGAAATTTACACCGGTGAAAAATCGACTCAAGTTTATGGCCAGGACGTCTGGCTGCCAGCCGAAACGCTGGACCTGATCCGCGACTATCGCGTTGCTATCAAAGGCCCTCTGACCACGCCAGTTGGCGGCGGCATTCGCTCCCTGAACGTGGCGCTGCGTCAGGAACTGGATCTGTATGTGTGTCTGCGTCCGGTGCGTTACTACCAGGGCACTCCAAGCCCGGTTAAGCACCCGGAACTGACCGACATGGTCATCTTCCGTGAAAACTCTGAAGACATCTACGCCGGTATCGAATGGAAAGCGGATTCTGCTGATGCAGAAAAAGTGATTAAATTCCTGCGCGAAGAGATGGGCGTGAAGAAAATTCGCTTCCCTGAGCATTGCGGCATAGGCATCAAGCCGTGCTCCGAAGAAGGGACCAAGCGTCTGGTGCGTGCCGCCATCGAATACGCTATCACCAACGATCGTGACTCTGTGACCCTGGTTCACAAAGGCAATATCATGAAGTTCACCGAAGGTGCGTTCAAAGACTGGGGCTACCAGCTGGCGACCGAAGAGTTCGGCGGTGAACTGATCGACGGCGGCCCATGGCAGAAAATTAAAAACCCGAACACCGGTAAAGAGATCATCATTAAAGATGTGATCGCCGATGCGTTCCTGCAACAGATCCTGCTGCGTCCTGCTGAATATGACGTGATCGCCTGTATGAACCTGAACGGTGACTACATCTCCGATGCGCTGGCAGCACAGGTGGGTGGTATCGGTATCGCCCCGGGCGCGAACATCGGTGACGAGTGCGCCCTGTTTGAAGCAACTCACGGTACTGCACCGAAATATGCAGGCCAGGACAAAGTCAACCCAGGCTCTATCATTCTGTCCGCAGAGATGATGCTGCGTCATATGGAATGGTTCGAAGCCGCAGACCTGATTGTTAAGGGTATGGAAGGCGCGATTAACGCGAAAACCGTCACCTATGACTTTGAACGTCTGATGGAAGGCGCTAAACTGCTGAAATGCTCAGAGTTTGGCGACGCGATTATCGCGAACATGTAATCCACTCGCTGGGTTAAATGACAACGGGAGCCTGAGGGTTCCCGTTTTTTATGCACACAAGACGGAAAACAACGCTATGACCCATGATATCCCGCTCAAGTATTATGACATCGTCGACGAGTATGCGACTGAAACGGCAAAACCGCCAGAAGAGGCGGAGCGTACGCCACTGGCACACTATTTTCAGCTGCTGCTCACTCGCTTATACAACAATGAGGAAATCAGTGAAGAGGCGCAGCGGGAGATGGCTGTCCAGGCGGAGATAGATGAAGCGCGCATTGACGATATTGCGAACTTCCTGAATCAATGGGGCAATGAATAACGCTTCATCGCGCTGAGTAAGCCAGCAGGCTGGCGAGGTCGTGCCGGGTTAGTGATTTTGAAAAGTACCAGCCTTGCACGAGGGCATCGGGGTATCTCTGCGCGATGAACTGATATTGCGTTTCGCTTTCGACTCCCTCAAACACCAGGGTTTTGTGCAGTTTAGCGAGCGCGTCGCTAAAGATCACCAGGATATCCTGTTTATAATGCTCGTTGATGCCATCCACTAACGACTTATCCACTTTGATTTCGTCATATTTGAGATTGGACAGCCTTGCCAGATTAGAGTTTTGCACGCCAAAATCGTCTATTGAAATTTTGACGCCTGCCGATTTAAGATCCTCACAAAACCCTTCAAGGATGGCCGAGGTGGAAACGCCATTCTCGGATAACTCAACTTTGATTAACGATAAGGGAATAGCGTTCTCTAAGCATGCATGACGTAATACCGCCAGAAATTTGCCGTCTTCAATTTCCGTCCGGCCAACGTTCAGTGAAATCATTAACTGATGTTCGGCCGCCAGCCCGGCAATTTCCGCCAGGGATTTCTTTATCATGTTCTGATAATAAACGTTATACAGACCAATTTTTTTAATTAACGGGATAAACAGCTCAGGAGAAACCTCTTTGTGATTGTTATCCTGCCATCTTGATAAGACTTCAACCCCGACGATTTTCTTATCAGCAACCCGAATTATGGGCTGAAAATGAACGCTGATAGTATTCGCTATCACCGCCTTGACCAGCGTTCGTTCCAGAGAACGTCGGTCTTCATAAAGTCGAAGAGAAAACAGCGTCAGGGATACCCAGATAAAGTATAAAAACAAGCACAGGAGCACCATCACTACGCGGGAGAGCGATGCCAGTCCGGCATTGTGGTGGGTGACGGTAACGCACAAATCCCAGCGCGTGCTGCACTGCGTCACGGTCTGTGTGAATAACAGTGACGACAAGCGGCTAAGGTTTTCTGTAGGTGACGTAACGGTAAAAAAGGTTCGGTCGAAATCTTTCGTGGTAGAACGAAGTGAATAGTTGGCGGTGACCGGAGAGAATTTATCGTAGGCTGAACGTGATGTGAAGATAATAAGATGGTTATAAATTGTCGCATTGCCTACAAAAAAATCTTTCTGTGAAAATTGCGCCAGACTGAATCCGTTCAGGGTGTTGTGAAGCTCAGAGGGAAGAGCGATGGGATTTGCCAGCTTGCCCCAAAATGCGGTGCAGGTGATTTTCCCATTTTCAATAAACCCCACATCGGCGAAATAGAGACTCTGCATCTTTAAATTACGGTAGACGTTCAGGCTGGCGTTATCGCATCCCTTCGCGGAGGTATTTTTAAGCGTACTGGCGATATTTTGCGTCAAGTCTTCGGAATAGCGTAAGAGCGTGTGGGAGATCTCCCTCTGCCGGTCCTTTTGCTGCTCAACGATAATGGCGTTAACCGCATACAGCGACAGGACGACCATAAAGGTTGAGATGATAGCAACGGCAATGGCCTTGTTCATTTTCCTGCTGTCCCGCCACGTCCTGAGGTGCAGGGATCTTAACACAGGTCATTAAAGCTACAAGTATGCGCGTTGAGCCCGCACGTAATTGAAAGGAAAGCCACCATGCCGACTCATTACATCTCAGAACCACTCAAACCGTGTTGAGAGCAGTAACAGTAGCGTACTGGCAGAAACAAGATTAAGGCAGATGACGAACTTGCTCGATACGTTCATGTTATCAGATTCACTTTGCTGTTCAGTAGCCACAGAGAATAGCGGTTCACCTCCTGGGAAAAAACGCCAGATTTTGGTGGGGTGAGGCAAAAAAAAGCCCACTAAAAAGTGGGCAAGAAATACTGGAAGCAATGTGAGCAATGTCGTACTGAATACCTGAGTGATTTGCTCAACTATTCAGTAATGAGAAAGATAATCTTTCTCAGTAAAAGATGCAACCCCACGATGAGTGTGGAACGGCAATTTTTATTGCTCAGATTTTACTCAAACGAACCGTGTGATTCTTATCACAAATTTCCTTTCTCAGATCCTGTGCTATCCTTTTCTGTGTCGTTGATTTAATGACAAAAACCATACAGAGAGGAAAGCTATGGGAATTTTATCCTGGATTATCTTTGGGCTGATTGCGGGGATCCTGGCGAAGTGGATTATGCCGGGCAAAGATGGCGGCGGTTTCATCGTCACGATCGTTCTGGGGATTGTGGGTGCAGTCGTCGGTGGCTGGATCAGTACCCTGTTCGGCTTTGGCAGAGTTGATGGCTTCAACTTCGGCAGCTTTGTCGTCGCGGTGATTGGCGCGCTGGTTGTTCTGTTTATCTACAGAAAAATCAAAAGCTAAATCTGACCTGTGTTAAAAAGGCTGCCTGAGGGCGGCCTTTTTACTTTGGGCGTTACCACCAGCCTAACTGCGTACCGGCGACGGCCACGATGGCGACAATCAGCATGATGAGGGTCGTTTTTCTCATTTATGCCCCCGGCGCGGCGTAACCGCCAAGGAAAAACCAGCCTAAAAACACTACTGCCGTGATAAAAATAACCACCGGAAAGAGGATCCCTATTCTCATGCCATCACCTGTTTGAGTTTGTATAAGGCCGTAGAGTGTACGGTTTTAATCTAACGCGACAAAGCCTGTTTTGTTTTTTCCTTTTTTATCCTGATACATCGCGAGGTCTGCGGTGCGCAGGGCACTATCTTCATCTGTGCAGTGAGGATCAACAATAACGACGCCATAGCTTGCACCGGGATAGAGAATAGTGACATTACCTAACCCATATTCACCCGCGATACGGCCGTTGAGGCGGGTTTTGATAGCGTTGACCTCTGTGCTGGCGTCGCCATCATCGCTGTGACTCAGGCTGGCAACCAGAAATTCATCGCCGCCGAGCCGGCCGATAATTTCGTCCTGCGTTTGCTGGTGAGTCAGTCGATTGCCGACCTGAACGAGGAACCGATCGCCCGCTTCATGACCGTACTGATCATTGATTCGCTATCAATAAAGGCAATCATGACGTTGCGGTTAAGATGGCGCGCCAGTGAGAACAGGGTGGTAAGGTTTTCAAAAATGGCGCGACGATTCGGCAGGCCGGTAAGGGCGTCGGTGTAAGAGTGGGCAATGAGCGCCGCATTTGCTTCA
The DNA here is from genome assembly GCF_050030705.1 of Enterobacter cloacae complex sp. 418I7. Taxonomy (NCBI): domain Bacteria; kingdom Pseudomonadati; phylum Pseudomonadota; class Gammaproteobacteria; order Enterobacterales; family Enterobacteriaceae; genus Enterobacter; species Enterobacter cloacae complex sp. 418I7. The sequence continues at coordinate 1,780,590 of NZ_JBLGUU010000001.1, forward strand.
CGAAGCTGAAGCACAAGCGACTCTTTCTGAATGTACTGACCAATTAACCCGGCAAAGAGCCTGATCACCTGCTCGCCACGCTCGCTGAACTGTTTCTGTGCGGTGCTGGCAGCGCAAAGCGTGCCGTACAGAGAACCGTCAGCCAGGTGAACCGGCACGCTCATATAGGTTGTAATACCCAGTGCTTTTGCCGCTTCACACTCCGGCCAGCGGTCGGGCACCTCGTTACTGAACAAGGTGTCGCTATCCATGGCGCGCTTACAGAGCGTTTCGTCCCAGGGCACGCTGAACCCTTCCGGGATCTGCATTTGCTTGCTGTTACGGGCATATAAAATGTGCTGCAAACGCGCGTTGATATCGATTTTGGTCAGGTAGGTTGATTCCATATCCGTCACAATTTCCAGCATTTCCAGTAGCTGACGCACCAGACTGTCGAGAGATTGCTCGGTGGAGAGGGTTTCTGAAACACGGGCAAGAATGATATCTGACATGAGGCAGGTTGACTCCCATGCAGAAGACCTCTGTATCTGCATGTTATGCTGAAAATATAGACTCCGGTCATAGTAAAACATGAACTGGATTAATTTTATAGATTCTTCTGAAAGCGGATGAAGGAGAGGCTAAAAAAAAGCCCCGATGTTGAGATCGGGGCAAAACATCTTGATTACGGAATGATGTTCTCTGGTCAGAGTGAGAACAGACACCACTATAGGGATGAATCGTGCAGGTTTAATGGAGAAATCATGGAGAAAACGGCGATGACCCGTTACTCTGACGTTTTCAACACCCTGAAGGATCATGATAATGAAATATCTTCTCCTGGCGCTGGTTTTACCGCTGGCCGCATGCTCAACAAAGACCACCCCTCCTGATGCGCCTCAACCGCCGCACGCTATTGGTATGGCAAATCCGGCGTCAGTGTACTGTCTGGAGAAAGGGGGAGAGCAAATCCCTGTTCAAAGCCCGCAGGGTGTACGTACCAAGTGCAAATTGCCAGGCGGGGAAGTGATTGATGAATGGGATCTCTACCGCCGCGATCATCCGCAACCGACCAGATGACAACGGCAATAAAACTGCGATACACTTCTCTTTAGGATTATTCTTAGCCAGTTTCTGGCGGTACGTTTGCGAGAAGAAGTATGTTTCAGTTAAAACCGGGCAGCATGGCGATAATTGTGGGTGCGCGTACGACGGCGGGCCGTCGAAATATCGGTAAATCCGTGGAGCTGTTTGGCCTTTGTCAGCCGGGTCAGCGTTTTGTGAACCCGGTTAACGGCGTCATGACGCATTTACCTGATACATCAGCGCGTGCGCTGTGGCTGGTCACCGGTGATGTTTACGCCTTTGATAATCAGCACGGTTTTGCGTTTGTTCGCCCGGAACATTTGATGCCGCTTACTCCCGACGAGATGCCACACAACGTGGATGAGCTGGCAATCGGTTAATCACAGTTCACGCAGCCAGTCCGCCAGTACACGCGCGTGATTCTGCTCCGTATTTTTCGCCCCATAGAGAAGCGTCACGGTCTGCTGTCGGGCGAGGGCCGCCAGGCGTTTGCCTTCATCCTGCTGCTGCGCCAGCTCTTTACGATAGGCTTCACTGAACGCGGTGAAATCGATCGTTTCACTGTGAAAGGCTTTCCGCAGTTCGCTGGACGGCGTTAGCGCTTTACACCACTCATCACAGGCGAGGTCGGTCTTTTTTATCCCTCGCGGCCAGAGTCTGTCTACCAGCACCCGGTAACCATCGTCTGACGTTGCCTGTTCATAGACGCGCTTACATTGAATCATCCGTTTTCCTCCTACCGTGCGACGTTCGGCAAGAACACTATAGCACCCGGCGTTTAACCACCCAATTTAAGGTATTGTGATAATTGCAAAAGATCGGTAGTCTGAGGTTCCTTATGTTATCTGAAAATCCTCCGGCATAAGGAATCTCTCATGGAACTCTCCCCGGTTAAAACGACGCTGCGCATTGCGCTGGTTGGTGATTACAATCCCGATGTTATTGCGCACCAGGCGATCCCGCTGGCGATTGACGACGCCGCTGCGGTTCTGGATCTCACCGCTGATTATGACTGGCTCGCCACGCCTGAGCTGACCAACCCCGAAGACCTGGTCGGGTACGATGCCATCTGGCTGGTACCGGCAAGCCCGTATAAAAACACCGAGGCGGCGTTTATTGCGGCGCGTTACGCGCGTGAAAACAGCATCCCTTTTCTCGGCACCTGCGGCGGGTTCCAGCATGCGCTGATTGAGTATGCCCGTAATGTGCTGGGCTGGCACGATGCAGGCCATGCCGAAACCGATACCGAGGGGAGGATGGTGATTGCGCCGCTGGCCTGCTCGCTGGTGGAAAAAACCGACGCGATTGAGCTGCGGAACAACACGCTGATTGCCAAAGCGTACGGCAAGCCGGAAATTCAGGAAGGTTATCACTGCAATTACGGCGTCTCGTCTGAGTTTGCCAGCCAGCTTGAGCGGGGCGACATGCGCGTAACGGGCTGGGACGAGCAGGGCGAGATCCGCGCGGCAGAGCTGCTGACCCATCCTTTCTTTGTCATCACCCTGTTCCAGCATGAGCGGGCTGCGCTTCAAGGGCGCCCGGTGGTGCTGGTACAGGCCATGCTGCGGGCGGCGCAGGGATAAAAAAAAGCAGACCGTCAGGTCTGCCTTGAATGTCAGCGGGGTGTGATCTCCCGGTCACGCCCGGCCAGCATGCCGCACAGGGCCATCACTACCGCAGCCAGCGCGCAGGCCAGCAGCGGAATGCGCCAGTCTCCGGCGGTATCGTGAATTTTCCCCATCAGCGGTGGGCCACAGGCCGCCAGCAGATAGCCAATCGACTGTGCCATGCCGGAGAGCGCGGCGGCCTGATGGGCCGAGCTGGCGCGCAGTCCGATAAACGTCAGGCCGAGGATCATGGTGGCGCCGGATCCAAAGCCAAACACCAACGTCCAGACGACGGCCAGCCCCGGCGCGAACCAGAACCCGGCCGCACTGACGGCGCACATCAGAGCGACAAGCCCGGCTATGCCACGCTGATCGTTAAGACGGTGCAGGATCAGCGGAATGGCGAGACCGGGAACAGCGGTTGCCAGCTGGAGAAGCCCGTGCATGGAGCCAGCCTGCGTTTCGCTGTAGCCGTGGCTAAGTAAAATCGCGGGTAACCAGCCGATAATGACGTAGTAAATCAGCGAGTTAATGCCCAGAAAAAGCGTCACCTGCCAGGCGAGTGCGGAGCGCCAGATTGCCCGATTGTGCAACGCGCCCGCGCCGGTCAGGGTGGCGGCCGGCCTCTGGCGCCATTGCGGTAACCACAGCAGCAGCGCCACCAGCGGGAAGAACATCAGCATCAACAGCGCCCCGTGCCAGCCACCACTCCCCAGCGACAGCGGGACGATCAGCGCAGACCCTGCGGCAGCGGCGGCCCCCATCGTCAGCGAATAAGCCCCCGTCAGTTTTGCGACCTGGCCCGGAAAATCACGTTTGATTAATCCGGGTAACAGGACATTGCCCAGCGCAATCCCACAGCCCACGATCGCCGTACCGATAAACAGCAGCGAGGCCGACGGCAGCGAACGTACGCCAATTCCGATGCAAATCAGCAGCAGAGCGATAAAAAGGCTGCGCTCCATGCCCAGTCGCCGGGCGACGCCTGCGGCAAGGGGAGAGATAAAGGCGAAGGCCAGCAGAGGCAGCGTTGTGAGCAGGCCGGTTTGCGCCGTGCTTAAGCCATAGTCCTGTCGGATGGTGTCGAGCAGGGGGGCGACCCCGGTAAAGGTGACGCGCAGCGTCGTGGCGATCATCAGGATGCCTGCAACCAGCAGCGCGCCCTGTTTCCCGGAAGGTTGAATAGCAGTAGTCATTATTGTCTCTTACGTTCAGGCGAGCGCATACCATACCGATTTAAGTCGTGGTTGAAATCAGGCTAAAATGACAGTTTATCGCTAATATCGGACAACTTTATGTATGGACTGGGACTCGACGGCTACGATCCCGATAGCCAGCACGACGCGGCGGTGGCCTTTCGCATCCGCGTGGTGGCACAAGAACAGTACATTCCGCTGCATCAGCACCGCAAAGGGCAGCTGATTATGGCGCTGGGAGGAGCGATCACCTGTGAAGTAGAGAACGCGATGCTGATGGTACCGCCCCAGTATGCGGTGTGGATCCCGGGTCAAACGCCGCACAGCAACAAGGCGACGCCCGGCGCGCAGCTCTGCCTGCTGTTTATTGAACCCGGTGCGCTCGAATTACCGACGCGTACCTGTACGTTGAAAATATCGCCCCTGGTGCGGGAGCTGGTGCTGGCGCTCGCGGACAGGTCACAGGAGGAACTGCCTCTTCCCGCTACCGGAAGGCTGGTTGACGTCCTGTTTGATGAACTGCCCCTGCAACCGCAGGAGCATCTCCAGCTGCCGGTATCTCCGCATCCGAAAATTCGTCTGATGAGTGAGACCATGGCAAACGAACCTGCCGCCTGGCAGACGCTGGCGCAGTGGGCCAGCCACTTTGCCATGAGCGAGCGCAATCTGGCGCGACTGGTGGTGAAAGAGACCGGCTTAAGCTTTCGCCGCTGGCGACACCAGCTCCAGCTGATTGTCGCATTGCAGTTTTTGATCGGCGGAAAGTCGGTCCAGCAGGCGGCGCAGGCGCTGGGGTATGACTCCACCACCGCCTTTATCACCATGTTCAAGAAAGGACTGGGACAGACGCCCGCCCGCTATATCGCCAGCCTGACTACGACTTCCCGATAAACAGCGAAACCAGTCCGGCAGCAATCAGCGGGCCAACCGGCACGCCACGAAACAGCGCCACGCCTAACACGGTGCCCACCAGCAGCCCGGCCACCAGAGAAGGCTGGCTGCTCATCAGCGTCACGCCGCGCCCGCCAAGCCATGAGACAAAAACGCCCACTGCAATCGCCACCAGCGATTTCCAGTTCACAAAGGAGTGCAGCAGCGTTGAGGCCGGTAGCGTTCCGCTGGCAATCGGGGCCATCACACCGATGGTCAAAATAATGATCCCGATGGTAAGCCCCTGTTTTTCTATCCACGGGAAGAAGGTGTTCAACGGTGTGACGCGAACGATGATCAGGACCAGAATGGAAATCGCGACGGTGGTATTGTGGCTGACAAAACCCAGAGCAGCCAGGGCCAGAAGTATGAGTAGTGTAGGGTCGAACATGACGGGATCCTTGCCAAAAATAGTAAGCCTGCTTACTTTACGCGCAAACGCGACGGCAGGCAGGCTTTACTGAAAAAATTGTCTATTTTTGGGCACTTGCCTGACGTCAGTCCACCAGTTGCTGGATAAGCGGACTCCCTTCGCGGATAAACACCGGGATGGTTTCCAGCGCCGCAGGCACCCGGATATGCTCCCCACCGGCGTAGCGCTCACCGTTGAGGGCGATCCAGCTATTGCCCGTCGGCAGCCAGACATCGCGCTCACGCTGACCGGCCTGCATAACCGGCGCCACCAGAAGATCTTCACCAAACAGATACTGATCTTCACACGCCCAGCTCTGCTCATCCTTCGGATAGTGCCAGAACAGCGGACGCATGAGCGGGTCTCCGTGCAGATGCGCCTGCTGGTACAGCGCGTCAATATATGGGCGCAGGGTTTCGCGCACGGTAAGCCAGTGCTGCATGATGGCGTAATTCTCTTCTCCGTAACTCCACAGCTCATTAGGCGAACCGCTGTTACACTGAGGAATACCGTCACGGTAGCGCTCCGGAGGTTGGATCTGCGGTTCGCGATAGCCGTGCATGCGCAGTACCGGTGTAAACACCGCCCACTGGAACCAACGGATCAGCAATTCATGGAATGCCGGGTCGTTAACGTTCCCTCCCTGGAAGCCGCCGATATCGGTCGTCCACCATGGGATCCCCGCCAGCCCCATATTCAGTCCTGCGGCGAGTTGATTGCGAAAAGCATGGAACGAGGAGTGGACATCACCCGACCACGCCAGCACGCCGAATCGCTGGCTGCCTGCCCAGGCGCAGCGTACCAGGTTAACAATGTCGGTTTCGCCGTTTGCCTGGAGCCCATCGTAAAAGCCCTGCGCAAAGTCACGCGGGTAGCGATTGCCCACTTCCAGTACCGGACCGGCGTGGTAGCGATAGTTGTCAAAATCATAGGCGCGATATTCCGGCTCAGCTTCGTCCAGCCAGAACAGCTTAATGCCCATGTCGTAGTAATTTTTCTTCACCGTATCCCAGACGAATTTCCGCGCCTCTGGATGGGTCGCATCAAAGAAGGTGGTATTGCCCATAAAATCGAGGTTGACCTGCACGCCGCGCTCACTGCTGACCAGCCAGCCTTTGGCTTTCATCAGCGGGTAGAGGGGGCTGCGCGCCTCTACCGTTGGCCACACCGACACCATCAGCGCAATACCCATTTCGCGCAGCTCGTCGACCATGCCTTCAGGATCGGGCCAGTCTACGGGGTCGAAGCACCAGGTGCCCTGATTCGGCCAGTGGAAAAAGTCGATGACCATCACCGACAGCGGCAGATTACGGCGGCGATACTCCCGCGCAACCTCCAGCACCTCCTGCTGGGTGCGGTATCGCAATTTGCACTGCCACAGCCCGCTGATATACGCCGGGGCGGGGGGCGGAGTACCGGTGGCTTTCACATACTGGCGGGTGATATCCGCCACCGTGTCAGCGGCGGTGATCCAGTAGTCCATCTCTCCTGTGACGCGGGCGCGCCATTCCGTCTGATTTTTTGCAAAGCTGGCTTCACCAATCGCCGGGTTGTTCCACAGCAGGCCATAGCCAAGGCTGGACTGCATAAAGGGCACGCTGGCCTGGGAGTTGCGCTGAGCCAGCTCCAGCGTACAGCCTTTCAGATCCAGCCACGGCTGTTGATACTGACCCATGCCATAGATGCGTTCATCCGGACGCGATTCAAACCGGACGGTGAGCTGATATTTGCCGCCCTTCAGCGGTTTAAATTCGCGGCTATCCAGCTTCAGAGCGCTGACATATTTATCCTGACTCTTCTCGCTGGCACCGATACCCACCGTTGAACGCTGGCGCCACATCTCCTCCAGCAGCAGTTCGCCGCGCTGATTGTAGAAGGCCAGCTGACCTTTAAGGTTCAGGGTCGCGGTAATATTGCCGTTGCGCAGCGTCAGGCTTTCCGCTTCGGCGACAATCTCGGCCTGGCAAGGGGTGGCGGGTAACAGTGCCTGTAAGGCGTCATCAAATGCCGGGGAGCAGGTGGCCCTGACGCGAAGACTGTTTTCTCCCCAGGGTTCGATGCGCAGGATCTGGCGTTCAAAACGCCATTCGATACAGTTGGAATGTTGAATCAGCTCACTCATGGATAATGCGTCCTTCTAAACAGGGTGTTTGGCGAGATGGATGGATTGCATTGTGCTGTCGTCGAGCTTGTACCAGCGCAGCGTGGCAAACGCGCAGAGCGACAAGATGCCAGGTACGACGGTGAAGAGGGCGATGATGCAGTACATGGCCGTGGTAGTTTGTTCCGGGGCATTGGCAACATAGCCGCTTAAGCCCAGCGTCCAGCCAACAATCGCGCCGCTGATCGCCATCCCCAGCTTGAGTACGGCGAGGAAGGTGGAGAAGATCACGCCGTCCATGCGTTTGCCCTGTTTCCATTCGCCGTAATCGGCGACATCCGCCATCATCACCCACATTAGCGTGGTGGTGGCCTGGTAAAGGGTGGAGACGATAAACGTCATGGGCACCAGAATAAGCACCGACTTAGGCGCAAAGAACAGGGCGATGCTGAGTACCCCCGCCAGTACGGAACAATATCCAAACATCTGCACTTTGCTGACGTTCTGCGTCAGACGTTTGGCCAGCGCGCTGCCTGCGGCTTTCCCGAGAATATGCGCGCCGAGCATCCACATAAAATAGCTTGCGCTACCGAGATAATAAGTGACGAAATACATCATTGCGCCAAGGCGAATAACGCCAAAACCAATATTGGTTAATACCAGGACGGCGACAACGCGCCATTGGTCGTTTCGTAATAAATCCCGTAGTTCCGCAAGATAATTATTGTGGGTGGCGGGAGCCTTAATACGTTCACGCGTATTGGCGAAGCAGATCCAGAACATGATGACCGCGACGGTCGCCATAATGGCCATCGCCCAGCGGTAGCCCAGTAATTTATCGTCGCCGCCTAAAAACTCTGCCAGCGGCATCATAAAGAATGTCGACAACGCGCCACCCAGCGTGGCAAGGAAAAAGCGATAAGACTGAAGGGAAATTCGCGCATCGTTGTCGGGCGTAATTACCGCGCCCATGGAGCAATAGGGAATATTGATTGCGGTATACATCAGCATCATCAGGGTATAGCTGACGGTGGCGAAAATCATTTTACCGTGCAGGTCGAGCGACGCCGGCACGGCGTAGGTCAGCAGACAGCTTGCGCCAAAGGGCAGCGCCAGCCACAGCATCCAGGGGCGGAATTTTCCCCAGCGGGTATGCGTCCTGTCTGCGATATAGCCCATCGCCGGATCAATTATGGCATCGGCGGTTCTCGCCAGAAGAAACATAGTGCCCACGAATGCGGCAGGTAACCCCACCACGTCCGTATAGTAAAACGTCAGAAAAATAATGACGTTATCCAGCCCAATATGGCTCGCCATATCGCCTAACCCATAACTGATTTTTTCTTTACGGGTAATTATCTCGGTCATTGTATTCACCTTGCCAGTGTAAGGTTTATTTATGAGGTGCTCCGTAAACAAGGTTAACCATCATGAAAAGGTTAACAATTGCGAGATCTGGCATCGGGGTTACGTAAATTTCTTTTCGTGATACCGGTAACAAATAAAGTATTTAAACAGTGACTTTATACGGGGGAGGGGAGTTAACAGCGAATCGTTTCAGCGAAAAATTGTCATTTCGCGGACGCGTCATTGTCATTTAACTGTCATTATGCGGGAGTAAAAAAAAAGGAAATGGGCAAGGCAGAGGGCATCATGAACGATCCTATGTTTGTCGAAACGCTGATTATCTCCTCATCGTTTTTTATCATCGCGATTATTTTGATTGCTTCCGTGCTGCTGCTGGAAAACGGCTGACCGTTAGCCAGCCTCTGTATTTATTGTTTACGGAACGACACCAGTTCAGGACGGGCGATACGCAGATAGTCCTGGGTATCCATAATCACCGATTTTTCCAGCAGACCGGCGTTAAAGGCGATCTCGTCAAAGCGCTCAAACAGCAGCGGATCGGCGACCAGCGTCAGATCCGGGTGAAAGCTGAAGGGGGGAATGGCGCCGAAAACGCAGCCGGTAAGCGCATCCACTTCGGCCGGACTGGCGAGAGATGCCTTAAGCCCTCCGAAATGGCTGGCCAGCAGGCTCAGATCGGCCTGCCGATCGGCGGCGAGGATTGCCAGAATATGTTTCTTAACGCCGTTGCCTTTTACCTTACAGACCAGCGCTTTTGCTCCCTGGCGGAGATCGGTCCCGCGAATTTCACTGACCGCTTCGCATTTCCCTACGGCCTCATGCGCCACCACACGAAAGTGCGCCTCCTGCTCGGTTAATAAGCTGATTAGCTGCTGATGGGTTGTCGTCCCGGTCACGTCATCAGACATAACGATTTCACCTGTGATTAGCCAATACGTAGCTTGCTACATTAGCACGGGAGGGAGAGGGCTGAAAGAAAACAGCCAGCGGGAGCGCTGGCTGTTGATTCATGCGTTGCTGGTGGAAGACTGTTTCTGGAGCAATTCGCTAAAATCTAAGTGACTGAATTTAATTAGTAAAACTCTTTCCCCAAAACATCCCCAAAATAATTCCCCAAAACTCCCTGTTTAAATCACAACTTTTTTCCATTCTAGACCACGATCATCTCCATACATTACGCTCATTGCTTCGGTTTTATGCCCTAAAAGAGTTTTGACATCTATACCCTGAGCTTTGTATGTTCTTGATGAAAGCGAGCGCTGTTCATGAAACGGCGGAAGGGCAGTGCAATCCTTAGGCCAGGTGATATTTGCTTTATCTCTTGCCTCCTTAAAATATCTTGATATCGTTTTTTCTGGAACGTGAGATCCCGCTTTACCGTAAGCGTGATGCTTAACATGGTGGATCAGATAAGGGCTTACTACTCTATCGCGACACTTACTAATAACATCAGCCAGAGTCAACCCAATTGCATCGCACCTTAAATTTAAGGGGATAGCTAACTTCATTCCGGTTTTATTTTGGGTAACATGAAGGTGATTATCCCAAATGTCACTAAACTTCATCTCGACTATGTCACCTATCCTTTGCCCGGTTACTAAAGCCAAAAGCATAGAATTTTGAGCGCAAGGCGGCAAAGAGCCTGCGCTTTCAAAAATCAATTTCCATTGTTCAATGCTAAGTCTGCTTCGTTTCACTTTGGCTATTGGATTTTTTACAGCTAAGGCTGGGTTGTAGCCAGGATCAACCTCGCCAGCATGCTGCGCCTCTTTGAACACGTCGTTTAGTACGCTTCTTATCAGTTGGCCCATTCTGTGCTTTCCCTCTGCCTTATATTCATCAATAATTTTTGCAATGAGTCTTGTATCAACATCCTTCAGGCGAAGGTTTGGCACTCTATCTGCGAGAATCTGAGAACATAATCGTCTGGATTTTACAGTAGGGTTTTTTATCTCACCGTCACGCAACCTTTCCATCTGAATTTCGATGTATTTTTTAATCCACTCAGAAACACGTATACCTTGATCCTTTTTCCCTGAGCTCTTCATTGCCATATCAATCAGAGCATAAGATTGCTGAGTTTCTTGTTCTGCGGTTATACGGTTCATCTCGATTGCAGCAGCATTTGCCGCTTCATCATCTGTTCCGAATCCAATAAATGAACCTGTTACAGGGTGGCGATATTGCCAATAAATTTTTGAAGTACGCTTATCTAACTTACAGTAAAGGTTGGGTATTTTGACGTTATGTTTTCTGGGGCGAGCTGCCATTTATTGCTTTCTCCACTAACTGGCGGGCCTTGTCTGATAATGATGACGAAATATCAACACTGCCAACCATGCCAACAAAACGAGCATCTTCATCTATAACCCAGCGTCGACCTTGCTTTAAGGCTGGCGGATAAGTCTGTTTGGTCTTTGCTATTTTGTTTAATGCTGAGTTGCTTAATGGATATTTGAATCCATTAGGACCAGATGCCCACTCATGAAGTGTTACTAACTGCCCCATGCGTTTCTCTCCACTTAACCGGCTGCACCCGGTGTTTAATTCTGCAATTTATCCTTCATGCTCTTAACTGTTACCGTAAGCAGATCGATATCAGTCACTTTGCCATGAATTATTTCAGCTATCCGCTCAACGATAGCGCGGTAGTTTGTTTGTTCGCCCCCCTGAAGCATGGCGGCGCAGTGGTTCCACCAAGCAGCTCGAATGATGGCATCACCAATACTCATGTCGGGGTTCTGACGACACAGTTCCTCCCAGTGCTGGACGGGAAGAGCTACCGGCGCTGGCGGGGCGGCGTATAACGGTGTGCCATGCGGTAGGTCATTAAAGCCAGGCTTCTTGCTGATACCTCCACTACCTGAGCGTTCGTCACGTAAAGCAACAGCCTCCGCTTCGAGCGATGCCAGCGCTAACTTCATCGCAGCAAGCGCCATGGCCACATCTTCGTTTACTGCGCCTGGCGTCGCATCGCGCTCTTCTTCAAGCTCCGCGATTGTCTGCTGGAGCCATTCTTTGGTAAGTGTGCTCATGGTTTAGCCCTCGAAATATAATGGCGTGGTGCGAAAGCGCGGGTTCGGTCCTTGCTGATGCGCCATCCATGGGAACGAGCCTCCTTCGCGCATTCTGACCACGTGTTACCGACGTACTCGCCAAACTCTGGACCGTGCCACGATTCTTCTGTACAGGTCTTGCAGTCGCAGTAAAGATGCATGGTGTAGTTGGCTGCTATGGGCATATCACTCTCCTTTACCGGCTGCGGCTGCCATCATTTGCAGATATTCGTCTGCATCCTGACCCCATTGACCACCAACGCCGTAATAGCGGTGTGTAACAATATCGATGGTTGCCATAGGGTCATGCTCAAGCAGTTGGCGCAGAAAGCCTTCGAGTTCGCCAGCGCAGTGTTTCACGACAGGAAGCTTCCCCGGGTGCCGAACGACGAGAAACTGGTTTCCTTCTTCGCGAATTTCATTGCGCTCCAGCTCAGTAATCCGCTTCTCTGCGGCTTCCAGCTCATCCTTCAGACGCTTTGTTTCGCGCTGAACGTGCTCACTGATAAACCTCAATCCAAGTGCGGACGCGCAACCCTTCGGTGTCAAAAGTCCAAGCTGAGTACAGATAGTTGTTGCTGTGAAGCCGCAACGCCAACCCGCAGCGGCATCAATAACCGTTTCGGCCAGAATGTTTTTAAAGTCATCTCTGCCAAAATTTGTACCAGCAAAGGCCTTGCTGATTGCTTCGTCTGTCAGCGCCTGTTTGTCGATGTTGCTCATTGGGCGGCCTCCTGGACAGGCATCAGTGCTTCACGCACGCATGGCTTGTAGTAGTGATGTAAAGCGAACGTCAGGCCGAGCTTAGTAGCACTCTGGTTCTTCGAGCTCAGCAAGCCAAGCCCCATGCAGATGGTTGTTGCAGTCCAGCCGGAGTGATACCCAGCGGCGCGCTTCATGACTGTTTCAGCCAGGATGGTGCGGAAATCAGTGCGACCGAAATTCGTGTTTTCGAATGCTGCATTGATCACATCATCGGTCAGATGGGCGTCTATCGAGTTGATCATGACCGCACCCCTTTGCGAATTTGGGCAGCGAACTCATCACATACGTGAGTTAAAGAGCAAAGTTTGATTGCTGGATGTTCGCGCAGCATCTCCACACCCTGCGCCCGCACTTCAGCCAGGAAAGCGTCGGTAGCTGGCATGTTTCCTGTCGCACTCATTGCTGCAAGGATGGCCTTCACTCCGTCCTGACCAACCTCTTCGCATATGGCGTCTGTATTTGCGTCAACGACATCGCAGAATACCTGCACCGCATTGCGACAATTCGTATTCTCAGCAGCCAGCGCAGAGAGCTTGGCTTCCGATTCGGCAAGTTTCTTACGCAAACCAGTTTCACAGTTATGCGCGCCGCTGCGCCCCCTCTCAAAGAAAAATCCGCAGTCGCAATAAAAAACATTATTTTTTTCGGTAATCATGATGCTGCTCCATGACGCTGAACGGCGATAGCTTTGTGCTCGTCGATAATTTCCACGACTTCTGCATGGACCAATCCTTCGAGATAGATAACACCTGTGTCGCTTATACCCGCCAGGCTGATCAGCTCTACAAGGCGACGCGCTTTCTTAACGCTAATTTCTGGCGCTATAACGCTGCGGGTGACTTTCTTCTTACCTTTGGCAGCAGCAGAAGCTTTATCCTTCTGAAGAACCTCACCGGCCTTTTCGCCAAACTCTTTTACTCGGTCAACGGCCACATCTACAGACACGGTCCCGGACTTAACTTCTTTCTGAACGTCGTGATTGGCTGTGCTAAGAAGCAGAAGCTTTTCGACAGTAGGGACAGACTTGTTGACCAGTTTTGCTATCTCGCTGGTGGTCTGGTTGAAGGCGTTATGCAGCTCCTGAATAACTGCGGCCTGTTCCATATCGGAAAGCGGCAGTTGGTTGTTACTGGTCATGATTCGAGCCAGCCGCTGAACATCGTTACCGTTGAACGGCATGATGTGAATGCGGTCTACCGGCTTGCCAGCTTCAGCGCAGCGCGCATAGCAGCGACGCCGACGGTGGCCCTCAACAACCCACACTCCACCTTCATCACGGGCGATAACCTCCAGCGGGGGAACGGAGCCACCGTTCATCAGATAGTTGAAGAGGTCATCATCTGCCTGGCGGGTACGTTCATCATCTTCGCGTTTGTTGAAACCTTCCCGCACATGGATTTGGTCAAGGCTGATGAACATCCCGGTATCGGTGCGCTTGATAGTCCCGTCACGGGTCATTTGCTTGAATGAGTTAGCCATCAGAGAGCCACCTCGTTATTTTGGGAAATGACGATGGGTGACAGCTCACGCAATTCTCGCTGGGCTTCCAGTAAATGAATATTGGTTCTGGTCTTCGTGTGGCGTTCAACAATGCGGTCACACTCTTTGGCCCAACTTGAGACATCTTCACGCAACGTGGCGTTCTGAACAGCTAGTTCCTTACGCTGAGCCATCGCTTCACAAAGCGCGACGCTGGTATAGTCCAGGCGGTTAGCCAGTTCTTTCATAATGCCGCAATAAGCTGGCGGAAGGAGAGGGGCTGCCTTACGCGCTGCGTCAATCAGCTGCTCCCGGGTCATGCGTGGTTGTAACTCGGTGACGTTCTGTGTGTTCGTCATGGATAGTTTCTCCGTGTTATACGCGCTCTGCACAGCGCTGAATTTTGGTTGCACGAATCCCTCGCCGATTGGCGACAAAAAATAAAGGGGTTTCGTTTTAATAAGCACCCAACCAGGGCACTTAGTGAAACGGGCGGCTGCCACCGCCAGTTAGCTTCTCCACAATTGGGAGCGCGTTCTCCTGAGTTGATTTAACGACTACGGCCTCTCAAGTTGAACGCTGAACGCGCTTTCAGTTGTGAAAAGGGGCGGTCGACATTAAGGACATTCAAAACTGCCGACCGCCAAGACTACACACAGCATCTGGTACAGCTACTACGGTTAACACAACTGGAAGCGCACTCCGTTCGTTTATTTACCTGCCATCCACAACCGATAGTTGATGGAGTGCGCTTTCATGTTGTGTGCCGGGATTCCACCGGCTCCCATCTGTTTTTATAGCCACTCAGATATCGTCTGGGCTGTCACCTGATCGCCACGCTGGTGAAACGTCTCTGGCCGTCGTACTTGCCTGGCTTGCACATTCCGGCTACCCGCTGGATCTGGAAAAAGTAATGCAAGGAATCCCCGGACCGCTGCGGCACATGTGCCATATGCCGTACTGCAACTGCTGCCTGTCTTTTCACCACATCAGGCTCGGTGGTATTCTTGGAGTTCTCACACAACCAAGAAGGAAATTAAAATGAGTCAAACTCCAATTGATATGGTAACTCTCGCCCGAAGGATTGAGGCGCTTGAGAACGCATTTACTGTTGCTCTTCACTCAATTTCAACAGCATTACCATCAGTTAAATCAGATGTAATAGAGAACCTTAATCGGCACGCTCAGTCTTATGAGGGCAAAGATTCTTACATTGTTTCTACAAGTCGTTCGCTTGTTGAGCGAATCGAGGGCTTTAACCCCACCATTAAAGGCTGATTTTTGTTATCTCGCCGCCCTGGATGTGGGCGGCTTCAATCATCGAGCGCTCTTCAAGTGCCGAAATAGAAGCCAAATTTGCAAACACCGTAACGCACTGAACAACGCAGTCAGAGCAAATGGCCGCCTCGTCTTTTCCACCTTTAGCAATAATCCGTTTTGCCTGCTGTTCTGTAACTCCGCAGAAAGAGCACTTGTAGATACTGTTAACGCTCATTTATTTTCACCGCCACAATGTTCGCTGCTGATGAATAAAATCTAACTTAACTTAGTTTTTAGGTCAAGGGTAAACACCAAACTTTTCTTAGTTTAGTGTTTTGAGGAGTTAGGGAACTTAGATTTCATACTGAACGCCTTTGACAACGCCAATAATAAGGCAGTTACCGTTGATCGGTATGTTGGGGTAGCGAGGATTTAGTGGGACTAAAAATTTTTGTGGGCCATCAATGACAAGTTTTTTAACAGTCGCTTCGTTAGTGCCATCAATACGCGCAACAACAATCTTCCCATGAAGGGGTTCGACATCTGGATCAACAATAACGGTAGCCCCTTCAGGTATTGTTGGGAGGCCATTTGGATTGGTCATTGAATCCCCTTTGACCTCTAATGCGAACGAGCTATCTCCAATGCGAAGTGATGTCTCAACCCATTTATCGACATCGCTGAACAAATCAGCAGTTTTACATTCCGTAAACTGCCCAGCCTGAACCCAAGAAATCACTGGCACACGCCGCATTTTAGTTATGAGGGCACCTTCGAATTCGGTGCCGTAAAGAATGTAATCTATTGATGTATTGAAAAATTTCGCCAGCTTAACCAGCGATTCACCGTTTGGGATATTCACATCCTTTTCCCAATAACCGACCGCTACGTCACTAACACCGCAGAATTTACCCAGTTCTTTTTGAGAAGTTCTTGTAACCCTACGTAGGGCCTTAATGCGCTGACCAACCGTTTCCATGAAAGCACCAAATTTAAAAAAGACTAAGCAATCTTAGTTTTTATTGACCTAAGTTAGATTGGTTATTAATATCTAATCAAACTTAGCTAAGGAGGCTTCATGACAACCGACGAGATTGAACAACATTTCGGCAGCACTGAAAAAGTTGCCGAATTTTTTGGCATCACTAGTGAGGCCGTTTACCAGTGGCGTAACCGCCCAGGACGCTTAATCCCAAAAGGACGAGCTGCTGAAGCTGCGTATCGAACTGCTGGTGAACTGGAATTCAACCCAGCACGTTATGGCAAGAATACATCGCCAAGCGATCAGAAATAACCACAGAGATAAGGGGTTAACCGTGGGTATAGAACCTGAATGGAAAGTTGAGAAGCAGCCCGCCTGGCTAGTGGCCGCAATCAGGAAGACGATTGCCGCGTTGCCAGGAGGATACGCTGAAGCGGCGGAAATTCTGGATGAAACCCAGAATTCACTCTTTAACCGCCTTCGTGCTGGTGGCGACCAGATCTTTCCAATGGGCTGGGCAATGGTGCTGCAAAGCGCTGCTGGAGTAAGTTACATCGCTGACGCGTTCTCTCGTGAAACTGATAACGGAATTCACGTTCCCGGCGCCGTGCCTGATGATGAAAACGAAGAGATTGGCCTGAAACTGGCCGAGCTGGTGGGGAGGCTTGGTGAGCTGGTCAACGCTTACCGTCATTACATTGAAGATGGTGTAGTTGACCGGAGCGAGTGGCAAAGTCTTAACGATATCGCATATCAGTTCAGGGTCACTCTCATGACGTTCCTGAACCTTATTTCCCGTGTTTATTGCCTTCCAGAAATGGGTGAGGCCCGCGAGTGTGCAGCTCCGGGCCCCTTGGCGTGTCGTATCAGTGGAGAAACTAACGCATGAACAGTGTAACGGTAAACAACCGTCTCCCGCAACTACGTGGTATTCCCGTTATTGGAACCTCGTCGTTTCGGTATGAGCGGATGGTATCAGGCCGCTGGGTTCCATGTAACCACAGCAGGGCTATGGCGATTGTGGGTGTCTGGCGTCGGAAGGGGAGAGCGCTATGCGAGAACTTAACCGGCGTTTCAGAGATCACTATGGCGTCCCGGTGCGGGTCATCAGATGGGAGCCCGAGACTCGACGCGTTATATACCTTCGCGAAGGGTACGATCATGAGTGCTTCAGCCCTCTTGAGCAATTCCAGCGTAAATTTACAGAGTTAAAGGACGACCATGAGCCTGTTAATGCCATCCCGCCCGATAGTGATTAATCCTGACCTTGCTTACAGCATTGGGCTGAACGAGGCCATTGCGTTGCAGCAGGTTAATTACTGGCTGAAAGAAACCACCTCCGGACTGGAGCGTGACGGCGTGCGCTGGATTTACAACACCAATGAGCAGTGGCTGGAGCAGTTTCCGTTCTGGTCTGAATCCACCCTGAAGCGCACATTCACCCGCCTGAAAAACCTTGGCGTACTCAAAGTTGAGCAGCTGAACAAGTCTCAGCGCGACATGACGAACTATTACACGATCAACTACGAAAGTGAGCTTTTAGATGAGGTCAAAGTGACCAAATCGAAGAGTTCAAAATGCACTCTTCCATCAGGTCAAAATGAACCGATGGAAGAGGTCAAAGTGGAACGTTCCATCGGGTCAAAACGAACCGCTCTCATCAGGTCAAATTGCACTGATGTTCTTACAGAGAATACAACAGAGAATACTACAGATATTAAAAACCCTATTTGTCCGGTTGCGCCGCAACCAGACGGTGATGTGTTGATCACCGATCAGGCTAAACAGGTTTTAACCCATCTGAATCAGGTGACCAGTTCGCGTTATCAGGTTTCAACAACCTCGCTGCAAAACATTCGCGCCCGAATCGGGGAGGGCTTCACCGTTGAAGAGCTGTTGCTGGTAGTGGACTACTGCAACGCCAAGTGGAGCGACGATTTAACAATGGCGGCCTACCTGCGCCCACAAACGCTTTTCCAGCCAACAAAGTTTCCAGCGTATCTGAAGTCCGCTACCAACTGGGCGAATGCCGGAAGGCCAGCGCGTGTTAATGGGAAGTGGGAGCGTGAGGATGGAATCTTTAAATCCAGCTTCGAGAATACCGACTACAGCAAAGTCCCGGCGGGCTTCAGAGGAGCGAACTCATGAGCCTTCTGAAAGATATTCAAATTTTCATCGCTGAAAACCCTGGGTTAACTAACAAACAGATCGCAGCTTCAATGCCTCAATACCGCCTTCATGCTGTTCAGCGCGGTGTATGCCATCTGGTCAAATTGAATCGCGCAACACGGCAGCATAACGGTAAGTGCTACCAGTATTTTGCCAAAGCGCCGGGTGGTGACGTTAGCGAGGGGCGTTCTGCACTGAAAATTAACCGGGCAGATGCACCAGCTGTATCGGAACAGGAAGAAGCGCCGAATCCAGCTATAACCAGGATGATGGATAAGGCTCAAGGCCTGTTTGAAAAAGGGCTCTACCAGCGTGCGGCCACAGTTCTGTTGGATGCCTTTAATCGCTCTAAGGACGAAGAGCAGCGGATGAAGATACTGATTGAGCGTCAGCGTTGCCTGAGCATGGCGCCGAAAGTGAAAGCACCCTCTGATGCATGGTGTCTGGCTGGCCGAGCGAGGAATGTCTGATGAAATACTCACTGATTTACGCTGACCCAGCCTGGCTCTATGACAACAAAGCCAGTAACGGTGCAGCAGAAGATCACTACGACACGATGAAACTGATCGACATGAAGCGCTTACCGGTTTGGGACCTGGCTGCCGATGATGCAGTTTTGGCTATGTGGTTTACCGGAACCCATACCCGCGAAGCTATCGAACTGGCTGAAGCGTGGGGCTTTAAGGTCCGCACGATGAAGGGCTTTACCTGGGTAAAGTTCAACCCACTGGCAGAGCAGCATATCAACAAAACACTTCAGGCAGGCCGTGTAGAGGATTTTTACGACTTCTTAGACCTGCTGAACGCACAGACCCGCATGAACGGCGGGAACTACACCCGAGCCAATACCGAAGACCTGTTGATCGCCACCAGGGGAAATGGACTTGAACGCAAGTGCGCCAGCATCAAGCAGGTTATCTACAGTCCACTCGGTGAGCACAGCCAGAAGCCAGCAGAGGCGCGTTTCCGTCTGGAGAAGCTTTACGGTGATGTTCCACGCATCGAACTATTCAGCCGTTGCGGTGCGCCTGGCTGGGACCACTGGGGAAATCAATCTGAATCACCAGCTGTTGAGCTTATACCGGCAGTTGCCGTTCCCATGAAAAAACTACAGGAGCGCGCTGCATGAAAAAGCTATCTACCGAGCATGAGAACGCTGTGCGTGATGTAGCCCGTCAATGCAACGATGCCATCAAAAAAGCCCTAAAGCAGAATCCAAAGCCAAGCTGGAATGTCGTAGTGCCTCCGATCCTGAAGGAGTACCACGAGAAGGTTAAACCGATGGGTGTAAGCCTGGTGATGTTCAACAGCGTAATCGGACGCCTGAACGGGCGTTATGGAGTCGAGTCATGATCGAATTAACGCCGCGTCAGAATGAAGTGTTTGAAGCTATCAAGGTTCACATCGAAAAGGCTGGCTTTCCTCCTACGATGCTGGAGCTTGCCGGATTAATTGGCTGCGCATCACCGAACGCTGCTGTAGCGCACGTGAAGTCACTTAAGAAAAAAGGTTACATCACTGTTGCTCCTGGCGCTGCCAGGGGCATAACCGTCATCAAAACGGAAAGGGATGCAGATCCAGTAACGGTCATCAAAGACCTGCTATCCGGCGGAGACAAGGCCAGAGATAACGCTGTTGAATGGCTGAAAAAACAGGGAGTGAGTTTATGAAACTGGTGCTCCCGTTCCCACCGAGCGTAAACACATACTGGCGAGCCCCAAACAAGGGGCCATTAAAAGGCCGCCATCTTATCAGCGAGAAGGGCAGGGCATACCAGAGCGCGGCATGTGCAGCGATCATTGAGCAACTGCGTTGCCTTCCAAAACCATCATCATCACCAGCTGCGGTGGAGATCCTTCTCTTTCCGCCAGATGCCCGCCGCCGCGACATCGACAACTACAACAAGGCGTTGTTTGACGCGCTCACGCACGCAGGCATTTGGGAGGATGACAGCCAGGTGCAGAGAATGCTGGTGGAGTGGGGACCTAAAGTGCATGGCGGAAGGGTAGAAATATCGATAACCAGGCATCAACCAACAATGGGGGGAATTGGGTGAGAGCCATACTGACGCCTGAAATTGCGCCGATGTCTGGGGTGGTTCTGTTCCGCCCTGGTAACGAACTGCTCTGGCTATTCCGTCAGGGGAGGGTAGTTATTGAGCCACCATCCGAAGCCATCCAGCATCTGCCATCTGGATTAATCCCTGAAGCCCACCAGCCCCTGACTGACGATGCCAACATGCAGGCTATTTTCGTTAACGAGAGGGTCATTCAGCGAGCTGGTGGATTGAGTAGCCTTGATGCCTGGCTGGAGAGAAAATTTGAATGCCAATGGCCTCACACTGACTGGCATGCCAGTGACTTTACGGTTATGCGCCACGCTCCGGGGAGCATTCGTCTTTGTTGGTCATGTGATAACCATTTACGTGAGCAAACCACTGAAAGACTGGCAGGAATTGCCATGCAGAACCTGGTAAAATGGCTGCTGGAAAGGGTAAATATTGATTTAGGTTTCAGCACTGACCACACTCTTTCGCTTCCTGAGTTCTGCTGGTGGATGGTACGTAACGATCTGGCTGACCTTGTTCCTGAATCAGTGGCGAGTAAGGCACTCAGGATCAAGCCAGAACAGCACAGTTCAGTGATGAGGGAAAGCGACATTGTCCCGTCATTACCGGCTACGCAAATCTTTCAGGAGAAGGCAAAAAAGATAGTGGCGGTGAAGGTCGATCCTGAAACGCCGGAATCTTTCATGCTGAGGCCAAAGCGCCGACGCTGGGAAAACGAGAAATACACCCGCTGGGTGAAGTCGCAGCAGTGCAGTTGCTGCAATAATCCGGCAGACGACCCCCACCACCTGATAGGCCACGGGCAGGGTGGAATGGGTACCAAGGCGCATGACCTGTTTGTGATACCGCTGTGCAGAGCGCATCACGACGAGTTACACGCTGATCCCGTGGCATTTGAAGCGAAATACGGCGACCAGTTAACGCTGCTGTTTCGGTTTTTAGATCGTGCGCTGGCAATCGGCGTACTGGCGTAAGTGGAGACGCAAATGATCAATCCTTCAGAAGTAGGCAAATCCGGCGAGTTGGTTCGCCTTCGCACTCTCGAAAGTATCTGGGTACAGGGAAAGCTCCGCATGTGGGGCCGCTGGTCTTATATCGGTGGTGGCTCGGGCGGAAACATGTTCAACCAGCTGCTGGCATCCGGGAAAATAACCAAATCCGCCATCAACGATGCGCTGCGCCGCATGAAGAAATCCGGCATCACTAAACCCGAGCTGGAAGCATACCTGCGTGAAATTCTCGACAGTAAAAACAAAACTGGCCTGGCGTTCTGCTCTGACGAGGAGGGGCTGAAGATTGATGGCGTTATTGCTGCCGTATTGATGAACGAAGAATACCGTGGGTTGTATGGCGTGATTGTTGATCGTCATCGTCTGCGCAAGAGCAAACTCCAGATGGCTAAAGAGCTTAATTCAAAACACCCCGACTGGACCCTTATCACGTGCCGTCGTCGCATTGATACATGGGTTAGTCTTGCAGAATCGATCCTTTACGCACCACTTTGTGACGCGTTCGGCACAAATAGCGACAGATTTAAGTTGCAGAGTGAGCAGAAAAGTGCTTAAATTGTGTTAGGCTCGGGGCAGTAAAGCGCACTGAGCAACAGAACAAAGAAAGCCCGCCAGTAGCGCGGGTTTTTGCTTATAATGGGTTTCATTAGTATTGGATTATTTTAATCAATAATACTTGGAGATCCATCATGTATGTATTCGAGTTTTTAAAACCTGGCTTAACGATCGAATGTGGTGATGAAGAATTAGCATGGAAAATTGGTAATCTTCTCAATCACATTGAAAGCTCATTTTACGAAGCCAATGTTTCTCTCAATTTATTTATCAATGAAATGCAGCGAACCGGCCGTGATACTGATTCCTCTCAGCTATTATCCGAATTCGAATTAGATATGAAGAAACGATCTGAATTGGAGAAGCAGGTAAGAGAAGAAATGGGGGTAAGTGGTTATAACGAATATGTGATAATCGAAGCGGAAGCAAGATTGCGAAGAGAAAAATGGAATGGAGGTACTCCTCCAGAAAGCCATTCAAATGCACTCAAATATGTTTATGCTAAATCATTCCTATCCTCAATTGATTCAATTAAAAAATTCTTAAACGCTCTCGCTAATTCTAAAGAATTAACAACCCCTGAGAAAGTCAAGGAGTTGTATAAGAGTTTTTGCGAAGAGTTTCCTGATTTGAGGGGCGTGAGAAATACCACACAGCATTTGGATGAAAGAGTTCGTGGTATCGGTCAAGATAGAAAGCCTATGCAAATACAGCCTATTAATAAAGAAGAATTGCAAATTCCAGTTGGAATAGCTGTCTTTAATATGTTAAATGGATCTAAATTTGGAACAACAATGGGTGACGGTTCTTATGGAGAAGTTGATGTATCACCCGAAACGTTAAAAAAGATACAGATTATAATTCAGGAGTTAATGAATTGCTTTAGATGGGTTGGGCCAAAATCGCTATTGCCAAGATAATAAACATAAATAGAAGATAAATTATAAAAGACCGCATTATGCGGTCTTTTTCTTTTTAAAAGATGCTTTACAGCAATAAGAGGGGGCTAAATGTCCGATCCTGTTTCTGGCACTACGGTAGCGGCTGGTGGTCTGATGGGGGCCAGCATGTTCGGCCTGGCAACCGGCATTGATTATGGTGTGGTGTTTGGCGCATTCGCTGGTGCAGTGTTCTATGTCGCTACGGCGGTTAATATCAGCCGCCTTAAGCTGGTGGGCTACTTCATCACCTCATTCATCTTCGGCGTTATTGGCGCTCCACTTCTTGGCTCTTACTTCTCCAAATGGACGGGGTATAGCGACAGGCCACTTGATGCGCTGGGCGCGGTAATCGTAGCCGCTATTGCGATTAAGCTGCTGACGTTCGTCAACAGCCAGGATTTGGGTAGCCTGTTTGGAATTCTCTCTCGTTTACGTGGAGGAGGGACCAGCAATGGTAACAAGTGATCCGAGTGCAATGGCGAATGCCATCATCTGCGGGGTGATCGTTCTTGCCCTCATGTTCTACCAGCGTGGAGGGGCGAGACATCGTCCACTGATATCGCTGATGGCTTATTTCACGGTGCTGGTTTATGCCAGCGTCCCTTTCCGTTACCTGTTCGGCCTGTATCACGAATCGCACTGGTTTGTGGTGCTTGTGAACGTTCTGATTTGCGCTGCTCTTCTCTGGGCACGGGGAAACATGGCGCGCCTGATTGATGCACTGAGGCACTAATGAACCAATCACAATTTCTGAAGGCGGCTGGTATCAGCGCCGGGTTAGCTGCGCGCTGGTTTCCGCATATCGACGCCGCTATGAAGGAATACGGCATCACCGCACCGCTTGATCAGGCCATGTTTATTGCCCAGATGGGGCATGAAAGCACCAGATTTACCCGACTGGTGGAGAACCTGAATTACGCGGTTGAAAACCTGGTACCGACGTTCGGCAGCCACCGCATCACTCAACAGCAATCCGCCGCACTTGGCAGAACGGCAACGCAACCGGCAAACCAGAAAGCGATCGCCAATCTGGTATACGGTGGTGAGTGGGGAAAAGTACACCTGGGCAATCAGGTTGCCGGTGATGGCTGGAAATATCGCGGTCGCGGGCTGAAACAGGTTACCGGGCTGAGCAACTATCGCAGTTGTGGCCACGCGTTGAAACTGGACCTTGTTACCCACCCGGAGCTGCTTGAACAGGATGAATACGCCGCGCGCTCAGCCGCATGGTTCTATGCCTCCCGTGGTTGCCTGCTTCATTCCGGCGACGTTGAGCGCGTGACGCTTCTTATCAATGGTGGCAGAAACGGGCTGGATAAACGCCGCGCGCTGTTTAACCTGGCGAAATCTGTTCTGGTGTGAGGTGAGTGTGGGTATCGAAACGATAATCGGGCTGGCCGCACTGGTGATTTCCGCTATCGCCGGTGCCTTTGGCCTGGGCCATATTCGCGGCACCAGCAAAGCGGAAGCGAAAGCGGACCAGCAGCGCACCGAAGATAACGCAGCGGCAACGGTCACAGCAGCCGAACGCCGGGTAGAAGCAACGAAAGAGGCCAGCAATGTACAGCAGACTGTTAACCATATGCCTGGCGACGATGTTGATCGCGAGCTGCGGGACAACTGGACCCGTAAGGG
This sequence comes from Enterobacter cloacae complex sp. 418I7, assembly GCF_050030705.1. NCBI lineage: Bacteria > Pseudomonadati > Pseudomonadota > Gammaproteobacteria > Enterobacterales > Enterobacteriaceae > Enterobacter > Enterobacter cloacae complex sp. 418I7. The sequence continues at coordinate 1,805,189 of NZ_JBLGUU010000001.1, forward strand.
TTGAGGTAGTGGACACGGCTTGCGACTGGGTTAAACCCATTTACGGCACCGCTCATGACTGGGATGTTCTGGACCGCCAGACGAAGAAAGACATCCTGGCGCATAACAAAGCGTGGCAGGCTAACTGCCAGAAACAGGAGTGAAGCATGCTGCTGTGTTCACATTCAATAGCGGGGATATTTCCATACCCACCCAAGAGAGAGCCACAGATGAAAGTTCAGGATTTAAGTCATGCCTATAGCATCTGGGAAAACATTCGAGAACTGCAAAAACAGCGCGATCTCATCGCTGGCGGAGGTGGTCTCGGTGTGACTATCCAGTCAGCATATCAGGATGCTGCCTTTGAAGAGGCAATCCGGCCTCATGCTGTAGCAGAGCTGGAACGTCGTATTGAGAAACAGAAAAAAGTCATCATCGACCTCGGTGTTTCTTTTTCTGACGGCTAGGCATTGCAGCAGGCATTCACTGAGTGCCTGTGATAATGTTTTCGGACATATTTTTCAAGGAGCTTTACATGTCCGAATATCTTTTAACCTGGGAATATTATGACCAGGACTGGAATTTGTGTGAGAAAGGAAATTTTGTGATGAGGGTTAATAAAGGTGATTCTTTCTTAGATAGCCTGACTGGTTACACCGAAGCGATGGCTGAAGCCAGAGGTGCAGAAAAGAACAGGGTAGTGGTTAGCTACTGCACAAAAATAAATTAGCTCTTAAACCAACCTATAGCCTCGCAATAGCGGGGCTTTTTATTACCAGAAGAAGGAGAAGAAGCATGTTAACAGTAAAAGTGATGTCGCCGGGCGGCGGCGAAGAGATTCATTGCGGGTTGAGTGTAGGGTTCAATCCGGGGCAGCAGAGCATCGCGGTATCGGGAATGGACAAAAATGTATTCCTGAAACCCGGCGAGGTCGCCTATGTGATGAACCAGAATGGAAAGACGGTATCTCGTTACGAGCATATTGCCAGTCAGGAAGCACTGCATAACGCGGTGGATTCGTAGCCATTACAAAGCTCACCTGCTGGTGGGCTTGATAATGGTTGTCCCCACAACCGGATAATGTTGGCGGCATCCCCTGTGAGATATGGGGAAGAGCAGGCAACGATTGACTACCTGCTCTTATCTTTTAAAGACTAAATCCAAGCTTTTTTGCAAGGTTTTTAATCAAACTATTGGTATTGAGATATTCCGTTGTTCCTACAGCAGCGCCGCAAGAAGCGCACTGGATGAAAAGGATACGAAAATTACTGTTCGAGACAGGGTGCTCCTTCATTTCGAACCTTGTAGATGAGCACTTTGGGCAAGAAGTTGTAGCCATAAAAATCCTTATAAGAGGTAATCAGCCATCCCTCTTGTTTAGGTTCGCTGATGTCCCACCATCAACGGACTGAGTAGTCAACATATCCAAAATTAATAATCCTAGCAATTACATGGTTTTGGTTTTATGCGCATCGCACGCGCACATCAAAGAAAGTCTTTCAGCTGTGAGCCTGGGCAAACCGTTAACTTTCGGCGGCTTTGCCGTGCGACAGGCTCACGTCTAAAAGGAAAATCAAATGCAGGTCACTATTGATGGTGTCCCGTATGTGCCTGCCTGCGCTTCAGCGTCACGGATTGGCATTGCCATTTCGACACATCAGCGCGCAGACGTTTTAAAACGTTCTCTCGAACAGCATCTGAGGCACCTGCCAGCCGGCGCGCTGGTAGTGGTAGTCGATGATGGTTCAAAACCTGCCGCAGTAGTGCCTGACGGCGTGCAGCTGCTTCGCCATGAAACATCACTCGGCATTGTTGCATCGAAGAACGCCAGTTTAACCGCGCTAATGGACGCCGGGTGTGAGCATCTCTTCCTGTGGGACGATGACGCCTGGCCCATCGCTGATAACTGGCACTTGCCTTACATCGAATCACCCGAGCCACACCTGGCTTATCAGTTTCTCGATCTGGCAGGGACGAATAAGCTGAAGGATATGGCGGTCCTGTACCGGGATGATAAGCACATCGCTTACACCGGGCAGCGCGGCGTGATGTTGTATTACCACCGCAGCGCCATTGAGAAAGTAGGTGGATTCGATCCGATATACGGCCGTGGTATGTATGAACACAGTGACCTCGCGCTACGTATCCATAACGCTGGCCTGACGACGTGGGCTTACGGTGATGTGGTCGGTTCAGAAAAGCTGATCCATTCTCTCGATGAGCATGAAGCCGTAGAGCGTTCGGTACCGCGTCCCGACCGACAGGCGCTGGTGGAACGTAACGTGAAGGTCCACAACGAACGGCGTGATGCCGGGTTTACTGGTTACGTTGAATACCGCCAGCAGCGCGACGTGGTTATCACAACGCTGCTTACCAGTCAGCCTGACCCGCAGCGCGGCACTAAAATGGCGGCCTCGCCTGACATGCTGAGCAAATGGGCGGCCTCGCTTCGCCAGTGTGGGCGTATAGCGCTGGTGGATGAATTACTGACGGCCCCGGCAGATGTTGAGCTGTATCTCGTATCTGACGTGAAGATGAATGTCTACTTTCGTCGATGGCTGCACATCTGGCAGCACCTGCGAGATCACCCTGAATACCGGTTCGTCTGGTGTACTGATGGTACCGATGTCGAAATGCTTCGCGCGCCGTGGGAAGAAATGGAAACCGGAAAGGTGTATGTCGGTTCAGAACCAAAGACCTACGCCGATACCTGGGCAAAGCAGAATCATCCGGAGCGCATCTATCAGGAGTTTATCGAAGCGCACCGCAACGATGTGATGCTTAACGCTGGTCTGCTGGGTGGTTCCCGCGCTGATGTAATGGCGTTCGCTCACGGCATCATCCGTCTTTACTACCGGATCGAGAGTTATCGGTTCTGGAAGAAAGAACAGGCTGGCGTCGCTGTGGGCGACATGTTGGCGTTCGGCATTGTTGCGAAGTCATTCGCTGACAGGTTGGTCACCGGCCCTCTGGTACATACCGTTTTCAAAACTGATGGCATCGGCAAAGAAAATGCCTGGTGGCGCCATAAATAACAGGAGTTCTTATGATTTCATATGAGGTTGAGTTTCCGACTCAAAAATCGTTTAGCTTAAAAATAAACGGTTACTCTTCAGCGGAGGGACTGGACTGTACAACGGTTGATGCTATTGGCGGTGACGTCAAAGTACAACTCGATAAGAAGACAATGCTGACTGTACCTTACCGTGAAGATATTTCGTCAGACTTTACTCTTGAAGGTTACAAGCAGCGCGCTGAAACTCACGCGATAACTGTAATCGATCAGATTGTGAATGCGGCTCAGCACCGAGCCGCTGAAGATTTAATTCAGGAAGTTACGAACGCGGTTGCTTCTTCTGAATTATTTTCTCAATTCTCTTAATCGCTTCGTGAGCATCTGGGGCAGATGAAATTTCAGGCGGTGTAACCTCCTTCAGTACATCCATCAGAACGTCCCCAACATTCTGTTTTGGTGACAGCTTGTTAACAGCTTCAATAATCAAAGAAAAAACCAGTTTATTGGTGGCTTTTTCAATCTTTAATTCACGTTGCAAATCTGCAACTGCTTTTTCCAGTTCTGACATGGAACCCATGGGTATTTTCCTTTTCGGAGGTAATCAGCCATCCCCCCGCGACAGAGTGCGCCAGTGTCCAACCACTGACGGGCTGAATGCTTACCTTAACCAGGGTTAAAACGAAGCAACACCCTGATATTCAGACAGTAGCCGCCATCGTGCGGCTTTTTTATTGGAGATTCGCTGGTGGCTGAAGACATAAAGTTTGTGGTGGTCGGCCATGTTTCTCGCATAGTTCATGCACAACGTCTCGCTGCGATGCTGGATGCCCATCTGCTTATTGATGACGGTAACCACGGTGCGAACTGGAATCATCGGCGTGCGCTTGAGTGGACAGCAGAACAAACCTGCCGGGTAGTTGTTGTTGAAGATGATGCGATGCCAGTGGACTTGTTCTTCACTTCAGTCACGAGCTGGCTTAACCGCTTCCCGGAATCGCTGGTGAGTTTTTACCTGGGCACTGGCCGACCACCACAGTATCAGATGCAGGTAGCCGAACGTCTGATTGTTGCTGACAAGACACGGTCTGACTTCATCACGCTGCCGCGCCTTATACACGGCGTGTGCTACAGCGTACCGCCTCAGCATATTGAACGAGTCCTTTCTCGATGGGACAGCAGCAAGCCCGCCGATTACGCTGTGGGTGATGCTTGGGACGGCTCAGTGATCTATCCGTGTTACTCGCTGGTGGACCATACTGACGGCGAGCCGGTTGAGTGTCACCCTGACTCAGCGCTACGCACAGAACGCCGCCGGGCGTGGAGGTTAGCCTGATGCCTGCGTTAATACCGAGAGCATGCCGCAAGCGTGGCTGCCCTGGCACAACCACTGACCGCTCAGGCTATTGTCCCCAGCACCTTAACGAAGGCTGGCAGCAGCATCAGCGGGGACAGAGCCGACATCAGCGCGGCTATGGCAGTAAGTGGGACAGGCTGCGCCCAATCGTTCTCGACAGAGATAAACACCTTTGTCAGGAATGCCTGCGAAATGGAAGGTATACACCCGCTGAGACGGTGGACCACATCACCGCCAAAGCAAATGGGGGGACCGATGACCTGTCCAACCTCGAAAGCCTCTGCAAGCCTTGCCACAGGGCGAAGACAGCGGTCGAAAGACTAAAATGACATCAATACTCATTTGAATCAACCGAGGGGGAGGGCGGGTAAAAACCTCAGGGGAATCACCCTAAAGGACCGCCGCCTAACCTCTTTTCACATCGCCGCAGGTTAGAAAACTTTTTTATGGGGTCCCCCATTCGATGATTAATAGGAGTTTTCGATTATGTCTGGACCACCGAAAACCCCGACCCATCTACGTTTGGTGAGGGGTAACCCATCTAAACGCCCGATCAATGAGAACGAACCAAAACCCGCTGCTGGGGTACCCCCAACGCCGAAGCATTTCGACAAGCAGGGGAAATACTGGTTTAAACGGATGGCCGACGAGCTTGATGCTATCGGTGTGATGTCTCAGCTGGACGCCAGAGCCCTTGAGCTGCTGGTTGAGGCTTATACCGAATACCGGCATCACTGCGACACGCTTGAAGTTGAGGGCTACACCTACCGGACCGAAACGCAGAACGGTGATGTGCTGATCAAGGCTCACCCCGCCGCCATCATGAAAGCTGATGCCTGGAAACGTCTGCGAGCCATGCTTGGTGAGTTCGGCATGACGCCAGCCAGCCGCTCTAAAGTCAATGCAAAAGGTCCTGATGCGGTTGATCCGCTGGCCGAGTTTATGAAAGCGAGGGATTAATGGCTAAGGTTGCAGAAGGCATCCGCTATGCCGAGAGGGTAGTGGCGGGGGAAATTATTGCCTGTGAGTATGTGCGCCTTGCCTGTCAGCGTTTTCTTGACGATCTGGCACATGGCGAAGAGCGCGGTATTTTCTTCAGTAAGCCGCGCGCACAGCACATTCTGAATTTCTATAATTTTGTGCCTCACGTAAAAGGCGCGCTGGCAGGACAGCCTATTGAGCTGATGGACTGGCACGTTTTCATTCTGATTAATATTTTTGGTTTCGTGATCCCGCTGGTTAACGAAGAAACGGGAGAAACCGTCCTGCGTAATGACGGTAGCGGTCGTCCAGTAATGGTTCGGCGCTTTCGTACAGCAGATGTTGAGGTGGCCCGTAAAAATGCCAAATCAACGCTTTGCTCCGGCGTGGGGCTTTATATGGCTGGTGCCGACGGCGAGGGCGGTGCGGAGGTTTATTCCGCTGCAACCACCCGTGACCAGGCACGAATTGTTTTTGAAGACGCGAAAAATATGGTCAAGAAGGCGAAAGCCACGCTTGGGCGGATCTTCGAATTCAACAAGCTCGCTATCTACCAGGAGCAAACGGCCTCCAAATTCGAGCCTTTATCATCAGATGCGAACAACCTCGACGGCCTGAACATCCACTGTGCCATCGTCGACGAGCTGCATGCTCACAAAACCCGTGACGTCTGGGACGTTCTGGAGACGGCAACCGGCGCGCGTCTGCAATCGCTGCTTTTCGGTATCACCACCGCCGGTTTCAACAAAGAAGGCATCTGCTACGAATTGCGTGATTACGCCATCAAGGTGCTGCGTGGACTGGTAAAAGACGATACGTTTTTTGCCATCATCTACACCTTAGATGAAGGTGACGATCCCTTTGATGAAAAAGTCTGGCAGAAGGCGAATCCGGGGCTGGGTATCTGTAAGCGCTGGGATGACCTGCGCCGCCTGGCTAAAAAGGCGAAAGAGCAGGTTTCGGCCAGAATTAACTTTTTCACCAAGCACATGAATATCTGGGTTACCGCTGAGTCAGCCTGGATGGACATGATGAAATGGGAGAAATGCGAGTTTATCGCCCCGCTGCACGAACTTAAAACCTATCCCTCCTGGGTGGGCGTTGACCTGTCAAACAAAATTGATATCTGTGCGGCCGCGAAAGTCTGGCGGGCGCCAGATGGCCACGTTCATGCGGATTTCAAATTCTGGCTACCGGAAGGACGCCTTGAGAAATGTTCACGCCAGATGGCAGAGCTCTATCGTAAGTGGGCCGGGATGGGCAAACTGATCCTTACCGACGGGGATGTAATCGACCATGCTCAGATTAAGGAAGAGCTACAGCTGTGGGTTGCTGGCGAGAGCCTGAAAGAAATTGGCTTCGACCCGTGGAGTGCGACGCAGTTCAGCCTTGCGCTGGCAGAAGAAGGTTTGCCGCTGGTGGAAGTGCCGCAGACGGTTCGCAATTTCTCTGAGGCGATGAAAGAGGTCGAAGCGCTGGTATACGGTGGCCGCTTCCATCACAGCGATCACCCGGTGATGAACTGGATGATGTCCAACGTAACCGTCAAACCGGACCGGAACGAGAACATATTCCCGAATAAGTCCACACCTGAGGCCAAGATTGATGGCCCTGCGGCCTTGTTCACAGCAATGAGCCGCGTTCTGGTTAACGGTGGCAACGACCAGCAGGATCTCTCCGGATTCTTCAATAATCCCATCATGGTAGGTTTCTGATGAAAAAAAACAAACGGCCAGGCAGGGTTAAAAGTGCTCTGCTTAACTGGCTTGGTGTGCCTATCAGCCTGACTACCGGCACGTTCTGGGAGGAATGGTTTGGTACCAGCAGCAGCGGAAAGGTGGTAACGGCCGATAAAGCCATCCAGCTATCGGCTGTGTGGGCATGCGTAAGGCTGTTAAGCGAGTCTATTTCAACACTTCCGCTGAAAATATACGTTCGACAGCCTGACGGTTCGCGTAAAGCGGCAACCGATCATCCGGCCTACTCGATACTGTGCCGCCGACCCAATTCAGAAATGACACCATCACGCTTTATGTTGATGGTGGTCGCCAGTATTTGCCTGCGCGGGAACGCCTTCATTGAGAAGAAATTCATCGCAAACCGCCTGGTTTCGCTGGTGCCTTTACTGCCGCAGAACATGGTGGTTAAACGTCTGACGACCGGGGCGCTGGAATACAAATACACTGAAAACGGTAACGAGCGCGTCATTCCCGTCAAAAACATCATGCACATTCGCGGGTTCGGTCTTGACGGTGTTTGCGGCATGATGCCGATGAAAACAGGCCGGGATGTGATCGGTTCTGCAATGGCGGTTGAAGAGTCCGCGGCGAAGATATTCGAACAGGGCCTGCAAAGTTCAGGGTTTCTCTCTGCTGAGAATGCGCTGACTGACGAACAACGTGAAAGACTTCGCAGCTACATGGCTGCATTTACCGGTTCAAAAAACGCCGGGAAAATCATGGTGCTTGAGGGAGGTTTGACGTACCAGGGCGTAACCATGAATCCCGAAGACGCTCAGATGCTCGAAAGCCGCGCCTTTAGCATTGAGGAGATCTGCCGCTGGTTTCGCGTTCCGCCTTTCATGGTCGGTCACACCACGAAGCAAAGCAGCTGGGCATCCAGTCTGGAGGGCATGAACCTCCAGTTCCTGACGCACACCCTGCGACCCCTGTTGGTGAACATAGAACAGGAAATAGGACGGTGCCTGCTGGACAGCGATGATGAGGTGTTCGCGGAGTTCTCTGTAGAAGGGCTGCTGCGCGCCGATAGCGCGGGCCGTGCTGCGTACTATACCAGCGCGCTCCAGAATGGGTGGATGTCCCGTAATGACGTGCGCCGTCTTGAAAATATGCCACCGATTGAAGGGGGGGACATTTACACCGTTCAGCTCAACCTGACGCAACTGAAAAATCTCGAAAGCAGCAATCCTGCTGTTCAGGCTCTGGCCCTGAGAGAACTGCATAACCACATATTCCCTGATATTTCCTTTGAACAATCTCCGCTGAAACAGGCCGCTTAGGAGCACTTTCCTGATGAGCAAAAAACAACTTCCGGCAGCACCGGCGGGTCGCCCCTGCGCGCGAGTCACCTGTGAAACTTTACCCTCCGCCCTGGATCGCTGGGATGGCGGGATCAAAGCCGCGTCCACCGACGACAACAGTATTTCTGTTTTTGATGTGATCGGGCAGGACTACTGGGGTGAAGGCGTAACAGCCAAACGTATCGCCGGTGCGCTACGGGCGATGAATGGCGCCGACGTCACGGTCAATATCAACTCCCCTGGCGGTGACATGTTCGAAGGCCTGGCAATCTACAACCTTCTACGTGAATACGAAGGCCGTGTGACGGTGAAGGTGCTCGGTATCGCCGCCAGCGCTGCCTCAGTCATTGCGATGGCCGGGGATGATATTCAGATCGGTCGTGGTGCCTTCCTGATGATCCACAACTGCTGGGTCTACGCGATGGGTAACCGCCATGACTTCGCGGAACTGGCACAGTCTCTGGAGCCCTTCGATAACGCTATGGCAGACATCTACGCGGCGCGTTCCGGCCTTGATATGGCAGCTGTTCAGAAACTGATGGATGCCGAGAGTTACATCGGTGGCAGTGACGCTGTGGCGAAGGGACTGGCAGACAGCCTGCTTTCTGCTGATGCGGTCAGTGATGGCGATGAATCACCCGCGGCCGCGCTTCGCAAACTTGATGCGCTGCTGGCTAAAACCAACACCCCGCGCTCTGAGCGCAGAAAACTCATTAAAGCCTTATCCGGTGGCATGCCTGGCGCTGTCACCACCAACGACGGTACGCCGGGCGCTGCCGAAGATATCAAACCTGAAACCCTCAATTCACTTGAAAGCGCTCTTGCGGCGTTAGTCAAATAAGGACCCTTTATGTCTGAAGTAAACGAAATTCTGAAAAAAGTCACTGCCAGCATTGAAGAGGCAACCGGCAAATTCAACGCGAAAGCAGAAGACGCACTCAAAGAGGCACTGAAGTCAGGCAGGCTGTCAGAAGAAACAAAAGCAGCCGTTGATAAAATGGCTTCTGAGTTCAATGCGCTGCGTGAAGCTGAAAAAACCCTGAAGGCCGCAATGGGCGAACTGGAGCAACATGTTGCCCAGATGCCGCTGGCAAACGCGAAACAGGTTGTCGAGTCCGTTGGCCACCAGGTGATCTCCGCTGAAGCCCTGAAAACCTTTGCTTCCAGCGTGGAAGGCGGTAAGCGCATCAGCATCCCGGTCAAGGCCGCCCTGACTTCGGTGGATGTGCCTGATGGTGTTGTAGAGCCACAGCGCCTGCCGGGTATCGATACGGCACCGAAACAGCGTCTGTTCATCCGCGATCTGATTGCTCCAGGTCGTACGTCCTCCTCAGCTATTTTCTGGGTGCAGCAGACAGGCTTTACCAATAACGCGAAAGTGGTTCCTGAAAATACGCAGAAACCATACAGCGAAATTGAGTTCACGCCGAAAATCACTGGCGTCAGCACCATCGCGCACCTGTTCAAAGCCTCAAAGCAGATCCTGGATGACTTCGCACAGTTGCAGTCCACCGTTGATGCCGAAATGCGCTACGGACTGAAGTATGCAGAAGAGCAGGAAATTCTCTTCGGTGATGGTACCGGCGTTCATCTGCACGGCATCGTTCCTCAGGCGTCAGCGTTCAATCCGGCGTTCACTGTCGAACAGCAGAGCGGGATTGACGATCTGCGTCTGGCAATGTTGCAGGCACAGCTGGCACGCTTCCCGGCGTCTGGTCATGTTCTTCACTTCATTGACTGGGCGCGGATCGAGCTGACCAAAGACAGCCTGGGTCGTTACATTCTGGCGAACCCTGCGGCGCTGACTGGTCCGACTCTGTGGGGCCTGCCGGTTGTTGCAACGGAAGCGGCAGCCTTCCAGGGTAAATTCCTGACCGGTGCATTTAACGCTGGTGCGCAAATCTTCGACCGCGAAGATGCGAACGTGGTTATCTCCACGGAGAACGCCGACGACTTCGAGAAAAACATGATCACCATCCGTTGCGAAGAACGTCTGGCGCTGGCTGTGAAACGCCCTGAGGCGTTCGTGTACGGTTCATTCAGCACCGGCGCGGGTAGCTGATAACTATTGCGGCCTTCGGGCCGCTTTTTTCGGGGCAAACAAATGCTTGATCAGAATGTGGTGAAACAGCATTGCCGCATTGATACCGACTTTACGGGTGATGATGCTCTGCTGGAGATTTACACAGGTGCGGCGGCCCGGTACGTCCAGACATGGACACGGAGAACGCTCTATGAAAAGGAAAGCAGCCCTGGCTACGCTGACGACCCGGACCCGATCCTGCTCAATGATGATGTGAAGGCAGCCATGCTACTGCTTATCGGACACTGGTATGCAAACCGGGAATCCGTTGCCATCGGGCAAACCGTTGCAGAGGTCCCGCTTGCAGTTGAAGCCCTGCTTCAGCCATACCGAATTTACGGGGTGTAGGAGGGTTTATGCAGGCCGGAAGACTGAGAGACAGGGTGGTAATTCAGAACATCACAACATCCAGAGACCCTTCTGGTCAGCCTGTTGAAACGTGGCATGACGGCGCGACTACATGGGCAGAAGTTAAAGGTATCAGCGGGCGTGAGCTTGTAGCGGCAGGTGCAGAAACGGCCGTAGCCACTATCAGGGTATGGACTCGATTTCGTAACGATATAACTGCTGCGTCAAGACTCAGGGTTGTGACTGGCCCGTTCAAGGGAGTCATTCTAAATATCATTGGTCCGCCTATACCTGATTCTCGCGGTATACAACTCGAAATTCTTTGTAAGCAGGGGATCGAAAAATGATAGAGACGAGCCTCGATTTTTCCGGGTTAAATGACATCGCAAAGGATCTGGAGGCCCTTAGCCGCGCTGAAAACAATAAGGTTCTTCGTGATGCCACGCGCGCCGGCGCGGAAGTGCTTAAGGAAGAGGTGATCGCACGTGCACCGGTACGCACCGGAAAACTGAAAAAAAACGTGGTGGTTGTGACCCAAAAAAGCCGCCGCCGCGGGGAGATTTCTTCCGGCGTCCATATTCGTGGCGTTAACCTGCGCACCGGAAACAGCGATAACACGATGAAGGCGAATAACCCGAGAAACGCCTTTTACTGGCGATTCGTTGAGCTGGGCACCGCGAACATGCCTGCACATCCGTTTGTGCGACCCGCTTACGATACTCGCGAGGAAGAGGCCGCCAGCGTCGCCATTGCCAGGATGAATCAGGCTATTGATGAGGTATTGAGCAAGTGAATGAAGATAATATCTACGCCTTGCTTTCTTCCCTGGCAGAAGGACGGGTATACCCCTATGTTGCGCCATTAGGTAGTGACGGGAAACCGTCTGTCTCTCCACCCTGGATTATCTTTTCCATCGTCGATGATGTTTCCGCTGACGTACTGTGTGGCCAGGCAGAGAGCAGGGTTTCCGTTCAGGTCGATGTGTATTCCACTTCGATCGCTGAATCACGATCCCTGAGAGATTTGGTGCTCGCTTCGCTTGAGCCGTTAACCCCTACAGAGGTGGTAAAAATCCCCGGGTACGAGCCAGATTATCGGCTCTACCGTGCCACCCTGGATTTTAAAGTTACCCCCTGACAATTAATTCACCCAACGAACCCGCCTGATGGCGGGTTTTCTTTTTCCAGGAGACAGCTATGTCTGCACTTTATGAAAAATCGCAGCTGACGAAGATCCTTATTTCCTCCCTGCCAGCCACCAAAGAAACGATGGATTCCGCAACCTTCCTCGATCTGAGTTGCACCATCAAAGAAATTCAGTTCACCGGTGGTCAGAAGCAGGATATCGACGTAACAACACTTTGCTCTACCGAGCAGGAGAACATCAACGGCCTGCCTTCTCCGTCAGAAATCTCTCTGTCCGGCAACTTCTACAAGAATCCGGCGCAGGACGCCTTGCGTGAGGCCTATGACAACGATACGACCTACGCTTTCCAGGTTATCTTCCCGTCCGGCAAGGGCTTTAAGTTCCTGGCTGAAATCCGCCAGCACACCTGGTCTTCAGGTACCAACGGCGTAGTGGCGGCAACGTTCTCCCTGCGCCTGAAAGGTAAGCCTGAAAACATCGAGTCTGGCTCCTGAGAGGTCGCATGAAGAATATTAAAAATCTCGCCCTGGCTAAGATGTCGGGTTTTCGTCATAAGACGGTCGCCGTTCCTGAGTGGGAGGGCGTCAAAGTGGTTCTCCGTGAGCCGTCAGGTGAAGCCTGGCTGCGCTGGCAGGAAGTGGTGAAAGCGGGTGCTGATGATGAAAATGTGTCGGTATCGGAAAAGGCACACCGTAATCTTTGCGCTGACGTGGTGCTCTTCATTGACGTCCTGTGCGACACCGATAAGCAACCGGTATTCAGCGTAGACGAAGAAGAGCAGGTGCGTGAAATCTACGGCCCCGTCCATTCACGCCTGCTCAAACAGGCGCTTGACCTGATCAACAATGCGGACGAAGCGCGGGAAAAGTCTCAACCCCCGGCGTAAAGTTTCTGATGTCGCTTGCGCTCCGGATGGGGCGCACGCTCTCAGAGCTTCGGCAGAATATGACGGCAAGCGAGCTTCTAATGTGGATTGAGTACGACAGGCAAAGTCCGGTTGGCGATATCCGTGGCGACATTCAGGCAGCTCAGCTCGTCTCTGCCATCTACGGCTCACAGGGGGCAAAAGTACCGCTGGACGATGCGATCCTGCGATGGGGTGGCGATGAGCAATCAGAACCGAAGGACCCGTTTGCAGGGCTTGAGGCTGCTTTATCAAACGCAGCGGCAACTAATTAAATGCTAAAGTCAAAAAATAGAATTTCGAATTTCCTTTGCTCACGTTTATGTATTTTAATAACCTCCTTACTTCTGGAGGTGTGAAAATGAAAAAGGTAGTTGGTATTTTATTAGTTATGTTCGCCGTTACTGGATGTAAATCTTTAGACTCAGTTAGGGCTACAAAGCCTGTAAACATTGGGGGATCTGATAAGAGCGTTAACTCATTCTCATCTTGTGTCTCTGGGAAGTGGGCTGGAAATGGAACACCAGTAACTTCCTTGCCGCTTGAAAATGGCATAAGCATACTCGTCCCTCAGGCAATGGGGGGTTATGACGTAGTTCTTGACGTAACAGAAAATAATGGGAAAACAAGTTACGTGCTCTACGAAAGAGTGCCCTCAATGACATCCGACTCATATGAGAAAACGGTATTATCTTGTAGATAAGAAAACATAGATAAAACAGACCCGCTCCGGCGGGTTTTTTTTCGCCTGGAGAAATGTGATGGCAACATTACGTGAATTGATTATTAAAATTTCCGCTAACTCGCAATCATTCCAGACGGAAATTTCCCGCGCCTCACGAATGGGGCAGGATTATTACCGCACTATGCAGAATGGTGGTCGGCAGGCCGCTGCTGCTGCCAGAGAGAGCGAAAGGGCGCTCTCTGATTTGACTGCCGGATTTGCATCTGCTGGAAGGGCTGCCGCCGCAGCTACGGCAGCTTTTGCAACGGGTAAAATTGTGCAGATTGCTGATGAGTGGAACTCCGTAAACGCTCGCCTTAAACAGGCATCATCTTCTGCTGATGATTTTGCCGCTTCACAGCGTCAGTTAATGGAAATCAGCCAAAGAACCGGCACGGCATTTTCAGATAACGCAAACCTTTTTTCCCGCGCAGCAGCCTCAATGCGCGAGTACGGTTATAGCTCTGACGAAGTTCTGAAAATTACAGAAGCTGTCTCTACCGGCCTCAAACTTTCTGGGGCTAACACCCAGGAAGCGAGTTCTGTTATCACTCAATTCAGCCAGGCGCTCGCACAAGGCGTTCTTCGTGGTGAAGAATTTAATGCCGTTAACGAAGCCGGTGATCGGGTAATCCGCGCTCTGGCTGCGGGAATGGGTGTAGCCCGTAAAGACCTCAAGAGCATGGCTGACCAGGGACAGCTTACGATCGATAAGGTTGTCCCAGCTTTAATGAGCCAGTTAGGAGCATTGCAGGGCGAATTTGCCAGCATGCCACAAACGGTTTCTGGATCCCTTCAAAAAGTAACTAACTCATTCATGGCCTGGGTGGGCGGTGTAAACCAGGCAACCGGTGCTACTGATGCGTTGTCTGGCGGATTGGATAATGTTGCCCAGACGCTTGATTCTTTTACTTCATCAGCAGTGAGCGGCGCGCTTAGTGACGTTGCTGACAATATGTCAACAATTACAACAGTCGCTGGGGCGCTTGTTGGCGTGGGACTGGCACGCTACCTAAGCGGAGTTGTAACCAGTGCCACGAGTGCAACAGGTGCGCTAATTTCAGCTGCGAAATCAGAGGTTGCCCTTGCAGTCGCGCAGGATAAAGCGGCGCAGTCTGCTGTTGCGGCTTCCAGGGCTGAAGTTTATCGGGCTCAGCAAGCAGTACAGAGTTCAAGAAGTGCAGATGTTCAGGCGGCTCAGCAAGAAAAGGTCGCGGCGGCTGAAGCAAAAGTCACTGCGGCCCATACCAGACTGACTACCGCTCTTGCCAGTGGTACAGCTACGGAAAAGGTGCGAGCCAGAACAGCACTTGAACGCGCGCAGGCAGGGCTGGTAGCAGCTAAAAATGCCGACGCTCAGGCTGTCGCTGAAAGGCGTCTGGCTGCCGCTCAGGCTGCTTTAAACCGTAACATCTCAAATCGTGTTTCGACTCAAAGCAATCTCAATAGCGTAACATCTGTCGGCACTCGCCTGATGAGTGGTGCGCTTGGCCTGATTGGCGGCGTGCCGGGTCTGGTGATGCTGGGAGCAGGAGCCTGGTATGCTATGTATCAGAATCAGGAGCAGGCTCGGCGTTCGGCGCAGGAATACGCCACCACGATTGATGAAGTCAGTAAAAAGTCGAAGGCAATGTCTTTACCTGAAGCTTCAGACAATGCTGAGAAAACGCGCGCAGCATTGAATGAGCAGAACAGGCTGATAGATGAACAAAAGAGCAAGATAGAAAATCTGAAAGAGCAGATAGCTGGTTATCAGTCAGTGATCAGTAATCCCGGTCCAACGACCAGTGGTGGTTTCATGATTAACCACCTGACATCTTTGGATACCGTGACCCGTGGACTGGCTACAGCCACTGAACAGTTATCTGTTGAGCAGGAAAGGCTTGCCCAGATGCAGGAGAAATCTGCCTCTATCCAACAGGTTCTTGAAGGTCTTGAGCATCGGCGTGTGACGCTAATTCGGGAGGAGGCAGCGAATCAGAACCGGGCTTATCAATCACTTCTGTTGATGAATGGGCAGCACGATGAACTTAATCGATTACTCGGCCTGGGTAACCAACTCCTTATGGCGCGTCAGGGGCTGGCTAACGTCCCGATCAGGCTTCCTCAGGCCGACCTCGACAAAAAGCAAACCGATGCCCTCGAAAAAAGCCGCCGGGATCTGGAGTTGTCACGCCTGAAGGGTGAAGCAAAAGAGCGCCTGCGTCTGAGTTATGCAGCCGATGATCTGGGGTTAACCAGTGATCCGCAATTCCAGACAGGCCGTCAGGAGTTGATTAATAACGGCCTTGCTGAATGGCGGAATAATGAGGCCAACAAACCTAAGGCGAAGGGCGGTAAAACCGAAGGCGAGAAAACCGAGGATGTGTATAAGCGCCTTATCAAGCAGCAAAAAGAGCAGATTGCCCTGCAAGGCCAAAATACTGAACTGGCGAAGGTTAAATACCAGGTCAGCCAGGGCGAACTTGCGTCTCTGACAGAAGCCCAGAAAAAGACGGTATTGCAGAATGCTGCGCTGATTGACCAGGTTAAATTACGTGAGCAACTGCGAAATTACGAAGCCAATCTTGCCGACAGTAACGCCAGCGCCCGCGCAGCCAATGAAGCGCAACTGCTGGGATATGGGCAGGGAACCAGGTTCCGTGAAAGACTTCAGGAGCAGTTCAATCTGCGTAAGGAGTTTGAGCAGAAGAATACCGATCTTCTCCGCCAGCGTCAGGCTGGTGAAATCGACGAGACGTTCTATCAGCAGGGGCTGGCACTTAATAAGCGCTACCTCGAAGAGCGCCTGCGCGACCAGGAGGGATATTACGCAGCTTCTGATGCGCAGCGTGACGACTGGATGACGGGACTGTCTGAGGGTTATGCGAACTGGGTGGACGAAGCTACTGATTATTCTTCCATGGCCGCTGACGGCATGAAGCAGGCCATGGGTGGCGCGGTCACCACGATCACCGACATGCTCAATGGCAACGTTGACAGCTGGAAGGACTGGGGCGTGAGCGTACTGAAGATCATCCAGAACGTTCTGGTGAACATGGCTGTTGCTAATGGCGTCAGCTCAATTGGATCACTGTTCAGTTTTGGTGCCTCGTCAGCCGCAACCGCCAGCAGCGGTACCGCCATTCAGAATGCTGGCGCGAACTTCACATTTAATGCGAAGGGTAACGTTTACGACTCTCCGTCCCTGAGCGCTTACAGCAATGGCGTTTTCCAGACGCCTCAGCTGTTTGCTTTTGCCAAGGGTGCGGGGATTTTCGGCGAGGCAGGTCCTGAAGCCATTATGCCCCTCACGCGGGCACCTAATGGTGATCTTGCCGTTCGCGCAGTGGGGATGCCACAGGTCTCTGGCGGTGTGCCTTCAGTTAACTTCGGCGATATCAATATTCAGGGCGGATCTCCACAGGCGTCCAGTCAGGGTACTGCCGGAGCAGCAGGCAGGCAGCTTAAGGATGCCATCACTGGTGTCATTAACGAACAGGCCAGCATGCCGGGCTCGCCTCTGTGGCGATTAATCAAGGGAGTTTAACCATGGCAGTCGAAACCTTCAGCTGGTGCCCAAAGGTTGCCTCTCAGGTTGATACAAATTTTCGTACCCGAAAGGCGCAGTTTGGCGATGGCTATACACAGGTGGCCGGGGACGGCATCAACCCGGTAACACCTCAGTGGAGCGTGAGCTTTACCGGCGACGAGGCTTACATTCAGGCCATTAAAAACTTTCTGAACAGACATGCAGGGTGGAAGTCATTTATCTGGAAGCCACCGCTTGAGCCTTCAGGTTTATGGCGCGCGGAATCCTTCCAGATATCTACCCACGGCAACAAAAAATACACCCTCAGCAGCACATTCATACAGGCATACCATCCATGAGTATTTCATCTGATGTCCAGAAACTGGAACCGGGTAAGCGCGTCCGCCTGATCGAGGTGGACGGCTCAGCGTTCGGTGCGGGTATTCTTCGCTTTCACAACGAGACAATCCCGCATACCGAGGCGGAAATCATCGCCGCAGGCGGCGACGAGTCAAAACTTGAGCCGAAGTCGGTGTGGTGGCAGGGGCAGGAGTATGGCGCGTGGCCGTATGAACTGACCGGCATATCTGTAAGCAGTGACGGCCAGAGTTCACGGCCGTCACTCACTGTTGCAAACATCAGCGGTACGATTGGCGCGCTGTGCCGAAGGTTTCAGGGGATGGCTAAAGCAAAGGTGATCATCCATGACACCTTCGCTCACTACCTGGACGCAAGAAATTTTCCTGGCGGGAACCCGACTGCGAATCCCAACGAGGAGCGCAAACAGGTTTATTACATCGACCGTAAATCAGGGTCAGACGATGAAACCGTAGAGTTTGAGCTTTCAAGTCCAGCCGATTTGCGAGGGCAACTCATTCCGACCCGGCAAATTCAGCCAATGTGCACGTGGTGCATGCGGGGCTGGTACAAAACCGGGAACGGCTGCACCTACGCCGGGCAAAACGGCTGGTTCGATAAAGACGGCAATCGGGTGGACGATCCTTCACAGGATGTTTGCTCCGGATTGCTGTCAACGGGCTGTAAACCTCGCTTCGGAGAGAATGAACAGCTGGATTATGGCGGGTTCCCCGGCGCTTCACTTCTGAGAGGATAATCATGCGCGACAAAACAGTTAGCGCCATTCTGGCGCATGCCGCCGCATCCTTCCCCGAAGAGTGCTGTGGCGTGGTTATTCAGAAGGGGCGGGTGGAGAAATACATCCCCTGCAAAAATAATGCTGAGTCGCCGACTGAGCAATTTGAACTTAATCCTGAGGATTATGCGGCCGCCGAAGAGCAGGGCACTGTGGTGGCGATCGTCCACAGCCATCCCGGCGACGGGGCAACAACTCAGCCGAGCGAGCTCGACATGCTGATGTGTGATGCCACGGAACTGCCCTGGATTATTGCATCGTGGCCGGAGGGCGACATTCGCACCGTCATGCCTCGCGGAGACCGTCCCCTCACAGGGCGCCAGTTTGTACTCGGGTATGCAGACTGCTGGTCTCTCATCATGGACTATTTCCGCATCGAGCACGGCATTGAACTGCCCAACTACAGCGTAGATCGCCACTGGTGGGAGCAGGGTGAAAACCTCTATATGGATAACTGGCAGGAATGCGGTTTCCGTGAGTACGACGGTCCCGCTCAGCCAGGTGACATGGTTATCATGCAGGTTCAGTCCACCGTCCCGAACCATGCCGGGATTTTGCTTGATGGCAACATGCTACTGCATCACATGTATGGCCAGCTAAGCCAGCGTATTCCCTACGGTGGCTATTACCGTGACCGTACCATCAAAATTCTGCGTTATAAGGATTTGATGTAATGGAAAGAAAAACCGTTATCAAACTCAGCGGCTCAATGGCTCAGCGATTTGGCAGGACACATCGCCGTGCACTAACGTCCGCCAGCGAAGTTTTCAGGGCGCTTTCTAACACCATTGCCGGCTTTGATGCTTATCTGCGTGAAGCTCGGGCAAAGGGACTGGATTTTGTTATTTTCCGGGATCGTCGCAATATCGGGCACGAAGAGTTTGAACTCCTGGGGCCGGGTGATGAGTTAAGAATAATCCCTGTGATAAGGGGTAGTAAAAGAGCTGGAGTATTCCAGGCGTTGCTCGGAACGGCTCTGGTCGCTGCTGCCATATGGATGCCGGGAGTTAGTATCGCAGCAAGTAACCTCATGTTTTCCGTTGGTGCCGCAATGGCCGTTGGCGGTGTAGTGCAAATGCTCTCTCCTCAGGTTTCAGGTCTGCGAATGCGTCAGGAACCTGATAACAAACCCTCCTATGCGTTTGGTGGTCCCGTTAACACGACGGCATCTGGCAATCCCGTCCCCCTGCTTTATGGGCAACGGGAAATTGGCGGCGCCATTATATCCGCCGGGGTTTATGCAGAAGATCAGCAATAAACCAAACCACGTACTGCAAGCCACCTGACGGTGGCTTTTTTATGGACGCGATATGACGACGACAATCATCAAAGGCCGCGGTAAAGGTGGCAGCAATCAGACCCGAACACCCGTTGAAGCACCGGACAGCATTCAGTCCATTGCAAGGGCAAAGGTGCTGATTGCGCTTGGAGAGGGTGAGTTCGCTGGCGGGCTTGATGGTAAAAACATTTTTCTTGGTGACTCATCTTCCTACACGCCTCTTCAGAACGCCGACGGAAGTTATAACTTCAATAATGTGAAATATGAGTTCCGTTCCGGTACTCAGGACCAGGACTACATTCAGGGCTTCCCCGGCATTGAAAACGAACTTCAGGTTTCATACGAGCTGAAACAGGCTGTGCCGTACGTGCGCGCGGTATCCAACACGCAGCTCTCTGCGCTGCGAATTCGCCTGGGATGGCCAACTCTTTTACTCCAGAAAAACAACGGCGATAAAGTCGGCACCCGCGTTGAGTATGCTATCGATCTGTCGGTCGATGGTGGGCCGTATGAAACGGTGGTTAACGGTGCTGTTGATGACAAAACCACGTCGCTTTATGAGCGCAGTCACCGCGTCAATCTTCCGAAAGCCTCGACTGGATGGCAGTTGCGGGTTCGCAGAATCACGCCGGATTCCACGAGCGTGAATATCGTCGACACCATGCGCGTTGTGGCCGTTACTGAAATTATTGACGCCAAACTTCGCTACGTTAACACAGCGCTGCTGTATGTTGAGTTTGACGCAAAGCAGTTCCCTAATGGCATTCCTCAGGTTGTGTGCAATCCGAAAGGGCGAATCATCCGTGTACCTGATACTTATGATCCCGAAACCCGCACTTATTCTGGTACATGGGAGGGCGTATTTAAATGGGCGTGGACGGATAACCCTGCCTGGATTTATTACGACATCATTCTGAACGAGCGCTTCGGGCTGGGTCAAAGAATCGATGCGACTCAGATAGACAAATGGGAACTTTATCGCATCGCCCAGTATTGCGATCAACTGGTACCAGACGGCAAGGGCGGCAGCGGGACGGAGCCTCGTTTTCGTTGCAACGTTTATATCCAGGACCGTAATGACGCCTGGACCGTACTTCGTGATCTGGCGGGTATATTTCGCGGCATGACGTACTGGGGCGACAATAAGATGTATGTCCTGGCTGATATGCCACGGGATGTGTGGCACATCTATAACCACGCCAGCGTTGTTGAAGGAAAATTTACCTTTGCGGATCCGAGTGAAACCACCCGAAACACTGCCGCGCTGGTGAACTGGTCAGACCCTGCCAACCACTATAAAGACACGCCTGAGCCTGTTTACGATAACGATCTGGCCATGCGCTTCGATTATCGTCAGCTCGAAATGACTGCGATCGGCTGCACCAGGCAGTCAGAGGCAAACCGGCGGGGGCGCTGGGCGCTGCTCACTAACGGTATCGGCGAGGTGGTGACCTTCAGCACGGGCATGGACGTTCCCCCCGTTGGTGAGGTGATCGGCGTGGCAGCTAACGAGCTGGCCGGAAGAACTATCGGTGGCAGGGTGAGTGCGGTTAATGGCCGCAACATAACCCTCGATCGCGCCGCTGATGTGAAGGCCGGGAACCGGCTGTTTTTGAATCTTCCGTCAGGCACAGCTCAGGCCAGAACCGTCCAGGCCGTTAACGGAAACACAGTCACTGTCACCACACCCTACAGCGAAACGCCGGAGGCTGAATGTAACTGGGGTGTGGACTCTGACGATCTGTTTATAGCGCTTTTCCGTGTTACGGGAACGCGGGACAACAACGATGGCACTTTTGAAGTCACCGGGACGACTTACAACCCTGACATCTATTCCGCCGTTGATACCGGTGCAAGACTTGACGAGCGGCCAGTCAGTGTCATTCCACCCGGGGTTCAGGCTCCCCCAGGAAATATTGTCGTAGACAGTTACTCTACGGTTAACCAGAACATTGCGATTACCACCATGCGCGTTGCCTGGGATGCTGTCCAGGGTGCAGTTGCGTACGAGGCGGAATGGCGGCGTGACAGCGGCAACTGGGTAAGCGTGCCCCGAACGTCTTCTCTAGGTTTTGAAGTGCAGGGTATCTACTCGGGTCGCTATCTGGTCCGCGTCAGGGCGGTGAACGCCAGCGACGTTTCATCAGTCTGGGCGACATCATCAGAAGTGAATCTTACGGGTAAAGTGGGCAATCCGCCGAAACCGGTCGGCTTCATCGCTTCTGATAATGTGGTTTTCGGTATCGAGCTGAGCTGGGGATTCCCGGCGAACACCGACGACACGCTGAAGACGGAAATTCAGTACAGCCTGACCGGGACGGAAGACGATGCGATGCTGCTGGCAGACGTTCCCTATCCGCAGCGCAAGTATCAGCAGATGGGCCTTAAGGCAGGGCAAATTTTCTGGTACCGCGCGCAGCTGGTGGACCGCAGCGGAAACGAATCAGGGTATACAGACTTTGTGCGCGGGCAGGCCAGCATCGATGTATCCGATATCACCGATGCAATCCTGGAGGACATGAAAGGCTCCGATACGTTCAAAGACTTGATCGAGAACGCGGTGGACAGCAGCGGAAAACTGGCAGAACTGGCTGATGCAATCAAAGAGAACGCAGACGGCCTTGCTGCTGCGGTTGGTTCGAACAAGCAGACCGCTGAAGCAATCATCGGAAACGCGCTGGCTATTGCCGATGTTGTCGTGCGCCAGACAGCCCAACAGGGCGCTAACTCTGCGACTTTCGAACAGCTCCGGGAGGTGATCGCTACTGAGACGGAGGCACGCGTAACGGATGTTACCCGTCTTGAGGCAAAAACTGCGCAGAACGAGGCGGGAGTTACCGAGGTAAGGCAGGCTCTGTCAGATGAAGCTCAGGCAAGGGCTACTGCTGTTGATCAGCTCACTGCGAGCACTCAGGTCATTTCTGATAAAGCTGATTCGGCTTCGAGTAAAGCTGACGCTGCATCAGGTAAGGCAGATGCGGCCGAACAAGCCAGCTCGCAAAATACTGCTGATATCACCACGTTGCGACAGGTTGTCACCGACACGACTTCATCAATGGCATCCCGCCTGGAGGAGCTGGGAGCAAGAACCGATACTGCCAGCGGCGGCATCCAGAATAACGCTATCGCGCTAATAACGAGTACGCTGGCGCAGGTTGATCAGCAGGTGAGACTCAGCGCGCAGTACAGTGACAGTAAGGCCAGCATCGATCGTATTGATAATGTTATGGCAAGCGACAGGGAGGCAACAGCGCGTTCGTTGCTGAGTTTGCAGACTGACGTGAACGGCAACAAGGCAGCAATCAACAGCCTGAACCAGACGTTTTCCAATTATCAGCAGGCCACGGCCACGCAGATAAACGGCATTACGGCGACCATCAACGGGCACACTTCAGCGATCACCACCAACGCGCAGGCCATTGCGAACGTCAACGGCGACCTGAAGGCGATGTACAGCATCAAGGTCGGGTTATCCAGCAATGGTCAGCTTTACGCGGCAGGGATGGGGATCGGCGTGGAGAATACGCCGTCCGGCATGCAGTCGCAGGTTATCTTCCTGGCTGACCGCTTCGCCGTTACTCACCAGGCCGGAGCCACGGTGACCTTACCGTTCGTTATCCAGAACGGGCAGGTAATTATCAGGGATACGGTAATAGGTGATGCCACTATCACGCGAGCGAAACTTGCTGAAACAATCAGCTCGGTTAACTACGTTCAGAACCAGGCTGGCCTGTCCATAAACTTTAGAACCGGCACGCTTGAGAACTACGGTTCAACCGCGGGAGAAGGGGCCATGAAGCAGACTAATCAAACGATCGGTGTCAAGGATGCCAACAATGTGTTGAGGGTTCAGATCGGGAGAATCACGGGGATATGGTAACGGGAGGCCTCTTACGGGGCCTCTTTTTTTCAGGAGGACTGGATGGCGGAATATGGTGTTCAGACATGGGACGCCTCAGGCAATGTTAATAATTATGGCGTTAAGCCTGTCAGCGTTTGTGGCTATCTCCAGCTGGCCCAGAACCAGAAAACAGGCTCTTACACCGTAGCGCTTCCACCGGGTTGCAGGCTCACCTATTTTCAGAGCATGAACGGCGATCAGTTTGGAACGAGTCGGAGGAAGATCACCATTTCGGGAGGAACCGCAACAGTGTCATATGTAGGCGATACCGACTACTCAGCAGGGACTGAGCCTGCGGCAGCGGCTTATCTCATTTTCCAGATCGAGAGGGCATAAATGGCGGAGTATGGCGTTTTACTGACGACGACTAGCGGGGAAGTATGGGTGACTGCGAACAGCTCGCCAATCGCTCTACAGGCACGAAAGACAGCGGCACTTCAGGGAACATCGGGGTTTAATACCAAAGTGACGCACACATTCCCCGCAGGTCAGCCTGTTGTCGCCTTCGTTCATTGCACGGTTGAGGTCGAAATAACTCAGACGATAAGCGGGAACACCATCACGATTGATTTTCTCAGACCGAATGCAACCGGCACAGCGTACGTTTATTTTTTCTCTATTTTCCCGCAGACAAAGCCAGACTACGGGCTGGCTGTGTGGGATGCATCAGGGACGCTGATTTTAACAAACGAAACGCGCACGCTGAGCGATGTTGTCACCCTCGGTACCGCCGGGGTGGATGCCAGCTCAGGATACAACATCAATACAACTCTGGCGGGGAAGTGGGCCTGTATGCCTGCCATGCTGGGGCTAATTACCGGGGTTATATCGGCTGGCGGTCAGCCGCAACCATACTCGGCCATATACAAGAGCATGGCAAAACTTGAGGGAAGCAATACGCGGATATTCGCCAGGCCGCAGACAACCCCCGGCGGCAACCTTCAGAACGTTACGTATTCGAATCTGAGGAACGTGATTATGGCCATTAACTGCGCCAATTATGATTGATCGTTTTTAGCGATCAATTTTGAATAATTGATCTATCAAATCAATTATATCCCATTGATTCATATTGTTATTGTGTAGTTTCATGAATGCCCTGGGATATAACCACTATGAAAAATATGATTCTTTGCCTGGCGGTAGCGGTATTGCTCTCCGGTTGCGCTGGCGTTATTGAGAAGCAGCAACCCGTATGCACCGGAACAGCCCTGGTCGGCGGACAGGAAAGCAGCGTCCAGATCTACGGAGTCCGTAAACAAAACAATCAGACGCAGTACCGCGCCGGTTATCCCTTTAACTGGTCATGGGTGAGCGCCAACACGTTCACCAGCACCACCTGCCACTAACCCATTCAGTTTTGAACAAACCCCGCTCCGGCGGGGTTTTTTATTGCCTGGAGAAAACATGATTTATACTACTGGCACTATCGCCATCAGCGGAAACACCCTTACAGGTACCGGCACAAACTTCACTGCTGCTGGCTCGCTGATTCGTAACGGCTGTACCGTCATCGCGCTGACCAGCCCAGCGCAGGTTTTCCAGATCACCGTTATCGGCGGCGCAACCTCTCTCACCGTTACACCAGCGGCAAGCCCTGCTATCCCAGCTGGAACCAAATACGCAATCCTTCTGAGCGACAGCCTGAGCGTGGATGGACTGGCGCAGGACATCGCTGAAACCTTCACTATGTATCAGCGATACATGAGCGGTTTCGCTGATGTAATGAATGGCGCTACTGATGTCACTATCACCATTAACGGTACAGCAGTAACGGTACCGGGGCAGAAGTCACTGGCGAAAAAAGGGGCGAACAACGATATCACCAGCCTAAGCGGCCTGACTACCGCCCTCAGTATCAGTCAGGGTGGTACGGGAGGAAAGACCGCAGCAGATGCACGTACCAATCTCGGATTAGGAACAGCTGCAACAGTAAATTTGCAATCCTCAATTACCGATACCACTGCAGGTGTCGCTTTGATGCAGGGGGCTTTCGGCCTTGGACAGTCTGTCCCAAATCAATTTTCAACAGGCATCCCTTTAGACAGAACTCAATTTTTCGGCGCTACACAGGGAAATGGAAGTAATCCTGTCGCACAGCGTATGGGGGGGATGGTTCTGGCTTATGCAGGTGGATCATATTCCTGTGCAATTGCAGCTGCACTTGATACAACCAGCCCGACAATTTGGTTTAGGGGCATGGCTGGCGGCACGGCGGGTTCATGGCAAAAGTTTTATACCTCAACCAATACCACCGTAGCATCAGATGGAAGCCTCAAGGCAGCGTCTCCGGTAGCCCGTATCGTCAAATCAAAGGAAGAAAGTCAGCGCACAGATATTGATGAGAATGACTTTATCTGGTGCGGCTGCGGTACGGCGAATGCAGAAGCTGAAGGAATCAGCATTTCTCGTCTTGATGTAGGTGTTTATACGCTTACCGGTTCAGCTGGTCTGGCTTCTTCTGGATGGCAGCTGCTGCCGCCAATGGACCCGGGTGGAATGGGAGAACTGGGTGTTGTTGAAGCGGAGCAGACAGAAAGCGGTGGGCTGACGATTCGGCTTTTTAAGCGGAAATACATGCTGAGCGATGAAGGGGAGATCGTCAAAACAAAAGGGGCTCCTATGGATGTTCCGGCCAACAGCTGGATCGACGTTCGCCTCGATATGCCAGAGGATAGCATCTGGAAAACAAGAGCTTCAGAAGCTTCTCTTGAACTGACAGAGCAGCCTGAAGACATTCAGCCTTAAAAATTAATAGGCGAACCCAAATTGATCTGCATTCCATTTGAAACTACTGTATATAAACACAGTAATAAAGGGAGTGCAGATTATGCCCCGAATTTCAGATATTCAGGCCGCCTTTATTGCGGCCATAGAGCTTAACCCAAAGGGCTACCGCTACCTGAGAACAGACAGCTTTATAGAAAAGTTGCGTGGTTTTAACTGGCACTTCACCCGTGACGATGCAAACAAGTGGATAGAGCGCAATCAGCCAGGCTTCGCTGACAAGACAACTGACGGCAGTGATAACAGATACTGGATCCTGCGTAACATGGGGAGGGTCCACTGATGGGATTTGCATCACCAGCAGCTGATTACGTTGAGCGCCAGCTCACTCCCGAAATTCTGTGCAACATGGGTGCCGACAGCAGGGTTCTTGAAACTGATATGGGATTCGCGGTTATCGAGCCTGTAGTGATGAAGACACCAGGAGATGTGTTGCTGATTTTGTGCGACGGGCACACACAGTTTGCCAAGCTGATGGGACGATCGCTCATAACAGACGACGGCGAAGCGATCGAAGGGTCAGCGCTGGAAGAAGTTGAGGTATTGGGTAGAGTGACGTTCTTCATCAATCGTGCATTAGATGATGATTGCCCTGCAATATAGAAAGTTCCCCATGCTTCACTGACGAATAACCAGCCATAAGCGGCTGGTTTTTTGTGTGGTTTGGTCGGAACGAGAGAATTTTAACCTCCATCCCATGATGGCATCCTAAAGCTCAAAGGAAGTTTTGCATAATCACTTCTTCAAAATCGCATTCCCCAAAATAAAATTTAAGTGAATGAAAAACATGGAGAAAAATGAGGATGAAAATGCAATAAAATCAGCCAGAAAAACAGAGTTAACTGGCTGATTAATAACATTTAATTGGAGGTTGTCGAATTCTGCTTCTGGAACAGTTCCCGGAAGACCGGATAGATATCATCCTGGTCTCGAATGTGCTGCATCGCAAAGTTATCGAACATCGCTTGCAGATGCTCATACTCTCGCCACAGCGTCTGGTGGGCGCGACGGGTAATTTCAATGTAACTGTAGTAGCGCACCACCGGCAGGATCTTCTTCGCCAGAATTTCATGACACAGGGGTGAGTCATCCGCCCAGTTATCGCCATCCGATGCCTGTGCGGCGTAGATGTTCCACTGCGCCGGGTCGTAGCGCTCCTTTACCACCTCATCCATCAGCTTCAGGGCGCTCGACACGATGGTGCCACCGGTCTCCTGCGAGTAGAAAAACTCATGCTCATCCACCTCTTTCGCCTGAGTGTGATGGCGGATGTAGACCACCTCCACGTTCTTATACGTTCTGCTCAGGAACAGATAGAGCAGAATATAAAAACGCTTAGCCATATCCTTGGTGGCCTGATCCATTGAACCTGACACGTCCATCAGGCAGAACATCACCGCCTGGCTGGAAGGCTCCGGACGTTTTTCGTAGTTCTTGTAGCGCAGGTCGAACGTGTCGATAAACGGTACCCGGTCGATCTTCGCCCGCAGTTCGGCGATCTCTTTTCGCAGGCGCTCCTCTTCCAGTAGTTGCGCCGGTTCGGTATTTTCCACCACTTTCAGGCTGGTTTCCAGCTCGCGCAGTTCGCGCCGTTTGCCTGCCGTCATCGCCGTGCGTCGCGCCAGCGAGTTTTGCAGTGAACGCACCACGCTGATGTTGGCGGGCACCCCGTTTGCGGTATAACCCGCGCGATGGGTTTTGTATTCGTTGAGCTGACGGTGCTGATTCTTTCTCAGATTCGGCAGGGCCAGATCCTCAAACAGCAGGTCGAGATATTCGTCTTTTGAAATCTGAAAGACGAACTCATCCTGGCCTTCACCGTCCTGGCTGGCTTGTCCCTGACCGCTGCCAGAACCGCCGCCTCCGCCTTGTGGCCGCTCGATTCTGTCATTCTGGACGAAGTGGTCATTACCTGGGTGCACGCGATGGCGAAGACCGCCACGCCCCTGATGAAACATCGGTTCGCTGATGTCATCGTTGGGAATGGAGACGGATTCGCCGCTGTCGACGTCGGTCACCGAGCGTTTGTTGATGGCCTCGGAGATCGACTGTTTAATTTGCGCTTTATAACGGCGCAAGAAGCGCTGGCGATTCACCGTGCTCTTGTTTTTGCCGTTAAGACGCCGGTCAATAAACCAGGTCATATATCCCCCGTACTGCATTTGCCAACTTGCAGCGTCCGTAAGTGCCGGACATTTTGTTGGCCCGGTAAGCGCGTTACCGGGCACTTGTTTTAAGACGATTTACGCACGCGCAGATACCATTCACAAAGCAGGCGGACCTGTTTGCGCGTATAGCCTTTTTCCATCATACGGTCGACAAAATCGTCGTGCTTTTTCTGCTCGTCGGTTGAGGTTTTGGCGTTGAACGAGATAACCGGCAACAGCTCTTCCGTGTTAGAGAACATTTTCTTCTCTATAACCGTGCGTAGTTTTTCGTAGCTGGTCCAGTTTGGATTGCGGCCGTTGTTATGCGCTCTGGCGCGCAGCACGAAGTTCACAATCTCGTTTCGGAAGTCTTTCGGGTTGCTGATCCCGGCCGGTTTCTCAATTTTTTCCAGCTCTGCGTTCAGGGATTCACGGTCAAACAGCTGGCCGGTATCCGGGTCGCGGTACTCCTGATCCTGGATCCAGAAGTCAGCGTAGGTGACGTACCGATCGAAAATGTTCTGGCCGTATTCGGAATAGGATTCCAGGTAGGCGGTCTGGATCTCTTTGCCGATAAACTCGGCGTATTTCGGGATCAGGTAGCCTTTCAGGAACTCCAGGTAGCGTTCAGCCTGCTCCTGTGGGAACTGTTCACGTTCAATTTGCTGTTCCAGCACGTAGAACAGATGAACCGGGTTGGCGGCCACCTCCGCGTGGTCGAAGTTAAAGACGCGGGAGAGGATCTTAAACGCGAAACGCGTCGACAAACCGTTCATCCCTTCGTCGACCCCGGCGTAATCGCGGTATTCCTGGTACGATTTCGCTTTCGGGTCGGTATCCTTCAGGCTTTCGCCGTCATAAACGCGCATTTTGGAGTAAATGCTGGAGTTTTCCGGCTCTTTCAGGCGCGACAGAATCGAGAAGCGCGACAGCGTTTCCAGCGTTCCCGGTGCGCAAGGGGCATGGACCAGCTCACTGTGGTTGAGCAGTTTTTCGTAAATCTTGATCTCCTCGGAGATCCGCAGGCAATAAGGCACTTTGACGATGTACACGCGGTCAAGGAACGCCTCATTGTTTTTGTTGTTACGGAAGGTCACCCATTCAGATTCGTTCGAGTGGGCGAGGATAATCCCGTTAAACGGCAGGGCGGAAATACCTTCCGTCCCGTTGTAGTTCCCCTCCTGGGTGGCGGTCAGCAGCGGATGCAGCACTTTGATCGGTGCTTTAAACATCTCGACAAATTCCATAATCCCCTGGTTGGCGCGGCACAGCGCACCGGAATAGCCGTAGGCATCCGGGTCGTTTTGCGCGTGATGTTCCAGCTTACGGATATCGACTTTACCCACCAGCGCCGAGATGTCCTGGTTGTTCTCGTCACCGGGTTCAGTTTTAGCAATGGCGATCTGCTCGAGGATAGACGGCCACACTTTCACGACGCGGAATTTGGTGATGTCCCCACCAAACTCGTGCAGGCGTTTTGCCGCCCACGGCGACATGATCGTACCGAGATAGCGATGCGGAATGCCAAACTCTTTTTCCAGAATTTGCGCATCCTCTTGCGGATTAAACAGGCACAGCGGATGGTCATTGACCGGGCTGCGCTCGCCGTTGGCGCTCAGCACATAGATCGGCACGCGCTGCATCAGCGCTTTCAGCCGTTCAGCCAGGGAGGATTTACCCCCGCCGACGGGACCCAGCAGGTAAAGGATCTGTTTCTTCTCTTCCAGCCCCTGAGCGGCATGCTTCAGGTAGGAGACGATCTGCTCAATGGCATCTTCCATACCATAGAACTCTTCAAACGCCGGGTATCGGGCGACTACCCGATTCGAAAAAAGACGGGAAAGCCGTGGCTCCAGGGCAGTATCAACCATGTTTGGCTCACCGATAGCCATCAATAGCCGTTCTGCCGCATTGGCATAGGCACTGCGATCTTGCCGACAAATGGTAAGAAACTCCTGCAGTGTGAACTCTTCGTCCTTGGCAGCTTCGTAGCGCTGGCGATAGTGATCGAATATATTCATGGCATGCCGTCCTTTCGTTTTTTAGCACAGGATAAGAGCCGTTCGTATGAGTAGTGGAGGCTCCCGGAAGAGAATCTTTCGCACCTCACTGCCAGAGCAGCAACCTGTGTGCCAGGTCGAAGGCTATGAACCGCAGGGTGTTCAGCAAAACCTCTTCTTAAATTAAAGCGTAGATGGCAATTGCAAAACTTGCATACGGATAAAATCTACTTTCAATGACATATCAATAACTCATCCAAAAATTTCCACTGCGGTTATAAGCGAAAAGGGGGTTTTTCATTTATCGGTCACATAAATGAAAGCGGGATGTCATCTGAAAAATGAAAAATAACGGGTTAATCAAATGGATTCGCGCGCAAAAAATTTTGGGATGTACGGGAATGGCGGTTACACTTCACCCGCTGATTATTTGACTACAGGAAAGAATGGATTGTGACCAAACTCAAACTTCTGGCATTGGGCATCCTTGCCGCTACCGCAGCGAGCACCGTACAGGCTGAGAGCCAGTGGACTGTTGGCGCGGGTGCTGGCGTGATCAACAGCCCGTACAAGCAGTATGACCGCGACGTTTATCCTGTCCCCGTTGTCACCTATGAAGGCGATAACTTCTGGTTCCGTGGATTGGGCGGCGGCTACTATCTGTGGAACGATACGGCCGATAAGCTCTCCATCATGGCCTATTACGACCCAACGTACTTTAAACCAGGCGACAGCGACAGCAATGCGCTTCGTCAGCTGGACAAGCGCAGAAGCTCACTGATGGCCGGGCTTTCTTACGTCCATAATACCCAGTATGGCTTCCTGCGCACGGCGCTGGCGGGCGATACCCTGGACAACAGCAATGGCTTCATCTGGGATCTGGCGTGGCTTTATCGCTATACCAACGGCGCGGTGACCCTGACGCCGGGTATCGGTGTGCAGTACAGCAGCGAGAATTACAATGACTACTACTATGGCGTGTCTAAGGCTGAGTCTCGCCGCAGTGGTCTGAAGAGCTACAGCGCTGATGATGGCTGGGATCCGTACCTGGAACTCACCGCCTCGTATAACTTCCTCGGTGACTGGAACGTGTACGGTACTGGCCGTTATACCCGTCTGAGCGACGAAGTGAAGGACAGTCCGATGGTCGACAAGTCCTGGTCCGGCATCTTCTCCGTGGGTGTGACCTACAAGTTCTGACCAGAACGTGATGTATTAAAACGGGGCGCTTGCGCCCCGTTTGTTTTTTATGGTGCCTGATAAATATTAGCGCTTCACAATCTTGATCGTCTGGCCTAAGCGGGACGGTTTTTCTTCGCTGGTTTTCTGCGGGGCGGTCACGCACGCGGTTTCCACACACACGAAGGTCTTGTAACCGTCATCCGGGATATCTGCCATGCTGACGGAAAGGGCAGGGCCCGGGTTCCAGCCCACCACGTTGCTATGGTGGTGGTGAACCACGTCAATGCCGCGGTTCAACGCGCTGTCGTGGATGACGCTACATGCTTCCGGGTGCAGATACACGCGGTCGGTACGGTCCGGGAAGCTCTGAACGCCGTCGTCCAGCCTGCCTTCTTTCGCGTTGTCCACTTTGTCGATAAAGGTATCGCCAAGTCCGCTCACCTTAACGGCCTGAATGTCGCCTACGTTGAAATAGGTGTGCAGGGCGGACGTTGTTTCGAATTCGCCGTGCGCTTCCAGTTCAATCTCGCAGGTTTTACCCAGCTTGAAGCGGGCATAGAGGGTGAATTCATGTGGCCACAGGGCGCGCGTTTCATCATTTGCCTGAAGTTCAAAGGTCAACACCGCGCCGTTATCATCTTCGTTGTGGGCTTTCAGCGTCCACTGCTGGTTACGGGCGAAACCGTGAGACGGCAATCCCTGCTGCGCTGACGGACCAAACCATGGCCAGCAGATCGGTACGCCGCCACGGATCGCCGCCCCTTTTTTGAACGAGGTGGCCTCGCTCAGCCACAGGCCTTCTTCTTCGCCTTCTGGTTTCCAGGAGAGCAGGTGGGCGCCATTGAGCGCTACGGAGGCTTTAACGCGCGGATGATCGACGACGATGATATCGGCGCCGTCAATCTGACGGCGGGAGAGCACAGGGGTAAGTTGTTCGACTACCGGAAGTGCAAAAATTTTATTAATCATTAAGCAATCCTCTGTCTAAAAACAATAAAAAAGGCGACCGAAGTCGCCTTTTAGGATCAAGCACTCATCTCAACTTATTTGGAGATGTGAGCGATCAGGTCCAGTACTTTGTTAGAGTAGCCAGTTTCGTTGTCGTACCAGGAAACCAGTTTCACGAAGTTGTCGTTCAGTGCGATACCTGCTTTAGCATCGAACACGGAAGTGCACACTTCGCCGTTGAAATCGGTAGAAACAACGTCGTCTTCGGTGTAACCCAGAACGCCTTTCATTGGGCCTTCGGAAGCAGCTTTGATTGCTTTCTTAATTTCTTCGTAAGAAGCAGCTTTTTCCAGACGAACGGTCAGGTCAACAACGGATACGTTAGGAGTTGGAACGCGGAACGCCATACCAGTCAGTTTGCCATTCAGTTCTGGCAGTACTTTACCTACTGCTTTAGCAGCACCGGTAGAAGATGGGATGATGTTCTGAGCCGCGCCACGGCCGCCGCGCCAGTCTTTGTGAGACGGGCCATCAACGGTTTTCTGAGTAGCGGTGGTAGCGTGAACGGTAGTCATCAGACCTTCGATGATGCCGAAGTTGTCGTTGATAACTTTAGCCAGCGGTGCCAGGCAGTTGGTGGTGCAGGATGCGTTGGAAACGATGTCCTGGCCAGCGTAAGTTTCGAAGTTTGCACCGCGAACGAACATTGGGGTGTTGTCTTTGGAAGGACCAGTCAGAACAACTTTCTTCGCACCCGCAGTGATGTGTTTACGTGCAGTTTCGTCGGTCAGGAAGATACCGGTAGCTTCAGCTACAACGTCAACACCGATTTCGTTCCATTTCAGGTTAGCTGGGTCTTTCTCAGCAGTAACGCGGATGGTTTTGCCGTTAACAACCAGGTGGCCGTCTTTCACTTCAACGGTGCCGTCGAAACGACCGTGAGTTGAGTCGTACTTCAGCATGTACGCCATGTATTCAGCGTCCAGGAGATCGTTGATACCAACGATTTCGATGTCAGAACGTTTCTGAGCAGCACGGAAAACAATACGGCCGATACGGCCAAAACCGTTGATACCTACTTTGATAGTCATATATTCCACCAGCTATTTGTTAGTGAATAAAAGGTTGCCTGTAAAATTACAAAAACCTTACGCAGCGTCAAGCGGAATCGTGTCAATCATTGCGACAAATCAATCCTGTGACTAACGTTTGTGCGACTGACTCGCCTCACTTTCCCTTTGAGCTAGCAACCACATGGGGGCTGCGCCCGGAATTTTAAAGGCCTTGCAGGATTAAAATGTGAAATTGATCACAATTGCCTGACCGCCTTTTCGCGACACATAAGTTTAGATCAAAAGTGCACGCGCGGGTGTTAATGTTTTGTTAGAATCTGGGTTAAAAGATGTCTGTTTCAACAGCGAGATGTAAGCATATGTCGAACCAACATAACCCCGACGATTTGAAAAAAAACCTTACAGAGATGCAGTTTTACGTAACGCAAAATCACGGCACGGAACCGCCGTTTACCGGGCGTTTGCTGCACAATAAACGGGAAGGCGTCTACCACTGCCTGGTGTGTGATGCACCGCTGTTTAACTCCCAGACTAAGTACGATTCTGGCTGCGGCTGGCCAAGCTTTTACGAGCCTGTCAGCGATGATGCGATCCGCTATTTGACGGACTCCTCGCACGGCATGGTGCGCACCGAAATTCGTTGTGGGAATTGCGACGCCCATCTCGGGCATGTCTTCCCGGATGGCCCGCAGCCGACGGGGGAGCGTTTCTGCGTAAATTCGGCTTCGATGAGCTTTACCGATGACGAAAACGGCGACCAGACCAAGGGTTGAAAAAACGATTCAGCAAATTATTCCTTTGAAAGGGAGAGATCGTGAATATTGATGACATGATTGCAGGCATGACCCCGGAGGTTTATCAGCGACTGGTGACGGCCGTTGAGCTGGGAAAATGGCCGGACGGTGTGGCGCTCACACCTGAGCAAAAAGAGAACAGCTTGCAGCTGGTGATGCTGTGGCAGGCGCGTCACAATACCAACGCCCAGCACATGACCATCGACACTAACGGTCAGATGGTGATGAAAAGTAAGCGCGAACTGAAAGAAGACTTCGGCATCACGCCGAAGCCGATTGCAACCTTCAAATAAATCTCCCATGTAGGCCGGGTAAGGCGAAGCCGCCACCCGGCACACTACACCTTAGTGCGGGATCCCAAGCGACTCCGCCAGCTGCTTCGCTAACTGGTTGTTGTCATCCGCGCCATACTCCCAGAACATCGCCCCGGCGAGACCTTTCTCCTTGATGTAATCTGCTTTAATCGCCACGGAACGCGGGTTCTCATAGGAGATCGCAAACAGCGCCTTCCCGTCGGCGGATTTTACCGACAGCCACGGCACCTTCGCCTGTTCGTCCCAGTGCTCGGTAAAGCGTTTCTGCGGATCGTTTAGCAGTTTGCGGACGATATCGTTGTATTTCACGTAGGTATCTTTGGTCAGGTCATAGCCAAGCGATTTGAACAGGCCCAGTTCCTGCGGCCCGAAGTAGGGCTGGGTGACCGGATTGTTTTGCGCATCCGGTTTACTCCAGTCGATACCCGGTTCAACGGCGCGCTTCGGTACACGACCGTAAAAACCGATTCCGAGGTTCATTTGCTGCGGCTTTAGGCCGGCGGCCAGATAGTTATTCACCACAAAATCAACGCTGTATTTGTCTGCGGCAGCCACCGTTGGCCAGGCGCTGGAGTCATACAGATTCGCGTTAAAATACTGCGTCCCGTACGCCATGTCGTAGGTCATCAGGTTGATGTAATCAAGCAGGGGGGCAATGGCCTTCACATCCACCCAGCTTTTCGGACTTTCTGCATTTGCGCCCACCGCAATCGTGACCAGTTTTTTCTTACCAAACGCGTCACGCATCTCTTTTAACAGCGCGGTGAAATTATCCCTGTCGGCTGGGGTGCTCTCGACCAGTCCCCACGCGCCGTTGACCGGGAACTCCCAGTCGAGATCGATCCCGTCCAGGCCGTATTGACTGACGATCTGCTGCGCGGAGCGAATAAACACCGCGCGGCTCTCTTTGGTAGCCGCTGCGCCAGAAAAACCACGTGCGCCCCAGCCGCCAACGGAAAGCAGCACTTTTAAATTCGGGTTTTGTTTACGAAGCTGAGGAAGTAACGCCAGGTCGGATGCCACCTTGGGTGATAACCAGATTTGATGCAGTTTTGCCGGATCTTTCAGTGCAGGGTTGGTTTCGTCTTTCTCGTTGTTATAGACCAGACCAAACGAGTAGTTGAGGTGTGTGATCTGGCGGACATCGAGTTTATTGATATCGCCACCCGGTCCGGCGGTAACATCGCCACCGCCATTGAAGTAGCCCACGGACATCAGGGGCGCGGCGGAAGCCAGTGACGCGCAAAGCAAGGGTAATGCTGCCAGCAAGGGCAAACGTTTCATATAAGTTCCTCTTTGACTGAATAAAAATAACCACGCCACAGAAAAGGCGTGGCGAAAAAACAGCCTGAAGAGAATACCATCGCCGCCTCGCTTGTGATGCGAGGGAGTTCACTTTATGGGAGATCGGGGAGGGGTTTTGCCGGGTGGCGCTGATGCTTACCCGGCCTACAAAACCAGAGAAAGTAGGCCGGGTAAGGCGAAGCCGCCTCCCGGCTAAAAAAGCTTACGCCTGCGTCTCCATCCAGTCAGCCAGCGTATACAGCGTTGCGCCTTCTGCGGCCATATCCATAAACGCCTGGGCGCTGTCATGCGGCTGAATATTCACCCCGCGACAGCCGTCGGTAATGACATTCACGGTATAGCCCAGCTGGAGCGCATCCAGCACGGTGAACTTCACGCAATAATCCGTCGCCAGGCCCAGCACAATCAGCTCGGTGATCTCATGATGGCGTAACCATGCGTCCAGCGCCGTCTTCTGGCGGTGACCGTTATCGAAGAATGCGCTGTAGCTGTCGATGGTTGGGTTTTCACCTTTGTGGAACACCGCATCGATGGCTTTCTGGTTCAGCAGCGGATGCAGCTCAGCGCCTTCCGTCTGCTGCACGCAGTGATCGGGCCAGAAGGTTTGCGCCAGTCCGTCCAGTTCGCCCTGGTTGTAAGGCTCAACGTTGTGCTGGCTGGCAAAGCTGCCGTGGTTTGCCGGATGCCAGTCCTGACTCGCCACCACCGCTTCATCACGAGCCTTACACCACTCAATCAGCGAATTCGCGACGTCGACGGTGCTGTCGCCTTCCGCGACGGCCAGCGCACCGCCCGCACAGAAATCATTTTGCAAATCGACCAGTAACAGGGCGCGTTGCTTCATGGGAACTCCTTATTCGTCCGGCGTCAGTTCACCGCGCAGGTTTTGCATCATGGCGCGGCGAATGGAATCAATATCCAGATCCTGACTCAATAAATAGTGAAGTTTAGACAGCGTTGCCTCAACGGTCATATCGAAACCACTGATCACGCCAGCGTGCGCCAGGGCGTTGCCGGTGGCGTAGCCGCCCATATTGACCTTTCCGGACATACACTGGGTGAGGTTGACCACCACAATCCCGCGATCGCTCGCCTCCTGAAGCTCTTTCAGGAACTCACCGTTCTGCGGGGCGTTACCCACACCATAGGAGCGCAGGATCAGCGCCTTC
This sequence comes from Enterobacter cloacae complex sp. 418I7, assembly GCF_050030705.1. Taxonomy (NCBI): domain Bacteria; kingdom Pseudomonadati; phylum Pseudomonadota; class Gammaproteobacteria; order Enterobacterales; family Enterobacteriaceae; genus Enterobacter; species Enterobacter cloacae complex sp. 418I7. The sequence goes on from NZ_JBLGUU010000001.1 coordinate 1,842,327, forward strand.
ACCGGCTGGCGCAGGAAGTTGCGCACCACGTCGGCGGAAATACCCGGATAAATCGTCACCACGCCAATCGGCTGCGGGGTGATCGGGTGAACGATCAGCTCGCCTGCAGTATTTGGCGCGGGCGGCGTGCCCAGACGACGGATATGGATCCCCGCTTCCAGCAGCGGTTGCAGGTTAGGTGAGGCAAACGCGTCAAAGCCGTCAGCGTGCGCTTTAGTGGTACGGTTCCCGCGGTACAGTCGGTTGTTGAAGAACAGCGTTACCTCGTTGATCGGGTAATTAGCGGCCACGTACAGGGAGTTAAGCAGGTTGATCTGCCCGTCTGAACGCAGTTCCGCCAGCGGGATCTGCGAACCGGTCACGATGACGGGCTTGCCCAGGTTCTCCAGCATGAAGGAGAGCGCCGAGGCGGTGAACGCCATGGTGTCGGTGCCGTGCAGGATCACGAAGCCGTCGTAATGGTCGTAATGGGCTTTAATATCGTCCGCAATATGCTGCCAGTCTTCCGGCGTCATGTCGGAGGAGTCCATCAGCGGCTCATATTCGTGGATGGTAAAGTCCGGCATTTCCGGACGGTGGAATTCAGGCATCAGCGCCAGCTGGCGCTGCAAGTGGCCAGTAACCGGAATATAGCCATTTTCTGAGCGCTGCATACCGATGGTACCGCCGGTATAGGCGACATAAATTGATTTCTTCTGCATGGTAATGAGTTCTTGTTCTTCAAAAGAAAAAATCCCCTCTTCACGGGAAGAGGGGACGGTTTTTAACGCACGTTCGCACAGGTCAGGCAAAACGCGTAACGGCTTTGCGGATCGTTGAAAGTCGCGAGCTTATCGCTCTCCGCTTTCATGGCTTTAGCCGCCGTCGCCACCGGCGCCGGCAGATACGCCTGAAGCGCTTCCGGTAGCATGGCGCGGACGGAGCCGGACATGCTGTCCATGACCATATCGAAGAACGTCGGTTCGTCCTGATAATAGTCAACGTGCCACTGCTTGAGCTTCGCCAGTTCCGCCGCTTTCTTCACGGCATCGTCGAAGTCACCCAGGCTGTCTACCAGACCGTTGCTCTTCGCATCCTGGCCGGTCCAGACGTGGCCCTGCGCGATCTGGTCAATCTGGTCTGGCGTTTTTTTACGGGAATCCGCCACCAGCGTGATGAAGCGCTTATAGCCACTCTCAATGCTGAGCTGCATCATCTCGGACACCTCAGGCGGCAGAGATTTAGTCACGGACACATCCGCCAGCGGCGAGGTGGAAACGCCGTCGGTATGAACGCCGAGATAATCCAGGCTGTTCTCTACGGTGTTGATCACGCCGAAGATGCCAATCGAGCCGGTCAGCGTGCTTGGGTTAGCCACAATGTAGTTGGCTGGCGTCGAGATCCAGTACCCCCCTGAAGCCGCCATGCCCCCCATCGAGACCACGACCGGCTTGCCCGCGGCACGCGCGGCGGCCAGCTCAGCACGGATCACCTCGGAGGCGCTGACGCTGCCGCCAGGGCTGTTCACCCGCAGGACAATCGCCTTCACTTTCGGATCCAGGCGCGCATCGCGGATCTGCGACGCGGTGGTGTCCCCGCCGACGTTCCCCGGCGTTTCTTCACCGTCCATAATGGCCCCGTTAGCAAACACCACGGCGATGCTGTCACCGCTGTCATCCGGCTTTTTCGCGGCGTAGTCATACATGCTGATGGCGCTGTAGTTCTTGTCCTCTTTACTCCAGCCGAACTGTTTGGTCAGCGCTTTTTCGATTTCAGCGCTGGAACCCAGCCGATCGACCAGTTTGTTATCAAGCGCGTATTTCGCTGTATCGCCGTCCACTTTGCGCAGGCCCTCCAGCACACCGCGCGCGCCCGGGAAGACCTGCTCAGCGGTCATTTGACGGTTAGCGGCAATGGTGCCGAGATAGTTCTGCCACAGCTCGCCAATCCAGCGGCTGTCCGCTTCACGGGCGGCAGGGGACATATCATCACGGATAAACGGCTCCACGGCAGATTTATAGGTCCCGACGCGGAAGACGTGGGTAGTGACCTTCAGCTTGTCGAGCAGCGATTTGTAGTACAGACCATTTGTGGCGAAGCCATGCAGATCGACCGTGCCCTGCGGAGAGAGCCAGATTTTGTTAGCAAAGCTCGCCAGATAATATTGCCCCTGGGTGTAGCTGTCGCCGACGGCAATGACCGGTTTACCGCTGTCGCGGAATTCCCGCAGCGCTTTCCCGATGTACTGCATCGAAGGCTGATCGGCTCCGGCAAAATCTTTCAGATCCAGCACGATACCGGTAATGTTGCGATCGTCTTTGGCCTGACGGATCGTGTCGACGATATCAAACAGGGAGTTTTCCTGCAGGCGGTCTGAAGTCGCGCCGAACAGCTGGCGGCCAATCACGCCCAGACGATTGCTGGTCGATGGCTTATCAACAATCACACCGGTGATATCGAGGAGCAGTGCGCCGCGCGTCGAATTCTGCGCCTGGCTGGCGCTGCTGAGATGCATCCAGATACCTGCGCATACCAGGACCAGGAAGATGAAGAAGATATTCATCACCAGGTTACGGACGAAGTTGAGCAGTCGCCACGTCCATTTAAAGAAACCGGCAAAGATTCGCCAAAGGGTTCGCATGTATTCTCCCTAACCAGAAAAGGACTGTTTCCGTCGCCACAGGACGGTAATGTGCGGTTATCGTAATGACCCAACCGCCACTTGTCAGCAGGAATCGCCTGCCACGCTGTAACAAATTCTGCTGTCGTGTTAATTTTGTGAGTAAATTTCACGAAAGGAGTTAACCAATGGACGCACTTGAACTGCTTGTTAACCGTCGTAGCGCTTCCCGCCTGGCCGACCCGGCCCCCGTCGGCGAACAGTTGGAAAACATTCTGCGTGCCGGAATGCGTGCGCCGGACCATGGCACATTGCAGCCCTGGCACTTCTTTATTATTGAAGGCGAAGGGCGCGACCGCTTCAGCCAGCTGCTGGAGCAGGGGGCGGTTGCCGCAGGCCAGGATGAGAAGGGGATTGATAAAGCCCGTAACGCGCCGTTCCGTGCGCCGATGATCATCGCGGTAGTCGCTAAATGCCAGGCCGACCATAAAGTGCCGGTCTGGGAGCAGGAGATGTCTGCCGGTTGCGCGGTAATGGCAATGCAGATGGCCGCCGTCGCGCAGGGCTTTAACGGCATCTGGCGTACCGGGCCGCTGACCGGGAGCGCCGCCGTGCGGGAAGGCTTCTCCTGCGGTGAACACGATAAAATTGTCGGCTTCCTCTATCTCGGCACCCCGCAACTTAAAGCCTCCAGCACCATTAGCGTGCCGGACACCACGCCTTTCGTCAGCCGTTTTTAATTACACGCGCTAAACTGTCTGGATTCTGAGCATCCGCCGCAGAATTCAGACAGTCATACTTACCTCTTTATGGAATGAGCGCTACCATAGCGCGATTGAGATGACAGGAGACGTCCATGAGCGAGCAAACCATTCGTTTAACGCAATACAGCCACGGAGCCGGTTGCGGTTGTAAAATTTCCCCGAAAGTGCTGGAGACCATCCTGCACAGTGAACAGGCGAAGTTTGTCGACCCGAACCTGCTTGTCGGTAACGAAACGCGTGACGATGCAGCGGTTTATGACTTAGGTAACGGCACCAGCATTATCAGCACCACTGACTTCTTTATGCCAATTGTCGACAACCCGTTCGACTTCGGACGCATTGCGGCCACCAACGCCATCAGCGATATCTTCGCGATGGGCGGTAAGCCGATTATGGCGATCGCCATTCTGGGCTGGCCGATTAACACCCTCCCGCCGGAGATTGCCCGCGATGTCATCGAAGGCGGACGCTTTGCCTGCCAGCAGGCGGGTATTGCCCTGGCCGGTGGTCACTCTATCGATGCGCCGGAGCCGATCTTCGGCCTGGCCGTCACCGGCGTGGTGCCAACCGAACGCGTGAAGCGCAACAGCACCGCGCAGGCGGGCTGCAAGCTGTTCCTCACCAAGCCGCTGGGCATTGGCGTACTGACAACCGCCGAGAAAAAATCCCTGCTGAAGCCCGAGCATATTGGTCTGGCAACGGAAGTGATGTGCCAGATGAACCTTGCCGGTGCGGCATTCGCCAGTATCGACGGTGTGAAGGCCATGACCGACGTGACCGGCTTTGGTCTGCTGGGACACCTCTCTGAAGTCTGTCAGGGCGCGGGCGTGCAGGCGCAGGTCTGGTATCAGGATGTGCCGAAGCTGCCGGGCGTGGAAGAGTACATTGCTCAGGGCGCCGTTCCGGGCGGGACGCAGCGCAACTTCGCCAGCTACGGCCATTTAATGGGCGAAATGCCGGAAGCGTGGCGCAATCTGCTGTGCGATCCGCAAACCTCCGGCGGCCTGCTGCTGGCGGTGACGCCGGAAGCAGAAGCTGACGTTCAGGCAACGGCGGCCGAGTTTGGCATCACCCTGACGGCCATTGGCGAGCTGGTGACCGCCCGCGGTGGCCGCCCGATGATTGAGATCCGTTAATTCGATGCGGTTGTTTATTGCCGAAAAGCCGAGTCTGGCGCGAGCCATCGCCGACGTGCTGCCCAAGCCGCATCGCAAAGGTGATGGCTTTATCGAATGCGGTAACGGGCAGGTGGTCACCTGGTGTATCGGTCACCTGCTTGAACAGGCGCAGCCGGATGTCTACGACAGCCGCTACGCCCGCTGGAACCTCAACGATCTGCCGATCGTGCCGGAAAAGTGGCGTCTGCAACCGCGTCCTTCCGTCACCAAACAGCTCAACGTCATTAAGCGTTTCCTGCATGAGGCGACGGAAGTGGTCCACGCGGGTGACCCGGACAGGGAAGGACAACTGCTTGTCGACGAAGTGCTGGACTACCTGGAGCTGGCACCGGAAAAGCGCCAGCAGGTGCAGCGCTGTTTAATTAACGACCTCAACCCGCAGGCGGTGGAGCGCGCGATCTCGCGCCTGCGCGCCAACAGCGAATTTATTCCCCTGTGTGTCTCCGCGCTGGCGCGTGCTCGCGCGGACTGGCTGTACGGGATCAACATGACCCGCGCCTACACCATCCTGGGACGCAATGCGGGCTATCAGGGCGTACTCTCTGTTGGGCGTGTTCAAACCCCGGTGCTGGGGCTGGTGGTGCGTCGCGACGAAGAGATCGAAAATTTCGTCGCCAAAGACTTCTTCGAAGTCAAAGCGCATATCGTCACGCCGAAAGACGAACGCTTTACCGCCGTCTGGCAGCCGAGCGATGCCTGTGAGTCATATCAGGACGAAGAGGGGCGGCTGCTACATCGTCCGCTGGCGGAGCACGTGGTTAACCGCATTACCGGCCAGCCCGCGATCGTTACCAGCTATAACGACAAACGGGAATCAGAGCCCGCACCGCTGCCGTTCTCCCTTTCGGCGTTGCAGATCGAGGCCGCGAAAAAGTTTGGCCTGAGCGCGCAGAACGTGCTCGATATCTGCCAGAAGCTCTATGAAACCCACAAGCTGATCACCTATCCGCGTTCGGACAGCCGCTATCTGCCGGAGGAACACTTCGCCGGACGCCACTCGGTGATGAATGCCATTGGTATCCATGCGCCGGATCTGTTGCCGCAACCGGCGGTAAACCCGGATACCCATAACCGCTGCTGGGACGATAAAAAAGTCGATGCCCACCACGCGATAATCCCGACGGCGCGCACCAGCAACGTCAACCTGACCGACAACGAAGCAAAGGTCTATAACCTGATCGCGCGTCAGTATCTGATGCAGTTCTGCCCGGACGCGGTTTTCCGCAAGTGCGTTATTGAGCTGGAAATTGCCAAAGGCAAATTTATCGCCAAAGCGCGTTTCCTCGCGGAAGCGGGCTGGCGCACGCTGCTCGGCAACAAAGAGCGTGACGAAGAGAACGACGGCACGCCGCTGCCGGTCGTAGCCAAAGGCGATGAACTGCTGTGCGAAAAAGGCGAAGTGGTTGAACGTCAGACCCAGCCGCCGCGCCACTTCACCGATGCGACGCTGCTTTCGGCCATGACCGGGATCGCCCGTTTTGTGCAGGATAAAGATCTAAAGAAGATCCTCCGCGCCACCGACGGTCTGGGTACGGAAGCAACCCGCGCGGGGATTATCGAGTTGCTGTTTAAGCGTGGTTTTCTCGAGAAAAAAGGGCGCTATATCCATTCGACAGAGCCGGGCCGGGCACTGATTCACTCCTTGCCAGAGCTGGCCGCCAGACCGGACATGACCGCGCACTGGGAGTCGGTGCTGACGCAGATCAGCGAAAAGCAGTGCCGTTACCAGGACTTTATGCAGCCGCTGGTGGGGACGCTTTATCAGCTGATTGATCAGGCGCGCAGCACGCCAGTGAAGCGATTCCGGGGGATGGTTGCCCCGGGTGGCGGGGCGAAGAAACCGTTCAAAAAGAAAAAAAGCGCAGCCAAAAATACCACCGCTTAAACCGTAGGCCGGGTAAGGCGAAGCCGCCACCCGGCAAAAAGCAGTTCTGCGGCCTGTAAAAAAGCCCGGTGGCGATAACGCTTACCGGGCCTGCAAGGGCGAGAATGCAGCGAAACTAAATCACACCCTGCCCGATCATCGCATCGGCCACCTTCACGAACCCGGCGATGTTGGCGCCGCGCACGTAGTTGGTCTGTGAAGCCTCACCGCCGTACTCCACGCAGGCATGGTGAATATCAAGCATAATGTGGTGCAGACGGGCATCCACTTTCTCCGCCTTCCAGCCCATTCTCGCGGCGTTTTGTGCCATTTCCAGACCGGATGTTGCCACCCCGCCCGCGTTCGCCGCCTTGCCTGGCGCAAAGAGTACGCCCGCGTCCAGGAACAGATCGGTCGCTTCAATGGTGGTGGGCATATTTGCCCCTTCCGCTACCGCCTTCACGCCATTGCTAATCAGCGTCCGGGCGGCATCCACGTCCAGCTCGTTTTGCGTCGCGCACGGCAGGGCGATATCCACCGGCACACCCCACGGCTGTTTACCTTCCAGATAGGTCAGGCCAAACTCTCGGGCATAATCCGCCACGCGGCCGTCACGGCTGGCTTTGATTTCGCACAGACGCGCCAGTTTTTCTGCTGTGAAGCCAGCTTCATCCACCACGGTGCCGCTGGAGTCGGAGGCGGTCACTACGCGCGCGCCAAACTCCATCGCTTTCTCGATAGCGTACTGCGCCACGTTGCCTGAGCCGGAGACCGCCACGCGCATCCCCTCGAAGCTCAGCCCGTGACGCTTAAGCATCGCTTCAGTGAAATAGACCAGACCGTAACCCGTCGCTTCCGGACGAATCAGGCTGCCGCCAAACGACAGACCTTTGCCGGTAAAGACGCATGCGCTGTTGTTGGAGAGCTTTTTCATCATCCCGGCCATAAAGCCCACTTCACGACCACCCACGCCGATATCCCCGGCAGGAACGTCGGTGTCCGGCCCAAGGTGGCGATAGAGCTCAGTGACCAGCGCCTGGCAGAAGCGCATCACTTCGCCTTCGCTCTTGCCTTTCGGATCGAAATCACTCCCGCCTTTACCGCCGCCCATCGGCAGGGTAGTGAGCGCATTTTTAAAGGTCTGCTCGAAGCCGAGGAATTTCAGAATCGACAGGTTCACCGAGGGATGGAAGCGCATCCCGCCCTTAAACGGCCCAATGGCGGAGTTAAACTGCACGCGCCACGCGCGGTTGACCTGTACCTGATTGCGATCGTCCACCCACGCCACGCGGAACTGGATGACGCGCTCTGGCTCCACCAGACGTTCAAGCAGCGCCATCTGGCGGTAGCGCGGATTTTCCTCAAGGAAGGGCCACAGGGTGGTCATGACTTCACGAACGGCCTGGGCAAACTCGCTTTGGTGCGGGTCGCGCTGCTGAACATGGGCAAGAAAGCTTTCCAGAGAGCGTGTCTGATCCATAGATATAAGAACCTCTTATAATAATTTGTGCGTGTGGCGGAGATGTTTTGTGTCGTTTTTTTGACTATACCACCCGCACCGCTTTGAGAGGCAAGCAGAAATTTAGGCCGAAAGGGAAATTAATGACAAGGCGCGCGTCATAACCAAAAGCGATGACGAGATAAATTAAAGATCCCGTCAGGATCTACCGTTATAGATATAAACGATGCAAAGGAAATTAAGTCTATGAACCGTTTCGCAATGGTCGCGTTATGTTTGATGGTGTCCGCCGGGGCACAGGCTGATCGCATTCGCCCGGATGTCGAAGTTAACGTGCCGCCAGAGGTTTTTAGCGCTGGCGGCCAGCGTGCGCAGCCGTGTAATCAGTGCTGTATCTATCAGGATCAAAACTATTCCGAAGGCGCAGTGGTCAGGGCGGATGGCGTGCTGTTGCAGTGCCAGCGTGATGAACGCACCCTCAGTACAAACCCGCTGGTCTGGCGTCGCGTAAAAGAATAAACGCTTCCAGGAGCGGTATATCCGCCGGGGCTAAATCATACGTGAACGCGTCTTCTGGCGTGCACCACACCAGCGCCGAGTGGTAGTGCGCCTTCAGCTCGCCGCTAAATTCCGGCACGTGCCAGGCGTGGAGGTGGATCAGCCGCTGCGACACTTCCCGCTGGTGGCTTGCCACATACCGCGCGGGCACGGCTTCAATGCCGAGCTCTTCGCGTAGTTCGCGGATCAGCGCTTCCTGCTGGGTCTCACCGGCTTCAACCTTTCCGCCCGCAAATTCCCACATTCCTGGCTGATCGGCATGTTCGGGACGCTGCGCCAGCAAGATCTTGCCCTCTTTTTCGAGGATGGCCGCAACAACATCGAGTGTTTTCAGCATGTTCGTCAATAATTAATAGCGAAAAACGACATATTATCGTGCCCTGCCAAAGAGTCCAGTCATCAGGAGAATCAGGTGAAAGAGACAGCCGCCTGGGTTGCGCCCATGGAAACCCTTCCCGTCAGCCTCAAGCCCATTGCTGCCATGCAGAAAAAACACTTCGGCGCGGTGCTGAACCCCACGCGCTGGTGGGGGCGTATGCCGCGTCTTTTCTGGCTGGTAGCGCTATTTGTCGGCTATCTGGAGCGGCGCAAGGCGCGTTTGACGCCGGTTCTGCGTTCGTTACTAATGACGCGGGTCTCGCAGATCTGCCACTGCGCATTTTGTATTGATGCCAACAGCCTGCGTCTGGCCGAGCGGAGCGGGGCGTTGGATAAAGTGCAGGCCGTCAACGACTGGCAAAATTCCACCCTGTTCAGCGAAGAGGAGCGCGCGGCGCTGGCCTATGCGGAAGCGGTCACCGCCACGCCGCCTCAGGTGGATGAAAATATCAAAAACCAGCTGAAGCGCCACTTTAGCGAAGAGACTATCACCGAAATGACGGCTCTGATTGCCTTTCAGAACCTTTCCGCCCGCTTTAACGCCGCGCTGGATATCCCGGCTCAGGGCCTGTGTGCCACGTTTAAAGGTGAACCGCATGCTGGATAAACATCTGCATCCACGGCTGAAGCCCGGGTTAAATCAGCTGGCCGCCGCGCTGGATAAACCGTTTATTACGCCTGATGGGTTAACGCTCACCGGGTTTGCGATTGGCGTACTGGCGTTACCGTTTCTGGCGCTGGGCTGGTATCTGCCAGCGCTGGTCGCCATTGTGCTGAACCGGCTGCTGGATGGTCTGGACGGTGCGCTGGCGCGTCGCCGTGGCCTGACGGACGCGGGAGGATTTCTTGATATCGCCCTCGACTTCCTGTTTTACGCGCTGGTACCGTTTGGCTTCGCGCTGGCCGCTCCGGCTGACAATGCGATCGCCGCCGCCTGGCTGCTGTTCGCGTTTATGGGGACGGGCAGCAGTTTCCTGGCCTTTGCCGCGCTGGCGGGGAAGCATAATATCGACAACCCCGGCTACGCGCACAAGTCGCTTTATTACATTGGAGGATTAACGGAAGGAACGGAGACCATCGCGCTGTTTGTGCTGTGCTGCCTGTTTCCGGCACACTTCACGCTGTTTGCCTGGGCGTTTGGCACGTTGTGCTGGCTGACCACCACAACGCGCATCTGGAGCGGTTACGTGACGCTGAAGTCACTCCCCCGCTAGCGTGTACTCTCCGGGCCGCGCGCGCCGGTGGAGACCGGGTTCTGCGGATGGCTGCTCCATTCGTACCAGCCGCCGTCGTAGACGGCAACGTTTTGCCAGCCCATGGCGCGGGCGTATATGAAGGCTTCAGACGCGCGCCAGCCGGTACCACAGTAGAACGCAACGTGCTGCTCCGGCAGGATATTCCACGTCTTCCACATGGCGGCAATATCATCGGCGCTGCGCATGGTGCCATCCGGATTGTGGAAATCTTCCATGTGGGTCGCGTCGCTACCCGCATGACCCCAGCGCGCACCGGCAATGTCACCTTTTGGCTTGATATAACTGTAGCCGCTGGTTTCACCGATAAACTCTGGCCAGGAACGAATGCTCACCAGTGAGGCGTCCTGACGGTGCAGCATTCCCCGGGCCTGTTCCATATCCACCATCAGCCGGGGCTGGCCCGGGATCGGCGCGCCAAAATCAGGGGCTGGCTTCACGTTCTCAGGCGTTCCGCGCTCAACGGGCAGGCTGGCGTCTGACCATGCCTTCCAGCCGCCGTCCAGAATACGCACATCCTTCACGCCCGCGTAGAGCATGATCTGCGCCACGCGCGCGGCGGCATATACGTCGCGACCGTACAGAATGACGGTGGTATCGTGACGGATCCCGTGCTTCGCCAGCATCGCTTTCAACTTTTCGTCAGCGACCTTATTCCACAGCGGTTCGCTTTCCACTTCATTGGTGTCGATGTAGCCCGCGCCGGGAATGTGGCTCAGGAGATAAAGCTTCGGCGCACCCCAGCCAGCCTCGATCACCTTCCACTCTCCGGCTGGTGCGGCAGTAACGGGTTTGCCCTGCTGCAACAGGTGGATCCACTGCGGATAAACCAGCTGTTCAAAATGTGCCAGACGTTGCAAACGGTCGGATTGTTGCAGGGCATCGCTCAGGATGGAAACGTGGGTAAAACCCGCTTTTTCCAGCCGCGTTTTGACGGTCTGGTTGTCATCATCGTTGCCATAGAGCGCAACCGGCATGTCGGGCGTAATCCGATGCTGTTTTGCCCAGCCGCTGAGCTGTTCATCGCTCATTGCCCCAAGCCAGCCTGCAGAGAGATTAAGCGCGGCGGGTTCATGCCCGGACGTTCCGCGCAGCGTCTGCGGCCAGCCGTTATAGAACGCACTGATGCGCGTATCAATTACCGCGCCGTTTTGCGCCTGGAGCTGGTCCAGCGTGAGGGAGTGGGGCATATCAGCCGCCATGGAGGAGAGTGAGGCGAGGCCGCAGATCAGAGCCAGCGCGGTCAGTTGAGAAACACGTTTCATCGAAAAACCTGACGTCATTAAAAGAGGGTGGCATTGTCGTCTCTCCTGAAGCCAAAAACATTGCGTTAGCACATTATTGCCAGCGAGAAATCTCAATCACCTCTCCGCCGGGCGGGATATCTTCCTCATCATGCGTGACCAGCACCATCGGGATCTTGCGCTGGCGAGTGGTTTCGAATACCCACGCCCGGAATGAGGCGCGGAGCGTTTTATCCAGTCGGCTGAACGGTTCGTCGAGCAGCAATGCCTGCGGCTGGGCGAGAAGGGCGCGCAGCAGGCTGACCCGGGCGCGCTCGCCGCCGGAAAGGGTCGCCGGATCGCTGGCGTAGAGGTTTGCCAGCCCGGCAGATTCAAGAGCCTGCTCTACCGCGTCGCGCCGCGCGCGTCCGGCAACGTGCGCCGGCAGCGCCAGCATCAGGTTTTGCCCCACGCTGAAGGCGTCAAACAGCAGGGCATCCTGAAACAGAATGCCGATCCCGCGCGTTTCCACGGTGAGCATATCGCAGCGACGATCGTTCAGCCACAGCTCGCCGTGCGCCTTAAAATCAGCGGATAACGCGCCCACCATCCAGGCGAAAAGGGTCGATTTCCCGCTCCCGGAGGGTCCCATCAGCGTGAGAATCTCCCCTGCCGGGACGCGGAAGTTGACCTCACGTAAGAGTGGCGCAATGGTGAGATTTTTCACGTTCAGCATTAACGTAATCCTTGTCTGTGACGGCCCACGAGCCGGGCGAGCAGCGCGGCAAGGGCAAATACGCTGCTGGTTAACAGCAACAGACCCAGCGCCCGGCTGGCGAGGATCGGAACGCTGCCGCCGCTGCTGAGGGCGACCGCCTCCGTCGTCAGAGTAGTAAAACGACCCGCTCCCAGCCAGAGGGTGGGCATGTACTGGGCCATGCTCACGGAAAAGCCGGTGGCAAAGGCCAGCAGTGCCGGACGAACCATCAGGGGACATTTCACTAACCAGAAAATTTTCGCCTGTCGCCAGCCCAGCGTTCTGGCGGTGAGGATAAGCCGGGGATCGAGCCTGCGCCAGGCCGGTTGCAGCACCAGGAGCATCCACGGGAGAACCCAGAGCATATGGCTCCAGAGCACCGCAGCGTACTGGCCGTCGATGCCCAGCCACAGCGCCACGGCATACTGCCCGGACACGAGGGGCAGCGCCGGGAGGGCAAGCGGCAGCCAGATCCACACCGCGCCGCGCTGGGGTCCCCACTCAAGCCAGATCATGAGGATGGCCAGCGCTGTCAGGCTGGACAGCAGTCCCAGTGAAAGGCTGTCGCTGACGGGGCCGATCTCGCCCCGGCGTGCCAGCATCAGCAGAACCAGCGCACAGAGCACGCCGCACAACGGCAGTAACCCGCCCAGCGTCCGTGCGGGCAACGCGGTATGCGAAGCGCGACGTACCCCGGAGGGGTCAGGCTGGGCGCGCCGCCATGCCGTCCAGAGGCCGTATCCCACCGCGGCAAGTGCGGCCAGCAGCAGGAGCAACACCAGACACAGCAACGTTCCTTTTGTCTGCTGCTGCGCATCGCCCTGGGTCAGCCACTGCCAGGCCAGCACCGCCAGCGTAGGTGGGTTGCCCGGCCCGAGCACGATCGCCACATCCACCACGGAAAGCGACCAGGCGAGCACCGCCAGCATCACGGCGCCCAGCGCGGGGGCGATAGCCGGGAGGACGAGCCAGTTAAGCGCCTGCATTCGTCCGTAGCCGAAGGTATGCAGGACAATTTTCTGCTGTGCGAGGCGCTTTTCAGGCAGCGCGGCGTAGATTGCCCACAGAACGAACGCGCTCTCTTTGACCGCAAGCGTCAGGCCAAGCCCGATACCGTAGCGGTCAAGCTGCGGCAAACAGACTGTACAGATCCGGTAAAACTGACCGCCTTCCGCAAACAGCAGCAGCGCGCTGGTGGCGAAGGCGACGTGCGGCACGGCTAACAGCCACGGCAGACGGGTGCTCAGGCGCTGCCAGCCATCACCCGGCCAGAGAAGCGCAAGCAGGCTCAGGGCGATAAACAGTGAACCCAGCGTCGCGATGAGGGTTGATACCAGCGTAGCGGCCAGCGCCTGCGGCAGCTGCGGGTCGGCAAACAGCGCCGCCCAGTTACTGAGAGAAAACGCCGGGGCCAGCAGCATGCCGCTGGCGGGAAGCAGTGGCAGATAGATGACCGCCATTGCCGCCCAGACCAGCCCGCTTAGCGGGTTCCGTAGCGGCGAAGCCATTCCTGCTCCAGGGCGTTAACCCAGGCGGCGTGCGGTTCGGGAAGCACATCAGGCGTGCCTGAAGGGGTAAAGGCATGAAGCTGTTTTGCCGCTTTCGCAGGTAGTTTGGCACCATCCAGCACGCTCGGGTCACCCCAGACGGCAGGATCGGCTTTGCGGATCTGCGCCTGCGGTGACAACAGGAAATTTGCCACCACTTTCGCCCCTGCGCTCGCACTGGCATTTGCCGGGATAGCGACAAAATGGACGTTGCCGATCATGCCTTTGAGAAAGCCGAAACTGTAGCTGTCGGCAGGCAGTTCACCGCTCGCCACCTTTTGCATCGCATGAGCGGGGTTAAAGGTGAGCGACAGGTTCAGGCTGCCGCTGGCCAGCAGCGTATCCATGCGCGCAGGCGATGGCGGAAAATCGTTCCCTTCGCGCCACAGCAGGGGATGCAGCGTATCAAGATAGTTCCACAGCGGCGCGGTGATCTCTGCAAAGGTGCCGTCCGGCGCGTTTTTTAATGCCTCCGGATGGGCGGTCAATGCCAGCAGAAGCTGTTCAAGAAACGCCGTGCCGGTAAAATCCGGCGGTCGCGGATAGCTCACCTTGCCAGGGTGCTGCTGAGCGTAAGCCAGCAGCGCGTGGGGATCTGCCGGAGGCATCGGCATACTCGCTTTACGGGCGATGAAGGTTAACTGCGCGCCGCCCCATGGGGATTCCGCCCCATCGGTCGGGATGGCAAAATCTTCCGTGACCGGTTTACGGGTATCGACGTAACGCCAGTTGGGCAGGGTTTGCGCCCAGCCGGTGAGCAGCAGGTTTGCCTCCTTCAGCGTGCGGAAGTTTTCCCCGTTTACCCAGAGTAGATCCACCGACCCGTTACTGCTGCGTCCTGCGGCCTGTTCCGTCTGGATCCGCTTCACCGCATCGGCGGCATCGGCCAGATGAACGATCTTCAGGTTAATGGCATAGTGCGTTTTCATCTCGCCGCTCACCCAGTCGAGGTAGCGGTTAACGGCCTCGTCACCGCCCCAGGCGTTAAACCAGACGGTCTGCCCGGTGGCCTGTTGCTGAATGGATTGCCAGCTTTCTGCGGCGAAGGCAGAGGTTGCCAGCAGCAGACTCGTCAGAAACGCGCAAAAACGCACCCGGCGCATAATGCCTCACTTTTTAATCGAAGGGATGTAACGGGAAAACAGCCAGCGAGTGACCAGCGGTAATAACCCTAATAGTGTAAAGGCGAACAGCAGTCCCGGCGACACAATATCGCGCAGCGTGGTGAGTTTTCCCAGCTCGCGTCCGGCGTTCAGATAAATGACGGTGGCAGGTAGCATCGCAAGCTGGCTGACCCACCAGTAGTGACGCACCTGGATACGTGTTAGCCCCATCAGCAAATTGACCAGAAAGAACGGAAACAACGGCATCAGGCGCAGGGCAAAAAGGTAGCGCGCGCCATCGCGAACCATCCCCACATCGATCGTGTTCATCTGTGCGGCAAAGCTCCGTTGCACCCAGTCACGCAGCAGATAACGGCTGACGAGCATGGCAAGCGTGGCGCCGAGCGTCGAGGCCAATGACACCAACAGCATCGCCTCCCACAGGCTGAAAATCGCCCCGCCGAGCAGCGTCAGAAGCGCGGCCCCGGGTATCGACAGCGCAGAGACCAGAACGTAAACCGCAAAATAGATCAGCGCGCTCTGAAGGGGCGCCTGCTCCACACGATCGAGCAACGTTTGCTGGTGTATTTTTAGCGTGTCGAGGGAGAGCATGCCCGGAGGAAGCAAAACAACGATTAAAACAAATGCGCCCAGAAGGGCGCACAGGAGACTGATTTTTTTTATATTCACTGAGGATTACAGCTTGAACGTTGCCCATACCGGCGCATGGTCGGACGGTTTTTCCATGCTGCGAATATCATAGTCGATACCGGTTTCGATGCAGCGTTCGGCCAGGGGGGCGCTCGCCAGCAGCAGATCAATACGCAGGCCCCGGTTGTCATCGAAGCCTTTTGAGCGGTAGTCAAACCACGAGAAGCGATCCTGCGTCTCCGGGTTAGCGGTGCGGAAGGTATCCACCAGCCCCCAGTCAAGCAAGCGCTGCATCCACTCGCGCTCTTCCGGCAGGAAGGAACATTTCCCGGTGCGCAGCCAGCGCTTGCGGCTGTCTTCGCCAATGCCAATGTCCAGATCAGTCGGGCTGATATTCACATCCCCCATGATCAGCACCGGATTATCTTTGTTGAGTTCGGTCGTAAGGTAGTTTTGCAGATCCTGATAAAATTTGGCTTTGGCCGGGAATTTGGTCGGGTGGTCGCGGCTTTCACCCTGCGGGAAGTAACCATTAATCACTGTGATGTTACCCAGCGGGGAAGGCAGCTCAGCCATGATGAGACGACGCTGTGCTTCTTCACCGTCACCCGGAAAGCCACGACGCACCGACACCGGCGTATCTTTGGTCAGCAGCGCAACGCCGTAGTGGCCTTTCTGACCGTGGTAAAAAACGTTATAGCCCAGCTTCGCTACCTCTTCGAGCGGGAACATATCGTCGTGAACTTTTGTCTCCTGCAAGCCGATCACATCTGGCTGATGTTGCTCAACAATCGCTTCGAGCTGGTGAGGGCGGGCACGCAGGCCGTTGATATTAAAAGAGACAAATTTCATAGTCGCTGCCAATGCAAGGTGAATAGTGCAAGGATGGTAGCAGAATTTACGTCGTCTGTTATCCGCTTCGCCCAATTACTGCGACAGATAATGCCGACGGTGCAATATTTGCACCATTTCGACGCGTTTTGCCCTCGAACAGGGCGTAAAGGACCGATAAATTTCGCGAGCGATCACAATTCCAGAATTAT
Source organism: Enterobacter cloacae complex sp. 418I7 (assembly GCF_050030705.1). Taxonomy (NCBI): domain Bacteria; kingdom Pseudomonadati; phylum Pseudomonadota; class Gammaproteobacteria; order Enterobacterales; family Enterobacteriaceae; genus Enterobacter; species Enterobacter cloacae complex sp. 418I7. The sequence goes on from NZ_JBLGUU010000001.1 coordinate 1,858,704, forward strand.
ATTTGGCATGTGCATACTCTTTCTTGTTTTCGTGCGGCAAAGCGCCGCTTGCCGTAAAAATATTCACTATTTATGCATTAAAAGTGAATAACTCCATATTGTAACTCATTGATATTCTGTTACCCAAATCCGTTTATGCATTTTTATCGCTGGCTGGCATGAACGCTGCAATCTACATTCACAGTGCAAACACTCAATTATTTAACATTTAAACAACCTTTTATTTACCGGGTGAGGTCGCTATGTCTCTGTCAGTTACGCGTGAAAATTTTGATGAATGGATGATGCCGGTATACGCTCCGGCGGCTTTTATTCCGGTACGTGGGGAAGGCTCTCGCCTGTGGGATCAGCAGGGCAAAGAGTATATCGACTTTGCGGGTGGGATTGCGGTGAATGCGCTGGGGCATGCAAACCCGGCGCTGCGGCAGGCGCTGAATGATCAGGCGGCGAAATTCTGGCATACCGGCAACGGTTATACCAACGAACCGGCGTTGCGTCTGGCGAAGAAGCTGATCGACGCCACTTTCGCAGAAAAAGTCTTTTTCTGTAACTCCGGCGCGGAAGCGAACGAAGCGGCGCTGAAGCTGGCGCGCAAATATGCGCACGATAAATTCGGCGCGCACAAGAGCGGCATCGTAGCCTTTAAAAATGCCTTCCATGGCCGCACGCTGTTTACCGTCAGTGCGGGTGGTCAGCCCTCATATTCTCAGGATTTTGCGCCGCTGCCGCCGGATATCCGTCATGCGGCGTATAACGATTTACACTCTGCCAGCGAGCTGATTGACGACACCACCTGTGCGGTGATTGTCGAGCCCATGCAAGGGGAAGGCGGCGTCATGCCCGCCCAGAAAGCGTTCCTGCAAGGGCTGCGCGAGCTGTGCGATCGGCATAACGCGGTCCTGATTTTTGACGAAGTCCAGACCGGCGTGGGCCGCACGGGTGAGCTGTACGCCTACATGCACTATGGCGTGACCCCGGATGTGCTTTCAACAGCCAAAGCGCTCGGCGGCGGCTTCCCGGTGGGGGCGATGCTGACCACCGATACATTCGCCAGCGTGATGACCGTGGGCACCCATGGCACCACTTACGGCGGTAACCCGCTGGCAACCGCTGTCGCCGGACAGGTGCTGGATATCATCAACACTCCTGAGGTGCTTAGCGGCGTGAAGCAGCGTCACCAGTGGTTTGTTGAGCGTCTTACCGCCATCAATAACCAGACCGGCATGTTCAAAGAGATCCGCGGTCTGGGGCTGTTGATAGGTTGTGAGCTTGCCCCTGAGTTTGCTGGCAAAGCGAAGCTGATTTCACAGGAAGCGGCAAAGCAGGGCGTGATGGTGTTGATTGCCGGCGCTAACGTGGTGCGGTTTGCCCCTGCGCTGATCGTCAGTGAGAAAGAGGTCAGAACCGGGTTAGATCGTTTTGCGCTGGCCTGCGAACAGGTGAAGTCCGGGGTGTCATCATGATGGTCATCCGTCCCGTTGCGCACGGCGATCTCGCCGGGCTTATGCAGCTTGCCGGTAAGACAGGGGGCGGGCTGACCTCGCTGCCTGCCGATGAAAAAACGCTGTCGGCGCGCATTGAGCGCGCCCTGCAAACCTGGCAGGGGACGTTGCCAAAAAGCGAACAGGGCTATGTGTTCGTGCTGGAAGAGACCGACACGGGAACCGTGGCGGGGATTTGCGCCATCGAGGTGGCCGTCGGGCTTAACGATCCGTGGTACAACTACCGCGTCGGCACGATGGTCCACGCCTCGAAAGAGCTGAACGTCTACAACGCGCTGCCGACGCTTTTTCTCTGTAATGACCATACCGGCGCCAGCGAACTCTGCACCCTGTTTCTCGATCCGGACTGGCGCAAAGAGGGTAACGGTTATCTGCTCTCCAAATCGCGCTTCATGTTTATGGCCGCCTTTCGCGACCGCTTCAACGAAAAAGTGGTCGCGGAGATGCGCGGCGTAATTGATGAGACGGGCTACTCGCCGTTCTGGGAGAGCCTGGGCGAACGCTTCTTCTCCATGGAATTTAGCCGGGCGGATTACCTGTGCGGTACCGGTCAGAAGGCGTTTATCGCCGAGTTAATGCCGAAGCATCCTATTTATACCCATTTCTTAACGCCGGAAGCGCAGGCGGTGATCGGCGAAGTTCACCCGCAAACCGCCCCGGCCCGTGCAGTGCTGGAGAAAGAGGGTTTTCGCTACCGCAATTACGTCGACATCTTTGACGGCGGTCCAACGCTGGAATGCGATATTGACCGCGTACGCGCCATCCGTAAAAGCCGCCTGGTTGAGGTTTCAGAAGGCCAGCCCGCGCCGGGCGAGTGGCCAGCCTGCCTGGTCTCGAACGAGAATTACGCCAACTTCCGCGCCATGCTGGTGCGAACCAACCCAACATGCGAGCGTCTGGTACTGACGGCTGCGCAACTGGATGCCCTGAAATGTAACGCTGGCGACACGGTTCGCCTGGTGCGGCTCTGCCCTGAGGAGAAAACAGCATGACTCTATGGATTAACGGTGACTGGGTAACGGGCGAAGGTGATGCGCGGACAAAAACTAACCCGGTCGGCCAGGAGGTGCTCTGGTCGGGGAGCGACGCCAGCGCCGGGCAGGTTGAGCAGGCCTGCCAGGCTGCACGCCGCGCGTTTCCGGCATGGGCGAAACGGCCATTCTCCGAGCGCCAGGCGCTGGTTGAGAAATTTGCTGCGCTGCTGGAGGCCAATAAAGCAGAGCTGACCCGCATCATTGCCTGCGAAACCAGCAAGCCGCGCTGGGAGGCAACAACCGAAGTGACGGCGATGATCAATAAAATCGGTATATCGGTGAAGGCGTACCACGCCCGCACCGGTGAGCAGCATACCGGGATGCCGGACGGCGCCGCCACGTTGCGCCACCGTCCGCACGGGGTGTTGGCGGTGTTTGGCCCGTACAACTTCCCCGGGCATCTGCCGAACGGGCATATTGTGCCTGCGCTGCTGGCGGGGAATACCGTCATCTTCAAGCCGAGTGAGTTAACCCCCTTAACCGGAGAAGCGGTGGTAAAACTCTGGGAGCAGGCGGGGCTGCCGCCGGGCGTGCTGAATCTGGTGCAGGGCGGGCGTGAAACCGGTCAGGCGCTGAGTGCGCTGAGCGACATTGACGGTCTGCTGTTTACCGGCAGTGCCGGAACGGGTTATCAGCTGCATCGTCAGCTGGCGGGGCAGCCGGAAAAAATTCTGGCGCTGGAGATGGGTGGCAACAACCCGCTGATTGTGGAAGATCCGGATGATATCGATGCTGCGGTCCACCTGACCATTCAGTCGGCATTCATTACCGCCGGACAGCGCTGCACCTGCGCCCGCCGCCTGTTGGTTAAACGCGGCGCGCAAGGGGATGCGTTTCTTAACCGTCTGGTGGAGGTGAGCGGGCGTCTGGTTCCCGCGAAATGGGATACCGAGCCGCAGCCGTTTATCGGCGGGCTGATCTCCGAGCAGGCGGCGCTGAACGTGCTGAAAGCGTGGCAGGAGCACGTGGCGCGCGGGGCGAAAACCCTGCTGGAGCCGAAGCTGGTTCAGCCGGGCACATCGCTGCTGACGCCGGGGATTATTGAGATGAGTGCGACGAGCAACGTGCCGGATGAAGAGGTCTTTGGCCCGCTGCTGTGCGTCTGGCGCTATGACGATTTTGCATCGGCGATCGAGATGGCCAACAACACCCGCTACGGCCTGTCGAGCGGCCTGATATCCCCGCATCGCGAGAAATTCGACCAGCTGCTGCTGGAAGCGCGCGCCGGGATCGTGAACTGGAACAAACCGCTGACCGGCGCGGCGAGCACCGCGCCGTTTGGTGGCGTAGGGGCATCGGGCAACCATCGCGCCAGCGCCTGGTATGCCGCCGATTACTGCGCGTGGCCAATGGCAAGCCTGGAAACCCCGGCGCTGACGCTGCCGGAGACGCTGAATCCGGGGCTGGATTTTACAGAGGGTGACGCCCATGAAAGCGCGTGAGGTTAACTTTGACGGGCTGGTGGGGCTGACGCACCACTATGCCGGGCTGTCGTTCGGCAATGAAGCCTCGACGAAGCACCGTTTCCAGGTCTCAAACCCGAAGCTGGCGGCGAAGCAGGGGCTATTGAAAATGAAGGCGCTGTCCGATGCCGGTTTCCCGCAGGCGGTGATCCCGCCGCAGGAGCGTCCGAACGTGGCCGTGCTGCGCCAGCTGGGCTTCAGCGGTACGGATGAACAGGTGGTTGAAAAAGCCGGTACGCAGTCCCCACAGCTGCTTTCCGCGGCCAGTTCAGCCTCTTCAATGTGGGTAGCGAATGCCGCCACCGTCGCGCCGTCGGCGGATACGCTGGACGGCAAAGTGCATCTGACCGTCGCTAACCTGAACAACAAATTCCACCGCGCCAGCGAAGCGGAGACCACCGGGCGCGTGCTGCGCGCCATTTTTAATCATGATGCGCATTTTGAGGTGCATTCGGCGCTGCCGCAGGTCGCGATGTTTGGCGACGAAGGGGCGGCAAACCACAACCGTCTGGGTGGCGATTACGGCGATCCAGGCTTGCAGATGTTTATCTATGGACGGGAAGAGGGCGGCCACGCCGCGCCGGTTCGTTATCCGGCGAGACAAACCTTAGCCGCAAGCCAGGCGGTTGCACGGCTGAACCAGGTTAATCCTACTCAGGTGATTTTTGCCCAGCAAAATCCGCAGGTGATCGACCAAGGCGTGTTTCATAACGACGTGATTGCCGTTTCCAACCGTCAGGTGCTGTTCTGCCACGAGCAGGCGTTTGCCCATCAGGAAAAGTTGCTGGCCACGCTGCGCGAACGCGTGCCGGGATTTATGCCGATTCAGGTGCCCACGCAGGCGGTAAGCGTGCAGGATGCGGTCGAAACGTATCTGTTCAACAGCCAGCTGCTGAGCCGGGATGACGGCAGCATGATGCTGGTGCTGCCGCAGGAGTCCCGCAACCATCAGGGCGTCTGGCGCTATCTCAGCGAACTGGTGCAGGCGGATAACCCGATTGATGAACTGCGCGTGTTTGATCTGCGGGAAAGTATGGCCAACGGCGGGGGACCGGCGTGCCTGCGACTGCGCGTGGTGTTAACGCCGGAGGAAATGCAGGCCGTGAATCCGTCGGTGATGATGAACGACACGCTGTTCAATACCCTCAATGACTGGGTGGACCGCTACTATCGTGACCGTCTGGTTCAGGCCGATCTGGTTGATCCGCAGCTGCTGCGCGAAGGCCGCGAGGCGCTGGATGCATTATCAACCATCCTGCAACTGGGATCGGTTTATCCGTTCCAGCGCTAAGGAGACAATATGGAAAACTTTCTGGCGCTGACGCTGGCTGAAGAGACACCGGAGCGGCACGAGGGGGAAGGCCCCTCGTTCCACTGGCGATGGCTGGGGCCGGGCGTGCTTGAACTGACGCCGACGGGGCAATATAACCTGTCGCTGCTGCTTTCTACCGGCATTCACGGGAATGAAACCGCGCCCGTGGAGATTGTCGATCTGTTGCTGCGCGCGCTGTATCGCGCAGAGATCACGCTGCACTGCCGTCTGCTGGTGGTACTGGGAAATCCGCCTGCGCTGGCGCAAAACAAACGGTATCTCGTGAGCGACATCAACCGAATATTTGGTGGCCGCTGGGCGCAATTTCCACAGAGTGATGAAACGACACGTGCGCAATGGCTGGAGAAGGTGGTCACGGCGTTTTTTGCCGGGGCGGGGGAGACGCGCTGGCACCTCGATCTGCATACCGCCATCCGCGCCTCGTACCACGTACGTTTTGGCGTGTTACCGCAGCGCCATCAGCCGTGGGATGAGGCGTTTCTGACCTGGCTTGGCGACGCGGGACTGGAAGCGCTGGTTTTCCACCAGACGCCGGGCGGCACGTTTACCCACTTCACCTGCGAGAATTTCGGCGCGCTGTCCTGCACGCTGGAGCTGGGAAAAGCGCTGCCGTTCGGGCAAAACGACCTGACGCGTTTTGCCCCTACGCATCAGGCGCTTCGGGCGTTGCTCGCAGGGGTTGCGCCGGAACCCACCCGGGAACCCGTCGTGCGCTATCGGGTCGTACAGCAGATCACGCGTCAAAGTGAAGCTTTCCAGCTTCATATGGCGCCCCATACGCTGAACTTCACGCCGTTTCGCCAGGGCGTCCTGCTGGCGGAAGATGGTGAGACGCGCTATGCGGTACAGAACCCCACGGAATATGTTTTATTTCCTAACCCGTCAGTCGCGTTTGGTTTACGAGCCGGGTTGATGCTGGAAAAAATGCCCTGATTGTCTCCCCTCGCGCAGACCGGAGGGGAAACGAAGAATTAATTTCTTAACGTTAAAAGCGCTCTGGAAGTGTTTGCGGAATATTCCTGGAGAATTGCTTTATTATTAAACGGCACTTCGCTATACTCCTCCATAATCTCTTTAAAATCATCCTGTTGAATATTTTTGTTTCATCTCTCCACGCTTTTTCCTTAATTTCTCCATAATTGGCGAAAACGTGTTTTTTATACTTTCATTGTTTTACCGTTGCTCTGACTAATTGACGATAAACCCCGTAAAGTTAATCTCGTCAACACGGCATAGCGCCGAAGAATAACTGAAAGTAAGGAAAGACATTATGCGTAAATTAACTGCACTGTTTGTTGCCTCTACCCTGGCTCTGGGCGCTACCAGCATGGCGTTCGCCGCCGATACCGCGACCACTACCGCCGCGCCGGCAGAAGGCAAAATGATGATGCATCATAAAGGCAAGCCGGGTATGCATCATGAGATGATGATGTTTAAAGATCTGAACCTGACCGATGCGCAGAAGCAGCAGATCCGCGACATCAGGAAAAGTCAGCGTGACCAGATGAAACGTCCTCCGCTGGAAGAGCGCCGCGCGATGCATGACATCATTGCCAGCGACAGCTTCGACAAAGCAAAAGCAGAAGCGCAGATCGACAAAATGGCCGAGCAGCATAAAGCGCGCATGCTGGCCCACATGGAAACCCAGAACAAGATTTACAACATTCTGACGCCGGAACAGAAAAAGCAATTTAATGCCAATTTTGAGAAGCGTCTGACAGAACGTGCAGCGCCGGAAGGTAAAATGCCTGCACCAGCCGAATAATCGGTTCACTCTCTTAAGACCGCCGGGCTCCTGTCTACACAAGCGAAAACGCTGTGGACAGGACCGGCGGTTTTTCTTTTGCCCCATGCCTAAGGTCTGGCCATACCGTTGCCGATAATACGTCTGTGAAAATGCCCTGGCGCACGGTGCGTCCTTCAGGAGTGGTCATGGAATTCTTTGATATCCGTAAAATACCCGTCAGTCTCTGGCGTAACGGCGCGGGCGAGACGCGTGAGATTTGCTGTTTCCCTCCCGCGACGCGGGATTTTTCCTGGCGGGCCAGCATCGCCTCCATCGCCAGTAACGGCGAATTCTCCGCGTTTCCGGGCGTTGACCGGGTGATTACGCTGCTGGAAGGCGGCGAGGTGACGCTGGATGCGGGGAGGGCGTTTTGCCATACCCTGAAACACCATCAGCCTTACGGCTTTGCGGGCGATTTGACGGTGAAAGCCGTGCTCACGGAGGGGCAGATGTCGATGGATTTCAATGTCATGACCCGACGGGAGCACTGCCAGGCAAAGGTGCGCGTTGCTACCCGAACGTTCACTACCTTCGCATCACGCGGTGGCGTGGCGTTCGTATTAAGCGGCGCCTGGCAACTGGGCGATAAATTACTGACCGCCGATCAGGGCGCCAGCTGGCAAGAGGGCAGCCATACCCTCCGTCTACTGGAAACGAAGGGGTCGCTGCTGTTCAGTGAAATTACCTGGCTGCCGGGTCATTGAGCATGACTATCTCATATTTACCGGTTAACAGCGGCTTACAGAGAATTTTGTAGCCATCCTGATCGAACCCGGCAGGTGTGCGCAGCAGGGCGGCAGCGTCATCCAGACTTTCAACCGCGCCAAGCCAGAGCCAGTTGCGGATGACGTGATAGTGCGTCATCGCATCGCGGGTCTCTTTCAACGCCACCGCGCCTTCCCACGGCCAGCAGTTGACGCTGATTGAGGCCAGGCCAGCCATAAATCGGGCATGATGTTCTTCAACGCTCTCTTTTCCACAGCACGCCCCGGCGCAGCGTTTCAGCGCGGAGCGGAAACAGGCGCGACCGCGGGTAGTCGCTTCCAGTCCTAACAGGCCGTAACAAAGCTGTAATTCATCAGCAAGGGATTGCAGAGTTTGCAGTGCGGCACGTTTGTTGGCAAACAGACCGTAAAGATTCGGTTCATGCGAAAAATCCACTTCCCGGGCATAAACGACCTGCGGTTTTCCCGCGTTAACCTGCAAGGAACACAGCTGGCGGTTGCGGCGCAGGCGTTTGTTAAACAGCGGCTGCTGTTCCTTGATGAGCCGGGCTTCGAGCAGAAGCGCGCCCAGTTCACCTGCCGTCTCGATCCAGGTGATCCGCCGGGACTGTCTGAGCATCGACGCTTCGTCCGGCGTACGCAGGTGCGACATCACCCGACTGCGGATATTTACGCTTTTGCCGATATAGAGCGGCATGGTGTCGCTGTCGCCGTGGAAGAAATAGACGCCAGGCTGTTTAGGCAGCGCCTCAAGCCAGGGGCGAAGATGCTCGGGATATTCGTAGATAGCCGCCGCTTCAAACTCAAGACGCGGGGCGGATTGACGCCTGCTCACATACTGCTCCATATACTGTTCAGGCATACAGTGTAGCAGGTGTTTGGTGGTTAAAAAAGAGCCGGGTGGCGGCTACGCCTTACCCGGCCTGCAAAACTGAGTTACCGTTTTGCTTTTACTTTTTCCAGAAATCATCAAACACCGTAATGGGTGGACGGCGTTTGTGCTCGGTTTTCAGATACCAGCCTTCAATAATTTTTGCGGTACCTTCGTCGAGCGTTTTGCCTTCCAGATAATCATCGATGTTGTCATAGGTCACACCCAGCGCGGCTTCATCCGGCAGGGAAGGGCGATCGTCTTCCAGGTCTGCCGTTGGCGCCTTCTTATACAGGTGCTCCGGGCAGCCCAACGCCGCCAGCAGTTGCTTACCCTGACGCTTGTTCAGGCGGAAGAGGGGGTTGATGTCCGTGCCGCCATCGCCGTATTTGGTGAAGAAACCGGTGATGGCTTCCGCGGCGTGGTCGGTGCCGACGACGACCCCTTTGGTCATCCCTGCGATACTGTACTGCGCTTTCATGCGCTCACGGGCTTTCTCGTTGCCACGAACAAAATCGCTCAGTTCAATACCGGCTTCACGCAAGGCCTGCTCGCTTGCCAGCACCGAACCTTTAATATTCACGGTTAGAACTCGGTCCGGCTGAATAAAGGCGATCGCATCCTGACAGTCCTGCTCGTCGGCCTGCACGCCATACGGCAGACGTACGGCAATAAATTGCAGTGCGGTGTCACCGGTCTCGTCACGAAGCTCGGTGATGGCCATCTGGCTTAGTTTACCGGCCAGAGTGGAGTCCTGACCGCCGCTGATACCCAGTACCAGCGTCTTCAGGAAAGGGTGTGCGGACAGGTAAGCTTTCAAAAAATCAACGCTACGACGGATCTCTTCATTGGCATTAATCGCAGGTTTCGCGCCCAGCGCCTGAATAATTTCTTGTTGCAGAGCCATTACGCCCTCCCTATGCAGAACCAAACAGAAAGTGTGATCTGTTAAAACTAACCCTTTGTCGGGGAAACGACAAGGATCACAGTTTTGAGTGTACTGTTTTACAGCGATTTAGCAGCTTATCGTTGTTTTATTAGAATTTTCCGAAATTCGTCTGGCGTAACTCGCAAAGTTGAACAATAGTAATTTTTATCCCATGCTTAGTTAACACGCTGATAAACAAGAGGACGGAATATGAACAAGAACGTAGCAGGAATTTTAAGCGCAGCGGCGGTACTGACTATGCTGGCTGGGTGTACAGCTTACGATCGCACCACAGATCAGTTCACACAGCCAGTGGTAAAAGACGTCAAAAAAGGCATGACGCGTTCCCAGGTTGCAGCCATTGCCGGTAAACCTTCTTCAGAAGTCACTATGATCCACGCGCGTGGCACCTGCCAGACCTATATTCTGGGTCAACGTAATGGTAAGGCAGAAACCTACTTTGTCGCCCTGGATGATACCGGTCACGTGATCAATTCGGGCTACCAGACCTGCGCTGAATACGACACCGATCCACAGGCACCTAAGGCGCAGTAACCGCGCTTGCCTGAAAGTGTTAACAAACCGGCCTGATGGCCGGTTTTTTTATGCATACGTAAATCTTATTTCTTAGCGCGAAATATTTGCCTGAAATGTGAAGGTAGTCAACAAGCCAGGTCAATGAGAGACAATTTGAGTCTATCCAGAATTATCCCCTCCCTGTACCATTGCGTATACTCACTTCAACGACAAACAATGTTCAGCACACTGCCCGTCAGCCAGGATAGCGAGTCGAGTGATAGCGCGACGGCGGTCAGACCAATAAGAGGGAAATTATCATGGAAAAGAAACATATCTACTTGTTCTGCTCTGCGGGCATGTCCACTTCGCTGCTGGTTTCAAAAATGCGCGCGCAGGCCGAAAAATATGAAGTCCCTGTGGTGATTGAGGCGTTTCCGGAAACGCTGGCGGGCGAAAAGGGCCAGACAGCAGATGTAATTTTACTCGGGCCACAAATCGCTTATATGCTGCCAGAAATTCAACGTTTGCTCCCTAATAAGCCGGTCGAAGTGATCGATTCCGTTTTATACGGCAAGATTGATGGTTTAGGTGTATTAAAAGCTGCTGTTGCGGCGATTAAAAAAGCTGCTAATTAATTTTTTATTTTTCCCGTCAAAGAGTTATTTCACACACAATACGCCGTAACGGTCGTTGCGGCATTTAAGGGTATTTTCCTATGAGTAAAGTCATCGCTTCACTTGAAAAGGTACTCCTTCCTTTTGCTGTTAAAATAGGAAAGCAGCCTCACGTTAATGCCATTAAGAACGGCTTTATTAAATTAATGCCGTTGACATTAGCCGGGGCAATGTTCGTTTTAATTAACAACGTTTTTCTCAGCTTTGGAGAAGGTTCCTTTTTTTATTCATTAGGAATTAGGTTAGATGCTTCCACTATTGAAACCCTTAATGGTTTAAAAGCCATTGGCGGCAACGTATACAACGGTACGTTGGGTATTATGTCGCTAATGGCGCCTTTCTTTATCGGAATGGCGCTGGCGGAAGAGCGTAAGGTGGATCCGCTGGCGGCGGGCTTACTGTCCATTGCCGCGTTTATGACCGTCACGCCGTACAGCGTGGGCGACGCTTACGCCGTGGGCGCCAACTGGCTGGGTGGGGCAAACATCATTTCCGGTATTATTATCGGACTGGTGGTGGCCGAAATGTTCACCTTTATTATTCGCCGCAACTGGGTTATCCGCTTGCCGGATAGCGTTCCGGCCTCCGTTTCTCGTTCATTTTCCGCGTTGATACCGGGCTTCATTATTCTCTCCATCATGGGGATTATTGCCTGGGCGCTCTCTCACTGGGGGACTAACTTCCACCAGATCATTATGGACTCTATCTCAACGCCGCTGGCGTCGATGGGTAGCGTGGTCGGTTGGGCGTATGTCATCTTTACCTCCCTGCTGTGGTTCTTCGGCGTGCATGGTTCACTGGCACTGGCGGCGCTGGACAGCGGTATTATGACCCCGTGGGCACTGGAAAACGTCGCGCTTTACCAGTAGTACGGCTCCGTCGATGCGGCGCTGGCGGCCGGTAAAACCTTCCATGTGTGGGCGAAGCCGATGCTTGACTCCTATATCTTCCTGGGCGGTACCGGGGCGACGCTGGGTCTGATCATCGCGGTCTTTATTGTCTCTCGCCGCGCCGACCATCGTCAGGTTGCGAAGCTGGCCCTGCCGTCAGGCATCTTCCAGATTAACGAGCCGATCCTGTTTGGTCTGCCAATTATCATGAACCCGGTGATGTTCATTCCATTCATCCTGGTTCAGCCGCTGCTGGCCGCGATTACGCTGACGGCGTATTACCTGGGCATTATCCCGCCGGTGACCAACATTGCGCCGTGGACGATGCCAGCTGGTCTGGGCGCGTTCTTCAACACCAACGGTAGCGTGGCCGCCTTCCTGCTGGCGATATTCAACCTCGGGATTGCAACCCTGCTCTACATGCCGTTCGTGGCGATTGCGAACAAGGCTGCAACGGTTATCGATGAAGAAGAGAGCGAAGAGGATATCGCCCTCGCACTGAAATTCTAAAATTGCACGGCGCGGGGCAACCCGCGCCAGCGTAAAGGAGCTTAAAGATGTTAGATTTAGAGAGTATCGTTGCCGAAGAAACCGCAGTGAACGATCTGGAAGAGGTGGTGATGGGGCTCATCATCAATTCCGGGCAGGCGCGAAGCCTGGCGTATGCGGCGCTTAAGCAGGCTAAGCAGGGCGATTTTGTTGCCGCGAAAACCATGATGGAGCAGTCCCGTACGGCGTTAAACGAAGCGCATCTGGTGCAGACGAAACTCATCGAAAGCGACCAGGGCGAAGGGAAGATGAAAGTGAGTCTGGTGCTGGTACATGCGCAGGATCACCTGATGACATCCATGCTGGCGCGCGAGATGGTAGCGGAGCTCATCGAGCTTCACGAGAAGATGCAGTAAGTCTGAACAGGCACCAGGAGGTCAGCACGATGGAAATCAAAACCGCACATGAGCAGCAGCTGTTTAATGGCAAGAATTTTCACGTGGTGATTTACAACAAAACGGAGAGCGCCAGCGGTCTGCACCAGCATGACTACTACGAGTTCACGATTGTTCTGACCGGCCGCTACTATCAGGAGATCAACGGTAAGCGCGTCCTGCTTGAGCGTGGCGATTTCGTCTTCCTGCCGATGGGGTCCTATCACCAGAGCTTTTATGAGTTTGGTGCGACGCGCATTCTTAACGTAGGGGTGAGCAGGCGTTTCTTCGAGAAGCACTATCTGCCGCTGGTTCCGTTCTGCTTTGTGGCGTCACAGGTCTATCGCGTTAAAAATGAGTTTATGACCTGGATTGAAACGGTTATCGCCTCGCTGAATTTCCGCGACAATGAATTTGATGAATTTATTGAAACCGTGACGTTCTACGTCATGAACCGTCTTCGCCATCACCGTGAAGAACAGCAGGTGGTGGATGATATTCCTCAGTGGCTGCGCAGTACCGTGGAGCTGATGCACGACAAAGGACAGTTCAGCGATAACGCCCTGGAAAACATGGTGGCGCTGTCGGGTAAATCGCAGGAATATTTAACGCGCGCCACGCAGCGCTATTACCGTAAAACGCCTGTTCAAATTATTAATGAAATCCGCATCAATTTTGCCAAAAAACAGCTGGAAATTACTAACTACTCTGTCACCGATATCGCTTACGAATCGGGTTACAGCAGCCCCAGCCTGTTTATTAAAACCTTTAAGAAAATGACTTCATTCACACCGAACAGTTACCGCAAAAATTTAACGGTAATTAATTAACTTTCGGCGGTTATCCGCCAGGAATATTGACGTAATGGCTTGCCCAAATAGCGGGAAGAGTACGCTATACCTTGCAGGCGATTACCCTGATAAGCTAAGGGAGAGTTTATGCAAAAGAAATTAAAAGTGGTAACCATTGGTGGCGGCAGCAGCTATACCCCGGAATTACTTGAAGGTTTCCTGAAACGTTATCATGAATTACCGGTCAGCGAATTATGGCTGGTGGATGTTGAAGAAGGTCAGGAGAAGCTAAATATTATTTTTGAACTGTGCAAACGCATGGTTGAAAAAGCAGGCGTGCCTTTAACCGTGCATAAAACGCTGGATCGCCGCCAGGCGCTGAAAGATGCTGACTTCGTGACCACCCAGCTGCGCGTCGGCCAGCTGAAGGCGCGTGAGCTGGACGAGCGTATTCCGCTGAGCCACGGTTATCTGGGCCAGGAAACCAACGGGGCAGGTGGCCTGTTTAAAGGTCTGCGTACGATTCCGGTCATTTTTGACATCATTAAAGACGTGGAGGAGATCTGCCCGAACGCGTGGGTGATTAACTTTACCAACCCGGCCGGGATGGTCACCGAGGCAGTCTATCGTCACACCGGTTTCAAACGCTTTATCGGCGTCTGCAATATTCCGATCGGCATGAAGATGTTCATCCGCGATGTGCTGGCGCTAACCGATAACGATGAATTGTCCATTGACCTGTTCGGCCTGAACCACATGGTCTTTATCAAAGATGTGATTGTGAACGGGCAATCGCGCTTTGCGGAACTGCTTGATGGCGTTGCCTCTGGTCGCCTGACCGCGGCCTCGGTGAAAAACATCTTCGATCTGCCGTTCAGCGAAGGGCTGATCCGCTCCCTGAATCTGCTGCCGTGCTCGTATCTGCTTTACTACTTCAAGCAGAAAGAGATGCTGGCGATTGAAATGGGCGAATACTACAAAGGTGGCGCACGCGCTCAGGTTGTGCAGAAAGTAGAGAAGCAGCTTTTTGATTTGTATAAAGATCCGAACCTGAACATCAAACCGAAAGAGCTTGAGCAGCGTGGTGGAGCATACTATTCAGATGCCGCGTGTGAAGTGATCAACGCCATTTACAATGACAAGCAGGCCGAGCACTATGTGAACGTTCCGCATCATGGGCACATCGACAATATCCCGGCAGACTGGGCCGTGGAGATGACCTGCATCCTTGGGCGCGAGGGTGCAAAACCGCATCCCCGCATTACCCACTTCGACGATAAGGTGATGGGCCTGATTCATACCATCAAAGGCTTTGAAGTGGCGGCGAGCAATGCGGCCCTGAGCGGCGAGCTGAATGACGTGCTGCTGGCGCTGAACCTGAGCCCGCTGGTGCATTCTGACCGTGACGCTGAAAAACTCGCGAGTGAGATGATCCTGGCGCATGAGAAATGGCTGCCAAACTTTGCTGCAACGGTTGAGAAACTGAAACTCACACACCGTTAAGAGGAGGCGCGATGGAAAACCTGCTGATCGTCAATGCCGATGATTTCGGCCTGTCAAAAGGGCAGAACTACGGCATTATCGAAGCCTGTCGCCGGGGCGTCGTGACCTCTACAACAGCGCTCATCAACGGTGAGGCGGTGGAACATGCGGCGCAGTTAAGCCGTGAGCTGCCCGAACTGGGCGTGGGCATGCACTTTGTGCTGACGCTTGGGTTGCCCCTTTCACCGATGCCGGGGCTGACGCGCGACGGGCAACTGGGTAAATGGATTTGGGAAATGGCGGAGCAGGACGCTTTGCCGCTTGATGAGATTGCCCGCGAGCTGGACTGCCAGTTTAACCGCTTTGTGGATGTGTTTGGCCGCGAGCCCACCCATATCGACAGTCATCATCATGTGCATATGATCCCGGCGATTTTCCCGCTTGTGGCAGAATTTGCCAAACGTAAAGGCGTGGCGATGCGCGTGGATCGGGAGGTGCGCGGGCTGCCGGACGTTGCGGTGACGTCAACGGAGGGGTTCAGCAGCGCATTTTATGGCGACGATATCGACGAAGCGCTGTTCCTGAAGGTGCTGGATGCCTCCGCCGCAAAAGGGGAGCGCTCGCTTGAGGTAATGGCGCATCCGGCGTTTGTCGATAACATCGTACGTAAGAGCGCCTACTGCTGGCCGCGTCTGGCGGAACTGGACGTGCTAACGTCGGCGTCGTTGAAGTATGCGATTGCCGAGCGTGGGTATCGTCTGGGGACGTTCAGGGATTTGTGAGCAAAATAAAGCCCGGGGACGGCTTCGCCTTACCGGGCCTACAACATCAGTCGAAATATAGGCCGGGTAAGCGTATCGCCACCCGGCTTTTTTTACGCCGGTATCTGGTCAATCTTGCTGCTGCGCGACCACACGCGGTGCGCGGCGAGCAGGTCAAACAGCCGGGTCATAAACGCATCGTCAATGTTATCACCTTCGACAATGCCTTCTTCCCCTTGAGCCGGTACCTTCAGCAGCGATTTAAACTTCCGCGCATCGCCTGCGAGGGCGATTGGCTTCAGGTGCTTATAGGCTTCCAGCAGATAATAGGCGGCATCACCGTTACCGAGCAAACTCTCAACGTCGCCGCACGGCATAATCACCGCATCAACCGTCAGGGACGGTGCCCCGGCAAAGGTCGCGGCAATCGGCAGGACGGAGCCATCATCGGCCGTCACTTCACCCATGCGTGAGTAAAGCAGTTTGGCATGTACGCCCTGAGTCTTGAGCGCCCTCATGATCCCCAGCACGTCGCTGGCGCGCGGTTTATCGTTCAGCAGGATAGCCACTACGCGGCCTTTGATCGACCCGCCAGGTACCGCGTACAGGCTCAGGGACGGATCCTTCTTCAGCCCGTTCACGTCTTTAGGCGGTGCAGCATGGCATTGCTCGTCAGTCAGCGTAATGCCGAGATTATTCGCTACGCCCTGAGCAAGCTGGATATCAATATGCGCCAGATGGTCGACCACGCGCTCGCGAATGTAGGTACGCACCACTTTGCTCAGCTCGAAGCTGAAGCCGCCGATAATGTGCTGCTGTTCGATCGGGGTCTGGCTGTTCCAGAACAGGCGAGGCTGAGCGTAATATTCGCCGAATGACGGGCTGCGCTCGCGAATTTTTGTTCCGTCCACGCGCTCCTGATACGACTCGAATCCGCCACGTTTAGGCCCCGGCGGGGTTTCACGCGGCCAGTTATCGTTAATGGAGTTCGGCTCGTAGTTCGCCGGGTTGGTATCGATATCCTGGCGATGCATCCCGTCACGCTGGAAGTTATGGTACGGACAGGTCGGACGGTTGATTGGGAGCTCATGGAAGTTAGGTCCACCAAGACGGCTGATCTGCGTATCGGTGTAAGAGAACAGACGACCCTGCAGCAGCGGATCGTTGGTGAAGTCCAGCCCCGGCACAATATGGCCCGGGTGGAACGCTGCCTGCTCATTTTCCGCGAAGAAGTTATCCGGGTTGCGGTTAAGCACCATTTTACCCACCAGCTGAACCGGCACCAACTCTTCAGGAATAAGCTTGGTCGGGTCGAGCAGGTCGAAGTCGAATTTGAACTCGTCTTCTTCCGGGATCAGCTGTAACCCCAGCTCGTATTCCGGGAAATCACCGGCTTCAATGGATTCCCACAGTTCGCGACGGTGGAAGTCCGGATCGCGTCCGGTCAGCTTCTGCGCTTCATCCCACACCAGCGACGCTTTCCCCGCGACCGGTTTCCAGTGGAAACGCACAAACGTCGCTTTACCTTCAGCGTTAATCAGACGGAAGGTATGAATACCAAAGCCTTCCATGGTGCGATAGCTGCGCGGGATCCCCCGGTCAGACATCGCCCACATCACGTTGTGAAGGGTTTCCGGTTGCAGGGAGACGTAGTCCCAGAATGTGTCATGCGCACTTTGTCCCTGCGGTATGGCCCAGTGTGGTTCTGGTTTTACCGCATGGACAAAGTCAGGGAACTTATGCGCGTCCTGTATGAAGAAAACCGGGGTGTTATTCCCGACGAGGTCGAAAATGCCCTCTTCGGTATAGAATTTGGTGGCGAAGCCGCGGATATCACGCACCGTGTCGGCCGAACCCGCGCCGCCCTGTACGGTAGAGAAACGCACAAACACCGGTGTGATTTTGTTCGGATCGGAAAGGAAATCTGCTTTGGTGATCTCCTTCAGGCTCTTGTACGGCTGGAAATAGCCGTGCGCCGCGGAGCCGCGAGCGTGGACGATACGCTCAGGGATACGCTCATGGTCGAAATGGGTGATTTTTTCGCGCAGGATGAAATCTTCCAGCAGCGTCGGGCCGCGCGTTCCGGCGCGCAGGGAGTTCTGATCATCGGCAATGCGAACGCCCTGGTTCGTGGTCAGCGCATGGCCTTCACCGCCCTTGCGGTGAGGATCGAGCGATTTCAGCTTTTCGTTTTCCGTTTCCGGGGCTTTCATGCTGCCCGGGGCGGTAGGCTGTTCACCCGGTGCGGAAGGACCCGGTGATGGTTTGTGTGAGCCGTCGGCTGGGGCAAGTGAGTCCATTCCCGGTTGAGATTCTTCAGTCCCATGAATGGGTGACTGATGTGGTTTATCATTGTTCGACATTGCACGCTTCTCCTTTGTTCATTCCTAAAAACCCTATTAAGGATAGAACAATGTTAAGAATTAGCAGGCGAACTAAGCGTTTTCAGATATTGATTAGCGAAAGGAGCCATCTGCGATACGTCAGGCGCGACGGGCGGGGGGAGAATCGGCTATGATAGAAATTTCCTGCTTTAAGAATTTGCTTTAGTGAACCCGTCGCTTATGAAACCTCTTCGTCAACAAAACCGCCAGGTTATTAGCTATGTACCCCGCGTTGAGCCCGCGCCGCCAGACCATGCCCTGAAGGTGGATGGTTTTCGCGATGTCTGGATGCTGCGGGGTAAATACGTTGCCTTCGTGCTGATTGGCGAGCATTTCCGTCGTTCCCCTGCGTTTACGGTGCCGGAATCGGCGCAGCGATGGGCAATGCAGACCCGCCAGGATGAAGAGGTTGAAGAATAACAGCCATAAAAAAACCGCCCGATGGCGGTTTTTTTATTTCAGCAGTGATTAACGATGTGCCAGTTCGGCATCATCTTCACTGTCGAGAATCGTTTTGTCGGTCTGCTTCAGCCACTGGCTGGTCAGGGTACCGGCGGTCATTGAACCACTCACGTTCAACGCGGTACGACCCATATCGATCAGTGGTTCAACAGAGATCAGCAGGGCAACCAGCGTTACCGGCAGCCCCAGCGCAGGCAGAACGATCAGCGCAGCGAAGGTCGCGCCGCCGCCCACGCCCGCAACACCGGCGGAGCTAATGGTCACGATACCGACCAGCGTCGCAATCCAGACCGGATCCAGCGGGTTAATACCCACGGTTGGGGCAACCATCACGGCCAGCATCGCCGGGTAGAGACCCGCACAGCCGTTCTGCCCGATGGTGGCGCCAAAGGAGGCCGAGAAGCTGGCGATAGACTCGGGTACGCCCAGACGACGTGTCTGTGCTTCCACGTTCAGCGGAATCGATGCCGCGCTGGAACGGCTGGTGAAGGCGAAGGTCAGCACCGGCCAGACTTTGCGGAAATATTTCAGCGGGCCAACGCCGTTCACCGCCAGCAGGATGCCGTGCACAACAAACATGATGCCCAGACCGAGGTACGAGGCAATCACAAAGCTGCCAAGCTTGATGATGTCTTGCAGGTTAGAACCTGCCACGACTTTGGTCATCAGCGCCAGGACACCGTACGGCGTCAGCTGCATGACCAGACGCACCAGCTTCATTACCCAGCTTTGCAGGGTATCGATGGCAGTCAGAACCCGCTCGCCTTTCGGCGCATCGTCCTTCAGCAGCTTCAGCGCAGCCACGCCCAGGAACGCAGCGAAGATCACTACGCTGATAATGGAGGTTGGGCTTGCACCGGTAAGGTCAGCAAACGGGTTTTTCGGAATGAAGGAGAGCACCATCTGCGGAACGGTCAGATCGGCCACTTTACCCACGTAGTTGGTCTCAATCGCCGTCAGACGCGCGGTTTCAGCGCTACCCTGCACCAGACCTTCAGCAGTCAGGCCAAACAGATTGGTAACCAGCACACCCACCAGCGCCGCAATCAGCGTGGTGAAGAGCAGGGTGCCAATGGTCAGGAAACTGATTTTACCCAGTTGAGAAGCATTATGCAGCCGGGCTACGGCGCTCAGAATTGAGGCGAATACCAGCGGCATAACGATCATTTGCAGCAGCTGTACATAGCCGTTACCGACAATGTTGAACCACTGAATGGAATCTTTCAGTACCGGGCTGTCGGAGCCGTAAATAGCGTGTAAGGCCAGGCCAAACACCACGCCCATGACCAGACCAACCAGTACCTTTTTCGCCAGGCTCCACTGTTTGTGGCGAGCCTGGGCGAGAAGCAATAGCAATACGACGAACACAACAATGTTCGCGATGAGTGGAAAATTCATCCCCGTTCTCCTGATTTATTATACGGTCGGTTTTTACCGAACCTGTTGGCGCAAGGTTATCAGAAGTGTGATGTGGCGCTTATATCCATATGGAATGGTTTATGACAAAAGTGATTATATTGTCGGTTTAATGTTCAATCTGGTGATTAATAAAACGATTGAACTGAAATTGCAGCGAGTTGATCATCTGCGATGACCAGCGCACTGCACCATTTTCGGGCAATGTCTGCGGCATCCAGACGGCATAGGCAAACAGCGCCATGCACAGAACGCGCTCCAGCTGGTTGCCTTTTTGCGGCACGAGGATTGGCAGGCGGAAACGCCAGCGGCAGGGCCAGAGCAGCGGAACGCCCGCTGGCGTCAGCATATCGGCGAGGATATGGCTTAAGTAGCCGAGCACCATGCCCTGAATGGCATCCGCCGGGACTATCCAACTCTCGGGAACCTTCAAATAGAAGAGTGTAAGCAGGCCAAATACGGCCAGTAGGCTGTGGGTAAACCCGCGATGACCAAAGGCTCTGGCGATGGGTTTTGAAATCCACTTCAGCCGCTGACCAAGGAATGATTTTGGATGGTCGATGTCCGGCAGCAGGCAGGTCAGCACGGCAGAAGGGACAATATGCCACCAGTCCCCCTGGGCCAGCACAGGGGTCAGTTCAGCGTTTTTAGCAAACACTGCACAGGCAAGTGAAAAAAGCAGGTGGCCTTCCGCCGTCATGATAAAACCCGGTAAACTGTCAATCCATACAGTATAGGGTTTTTATACAGTGTGTGAAAGAGGTGACGGTGTAACTCTTTGTCACAAACCGGCGGTTAGCGCGCCAGCCAGCCACCGTCTACGGCAAGGGTATGGCCGTTAACGTAATCCGACGCCGCCGAGGCCAGAAACACCACCGGACCCTGTAAATCCTCCGGAAGTCCCCAGCGGCCCGCCGGAATACGGTCGAGGATCGCCTGGCTGCGCTGCTCATTATCGCGAAGTTGTTGGGTGTTATTTGTCGCCATATAACCTGGCGCGATAGCGTTCACGTTAATACCTAGCGGCGCCCATTCGTTTGCCAGCAGGCGGGTGAGCCCGAGGACGCCGCTTTTCGAAGCCGTATAGGACGGCACCCGAATGCCGCCCTGGAAGGAGAGCATGGAGGCAATGTTAATGATCTTGCCGCCCTGACCCTGCACGATAAACTGTTTCGCTACTGCCTGAGAGAGGAAAAAGACCGATTTCAGATTGAGATCGATGACCTCGTCCCAGTCCTTCTCGCTAAATTCCAGCGCATCGCACCGACGAATGGTGCCGGCATTGTTAACCAGAATATCGATGCGGCCCATCTCTGTGACGGCGGTATCCACGACGCTCTGAATACTCTCATGCTTGCCGAGATCGGCGCGAATTGCGATAAAGCGCCGTCCCAGCGCCGTGACGCGCGCTGCCGTTTCGTCAGGAACCTTGCGGTTTACCCCCACGATATCGCATCCTGCCTGGGCGAGGGCAATGGCCATGCCTTGCCCCAGACCGGTATCGCACCCGGTCACCATCGCCACTTTTCCTGCCAGAGTAAAAGCATCCAGTATCATACGCGCCTCAGAAGTCAGGTTATTGTCATTCTGCACGTAAGGATAGGAGTCTGGAATGAGAAAAGCAAATAAAGTAAAACGTTGTTTTGATTTTGTGATACAGGCAGCCGAAGCTGCCTGAAAGAGCGTTACTCTCCGCGCAGATGGCGGGCAGTCAATTCTTCAAGAGACGTCAGCCTGACATCTGCGAGGGCAAAGCGGGGATCGTGTCGGCCTTCTTCAGCCGGCACAACGATGGAGCGCATACGTGCGGCTTTGGACGCCACCATGCCGTTAACCGAATCTTCCAGCGCCACACAGGTAAGCGGATCCAGCCCCAGTTTCGCGGCGCAGTCCATATACACCTGCGGATGTGGCTTGCTGTAAGGAAGCTTTTCGGCCGAGGCCAGCGCGTCGAAGCTGTCGCGCAGCCCGAACATCGTCAGCACTTTTTCCAGCATATGCAGAGGTGAGGCAGAGGCAAGCCCCACTTTCAGCCCTTGCGCCTTGCACAGGGCGATAGCGTCGCGTACGCCCGGTAACAGAGGCTTATTCTCTTCAACAAGGGAGATAGCGCGGTTGATAATGCGCGCCGTAACTTCGTCGCAATCCGGGCCAACCCATGGCTGGTGGGCATACCAAAGGTCAACCACCATATCGATGCGCAGCCCCAGGGTATCGGGAAGCTCATTACGACGACTGATATCGACGCCGAGGCTGGCCATCACGTCCAGTTCAGCCCGATCCCACAGGGGTTCGGAATCAATCAACAATCCATCCATGTCAAAAATAGCGGCAAGTATCTGGCGCGGTGTCGACATTACAACATCTCCTTATCTTGGGGTAAGACGAACGGTGCTAAGCACAAGCAATTTAGCATATTGCATCCAAAGATCGGGCGAAAATGACCGACAGCAGGTAGACTTAGGCACAAATAACGCGTCTTTATGAAGAGGAACTAATGACGTATCAACAAGCTGGACGCATCGCAGTCTTAAAACGTATTGCTGGTTGGGTTATTTTCATTCCCGCCCTGATTTCAACGCTGATCTCCGTACTTAAATTTATGTACGATCACAGCGAAAAACAGCCGGGCATTAATGCCGTCATGCTTGATTTTGCCCACGTCATGATTGAGATGATGCGGTTTAACACCCCATTCCTGAACGTCTTCTGGTTCAACTCGCCCACCCCGGATTTTCACCACCAGCTGAATGTCGGGTTCTGGATAATCTATGCGTTGATCTTTATCGCGATGGCGTTGCAGGCCTCCGGCGCGCGCATGAGTCGCCAGACCCGCTTTTTACGCGAAGGGGTGGAAGATCAGCTGATACTTGAGAAGGCGAAAGGCCCTGACGGGATGAGCGGCGAGCAGATCGAATCGCGCATTGTCGTTCCGCGTCATACCATTTTTGTGCAGTTTTTCCCGCTCTATATCCTGCCGGTTATTATCATTGTGGCCGGGTATTTCTTCTTTACGCTGCTCGGCTTCCTGTAATGTAAAAGGGGGCGTATTGCCGCCCCCTCCCGCTATGCCGCCAGGATACGGTCCAGCGCCCGCTGGGCATTCAAAAGATGACTCCCGCCAAACAAAATCGCCCGGTTTAGCAAGGTGTACAGCTGATAAACCGGCTGACGTTCAAGGAAACCCGCAGGTAACGGCGAGACAGACTGATAGCCATCATAAATTTGCGGCGGCTGTTCAGGGTGCAACGGCAGCATCGCGAGGTCACATTCTCTGTCGCCCCAGTAGCAGGCCGGGTCAAATATATAGGGACCATCAGGCCCAAGCGCGCAGTTGTTCGACCATAAATCACCGTGCAGAAGGGAAGCCTGAGGCTGATGCGAAGCCAGACGCTGCTGAATGTGTTCAACAATCGCGTCGATGTTGCCGAACGCTAGTCCCTTTTCAGCGGCCAGCTCCAGCTGCCAGCCTATGCGCTGCTCGGCAAAAAAAGTCGACCAGCGGCGTTGCCACGCGTTTGGCTGTGGGGTGGTTGAGAGGTCGTTATCGAAATCGAGCCCAAACTGAGGTTGATCGCTCCACTGGTGCAAACGGGCGATCTGTTGGCCGAGAATAAAGGCGTTGTGCGCATCCAGAGGGCGCGCCGGAAGATAGTTCATCACCAGAAAGCTGTAGTCACGATCGCTGCCAACGGCTAAAACCTGTGGAACGTTGACTGTTTTACTGCGCGATAACAACTCAAGCTGATCGGCTTCGGCCGTAAAAATGGGGAGCAATTCGCGCTCATCACATTTTACGAAGAGATCGCGCCCGGCGTAACGTAAATGCCATGCGGCATGGATCTCTCCGCCTGGCAGTTCGTTACGCAGTTCAATTTCACCTTCACCCAGTTGCTCACTTAAAAGATGACTGATAGCCTGCCACATGATGTCTCTCCCATGTTGTCTGCCAGATCATAAAGTTAGCGCAAAACGGCCATAAAAAAACAGGAACTAACGCACAACTGAGCGGTTTAATTTTGTACAGGGCACTTATTGCTCTTTTTTATGCCAGTTTTCCCAGCTATCCACATCAATTTCCGTGGCTTTGTCAGTCACGCTTTCCACCAGGCTACTGGCCAGCGCCTTCACCTCCTCCTGACTCAGCGGGCTTATCAGGCCAAAGGCCAGCGAGCCGAGATCGTGAATATTGCCCTCATCGTCCGTCAGCGTGAGCAGAAAATTCGCCCGCGTGAAAGCGTTGTTGAGTTCATTCAGTTCGGTCAGCGATGCTTCATGAATATTGACGGTTACGACGTAGCGGGTGATATCACCACTGCTCATAATTCACCTCGTTGTTATCCTGAAAGTTTTCTTAGCATAGTCGATAAGCCATATTTGGCGACTTCCCCCTCCACGGGAAGGGGAAGCACGTTCAGCTTTTCGCCAGGTAATCGACAATTTTCTGGGTATCCGCAAGCGAACACAGACGGGTTCCCTGATTGATGGTGGCAGCGCTCCCTGCCGCGACGCCATAGCGTGCCATCTCCAGAAGCGAAGCGCCCTGCGCCAGCTTCAGCACCATCGCGCCAACCATACTGTCACCGGCACCCACGGTACTCTGACTTTTCATCGGCGGTGGAACAACCTGCACGCAGCCCGTCTTGTCGACGGCCAGCGCACCCTGAGGACCGAGAGAGACTACAACGCGATGCGCTTTGCCCGTGCGTACCAGCTCTTCTGCGGCAGTACGCACGTCATCAGGCTGGTTGAGCTCGCGATTGACAAGCGCACTGAGCTCTTTCTGGTTAGGTTTGACAAGTTCAAGTTGTCCGGGCTCTAACGCCGCCTTCAGGGCATCGCCTGAGCTATCGACAATGCAGCGGATGCCGCGCTGGAGCACCGCCTGAACCAGTGCCGTCAGCTTTTCTGTTTTGACGCCCGGCGGCAGGCTACCGCTGATCACCAGCAATGAGCCGCTTTCAATGGTCAGCACTTTCTCTTCCAGTTGACGAAACTCATCATCGCTCAACTTCGCCCCTGGCATCACAAAACGATATTGCTCGCCGCTGGATTCAACATGAACATGCAGGTTTTGCCGGGTCCAGTCTCTGGCGTCAACGGTATCTACGGCAACCTGTTCATCTGCCAGCAACGCAACCAGATGCTCACCCGTGGCGCCGCCAGCGGGGAAGATGGCGGTTGCTTTTCCGCCGAGATGGGTAATTGCGCGCGCCACGTTAATGCCGCCGCCGCCCGGCTCAAACACCGGCGCGCTACAGCGCAGCTTACCTTCCGGATAGATTTGCGGCGTCATGGTCGCAGAGTCGAGGGAAGGGGAGAGCGTCAGCGTGTAAATCGAAGCCATCATGACCTCCTTTTATCATGGGTTATTTTAAGCCTGGCACCGTTTGGCAGGAAGGCAACGTAAATAACAGTATGATTTTAAAAATGAATGCTGACAAAAAACCTTGGCCGGGTATATACATTAAATCGCGTTTTGGGATCGTTCTTATTCAAAAAATGAAAGAAGAAATTATTGCTATGTTATTTGCGGCTTTTTATAATTTGTTACCTTTCTATGGTCGCCTTGTCATTGATCCGCAAGAAAGTTTCCGAGACCGTGACGGTCTCTTTTTATGTTGTACGGACTCCTAAAATAAATGAAGCTTTTGAAGACAGTACCCGCAGCACTGATGCTGGCGGGTGGCGTATTTGCGTCACTGAATGCAACCGCCGATGATACCGTTTTTACTGTCATGGACGATCCCTCCACTGCCAAAAAACCCTTTGAAGGTAACGTGAATGCCGGGTATCTGGCGCAATCCGGTAACACGAAAAGCTCCTCCATGACCGCAGACAGCACCCTGACCTGGTACGGCAACACCACGGCCTGGTCGCTGTGGGGCAATGCCAGCAACACGTCTGCTAACGATGAACGCTCCTCTGAGAAATACGCGGTAGGTGGGCGTAGCCGTTACAACATGACAGATTATGACTACCTGTTCGGGCAGGCGAGTTGGCTTACTGACCGCTACAACGGCTATCGCCAGCGCGATGTCATGACTGCGGGTTATGGTCGTCAGTTCCTGAATGGACCGGTGCACAGCCTCCGTTTTGAATTCGGTCCGGGTGTCCGTTACGACGAGTACACCAACGGCGAAGATGAAACCCAGCCGCTGGGTTATGCATCGGGCACCTACGCATGGCAAATGACTGACAACGCTAAATTCACCCAGGGTGTGTCGGTGTTTGGTGCTGAAGATACAACGCTGAACTCTGAAAGTGCGTTGAACGTGGCTATCAACGAACACTTTGGACTCAAGGTGGCGTACAACGTAACCTGGAACTCTTCACCGCCTGATTCCGCGCCGGAACATACCGATCGCCGAACCACGATTTCTTTAGGTTATAAAATGTAATTTCTTCGGGCCGGGACTATTCTCGGCCTGTTTTTTATTTTTTGAAACTGTGCTTATTTATACTAAACGGCGTTTTGAAATAATAGGCATGCTTTCGTCTTCATAATTTCTCCATAATTAGGCGACCAGGCCTTTTTCAGTTTATTTGACACGATTTGATAAATAATTTGACTAGGCAAAAGTGTGATCTAGATCTACACTTACGGCACAGGCAAAAAACTCGCCTCAGGCATTTCTGCATTAATTAAGTATGAGAACAGAATTATGAAAAAAATCAAAACCGCTACAGCAGCGATGGTGCTTTCCGCACTTTCATTTGGCGTATTTGCTGCTGATAATATGACGCAACCTGCCAGTGACGTTAACAGCCCAGTCGGGATCGCTAAAGCCTCTGATGTTGAAGCAGGCTCCAACATTGCCCCTGGCTCCCAGTCTACCGGCCAGTCAATGAATGATGCATTTGATGTACACAAGCTGGTGGCGGGTGAGTGGTCCTGATATTTCAACTGCCACATGTGATGGAATATATACGCTGTCACAGCCTGGCGAAAACCGGATTATGACGTACCGGTTTTGGACCATAAATTATCGTAAAGATAGTTAAGATTTATTCAGTAAATTCACGGCACGTTTTCGCTGACATAATATTAGCCCCAGATCATCGCGGCCCAACGCAGCAGCAACATCGCGCCGCAAATAGCGATTAACACCACGACCATTTTCCAGTGCTTAACGGCAAATCTTTTTGTTGGCATAACCCAATCCTTGTCAGTTGATACCCTTAGTCTACCAAAGTCTGCGCCAGAAAGCGCTTTACCCGGGACAACAGGTTATGCCAGAACAGCGGTTCGGCTTAAAACCAGTGGAATCTGTCGGCCAGTATCAATACCAGACCAGCAGCGGAAAGTAGATTCAATATCACAACGGTTCTGCTCGATACATTCATGTGATACCCCTTCGATGTTTAAGGACCAGATCAAGAATAGCTCAGCACTTTCGGATTGCGAGCCCCCGTCAACAAAAGTTCATGAACGCAGACATAAGGATGAGCGGTTCAAATCGGTCGCGGGAAGGTGCATTCGCCCTGTTAATAGTGTTACCATTACGCTGCTTGCCGTAAATCCGCATTTATCTGAATCGGCAGGTGCATGATGACGAACCAATTTGACGATTGTTGGTCAGATGGTTTCGTAATCTACTGTTTAATCACGATTATTTTCTTTGTATATGCTCTTATGTGTGGGGCATCACTGCAAATAAGGATATAAAATGCCTGTAATTACTCTTCCTGATGGCAGCCAACGCCATTTCGACCACGCTGTAAGCCCAATGGATGTTGCCCTGGATATCGGTCCTGGACTCGCAAAAGCAACCATTGCAGGCCGCGTAAACGGTGAGCTGGTAGACGCGTCCGATCTGATTGAAAGCGATGCAACGCTTGCGATCATCACCGCGAAAGACGAAGAAGGTCTGGAGATCATTCGTCACTCCTGTGCGCACCTGTTAGGTCATGCTATTAAGCAGCTGTGGCCCAACACCAAAATGGCGATCGGCCCGGTTATCGACAACGGCTTCTACTACGACGTTGACCTTGACCACACCCTGACACAGGAAGATATCGACGCGCTCGAAAAACGTATGCATGAGCTCGCCGAAACGAACTATGACGTCATCAAGAAGAAAGTCAGCTGGCATGAAGCGCGTGAAACCTTCGTGAAGCGCGGCGAGAGCTATAAAGTCTCGATTCTTGATGAAAACATCGCTCATGATGACAAGCCTGGCTTGTACCATCACGAAGAATATGTCGACATGTGCCGTGGACCGCACGTGCCGAATATGCGCTTCTGTCATCACTTCAAACTGATGAAAATCGCAGGCGCCTACTGGCGTGGCGACAGCAACAATAAAATGTTGCAGCGTATCTATGGTACCGCGTGGGCCGATAAGAAAGCCCTGAACGCGTACCTGCAACGCCTGGAAGAGGCGGCTAAGCGTGACCACCGTAAAATCGGTAAGCAGCTTGACCTGTATCATATGCAGGAAGAAGCGCCGGGGATGGTGTTCTGGCATAACGACGGCTGGACAATCTTCCGTGAACTGGAAACGTTCGTGCGCTCCAAGCTGAAAGAGTACCAGTATCAGGAAGTGAAAGGCCCGTTCATGATGGACCGTGTGCTGTGGGAAAAAACCGGCCACTGGGACAACTACAAAGATGCGATGTTCACCACTTCGTCTGAGAACCGTGAATACTGCATCAAGCCAATGAACTGTCCGGGCCACGTTCAGATCTTCAACCAGGGTCTGAAATCCTACCGCGATCTGCCGCTGCGTATGGCGGAGTTCGGTAGCTGCCACCGTAACGAGCCATCAGGTGCGCTGCACGGGCTGATGCGTGTTCGTGGCTTTACTCAGGATGATGCGCATATCTTCTGTACTGAAGATCAGGTACGTGATGAAGTTAACGCCTGTATTCGTATGGTCTACGATATGTACAGCACCTTTGGCTTCGAGAAGATCGTGGTCAAACTCTCAACGCGTCCGGAAAAACGTATCGGTAGCGATGAGACATGGGATCGCGCAGAGGCGGATCTCGCCGTGGCGCTGGAAGAGAACGGTATTCCGTTCGAATACCAGCTGGGCGAGGGCGCATTCTACGGTCCAAAAATTGAATTTACCCTGTATGACTGCCTCGATCGCGCATGGCAGTGCGGAACGGTACAGCTGGACTTCTCCCTGCCGCAGCGTTTAAGCGCCTCTTATGTTGGCGAAGACAACGAGCGTCAGGTGCCGGTTATGATTCACCGTGCGATTCTCGGTTCACTGGAGCGCTTCATCGGCATCCTGACTGAAGAGTTCGCGGGCTTCTTCCCAACCTGGCTTGCGCCAGTGCAGGTAGTTGTGATGAACATTACCGATTCTCAGGCGGATTACGTTAAAGAATTGACGCAGAAACTACAAAATGCGGGCATTCGCGTAAAAGCAGACTTGAGAAATGAGAAGATTGGCTTTAAAATCCGCGAGCACACTTTACGTCGTGTCCCGTATATGTTGGTCTGTGGTGATAAAGAGGTGGAAGCAGGCAAAGTTGCCGTTCGCACCCGCCGTGGTAAAGACCTGGGGAGCCTGGACGTAAGTGAAGTGATTGAGAAGCTGCAACAAGAGATTCGCAGCCGCAGTCTTCAACAACTGGAGGAATAAGGTATTAAAGGCGGAAAACGAGTTCAAACGGCACGTCCGAATCGTATCAATGGCGAGATTCGCGCCCAGGAAGTTCGCTTAACAGATCTTGAAGGTGAACCACTGGGGATTGTGAGTCTGAGAGAAGCGATCGAAAAAGCTGAAGAAGCTGGAGTAGATTTAGTTGAAATCAGCCCTAACGCCGAACCGCCAGTTTGTCGTATTATGGACTACGGCAAGTTCCTTTATGAAAAGAGTAAATCTTCTAAGGAACAGAAGAAGAAGCAAAAAGTTATCCAGGTTAAGGAAATCAAATTCCGTCCTGGTACCGACGATGGCGATTATCAGGTAAAACTCCGCAGCCTGATTCGCTTTCTGGAAGATGGCGATAAGGCCAAGATCACGCTGCGTTTCCGCGGTCGTGAGATGGCCCACCAACAGATTGGTATGGAAGTGCTTAACCGCGTCCGTGAAGATCTGAGTGAACTGGCAGTAGTCGAATCCTTCCCAACGAAGATCGAAGGCCGCCAGATGATCATGGTGCTCGCTCCTAAGAAGAAACAGTAAGGCCTTCAAGCAGCAAAATCTGTGGAGCCTTCGGGCCCCATAGGTTTTGTTCGCCTATGTTTCGTTTATTTAACAATGCGAAGTGGAAGTTATTAAAATGCCAAAAATTAAGACCGTACGCGGTGCTGCTAAGCGCTTCAAAAAAACCGGTAAAGGTGGTTTTAAGCACAAGCACGCTAACCTGCGTCACATTCTGACTAAGAAAGCTACCAAGCGTAAACGTCACCTGCGTCCAAAAGCCATGGTTTCTAAAGGCGATCTGGGCCTGGTCATCGCGTGCCTGCCGTACGCATAAGTCGTTAACGTTTAACTTTTTTAACTTAGAATAGATACAGGAGAGCACACATGGCTCGCGTAAAACGTGGTGTAATTGCACGTGCACGTCACAAGAAAATTTTGAAACAAGCTAAAGGCTACTACGGTGCGCGTTCACGCGTATACCGCGTTGCCTTCCAGGCTGTTATCAAAGCAGGTCAGTACGCTTACCGTGACCGTCGTCAGCGTAAGCGTCAGTTCCGTCAACTGTGGATTGCGCGTATCAACGCAGCAGCACGTCAGAACGGTATTTCTTACAGCAAATTCATCAACGGCCTGAAAAAAGCCTCTGTTGAAATCGACCGTAAGATCCTGGCTGACATCGCAGTATTCGACAAAGTAGCGTTCACCGCTCTGGTCGAAAAAGCGAAAGCAGCACTGGCATAAGCCAGTTGAAAGAGGGGGCTTTGCTCCCTCTTTTCATATCGCCTTATCAGAAGATTGACATTTACCCGTCCAGGCTTTTCAATAAGGTCTTAACGGTTTTTACCCTACAAGGTAACGCAAGCATGAATGCTGCTATTTTCCGCTTCTTCTTTTACTTTAGCACCTGACTTCAGGAGGCTAGCGCGTGAAAGATGAAACGAAAAACAGCGCCAGATAAGCCTCCCGATGGAGGCTTTTTTTGTGCCTGAATTTGAGAGATTACGTCCAACAATTCGGTGTCTGCACCGACATAATGAGGAAAACCATGTCACATCTCGCAGAGCTGGTTGCCAGTGCAACGGCCGCCATTAACCAGGCCTCAGATGTTGCCGCGTTAGACAATGTCCGCGTCGAATATCTGGGCAAGAAAGGGCATCTGACCCTTCAGATGACTACCCTGCGTGAACTGCCAGCAGAGGAGCGCCCGGCAGCAGGTGCAGTGATTAACGAAGCCAAAGAGCAGGTACAACAGGCGCTGAACGCACGTAAAGCTGAGCTGGAAAGTGCAGTACTGAATGCGCGTCTGGCGGCAGAAACGATTGACGTTTCTCTGCCGGGTCGCCGTATCGAAAACGGCGGTCTGCATCCGGTTACCCGTACTATCGATCGTATTGAAAGTTTCTTCGGTGAGCTCGGCTTTACCGTGGCGACTGGCCCGGAAATTGAAGATGACTACCACAACTTCGATGCCCTTAACATTCCTGGCCATCATCCGGCACGCGCTGACCACGACACTTTCTGGTTCGACGCCACCCGTCTGCTGCGTACTCAGACATCTGGCGTTCAGATCCGTACCATGAAGGAGCAGGCTCCACCGATCCGCATCATCGCGCCGGGTCGCGTATACCGTAACGACTACGATCAGACCCACACCCCAATGTTCCACCAGATGGAAGGTCTGATTGTTGATAAAAACATCAGCTTCACCAACCTGAAAGGCACACTGCACGATTTCCTGAACAACTTCTTTGAGGAAGATTTGCAGGTTCGTTTCCGTCCGTCCTACTTCCCGTTCACTGAACCTTCTGCGGAAGTTGACGTGATGGGTAAAAACGGTAAATGGCTGGAAGTGCTGGGCTGCGGCATGGTGCATCCAAACGTACTGCGCAACGTAGGTATCGATCCGGAAGTATACTCCGGCTTTGCGTTCGGTATGGGCATGGAGCGTCTTACCATGCTGCGCTACGGCGTAACCGACTTACGTGCGTTCTTCGAAAACGATCTGCGTTTCCTCAAACAGTTTAAATAAGGGCAGGAAAGAACAATGAAATTCAGTGAACTGTGGTTACGCGAATGGGTTAACACCACGCTGGACAGCGACGCGCTCTCTAACCAGATCACCATGGCGGGTCTGGAAGTTGATGGCGTGGATCCTGTTTCTGGCGCCTTTACCGGCGTCGTGGTAGGTGAAGTGGTTGAGTGTGGCCAGCACCCTAACGCCGACAAACTGCGCGTAACAAAAGTCAATGTGGGCGGTGACCGTCTGCTGGATATCGTCTGCGGTGCGCCAAACTGCCGACAGGGCCTGAAGGTAGCCGTGGCGACCGTCGGCGCGGTACTGCCGGGCGATTTCAAAATCAAAGCGGCTAAGCTGCGCGGTGAGCCGTCTGAAGGCATGCTGTGCTCCTTCTCCGAGCTGGGCATTTCCGACGATCACTCCGGGATTATCGAGCTGCCGCAGGATGCACCAGTGGGTACCGATATCCGCGAATACCTGAAGCTTGATGACAACACCATCGAAATCAGCGTGACGCCAAACCGTGCCGACTGCTTAGGTATCATCGGTGTAGCCCGCGACGTGGCCGTTCTGAACCAGACCGAACTGAACGAGCCGGAGATCGCTCCGGTTGAGGCAACCATCAGTGACGTGCTGCCGATTCAGGTTGACGCCCCTGAGGCCTGCCCACGCTACCTCGGTCGCGTGGTGAAAGGTATTAACGTTAAAGCGCCAACCCCGCTGTGGATGAAAGAGAAACTGCGTCGCTGTGGTATCCGTTCTATCGACGCTGTGGTTGACGTGACCAACTATGTTCTGCTGGAGCTGGGCCAGCCAATGCACGCCTTCGATAAAGATCGTATCGAAGGGGGTATTATTGTGCGCATGGCGAAAGAGGGCGAAACCCTGGTTCTGCTGGACGGCAGCGAAGCGAAACTGAACGCCGACACCCTGGTAATTGCCGATCACAACAAAGCGCTGGCGATGGGCGGGATCTTCGGCGGCGAGCACTCTGGCGTCAACGACGAGACGCAAAACGTCCTGCTGGAATGCGCGTTCTTCAGCCCGCTCTCCATCACCGGCCGCGCACGCCGTCACGGTCTGCACACTGACGCTTCTCACCGCTATGAGCGTGGCGTGGATCCTGCGCTGCAATACAAAGCGATGGAGCGTGCGACTCGCCTGCTGATCGACATCTGCGGCGGCGAAGCGGGTCCGGTTATCGATGTGACCAACCAAGCGGCGCTGCCGAAGCGTGCGACCATTACTCTGCGCCGCAGCAAGCTGGATCGTTTGATTGGTCACCACGTTGCCGATGCGCAGGTGACCGACATTCTGACGAGTCTGGGCTGCGAAGTGACTGAAGGTCAGGATGAGTGGAAAGCCGTTGCGCCATCCTGGCGTTTCGACATGGAGATCGAAGAAGATCTGGTGGAAGAAGTGGCCCGCGTGTACGGCTACAACAATATCCCTGACGAGCCGGTGCAGGCGGGTCTGGTGATGGGCAGCCATCGCGAAGCCGATCTGTCACTGAAGCGTGTGAAAACCATGCTGAACGACAAAGGCTACCAGGAAGTGATCACCTACAGCTTCGTTGATCCTAAGCTGCAACAGCTGATCCACCCGGGTCAGGAAGCGCTGATCCTGCCAAGCCCGATCTCCAGCGAGATGTCAGCGATGCGTCTGTCCCTGTGGACGGGACTGCTGGGTACTATCGTTTATAACCAGAACCGTCAGCAGAACCGCGTGCGTATTTTCGAAAGCGGTTTGCGCTTTGTACCGGATACTCAGGCCAATTTAGGCATCCGTCAGGATCTCATGCTGGCCGGCGCCATTAGCGGTAACCGCTATGAAGAGCACTGGGACCTGGCAAAAGGGACGGTTGATTTCTACGATATGAAGGGCGATCTGGAAGCGATTCTCGATCTGACCGGTAAATTATCCGAAATTGAATTCCGCGCAGAAGCGATTCCAGCCCTGCATCCGGGCCAGAGTGCGGCGATCTATTTAGACGGCAAACGTGTTGGTTTTATTGGGGTTGTTCACCCGGAGCTGGAACGTAAGCTGGATCTGAATGGCCGTACCATCGTATTCGAGCTGGAGTGGAACCCGGTTGCAGACCGCGTCATTCCTCAGGCAAAGGACGTCTCACGCTTCCCGGCAAACCGCCGTGATATCGCGGTTGTGGTCGCTGAAAATGTGCCCGCAGCAGATATTTTGGCCGAATGTAAGAAAGTTGGCGTAAATCAGGTAGTTGGCGTAAACTTATTTGACGTGTACCGCGGCAAGGGCGTAGCAGAAGGTTTCAAGAGCCTCGCTATTAGCCTTATCCTTCAGGATACCAGCCGTACACTCGAAGAAGAGGAGATTGCCGCTACCGTCGCCAAATGTGTAGAGGCATTAAAAGAGCGATTCCAGGCATCATTGAGGGATTGAACCTATGGCGCTTACAAAAGCTGAAATGTCAGAATATCTGTTTGATAAGCTTGGGCTTAGCAAACGGGATGCCAAAGAGCTGGTAGAGCTGTTTTTCGAAGAGATCCGTCGTGCTCTGGAAAATGGTGAGCAGGTTAAACTCTCCGGCTTTGGCAATTTTGATTTGCGAGACAAAAACCAACGTCCGGGCCGTAACCCGAAGACGGGGGAAGATATTCCCATTACAGCCCGCCGCGTGGTGACCTTCAGACCCGGACAGAAGTTAAAAAGCCGTGTCGAAAACGCAACGCCCAAAGCAGAGTAATATGAACTAACTAAAAAGGCCGCTCACGCGGCCTTTTTTCTTTGCGCTATTTGCTAAACCCGCCGTAAAATCAATGATATCTCAACCGGATAACCTATCGTCTATGCTTGATCTTGCCCGTCTTCAGCACCGCTCCGATCTCCGCCGCCTGTGTCTGCTCGGGGTGCTGATGATTGTCGCCACCACCGTCAGCCTGTGTGCGGGCGATCGGTGGCTGGGACCGGAAAGCTGGTTTACGCCTGAGGGACAGCTCTTTGTCTGGCAGATCCGCCTGCCACGGACGCTGGCTGTGCTTTTAGTCGGCGCTGCGCTGGCGCTGTGCGGCACGATCATGCAGGCATTATTTGAAAACCCTCTGGCGGAACCCGGACTTCTCGGGGTGTCGAATGGCGCAGGCGTCGGGCTTATCGCCGCCGTGATGCTGGGGGGAGGCGAGCTCTCCGCCTGGGGGATTAGCCTCAGCGCTATCCTTGGCGCGCTGTTGATAACCCTTATCCTTCTGCGCTTTGCTCGTCGCCATTTATCCACCAGCCGGCTGCTGCTTGCCGGGGTAGCGTTGGGGATCATCTGTAGCGCGCTGATGACATGGGCCGTCTACTTCTCCACCTCTTTCGATCTGCGCCAGTTAATGTACTGGATGATGGGGGGATTTGGTGGCGTTGACTGGCGTCAGGGGTGGCTGATGGTGCTCCTGATCCCGGTCATCCTGTGGACGGCGTTCCAGGCGCAGCCGCTAAATATTCTCGCGCTGGGCGAAACGTCTGCTCGCCAGCTCGGGATGCCGATTGGCTTCTGGCGCAACGCGCTGGTTATCGCCATCGGCTGGATGGTGGGCGTAAGCGTGGCGCTGGCGGGGGCGATTGGCTTTATTGGGCTGGTGATCCCGCATATGCTGCGCCTGTGCGGTATTACGGACCACCGAACCCTGCTTCCTGCCTCGGCGGTTGCCGGGGCGGCAACACTGCTGATTGCCGATATCATCGCCCGGCTTGCGCTGACGGCCGCTGAGTTGCCGATAGGCGTGGTGACCGCAACGCTGGGCGCACCGGTCTTTATCTGGCTACTATTAAAAGCTGGACGTTAAAACACAACCTGTAAGTCAACCTGAGGGAATGCTATGCAGTCTGATATTCTGAATACCGAAGTGACTACCATTGACGGCGAGAAAACCACGCTGGAAGGCTACAAGGGCAAGGTACTGCTCATCGTGAACGTGGCATCGAAATGTGGCCTTACGCCGCAGTATGAACAGCTGGAAAACATTCATAAAGCCTGGGAAAAAGACGGCTTTACCGTACTCGGCTTCCCGTGCAACCAGTTCCTGGGCCAGGAGCCGGGCAGCGAAGAGGAGATTAAGACCTTTTGCAGCACAACCTATGGTGTGACGTTCCCGATGTTCAGCAAAATTGATGTGAACGGGGAAAATCGTCATCCGCTGTATGCCAAACTGGTGGCCGCGGCGCCGACCGCCGTTGCGCCTGAAGAGAGTGGTTTCTATGAGCGTATGGCGAGCAAAGGTCGCGCGCCGCTCTATCCGGACGATATTCTGTGGAACTTCGAAAAATTCCTGATTGGCCGTGACGGTCAGGTCGTGCAGCGTTTCTCGCCTGACATGACGCCTGAAGATCCTATCGTGATGGAATCAATCAAGCTGGCGCTGGCGAAATAATGACGCTGCTGATGCAGCTCACAGGCGTTGCCGGGAAGGGACGTCTTGAGCCTGTTACCGCCGCAGTCAACGCAGGTGAAATCCTTCACCTGGTTGGGCCTAACGGCGCCGGAAAAAGCACGCTGCTGGCGCGCATGGCGGGGCTGACCCGCGGGGAAGGGGAGATTACCTTTCTCGGGCAATCGCTCGTCAACTGGCTACCCTCTACACTCGCCTCCCGTCGAAGCTATCTGGTTCAGCAGCAGGTTCCGCCCTTTGCAATGCCCGTCTGGCACTACCTGACGCTGCACCTGCCTGATAAAAATCAGGTAGCATTGCTCCATGACGTTGCTGCGGCGCTCGGGTTAGACGATAAGCTCACCCGACAGGCCAGCCAGCTTTCCGGTGGCGAATGGCAGCGCGTGCGTCTGGCCGCCGTCATCCTTCAGGTTCATCCGGTGGGAAATCCTCACGGGCGGTTGCTGCTGCTGGACGAGCCGATGAGCGGACTGGACGTTGCCCAGCAGGCAGCGCTGGATACTCTGCTCAGCGCGCTGTGTCGCAAGGGCATCGCCATTGTGATGAGCAGCCATGATTTAAACCATACGTTGCGCCACGCGCATCGGGTGTGGTTGCTGGCGCGTGGCAAACTGATTGCCAGCGGAACGCGCGACAGCGTGCTGACGGCCCCCAATCTTGCGAGTGCTTACCACATGTCGTTCCGGAGGCTGGATATTGAAGGCCACAAGATGCTCATTTCCACGACGCAGGAGTAACCTTTCTTGCACAGCCGCATAGATGCACGCTAAATTACCGAAAGAACAAAAAAAGCAGAGGATTCGTCTGAAATGCGATTCTGGTTTCTCCTTGTTGCGGCGCTATTTCTTGCAGGATGCAGCAGCCATCGTGCACCTCCGCCTAACCCACGGCTTTCCGATTCCATTACGGTCATTGCCAGCCTGAACGATCAGCTCAGCAACTGGCGCGGCACCCCTTATCGCTACGGCGGGATGAGCCGGGGCGGGGTGGATTGCTCGGGATTTGTGCTGATGACTTTCCGCGATAAATTTGACCTACAGCTTCCGCGTGAAACGCGTATGCAGGCGAAAATCGGCACTGAAATTGATAAAGACGAGCTCCTGCCCGGCGATCTGGTCTTTTTTAAAACAGGTTCCGGTGAAAGCGGCCTTCATGTCGGCATTTATGACACCGATAATCAGTTCATTCATGCCTCGACCAGCCGCGGCGTGATGCGCTCCTCTCTCGATAATGTTTACTGGCGTAAAAATTTCTGGCAGGCCAGGCGTATTTAACCGCTGCATAAAGATGCAGTGCGGAGGGCCTGGCGGTGAAAATAGACGTCAGGCTTTTCTTGCGGGTGGATTAAAGTAAAATTTTTGCCCACTTATTTTTGTCAGCATGTGCCTGTTTTATCTAAAACTGGCTATTATTCAATAACCAGGATAAGATTATTTTAGATTCAGGGAAAAATCTGAAAATTAATACGGAAAGAATGAAATTAATCTTATTAAAATCAAGACAGTGGAATTGTGCCTGCAATTGCTCCAGGATGTTCTCTCTCATCTTTAATGCAGGACAAGGGCGATGATTATTACGCTAGATAATGCTTACCAGTCTGAACTTTTACTCCTTCCGGCGCGTGATAGTGCAGGTTTGCTTAAAGGTTTAGAGATTTTGGTTAACTTTACTGGCGTGGGTACGGACGTACGAATCCCGACTGAACTGGTTATCCCTCATCTTTCTCAGGAAGATGAATTAGTGCTGTTTCAGGAAAAACTGCAATTACTCGATACCTGTAAGCTATTTTTTATTCAGCATCAGTTAATTGCATGGATCAATATTACACCTGCAATTGTTGAGTTTTTATTAACTAATGAGAACGCTGTTTCAATCCTTGATCGTTATCCGTTTCTTGAGTTTACTGTTAATGAGAACTATCCAGGTTTAAATAACGGGAAAGACGATCTGACGCTTGCAAGAATGGCGATCCATTTCCCCTTAGTGCTGGCTAACTTTGGTGCAGGGGCTGCATCCCTTAAACCGGTTTATGATGGTCTGTTCAAACGGGTGATTTTGGATAAAAACTTTATTCATCAGCGCGTCTCGGCGCTCTCTTTCGAGCCATTTATGCGCGCCATTCTCTGGCAGATCGCGCCGCATTGTCAGTCGGTCATGGTCTCGGGAATTGACGATCACGGCATCTTACAACGCGTGCTGCCCTTCAATTTTGGCGCAATGCAGGGAACCCTGTGGCCTGCAGTCCCGGCAGAACGCGTAACGACCCTCGTTCAGCAATAACCCCTTTCTTCGCCCGTGTTTACGTCAAGGGAAACCCTCTACACTTAAAGCAGGAGGACTTATGACCCTGTCTTTTACTGCTCACTGGCACGATGAATTACCCGGCTTTTACACCGCGCTTAAGCCCACGCCTTTACAGAACGCGCGTCTTATCTGGCATAACGATGCATTAGCGGATTCGCTTGGCATCCCTTCGACATTTTTTCAGCCAGAAAAGGGCGCCGGTGTCTGGGGCGGCGAAACGCTGCTTCCGGGCATGAAGCCTCTGGCTCAGGTCTACAGCGGACATCAGTTTGGCGTCTGGGCGGGACAGCTCGGCGATGGTCGCGGCATCCTGCTGGGTGAACAGGTTCTGCCGAATGGCGAAACGCTCGACTGGCACCTGAAAGGGGCAGGGTTAACACCGTACTCACGCATGGGGGATGGCCGCGCGGTGCTGCGTTCAACCATTCGTGAAAGTCTGGCTTCCGAGGCGATGCATGCCCTGGGGATCCCCACCTCACGCGCGCTGTCCATTGTCACCAGCGACACGCCGGTGGCCCGCGAGACGATAGAGCAGGGGGCGATGCTGATCCGCGTGGCGGAAAGCCATCTGCGTTTTGGCCATTTTGAACACTTCTACTATCGCCGCGAGCCGGATAAAGTCCGCCAGCTTGCCGATTACGCCCTTCGACGTCACTGGCCGCACCTGCAAAACGAACCGGACCGCTATGTTCTCTGGTTCCGTGATATTGTCGCGCGCACCGCCTCAATGATTGCCCGCTGGCAGGCCGTCGGCTTTGCCCACGGGGTGATGAATACCGACAACATGTCCCTGTTAGGGCTGACGTTTGACTACGGTCCGTACGGCTTCCTTGATGACTATCAACCGGGTTACATCTGTAACCATTCGGACTATCAGGGGCGTTACCGTTTCGACAACCAGCCTGCGGTGGGGCTGTGGAACCTTCAGCGGCTTGCGCAAAGCCTGTCGCCGTTTATCGACGTCGATGCCCTGAACGATGCGCTCGATATCTATCAGGAGGTTTTGCTGCGGGAATATGGTGTGTTAATGCGCAACAAGCTGGGGCTGATGACGCAGGAAAAAGGCGATAACGCGCTGCTGAATGGGCTGTTTGCCATCATGGCGCGTGAAGGCAGCGACTATACCCGAACCTT
Source organism: Enterobacter cloacae complex sp. 418I7 (assembly GCF_050030705.1). Taxonomy (NCBI): domain Bacteria; kingdom Pseudomonadati; phylum Pseudomonadota; class Gammaproteobacteria; order Enterobacterales; family Enterobacteriaceae; genus Enterobacter; species Enterobacter cloacae complex sp. 418I7. Next base: position 1,898,615 of record NZ_JBLGUU010000001.1, read on the forward strand.
CCGTATGCTAAGCCAGACTGCGCAGCAGAGCGCCGCTTCACCGCTGCGTGACGAGTTCATCGATCGACAGGCGTTTGATGACTGGTTTGCCACTTACCGGGCGCGTTTACAGCAGGAACAGATTGATGACGATACCCGCCAGGCGCGGATGAAGGCGGTTAACCCGGCGATGGTGTTGCGCAACTGGCTGGCGCAGCGGGCTATTGAGCAGGCTGAGCAGGGGGATTATGCCGAGCTGCATCGGCTGCATATCGCCCTGCGCACGCCGTTTGCCGACCGGGAGGATGACTATGTCAGCCGCCCGCCGGACTGGGGCAAGCGACTGGAAGTGAGCTGCTCAAGCTAAGGGGCGAGAAAAACCTGCGGTGCGGCGTGCGCCGGATGTCTGCCGACGTGCACCTGCGCACCGTACCAGCGGGCCAGCGCGTCGGCCTGCAATACCGTCTCCGGTATGCCCTGAGAAACAATCCTGCCGTTGTGTAACAGCAGGATCCGGTCCGACCATAATGCGGCAAGATTGAGATCGTGCAGCACCACGCAGGCGTGAAGATGGCCCTGACGGGTCAGCGATTTCAACAGGCGCAGCAGATGCTGCTGGTGGTAGAGATCCAGCGCTGAAGTGGGTTCGTCGAGAAACAGCCAGCCGCGCGGCGTTCCCTCACGCCACAGCTGCGCCAGCGCGCGGGCGAGCTGAACGCGCTGCTGCTCGCCGCCCGAGAGGGAATGATAACGTCTGCCAGCCAGCGGCAGGCAACCGGTCAGCTGCATCACCTCACGCACAATCGACGGTTCAGGTTGACGCGACCAGGGCGCACGCCCCATTCCAACGATCTCCTCCACCAGCCAGTCAAATCCAGGCTGAGTATGCTGACGCATCACTGCCCGATAGCGGGACAGCGTCTCCGGGTGCCATTCATCCAGCGCTTTCCCCGCCAGCGAACAGCTGCCGCTGTCGGGTTTCAGGTAGCCGGTCAGCAGCCGCAGCAGCGTGGATTTCCCCGCGCCGTTGGGACCGATCAATGTAACCAGCTCTCCCTGCGACAGTGACAGCGAAACGTTATCTGTCAGCGTGCGGCCAGACCGGGTAAAAGTCAGATTTTCAGCCGTATAACGTTCAGCCATGCTGTTCTCCACGACGAAAAATGAGCCATAAGAACCAGGGGGCGCCAAGGATGCTGGTGAGCAACCCGACCGGCATTTCTGCCGGGGCGACCAGAGTGCGGGCTACCGTATCCGCCACCAGCAGCAGAAAAGCGCCTGCGAGAACCGTGCCGGGGAGGGTTGCCCGGTGATCGGCGCCCAGCCACATGCGCATCAGGTGCGGCACCACGAGTCCGACAAAGCCAATCACGCCGCTGACGGCGACAGCCGCAGCGACCAGCAGAGCGCTGCATAACAGTAATATTCGCTGTACAAGGGCAACGTCCACGCCGAGATAATGCGCTTCCTCTTCACCCAGTTGCAGTAAATTTAACGCGCTGGCACAACGCCAGATCGCCAGAGCGGCAGGCACCATCAGCGAGATCACGGCGAGCAGCGTTGACCACTGCGCCTGACCGAGACTTCCCATTCCCCAGAGTGAAAGCTGACGCAACTGGGCGTCATTGCTGACCCACGAAAGCACACCCACTGCCGCACCGCACAGGGCATTGATGGCGATACCCACCAGCAACAGACGTGACAGAGAGGTGTCACGCTGCTTGCTGAGCAGGAAGATCACGCCTGTGGCTGCCAGCGCCCCAAAAAATGCCGCCAGCATCGGGGCATAAAGCATCACCAGCGCGGGCAGCGAGAGCGGGAGCACCACCCACAGGGCGACGGCCAGCGCCGCACCGCTGCTGATCCCGAGCAGGCCCGGGTCGGCCAGCGGATTGCGGAACAGCCCCTGCATGACGCAGCCGGCGAGCGCCAGCGACCCGCCAATCACCAGCGCCAGCAGCACGCGGGGCAGACGGATGGTGAGCCAGATCTGGCGTAGCGTCTCATCGCTGCCGCTCCACAGCACGTTCACCGGCAGGCGTAACGCCCCAAAACCGGTAGCCATGAACGTCATGACGGTAAGCAACCCCGCCAGAAGCCATAACGATAACGTGATGCGCCGGGACATCAGGGCAGTTGCTCCGCTCTGGCACGCAACTGTTGTATGGCTTTCGGCGTGCGGACGCTGAAGCCCAGCAGGGCCATGTCATCAATAGCCAGCACCTGCTTGCTTCGCCCCGCTGGCGTTTGCGCCAGGCCGGGCAGTTTCCACAGATTTTGTTCGCCGCCCAGCGCGTTAAGGCCGTCCTGCGAAATCACCACTAGATCCGGCTGGCTGGCCATTACCCCCTCCTGGGAGAGCGGCTGATAGCGGGTAAAGCCCTGCATGGCGTTCTGCAACCCGGCGGCGCGTATTGCCGCATCCGCGCCGGTCTGTTGCCCGGCCGCCATTGCGGTCATTCCGCCGTGGCTGAGGATAAACAGCACCCGCTTGTTGAGCGGTGTTGAGGGCAGAGCCGCCAGCGCCTGACGCAGCGAGTTGCGCAGGGTTTCCCCTTGCACCTCATGATGCGTCGCCTGAGCTATCACCCGCACTTTTTCGTCAATCGTGCGCAGGTCAGGCGTGCCGGGAACGGTAACCACCCGGACGTGGCTCTGTTCAACCTGTTTCAGCGCCAGAGAGGGTTGCGCCTGGTCGCTTGCCAGCACCAGCGTCGGGCGTACGGACAGAATTCCCTCCGCATTCAGCTGGCGGAGATACCCCACGTCAGGCAGCGCGTTTGTCGCCTGCGGCCACTGGCTGGTACTGTCGCGCGCAACCAGAGAAGATTCCGCGCCGAGAGCGTAGACGATCTCCGTCACGTCGCCGCCGAGGGCGACAATTCTCTCCGGCGCGGCGACGGCGACCAGCGGCAGGGCGCAGAGCAGGGCAAACCAGTTTTTCATGCGGCCAGCCCTTCTGGCGTCAGAGCGTCAATCTGGCGGCGCCACTGGCTCTGCTCCGGCTCGCCTTCGGTACGCTGCCCGTAGAGCTGGGCGATCTGAGTTCCATCCGCAGCAAACAGCTCCAGGCTGGTAACGTGTCCGTCTGCCGTGGGCTTACGCGTAACCCACGTCTCCGCGATAGTCTCCTCCAGCAGATGCAGGGTAAAGGTTGGGTTGAAGATGTTCAGCCAGCCCTTCATGGGCGTCAGTTTTTCCACCACACCGGTGAAGATCTGCACGCAACCGCGGTTGCCGACGAAGATCATGATTTCGTTTCCGTCCTGTTGCGCCCTCTCCAGCAGTTGTGCCAGCGCGCTGTTATCCACCTTACAGGCCAGATCGTCACTCACCAGACGAAACGCCTGCTGGCGGCTCAGGTTATGGCGCTTCAATAAGCTAAAGAATTGATGCACGTCGGTCATGGCGCGCCACTCTTTCTCCACCGAGCCTGCATCTGCACCGTCGGAATGCGCGGGGGCTTCGACAGCCTTCAGCGCCAGAGCGGGGTTATCGGCAATGATAAAACGGGTCAGCACGTCGCCCCAGGCGGCAACGTCGGTGTGATCCGTGGTGTAGACCTTCAGTAAAGCGTCGCCCTGATGATCGAAGAACTGAATGCTCTGACGTTCGCCGCGGGAGGTCGTTTCGCTAATGTGAAACGCGCTCGCCCACTGGTTGAGGAACAAACGCAGATCCAGCGCGCGCGGATTAAGCACCAGCCCGGCATGACCGCCGAGGTGCTGGTGAGTAAACGCTCCAACCTGTTCGTGAACGGCGTATTCGTTACGGCAGATGCATTTGGTTTCCCCCACGGACTCCAGCGCTGCCAGAATCTCGCGGATTTCACCGCGCAGCCGCCAGGCGTCGTGTCCAACGCGCGCAAATGCCAGCTCTGCTTCGCTGATGTGCATTAATCCGGCGATATCACGGGCGTACTTACCCGGATGTTCTTCTTTAAGCTCAAGCCAGCGTGTGTAGTGACCCATAATCTTATCCTTCTGAATCGTTGCCCCGAAGGGAATTACCATTGATAACTGACGAAAATTTTACCGTTGCGACCGTCCTGCGGAATGCCCTGCGGTGACCAGTAGGCTTTATCAAAGGCGTTCCCCAGTACGAGGGTGGTGGTGATGCCTTTGAACTGCTGCTGGCCTTTATAGCTGACGTAGAAATCATTTACTGCGTAGCCAGGCTGCTCGCTGTAGCTGCTGCTGATGTGCGTTGAACGTTCGACGAAGGTGCCGATCCAGCCCACGGAGAAGCCGCTTTGCGCCACCGGGATATCCAGCTTGCTGGTGACGGTGTCCGGGTTGATGCTGGAGATATATTCACCCGTGTCGGTATCTTTCCCGCGCGTGCGGTTGTAGGCCACGTCGAGGTTGAACAGGCTGGTCGAGTAGGTCGCCATCATGTCCCAGCCCCAGATTTTGGCATTTGGTACGTTATAGGACATGGTAGTGGCCGCCGCAAAATCGACGGTGGTAGAGATGTAATCTTTTGCTTTGGTGTCGAAGTAGCTGGCTTTGAACTCCAGCGCGTCGTTGGCGAGTAGCAGATCGTCAAAACGCAGCCCAAAACCGAACTCCTGGGTTTCGTTGGTCTCCGGACGCAGGTTCGGGTTCGGCACCCAGTAGTTAGTGTAGAAGCTGCCGATAGAGAAGTGCTTTGAGTCGTTATACATCTCGCCCATCGTTGGCGCGCGGAAGGCCTGGGCGTAAGAGCCGAAGAGCATCAGCCAGTCGGTTGGACTCACGGTTAACCCGGCGCGTGATGACCATTTATCCGCATCCACGTCGTCGTAACCGTCGCTGCTGCCGCGGTAGTTGTCGTAACGCGTCCCGCCGAGAAGCGTTACCGGCAGGTCGCGCAGGGTGATCTCATCCTGCAACCAGCCGGAGCTGAAGTCGATTTTAGCGTCCGGGAAGCCGGTGGTCGCGCCGCCAGGGTGTTGCTCCTGACGGTAGTATTCCCCGCCGTAGGTCAGCAGGTGCGAGGCGAAGGAGTCGCTGAACAGGCGGGTGCGGTTTTCCACTTTGCCGCCTTTGGTGGTCTGCTTACGGAACTCGCCGCTGGCGTCGATGTTCTGGGCGTTGATCCGCGCTTCGGACCAGTAAATTTTCGCATCGGCGTTCAGCCAGTCGTTTCCGGCTGGCGCAATGCGGTAGCCAAGCTGGGCATCGCGCTGAATGGTGGAACGATCGGTCATCGGGTTACTGCTGTTGGCATCCGTGGTCTGCGGGTTTTTCGGCTCCTGCGCGTCGTTGTTGTAGTAGCGCAGGGAGCCGCTCAGCGTCTGAGCCGGATCAATTTTCCAGCTGCCTTTCGCCAGCATATTGTTGATGGATTCGTCGTTTGGCGCCCTCGCGCCGTCACTCTGGCGAATGTCGCCGCGATCGCGACTGGACCAGGAGACCACACCGTCCAGGGTATCGGTGCGGCCATAGGCGCTGGCGCCCATCCCGATGCTGTGATCGCCCGTTGCACCGGTAGCAAATACGCGATAGCCGCTATTTTTACCTGCGTCCAGCATATCGCTGGCGTCGACGGTGTCATATGAAATTACGCCGCCCAGCGCGCCGCTGCCGTACAGCAAGGCGGAAGGGCCACGTACCACTTCGATACGTTTGATCAGCGCCGGATCGAGGAACGTGCTGTTCAGGTGTCCGGTATCGGTGCCCTGGCGTACGCCATCCACCAGCACCAGCACGCCACGTCGGTCGTAACCGCGCAGGTTAACGTCCTGACCGTTGGTGCGCCCGGTGCCGTCCAGCGTCAGGCCGGGCACCTTGCGCAGCAGGTCGGCGGCGGAGCTGGCGGTCTGGTTTTCCGGCGCGGTGGCGTCAATCACGCTTACCATCATGGGGGCTTCGAAGGCGCTGCGGGCGTTGCCGGTGGCGGTAACGGTGATATCGTCTGTGGCGGCAAACGCAACGCCCGGCAGGGTGCTGACAATTGCCAGCGCCAGAAGAGACGGGCGTAAAGACGCGGATTGCAGGTGTGGCATAGCAACTCTCCATAAGAATTGAAAAGCGCTGGCTGCCTGGGGATCACCTGGGTGGCTGGCGAATGTGTTGTCTGGATTATTTAGTCAGGATCAGTTTTCCGGCATTGGTCTGGCGCAGCAGGTAGTGCTGGCCGTCATGCTCGATAATGACCCGTCCCTCCTCACCCAACAGGCTTTTGCTGTCGATTCGGCGATCGGTGGGAGCAGGGGACGGCGCTGTGTGTGTTTTTACTGGCGTTGCCGCGCTGTTATCGGTCGGTGACATAATGTTTATAAATAACAATCAATGTAACAATGATAATCATTATCAATAAACTGCAAATTCACGGCAAGCGTTTTTATGAAAATTGTGTGACGGGATCAAATTTGGGGGAGAGGTGCGGTCTGATGCCCTCACCCCGACCCTCTCCCACGGGGAGAGGGAGAAGGGCACGTACCGTAGGCCGGGTAAGCGCAGCGTCACCCGGCAGGATTTTAAAATCGCGTGTCCACGGCTGAAGCCAGCTTCTCCAGCAGCAGCTCGCTGTCTTCCCAGCTCAGACACGGGTCGGTGATCGACTGGCCGTACACCATTTGCTGTCCGGCGACGATCTTCTGCGTACCTTCTTTGATAAAGCTCTCCGCCATAATTCCTGCAATGGCGGTCGAGCCGCTGCGGATCTGCTGGCAGACTTCATCGCAGACGTCCAGCTGGCGGCGGTGCTGTTTCTGGCAGTTGCCGTGGCTGAAATCCACCACCAGATGCTCCGGCAGGTCAAATTCCGCCAGCGTTTCGCAGGCGGCGGCAATATCTTCTGCATGGTAATTCGGTTTTTTACCGCCACGCATAATGATATGTCCGAACGGGTTGCCGCTGGTCTGGTAGATGGTCATCTGGCCGTTTTTATCCGGGGAGAGGAACATATGGCTGGCGCGTGACGCGCGGATGGCATCAACGGCGATGCGGGTATTGCCGTCCGTACCGTTTTTGAAGCCCACCGGACAGGAGAGCGCCGACGCCATTTCACGGTGGATCTGGCTTTCGGTGGTACGCGCGCCAATCGCGCCCCAGCTAATGAGGTCGGCAATAAACTGTCCGGTCACCATATCCAGAAATTCGGTAGCGGTCGGCACGCCCAGCTCGTTAACCTGTAGCAGCAGCTTGCGCGCCAGCGCAATGCCGTGATTCACCCGGTAACTACCGTTCAGATCGGGATCGGATATCAATCCTTTCCAGCCCACGACGGTACGCGGCTTTTCAAAGTAGGTACGCATCACGATCTCCAGGCGATCCTGATACGTGACGCGCAGCGTCTGAAGGCGTTGTGCATAATCCATCGCCGCGTCCAGGTCGTGGATGGAGCAGGGGCCAATTACTACCAGAAGACGTTTGTCTTCACCATTGAGAATTTTTTCGATGCGGCGACGGGAGGCCGTCACATGGTCCGCCACCTCGGCGGAAACGGGGTGCAGCCGGGCAAGTTCAGCCGGGGTGACCAGGCTATCAATGCGCGCGGTGCGCAGTTCGTCGGTTTTGTTCATGGAATGTCTCAGAAATTTTTTGCTTCATCGGCAGACTACCGGGAAGTGATGGGCATCACCTTAAACCAATCCCTGCTGATTTCAAGTTCGGGGCACGTCGCCCCGAGGATGGCATGATAATAACTGAAACTGGATTAATGTACTAGCATATTAGTACATGCGGCGATTCAGTCCCATGATATCGAGGATCTTGGTGGCAATTTCTTCTACTGAATAGTTGGTACTGTTCAGCCAGGGGATCTGATTTTTCCGGTACAGCGCTTCGACTTCGGAGACTTCCATTCGGCACTGGCGCATTGAGGCGTAGCGGCTGTTCTCGCGACGTTCTTCGCGGATCGCCGCCAGTCGTTCCGGGTTGATGGTCAGCCCAAACAGCTTATGCTGAAGCGGCTTGAGCGCGGCAGGCAGCACCAGGTTGTCCATATCATCGGCAATAAAGGGGTAGTTGGCGGCGCGAATGCCAAACTGCATTGCCAGGTAAAGGCTGGTGGGGGTTTTACCGCAGCGCGACACGCCAAGCAAAATGACCTGCGCCTGGTCCAGATTGCGCAGCGAGATCCCGTCGTCGTGCGCCAGAGTGTAGTCAATGGCGGCAATACGCGCATCGTATTTGGTCAGGTTGCCGGGGTTCAGCCCGTGGGTACGGTGAGCGATCGGCGTTGGGTCGAGCTTCAGCTCGCTTTGCAAGGGTGCAACCAGCGCCTGCACGATATCCTGACAGAAGCCCTCGCTTTGCAGAATGATGTTGCGGATCTCAGGGATCACAATGGAATAGAACACCAGCGGACGAACACCGGTCTGCTGGTAAATGGCGTCGATCTGGTCCTTGACCGCTTTGGCCCGGCTCTCGTTTTCCACGAACGGCAGCGTGATGCTGTTTATCGACACGGGAAACTGCGACATCACCGCGTGTCCCAGCACCTCGGCGGTAATCGCCGTCCCATCAGAAATATAAAAAACGTGACGATCGACAGCATTATCCATTTTATCCACCCAGAATAGCGTACGTAATTGCCTGAAAGCATAAATTAAAAAAGTTAATTGCACAGCAAAGAACTTATCTGAATTTAAAATGAAATGGTGTTTTTGATTTTCCTGAAAAGTGGATTTCATTTTCTGATTAGCGGCGTTATTTCTATGGTTTTTGCCGGAATCTATAGGAATCATCGGGTTAGCGAGTGCGGGGAAACTGTCCGAAAAGTTGAAAATTTAAATTGCTTACACGATTCACCGTTTTTTTAGCGGAAATAAATATGCCAGTATAAATACGTAGTCAGGTGTTTCTTACTCCGATCAAATATCACAAAAGGATTGTTTCGATGTCCAACAATGGCTCGTCACCGCTGGTGCTTTGGTATAACCAACTCGGCATGAATGATGTAGACAGAGTTGGGGGCAAAAATGCCTCCCTGGGTGAAATGATTACAAATCTGTCCGGTATGGGTGTCTCCGTACCAAACGGGTTTGCCACAACCGCCGATGCGTTTAACCTGTTTTTAGACCAGAGCGGTGTAAACCAGCGCATTTACGACCTGCTGGATAAAACGGATATTGATGATGTCACCGAGCTTGCCAAAGCCGGCGCGCAAATCCGCCAGTGGATCATCGACACACCTTTCCAGCCGGAACTGGAAAAAGCCATCCATGACGCCTACAACCAGCTCTCCGCTGACGACGTGCAGGCCTCCTTTGCCGTGCGCTCTTCCGCTACCGCGGAAGATATGCCGGATGCCTCTTTCGCCGGACAGCAGGAAACCTTCCTCAACGTTCAGGGTTACGAGGCGGTACTGGTGGCGGTGAAGCATGTGTTTGCTTCCCTGTTCAACGACCGCGCCATCTCCTATCGCGTGCATCAGGGCTATGACCACCGCGGCGTCGCGCTCTCCGCAGGCGTACAGCGCATGGTGCGCTCCGACGTAGGCTCTTCCGGCGTGATGTTCTCTATCGACACGGAATCCGGCTTCGACCAGGTGGTGTTTATCACCTCCGCATGGGGTCTGGGCGAGATGGTGGTGCAGGGGGCGGTGAACCCTGACGAATTCTACGTGCATAAGCCTACGCTGGCGGCTAACCGTCCGGCAGTGGTACGCCGCACCATGGGCTCGAAAAAAATCCGCATGATCTATGCCCCGACGCAAGAGCATGGCAAGCAGGTCACCATTGAAGATGTGCCGCAGGAGCAGCGGGATCGCTTCTCGCTCACCGACGCCGAAGTGGAAGAGCTGGCAAAGCAGGCGGTGCAGATTGAAAAACACTATGGCCGTCCGATGGACATCGAGTGGGCCAAAGACGGACACACCGGCAAGCTGTTTATCGTGCAGGCGCGTCCGGAAACCGTCCGTTCACGCGGTCAGGTCATGGAGCGCTACACCCTGCACGCGCAGGGCAAAATTGTCGCGGAAGGCCGCGCAATCGGTCACCGTATCGGTGCCGGTCCGGTGAAAGTGATCCACGATATCAGCGAGATGAATCGCATTCAGCCTGGCGACGTGCTGGTGACCGACATGACCGACCCGGACTGGGAGCCGATCATGAAGAAAGCGGCTGCTATCGTCACCAACCGCGGTGGCCGTACCTGTCACGCGGCTATCATTGCCCGTGAGCTGGGGATCCCGGCGGTAGTCGGCTGCGGTGACGCGACCGAACGCATGAAGGACGACCAGAACGTGACGGTCTCCTGTGCCGAAGGCGATACCGGTTACGTGTATGCCGATATCCTCGACTTCAGCGTGAAGAGCTCCAGCGTGGATACCATGCCGGACCTGCCGCTGAAAATCATGATGAACGTCGGTAACCCGGATCGCGCGTTTGACTTCGCCTGCCTGCCGAACGAAGGCGTGGGCCTGGCGCGTCTGGAATTCATCATCAACCGCATGATCGGCGTTCACCCGCGCGCGCTGCTGGAGTTTGACGACCAGGACGCGAAGCTGCAAAACGAAATCCGCGAGATGATGAAGGGTTACGACTCGCCGAGAGAGTTCTATGTCGGTCGCCTGACGGAAGGCATCGCCACGCTCGGCGCGGCCTTCTACCCGAAACGCGTGATCGTGCGTCTGTCGGACTTTAAGTCCAACGAATATGCCAACCTGGTGGGCGGCGAACGCTACGAGCCGGAAGAAGAGAACCCGATGCTGGGCTTCCGCGGCGCCGGACGCTACGTGTCGGAAAGCTTCCGCGACTGCTTCGCGCTGGAGTGCGAAGCGGTAAAACGCGTGCGCAACGACATGGGGCTGACCAACGTGGAAATCATGATCCCGTTCGTCCGTACCGTGGATCAGGCGAAAGCGGTGGTGGATGAGCTGGCGCGTCAGGGGCTGAAGCGCGGCGAGAACGGGCTGAAGATCATCATGATGTGTGAAATTCCGTCCAACGCCCTGCTGGCCGAGCAGTTCCTGGAGCACTTCGACGGCTTCTCCATTGGTTCGAATGATATGACGCAGCTGGCGCTCGGCCTGGACCGCGACTCCGGCGTCGTCTCTGAGCTGTTTGATGAGCGTAACGAGGCGGTGAAAGCGCTGCTCTCCATGGCCATCCGTGCGGCGAAGAAACAGGGTAAATATGTCGGGATCTGCGGGCAGGGTCCTTCTGACCATGAAGACTTTGCGGCCTGGCTGATGGATGAGGGGATTGATAGCCTCTCCCTGAACCCGGACACCGTGGTGCAAACCTGGCTGAGCCTGGCAGAGCTGAACAAGTAAAACCTGCATAACCTGAAAAAGGCGAGGATATCTGTCCTCGCCTTTTTTATTTTCCTGCGAATATGCTCACCATCACAAATAAAGCAAAAAACCAAATATCATAATTTATCTGTTAATTTAGACAATTGTTAGTGGGCAGGGCGTTGCTAATACTTGAGCCTTACCGCGTACATCCGTCGGGATGATGCGCGACTGGTTGAAATACGTTTTAACCTGATAAAAAGGCAAATAACAATGACAATCTCCTCTGTATTACGTACCAAAGATAAAATAGGTTATGGCCTCGGTGATATGGCCAGCGCGCTGGTCTGGCAAACGGCAACGTTATTTCTCGCGTATTTCTATACGGACGTATTCGGTTTGCCGGCGGCCATTATGGGCACCATGTTTTTAGTGGTGCGCGTGATCGATGCGTTTGTCGATCCGTGCATTGGCGCGCTGGTGGACCGCACTCAGACCCGCCACGGTCGTTTTCGTCCCTGGCTGCTCTGGTTTGCCATTCCGTTTGGCGTGAGCTGCCTGATTACCTTCTACGTACCGGATGCCGGGCAGACGGCGAAAATTGTCTATGCCTGCGTAACCTATGCCATCCTGAGCCTGATCTACTCCGCGATTAACGTTCCATACTGCGCCATGCCCGGCGCGCTGACGCTCGACCCGCGCGAGCGCCACTCGCTGCAATCCTGGCGCTTTGGCCTGTCGTTTATCGGCGGGTTGATTGTAACGGTCATCGCGCTGCCGCTGGTCTCATTATTAGGTCAGGGGAATGTGCAAAAAGGTTATTTCTATGCCATGAGCCTGATGGGGCTGCTGGGTATTATTTTATTCTTCTGCTGCTTCTTTATGACCCGGGAGCGTTACTCGCCACGCAATGACACCTCCGGCTCGATGCTGACGGATTTAAAACTGCTGGCCGCCAACAGCCAGTGGCGAATTGTTTTTCTGTTTAATATTTTACTGTTAACCGCCGTCGTGACGCGTGGCTCTGCGACCATGTATTACGTTAACTATGTTCTGTTACGTCCTGAACTGGTCTTTGCCTTTATTGTTTCCGGCATGGTGGCATCCTTAAGCGGCGCATTATTATCTGAACGCCTGCTGGGGAAATTTGATCGCGTACGTGCCTATCAGTGGACCATTATTTCTTTCGTTATTTTTGGCGCGCTGATTTTCTTCATTCCGCCTTCGCAGGTGTGGCTGATATTCGGTCTGAATATTGTGTTTAGTTTTATTCAGAACCTGACCACGCCGCTGCAATGGACCATGTTCTCCGATGTGGTGGACTACGAAGAACACCGCAGCGGCCGCCGTCTGGACGGGCTGGTCTTTTCTACCGCCCTGTTTGCCATCAAGTTTGGGCTGGCGCTGGGTGGGGCGGTGGTCGGTTGGGTGCTGGGCATGGTGGATTACGCGCCCGGACAGGCAAACCAGGCGCCTCACGTTCTCGCAACCATCAATGCCCTGTTCACCCTGATCCCCTGCGCGCTGTTCCTCTGCATGGTGGCGCTCCTTGCTATCTACAAACTCAACAGCCGACTGGTGGATTCCATTGCCCGTGAGCTGGCCAGCAAGCGAGACATTCGAAACGATGCGGGGCAGCTCAGCCCGGTAACCCAATCCGCACTACAGGAGTAAACCATGACTGTGATCTACAAGGACGCGGGACGTCCCGTACACGAGCGTGTCGCTGATTTACTGGCGCGTATGACGCCGGAAGAGAAATTTGCCCAGATGCACGCGTACTGGCTGATCCTCGATGAACACGGCAACCACCGCGAGCGTAGCGATTTGAGCGATGAGTTCGCCGGCGTGAGCGAACAGGCGTCCCTCAGCGAAAGGCTGAAGCTGGGCGTCGGGCAGATCACCCGTCCGCTCGGCACGCACATTGTTGATGCAAAAACCGGCGTGCGTGCCGCTAACCGCCTGCAACGTATGATGATGGAGGAGACCCGGCTCGGCATTCCGGCGCTGTTTCATGAGGAGTGTCTGGTGGGGCTGCTGTGCAAAGATGCAACCCTGTTCCCGTCGTCGCTGAACTACGGTTCCACCTGGGACCCGGCGCTGGTGCAGCGCGCGGCGGAGCAGATTGGCAACGAGGCCCGGTCTGTCGGGTGCCAGCAGGGGCTGGCCCCGGTGCTGGATGTCTCGCGCGATGTGCGCTGGGGACGGACGGAAGAGACCTTTGGGGAAGATCCGTGGCTGGTAGGGGTGATGGCGACGGCGTACGTGAAGGGGTTGCAGGGCGATAAGCGCGATCTGCTGGCGACCCTGAAACATTACGTGGGGCACTCCTTCAGCGAAGGGGCGCGCAACCATGCGCCGGTCCATCTGGGTTTCAGCGAGCTAAACGATACCTTCCTGCTACCGTTTGAGATGGCGGTGAAGCTGGCCAACGCCGGTTCGGTGATGCCGGCCTATCATGACATCGATAATCAGCCAGGGCACAGCGACCATTTCCTGCTCACCACCGTGCTGCGTGAACAGTGGGGCTTCGACGGCATTATTGTCGCGGATTACGGCGGCGTCAGTCTGCTGCACCAGCACCATGGGATTTCTCACGATCCAGCAGAATCGGCGGCGCTGGCGTTTAACGCCGGGCTGGACGTGGAATTGCCGAAGGATGACTGCGCGCGTCATCTGGCGGAAGCGGTAGAGCGTGGGCTTATCTCAATGGCGAAAGTGGATGAGATTGTGGCGCGCGTGCTAAGTGAAAAATTCCGTCTCGGGCTGTTTGAAAAACCGTACGCCGACGAAAAAGGTATCGATTTGCAGAATGAGGCGACCCGGCAGGTGGCGCGCGAGGTGGCAACAAAATCGATCACGCTGCTGGAAAATAACGGCATTTTGCCCCTCGGCGGAAAACCCCGTGTAGCGGTAGTGGGGCCGACGGCGGACGATCCGCTGGCGTTGCTGAGCGGCTACAGCTTCCCGGTTCACCTGATCATCAGTGATATGGTTGAAGAGACCTCGCAGGTGACAACCCCGCGCGCGGCGCTGGAACAGTACCTTGGCGCATCGCAGATACGTTACGCCAAAGGGTGCCACATTATCGAAAAACGGATGGCGGGTGCGCCGGTGTTCCCGGGCGACAGCGGCGGTAAACCGATGCAGCAATCGCCGGTTTCACAACGCACGGATTTGATCCCCGAAGCCGTGAGCGCGGCAAAAGAGAGTGACGTGGTGGTGGCCTGCGTGGGCGACCTCGCCGGGCTATTCCAGAGCGGCACCGTGGGGGAAGGATCGGATACCGATTCGCTGAATCTGCCGGGCGTGCAGCAACAGCTGCTGGAGGAGCTGGTGGCAACCGGCAAGCCGGTAATTGTCGTCATGACGGGCGGGCGTCCTTATAACCTTCAGGGGCTGGAAGAGAAGGTGGCCGCGCTGATGATGGCCTGGGCGCCGGGGCAGGAAGGGGGCTGGGCGATTGCCGATATCTTAACCGGCCGCGCGGAGCCGCAGGGCAGGCTGGTAGTCAGCGTGCCGAAAAACGCCGGGGCGATGCCGTACTACTATAACCACAAGCTGAAAAGCGGCGGCACGCCGTTTGCGTTCCATTTCGGCGCACTTTACCCGTTCGGTTACGGTCTTGGCTGGACGCAGTTTCACTGGAGTGCGGCGCGTCTCGCTGAAAGCCACGTCCCGGTCGACGGAGAGGTGGTGTTAAGCGTCGATGTCAGCAACATCGGGGAGCGCAGCGGCAGCGAAGTAATACAGGTGTACGTGCATGACAAAGTCGCGACGCAGGTTCGTCCGCTTCAGGAGCTGAAAGCGTTTCAACGCGTTACGCTTTCACCGGGAGAAACCGCCACCCTGACCTTTACCTTGCCGGTGGAGATGTTTAATTTCACCCGCCGGGACGGGAAGCGGATTGTCGAGCCAGGTGAATTTGAGCTACAGGTTGGCGCGTCCTCGGCGGATATTCGCGAGGTGGTGAACGTGCAGGTGACCGGGGAGACGCGGGTGCTGGAGGGGGAATGGCAGATGTTGAGTAGGAGTGAAATTTGTAAAAATTAATATTCAGGACTCGCCTGGCCACAAAGGCGAGTCCTCTTTCAAGCAATCAAATGAGGAAAATGAACTTACAAAGCACTAATAACTTAAAAAAATAGTTCGCATAAGAATAGTCTTAGCCGCCTTGCTCTGAGCCTGGAACTGATATAGCTACTCCTCACCGTCTGCTGGTTGCAGGACTGCGCCAGATAGCCTGATAGGTTTGATGAGCTATAAAAGATGAAATTTAAATGAATATACGGACTCTGTCTGATTTAAGTTCCCTGTGCAACGGCTACATGACAACGCAATGCAGGGAAAACGAAGAACTACAGTGCATAGCGTCAGAACTCAGGATTCAATAAGTAACTGGAGAGGTTAAGTGGTTGTAGATATTTCGGTGTTATTCATTATTCTTTTAATGATTGTGTGCGCCCTGATTTATCGCCTTTCTGTCATGGAAGATAAGTTGTTAGCAATGGAGTTAAGACACGCTACGGAAGTCAACGCAGCGCGTAGAGAAGGGTATATAAACTGCATGAATCTTCATGCTCAGGTTGAAAAAAGTATAAAAGATAAAGCTAAATGATGGCGTTTTTAGGAACGCCAGTTTGGCTGTTATATCATTTACTGTGCTTGCCTTGACGTTTATCTTTTTTCTTATGGCGGGAAAATAACCCACATAACTATTATTGACAGAAGAAAAAGGTGCAGGCGCTGCTCCTGCAGTGGTCAGCCGCCTTAAACGTGGTGATACTCATTACAACGTGAACATGCTCGCGCTGATGAACGGGCAGAGGCGACTAATAATTCAGAGTAAAAGGGACACCTGGTGGTACGAGAAAGATATTCAGTTGATAGTGAAATGGCATATGCTTATGACGAATGGAACTAAACAGTAAAACTCTTTCATCGCTATTCATCCGTCTGTAATGAACGGTTTTTTCGTTTAAAACACGCCTAAATCCTGTGCGCTCAGCATAAGATAAATAAAAAAAAGCCCATCGTGGGAGATGGGCAAAGACTACACACAGCAATTCGTTGTTTCACTCAGGGGATTTCCATGCTTATAAATCAAGGTGTTGATTTATAACCGTGTCTTAATAGTAGGCATGCCAACTTTATGAGTCGATCGGATTCGTCTCAATAGTTAAAGGGAGGTAAAGATTTCTTGAAGAGAATGACGGTTTTAGGCATGAAAAGGCGGGTCTGACCAGTGCGCAGAGAATAAATAGTTTAGCAACGTTTAAGTATTCCTGCGAAGAGTGTAGGCCGGGTAAGCGTTAGCGCCACCCGGCAAAGGTTATTACTGCGCGTTCTTATCTTCCAGCTCTTCAAGTTCGCTTAAGATGAGGTCCGGATCGGTTCCGGGTGGCGGCACTTCATGCACCCAGGCAGAGAAGAGACGCCAGGTTACCGCAAGCAGCACCGGACCGATAAACAGGCCAATCATGCCGAAGGCAATCAACCCCCCGATCACCCCGGACAGGATCAGAATCAGCGGCAGATCAGCGCCCATGCGGATGAGGAGAGGACGAATCACGTTATCCATGGTGCCCACCACGCAACTCCAGACCAGCAGCACCGTGCCCCAGGTCGTGTCCCCCGTCCAGTAAAGCCAGATAATGCAGGGAACCAGCACCAGCAGCGGACCAAGCTGTGCCAGACAGGTCATCAGCATGACAACGGTGAAAATGGTGGCATAAGGTACGCCGGAAACCGCCAGCCCGATACCGCCAAGCACCGCCTGCACCAGCGCTGTGACCACCACGCCGAGCGCCACCGCGCGAACGGCCTGGGCTGCCAGCAGCACGGCCGCATCGCCGCGTTTACCTGCCAGCCGGGTGGCGAAATGGCGTACCCCCAGCGCAACCTGCTCGCCGCGCCAGTACAGCAGGGCGCTGAAGACCAGCATCAACGTACAGTGCATCATGAAGCGACCAATATGCGCAGCCTGCCCGACAAACCAGGTGGTGGTTGTGCCGATGTACGGGCGCACTTTGGCCATCAGGGCGCTACCGCCCATCTCCAGCAGGCTGTGCCAGCCGCTGTATAGTTTTGCGCCCACAACAGGAATGCTGTTCAGCCACGCGAGATCCGGCAGCGTCATGTCACCGCTGGTGACCGCGCGAATAACCGGGCCGCTGCTGTCAACCAGGCTGTTAACCAGCAGCGCAATGGGAATAATAAACAGCAGGAACAGCAGCAGCGTCATCACCAGCACGGCAAGGCCGCGGCGACCAAACAGCAGTTTCTGCAAACGTAAGAGTAAAGGCCAGGTTGCGACCACGACGGTCGCGGCCCAGGCAAATCCGAGCACGAAAGGACGAACAATCCACAGACACGCAATAATCATAATGGCTAAGAACAGCACCGACAGCAGTATCTGTGCGACATCCCTGGGCTGACGAAGATTGACCATAAACGAAACTTTCCTTAAATGAACACCAGCAAGGCTGATGGGAATATAAACCGCATCTCTCTAATCATTAGTGATTTCAGCGATTTTTGACAGGCGGATTTTGCCCGTAATTCTACGAAGCACATAAGAAAAAAATGTGATAAAACTTTCCAGACACAACGCAAACGATTTCACACTATTCTCATTAGGGTCGACAGCAATGATCCCACAGATTTCTCAGGCACCGGGCGTCGTTCAACTGGTGCTTAATTTTTTGCAGGCACTGGAGCAACAGGGTTTTACAGGTGATACCGCCACCGATTATGCCGACAGGCTGACGATGGCAACCGATAACAGTATTTACCAGCTTCTTCCCGATGCCGTCGTTTTCCCGCGCTCTACCGCCGATGTGGCCCTCATCGCCCGTCTGGCGTCGCAGGAGCGTTTCAGCTCCCTGGTCTTTACCCCGCGCGGCGGCGGGACGGGCACCAATGGGCAGGCGCTGAACCAGGGCATCATCGTTGATATGTCCCGCTATATGAATCGCATCATTGAGATCAACCCGGAAGAGGGGTGGGTGCGTGTGGAAGCGGGGGTAATCAAAGATCAGCTGAATCAGTTTTTAAAACCGTATGGCTATTTTTTTGCGCCCGAGCTTTCCACCAGTAACCGCGCAACCCTTGGCGGGATGATCAACACCGATGCCTCAGGGCAGGGCTCGCTGGTCTACGGCAAAACCTCCGATCACGTCATGGGTGTGCGGGCGGTGCTGCTGGGGGGCGATATTCTCGATACCCAGCCGTTGCCGGTCGAACTGGCTGAAACGCTGGCAAAAGAGAGCACCACCAGCGGACGGATTTATCGCACCGTGCTGGAGCGCTGCCGCGAAAATCGCGAACTGATCCTCGACAAATTCCCGAAGCTCAATCGCTTCCTGACGGGCTACGATCTGCGCCATGTCTTTAATGACGATCTGAGCCAGTTCGATCTTACCCGCGTACTGACCGGGTCAGAAGGGACGCTGGCCTTTTTCACCGAAGCGCGTCTGGATATCACCCCGCTGCCGAAGGTGCGCCGTCTGGTGAACGTCAAATACAACTCCTTTGACTCCGCGCTGCGTAATGCCCCGTTTATGGTGGAGGCGCGGGCGCTGTCGGTGGAAACCGTTGATTCAAAAGTACTGAACCTGGCCCGGGAAGATATTGTCTGGCATTCGGTGAGCGAACTGATTACCGACGTGCCGGATAAAGAGATGCTCGGTCTGAACATCGTCGAGTTCGCCGGGGATGACGCAGAGCTGATTGAGAGCCAGGTGAGCACGCTCTGCCAGCGTCTGGATGAGCTGATTGCACAGGGGGAAGGCGGCGTCATTGGCTGGCAGCTGTGTAACGACCTCTCCGGCATCGAGCGAATCTACGCGATGCGTAAAAAGGCGGTGGGGCTGCTCGGTAACGCGAAAGGGGCGGCGAAGCCGATTCCGTTTGCGGAAGATACCTGCGTGCCGCCGGAGCATCTGGCGGATTATATTGTGGAGTTTCGTGCGCTGCTCGACAGCCATGGTCTGAGCTATGGCATGTTCGGGCACGTTGACGCGGGTGTGCTACACGTGCGCCCGGCGCTGGACATGTGTGATCCGCAGCAGGAGATCCTGATGAAGGAGATCTCCGACGAAGTCGTGGCCCTTACGGCCAAATATGGCGGTTTGTTATGGGGAGAGCATGGCAAAGGATTCCGCGCCGAGTACAGCCCGGCGTTTTTTGGCGAACAACTCTACGCCGAGCTGCGTAAGGTGAAAGCCGCTTTTGATCCTGATAACCGTCTTAACCCGGGTAAAATCTGCCCGCCAGAGGGTGTTGATGCGCCGATGTTGCAGGTAGACGCCGTCAAGCGCGGCACCTATGACCGACAAATTCCGATTGCGGTTCGCGCTTCCTGGCGCGGCGCGATGGAGTGCAACGGCAACGGGCTGTGCTTCAACTTCGATGTGAAAAGCCCGATGTGTCCGTCGATGAAAATCACCAGCAACCGCATCCACTCCCCAAAAGGACGTGCGACGCTGGTGCGCGAATGGCTGCGCCTGCTGGCTGACCGCGGCATTGACCCGCTCAAGCTGGAACTGGAGCTGCCGGAAAAACGCACCAGCCTGCGCAGGCTCATCGAACGGACCCGCAACAGCTGGCATGCGAATAAAGGCGAATACGATTTCTCGCATGAGGTGAAAGAGGCGATGTCCGGCTGCCTGGCGTGCAAGGCGTGTTCAACCCAGTGCCCGATTAAAATTGACGTGCCGGAATTCCGTTCCCGCTTCCTCCAGCTGTACCACACGCGTTATCTGCGCCCGATGCGCGATCATCTGGTGGCAACGGTGGAGAGTTACGCGCCGCTAATGGCTCGTGCGCCAAAAACCTTTAACTTCTTTATCAATCAGCCGCTGGTGCGCAAACTGTCTGAAAAACATATCGGCATGGTGGATCTGCCGCTGCTGTCGGTGCCATCGCTCCAGCGTCGGCTGGTGGGGCACCGCTCGGCGAACATGACCCTGGAACAACTGGAAGCATTAAGCCCTGAGCAGAAAGCGAAGGTGGTGCTGGTGGTGCAGGATCCGTTTACCAGCTATTACGATGCGCAGGTGGTGGCTGATTTTGTCCGTCTGGCAGAGAAAATTGGCTACCAGCCGGTGGTACTGCCGTTCTCGCCGAACGGCAAGGCGCAGCACATTAAAGGTTTCCTGACCCGCTTCGCGAAAACCGCGCAGAAAACTTCAGATTTCCTGAATCGCGTGGCGCAGCTCGATATGCCAATGGTGGGCGTCGATCCGGCGCTGGTGCTCTGTTACCGGGATGAATATAAGCAGACGCTCGGCGATAAGCGCGGTGATTTTCAGGTCTTACTGGTGCATGAGTGGCTGCCTTCGGTGCTGAAGCAAACGGCCCCTCAGGAGGTCAGCGGAGAATCCTGGTACCTGTTTGGGCACTGCACTGAAGTGACCGCGCTGCCGACGGCGCCTGCCCAGTGGGCTTCTATCTTCGCCCGCTATGGCGCGAAGCTGGAAAGCGTCAACGTGGGTTGCTGCGGTATGGCCGGAACCTACGGTCATGAAGTCAAAAACCACGCTAACTCGCTCGGCATTTACGAGCTGTCGTGGCACCAGGCAATGCAGCGCCTGCCGCGTAACCGCTGTCTGGCGACGGGCTACTCCTGCCGCAGCCAGGTGAAACGGGTGGAAGGTAACGGCGTTCGCCATCCCTTGCAGGCTTTACTGGAGATTATCGGATGATCTGGAAACGTGCGGTCACTCTGCAGGCCTTAAATGCCATGGGTGCGGAAAACATGGTCGGTTTGCTGGATATCCAGTTTACGCGCATTGGCGATAATGAACTTGAAGCGACGATGCCAGTAGACAGTCGTACTCATCAACCGTTTGGCCTGCTGCACGGCGGTGCGTCCGTCGTGCTGGCCGAAACGCTGGGGTCGGTCGCGGGTTACCTGTGTACGGAAGGGGAGCAGAAGGTGGTCGGGCTGGAGGTCAATGCCAACCACATCCGCTCCGTTCGCAGCGGACGCGTGCGCGGTGTTTGCCGCGCACTGCACGCCGGAAGTCGTCATCAGGTGTGGCAGATTGATATACTGGACGAGCAGGATCGCCTGTGTTGTTCATCCAGACTGACGACGGCCGTTGTGTAAAGTTTCCGAATGTCTTGCTTTTGGTCAAAAATTAGCCGCCTGATTGTGATATACTGGTCACGTTTTGAACATAAGCGAGGACATCATGGATACTGAAATAACCCCAACACAGCTGGCAATTGAATATTTACGTCGCGATAAAAGCAATCTGTCTCCGGCGCAGTACCTGAAAAAGCTGAAACAACTTGAGCTGGAATTTACGGATTTGCTGGCGCTCTCTTCAAACGAGCTGAAAGAAGAGATCTACTTTGCCTGGCGGTTGGGCGTTCACGTCCATTGAGCAGTGAAGAAAAGGCCGCCCGTGCGGCCTTTTTTGTGTCTGAAACTCAGTATTTGGCAGGCAGTTTGTTAATTTTAATGAGCCGGCCTTCTTCCATTTCGATGAACCCGCCTGTTTTCAGGTCAGCCAGGATCCGCATTACGCCGCTGCGGGAAAGCCGGGTTTTATCCCGGATGTACCTTTCCGCCGTCACGCTGCGTCGGTAGTTGTCATCTTCCTGCATCAGCATCATGAGCTGCTGACGAATCATCTCGTAAGCCGTTGGCGCACCTTTCGGCATGACGTTGTGATAAAGGCGGTTATAGACAAACATCAGATGATTAGAAAGCAGCCCCCATAACGCCTTCTCTTTGATAACTTCTGCCACCCGATCGGTTGCTAGCACGCCGATCAGGCATGGCGTCACCGTTTTGAGATAATCGTTAAAATATATGTCCGTCAGGTTAGCGAGGCCAAACAGGGCGGGACTGCGCGCGGTGGTAAGCATCATGTCGTCGCTTCTTCTGTATATCGCGATTGTGCCCTCGAGAATTAAATAACACATACTCTGCCCGTTAACCTGGAGATCAAGTTGCTCACCGGGATCGGTTTTATACGTGGCGCAGTGCGGCTGTAAGTGGGAAATCAGTTCCTGGGCATAGGGAGAGCCGCGATGCGATGGTTTGTCAGAAGACATAGCGTTAACCTGGAAAGAGACTGTACTTTCTATAGTGTCGCTCTTATTTTCCACCTTCTCCAGAGATAAAAACAGCCTCAGTACTTGCGGGGTAAGTGATGGATCTCGATTAGCACGCCGCGCTCCATAGTGATGTATTTCCCCGTCCGCAACTCCGCCAGGATCCGCATAATGCCGCTGCGTGAAAGATAGGTGCGGCTTTTGATATAGGCTGCGGCGGTAATGCTTTGTCTTATGGCTTCCGGCTCCTGCATCAGTTCTACCAGCTGAAAGCGGATAATGTCGTAAGCCGACATCTGCGATATCTGGGCACAATGTTCGTAAACGCGCGATGCGGTATAGATCAGCAGGTTCGAGAAGGACTCCCATAAATTCTGTTGTGCGACTACGTGATTAAAACGCTCCAGCGTAACGCTAGCCACCTCTGAAGTTTCCAGCGCTCTGACGTAGAGGTGCTCAGAAGAAAACTGGCTGCTCACGCCGAGTATAAAAGGTGCGGATTCGGAATTTAAGACGATACCGTCACCTCGACGATGCAATGCCACGCTGCCATGTAACAGTAAAAAGCACTGGCGGATATCACCGGAATAATAATGGATGACTTCACCTTTAGCCATGATGCATCTTTCCGTATGCGGCAAAACATTATCGATTATTTTTTCAATGTGCTTAAGAGGCTTAGCGCCAAGCACTGTTGTTATTTCATTGCCTGAAACGGGCGCAATACGGGTGTTCATAAGAGGCCTCATACACTGATGCGATCATTTTTTGATCGACATAAAGAATTATCTTAAAAAACAGTTAGTCAGGGAATATTTTCGTCGAGTCTAATTATAGACTTGCCTATTAATGAGTGTTAATTAGTTGAATTTGAAACATTTTTGACTTAGGTTTAAAAGTAGACCGGGGACTTTATTGTTAAGATATTTCCAAAGTAATTTGTTTTGTTTTTGTTAAAAGAGAGTCTACAGCTAGACCCTAAAATCGATTGTGCGTAGAAAAAGAGTTGTATAAATTTTGATTCGTCGAAAGGGGTTTTATTTCTGCAACTGAATGTCGGTAATAAATAAAGTAATACAGGAAAGAGAATTATGAATAAAAAATTGATGATGGCAATGTTAGCGGCAGGTTCTGTACTCACCATGACCAATGCATTTGCAGCGGCAGGTACCGTTAATTTTAACGGAAATATTCTGGATTCTGCCTGCGACGTAGATGTGGCATCTCAGAACCAGGTGGTGGTATTGGGCGATTATTATAAAACGGAATTCCCGACGGCGGGAGCCAGAACGGCTGCGACGCAGTTTAATATTATTTTGAAAAACTGTCCTGTGACGGTCACTAATGCAAAAGTCCGTTTTGACGGTACGCCGGATTTAACCAACGCCAGCCTGCTGGCGATTGATACGTCCGTGGCGGGGGCGGCCACAGGGGTAGCGATTAACCTGATGACTGCAGATAAAGCCGATCTGCCGCTGTACGGCAGCAACAGCTATACCTACGCGCTCAGCAGTACGGCTGATAATACACTGAACTTCTACGCGCAGTATATCTCCACCGCAGCGTCCGTAACCGCGGGCCCGGCTAACTCGGTCGCGAACTTCTCAGTGGTTTACAACTAAGTCATTGGCAGTAATTAGCAGGGGGCTTCCCGGCCCCTTGTTTTATGAGGTATTGAAATGCGTTTTATAACGACAACTGGCCTGGCGATGGCGCTGTTATCGCTGACGTTAACATCCGCCAGTGCTGGAGTAGTTATTGGCGGCACTCGCATTATTTTCGATGGGGCAAAAAAAGAAGCGTCAATAAGTATCACCAATCCTGATGATGTTCCTTATTTAATCCAGTCGTGGATTGATGTTCAGGATGGGCAATCCGGTAAAGCGCCTTTTATTATTACGCCTCCGCTGTATCGGCTGGATGGCGGGCAAAAAAACCTTGAGCGTATTGTCATGACAGGCTCGCTGCCTCAGGGGCAGGAGAGTTTATTCTGGCTGAACATTAAAGCTATTCCATCAGCCTCAAAGCAGATGAACTCGCTGCAAATTGCCGTCAAAACGCGGATTAAACTTATTTATCGGCCAGAGAGCCTTCGTGCGTCTACCCCTGAGGAACAAACCAACAAATTAACCTGGCATCGTGCGGGGAATGCTCTGCAGGTAAATAACCCTACGCCGTACGTTATCAATTTCAATGAAATAACGGTCGGGGGTAAAAAACTTGACGATGTCACGTACGTAATGCCTTCAGGCTCAGTTCGTTTCCCGTTACCGAATGGGACCAATGGCAATACGCTGACGTTTAAAGTCATTAACGATTATGGCAATCCTGGCGAATTACACCGGGCCAGTTTGTGATCCCTTTTCATTAATCGGGTGCTCGTCATGACAACGGCATTTAATACAGTGCAGCCTGCGCGCCTGGCAATATTCATTGCCCTCGCGCTTGCGGGTTTCTCTCCCACGCTGTATGCCAGTGAGACGTTTAATACGGAACTGGTAGAACTGGATAATCCCGGAATGGGAAAAGCGGATTTATCTGCCTTTGAATCCGGCTCGCAGGCGCCCGGGACGTACCTCGTTGATATTATTCTTGACGATCGGCTGCTGGAAACGCGGGATATTCGTTTCATGGCAGTGAAGGATGCTAACGGCAGTGAAACGTTGCAGCCGTGCCTGAGTATCAGGCAGTTAAAAGCGTGGGGCGTGAAAACGGCGCTTTTCCCGCAGCTCGACGCCGGGCAAGGAGAATGCGCCGATCTCAAGGCGATTCCACAGGCCAGCGCGGACTTCCAGTTTGGCGCCCAGCGTCTGGCAATCAGCATCCCACAGGCGGCCATAGATCTGCCAGCGAGAGGTTACGTTCCGCCGGAGATGTGGGATGAAGGCATTACCGCGGCCATACTCAACTACAGCCTGAGCGGCGCGAACAGCCGGTCAAGAAGCGGGGCAGGCACCCGCAGCGACAGTCAGTATGCAAACCTGCGACCGGGGATCAACGTCGGTCCCTGGCGGTTACGCAACTACACCACCTGGTCCCGCGATGCGTCCGGCCAGGATAAGTGGGACAATGTCTATACCTTGATGCAGCGCGCGATTATTCCCCTGCAAGCCCAGCTTACGCTCGGAGACAGTTCCGCCCCTGCCGATGTCTTTGACAGCATGCCTTTTCGCGGCGTCCAGCTGGCGTCCGACGACGACATGCTACCGGATTCCCTGAAAGGCTATGCGCCGGTGGTGCGCGGTATTGCGCGAACTAACGCGCAGGTCGTGGTGCGTCAGAATGGCTATCAAATCTACCAAAGCTATGTGGCGCCGGGCGCGTTTGAGATCGCGGATATGTATCCCACCGGCGGCGCGGGCGATCTTGATGTCACGATCGTCGAAGCCGATGGCAGTGAGCAACATTTCACCCTGCCGTACGCTTCGCTGCCGGTCCTGCAACGGGAGGGGCGCCTGAAATATGCCCTTACCGCCGGGCAGTATCGATCGTATAACCGTAGCGTGGAGAAAACCCCCTTCGGGCAACTGACCGGAATCTACGGCCTCCCTTACGGCCTCACGCTCTATGGCGGCGTTCAGGGGGCAGATAAGTACCAGTCGGCGGCTCTGGGGGTGGGCAAGAACATGGGCGATTTCGGGGCGATATCCGCAGACCTCACCCAGGGCTGGTCAACGCCGGAGCATGCCGCGAAAACAAGCGGTCAGTCGTGGCGGGCCCGATACAGCAAGAATTTTATTAATTCCGGGACGAACTTTTCGATTGCCGGGTATCGCTACTCGACCCGCGGCTATTACGGGATGCAAGAGGTCCTCGATTCGTACGGCGACAGCAGCGCGCTTCAGGACAGGCGACGTAACCGTGCCGAGCTGACAATGAGCCAGACGCTGGGGGACAACCTGGGCGCGCTCACCCTCAGTGCGGCGCAGGAAGATTACTGGAATGACGGTAAGTCGATGGCTTCGTGGAGCGTCGGCTATAGCAACTACTGGCACAACATCAGCTATGGCCTGACATGGACCTACAGCAAAAATGTCCGCTCAGCGTCAGAAACCCGCGACAACCAAAAAAACGCTGATCACGACCAGCTTCTGGCGTTCAACATCAGCATTCCGCTGGATAAATTTTTGCCGCAGACATGGGCGAACTATGGCATGAACGCCAGCAGGAATAACGGGACGACACACAGCATCGGTCTGAACGGGGTGGCACTCGAAAACCGAGCCCTGAACTGGAACGTGCAGCAGGGATACGGCACAGAGGGCGTGGGCTATACCGGCAACGTTAACGCGAACTACAGAGGCACCTATGGCGAAGCCACGGCGGGGTATGGTTATGACAAAAACAGTGAACGCCTGAATTACGGGCTACAAGGCGGCATTCTCGCCCATGCTGATGGCATCACGCTTTCTCAGCCGCTGGGGGAGACCAACGCCTTAATTAAAGCGCCTGGCGCCCACGGCGTGGATATCCGCAATCAGCCCGGTGTACGGACAGATGTTCGCGGTTATACGGTCGTGAGCAACCTTTCGGTCTACCGAAAAAACGATCTCACTCTCGATCCGGAAAATATGCCGGAGGATGTCGAACTGGAGATCAACACCCGCACGGTGACGCCGACGCGGGGAGCGGTGGTGAGAGCCGATTATTTGCCGAAGTCAGGTCGCCGGGTGCTGATGACCTTGACCGACAACGAACGCGCCGTTCCGTTTGGGGCGGTGGTCACCCTTGTCGGTGATGAGAGCAGCAGTTTTATTGTGGGCGATCGCGGTCAGGTTTATTTAACCGGTATGCGCGAGGAGGGGACGTTAGTCGCGACATGGGGGAGTCAGCCCAGCCAGCAATGCCGCGCTAATTTCAGCCTGCCGACAAACTCAACATTCGGTGGGATCGCTGACATGCGCGCCTCCTGCCGTCAGGAACGTTAACATGAAATGGCTTATCGTGATTTTGCTTCTCTGTTTGCTCGCGGCGGGAAACCTCGCCCGTGCCGGTACGTGCACCACCATCACGCCGCAGCTGTCAACCCTGTCCGTGGGGACGATTAACGTGCAGCGTGATGCGCCTGTCGGCACGGTGGTCTTTTCCGGCGCGGCGACAGCCACAGGTTCCTATCTTACTGGATGTGCTAATCCGCTGATGCTGGGATTCAGCATGCGCTACAACAGCGCCACGTTGAGCAGCTACGGCAATCATGTTTACAACACTAACGTCAGCGGGATAGGCATACGCTTTTCCTCCAACGCCTATTTTGAAAACCCGAGCAATACGTTCTCGTACAATGCGCAGACCTCCTATGTCGACTGGTATGGCGGGAGGATTGAGCTGGTGGTGACTGGCCCGGTCTCATCGGGGGCGTTAACCCCGGGGGCGATCGGCGTCGTGACGCTTCAGGGGAGCGACGGCATCTATCGTGACGGCCTGACCACGCAGCTCACCGCCGGAACCATTAATGCCATGGCGTGCACGGTGAATACGTCACAGCTGACGTTTCCGATCGGGGATATCCCCGCCTCGGCGTTCGGCACTGTGGTGGGCACCACGCCAGCGGGAGCACAGAACACGCAAAACCTGGGCTTAACTTGCGCCGCCGGAACCAATATTACGGTCTCGCTCAGTGGAATACAGAATCCGGACAGCGCCAATACCAGCGTGATGGCCTTAACCGGGCAGGGGAATGCCGGCACCGCAAAAGGGGTTGGGGTGCAGCTTATCTATAACGGTGTGCCGCTGGTGATGAACAGCCGACTATTCTTGCGGCAGTCTGCCGGCGGGCAAGAGACATTGCCGTTAACGGCCCGATATTACCAGACGTTGAACCGCGTGGAGTCAGGTTCAGCAAATGCCTCCGCCACCCTTAATTTGACCTATCAGTAGCAGGTACGAAGATGAAAATAATATACGGGACACTGCTGTTACTGGCTTTACTCAGCGGGAAGGCTTTCACCGCTGATAGCGTCAACATCGGTGTGACGGGAAATATCGTTGCGTCGCCGTGCATATTTAATGGCGGGAGTAACAGCCTCGATGTCAATCTGGGCAATATTCAGGCAACCAATATGGCGACGCCGGGCTCAACATCGGATCCGGTGCCATTTAGTCTGCTGTTCACCCAGTGCCCAACGGGAACGCAGAGTGTGACCGTCTCTTTTACCGGCAGCCCCGATCCCGCGGCGGGCGCGGACTATTTTATGAACAGCGGTTCGGCCACGCACGTGGCGATAGCCATGCGCGATGCCCAAACGGGTACGCTTAAAGGAACAGGCTCTGGCATGACTCAAACTATTGGTGCCGACAGAACCGCGACAATGGCTATGCAGGCCTCGGTTAAATCCGTGACGGGTGGCGTCACGCCGGGAAGCATCAGTGCAGTTGTGGTGATGACGATGCAGTACAACTGAGCGCCGGTGATATGCCTTTTTTAAAGACGTTGGTATGAGCTATGTTAAATATTCTGATTCAGGAAACCGATCTATTTTTTCAGGCTGGGCTACATGAATTTTTCGAGGATTTTTTTAAACATAACTTTCATCGTGCCATCACATTTAACCTGGCGCTGACCCATGAAAACGTCAGTCAGGCCGATATTATTGTCCTGTCATTATGCCAGGGTGAAACACTGACCTGTTTTCCCGAGTTACTCGCCCGGCAAAAAGGGATTGTGCTAGGGTTTGTCGACGATGAACTGCGCTTTTCGGCGTTGCCCTCCTGCTTTCAGGACATTATTTTTCTCCCTCGCCGTGCATCGCTTGATCGTATCAGTGGCGTACTGTTTATCGCGTGGTTCAGGACGCAATTACCGGGTTACACATGGACTAAACATAACTGCTTCGACTGCCAGCATAAAGGGTTATCCCGGCAACAAATTCGTATTCTGGTCAATTTTTACCGAGGGCTGTCGGTAGTGCAGACCGCTCAGGCGCTGGAGATGAGCCAGAAAACGGTCTTTACCCATAAATATATGCTGATGCAAAAATTTAATCTGCGAAGCGATTACGAGCTGATCGTACTGTTGAGAAGGCTGATGGAGAAAAAGAGCCGTCCGAACCTGCTTCGCGATTACCTTGAAAATAATTATGCAGAACAGATAGCGTAAAACGCCAGCGGATAGCTGGCCGGGCAGTGATAGCCACCACCCGGCAATGCATTTAAACGTTAACCGCAGCGATCAACCGCGTCTTCATGGTCTGGTACGCAGAAGCCGCAAAATCCTCCGCCCAGCGCTGGTCCTCGATCGCCTCCATCTGCACGGCGCAATATTTCGTTTCAGGCGTTCTGGAGATCGGGTCTAGATTATCCTGCGTCAGCTCATTACAGGCGCCAATCCACCACTGGTAGGTCATATAGATTGCTCCCGCATTGATGCGCTCGCTGATGCTGGCGCGCGTGATCACTTTACCCCGGCGTGAACGTACCCAGACCAATTGGCCGTCGGCGATCCCACGCTCATCCGCGTCGGCCGGGTTCATTTGCACCCGGCCCGGCTCGTCGGCCAGGCTTTGCAGCGCCGCGCAGTTCCCGGTCATTGAGCGACAGGAGTAGTGACCGACTTCGCGCACCGTGCAAAGTACCAGCGGGTAATCCGTATCCGGTGTCTCGGCCGGAGCGCGCCAGGGGGCAGCAAACAGCTGGCCTTTGCCAGTGGGGGTGTCGAACTGATTATCCCTGTACAGATAGGGTGTGCCGGGATGATCAAGGGTTGGGCAGGGCCACTGGACATGGCCCATCTCGCCCATTTTTTCGTAGGTCACGCCGTAGAAGAGGGGGCACAGCTCGCGCATTTCGTCCCAGATCTGCTGGTTATTCTCGTAATGCATGGGATAGCCCATCTCCGTGGCCAGCAGGCTGATGATCTCCCAGTCGCGCTTGACGTTGCCGCTGGCCTCAATGGCCTTGCCAAAACGCTGGAAGCCGCGATCGGCGCAGGTGAACACGCCAGCATGTTCTCCCCATGACGTGGCAGGGAGCAGTACGTCAGCCACCTCTGCCGTTTTGGTCATAAAGATGTCCTGAACCACCACAAAATCGAGGGACTCAAAGCCGCGGCGGACTAGGCCCAGATCGGCTTCTGTCTGAAGCGGATCTTCCCCCATGATGTAATAGGCTTTGATCTTACCTTCCAGCGCGAGATGCGGCACTTCGGTGATACGCGTCCCGACGCGATCGTCCATCCGGCTGACATTGATTTTCCACGCATCGGCAAATTTCAGTCTGACCGCCGGGTCAGTGACATCCTGGTAGCCGGGGAACATATTGGGCAAAACGCCCATATCGCAGGCACCCTGAACGTTATTTTGCCCGCGAACCGGACCTACGCCGACGGCAGGGCGGCCCAGGTTGCCGGTGAGCAGCGCCAGGCTGGAGAGACCTTTCACCACATCAACCGCCTGACCAAACTGCGTAACGCCCATTCCCCACATTACCGTTGCTGAAGGCGCCGCCGCGAACATGCGCATTGCCTGACGAACATCCCGCGCGGGAATGCCCGTCAGATGTTCAACCTGCTCGGGTGCGTAATCTTTTACCGTCAGTCGGTAAGCCTCAAGCCCTTCTGTGAAGCGGGCAACGTAGTTTTTGTCGTACAGTTCCTCTTCAAGCAGGACATAGCCAAAGGCATTGACCAGCGCCATGTTACTGCCGTTTTTCAACTGAAGATGAAGATCGGCAATGCGTGCCGTTTCAATCTGACGCGGATCGCAGACGATGATTTTTGCGCCATTTTCACGTGCTTTAAGCACGCGTCGGGCGACGATGGGGTGAGAGTCGGCGCAGTTATAGCCGAACACCAGCAGGCATTTTGAGTTTTCAATATCGTTAATGGAATTGCTCATGGCACCGTTGCCGAGGGTCTCCTGTAAACCGGCAACGGACGGACCGTGACAGACGCGGGCGCAGCAGTCGACGTTGTTAGTGTTCAGCACCGCACGGGCAAATTTTTGCATCACATAGTTGGTCTCATTGCCCGTTCCCCGCGAGGACCCCGTGGTCATAATGGATCGAGGGCCGTACTGATCTTTGATGCTTTTAAGCCTGTGAGCAGTATAGCGAATGGCCTCTTCCCAGGTAACAGGGGTAAAGGACTCGCCTTTGCTGTAGCGGATCATGGGCTGCGTCAGACGGGGGGTAAGCAGCCGTGTGTCGTTAAGAAAGTCCCAGCCGTAGAATCCTTTCAGGCAAAGCGTGCCCTGATTGGTTACGCCATCAGCGGCTTCGGCACGGATAATCCGGTTATTTTTCACGACGAGGTTTAGTTTGCAGCCTGCACCACAGTAAGGGCAGACGCTGGCGATTTTTTTCATCAATAACAGACCTGTTAAGAAATGAAGCAATGTTTACTGGAAAGCCCAGTCCCTTAGCTGACTAAGCAGGATCCATGCCACATTCAGCGTGCTTGATTAACAGGGCGTCAGGGAAGAGAGGGTGTGTCATCGTCAGTCTGTTCGTCAGTATTGACGATGACACGCTATCCGTAGGGAAGGGAGAGGCGTTAAAGATCGTCCATGGTATAACCGACAACAATTTCCAGCGTCTTGCGGATCACATCCGCCTTAACGACATCGTCGGTAGTTTCCAGCGTCTGGATCAGCCAGAGAATGATCGCTTTGTTGGTCAGATGACCTTCAGAAGCGAGAACACAACGAACCGCAGTCGAAAAAATGGCAGACTCTTCAGCAAAGCGATCGCCTGCGTGACGGAAATACTCCGACAACGCGCTATCTAAAAAGGCGGAGTGGTATTCGGGTTGAAGCTGAATATTTTGTCTCATTTGTTCTCACCGTTGCTGTAAAGTTGTAGTCAATGCATCTTTTTGGGATCGGACGGTTTTCCATTTCCAAATAACGGCACTACATTGTCTCGATTATTTTTGAGAGATCCCTCTCTCTGTATTCGTCCTTGTGCGGTTCTGCGACCTTTAAAAGCGACAGTGCCTGTGCTGATTTCAGCTATCACCCTCGCTAATGTCTCCCGCCGCTGGGGATCCGTCTCACAGGCTTGCATGTTACGCAGACGCTGAACCAATCCCTCGGTCGTCACGGGACCGCGCTCCTTCAAAAGTGAAAGAGCGGCTTCTCCAATAAGCTGGTCGATCAGTCGGTCCGCATCACTGCTGTTCATAACATTAACGTTCGAAGAGCAGACCAAGAAGCAGGTGATAATGATGTTCCTCTTCCGGACCATTGGCCCTTTCAAGGCGACTCAACAGTTTTGTGCAGAGCGATTTGCGATTCAGATTCCGCCCATCGCTAAGGATTTCAACAACAACCTGACCCAGGGTTTCCTGTTGGGTTGGAAGCGCGGCTTTTTCGAAGTACTGCGCAATCGCTGTTGCTGAGTCTGCGACGTATCCGTTCTGCTGCATGTTTCGCTCCTGTAAAATTCTGTAATCAGTAACGTTACATTTAAGGTATACATAATTTTCAAATCTGTACATTTAAAATGTACAATTTTTTAAATATTTTATAATATATTTTATAAAATCATTATTTATCATATGCTTATTCTTATACGATTTACTGCGGTATTCACAAGATATATTGTACAATCCGAAGCGGCGTCGCAGAGTTGTACAAGCCCGTAAATGACGCAAAAAAGCCGTGTAAATCGTTGAGATGTAAATTATTTGTTGGGCAATTAATGTGCTATAACAGAGTTTTCCCCACGTGTTTTCGTGGTCACCCCCTCAATCTTCAGGATTAGCATGCTCACAACCATCATTTACCGCAGTCATATCTGCGAGGACGTTCCAGTGAAAGCGCTGGAAGACATGGTCGCTGCTGCAAATTGTAGAAATCGCCAGTTCGATGTGACGGGGATTTTGCTGTTTAACGGCACACACTTTTTTCAGTTACTTGAAGGGCCCGCTGATAACGTTAAGGAGATCTATGAGCTCATCTGCCGTGACCCACGGCATCACAACGTGGTCGAATTGTTGAGCGATCACGGGCCTTCAAGACGTTTTGGCAATGTGGGTATGGAGCTCTTCGACCTTCGTCAGTACGACACCAACGAAGTGCTGCAACAGGTACTCGATAAAGGCACAACGCGCTATCAGCTGACCTATAACGATCGCGCCCTGCAATTTTTCCGCACCTTCGTTGAGGCCACTGAAAAAGCCAACTACTTTGAGCTGCCTCCGGCTGACGCCTGGGAGTTTGTCACCGAAAATACGCCGTTATCCTCCCAGCCGACAGTAGTGGCAAAGGGCGCGGACTGTAGTTTCGCATTTCAACCTATCGTCGATCCGTTTATGCAGCAGGTAGTTTCCTGGGAAGCCCTGATCCGCACGCCGTCCGGTGAGTCCCCGGAAAGCTATTTTGCCCACCTGTCGCGTGAGGCGCTGTACGAATCGGATCTGAAGAGTAAACAGGTGGCTTTGTCGATGGCCAGCGCGCTGGGCCTACAGACTCAAACGTTGTCCATTAATCTGCTGCCGATGACGCTGGTCAATGTTCCTGGCGCCGTCGATTTTTTACTGACGGCAATTGAGGCGAACGGTTTTGTGCCGGAGCAAATTGTAGTCGAGTTCACCGAGAGCGAGGCCATCTCGCGCTTCGAAGAGTTCACCAGCGCGGTCAGACAGCTTAAAAGCGCCGGGATCAGCGTGGCCATCGATCACTTTGGCGCGGGATTCGCCGGTCTGCAACTGCTGGCCCAGTTTCAGCCGGACAGAATCAAGATCAACCGTGATTTGATTGCCAACGTGCACAAGAGCGGCCCGCGTCAGGCGATCATTCAGTCAATTATTAAATGCTGCGCGTCCCTGGAAATTCTGTTCTGTGCGGTAGGCGTAGAGTTGGCTGAAGAGTGGATGTGGCTGGAATCTGCCGGGATTTCTCAGTTCCAGGGGCACCTTTTCGCCAGCCCGCGTCTGGGGGGCATTCCGGCGATTGCCTGGCCCGAGAAAAAGTACGATTTATAAAAACCTGTACGTAACTCTTTATAGTGACCTGTACGTACGGCTAAATTTATACAACAATACATTAACGAGTGAGGGGTTCTTTGAGCCATTCACTTGTCTCAGAACGAGGAGTTAGTTATACAAATGATTTGTACAATCTGATAAGGTTGGTTTGGTTAGGTATGGAAGTATTGTGCGTGAGGGAGTTAATGGCCTATTACAGTATCGGCGAAGTGGCCGAACGATGCGGTATCAACCCCGTTACGCTGCGTGCCTGGCAGCGCCGTTATGGATTGTTGAAGCCGCAGCGAAGTGAAGGGGGTCATCGTCAGTTTGACGATGAAGATATCCTGCGTATCGAAGAGATCAAACGCCTGATGAAAACGGGTGTTTCGGTCGGTAAAGTAAAAGCGCTTCTTGAAAATACAGAAGTGATGACGCATGGGAACTGGGCATCGTTTCAGGAAGAAATGTTAACCGTTCTGCGCTATGCCAGCCCGGCAAAACTGCGCGCCAAAATCGGCGAGTTCCGCCGCGACCATGCGATGGATGTTCTGATAGATAACATCATCACCCCTGTGCGTCAGCGAATGAACCAGGACCAGAATACGGTGCGTCACATGGCGAGCCTGCTCGACGGTGTCCTGATTGAGTTTGCCGTTACAAGCCTGGGTGAGTCGCGAAAAAAAGCAGGTAAGGATGCGCTGCTGATTGGGTGGGAGTGCGACGACCGTACGCATTTGTGGCTGGAAGCTGCCCGTCTTGCCTATAAGGGCTGGCATATTGACGTGCTGGCTGAGCCGATTGATTCTCCGCGTCCGGAACTCTTTCCCGGGCAAAAAATTTTCGTCTGGACCGGTAAAGCGCCTACGCCTCGTCAACAGGAGCAGCTCGACCACTGGCGTGAACAGGGTTTCGCCGTCTCGTTCCATCACTGATGTTAAGGGGTCCGTCAGGGCCTTTTTGTCTTTTCGAGTCCGCTTTCTTAATGGAAGATAGCTATCTTAAAAATAGGTATTTTCAATACAATTTTTATTATTGCCCGCCACCTTACCGCCTTTCTTATGAAATGCATTATTTATCAATGCATTGAACAAAACTAACCCTCCCATCCGCATCCCGTCACAGGGTCTATGCTTAATGAAAGTAGCCAAAAAGGGCGGTTTAGCCCAAAGCCCCTGCTCGCAGGGGGTTGAAGTGATAATCGTTATCACTAACATGGTGTTATGCCCTGGTGGCTTATCAGATGAGGTGGACCTATGGAACTGCATTCAGAAACCTTCAATCCGGCCGATTTTGCCTGGCGTGGCTTAACGCTGACGCCCGCGGCGGCGGCGCATATTCATGAGCTGGTGGCAAAAAATCCCGACATCCTCGGCGTACGCTTAGGCGTTAAGCAGACGGGCTGCGCGGGATTTGGCTACGTGCTGGATACCGTAACCGAACCCAAAAAGGACGATCTGGTCTTTGAAACCGACGGTGCAAAGTTATACGTCGCGCTACAGGCTATGCCGTTTATTGATGGAACCGAAGTCGACTACGTTCGGGAAGGTTTAAACCAGTTATTCAAATTTCATAACCCGAAAGCCCAGAACGAATGCGGCTGCGGCGAAAGCTTTGGGGTATAGGCGGTACTATGTCTCGTAATACTGAAGCAACGAGTGATGTAAACACCTGGAGCGGCGGACACCTCAACTATAAAGAGGGTTTCTTCACGCAGCTGCAAACCGATGAGCTGGCGAAAGGCATCAACGAAGAGGTCGTGCGCGCCATTTCGGCGAAACGTAACGAGCCGGAGTGGATGCTGGAGTTTCGCCTGAGCGCATTCCGCGCGTGGCTGGAGATGGAAGAACCCCACTGGCTGAAAGCGCATTACGATAAGCTGAACTATCAGGATTACAGCTACTACTCCGCGCCCTCATGCGGCAGCTGCGATGATACCTGTGCCTCGCAGCCCGGCGCGGTACAGCAAACCGGTGCCGAGAACAGCTTCCTGAGTAAAGAGGTGGAAGAGGCCTTCAATCAGCTCGGCGTGCCCGTGCGCGAAGGTAAAGAGGTGGCGGTGGACGCCATTTTTGACTCCGTCTCGGTGGCAACCACCTACCGTGAAAAGCTGGCGGAGCAGGGGATAATTTTCTGCTCCTTTGGGGAAGCCATTCACGATCACCCGGAGCTGGTGAAAAAGTACATTGGCACCGTGGTACCCAGTAACGATAACTTCTTCGCGGCACTGAATGCGGCGGTGGCGTCAGACGGCACCTTTATCTACGTGCCTAAAGGTGTGCGCTGCCCGATGGAGCTCTCAACCTATTTCCGCATCAACGCGGAAAAAACCGGCCAGTTTGAACGCACCATCCTGGTGGCCGATGAAGGCAGCTACGTCAGCTATATCGAAGGTTGTTCGGCGCCGGTGCGCGACAGCTACCAGCTGCACGCGGCGGTGGTAGAGGTGATCATCCATAAAGACGCGGAAGTGAAATACTCTACGGTACAGAACTGGTTCCCGGGCGATGGCAACACCGGTGGTATTCTGAACTTCGTCACCAAGCGTGCGCTGTGCGAAGGTGAAAACAGTAAGATGTCCTGGACGCAGTCAGAAACCGGCTCCGCCATTACCTGGAAATACCCGAGCTGTATTCTGCGCGGCGACAACTCCATCGGTGAGTTTTACTCCGTGGCGCTGACCAGCGGTCATCAGCAGGCCGATACCGGCACCAAGATGATCCACATCGGTAAAAACACCAAATCGACCATCATCTCCAAAGGGATCTCTGCCGGTCACAGCCAGAACAGCTATCGCGGGCTGGTGAAAATCATGCCGACAGCCACCAACGCACGTAACTTTACCCAGTGCGACTCCATGCTGATTGGTGCGGACTGCGGGGCGCATACCTTCCCCTATGTCGAATGCCGCAATAACAGCGCCCAGCTCGAGCATGAGGCGACTACGTCACGTATCGGTGAAGATCAGCTGTTCTACTGCCTGCAACGCGGGATCAGTGAAGAAGATGCGATTTCAATGATTGTTAACGGCTTCTGTAAGGACGTGTTCTCTGAACTGCCGCTGGAATTTGCCGTTGAAGCCCAGAAACTCCTCGCCATTAGTCTTGAACACAGCGTCGGTTAAGGAAAGCACATGTTAAGCATTAAAGATTTACAGGTTAGCGTGGAAGAGAAAGAGATCCTGCGTGGGCTCAATTTTGACGTCAAACCGGGTGAAGTTCACGCCATCATGGGGCCAAACGGCTCCGGGAAAAGTACGCTTTCAGCGACGCTGGCAGGACGCGAAGATTATGAGGTCACCAGCGGCTCCGTTGAGTTTAACGGCAAGGATCTGCTGGAGATGTCGCCTGAAGAGCGTGCCGG
Organism: Enterobacter cloacae complex sp. 418I7; assembly: GCF_050030705.1. NCBI lineage: Bacteria > Pseudomonadati > Pseudomonadota > Gammaproteobacteria > Enterobacterales > Enterobacteriaceae > Enterobacter > Enterobacter cloacae complex sp. 418I7. The sequence goes on from NZ_JBLGUU010000001.1 coordinate 1,936,098, forward strand.
TGAGGGCATCTTTATGGCCTTCCAGTATCCGGTGGAAATCCCGGGCGTCAGCAACCAGTTCTTCCTGCAAACCGCGCTGAACGCGGTGCGCAAGTATCGCGGGCTTGAGGCGCTGGATCGCTTTGACTTCCAGGATCTGATGGAAGAGAAAATCAAGCTGCTGAAAATGCCCGAAGATCTGCTCACCCGCTCGGTGAACGTGGGTTTCTCCGGCGGTGAGAAAAAACGTAACGATATTCTGCAAATGGCGGTTCTTGAGCCGGAGTTGTGCATTCTCGATGAAACCGATTCAGGGCTGGATATTGATGCCCTGAAGATCGTTGCCGACGGCGTAAACTCTCTGCGTGACGGTAACCGCTCATTTATTATCGTGACTCACTACCAGCGTATTCTGGACTACATCAAACCGGACTATGTCCACGTGCTTTATCAGGGGCGCATTGTGAAATCCGGTGACTTTACGCTGGTTAAACAACTGGAGGAGCAGGGTTATGGCTGGCTTACCGAACAGCAGTAATGCACTCCAGCAGTGGCACCGGCTGTTTGAAGCCCAGGGTGGAGCGCGCTCTGAACAGGCTCAGCACCATCTCCAGCAGATGCTGCGTCTCGGTTTACCGACGCGTAAGCATGAGAACTGGAAATATACCCCGCTGGACGGCCTGCTGAACGGCGAGTTTGTCACCCGTCTGGCGCAGGTTAGCCCCGGCCAGCGCGATGTGCTGGCGCTGAGCGTGGATGCCGTGCGTCTGGTGTTTGTAGACGGGCAGTTTCGTGAGGAACTCAGCGACAGCGTACAGGAGAGCGGGTTCGATATCGCCATTAATGATGAGCGTCAGTCGCTGAACGCGCCCGTTCAGCCTGAAGTCTTCCTGCATCTGACAGAGAGCCTGTCTCAGTCTTTAACCCATATTCACGTTAAGCGTAACCAGCGCCCGGCGAAACCGCTGCTGCTGATGCATATCACCCAGGGTGTTGAGGGCGACGAGATCAACACCGCCCACTATCGCCACCATCTCGAGCTGGCAGAAGGGGCAGAAGCGACGGTAATTGAGCATTACGTTAGTCTGAACGACACCCGCCATTTTACCGGCTCGCGTCTGACGATGAACGTGGCGGCTAACGCCCAACTGCACCATATCAAGCTGGCGTTTGAGAATTCGCTCAGTCACCACTTCGCCCACAACGATATTCTGCTGGGCCAGGATGCCGCGGCGTATAGCCACAGCTTTCTGCTTGGCGGCGCGGTGCTGCGCCACAATACCAGCACCCAACTGAACGGTGAGAACACTACGCTGCGTATTAACAGCCTGGCGATGCCGGTGAAGTCAGAAGTGTGCGACACGCGCACCTGGCTTGAGCATAACAAAGGCTACTGCAACAGCCGTCAGCTGCACAAAACCATCGTCAGCGACAAAGGACGTGCGGTGTTTAACGGCCTGATCAATGTGGCGCAGCACGCCATCAAAACTGACGGGCAGATGACCAACAACAACCTTTTGCTGGGACGTCTGGCAGAGGTGGACACCAAACCACAGCTGGAAATTTATGCGGACGACGTGAAATGCAGCCACGGCGCAACGGTCGGGCGTATTGACGATGAGCAGATGTTCTACCTGCGCTCTCGCGGGATAGACCAGCAGGCCGCGCAAAAGATGATTATTTACGCCTTTGCGGCTGAGCTGACGGAAGCGCTGCCCGATGGCGGACTTAAACAGCAGGTGCTGGCCCGTATCGGTCAGCGGCTGCCTGGAGGCGAAGCATGACATTTCCCGTAGAGAAAGTCCGGGCAGATTTTCCGGTACTGACCCGTGAAGTGAACGGTCTGCCGCTGGCCTATCTCGACAGTGCGGCCAGCGCGCAAAAACCGAATCAGGTGGTGGATGCGGAAGCCGAGTTTTACCGCCACGGTTATGCGGCGGTCCATCGCGGGATCCACACTCTGAGCGCCGAGGCGACCCAGCGCATGGAAAACGTGCGCACGCAGGTTGCGGCGTTTCTCAACGCGCGTTCGCCGGAAGAGCTGGTGTTCGTGCGTGGCACCACCGAAGGGATCAACCTGGTGGCTAACAGCTGGGGCAATGCGCAGGTGCACGCGGGGGATAACATCATCATCACCCAGATGGAGCACCACGCTAACATCGTGCCCTGGCAGATGCTCTGTGAGCGTATGGGGGCGCAACTGCGGGTGATCCCGCTAAACGAAGACGGTACGCTTCAGCTTGAACAGCTGGACGCCCTGCTTGACGACAGAACGCGGCTGGTAGCGGTGACCCACGTTTCAAACGTGCTGGGGACGGAAAATCCGGTGGCGCTGATCGTCGACAAAGCCCATCAGGCCGGTGCGAAAGTGTTGATTGATGGCGCCCAGGCGGTGATGCACCATGCGGTTGACGTTCAGGCCCTGGACTGCGATTTCTACGTCTTCTCCGGGCACAAGCTGTATGGTCCGACGGGCATCGGCGTGTTGTATGTGAAGGAGGATATTCTCCAGGCCATGCCGCCGTGGGAAGGGGGCGGGTCAATGATTGCCACCGTCAGCCTGACGGAAGGCACAACCTACGCCCGGGCGCCCTGGCGCTTCGAGGCGGGCACGCCAAACACGGGCGGGATCATCGGGCTGGGCGCGGCCATTAGCTACGTATCTGAAACGGGGCTGGCGGCGATTCAGGAGTACGAACAGCTGCTGATGCAATATGCCTTGCAGGAGCTTGCCGGCGTCCCGGATCTGACCTTATATGGCCCTGCTGACCGTCTGGGTGTGATAGCCTTCAACCTCGGCAAGCATCACGCTTATGATGTGGGCAGTTTCCTGGATAATTACGGCGTCGCCGTACGTACCGGGCATCACTGCGCGATGCCACTGATGGCGTATTATCAGGTACCGGCCATGTGCCGCGTATCGCTGGTGATGTACAACACAACGGAAGAGGTCGACAGACTGGTGGCGGGACTAAAACGTATTCACCAGCTGCTTGGCTAACGGAGAGGCGAGAGATGGCAGATTTGCCGGACAGAGATAAATTGCTGCGTAACTTTGGGCGTTGCGCAAACTGGGAAGAGAAATACCTTTATATTATCGAGCTAGGTCAGCGCCTGCCGCCGCTCAGCGAAGAAGCGCATAACCCGGACAACATCATTCAGGGCTGCCAGAGCCAGGTCTGGATCCAGATGCAGCAGACGGATGATGGCGTAATCGATTTACAGGGTGACAGCGATGCGGCCATTGTGAAGGGGCTTATTGCCGTCGTATTTATTCTTTATCACCAGATGTCGGCGCAGGATATTGTCGCCTTTGACGTTCGCCCTTGGTTTGAAAAAATGGCCTTAACCCAACACCTCACCCCGTCCCGCTCCCAGGGACTGGAAGCGATGATCCGCGCCATACGCGCCAAAGCCGCAATCCTTAGCTAAACTGACAGAACAGCATTCATTCTGTTTCGCGGGGTGGTTTCCACCTCGCTGGTTTTTCAGCTTTCTGACGTTTGGTCAGTGAATAAGGAATCTCAGCATGAAGCGCGCGTCTCTAATAACTCTATTACTCCTTGGTTCGCTCAGTGCTGTTAATTCAGCCAGGGCGGTTGATTATCCTTTACCGCCCGCAGGCAGCCGCCTGATTGGGCAAAATCAGACATACACCATTCAGGAAGGCGACAATAAGCTCCAGGCTATCGCTCGTCGGTTTAATACCGCCGCACAGCTTATCCTTGAAACCAATAATACCATTGCACCGGTAAACCCTGCGCCAGGAACGGTCATTACCATTCCTTCCCAGATGCTGCTCCCGGACACCGAGCGTGAGGGCATTGTGGTGAATCTGGCGGAGCTGCGTCTTTACTTCTATCCGCCTGGCGAAAATATCGTGCAGGTCTATCCGCTGGGTATTGGTCAGCTTGGGCTGGAAACACCGGTCAGCACCACCCGTGTGAGTCAGAAAATCCCTAACCCTACCTGGACCCCCACAGCGGGCATCAGAGCGCGCTCACTGGCGCAGGGCATTAAACTGCCGCCTGTGGTACCCGCAGGGCCAAATAACCCGCTGGGGCGCTTTGCGCTGCGTCTGGGCATCGGGAATGGGGAATATCTTATTCATGGCACCAGCGCGCCGGACAGCGTAGGGCTGCGGGTCAGCTCGGGCTGTATGCGAATGAACGCGCCGGATATCAAAGCGTTGTTTGAACGAGTGCGCGTCGGTACGCGGGTGCAGATTATCAATGAGCCGGTGAAGTTCTCCGTCGAGCCGGACGGCAAACGTTATATCGAGGTGCACAGGCCGCTGGCGCAGGCTGAGGGCGAAAACCCACAGACGGTGCCGTTCACGCACTCAGCGGCGTTTACCGCCTTCGCAGCGGAATCAGGTAGCGATAAAACGCTAATCGACAAAGCTCTGGCGCGCAGAGCCGGGATCCCGGTTGCCGTTTCAGCAGGCAATGGTTCGTCAGCCAGCAATTCTGTCCTTTCGGTTCAGAACAGTCGTGTCTCAGCGGCGGTGACGGAAGGCGAGGGAGAGAAAGCGCTTCAGTAGAGGTTTGACGAAGGCAAAAAAAATGGCGCACAATGTGCGCCATTTTATTAACAGGTACTATTACTTACGGTATTTAGTAGCCTGGTTGTCCAGACGCTGGTTAGCGCGAGCTGCGTCGTCTTTAGCAGCCTGAACGTCGGAACGCATTGCGTTCACGTCGTTGCTCAGCTGGTCAACTTTAGCGTTCAGAGTCTGAACGTCAGAAGACAGCTGATCGATTTTAGCGTTGCTGGAGCAACCTGCCAGCAGAGTAGAACCCAGGATTACCGCGCCCAGTACCAGTTTAGTACGATTCATTATTAATACCCTCTAGATTGAGTTAATCTCCATGTAGCGTTACAAGTATTACACAAAGTTTTTTGGGTTGAGAATATTTTTTTGATGGGATTACGCCTATTTTTGATCGTTCGCTCAAAGAAGCAACGAAATCGGCAATTTTGACGAAAAAGCTATGTTAAAAAAGGCATTTTTCATCGGATTCATCTTAGATAAATCGCGATTAAATAGAAAAACCCGATTTGCTTTTTGAATAGTTCTGGTTAATGGCGGGAATAAAAAAAGCGCCCCGAAGGACGCTTTTTAACAAAACAATAATTTGTTCCTGAAATATTACAGTACGTGGACAGATGCAGTGTTGGTTGTACCGCTTGGTACCAGTGCACCAGAAACCATAACCACCACGTCGCCTTTCTGAGCCAGGCCACAATCAACCAGTTCCAGAGCCACTTCTTTACCCAGACGATAGAAATCATCGGTAGAGGCAATCTCTTTCACCAGGTGTGGGATCACGCCTTTGCTCAGCACCAGCTGACGCGCGGTGGTTTCGTTGGTGGTCAGCGCCAGAATGGTCGCATCCGGGAAGTATTTACGCACGGCACGCGCAGATTTACCGCCCTGGGTCGCCACGACAATCAGTGGGGCTTCCAGTTTCTCGGCGGTTTCTACCGCACCACGGCACACGGCTTCGGTGATGCGCAGTTTACGGCTGTCGTTGTTGTAATCCAGACGGCTTTTCATCACGCGGTCGGTACGCTCACAGATGGTCGCCATGATGCCGACCGCTTCCAGAGGGTATTTCCCTTTTGCAGATTCGCCAGACAGCATAACGGCATCGGTACCGTCGAGGATGGCGTTCGCCACGTCGCCGGCTTCAGCACGGGTAGGGCGTGGGTTTTTGATCATGGAGTCCAGCATCTGCGTTGCGGTGATAACCACTTTACGCGCGCGAACGCATTTCTCGATCATCATCTTCTGCGCGAAGATCACTTCTTCAACCGGGATTTCTACGCCCAGGTCGCCACGCGCTACCATGATACCGTCAGACGCTTCAAGGATTTCGTCGAAGTTGTTCAGGCCTTCCTGGTTTTCGATCTTGGAGATGATCTGAATGTTCTCACCACCGTGCGCTTTCAGGTGCTCACGGATCTCAACCACATCAGAACGTTTACGGATGAAGGACGCCGCAACGAAGTCCACACCTTGTTCGCAGCCGAAGATCAGGTCTTGTTTGTCTTTTTCAGCCAGCGCTGGCAGAGCAATGGACACACCCGGCAGGTTAACGCCTTTGTTTTCGCCCAGATCGCCGTTGTTCAGCACTTTACAGATAACCTTGTTACCTTCAATCGCGGTCACTTCCATGCCGATCAGGCCGTCATCCACCAGCACGGTGTTGCCAACGGACAGATCGCTGGTGAAGCCTTCGTAGGTCACGGCAACGATTTCGTTATTACCTACAACGGATTTGTCGGTGGTGAAGGTGAAGGTCTGGCCCGCTTTCAGGGAAACGTCGTTACCGCCTTCCAGTTTGATGGTGCGGATTTCAGGACCTTTGGTGTCGAGCAGGATTGCCGCTTTTTTCCCGGTCTTGCTCATCACGTTGCGCAAGTTCTGAATACGCTGACCGTGTTCAGCATAGTCGCCGTGGGAGAAGTTCAGACGCATCACGTTCATGCCGGCATCCAGCATTTTGCTCAGCATCTCTTCGGATTCGGTTTTCGGGCCGATAGTACAAACAATTTTCGTCTTTTTCATGACAGTCTTAGTCTTTAAGTTGGGAAGGATATGGAAATCTCGCTCCGGGGGCGCACCGCCGCGGAGTCAAACCTGTGTTGCGAAAGAGTATATGACACGCACTAAGAATAGGTGACATCAAATGAGCGTGCAGAAGAAAGTGTGCCTGAGTGCCAGCCCAACGAAGGAGAGGAGAAGTTGTACGTTGTTTTTTGTATTCCAAGCGCTGAAACCATTCACCAGGGATTTGGCGCGCATTATACGCTGATTCACAGTAAAAAGGAAAATGGAAACAGCGTTTCAAAAACATTCTGTGCAGATTCACATAAGTTTGTTATCAAGGCGTTAAGGCCTAATGTCATCTTATGACGGCAGGCGCAACGCCCGCCGTTTTTTGCTCAGTTTTCCAGCGCCTGTTGAAGGTCGGCGATCAGATCCTTCGCATCCTCAATCCCCACCGACAGGCGTATCAGCTGCGGCACAATGCCGTTTGCAAGACGCTGCGCCAGTGGAATGGAGGCGTGGGTCATGCTGTAGGGCTGGCTCACCAGACTCTCCACCCCGCCCAGGCTTTCCGCCAGGGTAAAGAGCGTAAGATGACGAATCACCTCTGTCGCGCGTTGCGCATCGCCTTTAATCACAACGGAGATCATGCCGCCCGGCAGCGCCATTTGTCTGCGGGCAAGCGCATACTGGGGGTGTGACTCCAGCCCGGGATAGAGCACGCTCTCTATCTGCGGATGCTGCTCCAGCCATTGCGCAATCGCCAGCGCGTTGGCACTGTGCTTCTCAACGCGCAGGGAGAGGGTGCGAATCCCCCGTAGCGTCAGGAAGCTGCTGAACGGATCCAGAACGCCGCCAACCGCGTTTTGCAGATAGCCCAGACGCTCCGTGAGATCCTTATTTGCCCCGACAACAGCCAGCCCGGCAACCACGTCTGAATGACCGTTGAGATATTTGGTGGCGGAGTGAACCACAATGTCGAACCCCGCCTCCAGCGGCCGGTGAATGACCGGGGAGGCGAAGGTATTATCCGCCACGCTGATCGCATTATGGCGCCGGGCAATGTCTGCGATGGCCTCCAGGTCGGCCAGTTTCAGCAGCGGGTTCGTCGGCGTTTCCACCCAGATCATGCGGGTGTTCGGGCGAATGGCGGCCTCAAGTCCGGCTACATCGTCCGGCTTAACCCAGCTCACCTGTAACCCGGTGCTGCGCTTGCGCACGTTTTCGATCAGGCGATACGTACCGCCATACACGTCGTCAATGGCAACGATATGGCTGTCTTTATCCAGCAGTTCGAGCACGGTGGAAATGGCCGCCAGCCCTGACGCGAAGGCGTACCCGCGCGTGCCGCCTTCCAGTTCGGCGATGGCGGTCTCCAGCGCATGGCGGGTTGGGTTGCCGCTCCGGGAGTATTCGTAGCCGCTATGTTCACCCGGTGCCGGTTGCGCAAACGTCGACGTGGCGTAAATTGGCGGCATCACGGCGCCGTGCGTGTCGTGATACTCACCGCTGTGCACGCTGAGGGTGGCCAGGTTTTTCATCTTTTGCTCCTTTTATTTCGTCAGGCGGTTACGCCAGGTGGTGAGTACGTCACTGCGTGTGATCAGACCCAGAAAGCGGTCTTCGTCATAAATAATCGCCACCAGGCCACGGTCAAAGATGGTGTACAGGGCGCTCTCCGGGGCCAGCTTATCCAGATATTCGACCTGACGCGTCATGGCCGCCGTTACGGGGAGAGAGAAGCGATCGGCATTTCCCTCAATGTGCCGCAGCAGGTCCCACTCGTCGATGATGCCGACAACATTGTTGTTATCGAGCACCGGCAGCTGGGAGATGTCGTACAGGCGCATGCGGGCCAGCACGGTGGAAAGCGTGTCGTCCGGGGCGGCAGTCACCGTCGCGCCGTCATCGTGGCGCAGGGCAATATAGTCCGAGAGATCGCCTGCCTGCGGACGCGAAATCAACCCCTGCTGGCGCATCCAGTCGTCGTTGAACATCTTCGAGAGGTATTTATTGCCGCTGTCGCAGGCGAAGGTGACCACACGTTTTGGCGTAGTCTGCGCCTGGCAATATTTCAGCGCCGCCGCCAGCAGCGTGCCGGTGGAGGAGCCTGCCAGGATCCCTTCCGTTTTTAGCAGATCGCGGGCGGTGGTGAACGCCTCACGATCGGTAATGCGCCAGGCGCGGTTAACCCCTTCGATGTGCGCCAGCGGAGGGATAAAGTCTTCGCCAATCCCTTCAACCAGCCACGATCCGGCATCGTGATGGCGTCCGGTCTCAACCTGGTCCGCCAGTACCGACCCGGCCGGATCGGCAAGCACAAATTTCGTCTGCGGCGAATGTTCTGCAAACCACGCCTGTAAGCCACCCAGCGTACCGCCGGACCCCACGCCGACGACGATGGCATCGATCTGGCCGTCAAGCTGTTCAAACAGTTCCGGTGCGGTAGTGGTGCGGTGCGCCAGCGGATTCGCCGCGTTATTGAACTGGTCGATATAAAACGCGCCTGGCAGTTCGTTCGCCAGCCGCCGGGCATAATCCTGGTAGTAGGCCGGATGCCCTTTATTCACATCTGAACGGGTCAGCACGACCTGCGCTCCTAACGCGCGCAGGTGGAAAATCTTCTCGCGGCTCATTTTGTCCGGCACCACCAGGATCAGCGAGTATCCCTTTTGCGCCGCAATCAACGCCAGCCCCAGGCCGGTGTTCCCCGCCGTGGCTTCAATAATGGTGCCGCCGGGCCGTAGCTGCCCCATACGCTCGGCTTCGTTAATCATCGACAGCGCGACGCGGTCTTTAATCGAGCCGCCTGGATTCTGATTTTCCAGCTTCAGAAACAGCGAGCAGGGGCCGGTATCCAGCTTGTGCAGCTGGATGAGTGGCGTATGGCCAATTAGTTCGGTGACGGAGTGGTAAAGCGTCATGGTCATGTCCTGTGAAGAGGTGATGACCGGATGATAGGACCACTAAATTTTCTCAATAAAGAACGTTTCACTGGGTTTTAGAACAGAAAGGAATAATCCTTATGTTTTGGGGTGGAAAGACAGCAAGACGTAAAGTTGTCCGGATGTGAGGATGGCTATATCAGTACATAGTGCTGCAAAATTAACCAATTTCGTCGGATGAATGAGACCTGATATGCAAAAGGCAGATAATTATTGCAGATATTCATCTAAATGCTTTTCACCCGCCAGTTCGCTGCTTATTCCGCCGCATTATAAGAAATTCTTTTTTGGTCATTTAAAAGCTGATAACGGCTGTTTACTATCTTTTGGACATCCATACTGCTAAACCGCTATATGCGTAACGGATAACGAATAAAAATGATCGTACTCAGTAATATTTCGAAGGTTTTTGACAACGGGAAGCTGGCGCTGACAGCCGTTGATAACGTCAACTTGACGATAGAGCAGGGACAGATTTACGGGATCATTGGTTACAGCGGGGCCGGGAAAAGTACGCTTATCCGTCTGCTGAACGGTCTGGAAAAGCCCAGCACCGGCAGCGTCACCATTAACAGTCAGGATATCTCCGCCGCGAAGGGAGAAGCGCTGCGTCAGGCACGCCTGAAAATCAGCATGGTGTTCCAGCACTTTAATCTGCTCTGGTCGCGCACGGTGAAGGAAAACATCGCCTTTTCAATGCAAATTGCCGGTGTGCCAAAAGCGCAAATTCAGGCTCGCGTTGCCGAGCTGGTGGAGCTGGTCGGCCTGAAGGGGCGCGAGAATGCCTACCCGTCCCAGCTGAGCGGCGGGCAAAAACAGCGTGTGGGCATTGCCCGCGCGCTGGCCAATCATCCGGACGTACTGCTGTGTGACGAAGCTACCTCGGCGCTGGATCCGCAGACCACCGATCAGATCCTCGATCTGCTCCTGGACATTAACCGTCGTTTTAACCTGACCATCGTACTCATTACGCATGAGATGCACGTGGTGCGCAAAATCTGCGACCGCGTGGCGGTAATGGAGAACGGCAAGGTGGTGGAAGAGGGGGAGGTGCTGAGCGTGTTTACGCATCCTCAGCAGCCAATCACCCGGCAGTTTGTCCGCCAGGTGAGCCAGTACGCGGAGGAAGAGACCTTCAATACCGAACTGGCAAATGAGCTGGAGGGCGCGGTCATCAAGCTCACCTTCACCGGGCACAGCACGCACAGGCCGATCGTCGGTGAACTGACCCTGCGCTACGGCCTGCCGTTTAACATCCTGCACGGCAAAATGACGCAAACCGCTCACGGTGTTTTCGGGCAGCTCTGGGTGCACGTGGTGGCATCGGATGGACAACTGAACAATATCCTCGCCGACCTGAAGCAAAGCGATATTGAAGGCGAGGTAATCAAGCATGGCTGAAGAACTCTTTCCGCACCTGAAGTGGGATCAGCTTTGGGCTGCAACCCAGGAGACGCTCTACATGACCGCGCTTTCCGGCGTGGCGACGTTTGTTCTGGGGATCGCGCTCGGTCTGGCGCTGTTTTTAACCGCCCGCGGCGGGTTATTCCACAACCGCACGGTCTACAGCGTGATGTCGATTGTGGTGAACGTGTTCCGCTCGATTCCGTTCATCATTCTCATTGTTCTGCTGATCCCGTTCACCAAGACCGTTGTGGGGACCATTCTTGGCGCTAACGCCGCGCTGCCCGCCCTGATTGTGGGCGCCGCGCCGTTCTACGCCCGTCTGGTCGAGATTGCCCTGCGGGAAGTGGATAAAGGGGTAATTGAAGCCACGCGTTCGATGGGCGCGCGGCTGAGCACGTTAGTGTTTCGGGTTTTACTGCCGGAATCTTCACCCGCACTGGTTTCAGGTATGACGGTGACGCTGATTGCGCTGGTGAGCTACAGCGCAATGGCGGGGGTGATAGGTGCCGGCGGTTTGGGAAATCTGGCTTATCTGGAAGGATTCCAGCGCAACCATGGTGACGTCACGCTGGCGGCAACGGTGACCATTCTGATCATCGTGTTCATTATCCAGTTCTGCGGCGATGCCATTACTTCACTGTTAGATAAACGCTAATAAATACACACAGGAACCACATCATGAAAAAGACACTGACACTGATCGCCGCAGCCACCCTGAGCGCCCTGAGCTTTGCCTCCTGGGCGGACACGCTCACCGTGGGGGCGTCCAACACCCCGCACGCGGAAATTCTGGAGCAGGCTAAGCCGATTCTGGCGAAGCAGGGTATTGATCTGGAGATTAAACCGTTCCAGGACTACATTCTGCCAAACACGGCGCTGGCAGGGCATGACATTGATGCCAACTATTTCCAGCACATCCCTTACCTGAACAGCGTGCTTAAAGACCATGCGGGCGATAAGGATTATGATTTTGTCAGTGCAGGCGCAATCCACATTGAGCCGATCGGTATCTATTCAAAAAAATACAAATCGCTGAAGGATCTGCCGGAAGGCGGCAAAATCATCATGCGTGATGCGGTTTCCGAGGAAGGGCGTATTCTCTCCATCTTCGAAAAAGAGGGCGTGATCAAACTGAAGCCAGGCATCGATAAAGTGACCGCGCGCATCAGCGATATTGTGGAGAACCCGAAAAAGCTGCAATTCACCCCTAACGTCGAGGCATCTCTGCTGCCGCAGATGTACAACAACGACGAAGGTGCTGCGGTGGTGATCAACGCCAACTACGCAATTGATGCTGGTCTGGATCCGGTCCACGATCCAATTGCGGTTGAAAGCGGTGAGAATAACCCGTACGCCAACATCATTACCGTTCATCGCGGTGATGAGAAGAAGAAGGATATCGTCGCGCTGGTGAACGTGCTGCACTCCAAAGAGATTCAGGACTGGATCCGCACCAAATACAAAGGCGCGGTCATCCCGGTAAACAACTAATCGCCTGATTTTCCAGACGAAGCCCGGCGAACAACACGCCGGGCTTCTTTTTTGTATCCAGCCGACGAATGATTTAAGCTGACGGTTTAGGGCAACGGAGTGATGGCAATGGGCAATGTGACCAAAGACGAAGCGCTGTACCAGGAGATGTGTCGGGTGGTTGGCAAGGTCGTTCTGGAGATGCGTGACTTAGGGCAGGAGCCCAAGCATATCGTGATTGCCGGGGTATTGCGTACCGCGCTGGCGAACCAGCGCGTTAAGCGCAGTGAGTTGACCACCAAAGCGATGGAAACGGTGGTTAAAGCGCTGGCCGGTTAGGACGACAGCGTCTCGCGAGTTTTTCAGATCCCGCATATCAACAGTCATTATTGTTATTTCCTCTTCATGATGAAGGCGTGTTTAACTGACTCCAGGTTAAGCGAGAAGGGTAATGACGATGAAAAAATGGATAAGCACGTTACGGCGGTTTTTTGCGCCCCGACCAGCGAATGCGGAGAACAGCGCGCAACGTGTTCTTGAGTCAATACTGCCTGTCGCCAGCCTCTATGGCGTGGACGTAGCCAACATCGACCCGGAGTGGTTCTATGTTAAAACGTCACGCTGAACTTCGCCGGACGCGCGAAATGTACTGGAATGAGCTGTGCGTGATGCGTGTAAAGTGAGAATGAAGGGAAAAATGCCCTGGCTAATCCTCGGTAAACGATAGCCGTTTTGTTACCACTATCTCCTTTCTCAGATGGAGATGATAATGAAACGGACAGTGTTAACCCCCGCGCTTTCTGCCACCGTACTACTGCTTGCCATGCAGGCGGCACACGCTGGTCCACAGGCGCATGTTGTATGCAGTTATTCCCATACCCTCGGCGATGATGCCATTATGATGTACGGCATGCCCAACGAGGCCATGCTGCACGATTTTTTTGGTAACGTGCAAACGGATGCTTACTCCAGCCGTGAATCGCTGCGTATCCAGGAAAAGACCACCTGCGATAACAAAGCAGACAGCTCGGCCTACTGGGCTCCGTCGCTAAAATTACCGGACGGAACGGTGGTCAAACCCGCCTATCAAAAAACCTATTATCAGGCATCGAACGTTGACGCCTGGCCGCTGCACCCGTTCCCGGCGGGGCTGTCGCTGCTGGCGGGCGATCATCACGGCACCGCGCCAAATCCACATATCACCTTTTTATGCGCCAACGGCAAGGGCTACACCACCAGAACGGGTGAAGTCTGCGGCTTACGCAAGGCGAAGGATGCCGTGCAGTTTAATATCGGCATTCAGTTCCCGAACTGCTGGGACGGGGTCAACCTGAAGCCCGCCCACGGCCTGGCTAACGCCACCTACGATACGAAAGGACAGTGTCCGTCCGCCTTCCCGGTGAAGATCCCGACGGTGAACATGAATATTGCGTACGTGCTTCCGACAATTAGCTCTCTGGATACCAGCAAAGTCCAGCTTTCCCTCGACCCCACCATGCATGGCAGTGAACGTGAAGAGCGATGGGGGAGCCTGTATACGGCGCATGCTGACTTCATGAACGGCTGGACGGAAGATGCCGCGCGCTTTATGACCGACCTGTGCATGAACCGCGGAATGGATTGCGGCACCACCGTGCCGTATGGTTATTCAAAAGCGAAGGCCAACGTCTGGCTCAGCAGCATGGAACCCGCACTTTCACAGCCCGATCCCCAGGTCTTACTGGTGCAGGATAACTGGAAGAACGGTGGACGCACGAAAAACAGCGAAACATTGTCGCTGGTGAAGTTCAACATCCCTCCGCTGCCTGCCGGACAGGATCCTGCCCAGTTTAAATACCGCGTGAGAATTTATGGCGGGAAAGTGGAAACCAACGGCGCGGATCAAATCTTCTTCTATCCGGCGAGTAACGACTGGGATCCGGCCACCGTGAGCTGGCATTCACGGCCGCCCTGCAACTATCGTTCGGATGCGGTGCTTTACCTGAACCACTCCCGCGAATACCGGATGGTGGACGTGGATAAAGCGGTGCGCAAGGCGCTGGCAGAAGGGAAAACCGATATTTCGTGGTATATCGGCGGCGATCGTCAGGGAAATCACTATCAGTTTGAGACGGGGTCATCTCAACAAAGCCTGATCCTGATGCTGACCGGGTTTAGCAAAACGCCGGAGATCTGATAGCGCGTGAAAACCTCATGCATAAAAAAAGCACCGGGGCTTCCGGTGCTTTCTCGTCAGATCTTGCAGGCATCGCCGCAGTCGTCATCGGCGACAATCGCCTGGGCTTTTTTATCCGCATCGTCGAGACGTTCCGCGTTGCGCTCTTCTGCTTCATCCAGCCCGTTAAAGACTAAGTTATCGAGATCAATTTCCATGTGCCACCTGCGTTATTCAGTTTTTGATACTGGCACAGTATAAGTCAAAAAAAGCGGGCCAGGCACCCCTCAGCACATATGGATAATCCCTGCCATACTCAGTGCTTTATTGCTGAGGAAAGCCGATGATTACACTCTGTAAAACCTGCGGTACCGCTTACGATGAACAGCCCAAAAACTGCCCGATTTGCGACGATGAGCGCCAGTATGTCCCGGTGACGGGCCAGGCATGGACGGACTTCGACAGCCTTACGACCACGCACACCAACAAATGGCAACAGCTGGAGCCGCAGCTGTTCAGCATCAAAACCGTTCCCGCTTTTGCCATCAACCAGCGGGCGCTTCTGCTGAGTACGCCGCAGGGCAATGTTCTGTGGGACTGCATCGCCAACCTCGATCCGGCGACCAGAGCGTTAGTTGACGCGCTCGGGGGCATCAGCGCGATCGCGATTTCGCACCCACATTACTACACCACCATGCAGGAGTGGGCCGCCGCGTTTAACGCGCCGATCTATCTGCACGCCAGCGATCGGCAGTGGGTGATGCGTGACAGTCCGGCGATACGCTTCTGGGAGGAGGACGCCCTGGAGATTATGCCGTCGGTGACGCTGCTGCGTCTGGGCGGGCATTTTGCAGGCGGCACGGTGCTGCACTGGCAGTCAGGCGACGGCGTGCTGCTGGCCGGTGATATTTTGCAGGTTACGCCTGGTAAGGACGCCGTGTCGTTTATGTGGAGTTATCCGAATATGCTGCCGCTGCCTGCCCGCACCGTTGAATCGGTGATCGGTCGACTGACCGGGAAAACGTACCAGCGACTGTACGGGGCCTTTGAAGGGCAAAACATCCCGGCGAACGCAGATGAGATTGTGCAGCGGTCGGGCCAGAAATATATTGCTTGTCTCCGCTAAGGCACGGTGGTTAAATTTTACGAGTGTGATCGCGATCATACCTAAACTAAAACAGATAAAAGAGAAATGGCTATGCAACATATCATTGAAGGTTTTCTCAGCTTTCAAAAAGAGATTTTCCCGCAACGTAAAGAGCTTTTTCGTAGTTTAGCGTCCAGTCAGAATCCCAAAGCGCTGTTTATCTCCTGCTCCGACAGCCGTCTGGTTCCGGAACTGGTCACGCAGCAGGAGCCAGGACAGCTCTTTGTCATTCGAAACGCGGGCAACATTGTGCCACCGTTCGGGCCGGAGCCTGGCGGTGTCTCTGCAACCATCGAATACGCGGTAGTGGCCCTTGGCGTGACCGATATTGTTATTTGCGGCCACTCCAACTGCGGCGCGATGAAGGCGATTGCTGACAACGCCGATCTGGAGCCGATGCCAGCCGTTTCCCACTGGCTGCGCTATTCTGATGCGGCAAAAGCGGTGGTTGAGAAGAAAACCTGGGATCAGCCAATCGATAAAGTGAATGCGATGGTGCAGGAGAACGTCTTTGCTCAGCTGAGCAACATCAAGACCCATCCGTCGGTGGCGGTAGGCCTGCGCAACAACGCCATTCGCCTGCACGGCTGGGTGTATGATATTGAAAGCGGCAAAATCCTTGCCCTGGACAAGAACACTAAATCCTTCGTGTCGTTGTCGGAAAACCCGGAAGTCTTCTTCGAGTAATCCGTCACCGCAGGGCAGGGAAGCCCTGTTAAAACTCCGTGTAAGGTAACTTCCGTCGCACGCCAGATGCAGGATTCCCCGCCGCTTTCGCCATCGCTTTACCAATTTCAGCGCACTCAGACAAACCCTGAACAAACGGATGATCGTGCATCAGCCAGGGGATCGCCCCAAAAGCGATACGTCCGCGCAGAGACGCAGGTGACAGCAACGTGTAGTCTTCCCCCACGTCCGGTATTTCATCCCCCGTTTCCTCAAGCTGTTTGCGCAGCGTCGGGAAGGGAATATCCTTATTACTGAGCGGTTTCTGCCCGCGGGCATCGATAAAGACGTCGAAGCGATAACGCTTTTCTTTCGTGGTGATGACGGTCTGATCGCTGCCGATATCCAGGTCGTAATCATCACCGAGTGCGACTACGCTAATGATCCCTGCCTCGCGCAGTGCCAGTAACCGGCGGATAGACTGCGGTGGAATGGCGGCATAGTTATCAATAAACACACGCTCCAGCCCGGATTTAAACCGTTCTCTGTCACGTTCATTGAGTGAAGGGACAATGGCCTGAACTACTTCATGCAGACGAAGCACGGTATAGCGCCAGGCAACGGTGCGTTTCTCGCACTTATTGCGCTCCACTTCTTTCAGATTCGCTTCGGCCCAGGTGAAAGGACCATGCTTTTTACGATCCTCAAACCAGACATCACGAAGCGTGTCAGCATTCAGCGTGCCGATCGCTATCGCCTGGCACCAGCGCGGATCGGCCAGCTCAAGCTCTTTCACCATCAGCGCAAAGATGCGGTCAAGCAGCCCGTCAGGGCCTTTGGCAATTTCGCTTTCTGCCACAGACTCCGTTAACACCGACAGCGGTTCATAAGGGATAGGGCAGTAAAAGTCGGCCTCCGGAAGAACGCCCGAGCGGGACATCAGCGTGATGTTTAGCCCCTCACTACCTTTATTGACAACGAACTGCTCCCCGCTAAACCGACCATGCTGCATTACTACCGCCATAGCAGCGTCCAGTCCGCTGAGGGAGGTACCCATAATCCCCACCTCACAGGCTCGGATATCCGCGTCCATCAGCCCCGACCATGGGCTTGGGAAATAGTCGCGGGTGGATTCATCTTCATCAGGCCAGACGTGACCGGTGGCGACCACTGCAAGATCAAACCGCCTTGAGAAAGGGGCATCGTTCACTGATAGGACCACACCGTCTGCATCAGCCTTAATATCAGTGACTTCTGCGTTGGGGTGAACCTCGATATGAAACCCAGCCTTTTTCGCCTCGGCAACGACGGCGAGAAAACGGTCGTGGAAATATTCACCCAGCAGAATACGGGGCAAAAACTGCCGGTCGTGCAGTTTGTCTTTGTCGACGCAATAGCGGGCAAGATGGGCTGCATTTTGCTGTTTAAGCCAGTCGAGATAGGTGATAAAAATGGGCGGGATTTCGATACTGGCGATATTCGCCAGCATCAGTCGGGAGTTATCTTCATCGCTGTAAGGCATACCGACGCCGGGCTGATCTGCTTTCTCAAACACGGTGATCGAAAGGGGCGCTGCGTTGGTAAGAAGTGAGTAGAAGGTGTAAATCCCTGTTGGGCCTGAGCCGATAATGGCGATTTTTTTCATCGAAAGCGTTCCTGCGTTTCTGAACCATAGAATAAGCGTAGCAGGAGAAAGGTTAAGTCATTCAATAAAGGGAAAAATTAAGACGTTCAGAAGAGGATTTTTGCACCATTTCAGGACTGAAATGGTGCGTCCGAGTGGACTCGAACCACCGACCCCCACCATGTCAAGGTGGTGCTCTAACCAACTGAGCTACGGACGCAGAATGGTGCGTTCAATTGGACTCGAACCAACGACCCCCACCATGTCAAGGTGGTGCTCTAACCAACTGAGCTATGAACGCATTGTGTTGTCGGTGACAACGGGGACGAATATTAGCGGCACAGCCCCAAGGTGGCAAGAGGGAAAATGCATTTTTCTCTCTGATTTCACGCGATTGCTTCATTACCGCGCAAAGTGAAGAGAAAGTAGCCGCCAGCCGGCGGCTACTGTGTCATTAACGCGCAGCGCGTTGCAAAATTACCGCAGACGACTGACGTTGCAGGAAACGCATGCGCAGCATCATCATAATGGCCGCAGACGTTAAGCCGATGATAAAGCCCATCCAGAATCCGGCTGGCCCCATGCGATCCACCACCAGATCCGTGAGCGCCAGAATATACCCACTCGGCAGGCCCAGAACCCAGTAAGCGATAAAGGTGATAAAGAAGATGGAACGCGTATCTTTATACCCACGCAGCACGCCGCTGCCAATTACCTGGATGGAGTCAGAGATCTGGTAAATGGCCGCCAGCAGCATCAGGTGTGAGGCCAGAGTCACTACTTCCGGGTTGTCGTTATAGAGCAGGCCAATTTGCTCACGCAACAGCACGGTAAAGAGCGCGGTACAGACTGCCATGCAGACGCCGACGCCCAGCCCGGTGCGGGCTGCCGTTTGCGCATCCAGCGTCGAACCTTGCCCCAGACGGAAGCCCACGCGAATCGTCACCGCAGCAGCCAGGGACATCGGCAGGACGAACATCAAAGAGCTGAAGTTCAGGGCGATCTGGTGGCCTGCCACGTCAATAATCCCTAACGGCGAGACTAGCAGGGCGACAACGGCAAACAGCGTCACTTCAAAGAACAGCGCCAGCGCAATGGGCAGACCCAGTTGGGTAAGGCGGCTCATCATCGACCAGTCAGGCGTGCTAAAGGCGGTGTCGTTACGAATGTCGCGCATGGATCGCGCATGTTTAACGTAGGTGAGCATACAGCCGAACATCACCCAGTACACCGCAGCCGTCGCCACGCCACAGCCCACGCCGCCGAGTTCCGGCATGCCAAAATGACCGTAGATGAAGATGTAGTTCACGGGAATGTTCACCAGCAAGCCGATAAAGCCCATCACCATGCCCGGCTTGGTTTTTGCCAGCCCTTCACACTGGTTACGAGCCACCTGGAAGAAGAGATAACCGGGCGCGCCCCAGAGCAAGGCGCGCAGATAACCGACTGCTTTATCTGCCAGCGCCGGGTCGATATTATGCATGGCGCGAATAATATACCCGGCGTTCCACAGGACGATCATAATCAGGACGGAGACACCCCCGGCCAGCCAGAAGCCCTGGCGCACCTGATGGGCTACGCGGTCGCGTCGACCGGAGCCGTTAAGCTGCGCGATAACGGGCGTCAGCGCCAGCAGCAGGCCGTGACCAAACAGAATGGCCGGGAGCCAGATTGAGGTTCCGATCGCCACGGCGGCCATATCGGTGGCGCTGTAACCACCGGCCATTACCGTATCCACAAATCCCATTGCGGTTTGGGCTACCTGCGCGACGATCACCGGTATGGCCAGTGCCAATAACTGACGCGCTTCGATCATATACTTCTGCACGTGAACACCTTTGTATTGTAGTTATTTGAGAGACTAAAAAGGCCGCCGTTACTGGCAGCAAGAAGAAAAAACAGAGGGATGCCAGCTATTGTAGCGGGGTTTAACTAATTATCTAGTGAAAAAATCGCCAGAAATTGCGCATCACTGGCAACCTGTTTTTTCAACTGTTATTGTGGTGGGATTATACGGTGTCATCGCCGTTCGGAATGAACAGGAGCTGTAAGCATGTTTACTGGTATTGTGCAGGGCACTGCCAAAGTGGTGTCCATTGATGAAAAACCGAATTTCCGCACTCACGTAGTTGAGCTGCCTGAATATATGCTCGACGGCATTGAAACCGGGGCGTCGATAGCGCATAACGGCTGCTGCCTGACGGTGACCGAAATTAACGGTAACCAGATAAGCTTTGATTTAATGAAAGAGACGCTGCGCATCACTAACCTGGGTGAGCTGGTGGTGGGGGATACCGTCAACGTTGAACGTGCGGCGAAATTCAGCGATGAGATTGGCGGGCATCTGATGTCGGGCCATATTATGACCACCGCAGAAGTGGCGAAAATCGTGACCTCGGAAAATAACCGTCAAATCTGGTTTAAGGTGCAGGATCCGTCATTAATGAAATACATCCTTTATAAAGGATTTATTGGCATCGATGGGATTAGTCTGACCGTCGGTGAAGTGACGCCGACGCGTTTTTGCGTGCATTTAATTCCTGAAACGCTGCAACGTACTACGCTTGGCGCAAAAAAACTGGGGCAGCGCGTAAATATCGAAATTGATCCGCAGACCCAGGCGGTCGTGGATACCGTTGAGCGCGTGCTGGCGGCGAAAGAGGCGGCGATAATAAAGGCCGTGGAAGAAGAATAAAAAATAACCCCGGTTACCCGGGGTTATTTTTCAGCGGGCCACGCGCAGGCCGTGCTCAATCCCACGACTAAACACCACCTGCCACAGCTGTATATCCCGCGCGCGGAACGCACCCGCGCAGGCATTAAGATAATAGCTGAACATCCGTTTGAATCGTTCCGAATAGTTGTCGGCGATTTCAGGCCATGCAGCCTGGAAACGTTCATGCCAGGCCATCAGCGTGGTGTCGTAATCTGCGCCGAAGTTATGCCAGTCTTCCACAATAAAATGCGGTTCGCTGGCGTTCGCAATCTGGCGAACAGAGGGTAAACAACCATTCGGGAAGATATATTTGTTGATCCAGGGATCCACATTGTTATCGGTGCGTTTAGAGCCGATGGTGTGTAGCAGGAAAATTCCGTCAGGCTTCAGGTTATGGTCGGCGACGTCGAAATAAGTCTTGTAGTTCTTTGGCCCCACGTGCTCGAACATACCCACGGAAACAATCCGATCGAACTGCTCATTCAGGTCGCGGTAATCCTGAAGCCGAATATCGACATCCAGACCCAGACACCGTTCCTGTGCCATCTTCTGCTGTTCAGCTGAAATCGTGACGCCGACTACGCTGACACCGTAATGTTTCGCCATAAACCAGGCAAGGCCGCCCCAACCACAGCCGATGTCCAGCACGCGCATGCCGGGCTGCAACTGCAACTTATCGCAAATCAGCTGTAGCTTATCCTGCTGCGCCTCTTCCAGGGTTGTCGCTTTTTTCCAGTATCCGCAGGAGTACTGCATTAACGGGTCGAGCATACGGCTGAAAAGATCGTTGCCCAGGTCATAATGCTCTTTACCGACGATCCACGCGCGCTTTTTACTTTGCAGATTGAACAGGCGGGCGGAGGCGATACGTAACGTATCTTTGAAATGACGAGGGAGCTGATTTTCAAGACCGGCGCGTAAAACGCTGGAGAAGAACATATCCAGCCGCTCACACTCCCACCAGCCGTCCATATAGCTTTCACCCAGCCCTAACGATCCCTCCTGTAACACGCGTTTGAAAAAATCGGGATGTTTAATCTGGGGGTCGGAGGGGGATGAGCCATTAATCGTAATGCCCGCACGTCCCAACAGTTCACTGACGATCCGGGACCAGTTATCGTCCGGAACGCTGACTTCTTCTATACACGATGAACTCATAGCTTCTCCATCACCTTGCTGTGATCAGAACCTTAAAACAGCGTAGACGCTTTTTTGGTTTGTGAGAAATCTCACGGTAAATGCCCGCGAGGCTAATATCCGACGTAGAACAGAGGAAGGGAGATAACCCTTGCCGAAATGCCTTCCATGGTAAAACGGGAGCGCTCCGGCTCCCGTTAACACTTAATATTTATCGTATTTAATCGAACCAAATTCAGTATAGGCCGCAAAATTTGGTGATTCAACAGAAAATTGTTAGCAACCTAATCACTGGTTTTTAACATAGTTTCCCGCGTAATCAGGCGTGCGACGTTTCTGTCTGCGCGTTTTCACTCTGCTCGCGATGGGCGGAGGACTGCATGCGATAACCCAATCCTGCCAGCACAACGGTGACCAGCATCACGCTGGTGGTGGTGAGCAGCGGGGTTGCAATCAATGCAGAGACCACGAGACTTGCCAGGAAGCACAGGCCAAGTTGCAGGGTATTTTGCAGCGCGGCAGCGCGGCCTGTCGCCTGAGGGAATGGACGCAGCGCCTGGGCTACAACAATAGGGTAAATGGCCCCGTTAGCGATCGCCATGACGCAGAACGGAATCAAAATTTCTGCAAGCCCGGCGCCGGGAATAAAGCCGACAGCCCAGGTCGCAATCACGCTTAGCGCATACAGCACCAGCAGCCAGGGCAGCATCTGCTGGCCTTCCCATTTTTGCAGCGCGGCGCGACAGCCATAGCCACCCACCAGGAAGGCGATGGTCTGTGGTACATAGCTCAGGCCGATAGCCGCCGGGCTGTAGCCCATGTCATGCAAAATGAACGGCGAACCGGTCAGCCAGGCAAAGAAGCTGGCAGAGCAGGCGGCATAAATCAGCACGTTACCGCGATAGGCTTTCGACCGCAGTAAAGAGGTAAAGGTGATGGGCTTCGCGTCCGGATGCGTCTCTTTTTTATGCGCAGGTTTAAGCCCGAACGCGGGCAGCATCAGGACCAGCGTGATCGCAAAGAGCGTGGCGAAAATGGCCTGCCAGTCGAAATGCGCCAGGATCCAGCTGCCCAGCAGCGGAGCGAGCGCCGGAGACAGGCCGACCAGCGGCATGATGGTGGCGAAAATGCGGTTAGTGCGTGAGGCGGGGTAGTAATCGGTCACCAGCGCCTGCCAGGTGACCGCTGCGGCACAGACGCCGACCGCCTGAATAAAGCGCAACACCAATAACCAGGCGGCATCGCGGACCCACAGCATGCCCAGACAGCCTACGGCAAAAATCGCCAGTCCCAGCAACAGAACGGGCTTACGGCCAAAACGATCAGAGAGCGGTCCCCAGAGTAGTTGCGCAAAAGCAAAACCTGCAAGGAATAAACTCAAACTGGCGCTGATGGCGGCGGCAGGAGTTTGCAAATCTTCCTGCATCGCGGCGAAGGCGGGCAGATACATGTCGGTCGCCAAAAAGCCCAGCACGCTTAAGCCGCCGAGCCAGACTAAAAATCCTTTCCTGGGTTGCACTTTTTTTCTCCTGAGGAGGCAGGTGTACGTTGGCGCAGAGTGTAGGGAGTGCAAAGCGGCTTGTGAAACGCTAATATTTGGTGGGTGCATTCAAAAAATTTGCAGGCTAAAGATGTGGTCAGATTATTCCCTTGAAGTGGTTGATGCCGTGGCGCGTAACGGCAGCTTTACTGGTGCCGCCCAGGAGTTGCACCGCGTTCCCTCGGCTATCAGCTATACGGTGCGCCAGCTGGAAGGGTGGCTGGCAGTCCCGCTGTTCGAGCGGCGTCATCGCGACGTGGAGCTCACGCCTGCCGGCGCGTGGTTTTTGAAGGAAGGCCGGTCTGTTATCAAAAAAATGCAGATCACCCGTGAGCAGTGCCAGCAGATCGCCAACGGCTGGCGCGGACATCTCGCTATCGCGGTGGATAACATCGTTAAGCCGGAACGGACCCGGCAGATGATCGTCGATTTCTATCGTCATTTTTCCGACGTCGAACTGCGTGTGTCGCAGGAAGTGTTCAACGGCGTATGGGATGCGCTGGCGGACGGCAGGGCGGAGATGGCAATTGGTGCAACCCAGGCGATCCCGGTTGGCGGGCGCTACGCGTTCCGCGACATGGGCATGCTGAGCTGGACCTGCGTGGTCGCGCGCGATCACCCGCTGGCGGCGCTGGACGGGCCGCTGAGTGATGACACCTTACGCAACTGGCCTTCGCTGGTGCTGGAAGATACCTCCCGCTCGCTGCCCAAGCGCATTACCTGGCTGCTGGATAATCAGCGCCGCGTGGTTGCGCCGGACTGGGAGTCGTCAGCCACCTGTCTGAGCGCGGGGCTGTGCGTTGGCATGGTGCCGGTGCATTTTGCGCGCCCGCGCATCGACGCGGGAGAGTGGGTGGCTCTGACGCTGGAAAATCCTTTCCCGGATGCTGCATGCTGTCTGACGTGGCAGCAAAACGACGTCTCGCCCGCCATGGCCTGGCTACTGGATTATCTGGGAGACAGCGAAACGCTGAACCGGGAGTGGTTGCGGGGACCAGCGTAGCTGGCCCCGTAAAGAGATTAACGTCGGTAGTCGCGGAACGGACCGTCGGCAACGGAACGGCGTTCAATCAGGCGCGGGTGGACTTCAATGGACTGGGACTGTTCTCGCTTGTTGACGATCCTGTCCATCAGCATATTGAAGGCCGTTTCACCCAGCGAATCTTTCGGCTGGTGAATGGTGGTCAGCGCCGGGGTAAAGAAACGGGCGTTGCGCACGTTGTCATAGCCGATCACCGAGATGTCCTGCGGAACGCGCAGGCCGAGTTCATCCGCCGCGCAGAGCGCGCCCATTGCCATGATATCGCCGCCGCAGAACACAGCGGTAGGGCGATGCGGCTGGGAGACGATCTGCTGCATGGCGCGATAGCCCGACTCCGGCTCGAAATCGCCCTGGACAATCCAGTTTTCTGGCACGGTAATCAGCGCCTCTTCCATCGCTTTCATGAAACCGGCCAGACGGCCAGCACCGGTGTTACGCTCCAGCGGGCCCGGGATCACGCCAATTTCACGATGCCCGCGTTCTACCAGATAACGCCCGGCCATGTAGCCGCCTTCAAAGGCGTTATCAATAACAGAGTCGGTGAAGTCTGCGCGCGCCTCGCCCCAGTCCATCACTACCATCGGAATGTGGCGATACTCTTCCAGCATGGAAAGCACCGACTCAGGGTATTCAGAACACATGACCAGCAGGCCGTCGACGCGCTTTTGCGCCATCATCGACAGGTAAGCGCGCTGTTTTTCAATGTTGTTCCACGCGTTGCCCAGAATCAGGGTATAGCCTTTCTGAAAGCAGTTTTTTTCAACGGCTTCGATGATTTCAGCAAAGTAAGCCGCTTCACTGCTGGTGGCCAGCAGGCCAATCGATTTGGTGTGATTAACCTTCAGGCTACGGGCGACCGCACTTGGCGAGTAGTGCAGTTCTTTGATTGCTGCCCAAACGGCATTACGCGTCTCTTCTGCGACGAAACGCGTTTTGTTAATAACATGTGATACGGTTGTAGTGGAAACGTTTGCGCGTTTTGCTACGTCTTTAATTGTTGCCATTAAATGTCACTCCAGACCATATCCTAAGCTCCTGAAAAAAATGAAGGTAAACGTTTGCCTTCTCTCACCCTTATTACGCAAACATGAGTTGCGACACGCCGGGAAAACGACACAGGACGTCAGGAGGGGGTCAGTGGCCGGTACGCTAATAAATTTAGCGTGGAATTTTGTCCTATCTTGATGAAAAGGGGAAGAGGTAAAGTGGATATCCGTTTAAATCCTGGAAGATTTTTGACCTGAACTGTGTAAAAATGAGCAAGCTCACTTTTCGTAGGGTGAATAAAAGGAGAAAAATTGATGAGTACCGATCTGAAGTTTTCGCTGTTTACCACCATTGTTGTTCTTGCCCTGATTGTTGCGGGTGGTTTAACCGCTGCGCTGCACTGATTTAGGTGGAGGGAGAGTCTTCTCCCTCCCTTGCCGCTATTGTTACCTCTCCGGCAAAAATCTTTTGCCAAAATGTTAACTTCTCATTTTTTGTGATTGATGTCATGCTTTTGCCTTCTTAGTCTGTGCCGGGTAACGGCACGGTATCCGGAGTCTTTTCATGAAAATCAATTTTCCCCTGCTGGCCCTGGCGATTGGCGCCTTTGGGATTGGCACCACTGAATTCTCCCCGATGGGGTTATTGCCTGTTATCGCCCGGGGTGTGGACGTCTCTATCCCTGCGGCCGGTATGTTGATTAGCGCCTATGCGATCGGCGTGATGGTGGGCGCACCGCTGATGACGCTGCTGCTTTCGCACCGCGCGCGACGCAATGCGCTGATTTTCCTGATGGCAATTTTTACTCTCGGAAATGTGCTTTCCGCGATTTCGCCGGATTACACCACGCTGATGCTTTCCCGTATTCTGACCAGCCTGAACCACGGCGCTTTCTTCGGGCTGGGCTCGGTTGTTGCCGCAAGCGTAGTGCCAAAACATAAGCAGGCCAGCGCGGTAGCCACTATGTTTATGGGCCTCACCATCGCTAATATCGGCGGCGTTCCCGCTGCCACCTGGCTCGGAGAAGCCATCGGCTGGCGTATGTCTTTCCTCGCAACCGCCGGACTGGGCGTGGTCGCGATGGTCGCGCTGTTCTTCTCGCTGCCCAAAGGGAGTGCGGGAGAACGTCCGGAAGTACGTAAAGAGCTGGCGGTGCTGATGCGTCCTCAGGTGTTGTCCGCGCTGCTCACCACGGTGCTGGGGGCAGGGGCGATGTTTACGCTCTACACCTATATCTCCCCGGTGCTGCACGACATAACCCACGCAACGCCACTCTTTGTTACCGCGATGCTGGTGCTGATTGGTGTCGGGTTCTCGATTGGCAACTATCTCGGCGGGAAATTTGCAGATCGCTCCGTCAGCGGGACGCTGAAAGGTTTTTTAACGCTGCTGATTGTCATCATGGTGGCGATCCCGTGGCTGGCGCGTAACGAAGTGGGCGCCGCGGTTGCCATGGTGGTGTGGGGCGCCGCAACCTTTGCCGTGGTGCCGCCGTTGCAGATGCGCGTGATGCGTGTTGCGCATGAGGCGCCGGGGCTCTCATCATCCGTGAATATCGGTGCGTTTAACCTGGGAAATGCGCTGGGAGCCGCAGCGGGCGGGGCGGTGATTTCCGGTGGTTTAGGTTACAGCTTTGTGCCGGTGATGGGGGCGATCATCGCCGCACTCGGCTTGCTGCTGGTGTTGATGTCCGGGCGTAAACAGCCAGAAGCGGTGTGTACGGCGGAATAAATAAAAACGCAGAAGGGTTGCCCCTTCTGCGTGTCCCTTATGCGGCGAAGTTCTTCGCAACAAATTCCCAGTTAACCAGTGCCCAGAAATGTTCCAGGTAGTTCGGGCGCGCATTACGGTAATCAATGTAATAGGCGTGTTCCCATACGTCCACGGTCATCAGCGGCGTTGCGCTGGTGGTCAGAGGGGTACCCGCATTAGAAGTGGAAACGATAGCCAGTTTGCCATCAGCCTCTTTTACCAGCCAGGTCCAGCCGGAGCCAAAGTTTTTAACGGCTGCGTCAGTAAATTTCGCTTTGAAATCCGCGAAACTGCCGAACGCGGCGTTAATCGCTGCGGCCAGCTCACCGGTAGGTTCTCCGCCTGCATTTGGAGCCAGGCAGTGCCAGTAGAAGGTGTGGTTCCACACCTGGGCGGCGTTGTTGAATACGCCACCGTCTGAACTGCGCACAATCTCTTCCAGCGTTTTGCCTTCAAAATCGGTGCCCTTGATCAGGTTATTCAGGTTGGTGACATAGGTCTGGTGATGCTTGCCGTAATGGTACTCCAGGGTTTCCGCAGAAATGTGCGGAGCCAGGGCGTCTTTTGCATACGGTAGTGCAGGTAATTCGAACGACATTGCTACTCTCCTTATAGTTTTATACGTTGCCAATAACCCTACAGACAACAAGGACAGAATAGCAAATTGAAAGGGTATGCAAAAGAGGAACTTACCCCGCCACGGAGGCGGCAGGGCAGGGTCTAGCGAATGGTTTTTGGCGTCATCACTCGGCGCGCACCCACATAGTGGCGCACCCAGTAATCTTCACTGAGGGAGGTGATCTGAATGTCCTGACCGCTGCGCGGTGACTGGATAAATTTACCGTTACCCACATACACCCCAACGTGATCGGCCGTGCCGCGTCCCTGGGTGCGGAAGAACACCAGGTCGCCATTTTGCAGTTCGCCACGGTTTACAGGCGCGGCGTCGCGCAGATGGTACATCTCATTGGCGGTGCGCGGAATGCGAAACTTCACCAGATCTTTATAGGCATAATAAACCAGCCCACTACAGTCAAAACCGGTGCGCGGAGAGGTGCCACCCCAGCGATATGGTTTACCTATTTGCCCCATCAGTTTATTCATCGCCGTTTTTTGCGCTTTCTGCATACGCGCTTTATGCACGTCAGCCAGCTTCGTCACTTTGGCGCATTTCGTTTTATGGCCTTTGCGCACGGTGCATTTATCATTCACCAGGCTGGCGGTCGTACGGGTGGTTTTGTGCGTGCCGGAACGGAGAGTTTTGGTTTTACTGGAGGGGGTTTTTTTGGTGTGAGCGGTGGTTTTCTTCTTTACTGTTTTGCTGGTGGTTTTTTTCTTACGTTCTGTGGTTTTTGCCAGATGCGTTTTTTGTACAGCAGAATGCCGTGCCTGTTCGGAGGCGTTCGCCGCTGGCGTAAATGAGAGTGTGGTAAACAGTAAAGCACAGAGCGTCATCGAGATTTTAGTTATCCGCGCCACTGGGCAGTCCCCTGATAAGTGCGAGCCAAAATACATACCCGCATGAGATTTACAAAACCAGTCGATTCTAATCCATAAAATCGGAATAAGTTAATAGCATTTTTCATTCAAAAAATGTGTTTCGTTAGCAAGTGCAAAAAAATTCACCATTCTGTCGCACTCTTGTTCGCTCCTTAAGCAAAACCGCACGGCGCGCAGCCTTAAACGTCATTATCAATGCAACTTTACGCGATAGCGGATAAAATAATGAGACGTGACAAAAATGTTATTTTCCGATGTCGGCCTGACCCGCTACAATGTCAGACTGATGCCGTAACAGAAGTTAAAGGAAGCAAGACATGAGCACCACTATTGAAAAAATTCAGCGCCAGATCGCTGAAAACCCGATTCTCCTGTACATGAAAGGTTCTCCGAAGCTGCCAAGCTGCGGCTTCTCCGCGCAAGCGGTTCAGGCGCTGTCCGCCTGTGGTGAGCGTTTTGCTTACGTTGATATCCTGCAAAACCCGGACATCCGCGCTGAGCTGCCAAAATACGCAAACTGGCCGACCTTCCCACAGCTGTGGGTTGACGGTGAACTGGTTGGCGGCTGTGATATTCTGATTGAAATGTATCAGCGCGGCGAACTGCAACAGCTGATCAAAGAGACTGCGGCGAAGTATAAAACCGAAGAGCCGGACGCAGAATAAGTTTTCTGCGGATATAAAAAAGCGACCACATTATGTTGGTCGCTTTTTTTTGTCCTGTGGGGCTGTTGATTACCCAGTCTACGATTGAAGATCGGCCTCGTCGCCCATCGGCAGCGGCCAGCCACCCAGACGTTTCCAGCGGTTGACGATCTCACAGAACAGCTCCGCCGTACGCTCGGTATCGTATAACGCGGAATGCGCCTGAGTGCCGTCAAACGCAATACCCGCCGTGATGCAGGCTTTAGAGAGCACGGTTTGCCCCAGCGCCAGGCCGCTCAGCGCGGCGGTGTCGAAGGTCACAAACGGATGGAATGGATTACGCTTTAGCGAGGCGCGCTCGGCGGCAGCCATGGTGAAGCTGTGATCGAACGTAGCGTTGTGGGCCACCATGATGGCGCGGCTACAGTCATTCTCTTTCATGCCTTTGCGCACCATTTTGAAAATGGCGTGCAGCGCCTCGTATTCGCTTACCGCCCCGCGCAGCGGGTTTGTCGGATCGATACCGTTAAAGGCCAGCGCCTCTGGCTGTAAGTTTGCCCCTTCAAAGGGTTCAACGTGGAAATGCAGCGTGGTGTCCGGTACAAGCCAGCCCTGTTCATCCATCTTCAGCGTGATGGCGGCAATTTCAAGCAGCGCATCGGTTTTAGCGTTAAATCCGGCTGTTTCTACATCAATGACAACGGGATAAAAACCACGAAAACGGTCGCACAGACCGGTAAATTGAGCGTTATCGGACATCAGGGTCTCTTACAAGGGGGAAAAAGCAGTGCGCATTATGGCAAATTTTGAGAGGGGATGCAGCAAAACAACGGGCGCATAGTGCGCCCTGCGGGATCAATTGCCCAGACCGCGACCAGCGTCTTTAGCTTCGATCAGTTCGATTTTATACCCGTCCGGATCTTCAACAAACGCAATCACGGTGGTGCCACCTTTAACCGGACCGGCTTCACGGGTGACGTTACCGCCATTGCTGCGGATACGTTCGCAGGCTTCAGCCGCATTATCCACTTCCAGCGCGATGTGGCCGTAAGCCGTACCCAGCTCGTAGCTGTCCACGCCCCAGTTGTAGGTCAGCTCGATGACCGCTTCTTCAGATTCCGGGCCGTAACCGACAAACGCCAGAGAGTATTTATATTCCGGATTTTCGCTGGTGCGCAGCAGCTTCATGCCCAGAACGTTAGTGTAGAAATCGATGGAACGTTGCAGGTCGCCAACACGCAGCATGGTGTGAAGTAGGCGCATAATTTCCTCATTAACCAGTGGAATGGATTATCTTTTTGAACAGAAACGATGTTTTAGTATAGCGGCGAAAGGTCGCCGCTATCAATGTACAAAGCGGGATTACAGTGAAGGGTAGTCGGTATAACCTTCCGCGCCGCCGCCATAGAAGCTTTCAGGGCGCTGCGGGTTCAGTTCGGCTTTCTTCTGCAAACGGGCAACCAGATCCGGGTTAGCAATGTAATCACGGCCAAAGGCCACGGCGTCGATCAGACCTTTACCGATCAGATCCTCGGCTTTCTCTGCCGTATAAGCGCCCGCCCCGATAATCACGCCGTGGAAGCGCTCGCGAACTTTCTGGCGGAAGGCTTCGCTGTAGGGCTTGCCGCCTGCCCAGTACGGCTCGGACATGTGCAGATACGCGATACCGCGTTTAGCCAGCTCTTCAATCAGATACAGCGCATCCGCTTCTTCGTTCGGACCGTTGTCGACGTTCTGGAAGGTACCAATTGGGGAAACTCGAATACCAATGCGATCTGCGCTCCACTCATTACACACGGCATCTACCACTTCAAGCACCAGACGCGCGCGGTTTTCAACGCTGCCGCCGTACTGGTCGGTACGCTGATTGGAAGACGGTGACAGGAACTGGTGCAGCAGGTAGCCGTGCGCAGAGTGCAGCTCAACCAGGTCGAAGCCCGCTTCACGGGCGTTGGCGACGGCCTGACGGAAATCATTCACGATACCCGGGATCTCGTCCAGCTCAAGCGCGCGTGGCGTGGTGGTGTCGACACGAATAGCATTACCGTTTTCATCGCGCAGGGAAGTGCGGGTATTCGCATTCAGGGCAGAGGCAGAAACGGGCGCCTGACCGCCAGGCTGGATGCTGCTGTGCGAGATACGACCGGTGTGCCACAGCTGAACCGCAATACGGCCATCTTCAGCATGAACGCCTGCGGTGATTTTTTTCCACGCGGCGATCTGTTCCGGGCTGTGAAGACCCGGCGCACCGGCGTAGCCTTTAGCCTGGGCAGAAATCTGCGTGGCTTCGGAAATAATCAGGCCCGAGCTGGCGCGCTGACGGTAATACTCACCCATCAATGGCGTTGGGATATCTCCCGGCTCGATGCTGCGCAGACGGGTAAGTGGGGCCATAAACACGCGGTTTGGGGCAGTAACGGCACCCACTTTCAGTGGGGTAAATAGCTTTTCAGCGGACATAATGGCTCCTGAGTAGACCAGTCGACTAGTAAAAGGGTAAATAAAAACGCCGGCTACACGCCAGGCGCGGTAATACAGTTTTTCACATGCGCCAGCGCGCTTTCGAGCGGCACGGCGCTGCGAGACATTTTTGCCTGCAGGTTGGCGCCTAACCAGAGGGAATAGAGCACCTGTGCCTGCGTGAGCGGATCGCCGGAGAAGGAGAGCGTTGTTTCATCGCGGCCTTTTTCCAGCGCCTGAGCCAGCAGAGCGATTACGCCGCTGGCCCCTTTATCCATGGCGGTGCGCATATCTTCGGAGAGATCGCACACTTCGGCAGACAGTTTTACCGTCAGGCACCCGCTGATGATGCCCTGCTGACAGAACTGCGTCAGCGTTTCCTGATAGTAGTTCAGAACACGATCCCGGTAGTCACCTTCGCCGCTGGCGAAGTGGGCTGCCAGACGCTGATGGTAGCTGGCGTAGTGCCGCTCCAGCATGGCTACGCCAAACGCCTCTTTGGATCGAAAATAGTGATAAAACGATCCCTTAGGCACTTCAGCGGTTTTTAATAACTCACTCAGCCCCATACCGGTAAACCCGCGATGCATGCAAAGGCGCTCGCCGGTAGCCAGCAAATGTTCTCGTGTATCGTGTTCTGTATGTCTGCTCATGCTCTTACTCTAATAGACCGTTCGGTCTAATGCAAGCCCGCTTAGCGACGACATTGCGACAAAATATCCAGCTGCGGCTGATAAACCACTGATTTCACGTCCATCATGCCCAGAACCGTGGCAAACAAATTGTCCTGTGAAACTGCCTCTTTTGCAGCATGGTTACGCAGGCAATCCGTGTTTACGCCGAAGTTTTTCGCATAGTCCGGGGAGAGCCAGAACATAAACGGAATATGCGTTTGCTGCTCCGGGGCCAGCATATACGGCGTACCGTGCAGGTAAATTCCGCTTTCGCCCAGCGATTCGCCGTGATCGGAGAGGTAAATGAGCGCTGTGTTCATACTGGCCTTCCGGGCTTTTAGCGCGTCGATGGTTCGGCTGAGCACGCTATCGGTATACAGAATCGAGTTGTCATAGGTATTGATCAGCGACTGATGATCGCAATCCTGAATTTCATTGGTATCGCAGGTTGGGGTGAATTTCCGGAAGCGGTCCGGGTAACGGTTGTAATAAGCCGGACCGTGGCTGCCCATCAGGTGTATAACCAGTACGGTATCCTGCTTTATTCCGTCCAGCACGTTGTCCAGGCGGTACAGGTTGACGTCGTCGATACAGGATTTGTCCTTACAGAACTGTTCCAGTTTCCACTGGGTCATATCCGTGTGCGGCACGCGGTCGCAGGCACCTTTACACCCGCCGTCATTGTCGCGCCACAGCAGGTTGAACCCGGCGTGGTTAAGCACATCGAGCAGTCCTTCCTGATGATGGGCGAGGTCCGCGTCATATTTTTTTCGCGTCATGCCGGAGAACATGCAGGGGACGGAAACGGCGGTTTCCGTGCCACAGGAGGAGGCCTGTGGGAAGTTGATGACATCCCGCTTTTTCAGCTCGGGGTTGGTTTCACGGGGGTAACCATTTAACGAATAGTTTGCAGCGCGGGAGGCTTCACCCACCACCAGAACCAGCACGGTTTTCTTACGTTGGCCGGAAATCAGCGCCCCTTTATGGGCATCCTCGCCAATGCGGACCAGCGTCTGGTCGCCGGCAAACCAGCGCATTTTGCTGTACTTCACAACGGCGCTCACGTAGTTCGCCGGAGTGACCATTTTGACGATGCTTTTGTTATTGCGGAACAGCGAAGCATAGTCTTTATAGAACACTGCCGCGACGAGAATGATCACCAGCAGCGCACCGAGTATAGCGGCGAAACGTGTTAGCAGGGCATACCACCATTTTCCGGTTCGAATGCGCGTCAGGGCTAAGATGACGGAAGGGACCAGACCCGCGACGGCCAGCCACAGGATCAGCTGCGGCGTTACCAGGGCTGTCGCTTCCTGGGAGTTAGTCTCAAACACGTTCACAATCATGTTCTGATCGATAACCGCGCCATAGGTATACATAAACCAGGTCGCGGCGGCGCATCCTATGGTCAGGGCAATCATGAGCGGCTTGCGAATAAAGGGAATATTCAGCAGGCTAAAAACAATGACCCAGCCGCAGAACAGAACCAGCGGCACACTGGCGGCAAAAAGCACGTCGTGCAGACGGGCAGGTGCGATAATTGACCAGCTGCGCTGGATAAACAGCGCATTGAACACGGTGAAGAAAAGCGCACAGGCGAGGGTAAATTTCGTATCGTTACAGTGTAACTTTTTAGTGAGCCACATGATGACCAGACCATTCATTATATCAATGCGGCGAGTATAAGAAGGGAAGATTAGCGAAACCTTAATGCCCTGTTTGTGACGGACACTCCTTGCATGCAGGCCATTTAGGGTCTTCACTGTAGGGAATAATGACGTTCTGGAGGTAGGTGTGGCAGAGCAACTGGAATTTTTCCCTGTCCAGAGCCCGTGCCGGGGTATTTGCCAGGTTGATGAACGAGGATACTGCCGTGGCTGCATGCGCACACGCGATGAACGTTTTAACTGGCAAAATTTCAGCGACGCGCAAAAGCAGGAGGTCTTACGGCTCTGCCGACAACGTCTGCTGCGCAAAATTCGTGCAAACAAAGCGGTTGAAACCGAAGAACCTCAGCAACCTTCACTGTTTTAGCAGGGTAATTGCGTATACTGGTGACATGACTTCCTTGAGGAAAATGTTATGGTTCAGCGTATTACCCTTGCCCCGCAGGGCCCGGAATTCTCCCGATTCGTTATGGGCTACTGGCGCCTTATGGACTGGAATATGTCTCCGGTCCAGCTGGCGGACTTTATAGAAGAGCATCTCGATCTCGGGATCACCACCGTCGATCACGCTGATATTTATGGCGGCTATCAGTGCGAGGCCGCTTTTGGCGAAGCGCTGAAGCGTGCGCCAGCGCTGCGTGAACGTATGGAGATTGTGACCAAATGCGGTATTGCCACCACAGCAAAACCGGAGCATGCACTTGGGCATTACATCACTGACAGCGCGCATATCGTTAAAAGCGCCGAGCAGTCACTGGTCAACCTGGCCACCGATCGTATCGACCTGCTGCTTATCCACCGTCCCGATCCATTGATGGAAGCGGATGAGGTTGCGGAAGCGTTCCTGACGCTACACCAGAGCGGCAAAGTGCGTCATTTTGGCGTGTCTAACTTCACCCCAGCACAGTTTGCGCTATTGCAGTCTCGCCTGCCGTTTACGCTGGCGACGAATCAGGTGGAGATCTCGCCTGTTCACCAGCCGCTGCTGCTGGACGGAACGCTCGATCAGCTGCAACAGTTACGCATTCGTCCGATGGCCTGGTCTTGCCTGGGAGGCGGCCGCCTGTTTAACGATGAGGCCTTCCAGCCGCTGCGTAACGAGCTTGAAACCGTGGCCCGCGAACTGAATGCGGAGAGTATTGAGCAGGTGGTTTACGCCTGGATCCTGCGCCTGCCGTCTAAACCGCTGCCGATTATCGGCTCCGGCAAAATTGAGCGCGTCCGCGCTGCGCTTGTTGCTGAAGAGCTGGATATGACGCGTCAGCAGTGGTTCCGCATCCGCAAGGCGGCGCTGGGCTACGACGTACCCTGAGTGCGTGGAGTCTGACTTTCCGGTGAAATCTGCGCCTCTGGTATAGACTTAAGGTGCAAAAAATAACCCGTGGAGGTCATATGAAGCGTTTTGCTCTGGCAGTGGTCACGCTGGTTGTTTGCGCAGGAGCGCAGGCAGCCAGCGAAGAAGTTGAAATGAATCTCGTCACTTCTCAGGGAGTAGGCCAGTCCATCGGGACGGTGAAAATCACCGAAACCGATAAAGGGCTGGAATTTGCTCCCGATCTCAAGGCCCTTCCACCCGGTGAACATGGTTTTCACGTTCATGCCAAAGGCAGCTGTCAACCTGCAATGAAAGAGGGGAAACCTTCAGCCGCTGAGGCCGCTGGGGGGCATCTGGATCCGCACAACTCTGGTAAGCATGAAGGCCCGGAAGGTATGGGGCACCTCGGCGATCTGCCGGTGCTGGTGGTGAATAACGACGGTAAAGCCACCGATCCGGTTGTTGCGCCCCGGCTGAAAAAGATTGACGAGGTCAAAGGCAAGGCGCTGATGGTCCATGTGGGCGGCGATAACATGTCCGATCAACCTAAACCGCTTGGCGGCGGCGGGGCGCGCTATGCCTGCGGCGTGATCTGATCGCCAATTGTTCCGGGTGGCGGCGCCTGTTCAAGCTGTGACAGGGAGCAGTGCAGCCGCCAGATAATGGACGCCAGATCGCGGGCCGCAGGCTGATGGTGGTGCGCCAGAGCGTCGCAAATACGCTGAAGCTCGGCGAGCGTGACGCTCAGGGGGCGTTGCTGAACTCCGCGCTCGCTCATCACATCGCGGAGCATGGAAATACAATTATCGCGGACCTGCGAAAGCGGGTCGGAACGCGTCTCCCAGGCACGCAGCTGCCACACCACGTGCGAACAGTTCAGCAGCACCACGCCCCAGCGCAGTAGCCAGCGACGGGAGAGTGAATCCTGGCTGTTGTTCAGCTGGCTGACATGATGGTAAACCAGCGATTCATACTCGCTTTCACGCAGATGCGGGCTGCGACTCAGTTGATCGACAAAACCCCTGCGCAGCTCACGAATATGCCTGCGGCTTTTACGCGCATCCGAGCCCGGGCGTAGCACGGCGAAAGCCAGCCACGCCAGCCCCACGCCGAGGATCTTCGCCAGGTTATCGTTGAGAAAATCAGCGTAATCGTAAACCGGAGGATTCGTTACAGAGATAAATGAGCCCATAAAAACAATCAACTGCCCCCACAGACCGGCCAGTTTTGGCATTTGCAGTTTGAGCAACTGCATGGTGGTTAATAGCGGGAAGAGAAACAGCAGAAATTGCCAGAGGTCGGTTATCTGCACCATCAAACCAAATTTTACCACGAAGCTGAACAGCGACAGCAGTACCAGCGTACGCAGCAGAAGCGTCAGGGAATTAAACGGGGAAGCTGCGACGGAATAGAGCACGCAGCTGATTGCCGCAAGCGTCAGGGCTGCACTGCCCGCATCCCATTGCGTGGTGATGGCCCATGCGCCCACGGCCGTCAACGCGCAAAACGTACGAAAACCGCTCCACAGCGCCTCCATTGCGTCGGTATGGCGCGCCAGAGCTGGGCTACCGGGAACGGAAAATTCGGTGACGGGCGTGGCATTTTCGACGGCTTTTAACCAGCGGCTGCTGCGCAGATACAGGCGGCAGAAATAGTTCAGACGCTGCCAGAAGGCGCGGTGCCGGTAATCATATTCATCCGTTGGGGCGAGCGGCGCGATAATGCGGGCCACGGTATAGATATCGGTATCCGGACGCGCAAGGGCGGCGAGCAGCGCCTCGATAACTTCCCGGGTATGGGCTGGCGGCGCAGGCCAGTTCAGCAACATCCGGCGAAGGCTTGAGATCGCACTCGTCATCCGCAATTGCTGGTGCAGTAAATAGTTCAGGAGCGTGTTCTGGAGACGAAAACGGTAGTGGCTCCAGAATGCCTGGATGCGTAACAGGTTCATGGTCAGGATCTGGCCGATGACCTTTTCGTGTGCTAGACGGATGTTATCGCTGCTATCAGGCTGCCAGAGCAGGCTGGCATGTTCCAGCAAACGCGCGTGCATCGTTTTAAGGGCGGTGATAAGCGTAGTGCCATCCGAGGTGCTGGGCAGGATCATCATCATGACGCCGCCGCACAGAATGCCGACCATCACTTCACATACGCGTGCCTGGGCGATGTCCCATAGCTCGGTGGTATCCAGCACGTTGACGACCGGAAAGGCGATAATGGCTGCGGTGTAACCTGCCAGTTGAAACGCGTACGCAACGTTGTTGGTAAAATGGGCGCAGGCCCAGGTGCACAGCCCCAGCCATGCCGACATGCTTAACAGAAAGAGCCAGGGATCGTTCAGGGTATGGCCGGCAAGAAGCAGTGCAGCGGTCGCACCCAGCAGGCTACCCGCCACGCGCCCGAGGCTTTTACTGATAACGCCCCCGACGGTAGGGAAGCTGACGACCGCCGCAGAGGTCATCGCCCAGTAAGGCTCATCCAGATTCAGATAATAGGCAACCGTAAGCGCAAGGCACATGGCGATGCCGTTACGCAGCGCGTAACGCCACTGCGGCCGTGTCGCTTTTATCCACGGCGTATTGCGCCAGGAGAAAGCTCCCAGGTTCATCATCGCGATCCGATGGCGACGGTGCAGGTTGTGCCAGAGACCAGAGTAATGTCTTTCGGCAGTTGCTCTAACTCGACGCGAACAGGCACCCGCTGAGCCAGACGCACCCACGGTACGTTGGGTTTGATGTCAGGCACCAGACCAGAATCGGTTTCCACGCTCTGATCGTAAATTGCCCGACCTATGCTACTAACGTGACCCTGTAACTTTTCTGCACCGCTGTAAAGCGTGATCCGGGCAGGCGCACCCTCGCGGATATGGCGCAGCTTGGTCTCTTCAAAATAACCTACAACATAGAAAGAGTGGCTATCTACCAGGGCAAAGACCGGCTGGCCTGTGGTGGCGTAATCCCCCACACGGGTCGACAGGCTCGTGATCCATCCATCCACCGGAGCTTTGACAACGGTCTGGGTCAGTTGCCACTCGGCCTGTTTCAGCGTTGCCTCTGCAACCTTCAGGCTGGCCTGCATGGCTTTTACATTGATATTGGCGGTATCGAGATCTTCCGCAGAGATGTAATTCCTCGACAGATGTCGGCGACGTTCGGCTTCGTTATTGGCTTTTGCCAGATCTGATTGAGCTTTTGCGAGCTGCGCCTGGGCATTGAGCACCGCAATGTGGAAAGGGGTCTCATCGATGCGGAATAACACATCGCCCGCATGAACGAACTGGTTGTCCTTCACCAGCAGCGCGCTGATACTGCCGGACACCTGTGGCGTGATGCTGACCTGTTCTGCGCGGATCTTGCCGTCACGCGTCCAGGGCGACTGCATGTAATAATTCCAGAGCCACCAGCCGGCCATAAGCGCCAGCGCTAAAACGAAAAGAGTGGAAAAATATTTTAACGTTTTCAATGCTATTCTCACCACACGGTTAACACGGCAAGGCCAAGACAGACGGAAAGGGTAAACAGGGAGAGATCCATTAACATCGGGTGCCAGATTTCACCGGAATACATCCAGTCGCGCAGCAGACGATGC
The DNA here is from genome assembly GCF_050030705.1 of Enterobacter cloacae complex sp. 418I7. NCBI lineage: Bacteria > Pseudomonadati > Pseudomonadota > Gammaproteobacteria > Enterobacterales > Enterobacteriaceae > Enterobacter > Enterobacter cloacae complex sp. 418I7. Next base: position 1,975,069 of record NZ_JBLGUU010000001.1, read on the forward strand.
GCAATGAGCCAGATCACAAAACCGACCATCACGGCTTTAAACAGTGGCGGAAAGTAGACCGATGCGCCGACAATCAGATCCTGGAGGGGCAACCCTGCGGAGAGGGAAAAGAACGTCACAAGCAGTGATCCTTTGCAGTGGGGTGAGGGCCACAATGGCATATTTCAATGCGATGGCGCATTACCGTTCAGTGTAAATCATCCTTTCAGGAATGATGAATACCGTGATTGCATTTGTTTTGGCAATACAAATACTGCAAACTATTCTAAAATCACTATAATCACTTAGCAAGCTAATTATAAGGAGATGAAATTGGAATCGCCATTAGGTTCTGATCTGGCAAGGTTGGTACGCATCTGGCGTGCTCTGATTGACCATCGCCTGAAACCTCTGGAACTCACGCAGACGCACTGGGTTACGCTGCATAACATTCATCAGCTCCCGCCCGACCAGTCACAGATCCAACTGGCAAAAGCGATTGGCATTGAGCAGCCGTCACTGGTGCGCACTCTTGACCAACTGGAAGAGAAGGGACTTATCTCCCGACAAACCTGCGCCAGCGACCGTCGCGCCAAGCGGATCAAATTGACGGAAAAAGCGGCCCCGATTATTACTGAGATGGAAGCTGTCATCAGTAAAACGCGTGGGGAGATCCTTGAAGGTATTTCCCCCGCTGAGCTGGAGATGCTGATAGGACTCATCGCCCGTCTTGAGCAGAACATCCACGATCTGCAGTCTCGCGACTGACCGAACGTAAAGGCCTTGCGAAATCAAGGCCTTTCTTATTATCTGAACACCACCACCCGATTGCGCCCTGTCTCTTTTGCCTCATACATGGCTTTATCCGCGCTCTCCACGCAGGTTTCCGCACTGGTTTCCGGCGAGGTTGCGGTGAATACGCCCATGCTGATGGTAATAGGTTCCGGCAGATGACCGCCGCTGCTGGCTTTATCAAACCCGCTCAGCTTGAGGCGAATGCGCTCGGCCACCTGCCTCGCGGCGTCTGAAGGGGTATTTGTCAGCATCAACACAAACTCTTCACCACCGATTCGGGCCGCGATATCCTGGGGGCGCACGGAATCCGTCAGCAGATTAGAGACGAACTGTAATACCTTATCTCCCTGCAAATGCCCGTAACAGTCGTTGATACGCTTGAAACGGTCAAGGTCGCTTACTACCACCGATACCGGGTGTGCCTCCGTTGCAGTGCTGAGGGCGTAGTTTAATGAATCATAAAAATAGCTGCGATTATAAAGACGGGTAAGCGGGTCGCGGATTGAATTTTGATATGACTGCTGGTATTTGACGTGCGAGTCACGATACAAATTAAAGACGTCGGAAAGCAAAATGAAAATAATCATTAATGTCGCGACAGTTTCGAATAACCGGGCGCGGTACCATGATACATCTTCTACGTATCCACCTAACAACAGCATTAACAGCGTGACGACATAACAGACGCATAAAAAATTGCCGCCCGCCCAGAACAAATTTCTTATCCGGGTCACGACCATCAGGGTGATTAATGTGACAACCCAAAGAATGACCAAAATGATGTTGATGGTCTGGCTCCAGAGAATCATGAACTGCCGGGTTTCATTATCCACAAGATCCAGGGTTAACGTCGTGGAATGGCTGGAATAGAACCACGCCAGCCAAAGCATGCAGCCCGTAAAGAGAGCCGATCCGACAACAATACCGATGTGGGTGCTTCGTGAAAGGGGGGAAACGCGAAGCGTATAAAGTAAGGCTGAGGCCATCATGAGCACCGCCATTAAGAGGTGTCGGAACATATAAAAGATCATCGCGTCATTATAGTTCGCCTCGTTGAACTGATAGAGATCCAGCCAACCTGGAAAACTGGATAGCGTACCCACCATCAGCAGTGCTGAACCGGCAAAGGCTGACGCAATCGGAACGAGATATAGCCGTTTTTTATCACACCAGTATTTCATTGCCATAAAACAGGCGATAAACAGATGGAATACCAGAAGAAAAATAGTGAGCGTAGGGAAAAATAGCGGAGAGAATGAAGGAACCCATTCAACAAGTTTTATAAAACAACCTTGTAACACGGCAATGATAAAAATGCACCCAAGTGCAAAGGCCACAAAGCGGTTCATTACAAATCGACAGTTCGCAAGCATAGAATGTTAAAAAATTAAAAAGAGGAAAAAGAGAATCAGACGAGTCTAAAGGAGGGAAATAAAAAATACTTTGCGCAGGAACAATATCAGAGGGAATTAATTATACGCCGTGTGAATGTATTTTTATAAATACATTTTTTAAAATGATAGTTTTTGTAAATGGATGCGGCCCGAAAGGACCGCATCCGTCGGGATATTAACGCGGGGAGACGGTGACCTGGCTACCGTTGCTTGCCAGTACAACACGCTGGCCTGCAGAGAAGCGAGTATTACCCTGTTTCTGCACAACCATAATGGTGCTGCCATCGTCTTTACGGATTTCCAGCTCAACGCCCTGAGTTTTGTTCATCGTACCCTGAACGCCCTGACCCGCTACGCCGCCTGCAACTGCGCCTGCTGCGGTAGCCAGAGAGCGACCGGTGCCGCCACCAATGGTGTTACCCAGGAAACCACCCAGCACAGCACCACCGATTGCGCCCACGACGTTCGTGTCATCACCACCCTGAATCTGAACAGGACGGGCATTAACGATAGTACCGTAGGTCACGTTCTGTACCTGTTTAGCTTCAGAAGCACTATATACGTCGCCGGAGAGTGAATTGTCGTTCACACAACCCGCCAGTGTTAAACCAATCAGCGAAACGCCCAGTACACGTAAAATCATTTGACTCTCCTGTTCACCAAAAAACGCCCGGTTGGGGCATCCGTTATGGCTAAATTATATGGCATTCCTGACCACAGTTCATATCTTTGCATGCCGAATAGATAAATTTTACCTGAACGGGGCTTAACGGGACATAAACAAAAACCGTCTGTGCTACAGGTCTGAGATTGTTAAAAAATATTATCACCGGATAGCAAAGCAGCGTTATTTATGATGGAGTGGTTGCACTTAGCCCATGTAACGTAAGGAAAGCGCATGAAATCGGGTCGCTATATCGGTGTGATGTCTGGTACCAGTCTTGACGGTGTGGATGTCGTTCTGGCCGCCATTGATGAAAACATGGTGGCGCAGCAGGCAAGCCTGACCTGGCCTATTCCGGTCTCGTTAAAAGAAGAGATCCTGAGCATCTGCCAGGGGCAACAGCTGACGCTTTCCCAACTGGGCCAACTGGATGTGCGTCTGGGATCGCTGTTTGCTGATGCGGTACTGGCCCTGATGCAGCAAGAAAGACTTCATCCGCAGGATGTCGTGGCAATAGGCTGCCATGGGCAGACCGTCTGGCATGAACCTGTCGGCGAGGCGCCGCACACGATGCAAATTGGCGATAATAACCAGATTGTGGCAAAAACCGGCGTGACGGTGGTGGGGGATTTCCGTCGACGCGATATGGCCCTCGGCGGGCAGGGGGCGCCGCTGGTTCCGGCATTTCATCAGGCGCTGCTGGCGCACCCGGTGGAGCGCAGAATGGTTCTGAACATTGGCGGGATTGCCAACCTGTCGATGCTCATTCCCGGGCAGCCCGTGCGTGGATACGATACCGGGCCCGGTAATATGCTAATGGATGCCTGGATCTGGCGTCAGAACGGTAAACCCTACGACAAAGACGCGCAGTGGGCCAGCCAGGGGAAAGTGATCCTTCCCTTGCTGCAAGCCCTGTTAAGCGATCCATTCTTTGCCCTGCCAGCGCCGAAAAGCACGGGGCGAGAGTATTTCAACTACGGCTGGCTTGAACGTCATCTGGCACGCTTCCCCGGCCTTGCGCCTCAGGATGTGCAGGCTACGCTGACTGAGCTTACCGCCGTGTCGATTTCTGAACAGGTGTTGCTCAGCGGCGGGTGCGAGCGTCTGCTGGTATGCGGAGGCGGAAGCCGCAACCCCCTCCTGATGGCACGCCTCGCCGCCCTGCTGCCGGGCACCGAAGTCACGACCACTGACGAAGCCGGGATCAGCGGAGACGACATGGAAGCGCTGGCCTTCGCCTGGCTTGCCTGGCGTACGGTTGCCGGTCTGCCCGGGAATTTACCCTCCGTAACCGGTGCGCGAGAGGCGAGCGTCCTCGGTGCTATTTTCCCGGCAAATCCGCGCCATAATCAGAGTTAACTGAAATTCAGCGGGAGGCATAACCCGTAAAATAGGGAAAAACAGGAGGGCGGTTAGGCCCTCCAGGACCAGGATAGTCTTCGGAATCTGCCCATGAAAAAACTTCTTCTCATTGCTGTACCTTTTCTTATGACCGGATGCAGCGTCTATAACCAGTTCGTTGAGCGTATGCAAACCGATAAGCTGGAATATCGTTGTGATGAAAAACCGCTGACGGTGAAGCTGAACAACACTCGCCAGGAAGCCAGCTTTGTTTATGACAATAAGTTGTTGACGCTGAAGCAGGGGATGTCCGCCTCCGGGGCGCGTTACACGGATGGGATCTACGTCTTCTGGTCAAAAGGTGACAGCGCCACCGTCTATAAGCGAGACCGCATTGTGCTGAACAATTGTCAGCTGGAAAATCCGAAGCGTTGAGATTTTTGAAGGGGGCGCGCACAATAGCGCCACCCAATCTCACTTTCAGCTAACGCCATGTCAGATAACGACGAACTACAGCAAATTGCGCATCTGCGCCGTGAATACACCAAAGGCGGTCTGCGCCGCCAGGATCTTCCCGCCGAACCGCTGGTGCTTTTTGAACGCTGGCTGAAACAGGCCTGCGAAGCGAAACTGGCCGACCCGACGGCGATGGTCGTTGCCACGGTTGATGAAAACGGTCAGCCGTATCAACGCATCGTTCTTCTTAAGCATTATGACGAGAAAGGGCTGGTGTTCTACACCAACCTTGGTAGTCGTAAAGCGCATCACCTGGAAAATAATCCGCGTATTAGCCTGCTCTTCCCGTGGCATATGCTTGAGCGCCAGGTGATGGTTACCGGCAAGGCAGAGCGCCTCTCTACGCTCGAAGTGGTGAAATATTTCCACAGCCGACCGCGCGACAGTCAGATTGGCGCCTGGGTTTCTAAACAGTCCAGCCGAATCTCGGCCCGCGGCGTACTTGAAAGTAAATTCCTCGAACTCAAACAGAAGTTTCAGCAGGGTGAAGTGCCGCTGCCGAGTTTCTGGGGCGGGTTCCGCATCCCCATTGAGCAGATGGAATTCTGGCAGGGCGGTGAGCACCGCCTGCACGACCGCTTTTTATACCAGCGCGACAACGGTGGCTGGAAAATAGACCGACTGGCACCGTAATCCCCAAAATTTGTTGATTTAAGCGCTAGCGCACACCGCGCTGGCGCTTTATTCTATGGTCCTTTCGCATCAGGCGAAAAGTCGTGTACCGGCAAAGGTGCAGTCGTTTATACATGGAGAATTTGATGGCAAGCAGTAACTTGATTAAACAATTGCAAGAGCGGGGCCTGGTGGCCCAGGTGACGGACGAGGAAGCGTTAGCAGAGCGACTGGCGCAAGGCCCGATCGCGCTCTATTGCGGCTTCGATCCCACCGCTGACAGCTTGCATTTGGGGCATCTTGTTCCATTGTTATGCCTGAAACGCTTCCAGATGGCGGGTCATAAGCCTGTTGCCCTGGTTGGCGGTGCGACTGGTCTGATTGGCGACCCAAGTTTCAAAGCCGCTGAGCGTAAGCTGAATACCGAAGACACCGTGCAGGAGTGGGTGGATAAGATCCGTAAACAGGTTGCACCGTTCCTGGATTTCAACTGTGGTGACAACGCTGCGATTGCGGCGAACAACTACGACTGGTTTGGTGGCATGAACGTGCTGACGTTCCTGCGTGACATCGGCAAACACTTCTCTGTTAACCAGATGATTAATAAAGAAGCGGTCAAGCAGCGTCTTAACCGTGACGATCAGGGTATCTCTTTCACCGAGTTCTCCTACAACCTGTTGCAGGGGTATGACTTCGCCTGCCTGAACAAGCTGCACGGCGTGTCGCTGCAAATTGGCGGTTCTGATCAGTGGGGTAACATCACCTCCGGTATCGATCTGACCCGTCGCCTTCACCAGAATCAGGTGTTTGGTCTGACCGTGCCGCTGATCACCAAAGCAGACGGTACCAAGTTTGGTAAAACCGAAGGCGGCGCAGTATGGCTGGATCCGAAGAAAACCAGCCCGTACAAATTCTACCAGTTCTGGATCAACACGGCGGATGCCGATGTTTATCGCTTCCTGAAATTCTTCACCTTTATGGATATCGAAGAAATCAATGCGCTGGAAGAAGAAGACAAGAACAGCGGTAAAGCACCGCGCGCCCAGTATGTGCTGGCCGACGAAGTGACTAAACTGGTTCACGGTGAAGAAGGTCTGGCAGCGGCGAAACGCATTACGGCGAGCCTGTTCAACGGGACCCTGAGCGATTTAAGCGAAGCGGACTTCGAACAGCTGGCGCAGGATGGCGTGCCGATGGTAGAGATGGAAAAAGGCGCCGATCTGATGCAGGCGCTGGTGGACTCCGAGCTCCAGCCGTCTCGCGGTCAGGCGCGTAAAACCATCGCCTCTAACGCGATCACCATTAATGGCGAAAAACAGGCCGATCCGGAATACACCTTTACCGAGAACGACCGTCTCTATGGTCGCTACACGCTGCTGCGTCGCGGTAAGAAAAATTACTGTCTGGTCTGCTGGAAGTAATTAAAAGTACGCAGGGGCGTGGGAAACCACGCCCCTTTTGTTTTGACAGGGTTTGGTAAGTACAACATGAAGAACATCCTCGCCATTCAGTCCCACGTTGTTTTTGGACATGCTGGCAACAGCGCTGCGGAATTCCCGATGCGCCGCCTCGGGGCCAACGTCTGGCCCCTCAATACCGTTCAGTTCTCGAATCACACCCAGTACGGTAAATGGACCGGCTGCGTGATGCCGCCGTCGCATCTGACGGAGATCGTTCAGGGGATTGCGGATATCGACCAGCTTAAACGCTGCGATGCCGTACTGAGCGGTTATCTGGGTTCGGCGGAGCAGGGGGAACATATCCTCGGCATTGTGCGCCAGGTGAAAGCGGCAAACCCCGCGGCGAAATATTTCTGCGATCCGGTGATGGGTCATCCGGAAAAAGGCTGCATCGTCGCGCCGGGCGTTGCGGAGTTTCATGTCCGTCATGCATTGCCTGCCAGCGATATTATTGCGCCCAACCTGATTGAACTTGAGATCCTGTGCGAGCATCCAGTCAACAGCGTAGAAGAGGCTGTACGCGCCTCTCGCGAGCTGATCGCCCAGGGGCCAGAGATTGTGCTGGTTAAGCACCTGGCACGCGCAGGGTTGAGCCAGGACCGTTTTGAAATGCTGTTGGTGACGAAGGATGAAGCCTGGCACATCAGTCGACCGCTGGTGGATTTCGGTACACGTCAGCCTGTCGGGGTTGGGGATGTGACCAGCGGTTTGCTGCTGGTGAAGCTATTGCAGGGCGCAAGCCTGCGCGATGCGCTGGAGCACGTAACCGCAGCCGTTTATGAAATCATGATTGCGACGAAGACGATGCAGGAATATGAGCTCCAGGTGGTCGCGGCGCAGGATCGCATCGCGAAGCCCGAGCATTATTTCAGCGCAACCCAATTGTAAGAGCAGGGATAGTGTAGGCCGGGTAAGCGCAGCGCCACCCGGCAATACAGCGCGCTCGGATTAATTCAACCCTTCTGCCTTCAGCGCCGCTGCAACCGCAGGGCGTGCCGCTACGCGTTCCATATACGACGCAATATGATCTAATCCTTCCAGGTTCAGCTTCACCGCGCGCGCCCAGCGTAGAACGGTAAACAGATACGCATCAGCAATGGTGAAACGCGCACCGCAGATCCACTGATCGTCTTTCAGTGATTCATTAATGTACTGCATCTTTTTCTCAAGTAACGCACGTACGGTCGGTTTGTACTCTTCCGGAGTATCCGGGCGGAACAGCGGCGTAAAGCCTTTGTGCAGCTCGGTCGCGATGTAGTTAAGCCACTCAAGGGTTTTATAGCGAGAGATACTGCCTGTTGGTGCCAGCAGCTGACGATCAGGCACGTTGTCGGCCAGGTACTGCATTATCGCCACGCCTTCGGTCAGCAGCGTACCATCATCCAGCAGCAGGGCCGGAACCTGCCCTTTTGGGTTAATCGCAAAAAAGTCATCCCCGTTTTCCAGGCGCTTTTTCATCAGGTCAACGCCGTCCAGCGTGAAATCCTTACCGCTCTCGCGAAGGGTGATATGCGAAGCAAGAGAGCAGGCGCCCGGTTTATAGAACAGTTTCATCGGTAACTCCTTTTTGCTGAGGTTCCCGCTATGTTAGTGCGCGTTCAGATAAAAAAAAAGCCGCTAATCAATTAGCGGCTTCTGTTCAGTCGTTTCCCGATGACATTACGCGTTCGCGGTGTTGGTCGCTTTAGCGGATTTGTCGTCGTCCTGCGTCATACGATTGAGTTTTGGTGCGGTGAGCAGCATCAGCACGGCAATTACGGCTGTCGCGATACCAATTTGCATGAACACGGTGCCGTAGACGTTCAGGGAGACCAGCGGGTCGGTAACGTTGTCCGGTACCGCCATCAGGTTCGCAATCTTACCTGCAATGATGGCTGCGCCAGCGGTCGTCAGGAACCAGCTACCCATGATGAAGCCCATCAGACGCTGAGGGACCAGCTGTGCAACCATCGCCAGGCCCAGACCGGAGATCATCAGCTCACCGATGGATTGCAGCGCATAGCTCAGGATCAGCCAGTTAACAGACACGATACCCGCGTCGGTCGCGAATTTCGTCCCCAGCGGCAGCACCAGGAATGCGCCAGAGCACAGCACCATACCGATAGCGAACTTGTGCGGCATCGGCAGACGGTCGCCCATCTTGTTATAGATAGCGGCCAGAATCGGGCTACCAATCATGATCCAGAACGGGTTCAGTGCCTGGTACTGCTCCGGCTCGAACGCGATACCCAGGATGGAGTGCTCAACGTTGCGGATTGCGAAGAAGTTCAGGGACGTTGGCATCTGGCTGTACAGGACGAAGAAGATAATCGCTTCCAGCATCAGGATGAACGCCACAATCATCTTACGACGTGCCGCACCCTGCATCGCGAAGGCTTCTTTAGCGAAGATAATCACGATACCCAGCGCAACCACGGCCAGTACGGCACGTGCAATACCCTGGTTGTGCAGCAGCCAGGTAGCGACAGCGGCCAGGATCACAATGCCGACGATGGTTGCCAGCAGTTTGCCCATATGCACGGGTTCGAAGTCTGGTTTAGAACCATAATCTTTAACCCAGCTGCGACAGAACAGGAAGTTCACAACGGTGATCAGCATACCCACGAAGCTCAGCGCAAACGCTACGCTCCAGCCGAATTTCGCGGCCAGCCATGGGGTTGCCAGCATAGAGAAGAATGAACCGATGTTGATGGACATGTAGTACATGGTAAATGCACCGTCCAGACGCGGATCATCTTTGTTGTAGCAGGTAGAAAGCAGGGAGGAAGGGTTAGCCTTAAAGAGGCCGTTACCTACCGCGATGGTAGCCATGCCCATGTATACCACGCCCGCATCGTGCCCGGACCATGCAACCAGACCATAGCCAATCGCCAGAACCACGGCGCCCAGCATAATGACACGTTTCGTACCGAGAACTTTATCGCCTAACCAGCCGCCGATGGCGACCAGGCCATAGACCAGAGCGCTGAAGGACGAGAACAGCGTGATGGAATCGGCTTCGGACATACCCAGTTGCTTAACCAGGTAAACGGCCATAATCCCTTGCAGGCCGTAGTAGCCAAAACGCTCCCATAATTCGATAGAGAAAATGAGATAGAACGCTTTAGGCTGTTTGAAAGCGTTAAGACTTACGCTCTCATCTGTTGGTTTATTGTTTGCAGTAGACACATATACCTCTTTTTTTACATCCCATATTAACGGGGGTGTTCATAGCGTGATGACCGTAGTCCATCCGCTTTATAGTTATATTGGGAGGGGAAACGGCGGGTAATGTTCACTATCCAGCCCCATCTGGCAATACGTTTGTAATAATCTGTTACATATAACTGTGGCGGTATAATCATCGGTTCACGCAAATGTTATGCAGCGTTAAATTTCATCCGTTGAGAATTGGTGGTTTTTTTCACTGTAAATGACCCTGATGAATGGCTGTATGGCGATATGTTCTGCTATTTTGGGTGAAAGGCAGTGATATAGCCCATATTCTGAAAAATGACTGGTCTTATATGCGGTGAGTAATGGATGAGATCTTGTCTGGCAAAGGCGTGGAGAGGGTTTTAACAACAAAAATCCAACATCAAGTTATCAGAGTGATCGCGATCACAGATGTATAGAAATTTTTGGTGATGAAAAAACTATTAACCTGTTTGAGTGTTAAATATCCGCAGAATCGACAACACTTTATGGACAATGAGAGGGAAAATTACGGCCAAGGGAGAAGATATCAGAGCCCTTGTTTAATCTAAGGGCTTGAACAGTAACAAGTGGATGTACCTTCAGGGATAGACTTTTTCTTTGTATTCACAGAGATCTTCGATAATGCAGGAGCCGCAGCGTGGCTTACGTGCAATACAGGTATAGCGCCCGTGAAGGATTAGCCAGTGATGGCAATCTACCTTAAATTCCGCAGGGACCACTTTTAATAGCTTTTCTTCCACCTCTTCCACGTTTTTACCCGGCGCGAACCGGGTGCGATTAGAAACGCGGAAGATGTGAGTGTCCACGGCGATCGTCGGCCAGCCAAACGCCGTGTTGAGCACGACATTTGCCGTTTTACGCCCGACGCCTGGCAACGCTTCCAGCGCTGCGCGATCTTCCGGGACTTCACCGCCGTGCTGCTCAAGCAGGATCCGGCAGGTCTTAATGACGTTTTCGGCCTTACTGTTAAACAGGCCGATGGTCTTGATATAGGATTTTACCCCTTCAACCCCCAGCTCCAGCATGGCCTGCGGCGTATTGGCTACAGGGTAGAGCAGGGCCGTGGCTTTGTTGACGCTCACGTCAGTGGCCTGCGCAGAGAGCAGCACCGCGATCAACAGTTCAAACGGCGAGTTAAAATTCAGCTCTGTCGTTGGATGAGGATTCTCATCGCGCAGGCGCGTCAGGATCGCAATGCGTTTCTCTTTATTCATACTGCTTTCTCGGGGATCCCTTCCTGTACGCTGCGTTCAGCGGCGCGGCGTTTACGTTTTTCATCAATCAGGTATTTTAACGCCAGCATCATCCCAAGGCCAATGAAGGCGCCTGGCGGTAGCATGGCCAGCAGGAATGGGGTGTCCGTATGGAACACCTCGATACGCAGCGATTTCGCCCAGCCGCCAAGCAGCGCGTCCGCACCGTCGAAGAGCGTACCGTTGCCCAGAATTTCACGCAGAGAGCCGAGGACGAACATGGCGGCAGTCGCGCCCATGCCGATGGAAAACCCATCCAGCGCGGAAATTGCCGGGTTGTTTTTCACCGCGAAGGCTTCAGCGCGTCCCACGACAATACAGTTAGTCACGATAAGCGGAATGAAGATCCCGAGCGACTGGTACAGGCCAAATGCGTAGGCGTTAATCAGCATTTGCACGACGCTGACCACCGATGCAATGATCATGACATAAATCGGAATACGGATTTCCGATGGCGTCCAGCGGCGCAAAACAGAAATGGAGAAGTTGGTCAGGGTCAGCACCAGCGTGGTCGCCAGCCCCAGCCCGAGCGCGTTGGTGGCGGTAGACGTCACCGCCAGCAGCGGGCACAATCCCAACAGCTGTACCAATGCCGAGTTGTTCTTCCAGAGTCCCTGGACGATAACCTCTTTAACCTGGCTCATGGTCACTCCTCACAGGCGGAAAGATGATTGATCTGCGCGGGCAGCGTTTCGGCATACAGACCGGCGCGTTTGACGGCGTTGACGACCGCGCGGGGCGTAATCGTGGCGCCCGTGAACTGGTCAAACTCACCGCCATCTTTTTTCACCGCGAAAGCAGGATCGTCCTCGCCATGAATCATCTTACCGGCAAAGTGTAAAATCCAGTCGCTCAGGCGTGTTTCAATTTTGTCGCCAAGGCCCGGCGTTTCGTGATGTTCCGTCACGCGCGTACCCAGCACGGTGCCGGAAAAATCGCTGCCTACCAGCAGCTGAATTGCGCCAGAGTAACCGTCCGGCGCGGTGGCTTCCATGATGGCACCCACCGGGTTCTCGCCCTTACGGGCAATATAAACGCGGTGGCTTCCTTTACCGAGCTGCGGGGCCTGCACGACAAAGCAGCTTTTTTGCAGGTTATTATCATAGAAGTCTGATGGGATCACCTGATCGAACAACGCCTTTTGCTGCTTCATTGCCTGCTCTTCAATGGTGCTTTTCGTCAGTTCATTTACCAGCGCGGTCAGCCCGGTGAGGGCGGCGGCGAAGATCGCCAGCGTGACGCCGTGTTTTTGCATAGTCTTTAGCATGGCGTAACCCTTAGCGATGACCGTACACGCGTGGACGCGTGTAGTAGTCGATGAGCGGAACGGTGATGTTAGCCAGCAGTACGGCAAATGCCACGCCGTCCGGATAGCCACCAAAGCTGCGAATAAGCCAGACCAGCAAGCCCGCCAGCGCGCCGAAAATCAGACGACCTCGGTTGGTGGTAGAGGCGGTGACCGGATCGGTGAGAATAAAGAATGCCCCGAGCATGGTCGCGCCGGAGAGCAGATGGAGCTGTGGGCTGGCCAGTGACTCAGGTGAGATGACCCAGCCGAGCGTTGAACAGACGGCCAGCGTCACCAGGAAGCTCACCGGAATATGCCAGCGGATCGCTTTTTGTTGCAGCAGGAAGGCACCGCCCAACAGGTAGGCCAGATTGACCCACTGCCAGCCCGCACCCGCCAGTACGCCGCTGTAAATAGACGATTTCATCACCTGCTCGACGCTGTGGCCGGCACGCAGGGAGGTTTTAAAGGTATCGAGCGGGGTGGCCTGGCTGATGCCATCCACACCCATGCGAAGCGCGTTCATATCCGCGCCCATCGCGGTGTGGCCAGTAAAGATAACGTTCAGGGCATCCATAAAGCCGGGCACCGTGGCGGCGATCTCATGCGGCGGCAGCCAACTGGTCATCTGTACCGGGAAGGAGATCAGTAGCACCACGTAACCAATCATTGCCGGGTTAAACGGGTTATGGCCCAGCCCACCGTACAGCTGCTTGGCGATGATCACCGCAAACACCGTTCCCAATACTACCATCCACCACGGGGCGAACGGGGGAATGCTGATGGCAAGCAACAGGCCGGTCAACAGGGCGGAGTTATCGCTCAGGATGCGAGTCACCTCCATTTTGCGCAGCTTCAGGATCGCTGCTTCCGCTGCGACGGCACTGGCGCAACCCAGAACTAACTGGAAAAGCGTACCCCAGCCGAAAAACCAACACTGTACGGCAATACCTGGCAACGCGGCCAGGCACACCAGCATCATAATACGCGATGTCTGGCGCTGGTTATGGGTATAAGGGGAACTTGCAATTCTGAAAACCATTTAATCCTCGTTAACGGCTTGCTGCGCGGCTTTCTTTGCCTGAACACGCGCAATCGCGGCGGCGACTGCGGCTTTGCGTGGATCGTCGTTGGCGGCCGCAGGCCGTTCGTCCTGCTGTGCCGCTTTTCGTGCTTTGGCACGGGCGATGGCCGCTTCAACGGCGGCTTTACGTGGGTCGACAGGCGCTTCACTCTCTTCGGCAGGCTGAAGCTGTGCCGCTTTACGTGCTTTGGCGCGGGCGATAGCGGCTTCAACGGCCGCCTTGCGCGGATCGGTCGCTTGCTGTTCAACCACCACTGTCTGCTGACCGGCTTTACGGGCTTTTGCCCTGGCGATAGCCGCTTCCACCGCCGCTTTACGCGGGTCTGTGTCGGCTTCCGGTTTGGCGTTTTGCGCCTTCTCCGCCTGACGTGCGCGCGCTTCGGCTTTACGCGCTTCGCGGGCGGCAATCGCTTCGCTATTGTCCGGCTTTTGGCCAGCCACGATCGCTACCGGCTGAGCGGCAGTCGCGTTCTTCTCCCGCACACGGGCGAGGGCAGCGTTAATCGCATCCTGATCTTTCGCCGCAGGCTGCACGGCAGCCTGCTTATGGCGTTCCTGACGGGCTTGTTTCTCGCGCTCCAGTCGCGCCTGGCGCGCTTCAAAGCGGGCCTTCGCTTCAGCGGCACGTTTTTCTTCCATGGAGATAGCGTAGATTTCGGCTTTCTCCTGACGAAAGTACTGCACCAGCGGAATATTGCTTGGGCAGACCCAGGCACAGGCACCGCATTCAATACAGTCAGCCAGGTTATGCGCCTGGGCTTTATCGTGCAGCTGGCCTTTGCTGTACCAGTACAACTGCTGCGGCAGCAAGTCTGCCGGACACGCATCCGCGCAGGCGCTACAGCGTATACAACCTTTCTCTTCCTGCGTTTCGCCCATCTCCGTTGGGGAAGGGGCGAGCAGGCAGTTGGTAATCTTCACCACTGGCACATCCAGCCACGGCAGGGTAAAGCCCATCAGCGGGCCGCCCATAATGACCATCTGCTCGCTCCCCGGGCAGAAGTCAGCCTGTTCCAGCAGATGATGCACCGGCGTACCCAGACGCGCCCAGACGTTGCCGGGACGGGAGACGGACTCGCCGGTCAGCGTGACGACGCGTTCGGTCAATGGCTCTCCGTCAATCACCGCACGTTTCACCGCGTAGGCAGTACCCACGTTTTGCATCAGCACGCCGATATCGGACGAACGGCCCCCGTGGGGGACCTGTTTTCCGGTCAGGATCTGCGTCAGCTGCTTCGCCCCGCCGGATGGGTATTTGGTTGGGATCACGCGCAGGGCGATATCATGGCTGTCCGCCAGCACCGCGCGCAGCATCGAAATGGCCTGCGGTTTATTGTCCTCAATACCGATGAGCACTTCGCGGGGTTGCAGGATATGCGCAAGAATGCGAATACCTTCCACCACCTGCGCGGCACAGTCCTGCATCAGACGATCATCGGCGGTGATGTACGGTTCGCACTCGGCGGCGTTAATAATCAGCGTTTCGATTTTATCGCCGCCGCCGTGAAGCTTGGCGCCGGTCGGGAAGCCAGCGCCTCCAAGACCTGCTACGCCAAACTGATGAATGCGTTCAATCAGCGCTTCACGGCTGCGGGAACGGTAGTCGCTCCAGCCGTCACGATCGATCCAGCGATCTTCCCCATCGGCTTCAATGATGACGCTCATCTCAGACAACGCCGAGGGATGGGCAACGGTATGGGGGGCAACAGCCACCACCTTGCCCGAAGTCGGGGCATGTATCGGCAACATACGTCCACGACCAAAGGTCAGCGGCTGGCCGCGAAGGACGGTATCGCCTTCTTTCACGCACAGCTCGCCTTCCGCGCCGATGTGCTGTTTCAATGGCATCACGTAGCGGGTCGCCAGCGGAATTTGACGCAGCGGCGTACCGTTTGACTGGGTTTTCATTTCCGGGGGATGGATACCGCCGTCGAAGTCCCAGATCTTCTCTTTTCTGAAAGCAGAAAATAACTTAAGCATGTTGTTCCACAGGAATATTGCGAACCGGAATGGTCTGAAGATCCCATTTCCAGCTTTCGGTCGTCGTTTCAACCGGGCGGAGTTCTATACACTGCGTCGGGCAGGGGGCCACGCAGAGGTTACAGCCGGTGCACAGGTCCGCCACAACGGTGTGCATGGCGCGGGTTGCGCCTACAATGGCGTCGACAGGGCACGCCTGAATACATTTGGTGCAGCCGATGCAGTTGGCTTCGTCGATAACAGCAAGGGCACGAACGGGCTCCTGCGCCTGTTCATCGCCGTCGACAGGCTGCGGATCGACGTTCAGCAGGGCAGCTATTTTAAGCATGACCGCTTCGCCACCCGGCGCGCAGCGGTTGATCTTTTCTCCCTGCACGCCCACCGCCTCAGCGTAAGGACGGCAGCCAGGGTAGCCGCACTGCCCACACTGGCTCTGCGGCAAAAGCTCATCAATTTTTTCAACCACCGGATCGTCCTCCACCGCAAACCGGCGGGAGGCATAACCCAGAATGATGCCAAAGACGAGTCCCAGTACGCTGATGGACGCGATGGCAATCCAGATAGTACTCATTACAACTTCACCAGACCACTAAAGCCCATAAAGGCCAGAGACATTAAACCTGCGGTCACCAGAGCGATGGCGTTACCGCGAAACGGCGCGGGAATATCCGCCGCTGCCAGACGCTCGCGAATCGACGCGAACAGGACCATAACAAAAGAGAAACCGACCGCCGCGGAAAAACCGTACAGCGCCGACTGCATGAAATTATGCCCAAGGTTGATGTTGAGCAGCGCCACGCCCAGCACAGCACAGTTGGTGGTGATGAGGGGCAGAAAAATACCCAACAGGCGATACAGGGCAGGGCTGGTTTTACGCACTACCATTTCGGTAAATTGCACCACCACCGCAATGACCAGAATAAAGGACAAGGTGCGCAGGTAGAGCATGTCCAGCGGGATCAGGATCCAGGTATCAATCAGCCATGCGCAAATGGAGGCCATCGTCATCACGAAGGTGGTGGCCAGCCCCATGCCCATTGCCGTCTCCAGCTTTTTGGAGACCCCCATAAACGGGCACAGGCCAAGGAACTTCACCAGCACGAAGTTATTAACCAGCACAGTTCCGACAAAGAGCAGTAAGTAATCGGTCATTATTTAGCCTGAAATAAAAGAGCCGCCTATTATCGGATAAACGACAACAGGCCACAACAGGTTAACTGTAAGGTTATTACGGGTTAACGAAGGTCTTCTTAACGCGCGTCGACCGCTTGAAATAGGGCACCAGAAGCGCCGTTGCAAGCAACGGAAAGAGTAGCTGGCGAACCGCCAGTGCGTCAGAAACTGGCGAAAAAGCGAACGCTTTGACGGCAAGCAGCACGGAGACCAGCAGCCAGATAATGTAATGTTTCGGCACGCTTTTGCGGCGTTTGAAGAAGGCGATGGTCAGCCAAAGCGTGTAGTACCACATCGCGATTGCGAAAACGAACGACACAAACCACGTCGCAATATTGAGCGCGCTCTGAGACATCAGTGTCTGGATAGCATGAGGAGTAACCAGTGCAGTGGTGTAAAGCAACAGCGCCAGCGAAGCGCTTAATAAAGCCACCAGCAGCCATGCCAGCGGGGCGATTAACCAGCCCCCAATTCTCTCTCCAGGCAATGCGGTCATACGCTCTCCCATAGTCTGCGCGAAATGTTATACAGAAATTTGCAGGGCGGAGAGTATATAACATTTCACGCCGAAGGCTACTTTCTTATACAACGTAACGCCAGACAGATTTAGGTACTTCCCCCACGTTGAACAGACGACCGCCAGAGACGAGTTCGGCGCGACGATGGTCAGCCGCGCGGTACATATTGATGATGTCTTGATTATCCGACAGCGTGTAGTTCAGATGGTCAAACAGTTTTTCCAGGCTTTCGAGGGAATTGATCTTGCGAAATTTTAATAAATAGTCCTGAACTGTCATATTAATAAGTTTCCATATAAAAGGGTAATACCCATAAAGGTAATGCGTTCGAATAATAAACGGATTAATAAAGACGTAAACTGTCCACTCGGGTAACGCGACGAAATTAGGAGTTTTCTTTGCGAAGATTCAGGCATCAGCAGATGCCTGGAAGAGAAGGGTAACCCCGTTCATTACGGCTGGCAATACGTTCCATGACGTAATGTGTCACGCTTTATGACGATGCGGCTTACTTTTGTTGAGCAACAGTAACAGGCTCCGGCGGCTGGTAGTTATCGATATGGCTGGCAATACCGAGCAACACGACTGAAACGCCAAGGACAATCCATCCCGCTAATTCAATGATTCGATTAATTATTGATGACATATTTTGTGTTTGTAATTTATCCATAAATACAGATTACAAATGTTACAGCGGCCTTTTCGACAGAGCAAGCGCTTTGGGAACGATTCCCGGGCCCCATATACACACTTTAATGCGAGGTAACAAAAAAAGCTGTCGCGAGATGCTATTTTAACTCACAGGGCACATTATTAATCTGTGCGTTAAGCACAAGGCCAGTGATAAATAAGCGCACAGCGAGGGGGCATACGATGAGTGAAAACATCCGCGTCGGTCTTATTGGCTACGGGTACGCAAGCAAAACCTTTCATGCGCCGCTGGTTGCCGGCACGCCGGGAATGGAACTGGCGGCTATCACAAGCAGCGATGAAACCAAAGTCCATGCCGACTGGCCAGCCGTGCCGGTGGTAACGGAGCCTAAGCATCTGTTTAACGATCCTAATATTGACCTTATTGTCATTCCCACCCCTAACGACACCCATTTCCCCCTGGCGAAAGCGGCGCTGGAGGCTGGCAAACATGTCGTTGTCGATAAGCCTTTTACCGTGACGTTGTCACAGGCGCGCGAGCTGGATGCGCTGGCGCGAAGCCTGGGTCGGTTATTGTCGGTCTTTCACAACCGGCGCTGGGATAGTGATTTCCTGACGATCAAAGCGCTGATAAACGAAGGCACGCTCGGCGAAATTGCTTTTTTTGAGTCTCACTTCGATCGTTATCGTCCGCAGGTGCGAGATCGCTGGCGCGAGCAGGCGGGACCGGGCAGCGGCATCTGGTATGACTTAGCGCCGCATCTTCTCGATCAGGCCGTTCATCTGTTTGGTCTGCCCGTAAGCATGACGGTCGATTTAGCTCAGCTCAGGCCGGGGGCGCAGACCACCGACTATTTCCACGCCGTTTTGAGTTATCCGCAGCGGCGCATTGTGCTGCACGGGACAATGCTTGCGGCGGCGGAATCGGCCCGCTATATCCTTCACGGGGCGCGCGGCAGCTATGTGAAGTTCGGCCTGGATCCGCAGGAAGAGCGCCTCAAAAATGGCGAACGCTTACCGCAGGAGGACTGGGGCTACGACATGCGGGACGGGGTGGTGACGCGTGCGGAGGGTGAGGTACTGGTTGAAGAGACGGTGTTGACCCAGCCTGGGAACTATCCGGCGTATTACGCCGCAATTCGTGACGCGCTGAACGGTTCAGGTGAAAATCCGGTTCCGGCGAGCCAGGCAATCCAGATTATGGAGCTCATCGAGCTGGGGATCGAATCTGCCAAACATCGCGCAACGCTCTGTCTGGCATAAGTGCCAAACGCTTTCGTAGGCCGGGTAAGCGCAGCGCCACCCGGCAGTAAAGAGGACTACTGAGCAACTTTATCGCGCAGCGCCTGTTTCTCTTCAGGCGTCAGGAAGGCGATCTCCAGCCCGTTGATTTGCGCCTGACGGATCTGCTCGCGGCTCAGCCCGGCCTGCGGCGCGGCGATGTTGTATTCGTGAATAATATCCACGCCCTGAACCGCCGGATCGTCCGTGTTCAGTGAAGCCAGCACCCCGTGTTCAAGGAAGGTTTTCAGCGGGTGTTGCGCCAGCGACGCCACTGTACTGGTCTGAATATTGGAGGTCAGGCAGGATTCGATTCCAATACGTTGTTCGGCGAGGAAATCCATCAGCGCGCGATCTTCAATGGCTTTCACACCGTGACCAATACGTTCCGCACCCAGTTCACGAATGGCCTGCCAGATGCTTTCCGGCCCCGCGGCTTCGCCAGCATGAACGGTAATATGCCATCCTGCATCACGTGCGCGGTTGAAATGAGACAGGAACAGGCTGCCCGGGAAGCCCAACTCATCACCGGCCAGGTCGATGGCGGTGATCTGGTCGCGATGCGCCAGTAACGCTTCCAGCTCCTGAAGACAGGCCGCTTCACCGAAGGTACGGCTCATAATGCCGATCAAACGCGCCTGAACGTCAAAGGTTTTGCAACCTTCACGCACGCCCTCAATGACCGCTTCAACCACGCCCGCTACGGGGAGACTGTGGGTCATCGCCATATAGCCCGGAGAGAAACGCAGTTCGACATAGTGCAGGCCGTTGCGAGCGGCATCTTCGATGTTTTCAAAGGCGACACGGCGACAGGCATCGAGCGAGGCCAGCATCTTCACACCCCAGTCAAGCTTGCTCAGAAAACTTACCAGATCCGGCTCGTTCGATGTCACCTGGACATGGGGGATCAGGGTTTCAAGCGTTTCGGCAGGAAGCGTTAAATTGAACTGGCGACCAAGATCGAGAATGGTTTGGGCACGAATGTTCCCGTCGAGGTGGCGGTGAATATCAGTTAAAGGCAGGCGTGTATCAATCATGGTCGCACTCTTTGCTGGTTAAAGTGCGCCATATTATAAAAACAAAACGGGGGAAAAAGCTATTTGCGCAAGGGAATATTCCGTTGCGCAAATAATTTACAGCAGACTGTTGATGCCAGCGATAAGGCGCTGAACGCCCTGTTCAAGCTTACTACGCGGACAGCCAGCGTTCAGTCGCACATAGCCTTTTCCTTCATCCCCATAAGTATATCCCGGCATGATGGCCACTTTTTGCTGTTCAATCAGCACGTTTTGCAGCGTATTGTCATCAATACCGAGTGGGCTGAGATCAATCCAGGCCAGATAGGTGGCCTCTGGCGGTTGCCAGTTGAGTGTTGGAAATGCAGCATTCAGTTCGTCAGCAATGTAGCGCAGGTTTTCTTCGAGATAGGCCCGCAGCGCGTCCAGCCAGGGTTCGCCCTGCCGGTAAGCAGCAATGTGCGCGGTCAGCGCCAGCACGGAAGGGGAAGAGAGTCCGTCCCGCCCTTTTAAGGCATTCAGATAGGCGTTACGGCTGTCGTCATCGGCGATAAGCCCCCAGGCGCCCGTCAGTGCCGGAATATTGAAGCTTTTAGAACCCGAGGTCAGCAGCGCCCATTTACCGTCCGCAACCTCATTCCACGGGGTATGGCGATGCGTGCCCCATACCATGTCCATATGAATTTCGTCGCTGATTACCGCCACATCATGACGGCTGCAAAGCGTTGCAATTGTGGCCAGATCTTCCCGCGTCCAGACTTTGCCGGTTGGATTTTGCGGGCTACACAGCAGCAGAACCGTGTTTTCCGGTTTTGCCAGCGCCGCTTCCAGCGCGGCCATATTGCCGTCCCAGCCACGCGCCGTTTTCTGCATCGGCACGGAAACAACGGTACGCTGGTTGCCTTCAATGGCTTTATAAAAGGCATCGTAAGCCGGGGTATGAACCACCACACCGTCGCCAGGCGCGGACCATATGCGGATCAGCTCCGAGACCATATAAATGACCGACGGCCCATACACTACGGTTTCGGTATCAATCTGACTGTTAAAGCGTTGCCGGAACCAGTGCGCCACGGCAGCCAGAAATTCGTCATTTTTCCAGCGGCTGTAGCCAAACACGCCGTGGTTGATGCGCTGGTGCAGCGCATCGGTAATACAGGGAGCGGTAGCGAAATCCATATCAGAGATGGTGAAGGGCAGCAGGTCGGCAGCCCCAAAACGGTCAGCGACATAATCCCACTGGGTACACCAGGTGCCGTGTCGATCCACGACGGTAGAAAAATCAAACATGACGGTGCTCCGTAAAGTAAAACCCCCTCATGACGAGGGGGGCGAGGCATCAGGCTTCGACGGTTCGCATCAGGGTTGCCAGCTCATCCTTCACTGACTGTACCTGCGGGCCAATGACGACCTGCAAATTGTGTTGATTTAACTGTACCACGCCGATAGCCCGGTTAGCTTTAAGTGCGTTGGTATCCACTTTGGACATGTCCGCCACAGACAAACGCAGGCGGGTGATGCAGTTATCCAGAGAGGTAATGTTATCCGCACCGCCCAGCGCCGCCAGAATAGCCGGCGTGTTATATCCGGATTTCCCAACGGTACCGGCCACTGCCTGTTCAACGCTGGTGGCCGTATCGGTATCGCGGCCAGGCGTTTTCAGGTTAAAGCGGGTGATGGCGAAGCGGAAGATCCCGTAGTAAACCGCGAACCAGATGGCGGCCACAACCGGCACCAGGTACCACTTGGTGGACAGGCCATGCAGGATACCGAATACCACGAAGTCAATCACGTTACCGTCGGTGTTACCGATGGTCACACCGAGCACAGCCATCACGGTAAAGCCCAGGCCTGTCAGTACGGCGTGGATGAGGTACAGCACCGGTGCCACGAACAGGAACAGGAACTCAATAGGTTCTGTCGTACCGCCCACCACGCAGGCAATAACGCCGGAGATCAGAAGGCCTTTAATTTTATGACGATTTTCCGGACGGGCGCAGTGGTACATCGCCAGCGCAGCGCCCGGCAGGCCGCCGAGGAAGGCAGGCATTTTCCCCTGAGAGAGGAAACGCGTCGCACTTTCAGAGAAGCCGTGCGTGGTCGGGCAGCTCAGCTGGGCCTGGAAGATGGTCAGCGCGCCGCTAACGGAATGACCGCAAACGTCCATAGTGCCGCCTGCTTCAGTAAAGCGGATCAGGGCAACCAGGATATGCTGTAAACCAAATGGCAGCAGCAGACGTTCACCCGTACCGAAAATCATCGGGCCGAAATCACCCGCGCCGTTGATAATGCGGCCAATACCAGTGATTCCCATGGCAAAAACCGGCCAAATCAGAGGGATGATCAGACCAAACAGACCCATCACAACCAGCGTAATGATTGGCACAAAGCGGGTGCCGCCGAAGAAGGCCAGCGCATCGGGCAGGCGGATGTTATGAAAGCGCTCGTGCAGCATCCAGATGATCACTCCCGCGATCACGGCTCCAAGGATCCCGGTATCGATGGACTGAATACCAATCACGCTCTGAATGTTATTGGCTTTCAGTACCGCCGCGTCGGTCGTCGGCAGGATCCCTTTGGCGGTCAGCCAGAAGTTAACCGCAAGGTTCATGACCGCATAGCCAACGAAGCCCGCAAACGCCGCCACGCCTTTGTTTTCCCGCGCCAGACCCAGAGGAATGGCGATACAGAACATCACCGGCAGGAAGCTAAAGGCAAACGATCCGACCTTGCTCATCCAGATAAAGATCGCCTGCAGTACCGGATTTCCGAGGAAAGGGATCAGGGTAATGACGTCGTGGCTGCTTAACGAGCTGCCGATCCCCAGCATGATCCCGCAAAAAGAGAGAAGCGCCACGGGCAGCATAAAGGTTTTGCCCAGTTGCTGGAAAAACTCCCACAGCGATATTTTTTGTGCTGCTTTCGTCGTCATAAAACGACTCCTTAAATGGTAGAAAGAGATTTAACGACCGCGATGGTGCGAGAAGATAAAACGTTTTATCAAACTTTAGTGCGCGCTAAATCACATTCTCAGGCTTTTACTGGTAGTATAAAGATAACGTATTGATAAAACGTTTTAGCGATCTCATTATCAAGGAGTCACGCCACCACATGGCTGTAGCGAAAAAGATCACCATCAACGATGTCGCGCTGGCGGCGGGGGTTTCCGTTAGCACCGTTTCGCTGGTATTGAGCGGGAAGGGGCGCATCTCTCCTGCTACGGGTCAGCGCGTCAACGAGGCCGTTGAGCAACTGGGCTTTGTGCGTAATCGCCAGGCGTCGGCGCTGCGCGGTGGGCAAAGCGGGGTGATAGGGCTGATTGTTCGCGACCTCGCGTCGCCGTTTTATGCAGAACTGACCGCCGGGCTTACCGAGGCGCTTGAAGCGCAGGGACGAATGGTTTTCCTGCTCCACGGTGGGCGCGAACCGGAGCAACTGCTCTCCAGGCTGGATATGCTGCTGACGCAAGGGGTGGATGGGGTGATCGTGGCCGGCGCGTCCGGTGTGGGCAGTGAATTGTGTGAGCGCGCGGCGCAGAAAGGCGTACCGCTGGTGTTTGCGTCGCGCGCCAGCTATCTCGACGAAGCCGATACCCTTCGGCCGGATAACATGCAGGCCGCGCAAATGCTGACCGAGCATCTTATTCATCGCGGCCATCAGCGCATCGCCTGGCTCGGCGGTAAAAGCTCGTCCCTGACGCGTGCGGAGCGGGTGGGCGGTTACTGCTCCACGCTCATCAAATACGGCCTGCCGTTTCACAGCGAATGGGTGGTGGAGTGTGAGTCCAGCCAGAAAAAAGCCGCCGAAGCCATCGGCACGTTGCTTCGCAACAGCCCGACAATCAGCGCGGTGATTTGCTATAACGATGTGATTGCGATGGGGGCGTGGTTCGGCTTGATCCGCGCCGGACGCCAGAGCGGTGAGGGCGGGGTAGAAACGTTCTTCGGCCATCAGGTGGCGCTGGGGGCATTTGCGGATGTCGGTGAAAATGCGCTAGACGATCTCCCCATCGTCTGGGCGACGACGCCGGCTCGTGAAATGGGGTACACCCTGGCAGACCGAATTATGCAGCGTATTGAAAATACGGACGTGCAGGCCGGGCATCAGATTGTGGCGGCGCGGTTAGTGACGGTGAAGTAATCTCCGCTGCACATCGCCCGGCAATAAAAAACCCCTCATGCGAGGGGTTTTTCGTTTACTGCTGCGGTACTGCCGGCGGCGCAGCCGGTTCAGCCGGTGCCGGAATGCCCAGCGTCGGCATACCAAACATGCCGACAAAATCTTCCAGCGGCATTTTGTCGCCGTTGAGCGTTACCTGGCCATTAGCATATTGCAGGCTGGTGGAAATGGTGTTGTCTTCCACCTTCGTGATGCGGAACATCTGGCCCATCGCCGCCAGGCCTTTCACCTGTTGGTTTGCCAGTTTACCTGCATCTTCTTCACCATACCCTTCGAGTTTCGCAATCTGCGTCATGAACTCGGTTGCCATATCCATCGGGATGGTCAGCTTGCTGTCGAGCGATTTCACGCTGCGGTCAACTTCCTGCGCCAGGGTCTGCGGCTCGCCGGTCGCGGCCGCCGGATCCTTCAGGAACAGCGACAGGTTGAAGTTGGTTTCGCCTTTGTCGTTTTTCCAGCTCAGTGGCGCAACGGTAATTACCGGCTCGCCTTTCAGCAGGATCGGCAGGTTATTAAACAGCACGGCCATCGCCTGCTGCTGGTACGCCTGCGGGTTCTGTTGCAGGGCGGCATCGGTCAGCAGAGCCTGACTCTCTTTGCTGTATTTCTGGCTAAATTCGTGCCATGCCTGGCCGTCAATGTTGCCAATTTTCAGTGACAGCTTGCCGGTACCCAGGTCCTGATTCTGTACTTTCAGGCTTTTCAGGCTGTAATCCAGCTGGGTGTTGATGCTTTTACCGTCTTTGGAAACGTCAGACTTGCCGTCCAGATCCATGCCTTCCAGCACTGCCATCTCTTTACCTTCAATCGCAATGGCGATCTTATCGAGGCTCAGCTTCTGATCGCCAATACGCTCGTCAAAATCGGTCATACGGCTATTGCCGCTGGCTTTCAGGTTGTTGAAGGTAAGCTGGACCTTCTGGTTATATTCATTGACTGAATTCACCAGGCCGCTGGCGGCATCGCCGGTCAGAGAGACATTCTTGCCGTCGCGATCGGCATCAAGCTGGAAATTACCGCCGCTGAAGGCGACTTTATCGGTGCCTTGTTCGTAATTCAGCGCTTTCAGGTCGATGTCGGAACGCGTATCACCGGCATAGCTGATGCGGGTATTGATCTCGAACGGCGACTCATTTTTCGCCATATCGAAAATTGGCTTCGTCACCTCGTTATTTACCAGTACGGTTCTGGCGGATGCCATAGAGGGGATCAGGTTAAACTTTTTCAACTGTGCCAGCGGGAACGGACCGTGGCTGACCACTTCATCCAGTACCACGCTCTGGCCCGGTTTCAGCCAGGCGTTCTGATTGCCCGCTACCGGCTTCACCACCACCTGCATATGGCTGGTAAAGACGCCACGCTGGTAGTTCTGGTAGCTCAGCTCCAGACCTGCTTCAGGCGCGCTGCGCTTAATTTCGCTGTTTGCCTGCGCCATCATCTCTGCCAGACGGCTTTCCAGCTGTTTCCCGGTATACCAGGAAGCACCCGTCCAGATCACGCCTAAAGCAACAATCACTCCTACCGCTACGACCGATTTTTTCATTGCGATTATCCCTAAAATGAAACCAGGCGGTTAAAACCGCCTGGTGTTACAACGCCTGTTACTAGCTTAGCAAGAGTTGTTAAAAAATTCAGTAAGTCCCTAAAGCTTATTAAAAACGCGCGCCAGGCGACCAGTGCCGCTCACTAAGACAGGCGACTCGTTTGCCGGGACAAAAGCGGACTCCCCCGGTTTAAGCAGCAGACGCTCGCTACCGTTATGCAACGTCGCTTCGCCTTCCACACAGAACAGGATCGCGGCGCTCTCCTGTGCAATGGCGGTTTCGTCTGCGCTGAGGTCATGCAGGGAGAAGGCAAAATCGTCAACCGGAATCGGGAAGTCCAGCTCTGAGCCGTTTTTCACCGGCTGAGTAAGCAGCTCCGCAGCAGGTTTCGCCACGAACTTCACGTTGGCAACCAGCTCAGGGATGTCGATGTATTTTGGCGTCAGGCCCGCGCGCAGTACGTTATCGGAGTTAGCCATCACCTCCAGCGCCACGCCGTTCAGGTAGGCGTGCGGGGTTTCAGCGAACAGGAACATCGCTTCGCCTGGGTTGAGCTTCACCACGTTCAGCAGCAGCGGAGAGAAGAGGCCGCTGTCGTCCGGATAAAACGCGGAAATTACGCGAATCGTGTCCCATGGTTCACCCTGCTGGCTGTTCAGCGCGGCTTTCAGCACCGCCAGCGCGTGGGATTTTTCCTCGCCCTGCATATTCAGCAGGCTGGCAAACAGCGCGCTCAAGGCTTCTGCGTTCGGGTTTTCCAGGAAGTGGGCGATCGCGTTGTGAGCCCCAGCGACCGGTTGCAGCAGGGAGATGATCTCGGAAAACTCGCGGAAGGCATTCATCGCCAGGAAAGGGGTAAGGGCGAAAACCAGTTCCGGCTTGTGGTTAGGATCTTTGTAGTTACGCTCTGCGGCGTCTAACGGAATACCGGCGGCATTTTCTTTGGCAAAGCCCAGCTCAGAGGCTTTTTTGTTCGGGTGAACCTGAATGGAGAGCGGCTGGTCGGCGCACAATACCTTGAACAGAAAAGGCAGCTCACCAAAACGATTCGCCACTTTATCGCCGAGCAGCGCGGCTTTGTCGGCATCGATGACATCACGCAGGCTGCGCACCTGGCCGCTGGCATCTTCAATTTTTGAGCTGCTCTTCGGGTGCGCGCCCATCCACAGCTCTGCCATCGGCAGGTTGTCCGGGTTGGCGATACCGTAGAGATCCGCTAACGCAGTTTTACTTCCCCAGGCGTAGTTTTGCACTGAGTTGATGAGTTTTTGCATTATCAAGCCCTGATTCATATGTGGAATTAACTTCGCGTATTAAAGCAATAAACCGAATGGAAGTAACCTGCGGATGTAAAAAGTCGTACTAGTCTCAGTTTTTGTTAAAAAATTGTGTAGGATAAGCTGACTCGCTTTTAAGCCGGGCAGCGGAACATCTGCCCTGAATAAACAGACCGAAGCAGTAAGTGAGAGAACAATGTCGAATAAACCCTTCCATTATCAGGATCCTTTCCCCCTCAGTCAGGATCGGACCGAGTATTACCTGTTAACCCGCGATTACGTTTCTGTCTCTGAGTTTGAAGGGCAGAAGATCCTCAAAGTTGACCCGCAGGCGCTGACGCTGCTGGCGCAGCAAGCCTTCCACGATGCTTCCTTTATGCTCCGTCCGGCGCATCAGCAGCAGGTTGCCGATATTCTGAGCGACCCGGAAGCCAGCGAGAACGATAAGTACGTTGCCCTGCAATTCCTGCGTAACTCTGATATCGCGGCGAAAGGCATTCTGCCAACCTGCCAGGACACCGGCACGGCGATTATCACCGGTAAAAAAGGCCAGCGCGTCTGGACCGGCGGCGGTGACGAAGCGGCGCTGGCGCGCGGCGTCTACAATACCTACACCGAAGATAACCTGCGCTATTCGCAAAACGCGGCGCTGGATATGTACAAAGAGGTGAACACCGGCACCAACCTGCCTGCGCAGATTGACCTCTACAGTGTCGACGGTGACGAGTACAAATTCCTCTGCATCGCCAAAGGCGGCGGTTCAGCCAACAAAACCTATCTTTACCAGGAAACCAAAGCGCTGCTTACCCCGGGCAAGCTGAAGAACTATCTGGTTGAGAAGATGCGCACCCTCGGCACTGCGGCCTGCCCGCCGTACCATATCGCGTTTGTGATTGGCGGTACGTCTGCTGAAAGCACCCTGAAAACCGTTAAGCTGGCCTCAACCAAATACTACGATGGCCTGCCAACGGAAGGTAACGAACATGGTCAGGCGTTCCGCGACGTGCAGCTTGAGCAGGAATTGCTGGCCGAAGCGCAGAATCTGGGGCTGGGCGCGCAGTTTGGCGGCAAATACTTCGCGCATGACATTCGCGTGATCCGCCTCCCGCGCCACGGTGCATCCTGTCCAGTGGGGATGGGCGTGTCGTGCTCTGCGGATCGTAACATCAAAGCGAAGATCAACCGCGACGGCATCTGGATCGAAAAGCTGGAGAACAACCCGGGCAAATACATCCCTGAAGAACTGCGTAAAGCGGGTGAGGGCGAAGCGGTACGCGTTGACCTGAATCGCCCAATGAAGGAGATCCTGGCGCAGCTTTCGCAGTATCCGGTTTCAACGCGCCTTTCCCTGAACGGGACGATTATCGTGGGCCGCGACATCGCCCATGCGAAGCTGAAAGAGCGCCTGGACAACGGTGAAGGGCTGCCGCAGTACATTAAAGATCACCCCATCTACTACGCAGGCCCGGCAAAAACGCCTGATGGGTATGCTTCCGGCTCGTTAGGCCCAACGACGGCGGGCCGTATGGACTCCTACGTCGACCAGTTGCAGGCCAACGGTGGCAGCATGATCATGCTGGCGAAAGGCAACCGCAGCCAGCAGGTGACGGACGCGTGCCACAAGCACGGCGGCTTCTACCTCGGCAGCATCGGCGGCCCGGCAGCGGTGCTGGCACAGGGCAGTATCAAGAGCCTGGAGTGCGTGGAGTACCCGGAACTGGGTATGGAAGCGATCTGGAAAATTGAAGTGGAAGACTTCCCGGCGTTCATTCTTGTGGATGACAAAGGTAACGACTTCTTCAAACAGATCCAGTCTTCCCAGTGTTCGGCGTGTGTGAAGTAATTCTGTAAATTGCCGGGTGGCGCTGACGCTTACCCGGCCTACATTCTCGTAGGTCGGGTAAGGCGCAGCCGCCACCCGACATCAAAAAGAGCGCACAAAGCGCCATAACGTTTCTCAGAAGTCATCAATACTTATCTCTTAAGCATGTGAGCAATCCCTTCTTTGCTATCAAGGAGTAAGTAATGACAATGCATCGCCGCGAGAAAGACTCCATGGGCGCCATCGACGTCCCGGCCGACAAGCTATGGGGCGCGCAAACCCAGCGTTCGCTGGAGCATTTCCGCATTTCGACAGAGAAAATGCCCGTCTCGCTAATCCAGGCGCTGGCGTTGACCAAACGCGCTGCCGCCAAAGTCAATCAGGATCTGGGCCTGCTGGATGCCGATAAAGCCTCCGCCATCATCAATGCCGCCGACGAAGTGCTGGCGGGCAAACATCCCGACGAATTCCCCCTTGCCATCTGGCAGACCGGCTCAGGCACCCAGAGCAACATGAACATGAACGAGGTGCTGGCGAACCGCGCAAGCGAGCTCCTTGGCGGCGTGCGCGGCATGGAGCGGAAGGTTCACCCGAACGATGACGTGAATAAAAGCCAGAGTTCCAACGACGTGTTCCCGACGGCCATGCACGTGGCGGCCGTCATCGCTATCCGCGAGCAGCTTATCCCGCAACTCAACGTGCTCAAATCTACGCTTAACGAGAAAGCGCAGGCTTTCGGCGACATTGTAAAAATTGGTCGTACGCACCTGCAGGACGCCACGCCGCTGACGCTTGGCCAGGAGATCTCCGGCTGGGTGGCGATGCTGGAGCACAATCTTAAGCATATAGACAACAGCCTGCCGCATCTGGCGGAGCTGGCGCTCGGCGGAACGGCGGTTGGCACCGGGTTAAACACCCATCCCGAGTACGCGGTGCGTGTGGCCGAAGAGCTGGCGAAGATCACCGGGCAGCCGTTTGTTACCGCCCCGAATAAATTCGAAGCCCTGGCGACCTGTGATGCGCTGGTCCATACCCATGGCGCGCTGAAAGGGCTGGCAGCCTCGCTGATGAAAATCGCCAACGACGTGCGTTGGCTGGCCTCCGGCCCGCGCTGCGGCATCGGCGAAATCAGCATTCCGGAAAACGAGCCGGGTAGCTCCATTATGCCGGGTAAAGTAAACCCGACGCAGTGCGAAGCCATGACCATGCTGTGCTGTCAGGTGATGGGTAATGACGTTGCGGTCAACATGGGCGGCGCGTCGGGTAACTTCGAGCTTAACGTCTATCGCCCGATGGTGATCCACAACGTACTGCAATCGATTCGTCTGCTGGCCGATGGCATGGAGAGCTTTAACGAGCACTGCGCGGTGGGCATTGAGCCTAATCGCGAGCGAATCAGCCAGCTGCTGAATGAGTCCCTGATGCTGGTCACGGCGCTAAACACCCATATTGGTTATGACAAAGCGGCCGAAATCGCTAAAAAAGCGCACAAAGAGGGGCTTACCCTGAAAGCCTCTGCGCTGGCGCTGGGCTACCTGACGGACGCCGAGTTTGATGCCTGGGTCCGCCCGGAAGCGATGGTGGGCAGCATCAGGTAATCACTGCGCCACATACAGGTGCAGCCGCGGGATAATCAGCTGTAGCGGCTGTGCCTGGGGTTTATAGCGATGCTGAACGTTTTCAGCATCGTAGTTCAGCAGTTCTCCGATATCCGGCACCACCGCACCCTGATCGGCATCGTAGAGCGCAATCAGCGGTGTCGGGCAGGCGTATTGCACCTGCTTTTGCTGTCCCGCATACCAGACACGAGCGATAGGCTGCACCTTGACCGGACGCTTTATTTTAAGACGGGTATCAGCCGGCAGGGAGGCAATGCTGTGGTACTCCTGCTCCAGCCGTTCAATCCACTGTTCCCGCGACCACGGGGCGACCGTTCGCGGCGATTTCAGGCTTTTCTCCAGCTGAGCCAGGATCTCGTCGCGCGTGAAGTTTTTAATGATGTGCTTGTTGGCCCAGCCGAAGCGCAGCGTGGCGGGGTGGCGCAGTACCGTCAGCGTGCGGTAAGCATTCAGGGTGATCAGCCCCGGAAGCTGGCGATGCACCCATTCAAAACGGGCAGCCGGTGCCAGCCCGGACTCAACGGTCACGATTTTCTCGAAGGCGGCTTTCAGCGTATTAATATGCGTAATTTGCGCCTCAATGGCTTCACGCGTTGCGGTATCCGTTTGCAGACAGATGACGCCGGGCAGGCGAACGGCGGCCTTACTGCTGCGATTTTCGGACTGCTGCTGGATGAAAAGGCGGCGATAGTGCTGCAACGTCAGTTCCAGCGCCACTTTACCGATATGCTGCGTTACCTCAATGGTGTTCAGCGGGTCGTGTTCCGCGCCTTTCGCCACCTCGGGCAGGGAAAAGACGCGGGCGGCCAGCAGGCGGCAGCCCTGTAGTTGCGCCGTCAGGGTCAGTAACGCCTGCTCTATTTCCCGAAATGTGGTGTTAAGCCTTTCGATGAGATCGTAAGTCGCCATAATAGCCCTTAATTAGTTACAACATACTACTGATATAGCACAACACGCCGGGTCAGGCCAGCGTGCGGTTTAGTTCAGGCAGGTATGGGAAGAGGAATGTTGTGATAGATCGGCCAGCTAAAGACGAACCGGGCCCCGCCCAGCTCGCTCGCTTCGCAGCGAACCGAACCGCCCATTGCCTGGGCAATAGAACGGACGATAGCCAGCCCCAGACCACAGCCGCCGGTAGCACGGTCGCGGCTGGGGTCGAGGCGCACAAACGGCTCGAAAACTTTTTCACGCTCCGCTGGCTCAATACCGGGGCCATCGTCTTCCACACACAGAATTGCCTGGCTCCCCTGCAAATCTAAACCTATGCGCAGCGTGGTTTCGCTGTAGCGCATGGCGTTGTTCATCAGATTATCCAGCACGCGTTCCATCAGGCGCATGTCCAGCGCGCCGTACGCGCCGGGGGTAATGGCTGTAAGCAGTTTTCGCTGAGGGTTAACGCTCTGCACATCGTTAATATGCGTCTGTAGCCAGACGGGAAGATCCGGCGTACTGAGGTGCAACTCCGTCTGAGGCCGATCGAGGCGGGCATAGGTCAGCAGCTCTTCAATCAGCGCTTCAAGCTGGCCAATATCCCGATTGAGGGCCTGCGATTCCGCGGCGGTGAGGTTCTCGCTCATCTCCAGGCGATAACGCAGGCGTACCAGCGGAGTGCGCAGTTCATGCGCAATGCCGTCGATAAGCTGCTTCTTGCTGGCAATCAGGGCGTTGATGTTATCGGCCATCTGGTTAAAGGCAATACCGAGACGGTCAAAACTGGAACCACTGTCGAAATGTATGCGTTCAGTTAAATGACCCTCCCCAAAACGCTGTGCGGCGGATTCCAGTTTCAGCATGTCCTGCCAGTGCGGTCGCATCCAGATGAACACAGGGAAAGCGAGCGAGATGGCAATAAAGCCCAGAAGGGCGAGATCCAGCAGGCGCATCTGGTGCAGGTAATAGAGATAGGGCACTGGCCCGACGGCCAGGACATAGTGGCTGCGCGGAATACGCTGAATGAAGGTATATTTCTCGTCCAGGGCGACGATGACTCCATCGCGCAAACGCTGCATCGCCGGCGGCGCTAAATCAAAATCCTTCAGGGGTTCGATACGCAGATCAAACGACAGATTCAGATCCAGCTCTTTTAACGTACGTGCCCAGTCATGCGGAGGAATTTCGCGCAGCTCGCTACGCATCAGGTAGAGCGAGCTTTTCATCAGATCGTCCAGGGATTGTCTGCCCGCACGCTCTGCGGTGAACTTATAGACCAGCCCGACCAGCATGGTCATCACCAGAAAGCAGACAAACAGCAGTAAATAAAACTGAACAAACAGCTTCTTCATTAATTTCACCGAAACAGGGGCTTCACTACACGTCTTTTACCAGCAGGGTCGCTATGGGCGCAAGTCAGGCATGATGCGTTGAAAAGGGGTAATCGTCGAAAGGTAATAAAACACGGCATCGCTTTATTCCATCAATGCCCGGGTAATCCGTTTACGCTTCGCTATACGAGTTTATTTGCGATTGAGAGTATTTGTGAATCAGAATAACAATGACAAAGGCCACCTGCGGGTGGCTTTATTTATGGTGTTTACCAGTGAGAGGTATCCGGCGCAAACGGTGCGACAAAGATACTTATCTTTGTAACCTGAACATTACCAACATTCGTTAATGTCTGGATTTGACTGTGCTGACAATCAGTGGATTCGTGGCAAACCCATGCGGACACTTACGCGCGTTGCAATGCACCGCGTAGGTACATATCTCCTCTTCCTGGTTTCGATTGTATGGGCAGGCCATCTTGTTTTTAATTTCACTCCATAACATCTCGTTGTAAGGGGAGATGTTGTATATCGATATTGGCTTGAAAACACCATTAATGAAGACGCCATTCTTTGTCGGATATATCCTATCGCCGGGGTACAAATAAACATCGCTTTCATACCAAATGATGAGTTTCAAGAACTTGAGTCCCAAGATGCTTGAATAAACGATCCCCGTGTTAGGACAAATTACCGAGCTAATGACTCTCCATGACATTGCTATACCTCGTTCATTAAATAATTGAGAGAGTATAAGGTTTAGCATGAGAATTAGATTTCTGCAAACGCGTAAGCTATTGAAAAAGATCAATATTATTTATATGCTAACTATATCCCCTTTGTTTTCATAAGGATAAGATAATAATTTAGTCAATTGTAAAGTTCATTTTTAACACAATGTGCATTTAAGTGACGGATTTTTGATCGATAATGGTTCCTGAACTGCTGAATATATATTGTACTATAGCAATGAAATACATTAGAGCTACTTTTGTTTACGCGAAAAATGCACATCGAAATTGAACAGGTAAGAGGAATGTGATCAAGGGATATTTCATGACTAACGATGCATATAATCGAAAACTTACGACGTATACCGATAACATTCCTGATGCATCGCAAGTTATTTTTCGAAATTTACTGTGTAGTTTTTTTTCAGGTTTCCCATGCGTGCGGGGCAAACAGGTAGCCCTTATTACGTACGGTTTTAATGCGGTAGGGCTCGGTGGCGCTGTCCTGCAGTTTTTTTCGCAGGCGAGAAATCGCCACATCAACGCTACGATCCATTCCGTCGTAACTTACGCCGCGCAGATTTTTCAGCAATGCATCCCGGTCCATAATTTGCCCGGCATGAGTTGCCAGCTCCCACAGCAGGTCAAAATCTGCGGTTGAGAGCGCAATTAGCTCCCCGGAAAGCATAACCTGTCGGTTGACCGGGTCGATAGAAAGCGTGCCGAACCGCATCGCCTTATGCGGCGTTAAAGAGGGCGCAGGCGCTTCACGCTCAGCGCTGGCACGCTGACGCAGATGAAGGCGCAAACGGGCAAGCAGGACCGCCGGCGGCGTGGTTTTCAGGATGTAGTCATTCGCGCCCATCTCAAGGGACAGAATATGATTCATATCGCTGTCGAGAGAGGTCAGCAGCACGATCGGGCCGTCCCACTTCGCGCGCAGATCCCGGCAAAGCGTCATGCCATCTTTTCCGGGCAGCATAATGTCCAGCAACACCAGGTCCGGATTTTCGCGGGTGACGACGTCTTCAGCGCGATCGCCACGAGGTTCGACAACCACTTCAATATCATGTTTACCCAGATAAGCGGCGATTAATTGACCCACTTCGGGTTCATCTTCAACATAAACAATCTTATTCATACTACGTCTGTCATCGCGAAAAACGTCAACATACACCGCACAACCTTAACCTTCCATTAATCTTTCATAATTAGCCGGAGTTCCGTTATCCTGCACGGGAATGTTATTTGATTGTTAAGGGAAAAGAATGGGGCTGTTGATCAAAGCCGCGCTGGGTGCGCTGGTCGTGCTGCTGATTGGGGTGCTGGCTAAAACGAAGAACTACTACATTGCCGGGCTTATCCCGCTGTTTCCCACCTTTGCGTTAATTGCGCACTATATTGTGGCCTCTGAGCGGGGTATAGAGGCGCTGCGGGCCACCATTGTATTCGGGATGTGGTCAATCATCCCGTATTTCATTTATCTGCTGTCGCTGTGGTACTTCACCGGTTTTCTGCGTCTGCCCCTGGCGCTGGGCGGGGCGGTGGTCTGCTGGAGCCTCAGCGCCTGGGTGCTCATCTTCTTCTGGAGCCGCTTTCACTAGCGCAGCGGGCGGCCACCGTCCACGGCAAACGTCCTTCCCGTGACGTAACAGCTGGTCAGCAGATAATCGATCAGGTCGATCACCTCTTTCTCGCCGGGCGCAATTTTCATCAACGATTTGTTAAGCGCCTGCTGACGATACTCGGCATCATCGCCCTCGTTAAATAAAATCATCGCCGGGGCAATCGCGTTGACTTTTACCTCGGGGGCCATCTTGCGCGCGAACGAGCGAGTCATATTATCCAGCGCGGCTTTGCTGGCCGCGTAGGCGATGTGTTTATCGCTGCCTCGCTCCACCACGTAATCGGTGAAATGGATAATGTCGCCTGCGGCATGGCCGTGTCCGCGCAGCAGATCCTGTAGGGCATGGTTGAGCAGATAAGGCGCATTAACGTGGATCTGCATCATGCAGGCGAGCGTTTCGCTGAGCGAATGTCCTGCTTTTTCAGGAAGCCAGGTACTGGCGTTGTGAATAACCGCCCGCAGCCCGGGGGTGGTCGATTTCACTTTTTCCGCGAAAGCAAGAATACCTTCATCCGTGGAGAAATCCGCCTGAATGCAGACGGCTCCGGCATGTCGTAGCCCTTCAATGGAGGGATATTCCGTGCGGTAACTGACGATAACCGGATGGCGAAGATTGAGAAAGTGATGGGCGAGGGCGAGGCCGATGCGACGGCCTGCGCCAGTGATCAATATTGGGCGTTGCTGCGTGTGTCCCATCGTAATCTCCTTTTCAGTTCAACAATGGGACAGGCGGCGCTATCCCATTAACATCCACGTTGCCGGTACGGCAGCGACTAACAGCAAACCTATCAACGCCATTTCGCGGCGCTTAAGGGCATTATCAAGCTGATGCGTACGGCGAGCGTAGATAAATACCAGCAGGCCTGGCGCGTAGAGCACCACGGACAGCAGCAGATGCATCGGGCCGGAAGCATACAATAACCATAGACCGTAAATACAGGCACCTACGCCTACCGCATAGTGTGCCGGGCGGGTCGCAATTTTTAACAGATATGCGCCCACTAAGAAATAGGGTACCAGAATCATCTCGGAGGCGATGGTCAGCAGCGTGTTATAGTCCGAACCTGTGAGCCAGATCAGCACCAGACAGACCTGCACGCTGATGTTGGTGAGCCACAGAGAAGCCGATGGCGCACTGTTTTTATTCTGACGGGCAAACAGGCGCGGGAACGCTTTGTGCGTGGCGGCCAGGAACGGAACTTCCGCCGCCATAATGGTCCAGCTCAGGTACGCGCCGCAGACGGAGACAATCAAACCTGCCGCGATAACCACATCACCCCAGGGACCGAGCATTTTCACCATCAGCCCGGCCATGGACGGATTACGCATCTCCGCCAGTTCAGGGCGGGCCACCACACCGAGCGACAGCAGCGTCACCAGCAGATAAACGCCCAGCGCCGCCAGGACGGCCAGCAGCGTGGCGCGTCCCACGTCGCGTTTGTTACGCGCGCGGGCAGAGACCACGACGGCACCTTCAACACCGATGAACACCCACAGGGTAATCAGCATGGTATTTTTCACCTGCTCCCAGACGGGAACGCCCAACGCAATACCGCTGAAATCGAGCGTAAAGACATCGAGACGGAAGGCGAGGAAGGCCAGCACGACGAACAGGCCAAGCGGCACCAGCTTGGCCAGCGTCGCCACCAGGTTAATGCTGGCCGCGGTCTGAACACCGCGCAAAATCAACCAGTGAACAATCCACAGCAGCACCGAGGCGCCGACGATGGACTGCCAGGTATTGCCGTCACCAAACAGGCGCAGTTCGGGCGTATCGGTAAAGAAACTGAGCGCCGAGAAGACGATAACCAGATAGGAGACGTTGGCGATCACCGCGCACAGCCAGTAGCCCCAGGCGGAGCAGAAGCCAATCAGCTCGCCAAAACCTTCACGGGCGTAAGTGAATATTCCGCCGTCCAGATCCGGTCGGATACGGGTCAGCAGCAGCATGGCGAACGCCAGCAGCAAAATCCCGACGCCGGTGATGCCCCAGCCAATTAGTAATGCGGCCGGGCTGGCGACGGCCGCCATGTTCTGCGGCAAACTGAATACGCCCGCGCCCAGCATTGAGCTCAATACAAGTGCAGTTAACGCACTCAGGCCAAGTTTCTTTTCCATTGGCTTCCTGTTATGAAAAGTCCAAATCCAGAATAATTATTTCGCTAAGGCGCATAAAAATGGTGGATCACGCTAAGGCGCGGGATTTTACGGAGTGTGACGGATGCATGCAATGACATGGGGCAGAAATCAGAAAAAAAGTAACAAAAAAGGCGGCACTGCGCCGCCTTTATGAAACCGTTTTGTTACTTGTACAGATCAGCACTGATGGTCAGGTTGTTGCCACGTTCCTGCCACTGGCGGGTGATGTGGTAATACTTCGCGCCTTTCTTCGCAGCACGCTTCGCCACCTGATAGGAGATTTCTGTCATGTTGCCATAGTTGCCCGTAAACTTGATGCTGTCGAACGGCACCATCTGCGCGGCAGTGGCTTTGTTCAGCTCTTCAATTTTCGTGCCGTCTGGTAACGTAACGGTATAACGACCGCCTTTGGTGGATTGGGTTTCAAAGAAACGACCCACTTCAGCGCTTGGTGCCGCAGACGTTGCTACGCCCGGAATTTCAACTTTCTTCGCTTCTTCACCGCCTTTTGCTAACGCAGCACGACCGGCTTCTGAATCCGCTGGAATCGCATCCGGGCTTTGCACTACGCGTTTTTTCGCATCTTGCTTATAGATGAAGGCGGTAATGCGCTGGTTTCCGCCCTGGTTGGCATCAACCTGACGCACGATATAAAACGCGTAAGCGCCTTTTTCTCTCGCGGCTTTGGTGATGGCATCGTTAACTTCAGGCTGGCTGCGGTAGAAGCCCTGAACGGTCACGGTGTCATACGGTTCCAGCTGAACAGCCTGATCTTTCGGCAGTTCAACAATGCCGTTAATCACGCGGTTTTTCTGTTCATCTGCCTTTGGGGCATTCTCTTTGTACAGCGCAACAGTCACGCGCTGGTTACCGCTGTTGCCCTGATCGGACTGGTCAACAACGTAAAACGAGGCAGCGCCGTTTTTATCGGCGGCTTTTGATGCGGCGGCGACGGCATCGCCAATGGAATTATACCGACCCACAATGACCGTATGGTCAAAAGGTTTTAACGCTGCCGCTTGCTCCGGCGTCAACTCTGTCGCAGCATTCGCTGACAGGGCGGTCGCGGAAAAAAGTGCGGACGCCAGGAGTGTGTTCTTAAGCTTCATAAAAATAATCCTTCGCCTTGCGCAAACCATGTACTGGTGTTGTTGTTAATTTGAGACGGTCCCGATTATGGCATTTAACACCCGTCGCTGTCTGCGGCATTTTTCACAGCCTGTGCTCAGCAAAGGACCTGATTCGATAACATTTTGTGATATGTGAAAAAAACAGGCGTTTCACAAGAAAAACTGATTAAGCATATGACTTTTACAAGTTAATTTAATGTTAATGAGTTGTTCTTTTATGGCGCTATATCATGTTTTTACCGCTTCGCTTGCGCGATTTATCGGTCCTGAAGGCGAATTTAAGGTAAATATCTCTGTCAGTGACCCCGATCGCTTATTTTTCACAGATAAAATAAGAAATAGTGTTTTCTGGCGGTAGATCACGGGCGCTATTTTCAGTAGGTTATAGAAAGTTTGTTACTGTTTTATTTTCCGGGGTTAATCATTTTCCGTCGTTATCGCGATGGTGAAAATTGATACGAACCGCGGGCAATTATCGACAAACCATCATCACAAACCGATGGAAGGGAAAACTATGCGTATTGGGGTACCAAAAGAACGGTTAGCCAATGAAACCCGCGTAGCGGCAACACCAAAAACGGTGGAGCAACTGCTTAAACTGGGTTTTACCGTCGCGATTGAAAGCGGCGCGGGCAAACTGGCGAGTTTCGATGACGAGGCCTTTACTCAGGCTGGCGCGGACGTAGTGGACGGTGCTGAGGTCTGGCAATCACCCATTATTCTGAAGGTAAACGCACCGGAAGAGAGTGAAATTGAACTGCTGAACGCGGGCACGACGCTTGTGAGCTTTGTCTGGCCAGCCCAAAACCCGGAGCTGATGGAGAAGCTGGCGGCACGCGGTGTCACCGTGATGGCGATGGATTCCGTGCCGCGTATTTCGCGCGCGCAGTCTCTGGATGCGCTGAGTTCTATGGCAAACATTGCCGGCTATCGCGCCATTGTCGAAGCTGCGCATGAGTTTGGTCGCTTCTTTACCGGTCAAATTACGGCCGCAGGCAAAGTACCACCCGCGAAGGTGATGGTAATTGGTGCCGGTGTGGCAGGTCTTGCCGCTATTGGGGCCGCAAACAGCCTGGGCGCTATTGTTCGTGCGTTTGATACCCGGCCGGAAGTGAAGGAGCAGGTGCAGAGTATGGGCGCCGAATTCCTTGAGCTGGACTTCAAGGAAGAAGCGGGCAGCGGTGATGGTTACGCGAAGGTCATGTCTGAAGCCTTTATTAAGGCGGAAATGGCGCTCTTTGCGGCGCAGGCAAAAGAGGTGGACATCATTGTCACCACCGCGCTTATTCCGGGTAAACCGGCGCCGAAGCTGATCACCCGTGAGATGGTGGATTCCATGCAGCCGGGCAGCGTGATTGTCGATCTGGCGGCGCAAAACGGCGGTAACTGTGAGTATACCGTGCCAAATCAGGTCACGACGACCGCGAACGGCGTGAAGGTGATCGGTTATACCGACCTGCCAGGACGTCTGCCAACCCAGTCCTCTCAGCTGTACGGCACGAACCTCGTTAATCTGCTGAAGCTGCTCTGCAAAGAGAAAGACGGCAACATCACCGTTGATTTTGATGATGTGGTGGTGCGCGGCGTGACCGTGGTGCGTGAAGGGGAAATCACCTGGCCTGCACCGCCGATACAGGTTTCCGCTCAGCCTCAGGCTGCGCCGAAAGCGGCGCCTGAGCCTGCAGAACCAGCGAAACCTGCGTCGCCGTGGCGCAAATACGCCATCATGGCGCTGGTCATTATCCTGTTTGGCTGGCTGGCGGACGTCGCGCCAAAAGAGTTCCTTGGCCACTTCACCGTCTTCGCGCTCTCCTGCGTGGTGGGTTACTACGTCGTGTGGAACGTTTCCCATGCGCTGCATACCCCGCTGATGTCGGTTACCAATGCCATCTCCGGGATTATCGTGGTTGGGGCATTGCTGCAAATTGGTCATGGCGGCTGGATCAGCTTCCTGAGCTTCATTGCAGTGCTGATCGCCAGTATCAATATTTTCGGTGGTTTCACCGTGACTCAGCGCATGCTGAAAATGTTTCGTAAAGGCTAAGGGGTAGCATATGTCTGGAGGATTAGTTACAGCCGCATACATTGTTGCTGCAATCCTGTTTATTTTCAGTCTGGCGGGGCTTTCCAAACACGAAACGTCTCAGCAGGGAAATAACTTTGGTATCGCCGGGATGGCGATTGCGCTGATTGCCACCATCTTTGGGCCGGACACCGGCAACGTGGCGTGGATCCTGGTGGCGATGATCATCGGTGGTGCGATTGGTATTCGTCTGGCGAAACGCGTTGAAATGACCGAGATGCCGGAGCTGGTTGCTATTCTGCACAGCTTCGTGGGTCTGGCCGCGGTGCTGGTGGGCTTCAACAGCTATCTGTACCACGAACCGGGTCTGGAACCGATTCTGGTGAACATCCACCTGACCGAAGTGTTCCTCGGCATCTTCATTGGCGCGGTGACCTTCACCGGCTCAATCGTGGCGTTCGGCAAACTGCGCGGGAAGATCTCTTCCAAACCGCTGATGCTGCCTAACCGCCACAAGCTGAATCTGGCGGCGCTGGTCGTTTCCTTTGTGCTGCTGGTGGTCTTCGTGCGTACCGAAAGCGTAGGCTTGCAGGTGCTGGCGTTACTGGTGATGACCATTATCGCGCTGGCCTTCGGCTGGCATTTGGTGGCGTCTATCGGCGGGGCAGATATGCCGGTAGTCGTCTCCATGCTGAACTCCTACTCCGGTTGGGCAGCGGCGGCAGCAGGCTTCATGCTGAGCAACGACCTGCTGATTGTCACCGGTGCGCTGGTCGGTTCTTCCGGTGCGATCCTGTCTTACATCATGTGTAAGGCGATGAACCGCTCGTTTATCAGTGTCATCGCGGGTGGCTTCGGTTCTGACGGTTCATCAACCGGTTCTGATGAGGAAGTGGGTGAACACCGTGAAATCAGTGCGGAAGACACCGCAGAGATGCTGAAAAACTCGCATTCCGTTATCATCACCCCGGGCTATGGCATGGCGGTGGCGCAGGCGCAGTATCCGGTGGCGGAAATCACCGAGAAACTGCGCGCGCGCGGTATCAAGGTTCGCTTTGGTATTCACCCGGTGGCGGGGCGTCTGCCAGGCCACATGAACGTGCTGCTGGCGGAAGCGAAGGTGCCTTACGACATCGTGCTGGAAATGGACGAGATCAACGATGATTTCGCCGACACCGACACCGTGCTGGTGATTGGCGCCAACGACACCGTTAACCCGGCGGCGCAGGACGATCCGCGCAGCCCGATTGCGGGTATGCCTGTTCTCGAAGTGTGGAAGGCGCAGAACGTCATTGTCTTCAAACGCTCTATGAACACCGGCTATGCTGGCGTGCAGAACCCGCTGTTCTTTAAAGATAACACCCACATGCTGTTTGGCGACGCCAAGGCCAGCGTGGATGCGATTCTGAAATCTCTTTAATTCCGCTTCATCCTGTCAAACCGCCCCTGGGGGCGGTTTTCTTATTTCTGCGGTCAGCCATTCTCCTCTGTCTATACTTTACCCTTTGTGTAATACGAGGAGGTGTAATGCAATTTCTGTCCCGCTTTGACATCATCGCGCTGATGATGACGCCATCATTCTGGATTGGCGTCGCCACGGTAGTCTTTGTAACTCTGCTGGTGTACTGGCTGCTGACGCGCCTGATCGCCTTTGTTAAGAAAGGGATCACCACCTGGGGCGACAAGCATCCCACCACCAACCGGATGCGTTTTATCCTGACGGATATGCTTAACCGCACCAGCCGCTTCCTGCTTTTTGTCGTGGCGCTGCTGTTCAGCCTGCGTTTCGTCGACTTACCGGATCATCTCTTTGGTACCGTGAGCCACGCCTGGTTTCTGGTCTTCGCTATCCAGGTGGCGCTGTGGATGGATCAGGGGGTGGTGTCGTGGCTTCGTCACGTCATGCTGGCGCCGGGAAGCCATAAAAACCCGGTGACGCTGGTGATCACGGGGCTTATCCTCCGTGCCATTGTCTGGTCAGTGATGCTGCTGTCTATCCTTGCTAACGCGGGCGTCAACATCACTGCTCTGGTTGCCAGCCTTGGGGTAGGGGGTATTGCTATCGCCCTCGC
This sequence comes from Enterobacter cloacae complex sp. 418I7, assembly GCF_050030705.1. Classification (NCBI taxonomy): domain Bacteria; kingdom Pseudomonadati; phylum Pseudomonadota; class Gammaproteobacteria; order Enterobacterales; family Enterobacteriaceae; genus Enterobacter; species Enterobacter cloacae complex sp. 418I7. The sequence goes on from NZ_JBLGUU010000001.1 coordinate 2,017,696, forward strand.
GGTGCAAACGATCCTGAGCGACGTGTTTGCATCGCTCTCCATCGGTTTTGATAAGCCGTTCGAAATCGGCGATTTTGTGGTGTTTAACGATGTCGCCGGGACGGTAGAGCACATCGGCCTGAAAACCACCCGTATCCGTAGCCTGAGCGGGGAGCAGATTGTCTGCGGGAACGCCATCCTGCTGCAACAGACGCTGCATAACTACAAGCGGATGCAAACGCGCCGGATCGTCTTTACCTTCGGGGTCGCCAGCGACACGGCGCCGGAAAAACTGCGTTCAGTGGGTGATATGGTCAAACAGATCATTACCGACGTCGGGGAAACGAAGTTTGACCGCGCCCATTTCCTGGGCTTCGATCGCGATCGCCTGACCTTCGAGGTGGTCCATATCGTTAATACGGCGGATTACAACAAGTACATGGATATTCAGCAGGAGATCAATATTCGTATTCTGGAGGGGCTGAACCAGCAGGAAATCAAGCTGGCGCTGCCGAGCATGGTTCTGCACGCGCCCTGGATGAATGCTGGCGACGAGGCACCGGCGCAACGGTTGAGCGAAGCGCAATAAAAAAAGCCCGCCGTTACCGGCGGGCTTTCATTTTGGGGTCAATCGTCTTCCTCATCGTCCAGTTCAACCGGCGTCTGATACTGATCCGGCTTGATAACCAGAAGGTCGCAGCGAAGATGGTCGATCACCTGCTCGGCGGTATTACCCAGGAACGCGGCAGAAATACCGGTCCGGCCAATGGTGCCCAGCACCACAATCCCGGCCTGCAAATGCTCCGCCAGATCCGGAATAACCTCTTCCGGTAACCCTTTTTCTACGTGGGTCATGTTCTCATCGATACTGAATTTCTGGCGCAGCGCTTTCATGGCCAGCAGATGCTGACCGCGAATCGCGTCGTTATACACGCTCGGGTCAAATTCAGGCAGCTCGATGGCGATATTGATTGGCGTAACCGGATAGGCTCCCACCAGATGGACTTCGGTATGGTTAACCTGGTCGGCAAGCTGAAGGGTCTCCTTCACCAGCTTCTCGTTCAGCGAATTGTGATAATCCTCTTCGCTGGCCAGATTGACCGCCACGACGGCTTTCCCGCCCTCAGGCCACGGCTGATCTTTCACCATCCATACCGGACAAGGGCATTTGCGCAGCAGGTGCCAGTCGGTCGGGGTGAAAATCACGGATTCCAGTTTGTCATGCTGGTGCGCCATTTTCAGCAGCAGGTCATGCCCACCGGCCACCACTTCCTGAATAATGGCTTCGAAAGGACGGTTGTGCCAGACCACCTTGATATCGATAGGTACGCCCGCTTCCAGATAATACTTCGCCTGCTCGCGGATCCACGCGGTACGCTGGCTGATCACTCCCTGACGCATAGCGGTGCGCTCGTCAGGCGACAGAAGGGTGGTCATCTCGTATGAGAAGTCATAAATCGGCAAAAAGGCTTTAATTTTGCCACCAATCCGTTGATGTAAATACACAGCACGTCGTAATGCTGGCTGATCGTCCTGATTCGGATCGATAGCCACCAGCATATTTTGATACTTTGCCATACAGGTCTCCTTACTACTGTCACCACAGTCTGTAAGTAAAAGAGTAACCTATATATCTTGAATGAAACAGGGGGGAAGTTTTTGCCAGATCAATAATCATGAAAATTTATCGACCTGGCATAAGATATCCGGGAGAGTTATGCCACGTTACGTGAGTGACCCGCCAGAATGGCCAGGGCTTCACCGTTTTCAATGGTGATGTACTTACCTTTAACCGCCAGCATTCCGCTCTTCTGGAAACGACCCAGCAGACGGCTGATGGTTTCCACGGTCAGGCCCAGATAGTTACCAATATCGCCACGCGTCATGGTCAGACGGAATTCGCGTGGGGAGAAGCCACGTTCCGCGAAACGGCGGGAGAGGTTATAGATAAAGGCGGCCAGACGCTCTTCGGCATTCTTTTTGGAAAGCAGCAGGATCATATCCTGATCGCCTTTGATCTCACCGCTCATCAGACGCATCATCTGCTGACGCAGGTTCGGCATCTTACCGGACAGATCGTCCAGCGTTTCAAACGGGATTTCACAAACCATAGAGGTTTCCAGCGCCTGAGCAAAGCTCGGGTGATGGCCACTGCCGATGGCGTCAAAGCCGACTAAATCGCCCGCCAGATGGAAGCCAGTGATCTGCTCGTCGCCCTGTTCGGTAATGGTGTAGCTTTTGATGGTGCCAGAACGGATAGCATAGAGCGATTTCAGTTCGTCTCCCGCTTTAAACAGCGTCTGCCCTTTCTGAATAGGCTTTTTGCGCTCGATGATATTGTCAAGCTGATCGAGTTCATGCTCATTCAGAGTAAACGGGATACAGAGCTGGCTGATGCTGCAATCCTGGCAATGGATAGCACAACCGCCAGACTGAATGCGTCGTATAATTCGCTTTTCCGGGATCATAGGTTTGCTCAAGCCTTAATTGATATTGGTCAATTTTAACATCTTTTTGGTAAGGACGTAAGTCTGGCAAACCCCCAATAAAGACAAGAGACGGCAGCGAGTTGCCATCTCCTTGAAATTCCACAGAATGATTAAGGATTATTAGCCTAACAGGAAGAAAATTAAGCACAAAAAGCCTGGGAATTACAGCAGAAAATACCCTTCGTGACGCAGCAGCCACTCTTTACGCTGTACGCCCCCGGCATAGCCGGTGAGGGTGCCGTTGCGCCCGATCACGCGATGGCAAGGCACCACAATGCTGACGGGATTTGAGCCATTCGCCGCACCGACTGCGCGCGCCGCGCCGGTACGGCCAAGCTGCTCTGCCAGCTGACCGTAGTGCATCACCTGCCCGCAGGGAATGTTACGTAGCGCCTGCCACACCTCGCGCTGAAAAGGGGTACCCGCCGTGGCGGTTGGCAGGGTATTAATAATGCTGAGATCGCCCTCGAAGTAGGCCGCCAGTTTATCGCTCAGCCCGCCAGGATTACGGGCTGTAATACGCTCGTAACCCTCGGCGCGATAATGAATGTTGAGCAGCTCAACCATCCGGTCGCTGTGCTCTTCCCACTCAACAGCGCGAAGATTGAACGCTTCATCCGCGATAACCCACAGCGGCCCCAGCGGTGTCGCAATCTTGTCTTCGAGTAATCTCAGCATCAGTATTCCTTAGTTCAGCCTCGGGTAAATACCCGGTCCAATCGGCAGGCCGACAAGATACCACGCCACCAGCATCACCAGCCATACCCCTAAGAAGATAAGCGGATAGGGCAAGACCAGCGAATAGTAGGTACCCAGCTTAGCCTCCGGTCTGTAGCGTTGCAGGAAGCCTAAAAACAGCGGAACGAAGGGTGACACGGGCGCCAGCGGGATCACCGAAGAATCGGCGACACGGAACAGGATCTGGGCGAACGCCGGATGAAAGCCGAGCATCATAAACATGGGGACAAAGATGGGGGCCAGAATCGACCAGATGGCCGACCCGCTGGCAATAAACATGCACAGCAGGGACGACAGCAGCGCCAGGCCGACAAACGCCGGAACCCCGCTCAACCCCGCCGCCTCCAGCGCGTCCGTCAGGCTCACGGCCATAAACTTGCCCATGTTGCTCCAGTTAAACATGGCCACAAACTGCGCCAGCGGGAACACCATCACGATAAAACCCGCCATCTCCTTCATCGGCTCGATCATCAGGTGCGGCAGATCTCCCTGACGGCGGATTTTTCCGGTAGCGATGCCGTAGGCGAGCGAAACGACGAAGAAGAAGAGAATTATCAGCGGCACAATACCCTGAATAAACGGCGAGGGAAGTACGGTGTGTTTGATCGGATCGCGCAACACGCCATTCTCCGGCACCACCATCAGCGCCACAGCCGCAATGAATGCCAGCGAGACGATCCCGGCGACGCGCAGGCCGAACTGCTGCTCTTTGCTCAGCGTCTCCAGCTTTTCATCGCTCCGGCCTTCCCATTTACCCAGGCGCGGCTCAACGATCTTATCGGTAATCAGCCCCCCGACAATCGTCAGGACAATCACCGAACTGGCCATAAAGTACCAGTTGTCGATCACGCTGACGTGCATGGCCGCATCGATGGTGCTGGCTGCCTCCGTGCTGATGCCGGAGAGCAGCACATCGGTGGTCACGATAAGCAGGTTAGCAGTAAACCCACAGCCGACGCCCGCGATCGCCGACAGCAGGCCCGCAACAGGATGACGGCCAACGGCGAGGAAAATCAGCGCTCCCATCGGCGGCATGATCACCAGCGCCGCGTCGGACGAGATATGGCTGAAGAAGGCAATAAACAGCACCATATAGCTGGCATAACGCGCGCTGACGTGCGAGGCCATTTTCACCATCAGCGCGGGCAGCAGACCCACGCGTTCGGCCAGACCCGCGCCTAACACCAGCGCCAGGATGGCACCCAGCGGCGCAAAACCGCTGAAGTTTTTAATCACGTTCGGCAAAAACCAGTGCAACCCCTCCACGCTGAGCAGATTTTTTACGGCCACCATGCTGCCGTCGGCCGGGCTGCGCACGCTCACATCAAAGGCGGACAGCACGGCTGTCGCGACCATCAGGATGACAATTAAATAGATAAAAAGCAGGAAAGGGTGCGGCACTTTATTGCCGATCCTTTCAACCCAGCCATAGAGCTTACCGGATGGGGAATGCGAAGGTATGGAAGACATACTCATGGGCGTTCCTCGGGACTGTTGTTGTGTTGTGTTGTGTTTTTTTATTTTAAAGGTGACGGTGTCACGTCCTGCGGGATCGGACACTCGTACGGTTTTTGTGTTATGTGTTGTTCGAATTCTTCCCGACATTTTCGCAGCAGGTCGGCATCCTGAAGCAGATGCAGCGCGGTCGCCCCCATCACTTTTCCGGCCATCAGCATGCCTTTATGGGCAATAGAGGTACGCCCCTGCGCCACCAATTGCCAGGTATGCAGCGGGGTGCCGACGGTAAAACAGGGGCTAAAGCACTGTGCGACAGGCATCTTCCAGCTGACATCCCCCACGTCGGTGGAGCCAGCCAGCACGTTATCGGTGATGGCGTAAGGGGCAACTTCATCCACCAGCAGCGTCTCCTGATGGCGTCGGGCAAAGGCTTTTCCCTCTTCGGCTCCCGTTGCGGCAATGTTTTTCAGGCTGTTTTGCAGGTCGTTTGCCGTGAGCGTGGCGCGGATTTCACGGGCAAATTCGCGTTCTTCTTCCGTCCAGTCCGGCGTGCCGTAATGCTGCAATGCAAGGTACATGGCCGCTTCGAGCGTACGGTTCGGCAGATAGCTGGAGCAGGCTTTATCAAAGCGACACTCGACAGTGGTTTCGGTCATCATCGCTGCGCCCTGGGCGATTTTCTCGATGCGCGCGTAGATCTGCTGCGCATCGGCCATCTCCGGAGCGCGGATCAGGTACAGCACTTCTGCCTGAGCCTGCACCACGTTAGGCGAAATTCCGCCGGTATCGGTGATGGCGTAATGAACGCGCGCTTTTTCAATGATGTGTTCGTTGAGGAAGTTTGTGCCGGTGGTCATCAACGTCACGGCATCTAGCGCGCTACGTCCCAGATGTGGGGAGTTTGCGGCGTGGGCGGCGATCCCCTTAAACCGCCAGGCGGCCTGAATATTGGCCAGCGTGCTGACGTTAAACATCCCGGCAAAGGCTTCCGGATGCCAGGTCACGGCAGCGTCCACGTCGTCAAATAATCCTTCACGCACCATAAAGGTTTTACCGGAGCCGCCTTCCTCGCCGGGGCAGCCGTAAAATCGTACCGTTCCGCTGCCGCCGTGCTGTTCCAGCCAGCTTTTCACCGCCACCGCACCGGCAAAGGCAGCAGTACCCAACAGGTTATGCCCGCAGCCATGGCCGTTAGCCCCCGGGGTGGCGGATTGCGCCGTCGCGCAGTGCGCCTGCTGGCTCAACCCGGCCAGGGCGTCGTATTCGCCCAGAAGGGCGATAACGGGCTTGCCGCTGCCGTAGCTGGCAATAAAGGCGTTGGGAATGCCTCCGGCTTCCCGCATCAGGGTAAAGCCCTCGGCTTCCAGCGCGCTGGCAAGCCGTTCGGCGGACCAGAACTCTTCAAAGCGCGTTTCGGGATGATCCCAGATGTCGTCGGCAATATCGGTAAACGTCTGACATCGCGTGTCGATGGCATCAGCGATAAAAGCGTAGTTCTCCTGCATTACACACCTCGCGTCCACGGGAAATTAAGCGCAGTTCGCGCCAGTGTTTCGATAGCAACGTTCATCACCTGCTCATCAAAATCGAATTTTTCGTTGTGATGTCCGGCGCTCAGTTCGGTGCCGAAGACCATATACGAGGCCATGCCGCCGTTCTGCTGCACGCGGGCCATCATTAGCGTGGCATCTTCGGAGCCCGCAGGCGCTTTGACCTTATTAATGGCATGAGTCACGCCGGGCACCTGGCTTGCCTGTTCGCGCAGATAATCGACCCAGGCCGGGGAGGGGGCACTGGAGGTCGCCGCCCCCATCAGGTTTATCCCGGCTGTTACGCCGTAGAGCGCTGCCGCGCCGGTAATCACCGCCTGCGCGCGATCGAAGACATACTGATTAATGGCCTCGCTTTCACCGCGGGTTTCAACCTTAAGTAACGCATTAGCCGGAACCACGTTGCGTCCGCTGCCCGCCTGCATGACTCCGACGTTAACCCGGGACGCGCCTTCGCTGTGGGGCGCGATGCCATGCAGCGCGATAGCGGCCTGGGCCGCCGCGAGCAGGGCGTTACGGCCCTCTTCCGGTTTACCGCCAGCGTGTGCGGCAACGCCGGTAAAGCGCACGTCAAATTTAGTGGTCGCCATGAAGTTATCGCTGCCGCAGATCACCGTCCCTTCCGGAACGCCGGTTCCAATATGAATGGCGGTAAAGTAGTCCACGTCGTCCAGCGCCCCTGCAGCGACCATAGCGCGGGCGCCGCGCGTACCCTCTTCGGCAGGCTGGAAGATCAGTTTGATGGTGCCGTTGAGCTGGGCTTCATGCTGCTTAAGCACCTGCGCCAGCCCCAGACCAATGGTGGTGTGGCCGTCATGCGCGCAGGCGTGCATCATGCCCGGGTTACAGGAGGCAAAACCGTCGCGGTACGGCCGGTGGCTGTCGTCATGCGCTTCGCTCAGATCAAGCGCATCCATGTCCACGCGAAAGGCCAGCGTCGGGCCGGGGCGACCAGTATTCAGGGTCGCGACAATGCCGGTGAACCCGCCTTCGAACGGCGCGAGCCATTTCTCCGGTGCGCCTTGCGCGCGGGCGCGGGCAAATTCCCGCGCCAGGGTTGCGTCATCGGGCAACCCCATCCGGCTTTCGGCATCCACGACATCGCGACCCATCGCCAGCTCGTAACCCAGCGAGTCCAGGATCTCCGAGACTTTCGCGGCTGTGCGAAACTCCACCCAGCCGGATTCCGCGAAATGGTGAAAATCGCGACGCCATGCGCTCAGTTGGGGGGATAATGTGTGGATGTACTGCGCCAGTGCGTTCATATCTTTTCCTGTCATCATTAAAATATGTGAACTGCTTCACGCTGTGATAGTTTTTACTTATCACTAAGCGATTTTTCACAGTTTTAACCGTTCAGGAATTACCCTCGCACATCCGATTCCATTAAAGTAGATGACAGTTTCTTTACTCTGATAAACAACGGTTATCGGTCGGGCTATGTCATTTCAGATTAAATTTCATCAAATTCGGGCTTTTGTCGAAGTGGCGCGTCAGGGCAGTATTCGCGGAGCCAGCCGGGTGCTGAATCTTTCGCAGCCCGCGCTGACTAAATCCATTAAAGAGCTGGAAGAGGGCATGGCGGCACAGCTGTTTGTGCGCCGGAGTAAAGGTGTCGCCCTGACCGAGTGCGGGGAAGGGTTTTATCACCGCGCTAATTTGATTCTGGAAGAGCTTCGCGCAGCGCAGGATGATATCCGTCAGCGTCAGGGGGAGCTGACCGGGCAGATCAATATTGGGATGGGTGCCAGCGTGGCGCGCAGCCTGATGCCCGCCGTTATCTCCCGTTTTCATGCGCAGCATCCTCAGATCAAGGTGCGGATTATGGAAGGTCAGCTGGTATCAATGATCAATGAATTACGCCAGGGTGAGCTGGACTTTACCATCAATACCTATTATCAGGGGCCTTACGATCACGAATTTACGTTTGAAAAACTCTTTGAGAAACCTTTTGCGGTATTTTGTCGGGAAGGACATCCGGCGTTGGGGGCTACCTCTATTAATGAACTTCTTCATTATAACTGGACAATGCCAACGCCGCGGGGAAGTTATTATAAGCAGCTTGAGGATATATTTCATCATCGCTCGCAGATACCGCGTATTGGCGTCGTTTGCGAAACCTTTTCGTCCTGTATTAGCCTTGTCGCACAAAGTGACTTCCTGAGCGTGCTGCCGCAGGAGTTGGGCTGCGACCCGCTGCTGGCGCACCGGCTGGTCATGCTGCCGGTTGTGGAAACACTTCCCAGAGCGGCCTATTATTTAATTCAGCGCCGTGATGCACGCCAGACGCCCCTGGCTGAATCATTAATTACACAATTCAGAAGGGAAGCGAGAAAAATAGTTTTATCGTGAAATTGCCAAAGAAAAAATAGAGCCTGTCCGACATCAGACAGACCCTACAGTACACACAGCAGTGCGTCCTTTCGCAAATCCTGGGTATTATATCCATGAGGCAGGTATATTTAGGTATAACATCTTTCCTGAAAAAAGAAAGGCGGCACGTCATTGGTTTTACAAAATTTCAACGCAAATCACTTATTTTAACTCTGCTGTAGTTTTAGTTAAGTAATATTTAAATAACTTTAATGGTAGCTATATATATTCATCAGATTAATATTTATCTTGCCCCTTGCGGTAAGGGTTATTGAGGCCCCTGCCCGGTGCAGGTATAGTACAAGCCCCGATGTGCCCGGAGGATTTCCATGAACCCTGACGACAAATCACTTTTTCTTGACGCCATGGAGGATGTCCAGCCCCTGAAACGCTGCACCGATATCCACTGGCAGCAAAGCCGTAATACCCGGGTTCGCCAGGAGATCGATACCGAGCAGCTCGACAACTTTCTCACACTGGGTTTCCTGGAACTCTTGCCGCTTGAAGAGCCGCTGATGTTCCAGCGCGAGGGCGTTCAGCAGGGCGTTATTGACAAGCTGCGCTCGGGTAAATACGCCCGACAGGCCAGCTTAAATCTGTTGCGTCAGCCCGCCGAACGCTGCCGCCAGATGCTGTACGCCTTCATTCGCCAGGCCAGCCGCGACGGTTTACGTAACCTGATTATCATTCACGGGAAGGGCCGCGAGCAGAATTCGCACCCGAACGTGGTGCGCAGTTATCTTGCCCGCTGGTTAACCGAGTTCGAGGACGTGCAGGCTTTCTGCGTGGCGCTGCCGCATCACGGCGGCAGCGGGGCATGTTATGTTTCACTCCAAAAATCCGATGAGGCGAAACAGGAGAACTGGGAACGTCACGCCAAGCGCAGCCGTTAACGGTAAGGCCTAGAACGTCTCCCAGTTTGTGTCACCTGAGGCACTGACCGTGGCGGGACGCAACAGTTGCGGTGCTTTTGTATTTTTTGGCCGCGGAGCGGTGTTTTCCTGCATGTTCAGCCGGAATGCCGCCACGGCCTGGCGCAGCTGTTCAGACTGATCTTCCAGCGCCGCCGCCGCCGTTGCCGACTCCTGTACCAGCGCGGCGTTTTGCTGCGTTACGCTGTCCATCTGCGAGACCGCCAGGCTGACCTGTTCAATACCGCGGCTTTGCTCGTCAGACGCCGACGAGATTTCAGCCATAATATCGGTTACGCGTGTCACGGCCGCGACGATCTCTTTCATGGTCGCACCCGCCTCGCTCACCTGTTCCGAGCCGGTATTCACCCGGCTGACGGAGTTTTCAATAAGCCCTTTGATCTCTTTTGCCGCCTGCGCGCTGCGGCTGGCCAGCGTCCGTACTTCGCCTGCCACGACCGCAAAGCCGCGGCCTTGTTCGCCGGCACGGGCGGCTTCAACCGCCGCGTTGAGCGCCAGAATGTTGGTCTGGAAGGCAATGCTATCGATAACGCCGGTGATATGAGCAATTTGCTGAGAACTGTCGGCAATGTCATTCATGGTACGCACTACATTATTCACCACCTGGCCGCCGCGTGCGGCGGTTTCAGACGCATTCTTTGCCAGCAGCGTCGCCTGACGAGCGTTATCCGAGTTCTGTTTCACCGTGGCCGTCAGCTCTTCCATGCTGGCGGCGGTCTCTTCCAGCGAGGCTGCCTGCTGCTCGGTTCGGGCGGAAAGGTCGTTACTCCCGGCGGCAATTTCTCCTGCGCCCGTGTAGATAGAATCTGTGCTGCCGCGCACGGCGCTGACGGTGCTGACCAGCGACTGTTGCATCTCATGCAGACCGGCGGCCAGCTGGCCCATTTCGTTGCGCCCGGTAATCGCGACGTTTTGCGTCAGATCGCCGCTCGCGATGGTGCGAATATGGTTCATGATGGCGTTGAGCGGTCTCAGGAGCAGGTGCTGTAAACCCTGCCAGATCACCACCAGCACGGCGATAACGGTCAGGAAGATCGCCGCCAGCGTCCACTGCATCTGGGTAAAGCTGTTCTGGTTCTCTTCGGCGGCGGCTTTCAGCAGGACGTTGTTTTCCGCGCGCCAGCGGGTATAGACCGCCTCCATCTCATCCTGTGCCTGCTGGGCGTCCAGGTCGCCATAGGCCTGATAGTTATCGGCGCGCAAGTACGCAATGGACAAGCGCATTACCTCGTGCATGTTCTTCCAGGCTTTCTGCATCTCTTCGGTGAGCGCGGCATTTTGCCCCTTCACCTGCGGAATCACCTGCCAGTTTTTGTAATAGTCTTCGGCTTTGGCCAGCGAACCGTTCGCGGTGCCCAGCAGCGTATTGATTGCCGCGAGAGAGGCCGGGTCGCGCTGGTTTTTCAGGTAGCGGATCGCCACGCGGGTGACGGTAACGCGCGTTTTCACCAGGGTGTTCACACTGTCGCTCAGGCTCTCCTGCTGGGCATTGAGCAACCCGGAGTTCTGAAAGTTGTGACGATCGTTGTTAACGGCAGAGTAGAACAACCCTCCCGTGACAACTTGCAGCAGACAGAATATGGTGAGGGCAAAGATAATACCGGTAATCACGTGCAGATTTTTCAGCATGGCGGTCATCCGTAATAGAAGAGGCAGGGTTACATCAATACTATCGTCGTAGCGAATTTAAACTTTAATTTTACTATTGCTTAACTAATGGTTTCGTTGCGGAACCTGTTGTAAACCCGGATCATTTTTATGAGGAAGGTCAGCATGAGCAGCATAGATAAATGCGGAACATTCACGCTCGGAACGCGTACGGTTAAACGGTTTGGCTATGGCGCGATGCAGCTTGCCGGACCTGGCGTTTTTGGTCCGCCAAAAGACAAAAATGCGGCGCTGGCGGTGTTGCGTGAAGCGGTAGAGTCGGGGGTAAATCACATTGATACCAGCGATTTTTACGGCCCCCATGTGACCAACCAGCTTATTTGCGAGGCGCTTCATCCCTACCGGGACGACCTTACGATTGTGACCAAGATCGGAGCCCGACGCGGCGAGGACGCCTCCTGGCTGCCGGCGTTTTCCGCCCAGGAGCTGACGCAGGCGGTGCATGACAACCTGCGTAACCTGAAGCGAGATGTGCTGGACGTGGTTAACCTGCGGATTATGTTTAGCGCCCACGGACCAGCGGAAGGCTCGATTGCCGCGCCGCTGAGCACCCTCGCGGAGCTGCAACAGCAGGGGCTGGTTCGCCATATTGGGCTGAGCAACGTCACCGCTTCGCAGGTGGGTGAAGCGCAGAAGATGGTTTCCGTGGTATGCGTACAGAACATGTACAACGTGGTGAATCGCGGTGACGATGCGCTGGTAGATTCGCTGGCGCAGCAGGGGATTGCCTGGGTGCCGTTCTTCCCACTGGGTGGTTTCACGCCATTGCAATCTTCCGGGCTACAGGCGGTGGCGGATTCACTGGATGCGACGCCTATGCAGGTGGCGCTGGCATGGCTGCTGCAACGCTCGCCAAATATCCTCTTGATCCCGGGTACTTCTTCGGTGGCGCATCTGCGTGAAAACCTGGCGGCAGCCGATCTGGTATTGCCGCCTGAGGCGCTGGAGACGTTAAATACGCTGGTGGAGTAATCCAGACAGCAGCAAAAGCCCGGGGGATTTTTCGGGCTTTTGGTGTTTATGACGCAATCTGATTCCTTTGGCGGTGAAGTGCTAACGCTTCCGCCACGATTTCCTGCTTACTTTTCCGTGTTTCATACGCAGTAATGCGGATGTACTCCATCAGCGCTGGATCGATGCGCGCACTTAACATCCTGAGATCGGCCTCCTTTGCTACACCGCGAGCAACACGCTTGTCGGGATAATCACGGGCTGGCATAGAAAACGTCCTCCAAAAATTGTCTTGTTAATTTGTGCTGTAAAATATGCGCTAGTCTTGGTTTAAAGTCAATGGCTAGTGAAGGCGCAGTGAATTACTGTTTGGATTTTCTGTGATTCAAGACTTCATTAAGTGATTTAATAGTGTTTGTATTGTCACTCTGTGAGTCCGCTTTGATGCGGAAAGTCACATTTTCAGTGCTGATAATGACGGAATGTTCAACGCACCAGACGCTCTAAAATTATTGATAATTTCTTCCTGAAACTTAACTCAGGTTTATCCCTGTGCTTATTCATGGTTATTGCTTAATTAAATCTTCTGTTTGAAGGCTCAGCTGTAAAAATCTGACGCTATAAGACCGGCCTTGGGGGAATCCTGATATTAATCCTTTAAGCAACTTCCGGCTGGTCATATATTCCAGCATAGGTGACGTAGTTAGCGATATTCGCTATTTTAACCCTGTTAAACCCATGTAATTTCGCTGGTTTTCATTTCTTCCGACATAATAGATTTTGTCTACGGTCTCTTTTTAATTTATGCTTCGCATACGAACAATTAGCGTTGTGCAGGGTTTTAACATCGTGGCAGTTAATAAAACCCTGCTTTATATAAAGTAATCAGGAGATTCATTTTTATGTCAGACAATAATCCCCGCCCATTGGGCTGGTTAGGCCCGTGGTGCCTGCTGGTGGGTGTGGTACTTCTTGTGACGGGGCTGTTTTTTGCCATCGGCGGTTTTAAACTGGCTTCCCTGGGGGGGAGTTGGTACTTTCTCATTGCCGGGGTTTTCACGCTGCTCTCTGCTATTCAGTTTTTCCGCCGCAAATCCTCTGCCGTAGGGCTGTTTGCTCTGGTGTTTCTTGGCACCCTGATTTGGGCATTTTTCGATGCCGGACTCGACTTCTGGCCCCTGGTTTCCCGATTAATGGTACCCGCCGGGCTGATGGTGCTGGCAGCAGCCACCTGGCCTGCATTGCGTAAGCGTGAAGGAAAACCGTCCTCCACGAAAGGGGCGATAGCGGTCTGCGCGGTCCTTATTATCGGCATGGGTGTCACCTTTGTTCAGATGTTTCAACCCCATCCGACCGTGCCGTTTAGCGGCGAAAAGCGCCCGCTGGTGCCGGTAAAAGAAGAGGCGAAACAGCAGAACTGGGATCACTACGGTAATACGGCTGGCGGTAGTCGCTTTGTGGCGCTGGACCAGATAACCCGTGACAACGTGAAAAACCTGAAACCGGTCTGGACCTACCATACCGGTGATATTCCGCAAAGTCCGGATGGCAATGGCGCAGAAGATCAGCAAACGCCGCTACAGGTAGACGATCGTGTCTTCCTCTGTACGCCGCATAACAACGTGATCGCCGTGGATGCCGATAGCGGGAAAGAGATCTGGAAAGCGGAAATCAACGCTAAGTCTGCCATCTGGATGCGCTGCCGTGGCCTGGCGTACTTTGATGCCACCAAACCGCTGGCACAGCCAACGGTAGCCGGCTCCACGCCGGTTCTGCCAGCGCAGGTCGCACCGGGCGCGGCATGCCAGCGCCGTATCCTGATGAATACCATTGACGGTAAGCTGATCGCGTTAGACGCCGATAACGGCAAATTCTGCCCGGATTTCGGCACTGACGGCAGCGTTAACCTGCATGAAGGAATGGGCGACGCGTCAGATCCAACCTATGTGTTGACGTCGGCCCCGACGCTGGCGGGTACCACGGTCGTGGTTGGCGGCCGCGTTGCGGATAATGTCAGCACCGATATGCCGGGAGGCGTAATACGTGGTTATGACGTGATCACCGGCCAGCTGCGCTGGGCGTTCGATCCGCGTAATCCGGATCCGAACTATGTTCTGAAGCCGGGCGAACACTACAAACGCAGCTCCGCAAACTCCTGGGCCCCTATGTCCTGGGATGCGTCGATGAATACCGTGTTTATCCCGATGGGAAGTTCCTCTGTCGACCTGTGGGGCGCTGACCGTATTCCGGAAGATCACAAATACGCCACCTCAATTCTCGCGCTGGATGCGACTACCGGGAAAGAGAAGTGGGTATACCAGACCGTGCATAACGACCTCTGGGATTTCGATATCCCGATGCAGCCGAGCCTGGTTGATTTCCCAACGAAAGAGGGCAACAAGCCCGCGGTGGTAGTGGGCACTAAAGCGGGGCAAATTTACGTTCTCGATCGCCTGACGGGTAAACCGCTCACTGAAGTGAAAGAGGTTTCGGTAAAACCAGCGGATATTCCACGTGAACAGTACCCGGCAACGCAGCCTCGCTCTGTGGGGATGCCGCAGATTGGCGCAGAAACCCTGAAAGAATCGGATATGTGGGGGGCGACGCCGTTTGACCAGCTGGCCTGTCGTATCAGCTTCAAATCAATGCGTTATGACGGTCTGTACACGATGCCGGGAACCGATATTTCCCTGAGCTTCCCGGGCTCGCTGGGGGGAATGAACTGGGGCAGTTTGTCCACCGATCCGAACAACCAGTATATCTTCGTCAATGACATGCGTCTGGGCCTGTGGGTTCAGCTGATTAAGCAAGATCCGCAGAGCGCGGTGGCAAATACGGGTGGTGAAGCCGTGAACGCCGGGATGGGCGCCGTTCCGATGAAAGGAACGCCGTATTCGGTCAACAAAAACCGTTTCATGTCACCGCTGGGCATTCCGTGCCAGAAACCACCGTTTGGCTCTCTCTCCGCCATTGACCTGAAAACGCAGAAAATCGTCTGGCAGGTGCCGGTCGGTACCGTACAGGATACCGGTCCGTTTGGGGTAAAAATGCGTATGCCAATGCCTGTCGGTATGCCGACGCTGGGCGGTACGCTGGCCACGCAGGGCGGTCTGGTCTTCATTGCGGGAACCCAGGATTACTACCTGCGCGCCTTTGATTCCTCTACGGGGGAAGAAGTGTGGAAAGCGCGTCTTCCGGTGGGTAGCCAGGGCGGACCTATCAGCTATGTATCACCGAAAACCGGCAAACAGTACATTCTGATCTCTGCTGGCGGTGCACGCCAGTCGCCGGATCGTGGTGACTACGTGATTGCCTACGCGCTGGATAAATAACAGCGAAATAAGCAACCTGGCCCCGTCGAAGTACGGGGCTTTTTTTTGACTAAAAACACGGATATGAAGAAAGCGGCGGGTCCGGTCAGCCCGTGAAAAGCACCCGCCAGCGACGGCGATGGCGAGTCATCTCGCGCCATAGTGCGATTATCTCGTCATGTTGCAGGGCATCAACAGCCTGCGGCGTTAACACCGGTAAACCATAGCGCTGGCGCAGGGCGGCTACTGCCGTGGCGCTGGCATTCATCGGTGACCGGATTTGCATCGCCAGCTGCTGTCGCAATACGCTGAACGCCGTCTCATCGCACAGAGTCAGCTCACGCAAAAATTGTTTGCAGCAACCCAACAGGTTCACGGGAGAGCGGTCAGGCGACTGTAACGCCAGCAGCAGGCCATCGCGATCGGCAATACGCTGATAACGACAGCTGACCACGTAGCCAATCTGCTGTTCCACGCGCAGGCGCTGGAAAAATTGCGGTTCGCAGCATAATGCCAGCAGCCGCAGCGCGGCGAGCGACGCGCCCGGCGGCAGGGGAATAAACACCAGCAGCGCCGAATCCGCGCTGGCGTGCGGAATGTGTTCGATCCCGCCGGGACAACCGCTTAATGGCGTCGGCTTAGCGTTAACCGGCGCCCGGAGCAGGCCAAGCTGCCGGGCTAACCCGTGCGCGTGTGCGACGCTGCCGCCAACTAGCGCCGCCAGCCAGCCGTCCCGTGGCGGATCCGATGCCAGACGTTCAGGCAATTGCTGAAGCAGCTCACGGATGGCAATGCCTTC
This sequence comes from Enterobacter cloacae complex sp. 418I7, assembly GCF_050030705.1. Taxonomy (NCBI): domain Bacteria; kingdom Pseudomonadati; phylum Pseudomonadota; class Gammaproteobacteria; order Enterobacterales; family Enterobacteriaceae; genus Enterobacter; species Enterobacter cloacae complex sp. 418I7. The sequence goes on from NZ_JBLGUU010000001.1 coordinate 2,033,944, forward strand.
TGGCACTGGCGTAAGAGCCGGGGCGGGGTGGGAGAGGCGATCGATTATCGCCCCGATGATGTGTTCCGCCGTAGCTACGGCGTCAGGAAGCCGCAGGGTGAGCTGCCAGCTACCGTCAACCGTTTGCCACTCGCCGCTGCCGTCAATATGGCGCAGTTCAGCAAGAAGAGGGCGTAACTGTTTGCCCATCGCCACCCCCTGCGCCCGTTCCAGGCACGAATAAAAAGGCCTGCGCAGGATCAGCGTTGGCGGTTGTGTCTGCGCCGACAAATGCAGCAGCGGAGCGGCTTCTGACGTCGGGGCTGGCGTAACATACCTGGCAGTCTGCGGGTAGAAGGAAAACGCGATGGGGCTATCATCTGCAACCGGCTGGCGACGCCAATGGCTAAGCGGCAGAGCAAACCCCTGACTGGCGATAATTTCAGCGGTTTCAATTTTTTTGCAGGCCAGATACGAGGTGGGCGCCGCCAGTAAATCGGCACAAAAGGCAGAAAAACTTACGGGCGCCGCACCGGGCGCAAAACCGAACGCCCGCTGGCGCAGCTGCTCCAGCGTCGGCAGGGCGCTGAAACGCTGCTGTGCCAGCCGATAATAATGCCGCTGCTGCTCATCCGTCGTTTGCTGTAGCGCCCGTAGCCAGTGGGTAATATGCGGGTCACTCTCCTCGGGTCGTTCGCTATCAACCGTTAGCGCCAGCCAGCCGTTATCGTTATCCTGATAAAGCCAGTTCAGTGTGATATCTTCTGCCAGCCCTCGCGCCCGCAGCCCGGCAATCAGGCTTCCGGGGGCGTCGTCCAGTAAAAACTCCCGAAATAAGGTGACGTTGTCACTTTTTCGAATTAACGGACAACGCCACAGTGCGGGTCGCTCTGTCACTGCCAGCTGAAAATCTGCTTCAGCGCTAAGACGCAACGGGGGAGCGGTTTCAGGCATGCCACCAGAAGCAAAACCGGACGCAAACGTATGGGCAAGCTCGGCCAGCGCATCCAGCGTTTGCGGCCCTTGCAGCCACAATTGCAGATGTCCGTCCACATAATAGCGCCGATGAAAGTCGCGCAACGCGGTTTGCAGCGATCCCGTGTCCTGCCCCAGAGAATCCTGGCTACCTACCTGAAAACGGCGAAAAACTGTGGGTTCTTCCATCGCGTGGCGTGCCGCCGCTTCGCGCCTGGCGGAATCATGCTGCTGGATGAGCCGGTTTTCCGCATCAATGACCGCCACTTCGCGCTGTATGTCATCGCATGAAAGCAGCGGCGCCTGCAACATATCCCGCAGTCGTGCGATGCCGTCGGACAGGTTATCGGCGGCCACATCGAAGAAAAATGCGCTGTGGCGAGCCAGCGTGGTGGCATTGACGCTACCGCCCTGACGCTGGACCCAGGCCATGAGTCGATCGTCGCCCTGATAGCGCTGGCTACCGCGGAACAGCAGGTGCTCAAGTAAATGCGCAAGACCGGCGAAGCGCGGTGGCTCGTGATGGCTTCCGGCACTCACGCGCGCCAGCGCCGCCGCGCGTGTCGCCTGCGGCTGATGCACCAGCGTTGCGCGTAAACCGCCTGCCAGCTCCACGATGCGGGGGGTCATTATCGCTACAGTTCCCGGGTTTTATAGATAAGCTGCGAACGGGTACGGTTGCGGAATTGAAGCTGGCCGATTTTCATGTCGCTACAGGCTGCTTCGCGTCGCGCGTCCAGAATTTTATGATGATGCGGCGATTTGCTGCACACCGGATCGGCGTTATCAGCATTCCCGGTGAGCATAAAGGCCTGGCAGCGGCAGCCGCCGAAGTCCTTCTCCTTTTCATCGCAGGAGCGGCACGGCTCCGGCATCCAGTCAAACCCGCGATAGCGGTTGAAGCCGAAAGAGTCATACCAGATGGATTCCAGACTCTGATCAAGCACCGAGGGGAACTCCACCGGTAGCTGGCGCGCGCTGTGGCAGGGCAGCGCCGTGCCTTCCGGGGTCACGCTGAGGAAAATCGACCCCCAGCCGCCCATACAGCCTTTTGGTCGCTCTTCGTAATAATCAGGGGTGACGAACAGCAGGTTGGTCAGATTGCCGCTGGCGGCCATTTTTTGCCGATAGTCGGCAACCACGCGTTCCGCGCGGGCAATCTGTTCCCGCGTCGGCAAAAGGCCCTGACGATTAAGGAACGCCCAACCGTAGAACTGGCAGGTGGCAAGTTCGACGTCGTCGGCGTCCAGTTCGATGCACAGCTCGATGATTTTATCGATCTGGTCGATGTTGTGCCGGTGCAGGACGAAATTCAGCACCATCGGGTAATCGCGCGCTTTGACCGCTTTGGCCATCGCCAGCTTCTGCTGGAAGGCTTTTTTATTCCCCGCCAGCGCGGCGTTGAGCACTTCATCGCTAGCCTGGAAGCTAATCTGGATATGGTCCAGACCGGCCTCGCTGAACGCGTCGAGCTTGCTTTCCGTCAGGCCAATTCCCGAGGTGATCAGGTTGGTATAAAAACCGAGATCGCGGGCGGCGCGGATCAGCTCCGGCAGATCTTTACGCGTCAACGGTTCGCCGCCGGAAAAACCTATCTGCACGCTGCCCATCGCCCGCGCCTGGCGGAAAACCTCAATCCACTGTTCAGTGGTCAGCTCCTGATCCTGCCGGGCAAAGTCCAGCGGGTTAGAGCAGTAAGGACACTGTAGCGGACAGCGATAGGTCAGTTCCGCCAGCAGCCACAGCGGTGGATTGACGGTGGGTTTATTCTGGCTCACGGAAAATAATCCACTTCTGTTGATAAGCGATTTGCAGGAATTCTACGACGTCGTCATCCACGCCGCCGGCTTCCGGGAACCGTTCGTTGAGTATGGCAATGATGGCCGCCGCGTCGCGTTGGCCATCGACCAGTTCGAGGATTGCGGCCGCGGTCTCATTGAGTTTAGCCATGCCTTCCGGATAAAGGATGACATGGCTGTCCTGAGCGGCTTCCCATTGCAGGCGATAGCCGCGACGAAAGGCGACGATGGAGTTTTTTTGCATGCTTATACCAGTCGGGTTGTGTGCCAGGCCGCTTTGTCGGTGACCGTGTGATAAGGCGGACGCTGTAGCGCGTAGGCCATGGTCATCGCGTCGAGCATCGACCATAGGATATCGAGTTTGAACTGAAGGATCTCCAGCATCCGATTCTGCTTTTCTGCGCTATCGCAGTAACTCTTCGCCAGCTCCAGACCGTGTTCAACGTCGCGGCTGGCCTGGCTGAGGCGGCTGCGAAAATAAAAATAGCCTTCCTCTTTGATCCACGGATAGTGCTGCGGCCAGCTGTCGAGACGCGACTGATGAATTTGCGGGGCAAACAGTTCGGTGAGCGAACTGCATGCCGCCTCCTGCCAGTTGGCGCGGCGGGCGAAGTTAACGTAAGCGTCCACGGCAAAACGAACGCCGGGCAGCACGTGGCGTTCGCTGATTAAGTCGTCGCGGCTAAGCCCTACGGCTTCGCCCAGCTGTAGCCAGGCTTCGATCCCGCCGTCATGACCGTTGCTGCCGTCGTGATCGAGGATCCGCTGCACCCATTTTCGACGCGTGTGCGGATCCGGGCAGTTCGCCATAATGGCCGCATCTTTCAGCGGGATCGTCGTCTGGTAGTAAAACCGGTTCGCCACCCAGCCCTGGATCTGCTCGCGGCTGGCCTCGCCGTTATGCATCGCGATATGGTACGGATGGTGAATATGATAGTAGGCGCCTTTCGCCCGGAGGGCGTGTTCAAACTCTTGCGGCGAGAGCGTTTCACGAATGTGCATAGTTAGTCCTGAAGCGTGATGGTCATCCCGTCCCAGCTCACTTCAATTCCCTGCTGCGTGAGGGCGTGACGCTGCGGCGACTGCTCGTTAAGGATCGGGTTAGTGTTATTAATGTGAATCAGAATCTTGCGCTTTGCCGGCAGTGAGGCCAGCAGCGCCATCATGCCGTGTTCATCGCCGAGCGCCAGATGGCCCATATCGCGGCCGGTATTGCGCCCGACGCCAGCGGCCTGCAGTTCATCGTCCTGCCAGACTGTGCCGTCAATCAGCAGACAGTCCGCTTTTTTAAGCCACGGCAGGATGTCGTCATCGGGTTCACCGAGACCCGGCGCGTAGAACAGCGTCTGACCGTTGCGGCGGTTTTCGATAAACAGCGCCACGTTATGCCCCGGTAGCGGGCGGTCGCGCCACGGCGAATAGGGCGGTGCGTTACTGGCGATGGGGACAGCGGTAAACTGCAAATCAGGGCAGGCTTCCACGCTAAAGGCGGTGAGCGGCGCAATCGGATGATGGACCAGGCCGCCGTTCCAGTGCCGGAGCATGGTAAAAATCGGGAATCCGCTGGAAAGATCTTCATGCACCTCCGGCGTACACCATACCTGATGCGGACACCCTTCGCGCAGGCTGAGCAGCCCGGTGGTGTGGTCAATCTGGCTGTCGGTGAGAATAATGCCGCCAATATGCGTGCCGCGCAGAACCTCTTTCTTATTCAGTTCTGGCGTATGGGCAATCTGCTGGCTGATATCGGGCGAGGCGTTACACAGTATCCACTCTTCGCCGTTATCGCTGACGATGATCGACGACTGGGTGCGGGGGGTCGCCTGAAGGGTACCGTTGCGCAAACCCTGACAGTTGGCGCAATTACAGTTCCACTGAGGGAAACCGCCGCCGGCGGCGGAACCGAGGACTTTAATAAACATGAAGATAGGCCAGGTAGTAAAACAAAAATGCCCGCACGGATGGCGGGCTGAGCGATTAGCGGTTGGAAATGTACAGCGTCACTTCCAGGCCAAGACGTAAATCAATAAAAGCAGGTTTCTTCCACATCGTATTTTCCTCTTTAAAAATGCAGCACCAACACCATTGTTTGTGCCAGTTTTGTGATGGTCATCAAATAATGCGTCACAGTGGGGCAAAGCTCAACCCGAAAGATGTAAGGAATTAACGTAATGTTTACAACGTAACCTATTGTTGCCAAACATTTTGCAATACCTTTTGCCAGTTGCCCCACAGCAGCTTATTCAGCACAAATTGATCATAGCCGCTGTCACGCAACGCGCTGATTAGCCGCGGTAAACCACTCACATCATGCAAATCATCAGGTAACGTGATGCCGTCAAAATCGGAGCCCAGCGCAACATGATCTTCGCCCATGATGTTAATAAGATAGTCGATATGGCGAACGATTGTGCTCAGCGGGGTATCGCTATCGCGTTTACCGTCGGCGCGCAGAAAGGCGTTGCCGAAATTGACCCCTGCCACGCCGCCGCTGTCGCGGATAGCCAGCAGTTGCCGATCGGTCAGATTACGCGGTTGCGGGCACAGCGTATGGGCGTTGGAATGGGTGGCGACCAGCGGTGAAGAGGAATGACGAGCAGTATCCCAGAACGCCTTTTCATTCATATGAGAAACGTCAATCAGCATGTTCAGGGCGTTAGCGTGCTTAATGAGGGCGATACCCTCTGCGGTAAGCCCTGGGCCGCTGTCCGGGCTGCCGGGAAACGCCCCGTTAACGCCGGTGCCAAAACGGTTAGCAATGTTCCAGAAAGGCCCAATGCTGCGCACGCCAGCGGCATAGAAAGCCTGTAGATCGCCACCCTCGCCGTCAAAACCGCCCGCACCCTCAATATGCGCCACCATCGCCAGCACCTTATCCTGACGGCAGCGTTCGATATCTGCCGCGCTCAGGCACAATCGCGCCCGTCCATCGGAGTGTGCGACAAGCTGCTTGAGGATCGTCAACTGTTGCCAGAGAATGTCGATCGGTTGCCACGGCTCGCTGGCGTAGTTCGGCGCCATGCGGGCGATATACTCCTGCGGCGGCACGAACAGCGCGAACAGCCCGCCGGAAAATCCGCCTTGCTGCATGCGCGGATAATCGAGGTGTCCGTTCTCAATGCCGGAAAAGAAGGCCGTTACCGGATCCTGGCGATGATGAAGCCATAAATTAAGCAACAGGTCATTGTGACCATCAAAAATCGCCATAGCGCATCCCACTGTTTTTTATTGCTGCGAAAGTTGCCTGGCACGATAACCGATTTGTCCGGTCCGGCAAGGAGAAACTTACAACTTAGCAGCAATTGTTAATAACGCTTAACCGTGAGGAGATCCGCACATCATATTGCGTGGCGAGATAAGAGCATTTCCCGTTCCATCTGCGATTGCATCGCGTACGTTCCCTGAGCTACCGGGCTACGCTATACTTCGCCACTTTGAGTTATGCGTGGCAGGTAACGAAATATGCGGGAGAGCATTAATTTTATTTTCGTGGTGCTGTCTTTCACGGCACTGATTATGGTGATGCGCTTTTTCATCAGGCGTATTCGGCATCCAAAGCGCATCGTTGCCGACAGCCGGGGAATGAAAAAAATCTCTACCCATCCTTCCTGGTTTGGCGGATCGTCAGGTAAAACCTACTTTTATGATGAGCAGTATTTATACGAGGTCATAAATAGCGTCACCCGTAAAATTGAGCTGGCGGCTATCGTAAAAATTAAGCCGGGCTCGACAGTGGTAAATAACAGGCGGATCTGGTCTGTGAGCTATCTTGAGGGAACCCGTGAAAAACAGGTGCAGTTTTATAATAATCTGACGGTGTTTAATCAAAACTTTGCTGCGTTTTTAGAGGCTGTAAAACGCGTGAATCCTGAAGCCGATATTAAGGCCGTCTCCTTGTTCAATCTGTGACTGGAATACATTACCTTTATCTTTCTGACTGCCCATACGGCAGGTATGGGCAGTAAAGCCGCCGATATTACTTCTTCTTGTTCATCATCGCCTTGAGATCGGCAAAGGGGTTAAACGTGGCGACACCCACGTCTTTTTGCGCATCCTCACCTGCGACAACGGTGGTGCCATACTGATCCGCTTCGGTGTACTTTGAGTGTTCGTGGTCATGGCAAAACAGGCACAACAACTCCCAGTTACTGCCATCTTCCGGATTATTGGTGTGATCGTGGTCGATATGGTGGACCGTGAGTTCACGAAGATTCGAATACACAAACTCCCGCGAGCAGCGTCCACAGACCCACGGGTAAATTTTTAGCGCTTTTTCACGGTAGCCGCTTTCCAGCCGTGCGTAGTTTTTGGGGATCAGAGCCATTGCTGATGTTACCTGTTAAAAAAGAGAACAGTTCACACTATATCCCATTTTGAGATGCCAGGAGAATGCCTCCTCTGCGGGAAGGCAGCGTGCGATTTGCGTATTTCTGTCAGTTTATTTGAAGCATTCCGTTAAATAATCACCATTTATTCTCATCGGTTAATGCGTAGAGTAGGGATAACGCAATGCTTTATCAGGATACTCCACTATGAAAAAGATCGGATTTTTGTCGTTTGGTCACTGGACGCCGTCTTCCCAGTCCGGCACGCAAACCGCAGCTGACACGCTGCTACAGTCCATCGATCTGGCTGTCGCCGCTGAAGAGCTGGGCGCGGACGGGGCTTATTTCCGCGTGCACCACTTTGCCCGCCAGCTCAGTTCGCCATTCCCCTTGCTGGCTGCGATAGGCGCGAAAACCAAACGCATCGAAATCGGGACGGGCGTGATCGACATGCGGTACGAGAATCCGCTGTATATGGCGGAAGATGCTGGCGCGGCAGATCTCATCTCCGGCGGGCGATTACAGCTTGGTATCAGCCGGGGCTCCCCGGAGCAGGTGATTGATGGTTGGCGTTATTTTGGTTACGTGCCGCAGGACGGGGAAAACGAATCTGATATGGCGCGCCGTCACACTGAGGTACTGCTTGATGTATTACGCGGTGAAGGGTTTGCGAAGCCTAACCCACAGCCGATGTTCCCAAACCCGCCGGGATTGTTGCGTCTGGAGCCGCATTCAGAGGGCTTACGCGATCGTATCTGGTGGGGGGCTGGCTCCAATGCAACGGCAGTATGGGCGGCAAAACTGGGGATGAACCTGCAAAGCTCAACGCTGAAAGATGATGAAACCGGCGAGCCGTTCCATATTCAGCAGGCAAAACAGATCCGTGCCTACCGACAGGCCTGGGCCGAGGCAGGGCATACCCGTCAGCCACGCGTTTCGGTCAGCCGCAGTATTTTTGCCCTGATGGACGATCGCGACCGGATGTATTTCGGTTCAAGCCGCAATGAGAGCGACAGCGTTGGCTATCTGGATGAGAAAACGCGGGCCATTTTCGGACGCAGCTATGCCACAGAGCCAGACAAGCTGATTGAACAGTTGAAAAAGGATGAAGCGATCGCGGAAGCGGATACGCTGTTGCTTACCGTGCCGAATCAGCTGGGCGTGGAATACAACGCACATGTGATCGAGTCCATCCTGAAACATGTCGCACCGGAAATGGGATGGCGCGATCGCAATGCGTAATCTGGCCCTCTGGTATCGCCGGTTTGGTGAGCCTGAATCGGTACTGCAAGCGGAAACCACACCATTGTCACCGCGACAGCCGCGAGAGATACGTGTGCGCATGCTTTTTTCTCCGGTGAACGCCTCCGATCTCATCCCCATCACCGGGGCATATCGCCATCGCACGCCGCTGCCCGCAATAGCCGGTTATGAAGGGGTCGGAATAGTGACCGAAACGCCCGCCGCTTACCCGGCGCTGCTGGGCAAGCGGGTCCTGCCGTTACGGGGGCAGGGAACCTGGCAGCGCTATGTCGACTGCCCGGTGGCGTATGCGGTTCCCGTCCCGGACGACGTCGACTCGCTTCTTGCCGCGCGGGCGTATATCAACCCGCTTGCCGCTCAGATGATGCTGGACCGTTATCCTCCGGCCGGGAAAACGGTGCTGCTCACCGCTGCCGGTTCTGACTGCGCCGTTCTGCTCGGGCAATGGGCACGCCAGGCGGGTGCCGAGGCGGTTTACGGGATCCATCGCTCGCCCGTGCACGCTCAACGTCTGGCTGAAATGGGGATCGTCCCGATTGCGCAAGATGATACGGCCGCCGTCAACGCTGCCGCCGCGCAAGCGGAGGTGGTGTACGACGCCACGGGCGGCAGCCTGGCGGAGGCGATCCTGAGCGTGATGCCCGAAACCGGTACCTTTGTCTGCTACGGGCTACTCTCCGGGCAGACCTTCCGGCAGCAGCGGCTGTTGCCGCGCGTGGCGTGGTTTCACATTCGTAACTATCTGGACGCGCTGAGCGCTGAGGCGTGGCAGGCGGAATTTCGGCGCATCTGGCCTAAACTGCGCGCCAGCCAGTGTAGCGATGTTACCCTCTACCCGCTGTCGGAATGGCAGCGGGCAGTGGGCAACTACCGCGAAGCGGGAAGAACGGGCAAGCCTATGCTGTCGATGGACAATTAATCGGCCTTATGGCTCATGTCGCTCAGCAGTACAGCGATACTTTGTCCACCGGCGGTCTGCTCGAGGCCAATTTTGACAATAATTGTCAGCGGAACGGAGAGCAGCATGCCGACAGGCCCGAGCAGCCAGCCCCAGAAAATCAGGGACAGGAACACAACAAGAGTTGAAAGCCCCAGCCCGCGTCCCATTATCCGTGGTTCGAGAATGTTCCCGAAGACAAGGTTAATCACCAGATAGCCTGCCAGCAGAATCAGGGCATCATACAAACCGCTGAAAACCAGCACCTGAAGGATAGGGGGGATCGCCGCCAGCACGGAGCCAATGTTAGGAATATAGTTGAGCGCAAAGGCCAGCAGCCCCCAGACGAAGGCAAAACGCACATCCAGCGCGGCGAGCATCCCCCAGACCACTAATCCCGTCACCAGGCTGATGGCCGTTTTCAGCACCAGATAGCGTGAAACGCTGTCGAGCGCGCGCTGTATAGCACCCATTCCCTCTACCGGACGCACCATGATGTGCTGGAGTTTTGCAGGCAGCTGTGGAACTTCCAGCAGCATAAACACAACCGTCAGGAACAGCAGGAAAATCGAGGTCATGGCGTTGGAGAGCTGTGCCAGCAGGCTGGTGACAATCGTCATGGCGGCATTCGGATCGATGTATTTAAGCAGTTCCTCAACCGAGACTTCGATACCCGCGCGTTGCAGCCAGGGTTCAATTTGCAGCAGCGGGGTCGCCAGGGAAGAGCGGTATGTCGGCAGCGTCCGCGCCAGCTCGTTCAGGGAGGTTCCCAGATAGGCGACTAACAGCACCATCGCAACGATAATAATACTGATAAGCAGGCTTATCGCCAGCACACGCGGGATGCGCAGCCGCACCATTCGCTGCACCAGTGGATTGAGGATCACCGCGATAAAAAGCGCCAGGATAAAAGGCACGATGATATCGGCCGCAAAACGAACGCCGGTCAGAATGATCACCAGCATGCCCAGCATGATGACGATCTTAAGCCCGTTGAGGGTGATAATGGGTTTGGCCATGGACGTTCCTGAACAGTTTTTTATTTATAATAGAGGGGAAAGCAGATTAAAAAAACTAACCAAAATCAAACAGACTGGGTAAAGAAATGAAAAGGCTTTGAGTAAATTCCTGGCTTATGATACAAATCAGGCGTGTTCAACTACTGAGGACAATTTTCATCCGCAAAGACGAGAAGCAACACCGCGGATAATTGTAATTTTATGGACAATTTGTTCAGGACGTATTTTTCAAACAACTCTGCTCTGTTTTCTACCTCCCTCTGCACGCTTTCCGGTGAACAACACTGGCGTTCCGCGCTATAGTCACGTCTTCTGCCTGAGCTGGCGCTATGCGCTTAGCTAACTGATTTAATTCCCACTTTTTTGGTTTGCTGTTCGCAGCGAGCCTCGATGGATTATATTCTCAAGCAGGAGAAAAACATGTTTTACTGGATTTTATTAGCTCTGGCTATCGTTGCTGAAATTACCGGCACCTTGTCGATGAAATGGGCGAGCGTGAGTGACGGCAGCACCGGATTTATTTTGATGCTGGTCATGATTACGCTTTCCTATATATTCCTCTCTTTCGCGGTTAAAAAAATCGCGCTGGGCGTGGCATACGCTTTGTGGGAAGGTGTTGGTATTTTATTGATTACGCTGTTCAGCGTCATGATATTTGATGAAACCCTGACGACAATGAAAATTGCCGGGCTGACGACCCTGGTGGCAGGTATCGTGCTGATTAAATCGGGTACGCGCAAACCAGCCAAACAGCAGAAGGAGCAGACCCATGCAGCAGTTTGAATGGATCCACGCGGCCTGGCTGGCTTTCGCCATCGTTCTGGAAATTATTGCGAACGTCTTTTTGAAGTTCTCCGACGGCTTTCGTCGCAAAGCCTACGGCCTGTTATCGATTGCCGCGGTTCTGGGGGCGTTTAGCGCCCTGTCGCAGGCGGTGAAAGGCATCGATCTTTCCGTGGCCTACGCGCTGTGGGGCGGCTTCGGTATTGCCGCCACCCTGGCGGCAGGCTGGATTATGTTCGGGCAGCGTTTAAACCATAAAGGCTGGATAGGGCTGGTATTACTGCTCGCTGGCATGATCATGATTAAACTGGCCTGAGTGACCTACTGCTGCGCCAGGGCTTCCAGCCGGTCGCGAAAACCGGTCACCGCCAACGCTCGGTTATCGGCGCGCCAGCGGTCTTTCGCTGCCGGAGCAGAACTCTGAACGCCAATCAGTTGCCAGCCGTTAACGGTTTTTAACATCAGGGGCGATCCGCTATCACCCGGTAGCGTATCGCACTGATGCGAAAGCACGCTGTTTTGCGCCCAGCCCGTCACCACGCAGTCCGTATGGGTGTACAGCGAATCGAGGTGATCAACAGGGTAGCCTGACTGCGTCACTTTTCGATCGGCGGCTTTCAGGGCGGCGGTGAGCGCGTCTTTGTCACCATCAAAGAGCGGTAGCGGAGCGATCCCGGACGGCGGATAACGTAAAACGATCAGACCGAAATCCCAGGATGCCGCCCCGGGCGGCACAATCCATCCATCGCCATCCGGTTTCAGGCGTTTCCCGAGCGACGGATCCACCCGCCCCTCAATACCGTGAATTTCGTAGCGCCAAATCCCTTTCTGCGAGACAAAGCGCAGGGCGATCGCTTTATCCGGTTTGCCTTCGGGCGGCATTAACAGGCAATGACCCGCCGTCAGCGCAAGGCGTGGCGTTATGAGAGTTGCGGTACATAGATTGCCGCTGGCGGTTTCCAGTTGCCCGATGGCATCCCAGGGCGCTTCGGTAGGATCGGTGACACGCGTACGATCGTCATGACCAAAAAACAGCGTCTTTACCTCTTTGGCGCTGATGGCGTCATCGTCGCCCTCATCCGCATGTGAAAAGCCTGCAAAAAGGCTAAACGTTCCCAGTAACAACACAACAGATTTACGCATATCACACTCTGGTGGGGGTAATTATGATTATTAAAAGTGAACCCTATGAAAATACTATAGACGCGACGGCGAGAAAGTGGGAGTAAAATCAGCGTGCTACATTCAGGAAAGATAAAAGTGGCTGGCGATGAGCGCGCATAAAATTAGCAGGATAAGAATGAACTCAAACCGATAGCGCCGCAGCATACGCCCTCCGGATAAAAAAACGGCGCTGACCGCAATCCCGTTCAGCGCCGGTTTACCAACGTGCCCCGAAGGGCACGGTTAAGCTTGTACTCTTACGCTGCTGGCTGTGCAGCAGGTTTAGCCGCTTCGTGTTTTGCCGCTTTTTTGTGATGCTTTTTAGCCGCCTGGGCTTTCTGCTCTACCGCAGGTTTTGTCGCTTTTTTGTGGTGCTTTTTCGCGGCCTGCGCTTTCTGTGCTGCCGCTGGTTTAGCCGCTTTGTGATGTTTTTTATGGTGAACCGTTTTGGCCGGAGCAGCGGTGGATGCCGCAGGCGCTGCGGTGGCGGTAGTTTCAGCCGCGAATGCAGCGGAAGAAAGACCCATAGCAGCGGCAACAACCAGCGCTAATACTTTTTTCATTTTCATACCCTCGAATTTGGTTTTTCATTTAACCCCACTGCGGGGCCGTTGAAATAACTATATCCCTGTAAATTCGGGGTTTCCGTGAGTGATTGGTATCGGCGTGTAACCATATGTACAACGCCGGGGTGGCCCCCGGCGCGTTCGTTTACAGGTAGCGGGACGTCAGGTGTTCGCGGAAGTAGCGGATATTCAGATCTTCACCCGTGGCCTGGGTGATGAGCTGCGACGTGCTGAAACGGCTGCCGTGCTGCCAGATATTCTGACGCAGCCAGTCAAACAGCGCCGAGAAATCGCCCCCGGCAATGGATGCCTGCAACCCGGGCAGCGCAGTTTTGGCGGCATGGAACAGCTGTGCCGCATACATTGCCCCCAGCGTGTAAGACGGGAAGTAGCCAAAACCGCCGTCGGTCCAGTGGATGTCCTGCATACAGCCGTTGCGGTAGTTATCTTTGGTGGATAATCCAAGCCAGGCCTGCATTTTCTCATCCCATAACGCGGGGATATCATCCACTTCGATTTCGCCATTGATCAGCGCGCGCTCAATCTCATAGCGCAATACCACATGCGCCGGATAGCTCACTTCATCTGCGTCAACGCGGATGTAGCCCGGTTTCACGCGCTGATTCCAGGCAATAAAATTCTCTTCACTGAATGCCGCCTGGCTGCCGAAACGGGCATGGACCGCCGGAAGCAAATGCTTCAGGAAAGCCTCACTGCGGCCCAGCTGCATTTCAAAAAACAGACTCTGGGATTCATGGATCGCCGTAGAGCGCGCCAGCGCAACGGGCTGGCCGGCCCACGCTCGCGGAAGGTTTTGCTCGTAGCGGGCATGTCCGGTTTCGTGGATCACGCCGAAAAGCGCGCTGAGCAACTCGTCTTCATCGTAACGCGTGGTGATACGCACATCTTCCGGAACGCCGCCGCAGAACGGGTGGGCGCTAACGTCCAGACGACCGCCGTTAAAATCGAAGCCAAGCATTTTCATCGCTTCCAGGCCCAGCTCGCGCTGGGTGGCGGTGGGGAAGGGACCCTGTGGCGGAACGAACGATCGTTGAGCCTGTTTTTCCACAACCTTTGCCAGCAGCTCCGGCAGCCAGGACTTCAGATCGCCGAACAGCACATCCAGGCGAGCGCTGGTCATGTCGGGTTCAAAGATATCCAGCAGCGCGTCGTAAGGCGTGCAGCCTTTAGCCTCGGCGCGCAGGCGGGCCTCTTCACGACTGAGTTTCACCACCTCTTTCAGGTTGGCTGAAAAGCCCTGCCAGTCGTTGGCCGGACGCTGAGTACGCCAGGCGTGTTCACACCTGCTGCCCGCCAGCGATTTGGCCTCCACCAGCGATTCCGGCAGTAAAGTGGCCTGCTGGTAGTGGCGCGTCATTTCACGCAGGTTGGCCTGCTCAACGTCGTTCAGATCTTCTTCTGCTGCCGCCGCCAGCCATTCACCCACTTTTTTATCGGTCAGGATCTGATGTTGCAGGACGCTCATCTCCGCCAGCGCTTCACCGCGCGCGGCGCTGCCGCCGGGCGGCATCATGGTAAACATGTCCCAGCTGGCGATGGAGGAGAGGTGAGAGAAGCGGGAGAGGCGCTGGAAGGTGCGGGTGAGTTGTTGATAGTTATTGTTTTTCATGAAGTCCTCGTGTCTGAATCAGCCGATGACAAAAATTAGCATCGGCTCGATTTAAACACGAAGAGGGCTGAATGTTAATGCAGTCGTTTATGCAGGCTCGCGCCCACCAGCAGTGCCGCGCACAGCATCAGCGCGATAAATCCGCCCACGCCGTTCCAGCCGTAGTTATGCCAGAACACCCCGCCGAGAGTCCCGGCAATGCTGGAACCGAGATAGTAACTGAACAGATACAGAGACGAAGCCTGACCTTTGGCGCGGCGCGCGCGTGGGCCAATCCAGCTGCTGGCAACAGAATGCGCGGCAAAGAATCCCGCAGAGAAGAGCAGCATTCCGGCAAAAATCAGCCACAGGGAAGAGACAAGCGTCATCAGCAGTCCGAACAACATCACAGCGGTGGACACCAGCATCACCGGACCACGGCCGAAGCGCGCGGTCATGGCGCCCGCTTTTGGCGAACTCCACGTCCCGGTGAGATACGCCACAGAGAGCAAACCCACCAATGCCTGGCTAAGATGCCACGGTGAAAGCATCAGCCGGTAGCCAATATAGTTAAACAGCGTGACAAATGACCCCATCAGCAGGAATCCCATCAGAAACAATCGCGGCAAACCTTTGTCGCGCCAGTGCAGACGGAAGTTGATAAACAGTGTTTTCGGACGCAGAGAAGTCGGGCGGAAATGGCGCGATTCCGGCAGGATTTTCCAGAACATTAGCGCCGAAGCGAGGGCGAAGCAGCCGATTACGGCCAGCGCAATGCGCCAGTTAAAGAAATCGGTAAACACACCGCTGAGCAGGCGTCCGCTCATCCCGCCGATAGAGTTCCCGCTAATGTACAGCCCCATGGAGAAGGCCACGAAACTCGGGTGGATCTCCTCGCTGAGATAGGTCATCCCGACCGCCGCCACGCCGCTGAGAGATAACCCAATCAGCGCGCGCATGACCAGAATGCCGTGCCAGCTAGTCATCATGGTGGACAGCAAGGTACACACGGAGGCCAGCATTAACGCCGTTACCATGACCTGCTTACGCCCGATGGCATCTGAAAGTGGCCCGGTGAACAGCAGACCGATCGCCAGCATCCCGGTTGAAATGGAGAGCGAAATACTGCTGCTGGCTGGCGACACGCCAAATTCATGCGACAGGACCGGCAGGATCGGCTGAACGCAGTAGAGCAGGGCGAAAGTGGCGAGACCCGCTGAGAAGAGCGCCAGCGTGACACGCATAAACTGGGGGGTACCACGTTTTATAAACTGAACCGGCTGCGGTACTGCGGGTAAATCATCAATGTCGCTGGCCGGCGCGATATCAACGGTCGTTGTACGGCTCACACATAATCCTTGCTTAAACTTCCCCGTGGTTTCTGGTGACGGGTATGACCACAAGATTAGGGTAGGAAAATGTAAATATTCTGTCTAATATATTAATAATCTCAAATGATACTTTAAAAATATGAATATCGAGCTGCGCCATCTGCGCTATTTTGTCGCCGTCGCCGAAGAGCTCCATTTTGGTCGTGCTGCGGCAAGGCTGAATATCTCCCAGCCACCGCTGAGCCAACAGATCCAGATCCTTGAGCAGCAGGTTGGGGCGCGTCTGCTGGCGCGAACCAACCGCAGCGTGAGCCTGACGGCGGCGGGAAAACAGTTTCTCGCCGATAGCCGACAGATCCTGAGTATGGTGGTGGACGCCGCCGCCAGAGCGGAACGGCTTCATCTCGGGGAGACGGGAGAGCTGCGCATCGGGTTTACCTCGTCGGCCCCCTTCATCAGCGCTGTTTCACAAACGCTATCCTCGTTTCGCAGTAACTTTCCGGATGTGCATATTCAGACGCGCGAAATAAATACCCGGGAGCAAATATCGCCGCTTAATGAAGGATCGCTCGACCTGGGGCTAATGCGTAACACGCAGTTGCCTGATACCCTGGCGTGGCAGGTGATCCTCCGCGAACCGCTGATGGCGATGATCCCCCGGGATCACCCGCTCGCCGCGCAGCATAGCGTCACGCTGGCTGAACTGGCGAAAGAACCCTTTGTCTTTTTTGACCCACAGGTGGGTACCGGATTGTATGACGATATTCTTGGTCTGATGCGGCGATATGGCTTTGTCCCGACTATCGCGCAGGAAGTGGGGGAAGCCATGACGATCATTGGTCTCGTTGCCGCAGGACTTGGCGTGTCGATTCTCCCGGCCTCGTTTAAACGGGTACAACTGCCGGAAATGCGCTGGGTGAATATTGCCGAGCAGGATGCGGTCTCGGAGATGTGGCTGGTGTGGTCTAAACATCATGAACAGAGCCATGCGGCACAGCGTTTCAAAGAACAATTAATTACCGCTTCTCACGGGCGTTATTTATAGGGAAAAGCGGGCGAAAATGTGCAGTAAATCACATGGCTAAGTAAAAATTTGACGTCAGCCATTGAAGTGCTTCACCATAGCCCTCAGTTTATTTCGAAGCTCGAAAATAAGGGAGTACGAGGTGGTTGCTGATAGTCAGCCAGGGCATATCGATCAGATCAAGCAGACCAACGCGGGCGCCGTTTATCGCCTGATTGATCAGCTGGGTCCGGTTTCGCGTATCGATCTTTCGCGCCTGGCACAACTGGCACCCGCCAGTATTACCAAGATTGTCCGCGAAATGCTGGAAGCCCATCTGGTTCAGGAGACAGAAATTCAGGAGCCGGGCAGCCGTGGCCGTCCGGCGGTAGGGCTGGTGGTGGAAACGGAAGCCTGGCACTACCTGTCGCTGCGAATTAGCCGCGGGGAAATCTTCCTCGCGCTGCGCGACCTCAGCAGCAAGCTGGTGGTGGAAGACCGGCTGGAACTCCCGCTCGATGCAGAGCAACCACTCCTCGATGCCATTCTGACCCATATCGACCAGTTCTTTATTCGTCACCAGCAGCGCCTTGAACGTTTAACGGCGATTGCGATCACCCTGCCGGGAATTATTGATACCGAAAATGGCATTGTGCACCGCATGCCGTTTTATGAAAACGTCAAAGAGATGCCGCTGGGCGACGTGCTGGAAAACCACACCGGTGTACCGGTCTACATTCAGCATGATATCAGCGCCTGGACGATGGCGGAGGCGTTATTTGGCGCTTCCCGGGGCGCGCGCGACGTAATTCAGGTGGTGATTGATCATAACGTTGGCGCAGGTGTGATCACCGACGGGCGTCTGTTGCATGCTGGCAGCAGTAGCCTGGTGGAGATTGGCCATACGCAGGTCGATCCGTACGGAAAACGCTGCTACTGTGGTAATCATGGTTGTCTGGAGACGATTGCCAGCGTCGAAAGCGTGCTGGAGCTGGCGCAGGTGCGGCTCAGCCAGTCAATGAGCTCCACGCTGCACGGTCAACCGTTGAGCGTCGAGGCATTGTGCACAGCGGCAAGACAGGGCGATCTGCTGGCGAAGGACATCATTACCGGCGTGGGCAATAATGTCGGGCGCATTCTGGCCATTATGGTGAACCTGTTTAACCCGCAAAAAATACTGATCGGCTCCCCGCTCAGCCAGGCGGCGGATATCCTCTTTCCGGCAATTTCCGCCTGCATCAACCAGCAGGCGCTTCCCGCGTACAGTAAAAACATCGTGGTCGAAAGTACGCAATTTTCCAACCAGGGTACGATGGCTGGCGCCGCGCTGGTAAAAGATGCGATGTACAACGGCTCGTTACTGATTCGTTTGCTTCAGGGCTAACTCTTTTCCATAGATGTACGAAAAATTGCGCTATCTCAAGCCGGGTAGCGCACGCTTCCCGTAGACTTTCCCCACTGAATTATTTACCTGGTTTATATTTTTTGAAGCATACCCAAGAGGTGGAATGAGTCATGCTTAAGCGTTTCTTTATTACTGGTACGGATACGTCTGTCGGGAAGACCGTCGTATCCCGCGCGTTACTTCAGGCCCTGGCGGCAAGCGGTAAACGCGTTGCAGGATACAAGCCGGTAGCAAAAGGCAGTAAAGAGACGCCAGAAGGGCTGCGCAATAAGGACGCCCTGGTTCTGCAAAGCGTCTCGTCTCTGGAACTGCCTTATGATGCCGTCAATCCCATCGCGTTAAGCGAAGAGGAAAGCAGCGTCGCTCACAGTGGGCTTATCAACTACAGTCTGCTTTCTGATGGCCTGGCAAATCTGAGTGAAAAGGTTGATCACGTTGTCGTTGAAGGGACCGGTGGCTGGCGCAGCCTGATGAACGATTTACGTCCCCTTTCCGAGTGGGTGGTGCAGGAGCAGCTGCCGGTGATTATGGTCGTGGGCATTCAGGAAGGGTGCATCAACCATGCCTTGCTGACGGCGCAGGCTATCGCTAATGACGGCCTGCCACTGATTGGTTGGGTGGCGAACCGTATTAACCCGGGCCTTGCGCACTACGCAGAAATCATCGACGTGCTGAGCAAAAAGCTGCCTGGCCCGTTGGCAGGCGAACTGCCTTATCTGCCCCGCGCCGAGCAGCGCGAATTAGCGCACTATATCGATCTCTCGGCTTTCGGCGGTATGCTGGCCGTAGATCGAGTCGTGGCGTAGCGTTCTCGACAATACCGACGCCACAACACAGGCAACCAGCAAACCGGGAAGTAAAAAATACTGCCCGGTCATCTCACATACCATCAAGGCCGACATGATTGGCGCATGCGTTGTGGCGGCGAGCAGCGTCGCCATTCCTGCCAGCCCAAGCAGGATCGCCGTCTCAGAGCCAGGAAACCACAGCGCAAAGATCTGCGCAAACAGCATTCCCGTTGCCATACCAACGAACAAGGTTGGCGTAAACACGCCTCCCGGTGCGCCGGACCCGCTGCTTGCCAGCACCGCCAGGAGCTTGCAGATAAAGACGCCGGCAATTACCGACAGCAGCGGCGGCGACTGCAAAAACGCCTGAACCACGCTATAGCCATTCCCCCATACCTTCGGCGTCAGCAGCGACAGCAGCCCGACGATCAGCCCCCCCAGCGCCAGCTGCCAAGGCGGTGAAAGTTTGAGACGCAGAAACAGCCTGTGGCTGGCCGCCATCAGCCACATCAGCAGCGGGCCGCAAACGCCAGCCATCAGACCCACGCCAACGATCAGGAAATAATCCACCGCCGTAAGCATCTCGCTGAGATGGACATCATATAGCGTATTCGCGCCGGGACTTAACAGGCGCGTGGTCAGCAGGGCCACCACAGCGGCAATCACCACCGGGCCGAGGGAGGCCAGCATAAGTGTGCCAAACAGGATCTCTGCGATAAACAGGCTGCCCGCCAGCGGCGCATGATAGGCGCTGGCCATCCCGGCGGCGGCACCGCAGGCGATCCACAGTTTCCATTCGGATTTCGGCGTACAACGTTGTGCAAAAAAGGAGGCAGCGAGGGCGGCAAGCAGGATCATGGCGCCTTCCCGGCCGATGGCGCTGCCGCTGGCGACCACCAGCAACGAGGCGAGGGATTTCACCAGGCTGGCGCCGTAATCAAACTGGCCATCACCCGTCTCCAGCGCCTCCATATAATCGGTCGGGGCGTGGGGACGTTGTGCCGTCATGCGCTGCCATCCCCACAGTAGCACTCCCGCGGCCAGACCACCCAGCGCAGGCGTGAGCGCCCGCCGCCAGGGCGATAACGCGGCAGCGGCATTCACCAGGCTTCCGCTTTCGTTGCTGAGAAACAACCACTCCAGCAGATACATGCTGTGGCGGAACACCGCAACGGCCAGCGCTGCCAGCACGCCGGTGACAGTAGCAATCAGGAGACGGCGAAACATCGCGCGGATGTCGGGGTAAGCGTGAAGACGTTGCATGAAGTCGTGATTAACGGGGACGATACGATATTGTGGCGGGAAAACGTGAGGTTAGCAAAAGGTATGCGTGCGGAAAAAGGCCGGGCAGTACCCGGCCTGAATGCTTAACTCTCGCTATGAATATTCAACGCCCGGCGCGTACGCCCTGAGCTCAAATACTCCGCAATATAATCCTGGGATATCTCGCCGTTATAGCGTCCGTCCTCGTCCACAATCGGCATCCAGCTGGTGTTGCTCTCATACAGGCGAGAAAGCACCACGCGCAGGTTATCCTCGGCCTTACCTGTCATGCGGAACGGATGCAGAATATCACCGCAGCTGCCGCTGGCATTACGCGCTTCGCGGCGCTTCACAAAGCCCAGCGGTTTGCCGAGATCATCAACCACGGTAATGGCGCGAATATCGTTGTCATCCATGGTGGCGAAGGCCTCTGGCAGCGGCGTCGATTCGCGTACCGTAATCGTCGGCTGCTGGTCGGTGACGTCGCCCGCGGATACCAGCAGCAGGCGTTTCAACGTCCGGTCCTGACCAACAAACGAGCCGACAAACTCATTGGCGGGTTTCGCCAGCAGCTCGTCCGGGCTGGCGCACTGAACAATACGCCCCTGACGGAAGACGGCAATACGGTCGCCCAGCTTCAGCGCTTCGTCAATATCGTGGCTCACCAGCATCACGGTCTTTTTCAGCTTGCGCTGCATCTCCAGGAACTGGTTCTGGATCACCTCACGGTTAATCGGGTCAACCGCGCCGAATGGTTCATCCATCAGCAGGACTGGAGGATCCGCTGCCAGCGCGCGGATGACGCCGATACGCTGCTGCTGACCGCCGGACATTTCGCGCGGATAGCGGTGAAGGAATTTATGTGGATCCATTGCCACCATATCCATCAGCTCCTCGGCACGGGATTTACAGCGCGCTTTGTCCCAGCCCAGCATGCGCGGCACGACGGTAATGTTCTCTTCGATAGTCATGTTCGGGAACAGGCCAATCTGCTGGATCACGTAGCCAATGTTGCGGCGCAGGGTCACGGTGTCCATCCCGCTGGTGTCTTCGCCGTTAATCAGGATCGTCCCGCTGCTTGGCGTAATGAGACGGTTAATCATCTTCAGGGTAGTGGTTTTTCCGCAGCCGGACGGGCCGAGCAGCACGCACATTTCCCCTTCAGGCACGTTCAGATTGACGTTGTCGACGGCCTTAAACGTCTGGCCGTGCTTCTGTGAAAATTGTTTGGTGAGGTTTTCCAGTTTTATCATTATCGAATCCCCTTCGGAGTCAGTACCACCTGCAAACGGTGCAGCAACCAGTCGAGCACAATCGCTAAAAGACAAATCATCAGCGCGCCCGCAATTAACATACGAATATCACTCCCGCCAATACCGTTAAGCAGCAGCAGGCCCAGACCGCCCGCGCCAATCACGGCAGCAATCGCCATGACGCCGATGTTCATCACCACGGCGGTGCGGATGCCGCCAAAAATGACCGGCAGCGCCATTGGGATTTCCACCCAGCGCAGACGCTGCCAGAAGGTCATGCCGATGCCGCGTCCCGCTTCGCGCAGGCCGGGTGGCAGGCTGTCGAGCGCCGTGTGGGTGTTGCGCACAATCGGCAGCAGTGAATAGAGGAACACCGCCGTAATCGCGGGCAGGGCGCCAATGCCCTGACCGATCAGCGAAAAGAGCGGGATCATCAGGCCGAAAAGCGCAATTGACGGGATGGTGAGCACAATGGTGGCAATCCCCAGCACCGGCGTTGCCAGCCATTTATGGCGGACAATTAAAATGCCCAGCGGCACGCCAATCACAATCGCCAGGCCGACGGCGAGCGCCACCAGCCACAGGTGTTGCAGCGTCAGGGTTAAGAGATAGTCCCAGTTGTCGAGAATATAGTGAATCGTCTCCATAGCGCCTCCTACAGCAACTGTTTGCTACGCAGGAAATCACGGGCGACCTGCTGCGGTGACTGATGGTCGATATCCACCTTCTTATTCAGTTCGGTGATAACGTCGTTATTGAGCTGGGCTGAGAGGGTGTTCAGCGCCTCCTCCAGCCCCGGGTTAGCCTCCAGCGTGTCTTTTCGAACAACTGGCGTCACGGCGTAACTCGGGAAGAAGCCTTTATCGTCTTCCAGCACTTTAAGATCGAAGCCCTTCACGCGCCCGTCGGTGGTGTAGATCAGCCCGGCATCGACAAACCCGTCGCGCACCGCGTTATAGACCAGCCCCGGATCCATCTGGCGGATCTGCGGGCGGTCCAGCTCCATGTTGTAGGCCGCCTGCAACGGTTTCATCCCGTCGCTACGCCCGGCAAATTCCAGGTCAAGGCCCAGCAGCCAGTTGTTATCTGGATCGGTTTTACGGATCTGCTCAATCTTTGCCACCATCTCAGACATGGTATTGATATGTTCAGCCTCGGCGCGCTTGCGCTGCATGGCAAAGGCATAGGTATTGTTCATATCGGCAGGTTTAAGCCACACCAGACCGTGCTTTGCGTCGAGGCGTTTCACCGTCTCGTATGACTCCTGCGGCGACATGCGTTTGTTGATATGGTTGAAGATGATCAGCGACGTGCCGGTGTACTCCCAGGTCATATCAATCTGCTTGTTAATCATCGCGTTACGGGAAATCACCGTCGCAATATTAGTCTGCGGCTGCACCTGAAATCCTTTCTTATGCAGATACTGTACGGTCATGGCCGAGAGAATGTGCTGCTCGGTAAAGCTCTTTGTTGCCAGGATCAGTGGCGCGGCGAGCGCCTGGCTGGTGAAGAGCGCGGCGGCGCACAGCGCCGTCAGGCCGGAAAACAGTCTCATAGAAGCTCCTTGTTATAATTATCGCGCGAGATGCGGGCTCAGTTGTCGACCCAGTGCCGCCAGCAGCGTATCCAGAATCAGGGCGAACAGGGCGGTGGCCGCCGCGCCCAGGATCAGCGTCGGGAAGTCATTCAGATAGATCCCCGGGAAAATCAGCTCGCCGTAGCTGCTGGCGCCAATCAGGAATGCCAGCGGTGCGGTACCGACGTTAATCGCAGTGGCAATGCGAATACCGGAAAGCATCACCGGCCAGGCATTAGGAATTTCGACCTGATGCAGGCGCTGCCATTTGGTCATGCCGATGCCGTTTGCCGCTTCCAGCAACGACGCGGGAACAGAGCACAGCCCGGCATAGGTGTTACGCACAATTGGCAGCAAAGAAGCGAGAAAGAGGGCGATAATGGCCGGTTTATCACCGATGCCAATCACCACCATCGCCAGCGCCAGAACGGCCAGCGGCGGCAGGGTGTTGCCCACGTTAAAGATTTGCATCACGTATTCGGCGATACCCCGTGCCGCCGGACGGCTCAGCAGAATACCGCTTGGAATGCCCACCAGCAGGGCAAAGAACATTGATGAAAAGACCAGAATCAGGTGCTGTTGACCGAGGTAGAGCAGGTCAACCTGGCGCGCCTTAATCGTCTCCAGTCCAATTCCCCAGGTGAGGAGAGCGAGGACCACGATAATCGCGCCGACAAAAAGCAGCGAACGTTTAAGTAATGGGTGCATTGCGGTGTGTCTCCCTGTGCGCATGCGTTATAGCAACCACCTGTTGCGGTTGCCTGTTGTTATGCCATGTTTCGGCAGGGGTACTTCACCTATAGCAAGCGAAACGGAAGGGTTCCAGCAAAGGGGGTAAAACAGTAACCCTATGAAATTAGTGACAACCTGAGTTAAGCCTTATGGCGTAAGGGCTGTCAGTGGGAAGGCAGAATAGTCTTAAAGAAGCACGCCTCAAGTGACAACGTCACTTGAGGCGTGCTGATCACCCTATCGACTAAGCGCGGCGCGTACCTTTCGAACGCGCCACGAGATACGAACGATTGAAAAGGCGGCGATAAACACCAACATCAGGCCCAGTGCCAGCATCGCGTGGAATCCAAACTCTCTGAAGAGGATCAGCCCCGCAATCCCGCCGGTAATAAACGAGAAAAGGGTGGTTAAATGGGTTTTGAGCTGGCTCTTTTGCGCGGCCGTGTCTTTGGAATAATCCCGGCGCAACATGGCGACCATAACGGAGGCCAGCGAAATGCCGGCATCGGTCAGCGTACCGGTAATGTGCGTGGATCTCACCCGACCGCCGGAAAGCTGAGTGGAGGTGGAGTTATGAATTCCCATCAAACCGCACAGGAAAAGAATAATCTCCTGATTCGTGGCGAAGGAGTGAAAATACATTTCATAAAGGGATACCCCGGTAAGTAATAGCCCTTCAACAAATAAAACCTGGCTGAATATAAGCCTGACGTTATGGATAATTCCCCAGATAACAATAATCCGCGCAACAATGGCGCCAGTGACAAACGACAGAATAATGGCGCCAAAAAAAAGAATATCACTGAGATCGGTGGAGGAAACTTCGCTGGATAACTGCGATGTATTACCCGTCATATGAGAGGGGAAAAAGCCGAACGCGCCCAGCGCAATGGCATTCAGCAGTCCCGCGGAGGTCGCCAGCCAGAGTGCAAGACGACGATCCTCCTGATGCGTTCGTTCTTTCTTTAATTTAATCAGCAAAGAATACCTCCAGTTTGAGCTTTGCCTGACTTCTCAAGCTAACAAAGTGATGTCGCCGACTGACCAGGATATTGCTTAATTATTATTTCAACGGGAGGAGTGCGAGGTTTTGTAATTAAATAAAATAACCCTGTTAATATAATGCCTTATTGCAGATGCCACGAGCAGACTGACGGGCAAAAATACTGTCCCAGTGTGCATGCTCGCTGTAGCGGGATGGGATTTGATTCAGTGTAGACATAGGTCTCATTCACGACGATGAGAAGAGATGCCCCCGTGATTTTCGGGGGCTTAGAATGTTATTTCAGACTGGTTTTGAAGAACTGCTCAAACTGCGCGAACGGGATTTTTCCTGCGACGTTATCGTAGAGATCAACATGGTTTGCACCGGGAACAATCACCAGCTCTTTCTCTTTGCTGCCGACGGCCTTGAACGCATCCTCCGCAAAATAACGAGAGTGTGCGTTTTCACCGGTCACAATCAGCGTTGGGATAGTGATCTCCCCGGCATAGCTCAGCAGCGGCATATTCATAAAGGATAACGGCATGGTCGCAGTCCACGCGCCGGTGGAGTTTACGGAACGGGCATGGAAACCGCGCGGCATACGGTAGTAATCATAGAACTCTTTCAGTACCGGATGCGGATCGGTGGGCAGTGCTTCCGGCAGAATGCGCTCGGCCGCCGTCACCTTGCCATTCTCATCGACATTAATATCGTGGCCGCCATGGGCGAAAGTGCCGCTTTCAGCATCTTTCCAGCGCTGCGCGTTCAGATACTGCAACACGGCCCGACGATCGGCCGCTGAATAGCGATCTTTCCCGTTGCCCACGCCGTGACCCATCGCGCGGCTCATATCGTACATTACGCTGGTGGCGACCGCCTTCACGCGGGTATCCATGGATGCCGCGTTCAGCGCCATACCGCCCCAGCCGCAGATACCAAGAATGCCGATACGGTTACGGTCGACCTCTTTCTGTAACCCCAGGAAATCCACAGCGGCGCTAAAGTCTTCGGTGTTGATGTCAGGGGAGGCAACGTTACGCGGCTGGCCGCCACTTTCCCCCGTGTAGGATGGGTCGAAGGCCAGGGCCACGAACCCCTGTTCAGCCAGAGTCTGGGCGTACAGACCGCTGGATTGTTCTTTAACCGCGCCGAACGGCCCACTGACAGCTATCGCCGCCAATTTCTGGTCGCCGTGGTTCCTGGGAATGTACAGATCGCCCACCAGAGTGATCCCGTACCGGTTCTGGAACGTCACTTTGCGGTGGTTGACTTTATTGCTCTCGGCGAAGGTTTTATCCCAGGTTGTCACCATCGAAACGGGGGCGTTAGGATTTAGCGTTTCTGCATAACTCATTGTTGTCACTCCACTTAATGATGCGCATAACAGCAGCGCAACGGACAGTTTTTGGGTGAATGTTTTCATAAGAGGTACCGTGTGTTTTTGTAATGAGGCCATTATAGTTAGCAGAAATAGTGCTGATTAGAGGCCGAAAGCTGCTAGGATTAATATCATTTTGTTATGAATTGACGAGGCATGATGGCGAAGCGGGAAAACTATAATGAACTGTATCTCTTTATCCAGGTGGTGCGGGAGGGAAGCTTCACGGCAGCCGCACAGCGGCTCGGGCTGGCGCAATCCGGGATCAGCCGATCGGTTCGTGAGCTGGAAGAGCGGCTGGGCGTGCAGCTTCTGGTGCGTACTACGCGCAAGCTGTCGCTGACACACGCCGGGGAACAGCTTTACCAGACCGCCGGCTCCGCCTTTGATGCGCTTGATACCGGGTTGACCAGACTGGCGCATTACCGTCAGACGCCGTCCGGCACGGTGCGCATTAATGCCAGCCAGCACGCCATCGAGAAATGTCTGCTGCCAAAGCTCGCTATCTTCAAACAGCGTTACCCGGATATCCGTCTGGAATTGATGAATGAGAGCCGGTTCGTGGATATCATTGCGGAGCGATTCGACGCGGGCGTCCGGCTGGGACCGGAGGTGGGACAAGGAATGATTGCGGTGCGCATCACGCCCGATATGGAGATGGCTGTGGTTGCCGCCCCGGCGCATTTTCGGCGCTATGGTTTCCCGCAGACGCCCGCCGATCTGGATGCTCATCCCTGCATTGCCTACCAGTTTGCAGACGGTAACCACTATCAATGGGAGCTTGTTCAGGACGGGAAACGAGTTACGCACCGGCCTGAGGGGCAATGGGCCTTTTCCGACAGCTACATGGAGGCCGAAGCGGCCCGGCTGGAACTCGGGCTGGCCTATGTCCCGGTTGAGCTGGTGTCTGACGATCTGGAGCGTGGCACGCTTATACGCGTCTTACAGCGCTACAGCCTGCGGATGGACGGGCTTTACCTCTATTACCCGCACCGCAACGTGTCCCCGGCGCTAAGAGCGGTTATTGATACGTTGAAAATTTAAGGCAGCCTCTGCTCGACGGTCTATACAGCTCCTGGGTTTGTGGTACGCTACTATTTTATATAGCGCTGCTTAATTAAGGCAAAGAAATGACAAAAATAACGCCAGAATATACGGCTGTAGACTTATCGAGTTGGGCAAGGAAAGAACATTTTGAAGTCTTTCAGAGCTTTGCTCAATGCACGATTAACCAAACGGTTCAGCTGGATATCACTGCGCTGCTGAAACATATCAAACAGGTTGGCTGGAAATTTTATCCTTCGATTATTTCCCTTATTTCGACAGTCGTTAATCGCCATTCTGAGTTCCGTATGGCTATGAAGGATAATGAGCTTGTAATATGGAATGAGGTGCATCCCAGCTATACCCTTTTCCATAAAGAGACGGAGACGTTTTCATCATTATGGAGTCACTTCGACGGGAATATTCATCACTTTCAGAACGTTTATGCAGAAGACGTTTCTCGCTATGGTGATAATCTTGCCTACTGGCCCAAAGAAGAGTACCGGGAAAATATATTCTTCATATCGGATATTCCGTGGGTCAGTTTTACCAGTTTTAATATCAACGTGGCTAACATGCAGAACTTTTTTGCGCCCATGTTCACGTTTGGAAAATACTTTAACCAGGATGGAAAAGTCTTGTTGCCTTTCGCCGTTCAGGTTCATCATTCTGTCTGTGATGGTTTCCATGTGGCCAGACTAATCAACGAGTTGCAAGAGTTGTGTGATAATTTACCGCACTATTAAGCCGCGAGCCGTTTCCGGCCCGCGGCAGCAGGACAGGTGATGAGTCGTTCTGACGATCAGGCGGCTTTGACGGCCCGGATTTTTTTGCTGCTATCCGCCTCTGGCGCTGTTTTATCCGTTGCAGCATTGAGCTCGGGAAGCTTGCTGGTACGCAGGATATGCTGCACGGACTCTTTCTGCTCGGCAAGATACAGACCAAGGTTTTCCGCCTGCGTTTCATCCATCTGCATTCCGCTTTGCAGCAGCCAGTCGGTGAACGCTTCTGCCATGTCGAGCAGTTTGTCGTGAGCGTCAGCCTCTTTCTTACTGGCAAAAGTCATTTTCTCTTCACCTTTTCTTACGACCACGAATTTTGTTTCAACAGCCATTTTGCACCTCCAGCACTGTAATTATATACAGTATAGCAGTTCCGGATCTGCGTTGCAGCAAAAATGTCCGAACCTGGCTTACACAACGGATGTACAAGCCAGGAGCTGTTATCGGTACAGCGTTTTTTCTGCAATCGGGATCAGCAAAGTGGACTGCCATTCTGCCAGCGTCAGCTGGGCAAGTTTACCCAGCGCCGTATAGAACGGATGGGCCGCGTTTTCAACGAATACGCTAAGGAAACGCGTGCTCCACGGCAGCAGATGCCAGGCCATAAGCTGGTCGCGTTCTGTGTCGCGACCGTTCTCGGCAAGCCATGCCGCCAGCATCAGCAACGTTCCGAAGTGATCTTCCGGCTCATTCTGCTGCATCTCAAAGGCGATATGGTTTTCACGCATCCACTGGCGCAATGCAAGGGTCGAATCGCCAAACAGCACGGACTCGCGATCGAGCCAGACGGAGCCCCACGGGGGGGCGGGCAGGGCATACGGGCCAATAAACAGACGCTGCCAGGCGTCTTTCAACGCTTCGTCCGACGGGTTCTTAAACATACTGGCCACGGGCTGCAGGCTTTCCTGCGCCAGCGGCCAGTCCTGCACCCAGTCACCTGCGGTCAGGGCACTCACCAGCGGTGCGGCCTGCTCGCTGTCCGGGGCAAAATAAAACAGCGCGCCCAGTACCCGGGCGCTGAACGCGAACGATTCGCGGTGTGAGACGTCATTCATTACAACTTTCCTTACTTGTGCGCGGGGGTAGCCCGCGCACCTGTGTTAACCTGCAATTGCTAACCCTGCGGTCATATGCAAACCATAAAATAGCCCACGGCCAATCATTTCACCCCCCGCCACCAGCACGAAACCTGCAAACAGGCCGAGCGTTTTCGGTTCCTGACGACGAATAAGTGGACAGATCCAGCAGCCTAAACCCGCCGCCAGCAGCGCGATGCGCCATACCTGAAGCGAACCATAATCCGGCAGCAGGGCGTTAGCCTGCTGGATTGAACTCTGGATCGTCCCCAGCGTATTGCTTTGCAACACGACGACCGCCACGCAGGCGATGAGTGCCAGTACGCTGACAGACGCGGCAAGGGTACCTTTGTATGTCACGTTTGCGACCCGCAGCAGCAGCGCGGCCAGCATCGGGCCAGTAAGAGCCATCGTCAGGAAGAAGGCCAACGTGGTGTAGCCCGTATACCAGGTCGGAACGGTATCGATCTGATAGACCCGGGTCATCGCCCAGACAAAAACGACACCCAGGAGCTGGCTGACAACCATCCAGATTTTGCCTAAAGCTGGGGGCATTTTACCGATAACCGACACCAGCCACCAGAAACCGCCCACGGCAAAGAAGATCGAACCCGCCGCGATCTCATTACTCAGCGCTGACGCTCCCACGCGGTTAAGCGAGTTGAAGGCGCGCAGCGGGGAGCCAAGATGCAGTACCGAGGCCATAAACCCAATACCCATTACCAGCCAGAGAAAAAACAGGCTGCGCACGATGCGTATTCTGGCCTTGTCATCACGTTCATTCAGCCAGGCGAAGCCCATCACGATTAATGCGCCAGCCACGCACTGCCCGAAAACGGTGAAGATCACCAGCGGCCATTCATGCCATCCACTTCCCATCTCACACCTCCTTCGGGTTTGCCAGGTAGCCGGTGGTGTCACCCGTCGGACGGCTGTTGGCGTTAGGTTTAATCACAATACTCGGCTTCGTGAAGTGCGCAGACGGCAGCGGCGCGACCGCAGCAAGCTGGCCGTGTTTTTTGCGCAGCTCTTCAATCGGGCCAAAGTCCAGCGCGCGCAGCGGGCAGGACTCGACGCAGATGGGCTTTTTGCCGTCCGCCACGCGGCTGTGGCAGCCGTCGCACTTGGTCATGTGGCCTTTAGCCGCGTTATACTGCGGCGCACCGTACGGGCAGGCCATGTGGCAGTAGCGACAGCCGATGCAGACATCCTCGTTCACCACCACAAAACCGTCGTCTCGCTTGTGCATTGCCCCGCTCGGGCAGACCTTGGTGCAGGCCGGATCTTCGCAGTGGTTGCAGGCAATCGACAGGTAATAGGCGAAGACGTTCTGATGCCAGACGCCGTTATCCTCCTGCCAGTCGCCGCCCGCGTATTCATAAATACGACGGAAGCTGACGTCCGGGGTCAGGTCTTTATAATCCTTGCAGGCCAGCTCGCAGGTTTTACACCCGGTGCAGCGGCTGGAATCAATAAAAAATCCATACTGGGTTGTCATCGGTTAATCCTTATGCCTTCTCGATCTGCACCAGGTTCGTGTGCTGCGGATTGCCTTTCGCCAGCGGTGACGGGCGGTGTGTGGTCAGGGTATTGATGCAGGAGCCGTGATCGACACGATCGCCGTTCATGTTGGCGTCATGCCAGGCGCCCTGGCCCATCGCGCTCACACCAGGCATAATGCGCGGGGTGACTTTGGCGGCAATGCGCACTTCGCCGCGATCGTTAAACACGCGCACCGTGTCACCGTTTTTAATGCCGCGCTTCTCGGCGTCTACAGGGTTAAGCCACACCTCCTGGCGACAGGCGGCCTGGAGCACATCCACGTTGCCGTAGCTGGAGTGGGTACGGGCTTTAAAGTGGAAACCGAACAGTTGCAGCGGGAATTTGCTGCGCTCGGGCGCGTCCCAGCCTTCAAAGGTTGAGGTATAGACCGGTAGCGGGGTGATGGTTTCGTCTTTTTGCAGTTCCCAGGTTGCCGCAATATCCGCCAGCTTGCTGGAGTAGATCTCGATTTTCCCCGACGGGGTTTTCAGCGGATTGGCATCCGGATCGTCACGGAATTTTTTATAGGCCACAAAATGTCCATTTGGATCTTTGCGCTTATAAATACCCATTTTTTTCAGCGCGTCGTAGGACGGCAGCAGCGGATCTTTGGCAACCATTTTGGCGTAAAGGTAGCGCAGCCACTGCTCCTGCGTACGGCCTTCGGTGAATTTCTGATAGACATCCGGTCCGAGACGTTTCGCTACTTCGCTCATGATCCAGTAGATGGGTTTGCGCTCAAACTTCGGGGCGGTTACCGGCTGGAGGAAAATCAGGTATCCCATGTTGCCGGCGTAATCGTTGGGGATGATATCTTCCTGCTCAACGGTCATCAGGTCCGGCAGGACAATATCGGCATACTTCGCGGACGAGGTCATGAAGTTGTCGATAACGACGATCGTTTCGCACTTACTCTCATCCTGCAAAATGTCGTGAGTTTTGTTGATATCAGAGTGCTGGTTGATGATGGTATTACCCGCATAGTTCCAGATGAACTTGATCGGCACATCCAGCTTATCCTTGCCGCGTACGCCGTCGCGCAGGGCGGTCATCTCCGGTCCACGCACGATGGCATCCGTCCAGCTGAAGCAGGAGATTTGCGTTTTCACAGGATTTTCCGGCAGCGGCATACGTTCGATGGTGATGGTGTAGGTCGATTCGCGCGCGCCGCTGTTGCCGCCGTTAATGCCGACGTTGCCGGTCAGGATCGGCAGCATGGCGATGGCGCGGGATGTCTGCTCGCCGTTGGCCTGACGCTGCGGGCCCCAGCCCTGGCAAATGTAGGCCGGTTTTGCCGAACCGATTTCACGGGCCAGCTTAATAATGCGATCGGCAGGAATGCCTGTAATGCGCGACGCCCATTCCGGGGTTTTCGCGGTTTTGTCATCACCCTGGCCGAGAATATAGGCTTTGTAATGACCGTTAACAGGTGCGCCTTCCGGCAGGGTTTTTTCGTCATAACCCACGCAGTATTTATCAAGGAAAGGCTGATCGACGAGGTTTTCATTAATCAGCACCCACGCAATACCTGCCACCAGTGCGGCATCGGTGCCCGGACGAATCGGGATCCACTCGTCTTCGCGGCCTGCGGCGGTGTCGGTGTAGCGCGGATCGATAACGATCATTCGTGCGTTAGACCGTTCACGTGCCTGTTCAAGGTAGTAAGTGATCCCGCCGCCGCTCATGCGCGTTTCTGCCGGATTATTGCCGAACATCACCACCAGTTTGGTGTTTTCGATATCTGATGTACTGTTGCCGTCGTTGCTGCCGTAGGTGTAGGGCATTGCGCAGGCGATCTGCGCGGTGCTGTAGGTGCCGTAGTGGCTGAGGAAGCCGCCGTAGCAGTTCATCAGGCGTGCCACCAGCGAGGCGTAAGGGGAGGAGCGGGTGATATTGCCGCCGACAATTCCGGAGGAGTAGTTAATGTAGACCGCTTCGTTGCCGTATTTTTCGACCACGCTTTTCAGGCTCGCGGCGATGGTGTCCAGCGCTTAGGTGATACGTTCAAACTTGCCTTCTCCGCGTTTGCCCACGCGTTTCATCGGATAGTTCAGACGGTCTGGATGATTAATGCGACGGCGAATTGAACGGCCTCGCAGGCAGGCGCGAACCTGATGGTTGCCGTAAACATCCTCGCCGGTATTATCCGTTTCAACCCAATAGACTTCGTCATCGCGAACGTGCAGACGCAGCGCGCAGCGGCTACCGCAGTTTACCGAGCAGGCGCCCCAGACGACTTTATCTTCCGCTGGCTGAATAGCGGTCTGCACTGCGGCGGCGGCGCTTTTCAGACCAAAAGGCAATGCGATCCCACCGGCGGCAAGCGCCAGAGATCCTATGGCAGTAGATTTAACCAGAGTTCGACGGCTTATCCCGTCGTGATGTTCAACTTCGGACATAACTCACCCCATCATTGTTAATAATTATTTTCACCCGTGACTACAACCGGGCTAATGATGGGGGGAGTGTTACTTATTTAGAGGTATTAAATATTAATCCTCGTCAACTCAGGGGAATTGAGTGGGAAAATCATTGCGGCTCAGCGGGTGCATTCTCCTGCGTACCTGCACCGCTTACCGGGTAGTTTCCGCTACTGGTGCGAGTGTACAAAATTTTGAAAGTATCGTTGGCGCAATGCCCAACGACCTGCGCATCCGGCTGGTCGGCCTGATCGTTCGGCACGATGTTCAGGGTAAAGCCAGACTCCGGTACGCCGTTGTTGATAATCTTCTGCTGAATGTCGCTTTTCACGCGCTCGCAGGAGTCCGGGGCCGCAAGAATAGCAGGTGAAGCACTCATTAACAGCAGGGCGGTAATCCAGGGTAACCGTTTCATCTGTAGCTCCTTTTCACTGTGTAGACTGTAAGCATAGCAGGGTTAGGGTAAGCTTTTGTTTTTGTGTCTCTCTTTCTGAATTGTCCTGGAGCCCCGCCTGCGTCATAAAATAAATTGCGAATAATGGTGCTGATTGTCTACCAGATAAGAAGGCAGGGTGCGTTTTGATACCTCTTGCCTGACCAGTTTTCGGTCTCGTCCCCAGATATCTTCGGCGTTGGTGATAACCTTCATAATATGTTCCGGGTTATTAAATTCCGGCAGATCGTATTCGGTATGAGAAATGGTAGACATTTTTTCGGAAATTCTTTCTGGGGTCATTACCCAGGAGAAATGCCAGCCGCCATCTTTCACAACCTTATTATTGATTTTTAGCCAGTTCCATTTAAACCATGACCAGTTTTTATCTTTGCGTGCCCGCTTCCAGTTTCTGAAAGATTCAGGCTCACCGTGGAAGAAATGCTTAAGGTTGTAATAGGACGTCGCGCGGGGCAAGGTACATTTTCTCGGCGTACCATCCATGTTGTGAACCTGAAGATTAAACTGATAGTTGAACACGTTTTGATGAATAGTCGTGCAGAGCGCGCGTGGATTAATGGCCCTGACCGTCTCGGGAGAGAAAATTTCATCAACGTCTGACACCAGAATCAGATCGTCGTCTGCCGCGTCTTTTAACCCATTCATAATGGAGTTGCGAAGCGCTGCTTCATTTGCCCAGGCATCAACCTGGTTATTGTCAGCACTGTTTAAAATAGGCTGCGCGTCAAAAGGCACGTAAATAATTTTGTCTCTGAATTTGCCAAACTTCGTAATATCGAAATGTAATTCTCGCGGTATGCCCGTAAAAGAGTGTGTTGCTTCTACAATGACAAAACGGTCAACGACATCAGCGAGCGTATGTAATCTGATGTCGAGCAACATATCTTCGTCATAGTACAAAAAACAGTCGTAAATCATGATATTAACCCGAAAATTTAAGAATCTAATTTTATAATAATGTGGAATTTTCCGCGCCCAAAGTAGCCACTTTGGCAGGTCTCGTCAATGCAAATGACGGATTTATACAGCGTAAAGAGTCAAATGAAGTGCTGTTATGTAAGTTGCTGTATTTGCTAATATGATTGTATCTCTCTCTGAACGGTAAATGATGTGAATAAATACGCAGCGATAACGCTACTGGCAACGGTACTGGTGGGATGTGACAACAACACCGCGCCGCTGTCATTTACGCCAGAGATGGCGAGCTTTTCGAACGAGTTTGACTTTGACCCTCTGCGCGGGCCGGTGAAAGATTTTACCCAGACGCTGTTGAACGATAAGGGTGAAGTCTCTAAACGCGTGACCGGAACGATGTCGTCGGAGGGGTGTTTCGATACCCTTGAACTGCACGATCTGGAGGCTAACACGGGCGTTGCGCTGGTGCTGGATGCTAACTACTACGTCGATGCGGAAACCCAGCAGCAGAAGGTGAAGTTGCAGGGAAAATGTCAGCTGGCGGAACTGCCGTCTGCCGGCCTGACGTGGGACACCGACGATAACGGGTTTGTGGTTGCCGCGCACAGCAAAGAGATGGAAGTGAAGTACCAGTATGATACCGACGGCTACCCGCTCGGTAAAACCACGGTCTCCGGCGACCAGCGTTTATCGGTCAAATCGATGCCGTCGAAAGATCTGCGTAAGCGCATGGATTATACGGCGGTAAGCCTGTTGAACGATAAACCGATGGGCAATGTAAAGCAGAGTTGCGATTACGATCGCCACAACAACCCGGTGAGCTGCGAGCTGGTTATCGTCGATGACAGCGTTAGACCTGCCATTGAGCGCAAGTACACCATCAAAAACAGCATTGAATATTATTAAGAATAATACCGCGCAGGTTACTGCGCGGTGGGTTTAAGCAGGTTGGCGGAGGAGGATTTATGCCCGGCCAGATGCTGATGCTGGAAAATGCACATGCGGATGGTGTTACGGTATTCGCCATTAATAAAGAACTCATGGATCAGTTCACCTTCCACCATAAAGCCGAGCTTACGGTAGATATGAATCGCTTTTTCGTTCTCTTTGTCGACGATAAGGTAAAGCTTGTAGAGATTCAGGACGTTAAACCCATAATCCATCGCCAGCTTTGCCGCCCGCGACGCAAGACCTTTCCCCTGGTGCTCCGGTGAAATAATGATCTGAAATTCCGCCCGACGGTGAACATGGTTGATCTCAACCAGCTCAACCAGCCCGGCTTTCTCACCTTCGCACTCCACCACAAACCGGCGTTCACTCTGATCGTGGATATGCTTATCGTAGAGATCGGACAGCTCGACGAAGGCCTCGTAAGGCTCTTCAAACCAGTAGCGCATCACGCTGGCATTGTTGTCGAGCTGGTGGACAAAGCGTAAATCTTCGCGCTCCAGCGGACGGAGCTTTACGTCACACGGCATCGACATTACGGTGCTACCGTGCGGCCAGTGCGACGATCCAGACAGCGCAGGGTGTTAGGCTCCCAGTAAGCGTTGACGTTGGCACTTTGCTGGCATTTGTCGCGGGCATCAAACGCGACGTCTTCTTTATCCCACTCTTTTTCCACGCGCTTATTCACTTTCTGACGCAGGCTGCGGGTGTCATTCCATTGTTCTTTGTCCATGGCGGCGTTCTGACGGCTTTGCGCGCTGTCACCAGACTCAATGATGAGTTTGCTGGTTTCGGCTGATGCCGTTGCGGTGAAGGCGAACGAGGACAGCGCCAGTGCGGCTGTCAGACAAAGGCGTTTGCTTAATGTAGTCATAGCGTTTCCTTTAAACGGGTGCAGACAATCGGATTACCCCGTTGGATTCTACACCAATCCGAAAGGGTGTCATACCCGCGCGGCAGGTATGGGAACGATGAGAGCATTATCGCGTATGATGTCTAAATCAATCCTCACGAAACGAGAAAAATGTTCAAAACGACGCTGCTTTTTTTCGCGACCGCGCTGTGTGAAATCATCGGATGCTTTTTGCCGTGGCTCTGGCTAAAGCGGGGCGCTTCCGCGCTGCTGCTGATCCCGGCGGGTGTGTCCCTGGTCCTTTTCGTCTGGCTGCTCACCCTGCATCCGGCCGCTAGCGGGCGGGTTTATGCGGCCTACGGAGGGGTGTACGTCTGTACTGCGCTGCTGTGGCTGCGCTTTGTCGATGGCATCAGGCTAAGCCTGTATGACTGGGCAGGCGCGCTGGTTGCCCTGTGCGGCATGTTGATCATCGTGGCCGGCTGGGGACGCGCATAGTCGTCCTCATAGTGTGATCGCCCGCTGATTTTTCGATCGTTATACTTGTATGGTAGTAGTGTAGTTGCGTAAATTTCCTGCATCACAACGAGCGATGTAAGGAAATGGATTATGAAGATTGTCGGGGCTGAAGTATTTGTCACCTGCCCGGGGCGTAACTTTGTCACCCTTAAAATCACCACCGATGAGGGCATTGTCGGCCTGGGTGATGCCACGCTTAACGGACGTGAACTTTCCGTTGCCTCCTACCTGAAAGATCACCTGTGCCCTCAGCTGATTGGCCGCGATGCGCACCGCATCGAAGATATCTGGCAATTCTTCTATAAAGGCGCATACTGGCGTCGTGGCCCGGTCACCATGTCAGCGATTTCTGCCGTGGATATGGCGCTGTGGGACATCAAAGCGAAAGCCGCGAACATGCCGCTCTATCAACTTCTGGGCGGAGCCTCCCGGGAAGGGGTGATGGTTTATTGTCATACCACCGGGCACACCATTGACGACGTACTGGAAGATTATGCCCGTCATAAAGAGATGGGCTTCAAGGCTATTCGCGTGCAGTGCGGCGTGCCGGGGATGAAAACCACCTATGGTATGTCTAAAGGAAAAGGGCTGGCGTATGAGCCTGCAACCAAGGGCGACTGGCCGGACGAGCAGCTTTGGTCCACCGAGAAATACCTCGACTTCACGCCGAAACTGTTCGACGCAGTGCGCAGTCAGTTCGGCTTCAACGAACATCTCCTTCACGACATGCACCATCGTCTGACGCCCATCGAAGCGGCGCGATTCGGCAAAAGCATTGAAGAGTACCGCCTGTTCTGGATGGAAGACCCGACTCCCGCTGAAAACCAGGAGTGTTTCCGCCTGATCCGCCAGCACACCGTCACGCCCATTGCGGTGGGGGAAGTGTTCAACAGCATCTGGGACTGCAAGCAGCTGATTGAAGAGCAGCTCATTGACTATATCCGCGCCACCATAACCCATGCGGGCGGCATCACCGGGATGCGTCGCATTGCTGACTTTGCCTCACTCTACCAGGTGCGTACCGGCTCACACGGCCCGTCGGATCTGTCGCCGATTTGCCACGCCGCGGCGCTGCATTTTGACCTGTGGGTACCGAACTTTGGCGTGCAGGAGTATATGGGGTATTCAGAGCAGATGCTGGAAGTGTTCCCGCACAGCTGGCGCTTCGATAACGGCTATATGCACCCGGGCGACAAGCCAGGGCTGGGCATTGAGTTTGATGAGAAGCTGGCAGCGAAATACCCGTACGAACCGGCCTGTCTGCCGGTGGCCCGTCTGGAAGACGGCACCCTCTGGAACTGGTAAACGAGGAGCGAATAATGAAAAGCGTAGTGATCCAACAGCCGAATACGCTGGTGATTGAGGAGCGTCCTCTCCCGTTGCCGGGCGCAGGCGACGTCCGCGTCAGAATTAAGCTCGCCGGTATCTGCGGTTCAGACAGCCATATCTATCGCGGGCATAACCCGTTTGCGAAATACCCGCGGGTAATCGGTCACGAGTTCTTTGGCGAAATAGACGCGGTTGGCGAAGGCGTGGAGAGCACCCGACTGGGCCAGCGCGTGTCTGTGGATCCGGTGATCAACTGCGGACACTGCTACCCGTGTTCCGTCGGAAAACCGAACGTTTGCACCTCGCTGGTGGTGCTGGGCGTCCACCGTGACGGCGGCTTCAGCGAATACGCCGTCGTGCCGGCGAAAAATGCCTGGCACATTCCGGATGCGATCCCTGACAAACACGCGGTGATGGTTGAGCCCTTCACCATTGCCGCCAACGTGACGGGGCAGGCGAAACCCACCGAACAGGACGTGGCGCTGATCTACGGCGCAGGCCCGATGGGGCTGGTCACCGTGCAGGCGCTAAAGGGCGTTTACAAGGTGAAGCAGGTCATCGTGGTGGATCGGATTGATGAGCGGCTGGGGATGGCGCAACGCAGCGGCGCAGACTGGGTCTTCAACAACAGCGAGCACTCGTTACAGGCCGCGCTGGATGAAAAAGGCATCAAGCCGACGTTAATCATCGATGCTGCCTGTCATCCGTCCATTTTGCAGGAAGCGATTACGCTGGCGTCTCCGGCGGCGCGCATCGTGCTGATGGGCTTCTCCAGCGACCCGAGTCAGATCGTGCAGCAGGGGATCACCGGCAAAGAGCTGTCGATCTTCTCTTCGCGCCTGAATGCCAACAAATTCCCGGTGGTCATTGACTGGCTGGAAAAAGGGCTGATCGACCCTGAAAAACTGGTCACCCATACATTTGACTATCACCACGTTACAGACGCCATCGAACTGTTTGAAAAAGACCAGCGGCAGTGCTGCAAAGTCTTGCTCACGTTCGACCAATAATAATTCACGCGGTTAAGAGCCTGCGAAGACAGGCTCTCAGTGGTACGCATCTTACCTTGCAGAGATAGCCATTATGACTCAAGCACAACCTCAAAGAAGTACGTCAGACCTGGTGAAAGCCGCCGTATCCGGCTGGCTGGGCACCGCCCTGGAGTTTATGGATTTTCAGCTTTACTCCCTTGGCGCCGCGCTGGTATTCCATGAAATTTTCTTCCCTGAACAATCCGCGGCCATGGCGCTGATCCTGGCGATGGGGACCTATGGGGCAGGCTACATCGCGCGTATCGTCGGGGCATTTATCTTCGGCAGAATGGGAGACAGAATTGGCCGCAAAAAGGTGCTGTTTATCACCATCACCATGATGGGGATCTGCACCACCTTAATCGGCGTCCTGCCAACCTACGCGCAGATCGGGATTTTCGCACCGGTGCTGCTGGTGACGCTGCGTATTATTCAGGGGCTGGGCGCGGGGGCAGAAATCTCCGGCGCAGGTACCATGCTGGCGGAGTACGCGCCGAAGGGTAAACGCGGCATCATCTCCTCGCTGGTGGCCATGGGAACCAACTGCGGGACGCTGAGCGCCACGGCGATCTGGGCCGTGATGTTCTTTGCCCTCGATCGTGAAGAACTTATTGCCTGGGGCTGGCGCGTGCCGTTCCTCGCCAGCGTGGTGGTGATGATCTTCGCCATCTGGCTGCGTATGAACCTTAAAGAGAGCCCGGTGTTTGAGAAGGTTAACGACGCTGAAACCATTGCGCCGGTTGCTGCGCAGGATACCTCATTAGGCGCGATGTTTAAGAGCAAATCGTTCTGGCTGGCGACGGGGCTGCGCTTTGGTCAGGCCGGCAACTCAGGTTTGATTCAGACTTTCCTTGCCGGATATCTGGTGCAGACGCTGTTGTTTGATAAGGCGATCCCAACCGATGCGCTGATGATCAGTTCGATTCTCGGCTTCCTCTCCATCCCGCTGCTGGGCTGGCTGTCCGATAAAGTGGGGCGCCGTCTGCCGTATATCCTCCTTAACATTTCAGCCATTATTCTGGCTTACCCGATGCTGTCGATTATCGTCGATAAGAGTTACGCGCCGGGCGTGATTATGCTCTCTATCATCGTTATTCATAACTTTGCGGTGCTCGGGCTGTTCGCGCTGGAAAACATCACCATGGCAGAGATGTTTGGTTCGCGGAACCGCTTTACCCGCATGGCCATTTCGAAAGAGGCGGGCGGGCTGGTAGCTGTAGGCTTTGGTCCGGTGCTGGCGGGGATCTTCTGCAACATGACCGGGTCCTGGTGGCCGATTGTGGTGATGCTGGTGGCGTACTCGCTGATTGGGCTGGTCTCCGCGTTGCTGATGCCGGAAGTGCGCGACCGCGATTTGAGTGAAGCCGAAGATGCTGCGGAGGCTCCTCATAAGGACTCGGTAGCCTACGGCGCGCTCTCTTCACGCCGCTAGTGGTTTACATCTTGCGTTACCTGTCACACAACTTTTTACTGATGTCACACCACATGGCGAAAAGTTAATGTAAATCAAGATCTGAAAACGATGTATCAGTATGGTTAATGGCAGCGTTTTTTGACTCCGACTGCCATTCTAGTTGGTGTAGTCAGCAGGCGCTGCCGCTCTTAAAAGGAAGCGGCAGTGGATCACAGCTTTCATTAATTAACGAGTCTCAATCATGGAAAACCGGTTATTACAGGCGAAGGCAACGCATCCTCAATACGATCGCGACAGCCTCAAGGCACGCATTGTTCATTTAGGGTTTGGCGCGTTTCACCGTGCGCACCAGGCGGTGTACACCGATATACTCGCCGCAGAACAGGGCAGCGACTGGGGTTACTGCGAAGTTAACCTGATTGGCGGCGAACAGCAGATCGCCGATCTGAAGGCACAGGATAACCTTTATACCGTGGCAGAGATGTCTGCCGATGCGTGGACGGCGCGCGTGGTCGGCGTCGTCAAAAACGCGCTGCATGCGCAGATCGACGGGCTGGAAACCGTGCTGGCGGCGCTGTGCGAGCCGCAGGTCGCCATTGTTTCCCTGACCATCACCGAGAAAGGATATTGCCACTCCCCGGCAACCGGACAACTGATGTTCGATCATCCGTTTATCGTTGCCGACCTGCAAAACCCGCATCAGCCTAAATCTGCGCCGGGCGTGGTGGTTGAGGCGCTGGCG
Source organism: Enterobacter cloacae complex sp. 418I7 (assembly GCF_050030705.1). NCBI lineage: Bacteria > Pseudomonadati > Pseudomonadota > Gammaproteobacteria > Enterobacterales > Enterobacteriaceae > Enterobacter > Enterobacter cloacae complex sp. 418I7. The sequence continues at coordinate 2,075,146 of NZ_JBLGUU010000001.1, forward strand.
CGTCGCAAGGCGGCGGGGCTACCGGCATTCAGCGTGATGTCATGCGATAACATGCCGGAGAACGGCCACGTGATGCGCAATGTGACCTGTGCCTACGCGCGCGCCGTAGACGGCGATCTGGCGGACTGGATCGAAGCGAACGTCACCTTCCCGTCAACCATGGTGGACCGCATTGTGCCCGCCGTCACGGCTGATACGCTGGATAAAATCGAACAGCTGACTGGCGTACGCGATCCGGCAGGTGTCGCCTGCGAGCCGTTCCGCCAGTGGGTGGTGGAAGATAATTTTGTTGCCGGACGTCCCCAGTGGGAAAAGGCCGGTGCGGAGCTGGTTTCTGATGTCATTCCGTTTGAAGAGATGAAGCTGCGAATGCTTAACGGCAGCCACTCGTTCCTGGCCTATCTCGGCTATCTTGCCGGTTATCAGCACATTAACGACTGCATGGAAGATGAACATTATCGCGCAGCCGCGCATGCGCTGATGCTGATAGAGCAGGCGCCGACGCTGAAAGTGCGGGGCGTGGATTTGGGTCGTTATGCCGACCAGTTGATTGCGCGTTACAGCAATCCGGCCCTGCGTCACCGCACCTGGCAAATCGCCATGGACGGTAGCCAGAAATTGCCGCAGCGCATGCTCGATTCCGTGCGCTGGCACCTTGTCCACCAGAAACCCTTCCCGCTGCTGGCCCTCGGCGTGGCGGGCTGGATGCGTTATGTCGGCGGTGTGGATGAGCAGGGTAACGCGATTGAGGTGAGCGATCCGCAGCTGGCGGTGATTCAGGCGGCGGTAAACGGTAGCGCTGAAGGTGAAAGCCGCGTTAGCGCGCTGTTGGGCATTGAGGCTATTTTCGGTAACGAGCTGCCGAAGGACACGGTATTCGTGGCTGCCGTCATGCAGGCCTATCAAACGTTGCTGCAAAAAGGCGCGAAGGCCACGGTTGCTGAGTACGCCACCCGGCTTTAACGCTTTGACATGCCGCCGTTCGCGGCGGCATGTCGGGGCACAGCTTAGTGCATCCCCAGGCGAATCAGCTCAATCGGTTCGAACTTACCTTCGCATCCTTCCACTTCAACCGTTTTACCACGACGCACCTGCTCGGCATTAAGGCCGTCGCTGTGGATCGCTTTAATCACGCCGAACTGACCTGTGCCGCTAATCATGACGCGGCTGCCAGTGGTGATTGCATTTCGGTTACGGTCGTATGTCATCATGGTATTTTCTCCTCTCGCACTTATCCGTTACGGCGCTAATTCAACGGCTGCCGTTCACGGGGCACTATTAATACGCCTCTCTTAAACAGAATTATTTGCTTTTGATCAAGCTCACACTTTTTTCTTATTTCCTGATGGCGTTGACGGTTCAGGACACCGCTTTACAAAGCGGACAGTTATTTTCCTTAATTGATAGTTTCCAGACGCAAGTGTTTAGGCTTTGTTTATATCCACAATGCCATTCTGGAGGCAGAAAATAACCCTTCATCGGAAAAGGAGTCAGGCTTATGTATAAGAAAATTTTGATGCCTGTTGACGTGTTTGAAATGGATCTAAGCGATAAAGCGGTACGCCACGCGGTCAACCTCGCGAAATCGGAAGGCGCGACGATCACCCTGGTCAACATTCTCCCTAACAGCAGCCGTTCGTTACTGCGGGGGTTCAATGCCGATATTAAGAAGTTCGAAGAGTATATGACCGCCGAGTCGGATAAGAAGATGAAGGCACTGAAACGGCTCTTTGATATGTCCCCGGAAAATATTGATTGTGAAGTACGTTTCGGCAACGTACGCGATGAAATCATCCAGCTCAGCAAAGAGGGGAAATATGACGTTATTGTTATTGGATCAAGAAACCCGAGCATGACAACACATCTGCTGGGCTCGAATGCTGAAACTATCCTGCGCTACGCCACTATTCCGGTGTTAGTGGTCCGCTAATCACTTCGCCGCAACCGAAAGGGGGCGGCGAGGTTTTATTCTTCGCTGAACCACTCGCGGTTTTCCTGACGAATTAACTGAACTGACTCGCTAATTTCCTGGAGGTGAAGCGTCATCGCTTTATCTACGGCTTCCACGTCGCGTTTTTCCAGTGCGCTGAAAATATCGTGATGCTGGCGCAGCAACATCTCTGGCGGAGAAACATGGTCGAGGCTCATGTAGCGCACGCGGTCGATGGTAGCTTTGATGTTTTCGACGGTATCCCACGCGAGCTGGCACTCGGCGATCTGCGCCAGTTTCTGGTGAAATTCGTCGTCCAGCTGGAAAAAGTCGTTTAACTGTTTGCGGTCGATGGCAATGCGTTGCTGATGCAGGTTTTGCTCCAGCAGGTAGCACTGGTTATCGTTGATGAGCGACGCGGCGCGACGCACAACGGCGCACTCAATGGCCTGGCGAACAAAACAGCCATTCCGTACCTGCGAAAGCGAAATTTTATTTACATAGCTGCCGCGCTGAGGGCGGATCTGGATAAGGCCGTTTTCTGCGAGCTTAATAAACGCCTCGCGCACGGGCTGACGGGAAACGTCAAAACGTACCGAAACCTCTTTTTCTGAGAGTGGCGTTCCCGGTGGGATCAGGCAGCGAACGATATCACGGCGTAAGATGCGATAAATTTGCTGATTTACAGGCTGGGTAGGATTAAGTTGCGATTCAGCGGCCATGGGTTGTGATTTCTCAGAGAGTTAACCTGAACATACTACCATTCTTTTACCCGTCATCACATACCCGGCCCGCAGGCCGGGAAGGGTGAATTACCCGCGATGCACGCTGAGTCCGGCATAGGTCTGGCTGACGGGCATCATCTCAACCGTGTTGATGTTGACATGCTTCGGCAGCGTCGCGACCCACCAGACGGTTTCGGTGATATCTTCCGGCGTCAGCGCATTCGCATTTTCATAGGTTTTATCCGCTTTCGCGTCATCGCCTTTGAAACGCACGTTGGAGAATTCCGTTCCACCGACCAGGCCCGGCTCAACATCGGTCACGCGGATCGCGGTACCGTGCAGGTCGGTGCGCAGGTTCAGGCTAAACTGGCGTACAAAGGCCTTGGTTGCGCCATAGACGTTGCCGCCCGCGTAAGGCCAGCTGCCTGCGGTGGAACCGATATTAATGATATGACCACGGTTACGTTCAACCATGCCCGGCAGCACGGCGCGGGTCATGTACACCAGGCCTTTGTTGTTGGTGTCGATCATGTTCTCCCAGTCTTCCACGCTGGCTTTGTGGGCAGGCTCCATGCCCAGCGCCAGGCCAGCGTTATTGACCAGCACGTCGATTTCACGCCATTCGGCAGGCAGGTTGGCAATCATCTCTTCAATGGCGGCGCGGTTGCGCACGTCCAGCTGTGCGGTCAGGATGCTGTCGCCCAGCTCGTCTTTCAACTCCTGGAGACGCTCCTGACGACGACCCGTTGCAATCACCTTATGTCCGTTGGCGACGAAGCGACGCGTGATGCTTTCACCAAAACCTGCTGTCGCCCCGGTAACTAATATAATCATCTCACTGTTCCTCAACGCTTTTTGTGTTGTACTACCATAGCACGCACTCGGGCACATCGTTAAGGCAACATTTGTATGACGCCATTGCAGGCCGGAGCAGGCTGGCCTACTCTGGTGAGAAATACCGTGCTCAGGAGTAAACGATGTCGGTCAACAACCCTTTCTTTGACGTTAGCCTGCTGCCTTATCAGGCTCCGCGTTTTGATGTGATAGAAGACAGCCACTATCGCCCGGCGTTTGATGAAGCAATGCGCCTCAAGCGTGCAGATATTGACGCGATTATCGCGCAGAGCGCCGTGCCGGACTTCAACAACACCGTGCTGGCGCTGGAAAAGAGCGGGGCCATGCTGTCGCGCGTCAGCAGCGTGTTCTTCGCCATGACGTCCGCACACACCAACGATTATCTTCAGGCACTGGACGAGCAGTTCTCCACCGAACTGGCCGGGCTGGCGAACGATATCTGGCTAAACGATACGCTTTTCGCCCGCGTGGAAGCCGTCTGGCAGGATCGCGACACGCTGGATGCCGAATCCCGCCGACTGACGGAGGTGACGTATCAGCACTTTGTTCTTGCGGGCGCGCGTCTGAACGCCGATGAAAAAGCCGAGCTGAAAGCCCTGAATACCGAAGCCGCCGCCCTGACCAGCCAGTTCAACCAGCGCCTGCTGGCGGCGAATAAGGCGGGAGGGCTGGTGGTGGATGATGTTCACCAGCTTGACGGACTCAGTGCGGAGGAGATGGCTGCCGCGGCTCATGCTGCCGCAGAAAAAGGGCTGACGGATCGCTGGCTGATCCCGCTTCTGAATACCACGCAACAGCCCGCGCTGGCGGCGCTGTCTCTGCGCGAGACCCGTAAAAAGCTGTTTAGCGCGGGCTGGGAACGCACTCAAAAAGGCGACGAAAACGATACGCGCGACCTGATCCGTCGGCTTACCGCGTTGCGGGCAAGACAGGCGCAGCTGCTCGGCTTTGACAACTATGCCAGCTGGAGCATTGCCGATCAGATGGCGAAAACGCCGGATGCCGCGCTCGAATTCATGCGCGGGATAGTTCCTGCGGCGCGCAGCAGAGCCGCGCTGGAGCAGGCGGATATTCAGAAGGTCATTGACGACGAGCAGGGCGGTTTTACGGTGCAGGCCTGGGACTGGGCGTTTTATGCCGAACGCGTGCGTTCAGCGAAATACGCGCTGGATGAGTCGCAGATCAAACCCTATTTCGCGCTCAATACCGTGCTGGAAGATGGCGTATTCTGGACCGCCACGCAGCTGTTCGGTATCCGTTTTGTCGAGCGTTTCGATATTCCGGTTTATCACCCGGACGTTCGCGTGTGGGAGATTTTCGACCACACGGGTGAAGGCATGGCGTTGTTCTACGGCGACTTTTTCGCGCGTGATTCCAAAGCGGGCGGGGCGTGGATGGGGAATTTTGTTGAGCAGTCTTACGAGTTTGCCGCGCGTCCGGTGATTTATAACGTCTGCAACTATCAAAAACCAGCGAACGGGCAGACCGCGCTGATCTCCTGGGATGATGTGATTACCCTGTTCCACGAGTTTGGCCATACGCTACATGGCCTGTTTGCCAGCCAGCGCTATGCCACGCTTTCAGGCACCAACACGCCACGTGATTTCGTTGAATTCCCGTCGCAGATCAATGAACACTGGGCCAGCCATCCGCAGGTGTTTGCGCACTTTGCCCGCCATTATCAAACCGGCGAGCCGATGCCGGATGCGCTGCGGGAAAAAATGCTCAATGCGACCCAGTTTAATAAGGGTTATGACATGACGGAACTGCTGAGCGCCGCGCTGCTGGATATGAACTGGCACGGCATTCATGAGCCCATTGAAGACGTGGAAGCCTTTGAAGCCGCCGCGTTGAAAAAAGAAGGGCTGGATCTTCCAGCCGTACCGCCGCGCTATCGCAGCAGCTATTTTGCTCATATCTTCGGCGGCGGCTACGCGGCGGGCTATTACGCCTATCTCTGGACGCAGATGCTGGCGGACGATGGCTATCAGTGGTTTGTCGAGCAGGGTGGTTTAACGCGCGAAAACGGACAGACATTCCGCGAGGCGATTTTGTCCCGCGGGAACAGCTCTGATTTAGCTGAACTTTACCGGAACTGGCGCGGGCACGATCCGAGGATCGAACCGATGCTGGAGAATCGTGGATTGAGTGCTTAAGGGCTTTTTAGTGTGGAAACAGAACCGGGCGCGATGCCCGGTTTTTTGTTCGATTTTTTCTTCCCCGAAACTCCTCCAAATTCCTCCCCAAAATGAATCCTTGAATTCTGCGAAATTTGCAGGATAACTTTCTTATGGCTGACCCTATATATCAGGGCGAACGACTGGGCAGCTTCCTGCTGCGCCAATGGAGAGGGAATTAATTGTGGAACGTACCCGGGGCTGGAGTGGCGCTGCCTGCGAGGAAAGGTGAATAGGCTGCCCAGTAAATAAAGAGGTTATGGAAACTTGAATACATTACAGTTCATCAGGATTGTTCGATACGCTGATCCCGATCTTGATCAGACTTAAAATCATCAATGCCAGTACCATTGCCACGATAGTAGAGATGATAAGCGTTGTCATAAAGGCCCCCTTTGTGAGTATATCTTTTAGACTGTTTGAATCAAAAAATGTTCCGAGTCCTAAAAAATATATGACATTAGACAGGAATGTATCGTCTGCTAAATGAAAAAAAAGCCTACGCCAGGTAGGCAATACTGATAATTCCTAATTGTTTTAATAATGCTTGTTACTAAAGGTTATCTGCAGTGTTGGTAGAAGATATTGAAGCTTATAGATACTTCCTGGCTGCATCTAATATTTCCTGAGATGTAAGCTCTCGATCTGATGCAACATAGATAACTTCATGGTCACCTGTTAAAGAGGGAAAACCGGCTGACATTATCGGAAGGTTTATCCCTTCTCCATTAGGGTATTGTTCGCGTATTGATGTCACGCCCTTAAGTACGGTGATTACTTTACCTGGTTTACCATTAAAGAAAATAATTACTTTTTTCATGTATCACCATGTATTTCAGGGGGTTTTATGGCCCGGGGTTGTTCGAAAGGGGTTGATTTATTGACGTTTAGTTACCTCTTTCGAAATTAAAACAAGCAATATTCTGCCTTAACGTGTACTGTAGCAGTCCATTTGTACTGGAGAAGCTTATGTCTGCACGTAAAAACACGCAATTCCGCCGAAATTATTTAGTCAAATGCCCTTGTCCAAACTGCACAAGAGACTCGGAGCATAGTTACAATCGTGTACAAAAGGGAGCTCAACTGGTTTGCCCTTACTGCAACGCGTTGTTCAAATCCCCTCAACATTACTAAAAAATCTCATATAATAACTAAGAAGTGATGCTTTTGGAGGCTGCCTAACCTCTTACGCACTTTAATATTTTATAAGCAGTTAGTTTCTGCTTTGAGACTATTCATGCAGCAGTCCTGCATTTCATCACATCGGTCAGCAAATTTGACGGTGCTGTAAATATGCTGGCCTGTTGTAATGATATTCGCAAACGATAAATGACGCTTCTGATTATTTAATTCACAGAAGCTTAAGCGGTCATTGAGGGGGTTATTTATCGCAAAGCGTAACATTTGCAGCTGTCGGACCTTTGGTACCGGCAATGACAGCAAATTTAACTTTTTGGCCTTCAAAAAGAGTTTTGAATGTCTCTCCCTGTAGAGAAGAAGAGTGAACAAGGATATCTTTACTTCCATCGAGTGGGGAGATGAAGCCAAAGCCCTTATCATCGTTAAACCACTTAACAAGACCTATCATTTTTGATGACATAAAAACTCCACTTGAACACTTAAAAGTTACAAGTTCATGAAAAGAAACGCATGATGGCATACGTATGGACTCAAGAGGAGGGGATATCAGAGATAGCACCTGGTTATGAGGACTACTTTGGAAAAGTCAGATTCACATTGCATCGAACCAACCGCATCATTAAGGCACGTGTAGATCTTTTAAGCAAATCTTATTTTAGCCATCTGGGAGGCCATACAGATTAGATTAGCCAATCCAAATTTTTCCTGTGTCGTCAAATTTGATTTACAGCAAGGAAATAATTTGTCCCGTAAAATGACAGGAGTTGTCAAAGGTTTTGACTTCAATAGAGGGAAGGGTTTTATTATCCCATCTAAAAAGTGCAGGTCTAACTAAGATCAGATTTGATTTCTATTTGCTCTATCAAATTCCTTCCCTGGTTTTTTACATTTCCTACTGTACGCGTTACCGCATGCCAGACGAACTTATCGGCGGGCACTGCACCATCTGAAGCTATCTCTTCAGCTTCTTTCCCGCCAACATGCTGTCGCATCTACTCGCGTGCCGCTTCTGGTGACAAAACCAGTGGCCTGCGGTCATGAATGTCGACGAGGCCTTTATCAGCCGCAGACGTCACAATCAGAAATCCCTCGGCTTCATCGCCGCGCTCAAACGGTGTGCTTCCGATCGCCGCCATAAAGATTGGCTGACCGTCGGCCCGGTGGATGAAGTAGGGTTGTTTCTTGTCACCTGACTTCTTCCATTCGAACCATCCATCGGCAAAACAGATCGCCCGGCCATGTTGCCACAGAGGTTTAAACATTCTGCTGGTGGCCGCGGTTTCTACACGTGCGTTAATCAGTGGTGCTTTGTCCCACCATCCAGGTGCGTAGCCCCAGAACACCGGATCGAGGTGCAGTAGTTCGTCGCGTTCGCTCAGCAGCAGGACTTTGGTACCGGGCGCGACGTTGTACCGGCCAATGGGGGCCGGGTCATACGCGATGTCGCGATCGCCTTCGTCGGCAAGGTAGGCCAGGTATTCTTCACGGGTTTGGGCTTGTGCAAAGCGTCCACACATAGAAACCTCCAGTCGGATGTCATACTCAAAGTATAGGGCAGGGATAAGTGACTTGATCGACATGCAAAAGCTGTATTTTGTACAAGATAACGCGAGAAAATGGGCAGAAATTCCGGGAGGCGTTTTTATCTTGCGGGCACGATCCGAGAAATGAACCGATGCTGGAGAACCGCGGGTGAGTGATTAAAGGCATTACTGGCTGAAAACAGAACCGGGCATTGCGCCCGGTTTTTCCCCGGTGGGCTGGTATTTGTTAACCTTGTTACTCTTGCGTCAGCCACATGTCCGACTCTTCAAACATTTCCTCAAGCATACGGTTCAGCTTTTCCCGGTCGCTTTTGCTGGCATCGCTATTCAGGCCATTCGCCTGCATTGGCTTAACCGTCACGCTGGCATCAGGAAAAATCCGGTGCACACGTTTTGTCAGTTCAGCCAGAATTATCTCCCTGGCTCCCTCCAGCCCCTGTACGTTTCGCTTGTCATAAACCAGTTCAACAAACATTATTTTTTCCCTATGAATATTAATTGTGCGATTCTGTCTGCACGTAAAAATACTACTGTATATGGGTACAGTCAAACGGCATTCCGGCTAAAGAAATGCCATGCCGCCCTTCACCTTGTTTATGTTGATGACAATCTATTCATTTAGCCTTTAAAACGAGCAGTCGAAGCGTTTAATCGTAAAATTTACAAAAACCATAATTTGAAGCCAGAGAGAAACTTACAAACGAAACGGTGAAGGTTTAAACAGTCGCTACGGTTCAGCTGCCTTGCGCGTGCTTCAAAACAAAACTACTGTATATAAAAACAGTATTAGAGGTATGCGTAATGGAATTTATCAGACCTACAGAACTGCGTGAGATTATCGCGCTTCCACTTTTCAGTGATTTAGTTCAGTGCGGATTCCCAAGCCCGGCTGCCGATTATGTGGAGCAGCGCATTGATCTTAATGAACTTCTGGTTGCCCACCCCAGCTCGACGTATTTCGTTAAAGCCGCGGGTGATTCAATGATTGAAGGGGGAATAAGCGACGGCGATTTACTGGTGGTCGATAGTTCCCGAACGGCTGAGCACGGCGATATCGTCATCGCCGCGGTGGAAGGGGAATTCACCGTTAAGCGCCTGCAACTGCGGCCTAATGTTCAACTCAATCCGATGAACAGCGCTTATTCACCGATTATCGTTGGCAGTGAAGACACGCTGGACGTTTTTGGTGTGGTCACTTTTATTGTTAAATCGGCCAGCTGATATGTTTGCGCTCTGTGATGTGAATTCATTCTATGCATCATGCGAGACGGTATTCAGGCCAGATTTGAGAGGCCGACCGGTGGTTGTCCTCTCAAATAACGACGGTTGCGTGATAGCGCGCAGCGCAGAGGCCAAAGCCGCTGGCGTTACCATGGGGGCGCCATACTTTAAGCAGAAAGACCTGTTCCGGCGCGCCGGCGTGGTTTGCTTCAGCAGTAACTACGAACTTTACGCTGACATGTCCAGCCGGGTAATGACCACGCTGGAAGAAATAAGCCCTCGCGTCGAAATATATTCCATTGATGAGGCCTTTTGTGATCTCACCGGGGTTCGTAATTGCCGGGACCTGACTGATTTTGGCAAGGAGATCCGCGAAACGGTTTTGAAGCGTACGCACCTGAAGGTCGGCGTTGGCATAGCCCAGACGAAGACGCTGGCGAAGCTGGCAAATCACGCGGCGAAGAAATGGCAGCAGCAGACGGGTGGGGTGGTTGATTTATCCAATATCGACCGCCAGCGCCGGTTGTTGGCTATCGTGCCTGTAGAGGACGTATGGGGCGTGGGCAGGCGCATCAGCAAGAAGCTCAATGCGATGGGTATCAAAACGGCGCTGGATCTCTCAGAGCAGAGCACGTGGATTATCCGCAAGCACTTCAATGTAGTGCTGGAGCGAACGGTCCGGGAGCTGCGCGGCGAGCCGTGCCTCGATCTGGAAGAGTTTGCACCGACAAAGCAGGAGATCGTCTGTAGTCGGTCATTCGGTGAGCGCGTGACAGAATACGAGCAGGTGCGCCAGGCTATATGCAGCTATGCGGCCCGTGGCGCTGAGAAGTTACGTGGCGAGCACCAGTATTGCCGCTTTATCTCGGCGTTCGTAAAGACCTCTCCGTTCGCTCTGAACGAACCCTATTACGGCAACAGTGCCTCAATGACGCTTCTCACACCCACTCAGGACTCCCGCGACATTATCAACGCCGCGGTAAAGTGCCTCGACAAAATCTGGAAGGAGGGCCACCGCTACCAGAAAGCCGGCATTATGCTCGGGGACTTCTTCAGCCAGGGCGTTGCCCAGCTCAATTTGTTTGACAACAGCGCGCCGCGTGCCGGAAGTGAAAAGCTGATGGAAGTGCTGGATCGTCTGAACGCGAAAGATGGAAAGGGTACGCTTTATTTTGCCGGGCAGGGCATACAGCAGCAATGGCAGATGAAGCGTGAAATGCTTTCACCGCGGTATACGACCCGGTATTCAGATTTACTGAGAATTCGATGAATGTTAATGGCTGTTTTGTGCCAGAAGCGGGCACTGATATAAATGGCAATTGATCAAACGCCAGCCCCTTTACTTTGTCCTACAGGATCTCAACCACTTCAAACTCTTCTGCGATCAACTCCATATCTTCAGAAAAATGGCCTTCGCGGCTGAAAAATCTCTGATGCTCTTTCTGCCAGTATTTAAATGGTGTTCTTAAACGGAACGTACGCCAGTTTGCCGGATGGTTTAATAAAAACTCTCCTGGCGTGTCTGCGCGAATGTACTACTTTCAGTAAAGTGACTTTTACAGGGAGGGTCAATGAAACCATTATCGCTTTTATTATTGTCGAGCCTGACGTTAGTGGGTTGTGGCGCGAACAATACCCCTTCAAATACGCCTGTTCCGGGTGTAAAAACCTCCGTCGGGACGAGCACGCTTGAAGCCGGTGCTCAGCTTATCCAGTCCCGTCCGCCCATTGATGCAATGAGTGCCTACCTTGACGGTTTCCATTTTTATAGCGGGGATAAAAATGGCCAGATGGAAGCCCATCATTATGTAACCGTGTTGAATGAAGACGTGATGCAGGCGGTGATCTACGACGGTAACACCAAAGATGCCCGTTTAATGGGCGTTGAGTACATCATTAGTGAGCGTTTGTTTAACACACTGCCGCCGGAAGAAAAAAAATTGTGGCACAGCCATCAATATGAAGTGAAATCCGGCAGCCTGATTGCTCCAGGTTTACCTGCAGTGGCTGACAAAGCATTGATGAGCAAAATTGTGAATACCTACGGCAAGACCTGGCATACCTGGCACACCGACCGCGATAAAAAGCTGCCGCTCGGCATTCCGGCACTGATGATGGGCTTTACCGGGGAAGGGCAGTTAGACCCTAAACTTCTGGCGGACAGAGATCGACGCTTTGACGTGAGCACGCAAGCCATCAAAGAAGAACGTAAGGATATTGTGGCGCACCCAGTTGCTAAGGGAGCGGATGCCTGGCAACGTGGTGAAGAGATCCAGCTTAAGCGGGTTAAAGGTTCAGGTGAGCATGGCCAGGGCGACACAAGCCATTTTTGATATCAAAAGCCTTCAGGAATACCCCGGCAACGCCGGGGACAGGGCCAGTCCTATTATTTTCTCGTCCTCAGACATCAGAAACGCCAGGTGGCTGAAAGATTACCTGCAATCGAGTCATAGCCAGAACGAAACATTTCGCTTTCAACCCCGATGCCCAATTCGACATCAGCGTTGATTTTATAGCTCATACCTGCCTTAACACCCAGAGTGTCACGACCAGTCACCTGATTCCTGGAACTAAACCCTGTGCTTCGATAGTTGGCGAAAGAGGCTTGTTGCACTACGTTGCCATCAAGCAGTTCATGATCCCAGGTGAGCTGCAGCTCAGCTGCGAACGATGCCCCTGAAGCGAGGGGTACATTCCAGTTACCATTCACCCCGATACTTGATCTCAGAGAATCGAAGGTCTGCGAACCCAGCATCAGTCGGCTGCCGTCATTGCCGCTTTCCTTCATGCCGGGACGATGTAATGTGGTGTAATTCAATGACGTTACCGGTCCGGCGTTCACATTATTATTCAGCGCCCATCGATAGCCTCCGCCGGCCGTAACAGAACCTGACAATCCGGTCCAGGTGGCATGGTGGCTTGCTCCGTAAGTTTCTACATTAATGTTTCTGTCCAGCCAGCTGTCTTCAATACCCAATCGGCCAGTGCCGAATAAATACATTCCTTCGGACCTTTCAGCGCCGTAACGAGCATGAATACCCAGATCGAAAGCAGTGGTTTTCCCGGTTGCGGTTTCTGGTGATTTCACCGTCACCGACTGACCGCTGACCGCACCATGAAAGCCATACATCCAGTTGTGATTCTCATCGTTTTGTTTTTCAGCACCGAATACAATGCCATAACTGCTGGCGTCGTACCCTACACTGTCACCCTGACGCTGTTGCCAGAAGCCGCCGCCAAAGGGTATGGCAAAGCTGCGCCATTCGCCTTCCGTCAGTTGCTTCGGCATAACCACAGGATTTGGCCCGCCAACGATCCGCGCTATCTGCTGTTCACGCTGCAGGGAACTTGCGAACATGGCGCTGTAGGCGCCCGCAGAAAGTTGCGGCAAGGCATTGCTGATACTCCCGCCATCAGTGGCTGAGAAATCCAGAGTACGGTACAGCGGTTGTATATCCGACTTAGCTTCCGCCACAATTTTATCCAGCGCTTGCCCTACCTGACGCGCATTAGCGTCCTGCGCATACCGGCTGTATGCGTTTGAAGCGCGCAGCATTGAGAGCTGCCAGCCATTCTTTCCCTGTGGCGTTGTTTGCAGCGTTAGCGTGGGTGAACGGAGCACGCTGTTCACCGCACTGAAATTGCCGTCGGAAGCGTCCGTTTTTAGCAAATCTTGCGTATTCAGACGCCAGTTTGTTGCGTACCAGTCCGGCTGCGGCGCAAACGTCAGTTGACCGTCAAATTGTGCGTGACCGTCCACTCGCAGAGTATCATGCCTGCCGCGCCCGTCGACTTCCAACAACAACTGCCCGGTATTCCCCTGTTGATAAGCACCGGATATATTGATTTGCCCAAGTGAATTACCCGGCGCAAGGATCCCGTTATTTACAAAGCGGCCTTCCTCATTAAGCGTATAGCTGGCGTTGCCGGACAGGCTGGCACCTGGCGCGATAGTCATGCTGTAAATCTGGAAATCGCCATTAAGCGAGGTTTTCCCTCCGTGCGCGTCCAGTGCCAGATTATTGATACCTTCAATGTTTCCGCGGTACGTAAAGCTGAAATCAGCATCGGCAGCTTCCGTCGCTTGCCCGTACGCATTGGCCTTCCGACCGAAGGTAAGCAGCGTTAACCGCTGTTGGCCATAGTCATCCCGCTGGGCGTAGTCCGAATAAATATCACCCTCCAGCCGGGCACCCGTTAATATATTTATATTACCGACCAGCGCGTTCGGTGATATATAAATCGCCGCGCCTTTACCGGCAACCCGTCCGCTGATGTCGGCATTGTCTACCAGCGCTCCCTGCAACTCGGGTAATAACGCATCGTAATAGCCGTCCACGATATGAAGCCAGGATCCGCGATAGTCCACCTCGTTACCCAGGAGGTTATTGCCAAAATCAAAACTGATACCGACGCCACTGGCTCCCAGTGCCTGAACGTCGCCACGTTGAATAAGGCTGTGCTGTTTACCGTAGGCAAACATCACCCCACGGCCATTAACGCCATCGGCGTATATCCGTACACCGGGATCGATGCTCAGGGTGTTATTTTGCCCATCTATACGGATGCCCGCGCCGCCAGCCCCTGACGTCAACAGGTCCGCTTGTTGAAAGATATGGTTATTACTGCCATACACATGCAGGCCAACTCCCAGATTAGCGGTATTGTATTGACCAGCCAGATAGCCATCCGCCTGCTGATTACGCTGAAAATAGCCATTGCGGTTAACGAGCGTTTGCCCGTTGCCATATAGCGAAAAACCGAAAAAGTTACGCCGGTCAATCTGATATCCCATATCCTGCAGCAACGCCAGTTCCGCTTCCATAAACGTGGTGTAATTGCGGTAGTTCTGATGGCTCATCATGCTGTTTTTCAGCTCGATATGGCTCATGTAGTTATCATCGACCGAGCCGTCGTCTGCTAACATTTTCACCGGCACGCCAGGCATGGCGCCTGCAAGGACTTCATCCACATGCCTGCCGGTGAAATAGCCTTTATCAAGCCGTACATCAAAGCCTTGTGGATCCCATCTGTTATTGCATCCATTACACAATATTACTTGCCCTGTCCGGGCAGGATTGCCACGGTCATCGCGCAGATGGCTGGTCCAGGAGCCAAAAGGCACGGTATCGAAAGCGGGCGTGAATGTGCCACTTCCTTGCAGATCGGTAACCATATTGGATATTCCCAGTCCATGGGCCAGCTCATGAACAGCGACGCTGACCAGATCGGCCTTTCCAGTGCGCGGCAATTGCGCGGGCACATAGGGAACGTTATCAAAATCCAGTTTGCCCATGATGAACTGGGCGTGGGAGCCAAAGGTCAGCTCTCCGGTATCAATACCGTTCAATGCGCCTTGCAACTGCGTCAGACTTATAATGCCGTCGGTAACTGAATCGCTGGAACCTGCGGCATTCTCGTCGTTAAACGTCCCCACATTGATAATGGCAGGCAGTTGCCCTGGGCTGGGGGTAATAACCTCAGCCCAGTAACGCATAGCATCGAGTATTTTTTCTTTTTGTTGCTGGCCAAGATCCCAGGTTGACTCAGACGCATTCGGCCAGTCCGGCATAAAGGGGCCATCGCCAACATTAAAGAAACGCACTTCAAATACCGCAATATTATGTGGGTTATAGACCAGATAGCTTTCTCCTGCATACGGATTATTACTGACAAATAAACCCGTTAATGCAGCCGTCATAAAAACCCTTTTCATATTAACCATCCTTGTGTGAAAAAATAATGTTTACGTCCGTCAATATAAATTCACATCTGAGCTCAATGAATCATAAACAAATATAATAATTATCGATGTGGTTTGATAATTTAGAATAACGAGTGACCTTGCCCTGTGATAGCCTCGTTTTTCAGGATTTTATAAACGGTGGAGCGGGCGATCCCAGATTGAGAAACCGGGTCCCGGTGAACAGGAATGTACCGACATATGCAGGGGAAATAACGGATAGGGTATGGTGTCGTGGCATAATCGACATAAGCGTGAGGCTTTACTGTACTTCACGACACCAAAAACTATCAGATCGCTTATCAATCAAAGCCAGCGAGAGCGTTTGAGCCGAAGCCACAGTAATACACAGGCTCCCAGCGTGACAGCGACCGTAGCCGGATAACCAAAGAGCGTCTTCAGTTCCGGCATATGGTCGAAGTTCATACCATACATGCTAAAGACTACCGTCGGGATCACGAGGATGGCCCCCCAACCGGCCAGTTTCTTCACGACTTCGTTTTGCTGCACTGAAACCAGTGCCAGGTTAACGTGCATCGCGCTGCTTAGCAGCTCACGCATGTCATTTACATCCGTTACTACATGGCTTGCGTGATCCTGAATATCTCTGAAATACGCCCTGAGGGGTTTTGGAATAAGTTCTTCATGAATGCGGATAAGCTCTGTACAGATTTCTTCTACTGGCTGAGCGGCGTTGCGAAGCCCGAGTAGATTACGGCGGAGGGAATACACGTCCTGAATAGCTTCACGGTCAAATTCACTGTGAAAAAGTGTCGCTTCTATATCACCAATTTTGGTGTTGAGGCGCGCAGTCAGCTCTGCATAACTGTCAACAATAAAATCCAGAATACAGTAAAGAGGATAAGCCGGACCGTACGAAAGCATGTCCGGGGCCTCAGCAGCACGGGCTCGTATAGGTGCATAGCTCACT
This sequence comes from Enterobacter cloacae complex sp. 418I7, assembly GCF_050030705.1. Taxonomy (NCBI): domain Bacteria; kingdom Pseudomonadati; phylum Pseudomonadota; class Gammaproteobacteria; order Enterobacterales; family Enterobacteriaceae; genus Enterobacter; species Enterobacter cloacae complex sp. 418I7. The sequence goes on from NZ_JBLGUU010000001.1 coordinate 2,091,412, forward strand.
GAAGCACCATGGCGCACCGTAATAAGGAAGTTTCGGCCCACAAACAAATGCGTTTCGCCAAACTCAATATTGTCGTCCTGTCCACTGACGGTTTTTACAACGATAAATGCCGAGCTGCCATAACGCTCTATTTTAGGCCGCTGATGTGCATTAAGCGCATCCTCAACGGCCAGATCGTGCAGACCGAACTCCTCCTGGACTTTGTACATAAAAGCAGGTTCAGGCTGCCAAAGCCCCAGCCAGATAAACGCATCGGTATCCTGGATGATTTCGCTGATATCCTCAATATCTACGGTTTCGGCGGGGTGGCCTGAACGGTAGACCATACAGTTAACAATCATTTCCTGACTATCCCTTAAGCATGTGTCTAAGAAGCTTAACCATTTCCGTTAAATTTCCAAATTTTTATGCCGGCAGGTTTTAATATGTTGAATACTCAGAAAGGTCATGTTCACGCGTCGTTCAATCCGGGCACTGACTCTCCAGCCATTGACCGACGACGGGCCATAATTTCTCCGCACATCGCGTACGAAAAAATCCCATATGCCCAATGGACGAAAGACCAAACTCTGCGTGCCGTATCTCGCAGCGTTCTATTTTTGCTTGTTGCACCGGCTCCATCAGCCGCGCAATAGCTTCACGGTTAGCCCAGGGATCGTCATCAAATCCCATTACCAGCACGGGTAGGGTGATCTCACTAGCCCGTTGGCGTGCATTCCAGTGTGGATCATCGTAAAAATATCCAGGCATTGCGCTCCAGCGCCCCCATTGAAGCATGACTGGCGCCGGTAAATCTTCACCCAGCCCCAGGCGCCTGGCAGGCATGTAACCGAAAATACGGCACAGAATCGGAGCCAGAACACGTAATACGCACCAGACACGCACCTTTTCTGTGGTGCGTTTGATGGTGCTCGTCACCCCGGCATGTGAGGCTACAATGACCGCAGCTTGCAGGGCGTGGGTGGCTGTTGAAAGCAGAACGGCATGCCCGCCCACACTGTGTCCTACCGCCAACAGGCTAAGCCCTGGAAAATGTGCTTTAGCCCAGGCGGTTATACATCCGACGTCCTGGTCGATCCAGTCAGACATAGAAACGCGGTAAGTACGGACCAGCCCGGATTTAGAGAGGCCGGTGCCGCGATAATCGTATGTGAGGACGTTGAATCCTCTGTTAAAAAGATATTCTGCGAATCCCTTATAAAACCCCTGTACAACCGCCGTTGCCGGATGAAGGAGCACTATCGCTTTGGCATCGCTTCTTTCCCAAATTGTGGCTGCCAGAAATCCACCTTCATTTACGGGTATTATGACTGAACGCATTCATAGAGCCTTATTTATGTGGTCATACCAGTTATGCCTGAATTAAATCTAGCCTTTACTACCCCATCTGGCGATTTTTTTTACACCCCAGCGTTTGTCCCTCGCTCAAAGCAGACAATAAACCTCGCCCGTGCGTTTTTAGCGAAACACACTGCCTTATGGGCTCAACGTGAGGAAGGGTACTCGCCGGATAAACGCCCCTTTAAAAAATCCTCTTCTATACTCAGTTACGTTTAGGGAAATATGCCGCCGTTTTTCACGTCGCGTTGTTTTAATAGCCATTGCACGCGCGAACAGCAGGGACATATATCCACGAAAACGCCTTAATGTTGGTCCATTTTGCATTTTTTAGAGGGGGATTCCTGGTATGTTGCATTCTCAATCTTCGCGCGTCGGCACTATTTTGCTGCTATTGGCCGCGGTTATAGGCTTCGCGGTGGCGCTATACGCCTGGTGGACGCCGCTTACCGGCGTCACAGGCACCATTGGCGCACTGGGCGTGGCCATTGCCAGCGCGGTGCTGGCGATACTGATCTTTGTGTTACGTGCGGCATCGGGGCGCGGGGCGCGTGTTTTCCTGATTATTGTCACCCTGGTGGTGTTGGCGGGTATTGGTTTTGCCGCCGCGCTGCTGCACCAGTACATCATAACGGCAGCCATGGTGGTCGGCCTGATTGGTCTGATTATGCTGAGCAGCCATTCCGCCCGTTACAACCATTCCGTCAGAACCTGAGGAGCCGCCCGTGCATAACGATAAGCATTATCCCTTCATAAAAGTCAGCATGACGGCGCTGGCGCTGCTGGTCACCCCGTTCGCGCTGCAGGCGCAGGATAAAGCCGCTGAGGCCTCTCAGGGGACCCAGGAATCACTGAATATTGATGCGGCCGATCAGCAGGCGCCTGGAACCACAAAAACCACAGACGATGCCTCAACCGGTAGCGGTGACGGAAAGAAAGTCGCCTCGGCCAGCCAGCCAGCGACGCCGCTGGTGCCCGGCACGCCAACCTGGGACAGCTTCCACGGCCAGCTTAACGCGCAGAAATACAGCCCGCTTACCCAGATCACGGCGGATAACGTCAGTAAATTAACGAAAGTCTGGGAGTTCCATACCGGCGACGTCTCGGATGGTAAAGGTGATACGCCAGCGACCGTGTGGTCCGCAACGCCCATTTTCGCTAACGACACGCTCTACATCGGCACCCCTTTCGATCGCCTGATTGCGCTGGAGCCGGGCACGGGTAAAGAGAAGTGGCACTATGACACCAAATCGTCGCGCAAGGCACTGACCCAACCGGTGCTGAAAAACCGCGGCGTTTCCTACTGGCAGGCCAAAAATCCGGTGAAGGGAGAGGCGTGCCAGAAGATGGTCTATATGGGCACCGTTGACGGCAAGCTCTTTGCGCTGGACGCCGATTCAGGCAAACCGTGCAGCGGCTTTGCGGACAATGGGGTGCTGGATCTGAATCAGTGGAACACCATTAACGCCAAGTATCCGCTCTCTGTCCTGCAACCGCCAACCGTCGTCGGCAACCATCTGCTGGTGGGTTGGGCCGGGAAAGACTGGGCCTATGCCGAAGCGCCTCCGGGTACCGTATTTTCTGTCAACGCCCAGACCGGCAAGCTTGAATGGACCTTTGAGGCGATACCGGCAGAGATCCGCAAGCGTACCGGTACCGCCAACGTCTGGACGCACATGTCCGCCGATGAGGCCAATGGGCTGGTCTATCTCCCGGTCTCATCGCCGTCTCCCAACTATTGGGGCGGCAACCGCGTCGACGCAATTCCGCTTGGCACCTCCACCACCGCGCTGGACATCAACACCGGTAAAGTGGTCTGGTCCCGTCAGTGGGTACACCACGACGTCTGGGATTACGACATCAACTCTGCCCCGACGCTGATGGATATCACCGTAGACGGCAAGCAGATCCCGGCGCTGGTTCAGGCCACCAAGCAGGGCTTCCTGTTTGTGGTTAACCGCCTGACCGGGGAGGACGTATGGCCAATCGAAGAGCGTCCGGTTCCGCAGGGTGATGGTTCGGTCCAGGGCGAAGTTCTCTCGCCTACACAGCCGTTCCCGACCAAACCTGCGCCGCTGCTCGACCAGTCGAAAAAGCCGGAAATCTGGAAGCTGGCGGATATCGTCGGTGGCGGCCAGTGCTCTCGCCTGTGGGATAACCTGACCTATGAGGGAATGTATACTCCGCCTACCACCAAAGGCGAAGGTACGCTCACCTATCCCGATAGCGCCGGCGGCGTGCAGTGGGGCGGGGTGGCGTTCGATCCGCAAAAACAGATCGCCATCGTCAACACCTCGCATATCGTTCAGTACGTGAAGCTCTACAGCCGTGAGGATTACGATAACGCGGACAAAGACTCCGGCAACGAAAGCGGCTTTGCCCCACAGGAAGGCGCCCCGTACGGTATGCGTCTGCTGGTGGCGAGCAACTGGCTGGGCATGCCGTGCTGGCAACCGCCGTTTGGTGAAATCGTGGCGATAGACATGCACACGGGCGATGTGAAATGGCGTCGTCCGGTTGGCGCCTCACAGCAGTATGGCTTCTTCATGCCGGAAAGCTGGGGTTCGCCTACCATTGGTGGCCCGGCAGTGACGGCGGGTGGCGTGATCTTCATCGGTGCTTCAATGGATGCCAAAGTGCGTGCCTACTCGGTAGAGAGCGGAGAAGAGTTGTGGTCCGATCAGGCAGAAGCGCCAGCGGTAGCGAACCCGTCCGTGTATGAATATAAGGGTCGGCAGTATGTGGCCTTCGTGGCTGGCGGGAACACGATCCTGAAGGATCAGGTAGGCGATCAGGTGGTTGTCTACGCGTTGCCGGAATAATTCATCAGGAAGGTGAAATAAGCGTGGGGCCTGCGGGCCCCACTTTATTTTGCAGTAGTCGTTTCACCGACGCGTTATTTATCGGCTGATGCGCCAGCACGCGTTGACATCTGCTCGGCGGACTTCAGATGCTGCTCAACGACCGGCGTGTGCTCGTTGGCCAAAGCCTTCACATCCGGATCGTCGATTTTACTGGCGTCGCTCTTAAGCTTCGACAGCACCTTCTCGTGGTCCTTCACGCCAGCATATTCCATATACATTTTGTCAAAAGCGTCACCGCGCTGGTTTTCAAGCCTTGAGTTCAGGGCTTTATGGGCGGCGTCTGGCTCGGTCGGCAGCTCTACGCCCTTTTTCTGGGCAACGGCCTGCACTTTGGTCAGGGCGGCGCCGTGGTCGTCGACCATTTTCTGGGCGAATGTTTTCACTTCACTGGTCTGGGCCTTGTCCAGGGCGAGCCTGGCGGCGGCGACTTCGTTGATATTGGCCTGCGCCATGTCCTTCAACGCTTTCTCGTCGCCGGAGCTGAGTCTGGCGTCCGGTTGAGCCTGGCCCGCAGCGTTAGTTTGCGCGGCGCTTGTCGTCTGGGCTTGTACGCCAACGGTGCTGAACATTGCTGCAACTGCTGATACGGCTAGCAGCCTTTTCAGGGTTTTACTCGTGTGCATATTGTTCTCCTGATGGTCATGGTACAGGTAAGTTTCGGTTGCTTCAGGCGCAACCGGGCAGATAAATGCTCACTACATGGGTCAGTATAGTAGATGAACCTGCTGCACCCGCTGTTCAGGTCAGTGATGGCTGGAAGTGATGCTCAATCCTTCTACAATATTGATACGGATCATTTACATATTTGGTGCTAATGTTAAATATATAGATTCATCAACAGGAGGAGTGATATGAAAAAAGCACTATTAGGGAGTGTATTGGCTTTAACAGTTGCAAGCTTTGGCGCATCTGCGGCAGATATGATTTCCAAAGATGAAGCGCACCACTTCAAACTTGAATACCTGGGCAATGTATCTGTAGGGGCTTCAGGTGGACAAATTTCTTCACCTTCAGATCTTCATCAAAAACTCTCGAAACTGGCAGATGAGAAGGGCGGGAAATACTATGTCATCATCGCCGCTCGAGAGCATGGCCCTAACTTCCAGGCCGTAGCAGAAGTCTTCAAATAATCTTTCCGAATAACGCAGAAACCCGCTCATAGCGGGTTTTTTGCTTTATAGAGAGCAAAAAAAATGCCCCTGGTGCGGGGCGAGTTTGAGTCAAATCTTTTCTTATGTTTATGTGCTCTAAGGCGTTGGCACAATAACAGCTTATTCAAATAATGCAATCTAAATGCATATTTAAATGCAATGGCCCCATCTGCTGCTCATCTCAAGGTGAAGGCAGCATACGTAACGCAGATAGTCTACGCTTTACATAGGGTTATGGTTAAAACCAGTTAGATACTGGAAACAGTAAACGGCCGCAAGAGGTAAATATGAAAGTTGACGCAATGACGCAAAAGGCAGAGGAAGAAATTTCAGCGCTTATAGCCAAAAAAATTGCAGAATTACGAAAAAAAACAGGGCAGGAAGTATCTGAAATTGAGTTTATCGCTCGTGAGGCCATGACAGGCCTGGAGGGGTATGAAGTAAAAATCAAACTCCTGTAAGCGTTTCTTCCTGAAATGGTCGCTCAATTCTTGCCGCAAAAGAGAACCGGGCGTGGTGCCCGGTTGTTTTATGGATAATCAACGTCTTTATGAGCGAATAAACGTCAGGATATCGGCATTTATGGTATCTGCATGCGTGGTATGCATCCCATGCGGGAAGCCTGGATAGATTTTAAGCTCGCTGTTTGCGAGCAGCTTATCCTGCAGAAGGGAGGCATTTTTATACGGGACGACCTGATCGTCATCACCCTGCAACACCAGGACGGGAACCGTGATGGCTTTGAGATCGTCCGTCTGGTCGGTTTCTGAAAATGCCTTAATGCCATCATAGTGGGCTTTGGCGCTACCGATCATACCCTGACGCCACCAGTTCTGGATTGTTCCCTGCGAAACCTCTGCTCCGTCTCGGTTAAATCCATAGAAAGGACCGCTGGCGACGTCGAGGTAAAACTGGGCGCGGTTAGCGGCCAGCGCCTGGCGGAAGCCGTCGAACACTTCAATGGGCGTACCGCCGGGGTTCGTGTCTGATTTTACCATCAGCGGAGGAACGGCGCTGACCAGTACCGCTTTGGCCACCCGCCCCTGAGGCTGGCCGTACTTCGCAACGTATCTGGCGACCTGGCCTCCGCCGGTGGAGTGGCCGACGTGCACGGCATTACGCAAATCAAGGCTTTCGACCACGGCTGATGCGTCGGAGGCATAATGATCCATATCATGACCTTCACTTACCTGATCGGAACGACCATGACCACGACGGTCGAGGGCGATGACGCGGAAGCCTTCTGCAAGGAAAAAGAGCATCTGGTTATCCCAGTCATCGGCGCTCAGCGGCCAGCCGTGATGGAAAACGATCGGCTGCGCATCCTTCGGACCCCAGTCTTTGTAATAAATACTGACACCATCTTTCGTTGTTACGAATGCCATATTTCAGACTCCTCTGCTAATGGCAACATGTGTGAAGGCTAAGTAAATAGCCCAGCATTTAGGGACGTAATAAAACTGACTTATATTAATCTTATTACTGATATATCCGCTTAAAGTGTAGAAGGGTTCCTGAAAACAGTTATAGATTAATTTTGTATGGTCATTATTTATTTTTAAACGAAATATCCCCTAAACCAGCCGGGGCACTGTGTTATTTTTCTCGCGTGGTGAATCCCCCTGTGCGGAGGGGCTAAACAGCACGTGTAGCTTAGGCAATCAGTAGCGGGTCAAGGTGGCTGACCAACGACTCACCGGGAGGCACCCGGCACCACACATACGTTAAAGCTTGTATCTCGCTAAATTTATTAGGGATGGTGTATGAAGTTGGGCTTTTTGGCTGGAGCAGTGCTGGCAACCTGGTTGTCTTTAACCTACCCGACGCAAATGAGAGCTGTTTTTGAACAACTGGTTACGATAGTGCAGCAAATCACGCAGCCTTCAGCAGAGCCTCATTCTGATATGGTCACACCGGAACAGTCATATCCTTGATTGTTATATTTACGATGAACGTTAGCCATCTTAATAGTTAACCTGTGCTTATTTTTCTGATGGGCTTATTATTGGCCGGGCAGAGGTTACCGCCACCCGGCCTGACGGTCTTAAACGATCGCGTTAGGGCACGCTTCGCCCTTATCAAGCTGCTGTAAATTCCCCAGCGTGGTTTCCGAAATACTGATCAGCGCTTCGGCGGTCAGAAACGCCTGGTGGCCGGTGAACAACACGTTGTGGCAGGCCGACAGGCGACGGAACACGTCGTCCTGAATCACGTCGTTAGATTTATCCTCAAAGAACAGATCGCGTTCGTTCTCATACACGTCCATACCCAACGCGCCGATTTTTTGCGTTTTCAACGCTTCGATAGCGGCCTGAGAGTCGATCAGTCCGCCGCGGCTGGTATTAATGATCATCACGCCGTCTTTCATCTGGTCGAACGCCGACTGGTTAAGCAGGTGATAGTTTTCCGGGGTCAACGGACAGTGCAGGGAGATAACATCAGACTGCGAGAAGAGCGTTTTCAGATCGACATACTCCACGCCCAGCTCCAGCGCAGCGGCGCTTGGGTACGGATCAAACGCCAGCAGGCGCATGCCAAATCCTTTCAGGATGCGTAGGGCGGCCACACCAATTTTGCCGGTACCGATCACGCCTGCGGTTTTACCGTACATGGTAAAGCCAGTCAGCCCTTCCAGAGAGAAATTGGCATCACGGGTACGCTGATAAGCACGGTGAATACGACGGTTGAGCGACATCATCATCCCGACGGCATGTTCTGCCACGGCTTCCGGAGAATAAGCCGGAACGCGAACGACCTTCAGACCCAGCTCTTTGGCGGCATCGAGATCGACGTTGTTAAAGCCCGCGCAGCGCAGGGCAATGTATTTCACGCCCTGTTTTTTCAACTCTTCCAGTACCGGTCGGCTACCGTCATCGTTAACGAAGATACACACGCCTTCGCAGCCGTGGGCGGTTTTAGCCGTCTTTTCAGTCAGCAGAAAGTCGAAAAATTCAAGATCGAAACCGTACGTCTCGTTAACATGTTGCAGATACTTTTTGTCGTACTGCTTTGTGCTATATACCGCGAGTTTCATAAGACTTTCTCCAGTGATTTTGGAACCACGTTAGCATGTTTAAAATTATCTTACAATTTTTCAAAATTCATTGAAATCAATAAGTTCTATGAATTATTGTAGAGCATCTACTCTTAAAAATGGCATTACCTTCAACTGACTGGCTAAACATGCGACAATGAGCGGCAAGAACGGCTTATTTATTTCGCAAAATCAGGATATTAACTGCCCATGAAGGGTAAATACAAAGCCGCAATCGCGCTATTACTGCTGCTATTTCTTGTGCCGCTGACGCTGCTGATGACGCTCGCCCAGTGGGTGCCCACGCTCGCGGGGATCTGGCTTCCCGTTGGAACACGCATCGCGTTTGAAAAAAGCCCACGGCTCATGCGCCACGCCCTGATCATCCCCGATCTCCGTTATCTGGTAGAAGAGTGCGAAATTGCCCGCGTGGAAAACGTGACCCTGTCACACCCCAGCCGCTGGGATCTGGATATTGGCGCACTTGAACTTAACTCTGTCTGCCTGAGCAAATTACCGCAATCGGCGCCGTCTACGGTGGCGCCGAAAACGCTGGCGCAGTGGCAGGCCATCCTGCCCAACACCTGGCTGACCATCCACCGTTTTACCCTTTCTCCCTGGCAGCAGTGGGAGGGTGAGCTGCATGCCTCACTGACGCCAGCCCGCCAGGACATCACCTATAAAGGCGAGCAGGTGAGCATTAAGGGGCAGTTGCGCGGCCAGACGCTCTCCATCAGCCAGTTCGATGTGCAGCTGCCGGACCAGTCGCAGCCCGTGAAGCTGGTCGGTGAATTTACCCTGCCGCTGGTGCCGGACGGCGTACCGGTGAAAGGGCATACGGTCGCGACCTTTAACGTGCCACAGTTATCCTCGCTGGTCGATGCCGATCTGGACTGGGAGGATAATCAGGGCCAGCTGGTGGTCATGGCGCGGGACAACCCCGATCCGCTGCTCGATTTACCGTGGCAGATCACCGCTCAGCAGTTGACCATCAGCGACGGGCGCTGGAACTGGTCAGCCTCCGGTATGCCGATGAGCGGTCGCATCGGCCTGAAGGTGGATAACTGGCAGCAGGGGCTGGAGAAAGCCACCTTCACGGGGCGGCTCAACGTGCTGACCCAGGGAGATGCGGGTAAGGGCAACGCGGTACTGAATATCGGTCCCGGCTCGCTCAGTATGGAAAACAGCGCTATGCCGCTGCACCTGAGCGGGGAAGCCAAGCAAAACGATCTGATCCTGTATGCCAGACTCCCGGCGAAGCTGACCGGCAGCCTTTACGATCCGCAGCTTACGTTTGAACCCGGCGCACTATTGCGCTCGCGCGGACGCATCATTGACTCGCTGGATATCGATGAGATCCGCTGGCCGCTGGCGGGCGTGAAGCTCACGCAAAAGGGCGTGGACGGCCGCCTGCAAGCCATTCTGCGGGCGCATGAAAACGAGATGGGCAATTTTGAGCTGCATCTGGACGGCCAGGCTAACGACTTTTTACCGGACAACGGTTTGTGGCAGTGGCGCTACTGGGGTAAAGGGAACTTCACGCCGATGAACGCGCGCTGGGATGTCCGGGGAACCGGGGAGTGGCGCGACAACGTTATCGAACTGACCGATCTTTCCACGGGGTTCGACAAATTGCAGTACGGCACGATGCTGGTCAGCAAACCGCGCCTGGTGCTGGATCACCCGGTGCGCTGGTCGCGGGACCCGGATAACCCCACCTTTAGCGGCGCGCTCGCGCTCAATGCCGGGCAAACAAGCTTTTCAGGCGGAAGCGTGCTGCCGCCGTCCGTTTTGACCTTCAGCGTTGACGGGACAGACCCGACGGTGTTCCAGTTTAAAGGGAATCTTCATGCGGATGACATCGGCCCGGTCCAGGTGAATGGACGCTGGGACGGCGAACGCCTCCGCGGTCAGGCCTGGTGGCCAAAACAGTCTCTTACAGTGTTCCAGCCGCTGATCCCGCCAGACTGGAAAATGACCCTGCGCGGCGGCGAAATGTACGCGCAGGTGGCTTTCTCAGCGGCCCCCGACCAGGGGTTTGAGGCCGGGGGGCACGGGGTGCTGAAAGCGGGCAGCGCGTGGATGCCGGATAACGAAATCAACGGCGTTGATTTTGTTCTGCCGTTCCGCTTAAGCCAGGGCACCTGGTCACTGGGCACGCGCGGACCGGTAACGTTACGAATTGACGAGGTGAAAAACCTGGTCACAGCCCGAAATATCACCGCGGATCTTCAGGGCGATTATCCCTGGACCGAAGCGAACCCGCTCCTGCTCACCAACGTGAAGGTGGAAGCACTCGGCGGGAAAATCACCATGCAGCAGTTGAGAATGCCGCAGCACGATCCGGCTTTACTGCGCGTGGATAATATTTCCTCCAGCGAACTGATAAGCGCGGTAAATCCGAAGCAGTTTGCCATGTCCGGCCCGGTGAGCGGCGCGCTGCCGTTCTGGCTGGACAATGAGAAATGGATCATTAAAGATGGCTGGCTGACCAACCCGGGGCCGATGACACTGCGCATCGACCAGGACACGGCGGATGCCATTGTGAAAGACAACGTGGTTGCCGGGGCGGCGATCAACTGGCTCCGCTATATGGAAATTTCGCAGTCGTGGACAAAACTCAATGTGGATAATCTGGGTGTGTTAACCATGCAGGCGGCCATTAAAGGCACCAGCCGCGTCGAGGGCAAAAGCAGTTTCGTTAACCTGAATTACACCCATGAAGAGAACATTTTTACCCTCTGGCGCAGCCTGCGCTTTGGGGACAATCTGCAAACATGGTTTGAGCAACATGCGGCGATACCCCTTCTCCGCAGTTCGACAGGCAAGGAAAGTGAGGAACAACAATGAAAAAGAGGGCTGGTGTACTCACCGTGGCCGTCGTCGCGCTGCTGTCAGGCTGCACGCCGCGCATTGAAGTGGCGGCGCCCAAAGAGCCGATCACCATCAACATGAACGTGAAAATCGAGCATGAAATCCATATCAAGGTGGATAAAGACGTCGAAGCCCTGCTGAAATCCCGCAGCGATCTGTTCTGAGGATGCCATGAAACGATTAGCTCTGATGTTACTGGCGCTGGGGATGAACGTTCACGCCGCCACGCTTACGCTCAACGATGCGCGCACCCAGGGGCGCGTAGGGGAAACCCTGAGCGGCTATCTTGCGCCCGTTCAGCACGACGCTGAAACCCTGGCGCTGGTGAACCGTATCAACGCCGCACGCACGGAAAGTTACCAGCAGCTTGCTGACAGCAATAATTTGCCCGTCGACGAGGTGGCGAAAATGGCGGGGCAAAAGCTGGTGGCCCGCGCGCAGCCGGGTGAGTACGTGAAGGGGATTAACGGCAAATGGCTGAAAAAGTAACTAGCGGTAACGCTTACGGTATTCGCCCGGCGAAACCCCGAAACGCTGCTTAAAGGCGGTGGAAAAATGGCTATGGTCGGTAAAGCCCCAGCTGTAGCCAATGCCCGCCAGCTTTTCGTCATCGCCGATGGAACGCAGCGCCTGAGCGCATAAATCGAGGCGACGGTTCTTGATATACTGCGCTACCACCAGCCCTTTCCCGGCAAACATGCGGTACAAGCTACGCACGGACATGCCGCTCTCTGAGGCTATCCACTCCGGTCTTAACGCCTCCGACTGAATATGATCGTCAATCAGGGACAGAACGTGGCGGAACTGACGCTCCTTGCGCGGCAGCACCTCGTCATGCTGCTGGAAGGCCGGACGCAGCAGACACACCATCGCCTCCAGCGCCGCTTCGCTTTCACTGGCGCTGAGATCGGCATTGCCCATGCTCTCCTGTAACAGTCGGTAGCTCAGCTGTACGGTAGGCAAACTGCGGGAGAGGGGCAACGCGCACCTCACTTCCTGAAAACGCGCGTGTTGCTCAATGATTTGTCGCGGGAGCAGCAGCGAAATCTGGCGGGAACGCTCCTGCCAGTAAATGGAGCACGGGCGGGAGGCGTCAATCAGCGTGATATCCCCGGCTTTCAGCAGCGCGCGCTGGTCGTCCTGTTCGATTCCGGCGCTGCCTTCCAGCTGAAACACGGTGTAGAACCAGGCATCGTTGCCGTTTTTGATCTCCTGACGGGTGCGAAACAGGTTAACGCCTGCGGCGGTCACCGTGCTCAGCTTCAGACTTTGGGTATAGCTGGTTTCCAGTTCGCCGAGAAACGTCCCCTCTAACGGACGTGCCGCAAAGCGCCCACAAACCTGGTTAATTTGCGCCAGCCACTGCTGAAAATTGTCCTGTTCGCTTGCACATGCCATTGATGTTCTCGCTGCACCGTCACTGTTTTCGCATTGTTGCATTTATGTTGCATTTTGTCAGGGCTACGAGGCTGACTATAGGAAAGAACACTCAACGGTTACAGCGATATAAGCGGGAATTATCACGATTTGCGGAGCCTGTCACAGCTGGCAAAGCGAATGTCACACAGACAAAAGCAGGAATGCGAATCCCCTCTTAGACTGCATACACACCCTGCGAAGCATAACGAAGGAGTATCCTATGTCCGAATCACACGTCGCCGTCCTGCCTGGCGTGCAGCAGTTTTTAGATCGCCAGCACGGCCTGTGGATCGAAGGGCGTCAGGCGGCATCCGATAGCGAAAAGCGTCTGAACGTCTATAACCCGGCGACCGGAGAGGTCATTGCCTCCACCGCCGATGCCAGCGTTGATGATGTCGATCGTGCGGTGATGTCTGGCTGGCGCGCCTTTGTCGCCCGAAGCTGGGCCGGGCGGCTTCCGGCAGAGCGGGAACGCATCCTGCTGCGGTTTGCGGATCTGGTGGAACAGCATGGCGAAGAGCTGGCACAGCTCGAAACCCTGGAGCAGGGGAAATCGATTAACATTTCCCGCGCCTTCGAGGTGGGCTGCACCCTGAACTGGATGCGCTACACGGCAGGGCTGACCACCAAAATTGCCGGTAAAACCCTCGATCTCTCGATTCCACTGCCGCAGGGCGCGCGTTATCAGGCGTGGACGCGTAAAGAGCCGGTTGGGGTCGTGGCGGGGATTGTGCCGTGGAACTTCCCGCTGATGATTGGCATGTGGAAAGTGATGCCCGCGCTGGCGGCAGGTTGCTCCATCGTGATCAAACCCTCGGAAACCACGCCGCTCACCCTGTTACGGGTGGCGGAACTGGCGAGCGAGGCGGGGATCCCGGATGGCGTTTTCAACGTGGTGACCGGCAGTGGCGCCGTCTGTGGCGCGGCACTGACCTCGCACCCGCGCATTGCCAAAGTGAGCTTTACCGGATCGACGGCGACGGGCAAGCAGATTGCCCGCGCGGCGGCGGATACGCTAACGGGCGTGACGCTGGAACTGGGCGGCAAAAACCCGGCCATCGTGCTGAAAGATGCCGATCCGGCGTGGGTGATTGAAGGGCTGATGACCGGCAGCTTCCTGAATCAGGGGCAGGTCTGCGCGGCCAGTTCACGTATATATATTGAAGCTCCGCTGTTCGACACGCTGGTCAGCGGCTTTGAACAGGCCGTGAAATCCCTGAGCGTCGGGCCGGGCATGTCGCCGGATGCGTTTATCAACCCGCTGGTGTCGCGCGCCCACTGCGATAAGGTCCAGGCGTTTCTGGATGAGGCGAAGGCGCACAATGCGGAGCTGATCGCCGGGAACCGGGGGCCAGACGGCAAAGGCTATTACGTTTCGCCAACGCTGGTGGTCAACCCGGATAATCATCTGCGACTGACGCGTGAAGAGGTCTTCGGGCCGGTGGTGAATCTGGTCCGTGTAGCTGACGGGGAAGAGGCGCTTCAGCTGGCGAACGACACTGAATACGGCTTAACGGCCAGCGTCTGGACGCAGAACATCAGTAAAGCGCTGGAGTACACCGACAGACTACAGGCCGGAACCGTGTGGGTGAACAGCCACACGCTGATAGACGCCAACCTGCCGTTCGGCGGCATGAAGCAGTCTGGCACCGGGCGCGATTTCGGCCCCGACTGGCTGGATGGCTGGTGTGAAACCAAGTCGGTGTGTGTGCGGTATTAATAAAACGCCGGGTAAGGCGAAGCCAGCACCCGGCATTATTTAACGCGACCACCTATCCCGCCCGGACTCCTTCGCCCGATACAACGCCGCATCGGCGCGGGCGATGATTTCCGGGCCGGCCAGTCCTGGGGTATAGCCGGCAATGCCCATACTCACCGTCACACATTCACTCACCTTCGACGCGCTGTGCGCAATGGCTGCGGTGCGCAGGCCAGCCTGGATCCGCGCGGCGACTTTCTCAGCAACGCTTTCTTCACAGTCAAAGAGGATCACGACGAACTCCTCACCACCGTAGCGCGAAACCACATCCTCTGGCGTGCGCACCGAGGTGTTCAGCACCTCCGCGACCCGCGCGAGACACGCGTCTCCCGCCTGGTGACCATAGGTGTCGTTATACAGTTTGAAGTAGTCCACATCCAGCATCAGGACCGTGAAGCGTTTGCCTTGCTCCACCGCGTTTTCCAGCACCAGCTCCATCGCCCTGCGGTTGGCCGTTTTCGTCAGCGGATCCTGATGGGCCAGCGCATCCAGCCGCGAAATTAAACGCTGATTCTGCTGGTTGCGACGCCAGGCCTCTTCAAACCAGCTTAAGAGGATGTAGCGTCCGCAAACGAGAATGAACGTGAACACCACCCACAGCCCGGCAAAGCGAAGGTTCATCTCCTGATTCAGCAGCATGCTGGCAACGGGCATGGTGATCCACAGCGGCGCGATAAAGCACACCAGCCCCACCGGATGAAAATAGAGCGCGGTCATACCGGCCATCAGCAGGGTAACGAATATCGGCCAGGGATGAGGAAGCTGTATCACGTTGATAAACCAGTAACAACTTATCGACCATAGCAGGCTACACATTAACAGCACGGTGCTGACGCCGCGGATGTGGCGCCAGGCCATTATTACCAGCGCCACGGAAAGGATGACTACCCCCAGCATGGAAGCGTCAATCATCTGTGTGAGAGGTGGGCTGACGTGTAAGAGGGTATCAATTTGGCCGAACAGGGAATTGCGCAGCAGGATCATTAGCGCAAAGCTCGCGTTGACGAAGGCGAGCCACGGCAGGTTCATGGCCAGCCCGTGGACAACCATGGCGTTACGGGTCGGCCAGGTCGCGGGCTCCGGAGTGGCGTTGTGTCTTTTTTCCATGAGAGAGAATGTCCCTGTGGCGGGCGGAAAGACCGCCCGCGAGTGCATGCCTTTACGGGGTCACAATGTTAAACCAGAATTCAAATTTATCCATGTAACCGAGCATGGCATCGAGTTTTGCGGCATCGCCCGTCACTTTGATATCGCCATTATCCTGAGCCTGTTTAAGCGTCACTTCTTTCAGGATGATTTTATTCAGCGTATCGCGGTTGAGGGTCACGGTCGCGTCAGCATCCTTCGCTTCGGCGTTCGCCGTGTGGTTCAGCACGCCATTTTCCAGCTCCAGCTTGTATTTGCCGCCGTCGCTGCCGAGGTCGATGTTAAACACCGATTTTGCATCCGCTGCTTTTTCACCGTTGATATGCACCGCCAGATAGTCAAAGAACATTTCTGGCGTCATTGCGCGCACGGTATCCGGGCTGGCGGTATTCGGGGTGGGACCTTTCACCACGCCGTTACGCAACTCCTGCGCGCCGGTCAGGTAGAAGTTACGCCATGGGCCGGATTCAGCCTGATAACCCAACTGCTCCAGGGCATCCGCTTCAAGGTTACGTGCGGCCTGGTTGTTTGGATCGGCGAATACCACTTTGCTGACCACCTGAGCCACCCAGCGATAGTTGCCCTGGTCAAAATCGGTTTTAGCTTTACTCAGGATGGCATCCGCGCCTCCCATATACTCCACAAATTTCTTCGCGGCTTCTTCAGGCGGCAGTTCATCCAGGGTCGCGGGGTTGCCGTCAAACCAGCCTAAATAGAGCACGTAGGTGGCTTTGACGTCATGACTGACTGAACCGTAATAGCCTCGGTTGGCCCAGGTATTGGCCAGGGAGTTCGGCAGCTTGAAGTTGGCGGCGATCTCGTCACGCGTCAGCCCTTCATTCGCCATGCGCAGGGTCTGGTCGTTGATGTAGCGGTAGAGGTCGCGCTGGCTTTTCAGCAGGTTAACCACATTCTCGTTGCCCCAGGTCGGCCAGTGGTGCTGCGCCATGATAACTTCGGCCTTATCACCCCAGCGTACAATTGCCTGGTTGATGTATTTCGACCATGGCAGCGGTTCACGAATTTTCGCACCGCGCAGGGAGTAGGTGTTGTGCAGGGTATGGGTAACATCTTCCGCAGATTCGATCAGCTTTTTCTCTTCGATATACCAGAGCATCTCAGAAGGCGCTTCGGAGCCCGGCGCGAGCATAAAATCATAGGTCAGGCCATCGATCACCTCTTTCTGACCATCTTTCTCGATGATATTGGTCGGGGCAATCAGGGTCACCGTCCCGGCGGAGGTGGTGGTGCCGAGCCCCGCACCCACCTGGCCTTTCGCATCCGGCTTCAGCAGGTTGCCGTACATATAGCTGGCGCGGCGGCTCATGACGTTGCCCGCCATGATATTTTCCGCGACGGCGGCCTCCATAAATCCGGCTGGCGCGTAGACTTTAACCTTGCCGGACTTCACGTCGGCTTCGTCCACCACGCCGCGCACGCCGCCATAGTGGTCAACGTGGCTGTGGGTGTAAATAACAGCGACGACAGGTTTCTTGCCGCGATTTTTATAGTAAAGATCCATCCCGACTTTGGCCGTCTCCGCCGACACCAGCGGGTCGACCACGGTAATGCCTTCTTTACCTTCAATAATGGTCATGTTTGACAGGTCGAGGTTACGGATCTGGTACACGCCCTCGGTGACTTCAAACAGGCCGCTGATGTTAATCAGCTGGGACTGACGCCATAAGCTCGGGTTAACCGAATCGGGCGCTTTATCGCCTTCCTTGATAAAGGCGTACTGCTGTGGATCCCAGACGGTGTTGCCTTGCTCCCCTTTGATAATTTCCTGAGGTAGCGGGGCGATAAACCCTTTGTGGGCATTGGTAAAATCGGTGTTATCGGAGAAAGGAAGCTGGTTGAAGAGTGCGTTGTTGGCCTGCTGAGTTGCTGCGGTTGCATCCTTAGGGGCTTCTGCGGCCCAGGCTGAACTGGCGGAAATGAAAAAACCGGCCAGCGCAAGGCTTCTTGCTATCTCATTGACTTTCATCCTAAAACCTCTCGGTTATGTATAGCGTTGTTCATGGACACTTCGATATCTACAAAATGTTTCAGATGTTGCAAAAGCATTAAGCGAAGTAACATTAACTATAATCGGGGAGTGGTATTCAGCAAGAAAGCGAATGAAAAACCGGGCATCGTGCCCGGTCAACGTGTTATTTCTGCTCTTTTTTCTTACCGAGCGTTGGCGTCTCGTCAAAGAAGTTCCACGGCTTGAGTAACGTGTGCACCCATTCCGTCGGCATTATCGGCCACTCCTCGGCGCGGGCGACATGGGTGGTGCCGGTGGTCATCCAGATGACGTTATCCTGGTCGTTCAGCGACTCGTTATCTTTGCTGTACTGGCCGAGGCCCGTATCATGCGTGGAACGGTTCGGGTATTTTCCCTCCGGGTACATCTCGTCGGGATGGTAACGCGTCACCCACAGCTGTTTATCCATAAAGCTCAGGCGGTGATAAATCCACTCGTCCGGGGCAAACTTCGCGCCCGTCGCCACCGGGTGTGTGCCCCCCGCGTAAGGGATGATCTGATACGAGACCGGGTTGCCCATGCGGTTCTCTTTGCTGGTGTTGCTCAGCAGGCGGATGGTGCCCGGATCAAACTTCTGCGCCGCCTGCTGTTCGGTATCAATATCATACTGATTCACCTGCATGGTGCTGGTGCGCGGACCGCCAGCGGTGTTCGGTTTGACGTCCGGATCCATGGCCACCAGCTTGTTGTTGATGCCGTCCACGTCCATATCCAGACGGAAGTTGTAGATGTGCTGGTGGGTGGTGCCGACAATATTATGGTCGATCAGCGTACCGTATCGGGTGTCATCCTTCGCGGTGGCATCATGCATGGTTTTCGTCTGCACGCCTTTCACCGCTTCAATGCCCGTGGCCCCTGCATCAATGCCGATGGTGCCGTTTTCGTGGAATACCCAGTCGAAGATATAATCGTAGTTACCCACGGTGCTGACCCAGCGCACCACCAGCTCGCGGCGCTCGGTGCTGACGTTGGGTTTACCTAACTCCTGATGCTTATACTCCGGCCCGGCGTAACGCTCGAAAATGGCGATCGCCCGGGGGATCTCCATTGGCGCACCGGTATAGTCCGGGATGGTTTCGTTGAGCATCACGGCGTTAGACGGAACATCCTTGCCGCGCACCAGCGGGGAGGTCAGGGTACCCATGCCGTAATCACCGGAGTCCAGGTAGGCCTTAAAGTACCAGCCGATATCCGGGTCGCCGTACGGCACAATCATGCCCCCGAGCGATCCCTGATACATCACCTGTCGCTTTTTGCCGTTGTCGTTATAGGTCACGGTGGAGATCATCGGGCCGACGCGCGAGTCCAGGCTCAGATGAAAATCCCAGTTCTGCCAGTGCACCATATCCCCGGTAATGGTGTAGTTCTTGCCTTCCGGCTCGATAATCTCCAGCGGTTTTTTCACCGTTTCAACGCGGTCACGGCCATCATAAGGACGCGGGGTGAGCGGCACCGGCACGACCGGGCCTTCCTCAATCTTCTGGATTTTCTTCTGCTCAAGATCCACCACCGCAACCAGGTTTTCGATCGGGTGCGCCCAGTAGTTACCGTCACCCACGTCGAGATAGCTGATCACTTTCAGCAGGCGGTCTTCCTGTTTCAGCCCATCCTTGCCGTCAAAAAAGCCGACGGTAAGCGGGGTGGTGATCACTTTCTTCGGATCGGTAATGCCGCGCTTTTTCAGCACGGCGGCAAACTCCGGGCTTTCATTGATGATCTGCTGCACGGTATTGAAGTCATCCAGCAGCACCATGCCGTGCGCGTCTTTGATCGGCTCCCAGCGGAGGATCTTTTTGTCCTTCAGATCCACCCGGCTTTCGATGATGCGTTTGCCGTCAAGCATAATGATATTGGCCTGGCGCGGCGCATCCACCGCCGTGCCGTTAAGCACGAAGTCCCAGACTTTGGCTTTTTCTGGCTCCGCCAGCGCAATCTGGGTAAAGCGGGTATTGGGTTTAAAATCCGTAGAGGCTTTCACGATTGCTACGGCCTGGTTGATTTCATCAGCCGTCAGCGCGTTTAACGGGTGGGGGCTTTTTTCAACCTGGAATGTCTGATCAAGACCGGACTGAAAGACATCGTTGATAAAAGTCTCCGGGATATAGGCCTTATTGTTCTTCATCACCACGGGCACCTGGAGCGTCAGCGGTTTGCCGTTAACGATGGCGGTGTTGGCGCCGGGTTTGACCTTCACAAAGGCACCGTCTTTAGCGATGGTGAACATCTGGGCGTAATCATCCCACTGCACGTCCGCGCCAAACGCCTGAAGCGTTTTGTCCATCGGGACCATATGCGCCTCGCTGCCGTGAGCGTAAACAGGGGATTGCCAGGCGCAACAGAGCGCAACGGCCATGGCCAGTGTCGTTCTACGGGCAAAAAAAGAAGAATTGCTTCCCATCGCAGACCTCATCTTGTTGTGTTTATTGTGTTGTGTCAGCCTTATCCTGACAGGCGCGCACGAAAAGCGTTTGCCTGCATCTGCCAGGTTGTTTGTCAGTCTTGCCAGGTTAAAAAAAGACCGGGGGTGCATCACACCCCGTGAAAGTGAAAGTGTGCTTCAGTAAGGTGAACTGTCGAGATGAATGCAGACATCGAAACCTACCGTCGTGAACGAATAAACCGTACCGCGAACGCGAAGATAAATGTCTCCATTTTTAATTGCCACTGAAGCTTTATCATCATCGGTGATCATGACGGGATTGATATTCTTAATGTTAGACATGAATTCTTCCGGACTTTTTTTCGCATCAAAGAGATAAATATGAGACCTGTTTTTAGACAGTGAGCCCGTCTCAACCTGGGTGATGTAAAGAGTTAAACGATCGTTAACCTTGATTTTTTCCTGCAAATTTTCATACACGGTAAAAAGATCGCGGAAAGGGTATGCAATGAATATGAGAAAACTAAAGATAATAATTCCAGCTCGCCAGTTAAAAACCCGAACGTCGCGCATAATCTATTCCTGCCCTTATCCATAACTGATCGACTGGATCATCACCGTAATTATTATTGTTCTGGAATTTTGCAAATTCGGCAGGATCGCTTGTCCCGGCAAGAATCTGTGCAGTGCCTGCCCCCCGGAGCAGAATTCCCTCAGGAATGCCTGCTGCCGCACCAACGGCACCGTAATGAAAATTGCCAAAATTGGCATACTCTGCACGGCCTTGTTTATAATCCCAGGGACCATGGTTTCTGACCATTTGATAAAACCATATGTAGGTCATTAATGAGGGGCCACCATGAAATCGCGCTATTATCATGTGGCTAACGACGTCCACGCCAGGTGGTGCAAAGGATGCAATATTATAGGGTGTTGAATAGGAAGGATTTCGCATATTTAACGCTCAGCCCAACAGTCTGCAAACTGTATATTACCATCGCAATATGTCCATGTTATTTTATCATAGCGTAGTTCCACGACTTCAAGATGATTATGTTTTTCTTTCGTCGGGTCTTTAATGTCATGCATCAATGGCGTAACGGAAACGACGCGAATATTATCGAGACGCATATTGTAATATTCTACTTCCTGTCCGGCGTCATTAATGCGATACCACCTGAACTCGGCCGTTTTAAGGGTTTGGCCAGTCGCAACGGCTTTCATCAGGTAAGGGGAGGAGGAATCGATTTCTTTTTGAAATACGACTGGGGCATGGTTACGTTTACTGGTAATTTTCCCGGTCAATGGATCGGTTGGGAGGCGAAGATTGTGTGTAAAGCCAGTGACTTCAATGCTTCCCTCACGGTAACAAACATCCACCGAGCCTGTAATTTTTGTACCACCATCGTCAGTCAAGAAAAGGTAAACAGGAATTGCCATAGTCTGTTAATCATCCATGTAATTTAACGCGGGAATATTCCCGGCGATAAATAATAACTATGCTAACTATACGGTCAATTTGCTTAGTGTTTCCGGTTGTAACTTATCCAAACCAGGCAGACTGGATGGTTCGATTAATCAAAGCCAACCAGTCCCTGTATTACCTTCCGTTTATTTTGATGCGCTCAAACACTCCAGGCAGCAAGGTTAATGCCATTGCTTTGATTAAAAGTCACCCTGCTGGCGCACCACCAGCGTCAGGATGGAGTAAAGCGCCACGGCCTGCTGATGCTGGTTGAAGATCTCCACCGCCCATTCCACCACGCCAGTCGGTTTTTCCTCGGCAGTGCGCTGTTTCTTCAGCGTTTTACGTTTACAGGTCAGGCGCACCTGAATGGTATCGCCCGGCTTGACCGGCTCGATAAAGCGCAGGTTTTCCATGCCGTAGTTGGCAATGACCGGCCCAACCCCGGCATCGACAAACAGCCCCGCCGCGGCGGAAATCAGGAAATAACCGTGTACCACGCGCTCGCCAAAAATCGACTCCGCCGCGCCAATTTTGTCCATATGGGCATAGAAATGATCCCCGCTCAGGCAGGCAAAATTCACGATATCCGCTTCCGTCAGGGTACGACGCGGGGTCAGCAGGCTGTCGCCCGGCTGTAACTCCTCGAAGTATTTACGGAACGGATGAACGCGATCTTCCAGCACCTCCGCGCCACGGACCCACTGTTTGCCGATGGCGGCGAGCATGGAAGGGCTGCCCTGAATGGCCGTGCGCTGGAGATAGTGCTTCACCGCACGCAGGCCGCCCAGCTCCTCGCCGCCGCCCGCACGTCCCGGGCCGCCGTGCACCAGCTGCGGTAGCGGTGAACCGTGGCCGGTGGATTCTTTCGAGGATTCCTGGTTGAGGATCTGAATGCGTCCGTGGGCGCGCGCGGCACCGGCAATAAATTGCCGCGCCACGTTTGAATCTGCCGTGACCAGCGTTCCCGCCAGGCTGCCGCCGCCCGCCCGCGCCAGCTGCATGGCGTGTTCACTGTTGCGGTACGGCATCAGGGTGGCGACGGGGCCAAAGGCTTCGGTGGCGTGAACGGCCGGAGTTTCGTCCGGCTGCGGGCAGAACAGCAGGGTGGGCGGGAAGAATGCCCCAGCCGCCTGCATATCGGCTTTACCACCCAGACGGATCTGGCAGCCCGAGGCAAGCAGATGATCGACTTTTTCCTGCACGTCAGCACGTTGCTCACTGTTGACGAGAGCCCCCATCTTCACCCCTTCCTGGGCCGGATCGCCGACGACCACGTTCTCCAGCCGCGCAATCAGCGCCTGGCTGACGGCTTCAACCTGTGCTTCCGGCACGATGATGCGGCGGATGGCGGTACATTTTTGCCCGGCTTTGACGGTCATCTCGCGCACCACTTCGCGAATAAACAGCGCAAACTCCGGCTGCTCCGGCGTCACGTCCTCACCCAGCACGCAGCAGTTAAGGGAATCCGCTTCCATGGTAAACGGAATGGAATGCGCGACGATATTCGGATGTACGCGCAGGCTCTGCCCGGTGCTGGCCGACCCGGTAAACGTCACCACGTCCTGGCTGTCGAGCTGGTTCAGCAGATCGCCCGCGCCACCACAGATCAGGCTGATGGCGCCGTCCGGCACCAGTCCGCTCTCGACGATCGCTTTCACCATTGCCTGAGTCACCTGCGCGGTGGCGGTGGCGGGCTTGATGATGGCGGGCATCCCGGCAAGCCAGGTGGGTGCGAGCTTTTCCAGCATCCCCCAGCACGGGAAGTTGAACGCGTTGATATGCACCGCCACGCCGGATTTCGACGTTAACACGTGACGTGCCGCAAAGCCGCCTTCCTTCGACAGCGGGATCAGCTCATCCTCCGGCCACAGGGTATCGTCCGGCAGCTCACGGCTGCCGAGGCTTGCGTAGGTGAAGAGGGTGCCGATACCGCCTTCAATATCCACCCAGCTGTCGGCCTTCGTCGCGCCGGTCTGGGCTGACAGGGCATAAAACCGATCCTTCTGGCTCAGCAGATGTTTGGCCACCGCCTTCAGCATGGCGGCGCGCTCGATAAAGCTCATTGCGCGGAGCGCTTCTCCGCCGTGTTCAATGGCGTAACGGCGCGCGGCCGCCATATCCAGCCCTTCGCTGGTGACTTCAAATAGCGTTTCCCCGCTGATGGCGTGGGTGATGGTGCGCTCGCGGCCCCGGCCTGATTGCCAGGTGCCGGACAAGAAGCTGGCTAACTGCTGCATTTCTTCTCTCCAGGTGTTTCGTGATTTCACTATAAATAGTTTGATCGCGAATCATAAAAATCAAGCTGAGTTTTAATGAATTGTTAACGTTGTGATCTCTATTGCTTAGCCTGACCACCCGAAAGCCTTGTGTCATCGGCCTTTAATGAAAAGGCTTGCGAGCGTCGTCACAAAATAATCAAACACTTCTTGGGGTTATATTTAACCTTTGTGTAACTTTTAAGAAACCAAATGATTCACCATTTTGCTGTTTGTGGTGATTTAACGAATCACAAAGGTGGTTATGTGACGCAAGAACAACGCTTTGAGCAACGCATCGCACAGGAGACGGCCATCGAGCCGCAGGACTGGATGCCGGATGCCTATCGCAAGACGCTGATCCGCCAGATTGGACAGCACGCCCACTCTGAGATTGTCGGCATGCTGCCGGAAGGAAACTGGATCACCCGCGCGCCGACGCTGCGCCGGAAAGCCATTCTGCTGGCGAAGGTTCAGGACGAAGCCGGACACGGCCTGTACCTCTACAGCGCGGCGGAAACGCTGGGCTGCGCCCGGGAGGACATCTATCAAAAGATGCTCGACGGCAAGATGAAATACTCCTCCATCTTCAACTATCCGACCCTGAGTTGGGCCGATATCGGCGTCATTGGCTGGCTGGTGGACGGGGCGGCCATCGTGAACCAGGTGGCGCTGTGCCGTACGTCTTACGGCCCGTACGCCCGGGCGATGGTGAAAATCTGTAAAGAAGAGAGCTTCCACCAGCGTCAGGGTTTTGAGGCCTGCATGGCGCTGGCGCAGGGCAGCGAAGCACAGCGGCAGATGTTGCAGGACGCCATCAACCGTTTCTGGTGGCCCGCGCTGATGATGTTCGGACCCAACGACGACAACTCCCCAAACAGCGCCCGCAGTCTCGCCTGGAAGATCAAACGCTTTGGCAACGATGAGCTTCGCCAGCGCTTCGTGGACAACACGGTGCCTCAGGTGGAGATGCTCGGCATGACCGTGCCGGATCCCGACCTGCGTTTCGATGAAGAGAGCGGCCACTACCGCTTCGGCGAAATCGACTGGCACGAATTTGACGAGGTGATCAACGGGCGCGGGATCTGCAACCACGAACGTCTGGCCGCAAAACGTAAAGCCTGGGACGACGGCGCATGGGTGCGTGAAGCCGCTCTGGCCCACGCGGAAAAACAACGCGCCCGCCAGGCCGCATAAGAGGAATCAACCATGAGCAATGTTTACTGGCCGTTATACGAAGTTTTTGTCCGTTCGAAGCAGGGGCTGTCGCACCGCCATGTGGGCAGCCTTCACGCTGCCGACGACCGCATGGCGCTGGAAAACGCGCGCGATGCCTATACCCGCCGCAGCGAAGGCTGTTCCATCTGGGTGGTGAAGGCGAGTGAAATCGTCGCCTCCCAGCCGGAAGAGAGCGGGGAGTTTTTCGATCCGGCGGAAAGCAAGGTCTACCGCCATCCGACGTTTTACACCATCCCTGATGGCATTGAGCATATGTGAGGTTGGGGATGAACAACGTATCTGCTTATGCCCTGCGTCTGGGCGACAACGGTCTGGTGCTCTCACAGCGTCTGGGCGCCTGGTGCGGCCATGCGCCGGAGCTGGAAATTGACCTGGCGCTCGCCAATATCGGCCTTGATCTGCTCGGGCAGGCGCGCAATTTCCTGACCTACACCGCTGAACGGGAGGGTAAGGGCGATGAAGACACCCTGGCCTATTGCCGCGATGAGCGTCAGTTCCGCAATCTGCTGCTGGTGGAACAGCCAAACGGCAGCTTCGCCGACACCATTGCCCGTCAGTATCTGATGGATGCGTGGAACGTAGCGCTGTACGAACGGTTGATCCACAGCAGCGACAGTCAGCTTGCCGCCATCGCGGCAAAAGCCATTAAAGAGGCGCGCTATCACCTGCGCTTCAGCCGCGGCTGGCTGGTGCGGCTGGGGGACGGGACAGAAACCTCCTCACAGAAAATGCAGCAGGCGGTGGATAGCCTGTGGCGCTTTACGGCTGAATTGTTCGACGCCGACGACGTCGAGCTGGCGCTGGTTGACACCGACGTGGCGGTTGATCCGCGCGCCCTGCGGGAACCGTGGGAGCGCGAAGTGTTTGCCGGGCTGGCGGAAGCTACCCTCCGCGTGCCCGAGGAAGTGGCGTATCGCTCGGGCGGCAAGAAGGGGCTACATACTGAACACCTCGGACCGATGCTGGCTGAGATGCAGTATCTCCAGCGCGTTTACCCCGACCAGCAGTGGTAAAGGAGAACGCTATGCAACGCCTCGTCGACATTGCGCCTGCCCAAATCCCGCAGATTTGGGCGCTGTTAAGCCAGATCCCCGACCCGGAAGTGCCGGTGCTGACCATCACCGACCTGGGCATGGTGCGCAGCGTGAAGGCACAGGGGGAAGGCTGGGTCATCGGCTTCACGCCAACCTATTCGGGCTGTCCGGCAACGGAGCATCTGCTGGGGGCGATCCGCGAAACTCTGACCGGGAACGGCTTTTCCCCGGTACATATTGTGCTGCAACTGGAGCCCGCCTGGACCACCGACTGGATGACCGACGATGCCCGCAGGCGCCTGCGGGAATATGGCATCAGCCCGCCTGTCGGCCATAGCTGCCACGCCCACGTTCCTGCGGAGGTGAGCTGCCCGCGCTGTGCGAGCACCGATACCTCGCTCATCAGTGAATTTGGTTCCACGGCCTGCAAAGCGCTCTACCGCTGCAATACCTGCCGTGAGCCCTTCGACTATTTCAAATGTATTTGAGGCTGCCATGACAACGTTTCATTCATTAACAGTGGCAAAAGTGGAACCCGAAACCCGCGACGCGGTGACCATTACCTTCGCGGTGCCGCAGGCGTTACAGGAGGCGTACCGCTTCCGTCCCGGTCAGCATTTGACCCTGAAAGCCAGTCCTGGCGGGGATGAACTGCGCCGCTGCTACTCCATCTGCCGGAGCACCGCGTGCGGTGAGATCAGCGTGGCGGTCAAAGCCATCGAGGGCGGACGTTTTTCCCGCTATGCCCGGGACGAGATCAAACCTGGCATGGCGCTGGAGGTGATGGTTCCCCAGGGGCATTTTGGCTACCAGCCGCAGGCCGAACGCGAAGGCCACTATCTGGCGATTGCCGCCGGGTCCGGGATCACCCCGATGCTGGCGATTATGTCCGCTACGCTGGCCACTGAAGCCCACAGCCACTTCACCCTGATTTACGGCAACCGCAGCAGCCAGAGCATGATGTTCCGCCGGGCGCTGGCGGACCTGAAAGATAAATACCCGCAGCGTTTGCAGCTGATCTCCATCTTCAGCCAGGAGACGCTCGACAGCGATCTGCTCCATGGCCGTATTGACGGGGAAAAGCTCCAGGCGCTGGCAAAAACGCTGGTGAATTTCCGCCAGTACGATGAAGCCTTCATCTGCGGCCCGTCGGCGATGATGGACGAGGCTGAGGCGGCGCTGAAAGCGCTGGGTATGCCGGAAAAAGCGATCCATCTTGAGCGCTTTAACACGCCGGGAACCCCCGTTAAACGGACAGTCAGCGTGCAGGCCGACGGGCAGAAGGTCACCGTCCGTCAGGACGGGCGCGACAGGGAGATCACCCTGACGGCGGACGACGAGAGCATTCTTGACGCGGCCCTGCGTCAGGGGGCGGATCTGCCTTACGCCTGCAAGGGCGGCGTGTGCGCCACCTGCAAATGCAAAGTGCTTCGCGGGAAGGTGGACATGGCGACCAACTACAGCCTGGAGCCGGACGAGCTGGCCGCAGGCTATGTGCTGAGCTGTCAGGCGCTGCCGTTAACCGCTGACGTTATCGTCGATTTTGATGCGAAGGGGATGGCATGAGCGAACTGATTGTCACCCGTCATGGCCGCGTGTTGCAGCTGACGCTTAACCGTCCGGCGGCGCGCAACGCGCTCAACAATGCCCTGCTCACGCAAATTGCGGAGCAGCTTGAAGCCGCCGCCGCGGATGCGGAGATCGCCGTCTGTGTGATTTACGGCAACGAACGCTGCTTTGCCGCCGGGGCCGATCTCAACGAAATGGCGGAGAAAGACCTGCCCGCAACCCTGAACGATATCCGCCCGCAGCTGTGGGCGCGGATAAACGCCTTCACCAAACCGCTGATTGCCGCCGTGAACGGCTACGCGCTGGGGGCAGGCTGTGAGCTGGCGCTGCTCTGCGACGTGGTGATTGCCGGTGATAACGCCCGCTTTGGCCTGCCGGAAATCACCCTCGGGATCATGCCGGGCGCAGGCGGCACACAGCGACTAATCCGCAGCGTGGGCAAATCGCTGGCCAGCAAAATGGTGCTGACGGGCGAAAGCATCACGGCGGTTCAGGCGCACAGCGCCGGGCTGGTCAGTGACGTCTACCCGGCCTCGCTGACGCTGGAGTACGCCCTGAAGCAGGCGGGGCTGATGGCGCGCCACTCGCCGCTGGCGTTACAGGCGGCGAAGCAGGCGCTTCGCCAGTCGCAGGAAGTGCCGCTTCAGGCCGGGCTGGCGCAGGAGCGTCAGCTGTTTGCGCTGCTCGCGGCCACCGACGATCGCCGGGAAGGTATCAACGCCTTTTTACAAAAACGCACCCCAGACTTTAAAGGACGCTAATTGTGGAATTTATTCTGAGCCATGTTGAGCAGGGCGTAATGACCATTACGCTGAACCGCCCGGAGCGCCTGAACAGCTTTAACGACGTCATGCACCAGCAGCTTTCCGAATGCCTGAAGCAGGCCGAGCGCGATGACGCCATCCGCTGCCTGCTGATCACCGGGGCAGGACGCGGTTTCTGCGCCGGGCAGGATCTCAACGACCGTAACGTGGACCCGAACGGCCCTGCGCCGGATCTGGGCATGTCCGTTGAGACTTTTTACAACCCGCTGGTGCGCCGCCTGGCAAAACTGCCGAAGCCGGTGATTTGCGCGGTTAATGGCGTGGCGGCGGGGGCAGGTGCCACGCTGGCCCTCGGCTGTGACATGGTGATTGCGGGCCGTTCAGCCAGCTTTGTGATGGCCTTCAGCAAGCTCGGGCTGGTACCGGACTGCGGCGGAACCTGGCTGCTGCCGCGCGTGACCGGACGCGCCCGCGCCATGGGGCTGGCATTGCTGGGCGACAAGCTCAGCGCCGAGCAGGCACAGGCCTGGGGAATGATCTGGCAGGTGGTGGACGACGAGCAGCTCTCCGCCACCGCACAACAGATGGCGCTGCATTTTGCCTCGCAGCCGACCTATGGCCTGGGCTTGATCAAGCAGGCAATCAACGCCGCCGAAACCAACACCCTCGACGCCCAGCTTGATCTGGAGCGCGACTATCAACGTCTGGCCGGACGCAGCGACGACTACCGGGAAGGCGTCAGCGCGTTCCTGGCAAAACGCGCGCCGAACTTTACGGGGAAATAAGATGGTGAATATCCATACGGTCGCCGTCATTGGCAGCGGCACCATGGGCGCCGGGATTGCCGAAGTGGCAGCCAGCCACGGTCATCCGGTTCTGGTGTACGACATTGACGCTGCGGCGATTTCCCGCGCCGTCGACGGCATTCGCCAGCGGCTGTCCTCTCGCGTTGCGCGCGGAAAACTCTCTGCCGACGCCGGGGAACAGATCCTCGCCCGCCTGACGCCGGTGACGAATATCGGTGCTCTGGCGAAAGCCGATCTGGTGATCGAGGCGGCCTCCGAGCGGCTTGAAGTGAAAAAGGCGCTGTTTACCCAGCTGGCAGAGGTTTGCCCGCCGCAGACGCTACTCGCCAGCAATACCTCGTCCATTTCCGTTACCGCGATTGCGGCGGAGATAAACCACCCTGAACGCGTCGCCGGGCTGCACTTCTTCAATCCTGCCCCGGTGATGAAGCTGGTGGAGGTGGTCAGCGGGCTGGCGACCTCACCCGAAGTGGCCGATGCGCTGTGCGAGCTGGCGCTGAGCTGGGGAAAGCAGCCGGTACGCTGCCAGTCCACACCGGGGTTTATCGTCAACCGCGTAGCGCGTCCTTTCTACTCGGAAGCCTGGCGCGCGCTGGAAGAGCAGGTGGCAGCGCCCGAGGTGATCGACGCCGCCCTGCGAGACGGCGGGGGTTTCCCGATGGGGCCGCTTGAGCTGACGGACATGATTGGTCAGGACGTCAACTTTGCCGTGACCTGCTCCGTATTTAACGCCTTCTGGCAGGAGCGTCGTTTTTTGCCGTCGCTGGTGCAGCAGGAGCTGGTGCTGGCGGGGCGTCTGGGTAAGAAAAGCGGGCAGGGCGTTTACCGCTGGCAGGAGGACAAACCCGCCGTCAGCTGGCTCGCCCCGGTCAGCCACAGCTTCAGCCCGATGCGCGCACAGCGAAGAAGTGACGGTGTCACGGAAATTGACGATCTGTTGTTGATCGAAACGCAGGGTGAAACCGCGCAGTCGCTGGCGCTGCGCCACGGCTGTCCGGTGGTGGTGGTCGACCGCATCGAGCGGGATGTGGCCGTTATAGCCGCCGCGCCCGGCAACCCGCACGCCGCCACGCAGAAAGCCATTTACTGGTTGCAGCACCAGGAGAAACGGGTGGTCCAGATTGCGGATTACCCCGGCCTGCTGATCTGGCGCACGGTGGCGATGATTGCCAACGAAGCGCTGGATGCCCTGCAAAAAGGGGTCGCCAGTGAGCAAGACATCGATACCGCCATGCGCTTAGGGGTCAACTATCCCTGCGGCCCCATCGCCTGGGGCGAGCGCCTTGGCTGGCAGCGTCTGTTAACGCTGCTGGAGAACCTGCAACGTCACTACGGCGAGGAACGTTATCGCCCCTGTTCACTGCTGCGCCAGCGTGCGCTTCTGGAGAGTAGTTATGAGTCATAACGCCTGGCATAACGCCCGCGCGATGTACGAACGGGACGCCTGCGCGCAGGCGATGGGGATGGACATTATCGAGATGGGCGAGGGCTACGCGGTGGTGACCATGACCATC
Organism: Enterobacter cloacae complex sp. 418I7; assembly: GCF_050030705.1. NCBI lineage: Bacteria > Pseudomonadati > Pseudomonadota > Gammaproteobacteria > Enterobacterales > Enterobacteriaceae > Enterobacter > Enterobacter cloacae complex sp. 418I7. The sequence continues at coordinate 2,122,055 of NZ_JBLGUU010000001.1, forward strand.
ACCCCGCAGATGCTTAACGGGCATAAAACCTGCCACGGCGGACAGCTATTCTCGCTGGCCGATACCGCCTTTGCCTACGCCTGCAACAGTCAGGGGCTGGCGGCGGTGGCCTCAGGCTGCGCCATCGATTTTCTGCGTCCGGGCTTTGCTGGCGATAAGCTGACCGCTATCGCGCGGGTGAAGCATCAGGGCAAACTGACCGGCGTCTATGACATTGAAATTCAGAATCAACAACAGAAAACCGTCGCTCTTTTTCGCGGGAAATCCCACCGCACCGGCGGCAGTGTGACAGGAGAAGCCTGATGCGTGACGCATTTATTTGTGAGGGTGTGCGTACCCCGGTCGGTCGCTACGGTGGAGGATTATCCAGCCTGCGTGCCGATGACTTAGGGGCCGTTCCGCTGCGTGCGCTGCTGGCGCGTTACCCGCAGCTCGATCTGGAGCGCATAGATGACGTGATCTTCGGCTGCGCAAATCAGGCCGGAGAGGATAACCGCAACGTGGCGCGCATGTCGTCGCTGCTGGCCGGGCTGCCGCAGACCCTTTCCGGTACCACCATTAACCGCCTGTGCGGCTCCGGTCTGGATGCCCTTGGCTTTGCGGCGCGCGCCATTAAGGCCGGGGATGGCGATCTGCTGATCGCCGGTGGCGTCGAATCCATGTCCCGTGCGCCGTTCGTGATGGGTAAAGCCACCGCGGCGTTTCAGCGTCAGGCGGAGATCTTCGATACCACCATCGGCTGGCGATTTGTGAATCCGCTCATGCATCAGCAATACGGAACTGACAGCATGCCGGAAACGGCAGAGAATGTAGCGGAATTGTTAAATATAAGCCGTGCCGATCAGGACGCATTTGCCCTGCGCAGCCAGCAGCGCACCGCGCTGGCGCAGCAGAATGGCGTTCTGGCGCAGGAGATAATCCCGGTACAGGTAACGGGGAAAAAAGGCGCGGTAACGGAAGTGAGCGTAGACGAGCATCCGCGCGCCGAAACCACCCTTGAACAGCTTGCCGCGCTGAAAGCCCCGTTTCGCAAGAACGGTGTGGTGACGGCGGGGAACGCCTCTGGCGTCAACGACGGGGCGGCGGCGCTGATTATCGCCAGCGAGCCGATGGCGCTTGCCCAGGGGTTAACCCCGCGCACCCGCATTGTGGCCATGTCGACCGCGGGCGTCGAGCCGCGTCTGATGGGATTAGGCCCGGTTCCCGCCACCCGTAAGGTGCTGGAACGTGCCGGACTCAGTATCACCGATATGGACGTCATTGAGCTTAACGAAGCCTTCGCCGCACAGGCGCTGGGGGTGCTGCGTCAGCTGGGCTTGCCGGATGACGCGGAGCATGTCAACCCGAACGGCGGAGCGATCGCGCTAGGTCATCCGCTGGGAATGAGCGGTGCCAGACTGGCGCTGGCCGCGAGCAATGAATTGCACCGACGCGGCGGGCGCTACGCGCTGTGTACGATGTGCATCGGTGTGGGTCAGGGCATTGCCATGATCCTTGAGCGTGTTTGAGCGAACAATAATGTGAGTACCCTGCGATGATAAATACAACAAAGCTTGATCCGATCGAAACCGCGTCCATTGATGAATTGCAGGCGTTGCAGACCGTGCGCCTGAAGTGGACGCTGAACCACGCCTACAACAACGTTCCGATGTACAAACGCAAGTTTGACGCCGCGGGCGTTCACCCTGACGATTTTAACGAGCTGGCGGACCTGCAAAAATTCCCGTGCACCACCAAGCAGGATCTGCGCGACAATTACCCGTTCGATACCTTTGCGGTGCCGATGGAGCAGGTGGTGCGTATTCACGCCTCGTCGGGCACCACCGGAAAGCCGACCGTGGTGGGGTATACCCAGAATGATATCGACAACTGGGCCAATATCGTCGCCCGTTCCCTGCGCGCCGCCGGGGGCAGCGCGAAGGATAAAATTCACGTCGCCTACGGTTACGGGCTCTTCACCGGCGGGCTGGGGGCGCACTACGGTGCAGAGCGTCTGGGGGCGACGGTGATCCCGATGTCCGGCGGCCAGACGGAAAAGCAGGCGCAGCTGATCCGCGATTTCCAGCCGGATATGATCATGGTGACGCCCTCTTACTGCCTGAACCTGATCGAAGAGCTGGAGCGTCAGATGGGCGGTGATGCCAGCGCCTGTTCCCTGCGCGTCGGCGTGTTTGGCGCCGAGCCGTGGACGCAGGCCATGCGCCGCGAAATCGAGAAACGGCTGGGCATTACCGCGCTGGATATCTATGGTCTCTCCGAGGTGATGGGGCCGGGCGTGGCGATGGAGTGTCTTGAAACCGCTGACGGCCCGACCATCTGGGAAGATCACTTCTACCCGGAGATCGTCAACCCGAATGACGGCTCGCCGCTGGCCGACGGCGAGCAGGGCGAACTGCTGTTCACCACGCTGACCAAAGAGGCGCTGCCGGTGATCCGCTACCGCACCCGCGACCTGACGCGCCTGCTGCCGGGTACCGCACGCACCATGCGCCGGATGGATCGCATCAGCGGGCGCAGCGACGACATGCTCATCATTCGCGGCGTTAACGTCTTCCCGTCACAGCTGGAAGAGGAGATCGTCAAGTTCGAACATCTTTCGCCGCACTATCAGCTGGAGGTGAACCGCCGCGGGCATCTTGATTCACTTTCGGTGAAGGTCGAGCTGAAACAGAGTAGCTTAACGCTGACGCATGAACAGCGTTGTCAGGTCTGCCATCAGCTGCGTCATCGGATTAAATCGATGGTGGGGATTTCAACCGATGTGATGATCGTTAACTGCGGCAGCATACCGCGATCCGAGGGTAAAGCCTGCCGGGTGTTTGATTTGCGTAAAGTAGCAGCCAACGGTTGAATTTCCCTTACTCCAGCCCTCTCCCAAAGGGCTGAGGGTTCCCCACAAATTAATGCGAGCACTGAGCAATCCCCTCGCCCCTCCGGGGAGAGGGTTAGGGTGAGGGGAACATACGGCTGTGGTGGTCATTCCGTTCACTTTATGTTCCTTGCTACTCTGTAACGACATGACCGGTGAACGTGCCAGGGTGGCTCAGTCGCCACCACCCTGGCGACCCGGGCTCCCGGCGGTAAATCGCCGCTTCGCGGTGCCCTCGGCTTATTCCTTCCGGCTTATCGGGTACGGGCGGAGGCAACGTCCCTGTAAAGCCGCCCTCTCGGCGCATCCCTGCGCCTCGCCCCGGCCGGAAGGCAAACGCCTCAGCGATTTACAGCCGGACCAGGGCATCGCTGACAGCCCTCAGTCATTTAGAAAGCAACTTTATTGCTTCTGCATAAAAAAATTACTGGGGATCCCTCTCCCAAAGGGAGAGGGAGTATTAAGTTCCCTCTCCCTTTGGGAGAGGGTTAGGGTGAGGGGGAAACCCCAAATTCCTATGCTATGATTCATTCAGGAAAAAAATAACAACATAATGAATCAAATGAATAAACTTGATGCCTTTATCCAGCACGCAGTCAGCTCTGTTCCCGTCAGCGGAACGTCGCTTATCTCTTCGCTGTATGGCGACGCGCTTTCCCATCGCGGCGGAGAGATCTGGCTCGGCAGTCTGGCGGCCCTGCTGGAAGGAATGGGATTCGGGGAGCGCTTTGTGCGCACCGCGCTGTTTCGCCTCAACAAAGAGGGCTGGCTGGACGTGTCCCGCATTGGCCGCCGCAGCTTTTACCGTCTCAGCGACAAGGGGCTGCGTTTGACCCGACGCGCGGAAAATAAAATCTACCGTGCAGAACTGCCGGCGTGGGATGGTAAATGGCTGCTGCTGCTTTCCGAGGGGCTGGATAAAACCACGCTCGCGGACGTGAAAAAACAGCTCATCTGGCAAGGGTTCGGCACGCTGGCGCCGAGCCTGATGGCCTCGCCGTCGCAGAACCTCGCGGACGTGCAGTCGCTGTTGCATGACGCGGGCGTGGCGGAAAACGTCATTTTCTTTGAAGCTCATTCGCCGCTGGCTTTGTCACGCGCGGCGTTACGATCCCGCGTGGAAGAGTGCTGGCAGCTGACCGAACAAAACGCGATGTACGAAACGTTTATCAACTCGTTCCGTCCGCTGCTGCCGCTGCTGAAAGAGGCGTCGCCCGAGGATTTAACCCCGGAACGCTGCTTTCAGATCCAGCTGTTACTCATTCATTTTTATCGTCGCGTGGTGCTGAAAGATCCGCTGTTGCCGGAGGAGTTACTCCCGGCGCACTGGGCGGGACAGAGCGCGCGACAGCTGTGCATTAACATCTACCAGCGCGTGGCAGCGGGAGCCCTGGCGTTTGTCAGTGAGAAGGGGGAAACCTCCGTCGGCGAGCTGTCCGCGCCCGGCACGCTTTATCACCAGCGTTTTGGTGGTCTGAATATCACATAAGGAGAGGGTATGCCTGTTTATCAAATTGATGGTCTGACGCCGGTCGTGCCTGAAGAGAGCTATGTTCACCCGACCGCGGTGCTGATTGGCGACGTGATCCTCGGCAAAGGTGTTTACGTAGGCCCCAACGCCAGCCTGCGCGGTGATTTTGGCCGGATCGTGGTGAAAGACGGCGCGAACATTCAGGATAACTGCGTGATGCACGGTTTTCCGGAGCAGGACACGGTGGTGGAAGAGGACGGGCATATCGGCCACAGTGCGATCCTGCACGGCTGCATTATCCGCCGTAATGCGCTGGTGGGGATGAATGCGGTGGTGATGGACGGGGCGACGATCGGCGAAAACAGCATCGTCGGGGCGGCGGCGTTTGTGAAGGCCAAAGCGGAAATGCCTGCGAATCACTTAATTCTTGGCAGTCCGGCGAAAGCGATTCGTGAGCTAAGCGCGCAGGAAATAGAGTGGAAAAAGCAGGGCACGCGGGAGTATCAGGTGCTGGTGGATCGCTGTAAGCAGACGCTGCATCAGGTAGAGCCGCTGCGGGAAGAAGAGCCCGGACGCAAACGGCTGGTATTCGATGAGAACTTACGGCCCAAGTCGGCTGGCCGGGATAATTAACCATTTCTTGCCTGCGAAATAATGCAATGGCATGAGGATGCGTTAACGCGCAACAAATACCCTTTGGGGATAGTGTATAATTGAACGTTTCAGACCTGCATTCATAAAGGGATTTTGTTACCCTGACGCAGATCACGCCTCTCATTCAGAGCGGTCAATGCGTTTATGGAAGACACTATATGAGTGAAAACGACACTATCCCAAAGCAGTCCAAAAGCCAGATTAACAAAGCGGTATTTTACACATCTGCTTTGTTAATTTTCCTTCTTGTCGCCTTTGCCGCGATTTTCCCTGACGTTGCCGATAAAAACTTTAAGCTACTGCAACAGCAAATATTCACCAACGCCAGCTGGTTTTACATTCTTGCCGTCGCGCTGATTTTAATGAGTGTGACGTTCCTCGGCTTGTCCCGCTACGGCGATATTAAACTCGGGCCCGACCACTCCCAGCCTGACTTCAGCTATCACTCGTGGTTCGCGATGCTGTTCTCGGCGGGGATGGGGATCGGCCTGATGTTCTTCGGCGTGGCGGAGCCGGTCATGCACTACCTTTCCCCGCCGGTGGGGACACCTGAAACGGTCGCTGCGGCCAAAGAGGCCATGCGGCTGACATTCTTCCACTGGGGGCTGCACGCCTGGGCTATCTACGCCATCGTTGCGTTGATTCTGGCGTTCTTCAGCTACCGCCACGGCCTGCCTTTGACGCTTCGTTCGGCGCTTTATCCGATTATCGGCGACCGTATTTACGGCCCGATAGGTCATGCGGTGGATATCTTCGCGGTAATCGGCACCGTATTTGGCGTGGCGACCTCGTTAGGCTACGGCGTTTTACAGGTCAATGCCGGGCTGAACCACCTTTTTGGCGTACCCATCAACGATACCGTGCAGGTGATCCTTATCGTCCTGATTACCGGGCTGGCGACCATTTCCGTGGTGTCCGGTCTGGACAAAGGCATTCGCATTTTATCAGAGCTCAATCTGGGGCTGGCGGTACTGCTGCTGGTGCTGGTGTTGTGCCTGGGGCCAACCGTACTCCTGCTGAAATCCTTTGTGGAAAATACCGGCGGATACCTGTCCGAGCTGGTGAGCAAGACGTTTAACCTTTACGCTTATGAACCGAAATCCAGCAACTGGCTGGGAGGCTGGACGCTGCTGTACTGGGGCTGGTGGCTGTCCTGGTCGCCGTTTGTCGGGATGTTCATTGCCCGTGTGTCCCGCGGCAGAACCATCCGCGAGTTCGTGACCGGCGTGCTGTTTGTCCCGGCGGGCTTTACCCTGATGTGGATGACGGTGTTCGGCAATAGCGCCATTTACCTCATCATGAACAAGGGAGCGTCCGATCTGGCGAATACCGTCCAGCAGGACGTGGCGCTGGCGCTGTTTAATTTCCTTGAGCATTTCCCGTTCTCTTCCGTGCTGTCATTTATCGCCATGGCGATGGTTATTGTCTTCTTTGTAACCTCCGCTGACTCCGGGGCGATGGTGGTGGATACCCTCGCGTCCGGCGGCGAGGCCAATACACCCGTCTGGCAGCGCATCTTCTGGGCCGCGCTGATGGGCGTAGTCGCTATCGCGCTGCTGCTCGCGGGCGGACTGAGTGCGCTGCAAACCGTGACTATCGCCAGCGCGCTACCGTTCTCGATGATCCTGCTGGTCTCAATCTATGGGTTGCTGAAGGCGCTCCGACGCGATTTGACCAAACGCGAGAGCCTGAGTATGGCCACGATCGCGCCGACAGCGGCCCGTAACCCCATTCCGTGGCAGCGCAGACTGCGTAACATCGCCTACTTACCTAAACGCTCCCTGGTGAAACGCTTTATGGAAGAGGTGATCAAACCGGCCATGGTGCTGGTGCAGGATGAACTGAATAAGCAGGGAACGCAGAGCCATATCAGCGACGCGTCGGACGATCGTATTCGCCTTGAGGTGGATTTAGGCAATGAGCTGAATTTCATTTATGAAGTCAGGCTGCGTGGCTATAACTCGCCGACCTTCGCGCTAGCGGCCATGGAGAATGATGAGAATCAGGCAGAACAGCACCGGTACTATCGGGCAGAAATCTACCTCAAGGAAGGTGGGCAAAATTACGATGTGATGGGCTGGAACCAGGAGCAGTTAATTAACGATATTCTGGACCAGTATGAAAAACATCTGCACTTCCTGCACCTGGTGCGTTAATCAGCCAGCCCCTGAAGCATTCGCTTCAGGGGCGTAATTTAATACGCCTCTGGCAGCGGACGGTCTATCGACACCAGCTTTCCGCGCTTCATGGTGATATAGCCCCCGGCTTTAAGATCCGCCAGCACGCGAAAGACATGCGTTCGCGACAGGTTAGTGCGCTTGATGATAAACAGCGCCAGACCCTCATTCTCTCCCGTGTGGGTTTCCTGCCGATAAAGATAGCGATAGAGCATGGGTTTAATGGTCTGGTAGCTGGTGACCTGCCTGCGTTCGTTATGCAGGTCGATGGTGAATATCGACATGTAGGTCAGTATGGTGGCCAGCGCCTGCATGCGCTCAGGCCCTCCCTGGAAAAAAAACTGGTCGAAGTCGGCCCAGGATATTCTCACCAGTTTCACCCTGGCACTGCTGCGATATTCATACTTCGCCAGTGGACAATACCTTTCCATTAAACCGATCGGCATATACTCAATAGTATTGCCAATATTCAGCCCATCATCAGGCATTAATATCGTCAGCGACCCTTCAGTACAGAAATAAATATAGCCAGGTTCAACGGTGAGTTTTTTATTTGCGGCAACGGTTAAGACCTCGCCTTCACAAAGCATTTGCGGAAAAAATTGCCCAATATTGAGTTGCTGATAATAGGTATGGATATCCTGAAAATTCACGCTAAGCCTCTCCCCGCAACGTCTGCTATGGTAGCGAGTATAGCAGCAATAGCCCACGGATTACGAATCGATAAATAACCAGTCCCATATGGGACTATGAAGGGAAGGTATTCTGGTTAGAATGGTCCTCAATGAGTTCGCATTAAAATTATCCGCCACAATTAAATATCGCTGGCGGCGCAATTAATCTATGAGGCCATTTAATGAAATTAACGATAATCGCTAAACATCTGGCGCTGGCCGGTGTGTTGACGTCGCTGTCGCTTTCCGCGTTTGCGGAAGTACAGCCGCAGGATGCCACTCCTACAACCCAGCAGGCTAATAACGCCCTGTATAACAAATTACCGTTTGCCGATAAAACCGACTTTGAAAATGCCCATAAAGGCTTTATCGCCCCGCTGCCGCAAAACATGATCAAAGGCGAGCAGGGGAACGTTATCTGGAACCCGGCGAAATATGATTTCGTCAAAGAGGGTGAAAAAGCCCCGGATACGGTAAACCCGAGCCTGTGGCGTCAGTCACAGCTGATCAACATTGGCGGGCTGTTTAAGGTCACCGACGGCGTGTATCAGATCCGTAATCTCGATCTCTCCAACATGACCATCATTGAGGGCGAGAAGGGCATTACCGTTATCGACCCGCTGTTAAGCGCTGAACCGGCGAAAGAAGCGCTGGATCTCTACTATGCAAACCGCGGCAAGAAACCGGTCGTGGCTGTGGTGATCACCCACAGCCACGTTGACCACTATGGCGGTCTGCGCGGCGTGGTTGACGAAGCTGACGTCAAGTCTGGCAAAGTGAAAATCTACGCGCCGGATGGCTTTATGAAAGAGGCGGTTTCCGAAAACATTATGGCCGGAAACGCGATGAGCCGCCGTGCGAGCTATATGTACGGCAACCTGCTGAAGCCGGATGCAAAAGGCCAGGTGGGTGCAGGCCTTGGCACCACCACCTCTGCGGGTACTGTCACCCTCATCCCGCCGACCGACTACATTACCCATACCGGTCAGGAAGAAGTGATCGACGGCTTGACCTACGACTTTATGATGGCGCCGGGTTCAGAAGCTCCGTCGGAGATGCTGTGGTACGTCAAAGAGAAGAAAATGATCGAGGCCGCAGAGGACGTGACCCATACTCTGCACAACACCTACTCCCTGCGCGGCGCGAAAATCCGCGACCCGCTGGCCTGGTCTAAGTACATTAACGCCGCCATTGAGCGCTGGGGCGCGGACGCGGAAGTGATTATTGCGCAGCACCACTGGCCGACCTGGGGTAACGAGAATATCGTCAAGCTGATGAAAGGCCAGCGCGATATGTACCGCTACATCAACGACCAGACCCTGCGTATGGCCAACAAAGGCCTGACTCGCGATGAGATCGCCGCAGAATTTAAGCTGCCGGAATCGCTCGAGAAACAGTGGGCAAGCCGCGGTTACTACGGCTCCGTTAGCCACGACGTCAAAGCCACTTACGTGTTTTATCTCGGCTGGTTCGACGGCAACCCGGCAACCCTCGACGAGCTGCCGCCTGAACAGGCTGCGAAGAAGTTCGTGCAGTACATGGGCGGCGCTGATGCCATCATGCAGAAAGCCAAAGCGGATTATCAGCAGGGTAATTACCGTTGGGTTGCTCAGGTGGTCAGCAAAGTGGTCTTTGCCGATCCTAACAACCAGGCTGCCCGTAATCTGGAAGCCGACGCGCTTGAGCAGTTAGGTTACCAGGCGGAAGCGGGCACCTGGCGTAACTTCTACCTGACCGGCGCGCAAGAACTGCGTAATGGCGTGAAGAAGCTGCCGACGCCGAACACCGCCAGCCCGGATACCGTGCGAGCGATGACCCCGGAAATGTTCTTCGACTACCTGGGTGTGCACATCAACGGGGTGCGGGCCGGTAACGCGAAGGCGGTCTTCAATGTCGATCTCGGTAAGGATGGCGGAAAATACAAGCTGGAGCTGGAAAACGGCGTGCTGAACCATACCGCCAACGCGCAGGCGAAGGATGCCGACGCAACTATCGCGCTTGATCGCACCACGCTGAACAACATCATCCTTAAGAAAGAGACGCTGAAGCAGGCGATGGATAAAGGTGACGTGAAGGTGAGTGGAAACGGGGCGAAGCTGGAAGAGATGCTGAGCTACATGGACAAATTTGACTTCTGGTTCAATATCGTAACGCCATAAGTTCAGGTTTCATCCACATAATCCTGGCGCCTTAGAAATAAGGCGCCATTTTTTTATTCACGCATCGCCAGCGCGCTGGCACTTGCCGGATCGAACAGTGAAATACTCTCGATCTGATCAAGCATGATCACCTTACGGAAATCCATAGCGCTTTTTGGCTCTGAGTCGAGCGTAACCTCATGCTCGGCGTACCATTTGCTGTAGTTGTGCTCAATACACAGCTGCATGTTCTCCCCGTCGCGGTAGCCGCTCAGCATCGGGATAAGCACGATATTGGCGGTTTTTTCATACTCCAGCGTGGCGGTATGGATCATGCCAATATAAATCCGCCGCGACTTCAGCGTGACGTGCGCAAGTTCACCTTCCTCCATGCACTGATAGAGCAGTTGTTCAATCCCGCTCGATTGCGCCAGCCGCTTGTAGAGCTTTTTCCGGCCTTCGCCGTCCAGCCGCGCGCTGCCGGCCCAGTTAGAACGATAGAGACAAAACAGGATCGCAAAGGCCAGCATCACCACGACCGGAGCCTGAATCCCTAAAAAGCTCCAGTTCATAAAATCAATTTGCCAGTCGGCGTATTTTGCGGACGTGAAATGGAATGTGTTGTCGGCGGCCGAGAGGGCGAACAACAGCAGCCAGAGCAAGCCGGTGGCGATCACGCCCTGTAAAACGAAAATGCAGCCATACAGCGCCACAAGGAAATAGACATCCCAGCCGAATGAACGCTTAATTTTGAACCGGGTTGAGAGATCGCGGCTGGTGTACCAGTAGCCGCATACCATCAATACCATGAATATTGCCGTTCCCATTTCAGGCCCTCTTCAGCGCGTTGACATGGCGCAGAAAGTCCTGCCGAACCTCGTTACTTTTGTAGTTAACCGAGGCGTTTCCATCCTGATCGATGATGATGCGGTCGCCATCCTCTACGGCTTCGATAATTTCCTGGTGACTCATAACCTGCAACAAGGATTCCGGGCTGGAAAAGAGCGCCATCAGTAAATTTTTCATCGCGTGACATCCTTATGAATTAAAAGGATAAGTCTGGAAGATAAATGGCACCTTTGCCTTAAGGTTATCCCTAAAAAATAACGGCACGGCGGTGAGAATCTGCTTTTGACTCAAATTGGCACCTCAGGGAAAGTTTTTAAAATACTGAATTAAAAGAGGTATAAAAAATATATCTGCACAAACTTGGACAAATAACGCTAATTGTGTAAGTTTTAATTATGCGATTTCGCTACGTTGTTTACAGCCAGGATGTGACCCATGAGCACGTTGCCGTCCGTCATCAGTCGATTCGTTGATTACTACGCCACGCTGGATACCCAGCCACCTTCGGCGCTGGCAAAGATTTATCGCGCCGATGCCACGCTTATCGATCCCTTTGGCGAACACAGCGGGTTGTTCGCGATTCAGCGCTATTTCACTCACCTGCTGGCTAACGTCCAGCGGTGCCGCTTTACCGTCGATGCACCGTTGCAGCAGGGCGATCGCTTTGTTGTTACCTGGATGATGCACTGGTCGCACCCGCGTATTGCCCGGGGGGCAATGCGCCAGCTGCCGGGCTGCTCTGTGGTAGACATGCGCGACGATCGCATAGTTCGCCAGCGGGATTACTACGATGCCGGAGAGATGATTTACGAACATCTTCCGGTGCTCGGCTGGGCCGTACGCGGCGTGAAGCGGAGAGTGAAATCATGAAAACGGTTCTGATCACCGGCGCAAGCTCGGGCATAGGGGCCGGGCTGGCGAAATCTTTTGCCGACGATGGTTACCGGGTGATTGCCTGCGGGCGCGATGCGAAACGTCTGGCAGCTGTGCATCAGCACAGCCCCAACATTACGGTGCGCCTGTTCGATATGACAGACAGGGACGCCTGTCGCCAGGCGCTGGCGGACTGTGCTGCCGACACGGTGATTCTTTGCGCCGGAACCTGCGAGTATCTCGATCGCGGCGAGGTGGATGCCGCGTTGGTGGCGCGGGTCATGACCACCAATTTCATGGGGCCGGTAAACTGCCTTGCGGCGTTGCAGCCGCAGCTGATATCCGGCAACCGCGTGGTGCTGATCAGTTCGATGGCGCACTGGCTTCACTTCCCGCGAGCAGAAGCCTATGGCGCCTCTAAAGCGGCGTTAACCTGGTTTGCCGACACGCTGCGCCTCGACTGGGAGCCGAAAGGGATCGCCGTCACGGTCGTTTCACCTGGTTTTGTCGACACGCCGCTGACCCGAAAAAATGATTTCCCGATGCCGGGCCGGGTCAGCGTGGAGGACGCCGTCCATGCCATTCGTCGCGGTCTGGCAAAAGGGAAGGATCATATCGCGTTTCCCGCCGGGTTTAGCCTGGCGCTGCGCCTGCTCTCCGGTCTGCCCGATATACTTCAGCGCGCACTGCTGCGCAGGATGGTGCGACCATGAAGATCGCGATTATCGGCAGCGGTATCGCCGGGTTAACCTGTGCCTGGCGGCTCGCCGGACATCATCAGGTCACGCTGTTTGAAGCGCAGGCCACGCCGGGCGGTCATACCGCAACGGTGGATGTCGACACGCCGCAGGGCAACTTTGCCATCGACACCGGATTTATTGTCTACAACGACCGCACCTATCCGCGCTTCATGGGGCTGCTGAGCGAACTGGGCATCAGCGGGCAAAAAACGCAGATGAGTTTTTCGGTGCATAACCCGCAGAGCGGGCTGGAGTACAACGGCCACACGCTGACGTCGCTGTTCGCCCAGCGTCGTAATCTGTTAAATCCTGCCTTCTGGACGCTGCTGAAGGAGATCGTGCGCTTTAATCGGCTGGCGAGACAGACGCTCCGGGGTGACGTCAGCGAGTCCGCCACGCTGGAGACGTTCCTGCACCAGCACCGCTTCACGCCTTTTTTTGCCCGTCACTACATTCTGCCAATGGGGGCGGCTATCTGGTCATCCTCGCTACAGGAGATGAAACGCTTCCCGCTGCCGCTCTTTTTACGCTTTTTTGAAAACCACGGTCTGCTGGACATTACCCATCGTCCGCAGTGGTACGTGGTGCCGGGTGGCTCCCGGGAGTACATTCGCGCGATGCTGGACAAGCTTGGCAATCGCCTGACGCTGCACCTCAATGCGCCGGTGCAGCAGGTTATTCGCCACGATCGCGGAGTTGATATAACGCGTGAGGGCGTAACAGACAACTTTGATCAGGTGATCTTCGCCTGCCACTCCGCTCAGGCGCTGACGATGCTCGCCAGCCCAACGCAGGCTGAACGTGAGGTGCTGGGTGATATCGGCTGGCAGCGTAACGAGGTGGTGCTTCACAGCGATCCGCGCTGGCTGCCGGTGTGCAAGCGCGCGTGGGCGAGCTGGAACTACCGCCTCAGCGAGCAGGATCGGGCCAGCGCCTGCGTCACCTACAACATGAATATCTTGCAGGGACTGCCGCCGGGTAGCCCGCTGTTTTGCGTCACCCTCAACCCGGAAACGCCGGTGGAAGAACGCTATGTGCTGCGCCGCTTTGTCTATGAGCATCCGCTTTTTAACCCGCAAAGCTGGCAAGCCCAGGCCCGACGCGGAGAAATAAACGGTCGCCAGCGGAGCTGGTTCTGCGGCGCGTACTGGTACAACGGCTTCCACGAAGATGGGGTACGCAGTGCGCTGGATGTGGTAAACGCTATCGCGGCCGGGGAGGGCAACTGAGATGAACAGCTGCCTTTACCACGGCACATTGCGCCATCGCCGTCTTTCGCCAAAAGCGCACCACTTTACCTACAGCGTCTTTATGGCCTGGCTCGATCTCGATGAGCTGGACGCGCTGCCCTCCGTCGGCGTGCGCCGTAACCGCGTTGCGCCCGCGGCATTTTATGATGCGGACTACCCGCTGGGCACGCCGCTCAAAGAGCGCGTCCTTGAGCGTCTGGAAAATCTGACCGGCGAACGCCCGGCGGGGCGGGTCATGCTTCTAACCCAACTGCGTTATTTCGGCTTTCATTTTAACCCAGTCAATTTTTACTACTGCTATGACGGGGAAGACACCCTGCGCTGGGTTCTCGCCGAAGTCCGCAACACGCCGTGGAATGAACGACACTACTACGCGGTAGCGGGGCGGGACGCCCCGCCGACGGAAAAAGCGTTTCACGTCTCGCCCTTTAATCCGATGGACATGGTCTACCACTGGCGCTTCAACAGTCCGTCCAGCACGCTGCGCATGCATATCGAAAACCATCAGGAGACGAAGGTGTTTGATGCCACTCTGACGCTGCGCCGGGAGCCGCTGACGCGCGCAGCGTTGCGGTCGCTGCTGGCGCGGATCCCGTTGATGACCCTCAAAGCCGTTTTCGCCATTTACTGGCAGGCGCTCAGGCTGTGGCTGAAGCGCGTGCCGCTGCATAACCATCCCCTAAGCAGGAGTGAACGCTCATGACCGATCCCGTCTTTGCGCTTGAACCCGATTTCCCGCGCAACGTCCGCGTCGCGCGATGGCTGCTTTTTCGCCTGCTGAACGGGCTGCGCGGCGGCTCGCTGACGCTGCGTGAAGGCGCCCAGACGTTCCAGTTCGGCGACGCCTCCGCCGCGCTTCACGCTGAGGTGCAGGTACTCGCTCCGGGCGTCTACTGGCGCATTCTAACCGGGGGCAGCCTCGCCGCGGCACAAGCGTGGATAGATGGCGACTGGGAGACGGCCCACCTGACGCCGCTGCTGGAGCTGATAGCGCGCAATAGCCAGATCCTCGGGCAACTGGAAAAAGGGTTTCGCCTGCTCGGGAAACCGGTAGAGCGGCTACGGCACTGGATGCGGCGCAACTCCCGCGCGCAGGCACGGGAAAATATTGCCGCCCATTACGATTTGGGCAACGCCTTTTACGCCCATTTCCTTGATGAACAACTCCTTTACTCCAGCGCGCTGTTTACCGGGGAAGAGCAGGATCTGGCAGCGGCTCAGCAGGCAAAAATGGCCAGGCTGTGCGACCAACTGGCGCTCACCGCAAACGATCATCTGCTGGAGATTGGTACCGGCTGGGGGGCGATGGCGGAATATGCCGCCCGTCATTATGGCTGCCGGGTAACAACTACCACGCTATCGCAGGAGCAGTACCACTGGGCCACCGCGCGGATCGCGCGGGCAGGTTTACAGGATCGCGTTGAGGTGCTGCTCTGTGACTACCGCGATCTGACCGGAGTGTACGATAAGCTGGTGTCGGTTGAGATGATTGAAGCCGTCGGCCAACGCTACCTGCCAACGTTTTTCCGCACCTGCCAGGCGCGTCTGCGTCCGGGCGGGCGGATGGCGATTCAGGCCATCACCATTCAGGATCAGCGCTATCGCGACTACAGCAAAAGCGTCGATTTTATTCAGCGCTACATCTTCCCCGGCGGCTTTTTGCCCAGCATCACCGCCATGAATGAACTGATGACCCGCCATACCGATTTTGTCGTGCGTAACCTCTTCGATATGGGGCCGGACTACGCCCGCACGCTGGCGCACTGGCGTCAGCGCTTCGTTCACGCCTGGCAGGAGATTGAAAAGCTCGGATTTGATGACCGTTTCCGTAGGATGTGGCTGTACTACCTCGGCTACTGTGAAGCCGGGTTTAACGCCCGCACCATCAGCGTGGTGCAACTGACTGCGGAACGCGTATGAAGCGCTACGGGCAGGTCTTTCTGCTGGCCATCGGGTTTGATCTCTACTGGACGCTGGTGGTGCTGTTTCGCGAGCAGGGGCTGGTCATCTGGATCGCGCTGGCGCTGATTGCCTGGCTGTTGTTACCGCCATCACACCGGGTATACGCCCTTGTGCTGGCGGCGTCGGGCGCGATGCTGGACGCCCTCTGGGCGCTGACGGGGTTGATTTCATTCACTGGCACGTCTCTGATGCCGCTATGGATGGTGGCGCTGTGGCTGATGTTTGCCACCGTCTGGACGCAACTGACCCGCACGACCACCTTGCCGGGCTGGCTGCTGACGGCGCTGGCGACCCTGGGCGGGCCGCTGGCCTACCTGTTTGGCGAGCGTTTGGGGGCCATCACGTTCCTGGAGCCGACTTTTATCGTCGTCAGCTGGATGATCCCGGGCTGGCTGGTGCTGATGCTGTTTTTCCACCTGCTGATGGGGAGACAACAATGAGACATCTGTTACTCGCGCTCGCGCTAACCGTTATGGCCTGTAACGTGCAGGCGACTGACTGGCTGAGCTGGCGCAAGGTAGGCGATGCCACCCTCACCTGGGGGCTGTTTACCGTTTATACCTCTCAGCTGCTGACGCCCGACGGCAGATATACAGGAACAAACAGCGATAACGCGCTGATTATCACCTATGCCCGGGATATCGATGGCGACGACCTGGTCGAGGCGACCCGCGACCAGTGGCAGGCGCAGGGCATTTTGCAGCAGGAGCCGCAGAGTGAAGCCTGGCTGCGGATGCTAAAAGCGCTCTGGCCCGACGTCACGCCCGGCACGCAGCTCGCGTTTGTGGTTAATAACGGTCAGGGGCAATTCTGGTATCGCCCCACGGCGTCGCAGAAAAAATTTACGCCCCTCGGGCCGCGCCAGTCGGCAGCGTTTAGCTCGCGCTTTCTGGCGATCTGGCTCGATCCCCGCACCGAGTATCCTGAACTGCGTCAGCAGTTAATCGGAGGACCACAATGAAACGATTCCTGTTAATGGCGCTTACACTGACAATGCTGGTGGCCGGGTGCAGCACAGAAGTGACCGAGTATCGTCAGCAGCAGCCAAGGCTTGATATTTTCCACTACTTCCAGGGCAAAACCGAGGCGTGGGGGATGGTGCAGGACCGCAGCGGTAAGCAGATCCGCCGTTTTCGCGTCGAGATCGCCGGAGATGTCATCGGCGATACGCTGACGCTGAACGAGCATTTTGTCTATGACGACGGCGAGAAGCAAAAGCGCGTCTGGCATATCCGCCGCATTGGCCACGATCGTTACGAAGGCACGGCGGGTGACATAGAAGGTGTCGCGACAGGTCAGGTTTCGGGCAACGCCCTTAACTGGCGCTACAGCATGAACGTGAAGGCGGACGGCAAAACCTGGCTGCTGCACTTTGATGACTGGATGTATTTGCAGGACAGCACCCGTCTGTTCAATAAAACCGAGATGAAGAAATTTGGCGTCACCGTCGCCACGGTGACGCTGTTCTTTACCCGCAAAGAGGGCGGTTAATCCTCTTCGGGCTGAGGTTTACTGCTTGAGTAGATGAAGAAGAGCGCGATACTCAGGCAGACGACGGCCCCGAAACGGCTCGCTGAAAACGGAATGGCTTCATTGTTCAGCCAGCCAAAGTTATCAATCAGCATGCTCATGGCCAGCTGACCCAGGATCACCGCTACCGTGGCAACGGCGGTGCCGATACGCTGCACCGCGAGCACCATAATCACTATATAGGGCACGCCGCACAGGGCGCCCAGAAGCTGCCACTTGGGCACATCCATCAGGCTGACCGCCTGTTTCGGCTCAAAAAAGAAAATGAGCAGGGCGGTTACCAGCGCGCCGACGGAAAAGGTCAGAAACGCGCTTTTGAATACCCCCACGCTGCTGCCTAATTGCCCGTTAATGGCAGCCTGAATGCTCAGCGTCGCGCCGCCAATCACCGCCAGAATAATCATAATCACTGTCATAACGTTACCCCTGCGCCACGAGAATGAGCGCGGCGATGATAAATCCCAGCGCAATAATGCGTTTTGTATCGATCCTGCGGTGCGGCGTACCCAGCAGGCCATAGTGGTCAATAATCAGGCTTTTAAAGACCTGGCCTGCCAGAATGCCGATCATCGTCATAGCAATACCGATCGCTGGCGTGGCAATGGTGAGAATGATGACGTAGACCGGGCCGAGCACGCCGCCCAGCAGGTGCCATGACGGCTGCGCAAAAAATGAGGGACTGTTGCGGGGGCTGAAAAACAGCATCAGCAGAAACGTCAGCCCGGTTCCCACGCTAAATATGCTGAACGCCGCCCACAGGTCGCCCACCTCCGCGCCCAGCGGCCCCAGCAGCCCGGCTTCCACGGACAGCCCCATGCCGCCGGCAATCACCAGTAAAATTAAAATAATGTGCATAACGCTTTTTCTCCTTTTTCCAGGCGGAGAAGATTACGTCTGAACATCATTGAGAAAAATGCCATAATGCAGGAAACACCTGTGCAGGAAATGCATTAATGATGGATGCCGGACATATCAGCATTCGCGCGCTGCTGATCTTCATCGACGTTTATGAAACGCAGAATTTTTCCGTGGTGGCGAGGCGGGAAGGGATTTCTGCGTCGCAGGTTTCCCGCGTGATCCACCAGCTTGAGGACGCCCTCGGGCAACAGCTTTTCTACCGCAACACGCGGGCGATTATGCCCACAGAGAGCGGGCATCTTTTTGTGCGCTATGCCCGGGCGATGGCCGGAAATCTGGAGGATGCGCGACGCGAGCTGGATGAACGCGCCCGCGAGCCGTCGGGCACGCTGCGTATCAATGGCCCGGTCTTTTTCGGACTACGGCACATCGCGCCGGGCCTGCCGGGGCTTCTGGCGCGTTATCCTCGTCTCTCCATTGAACTGACCCTCACCGACGATTTTATCGATCCGCACCGCGACGCCGCGGACGTTATCTTCCGCATCGGCGCGCTGACGGACTCCTCGTTTCACGCCCGGGTGTTCGGTCAGCAGTTCTACCATCTGGCGGCCTCGCCGGACTATCTGCAAAAACATGGCGCACCCGAGGGGCCGGACGATCTCAGTCGTCACCACTGTCTGGTTTACCGCGGTTCGTCCGGGCCTAACCGCTGGCTGATCCGGCAGCCGGGCGAGGCGTGGGTTCACTATCCCATCGTACCGCTGATGACTTCCAATAACGCGGAAACGCTCCTGATTGCGGCGCTGGGCGGCATGGGCGTTGTGCTATTCCCGGACTGGATGGTGAGCGAACGGCTCAAAAGCGGTGAGCTGGTGGCACTGCTGCCGGAAATGGAGTGTTCTATTAATACGGAGCCACTGACGATTGCGGCGATTTACCCGAACGCGCGTCATCCGCCCCTGAACGTCAGGGCGGTGATTGACTACTATATTGAGCGGTTCGGTACGCCGCTGTACTGGCAAACCTGAAGGTTAGCGGGCAAGCTCGCGACGGATAATGTCAGTCCCGGCGCTTAATGCCTTCAGCTTACCGTTGGCGACCTGGCGGGAAAGGGGAGCCATGCCGCAGTTGGTGGACGGATAGAGCTTGTCTTCATCAACAAACTGCAACGCCTTGCGTAGCGTATCGGCAACCTCTTCCGGCGTTTCGATGGTCTGGGTGGCAACATCAATTGCCCCGACCATCACTTTTTTACCGCGGATCAGCTCCAGTAGATCCATCGGCACGCGCGAGTTGTGGCACTCCAGCGAGATGATATCGATCTTTGAGGTCTGCAACTTTGGAAACGCCTCTTCATACTGGCGCCACTCGGAGCCGAGCGTTTTTTTCCAGTCAGTATTGGCTTTGATGCCGTACCCGTAGCAGATATGTACTGCGGTTTCGCATTTCAGCCCTTCAATGGCGCGCTCCAGCGCGGCGATGCCCCAGTCATTCACTTCGTCGAAAAAGACGTTAAAAGCAGGTTCGTCGAACTGAATAATGTCAACGCCGGCCGCTTCCAGCTCGCGGGCTTCCTGATTGAGAATTTTAGCGAACTCCCAGGCCAGCTTTTCGCGGCTTTTATAGTGAGCATCGTATAGCGTGTCGATCATGGTCATCGGGCCGGGCAGCGCCCACTTGATCGGCTTGTCCGTCAGCTGGCGCAGGTATTTCGCGTCGTCTACAAACACCGGTTTCTGGCGCGCCACCGCGTCTACCACGGTCGGCACGCTGGCATCGTAACGGTTACGGATCCGCACCGTCTGACGATTTTCAAAATCCACGCCGCTGAGATGTTCAATAAAGGTGGTGACGAAATGCTGGCGGGTTTGTTCCCCGTCGCTGACGATATCAATCCCGGCGCGAATCTGTTCATCCAGAGACAAACGAAGCGCATCCTGTTTCCCTGCCAGTAATTCCTCGTCCTGGAGTTTCCACGGCGACCAGAGCGTTTCCGGCTGCGCAAGCCAGGTGGGTTTCGGCAGGCTGCCAGCCGTCGATGTCGGGAGCAATGTTTTCATAAGAAGAACCTTTTATTCGTATTAAATTAAAGCGTGAAGTGATGAGACCACTGCTCAAGAAGGGTTTTATAGGGTTTGATGAACCGCTCTTCGGTATATTTACCCTGTTCAATGGCCAGCCGGCTGCGCTCTTCACGGTCATAGACGATTTTTGTTAATGAGTGATCCTGCTGATTCAGGTCGGGCTGATAGCACTGTCCCGCAGCGGAATTGGCATTGTAAATTTCTGGTCGATAGATCTTCTGGAACGTCTCCATGGTGCTGATGGTGCCGATCAGTTCCAGATTGGTGTAATCACGCAGTAAATCGCCGGTGAAGAAGAAGGCAAATGGCGCGACGCTGTTTTCCGGCATGAAATAGCGAACCTTGAGGCCCATCTTCGCGAAGTACTGTTCCGTTAGCGACTCGCCGTCCGGCTGGTACTCATACCCCAGCACCGGGTGGTGGTTACCGGTACGACGATAGGTGTCTTTGCTGGAGACGCTCAGGCAGATCACCGGCGCTTTTTTAAAGTTCGCCTGATATTCCGCAGAATGCATGAAGCTTTTAAAGATATTGCCGTGCAGCTCGCCAAAATTCTCGGGGAGGGTAAAACGGGGCTGATCTTTATTATGCTCCAGCAGCAGGACGCTGAAATCATAGTCACGAACATAGGATGAGAAGTTATTCCCGACGATGCCTTCGATGCGCTCGTGGGTCTTTTTATCCACGATCGTCGTTTGCAGAATTTCGATGGCCGGGAAAGTAAAATCGCCGCCGATATTCATATCGACTGAAATAATTTCCAGCTCGACGGCATAGCGGTCGGCTTTCGGGTTATCCCAGCTCGCCAGCGCGTTAAAGCGGTTGTTGATCATCACCAGCGTATTGCGCAGGTTCTCCTGACGCTTCTCGCCACGCGCCAGGTTGGCGAAGTTGGTGGTGGTGCGCGTGTTTTCTGACGGGTTATAATTTTCATCAAAGCAACTGCGCTTAAGGGTAAATGTGAAAGCCTGACTCATTTGGTTATGCATCCTAAGTTCATGTTGCCTAAACGTTATCAATGCATAATTTATGCCTGAGCCACTGGCGCAGGGGAAGTGACTTAATTTCACTGCGTCATGAGGGTTCTTCATGAACTGCGCGATTCAGGTATAATCCCCCGACATTTCCAACCGGTTTAAACGATCATGACAAAACTCACCCTACAAGAGCAGATGCTGAAAGCGGGCTTAGTCAGCAGTAAAAAGATGGCGAAGGTTCAGCGCACGGCGAAAAAATCCCGCGTCCAGGCTCGCGAGGCGAGAGAGGCTGTTGAAGAGAACAAGAAAGCCCAGCTGGAGCGTGATAAGCAGCTGAGCGAACAGCAAAAACAGGCGGTGCTGGCAAAAGAGTTCAGGGCGCAGGTGAAGCAGCTGATTGAGATGAACCGCATCACCGTGGCGAAGGGCAACATTACCTTTAACTTTACCGATGGCAGCCTGATCAAAAAAATCGACGTCGATAAGCAGACGCAAACCCAGCTGATCAACGGTCGTCTGGCGATTGCCCGACTGGTGATTAACGCGAATGGCGACTGTGATTACGCGATTATCCCGGCGGTGGTGGCGGATAAAATTGCCCAGCGCGATGCGGACAGCATTGTGCTAAACAGCGCGCTGAGTCAGGAAGAGCAGGACGAAGACGATCCGTACGCAGACTTCAAAATCCCTGACGATTTAATGTGGTAAACCTCGTTCAGAATGGCGCGGCGTGACGGGCATTCATGGTCTCGCCGCTCAGCGGATGAATAAAACTCAGAACGCTTGCATGCAGCATCAGCCGGGGCGTTTCTTCCGCCCCCGGCCATTCCAGACCCCCATACAGATCGCACCCCAAAATAGGGTGGCCTAACTGCTGGCAGTGAATGCGCAGCTGGTGGGTGCGCCCGGTCTCCGGGGTAAGCTCAACCCGCGTCAACGGCATTATCGTATCCTGGTAAATACGTTCCACCACCCGATAGCGCGAGCGAGCGGGCTTACCAGTGCGCGCACAGATCGTCATCAGCGGAAACAGCGCCGGATCTTTGGCAATCGGGGCATCCACGGTCCCTTCGTCCTGTTCCACATGTCCGCACAACAGGGCGGTGTAAACCTTGGTCACGGCGCGCTGGCTGAACTGGTGGCAAAGCGCGGCGTTAATCGCTTTGTTACGTGCAATCACCATCAGGCCCGAAGTGCCAAAATCAAGACGATGCACCAGCGTGCAGCCGGGAAAGGTTTGCACCAGACGGTGGTGGACGGAATCGCGGTTTTGCGGATTTTTCCCGGACAGGCTGAGCAGACCAGAGGGTTTGTTGATCAGCAGCAGATGCTCGTCCTGCCAGAGGATCTCAATGTCGTCGTGACAGGGGGGTGCAATAAACGTATCGATTATGACAGACATCAGGCCGCCGGGCTGGAGAGTGGGTGCGGATGATAACGAAATACGGGGGAAAGAAAAACCCTCCCACCGGGCGGTGAGAGGGGGAAAATTTAGGCTGCGACCAGGCTGTCGATAGCGGCTTTCGCGTCGGTCTGCGCTTTGGTGGCCACTTCCGGGCCGTAAGCGATACCTTCAGCGAACACGAAGTTCACGTCGGTAATGCCGATGAAGCCCAGGAACAACGTCATGTACGGTGCGACCAGATCGGTAGGGGTATCTTTGTGAATACCGCCGCGGCTGGTCAGGACGATAGCGCGTTTACCTTTCACCAGACCTTCCGGGCCGTTCTCGGTGTAACGGAAGGTTACGCCAGCGCGCGCCACCAGGTCGAAGTAGTTCTTCAGCTGCGTAGGAATGTTGAAGTTATACATTGGGGCGTTGATCACGATAACGTCGTGGGCCTGCAACTCAGCAATCAGCTCGTCGGAGAGCGCCAGGGCTTCCTGCTGACGTGGGGTGAGAGGCGCATCGCTCGGACGCAGCGCGCCAACCAGCTCGCCGTCCAGCACAGGAATCGGGTTTGCCGCCAGGTCACGCACGGTGATTTCATCCGCGCTGTGCTGTTCACGCCACTGTTCAACGAAATAGTCAGCCAGCTGACCAGACTGTGAATACCCTGCCAGAATACTGGATTTCAACACTAATACTTTGCTCATGGGAATTTCCTGTTTTGTATTTGATTGAGGGGGGTGCCCCGTTGCTTGTTGACACTTTATTCACAATCCTGCCACAGGGATAGCGCAATATATCGAAGCCTATGTTCGAATTTTTTGAATAAGGCGCGAAAAGCGCTGATGTGGTACTCTATAGCAATCATTAAAAAGAGATTTTATCCGGCAGTGCACTGCCCGTTAACGCTATGACAGAACAACAGAAATTATCCTTCCCGATGCTGATGCAACAGCTTGATTCGCTGATGCTGCGCGATAAACAGCGGTTTGCGCGCCGTCTGCACGGCGTTAAGAAGGTTAAAAATCCTGATGCACAACAGGCCATCTACCAGGAGATGGCCAAAGAGATTGAACAGGCGGCAGGGAAAGTTGTGCTGCGTGAAGCCGCACGCCCGGAGATTACCTATCCGGAAAACCTGCCCGTCAGCCAGAAAAAACAGGACATTCTTGAGGCCGTGCGCGACCACCAGGTGGTGATCGTCGCGGGGGAAACCGGTTCAGGTAAAACCACTCAGCTGCCGAAGATCTGCATGGAATTAGGCCGCGGGGTGAAAGGGTTGATCGGTCACACCCAGCCGCGTCGTCTGGCGGCGCGCACCGTGGCGAACCGTATTGCCGACGAGCTGCAAACGGAGCCGGGCGGCTGCATCGGCTACAAGGTGCGATTCAGCGACCACGTCAGCGATAACACCATGGTTAAGCTGATGACCGACGGTATCCTGCTGGCGGAAATCCAGCAGGATCGTCTGCTGATGCAGTACGACACCATCATCATCGATGAAGCGCACGAGCGCAGCCTGAACATCGACTTCCTGCTCGGCTACCTGAAAGAGCTGCTGCCCCGGCGTCCGGATCTGAAAATCATCATCACCTCCGCGACCATCGACCCGGAGCGCTTCTCAAAACATTTCAATAATGCGCCGATCATTGAAGTCTCAGGCCGAACCTACCCGGTTGAAGTGCGCTATCGCCCGATTGTTGAAGAGGCGGACGATACCGAGCGCGACCAGCTTCAGGCCATCTTCGATGCCGTCGACGAGCTGGGCAACGAGAGTTCTGGCGACATTCTGATCTTCATGAGCGGCGAGCGTGAGATCCGCGATACCGCCGATGCGCTCAGCAAGCGCGATCTGCGCCATACCGAGATCCTGCCGCTGTACGCGCGCCTGTCCAACAGCGAGCAGAACCGCGTGTTCCAGCCGCACAGCGGGCGCCGCATCGTGCTGGCGACCAACGTGGCCGAAACCTCGCTGACCGTACCGGGCATTAAATACGTGATCGACCCGGGTACGGCGCGCATCAGCCGCTACAGCTACAGAACCAAAGTTCAGCGTCTGCCGATCGAGCCGGTTTCGCAGGCGTCAGCTAATCAGCGTAAGGGCCGTTGCGGCCGCGTGTCGGAAGGGATCTGTATTCGTCTCTATTCGGAAGACGATTTCCTGTCGCGCCCGGAGTTTACCGATCCGGAGATCCTGCGAACCAACCTGGCATCCGTTATCCTGCAAATGACCGCGCTGGGGCTGGGCGATATCGCCGCCTTCCCGTTTGTGGAAGCGCCGGATAAGCGCAATATTCAGGATGGGGTGCGGCTGCTGGAAGAGCTGGGGGCCATTACTACCGACGAGCAGGCGACGGCCTACAAGCTAACGCCGTTGGGCCGCCAGCTTAGCCAGCTGCCGGTCGACCCGCGGCTGGCGCGCATGGTGCTGGAGGCGCAAAAACACGGCTGCGTGCGCGAGGCGATGATCATCACCTCGGCGCTCTCCATTCAGGATCCGCGCGAGCGTCCGATGGACAAACAGCAGGCGTCGGATGAAAAACACCGTCGCTTCCACGATAAAGAGTCCGATTTCCTCGCATTCGTCAACCTGTGGAACTACCTCGGCGAGCAGCAAAAAGCGCTCTCTTCGAATCAGTTCCGCCGTCAGTGCCGGGTGGATTTCCTCAACTACCTGCGCGTACGCGAGTGGCAGGATATCTACACCCAACTGCGCCAGGTGGTGAAAGAGCTGGGCATCCCGGTGAACAGTGAACCGGCAGAGTACCGCGAAATTCATATCGCCCTGCTGACCGGCCTGCTGTCTCATATCGGGATGAAGGATGCGGATAAACAGGAATTTACCGGCGCACGCAACGCGCGTTTCTCCATCTTCCCGGGCTCCGGTTTGTTCAAGAAGCCGCCGAAGTGGACCATGGTCGCCGAGCTGGTGGAAACCAGCCGTCTGTGGGGGCGTATCGCCGCGCGTATCGATCCAGAGTGGGTTGAGCCGGTGGCGCAGCACCTGCTGAAACGCTCATACAGCGAGCCGCACTGGGAGCGCGGGCAGGGCGCGGTGATGGCGACGGAAAAAGTCACCGTTTACGGCCTGCCGGTGGTTGCAGCGCGTAAGGTTAATTACAGCCAGATTGACCCGGCGCTGAGTCGCGAGCTGTTTATCCGCCATGCGCTGGTGGAAGGCGACTGGCAGACGCGCCATGCGTTCTTCCGCGAAAACCTCAAGCTGCGCGCCGAGGTGGAAGAGCTTGAGCACAAGTCCCGCCGCCGCGACATTCTGGTGGACGACGAGACGCTGTTTGAGTTTTACGACCAGCGCATCAGCCACGATGTGATCTCGGCGCGCCATTTCGACAGCTGGTGGAAGAAAGCCAGCAAAGAGACCCCGGACCTGCTCAACTTTGAAAAGAGCATGCTGATCAAAGAGGGCGCGGAGTCGGTCAGCAAGCTCGACTACCCGAACTTCTGGCATCAGGGCAACCTCAAGCTGCGTCTGACCTATCAGTTTGAGCCGGGCGCGGATGCCGATGGCGTGACGGTGCACATTCCGCTGCCGCTGTTAAACCAGGTGGATGAGAGCGGGTTTGAGTGGCAAATTCCCGGCCTGCGCCGCGAACTGGTCATTGCATTAATCAAATCCCTGCCTAAACCAGTGCGGCGTAACTTTGTACCGGCGCCGAACTACGCCGAAGCGTTTTTAGGCCGCGTCACGCCGCTGGAACTGCCGCTGCTGGACGCACTGGAGCGTGAGTTCCGACGCATGACCGGGACCACCATTGACCGCGACGACTGGAACTGGGATCAGGTGCCCGATCACCTGAAAATCACATTCCGCGTAGTGGACGATAAAAACAAAAAGCTGCTCGAAGGCCGTTCTCTGACGGAGCTGAAAGAAGCGCTGAAAGGTAAAGTCCAGGAGACGCTCTCTGCGGTGGCCGATGACGGTATTGAGCAGAGCGGGCTGCACATCTGGAGCTTTGGTCAGCTTCCGGAAAGCTATGAGCAGAAGCGCGGGAACTACAAGGTGAAAGCCTGGCCCGCGCTGGTGGATGAGCGCGACAGTGTGGCGATTAAGCTCTTTGACAATCCGCAGGAGCAACAGCAGATGATGTGGCGCGGGCTGCGTCGCCTGCTGCTGCTTAACATCCCGTCGCCGATTAAGTATCTGCACGAGAAGCTGCCGAACAAAGCCAAGCTGGGGCTCTACTTTAACCCGTACGGTAAGGTGCTGGATCTGATCGACGACTGCATCTCCTGCGGTGTGGACAAACTGATCCACGAGGCGGGCGGTCCGGTCTGGACGGAAGAGGGCTTTGCTCAGCTTCATGAAAAGGTGCGCGCGGAGCTGAACGACACCGTGGTGGAGATTGCCAAACAGGTCGAGCAGATCCTCACCGCCGTGTTCAATATCAACAAGCGCCTGAAGGGGCGGGTGGATATGACCATGGCCCTGGGTCTGTCGGACGTGAAGGCGCAGATGGCGGGGCTGGTGTATCGCGGCTTTGTCACCGGCAACGGCTTTAAGCGTCTGGGTGATACGCTGCGTTATTTGCAGGCGATTGAGAAGCGTCTGGAGAAAATGGCGGTCGATCCGCATCGCGATCGAGCGCAGATGCTGAAAGTCGAAAACGTGCAGCAGGCGTGGCAGCAGTGGCTCAACAAACTGCCGCCAGCGCGTCGCGATGACGACGACGTGCGGGAGATCCGCTGGATGATCGAGGAGTTGCGCGTCAGCTTCTTCGCCCAGCAGCTCGGTACGCCGTATCCCATTTCGGATAAGCGTATCTTGCAGGCGATGGAGCAGATCTCCGGCTAAAACCATTGCCCGGTGGCGCTGCGCTTACCGGGCCTACGGGAGAACATGCAGGCCGGGTAAGGCGTAGCCGCCACCCGGCTTTTTTATCGTTCCACCATCGTTAGCGTAAACCCATCCCACCCCTTAACGCCCACCGTTTGCAGCGCGGTGGCGGTTAAGCGTGGGTTATCTCCAGTCATCTCGATAAACTTCCGTACCCCATGCACGCGTGCATCGTCGCTTTGCCCGTTAACCACCTCGCCGTCGCGCACCACGTTATCGCCGATTATTACCGTGCCGGGACGAGAGAAGTGCAGCGCCCACTCAAGGTAGCCGGGATTGTTTGGCTTATCGGCATCAATAAAGATCAGGTCAAAGGGCGGGACGTCACCGAAATTCTCGAGCGACTTTAGCGCCGGGCCTGTAATCAGTTCGATACGATCGCTGAGTCCCGCAAGGTGAATGTTCTGGCGTGCAACTGCGGCATGTGTCGGGTCCGCTTCTAGCGTAATCAACTTTCCGTCCGGCGGTAGGGCGCGCGCCATCCAGATTGAGCTATATGCACCAAGCGTACCGATCTCCAGAATGCGGCGGGCCTGCGTCATGCGGACAAACAGCGCCAGCAGTTGCCCCTGATTTGCGGCAACGTCGTGCTCGGGTAAACCGGCGCGTTTGTTGTTTTCAAGAACGTTCTGGAGAACTTCATCTTCAGGAATAAGCGACGAAATCATGTAATTATCTACTGAACACCACTGCTGTTGCATAGATTGACTCCTTGGGGGTATCGTCGGAGGCGAAATGTAGGCCGGGTAAGGCGTAGCCACCACCCGGCATGTTTTCACGCACTGACCCAACCGCCGCCCAGCGCTTTATACAAATCAATTTGCGCCAGCAGCAGGTTGTTTTTCACCTGTACCACGCTGGTCTGCACCGAGAACAGCGTGCGCTGTGCATCGAGCACATCCAGATAAGAAGAGTACCCGTTGCGGTAGCGGTTTTGCGCTATCCGCAGCGTCTCCTGCGCGACCGCCTGCTGAGCCAGCAGCTCGTTAAGCTGTTCCTGATAACGGGTGATGGCGTCAAGGCTGTCATTCACCTCGGCAAACGCATTACGTACGGTTTTTTCGTAGCTGTACAACGCCTGATTACGCTGAGACTGAGAGATATCCACCTGTGCATTCAGCGCCTGTCGGTTCAGCAGCGGCGCAAGAATACTGCCGCCCACGCTCCAGAGCTGGAGGGGGTTATCCAGCAATCCCGACAGCGTGCGATCCTGCACCGATCCTGTGGCCGTGAGGTTGATCGACGGCAGCAGGCTGGCGCGCGATGCCGCCAGCGTCGCGTCCGCCGCAATCAGCTGACGTTCAGCCTGGACGATATCCGGACGCCGGTTCAGTAACGTCGACGGCAGCTGGGAGGGCAGTTTCAGCGGCGTCAGGGCATCAAAGCTTTCACCGCGCGCAACGTTACCCGGGTTGCTGCCCAGCAGCAGGCTAAGCGCATTCTCCTGCTGCGCAATCTGGTGCTGAAGCAGTGGAACCTGAGCGCGGGTGGCGCGCAGCTCAGAATCCGATTGCATCAGCTCAAGGCGAGAGCTGTATCCGGTCTCAAACTGTCGTTTAGCAAGGTTGAACGCCTCTTCACGCGATTTCAGCGTGGACTGGGTAACGCGAAGCTGTTCATCCAGCGACAGCAGGGTGACGTACCCGGAGGCCACCGACGATGCGACCGTGAGATCTGCCGCCGCGGCCGCCGCCTTTTGTGCCTCCAGCGACGCTTCGGCGGCACGGGAGGTGCTGCGGTTTACCCCCCAGATATCCACGTCGTAGCTGGCGGTCAGGCTGCCTTTGTACAACGTACCGTATACCGGAAGGCCTGTGGCGGCGGACTGCGAGCGCGCGCGCGTCCCGGTCACGCCCGCGTCAAGCGACGGGAACAGGCTGCCGTCGGCGGCGTATACCCGGGCCTGATACTCGTTAATCCGCTCGCGGGCAATCAGCACGTCGCTGTTGTTCTTCAGCGCCTGATCCACATAGTGATTCAGATTGCTGTCGTGGAAATTACGCCACCAGAGCTGCTCTGTCGGGCTGGTTGGCCCCGACGTCGCGCGCCACTGGGCCGGGATGTGCAGGGACGATTTGGCGGGCTCAACGTCAACCGACTGGCAACCCGCAAGGATAGCCATCATCAGCAGGCCGGCTATCGGGCGAAGCGTCATTGTTTCGCCTCCCGCGTGTCGATGGTGACCTGCACCGACATGCCAGGGCGCAGCAGCCGGTACGCCTCCGGCTCACCGAGTACCTCAATGCGTACCGGGATGCGCTGGGCGATTTTAACAAAGTTGCCCGTGGCGTTATCCGGGGTGATAGCGCTGAACTCGACGCCTGTGGCCGGGGATATGCTCTCCACGCGGCCCTGATAGGCTTTATCGTTTAAGGCATCGACGGTGAATTTCACTGGCTGTCCGACGCGTAAATTCGCCAGCTGCGTCTCTTTGATATTGGCGATCACCCAGTGCTGCGGCGGGACCAGCGTGGTAAGGTGCGTCCCGGCGGTGACGTACGCTCCAAGACGCACCGCAATTTGCCCGAGCTGACCGTCACGCGGCGCGACAATGCGGGTGTTTTGCAGATCGATCTGCGCAAGCTCCAGCGCGGCTTTCGCATTTTGAACGTCCGCTTCCAGCGAAGCGCGATTGACGATAACCGTTTGTAGATCCTGGCGCGACATCTCAAGCGTTGCTTTCGCCTGGTCGATATCGGCGCTCCCCTGGGCGGCACTGGCCAGCGCCGCATCGCGCTCGCGAATGGACAGGGAGCCGTCTGCGGTCAGATCCTTCACGCGTTTCAGATCCGCCTGGGTTTTCAGACTTTGGGCACGGGCGTTTTTCAGTGCCGCTTCGTTTTTGGCAATCACCGCTTCCGCGCTTTTACGCTGTTGCAGGTTGTTGTTCAGCGCAGCAATTTTCATTGCCAGCTGCGCCTCGGCCTGATGGACGCGCTGGCGATAGATCCGGTCATCAATCTGCAACAGCAGGTCGCCTTTTTTAACCTGCACAAAATCCTGAACATGGACCTCAGTAATGTAGCCGTTGACTTGCGGACTGATGAACGTGGTCTGGCCGCGCACGTAGGCGTTATCAGTAAACTGGGTATGACGCGTGAACGGGGGCAACTGCCAGGCATAAAGGATCACCAGCACCCCGACAATGCCGATAGCCGCGGCGGTGAAAATGGAAACGACGCGTACATTTTTGCGGGTGTTGGCCTGCTCTTTGGCGGCATCCTGCTGACTCATAACTTCTCCTGAAAAATAGTCATTACTTATTGCCAGTGGCGTTCTTAAGGGCCATACGGGCGGTGATGCGCAGGCGCAGCAAGCGCCATAAAATCCAGACCAGCGTGGCTGTGGCAATGCTCGCCGTCAGGAGATAAGTATCGTTGTAAGCCAGAATGTTTGCCTCAAGCGTCGTCACCGTCTGAAGCTGAATAATGGCCTGGGTTCCCAACAGGGAACTGTCGCCAACCAGGCTTTTATACATCTGGGTGTAAAGCTGAATGCGTTCGTTCACCAGCGGGTTGAGGGTGGTGAGCTGGTCAGCCAGCAGGCTGGAATGGTACTTCTCGCGCCAGGTCTGGAAGGTACCAAGGATTGCAGAACCCAGCAGGCCACCAAGGTTCTGACTCATGCCAAACATCACGGAAAAGCTGACCAGATTGCGTGGATCGGCGATCACCCCGCCAATGGCGGCCAGCATCGCAGGGGCGAGGAAGAAAGCGCTGCCGAAACCAAGCAGGAACTGGCTGAACATCAGCTGATCCGGCCGGGTCAGGTTGTTGGACTGGCTGTCCAGCAGCGAAGCAACAATCATCAGCGCCAGCGAGGTGATAATCGGCCAGGCCAGCTTAGTGGGTTTGATCGTCAGACAGCTGGTGACGATACCGCAGACGATTCCGGCGAAAATAGACCACGCCAGATGGGTCATCTGTTCATTCTGTAGGCCCGCATATTGCAGCCAGCCGATGACGCCGGTGTTCTGTTCCGCCAGTACGATGCGGATCAGCAGCATAATCAAACCCAGGCGTACGATGCTGCCGCTGGACAGCCAGCGGGTATTGAGCAGCGGGTTGCTGCGGTTATGTTCAAAAACGATTGCACAGACAATTAGCACCAGCGAGAGAGCCAACGCCCAGCCGATCCACGGTGTTTCAAACCACCATTCCAGACGCCCTAGCGACAGAACCGCGCACAACAGCGCCATACCGGGCGCAAGCAAAAAGAAGGTGATGAAATCTTTCTTCTCGAAAACTTTGCGTCGATCGCCCGGGGGCAGTTTCAGCACCATCACGCAGGCCAGTGAGATCAGGGCCAAACCCAGCTCGAAGAAGTACAGCCCACGCCACTCATCAAGCTGCAACAGCTCGGTGGAGAACAGCCGCGCCAGCGGTATCGCCAGCGACGAACCGGTAATGCCGATGGTCAGCGCCTTGAGTCGGTGCTTCGCGGGCCAGGCCTGTATCTGGTAATAAATGCCGAGCGAGCTGAGCGCGGCGGCGACCATCCCGTGTGCCGCCCGTACCATCAGCGCCGAGCTGAGATCGTTCACAAACAGGTGGAAAAAGGTGACCAGCACATACAGCACCAGGAAGCCTTCCGTAAACGCGCGCAAACCGTACTGCTGGCGAAACTTTACCAGCAGCAGGTTGATGGAGACGTTGGTCATGACATAGACGGCAGGCAGCCAGGCGATTTCAGTCGACCAGGCGCCGAAGGTGCCTTGCAGATTTTGCAGATTGGCGGTGACGACCGCGTTACCCAGCGCCCCGGTCAGACACACCAGCAGGCCGACCACGCCATAGGCGATCCGTTTCGACGTTGGATGTTCCGGGGTGGAAGGGGAACCCAGCAGAGCGGGTTTCTCGTGTGGCTGCCACTCGCGAGGAGCATAAGGATCGCGTTGGGGCAGGCGCATAACGGGGTTTACCTTTCAAAATGTTGAATTGTGAGCGGGCTAATGATTCTACGGCTGACGCAAATCATAATTCAAGTGAATACGAATATTGTATGTTAATCAAATGTAGAGGGAATGATGAAGAAAAAGTGCGGCTCGCGAACGGAGCCGCAATAATATTATCGCTGTTCCGGCTGCGCCTGAAGGTGGCGTTCACGGTTGATGCGGCTGGCACAAAAAATTGCAATGAGGGAGATAGAGACCGTCACGCCCAGATACCAGGCCACGGGTACCCAGTCGCCGTCGTATTTCGCCAGCAGTCCGGTAGCGATTAGCGGTGCCGTTCCGCCCGCCAGCGCGGCCCCAAGTTGATAACCCAGCGTGATACCGGTGTAGCGAACGTTGGCACTGAAAATTTCAGAGCAGAGCGTGCCGAGAACTGCCGTCACCGGTGCCCACAGTACGCCAAAAGCGATAACGGTCGCGAGCACAATTCCCCAGGTGGTACCGGTATTCAGCAGCATAAACCAGGGCACGATAAACAGGCCGAGCACGAAGACACTGACGGCGTACATACGCTGGCGGCCAACCCTGTCGGAGAGCAGCCCCATCAGCGGGATCATGATAGTGGCGACCAGTGCGCCAAGAGTTACTGCCTCCAGCGCCTGGGATTTCTGATAGGTCAGGGTGGTAGTGGCGTAGCTCACCACAAACGTGGAGAAAATATAGAACGGTGCTGTCTCCACAACCTTAAGCCCGGCGGCAATTAGCACTTCACGCCAGTGGTGTTTTATGGTGTCGCGCAGCGGAGCTTTCGCAACCTGGCCGGATTTTTTCACTTTCTGGAAATCAGGCGTTTCGTCAATATCTTTCCGAATCCAAAGCCCCAATATTACCAGCACGGAACTGAGCAGGAACGGAATGCGCCAGCCCCAGGAGAGAAAATCCTCTTCGCTGAACAGCGTCATTAGCGAGACGATAAATGTCGCCATCAACATGCCGATGGTAACGCCCGCCTGCGGAATACTGCCGAAGAAGCCTTTGCGTTTTTCTGGCGCATACTCATAAGCCAGCAGCAGCGCGCCACCCCATTCACCGCCGATACCCATCCCCTGAATAATACGCATCAGGATCAGCAACGCGGGCGCCCACATCCCGATCATGTCGTAGGTGGGCAGCAGGCCAATCATCACGGTTGCACCTCCCATCAATGAAAGGGTGAGGACAAGCGTTTTTTTGCGACCGATACGATCCCCGATATGTGCAAAGAGAACGCCGCCAATGGGGCGAATAAAAAAGGTCAACGAGAAGGAGAGATAGGAGAGGATCAGCCCGATTACCGGGTCGACCATCGGAAAGAAAATCTTGTTAAACACCAGCGCGGCAGCGGTGCCATAGAGAAAATAATCAAACCATTCAATAGAACTTCCCGTAAGACTGGCAATTAATACCTTTTTGTTTTTCCGCAATACCGTTGTCGTGCTCTCATGTTGTGTCATGACTCAAAACTCCGCCACGTGGATGATAATAGAGGTGTTACCTGGCGCGCTTCAGGTGCAACCTGTCGGTGTGTAATGGTTGTGAAATTGTTAAGCAACTTAGGGTTGGATGTTACGTTTGGCAAGTCAGCCAGAACTAAAACGGGTCAGATCACGATGGATTAAGCAGCAACTGGTGCTTTTTCAGCACGCTGTTGTGGCAGGATGTGTTGAAGGGCAGATAATCAAAAGCACAAACTCAGGGTGCAACCCAATTGTTTTTGGATGTTTCTGGTTATTTCATCAAAATGACAAATATGCAGCGTAATGAGCACCTCGGCTTTCAGAGTGATCTCCTTTTCACCCCCGTTGTGTGAAGTACTCTAAAGATTAATGCTGTAAGGAGGTAACGATGACAATGGCACTTTTCCCCTGTCTGCCTGGCACAACACTCGACGCCGTGAATACCGTTGGGGCGTGGCTTGCTCAGGACGACTATCAGGACAACCAGCCCGTTGATCTGGTGATTCTGGCGGGTAACGCGGTGATCCCAGCGATTGATGCTGCCTGTAAAATCGCGGCTGAACAGGGGGTTCCTCTGATCATCAGCGGCGGGATCGGTCACTCGACGACCTTCCTCTACGCCGCGATTGCTAAGCACCCCCGCTATAACAGGATACCCACCACCGGGCGGGCTGAGGCGGCTATTCTGGCCGACATCGCCCGTGAATTCTGGAACATTCCGGCTGAGCATCTTCACGTTGAGGATCAGTCGACCAACTGTGGCGAAAACGCCCGCTTCAGCCGGGCGTTGATGAAACAGTCCGGACTGAACGCCGCCCGGGTGCTGGTAGTGCAGGACCCGACGATGCAGCGTCGCACAATGGCTACGTTTGCCCGCGTTTGCCGCGACGAGGCTGCATCGCCCGCATGGATGAGTCATCCCGGCCTGACGCCCGTGCTGCAAAACAGTGACGACGGTCTGGCGTTCAGCGGCCCGGTCGAGGGGTTATGGCCGGTAGAACGTTACCTGTCGCTGGTGCTGGGTGAATTTCCGCGACTCAGGGACGACATCAACGGCTACGGTCCGGCGGGACGTGATTTCATTGCCCATGTCGATATCCCTGCCGACGTGGACGCCGCGTGGCGGATCCTGCGAAACGACGTCATTCTCACCGACGCGCTGGTGAGCCGTTCTCTGCTGTAATGCTCTTGCCCGTTTGCGCCATCTTTTACGCAAACGGGCAGCCTTTGTTGCCGATTTGTGATTTTTGAAACGGGCTGACCCGTTTCTTTTATGAGATATCTCACAAAAACAGACTCATAGAGTAGGCAATTGCCCCGGTAATTATAGTTTTTAACATTAAGTTTACTTGTTAAAAACAGTGTGATTACAGGAGCAGGTTATGACAGTACCCGTACAACATCCTATGTATATTGATGGACAGTTTGTTGCCTGGCAGGGTGATGCCTGGATTGACGTGATCAATCCGGCCACGGAAGAGGTCATTTCCCGTATTCCCGACGGCACCGCCGAGGACGCCCGCAAGGCCATTGACGCGGCAGAGCGCGCGCAGGCTGGCTGGGAGGCGCTGCCTGCCATTGAACGCGCCAGCTGGCTACGCAAAATTTCCGCCGGGATCCGCGAGCGCGTCAGCGAAATCAGCGCGCTGATTGTGGCCGAAGGGGGCAAGATCCAGCAGCTGGCGGAAGTGGAAGTTAACTTTACAGCTGACTATATCGACTATATGGCCGAGTGGGCGCGCCGTTATGAAGGGGAAATCATTCAGAGCGACCGTCCGGGCGAGAATATTCTGGTGTTTAAGCGCGCCCTTGGCGTCACCACCGGCATTCTGCCGTGGAACTTTCCCTTCTTCCTGATTGCCCGTAAGCTCGCTCCTGCGCTAATCACCGGCAACACCATCGTTATCAAACCGAGCGAATTTACCCCAAACAACGCCATTGCGTTTGCCAAAATCGTCGACGAGATTGGCCTGCCGAAAGGCGTCTTCAACCTGGTGCTGGGCCGCGGTGAAACCGTCGGACAGGAGCTGGCCGGGAACCCGAAAGTGGCGATGGTCAGCATGACCGGCAGTGTCGGGGCGGGTGAAAAGATCATGGCTGCGGCTGCGAAAAACATCACCAAAGTGGGGCTGGAGCTGGGTGGTAAAGCCCCGGCCATCGTGATGGACGATGCCGACCTCGAGCTGGCCGTGAAGGCCATTGTGGATTCACGCGTCATCAATACCGGACAGGTGTGTAACTGCGCGGAACGTGTCTATGTTCAGAAGGGGATCTACGACCGCTTTGTGAATCGTCTGGGTGAGGCAATGAAAGCCGTCCAGTTTGGCAATCCGGCTGAGCGAACGGATATTGCCATGGGGCCGCTGATCAACGCCGCCGCGCTGGAGCGTGTGGAGCAGAAGGTGGCGCGCGCGGTGCAGGAAGGGGCTAAAGTGGTCCTTGGCGGTAAAGCGGCAGAGGGCAAAGGGTATTTTTATCCCCCAACGCTGCTGCTGGACGTACATCAGGACATGGCCATCATGCACGAAGAGACCTTTGGCCCGGTGTTGCCGGTGGTGGCTTTCGACACCCTGGAAGAGGCCCTGAAAATGGCCAACGACAGCGACTACGGTTTAACCTCGTCTGTATATACGCAGGATCTGAATGTCGCCATGAAAGCCATTAAAGGGCTTAAGTTCGGCGAGACCTACATTAACCGTGAAAACTTTGAAGCGATGCAGGGCTTCCATGCGGGCTGGCGGAAATCCGGGATCGGCGGGGCGGATGGCAAACACGGGCTGAATGAGTATTTGCAGACGCAGGTAGTCTATTTGCAGTCGTAATCAGGAGCCCCCTCCATGCGAGATAATGTGTGCACGGAGCAGTTCCCTCGCCCCTTTGGGGAGAGGGTTAGGGTGAGGGGAACATACGGCTCTGGTGGTCATTCCGTTCACTTTAGGTTCCTTGCTACTCTGTAACAAAATGACCGGTGAACGTGCCAGGGTGGCTCAGTCGCCACCACCCTGGCGACCCGGGCTCCCGGCGGTAAATCGCCGCTTCGCGGTCCCTTCGGCTTATTCCTTCCGGCTTATCGGGGTCGGGCGGAGGTAACATCCCTGTAAAGCCCGCCCTCTCGGCGCATCCCTGCGCCTCGCCCCGGCCGGAAGGCAAACGCCTCAGCGATTTACAGCCGGACCTGGGCATCGCTGTAATCCCTCCGTTATTCTGAAGGCACGTTAATGCTTCTGATTTCAAATAACTGGGAATACTCGGCCCTCCGTAAAAGGGGGTTCACATTTTCAGGAAAGGTGGTTATGTTGGCGCGATAACTGTTATTTATCGGGAAACAACATGCGCACAAAATATACGGGTCTGCAAATCAGCATTCACTGGCTGGTTTTTCTGTTAGTTATTATGGCCTATTGCGCCATGGAATTCAGAGGTTGGTTCCCGCGAACCGATCGTCCGCTTATTAATATGATCCACGTTTCCTGCGGGATCAGCATCCTGGTGCTGATGGTGGCGCGCCTGCTTATCCGCCTGAAATTCCCGGCTCCGCCCATTCAACCGAAACCAAAAGCGATGATCACCGGGCTGTCCCATCTGGGGCATCTGGTTATCTACCTGCTGTTTATTGCGCTGCCGCTGATCGGCATGGTGATGATGTATAACCGGGGAAATGACTGGTTTGCGTTTGGCCTGACGATGCCGCATGCGGCGGAGGGGAATTTTGACCTGGTGGATACGCTAAAAGCGTGGCACGTAACGCTGGCGAATCTGGGGTATTTTGTGATTGGTTTGCACGCCTTTGCCGCGCTGATGCATCACTATTTCTGGAAAGACAATACGCTGCTGCGCATGATGCCGAAAAAGCGTCAGTGACCGATAATGCCCTGCCAACCCGCAGGGCATTTTTTTTGCGGCTTATTGCAGTTGCGCGCGCTCCTGCGCCGTTAAGTCCAGTTCCTGAGTTGTACCCGTTTCTGAAGATTTTACCGCCGCTTCCAGCACCGCCATCACCGCCAGGGCTTCCACCGGATGGACCGGATTGTCAATCTTGCCGTTCAGGGCATCGCGCACGTTTATATAGTACTGCCGCTGGTCGCCTTTTGGCGCAGGGATAGCGCTGGCTTCACCCTGGGCATTAAACAGCACCATAGCGTCGCTGTCCTCACCCCAGCTTTCGCTACCCGGAATGACGCCTGCCAGAAGCTGGGCTTCCTGCTGATCGATGCGCGCTTTCACCACGCTGGCCTTATCGCCGTGGACGGTAAAGCGGGCAACGCCGCCTGCCACCAGCATGCTGCAATGGAGGACCACTTTGTGTTCAGGATAGTTCAGCACCACGTGCGCCCAGTCGTTAATTTCCGCACCGTCACGCAGGGTGGCGATGTTGCCCTGTACCGACAGCGGCAGACCAAAAAGCTGTAGCGTCTGGTCAATCATGTGCGGGCCTAAGTCGAACCACAGGCCACTGCCGGGAACATTTTGCTCTCTCCAGCGCACGCGAACCTCCGGGCGGAAACGATCGATATGCGATTCAAAGTGTTTTACCTTGCCGATACTGCCTTGCTCAATCACCTGCTTAATGCCGAGAAAATCGCTGTCCCAGCGGCGGTTATGGAAGACAGAGAGCAGGCGCTGTTTTTCTTGCGCAAGCGCAATCAGATCTCGCGCTTCCTGCATATCCAGCGTAAATGGCTTATCCACCACTACGTGCTTGCCGGCGTTGAGCGCCAGGGTGGCCAGCGGCGCATGGGTCGCGTTAGGGGAGGCGATAACCACCAGGTCGATATCCGGGTGCTGAATAGCCTCTTCAGGGGTGGCAACAACGAGGACATTCGGCAGATCGCGTTTGACCTTTTCTTCATCCCGGGATGAGACCACCGCCAGCTTCAGGCCGTCGACGGACTGGATCAGCGGGGCATGAAACGTCTTACCCACAAAACCATACCCGATCAGCGCAATATTCATTGTCTTCACTTTATTCATGACCTTCTCCACGTTAATGCGCGCAAACGGTAACCTGCACGGCGCTATGGTCCCCGAGCTCTGCCCAGGGACGATCTAAAAACAGTTGATGAATCTGGGATAACCCTGA
Source organism: Enterobacter cloacae complex sp. 418I7 (assembly GCF_050030705.1). Classification (NCBI taxonomy): domain Bacteria; kingdom Pseudomonadati; phylum Pseudomonadota; class Gammaproteobacteria; order Enterobacterales; family Enterobacteriaceae; genus Enterobacter; species Enterobacter cloacae complex sp. 418I7. Next base: position 2,160,876 of record NZ_JBLGUU010000001.1, read on the forward strand.
AACCAGATAAGGTTCGCAATGGTTGAGTTTAAGATGGTCGGCGACTACCCAGTGCGCCTGGCTTGCGGCCAGCATGGCACGCTTCACCTCGGCATCCGCCTCCTGACTGGCGCTCAATCCGAGCTCGGCATGAATGGCGCATGCGCCAAGGATGGCGATATCCGCCCGGTAGCGAGAGAGCAGCGAAAGGGTGGCGCTTCCGGCAAACAGGCGCTGTTTCTGATCCCACTTTCCACCAAGCAGGATCAGATCGATATCTTCCCGATCGCTAACCTGCTGGGCGATATCAAGAGAAGGGGTGATTATGGTGAGCGGTCCCTGCAGGAAAGAGGCAACGGCCAGAAGTGTGCTTCCGGCGTCCAGAAAAAGCGTCGAGCCCGCAGGTACGCACTGCGCAACCTGTTTACCCAGCCGCTGCTTGATTTCAGGCAGTAAGGTATTCCTGCTAACTCGGTTCATCGTCGAGAGATTCAGCGCGATGGCGCCGCCATGGTTTTTTTGCGCCAGTCCCTGTTTTTCCAGATCGGTCAGATCGCGACGGATGGTATCCGCCGAAACCTGCAACTTTTCTGCCAGCTCAGTGATGCTGGCCTGGCCTTGTTCAGTAATAATTTCAAGTACATATTTCTGTCTGGCGGTTTTATGCATGGGTGCAGTATCCTGCAAAATGTCGCAATACTATGCAGTCTACAGCATTTTACAGGAAAGGGAATCGTAACAGGAGGGGGATGTTGTCCAAAAACAGTTTGATAAGGTGAATATTGAATTAGCATTAATCAGTCATCAAAAACATGTATGTATCGTTTAGACCTGATGTTAACGCTATGTTTTACATAGAAATTTGGTTAAAGCTACCGAATAAGGAGTTCGAATAAGAATATAAAACCAGATTATAAATATAAATTGGTGCTTATATCTATTAGATATTCTTTTTAAAGTAAAATAATTTAATATTAATCAGCGAATGACTTAAATTGACAGTTCTTTGAAAATCTTTGTGTCTGATTCGAGATGAAATAAACGCAAAAATGTACATCAAGGTGTTTCAGAATTTTCCTTAAATTACAGAGGGTTTATATGTTTCAGCGTAAACGCATCTAATAGCCATTTGTCCAGAAACCCCATCTTTTTTCTTATTTGTAACACCGCATTAACATTACAGATGTGGTCGCTCATATCACATTTTGTTATGCTGCGAATCAATAAATATTTAAGTAAATTCTTAAAAGAAAAAAAGAGATTGAACGGCTCTCATCTCAATTGAAATGGGTGTGGTCGACTATTGGCGGAATTTATCAAACAGGAGTGGGGCAAATAGGGTGAATTATTTGTACCTCTTCCTGGTAATTATTTAGCCATCACCTGAAGTCCGGGGGTATTATAAAGATGAAATGCAATAACAGGATGCTCAGATTATCTGCTTCCCTGACCTTAATTTCACTGGTGGTGACTGCGGCTCATGCAACTAACGGTCTGGTAGGGATATCTCCCGTTGCGGCAATGACGATGAAAGAAAGTATTCTTTTCGCTCTTGACCGCGACCCGTCGGTGAGTCAGCAGGCTGCACAGCTGGGGATTGGCCAGGCACAAATAGACGAAGCGCGTAGTGGCTGGATGCCACAAATAGCCTTGAACGGGAGTACGGGTCACAGCCAGACCACCGATTCGAGCGGCTCGTTGCGAAATTCCGCAGCCTGGGGGCTGAGCCTGACGCAGCTTGTGTACGATTTTGGCAAGACCAATAACAGCATCAGCCAGTCTTCAGCTCAGCGTGACAGCTATCGCTACCAGCTGATGAGCACGATGTCTGCCGTCGCGGAAAAAACGGCCCTCAGCTATGTGGAAGTGAAACGCTACAGCGATCTGCTACAGGCGGCAACAGAGAACGTGCAGGCGCTTAAAAACGTTGAGCAGCTGGCAAAACTCCGCGCCGATGCAGGCGTAAGCTCCACCTCTGATGAGCTTCAGACCCGCACTCGTATTGCCGGAATGCAGGCGACGGTAGAGCAGTACAATGCGTCACTGAACAGCGCCCGCGCGCGGCTGGCGGTATTAACTGGCATACAGGCTGAACGCTATTCACCGGTTCCGGGAGGTCTGGCCGTGGAGTCGGATTCTCTCAATCGAATTGATTATTCACTGATCCCAACGGTGATGGCCGCGCAGAACATGGAGCGTTCAGCCCAGTACGGCGTAGAAACCGCGAAGTCTCAGCACTGGCCAACCTTAAGCCTGAAAGGGGGCCGCACCCGGTACGAGTCTGATAATCGCGCGTACTGGGATGATCAGATCCAGCTCAATATTGATGCACCGCTTTATCAGGGCGGCGCGGTCTCGGCGCGCGTCCGTCAGGCCGAGGGCGCAAGGGCAATGGCATCGTCTCAGGTCGATCAGGCCCGTTTTGATGTCCTGCAAAAAGCCTCCGTCGCACAGGCCGACTGGACCGGGGCGCAAGGACGTATGGAGGCCGGAAAACGTCAGCTGGAAAATGCGTTGCGCGCCCGCGACGTCTACAAAAATGAATATACCCTGAGCAAGCGCAGCATTAACGATCTGCTCAGCGTGGAGCAGGATGTCTGGTCTGCCACCTCAGCGAAAATAATGGCTGAATACGATGGCTGGAGCGCGGCGATTAATTACGCCTCCGCGGTGGATAATCTCATGCCGCTTATCGGAATAGAGAAAAACGCTGCCGCGAAATTACCTGATTTGAGTTAAAAAAGGCGCGCCTTTCTGCGCGAAATAAGTCAGACAATAATGGGTGGTTTTTCCCAGGGATAGTTACATCCCTCTGGTGGACATAACCACAGGAATACGCGCACCTGCAAGGAGAAGAATATGAGTAACGCAAAAGTTGTTGATGTTATCATTCGAAAAACGGCAGAAAAAACGAAATTAACCGGTGAAGGGAATCTCTCGGTCTCTATTTCATCGCCGAGCGTGATTGAAATTCAGGGTTCTGCTCAGGACGTGGTGCGTTATGTCCGCCAGGGGAATGACCTCCTCATTTATATGAAAGATGGCAGCGTGATCCGCTGCAATAATTATTTTGTCGAAGACACGGAAACCCATAATCATTCCGAACTGGTATTTAACGATAACCAGGAGTTGACGCATATTTCATTTGCCGATGCCGGGGAAGCATCAGGCGTTGCCGCCACCGAATTAACCGCCCAGGCTGCACCCATTAGCAGCATTGAACCTTTTCTGGAGCAGGGAAGCGTCTTAAGCGATGCGCCGTGGGGCTGGATTGCCGGAGCGGCGTTGGGAGGCGGTGCGATTGGCGCACTGCTGGCTCACGGCGGTGACGGCGAGACCAAAACAAAAGTTATTGATAATACGAAAGAAGTCGAAAGCGCCACGCCAACATTTTTGCTGACGGATAACGCGGGTGACAAGCAGGGGGTGCTGAGTGCAAAAGAGGTCACGGATGATAACACCCCAACCTTCAGCGGTACCGGGCAGCCGGGCGCGACCATTCAGGTTAAAGACAGCAGCGGCAGCACAATCGCCAGCACCATGGTCGCAAAGGACGGCACCTGGACGGTAACACTTCCGACCCAGGCGGACGGGGAACATACCTGGTCCGTCGTCCAGATCGACGGCAGTAAAACGACCTCTGCGGGCAGTATTACCGTAACCGTTTCTACAGCGGATACCAGCGTGACGCTCGCCACCACGGCGGGCGATAACGTGATCAACGCCAGCGAGCAGGCCGCTGGCTTTACGCTGTCCGGCACCAGCAAAAACCTGGCGCAGGGCGCGGCGCTTACCGTCACGCTGAACGGTAAAACCTATTCCGCAGAAGTGGGGGCAAACGGCGCATGGAGCGTGAAGGTGCCTGCTGCTGACGCGCAGGCGCTGGGCGATGGTACCTGGACGGTCAACGTCAGCGGCAAAGACGCGGCGGGCAACACCGTGACCGGCAGCCAGACGATTGGCGTCGATACCGCTGCGCCAGCGATTTCTGTCGACACGATCGCCCAGGACAACATCATCAACGCGGCTGAACATAATCAGCCGCTGACGCTGACCGGAAAAACCGATGCGGAAGCGGGCCAGATTGTGACGGTCACGCTGAACGGCAAAAATCACACGGCGACCGTGGGCAGCGACGGCACCTGGTCCGTTACGCTTTCGGCCAGTGAAGTACAGGCGATGGCTAACGGCGAGCACACCCTGACGGCAAACGTCAGCGACAAAGCGGGTAACGGGGCCTCCACCACCGCCGATTTCACGGTCGATACCGCAGCGCCAGTGGTCACTATCAACACTGTCGCGGGCGACGACATTCTGAACACCAGCGAGCAGGGGCAGGCTCAGATTATTTCCGGCCAGGCGAACGGCGCGGCGGCGGGCGACGTTGTCACCGTGACCGTTGGCGGCAAGACCTTTACCGGTGTCGTCCAGGCGGACGGCAGCTGGAGCGTCGGCGTGCCAGCCTCTGTCATTGGCGCGCTGGGTGAAGGTAGCCACAGCATTTCGGTCTCCGTGACCGATGCGGCGGGCAACACCAGCAGCGCGACGCACGGCATTACGCTCAGCGGCAACCCGCCGGAATTTACCCTTGACCCCATCAGCCAGGATAACGTCCTGAATGCGCAGGAGGCCATGCAGCCCCTGAGCCTGAGCGGGACCAGTAATCTGCCGAACGGCAGCGCTGTCACCGTGACGCTGAACAACGTTAACTATCAGGCCACCGTTGAGAACGGTAGCTGGTCCGTTCTGGTGCCGGTTTCCGACGTGCTGGATCTGGCGAATACCCTTTACACCGTGAGCGTCAGCGGCACCGACAGCGTGGGTAACAGCGGCTCCGCCGAGGCGAATCTGCTGGTCGATACCGCGCTGCCGCAGGTGATCCTCAACACCTTTGCCGGGGATAACCTGGTCAATAACGCCGAAGCGGCGGTTGACCAAACCCTCAGCGGACGCGTCACCGGCGCGGCGGCGGGCGATACCGTCTCTGTCACCGTGGGCGGCAAGAGCTACACCGCGACGGTTGGCAGCGACCTGAAATGGAGCGTGACCATCCCATCGGCCGACCTTCAGGCGTTTGGCGACGGCGATTTAACCTTCAGCGCCTCTGTCACCAATGCGCACGGCAACACCGGCACCGGCGAACGTGATATCAACATCAACGCCGAACTGCCGGGCCTGCGCGTGAACACGATCTCTGGCGATGACGTGATTAACGCCATTGAACAGCAGCAGGATCTGGCCGTGACCGGCTCCAGCACTCATCTGGCCGAAGGCACACAGATCACCGTCACCATCAATAATGTTGAATACGTCACCACGGTTAACGCCAGCGGCAGCTGGCAGATTGGCGTGCCGTCAGCGGACCTGCAGGCATGGACGGCGGGAGGCATGACCGTCAGCGTCAGTGCGGAAGATGCCTGGGGCAACACCGTGGCGGCTGAACACCCGATCGAGCTTGACCTGAACGCGGTGGCCGTCACCATCGATACCGTAACCACTGACGATATGCTCAACGCGGCGGAAAAAGGCGCGGATGTCACGCTTTCCGGTCAGACGCAGGGCGTAGAGGCCGGGCAGACCGTGGTGGTGAAATTCGCGGATCAAACCTTTACCGCACAGGTGCAGCAGGACGGCTCCTGGCGCCTGACCGTTCCGGCGAGCGCAGGTGAGCGTCAGCGTGACTAACGTCAACGGCAACAGCGCGGACGCCTCACGCGTGGTGACCGTCGATACACAGCCGCCAGCCATTACGCTTGATAACCTGACCGACGACAACATCATTAATGCGGCAGAAGCGCAGCAGGATCTGGTGCTCAGCGGCAGCACAACCGCTGAAGCGGGCCAGACGGTCACCGTGACGCTGAACGGTAAATCTTACCAGACCACGGTCCAGGCGGACGGTCGCTGGCAGTTGAACGTGCCTGCCGCCGACGTTGGCGCGCTGACCGATGGCAATGTCACCGTCACGGCCACCGTCAGTGACGTGGCGGGCAACAGCAGCAGCGCGGACCGCGTTGGGCTGGTGGATGCCACCGTGCCGCAGGTGACCATCAACGATTTCGTCACCGACACCAACACCGTTAACCAGCTGGCCCATTCACAGGCGCAGATCCTGAGCGGCTCCGTCACCGGCGCGGCGGCGGGTGATTTGGTCATCATCACCATCAATAACGTGGACTACACCACCGTGGTGGATGCGGCGGGCAACTGGAGCCTCGGCCTGCCTGCGTCCGTCGTTCAGGGGCTGACGGACGGCACCTGGACCATTAACGTCTCCGTGACCGATCGGTCCGGCAACACCGGCAGCAGTTCTGTGGATGTGGTGGTCAATACAGTCACGCCTGTAATCGGTATTAGTACGCTGGCAGCGGATGACGTGATCAATGCGGCAGAGAAGGGCGAAGATCTGCTGCTTTCCGGTACCAGCAACCAGCCGGAAGGAACCACCATCACCGTTAATCTGAACGGTATCAACTATGCAGCCACCACCGACGCCAGTGGCAACTGGAGCGTTACCGTACCCGCCTCTGCGGTGAGCGCGCTGGGTGAAGCCAATTACACCGTGACGGCGAGCGTCACCGATAATGTGGGCAACAGCGCCTCTGCCACGCACGATGTGCTGGTGGACAGCTCGCTGCCGGTTGTTACCCTCAACAACGTCGCGGGCGACAATATCGTTAACGCGGCGGAAGTGGCCGCAGGGCAAACCCTGACCGGGAAAGTATCGAACGCGGCATCGGGCGATACCGTCACCATTATCATCGGCGGGCAGACATACACGGCTACCGTACAGGACGATCTCACCTGGAGCCTGCCGTTAACCCAGAGTCAGTTAACCGCGCTCGGCAACGGCGACCTGACCGTATCGGCCAGCGTGACGAACGCGCACGGTAATACCGGATCGTCTTCCCTGGATGTCACCATTGACGCCCAGTTGCCCGGCCTGCGCATTGATACCGTCGCCGGTGACGACGTCATTAACGTTATTGAACACGCGCAGAACCTGGTTATCTCCGGCACCAGCACCGACCTGGCGGCGGGTAGCACCGTCACCGTGAGCATCAACGGCAAGAGTTATTCCGCCTCGGTACTGGCGGACGGCACCTGGCAGGCTGCGGTTCCGGCCGCGGACGTCTCCCGGTGGGAGGACGGGTCGCTCACCATCAGCGCCAGCGCGCAGGATACCTCCGGCAACCCGGTGAACATCGGTACCGTGGTGGATGTCGATCTCGCCCCGGTGGCGATAAGCATCAACAGCGTGACGGACGACAACGTGCTGAACGCGGCAGAAAAAGGCCAGGATCTGGTGCTGTCCGGCTCCTCCTCGAACGTTGAAGCGGGCCAGACCGTTACCATTATCTTTGCGGGTAAAACCTGGACCACGATGGTCGATGCCAACGGCGACTGGACCTGCACCGTACCGGCTGCCGATCTGAGCGGCCTGAAGGATGGCGACGCCAGCGTACAGGTTAGCGTAACCAACATGAACGGCAACGCGGCCTCTTCCTCGCAGGCATTCAGCGTCGATACCGCCGCGCCAGCGGTCACCATCAACACCATCAGCGGCGACAACATGCTAAATGCGGCAGAGGCGGCGCAGGACCTGACCCTGAGCGGGACGTCTACTGCCGAAGCAGGCCAGACGGTCACCGTGACCTTCAACGGCAATCAGTACACCGCCCAGGTGCAGGCAAACGGCAGCTGGACGCTGGATGTACCGGCGGCGGATCTGGCGGGGATCGCAGACGGTAGCGCGGCGGTCACGGCGACCGTGTCCGATAAAGCGGGCAACCCGGCCAGCGCGGGGGCGTCCGTGCTGGTCGACACTACCGTGCCGCAGATTACCTTCAACATTGTGGCGGGCGACGACATTGTTAATATTGCCGAGCACGGCCAGGCGCTGATTGTCACCGGCAAGGTGACGGGCGCGCAGGCGGGCGATGTGATTACCCTGACCCTGAACGGCAAAGACTACACCGCCATGCTGGACGGTGCCGGTAACTGGAGCGTGGGCGTTCCGGCGGCGGACGTGGGCGCGCTGGCTAACGGCGATCAAACGATCTCCGCCACGCTCACCGATAAAGCGGGCAACAGCACCAGCGCGACGCACGCGTTTGACGTCTCCCTGACCGCGCCGGTGATTGCCATCACTACCCTGGCGGTTGACGACGTGATCAACGCGACCGAGAAAGGTCAGGATCTGCTGGTCTCCGGCACCAGCAACCAGCCGGACGGGACCCGCATCACCGTAACCCTGAACGGTATCAGTTACGCCGCCACCACCGATGCCAGCGGTAACTGGAGCGTCACCGTTCCGGCGGCAAACGTCTCGGCACTGGGCGAAGCGAGCTACAGCGTGACGGCCAGCGTGACCGATACCGCGGGTAATAGCGCGAACACCAGCTATAGCGTGCTGGTCGACAGCGCGCTGCCGCAGGTCACCATTAATGCAGTTGCCACCGACGACGTGATTAACGCAGCGGAAGTGGCTTCCGGACAAACCCTGAGCGGGAAAGTGAGCGGCGCGGCGAGCGGTGACACTGTCACGATCGGTATCGGGGGCAACACCTATACCGCGACGGTTCAGGACGATCTGAGCTGGTCGGTTAACGTGGCATCTGACGTCTTAACCGCTATCGGTAACGGCGATCTCAACGTAACAGCGAGCGTGACCAACGGCCACGGCAACACCGGCACCGGCGAGCGCGACATTACGATTGATGCCAGCCTGCCGGGCCTGCGCGTGGATACCGTGGCAGGCGACGATGTGATCAACAGCATCGAGCATACTCAAAACCTGATTATCACCGGCTCCAGCGACGGGCTGGCGAGCGGATCGGCGCTGACGGTCACCGTCAACGGCAAAACCTACGCGGCAACCGTGCTGGCGGACGGCACCTGGACGGCGGCTATTCCGGCGGCTGACGTCGGCGCGCTGAGCGCAGGCACGATCACCGTGACCGTTGACGGCCAGAGCGCGGCGGGTAACCCGGTTTCCATCAGCCACGATGTGAAAGTGGATCTGGCGGCAGTCGCCATCAGCATTAACCCGATAGCCTCGGACGACGTAATCAACGCGGCTGAGAAAGGCGCGGACCTGGTGCTGTCTGGCTCGACCACCAACGTGGAAGAAAACCAGACCGTTACCATCACCTTCGGCGGCAAGTTGTACACCGCGACGGTGGATGCCAGCGGCAACTGGACGGCGACCGTACCGTCTGCCGATTTGGGCGGACTGAAAGACGGCGACACCAGCGTGCAGGTCAGCGTCACCAACGTAAACGGCAACAGCGCCTCTGCGGGCCGCGAGTACAGCGTGGATGCCACCGCGCCGACGGTGTCGATTGAAATCGTCAGCGACAACAACATCATCAATGCTGCCGAAGCGCAGCAGGATCTGGTCATCAACGGCGTCTCTGATGCGGAAGCGGGCCAGACCGTGACCGTGACCCTGAACGGCGAGAATTACACCACCACCGTGCAGGCGAATGGCAGCTGGAGCGTCACCGTACCGTCTGCGGATGTCGGCGCGATTTCCGACGGCGATTACACCATCACGGCAGCCGTCCTGGATAAAGCGGGTAACCCGGCCTCGGCGGATCGCGATGTGCTGGTGGATACCACGGTGCCACAGCTGACCATTAACACCGTTTCCGACGACGACGTGATCAACAGCGCCGAGCATGCGCAGGCGCTGATTATCACCGGTTCCGTGACCGGTGCGGCGGCGGGTGACGTGGTGACCGTCACCATCAATAACAAAGATTACACGGCGACCCTGGACGCTTCCGGCAAGTGGAACGTGGGCGTGCCTGCGGCGGACGTGAGTGCTCTGACCGCAGGGGATCACACCATCACCGCGGCGCTGACCGATAAAGCCGGAAACAGCAACAGCACAACGCACGAGGTTGAAGTCAACCTCACCGCGCCGGTGCTGACCATTGACACTGTGTCCGGTGACGATGTGATCAACAACACCGAGAAAACTCAGGATCTGACGATCTCCGGTACGGCTTCCGGCCTGGCGACAGGCGCGGTGGTGACCGTGATGCTCAACGGCAAAGCGTACAGCGCCACGGTAGCTACCAATGGCCAATGGACTACAACCGTTCCGGCGAACGAGGTGGGGCAACTGGGTGAAGCGCTTTACACCGTGTCGGCCTCCGCGACGGACAGCGTCGGCAACAGCACCAGCACCTCGCACACCGTGAACGTGGAATCCGTTCTGCCGGGCGTGATTATCAACACCGTGGCAGGTGACGACGTCATTAACGCGGCGGAGCTGGCAACCGGCCAGACCATCAGCGGTAAGGTGGTGAATGCCGAAGCAGGCAACACCGTGACCGTGACCATTGGCGGCAACAGCTACACCGCAACGGTGCAGAGCGATCTCACCTGGTCCGTGAGCGTGCCGGAGTCGGTGCTGACCGCACTGGGCAACGGCGATTTAACCGTGTCAGCCAGTGTCACCAACGGCGTGGGCAATAGCGGAACGGGCGAGCGCGAAATCGTGATAGACGCGAATCTGCCGGGCCTGCGCGTGGACACCGTGGCGGGCGATGACGTGATTAACAGCATCGAACACGGGCAGAATCTGATTATCACGGGTTCAAGCGACGGCCTGACGGCGGGTACGGCGCTGACCGTCACCGTAAACGGTAAAACCTATGCGGCTACCGTGCTGGCAGACGGCACCTGGAGTGCGGCGATCCCTTCTGCGGACGTGAGTGCCCTTGCCGCAGGCACGGTCACCGTGACCGTTGAAGGGCAGAGCAGCGCGGGCAATCCGGTGACTATCAACCATGATGTGACGGTGGATCTGGCAAACGTCGCCATCAGCATTGACGCCATCGCTTCCGATGACGTGATCAACGCCGCCGAGAAGGGCGCGGATCTGGTGCTCTCCGGCACCACTGCGAACGTGGAGGAAAATCAAACCGTCACCATCGCCTTCGGCGGCAAGAACTACACCGCCACGGTGGACGCTGAGGGTAAATGGACCGCCACTGTGCCATCTTCGGATCTGACCGGTCTGAAAGAGGGTGATGCCAGCGTGCAGGTAAGCGTCACCAACGTGAACGGCAACAGCGCCTCGGCGGGCCGCGAGTACAGCGTGGATGCTACCGCGCCGTCCGTGACCATCAACATGATTGCCACAGATGATATCCTCAACGCCTCAGAAGCGCAGTCTGACCTGGCAATCTCCGGCACCAGCACCGCCGAAGCAGGCCAGACGCTGACCGTGTCGCTGAACGGCAAAGATTACACCACAACCGTCAGCGCGAACGGCAGCTGGACGCTGAACGTTCCGGCGGCGGAGCTGGCAGGATTAACCGACGGCAGCGTGACGGTAACTGCCTCAGTCAGCGACAAGGCGGGTAACCCGGCGTCGGTGGACCACAACCTGACGGTGGACGTCACCGTTCCGACTGTGACCATCCACACCGTGGCAGGCGACGACGTGATTAACGTGGCTGAACACAAGCAGGCACAGATTATCAGCGGCTCCGCCACCGGCGCGGCGGCGGGCGATAAGGTCACCGTCACGATCGGCGGCCAGACTTACACCACCGTGCTGGACGCGGCGGGTAACTGGAGCGTGGGCGTTCCGGCAAATGTGATTTCAGGCCTCAGCGACGGCACCGTGACCGTCACTGCGTCTGTCACCGACGCGGCGGGCAACACTGGCAGCGGCACGCATAATGTGACCGTCGATACCGGTCTGCCGTCGGTCAGCTTTAACGCCATCAGCGATGACAACGTCCTGAACGCGGTAGAAAAAGGGCAGGACCTGAGCGTCAGCGGCACCAGCGCCAACCTGGCGGAAGGCACCGTGGTGACCGTAATTCTGAACGGTAAAAACTACACGGCGACAACTGCGGCAGACGGCACCTGGAGCCTGACCGTTCCGGCGGCGGATCTGGCGAGCCTGGGCGAAGCCAACTACACCCTGAGCGCGACCGCCACCAACGGCGTGGGCAACAGCGTGAGCAATACCGCGAACCTGCTTGTCGACACCGCGCTGCCAACCGTCACCATCAACACAGTGGCGGGCGACAACGTGATTAACGCGGCGGAAGTGGCTGCGGGGCAGACCCTCAGCGGCAGGGTAACGAACGCTGAGGCGGGCAACACCGTGACGGTGACCATCGGCGGCAACAGCTACACCGCGACGGTGCAGAGCGATCTGACCTGGTCCGTGAACGTGCCTGAGTCGGTTCTGACGGCGCTGGGCAACGGCGATTTAACGGTGTCAGCGACCGTCACTAATGACCATGGCAATTCGGGAACGGGCGAGCGCGATATCACTATCGACGCCAGCCTGCCGGGGCTGCGCGTGGATACCGTGGCGGGCGATGACGTGATCAACAGCATTGAGCATGGTCAGAATCTTATCGTCACTGGCTCAAGCGATGGGCTGGCGGCGGGCACTACGCTCACCGTGACACTGAATGGCAAGACCTATGCCGTATCGGTACTGGCAGACGGCTCCTGGACCGCGGCGATCCCGGCGGCAGACGTGGGCGCTCTGGCCGCAGGCACGATGACCGTCACCGTAGCGGGCCAGAGCGCGGCGGGCAATCCGGTCTCCATCAGCCACGACGTCACCGTCGATCTGGCAGCCGTGGCAATCAGCATCGATGCCATCGCCACCGACGACGTGATTAATGCGGCGGAGAAAGGCGCGGATCTGGTGCTTTCCGGCAGCACATCCAATGTGGAAGAGAACCAGACCGTGACCATCACCTTTGGCGGCAAGTCTTACACCGCCAAAGTCGATGCCGACGGCAACTGGACGGCGAGCGTGCCTTCCTCGGATCTGGCGGGTCTGAAAGACGGCGACGCCAGCGTGCAGGTGAGCATCACCAACGCGCACGGCAACAGCGCTTCGGCGGGCCGCGAATACAGTGTAGATGCCACCGCGCCAACCGTGACGATTGACACGGTCGCAGGCGACAACGTGATCAACGGCAGCGAAGCGGCTGCGGGCGTGGCCATTTCCGGCACCACCACGGCGGAAGTCGGTCAGACGGTAACCGTAACCTTCGGCGGGAACAGCTACACCGCGCAGGTTCAGCAGGGCGGCGTCTGGAGCGTTAACGTGCCGGGCACAGACCTGTCCGCCCTGGCGGATAACGGCTACAGCGTGCAGGTGAGCGTGAGTGACGCCGCGGGTAACCCGGGCAGCGCGGGTAAAGCGATTACGCTTGATACCACACCGCCGACCGTCAGCTTTAACGTTGTGGCGGGCGATGACGTCATCAACAGCGTGGAGCACGGGCAGGCGCAGATCGTCAGCGGCACCGCAACCGGCGCCAGCGTCGGCGATAAGCTGATTATCACCATCGGTTCGAATCAGTACACCACCACCGTTGACGCCAGCGGTTACTGGAGCGTGGGCGTTCCGGCCAGCGTGATTTCCGCACTGACCGACGGCACCGTAACCCTCACCGCGACTATCACCGACAGCGCAGGCAACAGCAGCACTCAGACCCATGACGTGGTGGTAAATACCGCATCGGTCGCGCTGACCGTCAACACCCTCAGTGGTGATGACGTGATCAATGCGGCAGAAGCGGGCGCGTCGCTGGTTATCAACGGTTCCAGTGCGCAGTTCGCCAGCGGTACGCAGGTCACTATCACCCTGAATGGTAAGAGCTATACGGCCACCATTCAGAGCGACGGCGCCTGGCAGACCACCGTTCCGGCCGCCGACGTGGGCGCTCTGGCCGACGGCGCGAGCTACCAGGTTTCTGTTTCGGCGCAGGACAGCGCCGGGAACAGCGCCTCGGCGACGCATACCATCAGCGTGGACACCACCGCGCCGGTGATTAGCGTGAACACGTTGTCGGGCGACGACGTGTTGAATGCGGCGGAAGCTCAGCAGCCGCTCACCGTACACGGCTCTTCCAGCGCGGAAGCAGGCCAGACGGTGACCGTCACGCTGGGCGGAAAAACCTACACTGCGCTTGTCGGCAGCGATGGCACCTGGACGCTGGACGTTCCGGCGGCAGACCTGGTCGCACTGAGCCAGGGTGCGCTGACGGTGACCGCCGTGGTCAACGATAAAGCCGGTAACAGCGGCCAGACGACCCATACCTTAACGGTCGATACCGTCGCACCAGCCGTCACCATCAGCACCGTGGCCGATGACGATATCGTCAACAACGCCGAGCAGCTGGCGGGGCAGACTATTAGCGGGACCACCACCGCGGAGCAGGGCCAGACGGTGACCGTCTCCTTCAACGGGCACAGCTATCAGGCGACCGTTGGAGCAGACGGTTCGTGGTCGGTCTTCGTGCCGGGCCGCGACTTCCTCGGCCTGAGCGATGGGGATTACACCATTACGGCTACGGTGAGCGATAAGGCGGGTAACCCGGGCAGCGCAACACACGACGTGACGCTGAACGGCGACGTGCCGACCATCGTCATTAACACCTTTGCCCAGGACGATATCGTCAACGCCGCCGAGCACGGCACGCCGCTAATTGTCAGCGGCACCACCGACGCGCCTGCGGGCCAGACGGTGACCATTACGCTTAACGGTAAAACCTACACGGCTACCGTTCAAAATGACGGCACCTGGAGCTATACGGTCGGCAGCGCAGACGTGACCGCGCTGGCGGACGGCGGTTCGTACGTGATCAATGCGCAGGTGAGCAACGCCATCGGCAACAGCGCCAGCGATAACCACAGCGTCACCGTGGATCTCACCGCACCGTCAATGGGGATCAGCATTGATTCCCTGCAAAACGATACCGGCCTGAGCGCGAGCGACTTCATCACCAACGATAAGCAGGTGGTGGTGAACGGTTCGCTATTGGCGCAGCTCGGCAATAACGAGAAGGCGCAGATCAGCCTCGACGGTGGTTCAACCTGGATTGACCTGACCGTGACCGGCACCACCTGGCGCTACACCGATGGGCGTACCCTGACGGACGGGACGTACCCGTACCAGGTGCGCGTCATTGATAATGCGGGGAACGTTGGGGCAACGGACAGCCAGGACGTGGTAATCGATCTGACGAAGCCTGCGGCGACGAGCATTACCGTGGATTCCGTCTCGCAGGATACCGGCCTGTCCGACAGCGACTTCATTACCAGCGACAACCAGATTAGCCTGAAAGGGACGCTCGGCGCGGCCCTGGGCAGCGGCGACCACGCGCAGATCAGCCTGGACGGTGGCGCGACCTGGACTAACGTGAGCGTCAGCGGTCTGAGCTGGACCTACGTTGATGGGCGCACGCTGGCCGACGGGGATTACAACTACCAGCTGCGGGTGATTGACGACGCGGGGAATATCAGCGCCACCACCAGCCAGGTGGTGACCATTGATACCGTCGCGCCGGACGCCAGCAAAACGATCGCTATCGACAGCATCAGCGACGATACCGGCCTGAGCAGCAGCGACTTTATCACCAATGATACCTCCCTGACGCTGCACGGCTCGCTCGGCGCAACGCTGGCCGACGGCGAATATGCACAGATTAGCATCGACGGCGGAGTCAGCTGGCAGAACGTGATCGTCACCGGCAACAGCTGGTACTACGTGGACGGCCGCACGATGATTAACGGCACCTATGACTACTATGTGCGGGTAATAGACATCGCGGGTAACATTGGTGGGTCGGCATATCAGAAGGTGACCGTGGACCTGGTGGCGCCTGATAGTGCGATTACCGTCAGCATTGACAGTATTTCAACCGATACGGGCTATAGCGACAGCGACTTCCTGACTAATGATACGTCACTGACTATCAATGGTTCGATTGGTGCGCCGCTTTCCAGCGGTGAATATGTGCAGATCAGCGTCGATAACGGTTTGACCTGGCAGTATGTCACGATGAATGGCAACCGCTGGAGCTTCATCGATATCCGCGATTTGCCTGAAGGGGAACATACCTATCAAGTTCGGGTTGTAGATTTAGCGGGGAATACAGGCGCAACGGCTGAGCAGGTGGTTACCGTCGATCTGACGCCGTCTAACACCGCAGCGACAATTATTAGCTATACGGATGAGGTAGGCTCATCACACGGTGAGTTTAGTGCTGGCACGACAACAGACGATCGTTTGCCTGTGCTAAACGGCACGTTGTCTTCCTCGCTTTTGACCGGCGAGCTGGTGCGTGTGTATCGCGCCGACGGCACCTTGCTTGGCGAGGCTGACGTAAACGGTACTTCCTGGTCCTTCGCCTTGACGGATCCGCTGGTAGATGGAGAAAAAGGGGAATTTTATGCGGTCGTTGTCGATGCCGCTGGAAATGAAACCACACCTTCACCTGTGTTTGATTTCACCGTTGATTTGCAAATGTATGTAGAGGTGCAGGATACCCTGGATACCACGCCGATTATCACCGGCCGCGTTGACTTCGAGATCCTCGATGGTGAATACGTTGAAGTGACGGTCAACAATGTGGTTTACAGTTCTCGCAATGGCGTTGTCGTTGTTGATCCTAAGAACAGTACCTGGTACGTGCAGATCCCTGACGCAGACGCCCTGGCGCTAGGCACATATGATGTCAAGGCTGCACTTTACAAAGCTGACGGCACGCAGATCACGGCGGATGGCTCCGCGAACGAGCTGACGGTATCACCGACGCCGGAAATAAGTTTTACCTCGACCGCAGCCTCTTCGCAGGATACGGGCACGGCACTGACCCTGGCTGAAGATGGCTCATGGAGGATCCTCAGCAATTCTACGGTCTTTACCCAGAACGCAACCAGTTCGACGACGTTAGGTTCATTCAGCTCCGTCGCAATCAGTGGTCCGGACAGACAGCAGCAATCAACATTTGTCGACTTTGACCGTGATGGCCTGATGGATATCCTCGGTGCAGATACCAGTTATGCAAATGGCCAGCAGTCTTTCAAATACAATGCGGACGGCACCTACACCACCTTCCAGGTGGGTTCTAATGGCGTTGCGGGACAGACAAATGATGTCAATGGCAACACATGGAGTTGGTACGGCGGCGTAATGGGCATTGATATTGATGGGGATGGATTTGTCGACATGGTATACGGCGATGGATCTCCAAACGATTCCAACGCACCGGGTGGCTATGATACGCAAATCGTAATGAACACGGACGGCACTATTATCGGCTTTGACAAAAGTGGTGCTTATGTTGAAACCGCTACAACCCAGGATGGGGTGGCATCGACCAACAATAACAATGCGCAAATGAGCCGCGATCTCTCTGGCGTGGATCTCAACAATGATGGCTATGTCGACATTGTGTATCACGGGACGGTAGGCACCAACTATACCTCAGGCGGAGGCTCCAGCAGTGCGAATACCCGACTGGTGGTCGCGACCAATGGCGTGGATGCAAACGGTAATTATACGCTGACCAATACCCAGATTGTGACGGGGGTTTTCTATGGAAATCAGGGGACGACGAGTAATTATTACACCACTATGACCTGGGCCGACCTTAACGGCGATGGCTATATGGATCTCTTTGTGGGAGGGCTAACCGGTCAGGGTAACGCCACCAGTGCCGTTTTCTACAACGATGGTGCCGGGAATTTAACCGCGGCGGCTAACGGTGTGGGAACCGGGTCGAATGTTCAGACCTTCGGCGACAGCGTAAACAGCATGACCTCGCTGGCGGTGGACTGGAACGGTGATGGCAAGATGGATCTGATCGAGATTGCGGGCGCAGCGGGCAGCACAGTTGCCACTAACGCCAACAATATCGGCATGCTCTGGCTCAACAATGGTGTGAACGCCGGTACAGGGCAGGTTAACTGGTCATCGCAAACGCTGTTAACGGGCGCAAATCAGGGCAGCACTAACGTCACCACGGGAGCACTAGCGCTCGACCTTGATTATGATGGCGATCGCGATTTAGTCGTGTTCCGCGCGGCGGGTGGCAAGACGGAGTACATCGAAAATACCAGTACCATCAACGATGGAACCAGCATCATTCTGCGTATTTCTGACGCCAACGGTATTAACGCCTTCTATGGTAATACGGTACTGCTGGTAGACGAGAGTACCGGTAAAGTTGTTAGTTCACAGGTCATTAACCCGCAGGGCGGCGTGAACATGAACGATTCGACAGGGCTGGTGTATTTCTACGGTCTTGATGCGAGCAAGTCTTACAGCGCTGTACTGCTTTCTAATGCTAATGACTTTGGCGGTGTTTCGTCCGTCAGTTTCGACTCTTCCGGGACAACGAATACCATCGAGAACGTCAACGCTTCCTGGGCGGGACTCAAAGCGGTAGAGAAGAACCATGCCTATGTATTGACCGCAGAAAATGGGGATGCAGTCGTTGATAGCGCCCAGGCCGCAACGGATGGAAGCAATTCAGTAGGTATTGTAGGAACAGGTTACAACGACACGCTATACGCAACGGCCGGTACGCATATTTATAACGGTGGCGGCGGTAGCCGCGTG
Organism: Enterobacter cloacae complex sp. 418I7; assembly: GCF_050030705.1. Classification (NCBI taxonomy): domain Bacteria; kingdom Pseudomonadati; phylum Pseudomonadota; class Gammaproteobacteria; order Enterobacterales; family Enterobacteriaceae; genus Enterobacter; species Enterobacter cloacae complex sp. 418I7. The sequence continues at coordinate 2,179,264 of NZ_JBLGUU010000001.1, forward strand.
GTATCCGATGTGAACGTCTGGACCGCCGAAGGGGGAATGGATATTGTCGATTACAAGCTCGCTGGTTCGACAGCGCTGAATATCGATCTCAGTAAGACCGGTATGCAAGATACAGGTTTTGGTTCTGCACGGTTTGTCAACATTGAAGGGCTGGCTGGTGGAAATGGTGACGATGTCTTTACAGGCAATACCGCGGATAACTTCTTTGAAGGCCGCGGCGGTAACGACACCTTCAACATCGGCAGCGGCGGTCAGGACACGCTGCTCTATAAGCTGATCAACGCGTCTGACGCGACGGGCGGCAACGGTAGCGATGTGGTGAACGGCTTTACCGTCGGTACCTGGGAAGGGACGGCAGACACGGACCGCATCGATCTGCGCGACCTGCTTTCCGACAGCGGCTATACCGGCACCGGCTCGGCGAGCTACGTGAACGGCGTGGCGACGCTGGACAGTAGCGCGGGCAACATTGCTGACTACATCCGCGTGGTGCAGAACGGCAGCAACACCGAGATCCAAGTTGACCTCGACGGGACGGGCGGCCAGTTCTCGCCAACCACCCTGGTGACGCTGAACGGCGTGCAGACGGATCTGGCGACGCTGCTGGCAAATCATCAACTGTTAATTGCGTAAAACAACGCCGCGGGGAGCGATCCTCGCGGCTTTTTGCGTTTCTTTACATTAATAGCCATAACCCTCTATTTCACAAGATTATTTTGCGGGCTCGTTTAGGCAACGTTCGATTTCTAATCATCCCGAAAAGGTATCATTTCAGTGCGAAATCATCGCCCTGAACAGGACGTAGCATTATGAAGACACATCCACAGTACGAACCCTGGTTGCAGGGCATGCTCATCATCGCTAAGCACTATCGGCTGGATTTTTCGGCGGAGCATGTTCGGGTCACGATTAACCATGAAAGCCAGTCTTCGCGCCAGCTGGTGCTGGAGGAGATGGCGCGCCAGCTTGGGCTGGGGATGCGTTGGGTAGCGGCGGAAGCCGTATCGCTCGACCCGTGGCGCTTACCGCTGCTGGCGGAGTTCACCGGCGGGCAAATCGCGGTCATCAACCGTATGGACAACGAAGGGAACATCAGCGTGCAGTTCAGCGGCGACGGCGGCCTGGAGACGACGCTGACGCGTGACGAACTCGGTTCGCGGTTAAAAGGGCTGATGGTGCTGCGTCCCCTGGAGTCCACGCCGGATGCGCGCGTGGATGATTACATCAAACCCTATGAGAAAAACTGGTTCTGGCAGCTGGCGCTGAAAGACTGGCGTCGTTACAGCGATATTATGCTGGTGGCGCTGGTCGCCAACGTGCTGGCGCTCTCCGGCATGGTCTTTTCCATGCAGGTGTATGACAGGGTGGTGCCGTCCCAGTCGGAAGCCACGCTGTGGGTGCTGTTTGGCGGCGTGATGATCGCTATCGTGTTTGAATTCATCATGCGCATGCTGCGGGTGCATATTTCGGATGTGGTAGGGAAACGCGCCGACCTGCGTATTTCCGAGCGCGTGTTTGCCCACGCCCTGCGGATTAAAAACGGCGCACGGTCGAAATCGACCGGGTCGTTTATCGCCCAGATCCGCGAGCTGGAGTCGGTGCGGGAGCTGATCACCTCCACCACCATTGCAGCCATCTCCGATCTGCCGTTCTTCCTGCTGTTCGTCTTCATTCTGTGGATGATTGGCGGCCCGCTGGTGCTGGTGGTGCTGCTGGCCGTGCCGCTGCTGCTCATTCCCGGCCTGCTGGTGCAGCGCCCGCTGGGAAAACTCTCCAGCGAAGGGATGCGTGAATCGGCGATTCGTAACGCCACGCTGGTGGAAGCGGTGCAGGGGCTTGAGGACATCAAGCTGATGCGCGCCGAGCAGCGGTTCCAGAACCAGTGGAATAACACCAATGACGTTGCCGCCAGCGTCGGCATGAAACAGCGCTGGCTGACGGGGCTGCTGCTGACCTGGACCCAGGAGGTGCAATCTATCGTCTACGCCGTGGTGCTGCTGGTGGGCTGTTACCTGGTCATCAGCGGCGACATGACCACCGGTGCGCTGGTGGGCACCTCGATTCTGGCGTCCCGCACCATTGCGCCGCTGTCGCAGATTTCCGGCGTGCTCTCCCGCTGGCAGTCAGCAAAGGTGGCCCGCAAGGGACTGGATGACCTGATGCAGCGTCCGATTGACGATCCCCAGCACGGCAAAAAAGTGCATAAAGCCCACCTGCGCGGTGATTATCAGCTGGACGACGTCGGGTTTTATTACGACGAAGAAGAGAAGCTCACCGTGCTGAACGTCAGCAAACTGCGCATTCGCGCCGGGGAGCGCGTGGCGGTGCTCGGGCGGAATGGTTCGGGGAAAAGCACCTTACTGCACCTGCTGGCGGGAATGCAGGAGCCACAGCAGGGCAGCATTTTGCTGGACGATATTGCTCTCAATCATCTTGACCCGGCTGACGTACGCCGCGATATGCAGCTGCTCAGTCAGCAGGCGAGGCTGTTCTTCGGCTCCGTACGCGACAACATCCTGATGGGTAATCCGCTGGCGACAGACGAGGAAATCCATCAGGCGCTGGTCAATAGCGGCGCGCTGGAGTTTGTGCGCAAGCAGAAAATGGGGCTGAACACCATCATCAACGAGGGCGGAATGGGGCTTTCCGGCGGGCAACGTCAGGCGCTGCTGCTGGCCCGCGCGCTGATCACCTCGCCGAATATTCTGCTGCTGGATGAACCCACCGCCTGGCTGGATGAGGTCAGCGAGAAGCAGTTTATCCAGCATCTGCACCAGTGGCTCGGTAAGCGCCGGACGCTGGTGGTGGCGACGCATCGTCTGCCGATTCTGGACCTGGTTGACCGCATCATCGTGCTGGAAAACGGCAAAGTGGTGATGGATGGCCCTCGTGATGCCATTTTACGCCAGCACGGAATGGCCCCGCAGCAGGCGCCGCAGCGCACGGTTAAACTGAAAACGGAGGGCGTGGCATGAATGATTTCTCCCGCTTTAATAGCCGACTGAAGGAGCCCCGCCTGCCGCGATCGTCGCTGGTGGCATGGTCGCTGTTTGCCCTGCTGGTGGTGTTTATTACCTGGGCCAGCCTGTTCCAGCTGGATGAGGTCACTACGGGCAGTGGCAAGGTGATCCCGTCCTCCCACGAGCAGGTGATCCAGTCCCTGGAAGGGGGGATTATCCACAGTCTGATGGTGCGCGAAGGCGATATCGTCGAGCGTGGTCAACAGCTTGCCCAACTGGACCGGACGAAAACCGAGTCCAGCGTGCTTGAGAGCGAGTCTCGATTAAATGCTGCGATGGCGACAGCCGCGCGTCTGAATGCTGAAGTGAACGACACCGGGCTGACATTCCCGGCAGAGCTGGATGACGACGTTGAGCTGGTTAAACAGGAAACGGCGCTTTACCAGTCTCGTCGCGAAAGCCTTGAAAAAGGGCTGGCGGGTTTACGCCAGGGAGCGGATCTCGTGCAGCGTGAACTGGCATTAACGCGCCCGCTGGTGACGCAGGGGGCGGCCAGTAAGGTCGAAGTCTTACGCCTGGAACGCCAAAAAAATGAGCTGGAAAGCAAAATTACCGAGATGAAAAACCAGTACTATGTTCGCGCCCGCGAAGAACTGGCGAAAGCGAACGCGGAAATCGAAGCGCAGCGTTCGGTGATGAAAGGGCGCGAAGACTCACTCACCCGCTTAACGTTTAATGCGCCGGTGCGTGGCATCGTGAAAGACATTGACGTGACGACGGTTGGCGGGGTGATCCCGCCGAACGGCAAACTGATGAGCCTGGTACCGCTTGATGACCAGATGGTGATAGAAGCGAAAATCTCGCCGCGCGATGTCGCGTTTATCCATCCCGGGCAAAAAGCGCTGGTGAAAATCACCGCTTATGACTACTCCATTTACGGCGGGCTGGAGGGGGAGGTGACGATGATTTCACCGGATACCCTTCAGGACGAGGTGAAACGGGATGTTTATTATTATCGCGTTTATATCCGTACAGACAGTAACCATCTGACTAACCGGCAGGGCAAGGAATTCCCGGTGTTTCCGGGCATGATAGCTACGGTTGATATCAAAACCGGCAGTAAATCCGTCATTGATTATCTGCTGAAACCGTTAAATAAGGCAAAAGAGGCGCTGCGCGAGCGATAAAAAAGGCGTTCAGCAAGCCGAACGCCCGTCAGATCAGAGTGTAGACGTCATGTTGACAGCATGGCGTCGTTCTTTTGGCACCACATTGATGTAATGTGTGACATAGGCAAAATATAAACCGGCATAATTTTCGACAAGTTCGATAAATGTTGGGTAAATGGACATCCGGCCATCGCCGCGATCTTTAAGATAACCTGCCTCCTGTGCCGATTTGATAATGCGGTTGACGTGAATACGCGAGACGAAAAATTCTTTTGCAAGTGTGCTGGCTGAATACGCTATTATGGCACCGTATGCTGTTTTGTTTTTAATGGCCTGCAAATAGAGATAGAGCATAATCATTCGGCCACCATCCTTATCAATAAATAAACCCACCTCCGGAAGTACTTTACTGAATGTTAATCCGCGGAAAAGGTATTCTGCGGCGCGCCGGAAAAAGTTGTGCCTGAGTGTGTCATTGTCCAGAAGATTAACATTAATGTTGAATGTCGGATAAAGAATGCTAACAGGCGTGAACGCCCCGGACATATAGCGTTTAAGCTCATCCAGTCCTTTTTCCGTAGGCGCGATTTTTGTTTTTCGCCGATCTTCGGTACAGCGCCAGGTCTTAATTCGCCCGGTGGTTTTAAGTATGGTGATGATCGCAATAACGCTGTTAGGGCTGGCGATATTATAGCGTGAGCACAGTGCCTTAATCTCCGAGACCGACTCAGCTTGATTGCCAAAAACAAAACAACATATTGAGAGTATTATATTGAACCGTGATTCCTGAAGCATCGTTTTGTAGAACAGGGGTTGTTTTTTATAAATGGCGTCATTGATTCTGTAGTGTTCTATTATAGCTTCACTAAATCGCGGGTTGTTTTTAATGACATCCCGTCGATGTAGCAAAGCTCTGGATGAGATGTGATTATCCATAGCATTTTCTCTTTTTTGTCTGAGCCGATGAGAAGAAGTGTCCGGACTTCTTTTTCGGAATTTTCATTATACCTTGAGAAAGTCCTGGTTACTGTTGTTATATGAAAAGAAAATGATATTTATGCTGCATATGGATGAGTCGGTTGATTAACGCAAAGATGTTCATGTGCATAACATTGATAACGGTTTATTAACCAAATGGGGTGCGGTAAAATTATTCAATGCGACAAGGAATATTGGCTTTAATTACATATGGGAATGATGTTTGTATTCTCAGGAGCAGGTTATGTCTCAAAATTTACCTTCTGTGCAAGGTACTTGCTACAAGCAACGGTTTGTTATTTCAGCCTGCGGTTTCACCTTTGAAGGGTATAGCCTGCTTCTGAAATCTCGAGGCGTACACGCCACGCGACTCCATTTTGAAGAGGATGAAATATGTTCCGTTGACGTTGAAAAAATGATGGAAAATCAATCGCCCGAGGTTTCGGTTTTCCTTGGTCGTGACGTTGCTACTTTTCTTGAAAGCCTGAAGCGCTTGGTATCCGTTCTGAATGCACTGCCGGTGATTTGCAGGGTCACCCTGTATGGTGCACTACCTGAGCGATGGCTTAATGCAACGTTGAGAAGTCTCGTTAATAATACAAAAAAGCTTTCCACGATCAGGGTAGAGAATATTACAGAAATAATGGGCTTTGTAAAAAATGAGACAGATGAGCGTGCTGGCCCTTCACGCTTGTTGCGTAACGTACCGGACAAGGAGGGTAAAGAAAATTTGCATGGGTTAACACATCGCGAGTTAACCGTGCTACTGAATTTCTATCGGGGTATTTCCATAAAAGAGCAGAGTAAGAGGTTAGGGCTGTCAGATAAAACTATTTATACCCATCGCAAGGTGGGTTTGGGTAAATTATATATTATCAGAGTATGGTTTAGCGACTCTCGCGTTTTCAGAGATGAGGTTTGTGCAGTTAAAAATAAAACAAAAGTGTTTTCGGAAACGGAAATAGATATATTACAAGCGTTACATAAACGGGAAATCTTTGCGGCTTATCAAATTATCACTGATAGTGATAAAAAAGGAGTTGGATTTGAAATCCTGCTGCGCTGGCATAAAAAAGGTGAGATCCTGAAGCCAGCCTATTTTCTGGGAGGGATAAAAAATAGTGAAATATGGCTCAAGCTAACGGCGTTAGTCATCCATGCGGCCGTATCAGGTATCAATAAATACAATGGAAAATATTATTTTTCAGTTAACATTCCTCCTCAACTTGCTTCGGGAAACGCGCTGCCGGGGATGGCCAAAAAGGCCGTCGAAATGTTACTCAAACCGCAGTGGGCCGGGAAACTGGTCTTTGAAGTAGCTGAAACGATTGACGTAACAAAGGATAAAAATATTCCCGAAACACTCCAGCGTTTACGCGCCGAGGGATGTCGGCTTTTTCTGGATGACTGTTTTTCAAAATATCATGCTATGCTGCCCATCAGACTGATTAATGTTGATGGACTAAAGCTTGATCGCGATATTGTTGAGCACTTTGTGGCTAACGACAAAGACTATAGCATTATTAAAGCGATACAGGTTTACAGCGACATGACGGGGACCGAATGCGTTGCGGAAGGCGTCGATAGCGAAGAAAAATTTGAAAAACTTGTCGCGTTAGGGGTTAAGCGATTCCAGGGTTATTATCTTTCCCGCGCGGTTAAAGAAGAAGAGTTGGATCGAATGGTACGGCTATTTAGTTAACGGCTTCACTATGCTGGTGGTACGACAGACTACAGTATTCGACCACCAGTAAAAAACACTCACTCACCGTCGCAATAGTGTATTCTCAGATATCATCACGCGTAAAGCCGACAACAATTTCAAGTGTGTTGCGAATGACATCGCAGGCTTCAGGCTCCTCGGTAATTTCTAGGGCGTGAATCAGTTGCAGGATGATCTCTTTATTCGAAAGGTTGTCACCGGTCAGCATAATACAGCGTATTGCCGAGCCTAACACTTCAACTTCACCACTGAGATGCTTTCCAGCATTAAGAAAGTGTTCCGCCAGTCCTTTATCGTGCAGGGCTTCAAAATTATACGTCTGGTGCATAGTCGCTTTACTCATGGTGGTCACCGTCTCGGTTAAAATTAGTGTTTCTTATTTGGGCTCAGAAGCGTGTTGTGAGTAAAGAGAGAGCGCATGCGGCCAATATCATAATCGCCCATCACTCTTCCCCGGTCGTGCGATACGCCGGTTACACGCTGGCGCACTTCATCTTCAGCGGCAATCAATGCATTTTTACGCTCATCATTTGATTCAACGTTAGCCATCGCCTGCAGGCGATTAGCAAGAGACGCAAAGGTAATAGGTCCGTTCTCTTTCAGTATGGATAATACGGCCTCACCGATAAGGTCATCCTTAAGTCGTTCAAATTTAGTTCTATGCATAGCTTAATCTCACTCTGCTACACGCGGCTGTAGCATGGGGTTAGTCATCGCATCCAGATGCTCTATTCTCACTCAGCATGACTAACTTAGTAAGTTAAAAACAGTGTTCAGGTTAACGCTCGAAGAAGAGGGCTATCAAACCGTTATAGTGCGCTTTCTCAACGTCAGACGTTGATTCTTCAATTCTGCGCAACAGCTTTGTACAAATTGTCATTCTGCTCAGTTGTACATTTTCTTTGATGATCTCACTGACGATGGCACCAAGGGTTTCCTGCTGTGTTGGGACATTATCCTTGTTAAAATACAAGGTTATAGCGCTTTCTGCTGTAGAGGGAGCATGGTTGCGACGCATAATTTTCCACCGTTGACAAACAATTTTGTAACATCACTGGCATCGAATTTATACTATCCGGTCAAATCTGTACATCTAAATTGTACAAGTTTTTCGTGCAGTTCGGGGATTTGTCAGAAGAACTATCAAAATTAGGGGGGAAGAGAGGGAGAAAAACGTGGGGAAAAGAAAAGGCCCCGGAGGGCCTGAAATTATTTCCGTCCCAGCAGAAGTCCCAGAACGATGCCTACCGCACCCGCAGCGATTAAGCCCGTTAACGGGTTATTTCTGACGGCTTCAGTAACATCCGAGACGGCATCACTGGCCTGGGCAGCATATTTTTTCGCTGCACCTTTCACCTGATGTTTAGGGGAATCAACGAATTCACCAAACTGCTGCTGCGCAGCGCCGGATAATTCATCAAGTTTGTTTTTGGCTTTATCGCCAGCGTATTGTGCATTTTTATCAGTGTCGAAATCAGACATTCCAGCCTCCTTTTGTTGATAGTCTAAGGATAGACGCTGATGGCAAGAGTGAGAGAGAATTCGCTAAAATCGACGCCTGATTACCTCTTTTTAGGATATGTCTTTCTTACATGTCCACCATAACGCCCTAAGGATGGAGTGGAAAAATATTTCCCTCGCCGTCTCTGTCTACGTAGCGGGAAGAGACTATTTCTCTCGTGCGTTAGCGCGAAAGGTAATGTAATAGCCAAGGGATGCGGCCAGGCACAGCATATAGCCGAACGATTCCGAACCTTCCTCCACGGCGTTTTTCACGACACGCATATAGCCATGCTCCAGAATGGCGTGCCACAGCACTTGCATTCCAAAGAGACGGGAGAAGACCAGTACAGCCAGCAGGCCGCTCAACAGAATACCGTACCAGGGGGATTGCGTGTATTTTGCCAGCTGTTCCAGGGTAGTGCGAAAATGCATAACGGGGCGAATTATAGCCAGCAGAGCGGTAATCAGCGCGAACCACACCCAACTCCCATGAGAAATGAGGTCAAAAAGCGCGTCCAGTTCACGAATTAACATCGTCAGGAAAAAACCGCCAACCAGTATATTACAGTAACGCATGGATTCATCCATTTTCGCCAGACGAAAATGGAGAAACACGATAGTCGCTAATACCGTTTCCTGCATGATTTCGGTCAGTGATAATTCCGGAATATCATGGCCGACAAACCGCATATCAACCCAAAGACAAAGTATAATAAGCGCGCATGCGACTGCCGCGCCAACAAAGAATAAAAAGCTCTTTAGTACAATCATTAACACCACCATTTTGTTTGTAGCAGTATGTTAGGTGACGAGAATGTTATTTCTGTTCACATCGTGCCATATAAGTGCTGAATTTTAACATTACGAGCTAAATAGGATTCGTAGCGGCCAGAATAAACCCTAAATATCTTTTGTTCCTTGCCGGCGATGTGCTCATTGCAGCGTCTCTTTCTTGTGGTTTACAGGGTAATAACATACGAGGTACCATACCCCCCTATAGTATCAGGAGGGCGTATGCCGCATTCACCCGAAGATAAAAAACGTATTCTGACCCGCGTCCGCCGCATTCGAGGCCAGGTTGATGCCCTTGAACGCGCCCTGGAGTCGAGCGATCCCTGTCTCGCCATTCTGCAGCAAATTGCCGCCGTGCGGGGTGCTGCCAATGGCCTGATGGGTGAAATGGTTGAAATTCACCTCAAAGATGAGCTGGTGACGGGGGAGACCACCCCGGATCAGCGGGCAGTGCGGATGGCGGAAGTCGGCCATTTGCTGCGCTCTTATCTAAAATAAACCCACACACCTCACAACAAGGGAAAGACATCATGAAATCTCGCGCAGCTGTCGCGTTCGGCCCAGGCCAGCCGCTGAAAATCGTTGAAATTGATGTTGCTCCGCCGAAGAAAGGCGAAGTGCTGATCAAAATTACTCACACCGGCGTCTGCCATACCGATGCGTTTACCCTGTCCGGTGACGATCCGGAAGGCGTATTCCCGGCGGTGCTCGGCCACGAAGGGGGCGGTGTAGTGGTGGAAGTGGGTGAAGGCGTTACCAGCCTGAAGCCCGGCGACCATGTGATCCCGCTCTACACCGCAGAGTGCGGCGAGTGTAAGTTCTGCAAATCCGGCAAAACTAACCTCTGTCAGGCCGTGCGCGCCACGCAGGGCAAGGGTCTTATGCCGGACGGCACAACCCGCTTCTCCTATAACGGCGAGCCAATCTATCACTACATGGGGACCAGCACCTTCAGCGAATACACGGTGTGCGCCGAGATCTCACTGGCGAAAGTGAATCCGCAGGCCCCGCTGGATAAAGTCTGTCTGCTCGGCTGCGGTGTCACCACCGGTATCGGCGCGGTGCATAACACGGCGAAAGTGAAAGAGGGTGACACCGTGGCGGTGTTCGGCCTGGGCGGGATCGGTCTGGCGGTCATCCAGGGCGCGGTACAGGCGAAAGCTGGGCGTATCATTGCTGTGGATACCAACCCGGAGAAATTTAAGCTCGCAGGTGAGATGGGTGCGACCGACTTCATCAACCCGAAAGACTACGACAAACCGGTTCAGGACGTGATCGTTGAGCTGACCGACGGCGGCGTGGACTTCAGCTTCGAATGTATCGGCAACGTCAACGTGATGCGCTCAGCGCTGGAGTGCTGCCACAAAGGCTGGGGTGAGAGCATCATTATCGGTGTGGCCGGCGCGGGTCAGGAGATTAAAACCCGTCCCTTCCAGCTGGTGACAGGGCGCGTATGGCGCGGGTCGGCATTTGGCGGCGTGAAAGGCCGTACACAGCTGCCGGGCATGGTTGAAGATGCGATGGTCGGTAAAATTCAGCTTGATCCGTTCATTACGCACCGCCTGCCGCTGGAGCAGATCAACGAAGCCTTCGATCTGATGCACGAAGGAAAATCCATTCGCACCGTTATCCATTTCGGCGACAACTGATTATTCTGCCAGCGGTTTTTTCCGCTGGCATTTCTTCCCTGATCTTCTCTAAAGTGTGACCTGTCCGGCGCTTTTAGACGTAATTTAATTCCCTGGCGTGCCGATGACTCTTTTACAGGCGTGTTATTACGCATCTTACCTATAAGAGAGTCGACGGTCATGGACAACACAACATCGATGCAGGCGCAGCCTAAGCTGAGTTTCTTGCATCACATCCGGCTGGTTCCGCTGTTTTCCTCCATTCTCGGTGGCATTATTCTCCTGTTTGCATTGAGCTCAGGTCTGGCAGGCTATTTCCTGCTCCAGGCCGATAACGATCAGCAGGATGTCACGGCAGAAATCCAGGTGCGCACCGGTCTGTCAAACAGTTCCAACCATTTACGCACCGCCCGTATCAACATGATCCACGCGGGGGCGGCGAGCCGTATCGCGGAGATGGAGGCGATGAAACAAAACATCGCTGAGGCTGAGATCCGCATCAGGCAGTCGCAGGATGGATTTGCCGCCTATATGAAGCGCACCGTTCGCACTCAGGCTGATGAAGCGCTGGATGGCGATCTGAAAGCCCGCTATGACGCCTACATCGCCGGTATGCAGCCGATGCTGAAATATGCCAAAAACGGCATGTTTGAAGCCATTATCAACCATGAAAATGAGACCGCGCGTCCGCTGGACGATGCCTATAACGCGGTGCTGCTGAAGGCGATAAAAATCCGCACCGAACGCGCCAACGCACTGACGGCGCAGGCTCACACCCGCACCCGGCTGGGGCTGATGTTTATGTTCGGCGCGTTTGGCCTGGCGCTGGCGCTGGCGGTGATCACCTTTGTGGTGCTGCGCCGTACGGTGATAAACCCGCTTCAGCGAGCCGCTACGCGTATCGAAAATATCGCGAAAGGCGATTTAACCATGCCGGACGAACCGACCGGGCGCAGCGAAATTGGCCGCCTGACGCGCGATCTGCAAACAATGCAGCACGCGCTGGTGGCAACCGTGGGCACGGTGCGGCAGGGGGCGGAGGAGATCTACCGTGGAACCAGCGAGATCTCCGCGGGTAATACCGATCTCTCATCCCGAACCGAACAGCAGGCGGCGGCCATCGAACAGACGGCGGCCAGCATGGAGCAGCTCACCGCGACGGTGAAGCAAAACGCCGATAACGCGCATCATGCGAGTAAACTTGCAGAAGATGCCTCCGGTAAGGCCAGCCGCGGGGGGCAGATGGTCTCCGGCGTGGTGAAAACCATGGGTAATATTTCCACCAGCTCGAAGAAGATCTCTGAAATTACCGCCGTGATTAACAGCATCGCGTTCCAGACCAATATTCTCGCGCTCAATGCGGCGGTCGAGGCGGCGCGTGCGGGTGAACAAGGACGCGGCTTTGCGGTCGTGGCGAGTGAAGTCCGCACCCTGGCAAGCCGCAGCGCGAACGCGGCGAAAGAGATTGAAAGCCTGATTAATGAATCGGTATCGCTTATCGATCAGGGTTCCGGGGAGGTGGTTGCGGCGGGCAATACCATGAATGAGATCGTCGAGGCGGTTAAACGCGTCACCGATATTATGCTGGAGATTGCGGCCGCGTCTGATGAGCAGAGCCGCGGCATTGTTCAGGTGAGCCAGGCGATTTCCGAGATGGATAAGGTGACGCAGCAGAATGCCTCGCTGGTGGAAGAAGCCTCTGCGGCGGCGGCCTCGCTGGAAGAGCAGGGCGCGCGTCTGACGGAAGCCGTTGGCGCGTTTCGTCTCAATGGGGCACGAGCAGGAAGGACTGCTGCCGCAACCGCAGCAAAACCCGCGCCTTTAACCCCGGCGGCGGCTGTCTCAGGTGATAACTGGGAAACGTTCTGAGTAAGACAGACCCGCCCTCGCGGCGGGCTCTGCGTTTAGGGTCAGAGAGGCATTGACTTACGAATGGCGCTTAACAGCGTTTGGGCGCCTTCAGAGAGCGGGGCATCTACCCGCGTCAGGATCCCAATGGGTTCTCCTGCGCCGGGTGAGGTTACCGGCAGCGCGGTGAGCACGCCGCGTCGCAGATCGTCCTTCACCGCGCCGGACGGCACAAACCACACGTAGTCATAATCCACCGTCAGCTGGCGCGAAAGAGACGCCGAGAGCGTTTCAATACACCCTGAAGGCAGCGTGCAGCCCTGCATTTGCAGCAACGCTTCCGCATTCTGACGCGGAACCGTTCCTTTCGGGGAGACTACCACCGGCCACTCCATTACGCGGCTTAAGGTGACGGTATCCTGCAGCAGGGGATGATTCGGACGCACGACCAGCTTCAGTGATTCCAGGAACAGCAGTTCGTAATTCAGGCCGCTCATCAGTTCCGGATCGGACATCCGGCCAATGCCCAGATCCAGCTCGCCTGACTTCAGGCCCGCCAGCAGCATGGTGTTATTCATAGTCGCGACCTGAAGCGTGGCGTGCTTTTGCTGGCGGTGGAACTGGCCGATCGCCGCAGGCAATATGCCCAGCGCAGCCGTTGGCAGTGCGCCCACGCGCACGATGTCGCTGGCCTGCTCTTCTTTACGGTTTAAGGCCTGACCGGCGGTATTGAGGGCATCAAGAACTTTAACGGCATGCGTCAGGAACTGTTCGCCCACGAGAGTAAGCTGAGCGCCCAGACGGCCGCGATCGAACAGGCGGGTTCCGGTAAGCTGTTCCAGTTCGTTCAGCGTTTTGGATAGTGCAGGCTGACTAAGGTTAAGGGTTTCAGCCGCTCGCCCCAGCGTTCCCTGTTGAGCGACGGCCACAAATGTATGCAAATGGCGCAAGCGTATGCGCTGACTGAACAGACCATTTTTTTCCATAGGCGATGTTAAAAACAGAGCGACGCGGGTGACAAGTTAAGTTGTTTGAATTTGATAACCTGATAGCAAAATATTTTTAACATTTGATCTGTTTGAGTTACAACTGTTTTTCGAAAACGCCCATGCTTTGACCACTCGTCTGCCTGGATCACAATTTGTAAATTCTTCCCAACGAAAAGAACGGGCTTCTCTACACTCCAGGTAGTATTCACTGGAGGCATGACATCATGGCGAACACCATCACGGCTGATGATATTCGGGAACACTTTTCGCAGGCTATGTCGGCGATGTACCAGCAGGAAGTTCCGCAGTACGGCACCTTGCTGGAACTGGTGGCGGACGTTAACCTGGCGGTTCTGGAAAATAACCCACTTTTACATGAACAACTGGCAAATGCAGACGAACTGGCGCGCCTGAATGTTGAACGTCACGGTGCGATCCGCGTTGGCACCGCGCAGGAGCTTTCCACCCTGCGCCGGATCTTCGCCATTATGGGCATGTACCCGGTCAGCTACTACGATCTCTCCCAGGCGGGCGTCCCCGTCCACTCGACGGCGTTTCGTCCGACTGACGATGCGGCGCTCTGCCGTAATCCGTTTCGCATTTTTACCTCGCTGCTGCGCCTGGAGCTGATTGAAAACGTTGCGCTGCGCGAAAGGGCGGCAGAGATCCTCTCCCGGCGCAACATCTTTACGCCGCGCTGCCTGGACCTGATCGACCTGCATGATGCGCAGGGACACTTTACCGAGGCACAGGCGCGCGAATTTGTGCAGGAAGCCTTAGAAACCTTCCGCTGGCATCGCCATGCGACGGTCGATCAGGAAACCTATCTGGCGCTTAGCAACGAACATCGCCTGATAGCCGACGTGGTCTGTTTCCCGGGGTGCCATATCAACCATCTCACGCCGCGCACGCTGGATATCGACCGGGTACAGGAACTGATGCCGAAGTACGGCATTGAGCCGAAAATCCTGATTGAAGGCCCGCCGCGCCGCGAGGTGCCGATCCTCCTGCGCCAGACCAGCTTTAAGGCGCTGGAAGAGCCGGTGCTTTTCGCGGGAGAACACAAGGGTACGCATACCGCGCGTTTCGGTGAGATTGAGCAGCGGGGCGTGGCCCTTACGCCGAAAGGACGCGAGCTGTACGACCGTCTGTTAAATCAGGCCGGGACCGGCAAAGACAACCTGACCCATCAGCTTCACCTGCGCGAGATCTTCAGCACCTTCCCGGACAGCGAAATGTTCCTGCGCCGTCAGGGGCTGGCTTATTTCCGCTACCGTCTGACTCCGACAGGTGAGGCGCATCGCCACGCGTTTCGTCCCGGCGACGATCCGCAGCCGCTGATCGAACGCGGCTGGGTTGTGGCGCAGCCGATCACCTATGAGGATTTTCTGCCCGTCAGCGCTGCGGGGATTTTCCAGTCGAATCTTGGCAATGAAACGCAGGCGCGCAGCAACGGCAATGCCAGCCGCAATGCCTTCGAAGCCGCGCTCGGCTGTGCGGTGTACGACGAGTTTACGCTTTACGAGGAGGCGGAAGCGCGCAGCAAACAGCGTTGCGGTTTGCTCTGAAACCGTTACTCTGCAGGGGTGTGATGGAAAAAGAAGGTTGGTATGGAAAATCCCTCCGCCCCTGTGGTTGAAACGCGCCAGGGCGCACTAATTGGTTCTACTGAAGGCGATACCCATGTGTGGTGTGGCATTCCTTATGCAGCACCGCCGGTTGGCCCGTGGCGCTGGCGCTCCCCACGCCCCCCTGCACGCTGGGATGGCGTGCGTCCGGCGACGGCGTTCTCCGCCTCCAGCTGGCAGAGCAGCGAAAGCTGTCAGGAGCTGGGCGGCGGCGATCCTGGCCAGTTCTCTGAAGACTGCCTGTACCTTAACGTCTGGTCGCCAGTCGTACGCGCCGATCCGCTTCCGGTGATGGTCTGGCTGCACGGCGGAGGATTTACCCTCGGCGCTGGCGGTCTGCCTCCGTATAACGGCAGGGCGCTGGCGAAGCGCGGTACGGTGGTGGTGACAATTAATTACCGTCTCGGCCACCTCGGCTTTTTTGCCCATCCGGCGCTGGAGGGGGAAGAAGAACGCGTGGTGCATAACTTTGCGCTGCTCGATCAGATCCAGGCCCTGGAATGGGTGCGCGATAACATTGCCGCGTTCGGCGGCGATCCTGAGAACATCACCGTATTTGGCGAGTCGGCCGGTGCGCGCAGCGTGCTGTCGCTGATGGCTTCTCCGCTTGCGGGAGGACTGTTCCATAAAGCCATTGTGCAAAGCGGGTACACGCTGCCCGACACCCCGCGCGAGCAGGCCATGCATAAAGGCGAAGTGATTGCTGCCCATTTTGGCCTGCAAAATGCCACCGCGGAACAGCTTCGCGCGATCCCGCCTGAGGCGTTCTGGCCGCTGACCTCGCCACTGAATATCGCCCCTGCGCCCATCGTGGGTGACTGCGTTTTGCCTGAGGCCATGCTCGATGTCTTTTTCGCTGCCCGTCAGCATTCAGTACCGGTGATGATTGGGTCAAACAGCGATGAAGCCAGCGTGATGTCGGTGTTCGGGGTCGATCTTGCCGGGCAGATCCAGAAGCTCCGTCGCGAGCGGCGCTTTGGCCTGGGGCTGATCAAGCTGCTTTATCCGGGCGTGAAGGGCGATGAGGAACTCGGCAGGCAGGTTTGCCGCGACATGGCCTTTACCACCATGGGACACGTGGTGATGCAGGCGCAGCAACGGGCAGGCGGCCTGTGCTGGCGATACTGGTTTGATTATGTGGCCGAAGCGGAGCACGCGACGTATACCAACGGCGCCTGGCACGGTAACGAAGTGCCCTACGTGTTCGATACCCTTGGGCAGGTGGAACCCTCGCGGCAGTATGTAAATGAACGCGATCTGGCCTTCGCCGCTCAGGTGGCGGACTACTGGGTGAGCTTCGCCCGGGATGCGGGAGCACGCGATAGCCTGGTGGGGCCCACGCGCTGGCCCGCCTGCCGGAAAGGGCGGGACGTGTTGTTACGCATCGGTGTGAATAAACATGCAGGTTTTCGGCTTGAAAACCGTTTTATGCGTGCCCGTATGAGCCTCTTCAAACGGGTAATGAAACACCACGTCAGCCTCGACTGAGCAGACAGGCACGAAACGCATCCAGCCCGTTCTCCGGGTCGGGTGCGTCGCGTAACACCAGCCGGTAGCTCGCCCCCGTCTTTATGCTCGTATCATAAGGCCGCATCAGCCGTCCGGCGCGCACGTCCTCCTCCACCAGCGTTTCATCCGCAATGGCGATGCCCAGCCCCTGAATGGCGGCGGTAATGGCCAGATCCATGGTTTCAAAGTGTTGATTTTTGAGCATAGCTGGCGGCGGACCCGGCTGTTTCGCCAGCCACAGCGTCCAGTCCGTTTTGTCCCGCGTGGGGTGCAGGAAGGTGAGTGTTTCCAGCGCAGAACCGGCCCGCAGCGGGCTCATCACCGGGGTTAAGGCCTCTTCGAACAGCAGATCGCCCGCGCTCATGTGCGTTCCAAACACAATCGCCGCGTCATAGGATTCGGTTTTGAAATTGACGTTATGATCGGTGGTAGTGGTCAGCGCAATCTGGAGTTCCGGCTGTTCGCGCTCGACCTGTAACAGACGCGGTACCAGCCAGCGCATCGCGCAGGTAGGCGCTTTCAGACGAATTACGGTCTGGTGCGTCCGCGCCTGTTCAGCAACGTTAAGCAGGTGCTCAAACGCAGATTGCAGTTCCGACAGCAGGGCGCTTCCCTGTGAAGAAAGACGCAGGCCGCGAGCATGGCGTTCGAACAGCGGGAAGCCGAACCAGCTTTCCAGCGAGGCAATTTTGCGGCTTACCGCCCCCTGCGTCAGACAAAGCTCCTTCGCGGCATGGGTAAGATTCAGGTGACGCGCGGTCACGATAAACGTCTCTACGGCATTAAGCGGAAATGAACGACGTGACATATCTCACCTTAGCTATGCGTTTTTGTCATGGCTATTATGACAACAATTCGATTGTCCCGGCAATCAAGTTATTGTTTGAATAGTTATGCATTCACCACGAGAAGGGACAGAGGATGACTTTGAAAACACCGGTGCAGACCCGCTCCAAATTGCCCGATGTAGGAACCACCATTTTTACCGTTATCGGCCAGCTTTCAGCCCGGCATAACGCCATCAACCTTTCTCAGGGTGCGCCGAATTTTTCCTGCGACCCAAAACTTATCTCCGGCGTCACTCGCGCCATGGAGTCAGGGCATAACCAGTATGCCTCCATGACCGGGCTGCAACCGCTTAGAGAGCGCATCGCGGACAAAATTGCCACGCTCTATGGCACCCGCTATGACCCGGCGAGTGAGGTACTGGTGACCGCCAGCGCCAGCGAAGGGCTTTACTCAGCCATCAGCGGGCTGGTTCATCCTGGCGATGAGGTGATCTATTTCGAGCCCTCCTTTGACAGCTATGCGCCGATTGTCCGTCTGCAGGGGGCGACGCCGATCGCTATTAAGCTGACGGTACCGGATTTTGCCGTGAACTGGGATGAAGTACGCGCGGCTATTACCCCACGCACGCGGATGATCATCGTCAATACGCCGCACAACCCGAGCGGACAGGTGTTTTCAGCCGCCGATCTGCACCAGTTGGCAGTGCTGACGCGCCACACCGACATCATCATTTTGTCTGACGAAGTGTACGAGCACGTCGTTTTTGATGGCGAACCGCATCACGGGATGGCGACGCACCCGCAACTGGCGGAGCGCAGCGTGATTATTTCTTCTTTCGGAAAAACCTATCACGTCACCGGCTGGCGCGTGGGTTATTGTGTGGCGCCCGCGGAGCTGATGGATGAAATATGTAAGGTCCATCAATTTTTAATGTTCTCGGCCGATACGCCGATGCAGTACGCGTTTGCCGAACACATGACCGATCCGCAAACCTGGCTGTCGCTGGCGGCGTTTTATCAGCGCAAGCGCGATCTGCTGCAAAGTTTGCTCGCCGACTCACCGTTCAGGCTGCTTCCGAGTGCCGGTTCGTTCTTCCTGCTTGCGGATTACAGCGGCTTTAGCGACGAGCGCGACAGCGAGATGGTGAAAAGGCTGATTGTTGAGTACGGGGTTGCCACCATTCCGCTGTCAGCGTTTTATGCCGATGGCACGGATAATAAACTGATCCGTCTCTCTTTTGCGAAAGATGAGGCGACGTTACGGGCAGGTGCCCAGGCCCTTTGTCGGGTTACACCACGTTAAGGAATTTGAGATGAAATTACGCGCGTTAGTTGTCGGCATAGGACTGCTGTGTTCATTCTCGTCGTTTGCTGCTACCGAGTTGCGATACGGGCTGGAAGCGGAATATCCACCGTTTGAAAGCCGCAATGCCTCAGGGGAGCTGGAAGGATTTGACGTAGAACTGGGAAATGCCATCTGTAAAGCCGCCGCGCTGAAGTGCAGCTGGGTAGAAACCTCGTTTGATGCGTTGATTCCCGGTCTGGTGGCGAAAAAGTTCGACGCCATAAACTCGGCGATGAACATCACCGAACAGCGTCGTAAGAGCATTGATTTTACCCAGCCCATCTACCGTATTCCCTCCCAGCTGGTGGGCAAAGCCGGTTCTGCGGTAGAGGCCACGCCGGAAGGGCTGAAGGGCAAAACCATCGGCGTTCTCCAGGGTTCAATTCAGGAAACCTACGCCAAAGAGCACTGGGAAAAGCACGGTGTCACCGTGGTGTCTTATAAAGATCAGAATATGGCCTGGGGAGATCTGCTGAATGGCCGCATCGATGCCTCGCTGGTCATGTCAGCGGCCGGGCAGGCAGGTTTCCTCAGCAAGCCGCAGGGTAAAGGGTTTGGCTTTATCGGCAAACCGGTGTCGGACGACACCATCCTCGGCAGTGGGATCGGCTTTGGGCTGCGTAAGGGGGATGAGGCCACCAAAAAGCAGCTTGATGCCGCAATTGATAAAGTACGTGCCGACGGCACGATCGCTAAACTGGCTGATAAGTACTTCCCGGGTATCGATGTCAGCGTAAAATAACCGCCTCGTTGGTCCCGGCTGTTGATGTCCAGCCGGGACTCTTTTATACATAACTTTACCCCTTTTTCAGGCCGTTCTGGTCGACAGAAAATATTTCTCGGTTTGTTCAGATAATCACCCGCCAACAATTGGATTCTTAACCGTTTTTGTTTAGGCTGTGCGTTCTTTCTTGCCGTCATTTCGCTGCGCGCGAAACTCATTCACACGACCATAAGGACGTTTTCTCAGGCATGAATCGCAGACGTTTTCTCAAAGGTTCCCTGGCAATGGCTGCCCTGAGCGGCACTTCTGGCCTTGCTTCTCTGTTTTCCCAGGCGGCGTATGCTGCTGACTCCGACATTGCCGACGGTCAGAGCCGTCGCTTTGACTTCTCTGTTCTGCAATCCATGGCGCACGATCTGGCGAAAACCCCGTGGGGTGGTGCGCCGCGTCCGCTGCCGGAAACGCTGGCCACCATGACGCCGCAGGCGTACAACGCCATCCGTTACGATGAGAAACAGTCGCTGTGGAATAACATTGAAGGTCGCCAGCTGGACGCCCAGTTCTTCCATATGGGGATGGGATTCCGCCGCCGCGTGCGCATGTTCTCGCTGGATCAAAGCACCTCTCAGGCGCGTGAGATCCACTTCCGTCCTGAGTTGTTCAGCTACGGCGATACGGGCGTGGATACCAAACAGCTTGAAGGTCAGAGTGACCTCGGCTTCGCCGGATTCCGCGTCTTTAAAGCGCCGGAACTGGCGCGACGCGATATCGTTTCGTTCCTGGGCGCGAGTTACTTCCGCGCAGTGGATGATACCTACCAGTACGGCCTTTCCGCGCGCGGGCTGGCGGTGGATACCTTTACTGACACCCCGGAAGAGTTCCCGGATTTCACCTCCTTCTGGTTTGAAACCGTTAAGCCGGGCGATACCACCTTTACCGTCTATGCGCTGCTGGACAGCCCGAGCATTACCGGTGCTTATAAGTTTGTGATCCACTGTGAGAAGAGCCAGGTGATCATGGACGTCGAAAACCATCTCTATGCGCGCAAAGACATCAAGCAGCTCGGCATCGCGCCGATGACCAGCATGTTCAGCTGCGGCAACAACGAACGCCGCATGTGCGACACCATTCATCCGCAGATCCACGATTCAGACCGCCTGGCAATGTGGCGCGGTAACGGAGAGTGGATCTGCCGACCGCTGAACAACCCGCAAAAGCTGCAATTTAACGCTTATCTGGATAAAAACCCGAAAGGCTTTGGTTTGTTGCAGCTTGACCGTGATTTCTCCCATTACCAGGACGTCATGGGCTGGTATAACAAGCGACCAAGCCTGTGGGTCGAGCCGCGCAACAACTGGGGTAAAGGATCCATCGCCCTGATGGAGATCCCGACAACCGGCGAGACGCTCGATAACGTTGTCTGCTTCTGGCAGCCGGAAAAACCGGTGCAGGCGGGTGATGAACTGGACTTCAAATACCGTCTCTACTGGAGCGCGCAGCCGCCGGTGCGTTCACCGCTGGCAAACGTCTACGCTACCCGTACCGGTATGGGCGGCTTCCCGGAGGGCTGGGCGCCGGGTGAAAATTACCCGAAAGTGTGGGCCCGTCGCTTTGCCATCGACTTCGTCGGGGGCGATTTGAAGGCCGCCGCACCGAAGGGCATTGAGCCGGTGATCACCCTGTCCAGCGGTGAAGCGAAGCAGGTGGAGATCCTCTACGTCGAGCCGTTCGACGGGTATCGCATTCTGTTTGACTGGTACCCAACCTCTGACTCCACCGAGCCGGTCGATATGCGTCTGTTCCTGCGCTGTCAGGGCGACGCCATCAGCGAGACCTGGCTGTACCAGTATTTCCCGCCCGCGCCGGACAAACGTAACTACGTTGACGACCGGATCATGCGTTAGTCCTTATGGGTTTGTGCCGGGTGGCGGCTTCGCCTTACCCGGCCTGATTCGGACGCATTTGTAGGCCGGGTAAGCGTTAGCGCACCCGGCAATTAAGAGGCACTATGTCTTCAGAAATTATCCCCGTAACCCAGGAAATCGAGCTTCGCGCCGTCGAAGAGCGCTATACCACCGATCTGCATAACCTCGTTGTTAAAAACAAAACCTGGCTGCAAACCGCCTTCGACTGGGCGCAGCATGTCGGCACTGAAGAGGACACGCGTCGTAACGTGCAGAGCAACCAGATGCTGCACCAGCGCGGCTACGCCAAAATGTTCCTGATTTTCATGAAGGACGAGCTGGTGGGCGTGCTTTCTTTTAACGCGATAGAGCCTGCGAATAAGGCCGGGTACATCGGCTACTGGCTTGACAAAGCGCATCAGGGACAGGGCATTCTCTCTCAGGCGCTACAGGCGTTTATGCGCTATTACGTTGAGCGCGGCGAGATCCGCCGCTTTGTGATCAAATGTCGCGTGGCTAACCATAACAGTAACCGCGTGGCGCAGCGCAACGGTTTTGCGCTGGAAGGTTGTTTGCGGGAAGCGGAAATGCTCAACGGCCGCTTCGATGACGTAAACCTGTACGCCAGGTTATTCCCGCTATAGCGCCCCCAGCAGCGGCGTCCGGGTGATCCGCGTGTCACCGTTGATCACTTTGGCTCCCCGGACGTGAATGCTTTCACCCTCCAGCGCCTCGATCGCCGCATCGTCTGTCATCTCCACCTGATGCTCAATCAGGACATCACCGCTGATACGCGCGCGCCCCTGAATAACGACCTTGTCATCAATCAGGATCGGCCCGCCGCGTAACCACGCCTCGCCACCAATCAATACGTGGTGTTTAATCACGCAGTTACCTTCGACGAGGGCGTTTTCCGCGACCTGTGAACTGTACCGCACGGTCGGGATCGCATCATCCTCTAAACCGGCCAGCAGGCGGGCGTTGCCGTACACTTTGGCGCAGTCGCACACCCAGACGTTATTAAGCGCGTTGCCCTCAAGAATGGCGCGGTCGAACACCTCCGCGCGGTGCTCAACAAAGGCCCAGGTCACCATGGCATCGCCGTAGATTTGCGCCTGATGCACAATACGCGACTGGCTGACCGTGGCTCTGTCGTAAATCTGCAGGATCTGCTCACGGTCGGGTGTCAGCCCTTTGGCTGCAATCACCATGCTGTTATGCAGCACCCGCGCGTCACCCGCGATACGGCATTCCCCGCGTACGGTGGAGTGCTGGATAGTGACGTTGTCACTTATTGCCGCGCCATGACTCACCTCTGCCGCGTCAAGCCAGCTGTTGCCGCCTACGAGTGCGCGGTGGCTTACGATGCAGGGTTGGGTGAGGCGGGCGTTGCCGGATATCCTGGCCCCGGCAAACACCACGCTGTTTTCATCATAAACCCAGCAATCCCCGTCCTGGGCGAGCGCGTGTTCATCCTCAACCCAACCACCTTTTGTCCCGCTGGTCACATCGTTAAAATCCTTTGCGGCAATAATCTGTCTGAGTAGGGTTGTGCACGGCGTTGATCCGTCCTGCCAGCGCCAGAGACGCGTTTCATTGCTAAGCCTGTATTTTGTCATCGTGTTTTCCCTGAAAAGCCATTCACTAAACGTAGCAAACTTTTGGCGTTTCGAAGTGCTGGCGTCTGCACGGTAAACCCCTTAAAATGGCATTTAAAATACATTTTAAAGTTTAAAAAAAATGCATAACCAAGACCAACGCGTTCTTAACTTGCCCGCCGGTTATTTCGGTATGGTTCTGGGTACCATAGGTATGGGGTTCGCCTGGCGTTATGCCGGTACTATCTGGCCGGTGACGCGCTGGCCGGGCGACATCCTGGTGGCGCTGGCGGTGGCGATCTGGTTCCTGCTGAGCGTGGCGTTTCTTACCCGTGCGGTACGGTTTCCACATAGCGTGCTGGCCGAGATGCTGCATCCGGTAATGAGCAGTTTTGTCAGCCTGTTTCCAGCCACAACGCTACTGGTGGCCATTGGCTTTGTGCCGTGGTGCCGACCAGTGTCGCTGGTGCTGTTTAGCGTAGGCGTGGTGATCCAGCTTGCGTATGCCGCCTGGCAAAGCGCCGGGCTGTGGCGCGGTAAGCATCCGGAAGAGGCCACGACGCCGGGACTGTATCTGCCGACGGTAGCGAACAATTTTATCAGCGCCATGGCCTGCGGTGCGCTGGGTTTCCACGATGCGGGGCTGGTGTTCCTTGGTGCCGGGGTCTTTTCCTGGCTGAGCCTCGAGCCGGTCATTCTGCAACGCCTGCGCAGCGCGGGCGAACTGCCCGCGGCGCTTCGTACTTCGCTCGGGATCCAGCTTGCGCCTGCCCTGGTGGCCTGTAGCGCCTGGTTTAGCGTCAACGGCGGCGAAGCGGACACCTTCGCCAAAATGCTTTTCGGCTATGGTCTGTTGCAACTCCTGTTTATGCTGCGTCTGATGCCGTGGTATCTGTCGCAGCCGTTCAACGTGTCGTTCTGGAGCTTCTCGTTCGGGGTGTCGGCGCTGGCGACCACCGGTTTACATCTGGGGCAGAGCAGTCCGTCAGGGTTCTTTCATGCCCTCGCGGTTCCCCTGTTTATTTTCACCAACATCATCATCGCGATGCTGCTGGTCCGTACTTTTATCTTGCTGATGCAGGGCAAACTTCTGGTGCGCGCTGATAAGGCACTGCTAATGCAATCTGAGGAAAAATAATGACTGTCGATGAAAACTACTTTACTGAGAAATATGGGCTGACCCGCACGCACTCAGAGGTCCTGCTCTGCGCGGACATTGTTAAGCCGGGAAAAACGCTCGATCTCGGTAGCGGAAATGGCCGTAACAGCCTCTACCTCGCTGCAAACGGCTATGACGTGACGGCGTGGGATAAAAACCCGATGAGCATCGATAACATCGAGCGCATTAAGGCGGCGGAAGGGATCGCGAATCTGCAAACGGCGATAAAGGATCTGAACAACCTGACCTTTGACGGCGAATACGACTTTATTCTTTCCACCGTCGTGTTGATGTTTCTCGAAGCGAAAACCATCCCTGGTCTTATCGCCAATATGCAGCGTTGCACTAAACCAGGCGGCTATAACCTGATCGTTGCCGCCATGGATACGGAGGATTATCCGTGCACCGTCGGCTTCCCGTTTGCCTTCAAAACCGGTGAACTGAGCCACTACTACGAAGGCTGGGAGCTGATCAAGTACAACGAAGAGGTGGGGGAACTCCACCGTACCGATGCCAACGGCAACCGTATCAAGCTGCGCTTCGCCACCATGCTCGCACGCAAGCCCGCTTAACGCGCGGCCAGCAGACAGAGTTGCAAGGCCGTGCGACAGGAGGCCTCGAACGACGACAGCGGTAAAAACTCAAACTTTGAGTGGAAGTTATGGGCGCCGGTGAAGAAGTTCGGGGTGAGCAAGCCTTTGGCTGACAGGGCCGCCCCGTCCGTGCCACCGCGCATGGGGATCGGTTTTGGGGTGATACCGAGCGATTCCATCGCCTCGAACATCAGGTCGATCGCGCGGCGGTCTTCGCCAATCGCATTGCTGATATTGCTGTAGGTATCTTCAATGCGATACTCCACGTTTGCCGTGGGATGCTGCGCAGCAATCCGCGCTGCCACATCGGCAATTTGCTGCTTGCGGGCGGCAAAACCCTCTTTGTCAAAATCACGAATGTTGGCTTTCAGCACCGCTTCGTTTTGCCCGGCCTGGATGCCGTTAAACCAGATATAACCTTCGCGCCCCTCGGTGCATTCCGGGGTTTGCTGGCGATCGAAATGGCTGATGAAATCCGTTGCCATCAGCAGCGGGTTGACCAGCACCCCTTTGGCGGACATCGGGTGCGCCGTGACGCCGGTAAAGCGAATTTCAGCCGCCGCCGCGTTAAAGTTCTCGTAAACAATTTCCCCCAGCTCGCAGCAGTCGATGGTCCAGGCAAAATCGACGTCGAAGCGCTTCAAATCCAGCGCTTTCGCGCCACAGAGACCAATCTCTTCATCGGGCACAAACGCCACCACAATATCGCCATGCTTATGTTCAGCAGTGAGGTTTTCCAGCACCGTCATGACCACGGTGACGGCCGCTTTATTATCTGCGCCTAATACGCTGGTTCCGTCGCTGAAAATAATCTCCTCATCAGGATAAGCCAGAATTTCCGGGTGCTCATTTACGCGCAACCAAATATCTTTTTCTTTATTCAGGCAGAGATCATCTCCTGTAAAGGTTAATATTTGTGGATGAATATCCGGGGATAAACCGACGTCAACGGTATCGATATGGGTAATAAAACCAATCCGCGGCGCGCCGGGAATATTGCCTTTTTTCACGGCGGGAACGGTGGCGAACTCATCAATCACAATATCGTCTAACCCCAGCGTTTCCAGCTCCTTCGCCAGCTCCCGCGCCATGTCGTGCTGGCCCGGGGTGGAGGGCAGGGTTTTGACTTTCGGGTCGCTCTGGCTGGTGATGGCGAGATAGCGGAAAAAGCGTTGGGTTAATTGTCTGGAGAGTTCTGAGCCCATAGTGTTTCCTTCTGTATTTATTTTTCATGTGTTTGCGCCATCACTTTAATGTTATTTATGAAATGGCAAAAGAAGTAATTAGCCGTCGAATTAAAAAGACAGGAATAAATGATGAAAAGCACATTCACAATGATAACGCTGGCGCTTGCTGCGCTGACGGTCAGTTCCACCGTCGCGGCAAAAACGCTGGTGTATTGCTCCGAAGGATCGCCGGAAAATTTCAATCCTCAGCTCTATACGTCGGGGACCAGCGTGGACGCCAGCGCCGTACCGGTTTATAACCGTCTGGTCGATTTCAAACCGGGCACTACCGAACTGGTGCCGAGCCTGGCGGAAAGCTGGGAGGTGAGCGAGGATGGTAAGGTCTACACCTTCCACCTGCGCAAAGGGGTGAAATTCCACAGTAATAAACTGTTCACGCCGACGCGCGACTTCAACGCGGATGACGTGATTTTCTCGTTTATGCGCCAGAAGGATGTGAATCATCCCTACCATAACGTCTCCAACGGCAGTTATTCCAACTTCGAAAGTCTGGAGTTCGGCAGCCTGATTACCGCCATTGATAAGGTTGACGATCGCACCGTGCGCTTCACCCTGGCGCACCCGGAAGCGCCGTTTGTTGCCGATCTGGCGTGGTATTTTGCCTCCATCCTGTCGGCGGAGTATGCCGATGCCATGCTGAAAGCGGGCACGCCTGAAAAGGTTGATATGCAGCCGATTGGCACCGGGCCGTTTAAACTGGCGCAATATCAGAAGGATTCCCGCATCCTCTTTACCGCCTTCCCGGACTACTGGCAGGGAAAATCGAAGCTGGATCGACTGGTGTTCACCATCACGCCGGACGCCTCGGTGCGTTTTGCCAAAGTCGAGAAGAATGAGTGCCAGGTGATGCCGTTCCCAAACCCGGCGGATCTGCCGCGTATGAAGGCTAACAAAGACATCAACCTGATGAGCAAGGCCGGTCTGAATACCGGTTTCCTGGCATTTAACACGCAAAAGCCGCCGCTGGATAACGTAAAAGTGCGCCAGGCGCTGGCGATGGCGATTAACAAACCGGCCATCATTGAGGCGGTCTTCCACGGCACCGGCACGGCGGCGAAAAACCTGCTGCCGCCTGGCGTCTGGAGTGCCGACAGCGAGCTGAAAGACTACGATTACGATCCAGAAAAAGCGAAAACGCTGTTAAAGGAGGCGGGATTTGCCAACGGCGTAAGCATCGATCTGTGGGCTATGCCCGTGCAGCGGCCGTATAACCCGAACGCGAAGCGTATGGCTGAAATGATCCAGGCGGACTGGGCGAAAGTAGGCGTGCAGACCAAAATCGTGACCTACGAATGGGGCGAATACCTGAAGCGCGTGAAGGGCGGGGAGCATCAGGCTGCGCTGATGGGCTGGACAACGGCGACGGGCGATCCGGATAACTTCTTCGGACCACTGTTTACCTGTACGTCCGCCAACGGCGGGTCGAACTCGGCCAAATGGTGCTATAAGCCGTTTGATAACCTGATTGCCGAAGCAAAATCGATAACCGATCGCGAAAAACGCGTGGCGCTGTACAAGCAGGCGCAGCAGATGATGCACGATCAAATGCCGGCGGTTATGATTGCCCACTCGACCATTTTTGAGCCAGTCAGAAAAGAGGTCACGGGCTATGAAATCGATCCCTTCGGCAAACATCTGTTCTGGCAGGTAGATATAAAACAGTAATATTTTTCTGCCCGGATCCGTCCGGGCACTATTTTTACAATTTGTGCCTTCCCCGTCATTTTTTGCCACAACATTTCCCTCTGTTTTTTGTTATAACTTCAAGTGCATACTTGCAGATAACTCGGAACTCCATCATGCGTACTTCCACTTTTTTTAAAGTTGCAGTGCTTTCTGGCCTGTTGGCCCTTTCTGGCTGTGCGTCAAAAGTCGCAGCCCCCGATCAATATTCAGGCTTTTTAAAAGATTACTCTGACTTGCAGGAGATGACATCAGCAACCGGGAAACCAACCTTGCGTTGGGTCGATCCTTCCTATGATCCGGCGAACTACGACAGTATTATCTGGACCCCGATAACCTATTATCCGACACCAAAGCCAACCACACAGCTTGGGCAAAAAACGCTTGATGAATTGTTGAGTTACACCAATAACACATTAAAAAACGCGATTGGCCAGCGTAAGCCAATTGTGACGACGCCGGGCAAACATAGCCTGATCTTCCGCGGCGCCATCACGGGTGTGAGCTCAGAGAAAGAAGGTTTGCAGTTCTATGAAGTGGTGCCCGTCGCGCTGCTGGTTGCGGGTACGCAGATGGCAACTGGCCATCGCACCATGGATACGCATCTTTTCTTTGAAGGTGAGCTGATTGATGCCGCCACGAACAAACCGGTAGTTAAAGTTGTTCGTAAAGGTGAAGGTAAAGAGCTTGCCAACGAGAACACGCCGTTGGGATTCGCCACACTGAAACAGGTTGTGGATGATATGGCGACCGATGCCACCATGTTTGATGTCCATCAGACAGCAAAATAATAAAAAACGGCCTGCATTTACGCAGGCCGTTATTTTATGCCGTCAGCAGGCGGCGGAACCAGGTTTCCGGTTTCGTAAACATCACCATATTTCCCCCCAATATCAACAGCAGGCCGACGATCCCGTTGATATGCCACACGTAACCCTCGTACACCGTTGAAATCGACAGCGCCACCAGCGGGAACAGCAGGGTGCTGTACGCGGCCTTACCGGGACCAATGCGGCCTACCAGCGTAAAGTAGGCGCCGAAGGCAATCACCGAGCCAAACAGCGCAAGATAGAGCAGCGCCCCCATATAGCTCACCGTCCATTCCGGCATAAAGCTATCGCCCCTGAAGAGAGCGATAAGGCCCATCACGACGGTGCCATACAGCATCGCCCAGGCATTGGTGGTCATGGTTTCCAGCCCGTTTCGCTGATGACGCATGCTGATCATATTCCCCAGCGAGAAGCCGTAGGTGCCGAGGGCGGAAAGCCCGATGCCCGTAAGCAATGACGCGCTCCAGCCGCTGGCGAGCAGATCGTTCCAGAACAGGGTAATGATCCCGATAAGCCCCAGCGCTGCCGCCGTCCAGAAGCGCGCGGGTGGACGCTGGCCGAAGAAGATAAAGCTGTTGATGGCGTTATACAGTACGGCCATCGAGAAAATCACCGACTCAAGGCCGGTATTGATATGGGCGGCGGCGGTGTAAAAGCACCAGAAGTTGAAACAGAAAACGCAGCAACCTTGAAGCATGCAATAGAGATGATCCCGCAGCGCCAGCCTGCGCAGGCGACGAAGGGCGACCAGGACGATCATCATCGTGGCGCTGGCCACGGCGAAGCGCCAGAAAATGGAGACCGGCGCTGCAACCGGCCCCTGTTGTAAAAAAATGGCGATCCAGGTCGTGCCCCAGATAACAACAACCAGCCCATAGAGTAATGCGTTCATGGTGTCTCTCTTCTCATACCGCGAAAAACAACAGTGTGGCGAAAGAAGGGGGCCCCGGCTTTCATCGCCTTGCGCCGGACTTGCAAATTCTTGCGCTTTTTTCTCGCACAATGGCTGGTAACAGGCTGCAACACTTCTTAGACTGACAGTCTGATTAATCACCTGTTTACGGCCATGTCTCTCGTTTACGACACCTTTGAAACGTTACGCCAAAAAAATGCAGTGCTGCGGGAAACCGTCGCGCTCAATACTGGCATTCAACTGGCGGCGTGGTACAACAAGCACGACACGATCACCGTGAAAAGCAACCATCACACCCTTAGCCTGTACGTGGCGGATGGCTATGAAAGCTATCAAAAAACGCCGGGTGGCTGGAAAAATGGCGGTGGGCCGGACCGTTTTTGTCTGATGCCGGAAGAGAGCGAATCCACATGGGATATTCGTGATGACCTGTCGTTCGTGCACCTCTACTGCACCGATGAACACCTGCGGGACGTGGGGGAGAAAATCTGGGATAAACGACCGCTATCGCTGACGCTGGAGGAAAAAATCTTCGGCAGCGATCCGAAAATCACCGCCCTTTATCGCCAGTTTTTGCTCGGCTGCGACTGGCAGCAAAACGCCAATCAGCTCACCCTGAGCACTGCGTCGACCTTATTACTGACGCATTTGGTCCAGCACTATTCCAGCGTCCAGTGGAAGTTACCGGTGGTCACCGGCGGGCTATCGCCGTTTGTGCTGCGCAACGTGCTGGCCTTTATCGAGGAAAATCTGGCGCAACCCTTAACGCTGGCGGAACTGGCGGGCCAGGCCGCACTCAGTGAGTATCACTTTGCGCGGATGTTCCGCCAGTCGATGGGGCTGGCGCCGCATCAGTACGTCATGCAGCGCCGCATGGAGAAGGCCAAAGCGCTGATTCAGCACACGACCACGCCGCTCACCGACATCGCGCTTGCCTGCGGATTTAACTCCGCCAGCCATTTCAGTAACCGTTTTCGCAGCATGACCGGCATCACGCCGTCACAGCTACGCGCGGCGAAGGCGTGAGAAGACAGCGTAACAGATCCCACCCAGCACCAGCCCCCAGAAAGCGGAGCCAATTCCCAGGAGCGTGACGCCGCTGGCGGTCATCAGGAAGGTGACGATCGCCGCGTCGCGCTCTGCTTCATGATTCAGTGCCTGATACAAACTCCCGCTGATAGTGCCGAGCAGGGCCAGCCCGGCCAGCGTCTGGATGCCGCTCAGCGGCAGGGCGGCCATCAGCCCCGAAATCGACCCGCCGAACACCCCCGCCAGCAGATAAAACCCACCTGCGGCCGCCGCTGCCAGCCAGCGTTTACTGGCATCCGGGTGGGCGTCCGGGCTCTGGCAGATGGCGGCGGTGATGGCGGCGATGCAGATGGAATAGACGCCGAAGGGGGACAACAGCAGCGCCAGCCCGCCGGTGGCAACGATCAGCGGTGAGACCGCCAGCGGATAGCCCGATGCCTGCATGGTGGCGAAGCCGGGCGCATTCTGCGACGCCATGGTCACCAGGAAGAAGGGTAAGCCGATGCTGATCAGGCTGGTGAAGGTGAACGCAGGGGCAATGAATTCCGGCATGATCACCGATAACGTCATTTTACTCGTGACAACGTCACCTCCAGCCCAGGCCACGAACACCCCCACCAGCAGCGTGGCGACAATGGCATACCGGGGCGCCACGGCTTTAGCCACCAGCCAGGCGGCCAGCATACTGCCGCAAAGAAGCACGTGTCCCTCAAGATTGCTGAATGCCTTCAGGCCAAACTGTAACAGCACGCCTGCCAGCATAGCGGCGGCAAGCGAGTGCGGGATCAGTTTCATCAACCGGGCAAACAGGCCAGTGACGCCGCACAGCAGAATCAGCGCATTCGCAAATATAAATACCCCTATGGTTTCCGCCAGCGTCACGCCTTGCAGGCTGGTGGCGAGCAGCGCCGCGCCAGGAGTCGACCAGGCGGTCAGCACCGGGGCTTTATACCACCACGACAATGCAAGCGTGCTGATCCCCATCCCGAGCCCCAGCGCGGTCATCCATCCGGCGATTTGCTGTGTACTGGCGCCCGCCGCCGCAGCCGCCTGCCAGATAATGGCGGCAGAGCTGGCGTAGCCCACCAGAACGGCAACAAAACCGGCCAGCACGGCAGGAAAGAGAGAGGCAGTCGATCGCATGTGAACTCCGTTGTGCGTTATAACGTCCGGGATAAGGTATCACTGTGCGCTATAGCGTACAAGTGGTATGCTTTGCTGCAACGGGAGGAACCATGGATATCACTCAACATCTGGCAACCACACTGAAAGCGCTGCGTCAGGCGCGGGGCTGGAGCCTGTCGAAACTGGCGGAAGAGACGGGCGTGTCGAAAGCGATGCTTGGGCAAATCGAACGCAATGAGTCCAGCCCGACGGTCTCAACCTTGTGGAAAATTGCTACCGGGCTGAACGTACCTTTTTCGGCGTTTATCACTCCAGAGAGCGAACCGCAGGCGGTGTTCGATCCGCAGCAGCAGGCGATGGTGGTGAAACCGCTTTTCCCCTGGGATGAACAGCTTAAGTTCGACCATTTCTCCATCACCCTGTCGCCCGGCGCGCTGAGTGAGTCCACGCCGCACGAAGCCGGGGTGATTGAACACGTGGTGGTGATAAGCGGTGAGCTGGATATGCATATCGACGGTGTCTGGCGCACTCTATACGCTGATTCAGGCGTGCGTTTTGCCGGCGATAAACCGCACGCGTACCGCAACAGCAGCACCCGGACGGTGCATTTTCACTCTCTGATCCATTATCCCCGCTAAAGCGTCGCAAAACGGTTTCACTGGCACAGACTTCTGACTACAATAGCCGCCATTTTGACCATAACGGATAACGACGAAGTATGCGCCTGCACCCCCATCATCTTGAACTGCTAAGCCCGGCCCGCGACGCCGCCATTGCCCGTGAAGCCATTCTTCACGGTGCGGATGCCGTCTACATTGGCGGCCCAGGCTTCGGTGCCCGTCATAACGCCAGCAATAGCCTGCGCGACATTGCCGAACTGGTACCGTTCGCCCACCGTTTCGGGGCGAAGGTGTTCGTGACCCTGAACACCATTCTTCATGATGATGAGCTGGAGCCCGCGCAGCGTCTTATTACCGATCTCTACCAGACCGGCGTTGACGCTCTGATCGTTCAGGATATGGGTGTTCTGGAACTGGATATCCCGCCAATTGAGCTGCACGCCAGCACCCAGTGCGATATCCGCACCGTTGAGAAGGCGAAGTTTCTTTCAGACGTCGGGTTTACGCAGATTGTTCTGGCGCGCGAGCTGAACCTTAACCAGATCCGCGATATCCACCAGACCACCGACGCGACCATTGAATTCTTTATCCACGGTGCGCTTTGCGTGGCCTATTCCGGGCAGTGTAATATCTCTCACGCCCAGACGGGGCGCAGCGCTAACCGCGGCGACTGCTCTCAGGCCTGCCGTCTGCCGTATACCCTGAAAGACGATCAGGGCCGCGTGGTGGCATTCGAAAAACACCTGCTGTCGATGAAAGATAACGATCAGACGGCAAACCTCGGCGCGCTGATCGATGCCGGCGTACGCTCCTTCAAAATTGAAGGCCGCTACAAGGACATGAGCTACGTGAAAAATATCACCGCCCATTATCGTCAGATGCTGGATGCCATCATCGAGGATCGCGGTGACCTGGCGCGCGCGTCCGCCGGTCGTACAGAGCATTTCTTTATTCCGTCGACGGACAAAACTTTCCACCGCGGCAGTACGGATTATTTCGTTAATGCGCGCAAAGGGGATATTGGCGCGTTCGATTCACCGAAGTTTATTGGTCTGCCGGTGGGTGAAGTGCTGAAAGTGGCGAAGGATCATCTTGACGTTCAGGTTACAGAGCCGCTGGCGAACGGCGATGGCCTCAACGTGCTGATCAAACGTGAAGTGGTTGGTTTTCGCGCCAATACGGTGGAGAAAACCGGCGAAAATCGTTATCGCGTCTGGCCGAACGAAATGCCTGCCGACCTTTACAAAGCCCGCCCGAATGCGGCGCTGAACCGTAACCTGGATCACAACTGGCAGCAGGCCTTGCTCAAGACCTCCAGCGAGCGTCGCATTGCGGTGGATATCGCGCTGGGTGGCTGGGAAGAGCAGCTGATCCTGACCATGACCTGCGAAGACGGCATCAGCGTGACGCATACGCTCGATGGCCTGTTCGAGGTGGCGAACAATGCGGAGAAAGCGCTTAGCAACCTCAAGGATGGCGTAGCGAAGCTCGGGCAGACCATTTATTATGCGCGCAATATTGAGGTGAATCTGCCGGATGCGCTGTTCGTGCCGAACAGCCTGCTGAACCAGTTCCGCCGTGAAACGGCTGAGATGCTGGATGAAGCACGCCTGGCAAACTATCCGCGCGGCAGTCGTAAGGCCGAAGCGGTGCCTGCGCCGGTCTACCCGGACACGCATCTCTCTTTCCTTGCGAACGTTTACAACCACAAAGCGCGTGCGTTTTACCATCGTCACGGCGTGCAACTGATTGACGCCGCGTATGAAGCGCATGAAGAGAAGGGCGATGTGCCGGTGATGATCACCAAACACTGCCTGCGGTTTGCCTTTAACCTTTGTCCGAAACAGGCGAAAGGGAATATTAAAAGCTGGAAAGCGACGCCGATGCAGCTGGTGAATGGCGATGAAGTACTGACGCTGAAGTTTGACTGCCGTCCGTGTGAAATGCACGTTATCGGCAAGATGAAGAATCACATCTTCAAAATGCCGTCTCCGGGCAGCATTGTGGCCTCCGTCAGCCCTGACGATTTGATGAAGACCCTGCCGAAGCGTAAAGGCAGCTAACCCGCAGAGTGGGTATCCGGTTTGCGCGATTTCTGCCAGGCATGGTGCTCGCGCAACCCCTCCGCAGACTCCTCTGCTGCGCTGCGTAACTCGTCGCTGTCAGCTTCATGACGAAGCTGATGGTCGGCGTTTTTCACATACACAAATTCATGCCCTTTGTGCTCTGCCATAATCTGCCCCGACAACAGTGCACTAATCAGCAGCAGTAGCGAAAAGCCTTTTCTGAACATCTTTTACCCCCGAAAATACGCTACGGTCATCGTAGAGATAATTTCATAGAGTAATTATTCGACTCTTTAAATTTGAGAAAATAGACTGTCAAAAATTGTGGTCGCCATAAAACTCACTTAAGACTATTCTTAAAAGCAATATCGTCGTTGTAAACTCCCATTTCTGGTATGCAAAGAGAAGCTAGATTTATTGGGAAATCATTTACAATAAGATTTTTCTGGCTAAGGATTGGATCGAATAAATGAAAAAAATAATCGTGCTATCACTTCTGGGCGTAGTGGTTGCGGTGGGTGCTGCGGCCAGCATCTATTCAAATGAAGAACCAGAATATATTCAGTCAGCAAAAAGCCGTGTCGGATCGTATTTAACCAGCGATTACGGACGTGTCGAATGTAATAGCACCCAGGTAAGTGAAGATCGCTGGGAGCTGGGCTGTACCAATAAGGCGAGGGGCAAAACCTTCCAGTTCGCTGTTTACCCATCCGAGCAGGCGCCGTATGGGGTCTCTCGTGCGTTTTATCTCGAAGCGATTAATGATGATGCCCGCCAGAGTGCAGAGCAGGGGCTGATGCGTTATCTGCAAATTAATACCAAAGCGGGTTAATCGATTCGTTTATGCTTCGTTGAGGCTCACAGTGGTAGATTGCAGGTGATCCACATCCCGGTATGGAATACCGGAGCGTAGATACCAAAATACAAATCTATCCATGCAAGCATTTACCGCCAGATTATGGCGGTTTTTTTTTGCCCGTTTATCGTACTGGTAAAAATTGTTTGCGATATTGCGCGGGTGAAAGCGCAAATTGCTGCCGGAAATGGTGGCGCAGCGTGGCGCTTTGTCCAAATCCGGTTTGTTCCGCAATATTGTCGATGCTGAGCCGACTGTTTTCGAGATAATCTTTTGCCCGCTGCAATCGCGCAGTCAATAACCAGCGCGCGGGCGTTGTTCCGGTCGCGTCCTGGAAACGGCGCAGAAAGGTGCGCTGACTCATACCCACCCGCAGGGCCAGCGATTCGACGGTATGGGAAACAGCCAGATGCTGGTGAAGATAATCAAACAACTGGCCCAGGCGCTGGCTCTCCCGCAACTGAGCCACCGGTCGGCTAAGCTGCTGGGTTTGCGAGCCGTCCCGATGGGGCGGGATCACCAGCCGACGCGCCACGCGGTTTGCCACTTCCATACCATAATTCCGGCGCACCACGTGCAGGCACAGATCAATCCCCGCGGCGCTTCCGGCGGAAGTGAGAATGTCGCCTTCGTCCTGGTAGAGCACATCTTCGACCACGGTAATGGCGGGATAGCGTGTTTTCAGCGCTTGCGTGTAGCGCCAGTGGGTGGTTGCCTTCCGCCCGTCAAGCAGGCCTGAGGCTGCCAGAACGAAAACGCCAGAACAGATCGAGAGTAGCTGGCAGCCGCGGGCATGCGCCGCGCGGAGCGCCTGGCAGAGCGCTTCCGGTACGGGTTCGTCCAGCCCTCGCCAGCCAGGAACGACAACCAGATCCGCCGTCTCCAGCAGACCCAGATCGCCATCGGCCAGAATACGGATCCCGCCCGTTGCCCGGAGTTCGCCATCATCCACGCTCGCCACGGCAAACTGATACCAGTCATCGCCCATCTCCGGGCGCGGCAAGCCAAAGATTTCTACCGCCACGCCAAACTCAAAGGTACATAAACCGTCATATGCCAGCACGACCGCGCGCGGCGAGGGATGTCTTAAGTTTGTCATCTTTTTGCTGTTTTCTGGCATAGGCGGACGCATTCATTGGCTGAATTAAGGGATAGAGTAGTGTTAACACAAACACCACAAATGAGGAAGATTCATGAGCTATGTTACTGAATTTCCGGCTGCTGAGCCGCAGGAAGCTGTGGGACATTTTCTGCGTCGTCTGAGTGTCGAGACGGACTGCGCCGATGTCCATCACGCGGTATCCAGCGGTGAGCAGGACTTTGTTCTGCTGCACGTTGTCGGAAAGCCTGAACATTTTGCCCGGCGGCATCTGCCCGGCGCGCTGCATTTACCCTGGAGCCAGATCACCGCAGAGCGGATGAAAGCGTGGCCGGAGGGCACGCTGTTTGTCGTCTATTGTGCAGGCCCGCACTGCAACGGGGCGGACAGGGCGGCCCTAAAGCTGGCGCGTCTGGGTCTGCCGGTTAAGATTATGCTCGGGGGCATGACCGGCTGGGAAGATGAGCGGTTCGCGTTTGCAGGATCTTCATCACCCGCTCTGTGAACATGAATTTATTTCAACACAGATGAAATTTTCTCGTTTGTCGGCGGCGAGCCGGTATGACATCTTTTCAGGACGTTTAGACATCCAGAAGTCTAAAAATTCAAGAGATGAATTATCACTGTGGGCAATTAACGCCGACAGACAGAGGAGATTTCCATGCAGCGACACCATGCTCCGTACCGCGCCGATGTAGTCGGCAGTTTTTTACGCCCGGATGCCATTAAACAGGCCCGTCTGCAATTTGCCAGCGGTGAAATCGATGCCGGGCAGCTTCGCGCGGTTGAGGACGAGGCCATTCGTCATGTTGTCGAGCAGCAGTGCGCCTGCGGTCTGCATGTGGTAACGGACGGTGAATTCCGCCGCGCCTGGTGGCACTTTGACTTCTTTGACGGGCTACAGGGCGTGGAGCGTTATGATTCCCAGCAGGGCATTCAGTTCAACGGGGTGCAGACTAAAGCCCATGGCGTGCGCGTAACGGGCAAACTGGGCTTCGGCGATCATCCTATGCTGGAAGATTTCCGCTACCTCAAAAGCATTAGCGGTAATGCACAGCCGAAGATGACCATTCCAAGCCCGAGCGTGCTGCACTTCCGCGGTGGCCGCAAGGATATTGATGCTACGGTCTACCCGGATCTGAAGGATTACTTTGACGATCTGGCGACCACCTGGCGCGATGCCATTCGGGCCTTTTACGATGCAGGCTGCCGCTATCTGCAGCTGGATGACACCGTCTGGGCCTATCTTTGTTCGGAGGACCAGCGCCGCCAGATCCGCGAGCGCGGTGACGATGCAGACGAACTTGCCCGGACCTATGCCCGGGTGCTGAATAAGGCGCTGGAGGGCAAACCGGACGATCTGACCGTCGGGCTGCACGTCTGCCGCGGCAACTTCCGCTCAACCTGGATTTCCGAGGGCGGCTATGAGCCGGTGGCGGAGGTGCTGTTCGGCACGGTGAACGTCGACGCGTTCTTCCTGGAGTACGACAACGACCGTAGCGGGGACTTCGCGCCACTGCGTTTTGTGCGCCCGGGTAAACAGCAGGTGGTTCTGGGGCTGATCACCACCAAACACGGTGAACTGGAGAACCCGGAAGGGGTGAAAGCGCGTCTGGAAGAGGCTGCGCGCTACGTGGCGAAAGAGCAGATTTGCCTCAGCCCGCAGTGCGGATTTGCTTCTACGGAAGAGGGTAACAGCCTGAGCGAAGCCCAACAGTGGGATAAAGTTCGCCTGGTAACGCAAATCGCCAGCGACGTCTGGTAACGCCGTTTACAGCGCTGCATTATTACAGTGCAGCGCTGTACCATTCTGAGTCGTTTCCCGTCACTCCTCTCTTCGATCCCTTTAAAATCCTGTCTCTGCAACCTGGCACTGTTTTTGCTCTCCTGAAACTGGCGTTACTTTTTTCTGCGTCCGGCGGTAACGGACGTCTTCGCACAGCTTTCTTTTCAGGAGTGAAAATATGCACCGTCGTACCTTTATTAAAGCGTTCACCTTGTCCGCCTCCGTCATCGCCATGGGAATGAGCTTTGGCGTCCAGGCCGCAGAGACCATTAAAGTCGGGATTATGCACTCTCTCTCCGGTACGATGGCCATTTCAGAAACGCCCCTGAAAGATGTCGCCCTGATGACCATCGATGAAATCAATGCTAAAGGCGGCGTGCTCGGGAAAAAGCTGGAGCCGGTGGTGGTTGACCCGGCATCCAACTGGCCGCTGTTTGCCGAAAAGGCCCGCCAGCTTCTGAGCCAGGATAAGGTCGCCGTGGTGTTTGGCTGCTGGACCTCCGTATCGCGTAAATCGGTTCTGCCGGTTTTTGAGGAGCTGAACGGTTTGCTGTTCTATCCGGTGCAGTATGAAGGTGAAGAGATGTCACCTAACGTCTTCTATACCGGCGCGGCGCCTAACCAGCAGGCGATCCCGGCGGTGGAGTACCTGATGAGCGAGGACGGCGGCAGCGCGAAGCGATTCTTCCTGCTGGGTACGGACTACGTTTACCCGCGCACTACGAACAAGATCCTGCGCGCCTTCCTGCACTCGAAAGGCGTTGAAGATAAAGATATTGAAGAGGTCTACACCCCATTTGGTCATAGCGATTACCAGACCATTGTCGCCAGTATCAAAAAGTTCTCCACGGGCGGCAAAGCGGCGGTGGTCTCCACTATCAACGGTGATTCCAACGTGCCTTTCTATAAAGAACTGGCGAACCAGGGGCTGAAAGCCACGGACGTGCCGGTGGTGGCGTTCTCGGTGGGTGAGGAAGAACTGCGCGGCATTGATACCAAACCGCTGGTGGGTAACCTGGCGGCGTGGAATTACTTTGAATCCGTCGACAACCCGACCAACCAGACCTTTGTCGCGGCTTACAAAGCCTACGCGAAAGCCCATAAGCTGCCGAATGCCGATAACGTGGTCACCAACGATCCGATGGAAGCGACTTACGTTGGCCTGCATATGTGGGCGCAGGCGGTTGAAAAAGCGGGAACAACCGACGTGGACAAAGTGCGCGCGGCAATGGCGGGCCAGTCGTTCAACGCGCCGTCTGGCTTTACGCTGACCATGGACGCCACCAACCACCACCTGCATAAGCCCGTCATGATTGGTGAAATTGAAGGCAACGGCCAGTTCAACGTCGTCTGGCAAACCGAACAGCCGGTACGCGCTCAGCCGTGGAGCCCGTTTATCGCCGGGAATGACAAAAAGCCTGACCAGCCGATGAAAACCGCCAGCAACTAAGCCACCACCAGGGAGAGACGTCATGAACGCCATACGCATGATGATTGCGATTGTGTGGCTTACCGGACTGCTGCCAGGGATGGCGCAGGCATCGGATGCCGATGATTTCGTTGCCGCTAGCCGCAGCCAGCAAACCGCCATGCTGATCCGCTGGGCAGCCACGCCGGAACCTGCACGTTTGCCGCTGCTTAAGGCGCTGCAACAGGAGAACCTTTATACCGACAGCCAGAAGAAGGCATTTACCCGCATCGACGGCGAAATGGTTGCCCTGGGCGCGGCAAAAAGCGCTGAAGGCACGACCAAAGCCGTGCGGCTGACCAACCGACTGCGCGTGTTAACCGTCACGGCGCTGGCGACGCATCAGCTTGTCAGTGACAGTGTCACAGAAAGGCGTCATGCCGCGCGGCAACTTCAGCGTGACGCCCAGCCGGATATGCTCGGCTTTCTGCAACAGCGGGCCAGTAGCGAAACGGACGACGTCACCCGACAGTCGCTGATGCTGGCGCTGGCAAACCTCCAGTTGACGAGCCCACAGGCTGAAGTACGGCTCAAGGCTGTTGAGCTGTTAGGACAGTCTGACGATCCGGACGTGCAGGCCACGCTGACGCCGTTCACCCAAACGCAAACCGAGCCGGACGCACGGGTACGTGCCGCCGCCGCTGAGAGCCTGGAGCGTATTCAGCACCGGCTGATGTGGGGCGAACTGCTGGGGCAGGCCTTCATGGGCCTGTCGTTGGGGTCGGTACTCTTGCTGGCCGCGCTCGGGCTGGCTATCACCTATGGTCTGCTGGGGGTGATTAACATGGCTCACGGTGAAATGCTGATGCTCGGGGCGTATGCCACCTGGATGGTGCAGCAGGTAATGGCGCAGTGGATGCCTCAGTGGCTGGCGCTTTATCCGGTGGTGGCGCTGCCGGTGGCGTTTTGCCTGACCGCAGGCATCGGAATGGTGCTGGAGCGCACGGTGATACGCCATCTTTATGGCCGCCCGCTGGAAACCCTGCTCGCCACCTGGGGGATAAGCCTGATGCTTATCCAGCTGGTCCGCATGACCTTTGGCGCTCAGAACCTTGAGGTCGCTAACCCGGCATGGCTGTCCGGCGGGGTGCAGGTTTTCGCCAACCTGACGCTGCCCTGGAACCGTATTGTGGTGCTCGGCTTTGTGCTGCTGGTGCTGTTCTTCACCTGGCTCATTCTGAACAAAACGCGTCTGGGTCTCAACGTGCGGGCGGTGACGCAAAACCGCAGCATGGCGGCCTGCTGCGGCGTTCCCACCGGACGGGTAGATATGCTGGCATTTGGCCTCGGGTCCGGCATTGCCGGGTTGGGCGGCGTGGCGTTATCCCAGCTGGGGAACGTGGGGCCGGAGCTGGGCCAGGGATACATCATCGATTCGTTCCTGGTGGTGGTGCTCGGCGGCGTCGGCCAGCTGGCCGGTAGCGTCGCGGCGGCCTTTGGTCTGGGGATCTTCAATAAAATTCTTGAACCGCAGATGGGCGCCGTGCTGGGCAAGATCCTGATTCTGGTGGCGATCATTCTGTTTATCCAGAAACGTCCGCAGGGGTTATTCGCACTTAAAGGGAGGGTGACAGACTGATGAGCCAGCCATTGACCTTAACTCTGGCGCGCAGGGCACCGCGCACCGCGCAAATCTTCGGCAGTCTGCTGGTTGCGGCGCTGCTGGTGCTGCCTTTTCTCGCGCTGTTACCCGCCACCCATCCGCTGGCCGTTTCGACGTGGATGTTGACGCTTATCGGCAAGATCCTCTGCTACGCAATTGTCGCCGTGGCCCTCGATCTGGTCTGGGGCTATGCCGGTATGCTCTCGCTGGGGCACGGCATATTCTTCGCCCTGGGCGGCTATGCGATGGGCATGTACCTGATGCGCCAGGCGGCCGGGGACGGGCTGCCCGCGTTTATGTCGTTTCTCTCGTGGAGCGAACTGCCCTGGTTCTGGTGGGGAACGCAGCATTTTGCCTGGGCGCTGGTGTTAATCGTGACGATCCCCGGCCTGCTGGCGCTGGTCTTCGGCTGGTTTGCTTTCTGCTCGAAGATAAAAGGGGTCTATTTTTCCATCATGACCCAGGCGCTGACCTATGCGGGCATGCTGCTGTTCTTTCGCAACGAAACCGGTTTTGGCGGCAATAACGGCTTTACCGGCTTTACCACGCTGCTCGGGTTTTCCGTTACGGCGACTACCACGCGGATCGCGCTGTTTCTCGCAACGGTCATGCTGCTGCTTCTGGCCCTGGGCACAGGCTACGCGCTGGCGAAGAGTAAATTTGGTCGCATTTTAACGGCGGTGCGCGATGCGGAAAACCGTCTGACGTTCTGCGGCTACGATCCGCGCGGCTTCAAGCTGCTGGTCTGGACGCTTTCCGCCGTACTGTGTGGTCTGGCGGGCGCGCTGTACGTTCCGCAGGTGGGTATTATCAACCCGGGTGAAATGTCGCCGACCAACTCGATTGAAGCGGCCATCTGGGTGGCGTTGGGCGGGCGCGGCACCCTGGTAGGCCCGGTGATTGGTGCGGCACTGGTCAATGGTGCGAAGAGCTTTTTCACCGTGGCGATGCCGGAGTACTGGCAACTGTTTCTTGGGCTGATTTTCATCGCCGTGACGCTCTTTTTACCGCGCGGCGTGTTCGGTCTGTTTCGTAAGGGAGAGAATTAATGCAGCCCTCTGAAGGACTCTTTACCCGCCAGCTACCGGGCGATCGTTACCGTGAGCAGACCGATCCGGTGTTACAGCTCGAGGCCATTAACGTCAGTTTCGATGGTTTTCAGGCGTTGACCGATCTCTCACTTAATATCGGCATTGGAGAATTGCGCTGCATCATTGGCCCTAACGGCGCCGGTAAAACTACGCTGATGGACGTGATCACCGGCAAAACCCGGCCAAAAAGCGGGAAGGCTATTTACGATCAGTCCATCGATCTGACAGCCCTTGAACCGGCGGCCATTGCCCGTCAGGGCATTGGCCGTAAGTTCCAGAAACCGACCGTGTTTGAAGCGCTGACCGTAGGGGAAAACCTCGAAATCGCCATGAAAGCCGACAGGTCCGTCTGGGCGAGCCTGCGGGCTACGCTAAGCGGCGAGCAGCGCGACCGCATTGACGAGATGTTGGTTTTGCTACGGCTTGGCAG
Source organism: Enterobacter cloacae complex sp. 418I7 (assembly GCF_050030705.1). NCBI lineage: Bacteria > Pseudomonadati > Pseudomonadota > Gammaproteobacteria > Enterobacterales > Enterobacteriaceae > Enterobacter > Enterobacter cloacae complex sp. 418I7. Next base: position 2,221,948 of record NZ_JBLGUU010000001.1, read on the forward strand.
CGAGCGCGATCGCCGCGCCGGGCTGCTTTCCCACGGGCAGAAGCAGTTTCTGGAGATCGGCATGCTGCTGGTGCAGGATCCGCATCTGTTGCTGCTGGACGAACCCGCCGCCGGTATGACCGACGCAGAGACGGAATACACAGCCGAGCTGTTCCGAACTCTGGCAGGCAAGCATTCGCTGATGGTGGTTGAGCACGATATGGGCTTCGTCGAGACCATCGCCGACCACGTCACGGTGCTGCATCAGGGGCGCGTACTGGCCGAAGGCTCGCTTCGCGAGGTACAGGCCAATGAGCAGGTGATTGACGTCTATCTGGGACGCTAAGGAGAGGGGATGTTACAGGTTAACGAGCTGAATCAGTACTACGGCGGAAGTCATATTCTGCGCGGGGTGAGCTTTGAGGCGGTGGTCGGGGAAGTTACCTGCCTGCTGGGGCGCAACGGGGTAGGGAAAACCACACTGCTGAGGTGCCTGATGGGGCTGATCCCGGTGAAAGCCGGGGAGGTGGTCTGGCAGGGAAAGACCATCACTCACAGTAAACCGCACCAGCGGGTGCAGTCCGGCGTGGCGTATGTTCCGCAGGGGCGGGAGATTTTTCCGCGTCTGACCGTAGAAGAAAACCTGCTGATGGGACTGTCGCGCTTCTCCGCGGGAAACGCAAGGAGCGTGCCGGAGGAGATTTGGCAGCTTTTCCCGGTGCTGAAGGAGATGAAACACCGTCGCGGAGGCGATCTTTCCGGTGGTCAGCAGCAGCAGCTGGCGATTGGTCGCGCGCTGTCGAGCCGTCCACGGTTACTGATCCTGGATGAACCCACGGAAGGTATACAGCCGTCGGTGATTAAAGAGATTGGGCAGGTGATCCGCAGCCTGGCGAACCGGGGGGATATGGCGATCCTGCTGGTGGAGCAGTTTTATGATTTTGCGGCGGAGCTGGCCGACAGCTATCTGGTGATGTCGCGCGGCAGCATCGTCCAGCAGGGGCGCGGTGAGAACATGGAGCAGGAGGGGGTTCGCGGACTGGTTGCGATCTGAAATGTTATACTATAACATCCTCATTCTTATAACACGGAATGAGGGTTTTGCTGTGGCTGCACAACTTGGAAAAATTGCGCTGACTCTGGGAACGCTGCTGGTAAGCGGCTCGCTTTTTGCCCATTCGCACGGTCATCAGATGACGGAGGCGGAACAGAAGGCGGCAAACGGCGTCTTTGAGGATAAAGACGTCAGGGACAGGACGCTGTCTGACTGGGACGGGACCTGGCAGTCTGTTTACCCGTTCCTGCTTGATGGTTCGCTGGATCCGGTTTTCGAAAAGAAAGCGCAGAAGGGGGAAAAATCCGCTGCCGAGGTGAAAGCCTACTACCGTAAGGGCTACGCGACGGACGTGGACGCCATCGGCATTGAAAACAACGTGATGGAATTCCACAGAGGCAAAACGATGAGCAGCTGCCGCTACGACTACAGCGGCTATAAAATTCTGACCTATGCGTCGGGGAAAAAAGGCGTGCGCTACCTGTTTGAATGTAAGGATAAGGCAAGCCAGGCGCCTAAGTTTGTGCAGTTCAGCGATCATACCATCGGGCCGAAAGCCTCTTCACACTTCCATATCTTTATGGGCAACACCTCCCACGAGGCGCTGCTGAAAGAGATGGATAACTGGCCGACCTACTACCCGAACGAGATGTACAAAGAGCAGGTGGTGGAGGAGATGTTGCACCACTAGGCTGTCGGATTTGCCGGGTTGGGGCTTAGCCTTACCCGGCGTGGGATTAGGGTTTTCCAGGTCGGGTAAGCGCAGCGCCACCCGACACGCTATCTTCACTTTTCACGCGCATCCCGCGCAAAACCATCAGCCATGCCGCAATAATGGCGGCCATCATAATAATAAATAACGACCAGTGCGGCAGATGGGTCAGGATGAGCCCGGTGATCATCGGGTTCGCCGCCGCGCCCAGCCAGCCCAGCGCCTGGGCGGAGAAGTAGCTCGCCTTCATGCCCGGCGGGGCGATATTGTCGATCAGCATGTATTCACCCGGAGCATAAATAATTTCACCCAGGGTGAAAATCGCCGCCGCAATCCCCCAGTAAAGCAGGTTCTCGCCGGAAAGCATAAACCCGCCCAGCCCGAGGATGAAAAAGAGCGTCGCGGCAGTCATTAGCGGGCGGATGTTGCTGGCGGAGATCTTGCGGCCAAGCGCGTATTGCAGGGAGACCACCACCACCGCGTTGACGGGCAACACAACGGCCACCACCTTTTCTGCGAAATCGCTGTCCGCATACGCGGCGAGGACATACTGGGAAATGCAGCTGGCGAACGATCCGCCCACGTAGGACGCCAGCAGGCCGGAGAGCGTGTACCAGAACAGCGCCCGGTCCTTTAGCAGCACCGAGGGCTGCCACGGCGCTTTTTCCTCCACGCTGTCAGACGCTACGCTTTTCTGCACAAAGAAATGGATAAACCCGAGCGGCAGTGCGGCGCAGAAGGCCGCCAGCCAGAACGGCAGTTGCAGGCTGTACATCACCAGTAGAGTGCCAACCGGCGGCCCAATCGTCCAGCCGATGTTCAGGAAACTGTAGTTGAGTGAGAAAACGCGCGCCTTTTCGCTGGAGGTCAGCACGTCGGCAAACCACGCTTTCAGCACCGTTGAGAAGACGGAATAGGCGCAGTTAATCAGGGCAAAGAACAACACCACCAGCGTCACGTTATTCACCAGCGGAATGGCCACAAACCCGGCGATAAAGGCCACGATGGCGACCAGCATATAGCGTTTTTTGTCGAACTTGTCCGCCAGGATGCCAAACCCCAGGCTAAACACCACGCCAATGGTCAACGCCACGGTAAGGGCATAGCCAATATTCTCCACGCTCATATCGTACACGCGTGTGAGATATATGGTCATAAAGGGCAGCGTTGCCCCGCGGCCAATTGTTAATAACAATGACGATGCCAGCAGCGCTGCGGTTGAGCGCCTGATTGATGGTTTCATTTTCCTGCCCGACAAATGCTTATGCTTTTTTTGTTGTGTTATTACAGGATTATCATGGGATCGGCAGCTTGTATAGCACCCAATTTATCCGCAAGTGCTTCTCCTCAGTACCAGAATTAATGATCTTCTCGCGGGGGTATTTTTTCTGTTACCTTGAAGTGTTTACAAAAATTTAATAATTCAGAGGCGGAAAATGACGCGGAAAGACGGGCTGTTAGCGTTACTGGTTGTCGTGGTGTGGGGACTCAATTTTGTGGTCATCAAAATGGGGTTGCACAACATGCCTCCACTCATGCTGGCGGGTCTGCGCTTCCTGCTGGTGGCCTTCCCGGCGCTGCTTTTCGTTGCCCGTCCAAAGATTCCCCTGAAGCTTCTGCTGGGCTACGGCCTCACCATCAGCTTTGGTCAGTTTGCGTTTCTTTTTTGCGCTATCAAATTCGGTATGCCTGCGGGTCTGGCTTCGCTGGTGCTTCAGGTGCAGGCTTTCTTTACCATTATTCTCGGCGCGTTTGTCTTTGGCGAACGTTTGCAGGGCAAACAGCTGGCGGGTATTAGCCTTGCGGTCTTTGGCGTGCTGGTGCTGATAGAAGGCAGCCTCAACGGTCAGCATGTCGCGCTGCTGGGCTTTATGCTCACCCTGGCGGCGGGGCTGAGCTGGGCGTGCGGCAACATCTTTAACAAGCTGATAATGCAGCATGAGTCGCGTCCTGGGATCATGTCGCTGGTGGTCTGGAGCGCGTTGATCCCCATTGTGCCGTTTATGGCCGCGTCGTTTATTCTGGATGGACCGCAGGTGATGCTGAAAAGCCTGGTGGAGATCGACCTGACGACCATTTTGTCGCTGATCTACCTGGCATTAGTCGCCTCAATCATTGGCTACGGCATCTGGGGATCGCTGCTCGGGCGCTATGAAACCTGGCGCGTGGCGCCGTTATCGCTGCTGGTACCGGTGGTCGGGCTTGCCAGCGCCGCCCTGTTGCTGGATGAAACGCTCAGCGCGCTGCAACTGTGTGGCGCAGGGCTGATTATGGCCGGGCTGTATATCAACGTCTTTGGCTTGCGGGTGCGTCGGGCGACGCGGGTGCGGAGTTAAGGCAGAAAAAAGCCCCGCATTAGCGGGGCAAAAACGAATTACAGGTCGTGATTATAATACGGCACGCCTAATTCGTCGGATTTGTCGCTGCCAGCGCCCATGTGATTGAAGTCCCAGGGCGACTGGTTTTGCGTGGACGGCATAATCATGGTGTCACGATTATTTTGCTGCCCCGCACTGGGGGTTTGCTCCGCGAAGCTCTGGCCGGAAACCAGCACCAGCAAGGTGAGGGCGGCGGAGACGATAAATTTCATGATTTCCTCGGTTACGTCTTAACAGGCGATGATTAACTGCAATGTTTTAGCGGATACAGATAACGGGATTCACCCGGCATACTGGTAATACGGTACTTATGAGGCGGCACGTCAAAGTAGTTCTTGAACGTACGCGTCAGGGTTTGTTGCGATTCAAATCCGTAGCGTTCCGCCAGATAGAGGATCGGCTCATTGCTTTCTTTCAGTTTTTGGGCAATCTCCGTCAGCTTACGGCTGCGAATATATTGTCCTAATGAATGGCCGGTCTCTTTTTTAAACATCCGTTGCAGGTGCCATTTTGAGTAACCTGAACGCTCAGACACTTTCTCAAGGGAAAGTGGAGATTCCAGGTTATCTTCGATCCAGTCCAAAATGCTATGAATGGTGATAGCGTCAGTATTGCGTCTGGACATCGTCATACCTCTTTTTCTGTTTACGGCAGGATTTTCTTGAGTAAAAGCTCAAGCGTTGCCACTTCATCTGCCGTTAAGTTTTTTGTCAGTTCCTGGTGCAGTGTTTGTCCTACTAATTGATGACATTGCTCACACATGGCCGCGCCATCGCTGGTCAGTTTCACCAGTACGCCACGTTTGTCATTCGGGTTAGGGCTTCGTTCTATCCATCCTTTGCAGACGAGACGATCCAGCATGCGGGTTAACGCACCCAGATCGACAGAGAGCACCTTTTTCAGCTCAACCGGCGTGATACACACTTCGCAGCGAATGGAACACAGCACTTTGAACTGTGTTGCGGTGATATCCAGCGGTGACAGGTAGTCATTGAGCAGGCGATCTTTTTTCTGGTTAACCATATGAATAAGACGACCCAGTGGGATTATGTCGTTAAAGAGATCACTGGTGCTTTTCACAATGGTTGCCCTGGCAAGTAGTTTAGTCACGGCAGATATTATTGCTCAGGCAAGTATAAGTCAACTGAATGGATCAGCCGATGCCACGAAATGCTAAAACGCTTCAGGAACTTTTTCTGTACGCTTTTAAATCATATAGATAATCTGGGGTTATTAGTTTCGCGGGACAATTATGGTTACGTTGCGCGGATAGCTCAGGACGAGACTTTCCCCCTATAATTGCGGTAATGAATAAGGATAAGGACTGCGGTGCATTATGTTGGATTTGATTAAAGCAGTGGGGCTTGGGCTGGTGGTGTTGCTTCCGCTGGCGAACCCGTTAACGACCGTGGCGCTCTTTCTGGGGCTGGCGGGTAACATGAACAGCGCGGAGCGCAACCAGCAGTCGAGGATGGCCTCCGTCTACGTCTTCGCGATTATGATGGTGGCTTATTACGCCGGACAACTGGTGATGAATACTTTTGGTATTTCGATTCCCGGTCTGCGTATCGCCGGTGGGCTGATTGTGGCGTTTATTGGTTTCCGGATGCTGTTCCCGGCGCATAAAGCGCATGAATCGCCGGAAGCCAAAAGCAAATCGGAGGAGCTTGAAAGCGAACCGAGCGCCAATATCGCGTTTGTGCCGTTAGCCATGCCGAGCACGGCGGGGCCGGGAACGATTGCGATGATCATCAGTTCCGCCTCAACGGTGCGTGATGGTGTTACTTTTCCGCACTGGGTTATTACCGTTGCGCCGCCGATCATTTTTGCGCTTATCGCCATTATCGTCTGGGGGTCATTGCGCAGCTCCGGGGCGATTATGCGCTGGGTGGGCAAGGGGGGGATTGAAGCTATCTCCCGTCTGATGGGCTTCCTGCTGGTCTGTATGGGCGTGCAGTTTATTATTAACGGCGTGCTGGAGATCATTAAGACGTATCATTGAGAACGTTGCCGGGTGGCGGCTTCGCCTTACCCGGCCTACTCGCAATGGATATAATTCTTATGAATATAAATGCATTCTGAAAATCGAATTTTTTCAGCATTAATATTATCCACTGCCTTGCTGTGTATTACCGCTTAAAGTAACGTTCAGCACTCATTTCTTTTCGGGTTATAGACATGCGAGAAAAATATTCATTTATCGCAGTGAGCACACTGCTTTTTTCATTAAATGCCAATGCTGGGTTGTTCGATTCCACGCCAGATTTCAAATGCGGTCGCGATGATGCCATCTCTGCTGCTCAGTCAAAAATAAGAGATGATGCAGTCAGTAAGTTACAGGTAGCTTATCTCGCTAACCCCTCAGATTTCTACGGTAAACCGCTGAAGGACTACATTGCAAAAGCTAATGAAATCGCAATTGTAATGGCGAATGTCACAACAAAATCGTCTGATGACGAAGCGCAGGCGCGGCGCTGTAGCGCGACCGTCACGCTCACGGTGCCTTCTGAAATCATGGGTTACATTGCATCCTACCCAGACAGACTGAGACGTATAATTAACGATGGTGGAAAGGTGCTTAACAATAACGTTCAATGGGACAAGTTTACCTACTCGTTAGCGATGGCGGATAACGGAAAAGATATTTCAGTTTCATATGAATACAATAATAAAGATTATATTTCTGAATCAATAGCGGCGATGGCTACTCTCGCCATGAATAAAGATGAACTTCAAAAGGCTGAACTCAATAATAAATTAAATATTGCCGCACATAATTATTCCGAGAGCGATCGCCAGTTAAACGAACTATGGAAGTATCTTCCTGATTCCGTCAAAGCTTCGATGAAAAAGGAGCAGAACATGTGGATCAATGAAAAAGCTAAAAAATGCGGCAAAATAAGCGATGCGTCTTCTGCAACCACTCCTCTGGCAACGAGAATCGGTATCTATGATTGTCAGACCAAAATGACAGATGAAAGATTCCGTTATCTTGGCGGTGATGAAGAACACGGATATTAATGCTTCGTAGGCCGGGTAAGGCGAAGCCGCCACCCGGCATAACAAACGTCAACCGTGGCTGGTCTGTTCTTCCATCGCGACCGGCCATTTACGGAAGATAAGCACCGACCAGATCAGCGCAATCAGCGCGGGAATCGCCCCGAGATAGCCAATGGCCGACATCGATACATGCAGGCTGATCTGATTTCCCACCAGCGCACCGGCCCCAATTCCCAGATTAAAAATTCCCGAGAACAGCGACATTGCCACGTCCGTGGCGTCCGGGGCCAGGGCCAGCACTTTGACCTGCATTCCCAGACCAATAATCATGATCGCCACGCCCCAGAACAGACTGAGGATCGCCAGATGACTCTCGCTGCCTGCCGCAGGCATCAGTAACAGCAGGCACGCCAGCAGCAGGCCAATCGCACTGCTTACAAGCGCAGACGCGTGCTTATTGCCCAGCTTCCCGAACAGGATGCTGCCGATAATCCCCGCGCCGCCCAGGATCAGCAGCAGAACGGTGGCGAAGTTAGCGCTAAAGCCCGCCACAACCTGAACAAACGGCTCAATATAGCTGTAGGCCGTGTAATGGGCGGTCACCACAATCACGGTCAGCAGATAGATGCTCATCAGCGCTGGTCGACGCATCAGCAGCGGCAGACTTTTCAGCGAGCCGGAGTGTTCGCTGGGCAGTTTTGGCAGCAGTTTGATCAGACACACCAGGGTGATCAGCGCCCCCATGCCGATGGCAAAGAAGGTGGTGCGCCAGCCGAAGTATTGACCCACAATGCGCCCGATCGGCAGGCCTAACACCATCGCAAGCGCCGTTCCGGTGGCAATCAGGCTCAACGCCTGGGCGCGTTTCCCCGCCGGGGCGAGACGAATGGCGAGCGATGCGGTGATCGACCAGAAAACGGCATGGGCAAACGCGATGCCGACGCGGCTGATCACCAGCACCGTAAAGTTCCATGCCATAAATGACAGCACATGGCTGGCTATGAACACCACAAACAGCCCAATCAGCAGCTTACGACGTTCCATCTGGCTGGTCAGCAGCATAAACGGCAGCGACATCAGCGCTACCACCCATGCATAGATGGTCAGCATAATGCCAACCTGTGCCGTTTCCATATGGAAGCTGGCTGCAATGTCGGACAGCAGCCCAACCGGAACAAATTCCGTGGTGTTGAAAATAAACGCTGCGATGGCGAGCGTGACCACGCGTAGCCACGCGACCCTGCGGGAAACCGTGTGTGTTGTCATAGGGATATCTGGGATTCGTTGCCTGAAAGATGAGGAGACGATCTTAAAGCCTTAAACGGCGAAAACTCAACCGTTATGTGATGTGAATCACAAAATTTACCTTCATGCAGCGGTAGCGAACGCGGTTGTTTTCATTGAAGATAAAGAACAACACAACAAAAACAGGCGGTAACACGATGCAGGAGATTGATTTTTATCTGGTAGATGCGTTCAGCGAGTCCTCCTTTGGCGGCAACCCGGCGGCGGTGTGCCCGCTCGACGCGTGGCTGCCGGATGAGACGTTACTGCGGATGGCACAACAGCATAACCAGTCGGAAACCGCGTTTTTTGTGTGCACCAAAGGGGGGATTGAGCTGCGCTGGTTCACCACGCTCACCGAGGTTAATCTGTGTGGTCACGCGACGCTTGCCGCGGCGTATGTTCTGTTTAACGAACTGGATTATCCGGACTCACGCCTTCATTTTGACACCGCTTCTGGTCGCCTGACCGTCAGCCGTGAAGGTGACTGGATGACGCTGGACTTCCCGGCCTGCCCGACGCAGGCACAGACGCCGCCACCGGAGATGCTCGCCGCACTCGGTATCAGCCACTACGTCGAGGCGCGAAAAGGCCGCGCCTGGGTGCTGGTACTGGAGAGCCGCGAGCAGGTGGAAGCCATTAATCCGGATTTCTCCGCCATGACGCCGGGGGAGCATAAAGTGGCCGTCACCGCCCGGGACGAAGGGGAATACGACTTTGTCAGTCGTTTCTTCTCGCCGGGCGTGGCCGTGCCGGAAGATCCTGTCACCGGCTCCGCGCACACCATGCTGATCCCTTACTGGAGTGAACAGCTTGGCAAAACACAGATGTTTGCCCGTCAGGTTTCTGCCCGTGGTGGCGACGTACGCTGCGAACTGAAAGGCGACCGCGTGCGGATGGGCGGGCAGGCGGCGCTGTATCTGAAGGGCACAGTATTTCTGCGCTGAATAAATCTAAGAGGAACCAACGATGCAGGAAATTGATTTTTATCTGGTGGATGCCTTCAGCGACAGGGCGTTCGGCGGCAATGCGGCGGCGGTGTGTCCGCTGGAAGCGTGGCTGCCGGATGAGACGTTGCTGAAGATGGCGAAGCAGCATAATCAGTCAGAGACGGCGTTCTTTGTCCGAACGGATAACGGGTTTGAACTGCGCTGGTTTACCACGCAGGATGAAATTAACCTCTGCGGCCACGCAACCCTCGCGGCTTCTCACGTTATTTTCGAATACCTGGATTATCCGCATACGGAAATCACCTTCACCACGCGCTTTGTCGGCGAACTGACGGTACAACGCAGCGGCGACTGGCTGACGCTGAATTTCCCGGCGTGGTCAACCGAGGTTGTCGATACTCCACCCGCAGTGCTATTCAGCGCGCTGGGCATTAACGCGGCAAAAGAGGTGCGTGCAGGGCGCGATTACATGGTGGTGCTCGACAGCCAGCGGCAGGTAGAGGCGCTGACGCCTAATATCACAACCATGCTCCCGCTGGGGAAAATGGTCTGCGTTACGGCGCCGGGGGATGAGTATGATTTCGTCAGCCGCTTCTTCTGCCCGGGGGAAGGGGTACCGGAGGATCCGGTGACGGGATCAGCGCACAGCATGCTGATCCCGTACTGGAGCGAAAAGCTTGGAAAAACGCAGATGTCGGCCCGCCAGGTCTCCTTGCGCGGCGGGGATCTGCGCTGCGAGCTGAAAGGCGACCGCGTGCTGATTGGCGGCCAGGCCACGCTGTATATGAAGGGGAAAATTTTCCTTCGTCTCCAGGATTACGGTCATCATTAAAAACTATGACGCCGGTATACAGGGCGGGCGGTATGTTGAACGAAAACGACAAGGAGCCTGCCATGTATTCTATTACCGCTGAATCCGCCCATCATCCAGATATTCTCGCCCTGATTACGGCGCTGGACCGTTATCAAAGCGTTCTCTATCCCGCGGAAAGTAATCATCTGCTGGATTTAACCGAACTGCCGGACGACTCGCTGATCCTGATGATTATTCGTGACACTCAGCTTAACGCCGTCGGGTGTGGCGCTGTTGTTTTGAACGGGGACGGGACCGGGGAAATGAAACGGGTCTATATTGATCCAACCCATCGCGGGCAACGGCTGGGTGATAAATTACTGGCGGCGCTGGAAGATGAAGCCCTCAGCCGCTGCTGCCACACCGTCCGGCTGGAGACGGGGATCAAACAACACGCCGCTATTCGTCTGTATCAACAGTGTGGATACGAACGGCGCCCCGCGTTTGCCCCCTACAACGAGGATCCGCTGAGCCTGTTTATGGAGAAGACACTGGTGGCTGACGTTCGTTTAGCAGCCCTATAAACGCCTCAAGCTGGCGGGTCATCGCCCCGCGTCGCCACACCAGCCAGGTGGTGAGCCAGCGCCAGTTTTCCGCCAGCGGCCACGCCGCCACCTGATGATGCCCCGGCATACTCTCCAGCATGGAGCGGGGCATCAGCGCAATGCCTGCCCCGGCAATCACGCAGGCGAGCATCCCGTGGTAGGACTCCATCTCGTGGATCCTTCCCGGCGTTACGCGGTCAGCATGAAACCAGCTCTCCAGATGACGCCGGTAGGAACAGTTGGCGCGAAAGGCATACACGTCGCTACCGCTCACCTGCGTGGCTTTTGACACTTCCGCATGGCCCGCAGGGGTGACCAGCATCATCTCTTCCCGGTAAACCGGCATTCCTTCCAGTTCGGGGTGTGAGAGCGGCCCGTCGACAAAGGCGGCGCTGAGCGTCCCCTCAAGCACACCGTCAATCATCGTACCGGAAGGCCCGGTGGACAACGCAAACTGAATGCGCGGATAGCGCTGATTAAACCGCGCCAGACTTTCCGGAATGCGTACGGCGGCGGTACTTTCCAGCGCGCCGAGCGAGAATAATCCCTGCGGTTCATCCCCGGCGACGACCATTCGCGCTTCGTCGACCAGCGCCAGGATCTGTTTGCTGTAGCGCAAAAAATTGTGCCCGGCGGGGGAAAGCCGCAGGCGCTGATTCTCGCGAATAAACAGCTCCACGCCGAGATCCGCTTCAAGCTGTCGGATGCGGGTGGTGAGGTTTGACGGCACCCGGTGTACCTTCTGCGCCGCCTGGGTAATGCTGCCGGTCAGTGCGACGGCGTTAAACATCTCAAGCTGTGTTAAGTCCATACCATTCTCGATTCGTGAACAAGGTGGTGAGTATTATTCATTTTTAAGAAATAGCAGAGTGGGCCACAATCAATCAACTGTTATTACATGGAGAACTTCATGACGTATTCATCTGCTACCCATGCCTACTCTGTCAACCCGGCTACCGGCGAAACGCTGGCTGCTTACCCGTGGGCAACGTCCGGTGACGTTGAGCGTGCCATTGCGCAGGCGGATACCGGTTTTCGTCAGTGGCGACGCGAAAGCGTGGCGCACCGGGCGCAAAAACTTCGCGATCTGGGTGCGGCGCTGCGTAGCCGTGCGGAAGAGATGGCGCAGACTATCTCCCGGGAGATGGGCAAGCCCATTGTGCAGGCGCGTGCGGAGGTGGCTAAGTCCGCCAGCCTTTGCGACTGGTACGCTGAATACGGCCCGGCAATGCTGCGCCCGGAATCTACCCAGGTCGACAATGCGGTGATTGAGTACCGTCCGCTGGGGCCTATTCTGGCGGTGATGCCGTGGAACTTCCCGCTCTGGCAGGTGCTGCGCGGTGCGGTGCCGATCCTGCTGGCAGGGAACAGCTATCTGCTTAAACATGCGCCAAATGTGCTCGGCTCGGCGGAGCTGATCGGGAAGGTGTTCGCGGATGCCGGTTTCCCGGAGGGGATCTTTGGCTGGGTGAACGCGACAAATGACGGCGTCAGCCAGGCGATTAACGATCGGCGTATCGCGGCGGTGACCGTAACCGGCAGCGTTAGGGCTGGTGCGGCAATTGGCGCGCAGGCGGGCGCGGCGCTGAAGAAATGCGTGCTGGAGCTAGGCGGCTCCGATCCGTTTATCGTTCTGAATGATGCCGATCTGGATCTGGCTGTCAACGCGGCCGTGGCCGGACGTTATCAGAATACCGGACAAGTTTGCGCGGCGGCGAAACGCTTTATTGTGGAAGCTGGCGTGGCAGACACCTTTACCCAACGCTTTGTTGACGCGGTCAAGGCGCTGAAAATGGGCGCACCGGATGAGGAAGATAACTATATTGGCCCGATGGCGCGATTTGATCTTCGCGATGAACTGCAACAGCAGGTACAGGCTACGCTGGCGGAAGGGGCGACCCTGCTGCTCGGCGGCGAGAAGCTTGCCGGGACCGGTAACTTTTATGCGCCAACCGTACTCGGCGACGTCACCCCACAGATGACGGCCTTCCGTCAGGAGCTGTTTGGCCCGGTGGCTGCGATTACCGTCGCCAATGATGCGTCGCACGCGTTGCAGCTGGCTAACGACAGCGACTTTGGCTTATCAGCGACGGTCTTTACCGCGAACGATGCGCTGGCTGAAACCTTCTCTCGCGAGCTGGAGTGCGGCGGAGTCTTTATCAATGGCTACAGCGCAAGCGATGCGCGCGTTGCGTTTGGCGGAGTGAAGAAGAGCGGCTTCGGGCGAGAGCTTTCACATTTCGGTCTGCATGAGTTCTGTAACGTTCAGACGGTCTGGAAGGATCGCGTGTAATGTTGATGCCGGGTAGGGCAAGGCCGCTACCCGGCAATTCACGTTTCCTGTCATTATTTTGCAATGGTTCTGTCATTTTCGTTTCGTAGACTCGCTCGCGTCTAACGTATTGTTACAGAAGAAAATTATGAACCTAACGCAAATTTTTCGTCGTCTTGCGCAGCGCTTTTTTCCTCGTCAGTTTGGCCTGCTGACCGGCATCTTTTGTATTATCGGCCTTTTCTCCGCCCTGCAACTTTCATCCTCCTTCCTGCTTACCGCTTCCCTGAATCAAGCCCAGCGTAACGAACAGCGCAATCAGCTGGCCTGGCAGCAACAGAGCAGACTGGATCAGGCGCGTATTTCGCTGCTTGCGGCGAGCGATCTGCTCAACCGCTCCGGGGTGTACTTTATGCAGGATAAAGAGACCGGTTCGGAAGGGAGCTGGCATAGCCTGATGGACGAGGCGCAAAAATCCCTGGCGGCGTCTCAGCAGGCATGGCAAGCCTGGCTCGCGCTTAATCCTCCGCAGGACGAGGGGCTTGTTAATAGCTATCAGCAGTTCTTCGGTGCCATTAGCGAGCAGGCGGAAGGGCTGGTGAAAACCAACAGCATCGACCTCTTTTTCGCCGTACCCGCCCAGGCGTTTCAGACCGATTTTAATGACAACTTTGCACGTTATCAGCAACGGAGTGAGAAGCAGGCTATACAGGGGCGTCAGTCGCTCATGGAACAACTCTCAGGCCTGCAACGGCTGTTCCTGTTTGCGCCGCTGGTGCTGCTGGCTATTGCCATTGCCGTCTGGTTTGCAATGGCGAAATGGGTGATATCCCCGCTACGCCGTCTGATTGTCCATATTAACCAGCTTGCGGCAGGGGATTTGTCGGGAATACCCCCTGACGTTGTGCGTTTTAACCGTGAAATCAGCCAGCTCAGCGGCAGTATTACCGCCATGCAGCACGGGCTCCAGCAGCTGGTGACTCAGGTCAGCGAGGCCACGACCTCTATGGTCGAAAATATCGGGTCACTTGCGCAGGGGAACCAGAAGCTTTATCAGCAGTCCACGCGTCAGGCCAAAGAGCTGGAGGAGGTGACCGCGCATATCGCCGATCTCGAAACCCACGTTGAGGGGAACACGGGTTATGCAAAACTCGCCCGCTCGCGCGCGGATGAAGCCCGACAGGCTGCCGTCGGCGGGGAGCAAATGATGACAGCGGTGAATGGCTCGATGCAGACGATCGTCGACCGATCCTCAGAGATGCGTGGGATCGTCGCCATGATCGACAGCGTGGCGTTTCAGACCAATATTCTGGCCCTCAACGCTGCCATTGAAGCCGCCCATGCGGGAGAACAGGGGCGCGGGTTCGCGGTGGTCGCCCGTGAAGTGGGGCTGCTGGCCAGAAAAAGCAGTCACTCTACGCAAACCATCCAGTCGCTAATTAACCACTCGCTACAGGGCATTGAAGAAGGTTCTCAGGTGGTAAACCGTCTGGAAGAAAATCTCCAGCAGGTCACCGGGCTGGTGGCCAATCTGAGTAGCCTGCTGAATGATATTTCGCTGGCCACTCTAAATCAGGGGGAAAGCATTCATCAGATGACGCGCCAACTTCAGGCGCTGAATCAGGTATCGCGTCAGACAGATGTGCTGGTTAGCGAAGCGTCGAATGCCTCTGAGCGCCTGCATCGGGAGTCAGATCTTTTGTTGCAGGCCGTCTCGCGTTTTCGTCTCCCTGCCTGACGTGACGTATAAGCCTCTGTTATACTCGCAGCCCGTTTTAGCCTGAGGGCAAGGAGCAAAGTGTGGCTGCGGTCATCCATAATGAGATGCTGGACGAGATTCTGGCGCAGGTTCGTCCGTTACTGGGGCAGGGTAAGGTTGCCGATTACATTCCCGCACTGGCCTCGATCAGCGGTAATAAGCTCGGCATCGCCATTTGTACTGTCGACGGGCAGCGTTTTCAGGCGGGAGATGCACTGGAGCGCTTTTCAATTCAGTCGATCTCAAAAGTGCTTAGCCTCGTTGCCGCCATGCGCCAGTATGACGAGCAGGAGATCTGGCAGCGGGTGGGCAAAGATCCCTCCGGTCAGCCCTTCAACTCCCTTCTCCAGCTTGAAATCGAACAGGGTAAGCCGCGCAACCCGTTTATCAACGCCGGGGCGCTGGTGGTGTGCGATATGCTGCAAAGCCGTCTGAGCGCGCCGCGCCAGCGTATGCTCCAGATTGTGCGGCAGCTTTCCGGCGTGCAGGACATCGCCTACGATCCGGTGGTAGCGCGCTCTGAGTTTGAACACTCTGCACGTAACGCCGCCATCGCCTGGCTGATGAAGTCCTTCGGCAACTTTCATAATGATGTCGCCACGGTTCTGCAAAACTATTTTCATTACTGCGCGCTGAAGATGAACTGCGTTGAACTGGCGCAGACTTTTCTGTTTCTGGCGCATCAGGGCCATGCCCCGCATCTGGGCGAGGACGTTGTCTCCCCGATGCAGGCCCGGCAGATCAACGCCTTAATGGCAACCAGCGGAATGTATCAGAATGCCGGGGAGTTTGCCTGGCGCGTGGGGCTGCCGGCTAAATCCGGCGTTGGCGGCGGCGTTGTGGCCATTGTTCCGCACGAGATGGCGATTGCCGTCTGGAGCCCGGAACTGGACGAGACCGGCAACTCACTGGCGGGCGTCGCGGCGCTGGAACAGCTGACCAAACGCCTTGGACGGTCCGTATACTGATGTCCACGTTAGATCCTCTGTTCACGCGCCTGGCTCGCTCCACGTTTCGTTCACGATTTCATTTAGGGATGAAAGAGCGGCAATACTGCTGGGATAAGGGCGCGGACACTATCGATAAGCATGCCGCTGATTTTGTCGCCGCGCGGCTGGCGCCTGCACACCCGGTGAATGACGGTAAGCAGACGCCGATGCGCGGCCATCCGGTTTTTATCGCCCAGCATGCCACGGCAACCTGCTGTCGGGGCTGTCTGGCTAAGTGGCATGCTATCCCGCAGGGCGTGCCGCTGAGTGCGCAGCAGCAACAGTATATCGTCAACGTGATCCATCATTGGCTGGTCATTGAGGTAAATCGTGCCTCCTGAACTGACAATGTCTCTGTTTAAGCTACGCTTTTACTAATGCTCAGCGTCAGGAGACGTCATGAAAGCACCTCTAATTCCCGTGAATGAAACGGAGCGCATGAATGCGCTGCGCGAGTCCGGTCTGCTTGAGATCGACAATTATCCCGCGTTTGATCGTCTCACGCGGCTGGCAACACGCTTTTTCAGGGTGCCGCTGGCGATGATTACGCTGGTGGATGACCACGCTGCGATCGTGAAATCTGCCGACGGCCGGGCACTCGCCAGCCAGCCTCGCGATCTCTCGTTTTGTGGTCATACGATCCTGGGTGACGCGCCGCTGGTGGTGGCTGACACGCTGCTGGACGAACGCTTTGCGGATAATCCGCAGGTGGCGGGAGATCCGGGCGTGCGCTTTTATGCCGGTTTCCCGCTGCGTTTACGTGACGGGGCGTGCGTAGGATCGTTGTGTCTCATTGATTACGCACCGCGTGAGTTTACCGCGGCGGATTCCGCCGTACTGGCCGATCTCAGCGCGCTGGCAGAAGATGAATTTGCAGCCGTTAGCGCCGCCACGACCGATGAACTCACGGGCCTGTTTAACCGACGCGGGTTTAACCAGTTTGCGCAGTTTGCACTGTCGGTTTCGCAGCGTAGGGCAGAACCGTTAACGCTTGGCTGGCTGGATCTGGACCATTTCAAAACCATTAACGATCGCTTCGGGCATCAGGAGGGCGACAAGGCCCTGAAAGCGATGGCCGCCCTGATGCGCTCCTCATTCCGCGAGGCCGACATGCTGGTGCGTTTCGGGGGAGATGAGTTCGCGGTGCTGTTTGCGGATACCGATGAGCCTGGCGCCTGGATCGCCATGCAGTATCTTGTCGAACAAACGGAGAAGTATAACGCGCGTCAGCTGCATCCCTGGTCGTTACAGTTCTCCTGGGGGCTGAGCGAGTTCGATCATCACCGCAACGATATGCAGGCATGGTTAAAACACGCGGATGCGCAAATGTACGCCATGAAGCGGCAACATCACGGCGAAAAATGACATAACGAAATCCTATGTCATCGCTTATTGCGTAACAAAAATGTTAATAGCAAAGTGGAGAGATTCAACCTAAGGACGCGCAATGAACTCTCCCATGCTGATTAAACCTCTCTCCCGACAGGACATCCTCAGCCACATTGATGCCCTGAGCGATATCCTCGTCAACTGTGTAAACGGCGGCGCCTCCGTCAGCTTTATGCTGCCTTTTTCTCCCGAGAAAGCCCAAACCTTCTGGCTCGGCGTCGCAGACAGCGTCGGGCGCGACGAGCGTACCGTCCTGGGCTGTTTTGACGCGGAGCAGGGGCTGGTTGGCACGGTCCAGCTGATCACCGACCAGCCGGAAAACCAGCCGCACCGCGCAGATGTCGCGAAACTTCTGGTACATGAGAAGGCGCGCCGTAAAGGTGCGGCAATGGCGCTGATGGAAGCCCTGGAGGCGGTTGCGCGTGAAAAAGCGCTTACGGTGCTGGTGCTTGATACCTCGACCGGCAGCGGCGCGGAGACATTTTATCAGAGAGCGGGCTGGCAAAAGGCGGGGGAGATCCCACGCTACGCCCTGATGCCGAACGGGGACATGACGGCGACCTCGGTGTTCTATAAATTTCTTTGATATTTTTCACCATCGCGTCCTGAGTTGATCCAGACAGGGGTTCTGGTCCTGAAATTTTGATAAGTTATCACACCAATCTCATCAGGCTGTATGACTAATCATAAAGGACCTCCATTGTGAACACACTCAACCGTCGTGATTTCCCCGGTGCGCGCTACCCTGAACGTATCATCCAGTTTGGCGAAGGTAACTTCCTCCGCGCGTTCGTTGACTGGCAAATCGACCTCTTAAACGAGCATACCGATCTCAATGCAGGTGTGGTGATTGTGCGGCCGATCCAGAGTGATTTTCCGCCGTCGCTGAGCACCCAGGATGGTCTGTATACCACGATTATTCGTGGTCTGAATGAGGAGGGGGAAGCGGTAAGCGATGCGCGTCTTATTCGTTCCGTGAATCGTGAAATCAGCGTCTACAGCCAGTACGATGAATTCCTGAAACTCGCCCATAACCCGGAGATGCGGTTTGTCTTCTCCAATACCACGGAGGCGGGGATCGGCTATCACGCGGGCGATAAGTTTGACGATGCGCCAGCTGTCAGCTATCCGGCCAAACTGACGCGTCTGCTGTTCGAACGCTTTACCCACTTTAACGGGGCTGCGGATAAAGGCTGGATCATCATTCCTTGTGAGCTTATCGACTACAACGGCGATGCCCTGCGTGAACTGGTGCTGCGTTATGCACAGGAGTGGGCGCTGCCAGCGGCATTCATTGCGTGGCTGAATAACGCTAACACCTTCTGCTCGACGCTGGTTGACCGCATTGTTACCGGCTATCCGCGTGATGAGGTGGCAGAGCTGGAAGCCGGGCTGGGCTATCACGACAGCTTCCTCGACACGGCAGAACATTTCTACCTGTTTGTTATTCAGGGGCCAAAATCACTTTCAGCTGAATTGCGCCTGGATAAATACCCGCTCAACGTCCTGATTGTTGACGATATCAAGCCTTATAAAGAGCGTAAGGTGGCGATCCTCAACGGCGCACACACGGCGCTGGTTCCGGTCGCTTTTCAGGCCGGGCTGGATACGGTAGGGGAAGCCATGAACGACGGGGAGATTTGCGCGTTCGTAGAGAAGGCTATTTATGAGGAGATTATTCCGGTCCTGGATCTGCCGCGCGATGAGCTGCACTCCTTCGCCAGTGCCGTAACGGGGCGTTTTCGTAATCCGTATATTAAGCATCAGCTGCTGTCGATTGCACTGAACGGGATGACCAAGTACCGCACCCGCATTCTGCCGCAACTGCTGGCAGGGCAGAAGGCGACCGGTGAACTGCCAGCACGTCTGACCTTTGCCCTGGCGGCGCTGATTGCATTTTACCGTGCCGAGCGCAACGGTGAGCGCTATCCGGTGCAGGACGATGCGCACTGGCTTGAACGTTACCAGCAGCTGTGGACGCAACATCACGACAAACAAGTCACTACCCGTGAACTGGTATCGTCGGTGTTAAGCGTGAGCGAGCACTGGGAACAGGATCTCACTCTGGTGAACGGACTGGTAGACCAGGTTGCGCAGGATCTGGATGCAATTTTAAGCAAAGGCATGCGCGAGGCGGTGAAACCGCTCTGCTAATCATAATGCCCGGCGTTTGCCGGGTTTTTTACAGAACAGTATTAGTTACAACATACTATACATCCTTTTTTTAAAAAGCACAGGCAGCACCGTGCGGTCAGGGCTTAACAGGTCAGAAAATGCAATGAACTATTAACATGCTTGCAACCGTGATGAGGATCACGTTTAATAGCCGCGCTCTTTACTTTTCTGAAGCTGATTATGATTGTTCGTCCTCAACAGCACTGGCTGCAACTGATTTTTGTCTGGCATGGTTCGGTACTTCCCAAAATTTATACCCGACTGCTGCTTAACTTCCTGCTTTCCATCGCCGTGATTGTCATGCTGCCGTGGTACACCTCGCTGGGTATCCGCTTTACCGTCGCGCCGTTCAGCATTCTGGGCGTGGCTATCGCCATCTTCCTGGGATTTCGCAATAACGCCTGTTATTCGCGCTACGTTGAGGCGCGTCTGCTTTGGGGGCAGTTGATGATAGCGGCGCGCTCGCTGTTTCGCGAGGTAAAAAACACCTTGCCGGATGATAAACATCTTGGAGAGTTTGTCCGCCTGCAAATCGCGTTTGCTAACTGTCTGCGTATGACACTGCGCAGAGAAACCAATGCCGATCAGCTGTCCCGCTATCTGGCTCCAGACGATTTACGCAAAGTGATGGATGCCAACTCGCCGGCGAACCGTATCCTGCTGATCATGGGGGAGTGGCTGGCCGTGCGGCGGCGCAGCGGGCACCTTTCAGACATCCTGTTTCACAGCCTCAACAACCGCCTGAACGATATGTCCATCGTGCTGGCAGGCTGTGAGCGTATCGCTAATACGCCAGTCCCGTTTGCCTATACGCTGATCCTGCACCGGACGGTGTATTTGTTCTGCATCATGCTGCCGTTTGCGCTGGTTGTTGATCTGCATTACATGACGCCCTTTGTCTCTGCGCTGATTTCCTACACTTTTATCTCACTTGATACGCTGGCGGAAGAGCTGGAAGATCCGTTTGGGACGGAAGATAACGATCTGCCGCTGGACGCCATCTGCAACATGATGGAGCGCGATCTGTTGCAGATGAACGATGAAGAGAACATCCCTGAAAGGCTAATGCCGGATAAGCATTATCAGCTGACCTGACGGGCATTCCACTCGTCGCGGGTGATTTCCCACAGCTCCGAATCCAGCAGGCCGCTGACATAGGCTTTCTTCTCTGTCCTGATGAGTCGCATGCCGCTGCTGTCTGAAATACGTCGGGAGCGGCTGTTGGCCGCCGCTTTCGGCGCGCGTAACACCGCTTTGTTAAGCGTATTGAACCAGAAATCCGTTGCCGCGATACTCGCCTCACGCATATATCCCTGTCCCTGAAATTCCGGCGCGAGCCAGAAGCCCCGGTTGTTGTCTTCGACGTCGTACAGGCAAATTAACCCCATCAGTTCATCAGGCGCTTCACGGCTGCGAATCGTCCAGAACCACGCAATCCCTTTGGCCATGTCGGGCAGTGCAACGTTGTTGACATAATTTTCTGCACCGTTTTCCGGGTAGGGCCAGGGGACTGAAGCCACCATATAGCGGACAATTTCCCAGCGCGGATAGCGTTGCTGGATTTGGACGGCATCGGCGGCAACAAGGGGTTTAAGTAATAAGCGTTCTGTCGTAAGCGTGGGTATCGTCATCCGGTGATCTCCATATTTGAGCGTTATCATTTGTTTGGGTTCTGATATTTCATCAATATCACATTCCAGTTGGTCGTGCTTTTGTTATTCAGATTTATCCATAAAGGAGTATGTAATGCCAAGAAAAGCCAGGCCCGAAGAAGCCGAAACACTCTGGCACGTCCGTAACGAAGCGATGCGCCATGGCTGTAAAATCTGTTACGACGCAGAAGTGATTGCGCGCTGGACGTCAGAAAAGATGCCTGAACATTACCGTACCTCCAGGTCGATTTCGTGTTATAGGCCTGCCCATGCAGGAGCTGAACTGCTCCCAAATGGAGCTACGGTTTACGAAGTTCAATAGCTTATTTGCATTTGCTTACATAAATACACTTTCTTTACATTAAGTAATGTAAGATATTTTTTTAGCACAAAATGCAAAACTAAATTAAATGGAGATGATTTATGTCGAATATAAGAGCATTAAGCCTTAATGAGATAGCATTAGTAAGTGGCGGCAATGGAAGCGGTAATTATGAAGGTGCCGGTAGTCGTAACACCAGCTCTAAATCTGGTAATTCAAAAGGAAACAATGGCTCTATTTACAAGGGCGTTGACTCATGCGGCGCAGGAATCATCGGTGGTCTAATCGCCGGCTCTCCTGGGGGGGCAGTGGGTATGACCGCTGGGGTAATTGGTGGAGCTATAGCTGGCCAGTGCACAAAAGATAGTTTTTCAGATCGTGGTAGTAAAGATAAAATTAATAATTACAACGGCCCCGGACAATGCCGTTGGTAAGTAATTTGAGTTGTGTGTGATAATAATTTAAAAGCTCATTATAACTGAATGTTATTCTAGGTGTTTCGATATTTAATGATTATTCGAAGTAGTCATGATGAGCTATTATTTTTGATAAAGTTAATGTAATCACAAGTATCGGGTTAAGCATGAAACAATTTTTAAATTTCCTAATTTACTTATTTTTTTTCATTATCGCATTTACCCTTTTGAAATACGCTGAAGTTCTTGAGTTTGACGAAGTATCACGGCCAGGGATTATATCAAGGTTTCTTATTGCGTTGATTGTATTAATAGCAGTAACTCGATGGGGCGTTAACTTGATGAATAGGTTTAAAAGTAAATAAAGTACACTCCGATAAAAATTGTTGTGTTGCAGAATGGAATCATTACAAATGTTCACTGAAGTTAAAGTGCATGATATCAAAAAATGATTACGATATCATAACCATATTTGTTGATTCTTATATAAAATATGAATTAATAATAGGTTGAACATGATAATCTTTAGGCATGTCTATCCATTCATTTATAGTAAGAAAAACGTAATTGTTCTTTTTATTGCGTCTGTTATCTCAATAATAATTACGTTATCGCCATCCATAACCCTCCGCTATCTTACTCTCGATGTGTCATTTTTCTTATTGTTTATTGCGGAATTTTCAATTGCATTTTTCTTGTATATTTTTTACTTAAGGAAGTTGGATGGTTTTAAATTACGCCCAAGTAGAGATTTAACTTCAATAAAATTTTCTATTGTTGTGTTGTTTGTCATTTTGCTGGTTCAGTATAATGTTTATCTTTACAGGGATAATTTATATCATTATGGACCTTCCCATATTGGTTTTATAGCATTTATAATAGCCACCTTCGTAGTCCCATATTATGAGGAGATTATATACAGGGGCTGTATCTTCGGTGTTTTCCACTCAATTTTTAATAAAAAGTATATTATCCCATGTATATTGACTTCATTGTCTTTTTGTCTGATGCATGGACAGTATTATAACATTTTAGATCAATCCATTCTTTTTTTGGTGTCAATATTGCTATTAATAGTTAGAATAAGAGGCAGAGGGCTTTTTTATCCTATTATAATTCATTCGTGCATGAATGCTTTTGTTTTGTCGTTAAATTTTTGAAGGGGATTTGGGATATGAATATCTTCAGGGAAGAGGCTTTAAATCATCAAACAGATTCTGATTATGGTGAGATTGTCTTACCTGCGTCATTCGGTTTATCAGTAAGCGCACTCACAACGTTATTCATATTTCTGTGCCTGATACTCTTTATTCTTTATGGTAGCTATACACGTAAGGCTCACCTTTCCGGAATCGTTATGCCGTCATCCGGGCTGGTAAAAATCACTCCTCAATATGCTGGCTACGTAACCAAATTGACCGCCTCAGAAGGTCAACACATTATTGCCGGTGAGACTCTTTATCATATCAGCGGTGAACATTTCAACGAACAGGGGGCAGGTACACTCGCTGCTATAAGACTTTCCCTACAAACTCAGTTTACAATGCTGACTTCTCAACAGACCCTGGAATTGCGTGACAACAGTCAGCAGCAGCATGCCATACAACAGCGAATAGTTTCCCTGAAACCTCAGGTTAAAAGTGCAGAAAAGCGTCTGTCACTTGCCGTGCATCAGGCTGCGCTGGCCGTGTCTGTTATGGAGCGCTATAAGAAACTTGCTGATACGCATTACGTATCAGATATCGAATACCAGCAGAAGCAGATTGACGTTTCAACGTCACAGCAAAACGTTGAGGATCAGCGTCAGGGGCTTCTGCAACTGCACACCGCGATGGAGGCTGCTAAAGACGACCTTGACCATCTCATCGTTCAGGGTGAAAGCCGGAAGGCTGAAATGGACAGGCAGTTGCAGGTTATCAGGCAACAGCAGGACGAACTGGCAGGTAAGGAAAATTTCACGCTGACTTCACCGGTATCCGGAACCGTTGCTGCCGTGCTGGTCAGACAGGGACAGTCTGTCAGGGCATCTGAACCTGTCATGACCCTCATTCCCGACAATGCCCGTTTGCAGATAGAACTCTATGCTACCAGTCAGAATGCTGGCTTTATTCAGGCGGGGCAGCGTGTTGCCCTGCGGTTCTCTGCCTTCCCCTATCAGAAGTTTGGTGTGCAGTACGGGACTATCCGTGAAATAAGCCATACAACGCTGACATCTTCTGATTTACTCTCCGTATCTCCTGTGACCTGGAAGGAGAATGAAGGTCATTACCGCGTCATCGTTGAACCTGAAAATACTTTTATTCTGGCTTATGGGAAACAGGAAGCCCTGCGCCCCGGCATGGTTCTTGAGGGGGATGTCAGCCTGGATACCCGCAATTTGTGGGAGTGGCTGACTGAGCCGCTCTGGAGCCTGAAAGGAAAGCTGTGATGGATACACTCAAATGGACCGGGAGAAAACAGCTTCCTCTCACCCGACAGACAGAGTCAGCGGAATGTGGTCTGGCATGCCTGGTCATGATGGCCTGCTGGCATGGTCTGCAAACAGACTTACCCACACTGCGCGAACGTTTCAGTATCAGCTCACAAGGGATGACCCTGCAGAGACTGACTGAATGTGCGGCCGGTATCGGATTATCCAGCCGGGCAGTTCGGCTGGAGCTTGAGGACCTAAGATCCCTTTCTCTCCCGTGTATTCTCCACTGGAACATGAATCATTTTGTTGTGCTACATAAAGTTCGCGGAAGCAGGCTGGTTATTCATGATCCGGAAAAGGGAAAAGTAACGCTCTCCCTACAGGATGCTGGAAAACATTTCACCGGCGTCGCGCTGGAGCTGATGCCAGCCAGTGATTTTACCGCTCGGGATGAAAGGAAAAAAATCCATCTGCGCCAACTGACAGGTAAAACACCGGGTCTGTTGTCGGCAATGTCGCGAATTATCGTTTTTGCCGTGGCACTCGAAATCCTGACACTGGGAAGCCCGCTTCTCAACCAGCTGGTGATTGATGAAGTCCTGGTGGCTGCCGACCAGAGTTTGTTGACCGTCATTATTATTGCGCTTCTGCTGATGTCACTGACCCAGATGCTGCTGTCACTGGCCCGCCAGTGGGCGAGTATTACACTGTCCGTCAATTTTAACATGCAGTGGACAGCACGGGTTTTCCATCATCTGGTCCATCTTCCTCTGGCCTGGTTTGATGCACGCAGTAAGGGGAGTATTAATGCTCGTTTTGAGGCAGTAGATACCATCCAGCAGGCGCTGACTACGCAAGTGCTGGAAGGTATTCTGGATGTGTTGCTCGTGGTGACTGCGCTTTGCATGATGCTGCTGTACAGTCCTGAAATGACATTGATCGCCGTACTTGCAGCCATTTTCTATGGTGTGTTGAGGGCACTGTGGTATCCGTCCCTTCGACAGTCGGCAGAAGATGCCTGGGATGCAGGTGCCAAGGAGTCCGGGCATTTTCTTGAAACACTCAACGGGATCCTCAGCCTGAGAATTAACGGTGTGACGGCACATCGTGAGGCCGCCTGGCTGAATCTCAACGTTGCCCGCAGAAATACGCAGTTGCGTCAGAGCCGTCTGCTGATGTGCTATGACATTGCTCACACTCTTACCGGCAGCGTGGTATCAGCAATCATTTTGTGGAAAGGCGCCGGGGAGGTATTGAATGGTACCTTCACCGTCGGCATGCTGGTTGCTTATTTATCCTATCAGACGCGTTTTTCTTCCAGTATCAGTAGCCTGACTGATAAGTTTTTTTCCTGGCGTACGCTCGATGTTTACAACGAACGACTGGCTGATATTGTACTGACCCCGACAGAAGGCCTTCAGCAACAGCCTTTTCGTGAGCATAACAACGCTTCGCACATTCCTTCTGTATCCCGCAGGGAGATGGATGAATATGCTCATGCTCCTCTAGTACTTGAGCACATCATCTTCAGCCACAAGGGAGGGGAAAATCCGATAATCGGCGGGGTGTCGCTGACACTCAATCCCGGAGAAGTCGTTGCCATTACAGGTAAATCCGGATGCGGGAAAACGACACTGGTGAAGCTTATCCTTGGGATCCACATCCCTGATGAGGGCAGGATCAGGGCATTTGGCATATTGCATACGCATCCGGATTATTTTCAGGTTCGTCAGCGTATCGGTACCGTACTGCAGGATGACCATCTTTTCAAAGGTTCTGTAGCAGATAACATTATTTTTTTCAGTGATGACCGAAATTATGAACGAATGATCCAGTGCGCAAGACTGGCACTTATCGACAGCGATGTTATGGCAATGCCGATGGGGTATCAGACGCTGATTGGTGAAACCGGCGGAGGGCTTTCCGGAGAACAAAAACAACGCATTCTGCTGGCAAGGGCGTTGTACAAGAAACCGGGATTCCTGTTACTGGATGAAGCGACCAGCCACCTTGATGTTGAGAGTGAAATCCGGATAAGCCAGACCTTACGTCAACTGGGGCTTCCTGTTCTGCTGATAGCCCATCGCCCGGAAACCATAGCCTCTGCAGACCGGGTTTTGTATCTGGCAGACGGCTACTTAACGGAGCTGAATCTCCAGCATACAGTCAATAATGGCGAGTCTGTTTGTGAATATACTAATGACGTGATGGCAAAAAATTAACCTTAACGTACATAATTTTCGATATCCAAACTTACCCCTATCTGGAAGATCTATTTGTTGACGCTGCCGAACGTGGCGCAGGGGCGGGTAAAGCGCTTATCGACGCCCTGATCGATGAGGGTAAGCGGGAAGGGTGGTCAAAACTCTACTGGGTAACCCGCATGCACAATCCGGCGCGTAAGCTGTATGACCACTATGGTGAAGCCGACGATTACGTCCGGTACCGAATCACCCCTTAACCGGGTTTGTATCACACTGTATCTGCGTCTGTGATACATACACAGGTATGCAATAAAACCGCATCCGCACACATCCTTTATACAAACGCATGGTGTTATATCTCCGTCAACTGAACTCACCCGGAGATAACATCATGTTTAACAAACTCGCATACTCAGCAGTCGCCCTGACCGTTTCGCTTGGCACCGTGATGTCCTGTCAGGCGGAAGCGATGGGCAAGGATTACGCGTCGGCCTTCAACCAGGTAAAACAGATTAACGCTGGCGATCTTAACGTCGGTTATGTCGATATCGGGCCGAAAGAGGGGCAACCGGTGATCCTGCTGCATGGCTGGCCGTACGACATTCACAGCTACGCTGAAGTGGCCCCCGCGCTGGCCGCGAAAGGGTATCGTGTCATTGTGCCGTCCCTGCGCGGGTACGGCACCACGCGCTTTATTTCTGATAAAACGCCGCGAAACGGCCAGCCTTCGGCAATGGCGAAAGACATCGTCAACCTGATGGACGCCCTGGATATCAAACAGGCGGTGTTTGCCGGTTATGACTGGGGTGCACGTACGGCGGATATCGTTGCGGCGCTCTGGCCGGAACGGGTGAAATCGCTGGTCTCGGTAAGTGGCTACCTGATCAGCAGCCAGGCGATTGGCAAACAGCCTTTACCGCCGAAGGCAGAAGTTCAGTGGTGGTATCAGTTCTATTTCGCCACGCCGCGCGGGGCGGAAGGCTATGCTAAAAATACGCACGATTTTGCCCGGCTGATCTGGTCCCAGGCTTCGCCGGACTGGAAATTCAGCGATGCCACCTTCAATGCCAGCGCCAAATCCCTCGATAACCCGGACCACGTTGCCGTCACGCTCAGTAATTACCGCTGGCGTCTGGGTCTGGAAAAAGGGGAGCCTAAATATGACGCCTATGAACAAAAACTGGCGACGCTGCCGAACATTACGGTGCCGACCATCACCATCGAAGGCGGTAATAACGGGGCGCCACACCCTGCACCTGCGGCCTATGCCGGGAAATTTACCGGAAAATATGAGCACCGTACTTTCGGCGCAACGGTGGGCCACAACCCGCCGCAAGAAGATCCGCAGGACTTTGTTAAAGCAGTTGTCGACGCGGATAAGCTCTGATATGTGCTATTTTCAATCCGTTACCTCTTAATCAGGAGCCTGCGGTGGAGCATATTGATCACATCCTTGTCGTCGATGACGACAGGGATATTCGTGAACTGATTGTCGATTACCTCGTGAAATCCGGCTATCACGCCTCTGGTGCGGCGAACGGAAAAGAGATGCGCATGGTGCTCGACAAACAGCATATCGACCTGGTGGTGCTGGACGTGATGATGCCCGGTGATGATGGCCTGACGGTGTGTCGACAGCTGCGCAGCAGCAGGCATAAGGATCTGCCGATCCTGATGCTCACCGCGCGCAACGAGGACATGGACCGGATCCTGGGGCTGGAGATGGGCGCCGACGATTATGTGGTAAAACCGTTTGTGGCCCGCGAACTGCTGGCGCGTATCAAAACTATCCTGCGCCGTTTTCGTACTATGCCGCCTAATCTTCAGGTGACCGAGGCAGGGCGCCTGGTGGTGTTCGGTGAATGGCAGCTGGATACCGTGGCGCGTCATCTGATTGATAACGAGGGGATGGTTGTGGCGCTCAGCGGGGCGGAATATCGCCTTCTGCGTGTATTTCTCGATCATCCTCAACGGGTGCTGACCCGCGATCAACTGCTGAACCTGACGCAGGGACGTGATGCCGAGCTGTTTGAGCGTTCGATTGATCTCCTGGTGAGCCGCGTGCGACAGCGCCTGAATGAAGATGCCCGCTCGCCAGCCTACATTAAAACCGTTCGCAGCGAAGGCTACGTTTTTACTATGCCGGTGACCATCGTCGAGGCCAATGAATGACGCTGTGGCCCCGCACCTTACTGGCCCGGCTGCTGATCATTGTGCTGCTTGGACTCTTGCTGGCTAACGCGCTCAGCCTGACGCTGGTCATGGTTGAGCGAATGCACAGCGCGCGCACGGTTATGCTGGGCAATCTTGAGAATGACGTGGCGACCAGCGTGGCCATTCTCGACCGGCTTCCGGCCAAAGAGCGGCCAGAGTGGCTGGAACGGCTCGGTCGCGGTAATTATCGTTATATCCTTGGTCCCGGCGAGGCAGGCGCTGCGCCAACGGACAAGCGCTCGCGGGATGCGATTCGCACCCTGAAAGAGACGCTTTCAGTTCAATATCCGCTCCAGTTTACGGCAGTGCCGGGGCCTGTTTCCCACATTCAGGCCCATCTGACGCTCCGCGACGGCGCACCGCTCACCATCGATCTGATCCCGCGCATACCGCCTGTCGCCAGCTGGTTGCCCGTGGTGCTGGTTCTTCAGCTGTTACTTGTCGCGCTCTGCTCCTGGATTGCCGTGCGCCAGGTTGTCCGGCCTTTCCTGCAATTCACGCGCGCGGTTGATTCCCTCGATCCTGCGGCCCATTCTCCTATGACTGAAAAAGGTCCGGTTGAGGTGCGACAGGCGGCGCAGGCTTTTAATGAGATGCAGTCGCGGATACAAACTTATCTGCGTGAACGCGCGCAGATTCTGGCGTCCATTTCTCACGATCTTCAGACGCCCATCACGCGTATGAAGCTGCGGGTCGAAATGGCGGATCAGCCCGAACTCCACGATAAGTTGTTGAGCGACCTGGATAATATGTCGCGCCTGGTACGAGAAGGTATTGCCTATGCCCGGTCATCAGAATCACTGAAAGAGACCACGCTTAAGCTGGAGCTAAACGCGTGGGTTAACAGCATCGCCAGTGATTATCAGGACATTGGTAAAAACGTGCAGTTTCATGCACGCAGTACACGTCTGCCGATCGTCACCCGCCCCCAGGCATTGCGCCGGGTAATGACCAATCTGCTGGATAATGCGCTCAAGTTTGGCCATAGCGCGGTAATAGAGATTGATGAAGATGAAAGGCAGGTAGCGATCCGCATTATGGATAACGGCCCCGGCATCCCGGAGGCAGAACTGGGGGCGGTGTTACAGCCGTTCTACCGGGTTGAAACGTCGCGCAACCGCGAAACGGGCGGCACCGGGTTAGGCCTCGCCATTGCCGCGCAGCTCACCGCCCAGCTTGACGGGAAATTGCATCTTGCAAACCGGGCAGAGGGCGGGCTGGCCGTAAGCGTGACTCTTCCGCGCGTTTAATTGTACGCCTGTGTATCTGCGCGCCGTGCGGATACGAAGGCAGACAAAATTCAGTTTTTTGCACACGGCCTGAACACATTCGCAGGGTGAAATGACCTCACTGCACCTTCGCAGCAACTGTATCGTGAGGTCGTTATGTTTCTGATAATCGCTTTTTTAGGCGGCATGATTAGCCTGCTCAGTCCGTGCACGCTTCCCGTTATTCCTCTGCTGTTCGCCGGCTTTCAGGGGCAGCGCAAACACATTCTGGCGCTTCTGGCGGGAATGATAGTGATGTTCACGTTTGTGGCGATGGTAGTAACGGTTGCCAGTGACTGGATCGCTGACGCCACCGTTATCGGTCGCTGGATTGCGCTGCTGGTACTGAGCATTGCCGCCCTGGCCCTGATCTTCCCGCAGTTCGCTCAGCGCATTGCCAGCCCGGCGGTCAGAGCGGGGAACGTTCTTAACACCCACAGCGTTCAGCGACACGGCATGTTTTCGGCTTTTCTGGCAGGGCTGGCCGTTGGACTTCTGTGGTCCCCCTGTGCAGGACCGATTCTCGGGGCGATCTTCGGCATTAACATTACTGGCCACTCGGCCATCGCAACCGGAGCGCTGTTAGCCGCTTACGGCAGTGGGTGCGCGTTGATGCTGGGGCTGCTTGTCGCGGGGGGCCGTAAGCTGATAACCCCTCTGAGAGCCAAATCCGCATTGATGGAGCGTCTGCGTCAGGGCGCAGGGGTGATGATGTTAGCCGCCGTGGCTTTCAACGCCTCAGGAATGACGTCGGTCCTGAAAGGCGCCAGCGGTATTACCGACCAGCTGGAAAACGCTCTCTTGAGCCTTGCGCAACCAACCTCCACGCAGGTGAAACTGCGACCGATCGCTGACGCAATGCCGAGCAGCCAGCTACCGACATTAAGCGGCGGTACGGGCTGGGTAAACGGTGACCCTGTCACATCTAAGGCCTTGCGGGGGAAAGTTGTGCTTATCGATTTCTGGACCTGGGACTGTATAAACTGCCAGCATACCCTTCCGCATGTTCGAGACTGGGCGAAGAAATATGAGTCACAAGGTCTGGTGGTGATTGGCGTCCACACCCCTGAATACCCCTGGGAAAAGCCGTTATCATCGGTGAAAAACGCGGTCAACAAATGGCAGTTGCCGTACCGCGTAGTGACGGATAATAACTACAAAATCTGGAGCGCGTTCGGTAATCAGTACTGGCCAGCACATTACTATTTCGATGCGAAAGGGCAACTGCGTTACACCTCGTTTGGCGAAGGCAACTACGACAAGCAGGAGGCTGTAATTCAGCATTTGCTCAAGGAAGCGCGTTCCTGATTCGGCTTACAGAACCCGCTGAGCAACCATAAACAGGCGCGGAAAAGCCAGCAGTATCTGCCCGTTCTCCTGGAGCGGATACTGCTCTTCCAGCAGCTCAAGGTAGCGTTTCAGATAGTTTTTCTGCTCGCTTTCGTTGAGATCCTGTAGCCACGGCCGTAACCCCGTCGCGCTGACCCAGTCAATAATCGCCTGATGAGAGCTCATCTGATGAAAGTAGGTGGTGCGCCAGATATCCACGTCGCATCCCGCGTCCGTCAGAATATCATAGTAGGCATGAATACCCGGCAGCTGCTCGCGGCCACGATCGGGGTAGCCCTGTTCCCAGGCAACTTCACGCATCAGGGCGTGCGTCGGCTCAAGCCAGTTGTCAGGCATTTGTATCGCCAGCACGCCGTTTAACTGGAGCAGTGAAACCAGATGCGGCAGAAGGTGGTAATGGTCCGGGATCCATTGCAGGGAAGCGTTGGCGTAGATCAGGCTGAGAGGCTGGTCAGGTTTGTAGTGACGGATATCCGATTCAACAAAGTGGCAGTCTGGCAGGGCCTGTCGGGCTTCCTCCAGCATCGCCGGGGAGTTATCCACACCGGCTATCTGCGCTGAAGGCCAGCGTTGTTTCAGCAGCGCGGTGCTGTTGCCTGGCCCGCAACCCAAATCCACGCCAGAGGTTATGTCAGCAAGCGGCACCCGGGCCAGTAACTCAGCGGCAGGACGTGTGCGTTCTGCGCTGTATTGTAGATATAGAGAA
Organism: Enterobacter cloacae complex sp. 418I7; assembly: GCF_050030705.1. Lineage (NCBI taxonomy): Bacteria > Pseudomonadati > Pseudomonadota > Gammaproteobacteria > Enterobacterales > Enterobacteriaceae > Enterobacter > Enterobacter cloacae complex sp. 418I7. The sequence goes on from NZ_JBLGUU010000001.1 coordinate 2,253,832, forward strand.
GGATCCCAGTCGGCCATTTTCGCATCTCCATGTTGAGGTGTTCAGCAAGAATAGCACAGGCAAATACCTGCGCAGGGGCAGGTATCCGGATAAACGTGAGATTATAAAATGCCTTTCAGGGCCACGTGATAAAGCAGCATGATGGTTTTACCGTCGACGATCTGGCCATTCTCGATGCCACGAAGCGCGTCGTCCAGCGTCATTTCCAGCACGTCGATATCTTCCCCCTCTGCTTTAACGCCGCCGCCCGCGCTGGTCCGATCCTGCGGGTGATATTCCGCCAGATAGAAGTAGAGTTTTTCGGTAACGGAGCCCGGGCTCATATAGGCCTCAAAAATTTTCTCTACGCGTGTCACCTTATACCCGGTTTCCTCTTCCGCTTCGGCCTTAATCCGGCTTTCCGGGTCAAGGTTATCGAGCAACCCGGCAGCCGCCTCAATGAGATCCTCTTCGTGACCATTGATAAACACAGGGAAACGAAACTGACGTGTAAGAATGACTGTTTTGCTGTCGCGATTATAGAGCAGGATCGTCGCGCCATTCCCGCGGTCATACACTTCACGCTCTTGCCGCTGCCAGTCACCATCGCTGCGCTGGAGGTCAAAAGTGTATTTTTTCAGGTTATACCAGTTGTCGGACAACGTTTCGCTGTTGATGATGCGTATATCTGCACGTTTTGATTGCACGTTTGGCTCTCCTCTCGTAGAGTATGCATCATAAACAGCATTTTCGTGTAATTACAATAATTATCGTGCAACATCAGGAATAATTCATGCTCACAAGTCAGCGTAAACAGTTGATTTTGGAAAAGCTGGAGGCGGAAGGCCAGGTCCAGTCAACTGCGCTCAGCCTCTTTTTCTCGGTGTCTGAGGACACTATCCGCCGGGATCTACGTGAACTGGCGGCAGAAGGGCGTTTGCAGCGTGTCCACGGCGGCGCGCTTCCGGCATCTTCAGCGATTGCGCCTTTTGCCGAGCGTCAGTCCGTTAAAATGGATGCAAAAAAACGCGTGGCACGTCGGGGCGCGCAGCTCATTTCACCGGGGCAGGTGGTGATCATTGATGGCGGGACGACCACCTCAGAACTTATTACCTTCTTGCCGCCAGATTTGCGGGTAACCGTGGTGACGCACAGCCCGGGTATTGCATTGGGGCTGGTCAACCATCCGTGCATAGAGGTGATCCTGATTGGCGGTCGTTTGTATAAACACTCCATCGTCACGGTCGGCGCGGCCGCTATTGAAGGCATCAACAATATTCATGCGGATCTGTTTTTCATGGGTGTCACCGGCGTGCATCCTGAGGCCGGGCTGACCACCGGAGATTATGAAGAAGCATGCATCAAACGTGCATTTTCCGGCAGAGCGGCGGAAACGGTGGTATTGGCCTCACCGGAAAAGATCAACACGGCCTCGGCGTTTGTGATTGGCGATTTGTCGCTGTTGAATACGCTCGTTGTTGAAAACACAACGGATGAACGCTGGGTCAACGTTATGAAAGAAAAGGGCGTTGCGGTGATCGCCAGCCAGTAAATATCCGCTTTTTTGCCAGCCTGACTGCGTGGCTGTCAAACAGACAAAGGTTATCCATCACGCGGATTCCTAGACTAAGGCTTTCATCTGTTTAAGGAAAAGCCATGAAAGTGATCTCCATTCTGGCGTATGGCGCGGACCCAACCGCGCAACGCCTGGCAACATCCGCCATTCAGCAGGCCATAAATAGTGCTCAACAGAACGATGTCATCGTTATTCCGCAAGGCCGTTTTCTGACCGGAGCGTTGTTTCTGAAAAGCGGTGTTTCACTTCGCCTGGACGCTGGCGCACAGCTCGTTGGAAGCCAGGATCTGGCTGATTATCCCCTGATAAATACCCGGGTGGCCGGCATTGATATGCGCTGGCCGGCAGGCATTATTAATATCATCGATTGTGAAAACGTCAGCATTACCGGTACAGGCACGATAGACGGGCAGGGTGCAATTTGGTGGCAACGCTACTGGGGCGATGACGAGCGCAGCGGCATGGTCGGCGATTACAGCGCAAGAGGATTGCGCTGGGTTGTTGATTATGACTGTCAGCGCCCGCGCAATATTCTGGTCTTTGAAAGCCAGAGCATTCTGCTGCGTGATTTTACCAGTCGGGAGTCCGGATTCTGGAACATGCACCTCTGTTATTCGCGCCATATCGCGGTTGAGGGCGTGCAAATCAGCAATTCTGCGGGGCCGAGCACCGACGGGATTGACGTCGACTCCTGCGAACAGGTGCGGATTGAACGCTGCATTGTGTCCTGCAATGACGACAATATCTGCATCAAATCAGGACGAGGACGCGAAGCGGCGCAAAAAGCTCGTGCCGCGCGGGATATAGTGATTCGAGGATGTACGCTGAATAAGGGATCCGGGATCACACTGGGGAGTGAAACTTCAGGTGGCATTGAACGCGTCCTGATAGAAGATAACGCGTTTAACGGAACGGGCGTCGGGTTTCGCATTAAATCTGCTCGCAACCGGGGCGGATTTATCCGTGATATCACCGTACAAAATCTACGGCTTACGGACGTGCGTTTTCCGGTGCTGATCCAGCTGAACTGGTTTCCGCAGTATAGCTATGGCGACCAGAGCAATTTATCTGATAAACCAGAACACTGGCGCAAACTGGCTGAAGGTGTTGAGGGCGAAGCCGGTCTTACTGCGGTCAGCGGACTGACGATTAAAAATATGACGGCGCGTCGATCAGACAGCAAATGCTTTTCGCGGGCATTTTTCATCGAGGGATATCCGGAGCGTCCTGTGGTTGGGTTAACGCTGGAGGGGATTTTGATTGACGCGTCAGAGTTCGGGAAAATTTCTGGTGTGGATGGGCTGCGCTTTAAGGATGTACAGGTGACTGCCGTGGAGATCACGCAAGACCGTAACGACAGTTATGAACGTTGATGGCACAGAACAGAGGTACATGATGCGCGGAATGAGCAGAACAAGGATGGGTCTGAACTGGCTGGATTTACTCGTATTCAATCTAAGTGCGCATAATGTATATTATGTTAAATTCAGTCCGTCGGTCATTTAGTTCATAACCGGCCACAGGATACGATTAATCATACACTTACCTATCCCTCTATCTTCTTCTTGAAGAGACGTTATGTTTAGGAGCTATTTTCTTCAAATATACGAAATGTGCCAGATGTATGTACTTGATCAGTAGATACCACATGGCAGGAAAACGCTTCCGATTAAGAAGCGTTTAATCATAGTGTATGAGATTTATTTAGTCAGGCGCTCAATGAGCTGGCGCTGGTATTCAGGCAAATGGCTGGCACTTACGCCCTGGAAAACCAGAGGTGGTAGCCATGTTATGCCTGCATGTAATGCACTGGCTTTCATTGGTGTGAATACATCGGCAAGCTCGATACCTGTTCTGCCATTTTTTCCGTATGTTGATTCGTCACCGGCAGCAGTAGTAACGATAAGCATTTCTTTACCCTTCCATAAATCAGGACCAACGCTACCCCAGGTATCATTCATATACGCTTTCATCATGGGTGTGATGTTGAACCAGTGAGTTGGAAAGATAAATACTATCCGGTCATTCTGGCGCGTGATACGACTCTCCTCATCACCGTTTATCTTGCGTGTATCGAAACCATAGAGCGTTTCAAGGTTACGAACAGTCACTCCCTGTACGCTCTCAGCCGCCTGCTGAAGCCCCTTTATCATCACAGACCGTTCCGGATACGGATGAGACACGATTACAAGCGTCCTTATGGCGCTCTTCTCTTTACTGATGGCACCTTTTAGTGGCATCAGTATGGCCAGCAGGAAAATTGCCAGCATTTTAACCGGGGTACTCATAATGAGTGGTTTCATGCTTGTCTCCAGTTTAGCTGAAATCAAAGTTTTCCGGACACGTTCTCGCCTTAAAGAAAACGCGGAATTACTGAAATAAAAAATCATATGCTGTCGGTTACGAAAGCCTGTCCCATTTCAGCCGGGAATATACGAGAATGTTCGGGGAATCACCTAAAAGAGATATAACTGTTCTGAGAAAAGCTGCCGGGAAAATATGATATTTAACGAGCTGGTTTTTTTCGTGCACTACCCCGCCCCGGGAAAGCATTATATGTATCATTAGCTTATTAATGAGCTTGCGAAGGCAAATTCCAGTAGTGTTTCGGAACTGAACATTCATTGACATTTCACCCCTGTAAATTGATGTGGATGTTCAACCCTCAGAGGATCAGGCAAATAATTTGTTGTAATTGTGTATTTTTATGTCATCCCTGACAGGTAAATTATTCTCTGTTCACCCTTAAAGGCTTAATTTTATAATGGTGCCAGGGTGTTAATATGAGGCATCAAGGAAAGCTCAACTATCCAGGTTGGCCACAACCAAAGTACATTCAGTTTTCATTCTGAAGCGGAAGCCTGATCCGATTAGAAATATTAACGGGAGTGTAGAAATGGATGAAGATAAAAATCTGACCCGTCGCGATTAGCATCGCGGCTGAAACTCAATTGAATATCTGAGGCTGTGCGTAATTTATTAATTTCAGTTATAAGTGTTATCAGTTTTATGATGTTGCAATCTGATAGCAGCACCATACACTAGTAAATAATCAATATCACATGACGGGTGGGAAAATAAATATCATTAGTTCGTGCTTTATTTGTACACCATAAATTGTTTATCGCTTTCCGTTTTATTTGACGTATCAATTAATTATCAGATTTGAGGTTTTATGAAAACAGTCGGATATGCTGCATTCTCTTCCAGTGCGACATTAGCGCCTTATCAATTTACCCGACGTGAGCTGAAGGAAAATGATATCGCCATCGAAATCCTTTATTGTGGTGTGTGTCATTCTGACCTGCATACGGTGAACGGCGACTGGGGCCCGCAGTCGTATCCGCTGGTACCCGGACATGAAATTGTTGGCGTGGTGAAAGCGACGGGTAGCGGTGTCACTAAATATCAGATTGGCGATAATGTCGCGGTCGGTTGTATGGTCGACAGTTGCATGCAGTGCGACCAGTGTACCCACGGTGAGGAGCAGTTCTGCCGCCAGGGCATGACACCCACTTACGGGGTTCCTGATCGAGTAACCGGCGAAATCACGCAAGGCGGTTATTCAAAGCATATTGTTGTCCGTGAAGAATTTGTGCTCAAAATTCCGGACGGCATGGATCTGTCCCGCACTGCGCCTATCCTTTGCGCTGGTATCACTACCTACTCCCCTTTAAAAACATGGAATGTGAAGTCAGGAAGCCGTGTCGGGGTGATTGGTCTCGGGGGGCTAGGTCATATGGCTGTAAAAATCGCTGTCGCCATGGGGGCTGAAGTTACGGTCATCAGCCGGAGCCGTAATAAAGAAAAAGAGGCGATTACTCTGGGTGCTAAAGGCATTCTTTCCTCCACCGATCAGGCTGAACTTGAAAAAGCAGCCAGTTCTTTTGATGTGATTATCGATACTGCTCCTGTCAAACATGACGTAAATACCTTCACTCCTCTGCTGGATGTCGACGGTACGTTAATCATTGTCGGACAGGTTGGTCCGCTGGAAGAACCCGTAACGGTCCCGCTGATTATGGGACGACGTCGCATTGCAGGATCGTTAATTGGTGGCATTGCCGAAACGCAGGAGCTTCTTAATTTCTGCGCGGCACATGATGTCTATCCGGATTGTGAAATGATCAACATAGAGCACATCAATGATGCTTTCTCCCGTCTTGAAAAAGGGGACATGGCTCATCGCTTTGTCATTGATATGGCTACGTTAAGTGCAGAATAATCCTTCAGCGTGTCTGTAGCGTCGGAAAAGACTTGATCGGAACTGCCTGCCGCACACCTGCACATCCGGCTATCAGGCGTATTTCGGGCATGCGCTCCGGGGACGAAGGATCTTTGTAACGGCCAGGTGGATAAGCCTGGCCTTTCACTGCTTCCCGGGTCAAGCGGTTCTGAGCAGAAATGGCATTATACTGGCGGCTCATATCGCAGCGTTTCAACAATCATGGAGAGCGCAGGCAGCATCTGACGTTCTCCCGGATAGTAAATATAAAAACCCGGTCGTTCTGCCCACCATCCAGGCAGGATCGGCACAAGTTTTCCTGAATCCAGCCATGGCTGGCTGAGTATCTCCGGTAAAAAGGCAATGCCGTAACCCGCCAGCGCTGCATCCATCGCAGCATAATATGAATTAAAGATCAGATGGCCCGCAGGCCGTAAAATCTGCCCCGTTTCATTTTCCTTCACTATCCATGGCGTTGTGCTTCCCCCTGGCGTAAAGCGGGTACTAATACAGGAATACTGGCCTAAATCACCGGGTATAAGCGGTAGCCCTTTATCCTGAACATAACCGGGAGAGGCAACTGCTGAATAACGTAAGTCCGGGCTGATGCGCACAGAGGCCATATTTTTGCCAAGCGAATCACCGTCCCTGATACCGGCATCAAATCTCTCCGTAATTATATCGGTCAGTGCTGCATCCAGAGAGAGCTCAAGCCTGACGTCCGGATAATGGCGTAGCGTTTCGCTGAGGCGTGGCCATACAAAAGTCTTATAGGCAAAATCAGAGACCGTCATTCTTACCGTACCCGCAATAGTACTGCTCAAATCCCTGACGGAGGTCAGCTCACGGGCAATCGTATCCAGCCTGGGGGAAACGCGTTCCAGCAATCTTTTACCCGCCTCGGTCGGGGAAACGCTGCGTGTGGTACGAATCAAAAGACGCAGCCCGATCCGCTCTTCCAGATTGCGGATGGCATGGCTTAATGCTGATTGCGAAACGCCGAGCTCTGCGGCCGCTCTGGTAAAGCTTCTGTGCCGGGCAATGGTAATAAATGCAGTTAGATCCCGGAATATTTCGCCTGACATGCTTCGTCACCTGTTCTCTGGAAAAAATCTGTTTAACAACATGTACTGATTATTCGCTGCTCTGGTTTAAGTGACTGGCAGCGATATCCGGTTCAGTCATTCACATGAAAGCGTAGTGCCTCCACCATCAGACTCATGGCTCTGGAATGCTGTCGCCGGTTTGGATAATAAAGGTGTAGCCCTGGCCAGAGAGGGCACCAGTCATGGAGTACAGAAATCAGCTCTCCGCTATCAATCAAGGGCTGTACCATATCCAGTGGAAGGTAAGCCAGACCGAAGCCTCGCCTCACTGCTTCCAGTATGTCGTAAACGTTATTACATATTACCGACCCGTTGATTTTGACGCTGAACTCGCGGTTATCCTCAACAAATTCCCAGTCATACAACCCACCGTAGGTGGACATGCGTAAACGAACCCCGCTGTGCTGGCTCAGTTCGTCCGGATGTTGCGGGATCGGGTAGCGCGTAAAATACTCTGCTGAAGCGACAACCGCATTTTTCACGTCTGCACTGATGCGAACGGAAATCATGTCCTGGGCCAGGTCGGCCCCAAACCGGACGCCAGCATCATACCCCCGGGCAGCAATATCTACGCTTTCATACTCGCTGATAAGCTCAACGGTAATGTCCGGATACTGTCTCAGAAAAGGGGTTAATCGGGGCCACAGAACCGAGCGTATGACGTAGTCAATGGCGGTAATGCGCAGCGTTCCGGTAGGTTTATCGCGTAAGTCATTGAGGGATTCCAGTTCATACGTGATCTGCTCAAACTCCGGTATCAGGCGCTCGACAAGATGCTGGCCCGCCATTGTCATCGCAACGCTTCGTGTGCTGCGTTGGACAAGACGCACTCCCAGCCGTTCCTCAAGTCCGCGTATGCTCGCGCTGAGTGCGGGTTGCGTGATGCCCAGCTGAGCCGCTGCACGGGTAAAACTTCCCGTCTGGGCAACTGCAATGAGTGCGATTAATTCACTAAACCCTTCTCGTGCCATCTTTCTCCCTCACCGGCTATGTTGCCTTCCGGACAACTCGGTGTCTACAGATACTATGGATAAGATAACACGGGCATTAATGAATTTCATTTATGAATGTAAGAAATACGGCCGGGTGGTTAACCGAGTCCGCCTCATGTACATTAATAAGCACTGGCTGCTCTTCAATAACAATTGAATTTGCCTGTCCCGGTATTATATCAGAATTGATAGTTTCCGGCTGGCTATGGGTGCCTGAAACAATAAAGCTGACAGTATGCGGATATATTTCTCACAGTTCAACCTGTGCTTTTGGCTTATTCGATGACTCCTGTCAATCTCATCAATGAGGTAAAACCATGTCCTTAATTAAGGTTTCTCTTTTGTGTGCTTCAATGCTGGCGGCAGGCTCTGTTATGGCTGCCCAAAAAATTCCTTCTACTGTTGCGGAGGGCATCAATGTTTCAGGCTCGCAAAAAGTAACGTTTAAAAATGGAGACATCACCATGGCGGGAAATTTATATCTTCCGCCTGATTATGACAGTGCCAGGAAATATCCGGCTATTGTAGTCTCGCATCCCTGGGGCGGCGTAAAAGAACAAACGTCCGGGCTTTACGCACAGCAGCTGGCAAAGCGTGGATTTATTACTCTGGCTTATGATGCGTCGCACTATGGTGAAAGCGGTGGGTTGCCGCGTGACCTGGAAAATCCGTCAGATCGGGTACAGGATATCCGCAGCGCTATAGGCTATCTTGCCAGCCTGCCACAGGTTGATGCCAGCCGCATTGGTACTCTCGGCGTTTGTGCTGGCGGAGGCTATACGCTGCACGAAGCGCAAAACGATTTACGCGTCAAGGCTGTTGCCGGTGTCGTCACCTACGACATTGGCGATGCAACCCGCAACGGTATTGAAGGCCTGCCGGTTACGGCAAGCGCTCGAATGAAGTTAATGCAAAGTGTGGATGAACAACTGAATAAAGAGGCAAGCGGGGCTCCAGTACTGGTTCAGCAGTTGCTGCCTTCACGGGATACGGTAAATACCAGTACGCCTAATTTTGTTCAGGAGGCGACTGATTATTACCTGACTCCGAGAGGAGCGCATCCCAATGCCCGTAACCGTTATGTCGTCACCAGTCCAGGACTCCATATGGCCTACTATCCACTGGAGCATATGGATTTGATTTCCCCTCGTCCCGTGCTGCTAATTGCCGGTGAAAAAGCTGAAACAAGAAAATTCAGCCAGCAGGCTTATGACAATGCGAAAGAACCGAAGGAGCTGGTTATTATTCCTGGCGCATCACATTTTGATTTATATGACAAGCCGCAGTTTGTTAACCCTGCCCTGAATAAGCTGGCAGAGTTCTTTAGCAAAAACCTTTAATCATATCCTCACGTAGGTGTATGTGAATAAGCAGCAGAAAGTCCGAAATTACGCTAAGGGACCTTCTGCGGGCAAAATATTAAGAGGAGAAAATTATGAATATTTCACTGAAAAATAAAGTCGCGCTGGTCACCGGTGCCGCGTCCGGTATTGGATTTGCAACTGCTCGTGCTTATGCAGAAGCGGGGGCAGCCGTCGTGTTAGCGGATATTAATTCTGAACTGGTAGATAAGGCCGCAAACGATCTGATTTCCCGTGGCTTCGAAGCTAAATCATTTACCTGTAATGCGGCAAATCTTGATGAAGTTGAAGCGATGGTTCACTTCACTGTTTCTACTTACGGTCGTCTGGATATCGCATTTAATAATGCCGGTGTACAGAATAAACTTGTCGAAATCGCGGACGCTACCGTGGAGGACTTCGACCGCGTTAATGCCGTGAACCTCCGGGGCGTCTGGGGATGTATGAAGTATGAACTTCAGCAGATGCGCAAACAGGAAAGTGGTGTCATCGTAAACTGTTCTTCTATCGGCGGAATTGTGGGCGGTGCAGAACGTGCGAACTACCACGCCGCGAAGCACGGTGTGCTGGGCCTGACCAAGAGTGCAGCTCTTGAATATGCAGGCAGGAACATCCGGGTGAATGCAGTTTGCCCGGGGCTTATCTGGACACCAATGGTCGATGCGATGGTCGCTTCAGGCCAGAAGGAAGCCCTGGAAGGCATGGTTAAAGCCGTTCCGTTGCAGCGCCATGGTAATCCGGAAGAAATCGCCGATGCGGTCCTCTGGTTGTCCAGTGATGCATCGTCCTACGTTACAGGCCAGTCAATTTCGGTTGATGGCGGCCTGACCATGCGCTAAGCATAGCTGCCCTAATTATTACCCCCTGTTTGTTTTCCCTCATTGAAACACTGCCCTGTTTAACAGGGCTTTTTTAACTTTTCTGTTAAACCGCCTGTACGGTCATCTATCACCTTTCAAGCCCTTATCTTCAACGGGATGACTGATGCAGCCATGCTACCAGACGCAACAAACCTTCGCTTTCATAACCCTCCTGCAATAATCGGTCTTCTCTACAGATCCTAACCCGAATCCTTGCCCACTTTTCTCATACCGAGTGTTATTTCTACACGAGCGTTGGGAAGACATTCCTGAACTGACGAAGAGTAAGCTCTCAGATAACATACATAGAAGGCGCATTTCTTCTTAGTTCATGAAGTCCTTTTGATATGAACTCATCCTATTCATAAAAAGATATTCTAAAACAATGAGATATACGCTAGATGCATTATGAACTAAGCTTTCGTAAAACATAAGTTAAATACGGTGGGTTTATTCTTTAGTTCATGAGTTCCTCTCTTTCAGGAACTTACCGATGAATCAGTCGGTTGCCTAAATGTTGGCCTGGGGATCTTTAATGTAACCCCGCTTGCAGCCAGCGTTTATGGGGTGTTTGGTATGACTGGTAAAGCTGATGCCTGGCGTCTTTTCCGTTATCTTCCCGGAGACTATTACCGCAAGGTGGAAACCATGTCTCCGGGCAAACTGACGATGAAGGTTATGGGATGGGGGGTGAGCGCGAAGGTGGTACTGGAACTCCTTACCCGTGATGACCGGAGTCGCTGAACTGTGTTCTCATCAGCTTCCATGATTTATAGCCAAGTCTGACCGGCATCACCAGAAGCAGAACAATTAGCAAAAAGACGACGGCAATCATACAGGAGATAACATGGCTTGCGCTGCCAAAGATCGCGGTAACCAAGGTGATGATGGCCATCCCGCCGGTGATCCAGGCTACCGACAGAAAATAACCGGCCAGATCCTTCAGAACCTTTTCCTGCGATTCCCCCGTCGCCTGGTGACGTTTGATTCGCTCGATATCCTTATTTAAAAGATCGGTTCCTTGCTGCTTTATCAGCCAGACGGGCTGAACATTCATTCCATAAAATCCCGCCGCTACTGAGGAAGCCTGAGAAACAGTGTCCGTTCCTGAGTCTGCGATGCTTTAAAACCATGGTGGATATAAAACGCTTTGGCGTCCTCAGTGAGTGCATGAACCATGATCGCCCGCACCCCAATATTCTCTGCTACCCGATAACAGCGTAAAACCGCATCCTGGAGTAAATCGGCTCCCAACCCATTTCCGCGTATTGAGGCATCGACAGCCAGACGGGCAAGAATAATCACGGGAATGGGATCCGGCATGTTACGCCGCAAATTACCTGTCGCTTCCGTATGGTTAACGCTGCCGGTAGCCAGAGAGTAAAATCCCGCGACCTGCTTTGTGCCCGTTTTACAAACGACAAACGTTCGGGCTGCGCCAAGCGCCTGGTTTTTCAGACCTCTTTGTTTTAACCATTCGTCAAGCACGGCCTCTCCACTGACGAACTCCGCCAGTTGATGGACGCTGGATAAGGGCTCTGGGGCGGTTACACGTCCCACTGAGGTTTCCTTGCCAGCAGTTTTTCTATGGCAGGATCGTCGGCGACCGGGGCATCAAGCATATCAATGAACTCTGCATACTGTTCATCGTTAAAATTGAATACACGCCGATCGAGGATCACATTTTCGGCTGCCTGACAGGCCATCTCCAGAATGAAGTCAGTACGTGATTTATGTAGGATCTCTGCGGCGGCATCGATAAGCGCCCGCTGGGATTCTTTGGCTCTAAGATTGAGTTGAACATCTGATTTCATGGGTATACCTCTTGTATAGCAATTGCTTTACAAGCATAGCATAAGCGGCGCGTATAGCAATCGCTATACAGGTCCCTTAATCATGTCTGACCTCTTCACTCTGCATATCGCAAGAATTTGCTCTCTCAGCCAGCGGTGCGCGGGATCGCGTTCCATTCTTGGGTGCCACATCTGTGATACCGTAATTAGACGGCTTTGGAACGGCAACGCGAAAACGTGTACCTGGTCCGTTACCTGCTGATTGAGTAAATAGAGAGCGGGTATCATGGCGATAAGATCCGATGCCACCGCCACGGACAGCGCCGTCGGAAATCCCGGTACGACGCTCGCGATTTTACGTTTTGTTCCGAGTTCTGCCAGCGCATCGTCAACGGATCCGTGCAGTGCACCCTCGGGTGACGCTACCACATGGCCCCAGGCGACATAATCCTTCACCCCTATTTCTGCCTGCTTAGCCAGCGGATGCCCCTTACGCACGACGCCCACAAACCGATCCTCAAACAGTCGTTGCAGCCGTATTTCAGGCCCCATATTACTCTGGACGCCAATCTCCAGATCAACCAGCCCTTCCCGAAGATAGCGCGATGTTTTTTCCGGCTTAGGCGCAAAGCGTATACAGACGTCCGGCGCGGTGTCGGCCACAGCCGCTATAAGCGCAGGCCCAAAAGCCACCACAAAACCATCGTTTGCCCTGATGGTAAAAAGTCGCGCCAGACTTCGCGCGCTGAACGTATCAGTTGAGGGCTGTAATACCGCCCTGGCCTCGTGCACTGCACGCCTGGCACGGTCCCGGGTCGCTTCGGCCCACGGGGTCAGTACCATGTTACGTCCGGCGCGCACCAGAATCGGATCGCCAGTGACGTCGCGTAACCTGCTTAATGTCCGGCTCATTGCCGAGGTGCTGAGGTTCAGACGACGTGCCGCGCCTGCCACGCTCGCTTCGCTCAGCAATATGTCGAGTGCTATCAGCAAATTAAAATCGGGTTCGGACATCTCCTTCCTCCCTGTAGATTCAGATAAGGCGTTTCATGCAACGATAAAGTGCAAATGGTGCGCCTTCCGCCCTGCAAAAGCCATCTTTATAGTTTTGTCATCCACACACTCTTCTCTAAGGACAACAAGATGATGCTTTTTTCCAGCCAACCCGGGGACGATGGACTGCCTGGCCCGACGCGCGCACGGGTGATGGCCGCGATAATGACCACCACGTTAATGGGCGTGTTTGATGGCACCATGATCAATATTGCCCTGCCCTCCATGGCTCAGGGGATGCAGGTGCCAGCCAGTTATGCCGTCTGGTTCGCCAACGGGTATCTGCTGGCGGCTGCAATGACGCTGGCGATATTCGCGGCGCTTGCGGCCCGCCTGGGTTATCGCCCCGTATTTCTGGCAGGCCTGACGACCTTTACCCTGACATCGCTGGGTTGCGCGCTGGCGAAAACGCCCGAAGTGCTTATCGGTATGCGCGTGCTGCAGGGGATCGGCGGCGCAGCGACGCTGAGTATTGCTCCCGCGATACTGCGGTCCGTATTTCCCGGACGATTACTTGGCCGCATTCTGGGTTTGCACGCCCTGCTCATCGCCTCCAGCTCCGCTATCGGCCCGGTATTGGGCGGTACGATCCTTCACACCCTGAGCTGGCAATGGCTTTTTGCGATAAACGTTCTTCCCGGCACCCTCGCCTTGCTGCTGGCGGTCAAAACGCTGCCGCGGGATGCGGTTCGAAAGCAAGCGCCCTTTGACACCCTGGGCGCCATATTGTCGGCGCTGCTGTTGGGTTCGACGATCGTGGCGGCGAACAGCCTCCATGATGCTACTTATCACACAGGTAGTCTTTGCTGGACGGTTCTCGCTGCGCTGAGCAGCATGGCTTTTATCTGGCAGATCCGCCGCACGGATAACCCCTTACTGCCGCCAGCCATATTCAAAAATGAACGTTTTACCCTCGCGGCCTTAACGTCGATGATTGCTTTTGTCAGCCAGGGTATCACCTTTATTGCGCTACCCTTCCTGTTTCAGAGCGAATACGGCTACAGTCCGGTGATTTCTGCCCTGCTATTTACGCCGTGGCCGCTCGGGATCGTGCTGATTGCGCCGCATGCAGGCCGGTGGGCGGACACGATTTCAGCCCCGGTGATTTCAACCCTGGGGCTGATGATTTTTGTCGTCGGTTTGATTCTGCTGGCAACGTTACCCGCCAGCCCTTCGATGTGGGATATCTGCCTGCGAAACCTGGTTTGCGGGATGGGATTTGGCTGCTTTCAGAGTCCCAATAACCGGGAAATGCTCTCAAACGTTAGTCGTGACTATGCGAGCTATGCATCCGGTGTGTTATCCATTATGCGCACGTTCGGGCAGTGTCTGGGGGCCGCCGCTGTGGGCGTACTGCTGGCGACAAATGAGAGAGCAATTCATGCTGCACTGTGGATCGCTGCGGCGGCTTCTGCGATAGCGGTCATCGTCAGCGCGAGCCGACTGCGTAAAATCACTCATCCTGCGGAAACAGGTTGAGCGAGCAAAAGCTCCCGGGTCGCATCTTCAAAATTAGGGCGCGGCCCGTAAACCACTTTTACATGCTGTAATTCAATAATGATTTCATTACTGATGTCGTGACCATAATCCACTGTAGAGGCGCTATCTTTATTGAAAACGACCGAATAGTGATGATCTATTCTGTATTTTTCAACGGTATCAGATATGACTCGCTGGCTTATATGCCGCAGGCGACCCTGCTCTGCCCGCAGTTGCGTGTTTTTACTCATATCATCGATCGCTTTCATTTCACGGCGCAAGGGTTCTGGCAGAGCGTAATATTTTTTCTCAACTTCAAGCGCGGATTTTTTAGCTAATGCGAGAAGTATTTCGTTCTGCTTTTTTTCCTGTGCCAGTAACGGTGATTCACGCAGGATCCGCTTGTAAGAAATACATGCAACCCCTTTTTGTCCGGCGTGAGGCTTAAGGTGACCGTTAAAAGAATATAATCCTACAAGACACACAAAAATTAACAGAATGAATGAAAAGCGTGGCTCAGACCGTTTAGTAATCATTGTCAGTTCCACCGAATAAATAGGGTCGCAGAGGAAATGTACACGACAGAAACACATAACGGTAGCGCAGAGGTGTACAAAAATAAACCGCAGCGCTACCCCCTGTCATGATCAAAGGTATCAATTATATTTAAGGGTGATTGTCCCGGTGGCATTTGCTTGCCCTGGCGTGACAACGTCACTGGTTTTGTAATACCACGCTTTAAAACGTAAGGTTTCAGACTCTCCGGCCCCGCCTGTATTTGCCGGATCGCTATAGGTGGTTGCGGAGCCGATATCAGCAAGCGCGGTACCATCGGCAGCCAGCCCACTGCCTTGTGATGCGGCTTTTACACGACTGGAATTAAAAGCTTGTACCTCCTGACCAATGGCCCAGTAGGTAAAACTGCGTAGCGCCGGTTGATAGGCTGATATCACGACCCCCACACCGGTCGCCGTCGTACCCGATTCAGACTGGTCTAAAGCAATCACTGAACCATCATCGTTGTCGCCCTCGGCAAGCGGCCCGTTGATGGTCAAGGTCACGTTGGTGCCTGGCTGACAGCTCAGACCAACATCCTGTTCGGGTCCTTCCACCATCTTAAGATTATCAAACGCAGAGGTATCCACATCGCCCATATTAAACAGCAGGGAAGAAACAGATGCTGAGCATCCCATCGCATAGACTTCTATCTGTGTATTTGACAAATAGACTTCTGACGCATTATCACCGTTATCCGAACTGCTTTGCCCTTCACGAAATTCCACCGTCGCCAGTTTGCCGCTCTCAAGGGCCAGATTACCGCCCGGGATTGTCCCCCCCGTCGCAATCAACTGCACACGATAGGCCGAGCCCGCCAGCGTATGGCTGCTCTCGCCATCGCCGGACTGCCATGAGTTATCAACCGCACGTTCATAATCATACGGACCGGCCTGGTTAAGCGTGTAGGTCTTAATGCCGATACCCGGTATCGTGGTCGGGTAGATATTATCTCCCACCGGCGACGCCGATGCTAAATGAGTCGGGTTATAATGAAATCCTACGTAATAATCCCTGCTACAGTTTTTAATCGTGACATCCCCATCCGTCCCGCTGATATATCCAGAATCGTATAACACTTCGCCAAAGGTATAATTTTTCGCACTGACCAACAGTTTCGAGGGTAATGGGATCGTCGTAACGGTAACATCATCGCCGTTATCCCGGTTACAGGCTGCATGACTTAATAGTGGGACTGTCCCCAGCAATAACACCAGATAATATAAATATTTTGACATGAAATTAGTCTGCTCACTTAAGCTCAGTTATAAACAACATTCAATGTAATCGCACTGCTGAATGCACCCGGTGTTGGGGTCCCATGTGGGGTATACATTCGGGCAGTAAAAGTCATCGCGCCGGTTTGGTTTTCGAGCGCAACCGGGTAGCTCACGCCGTTGGCCAGCGCGACACCGCTGATGGGATGTTCGTGGTCACGGATAAACAACTGAAGGCCGACATCGGTCGCGCCGCCTGCATCTGCCGCCACCTGATTGGCGTAAATGACAGAAGCATAAGCCGGATCTTCAGCGTAAGGTGCGCCTGTAAAGGTAACCGTTGCCTGGCTTAACCCTGCGGTGCAGCTGTCAAACGCGATGGTCACTGGCACATTTCCTGTGTTCCCCCCCGCTACGGCAAAGTCTTTCCAGTAATATTTCCCGAGGTCGACTGCCTCCGGTTTGGTGACGTTACATGAGCCATCAATAATGTTTCCGGTGACATGGAACTCAATATCATTGCGATCGGTGTACGCCATTGCCGGCGACACGCTCAGCATGAATACCATTCCCGGGCCGATGAGCGATTTAAGGCCGGAACGGAGAATAATGAAGCGTGACATTAATTTGCTCCCGATACGGGATGGCAAACCCCGTTGATGAATAAAATATCGGCCTCTGTTTTAGCGCCGGCAAGTGTGTAATTAACGGCGCACTGCTTGTTCGCCGTCTCCCCCCACTTAACAATTAACCGCCCTTTCCCGGCGAGCCCGACGAGATACACTTCCCCGCCGTCGCCAACAATACTGCTGCGCGTGTCATCCGACTCGCCGCTGGTTTGTGTTACTACTGCGCCAAACGGCACCGGTTTACCGTTGTAGGTCAGCGTCATCATCGCCTTTTGTCCAATCCAGGTGTTGTACTTCACGCGTACTACCGCCCCTTTGGTCGGCACCACGGTTTTGGCGATGTTATCAATGGCCGCAGAAGTATCGCTGGCATCCACTGTGTTGAGTGAGATCGAATTGCTGTGATACGGACGAACGTACGGCACAATGGCGTTACCGAAATAATCGGTATGAACGTTCGTCTGCCCGTTGATCGGCATACCGGAAACACCCGGTGTTTCAACCAGCGCTACGCTATCGTTGAGCTGACGCGCCAAGGTGATACCGTCGCGATGCAGCACCATGCCCCCGCGCAGGCTGTAATTCACTCGTCGGCTGTAATCGTCGTAGCTATAGCCTGCGGACATATCGGCATAAGTACTTTGATAACCCACAGTGACATTGCCGTTAGTAGCTTCAGAATCGGCGTTATAGCCTTCTGAAACCTGCCAGTTCAGCTGGTTTTCCTGCATCGCGGTACCGGAAATTCCGATGTTGTGCGTGGTATCGCCGTTTTTACTACTGTTCATCGAATAGTTAGCCGAAACAGACCGGGCCGCTTCACTGTGGCTGAAGGCGCTGAACGGTACGCTCAGGTTAAGCGAGAAGACGTTATCGTCGTCGTAGTTATCGGAATCGTTATTGTGACCGCCATTGACGTTTTTAGAGTGGGCATAGTTCAGCGAGTACGACACCGGTCCAAGCGTGCTGCTGAAGCCCAGGTTCATGGAGTCCGCATGTTCACTGTTCCAGTAAGAGGCGTCGTACATGCTCAGTGACAGGGTGCCGAAAGGCAACGTCTGTGAGATTGTCACATCAAAACGGTTTCGCTCCCGGCCATTATCAATAGTGCTATTGCCCGGATCCCAGTCATTGAGGAAGTCCTGAAACGAAAGATAACCCCGGGTTGAAAATTTATAACCGGCGACGGCAATATCGGTGTTGGTTTGCTGAAGCGTCTTACTGTAGCGCACGCGATACGACTGGCCGCTATGGTGTTCCTGTTGTCGCATGTTGTCCGGCTGCGGGATATCCGCCCACGACTGGGAAATATCAAATGAGAGCGCTCCGGCGCTGCCCATATTAAAACCGGTTCCGGCAATCAGGTTGGAATAATTGTCCTCCGCCTGAATATAGCCGCCGTAAAGCGTGATCCCTTTTCCGACGTCCCAGGCCGCTGATCCCTGAATAAAGTTAAAATCCTCTGCACGTGAACCCGACCCGTCTTGACGGGTTTTGCCCGCCACCAGGCCATACTGCACCTGACCTTCACGTTGCAATACCGGCAGCGTGGCGTAAGGCACAATAAAGCTACTTTGCGTACCGTCGGACTCTTTGATCACCACCTGTAGATCGCCGGAGCTGCCGGTCGGATACATATCGCTGAATTCAAACGGCCCCGGCGGCACGGTAGCCTTATAAATGCTGTGACCGTTCTGGTATACCGTCACTTCGGCATTGCTGCGGGCTATACCGCGTATTACAGGGGCGAAGCCTTGCATGCTGTCCGGCTTCATATCGTTATCCGAGTACATTTGTACACCGGTAAAACCAACGCTATCAAAAATGCCGCCGCGCGTGGTTCCTTGTCCCAGCACCAGCTGGCTTTTGAGAGATTTAATATCCCGTGAGGCGTAGGTATACACGGAATCCCAGTCATTTTCGGATTCGGAATGGGTATAGGTGGAATAGTTGCGAAAGCGCCAGGCGCCTACGTTCAGCCCCGGTTGCAGGCTAAGAAACTGATTACTGCTGTCGGTGCCGTTGCGCTGATGCAGATCCTGTTGACCCGAGACGCTGTAATTAAGTAAACCCGCCGTGATCCCTTCATCCCAGCGCTCCGGTGAAACATAACCCCTTGCGGTGTTAAATAAAGCAACCTGCGGCAGGATCAGGTCGAAACGCTGCTGCGCCAGATCGATTTTTTCGTCCGCGCCGGGGATGGCATACAGATCCACACATTCGCTGGCTTTTTCCTGTTCGCCAAAATAGTTATCGACACGAACGTTCCAGGCTTTCAGCTGAGTGACGTTTAAGCATGCCCCTGTGCGGTCTGACGTAGGGGCACTTTTCAACCGTCGAAAAGAGAGGGTTTTACTGTCTACCAGATTGCCGTTGATAAAAATGTCGACGTTATAGTCCCCGGGCGGCACCTCATCTTTGGCAAACAGACTGAGATCCATTGCTGGCACTTCTGCGCTGTCTGTTTCCAAAAGATGAGGGTTGAAATGTTCCTGCGCACGTGCGCTGAAAGAACTAAAGACAACACTGAGCCCGAGCCCTAAAGAAAGGACGTAGGTTTGTTTCACTTTTTCCATTGTAACCCTGTATCCGTGCGGGAGACTTACGGTGTCGATTAATATGAGGTGACTTTGTCCGGGCCTTTCACGCCATAATCATTAATAAGCGACCAGGTTACTTTGCCGTGAGGTGACATAACACCTTCAGAAATACTCAACGTGGAGAATGGCGCGACAAAATACTGTCCGCTTAACGCCTGGTGATTAATTTCAATTCGTGAGAAGTTCATATAAAAAGGTGTCGGGTTATTGACCTGTAAACCCTTCGCGGTCAGGTTCCACTTAAGCTTTTCCGCACTGGATTCTGGCGTCTGCCCCTTTAATGCTGCCGGACGGTAGATCAGCTTAATCTTTGAGTTGATGGCAATTTGCATCGTATTTTTACCTTCACTACCGTCGGTAGCGGGGATCCCTTTCACGTTCAGCCATAACAGCGATTCACGATCTTCCGGAACAGGTAAACCTGAACGCACAATACGAATTGACGCTTTTTTCCCGGCTTCCAGACGGAATAGCGGTGGCGTAATAATCATATTTTCTTTTTTTAACGGGCTGCCTTTAGCCGGGCTAATCCACGACTGTACCAGGTTAGTAACCTTGTCAGAGTTTTCAACGGACAAAGAGGCGGCCTGGCGGGAGCCGTCAAAAATAACCCGCGTACTCCCGGTAACAATACTGGCGGACGCGTTCAGGCTGGTGGCGCTGGCCACGCAAAAAATAACAGCGGCGATGGGTTTCATAATGCACTCACAAACTAAAAAGGAGGGTTTCCCCTCCTGCGGAATCAGTTATAACGGACGTTATAGGTAATAACAGCGTTAACATCGCCGGCAACGGCCTGCCCGGTGGCAATCATCTGCGCGGTATAGGTTTGACTCGCTGTGCCATCGGTGAAAGTAATAGGATCGTTATCTGCATTATTTTTGACGATGGTACCATTTGAGCCGCCCTGCTTGAGCTGAACGGCCACGTTGGTTGCCGCACCCAGCGTAGCAGTGTTTGCAAAATAGGATGGATCGGCTGCAACAGCATCAACAGGGCCTGAGAAGACAATATTTGCAGTCGTGCTGGTTGGGCAGTTATTCAGGTCGAACACAAACTGTTTTGGCGCGCCAAGGTCGCCTTTTGTAGCGAGGTCGGTTGCCGCCGTTGAGCCCAGATCAACGGTCGCATTTGCCGTGCCGCCATCAACGGCAATATCACAACCCTGATCGAGCACCGTTCCATTAAATGTGATAGTGTTAGAAGCCGTCGCCGCGCTCGCGCCACAGAAAGTCAGAATAAGCGTCGCACCAATTTTAGTCAGTTTCATTCGTTGATATCCCAATAGAAATAATAAATATCTTCATTTTTATTCCTGCCAGGACGAGACAATAACAAAGTAGCTCCACTGAGCTCACAATGAATAATGCACCGTTTGTGACAAGGCAAATATAAACCCTCAGGCAGGAATTAGATTCGCAACATCAATAAACGACATCAGCAAACCCGAAGTAAGGTTACAAGAAAGTTACGGAGTTTCGTAAAATAAAGTAATTTAATTTTAGACAACCTTTTGTTATGGCCTGGATTGGCATTTTGTTAGCATTCGCGCTGTTTTTTCTGAGCAATAACGCCACCGGCAGTGTTGCTAGCAGCATATCCAGACTGACATATTTGAGCGAATGAGAACAATAGGCATGATCAACAAAAAAAACATGATCGCATTAACCCTTTGTGGCCTGATGATGGCAAGTGGCAGTGCGCTGGCGGGCCTTCCTTCTGGTGACAGCGACAATAATATTAATACCAACCCAGAGAACGATGCGGGGACTCAGGGCACGGGCGGCGTAGTCCATTTTACCGGTAAGATTACCGATGCATCCTGTAATATCACCACCGACTCAGCAGGGCAAACCGTTGAATTAGGCACCTGGGCTGCAAGCTACTTTGCCACCCAAAAAGAGACCACGCGCACGCCTTTCCAGATCTCAGTTGAAGGTTGCCCGGATTCCGTTAAAACCGTTGCCGTGTTGTTTGATGGTAACAAAGATGCGAATGATAATACCCTGCTGGGTTTAAATTCTTCCGTGGACAGCGATGGCAATACGGCGACTGGCGTTGCCGTTAAACTCTATGAAAGCGACCGTAACACGCAGATTAAAATTGGTGATATTTCTCAGAGTATCGACCTTGCCGAAGGGGAAGATTCAAAAACACTCAATTTCTACGCCAATTATAATGCCACCACCGATGTCGTCAGCACCGGAGAAGCCGACGCAGATGCCAATTTCCTGATGGTTTATAACTGATCGACTGATGATAAGCAGAGCTTTCTCTGCTTATCTTTTTCCTCTACGGGGATCTGAAAATGAAGAAACTCACCGCGGCCCTGTTCTTTTATTCGCTCGGCATGAGTCTGTCAGCACACGCGGGGGTTGTGATGGGCGGTACGCGTGTTGTTTACCTTGAGGGGCAAAGAGAAGTGGCATTTTCCATTACCAATATGGAAAAAGAAACCCCTTATCTTATTCAGTCGTGGATTGAAAATATTGACAGTAAGAATAAAACCGCTCCGCCCCTTATCGTGACGCCTACGTTATTTCGTTTAGATGCGGAACAGAAAAACTCGCTGCGCATCAATTATCTTGGAACGCCATTACCCACTGACCGGGAATCTGTTTTTTGGCTTAACATCAAAAATATTGCCCCGAGCAAAAAAGCAAACAGCAACAAATTGCAGATTAACGTGAAGTCAAAATTCAAGTTATTTTTCCGTCCCGCAGGGTTGAAAGGCAATGCCGAACTTGCCTACAAAAAATTAAAATTTACCTGTCGTAATAATACGCTTAGCGCACACAACCCCTCGCCCTGGTTTGTATCGTTTTACAAGGTCAGCGTTGGGAACACCGACGTTGAAATGCCGGGAATGATTGACCCCTTCTCCGATCGTCAATGGCACATTCCCTGCTCGGGGACCATTCGCTGGCAGGCGATCAACGATTACGGCGGGCTGACGAGAGTCGCCACGCAATCCTGACGCTGTGACAACACGCCTTTGGCGAATGTAGCCAACGACCGCACATGCATTCTCTCGGCCCACGCAATTTACCCCGCATTTATACGCTCGCGATGCTTGCGGGTGCGGTCACGTCTGGCATTCATGTGCGCCGGGCACAGGCCGATGAGTACTTCGATCCTCAGGCGCTGGAGATCACCGCAGATCAGCAGCAGGCTAGCGACTTAAGCTATTTTTCCCGACAAGGCGGTCAGCAGCCGGGACGTTATCGTGTCGCGGTTGTTGTTAACCAGACGCAGCGGGATGAGCGCGAAATTGCATTCGTTGATACCGGGGGAACGCTCTCACCAGTCCTCAACCTGGCGTACCTCAAGAGACTTGGGGTAAACATCGCGGCCTTCTCTTCGTTCGATGCGCTGCATGACGAGGAGACATTTACGGACATCGGCAAATATATTCCCGATGCGTCGACGCATTTTGACTTCACCCATCATCAACTGGTTTTAAGCATTCCGCAGGCAGCCATGTTGCAAAAAAGTGCCGATTATATTCCTCCCGAACAGTGGGACGACGGCATCCCCGCTGCTTTTGTCGATTACAATCTTACGGGCTCGACAACCAACATCGACAATATTCATGACAACAGCAGCTATCTGAGCCTGCGATCCGGTATCAACCTGGGTGCGTGGCGTTTACGCAATTACGCCACGTTTGAATATGGTAATACCCATCACTGGCAGTCTCAGGGAACATCCCTCCAGCGGGCCATTACGCCGCTGAAGAGCGCGTTAACAATAGGGAATGCCTACACGTCTGGCGAGGTTTTTGACAGTTTTCAGTTTACGGGGCTTCAGCTTGCCTCGGATGAGAATATGCTGCCGGACAGCCAGCGCGGTTTCGCGCCCACGATCCGCGGGGTCGCTCACAGCAATGCCCGCGTCAGCGTTCGCCAGCACGGTTACACCATCTATGAAACCTATGTTGCGCCTGGCGCATTTGTCATTAGCGATCTCTTCCCCACTTCGCAAAGCGGCGATCTTGAGATCACGGTCCATGAAAGTGATGGCAGCGAACGCACGTTCACCCAACCCTACTCCTCGGTGGCCTTCATGCTACGGGAGAAACGACTGAAATTCAGCGCCAGCGCCGGACGGTATAACAGCCCTGACGCCGAGGGCGACACCCCGCCGTTTGTTCAGGCCTCCGCCTTTTACGGATTGTCTTCAAGCCTGACGCTGTACGGCGGAGCGGAGCTTTCCGGCCACTATCAGGCTCTCGCGCTGGGATTAGGTAAAGATTTTGGCCGGTTTGGGGCACTGGGTGTGGACACCGTTGCGGCGAAAGCACACCTCAGTGATGACAGGCTTGCCCTCGGGCAGCAAATACGCGCTCAGTACCAAAAAAATCTCGCTGAGACGAACACGTCGCTCACCCTTTCGACCAGCCATTATACGACGCATGACTTTTACAGTTTCAGTGAAGCAAATGATGACAGCGATCCAGACCAGCACGTGCATAACCGGCGTAACCGCACACAGTTCAGTTTGACGCAGGATCTCGGTGCGCTGGGCAATATCAGCGCATCCTTTTACCGTCAGGATTACTGGAACGCCTCGGCGGTCGATCAAACCGTCCATCTTGGCTATTACGCTAACTACAAAGGGGTGTCGTTGAGTGTTGGGTATTATCTCACCCGCTCAAGCGCTGATGATAGCGACAACGAACGGGCGATAAACCTTAGCATCAGCGTCCCACTCAGCCGCTGGTTACCCGGCGCAACAACCAGCTACAGCCTCAACAATAACCTTGATGGCCATACTACCCGGCAGGTTTCGCTGTATGGTACGGCGCTGGCCCACGATCGCCTGAACTATAACCTCCAGCAGGGCTTCGACAACCAGGCCAATACCGCGAACAGCAACCTTGCGCTGGCTTATCACGGCGGTTATGGCAGCGCCAGTCTCGGGTACAGCCACGATCGCTATAGCAACCGCGTGAACTACGGCGCGGCAGGCGGCATTGTGGCAACACAGTATGGGGTGACGTTGAGCCAAAGCCTTGGGGATACCCTGGCGCTGATCCGCGCTGACGAGGCGTCGGACGTTCAGGTTGAAGGGGCGACCAATGTTCACACCGACTCCCGAGGTTATGCCGTGATGCCAACCTTATCGGCGTATCACAAAAACACCATTTCGCTGGATACCGAAACGCTGGCAGAAAATGTCGATCTGGACCAGAACAGCAGAACGATTGTGCCGACCAGCGGCGCGGTCGTCCTGGCGAATTACCATACCCACGTGGGCATCAGAACGCTCATCACCCTTACGGCACACGGGCGCCCGCTTCCATTCGGCGCCAGCGCGTATGTCTCGAACGGGACGTCTGCGAAATCAAGCGTCGGCATCGTTGGCGAAGCAGGACAGGTCTATCTCAGCGGCGTGCCGCTACGCGGGACCTTGCATGCCAGCTGGCGGCAGAAAGGCCAGGATATGCGCTGTAGCGCCCCATTACGCCTTCCGGATACCGCTGGCCGCACTCCGGTCACGCTTCTGAAGCTTCAGTGCCAATAACTTACTGAGATATCTGTGAACAATATCAACCGTTTAATCAATCTCCTGATGCTCGCTTTTTTGCTGATTCACGCTACGGCAAGGGCGTCTCAGACCTGCCCGCCGACCATGGGCGATGCGGTCATTAACTTTCAAAACTACTCGATCACTGATAACCCCTCGATCCCTCCGGGGTCGATGCTTTCAGGCGCTATCCTGGGCCAGGAAAACCGCTCGTTTTATAACTGTCCTGAGGGAACCGGCCCGGTAACGATGCGCTTTGTGGCCAATAACGCCTTAACCGTAGCGCCCGTCAGCGGCGTGGCGCCGAACGGTACGGGCGCCCCGGCCTCCGTTTATGACGTGCCAGATATTCCCGGCGTCGGGTTTGCGGTGGGCGTTCGCGAAACCACGCACTGTGCAGCTGAACCCGTGCATTACATCGCCTCGGGGGATGACAGCGTTGCGATTTGCAGCACAAACGATCCCTCGCAAATGGCGACCCAGTTCTTCGTCGTGTTTTATAAAACCGCGCAGGAGATTGTCTATGAACAGCCGAACAGCGGGCAAATTCGCGCAGGAACGCTGATTCTGGAGGATACTAACGGCGCGGTGATATCTGAAGCTGGCGTGACGGTGGAAGTCGCTGCCGCCGACCTGAAAGTGCATAAATCGAGCTGTTATATCTCGGATAACAACATCACCGTCAATATGGGACAAAGTAGCGTAAGCGATCTCAACAAAGGAATGGATGGGGATAAACACCGCTTCATCATCCCTCTGGTCTGTGACGCATCCCAAACGGCAGCGGTGAAGATCGGGTTCTTTGGTCCGACTGAAAAAGACGCGCAGAATCACGATGTGCTGGCGCTAAGTCAACAGGAGAGCGCCGCTACCGGCGTGGGGATCCGCATTCTGTATGGCGATAACTACGGTGCCGCCAGAGGTACAACCGTTCCTCTCAACAGCACCGGTGTCGAACCTTTTGCCAACGCTGCCCGGCAGACCGCGTTTTCCCTGGATTACGACGCACAATATGTGCGCACTGAAACCCAGGCCACCGCGGGGCTGGCAGACAGCCTGGCGACATTTAGTCTGATATACAACTAAGCGCTACTCCAGTGCCAGCAGCGCAAAACTCGCCAGCCAGTGCCCGCCGCTGTAGTGACTGCCGACAACATGCTCCACGCTTGCCGAGAGATGGCGCGCAACGGCATCGCGTAATGGCTTTCGGGCGTGATGATTTTCCGGCAGGGCGCGGGCAATGTGCTTCATACACCAGGCACGGCTGAGGTTGAGACCGTCCAGATGCGCGATTTTCGGGTCGGTGCGATCGCTCACCTCAGCCGGGTTCATGAGCGCAGAAACGGCGCCAACTTCAGGCAGAAACGCATCGAACCAGGCCGGGAAATCCTCCACCACCTTACTCATCAGCAGGGCCTCGGTCAGCGCTCCGGAGATATACTCGTCGCCACCCGGCTCATAATGCGCAGGATAATGCGTGTCCGCGAGGTAAAACCGCGTTGCCGCGTCCAGGATGGCGCGCTCAAGCGTGTCATCGTTTACCGCCCGGGCATAATCCAGCCCCAGCGCGAGCGCAAACGCCGTGTTGTAGTGCGTCCCGACGCGGATCGGATAGGTAAGCTTGCTGAGGTAATCCACCAGCCGCTGGCGAATATCCCGCGTTAACGGTTGCAGCGTCTGGTACCAGCGCTCCGCCTGCGGCAGTGACGATTGTTTCAGCTCCTGCGCCAGCGCCAGCAGCCAGCCGTAGCCATAAGGCCGCTCAAACGACGCGCGGAACGGCGCGGTAAAATAGGCCAGCTCCTTCGCCACCTTCTCGTCGGTCAGGTGTTCTTCGAAGAGAATGATGATCTCTTCCCGACACGGCAGTTCGGGCCAGAGACGCAGGCAGCGCAGCAGCAGCCAGTAGCCGTGCACCGCAGAGTGCCAGTCAAAACAGCCGTAAAAGATCGGGTGCAGCTCGCGAGGCGGCAGAACGTCGCCGTCATCGTTGAGCAGATGCATAATGTGGTTCGGATATTCCTGACGTAAATAGGTCAACGGCATTCTGGCGAAGGCGTCAGCCTGATGTTGCGTTAATTCCATTGCAGCTCCTTAGCGAAACACGAGGAAATACATTAAGAACACGTTCACCACCAGCAAGGTTAACGCGGTCGGGATCTGGATCTTGATAACCTGATATTTGTCTTTTAGCTCCAGCAGCGCGGCGGGCACGATGTTGAAGTTGGCGGCCATCGGGGTCATCAGCGTGCCGCAATAGCCTGCGTACATGCCGATAGCCAGCAATGGTGCCGGGTTACCGTGATGGACGTTAATCAGGAATGGCAGAGCGATACCGGCGCTTAACACCGGGAAGGCAGCGAAGGCGTTGCCCATAATCATGGTAAACAGCGCCATCCCCACGCAATA
The DNA here is from genome assembly GCF_050030705.1 of Enterobacter cloacae complex sp. 418I7. NCBI lineage: Bacteria > Pseudomonadati > Pseudomonadota > Gammaproteobacteria > Enterobacterales > Enterobacteriaceae > Enterobacter > Enterobacter cloacae complex sp. 418I7. The sequence goes on from NZ_JBLGUU010000001.1 coordinate 2,281,195, forward strand.
AATGACCACCAGCATGAAGCGGCTGTCCGGGTTCACAAACAGGCTGACCACCTTTTGTACCGATTCACCGGTATTCGCCACCACAAACACCCCGCCGAGCATGGCGAGCATCTGCGGCAGGATCACCGCCCAGCCAATGGTATCGACCAGCCGACGCGACTGACGAACCGCATGCAGCGGCGTACCTTTTGTCAGCCACCAGCCGGTGAGGATAGCTGCCACACAGGCCACGCACAGCGCCGCCAGCGTAAGCTGCTTCTGGTCTAGCAGATAGACACCGCCAATCGACACGCCTTTCAGAAACAGCGTCCCGATGACCGTCACCACCGGGATCATCAGCGCGGGCAAGAATAGCCAGTTTTTCAGCCGGTGTGATGAGGCAACCCGCTCCTCCTCGGTGGACATTTTATAATGCCCCTTCCCGACCAGCCCGAAACCGGCCAGTAGCGCAATCACGATAACGGCGCCGCCAATAATGCGATACGCCAGCGACTTACCCAGCTCCTGCACCATCAGATCGCCAAACAGGAAGATCCCGCCAAACAGAAACCAGAACAGCGCGGTGGTATAGCGTTTCGGGTTAGCGCGATCGCGAAGGGTCATCACAACCAGCAGCATCACGACAAAACCGATCAGGTAGTACACGCGGTTAATGGTGATAAAGGTCATCATGGTGCGATCTCCTGCGAACCCTGCTCTGCTCTCCAGGCCATCACGTCGCGACGAATGCTGGCGTCCAGGCGCAGCAGACGCGTCATATGGATGATCAGTGCCGCAATAGCGGTCGGAATGGCCCACAGGCCGATATGCAGCGGTTCGATCCCCTCGATCCCGTTCTCTTTCAGGAACGCATCAATCAGCAGTACCGCGCCAAAGGCGATAAAGATATCTTCCCCAAAGAAAACCGCGATATTGTCACACGCGGCGGCATGGGCTTTGATTTTGTCGCGGATAGTCTGCGGCAGTTCGCCGTATTCATTCAGGGCCGCCCCTTCGGCCATCGGCGCCAGCAGAGGACGCACCGTTTGTGCGTGGCCGCCAAGCGACATCAGGCCCAGCGCAGCCGTCCCTTCGCGGGCAACAAAGTAGAGCATCAGGATACGCGCCGAGGTGGCGCTGGCGATCTTCGCGACCCAGGCCTGGGCGCGCTCTTTCAGCCCGTAATACTCCAGCAGGCCAATCACCGGCAGGATCAGTATGAAAGTGGCGAGCGATCGGCTATTCACGAACTTTTCGCCAAAGGTTTCCAGCAGCATACCGAAATCCATGCCAACCAGCAGGCCCGTTGCCAGCCCCGCCACCACGACAACCAGCAGCGGGTTGAAACGCAGTGCAAAACCAATAACCACCACCGGAATCCCGATAAGTGGCAACAGTGTAGAACTGTCCATAAACGTTACCCTATCCAAAGTGAGCGTTGCGCGCCGACGGCTATTTTTTATACTTCGCAGCAGAGCGAAGCCGGTGCATTACGGCGCGCGATGTTGTGTTTTGCGTCAGGCTCTGCAGAACCTGCACTAAAAAGCTATATCTGAACGTCAAAAACATGTAAACAATTTATCAATAAAATGTTCTTATTTTATCGACGGGTTTACATTCTGGAGAAAGGATCGGTATGACGACAAAGAAAACGAAAACAGCGTTAAACCACGACGACATTGCGGACGGGCGTATCGTCTCCTCCCGCCATCTCGTCTCAGAGCGGTGTGCCGAACTGTCGGAGCTGGAATACGCGTTGATCATGACCAGCAATGCGTTTAACAAATGGATGGTGCGCTGCATGACCGCAGCAGGTGAACCGGATATGGGCGCTTTCGACGTCTCGCTTCTGCACCACGTAAACCACCGCAACCGCAAGAAAAAGCTGGCCGACATCTGCTTTGTGCTGAACGTGGAAGATACCCACGTGGTGACGTATGCGCTGAAAAAGCTGGTAAAGGCGGGTTACGTCACCAGTGAAAAAGCGGGGAAAGAACTCTTTTTCTCGACGACGGAGGAAGGCAAAGCGCTGTGCATGAAGTACCGGGAAGTGCGGGAGGCCTGCCTGATCAACATTCATGCGGAAAGCGGCATTCCAGGCGCGTCGATTGGTGAGACCGCGCAGTTACTCCGCGCGATCTCCTCCCTGTATGATACCGCCGCACGCGCGGCGGCCTCGCTTTAAGGACGGCGGAAAAGCGTTATACTCCGCCCGGCCAGCTCGTAATCGACAGATTCAGTGATGATTTCCCCTGTGGGGGCATCATCCGCCGTCGAAAGCTCCAGCACCCAACCCCCTTCGCCAAACTGCGGGATCTGGAATGGCACCGTACCTTCAAACGGGTTAAACAGCATCAGCACGTCGTGCCAGACGCCCTCTTCCTGCTCAAGATCAGGACGGCTGATGGCAAGACCAAGGGTGGAACCCTCGTCCCACTGCTCAGACTGCTGCGGTCCGCCGCCGGCGTTAAACCAGCGGATCTCCAGCCCGTCGCGCCAGTTCTCACGTCGCAGCAGCGGCTGCGTCGCGCGCAGGGCAATCAACCGACGGGTAAAGTCGCGCAGCTTCTCGTCGTTTTCAGTGAGTCCTTCCCAGTTTACCCAGGAGATCTCGCTGTCCTGACAATAGCCGTTATTATTGCCCTTTTGCGTCCGGCCAAACTCATCGCCTGCCAGCAGCATCGGCGTGCCGTGCGAGAAGAAGAGCGTGGTGAGGAAGTTGCGCTTTTGCCGCTCGCGGGTGGCGATGATATCCGGGTTCTCCGTCGACCCTTCTACACCGTAGTTATACGACCGGTTATCGTTATGTCCGTCGTTATTATCTTCCCCGTTATCGGCGTTATGTTTCTCGTTGTACGACACCAGGTCGTTCAGCGTGAAGCCGTCATGCGCGGTAATAAAATTGACGCTGGCCCACGGACGACGCCCGCGCAGATCGTACAAATCACCGGACCCTAACAGACGGGCGGCAAAATCGTTAGAAACGTTATCTCCCTTCCAGTATTCACGTACCGTGTCGCGGTATTTGTCGTTCCACTCGCCCCAGCCTGGCGGGAAGCCCCCCACCTGATATCCCCCTGGGCCGATATCCCACGGTTCACCGATAAGCTTCAGCTTCGACAGCACCGGATCCTGGGTCACGGCATCAAAGAAGCCGCCGCGCGGGTCAAATCCCTCCGGCTCGCGTCCGAGAATGGTTCCGAGGTCAAAGCGGAAACCGTCAATCTGCATCGATTCCGCCCAGTAACGCAGGGAGTCCATGACCATCTGCAACACGCGCGGGTGCGAGGTGTTAACGGTGTTCCCGGTGCCGGTGTCGTTGATGTAATACCGGTGCTGATCCGGCATGGTGCGGTAATAGCAGAAGTTATCAATCCCCTTAAACGACAGGGTTGGTCCCAGCTCGTTGCCCTCCGCCGTGTGGTTATAGACCACGTCTAGGATCACCTCGATGCCCGCGTCATGATAAGCACGCACCATGTCGCGGAAACCCTGGATCCCCGCCGGGCCGTAATAGCGGGACGCTGGCGCAAAGAAACCGAGCGAGTTATAGCCCCAGAAGTTTTTCAGGCCGCGATCGAGCAGGTGCTGATCGTCCGGGAACCAGTGAACCGGTAGCAGTTCGACCGAGGTAATGCCGAGGCTTTTGATGTACTCCACCGAGGCTTTATGCCCCATCCCCTCAAACGTACCGCGCAGTTCAGGCGGAATAGCCGGGTTAAGCTGGGTAAAGCCTTTAACGTGGCTTTCATAGACCACGGTATGCGGCCACGGGATATCGGGCCGGCGTGAGTCCTGCCAGTCAACGGCATTGGGGTCGATGACCTTACATTTGGGCGTAAACGGCGCGCTGTCTCGCGTGTCAAAACTGAGATCCAGCTCGTCGTGTCCCAGCTCATAGCCGAAGTGGGCATCGTTCCACTCAATTTCACCTACCAGTTCACGGGCATAGGGGTCAATAAGCAGCTTATTGGGGTTGAAGCGGTGACCCTTCTCCGGATCGTAGGGGCCGTAAACGCGGTAGCCATACAGCGCCCCCGGTTTCAGGTCCGGCACATAGCCGTGCCAGACCTCATGGGTATATTCCGGCAGTTCCAGACGGGCGATTTCTGTTTTTCCCGAAGGATCAAACAGACACAGCTCCACCCGCTCCGCGTGGGCGGAAAACAGGGCGAAGTTCACCCCTTTTCCGTCATAATTTGCGCCCAACTGTTGGCCATGACCGGCCCGAATTTCAAACGTTGTATCCTTTGGCATTTTTGTTCTCCTCGATTATTCGCAGGTAAGCAGAACCAACAAACATCCCTTTTCAGACGTTAAATCCAGCGTCTCTGGCAGAAGGCGACGCTCACCGGTAAACAGATCCCGGTAGTGCTTCCCGGCCAGCGCCTGGGGTATGGCCACGGTAGTATTGGCCCACAGCATCGCATTATCGGTGACGTCAAACACCAGGCGCGGCACGGCGACGATCAGCGCCTCGTCATCTTTGATGCGGGCATAAACGATCAGATTCTCCTCCCGCTCGCCGGTTACCTTCAGCGGCAGCCAGTCGCCGTAGCGGAAAAGCGCGGAGTAATGTGGCCGAAGCCGTAACAGCGTGGCGGTGACGTACTGCTTCACGCTGCCGTCTCGCCAGCGTTGCGCATCGTTAAAAACAGTGCCATCCGCTACGCTGAGGTTTTCCGCCAGTGCGGCGAAATCCGGTTCGCGGCGGTTATCCGGGTCGACGAGGCTGAAGTTAAGCCCCTCGCTGCCCTGGTAGATGTCCGGTACGCCAGGCGCAGTCAGTTTGATCACCGTCTGGCTCAGGCTGTTCATTAACCCAGCCCGAATAAACGGCTGGAGTGCGGCACTGAAATCACGCAGGAACAGGGTGTTATCCGGGGAAAGCAGATGGCGCACGTAGTCCAGGACCACGCTCTCGTAATCTTCGTTGCTGTCGATCCAGTCGGTACGCTGCTTGGCCTCGCGCAGGGCTTTCTCGATAAAGCCGAGGAAACGCTCTTCCAGTGACTTAAGGCCATCACGATCCTCAGGCGACAGGGTTGCTGGCCAGACGCCCGCCAGCGCCTGGAAGATCATCCAGGTGTCGGCGGCGTTCGGCGCGGTGCCATCGTTGAGGAATCGGACTTGCGTCTGGTTCATCTGCCGCCAGCGCGCCAGATTTTCTCCCCACAGATCTGGCGCTTCCGTCAGCGTATACAGACGAGCTCGTGCATCCTCGCCGCGTTTGGTGTCGTGGGTGGAAGTTCCCAGCAGCGCATCGGGCTGACGGGTAAGTCGAATGCGCATCTCCTGATGAAAACGGGAAAGTGAAAACGCGCGCGGCGTCGGGTCGGCGCCGACTTCGTTCAGGGCCAGCTCCAGGTTATGGCGGAAGAACAGCGTATCCTCTACCGATTTCGCCATCAGCGGCCCGGTCAGCTGCTGAAAACGGGTGCGGAAAAGCGAGGCCAGTGCGTGGTCATGCGCCGGCAGATCGCCGGTAAGAATACGCACGATAAGGCTCAGAGCGGGTTCAGAGGTGTTGACGCTGGCGACCACGCGGCTGAGCAGCGCCACATCCGGTGACGTCAGCCCCTCAGCGGTGCCGTAGGTGCGATACACCGGAAACGCGATAAGCAGCTCGCGCAGGGCATGGCGGATATCCTCATGCTCCACTTCGGCACCGTTATGTCCGGCCAGCTCGCTGGCTATTTTGAGCAGCGTGGTAAATTCACCTTCAAAATTACGATCGGTCATCAGGCCTTTGGCGTTGCGAAGTTCCGCCTGCCTGTCAACGGTCGTACCCAGTGTCTCGTCGTAGAGCGTCTCCAGCCGCGAGAGGTTGGTATCATCCACCAGCACTTCCGCCAGGGAGGCGATAAACTCATAGCCCGTAGTACCTGAGATGGGCCACTCCGGAGGAAGCTGTTCCCCTTTGGCGAGGATCTTCTCTACCGTGATGTAGCAATCCGGTCCGGTCGCCGCACGCAGTCGCTGCAAATAGCCCAGCGGATCGGCAAGCCCGTCCACATGGTCAATGCGCAGGCCGTCGACAACCCCGGCGTGGACAAGCTCAAGGATCAGGCGGTGCGTGTCTGCGAATACCGCCTCATCCTCTACCCGCACGCCGACCAGCCCGGTGATTTCAAAAAAGCGCCGCCATGAAAGCTGTTTCGGCGCTTCCCGCCAGGACATCAGCCGCCAGCTTTGCGCCTCGTGGATCTCAGCGATGCTCTTGCCTTCGGCATACGTGCCGGGATTAAGCGGATAGGCGGTATCATAGTAAACCAACGCCGTGCTGTCGGTGACATTGTCACGTTTAAGGGTGATAGCCCCCCGCTCCAGCTCGGCTTCAAAGGTGTCGCCAAGAAACGGCAACGTCAGGGGTCGGGACCAGTCGATATCAAAATATGCCGCATAGCGGCTCTGCCGACCGTGCTCGATAACATCGCGCCACCAGCGGTTTTCCAGCGAGGTCGACATATGGTTAGGAACGATATCCAGAATCAGCCCCATCCCCGCCTGTTTCAGCGCTGCCGCCATGCGGTCAAACCCTTCCCGCCCGCCAATCGCCGGGTCGATTTCGTTGGGGTCGGTCACGTCATAGCCGTGGGTGGAATCCGTGGTTGCGATGAAAACAGGCGACGCGTAAAGATGGCTAATTCCGAGGTCTTTCATATACGGAATCAGGTCCACCACGCGATCGAAGGTCATGCCGTTGCGAAACTGAATTCGGTAAGTAGAGGAAGGGATCATAGCGCTGCTTCTCCATCAGCAAAGCGAACAACAATGCTGTTCGGCGGCAGGTTTTCGACTGCCTCCGGCCAGCTAAAGATCGTTTTTCCGGGCAGGTCCGCTAAGGCGAGGGGCTTTTTGCCGATATTCAGCGCCAGCGACAGCGTACCGGACGGAAAACGCCAGCTCACGGCAACCATGCCGAGCGCCGTTTGCAGGACGTTACCCTCCACGGCGCCCCGCTGTTTCAGTAACGGGACGATAAAGCGTTGACGCAGCGCAATCAGTTCGCGCGTAACGTGCAGCCACGCCCTGCCTTCCTCCGTGTCTGCCTTGTTCCAGTCAAGCTTCGACCGCATAAAGGTATTTACGTCATTGGGATCCGGTACGGTTTCATCGTGCCCGGCATGGCCGGTAAACTCTTTCGCGCGCCCCTCCCGCACGGCTTTCGCCAGGTCGCCTTGGAAGTCGGTGAAAAAGAGGAACGGATGCGTTTCGCCATACTCCTCACCCATAAACAGCAGCGGGATATGTGGCGACAGGAGCAGCGCCGCGAACAGCACGCGCGTTTTCTCCGCCCCAGCCAGAGAGATAAGCCTCTCCCCCTGGGCACGGTTGCCGACCTGGTCGTGATTCTGAATAAAATCGACAAAAAACTGCGGTGGTTGCTCGCGACACTCTACTCCGCGCGATTTCCCGGTCTGAAGCGAGATTTCCCCCTGGTAGACAAAGCCCTCTGCCAGCGCCCGCGCCAGCTTTTTCTCCGGCTCAAAGGCAAAATCCTGATAATAGGCGTGTGATTCCCCGGTCGCGAAGACATGCGCGGCGTTGTGAAAATCATCATTCCATTCGGCGGTGAAAAGCGGCGTCTGACCATGCTCATCGCGCGGATGCAGGAAAATCACGTTGCGACTGTCTTCGGTGGTCAGATGGATATGCCGATCCGGAAAGGCGTCGCGGATCCGTTGCGCTATCTCGGGAAGAATATGGGTCTCAGCGTTGTCATGGATCTGGTCGATGGCGTCGAAGCGCAGACCGTCAAGATGATACTCCGAGAGCCAGAATAACGGCGCCTCAGCGATGTATTGCCGGACGGCTTCAACCTCATAGGCTATACCGTTGCCCCACGGGGTCATACGATCCTGATGGAAAAACGCCGGCGAGAGCAACGGCAGGTAGTTCCCTTCCGGGCCAAAGTGGTTGAGTACAATATCCAGCACCACGGAAAGCCCGAGCGCGTGGGCGGCATCGATGAAGGCATGAAAATCATCCGGTGTGCCATAAGCTGAGTGCGGGGCATACAGCAGTACGCCATCATACCCCCATCCGCGCGCGCCCCCGAACTGGGACACGGGCATCACTTCCAGTTGCGTAATACCCAGTTCGGCCAGATAAGGCAATTTATCGATGGCCGCCCTGAAGGTTCCTTCCCCGGTGAAGGTGCCGATATGCATCTCGTAGATCACCGTCTCTTCCCAAGGCCGCCCTTGCCATTCCCGCTGTGCGGGCAGGTTGTGACGCGGGTCGATTACCACCGACGGGCCGTTGACGTCAGCCTGTTGCGCGCGCGAGGCCGGATCCGGCACCGCCATTCCATCCTGTAAAACAAACTGATACGGCGTACCGTGTCTGACGCCGGGCACGTCAACCTGAAACCAGCCGTCGCCCACCGCCGCCATCGGAATGTCGGTGTCGGTTAAACGCAACGTGAGATCTTTCTGCCCTTCTGCCCAGACGCGAAAACGTACAACGTCATCGGAAATAAACTCAGCACCCCAGTGCCTGCGACATGTTCTGAATTCCATTCATTGTCCTCGAATGACCACATTTTACGCGGAACGAAATACAAGCTTAGACCAGGATGAACAGAGTGTTATGCCAGCAGGGTATGCCGCTTCGTCTATTATCTATTTATAACTCCCACTTAAGGAATACTATGCATATTCGAAAAGGATTAAGCACCGACCTCGCCCGTCTTGAATGTTGTGATTTTTCTTTTACGGTCGATGAGATTGCCAGAGAACCTTTTCTCAATGGTGATTTGCATATCGAGGCGCTAACCGATCCTTATCATAAAACCTATGAACTGGATCTCCAGACGCTGGAAAATCATTGCGTTAATCCCGATTCAATATTTCTTATCGCCGAAACGGATGACGGTGAAATCGCCGGTTTTATAACCGCGTCCTGCAACTGGAATAAATTTATTTCGGTGGATTACATTGCCGTGGAGCGTTCAAAACGCCGAACGGGCGCGGCGCACAAGCTGATGTCTGCCACCCACGTCTGGGCGCGAAGCCTCAATGCGCCCGGCTTACGGCTGGAGACGCAGAACGTTAATGTTTCTGCCTGCCTTTTCTATCGTCACTATGGGTTTATTCTGGGCGGTTACGATCGTTACCTTTACAACGCCCTGCCGGAAAAAGATGAGGTCGCCCTTTTCTGGTATTACATGCTGGCTTGAGAAAATATTTTATATCCGCCACTGGAATATAGATTTGTCTGAATTTGTCAATTTTGCCCGCTTACGTTTAATTAACGACTAATCTTGGAATTCACTATTAAGGAGGCCGGTATGTCTACAGGAAATAATCACACGCTGCATTACCCTCGTCCACCGTTTGCTGAACAACCGCAAAGGGCTCCCGGGCTGGCATCGGAAATGAAGCCAATACCGGATCATGGTGAAACAAGTTATATCGGGTCAGGAAAACTGGCAGGAAAAAAAGCGCTGATTACCGGCGGTGATTCCGGCATTGGTCGCGCGGTAGCCATCGCCTATGCCCGTGAAGGTGCAGATGTCGCTATTGGCTATCTGCCGGAAGAGGAGTCCGATGCGGCATCGGTCATTGCGCTGATTCAGGCCGAAGGCCGTAAAGCGGTCGCCATTCCCGGCGACATTCGCGTGGAGTCCTTCTGCGACACGCTGGTGGAAAAAGCCGTTGCCGAACTGGGCGGCCTGGATATCCTGGTGAATAACGCCGGACGCCAGCAGTACTGTGAATCTATCGACGATCTCACCACGGCAGATTTTGACGCGACGTTTAAGACCAACGTCTATGCCCCCTTCTGGATCACCAAAGCTGCGCTGCGCCATTTGCAGGAAGGTGCCGTGATCATCAACACCACTTCCGTTCAGGCGTTTAAACCGAGCGCGATCCTGGTGGACTATGCGCAGACCAAAGCCTGTAACGTGGCCTTTACCAAGTCTCTGGCCCAGCAGCTGGGACCGCGTGGTATTCGGGTAAATGCCGTCGCGCCAGGTCCATACTGGACGCCTCTTCAGTCCAGCGGCGGTCAGCCTCAGTCTAAAGTTCAGAAGTTCGGGGAAGATACGCCCCTGGGGAGACCGGGTCAGCCGGTTGAAATCGCACCGCTGTATGTGCTGTTTGCCTCCGATTCCTGCTCATACGCTTCCGGGCAGGTGTGGTGCTCTGATGGCGGTACCGGCGTGCTGTAAAGCATCCTCTCAGACCTATCCATTTCATGGATAGGTCACATTCACTCCCCTGCTGTTCTCAAAAATCGCAGTTGAACTATGATGAACTTACTATTGAGGAGCCCATCATGTTTACTGTGAAAAAACTTGCGATATCAACCCTGTTGACCGGTTCAGTTTTATTCTTTCCAGCGATCCACGCGGTGGCCAGCGTTCCGCAGCATGTGGTGAAACAGCAGGCTGGCGGCTACAGCGTTCAGGTTGGCGACAGGATTATCACCGCCTTTACGGACGGCAGCGTGCCGCAGGATCTGCACGCCTTACTGCGCCGGACGACGGCGGAAAATACCGATGCGTTACTGGCCAAAAACTTCCAGGCCAATCCGGTGGAAGCATCGATTAACGCGTTTTATATCGCCTTGCCCGGTCACAAAATCCTGGTGGATACCGGTTCCGGTCAGCTCTTTGGCCCCGGCAAAGGCGGGCGGCTGATTGAAAGCCTGGCGACCCAGGGCATCAAACCCGAAGATATTACCGATATTCTAATCACCCATGCGCACTCAGATCACGCTGGTGGCCTGGTCAAAGACGGTCAGCGCGTGTTTACCCGCGCGCAGGTCTATGTCGGCAAACCGGATATCGATTTCTTCTTTAACGACAAGAACCAGAAAAAGTCTGGCTATGACCAGAACTACTTCGATGTCGCGCACAAGACATTAAAGCCTTATCTGGATGCCGGAAAAGTGAAGACTTTCTCAGGCACCGAACAGCTTCTGCCGGGCATCAGCGGTACGGTTCACCCGGGCCACACCCCAGGTTCCGCGTTTTACACGCTGGAGAGCAAAGGTGAAAAAATTACCTTTGTCGGTGACATCATCCACGTCGCCGCAGTTCAGTTCCCGCAGCCCAACGTGACGATTGCTTACGATGAGGATCAGGACGGCGCCGCCCGGGTGCGCAACGCAGCTTTCGCTGAGTTTGTGAAAAACAAAGATCTGATTGCGGCGCCACATCTGCCTTTCCCCGGGATCGGCTATGTGACGAAAGGTGAGCGGGAAGGCTACGCGTGGGTCCCGGTGACCTATACCAACCGTGACGCAAAATAAGATGTCCCCCTCCGATATGGATATGGACCTGATCCTGACGCTGGATGCGTTACTCAGGGACCAGAATATCACCCATGCGGCCGCGCGGCTGGGCATCAGCCAGCCAGCAATGTCTGCCCGCCTGGCACGCCTGCGCGTGTTGTTTGGTGAGCCGCTGTTTGTCCCTTCCCCACACGGACGTGGGGTGTTACCGACGCCGCGCGCCGAAGTGTTAAGGCCGCAGGTCGCGACGGTTTTGCAGGGCATAGCGGCGATGCTTGAACCCACCACGTTCAACGCGCAGAACAGCAACCGCACCTTTGTTATTGCCCTGCACGAAAACCCGGCGCTAATGCTGGGGGCAGAGTTGCAGAATCAGATTAGCAGTGCGGCACCAGGTATCCGCCTGCGTTTTGCGCTCCCGGAAACCCAGCTGCTGTCAGCGCAGATGGAAAATGGCGATGTGGATATTTATATCGGCGTTAACGCGGGGGCGCACGATGCATGGGTCAGACGCAAACTGTTTGACGATGAATATGCCACAGCCCAGCGGAAAGGCCATCCGCGCGGTACGGGGCCGGTGGATCTGGAAAGCTATTGTAGTCTTTCACACCTGGTGGTTTCATCCGAGGGCGACCCGTTCGCGGGCTTTGTCGATCAGCATCTGGCGGGGCTTGGCCACCAGCGTAACGTGGTGATGTCGACGCAAAGCTATGCGATGGCGCCTGCGATTGTTGCCGGTACCGATTTGCTCTGCACCCTACCCAGGCGCATGTTGCTACGCTTTACGCAAACGCTTGATATTTTTCCGCCGCCGCTGGATCTCCCGCCGATCGTCATCGGTATGTACTGGCACCCGAAAAACAGTCAGGATCCGGCTAATCGCTGGCTGCGAGAACAGCTTCATCAGGCCGCCGGACGTCAGGTATGATCGAGGATACTCAGCAATTTTTTCAGCACCTCAGAGCGAATAATCCGGTGGCAAACTAGCGTCAGCTCGCTCTCCCGGAGTCGGTCAAGAATATCCACAAAGACGACGTTTTGTACGCATATCGCCTTCGCTGAAGCTGGCAGCATGGCGATACCAAACCCTGCCGAGACAAGGCTTATCACCGTGGGGACATCGGTGGCATTTTGCACAACGTCAGGCTGTACGCCCGCGCTGTGGCAGGCATCATAGAAATATTGCTCCAGCCCCATCCCCTCCGGGTCGCGCAGGGCGATCCACTTCTCCTCTTTCACCGACGCAAGCGTCAGCGCGGCGGAGCCCGCCAGACTGTGTTGACGAGGTAAGGCCAGCACGGCTTTTTCCGTTGTAAAAGGACGGCTTTGCAGATCGTCAGGCAGCAGCGGTAACGGGGCACGAATAATGGCCACATCCAGCTGGTTGCTTTGCACGCCGGTATAAAGGGTTTGCACGTTTCCCGTCATCATGGAAAGGCTGATGGCTGGCCATTTCTCATGTAAAAGCCGCAGCGCGTCGGGCAGCTTACTGTCGAATATCGCGCTTGAAACGCATCCGAGATTCAGCACGCCCTGTTCCCCTCTGGCCGTCTGTCTGGCATCCAGAATCGCCTGATCGGTCATAAAAATCGCCACTCTGGCTTTACTGAGAAACGCCTCACCGGCTGGCGTCAGCGTCAGGCGACGATTCGCCCGGCTAAAGAGCATTACCCCCAGACGATCTTCAAGCGTTTTGATTTGCTGGCTTAGTGCCGGTTGCGCCATGTTAAGGCGCTCCGCCGCACGATGCATGTGAAGCTCTTCCGCCACCACGATAAAATTGCGCATCAGTCGAAACTGCATACTGTGCCTTCATTATTGATAATAAAATTCATATTAAAATAGCACAAATGATGCAATTGATAGCCTTCTTCGTCCGGTTAAGAATGGATGCAATCATCCGAGGGGGAAAATATGGAAAACCACATCAACGATCTCAGAAGTGCTATCGAACTGCTTAAACGCCATGAAGGTCAATACCTTGAAACCAACCATCCGGTCGATCCTGACGCGGAGCTGGCGGGTGTGTACCGGCATATTGGTGCTGGCGGCACGGTAAAACGTCCGACGCGCATCGGCCCGGCCATGATGTTTAACGCTATTAAGGGGTATCCCGACTCCCGTATTCTGGTCGGTATGCACGCCAGCCGCGAGCGGGCGGCGCTCCTGTTGGGCTGCGAGCCCTCTGAACTGGCAAAACATGTCGGCCAGGCGGTGAAAAACCCGATTGCTCCCGTTGTGGTCCCGGCGGCCCAGGCCCAGTGTCAGGAGCAGGTGTTTTATGCCGACGATCCGGACTTCGATCTGCGTAAATTGCTTCCGGCACCGACCAACACGCCGATAGATGCCGGTCCGTTCTTCTGTCTGGGGCTGGTGCTGGCAAGCGATCCGGAAGACGCCTCGCTGACCGATGTCACTATTCACCGTCTTTGCGTTCAGGAGCGCGATGAGCTCTCCATGTTCCTTGCCGCGGGCCGCCATATTGAAGTGTTCCGTAAGAAAGCCGAAGAGGCGGGCAAACCCTTGCCGGTCACAATCAATATGGGTCTCGATCCCGCTATCTATATTGGCGCCTGTTTCGAAGCCCCTACCACGCCCTTCGGCTACAACGAGCTGGGTGTCGCCGGTGCGTTACGTCAGGCTCCCGTCGAGCTGGTGCAGGGTGTGGCCGTACAGGAAAAAGCGATTGCGCGGGCGGAAATAATCATCGAAGGCGAACTGCTGCCGGGCGTGCGCGTAGAAGAAGATCAGCATACCCACACCGGGCACGCGATGCCGGAATTTCCCGGCTACTGCGGGGAGGCTAACCCCTCCTTGCCGGTAATCAAAGTGAAGGCCGTCACGATGCGTCATCAGGCGATCCTGCAAACCCTGGTAGGACCGGGCGAAGAGCACACCACGCTGGCCGGTTTGCCAACGGAGGCCAGCATCCGGAATGCGGTGGAAGAAGCCATCCCCGGTTTCCTGCAAAACGTCTATGCGCATACCGCTGGCGGGGGCAAATTCCTTGGGGTATTGCAGGTTAAAAAACGCCAGCCTTCTGACGAAGGGCGTCAGGGTCAGGCGGCCCTCATCGCGTTAGCCACCTATTCCGAGCTTAAAAATATTATTCTCGTCGACGAAGACGTGGATATTTTCGACAGCGACGACATTTTGTGGGCGATGACGACCCGTATGCAGGGCGATGTCAGTATCACCCATCTGCCGGGGATCCGCGGTCACCAGCTCGATCCGTCTCAGGCGCCGGACTACAGTCCCTCCATTCGTGGCAACGGGATCACCTGCAAAACGATTTTCGACTGTACGGTGCCCTGGGCGCTGAAGTCCCGCTTTGAGCGTGCACCCTTTATGGAGGTAGACCCGACGCCGTGGGCACCTGAACTGTTTAAAAAATAGTATTAACCGGAAATCCTCTTCACCCTTTACGGGTGAAGAACCTCACGCTGAAATTGCCGCGTCCCCTGCTTTCTTGTAACCTTTGAGCGTTTATCACATCCCCATAAAAAATGAGACTACCGGACGCCTATGACAGCACATATTTCCAACGATCCTTTGCATGGCGTAACGCTTGAAATGCAGGTTAACGCGCTGGTTGCGCGATATGGCTGGAATGAACTGGGCAACCGAATCAAAATCAACTGTTTTCGCAAGGACCCGAGTGTTAAATCGAGTCTGAAGTTCCTGCGCCGGACCCCATGGGCGCGGGCGGAAGTTGAAGCCCTCTACCTCGACTCCCTTCACGATGACGGTAACGAGGAACAGGACGAACCGGCGTTTAATCCCTGGACGGATGGCCGGACACCCAGGAGCTAACACGCAAATGATGCGACACGTAAAACGGACTGGCGCGCTGCTTGGCTGCGCGCTTTTACTGGTAAGTTGCACTTCCAAACCACCCAAATCACTCGTTACCCCGCTGCCGCAGGCGAAACCTGTACAGCAGACTAACGAACCCATGCGCGGGATCTGGCTGGCGACCGTCTCCCGTCTCGACTGGCCCCCCGTGTCATCGGTGAATGGCCGCAGCGCGGACCAGCGTATCGCCCAGCAACAGAAGGCGCTGACGGACAAGCTCGATAAGCTGAAAAAGCTTGGGATCAACACCGTCTTCTTTCAGGTAAAACCGGACAGTACGGCGCTGTGGGCCTCTGAAATACTGCCGTGGTCAGATACCCTTACCGGGACTATCGGGGAAGACCCCGGTTACGATCCGCTCCAGTTTATGCTGGATGAAGCGCACAAGCGCGGGATGAAGGTTCACGCCTGGTTCAACCCTTACCGCGTCTCCACCAACACGAAGCCCTCGACCATCGCCGCGCTTAACCGTACCTCGTCGCTTCATCCCTCCAGCGTCTATGTCCAGCATCCGGAGTGGATCCGCACCTCGGGGGATCGTTTTGTTCTCGACCCGGGCATTCCCGAGGTGCGGGACTGGATAACCCAGGTGGTGATGGAAGTGGTGAATCGCTACCCTGTCGACGGCGTTCAGTTCGATGACTATTTTTACACCGAGACGCCGGGCTCAACCCTGAACGATGCCTGGACCTTCAGGCGCTACGGCGAGGGATTTGCGTCGAAAGCTGACTGGCGTCGGCACAATACGCAGCAGCTGATTGTGCAGGTATCAAGGGCGATCAAGCAGGCAAAGCCTGAGGTTGAATTTGGCGTCAGCCCAGCGGGTGTATGGCGCAACCGCTCCTTCGACCCGGCAGGATCGGACACGCGCGGTGCCGCAGCCTACGATGAATCCTACGCTGACACGCGAAAATGGGTACAGCAGGGTTTACTGGATTACATTGCGCCGCAGATCTACTGGCCCTTCGCCCGCGACGCGGCACGATACGATGTGCTGACAAAATGGTGGGCTGACGTGGTGAAACCGACCCATACCCGCCTGTATATCGGGATCGCGTTCTACAAAGTGGGCGCGCCTTCCAGAAACGAACCGGACTGGACGGTGAACGGCGGCGTACCGGAGCTGAAAAAACAGCTCGACCTCAACGATTCACTGCCAGACGTAAAAGGCACCATCCTGTTCCGTGAAGACTATCTTAACCAGCCGCAGACGCAGGAAGCCGTAAATTACCTCCGGAGGCGCTGGGGTAGTTGACTGACAAAAGGCAGAAACGTCCTGTTTCTGCCTTTTTTTTACGGCTTCGGCCCGAACATCGCCTCAAGCTGTTTTGCGTCTGGCATGCCCACGACCTGCTGCAGTTCGTTTTGCTCATTCAGGTAATAAATAGCCGGTGTGGCATTTGCGCCGAGACTGTCCATAAGCGTCTGGTGATTTTGCAGGATCTCAACGGTTTCCCGTGAAGCCGCCCCTTCAGGTTTAGGCAGCTTTTTACCGCCGGACAGCTCGTACTCTTTCCAGGCCGACACCGGATCTTTGGCATTCAGGATCGCGGAGGCGTTACGCCCGCTGTTCGGGTTAAGAAACGCAACCAGCAGCGTGTTGAGCTGGACCTTGCCGGCCTTCACCCACGGCTGCGCTTCAGCCCAGAACTGCTTGCAGTACGGGCAGAACGGGTCGGCAAAAACAAAGACTTTGCGCGGGGCGCTCTCCGCGCCCTCTTTCAGCGGATGCGCCGCATTGAGCTTTTTCCACATCTCGCGGCCCATCGGGGCGTAGATCTCTTTCTGGAAAAAGGCCTCGCTGAGGTTGGTTCCCTTCTCATCATACAGATAGCCAGACACCACGTGCTTTCCGTCAGGGGTCAGAAAGAGCGTCACGCCCATGTCCTGATACTGCCCCAGCCACGCTGGTGCGCCGCCGGGGGCATCAATTTTCTTAATGATTTTGATATCCTGCTGCTCACTGAAGTGCTTTACCACATCCGGAAGCGACTCCTCTGCCCTGACCAGCCCTGAAAACAGCAGAGCAGAGAGTAACAGCATCTTTTTCTTTGCTAACAGTTGAAGCATAACGACCCCTCTAAGATATTGTTTTTCAGAGTGGTCGAACTTTATTGCCCTGTCAACGCTTCATAAATATCCTTGAGGCGACTACGCAAAAATCGCACAGCTTTGTGTTTGCGGGATAATAACGCCTGCACGCTGTCGCCCGTTTCCTCCGCCAGCGCCTTCATGGTGTATCCTTCAAATTCCGTTTTTTCAAACACCTCGCGCTGTGGTGGCGGCAGTTCCGACAGGGCTTGCCCCAACTCTTCCCACAGCAGGATGTTGAGATACTCCTCCTCCGGGGTTTGCGGTACGCCGAATAACGTTTCTGCAATCTCCTGCTCCGGAAAGTCCTCGTCATCTGCCGTCAGGTACCCCGGCAGTGAAACCTCATGCTTTTTTCGCGCCCGGTCGATCATCTCATTTCGCGCGGCGCGAAACAGCCAGGCGGCGACGTTCTCGACCGGTTGTTCCACTTTCATCAACTGCCAGGTCACTTCCTGAAGAATATCATCGACATCATCACGAACCGCAGTCCGTCCGCGAATGAAGGCTTTTAGCCGTGCGCGGCAGGCATTGAGTGCCGAGATCAGTAATGATTCCCCCGCCTCACCGGCTTTCATATCGCTCACTCGGCTTCCGGCGCTTTCGCAGCGTTATCATCTCGCTTCTCATCCCGGTCATCGTGCCACCGGCAATGACCATGACGCCCAAATCCCGCCCGACGCTGCTGAATGAAGGCTTCACGTTGTTCGGGGGTCATATTCATCCATTGTGCGTGCATACGGCGGTGTGCACCGAACATGCCTGGACGAAAACCCAGCCCACCGAAAAGAATGCGGCTCAGCAGCAGGATCCCCAGCGCCTGCCAGAAGCCAATGGCTTTAACCCCCAGGATGGCCGGGAGCAACGCGTTCCACAGGGACATGACCAGCAGGCCAAGCACCACGAACAAGACTGCGCCTATCACGATGCCCTTGTACATACGATGGCGGCCCAAACCACGTCCGTGACCTTTTCCGTGCATATCAAAATTTCTCATGTGTACCTCGTTTATGTTGAATGATTATGGTCTCTGATGAGGTAGACGGATGAGGAACAGAAATATTGCCGGGGAAAGATAAAATTTATGTGATAGCGGCTTTGTACGGATAACAGTAATGGCTGAAGGAGATTGTGCAGCGGATGAATGCAGACATTAAAAAGGCTCCAACAGGAGCCTTCCTCATTTAATCACGCAATTGCCGGCAGACGAAAACTCGAAATACTCTGCGACAACTGCTGCGCCTGCTCCTCCAGCGAGGCCGCGGCTGCGGCGGATTGCTGCACCAGCGCCGCGTTCTGCTGGGTCACACCGTCCATCTCCGTTACGGCCTGCCCAACCTGACCAATTCCACGGCTCTGCTCTTCTGAGGCAACCGAAATCTGTTCCATCAGCGTATGCACTTTATTCACAGAGCTGATAATAGAATCAATCACCT
Organism: Enterobacter cloacae complex sp. 418I7; assembly: GCF_050030705.1. NCBI lineage: Bacteria > Pseudomonadati > Pseudomonadota > Gammaproteobacteria > Enterobacterales > Enterobacteriaceae > Enterobacter > Enterobacter cloacae complex sp. 418I7. Next base: position 2,299,803 of record NZ_JBLGUU010000001.1, read on the forward strand.
CTCCCGAACGATTCACCAGTTCCGCACCGTTTTTCACGCTGGAAACAGACTGGGCGATAAGGCTTTCGATATCCTTCGCCGCCACCGCGCTTTTCTGGGCCAGGGTGCGCACTTCACTTGCCACCACGGCAAATCCTCGCCCCTGCGTACCGGCACGCGCCGCTTCAACGGCCGCGTTCAGCGCCAGAATATTAGTCTGGAAAGCAATACTGTTGATGACACTGGTGATGTCCTCAATACGCTTCGAGTTGGACGCGATAGTATTCATCGTTTCGATGACTTCACGGGTTACCGCTTCACCGGTATGGGCATTTTTCACGGCATCCTGCACCAGCTTACCGGCCTGGAACACGTTATCGGTGTTATTCGCCACCGTCGCGCTCAGCTCTTCCATGCTGGCGGCCGTCTGGGTCAGGGCAGAAGCCTGTTGCTCGGTACGGGAGGCCAGGTCGATATTGCCGGAAGCAATTTCCTGCGCCGCATGCGTTACGGTGTGGCTGGCATCGCGCACCTGAGAAATGGTGGAGAGCAGCGCCTGGCGCATCTGCTCCATCGAGGACATCAGGTGATCGATTTCATTCCCGGAATCACGCTTGATCGGTACCGGTACGTCCAGCTTCCCGGCCGCAATCTGTCGACAGTGCTCGCGCGCCAGGTTCACTGGCGCAAAGACCACGCGTTTCATCAGCAGGCTGACGACGAGGATCACCACCACGAACAGCACCGCAATGCAGGCAATAATAACCAGACCCGACACAAAATTATGGCTCGCATCCTCGTTCAGCGTTTTGGCGTACTTCTGGTGAACGGAGAGAACCTGATCGAGCACAATTTCATATTGGCGATCGAGTTGTGACACCACGGGAATAAGAGCGTTGAACCGCGACACATCGTGAGCGGCGGCAGCGGCAATCAGCGGTGCCAGTCCCTGGTTACGGTAGTTTTGCCACGCCTGCTGGTAGGCAGTGACCAGCGGGGCTTCGTCCTGCAAACGCGGCGAGGCCATAAACGCCGAAAATGCACTATCGGCTTTGGTCAGCGCCTCTTTAACCGATGCCAGTTTCGCAGACGAGTCGGTGGCGTCCCCCGCTTCCACCATTTTTACATACTCCATAACCCTGACGCGCAGGGTTCGGCTATGGTTAATGGGATCAATAATGGACAGGACCACCTGAATTTCTTTGTTCACATTATCCAGCGAAGTATTACTTTTAATGATGAGCCCAACGCTGGTGATAGTGCTGGCCACAAAGAAGAAAAGCAGAGAAAACAGGATAATCAGGGATGATTTTTTCAACGACATAACACACCTCAGGGATTTAATTTCCCTTTGGTTATCGGCTGAATCCGATCTTTAATTAATTAAAGTTATTGATATATCCGTCAGACGTTACCCTGTCACTCCACGGCCTTGTACCGCCGTTGCAGTGTGGCATCCAGTTTACGCTGGATAGGCTCCGGCGTTTCCCCTTCAATCAGTTTGCCAATCAGATCAAAGCAGTGCCAGGCGAGCTGACGGTTATCCTGACGAACGGTATCGACAGGAATGGTCAGAGAATCATAGAGATAGTGATCATCAAAGCTGGCCAGACGCATATCGCTTTGCAGCAGATTATGTTGCCCCATATAGCGCAACACCCCTTCCAGCAGACCGCAGGCGGCGGTAAAAAGGGCTTTTGGCGGGCGGCCCAGGCGCGCGCAAAGTTCGGCAAACATTTCGTAGCCGGAGCTCGGATGGTAATTACCATGAATAATCCACTCCGGACGAAACTCGACGCCAGCGTCACGCAGCCCCTGCTTAAACCCTTCCAGACGGTCACGCGTCGGGGAAAGCCGCGGTTGGCCGCCGAGGAAGTAGAACTCATCCGGATGCTGGCGCGCAATGTCGGCCACCAGCGTGGCGGTCGGGGTAATTGAATCGGTGAGGACCAGCGGCAGAGAACTGTCGTTCATATGACGGTCAAAGAGCACAACGGGCAACTGCTCGCTCAGCTTTTGATAATCCGCGTCGTTGAGCATGCTGGAGGCGACAATCAGCCCGTCCACCTGACGGGCCACCATGTTATTGACCACCACCGTCTCCTGGCCCGGATTTTCATCGCTACAGGAGATCAGCAACTGAACACCCGCCTCGCGGCAGAGGGTCTCCAGCTCATGAGAAAAAACGGCAAACCCGTAGTTGGTGATTTCCGGCACCACCAGACCAATGGTGTGGCTGCGGTTGTCCCGCAGCGAACGGGCGTGAATACTGGGCTGATAATGATGTTCTTTGGCAATCGCCAGCACACGCTCGCGTGTCTCCTCCGCCACCCGAAGCTCTTTGCTGCGGCCGTTCAGAACCAGACTGGCGGTGGCTTTTGATACCCCCGCCAGCTCCGCGATATCTTTAATGGTGACGCGTTTTGTTTTTCTCACAACGACTTAGATCCGGCTGCCAAAACCCCTATTCTATCATGCAGCTGCGCAGCGACCAGTAGCGTAATGTGATGTCGGACGCACCTTCGAAGCGAACCTGGGCCGGATGGTCAGGAAAATAGCGACTGCTCATGACGCCTTCACCGTGATTGATGAAAATTTCGACGCTGGAACGGTCACACAGCACGCGTAAATGATGAACAGTGCCCTGCCAGTAGCGGGTCAACTTCTCTCCGGTTTCCAGGCTGGCGCGTTCCAGATGGATCCCCGCATCATCCATAATCAGCCGCAACGCGCCGGCAAAATCCACATTAACGCGCGAGGCGCTCAGTTCGAACTCAAGACGCGTTCCCTCCAGCACCGGGGCATCGCTGGCGCGTCCCTGCCAGTGATGTTCATCCTCGCGCAGCGTTTCCAGCTCACGGACCGGCGTTTGCCAGAGCTTACCGTCGCGGTAGCGCAGCTCGCGCGGACAGGTCATCTGGTGGATCCAGCCGTGGACCCGTGTAGGCTGGAGCATCTCTTCGCCGTCCGGCACGCCCATCCAGCCGATGAGGATGCGGCGGCCGTCTTCTGCCACCGTGGTTTGCGGCGCGTAAAATTCGAAACCGGCATCAAGCTCATGCAATTCGCCGTGCGCAAATGCAGGCGTTTGATAATCAAATGCCCCACTCATCCAGACGGCCGGATAGGTGTTGAGATAGCGATGCGGTTCGCGCGCCAGCCCCTGTGGGCAGCAGATCAAGACGTGTGTGCCATCAAGCGCAAACAGATCCGGGCACTCCCACATATAGCCCGCGTCCGTGAGTCCATTGACGCCGTGACCGGCGATTTCGCCGCAGGACGCCCAGGTGTGCAAATCGGCTGACGTAAACAGCAGCACCTTGCCGCGCTTATGCTGATCCTGCGCCCCGAGCACCATGTACCACTGCCCGTCATGGCGCCACACTTTCGGGTCGCGGACGTGCCCGGTATACCCGTCCGGCAGGGGCAACACCGGTCCCAGTTTGGCAAACGTGCCGTCGTCATTTTGCACCGCCAGACACTGCCAGGCGGTGCGGCCGCCATCGTCAAACTTAACGTTGCCGGTATAGCACAGGGTCAGCACGCCGTTGTTATCCACGGCGCTGCCGGAGTAACAGCCATTGCGGTCATACTCTTCGTCAGGCATCAGCGCCATTGGCTCGTGCTGCCAGTGCACCAGATCTGCTGAGCTCCAGTGCCCCCAGCACTTGTAGCGATGTTCACAGCCCAGCGGGTTCCACTGATAAAACAGATGGTAACGTCCGGCAAACCAGATAAAGCCGTTCGGATCGTTCATCAGCCCTGTCACCGGTGCGGGATGCCACTGCGGATAGTGGCTGTCCGCCAGCGCACGCGGCTGGCCTTGCATAACGGCCTGCAACACGGCAGGCCAGCGGGAAGGTAAGGTCATTATTCAGAGTCCGTTTTATATTTCAGCAGCAGAGAGACGGTGAACGCCACGCCAAAGGCAATCACCATGCCGATAATATAGTTGAGCAGCGAGCTGGCCTGAACGATCGCCATACCGGGAAGCGCCGTCAGCCCAACGGCGGTCATGTAGACATGCACCGACACTACCCAGGCACCGCCCGCTGCGCCACCGATCAGCGCCGCGATAAACGGCTTCACGAAACGCAGGTTGATGCCAAAAATTGCCGCTTCGGTGATGCCCAGCATCGCGGAAAACGCCGACGGTAAGGTAATGGCTTTGATTTTGGCATCACGGGTTTTGAACCACACCGCCAGACATGCCCCGCCCTGCGCCACGTTCGCCATCGCCCAGATCGGCAGCAGGAAGTTCACGCCAATCGACGGGTTACCCAGCAGTCCGGCCTCAATAGCGTGGAAGCTGTGGTGAATGCCGGTAATGACAATCACCGAATAGAGCCCACCAAACAACAGCCCGGCCAGCCAGCCCGCGTGGGCAATCAGGGTGCTAAGAATAAAGGAGATCCCGTCGCCCAGCGCGCGTCCCGCCGGGCCAATAATCAACAGCGCGATAAAGCCGGAGATAATGACGGTCAGGAACGGCGTCAGGATCAGATCTAACGCATCCGGGATCGCCCGGCGAAGCTGTTTTTCCACAATGCTCATAAACCACACCGCCAGCAGTACCGGGAAGACGGTTCCCTGATAGCCAATCATGGCGATTTCAAGACCGAAGAAGTTCATGGTGTGGAAGCCGGACGCTACGCCCCAGGCGTTGGTCAGCGCCGGATGAGTCAGGATGCCGCCGAGCGTTGCGCCCAGATACGGGTTGCCGCCAAACTCCCGCGCGGCGGTGAAGCCAATCAGGATCGGCAGAATAATAAACGCCGCCGAGCTGCACATATCCAGCATGATATAGAGCGCGTTATCCGGATTAACCCAGCCGTAGGTTTTAACCATCCCGAGCAGGCCCATCAGCAGACCCGAGGCCACGATCGCCGGAATAATCGGCACGAAGATGTTGGAGAGCAGACGCGCGATGCGCTGGAACGGGTTCAGCTTGCGGGCTGCAATATCCGCCGCTTCCGATTTACTGGACTCGCTAATCCCTGCCGCCTGAATAAACGCGGTGTAAACCTTATTCACCACCCCTGTGCCGAAGATCACCTGCATCTGCCCGGCATTTCGAAAACAGCCTTTCACGCCTTCAACCTTGCCGATAGCCTGCTGGTCGGCAAGCGCATCATCGACCAGCACCAGACGAAGGCGCGTGGCGCAATGTGCCGCGCTGGCAATGTTCTCTTTGCCACCGAGCAGCGGAATCAGCTCGCGCGCAATATGATTAAAATCCATAGATACCTCTTCCTGACCTCTTTTTATGATGTTCGAAACGCCCCCGCGATGCGGGAGCGTGAAGGGTTAAAACCAGGTTTCCATCTGCACCCCAAAGTTCCATTCCCCGCCCGCGTTGAAGCCGCTACTGCCAAAGGCGTCATCGCTGGCGTAGTTATCCAGCTTGCTGCTCCAGTCCATCCAGGTGGCGAACAGGCGCAGCTCCGGACGGCTGAAGAAATCGCCAATCTTGCCCGCCTTTAACGTCGGGGCAAAGGTCAGCTTGTAGAAGCTACCGTTAACCGCATTGCGATCCTTGTAGCCTTCCGGGTTTAAATCCATGTATTGATAGCTGCCCTCGAACGCGAGGGCGAAATTCTGGGTCACCTCTTTGATCAGACGCGTATTGAGCGTGACCCACTCATAGCTGTCGCCCTTCACGTAGCGGTCCTTACTGCTTTGCGCGAGTACGGCGGGCGCAATGTGCCAGCCACCGCCCAGCGGCGTGACACCGTAACTTGCAAAACGCCAGGTATCGGCTTCTGACAGCAATGCGCCGTCTGCACCAATGCTTTTCACCTCGGCCCCCAGACCGTGGCCGTAAAGCAGCGCCGTTTTGGCGGAACCTTCCCGCAGGCCGTAGAAGCTCTCGTTATGCAGACCCACCAACGCATGCACCCCGTTATTCGCCGCATCGGTTTTAATCGGATCGCCGTTGCTGTCCTTACGGTCGTCATTATCTTTTGCCCGTAAGCCGCTGACCATCAACTGCACCGGCCCGGCGAAGTGGTTCATGCTTAAGATGTAGTTCTGGACGTTGTTGTCGATCTCCTCTTCGCTGCCGAAATTACGGCCATAAAGGGAGAAGTTACTGCGCAGCGTATCGTTCCACTTCACGTCGTAGACGCCGCCGCCGGTCCCGGCGAGAAATACCACGTCGGAATCCAGCCAGTGAATGTCGAAGTTGTCGCGGTCAAAACGCTTACCCGCCCAGAAGGTGCTGCCTTTCAGCGCACCGGTAACGTCCGGCAAATTGCCCAGCTCGGCAAAGGCCTGACGAATGTTCAGGTCGCTGCTGTCTGCCGACCAGTCGTTATAGGTTTTCTGACCGTCGGCCAGCATCGCCTTAAAGCGCGTCGTCGCGCCATTTTCCAGCGTCTGTTTGTGTTCAACATTCAGCTCAACGTAGGTATCCGCTTCGTTCCCCAGACGCCCAATGGCCCCGCCCGTTTCCCCTGCGGGTGTCAGATAAGGACCGCTTTTGCTGCTGGAGGCAGCGTCGTTCATCAGCAGCCCGGAACGGGCGTAACCGTGAAACTCAAAACCGCCTGTCCGATCGGCTTTCTCTTCCAGCGCCGTGGTACGTTGCGCCACCGCCTGTGTGGAGGTTTGCGCTTCCTGCTGCGCAGCCACCAGTTGCTGCGTTTTCTGTTCCGCTGCCGTGGCGCGTTTTTCAGCAATCTGCGCACGGGTTTCCGCCTCATGCAAACGCTGCTCCAGCGCTGCCAGGCGCGCTTCGATACGGGTCATATCCGTCTGGGCAAAAACAGAGGTACTGCCGGCCAGCATGCCTATCATCACGGCAAGTCTGCGTTTTTTATACATTTTGTCGCATCCCTAATAACTATCGGTAAAAGTGCTAAATTGCTAAACCGGTTTAGGTAAGTGATACTAAACCGTTAAATTTTGAATCGGCAACGTTTTTTGCTAAACCGTTTTAGTAAGTGTGATCGAGGCGACAATTCAGGCCCCCGACCGGAGGCCTGCCGACGTGAATTACAGTTCGTGATGATAAGGCAGCGCGGTCATTGCCCCTTTTGCGGTTGTCGCCAGCGCTCCGCAGCGCTGCGCTAACGTGATGACCTCTGAGAGACGGGCCTGGCCATCACGAGCCAGACCGAACAGCAGCCCGGCGACGAAAGCATCCCCCGCGCCGGTGGTATCAATGCATTCCACGGGTGATGCAGGATAGTGCGTCAACGCGCCTCCCTGCCAGGCGGTGACGCCCTCTTTTCCCTGCGTCACCAGCACCAACCTGGCCGGACAGGTGCGCATCAGCGCCGCCAGCCCCTCATGGACCTGCGCATTTCCGGTTAAGAACGCCAGTTCTTCCACCGAGATTTTCACCACATCTGCACAGGCTAATGCCCGCTCAAGACACTGACGCAGCTCGACTTCATCGTGCCAGAGATCGGCGCGGATATTGGGGTCAAAGCTGACGAAACCGCCCGCCTGTCTGATAGCGGCCATCGCCTGAAACGTCGCGGAACGGCTGGGTTCGGCGCTAAGCGCGATAGAGCAGACGTGCAGCCACTCCCCGGCGCGGAATGGCGGGAGATCGGCAGAGTCGAGGAATAAATCAGCGCTCGGGCGAACCATAAAGGTAAAGGAACGTTCACCGTCGTTATCGAGATCCACCACCACCGTGGAGGTGCGATGCCGCGGATCCCGTCTCAGCCATTCTGTATTAACCTGCTCATCCGCAAGCGTTTTTTGCATAAAGCGCCCGAAGGGGTCGTCGCCCACCCGGCCTATAAAGGCGCTTCTGCCGCCCAGACGCGCAATCCCAACCGCGACGTTGGCCGGTGCGCCGCCCGGACATTGCAGCAGTTTGCCCTCTCCGTCGGGCAACAGATCCACCACTGCATCGCCAAGTACCCAGATCGTCTCCATATCACCTTCTTAGCTAAATCATGTTAAACCGGTTTAGCTATTTAAGCACAGGCAGGGTGTCGGGGAAATATGGCGAGGGACAATTTGCTTAACCCACCCGATGGGGCCAGTGAATATCACCCACGCCATTGAGCTGCGGGCGGGCGAACAAAAAGCCCTGGAAGCGGCGAATACCGGCGGATTCAAGCCAGCACCACTCTTCTATCTTCTCAATGCCTTCTGCGACCAGCGTAATCTCCAGATCGGTGCAGCAGCTGATTATCGACTTCACAATCGCCTGCTTGGGCCCGCTCAGGTGGATATCGCTGACGATCTCTCTGTCGATTTTGAGCTTATCCGGCTGGAACCGCGTGAGCAGTGAAAGACCAGCATAGCCGGAACCAAAATCATCTATCGCCAGCCCAACCCCTTCCGCGCGCAGCTGTTTAATGGCGCTGTTAAACTGGTTAAAGCCGGATATCATCTCGTTCTCAGTGACTTCAATGATCACCTGCTCTGGCTGTAGATTGTGCTTTTTGATCTGCGTTACCAGGAACTCTACCGCGCCCGGCACGTTAACCAGCGACATTGGCAGCAGGTTCACCGCCAGTTTGTGGCTGCCGATGCCGAGCTTTTGCGCCAGCGCAAAGGTCCAGGCTTTGGTTTGCAGGTCGACTTCGTAAATCTGTTCACGATCGAGACTATGGAAGAAATGCTCCGGGCTGCCGCCGTCGTTTCCGCGTATAAGCGCTTCGAGAGAACTGATTTTGCCTTCGGACGGCTCGACAATGGGTTGCAGCGCAAACTGGCAGGGCTGTCCCGCCAGCAGACCTAACCCTTTACCAAACGGCGCGCGCTCTCGCGAAAGCGTCCATTTATCAGGCTCATAGTCCGAAGCGGGTGGGATAGCGGTTTTGCCGGTGATAAAGGTCTGAATAAATTTGAAGACCCGATCCTCAGAAGTCAGATAGCTTTCCAGCTTGCTGTAATGCAGAACTGACGCCAGAACCGCTTTCGGGGTCTGAACATCCAGGTCAAACAGCAGCATTCCCACGTCTTCGAAATGTCTGCGCGGGCCGTAATCGCGCATCAGCTCCACCACGCCGGTATGCCGGTCATCCGCACGGATGGTGTTAAAAAGCGCGACGACGCTCTGTTCCGTGCCTTCGAGAATTTGCAGAACGTCACGTCCACTGGAGAGAAGAATGCCTGAGATGCCCTGCTCCGTATTACGGATCCTGGCCTTTTCAACCAGCGCGCTTAACGCTGCGGAGGTGCAGGTTAAGCTCAGCTGGCTTCGATAAATGAGAGTTGTCAGCACAGAAACGGGGTCCGGTATGCGGTAAACGCCTGAACGGTACTGTTTAACATAGTTCCCTGGGATGGCCTAGTCTATTCCACTTCGGGGTTGATTCTCCCCGAGACGGCTGTCGATCCGCGTCTGCATATAGTCGTAGAAAGGATTCGACGTTACGCGCATTAACGCATCTTTACCGACGCTCAGAACTGAGGTTTCTCCCCACAGGGCTATCGTCCCGAGACTGATTCCATAGCGGTTTTTCACCTCAGGATGGCGGCCATACAGATCGTCTTCAGGCGGGAACGGAATGGCAATATGCGACAGGGAATAAACCTCCTGCGGATACGAGACCGACAGCGGCGTCACCGTTTCCCGGGTGCTGCCCGCAGGCGTTGTTTTTGCCACCATATCAAACCTGTCAGGGCTGGCATTGGTCACGATTGTGACACTGTAACGTCTTTTCGCCTCGGGCAGCAGGTCAGCCACCGCCGTCCAGGATGATGGCCTGAACAGTGGACGGAAACTCCCGGCCTGATTGATGTCAAATACCACCAGTTCGCTGCCATTTGCCGGAAGCTGGTCAAACAGCCCGCTGACTACGGCGCGGGTACTGACCGTTGAATCCATGACCGACTGAAACGCCAGTACCGGCGGAAGCTGCGTTAGTTTGTGATCATGAACATCGCGGTTTATCTGCTCATGCAGCGCCCGGGTAAGCAGCCAGGACTGACGTGCCGCATTCACCGGGAACGAATTGTATTTATAAGGATTATATTCCGGAGAAATGTTGAGCCACGCGGCTTTGGCAAACGCCGGTAACATAGCCGGTAGCCCGGCGAATCCGGCAAAGCGCGCAAACGCCGTGACGCCAATCATCGGTGAGAGCAAAACGATCTGCTGAGGTTTACGCAGTTCAGGCGCATCAAGGGCGTCGAGGGCGTATTTCATCGCCAGCGCACCGCCGTTGGAATAGCCCGCCAGGTGCAGGGGGAGATCGTTCCCTGTCAGGCGTGTTGCTTCACGAACCGCAAGGCGCGTAGCTGCCAGCCACGCCTCCCAGTCAACGTCTGTCAACGCGCCCGGCGCCGTGCCATGTCCGGGCAAACGAGGCACTACGGCCACAAAGCCGTGCTTTTGATAATTCACGGCCAGACGCCTGACGCTGTAGGGCGAATCCGTCAGACCGTGCAACAACACTACCGCCCCGCGCGGCTTTCCGGCAGGCATCAGCACAAACGACCGGTTTGCATCCGGAGTAAAGTGTCCTGGCCACACCAGGCTCTGACGGTAATAGCGGTTCAGCGGCGTGCGCTCTGCGGGGGTGACTTTCGCCGTCACCTCAGCATCAAGAGCGGTGAAGATGGCGTTTTCCCGCGCGACATAGGCTGCGAAGGTCGCGTTATCCATCTCCTGCACGGACATTTCGTCAGCCCGCCAGGTATGCCAGTGATGCAGAGCCGGCCCCTGCTGCGAAAGATAAACCCGCACCGCCAGCAGAACGAGCACAATGATCCCGATGACCATCGCTATTTTTTTTGCGAGAGCCATCAGGCGCACGCTGACCCGCCAGGGCAAATTCGCCATGTAAGGCTCCCTCTCTTATCCACAGAGCTTTCATCTTACCAAAAAATGTGAAGAGGCTGTCGTATTCACCAAATAGATATCGCTCAGGCCGGACACTGCACCAAAAGTGAACTACGCTGCACAAATGTTGAGCATCTGTTAAACAAATATTGCATTAACTTTGCTGCACAGCGCGTTTTCGCCGCAATGTGAACATGGCACGCGTCCTGCATTGTTAATCTGATAACAGAAACCCGGCTTTTGACAGCCAGTTAACAGCGAGGCGGTATGACGACCAAACCAGAGGTGTTGAGCCGTATCGAAGCGACCTTTAGCCAGCTCACCCCGAGCGAAAAGCGGGTGGCAAGCTGGATGCTGGCGCACGTCGGGCAGATCCCTTTTGAAACGGCTGAGAGCGTGGCGCTGGCCACGGCCACCAGCGGGATCACCGTCGGACGCTTTCTGCGCAAGCTGGGCTATCGCAACCTTGATGACGCCAAAAAAAGCCTGCGCGATCCCCATCAGCCCTGGGGCATTAACGAGCGTCTGGACTCCTGGAAACAGCAACAGCCGCTGTCGGATCGCCTTCAGCACTCCCTGTCACTGGAGGTGGACGCCATTGCCCATGTCTACCAGCTGGCGCAAAGCGAAACGTTCAGGCAGGTGGTCCAGCAACTTTCCCATGCCGACGCCGTCTTCGTGCTGGGGATCCAGTCCACGCGCGGGATCGCCAACGCGTTCTTCAGCCATCTGGAGTATCTGCGCCCGCGGGTAAGCTATTCCGAAGGGCTCTCCGGTAGCTGGGTGGAGTCGCTTAACTCCGGCTTTGCTAACCCGTATATCGTGCTGACCGATACCCGCGCCTACTCCGCCATTGCCCGCCAGTACTGCCGCGTGGCGAGCGAAAAAGGCCTGGCGATGGCGCTGATCACCGATATCTGGTGCCCGTGGGCGCGGGATTACCCGATTGATTTACTCCAGGTGAAGACCGATACCGGCCATTTCTGGGACTCGCTGGCGCCGGTGAGCTGTCTGTTCAACCTGCTGCTGTCGGGCGTCGTGGAGGCGCTGGGAGATGCGCTGCCGGAACGTCTGGCAATCAACCGACAACTACAACAAGAATTTGGTCAATTTGAACGCTAAAGGAGCGGAGCTATGCCTGAAGAGAGTCAACTGATTGATGTGGCGAAAACTTTTCCCACGCTGCATATCGATCTGAAATACGCGACCGCCGATAACATTACCGGCCGCCCGATCTATCAGCACGCCGCGTGCCTGCTGCACACGGATGCCGCCACCGCGCTGGCGAAATCGATCAGTATCGCCGCGCTGTCCGGTTTGAAGCTGGTGGTCTACGACGCCTATCGCCCGCAACAGGCACAGTCGCAACTCTGGGATGCCTGCCCCAATCCGGAATACGTGGTGGATGTCGCGATTGGCTCGAACCACAGCCGGGGCACTGCCATTGACGTTACGCTGATGGATGAACACGACAACGTGCTGGATATGGGCGCCGGGTTTGACGAAATGCACGACCGTTCTCACGCCTGGCACCCTTCCGTTCCGCCCGAGGCGCAGCGAAATCGTCTGCTCCTGAACGCCGTTATGTACGGCGGCGGTTTTGTGGGCATCAGCAGCGAATGGTGGCATTTCGAGCTGCCGAACGCCGCCAGCTATCCGCTGTTAGATGACCAGTTCGCCTGTTATCCGATCACACACTCACTGTAATTCTGGAGCCCGGCCATGAAAACAACGCTGCTTACTACCCTGATTGCCGCTACGCTCGCCCTGAGCGCCCCTCTCGCGCTGGCGGCGGTGCCAAAAGATATGCTGGTGATAGGGAAAGCTGCCGATCCGCAAACGCTGGATCCGGCGGTCACTATCGATAACAACGACTGGACGGTGACCTACCCCTCGTACCAGCGTCTGGTGAAATACAAGCCTGGCACCACGGAGGTGGAAGGCGATCTGTCGACGGGCTGGAAGGCGTCAGACGACCAGAAAGTGTGGACGTTCACCCTGGCAGATAATGCAAAATTCTCCGACGGCACGCCGGTGACCGCCGAAGCGGTCAAGCTGTCGTTTGAACGTCTGCTTAAAATCAACCAGGGACCTTCCGAAGCGTTCCCGAAAGATTTGAAAGTGGACGCGGTGGATGAGCATACGGTGAAATTCACCCTCAGCCAGCCGTTTGCCCCGTTCCTCTACACGCTGGCCAATGACGGCGCGTCGATCGTCAACCCGGCGGTGCTGAAGGCCAATGCCGCCGACGACGCACGCGGGTTCCTGGCGCAAAACACCGCGGGTTCCGGACCGTTTATGCTGAAAAGCTGGCGGAAAGGTCAACAGCTGGTGATGGTGCCCAACCCACACTGGCCAGGTGAAAAGCCGCACTTTAAGCGCGTCTCGGTGAAGATTATCGGTGAAAGCGCCTCGCGTCGCCTGCAACTTTCCCGTGGCGATCTGGATATCGCCGACGCCCTGCCGGTGGATCAGCTTGCTGCTCTGAAGCAGGAAGGCAAAGTGGCCGTGGCGGAATACCCGTCCCTGCGGGTGACCTACCTCTATCTGAACAACAGTAAGCCTCCGATGAATCAGGTGGATTTGCGCCGCGCGGTCTCCTGGGCGACCGATTACCAGGGGATGGTGGAAGGCATTCTCAGCGGGAACGGCAAGCAGATGCGCGGCCCGATCCCGGAGGGCATGTGGGGCTTCGATGCGAACGCCATGCAGTACAGCTTTGACGAGGCCAAAGCCAAAGCGGCGCTGGAGAAAGTCAAAGATAAACCTGCCAGCCTGACGTTCCTCTACTCCGATAACGACCCGAACTGGGAGCCTATCGCCCTCTCCACGCAGGCGAGCCTGGGCAAGCTGGGGATTAACGTCAAGCTCGAGAAACTGGCGAACGCCACCATGCGCGACCGCGTCGGCAAAGGTGATTATGACATTGCGATTGGTAACTGGAGCCCGGACTTCGCTGACCCGTACATGTTCATGAACTACTGGTTCGAATCGGACAAAAAAGGGCTGCCGGGGAACCGCTCATTCTATGAGAACAAAGAGGTCGATGCGCTGTTGCAGGCGGCACTGAAAACCACCGATCAGGCGGAACGCACCAAAGATTACCAGCAGGCGCAGAAAGTGGTGATTGACGAGGCGGCTTACGTTTATCTGTTCCAGAAGAACTACCAGCTGGCGATGAACAAAGAGGTCAAAGGCTTCACCTTTAATCCGATGCTTGAGCAGGTCTTTAACATCGCCACCATGAGTAAGTAACGGCCCACGCCGGGGGGAAGTGTATGACGTTCTGGAGCATTGTGCGCCAGCGCTGCTGGGGGTTAATCCTGGTGGTGGCCGGTGTCTGTATTATTACTTTTATTATTTCACACCTGATCCCCGGCGATCCGGCCCGCCTGCTGGCCGGTGATCGCGCCAGCGATGAAATCGTGCAGGGCATCCGCCAGCAGCTGGGGCTGGATCAACCACTCTATATTCAGTTTAGCCGCTACGTTGAGGCGCTGGCACATGGCGATCTGGGCACGTCTATTCGCACCGGTCGCCCCGTTGCGGAAGATTTGAAAGCTTTTTTCCCCGCTACGCTGGAGCTTGCCTTTTGCTCCCTGCTGCTGGCGCTGGTGATTGGCGTGCCGCTGGGCATTTTATCGGCGGTGTACCGTAACCGCTGGCTGGATCACCTGGTGCGACTGATGGCGATGACGGGCATCTCGACGCCTGCCTTCTGGCTGGGACTGGGAGTTATCGTTCTGTTCTACGGTCAACTGCAAATTCTGCCCGGCGGCGGCAGGCTGGACGACTGGCTCGATCCGCCCGCCCACGTTACCGGTTTTTATCTGCTGGACGCTCTGCTGGAAGGCAACGGCGAGGTGTTTTTCAACGCCCTGCAGCACCTGATTTTACCCTCCCTGACCCTGGCCTTTGTGCATCTGGGTATTGTGGCGCGTCAGGTACGTTCCGCGATGCTGGAGCAACTGAGCGAGGATTATATTCGTACCGCCCGCGCGAGCGGGTTGCCGGGCTGGTACATCGTCCTGCGCTACGCCTTACCCAACGCCATGATCCCCTCCATTACCGTGCTCGGGCTGGCGCTGGGCGATCTGCTGTATGGGGCAGTCCTTACCGAAACCGTGTTTGCCTGGCCGGGAATGGGGGCCTGGGTGGTGACCTCCATTCAGGCGCTGGACTTCCCCGCCGTCATGGGCTTCGCGGTCGTGGTATCGCTGGCCTATGTCTTCGTTAATCTGGTGGTGGATCTGCTGTACCTGTGGATCGACCCGCGAATCGGGCGCGGAGGTGCCGAATGATGTTAACTCAGGAAACGCCCGTCCCTGTCAGCACCGCTAAACAGCGCATCAACTGGGCAAAGCTGTTCTGGATGTTACGCAAAAGCCCGCTCACGCTGATCGGCGGGGTCATTATGATCGTGATGCTGCTGATGATGGTGGTCTCGCCGTGGATAGTCCCGCACGATCCGAACGCGCTGGATCTGACCGCGCGCTTGCAGGCACCGTCAGCCCAGCACTGGTTTGGCACCGATGAGGTGGGCCGGGATCTGTTCAGCCGCGTGCTGGTGGGCAGCCAGCAGTCCATCACAGCGGGGCTGGCGGTGGTGGTGATTGCGGGCGGCATCGGTTCGCTGCTCGGCTGTTTGTCCGGCGTACTTGGCGGGCGCGGCGACGCCATCATTATGCGCATCATGGACATTATGCTCTCCATCCCCTCGCTGGTGCTGACGATGGCCCTGGCCGCCGCGCTCGGCCCAAGCCTGTTTAACGCGATGCTAGCGATTGCGATTGTACGCATTCCGTTTTACGTGCGGCTGGCACGCGGGCAAACGCTGGTGGTGCGCCAGTTCACCTACGTGCTGGCCGCCCGCACCTTTGGCGCATCGCGCTGGCACCTGATCAGCTGGCATATCCTGCGTAACGCCCTGCCGCCGCTGATCGTACAAGCGTCGCTGGATATCGGCAGCGCCATTCTGATGGCCGCCACGCTGGGCTTTATTGGATTAGGCGCGCAGCAGCCGACCGCCGAATGGGGGGCAATGGTGGCCGTGGGGCGTAACTACGTGCTTGACCAGTGGTGGTACTGCGCGTTTCCGGGGGCGGCAATTCTGATCACGGCGGTTGGCTTTAATCTGTTTGGCGATGGTCTTCGCGACCTGCTGGATCCCAAATCAGGAGGGAAGCAGTCATGAGTGATTCCGTATTATCGATTGAAGATTTGCACCTGAGCTTCCCCATTTTTCGCGGTGACGTCCACGCGCTCAACCACGTCTCGCTGGAGATTGGCCGGGGTGAAATTGTCGGCGTGGTGGGCGAATCCGGCTCGGGAAAATCGGTCACCGCGATGCTGGCGATGCGCCTGCTGCCGGAAGGCAGTTACCATGTTCACCATGGCCGTGTCACGCTGCTCGGGGAAGATGTGCTGAACGCATCGGAAAAACAGCTTCGTCAGTGGCGCGGCGCCAGGGTGGCGATGATTTTTCAGGAGCCGATGACGGCGCTTAACCCCACGCGCCGGATTGGCAGGCAGATGGTGGAGGTGATCCGCCAGCATCAGTCGCTTTCCCGCCGCGACGCGCAGCAGAAGGCGATCTCCCTGCTGGGCGAGATGCAAATCCCGGATGCGGCGCAGGTAATGGATCGCTATCCGTTTGAGCTTTCCGGCGGTATGCGCCAGCGGGTAATGATCGCCCTTGCCTTCTCCTGCGAGCCGGAGCTAATCATCGCTGATGAACCCACTACCGCGCTGGATGTGACCGTCCAGCTTCAGGTGCTGCGTCTGCTGAAACATAAAGCGCGCGCCAGCGGAACGTCGGTGCTGTTTATCAGTCACGATATGGCGGTGGTGTCGCAGCTTTGTGACCGGATGTACGTTATGTACGCGGGCAGCGTGATCGAAAGCGGCAGCACGCAGACCTTGATCCACCATCCTGTGCACCCCTATTCGATTGGCCTGCTGCGGTGTGCCCCGGAAAATGGTGAACCGCGCGAGATCCTCCCGGCCATTCCCGGCACGGTACCTAACCTCAGCCACCTCCCGCGCGGATGTGCTTTTCGCGAACGCTGTTTTGCTGCCGGGGCGAAATGCAGCGAAACGCCGCGCTTAATTTCCACGGGCGCAGAAGGCCAGCAGGCTGCCTGCTGGTACCCACAACAGGAGAGACGCCATGTCTGAGGTACTGCTGGAACTGGATAGCGTGCATGTGAATTTTCCTGCGCGCAAAAACTGGCTGGGGCGCGTGACGGAACAGGTACACGCCCTTAACGGCATGGATCTCCGGATCCATCGCGGCGAAACGCTGGGCGTTGTGGGGGAATCCGGCTGTGGAAAGAGCACGCTGGCGCAGCTGCTGATGGGCATGCTCAAACCGAGTACCGGTGCCTGTCAGCGCGCGAATGCGGCGGGTGGTATGCAGATGGTATTTCAGGACCCGCTCTCGTCCCTCGATCCGCGTTTACCCGTCTGGCGCACCATCACCGAGCCGGTGTGGATACAGCAACGTCGCAGCGAACGGGAGCGTCGTCAGTTGGCTGAAACGCTGGCGCAGCAGGTTGGGATTCGAGCGGAATATCTTGACCGCCTGCCGCATGCGTTTTCGGGCGGACAGCGCCAGCGCATCGCTATTGCCCGGGCGCTCTCTTCGGATCCGGACATCATCGTGCTGGATGAACCCACCAGCGCGCTGGATATTTCCGTCCAGGCACAGATCCTCAATTTGCTGGTTGCCCTGCAACAGCAGCGAAATCTGACCTACGTGCTGATCTCGCACAACGTCTCGGTGGTCCGGCACATGAGCGACCGGGTGGCGGTAATGTATCTGGGGCAAATCGTGGAACTGGGGCCGACGGACCAGGTGCTGGGTCAGCCGCGCCATCCGTATACGCAGCTGCTGCTTGACTCCGTTCCCCGGACCGGAGAACCGCTGGATGAGGATCTGGCGTTGCGAAAAACCGATCTTCCCGGTAATCGCCACCTGCCCGTTGGGTGCTATTTCCGCGACCGCTGTTCGCTGGCGACGCAGGGATGTGAACAGCCGCAACAACTCCAGCCCTCTTCCGCAAGCCGACACGTGCGCTGCTGGCGTAACCGTTAAAAATGAGCCGGACATGCGCCCGGCCCGATATCAGTTCAGTTTGTAATCCAGCGTGATTTCCGCTTTCAACAGCTGCGAGACCGGGCAACCGGCCTTGGCTTTCTGGATAATGCCGTCGAACTGCTGCGGATCGATACCCGGTACCGTCACCTTGCTTTGCAGCGCGACTTTGCTGATGGCAAAACCGCTGTCGGTTTTATCCAGCGAGACATCCGCCGTGGTATCGATGGAATCGGCGGTATAACCCGCTTCGCCCAGCATTAGCGACAGGGCCATAGAGAAACAGGCCGCGTGCGCTGCGCCAATCAGCTCTTCCGGGTTAGTCCCTTTCTCGCCCTCGAAGCGGGTGTTAAAGCCGTAAGGTTGCTGGTTAAGGACGCCACTTTCGGTCGAAACCGTCCCTTTGCCGCGTTTGATGTCGCCAGACCAGTGTGCTGAACCGTGCTTATGAATCGTCATGCTTGCTCTCCTTTTGGCTTACAAAGGGATAAGTATAGGACGCATAATCCATTTTGCAGGGAAGACAGACTAGTCCGATCGCGTGGCAAGGTGGTTTGCCAGCGCGTCGAGGAACACACGCTGTGCCGCAGGCTGATAGTCTCGCGACTGATAAATACCAAAAATGCCGATCGGTTTTGGCGTATAGGCGCTGAGCACCGGCACCAGGCTTCCCTGCCGTAGCGCCGCGTCGGCCTCGCGCTCGGGCAGCATGGCAATACCACAGTGATTTATCGCCGCCTCCATCAGCAGAGATGAGATGCTGGCGCTGAGATTGCCGCTGACCGCCGTCGTGATCGGCTCCCCTGCCGGCGTTAAAAAACGCCACGACTGACCGGCAAAAAAGCTGTAATGCAGGCAGTTGTGCCGGGCTAAGTCTTCCAGCTCCTCTGGAACGCCCCGGCTTGCAAGGTAGTGCGGCGAAGCGCAAAGCACGGACCGACACTCTCCCAACCGGCGAGCGATCATACCCGGTTCGGGGTTATCGGTAATGCGGATCGCCACGTCAATTCGCTCGCCCACCAGGCTCACCGGATGGTTGTTAACATCCAGCTCAATGCGCAGTTGAGGGTAACGCTGCAACAGATCGGGCAGCACCGGAGCGATAATCTGCATCGCGGTAAAATGCGCGCAGGCGACGCGAAGCGTGCCTGAGGGTAAATCCTTCACTGACTGATCTTCAATTTCCTGAGAAATTTGCGATAGCGTGCGCGTCTTTTGCAGGACCTTCTCCCCCGCCGCCGTCAGCGTCAGCTTGCGGGTGGAGCGGTTAACCAGCCGCGCCCCGGCCCACTTCTCCATCTGCTCCAGATAACGGCTCACCATTGGACGGGAGATCCCCAGCGCCCGCGCCGCCGCGCTTAAACTCCCCAGCTCACAGATGCGGTTGTACACCTGGGCGGCAATAACGCGATCCATTTTGACCTCCATTTGCTCGATCT
The DNA here is from genome assembly GCF_050030705.1 of Enterobacter cloacae complex sp. 418I7. Lineage (NCBI taxonomy): Bacteria > Pseudomonadati > Pseudomonadota > Gammaproteobacteria > Enterobacterales > Enterobacteriaceae > Enterobacter > Enterobacter cloacae complex sp. 418I7. Next base: position 2,319,073 of record NZ_JBLGUU010000001.1, read on the forward strand.
ACGAAACTAAGCATCTCCTGTTTCAGGAATTCTGGCAAATGAAGAGATCCGTACAATAGAGACTTTCCTGAAGAACAGAGACCTGACCATGACAATCGCCCGCCTTGCTTTGCTGACAACCCTTTTCACTCCGGCCGTCTTTGCCGCGCCGTTGGCCGTTGATACGTATAACCCGCAGGAAAAAGGCATTTTTGCCGTTTCTTCCACGCTGGTATCTGGTCCGGTAGAGGCGGTACTGTTTGACGCCCAGTTCAGCGTGAAAGATGGCGAAGCGCTGGTAGAAAAAATTCGCCACAGCGGTAAAACGCTGAACAAAATCGTGATCACTTCCGGCGATCCGGATTTCTATTTCGGCCTGCAACCGCTTATGAAAGCCTTCCCTAATGCCAAAGTTGTCGCCACGCAACAGGTGGTGGACCATATCAGGGCCACAAAAGACGCGAAGCTCGCCTTCTGGGGGCCACAGATGAAAGATGGCGCGCCGACGCAGCTCTACGTGCCGCAAGTGCTTGCCTCAACCACCTTTATGATTGACGGTGAGAGAGTAAGCATTGAAGAGCCTGAAAGCTATGCGGCGTACGTCTGGATCCCATCCGCCAAAACCATCCTCGGCAGCACGGGCGTCTCATGGGGCATTCACGTCTGGACGGCGGATACCCAAACGCCGGAAAGCCGTAAACAGTGGCAGCAGACGCTGGATAGCATGGCTGCCCTTAAGCCCGAACGCGTTATTCCGGGCCACTACCTTGGGACACCGCCAGCGGGTACCGGCGCTATCGACTTTACCCGTCGCTATCTACAGCAGTTTGAAAAGGCCCTCACGACACATAAAGCGTCTACCGACGTCATCATCGCGATGAAAAAACAGTGGCCGAACCTTGCGGAAGCCAGTTCGCTGGAACTGAGTGCCAAAGTGAATACCGGCGAAATGAAGTGGTAATAAGCTGACTATCTCCTGCTATATTTAAATTTTTTATAGCAGGAGTTTACTATGACATCGTCAGTAAGGGGTATTGACCATATCGGTATTACGGTGCCCGACATTGAAAAAGCCACCCTATTTTTTGAACGCGCTTTCGGCGCACAGGTTTTATATCATTCTGTCGATGCAGAAACCGATAATATCGATCAGCCCGCCCAGCAACACACCTTAAAATTATTTCCCGGCACTAAAATTCATGCCATTCGCATGCTTGTTATGCCGCACGGACCAGGCATAGAACTTTTCGAAATGCATGGCCCTGAACAGGGATTGCCCGCTCGCGCCAGCGACTTTGGACTTCAGCATTTTGCTGTTTATGTTGATGATTTTGATAGTGCCATCGCGGCTTTCACCGCCGCCGGCGGCGAGATGTTCACCGCGCCGAAGCCGCTTAGCTTTCCGGATGAGCAAGGTGAAGGCAATGCTTTCTGCTATGGTCAAACCCCCTGGGGCAGCATTGTGGAATTGATCTCCTGGCCGACGCCCATGCCTTATGAAAAAACCACGAATTTACGCCGCTGGAAACCCTGAGTTTTATTTCTGTGCTACGGGAGATGTTATTTTTAATTCCAGGACGAATCTGAACCACAACGGCAAAAATATTTGCCAATCTGAATGTGAATTACGATTTTGCACGCCGTAACATTAAACAGACAACGACACGGAGGCAGCATGTTTACTTATTACCCGGCACATACCACAGCAGCACAACCGGAACTTGTTAACGCGATCGCACAAGGTCTTCACGCCGAGCACGGTGTTGTTACTGAAGATGACATTTTGATGGAACTGACCAAGTGGGTGGAAGCCACGGACAATGACATCCTCAGTGACATCTACCAGCAAACCATCAACTATGTGGTTAGTGGGCGAAACGCACCTCTGTAAAAACCTGCTAAGCTGGATCTGCAACCTAAGGGGTTACATTTCGTTTGCGTAAGCAAGCTTGTCCTTAAAACTATCAACAGGATTGAGGAGTTAACATGAAATCGAACCGTCAGGCACGCCATATTCTGGGACTGAACTACAAGCTCTCTAACCAGCGTAAAGTGGTTATTGAGGAGGGTAGCGAAACGCAAGTTACCCACGCTACCGGCAGAAAACGCCCTTCCGGCAAGTAAGTTCCGGCACGATATTCACAACACCATCGGTCACCCCGGTGGTGTTTTTCTTTATGTGTTGCGGTAATTAATATTCAGCTCCTTTATAATACCAACCGACCGCACCCCGTAGCACAGGCCAGAAAGATGACAAACAGCAGTGTCAGGGACGGATCTTCTTAAAAAGAGTGAGTGACATGGACAACAAACTGAAAAAACATCGTTCCCTTTATATTCCTTACGCCGGTCCGGTTTTACTGGAGTTCCCCCTTCTGAACAAAGGCAGCGCCTTTAGCATGGAAGAGCGCAGCAGCTTTAACCTGCTGGGCCTGCTGCCTGAAGTGGTTGAGACCATTGAAGAACAGGCAGAACGTGCCTGGATCCAGTATCAGGGCTTTAAAACCGAAATCGATAAACACATCTACCTGCGTAATATTCAGGACACCAACGAAACCCTCTTCTACCGCCTCGTGCAGAACCATCTTGAAGAGATGATGCCCGTCATTTACACCCCCACCGTCGGCGCGGCGTGTGAACGCTTCTCAGAGATCTACCGTCGTTCCCGCGGTGTGTTCATCTCTTATCAGAACCGTCACAACATGGATGACATTCTGCAAAACGTGCCTAACCACAACATCAAGGTGATCGTGGTGACCGATGGCGAACGTATTCTGGGCCTCGGTGACCAGGGCATTGGCGGGATGGGGATCCCCATCGGTAAGCTCTCGCTGTATACCGCCTGCGGCGGGATCAGCCCGGCCTACACCCTGCCGGTGGTACTTGACGTGGGGACCAATAACCAGCAACTGTTGAACGATCCGCTGTACATGGGCTGGCGTCACCCGCGCATTACCGACGACGAGTACTATCAGTTTGTGGATGATTTCATCCAGGCCGTGAAGCACCGCTGGCCTGACGTGCTGTTGCAGTTCGAAGACTTCGCACAGAAAAACGCCATGCCGCTGCTGAACCGCTACCGCGATGAGATCTGCTCGTTCAACGATGACATTCAGGGCACTGCGGCAGTGACCGTCGGTACGCTGATTGCTGCGAGCCGTGCGGCAGGCAGCCAGCTCAGCTATCAGAAAATTGTCTTCCTGGGTGCAGGCTCCGCGGGCTGCGGCATCGCCGAGCAAATTATTGCCCAGACCCAGCGCGAAGGCTTAAGCGAAGAGCTGGCCCGCTCCCGCGTCTTTATGGTGGACCGTTTTGGCCTGCTGACCGACGGCATGCCAAACTTACTCCCGTTCCAGACCAAACTGGTGCAGAAACGCGAAAACCTGAAAAACTGGGATACGGATAACGAAGTGCTCTCGCTTCTTGACGTGGTGCGCAACGTTAAGCCGGACATTCTGATCGGCGTGTCCGGGCAGACCGGCCTCTTCACGGAAGAGATTATTCGCGAGATGCACAAGCACTGCGAACGCCCTATCGTGATGCCGCTGTCTAACCCGACTTCACGCGTGGAGGCAACGCCGCAGGACATCATCGCATGGACCGAAGGTAAGGCACTGGTCGCAACCGGCAGTCCGTTTGATCCGGTGGTGTGGAAGGACAAACTCTACCCCATCGCGCAGTGCAATAACTCCTATATCTTCCCGGGTATTGGTCTGGGAGTTATCGCCTCCGGCGCGTCCCGCATCACCGACGAAATGCTGATGTCCGCGAGCGAAACGCTGGCAGGTCACTCTCCGCTGGTGAATAACGGTGAAGGCCTGGTACTGCCGGAGCTGAAAGACATTCACAAAGTGTCCCGCGCAATTGCCTTCGCGGTAGGCAAAATGGCGCAGCAGCAAGGCGTCGCGGTGAAAACCTCTGCCGATGCGTTGCAGCAGGCGATTGATGATAACTTCTGGATGCCGGAATACCGTAGCTATCGTCGTACTTCGATTTAAATCCGGGTGCTGACCGTTCCCTCGCCCCTCCGGGGCTGAGGGATCTCAGTAATTTGAAAGCAGAAGCGATAACCTTGCCTTCGGAATAACCGAAGGCTTTCAGCGAGGCCCTGGTCCGGCTGTAAATCGCTGAGGCGTTTCCTCCCGTCCCCGATAAGCCGGAAGGAATAAGCCGAAGGGACCGCGAAGCGGCGATTTTCCACCGGAAGCCCGGGTTGCCAGGGTGGTGGCGACTGAGCCACCCTGGCACGTTCACCGGTCATGTCATAACAGAGTAGCAAGGAACGTAAAGTGAACGGAATGACCACCACAGCCGTATGTTCCCCTCACCCTGGCCCTCTCCCCTGAGGGGCGAGGGGATGTTCTCTACCCATATTTATTTGTGGGGATCCCTCAGTCCTTTGGAAGAGGGTGAGACATCATGCCCTTCTTCCACTAGCCAAACCCATTTTCCCCCGCTACACTCCCTTCATCCATTAACCTACTGAAAATATAAGGAGGCCAATTATGCTGTACTGTGAAATTTTCAATGTTTCACATACATTTGGTGATCGCACCAGCTCAAGCGTTATCGGTATCGTGCTGCGATAACTTCCGCTTGAGCGAAGACACCAACCCCTGAAATCCCTTCTCTCGGGCTTACTGAGTTATCGTCAGCGATGTTTGACGAGGCATAAACATGCCTGTAACTCTTGGGTAAGCAACAATGAGCACTTTACTCACTGCACAATCTTTACGTGTTGATACGGCGTTTGGCACGCTATTCGACTCCCTCTCCTTTACGCTGAAAAAAGGCGACCGTATTGGCCTGCTGGGCGACAACGGCTGCGGCAAAAGTACGTTGCTGAAGGTGTTGGACGGCACAGACTCCCCTGCTGCCGGAACCGTCGCATTGGCCGGATACTGTCTGATGGCGCGCGTTGAGCAACACCTGCCAGAAGCCATTTATCCCCTGACCATGCTGGATGCCGTGCTGGCGCAACTGCCCGCGACTGAACGCGAGAGTCTGCACTGGAAAGCTGAAACGCTGCTGGCGGGTATGGGCTTTACACCCCAGGACATGGCCTTAACGTCGGCAACGCTGAGCGGCGGGCAGCACACGCGTCTCCTGCTGGCGCGCGCGCTGATCGGCGATCCGGATCTGTTACTGCTGGACGAACCGAGTAACCACCTCGATTTGCCGACCCTGCTCTGGCTGGAACAGTTTTTACAGAACTGGTCCGGCAGCTTTGTGCTGGTCTCACACGACAGGCAACTATTGGATGCCGTCACCAACGGCAGCTGGATCCTGCGCGATAAGATGTTGCACTACTTCGCCCTTCCCTGCACCGCCGCGCGTCAGGCGCTGGTAGCCAAAGACGAAAGTGATGCGCTGCGGCATAAGGCGGAGCAAAAGGAGATTGACCGCGTAACCGCCAGTGCCAGACGGCTGGCCACCTGGGGCAAGGTCTACGATAACGAAGATCTGGCCCGCAAAGCCAAACAGATGGAAAAGCAGGTCGAACGGCTTAAGGAGAGTCAGACAGAGCTCACCGCAGGCAGTCCGTGGACATTAACCCTGCGCGGTGACGCCCTGCGGGCAGACCGGCTACTGGAGATGGAAAACCTAAGCGTAGCGCCTGAGCCTGGCCTGTCTGAGCTGTTTCACGTCGACATTGCGCGGCTTAGAAGTGGCGATCGCGTGGCTATCGTCGGGCGTAATGGCTGCGGCAAATCATCACTGATGAAGCTTATCTGGCGGCATTTTTCAGGTGAACCTTCAGAGGCTGGCCTGAAACTTCATCCTCGCGTGTCGCCAGGCTATTACGATCAGACGCTGAATCAGCTTTCGGAGGAGGCAACAATCTTTGACGCGCTGGAGCCTTTCGCGCCAGATCCGCAGACCCGTAAAATGGCCCTCATCAGTGCCGGGTTCCCGTGGGCGCGTCACGGGCAAAAAGTCAGTACGCTGAGCGGTGGGGAACGTTCGCGCCTGCTGTTCATCGGCCTGACGCTTGCTCGCTATAGCCTTCTGATGCTGGATGAGCCAACCAACCACCTGGACATGGAAGGCAAAGAGGCGCTGGCGGAAACACTGCAACAGTTTGAAGGCGGAGTGCTGCTGGTGAGCCACGATCGTCAGTTAATTAGCCAGAGCTGTAACCGCTACTGGCTGATTGAGGACGGCAGGCTTAGCGAATGGCACGATGCGGAGGCGGTGTTTGAGCGCCTGCGTGCGGGCACCGGTCCGGTGGTGCCTGGGGCATCGAAGACTGCATCGAAGGCACCACCTTCAGCGTCTGACGATCTGCTCGAACGCCTGGTTGCCCTGGAAACGCTGCTGGAAGAGGATTTGGCGCGCAAGCCAAAACACCAAAAACCGCAGTTGCAGGCGCAATGGCGAAGAGAGATTGAGGAGATAGAAGCCCAACTATAAATCTGTACCCGGCGGTCGTTACGCCGGGTTTTTTACGTTAGCGTTTTCCCCTACTGATTATTAGAGGATCACCGTATTCTTAATCTGAAACTGAATTAATTGATGACATTATGTTGCGGTTGCCTTGCATTACACCGCCAAAGTATTAATCCTTAATGGGTATTACACCTGCTATGCAGATACTCATTAGTAAAAGGAGAAACACATGAAGGCTGCTGTTGTCACTCAGGATCATCAGGTTAACGTTACAGAGAAAACCTTACGCGCGCTCAAACATGGTGAAGCGCTGCTGAAGATGGAGTGCTGTGGCGTTTGCCATACCGATCTCCATGTTAAAAATGGCGATTTTGGCGACAAGACCGGGGTGATCCTCGGCCATGAAGGGATTGGTATTGTCAAAGAGATTGGTCCGGGCGTCACGTCACTGAAAGTTGGCGATCGTGCAAGCGTGGCGTGGTTCTTCGAAGGCTGTGGCCACTGTGAATATTGTAATACCGGCAACGAAACTCTGTGCCGTGACGTAAAAAACGCGGGTTACTCCGTCGACGGCGGCATGGCGGAAGAGTGCATCGTGACCGCGGATTACGCGGTTAAAGTCCCGGAGGGGCTGGACTCTGCGGCGGCCAGCAGCATCACCTGCGCCGGGGTCACCACCTACAAAGCGGTAAAAGTCTCTGAGATCAAACCCGGCCAGTGGATTGCGATCTATGGCCTGGGCGGTCTGGGCAACCTCGCACTGCAATACGCCAAAAATGTCTTTAATGCGAAAGTTATCGCCATTGACGTGAATGACGAGCAGTTGAAGCTCGCTGCCAGCATGGGCGCAGACTTAACCGTGAACTCCCGCAGTGAAGATGCGGCAAAAGTGATTCAGGAGAAAACCGGCGGCGCACATGCGGCAGTGGTGACGGCGGTAGCGAAAGCGGCCTTCAACTCTGCTGTTGACGCGGTTCGCGCCGGAGGCCGCGTGGTGGCTGTTGGCCTGCCGCCGGAAGCGATGAGCCTGGATATTCCACGTCTGGTCCTGGATGGGATTCAGGTGGTGGGCTCTCTGGTGGGTACTCGTCAGGATCTGCTCGAAGCCTTCCAGTTTGCGGCTGAAGGTAAGGTGGTTCCGAAAGTCACGATGCGCCCACTGGAAGATATCAACGCCATCTTTAAAGAGATGGAGCAGGGCCAGATCCGTGGCCGTATGGTGATTGATTTACGTTCTTAACCGCGGTGGCCGGGTAGCGGGTTTGCCCTGCCCGGCCTGTCACGTAGACGAACGGCGATCGGAAATCCACTCCTGAACCTCGATCTGGAACGTGTCCGGCGCTTTTCGATACATCTTCCGCGCCAGATCCAGGATGGTATGGCGTCCTAACTCCTCTTCCATCCGCTGCTGCGCGCTGTCCATAACCGATCGCACCCCGCACGGTCCGTCACAGACCCAGGCCGGTGGCGTTTCATCAAATACCGCCAGGCGCTGACGCACTTCCCGACATTCGAACATATTCTTATCGCCGTCGATGGCGTGCGCCACGTCCAGCACGCTGATCAGCTCTGCCGGACGCGCCAGCCGGAATCCTCCCCCCTTGCCTTCGGTGCTGATAACCAGCCCCGCGCGTGACAAACGAGTGAAAATCTTCCCAAGATAGTCGTACGGTACGCCCTGCAAGGCCGCCATCTCCCGGACGCTCATCTCACGCTCATTGCCTTTTGCATCCACCATACACATCAGGCTATGAATGCCATATTCCACACCAGAACTGTAAAACGCCATGGCTCACTCCGGGTCATTGTTCGCTGCATTATAACGAATTTTAACTCAGAAAGAAGTTGTCGCAGTTAACTCCGACAAGTATAGTGGCAGTTATGTCAGACACACAGCCTGACGAACAAAAGGATCGAGTATGAAAAAGCAGATTTTAATTGTGGGTAGTGGGTTTTCCGGTATGTGGGCTGCGGTCAGCGCCGCGCGTCTTTCTGCTCTGGAAGGTAATAATAGCCTCAGCATTGCCGTGCTGGCCCCGGTGCCGGAACTGCGCGTTCGTCCACGTTTTTATGAAGAGAACGTGTCGACGATGGTCGCGCCACTGACCGAACTGTTTGCTGAGCTGGGTATTGCCTTTATTTCGGGCGAAGCACAACGTATTGATACCTCATCTAAAACCGTTTTGTATCGCGATTCAAACGGCGCCATTGCCGAAGTCAACTGGGAACGTCTGATCCTCGCAACCGGTAGCCAGACTAAACGTCCGCCGATTGCCGGTCTGACTGAATACGCATTTGATATCGACCAACTCGACTCCGCCAGGCTGTTCGAGCAACATCTTGATTCGCTGGTTTCGCGCCCCTCCACCCCAGAACGCAATACCGTGGTCGTGTGTGGCGGCGGTTTTACCGGCATTGAGCTGGCAACGGAACTCCCTGATCGTCTTCGCACCCGCTTCGGCGCCGATACAAAGACTAAAGTGATCGTAGTTGAAAGAGGTGCAACCATTGGCGGGCGTTACAGCGAGGCGCTGCGTAACACCATTGAAGAAGCAAGCAACGCTCTGGACGTTGAATGGCGTTTAAACAGTGAAATTGAAGCTATTGATGCCAGCGGCGTGACGCTGAAAAACGGAGAGCGCATTGCCAGCGCGACTGTAGTGTGGACGGCAGGGGTAGAAGCTAACCCCCTCAGCCTGCAAATTGACGGGGAACGCGACACTCAGGGACGCCTTATCGTCACCGACACGTTGCAGGTCCCTGCGCATTCGGAGGTTTACGCGACGGGTGATATGGCTCACGCCAAAACGGACGATGCGGGCAACACGGCACTGATGACCTGCCAGCACGCGATCCAGCTGGGGAAATTCGCCGGACATAACGCAGCTGCCAGCCTGTTAAATCTGGAGCCGTACCCTTACCGTCAGGTGAATTACGTCACCTGTCTGGATCTGGGTGGCTGGGGCGCGGTGTACACCGAGGGCTGGGAACAGCGTGTTAAATCCGTGCGCGAGGAAGGCAAAAAGATCAAGGTCGCCATCACCAACGAACTGATTTACCCGCCAGCAGCAGACAAAGCTGTCGCATTTGCCGCCGCTGACCCGCTGGCGAAATTCGTGTAGTCCCCTCCTGTGCCCGCGACCAGCGGGCAAAGCGTGAAATCAGGCCAGCGCTCCTGCGTTGGCCTGACGCTTTTTGGCACATAAAAAACCGTACATCAACAGAGAGGTCATTGCTGAGAAGGATAAGATCGCTGCCGGAAGCGTGACATAGCTCCAGCTAAAGCCGAGCGTAATCATCATTCCACCGAAATACGCGCCTATTGCGCTGCCGAGGTTAAACGCCATTTGCCCGCCTGCGGCCCCCAGCATTTCGCCGCCTTTCGCATTTTGCAGCAGCAGTATTTGCAGCGGCGCAGAGAGCGCAAACAGCCCGGCGCAGCAAACAAATCCCATTACCAGTGAAGCTGTTTTAAGCTCGCCAAACGCGAACAGTAACAGCAGCGAAGCCACAATCACCATGTCGGTGGTGGCAGCAATGTGCAGCGGGCTAAAGCGCGACGACAGCTTGCCGCTGAAGACATTACCCAGCACCATGCCCAGCCCCATCAGCATCATGATCGCGGTCATGACGCCCTCGGAAAAGCCTGACACGTTGACCATAAACGGCTTCACGAAGCTAAACCAGGCAAACACCCCGGCATTGCCAAACATCGTTGCGGCAAAAATTAGCCACGGTTCCGGTTTTTTCAGGAAGTGGAATTGTTCTGTCAGCCGGGTGGTTGTCGTGTCGTGAATGTCTGGCACCCACAGCAGAACAGAGAGGATCACCAGCGCATCAAAGACGGCAATCAAAAAGAAGGTGTAACGCCAGTTAAATTCATGTCCCAGCCACGTCCCGAGCGGGACGCCAAGCAAATTGGCAACGGTCATCCCGGCAATCATCCCTGCTACAGCAACCGTCACCTTACCCGGTGGCGCAATTTTTGACAGGATTATCGCCCCCACACCGAAAATCGCGCCATGCGGGAAACCAGAGATTAAGCGCCCCGTCGCCAGCCCTATGTAGGTGTCAGAGAAGGTAAAGAGCGCGTTACCGACGACGCACATCGCCACCAGAAACAGCAGCGTTGTTTTCAGCGAAAATTTACTGGAGAACAGCGCCACAATCGGCGCGCCGATCACTACGCCAAAAGCGTAAAACGAAATCATATTTCCGGCGGAGGGAATCGAAATGCCCGTATCATGAGCCAGTTCTGTCAGCACGCCCATAATGCCAAATTCAGCCATCCCCAGGCCAAAGGTAGCCAGTGCTAACGAAAAAATTGTTTTTTTCATACCGCGACCACTGTTAAAAAATACGCAGCGTGCATTATTGATTAAACTTGTATGGTGAACCAGTTCAAATCAGCTTTCTGACACATTAATCCATTCATTCAGGCCGATTACACGCTTAGTACGGCCTCGATCCCGCGACCGGACCCATAGGGAGACCCGCCATGGTCAGTAAGAAGAAAACCCGTGTTGTTGATGATGTCGTTAAAAACGCGCCGCTCAAAACCAAAGCGTACGAGCAAGAGCTTCGCCGACTCCATGTTGAACTGGTTAAGCTCCAGCAATGGGTGGTCGCCAAAGGGTTAAAGGTCTGTATTGTTTTTGAAGGGCGAGACGGCGCGGGTAAAGGCGGCGCCATCAAAGCCATCACCGAACGCGTCAGCCCCCGGGTGTTTCGCGTTGTTGCGTTACCGGCCCCCACCGATAAAGAAAAAAGTCAGCTCTATTTTCAGCGTTACGTTCCCCATCTGCCCTCTGCTGGTGAAATCGTCATTTTTGACCGGAGCTGGTACAACCGCGCAGGCGTGGAAAGAGTAATGGGTTTCTGTACCGAAGAGCAGGCCGACAAATTTCTTGATGGAACGCCGGTGATGGAAAAAGCGATGGTCGATGCCGGGATCATATTGTTGAAATACTGGCTTGAAGTAACGCCAAAAGAGCAGGAACGCCGCCTGCGCGATCGCATTAATGATGGTCGCAAGATCTGGAAGCTGTCTCCAATGGACATAAAATCTTTCAATCTGTGGGATGAATATACCCTCGCCCGTGATGCGATGTTTAAAGCGACCGACACCGCCTGGGCGCCGTGGTTTGTGGCGCGCTCAGAAGATAAAAAACGGGTTCGGTTGAATATTATTTCGCATCTGCTTTCACAGATCCCCTATAAAGAAATTCACGTTGACAAGGTGGATTTACCGAAACGCAAGATCGGCAAAGTGAAGCCAACAAAATATCCCTTCCGGTATATTGCAGAGCGGTTTTGATATTACTGGAAGACGGCTCGCATAATGTAGATTACCAGGGGAAACAGTATTGTTTTTTGTTGGCTGCGGTTGATAATGACCGCACCAACAAAGGAGAAAACATGAAACCGAACCGCACAGAAAGATGTGCTACGACAGAGCGCCCTACGGGGAATAGACCTCGCCCACTCTCTACAGCAGGAGAGCTCAAGCGGCAGCGTCAACAGGATCAAGGATTTATTAAAGCAATGAATGAATTAACGGCCAAAGCCGGGCTATTATCGGATGACCCTTATTTCGGAGGGCTTTGATGTGTTTTCAGTTTGACGTTTACCGCAATCCATCAAACAGAACGTGTGAATATCAACCCTATTTTATGATTATTCAGCACGATTATTATGACGACTTATCAACGAGACTTATTGTCCCGTTAAGCTATCACAATCATTTAAGAGGATATTCAAACGCTGCAACGCCACTGGTGAACCTTGAATTCCAGACATATTTTCTTAATACAGCCAACATCACACACGTGGAGACAAAAAAACTTAATAATAAGGATTATGTATGTAATCTGCGCAGTACAAGAAGCAGTGTTCTTGCAGGAATTGATGCGTTAATTACCAATACGTAGCTAAAAGCCGCGCAAGCGCAGCGCCGCCGGACAATGCCGACGGCGCAAGGTTTACTTCAACCCTTCTGAACTCTCTTTTTGCGCTTCAAGACGCTCAATGTCGCGGTACCAGCGCGGATGGTGCTTCTGCGCCCAGCGGCGGCTCACCTTCCCTTCAATCATGCCTTTAATCGATCCTTTCACCCAGAATGCCATATACATATGGATCAGAATGGCGTGGATCAGAATAATGGCCGAGGTCGCGTGGATCAGCAGCGCATAACGCACCACCTGAATCGGGAAATAGTGCGCAAAATACGGACGCCAGATGATCACCCCGGTCACCAGCAGCACAAAAATCATGCTCATGATGGTCCAGAACATCATCTTCTGCCCGGCGTTATATTTGCCCACCTTCGCGACTTTATGCTCGTTGCCTTTCAGAACCTCAACAATCCCTTTTAGCCACGGAATATCCTGCTTGTCAGGGATGTTGTGATGAACGAAACGTACAAACATAAACATCAGCACCACGAAAATCAGTACGCCGAAGAACGGATGCAGTATGCGCCCCATCTGCGGTGTCCCGAAGGTTTCCGTTAGCCACTGTAGCGTCGGGAAGAAGAACGAAATGCCGGATACCGCCACCAGGAAGAAGCAGATGACCACCGTCCAGTGACAGGCGCGATCGACAAATTTTGTGCGCACTATCATTTTCGACTTACTCATGATGCTCCTCCTCGTCGTCATCCACCTCTTTATTCGGCCCGATACCGATGTAGTGATAAATCAGCCCGGCAAAGGTGGCGATAAAGCCCGCCGCTGAGAGCGGCTTAAGCGCCCCTTTCCAGAGGTTGATTGAGGTATCGATCGCCGGATCCTTCGGCAGATTGTGATACAGCTCCGGCTGGTCATTGTGGTGCAGAACATACATGACGTGCGTACCGCCCACGCCCTGCGGGTTATAAATCCCGGCCTTGTCATAGCCGCGCGCTTTGAGCTTATCCACCCGCTGCTGCGCCACTTCCAGCATCTCTTTTTTGGTGCCGAAGTGGATAGCCCCGGTAGGACAGGTCTTCACGCAGGCAGGCTCCTGTCCGACGCTGACGCGATCGACACACAGCGTGCATTTATAGACCCGGTTATCTTCTTTATTGAGGCGCGGGATATTAAACGGACAGCCTGCGATGCAGTAGCCGCAGCCGATACAGTTATCCTGCTGGAAGTCGACGATCCCGTTGGCGTACTGAATAATTGCACCCGCAGACGGGCATGCCTTCAGGCAGCCCGGATCTTCACAGTGCATACAGCCGTCTTTACGGATTAGCCACTCCAGCTTGCCGTTCTGGTCGGTTTCGCTAAAGCGCATCACCGTCCAGGACTTGGCGCTCAGATCAGCCGGGTTATCGTAAACGCCAACGCAGTGCCCCACCTCGTCGCGGATATCGTTCCACTCCGAGCAGGCCACCTGGCAGGCCTTACAGCCCACGCAGGAGGAGACATCGATCAGCTTGGCGACTTCTGCCTTGTAGTCCCGCGCGCGAGGCGCGGGCGTTATCGGGTTGGTCGCGGAGCGTTTAATAATGTCTTGTGTTTCCATCGCCATTTAATCGCTCCTTACGCTTTCTCGATGTTGACCAGAAACGCTTTATACTCTGGCGTTTGCGAGTTGGAATCGCCGACGTTTGGCGTCAGGGTATTGGCGATGTAGCCTTTCTGCGCCACCCCTTCAAAGCCCCAGTGCAGCGGGATGCCGACGGTTTCTACCTGCTGGCCGTGTACGTTCAGACTTTGCAGACGACGGGTGACCACCGCTACCGCGCGAATAAAGCCGCGCTTGCTGCTCACCGTCACGCGATCGCCATTGGCAATGCCTTTCGCCTTCGCCAGCGTTTCGCTTATCTCCACAAACTGTTCCGGCTGCGCGATGGCGTTAAGCCGCGCATGTTTGGTCCAGGTATGGAAATGCTCAGTCAGGCGGTAGGTAGTTCCGACATACGGGAACTTGTCCTTTTTACCTAAACGCAGCACGTCATCTTCATAGATACGCACTACCGGGCTGGAAACTACGTTCGGGTGCAGCGGGTTAGTGCCGAGCGGCGTTTCCATCGGCTCGTAATGTTCCGGGAACGGCCCTTCCGCCAGCTTGTCGATGGCAAACAGACGTCCCAACCCTTCCGGCTGCATGATAAACGGCCCGGTGTTGCTGCCCGGCGCGGCGGTGCTGAAGTCCGGGATATCGTTCCCCGTCCACTTCGTGCCGTTCCACTCGATCAGCATGCGTTTCGGATCCCACGGCTTACCGTTCACGTCTGCCGAGGCACGGTTGTACAGTACGCGGCGGTTCAACGGCCACGCCCATGCCCAGCCCAGCGTGTTGCCCAGGCCTGACGGATCTGCGTTATCACGGTTGGCCATCTGATTACCCTGCTCCGTCCAGCTGCCGGTGTAGATCCAGCAGGACGAGGCCGTGGTTCCGTCGTCACGCAACAGCGCGAAGCTATTGAGCAACTGGCCTTTCTTCGCGACCATATTGCCGTTGGCATCGTACAGATCGGCCAGCGCCACGCCGTTGTTCTCTTTTGCCACCTCTTCAGACTCAGGATGATCCGGCTGCTTGTAGTTCCAGCTCATCTTCAGCAGCGGCTCTGCGCCTTTGCCGCCTTCGGTGCGGTACATCTCGCGCAGACGATGGTAAATACCGGCCAGAATTTCGCCGTCATTACGCGCTTCACCCGGCGCATCCTGACCTTTCCAGTGCCACTGTAGCCAGCGGCCAGAGTTGGCAATAGAACCGTCCTCTTCCGCAAAGCAGGTCGAGGGCAGGCGGAACACCTCGGTCTGAATGGATGCCGGATCGACATCGTTAGACTCACCGTGGTTCTGCCAGAACGTAGACGTTTCGGTGACCAGCGGATCAATAACCACCATGTACTTCAGCTTGCTCAGGCTGCGAACGACTTTGTTTTTATCCGGGAATGACGCCACCGGGTTAAAGCCCTGGCAGATATACCCCGTGACGTCGCCCTTATCCATCATGTTGAAATACTTGATGACATCGTAAGCCTGATCCCATTTCGGCAACCACTCAAAGCCCCAGTCATTCTCTTTCTGCGCCGCATCGCCGTAGAACGATTTCATCAGACTGACGGCAAACTTCGGGTAGTTACTCCAGTAGTTCACCTGGTCCGGACGCGTCGCTTTTGGCGTGTTGGCGTCAAGCCAGCTTTGCCAGTCGGTCTGCTTCTCCGACGGCAGGGTCAGGTAACCCGGCAGGCTGGTCGACAGCAGGCCGAGATCGGTTAAGCCCTGAATGTTGGAGTGTCCGCGCAGGGCGTTCACGCCGCCACCGGCCATCCCCATGTTGCCGAGCAGCAGCTGGATCATCGCCATGGTACGGATGTTCTGCGCGCCCACGGTATGCTGCGTCCAGCCCAGCGCGTACAGGAAGGTGGTTGTTCTGTCGGCGGCACTGGTGGAGGCCAGCACTTCACATACTTTCAGGAAGTCTGCTTTCGGCGTACCGCAGATGTTTTCCACCACGTCTGGCGTATAACGGGAAACGTGTTGTTTCAGCAAGTTCCACACGCAGCGCGGATCGCTCAGGGTCTCATCGCGTTTCGCGTAGCCGTTTTCGTCGAATTGATAGTTCCAGGACGATTTATCGTACTGACGTTTCTCTGCGTCATAGCCGCTGAACAGGCCATCTTCGAAGGCGAAATCTTCCCGCACCAGCAGGCCGGCATTGGTGTAATGCTTAACGTATTCCGCGTTAATCTTATTGTTTTCGATCAGGTACAACAGCACGCCGGAAAGGAACGTAATATCCGTACCGGAGCGGATCGGCGCATAAATATCAGCCACCGATGCCGTACGCGTAAAGCGTGGATCGACGACAATCAGCGTCGCATCGTTGTTGTTTTTCGCTTCCATCGCCCAGCGGAATCCCACCGGATGGGCTTCAGCGGCGTTACCGCCCATCACCACCACGACGTTTGCGTTTTTGATATCAACCCAGTGGTTGGTCATCGCACCGCGACCAAATGTTGGAGCAAGACTTGCTACCGTTGGTCCGTGTCAGACGCGCGCCTGGTTATCAACCGCCAGCATGCCGAGGGAGCGCACAAATTTTTGCGTCAGCATGCCGGTCTCATTACTTGCCGCAGATGCACACAGCATCCCGGTGGAGGTCCAGCGGTTTACCGTCACGCCCTGCTCGTTCTTTTCAATAAAGTTGGCGTCGCGATCCGCTTTCATCAGTTTTGCAATACGTGAGAAGGCCTCGTCCCAGGAGATGCGCTGCCATTTCTTAGAGCCCGGCGCACGATATTCCGGATAGCGCAGACGGTTTTCACTGTGGACGTAGTCCAGCAGCCCCGCCCCTTTCGGGCAAAGCGCCCCGCGGCTCACCGGATGGTCCGGGTCCCCTTCAATATGATAAATCGCTTCTTTGGCGTTCTTCGCGCCATCACCCAGGCTATACATTAATAGCCCACAACCCACGGAGCAGTATGTGCAGGTGTTACGGATCTCTTTCGCGCGCAGCAGTTTATAGTTGCGTGCCTGAGCCAGCGCCATTTTGGGAGCGAATCCCAGCATTGCGGCTGTTGTTCCGGCCATACCGCCCGCGCAGATTTTAAAAAATTGTCTGCGGCTGACGTCCATTGCTGTCCTCGTTATCTGATAAGACTTCGCGCCGCAAACTAACAGCAAAGCCCCTGTTTTTTTTGCGTCAAATCAAGGTCGCCGAACTTCGCCCCCTTAATAGTCACCGCCGGTATGATTTATTACTCCTTTCGGGTTAACCGCGAAACAGAAAATTCGCCTGGTGAATGGGTTAGATGCTATAAGTTTACCCTTTGATTTTTATGAGACTGGCAGGGTAATGGACAGAAAAAGAGCAACGCTGATTGGCCTGGTGGCCATACTGCTGTGGAGCACCATGGTGGGTCTCATCCGCAGCGTCAGTGAGGGACTTGGCCCGGTGGGGGGCGCAGCGATGATCTACACCGTCAGCGGATTATTGTGTCTGGCGACGGTAGGTTTCCCTGATATTAAACGGTTTTCGAAAGGCTATCTCATTGCGGGCAGCGTCCTGTTTGTCAGCTATGAAATGTGCCTTGCCCTGTCGCTTGGCTTTGCCGCGACGCGCTCGCAGGCAATTGAGGTGGGCATGGTCAATTATCTCTGGCCAAGCCTGACGATTGTGTTCGCCATTTTGTTCAACGGTCAAAAATCCACCCTGTGGGTGATCCCCGGCTTAGCGATCTCCCTGTTGGGCGTGGGCTGGGTCTTAGGCGGCGAAAACGGGCTGCACGTTCACGACATCATGCTAAACATCGTTTCCAGCCCGCTGAGCTACGGGCTGGCATTTGCCGGTGCCTTTATCTGGGCCGCCTACTGCACCGTCACCAGCAGGTATGCCAGAGGGCAAAATGGCATTACTCTTTTCGTCCTGCTGACCGCCCTGAGCCTGTGGGTCAAATATGCCGTCAGCGATCAGCCTGAAATGGTATTCAGCGTGCCGGTAGTCGTGAAGCTGTTGATGTGTGGTGTTGCCCTTGGCTTTGGCTACGCCGCCTGGAACATTGGGATCCTCCACGGTAACGTCACGGTGCTTGCGGCCGTCTCCTACTTCACCCCGGTACTCTCTGCCGCGCTGGCGGCTATTATGCTGAGCTCTCCGCTTTCATTCTCATTCTGGCAAGGTGCATTAATGGTTTGCGCAGGATCATTACTTTGCTGGTATGCCACCCGCAAATAGCATTTTAATTTTACCGGGCACGAATTATGCCCGGTAAAAATTAACATTATTTTAATATGTGATCACAGTAAAGAATATTATTTATAACATTCGTATGTATTTCTATTTCTGTATAGAGTACTCATAAAAAGTCAGATCCGTTGTGGAAATTGACATAAACTGACAACGCAGGTAATTAATTCAACCCCAATATTCCCGCACTATATAGCACATAGTGCAATAGTTTATTTCTGGATGTTTCTTTTAAAAAACAGTTGCAGGCTCCAGGATAAATCCACAAGCCACTGTTTTAAAAGTCAATAACGCGGCCAATTCCTTGACATTACCTGCCAAGCCCTTTTATCTCTCTCTAAAAACAAAAACGCATGGCAACTATTTCCAGCCTTATTATCGTGTTTTGTTAATAATCAATTTATGTATATAAATTAACCTTACTGAGCGATTTAAGGGAAATTTATCGGATCAGGATCACACTAATTGAAATTATCTTTAATATTTTGAAACTTATTATTGAAAGCAGTCTACGGAATTTTAAAAATAGTCTGCCATTGACGATAAGCCTCGTTTAAAAATCGCTCAGGTGGCTTAGGAAATACCTAAATAAAATTATAAGGGTTAGTTAAGATGAAACTTAAATTAGTTGCAGTGGCAGTGACTTCCATGTTGGCGGCTGGCGTTGTTAACGCGGCTGAAGTTTTTAACAAAGACGGTAACAAACTGGATCTGTACGGCAAAGTTACTGGTCTGCACTATTTTTCTGATGATGCTGGTAGCGACGGCGACAAAACATACGTTCGTCTGGGCTTCAAAGGTGAAACTCAGATCAACGATCAGCTGACCGGATACGGCCAGTGGGAATATGAGTTCAAGGGCAACCGCTCTGAAGCTCAGGGTTCCGACGGCAACAAAACCCGTCTGGCCTTCGCTGGTCTGAAATTCGATGAATTCGGTTCCTTCGACTACGGTCGTAACTACGGTGTTGCTTATGACATCGGCGCATGGACTGACGTTCTGCCAGAGTTCGGTGGCGATACCTGGACGCAGACTGACGGCTTCATGACCGGTCGTACCACTGGCGTTGCCACCTACCGTAACACCGACTTCTTTGGTCTGGTTGACGGCCTGAACGTGGCTGCCCAGTACCAGGGTAAAAACGACCGTTCAGAGATCACCGAATCCAACGGTGACGGCTGGGGTCTGTCTTCTACCTATGAATTCGACGGCTTCGGTGTGGGTGCGACCTACGCGAAATCTGACCGTACTGACCGTCAGGTTCG
The DNA here is from genome assembly GCF_050030705.1 of Enterobacter cloacae complex sp. 418I7. Taxonomy (NCBI): domain Bacteria; kingdom Pseudomonadati; phylum Pseudomonadota; class Gammaproteobacteria; order Enterobacterales; family Enterobacteriaceae; genus Enterobacter; species Enterobacter cloacae complex sp. 418I7. The sequence continues at coordinate 2,338,392 of NZ_JBLGUU010000001.1, forward strand.
TGCTGCAAGCAACCTGAACGCCGGTGGCGAAAACGCAGAAGTCTGGGCTGCTGGCCTGAAGTACGATGCGAACAACATCTACCTGGCAACCACCTACTCTGAAACCCGCAACATGACGGCGTTCGGTAGCGGTCACGTTGCCAACAAAGCACAGAACTTCGAAGTTGTGGCTCAGTACCAGTTTGACTTCGGTCTGCGTCCATCCATCGCTTACCTGAAATCCAAAGGTAAAGACATCGGTTCTTATGGCGACCAGGACCTGGTTGAATACGTTGACGTTGGCGCGAGCTACTACTTCAACAAAAACATGTCCACCTACGTTGATTACAAAATCAACCTCGTGGATGACAGCCAGTTCACCAAAGATGCCAAAGTGGCTACCGACAACATCGTGGCTGTAGGTCTGACCTACCAGTTCTAAGAGGTGTTAGTTCAAAAGGCCAGCCCTCGCGGCTGGCCTTTTTTTTACTGCTGCCCTCCGACCTTCGCCAGACTAAACCAGATCCCGATCGCCAGAATCATCAGCATGGCTCCCGCACTGCCCAGGGCCACGCTGTGCGAGGTGATGAACGCGGTTTTTGCCGCCGTCATCACCGGCTCGGCCAGTGACGGCGTCAGCTCCTGCGCGACCTTCATCGCTTCACCGATGGACGACGAGGCTTTATCGGTCAGCGACGCGCTCAGCCCCTGCGGCAGTACAATTGACGCCGAAAAGCTGCGGGTTAACAACAGACCGAAAATGGCGATCCCGAGACCAGCGCCCAGCTCGTAGGACATGGTTTCGATCGCGCCTGCCGCGGCCGCTTTCTCTTTCGGCGCGGCAGCCATGATCGCTGACGTCGATGCCAGCAGTGCGCTGGCGGCACTGAAGCCCAGCAGCACCATCAGGCTCCACGCCTGCCACTGTTGGGTGCTGAAATCGAGCGTCGACAGGCCGATAAAACTGATCGCGCTTAGCCCCATGCCTCCGGCCGCGACAATGCGCAGCCCCAGACGCCCGACCAGCACACCCGCGATCGGCCCGCTAAATCCGCTCGCCACCATCACCGGCAGCATAAATATCCCTGCTTCAAACGGCGTAAAACCATGCACGAACTGCAACTCCTGCGCCATCAGCAGTTCAAAGCCCACCAGCGCAATCATGGCGGTCATCGCCATGACCACGCCGCTTAAAATAATGCGATGGCAAAACAGACGCATGTCGATCATTGGCACGCGCGCGCGCAGCTGGATACGGACGAAAATAAACAGCATCACCGCCCCGGTAAGCAGCGTAGAGGCCACCATCCACGGCGACAGCACCCCTTTCAGGGCGGTTTTGGCGCTGTAGACCAGCAGTAAAATGGCGACAATCAGCATAATGGCATGGCTGATATTGAGCGGCTGCTCGGGCCGACCCTGCTGAGCAGGCACAAAGCGCGCAGCAAGCGAAACCACGATCAGCACGATCGGCACGTTAATCAGGAAGACCGAACCCCAGTAAAAGTGCTCCAGCAGCATGCCGCCAATCAGCGGGCCAAACGCCGCGCCGCCCGACCCAACGGCAGCCCAGACGCCAAGGGCGATGTTACGGTGCCGCACGTCAATAAACAGCGTGCGGATCCCTGCAAGCGTAGCCGGAATGATCATCGCCGCGCCAATCGCCAGCGACGCGCGGGCGGCAATCAGCCAGCACGCGGACGGCGCAAAAGCCGCCGCTAACGATGACAGGCCAAACAGCACGCTGCCGATCATCAGCAGGCGCTTAAAACCTATGCGATCGCCCAGCGCGCCCATCGGCAGCACCATCCCCGCCATCACCAGCGAGTAAATATCAATAATCCACAACAATTCGTTGCCGCTGGCACCCAGCGTCATGCTCAATGTTGGCGCCGCCACGTGCAGCACCGTCGCGTCAATCGCCACCGGGATATACACCAGCACGATAATCACTAACGCTAACCACTGACGAAACATAAATTTCCTTTTCATTTAAAAACTGGACACATGTCCAGATTGCGATCCTACGTAAAGTTGAACACTTGTCCAGCTCTTTGTTACACTCGTTTCGTTGCCATTGAGAGTGAGAAATTATGCGTTATCTGAGCAAGGACGAGCGGCGGGAAGAGATCCTACAGGCCGCAATGCGCGTGGCGCTGACCGAAGGATTCGCTGCGATGACCGTGCGCCGAATCGCTACCGAAGCGGGCGTCGCCACCGGGCAGGTGCATCACCACTTTGCGTCGGCGGGCGAGCTTAAGTCGCTGGCGTTTGTCAGGCTGATCCGCGATTTGCTGGATGCTGAAATCGTTGGCGAAAACGCAGGCTGGCGCGAGCGCCTGCATGCCATGCTCGGCAGCGATGACGGCGGGTTTGAGCCCTACATTCGGCTGTGGCGGGAGGCGCAAATTCTCGCCAGCCGGGATAGCGATATCAAAGGCGCCTACGTTTTGACCATGGAGATGTGGCACCAGGAAACGGTCGCAATTATCCGCGCCGGGGCGGAGGCCAACGCCTTTACGCTTGCTGATCAGCCGGAAAATATCGCCTGGCGTTTAATTGGTCTGGTATGTGGCCTGGATGGCATATACGTCTTAAATATGCCTGAAATGGACGACGCGGCATTTAATAAGCATCTGGATAAACTTATCTCCCTCGAATTGTTTTAATACTCCCATCGGAGTATTAATTTCCGCAAAGAGTTACAATTAGTAACACATAAAGCGAACCCTGATTCCCATTCCAAACTCAGGGATTCGCTTTTTTATCTATCCTTTCAGATGTATCCCATAACATCCTATAAATTTCATAAACCACTGACAGGTATCTTTCTGTTTTTCCTTCTTTTTTCTCTCCACTTCGGTAAGCAAGAGGGTGATATGTCACATCAAAGCGAGAAGAGTAATCAGCATCTGTTGAGTAACTGGAAACCGGAAAACGCGCAATTTTGGGAGAATAAAGGGAAACATATCGCACGAAGAAACCTGTGGATTTCCGTGGCATGTTTGCTTCTGGCGTTTTGCGTCTGGATGTTGTTTAGCGCTATTGCGGTAAATCTTAATAAGGTCGGATTTAATTTCAGCACCGATCAGCTTTTTATGCTAACGGCATTACCTTCTCTCTCCGGCGCGATATTGCGTGTCCCCTACTCTTTTATGGTGCCGATATTTGGCGGGCGTTACTGGACCGTGTTAAGCACCGTTATCCTGGTCGTACCCTGTGTCTGGCTTGGGATCGCCATCCAGAATACCGCCACGCCCTATTGGATCTTCATCATCATCGCGCTGCTTTGCGGTTTTGCCGGTGCCAACTTCGCTTCCAGTATGGGAAACATCAGCTTCTTCTTCCCGAAAGCCAGACAGGGCAGCGCACTGGGCATTAACGGCGGGCTGGGTAACCTGGGCGTGAGTGTGATGCAGCTGGTTGCGCCGCTGGTGATTTTCCTGCCGATGTTTACCTTCCTCGGCGTGCACGGCGTACCGCAGGAGGATGGCTCGACGATGTGGCTGGCGAACGCGGCGTGGATCTGGGCGCCGCTGCTGATTCTGGCCACCATTGCGGCGTTTTTTGGCATGAATGACATCGCCAGCTCGAAAGCGTCCATTGCCAGCCAGCTTCCGGTGCTTAAGCGCTTTCATCTCTGGCTGCTGAGCCTGCTTTATCTGGCAACCTTCGGCTCGTTTATCGGTTTCTCGGCAGGCTTTGCCATGCTGTCGAAAACCCAGTTTCCGGACGTTAATATCCTCCACCTCGCCTTCTTTGGCCCACTGATCGGCGCCCTGGCGCGTTCGGCTGGCGGAATGATTTCGGACAGACTGGGCGGCGTAAGGGTGACGCTGATCAACTTCGTCTTTATGGCCATCTTTAGCGCCCTGATTTTCCTGACGCTCACCGGGTCTGGTTCAGGCAGCTTTATCGCCTTCTATCTGGTCTTTATGGGCCTGTTTCTGACCGCAGGCCTGGGTAGCGGCTCGACCTTCCAGATGATCGCGATTATCTTTCGCCAAATCACCCTCGACCGCGTGAAAAAACAGGGCGGGAGCGATGAACAGGCACAGCATGAAGCGGTGACCGAAACGGCTGCGGCGCTGGGCTTTATCTCTGCCATCGGTGCGGTGGGCGGGTTCTTTATTCCCAAAGCCTTTGGCACCTCCCTGGCGATGACCGGTTCCCCGGTGGGCGCCATGAAAGTCTTCCTCGTGTTTTACATCGTCTGCGTGCTCGTCACCTGGCTGGTGTACGGCCGCAAATCCTCACAAAAATAATAACTACCTCTTCGCCGGAGCGTGATGCCTCACCCTCCGGCCATGTTATCGAAGCAGGAGAAATGTCATGAGCAAACTGTTGGACCGCTTCCGTTACTTCAAAACAAAAGGCGACAGTTTCGCCGATGGGCACGGCCAGGTGTACCACACCAACCGCGACTGGGAGGACAGCTACCGTCAGCGCTGGCAGTTCGACAAGATTGTGCGATCCACCCACGGCGTTAACTGCACCGGCTCCTGTAGCTGGAAGATTTATGTCAAAAATGGCCTGGTGACATGGGAAACCCAGCAGACCGACTACCCGCGTACCCGCCCTGACCTGCCTAACCACGAACCGCGCGGCTGCCCGCGTGGCGCAAGCTACTCCTGGTATCTCTACAGCGCCAACCGTCTCAAGTACCCGCTGGTACGCCGCAGGCTGATCGAACTCTGGCGCGAGGCGCTGGCGCAGCATACCGATCCGGTGCTGGCCTGGGATGCCATTCAGAACGATCCACAGAAAGCGCAAAGCTACAGAAAGGCGCGCGGTAAAGGCGGGTTTATCCGCTCAAACTGGAAAGAGCTTAACCAGCTGATTGCTGCCGCCAACGTCTGGACCATCAAAAACTACGGCCCGGATCGGGTAGCCGGTTTTTCCCCTATCCCGGCCATGTCGATGGTCTCTTATGCCGCCGGTACGCGCTATCTCTCCCTGCTCGGCGGCACCTGCCTGAGCTTCTATGACTGGTACTGCGATTTGCCTCCGGCATCGCCGATGACCTGGGGCGAGCAGACCGACGTGCCGGAATCGGCGGACTGGTACAACTCCAGCTATATCATTGCCTGGGGCTCGAACGTGCCGCAGACGCGTACCCCGGACGCCCACTTCTTTACCGAAGTACGTTACAAAGGCACCAAGACCGTCGCCATTACGCCGGACTTCTCGGAGGTGGCGAAGCTCAGCGACCAGTGGCTGGCCCCCAAACAGGGTACCGACAGCGCCCTCGCCATGGCGATGGGGCATGTGATCCTCAAAGAGTTCCACCTTGATAACCCGAGCGATTACTTCCTCAACTATTGCCGCCGCTACACCGACATGCCGATGCTGGTCCTGCTGGATGAACAGGCTGACGGTCGCGTGGTGCCGGGCCGCATGCTGCGCGCGTCGGATCTGGCCGACGGTCTGGGTGAAACCAATAATCCGGAGTGGAAAACCATCGCCTTTGACGTCGCCGGAAATCTGGTGGCGCCGAACGGCTCTATCGGTTTCCGCTGGGGCGAAAAAGGCAAATGGAACCTGGAGTCGCTGGCCGCGGGACAGGAGACCGAGCTGACGCTTTCCCTGCTCATCACCCACGACAGTGTGGCAGACGTGGCCTTCCCTTACTTCGGGGGCAACGAGAACCCGCATTTCCGCAGCGTGAAGCAGGAGCCGGTGCTGACGCGCCGCGTACCGAGTAAAACCCTGACGCTGGCCGACGGCAGCCAGAGACGCGTGGTCAGCGTGTACGATCTGGTGCTCGCAAACTACGGTCTCGATCGCGGTCTGGAAGACAGTAACGCGGCGGCAAACTACGCCGAGATCAAAGCCTACACCCCGGCCTGGGGCGAACAAATTACCGGCGTCCCCGCTTACCTGATAGAAAAAATCGCCCGTGAATTTGCCGACACGGCGCACAAAACCCATGGTCGTTCGATGATCATCCTCGGGGCCGGTGTGAACCACTGGTACCACATGGACATGAACTACCGCGGGATGATCAACATGCTGGTCTTCTGCGGCTGCGTCGGGCAAAGCGGCGGCGGCTGGTCGCACTATGTCGGCCAGGAGAAACTGCGCCCGCAAACCGGCTGGCTGCCGCTGGCCTTCGCACTGGACTGGAACCGCCCGCCGCGCCAGATGAACAGCACCTCTTACTTCTACAACCACGCCAGCCAGTGGCGCTATGAGAAGCTCACCGCACAGGAGCTGCTTTCTCCTCTTGCAGACGCGTCGAAATTCACCGGTCACCTGATTGATTTCAACGTCCGCGCCGAGCGCATGGGCTGGCTCCCTTCCGCGCCGCAGCTCAACCTCAACCCGCTGCACGTTAAGGCCCGCGCCGACGCCGCCGGGATGTCGCCGCAGGATTACACCGTGCAGGCGTTAAAATCGGGCGATATTCGCTTTGCCTGCGAACAGCCGGACAACGGCAAGAACCACCCGCGCAACCTGTTTGTCTGGCGTTCTAACCTGCTTGGCTCGTCCGGAAAAGGCCATGAGTACATGCTCAAATACCTGCTTGGCACCGAGAGCGGGATTCAGGGCGAGGATTTAGGCTCAACGGATGATGTCAAACCTGAAGAGGTGGAATGGCAAACCGCCGCCATTGAGGGCAAGCTGGATCTGCTGGTGACGCTCGATTTCCGTATGTCCAGCACCTGCCTGTTCTCCGATATCGTCCTGCCGACCGCCACCTGGTATGAAAAAGACGATATGAATACCTCGGACATGCATCCGTTTATTCACCCGCTCTCTGCCGCCGTTGACCCGGCGTGGGAGTCCCGCAGCGACTGGGAGATCTACAAAGGCATCGCCAAAGTCTTCTCTGAAGTGTGCGTCGGGCATCTCGGCACCGAAACTGACGTGGTGCTACAGCCGCTACAGCATGACTCCCCGGGGGAACTGTCGCAGCCTTTTGATATTCTGGACTGGCGCAAAGGCGAGTGCGATCTCATCCCCGGTAAAACCGCGCCAAACATTGCGGTCGTCGAGCGCAACTATCCGGAAACCTACGAGCGCTTCACTTCTCTCGGTCCGCTACTGGACAAGCTCGGCAACGGCGGAAAAGGCATATCGTGGAACACGCAAAACGAAGTCGATTTCCTCGGCAAGCTCAATTACGTCAAGCTCGACGGCCCGGCCAAAGGCCGACCGCGCATTGAAACCGCCATTGATGCTTCAGAGGTGATCCTCGCTCTTGCGCCGGAAACCAACGGTCAAGTCGCGGTCAAAGCCTGGGAGGCCCTCGGCGAACTGACCGGGCGCGATCACACCCATCTGGCGCTGAACAAAGAAGACGAGAAAATCCGCTTCCGCGATATTCAGGCGCAGCCGCGCAAAATTATCTCCAGCCCAACGTGGTCCGGCCTTGAGAGCGAGCACGTGTCGTATAACGCAGGCTATACCAACGTTCACGAGCTGATCCCGTGGCGCACGATTTCCGGCCGCCAGCAGCTGTATCAGGATCACGCCTGGATGCGCGCCTTCGGTGAAAGTCTGGTGGCCTATCGTCCACCGATTGATACCCGCAGCGTCACCCATATGCGCGAGATCCCGCCGAATGGCTTCCCGGAAAAAGCGCTTAACTTCCTGACGCCGCACCAGAAATGGGGCATTCACTCCACCTACAGCGAAAACCTGCTGATGCAGACCCTGTCACGCGGGGGGCCAATCGTCTGGATCAGCGAAACCGACGCGCGCGAGCTGGGGATTGAGGACAACGACTGGATCGAAGCCTTCAACGCCAACGGCGCCCTCACCGCCCGCGCGGTGGTTAGCCAGCGCGTGCCGCCGGGCATGACCATGATGTACCACGCTCAGGAGCGCATTCTGAACATTCCGGGGTCAGAAGTGACCGGACGGCGCGGCGGGATCCACAACTCGGTCACCCGCGTCTGTCCGAAACCGACCCACATGATTGGCGGCTACGCGCAGCTGGCGTACAGCTTTAACTATTACGGCACCGTCGGCTCGAATCGCGACGAGTTCATTATGATCCGCAAAATGAAAAACATTAACTGGCTGGACGGCGAAGGTCGGGATCAGGTTCAGGAGGCGAAAAAATGAAAATACGCTCACAGGTTGGCATGGTACTGAATCTCGATAAATGCATTGGCTGCCACACCTGCTCGGTCACCTGTAAGAACGTCTGGACCGGGCGCGAAGGGATGGAGTATGCGTGGTTTAATAACGTCGAAACCAAACCGGGTATCGGCTATCCGAAAAACTGGGAAGATCAGGATGAGTGGCAAGGCGGATGGATCCGCAGTATTCACGGCAAGCTGACCCCGCGCCTCGGCGGAAAAATGGGCGTCCTGTCGAAAATTTTCGCCAACCCCGTGTTGCCGCAGATTGACGATTACTATGAACCTTTCACCTTCGATTACCAGGATCTTCACCGCGCCCCGGAGGGGGATCACCTCCCTACCGCCCGCCCCCGCTCGCTGATTGACGGTAAGCGGATGGATAAGATCGTCTGGGGACCAAACTGGGAGGAGCTGCTGGGCGGCGAGTTCGAAAAACGCGCCCGCGATCGAAACTTTCAGAAGATCCAGAAAGAGATGTACGGCCAGTTCGAAAACACCTTCATGATGTACCTGCCGCGCCTGTGCGAGCATTGCCTCAACCCGAGCTGCGTCGCCACCTGCCCGAGCGGTGCGATTTACAAACGCGAAGAGGACGGCATTGTGCTGATCGACCAGGACAAATGCCGCGGCTGGCGTCTGTGTATTAGCGGCTGTCCGTACAAGAAAATCTACTTCAACTGGAAAAGCGGCAAGTCAGAGAAGTGCATCTTCTGCTATCCGCGCATCGAGTCCGGCCAGCCGACCGTCTGCTCAGAAACCTGCGTTGGACGCATCCGCTACCTTGGCGTGCTGTTGTATGACGCGGACCGTATTGAAGAGGCGGCCAGCACCGAGCATGAAACCGATCTGTATGAGCGCCAGTGCGACGTGTTCCTTAACCCGAACGATCCGGCGGTGATTGAAGAAGCCCTGAAGCAGGGCATCCCGCAGAACGTCATCGACGCAGCGCAGCGTTCCCCGGTTTACAAAATGGCGATGGACTGGAAGCTCGCCCTGCCGCTGCATCCGGAATACCGCACCCTGCCGATGGTCTGGTATGTGCCGCCGCTGTCACCGATTCAGTCCTACGCGGACGCGGGTGGCCTGCCGCAGAGCGACGGTGTACTGCCTGCGGTCGAAAGCCTGCGCATCCCGGTGCAATACCTGGCAAATATGCTCAGCGCGGGCGATACCGGCCCGGTGCTGCGCGCTCTGAAGCGCATGATGGCGATGCGCCACTACAAACGCTCCCAGACGGTGGAAGGCGTGACCGATACCCGCGCCATTGAGGAAGTGGGCCTGACCGAAGCGCAGGTTGAGGAGATGTACCGCTATCTGGCCATCGCTAACTACGAAGACCGCTTCGTGATCCCGACCAGCCACCGCGAAATGGCGCGCGACGCCTTCCCTGAGAAAAACGGCTGCGGCTTCACCTTCGGTGACGGCTGTCACGGCTCCGACACCAGGTTCAACCTCTTCAACAGCAGCCGCATCGACGCGATCAACATTACCGAGGTGCGCGATCACGGGGAGGGAGAATAATGCAGATCCTTAAAATCATCGCGCTACTGATTGAGTATCCCGATGAGCTGCTTTGGGATAACCGTGAAGAAGCGCTTTCCCTGGTGAAACAGGATGCGCCCATGCTACTGCCGTTTGCGCAGCAGCACCTGAGCGCCCCGCTGCTGGATAAGCAGGCCGAATGGTGTGAAGTTTTCGAGCGGGGGCGCGCGACTTCACTACTGCTGTTCGAGCACGTTCACGCCGAGTCCCGCGATCGCGGTCAGGCGATGGTCGACCTGATGAGCCAGTATGAGAAAGCCGGGCTGGAGCTGGATTGCCGCGAGCTGCCGGACTATCTGCCGCTATATCTGGAATATCTCAGTATCGTCAGCGACGACGAGGCGCGTGAAGGGCTGCAAAACGTCGCGCCTATACTGGCGCTGATTGGAGGCCGCCTGAAACAGCGCGAGGTAGCGCATTACCAGCTGTTTGACGCCCTGCTGTCGCTGGCGGAAACACGGCTTTCCAGCGACAGCGTGGCGAAACAGGTATCCGGTGAAAAACGTGATGATACCCGTCAGGCGCTGGACGCCGTGTGGGAAGAGGAACAGGTCAAGTTTATCGAAGACAACGCCACATCGTGCGACAGTTCGCCGATGCAGCAATATCAACGACGCTTTAGCCAGGACGTCGCGCCGCAGTACGTGGACGTCAGCGCCGGAGGCCCAAAATGACTCATTACCTGAACGTGTTTTTCTATGACATTTATCCGTACATCTGCGCCACCGTCTTCTTCCTCGGCAGTTGGTTGCGCTACGACTATGGGCAGTACACCTGGCGGGCGTCATCAAGCCAGATGCTCAGCAAGCGCGGGATGAACTGGGCTTCGAACCTGTTTCATATTGGGATTCTGGGGATCTTCTTCGGGCACCTGTTCGGCATGTTAACCCCGCACTGGATGTACGCCTGGTTTTTACCCGTCGCGGTTAAACAGCAGTTAGCCATGATTGCGGGAGGTATTTGCGGGGTGCTGACGCTGATCGGTGGGTCGATGCTTTTGATCCGACGCCTGTTCAACCAGCGGGTGCGCGCCACGTCCACCACGCCGGATATTATCATCATGAGTATCCTGCTGCTTCAGTGCATCCTTGGGCTGTCGACCATTCCTTTCTCCGCTCAGTACCCTGACGGAAGCGAGATGATGAAGCTGGTCGGCTGGGCGCAGGGGATCGTCACGTTTAAGGGCGGCTCGTCGGAAATGCTGAGCGGCGTCGCGCCGATCTTCCGCGTGCATCTGGTGCTGGGGATGACGATCTTCCTCATCTTCCCGTTCACCCGCCTGGTGCACGTGTGGAGCGCGCCGTTTGAGTACTTCACGCGTCGGTATCAGGTGGTGAGATCGCGCCGTTGATTTGTCGGGTGGCGGCTACGCCTTACCCGACCTATGTTCACACGCCCGTAGGCCCGGTAAGGCGTAGTCGCCACCGGGCTATTTCCCCGCCTGCGGATGCGTATCAAACCCTGCCATTACTGCCGTCAGCTCTGCCAGTGTAAAGCCGTGCTTCGGGTCATCAACGCCCAGGACAAACCGGTCCTGCATCAGCTTATATAGCGCCTCCGCATCCGGCAAATGGATCTGCTCCTCCACATGACCGTTCTGCCAGTGGGTAAAATTAAAGTTGGTCAGCGTCAGCTTGCCCCCGTCCGGCAGGTGGCGACACATCAGCAGGTGATGACGAAAATGGGACTGAGGCCAGTGCGCCGACCAGAAGTTACCCATCACGTAATCGTTGAAGTACTGCGTCCCCAGGTCAAATTGGTACATCGACTGCCAGTGCTCGTGATGGCGGAATTGCAGTACCCAGTCATTACCCTCGCTCAGCAAACGATAACTCCCGTGCGGGGTTTTCTGCTCCTCGTTGGCGATCAAACGAATCGGCGCCGTCAGCGTTTGTCCGCCAAATCCCACATCGGCGATCCAGCACTCGCCGTTCAGCTCAACCAGGAGCAACCGGTGCGTGCGCGGCGGCATCTGCGACGGATTCGCCAGTACAACCCGCCCCAGCACGCTGCGTACCGTAAACCCAACTTCGCGCAACACCCGCTCAAACAGGCCATTTTGCTCGAAGCAATATCCCCCCCGACGCGCGGTGACCAGTTTATCCACCAGACACCCGTCGTCCAGATGAATTTCCCGCGGCAAAACGACGTCAATATTTTCAAAAGGGATCGCGCAGTTATGGTGTAAATGGAGCCCCCGCAGGGTATCGATATTAACCTGTACGGGCTGCTGCCAGCCCGTGCGGGCAAAATAAGCACTCAGAAATGGGGACATGATTTGCTCCATGATGTGATATCCCCTGTTTATAAACTATTTTCCCTTATGCATATGCGCAAAAGTGCTTTTTCGGCATACTCATCGTGTACATGAGGAGATCCTATGAGCCACTTTCGTCCTGTTGAATTACGTCATGCCAGCCGTCTTCTGAATCACGGTCCAACCGTGCTCATCACCAGCCGGGATGAGACCATCGATCGTCGCAACGTCATGGCCGCCGCATGGTCTATGCCGGTGGAATTTGAACCCCCGCGTATCGCGATCGTGGTAGACAAAAGCGCGTGGTCACGGGAGTTGATCGAACGCAGCGGGAAATTCGGCATTGTGATCCCCGGCGTGGCGGCAGCCAACTGGACCTGGGCGGTCGGCAGCGTCAGCGGGCGCGACGAGGATAAATTTAACTGCTACGGGATCCCGGTTATTCATGGCCCTGAGCTTGGTCTGCCGGTTATAGAAGAGAAATGTCTGGCGTGGATGGAGTGTCGGTTATTACCTGTCACTTCTGCGGCCGAGAAATATGACACCCTGTTTGGCGAAGTGGTTTCCGCCGCGGCAGATGAACGCGCATTTGTCTCCGGACGCTGGCAGTTTGACGGGGATAAGCTGAATACGCTGCATCATCTGGGGGCCGGGACGTTTGTGACGAGTGGGAAGATGGTGAAGGCGCTGGATTAACGCATCTCAAAAAAGAAAAGCCCTCTTCCTGAGGAAGAGGGCTTTTTATTACTTAACACGCTTCGCAATAATCTCATCCGCCACATTCCGCGGAGCTTCCGCAAAATGATGGAACTCCATCGTATACGTCGCGCGCCCCTGGGACATCGAGCGCAGCGTGGTGGCGTAGCCAAACATTTCAGCCAGCGGGACGTCAGCGCGAATAATCTGGCTGCCGTACTGCTCTGCCATCCCCTGCACCATGCCGCGGCGGGAGGAGAGATCGCCCATAATGTTCCCGGCATACTCTTCCGGCGTTTCCACCTCAACGTGCATCACCGGCTCAAGAATAACCGGATCCGCCCGCCGCGCGCCCTCTTTGAAGCCGAGGATCGCCGCCATGCGGAAGGCCATCTCCGAGGAGTCAACGTCATGGTAGGAACCAAACGTCAGGGTCGCTTTCACATCGACAACCGGATAGCCCGCCAGCACCCCCGTATTCATGGCTTCTCTCAAGCCTTTTTCCACCGACGGGATGTACTCCCGTGGAACTACCCCGCCTTTGGTGGCATCTTCAAACACAAAACCACTTCCGGCTGCTAACGGCTCCAGACTCAGGACCACATGACCGTACTGCCCTTTCCCGCCGGACTGTCGGACAAATTTACCTTCAATATCCTTCACCGCTTTACGCAGGGTTTCACGGTAGGTGACCTGTGGACGACCAATGTTTGCCTCAACGCCAAACTCACGCTTCATGCGGTCAACGATGATTTCGAGATGCAGTTCGCCCATCCCGGAGATAATGGTCTGACCGGACTCTTCGTCCGTGTGCAGGCGGAAAGACGGATCCTCCGCCGCCAGGCGCTGTAGGGCGATCCCCATTTTCTCCTGATCGGCCTTGGTTTTCGGCTCAATCGCCAGCGAAATAACCGGGTCCGGGAACTCCATCCGTTCAAGGGTGATCACCGCATTCGGGTCGGTCAGCGTGTCACCGGTGGTGACGTCTTTCAGCCCGACACAGGCTGCGATATCCCCTGTGCGCAACTCGTCCACCTCATGGCGGTCGTTGGCATGCATCAGCACGATGCGCCCGATTCGCTCTTTTTTGCCCTTCACCGGGTTATAAACCGCGTCGCCTTTGCGCAGTATGCCGGAATAGACGCGAATAAAGGTCAACTGTCCGACGTACGGATCGCTCATCAGCTTGAAGGCCAGCGCAGAGAATGGTTCATCATCGCTTGGGTGGCGCTCGGCGTGCTGTCCATCTTCGTCTACCCCATCGATAGCGGGCACGTCCAGTGGAGACGGCATCATTTCAATCACCGCGTCGAGCATGCGCTGCACACCCTTGTTCTTGAAAGCGCTGCCGCACAGCATGGGCTGTATTTCACCGGAGATCGTCCGGATCCGTAACCCTTTGATGATTTCCGCTTCATCCAGTTCACCCGTCTCAAGGTACTTATCCATAAGCTCATCGCTGGCTTCTGCCGCAGACGAGACCATTTTTTCTCGCCACGTCTGGGCGGTGCTCAGCAGATCGTCGGGCACCGGCGCGTAGGTGAACGCCATGCCCTGGGTCGCATCATCCCAAAGAATGGTGCGCATCTTGATGAGATCAACCACGCCGGTGAAGTGTTCCTCTGCGCCCACGGGGATCACAATCGGGACCGGATTAGCTTTCAGCCGCTCCTGCATCATCCGCACCACGCGGAAGAAATCCGCACCCGGGCGGTCCATTTTGTTGACGAATGCCAGACGCGGGACGTGATATTTATTCGCCTGACGCCAGACGGTTTCCGACTGCGGCTGCACGCCGCCGACGGAGTCATAAACCATCACCGCGCCGTCGAGCACACGCATGGAACGTTCCACCTCAATGGTGAAATCCACATGCCCGGGGGTGTCGATAATATTGATGCGGTGCGGTTCAAAGCCTCTGTCCATGCCGGGCCAAAAACAGCTCACCGCCGCCGACGTAATGGTGATCCCGCGCTCCTGCTCCTGCGCCATCCAGTCGGTGGTTGCCGCGCCATCGTGTACTTCACCCAGCTTGTGGCTCATCCCGGTGTAAAACAGGATGCGCTCAGTGGTGGTTGTTTTGCCCGCATCGATATGCGCGGAGATACCGATGTTGCGATAACGTTCGAGTGGAATGGGTCGGGGCATGATATTTCCTTACGTCTTCATGACGGGTTTGTGACGACCAAGATAGTCGCGTGTTTGTTCGTTTGTTATAATAGTCCTATTGTACGAGTATTATCGAACTATTTTTTAACGGTTGACCTATTGTTGATATAGCTCAATCTCACGCGAGACGCAGGAAAACGATGATCCCAAACCACCCGGAACCTGAACAAATACTGCTGGAAAATGTGCTGTTCGCCCTCGGCAATCCGCTGCGGCTGGCGATTATTCGACGGCTGGCCGACGGCAGTGAGCTGAGCTGCAACGCGCTGCGCCCGGACGAGGTGGTGAAATCAACCATGACTCACCACTGGCGTGTACTGCGCGACAGCGGCGTGATCTGGCAGCGCCCGCAGGGGCGCGAGAATATGATTTCACTGAGAAGAGAAGATCTGGACGCCCGCTTTCCGGGGCTGATGGCGATCCTGTTACAGTCGAAATCATAAGCGCTCTGACTGTTGCCCTTCGGCCAGCGCGCGCAGCGTAGCTTTGAGCCAGTTCGTAACGCCTCGTTTCCCGCTGCGCTTGTGCGAATAAATTTTTACTTCAAACGGACTGATGTGGAACGGTAAATCAAAAATTTTAATACGGGTAGCTGGCAGCAGCTTTTCAGCGGCGAATCGAGGTAACGCCATCAGCAGATCGCTTTCTGCAATAACAAACGGGGCGCTGAGCATAGACGGGGTTTTGATCGCAATGTGTCGGGTATAACCCATGCGTTCCAGTTGCAAATCCAGCACCCCCTGCTTCTCATTCCACGGCGTAACCACAAGATGCCGGGCGGCGAGATAATCCTCTAGCGTGAGCGCGCTCCGGCTCGCATTGCTAATCACCACATATTCATCTTCGAACCAGCTGATCTCTTCCAGCTCCGGGTACCGGCGATCCTCAATGGTGCTGAATCCCAGGGCCAAATCCACCTCGCCTGCCAGTAATTCCGTCAACGCCGGGCTGTGCGGCAAATATCGTAATTCCAGACGCAAGCCAGGCGCCGCATGTTGAAGCGTATTCATGAGCGCAGGGAATATGCAGAACGCGGTAAAGTCCGTTATCGCGATCTGCAAACACGCTGTACTAATAGCAGGATCAAATTCCGGCTGCGGCGACAGCTCCTGGTCGAGATATTTCAGGGCCGATGCAATAACTGGCGCAAGCTGGGTGGCATAGACGCTGGGACACATTCGATGTCCTTCCCGGTAGAACAGCGGGTCGTTGAGCGAAACACGCAGCCGTGACAGGGCATGGCTGAGCGCCGAGGTGCTCATCGCCAGCTCATCTGCCGCAAGTCGAACGGAACTGTGGCGATAAATCGCGTCAAAAACCGGCAGAAGGTTTAAATCAAGGCGCCTTAAGGCTGGATGCATAATATTCATCATTTATTGATTTCATTGCACTTAATTCTTCTGACATTAGCCTTTATGCTTATCCCCATCAACTACAAACAAAGATAAAGGGAAAGGAATGAGCATTACGATTCGTCAGGCGCGACCTGAAGATGCAGCGGCAATATACGATATGATTTACGAACTCGCAGTCTATGAAAAAGCGCCAGAAGAAGTGGTCACCACGCCGGACGAAATCCGTAAAACGCTGTTTGGTGCAGACAGTAAAACCGAAGCGCTGGTTGCCGAATATGCAGGCCATGCTGTGGGGTATGCCGTTTTTTTCACCAGCTATTCCACCTGGCTTGGCCGCAACGGCATCTATATGGAAGATTTGTATGTCTCCCCGGAATACCGCAGCAAGGGTGCGGGAAAAGCACTGCTTAAAAATATCGCGCAATGCGCAGTGGAACGTCACTGCGGCCGGCTGGAATGGAGCGTGCTTGACTGGAACCAGTCTGCAATTGATTTTTATCTGAGCATCGGCGCGGTACCGCAGTCCGAATGGGTACGCTATCGTCTTGATGGCGAGGCATTGCGGGCATTTGCTGAGTAGCAATGCCATCGCGTGAAATGCCCCTCTTTCTAAGGGGCATAATGTCAATGAAAGCGTTGCTGAAGCACGGTATATCTGAGAAAGAGCTTACCGTCTTTTTTTGTCTTCTCTGAGACGTTCGACGATTCAGCGACCGAGGCTCATTCCGGCTGCGTCAGGCTGTAGACGGGGATCCGCCGGGTTGTCATCGTTAGCGTATCAAACACCTCAGTCTCTGACGTCACAATCCTCGTGCCCGTTTTTCTTAGCCTCTGCACATCGGCCGCGATACGCTGAATGCCAAACCAGAAAAGCCCGTCGAGCGCCGTTACAGATAGTCCATTTTCGAGTGCTAGTTTGAGTCGTTCCCTGGGCGCTTTCACCTGCTGTGCAATTTGCCGGTAAGGTACTTCACTTCCGCCAGTGCTGTCGCTTCGCTGGATCCGCGTTTTCAGGTGATAGGTAAATTCGTCAGGAACACTTTCCAGGTCCTGTTTAAGGCTGTAAACGCAGCCAAACCGCTTGCCGTTGAACAGGACATTTTTTTGACTGAGCTGGAACTCATTTCTGATCCCATCAATCAACTGCGGGGCGCGGGTGAGGAGTAACCGGAAGGGAAGCTCAAAGCTGGTCACATAATCCACATTCAGCAGCGCGAGACGCAAACGCTCTTCCGCACCGGATTTTTGCTCGCGACACTCGCGCATCACTTCTGCCCACTGGCGGGTCAGACGTTCTGGCTCGGCGACTTCGGTGAGGAGATATTTTTCAAGGTGATAGTCGACTCTTCCGGTCATATTTTGCATCCCGACAAGGTGGATGCGGTAATTCTATCCAGCGGCGCAGATTTTATAAAGGGCGGAGCGCAACGGCATCCGCCCCCTGTGCTACTGCTGGATACTCGACCGATCCGACATATCGCTGGCAGAGAAAGTTCTGACTGAGGACTGGACCTGTTTTTTTCGCGCATACCGGTCCGGTTGCCCTTCAGGACGCGTTTTGAAGCGACGATGCAGCCACATATATTGCTCGGGTGCCATCATCACCGCACGCTCAATCGCCCTGTTCATCTGCGTAGCCACGGCCACTTTATCGCCTCCCTGCAAGGTATCGCTAATATCGTCCAGGATAATCAGCTCATACCCTGTGCCGTCTGCTTTTCTGCGTGGTACAAACGGGATCACGGCCGGTCTGGCACTTTTCACCAGCATATAGCTCCCGGCAGTTGTCGCGGCGTCCGGGACGGCAAAAAACGGCACAAACACGCTATTCGTTTTTCCATAGTCGTGATCCGGGGCATACCACAGGATCTCGTTTTGCTTAAGCGCGCGGATCATGCCCTTCAAATCGTAGCGGTCGAGCATGGTTTTATTGGAACGCAGACGACCGCGCGTCTGTAGCCAGTCGAGCAACGCATTGTTGTTGGGACGATAGACGCCAATACCCGCGTTGAGCATGCCAAAGATGCGTGCGCCTAATTCCAGCGTGAGAAAATGCATGCCAATGAGCACCACGCCCCTTCCTTGCGCCCTTGCCTGTTCCATATGTTCGTAGCCGGTCACGCTGAAGTGTTTGCGCACGCGCCAGTCAGGCCAGAACCACGCGATGCCCGTTTCGATGACGCCCATTCCAACCGATTCAAAATTACGCTCAAGCAAACGCTCGCGCTCACCCTCTTTCATCTCCGGAAAGCAAAGCTCAAGATTTCGTCTGGCGATTTCCACGCGGCGTGGAAGCATGCGCATAGCCAGACGCCCGAGTCCGTGCCCTGCTTTTAACAGAAGCGAATATGGGAGCTGGACCGTACACCAGAGTGCGGCGATGCCTGCCCAACTGAACCAGTAACGAGGATGAATAAAGGCGAGTGAAAACCGAGGTAATTTTGTCATGAAAAAATTATCCTTTTACTATCTGTACTTAATCTGGTGCAGTTGTAGTGCTTACCTGCTGATTTAACGAATATTGTTCGGAGGAGTGAATTGTAGCGGAAACGTTGTGCTGTTTATTATCGATTTTTGCGAAAGGAATGAAAGGCAGGGATCGCCGGGTGATACTGCACCACCCGGCAGGCGAGTTACATCGAATAGCCGGGCTTCTTAATCAGTTCATCCAGTTTAGGTCCAATCTCGGTATCCCAGACCTGCGCCTTCCAGTCAGCTTCCTGGACTTCGTGAAGCGCCACGGAGATTGAGCGATCTTTGCTGTTCAGATGACGGACTATCGTTTCGGCGATATCCGCCGCCAGGGCCGTTTTTTGTTCGTCAGTCAGATCGCGTGGAAAACATTTGATATCAACGTGAGGCATGGGCAGGGCTCCTTTTATAGGTTAGCGTTCCACGTTATCAGATTATGTCGTTAGCTTTTAGCACCTTGTGCAGTTCTGGCAACGCGCAGACGGCATCCGCGATGGCGGTGATATTAGGTGCGTTGGTGGTAAACCACTCATGACCTGGCCCCCAGGTACGCACGACGGCAATATAGACGTCAAGCAGCGTAAGCTGTTGGCCAAAGGCATAAGGCGAGGCGCTGAGCTGGCTGTCAAACCACAGATAGAGGGATTTCCGGTACTCAATACAGTTTTTCTTCAGCTGTTCCGGGGCATCAGGCACCCAGCGTTCCGGGTAATCTGCATACGTAAAGGTGGGATAGACGTTCGCCACAAACCAGATGAGCAGGCGCTGAAACTGCTGGCGCTCGGCCTGCCCAACGGGCGGCGCGAGGTCGGGTCGTCTGTCGAGCACCATCAAGGCGATCGCCGCGGTTTCCGTCACGATCGCCCCATTTTCCAGCTCCAGCGTCGGCACCTGGCACAGCGGGTTCAGTTTCAACAGCAATTCGCGCTGCGGGCCGGGCTGGTCAAACCCATCCACGTTGACGAACTGATAGGGGATGTCTGCCAGAGTCAGCATCACCTCACTGATTGCCGATCCCCAGCCGGGTACGCCATAGAGTTTGATCATGTTGCCTCCTCAGGGATGAAAACCCTAAGTGTATACCCGTCATACTTCAAGTTGCAGGTGCGTTGGCTGCATTCACTCACCCCAGTCACGTACTTATGTACGCTCCCGGGGATTCGTTCCCTTGCCGCCTTCCTGCAACTCGAATTATTTAGGGTATAGAGCACCATTAGTAGGTTATCCCGGGTGGATTAACTTCTGAAGACGTCACTGCTTCGCCCGCTTCCCCCCAGCGCGCCAGCACCTTTTGATAATCCCCGCGCTTAATCGCACCGTCCAGCGCAGCCTGCAACGCATACACCAGCCCATTGCCTTTTTTGGTTGTGGTGGCGACATAGGCTTTCTTCGGGCCTAATCCCACGACGCGGGTTTTGCCGGTTAACGCGGCTTTGTAGGCCGAAACGGACTGCGGTCCAAAGAAGACATCCGCCCTGCCGGACTGAATATAGAGATTGCCTGAGGCGTCGTCGGTCAGATAAACCGGCAACGCAGGCTCGCGTCCGGCCTTTTTATTCTCTTCGTTCCAGCCCAGCAGAATACGTTCCTGATTGGTGCCTGACCCGACAATCACCTTTTTACCGGCCAGATCTTTCGCACTGGTGATCGACTGTACGTTGCTGGTGGATTTCACCGAGAAGGCCAAGGAATCGACGCGATAGGTTGCAAAATCGAACTTCTCCTTACGTTGCTCGGTGACGGCGATATTCACCAACGCCACGTCATAGCGCCCGGAAGTGATCCCCAGCGGCCAGTCTTCCCACGCCGTTGGCACCAGCTTCAGCTTCAGCCCCAGACTGCCCGCCAGTAACCGGGCGATATCCGGGTCGCTGCCAATACGGGTGCGGTTATCACTGGCCAGCAGCGCCAGCGGCGGAGAATTCAGGGCTGAAATCGCCACCGTGAGGGTACCCGGCTCAACAAATTTATAGTTCGCCGGGATTTTCGCCACTGCCTGTTGATCAACCGTCACCGGCAGCGGCTGTTCGTTGGCCTTTAAATCAATGCTGGCGTGACTCGCCGTCGTGAAGACCAGCCCCGCCAGGAGTCCATATTTCATCTGCGCTCCTTACAGCACTTTTGAGAGGAACTGGCGCGTTCGCGGATGCGACGGTCGGTTTAACACGTCGTCGCTGCTGCCCTGCTCCACAATTTTACCGTCGACCATAAATACCACCTGGTCCGCCACTTCCCGTGCAAAGCCGATCTCCTGGGTGACCACCACCAGCGTAGTGCCGGAGCGGGCGAGCTTTTTAATCACGTCCAGCACTTCGCCAACCAGTTCCGGATCCAGCGCCGAAGTTGGCTCATCAAACAGCATCACGCGCGGGCGCAGCGCCAGCGCGCGGGCAATGGCAATGCGCTGCTGTTGGCCGCCGGAGAGGTGACGCGACCAGGCATCGGCTTTATCGCGCAGACCTACCACATCCAGAAGGCTGTAGGCGTTTTCAATAGCCTCTTTTTTACTGAACTTTTTATGCGCGATGGGTGCTTCAACCAGGTTTTCCAGCACCGTAAGATGCGGAAAAAGATTGAAGTTCTGAAACACGTACCCAACGTTGACGCGCTGTTTGAGGATCTCTTTCTCTTTGAGCTCGTAGAGTTTGTCACCCTGACGGCGATAGCCGATGTAATCCCCGTCAATCTGGATAAAGCCTTCGTCTACGCGCTCCAGATGGTTAATAGTGCGCAGCAGCGTCGATTTTCCCGATCCAGAGGGTCCGAGGATCACCGTCACGGAGCCCGGTGGGATCTCAAGCGTGACGTTATCGAGCGCTTTATGTCGGCCAAAAAACTTACTGACGCCGGTTATGGAAATGTGTCCTTCAGGAGAGGCTTGCATGAACGGGCTCCTGTGCTGACGAAGTGGTGACGGAACGCGCGCGGCTGGTCGCCCGGCTCTGGTTTACGGCGGAGCGGCGCTCGCTGCGGGCGAGTCCACGCTCAATAACATGCTGGATGGCAGACAGTACGGTGGTGATCACCAGATACCAGACGGCCCCCACCATCAACAGCGGGATCACCTCCTGGGTGCGGTTGTAGATCATCTGGATCGTGTAGAACAGTTCCGGCATCGCCAGCACGTAAACCATCGCCGTCCCTTTGGCGAGGCTGATGATTTCGTTAAACCCGGACGGCAGGATGGTGCGCAGCGCCTGGGGGAGAATTATGCGCACGGTGCGACGCCACGCCGGCAGACCCAGCGCAGCGGCCGCCTCATACTGACCGTGGTCGACCCCAAGGAAGCCCCCGCGAATGATCTCCGCAGTATAGGCGCTCTGCACCAGCGTCAGCCCCACGATGGCGGTAGAAAACTGCCCGAGAACGTTGATGGTTTCAAAGCTGCCCCAGGTAATGCCGGTAAAAGGCACGCCGAGAGAGAGCGTGTCGTAGAGATAGGAGAAGTTATAGAGGATAATCAGTACCACGATCAGCGGCAGCGATCGGAACAGCCAGATGTAACCCCACGCCAGGCTGCTCAACAGCCATGATGACGAGAGCCGCGCCAGAGCCAGCATGCCGCCAATCACCACGCTCAGTACGGTGCTTATCAACGTCAGCAGCAGCGTCTGTCCGACGCCTTCGAGGATCACCGGGTCAAAGAACCAGCGGGCAAATACCGCCCATTCCCAGCGCGGATTAAAGGCCACGGACTGGATCACGACCGCCAGCACAAACAGCGCCACCACGGCGCCAGCAGCGCGCAGCGGATAACGTGCCGGGACCACTTTTATGGTTTCAACGTTGCTCATCGTCGCTCCTTATGCGGTTTTGCTGAGCGCTTCGCGGATCAGCGTCTTGGTGAAACGCAGCCGACCGTCGAACGGCGGCTGGCTATACTCTTCCGGGTCGCGGTTGAGATCGAACTGCGGCTGATACCCCTGACTGAGATAGAGCCGCACCGCCTCCGGCTGACGAAACCCCGTAGTCAGGTAGATGTGGCTGTAACCCGCCAGCACCGCCCGGCGCTCCAGCTCCTGTACCACGCGCGCGGCCAGTCCCTGCTGGCGCAGCGTTTTATTCGTCCAGATACGTTTGATCTCTGCGGTATGTTCGTCGAAGGGCTTGTACGCCCCGGTGGCGATGATCTCGCCATCGCGCTCCAGGACGATAAACAGCCCCTGCGGCGCCAGGTACCACTCTGTCAGCTCGACTTCCGCATCCTTTGAAAAGTAGTCGCCGTAACGAGCGGCGTACTCACCGAAAAGCCCCGCGATAATGGGCTGAAGATCGGCATCTTCCGGCGAAACGTCACGAAATTGTTCCTGCATAGCGCCTCCTTAATCGCCCAGACCCGCCGGGTTAACTTCGGAACTGGAGATACGCTCCACGCCTTCCCCCCAGCGGTTTAGCACCTTGTCGTAATCTCCGTTCTTGATTGCGCCGTTCAGCGCGGTTTGTACCGGTTCGACCAGGCCGCTGCCTTTTTTCAGCGTCACCGCGATATGCGCCGCCTTCGGCCAGCCGCCGTCGACGCTGCCGACCAGTTTGGTTTTACCGTTGAGCGCCGCTTTCCAGGCGCCGATCACGTTCGGGCCAAAGTAGGCGTCCGCGCGTCCGGACTGAAGCGCCAGCGTTTGGGCCGCGTCGTCTTTGGTGTAGATCGGCGTAAAGGGTTTAAGCCCTTTTTTGAGGTTCTCTTCGTTCCATGCCAGCAGAATGGCTTCCTGGTTGGTGCCGGAACCCACGATGATGCGCAGCCCGGCGATATCCTCTGCCTTCACAAGCGAGTTGATGGGACTGGTGGATTTCACGTAGAAGCCAAGTGAATCCTTGCGATAGGTGGCGAAGTCGAACTTCTCTTTGCGCGCTTTGGTGACGGTGATGTTGCTGATAGCCGCATCGTATTTCCCGGAGGCCACCCCCAGCGGCCAGTCCTCCCAGGAGGTGGGAACCACGTTCAGCTCCAGCCCAAGGCTGTCCGCCACCAGACGCGCAATGTCGACCTCACTTCCCAGCAGGGTCTTGTTGTCGTCGGAAAAGACCGTCAGCGGCGGTTGATTCAGTCCCGCCACCGCCACGGTAAATTTCCCGGGCACGGCAAAGCGATAGTCTTTCGGCAGTTGCGCGATCGCATCGCTGTTTTTGGCGGTATTGATCGGCGTTTTATTGGCCTCAATGCTCACGCCGGTGCCGTTAATATTGACGTTCTCTGCCCAGACGACAGGGGTAAAGGCCAGCGCAAGCGCCAGAATAAGCGATGATTTCTGCATAGCGTTTTTCTCTTTTATTGTTGTGTGAACTGATTTTTGGGCTCGTCTAAGCCCAGACTTTCGCGCAGCGTGGTGCCGGGATAGTCGGTGCGGAACAGGCCGCGCGCCTGTAAAAGGGGGACCACCTGGTCGACAAAGCGCGGGAAGGTGTCCGGCGTACCGCCCTGAATGATGAAGCCATCCGCCGCCTTCTCCTCGAACCAGGCCTGTAAACCATCGGCCACCTGCTCCGGTGTGCCGGAAAAACGCGGGCGCGGCGATGCGGCTTCCAGCGCGACCTGACGCAGAGTTAAGTTGCGCTCACGGGCGTTACGCTTGATTTCATCGGTGGTGCTGCGGAAGCTGTTTTTGCCCAAATCGCCAATATCCGGGAACGGCGCGTCGAGGGAATACTGGCTGAAGTCGTGATGCTCGAAATAACGTCCAAGGTAATTCAGCGCATCATTAATGGAGACCAGTGCCGCCGTGGTTTGATACTGGTTTTCTACGTCATCGGCGTCGTTTCCAACAATCACGCTGACGCCCTGGAATATATGTAAATCCCCTGCGCGGCGGCCGTGACTTTCCAGCTGCTGTTTAACATCGCGGTAAAAAGCCTGGGCTTCTTCCAGCGTGTCATGGTGGGTAAAAATCGCGTCAGCATGTTTTGCCGCCAGCTTTTTACCGTCGTCGGACGCACCAGCCTGAAAGACAATCGGACGTCCCTGCGGCGTGCGGCCAATATTCAGCGGGCCGGAAACCTGGAAGAAATCACCGTGGTGATCCAGAGTATGCAGTTTCGACGCATCAAAGAACTGTCCGCTCTCTTTATTGCGGATAAAGGCATCCCCTTCCCAGGAGTCCCACAGCCCTTTCACCACGTCGAGATACTCATCGGCAATGCGGTAGCGCAGCGCATGCTCCGGGTGTTTTTCGCGGGAGAAGTTCTTCGCTGACCCTTCCAGCGGCGACGTCACCACGTTCCAGCCTGCGCGTCCGTTGCTCAGGTGATCGAGGCTGGCGAACTGGCGTGCAGCGGTGAAAGGCTCGCTGTACGAGGTGGATAACGTGCCGACCAGCCCCAGGCGCGAGGTGATACTCGCCAGCGCGGACAACACCGTCAGCGGCTCAAAGCGGTTTAAAAAATGCGGAATGGATTTCTCGTTAATATAAAGACCGTCGGCCACAAATATAAAGTCGAGCTTGCCCTCTTCTGCTTTTAAAGCCGTTTCTTTGACGAATTCAAAATTAATGCTGGCATCCGCGACCGCCGCGGGATGGCGCCAGGCAGACATATTTCCGGATGCACCATGCAAAATGGTCCCCAGCCGCAATTGACGATGTGCAGACATATTCACCTCAAATTAATTAAACGTGTTGCAGGGCTTTTTCCGCGAGCTGAGCAAAATAGCGGGCAGCGGGTTCGATTAATGCTTCGTCCGGGTTAAATGCCGGGTGATGTAACCCAAACGGACTGTTGCTGCCAATGCTGACAAACGCGCCGGGTATGTTTTGCAGATAGACCGCGAAATCCTCCCCGCCCATGTGCAGTTCCGCATGCCGGGTTTCATATCCCGCTTCGCGCGCGACCGAGGTGGCAAACCCGGCCCAGTGCTCATCGTTCACCAGCGCGGTGGGTCCGGCGTACCAGGTGATGTTGATCTGCGCGCTAAAGGCGCTGGCAAATCCGGCGGCGATTTCACCGACGCGCGCTTTCACGTTCTGCTGCACTTCCGTGCGGTGCGTGCGCAGCGTGCCCTCCAGCTCAACGCTTTCCGGCAGCACGTTCCAGGTATTCCCCCCGGCGATGCGCGTCACGCTCAGAACGACCGAATCCAGCGTGTTAACGTTACGGCTGGCTACGCTTTGCAGCGCGGTCACCAGCTGGCTTGCCAGCACGATGGCGTCGTTGCCTTCATGGGGACGTGCGGCATGCGCGCCTTTGCCGGTAACATGAATAACGAAGCGATCGACGTTCGCATAGAATGGGCCGCCGCGCGTAGCAAACTCGCCGACCGGCAGTGAAGGCTCGTTATGCATTCCGAAAATCGCGCGTACGTCACGTAACGCCCCGGCCCGCACCATACTTTTTGCTCCGCCGAAATTCTCTTCCGCAGGCTGGAACAGGATCCGCACGCGACCGTTGAGCGAGGCTTCCCGCTCCTTTAGCTTTAACGCAGCGCCGAGGATCACGCTGGTGTGGATGTCATGGCCACAGGCATGCATCACCCCCGCACGCCGGGAGCTAAACGGCACCCCACTGCGCTCGTCGATGGGTAACGCGTCGATATCGGCGCGCAGCGCAACCAGTGCGTTGCCCGTGCCGATCTCCGCAACCAGCCCGGTCTGGAGATCGTAAGGCAGCGGTGCAATCCCGGCCGCCGTCAGCCACTCGCGCAGACGCGCCGTTGTTTCGACCTCCTGACCGGAGAGTTCAGGGTTCTGGTGCAGCTCACGGCGCCAGGCAATCAGTTGTTCACTAAAGCTCATACGGTCACCTCCCTGTTAAATCGCGCCTCGGCCAGCAGTCGCAGTGACTGCACGCGCGTTGCGCCATCAGCGACCGGCGTGTCGATGATAAATTCGTCAATTCCCCACTGCTGATGCAGCGCGTTGAGCTGTTCAAGCACCGAATCCGCCGTTCCGGCCAGCAGAGACTGCGCCCGACGCGCGATGCGCACCGGGTCACTCCCCGCCTGCCGCGCAAAGGCGTAGGCCTGTTCTTCGCTGGCCACGGTGACGCGCTGTCCGTTTACCAGCTCCACGCCCCACACTTCAACCTTCTGCGCCAGCGCATCGGCCTCAGCCTGGATTGGGGCAACAATGGCCTGCACGGCCACAATCACCTCCCGGACGCTGTGTTGACGCCAGGCTGTGACGACCTCGCGCAGCAGCTCAGGATCACCGTTCAGATGGGCGGCAAAGACAAAATGCCAGTCGAGGGAGGCCGCCAGCAGCGCGCTTTCTGTGCTGGCGCCCAGCAGAAACCCCCGGGCAGGCACCGGCGGCAGCGGCGTGGCGCGAACGTCCTCCTCCGCTGACTGATTTTCAGGGCGGATCCAGCGATCGAGCTGCGTCAGTTGTTCAGCAAAGCTGCCTTTTTCCTGCGGATTAAGGCCGTGCTGCAAGGCACGGGTAGAGAGCGGCAGACCGCCGGGCGCTTTGCCAACGCCCAGATCAACCCGGCCCGGCGCAATGGCGGCCAGTACGTTAAAATTTTCGGCGACTTTATAGGGGCTGTAATGTTGCAGCATGACGCCGCCTGAGCCCACGCGAATACGTTTTGTTTGCCCGAGGATCCAGGCAATCAGCAGCTCCGGCGAGGGGCTGGCAAGCTGCGGGGTATTGTGGTGTTCGGCAATCCAGAAGCGGTGATAACCCAGCGTTTCTGCCTGTTGCGCCAGTGCTAAGGTTCGCGCCAGCGCATCGGCGGCTGTTTCGTGTTCTGCGACGGGGCTTTTATCCAGAATGCTGATTCGCCATGACATGTTGCGTTCTCGTTTGACTTAACATGTCGTCATTATTAAAGGTGGATTTCACCTCTGAGAAACAATTAATTTACATTTGGATTGCCGGAAAACGGCAATAGAGAGTCTGTCATCGGCGTGATTTGAGCGATGTAATGAGTCTTTCCGCATCCTGCCGTCGGGTAATGCGGAGAAAGCGAATGTGTGCGTACTGCGGGTTTTGCATATCCGCCTCATATCGTTTGCGGTTGCTGCGCCAGGTTTTGATCGTCCAGATGATAATAGAGTCCTTACTAAGGAACGACCGACGAAAGCTTTCGCGGTTCCCCGTGCCGGGCCAGAGCTCCTGTTTGTGCCAGGCGCGTCTGGAGGCCCGCGTCACCGCCTGCCAGAGCGTGCGGAAAAACCCACGATCTATCCACACCACCAGATCGACGTCGCGCCACTTAACGTCGCGTGTGCGGTTGTAATTCCCGTCCAGGACCCAGTCAGGCGAGGCGGCGAGCGCTTTTTCCAGGGTTGCAAGAAACTCATCATCCGGTGTTCCCTGCCAGTTCGATCGCCAGTAAAGCCTGTCCATCTCAATGTAAGGGATAGCCAGCGCCTCCGCGATTCGCCTGCCAAACGTGCTTTTCCCACTTCCGCTGGTGCCTATGATATTGATTTTCACCGTTCCGCCTGCACATGCTGAAGAAAACGGATCGAATCATAACGTTAATAATTTGTTTACGAAACGCCAGACTACTCGTTCGGATACTGCTCGTCGGTGACCTTCTCCAGCCATGCCACCGGGCTCCCGTCGACAGCTTCTGCGATGGCGATATGGGTCATGGCCGTCTGCACGCTTGCACCGTGCCAGTGCTTCACGCCGGGTGGGATCCAGGCGATATCACCCTGATTCAGCGGTTCCGCCTCTTTCCCCCACTCCTGTAACCAGCCGCGCCCCTGCGTCACGATCAGCGTTTGTCCAAGAGGATGCGTATGCCAGGCGGTACGTGCGCCGGGTTCAAAGGTGACGGTCGCGCCGCCGACTTTTGCCGGTTCAGTCGCCTGGAAAGGTGCGTCAATGCGCACGCTGCCGGTAAACCAGGCCTCTGGCCCATGAACGGAAGGTAGCGAACCGCTACGGATAATTTTCATGATCTACTCCTCGTTTGCTATTGCGTTAACAGTAGCGTAAAGCCATGGGGAGCATTAGAGTGCATAATCAGAAAGGAACTATGAGTTCAATTCATAAATAGGATAAGCCGCCATGTTAAAAGACAACTTCAACGATCTGCTCTCCTTTATGGTTGTCGCCCGGGAGCGCAGTTTTACCCGCGCCGCGGCGCAGCTTGGGGTATCTCAGTCGGCGCTCAGTCACGCAATGCGCAATCTGGAAGCGAGGCTGGAAGTCCGTCTGTTAACCCGCACCACCCGCAGCGTGGCCCCTACCGAGGCCGGCGAGCAACTCTTCATGCGCTTAAGCCCCCATCTGCTGGAGATCGAGCAGGAACTTACCGCGCTGCGTGATACCCGCGACAGACCTGCCGGGAATATTCGCCTTACCGCCGGGGAACACGCCATGTCTGCCGTGCTGTGGCCCGTGCTCAAACCCTTTATGGCGCAGTATCCTGACATCAACGTTGAAGTCACGGTGGACGATGGGCTGACAGATATTGTCGACGGCCGCTTTGACGCGGGGGTGCGTCTGGGTGAGCAGGTGGCGAAAGATATGATTGCGATACGTATTGCCCCGGACATGCGCATGGCGGTCGTCGGGTCGGCAGACTATTTGCATCGTTTCGGGGTACCGGAAACGCCGGAGCAGCTTGATCAGCACCGCTGCATTAATATGCGCCTGCCCACACGCGGCGGATTATATGCCTGGGAATTTGAACGGGACGGACGTGAGCTGCGCGTGCGGGTTGACGGCCAATTGATCCTCAACAGCCTGCCGCAACGCATTGATGCCGCCGAAAACGGTCTGGGGCTGGCGTACGTCCCGGAAGATGCGGTTCAGGACGCCCTTGCTGAGGGCCGGTTAGTGCGTGTGCTTGAAGCCTGGTGTCCGGCTTTTGCCGGTTATCATCTCTATTATCCGAGCCGCCGCCAGCACACTTCCGCGTTTTCATTACTTATCGCAGCTCTGCGGCATCCATAAGCTCTACCTATAGGTAACTATTAAGTAAACCTGATGATTAAATCAGCATTCACAGACCTTTTTGCCTAAAAAAACGTCACGATTCAGCGCGTTGTGATCGCAGTCTGCTCTGACCACACGATTTCCTTCGACGAGCATCACTTTCGGCACGGTTATATTTTGCGTCGCTTATCAATTGCGGGTAGGATGCCTCGCCATGTTTTGCCTTATCCATACACAGAATGACTGGAAAGGCAGCATGTGTCTGCGCAGAAGCAATCGTTTGTTTCGGCTTCTGCCAGGCAGGACTATCACGTTAATGGTTCAGACAGGCAAACAGGTAACTCAATGAAAACAAGCAATAAAAGCGCAGCCGATCATCATGCTGCTAAACGTCGCTGGTTGAACTCTCATGAAGAGGGCTATCACAAGGCGATGGGCAACCGTCAGGTGCAGATGATCGCCATCGGCGGCGCTATCGGTACAGGTCTTTTTTTAGGTGCAGGCGCACGTCTGCAAATGGCTGGCCCCGCTCTCGCCCTGGTCTATCTGGTCTGCGGGATCTTCTCTTTCTTCATTCTTCGCGCCCTCGGCGAGCTGGTGCTCCACCGCCCTTCCAGCGGCAGCTTTGTCTCTTACGCCCGTGAATTTCTCGGTGAAAAGGCCGCGTATGTCGCGGGCTGGATGTACTTCGTTAACTGGGCAATGACCGGTATCGTCGATATCACCGCCGTTGCGCTGTACATGCACTACTGGGGCGCGTTTGGCGATGTGCCGCAGTGGGTGTTCGCCCTCGGGGCGCTGGCAATCGTCGGGACCATGAACATGATTGGCGTGAAATGGTTCGCCGAGATGGAGTTCTGGTTCGCGCTGGTGAAGGTGCTGGCCATTGTGATCTTCCTGGTGGTCGGGACCGTATTCCTCGGCACCGGTAAACCGCTGGACGGCAACGCCACCGGCTTCCACCTGATTACCGATAACGGTGGTTTCTTCCCGCACGGCCTGCTGCCAGCGCTGGTTCTGGTGCAGGGTGTGGTGTTCGCTTTTGCCTCCATCGAACTGGTCGGTACGGCGGCAGGTGAATGTAAAGATCCGCAGACGATGGTTCCAAAAGCCATCAACAGCGTGATCTGGCGTATCGGTCTGTTCTATGTGGGCTCCGTGGTATTGCTGGTACTGTTGCTGCCGTGGAATGCATACCAGGCGGGGCAAAGTCCGTTTGTGACCTTCTTCTCTAAGCTGGGCGTGCCGTACGTGGGCAGCATCATGAACATCGTGGTACTGACTGCCGCGCTCTCCAGCCTGAACTCCGGGCTCTATTCGACGGGCCGTATCCTGCGCTCCATGTCGATGGGGGGCTCTGCGCCGAAGTTTATGTCGAAGATGAGCAAGCAGCAGGTGCCTTACGCGGGTATTCTGGCTACGCTGGTGGTGTATATCTTTGGCGTGTTCCTGAACTATCTCGTGCCGTCTCAGGTGTTTGAGATCGTGCTGAACGTCGCTGCGCTGGGCATCATCGCCTCCTGGGCCTTTATCGTGGTGTGTCAGATGCGTCTGCGCAAAGCAATTAAAGAAGGGAAAGCGGCTGACGTCAGCTTCAAGCTGCCGGGCGCGCCGGTAACATCCTGGCTTACCCTGCTGTTCTTGTTGAGTGTGCTGGTGCTGATGGCCTTCGACTACCCGAACGGTACTTACACCATCGCCACAATCCCGCTGCTGGCGGTGCTGTTGATTGCTGGCTGGTTTGGCGTGCGTAAACGCGTGAATGAAATCCACAGTACCGCCCCGGTTCATCCTGGAGATGATAAACAGGATGGTCCGCTGGTGGAAGAGACGTCGCGTTAATAAAAAAGCCGGGTGGCGGCTACGCCTTACCCGGCCTGCATTTCATTGTTTTCCAGGCCCGGTAAGCGCAGCGCCACCGGGCAATTCCTACCTTAAAGCGCGATACGAATCACATCGTCAGGCTGAGTGGCTTCCTGCTGACGGGTAGACTTCTGTTTCACCGTCACGTACAGCGTTTTACCGTCCGCAGACAGCGCCAGGCTGTTCGGGTAAACCGGCGTATCGAAGGTTTTGGTCACTTTGTAAGTTTTGGCGTCAATCACGCTCACCTTGCCCGCCTCGCGGTGCGTCACATAGGCTTCGTTACGCGCCGGGTTAAACAGTACGGCCAGCGATTCTGGCGCGGCGATTTTCTGCATTACGCTGCCATCTTTCAAATTCACCACCAGCACTTCAGGCTGTTTTGAATCCGTCACAAACGCACGCTGGCCGCCAGTGTCCAGGCTCAGGTTCAGGTAGAAGTGCTCTTTTCCGTCTTCCTGTACTTTCTTACGGCTGAGGATTTTGTTGGTCGCGGTATCAATGGTCACCAGCTCACCGTCCGCATTGGTGGTATACAGGCGTTTTGCCTTCGCATCCAGCGCCAGTCCGGTGCTGAACGTGCCGGTGTTCGTGATGGTGTCCTTCAGCTTCAGCGTTGCGCCATCAACAACCCAGATCACGCTCTCCTTGCCGATGCCGGTAATGTATACCGTATTGGTCGTGTCATCGGCCACCAGCTGGCGCGGCTGAAGCGGCTTCACCGTGTCGCTACGTTTGCGATCGTCCAGCACCAGGCGCCCTTTCACCTCGCTCGTTTTGGCGTCAATCGCCGTCACGGCACTGTTGACGGTGTTACCGAACCACAGCGTCTGGGTGGCGTTATCGATCGTGGCGCCAAACGGCTTGAGATCGTTATGAATCGCCTGCGTCACTTCCAGCGTGACC
This sequence comes from Enterobacter cloacae complex sp. 418I7, assembly GCF_050030705.1. Taxonomy (NCBI): domain Bacteria; kingdom Pseudomonadati; phylum Pseudomonadota; class Gammaproteobacteria; order Enterobacterales; family Enterobacteriaceae; genus Enterobacter; species Enterobacter cloacae complex sp. 418I7. Next base: position 2,370,550 of record NZ_JBLGUU010000001.1, read on the forward strand.
GGATCCAGACGATAGACCACGCCGCCCTTATCGGTTTTGCGGCTTTGTGACGTCGCAACCCACAGCGCGTTTTCCTGCTGGCTGACGGCCATTTCATACGCGCCCTTGCCGACCGCTTTGCGCAGCATCTCTTCAGCGGCATGAACCTGGAACGTACCGGCAAACAGTAAAGAGCCCAACAGCAGAGACCCACGCAGGCGCGGCGAGCACAGATGACGTAAAGACATAACAATTCCTTTTTAAATGAGGAGATTTACCGCTGACATCGCTTCCGGCGGGCAAAGTCATCGCTTTGCCGTTATTTTAATGAGAATAGTAATCATTAATGAGTTGAATGTGGAGTATTTCTTTCCTGCAAAACCTTACATTCACGAAATGTGCGGTTATAGTTTTCATAACATTTACAAAGGATTTAACATATATACACAGGTTCCAGTTGATTTGGTTCGAAATTTTTCTTAACCGGCTTACTCCATGAAAATTATTACTGCCCATAAGGCATCACTACCCCTGTTGTTCGTTCCCGTCATTTTTGGCCCGCTGAGTGCGATGGCCGCGGATGAACAGACCATGATCGTCAGCGCCACGCCGCAAACCGTCTCAGAACTGGACACCCCGGCCGCAGTCAGCGTGGTGAGCGGCGAGGATATGCGACATGCCACACCGCGCATCAACCTTTCTGAATCCCTTGGGAGCGTACCTGGCCTGCAAATCCAGAACCGCCAGAACTATGCTCAGGATCTGCAACTTTCCGTTCGCGGATTCGGCGCGCGCTCAACCTTCGGCGTACGCGGGATCCGCATGTACGTGGACGGCATTCCGGCAACCATGCCCGACGGCCAGGGGCAGACATCAAACATTGACCTCAACAGCATAGAGAGCGTCGACGTGCTGCGCGGCCCCTTCTCTGCCCTGTACGGTAATGCCTCCGGCGGCGTGATCAACATCAACACCCAGACCGGACAACAGCCAGCCACCATTGAAGCCAGCAGCTATTACGGCAGCTACGGCACCTGGCGTTACGGTATGAAGGCCACCGGGGCGGTGGGTGATGGTACTCAGGCGGGCGATTTGGATTACGCCGTATCCACTACCCGTTTTACCACCCATGGCTATCGCGACCACAGCGGCGCGCGCAAAAACCTCGCCAACGCGAAACTGGGCGTGCGCATTAATGATGTCAGCAAGCTGACGCTGATTTTTAACAGCGTGGACATGAAAGCCAACGATCCAGGCGGACTGAGCTATCAGGAGTGGCAGAATAACCCGCGCCAGTCACCACGTGGCGATCAGTACAACACGCGTAAGACCATTAAGCAGACCCAGGCCGGGATCCGCTACGACCGTCAGCTGAGCGAACAGGACGACCTCAGCGTGATGATGTATGCCGGTGAGCGTGAAATGACTCAGTACCAGTCCATTCCGGCGTCCACTCAGCGCGAGAATCCTGCGCATTCGGGCGGTGTGATTGATATGCAGCGTCACTATCAGGGTATTGATACGCGCTGGACCCACCGCGGTGAGCTGCTGGTTCCGGTGACATTTACCACCGGGTTGAACTACGAAAACATGAGCGAAAATCGTCGCGGGTATGAGAACTTCGTGATGGGCAACGACGTGCCAGATTATGGCGTGAAGGGTAATAAACGCCGTGACGAACGCAATCTGATGTGGAACCTGGATCCCTACCTGCAAACCCAGTGGCAGCTAACGCAAAAACTGTCCTTTGAGGCGGGCGTACGTTATAGCTCCGTCTGGTTTGACTCCAACGATCGTTACATTACCCCGCAAAACGGTGATGACAGCGGCGACGCCAGCTACCACAAATGGCTCCCGGCAGGTGCGGTGAAATACGCCGTGACCGACGCATGGAACCTGTATGCCGCGGCAGGACGGGGATTTGAGACGCCGACCATCAACGAACTTTCCTACCGTTCTGATGGCAATGGTGGCCTCAATATGAACCTGCAACCGTCCACCAACAACACCTATGAGATTGGCAGCAAAACCCGCATCGGCAATGGCATCCTGACGGCGGCGCTGTTCCGCACGGATACCGACAATGAGATCGTGGTGGACGAAAGCAAGGATGGTCGCACGACTTATAAAAACGCGGGGAAAACGCGCCGTCAGGGTGTGGAAATTGCGCTCGACCAGCAGTTTGCCGAGAACTGGAAGCTGAAGATGGCGTGGACCTATCTTGATGCCACCTACCGCACCAACGTCTGTAGCAATGCAGACTGTAGCGGCAACCGGATGCCAGGGATCGCCCGTAACATGGGATATGCGTCGTTTGGCTGGGAGCCTGAGGAAGGCTGGTACGCGGGGGCAGATGCCCGCTACATGAGCGATGTCATGGCCAACGATACCAACACCGCTAAAGCGCCCTCTTATACCGTTGTGGGCCTGAATACCGGCTATAAACTCAACTACGGCAAATGGGGAATGGACGTCTTTGGTCGCGTCGATAACCTGTTCGATAAAGAGTACGCCGGTTCAGAGATTGTTAACGCTGGCTACAACCGCTATTACGAACCTGCCCCTGGTCGTAACTATGGCGTGGGCCTGTCGGTCTCTTATCGTTTTGAGTAAACCATTCTCCGGCAGCGCACGTTGCCGGTAAAAAAATAAGCAAAATAACATCATTCCCGGTTGCCTGATGCGCCGGGAATATAATCAAGGACGTTTGATACAAATAAACAAATAAGTGCGCCAGAGGGATCCTTAACTGTAGTATTGCCGTTGCAGAAGAATATTGGCTTCATCAATGGCTTTGTCGATCGCTTCCCGGCTGGCCGTCACATCCCTTTGCTCAAGCGCAGAAAGCAGATCGTCATAATGATAGGTCGCTGCGGGAACCTCGCTTAACTCTTCATGCAGATAGTGAATGCACGGACCAATCCGTACCCAGAGCTGCTCAATCAGCGAGTGAAGGGTCGGCATCTCGGCATACTGATAGAGCGTGAACCGGAACACGCGGTTGGCATGGATCGCTTTCTGTACATCGCCCTGATGCATGGCGGCACTGAAGTTATCTGACAGCGCGCGTAACGCATCCAGTTTGGTCTCGGTCATATTCTGGCACGCCGCCGCAACGGCCATCGGTTCAAGCTGCTTTCTGATGGCGTTAATTTCGTTATAGCGTTCCAGCGTCACTTCTGGCACCAAAAACGCCTGCGCTGGCGTGGCCTGTAATGCCCCCGCCGACACCAGGCGCAGCAGGGCTTCGCGCACCGGTGTGATACTGGTGCCCAATTTATCCGCAATCTCTTTTGTAACGAGTCGAGCCCCAGGTTTTAATGAGCCCGTAATTAATGCTCCCTTTAAACTGTTCTCTACTTGCAAAGTCAGACTGATTCTTTGTGCTTTTTCCATATGTTCCAAATCAAGCATGTTTAATTCCCGTAGCCAAACAAAATGCCATTTTCAGCGTCTGTTTAAAAAAACATCGCCGGTTAGATATATCCTGTATCGTCATGCCTGGTATGAGGGGCGCGCGTAATATTAAAATCGTTCAAATAATATTGCATTTTTTACTTCTGGCTCAGCTGGGCCGAGGCGCGCAAAGCTTATGGATTAATTAAAGACAATATATCGTATCTTCACAAATAATTATGGCGGACACTGCCCGCCATAACCGATGCTCTGTTTAGTCGGCCGCCACGCGGATCACAACCTTGCCGAAGTTTTTCCCCTCAAGCAGGCCAATCAGGGCGTCCGGCGCCGCGTCCAGCCCTTCCGTAACCTGCTCGCGATAGTGAATTTTGCCTTCCTGCACCCAGCGGCCCATTTCCTGCTGGAACTCGTCAATACGATGACCATAGTCCTGCGCGATAATAAAACCCTGCATACGGATGCGTTTTTTCAGGATGGTCCCCATCAGTAGCGGTAAGCGGTCCGGACCCTCCGGCAGGTTGGTCGCATTGTAGCCGCTGACCAGTCCGCAAACCGGCACGCGCGCGGAGGTATTCAAGAGCGGCAGCACGGCGTCAAAGACTTTACCGCCGACGTTTTCGTAATACACATCAATGCCCTGCGGGCAGGCTTTTGCCAGTTGTTCGTCAAAATCATCCGCATGGTGATCCAGACAGGTATCGAAACCGAGCACGTCGACCGCATGACGGCATTTCTCCTCCCCGCCAGCCACGCCGATGACCCGGCATCCTTTGATTTTACCGATCTGCCCCACCGTTGCGCCGACCGGCCCCGTGGCCGCCGCCACGACAAGGGTTTCCCCTGCCTGAGGCTGGCCGATATCGAGCAGCCCCATATACGCGGTGAAGCCCGGCATCCCTAGCACGCCGAGTGCCCATGAAGGATGCGACGGGTTTTCACCCAACTTAACCAGCCCCTGCCCGTCGGATAGTTCATACTCCTGCCAGCCGCTGTAACCCAGAACCCATTCACCCTCTTTATAATCCGGATGACGGGAGGTCTCGACGCGGCTTACCGTGCCGCCCACCATCACCGCGCCAATCTCGACCGGAGGTGAATAGGATGGCGCATCGCTCATACGGCCTCGCATGTACGGATCAAGCGAGAGCCATACGGTGCGTAATAACACCTGCCCCTCTGCGGGCGCGGGGATCGGCTGCTCTTCCAGGCGGAAATTATCGGCAACCGGCGCGCCGTGTGGACGGGAAGCCAGTACCCAGCGTCGGTTTTGCGTAGTAGATTGACTCATTCATCGCTCCTTACTGCTGAAAATGTCATTCAAGTCTGGCACGTTATCCTGCGGATCGCCTGTGCATTATGAGCCGGACTGATTAAGCCGCACGACCAGATAAAGGCACGATTCATCCGTTTCGTTGATAAACCGGCAGTCGTTCGGGGGTCCGAGTTCCAGACAATCTCCGGCCTTCATTTCATGGCGAGTATCCCCCTCCAGAAAGACCAGTTCACCTGCCTGCAACCAAATCAGCTGTCGTGCCAGCGCATAAGAGGAGGCGGGCATCGGCACATCGCTACCTGCGGGTAGCTCCACCTGGACGAGGTCGATAGGCATATCGCTGCGCGGCGACACATGGCGACGCAAATAGTGGGTTTGCGGATCGCGCCAGACGGGCTGGTTCGCCAGACGTAACAGTTTGCCCTCCTGCATTTCCGCGCGCGCAATAAGCGTAGACATGCTAATACCGAAGGCACCGGATAACCGCGCAAGCAGCGTCGCCGTTGGGCTACTGTCTCCCCGTTCAATCTTGTGGATCATGGCGCGTGAGATACCTGCCCGTTCGGCCAGTTCGCTTAATGACCAGCCCCGCGACTCGCGTTCAAGGCGTATGCGGGCGCTAATGCGTTGATTCATATTGTCTGTCATTGTATTCATGACGTCATACTATAGTGTACGGATGGTTTTTCGGGGCAGTTTTGTGACAAAAAAATAGGGATTTTGTCGTAGCGATGCAATATAAGAACTGTGTAATATTGTGAGTAAATCGTACTACTATAGTGAACAACACAGCCAGAGGTTACCCATGATTGTTCGTCATGCCTGCAAAGAAGATTGTGCCGCTATCGGTGAAATTTATAACCATGCGGTGCTGCACACCGCCGCCATCTGGAATGATAAAACTGTCGACACCGATAACCGTATCGCATGGTTTGAGGCGCGTACTCTGTCGGGTTATCCAGTGCTGGTCAGTGAAGAAGACGGAGTGGTGACGGGATACGCCTCATTTGGCGACTGGAGAGCGTTCGACGGATTTCGCCACACGGTGGAGCACTCGGTGTACGTTCATCCCGAACATCAGGGCAAAGGCATTGGCCGGCTGCTGATGACGGAGTTAATCAAGGAAGCCCGCCAGATCGGTAAACACGTGATGGTTGCCGGTATTGAGGCGCAGAACCAGGCGTCAATTCATCTGCACGAAACCCTTGGCTTTATTACCACCGGCAATATGCCGCAGGTGGGAACCAAATTCGGTCGCTGGCTGGACTTAACCTTTATGCAGCTCCAGCTTGATGAGCGCAGCGATCCGGATGCTCTGCCATGAATCAATCGTTGACGTTAGCGTTTCTGGTAGCCGCCGGGATTGGGCTGGTGGTGCAAAACACCCTGATGGTGCGCATTACGCAATCTTCCTCCACCATTCTTATCGCCATGCTGCTGAACTCGCTGGTGGGGATTGTGCTGTTTGTCAGCATTTTGCTGGTGAAAAATGGCCTGGCGGGGTTTAACGAACTGGCGTCAACGGTGCGCTGGTGGACGTTGATCCCCGGCCTGCTGGGGTCTTTTTTTGTCTTTGCCAGTATTAGCGGCTATCAGAATGTGGGCGCGGCAACGACCATTGCCGTCCTGGTGGCAAGCCAGCTGATTGGCGGTCTGGTGATGGACATCCTCAAGAGCGACGGCGTTCCCCTGCGCGCGCTGGTTGGCCCGGTCTGCGGCGCAGTGATGCTGGTGGTCGGCGCCTGGCTGGTGGCGCGGCGCCAGTTTTAACCCTTACAGGATAGTCCCGCCCTGGGTGAGGTGGGCATGGCGTGCCTCCGCCTCTTCTTTATGCTGCTTACCATGATGCGCAATCGCGGTGCGCAGGCGCTGCTGCTGGGTATAGCGATCTTCACGGCTGAGCTCTGCATCATCGCTTAATTCGATCAGCAGTTCGTTCATGTGAGTAATTACGCTCTCTTCGATGGTGGCATCGACGCGGGCGATAACATCATTTAAATGTGACATTGTCACTCCTTTTCACGTGCCCGGTGGCGCTACGCTTACCGGGCCTACATTTGACACCCGTAGGCCGGGTAAGGCATAGCCGCCACCCGGCAAAATACGATCAGTTCAGCTTCGCTTTCGAGAAATCGCTGCCCATCAGGCTTACGCTGTACCCGGTCACATTGCTGCGGGTCGCGTAGAACGTTTTGCCGTTAGCTAACGCAATCCACGGTGCCTGCTGGTAGAAAATCTCCTGTGCCTGACCATACAGCTTCGCACGTTCGTCCGGGTTGCTGGTCAGTTTGGCCTTTTGCACCAGCTCATCATACCCCTTATCACACCAGCGCGCGGCGTTAGATCCGGTTTTGATGCTGTTACAACCCAGTAGCACATCGGCGAAGTTGTCCGGATCGCCGTTATCAGACATCCAGCCGAACAGCGCGGAATCATGCTCGCCTTTGCGCATGCCGGAGAGATATTCCCCCCACTCGTAAGAGACGATTTTCGCCTTCACGCCCACCTTCGCCCAGTCAGCCTGGATCATCTCTGCAATGCGTCGGGAGTTCGGGTTGTACGGGCGCTGAACCGGCATGGACCAGAGGGTCACTTCCGCGCCTTTCTCCAGACCCGCCTGCTTCAGCAGCGCTTTCGCTTTTTCCGGATCGTAGCCGTAATCCTTCAGATCTTTGTTAAAGCCGAGCATGTTCGGCGGGATCGGCGATTTAGCGACCGTACCAGACCCCATAAAGACCGCGTTCACAATGGCCTTTTTGTCCGTCGCGTAATTCAGAGCCTGGCGCACCAGCACGTTATCAAACGGTTTTTTCTCTGTGTTGAACGCCAGGTACCCCACATTCAGCGCATCCACCGAGTGCAGCGTCAGGTCTTTGTTTTTCTTGATCGCTTCAAACTGCACCGGCGACGGCGCAGGAATGATCTGACACTCGTTCGTTTGCAGCTTCGCCAGACGCGTCTCAACGTTTGGCGTGATGGAGAAGATCAGGTGTTTGGTCGGCACCTCACCGTCCCAGTAGTTCGGATTGGCGACGTAGCGGATCAGCGAATCCACCTTGTACTGCTGAAGCACATACGGCCCGGTGCCGATTGGCCAGGTGTCTACATTTTCAGGCGTGCCCTTTTTCAGCATCGCGTCCGCGTACTCGGCAGAGAGGATCGAGGCGAAGTCCATTCCCCAGTCGGCCAGGAAAGCCGCGTTGGGTTCGCTCAGCGTGAACTGAACGTGATAATCGTCGATCTTTTTCACATCCTGAATGAGCTTGTCGAGGCCCACGTCATTAAAGTATTCGTAATTACCTTGGGAAACATTGTGATAGGGATGCTTAGGGTCTTTCTGACGCATAACGGAGAAAATAACGTCATCAGCGTTAAAATCACGGGTCGGTTTGAAGTATTTATTGCTGTTGAATTTCACCCCTTTACGCAGGGTAAACGTGTATGTTTTGCCGTCTGGCGAAATGGTCCACGACTCCGCAAGAGAAGGCACCGGCGTGTTTTTTACCGGGTCGAAGTTAATCAGACGGTTATACAGCGTTTGCGAGCTGGCAACAAACGAGGGGCCAGAGCTGGCGATCTGCGGGTTAAACGACTCCGGCGACGCCTCGGAGCAGTAGATAATGGTGTCTTTGTTTGCCGCCCATGCGGCGCTTGCCGGTAGCAGCGCGCTCAGCGCGAGGGCGAGCATGGTTTTCCCTGTAAACATGGTTATTACCCTTTCGGTTTTATTATAGTGAACAGTAATAACAGCACAGACGTTTTGGCCTGACAAATAACGAATCACTATCAGGTTATTCTAAAGCCGTACATTTCGCTGGTTTTAACATCAGCCCGCAGAAACCGATTTGCCTTAAGGTCCATTATTCGTCAAGCACAACCGTCACGATCAATGCCGCAAGAAATCGTCCCTTTTGTCGTCTCCTCCGCCGTTTGCTTGCTTACCTGATTCGCTAAAGTAATGGCGTGAAGAAGTCTACAGGACCAAATCGTGGCAAAAACACTTTTACGCAGCGGTAATCTGGATGATTTTCAGGCCGTTGGCGGCGGCGGACAGGCCGTTTTTGAATCAGCGCTGCAAATCCGCGAAGCGCTTCGGTTGCGCAAACAGCAGGCTATCGTCGATTGCCTGGCCATTCCTCAGGTCAATGACGGCGGCGATCGCGTTGACTGGTACTCCCCGGTTGAGGGAACCGTCTCCAGCTGGAAGGCGGCGGATGAAGACGATCGTTTTCGCGCCCTGCGCTATCTGGAAAACACGCTCGCCAGCATGGAGTCGCTGAGTAAAAAATGCCTTCAGTCACCGAAAACGGCGCAGCAACTGTTTGGATCTCTGCTCTCTAAAGCGTTCCAGTTTCCCGGTGAAAACTTTGTTTTCCTGGTGGATGGCAAACCGGTGATCTGCTTCTGGGGTTTCGTCAATCTTAACGAAAACGCGCGCGACGACGTGCTGGACTGCCTGCGCGAATCGTTGGTCCCTGAACCTGAACCCGTGATGATTAACGAACCTGAACCTGAACCTGAGCCAGAACCGGCCCCGGTTGTGACCTTCGAGCAGGCCGACGCGCCGCTTATCACGCCTGTGGCTACCGTCCGTATCACCGAAGATGAGCTGTATACGCCAGAGCCGGTGCGCATGAACACCGTGCCGTCAGAGCCCGCACCATCGGTGGGGCAGAAAAAACGTCGCTCCCCCCTGTGGTTGCTGCCGGTTGCCGCCGTCATTATTGCAGCCATTGCCACGCCGCTGCTCTGGCCAAAACAGGCCCCGACCGCAGCGCCAGTTACCTCATCAGCGCCAGCATCTGTCGCCATTGCTCCGGCCCCCGTGAAGACGGTTGAGCCGCTTGAGCTGAAACTCCCGCTGCACCAGGCAGAAGTGGTAGAGCCCAAGGTGAAGACGCCTGCCCCGGCAGCCGAACCGGTGGTCATTACCGCGATACCGAAAGATGCGATGGTGATGGAGGCAAACCAGGTCAAAGCGGGGTTAACGCGCTTCCTGAACGGCACCTGGCGCGCGTTTCTCGATGTGCAGGATCCGCTCACCGGCAAACCGCCGTCTCTGCGCTACCAGATCCAGAACAATAAAGGTTTCGCCCGGGTCGTGCATGGCGACAACGTTGTCTGCCGGGTAGACGTCTTTTCCGGATTACACAGCAACGGCGAGCTGTTGATCAAAACGCGCGGAAACGCTCGTTGCACCGACGGTTCACGCTATCCGATGCCGGAAGTGACCTGTAAGGCAGGTGCCAGCGACGTGGCGGAATGCACCGCACGTTACGATGCCAACACCGTCGTTCCTCTGACGTTCAAGAAAGCAGGTGTCTGATCCTATGCTGGTTAATCTTTGCGACTATAAACAGAGCGTGACGCTGATTGCTAACAGCGGCGTACAGTTTCTCGATTTTGGCCTGACTCCGCAGGACACCGCCAGCAACGGGCGTTTCGTGCGTAAAACGGCAAATGGCCCGCTGCTGCGCCTGGATTTTGACCTGGTCAACGGCCGGTACACGCTGCCTGCCACCGATGGCGGGAAGCCGGAAGTGGTCAAGCCTGAAAGCACCATTCCACTGCATGACTCCCTGACCGTGCTGGACGGTGTCTGGTTGCCGCTTCCTTTCCTGCGCTTTAACCCGCCGCGGACGTTTGTTGATGGCCCCGATAACTGGGCGCGCGTCCAGGTACGGAAGCTGTCCACGCCCGACGCGGCTGGCAATACGCACCGGGTCACCGTCGCGCTCGACAGCCAGATTGCGGAGTATGCGACGTCTGCCCTGTCGCCGGTTGAAAACGACATTCTTAACGGCACGCGTTTCGCCCTCGCCTGGCGCGACAGTGAGGTTGAGAGTTTCCTCGACCAGACCTGGATTGACGGCTGGCTGCGTGAAGCCTTCACACAATATGCTGACGGGGTTGAAAAACGCGCCGAGCGCGAGCTGCATCAGGCCATGCGCAGCTTTGAATATCAGGCGCACTGGCTCAACCTGCTCTCCATGCTCGGTGAACAACTCACCGTGCCGGAAGTGAAGTTTGTCACCCATACCCTGAGCACCCCTGCCATTCCTGTCGATCTGATCCTTGACGTAGGCAACACCCACACCTGCGGTGTGATTATTGAAGATCATGGTGATGCCAACGACGGCCTGCGCCAGACAGCTGAACTCCAGGTGCGTTCCCTGAGTGAGCCGCAGTTCCTGAATGAGCCGCTTTTTACCAGCCGTCTTGAATTTTCCGAAGCGCGTTTTGGCAAGCAGCACTTCTCGGTGGAAAGCGGCCGGGAGGATGCGTTCGTCTGGCCGTCGATTGTCCGCGTGGGTGATGAAGCGCGTAAGCTGGCGATGCAGCGTCTGGGCACGGAAGGCAACAGCGGTATCTCCAGCCCGCGTCGCTACCTGTGGGACGAGACGCCGGTGGTGCAGGACTGGCGCTTTAGCCAGATGAACAGCAAAACTCAGCGCGAACCGCTGGCAACCGCGTTTCCGCTGATGAACCTGATGAACGACGACGGGGAACCGCTCTTTACGCTGCCGCAGGATGAGCGCCTGCCGGTGTTCTCGCCGCAGTACAGCCGCAGCACCCTGATGACGCACATGCTCTGCGAGCTGCTGGCTCAGGCGCTTGGCCAGATTAACAGCGTAGCCACCCGATTGCGGCTCGGCTTCCCGGCCTCTCCCCGCCAGCTGCGAACGCTGATCCTTACCCTGCCTTCGGCGATGCCGAAACAGGAGCGCGAGATTTTCCGGCGCCGCATGTTCGAAGCCATCGCCATCGTCTGGAAAGCGATGGGCTGGCATCCGCAGGATGAAGATTTTGCCAGCCGCAAACAGCAGGAAAAAAGCGTGGTGCCGGTCCCTGAGATCCAGATGGAGTGGGACGAGGCCAGCTGCGGCCAGCTGGTGTGGCTGTATAACGAAGCCATTTCCCACTTCGGTGGCCAGACCGAGGCCTTTTTCGCCTCTCTTGCCCGTCCGGATCGCGCGCCTGAGCCTGGCGTCCAGCCGGGGCGCGCTCTGCGCGTGGCCTCGATTGATATCGGCGGCGGCACGACGGATATGGCCATCACGCACTATCAGCTAGACGATGGTACCGGTAATAACGTCAAAATCACCCCGCAACTGCTGTTCCGCGAAGGGTTCAAGGTCGCTGGCGACGACACGCTGCTGGACGTGATCCAGCGCTACGTTCTGCCCGCCCTGCAAACCCAGCTTCAGAAATCCGGCATAGCCGATGCCTCCCAGCTGATGGCATCCCTGTTCGGTGACTCCGGGCGGATCGATACCCAGGCGGTCCTGCGCCAGCAGACGGCACTTCAGCTCTTTATGCCGATCGGTCACGCGATCCTGGCGGCGTGGGAATCGAGCGATGTTGACGATCCGCTGGCCGGGCTGCATGCCACCTTTGGCGATCTGCTTGCGCAAAAACCGACCCGCAACGTGATGAACTATCTCCAGCAGGCGATCGACCATGCGTTGCCTGCCGGCTCAGAACACTTTGATCTGTTCAGCGTCCCGCTGCACGTCAGTTTCCGCGAGATGCAGGACGCGATGCTGGCGGGTCAGTTCACGCTTGCCGCCCCGCTGCATGCGGTATGTGAGGCGATCTCTCACTACAGCTGCGATATTCTGCTGATCACGGGACGGCCAGGCTGTCTGCCAGGCGTTCAGGCCTTGATTCGCCACCTGCAACCGGTGCCCGTCAACCGCATCGTCTGGCTGGATAAATACCAGGTTCATGAATGGTATCCGTTCAGCCAGCAGGGACGGATCGGCAACCCGAAATCCACCGCCGCCGTGGGTGCGATGCTCTGTAGTCTGGCGCTGGATCTTCGTCTGCCGCGCTTTAACTTTAAAGCAGCAGATATTGGCGCGTACTCTACGGTGCGCTATCTGGGCGTGCTGGATAACACCATCAATACCCTGCGGGACGAGAACGTCTGGTATCACGATATCGACCTCGATAAACTCGGCGCGAAACTGGACGCCCGTCTGCACTTCCCGCTGCGCGGCAACGTTACGCTCGGCTTCCGGCAACTGGCCAATGCCCGCTGGCCCGCGACGCCGCTCTATACCCTGAGCATCAACTCTGCCGAGCTGGCGAAAGCCATTGCGGGCGACGGCGTACTGAACGTGCGCCTGAAGCTGTGTGGCGGCAGTAAGCAGGAGGGCCCGGAATCTTTCGAGCTGAGTGATGCCTGGCTACAGGACGGCACGCCAGTGCCGCCGGACGCCCTGACCTTTAAACTGAATACTCTGGCCGATCGCCGACACAGCGGCAGCCACTACTGGATCGACAGCGGGAGCGTATACCTTAAATGACTGCGACGACTGCCACCACTCAGGCCTTAATCGGGTGGATCAACGAGACGCGACAGCACGCCCCGATGCTGGATAACGAAGCCGACGCCCTGCTTGCCCGCCTTAACGCCGCGCGCGCGCGTGAAGAGGCCCTCGAACGTGCCCTTGTCTGCCAGGGCAGCATCGGCTTATACGGCCACTCGCAGGCCGCGAAAGCGCATCTGCTGGCCTCCCTGTGCGGCAGCGGCGACGAACGGCTGAACGTTACGCCGGGTCAACGCACGTTTGATTACTTCTCGCATATTAACCCCGGGCATGCGCCGACCAATATGGCCGTGCGTTTCACCAGAGCGACCAGCGAGGTCGCAGACGACGCGTTTCCCCTGCGCCTGAGCCTGGTAACGGAGGCCGAGCTGGTACAGCTGTTTATCGCCCGCACCACGTTGGATCCGCAGATCCGTGCGGTGGATAAATCGGTGATTGAAGCCCGGCTTGAGAAGTGGCGTACGCTGCGTCAGCCGCACAGCGTGCCGGGAATAACGGCGCAGGAAGTCGCGACCGTTGCCCGGTTCTGGCAAACCGTAGTACCCGGCGCTAAGCAGCATATTGATGATGCCCTGTGGCACCAGTTTGCCCTGCTGGTTCCGTCGCTTGATCTCAGCACCCGCGCCAGCGTCTGGTCTCTGCTGTGGGGTGAGCAGCAGGAGTTAACCCAGCAGTGGCTTAAACTCGCCCAGGTGCTGCATCAAACCAGCCATGCCAGCGCGCTTGCGGCGCCGTTGAGTCTGCTGGTGGACAGTTTTGGTCTGCCGTGTGAAGGTTTCCTTACTCACGGGGCCTTTACCGTGCCGGAAGCGCAGGAAACATTGCTTCATCCGGTAAATAACGGCGAGTTGCTTAATGCCATTAGCCTGTCCGTCGATGTGCTGGCCTGCCTGACCCGCGAAGTGGTGCTGCCCGTTGAAAACTGCGTTCTGGATAACGTAGATATTATTGATATTCCGGCCATTTCTGAGGAAAACACGCCGCTGATGACGCAGGCAAAATGCCTGTGGTTGCTGGAGCATTATCGTCAGCACATACAGCCGGATGTCCTGGTTATCTGCAATGCGACGGCCCACCACCAGCAGACGGCAAAAACGGCCAGGCTCCTGCAAAACTGGGTCAAAGAGACGCAGCCGGTGGAAGAGTCCGCGTTGCCGGGCCTGGTCTGGGCCATTACCCCTCACGATGCGCGGTTTACCACAAAGCAGAATCTGGACGAAGCGGTGCAACAGTTGCTGGGCCAGCCGGGTCTGCGCTGGGGTACGCTCCAGGCGCTCGATACCCACAGCATGCAGCGGGTAATTGAATGGCTGTCGCAGGCTACCCTTCCAGCACAGCGCCAGAAGCGTCTCCACGCGCTGAAAAGGCTGTTGCAACAGTCTCTGACCACGCTGATGCGCGCATACGTCGCCCCACTCACTCAGGAGCCAGGCGCAGGGCGGGCAGAGGCCGAAAAAATGGTCCGAACGCTGCAAGGCAGCGCCGCTCGTCATGGTGAACTGCTTGAGGGGCTTCTGCCGCCGTTAAACGCGTTTGAGACGCTGCTGACGGTTCACCAGCCCCGTGAGGAACAGGTCAACGGCCTGTTTAACGACGTTATCGATCTGTTTGCGGAAGAGACGCCGGAATATCCAGGCACGTTGCAGACCAAAGACAAGGCGCGACTGGCCCATAACGTGTGGGTTAACCATCTTCGTCAGTGGAGTCGCAACGACGCGGCCGCCGCCCGTCTGGGCCTGGACCCAGAGGTATTACAGCAGATTGCGGATGTGTTAATCGTTACCAGCTACCGGCTGGATCTGCCGCTGCAACTGCAACGCATTGCAGAAACAGATAAAAGCAGTGCTGCGCAGCTGCATGCCGCGACAGGCAATTTCATTAGTTGGCTTGGCTATGAACTGACGCCCGTTTCTGAACGGCCTGCAAGCCGGATCCGCAAAGGTCAGCCAATTTTTGTGACGCCAGTTGTGAGCAATGCTTCACCCCGTCTTACCCGACTTGGCGAGCAGCCTGTCCATGCGGCGACAGCCTATGTTTATGACTGGCTGGTTGCGCTCTACACCCGCGCGATTGAAAACGTGGATTATCAGTGCCCGTATGACGTTCAGCCTGCTGCGCGGAAAGCCTTGTCTGCCCTGCTGTCTTAATCATTGCAGCCCGCAGCAATGCGGGCTACCCATTCATGAGCCGTTTATGAAGCCAGACAAAGCCTGAGCCAACGCTGACGGGTTTTCCCAGGACATTGAATGGCCCGCATCAGGGATAATTTTTACAGCAACGCCGTTTTGTTGCAGGCGATTAAAATCGTCATCAGGCAGGGATCGCTCACCAAAAACTAACATTACCGGGCAGCTCAATGACAAGAACAGGTGTGCCCAGTCAGGTTTAACGCCCTCGACCAGGCTTGTTGCGCCGCGCCAGACGGCCCAGGGGGCATTGCTTTGAAGGCTTCCAGCCCACGGCGACGTTTCCGCCCGCAGCATGTCATCATAGCCCTGTTCCAGAAAATGTTGTTCCGTTTGGGCCGCAATTGCTCGGCTGAACATCCCGCCACCCGCATGAAAATTGGGTTCAGATACTATCAGGCCCTTAACGCGCGACGTTAACAGTGCTGCCGTTTCGATCGCGATACTCCCCCCCATGCTATGACCATACAGCCAGAGACTATCCAGGGCGAGATGGTTTAACAGTTCAACCACCACCTGCGCCTGTTCGCTCGTGCGATAACGGTAGTTGTCAGGTTTGTCACTGTAACCGCTACCGGGGAGATCGATCAGAATGGCTCTGCGCCCCCCAAAACGGGTATCACAGACAATACGAGGATATTCATACGACGATGCACAGCCCAACCCGTGGATAAACACAACCGGGTCACCGAAACCGGGAAGATCCTGCCAGCGCACCGTGCAGCCTGCTTGCTGTGAATAGAAACTGTTCATAAGCACTCCATGTATGACGGACTGTATATTTATACAGCCTCAATGTATGAAGTGCTATGTCTGGATGCCGATTCTTGAAGCGTGCTTCAGAAAAGAGAGATTAACAGGGCAACAGGAAAGCTCATCGGCCAGGTAGATCCCACCAGGAATGCGCTCAACAGGCGAATACGTTTACGATCTTTAGACAGGAACCAGGTAATTAATGCGCAGATGGAGGCCATGATTGCGTAGAAAACCAACATCTTTTGATACAACGTCATTCTGTTTACCTGAGCCGAAAAATAACCGCACGCAATATGCGTCATATGTTGACACAGATCAAGTTTTTTCGTTACACAATAACCACTTAATTATTAATGATAATAACAACTGAGTACCTTGTGTAACAACGCCGGGTAAAGCAAAACGGTTATTATTGATAACATGCAAATTAAATGCACTTTTTGATAAATCCATCCCTGCAGAAAGCAGTCTAATAAAAGCAGGCTTTTAAGGGAGGAAACATGCTACGCATTCCGCAGAGTTGCATTCACACCCGTTCCACGCCTTTCTGGAACAAAGAAACGGCCCCCGCCGGCATTTTTAAACGTCACCTTGATACGGGCACGCAGCCGGGCGTTTACCCTCGCCTGTCGGTGATGCGCGGCGCGGTGCGTTATCTGGGCTATGCTGATGAATTTACACCTGAGCCTGACAGCGAGCTCGTCATTGAAGCGGGTCGTTTTGGCGTTTTCCCGCCAGAGAGATGGCACCACATTGAGGTGATGACCGACGATACCTTGTTCAATATTGAATTCTTTGTTGAACCTGAGGTGCTTAAGTCCCTTTAAGCGTCCGACAACATGAAGGAAACTATTATGTTACGTATTCCTGAAAACTTTGTTCATACCCGCTCGACGCCGTTCTGGAATAAAGAGAGCGCCCCAAAAGCGCTTTTTACCCATCACAACACCAAAGCCGGCGTGTACGGTCGGTTGTCCGTCATGCAGGGTGCGGTGCGTTACTTTGGCTTTGCCGATGGCGATGCCACCGAACCCGATCTGGAAGTGATCATTGAGGCCGGTTCTTTTGGCATCTCGCCACCGCAAAAATGGCACCGCATTGAGCTACTGACCGACGACACGTATTTTAATATCGACTTTTTCGCGGATCCTGCCGTCACGCTCAGCGGTGCGGGTATCGGTAAAGTGGTCAACACGCATAAGGAGTAAATAATGGGTAAGGCTACCTATACCGTGACCGTCACCAACAACAGCAACGGCGTGTCGGTGGATTATGAAACAGAAGCGCCAATGGAGCTGTTGATCCCGGACGTCGCGGCAGATGTCGTGAAGGATCTGGTGAACACCGTTCGCGCCTACGATACGGAAAATGAACACGAGGTCTGTGGCTGGTAAGCTGAATCGCCCGGCACTGCGCCGGGCATGAGGGTTTAGTGTTTGATCATCACATGTCGGACTACCGTGTAATCCTCAAGTCCGTAGATCGACATATCTTTGCCGTAACCGGATAATTTCATTCCGCCGTGCGGCATTTCGCTCACCAGCATAAAATGGGTATTGACCCAGGTGCAGCCATACTGCAACCGTGCGCTGAGTCGATGGGCGCGTCCGACGTCTTTTGTCCAGACGGACGAGGCCAGGCCGTATTGCGAATCGTTAGCCCAGCTCAGCACCTGCGCTTCATCCTCAAATTCCGTCACGCTGACCACCGGGCCAAACACTTCTCGCTGGACGATCGCATCTTCCTGCTTCGCCCCGGCCAGCAGCGTTGGCTGGAAGTAATATCCTGCCCCCTCTCTTTTACTGCCACCGGTGACGACGCGGATATGTCCAAGGGCTTTGGCTTCGTCCACGGCAGCGCAAACGCGAGAAAGATGCGCAGCGGAGCTGAGCGGGCCCAGCTCCGTTGATGTATCGTCCGGCGCGCCCATTTTCAGGCTGGTAACAGCTGCGCCCAGCTTTTCGACCAGCGCGGAGTAAATCCCCTTCTGGGCATAGATACGACAGGCTGCGGTACAATCCTGACCAGCATTGTAGAAACCAAACGTACGCACGCCTTCAACCACGGCATCCAAATCTGCATCGTCAAAGACAATGACCGGGGCTTTTCCACCCAATTCCATATGGGTACGTTTAACTGAAGATGCGGTATGCCCGATAATATGTTCTCCGGTAGCAATAGAGCCGGTGAGAGAAACCATACGGACTTTTTCGTGACCGGTCAGCGGATCTCCTACGGTTTTGCCGCGACCAAACAGCACGCTCAACACGCCTGGCGGGAAGATATCTTTCGCCAGTTCCGCCAGCTTCAGCGCCGTCAACGGGGTGATTTCAGACGGCTTGATGACGACACAGTTTCCCGCCGCCAGCGCGGGCGCCAGCTTCCACGCCGCCATCATCAGAGGATAGTTCCAGGGCGCGATAGAGGCGACAACGCCAACCGGGTCGCGGCGGATCATCGAGGTATGTCCTTCGAGGTATTCTCCGGCAGCCAGCCCATTCAGGCAGCGGGCGGCCCCGGCAAAGAAGCGAAACACATCGACCACGGCCGGGATCTCGTCCCCCTGGACACAGTGCAGCGGTTTCCCGCAGTTAAGGGATTCCAGATTTGCGAACGCGTCAGCGTTGGCTTCTATCACATCAGCCAGTTTCAACAGACATTCGGCGCGCGTTTTCGGCGTCGTTTGTCCCCACTCTGTGAACGCGCGATCGGCAGCCTGGACGGCAGCGTCCACCTGTGCTGCCGACGCTTCAGCAATCTCCAGCAATACTTCACCCGTGGCAGGATTGTAAACCGCCTGCTTCTCACCCTCGCCGGTCACCAGTTCACCATTAATCAGCAGTTGATTTTGCATAGTATCGTCCTGTTGAAATCGACATTGTTTTCGCTGTCAGCACACGTTCTGGCGGGTCGATGCGTGACAACGTCACGTTACCAATCCACACTCCCTTACTAAAGGTAGACCGCGCGTCATGTCGCTTCAGGAATTTTCATCAAGGTGTGACTGGGGGCAGCATCATTTCGCGAATTAACGCCGCCAGCTGGACGACCGCCTGCTCCTCCCGCTCGCCCCATCCCCATGAGGTATTGAAACGGAAAAACGGTGTCCAGATATTGGACGTGGAAAACATTTTGCCGGGCGCAATGCTGATTTGATGAGTTAATGCCTTTTCACTCAACTGCCCCGCATCCAGCTGTTCAGGCAGTTCCAGCCATAAAAAGTAGCCGCTGTCGTTATGATGGATTTTGACGCCAGCAGGCATATGGCGCAAAAGCGATTGCCAGGCCTGCTGTTTGCGTTCAGCAAGCGTGCGCCGCAGGCGACGAAGGTGGGCGTCGTAACGTTTGGTCGCCAGGTAATCCACCAGCGCCAGCTGCATGGGGGAGCTGGTGGATAACGTACTCATCAGCTGTAACTGCTGAATACGGCGCGCATGTTTTCCCGCCGCCACCCAGCCAATACGGAAACCGGCCACCAGACACTTGGAGAATGAGGAGCAGTGCAACGTCATATCCTGCTTATCCCAGGCCTTTGCCGGAAGCGGCTTTTCGCGGCCAAAGTAGAGTTCGCTGTAAACATCGTCTTCAATCAGCGTGACGTTATGCCGGGTTAATAAGGCCACCAGCTGAGCTTTCTTCTCTGCACTCAGCGTGAAGCCGAGCGGGTTCTGACTGTTGGTCATCAGCCAGCAGGCTTTCACCGGATAATCATTTAACGCCTGCTCAAGGGCACTGAGATCGATGCCCTCACGCACGTCAGTAGCAACCGACAGCGCTTTCAGTTTCAGACGTTCAAGTGCCTGGAGTGCGCCATAAAAACAGGGGTTTTCAACGATAACCCAGTCACCTGGTTCAGTGACAGCCTGCAAACTAAGGTTGAGTGCTTCGAGCGCGCCCGCGGTGATCACAATTTCGTCCGGGGAGATATTCATCCCCTGCTGAGCGTAGCGACGGGCAATGGCATGACGTAAGTCGACGTTTCCCGGCGGCAGGTTTTCAATCACGCTCATGGCCGTGGCCGTTTTACTGACATTAGCCAGCGAGCGGTTGAGTTGCTGAAGCGGGAATAGGCGCGGATCGGGAAATGCCGAGGCAAAAGGGACAACGGAGGGGTCGCGGCTGGCCTGTAGCACGTCGAAGATATAGGTGTTGATGTCAACTACTTCATCGCGCATCACCTGCGCGGGCGGTGCTGGCTGGTGTGTGGTCGGACGGGCGGCAACGTAATAGCCTGACTGCGGTCTGGCAACAATGCGCCCCTGACTTTCCAGCATCTGATACGCGTGGCCCACGGTCATGAAACTCATGCCGCTGCTTGCCACCTGCTCTCGCAGAGAAGGCAGCTTATCGCCCGGCAACCATACGCCAAGCTCAATCTGCGAGATAATTTGTTGCGCCAGACGCTGGTATTTTTTCATCAGATTCTCCTTATTGCTGACAGTGTATATCAGCAGGAGAAAAAGAGAAGAATTTGCTAACTGTTATGGGAAACGCGGTAGATTACTTGCGGTACTCAGTAATGTGATTCTGAGCAGAACGCGCTGCGGCCAGGTGGTCGAGCGTGATCATCGACGATTTGCAGAAAATGCATTTTGCGCCGAACGGATTTTTGTCAGACACATCAAAAGCTGAGGTGCGGTACTGCGAGCCATGACAGCATGGGCAGCGGAAATGGATATAAGAAGTCATAGGATTCTCCTGTAAACGTAAAAACGTAAATTACTCATGAGCCGATCAGGCAAAAGTTGGTTCGATACAAAACTAATCGGAATGTAGATAAAGACCCAAGAGAGGCTGCGGAGAGGCACAACGTGATGAGAACTGCTTTATAAAACTACGTCAGATATTTATTTGGATTCAAAACCAGAAATCCATTAACGCATGTTGCAGGCGACAAATCAAGCTGTTTAATGCGTAAAAATCATAAAAAGAAATTTTTTATTCAAGATTGTCTACAGCTTCATTGATTATTCAAGAAACCAATTTCGAAGCACCAACACATAACACATTGAAATATAATTGTTTTATATGGCATTTTATGCCTACCTGGTTGGTTCAACAGAGGTATTAACTTTTCAGATTCCCTCAGAAAAAAGGAACTATAGGATGGCAATTCCAGCATACCTCTGGCTAAAAGATGACGGTGGCGCGAATATTAAGGGCTCTGTCGACGTTGTAAATCGTGAGGGAAGTATCGAAATTTTGAGTTTTGGGCACGGCCTGTATCTCCCTACCGACAACATGACCGGTAAGATCACAGGTACCCGTATTCATAGCCCACTTAATTTTGAAAAAGAGTTCGACAGCTCAAGCCCCTATTTGTACAAAGCAGTAGCAAAAGGACAAACCTTAAAAAGCGCTGAGTTTAAGTGGTATCATATCAATAATGCAGGCCAGGAGGTCGAATACTTCAACATGCTACTGGAGAACGTGAAAGTTGTCTCTATCTGCCCACTCATGCATGATATAAAAAATCCCGCGACTGAAAAACATAACCATCTCGAAAGTATCGCACTTCGCTACGAAAAGATTATCTGGAAGCATTGCGACGGGAATATTCTCTTCTCTGATGAATGGAAAGACAGATGATTCGATGTACTTTTCATTTAAACGGGGGACAACTTTCAACGCTGAGCTGTCCTGGCCTGGGTTTTTTCCCCGCATATTCAGGAAACTCAGGTCACAACAGAAACAATCCTGATGCCGTTTCAACGCCTGAGGTAGGGCCATTACCACCCGGACTCTATTATATCGTTACACGTCCTCGAGGTGGGTTAGCTACCCACTGGCATGATGTTATCAAAGAGTTTGAAAGCGGATCGAACCGTGATTTTTGGTTTGCTCTTTATCGTCATGATAATCACATTGACGATACAACCTTTATCAACAGAGTTGAGCGAGGATCTTTTCGTCTACACCCTGCGGGACAGTCCGGTATTAGTAATGGATGCATCACATTACCAAACCATGCTCACTTCAGAATATTAATGCATGGACTACTGGCGTCCGGCACAATAAAAGTCGCTGCTGGATCAAATGCACTTGGCACCATACAGGTATATTGATGAATGCAAGAAAACATGCCCTTACGTGGGTGGTCGAAACATTGATGCTTTTCATTATTTATTCGCTGGTATGCTACATCATGCCGGATGTTTTGCTTTATCACCTCTACACCAGACATTTTGGATTTGTAACTGAACTTGAATGGAGTGGAAGCTACACATTATTACTTTTTATTTTTTCCTTTCTGCTTAACGCCGTATTGATCTACCTTTGGGCGTTACGAAAGTGAGCGTTAACATGGGCGGTAATATTACCGCCCGATACAAGTTTCACATAGACGGTCAAGAAAACTGTTATAGATAAATAACATCGGTCTGTCTCTGCAACCCAGACCTGGCAAAGCTTAGAATGGCATCGAATTTTTTGCACTGCGGAGTTTTGCATGTTTGGTTTCGATGCGTTTCATCTTGCGCGAATACAGTTCGCCTTTACCGTATCCTTTCATATTATTTTTCCGGCGATAACCATTGGCCTGGCGAGCTATCTCGCCGTGCTGGAAGGGCTGTGGCTGAAAACAAAAAACCCCGTCTGGCGTTCGCTGTACCATTTCTGGTCGAAGATCTTCGCCGTCAACTTTGGGATGGGCGTGGTCTCCGGCCTGGTGATGGCTTATCAGTTTGGCACCAACTGGAGCGGGTTTTCGCAGTTTGCGGGCAGCATTACCGGCCCTCTGCTGACCTATGAAGTGCTCACCGCGTTCTTCCTTGAGGCGGGGTTCCTCGGGGTAATGTTGTTTGGCTGGAATAAGGTCGGGCCGGGGCTGCACTTCTTTTCGACCTGCATGGTGGCACTGGGGACCCTCATGTCTACGTTCTGGATCCTCTCGTCAAACAGCTGGATGCATACACCGCAAGGGTATGAAATCATCAACGGTCAGGTCGTTCCGGTGGACTGGTTTGCCGTGGTGTTTAACCCCTCCTTCCCTTACCGCCTGCTGCACATGTCGATTGCGGCATTTCTCAGCAGCGCGCTGTTTGTCGGAGCCTCCGCGGCCTGGCATTTGCTACGCGGAAACAACACGCCTGCCATTCGCACCATGCTCTCCATGGCGTTGTGGATGACGTTGATCGTAGCCCCTGTTCAGGCACTGGTGGGTGATATGCACGGGCTTAATACCTTAAAACACCAGCCCGCGAAAATAGCCGCCATTGAAGGCCACTGGGAGAATCCCCCGGGTGAGCCTACTCCGTTGCTGCTGTTTGGCTGGCCGGATATGGAGCAGGAACGGACCCGTTTTAGCCTTGAAATTCCCGCTCTCGGCAGCCTTATCCTGACCCACAGTTTCGATAAACAAGTTCCGGCATTGAAGGAGTTCCCAAAAGACGATCGCCCGAACGCCACCATTGTCTTTTGGTCTTTCCGCATCATGGCCGGTTTAGGGATGTTGATGCTCTTCCTGGGCATGGTGGCGGTCTGGCTGCGTTATAAACAGCGCCTCTACACCTCACGTTCCTTCCTGTGGTTTGCCCTGCTGATGGGGCCGTCCGGGCTGATCGCGATCCTCGCCGGATGGGTAACAACGGAGGTCGGCCGCCAGCCCTGGATCGTCTATGGGCTACAGCGTACGAAGGATGCGGTTTCCGCACATGGCGATCTGCACATGAGCATCAGCTTGCTGGCCTTCTTCGTGGTTTATACAGCGGTGTTCGGCGTGGGTTACAGCTATATGGTGCGTCTGATTAAAAAAGGGCCGCAGCCTTATGAATCCTTCGCGACTGAATCCGATGGCCGCCCTGCTCGTCCGCTTTCTGCCGTCACCACTGAATTTAAGGAGTAACCGTAATGGGTATCGATCTTTCCATTATCTGGTTCGTGATTATCGTTTTCGCCACGTTGATGTATATCGTGATGGACGGTTTTGATCTGGGGATAGGCATACTGTTTCCGGTAACGCCGAATGCGGACGATCGCGACGTAATGGTCAACAGCGTGGCTCCCGTCTGGGACGGCAACGAAACCTGGCTGGTGCTTGGCGGTGCGGCCCTGTTTGGCGCCTTTCCTCTCGCCTATGCGGTGATCATCGACGCGCTAACCCTTCCACTGACAATAATGCTGATCGGGCTTATATTTCGTGGCGTCGCCTTCGAATTTCGCTTCAAAGCGACTCCGGCGCACCGCCCGTTCTGGGATAAGGCCTTTATTGGCGGGTCAATTGTGGCGGCCTTCAGCCAGGGCATCACCGTCGGCGCGGTCATCCACGGGTTCAGCGTCACCGGTCGCGCTTACAGCGGTGGTCCGTTTGACTGGTTTACCGCGTTCAATCTTTTCTGCGGTGCGGGTCTTGTGGTGGCTTACGCGCTGTTAGGATCAACGTGGCTGGTAATGAAAAGTGAAAATGCCCTGCAACAGCGGATGCGTCAGGTATCGAAAGTGCTTCTGCTCCTGCTTCTGGTATTCATTGCGGTAATCAGTATATGGACCCCTCTCGCCCAACCAGCCATTGCTGCGCGCTGGTTTACGCTGCCGAATCTGTTTTATCTGCTGCCCGTTCCTGCGCTGGTTGCGATCCTGAGTCTGTGCCAGTGGCGCTGCCTGAACGATCCTGCGAGCCATACTCTGCCGTTTATCATGACGTTAGGGCTGGTTTTTCTTGGATTTAGCGGGCTTGGGATCAGCATCTGGCCGCATATCATCCCGCCGGACATTACCCTCTGGCAGGCCGCTGCGCCAGCCCAAAGCCAGGGCTTCATGCTGGTGGGCGCACTGTTGATCATTCCTGTGATTCTGGTCTACACCTTCTGGAGTTATTACGTTTTTCGCGGAAAAGTACAGCATGGGGAGGGTTATCACTGATGCAACAACCTGTATGGAAACGTTTGATGTGGCTTGCCATCATCTGGGGCGGCAGCGTCCTGGCACTGGCCTGCGTAAGTATGCTCTTTAAAATGCTGATGGCCGCAGCCGGATTTCAATCGCATTAATTTATTCACCGGGTGCGTTGCCGCCCGGTCCTTATCTCGCACTTTCAGATAAACCCCATTAACACCCTAGAGGGTATGGTTACACTGAAAAAATATTTACAGCATTGATAGTTTGAGAAGAAAAATGAAAAAGCTCGCGGCAGTAAGTTTAATCAGCCTCGCACTGGCTGGATGCGTTAATCCCGGTAAAGCCTCCGTTCAGACCGATCAGTTAGAGAATCACCGTTTCGTGCTGGAAAACGTTGATGGAAAAGCGGTTAAGGGCCTGAAAACGCAGCCTGAAATTCGGTTCAGCGCGCAGCCCAGTATCAGCCTGATTAACAACATTGCCGTCTCCGGCACAATGTGCAACGGCTTCAACGGCCAGGGAAAATTGTCCGAAGGAGAGTTGACGGTCAAAACGCTGGCAATGACGCGGAAACTCTGCACCGAGCCGCAGCTTAATGAACTGGATCAGACCCTCGCCGATATGCTACGCACAGGCGCTCAGGTAGACCTGACCGAAGACCAGTTAACGCTGGCGACAGCCAATAAGTCTTTAATGTTTAAGCGAGTTGAATAACTCAGTAACTCCCGCACGATCCTACGGCAAGCGACTGCTCACTACAGCGTTTGCCGTTTGGCAACGCGCACATGCCGATAGCGGAGCCGTCGAGCTGACGGGCAACGGAGAGTGATCCTCCGATCATTGCGCAGTTGGCCTGGCCTGAACTGGACATAGCCGCTCGCATACCTGGCGTAACGTGTGCCGCAGTCGCCTGCTGTACAGGTTCATTGCTGCATGCCGACAACAGTAACGCGGCACATCCGACCCAAAATGCAGAACGCATACCTTCCTCCCCATAGTTAAAGCGAAACCTATGCATAATAGGCATCACGCGCCGCATCGTCGAGAGCGGATGTGCGTATTTATGCGCTCTGGTAACAATTTCTCGCAATTTTTTATCGCGAATAGCCATCCAGTCATTGATACAGCGCATACCAAGGACACAAAAGCGAAAATCGTAAAACCTGAGCTTTGCTAAAATACACAGATAATATTCAGGGTCTGTCGTCGTTTTACAGGCCCTTCATTTTTGCGCAATGTAAGGGTGTTGTCCTATGCAAACTATTGACGGCAATGGTGCAGTCGCGTCTGTTGCGTTTCGCACCAGCGAAGTTATCGCCATCTACCCCATCACCCCAAGCTCCACTATGGCTGAACAGGCTGACGCCTGGGCTGGTAATGGGGTAAAAAACGTCTGGGGCGATGTCCCGCGGGTTGTTGAGATGCAGTCCGAAGCCGGCGCCATTGCCACCGTGCATGGTGCGTTGCAGACCGGTGCCCTGTCGACCTCGTTCACCTCGTCTCAGGGGCTGCTGTTGATGATCCCCACGCTTTACAAGCTGGCAGGACAATTAACGCCGTTTGTCCTGCACGTCGCCGCACGTACTGTAGCCACACACGCGCTCTCTATTTTTGGCGACCACTCAGACGTGATGGCCGTGCGTCAGACCGGCTGCGCTATGCTCTGCGCCAGCAGCGTGCAGGAAGCACAGGACTTCGCGCTGATTTCGCATATCGCCACGCTGAAAAGCCGAGTGCCATTTATTCATTTCTTCGATGGTTTTCGCACCTCTCACGAGATCAATAAAATCGTTCCGCTGCCGGATGACACCATACTGAACCTGCTGCCGCAGGCTGACATTGATGCCCATCGCGCTCGGGCCCTCAATCCGGAACATCCGGTGATCCGGGGTACCTCTGCCAACCCGGATACCTATTTCCAGTCCCGCGAGGCGACAAACCCGTGGTACAACGCGGTATATGAGCACGTCGAACAGGCGATGGACGATTTTTCCGCTGCGACGGGTCGCGCATATAAGCCATTTGAATATTACGGTCATCCGCAGGCCGAGCGCGTGATCGTCCTGATGGGCTCCGCCATCGGCACCTGCGAAGAGGTGGTCGATGAGCTTCTTACGCGTGGTGAAAAAGTTGGCGTACTAAAAGTTCGCCTCTACCGTCCATTCTCTGCGAAACATCTGCTCGCAGCCCTGCCGGAAAGCGCGCGTGCCGTGGCGGTACTTGACCGCACCAAAGAGCCTGGCGCGCAGGCTGAACCCCTTTACCTTGATGTAATGACCGCTCTGGCTGAGGCGTTTAATCACGGTGAACGCGAAACGCTGCCGCGCGTCATTGGCGGGCGTTATGGTTTGTCTTCCAAAGAGTTCGGGCCGGAGTGCGTCCTGGCCGTATTTGCTGAACTGCGCGAGGCAAAACCGAAGCCGCGCTTTACGGTCGGCATTTATGATGACGTGACTAACCTTTCTCTCCCTTTGCCGGAAAACACCCTGCCCTCGAATGCGAAACTGGAAGCGCTGTTCTACGGTCTGGGCAGCGACGGCAGCGTCTCGGCGACCAAGAACAACATCAAAATTATCGGTAACTCCACGCCGTGGTATGCGCAAGGGTATTTCGTTTACGATTCCAAAAAAGCGGGCGGGTTGACCGTCTCGCACCTGCGCGTCAGCGAACATCCAATCCGCTCGGCATACCTGATTTCTCAGGCGGATTTTGTTGGCTGTCATCAGCTCCAGTTTATCGATAAATACCAGATGGCCGAGCGCCTGAAGCCCGGCGGTATTTTCCTGATCAACACCCCGTATAGCGCCGATGAGGTCTGGGCACGACTGCCCCAGGAAGTCCAGGCGGTGCTAAATCAGAAACAGGCGCGCCTGTATGTCATTAACGCCGCGAAGATCGCCCGCGAGTGCGGCCTGGCCGCGCGTATCAATACGGTTATGCAGATGGCGTTCTTCCATCTGACCAATATTCTGCCGGGCGACAGCGCGCTGATGGAGCTCCAGGGGGCGATAGCCAAAAGCTACAGCAGCAAAGGTCAGGAGCTGGTTGAGCGCAACTGGCAGGCGCTGGCGCTGGCCCGCGAGTCGCTGTTCGAGGTGCCGTTGCAGCCGGTCAATACCAGCAGCCCGAACCGGCCGCCAGTGGTGTCTGACGCTGCCCCGGATTTCGTCAAAACCGTTACGGCGGCGATGCTTGCCGGGTTGGGCGACACTCTTCCCGTCTCTGCGCTTCCGCCTGATGGCACCTGGCCGATGGGCACGACCCGCTGGGAAAAACGCAACATTGCCGAAGCGATCCCTATCTGGAAAGAAGAGCTGTGCACCCAGTGCAACCATTGCGTGGCGGCCTGCCCGCACTCGGCCATTCGCGCCAAAGTGGTGTCGCCAGAAGCGATGGCGGACGCACCGGAAAGTCTGCACTCGCTGGATGTAAAATCCCGTGATATGCGTGGCCAGAAATATGTTCTTCAGGTGGCACCAGAGGACTGTACCGGCTGTAACCTGTGCGTCGAGGTGTGCCCGGCGAAAGATCGTCAGGATCCCTCAATCAAAGCCATTAATATGATGTCGCGTCTGGAACATGTTGAAGAAGAGAAAGTGAATTATGACTTCTTCCTCGACCTGCCCGAAATCGATCGCAACAAGCTGGAACGTATTGACATTCGTACCTCGCAGCTTATCACCCCCCTCTTCGAGTACTCCGGGGCGTGTTCCGGATGCGGTGAAACGCCGTACATCAAACTGCTTACCCAGCTTTACGGCGACCGGATGCTGATTGCCAACGCGACGGGCTGCTCGTCAATCTATGGGGGGAACTTGCCGTCCACGCCTTATACCACCGACGCGTATGGCCGCGGCCCGGCTTGGGCAAACTCGTTATTTGAGGATAACGCAGAATTTGGTCTGGGATTCCGCCTGACGGTCGATCAGCACCGCGCCCGCGTAATGCGTCTGCTGGAACAGTTTGCCGATAAAATCCCGGCAGAGCTGAATGACGCCCTGCATGCGGAGGCCACGCCTGACGTTCGTCGCGCACAGGTTGCTGAGCTGCGCCACGCGCTTCAGGGTGTTGAAGGGGCTGAACAACTGCTGACCGATGCTGACGCGCTGGTTGAAAAATCTATCTGGCTGATCGGTGGCGACGGATGGGCCTACGATATTGGTTTCGGTGGTCTTGATCACGTCCTGAGCCTCACCGAAAACGTTAACATTCTGGTGCTTGATACTCAGTGTTATTCCAACACCGGCGGACAGGCCTCGAAAGCAACGCCACTGGGTGCGGTCACGAAATTTGGTGAGCATGGCAAACGTAAGGCGCGTAAAGATTTGGGCGTCAGCATGATGATGTATGGACACGTCTACGTCGCTCAGATTTCGCTGGGCGCGCAGCTTAACCAGACGGTGAAAGCCATTCAGGAAGCGGAAGCGTATCCTGGCCCGTCGCTGATCATCGCCTATAGCCCGTGTGAGGAGCATGGCTACGATCTGGCGCTTAGCCACGACCAGATGCGTCAGCTTACCGCAACCGGCTTCTGGCCGCTGTACCGCTTTGACCCGCGCCGTGCCGATGAAGGAAAATTACCGCTGGCGCTGGATTCACGTCCGCCTTCAGACGCCCTTGCCGAAACCTTACTTCAGGAGCAGCGTTTCCGCAGGCTGAACGCTCAACAACCAGAAGTAGCAGAGCAGCTATGGAGGGACGCGGCAGCGGATCTTCAGAAGCGTTATGACTTCCTTGCACAGCTGGCGGGGAAAGCGGAAAAATCAACCAGCGAATAACCGTTATGCCCGGCTTGTCCGGGCATTTTTTTGCCATAAAAAAGCCCGATGCACGTGCACCGGGCTAATCCAGAAGTTCGGTGAAAATTGCCTCAACGTTCTGAACAATATTCACGTGAATTATGGATGAAAAAATCTTAAAGGCATATAACGGCGTGGAGATTACCTTGTTTTCCACGTAATTAATAATTTTTATTTTGTATTGATTATAACGATTAATTCACGGCATCAATTGTTATTTCAAACGCATCATTTGCTTTAGATTTTACTCAACCCGTAACAATTATATTTTATTCATCAGCCCTCAGTGTGATTTAGCATGGGACAGCTTTCCAGCCCGGAAAGTTCACTAAGCAATAAAAAAATAACTGCAAAGGAATAATCAAAATGCAAAGAAAAGTACTGGCACTGATGATCCCCGCTTTGTTAATGGCTGGAGCCGCTCACGCAGCTGAAATTTATAATAAAGACGGCAATAAACTGGATCTGTATGGCAAAGTAGATGGTCTGCATTATTTCTCTGACGATGCGTCAAAAGATGGCGACCAAACCTATATGCGTCTGGGTTTCAAAGGTGAAACCCAAATCAACGACATGATGACCGGTTACGCGCAGTGGGAATACAACATTCAGGCAAACAACACCGAAGGCTCTGACAATCAGTCCTGGACGCGTCTGGCCTTCGCGGGTGTGAAGGTAGGCGACTACGGATCCTTCGATTACGGCCGTAACTATGGCGTCCTGTACGACGTAGAAGGCTGGACCGATATGCTGCCAGAATTTGGTGGCGACTCTTATACTTATGCCGATAACTTTATGACCGGTCGTGCAAACGGCGTGGCGACCTACCGTAACACCGACTTCTTTGGTCTGGTGCAGGGTCTGAACTTCGCGGTGCAGTATCAGGGTAATAATGAAGGTAATAACTGCGATGAGAATTTCTGCTCTACTAATGAAGGGACCAACAACGGTCGTGATACACGTCATGAAAATGGTGACGGTTACGGTATCTCCGCAACCTACGATTTCGGCATGGGCTTCAGCGCAGGCGCGGCATATGCTTCATCTGACCGTACTAACGATCAGGTAAATTACACTACTGCGGGCGGTGATACTGCGGATGCATGGACCGCAGGCCTCAAATACGATGCCAACAACATTTACCTGGCTGCAATGTATTCCGAAACCCGCAATATGACGCCGTACGGCGACAATGCAGATGCGGTTGCAAATAAAACCCAGAACTTTGAAGTGACCGCACAATATCAGTTCGATTTCGGTCTGCGCCCGGCTGTTTCCTATTTACAGTCCAAAGGTAAAGATCTGGGCAATGGACAGGACGATAAAGACCTGGTGAAATACGCTGACGTCGGTGCTACCTACTATTTCAACAAAAACATGTCCACCTATGTTGATTATAAAATCAACCTGCTGGATGAAGATGATTCATTCTACAAAAACAATGGCATCGGTACGGATGACATCGTAGCGTTAGGTCTGGTTTACCAGTTCTAATCCCGTTAGCCCGCAGCGATCTGCGGGCTAATTTTATCTCTGTTTCGCCTGTTCTTTGCGAAAAGAGAGATAGCCAATTACCCCGCTGTCGCCATCCATAGGGTGATTTATCCCATCCATTACCGCCACTTCCGGGAAGTCGAATGGCGTAACATTTTCCAGACAGGCGACATTCACACCATATTCATTGGGATTGGAACGTCGTTGATGGAACGTGTAAATACCGCAAACCGAGCAGAAGAAATGGCGCGCCGTGCCGGTGTTGAAACGGTACTCTGTGAGCGTGTCCGCGCCCTGCGTCACCTTAATACCCGTCAACGGCGCGGAAACCACTACTGCCCCGCGCATCCTGCAAAACGAGCAGCTACATCGCCGTGCGGTATTCAGGCCGTCCGTCAGCTCAACAGTAAATTTCACCGCCCCACAATGACACTGTGCATGACGAATTTCAGCCATCGCTTATACCCCTTTTCTCACTAACTCAGCCGCTTTTAAAAAGACCTCATCTTCGACACCATCCCCCTTCTGCCTGCCGAGCCTCACCAGCTCATCGACAATACTTTCACGGTTGATGATCTTCTGCGCTGAAACCAGCCCGATAACGGCGGCACCAATCGCCAGCCCAACTAATCCTGTCTGTTCGTCTTTATTTTTCATAGAAGCGCTCCCTTGTCCCCCTCAAAAGCGTAGCAGGAGAACTGTAAAACGTGCTGGAACGCGGGGATGAGATCGGTGCTTTATCTCACCTTCTCGTCCGGCAAAACAGGGGGTTCTGAGCGGGTATCGGAATATCGTGAATAGCGTTGCGCATAGCGAGGCCGTAATGGGTTTTAAAACCGCCTTCGTAAAGGCGGCTGGTCATTACTCTGGATCTTTATCGCCTGATTCAGGCGCTGAGCCAGGATCATCTTTCGGTTTTCTTCCATCCTTTTCCGGGTTATCCGGGCTGGGATTATAATCAGGATGGTCACCATTAACGGGACGGTCAGACATTTTCACCTCCGTTTTTACTGCGTAAGCTGTAAGTGTAGACAACCCGTTAGTCTTAACCAAACTTCTTTGAGGGGCTCATTTGTAAATCGTGCTGGCATTCGGCGCTGCAATCCGTACCATACACGACACACTTTCGCATGCTGGTTTTTACCGGTAGCCGCAAACCCGTCTTTTATCGCTAACCAGATGGGGCACGTAAATGCGCAGATGGTGTATGAAATCTATGCTACATGGATAGAAGAGATGAACACGAAGCTGACGCTTTGAAATCGTTTTCTCACCCTGTGCCCCATTTGAGATCTGAGTAACGAATAGATGCAACAAAATCAAGAGATTAACAAGAAAGAACAGTACAACCTGAATAAACTGCAAAAGCGACTGCGCCGTAACGTGGGCGAAGCCATTGCAGACTTCAACATGATTGAAGAAGGCGATCGCATCATGGTCTGCCTGTCGGGCGGTAAAGACAGCTACACCATGCTGGAGATCCTGCGCAATCTACAGCAAAGCGCACCGGTGAACTTTTCCCTGGTCGCGGTTAACCTCGATCAGAAACAGCCAGGATTCCCGGAGCATATCCTGCCGGAGTACCTTGAGAACCTGGGCGTTGAGTACAAAATCGTAGAAGAGAATACCTACGGCATTGTAAAAGAGAAGATCCCAGAGGGCAAAACGACCTGCTCGCTTTGCTCACGTTTGCGTCGCGGCATTCTGTACCGCACCGCAACCGAACTGGGCGCCACCAAGATTGCGCTGGGTCATCACCGGGACGACATTCTGCAAACGCTGTTTCTGAATATGTTCTATGGCGGCAAAATGAAGGGAATGCCACCGAAGCTGATGAGTGACGACGGCAAACACATCGTGATCCGCCCGCTCGCCTACTGTCGCGAGAAAGACATTGAGCGTTTCTCTCAGGCCAAAGCCTTCCCTATCATTCCGTGCAATCTGTGCGGCTCACAGCCGAACCTGCAACGTCAGGTCATTGGCGAAATGCTGCGTGACTGGGATAAACGCTATCCGGGCCGCATCGAAACCATGTTCAGCGCCATGCAGAACGTGGTGCCTTCGCACCTCGCCGATGTTGAACTTTTCGATTTCAAAGGGATTAACCACGGTTCAGAGGTGGTGAACGGCGGGGATCTGGCGTTTGACCGCGAAGAGATCCCGATGCAGCCTGCTGGCTGGCAGCCAGAGGAAGAGGATGCGCAATTCGATGAACTGCGCCTGAACGTGGTGGAAGTGAAATAACCTGACTGCGTCTCAGACAGTGCTTCTGAGACGCTTTTTTCCCTTACTTCAGCAGCCGAACACGGCAGGTTTTCCCTTTAATCTTCCCGCCCTGCAACTGTTTCCAGGCCTTATGCGCAACCGACTGGCGAACTGCTACGTAGACATGTGCAGGATGGACCGTGATCTTGCCAATATCTGCCCCGTCGAGACCGATATCCCCTGTTAACGCCCCCAGAACGTCACCGGGACGCATTTTGGCTTTTTTACCGCCGTCGATGCACAGGGTGGCCATTTCCGCCGCCAGCGGAGCGATGCTGATATTACCGGGGGCATTCACCCAGTTGAGTTTCAGTTGCAGCATTTCCGCAAGAATATTAGCGCGCTGCGCCTCTTCAGGCGCGCAGAAGCTGATCGCGAGACCGCTGTTACCCGCACGCGCGGTACGCCCGATGCGGTGGACATGCACTTCCGGATCCCATGCCAGTTCGAAATTCACCACCAGTTCAAGCGATTTGATATCCAGGCCACGAGCCGCCACATCCGTTGCAACCAGCACGCGAGCGCTGCCGTTAGCGAAACGCACCAGCGTCTGATCGCGATCGCGCTGCTCCAGATCGCCATGCAGCGATAATGCGCTCTGTCCGGCATCATTCAGGGCATCGCACACCGCCTGACAATCTTTTTTGGTATTACAGAACACCACGCAGGACGCTGGCTGGTGTTGGCTAAGCAATTTTTGCAGCAGTGGAATTTTGCCCTGCTGCGACGTCTCGAAGAACTGCTGCTCAATCGCTGGCAATGCATCGACAGTATCGATTTCAATGGTCAGCGGGTTCTTCTGCACGCGCCCGCTGATCGCCGCAATCGCCTCTGGCCAGGTGGCAGAAAAAAGCAGCGTCTGACGCGTGGCTGGCGCAAAGCGGATCACTTCGTCAATCGCATCGCTGAAGCCCATATCCAGCATGCGGTCAGCTTCATCCATCACCAGCGTTTGCAGTGCATCGAGTGAAACGGTGCCTTTTTGCAGGTGATCGAGCAGACGGCCCGGCGTTGCCACAATGATATGCGGCGCGTGTTGAAGGGAATCGCGCTGCGCACCGAACGGTTGTCCGCCGCAGAGCGTTAAAATTTTAGTGTTAGGCAAAAAACGCGCCAGACGACGCAGCTCACCCGCGACCTGGTCGGCCAGCTCGCGCGTCGGGCAGAGTATCAGGGACTGGGTCTGAAACAGGGTTGCATCAATATGCTGCAACAGGCCGAGTCCAAATGCAGCCGTTTTTCCACTACCGGTTTTCGCCTGCACGCGCACATCCCGGCCTTCAAGGATAGCCGGCAGCGCGGCGGCCTGGACAGGGGTCATAGTGAGGTAACCCAACTCATTCAGGTTTGTCAGTTGGGCTTCAGGCAGAACGTTCAGCGTGGAAAAAGCGGTCACAATATACTCTCATGGTAATGATTGCAGTCAGATGGCGCGTATCCTCGCAGATCTCCGCTAACGATGCGACAATTTAATCGGTTCTTCGTCCGGTGGCGGATCCGGCATCGGCTGCGGACGCGGGATGGGATCGGGAATTGGGGTCGGATCGGTGGGCACCGGATCGGACTGCCATGTGTTCAGGCGTTGCAGGGCAAGTAGCATACTCATCTTTTCCTCCAGATTTGGGTGCTTACCCCTAAAGGGTAGACGCAGATAAAAAGGAGGCAAAAAAAAGCCGACTATGAAGTCGGCGTCGTACGAATCAATTGTGCTATGCAGTAATTCAAAAAAAGGAAGTAAGACAATATGGAGCGCAACGCCCATCGCTTGACGTTGCATTCACCTGCGGGAGTAATATTGCACCTAACATGGTCTAAGTTTATTGACTTCGCTCAATTAAAATGTCGTTTTGAAGCAGTCGCAGCATTAGAAAATGCGTAAATTTACAGCCATTTACTACGATGCAACCACCATGCAACACCCCCAATCAAAACCACTAACATGACGCAAAACGTGGTGAAGCCATAGTGATATTCACCGCCGGGGATCCCCCCAAGATTGACGCCAAACAACCCGGTTAAGAACGTACTTGGCAAAAAAACCATCGCCATCAGCGACATGGTATAGGTTCTCCTGGCTAATGACTCCTGCATTACCTGTGCTATCTCATCCGCCATGACCGCCGTTCTGGCGATACACGAATCAATTTCGTCCAGACCACGTCCCAGCCGGTCAGCAATATCCTGCATTCTGCGACGCTGATCGTCATTCATCCAGCTCATGCGTTCGCTGGCCAGTCTCGCATAGACGTCGCGCTGCGGGGTCATATAGCGGCGCATAACAATAAGCTGTTTTCGCAACAACGCCAGAAAACCACGTGGGGGAATTTGCTGATCGAGCAGGTTGTCTTCCAGATCGATGATTTTATCGTGGAGTTCTTCAATAAACTCGCTGGCATGATCGGTCAGCGCATCACATACATCCACCAGCCAGCTTCCGCAATCCGTAGGCCCCGTGCCCTCTTTCAGATCGTTAATGACGTCATCCAGCGCCAGCACTTTTCGCTGACGGGTGGAAACAATCAATCGTTCATTCATATAGACACGCATTGCCACCAGCTGATCCGGACGCTCATCCGTACTGCCGTTTATGCAACGCAGTGTTATTAACGTCCCCTCACCCATCCGGCTGACGCGAGGTCTGAGACTTTCTCCCGCCAGCGCATCCCGAACGTTGTTAGGCAATAGCGGCGTGGACGCGAGCCACTCGGCGCTGTCCGGGTGCGTGTAGTTGAGGTGCAGCCAGCATGGGTGTTCGTTGTCGATGTGATCCTGATCTTCAAGCGGCCTTGCGCCCCCGCGCCCATCAAGTACCCATGCAAAAACCGCGTCAGGTACGTTAACTTCAGACCCTTTAATGCTCTCCACAGCGCCTCCACCGATTTATCTCTTTCGGTGTCAGTCTAGCTTTCGTCGAGGGTTAAGCAATAATTATGTGAGGCATCATCCTGAATATGCTCAGGAATTCACCACCCATTCGCGGCTTATTAACGCATTATCAGCCTGGTACTCGCTCTTCAGACGGAAATTACGTGTTCGTGTCTGAAGTTCAATCACCTGATTGCGCAGCACATCTGACGAACCGTTGAGTTCTTCAACCATCGACACATTGCTCTGTGTTACGCGTTCCAGCTCTGACAATGCCAGCGTGATTTGTGAAATCCCTTTTTCTTGTTCCGATGTTGAGGCGGAAATTTCATCCATCAGTCGGCTCACGTTGCCCGAGCCGGTAACGATGTCGTGCATGTTTTTTTCAGCTTCAGAGACTACGTTAACGCCCTGCGTCACGTTATGGCTGGTGACTTCAATCAATGACTTAATATTTTTTGCCGCTTCGGCGCTACGATGCGCCAGGCTTCTGACCTCACCAGCGACCACTGAAAAACCTTTTCCATGGTCGCCCGCTCTTGCCGCTTCAACGGCGGCGTTAAGCGCCAGAATATTGGTCTGAAAAGCGATACCGTCAATCAGCGAGATAATTTCTGTCATTTGCTGGGCGCAGTCGGTAATTGATTGCATATTGTTCGCGACCTGCCCCATTAACTCTCCGCCTTTACGCGCCTGCAACGTCGCGATATTCGCCTGTTCGCTGGCTAAACGGGTATTGTCGGCATTATTTTTTGTACTTGCAGCCATCTCTTCCATGCTGGCTGCCGTTTGCACCAGCGAAGCTGACTGCTGTTCTGTTTTAACGGAAAGCTGCGCGCTGCGTGAAGAAAGCTGATCTGACAGGGTCATCGCGGTTTGCGAGGAGGCGCGGATCTCACGGACCAGCGTTGCAATGTTGCTGGAGAGACTATTAATGCCCGGGATCAGTCGTCCCGCACAGTTGTTGCCGAATTCAGGGATCGACACGCCTAGATTGCCTGACGTCACTTCTTCAATACTTTTTTTCACAGTATTGATCGGCGTCACAAGATATTTTGTCATATACGCCCAGAGTAAAATTAAGGCGATACATTGTACGATAATGACTGCAATAAAAAGCGAAAAACTCCCTGAAAATAGCGCTATAACTCCATCACTTACCAAAAACACACATAAAAGGAAATAGACAATGAAGGTTCTGACACTAATATTTCTTAGCATAGTTTTTCCTACGACTTTATATTTTTGTGGGCTCTAAGGTTTATAGCATTGCCACAGTATTTTGTCCTCACGTTCGTCGTTGGTTTGTTGTTTTGCAGTTTGATTTGAGCAGTTTCGCTTAAGGCAGATAAAAAGCATGATATACGGTAAATATCCAGCTTGTAGTTTGGTTACCGCCCCCCCTTAAATATTAGCGCTTACCTATTTAAGAAGGAGTACCGTAGGGCAACATTGTTTAGTCATGCTTAATAAGTTAACGTAGTTAATATATATCAACTACGTTACCGTGACCTCCCACCAGGCTGGCTTACGTTCAGGCCAGACAGTCGACTGACTGGAAAAAATAGTCCTCCGTCATGAGAACATTCTCTTTCACACTTTGATGTCCGTGACGAATATACCAGCCTGTTTCAGGCGCCATACTTAAATGGTATATCCTCTCCCCCGATATACTGCCGGGGGCATTAATGCACATTGTCATACACCCCTTCTCTGATCCCCTGATGATCTGTTCTGGCATAATGCTGACGCTGCGATCTCCATTTCGCAGAATGACAGTCGTGATGACATAACGACATATACTGCTACTGAGGCTGTAGCCGACCGTACTCAAATCGGTGATATGCTTTTGGGATAACAGGACTTCAATACCAGAACCCTCAAACCAAACAATAATTTGCTGTGCAAGATCATCCATCCGCTGACAAAAAGCCCTGACTTCGGCTTCAGCCGTATTAATATGAATCGGTTTATTTACGTTATTCTGCTGCACTTTCTTAAAAAAACGCTCTCTTACTGACATGTTAACTCCGTGTTTTTCGCCAGTCTTATTGTTCTTTTTTGTGCTTCAGCAGGGCGTAGCTAACAATCAACTGCTGAAGATGTTGTTCGACCTT
This sequence comes from Enterobacter cloacae complex sp. 418I7, assembly GCF_050030705.1. Taxonomy (NCBI): domain Bacteria; kingdom Pseudomonadati; phylum Pseudomonadota; class Gammaproteobacteria; order Enterobacterales; family Enterobacteriaceae; genus Enterobacter; species Enterobacter cloacae complex sp. 418I7. The sequence goes on from NZ_JBLGUU010000001.1 coordinate 2,408,872, forward strand.
GTTTTGCTGCGCTGCTGACCGGGGTTGCCCGGCAGGTAGAGTGGAAAGCAGACGAAGCTGCTCCTCAAGCGGTATGGTTTGGCTAAATGACTGCGACATGGCAAACACGTCTGATTTCAGTTCACTCACCGTCATGTACTTCCCCTTCTGTTCATCCAGTGCGTTCAGCTTGTTCGTCAACTGCTGCAACTGCGCCATACCCTGATGCCATCCATTCAGATCTAAATCTGCTAGCGCAGCGATACTCATCTGTTTCTGCCAATGTTGCGCCAGGGGTTTGGCCTCTTCCGGCCACAGCGTCAGCGCCTGCTGCACCAGACGGTCGCCGAAGCTCACTGCCCAGTCTGGTTTCAACTGTAAAAGCTGCGCTAACAGCTGTTGTGTCCTGCCAATCCCCGGTTCCGGTGACGGTGACGTTTGTTGCAGCTCCTCTAATTGCCCTGTAGATAGCCCTTGAGGTAGAGGAGCCAGAGCCGCGGCTAGCTGCGCTTGTGCCGAATCTGGCGCATGCAACATCTGCCATCCTCCTACGACGACACTGGCTGCCACCAGCATGGTTAACATACCAGCAGCAAATGGCTTCCAGGGTTTCATCGACACCGGAGGTTCTTTAACCACCTCAACGTTCAGCACCGGCTCGGGCTCAACCACATAAACCCATTTACTACGCTCAGTCGGTTCGACGAGGTGAATTTCCGTAGCACCCAATGCGTCACCGTGCAGACTCATGTCCGTATTTTCGCTGTTTTCCAGACGCACTGCTGCGTTCTGCATCATCGTGCGCAGAGCATCAAGCTGAGTAGCATGCTTGAGTTCCATACGCTGCAAGACGTCCCCCAAAGCGCTCAGATGCTCTTCAGACTGATACAGCTGCCCTAAGTCAGCGTACGTCAGCGATAGCGTTCGTACTACCTGTTGCAGGCGCTTGCTGAGTGCACTGAGGATTTCGATTCGCGCATGGACAGGCTGTGGCCAGAGGTTTCCCCACTGGCGGGCTACCAGTGCAGCAAGTACCGCAAGCCCCTCATTCATACCGTACAATCCGGCCAGATGCGTACGGGCGAGCGTATACCAGGCAGCCGTTTGTAGCTCCACACCGTTATGCCCGAACAGTGACAGACAGAGCGTTTCCGCGTGTTGCCAGTTCACATCCGGGCGTGCCGGATGGGTGAGCTTGTTCATTTCTTCGCGCAAGGCAGCGTAATCCGCAAGCGTGCGCGGATCCCCGCCGGTTTTAAGTTGGCGTTCAGAATTTATTGTCATAACTGTTTTAACCTGAGTAATAACTAGATGGCGGCTCGTGCATCGAGGTATTGCTGTTGTTTCAGATGACGGATTAATACCCTGCCCTCGGGCATAAATTCCGTGCCGTAGCGCACCAGCCCCACCCCCTTCAGCTCCGCGTCAATGGCGTAGCGAAGCTCACCGGCCTGAATCTGTTCCTGCATCACCACGTTAATTCGATTCAGGCGCGGCTCATATTTCAGCAACACGGCCGACAGTGTGGTGATCAGCTGATGGGCGGTTCCGGGCATCCCCTGGAGGATTTTTGTCATATCCGGCATGCCGTAGTCTGGCAGGTGAGCCAGCGTACCAGCGCGGCAGTTGAGGATGCGCTGCATGTTATCGAGTACTGATAAAATCACCTGATTCTGTTCGCTGACCTGGTTGAGGTTCAGGCCACCTGAGAAATTGCCGCTCAGCATTTCATACAGCGATGGCGTATTATGTCCCTTTGGCATCAGTCATCCTTCAATGGCTGTAACGTCAGGTGGTTATTCCCGGCCTCCAGAATGCGCGGCTTATCCGGATCGAGATCTTCACGTTTTAGAACCTGCTTCCAGGTATTGTTGTCCAGGTCCGGGTGACGAAACAGGCCGACTACCGCGACAAACTGCGTTTCTTCTTCCATTGGCATATCAAGATTTGTATCACCACCCGGTTTTACGACCACATCTCGGGTCGTCAGCAGGTCGGCTTTCAGGATGGTTTCGCCATCTTTCAGGAGTTGCTGGTAAACCGTTTTATCGAAGATTTTGCGGTCTTTCAGTTGATAGACGCGGACTACCACCGGCTCGGAGAGTGAGTTATTTTCGCGGGAATCGGTGTTTAACGCTTCACGCGCCGTGAAATCCAGGTGCAGCATCTTAATTTTTTTGTAGAACACGGAGTTAAATGCCGATTTGGTGCCATCAGTGATGCCCTGCGTCACCCCGCACCCCGTCAGGCTGAATGCCAGCAGAGCAGGCAGCAAGCTCGCGTGTTTAATTGAACTTGTACGTAACACGTCGGTTTCCTTGTTGTGATATTGCCGGCTTCAGGCCGGTGTAATAGCCCAGTTCCGTCGTAAAGGTCGGTGGGATATCGTCTGTAAACTCCCCCTCATCAGCCCCCAGCACGCCGTTCATCCCGAGCCAGAAAGGGCCTTCACCAAGCGGCGGAACGGCAAGAAGTCGGGTCCGGGTGGTCAGGGTGAGTTTTGCCTTAAAACGCCAACCGAGCCAGACACGAAGCATCACCATAAAGTCCTGATACAGCAGACCGTCCGGCTTCCAGCCCTGTGCCTCCTGTTCATTATCCGTCCTAAGCGCAACCAGCAGTTGGCTACCCGCATCCATCGCTTCGTCACCCAGTGGCGTGTTGCCGTCCAACAGAAAATCGTCATCACCGTAAAAGCCCATTGGCTGACCAATTTCCACCGGCCGCAGGCAGTACGGGCTAACCTTCACGGTGGTTTCCGGGGCCAGCAAAGTCACCAGCGCCTGCATCCCCTCCTGCGTTTTGCCCGGTTGCTGTAGGACACCCAGCAAAGCCAGAAAACGGGATACCGGTGTGGCAATGTGGTCTGCTGTGCCGGGAATACCCAACCCCACCAGGCCCAGCAGTGACTGCGAGATGCTGTCCGTACCACCGGGTTCAAAGGTGGCCGGATAAGAGTATTTACGCCAGATACGGTAAAACTGCGTCAGAATGCGATGGCTGAAGATATCCAGAAAACCCTGTAGTGCATCATGCCCTTCCCGACGCTGAGCGATGTCATCGAGATACGCCGTCGGCAAGGGTGAGTCGACACCGTACATTCCCATAAAGGTCGTGCGGATGAGTGGTGGCCGGCTGTCATCCTCCTCATCATATTCCACGGCTTTCATCTCACTGGCCGGAAATCCCATCCCCGGATGTGGGGCAAAGCGTACCGGATCATCCCCCGGGTGACTGGTCGAGCCCATCAGCGGCCTGCCCGGGTTACGCTTCTCCAGTAACTGGCATAAACGGTAAAAGTTCATACGATGCAAGTCGGCTTCCAGCCGTGGGCTCAGCCGGGAATACGGCGATTGTGCTTCTCTTCCCATTCCAGGCGCTCTCCGGTAGGTTGCAGGATGATAATCAGTCGGTTAAACAGATAAATGTCGGTGTAGAGCGCAAAGAAACGACTCAGCATCTCGCCAAACAGGCAGATGTCACCGCGCCCGGCAAAGCCATGGCTGTCCAGGGTCACCTCAATCTGCACGCCGCGCACCAGATAGCCCTGCTCAAAGCGTTCGGTTTCACTGTGCTTCACGTCAATGATGGCTTCCAGGCGGCGACGGTTCATCTCGCTGTCGGTCCATTCATACAGCGCCAGGGTACCGCGCAGCACGTCGGCATTATCCATCATCGACAGAAATCCGCTGCCAAGGTGACTCAGCACGCGCCAGTGGAAACGGTCCTGCGCCGGTGGGTAACAAGGTAGCGTCGGCGCGCACAGGTTGCGCACGGCAATGCTGACCGAAGTGGTTTTCATCACCGTATCAAGCACGGTGCTTTGCAGCGCACGTCGTGGCAGTTGACCGTTTGTGCCGGTGAGCGTCAGCGACAGGCTTTCGTCTTCCGGGACGGTATGATTATCAAATGCTTCGCCGCCAAGAATGAGCCAGGTGTTATGCAGGCCGGACGGACCGCGGCGCACGCGGGTGTGGTAGTAATATTCCGGTGCTTCATGACGCATCATTCCTCCCTTATGACGGAAGCTCGAAAACGGCACGTAGGTATGCTGACTCGACGACATCACCGAATCCACGGTATATATCTCGGTATGGCCATCCTGCACGCGCATCGGGCGCAGCATGTATTCGGTTTGCAGAGAATTGAGCGTCAGCGGATCGGATTCCAGCGGAAACAGGTTAATGACCGGCACGCAATTCAGGCGCAGGTGCTTTTCGGTAAAGCTGAAGTCATGCTCCCAGCGTTCCGCCAGCACCACGTCGATTTCAAACCAAGGAAGCTCAGAAGGAAAGATCACGGCCTCCAGCCCGCGCAGCCCCATGAACATAAATTTCTCGCGGAAGGTGAAGTACTCCAGCAGCAACTGGTAACCGCTGAAACTGCTGTCCCCCTTCGGCCACAGCCTGTCATCATCACCAAACCCCAGTGCGGTGAAATACCCGTCCATCGGCCTTCTGTCCGTGTCACCTTGCATGCGCAGCCACAGACGCGCCGTATTCATGGTAAAAGCTTCATGCATAGCGCAGGCCAGCGGTGCGTCAGCATTGAAATAGAACGGGATCTGGCTGAGATCGACACGGCTCCAGTCAGCAAGATGGCTACAACTGAAGCGCAGGCTGATGACAGAGCGCCCGTCAGGATCAGTCGACAGGCGGGCATGCTCCAACGCCAGTGGCTGAAGGGTTATCTCTTTAGTTGTGGTGTAGCGACAACGCGTGCCTTTTTCACCGATCGGCCGCGAATTGACCTCGAAACCTCTGGCGATACCCATCGGTTCTTTCATCTCACGCCAGACAGGAGTGAACTCCACCACCGACATCGAGGGAATGGTGCGCAGGTAATGCGGCCACAACAGGCTGACCAGCCCTTCGGTCAGTTCCGGCAGGTCGTCGTCAAGCTTCTCGCGCAGGCGGCCCATCAGGAAGGCAAAGCCCTCGAACAGGCGTTCCACGTACGGGTCGCGCGCGCCCGCTTTATCGAGATTGAGCATAGCCGCCTGCTCGGGGTGAGCACGGGCAAATTCTTCGCCGGCTTCCAGCAGATAGCGCATTTCAGCGTCGTAGTAACGCAGGGTTAAATCATCCATAAGAACCTGAATAAATGTGTTTTAAAGGTATGTCAGTCGCTTTACCCGCAAAGCACCGCACAGCCTGCCGGGTCAAGCGCAATCAGGCCCGCCAGAAGCTGGTCCATCTCTGGCTGAAGCCGTGACTTATCGGTTTCGCTGCGGGCGGCTTTCATGCGCAGCAGCCTGAGGCGGCGCGATTTCACTTCAAACAACAATGCTGGCGTCCATTGCGTGAGGGTGATGGCCTGTGCTGCACCGTCAAGCTCACCCAGCAGATGCAGAGCCAGCTCATTCTTACCCTTCTGCTCCGCCACACGTGCCATCAGCAGACGCACCAACCATTTGTCTTTTGTGGTGTCGGTGCCCGGGCGCGTTTGCAGCCAGTGGAGTGTGGCATCCAGACCATCCGTGTCAGCTTTCTCCAAAGCTTCCGGTTCAAGGGCCAGAATATCGTTGCCAGTTTCACTCAAGGCATTGACAGGCTCATCCCGCCAGTTGGACATCTCGTCCTGCACGCTCTGGTTTATCCAGTTCAGCGTGACCTCATCAGCAAAGGGTGTGCCGTCATTGAAGGCCAGCGTTTCAAGTCCGGGAAGGCGCCGCAGCAGCCCTTTCAGGTCAGCGATAATGATATCGGCCAGCACATCCTGGCCTGATTTAATCAGGGCCTGATGGATGTACCACTGCAAATCCAGCCAGAGATGATTGGCGCCACGCGAGAAAGTGCTGTCCGCTTGTTCCAGTATCTCCAGCCAGCTCTGTTGCAAATACAGCCGTTTGAGCATTGCCCGCTGGTCAGCCCGCGGCGGTTCGATGCGCGTTTTCCCTTCGGCATCCGGTGCCGGGATCGCTCTCAGCGTGTCGTGACGCAGACTTTTCATCAGTCGGTGTGCGGCAAGCCAGCCATCGGGTTGCTCACGCAGATATCCCGTCAGGGTACGGGCCTGAGCCAGCAAATCCTGACCTGACGTGATGTGGCTCAGCACTGGCGCGTCCTGTTCTGCCGCGTGAGATGCCCACTGCGCGCGTGTTTTACTGCTGGCGTTCTGGGGTATTACCGCATCCACGCCACCGGCTTTCATCAGGCGGGAACCCAGCGCGCTGTACAGGGCATTCAGATCTGGACGTGACGCTTCAGGCTCAGTTTCAAGACTGTCTCGGATGAGAAGCAACGCTCCGGTCGTACGCTGGGCATCGTCGCGTACCACTTCTGGCCAGAGTAACAGGCTGTCAAGTAGACGAGAGCCTGCGAGCCACTCCAGCGCCGGTTTACGGCTTCGCTCACGCTGAGGATGGAGCTGTGTTCCATATTGGGTTAGTAATCCCGCCAGTAACTCAAGCCCTTCAGCAAACCCGTTTTCACCGTCCTGGTGCAAGCGCGCCCAACAATAGTAAGTAGCAATCCGGACATCTTTGGCCACAGTGATCAGCACCTTTTCAGCCAGCTGGCAAATCAGCCCGGTATCAATACTGGAAAGTTTATTGACCTCCTCCCGGATACGCTGGAAATCATCGTCATAACCCGGGTCTTCTCCTGTAGGACTGTTCTCACTGATCGGGGTAAGCCAGCGCTGCCAGCTTTCGGTACGTGACTGCGCCTGCTGTCGCAGTAGGGTTTCATCTGCCTGGCAGGCAACAACCAGATTCTGCAAAGCGTCCATTATTCGACTCCGTCCATGTCACTGTTTTCTGTATTGGTCATCAGCGCCTGCGCCATAGCCGCGCTATCTACGCTAAATATTTGATCTGGCAGCGTGAAGCCCCGCAGTGCCAGTAACGCCAGCGGCCCACTGCCCAGTTGTGAACGCAGTACCCACTGTAGGGTACGACCATCCGGCGCGGTAAAACTCATCATCCACTGACTGCGGTCAAGCTGCTCTCGTTTACTCTCATCCAGCCAGCGAATAAAGCCCCAGGTTCCGCTGTAATCACCAAACAGACGTGCACCCGCATTGACGGTGGTCCATGTCAGCATGGTTCCGGGCTTGTAGGTGTCACCAGGCCAGCGGAAGCTCTGCCAGTCTGCCATCTGGTTGAAGTAGTGTAGCTTTTGTCCATCAATAGTTAGTTGCGTTTCTACCACCTGCGGTACCGGACGCGCCTGTAGTTCAAAGCTGATGCCATGACTGCCGTCGGTAAACAAGATATCCGATAGCTGGCTGAGCTGATTAATCGCCCGCAGGAAGGCTGGGTTAAAGTTCAGTCCCTGGCTGTTGACCTTATCCGGTACCCACTGGCTGCCCTCCTTATGCAGCACACCGCCGAGTTCCGTGGTCAGGAAGCGCTCAATGCGTCCGCTGTCCTTACGCACAAACTCAGCCAGCATTGGCAGAGAGGAATCACTCTTGCTGACAGCAAATGGGAAACGTCCGTCAAATGCCGTATGCCAGTTCGCCACCACGGAACGACTCCATTTGTCATTCAGGCTCGCTGCCGATGGCTGAAGCACAGTTTCCCAGGCCTGGGTCAGCGGCTGCACAAACATGGTGCTGCCAAAACCACTCCACTCTTCGCCCAGGCTTGCAGCAATCAGGCTGCCGTACTGCTGGGTGTCGGTCAGGTCCACGCTTTTGCCCTGGAATACGGTCTGCGCCAGGCTCTGCATCATTTCCTGAGGGTCAGAGGCGCTGGCGACCTGTTGCAGACGCAGACGCACACGGGTGATACGGGTAAGATACGTTTGCAGGCTCAGTGAATTGTCAGCCGACATAACGTTGCTGCCGTTGTTTTTACCCATAAGTGTTAGCAACGGTCCAAAGGTTTCATCCAGTGGGCCCTGTGGGCCTGAGGCTGACTGGTCAATTACCGGTTTGTCCTTCCCGCCTACCAGGTCTTTAGCCGATTTGATGATGGAGTCCGACAGGCCTTCACTCTTCTGGCCGGCCTGCCCCTGCCAGGCGAGGGTGTTCATCAGGGCAATCAGCGGTGACTGGCGAACATCACTCATCAGCGTCAGCTGGTCAGTGACGTCTGCAATATTGTTTGCCGGATTAAGTTGCAGGCTGTTGAGGAAGCTCAGCCAGCTACCGGCAAAGTCGGTGAAGTAGCGTTCCGTCAGACGTGCTTTCAGTGCTTCCGGCGACAGGTCTGAGGAAACGGTTTTCCGGCTGTCGCTCAGTACCCAGTCGATTTCATCGCGGCGGGAGTTTGCCGCTTTCTCAATGGCCTGCTGAATCCCTCCCTCCCAGGCCTGACGGGTGAACATGCCCGGCACCACCTCATCGGTGGTAAACAGGCGACGGGCATCGGTACCGCCAGTCATGTCCTCCAGAGACACATCGGCAAAGTTACGACGTACGGATTTGAGCATGTTCTCGTACAGCGTACTTTCCGCGTTGCGCCGTCCTATCTGCTGCAACAACACCTGGCGGCTCTGGCTGACCAGTTGCGCATCCGGCGTGATTTTCCACTGTGGCTGCGCTGGCAGTTCGGTGATGTAGAAGGCCCACAAATCCGGTGACAGGCTTTGCCACAGGCCAGCTGAGATACCTAAACGCGTCGGCTGCACGGTTTTCATGGTTTGCGCGTAGAATGCACCATCAGCTTTATCCGGACGGGACATCATCAGCCAGGCTTTCAACTGGTCATAACCCGGTTTCGCCATCTGTGTCCGCTGGTCGCTGTTGGGTGCCGAATTGACCAGCGCAATGAGCTTCTGCTTAAGCGCTTCATTTGCCGGATCACGTATCAGACGGTTGTTCGCCACCCCGTACCAGGGCAGCAATGCGTCAAGCAACTGCTGATCATGGTTAAGACCAAAGCGCTGATACCATGGCGCGCCGTCCTGAATATGGTGCAGCAGGCGACCGGCATCATTACGCAAAGCATGCAGGGCCGTCAGTTGGTAATCCGATACAGAAGGGTGCTCCACCAGAGCATGAGCCTGCTGTGCAACAGAAACTATTTGTGACCGGTTGACCGCAAACGACAGCAGCATCCCTCCCCCCCAGACACTGATGATGGCCATCAGTGCCCAGGCCAGCGCTCGTTCCCACGGCATACCGACACGACGGCCACGTACGCGGGTGCAGTCGTCAACAATACCCTGCCAGGTTGCTGGCAGAGTCAGGGCATGACGCTGTGATCCATAATTCTCAGCATCGGCTGTCCCCGCTGACATTCCGGCAGGTTTCTTCTCCGACAGGCTGAACATCAGACCACGCAGCGGGACGCGCTGCTGAGAAACAAAGAACCATGGCTGCAACTGCTGAGCCCAGCGGGCAATAGCACCGTCGTTCAGGTGCTGGCTCAGGCGCAGCAGGAAGTCGTGGCTGCTGTTTTCCGCGACCTGACTCATCCCCTGCGCCCGTAGGGCCGGCAGCATCAGTTCCAGCTGGCGGATTACATCATCTTCTTTTGCGCGTGGTGGAAAGCTTGCGCCTACCGCCTGCTCAGGACGCGTACCCTGCGACCAGTGACTGCTGCACAGTTGCCACAGCCAGACCGGAGCGGAATAACGCAGCAGTTCGCTGATTTTTTCCAGGCCGCGTAAATCGCTGTCGCTGATATGTGGGGTCAGCTTAGGCGACTCAGGCAGTACACGGATAATCCCGTCCAGCGGGCGCCCGCGGCGTAGTTTACGCAGCGCGGTGTATTTTTCGCGGTCAGGCTCCGATGCCAGGTTGCCGCCGTAAATCAGCACGGTGCGGTTGCCTTCAAGCCACTGCTGCTGTTGTAGGCCGGGTACCAGTTGTTCAATCGCGGCTTCATCGCCGGTGATTAATAATAACCGGACTTTGCGACGCCAAAAGACTCTATAACGAAGATTAAGGTGCTGTTTTAAATCTGTATAAACTGTGATTGTTGTCATCACATCAGGATTTGTTTTAGTTTCAGCCCCCGAGGAATCCGGTGGTAAATAATTGCGTTGTTTTTTTCTTTGCTTCCTCCGCCAATAAAAAGGAGAGCAAACAGTGCCTAAAAATAAAAAACAAAATACACCACCCCATACAGACATAATTTGGCGATATGCCAGACCATACTTAAGCAAGGCATCCTGATTAATAAACAGCAAAAACGCAGTTATACCAGCAAGGCCAATAATTAAAATAAAATACCCCCAAAATCCATAACGTGCCGACTGCAATTCCTTTTTCTGGGTCATAAGTAATGTTTCCGAGTAATCAAACAAAGCAGCCTGGACTGAGGTGATGCCTGGATAATTAATAATTGGTTAGCTTCAGTATTTTGAGCTGCGTCAACCAACAATGCGAGTGAAACAGGGAATGTCATTTCACCGGGAGGACCAAAAGAAAAATCAATTAAATAAAAAGGATGTTTCTCTGGAAGTTTCCACTGAAATCGTTCGGCATACTGCATCAATTTTGAAGTAATATCAGCAGTTATACCAGAAAGCCAAACATGACGTACCTCACTCTTATCTATTCGATTGTATTCAAAAAGCATTTCTAAAGCTTTTTCAAGGTTATCATTATCCAGATGCATAACACGGCCTAATCCGGCAAGTACCGGTATAGCATGTCGTTTGGAAAAAGTTGATGATGATATAAGCTGAGCAGAGACCATTTCGCTGGATTGTTTCGGTATACCTGTCAACCAGCATTGGAAGCTAAGAACTAATATCAAACCATCAAAATTAACATTGTCGTGAAATTTTTCAATACACTCAACGGAATAATTCACTTCGGGAAGTAAATCCCATTGTGAAAGAATAATCTGGCTTACGTTATTTTTGTCCCAACTGGAGGGTTGTAATACATAAACAGTATGCAAATATTTCCGATAACCCGGATACTGTTGCTCCAACTGTTTGTCGATCATATCAGATAAAACACGGATGGAACCCCAGGAATGCGACAGCGGTCTAACTTTATCCGGATATGCTGGAATATCAGACAAAGGCCCAAGCAAACTCTCAGCCCCTTTGTCCTCAGGAGTAAGGATAACATTTCCAACCACTGACAACTGTTGTCGACTCCAGTGCTGCCATAATGCCTTTGTTCGTTCAGTTTCCTCTTTCCAGGCAGAAAGAGCAATGCTTGACTGTTCATAACGATTCAGCGCTGCGCCAAAAAGACATAACCATATGAAAAATGCCGGAAGCAGAAGGAAAAACTCTATTTTCTTATATTCATCAACCCCCCATAAAGAAAAACCTAAAAGAGCACAAACTATTAACATAGAAATAAGAACAATCCCCCATCGCTTGTATGACAAGTTGGCAATTGTACTTTTTTCGGGTACTTTGGGGATAGGCCACATAATGTTAAGACTCAATAGTATTTTCGATGTGAGAACTAATGACTTTGCATCCACAGGCACAAGCACAGTTATTAACAACAACATTTAACCCATTTTCTGATGCTCTTGAATCTCCTTCTTTAATCTGATTGACTCCGTGTATTGGGCAAGAAACTAAATCACCGACGAGGGCAACCTGAATACCATTGATAAACATTGTCGACGACGCGGCAATAACCTTTCCACCATGAGTGGTATCATCACCCAGGCAAACAATTCCAGACATATCACTCCTCTCTATAAAATCAATTTGCAACACTATGATGACTTGTTACAAAAATATCCTTTCATTTTATTATCGATATGTTTTCAATTTCCGCCGTGTAAAAATATAAACTCAAAACGCGCCGGGACGCACGCGTACGCTACGGCTGATCGTGTCCCAGAAGGCGATAATTTCCTCCTTGCTGTAGGAGGTTGGCGGCATGGAATCATTCTCCAGGGTCAGAATAAAATTGGGAGTCTTGTAGCTGGCTGTCATTTCATTGATGAACATATCAAAGCCGTAACGCGGCTCGTCCTGAGATGCCTGTAAACCTGTTGCCAGAAACTCCTGGGCCTGCAGCCCGTTAACACTAAAGGCCCCTTTTCTTTCCACATGGCCACGGTATAAGTTACTCTCTATCTCACCTGCTCTCTCCAGCACCGTGTCTTTTTCTCGGGTGAAGTTATCGGTGGAAAGAATAACTCTGATATGTTCCAGTGTCTTACTTTCAAGCCCAACAGAGATATCTTCCCGTTCCCTTGCCGTCGGGTCGGTGGCAATAAACGCATGGGTGATACAGGAACCTGGTTTCCTCGGAATGACGTCATTATCCCTGCCGCTAATTCTCGCCATCAGCGACTGCATCTGGCTGACATCACTTGAGACATAGTTTCTGGCGGGTCGCCCCCTTCGTTGCTCATTATATACAGGGCTAGAATCATTAATGGTCTGCTTCTGAAATTTAATAACTACGCCGTTAGTATATAAATAGCCTTCCAGTATCCGCATTGCGTCCGCAACACTTTCGTTTTCATTTCTTTCAAAAATCACACCATCCATACCAGTGGGTAACGACCAGATTTTTTTCAAAAAGGGCATATCCCGGGCGTCTATGGTTTTACTTTCGCGCAATTCTTTTTCCCGTCTAGCTAGCAACTGCACAAAACCTGGATGGTACATCTTCTTTGTCGCCAGGTAGGTTTTATATATATCCTCAGGCCTTGAAATCACCGCCGCCCAGAAATTGTTATCCAGCGGTGCAGCGTCATTATAAGCTGTAAAGGAGGATGGCAGGTCGAGCATATAGCGTCCGGCGCAGTAAGGCTTCATTTCAGCGTTTATCTTGTTCATGGCTACCTGCTGTGATGACGTCAGTGTTTGTGGCGATGGGTCATAAGGGCGAAAATACTGATATACCCCAAATCCCAGTGCGAACAAAACAACAAAAATAATGACTTTCCGTTTTATTTTATCCATTGTGGAGCCTCCATGTCATTTATCCGTTATCCTTTCCGGCTGGTCAAAATGCGCCGGGACGCACGCGTACGCTACGGCTGATCGTGTCCCAGAAGGCAATAATTTCCTCCTTGCTGTAGGAGGTTGGCGGCATGCGTTGATTATCAAGGGTCAGTATAAAACCCGGAGTCTTATAACCGGCCGTCATTTCATTAATATACATTTCAAAATTATATCGTGGTTCATCGTTATCTTCCTGCAAGCCCGTCGCCAGAAACTCCTGGGCCTGCAGTCCGTTCACACTAAAGGCCCCTTTTCTTTCTATGCCGCCCCGTGAACGGGAAATATTACTTGTTATTTCTCCCATTCTGTCCAGCACCGTGTTTTCTTCACGCGTAAAGTTATCAGTGGAAACCGCAACGCGTATATTGTCGAAAGTACTACTGATGAGTCCTATGTTAATATCCTCCTGATCCCTTGCCATCGGGTCGGTGGCAATAAACGCATGGGTGATACAGGAACCTGGTTTGGTCGGAATGACGTCATTATCCCTGCCGCTAATTCTCGCCATCAGCGACTGCATCTGGCTGACGTCACTTGAGACATAGTTTCTGGCGGGTCTCCCCCTTCGTTGCTCATTATATACAGGGCTAGAATCATTAATGGTCTGCTTCTGAAATTTAATAACTACGCCGTTAGTATATAAATAGCCTTCGAGTATGCGAATAAAATCTGCGGTACCCTCATTATCATTCCGTTCAAAAATAACACCATCCATACCAGTGGGTAACGGCCAGACTTTTTTTAAAAACGGCATATCCCGGGCGTCTATGGTTTTACTGTTTTGTAGCGCCTTTTCACGTAATGCGATTAACTGCACAAAAGCTGGGTGGTACATTTTCTTTGTCGCCAGGTAGGTTTTATATATATCCTCAGGCCGTGAAATCACCGCCGCCCAGATATTGTTATTCAGCGGTGCAGCGTCATTATAAGCTGTAAAGAAGGATGGCAGGTCGAGCATATAGCGCCCGACGCAGTAAGGTTTCATTTCAGCGTTTATCTTGTTCATGGCTACCTGCTGTGATGACGTCAGTGTTTGTGGCGATGGGTCATAAGGGCGAAAATACTGACATACCCCAAATCCCAGTGCGAACAAAACAACAAAAATAATGACTTTGCGTTTTATTTTATCCATTTTGGAGCCTCCATGTCATTTATCCGTGATCCTTTCCGGCTGGTTAAAACGCGCCGGGACGCACGCGTACGCTACGGCTGATCGTGTCCCAGAAGGCGATAATTTCCTCCTTGCTGTAGGAGGTTGGCGGCATGGAATCATTCTCCAGGGTCAGAATAAAATTGGGAGTCTTGTAGCTGGCTGTCATTTCATTGATGAACATATCAAAGCCGTAACGCGGCTCGTCCTGAGATGCCTGTAAACCTGTTGCCAGAAACTCCTGGGCCTGCAGCCCGTTAACACTAAAGGCCCCTTTTCTTTCCACATGGCCACGGTATAAGTTACTCTCTATCTCACCTGCTCTCTCCAGCACCGTGTCTTTTTCTCGGGTGAAGTTATCGGTGGAAAGAATAACTCTGATATGTTCCAGTGTCTTACTTTCAAGCCCAACAGAGATATCTTCCCGTTCCCTTGCCGTCGGGTCGGTGGCAATAAACGCATGGGTGATACAGGAACCTGGTTTCCTCGGAATGACGTCATTATCCCTGCCGCTAATTCTCGCCATCAGCGACTGCATCTGGCTGACATCACTTGAGACATAGTTTCTGGCGGGTCTCCCCCTTCGTTGCTCATTATATACAGGGCTAGAATCATTAATCGTCTGCTTCTGAAATTTAATAACTACGCCGTTAGTATATAAATAGCCTTCGAGTATGCGAATAAAATCTGCGGTACCCTCATTATCATTCCGTTCAAAAATAACACCATCCATACCAGTGGGTAACGGCCAGACTTTTTTTAAAAACGGCATATCCCGGGCGTCTATGGTTTTACTGTTTTGTAGCGCCTTTTCACGTAATGCGATTAACTGCACAAAAGCTGGGTGGTACATTTTCTTTGTCGCCAGGTAGGTTTTATATATATCCTCAGGCCGTGAAATCACCGCCGCCCAGATATTGTTATTCAGCGGTGCAGCGTCATTATAAGCTGTAAAGGAGGATGGCAGGTCGAGCATATAGCGCCCGACGCAGTAAGGTTTCATTTCAGCGTTTATCTTGTTCATGGCTACCTGCTGTGATGACGTCAGTGTTTGTGGCGATGGGTCATAAGGGCGAAAATATTGATACAATCCATATCCCGCTACAATGAAGGCGACCAGGATCATTGCTTTTTGTTTTATCTTATTCATGATAAGCAAGCCCCGTATTTTTAACCTGCTGTGCAATTCTTATAATTGATCGAAGAGTAAACCAGCGCGCATCCATGGTGTTGTCAGATTTGTATGCCCCCTCGTGGTCAACGCCCACACCGAGCTGGGCCTTTAATTTCGGAGAATTAATTACTGCCGCTCTGACCGGTACAGTGCCGTCACCGTCGTCCACAGGAGGTAATAATTCATATTTGCGGCTAACATACCCCTGGTCCGGTGTTTCCAGCGTGGCATAGCGAATGGTCTGGTTAAATTTGTCCGCCGGGTAGAATATTTCTCCCTGTTCGCTGACCAGCGAGCGGTAGGCTTCCGGGGTATGTTTTCCGCTTACGTCCTTCCAGTGTAGTTCAGCATAAGAGGGGTAATTCTTCCCGTCATTGCCATAAAAGGCATAGGTATGTTCATGGTAAAACCCATCAAGCCCCTCAATAAATTTTCTAACTTTACCATCAATAATGTCCACATATGATTGCCAGTCCTGCTCCAGTTGGACTTTATTTATATTTTTATTTTCAGTATTAATAAAGCGTTCCTCACATAACCCCCACCACACCGATCGCTGGGTATAGATTTCCCTATAGGGATTTGTCTGGGGTAAAGGCTGCTTAAGGCCTTCAACATGAAACCAACCCATACCGTATCCCTTACCAGGCAGTAGCTGTAAAGGCCCCGGCGCTTGCGCCAGCACGGCAGTCATTTCAGCGCCATTACCACCAATTACTAAACCGGTTATTCCTGCTTCACCCGCTTTCATGCGCTTATAGGCCATCGGGGCCCCCCGATCCGGCATCACCCCGTGTACAATACCCAGGATTTTTTTCTGTCCGAATTCTCCGTCCAACAATTCCGAATAGTAACGGGCAACCAGCCCTCCCATTGAGTGGGTCACCAGGATCACCTTTTCGCATTTGCGTCCGCTGGCTTTGTAATCGCCAATAATCTTTTCAATACGATCGGCTAGTGCTTGTGCAGAATCCATATTTGACTGTAGCCAGTTATAGCCCACTGCATGAACCGGAAAGAGGTACTGATAGCTTAAAGCCACTTCCTCAGTGGTCAGGGGGCTCTCACCCGTTTCGGCTCCCAAAGCTTTATCCATTAGCCTCTCACGCAAGGTCAGGCAACCATTTTTGCTGGTCTTATTTGTTAACATTATCTGGTTATCGTTCAGAGCTTCCTGGAGCCAGGGGAGGAAAGTGCCATAGCTCATCGCCCCGACTTCCCCCCAGCCCCTGTCCCTGCGCGATGAAAATAACAGCCGCTCTTCTGGGCTTTCAGTCTCGATTGTCCCGCTGGGATCAACCACGGTTTTGGTGGGATCCAGTAATTTTTTTCTTTCCTCGGCGCCCCGCACTAACCAGGATTTCATGCTCCATGTTCCATCTACTTTCCAGATAGACTTGCCGTCAGGACTCATTAAATTACTCCCCATCACCCCCGGTAAAAATACAACCGGGATGACTCTGTCCGGCATCTTATAAAGTTTGAGCCATTGCTCCTTGTCTTTCGGCGTGGCAATGGCCTTGTAGAGGGGATGACCAAACTTGTCGTATCCCAGCAGAACACAATTGCTTTCAGTGGCTTCAATCATCGGTTAGTCCTCATCCTTCAGGTTTATCTGCACTGATGCAGGATCCACCAAGTTTTGCTTCTCCCCACGGCCGTCCGCAGAAGTCTTTAACTCCTGCACGGTACCATCACTGTGCGTCAGGCTGATTTTCTGACCCGCTACGGGTGTCTCAGAATAGGGCCACAGCACTTCAGGTCCCATTTCAAATGCGCTGCTTTCCCACTTCTGGACCGCCTGACTAAAGCTCTGTCCACCAAACTTCTGCCACACCGCCCCGCGCTCGATGATTTTGTCCGGCGCCGCACACTCCACCGTTCCGTCCGCTATCCGGATATATCCTCCGCCGCTCGTCAGAATGATTTCCTGCTTCGCGCTGATGATGAGTTTTCCCTCACTGCTGCTGATGCGGATATCCTTCAGCGCATCCAGCGTCATCTCATCTCCCTGCGCCTGGAACTCCACCTTTCCTTTGCCGGCAAACATTTTGATGCCCAGCTTTTGCGCATACAGACTTACCCGCTCCCCTGCCGCCACGGTGAATCTTTTCAGTGCGCTGAAATCTGTGTGCCCGCCGCTGGTGCTGATGATGTTGTCTCCCGCCGACTGCTGCAGGCTTTTCCCTGTCACCTGCGCTATTCCTTCCGGCGCCGAGACCAGCAACGCCGCTTTCTTTAAATCCGTCAGCGCCTCTGACAGCAGCGCCTTCTGCGTCTGCACATCTGCCAGCTCAGCCCTCGCCGCCTCTGCCGCGCTGCGTAACGCTTCAGCCAGTGACCGCGCCTGCTCCAGCTGGCTCATCGCCGCCTGCATCTCCAGCACCTGCCCCTGCGCCCTGGCCTGGCCGTCGGCACTGATAAATATCCCTTTCTGCGCCCGTATCGCACCCCAGCTGTCCGTCCTGAGCTCAAATCCCTCACCGCGCTGCTGTTTCTCGCTGTCGACCAGGTGGCCGAGATTCAGCTGGCTCTTGCCGCCGTACTCCGTGCTGACCTTGATATGCTCTTTTCCGCGCTCGTCGTCGAGGCGGATTTTGTTGTTCGCCGGGGTCCGCAGGACGTTGCGTTTGTAGTTCCGGATGGTGACGTGGTCGCCGTGCGCCGAGTCGTGCAGCACACCGGCAATGTACGGCCGGTCCGGGTTGCCGTCCTCAAAACCAATCGCCACCTCGGTGCCTGCCAGCAGCGGCAGGTGCAGGCCGTAGGTGTCCCCCGCATACGGGCGGGACTGACGGACCCACAGGCTCTCGAACCCGGTCTCCCAGTTCTCACGGTCAAACAGCATATTGACGCGGTAGCGACCGTCCTTGTCGATATGCCCGTAGGTGTCATTTTCGGTGGTGCTGGTGACGCGTGCCGGTAAGGTACCGGCCATTACCGGGCGGCTGCCGGGTTCCGGGCGAAAGCAAAAATCCGCGCTGTCCGGGATGCCGTCAAACCTGACGCAAAAGTCTGCATCACGCCGGGCATGGCTGTGCATCGCCGTGACCACCACGCCCTGGGTAAACACCTCCGCCACTTCGTACCCGCCGGTGACTTTCAGCCGCATACCCGGTGAAAGGGCCGGGCAGCTGGTGAAGGCAACGGTCTGCGTCTGGCCATTCAGGTAGCGCTCATGCCGGATGCGGGCGTAAAACGCCCCGGACTCCGCTGCCGGGTTGCGGTCATACGCGCTGCCCGGCGTCAGGTAGTTATCCGCCCAGTGGTAGGCATCACCGTACGTGGTGACATCCCCGCCGGTCGCATCAACCCGGGCGTTCATGTCCTGCGTGGCCTGACGGTAGTTGTAGTCCCGGGTGCTGACCTCCTTCTGGACCACCTTATGACGGCTCTCCATATCCCACACCGCGTCCACACCCTGCGAGTGCTGCCCTGACGGCGGTACCGACGGCAGCGTCAGGCCTTTCTCATACCCCTGCTGGCTGTCGTAAAACTCCACCACGTCAATGCTGAGGCGCGTGTCGGTGGTGAAGCGGAACCAGATACCGACCTCACCCAGCAGGCGGGTGATAAAGTGCAGGTCGTCCTCAGCGTACTGCATCACCTGCTCACGGCGTGGATACTCTCTGATGAGCGAAAACAGAAAATCCTGACCGCGCATGCCGTGGCGCTCGCGCAGGATTTTCTCCACAATTTGCGGGACGGACATGTCCTGGTAAATCGCGTTCTGGTGCGAGCGGTCGAGCAGCGCCAGACGCGGCTCAAGCGTCAGGGCGTAGCGGGTTTCATCTTTTGACGTGCTGAGGCGTTCAAAACCGGTCACCACGCCCTGAATCACCCGCACCGGCTGCTGTATTTTGATACCGTAACCCTGGTCTACCGGGGCCTGAAGCGTCAGGGAAGCCGCTTTCATCAGCATCATCTCTTTGCTGATGGCATGATCCGCGCTGGTGAATTCAGTACGGTAGCTGAACGGTGTGCTCAGGGCTTCATCGCCCTCAAAAGCCAGCACATCAAGCCCTGCATCGCAGCCCTTCACCGAAAGCAGGTGATGGCTGTGGCTGAATCGTAAGGGAAGATTACTGCTCATGCATGCTCACCTTCTGTCCGGTCAAACTCGAGCACTATGCCCTCTTCCTCATCCCAGCCAAGCGTCAGGGTATGCGGCTTCCTTCCCGCCGCCATCTGGCTCAGCAGCTGCTGGCTCAGGACCGGCAGAATCTGCTGGTTCAGCAGGCTGTCGATATTGCGCGCCCCGGTGTCCGGCAGCAGGCAGGCATCGGTCAGCGCATCAGACAGGCTGTCTGCTATAGCGGTTTTCATGCCGTAATGCCGGGCCAGGCGCTGACTCACCTGGCCGAGCTTCATGCCGACAATCGTACGCATCGCTGCCTGTGCCAGCTGACGGTAAATCACCGTCTGGAAGCGCGCCAGCAGCGCGGGCTGGAAGTGGTCCCGCAGGACAGGACGCAGCAGTTCATGCAGGTCGCCTTCGGTGGCGACCGGATTTTCATCCAGCATCTGCATGATAAGGTCGCTGCCAAGGTTCGAGGTCATCAGTATCACCGTGTTGCGGAAGTCGATTTCCCGCCCCTCGCCGTCGCGCATGAAGCCCCGGTCAAACACCTGGTAGAACAGGTTCATCACGTCCCGGTGCGCCTTTTCCACTTCATCCAGCAGCACCACGCTGTACGGGCGCTTACGGACAGCTTCGGTCAGAATGCCGCCCTGACCGTAACCCACGTAGCCCGGCGGTGAGCCCTTGAGCTGCGAGACGGTGTGTGGCTCCTGGTATTCCGAGAGGTTGATGGTGATAAGGGACTTCTCGCCGCCGAACAGTTCATCGGCCAGCGCCAGGGCGGTTTCGGTTTTGCCGGTGCCGCTCGGACCAACCAGCAGGAACACGCCCTGCGGGCCGTTCTCCGGCGCCAGACCGGTTTTGCTGGCGCGCAGGCGCTGCGCAATGGCATTCAGCGCACTGTCCTGACCGACAACGCGTTTCGCCAGACTGTGCTCAAGGCTCAGCAGTTCCGTCTGCTCGTCCTTCATCAGGGAAGAGAGCGGTACGCCCGTCCAGTCGGCGATAACGGTGGCGACGGTACGCGCGTCCACATCCAGCCCCAGCAGCGGGGTATTCTGCTGCACGGCAGTAAGCTGCCTCTGAAGGTCCGCAATCTCTCCCTGACGGGAGATATCCGTGCGGCAGGCAAGCAGTTCTTCCGTGAGTTTCAGCTCCTGGCCGTACCGGGTTTCCCGTTCGTCGAGCTGCAAAATGATGGCGACTTCTTCCTCTCCGATGGCGGCCAGACGTTCGCCGTGGGCGGTATTGCCCACCGCGATATCCTCCAGCAGCGCCTGCTTCTCCATAGCAAGGGCCGTGAGCTGCGCCTTCATGCGGGTCAGCGGCTCCGGAATAGTGTCGAGGCTCATACGGATACGGGCAGAGGCGGTATCCAGCAAATCCACCGCCTTGTCCGGAAGCTGGCGTCCGGTCAGATAGCGTCTGGAGAGCGTGACGGCGGCTTTAACCGCTTCATCGGTAATATGCACGCCATGATGCTCCGCGTAGCGTGACTTGAGACCGCGCAGCATCAGGCAGGCGGTGTCGTCGTCCGGTTCGTCCACCTTCACCATCTGGAAACGACGCTCCAGCGCGGCGTCGCGCTCAAAGTACTGTTTGTACTCACTCCAGGTGGTGGCGGCGATGGTTCTGAGCTCACCGCGGGCGAGCGCCGGTTTCAGCAGGTTGGCCGCATCGGCGCCCCCCGCCTGGTTGCCCGCACCGATAATGGTGTGCGCCTCGTCAATGAAGAGCAGAACTGGCAGGGGTGACTGCTGCACCGCGTCGATGATGTTTTTCAGGCGCTGTTCAAACTCACCCTTCACGCCTGCACCCGCCTGTAACAGGCCGAGGTCAAGGGTGCGCACGGAGACCGGCTTCAGCGCGTCCGGCACATTGCCTTCGGCGATGCGCAGCGCCAGTCCTTCCACGAGCGCGGTCTTGCCGACTCCCGGTTCGCCGACCAGAATCGGGTTGTTCTTGCGGCGCCGGGAAAGAATGTCCACCATCTGGCGGATTTCATTGTCGCGGCCATAGACCGGGTCGATTCTGCCCTCACGGGCGCGGGCGGTGACGTCGAGGGTGAACCTGTCCAGCGCATTCTGTAACGCCGGGTTCAGCTCTCCTTTTATATCCGCATTCACCGGACGGCCGACAAACTCCACCTCATCGCCCTGCGTAAGCTCCGCTTCCTGCTGCACCTCCGGGCGTTCATCCGACTGCGCATCCAGAAGCCCCCGCAGGCGCTCAAGCTGGCTCTGCGCCAGCGTCAGCAGCGGCCACAGGCCGTCGCAGCGCACCAGGTCCGGTTTGTCCACCAGGGCCATCAGGAGGTGAATGCTGCGGATGTGCTCTTCCCCCGCCAGCGAGGCGTGCAGCCAGGCCTCCTGCATCAGAGCCCGGACACTGTCCGACAGCTGCGGACGGCTGCGCACCGAACGTGGCAGGCTGTCCAGAAAACCCAGCATATCCTGCCATATCGTATCCATATCCCATTCGTAGCGCCGCGCCAGCACCGTCAGGTCGCCCTCACCCTGCTCCAGCAGCTTCAGCAACCAGTGCTCGGGCAGGATTTCCGCATGGGCGCGGGTCTGGCACAGGGAAGCGGCCCCTTCCATCGCGCGGGCACAGTAAGGGTTAAGACGGCGTAACAGGATGGCTGGATTTTCCATGAGACTCTCTCTTTATCAGTTCCGGACACGCTACCGCCCGTCGCTGTTCCCTGTTATTCAGGAACCCAAAGCGCATCAGGTCGGGCAGGCAGATTGTGTTTTTCTTTGCACAGCATCCGTGCATACAGACGCTGTGCAAAAAACTGCGGACAGGGCCCTGTCCGCATGCGACTTACGCGGTGGCGCGTTCGTTCCAGGAATCGGAATGAATGATGTTGCCGTCCTTGTAGGTCCAGGTGATTTTTTCGTAGCGCAGTTCAATCTGCTCGAGGTGGTTGTGCTTCTCGAACGCCGGATCCTTGATGTCGTGCATCTTCGGATTCACTTTCACCAGCTTCACGTTCTCAAGCTTCGTGTTGAAGTACTCCACTTCCTGGCCCGCGTCATTGATTCTGTACCACTTAAATTCCGCAGATTTCAGGGTCTGGCCGGTGGTCACCGCCTTGTACAGGTACGGGCTGGAGGAGTCGATTTCCTTGGTGAACAGGAACGGGGTGTGGATACGGGTACCGGTCAGCTTGCCGGTATTATTGTCGGTCGGGATGTACAGGTTGTGCTCCTGGGCCACCACCTCGATGCTGCCTTCACGATCCTGAACGTCCACAGACCCTTTGATGTCCGCGCCGCCGTCGTCCTTCAGCCACAGATAGACTGGAATTGCCATGTTAATTACTCCGTTAAGTTGTTATCAGCGCCATCATCCTGCGATGACGCGGGGGTGTTGCCCGGCAGCTGGCAGGCGTTCGCCTGCGGCACCAGACTGATTTCGACACGGCGGTTCAGCGTCCGGCCTTCCGCCGTGTCGTTGGTGGCGACAGGTCGGCTTTCACCGTAGCCCTGCACCGCAAAACAGCTCTCCGGCACGTCGCCGGTGTCCCGCATCCAGTCGCGCACGGACTCCGCACGCTTCAGCGACAGGACCTGGTTGGACTGGTCATCCCCGGTGCTGTCGGTATGGCCTGCGACCACAATCAGCCAGCCGGGCTTCGCCTTGATCCCCACAAGTGAGTTCACCAGCAGCTTTGTTGAGGCGGGTTTCAGCGCCCATTTGCCGGTATCGAACAGCGACATGCTGTCGAGGCGGATGATTTTCGGCGCGACCTTTTCCACAGGCTTTGGTGGAGGAGGTGGTGGCACATATGAGCGGATCGCTTCCAGCACCGGTATTCGCAGACGTTCCCCCCGATAAAGCCCCAGACCCAGCCGGGCCGGTACACCATTGCGTGCATGCTCATCCAGCAGCGCCGCATCCTCGCGCAGCACCTGTACGGCGCTGGCTTTAGGACCGTAATCATCCATGGCGATGCTGTTGTAACGGACAATATCGAAGCTAACGCGTTGCAGCAGCTGGCGGTTGTTCCAGCCACTGCTGAGCAGTGCAGCAATGGTCGCCAACGTGAAGATTCCGAGCGCACCGCGCCAGGTTCGTCCATGCGGTGTCAGGCCTCGTCCTTCTGGCAGTAAAGGGAGGACAAAATTCGGGAACAGGGAAATAACCGTACTGTCCGTTCCCGCCGGCTGCCAGCCCGACACCTGCTGCATCGCAGTATGGCGGGACAACCACGCTGTCCAGACAGAGGTGGCCATGCTTCCGGCCAGGATCGGGCCCAATCCCCACAGAACCGCAACAGGTTCAATGACAGGAATATCGGGGTTTTCATCCATAAGGACAGCGTGGACGTGCTGTTGGAACCAGCTCATCAGGCTGTTCATAAGCACCTGTTGATGCATCGCAGGCGTTCCGCCAGTATTAACCCATTCAGCAACTGAGCCAGGCGCTGAAGTCCCACTCCAGACCTTTACCCCTTCCCCCAGGATCGCCGTCTGCCAGAGCATGTCATTCATCATCGCACTGCCGACCTGTCCATTCAGAACCAGTGGCACAGAATGGCCGGTTGCTTTACGCAACCGACTAATCTGCCAGCGCAGGGCAAGCAAACGACTGGTAAGGCGTTCACTGTCAGGGTGCTGCTGCGGACAAACACTGACCATCACTGACAGCTGACGTCCCCAGTCGGGGCGCAACCACAGTACCTGACGGGCGGCCTGCTCCAGTTCCAGATGATCCTCCACACGGATCCAGCAGCCCTGCGTGACAGTAAGTACCGGTGACTGATGCGGCCAGGCAAGCGGCAGATCGCCACAGACCAGTACCACGGGCTGGCAATAACTGGTTTCAGGCAGGTCCTCCAGACACAGGGTGAAATCGTGCTGCACGCGACGGCAGGCGACAGCCCAGAACGCCATGATTAGCCCCAGTACCGCCAGCAGGACGAGAACGGAAACCAGCCGGGATGCTGGCAGAAACCACAGGCAGACCACTGCACTCAGCAGGGCAGCCCAGAGCGCAAGCCCGCGCTGTTGTGCAGGGCTCATTTCACGGCTCCCGGCAGCAGGGTAAGCAGTGTCTGATCCAGCCAGCAATCCAGTCCCCACCATAATGCGGTGACCACCACCACACTCAGGCCAATGCGCATGGGCCATGAAGCAAGCCAACCCCCTATCCCCCGTCCGGCATGGCTTTCCGCCAGAACGGGATGGGGTTGTGAATAGCTGAACGGCGCAACATGTTCATTAAGTGCATTCATGAGTTTCTGCCGCTCAGGATCGTTCAGGGAGCGGAAGTTGCCGAGGAATCCGAGCATCATGACCCGCTGGAAGCAGGTCACGACAGCGTGGTCAGGAGCCGGTTCACGCAGCACATCGCGCATCCGATCGCACAGCGTGTCACCGGCGTCCATGGTGCCAAGGAAGTGCCCCTGCAGGGGAATGTCATACCACTGCACGCAGGCATCATCCTCCACACCGCGACTCTTAACCGCCTCATCCAGCAGCGCACATTGTGCGGTGAGAATATGCCGGCAGCTGGCTTCATCAAGTTCGCCCGCTTTCAGCTCACGCTGCACACGTTCGACATCAGCAATGCAACGCTCCCACAGCGTGCGCCCTTCTCCATCCTGAAATTTCGGACCGTGACGCAGGCTGATCACCTGCAGCCAGGTATCCTGCAGCAGGGCATCAATATCAATGGCCGCGGCAGCGCCGCGTTTACGCTCACTCATGTTCTCAGCACCGCAAAGAGTTCAAGTTCAGGCTCGCCGAGCATGCCCGGAACGTAAAACATGCAGGTGCCGCCCTGGAGCATTTCAGTGGCCTGAGGATGAGAGACATCAAGACTGAAATACTGATTTTCCAGACGTAACGGAATGGCTGCCGGCACATGGCGCAGCGGGGTCAGCGGCACGCCCACCCGCGATGAATTGACGATACTTCTGACATGATCGGGGCTGCCAACCTTGCACTGGCGCGGGAACTGCTCCTGCAGCTGAGCCACCGGCACCATTGAACGCACGGAGAGGTAGTAATCCGCCCCTTCACGCAGACGCGGATCATGCAGACGGGCCTGCCAGAAGTGCAGCCGGGCATCGTGCTCAAGCTCAATCGCCACCACCCGCGATGGCAGACTGGCTTCCAGAAGGTCCCCCAGTAAATCAAACAGCGGCGGAAATACGTTATTCAGTTGCTCGTGCTGCCAGACCGGGATCGCACTCACCTGGTGCTCCAGCGAGAAGGTCAGCAGGCTGCCCGCCAGGCGGGCCAGCTCCGGATACAGGCGTTCAGGCGGACTTTGCGGATGGCGCTGAAACTGCCCCAGCACGGGCTCAGCGCTGTTGAGGGCATTCAGCAACCAGAACAGCGACACGTCGGCCACGGCAAAGTCTGCCATGCGCTCATTACTTTCCCGTCGCATGGCCATCAGTCGGCTCAGGCGTACACGTAGCTGGATCATCAGCTGTTCGAGCTGGGTTAACAGCCAGCGGCTGCCCTCGATGGCCAGGAGCGGGGGGAGAAACGTCTCATCAGGCTGCCACGCCCCCTGCAGATCCTGCTGCAGGCGGGCAACCGGACAGGTCAGGTAATCGCTGTTGTTCTGATGTGCAAACCGCAGCGTCAGCTCAGGACGCATTACCGCAATCTGGCGGGTATCGTCCCCGAAGGTATTGCGGATATCCTGCCAGCGCTGGCGATAGCGAACAGGACGCCCGGCTACCTCATCAGGCTTAAGACAGTTGCCACCATTCGCGCGCAGCAGCGGAAGCGCGAGCATCACTACCACCTCATTTGATTCACTCTCCAGCGCGAGAACCGGTGGCAGATCGTCAGCATTATCCGTGTCGATAAGCGTCCCGTCGGGGAAACGGATGTGCAGATGGCGGGCCTGCAGGCGGCCCAGTTTCAGTGCATCCGGTTCGAAAGTGGCTTCAATCACTCCCCAGGGATGGGAGAGGCCTAACCGGGCGATGCATTCCGCAGACCAGGCCGCATACGCGGCCTGTTGCTGGAAGTGCTGGGGAGAGACCATCTGGCCCCTGCCCCATAACGGTTGTTCCGTTTTCATGCTTCCTGCCTTACGTTACGCTTTCGCTTTCGGCATCTGGCTCACCAGAGACAGGTTCACATCCATGCCTTCCACCTGGAAGTGCGGCACCGCAAACAGCTTCACGCGGAAGAAGCCCGGGTTGTCTTCGATATCTTCCACCACCACCTTCGCGTCACGCAGCGGATGAGATGCCTGCAACTCATCGCCCGGATCGGTCATTTCCGTCACCAGACTACGCACCCAGGTATTCAGCTCCAGCTCCAGCAGACGGCGGTCCTTGGTGGTGCCGATGTTCTCGCGCTGGATGAGCTTCAGATAGTGCGCAATACGCGACAGCAGGAAGATGTATGGCAGACGGGCGTTGATGCGGCTGTTGGCCGTGGCATCTGCGGTGTCGTACAGCGCCGGTTTCTGCGCGGAGTTCGCCGAGAAGAAGCAGGCATAGTCGCGGTTTTTGTAATACGAGAGCGGAATAAAGCCGAGGTTGGCAAACTCAAACTCGCGGGTCTCCGGGATCATCACCTCAGACGGGATTTTCACCTGGTTGCCGGTACCCAAATCGTACAGATGAATAGGCAGATCTTTCACCGCCCCGCCCGCCTGCGGGCCACGTATTTGCACGCACCAGCCGTTATTGATGAAGCTCTTCACCATGTTTGACGCGAAGGAGAACGACGCGCTGGTCCACAGGTATTTCTCGTGATCCGGGCCTTTCACCTGCTCAACGTAGTTAAAACTGCGCACTGGTACGGTGTCCGGGCCATACGGCAGACGCCCCAGCACGCGCGGCATCACGAGGCCGATGTAGCGGGCGTCGTCGGTGTCGCGGAAAGATTTCCACTTGATGTACTCGGCGCGGTCGAAGTAGTTGCCGATATCCTTAATCGCAGCAACCTCTTCCATAGAGTCTTTCAGGAAGAATTTCGGGCCGACAGAGCCAATAAACGGCATGTGTGCGGCGGCAGACACTTTCGAGATGTTGCGCAGCAGCGCCACATCCTGCGGACTGGCGTCAAATTCATAGGATGAAATCACGGAACCAATCGGCTCGCCGCCCGGGGTGTCGTATTCGGCGGTATAGGTGTGCCAGTAGAGGCCGCTCTGGATCAGTTCCGGTGCATCCTCAAAATCCTGGCGCAGGTCGTCCTTGGAGACGTCCAGAATCTCGGTTTTCACATTCTGGCGGTAGTCGGTGTTGTCCACCAGCTGCTTCAGGCCGCGCCACAGGGATTCCACTTTCTGGAACGCCTGGTGATGCATTACGGCATCCAGCTGACGGCTAATCTGGAAATCCAGTTCGGCGATATGGTGGTCAATCAGCGTTTTGTCGAGCTTCTCCACGGGCTGACCGGATTTGCGGATGCAGTCCATAAACACCTGCATCGCCGCCGTCAGGCGTTCACCCGCCGGCGCGTCAGAAAGCGCGGCATCATCCAGAAACGCATTGATATCACCCAGGCTCGAGGCCGGAGTCAGGTTGATTTTTTCAAACAGGGAGGCGTAAACGCCCTCTTTTTCCAGTACGATGGTCTGCCCCTGCGCGGAGGCGGTTTCACTATTCACAGACATCAGCATATTCCCGGTTAATCCATTAAATTACACATGCCGCTTATTTCGGGGCCAGTGCACTCATTTCGTCGCGTAATTCCTGAGACAGCGCCGGGTCCTTAAGAATTTTCTCGAGTTCTTTTCTGAAAGTGGCGTTATCAAGAAGATTGGATTTGAGGTCGCGTAATAAATTACGCATGGCCAGCATGGCGCGGAGCTGGGGGATCTGGCGGGCAACCTGTTCAGGTTCGAAATCCTTAATATCGGAGAAATTCAGTTTTATACTTTCCTCCGAACCATCGACAGCCATGGTGTTAGGCACCGTCAGATTAACCTCCGGGTTAAATTCCGAAAGTACGCTATTGAAGTTATTTTTGTTGACGTTGATTTTCTTCCTTTCGGACAATGGACGATTCTCTTTTCCATTACTGAAATCACCGACAGTGAGAAGTTTAAGCGGCAGTTCGACTTTCTTCTGCGCGCCGCCTGTATGCAGCGCCAGTTTTAAATTTATGCGTGCCTTGGGCACCTCATTCTGAAATGAATCGGCCATAGCAGTCCCTTTCTTTGCAAGAAATACGAGTTAAGTGAGTGACGGGTCTTTACAAAACCATATTAGAGCAAAAGCCCATTCATGATCAACTTTTCAGATCAAAGATCTGCATATGGATTTTTCTTAAGAATTTTCCACTAATCACTAGTATTTATAAATTCCAGATATAAGTGGCACGCAGAAAGTATTAACCATTTATTCACAATAGATTAGCAGGAACGTCTGCCTTGATAGAGAATATTGAATTCATTGCCACCTGTCGTTGAATAATTGATTTATATCAATGCTGATCTAAGCATCAGCTGCAAAATCGCAGAGACATATCATCTTATTCAATAAACCTCCTGAATATGGAAAAATCCTATATCGGACAAAAGTCAGGTTTTAAATAGCAGGAATTAAGCTATTACATGGAGGATGTATAAATGCTTGCACGCTTTTCAATAAACTGGAAAAGAGATGTCGCTCGAAGCATTCATCAAAAGAATAAATGATTTTTTATGAAAGGAATTTTGATAATAACTAGCCTGTAGGTACCATGAACCGTGTGTTCAGGCGCTTAAGCGATGTATAGCTATTTGCCAAAACCACTTAAGCGCCTTTCCTGTTTTTTTAATGCTTTTCAATATACATTGTACGACTGTACGCAACATCCTCTGGGTTATTTATCGGATACCCTTTAACCCAGGGCTTAATGAGGCGGCCATTGGTGTATTGATAAATAGGGGCTATCGGCGCTTTCTCGGCGAGGATCTTCTCGGCCATGTTGTAGTCTGCATTACGCGCTTTTTCAGTGGTTTCGAGCGTCGCCTGATGAATAATCTTATCGTAAGCAGGGTCGTTGAACCGTGAGATGTTGCCGGTGTGAGAGGACGTCAGCAGCGACAGGAATGTCGACGGCTCATTGTAATCCCCTACCCACGACGCACGGATCACGTCGAAATTCCCGGTATTGCGGCTGTCGATGTAGGTCTTCCATTCCTGATTCTGCAACTTAACGTCAACACCCAGATTTTTCTTCCACATAGATGCGACGGCAATGGCGATTTTCTGGTGGTTTTCAGACGTGTTGTACAGCAGCGTTAATTTCAGCGGGCGCTGGGGACCATAGCCTGCCGCCTGTAATAACGTTTTCGCCTGAGCATTTAGCTCCTGCTGCGACATCTGCTCAAATGGCGAGATTTCCGGTGTAAAACCGGCAGTGACATCGGGAGTGAAATGCCAGGCCGGTTTCTCACCGGTTCCCAGGACTTTTTCAGCCATAATACGTCTGTCGATAGTCATGCTGAGCGCCAGACGTACGCGGGCATCCGCAGTTGGGCCTTTTTGTGTGTTAAACGCGTAGTAATAGGTCCCAAGCTGTGGCGGTGTATAAACCTGTCCCGGAATATCTTTAAGCAGCTTCTGGTACATGTTTTTCGGAAACGATTCTGTAATATCGATATCGCCCGCCAGGTAGCGTTTGGTCGCTGAGGACTCCTGGTTGATTGGCACAAAGGTGACTTTTTTAAGCACCGTGTTGGCGTTATCCCAGTAGTGAGTATTCGGCTCAACCACCAGTTTTTCATTCACCACGCGATCTTTCAGCACATACGCACCGTTGCCGATGAGCGCGCCAGGGCGCGTCCATTCTTTACCGCTTTCCACGTTTGCCTTTTGAACAGGATAGAACGCAAAGCTAGCCGTGAGGTTGCTGAACCATGGCAGCGGTTTATCCAGCTGCACGCGCAGCGTTTTAGCATCGACTGCCGTCACGCCGAGCGTTTCCGGTGCAGCTTTACCATCGATAATGGCCTGCGCATTATTAATACCCGCCAGCGCTGCAAACCAGGCGAAAGGTGACGTAGTTTTAGGATCAACCAGACGACGCCAGCTGTAGACAAAATCTTGTGCCGTCACCGGGGTACCGTCAGACCACTTCGCGTTATCCCGCAACGTAAACGTCCAGACACGGTTATCGTTGCTCTGCCAGCGCGTCGCCACGCCGGGAACCAGCTCCCCTTTTTCGTTCTGATTCACCAGCCCTTCATAAAGGTCGCGGATCACCTGTATCTCGGGTAAACCCACCGCTTTTGCCGGATCGAGCGAGGCGGGTTCATCTTTAATGTGTCGAACCAGCTCCTGCTTATGCGCCAGCTCCGTTCCCCTGGGAACCTCTGCGGCATATGAAAGTGAAGAAAACCCGCACAGCCACAGCGCAGTGCAAAGAAGCGAAACAGGATGCTTCATACGATCCCCTTAATGATGTCAGGTAACAGGCAGATGCGTAATTATTTGTTTCGAAACGGAGAAATGCAAATGCTTCCTCAGGAAAGTTGATGTCAGGCAATTTTACACACAGACGGAAACTATTTGATTAAGCGCGGGTTTTGCACAACACTGCCAGAAGCGACTTCATCATCAGGGTTTATTATGGCAACCACCCGACCAAGAACGGAACGCGGCGCCTTCCCGCCCGGGACTGAACATTATGGCCGCTCATTTTTAGGCGCCCCACTGATCTGGTTTCCGGCTCCCGAGCCCGATCGCACTAGCGGCTTAATCATTGCGGGCACACATGGCGATGAAAACTCGTCCATCGTGACGCTTTCGTGCGCGCTACGTACGCTGGCCCCCGATTTACGACGACATCATGTGATTTTGACCGTCAACCCGGACGGATGCCAGCTTGGATTACGGGCGAATGCACGAGGCGTTGACCTTAACAGGAACTTTCCGGCAGCAAACTGGCGTGCCGGTGAAACGGTGTATCGCTGGAACAGTTCGGCGCAGGAACGAGATGTGGTCCTGCTTACGGGAGAAAAACCGGGTTCCGAGCCCGAAACCCAGGCGCTGTGTCAGCTTATTCATAAGATCCACCCGGCCTGGGTTGTCTCTTTCCACGATCCCCTCGCCTGTATTGAAGATCCTCGTCATACAGCGCTCGGGCAGTGGCTGGCGGATGCGTTTGCTCTACCTCTGGTAACCAGCGTCGGGTATGAAACGCCCGGGTCGTTTGGCAGCTGGTGCGCGGACCTCAGTCTTCACTGTATCACCGCAGAGTTTCCGCCTATTTCCTCGGATGAAGCGAGTGAAAAATACCTCAGAGCGATGACTGATCTTCTGCGCTGGCAGCCTCAAAGATGAAGTACGCCGGAGGTAAAACTCAGGGCGGGTGAAACGTCAACCGCCAGCCAGGTTGGGCCATCCAGATCGGCAAAACGCACGCTGTTCACCAGCGGGAGTGCAGCACCGATCGCTCTGGACGTGCACAACATACAGCCCAGCATCAGGGAAAAGCCTTGCGCCTGCGCATCTTGTGCCAGTGCCAGGGCCTCGGTTAACCCACCCGTTTTATCCAGCTTGATGTTCACCATCTCGTAGCGGCCCTTGAGGGCTGACAGGCTCTCACGGGTATGACAGCTTTCGTCTGCACAGACGGGAAGCGGATGAATAAAATTCGCCAGCGCGGCATCGTCTTCTGCCGGGAGAGGCTGCTCCAGCATGGCAACGCCCAGATCGGCAAGCAGCTGACAACGGGCTGCCAGCCCTTCGCTGTGCCATGATTCGTTCGCATCGACGATAAGGGTGGCATCAGGTACCGCCGCACGAATGGCGACCATGCGTTCGCTAATCAGACGATCATCGAGCTTCACCTTTAATAAGGTTGCACCGGTTGCATATAGCGCCTGGGCGCTGGCCGCCATTTGCTCTGGTTCACCGATGACGACCGTTTGCGCGGTGACGATCGATTGCGGCAGCGTAACGTCCAGCAGCGAAGGTAGCGGTTTTTGTTGTTTCGCCGCTTCCAGACTCCAGAGTGCGCAGTCAATCGCGTTACGTGCCGCGCCGGCCGGCAACCTCTGCTGAAGAGCCTCACGCGTCAGGCCCGCCTGCAACTCGGGCACCACCGTCATAATTTGCGCCATGACTGACGCCAGGCTTTCTCCGTAGCGAGGATAAGGGGTACATTCCCCGACGCCTTTTACGCCGTCCTCTTCACATTCAACCACGACCACGCAGGCCTCATTACGGCTACCGCGCGAGATCACAAACGGGGTGTGCAATGGCCAGGCTTCTTCATAGACCTTAACGCTTCTCATCACTGACTCCTTGCAGGCCGGAAAGGCAGAAAATTGGTTTGCCGTGCTAACTGTGGATGACATACACTAGCCACGACGTTAACTATTTGTAAACAGGAAGATATCTATGTCACAACTCGTTCATTTCCAGGGCAACCCGGTTGCTGTTGCAGGTTCCATCCCACAGTCTGGCAGCAAAGCACAGCCTTTTACTCTGGTGGCTAAAGATCTGTCTGACGTCACGCTGAGCCAGTTTGCTGGCAAACGTAAAGTCCTGAACATTTTCCCAAGCATCGATACGGGCGTTTGTGCTGCATCAGTGCGTAAATTCAACCAGCTGGCGACCGAAATGGACAACACCGTGGTGCTGTGCATTTCTGCTGACCTGCCGTTTGCCCAGTCTCGTTTCTGCGGCGCTGAAGGCCTGAGCAACGTCATCACCCTTTCCACTCTGCGTAGCCCCGATTTCCTGGAAAAATACGGTGTTGCCATTTCCGAAGGCGCGCTGAAAGGTCTGGCTGCTCGTGCGGTGCTGGTGATCGACGAAAACGACAACGTTGTTTTCAGTGAGCTGGTTAACGAAATCACTACCGAACCGGATTACACCGCTGCACTTGAGGCACTTAAAGCCTAAACGTAAAAAAGCCTCTGCAAAGAGGCTTTTTTATTTATTCGTCACCCTTCTTCTGATTTAACCCATACTCACGCAGCTTATTCGCAATCGCGGTATGTGACACCCCAAGACGTTTAGCCAGCTTGCGCGTGCTCGGATAGTTGCGATAAAGCTGCGTTAACACCGAACGCTCGAAACGGCTGGTGATGTCATCCAGCGAGCCTTCCATTGCCTCTTCGCCTACCGAGACCGTCCCGGCATCGTAATCCGGCAACAGAATATCCTGAGGACGCAGTTCATACCCTTCAAGCTGAGTTAATGCGCGATAGACCGCATTTTTTAGCTGACGAATATTGCCCGGCCAGCCGTAACGCGTCAGCACGGTACCCAGGTCGGCAGAGAGCTTCGGACGCGGCACGCCCTGCTCGTCGGCAAAACGGGCGACGAACAGTTCCGTCAACGGCATGATGTCCTGCGGGCAATCGCGCAGCGGCGGAATATTGAGCGTCAGAACGTTGAGACGATAGTAGAGATCTTCGCGGAATACTCCTTTCTGCACCAGCTCCACCAGGTTTTTCTGGGTGGCGCAGATGACGCGTACATCCACGTGCACTTCATGATCTTCCCCCACGCGGCGGAACGTGCCGTCATTGAGAAAACGCAGCAGTTTCGCCTGCATGCGTGGCGACATTTCACCAATCTCGTCCAGCAACACCGAGCCGCCATTCGCCTGTTCAAAGAAGCCTTTTTTGCCTTCCGGCGCATGCCCGAACAGTTCACTTTCCACCGCATCTTCAGGAATAGACGCGCAGTTCAGCGCCAGATACGGTTTTGCCGCACGCGGGCTGGCCATGTGCACAGCATGCGCCAGCAGATCTTTCCCCGTACCGGTATCCCCGGTAATCAGCAGCGGTGCCGTAAGATTTGCCAGCTTGCGCGCCTGGTCGAGCACGTGACGCATCTTCGGGCTCACCGCAATAATCTGGCTGAATGCGCCGACGTCCTGGCTGGAAAGGTTCTGTAACTGGCGTCCCATGCGCACCGTGGAGCGCAGCATGATTACCGCGCCGGTGAGCACCCGCGCGGCATTTTCCCCTTTCAGGTAGACCGGCGTGATCTCCATCAGGAAATTCTGTCCATTGATGACGACGTGCTCGCTATGGGTATTTTGCGGGTTGCTGTCCAGCCAGCGCTGGAAATTAAAACCTGGGATCAATTGCGTGGCGTAATGACCGATAAGCTTTTCCTGAGTCTGCGCAAACAGCTGGCAACTGGCTTGGTTAACGCGCTCGACTTTGTTTTTCAGATCGAGAGAGAGAAACGGCTCCGGCATTGCTTCCAGCAGTGCGCTCAGCGCAAGGTGTTCCCGCTCGGATGGCATCCAGGGGATGGTGCGTACATCCGTAACGCCAGCGATACGGCGGATTTCGGCCATCAGGCTACTGAAGGTATTAAATTCAATTTCGGCAAAATTGAGGTAAATTCGCCCGACAGGGTCGATCTCTATGCCACGTAAATCAATGCTACGTAAAACAAGAAGATCGAGTAACTCGCGGGTCAGACCGAGACGGTCCTCACAAAAGACTTCCAGACGCATGGGAAATTCACCGTTTAAGCCAATAACAGTAAAATGATATGTCAGATCACGGTATTCGGGAAGGTGGCTGTCAACAAATATTGACAGCCCGCACGATTAGTAAACGAAACCTCACTGAGCAGGTTTTTTATTGAGCGTCTCTTTAAGCTGACCAATCAATTCGCGACGGAAATCCCCCAGCCGCGGCTTATCGCCATCGATCCAGAGGAGTGGACGACAAACCTCCATCGCTTTTATTCCTAAGCGTGCCGTCAGCAGACCGGCACCAATCCCCTGCGCCGCCCGGGCAGAGAGACGCGCCGCAAGATCCTGCGACATCCAGTCCATCCCGACCTCCCGCACCAGTTCGCTTGCCCCGGCGAAGGCGATATTCAGCAACACCAGTTTGAACAGGCGCAGTCGGCTGTAATAGCCAAGCTCAATGCCATACAGTCTGGCGATGCGGTTGATCAGGCGCAGGTTGCGCCAGGCGATAAAGGCCATGTCCACCATCGCCAGCGGACTGACGGCAATCATCAGGGTGGATTCCGCCGCCGAGCGGCTGATCTCACGACGAGCCTGCGCATCCAGTACCGGCTGAACAATGTGCGCATAGAGCGTGACCACTTCCTGGTCATTCTGGGTTTCGTGGATCGCCGCATACCAGCGCTGAAGCGCCGGGTGAGAGTGATCTATCCCGGCCTGAGCCGCAAGTTTTTCACAAAAAGCACGCCCTTTTCCGGTGCCGTGACTGTGCAGCAGATCCCGCGCTTCATCGCGTTCGTGCGCACGCTGACGCAGACGCCAGAGGCGACGCCACTCGGTCACGACCGAGCCGACGCCCGCACCAACGATCAACGCCCCGGCGGCGCATCCCCCCAGCGCTACCCAGTCCTGGGTTTGCCAGGCATTGACGCCCCACTGCACGCCCTGACCAATTACGCTCACACCAAAAAGGGCTAACCCGGCGGTCACCATCTTACGCCACAGGCTGCGTTTCGGGCGCAGTGCCGCATCAACGACCGCTTCCGCCTGCCCCTCTTCAACCAACGGCTCCTCTGCCAGCACGGGAGCAAAGTTGTCGGCCTGCGGACCGCTGAAGGTTTGCGCTGTTTTAAACGCCTCATGCGGGGACTGCTCAAGCTGGCCGGTAAAATCAATGCGGGGCTTTAACGGTTCCGTCATCGTAATTTATCTCCAATTAAAAACTCCAGCGCGGCATCCAGACGGATATGCGGCAATGGCTGGTCAACGTTCATGCTCTGCGGACGGAAGTCTTCGAACTGAAAACCCTGGCTTTGCCAGAAAGCCTGGCCCGGCAGACGTGGGGGAACTTCGCCCGGATAGACCGTGAGCGGCTCACCGTCGCTGAGTCGGTTGCCCCGCAGGGCCGGAATTTTCTCGCCATTCACGTCAATCAACCCACTCTGCGTAGCCTGTACGGACGCCAGACCCAGACAATCCATACTAATCCCTTCGAACGCCGCGTTCTGCCAGGCATCCTGCACCAGCTGTTGCAGCAGGGATACCATGTTGGCGTGCTGATCGACCGTCACATGATCAGCTTTTGTGGCGGCAAACAGCAGCTTGTCGATGACCGGCGAGAATAAACGGCGAAACAGCGTACGCTGGCCATAATGAAAACTTTGCATCAGCTGCGTCAGCGCCAGCCGCATATCATTGAACGCCTGCGGCCCGCTGTTGAGGGGTTGCAGGCAGTCCACCAGCACGATCTGGCGGTCAAAGCGTAAAAAATGATTTTTATAAAAACCCTTAACCACCTTCTCACAGTAATAATTGTATCGCTCGCGGAGCATACCGGCGTTGGTGGTCTTGTCTGCCTGTGCCAGCTTCGATTCGCCGATGCGGTCAACGTCCGGCCACGGGAAAAACTGTAGCGCGGGAGCACCGGCTAGATCTCCCGGCAGAACAAAACGGCCCGGCTGAATAAAATGCAGCCCCTCCTGCTTGCACTGATGCAGGTAATCCGTCCAGGCCTGGGCTATGACGGCCAGACGGTTTTCATCCGCCGGCGCCAGCGGATCCAGCCCTTCGCAAAGCTGGCGCCATTTGGTCGACCACTCTGCCCGCTGCCCCTGCAACAGACCGGTCATCTGTCGGGACCAGCTCAGGTAATCCTGCGCCAGCATCGGTAAATCGAGCAGCCATTCTCCCGGATAATCCACAATTTCGAGATACAGCGTGGACGTTTCTTTGAAGTGACGCATCAGGGATTCATTCGAGCGAAAACGAAGCGCAAGGCGAATTTCGCTCACGCCACGCGTCGGGGTGGGCCAGGCGGGAGGCTCCCCGTATAACTGTGCCAGACCTTCATCATAGGTGAAACGGGGGATGCCAAAATCACGTTGCGGTACGCGTTTTACGCCTAACAATCGCTCCTCGCGCACCGCGCTAAGCAGTGGCAGGCGCGCCCCAGCATGCAGGTTCAACAGCTGATTGACCATCGCCGTAATGAATGCCGTCTTACCGCTGCGGCTCAGCCCGGTAACGGCAAGACGCAGATGGCGATCAACGCCACGGTTCACCAGAGAATTGAATTCGTTTTTAAGTCGCTTCATCGCCGTCCTTCATTGTCTGGAACCCTGAACAAAGTCACTTCAGAATACAGTAAATTGGGGCAGATCGTTGATTATCAATTCTTAATTATTGCTATTGCCGTTTTCTCTCCAGTAAGATGGACGCAATTGCTGTCCGTCTGGAGTGAGTAAGGTGTATGTCACCCACCATCTATGATATTGCCCGCGTTGCTGGCGTTTCGAAATCAACCGTGTCACGCGTTCTGAATAAACAAACGAATATTTCTCCTGAAGCGCGTGAAAAGGTGTTGAAGGCGATAGATGAGTTAAATTACCAACCTAATAAACTTGCCCGCGCACTCACCTCTTCTGGCTTCGACGCCATTATGGTTATTTCGACCCGCTCAACCAAGACCACTGCAGGAAATCCCTTTTTCTCAGATGTACTGCATGCCATTACGGCAAAAGCAGAAGAAGAAGGTTTTGATGTTATTTTACAAACGTCCAAAAGCAGTGAAGATGATCTGCAAAAATGCGTGGGTAAAATAAAGCAGAAGATGATCAAAGGCATCATCATGCTAAGCTCGCCGGCGAACGAGTCGTTTTTCTCGACGCTGGATGAATACGGTGTGCCCGTGGTCGTCATTGGTAAAGTGGAAGGAAATTACCAGAATATCTATTCTGTCGACACGGATAATTTCCGCGACAGCGCCATATTAACAGACTCGTTTATCACGCATGGCCGCACCAAAATTGCCTGCCTGCATGCCCCGCTCGATTATCACGTCTCTATCGATCGCCTGGCGGGTTATAAATTCAGCCTTGAGAAACACGGCATCGAAATTAACCCGACCTGGGTTATCGATGGCGGCTATACCCATGAAAGCGCGCTTCAGGCGGCCTGCCAGCTACTCTCCTCAGACAACCCGCCCGATGCGGTTTTTGCGACTGACAGCATGAAATTGCTGAGTCTTTATCGTGCCGCGGATGCGCTAAATCTGGCGATCCCGGAACAGGTCGCAATGGCAGGATACAGCGACCCGATGCTATCTCTCATATTAACCCCTGCACCAGGCGGCTTTGATATCCCCACGAAAAAGCTGGGCGAAGAGAGCTGCGATTTGTTGTTCAGGTGCATTGCGGATAAACCTGCGCCGCATAAGGTATTGGTTGAAACACATTTTTCAGATGCAGCTTCGTTACGCTAAAAACCAGGGGCAAACGCCCCTGGTATAACGTCATCAGAACGCGTAATTGACGCCGACACCCGCATAGTGGAAGCGGTCGCTCTCGCCTTCGTCATGATTTTCCCATTCGTAGGCATACTCAAGCGTCATGGAAAGGCCATTCGCAAAGTCATAAGCATAGAGCAGACCCAGTCGATTGAAGTCATGCCCTTCACGAGTTGGATCGTCCTGCCAGTCCCAGTTTGACCAGCGATCGAGCCCCAGACGGGTGTAAGGTGTAAGCGTTGTCTGGCCTAATGAAACAGGCAGGTAGGCACGAATCTCCTGGGTGGAGAATTCACCGTTATTACGTGAACTGTCCATATTGAAGCCACGCTCTAAATAGTAGTTAACTTTTGCAGAGACGGTTTCGTTTATTGTCCAGGTAAATCCGGTTTCCGTTTCGACGCGGCTGTCAGAATAACCGGTTTTTCCCAGGTCATTCGCAAACTGGTACATGGCAAACCAACCGCCAAAACGCCAGTCATCTGTTAATTTCACATCCCAGTCAGGCTGAATTTTATAGCGCTGCATATTAGCACTACCGTCTTTCGCACCGTGCTCATCTTTAAAATGATATCCATAATTACGGAAACCGCCCGTAAGACCCAGCGTAAAATCATCGGTGCCAATGAAGCGATACCGTAATTCAAATTCAGGACGATCGAAATAGGTGCCGCGCGTCATGCTGCTGTAATCAACCGGGCCTTCCTGATACATCGCCAGTGAAATTGTCCACGCATCATACGTGGCGTTAAACCACACGGAAGGTTCATATAATCCATCTTTATCGTCGCCCTGACCTTCGACGTTTTCAATTTCATACATGGCACCAATATTAAATTCCCACTGTTTGGTTGACTCTGTTGCTTGCGCGCAGCTTACCCCTGTGCACAGAACGAGCGCAGCACTTCTTAGTAGAGTACTCATTAAAATATTCCTTTATAATTAACATACAAAAAAACCGGAAACTTTCATTTCCGGCGAATACCTTTCTTATCTAATAGCTGCTTCAGTATCAGCATCGAAGAAATGGCACTTACTCATATCGAACTGGATGCCGATATTATCTCCTGCAACGTAATCATCCGCCGCTCCCGCACGGACAACCAGTTCATGCCCGCCCACGTTGGCATAAAGCATAAATTCTGCCCCAGTCAGCTCAGCGACGCTGATCTTCGCCGCGATGTTTTCACCGCTGCGCTGTAGCGTGAGAATGTCTTCCGGACGGATCCCAAAGACGACCGCTTTGCGCTGGTAACCTTGCGCATTCAGTACGGCCAGCTTCTCCTCCGGGATCTCCAGACGCAGCGTTTCCGTCACGAAGTATCGGTCGTCGATCGCGCCACGAATGAAGTTCATCGCAGGTGAACCAATAAAGCCTGCAACGAACATATTCGCCGGCTCGTTGTAAACCTGCTTTGGCGCGCCCACCTGCTGAATGATGCCGTCTTTTAAAATCACAATACGGGTCGCCATCGTCATGGCTTCCGTCTGATCGTGCGTCACGTAAATCATGGTGGTATTGAGCTTCTGGTGCAGCTTGCTGATTTCAGCGCGCATCTGTACACGAAGCTTGGCATCGAGGTTTGACAGCGGTTCATCCATCAGGAAGACCCCTGCTTCACGCACTATCGCCCTGCCTAACGCCACGCGCTGACGCTGACCACCTGACAATGCGCCAGGTTTACGCTGGAGATAGTCGCGTAAACCCAGGATCTGAGCCGCCCAGCTAACACGTTCTTCGATGATGGAAGGTGCTATTTTTTGCATCTTCAGGCCAAACGCCATGTTGTCGTAGACCGTCATATGCGGATAGAGCGCATAGTTCTGGAAGACCATTGCGATATCACGGGACTTGGCGGGAACATCATTCATGCAAACCCCGTCAATAATCAGTTCACCTGCGCTGATCTCCTCAAGGCCGGCAATCATTCGCAGCGTCGTGGATTTCCCACAGCCCGATGGACCGACGAAGACGATAAATTCTTTATCTTCAATCTCGAGATTGAAATCCTTAACCACGTGGACCTGGTTATCATAGATTTTCTGAATGTGTTTCAGAGACAGTTGAGCCATTATTAATTCCTTATCAATACGCCCGGGATGCCCAGAACGCCGTCAGGCGTTCCCAGGTCAGTTCCTGCGTTGAATGAAGTTGTAATCCCGCATGGTTCAGGCCAGGCCCAATTCCGACCGACAGCATTCCTGCGGCGTTGATCGCATCTACCCCTGCGGCGGCATCTTCGATACCAATGGCCTCTTCAGGACGCACGTTCAGTCCTTTACAGGCTGCAAGGAAGATCTCCGGGTCCGGCTTTGAGCGGCAAATGCGCGAAGCATCGGCGCAAAAATCGAAAGCCTGATGAATACCCAACGCGTGCAAAATCCCAGGGGCATTAAGCGATACGGATGCCAGCCCAATTTTGACCTTCGCGGCGCGAATATCCGCCAGCACGTCGCGAATACCCGGGAGCAGCGAATCCTGCGTCAGTGATGCCAGCGACTGGACGTAAAGCGCGTTTTTTTTCGTTGCCAGCGCCAGGCGCTGCTCGTCACTGAACATCCCCTCTTTCCCGCCATGTTTCAGAATACGCTGGAGGGAGTCCATTCGGCTTATTCCCTTCAGCTGTTCGTTAAATACTTCATCGAAGGTAATACCAATCTCCTCCGCCACGGCGCGCCAGGCCAGAAAGTGAAGATGCGCGGTATCGGTGATCACCCCGTCCAGATCGAATACAACAGCGTTAAGCGTCATGGCGCCCCTCCGTGGTAGCGGTCCCATTAACAGGTGCAAGAAAGTCCTTATGCGCGCAGACTTTTCGCCCTGATACATGCAGCGTTTTACCCCACAGCGTCAACGTGACAGGTGCGGTAGTCTCAATGGTTAACTGGTCATCTTCACAGGTAATGTGCATTGTTGCGTCCCGCCACCGCAGCGGGAAGGCGAGTTTCTGCCAGTGAACAGGCAGTTTCGGTGCAAGATGCAGCTCCCCTTCGCTAATGTGCAGGCCAGCAAACCCCTGAATAGCGCCCAACCAGATCGCACCGGTGGCGGCGGCATGAATACCGTCATCACTGCTGTGTGGGTCGTCCCCCAGGTCGATGGCGATACCGTCACGCCAGAAGGCATACGCCCCCTCGGTGTCACCGCAGCGTGCGAGCACAATGCCGTGAATGGCTTTACTCAGGGATGAATCATGAATCGTGCGTGGCTCGTAGAACGCCAGATTGGCGGCACATTGCTGCGGCGTAAACCGTTCCGGCAGCAGGTAGTTAAGCATCACCACATCGGCCTGCTTCAGGATCTGCATCTCGTTCACTTCCGCGCGAGAGTAATCAAGCAGAATGGTTTGCTTACCCGCTTTGGCTTTATAGCGGCTCAGATCGATGGCAGGTTTTGCCATGAAGGTATCATCCTGCGGGATCACACCGTCAGCGTCGGCCTCTGGCAGCCACAGGCGCGCCAGGAACTCCCCGGCATTCTCCGTAAAACGCGCATCTTCACGGCCAAACATCGCCATAAACTGACGCGCGCAGGCAACGTTGTGCCAGGCCAGATAGTTGGTGTAGGCGTTGTTGTTGACATGCTCGGTGTATTCATCCGGTCCGATCACGTCATGGATCTCAAGACGACCATTGATTTCCGTCGCGCGTCCCATCCAGAACGAAGCGGTTTCCATCAGTAGCGTCAGCCCCTCATTCCGCATAAAGGCATCGTCGTGTGTTGCCTGCCAGTAAGCGACCACGGCCCAGGCGATATCAGCCACGATGTGATGTTCAGCGAGTGCGGAAGCCACCTTCTGGCGAACCCCGGTGCGGATGTTAATGGCCGCGAATTCTGGCGTCTCTTCCTGTCCGCTGGCCGCACTTTCCCACGGGAACAATGCACCCGGCCAACCGTTACGGCGCGCTTTTTCCCGTGCGCCTGCCAGATTAAGCCAACGATAGCGTAGCAGGCTGCGGGCAATCTGCGGGCGGGTAAACAGATGGAACGGCAGCAGGAAAATTTCGGTATCCCAGAAGACGTGCCCCTTGTACCCCTCACCCGTCAGCCCTTTCGCCGCAATACTGCTTCGCTCATCATGAGCAGGCGTCATTGTCGTCAGATGCCAGACGGCGTAATCCAGCGCCTGCTGATCCTGTTGCTCTGTGGAAGTCACTTCCACACGTGCGTCGCGCCAGACATCTTTCCAGGCATACGCTGAGCTTTCAAGCAACGCCTCATAACCTCTTGCCGCACAGACTTTAAGATCGGCCAGCGCGTTGCGCGCGAATGACTCCTGCGACAGCGCTTTCTCGCTACGATGAGCCACCCAGACGATCTTCTCAAGCGTGACAGTGTCACCCCGAACAATCGTCAGCGAATGATGCACGCTGAGACGGCGGTTTTTGGCGGTGAAACAGCTGTCGCTTTTCGTCGAGAGCTGGCAATACGCCGAAACCACAACCTCAGATGCACGGTCCTGCGTTTCATACACGCCCTGCATGTAGTGCTGGTCAAAGATCCTGACCGAGATTTCATCCAGATGCTGTCTGCCGCTGTTCGTTTGTGTCGCATCTATGCCGGTTTTCAGCACGGCCTGAGCGTCGCCATCAAGCGGTGTGATCGAGAACTGCATTGCCACTAAGGGCAACTGGTCCAGCGAAACAAAACGACGGCTCTCCAGCCGATAACGTTTCCCGTCGGGTGCACGCCAGACAACGTTGCGATGCAGTTCGCCGTTAGCAAAGGCCAGCTCGCGCTGCCATTCAAGAATTTCGCCTGACAGGAGCGTGAAATTGACGCCATCAAGCTCAACATCAATACCGGTGATATCCGGCAGATTGACCAGCTCAGTAGTCTCGTTGCGACCCGCGCAATGATAAAGCCCCGCGAGATACATGCCTCTGGTCTGCTGGGTGTAATCTTCTTCATGCGTAGCGCGAATGCCCATGTATCCATTCCCGCATGTCATGACAGAGGCATATTTGTTCAGGCTGTGAGGACAAAAGCCCGGATCGTTTAATACAGACACGTTCAGCATAATGTCACGCTTTCCCCTGTTTCTGCTGATTCATAAAGCGCGGCAACAAGCTGTTGAATAACCAGACCCTGTTCTGCGTCAGCGATCATAACGTGCTCTCCCAGCACATGACGCACGAAGGCATCCATACTGCGCAGATGGCGCTGATCGTCCGCCTCTTCACGATGGAAAAGGGTTTCTAAAACACCGGCTTCGTCGTTATAGATATGCGCCGGGAACAGCGTTGCGCCTGCCTTTTCACCGCAGAAAGAGACGTTCATGATGGACTGCTCGCGGATGTTAAGCGCAAAGGAGGTGTCCAGACGCAGAACGCCGCCGTTGCAGAATTCAATCGTGCCAAACAGGGCATCTTCCACGGTAAACTGCGTAGGATCCCATTCGCCAAACTGACCGGTGTGTTTCCGGTTCCCCAGTCTCTGGAAGCTGTGCGCGGTTACCCGCTTCACAGCCGGGAAGCCCAACACGTACATCGCAGCATCCAGCATATGAATGCCGATATCGATAAGCGGCCCGCCGCCCTGGAGCGATTTATTGGTGAAAACGCCCCACCCCGGCACACCGCAGCGACGCAGCGCCTGCGCGGAA
The DNA here is from genome assembly GCF_050030705.1 of Enterobacter cloacae complex sp. 418I7. NCBI lineage: Bacteria > Pseudomonadati > Pseudomonadota > Gammaproteobacteria > Enterobacterales > Enterobacteriaceae > Enterobacter > Enterobacter cloacae complex sp. 418I7. Next base: position 2,452,853 of record NZ_JBLGUU010000001.1, read on the forward strand.
GTGAAGTAAATTTCACCGAGTGTGCCGTTCATTACCGCATCGCGCAGGAGCTGGGTGTCCAGGGCAAAGCGATGATGAAAATCATACGCAAGGACTTTTCCTGCCTTGCGCGCCGCGATGCGCATCTGGTCGGCCTGTCCCGGCGTCATTGCCGGCGGCTTTTCACACATCACATGGCAACCCGCTTCGAGAGCCGTCATCACATGTTCAAAATGGAACCGGTTAGGCGAACAGACGCTCACCACATCCGGTTTTACTTTCTGCAACATCTCGTGAGCGTCCTGCCATGCCGTTGGAATGGCATAACGCTCCGCGAACGCCTGTGCCTGCTCAAGGCGGCTGTCCATGACAGCCACCATTTGAACATCACTGCGCGTGGCGTAATACGAGGCATGCACTTTGTCTGCAACCTGCCCGGCGCCAATGATGGCGACGCGCAGAGGCAAAGGTGTAGAAGCACTCATCACGCTCGTCATCCTTAGCATTCACGCAGGTAATTGAGTGAGTCCTGATAGGCTTGAGCCGGATCGTCGGCACGAACCCGGCACTCGTACACCACATAACCCTGATAGTTATCAGCACGCAGCTGACCGAACAGGCTGGCGAAATCGAGGCTGCCGCTGCCCGGCTGATAGCGGTGGTTATCAGCAATGTGCACATGACCCAGCAGGTCGCGGTTGTGATGCAGCGCTTCCGTCAGTGAGTCTTCTTCAATGTTCATGTGGTAGAAATCACCGATGATCTGCACGTGCTTCAGGCCGTTCTCTTCGATGTAACGACGCGCGTCGGCCAGGGTGTTGATCATATGATCCTGATAGCGGTTCAGCGGCTCCAGGTAGACGGTAGTACCGGTGCGCGCTGCTACCTCATCCAGCCAGCGCAGGGAAGCGCTGACCGCTTTGCGATCGCCATCCAGGCTACGTGGCGAAGTCATTGGCGGCAGACGGAAGGTAAACATCCCCCAGGCAGCCGGGACGATAATCCCTTTGCCGCCCACTTCTGCCAGCGCTTCCAGAATGCGTTCAATCTGCTGGAGACCGTTCAGGCGGCGTTCTTCGATGAAATCCCCGATCCAGCCATCGTATCCGCCACACGCCGTCGTGACCGGCAGACCGGTGGCTTTGATAGCGGCTTTCACTTCGTCGAGATGTTCAACCAGCAGTCGGCCATCAATTTCATAGCCATCAAATCCCATCGCTTTGATGTATTTGAATTTTTCCATGATAGTGGTCGGAAAAAAGGCCTGGTTTTGTGTTGCGATTTTCATGATTTGCTGTCCTTAGCTTAAAAAGTAACGCCCATTTTGATACTGAGTTCCGGGTGCTGATCGACATACTTCATGTAGCTTTCCGGGCTGGTGGTGAAGGTGACGACCGGGTCGATCAGATCTTCACAATTGAGATAACCGTTCATCAGCAATTCCCAGCAGGTCTCTTCAATACGCTTGCGACTCCAGCGTGGATAATCCGGGTTGGGTTCACTGCATGCGCGGGAGAAGACAATCTTCGCGTTGTTGAAGTGTGCTTCGCGGCCCAGGTTGAAGCCTGCCGCAAAAGGTTTGGCGAAAGCCACGTAAGAGATCGTGCCGCCGTAGGCGAGTCCGCGCAGCGCAGATTGCAGCGCATCTGCAAAGCCGCTGGTTTCGATGATCACATCCGCGCCCTGCTTGCCGGTCAGTTTCTTAATTTCAAGACCGACATCGGTACCGATTGGGTTCAGGCAGTGGTCTGCACCGTGACGGCGGGCGATCTCACAGCGATGTTCAATAGGATCGACACCAATAACCACTGACGCGCCAGCTTTTTTCGCCAGCTGAATCGCAATCTGGCCAATAGCGCCCAGCCCGACAACTACAACGAAATCCCCTACGCGGACGTTAGCATCACGCACGCCGCTCATGGCAAACTGAGCCGGATCGTAACAAACAGCGTTTTTCCAGGATGCGCCCTGTGGCATTTTGCGCAGCTTATAGTTGTTCACCGCGTTGACGATGACCGTTTCCTGCAATGGGCCGTAGCAGCAAACGCTGTCGCCGATCTGGTATTCCGTTACGTCCGCACCACATTCGATGATGTCGCCGACGATCATGTTTCCCAGCTGGAATTTACCAAATTCGATGCCGCGTGCTGCCCCCTCTTCACGTGGGGTAAACATCTGCCACTCGGCGTTAAACTCTTCATCAATGAACGGGCTTGCCGCGCGGAAATCCACAACTTCGGTGCCGTGTTTCGGGGCGCCATAACGGGCACGAATCTTCACTTCATGTGCTGCAACAGGACGATCTTCGTATTCCACCAGCGCCGCTACACGAGGCGCTGTCGCAACTAATTTTTTCATGACTCACTCCTTGTTAAAATCGGCCGCCTCAGCCCTTTACGCCGCCGGCGGTCAAACCACTTTTAATAAAACGTTCAGACAGGGCATACATAATGACAACGGGCAGTGCCGTCACCAGCGATGCCGCCATCATGCGACCCCAGATGTAATCTGGCGTACTGAAGAGCGTGTTCAGCCCCACCGGCAACGTGAAGTTGCTGGCGCTGGACAGGAAAATGGAGGCGAACAGGTAGTCATTCCACGCCACCATGAAGCAGTAAACGAAGACTGACACCAGACCCGAGATCGCCAGCGGCACGGTGATGCGGAAGATGATTTGCAGGCGGTTCAGGCCGTCCATCATCGCGGCTTCTTCGATTTCGTCCGGGATAGTGTCGAAATAGCTGCGCAGCATAAAGACCGCAGTCGGCAACGTCTGCGTCACCATGGTGATGATCAGCGCCAGCTCGGTGTCATAAATGCCGAGCGCGGTGATGATTTTGAACAGCGGCACTACCAGCAGGATCCCGGAGAACATATAGACGGTGTAGAAGCTCGCATTGATCGTCGTGCGCCCTTTAAAGCGCAGTTTGGATAATGCATAAGCGCCCAGCGTACCGAGAAACACCGCAATGACCGAGGAGGTCAGCGACACCACCATGCTGTTACGGAAATAATCCACAAACGGGAAAATCAGCGGGTTAAAGATGTCGATGTAGTGCTGTAACGTCCACTCCTGCGGCAGGATAGTCGGGTGCAGTGAGATCGCCTCTTTCGCGCTTTTGAACGATGTCATCAGCATCACAAAAAACGGAAACAGCGTGATAATCAGGAATACCGCCAGTCCCAGATAAAAACCGATACGGCCCAGAACGCGTTTATTTGTTGCCATTGAGGTTTACCCTTTTTCTGGTCAGCAGAATGACAGCGAATATGATCACAAACAGCACAACGGAAATGGCGGCTGCTTTACCCAGGTCATTGAACGCAAAGGCGGTTTTGTAGAGATATACGCCCAGAATGTCGACCTTGGTGGTGAGCAGATAAACATCCGCAAACATGTAGAACATCCAGATGGTGCGCAGCGTGACCACCGTGGCCAGCACCGGCATGATGGCGGGCAACGTCACGATACGAAAACGCTGCCAGGCATTCGCCCCGTCCATCTCTGCCGCTTCGTACAAGGATTTATCAATGGTCTGTAGAATCGCGAGGAACGAGATAAAGGCGTATGGGAAGTAACGCCAGATGGCGAACAGCACGACCAGGACAAAACTGCTGCCAGGGTTATCGAACCACAGCGGCGCCTGATCGTAGAGATGCAGCAGATCAACGCCAAGATAGTTCACAATTCCGTAGCCGTTGTTGAACATGTATTTCCAGGCAAATACCAGTGAAATAGACGGCGTCACATAGGACAGTATCACCAGTGAACGTGCCGTTTTCCGCATGCGGAATTCACGGTTAAAGAAGATCGCTACGGCCAGCCCCAGTCCGGTGCTGCCGATCACCACCAGCGCCGTATACCAGAACGTCATCCACAGGGAGTGCCAGAACGCAGCATCGCCCAGGATGCGAATGTAGTTATCCAGACCGACGAACACCGCATCAATACGCGGATTCAGCGGTAAACGTAAAAAACTGATTTCAATGTTAGAAATCATTGGCCAGGCCACCAGGCCCCCCAGCAAAATCAGGCTGGGGGCCAACAGCAGCATGGCGAAAGGCATATCTGAACGACCAGAAAACAACGTCTTCATAATTCCCTTCGCAAAGCGCTCCTATCGTTGTGATATCAGGTCAGTCAGTTTCTTCTGGCTGTTGCTTAACGTCGCATTGAGATCTTTTTGTCCCACCGTCACGTTATGCACCATGGAACTGATAATGCCGGACCCGGTAACATCTCCCATGCGGGTAAAGTTCTTGTCGCCCACGGCACCAAACACCTGGACGTTCGGGAACTGCGCAATCAGCTCGTAAGGCAGTTGACCAAAGGCCTTGATAACGTCGTTGTTTTTCCAGGAATCTGTGCCCACCACGAGTTTATTGACCGGTAGCGCGGCGCCCGGAGACATCATGACCCAATCAGAGGCGTTCTGAGCCTGCTCCATCCAGGTGACAAATTTCTCGGCGGCCTGCGTTTCATCTGCGGTCTGGCCGGTAGTGATCGTCAAAGAAGTGATCATGCCGTACACGGCTGATGATTTTTCCGTCGGGACCACGAACCCCAGGTTGGCCGGATTGCCATCTTTGAAGACCGCGGGCAGGATATAGGTAGAGTAAACGGCCATAGGCGCAGAACCGTTCATGAAGGCGTCTTTGATCTCCATGACATCATTCGAGCCCGGCATGGTGTTCGCGGCCAGTGCCCTATAAAACTCCAGCGCTTTCGACATCTCAGGGGTATCGATTTTCACGCTGCCGTTTGCATCAAAGACGTTAGCCCCTCCTGACAAAGCAAACTGCGAGAAAGCCTGCTCAGTCATAACGCTTTCTGCGGTTGGAAGCGCGATGCCGTAATGTTTTTTCGCCGGATCGTTGAGCGCCTGACTGGCTTTCAGCAGTTGTTCCCAGTTGTGCGGTTCCTCGATCCCCGCTGCCGCGAGCGCATCTTTGTGATACCAGACGCCGGACAGCCAGGCGCTAACCGGCACCCCCGTCCATGCGCTGCCATCTTCCGTGCGAACAACGCGTAAAATGCCGTCGTAAAATGTCTCCTCGCCCACCGCCTTGACGGCGCGGCCGATGGCGTCACGATCCAGCAACTGCTCTTTATCCATGACTTTGGCGTAGTCATGACTGATCTCTATCACCTCCGGTAGCGCACCGGTACGGGCCAGAGTAATAACCTTGGTGTTATAGGCATCTTCCTCAACGGGTACCTGTTTCACCGTTATAGTCGGGTTCTCTTGTTCGAATTTTTCAATCAATTTCGTGATAACGGCCTGACGCTCCTGTTCTACCGACGAGTGCATGAACTCAATGGTGACCTGAGATGCTTTATCGTCCTTACAGCCTGATAACAGGGCGCACGAAACCAGTGCTGATAACAGCACAATTTTTGGCATTTTCATTTTAGGGTCCTTTTTAGTTTTCTTTAATCCACATTACCTGCCATGGATTGAGGATCAGCTCCGTACCGCTAATATCCTGTCCTGATAATAACTCCTTACCAGAAAGCGTTTGTTCATAAACGGTCTGCATTTTATTGCTAAAATTAAATAATGCTGTAATTCGCTCGCCATTTTCAGCAACACGAATAATTTTAAGAATTTGTTTACCCACTGCGTCGAAAGCAACCTGACTATCCGGATGGAACGCCCTCTCGCCGCGACGAATAGCGATAAGCTCACTCAAACGAGAATAAATTTGATAACGAATACTCTTCTTATTATTCAGTTCGCTATCAAGCTGCCCCGCCGTGTATTTTTTCCGGTTAATCGCGCGGTTATATCCGAGGCGTTCGACGCCTTCATAATCGTTCCGCGAACCAAGAATGCTCTGAATATAAACAGCCGGGACGCCTGGGAAACTTAACAACACAGCATGCGCGAGGAGGAACCGTGCAATACGTTCCTCATCTGAACTGTCTTGTAAACTTAACGCATCAAGATAGGTGACATTAATTTCATAAGGGCTTCGCGTTCCGTCAGGATTATTTTTCCAGTTGACCAGCGCGCCTTCCTGCTGAAGATTTTCGACCAACGAGAGGATCTCTGATTCCGGAAGAATGCCGCGCAGCGGATTCAAACCGATACCATCATGCGAGGCCAGGAAATTAAACCATGTAGTGTGTGAAGAAGGCAGTGCCAGCGACCCCGCCCATTGGCAAAGTGCTTTCACATCCTGACGATGAACGGCATGCAGCACCAGCGGAGGTAAGGAAAACTGATAGACCATCTGGGCTTCGTTTTCACCATCACCGAAGTAAGAGATGTTGTCTTTGTGCGGAACATTTGTCTCAGTAATGATCACCGTTCCAGGTGCCACGGCGTCCGTAATGGCGCGGAACAGCTGGATAAGGCAATGAGTTTGTTCCAGATGGATGCAGGTTGTTCCCGGGATTTTCCACATAAACCCGACCGCATCCAGACGGATATAACGCGCCCCTTCCATGAGGTAATGGAGCAGAACGTCAACCATTGCAATCAGCACCTGCGGCGAGGCGAAATTGAGATCGATCTGGTCATCGCTGAATGTAGTCCATAAATGACGAACGCTGCCATCATTAAGCGTAAACGGCGTCAACAGCGGTAGAGCGCGTGGGCGCGTCACCGCGGATAAATCGGTTTCCGGATCGACAGAAATAAAGAAATCTTCATAACCAGGCTTCTGCGCAAGATAATTCGCAAACCATTCGCTTTTCGCTGACATATGATTGCAAACGAAATCAAACATTAAGCTGGCTGACTGTTTTAATTCCGCGACATCGCGCCAGTTTCCCGTTTCAGGTGCAACGGTATGATAATCAATAACGGAAAAACCATCATCTGATGACCACGGATAGAAAGGTAAAAGATGGACATGAGAAAAAGTACGAGAAAGCCACTCATTATAGAACCGGGTAAATACCGGCAATGCTTTCTCCCCTTTCGCGGAGATCTGATCGGCATAGGTAATCAGAACAACATCTTTTTCATCCCAGCCTGACTTACGCTTCTCCGTAATATTAACCGCCGCCTGTTGAAGCTTAGTTAATAACACGTCAAAGTGTGCATCTGAAAATGATTCACCGTAAATATGATTGATAAGGTATTTAATTTTTGCGTTCACATTATTTTCCATGGTAGCGGTCCCACGGAGTGGCAATCTACTCCCATGAAAAATAACTGTCAACGGACCTGGGGGCTGAAAAAGGCATTCTCAAAGCAGCGCAACGCAGTAATGTGAGCTGCCGCAAAGAAAGAGAAAAAGCAGAGGGGGAATTCATGCCCTCTCTCAGCGCGAGAAAGGGCTTATATGAGCGGGATTAGCGTGAAAAGTAGCGACGTGAAACGCGTTTTGCCAGTTTTTGTAACAGCGGCTCCAGGGCGACCGCCAGCAACATTCTGACCGGCTTACGGGCAACAGACTTGATCGCCCAGCCCGCCACACCAGCCGGACCATAACGTAACGCCGTCATCAGAACCAGTTTACCTGCGATTTTCAGGCCGGGTTTTACCTTCTGACCGGCCTGTTGCCAGTTTTGTTTCATGTAAGTTCTCTCTTAAAGCTGACGGAAACGACTTCTCAGCGTAAAGGTATCGGAGGTGACATAACGTTCCATCTCGCGCAATCGCTTCTCCCCTGCGCTCAGCTGTTCATCCACCGCGTTAAGAAGATCGCTGCTGGTTGGCGTGTTTTCCGCATCCAGTTCACCTTCCGGCATCGGATCAAGTACAAACGACAGAATGATGTAAGCCACCAGTGTAATAAAGGCCAGGCCAAAGAAAATCGACAATACGGTGACCACACGTACCAGTTTTACCGGGACATCCAGATAGTGTGCCAGGCCGGCGCAAACGCCCCGAACCATGCCCTGCTGCGGGATGCGCCACAGTTTTTTATTCAGACTTAGTCCAGCCATTAACGCTCCCTCCAGTTCGGGTGTTCCGCATCCAGGATGGCTTCCAGCGCCTGAATACGTTCGCGCATTTTGTTTGCCTCAGAAGAGAGCTGCGCCAGCCGCTGTTGCTCGCTTTGCGACAGCTCCCCGCGAGAAGAGCGGTTGCTGTAGTGCAGCCATAACCAGATGGGCAGAACAAACAGCACGAAAATTGTCAGGGGTATTGCCAGAAAAAGCGCGCTCATGTGTACTCCTTGTCTTGCGATGCGGCACGCTCAGGTGCCGCAGGATTTATTATTGGTTGTCTTGCTTCATTTTGGCTTTCAGCGCCGCCAGCTGCTCGCTAATTTCATCATCGGCTTTCAGGTCAGCAAACTGCTGATCCAGGGTTTTCTGCTTACCGATGCTGTGGCTTTCGGCTTCCGCTTCCATGTGGTCGATACGACGTTCGAACGATTCGAAACGCGCCATCGCTTCATCCAGTTTGCCGCTGTCCAGCTGGCGACGCACGTCGCGGGACGAACTTGCAGCCTGGTGGCGCAGCGCCAGCGCCTGTTGACGTGCACGGGTTTCGCTGAGTTTGTTTTCAAGCTCACCAATCTCTTTCTTCATACGCGTCAGAGTATCATCCACCAGCGTCACTTCATGTTCCAGCGTGGCAACCATATCGGTCAGCTTCTGCTTCTCAATCAGCGCAGCGCGGGCCAGATCTTCTTTATCTTTGCGCAGCGCCAGTTCAGCTTTTTCCTGCCACTCGTTAAGCTGGGCAGTCGCCTGCTCAATACGACGCGTTAACTGCTTCTTCTCTGCCAGCGCGCGGGCGGAGGTGGAGCGTACTTCAACCAGCGTGTCTTCCATCTCCTGAATCATCAGGCGCACCAGCTTCTGCGGATCTTCTGCTTTCTCCAGCAGCGAGTTGATGTTGGCGTTCACGATGTCGGCAAAACGAGAAAAAATACCCATAATTCAATCCTCATAGTTCTGTTATCGGGCGATGCCCTGCTGAGTAGTTAATACAAATCCCATGCCAACTTTTTATCTTATTGATTTTACTGGGTGTGATTGATATTTATCCATCCAGCGGCTATTCTCACCTGGTGAATATCACTAAGGAGTGGTTAATTTCATCATGGCTGAATATAAAGACAATTTGCTTGGCGAGGCAAACAGCTTCCTGGAAGTGCTTGAGCAGGTATCGCGCCTGGCGCCGCTGAATAAACCGGTGCTCATTATCGGTGAGCGCGGAACGGGTAAAGAACTTATCGCTAACCGTCTGCACTTTCTGTCTGGCCGCTGGGACGGGCCTTTTATTTCGCTTAACTGCGCGGCGCTGAATGAAAATTTGCTCGACACGGAGCTTTTCGGTCATGAAGCCGGCGCGTTTACTGGCGCACAAAAACGGCACCCCGGTCGTTTTGAACGTGCCGATGGCGGAACGCTCTTTCTCGACGAGCTGGCGACCGCGCCAATGCTGGTACAGGAAAAGCTGCTGCGCGTCATTGAGTATGGCGAACTGGAACGCGTTGGTGGAAGTCAGCCGCTTCAGGTTAACGTTCGCCTGGTGTGCGCCACTAACGCCGATCTGCCCGCGATGGTTGCAGAAGATAAATTCCGCGCCGACCTGCTGGACCGGCTGGCTTTCGATGTCGTCCAGTTGCCGCCGCTGCGTGAGCGACGCAGCGATATCATGCTGCTGGCCGATCAATTTGCCATTCAGATGTGCCGGGAACTGGGCCTGCCGCTCTTTCCGGGCTTCAGCGAACAAGCCACCGAGACCCTGCTCGGTTACCACTGGCCGGGGAATATCCGTGAACTGAAAAACGTGGTGGAACGGTCTGTTTACCGTCATGGCAGCAGCGAGACCGAACTGGACAACATTATTCTCGATCCGTTTCGGCGCGAGGTTAAACAGCCCCTTGATCCGGCGGCGCGCCAGCATGATCCGGCGTTGCCGCTCGATTTACGCCAGTTCCAGCATCAGCAGGAGCAGCAACTGCTGGAACGGAGCCTGAAAGAGGCGAAATATAACCAGAAACGGGCAGCTGAACTGCTGGGTCTGACCTACCATCAGTTAAGGGCATTGCTCAAAAAACATCAAATGCGCTGACATTATCAGCACTTACCCCCAGACATTTTTACGAAGCAGGCGTAAGTGCGATACACTTTGCAGATCGAATCTAAAAACCTTAAAAACTATGCGCCTGGTTTTATCATCCCTGTTTGCACTCGGTCTGTTCAGCAATCTGGCCTTTGCTGCGCCCGATCGTACTGCGCCTCCTGATATTCGTGATAGTGGTTTCGTCTATTGCGTCAGCGGGCAAGTTGATACCTTTAACCCGCAAAAGGCGGGGAGCGGCGTGATTGTTGATACGCTGGCCGCACAGATTTACGATCGCCTGCTCGACGTCGATCCTTATACCTATCGGCTGGTTCCGGAGCTTGCTGAAAGTTGGGAAGTGCTTGATAACGGCGCCACGTACCGCTTCCGTCTACGCGATGATGTGGCTTTTCAGCACACCCCGTGGTTTACCCCAACCCGCAAGCTCAACGCGGATGACGTGGTTTTCACCTTCCAGCGCATCTTTAACCGCAACCATCCGTGGCATAACGTCAACGGCGGAAACTTCCCCTACTTCGACAGTCTGCAATTCGCGGACACGGTCAAAAGCGTTCGTAAGCTGGATAACCGCACGGTTGAGTTTCGCCTGACGCGCCCGGACGCCTCCTTCCTCTGGCACCTGGCGACGCACTACGCGTCCGTCATGTCAGCCGAATACGCGGATCAGCTGACGAAAAAGGATCGTCAGGAACGTCTCGATCGTGAGCCTGTGGGCACAGGACCCTTCCAGTTAGCTGAGTACCGCGCCGGACAATACATTCGCCTGCAACGACACGATCATTTCTGGCGCGGCAAACCGCTGATGCCGCAGGTTATTGTTGATCTGGGTTCAGGTGGAACAGGTCGCCTCTCCAAACTGCTGACCGGTGAGTGCGACGTCCTTGCGTGGCCTGCGGCCAGCCAGTTGACTATTTTGCGCGACGACCCCCGCCTGCGCCTGACCCTACGCCCGGGAATGAACATCGCCTATCTGGCGTTTAACACCGATAAGCCACCGCTGAATAATCCGGCCGTGCGCCATGCGCTGGCGTTAGCGATCAACAATCAGCGTCTGATGCAGTCGATTTATTACGGCACCGCGGAAACCGCCGCCTCTATTCTGCCCCGCGCCTCCTGGGCCTATGACGGCGAGGCGAAGATCACGGAATATAATCCGGCGAAAGCGCGCGAACAGCTTAAAGCACTGGGGGCAGAAAACCTGACGCTTCAGCTGTGGGTACCCACCAGCTCTCAGGCGTGGAACCCTAGCCCGCTGAAAACCGCCGAACTGTTGCAGGCAGATATGGCCCAGGTGGGCGTGAAGGTGATCATCGTTCCTGTCGAAGGCCGTTTCCAGGAGGCGCGTCTGATGGACATGAATCACGACTTAACGCTGGCTGGCTGGTCTACCGACAGTAACGACCCGGACAGCTTCTTCCGTCCGCTGCTGAGCTGTGCGGCGATCAACTCCCAGACCAACTACGCGCACTGGTGTAACCGGGAATTTGATGCTGTGCTGCAAAAAGCCCTCTCATCTCAACAGCTTGCTTCACGCATTGAGGCCTACGATGAAGCGCAAAATATTCTGGCCAGAGAGCTTCCCGTGTTGCCGCTTGCCTCTTCCCTGCGCCTTCAGGCCTACCGTTACGATATAAAAGGGCTGGTACTCAGCCCGTTTGGTAACGCCTCCTTCGCGGGCGTGACTCGTGAGAAAGAACAAGAGGTGAAAAAACCATGATTATATTTACCTTGCGGCGGCTGCTGTTACTGCTGGTCACCCTGTTCTTCCTGACCTTTGTCGGCTTTAGCCTTAGCTACTTTACGCCGCACGCCCCGCTTCAGGGCTCATCCCTCTGGGACGCCTGGCTGTTCTGGTTTAACGGCCTGTTGCACTGGGATTTTGGCGTGTCCAGCATCAACGGACAGCTCATCTCTGAGCAGCTGAAGATGGTTTTCCCGGCCACCATGGAGCTGTGTATACTCGCCTTTGGCTTTGCCCTCATGGTGGGGATCCCGGTGGGGATGCTGGCGGGAATTTATCGCAATAAATGGCAGGATAAATTCATCAGCGCGCTTGCCTTAATTGGCTTTTCCATCCCTGTTTTCTGGCTGGCGCTGCTGCTTACCCTCTTCTTCTCACTGACGTTAGGCTGGCTTCCGGTGTCTGGCCGTTTCGACCTGCTATATAACGTGCAAACGGTGAGCGGCTTCGCCATCGTTGACGCCTGGCTTTCCGATTCAGTCTGGCGCGACGAAATGATCGTGAGCGCCCTGCGCCATATGGTGCTGCCAGTGCTCACGCTGGCCGTCGCACCGACGACCGAAGTGATCCGCCTGATGCGCATCAGCACTATCGAAGTCTTCGATCAAAACTATGTGAAAGCCGCCGCCACACGCGGACTGTCTCGCCTGACGATTCTACGTCGCCATGTGCTGCACAATGCGTTGCCGCCGGTAATCCCACGGCTTGGGCTGCAATTCTCAACCATGCTGACGCTGGCGATGATCACCGAGATGGTTTTCAGCTGGCCGGGCCTTGGACGCTGGATGATCAACGCCATTCGCCAGCAGGATTACGCTGCGATCTCCGCCGGAGTGATGGTGATTGGCTCGCTGGTTATTATTGTTAACGTTGTTTCCGATATTTTGGGTGCCATGGCCAACCCGTTGAAGCATAAGGAATGGTATGCCTTACGATAACGTCTACAGCGAAAAGCGCACGCCTGGTGCGCTACGCACCGTGTGGCGTAATTTCTACGGCGACACCACGGCGATGATCGGCTTTTACGGCTGCATTGGCCTCGTGTTGCTGTGTGTTTTTGGTTCGTGGTTTGCCCCGTATGGCATCGATCAGCAGTTCCTTGGTTATCAGCTTTTACCGCCATCGTGGTCGCGTTACGGGGAGGTTTCGTTCTTCCTGGGGACTGATGATCTCGGACGCGACGTGCTAAGTCGTTTACTGAGCGGCGCCGCACCTACGGTAGGCGGCGCGTTCGTGGTCACCCTGGCCGCCGCGATATGCGGCCTTGCGCTGGGCATTTTTGCCGGCTCTACCCATGGGCTGCGGTCTGCCGTGCTTAATCATATTCTTGATACCTTGCTCTCGATTCCTTCGCTGTTGCTGGCGATTATCGTCGTGGCCTTCGCGGGGCCGCACCTCACACATGCGATGTTCGCCGTCTGGCTGGCCATTCTGCCCCGCATGGTGCGATCGGTTTACAGCCTGGTTCACGACGAACTGGAGAAAGAGTATGTCGTCGCCGCCCGTCTGGACGGTGCCACCACGTTTAATATTTTGTGGTTTGCCGTGCTGCCTAACATTGCCGCCGGGCTGGTGACGGAGATCACCCGCGCCCTGTCGATGGCGATTCTTGATATCGCAGCGCTGGGCTTCCTGGACCTGGGCGCGCAGCTCCCCTCCCCGGAATGGGGCGCAATGCTCGGCGATGCTCTGGAGCTGATTTACGTCGCGCCGTGGACGGTCATGCTGCCGGGCGCGGCCATTATGGTGAGCGTTCTGCTCGTTAACCTGCTTGGCGACGGGATCCGCCGCGCAATCAATGCGGGGGTGCAATAATGCCGTTACTTGATATCCGCAACCTCACGATCGAAATTAAAACGGGCGAAGGCTGGGTTAAAGCGGTGGATCGCATCAGTATTACGCTCGCAGAGGGCGAAATACGCGGGCTGGTGGGCGAATCGGGTTCCGGTAAGAGTCTAATCGCCAAAGCCATTTGCGGCGTGGCAAAGGACAACTGGCGGGTGACCGCCGACCGTATGCGTTTCGACGACATCGATCTGTTGCGTCTCTCCCCGCGCGAACGCCGTAAACTGGTGGGCCATAACGTCTCGATGATTTTTCAGGAGCCGCAATCCTGTCTCGATCCGTCCGAGCGCGTCGGGAAACAGCTGATGCAGAATATCCCCGGCTGGACCTATAAAGGCCGCTGGTGGCAGCGTTTCGGCTGGCGTAAACGCCGTGCCATTGAGCTATTGCACCGTGTGGGGATCAAAGACCATAAAGACGCGATGCGCAGTTTCCCCTACGAACTGACCGACGGTGAATGCCAGAAAGTGATGATTGCTATCGCCCTGGCCAATCAGCCGCGTCTGCTGATTGCGGACGAACCGACGAACGCGATGGAGCCAACGACTCAGGCGCAGATTTTCCGCCTGCTCACGCGTCTGAACCAGAATAACAACACCACCATTTTGCTGATCAGCCATGACCTGCAAATGTTGAGCAAGTGGGCGGATAAAATTGACGTGATGTATTGCGGACAAACGGTAGAAACCGCGCCAAGTGAAGACCTGGTGACGACGCCGCATCATCCCTACACGCAGGCGCTGATCAGGGCGATCCCTGATTTCGGCAGCGCAATGCCACACAAGAGCCGTCTGAATACTCTGCCTGGCGCGATTCCGCTGCTGGAATCGCTGCCCATTGGCTGCCGTCTGGGTCCGCGTTGCCCGTATGCTCAGCGTAAATGCATTGAAACACCGCGCCTGACAGGGCCGAAAAATCATCTGTTTGCCTGTCATTTCCCGCTGAACATGGAGAGAGAGTGAAATGGTCGAAACCTTACTGGAAGTCCGTAACCTGAGTAAGACCTTTCGCTATCGCACCGGCCTGTTTCACCGTCAGACCGTCGAGGCGGTTAAACCGCTGAGCTTTACGCTGCGCGAAAAGCAGACGCTGGCGATTATCGGTGAAAACGGCTCGGGCAAATCGACCCTGGCAAAAATGCTCGCGGGTATGGTTGAGCCAAGCGGCGGTGAAATACTGATTGACGATCATCCTCTGGAATTTGGTGACTACTCTTTCCGCAGCCAGCGCATTCGGATGATTTTTCAGGATCCGTCAACGTCCCTCAACCCGCGCCAGCGTATTTCGCAGATCCTGGATTTCCCGCTGCGGTTGAATACCGACCTGGAGCCGGAAGCACGTCGCAAACGGATTGTCGAAACCCTGCGTCTGGTAGGTCTCCTGCCCGACCATGTCAGCTATTACCCCCACATGCTGGCCCCGGGCCAAAAACAGCGTCTCGGACTGGCCCGCGCGCTGATCCTGCGCCCGAAGGTCATTATCGCCGACGAAGCGCTGGCGTCGCTGGACATGTCGATGCGTTCGCAACTCATCAACCTGATGCTGGAGCTACAGGAAAAGCAGGGGATATCGTATATCTACGTGACTCAGCACCTGGGCATGATGAAGCACATCAGCGATCAGGTGCTGGTGATGCACCAGGGTGAAGTCGTTGAGCGCGGCAGTACCGCTGACGTGCTGGCCTCCCCGCTCCACGACCTGACAAAACGCCTGATTGCCGGACACTTTGGTGAAGCATTGACGGCCGATGCGTGGCGGAAAGATCGTTAGCCGTTGCGTAACCCGCTTGCCAGCAGAGTAAACACCTCAATGGCATGCGGCAGCGTCTTCTGCGGCTCGTCACTCGCGGCAATCATCAAGGCAGCATTCAGCGCAACGCCGTTCAACAGATGGGCTGCGACTTTCGCATCCATTTTTTTAAGCACGTTGCGTTCGATTAATTTTTCGATGGTCTGGCGGGTCGACTCAAGACAGCTGTTCTGGCTGGGCCATTGCGCCGGATCGCCCAGAACGGCCGGACCGTCAAGAAGCACGATACGCTGAACTTCCGGAACGAGCGCCATGTTGATGTAGGCGATACCTTCCGCCAGCAGTCTTTCCCAATCATCGTCTGTGGCCGCGGCAACGGCTTTCGCGTTGCCCGCCATTTCGCTGTCTATCTGCGCGACCACCGCCGCCAGTAACCCTTTCTTATCTCTGAAATTATGATACAGCGCACCGCGCGTTAACCCCACGCTTGCCGTCAGTTCATCCATCGACGCTGCAGCAAAGCCTTTCTCAGCAAACGCCTTTCGCGCCGCATGAATCAATTTTTCGCGATTTTCCTGAGCTGTTTCAGCACGACGTTTTGTAGCCATAGAACTTCCTATAAAAGCGATATTTTTAATTTGACATACGCGGCGTATGTGAATTACATTTTTCACATACATTACGTATGTTACTTCTCTTAAGTAACCACAACAACGCCTCTGACAGAAAAGGAAATGCCATGCATCCACGTAATCCTGTCTTCCCTGCCAATCGACATGCCCTTTATGAGGAGCATGGCTATTCGGCTGCTATTCGCTCTGGCGATCTGTTATTTGTTTCCGGTCAGGTCGGCAGCCGCAGCGATGGCACGCCTGAACCTGATTTCGCCGCTCAGGTGCAGTTGGCATTCGATAATTTACAGGCGACATTGACCGCGGCAGGATGCACTTTTGACGATCTGATTGATGTCACGACGTTTCATACCGATCCAGAAAACCAGTTCCCCGTCATCATGGAGGTGAAAAAACTGGTGTTTCCACAGCCACCTTACCCAAACTGGACGGCTATCGGCGTTAACTGGCTGGCCGGATTTGATTTTGAAATTAAGGTTATTGCCCGAATCCCCTCGCCAGCGAATTAATATCCGGCCGTCTTAGCGTGAAGCTTCTGGCCAACCTCTGGTTGGATGAGGCGAACCCAGCACCTGGTGATATACTGCTGGAATACACACGAAATAGCCTGATAAAGAGTCAGTTCAACGTCTTTCGTGCGCCCAGTCACGGCACGTGAGCGAGAAATATCGTGACACAAGGGGCTGTGAGTGGGCTATAATTTCGAGCTAATTTCGAATGATTTTGAAATACTGCCTGTAACGCTATGAATTACAAGGCAAAATAAGCAATGAATATAAGGATTAAAGCTATGGGTTTTCTTTCCGGTAAGCGCATTCTGGTAACTGGCGTTGCCAGCAAACTGTCCATCGCATACGGCATCGCAAAGGCTATGCATCGCGAAGGCGCTGAGCTGGCGTTCACCTACCAGAACGACAAGCTGAAAGGCCGTGTTGAAGAATTTGCCGCGCAGCTGGGTTCCAGCATTGTTCTGGAATGTGACGTTGCACAAGACGAAAGCATTGATGGCATGTTTGCTGAACTGGCTAAAGCATGGCCGAAATTCGACGGTTTCGTTCACTCCATCGGCTTCGCTCCGGGCGACCAGCTGGACGGCGATTACGTGAACGCGGTTACCCGTGATGGCTTCAAAATCGCCCATGACATCAGCTCCTACAGCTTCGTTGCGATGGCAAAATCCTGCCGCGCGATGCTGAACCCGGGCGCCGCCCTGCTGACCCTGTCCTACCTGGGCGCAGAACGCGCTATTCCTAACTACAACGTTATGGGTCTGGCGAAAGCGTCTCTGGAAGCCAACGTGCGCTATATGGCGAACGCAATGGGTCCTGAAGGCGTGCGTGTTAACGCAATTTCTGCGGGTCCAATCCGTACTCTGGCCGCTTCCGGGATCAAAGATTTCCGTAAAATGCTGGCACATTGCGAAGCGGTTACCCCGATTCGTCGTACTGTTACCATCGAAGATGTGGGTAACTCTGCGGCATTCCTGTGCTCTGACCTTTCCGCGGGTATCTCCGGCGAAGTGGTTCACGTGGACGGCGGCTTCAACATCGCTGCCATGAACGAGCTGGAAATCAAATAAGTCTGTTACTCTCTTCCCGCCTGGGAAGAGAGTTTTCTCCCCTCCCCGCACTTCGTTATTCCGTTCTGCTATTTGTTATCACCTAACAATATTTTTCCCCTCATCCGCCTTACGCCAGGATATTGATCGCCATTTTGAGATCAAGGAACGCCCATGGAACAACGCCGTTTTTCCGGCAAAGGCCACTGGTATCACGAAACCCAGTCGAATCATTCGCAGACGGACGTTCTGCCGCTGGTGCCTGAAGCCGCTAACGTCGACGATCGTTTTTTGCTCGATTTAGCCCTGCCTGACGACATTGCCGCAAGCTGTTGTGGGTGGCTTACGCCAGCCCGAACCTTGTGCCGCCTCTTATTCCCGCTCGATACTCCCGTAAACCGTCTGCACACGCTTAGCGCCTACGACAGACTGAGCACGGCGTTGACGGTTTCCCAGGCGTGTGGCGTCCAGCGGCTCTGTAACCACTACGCGGCGCTCCTCGCCCCCCTTCCGGGCCCCGACTCTTCCCGGGAAAGCAATCGACGCCTTGCAGAAATCACTCAGTATGCCCGCCAGCTGGCGAGCTCTCCGGACGTCATTGACGATAAAGCGCAAACTCAGCTTGATGAGGTGGGACTGTCAACGTATGACATTGTGCTTATCAACCAGATCATCGGCTTTACTGGTTTTCAGGCGCGGGCGGTTGCAGTGTTTCAGGCGCTGCTTGGCCATCCGGTACGCTGGCTACCGGGACACCACATTCAGCCCCATACACTACCGCTGAGCTTTACCCGATGGACAGCCACCCAGCCCGTAGTCGAACTAAAATATGCCAGTGCGGTTCAACTTGAGGCGCTCTCACGCTGGCAGGCCGAACCTGCGCTTTCAGCGCTCACGCCGGTTCTCTGCCATGAGCCGATGCTGCTGAATCTGACGGGCGAGATACTGGTTAACCACCCACAAAGCGAAGCCCAGCCATCTGCATCGCTCTCAGCCGCCCATACGCTGCTGCTTACGTCTCCCGATCGTTTTAGCGCCGCCCAGTTAACGCCTCTCACGGAGGCCGGTATCCCACCGGGCAAGGCAATTAACCTGTTAACCCACGGCGCTTTTAATGGCTGGCTGGACCGTCTTCGCGTGGCGCTTGGCAAAGAGGAATAACCACACGCTTTACCTAAAGAGCGCTTGCTGTAGCAGTGAGAATCGCGTAAAACTGTCAGCCGCTCAATGGCTACGAAAATAGAACATTATGTTTCAGGACAACCCGCTGCTAGCGCAGCTTAAACAGCAACTACATTCCCAGACGCCCCGTGCAGAAGGGGTCGTAAAAGCCACGGAAAAGGGCTTTGGCTTTCTTGAAGTTGACGGACAGAAGAGCTACTTCATTCCGCCTCCTCAGATGAAGAAAGTGATGCATGGCGACCGCATTTCGGCCGTTATTCATACCGAAAAGGAACGAGAGTCTGCCGAGCCGGAAGCACTGATCGAACCTTTCCTGACCCGCTTTGTCGGGAAAGTGCATAAAAAAGACGATCGTCTTTCTATCGTACCGGATCATCCTCTCCTGAAAGATGCCATCCCTTGCCGCGCCGCGCGTGGCGTTGAGCATGACTTTGTCGAGGGTGACTGGGCGGTTGCCGAAATGCGCCGTCATCCTTTAAAAGGCGATCGCGGTTTCTACGCCGAGCTGACCCAGTTCATCACCTTTGGCGACGACCATTTCGTCCCATGGTGGGTGACGCTGGCGCGCCACAACCTCGAAAAAGAAGCGCCGGATGGCGTCGCGACCAAAATGCAGGACGAAGGTCTTGAGCGTCGCGATCTGACAGCGCTGGACTTTGTCACCATCGACAGCGCCAGCACCGAGGATATGGACGATGCGCTGTATGCCGAAGAGGCAGCGGATGGCAAAATGCATCTGACCGTCGCCATCGCCGACCCTACCGCATGGATTGTCGAAGGCAGCAAGCTGGACGAAATGGCCAAAGTGCGTTCGTTCACCAACTACCTGCCGGGCTTCAACATCCCGATGCTGCCGCGCGAGCTTTCCGACGATCTCTGCTCCCTGCGTCCCCATGAAGTGCGTCAGGTACTGGCCTGCCGCATGACCATCGCGGCTGACGGTACCATTGAAGAAGATATCGAATTCTTCGCCGCCACCATCGAATCCAAAGCCAAACTGGCTTATGACAACGTGTCCGACTGGCTGGAAAATACCGGCAGCTGGAAGCCTGAATCCGATAATATCGCTGCGCAAATTCGTCTGCTGCATCGCGTCTGCCAGAGCCGCAGTGAGTGGCGCCAGACCCACGCCCTGGTATTTAAGGACCGCCCGGACTACCGCTTTGTGCTGGGGGAAAAAGGCGAAGTGCTCAACATCGTCGCCGAGCCACGCCGTATTGCCAACCGTATCGTTGAAGAAGCGATGATCTCCGCCAACATTTGCGCCGCACGCGTGCTGCGCGACAAGTTAGGCTTTGGCATTTACAACGTGCACACCGGCTTTGACCCGGCTAACACCGAAGCGCTGGCCGCCCTGCTCAAAACCCATGACGTCCACGTCGATCCGGAAGAGGTGCTGACCCTGCCAGGCTTCTGCAAGCTGCGCCGCGAGCTGGACGCACAGCCGTCAGGTTTCCTTGACAGCCGCATTCGCCGCTTCCAGTCCTTTGCGGAAATCAGCACGGAGCCAGGCCCGCACTTCGGTCTCGGTCTTGAGGCTTACGCCACCTGGACCTCCCCGATCCGTAAGTACGGCGACATGGTTAACCATCGTCTGCTGAAAGCGATCATCAAAGGGGAATCTGTTGCCCGGCCACAGGATGAGACTACGTTGCAGATGGCAGAGCGTCGCCGTCTGAACCGTATGGCGGAGCGTGATGTAGGCGACTGGTTGTACGCGCGTTTCCTGAATGATAAGGCAGGGACTGACACCCGTTTCCCGGCTGAAATCATTGACATCAGCCGCGGCGGTATGCGCGTGCGTCTGGTGGATAATGGCGCCGTTGCCTTTATTCCTGCCCCGTTCCTGCATGCCGTTCGCGACGAACTGGTTTGTAGCCAGGAAAACGGGACCGTGCAAATTAAAGGCGAAACGGTTTACAAAGTCACTGACGTGATTGATGTAAACATCGCTGAAGTCCGCATGGAAACCCGCAGCATTATCGCGCGCCCTGTCGCCTGATAACCGCGTAGACTCCCGGCCGTTCCGTTCAGAGATGGCCGGGAGTTCTCCCCAGTATTATCTCTCGCAAAATCATCGTTTTTTCTCACACTTTTCTGTTTCCCACCGCCACATTTCGCCAGAATTATCTACAGTAAAAAGAGCCGTCATAGTCGACTGCAAATGAATAATTTGTGCGCTACTCAGCAGCCGCGGGAGAAAACGGGATGGACGATCTGGAGCAGAATTTGCTGTTTCGTTACATGGGTACGCATAGCCCCTGGTGGCGACTAACAGCAGACAGCAATGCTCTGCATCTTGCTGCCAGTGAAAGCGCTGAAATCGTTCAGGTGGTTGCGCTGGACGATGAGCAGGCCGCTCTGATTCGCCAGCTCACCGTTATCACGTCCAGCATTGCCATGACCCTTCCCTTGTATGGTTTGGACGTTCCCGTCCATCTTGTCGGTCGTAAAATTAACAAAAATGAGTGGGCGGGAACGGCATCAGCATGGAACGACACGCCTTCCGTGGCGCGCGATCTGGCGCAGGGACTCTCCTTCGCCGAACAGGTAGTGTCCGAAGCTAACTCCGTAATTGTCATCCTCGACCAGAACGGGAATATTCAGCGCTTCAACCGTTTAAGTGAAGAATATACGGGCCTGAAGGAACAGGAAGTCATCGGGCAAAACGTGTTTAAACTGTTCATGAGCCGCAGCGAAGCCGCGGCCTCAAAACGCAACATCACCGGTTTTTTTCGTAACGGCAGCTCCTACGAAGTCGAACGCTGGATCAAGACCCGCAAGGGGCAACGCCTGTTTCTCTTCAGAAATAAATTCGTTCACAGCGGCAGCGGGAAAAATGAAATTTTCCTCATCTGTTCAGGTACCGACATCACGGAAGAGCGCCGGGCCCAGGAGCGCCTGCGCGTTCTCGCCAATACGGATACGATTACCGGTTTGCCTAACCGAAATGCCATCCATGAGCTGATCTCCGACGCCATCACCTCCCGGGGCGAAACGCAGGTGGGCGTGGTTTATCTCGATCTGGATAACTTTAAAAAAGTGAACGATGCCTATGGGCATATGTTTGGCGACCAGCTGCTACAGGCCGTTGCGCTGGCGATCCTGAGTTGCCTGGACGACGGACAAACCCTGGCGCGCCTGGGTGGGGATGAGTTTATCGTGATGGCCACCGATACCTCGCAGGGCGCACTGGAAGCTATGGCGTCGCGCATTCTGACCCGACTGCGGCAGCCTTTCCGCATCGGGCTGATAGAGGTTTACACTGGCTGCTCGCTTGGTATCGCGCTTGCGCCCCAGCACGGTAACGATCGGGAAAGCGTCATTCGCAATGCCGACACCGCCATGTACACCGCCAAGGAAAATGGCCGGGGTAAATTCTGCGTCTTCTCGCCAGAGATGAACCAGCGCGTATTTGAATATCTGTGGCTGGATACCAACCTGCGTAAAGCGCTGGATAACGATCAGCTGTTAATTCACTACCAGCCAAAAATGACCTGGCGCGGCGAAGTCAGAAGTCTGGAGGCGCTGGTGCGCTGGCAGTCGCCGGAGCGTGGCCTGATCCCGCCGATGGAATTTATCTCCTATGCGGAAGAGTCAGGGCTGATAGTGCCCCTTGGCCGCTGGGTTATGCTCGATGTGGTGCGCCAGGTGGCAAAATGGCGCGACAAAGGGATCAACCTGCGCGTCGCGGTCAACGTTTCCGCCCGTCAGCTGGCGGACCAGACCATCTTCAGTGACCTGAAGCAGGCGCTGAAAGACCTGAATTTTGAATACTGCCCGATTGACGTGGAATTGACCGAAAGCTGTCTCATCGAAAATGAAGAGCTGGCCCTGTCAGTGATCCAGCAATTTAGCCGCCTGGGGGCGCAAATTCACCTTGATGACTTTGGTACGGGGTACTCTTCCCTGTCGCAGCTGGCGCGCTTCCCTATCGACGCCATCAAGCTTGACCAGTCCTTCGTCCGGGATATCCATAAGCAGTCCATTTCACAGTCGCTGGTGCGCGCGATAGTCGCCGTGGCACAGGCGTTGAATCTGCAGGTCATTGCTGAAGGGGTGGAGAGTGCAAAAGAAGACGCCTTTCTGACGAAGAATGGCGTCAACGAACGGCAGGGTTTTCTTTTTGCTAAGCCCATGCCCGCAGCCGCATTCGAGCGATGGCTAAAGCGCTATCAGGCCAGGAATGTCCGTTAGCTGGCTTTGCGTAAGCCCGTCGCCTGATGGCGATTTTGCAGCATAACCAGCCGCTCCATGTAGGCGATATCCTTCGGTTCAAGGCAGAAGGCGGCATCCACCCAATCCTCTGTAATGTCCATCAACTCGCTTCGCGGAAGTGGCAGAACACGCGTACGCGCGCGCAGCATGGCCCTTACGCCGTTCAGCTTCGGCTGTAGCGTGTCGATAAACGTCCGTACCGAAACATAGCTCTGTAACGGCTCGAATAAGAGATCCACAAGACCGTGCTGTTCATACCATTCCGCCGTATGCGACTCACCTTTATAGATCAGCGCCTCTGCCATTTTCATGCCGGCACGACGCGCCACCAGTGAATAACCGCCCATGCCAGGGAACAGATTGAACGCGATTTCCGGAAAGCCTAATCGGGCATCGCGCTGGGCCAGAATGAAATGATGCGCCAGCGCGGCTTCAAACCCGCCCCCTAACGCGCTTCCTTCAACCATCGCCAGCGTGACAGCACCGGTATCAAACCCTCGCGAGGCGGCATGAACGCAGTCCACACAGGCCCGGGCATAGGCGCGTAACGCTTCGCGTCGGTTGTTTTTGATGCACTCAACGAAGAATTGTAAATCACCGCCGGTATTGTAGATGTCAGGGACCAGCGATCCGGTGACCCAAAAATCAACGACATATCCGGACTGGCGAACCAGCCAGGAGAGATTCATGATCTCCTCGATCAGCGCATGATTGAAGCAAGGCCGTGGCGTGGCACGTAACATCATCCACACCGTGCGCCGTTCGGCCTCATAATAAGCCGCCAGTTGAGTGAATCGTTCAGCATCAGTAAACAATGTGCAGGTTGTCTGGTTGATAACTGTCATAGTCGAATTCCTCTTATAAAAAAGCGCGTTGCGCGCAGTTTTAGACTAATCCACCCCTACAACCCGCAGCATACGGGGGTTAAATTTGTCACTTTCATTTATGAACTTTGGTTATTGCATTTTTTACCTTCTCTTTTGAATCAATTTTCTGCATCATTGATAATATTAACTTTTCGCTTCAGGGTGAGCTTATGTCTAACATTGATGCAACAGCCGTGGCACAGCGTATTGATACTGTGCTGGATATTCTTGTCGCGGGCGATTATCACTCTGCTATCCGTAATCTTGAGATCCTCAAGTCTGAACTGCTGGCTGAGAACGGCACTGATAACGCATCAGAATCCACTCAACCAAAAGCCCCGTGGGAAGTGTAACCACGTCGTTTTCGCCCTTGCCTTTTAAATGGATGCTATGAATTCCCGACAACAAATCATTTTGCAGATGGTGATCGATCAGGGACGCGTAAGCGTAGTCGATCTCGCTAAAGCTACCGGCGTTTCTGAAGTCACCATTCGTCAGGATCTGAATCTTCTGGAAAAACAGAGCTACCTGCGGCGTGCGCACGGATATGCCGTTCCACTGGACAGCGACGACGTTGAAACCCGCATGATGAACAATTTTGCGCTCAAGCGGGAACTGGCGGAGTTTGCTGCATCCTTAGTGAATAACGGTGAGACCGTCTTTATTGAAAATGGCAGCAGTAACGCCCTTCTGGCGCGCACGCTTGCCGATCAAAAAGACGTTACCATCATTACCGTAAGCAGCTATATCGCCCATCTGTTGAAGGAAACTCGCTGCGAGGTCATTCTGCTGGGCGGCATTTACCAGAAGAAAAGCGAAAGCATGGTGGGGCCATTAACGCGTCAATATGTTCAGCAGGTTCACTTCAGTAAGGCATTCATTGGCATAGACGGCTGGCAGCCCGACACCGGCTTTACCGGTCGCGACATGATGCGTTCAGACGTGGTGAACGCCGTACTCGCCAAAGAGTGTGAAGCGATTGTGCTGACCGATAGCTCTAAGTTTGGCGCCGTACACCCTTATACGATGGGTCCGGCTTCGCGCTTCAGCCGTGTGATTACGGATGAGCGTTTACGCGATGAATATCGCCAGCAATTAGAACAAGACGGCCTGACTGTCGATATTGTGAAAAAAACGGCCTGATTATCCTGCTGCGCCCGAATAATGGGCGCACTTAAACCTTTCTCTGAGAGTATTCCGACCCTTCCTTTAAGAGTTTTTACCTGTTGAAACTGTTCTAAACACGTAAAATTAATATTAGCGATATAACAGGAAGTGACTATCACCTGCGTGATGATGTAACGCCTGCGCGACCAGCTTTCACGGGAACAGAATTTAAGTATGGATATTGTCTATACTTAAAGTGCATTCCTTTCCGTGAATCGATAATTCAGGAGAAAGTATTATGACCTTTACCAGCAAAAAATTAGCCGCCGCTGTTCTGGCAATCACTGTAGCAATGTCTCTGAGCGCTTGCTCTAACTGGTCTAAACGTGACCGTAACACCGCGATTGGTGCCGGTGCTGGTGCGCTTGGTGGTGCAGTATTAACGGATGGTAGTACGCTGGGTACATTAGGTGGTGCTGCCGTAGGTGGTATTATCGGTCACCAGGTGGGCAAATAATCACCATAACGGCTCTCACCGGTATAATAATATATTTTGTATTTTCAGGTCTGACTTACGCACCTAAAAAAAAGAGCCACGGCAATGTCCGTGGCTCATTTATTTTAACCGCCCGCCAGTTTGACTTTCATACCTTTGGCTTCCAGGAGCGTTTTAATTAAATCCCGCTTATCGCCCTGAATCTCAATTATGCCGTCTTTTACTGCCCCACCGCATCCGCACTTCTTTTTAAGCTCAGCGGCGAGCTTTACCAGCTCTGCATCATCCAGATCAATGCCGGTGACAAGGCAAACGCCTTTCCCTTTTCTGCCACTGGTCTGGCGCTGAATACGCACGATTCCATCGCCTTTCGGACGTTCAGCTTTCTCTTTTGGCTCTTCAATGCGCCCGGTATCTGTTGAATAGACCAGACGAGTGTTGGCATCACGCATTATGCCCCCTTTTTCAGTGATGCATTAATCGCTTTCAGAGTCTCTGCCGGATGAGCGGATTGCGTCACCGGGCGACCAATTACCATATAGTCTACCCCCGCGCTCAGCGCCTGCTCTGGCGTCATGATGCGTCGCTGATCCCCTGACTCGCTGCCTGCCGGACGGATACCTGGCGTCACCAGTTTAAATTCGCGGCCTAACTCAGATTTGAAGCGAACCGCCTCCTGAGCTGAACAGACCACGCCATCAAGCCCACACTGTTGCGTGAGGCGCGCCAGACGCTCCGCATGTTCGGCAGGTGACAACGTCACACCCAGGTCACGAAGGTCAGATTCATCCATACTGGTCAGCACGGTGACG
The DNA here is from genome assembly GCF_050030705.1 of Enterobacter cloacae complex sp. 418I7. Taxonomy (NCBI): domain Bacteria; kingdom Pseudomonadati; phylum Pseudomonadota; class Gammaproteobacteria; order Enterobacterales; family Enterobacteriaceae; genus Enterobacter; species Enterobacter cloacae complex sp. 418I7. Next base: position 2,479,039 of record NZ_JBLGUU010000001.1, read on the forward strand.
GCGATAAGAAGCGGAGCGTCATTGCCAAACGGCACCAGCGCTTCGCGCGCAGCCGTCATCATACGTGCCCCACCGGAGGCATGAACGTTAACCATCCACACACCCAGTTCAGCCGCCGCAGCAACGGCGTGGGCAGTGGTATTCGGAATATCGTGGAATTTCAGGTCGAGGAAAACGTCGAAACCACGCTGGTGCAGATCGCGGACGATTTGCGGACCGAACAGCGTAAACATCTCTTTGCCTACTTTAAGACGGCAATCCCGGGGATCAATACCATCAACAAAGGCCAGTGCGGCGTCACGGTTATTGTAATCCAGAGCAACAACTACAGGAGAATCGGTAACTACGCGGGAAGTGGAGGAAGTAACAGACGTCATGACCAGCCCTTTTCGTCTATGGGCGCGCAGCGGCGCGGAACAGATAAACGGCGTGCATTCTACCTGCCCTCGGGGTAAATGAACAGAATCGAATGCTTTTCCTGCTGAACCACAGACCGCACGGTGCTGAAAGAAATAATGCATTCTTTAGTATGTTGTAACTAAAATAGGGTGTTTTAAAAAATCACTGCCCGTCCAGACCACGAATTGGCTTGATGGTAGACCAGGCCCGGCAGGAAGGGCAATGCCAGTAGAGCGAATAGGCGGTGAAGCCGCATTTCTGGCAGCGATAGCGCGGCTTGCTCCGCACCTGTTCACCGACCATGTCTCGCAGCACCATCAGGCTCTCTTTAGCGCGCCCTTCTTCTGCATCGTTAAGATGATAATCCATCAGCTTGTGGAAGACGCGCATCGTCGGATGGCGCTGCAACTGACGGGTAATGTATACCTGGGCGGTATCACTCCCTTCGTGCTCTTCGACGACATCCGACAGCATCAGCTCGGCTGTGGCACCGGTGTTTTCTTCAACACAGCGGCGCAGGAATGCAACCCACTCGTCCTGCTTACCTAACTGCTGATAGCAGGTTTGCAGCATTTCCAGTGTTTCGCTGACCAGCTCTTTGTCCTGATCGATAACGCGAAGCAGGCTTTCCACGGCTTTGGCGTAATCACCATTAGCCATAAAGACCCGCCCCATCATTATCGAGATGCGGGCGCTGTTGCGATCGGCCGCGGCGCCTTTTTTTAGCAATGCCATGGCCTTATCCATGTCATCGCTACCCATTTGCTGAAGGGCAAGCTCGCAGTAAAAATGGGCAATTTCGACGCGCTGTTTATCTTTGCCGAGTTTGACCAGCCGTTCGGCGGTATCAATCGCTTTTTGCCAGTCGCTGGTTGCCTGGTAGATTTGCAGAAGTTGCTGAAGCGCACCGATACGGAAATCGGTCTCATCCACCAGCTGAGAGAACATATCTTCTGCGCGATCGTACAGGCCCGCCGCCATGTAATCTCTGCCCAACTGCTGCACGGCCAGCAACCGTTGCTCATAGGTCAACGATGCGCTTTCCATCAGGGTCTGGTGGATACGGATGGCACGGTCAACCTCTCCGCGCGAGCGGAACAGGTTTCCCAGGGTGAGATGCGCCTCTACGGTGCCGGTATCCTCTTTGAGCATGTCAAGGAACAGATCGACCGCTTTATCCTGCTGATTGCTCAGCAGGAAGTTCACCCCCGCAACGTAGTCACGGGAGAGTCGGTTTGCTTCATCCTGTTTTGTTTGTTGCGCGCTTCTGCGGCCCATATACCAGCCATAGGCTGCGGCGACAGGCAAAAGCAGAAACAACAACTCCAGCATATTCGATTATTCCTTGACTACCGGCACACCAGAGCTCGCCGGAATGTCAGTCGCAGGCGTAAGTTGATGTTCAAGTCGTTTAATTTTACGTTCAGCGCGAACAAGGGAAACACGAACCTTAAGCCAGAACAGGCCACATACAAGCCAGCCGATGACAAAACCCGCTGCGAATAACACAGCCAGCAGGCTCGACACCCGGTACTCGCCCTGCGCCAACAGATAGTTGAAACTTACCTGTTGATCGTTTTGCGCGCCCAATGTGACTGAAATGACAAAAATCGCCAACACCAGTAAGAAAATGAGTAAATATTTCACATGACTTCCCGTTATGTGGTTCGAGCGTATAAAGCGTGTTCAACTCACTGCAATCAGCCTTATAAGCTACCATTTTAGTGGCGGGCGCGAAACGGAAAAAGTAATGCGCCCTTCATGGATTTATGGTCAAAATGCGGAATATCAAGCTTCAGGTTCCGCCTGACTCCCTTTCGGCTATTTCTTCCTTCTCTTCCTGCGGTGGCGTCAGAGGTCCACAGAAACGTTGTGCAAGCCAGGTCGCCAGCGTAACCAGTACCCACGAAATCAGCGTAGCCACCACCAAATCACGCGGCCAGTGCATCCCCAGCAGCATCCGGCTGCCCATTACGCCTGTCGCCCAGACCAGCAAAATCGCAATCGTGAGGGTACGTCGACGTGGCCAAAGCAGCCCCACGCCGAGTAGCGCCCAGCTGGCAGCAAACATCGTATGTCCGGAAGGAAACGCAAAGCCGGTCTCTTTTTGCCAGTGTTTGCGTAAAAATGTCGGGATATCCTGCTGTTCCGCAAGCTGTTCTTTCACCAACGCCCCGCGATCCTTACGCTTTAAAGTGTAGAACTCATCTACCGGAATATGGTGCGTTTTTTCCAGCCAGATAACAAAGGGACGGGGTTCCTGCACGCGATCTTTCACCCACGACTTCACCCCCTGCCCGACAAGAATGGCACCTCCGAGAATGGCAAATAATACCAGCGCCGCGCGAAGACGAAAGCGCAGGCACCACAGGAACCAGGCACAGAGCAGCACGTGCGTAATAATCCCCCAGGGCTGGGTGACCGTCTCAGTTATCCAGTATAAGGCTTTCAGCCACGTCTCGTTTTGTCCGGGCTTCCACATCCAGCCGGAGAACCAAACAATCAGGGGTATAACAAGCAATACGGCGGCGCCTGCGGCCGTGCGTCTGGCAATTGAAAGCATGTCCTCTCCTTTTTCACTAAGCACCACAATCATAACTGAATTTCCACCTTCTGGTGGATATGTCGGATCGTGCGTTTAACGTCCGTATAGCGTGGTGGTGATTAGGTGAAGTAGCCGGGCTTGTGGCAAAATAGTCCAATACAGAAAGCAAAATGGGGCAAAGGCACGAAACGTGTCAGCCTGGTATGGAGAATCACATGCAGCTTAAACGTGTGGCAGAAGCCAAACTGCCAACCCCATGGGGCGATTTCCTGATGGTGGGTTTTGAAGAACTGGCAACCGGACAAGATCACGTCGCCCTGGTATACGGTGACATTTCGGGGCAGACGCCGGTACTGTCCCGCGTTCATTCTGAATGTCTGACCGGTGACGCGCTCTTCAGCCTGCGCTGTGACTGCGGTTTCCAGCTCGAAGCCGCTCTTTCTCATATCGCAGAGGAAGGACGTGGCGTGCTGCTGTATCACCGCCAGGAAGGACGCAATATCGGTCTGCTGAATAAAATCCGCGCCTACGCGTTGCAGGATCAGGGCTATGATACCGTCGAAGCAAACCATCAGCTCGGCTTTGCTGCTGACGAGCGCGATTTCACCCTCTGCGCAGATATGTTCAAGCTGCTGGGCGTGGACGAAGTGCGTCTGTTGACCAATAACCCGAAAAAAGTGGAGATCCTCACTGAAGCGGGCATCAATATCGTTGAACGCGTGCCGCTGATTGTTGGCCGCAATCCGAAAAACGCGCACTACCTCGATACCAAAGCTGCAAAGATGGGGCACCTGCTGAGCGAGTAAACGCAAAACGCCCGGCAGTTCTGCCGGGCGAGTTTTATCAGTCCAGCATCTTTCGAATCACATAATGTAAAATGCCGTCATTCTGGTAATAGGTTAGCTCTGTTGCCGTATCAATACGACACCGACAATCCAGCACTTCTGTTGTACCATCTGCCCGCGTTAACTTCACCGGAACGGTTTTACCCGGTTGCAGATTTTGCAGACCGCTGATATCAATCTGCTCTTCCCCGGTCAGACCCAGCGTTTTACGCGTTATGCCCTGCGGGAACTCCAGCGGCAGGATCCCCATCCCGATCAGGTTTGAGCGGTGGATACGTTCAAAGGATTCGGCAATCACCACGCGAACCCCGAGCAGACGTGGACCTTTAGCCGCCCAGTCGCGACTGGAACCAGAGCCGTACTCTTTACCGGCAATAACGGCCAGTGGCGTACCCTCCTGCTGATACTTCATGGCTGCGTCATAAATTGAAATGACCGCTGTATCTGGCAGGTGGCGCGTCATGCCCCCTTCCACGCCCGGGACCATTTCATTACGAATGCGGATGTTGGCAAATGTCCCGCGCATCATCACTTCGTGGTTACCGCGGCGCGAACCGTAGGAGTTAAAATCGCGACGTTCTACGCCACGGCTTTGCAGATACCGACCTGCCGGACTGTCCGCTTTGATGCTCCCCGCTGGTGAGATATGGTCAGTGGTGACGGAATCGCCCAGCATCGCCAGAATGCGCGCGCCGTGAATGTCTTTCAGCGGTGCAGGCTCCGCCAGCATCTCATCGAAGAAGGGCGACAGGCGAATATAGGTGGAATCTTCCTGCCAGTCATAGGTATCGGAACCCACCACGTCGATCGCTTTCCATTCCGCTGTACCTTCGAACACTTCCGCATACTCTTTGCGGAACATCTCAGTGGAAACTTTCTCTACCGCGCGCGCAATTTCACGCGATGATGGCCAGATGTCTTTCAGATAGACAGGTTCATTTTTGCGATCGTGACCAATCGGATCGGTCGCCAGGTTAATGTTCATGTTTCCGGCCAGAGCATAGGCTACAACCAGCGGCGGCGAGGCCAGCCAGTTGGTTTTCACCAGCGGATGAATACGCCCCTCAAAGTTTCGGTTACCGGAAAGTACCGCGCCAACGGTCAAATCACCCTGCTTGATCGCCACTTCAATAGGCTCAGGCAGTGGACCAGAGTTACCGATGCAGGTCGTACAGCCGTAGCCTACCAGGTTAAAGCCCAACTCGTCGAGGTACGGCGTGAGTCTGGCCTGCGCCAGGTAATCGGAAACCACTTTCGAACCAGGCGCCAGCGACGCCTTAACCCACGGCTGTGGCTTGAGCCCCAGTTCTACCGCTTTTTTCGCCAGCAGCCCGGCTGCCATCAGCACACTCGGGTTGGACGTGTTGGTACAGGAGGTGATAGCGGCGATCACCACGGCGCCGTCAGGGAGCTGATACTGATGCCCGTTCAGAACATAGTCCACCGGACGGTGATCTTTTTGCGCGGCGTTAACCTCCAGCTCATTGCTGGCGGCAAAGGCTTTCGGAACGTTGCTCAGGGCAACGCGGTCCTGCGGTCGTTTCGGCCCTGCGAGGCTTGCCTCAACGGTGCCCATATCCAGTTCCAGCGTGCTGGTAAATACCGGCTCGTCACCCGGGTTACGCCACATGCCCTGCGCTTTGGTGTAGGCCTCTACGAGCGCCACCTGCTCCTCGCTGCGACCACTGAGGCGCATATAGTCCAGCGTAACGCTATCAATCGGGAAAAAGCCGCAGGTCGCACCATATTCCGGCGCCATGTTGGCGATGGTGGCCCGGTCCGCCAGCGGCAGTGAATCCAGACCATCACCATAAAATTCAACGAATTTACCCACCACGCCATGCTTACGCAGCATCTGGGTGACCGTCAGAACCAGATCCGTGGCGGTAATGCCTTCGGACAATTTACCGGTCAGCTTAAAGCCCACCACATCGGGAATGAGCATCGATACCGGCTGGCCGAGCATGGCCGCTTCCGCTTCAATACCACCGACGCCCCAGCCCAGAACGCCAAGGCCGTTAATCATGGTCGTGTGTGAATCGGTGCCCACCAGCGTATCCGGGTAAGCCACCCACTCTTTATCCTGCAATTCACTCCAGACGGCTTTGCCGAGATATTCCAGGTTGACCTGGTGACAAATGCCGGTGCCTGGTGGAACAACGCTGAAGCGGCTGAACGCCTGCTGACCCCATTTGAGGAAGACATAGCGTTCATGGTTACGTTCCATCTCCAGACGGACGTTTTCACCGAAAGCATCGTCGTCGCCGAAGTGGTCGACGGTGACGGAGTGGTCGATGACGAGGTCTACCGGTGAGAGCGGGTTCACCTTAGCCGTATCGCCCCCGAGACGCTTAACAGCTTCACGCATGGCGGCCAAGTCCACAACCGCCGGCACGCCGGTGAAATCCTGCATCAATACCCTGGCCGGGCGGTAGGCAATTTCTTTGTCTGCATGAGCATTTTTCAGCCACCCTGCCAGAGCCTGGATATCCTCCTCGGTAACCGAGTCGCCATCTTGCCAGCGCAAGAGGTTTTCCAGTAGTACTTTCAACGACTTGGGTAACCGCGAAATGTCCCCAAGCGTCCTGGCAGCCAGCGGTAAGCTGTAGTAGCGCCAGGTTTTATTTTCCGCCTGTAATGTGTCCTTACTGGCTTCGCGTAGGGTTAACGACATAAGCTCCTCCTTAAAAACAGGGATGTCCTGACAATCATCAGGGCTGTAATTAAAGATAACACAAAGATGTCGTAACGTTTTGATAACAACCCAAATTGATAAATTTAGGAATGGTCCAACGCGAGGGATTAAACAAAAAACCCCGCCGTGGCGAGGTTTTACGATTTAGTGTAAGGCCAGCCAGAGGAGCTGACACCAGAAGAGGATCGACGCTGAGAATACGCCGAGCCATGACCAGTATTTTACGGTTGTCATGTTATTCATCATAGGGACACCAGACTTTAATTATTTAAGGATGCGAGGTCTGCCCTCGTTCTATATTGCTGATGTGTATTTATTAAGGAGTACAAAAGTGCACAGTCTTTATTCAGACTATTTGCATCATTACGCAAAAATCAAAATTATTGTTTTTTGGGTTCGTCTTCTGCGAACACATCAATAAAGGCCTGCTGCTGTGGCGTCAGTTGCCAGGAGGCTGGCACGCTGGTTCCTGGCGCCTTACGCGCTTTGTGAGCATTGTCACGAAGCTGACACATCTCTTTTCTCGCGTCAGTACGCACCGTCATGACCATATTCAACCCCAATATTTCCAGACGAGAAGAGCAACAACCACCCAGAACAGGGCAGAGCCGAGAAAGACCGCCAGCCAGGCTTTACGCTTAAGCGCGGGATCCCTTTGCGGTTCTTCACTTCCTGACGGCATTGCTAACCTCATACAATCGATATCGCTTATCATTTAGAGACCAAACAATTGGCACAAGTAATCATCTGATGAGATAAATCCTAAAGAAACTTTAGCCGAAAAGCCAGTGAATTTACGAATCTGAGCCTGGGAAAATTCAATCTTTTGACCAGAAATAAATAATTGAAAAGAATAATTTGCACACCTGTAAATTAGTTTCTACTTTTGTCGCAAATTTGCGACAGTAAAACCCTATTCATCAAATGGGTTATGACGATATATGACAGTAGGCGCAGATGAGGTTAATTCTAATTTAGATTTAAAGGGGGAAACCGGTATCTTTCCAGAAGAGAAAGATACCGGGTGTAATTATTTGGCAGGAAGTTTGATGTCTTTAAACATCTCTTCGATGTCTTCATTGGAGCGTAACGCCACGGCCGTGTCGACCACGTCACGTGTTAAATGCGGTGCGAAGCGCTGAATAAAATCATACATATAGCTGCGAAGGAACGTGCTGCGACGAAAACCTATCTTGGTGGTGCTGTGGCTGAAGATATCATGCGCGTCCAGACGCACCAGATCCGGGTCTGATACAGGATCCACCGCCATGCTGGCAATAACGCCTACGCCCAGACCCAGACGCACGTACGTTTTAATGACGTCCGCATCCGTTGCAGTGAAGACGATCCGTGGCGTTAATCCGGCGCGGTTAAAGGCGGTGTCTAGCTCAGAACGGCCCGTAAATCCGAACGTATAGGTAACCAGCGGGTATTGCGCCAGCTCTTCGATTGTCACTTCGCCCTTCCCCGCCAGCGGATGATCGGGGGTCACGACAATAGAGCGGTTCCAGTGGTAGCACGGGAGCATGACCAGATCATCGTACAGATGAAGAGCTTCCGTCGCGATGGCAAAATCGGCATTGCCTTTAGACACGGCCTCTGCGATTTGCGTCGGTGAGCCCTGATGCATATGCAGGGAAACGCGGGGATAGCGTTCGATGAAACCTTTGATCACCCCGGGAAGCGCATAACGCGCCTGTGTGTGCGTGGTGGCAATATAAAGGGAGCCTTTATCCGGCCAGGTATGTTCCCCGGCGACGGATTTAATGGCGTCGACTTTGGAAAGCACTTCTCGTGCGATGCGAATGATTTCCTGCCCTGCCGGCGTGACCTGAGTCAGGTGCTTACCGCTGCGGGCAAATATCTGAATACCTAATTCATCCTCCAGCATACGCACCTGCTTACTGATGCCAGGCTGCGAGGTATAAAGACCTTCTGCGGTGGAAGAGACATTGAGGTTATGATTGACGACCTCAACGATATAGCGAAGCTGCTGTAATTTCATGCCAGACCATCCGATTTAGCGCATGCGTCAATCGCTTAATACGATTTGATAATAAAAAACGGGTTAACTATAACCACTATATCATTTATAGCCAGGCTGTATAGTACGGAACAAAAAATAATTACAACGTAATAAAAAAGGGCCGGAAGTCCGGCCCTTTCAAAGGTAAGTTACGGTAAGTGAAGATTATTTTTTACCTTCAACCCATTTCCCGTCGACAAAGAAGGCTGACCAACCGGTCGCTTTACCCTCTTTCTCTGCCGCCACGTACTGCTGCTTCGTTTTACGGCTAAAGCGCACCACGGTTTTGTTGCCTTCCGGATCCTGCTGTGGCGCATCGGCCAGGTAACGCAGTTTCTCCGGCAGACGGTCGCGGAAGCGGTACAGCTCTTCTACCAGCGGCGCACGGGTTTCGCGCGATTTCGGGAAGGTGTTGGCCGCCAGGAATACCCCGGCAGCGCCGTCACGCAGCACGAAATACGCATCTGACTTCTCGCACGGCAGCTCAGGAAGCGGAACCGGATCTTCCTTCGGCGGCGCAACTTCACCGTTACGCAGGATCTTACGCGTGTTTTTACAGTCGTCGTTGGTACATGCCATGTACTTACCGAAGCGTCCCATTTTCAGGTGCATTTCGGAACCACATTTCTCACACTCAACGATCGGACCGTCATAGCCCTTAATGCGGAACTCACCTTCTTCGATCTCATAACCGTCGCAGGTTGGGTTATTACCGCAAACGTGCAGTTTACGTTTTGGATCGATCAGGTAGCTGTCCATCGCCGTGCCGCATTTCTTACAGCGGCGCTTGGCGCGCAGTGCGTTGGTCTCCGCATCGTCACCTTCCAGCACGTTGAGAACTTCGTTCTCCGGCACGAGGTTGATAGTGGTTTTGCAACGCTCTTTCGGCGAAAGCGCATAACCAGAACAGCCGAGGAACACGCCCGTGGTTGCGGTACGGATCCCCATTTTACGGCCACAGGTTGGGCAGTCGATGCTGGTCAGTACCATCTGGTTAGGCAGCATGCCGCCTTCTTCAGGATCTTTCTCAGCTTTCTCAAGCTGGTTGGTAAAATCGCTGAAGAAGCTGTCGAGAACTTTCTTCCACTCGGCCTTATGGCTGGCAACCTCATCGAGACTGTCCTCCATCTGCGCGGTGAAGTCATAGTTCATCAACTCACGGAAGTTAGCTTCCAGACGGTCGGTAACAATCTCACCCATTTTTTCAGCATAGAAACGACGGTTCTCAACGCGAACGTATCCACGATCCTGAATGGTCGAAATGATCGACGCATAGGTAGACGGGCGACCGATGCCGCGTTTTTCCAGCTCTTTTACCAGCGACGCTTCGCTGAAACGCGCAGGCGGCTTGGTGAAGTGCTGGGCCGGTACCAGATCAACCAGCGACAGCTCGTCGCCTTTGTTGACGGAAGGCAGCGTTCTGTCTTCATCACCTTTACGCAGCGCAGGCATCACTTTTGTCCAGCCGTCGAAACGCAGAATGCGGCCGCGCGCTTTCAGGCGGAAATCACCCGCGCCAACGGTCAGCGTAGTGGAGTCGTATTTCGCTGGCGTCATCTGGCAGGCCACGAACTGGCGCCAGATCAGCTGATACAGCTTCTGGGCGTCCGCTTCCATATCTTTAAGAGATTCCGCCAGAACGGAAACGTCAGAAGGACGGATCGCTTCGTGCGCTTCCTGAGAATTCTCTTTGCTGGCGTACTGATTAGGACTGTCCGGCAGGTATTTCTTACCGAAGTTGTCCTCGATATAGCCACGCACCATGCTGACAGCGTCCTGGCTCAGGTTGGTGGAGTCAGTACGCATGTAGGTGATGTAACCCGCTTCATACAAACGCTGGGCCATCATCATGGTTTTCTTCACGCCGTAACCCAGACGCGTACTTGCCGCCTGCTGAAGCGTTGACGTGATAAACGGTGCGCCAGGCTTGCTGCTGGTCGGTTTGTCTTCACGATCCAGCACCTGATAACGCGCTTTTTCCAGCAGCGCTACGGCGGCCATGGTCTGATCGCGATTTTCAGGACGGAACGGTTTGTCGTTGTGGTGGCTCACCTGCAACGGCAGCGCATCGCCGCCCGGCGTGGTGACATTCGCATCCACTTCCCAGAACTCTTCCGGGACAAACGCTTTGATCTCGCGTTCACGTTCGACAACAAGACGAACAGCCACAGACTGCACACGCCCCGCAGACAGGCCGCGAGCGACCTTTTTCCACAGCAACGGCGAAACCATGTAGCCTACAACGCGGTCCATAAAGCGACGCGCCTGCTGAGCGTTAACACGGTCGATATTCAGTTCACCCGGCTTTTCAAACGCCTGACGAATCGCATTCTTTGTAATTTCGTTAAACACTACACGGCTGTAGCGTTTGTCATCACCCCCAATCACTTCCCGCAGGTGCCATGCGATGGCCTCCCCTTCGCGGTCAAGGTCGGTTGCGAGATAAATGTGGTCTGCTTTTTCAGCAAGCTGTTTCAGCTCGTTAACGACTTTTTCTTTGCCTGGCAGCACTTCGTATTGTGCATCCCAGTTGTGCCATGGGTTAACACCCATGCGGTTGACAAGCGCGCTACGTTCATCCTTTTTAGGCTTTTTAGCCCCTTTGGTGGAGGTAGAGTCTGCGCTCTTTTTGCTGGCTGAGCCACTTGTCGGCAAATCGCGAATGTGACCAACGCTGGACTTAACCACGTAGTCATTGCCCAGATATTTATTGATCGTTTTGGCTTTTGCCGGGGACTCAACGATGACGAGAGCTTTACCCATATTCACCTTTACCTAATTTAATTCTTCCAGGAATACGCCGCACGTTGATTTCCCTTCCGCTGACGACGAGCCATTGATATTGCGACGTCGTCAGGGGATATCAACCCCTTTGTCTTACCGAACGTCAGTATGGCGACATCCAGGTCATTGAGTTTTCGGGTATTTTTCTCACATCAAAGTTCATTCGTGACGAATTCCTGGTCGAATGTCAAGCAATTCTGTTGCCAGAATGACGAAAGCGCACACTGTACCTGATAAAATTCGTTACGCAACTTTATTAGCATGCAAAAGCAAATCCCGCCAGCCAGCCCCTGTTCCTTATACCCGCGAATAGCAGGGAAAATTTGCCCCCGAAGCGACCCAGGCGTAGACTATTGTCACTGTTTAAGGAGTGGAATATGCAGAATACGACCCAACCCATTGACCGAGCTTCACTGCTTATCGAAGCAAACAAACTCATTCGCGACCATGAAGACACCCTGGCGGGTATCGAAGCGACTGGCGTGGAACAACGTAATGGCGTGCTGGTGTTCAGCGGTGAATACTTCCTTGATGAACAAGGGTTACCAACCCCGAAAAGCACCGCCGTGTTTAACATGTTTAAATACCTGGCGCATACCCTCTCAGAGAAGTACCACCTGGTCGATTAAAACGAAAACGCGAGGCATCTGCCTCGCGTTTTTCTTTACAGCAGCGGCTTTTGTCCGCGCTGCAACCAGCGTAGCAGCAGGCGATCCGCGCTTTCTGCCGCACTATTGGTAAAACGGTCGAGCAGGCGCTTACGTCGGGTGAAGCGCACCCCCACCAGCTCACGACCTTCCATCAGGTTGAGCAGGAGGTCGTCGCTGGTACCCACTTCATCCACCAGCCCTTTCTCCTGCGCCTGCGTGCCGTACCAGTGTTCGCCCGTAGCCACCTGCTCAATGTCCAGCGTTGGGCGCATGCGGTGCACGAAATCCTTGAACAGATGGTGGGTTTCGTTCAGATCTTCCCGGAACTTCTGCCGTCCCTCTTCGGTATTTTCGCCGAGCAGCGTTAGCGTACGTTTGTACTGACCCGCCGTATGCAATTCGATGTCGATCTCTTTATTTTTCAGGAAACGATTGAAGTTAGGGATCTGCGCAACCACCCCAATCGAGCCGATAATGGAGAACGGTGCTGCGACGATTTTATCCGCCACGCACGCCATCATATAGCCGCCACTCGCCGCGACCTTATCTACCGCCACGGTGAGCGGGATCTGTTTATCCCGCAGACGTTGTAACTGCGAAGCCGCCAGTCCATACCCATGCACTACGCCGCCCGGGCTTTCAAGGCGTACCACCACCTGATCCTGGGCTGTCGCCACGGCCAGCACCGCGGTCACTTCCTCACGCAGAGAGGAGACTTCATGCGCATCCATGCTACCTTTAAAATCGAGCACATAGACGCGCGGTTTTGCGTCAGCCTGTGGCGTGGCGAGCTTAGCTTTCGCCTTCGCGGCTTTGGCGTCCTGCTTATGTTTTTTCTTCTGGGCTTTTAGCCACAGCTTCTGTTGATGATCGTCAAGCAGCGCCAGAGACATCTCTTCCCGCATCTCTTTATACTGCTCGCTCAGGCGGGTAATGCGTAACTCACCACGCTGACGCTTACGCTGCGTCAGGTTGACAATCAGGACGGCAATCACCGCGACAGCAATAACCACCGTCGCGATTTTGGCCAAAAACAACCCATACTGAGAAAGTAATTCCACGCGTTCCACCTTGATTTAACCACGAATCTTTCATGCCAGTGTACAACAGCCCTGCGCAGGCGTCTCGCTCTGGACATTAGCTCTGCGAGGCGGCTTCAGGAATCCCCCGTTTTTGGTTTAAATCTTTGCAAATTGTTAATTTCCCAGCGTTCTGTCCTGTAGACTGATTGAATTCTGACGCGGTTTCGGGCATAAAGCCGAAAAGTCATAAATAAAGGTGCAAGTCACGCCCAATGCGCCTGAGGAGCCACCGTGCATTATCAGCCACAAAAAAACCTTCTACAGAACCGCATCATTCTGGTTACCGGTGCCAGCGACGGGATTGGTCGCGAAGCGGCGCTGACTTATTCTGAATACGGTGCGAGCCTTATTCTGCTGGGACGTAATGAAGAAAAGCTCAAAGCCGTTGCCCGTGAAATCGAAAACGCCGGCGGTACCCCCACGCCCTGGTATACGCTCGATCTGCTGACCTGTACGTCAGCGTCATGTCAGGCCCTTGCCCAGCGCATTAGTACGCATTATTCGCGTCTGGACGGCGTACTGCACAACGCGGGGTTACTGGGCGAAGTGCGCCCGATGGATGAACAGGATCCGGAGATTTGGCAGCAGGTGATGCAGGTTAACGTCAACGGGACGTTTTTCCTGACCCAGGCCTTGCTTCCTTTATTACTTAACTCAGATTCCGGTTCGCTGGTGTTTACCTCCTCCAGCGTGGGGCGTCAGGGTCGTGCGAACTGGGGGGCTTACGCCGCCTCAAAATTTGCCACCGAAGGAATGATGCAGGTGCTGGCCGAAGAGTATCAAAACCGCCATCTGCGGGTTAACTGTATTAACCCTGGCGGTACGCGCACTAAAATGCGTGCCAGCGCGTTCCCGACAGAAGATCCGCAAAAGCTAAAAACCCCGGCCGATATTATGCCTCTTTACCTGTGGCTAATGGGTGACGACAGCCGTCGTAAAACCGGAATGACATTCGATGCTCAGCCAGGCCGCAAACCGGGGATATCGCAATGAGTGAAGACCGTCATCAGCAGCGCCAGCAGCGTCTGAAAGAACAGGTTGATGCACGCGTGGCGGCCGCTCAGGACGAGCGCGGGATCCTCATCGTGTTCACCGGCAACGGCAAAGGCAAAACCACCGCCGCATTCGGTACCGCCACCCGCGCAGTCGGGCACGGTCAGAAAGTGGGCGTGATCCAGTTTATCAAGGGTGAATGGCCCAACGGCGAGCGTAATCTGCTCGAACCGCAAGGTGTTGAGTTTCAGGTGATGGCGACCGGTTTTACCTGGGATACCCAGAACCGGGAAACAGATACCGCAGCCTGCCTCGCCGTCTGGGAGCATGCCAAAAGAATGCTCTCTGACCCGTCGCTGAACATGGTGTTGCTGGATGAGATCACCTATATGGTGGCCTATGACTACCTGCCGCTGGAAGCCGTGCTGGAGGCCCTCAGGAACCGCCCTGCACACCAGACGGCGATCGTCACGGGGCGCGGGTGTCATCGGGACATTCTGGAGCTGGCCGATACCGTCAGCGAACTGCGTCCGGTTAAGCATGCGTTCGATGCGGGTATCAAAGCGCAAATAGGGATTGATTACTGAAGAAAAAAGCCCGGTATATTCACCGGGCTTTTAGATTAACCGTTGTTATTACGGCTGCCAGAGCGGCGATTGCTGCTAACCTGGCTGTGACGTTTAACCGCACGGCGGATCTGATTCGCCTTCATACGACGACGATCTTTCTCTACCGCCACTTTCGACGTGGTTTCTGGCGTCAGGCCAACCAGATCGCGCAGGTAGTTGGTTTGCGTCAGATCCAGCTCGGTATAGCCGCCACGTGGCAGGCCTTTCGGCAGCAGGATGTCGCCATAGCGGACACGAATCAAACGGCTTACCTGGACACCGACCGCTTCCCACAGACGACGCACCTCGCGGTTACGTCCCTCTGTCAGGGTAACGTTGTACCACTGGTTAATGCCTTCACCACCGGTAAACTTGATGGTTTTGAACGCCGCTGGGCCGTCTTCCAGCTGAACGCCACGCGACAGATCGCGCAGTTTGTTCTCATCAACCTGGCCGAAAACACGAACGGCGTATTCACGCTCCACTTCACGACTCGGGTGCATCAGGCGGTTTGCCAGTTCACCATCGGTGGTGAACAGCAGCAGGCCACAGGTATTCACGTCCAGACGCCCTACGGCAATCCAGCGGGCGCCACGCAGTTTTGGCAGACGGTCGAACACCGTCGGGCGGCCTTCCGGATCGTTGCGGGTACACAGTTCGCCTTCCGGCTTGTAGTAAGCCAGCACGCGGCAGATCTGTTCAGCGGACTCTTTCACGGAGATAAGATGGCCGTCAATGCGGATCTTCAGCCCCGGTACGATTTCAACGCGGTCACCGAGTGTGGCGATTTTACCGTCCACACTCACGCGACCTGCTTCAATAATGGCTTCGATTTCACGGCGCGAACCGTGGCCGGCACGCGCCAGCACTTTCTGTAACTTCTCGCTCATTGAGCTTCCTCAGGTGTCGCCTTCACAGGCGTCGAATCAGGTCAAAAACAGGGCAACGCCCTGCTTTGATGGCCGCGTAGTATATCTGCTTACACCCTTACAAGAAAGGCTTAACATCGCCCACGCCTTCACGAATCACTTCTGGCGCGTCTTCGGTGAGATCCACCACGGTGGTCGGTTGCTGGCCTAGATAGCCGCCATGAATAATCAGCTCCACCACTTTCTCCAGACGATCTTTGATCTCTTCCGGGTCGGACTCGGTAAACTCACTGCCCGGCAGCATCAGCGAGGTAGACAGCATCGGCTCGCCGAGGGTTTCCAGCAGCGCCTGGGCAATCGGGTTCGACGGCACGCGCATGCCGATGGTTTTACGTTTTTCCTGCAACAGACGACGCGGCACCTCTTTTGTCCCTTTCAGAATGAAGGTGTAGTTTCCCGGCGTGTTGTTTTTGATCAGGCGAAAGGCCACGTTGTCGACATACGCATAGGTCGACAGCTCAGAGAGATCGCGACACATCAGGGTGAAGTTGTGGCCGTCCGGCAGTTGGCGGATTCGACAGATGCGCTCCATCGCCCCTTTATCCTCGATTTTACAGCCCAGCGCGTAGCCAGAATCGGTTGGGTAGACAATAACGCCACCTTTACGGACGATTTCCACAGCCTGATTAATCAGACGTGGCTGTGGGTTATCCGGATGGATATAGAAAAACTGACTCATACTTCCCTCTCTTCAATTTGCTGTGGCTGTTCCCAGAGCTGCCAGACGGGCTCAACGCCAGCGGGTAACCAGAGCTTGCGCCCCAGTTCAATCCACGCGCAGGGCTGATGGAAATCTGAACCCTGTGACCCAAGCAGGCCAAACTGACGGGCGTAGGTCGCGAGCTGCGAACGCTCATTGGGTGCCTGCTGACACTGGGCAACTTCCATCGCCTCACCGCCGCATTCGGCAAAGTGGGCCAGCAGCCTTTTCAGCCATTTAGCAGAAAGATTATACCGCCCCGGATGGGCCAATACGGCCTTACCACCAGAATGATGAATCACATCAATAGCTTGTTTTATTGTACACCACTGGGGAGGAACGTATCCGGTTTTCCCGCGCGCCAGATACTTTTTAAACACATTCGCCATGGTCGTCGCTTTACCGGCGTCAACCAGAAAACGGGCGAAATGGCCGCGCGTGACCGCCCCACCGTTCGCCAGCTTGCGCGCACCTTCCAGCGCACCGGGGATATGCGCCTTCTCAAGACGTTCGCCTATCAACTCCGCGCGTTGATTGCGTCGTGCTTTTTGCTCTTGCAAAAATGCGCACATTGCCGGATGTTCTGTATCAATATTCAGGCCAACGATATGAATTTCGTGGTTTTCCCAGAGCGTGGAGATCTCGACCCCGGGCACCAGATTTAGCGCCAGCCCGCTTCGGGCAATCTCGGCGCGCGCGGCGGGGATGGCGTCTGTTGTGTCGTGATCGGTTATTGCCAGCGTGCCGACACGCATTTCAACGGCGCGATGGACCAGGGCTTCGGGCGTCAGCAGGCCATCTGAAGCCTGCGTATGGCTGTGTAAATCATAAATTACGGCGTAGGTGGTATCGCTCAAAGCACTTCCCATAACAGTCTGGAGACATCCGAAGCACCTATGATACCGACTTACCGCGAAATACTGAAATCAGGGGTTGACAACACGCCATCGAACTAGTTAACTAGTACGCAAGTTCACACGAGAAAGGTATCTGAAAATGACAGCACATTTCGCTCTGCACGGTTGGTGGCGTACTTCCTGATCTTCGGGCAGTGTCACGCGTCTGCGAAAAGCAAACAGATACCCGGCCCGCTCCCAAGCGGGCTTTTTTTTGAACAGAATATGAGAATAACAACATGCAAACAGCCAAACCCCACCTCGAACTGCTGACCTGCGAGGCGGCTTATCGCCATAACCCTACCGCGCTCTTTCATCAGGTGTGCGGTGCACGTCCTGCGACGCTGCTGCTGGAATCTGCTGATATCGACAGCAAGGACGATCTCAAAAGCCTGCTGCTGGTTGACAGCGCGCTGCGCATTACCGCAGCGGGTGACACTGTCACTATTAAGGCGTTATCCGAGAATGGTGCGTCGCTGCTGCCGCTGCTGGATGCGGCTCTGCCTTCAGGCATTGAAAATGAGCGTCATCCGGACCTGCGAATTCTGCATTTCCCGCCGGTAAGCCAGTTGCTGGATGAAGATGCCCGCCTCTGCTCACTCTCCGTTTTCGACGCCTTCCGCCTGCTGCAAAATCTGATCAAAGTGCCGGAAGATGAGCGCGAAGCAATGTTCTTTGGCGGGCTGTTTGCTTACGACCTGGTTGCTGGCTTTGAAGATTTACCGGAAACCGAGCAGGGTAACCGCTGCCCGGACTACTGTTTCTACCTGGCCGAAACCCTGCTGGTGATCGACCATCAGAAAAAATACACCCGCATTCAGGCCAGCCTGTTCACGCCATCTGTGTCTGAGAAAAATCGCCTCGCGCAGCGCATCGGCCAACTGCAACAGCAGATGTCAGAAGCACCGCCCGCGCTCCCGGTGCAGCGTGTTGAAAAGATGACCTGCGAGGTGAGTCAGACCGACGATCAGTACGGCGCGGTGGTCCGTCAGATGCAAAAAGCGATTCGTGCCGGGGAGATTTTCCAGGTGGTGCCGTCCCGTCGCTTTTCACTGCCCTGCCCGTCGCCGCTGGCGGCTTACGATGTGCTGAAAAAGAGCAACCCAAGCCCGTACATGTTCTTTATGCAGGACAATGATTTCACTCTGTTCGGCGCGTCACCGGAAAGCTCCCTCAAGTACGACGCCACCAGCCGCCAGATTGAGATCTACCCGATAGCGGGAACCCGTCCACGCGGCCGTCGTGCCGATGGCTCCCTGGACCGCGATCTCGACAGCCGCATCGAACTGGAAATGCGTACCGACCACAAAGAGCTCTCCGAACACCTGATGCTGGTTGACCTGGCGCGTAACGACCTGGCGCGTATTTGTACGCCGGGCAGCCGCTATGTGGCAGACCTGACCAAAGTCGACCGCTACTCCTTCGTCATGCATCTGGTATCCCGCGTGGTGGGTGAGCTGCGCCACGACCTCGACGTCCTGCACGCCTACCGCGCCTGCATGAACATGGGCACGTTGAGCGGCGCGCCGAAAGTCCGCGCCATGCAGCTGATTGCCGAAGCTGAAGGCCGCCGTCGCGGCAGCTACGGTGGCGCGGTGGGCTATTTCACCGCTCACGGTGACCTCGATACCTGCATCGTGATTCGCTCCGCCTACGTTGAGGACGGCATTGCTACCGTCCAGGCCGGGGCCGGGATTGTGCTGGATTCTGTTCCGCAGTCGGAAGCCGACGAAACCCGCAGTAAAGCGCGCGCGGTACTGCGCGCCATTGCTACCGCACACCATGCACAGGAGATTTTCTGATGGCTGACATTCTGCTGCTCGATAATATCGACTCCTTTACCTACAACCTGGCAGATCAGCTGCGTGCGAATGGACACAACGTCGTTATCTATCGCAACCACGTTCCGGCCCAGACGCTGATTGACCGTCTGGCGACCATGCAAAACCCGGTGCTGATGCTCTCCCCGGGGCCAGGCGCACCGAGCGAAGCGGGCTGTATGCCTGAGCTGTTGACCCGTATGCGCGGCAAGCTGCCGATTATCGGCATCTGCCTCGGCCACCAGGCGATTGTCGAAGCCTACGGTGGTTACGTGGGTCAGGCGGGGGAGATCCTGCATGGTAAAGCGTCAAGCATTGAACATGACGGTCAGGCGATGTTTGCCGGTCTGCCGAACCCGCTTCCGGTGGCGCGTTACCACTCACTGGTCGGCAGCAATATTCCGGCCGGGCTGACGATTAACGCCTCGTTTGAAGGGATGGTGATGGCGGTGCGTCACGATGCGGATCGCGTCTGCGGGATGCAGTTCCACCCGGAATCTATCCTGACGTCTAACGGCGCGCGCCTGCTGGAGCAAACGCTCAACTGGGCGCTGCAAAAGCTGGAGCAGACCAACACCCTGCAACCGATTCTGGAAAAACTGTATCAGGCCCAGACCCTGAGCCAGCAGGAGAGCCACCAGCTTTTCTCCGCCGTCGTGCGCGGCGAGCTGAAGCCTGAGCAGCTGGCCGCTGCGCTGGTGAGCATGAAAGTGCGCGGCGAAAGCCCGCAGGAGATCGCCGGTGCGGCAACCGCGCTGCTGGAAAATGCCGCCCCGTTCCCGCGCCCGGACTATCCGTTTGCCGATATCGTTGGGACCGGCGGCGACGGCAGCAACAGCATCAATATTTCGACCGCCAGCGCCTTTGTGGCGGCGGCATGCGGACTGAAAGTGGCGAAGCACGGCAACCGCAGCGTGTCCAGCCGTTCCGGATCGTCCGACCTGCTGGCGGCTTTCGGTATCAATCTGGACATGAACGCCGAGCGTTCCCGTGAAGCGCTGGATGACCTGGGCGTCTGTTTCCTGTTTGCGCCGAAGTATCACACCGGTTTCCGCCACGCGATGCCCGTTCGCCAGCAGCTTAAAACCCGGACGCTGTTTAATGTGCTCGGTCCACTCATTAACCCGGCGCACCCGCCGCTGGCGCTGATTGGCGTTTACAGTCCGGAGCTGGTCCTGCCGATTGCGGAGACGCTGCGCGTCCTCGGTTACCAACGCGCCGCCGTGGTACACAGCGGCGGGATGGATGAAGTTTCCCTGCATGCGCCCACGCTGGTGGCCGAACTGAATAACGGCGAAGTGCTGAACTATCAGCTTGAGGCCGCTGATTTCGGGTTGACCCCGTACCATCAGGACGCCCTGGCGGGCGGCACGCCGGAAGAAAACCGTGACATTCTCACGCGCTTATTACAAGGTAAAGGTGAGGCCGCCCATGAGGCCGCCGTGGCGGCCAACGTAGCCATGCTGATGCGTTTACATGGCGAGGAAGATCTGAAAGCCAACGCCCAAAAAGTTCTGGACGTACTGCGCTCCGGTGCAGCTTACGATCGCGTTACCGCACTTGCGGCAAGAGGGTAAATAATGCAGACCGTTTTAGCGAAAATCGTCGCCGATAAGGCCATCTGGGTGGAAGCCCGTAAGCAACAGCAGCCGCTCGCCAGTTTTCAGAATGACGTCGTTCCGAGCAGCCGTCGTTTCTATGATGCCCTCCAGGGCGCGCGTACCGCGTTTATTCTGGAGTGTAAAAAAGCGTCTCCGTCCAAAGGCGTGATCCGTGACGATTTCGACCCGGCGCGTATTGCCGGTATCTACAAGCATCATGCGTCTGCCATTTCTGTGCTGACGGATGAGAAATATTTCCAGGGCAGCTTCGATTTTCTGCCCGTAGTCAGCGGCATCGCGCCGCAGCCGATTCTGTGCAAAGACTTTATTATCGACCCGTATCAGATCTGGCTGGCGCGCTTTTACCAGGCCGATGCCTGCCTGCTGATGCTCTCCGTGCTGGATGATGAACAGTATCGCCAGCTCTCCGCCGTCGCGCACAGCCTGAATATGGGCGTGCTTACCGAAGTGAGCAACGAAGAGGAGCTGGAGCGCGCCATCGCGCTGGAAGCCAAAGTGGTCGGCATTAACAACCGCGACCTGCGCGACCTGTCGATTGACCTCAACCGTACGCGCCAGCTTGCGCCGCGTCTGGGTGCGGGCGTCACGGTGATCAGCGAATCCGGAATCAACAGCTACGCTCAGGTGCGCGAACTCAGCCACTTTGCCAACGGTTTCCTGATCGGTTCCGCGATGATGGAACACGACGATCTTAATGCGGCCGTGCGCCGCGTGCTGCTGGGTGAGAACAAAGTTTGCGGCCTGACCCGTGAACAGGATGCGCAGGCGGCGTATGAGGCGGGCGCAATCTATGGTGGTCTGATCTTTGTTGAGTCCTCTCCTCGCGCCGTTAATGAAGAACAGGCGCGCAAGGTGATTGCGGCTGCGCCACTGAGCTACGTGGGCGTGTTCCTCAATGCGGATATTAACGACGTTGCGGCGAAAGCGGACGCGTTATCCCTGAGCGCGGTTCAGCTACATGGCGATGAAGATCAGACATACATCGATGCTCTGCGACATGTTCTGGCACCTCAGGTTCAGATCTGGAAAGCGCAAAGCGTTGGCGCCTTCCTGCCCGCGCGTAACCTTACGCATGTTGATAAATACGTGCTCGACAACGGCCAGGGCGGCACGGGGCAGCGTTTCGACTGGTCACTGCTGCGTGGCGAAGTGCTGGACAATGTCCTGCTGGCGGGGGGATTAAGCCCCGATAACTGTGTGGAAGCAGCCAAAACCGGCTGCGCCGGCCTCGATTTCAATTCAGGCGTAGAGTCCCAACCGGGCATAAAAGACGCCAGCAAGCTGGCATCGGTATTTAAAACTCTACGTGCATATTAAGGAAGAGAAGATGACGACATTACTTAACCCGTATTTTGGTGAGTTTGGTGGGATGTACGTCCCACAAATCCTGATGCCCGCGCTGCGCCAGCTGGAAGAAGCGTTCGTGAGCGCGCAGAAAGATCCGGCGTTTCAGGCGGAGTTTACTGACCTGCTGAAAAACTACGCCGGTCGTCCGACGGCACTGACCAAATGCCGCAACCTGACCGAAGGCACCAGAACCACGCTCTACCTTAAACGTGAAGATCTGCTGCACGGCGGCGCGCATAAAACTAATCAGGTGCTTGGCCAGGCTCTGCTCGCCAAACGTATGGGTAAAACCGAAATTATCGCCGAAACCGGCGCGGGCCAGCACGGCGTGGCCTCTGCCCTCGCCAGCGCCCTGCTCGGCCTGAAGTGCCGCATCTATATGGGGGCGAAAGACGTTGAACGCCAGTCGCCTAACGTGTTCCGTATGCGTCTGATGGGGGCGGAAGTGATCCCTGTGCACAGCGGTTCTGCCACGCTGAAAGATGCCTGTAATGAAGCGCTGCGCGACTGGTCTGGCAGCTACGAAACCGCCCACTACATGCTCGGTACCGCGGCAGGCCCACACCCGTTCCCGACCATCGTGCGTGAATTCCAGCGCATGATCGGAGAAGAGACTAAAGCGCAGATCCTCGAAAAAGAGGGTCGCCTGCCGGATGCGGTGATCGCCTGCGTTGGCGGCGGATCTAACGCCATCGGCATGTTTGCCGATTTTATCGACGAAACCAGCGTTGGGCTGATTGGCGTTGAGCCTGCCGGCCACGGCATTGAAACGGGTGAGCACGGTGCGCCGCTGAAGCATGGCCGCGTGGGGATCTATTTCGGCATGAAGGCCCCGATGATGCAGACCGATGAAGGGCAGATTGAGGAGTCTTACTCAATTTCAGCCGGGCTGGATTTCCCGTCCGTAGGGCCGCAGCACGCGTTCCTCAACAGCACCGGCCGCGCGGATTATGTCTCCATCACTGATGACGAAGCGCTGGAGGCCTTCAAAACCCTGTGCCGCAATGAAGGGATCATCCCGGCGCTGGAGTCTTCCCACGCGCTGGCACACGCGCTGAAAATGATGAAGGAAAACCCGGAAAAAGAGCAACTGCTGGTGGTAAACCTTTCCGGTCGCGGTGACAAAGATATTTTCACCGTTCACGATATTCTGAAAGCACGAGGGGAAATCTGATGGAACGCTACGACAACGCATTTGCACAACTGAAAGCCCGCCAGGAAGGCGCTTTCGTTCCCTTCGTGACGCTGGGCGACCCCGGTCCGGAGCTGTCGCTGAAGATTATCGATACCCTGATTGACGCCGGTGCCGACGCTCTGGAATTGGGGATTCCGTTCTCCGATCCGCTGGCGGATGGCCCGACCATCCAGAACGCGACGCTTCGCGCGTTTGCTGCGGGCGTGACGCCGGGCCAGTGCTTCGAAATGCTGGCGGCGATTCGCCAGAAGCACCCGACCATTCCGATCGGCCTGCTGATGTACGCCAACCTGGTGTTCAGCCGCGGTATTGATGCGTTTTACGCAGAGTGCGCCCGCGTGGGCGTTGACTCCGTGCTGGTGGCTGACGTGCCCGTTGAAGAGTCTGCGCCGTTCCGTCAGGCGGCGATGCGCCACAACGTCGCGCCGATTTTCATCTGTCCACCGAATGCCGATGACGATCTGTTGCGCCAGATTGCCTCTTACGGACGGGGTTACACCTACCTGCTCTCCCGTGCGGGCGTCACCGGTGCGGAAAACAAAGCCGCGCTTCCGCTGCATCATCTGGTGGAGAAGCTGGCAGAATACCATGCTGCACCGCCGCTTCAGGGCTTTGGGATTTCCTCTCCGGATCAGGTTACTGCGGCGATTGACGCGAAAGCCGCCGGGGCCATTTCCGGTTCGGCTATCGTGAAAATCATCGAGAAGAATGTGGATAAGCCAGAGCAGATGCTGGCTGAGTTACACGCATTCGTCACATCCATGAAAGCGGCCACACACAAGGCGTAACCGTTAACACCGTCTGGCCCCGGCGTCAGGCGGTTTTCCCTTCTCTCTTCCTGAAAGAAGCAGGTCAAAATTGATCCTGTCGATATTTTCGGTGTGAATGACTTTTCAAACGTTCGCGTAAGCGTATGATCTGGGCTCTTTTTAGCGTTACCCTTCTGAGTTCAGAGGTTATTCATGTCCTGGCATTCCTTCAAACAGACTTACATGGTTAAGTTCTGGTCACCTGTTCCGGCCGTTATCGCGGCAGGCATTCTCTCTACCTATTATTTCGGCATTACCGGCACCTTCTGGGCTGTTACGGGCGAGTTTACCCGCTGGGGTGGGCAGCTATTACAGCTGGCAGGCGTTCATGCCGAAGAGTGGGGTTACTTCAAACTGATCCATCTTGAGGGCTCACCGCTGACCCGCATCGACGGGATGATGATCATTGGCATGTTTGGCGGATGTTTTGCGGCCGCGCTGTGGGCCAACAACGTTAAGTTGCGCATGCCGAAAAACCGCATCCGCATTATGCAGGCCGTGGTCGGCGGTATCATTGCCGGGTTTGGCGCCCGCCTGGCGATGGGCTGTAATCTGGCCGCGTTCTTTACCGGTATTCCGCAATTCTCGCTGCATGCCTGGTTCTTTGCTGTCGCCACCGCCATTGGCTCATATTTCGGTGCAAAGTTCACCCTGCTGCCACTGTTCCGCATTCCGGTGAAAATGACGAAAGTTAGCGCTGCATCTCCGTTAACGCAAAAACCCGATCAGGCGCGTCGTCGCTTCCGCCTCGGTATGCTGGTCTTTTTTGCTATGGTTGCCTGGGCGATTTGCACGGCGATGAATCAGCCCAAACTCGGTCTGGCCATGCTGTTCGGCGTCGGCTTTGGTCTGCTGATTGAACGCGCGCAGATCTGCTTTACCTCCGCGTTTCGCGATATGTGGATCACCGGACGTACCATGATGGCGAAAGCCATTATTGCCGGGATGGCCATGAGCGCGATCGGGATCTTTAGCTATGTTCAGCTCGGCGTTGAGCCGAAAATTATGTGGGCCGGTCCTAATGCGGTCATTGGCGGGCTACTGTTTGGTTTTGGCATCGTGCTGGCGGGCGGGTGTGAAACTGGCTGGATGTATCGCGCCGTGGAAGGCCAGGTGCATTACTGGTGGGTTGGTCTGGGTAACGTGATTGGCTCAACCCTCGTGGCGTACTACTGGGATGACGTCTCTCCAGTACTGGCAACCAACTGGGACAAGGTCAATTTGCTGAATACCTTTGGTCCACTCGGGGGGCTCATGGTGACCTACGCCCTGCTGCTTATCGCCTTCTTACTGGTTATTGCGCATGAAAAGCGCTTCTTCCGGCGTGCCACCGTCAAAACTGAAACTCAGGAGAATGCCGCATGAAAGAGATCGTGCCTGATTATCGTCTCGATATGGTGGGTGAACCCTGCCCTTACCCGGCTGTCGCCACGCTTGAGGCGTTACCGCAGCTTAAGAAAGGTGAAATTCTGGAAGTGGTGAGCGATTGCCCCCAGTCGATCAATAACATTCCGCTTGATGCCAAAAATCACGGCTATACCGTGCTGGATATCCAGCAGGACGGACCAACGATTCGTTATTTAATTCAGAAGTGATTTCACGATCGAAAAAGGCCTCTCAGAGGCCTTATCTAGTTTACTGGCTTTGGCCACCGTCGTCGTCTGAGTTTCGGCAGGCATGAATGAGTGGTGAGACGTGTTCCGCAAACGGAACAGATAGCACCGTGAGGTAGGCTATGTGCTGGGCTGAACGTCGTGAACTGAAACTGTTTACCTGCACAAACCGGACACTCAAATTTGATGTTGGGGATATCCCCTCCAGCCAGGTATGTGGAACAACCACCATACAGCAATCCCCGGCTGACCGGGGATATATCTTCTGTCAGAAACGATAACCCGCTGAGAACATAAATACCCACGGATCCAGACGGGTACTGATACTCTGCTGCTCACCGCTAGCTTTAAAGCGCACATCCGTATCAATGTCCATATACCAGACCGAGGCGTTGATCAGCCAGTCACGGTTAATCAGATAATCCAGACCAACCTGCCCCGCCATGCCCCATGAGTCTTTCAGGCTGAGATCGGATAGCCCAGCCTCTTTACCGGTATCGTTAAATTTCTCATCAAAGAAGGTGGTGTAGTTAACGCCTGCACCAATATAAGGGCGTAACTTGCTGCTGGAATCGCCGAAGTACCACTGCGCCATCAGGGTTGGTGGTAAATGGTGCACCGTAGCAATGTCCCCGGTCGGCCCTAAACCGACGCGGTGACGGAATGGCGTGGCGGCCAGAAGCTCAACGCCAATGTTATCCGTAGCCATATACGTGAATGTCAGGCCTAACTGGGTGTTATTGCTAACGTTAAACCCGCCCATACCCAGTACATTGTCGGAACCTTCCGTTGGACGCACCGTTGCCGAACCGGCACGAATAAAGAATTCACCTGCTTCATGCGCGTACGCGCCGCCAGAGAGACTGCTTAAGATAAGGGCTGCCACCGCTAATTTTTTCATATCCGCTCCATCGTTGTGGTTTTAATTGCGGAGGAGAATATACTCACAAATGAGTAATAAGTGATCTAACACAGATCACATTAAAACCAGTAAGTTAACATTCATTGATCTAGGTTAATTTTTGGTGACGCCTCATAAAGCAATAAGTTGTTGCCGCGTCAATTTTTGGCATTTCATAGTTACAAAATTTTCTGTTTTTCCTCTCTTGCGCTTCCTGTAGCGGCTGGATAATTTATCGCTCTCACAGTCTGATTTGATGCGTTCTACTTTTGCAGGTGTGCCATGAGTGATCATAACCCGTGCATGACGTGCGGAGCCTGTTGTGCGTATTTTCGAGTCTCTTTCTACTGGGCTGAAGCCAGCGATGGCGGCGGCACCGTTCCGGTTGATCTCACTGAACCCTTGACCCCTTTCCTGCGTTGCATGCGCGGCACCAACCAAAAACAGAGCCGCTGTGTGGCACTGCAAGGTGAACCTGGGGTATCCACCCGCTGTTCCATTTACGCGGATCGCCCCAGCCCGTGCCGCACTTTCGCGATGTCGGGAGAGGATGGACAGGTCAATGAGGCATGCAATCGCGCCCGCGCCCGCTATGGATTACCGCCGCTTTACAAAGATATGCTTTTCCATACAAGCCTTGATGCTGCCACCAGCGTGTTATCCGGTGTACAATTGCCGGCTAATTAACACCTGCAATACTCAAGGAGAGTGCATGTCTATCACGGCGAAGTCTGTCTACCGTGACACGGGAAATTTTTTCCGCAATCAGTTCGTTACTTTTTTACTGATCGCGTTGTTGTGCGCCTTTATTACGGTGGTGCTGGGTCATGCGTTCTCACCCAGTGATGAACAGATTGCCTCGCTGAGCCAGGGGGATCATCTTGCAGGCAGCGCAGGGTTATTTGACCTTGTGCAGAATATGACGCCAGAGCAACAGCAAATCTTGCTGCGTGCATCTGCGGCATCTACCTTCTCGGGGCTGATCGGCAACGCCATTCTGGCGGGTGGCGTGTTGCTGATGATCCAGCTGGTGTCTGCCGGCCAACGCGTCAGCGCGTTACGTGCCATCGGGGCCAGTGCTCCGGTGCTGCCGAAACTGTTTATCCTCATCTTCCTGACCACGCTGCTGGTCCAGATGGGGATAATGTTGGTTGTCGTTCCGGGCGTGCTGCTGGCTATCGTGCTTTCATTTGCGCCAGTAATGGTTGTGCAGGACAAAATGGGTATTTTCACCGCCATGCGCAGCAGCATAAGGCTCGCGTGGGCGAATATGCGTCTGGTCGCCCCGGCCGTTATCAGCTGGTTGCTGGCCAAGACTCTACTGTTGCTGTTTGCGCCGAATTTTGCGGTATTAACGCCAAACGTCGGCGCGGTTGTCGCCAATACGCTGAGCAATCTGATTTCAGCTGTACTGCTGGTCTATTTGTTCCGCCTGTACATGTTAATTCGTCAGTAACCGGGATCGCAGAATGAAGCAGTTTCTTGATTTTTTACCGCTGATCGTATTTTTCGCTTTTTATAAGTTGTACGACATCTATGCCGGCACGCTGGCGTTGATTGTGGCAACGGCTGTGGTGCTGATTTACAGCTGGGTTCGCTATCGCAAAGTTGAAAAGATGGCGCTCATCACTTTCCTGATGGTGGCGGTGTTTGGTGGTCTGACGTTGTTCTTCCACAATGATGAATTTATCAAATGGAAGGTCACAGTGATTTACGGCCTGTTTGCGGGCGCGCTGCTCATCAGCCAGTGGGTGATGAAGAAGCCGCTGATCCAGCGCATGCTGGGGAAAGAACTGACGCTGCCGCAGGCTGTGTGGGGGCGTCTGAATATCGCCTGGGCGCTATTTTTTATTCTGTGTGGTCTGGCGAATATCTATATCGCATTCTGGCTGCCGCAGAATATCTGGGTCAACTTCAAGGTGTTTGGCCTGACGGCGCTGACCCTTATCTTCACCCTGCTCAGCGGCGTTTATATTTATCGCCACATGCCGCAGGATGACAAGCACTGATCCTTCTGGCCAGATCGTCACGCGGTCTGGCCTCTTTTCCCGCCTTCCCTTTTCTCCACAACCTTCCTGCGAAAATGTCTGAATCATGAAGATTTTATGGAGATTGCTGTCGCTTTATTGTAATGAGAATCACTATCATTAATATTCTTCATCGCATTTTTAACAAATGGAAATGAGTTGATGAATAACATAATAAGATTTGCCCCGGCTACACTTACACTCGCCATTCTTTCAACGCTATACCAGAGCGCGCACGCAGCGGAAGATCCTCTCGCCGATGGTGAAACAATGGTCGTTCAGGCAACCGCTGAAGAGGCCCTAAAGCAACAGCCGGGGGTTTCCATCATCACGGCAAAGGACATAGAAAAGGATCCACCGGTTAACGATCTTTCGGAAATTATTCGCAAAATGCCCGGGGTTAACCTCACCGGAAACAGCGCGACAGGCAGTCGTGGTAACAACCGCCAGATCGACATCCGCGGTATGGGGCCAGAGAACACGCTGATTCTGATTGACGGTGTGCCGGTGACGTCACGTAACTCGGTGCGCTACAGCTGGCGCGGGGAGCGCGACACCCGCGGGGACACCAACTGGGTTCCGCCAGAGATGGTTGAACGCATTGAAGTGCTCCGGGGACCAGCTGCCGCCCGCTATGGTTCGGGGGCGGCCGGCGGCGTAGTCAACATCATTACCAAACGCCCGTCCAACGACTGGCACGGCTCCCTCTCCCTATACACTAACCAGCCTGAAAATGATAAAGAGGGGGCGACGAAACGCGCTAATTTTGATCTGAGCGGCCCCCTCGCGGGCGATGCGTTAACGATGCGCCTGTACGGGAACATCAACAAAACCGACGCAGATGCTCAGGACATCAACACCGCGCAAAACGGCTCTTACGCCGCCGGGCGAGAGGGCGTACGTAACAAGGACATTAATGCCCTGCTCTCCTGGAAACTCACGCCACAGCAGATTATCGATTTCGACTACAGCTACAGCCGCCAGGGCAATATCTACGCGGGTGATACTCAATACAGCAACAGCAACGTCAGCCCTGACGGTCTGGTGTCGTCCCTGTATGGACACGAAACCAACCGAATGTACCGCCAGTCTTATGGCATTACGCACAACGGCATCTGGGACTGGGGTCAGTCAAAGTTCGGGGTTTATTATGAAAAGACCAACAACACCCGACTGGAAGAAGGCTCTACGGGCAAAGTTGAAGGGATGATCAATAGCGATAAATACGATACCAGCCGGCTGGAGTCATACCGTTCAACGGGTGAACTGAACATTCCTTTCTTCTGGCTGGTCGAACAGACGCTAACCGTGGGTGCAGAATGGAACCGTGATGAACTGAACGATCCGGCCTCAATGCAGTCGACAAATGTGTCGGGAGAAGTGATTAACGGCGTTCCCGGCACGGCTTCTGAGCGCAACAGCAAAAACAGCGCTGACCTCACCGGCATCTATCTTGAGGACAATATTGAAGCGCGTCAGGGCACCAACCTGATCCCAGGGCTCCGCTTTGATTATCACAATCAATTTGGCAGCAACTGGAGTCCGAGCCTGAACCTCTCTCAGGATTTGGGTGACATGTTCAAGGTTAAAGCGGGTATCGCTCGGGTATTTAAAGCGCCAAATTTGTATCAATCCAGCGAAGGCTATCTGCTTTCCACCCGCGGCAATGGCTGCCCGAATAACGTTTCCGAAGGAAGCTGTTATCTGTTAGGTAACCCGGATCTGGATCCGGAAATCAGCGTGAACAAAGAGATCGGCCTGGCCTTTGCCCTGGAAGGCTACGAGGCTGGAATTACCTGGTTCCGCAATGATTACAAAAACAAGATCGTTTCAGGAACGGACGTGCTGGGGCAGACAAGCAGCGACGCAAATATCCTGCAATGGGAGAACGGCGGTAAGGCCGTTGTTGAAGGGCTGGAAGGCAACCTCACCGTCCCTGTTATTCGCGACACGCTAACCTGGCGTACTAATGCGACGTATATGATTCAGTCTGAAAGTAAAGACACCGGTAATCCGCTGTCGATTATCCCCAAATATACCGTCAACACCATGCTGGACTGGGAGGTTAACAGCAAGCTTTCAGCCAACGTAAGCTGGACGATGTACGGCCGCCAGAAGCCCAGAGAAAACGCTGAAATCCGCAAAGAGGAAAATGCGATGTCCAACAGAGAGATCGGCGCGTATTCCATCGTGGGTATCGGCAGTAACTATCAGCTGACCAAAAACCTGCGCCTGAATGCCGGCATCAGCAACCTCTTTGACAAGCAGATTTACCGTGAAAATGACGGTGCATCTACCTATAACGAACCGGGCCGCGCCTATTACGCTGGCGTAACCATGTCCTTCTGACCTTCAGGCGCCCGCGCTGCGGGCGCTAACCCTATTCTCTCCAGCCAGAAATCATAGTAGCATCCCGCCTGAAGTCTTCAGTTACGAGTTTAAAAACAATGACAACAAATGACGCCCCACAGGGCGAACTGGTTTTACGCACACTGGCAATGCCTGCGGATACGAATGCCAATGGCGATATTTTTGGCGGCTGGTTAATGTCGCAGATGGATATGGGCGGTGCAATCCTGGCAAAAGAGATTGCACACGGGCGCGTGGTAACCGTCCGGGTCGATGGCATGACCTTCCTGCGCCCTGTCGCGGTGGGGGACGTGGTGTGCTGTTACGCACGCTGCGTAAAACGCGGCAATACGTCTATCTCCATTAACATTGAAGTATGGGTGAAAAAAGTCTCTTCTGAACCGATTGGTCAGCGCTATAAGGCGACGGAGGCCCTGTTCATCTACGTGGCAGTGGATAGCGACGGTAAGCCCCGCCAGCTCCCACGGAGCTGATCCTCAGGTAAAAAAAAGCCTCCTTGCGGAGGCTTCTTTTATTCCATCTGTGCCCCGCCGTTCAGGCGGAAGACAATATTTACAATCAACCCATTGCCGGGTTTACCGGCTTCATAACGCCACCTGCGCATGGCCGATTTAACTTCGCGTTCAAACATATTCGCCGGCTGTGCGGACAGGATTTCCACGTTATCCACACGTCCATCAGCCGTAACGTCGAATTTCACCCGTACACGCCCTTCAATACGTAACGCCTGAGCACGTGCCGGATACTGCGGCTGGTTACGGCTCAGCGCGCGCGGGCCCGCTGGCGCCGTTACCGTCGGTTTTGTCGCGGTCGTGGTGTTACTCATCAGCGGACGTGACGGGGCGGCATTTTCAACCGGCTGCGTGGTGCGTGGCTCAACCGGACGCACTTCGCGTTTCGGACGCTCTTCCACCTTTTTGACCGGCTTGGGTTTTGGCTTCGGCTTAGGTTTCGGCTCTGGCTTATGGATCACCACCGGCGCTTCTTTTGGCGGTTCAGGAATCGGCTCGGGTTCCGGCTCGGGTTCAACAACGGGCTGTGGCGGCGGCGGCGCAACCTGCGGCGGTTCAAGATCCGCGGGCGATACCATGGTCACAGAAATTGGCTGCGCTGGCGCTGGCATTTCAATAACCTGATGAACCGAGGTATAGAGCAGACCCGCCACGACAGCACCGTGAATAACGACGGAAAGCAGCGTCGGCCATGGAAAGCGGCGAGGTAAATCAAGGGTCATCGAAGTCATAATCATCAACGTTAAAAAACCGAACCTCGATTTTAAATGCAAATAGCAATCATATTCAATAAGACACTTTGTCCTGGCGCAATTTAAGCGTATAAGAGGGCAAAAAAGGGGCATCCAGATCAGGGTTTTAACATTGTTATTATCTTTACATTGCAGTCATTTGTGCTTTCACATAACGTAAATGTCACTTTTACCGGTTAAGGAGCTCTGCCGTGCTTTATGTGATTTACGCTGAAGATGTACCTGATTCTCTGGAAAAACGTCTTTCCGTTCGCCCTGCCCATCTGGCGCGTTTACAGCTGCTACAGGATGAAGGTCGGTTGCTGACCGCAGGCCCGATGCCTGCCGTTGACAGCAACGATCCGGGAGCAGCGGGTTTTACCGGCTCCACGGTGATTGCCGAGTTTGAATCTCTGGAAGCCGCGCAGGCCTGGGCAGAAGCAGACCCGTACGTCGCAGCCGGCGTGTACGAGAAAGTCACGGTTCGCCCGTATAAAAAAGTGTTCTGAAATGAAAGGCTCCCTCGGGAGCCATTTTAAACACCTTAACACAATGAAATAAAATGGTTTATTACAGGCCGAGTCCACATATTGACCACATTGACACATCACTTCCCGCCCATGCGGGAAGTTTCATTTAAATCATTTTCTATTTAAAAGATTTCTCGGCAAGATTACTTAACAAGCTCACGCATTACGTTCCCATACTTAAATTTCAGATTTTGACTTGAGAGGAACATGCCACTGTTAGCTCTGAATCGCCACGGGTTTAACAGACACCTCAGAGTCATTTAAGATGACTTAAAGAGAGGTGCCCATGAGCGGTAAGCGTTATCCTGAAGAGTTTAAAATTGAAGCAGTCAAACAGGTTGTTGAACGCGGTCATTCTGTTTCCAGTGTTGCAACACGTCTCGATATCACCACTCACAGTCTTTACGCCTGGATAAAGAAGTACGGTCCGGATTCTTCCACTCATAATGAACAGTCAGATGCTCAGGCCGAAATCCACGAAGGCTGGCTGTATCTGGCCGTGGTGGTTGACCTGTTCTCACGCAAAGTTATCGGCTGGTCAATGCAACCCCGCATGACAAAAGAGATTGTCCTGAACGCATTACTTATGGCGGTGTGGAGGCGTAATCCTCAAAAGCAGGTACGGTTCACTCTGATCAGGGCAGTCAGTACACGAGCCATGAGTGGCAGTCGTTCCTGAAATCACACGGTCTGGAAGGCAGCATGAGTCGTCGCTGTAACTGCCACGACAACGCGGTTGCGGAAAGCTGTGCCAGCGCTGACGCTGACTGGCAAATGCTGGAGTAAAAAACGGATCCAAACTCATGCACCTGATGCATGTAGAGCTTAAATACGAGAAAATCGCGAGTAAATGGCATAACAAGACCGGCATTCTGAGTGCCGGTCTTGTGGCTTGATGCAAGCATCAGTTTTGCCATGAAATGATGTCGTCCAGTCCAGAGAGCAGGTCGGGAAAGTAACTTTCATCAATATCGAAGGAATCATCAAGGGTAATACTGTCAGCATGGTTTTCAGGCTTAAGTACCATGCTAACGCCAACAGCCCCGGCAAAATGTGCCTGATGAAACTTAAGCACAACCTGCTCGAATGCCGAGGTTAAATTAATATCCTTAAATTTCGCCCCTGTCTTTAAGGCCAGATGGAAATCATGTGTATCATTCCTGAACTGCTCCAACTGACCGACAAAAAACTCTGCAGCAAACTCTGTTTTTAAGGCTGGGATTGAGAATTCAACCCAAACCATAATACGGCTATAGGCAGGCTCTTCGGGTTCAGCCAGCCTTTCATAAGGCGTTAATTTAAGGTGTCTGTCACCGCTTGTGATATCTATCATGATCCCCCCTTACGGCATGTACTGAAAATGCATGATAGTCCAGTCAGCTTCCCTGACCAAAACCTCAAGACGGTAAGACTTATAAATATAAGTGCCTTTATTTTGCCTGTCTTCCACAAGCTTATACATACGAGCCTCGTAACGGAAAAGCCCTGGCTTTTTGAGAGGATCCGGCGTTCTTATGCCATAACGAATGGCCTTTTCCTGAATCTGCAAAGGCACATAACGACCTGGGGTCAGCATGTGTTTTACAGATGACTCACTCATCCTGAGCGCGCGAGCTGATAAGCCCATTTTAAGGCGGCCACGCAAGAGACTGATGGTAGCCTCACTGAGCCTCACAGTTACGGCGGCTTTGACACCACTTTTCAGTAACGCCTGACCTGCCCGTAAAAGACGAAATGCACCAAAAGCAATTAGAGCGAGGTCTGTTGGGTCAATCAGGGGGGCTTCTAATGGCGCTTCTTCCAGCCTAACAAACATGCCGTCTGCATCATAAATCTGCCATAAACCGGGAGCCTGAGCGACGGAATAACCAATACACATCCCGCTTTCGTCATCAACGATGGGTTTTGAGTTCAGTGGAGGATTGCGTGGGCGAAATTCGAAATATTCACCGGCTGGCAATGTAGACTGGAAGGTGTAGAAACGTCCTGGCTCGTCTGTAATTAATCCAACGCTCATTGTCATGATTTCCTTTTGGGCTAACCTTTGAGTCATCATAAAGGACGTTTTTACTTCAATCTACTTTTCCTGATTCTGATTTTATCGGCTTAGAAGTTAACGCCTCTCAGGGCTCGTTGTTCAACACCACCGACACTGAAAGCGAGTTTCAGCACCGGCGGCGTTGCTATCGTCGACGTGGCGGCGGAATTATCGAACCTATCACCGGTGTAAACCCCTCAATTTTCGTATCGCTGATCTCGCTATATTTGCGGTTATTTTCTCTTGCGATAATTAGCCATCTGAATAAATAATCTTTCATAAAGTCCACTCCATTTCAGTTGAATTTCCAGGCCACTCGTCAGCAGCCGGATATTTGAAACTTTTCTTGCCATAAATCACCGTGCCCCACGCGCCAGCGCGTCGAGCTCACACCGTTCCGGGGTAATGCCGTCCTGAGCTAAATCGAAACGAATTTTTGCGACGCGATCCCTTTCGGACTTTGTCATCCGGGCTGATGGCGCTTGCTCGCTGGTTTTGAGCGGCGCATTGCTTCTTTGATGCCGATGTTTGCGCGGTGCGCGAGCTTTTAACGCCTCGTTAAGCACCTACACAACGTCTGGCTCATTCCAACCGATAACCCCGCGCTCAATCAGATTTAACACCGCTGCGGCTTGCTCGGACGGTGTGGGGGTCATAACTGGATCGCCACCGCCTGTGAGCTTTCCACAGTTATTGACAGGACTCCGGGCGCGTCAGAGCCGCTTTTTATGGCTTTTGACTGCTAGTAGTAAAACGTGAAGCCTTGTCTGGCGCGTCTTTCAAGTTACGCCAGATATTAAAAAGGCTCCCTCGGGAGCCTTTTCTTCATTCAGTGCAGCGACGCCAGCCTCGCCGCAAATCCAACAAACAGCAGGCCTATCAACCCATTCCCCAGCTTCGCCAGTTTCTTTTTGGTTTTCAGATAACGCGTGACAAACGCGCCTGAGAAAATCAGGAAGCTCATGTACATGAAGCTGATCAGCTCAAGCGTGGTGGCGAGGATCAGGAACGACGTGCCGGTATTCTTCGCATTGACATCAATGAACTGCACGAAGAACGATACGTAAAAGAGAATCGCTTTCGGGTTCGTCAGGCTCAGCACCAGCGAACGCTTAAGGATCGCGCTTGCCGGTTCGGCGCTACTTTCGTGCGCATTTTTTTGACGTGTCATAACGGACCAGAGCATTTTTCCGCCGAGCCACAGCAGATAAAACGCCCCAAGATAGCGGACAATATTAAATAATACCGGAGTGGTCTGGATCAACGCGGCGACGCCCGCCCAGGCCAGAAACATCAGCACGGCATCACCAATAAACACACCGGTGGCTGCCAGATAGCCTTTCTTAACGCCGTGGCCAATCCCTGTTTTCAGCACAAACAAGGTGTTCGGTCCTGGAACCAGCACGATAAAAAATGCGCCGACAACATAGGTCCAGAAATTCAGTACACCAAACTCCGCAAACACGTCTCACTCCTTTTGCTCAAAAACAGCGGGGATACCGGTAATTACGGTATCCCCTGAATCAGTTGCGCTATTGTACGCCGTTATAACCATCAAGATAAGTCGCGGCCAGTTCGTTACCAAATAATATGGCGTCTTTACTGTCCATGTCCGAAGACCATTTATCCTTCGCGTTGCCTGCGTACAATTCCTGCGACTTCGCATTTTCTTTCAGCTGATCGCGAATGCTTTGCGCGTATTCACTGGCTTCAGCCTGAGACCGCCCTTCCGCACGGTCAGCTTTGCCCCGGGCATAAAGCTCGCGGAACTGCGCTACGTTCAGGTGATAATTTTTCTGCACGCTGGAGGTGTAATTGCCGCCAGTAAAGCTGGACTGAT
This sequence comes from Enterobacter cloacae complex sp. 418I7, assembly GCF_050030705.1. NCBI lineage: Bacteria > Pseudomonadati > Pseudomonadota > Gammaproteobacteria > Enterobacterales > Enterobacteriaceae > Enterobacter > Enterobacter cloacae complex sp. 418I7. Next base: position 2,515,546 of record NZ_JBLGUU010000001.1, read on the forward strand.
GCGACACGAAATAAAACGCGTGCCGTTCGGGTGAGGTTTTGCTACTGGCACAACCGCTTAATACTGCAATCCCGAAGAGTGCTGCCATCACTTTTACGTTCATCCTTTTTTCCTTTAATAAAGCCAATGTATTCCCCACGCAAAAACATAATCTGCCAATGAGGAAAATGACGAAAGTCCTAAACCTTCCCTGAGCGCATCCAGCGCCAAAAATGCAATAAAAATCCAGAGATAAGGATTCACCTTTTAATATCATGACGTTATGGGGACGTAGTATATCGTGGAAAGCAGACGGGAGGAGACTGCAAAGATTAATAGTCTGGATGTTTAATGGGCACCTTTACGGTGCCCCTCATGCTTTTCAGATATCCTGGACCGCGAACAGCAGCGCGTTACGGTGTCTGTTCAGGCCACATTTTCTGATGGCGTGGATACGCATATTGCGGCGGGATTGTGCTTCCAGCCAACGAGCCTTACGACGACTCACCTGTCGCAACATGCGCCAGCGCCCTACTTCAGTTCTACTGCGCTTCATGTCTACAACTCTTTCTCTAACAGAGATGCCATTATATGCCTAAGCAGGCGGCAAACCAGCGCTTTTATCTGCCGTTTTTATTTGCCAGATGAATCCTGATGCGTAAACTCATAACAATACGCTTTCAAAAGGATTTTTTATTTATGACAACCTTCTACACCGTGGTGAGTTGGCTGGTCATTTTAGGATACTGGCTGTTAATTGCCGGGGTGACGTTGCGCATTCTGATGAAACGCAGAGCGGTACCTTCCGCCATGGCCTGGCTTCTGATTATCTACATTCTGCCGCTGGTGGGCATCATCGCCTATCTCTCTTTCGGTGAACTTCATCTGGGTAAACGCCGGGCCGAACGCGCCCGTGCCATGTGGCCCTCCACGGCAAAATGGCTTGCCGACCTTAAAGCCTGCAAGCATATCTTCGCCGAAGAGAACAGCAGCGTGGCCGCATCTTTGTTCAAGCTGTGCGAACGCCGCCAGGGCATTGCTGGGGTAAAAGGCAATCAGCTGCAACTGATGACCTCTTCCGATGACGTGATGCAGGCGCTGATCCGTGATATCCAGCTCGCCCGGCATAATATCGAGATGGTGTTTTATATCTGGCAGCCGGGCGGCATGGCGGACCAGGTCGCCGAATCGCTGATGGCCGCTGCACGTCGCGGTATCCACTGCCGCCTGATGCTGGACTCCGCCGGCAGCGTGGCTTTTTTCCGTAGCCCGTGGGCAGGCATGATGCGCAACGCCGGTATCGAGGTGGTCGAGGCGCTGAAAGTGAATCTTATGCGCGTCTTTCTGCGCCGCATGGATCTTCGTCAGCACCGGAAAATGGTCCTGATCGATAACTATATCGCCTACACCGGCAGCATGAACATGGTCGACCCCCGCTTCTTTAAACAGGATTCTGGCGTGGGGCAATGGATCGATTTGATGGCTCGCATGGAAGGCCCGGTGGCAACCTCTATGGGCATCGTCTATTCGTGCGACTGGGAAATTGAAACCGGTAAACGCATTCTTCCCCCGCCGCCGGATGGCAATATCATGCCGTTTGAGGAAGCCAGCGGGCACACTATCCACACTATCGCCTCCGGTCCTGGCTTCCCGGAAGATCTGATCCATCAGGCACTGCTTACCGCCGCGTACTCAGCGCGGGAATATCTGATCATGACCACGCCCTATTTCGTCCCCAGCGACGACCTTCTGCACGCCATCTGTACAGCGGCACAGCGCGGAGTGGATGTGAGCATTATTATGCCGCGCAAGAACGATTCGCTGCTGGTCGGGTGGGCAAGTCGCGCGTTCTTTAGTGAGCTGCTGGCCGCGGGCGTTAAAATCTATCAGTTCGAAGGCGGTCTGTTACACACCAAGAGCGTGCTGGTAGACGGAGAGCTGAGCCTGGTGGGTACCGTCAACCTCGATATGCGCAGTCTGTGGCTGAATTTTGAAATTACGCTGGTCATTGATGACGCCGGTTTCGGCGGCGATCTGGCGGCGGTTCAGGATGATTATATCTCCCGCTCACGCCTGCTGGACGCCAGACTGTGGGCGAAACGTCCGCTGTGGCAGCGAATTGCCGAACGACTGTTTTACTTCTTTAGTCCGTTGCTGTAAAACGTGCCCAACGATGTTTAACAGGTAGTCATCATGGAAATGGATCTGAACAATCGCCTGACCGAAGACGAAACGCTCGAACAGGCCTACGATATTTTTCTCGAGCTGGCGGTCGATAATCTCGACCCTGCTGACGTCATTCTTTTCAACCTGCAATTTGAAGAGCGTGGCGGTGCTGAGCTGTTCGATCCGTCTGAAGACTGGGCCGAACACGTCGATTTTGATCTCAACCCGGACTTCTTCGCTGAGGTGGTAATTGGCCTGGCAGATGAAGACGGCGGAGAAATTAACGACATCTTTGCCCGCGTCCTGCTGTGCCGCGAGAAAGACCATAAGCTGTGCCATATTCTCTGGCGCGAATAATAAAAAAGGCTGCCCGCGCAGCCTTTTTTATTTAATCCGGCAAGGCATTTCCACAGCGGTGACAAAACCGCGCCCCGGGTTCATGATTTCCCTGCTGACAATTCGGACATTTGCGTTGCTGCTTGCTGTTCTGGAAGGCGCTGCTCATATGGGTGGTAATTAGCCCCGTCGGTATCGCTATTACCGAATAACCGATCAGAATAAGAATCGATGCCACAATACGTCCGAGCGGCGTATGCGGTGTAATATCGCCATAGCCCACGGTGGTCACCGTGACGATAGCCCAGTAAACCGACGCATTAAGCGTGGTAAACCCGTATTTTGGCCCTTCGATTAAATACATCAGGGAGCCAAAAACGATCATCACGATAGCAATAAACGAATAGAAGAGAATAAGCTGGTGGCGGGCGCTGACAATGGCGACCCAAAAAACCCTCAGCGACGGCATAAAGCGCAGCAGCTTCAAAATTCGTAACACACGAATCGCCCGCATTGCGCGCCAGGCAAACACATAATTCAGGCTGATCTCAGGCCACAGCCACATGACATACAGCGGCAGGATAGTGGCTAAATCAATAAATCCCCAGAAGCTGAAAACGTATTTCGCCGGATTTGGCCAGCTAATGACCCTCAGCACATACTCTGCGGTAAACACCACCGTGACGATCAATTCCAGCCAGACAAAAACGTGCCACTCCTCATACGTCATGTGGTACTGCGTTCCGGCACCGGATTCGATAAAGATAATAATGACGCTAATCAGTGCAAATAAGCCACACAGACCCTCGAAACGGCGACCGGAAACCGTTTCTGGATCAAATAAAAGGTGATAAAGCCGCTGACGGGCCGACGTGAATAATCGCGACACATTAACCTCGAAAAAATAAGGGCTGACATCATGTCAGCCCTTGCGATTATAACGGGTCTACTTTCAGGCAGGAAACCGCATGTCGGAAACTGCCCTCCAGAACCGGCCGTGTTTTTGCACATTCCGGCCCGGCTATTGGGCATCGCGTACGGAATACGCAGCCTGAAGGCGGGTTGATTGGCGAAGGCAGTTCACCTTCCAGAAGCTGAATGGTTTTATTTTTTTCCAGATCGGGATCCGGAACGGGAACCGCAGACATCAGCGCTTTGGTATAAGGGTGCAGCGGATTATGGTACACCTCATCATACGTGCCCAGTTCCACGGCGTGGCCCAGATACATGACCAGCACACGGTCTGAAATGTGTTTTACCACCGCCAGATCGTGGGCGATGAAGATCAGCGACAGCCCCATTTCCCGTTGCAGTTTCTGTAGCAGGTTAACCACCTGGGCCTGGATGGAAACGTCCAGCGCCGAAACCGGCTCATCACAGATAATCAGTTTCGGTTCAAGGATCAACGCGCGTGCGATACCGATACGCTGGCACTGACCGCCGGAAAACTCGTGAGGGTAGCGGTTGATGAGGTTAGGCAACAGACCCACCTTCAGCATCATCGCTTTCACCCGATCGCGAACTTCCTGGCGCGGCATCTTCGGATGATAGGTGCGCAGCGGCTCGGCAATGATTTCGCCAATGGTCATACGCGGATTCAGGGACGCCAGAGGATCCTGGAAAATCATCTGGATATCACTGCGCACATTGCGCCATTCATCCGGCTTCATCCCCAGCAGATCTTTGCCAAGCCAGGCCACTTTCCCGTCGGTGGCTTTCACCAGGCCGATGATCGCACGCGCAAATGTCGACTTGCCGCAGCCGGATTCGCCCACCACGCCCAGGGTCTCCCCTTCGTACAGGCGTAGCGTGACGCCATCCACCGCTTTCAGGGTTTTGGCAGGCTGCCAGAACCACTGTTTACCGTCTTTGATATCGAAATGGACCTTCAGGTCAGCGATTTCGAGCAGCACATTTCTTTTTTCGTCGATTGCGTTCATACCAGCTCCTCCAGCGGCTTAAAGCAGGCGCGTAGACGGCCTGGGGCAAACGCTTCCAGCGGCGGTGCGCTGTTACAGATTTCCATCGCATGCGGACAGCGTGGCTGGAACGGGCAGCCTTTTGGCAAACGCAGCAGGTTTGGCGGGTTGCCCGGGATAGTCAGCAGCGACTCCCCTTCCGCATCGAGGCGCGGTACGGCATTCAGCAGCCCGATAGAGTACGGGTGGGCTGGCTGGTAGAACACATCGCGGGCATTACCGTATTCCATCGTGCGGCCTGCATACATGACTAACACTTTGTCGCAGATCCCGGCAACGACGCCTAAATCGTGGGTGATCATGATGATGGCGGTGTTGAACTCACGCTTCAGCTCGTTCAGCAACGTCATGATCTGCGCCTGGACGGTCACGTCGAGAGCGGTGGTTGGTTCATCAGCGATCAGCAGTTTTGGCCGGCAAAGCAATGCCATCGCGATCATGACTCGCTGACGCATACCGCCGGAGAACTCGTGCGGATACATGCGCATGCGCTTGCGTGCTTCAGGCATTTTCACCGCATCCAGCATTTTGACGGACTCTTCAAACGCTTCGGCTTTGCCCAGCCCCTTGTGGAGCATCAGCACTTCCATCAGCTGTTCACCCACCCGCATATAGGGGTTCAGGGAGGTCATCGGATCCTGGAAAATCATTGAAATCTGCTCGGCGCGCAGCTTGTTCAGCTCATGTTCCGGCAAATTCAGGATCTCTTTCCCGTTAAACGTCGCCGAACCCCCTATCACGCCGTTTGATGCCAGCAGGCCCATCAGCGCGAATGCGGTCTGGGATTTACCGGAACCGGATTCGCCCACAATGTCCAGCGTTTCACCGGCACGCAGGTCGAAGTTGAGATCGTTAACGGCAGTCACATCACCGTCGGGGGTTTTAAACGTCACGCGGAGGTCTTTAACGTCCAGCAGTGCGCTGGTCCGCTGTTGCGCCTGTGGCGCGGTTGCCGTTTCAATAATGGTCATGACGGCGCTCCTTAACGGTCTTTCGGGTCGAGGGCATCACGCAGGCCATCGCCGATAAAGTTGAAACAGAACAGGGTGACGACCAGGAAGCCCGCCGGATACAGCAGTAACCACGGTGACACTTCCATGGAGTTTGCGCCGTCACTTAACAGAGCGCCCCAGCTACTCAACGGCTCTTGCGTACCTAATCCCAGGAAGCTCAGGAAAGATTCAAACAAGATCATACTTGGCACCAGCAGGGAGGCGTACACCACCACCACGCCCAGCACGTTAGGAACGATATGACGCACCACAATATTGGCGGTAGAAACGCCGCCAACCTGTGCGGCTTCGATAAACTCCTTACGTTTGAGGCTCAGCGTCTGGCCGCGCACAATACGCGCCATATCCAGCCAGGACACCATCCCGATCGCCACGAAGATCAGCAGGATATTTTGACCAAAGAAGGTCACCAGCAGAATGACGAAGAACATGAACGGGAAGGAGTTCAGGATTTCTAGCAGACGCATCATCACGGAGTCCACTTTCCCGCCGAGGTAACCGGAAAGCGAACCGTAAAGCGTGCCGACGATCACCGCCACCAGCGCCGCCGCGATGCCAACCATCAGGGAGATACGGCCGCCAATCGCCACACGCACCAGCAAATCACGCCCGGAGGAGTCGGTACCGAAATAGTGCCCGGATTCCATATCCGGCGCGCTGGACATCATGCCCCAGTCCGTATCGAAATAGGTGAACTGAGAGAGCATTGGTGCCAGGGTTACGAACAGCGCGATAAGCACCAGCACGACCAGGCTGGCAACGGCGGCACGGTTATGCATAAAACGACGGCGGGCGTCTTGCCAAAGGCTACGACCTTCGACCTCCAGCTTTTCACTGAAGTTTTCCAGCGCCTCGCTGTTTTTCTTACTCAACATCATGGCGTGCTCCAGTTAGTAACGGATTTTCGGATCGATAACGGCATACAGCACATCGACAACGGCATTAAACAGAATGGTCAGCGCGCCCACGAGGATCGTCAGGCTCAGCACCAGCGAATAGTCACGGTTAAGCGCCCCGTTAACAAACAACTGCCCGATGCCCGGCAGGCCATAAATGGTTTCAATCACCATTGAACCCGTAATAATGCCGACGAATGCAGGACCCATATAGGAGAGCACCGGTAACAGTGCAGGCTTGAGAGCGTGACGGAAAATAATCCGGCGCATCGGCAACCCTTTCGCTCGGGCGGTACGGATAAAGTTCGAGTGCAGGACTTCAATCATTGAACCACGCGTAATACGGGCGATACTGGCAATGTAGGCCAGAGATAATGCCACCATCGGCAATATCATGAACTTCAGCGCCCCGCCATTCCAGCCGCCCCCGGGCAGCCATTTAAGGGTTATCGCGAATATCATGACCAGCAACGGCGCGACAACGAAGCTGGGGATAACCACCCCGGTCATTGCGACCCCCATTACGGCGTAATCCCATCGGGTATTTTGTTTTAGTGCGGCGATAACGCCCGCAGTGACACCGAGAACAACGGCCAGGATAAATGCAGCAGCCCCTAATTTAGCCGATACCGGGAAGCTGGACGCCACCAGGTCGTTAACGGAATAGTCTTTATATTTGAATGACGGACCAAAATCACCGTGTGCAAGTTGCTTCAGATAGTTGAAGTACTGCGTGGTGATAGGATCGTTTAAATGGTATTTCGCTTCGATGTTGGCCATAACTTCTGGCGGAAGCGTGCGTTCACCGGTAAAAGGACTGCCCGGCGCAAGACGCATCATAAAGAAGGAAATTGTAATTAGAATAAATAACGTTGGAATCGCTTCAAGACAGCGACGCAGGATAAATTTCAACATTGCCCGTACCTTCTGGCGTGTGCCTGATGAATGTTACAAAATAGACACAGTGGGGCAAGCTCGCTCGCCCCACGTATTGCCATTAATGCTTGATAATATAAAGATTCTTAACGGAAATATTATCCAACGGGTCTTTACCGGTATAACCCCCTACCCATGGTTTCACCAGGCGGGCGTTAACGTAGTAGTAAACCGGAACGATCGCAGAGTCTTTATCGAGCTGTTGTTCTGATTTCGCGTACAGATCGGCGCGCTGGGCGTCATCTGCCACTTTCAGGGTATCGCCAATCAGCTTATCAAACGCCGGGCTCTTATAGTGTGCGGTATTGTTCGAACTGTCGCTGAGCATGGTGTTCAGGAATGAGGTCGGTTCGTTATAGTCCGCACACCATCCTGCACGTGCCACGTCAAAGGTTCCCTGATGGCGCGTATCGAGGAAGGTTTTCCATTCCTGATTTTCCAGCTTCACGTTCACGCCGAGATTTTTCTTCCAGATTGACGCGACGGCAATAGCCAGTTTTTTATGCAGATCGGAGGTGTTGTACAGCAGACTAAACGTCAGCGGCTTGTCGGCGGTATAGCCCGCTTCAGCCAGCAGCTTTTTCGCTTCTTCGTTACGTTTTTCCTGGGACCATTTGAACCATTCAGGTTCAACCAGCTTCATACCGTCGGTGTAAGGCGGGGTGTAGCTGTAAGCCGGCAGGTCGCCCTGATTCTTCACTTTATTCACGATAATGTCGCGATCCAGAGCCAGCTTCAGTGCGGTACGAACACGTACGTCGGTGAACGGTGCTTTCTGGTTGTTAATTTCATAATAGTAGGTGCACAGATACGGATCGACGTGAACTTCTTTCGGGATCTCTTTTTTCAGCTTCTGGAACAGTTCAATCGGCATGTTGTTATAGGTCATGTCGATTTCGCCGCTGCGGTAGCGGTTTACGTCCGTTACCTCAGAAGAGATTGGCAGGTAGGTGACCTGATTGATAACCGTCTTGGCATTATCCCAATACTGCGGGTTGCGCTCCAGCACCATACGCTCGTTAACGACCCAGTCCTTCAGCTTATATGCACCGTTGGTCACGATATTCGCAGGCTGCGTCCATTTTTCACCAAATTTTTCTACCGCGGATTTTGGTACCGGAGAAACGGACGGGTGAACCAGCAACTTATAGAAGTACGGAACAGGTTCGCTCAACGTCACTTCAAAAGTGTTGGCATCGATGGCTTTTACGCCCAGGTCGGTTACTGGCTTTTTACCCGTGATGATGTCATCAATATTGGCGATATGGCCATACTGGAGGTAACTCGCGTACGGGGAGGCGGTATTCGGATCCGCCAGACGCTGCCAGCTATAGACGAAATCTTCGGCGGTAACCGGCGTACCGTCAGACCATTTGGCATCTTTACGCAAATGGAAGGTCCAGACTTTAAAATCTTTGTTGTCCCATTTTTCCGCCACGCCCGGAGCCGGGTGGCCGTCTACGTCAGTCACCAGCAGACCTTCAAACAGATCGCGGTTAACGTTAGACTCTGGAACACCTTCAATTTTGTGCGGATCAAGAGACTGCACTTCCGCACCGTTATTACGTACCAGCGTTTGCTTCTCAGCCAGCTGAACACCAGCAGGAACGTCCGCAGCCATTGCAGCGTTGCCCGCGATTAGCGCAGTTAAAATCCCCGCCGCTACCAGACTTTTTTTTGTGATGATGGACATTGTGTTGATACTCCACTCATTATTATGACTGGCCTTCGCCAGTTGTGTAATCCCCTGTTGGGGCCTGTACAGCGCAGGAGTTTTTTTTGCTGCTGTCAGGTTCTTTTTTTACTTCTTGCTATCATCGACTTCATTATTACTGACCGCTCGTACGGCGATCTTGCGTCGATTCTTTACACCTCTCCCCTGTCAGTGAGGTGTGCTGGAAAGCTTAAGTGAGGTCTATATGAAAATAGTTCTCATCAACTTGTTTAATGCCGCAAAATATAAGGCCGGAAAGTACCAAATGGTGCCAACTCTCGCCAATACATTTTGCAAATTTGTTAAGCATTTCTCTTTTACGGAGTCAGGCGTAGCTATGCCGCCGACCACCTTTCACGCCAAAAACAAGTAAAACCCTTACAATACATTCAGTTGTAGAGTTCTCTCGTGACTGGTGCGATGACATGACAAATTCGGACGATTTTTCACGAAAATTTAACATCTGGTTATTATTTAGCACATTCGTCTGGGTCAGACGTCGAAATTACTAATATCATTTCGGTTATCTGTCAGCAAGCCCCAGAGTATCATGTGAGTAAAATAACAGAGCGTTTGAAGGATTTATGGGCAGAGAAGCAAACTGAAAATAAACAACCTCTTGAAAATCAACAAAAGAGGGTTATTAGTAGAACTTATTATGGCTGGTGCGTATTTCAACTTTATTTATATGATTTGCTGATATTCACGTAAAAAAACGGAGCCGCTGGCTCCGCTCTTTCAAACGAAAGTCAGTGTACTAATCCGGGGAATATACTTTTTATACCGGTAACGATAAATTCGATGCCTAACGCCATTAACAACAGACCCATGATACGGGTAATCACGTTGATGCCCGTTTGTCCCAGCAAGCGAACCAGCCATGGCGCCATACGAAATACGCCCCAGCAGCAAAGTGCGAACAGGGCAATGGCGACAGAGAAGCCAATCAGGTGCATCAGGCTGTGATAGCGTGTTCCCCATACAATGGTAGAACTGATTGCCCCCGGGCCCGCCATCAGCGGCAGTGCCAGTGGCACCACGCCGATGCTCTCGCGGATAGCTGTCTCTGATTTTTCCTGCTTATTCTGTTTATCTTCCCCCAGCTTGCCGCTGATCATCGACATTGCAATCGTCACCACCAGGATCCCGCCTGCTATTCGGAACGAATCAATAGAGATGCCGAAGACCTGAAGAATGGCGTCCCCCAGATAAAGAGACGTAAGCAAGATAATCGCCACCGACAGGTTTGCCGTCAGGTTGGTTTTATTTCGCGCGGCAGCTGTCTGATAACTGGTCATACTGATGAAGACAGGGATAATCCCTACCGGGTTGACCAGGGCAAACAAGCCAATAAAAAACTTGAAATATGTAGGGAAATCAAAGAGCGTTTGAATCACATTAAGCTCCGCAATTGAGCATGGTCAGGGAGAGACAGCGTGTAATGATAAATCCGCGCTGAAGATACGCTTTTTAGCCGCACACTTCACCAGAAATCTGTTCTAAAACGTTATCAATTCATGATGTTAAACATTTGTATACTCAATGATAGCGCCACTTCCAATAGTTACTTAATTATTTAACACTGGAATAATTAGCACAAAATAACCCTGCTGAAAGGTATCAGCTTAGGACAAAATTGATCTTGATCATAATTTTCGTACTCAGAAGTGAGTAATCTTGATTACGCCGCCAGGGAGATCACCTATCAAAAAGGTATGATGCTAAGGTAAGGCTCTTTTAGTAAATTAGTGAGCGGAAGCAGTGAGTAATCCTTTGTTTTACTGTGTGTTACGCAAGTGGGATCGGCTCTGACTATACTGTCAGACGTATCGAGCGCTGGTTTACTAAAAGAGTTTAAACATTATCAGGAGAGCATTATGGCTGTTACCAATATCGCTGAACTGAACGCCCTCGTCGAGCGCGTGAAAAAAGCCCAGCGTGAATATGCCAATTTCACCCAAGAACAGGTTGATAAAATCTTCCGCGCGGCCGCTCTGGCTGCTGCAGATGCTCGAATCCCTCTCGCTAAAATGGCCGTTGCCGAATCCGGTATGGGTATCGTTGAAGATAAAGTGATCAAAAACCACTTTGCTTCAGAGTATATCTACAACGCCTATAAAGATGAGAAAACCTGCGGTGTGCTGTCAGAAGACGACACTTTTGGCACCATCACTATCGCTGAACCCATCGGCATTATTTGCGGTATCGTTCCAACCACTAACCCAACCTCTACCGCCATCTTCAAATCTCTTATCAGTCTGAAAACACGTAACGCAATCATTTTCTCCCCGCACCCACGTGCGAAAGACGCCACCAACAAAGCAGCGGATATCGTGCTTCAGGCTGCCATTGCTGCGGGTGCGCCAAAAGATCTGATCGGTTGGATCGACCAACCTTCTGTTGAACTGTCCAACGCCCTGATGCATCACCCGGACATTAACTTAATCCTGGCGACCGGCGGTCCTGGTATGGTTAAAGCAGCATACAGCTCCGGTAAACCAGCCATCGGCGTAGGCGCAGGTAATACCCCTGTTGTGATCGACGAAACGGCAGATATCAAGCGTGCAGTTGCCTCTGTGCTGATGTCAAAAACCTTCGATAACGGCGTTATCTGTGCATCTGAACAGTCAGTTGTCGTGGTTGATTCGGTATACGACGCCGTTCGTGAACGTTTCGCCAGCCACGGCGGCTACCTGTTGCAAGGTAAAGAACTGAAAGCCGTTCAGGACGTGATTCTGAAAAATGGTGCACTGAACGCAGCTATCGTAGGTCAGCCAGCGTATAAAATCGCTGAACTCGCCGGCTTTAGCGTCCCTGCTACCACCAAGATTCTGATTGGTGAAGTGAACGTCGTTGATGAAAGTGAGCCGTTTGCTCACGAAAAACTATCCCCGACACTGGCGATGTACCGTGCGAAAGATTTCGATGACGCGGTAGAAAAAGCAGAGAAGCTGGTGGCGATGGGCGGTATCGGCCACACCTCTTGCCTGTACACCGACCAGGATAACCAGCCAGAGCGTGTTGCTTACTTCGGTCAGAAGATGAAGACGGCACGTATTCTGATCAACACCCCTGCTTCTCAGGGTGGTATCGGTGACCTGTATAACTTCAAACTCGCACCTTCCCTGACTCTGGGTTGTGGTTCCTGGGGTGGTAACTCCATCTCTGAAAACGTTGGTCCAAAACACCTGATCAACAAGAAAACCGTTGCTAAGCGAGCTGAAAACATGTTGTGGCACAAACTTCCGAAATCTATCTACTTCCGCCGCGGCTCTCTGCCAATCGCGCTGGACGAAGTGATTACTGATGGCCACAAACGTGCGCTCATCGTGACTGACCGTTTCCTGTTCAACAATGGCTATGCAGACCAGATCACCTCTGTTCTGAAAGCGTCTGGCGTCGAAACTGAAGTCTTCTTTGAAGTTGAAGCTGACCCAACCCTGAGCGTTGTACGTAAAGGCGCTGAACTGGCTAACTCCTTCAAACCTGATGTGATCATCGCACTGGGTGGCGGTTCCCCAATGGACGCCGCGAAAATTATGTGGGTCATGTACGAGCATCCGGAAACCCACTTCGAAGAACTGGCGCTGCGCTTTATGGATATCCGTAAACGTATCTACAAGTTCCCGAAAATGGGCGTGAAAGCGAAAATGATCGCCGTCACCACCACTTCCGGTACCGGTTCAGAAGTGACGCCATTTGCTGTTGTGACTGATGACGCAACGGGTCAGAAATATCCGCTGGCTGACTACGCACTGACGCCAGATATGGCTATCGTTGACGCCAACCTGGTCATGGAAATGCCGAAATCACTGTGTGCGTTCGGTGGTCTGGATGCGGTAACTCACGCCCTGGAAGCTTACGTTTCCGTACTGGCTTCTGAGTTCTCTGACGGTCAGGCTTTACAGGCACTGAAACTGCTGAAAGAAAACCTGCCAGCTTCTTACAACGAAGGTTCGAAAAACCCTGTAGCTCGTGAACGTGTACACAGTGCAGCAACCATCGCGGGCATTGCATTTGCTAACGCCTTCCTGGGTGTCTGTCACTCCATGGCGCACAAGCTGGGTTCACAGTTCCACATTCCTCACGGTCTGGCGAACGCCCTGTTGATCAGCAACGTTATCCGCTATAACGCCAACGACAACCCAACCAAGCAGACTGCATTCAGCCAGTACGACCGTCCGCAAGCTCGTCGTCGCTACGCTGAAATCGCAGACCACCTGGGTCTGAGCGCACCGGGCGACCGTACTGCAGCGAAGATCGAGAAACTGCTGGCATGGCTGGAAAGCCTGAAGGCTGAACTGGGTATTCCTAAATCTATCCGCGAAGCAGGCGTTCAGGAAGCTGACTTCCTCGCTCACGTAGATAAGCTGTCTGAAGATGCATTCGATGACCAGTGTACTGGTGCTAACCCGCGCTACCCACTGATTTCCGAACTGAAACAGATCCTGCTGGATACCTATTACGGTCGTAACTTCACTGAAAGCGATGTCGCTGCCGTAAAAGTTGACATCCCCGCAGTTGTAAAGGCTGACAAGAAAGCGAAGAAAAATGCTTGATTGACAGTGTGAAAAAAAACCCGCCGCTGGCGGGTTTTTTTATATCTGAGGATCCGTAAGACATTTTTTTTATTTGCGATTGTCGCCCTGTAACGCCGTCAGCGAGCCTACAGCCAGCGCCTCTTTATAATGCTTGCGGCAGACCGAGACATAACGTTCATTGCCCCCTATCACCACCTGCTCGCCATCAGCATAAGGCTTGCCCGACTGGTCCAGGCGAAGAACCATACTTGCCTTGCGGCCACAAAAGCAGATAGTTTTCAGCTCAACCAGCTTATCCGACCAGGCGAGCAGATACTGGCTACCGGCAAATAACTCACCGCGAAAGTCAGTGCGTAATCCATAGCAAAGAACGGGAATATCCAGCTCATCAACGACCTCTGAAAGCGCATGGACCTGCTCGCGGGTCAGGAACTGGCTTTCATCTACCAGCACGCAATGGACAGGCTTAGAGGCATGCTGGGCACGAATGTCCTCAAGCAGGTCCGTTTCAGGGTTAAACAGCCTTGCAGGCGACGAGAGCCCTATTCTTGAGCTTACCTTCCCTGCCCCAAAGCGATCGTCGATTTCGGCGGTATAAACAACGGTACGCATCCCCCGCTCCTGATAATTGTATGAGGATTGCAGTAACGCCGTCGATTTCCCTGCATTCATTGCCGAATAGTAGAAATAAAGTTGTGCCATTGGCCGAAGAACCCTAATCAATGTGTAATATTCCCGATGGATCATTGTACCATATTTTGTATTGTCATCAGCGGCGGGCTGCGTGCTCCAGGCTGTTCTGCACCAATAAACTCTTCGTTGATAGCGCAAAATAATGCGTTAAAACAGACAGTAAAGGCTTTTAGCACGGACAATAAGGCGAGCTCGACACCGGAGATAACACTTCTTTTTATAGTGGCTTCTGCAATCTTTAAAATTCACTATTTATTAACTATTCTTCTGTTCGCTGCGCTTAGCCGGAGTAATACGAAAGGCTGATATTTATCAACCGCAACTATAATTCCTGAGGTAAAAGTCACAAAACAAACATGCAAATGACGCGCTTTTGCCGTTTGAAACGATATCTCATCGCCCCAGCAAACAATGAAATTTAAGTTAGCGTAATTAATAATAGCGTCATTAATTTTGTATTTTTTGAATTCCTTACATTCCAACCTATTGCACAAGTGAAATTAACGCTCTATTATTAGGACAACAAACCCACCCCCATTATAAGTTTGAGATTACTACAATGAGCGAAGCACTTAAAATTCTGAACAACATCCGTACTCTTCGTGCGCAGGCAAGAGAATGTACCCTTGAAACGCTTGAAGAGATGCTCGAAAAATTAGAAGTTGTCGTTAACGAACGTCGTGAAGAAGAAAGCGCAGCTGCGGCTGAAATCGAAGAACGTACACGTAAACTGCAACAGTATCGCGAAATGCTGATTGCCGATGGTATCGATCCAAACGAATTGCTGAACAGCATGGCTGCGGCTAAAACCGGTACCAAAGCAAAACGCGCAGCACGTCCTGCTAAATATAGCTACATCGACGAGAACGGCGAAGAGAAAACCTGGACCGGCCAGGGTCGTACTCCTGCTGTAATCAAGAAAGCTATGGACGAACAAGGTAAACAACTGGATGACTTCCTGATCAAGGATTAATCTGGAAAGATTCTGAAAAATCCCGCTTAATGCGGGATTTTTTATGCCCATAATATTCCCCAAACATCTCCTTACATTCTGTCATATTGCCTGGCTCACTATTTAACGTCCTTGACAATCTCCAGCCAATTACGGATCGACAGGCATAAAAAAACCGGTGGGCATCGCCACACCGGTCTTGTTCACTGGTCCGTGAGTTTATTACTTAATACCCACGCTACCTTTGAGCCAGGCTTTAAATTCTTCACCAAGGCTGTTATGGCGAATGCCATATTCGACGAATGCCTGCATATAACCGAGCTTATTACCGCAGTCATGGCTCTTACCTTTCATATGGTAGGCTTCCACGGTCTCTTTCTCGATCAGCATATCTATAGCATCCGTCAGCTGGATTTCATCGCCCGCACCCGGAGGCGTTTTGGCCAGCAGCGCCCAGATTTCAGCACTCAGTACGTAACGGCCAACGACAGCAAGGTTAGACGGCGCGACGTCCGCTTTAGGTTTTTCAACAACGCCAACCATCGGTACGCTTTCACCAGGTTGCAGGGCAACACCTTTGCAGTCAACCACACCGTAAGCAGTCACATCGTCGACTGGCTCAACCATAATCTGGCTGCTGCCGGTTTCGTCGAAGCGTTTAATCATTTCCGCCAGGTTTTCCTGGGAAAGATCGGACTCATACTCATCAAGGATCACATCTGGCAGAATAACCGCGACCGGCTCATCACCCACTACCGGATGTGCACACAATACTGCGTGTCCCAGGCCCTTCGCCAGGCCCTGACGAACCTGCATAATGGTAACGTGTGGAGGGCAAATAGACTGCACTTCCTCCAGCAGCTGGCGCTTTACGCGTTTTTCCAGCATTGCTTCGAGTTCGAAACTGGTATCGAAATGGTTTTCGATAGAGTTTTTAGATGAATGCGTCACCAGTACAATTTCGGTGATACCTGCCGCAATACACTCATTCACGACATACTGGATTAATGGCTTATCAACCAGAGGCAGCATCTCTTTTGGGATTGCCTTCGTCGCTGGCAACATCCTGGTACCCAATCCCGCCACCGGGATAACGGCCTTTCTGACTTTCGAATTTAGGGCAGCCATTGAAATTCTCCTGAACTGTTCAAGTTTTGAACTTTTATGCATTGAATAACGCGTTGAGTATACAGTCTCAGCCACTAATACGGGTCTGAAAAGAACGCGTTGCCGATCAATTAAGACAAATACGCATGAAACTTGCAGCGATAGTAGCACTGCCAGCAAAAACACAGGTAAAGCAATCTGAAAAATAAAATCTGACTGCTTACTCCGTGGACAACATTAAGCGTAACCGCCCACCGGC
This sequence comes from Enterobacter cloacae complex sp. 418I7, assembly GCF_050030705.1. Classification (NCBI taxonomy): domain Bacteria; kingdom Pseudomonadati; phylum Pseudomonadota; class Gammaproteobacteria; order Enterobacterales; family Enterobacteriaceae; genus Enterobacter; species Enterobacter cloacae complex sp. 418I7. The sequence continues at coordinate 2,532,117 of NZ_JBLGUU010000001.1, forward strand.
ACCCCAAATTTGGCACTGCCAGGAGGTGCAGCGATGGCTAATTTGATTAAGGTAAGTATTACCCAACGTTCCCAACGGCACACCGTTACTCACCTGTATATGGTGTTCGCCGGTATTCAGCGTGGCATTTAATCCAGCAGAGACCAGAATAAGGTTATTCAACCCGCTGTGATAATAGCCAACCAGAAGCGGGAACTGCCCCGGCAAATTGGCCTGGCGAAAAAGTTGGTTGACCTGTTTTAGTAAACTGCCTAACTCAGGAAGTCGTTGCCCCTGATGGGATAATTGTTCCTGTAGCAATCCATTAAACAGCGCACGGAGTAATAAGGCCGCCAGAACGCCGTTATCACCCGCTCGGGTAACATCCAGGCAATAAAAAGCGAGGTCGGAATCTGATAGCGGCGCAATATCCAGCACCAGTCCAGGCTGGTCAGCCGCTACCAGCTGGCGATAATTTACTCTGCAATGAGAGATATTTTGCTGCACCGGCGGCTGAAGTTCCTGAAGCAGCTTCGCGGCCGCGAGCGGATTACTGACTAAAGCATCCCAGTCCTGGAAAAGACGTTCTTCTTCTTCCACCCGGGAATTAAACATATTGGGATACAGGCAGGCCAACACCGTTTCACGCAGTCGGTTTAAATCTTTAACCGGTTTGAGCAGGATATCCTGCACACCCAAACGCAACGCCTTAGCAATATCCGCCATATTTTCGGTCGCCGAGATCACCAGTATCGGTGTCTGATAACCTTCGTTACGCAGGTTCTCCACCAGCATTAATCCGTCCATGCGCGGCATCTCGAGATCGCAGATCATCAGATCAGGCGCCATGCTGGCCATTTTTTCCAGTGCCTCGACGCCATCTTCGGCAAGGGACGTGGTTGCACCCAGTGAGGATAACCACGAATCCAGTAGCGATCGGAAAACGGGCTCGTCTTCTACTATCAAAATATGTTTTCCGGCCAATGGCTGTGTCATGGTTCCTCCCCTGGCTGACAGTTACTCAATAGTGGCATGCTATTGGTACTATCGCCTGTCAGATTTTGCTGAAGTAATCAAAAAAGTGCTTAACGTGCTGTACGCACAAAAGGCAACAGTTCATCTATTTTCTTTTCGACGGCTAACGAGCCCGCTGCTATGGCGGCCTCAGCCCGGTGGAAATCAAGGGTAGAGATTTGTGGACAATAGGGCTGAATAAGAATATCCGGAGGATCGCCAGCCATACGGTTTCGCTTCAGGCGATTCTCAAGAATTTGAATGGAGGTCGTCATGATTTCAATGGCGTTCGGCGCGGTCACCGTGCGACGGGCAGTCAGGCGCCCTATTCTGCCGCGTAAACGCGCATGCCAGGCAAGTTTCTCTTCTTCCGCATCATCGCTCTGAAGATTAACCGGCATCAAATCCTGCTGCATAAGGTGAGCGTCGTGCTGTAAATCCACTGCAATGACGATATCTGCCCCCATGGCGCGCGTCAGAGAGATGGGGACAGGATTCACCACGCCACCATCAACGAGCCAGTAGCCATTATGAGGCACAGGCGCCATTAACCCAGGCATGCTACAGGATGCGCGAACGGCGAGATGAATATCCCCTTCGGTGAGCCATAACTCCCTGCCCGTACTGAGGTTGGTTGCAACGGCGCCGAAAGGCATTTGGCAGTGGCTGAAGTCAGCGAGGGGCATTATCTTACGAAACTGATTGAATACGCGTTCGCCGCGCAGCAGGCCGCCACGCTGCCAGGAGAGATCCATCAGGCGCAGTACATCCCAGTAACTAAAGGAGCGCACCCAGCTTTCAAGCTGCGGAAGCTTACCGCAGGCGTACGCGGATCCGACCAGCGACCCGATAGAACATCCTGCGACAATATCAACGTCAATCCCCATCTGGTTTAAGGTATTGATAACGCCAATATGTGACCAACCCCGGGCTGCACCTGAGCCCAACGCCAGTCCAATTTTTACCTTTCTCATTAGCCCTGTTTTACTTCCCCTGGATTCCCGACATAGCGTCAACGCACCTGCTCAGTTAACATATTGCTACCTTAAGCGTTTAACGCCTTATTTTTTGTTCCAGGAAGAGAATCGTGTCTCAACTCTGCCCCTGTGGTAGCGCTCTGGAGTATAGCCTATGTTGCCAGCGATATCTTTCTGGCGAGCAGGTTGCACCAGACCCGTCACACCTTATGCGCTCGCGGTATACTGCTTTTGTGATCAAAAACGCAGACTACCTGATTAAAACCTGGCATCCGTCCTGTGATGCTGCCGATTTTCGGCAAGAGATTGAAGCCGGATTTGCCAACACCGTCTGGCTGGGCCTTACCGTCTTTGATGCCGCTCCCGGCCGCGATGCCAACGAGGGCTATGTCAGTTTTGTCGCCCGCTTTAGCGAACAAAACAAACCCGGCGCCATCATTGAACGCTCACGGTTCTTAAAGGACAGCGGGCAATGGTATTATATTGACGGCACACGTCCGCAATTCGGTCGTAACGATCCCTGCCCCTGTGGTTCAGGAAAAAAATTTAAAAAGTGTTGCGGCAGTAATGCCTGACAACTCAGACTTCGCAAATACATAAACAGGATTTCCCGGCGATGCAATCATTACAACGTAAAGTTCTGCGCACTATCTGTCCCGATCAAAAAGGACTGATCGCACGAATTACCAACATTTGCTACAAGCATGAACTGAATATCGTGCAGAACAACGAGTTCGTTGACCACCGTACCGGTCGCTTCTTTATGCGTACCGAGCTGGAAGGTATTTTCAACGACACAACCCTGCTTGCCGATCTGGACAGCGCCCTGCCGGAAGGCTCGGTGCGCGAGCTAAACCCGGCGGGTCGTCGCCGCATTGTCATTCTGGTCACCAAAGAGGCGCACTGCCTGGGCGATCTGCTGATGAAAGCCAACTACGGTGGCCTGGACGTCGAAATTGCCGCCGTCATTGGCAACCACGAGACGCTGCGTACGCTGGTTGAACGTTTCGACATTCCGTTTGAACTGGTCAGCCATGAAGGTCATACCCGCGAAGAGCACGACAACCTGATGGCTGCTGCGATTGAAGCGCATAACCCGGACTACGTGGTGCTGGCAAAATACATGCGCGTGCTGACGCCATCCTTCGTGGCGCGCTTCCCGAACAAAATTATCAACATCCACCACTCCTTCCTGCCAGCCTTTATTGGCGCGCGTCCGTACCACCAGGCGTACGAGCGTGGGGTGAAGATCATTGGCGCAACCGCGCACTACGTGAATGATAATCTGGACGAAGGCCCAATCATCATGCAGGACGTGATCCACGTGGATCACACCTACACGGCAGAAGATATGATGCGAGCTGGCCGTGACGTTGAGAAGAACGTACTGAGCCGTGCGCTTTATCAGGTACTTGCTCAGCGCGTCTTTGTGTACGGCAACAGAACGATTATTCTTTAATCCTTCGGAAAATGAATTGATTAGCTTTACGCCTTTACGGATAAAAAGCAGGCAAACAGCTTCATTTTCCTAAAGGAATGCTTTACAGGGGCGTCTCATTTGATATGATGCGCCCCGCTTCCAACAGGAAGCAGGCCAGTTAAAAGCATTACCCCGTGGTGGGGTTCCCGAGCGGCCAAAGGGAGCAGACTGTAAATCTGCCGTCATCGACTTCGAAGGTTCGAATCCTTCCCCCACCACCATCTCCAGCTTTATCTCAAAATATGAATTACCCCTGGTGGGGTTCCCGAGCGGCCAAAGGGAGCAGACTGTAAATCTGCCGTCATCGACTTCGAAGGTTCGAATCCTTCCCCCACCACCATCACTTCCAGATTCTTTAGCACTCTCCAAAAGCACAATGCCCTATGGTTCTCCCATGCGGGGAAAGATGAGAAGCTTCGACCAGGGTTCGATCCGAGCATAGTGAATTCCGTAGGCCGGGTAAGGCGCAGCCGCCACCCGGCATCCGCACGAAACCCTGGTTCCAGGACAAAAAAAACCCCGCAAATGCGGGGTTGTATCAATACAGCGAATCAGCGACGAGCACGCACGATCTGATATTTGCGCGTCAGGTACTCCACCGGCGCACTCCAGATGTGCACCAGGCGAGAGAACGGGAACAGCACAAACAGGGTCATACCCAGCACCAGGTGAACGCGGAAGATGAACGCCACGCCGTCCAGATGCTCAGAGGCACCACCGCGGAAGGTCACGACAGACTGCGCCCATCCCACCAGCTTCATCATCTCGCTGCCGTCCATATGCTGCGCAGAGAATGGAATGGTCAGCAGACCCAGCGCACACTGCACCATCAGCAGGGAGAGGATCAGGATGTCCGCTCCGGTCGTGGTAGCCCGCACGCGTGGGCTGAACAGACGGCGTTTCAGCAGCAGCAGCCCACCCACCAGGGTCATCACGCCGCAGGCGCCACCGGCGAGCATCGCCATCTTCTGCTTCACTTCAATCGGCAGCCACGCTTCGTACATCCAGTGCGGCGTCAGCATCCCCAGGAAATGACCGGCGAAAATACCCAAAATCCCGATGTGGAACAGGTTTGACGCCAGGTTCATCCCTTTACGATCCAGCATCTGGCTGGAGGCAGCACGCCAGGTGTACTGGCCATAGTCATAACGCAGCCAGCTTCCCACCAGGAACACGGTGCCCGCGATATACGGGTAAATGTCAAAGAAGAACATATTCAGGAAGTGCATTAGTGCTGTCCTCCGTTAGAGATATTCAAATATTGCGGAGCCACCGCTCCGGCAAAACGACGCTGATGCGCGGAGATTTCAGATTCGCCACAGCTCTGGTCAGCAAAGAATTTCACCTGTTCTTCTTCCCAGACGGCATCCAGTGCTTGTGGGGTGTCGTCACGGGCTTCATCCGCAATTTTTTCCGCCACTTTTTGACTGTCAACCGAGGCGTTAGCCAGTTTCACCAGCAAATCGAACAGGACTGCATAATTGCTCTCACGTTGCTGGAGACGTGCGCCGAGCAACGCCAGAATGGGAGCGATGTCCTGCAACCCGCCCAGCGCTTCCTCTTTCGGCAGCTGCGCCAGATATTCCAGGTACAGAGGCAGGTGATCCGGCAGCTCGCGGCTGTCGAGTTGCAAACCGTGCTGCTCGTACTGGGCCATCAGATCCACCATCGCCTGACCACGGTCGCGGGATTCACCGTGAACGTGTTCGAACAGCAATAGAGACGTGGCACGACCACGGTCAAACAGCTGGCTGTAGTCCGCCTGCGCATCAAGAAGATCGCGCGCCAGCAGGTCGCGGAGGAAAATGCCCAGCGTCTGGGCATCCTCTTTATCCAGGTTTTCAGATGACGCGAGTGCATCAAAGAGTTCCTGTTGATGCTGCACAAGCGCAGCATCAGGGTACTCGAGCAGACGCGAAACAATGACGAGTTCAATCATTGGTGCGGCTCCGTTTTGCTGGTCACATCCATCGCGTCGATGCGGCGGCTGTTGAACAGGTTGAATTTGCTGTCTGACCCGTGGCAACCGTCGCCAAAGGTAAAGCCACACCCACTTTTCTCCGGGAAGGCCTCGCGAGCCAGCTCGCGGTGACTGCTCGGCACCACGAAACGATCTTCGTAGTTAGCGATTGCCAGATAGCGGTACATCTCCTGCGCCTGCGCTTCGGTCAGGCCGACCTCTTCCAGCGCGCGGGTATCGTTAACGCCGTCAACGGTTTCCGCACGTTTGAAGTGACGCATCGCCAGCATACGTTTCAGCGCCAGCAGCACCGGCTGGGTATCCCCGGCCGTCAGCAGGTTGGCCAGATACTGAACCGGAATACGCAGGCTTTCCACGTCCGGCAGAATGCCGTTGCTGCCCAGTTCACCTGCGTCAGCCGCAGACTGAATCGGAGACAGCGGCGGCACGTACCAGACCATCGGCAACGTGCGGTATTCCGGGTGCAGCGGCAGCGCCAGCTTCCAGTCCATCGCCATTTTGTACACCGGGGACTGCTGTGCGGCGTCAATCACGCTCTGCGGAATACCGTCTTTCAGCGCCTGCTCGATCACCTTCGGATCGTTCGGATCGAGGAAGACGTCCAGCTGACGCTGATACAGATCTTTCTCGTTCTCGGTGCTTGCGGCATTTTCAATCGCATCCGCGTCGTACAGCAGCACGCCGAGGTAGCGGATACGCCCTACGCAGCTCTCTGAGCAGACGGTCGGCATACCGGCTTCGATACGCGGGTAGCAGAAGATACACTTCTCAGACTTACCGCTCTTCCAGTTAAAGTAGATTTTTTTGTACGGACAGCCGGTGATGCACATACGCCAGCCGCGGCACTTGTCCTGGTCGATCAGCACAATGCCATCTTCTTCACGCTTGTAGATGGCGCCGCTTGGGCAGGTCGCCACGCACGCCGGGTTAAGGCAGTGTTCGCACAGGCGCGGCAGATACATCATGAATGTGTTTTCGAACTGGCCGTACATCGCCTTCTGCATGTTCTCGAAGTTCTGGTCTTTGGCGCGTTTTTCGAACTCGCCGCCCAGAATTTCCTCCCAGTTTGGACCGCTGGTAATTTTGTCCATGCGCTTACCGGTGATCAGCGAGCGAGGACGGGCGATCGGCTGGTGTTTGCTTTCCGGCGCGTTGTGCAGGTTCTGATAGTCGTAATCAAACGGCTCGTAGTAATCGTCGATGCCCGGCAGATGCGGGTTAGCAAAGATTTTACCGAGCAGCATCGCACGGTTACCCATGCGCGGTTGCAGTTTGCCGTTGATTTTACGGATCCAGCCGCCCTTCCACTTCTCCTGGTTTTCCCAGTCGGTCGGGAAGCCGGTGCCCGGCTTACTTTCCACGTTGTTGAACCAGGCGTACTCCATACCTTCACGGCTGGTCCAGACGTTTTTACAGGTGACTGAGCAGGTATGACAGCCGATGCATTTATCCAGATTCAGCACCATGCCGACTTGTGAACGAATTTTCATTTTACGCTCTCCTGTACCTGGTCATTACCTTCGCCATCTAACCAGTTAATATTCTTCATCTTACGTACCACCACGAACTCATCGCGGTTTGATCCTACAGTGCCGTAGTAGTTAAAGCCGTAGGCCAGCTGGGCATAGCCGCCGATCATATGCGTCGGTTTCGGCGTAATACGGGTCACAGAGTTGTGAATACCGCCGCGCTGCTCGGTGATCTCTGAACCCGGCAGGTTAACGATACGTTCCTGCGCGTGGTACATCATGGTCATCCCGGCTGGTACACGCTGGCTCACCACCGCACGTGCCGTCAGGGCACCGTTGCTGTTGAACACTTCGATCCAGTCGTTATCTTCGATACCCAGATCTTTGGCGTCCGCTTCGCTCATCCAGACAATCGGCCCCCCGCGTGACAGCGTCAGCATCAGCAGGTTGTCGCTGTAGGTGGAGTGGATACCCCACTTCTGGTGCGGCGTCAGGAAGTTCAGCGCCTTCTCAGGGTTACCGTTTGATTTCGCCCCCATCACCGCTTTCACGGAGCGGGTATCGATTGGCGGACGGTAAACCAGCAGGCTTTCACCGAAGTCACGCATCCACTGGTGATCCTGATACAGAGACTGACGGCCAGAGAGCGTGCGCCATGGGATCAGCTCGTGAACGTTGGTGTATCCGGCGTTATAGGACACATGTTCATCTTCGAGGCCAGACCAGGTAGGGCTGGAGATAATCTTGCGCGGCTGAGCCTGAATATCGCGGAAGCGGATTTTCTCTTCTTCTTTATTCTTCGCCAGATGCGTATGGTCACGGCCGGTAAATTCACTCAGAGCCGCCCACGCTTTCACCGCCACGTGGCCATTGGTTTCCGGTGCCAGGGTCAGGATCATTTCCGCTGCATCAATTGCCGTGTTCAGCATTGGCTGGCCTTTGGCCGGGCCGTCTGCTTTGGTGTAATTGAGCTTGCGCAGCAGGTCCATTTCGCTCTGGGTATTCCAGGCGATGCCTTTACCGCCGTTACCGATCTTCTCCATCAGCGGACCGATAGAGGTAAAGCGCTCGTACGTTGCCGGGTAATCACGTTCAACCGGAATAATGTGCGGCGCGGTCACGCCCGGGATCAGGTCGCATTCGCCTTTTTTCCAGTCCTTCACGTCAAGCGGCTGCGCCAGTTCGGCAGCGGAGTCGTGCTGGATTGGCAGCGTCACCACGTCGGTCTCTTTGCCCAGGTGCCCTACACAGACTTCGGAGAATTTCTTCGCGATGTCTTTATAGATTTCCCAGTCGCTTTTTGATTCCCACGCCGGGTCAACGGCCGCAGACAGCGGATGAATAAACGGATGCATATCCGACGTATTCATGTCGTCTTTTTCGTACCAGGTGGCGGTAGGCAGCACGATATCGGAGTACAGGCAGGTACTGGACAGACGGAAGTCCAGCGTTACCACCAGATCCAGCTTGCCGTCCAGACCGTTGTCTTTCCATTCAACTTCTTCTGGCTTCACGCCGCCCTGCTTGCCGAGATCCTTACCCTGAATACCGTTTTCGGTACCGAGCAGGTATTTCAGCATGTACTCATGGCCTTTACCGGACGAACCCAGCAGGTTGGAGCGCCAGATGAACAGGTTACGCGGATGGTTTTTGCCGTTCTCAGGCTGTTCTGCCGCAAAACGGATTGAGCCATCCTTCAGCGATTTCACGGTGTAGTCCACCGGTGACATGCCCGCTTTCTTCGCCGCTTCCGCAATGCGCAGCGGGTTAGTGCCCAACTGTGGTGCAGACGGCAGCCAGCCCATGCGTTCAGCGCGCACGTTGAAGTCAATCAGGTGGCCGCTGTAGCGGGATTTATCCGCCATCGGCGACAGCAGCTCCTGCGCGGTCACCGTCTCGTAGCGCCACTGGCTGGAGTGGTTATAGAAGTAGGAGGTGCTGTTCATGTGACGAGCCGGACGCTGCCAGTCAAGGGCAAACGCCAGCGGCTGCCAGCCGGTCTGCGGACGCAGTTTTTCCTGGCCCACGTAGTGCGCCCAGCCGCCGCCGCTCTGCCCGACGCAGCCGCAGAAGATCAGCATGTTGATCAGGCCGCGATAGTTCATATCGAGGTGATACCAGTGGTTCAGACCGGCACCGACGATGATCATGGAGCGACCGTGAGTTTTGTCTGCGTTTTCCGCAAATTCGCGGGCGATACGGGTGATTTGGGCGCGTGGCACACCAGTGATCTGCTCCGCCCAGGCTGGTGTATAAGCCTTCACGTCGTCATAGCTGGTCGCGCAGTTTTCGTCGTTCAGACCGCGCTCCAGGCCATAGTTCGCCATGGTCAGATCGTAGACCGTAGTGACCAGAGCGGTAGAACCGTCCGCCAGTTGCAGGCGCTTAACCGGCAGTTTGTGCATCAGAACGTTTTGCAGCTCAACCTTGTTGAAGTGCTCGGAACCTTCACCACCAAAGTACGGGAAGCCGACATCGGCGATTTCGTCCTGGCTGCCCAGCATGCTGAGGCGAAGTTCTGTCTCTTCACCCGTGTTGCCGTTACGCTGTTCCAGGTTCCATTTGCCTTTTTCGCCCCAGCGGAAGCCGATAGAACCGTTTGGTGCCACCAGCTCGCCGTTGCTGTTGCAGGCGACCGTTTTCCACTCCGGGTTGTTTTCCTGACCCAGCGCGTCCACAAGATCCGCAGCACGCAGCATACGGCCAGCGGCGTAATAGCCGTCACGCTCTTCAAGCATCACCAGCATTGGCATGTCGGTGTAGCGACGCACGTAATCGGTGAAATACTGGCTTGGCTTGTCGAGGTGGAATTCACGCAACATGACGTGGCCCATCGCCAGCGCCATGGCGGCATCAGTACCCTGTTTCGGTGCCAGCCACAGGTCGCACAGTTTGGCGATTTCGGCGTAGTCCGGGGTCACGGCAACGGTTTTGGTCCCTTTGTAACGTACTTCGGTAAAGAAGTGCGCATCAGGGGTACGGGTCTGCGGAACGTTAGAGCCCCAGGCGATGATGTAGCTGGAGTTGTACCAGTCAGCGGACTCCGGCACGTCGGTCTGTTCGCCCCAGGTCTGCGGCGACGCTGGCGGCAGGTCGCAGTACCAGTCGTAGAAGCTCAGACAGGTACCGCCGATAAGTGAAAGGTAGCGCGCGCCGGAGGCGTAAGAGACCATCGACATTGCCGGGATTGGCGAGAAGCCTGCCACGCGGTCAGGACCGTAAGTTTTCACGGTATAGACGTTGGAGGCCGCAATCAGCTCGTTCACTTCTTTCCAGGAAGAACGAACGAAACCACCGCGACCACGCGCCTGTTTGAAGCTTTTCGCTTTGTCGGCGTCCTCGATGATGGATGCCCAGGCATCAACCGGATCGCTGTGCTGCACTTTCGCTTCACGCCACATTTTCATCAGGCGTTTACGCATCAGCGGGTATTTCAGACGGTTGGCGCTGTAGAGATACCAGGAGTAGCTGGCCCCACGCGGGCAGCCGCGCGGTTCATGGTTCGGCATATCCGGACGGGTACGCGGATAGTCGGTCTGCTGCATTTCCCAGGTCACCAGACCGTTTTTAACGAAAATCTTCCAGCTACATGAGCCAGTGCAGTTTACACCGTGGGTAGAACGGACAACTTTGTCATGCTGCCAGCGTTGACGGTAACCGTCTTCCCAGTCCCGGTTGGTATCCAGAACCTGGCCGTGCCCATCGGCAAAAGTTTCACCCTTCTGTTTGAAGTAGCGAAACCGGTCCAAAAATTTGCTCATCGGGTATCTCCTGTGTGGAGCCTGTGGCTCTCTAAATCGACATTGCTGATTTGCAGCGAAGGTAACGCTATGAAAGATGGTGAGAATTGATAACGATCAAGACGGAGGGGGTCTCTGAGGGGGGGTATTAGATCAAATACCACCAAAGCGGTAGCTGTTAATATTTTTTAACTTAATGATTTATATGGATATATTTTATTTATCGTACAATAAGCGGAGCAAAATTTAACATCTTAGGTATTAAGGGGTAGAGACACCTGTAAAGCGATGGCGATCACAGCGTTACCTGTGTGCGACTACGGGAAACGCTATTAGTATGTTGTAACTATTAAGCGATTAAAAAAAGCGCGGCACTCAGGCCGCGCAAACGGATAATCAAGCTTACTTGTTTTTCTTGGTATTACGGCCATATACCAGCCAGGTGATGACCACACAGGCGATATAGAAGACGAGGAATACCTTCATCGCACCCGCCGGAGAGCCGGTCAGATCCAGTGAGATACCGAACGCTTTTGGAATAAAGAAGCCGCCAATCGCGCCAATCGCAGAGATAAACCCAAGCGCCGCAGCGGTATCGGTGGCGGCTTCACGCATCGCCTGCTCGTCGCTCCCGCCCTGCGCTTTCACGCGGTCCATGGTCAGCTTGCGGAAGATGACAGAGATCATCTGGAAAGTAGACGCACTGCCCAGCCCGGCGGTCAGGAACAGCACCATGAAGACGCCGAAGAAGGCAAAGAAGTTACCTCCCTCACCACCCGCAGGCAGCGTCAGGAACAGCAGTGCACAGAAGATGGCCATCAATACAAAGTTCACCAGCGTAACGCGCGTTCCGCCCAGACGGTCGGAGATCATCCCGCCCAGTGAACGTGCCAGCGCGCCAATAAACGGACCGAAGAAGGCAAACTGAAGGATCTGTACGTCCGGGAACTGGGTTTTCGACAGCATGGCAAAGCCTGCGGAGAAACCGATGAACGAGCCGAAGGTCGCCAGATACAGCAGTGCCATTACCCACAGGTGGCCACGTTTCAGAACCGGCAGCTGCTCGCTCAGGGACGCTTTGGACGCGGACAGGTCGTTCATGAAGAACCATGCCGCCAGGGTAAAGACCACCAGGAACGGTACCCAAATCCAGGAGGCATTTTGCAGGAACAGCACTGAACCGTCGGGCTGCGTCACACCGCCGCCGCCAAACGCCGCAAAGATGGAGACCGAGATCGCCAGCGGAGCAATCAGCTGCATCACGCTCACGCCCATGTTACCCAGACCGCCGTTAATGCCCAGCGCACCACCCTGCTTCGCTTTCGGGAAGAAGAAGCTGATGTTTGCCATACTGGACGCAAAGTTCGCCCCCGCAAAACCGCACAGCAGAGAGATAATCACGAACACGCTAAACGGTGTAGAGGTATCCTGCACCGCAAAACCGAGCCACACGCACGGCACGATCATGATCCCGGTACTGAAAGCCGTCCAGCGACGACCACCAAAGACCGGCACCATAAACGCGTAAGGAACGCGCAGCAGTGCGCCTGAAAGCGACGGCAACGCAGTCAACATAAACAGCTGATCGGTGGTAAAGGTAAAGCCCACTTTTGGCAGGTTAACCGCAACCGCACTGAACAACATCCAGACGCAAAACGCCAGTAACAGACATGGCACGGAAATCCACAGATTACGACTTGCTATACGGTGGCCGCGCTGTTGCCAGAACGCCGGATCCTCTGGACGCCAGTCTGTAATAACGGCACCAGTTTCCCTTTCGGGAGCGGAAGAGTGACTCATAGACACCTCTGATTCTCGAATGATGCTGCAAACATTAGGGCTTTAGGGCGGCGGTAAGTTGATATAAATCAAAGGAAAAGTGGGAGGTTTTGCGGCGAAAAAAAAGCCATCACTCTTAATGAGTAGATGCAAATCGTAAAAAAGGTGTGGTTTTTCACGGTGCTGACGCATCCCTGCTTCGTCCACCCACTAACCGTTACCTCCCTGGCAATTTAGAGGTAATCCTTTATTGGTATGGGTATACTCCAGGGTATGCACCAGAATAGCGCCATTCCTGCAATCAGGTCACGTCAGGAGCCCGGCAACTCTATGTTAAAAAGATGTTTATCTCCGCTGACGCTGGTTAACCAGCTGGCGCTTATTGTTCTGCTGTCCACCGCTATCGGTGTGACCGGCATGGCTATTTCTGGCTGGCTGGTACAGGGTGTGCAGGGTAATGCGCATGCCATCAACGAGGCAGGCTCGCTACGTATGCAGAGTTACCGGCTGCTGGCGTCGGTGCCGCTGACGCAGGCTGACCAACCGCTTATCGACGAAATGGAGCGTACCGCATTCAGCCCTGAACTGGAAAGAGCCGCCATCCGTGACGGCCAGCAATCTCAGCTTAAGGCGCTTCAGGGCTACTGGCATACCCAGCTGGAGCCCGGGTTAAAGCGGGCGGAAGACCGGGAAACGGTCGCCCAGGATGTCGCCGGGTTTGTGTCACGCATCGATCATCTCGTCTCCTCGTTCGATCGCACCACAGAGTTACGCATTGACCGCGTAGTGATGGTTCACCGCGCAATGGCGCTGTTTATGGGTTTGCTGCTGATTTTCACGGTTATCTGGCTGCGCGCGCGGTTGCTTAACCCCTGGAAGCAACTCCTGTCGATGGCCCGCGCCGTCACACAGCGCGATTTTACCCAACGCACGCACATCAGCGGGCGCAACGAAATGGCGATGCTCGGCGAGGCGCTCAACACCATGTCGGCGGAACTATCTGAAAGCTACGCGGTACTGGAAAAACGCGTCCAGGAGAAAACCGCCGGGCTTGAGCAGAAAAACGAGATCCTCTCTTTCCTCTGGCAGGCGAACCGTCGCCTGCATATGCAGGTACCGCTTTGCGAGCGTCTCTCGCCGGTACTGAACGGCCTGCAAAACCTGACTCTGCTCCACGATCTTGAGCTACGGGTTTACGACGTTGAAGATGAGGAAAACCATCAGGAATTTACCTGTCAGTCGGACATCTCCTGCGACGATAAAGGGTGTCATCTTTGCCCGCGCGGCTTGCCGCCGCTTACCACCAGCGGCACGACCCTCAAGTGGCGGCTGATGGACAGCCATACCCAGTACGGTATTTTGCTGGCCACCCTGCCCGCCGGACGTCATCTGAGCCACGACCAGCAGCAGCTGGTCGATACTCTTGTAGAGCAGCTCACGGCCACGCTGGCGCTCGACCGTCACCAGGAAAAACAGCAGCAGCTGATCGTGATGGAGGAGCGCGCCACCATTGCTCGCGAGCTGCACGACTCCATCGCCCAGTCCCTCTCCTGCATGAAGATGCAGGTGAGTTGCCTGCAAATGCAGGACGAAGGCATGCCCGAGAGCAGCAAACAGCTGCTCAGCCAGATCCGCAACGAGCTTAACACCTCGTGGATTCAGCTTCGCGAGCTGCTGACCACCTTCCGTTTACAGCTCACCGAGCCGGGGCTACGCCCTGCGCTGGAGTCCAGCTGTCAGGAATTTAGTGCCAGGCTGGGCTTCCCGGTGAAGCTGGATTACCAGTTGCCACCGCGTTTTGTCCCCTCTCACCAGGCGATCCATGTGCTGCAAATTGCCCGTGAAGCCCTGAGCAACGTGCTTAAGCATGCCGAGGCGACGGCCGTCACGGTCACCGTCAGCTGCCAGGATAATCAGGTGAAGCTCAGGGTTCAGGATAACGGCCGCGGCGTGCCGGAAAATGCCGAACGAACGAACCATTATGGTTTAATCATCATGCGAGACCGCGCGCAAAGCCTGCGCGGTGATTGCCAGGTTCGCCGGGGAGAGTCAGGTGGCACCGAAGTCGTGGTCACCTTTATACCCGAAAAGCCCCTCATAACTGCTCAAGGAGAAAACCATGACTAATCAGGAACCGGCATCTATCCTGTTGATTGACGATCATCCGATGCTGCGCACTGGCGTTAAACAGCTTGTCAGCATGGCGCCCGATATCACCGTCGTCGGGGAAGCCAGCAACGGCGAACAGGGTATTGAACTTGCCGAATCGCTCGATCCTGATTTGATCTTGCTCGATCTCAACATGCCGGGCATGAATGGCCTGGAAACCCTCGACAAGCTGCGGGAGAAATCCCTCTCTGGCCGGGTGGTGGTCTTCAGCGTCTCAAACCATGAAGAAGACGTGGTCACCGCCCTCAAGCGGGGGGCAGACGGCTATCTGCTGAAAGATATGGAGCCGGAAGATCTGCTCAAGGCGCTGCAACAGGCTGCCGCAGGCGAGATGGTGCTGAGTGAAGCGTTAACGCCGGTACTGGCCGCCAGCCTGCGTGCGAACCGCGCCACGTCTGACCGTGACGTCAGCCAGTTGACCCCGCGCGAGCGCGACATTCTGAAGCTGATTGCTCAGGGTCTGCCGAACAAAATGATCGCCCGCCGTCTGGACATCACCGAGAGCACGGTCAAAGTGCATGTCAAACACATGCTGAAGAAAATGAAGTTAAAATCCCGCGTCGAAGCCGCCGTCTGGGTGCATCAGGAGCGCATTTTTTAACTTACTCATCCGGCAGCAACTTCCACCGTGGATCGTCGGCAGGCATTGCGACGAGCGGTTGCACCACGGAAAGCGTGATCTCATTGGAGGAGACACGCTGCCCATCCTTATCTTCCACCACGGCCGTAAGCCGCCATTCGTTTTTCGCCCCTTCCGCGTCGTTCCAGGCGGGCATGATTATGCTCCAGCCATCGCTGCTGTTGCTGTTTGCCGGTGAGGTCAGGCTGAGCGCCTGGGTATCACCCAGCCAGTGGATCTGACGGATACCGTGCGTGCTGCGAATTTGCAGCTTCAGCATCACAGTTTCGCCTGGCTTAAGATCCCACGGCGGCGTGGCCAGATAGACCGAGAGGGTTTTACGCTGACGGAATTCCATCACGGGCAGATTATCACGCTCAGGTGAATCATAGCGGCTGCCCCGCAGCGAGCGCGTCGCCGCCACTTCCCCGGCGGAAAGCTGTTTCGCCAGCGGCACGCCAAAGCGATAGTTTAGCTTCAGCCCGAGGTTATTCTGGCTAACGCCGCTCTCCCCCTGCTTATGGGCAGCCGTCAGGGTGACCAGCGGAACGGGGGTATAGTTCAGCCCCAGGTTGACCGCAACCGGGTTGTGATACCCCGTACCGCTGTTAAACAGATCGACGTTATCGCCAAAATACTGTTCAAAGCTGACGCTGGTGTTCAGGTGATGAAACCAGGGAAGCCAGGCTTTGGCCGTTACGTCGTACCCGCGCGCCATGCGCTGCTCCCGGATGTCGGAACGCGGCTGCCAGCCAGCGAACGGCTGGTAGTAATTGGCCGACAGGCGAAGGTTTTCGCCCCACGCCTCTGCGCCCAGTCCGGCACGTTGCAGGTTGTCTTCCAGCAGGTTGTCGTAAAAAGTGTTGTAGCCCAGCAGCCAGTTTCCGGCAACCCAGCGCTGCCCGATCCCGACGTTGCTCACCAGCCCGTCTGTCTGCTGCGTCAGGCCAAGCTGGCTCCAGCTCAGATAGCGGGTGTTGTCGCTCCAGGGGATAAACCAGCTTCCGCTGCTGCCGTTAAAGTTACCGTCGTCATCCACCAGTACATTGACATTGGCGTTACCCCAGGGGGAAAGCCAGGATTCGATCTGCTCGTTGACTTCCCCGCTGACGGCATCCCGCACCTTGCCAAACGCGAACTGTCGCGCCTGCTGCCCGGCCGTCAGGCCGTTATCGATCATACTGGCTTCACCGAAGGCCTTTGCCATTTCAGCCAGGTGCTTTTCGCCTTCGGTAGTCGGTTGCGCCATACCGAGATCCGGCAGACTATCGCCGTTGTTATCAAACGGATTTTGCGCCTGCTGCACGAAGGATTTCGGCGCACCGTGAACGGCTCCAGCCGTAAAAAGGGGGAGTAACAGCAAAAAACGGATGCGGGACGATACAGCCTTCAACGTCGTCAATCAGAACCTGTGTTTATGAACAAACACTTATTATGTTAACGCCATAAGCCCTGAAAACCAGTCTTAACAGAAATTTCAGGAATATCCTGAACAGAATTGTCGGGTGGCGGCTTCGCCTTACCCGACCTACAAATTCGTGCCGGTGCGAAGCCGCCACCTGACGCCTTTACACTATTATCCCAACAACCCTTTCAGCTCCGGCAGGCAGGAGCCGCAGTTCGTACCGCAACGCAGCTTCACGCCCAGCGCTGCGGCAGAATTACAGCCTCCGGCTATCGCCTTACGTATCGTATTTTCACCCACGCTAAAGCAGCTACAGATAATTCGCCCGGGATCGGCATCTTCGCCCGGCCGTTGTCCCTGCAGCAGCGCGTGGCGTTCAGCGAGTTGTACGGGCGCAGCAGCAAAGGCTTCTTCAATAAACGCATGCGCCAGCGCCGGCAGCGTATGGCCCTCCCAGTAGCCCAGCATCAGCTCGCCGTGATGCCAGGCGAGCACGCTGCTGCGTTCTCCCGTCTGTGCCACCTGTAACTGCCAGCCCCGACCGCTGGCGTACGCCATGACCCACGACAGCAACGGCTGCTCCCCCGCCACCGTCAGACGTGAGGCTTTACGCCACCAGCATACCGACGGCGGCAGCGCTGGCAACTCGCGGGCATACAGCTCCCCCTGCCAGGCGGGTAGCCAGGGCAGGATCCTCACCGCGGTTTGTTTACTCTCCGGCTGGCCGGACCAGGCATCAACCCGCCCTTCCACCAGCGCGTTGACCTTCCCCTGCCGGGCAAACTGCGCGTTCCAGTGCATCGGCGCAAACAGCTCGCCCGCACGCTGTGCGGTAGAGATACGTACTCTGGCAACCATGACCCCGCGCGGGGAACTTATCCGCGCCAGCTGGCCGTCAGTCAGCCCCGCGCGCGCCGCATCGGTTGCGTTCATCTCAATAAAAGGCTCATCGATATGCTGCATCAGGCGCGAAACATATCCCGTGCGCGTCATGGTGTGCCACTGATCGCGGATCCGCCCGGTATTCAGTATCAAGGGGTACAATTCGTCGACGCCTGCCCCATGTGAGAAAGGATCAACCGGTACAAGATTTCTTTGCGGGAAATCACCGGCATGCCACTGATAAGGCGCCAGCTCGTCCCACGCCTCTCGCGACAGCGACGCCAGTTCGCGCAGGTTTAGCGCCCGTTCGCCGTTATTTTCAAACGCCGTCAGCGCCGCATGTTCACAAAATATCTCATGAGGGTGTTCCCAGGCGAAGGCATCGCCATAACCGAGCTGCTCTGCGATCCGGGCGATGATCCACCAGTCCGGTCTGGCCTCGCCCGGCGCAGGCAGAAACGCGCGCTGGCGCGAAATACGCCGCTCGGAATTGGTCACCGTTCCGTCTTTTTCGCCCCAGCCCAGGGCGGGAAAACGGATATGAGCAAACCGGCTGGTGTCCGTCTCCTGCATCACCTCAGATACTATGACCAGCGGGCAGGCTGCCAGGGCCTGGCACACCGCGTGGCTGTCGGGAAGTGACACGGCAGGATTGGTGCCCATGATCCACACCGCCTTCACCTCGCCGTGGGCAATCGCGTCAAACAGCTCTACCGCCATCAGCCCCGGCGTTTGTGCCAGCCGCTCGGTTCCCCAGAAACGCGCCACACGCGAAAGATCGTCCGGCTCGAAGTTCATGTGCGCCGCCAGCTGGTTCGCCAGCCCCCCCACTTCCCGCCCGCCCATGGCGTTTGGCTGTCCGGTCAGCGAAAACGGGCCGCAGCCCGAACGGTTGAACTTCCCGCTGGCAAGATGCACGTTAATGATGGCGTTACACTTGTCGCTGCCGCTGGAGGACTGGTTGATCCCCATGGTGTAGAGCGTGATCGCGCGTGGCGCAGTGACAAACCAGTCGTAGAAGGTGCCAATCTCGTCTGAAGGCAGATCGCAAAACGCGGCCACGTGAGGAATCGGCCACTCGCCGCTACCCTGAATCAGTTTGAGCAACCCCACAAACAGCCCGGCGTCGCTGCCGGGCTTAAGCGCCAGATGCAGGTCAGCGACATCGCAGGTGGCGGTTTTACGCGGATCGATCACGACCACTTTCATCTGCGGGTTGCTGCGTTTTGCCTGCACCAGCCGCTGATAAAGCACCGGATGCGTCCAGGCCGCGTTTGAGCCAACGAGTACCACCAAATCGCTGTTTTCCACGTCCTCGTAGCTGCACGGCACAATGTCTTCACCGAAGGCGCGTTTGTAGCCCACCACCGCTGACGACATGCACAGCCGCGAGTTGGTATCAATGTTCGCCGCCCCGATAAAGCCTTTCATCAGCTTGTTGGCCGCATAGTAATCCTCGGTCAACAGCTGGCCGGAGGCATAAAACGCCACCGCCTGCGGCCCCCATTCGTTGATGATCTTCCGTAGCCGCTCGCCCGCTTCACCCAGCGCCTGCGGCCATGCCACCTCCATGCCGTCAACAACCGGGCGCAGCAGACGTCCCTGCAACCCCGTCGTTTCCCCGAGGACAGATCCTTTTACGCACAGGCGACCAAAGTTCGCCGGATGAGTTTCATCCCCACGAACGCTTACCGCGCCATCTTCCACACTGGCGACCACGCCGCAGCCCACCCCGCAGTAAGGGCACGTTGTACGGGTTTCCGTCATGAGGCCTCCGCACGCATCACCAGCTCTTGGCTTCCAACCCAAACCTTGCCGTTTTCAATTTTTACCGGCCAGGCGCGCACCACGGGTTCGCCGTTCTCCACCTGACATCCATCGCGCAGACGTATGCGCTGCTTATAAAGCGGGGAAATCACCACCGGCTCGCCCGCTGCATCGCCAAGGATGCCGCGCGAAAGCACGTTCGCGCTGCTGCCCGGCTCCAGGTCGTCCAGGGCATAAACGGACGTTCCAAAGCGGAACAGCGCAATCGGTTTTCGGCCAAGCCGCGCGCCGATGCCCGCCTGCTCGGGGATATCATCGATGCCGCAAATTTCCTGCCAGCGCTTGCTCTCCGCCGCGGCAGGGACATTCACCGCGGTGCGGAACAGCGCCAGGCGATCAGGATCGTTGAGGGTGGTTTGCCATTCGCACTGATAGGTCTCCACCACCCGGGCCATCTCCTGCTCCAGCTCGTGGGCGATCCCCAGGCTGTCGTTGAGGATCACCTCGCGCAGATAGTCGAGGCCGCCTTCCAGATTATCCATCCAGGTACTGGTGCGTTGCAGACGATCTGCCGTGCGAATGTAGAACATCAGGAAACGGTCAACGGTGCGGATCAGCGTTTCGTCGTCCAGATCGCTGGCAAAGAGATCCGCGTGGCGCGGCTTCATCCCGCCGTTGCCGCACAGATAAAGGTTCCAGCCCTTGTCCGTGGCAATCACCCCCACGTCTTTGCTCTGCGCCTCTGCGCACTCACGGGTACAGCCGGAGACCGCCATTTTGATTTTGTGCGGCGCACGTAACCCCTTGTAGCGATGCTCCAGTTTGACCGCAAGGCCGGTGGAGTCCTGCACGCCATAGCGACACCAGGTCGACCCGACGCAGGATTTCACCGTGCGCAGGGATTTCCCGTACGCATGTCCGGTCTCAAACCCGGCCTCCACCAGCGCCTGCCAGATTTCCGGCAACTGTTCGAGCGTGGCGCCAAACAGGTCAATACGCTGTCCGCCGGTGATTTTGCTGTAAAGGCTATAGCGTTTCGCAATCTGGCCTATGGCGATCAGCCCGTCGGCCGTCACTTCCCCGGCAGGCATGCGCGGCACGATGGAATACGTTCCGTCCTTCTGAATATTGGCAAAGTAGCGGTCGTTGGTGTCCTGCAGCGGCAGATGCGCCGGTTTCAGCAGGTATTCGTTCCAGCAGGAGGCCAGCACTGATCCCACCAGCGGTTTACAGATCTCACAGCCGTGCCCCTGACCGTAGCGGCTGATAAGCTGGTCGAAGGTCCGGATATGGTTGACGCGCACCAGGTGGTATATCTCCTGACGCGAGTACGGGAAGTGCTCACAGATATCTTTTTTCACCTCCACGCCCTGCTCCGCAAGCTGGAACTCCATCACCTGCTTCACCAGCGCGCTACAACCTCCGCAGCCGGTCGCCGCTTTGGTGCACTGCTTAATGGCGCCGATATCCGTTGCGCCCGCGCTTACCGCCAGGCAGATATCCCCTTTGCTGACGTTATGACACGAACAGATCTGCGCGCTTTCCGGCAGCGCCGCCACGCCCAGCGCTTTTGGCGTGCAGCCTGACGACGCGGGTAAGATCAGCGTTTCCGGCTCTTTTGGCAGACTGATGCCGTTAAGCATCATCTGCACCAGCGTGGCGTATTCGCTGGCATCGCCCACCAGCACGCCACCCAGCAGGGTTTTGCTGTCGTGACTGACCACAATTTTTTTGTAGATTTGCTGCGGCCCGTGCGTCCACTGGTAGCTCAGCGCCCCCGGCGTGCGCCCGTGGGCATCGCCAAACGACGCCACATCCACACCCAGCAACTTGAGTTTGGTACTCATATCCGCGCCGGTGAAGCGCTTCTCCTCACCCGCCAGCACAGCGGCGGCCACGCGCGCCATCTGGTAGCCCGGGGCCACCAGGCCAAAGATTTTCCCCTCCCACAGCGCGCATTCCCCGATGGCAAGCACGTCCGGATCGGAGGTCCGGCAGCCGTCGTCAATACAGATCCCGCCGCGCTCGCCAATAGCCAGCCCGCTGTTGCGCGCCAGCGCGTCCTGCGGACGAATACCGGCAGAGAAGACGACCATGTCCGTTTCCAGCTGTTCACCCTCGGCAAAACGCAGCACCAGCCCGTCGTCTGCGGTGGCAATCTCCGTCGTCGATTTACTGGTGTGTACCCCTACGCCCAGCGCCTCAATTTTCCTGCGCAGCATTGCCGCACCGTCGCTGTCGAGCTGCACCGCCATCAGGTTCGGCGCAAACTCCACCACGTGGGTTTCCAGCCCTAGCTGCTTAAGCGCATTCGCCGCCTCCAGCCCCAGCAGGCCGCCGCCAATTACCACGCCGCGGCGAGAGCCTGCCGCATGGGCCGCAATGTTGTCCAGATCGTCGAGGGTGCGGTAGACAAAACAACCCGGCAGATCGCTGCCCGGAACGGGCGGTACGAACGGGTACGAGCCGGTCGCCAGCACCAGCTTATCCCAGTGGGTTTCATGGCCGCTGGCGGTACGCACAACGTGTGCATCACGATCGATAGCGACAATCTGCTGCGAGAGGCGCAGCTCAATGCCGTTTTCGGCAAAGAACGCCCCCGCCACCAGCGAGAGCGAGTCCGCGCTGCGTCCGCCAAAATATTCCGACAGATGCACGCGGTCATAGGCCGCATAGCGCTCTTCGCCAAAAACAATAATCTGATACTGCTGATGCAAATTGCGGTTAACGCAGTCTTCGAGGAAATGATGGCCGACCATACCGTGCCCAACCACCACCAGAGTAGGTTTTGTCATAGCGTTCTGTCCTGCAACCTGCGGTTGCGTTGTGAAACGATCGAACAGCCAGTCCGCGTGGGCGGGCGCAGCCGTTGCCAGTAAATCGGTAAAGGTTGCCGCGCTGCGGCAGTCACCCAGCAGCAGCACGCCAGCCAGCGTCCCCTGATGGATCAGTAAACGTCGATAGTGACGGGTCAGCGGATCCCATGAACTCCATACCACATCGTCCGCCTGCGCCGTCGCGCGTCCGAGGCTGAACAGCTCCACGCCGGTCACCTTAAGACGCACGCCGTTGTCGGTCCGGGTAAACGGCGCGGTGATCTCCCCGGCCAGCCGCGCGGCGAGAATATCCGCCTGCGCCAGACAGGGGGCGACCAGGCCAAATGTCTGGCCGTCAATTTCACAGCACTCGCCGATGGCGTAGATATCCGGCACGGAGGTTTGCATCTGGTGATCCACCACGATGCCGCGCGCGCAGTGAATGCCGCTGGCTTTTGCCAGCGCAACGTTGGGTTGTACACCCGTGGCCAGCACCACGCGCGCGGCGGTGACGCTGTGCCCGTTGAGTAGCGTCACGCTCTTGCCGTTAATCGCCGCGATGCCAGAGGCGAATTCACAGCTAACACCCCGCGCCGCCAGCGCCTCTTCAAGCAGCAGTCCCGCCTGCTGATCCAGCTGCTGTTCCATCAGCCAGGGACCACGATGGATAAGCGTGACGTTGTCACCGTTGCGCGCCAGCGCTGCCGCTGCTTCCACGCCAAGTACGCCACCGCCCAGCACTACCGCCGGACCGGAGAGGTTCTGGATGGCGCGGGTCTCTGCCAGGGTGCGAAAGGTGAACACATGCGGCGCATCGCCGCCGGGGATCGGCGGCACTACAGGGGTAGACCCGGTGGCAAACACCAGCGCATCCCAGCCCAGCGTGCGAGCAGAGGTACGCACTTTACGCGCGTTAACGTCTACTGCGAGCACCGTTTCTCCTCGCAGCACCGTCACGCCTCGTGCCGTGTACCAGTCTTCATCGTGCAGACAGATGTGCTCCGCCTGCTTTTCACCACTCAGCACCGGCGAAAGCTGGATGCGGTTGTACGCCTGCTCCGGCTCGTCACCGATGACGGTGATAGCGAAACGACCGGGCACACGCCCGGTGAGCGATGCAATCAGCCGGGTTGCCGCCATACCATTACCGATAATGACCAGTCGCATCGTGCCCCCTCATTACGCCGCTTTCGGCTGTTTTTCGTAGAGGAAATGGAGGATCTGCTGGCGCATATGGTGATAGCGGCTATCGTCCGCCAGCTGCACCCGGTTGCGCGGGCGCGGCAGATCGACGCGCAGGATCTCACCCACGGTGGCCGCCGGGCCGTTGGTCATCATCATTACGCGGTCAGAGAGCAGTACCGCCTCGTCCACGTCGTGAGTGATGAGCACGATGGTGGTGTTCAGCGCCTGCTGGATCTGCATCACCGAGTCCTGAAGATGGGCACGCGTCAGCGCATCGAGCGCGCCAAACGGCTCATCCATCAGCAGCACTTTCGGCTTCATTGCCAGCGCCCGGGCAATACCGACGCGCTGCTTCATACCGCCGGAGATCTCCCCGGGGCGCTTATTCAGCGCGTGGCCCATCTGCACCCGGTCGAGATTGTGCTCAATCCACTCTTTGCGCTCGGCCTTACTCATGGTGCGACGGAAGACCTGATCCACCGCCAGCGCCACGTTGTCGAAGCAGGTTAACCACGGCAGCAGCGAATGGTTCTGGAACACTACCGCACGCTCAGGCCCCGGCCCGGCGATTTCGCGGTTGTCGCAAATCAGCCCGCCTTCCGTCGGCAGCGTGATCCCGGCGATCAGGTTTAACAGCGTCGACTTGCCGCAGCCGGAGTGACCAATCAGACTGACGGTTTCGCCCTCGTGGATATCAAAAGAGACGTTTTGCAGCGCCAGAAACTCGCCGCTGGCGGTGGAAAAACGCTGGCTCACGGCCTGGACCTGAATTAAAGGTTTCATCTTCACTCCTTATTTTTCCTGCCAGCTAAAGCGACGGGCGATCAGCATCAGCCCCTGCTCCAGCAGCAACCCGACCACGCCAATGATGACGATGGCGATGAGAATGTTTTCAACGTTGAGGTTGTTCCACTCATTCCAGATCCAGAAGCCAATGCCTAAACCTCCGGTGAGCATCTCGGCGGCGACAATCACCAGCCAGGCAATGCCAATGGAGAGACGTACCCCGGTCAACACCGCAGGCAGCACGGCGGGGAAAAGAATGCGGCGCATGATGGTCCACTCTGAGAGTTGCAGCACCCGGGCCACGTTGAGGTAGTCCTGCGGAATACGGCGCACCCCTTCGGCGGTGTTAATGACCATCGGCCAGATGGAGCAGATAAAAATGGTCCAGCTCGACGCGGGCTCCGCTTTCTGGAACAGCAGCAGGCCGATAGGCAGCCAGGCCAGCGGGCTGACCGGACGCAGGAGCGCGATCAGCGGGTTGAACATGCGGGAGAAAAAGGTGAAGCGCCCAATCAAAAAGCCCAGCGGAATGCCCGCCAGCGCCGCCAGACCGAAGCCGATGGCGACGCGCTGCAACGACGCCAGCACGTTCCAGCCAATGCCCATATCATTTGGCCCGTCGCGATAAAACGGATCGGCAAACAGGGTCATGGCCGAATCGAGCGTGCTGAGCGGCGTCGGGAAACCTTTACTGTTTATCGCCGCCAGCTGCCAGAGCACCACCAGCAGACCGAGACCGAGCAGCGCCGGGATGACGCGCTGTAAAAACTCATTCATCCGACGCGTAAACGCTGGCTCACGACGGCGAACCTGTAGCGGAGGCAGGACAATCACTTCCCCGCTCTCTGACTTCTCTTGTGGTTGCGTATTTTGCAGATGCTGCATACTCAGGCCCCTTTACGGTGAATGGCGAAGCGGTTGGCATACCCTTCCGGATCGGTGCCGTTCCAGACGGTGCCGTCCATCAGGGTACTGCTGCGATACGGTGATGACGGTGTGGACATGCCGCCCACGGCGGTCGCGGCATCCTGCCAGACCGCGGTCTGGTTAATGCGCTGTGCGATGCCCGCATAATCCGGCGCGGCGTTGAGCAAGCCCCAGCGACGGAACTGGGTTAAGAACCACATGCCGTCGGAGAGATACGGGTAGCTCACGGCACCCTCATTGAAGAAACGGATCGGGTGCGCATCCTGCCAGCGCTGACCGAGCCCGTTGTCGTATTCGCCGAGCATGCGTCCGGTGAGGTACTGTTCCTTGCAGTTGAGCCATGCGCGGCGCGAGAGGATCTGCGCGGTTTCACGTTTGTTTTCCGCTGACGCCTCGATCCAGCGCGCGGCCTCCATCACGGCGCTCACCAGCGCCCGTGCGGTGTGCGGATTTTTCACCACCCAGTCGCGTCGGGTGCCGAGGATCTTTTCCGGGTGATCGGCCCAGATGGACTGTGACGTGGCGGCGGTAAACCCGATGCGGTCGTTAATCGCCCGAGCGTTCCACGGCTCGCCGACGCAGAACCCGACCATGTTGCCGATGCGCATGTTCATCACCATCTGTGGCGGCGGGACCACCACAGTGCGCACGTCGTCAAACGGGTTAATGCCCGCACTGGCCAGCCAGTAGTAGAGCCACATAGCGTGTGTCCCCGTAGGGAAGGTATGCGCGAAGGTGTAGGTTCCCGGTGCTTGCTGTGTAATCAGCTTTTTCAGCCCGTCGAGATCACGAACGCCCTTCTCCGCCAGATCGCTGGAGAGCGTAATGGCCTGACCGTTCTGGTTGAGAGTCATCAGGTTCGCCATCTGCTGCGGCTTGCCCGCGATACCCAGCTCCAGTCCGTACAGCAGGCCGTAAAGAATGTGTGCGGCGTCCAGCTCCCCCGCCACCAGCTTGTCGCGCACCGCCGCCCAGCTCGCCTCCTTGGTAGGTACAATGGTAATGCCGTGTTTTTTATCGAACCCTTTCAGGGCCGCGATAACCACTGGCGCGCAATCGGTCAGGGGGATAAACCCGATACGCACGGTATCCTGCTCCGGCTTATCTGACCCCGCCGCCCATGCGGCCTGCATGACACCCGGCAACAGCATCGCACCACTCGCCAGCATGCTGGCCTGCAATAACCGCCGTCTCGACAAATCCGCCATAATTGCTCCTGAAAAAAGGAAAAAAAAAGCGCCCGACGGTGCTGAAGCACCGCTGGACGCCTTTATCCCGAAGACGTATGCACCGCCGTTGGCGCATCGTCAAAAATAGTTAATCTGTTAATGCAAAGGTGATGCCAGCTTTTTAACCCCGGCGTTACGGGGTTTCTGCAAGGAGAGCGCTGTTTTACGCACCTCAATCAGGCATTAAATGCCCACTGACTGTGCAACTACTCCCCAGGGGGTATCTTCCACAGATTTTTCACCGTAAGGAGCGCACGGGCGATATCCACCATGCGTTGGTTTTTATCCATCGCCATTTTGCGCAGGGCTGTCCACGCCTGCTCCTCGCTCATGTTCTGATGCGTCATTAGCACGCTTTTGGCCTTGTCGATGGTCTTGCGCTCCTCCAGCGTGTCGCGCAGGGAAGCAAGCTGACGGGAGAGTTGCTCAATTTCACGCGCCTGCTGGCGCACCAGCGGCAGCAGTGGTCTATCCGGAAATCGCGCCAGGATATCGTCGTACTCATCGTCTATGTGCAGGTTTTCGCTATAGCGACGCTCCTCAACTGCCGTCATCAGATCGGCAATGGCCACCTCCTCCAGCGTGCGCAGATGTTCAAGACGCGCGGTTTGCAGGGCAAACCATTTGAGAGCGGTATCGCCATTATCTGCCGGAGGCTGGCGGGTGCACGCTTCACGCCTGAGTTTTTCAGTCTCCAGACCCGGCTGACAGTTGAGGGTAAACGTCTCCTGCACGTCTGGAGTGCAATGGGAGATAAAAACCTCAAAGCAGGCCTGCTGGCCATCAATGCGATCCACCAGCCGCTGGCGAGTTTCATCGTCAAAGAATCCCTGGGTGAAACCAATAGCCCCTAACGCCCGCTCTTGTCCCACAAGTTCTTTGCCCTGCATCAGGCTGTAAAGGGCCACAAATCGGCCCGCGATGTGCGGATCGTCAATGCTGTCGCTGAGTTGAGGTACGATATTGAGCAGATGCCGCAGTATGCGGCTGTAGTGTTCCATCGCCTGCGGCGCGGTGACGCGTTGACCTGTAACGCCATCACGCAGCACCATCAGCGTTTCAAGGCCGTGCAGTGCACTGGCGATACGTTCGCAGAGGGCGCTGCCCGGCAGCGGTTCGCTAAACAGGAGGTGCAATGCCGCAAGGTTTTCATCCACCAAAGCCCTGCTGGCCTTGCATTCAGGCCCGTACAATTTACCCTGCGAGCAGAGCCAGACATTTGACGCACCGCGTTCGCACTGTAGCATATGCACCAGTCGACTGATGCCGTTCACCAGTGCGCCCAGCTGCGCTAATCTGCCGAGCTGTTCCTCCCGCAGCATTCTTGCACGCTGGAACCATTCGGTCGCGCCAGGCGAACTGCCAGCCACTATCGTCATCGTTTCTCTCTCCGATACATATTCTTCGGTATGAGAAGCAATATTCGTGCCTTTTCAAAGAACAGGAGTCAACATGCAGAAGATTGTGATCGTCGCCAACGGTGCGGCCTACGGCAGTGAATCCCTTTTTAACAGTCTGCGCCTGGCAATCGCGCTGCGCGATAAGGAGAGTGAGCTGGAGCTGCGCCTCTTTTTGATGTCCGATGCCGTCACGGCCGCGCTGAAGGGGCAGAACCCCGCTGAGGGCTACAACATACAACACATGCTGGAGATCCTGACCGCGCAAAACGTTCCGGTCAAGCTGTGCAAAACCTGTACCGACGGTCGCGGCATTACCGGGCTGCCCCTGATTGATGGCGTGGAAATTGGCACGCTGGTTGAACTGGCTGAATGGACTCTTACCGCTGATAAAGTATTAACTTTTTAATAATACATCGCTAAAAATATTATTTTCTTATGGACGCGGTTTCAGCATCAAGTTTACCTGCGCCATTGCCGATAGGCATGGAAACAACACAGCAGGTATTACACTTATGTTCAGATCCATTCGCGCCCGCATTATTGCGGCGACGACAGGCTGTATGGTCGTCGCCCTTCTTCTTAATACCATTATCAACTTTCAGGTCACGCGCCAGGATAATCAGCAGTCGCAGCGCGATATACTGACCAGCACCAGCGCCAGCCACAATATGGCGATTGCCGACTGGGTCAAAAGCAAAATGACGGTGATTGCCTCCGCGCAGAGCATCGCGCTGGCTGACGATCCGGTTCCGGTGTTTAAGCAATTAGCCCAGGCGGGCGGCTTCACCAACGTCTACGCAGGCTACGCCAGCAAGACGGCGAAATTCTCCGATCCTGCGGGGGTCCCGGCGGATTATGACCCAACCATTCGTCCCTGGTATCAGCAGGTGGTGAGCACGGACGGCCCGGTTGTGACGGCGCCCTACGTTGATGCCGGGACCGGGAAGCTGGTGGTGACGTTTGCCGTACCGGTGAAGGAGAATGGTACTCTGAAAGCAGTGGTAGCGGGCGATGTCGCCATGGATAGCGTGGTGGCGAACGTGCGCGGGATCCACCCAACGCCTGCCAGCAGCGGGTTGCTCCTGAACAGCGACGGCACGGTTATTGCCGCCAACGAGTCGACCCTGACGCTGAAGCCGTTTACCGGGACGATCAAAGGCATCGACCTTGCGGCGCTGAAGAGCGGTAATCCGGTCGACGGGACGCTGAATGATGAGGAAAAAACCTTTATCGCCTCAGCCGTGCCGGGCACGAACTGGCTGCTGGTCGTCGCCCTCGACAGCAGCGACGCTACCTCCGGCATGCGTTCCTTGCTGAAAGCGTCGGCAATCTCGCTGGTGATTCTGGCGCTTCTGAGCGGCGCCATTGTCTACCTCCTGATAGCCCGCCTGCTTAAGCGCCTGTCCGACATTCGCGACGCGATGCACAGCATTGCCAACGGCACCAACGATCTATCCCAGCGTCTGCCGGATAGCGGCGATGACGAAGTGGCGCAAATTGCGCAGGCGTTTAACGCCTTCAGCAATAAACTCTCGGTGGTGATGGTCCAGCTTCGCGACGCCAGCGCCTCAGTGAAAAACGCCGCGCAGGAGATTGCGGCAGGCAATCAGGATCTCTCCGGACGAACCGAGCAGGCCGCGTCCAGCCTGCGTGAGACCGCCAGCGCCGTGGAAGAGATAACCGCCTCCGTTACCCAGTCGAATGAATCGGCCGAAGAAGCCAACGACCAGGCCAGTAAGGCCTCTGCGGCCGCAGCGCGCGGCGGCGAAGTTGTCTCGCAGGCAATCAGCACCATGCAGTCCATCGAAGTGGCTTCTGCAAAGATTGGCGATATCACCAGCGTGATTGACGGCATCGCCTTCCAGACCAACATTCTGGCGCTTAACGCCTCCGTCGAAGCGGCTCGTGCCGGTGAGCAGGGCCGTGGGTTCGCGGTCGTTGCGGGGGAAGTGCGTAATCTGGCCAGCCGCAGCGCTCAGGCGGCGAAAGAGATTAAATCCCTTATTGACTCCACTACCGAAAGCGTTGCAACCGGCTCCCGATTTGTGCACCTTGCGGGCGACAGCATGGATGAGATCCGCGCCAGCGTCGGGAGCGTGTCTGGCATTATGCGTGAAATATCTATTGCCACCCGCGAGCAGATGAAAGGCATCCATGAAATTAACCACGCGGTGACTCACCTGGATCGCATGGTGCAGCAGAACGCTGAACTCGTTGTACAGTCTGCTGCTGCGGCCAGCGCGCTGCAAAGCCAGGCGGGCGACCTTGCTGAGACCGCTGGCCATTTCCGCATATAATTTTTCCCGGACGCGCGTTAAGCAGGGAAAACGCGCGTCGGCTGAAAGGTTTCAGAAATTTTGTCATTTTTGTTTAATCGTTGCGCCATTTTTTGATCGAAATCAGCATCACCCACCTTCCCCTTTGGTGTTATGCAATGAGTAAATTGTGAACAACATCACGCTCGGGATGGGCAAAAACGACGGGGTATAAAAAATGGCACGAGTTAAAACGAGTCTGAAACTGTTTGGCGGGGATACGGTAGTGGTGCGTTGCTCAGAACGTTGCCGCATCCATCTGATGAGTACAAAAGGGCAAAAGCAATCGCAGGCAGATATCCTTACCGTCCAGGATGATAAGGCCTGGCTGACGGTGCCTTACACCGGCACCTGGGATGTGCTGATCGACAGCCACAGCCAGTCGCTCGAACATTCCGTAAGTTACGTGGCAGCATAACCATAAACGCCCGGCCAGCCGGGCGTATTATCAGGCAAAACCCGGGCGCAGCGTATTGCTGAGCGGGTTCCCTTCCAGCAGCGCTTTAACCTTCACCACCAGCTCACTCAGACAGTCGTCCTGCATACCGAGACGCGTCAGCTCCTGATCGAGCGAGAAAAGGTACTGGGCATTAGTGCCCAGCGGTCCACTGGCGGCGGCAATCAGCGGGGCAATCACCTGGGTTCGGGTGTCGGCTTCATACAGCGGGTGGCGCGGATCCATAATGAACACCAGCGCGTTGACGGTGCGGCCGTCGTCCAGTTCCAGCTTGCACCAGCTGGGCATATAGCAGCCGGTGATCATCTCGCGCTTCCACAGCAGCGTGAGCTCATCTTCCAGCGTGGTATCCGGCAGCCGGTATGCCACGCCCGTGGTGCGCCCGCCCTCTTTTAGTGCAAGCATACGTCCAGGCTGACAGGCGCTGCCGCGTCCGGCGGTCAGGCGCAAACAGAAGGCGCGGTGCCAGCCAGGCAGCGTTCCGGTTGCCGATTCAACAAACTCGAGCGCCGGGTTCCACATCAGAGAGCCGTAACCAAAAATCCAGACCGGGCCATCATCCGGGCGGCAGGCCAGCGTTGCCGCAAGCGACGCCGCACGTTGTTCAGCCGACCACAGAAGCGATTCCTCAATAGCACCAAATGCCGTCTTACAATCTGCCTTCATCAAGAAATCACGCGTTAACACATTCCACCTCCGCCACTGCATGCTTCCTTGCGACATCTTTAATGCGCCTTCCCGGCATTCTGTGCTGTTCATTTTAACAGCAGTTGAGCAACGATAAGCAATTCGCGGGCCAGATGCAATACAGCGGCAGTTCAACCGCCTGAAATGTCAAAATGGAGGCAGTGTATTATTCGGCAGCTATTTCTTTTTGTGCCATTTGTCATCATCCCCTTTCTCATAGTCATTTTTTACGGCGGCCCAGGCCACTTTATGCGCCGTCTCTTCACGGCTGGCATCGTCCCGGCGATCTTCTTTATCTTTGTACTGATCCCAGGCGCTGTTAAAGGCTTCTTTGTAGATATCCTGAGCGTGGGCAGGCAGTACGTTTTGCACGTTATCCGGTAATTCGCTTTTCGATTTGTATGGCATCGCTAACCTCTCTTTTGGTTAAAAGATAAGTGTGGACGACGATACGCCAGGGTGCCAGCCGACAGCGAGAAATGAACTATTTAAGAGTGCAAGGCATTGTTATTAAATTATTATTTTGTGTAAATAAGGTATTATAAGCTTCAGGAAGAAAATTCCCATTAAAGGGTAAAATTAAGTAAAAAATACAGGGTATTTAACCGTTTTCTGTTAATTTAACACCCTCAAAATCTATCTATAATTACAAGCACCTGCACTGTTGGAGAAACACATGACAGCAACACACGAGGCGGTAAAGACCCGCCACAAGGAGACCTCTCTCATTTTCCCGGTTCTGGCACTGGCTGTGCTGCTCTTCTGGGGAAGCAGTCAGTCATTGCCAGTGGTTGTGGGGATCAATATTCTGGCTCTGGTGGGTATTTTAACCAGTGCATTTAGCGTGGTACGCCATGCGGATGTTTTAGCCCACCGTCTTGGAGAGCCGTATGGGTCATTAATTTTAAGCCTTTCGGTTGTGATTCTTGAGGTCAGTCTAATTTCCGCATTAATGGCCACCGGCGACGCCGCACCAACGTTAATGCGCGATACGCTCTACTCCATCATTATGATTGTTACCGGCGGCCTGGTCGGTTTTTCGCTTTTATTAGGTGGCCGCAAATTTGCCACCCAGTACATGAACCTTTTTGGCATTAAACAGTATCTGATCGCCCTGTTCCCGCTGGCGATTATCGTGCTGGTATTCCCGATGGCATTGCCGGGCGCAAACTTCACTACCGGCCAGGCGCTGCTGGTGGCGCTGATTTCCGCGGCAATGTACGGCGTGTTCTTGCTGATCCAGACCAAAACGCACCAGAGCCTGTTTGTTTACGAGCATGAAGACGACGGCGACGATGATGACCCGCATCACGGTAAGCCGTCGGCCCACAGCAGCGCGTGGCACACGGTTTGGCTGATCGTGCATCTGATTGCGGTAATTGCGGTCACCAAGATGAATGCGAACCCGCTGGAGGCGCTGTTAACTGAACTGAACGCGCCGGTCGCCTTTACCGGTTTCCTGGTAGCCCTGTTGATCCTGTCGCCAGAAGGCCTGGGAGCGCTGAAAGCGGTGCTCAATAATCAGGTGCAGCGTGCGATGAATCTGTTCTTTGGCTCCGTTCTGGCGACCATCTCCCTTACCGTTCCGGTGGTAACGCTTATTGCCTTTATGACGGGGAATGAATTGCAGTTTGCGCTGGGTGCACCAGAGATGATTGTGATGGTAGCGTCGCTACTACTGTGCCAGATTTCCTTCTCAACCGGCCGCACCAATGTGCTGAACGGCGCGGCGCATATGGCGCTGTTTATTGCGTATCTGATGACGATATTTGCGTAATTTTTTTGCCGGGTGGCGCTGCGCTTACCCGGCCTACGAAACCCGTAGGCCCGCGCAAGCGTAGCGCCGCCGGGCAAAGAAAAACCCGCCGAAGCGGGTTTTTTATTAGTTGCTGGTATCCAGCTCGTCGAAGCTCTTCACCAGATCGTCAATCGCTTTAATCTGTTTCAGGAATGGCTCCAGCTTATCCAGCGGCAGCGCGGATGGACCGTCGCATTTCGCGTTAACCGGATCCGGGTGCGCTTCAATGAACAGACCCGCCAGGCCGGTTGCCATACCGGCGCGCGCCAGTTCGGTCACCTGCGCACGACGCCCGCCAGACGCGGCGCCAAACGGGTCGCGACATTGCAGGGAGTGGGTCACGTCGAAAATCACCGGAGACTGGTTAGAGACGTTCTTCATTACGCTGAAGCCCAGCATATCCACAACCAGGTTGTCATAACCGAAGTTTGAACCACGGTCGCACAGGATCACCTGGTCGTTACCACCTTCGATAAACTTATCGACGATATTACCCATCTGGCCAGGGCTCACGAACTGCGGTTTTTTCACGTTAATCACGGCACCGGTTTTCGCCATCGCTTCTACCAGGTCAGTCTGGCGCGCCAGGAACGCCGGAAGCTGAATCACGTCTACCACATCAGCCACGGGCTGTGCCTGAGACGCTTCGTGCACGTCGGTGATCACTTTAACGCCAAACGTCTGTTTCAGCTCCTGGAAAATCTTCATCCCCTCTTCCAGGCCCGGGCCACGGTAGGAGTGAATGGAGGAGCGGTTGGCTTTGTCAAAAGAGGCTTTAAACACGTACGGGATGCCCAGCTTTTGGGTCACGGTCACGTAGTGTTCGCAGATGCGCATAGCGAGATCGCGGGATTCCAGAACGTTCATACCGCCAAACAGCACGAACGGCAGGTCGTTTGCCACGTTGATATCACCAATGCTAACCACTTTTTGTTTCATAGGATCGCCTTATTCAGGTGTGAATCGGAATTAAGATTAATGCAGTGTAATGTGTTTATGCGCGATCGCGTTGATCTGCGCGCGAATCATTTCGCTGATCGGGTCTTCCGGACATTGCTCGACGAAATAATTCAAATCATTCAGCGCCACGTGTTCGCAGTCGAGCTGCGCATAAATCAGGCCGCGGTCGCGGATTTCGTACGGATCTTCCGGATTGAACTGCAACAGCACTTCGCTTGCGCGCAGGGCCAGCTCCATCTGACGCTCTTCCATCAGCGCAGACTTCAGCGTATCCAACAGCTTGCGGATCACTTCGGCGTTATCGGCTTCATCGAGATCTTCATTGAACAGCTCCGCTATCGGGCTGATGTTGCCTTTCAGCCAGACGTCCAGCGTATGCTCATCCAGCGTGTCGCCGTTAAACGGATTGATTAACCACATCTCACCGTCCAGCCACTCCGCCCGCAAAATCATCTGCGTGGGGAAAATGACCGGCACCAGTGGAATATCCAGTCGGTGCGCAACCCACAGTAAAATGGCGCCCAACGCGACGGCGCTACCCTGTCGATTTTTCAGCACCTGGTCCAGCCACAGTGCGTCAGACAGGCGATACACGCCTCGCGTGTCGCAGAAACCCCATTCGCCGTAGAAAAGCTCAATCAGCTTCTCTAATTGCCAGTCTTGCGGACGTGCCTGATTGATCTCTTCGCGCGCCAGGCTGACCAGATTTTCCAGTTCAGCGTAAACGTACTGTGATGTGAAATCGTCGCGGATCATCTCTGAAATCAGGATCATACCATCGCATAGCGGCACTTTGTTAAATTCGAAATCGGCTAAGGACCTCATGACTTACCCCAGTAACGGTATTCTTGTGGTGGCGAGTTTAATGATGATGTACAGCACCACCAGACCCAGCAGAAAGGCGATAAACCCTGTCTGCTGGCTGCGCGGACGATGACGCCCAAGCGCGATAAAACCCAAAACGATGTAGATGATAACGCCAAACAGCTTTTCAGTCAGCCATAGGCCTTTATCAGTAAATGGCAGATAGCCGGTCTTCCACATTAACCCGGCTCCGGAAAGGAACAGCACTGTGTCGATACCGTGTGGGGCGATACGTACCCAGCGGGCGTTAATCAGCGGATTATTGCTGTAGCGCCACCAGTAGCGGACAATGAAAAAGCCGATGGTCAGGGCAACGGAAACCAGGTGAACGGAGATTAGCAGCGTAAACAGGCTCATGACCACTGCCCCAGCGTCAGACGTTCATTGCCGCCGTAATCCCGGCAGGTTTCCACGGCGGCGTATCCGGCACGCGTAAACAGTGCTCGCACCGCCTCTCCCTGCGTCCACCCATGTTCCACCAGCAGCCAGCCACCGGGAAGCAAATGTTGCCGTGACGTTGTCACAATGTGATCGAGATCCGCAAGTCCCTGATTCGCAGCGACCAGCGCGGTCAACGGTTCAAAACGCACGTCGCCCTGCGCGAGATGCGGATCGTCTTCGTCGATGTAGGGCGGATTGCTGACAATCATTTCGAACATGCGGCTTTCAAGCGCGGCAAACCAGCTGCTTCGCAGAACGGAAACATTGTTCAGCCTCAGCCGTTCAACGTTGCGCCGCGCGAGGGCGACCGCATCAGGCATCACGTCTACCGCCATCACGGTACAGTCCGGCCGCTCGCTGGCAAGCGCCAGCGCAATCGCACCGGTGCCGGTACCGAGATCGAGGATCTGACACGACTGCGCCGGTAACCGCGCCAGCGCCTGCTCCACCAGACACTCGGTGTCCGGGCGCGGGATCAGCGTCGCCGCTGAGACATACAGCGGAAGTGACCAGAACTCGCGCTCACCAACCAGATGCGCCACCGGCTCGCCGGTTTTACGGCGGGCGAGCAGCGCCTCCAGCTGCGATAGCTGTTCAGCTGTCAGTTCGGTTTCGCCGAAAGCCAGCAGATACGTGCGGGCTTTACCCGTCACATGCTCAAGCAGAATTTCGGCGTCCCGCTTCGGGCTTTCACTTTCTGAAAGTTCACGGGCCGCCTCACGTAACCAGCGCTGAAAATCCATTAATCCTGCTCGGACAGCGCCGCCAGCTGGTCGGCCTGGTATTCCTGCACGATAGGCTCAATCAGCATATCGAGCTTGCCTTCCATTGCCTCATCCAGACGGTAGAGCGTCAGGTTGATGCGGTGGTCGGTTACGCGCCCCTGCGGGAAGTTATAGGTGCGGTTACGATCGCTACGGTCGCCGCTGCCCAGCAGGTTACGGCGGGTAGAGGCTTCCGCCTGCTGGCGTTTCGCCATTTCCGCCGCGTGGATACGGGCACCCAGCACGGATAACGCCTTAGCTTTGTTCTTGTGCTGGGATCGCTCGTCCTGACACTCAACCACAATCCCGGTGGGCAGGTGAGTAATACGGATAGCGGAGTCGGTGGTGTTAACGTGCTGACCACCCGCCCCTGAAGAGCGGAAGGTGTCGATGCGCAGATCCGCCGGGTTGATATCCGGCAGTTCCGCTTCCGGCAGCTCGGGCATGACCGCCACCGTACAGGCCGAGGTGTGAATGCGTCCCTGAGATTCTGTCGCAGGCACGCGCTGCACGCGGTGACCGCCGGATTCAAACTTCAGCCGACCATAAACGCCGTCGCCGCTGATTTTGGCGATAACCTCTTTGTAGCCGCCATGCTCGCCTTCGTTGGCGCTCATGATCTCTACGCGCCAGCGGCGTGATTCCGCATAACGGCTGTACATACGGAACAGATCTCCGGCGAACAGCGCCGCTTCGTCGCCGCCGGTACCGGCGCGGACTTCCACAAAAGCGTTACGCTCATCGTCCGGATCTTTTGGCAGCAGAAGGACCTGAAGCTGCTGCTCCATCTCTTCTGACCGCGCTTTAGCGTCCTGCAACTCTTCCTGGGCCATCTCGCGCATTTCAGGATCGTCGAGCATCATCTGCGCGGTTTCGATATCTTCCTGGACCTGTCGCCAGTCGGTAAAGCATTTTGAAACATCACTTAACTGCGCGTATTCACGCGACAGCGCGCGAAAACGTTCCTGGTCGGCAATGGTCCCGGCATCGCCGAGCAGCGCCTGGACTTCTTCATGGCGCTCGTGCAGAGCTTCCAGTTTAGCGACGATAGAAGGCTTCATAGGCGTAAATGCACCTTGTCTTAGAAAATGGGTATAGGGCGCTATTCCAGCCCGAGGCTGTTGCGCAGAATAGTCAGGCGTTCATCGTCCCCGTCACGGGCAGCCTGCTGAAGAGATTTGGTTGGGGCATGGATCAGGCGGTTGGTCAGTTTCCAGGCTAAATCCTGCATAATCGCCTGCGCGTCGCCGCCCTGTTCAAGGGCCGCTAACGCTTTGGCCGTCAGGTCATCACGCACCTGCTCCGCCTGACCGCGGTATTCGCGGATGGTCTCGCTGACGCTTTGCGCGCGCAGCCAGGCCATAAATTCGCTGGTTTCCTGTTCAACGATGGTTTCCGCCTGCACAGCCGCCGCCTTACGCTGGGCAAGGTTGTGCGAAATGATACTTTGCAGGTCATCCACGCTGTACAGGTAGGCGTTCGCCAGTTTGCCCACTTCCGGTTCGACATCACGCGGAACGGCGATATCCACCAGCAGCATCGGCTGATTGCGGCGGGATTTCAGCGCACGCTCGACCATCCCTTTCCCGATAATCGGCAGCGGGCTGGCGGTAGAACTGATAATTATGTCCGCCTCTTTCAGACGTTCATCGATGTCGCTCAGCGCAATCACCTCAGCGCCCACTTCATCTGCCAGCACCTGCGCACGTTCGCGGGTGCGGTTAGCGATGATCATCTTCTTCACCTTGTGTTCGCGAAGATGGCGCGCCACCAGCTCGATGGTTTCGCCCGCCCCCACCAGCAGTACTGTGACGGTCGACAGCGATTCAAAGATTTGACGGGCAAGAGTACAGGCCGCGAAAGCAACCGAAACCGCACTGGCGCCAATGTCGGTTTCGGTTCGCACACGCTTCGCCACGGAGAATGACTTCTGGAACATTCGCTCCAGTTCGCTGGCTTTCAGATGCCCTTTCTGGGAATCCGCGAAGGCTTTTTTCACCTGGCCGAGGATCTGCGGCTCGCCCAGCACCAGCGAATCCAGACCGCTGGCCACACGCATCAGATGGCTGACCGCATCGTTATCCTGATGCCAGTACAGGCTGTTGCGCAGCTCTTCTTCGTTGAGGTTGTGATAG
Source organism: Enterobacter cloacae complex sp. 418I7 (assembly GCF_050030705.1). NCBI lineage: Bacteria > Pseudomonadati > Pseudomonadota > Gammaproteobacteria > Enterobacterales > Enterobacteriaceae > Enterobacter > Enterobacter cloacae complex sp. 418I7. The sequence continues at coordinate 2,570,142 of NZ_JBLGUU010000001.1, forward strand.
TCACATAGCCAGCGGATCAGCGCCTCGTGCAGGTTGTCCTGCTCTTCCACGCTTAAATAGAGCTCGGTACGGTTGCACGTCGACAGCACCACGCCACCCTGCACCATCGGCTGTGCAAGCAGGCTATCCAGCGCCAGGTCGAGCGTATCCGGCGAAAACGTAACGCGTTCTCGCAGTGAAACCGGGGCCGTTTTGTGGTTAATACCGAGTGCTAATAGGGTCATGTTGAGCGGGAGTAGTACCAGCGTTAATAAGGTTAGCAGGACGCATCATACAGGATGCGCGAGACCAATAAAAGAGACTGCCCCCTTTCGGAGTAATAGCTTACGCCGCGCTTTGAGATAATTTGAACGTAGACGGTGGCACCCTTCAACGCTAGCATTAACAGTTATAACTGCAACGTATCTCAAGGATTTGTCATCATTATGACCCGAATGATTCGCCTGCTGCCTCTGGCGGCCCTGGTTCTGACCGCCTGTTCCGTTCATCAGCCGAAAGGCCCGGGCAAAAGCCCCGACTCACCGCAGTGGCGTCAGCACCAGCAGGATGTGCTGAAATTAAGCCAGTACCAGACCCGCGGTGCATTTGCATATCTGTCTGACGAACAAAAAGTTTATGCTCGCTTCTTCTGGCAGCAAACGGGGCAGGACAACTATCGCCTGCTGCTGCTCAACCCGCTGGGCAGCACCGAGCTGGAGCTTAACGCGAAGCCTGGCGAAGCGCAGATCACCGATAACAAAGGCCAGCACTACACCGCGACCGACGCCGAAGAGATGATTGGCAAGCTGACCGGGATGCCGATTCCGCTCAATAGTCTGCGCCAGTGGATCCTTGGCCTGCCGGGTGACGCCACCGACTATACGCTTGATGACCAATACCGTCTGAGCCAGGTTAACTACACCCAGGGCGGTAAAACCTGGAAAGTGGTGTACAGCGCGTATGACAGCAAGACGCAACCATCGCTGCCGTCCAATATGGAGCTGACGCAGGGTAGCCAGCGTATCAAGCTGAAAATGGATAACTGGATCGTTAAATGATGACCCACTGGCCCTCTCCCGCAAAACTGAACCTGTTTCTCTACATTACCGGGCAGCGCGCTGACGGCTATCACACCCTGCAAACCCTGTTTCAGTTTGTCGACTACGGCGACACGATCTCAATCGAACCGCGTCAGGACGGGCAGATTTGCCTGCTGACGCCAGTCGACGGCGTGGCGCATGACGATAACCTGATCGTGCGCGCTGCCCGCCTGCTGATGAAAACGGCGTCGTCGTCGGGTCGTCTGCCAGCGGGAAGCGGTGCGGATATCCGTATCGACAAACGCCTGCCGATGGGCGGCGGTCTTGGCGGCGGTTCGTCAAATGCTGCAACCGTTTTGGTGGCGCTTAACCATCTGTGGGGCTGCGGTCTGACAACGGACGAGCTGGCAGCGTTAGGGTTGACGCTGGGCGCCGATGTACCAGTGTTTGTGCGCGGCCACGCGGCGTTTGCTGAAGGGGTGGGCGAAATCCTCACGCCGGTCGATCCGCCGGAAAAATGGTATCTGATCGTTCACCCTGGCGTGAGCATTCCTACCCCGGTCATCTTTAAAGATCCTGACCTGAAAAGAAATACCCCGGTACGGTCAATAAAAACGTTATTAAATTGTGAATTCAGCAACGATTGCGAGGATATCGCAAGAAAACGTTTTCGCGAGGTTGATGCGGTGCTTTCCTGGCTGTTAGAATACGCGCCGTCGCGCCTGACCGGTACAGGGGCCTGTGTCTTTGCTGAATTTGACACCGAATCCGCCGCCCGTCAGGTGCTTGAGCAAGCGCCGGATTGGCTGCATGGTTTTGTAGCACGCGGGATGAACACCTCCCCCCTACAGCAGGCCATTCTGGCGCAGACTGAGTTTCGGTGACAACGTCACCCTGTTCCAGACGTTGCATCGCGCTCTTTAATACACCGCCTGGATAGCGTTTGCTTAGGCCCCGCAGTTTGCGGCGAACGCTATCCACCACTGGACGCATGCCTGAGGTTCTTCTCGTGCCTGATATGAAGCTTTTTGCTGGTAACGCCACCCCGGAACTAGCACAACGTATTGCCAACCGCCTGTACACTTCCCTCGGCGACGCCGCTGTAGGTCGCTTTAGCGACGGCGAAGTCAGCGTACAAATTAACGAAAATGTACGCGGTGGTGATATTTTCATCATCCAGTCCACCTGTGCTCCAACGAACGACAACCTGATGGAATTGGTTGTTATGGTCGACGCGCTGCGTCGCGCTTCTGCTGGCCGTATCACTGCTGTTATTCCTTACTTTGGCTATGCACGTCAGGACCGTCGCGTCCGTTCCGCGCGTGTGCCAATCACCGCTAAAGTTGTCGCAGACTTCCTCTCCAGCGTCGGCGTTGACCGCGTACTGACGGTCGACCTGCACGCAGAGCAGATCCAGGGCTTCTTCGACGTGCCGGTTGATAACGTTTTCGGCAGCCCAATCCTGCTGGAAGACATGCTGCAACTGAATCTGGACAACCCGATTGTGGTTTCTCCAGACATCGGCGGCGTGGTACGTGCTCGAGCTATCGCGAAGCTGCTGAACGATACCGACATGGCGATCATCGACAAACGCCGTCCGCGTGCTAACGTTTCACAGGTGATGCACATCATCGGTGACGTGGCTGGCCGCGACTGCGTGTTGGTGGACGACATGATCGATACCGGCGGTACGCTGTGTAAAGCCGCTGAAGCGCTGAAAGAGCGTGGTGCGAAACGCGTATTCGCTTACGCGACTCACCCGATCTTCTCCGGCAATGCGGTAAACAACCTGCGTAACTCCGTCATCGACGAAGTTGTGGTATGCGATACCATTCCACTGAGTGACGAGATCAAAGCGCTGCCAAACGTGCGTACGTTGACCCTGTCCGGGATGCTGGCCGAAGCGATTCGTCGTATCAGCAACGAAGAATCCATCTCTGCAATGTTCGAACACTGATCGAACACGGCTAAAAAACCCGCTACGGCGGGTTTTTTTGTTTATAGTATTTATTTGTATGACTTATGCCTCCTTCACCTGCCATTCATATGACAGATGATGCGCACACGGATGATAGATAATTGTGAAAAACGTAACCTCCTCACATGTTCTGCCCTTTCGCGCCCTCATCGACGCCTGCTGGAAAGAGAAATACACGTCGTCACGCTTTGTTCGTGACCTGATAGCCGGGATCACCGTCGGGATTATTGCCATCCCGCTGGCGATGGCACTGGCGATTGGTAGCGGCGTCGCGCCGCAGTACGGGCTGTACACCTCAGCCGTTGCGGGGATTGTGATTGCGCTGACGGGCGGGTCCCGCTTCAGCGTCTCCGGCCCAACTGCCGCCTTTGTGGTGATCCTCTACCCGGTTTCCCAACAGTTTGGTCTGGCAGGCCTGCTGGTTGCCACCCTGATGTCCGGCATCTTTTTAATTCTGTTCGGTCTGGCCCGCTTTGGTCGCCTGATTGAATATATTCCCCTTTCCGTGACGCTGGGGTTCACCTCGGGGATTGGGATTACCATCGGGACCATGCAGATTAAGGATTTCCTCGGCCTGCAAATGGCCCATGTTCCGGAGCACTACTTACAGAAAGTGGGCGCGCTGTTTATGGCGTTGCCGACGGCCAACCTGGGCGATGCAGCCATTGGCATCGTTACCCTCGGCACACTCATCGTCTGGCCTCGCTTAGGCATTCGTCTCCCGGGGCATCTCCCCGCTCTGCTGCTGGGCTGCGCGGTGATGGGCGTCGTCAACCTGCTCGGTGGACAGGTCGCCACCATTGGCTCCCAGTTCCACTATGTTCTGGCGGATGGCTCACAGGGTAACGGTATTCCGCAGCTGCTGCCGCAGCTGGTTCTGCCGTGGGACATGCCGGGCTCCAGCTTCACCCTGAGCTGGGATTCCCTTCGCGCTCTGCTGCCTGCCGCGTTCTCCATGGCAATGCTGGGCGCGATTGAATCCCTGCTCTGCGCCGTCGTGCTCGACGGCATGACCGGCACTAAGCACAAAGCCAACAGCGAACTGGTCGGTCAGGGCTTAGGGAACATCGTTGCACCGTTCTTCGGCGGTATTACGGCTACGGCTGCGATTGCCCGTTCCGCCGCGAACGTACGTGCGGGCGCGACATCACCGGTTTCCGCGGTCATTCACTCCCTGCTGGTGATCATGGCGCTGCTGATCCTTGCCCCACTGCTTTCATGGCTTCCGCTCTCTGCCATGGCTGCGCTGCTGCTGATGGTGGCCTGGAATATGAGTGAGGCGCATAAGGTGGTGAATCTGCTGCGCCGTGCGCCGAAAGACGACATCATCGTGATGCTGATCTGCATGTCGCTGACCGTGCTGTTTGATATGGTTATCGCTATCAGCGTCGGCATAGTGCTGGCCTCGCTGCTGTTTATGCGCCGCATCGCGCAGATGACGCGTCTCTCTCCGGTTAACGTTGAGGTGCCTGACGATGTGCTGGTGCTGCGCGTGATTGGCCCGCTGTTCTTCGCCGCGGCGGAAGGTTTGTTCAGCGATCTGGCGTCCCGCATCGCGGGCAAACGGATTGTGGTGCTGAAGTGGGATGCCGTCCCGGTGTTGGATGCCGGCGGTCTGGATGCCTTCCAGCGCTTTGTTGCCCGCCTGCCGGAAGGCTGCGAGCTGCGGATCAGTAACCTCGAATTCCAGCCCCTGCGCACCATGGCGCGCGCGGGCGTGCAGCCGATCCCTAGCCGATTGTCCTTCTACCCTAACCGTGAAGCTGCATTAGCGGATCTGTGAGTCATCTGATGCAGAGACACGTCTTTGCATCATCACCCCGATCGCCTGCTGGAGCCATTCAAGCACGGCAGGCGTCATCCACGTACCTTTCATCAGATGCGGCTCCTGCTGCATGGCGAGACGAAATTTTTGCTGGGTCTGCGGATTTGTTCCCGCATAGGACTGGAATAAAACCAGCCACTTTTCTGCCAGCTTTTGCGCATCGTCAGAAGCGGGACTGAGATTATCCCGCTGCGCCTGATGCAGCTTTGCCACCAGCGGCGGCCACTCCATCATCCGGTCAAAGTAGTGCGCCCGGGTAAAGGCCATCTCTTCGGCAGTGAGATATTTCTCCCAGATGCTGAGCTTTGATTCGGCAAACGCCCGCGTGATGTAATCCGCAATCTCCGGTGTAATGCCGGTTTGCTCCTGCATCTGCGGCTCCACGCTGTGCATTTCGTTCAGACGGGTCAAAAATTCCGGTTTGCCTGCGGTATCCTGTTCCAGGCGTTCCATCCACCGTGAAGCCAAATCGGTCGCCCGCGCGTCCGTGACGCTGACGTTCTGTTCCAGTAAGTGTTTAACCTCCGTCACCAGACCCGACCAGATATCCGCCAGCGCCTCTTTCTCTACCGCAAACGGCAGTTGCTGCAATTCTTCTTTGCTAAACCAGCGATCGTACATATTCATTAACTCCAGAGTCTGTAGCCAGGATTCCAGATCCGGCGTCGCATCGTCGGTCAGCCCGGTACGCAATTCCACCAGCCGGTTGCGCAGCGTATGGATGCTACGCAGTTGCTTGTCCAGCAAAGTGATTTGCCCGTCGAGTAATTCCGCTAATGACAGCGAACGCTGTTCCAGAAAATCCCTGATTTCGGCAAGCTCCAGACCGGCTTTTGCCAGCGTCTGGATCATATGCAGACGTTGCACATCCGCCAGGTTATAAAGCCGGTAGCCTGCCGCGCTTCTGGCAGAAGGTAACAACAGCCCTGTTTGCTCGTAGTGATGCAAAGTCCGCACGGTGATCCCTGCGCGTTTCGCCAGTTCACCCACCTGAATCAACATAACGGCTCCTTTTGTTCTGCCAGTGTCGCTACTCTGAAGCCTTACGTTACGTGAGGGTCAATGCGTCATGCAAAAAAAAACGACTTCAGATGAAGTCGTTTCGGTGTTCTTTATGGGGCACTAGCCGTGCTTATGCTGGTCACGGCGGCATCGTTTATCGTAATGGCGCACCCACCAGTATTTATCGCAGACTTCCTCATGTCCGCTCACACGCGCCCCGGCGAGCCACAATACCGCACCGAGGAAGATACTCAGCACCGCGCCATGCGCAAAGTATTGTGGGAGGTCAAGCTGCGGTAATTGGTTTAAAATTGAATAACCGACACCGGCGACCATCACGAACAGTCCCAACCCCATTAGCACGTTACCGAGCATTGAAGCGTTTTTGCGTTTCATATGTCACCTCCGGAACTTTGGGTTGTCAGGGGAAAAACCCCTTCTCCTTGTGTGTAAAGTATAGACAACGCCACTTATATGAGTTGCGTGAATGATCACATTTACAGATAACTCCCGGACAAAAATTTACAAATAAGACATTGAACAGCTTGAAATTCTAATTGTTCAAAGAAGAAATTATTCGCATTTCGGTGTACAGCAGGCAGAACTTTGTCAAGCGGCGCGCCAGACAGTAAACTACGCGCCAGATCTGGAACCCATTAGGAAGTAAATCGTGACGATTAAACTGATTGTCGGCCTCGCCAATCCGGGCGCAGAGTATGCCGCTACCCGCCATAACGCCGGCGCCTGGTATATTGATCTGCTGGCGGAACGTCTGCGCGCGCCCCTGCGTGAAGAACCCAAGTTTTACGGGTATACCTCACGCATCAATCTTGCGGGTGCTGACGTGCGGTTGCTGGTGCCAACCACCTTTATGAACCTGAGCGGCAAAGCCGTGGCGGCTATGGCAACGTTTTATCGCATCAATCCGGATGAGATACTGGTGGCCCACGACGAACTGGATCTGCCGCCAGGCGTGGCGAAGTTCAAGCTGGGCGGCGGTCATGGCGGCCACAACGGCCTTAAAGACATCATCAGCAAACTGGGTAATAATCCTAATTTCCACCGTTTGCGCGTGGGAATCGGCCATCCGGGCGATAAAAACAAAGTTGTTGGTTTCGTACTGGGTAAACCACCGGTTTCTGAGCAGAAGTTGATTGACGAAGCGGTGGACGAAGCGGCCCGCTGCACCGAGATTTGGCTTCAGGACGGCCTGACGAAAGCCACCAATCGACTGCACGCTTTCAAAGCGCAATAATCGGCGCCATGGGGCTTTTTTACCGCGCGTCGTGCGGGTTACGTGTATAATAGGCGTAGTTATTTACTTTTCTTCAATCGGTTATCGTTAACGGATTGATTATCAAGATATTAAGGTGATTTAGAAATGGGATTCAAATGCGGTATCGTCGGTCTGCCAAACGTGGGCAAATCCACCCTGTTCAACGCGCTCACCAAGGCAGGTATTGAAGCGGCGAACTTCCCGTTCTGTACCATCGAGCCGAACACCGGTGTTGTTCCTATGCCCGATCCGCGTCTGGACCAGCTCGCGGAAATCGTGAAGCCGCAGCGCATTCTGCCAACTACCATGGAGTTCGTGGACATCGCGGGCCTGGTAAAAGGCGCATCCAAAGGTGAAGGCTTGGGCAACCAGTTCCTGACCAACATCCGTGAAACAGAAGCGATCGGCCACGTTGTGCGCTGCTTCGAGAACGACAACATTATCCACGTTAACAACAAAGTGGATCCGGCTGACGACATCGACGTCATCAACACCGAGCTGGCCCTCTCTGACCTCGACACCTGCGAGCGCGCCATTCACCGCGTGCAGAAGAAAGCCAAAGGCGGCGACAAGGACGCGAAAGCGGAACTGGCTGCCCTGGAAAAATGTCTGCCACAGCTGGAAAACGCGGGCATGCTGCGCGCGCTGAAAAACCTGACTGAAGAAGACAAAGCGGCGATCAAATACCTGAGCTTCCTGACCCTGAAGCCAACCATGTACATCGCCAACGTTAACGAAGACGGTTTCGAGAACAACCCGTACCTCGACAAAGTACGTGAAATTGCCGCGGCTGAAGGTTCTGTGGTTGTTGCCGTGTGCGCGGCCGTTGAATCTGATATCGCCGAGCTGGACGATGCCGACCGTGAAGAGTTCATGGCCGAACTGGGTCTGGAAGAGCCGGGCCTGAACCGCGTGATCCGCGCGGGCTATGAGCTGCTGAACCTGCAAACCTACTTCACCGCTGGCGTAAAAGAAGTGCGTGCGTGGACCATCCCTGTGGGTGCGACTGCGCCTCAGGCGGCCGGTAAGATCCACACCGACTTCGAGAAGGGCTTCATTCGTGCGCAGACTATCGCGTTTGAAGACTTTATCACCTACAAGGGTGAGCAAGGCGCGAAAGAAGCTGGCAAGATGCGTGCGGAAGGGAAAGACTACATCGTTAAAGATGGCGATGTGATGAACTTCTTGTTTAACGTCTGATTAGTTTTGAATTAAAAAAATCCACGCTTTGGCGTGGATTTTTTTCGTTCTTATTTAGTTATTATTAACGTTAAAAAACACCTTCTTTGAGTGGATTATCTTTTTTTCCGCCCCAAGGGTCGTCTAATAAAAACTTAGCTGTGACAGTGTCTTTTTCCGGCACAAGAGTGAAATTGTAATAAATTTCATCCCCTTCACAAATCTCATAATAGAGCGAATACGTTTTGTTGGTTACATTTATGTTTATGTCAAATTTCTCTGTCGCAGAAGCCACCTGAAGCTTATTTTTATCTGTAATAAAAAATGGCACTACAATGCAGCGTTGAGCATTTTCATCTAAATTAAAAGCATTCTCTATTTTGATATTTACGTTCGCTCCAAATGCGTCCTCTGGTAAAGGATCAAAAATAACATAATCTTTATGAATCACAGCACCTTGAGATACATTACCTTTACCCCACTGACTCAGTTTTTCATCATAGTCTCGTGATCGTAGCAATATTTGACTATGTGAAATCAGTAGGTCAACTGTTTGTGTGTTTTTATCACTCATTATATTACCTCGACTTTTATTCTTGTACCATCTGGCAGTTCTGATAAAACATTACCAATGCTTGAACCTGCACCACGGTTATCGCTAGGATCTATATATCTTACACTAGCACCATCACCGCCTTCTTTAAACATCGCCATAGGCCATTCATCACGATCGTATCCTGGCTTAGTTTTGATATTTTTAAGACTCGTTTTCCTGTTAGCTTTTGCAGTGCCTCGTTGGATTGTTACAACCTTTGCATGTCCTAAATCGATCGCATCTGATATGTGACCAAACGTTGCTGGATATTCAGAGCGTTTCAATTTCAAAACGTATTCGTAATTTTTTGACTTCGATTTTGTTAAAGTGCAACCAGCTAATCCCAGTGGATCTATCCAGGTAAGAGGGTTAACAGTATATTTATATAAGTTTATCCCCCCCGCCAGCCCTATCGGGTCCTGCTGCGTAAACCGTCCGCAGTCCGGGTCGTAATACCGGAACAGATTGTAGTGCAGCCCTGTCTCACGGTCCAGGTATTGCCCCTGCATGCGCAGGTTCTGAGAATATCCTGATACCTGCGTTTCGCTTTCCCGCAGCAGTTTGCCCCAGGCGCTGTTCACCCCTTCCCAGCGCACCTGCCCTTCGCTATCCGTCATCCGCTCCGGTGTGCCGTTGGGCTGACAGTGGAACCAGAAGATTTCCGGGGCATCAACGCCGTCAATTCGCGCCAGCGGATCGTAGCTGTCCTGATCGCTGTAGACGTAGGTCAGCGGCACATCCCCGTGCACCTCCTGCAACAGCCGGAACCCTTCCCAGACAAACCGCGTGGTGACAGGCTTACCGGTTGGCTGCCCGCCCAGCATCTGGCGGCGCGTTTTGCTGATGCGTCGCCCGAGCGGATCGTAGCGGAAGCTGACCTCCGTCTGCGGTCTGTTGCGGTCCCGTGGCTGGCTGATGACCTCCGTCAGGCGGTGCTCGCCGTCGTAGCGGTAGTGCCAGCGGGTCTGGCCGTTATCCTTCTCAACGGTGCGGCCATGGATGTCATAGCACCAGCGAATGCCGTTCAGCTGCGTCAGGCGGTTGTGCGTGACCTTCTCAGCAGAGCCTTCGAGCGGGTTACCGGCAGCATCCCAGCGCCACTGCTCCTGGCCGGGCAGCGTGCCGTCCTGAACCAGCAGACGTCCGGCGCTGTCGTACTGCCAGCGGTACCAACTGAACGGGTTATCGTCCCGCTCTTCGCGGACCAGGTTATTGCGATAGTCGTAATCCCAGCGGCGGGACCAGCGGCGCGGCGACGGGCGCTGGGCATTGCCGGTAAAAACATCCCGGCGATGCAGTCGACCGAGACGGTCATATTCGCTGCGTGTGGTTAGCAGCCCCTGCGTACGGCTGGTTTCACGGTGAAGTTCGTCGCGGGTAAAGTCGGAGACCGAGAGCTTATCAAGCGCGATGCTGAGCAGATGCCCGCTGCCGTAGTAGAACTGTTTCAGCTCCCGGCCATCGGGCAGCGTGACGGAGGTGCGGTTACCCAGCGCGTCATACTCCCACGCCAGCTCCCCGTGCTCGCCCGTTTCGCGCGTGACGCGCCCGAGCGCGTCATACTCAAACACAAGCTCCTGCTCGGCCTCGGCACTCCAGGCATCGGCTGAAAGCGCGGGATGCAGCCCAATCCGGCTCAGAAGGCCGGACGGGGTGTAGTGGTAGCGGGTCTGCCCTTCCGGCGTGGTGCGGGCGACCAGTTGGCCGCTCGCGCTCCAGGCAAAGGCATGGGTAATGGCCTCCGGATGTTCGGCGGCAAAGGTGCGCGCTATCGTACGCCCGCAGGCATCGTAGCGATACTGCGAGGCCACGCCATCGAGCCCTACCTCTTCCAGCAGCAGCGAGTCCGCACCCCAGCGGAACTGGTACGCTTCGCCGTTTTCGTTTTCCAGGGCAATCAGACGCCCGCGGCTGTCCCAGCGGCGGCGCACCTCTTCACCCTGCGTATTACGGGTGGCGGTTAAGCGCCCTGCCTCGTCGTATCTGAACTCGCTCTCTTTCCCGTCGGCGCCCGCATGCTTCACCGGCAGACCACGTTCGTTCCATTTGAGCGACTCTGTCCACCCTTCCGGGCGATCGAGCTGCACCGGACGCCCCGCGGCGTCGTAGCGGTAACGCGTCTCTTCGCCGTCGGCGCTTATCTCAGCCACCAGCCAGCCCAGCGGATGATAACGGTATTGTGTCACACGGCCCGAACAGTCCGTCGCACGCACCATCTGCCCGGCCTCGTTGTACTCCTGGTAACGGCTGTTCCCGGCGGCATCGACTTCTTCCACAACCTGACCAAACTCGTCCCGACGAAGCAGCGTGGTCTGCCCCATCGGATCCACCACGCGTTTCAGCCCGTGATGTTCGTCATACAGGAACCGGGTGGCGCTACCGTCGGCTTCGATGATGGACGCCGGAAGCGCACGGTGCTCCAGCCAGGTGGTGGTGCGGGTATTGCCGTCGGCGTCGATCTCCTGCACCCGGTTGCCCATCTCGTCATAGACGAAGGTAACGGCATTACCCAGCGGATCGATGCGACGCGTGAGGAGTTCGTTGTCATCCCACTCGTAGCGCCAGTTCTCACCGCGCTCGTCAACGTAGCGAACAATCAGGTTTTGCGCGTTCCAGTAATGCTTTCGCGTCTGACCGTCGTAGTGATCGACGGTCGTCAGCCCGGCGGCTAAATCGTAGCTAAAGCGACAGCCGTCGCCGGTGCTGGTGCGGTTTTCCACCACGCGCCAGTGGTCGAATTTTTGCCAGCGGTATTCGCTCTCCAGCCCGCCCGGCAGACGGTGCCAGACCATCAGGCCATCATCGTTATAACGGTATTCACGGGTAACCACGCCGGAGGCATCCGTTGCGCTGGCCAGCTGGCCGCGCGCGTCATACCCCCACTGCATCAGCGGCCATGTCTGGTTGCCGTCAAAATGGCTCGCCGAGGTAACGCGCTGCGGGAAACGTTCATTTTCATAACGCAGAGTGACGTCGATCGCCCGCGGCTCATCGTGCAGACCGACCAGCCGCCCGTGTTCATCCCACGCCGTCAGCAACGCGTTGCCGTACTCGTCGCTGAGGGAGGCCAGGCGCAGGATGGCTGGGTTGGCGCGGGTCTGTTTATACAGACGCCACACCGCGCCGTCATCGTCGGCAATCGCCACGTCGCCGCTCTCATTGCGGCGGATGATAATGCCTTCGCTGATGCTGTAAAACGCGCGGTCGACCGGCGGCAGTTCAAAGCTCAGCTCGCGCCCGGTTTCATCGAACCAGGTGGCGTTGTTTTCTTCCAGCGTCAGATAGCTGTCAAAGGTGGTAGCCCAGCCCAGACCAAACAGCCCTTCGCGGGTGGTCAGGCTGTTGTAGCTGCGTTGCCAGCGTAGCGGAAAGCGCCCCGGCAGCGAGAAATCGAGTTCGTCGTCGTCATTCAGCACCTTCACGCCGGTAGCGGCGTGAACCGGGTGCGAGGAGCCGAACACGGCGTTGACGGCCATATCAGCCAGCATCCCGCCACCGGCAGCAGCCAGCGCGCAGGGCATGTTTTTCAGGATCTTGCCCGGACGCCCGCGCAGCAGGGAGAGCGCAATCATCCCCAGCGCCAGGCCCGGCGTTTTGCCGCTTTTAATATCGCGAACCGTGAGGGTGTCGCCGCCGATGATCACGTTCGGGGAGACGTCGTCGGAAACGGTGCCTTCGCAGGTGGTGCGATCTTTCGCACGCACCGCGGGCTGCCCGTTGATAAAGACGCTTTTGGAGCCTTCCGCCAGATACTGCGGCCCGGAGTGTTTCTCGCACGCCACCTTGTCTTCTTCCAGCGGCGAGGTCCCGGCAGCGGCAGAGGCCACGCTCGGCTGCCACATTTCGCTGCCGAACTGTCCGGCAGCGGCAAGCAGCATGCCCGCGTAGTCGGCAAAGCTGCCCGGAGACTGCGGCTCAGGGGAAGGAGTATCGGTAGGCGTCAAGGTCCCGGCTGCGCGTGCAGCGGGGATCGCATTGGTAAGAACGTTGCTGGAACCGGTAGTGATCTTACCCGCAGGCGACGGCGGGAAAAGCGCGTTGCCCAGCCCTTCAGCGGCGTTGCTGATATCGTCGGTGATCCCCGCAACGTTCGCCAGGACACCCCCAATAATGCCGCTCAGCAGACAGCTGGATCCGATCGCCGCCACGCCTGCGGCTGCCGCCCCGGCTCCCAGCAGTGGCGCCGCCACGGTAGCTGCCGCGCCCACCGCCGCGCCAATCACCGCATAGGCGGCACCTTCCGCCACAATGCTGGTTATATCAGCAAAAATGCTGGAGTGAATAATCTCGTCGCCCTTACGGGCCGCGTTGTTATCGCTCATGCCTTACACATTCCGGTTGTCGTTTAGCGTCAGACTTTGCTTCAGTGCGCTCCAGCGCGCCTCGTCCTCTTCCGTAAAGGCTTTTAAGGCCGAGAGGGTAAAAATCATCAGTACCGGTTTGTCCGGTGTCTGCACGGCAAGCTGTTTTTGCCACAGGCGCTGGCCGTTACGGTCAAAGGTGGTCTCAACTTCCAGCCCGTTTATTTTTCCGTCAGGCCCGGCTTTTACGTGCTGAAATTCGCTCTGGGCGATCTCACCCATCTGAGAACGCAGCACATCCCACTGGCGGTGAAACTCTTGTTCGTAATTGCTGCCATCCGGGATGACGCCGCGACTGACCACCACGGATAATCCGCTCTCGTCATCACGAATGATGTTCATGCTGTTATCCTGCCAGGCGGCAGGAAAAAGGGAAAACGAACCTTCCTGGAGGGTGTATTTCATAAGTGAACTCGGGATGATTAATATTGTGAGAAACAAAAGAGGCCAATCCGTGCTGGCCTTTTGGCTGGCTGTATAGTTATTTAAGCCACTGGCCTGACTGTTCGACTAAAACATGACTGCCTTTGCTGACAACCAATTTCACAGGTGCATACGTTACGGTGTAAACGGTCTCGCCATTCTTGTACGTTGAGCCGATTATTTTACCTGCGGAGTCGTGCAACGTTTTTCCCCTTAAGGAGATCGTACTGTTATCGCTTTTGCGCACGCCGAGATAGACCATCTGGTCACATTCGCTATCAAAATGACCGCACTTATTTATAAGAGAAATAGCGAACCTTTCGGTGTCCAGTTTTCTGGTTTCAGCGTTTTGAACCGAAGCGGCTTTACGTAACGTATAACGCTGCGGAGCATAATAATTTCCTTTTTGAGGAGGAGTAACTAAACGCCATTCCATCTCACTCCCCTTTATTTCCAGAACAGCCCGACCGCCTACGCCGCCAAATGATGAGTTGAACTCAACGTTGACACGATTGCCAGCGATCGTACCGCTAAGATTTTGCTCATCATCTTCAGGGCAATCTATGCGGTTTCCTCTCTGGGAGATATAGCAATAAGAGCCGGTGATCCGGTTGCCTGATTCAGCTAACCGCAGTGTTAACGTCGAGTCGTTCTCGAATTCGCCAGCCCAGTCCCCGTCAAACGCGAGACCTGCCTGGATGTTCGTTGCAAAATGCAAAGCATTGAATCTGGCAGCCCATTGCTGAATATCGGCATGAATAACCGGGCTATTATCAGAAGACTGGTAATGAATGACGTCCGACTCCGGAACCACCCAGGCCGCAAAGATTTTGCCGTCAGGATTGATAACCAGCACGGATGCATTCTCCTGATAGAGATCTTTTAACCAACCTTCAACAAACAATCCGCCACCTGTGGTGGTATGCGGTTCACCGAAGACATCAAAGTTATCAATAAAGGTCTGGTAATGATTTCCCAGCGTCTTCCTGAGATTGTCTGTCACTTCACTGTCGTTAACGATGAGACTAACCGTATTGAGGTTATTGTATTGCGATAATTCAAGCGCAGATGACGTTTCAACTACGCCTGCCCATAAAGCAGTGAACAATACGACTGCCAGAAATTTCTTGGTCATAAATCACTCTAAAGAATCATTATCGTAATTCATTGTTATTTTTACAACCTTACTGTCTTTAACCTCAAAAGAGAGTAATTTCTTACCCAATTCATAGGAAACCCACTGCTCCCCGGAATCATTTTCGACCTGGCCACCACCATATGCTTTATTAAGTTCATTTAATGTTGAACCAATATGGATCCCGCGAGCTGTTTTGCCATCCGTAGCAGTTAGCGTAATCTGCGCCACAATATAATCGTCAACACTTCGCTCGGTTTTATCCCACCAGAGATTGGAACTGAATATTTTTAACCCAGTCTTCTGATGCTGGTAGAATTTATAGCTCGTTCCGTCAAAAGGAACCTCACCGACAAAACTACCTTCCACAGAAACTGCAATTTTACGCGCAACCTCAGGAGTCCACCTATCGCCCAGTGCCACAATCTGGTCTTTTATCTGTAGAGAAAAATCCTTTTTAGCCAGACTGGGCGGCATAGTGTGAGCTACTACTTCATAACTGCTCAGAAAGGTAGACATGAGGGTAAAAAAAAGAGAGACAGAAAGGCGTTTTTTCACGTTAATCGTCATTTGCTGGATAAATATTATGCTACTCACCACTCTAAAAAGCGGTGAGTAATGAAATAAGCATTTTTAGTCAGCGCTAATAGCGACCCCACCCAAGCAGTCAGTTTTTTTTACTGTGAAACTGAAGCTTACTTTTTGTCCATTCATATCCTTTGGCGCTGTATAACTGGTCACTTCGTTCTCCGAACGGCCTCGTGGATAATCAGTTAACGTCAGTTGCGGATAATGTTTTTTAACCGTGTCGAGAGTGATGCACTGGCCGGACGGTGAAAAATTCAGTAACGGTGCCATACCTTCACTTTCTTTGCTTAAACGTAAATCAATTGCAGTAATGTTCGTTCCATCCGCCAGTTGGATATCGTCGGCATTGTAGAAATTGATATATTCATTCTGTTTCGTTAGCTTGAATGACAACGGAGCGTTATCCAGACTGTTAACGGACAATGTTTTGAGTGATGCGCTCATTTCTGCAATGAACTGCCAAAGATCCTGTTTTTGCATGTTACCTCCTGCCATTCCCGTCGTTAATAAAGCCGCAAACACCGCACCCGTTTTTATACTATGGATAATTTTTATCATACCAACCGCCATAATAATCTTCGTAATATTGCCCTGTGGTAGACGTTTGTTCGCCTTTGCCAAAGATACGGCCTATCTGCGTACGCGCTTCACTTTCCTTTATAGCCCCGCGTTCGAGAGAATCGTAGATTCGATTATATTGTGACTGATTTGCCGGATTGCCTGCAATACCTATATCCCCTCCCTTATTGGCCAGGATTTCACGCTGCACCCGGATATTATTCAGTGTTGCAGCGCCTTCATCACTAAGTGCACTGTTCAGGTAGGCATCGCGCGATGAAACATCAATGTTAGGTTCATATAACGCGTGGCCACTTTCATGCGACAGAGACTGAACAACAGCCTTGGGATTACCAAGCTCATTTTTATCAACGGTAATAACTCGCGTTTGACGATTAGCAAACGTTCCCTTGCCTGCTTCACCCTCTTCGAATGTCCAGCCTCGTTTCTTTAAAGTCGCAATGTCATTTTTCATGGTTGGTGATTTGTCTACAAGACCATCCACATCCTTACCATATCCGCTTGAAGGCACACCTGATGATGGGGGTGTTGCAGTTTTAGAGGTTTCGGCAGGCGCGCTTGCAGCCGCACCTGCCTTACTCTCCTTTCCCGGCGCAAACTTCTCCTGCACCGCCGCATCAATATCCCCTTTATGCCCCGATCCCGGTGCCGTTGTGCCCGGCTTGGTTCCCGAGGTATTCAGATGCAGCTTGCCGCCCGTGGTGATATAGCCGTCCCCTTCAACGAAGAAATTGAACTCTTTACCAATCAGGTTAATTTTGCCGTTAGCGTTAAGCTCAATAGCACTCTCACCCGAGACCAGCCGCAGCTTGGTCCCGGAAGCAATGACATACTGCTCTACCGCTGCATCCAGCTTGCCTTTTCCCGTCAGGATCTCGGTTCCGCCTTTCACGGCCTGGATCTGGTTCGCTTCAACACGATGCAGCTCATTTTTCTTCACGTAATGGCTGCGTGCGCCCCCGACGCTGTGCGTTTCATCATTTTTAACGCTGGTGTCCATATTACGCTCAGCCTGGATCCACACCTGCTCTGCGCCCGCCTTGTCCTCAAAGCGCAGGGCGTTGGCGTTGTCCACGGAACCGTCTTTCGTGCGGCTCATAAAGCCCATCTGCGTCGCCGCAGCCGGCAGCGCCCACGGTGGCATGCTCGCCTCGTTATACACGCGGCCGGTGATAATCGGTCGGTCCGGGTCACCGTTGATAAAGTCCACCACCACCTCGTCGCCGACGCGCGGGATCTGCACCCCGCCGTAGCCCTGGCCCGCCCAGGCGCTGGAGACACGCACCCAGCAGGAGCTGGTGTCGTCACCCTTCGCCAGACGGTCCCAGTGGAACTTCACCTTCACACGGCCATATTTGTCCGTCCAGATACTCTCCCCCTGCGGCCCCACGACTTTCGCCGTCTGCGGGCCGTAGGTCCGCGGCCACGCCGTGCTCTGCGCCGGACGGTACGACACCGACGCCGGGATTACGGTGAAATCGGTGCGGTGAATGGTTTCACCTTCGCCGCTGGCGTAGCGGTTCTCCTCGAAGTGATACCCCGCCGCCGTCACCAGATACTCGCCGTTATCGCTGAAGAATGGCGCGTTGGTCAGGGTAAAGATGTGGCCCGGCGCAATGCCCGCCGCCGTGGCCGTCGCCTGAATCTGCTGATGCTCCACCTGCCAGCGCTCCTGACGGATACGGGCGTAGAACTCCGCATGGCCTGTCTCCACAAAGCGCCCCGGCCAGTCGTACACGTCGATGCTTCCCGGTTTCGGTGACGCCGGGTTCTGCTGCGCCTGGAAAAGCCACGCGTTCGGCTTGCGGAAGTCGTAATCATCGAGGCTGTAAATCCCCGGCGTCACGCTGTCCTCCAGCGCCCACTGGCTGATGCCCTCTTCATCCGTACTGCCGCCGGACGGCGTCTGGTGGTAAGGAATGACCTCATAGCCGCTGAACGGCTGATGCTGCGTCGCGGCGTCGGTCAGTACCAGGGTGTGCTTGTCCGCCTCGTGGCTGAAGTAGTACGCAATCCCCTCCAGCTCCATCAGGCGGCTGATGAAGTCCAGGCTCGACTCCTGATACTGCACGCAGTAGTCCCACACCCGGTAGCTGCCGGTGAGTTTGTCTTCGAGGTTAACCTGATGCTCACCCAGCAGGGTTTTCACTATCTGTGGTACCGTCTGGCCCTGGAAAATCCGCAGGTTACGGTCGCGCTTCATCGGCCACAGGTCCGGCTCTACAGTCAGCTGGTAGACCGCATAGCGGGTGCCCGTCAGCTCCACGGCGCTCACCGCCACGCGCGTCACCTTGCCGTTGATAAAGCGGGGAGTAAGCAGGCTCTGCGTGGGGATGGTCACTGTGACCGGCTGACCGAGCAGCCTGCTGCGGTCAAGGCGCGCATCCGTGCCGAGCAGAGTCAGCGTCAGCGCGTACGACTCGGACATCGCCTCGCGGCCGGAGAGTTTCCAGAAAAGCAGCCCCTCAACCGGGAGCTGAACGGTAATTCGGTTGAGCATAATCTTTATTCCACTATGGACTAATCTCAGTGTTCATTGAGATATTTTTTATTAAATATCGTGCTTATTTAAGCCATAAACCTGAAAACATAAGGACGCTACCCAGGGAAACCAGGCATTTTGCAACGATAAGTAAGCCAGGCGCAACGACGGGTGTTATAGACGATATTGCTTCATAATTTTTCGCATTGTATTTTTTGTGCCTTCCTATAATCCCGGAAAAGATCGTGCAGAGCAGCACAACGGTAACTTTTAGTCCCCATACGCACAGTAAAGACATGGAAAAGATAATTGAATATTGTTTCGCCGTTGCGACGGAGAATAATGACATTGACAGAGCTAACCATTTCAACGTAAAACCAATAACAACCGTAGCCACCAGCACCAGAACAAACAT
Source organism: Enterobacter cloacae complex sp. 418I7 (assembly GCF_050030705.1). NCBI lineage: Bacteria > Pseudomonadati > Pseudomonadota > Gammaproteobacteria > Enterobacterales > Enterobacteriaceae > Enterobacter > Enterobacter cloacae complex sp. 418I7. The sequence goes on from NZ_JBLGUU010000001.1 coordinate 2,588,999, forward strand.
CAACCCGGCCAGGAACCATTGTTTTTTACTGAACAAGTCTTTTCCATTCCATATAAGCGTCTGTGTCCAAATCATAAAGAGAATAAAGAAAAGCCAATGCATCATAACATACCACATTTATACATGTTGTATCTCCAAGCATTGTCGTGTCGTCATCTCACTTCACATCACACTTCTTTTCCAAACCAAACACCATAAAACATCAAAATACAGCTTAACGAAGCGAGAGATTTTGCTACCAAGCGTAATTTTTGGCCCGAACCGTTGATTGATTATACCAATGACACCATTAATTCAACCCAGCTTAATATAATTTTTTATCCACAAACCATGGTAACCACATATTCTCTTCTGAAAGAATATGTATTTTAAAATGTTTGACACGCAGGGATCTTTTTAGCTAACAAAACATGAAGTACAGACAAAGATAGAGGCACGGTACAATACCCGTGCCCGATGACTAATATAATTATAAAAAATTATCCTCTGGAGCTCTATCGAACAGTTCACCTGCCATTTTTGCGATACGTTCGTGCTGTACAAGTTTGTTTTTCCACTCCTGCGGAATACCGGAATAACCATATAATGCTCCAGCGATTTGTCCCGCTGTCGCCGCAACGCTGTCAGCATCATCGGCAAGATTGGCGGCCAGCAGAATCGCATCCCGGAAGTTATCAGTATTCCATACGGACCACATCGCGGCCTCAAGCGTATCGATAACATAACCACTTGAACGAATCTGATCGCGAGTTTTTTTCTTATATTCACCCGCATTTATGATCATTACACGCGCGCACAAAGGAAAAACATGAGGCGAAAAAGCTTCTTCTTTTTGATAACCGTTAATTAAATAGTGCAATACTAATCCGAGAAATTGGCATGCATTAATTGACTCTACCGCGCCATGAGTTGCGCGACTCTGAGCCTGGGATTCGAAGTAAATCGCACGCAGCGATTTTCGACGAAAGATAGACACCGGAGCTTGACGAATAACCCCAGCATTACCAGCAGTGTGTTTTTCTGTATTACCATACCAGGAAGGCCCGATACGCATATACTGTTCAAGCGCAAATCGCGTCGTATTGCCAATATCGAAACACCGACCATTACTGCTATTATCACCGTTAAGATACCATTTGACGAGATATTTTCTAAGTACATCGGTATGCATTCTGTTTTCTGAAAGATAAGTTTCCGCCAGACATAATGCCATGGACGTATCATCTGTCCATTCGCCAGGTTTTAATTGGAAAGGTCCGCCACCAATCATATCCGCTACATGTTCACTGTCTCTTTTCTTAAACTCGAGAGTAGTGCCGACTGCGTCCCCAACAGCCAAACCGACCAGCGCCCCAAGTGCTTTATCACGTGAAATATCTTCAGTCGTAATTAAAGGTAATGTTTCATCCCAAGCTTGTGAAGAAGTTAAACCATCAATACCGTTGTTTTTTATTGCCTTACGGACATTAATTGGCATGTATGTACGATAGCGATCGGCATAATGATTGATTTCAGAGTCTTCAGTATGAAGGTCGATCATGGTATTTCCCTTAATTCTATATTTGTTATCCCAAGCTCATCTGACCTGCTGATAACCTCAAACGATGTATTAGGCTTAAATAGCACTTCAGTCTCTGTTGCATTGAATTCTGAAAGGAAGTCAATTTTCCGACCGGAAAAACCTTCAATACGCATTTGGATAGGACCGCTGAAGCCTTGATTAACATCAGTACTAACAAAGGCTGGATCGATAACTGTTTTGCCCGGAGTATATCCTTCCAATATGTGTGAAGGTAAGCTGTTCATCCCGCGGTATGTCTCTCCACTAAAAGCAGGAAGCTGGTCCAAGCCATCATTTATATGTTGAGTAAATGCTTCCATTTCTTTAGTCATTGGTTTCATACCTCGTAATGCTGGGTTTACCATTTTGTAGCCAGGATCGGTAGTATAACCATACAATGCGCCTACTTGCTCATCACTGAGTAAAGCAGACAAAGCAGGATCACGATTCTCCGCTAATTCTCTACCACGAGTGATCCATTTTTCGGCTCGTTGTTTCCCTACGGCTTCGCTTAAGCTCATCCTTGGCGAAGCAGGGGCTGTAACGGGTTCCGCACTAACGCGCGACATTGATTTACCAGCCCGCCACGCATCAAACCTTGCACCACCCTTCATGCCAGCCCCGCCGCCGATAACAGAGCCGATCAGCATCCCCCATTTCTGCCCGTCGCTGCCTTCGCCAAACAGCATTCCACCCGCGTAGCTACCAACAGTGCCACCGCCCATCGCACCGAGGGTACTCAGAAGTGCGATTGCCGGACTGGCCAGCACCGCCATCGCTCCGGCACCAACGGCGAGCATCGTCCAGTTTACCCATTCAGGGATTTCAGGGCTTATTTCATCGGTCTGAACTTTGCTTCCACCAATAATAACATTACGCGATCCCTGACTAATCTCAGCGCTACACGTCAATTTATCGCCAATGCGGGAGGCGGGAAAGTTGTTGATGTAAACCTTTATCGACCCTTCCGCAACCCGTTGCAAGCTACCGCTGTGCTCGTCACACTCTCCGGCTGACAGATGAGCGCGGATAGCCTTTCGGCTGTTGATAAAAACATTGGGTGAACCTTCTTTCAGCGTACCTGTCGTGTGGCGTGGAGCCCATGACATACTGCCGAGGAGTTCTCCTAACCCACCCGCAGCACATGCACCAGCCGCAACGGCAGAAACAGCAACCAGCGCGGTCCCTCCAGTGACGACAACGGCAGCAGCGCCCAGAATGGCCCCACCAACCAATCCTGCAATCATCCAGCCTTTTGAGGCTGTATGAGCAATCTCATCATCTTCGCGAGCGGCCAGACATTCGGACATAATTATTCGGCACGCTGTGCCATCAGATATCCACGTATCCGATCGGGTGTACTAAGTTGGTCAGAGCCAGCGACCTGACGGCAAACGGAAAGCTGTGAAAGCAAGTGATGTGACTCGTCTGCGAAAGTCGTCCACAGCGCGTAACGAAGGGGTTGGCTGCCCGGAACGGGGGCAATACTGAGCGGTTTACCCTGTTTATCAAAAAGCAGATATTGCCCCTCTTTCGCCCGCTGAAGCGAAAGATGTCCATAAAGTTCCTGAATTTTTTCAAAAACACTAAGTACCTTACTCTCAACATCAAGCGCAAAAAATGGCCCCAGGCTGTCGGCAGCGAGCATGTCTTTAGTTTCGGTCAGAGCTGGTTTGTGGAATTTAATACTGCGAATAATTTCCCAGTATTGATTATGATAATAATCGCTGAATTCGCCAGGACATGTGCCAATATAACACACCAGCTTTTGTCCGCCAGGATGGTCACCGAGCAAAATCACCGTCTGCTTCTGAAAGATGGCTGAGTTATCATTTTTAAATTGATAAAAAAGCTCTACCGCCGGGTGACCATCAACAGAAGTCATCTGAGAGGATTCAAGACGAAAATCGGGCACCGTGATTTCCAGCTCTCGTACCAGGCGAGTTGCCGCATCATGAACTTTATCTTCATGTTTAGCACTCGCACGAGAAACAACAAAAGTAAACTCACTTGCTCCATTATCACTCAGGGTAAATAAATTCATTGTTCTGTCTTTAAATACATCGGGTAAGGCGAGAGTTGCTTCCTGAAGAATATATTCGGCCATTCTGATCACTCTTACTTATTGGCATTAATTACAAAAAAACCATCTACTTCCTGCTGGATTTCGCCCTGAAGAGATGCACCAGGCGGATCGATGACGTTTCGTCCATCATCAGGATTCAAATGTAATTCGCCGGAGAGTGTATTAATTTGTGCAGTCTGTTTTGCAGTAAAGTTAAAGTTATTACCAATGATATGAACGCTACCGTCTTTGGATAGCTCGAGGGCACTCTCACCACATTCCAGTCTCAGCGTATTCCCTGCGGAAAGTATAAAGTTGTTAACGACTTTATCGGTTCGACTCTTACCCGTCAGGCATATCACATCGCCTTTAATCCCTGATTTCTGGTTTTTCGCTACCCGTAACGTTTCATCTTCACCAACAAACTGGGTACGATTTTTTTCAGTAGAATGAGACTCGTCGTTTTTGACGTTAATATCCAGATTGCGCTCAGCCTGGATCCACACCTGCTCTGCGCCCGCCTTGTCCTCAAAGCGCAGGGCGTTGGCGTTGTCCACTGAACCGTCTTTCGTGCGGCTCATAAAGCCCATCTGCGTTGCCGCAGCCGGCAGCGCCCACGGCGGCATGCTGGCTTCGTTATACACGCGGCCGGTGATAATCGGTCGGTCCGGGTCACCGTTGATAAAGTCCACCACCACCTCGTCGCCGACACGCGGGATCTGCACCCCGCCGTAGCCCTGGCCCGCCCATGCGCTGGAGACACGCACCCAGCAGGAACTGGTGTCATCGCCCTTCGCCAGACGGTCCCAGTGGAACTTCACCTTCACACGGCCATATTTGTCCGTCCAGATACTCTCCCCCTGCGGCCCCACGACTTTCGCCGTCTGCGGGCCGTAGGTCCGCGGCCACGCCGTGCTCTGCGCCGGACGGTACGACACCGCCGCCGGGATAACGGTGAAATCGGTGCGGTGAATGGTTTCCCCCTCGCCGCTCGCGTATCGGTTCTCCTCGAAGTGGTAACCCGCCGCCGTCACCAGATACTCGCCGTTATCGCTGAAGAACGGCGCGTTGGTCAGGGTAAAGATGTGGCCCGGCGCAATGCCCGCCGCCGTGGCCGTCGCCTGAATCTGCTGATGCTCCACCTGCCAGCGCTCCTGACGGATACGGGCGTAGAACTCCGCATGGCCTGTCTCCACAAAGCGCCCCGGCCAGTCGTACACATCGATGCTTCCCGGTTTCGGTGACGCCGGGTTCTGCTGCGCCTGGAAAAGCCACGCGTTCGGCTTGCGGAAGTCGTAATCATCGAGGCTGTAAATCCCCGGCGTCACGCTGTCCTCCAGCGCCCACTGGCTGATGCCCTCTTCATCCGTACTGCCGCCGGACGGCGTCTGGTGGTAAGGAATGACCTCATAGCCGCTGAACGGCTGATGCTGCGTCGCGGCGTCGGTCAGTACCAGGGTGTGCTTGTCCGCCTCGTGGCTGAAGTAGTACGCAATCCCCTCCAGCTCCATCAGGCGGCTGATGAAGTCCAGGCTCGACTCCTGATACTGCACGCAGTAGTCCCACACCCGGTAGCTGCCGGTGAGTTTGTCTTCGAGGTTAACCTGATGCTCACCCAGCAGGGTTTTCACTATCTGTGGTACCGTCTGGCCCTGGAAAATCCGCAGGTTACGGTCGCGCTTCATCGGCCACAGGTCCGGCTCTACAGTCAGCTGGTAGACCGCATAGCGGGTGCCCGTCAGCTCCACGGCGCTCACCGCCACGCGCGTCACCTTGCCGTTGATAAAGCGGGGAGTAAGCAGGCTCTGCGTGGGGATGGTCACTGTGACCGGCTGGCCGAGCAGCCTGCTGCGGTCAAGGCGCGCATCCGTGCCGAGCAGGGTCAGCGTCAGCGCGAACGACTCCGACATCGCCTCGCGGCCGGAGAGTTTCCAGAAAAGCAGCCCCTCAACCGGGAGCTGAACGGTAATTCGGTTGAGCATAATCTTTATTCCGTAATGGTTTATGCTGAGAGTATTTTTAACGCAAGGTTTTTTTAAACGTGAATGTTCTGGTTGTTGGCCGTCTTACTCTTTAACCGCGGGCCTTTCCCCTTCATATTTATAAATCCACAGGGAATAGATTTTCAGAAACTCTGACAAAAAGAACAAAAAGCCATTTAGCCAGACATTCATCACGCCCGTGAAACTTAACACCAGGGGAAAAAGGGAAACTGAGTAGCGAAATCCAACCAGACGCAGTATTTCCTGGTAGAGCGCCAGTCTTCTCGCGTATAAATTCCGGGCGAAGAAGCACCATGCTGAGGCAATAAAAGAGACCAACAACAAGAAATCGAGAATAAAGAAAAGAATAACCAGAGCGCTATACCCACCAGCAGACAGCGTGTTCACAACCGTACTGAAGGCGTGTATATCGGAAATAAAAGGGATCCTGTCATGTCGCACGGACTGGGCACAATAGAAGACAACGGCCAGGGCATCCATGCATCCCCAGAAAACGAAAACCTTATCTCTGGCGTTCATGGCCGTTAAGCAATTACTTAACGGGCTGAGGTGGCCATTCGCCCCCCTTCTGGATGAGCTTCTCTTTTATTTCGTTTAATTTCTCGTATTGCTCACTGCCTCGGTCAAGTCCATTCAGCGCGTCCGCGAGCGCATTGCTCATCGACCAGCCATTTTTGGCCTTAATTGACGAATCCGCTCCCCGATCGAGCAGCAACAAGACATGATCGTAAGCCTGGTTATCCAGCGCATCAAACACCAGCGTTTTACCCAGTGAGTTGGTTGAGTTGACGTCAGCACCGCGATCGAGCATGGCTTCCAGCGTCTCTGTATTTTTCGCTTTAAGCGACTGGAAGACGATCGGTTCGTGGAAAACCTTATCTTTCACGTTGGGTGAGAGGCCACCGTCCAACATCGCGTCGATCCAGTCCGCACTGTCTCCCTTTAGGGCAAATTCAGCAGGACTGCTTTTTCCCTGCGGTCGAGGCTGGAGCGGATCTGCGCCATCCTTAACTAGCAACGTAATCACCTTTAAATGGCTCGACGTTTTTTTATCATTAATTGCGTTGCCAAGGGCCCAGAAAAGCAGGGTCATATCCTGCTTTCCTGGTTGATTAAGGTCGCTGTCTGGCGCAAGCGTCTTCACCGCATCGACGTCGCCTTCCTCAATTGCTTTCGCCAGTTCAAGCTGCTGGCCGCTGAAGTAGTCCTGTGGATTAAGGTCCATATCCTGCTTACACCCCTGAATCATGAATAAAAAACATAACGCGACAAAAGCCATCAACCCTTTTTTCACAATCGACTCCCGATTATCGAAATATCCTCATCCTTCTGTTGCTCTATGCAATCAATCGCTTGATTAATTCCGTGGCGGTCCAGCGCGCTTCCGGTTCCACCGGGAAGATCATGGGGTATTCCGGCAGCATTAGGGCTCAGCGCAGAGATTTCCTCTTTGAGGATCCACGAAGGGACATGCCCTTTCATCGTTTTCAGATCTTCCCAGGGGTTAACTTCCTGAATCTTCGTCAGCAGTTCACCTTCAACCCGATACGCCTGGATATTATCCGTACTGCCTAATATCTTACCGCCGTATTTTTCTACGGTTCCGGCATTGAGGCCGGCGGCGTTAAACGTCCACCCCGCTTTCCCGCTGCCCATAGAGGTTGCAGAGGCGAGACCACCGCCAAGGGAATGACCGGCAATATCAATATTCTGCCCTGACCTTGCCAGCTCCTTACCGATACTCACGGCCTTTTTATAATAATCTGAAGCCATACCCATGCCCTGTGAGAAGTTATTCGACCAGTCAGCCCCGTTTACCACCGGCGCCAGTTCCCCTTTGGTCAGTAGAGAGGAGACATTCTCAGACAGAGAGGCGAAACCAGGCTCGCGCGATCCCCTGAATACCAGCGTGGGGTTCATATCTGCACCAAACACTTCCGGCTTCGGTTGATAGACGCGCGCCAGAAAATTGGGGGACGTATCATCGTCAAAGAGCATGGATTTGTTCAGCCCGAACTTTCCTAACAGCGCATCGTCATTACTGATATCTGTCCATCCCTCCGGCACGTCCGGTGTGGTTTCGAGCGGGTTCACGGTCTTATAAATATTTTCCGCAAGCTTCGCTTTTTCCACCGCGATATTATTCGCTGCCAGACGTTTTGCGGCGATCTGGGCATCCGGATAAAGGCTATTGCTCCCCTTCGCAATCAGATCCTTACGCGCCTGCCAGCGTTCTGCTTTGGTCATCTTCTGAAGCTGCCCGGCATAGGTTTTACCGTCCTTGCCGGGAGTAGGTTCATCCGGCACTTGTGCCGTTTTAGATTTCACTACCTGTTTTGGCAGTACCGTTGGCGCAGGGCGAGATCCGTACGTTCTCACCATGGTTTCGTAGCGGTCAACAATCGTACTCACCGGATACCAGCCCAGGCCGACCAGCGAGGCAGCCTGGAGTTGCCCTTTGGCGTTGATATAAAAAATTTCCGTTACTGATGACCAGTCACGAAAACTTTCGTCAATAGCAACCACTCTGCCCATCTCTAAATCCTGCGCGATCAGCGTGCGGGTATCGCGCCCGGACTGATAAGGATTCGCACCGGTGATCGTGCGCAGCAGATCGTAGCGCGTGAAGAGCGAGCGCAGCGAATGGTCAGGAACCGACATAATCCACTGTCCGGCAACGGACGGGCGGATTATTTTCGCAAACAGCGCTGGCGAGACGTTCTCGTGGAACAGATAGACAAACTTGATGTTATACATTCGCTCCGTCCTGTTACCCGCAGGCTTACGGATTCACCAGCCAGGTGCCTGGCTTCGCAATATCCAGCGTCTGGGTACGCGTTCTTCCATTGCCTTCCAGTTCAATGCGGGTCTCGCCTGCAGGCAGTTTCAGCGATGCGTAACCGTTATTCCCCGGACGCAGCGCTTTCGGCTCGCCGTTCACCTTCAGCGTCTCGCCATCAAGCATGCGGATATAGACCAGCGCGACCGGGCTGGCGTCGACAGGCGACGCACTCTGCTGCGCCGTAGCAGGTGGCGCTACCGGCTCGCTCACGTCGGCCGTTGCCGGTCTGGTTTCCGCTGCGGCGGAGTTTTCAGCCGGAGGGCTCACGGCAGGGGTTTGCGCCGTCTGCACTGGCGTTTCCTGGCTGCCGCCGCCGAACAGCATCGCACCGGCAACCACCCCAACCAGCACGCCCGCGGCCACCAGCCCCGGAAGCTTGTAACGTCGCCAGTCCAGCGCGGAAGCAGATGTCTCCTCTTCCACCGGCACCAGCATCGTGCCGGTCTTCTTCGCGGTCAGCACCTCGTCGATACCGGCGACGGGCATCTCGATCAGCGCCGCAAACTCTTCGATGGATTGCGGTCGGTCTTCCATATGCAGCGCCAGCGCCTTGTCGATGGCCTGAAGCAGCGGAATGGAATACCCCTGCGGCATCAGCTCAACCAGTGGTTTGCAGGTGTCCTGAATCGAACGCACCACGCTGACCGGTGGCGGAGAGCCGACGATGAGGGTGCGCAATACGGCGCCGAGCGCGTAGATATCCGTCCACGGCCCCTGCTCGCTTTCATTGTCGTCGGTATACTGCTCGATAGGCGCGAACCCCGGACGCAGCATGGTTTCCGTCTCATCCGAGAGATTACCGATGGTGCGGCGCGCCGATCCGAAATCGAGCAGCACCGGCAGGCCGTTATCCTGAATCTGAATGTTATCCAGCGAGATGTCGCGGTGCAGGTAGCCCTCATCGTGGATCGTTTTGATGGCGCCGAAGAGCATTGGCAGCATGCGGCGGATCCACGCCTCGTTAATCAGCTCCGGTTTCTCTTCGCGCAGACGCGACAGCGTGGTGCCACTGTAAAACAGCGTCCCCATATAGGCCGTGTCGTTTTGCACCCAGAAGCGCAGCACGTGCAGCAGGTTCGGGTGGTTAAAGCGCGCCAGCAGGCGGGCTTCCTGGATGAAGCTGTTCAGACCGGCAGAAAACGCTTTGCCGAAGCGCTCGCTGCGCAGCACCAGCGTCATATCCTCGCCGCGCACGGCGAGGGAGGAAGGCATAAACTCTTTGATAGCGATAGTGCGTTCGAGCTGGTGATCCCAGGCGCGATAGACGATGCCGAATCCGCCGCCGCCAATCACCTCTTTTATCTCAAACTCATTGAAACGGTACCCGACCGGGAGCGCGTTTGGGACAGTCCGATTGTTATCATTATCCGTCATCTTTTACAGTTCTCTTGATGATTATTACGCGGCAAACTGACAGTGGAACTCGCCCTGCTCGCAGGTGACATGCAGACGTCGGTACTGCTCGTCGCTGCGGCTGGCGGTAAGTAAAATCTGGCTCATCTGAGGCAGCAACGTATTGGTCAGAATCGCATCCACCATACGCCCGCCCGACTCAACCTCGGTACAGCGCTGAACAATCTGTTCGACCACGCTGTCGTCAAATTCAGAAATAATATTGTGATTCTCTTCCAGACGACGCTGAATGCGCCTGAGCTGAAGACGCACAATCTGCCCCAACATCTCGTCGCTCAGAGGGTAATACGGCACCACCAGCAAGCGGCCCAGCAGCGCAGGTGGGAACACCTCCAGCAGCGGCTGGCGCAGGGCGCCGCTTAACGCGTCAGGATCCGGCATCAGTTCCGGGTCGGCACACATGGCTGCGATCAGCTCGGTACCGACATTAGAGGTCAGAATAATAATGGTGTTACGGAAATCAATGTGACGCCCTTCGCCGTCCTCCATCCAGCCCTTGTCGAAGACCTGGAAGAAGATCTCGTGCACGTCCGGGTGCGCTTTTTCAATTTCGTCCAGCAGCACCACGCTGTAGGGACGGCGGCGCACGGCCTCGGTTAAGACGCCGCCTTCACCATAGCCCACATAGCCCGGAGGCGCACCTTTTAACGTCGAAACGGTGTGCGCTTCCTGGAATTCACTCATGTTGATGGTAATGACGTTCTGCTCGCCGCCGTAAAGCGACTCCGCCAGCGCCAGCGCGGTTTCGGTTTTGCCCACGCCGGACGGCCCGCAGAGCATAAATACGCCGACCGGTTTGTTCGGATCGTCAAGCTTCGCCCGCGAGGTTTTTACCCGACGGGCAATCAGATCCAGACCGTGACGCTGACCAATAACCCGCTGGTTCAGCGTATCAGCCAGGTTCAGCACCGCGTCGATCTCATTTTTCACCATCCGGCCCAGCGGGATCCCGGTCCAGTCCGAAACCACCGCAGCCACCACGTTTTCATCGACCGCGGCAAACAGCAGCGGTTCGTCACCCTGTAAGGTCTTCAGCGCCTGCTGCTGTTCTGTCAGCTGGCCGCGCAGTTCAGCCGTATCCTCATCACTCGCCGCAAACAGTGCGGCACGCAGACGGATAATTTCCTGCACCCGCGTGCGCTCTTCTTCCCAGCGACGAGCCAGGGCCTCGCGTTGGGTTTCGAACGCGTCACGTTCGGCGCTTAATGTCGCCACGCGCGCCGGATCGCCCGCCCCCACGCGCGCTTCACGTTCGGCAATCTCCAGCTCCACGTCCAGGGCCGCCAGATGACGCAGGCAGTCTTCCAGCTGGGCAGGCGGCGCGCTCTGGCTGACGGCCACGCGCGCGCAGGCGGTATCCAGCAGCGCCACCGCTTTATCCGGCAGCTGACGCGCAGGAATATAGCGATGCGACAGTTTCACCGCCGCGCTGACCGCTTCGTCGAGGAGTAAAACCTGATGATGAGTTTCCAGCGGCGACACGGTGCTGCGCAGCATCAATACAGCTTTCGCTTCATCCGGCTCGTGAACCTGTACGGTCTGGAAACGGCGGGTCAGCGCCGGATCTTTCTCAATGTATTTTTTGTATTCCGCCCAGGTGGTCGCGCCGATGGTGCGCAGTTGCCCACGCGCCAGGGCAGGCTTGAGCAGGTTAGCGGCATCACCGGTACCCTGCTGGCCGCCAGCGCCAATCAGGGTGTGGATCTCATCGATAAACAGAATAATCGGCGTGGCGCTGGACTGCACCTCGTTAATCAGCGCCTGGAGGCGCGCCTCAAATTCCCCTTTCATGCCCGCTCCGGCCTGAAGCATGCCGATATCCAGCAGCCACAGCTGAACGTTTTGCAGCGGCTCAGGCACGTCGCCGTCAGCGATACGCAGCGCCAGCCCTTCCACCACCGCCGTTTTCCCGACGCCAGCTTCCCCGGTCAGCAGGGGGTTGTTCTGGCGACGACGCATCAGAATATCGACCATCTGGCGGATCTCTTCATCGCGCCCCACCACCGGGTCAATTTTCCCATCCCGGGCGCGCGCCGTCAGATCCTGACCATACTGCGCCAGCGTGCCCTGCGCAGCCGGTACTGCCCCGGCAGCTGCGTCCGCAGCGGCGGCGGCCTGCTGGCTCTCTTTGCTGCTGGCGCAAATAGCGTCGAACTGCTCGATCAGCACCTCGACGTTAAGACGGGTGAACTGCGCCGAAATACTTTTCAGCACGTTAGCCAGATTCCACGTTTTCAGTATGCCGATCAACAAATGGCCGCCGCGGATGCGGCTGACGCCAAACTTCAGCGAGCCGTAGACCCAGGCGCGCTCGACGGCGCTGTCGATATGCTCGGAAAGGTCAGAGACGGAACTTGCGCCACGCGGCAGGGCATCCAGCGCCGCCACGATATCGCGCGTCAGCTGCTGTTCATCAAGGGCGAAGTGACGGATGACCTGTTGCAGATCGCCATCCTGCTGCTGCATCAGCTGATGCAGCCAGTGCACCAGCTCAACGTACGGGTTGCCGCGCAGCTTACAGAAGGCAGTCGCGCTTTCCAGAGAGGTAAATAACAGCGTATCCAGTTTGCCGAAAAGCACGGCACGGCTAATTTCTGACATGTTAGTTTCCATTAACAATGATTCGGTATACGGAAGGATTATCGCTCTGCGCGATACACCAGATCGCCACGCGGAACAGGCTGAGGCTGAAGGCCCAGCCAGGTGTTGTACCCTAATCGCCCGGCGCTGCCGAGCGTGGTGCCCTGCACCGCATCGGCGCGCAGGATCACCCGTGTTTCCCATTCAAATTCCACCCCGGCGTACTGTCGCACCCAGTCGCGCAGCTCGGTGACCCACCCTTCACCCGGCAGAAAACGGTTGTATTCGTCTGCGCTCAACGGGCCAATCTCAAGACGAAATTTATGCTGCACGTCGCGTACCGCAATGCCGAGAAAAGCGGACTCCCCCATGCGCGGCAGGCGACGCCCCTCACCCAGCTGTGCCTGCTCCCGCGTTGAGAGCGGCATCCACTGCGGTACATTGGCCACCAACCTGACCGGAATGTTGAAATAGTTGCGCAGGATCTTCTCCAGCCCTTCCGGGTCCCGCCCATGGCGGGTCAGGTGACCGGCGTGAGTAAAGCGGGCATGCGGGCTCAGGCTGCCTTTCGACATCTGGCCGGGCTGACCCATGCCAATCAGCGATGCAAGATACCCTTCGAAGCGCCTGTTGTCGTCGCGATCCAGTGAAACGGCAGGCTGCGCGTCCGCCCAGGCGCGGTAAAACAGCAGCGTCAGGCGGTGGTGAAAGAGGTCGGCAAACGCGCTGAGGCTGTGATCCTGATGATGATGAATACGCTCGCGGGCATACTCGGTCATGTGCACCGGCAGTGGGCCGTTAGGACCAAACAGGCCGAAGCTCAGAATGGAAACCTCATGCAGTCCGTTCTCTTCCCGCTGCCGGACCTCGGCAACCGTTGACGGCGCAAACCCCATTGAAGGCTGCTGACCAATACGCAGCGGCTCAAATTTAGGCAGCGGCGCGCGCCCCAGCGGGTAACGTTCTCCGCCCTGGGCATCAATACGTCTTAACAGCTGAAACAGATCGTAGCGCCACGGCGTCTCGCGCACTCCGCGCCAGAACGCATCGGGCAGCGGCGTCAGGCGATGCACGCGCAGCGTTGCAGGGGCAACTTCACTCATACCAGCGCCCTTTTACCCATGCGCGGCGCCCAGTAGCCAATTTCGCCGCGCTGCTGGCTCTTGAGCGTGAACTCCGTAAAGCTGTTGATGGAGACCAGGCGGGCAAAAAGGCGTTCCAGCACGCTGCCGAAAAGCCACGGGCTGGCACCGGAAAAGGCGCGTTCGTCCACCGTCAGGGTGATGCCGATCCCGCGGGCGAACACCACCGGGCCGGGTTCCGGCACGCGGCGGTGCACCGGCTCCAGCACGCAGTGACGAACGCCATCCACCTGACGGGCAACCGGCGTCTCGGCGAGGTTAGCGTACAGCCCTAACAGCTGACGCAGCGCGGCAGCGCCCTCTTCGTTTTCGCTGTCCATCAGGCTGAGGTAGTTCATTTGCAGCTGGCTGATGAGCCGCCAGGTACTGAACCCTTCCGCCAGCGCCGGACGCGGCGGCGTCGGGCCTTTACGCAGGGTTAACGCCTCCACCGGCATGGAGTCGGCCATAATAAACTGCCCAAGCTCCTGCTGGAGCATCAGCGGCAGGTCGCGGCTGGTACACAGCACCTCGGCGGAAATGTAGCGCAAATTCTCCTGCCACGGCGCGTGCTGCGCATCCACCAGCGAGACGAAGACCTCCGAGCCGATATAGCCCGTACGGGTGCCGTAGCGCAGCGCGTGTTCAGAGAGGACGCGCTGTTCACGGCGCAAGGAAAAATAGGCGCCGTAGTTGCCCGCGTCTCCGCTCCAGGTACTCCAGAACGGACGAAACGTCTGGTCGTCCCGCTGACCATCCGCGCTGGCATAGATTTTTTTCACAGCATAAATTTCATAATCCAGCGGGCGGATGTTATCCACCACCAGATGGTATTCATGCTGGCTTTCGCTCAGCTTCTGCCGGGCCGCCACTTTCGGGAACAGGTTGATCACCGGGGTACAGTGCAGCGCCATGTGGCTGGCATCCACCACGCGCTCCAGCTGATCGTCGCTCTTGTCGAGCAGAATGAAGATATCAAACGCTTTTTCGTCTTCGCAGCGCTGGATCAGCTTGCCCAGCCCGCTCAGGCTGATGAAGCGAAAACGCGCCGGGAACGCAAAGTACTCCTGCAACAGGCGATAGCCGTCGAAGTTACGCAGATCGTCCGGGAGCAGCGCTTGATCCGCATCAAAGCCTTCCTGACGCAGGGCGTCAGACGACAGCAGCTGGCGCTGGGGCTGCTTGCTGACCGTCTGGCAGACAATACCCGCGTGGTGCTCCATCACCAGCTCCAGCAGCTTCAGCGCCTCGATGTCCGGGCCGCTTAAGAAGAACTCCAGGCGGTCAAAATCCAGGTGCCCAAGATGCTGCGGGCCATCGCAGGCAATGCGGATCCGTAAGGCGCTGCTGATCCCCCGCTGGCTCAGGCCGAGCTGGGCCAGCGGCAGATCGGCGGGAACGCCGCCCAGCTCGATCCGCTCAATTTTTAACGGCAGCAGGTTGACCTCGTGCGCCGTGGTATAGCTGCACGTAACGCCGGTTTTTTTCAGCGCCAGGCTGTCCATCATGGTGCCGCGCGGCACAATAAAGCCTTTGCTCAGGTCGCCCCGGCTGCTGTCGGGCTGAATCTCAGCGATCGCCATCGACGGCGTAGGCGCCAGGTAATTTGGCGCAATCATCTCCAGCATACGCTGTGAAAAGCGTGGAAATTCGGCGTCCATTTTCATCTGCACGCGGGAGGTCAGGAAGGCGAAACCTTCCATCAGGCGCTCAATGTACGGATCCGCCACTTCGATGCCGCGCATGCCGAGCCGCCCCGCCACTTTTGGGTAGCGTTCGGCGAACTCCGCGCCCATCTCGCGCAGATAGGCCAGTTCACGGTTGTAATATTCGAGTAGTTTGCTTTCCATAATTACCCCGCATCCTTCAGTTCAAAATGGCCGTTCTCAAGATCGACGTCGGTGCGAAAGAGAAACTCCAGCGGATACGGTACGCACCACAGGCGGCCTTTGATTTCGATAGACAGCACGTTGTGCAGATCTAATGAGGAGGTATCGGACACGCAGCGAACCTGAAGCCCCTGCGGCAGGATCCGCGGTTCAAAGTTAATAATCGCTTCGGTGAGCTTGCGCTGAATGTCGTGCCATTCGATATCGGACATTCTTTTCCCCGCCAGCGGCGCGACGCCAAAGTTAACGACAGAACGGCTCACCTGCGTCAGACCACTCAGATCGCTGGAGGCATCGTGGTTAATGGTGTTAAACAACCACTGTAAATCCCGCAGGACGTTACGACGCAGCGCGGCGTGGGTAATCAGATTACTGTTGGCGGACTCGCGTTTTTTTTCCGGATCGTTATCCGTCAGGCGATCCAGCAGTGACGGCTGCATTTTGTCGCGCGCCCCCACTTTCTCCTGCCTGCTGCGGGCCTGCCAGCCGCTGCGCAGCAGATCGCCTTCGCCAGCGGGATTACTCATCCGCGCCATCCGCGGCGAACGTCACCAGGCTCAGGGTGAGCAGCGGGCTTTCGCTTAGCTCACTCAGCCAGGCTTTCTGCCCCATGCCTTCATACAGGGTGCCGTCATCGTCGAGTGGAAGCCACTCGGTGGTGCGCCCCAGCTTAACGCTGTCTGGCGCTCCGTCAGCAAACGGATAACGCGCCGGGATCTGACACACCTGCTCGGTGCCGTCTGTGAGGCGGACCAGAGCATGACGCCACACCAGATCGGTCACGCTGGCCGGAGCCTGAAAACGGATCGTGTCGATGGCGCAGAACGGCACCCAGAAATAGCGGCCGTTGACCAGGGTTTCACACACCGGCCCCAGACGGGCATCGCCGTCCATCAGCCATTCAAAGGTGTGGCTCTCTTCATTCTCCAGCGTGACCTGCCCGCGGCTTGCCGGGGCCTGTTCGAGTGCCGCCAGGCGCAGCGTTTGCGCATGCCCTGCGCTTTCGGTCAGCGCCTGGGCTAACGTGGTCAGCCACGGCCACTGCGCCTCGGGCATTGCCGGTCGTACCTCTCCCGCGAACACGCGCGCCCGCTGCTGTTCACCCTGAATGGCCTGCTCCAGCAGCGTTACGGTTGGTTTTGCCTGCGGCTTCAGCGCCAGCCAGCTTTTCAGCTGGGTCAGGGCGCGCGCCCAGTTGCCGCTGAGGATCAGAAACTGCACAAACGCGGCGCGCAGATCGGCATCCGCCGGACGAGCTTTGATTTCGGCTTCCAGGCGAAGCAGCGCGTCGCTAATCGACTCACCCGCCAGACGTTGATAAAGCGTATTCATAGCCCCTCCTTAATTCGCCGCGCGCCAGGCGCCCACAGCCGGATCGCGTAGCTGCGGACGCAGCGTGTCAATCAGAACAACATTCAGCTCCGCGCCCGGTGCAACCCATGCGCTCCAGATCTTCTTCACCTCTGCGATACGCGCCTGGAGTCTGGCGTCGTCGCTGGCGATCTCACGGGTGATTTCCACCGCCACCGTGCCGTTGCTCTTCCAGCCGTTCAGGGTGCTGTCGTACGGCAGGATCATCCAGCTCTGATCGCTGTTCGGGGTGCTGAAGACCATGCGCTCTTTGTTGACGGAGGTAATCAGCGCCTTTTCAGGATCGACCGCGTTGTTCAGTCCCATCACCGGGAAGCCGTGAATGTAGGTGACCGGAATCGCTTTCTGCGTCCCGTTACGATTCTGCGTCACCACGGTGTGGCCGCTGAGCCAGCTGCCGTTGCCGCAGCGAGTGGTGTCGGAATCGGGAATAAACAGCGCTGGCGCGGAGGAACCGCCCTCCCAGAAGGTGCGCAGGTGGCAACCGTCCTGAAGGGTGAACTCCTGCCATGGCGTACGATCTGCCGCCACGGTGTGCGTCTCCGGATTCTGGTCAGGCGGTAGCAGCGCGCCTGAGGTGGTGGTCGTTGCCGCCGCCGTTTCCTGCTGTTTCACCACCAGCGCCCAGTCCTGCGCTTTAGCCGCTGTGCCCCGGGCAAGCGTCGTGCCTTCCGGATCGTTAAGCGTCCAGTTCAGGGTATTCAGTTTGCTACACTGGTGCTCCAGCAGCGAGCCAAGGCGCGGCACGAAGTTTTCCAGCACCGAAACCTCTTTCTTGCCGTTCGCCACGATACGCAGCGCCACGTCCGCCTTACACCAGCTTTGCGGCGTATTGTCTTTAATGTTGTCGATCCAGATATCCAGCTTCTGCGCAGGAGACTGCACGATGCGGAAGTTTTCAGCCTGTGCGGTGGTCGCCACCGTCAGAAGAGCCAAACCCGATAGCCAAAGTTTCATATCAATCCTTGTGTGTCTAATCAGTTCCGCAGGGAAGAAATTGTGCTGCGTCAGAGAGCGTATGCAGCAAAGTGGTGTCCTGAGGGTTGCCCATCCACACCGCCACGGCGGTATAGTTATCCTGAGCATTGCCCTCCTGTTCAGCATTCTTTTGAATGATTTGGTTCATCAAGGTCAGCCACTCTTGTGGCGTATTGACCATGTGCAGCGACTGCTTCATCTGCTCTTCGCTGACGCCGTGCCAGAAACCGTCGGTGCAGAGTAAAAACGCATCACCGTCTTCAACCTGCACGACATCGCTGTAGCTCGCTTCCGGTCCGCCATTCTCAATACCCAGCGCCAGATACAGGAGGTTGCTGTTGAGATCGTCGGTCTGATGCCCGGCATCTTTCATCTGCTGCACCAGGCTGTGGTCGGTGGTGACGTGCCACAGCCAGCCGCGGCGAAACAGGTACAGGCGGCTGTCTCCGGCGTGCGCCCAGTAAGCCAGACGGTAATCCCTGTCGATAAACAGGCTGACCAGCGTGGTACCCATCCGGCGATAGTCCTGCACCGCCTGTTGTTCGCTGAGGATGGTACGGTTCGCCGTTTGGACGTAGTCACGAATATGCTGCGCATTCAGGTGCTTGTCGCCATCAAAGCGGGAAATAATGCTATTGCGGGCCAGCTCAGCGGCCACCTCGCCGCCCGGCAGGCCCGCAATGCCGTCGCAGACGACAAAGCAGGCTGAACGTTCCCCGATGGTTTCTCCCGTCTGATCCTGGTTGCTGGCGCGCGTCCCCTGGCGGGAGAGAGAAGCCGTTGCGATATTCATTTTTCTTCGGATCCGCTTTGTGAGTCTTTGTACTGATTGACCTCCATGTCATAGGCATGGAGGAAGGCTTCGCCAAACAGGGTATGGAAGTCGTCCTCGATCTCGCCCGCCGTCTCGCCATAGCTGCGAACGAAATAATCCCACAGCGCGGCTTTACGGCTGCCCGGCAGCGCCAGGCGTGACGTCATTCCGTTCTGTTTCGCCTGCTCTTCCAGCTGTTCCGGGTTAAAGGATTGCAGCATGGCGGCGATAATGGCGCGGATACCGGAGATCATCCCCAGCTGGTGCGCCTGCAGATCGATCAGCGCATCACGCACCGATTTGGTCGGCGGCATAAAGCCCGGCATCGGCGTGCCGAACATCTGGATCAGGACCGTTTTACCGGTTGGCAGCAGCTTGAACGGGTTGTTGGCATCGTCAAGCACCATGGTCATATCGGCCTTCACCCCGCGCTTGAGAATGGAGCGCGAGGAGAGCAGCGCCACGGTTCCCTGCGAGAACATGCCCAGGATCTGCCCCAGCTGACGCATATTTTCCCGGTCAAACTGCGGCACCGGCTGCATTTCGCTCAGGCCCATGCCCTCCAGCAGCGCCTCCAGCAGTTCGCCCTGAAGCACCTCGCCCCGCTCGCCGGTCTGCGCGGAGGCAGCAGGCGATGCAGCGTTTTTAACCGGGTCGATACGCAGGCGGCCTTTCGGCGCCTGCGCGTTGCTGCGCGCCACGGCCTGCGGCGTTGGCATGGTGAAGCCAGCGTAATCGGGACGCGCGGGCTCTTCTTCCGCGCGCGGCGCGTCCTGTGGTTCAGTCGGTTCCGGATCGAACAGCGGTGAACTGGCCAGCGCATCCTCTTCCTGTGCGGCTTGCGCTTCAGGCTTTGGCTCCGGCTTATCAGCCACGATTTCATCCGGATGGGTTAACGGCGCGCCGCCCATCAGGCCGAGAGGGTCATCGTGACGCGCGGCAGGCGCGCTCGCCGACCCGCCAAACAGGGCTAACGGATCGAGTTCATCCGACGCCTCTTCCTTTGGCTGGGCAGGTTTGCTTTCGTCCGGCTGTACCAGCGTTGAAGGGGTGACATCGTCAAAGATGCTCTCCTGTTTAAACAACGCTTCATCGCTGAACAGCGTGTCCGGGTCCACGTTTTTACGTTCAAGCGACGGATCGGCATCGTTGAACATCGCCAGCGGGTCTTCGGCATTCCGCTCCGGGGCCGCAGGCTGGGAGAACGGGTCGTGGGAGGCCGCGGGCTGTGGCTTTGCCCGATTGCTGGAGATGCTGTCGGAGATGGAGAACTCCTGCATCAGGCTGTCCCAGATTTCCGACGGCACGGCCGTAGGTTCAGCTTTTCCGCGAGGCGCGGCGCTGGCCGGTTTCGGTTGTGCCGCCGGAGCAGGTGTCGCCGCTGGGCGCGCCTGCTGCATGCTGGCCGCCATGCGGCTTACGGGCTGGGTGTCATGAATGAGTTCGCTGACTTCAATGCGATAATCATCAATACCGAGAATATCCCCATCCTGAAGCTCAACCTGACGCCCACGCTCCAGCGGAATATCATTCAATACCACGCGGGTGACGCTGCCACGGTTCGTGACGCGACATTCGCCGCTGGCGTCGACATGAACGATGGCCTGCAAACGTGAGATAGTGCGGTCATTGTCCGGCAGCACCAGATTGTTATCCGTACCGCGCCCAATGGTGCCGCCCGGGGCATAAAAATCACAGCTGCTTTGCGGCGGCTGATGACCGGGTTTCGTAGAAATAATCGTGAATCGCATGGCGTATTCCTGCTGGTATGATTAGCGCTCAAACGCTGCCGCTCTCGGGGATGAGAACGGCGGGGTTTAGGGGTTAATTCAGAAAGGCATCATTTAAATTTCAGAGTAGGATTACATATTATTAACGATGGAAAGAATTAACAGCACTAAAAATATAATAGTGGCAATAATGATTTTTCTTCTGTACGACTTAACCCATGATAACTCAAAGGCAGACAAAATTTCATTGCACGACTGTGGCTCAAGCCAACGACACTCAGTGAGTCTCACACGCTTACCCTGTAAGATCCGTGATAAAATTGTGGTGAGAAAACCAAACCCCCAGAATCCAAGATTTTGCCAGGTTTGATAATCTTCTTTTTTGAGCAACTGTTGATTTGTGAATATCGAATATATTTGGTTAACCTGGCGATGTTTTTTTCGATAGTCTATATAAAATGAAATAACCAGGATTATAAAGGCAGCAAAAAGACATATAATAACAGCAGAGTAAATATTATTAAAAATCACTTTATTCTCCGCTAAAAATTAAGTTATTGAGCTGTTCTCCTGCAAACCCACCGATTTGTGTTCCACCCGCAGCCCCGACTGCACCAACCACTAAACCACAGATGAGTGTTCCTGTCCCCGCTGTGGGTACACCTAATGCAAGACAAATGGGAGCCGCCAGGGATGAGCCTAATGCAGCACCAGCGACACCACCTCCAAATTTGCTATATTCAGTCACTGCAACCCTGCTGCACTCATTTTCTCTTCCAGTGGTGCAGGCATGATAAACTTCGTTAGACGTGTTCACAAAAGAAAAACCTAAAGCAACCCATCCGCCTGCTTTCAGATAAGAGGTGATTTTGGCAGTTCTGTCAATATATGTTGAGTAACCTGGGATTGCGCCAATCCCAACAGTACTCCATTCATGGACAATTGATTTCGTGGAAAGCCCTAATGCTCTCTTAAGATCCGCATAATCTTTAAACTTAAGCTGTTTTTTAGTTATTTTATTTAACAAGGGTTTCAATTGTGCGAAAAGCGCATTGCGCTCAGCATAAAACTGTTGGCCGAAAAGCGCACCTTGTGTTCTGTACTGATTTTGATAGGTAGCTTCAATTTTAATTAAAATATTTTCTATTTGCTTAAAATATGACTCACCAGCACCACTCACACCACCGACGATTGTATCGCCCCAGCCTGTTATGGCTTTTATATTATCATAATTATTTTTCAAAAATTCAGCAGTGACCACGTCCAAAGTCGCAAGCGCGTTGGTTACCTTCTTTTTCGCAATGGCTAAACTATTAATCTGCTGTGTTTGATTATCGCTACGTGGATCAGCGACAATTAATATTTGTCCAGGCTTGAGCCACGCAGTGTCTTTATTCAATTGCATAAAATACTCGGATTTTTCATTGCGCACATTGCCAAATAGCTGTTTTGCCTGAAAATCCAGAGTGCCGGGTTGCTGAACAATACAGTAACCTGGAGCAACGTTTGACGGACTTGCCATGGAAACTCCTTGTATTCTTTTTTAATTTTTTAGCTTTTGCAGAAGATTTATTTTTGCACACTGAGTTGGCGAATCGCATCGCTATGGGAAATTAGGCTGCACTTTAAAACCTCATAGTTTACCGGTGCTGTACCACCTAGCTTCTGTTTCAGTAAGGTGTTAATAACCTCGTCGGCCTTTTCGAAATTCTCGGCAGGCAGGTTACTGGCTTCCAGCCATGCTGCGGCGCTTGCCTTTGCATCATTTTTCAGTGTCGTACTATCCGCAATCTTTCCGATACAGCGATTTTGCACCCAGTTTTCAAAAATCTGTTGCTGAGAAAAGGTATTAACGTCCGGCAGAGTTTGGGCGAAGGTATATGAGGTATTCAACGCCAGCACGAAAGCGAGTAAATGTTTCATTTCAGGCTCCAGAGCGTAGCGCTGCCAGGAATAAACGAACCATTACCGGGAGAACCCAGAAAATGGCAATCATCGGAGCAAATATTCCCATTCCAGAGCGTGACATGTCCAGTGGCATCGCTCCAGCCATGACCGGTAAAGATGATAATGCCTTGCTTACCTGCAAATTGGCCTGGTGTTGGAGACGTCACCGTCAGATCTGCATTACCCAGTACAGTTGGCAGAAAAGCAATCATATCCTTTACGCGATACATGTAACGTTTTTTATCACTCCCCGTAACCGTCGCATATCTACTGTTGGCGGGAATTGGAACGCCACAATAATTTAAAACGTAGCTCATACGAATGGGGCATGCATTCTGAAAAATTCCGGCTTCGATATTGTGCTGGACTTTTCCACCCAATAATTTACCCACCGTCTCGACATTGACATTAACCTCTCTGAATCTGTTCCAGGCGGCACCAAAAGCAGGACGCATAAGTATTTTCCCTTTTAAAAAGCACAGGATAAAGTGAGCCCTTTCGGGCCCACTCCTGTTATGCTTCTTTGTTTTCTTTGATGTTCCAGCCAGCGCTGCTTTCAGCACCTTTACCACCGGCAGTGGTCTGCTCCCAGTACTGCTGTTTCACTTTCGCAGCCTGGAATGCATAGGTCACGCCAACGGTATCGCCGTTGTCGGCACCGGTGTACTGAACGGAAGTCACGAGAACGTCTTCCAGGGTGATGCGGGTATATTCAACCTGCTGACCACCCGCTTTGCAGACGGACAGTTCAACTTTGGTCAGGTGCTTACCGCTTGCGCAGTGTTTCAGGATTGCTGTAGTGGATTTGTCGATCAGAGCGTTAACGTGCAGATCGTTAAAGTTAACCTTACCGGCACCGCCGCCGCCACCAACGCTCATATTACCCGGCTGGGACGCGCCCCAGGAGAAGGAGGTAATATCAGTCCAGCCGGTGTGGTTAGAATCTTTAGATTCGCCCGTAACACCCTCGACCTTCAGAAACATATCAATAGCCATAATATCTACTCTTCGTGGATGAACAATATTGCTTTCGAAAAAGCCCTTATATGGCAAACAGGAAAGCATGGGGCTGAATAAAACCGTCCATATTTTACCTCTGCCTCATATCAAACGACCCGTGTCATTTGATAGTCTTACATTCCCCCTGAATGAACGGAAAGAATGTGAAGTCTTTTACTACGGCGGATTATCCTGAATCCAGGTACGATCAGGATCGCCAATGATGAGCTGCGGAACCAGTTTATTCAGTTCGTCGCTATGATAAAGACGTAGACAATTTAAGGTTACGCCTTTTACATCAGGTTTGCGCTCCGAGTGGAAACCATTAATTTGGTTTTTATACTTCCCAATAATGGCGTTAACTTTGTCAGTACCGTTTTCAGCATCAAACGGCATCCACTCAATAAATGCACTCGCACTGCGGGCCGCATCAGCAGAAAATTGACTGCCTTTATCTGCAACCTGCGCAAGGCAGCGCGCCAGGACCAAATCTTTTACCACCTGCCGGTATGTTTGCTGCTGATAAAAATCAACGTAAGGGTTGTCACTGCGAGCAGAAAAAGATAAGCAAGTGAACAAAAGTAATGCGGTCTTTAGAAACCTGAATATAATTATTTTAATTCCCAAAACCAGATTTCCTGACAGTACGGAAAGCAATCGGAGTTACATATAAACGAATTATTACTCAGAGGCTCGATAAGGTCGATATGACCACCCCCATACCCATCAATTTTATTGAAGAAAACAACACCTTTTCGGCCCAACATTGAGCGTGCACCAGCCTCGCGGTCTTTAAAGATTTCTGCCTTGCCAAACACATGGGATTTAAAAAGCTGATCGGCAAGTAATTTTGCGCCAGGCTCGATTGTTTTTCCCTTATAGGGACCGGTCTTTATGGGTAAACGCCCTGTAAATTCAACATTGCATTTTAACAATGCCAGGCTCATTCTTACCGCACAGGTATTTTCGTATGCCGGTTGTTGCTTGATAATCGTCGAATAATCGTAGCCAATTTCTGAAAAAACCTGTTCACCCGAGGCAAAACCCGCGCGTGTGTGATTTGAAGAGTGATGCTGACGTTTAAGTTGTTCGTATAATGGTCTCATCTGTCACTCTCCTTTTTTGCACGGGCGTAATTCTTTCATGCCGTCAATGATGATTTTTGAAGCGCGCTCCTCGCCTTTCTGTTTCGATAAGTCCGCAAAACGAGAATAGAGAAACTCATGTATTGTATTTGGCAAAAAAGGCCTGCCCTTGCACCATGCAGTGCCCTCAGACGCGTCGACTACGCCGAGAAGATACATATTTGCCTTAATGCGTTCACGTTCATTCGTTTTCGACAGCCAGGCTTTAGCAAAACGCTCTGCACTCAGATTTAAATCGTACCCTGTTAACAGCGTCGGATCGCGTTGGAAGTTTGATGTGTCATCCTGAGGCAATGCTTCCGCTTGAGGGTATTTGTAATTTCCTGCGTCCGCGCTTGCGAGAGTAGAAACTGCCAGCAAACTGGTCGCGATCAAAAGTATATGTTTCACCGGCTATCCTTATTCACTGACAGAAACAAGCTAAGCTCTTCCGCTCGAATTGCCGGCCCCTTCGGGCCGGCAATCATCATTACGCGTCCTTCGTCTTCAGCGACGGCAGTTTAGATACCAGACGCAGGGAAACGGTCAGGCCTTCCAGCTGGTAGTGCGGACGCAGGAAGAACTTCGCGGCGTAGTAGCCCGGGTTGTCTTCAATTTCCTGCACCTGCACTTCCGCAGCCGCCAGCGGTTTGCGGGACTTAGTTTCCTGGGAGGAGTTAGCCGGGTCGCCATCCACGTAGTTCATCACCCAGTCGTTCAGCCAGCGTTCCATCTCTTCGCGCTCGCGGAAGGAGCCGATTTTGTCGCGCACGATGCACTTCAGGTAGTGAGCAAAACGACAGCAGGCAAACAGGTAAGGCAGACGGGAGGCCAGGCGCGCGTTAGCGGTGGCATCCGGGTCGTGGTACTCGGCCGGTTTTTGCAGGGACTGCGCGCCGATGAAGGCGGCGAAGTCGGAGTTTTTGCGGTGAACCAGCGGCATAAAGCCGTTTTTCGCCAGCTCGGCTTCACGACGATCGCTGATGGCGATCTCGGTCGGGCATTTCATGTCCACGCCGCCGTCATCGCTCGGGAAGGTGTGGCACGGCAGGTTTTCCACCGCCCCGCCGGACTCCACGCCGCGAATCGAGGTGCACCAGCCGTACTCTTTGAAGGAACGGTTAATGTTGGCGGCCATCGCGTAAGCCGCGTTCGCCCAGGAGTAGCTGTTGTGGTTCGCGCCGTCGGTCTGCTCTTCAAAGTCAAAGCTGTCGACCGGATTGGTGCGAATGCCGTACGGCAGACGCGACAGGAAGCGCGGCATGACCAGGCCCAGATAACGGGCATCTTCCGATTCACGCAGTGAACGCCAGGCGGCGTATTCGGTGTTCTGAAAGATTTTTGTCAGGTCGCGCGGGTTAGCCAGCTCCTGCCAGGACTCCATCTGCATCACGCCCGGCGCGGTGCCGGTAATGAACGGACAGTGGGCCGCAGAGCCGATGCGCGCCATCTCGCCCAGCAGCTCAACGTCCTGCGGGCTGTGGTCGAAGTAGTAGTCGCCTACGATGCAGCCAAACGGCTCGCCACCGAACTGGCCGTACTCCTGCTCGTAGATTTTTTTGAAGATCGGGCTCTGGTCCCAGCCCACGCCCTTGTAGCGCTTCAGGGTGCGGCCCAGCTCCTGCTTGGAGATGCTCATAAAGCGGATCTTCAGCATCTCGTCGGTTTCGGTGTTGTTCACCAGATAGCTCAGCCCGCGCCAGGCGCTCTCCAGCTTCTGGAACTCCTCGTGGTGAATGATCTGGTTCACCTGCTGTGAAAGCTGCTCGTCAATACCGGCAATCAGGTTCTGAATGGTGCGGTAGGTATCGTTTGAGAAGGTCACGGTGTTTTCCAGCGCCTGCTGCGCCAGGGTTTTTACCGCGCTTTCTACGGCAGAGCGCGCCTGATCGGTTTTCGGGCGGAACTCTTTATTCAGCAGCGCGCTGAACTCGTCCTGGCTGAAGGCCTGGCCCGCCTGCTGATCGTGTTGTTGAGTCTGGTTGCTCATCGATTATTCCTCGCTACCTTTCGCACTTTCGTCATTTTTTGGCATCTGGCTCAGGGATTTGAGCAGCGTCGGATCCTGAAGGATTTTTGCAATCAGCTCTTCCGCGCCGTTTTTGCCGTCCATGTAGGTCAGCAGGTTAGAGAGCTGGGTGCGCGCTTCCAGCAGCTTGTTCAGCGGCTCTACTTTGCGGGCTACCGCGTCCGGCAGGAAGTCGTCCATACTGTCAAAGGTCAGATCGACGTTGAGCTTACCTTCGCCGGTCAGGGTGTTATCCACCTGGAACGCCACGCGCGGCTTCAGCGCCTTCATGCGTTCGTCGAAGTTGTCGATGTCGATTTCAAGGAACTTACGCTCGTCGACGGCTGGCAGGTTTTCCACCGGCTTGCCAACCAGATCGGCCATAACGCCCATCACAAACGGCAGCTGAATTTTGCGTTCTGCGCCGTAGATCTCTACGTCATATTCGATCTGCACGCGGGGAGCACGGTTGCGTGCGATGAATTTCTGTCCACTGTTACTCATTGCCATGATGTTCTCCATCAAAGATGCGCGGTGAAGGTGAAACGGCAGACTCCATGCCTGTCGTCATAATGCCAGGACGCGTCATTCGCGGCGTCCAAAGATGTTTTCCAGTTGGTTAACGCCGTCTGGCGCCAGGTCGCGAATAATGTCCATAAAGTTGAGTTCAGACAGCCGCTGCACCCGTTCAATCATCAGCGGTGCGGGGTGGCTGGGTTCGTACTTCGCAAAATACTGTTTCGCTTTTTCCAGCATCAGCTGCGCGTCGGCGCGGCTGGTCACCTGCACGCTGCGCCAGTCCGTCACCTGCTGAACGGGCGACGCGGTCACCGGCTGCGGCTCGGCGTGCTGCTCAGCCTGCGCGTCACGGTTCGGCAGCAACTTGCTGATATCGGTCACCTGACAGGCGCTCGAAACTTGCCCGACGGTTTTCAGCAGCTGTTCCATCTCCGGTACGCCACTTTCCCCGAGATAGCCGGTAAGCAGTTCACGGATGGCGAGCAGGCGTTCGTTGATCACGATTACCGCTTCGGTGCCTGGCTGATCGCCCCGGGCCAGCTCATCGATCAGTCGTGGACGACCGCCCGGATAATCCGGACACTCTGTTTTACTGCCATCAAGCAGCGCCTGGGCGTCACGGAGCGAAATCTCATCGCCGTTAGAGCGGAGCAGTGAGGCGTTACGCACCGCGACCGTCAGGTCAGATTTATCGCTCAGCCCGGCGAGGGCGTTAATGCGGTAGAACGGATCGGTTTCGCCATACTCTTCCAGCAGCGGGTAAAGTTGCTCCCAGTAACGGGACAGGGCTTCCTGCACCAGCAGTAGCCCGTCGGCGTAACCTGCCAGCCCGCGACGACGCGTCCAGGCATGGGTTAACGCCAGCATGACGCGAAGATCTTTGGTGCGGCCCAGCAGGCTGGTGGCGAGTCTTTCCACCGTGTTCCAGTCGGCAGGCTCTGCCGGAATGATGGTGTCGCCAAACTGCTGTTCGGCTTTGCCCTGACTGGCCTGCCCCATGGCCTGGAAATCAGCGTCGTACTCCAGGTTTTCACCGCAGGGGTTATCGGGGCTTATCGGCGCGAGAAATTCATCGATATTCATAAGATCCCTGCTTATTCAAACATAGGCGGGTAAAGACCGTGGCGGCCCGGACGGGCGCCGCCTGCCGGATCGAACAACAGCGTAAAGAGCTGCCCGGTGAAGTTTCCGCTGTGGACGTGGGTGTAAAGCGGATAGCCGTCGCAGCGGTTTGTCCACCAGTAGCTGGTCTGGCGCAGCGGATCAAAACACTCCGCCGCCTGCGGCCAGCCCAGCGTGCTCTGACCCTCGTCGTCATAGCCAATCACGTCGAGAATGTCGGAACGCTTTTGCGGCTCAACCGGCTGGGGCGCCGGGATGGTCATCAGCATTTCATCCAGCTGGGAGGCAGAATAGCTGTTACGCACCGCGTGCAGCCCCAGACGGCCAAGCTGCTGGTACCAGCTTTCAGCCTGCCCGAGCAGACGGGATGACCACTCGGCCGGGGTGAAGCTCAGTTGCAGGCATACCGGATAGTGACGGCCTACGCTGTCACGGCCCGGTAGCAGGCAGCCCATCTGAATCATCTGGCTACCGAGCATCGGCGGGACGACAAAGTTCCACACCGGGGCTTTAGAAAACGGGCGCTCGCCGCTGCGCTGCTCTTCCTGTTGCCAGGCCAGCAGGCCGACCTGAAACCAGTGCGACCACTGGCGTTGCAGGGTATCCGGAAAGCGACGCTGCAAAAAATCTCCGGCGCTGGGTAATTTGCCATACCAGCTATAACGGTTCATCGCAGGGGTATTCGTCATACGGCTGTCCTTGCGGTTATGGGCATGAGAAACGGGGAAGCTGGAACGGGTTACGGATGCTGTTCGGGGCAAACTCCAGCGTGACCTGATGTCCGTCGACGTTGAAGGTCGCCTGACGACTCAGGCTACCCGCGCCAGGACTGGTGCGCGCCTTGTCGAAAAAGCGGTTGAGCGCCCAGGAACCGTTGGTCACCAGCGTTGCGGTGCTGCCATTGGCAAGACCGAGCTGCATACGCACCTGGTTCGTCCCGCCCGGCCCCGGCCAGGTCATGATCTGCACCGCCTGCGGACCGTGGCTGTAGCGCAGCAGTTGGCCGTCCACGTCCAGCGTCAGGTTCAGAATGGTATTGTCCATACGCACGGTGCGCACCGTCACCTTGAAGGATGGCGTGGTCGCGCCGTTTGCGAAGAAGGCATCGCGGACAGACTGCGCCTGCTGGAACGGACGCAGCAGCCCTTCACTGCCCGGAAGCGTTTTACCGTCGATGCCCGGCATAAAGCGCCAGTTCGCCTGGGTGGTGTCCACCTTGTTGGTCAGGTTGTCGCGGAAAAAGGTGTCCATCAGTCCGGTGCCCGGCGCGAACATGCGGGCGAGATCGTCCGGCGTCACCTCGGTGCTGGCGCTGCGCACCAGCGGATAACGCCCGGCAATCGCCTGACGGCAGAACCCACCCACTTCCACGTTAATGCGCTTACGCACGTTCTCCAGATCGCGACGCTGAGTGTCGCTGCTGGCGCCGACGGCCATATTGCTGAACATGGTTTGCAGCCCGCCCGGCAGACGTCCCGCGCTGGCTTGCAGGCGGCTAATTGCATCGCCGCCCGGCGCAGGCATACCGCTGTTTGCTGCATCCTGAACGGCAGTCAGGTAGCGATAAAGCTCGTCAACCTGCTTGAGAAAATCATCAAAGACGATGGTCTTACCGCCCTTCTCCAGCGGCTGCGCCAGCTCAATCATCGGCGCATAGTGGTCGGTCACCAGTTGCTCAGGCGCCTGCGTCACAACCGCGCCCTGCGTCGGGGCATTGTCACCGTTGCTGAACAGCGCTTCCAGCGTGCGGGTGGCGCGGTTGCTTTGGTCTTCCGCTTTCTGCGCATCTTCCGGCGCAGGCGCAGTGCGCGACAGGGTCAGCACCTTGCTCAGGTTAAGTACCAGACGGCGCAGCGGCGAATTGGTGCCTGAAAGCAGGCGCGCGGTGTTGATACGCTGGGAAAGATCGGCGCTGTTGTTGAGCTGAATATCAGCGAGAAAGCGATCCCAGTTAACGATAAAGTCGCGCATGTAGAGCTGACGCACGGCGTTGTCGATCTGCTGTTTATCTTCCTGGGCAGTGGTCGCTCCCAGTACCCAGGCATCGTCCTCGTGCAGGGCGGTGGTCACGCTGTCGATCTGGTCGTTGAAGCTTTTCCAGTAGCCGTCCGGCGTGTAGAGGCCCGGTACGCCCTCACTAACCGGCTTGCCGCTTTTGCGCGAAAACACCAGTTCGCTCTGCGGGCCGCCGAGATCAGAAAGCGAAACCGGCTTCAGGTTCTCATCATGCTCCAGCAGACGTTTCAGGCGCCCATATACGCGTGTTGAGAGCGGCTGCTGGTTGATCAGCGCCCTCTCGCGGGCCACCAGATCCTCATCCTGCGCATACGGTGAAGCCTGAATTTTTGGCTCCAGCAGCTGCGTCAGGTGCCATTCCAGCTCCTGAAGCTGCGCCTGCGTCACGTTCTGCGGCAGGTTGCGTTGCAGGTTGAGCATCACCCACGAGTGCAGGAATTTACCGTCATAATGCTTAGGCTGGTAGAGCATCTGATAGGCTTTCAGCGCCTCATAGCTGTACTCCACGTCGCTGCCGTTGTCGTTGCGCAGCCAGGTGGTAATGTGCATCGCCACGGCAGGCAGCAGCATCTGATCCAGCGCCTTCTGATACAGAGACTGCGAGGCATCGCTGACGTCATCCCCGCGATAAAGCCCCATGCGGCGGGAAACCGGCGGGTTGTTAACGTCGAAGGCATCGCTTTTCGGCAAATCCACCAGGCTGTTAAGCAGCGGCAGAAGCGCAAACAGATCTCGCTGGGGCTGGTTTTGCAGCGCCTTGCTCTGCTGCTCCAGCATCGGCACTTTTGCATCTACCTCTTCCAGATAAGCTTTATTTTTGGCGTAGCTGGTCAGCCACAGACCACCCAGGATCACCAGCAGGGCCAGCAGCGCCGCGTAGCCGGACCACATCACGGCGCGGTTGCGCAGCTCCCACCAGCGGTTTTCCCCGGCGATGCCCGCTTCCTGGAAAATCACGTTTTGCAGCAGATTTTTAATGAAGAAGCTTTGGCCCTTCGCGCCCGGGATCGGCGCCTCTTTGCTTACCGAATCCCAGCGCGTGCTTTCCTCCCCTTCAGGTAAGGAGAGCGCGCGGTTCAGCTCGCCCATCACGCGGTCAAACGGCATCCCTTCCTGGGTGCCGCTGGCAAAGTAGATGCCGCGCGGCGAAAATTCGGTTTCGAAGTTTGAGCGGGCAAAGACCGTGCTCAGGTAGTCTGCCAGCAGCGGACGCAGCGCGGCGAACTCCTGCGGGAAGAGATAGGCTTCCGCACGGGTTTTGGCGTCATGCTCTTTAAGCATGGTTTCCGGCAGGCCAGCATCCAGACGCTGTTGCAGCAGGGAAAATTCCTGCTGGAAGTTGCCCATCAGGTCGTAATCGGCGTGTTTGGTCTGCTCCCACGGCAGCGTAAAGCCCCAGATCTGATCGCGCTGGGCTTTGTCGTAATCCGCAAACCAGGCGCGGAAGCCTTTAAGCAGATCCGCTTTGGTCACCATCACATACACCGGGAAGCGAATACCCAGCTGTTCATGCAGCTCGGAGAGACGCTGGCGCAGGTTGACCGCCTGCTGGCGGGAGGCCTCAGCGGACTGCGAAAGCAGGTCGGAAATGCTGATGGTGATAATCACGCCGTTGATGGGCTGGCGACGGCGGTATTTACGCAGCAGGTTGATAAATTCCAGCCACTCCCCGGCGTCCTGAACCTGCTCGCTCTCCTGAGTGGTGTAGCGCCCCGCGGTATCCAGCAGAACCGCCTCGTTGGTAAACCACCAGTCACAGTTGCGCGTGCCGCCAATGCCGCGCAGCGCGGTTTTACCGAAGCGGTCCGCCAGTGGGAATTGCAGCCCGGAGTTGGCCAGCGCGGTGGTTTTACCTGAACCCGGCGCGCCAATAATGACGTACCACGGCAGCTGATAGAGGTACTGCGTACT
Organism: Enterobacter cloacae complex sp. 418I7; assembly: GCF_050030705.1. Classification (NCBI taxonomy): domain Bacteria; kingdom Pseudomonadati; phylum Pseudomonadota; class Gammaproteobacteria; order Enterobacterales; family Enterobacteriaceae; genus Enterobacter; species Enterobacter cloacae complex sp. 418I7. The sequence goes on from NZ_JBLGUU010000001.1 coordinate 2,621,012, forward strand.
GAAGCGCTGCGTCCACTGCGCGCCATGTCCCGCTTTGCTGAAGTGGGCTTTTTTCAGCATCTGGGCGGCTTCATCGAAACGCCCGGCAAGGATCTGCTCCTCGCTGTTCAGACGTTTCTGCGGATCGGCCGCCTCCGGGCTGGTGGTATTTTCGTTAAGCTTGTCCATCAGCTTACGGTTCAGCCAGGCGTTATACAGCCGCGGCAGAATGTGGCTCTGAGCCCAAATCAGGTAGACCACCGCAATGCTGATGACGCGGTTCTGCTCTGATTCAAGGGGCCGGGTGTCCACGATGGACAACAGCGGGCCAATCATCCAGATGACCGCCGCGAGTGCCGTTACGCCCAGGAAGCTCCACAGAATGCGATTGGTCAGTATAGAAAGTAGAGTAGTCAGCATCCTTAGTTTCCTTGCGGCAATCCGTTCAGCTCGGCCTGGGTATTGTCAGGCGATACCAGCAGCGTAATCTCCACGCGGCGGTTACGGGCGCGATTTTCAGGCGTCGTGTTAGGCGCTACCGGGTTGATCTCGCCCCGCCCTTCGGCTTTGACGCGCTCAGGCTGCGAGAGGCTACCCTGGAGCTGTTTTTGCACCGAACGGGCGCGCTCAAGCGAGAGTTCATAGTTAGAGGCGAAGCGTGCGCTGCGGATCGGCACGTTGTCGCTGTACCCCACCACCAGAATTTTGCCGCTGACGTTATTCATCGCCTGGGCGATGCGGTCGATGACCGGCTCATAGCGATCGCGCACCACCGTTGAGGCCGAGGCAAAGAGTCCGTCCCCTTTCAGGATCACCACGCTGCGATCCGCCTCATCCTTAACGGCCACCAGACCGGCATCAATTTCCGGTTTCAGGAAGCCGCGCAGGTTCAGTACCGCCGGCAGCTGGCGCGCAGGTTGCTGGATCGTGGTTTCCGGCAGTTGGGACTGGTAAATTTTCGCCAGCACCGGGCTGGTGTTATCACCGAGACGCCAGTTCAGCACGATATAGAACAGGCAGGCGATAAAGCCGACCAGCGCCACGCACGCCCAGAGTGGAATCATCGGCCGCCAGAGCTTGCGCAGAACGGGGCGATCTTCCGGGTGCGGCGAGAGCGGCGGCGGGTAGCTGCCGCGAACGCCACGGATCATCTGCCACAGGCGCTGTTTGATGGTTTCAAGCTGGGTCCGGCCATTGTCCAGCACGCGGTAGCGGCCTTCAAAGCCGAGCAGCAAACAGTAGTTGATCATCTCCAGCAGCAGAATGTGTTCGCGCGGATTCTGAGACAGACGTGCCAGCAGCTGGAAAAACTTCTCGCCGCCCCAGGTTTCGTTATGAAACGTCACCAGCAGACCATTGCTTGACCAGACGCCGCTGCTTCCCCAGGGGGTCAGAGCGGCGGCTTCGTCCAGCGCCGTGCAGAGGCAGTAGCGCGCGCCGACAATCACTTCATATGGTAAGCCCGCCTGCTGGCATCGCACCTCGAAACGGCGAATTTCGTCAATCAGGCGCTGGCGCAGCCCGACCTGATCGTCGTGGGAAACCGAATGACGGATTTGCGGAATCGCATTGAGCAGCGGATTGGCGGCCGCCACCAGCTGATTGTTCCCACTGGCTCCGGTAAACACGGCATCACTGCCGGTATCCTGTCGTTCCTGCATATTAAGCGCTCGCTTTATTATTCTGTCGGGCTACGGATGGCCCAGAACTCCATATCGAGACCCGGGAATTCCCCTGCGAGATGCAGCGCGAATGCCCCAGACTTGTCCATCTCGTGCCACAGTTCGCTGCCCCTCTCGAGCTCGAAATAGCTGTAGCCTGCATGCCACGGGATCTGCGGCGGCGCGACGGGCATTGCCCGAAGCATGATGCCCGGCAGCTGGAGCTGAACCAGATCGCGAATTTTCGAGACTGGCGCAACCTTCATCTGGGCAGGGAAATGGGTTTGCAGGTGTTCGCCGGGGACATTGGCTTTTACCGCCAGCACGAAGCCAAATTCGCGGACCATGCTGGTCTCCGGCACGGTGGCGATGTTCAGTCCGTGAGAGCGTTCGTGCAGCGGCAGCTGGATGGCATGATCTTCCATGACCAGCGACAGCCCCTGACGCAGCATCAGCATCATTTTGCCGAAGCAAAGGGCGAGATCGTCATGGTCGTATACCGGCAGTACGCTCTCTGCGGTACGCTGCGGCGTCCAGGTGGCGAGTTCCGTGGCAAACGGCAGCCAGCTTCGCCAGAGCGCTTCAGGGTGAAGCAGCGGCAGCGTTTTTAAATGTGAGATGTCGCCAAGGTGGCGGTTGATCAGCGAAAGAAGCGTGAACTCAACCATCTCGGACGTATTGAAACGCCCCGGCTGGCGCAGGCGGCCGCCGATCTGCTGGCTACGCTGCACCAGCAAGCCGTGCAGGTCATTGATCATGCCGTACAGCTGCGGGCTGTTATTGGCGTTCAGCATTGGCGGGATGTAGCTGTTATCCAGCCGCACGTGGTTGTCGTTGCGCTTTTCAGCGACGCACGCCACGCCGATGGCGGTCCATTCTGCCGTCAGATCTTTCTCCAGCATCAGGGTCAGACGCAGGCGGCCAAACTGAACCGTCGCTTCCCCGACCGACATGGCGTTGTCGTCTTCTACCTCTTGTTCAAACGTAATAAAACGCGCCAGAGAAGAGTGCTCCTCGCTGAAAATCACCTCTTCACGTCCACCGCGACGAACCGGCAGCGCAAGCACCACCTTTTCATTGGTAAGATTATCGGGGATTTTTAGCGGGGCCGGACCGTTGCGGTCGCTGCGCACCTGGAAAAAGGTGCCGTCAGGCAGCAAACCGCTACAGTAGCTCAGGGCAATACAGCCCTGGCGAAGCATCGCTTCATCTAGCTCAAGGTCGAGAAAGCCCCAGAGATACGAACGCTGCAAGGCCCCCCACTCACGAACGTGGTTGAGGAGGTAACTTTCTGTCCGCTGAAAATGGTGGGGACGCAGGAACATGCCCTCGGTCCAGACGACCTTTTCTGCTTTCGTCATGATGATCTCTTTCCTGTTATGAAGGGCTTTACTGGCTGATGACCCGGATACCATTTACGTCAAGGAAGACGCTGGCCTGGAGTTCATCTGCGGACCATTTCCAGAACTGGTAAATCGCGTTTTCGCCGGGAACAGGCAAAGGAAGTGAGACGCGCCATTTTTTGCCGTCCAGTGCCTGGTATTCCGCCATTACGCCGATATAGCGCGCTTCCGGTGAGCTTTGACCGCTCAGGGTTTTCGAAAGCTGGCCCGGCATCAGGAAGAACACATCGCTGTTCAGCAGATTCGCGCCAAGCGTGGCTGACGCGTTGTTCTGTAAGGAGTAGAAGTCGCTGGACATGAAATCCGCATCAGATTTCAGCAGCAATACTCTGACCTTAAGCGGTGCAGAATCATTGATTTGAGGATGAGCCTGAAACTGAAGATTGTAGCGGGAGGGGTCGCTGTGTGAAGACGACGTACAACCACCGATCAGCGCGAGAATCAACGCAAAAAAAGGGAACCACATCCGATGGAAATTTTTATTATTCATAAAAATATGCTCGTGAAACCCGTTTAGTTCAGGATCCAGGTACCGTTCGCGCTGTCTTTGCAGGCTTTGCTGTTGCCATCGACATCAACACAGGTGGTTTTCTTGCGCGCTTTAGGGCGCAGTGCCTGTTTACGCACGGTGGCTTCGTACTGGTCGGCCTTGATCACGGCACGCATCGGCACGTAACCAATCAGCTGTTCACTCCCTTCATCGGCCAGCGCCATCCAGAAATGTTCAACCTGCCCCAGCACGACGTAAGTTTTTCCGGTCTCAAGCGTACGGATCACTTTTCCACCGTAGTCAGGACGGCTCATCAGGGATGCCGGGTACATAGCACGATACGGTTCATTCACCTGAGTGAACTCCGCCGGAGGGGTAACAGCGTGACGGTGCGTCAGCGTGATGCCATTAACCTGGCTGGTCACAATCGTATCATCGGTGATCGCTAGTTTTTGCGGCGCCTTACAGCCCGCCACCGCCATAACAAACAGAAGTGATAACAATACACGCAGTTTCATATGCTTTTCCGTAGCGATATTTAGAGGATGAAGAGAGGGGATAAAATTTGACTTAGGTGCTATTGTTAAAAATAGTCAGGTTTTTCCGGGGCGTTACTATTATTTGGGCATAGCTACCGCACGAGCCTTCGAGAATAAGGCCCAGCGTAATCCTGACATATTTTGACAAACGGTAAACAAGTTTACATGAGCTTATCGCCTTTTCAATATTTCCTTTTTCGCTACTGCTGATTCATGAGGCATTCGCCTCACTCTGAGATTAATCTGAAAAATAGAGAAATCGCGCAATTAACTGATTTAAAGACAAAAAAACCCAAAAGAGAACCATTATCACTAACGTAATACCACTATTTCTGCCACTACCATAATTAGTAGAACGGAGAATTTTTCAGTTGCATATGAATATATCTCACACGAATTATTTGTTGTATCGATAGCAAATCGTCAATACTCAGGACGATGTCCCATCAAATTAAGAAAACACAGTAAGGATGAAAAAATTAATTTCACGCCGCAAATTAACTTTATGCTCTCCCCCCTTCTTAAGATAATTTTCTTTCGTCTGGGCCGTATGAATAATTAAGCCTGACTACACTCTTGCTCGCCAAAGCATTGCTCAAAATATAACCCACCCTTTCCAGGTAATGAATAAAGACGCTGCTTTCGACAGGCGAACTTCATTTGGTATTTTACCGTCACTACACTATTGCTTGCTTTCCACCACTCCGACGATTTATTACAAACATGATGAAAATTTGTTATGAGTTCTTTGCTTTCCCGCACCATAGCTTACAGGCCGAGCGGTAAAAACAGGTTAAGTAGGTATCAAAATATGTGCCGGTGCCGACATCGGGGTTGACCATAACCGTGCTCGGTAACTGTCAACGTCCTCCACTTGACTTATATTGTAAGAAAGGTACTTTTCAGGACATGAAGAAGATCCTGATAATTGTTCCTGATGGTGGCATGTTGTTTGAAGCCGCCGGTATAGCCGACATTCTGATGCAGGCCAACCGTCTGCACCCGGACGGTCTGGCGCAGCCCCGCTACCGCATCATTATTGCCACTACCCAGCCTCACCTGGTGATCCATGGCCAGTCCGGCTTAAATCTGCTGGCGGACTATCGCCTGCCGGAGCTGGATCCGCGCGAGCCGCTGGACACGATTATCATCACCGGCCGTGGCATGAATGAGCAGGAAAGCACTGCGGTGGTGGACTGGCTGCACCTGGCCGCGCCGCATGCGGGACGCGTCGCCTCTGTCTGCGGCGGGGCCCTGCTGCTGGCACAGGCCGGACTGCTCGATGGGCGCCGGGCAACGACCCACTGGCGGCTTCTGGAAACGTTGAAAACCCGCTATCCTGCGGTCAACGTTGAGGGCGGCCCGCTCTATGTTCAGGATGGTCCCGTCTGGACGTCCGGCGGCGTCAGTTCCGGGTTTGATCTGACGCTGGCGCTGGTAGAGGATGATTACGGCTTCACCCTCGCCCGCAACGTGGCGCAGGATATGGTGATGTACCTGCGTCGGCCTGGCGGCCAGCTACAGTTCAGCCGCTATAATCTGGAGCAGTCCGGCGCGACCGGACCGGTTAGCGAACTGCAAAGCTGGATCCTGCAAAACCTCACCGCAGATTTGTGCGTCGAAAGGCTGGCCGAACGGGTCGCCATGAGTCCGCGCAATTTCACCCGCGTGTTCACGCGTGACGTCGGTGTACCTCCGGCCCGTTATGTCACCGAAGCGCGCCTGGCCGCCGCACGACAGCTTCTGGAGCAGACCCCGTATCCGCTTGAGGTCATTGCCGAAAAAAGCGGGTTTGGGACCAGCATCAACCTGCGCCGCGTTTTTGAAAAGCAGCTTCATCTCACGCCGGGCGAATATCGCCAGCGTTTCCACTGCCGCAGAATGGCGTAATCTGATCCTTTTTTGTCATTTACGCCAACCGACCTGACACCTACAGTAACTCCAGACAACACAGATAAGGAGTGCATCATGGTTAAGGTCGGTATTAACGGTTTCGGCCGTATCGGACGTAATGTCCTGCGCGCGGCGCTGGGCAATCCGGATATCCAGATTGTGGCCATTAACGATCTGACGGACAGTAAAACCCTCGCCCATCTGCTGAAATATGACTCTCTGCTCGGCACGCTACCGGTACCTGTGGAAGCGGCGGACGGCGCGCTACAGGTTGACGGGCAACGCATCACCGTATTCAGTGAACGCGACCCGGCAAACATTCCGTGGAAAGACGCTGACGTTGAGGTGGTAATCGAAGCCACCGGTTTCTTCACCGAACGTGATAAAGCGGCGGTGCATATCACGAGCGGCGGCGCAAAACGCGTCATTATTTCCGCCCCGGCTAAAAATGATGATCTTACGGTGGTAATGGGCGTGAACCACACGCTGTACGATCCGGCCCAGCATTTTGTGGTCAGTAACGGGAGTTGCACCACTAACGGTCTGGCGCCAGCGGCGCAGGTGCTGCACCAGCAGTTTGGCATTGAACACGGGCTGATGAACACCACGCATGCCTACACCAACAGCCAGGCGCTGCATGACCAGCCAGAAAAAGATCTGCGCGGCGCGCGTGCGGCAGCATTATCGATTGTGCCTTATTCCAGCGGCGCGGCAAAAGCGCTCGGGAAAGTAATCCCCGAACTGGACGGTAAACTCACCGGGTATTCCCTGCGCGTGCCGGTGCCAGTGGTGTCGATTGTCGATCTGACGGTGACGCTGAGCCGCAACGTGACCGCCGAAGAGGTGAATGACGCGTTCCGTCAGGCTGCCGGTAGCGGGCCGCTGAAAGGCATCCTGGGCTACAGCGATGAACCGCTTGTCTCCAGTGATTATCAGGGCGACCCGCGCTCATCCATTATCGACGGGCTTTCAACGCTGGTGATTGGCGGGAATATGGTGAAGATCCTGTCGTGGTATGACAACGAGTGGGGCTTCTCAAACCGTCTGGTGGATTTGGCGGTGCTGATGGATAAAAAAGGGTTGTAGGGCTTAAGCCGGGTGGCATGAAGCTTACCCGGCCTTTCCGTGGTGTGGTTAAAAATTAAGTAATCCAACCCTGGTGTAGTGAAAGCGCACCCGAATTATCTGGTTATGCGAAAAATGGGACATTCAACACGCGAAGTTATCGATATTCGTCTAAGGTTTTCAGGTAATTGACAACAGCGGTCACGCTGCTCAGTGAAGACAGGAGACGAACCGATGATAAGACCTCGCGCACGACGCCCCGCTTTTTTACCCCTTGCGTTGGCAGGCGCACTACTCGGTGTTACCGCATTTGGTTATGCTGAAGACCAGCCAACGAGCCAGCAAAGCTCACCTGATATTCTTCTTGGCCCCCTCTTTAATGACGTTCAGAGCGCCAAACTGTTCCCGGATCAGAAAACCTTCGCGGATGCCGTTCCCAAAAGCGACCCGCTGATGATCCTGGCGGATTACCGGATGCAGCATACCCAGTCCGGTTTTGACCTGCGTCACTTCGTGGAGATGAACTTTATCCTGCCGAAGGAGGGTGAGAAATATGTTCCCCCTGAGGGCCAGAGCCTGCGCGAACACATAGACGATCTGTGGCCAGTGCTGACCCGCACCACCGACAAAGCGAACAAATGGGACTCCCTCCTGCCTCTGCCAAAACCTTATGTCGTGCCGGGAGGACGCTTCCGCGAAGTCTATTACTGGGACAGCTATTTCACCATGCTGGGGCTGGCCGAGAGCGGCCACTGGGATAAGATCGGCGACATGGTGGACAACTTCGCATACGAGCTTGATACCTGGGGCCATATCCCTAACGGTAACCGCAGTTACTACCTGAGCCGCTCTCAGCCGCCGTTCTTTTCTTTGATGGTGGAACTGTTGGCCACGCATGACAGCGACGCGTTGAAGAAATACCGTCCGCAGATGGAGAAGGAGTATGCCTACTGGATGGAGGGGGCTGATGGGCTCCAGCCTGGTCAGGCAAACAAACGCGTAGTGAAGCTGGATGACGGCTCCCTCCTCAACCGCTACTGGGACGATCTGGACACGCCACGCCCTGAGTCGTGGCTGGATGACGTGACCACCGCCAAAAATAACCCTAACCGTCCGGCCACCGAGATTTACCGTGATCTGCGCTCTGCCGCGGCCTCGGGCTGGGATTTCAGCTCCCGCTGGATGGACGATCCCAAGAAGCTGGGTACCATCCGCACCACCAGCATCGTGCCGGTGGATCTGAATGCGTTGATGTTTAAGATGGAAAAACTGCTGGCCCGTGCCAGCCAGGAAGACGGGGATACCGCAAGCGCAAGTAAATATGACGCGCTGGCCTCCGCACGTCAGAAAGCCATGGAGAGCCACCTGTGGAACGATAAAGAGGGCTGGTATGCGGATTACGATCTGAAAACCAGGAAGGTGCGTAATCAGCTGACTGCCGCGGCCCTCTTCCCGCTGTATGTGAAGGCCGCATCACAGGATCGCGCCGATAAAGTGGCCGCAGCCGCATCGTCGCGCCTGCTGAAACCGGGCGGTATTTCTACCACCACCATCAACAGCGGGCAGCAGTGGGATGCGCCGAACGGCTGGGCGCCGTTGCAGTGGGTAGCGGTGGAAGGGTTGCAGAACTATGGTCAGCAGAAAGTGGCGATGGACGTGACCTGGCGTTTCCTGAAAAACGTTCAGCATACCTACGATCGCGAGAAGAAACTGGTTGAGAAGTACGATGTCTCTTCGACAGGTACCGGCGGTGGCGGCGGTGAGTATCCGTTGCAGGACGGTTTCGGCTGGAGTAACGGTGTGACGCTCAGGATGCTGGACATGGTCTGCCCGAAAGAGAAGCCGTGCGACAGCGTACCGGAGAATCAGTCTGCGGCAAACGATGATGTTGCACCTGCTAAACAGGCGGCGCAGTAGCGCCCCTCACCCTAACCCTCTCCCCAAAGGGGCGAGGGTTCCCCAGTGATTTCAAAGCAGAAGCAATAACGCTGCCTTCAGAATAACTGAGAGCTTTCAGCGATGACCTGGTCCGGCTGTAAATCGCTGAGGCGTTTCCTGAAGGCCGGGGCGAGGCGCAGGGATGCGCCGAGAGGGCGGGCTTTACAGGGACGGTACCTCCGCCCGTACCCGATAAGCCGGAAGGAATAAGCCGAGGGCACCGCGAAGCGGCGATTTACCGCCGGGAGCCCGGGTCGCCAGGGTGGTGGCGACTGAGCCACCCTGGCACGTTCACCGGTCATGTCGTTACAGAGTAGCAAGGAACATAAAGTGAACGGAATGACCACCACCGCCGTATGTTCCCCTCACCCTAACCCTCTCCCCAAAGGGGCGAGGGGACTGTTCAGTGCGGTAGCGCCACCGGGCTTTTTTCAGAAGCTGTAGTTCGCCCCGACCTGGAAGGTGCGGTCGCGGCCTATCCAGCAGTTGGTCGCGTCATAGCAGGTGAGCGTCTCTTTGTTGGTGACGTTCTGCGCGCTCGCTTTCAGCGTCAGCCCCTCCAGCGATGGCGCCAGTTCGCCCATGCGGTAAGATGCCGCCAGATCGTACTGCGTCGTACCGCCCAGCTTGCCTGCGTCATTGGCTGGCGAGATCTCCATCGGGCCGGTGTAGCGTGCACCAGCCCCCAGCGTTAACCCTCTCAGCGGCGTGCTGTCAAAGGTGTAATCTCCCCACAGATTAAAGGCGTTCTCAGGGACCTGCGTCGGTCGTTTGCCCTGGTACTTGTCATCTTCGGTATTGATGGCGTGGGTGTAGGCATAATTGGCAATCAGCGTCAGGTTATCCGTTGGACGACTAATAGCGGAAAGCTCCGCGCCTTTCGATTCCACTTCCCCGGTCTGTCGGTAGTTGAGGAAGCCCGGATCGCTGGTCACCACATTTTTCTGACGAATGTTAAACACCGAGGCGGTGAAGGTAGTTGCATATTCCGCCAGCAGATATTTCACCCCACCCTCCACCTGCTTACTGGTGGTGGGCTTAACGTCTTTCGCGGTCAGCGTACCCTGCGGCGATACCGGTGCGAAACCTTCCGAATAGCTGATAAACGGCGAGAGACCATTGTCGAAGGCATAAAGCGCGCCCAGTCGTTTGGTGAGGCGATCCTGCGATACCCAGGCTTTGTCACCGTTTTGCAGATAGTTGGTGGTGACGGAACGGTAGTCGTCATAGCGCAGGCTGGCCAGCACGTTCAGCCCGCCAAACGCAATCTGATCCTGGAGGTAATAGCCATTCTGCTGATAGCTGAGACGGTTTTTCTGCGCGGTGTAAAGCCCCAGCGCATCGTTATCGATCTGCGAGTGATCCGGATTGCGCATATCGATACCCGGTGTGGACGAGGCGTAACGATAATGGAAGTGAGAGTTCAGCTTCTGGTAGTCAAAGCCCGCCAGCAGATGATGTTGCCAGTCCCCCAGCGCGACGGTTCGGGTAACCTGGTTATCAATGTTGAAGCTCTGCAAATCTTCATCCGTGGTATAGGCGAAGCGGTTAAGCTGGTAGACCTCGCTGCCCGTCCCGGTGGAATAGGCGCTGCGCTGGTGGGTATCCACGTCAAAGTAGCGCGCTTTCTGGTTAAAGCCCCAGCCACTGTCAAACTCATGCTCAAAGCTGTAGCCCAGCATCCACTGGCGCTGTTTGAAGCCGCTCCACTCATCCCCGGCATAGTCACGACGATCGGCGTATTTAGACCGCAGATAGCTTAGCGGCATCGGATCAGACGGCGTCAGGCTCGGCGTATTTTGCGCCAGCGCGTCAATGGTCAGGCGCGTTTTGTCATCCGGCTGCCAGGTCACGGAGGGGGCCACCAGATAGTTTTCATAGCGCGTGGTGTGCGCCTGTTCGTCACTTTCCGTTGCTTTGCCCAGCAGACGATAGTTCCAGTCGCTGTTCGCGATCTGCCCCGTGGAATCCAGGTACCCCTCTTTCAGATTGCGGTTTCCGGTATTAAAGCCCAGTTCCGTTTTCGCCTCTTTCTGCGGCTTTTTACTCTGAATATTGACCAGCCCACCCGGGGAGCCGCCGCCATACAGCACGGATGACGGCCCCTTCAGGATATCGACGCTCTCAATCAGCAGCGGATCGATTCGCGCTTTGGTGTTCCCGGTGACGTTATAGGGAAGTTGCAGGCCGTTGTAGAACTCCTGATCAACGTTGAACCCGCGGATTTTGTACTCGCTCATGTAAGAGGTGCTCCCGCGCACCTCCGTGGAAACGCCCGGCGCATAGCGCAGGATCTCGTTTACCGAACTGGCGTGCCGCTGCTCAATCTCTTTAGCGGCGATGGTGTTGATCACCTGCGGCGTTTTACTTTCCGCGACGGCTGATTTCGTGGCGCTATTGGTCCAGGCAGGGAGCGCGCTGCCCTGCTCTGTACCGGTTACCACGATGTTGGGTTCTTCTGCGAAAGCCTGTGTCTGCAATGCCAGCGTGACGGCGCCTGCCAACGCGCATAACGCAAAACGTGAGGTGCTCATAGTGTCGTCTTATTATTAGATGATATTGGGAACGACAATTATTATCATTTTTATTACCAAATCAATATCAGCGGAGAAAAACAGATCGTTTGTATTAAGTTTCATGCCAGCGTGCCGATAACCCAGAGACAGTCTGTCATCTATCGAGGAGCCATCTGGCGTGAGTAGCTACAGTGAGCAGTTCCTGAAACAAAATCCGCTGGCTGTATTAGGGGTGTTACGCGACCTGAAAAAGGGCGAGGTGCCGCTGCGCATCAACTGGTCAACCAGCCAGTTTATCAGCAAGATCCTGGACGTGACGGCAGAACACCTGATCGTGGATCTGGGTAGCCAGAGCGATGAAAACCGTGCCGCGCTACAGGCAGAAAACCTCTCGGTGATGGCCGAAACGCAGGGGGCTAAAGTCGAGTTTATACTGCCTCGCCTGACCACGATCGTGTACCAGGGTTTGCCTGCGTTTATCACCCCCCTGCCCGCTAATCTCTGGTTCGTGCAGCGCCGCGAGTATTTTCGCATCAGCGCCCCGCTTCACCCGGCCTACTTCTGTAAGGCGAAAATGCCGGACAAAAAAGAGATCCGCTTTCGTCTCTTCGACCTGTCGCTGGGCGGCATGGGAGCGTTGATGGATATGCCGAAGCCGGAAGGGCTGGTGGAAGGTATGCGTTTTAGTCAGATCGAGCTGGATATGGGCGGATGGGGACGCTTCTGGTTTGACGCCCAGCTGATTGCCATCAGCGAGCGCAAGGTGGTGGACGGCAAAAACGAAACCATTACCACGCCGCGACTGAGTTTTCGCTTTCTGAATGTCGGGCCAGGCGCCGAGCGCGAACTACAGCGCATCATTTTTTCACTGGAGCGTGAAGCGCGGGAACGCGCGAATAAAGTGCGCTGAAAGGCGTCGGGCAGCGTGCTGCCGCCCGACAAAGACGTTACATGGCGTCCATTGCTTTCTGTACTTTCCAGATATAACGTGGAGCCTGTGCTGACGGATGATTCTTCACAACGTGTTCGAAGAATTCATCTTTATCCATATCGTTAATTTCTTCTATCGCCTCTTTACGATCGGATGAGAAGGTTCGGAGCAGCGCGCCAGCTCCGTTAACGTACGACACCACCAGCGCATATTGCATCACTTCCGGATCGTCAATCCCCTTCAGAATGCCATGCTCCAGGATGCTCAGGTAAGCGGTTCCCATAGAGATATTACGTTCCGGGTTTTTCAGCTCGCTGGTGGATGGCTGTCCCTTCCAGCCCATGTAGCGATAGACCTCTCTTCCCGCCGTAGAGGCTTTTAACTGCATCAGCCCCACCGCATTCGATTTACTCACCAGCGTCGGGTTACCGCCGGACTCCACGGCGATGATCGCGGTGATCAGGCGCGGGCTCACGCCCCAGGCCTTCCCGGCTTGTTCGCTGATCGGCATCCACTGCATGGCCCGCTTTACCGGGACTTCGGGGTTCCAGGGGGGATTTTTATAATCATGTTTTGAACTACAGCCAGCGAGCAACACAATCAAAAAAGCAAACCATCTCAATTTCACGTCATCTATCCTTATAGCCGGTCATCGCGGTACGTCGCCCCTTGAAGCAGGCGGCGTATAAGCGGCATGATATAGACAATTAGATTCTCATTCAGCAAGGAATTGCCATGCCTCAGTTTCATCTCATTGCACCGTCGGGCTACTGCATCAACCAGGAGGCGGCACAGCGGGGCGTTCAGCGCCTGCTGGAAATAGGCCATCAGGTAGAAAATCAGACAATTATCCCCCGCCGCATGCAGCGTTTTGCCGGTACGGAGGCGCAGAGACTGAGCGATATCAACAGCCTGGCGACGCTGGAAGGTGAAAACACCATTGTGCTGGCCGTGCGCGGCGGCTATGGCGCAAGCCGGCTGCTGGAGAGCATCGACTGGGCCGGGCTGGCCGCACGCCAGCAGCAGGATCCGCTGTTAATCTGCGGACACAGCGATTTCACGGCGATCCAGCTCGGCCTGCTGGCGTTGCATAACGTCATTACCTTTAGCGGCCCGATGCTGGCCGGCAACTTTGGTGCGCCGGAGCTGGATGCGTTTACGCAGGACCATTTCTGGCGCGCCCTGCAAAACCCGACGTTTACCGTCGAGTGGCAAGGCAACGGACCGCACTGGGAATGTGAAGGGCAGCTGTGGGGCGGAAACCTCGCGATGCTGGTATCGCTGATTGGGACACCGTGGCTGCCGCAGATCGAGGACGGCATTCTGGTGCTGGAAGATATCAACGAACACCCGTTCCGCGTCGAACGCATGCTGTTACAGCTTTATCACGCCGGGATCCTGGATCGGCAGTCGGCCATTGTGCTGGGCAGTTTCAGCGGGTCAGCCCCCAACGATTACGACGCGGGCTACACGCTGGAGACGATGGTCGATTTCATTCGTTCCCGGCTGGATATTCCGGTGATCGCCGGTCTGAATTTCGGCCATGAGCAGCAAACCGTTACCTTGCCACTGGGTGCCCGGGCGCACCTTGCACACGGTAATTCAGGCAGTCGGTTAACAATCAGCGGTCATCCGGTCTTAAAGGCATAAAAAAGCCGTTATTCCCCCTCAATAAAACGCAGATACAGTTGTTAATATGTTAGGGTTTTAATAACAGCGTTCACATTGAGGTGGGAGTAAGACGACATTGAGTGCCACAGCGATAATCAGTCTTTTCATTCTGGGTTCCATCCTGGTAACCTTCAGCATTTTATTAAGTTCATTTTCATCGCGCCTTGGCATACCTATTCTTGTCATTTTCCTGGCTATCGGCATGCTGGCGGGGGTTGACGGAATCGGCGGTATCCCCTTCGATAATTACCCTTTCGCCTATATGGTAAGTAACCTCGCGCTGGCGGTGATCTTGCTGGACGGCGGCATGCGCACCCAGGCAAGTTCGTTTCGCGTTGCCTTAGGCCCGGCGCTGTCTCTGGCTACCGTCGGCGTGCTAATCACCTCCGGCCTGACCGGTATGATGGCAGCCTGGCTGTTTAACCTCGATATGATGGAAGGCCTGCTTATTGGCGCGATTGTCGGCTCTACCGATGCGGCGGCGGTGTTCTCGCTGCTCGGCGGAAAGGGGCTGAACGAGCGCGTTGGCTCCACGCTTGAGATTGAATCCGGCAGCAACGATCCGATGGCGGTGTTCCTGACCATCACCCTGATTGAGATGATCCAGCAGCACGAAACTGGCCTGAGCTGGATGTTCGCCTGGCACATCCTCCAGCAGTTTGGCCTCGGGATTATCATTGGTCTCGGCGGCGGTTACCTGTTACAGCAGACAATCAACCGTATTACGCTGCCTTCCGGCCTTTACCCGCTGCTGGCCCTGAGCGGCGGGATCCTAATCTTTGCCGTCACCACCGCGCTGGACGGCAGCGGTATTCTGGCGGTTTACCTCTGTGGATTCCTGCTGGGCAACCGACCGATTCGTAACCGTTATGCGATACTGCAAAACTTTGACGGGCTGGCCTGGCTGGCACAGATCGCCATGTTCCTGGTGCTGGGCCTGCTGGTGACGCCTTCCGACCTGCTGCCTATCGTCGTGCCAGCGCTGCTTTTGTCGGCCTGGATGATCTTCTTCGCCCGTCCGCTGTCGGTGTTTGCCGGGCTGCTGCCGTTCCGCGGGTTTAACCTGCGTGAGCGGATATTTATCAGTTGGGTGGGGCTGCGCGGCGCGGTGCCGATTATCCTGGCGGTTTTCCCGATGATGGCCGGGCTGGACAACGCTCGTCTGTTCTTCAACGTCGCCTTCTTTGTGGTGCTGGTATCGCTGCTGTTCCAGGGGACGTCGCTGGGCTGGGCGGCGAAAAAAGCCAAAGTGGTGGTACCGCCCGTTGGCTGGCCGGTCTCCCGCGTGGGGCTGGATATTCACCCAGACAACCCGTGGGAACAGTTTGTCTATCAGCTAAGCGCCGATAAGTGGTGCGTGGGTGCTTCGCTACGCGATCTGCATATGCCCGCTGAAACGCGTATTGCCGCCCTGTTCCGGGATAACGCCCTGCTTCACCCGACCGGCAGCACGCGGCTGCGAGAGAACGATATCCTCTGCGTGATTGGCCGCGAGCGCGACCTGCCTGCCCTGGGCAAGCTGTTCAGCCAGTCGCCCCCGGTGGCGCTGGATCAGCGTTTCTTCGGCGATTTTATCCTCGAAGCCAGCGCCCGCTTTGCGGATGTGGCGCTGATTTATGGGCTGGAGGGAGGAATGGAGAATCGCGATAACCAGCAAACACTGGGCGAGATTATTCAGCAATTATTAGGGGCTGCACCGGTCGTCGGTGACCAGGTGGAGTTTGCCGGGATGGTCTGGACGGTGGCCGAGAAAGAGGATAACGCGGTGCGCAAAGTCGGCGTAAGGCCGATGGAGGAGGAGGCGGCGGAGTAGCTGCTTTTTTGCCGGGTGGCGCTAACGCTTACCCGGCCTAAATTCGGGCTTTTGTAGGCCGGGTAAGGCGAAGCCGCCACCCGGCACACACATGTTACACCGTCACAACAGGCACTCTTGACGCCAGCGCGCACATCAGTTCATACCCGACAGTGCCCGCCGCAGCGGCCACATCATCAATTTTAACCTCGTTGCCCCACAGCTCAACCGGTGAGCCGATCCCCGCCTGAGGACATGGCGTCAAATCAATAGCCAACATGTCCATTGAGACGGTGCCTACCGTGCCCGTACGCACGCCATCGACCCACACCGGCGTGCCGCTTGGGGCGATGCGCGGATAACCGTCTGCATAGCCCCCCGCCACGATACCGATACGCTGTTCGCCCGCTGCCCGATAGCGGCTGCCATAGCCCACCGTATCGCCCGCTTTCAGGGTTTGCACGCCGATAATTTCGCTTCGTAACGTCATCACCGGCTTCAGGCCGCTGTTGGCGATATCCTGCCACTGACCTGAGGGTGACGCGCCGTACAGAACGATCCCCGGGCGCACCCAGTTGTAATGCGCCTCGGGATGCCAGAGCGTTGCCGCTGAGTTCGACAGCGAGCGCGGACAGTCCAGCCCTTCTGCCGCCTGCTCAATGCGGACCATAGCATCGGCAATGCCGTCCGGCTTTTCCGCATCGGCAAAATGCGCCATCAGCGTCATCTCACCGACGTTTTTCAGCGCACGAAGCTGCTGCCAGACCGTGTGCACACGTTCAGGCTGGAAGCCCAGTCGGTTCATACCGCTGTTCACTTTGAGATAGATATCCAGCGGGGCATGCAGCTTCGCGTCCTGAATGGCCTTGATCTGCCAGTTACTGTGAACGCTGGTCGTCATGCGGTACTTATCCAGCAGAGGCAGATCTTGCGCATGGAAGAATCCTTCCAGCAGCAGGATCGGTCCTTTCCAGCCGCGCTCACGCAGCAGGATGGCCTCTTCCAGATTCAGCAAGGCAAAACCGTCGGTAGCGCCGAGCGCACTCCAGATACGGTCGATACCATGACCATAGGCGTTGGCTTTCACCACCGACCAGACACGAGAACCCGGCGCAGCACGACGAACAATTTGCAGGTTATCCTTCAGCGCCTGCAAATCCAGCTGGGCCAGAATGGGACGGGACATGACGACTCCTTAATTATGCGCGCCGTGCAGGTGTTGTGGACGCGAGGGGGTAAACCCTGATTGATAGCGTGCGGCGCTTAAATCGTCAAACGGAATTGCCGGCGTCCGCCCGGAAATCAGGTCGCTAAGCAGCTGGCCCGAACCGCAGGCCATGGTCCAGCCAAGCGTACCGTGGCCGGTATTTGTCCACAGATTTTTGTAAGGCGTACGGCCCACAATCGGCGTGCCGTCCGGGGTCATTGGGCGCAGGCCGGTCCAGAACGTCGCCTGCTCAATGAAACCGCCGCGCGGGAAGAGATCGCCGACGACCATCTCCAGCGTTTCACGACGTGGTTTGAGCAGTTCGGTATTGAAGCCCACGATTTCCGCCATGCCCCCGACGCGGATCCGGTTATCGAAACGGGTGATGGCGATTTTGTAGGTTTCATCAAGAATGGTTGATACTGGCGCGCCGCTGTCCTCTTTCACGGGAATGGTCAGGGAGTAGCCTTTCAGCGGATAGACCGGGATGTCCAGGATCCCTTTCAGCATCGCGGTAGAGTAGGAGCCAAACGCCATCACGTAAGCATCGGCTTTGATGACCTCTTCTCCACACTTCACGCCGTAAATCTTCTCCCCTTCCGACAGCAGCTTGTCGACAGAGGTGTTGAAGCGGAATTTCACCCCGGCCTGCTCACACATGCGCGCCAGACGCTGGGTGAAAAGCTGGCAGTCGCCAGTTTCATCGTTCGGTAAACGCAGGCCGCCCGTCAGCTTGTGCGCGACCTCGGCAAGTGCTGGCTCCACCTGGGCAAGTTGGCTGGCTTCCAGCAGCTGATACGGTACGCCCGCATCTTCAAGCACGGCGATATCGCGGGTCGCGTTTTCGTACTGTTGCGCGGTACGGAACAGCTGAAGTGTGCCGCCCTGGCGCCCTTCATATTCGATCCCCGTTGAGGAACGCAGCGCTTTCAGGCAATCGCGGCTGTATTCTGCGAGGCGCACCATGCGCCCTTTGTTCTCCATGTAGTGGCGGGTATCGCAGTTGCGCAGCATCTGCCACATCCACTTAAGCTGGAACTGCGTGCCGTCAAGGCTTATCGCCAGCGGCGCATGTCGCTGAAACATCCATTTGATCGCCTTCAGCGGAACGCCCGGGGCCGCCCACGGCGCAGCGTAGCCCGGGGAGATCTGCCCCGCATTCGCCGCACTGGTTTCCAGCGCCGGACCGGATTCGCGATCGATAACGGTAACCTCATGTCCCGCCTGACTTAAATACCAGGCGCTGGTTACGCCAACGACACCACTTCCCAGTATGACAACACGCATAGCCACTCCATTATGAGCAAAAGAACAATCATCTAATTACAGATTGATAACCTAGCTGAAAATATTATTCAACATATGACTTTTTTATGGTGACTCAACTCACATATCCCGCTGTATCAGGGGATGGCGCTTATTTGGGATCTCCTGCTGCGCGTTATTTTTAACCAGTAGAAAATTCTGCGAGCACCGCTTTTTTTGCCGTATCGAAAACGGGAAATCGCAAAGAAAAAATTTCTGCGCCCCGCGTATTTGAATGGGGTGATCTATGCTTGAAAGGAGGCTCTCCAGTCAGAGAGAGCGACCAACAACGAGGGCGCGCTAATGGCTACACTAGATTCCATGTCAAGGGACAGCACCCGTCTGAGCGATGGACCCGACTGGACCTTCGAGTTGCTGGATGTCTACCTGGCGGAGATCGACCGGGTGGCCAAACTCTATCGTCTGGACACCTATCCCCATCAGATTGAAGTCATCACCTCGGAACAGATGATGGACGCTTACTCCAGCGTCGGGATGCCGATTAACTATCCGCACTGGTCGTTTGGTAAAAAATTCATTGAAACGGAGCGACTGTATAAGCACGGACAGCAGGGGCTGGCGTATGAAATCGTTATTAACTCTAACCCGTGTATTGCCTATCTGATGGAGGAGAACACCATTACCATGCAGGCGCTGGTGATGGCGCACGCTTGCTATGGACATAACTCGTTCTTCAAAAATAACTATCTGTTCCGCAGCTGGACGGACGCCAGCTCCATCGTCGATTACCTGATCTTCGCCCGCAAATACATTACCGACTGCGAAGAGCGCTACGGCGTGGACGAGGTAGAGAAGCTACTGGACTCCTGCCACGCGCTGATGAATTACGGCGTTGACCGCTATAAGCGTCCGCAGAAGATCTCATTGCAGGAAGAGAAAGCCCGGCAGAAGAGCCGCGAGGAGTATCTGCAAAGCCAGGTGAATATGCTGTGGCGCACCCTGCCGAAACGTGAGGAGGAGAAAACCGTCGCCGAGGCGCGTCGTTACCCTTCCGAGCCGCAGGAAAACCTGCTCTACTTTATGGAGAAGAACGCCCCACTGCTGGAGCCGTGGCAGCGTGAGATCTTGCGCATCGTGCGCAAGGTGAGCCAGTATTTCTATCCTCAGAAGCAGACCCAGGTGATGAACGAAGGCTGGGCGACCTTCTGGCACTACACCATTCTTAACCACCTGTATGACGAAGGAAAAGTCACCGAGCGGTTTATGATGGAGTTTCTGCACAGCCACACCAACGTGGTATTCCAGCCAGCGTATAACAGCCCGTGGTACAGCGGCATTAACCCGTACGCACTCGGCTTTGCCATGTTCCAGGATATCAAGCGTATCTGCCAGTCGCCCACCGAAGAGGACAAATACTGGTTCCCGGATATTGCCGGTTCTGACTGGCTGGAAACGCTGCACTTCGCGATGCGTGATTTTAAGGATGAGAGCTTTATCAGCCAGTTCATGTCGCCGAAGATCATGCGTGATTTCCGCTTCTTCACCGTACTGGATGATGACCGCAACAACTACCTGGAGATCTCTGCGATCCACAACGAAGAGGGCTATCGTGAGATCCGCTCGCGCCTGTCGTCTCAGTACAACCTGAGCAATCTTGAACCGAACATTCAGGTCTGGAATGTGGATCTGCGCGGTGACCGCTCTTTGACGCTGCGCTATATCCCTCACAACCGCGCGCCGCTGGATAAGGGGCGTAAGGAAGTGCTGAAGCATGTGCATCGCCTGTGGGGATTTGACGTGTCGCTGGAGCAGCAGAATGAAGATGGCAGCGTGGAGCTGCTGGAGCGGTGTCCGGCGCGGATGAATACGCTGTAGTGCGTTTTAGCCGGGTGGCGGCTACGCCTTACCCGGCCTACGGGTTTTGTAGGCCCGGTAAGCGAAGCGCCACCGGGCGAAAAAAATCCTCTCAATAGAGAGGTTTTTTCTTTTACCGGCCCTGAATCGCCAGATCGCCCGGCAGGGTTTTCTGCATTCGGTGCCAGATTTCACCGGAGTCGTGGCCATAACGACGCACCGTTTCATAGACCTGATCGTGCAGCCCTTCGGTGCAGAGCTTGCTCAGTTTATGGTAAAAGCCGAGCGCCAGGCTGCGGGCTTCAGGGTTGGCAAAGTAGTGACGACCAATGCGTGTATATAACCCTTTCATTCCATTCAGGATCAGACCGTAAACCGGATTGCCGGAAGCAAACGCCAGACCGCGGAACACGTTGTAGTCGAGGGTCGCAAAGGCATCCGCGTGGTCTTCCACCTCATTGGCGGTGGCAAGCACCTTCAGCGCATCTTCAGGATGCTGACGAAACGCGGTGCGGATGAAAATGGTAGCGATGTTGGTGCGCACCGAAAGCAGATTGTCAATCAGCTGTGGTACGCTTTCGTGATCGAGACGCGCCAGCGTTTCCAGAATATTCAGCCCGGACGTTTCCCAGAAGTTATTCACCTTAGTGGGTTTGCCATGCTGTATCGTCAACCAGCCATCGCGCGCCAGACGCTGGAGCACTTCTCGCAGCGTGGTACGGGTGACGCCAATCAGTTCAGAGAGTTCGCGTTCAGCAGGTAGAATTGATCCCGCAGGGAAACGATTATTCCAGATGCTTTCAATGATGTACTCTTCCGCGAAACCCGCCGGGCTCTGCGCCTTAATGACCATAGTGAGATTTCCATTACACAGCTTTAGCAAATTGCACTCATCATACCAGAGGCGCGCAGAGGCAGATAGCGCAGCAGAGACAGAAAAGAGGGATCGCCGTTTCATTTTTATGAAATTTACAAAATGGCTTTATCCCCCTCTCCGCCGCCGTTTTTGCGTATACTGATGTCTTGTCTTATTTGACGGGGAAAGGACGTCTGTCGTGGAAATTTCATTTGGGCGCGCGCTGTGGCGCAACTTTTTAGGTCAGTCACCTGACTGGTACAAACTCACTCTACTGGTATTCCTGGTCGTTAATCCCGTTATCTTTTTGCTGGATCCCTTCGTTGCCGGGTGGATGTTGGTCGCCGAGTTTATCTTTACCCTGGCGATGGCATTGAAGTGCTATCCGCTGTTGCCCGGCGGGCTGCTGGCGCTGGAAGCCGTGGTCATTGGAATGACCAGCGCGGAGCATGTTAAAAACGAGATTGCGTCGAATCTTGAAGTCCTGCTACTGCTGATCTTCATGGTGGCGGGGATCTACTTTATGAAGCAGCTTCTGCTGTTTATCTTCACCCGTCTGCTGCTGAGCATTCCGTCGAAAACGCTGCTCTCGCTGGCGTTTTGCCTCGCCGCGGCTTTCCTCTCTGCCTTCCTGGATGCGCTGACGGTTGTGGCGGTGGTGATCAGCGTCGCCGTCGGCTTTTACGGTATTTACCACCGGGTCGCTTCGTCTCGTCCTGGCGATAACTTACAGGACGACAGCCACGTTGAGGCGCACAACCGCGATGTGCTCGAGCAGTTCCGCGCGTTTCTGCGCAGCCTGATGATGCATGCGGGCGTGGGGACGGCGCTGGGCGGCGTGATGACAATGGTCGGAGAGCCGCAAAACCTGATTATCGCCAAAGCGGCTGAGTGGCATTTTGGCGAATTTTTCCTGCGCATGGCGCCGGTCAGCGTGCCCGTTCTGATCTGCGGCTTAGCGACCTGCGTGCTGGTCGAAAAATTCAACCTTTTTGGGTATGGCGCGAAGTTGCCCGATCAGGTCCGTCAGGAGCTGCATAAGTTTGACGAGCAGAGCCGCAAACAACGCACGCGCCAGGAGACGCTGCGCCTGATTGCACAGGGCATCATCGGCGTGTGGCTTATCGCTGCGCTGGCCTTCCACCTTGCCGAGGTGGGGCTGATTGGTCTGTCGGTAATTATTCTGGCAACCAGCCTGAGCGGCGTCACGGACGAACATGCTATCGGAAAAGCCTTTACCGAAGCGCTGCCGTTTACCGCCCTGCTGGCGGTGTTTTTCGCCGTCGTGGCGGTGATTATTGACCAACATCTGTTCGCGCCAATCATCGCGTTTGTGCTTCAGGCCACGCCAGATTCGCAGCTAACGCTGTTCTATTTGTTTAACGGTCTGTTGTCTTCTATATCCGATAACGTCTTTGTCGGGACGGTATACATCAATGAGGCCAAAGCCGCGATGGAGCAAGGGATTGTCAGCAGTGAACAGTTCGAGCTGCTGGCGGTGGCGATCAACACTGGAACCAACCTCCCCTCCGTGGCAACCCCGAACGGTCAGGCGGCCTTCCTCTTCCTGCTGACCTCGGCGCTGGCGCCACTCATACGACTTTCTTATGGAAGAATGGTCTGGATGGCGCTGCCGTACACGCTGGTGCTTACCCTTGTTGGTTTGCTGTGCATCAAAATTACTCTCGTTCCCTGTACGCAATGGTTGTTGCAAGCAGGTATACTTGCGGCGCATTAAAATTCGTTTACACTGCGCTGTCTAAGCATGTTCCAGGGAAATGATTATGTTGCGATTTTTGAACCAGTGCTCACGCGGTCGCGGAGCATGGTTGTTGATGGCCCTGACCGCCTTTGCGCTGGAAATGGTCGCGCTGTGGTTTCAGCATGTGATGGGGCTGAAACCTTGCGTCCTGTGTATTTATGAGCGTTGTGCGCTGTTCGGCATTATGGGCGCAGGTCTGGTAGGTGCGATTGCACCTAAAACACCGTTACGCTATGCCGCAATTGCCATCTGGCTGTACAGCGCCGGGAAAGGGATTGCGCTTGCCTGGGAGCATACCCAGATGCAGCTTCACCCGTCGCCGTTTATGACCTGCGACTTTGCCGCCCGCTTCCCGAGCTGGCTGCCGCTGGATAAATGGCTGCCGCAGGTGTTTGTGGCCTCCGGTGACTGCTCTGTACGCCAGTGGGAGTTTCTGACGCTGGAGATGCCGCAGTGGCTGGTGGGCATTTTTGTCGCCTACTTCGTGGTAGCACTGCTGGTGCTGATTGCCCAGCCGTTCAAGCCAAAGAAACGCGATCTTTTTGGAAGGTAAAAGCAAAACGGCAACGTCAGTTTTGTAGGTCGGGTAAGCGCAGCGCCACCCGACAAAATTGCGCATAATAAAAAACCCGCCTCGGCGGGTTTTTTATTATCACCGATTAGGGTGATTCATAATGTGGTCTTCCCAGTCCTGCACCTCGGACTCTTTCACCGCAATGTGGCGCACGGAAATACGTTCGCCGTGCATCGCCGCCTTCGAACCCGTCAACAGCGGATGCCATGTGGGCAGATCTTTACCTTCCGCCAGCAGGCGATACGCGCAGGTATGCGGCAGCCACTCAAAGGTCGGCAGATTTTCACGAGTTAACTTGATGCAGTCCGGCTCATAGTCGAAACGGCGCTCGTAGTTGCGGCACTGGCAGGTTTTGATGTTTAACTGCTTGCAGGCTACGTTGGTGAAATAGATCTCATCCGAATCTTCATCCATCAGCTTATGCAGGCAGCACTGCCCACAGCCGTCACACAACGATTCCCACTCCGCGTCGGTCATGTCGTCGAGAGTTTTGCTTTGCCAGAAAGGAATGTCGTTCATCGGGATGTCCACACGTCAAAATAGAGCGCACCTTATAACGAGTCTGGCACGTTGATGCAAGTTTTGCCGCCCTTTTCAGGCGGCAAGGTGCTTTTACAGCACGCGGGTTTTCAGCGACAGGCCGTTAAAACTGACGTCCAGCTCGTCGCCACTGTGCAGCGGCCCCACACCTTCCGGAGTGCCGGTAAGGATCACGTCGCCGGGTTTCAGGGTGAAGAAGCGGCTCATGTAGGCAATCAGCGGAACGATCTTATGGATCATGTCAGCGGTCGTCCCCTGCTGGCGAATCTCGCCGTTGACCTTCAGGCTGAGGGGCGTATTCTGCGGGTCGTCGGTAAATTCACTCACCGGAACGAAACCGGAAATCGGGCATGAATTGTCAAAGCCCTTGGCTTTTTCCCACGGCTGCCCCGCTTTCTTCATTTTGCTCTGGACGTCGCGCAGGGTCAGGTCGAGCGCGACACCGTAACCCGCAATCGCTTTCTCTACATGCTCTTCGGTCGCCTGGCGCAGCGTCGCGCCGATCAGCACCGCCAGCTCCACTTCATGATGCACCGAGCCCAGCCCCTGCGGCAGAACCAGCGGCTGGCGAATATCGCACAGTGCAGTTTCTGGCTTAATAAACAGAACAGGCTCATCCGGCACGGCGCTGCCCATCTCCTGAATATGTTTTGCATAGTTGCTGCCCACGCAGATCACTTTGCTGACGGGATAATCCAGTAAAGCACCTTGCCAGTTATGATGTTGATACATGGTCGACCCCTAATCGGTTGATGAGTTGTTCCCGGAATGACCCGGGCTTATTTCTTTCCGCTCACCTCAAGATGCTGTTTTAATAAATTCTCCGGTGGCGGCGGAAGCTGTAAATAATAGCCCTGCTCGGTTAACGCCTTTTTGACTTTCTCCAGATCGGCGTTCACCAGCTTCTTACGGCCGTCCAGCGGCAGCAGCATCGCCAGCTGCGGTCGGCCAAAGCTTTTCATTAATTCCTCAGGCACGCGGGAAAAATCGTCTTTCTTTTCGACATAAAGGTAGGTCTGGTCGCGGCTGGTACTTCTGTAGATCACACAAAACATGTTTTTACTCTGAATTAATGGGTGGTTGCTTGCCTCAATATACTCCTGACTATAACATGCCTGATACTCTTCGGAATATCGCGGCGATGTGTTGCGGTTAATAGCAAATTGAGTAAGGCCAGGATGTCAAATACGCCCATCGAGCTTAAAGGCAGTAGCTTCACCTTATCAGTGGTTCATTTGCATGATGCAAAACCCGAGGTTATTCGTCAGGCGTTAGAAGACAAAATCGCGCAGGCTCCCGCTTTTCTTAAGCATGCTCCTGTTGTCGTTAATGTAAGCGACCTTGAGGGGCCGGTTAATTGGAAGCGACTCCAGCAGGCCGTCGTCTCCACGGGGTTGCGCATCGTGGGTATAAGCGGCTGCAAAGACGCAGAGTTAAAAGCCGAAATTGAACGCGCGGGTTTGCCCTTGTTAAACGAGGGTAGAGAAAAATCCCCGCGCGCAACGCCTGCAACCGTTCCCGCTCCCCCGCCTTCGGCGCAAAATGTAGCCCCAGTCACAAAAACGCGATTGATTGATCTGCCGGTTCGTTCCGGTCAGCGCATTTATGCGCCAAACTGTGATCTGATTGTTACAAGCCACGTCAGTGCGGGCGCAGAACTGATTGCAGACGGCAATATTCACGTTTACGGTATGATGCGTGGGCGTGCGCTTGCGGGCGCCAGCGGCGATCGAGAAGCACAAATTTTTTGTACTCACCTGACGGCAGAATTGGTGTCTATCGCAGGTGAATATTGGCTGAGCGATAAAATCCCAGCCGAATTTTATGGCAAAGCGGCTCGTCTGCAGCTGGCAGATAACGCTTTGACCGTTCAACCGTTAAATTGATCCCTTTTAACAAGGAATTTCTATGGCACGCATTATTGTTGTGACTTCGGGTAAAGGAGGCGTTGGCAAGACCACCTCCAGCGCGGCCATCGCTACTGGTTTGGCCCAGAAGGGAAAGAAAACCGTCGTAATCGACTTCGATATCGGTCTGCGTAACCTGGACCTGATCATGGGTTGCGAGCGTCGCGTGGTGTATGACTTCGTGAACGTCATTCAGGGCGATGCCACGCTTAACCAGGCGCTAATTAAAGATAAGCGTACCGAGAACCTCTACATTCTCCCGGCGTCCCAGACCCGTGATAAAGACGCGCTGACCCGTGAAGGCGTGGAAAAGGTGCTCGACGATCTGAAAAAGATGGAGTTCGACTTCGTGGTCTGCGACTCCCCGGCCGGTATCGAAACCGGCGCGCTGATGGCGCTCTACTTCGCGGATGAAGCCATCATCACTACTAACCCGGAAGTCTCGTCAGTACGTGACTCCGACCGTATTCTCGGCATTCTGGCCTCGAAATCTCGTCGCGCGGAAAATGGCCAGGAGCCGATCAAAGAGCACCTTCTGCTGACCCGCTACAACCCGGGTCGGGTGAACAAAGGTGACATGCTGAGCATGGAAGACGTGCTGGAGATCCTGCGCATCAAACTGGTTGGCGTGATCCCGGAAGATCAGTCCGTATTGCGCGCCTCTAACCAGGGTGAGCCCGTGATCCTGGATACACAGGCAGACGCGGGTAAAGCGTATGCGGATACCGTTGACCGTCTGCTGGGAGAAGAACGTCCTTTCCGCTTCATTGAAGAAGAGAAGAAAGGTTTCCTCAAACGCCTGTTCGGAGGATAAGTTATGGCATTACTGGACTTTTTTCTCTCGCGGAAAAAAAGCACCGCCAACATCGCAAAAGAACGTCTGCAAATCATTGTGGCGGAACGTCGTCGTAGCGACGCCGAACCGCACTACCTGCCGCAGCTGCGCAAAGACATTCTGGAAGTGATCTGCAAATACGTGCAGATTGACCCGGAAATGGTCACCGTTCAGCTGGAGCAAAAAGACGGGGATATTTCGATTCTGGAGCTGAACGTGACGCTTCCGGAAGCGGAAGAGTCGCGTTAATCCGTTTGTGGTTTTGTAGGCCGGGCAAGCATCGTACCGCCCGGCAATTTCCCCGGTGGCGCGGCGCTTACCGGGGCTACAATTCTTTAGCGCGGATACCCTTCCAGCAGGGTATTCAGGCGTTCAGCCATCAGTTCCCCCCGCCATCCGGCGACCAGTTCAGGTAAACCATTTTGCGGTTTCAACTTCCAGTGCCAGTTCAGCAGCTGGTTAATCTGACGACGTGAAGCCAGCAGTTCGGCGCTCAGTTTGCTTTCCCCCGCCACCGTCTGCACCAGCGCTTTGATATCTTTGAACGCCTTGCGGTAGCCCGGCATATCCATCAGGTTAAGCAGTGGTTCTGGCAGTGCGTCCTCCGGCAGCTGCTGAGCTTTCTCTACCAGCGCGAGCAGCGTTTTACCGTGGAAACGGATCTCACTCCCGGAAAGGCCAATGCTGTCCAGTTCGCCAAGGCTACCCGGCATATAGCGCGCCACCGCCCACAGGTGTTCTTCACGCACCACGAAGTTAACCGCCAGATCGCGCTCACGCGCTTTACGCAGCCGCCAGTCAGCCAGCAGTTGCAGACAGGCCAGTTGACGGGTGCGCAGCTGCCAGGCGTTAGTGATGTCACGCCAGGCCTCTTTCGGAGCAACCACTTCCTGACGACGCTGCTGCGTCATGCGGCACTCGTCCAGGGCGGCAGACAGCCAACCGGACGCCTCAGCCTCTTTCATAAGCTGGCCAGCAATCGGCAGCAGGTAGAATACATCTGCCGCGGCGTATTCAAGCTGACGCGCCGTCAGCGGGCGCGCGAGCCAGTCGGTACGCGATTCGCTCTTATCCAGCGTCAGACCGGTGTACTCTTCCACCATCGCCGCGAAGCCCCAGGAGAGCGGACGACCGCTGAACGCCGCGAGGATCTGGGTATCAATCAGCGGCTGCGGCATGATGCCAAAGGTGTTGAGAAAGACTTCCAGATCTTCACTGCCGGCGTGCAGATATTTGGTCACGGCGGTATCAAGCAACAGCTCGCGCATTGGCGCCCAGTCGGTAATGCCGAGGGGGTCAATCAACGACACGTGTTTGCCGTCATACATTTGGATCAGGCCCAGCTGCGGGTAGTACGTGCGGGTACGGACAAATTCCGTATCCAGGGCGATAGCGGGGAAATCACGCGTCACCTCGCACAGCGAAGCCAGCTCGTCGTTGGTAGTGATCATCTGGTAATTCAAATCGGACTCTCTTTTGTTTGCGCCCATAAAAAACGCCGGCTTAACCGGCGTCTGGGCGATTAACGTGAAGCTCAGGCCTTATTGTCCACTTTGGCACGGGCTTCGTCACGTAATTCTCGTCGTAATATCTTCCCGACGTTGGATTTCGGCAGCTCATCGCGGAATTCCACCAGCTTCGGCACTTTATAGCCCGTCAGCTGCCGGCGACAAAACGTTATCAGCGCTTCCTCGGTAAGAGAAGGATCTTTCTTGACCACAAATATCTTCACCGCTTCACCACTGCTGCCGGAAGGAACCCCCACCGCTGCCACTTCCAGCACGCCGCTGTGCTGCATCACCACGTCTTCGATTTCGTTCGGATAGACGTTGAAACCGGAAACGAGGATCATGTCTTTCTTGCGATCGACGATACGCAGAAAACCTTCGTCATCCATCACCGCGATGTCGCCGGTGTACAGCCAGCCGTCTTTGATGATCTCATCCGTGGCATCTGGACGCTGCCAGTAGCCCAGCATCACCTGCGGCCCTCTGACGCACAGCTCGCCCGGTTCGCCGTGAGGCACTTCGTTACCCTCATCGTCCACCAGTTTAGCTTCCGTCGACGGGACCGGCAGACCGATACTGCCGCTGTGGTAGTCGATGTCATGCGGGTTGACGCTGACCAGCGGGGCGCACTCCGTCAGACCATAGCCTTCCAGCAGATACTGTCCGGTGAGTTTTACCCAGCGCTCGGCAACCGCCTGCTGAACCGGCATCCCGCCGCCCGCAGAAAGATGCAGCGTGGAGAAATCGAGCTGCTGGAACTCTTTATTGTTAAGCAGCGCGTTAAACAGGGTGTTCACGCCGGTCATGGCGGTGAACGGGTATTTCGCCAGCTCTTTAACCAGCCCCGGAATGTCGCGCGGGTTGGTGATCAATACGTTTTGACCGCCAAGCTCGATAAACAGCAGGCAGTTCATGGTCAGCGCAAAAATGTGATACAGCGGAAGCGCGGTGATCACCAGCTCCTTGCCCGGGTGCAGTAGCGGCCCGTAGGTGGCGTTCACCTGTTCAAGGTTCGCCAGCATATTACGATGGGTCAGCATCGCCCCTTTAGCCACGCCGGTGGTACCGCCGGTGTATTGCAGGAACGCCAGATCTTCTGACACGATCTCCGGCTTAACGTACTGCATCCGATAGCCCGCATGCAGCGCGCGGCGGAAAGAGATGGCATCCGGCAGGTGGTATTTCGGCACCAGCCGCTTAACGTATTTCACGACAAAGTTGACCAGCGTACCTTTCGCGGTAGAGAGCTGGTCGCCCATGCGCGTCAGGATGACGTGCTTAACCTGGGTTCTTTCAGCGACTTTTTCCAGCGTGTGGGCAAAGTTGGAGACAATCACAATCGCCGCCGCACCGCTGTCATTCAACTGATGTTCCAGCTCGCGCGGGGTATAGAGCGGGTTAACGTTAACCACGATCATCCCCGCCCTGAGGATCCCGAACAGCGCCACCGGGTATTGCAGCAGGTTTGGCATCATCAGCGCGACGCGATCCCCTTTCTGCAAGCCCAATCCTTCCTGTAAATAGGCCGCAAACGCCCGGCTGCGCTCTTCCAGCTTACGGAAAGTCATCACTTCGCCCATATTCACAAATGCGGGCTGGTCAGCGTAGCGCCGTACCGAGTGTTCAAATAATTCAATCAGGGATTGATAACGGTCAGGATTGATCTCCGCAGGGACATCCGCGGGATAACGGTTAAGCCAAACCTTTTTCAATGCATCACCTCTGAAATGAGTGTTCGTCGTCATCACAGCCCCGATAATAAACAGTTTGTTAACATTATATTAACTCAGCGTACCAGTTTATTAATTGCTCAGATTGCAGGTTGCGAAGCGCGTCACTCTTTTTTTTCGTTTTGTCCGTAAAAAAACAGAGACAGCGGCTGAGCCGCTGTCTCTTTCCTAACAATAACAGTAAGTTACTCAGTTACGATTGTTTGAACCTGTGCAGGGCCTGGATTGTACCAACCCCAGCCACCGTAGCCGTAACGATACGGATGTGGACCCCACATCCACGGATCGATTGGCTGTGGCGGCATCACCACCTGCTGGGCGATACGCCAGCGTTTGTAGCCGTTCACCTGCATGGTCATAAATTTGTATGGCGTATTGCCGATTTTCCCCGCCACCGAACCGGTAATCGGCCCGACGACGGTCACCAGCTGCCCGCGGAAATCTACCGGATCGAGGAAGCCGCTGACGTCAGCGTAGATCCGCCCGCGCGAGGCTTCACCCAGAACAGGCCGTGCGCCGCTGTCCAGTGGAACGGTGGCAATCTCCAGCCGGGTTTTCCCCTGCTGGTTTAGCACTTCAACCACCTTGCCGCCAAAGCGCGCTTCCTGCCCGACATACAGCTCCGGAGCATTCATCACGCGTACCAGATCCTGCTGTGGCGTCGGGCTGGTGCCCTTGATCGCATCAGGAACGGTGACGCACCCGCTCAGTGCTATGGCAACCGCGCCTGCCATAAAAAAGCGTACAACTTTAGTCTGAACCGCCATGATGCGACTCCTTTTTCTCAGTTCCTGTTACTGAGATTCACTCGCGGCCAGGAAGTTTCTTCCACGCGACGGTGTTTCGTAAATAAACCGGCTCGGCGTGTTCAACGGCCACGGTTTTTCCTGCGGCAAGCTGCTGACAGGCAACAGGCAACATATCTTCGGCGGCAGGCAGGAGCATGTTACCGTCCACCAGCGTAAGGCCGGTGTCCTTCGCCATCTCAGGCCATGCCGGCCAGCCGGTTCCGACCGTCGCCCACTCACCGGTGAGCTGTTTCAGGCGCTCGGTGACGGCATCAGGTTTAAGCACGGCTTCCGACTCTTCGCCGTGCCAGACGCCGTTTTCGTCACGGGTGTACTCCGCCCAGTAGACTTCACCCATGCGGGCATCAATCGCGGCCAGCACGCGGCTGGCACCGGTCATGCGCCAGGCACCCTGAGCCATGGTCGCAAGCGTTGAGACGCCGATCATCGGCAGGTCAGCGCCCAGCGCCAGCCCCTGCGCAATGCCAATCCCGATACGTACGCCCGTAAAGCTGCCCGGACCACGGCCGTAGGCCAGCGCGTCGAGGTCAGTCAGGGCGGTGTTGCCCTCGGTTAAAATGGTTTTTACCAGGGGCAGAATACGTTGGGTGTGTTCCCGTGGGCACTCTTCGAAATGAGCAAAAGTCGTACCGTCGTTCCACAGGGCAACGGAACAGGCCTCTGTCGCGGTATCAATAGCCAGAATTCGCATCAGTCGTCGCGCTCTCGCAATGGTCAGTCACAAAATGGCGCGCATCTTAACACACTCCGGGAAGAATTACTCCGCCGTCGGGTTCGCCAGGAAGCGGACCGCGCGTTTAATATCCCGTGTGCGCGGCGCAGGCGGCAGGCTGGCGAGGAAGGTGGCGCCGTAGGGACGCATCACCAGGCGATTGTCGCAGATCACCAGCACTCCGCGGTCGGTGACGTCGCGTATCAGTCGCCCTACCCCCTGTTTAAGCGTGATAACCGCGTCCGGCAACTGGACGTCGTCGAACGGATCGCCCCCGCGCAGACGGCAGTCCTCCATGCGTGCTTTCAGGAGCGGATCGTCCGGCGATGTGAATGGCAGCTTATCGATAATCACCAGCGAGAGCGTATCGCCGCGCACGTCCACCCCTTCCCAGAAGCTGCTGGTCGCCACCAGCAGGGCATTACCGGCGCTGACAAACTGCTGGAGCAGCTGGCCTTTGCTGGTTTCCCCCTGCAACAGCACCGGCAACGTCATGGTCGCGCGGAACTGCTCGGCCAGATCGCGCATCATGGCGTGAGAGGTGCAGAGCATAAAGCAGCGTCCGTTGTTGGCCTCAATCATCGGCTTTAGCATGGCCGCCAGATGGCGCGCCGCCCCTGGCTGGTTAGGCAGCGGCAGATTGCGTGGCACGCACAGCAGCGCCTGTTTCTCATAGTCGAACGGGCTTGGGAGGAGTAAGGATTCAGCCTGCTCAATGCCGAGACGCTCGGTAAAGTGGTGCAGATCGTCGTTGACCGACAGCGTGGCCGAGGTAAAGACCCAGGTGCCGGGCTTTTGCGCCATCACCTCTTTGAATTTATCGGCAACGGTCAGCGGCGTGAGCGCCAGGGTGAAGTGGCGGGAGGTACATTCATACCAGTAGCTGTAGCCCGGCTGGTTGATCTCTTTCAGCCGCTTCAGCCGCCCACGGTAGAGCGTGGCCCGCTCGAAGGCGGCGTCCAGCAGCGCTGAACGTCCGAGAGACAGCTTCGCCACGTCGTAACAGAGTTCAAGGGCATCATCGAGCAGCAGCAGCGCGCGCTGGATATTTTTGTCTGCGAGCAGTTCGCGCAGGTTGCCGCGATAGCCCGGCTCGCCAAGCTGTAAGCGGAAATCCTGTGCGCACTGCGCCAGGCGGTCCGCGCACTTCTGCAACTGCTGGGTATCTTTGAGCTCGGTGCGATAGGCAATGGTAATATCTTTCGCCAGATCCTGAAGCTGACGGCTGGAGAGCGACTGGCCAAAATACTGGCTGGCGATGTCCGGTAGCTGATGGGCTTCATCGAAGATCATCACCTCCGCCTCCGGGATCAGCTCGCCGAAACCACTGTCCTTGACCACCATATCCGCAAGAAACAGGTGATGGTTCACCACCACCACGTCGGCGTCCATCGCCGTTTTACGCGCTTTCACCACAAAGCAGTCTTTATACAGCGGGCAGTCGCTGCCGAGGCAGTTGTCGTTGGTGCTGGTCACCAGCGGCCAGGCCGGGGAGTCTTCCGGCACGCTCGCACAGGTGCTGATGTCCCCCTCCTCCGTCTGGTTGGCCCAGGCGCGCAGGACGATCACATCGCTGAGTGTTTGTACCGGCAGGTCACCGCCCGCCAGTGCCTGCTGTTCGAGACGCTCCAGACACAGATAGTTAGAACGCCCTTTCAGCAAGGCCAGACGCCCTTTGTATTTTAGCGCTTTCGCCACCGTGGGTAAATCGCGGCTGTAGAGCTGATCCTGGAGCGCTTTTGATCCCGTAGAGATGATCACCTTTTTTTTCGCCCGCAGCGCAGGAGCGAGGTAAGCGTAGGTTTTCCCCGTACCGGTGCCGGCCTCCACAACCAGCGGCTGCGCCTTGTCGATGGCGTGCGCGACGGCATGCGCCATCTGACGTTGGGGTTCGCGCGGTTTAAAACCGGGAATTGCCTGTGCTAACTGACCTTCAGGGGAAAAATCGTCTGCCACGGTGTTCTCTCACTGTATTTTTGCACAGGGATTATGTCAGCCCCTTCTCTCCGGTGCCACCCCAAATAGTGACGACGGCGGAACAATATGGCAGTCTTGCCGCCTGACGATGAAAGATAACGAGGATACGTTTATGACAATTACGCGCATTGATGCCGAAGCCCGCTGGTCTGATGTGGTGATCCACAACCAGACGCTGTACTACACCGGTGTCCCTGCCAATCTGGACGCCGACGCCTTCGAGCAAACCGCTAACACCCTGGCGCAGATCGACGCCGTACTGGAAAAACAGGGCAGCGATAAATCCCGCATTCTGGACGCGACGATTTTCCTGGCGAATAAAGACGACTTCGCGGAGATGAATAAAGCCTGGGATGCGTGGGTAGTGGCGGGTCACGCGCCTGTACGCTGCACCGTACAGGCCACGCTGATGAAACCGGAGTATAAGGTGGAGATTAAGATTATCGCGGCAGTTTAAGCCCGGTTATTCATCTTCATCTTCAAATCGCGCCACAATCCGCTCGCCGGTATGACTGGCGCGAATTTCCTGAGCGACGACGGTGATCGCTTCTCCGCTGCTCATACCCTGGCCCATCAATTCCTGAATCCGCTCTACCGCTTTCTGCTGTTGGTCATGACTGAGAGAAGGTAAACCTGCAAACATCGTTAACTCCTGCTAAATTATTCGCGCTAATTATTTCACGCTACCCGGTAGTATGCCATACATGAACATGCGCTTCCCCACTGTTATGACCTTACCCTGGCGTGCAGACGCCGCCGAGTTCTGGTTTGCCCGTCTGAGCCACCTTCCTTTTGCCATGCTGCTGCACTCCGGGCATGCGGTTCACCCCTACAGCCGCTTTGATATTCTGGTGGCCGACCCGGTTAAAACGCTGACTACCGATGCGCTGTCACCCACGGACGATCCGCTGATGCGGCTTCAGAACGAGATCCATGCTCTGGGCTTATCTGCCACACCGGATCCGGATCTGCCTTTCCAGGGGGGCGCGCTGGGCCTGTTTGGTTACGATTTGGGTCGCCGTTTCGAAAAGCTGCCCGAGCATGCGCAGGCGGATATTTCCCTGCCGGATATAGCGGTCGGGCTGTATGACTGGGCGCTAATCGTGGATCACCGTAAGCAGACGGTTTCCCTGCTTAGCCACCGAGACGTGCAGGCGCGTCTGGCCTGGCTTGAGGCGCAACGGCCCGCCACAGCGGAACACTTTATGCTGACCTCTGGCTGGCACTCGAACATGAGCGCGGCGGAATATGCGGAAAAATTCTCTCGCGTGCAGGCGTATCTTCACAGCGGCGACTGTTATCAGGTCAACCTTGCCCAGCGTTTCCAGGCGGCGTACCGGGGAGACGAATGGCAGGCATTTACTCGCCTCAATGCCAGCAATAAGGCCCCGTTTAGCGCATTTTTACGCCTTGAACACGGCGCCATCCTCAGCCTTTCGCCTGAGCGTTTTATTCATCTGGCTGACGGTATTATTCAGACCCGCCCGATCAAGGGCACCCTGCCGCGCCTTGCCGATGCTAACGCCGACCGCCAGCAGGCGGAGACGCTGGCGGCCTCGCCGAAAGATCGCGCTGAAAACCTGATGATTGTCGATCTGATGCGCAATGATATTGGCCGCGTCGCCGAGCCGGGCAGCGTGCGCGTGCCGGAGCTGTTCGTTGTGGAGCCTTTCCCGGCGGTACATCATCTGGTCAGTACTATCACTGCACGCCTGCCGGCCTCGCGGACCGCCTGCGATCTGCTCCGCGCCGCGTTTCCGGGCGGCTCCATCACCGGCGCGCCGAAGGTCCGCGCGATGGAGATCATCGACGAACTGGAACCGCATCGCCGCAACGCCTGGTGCGGCAGCATCGGCTATGTGAGCCTGTGCGGAACCATGGATACCAGCATCACTATTCGCACCCTGACGGCCTGCGACGGTAACCTTTACTGTTCCGCAGGCGGCGGCATTGTAGCCGACAGCCAGGCCGGAGCGGAATATCAGGAAACCTTTGATAAAGTGAATCGTATCCTGAAACAACTGGAGAACTCACGGTGAAGAAAGACAACCTGACGCTGGATGATTTTCTGTCGCGTTTTCAGCTTCTGCGGCCCCAGGTTAACCGCGCCGCGCTGAATCAACGTCAGGCGGCAGTACTGATCCCGGTCGTGCGTCGTGAACAGCCGGGTCTGTTGCTTACCCAGCGCTCACCGCATATGCGAAAACACGCCGGTCAGGTTGCGTTTCCGGGCGGCGCGGTGGACAGCACCGATGCTTCCCTGATTGCCGCCGCGCTGCGCGAAGCGCATGAGGAGGTGGCGATCCCCCCGGAGGCAGTCGAGGTAATTGGCGTGCTGCCGCCAGTGGACAGCGTAACCGGTTTTCAGGTCACGCCGGTCGTCGGCATTATTCCGCCCGATCTTCAGTATCACGCCAGCGTCGATGAAGTTTCAGCGGTGTTCGAAATGCCGCTTGAAGAGGCCCTTCGTCTGGGCCGCTATCATCCTCTGGATATTCACCGCCGCGGGCACGATCATCGGGTCTGGCTGTCGTGGTATCAGCATTATTTTGTCTGGGGCATGACGGCAGGCATCATTCGTGAGCTTGCGCTACAAATCGGCCTGAAGCCTTGACTATACTTTACATTCCACCCTTTTCTGGCAGGTTTGCGATCGGCGTCGCGCTATTAGCTAAACCATCGTTAACCATTAGTTTAATTCATGTGAATAGTTAAGCCGAGGTTAGTGTTCCCTCTTACACTATGCGCAGTTATAACATCGTTACTGGAACCCCAGTAACCCTGTCAGGAGTGTGAAAGTGATTAGTATATTCGACATGTTCAAAGTGGGGATTGGTCCATCTTCTTCCCACACTGTAGGGCCGATGAAGGCCGGTAAACAGTTCGTCGATGATCTGGTCGAAAAAGGATTACTGGAAAGCGTTACCCGTGTCGCCGTAGACGTTTACGGTTCACTGTCATTAACGGGTAAAGGCCACCACACCGATATCGCCATTATTATGGGTCTGGCGGGCAATATGCCGGACACAGTTGATATTGATGCCATTCCGGCATTTATCCGCGACGTGGAAACGCGCGGTCGTCTGCTGCTGGCTAACGGTCAGCACGAAGTGGAATTCCCGCAGGATGACGGGATGCGTTTTCGTAGCGACAACCTGCCGCTGCATGAAAACGGTATGACCATCCACGCCTGGAGCGGCGAAAAAGAGATCTACAGTAAAACCTACTACTCCATCGGCGGCGGCTTTATCGTTGACGAAGAACACTTTGGCAAAGAGAGCGCGGGCGATGTGAATGTGCCCTATCCGTTTAAATCTGCCACCGAGATGTTGGCCTATTGCAAAGAGACCGGTCTCTCCCTCTCCGGCATGGTGATGCAGAACGAACTGGCGCTGCACAGCAAGAAAGAGATCGAAGACTATTTTGCTAACGTGTGGCAAACCATGCGCGCCTGTATTGACCGCGGGATGAACACCGAGGGGGTTCTGCCTGGGCCACTGCGTGTGCCGCGTCGTGCCTCTGCGCTTCGCCGTATGCTGGTCACCACCGACAAATTCTCCAATGACCCTATGAATGTGGTTGACTGGGTGAACATGTTTGCGCTGGCGGTTAACGAAGAGAACGCAGCGGGTGGTCGCGTGGTGACGGCGCCAACCAACGGCGCGTGCGGTATCGTTCCGGCGGTGCTGGCCTACTACGATCACTTTATTGAGCCCGTGACACCGGAGATCTATATCCGTTATTTCCTCGCGGCAGGCGCTATCGGCGCGCTGTACAAGATGAATGCCTCCATCTCCGGTGCCGAAGTAGGCTGTCAGGGTGAAGTGGGCGTGGCCTGCTCTATGGCGGCGGCCGGTCTGGCGGAACTGCTGGGCGCAAGCCCTGAGCAGGTGTGCGTGGCGGCGGAAATCGGCATGGAGCACAACCTCGGTCTGACCTGTGACCCGGTTGCCGGCCAGGTGCAAGTACCGTGCATTGAGCGTAACGCCATCGCCTCCGTCAAAGCGATCAACGCCTCGCGTATGGCGATGCGCCGTACCAGCGAGCCACGCGTGTCACTGGATAAGGTTATTGAAACAATGTACGAAACCGGCAAGGACATGAACGCGAAGTACCGTGAGACTTCGCGCGGCGGTCTGGCCATTAAGGTGCAGTGCGACTAAACCTTCCTTTTCGCCCATCTGCAACAGATGGGCGAATTTTCCCACCGCCTCTCGTCGCTTCACGTTTTCCCCACTACACTGTCACTGTTGCGTCTGGCTTTTCCGGCCGGTGCTTATCAGGCGACCGTTCATGCAAACTGCACAAACGATCATTAAAGACTATCGCCGAAAACGCGTTATCGTCTGTGTTACGGTTGCGCTCGTTACGCTCGTCCTGACGCTGGGCATTCGCTTTATTTCACAGCGCAACATTAATCAGGATCGGATCCACGACTTTACTCACCACACCGTGCGTGCGCTTGATAAGGTGCTTCTTGCGTTAGAAACCCAGCGTGAAACTCTACGTTTTCTGGTTGATATACCCTGCGCTGAAGCGAATCCGATTCTGCGAAAACAGGCGGCGATCCTCCAGACCGTGCGCTCGATCGCCCTCGTCAAAGACGGAATACTGTATTGCTCGAGCGTATTTGGCAGCCGAAATATGCCCGTCAGTGACATTGAGCCGATGCTTCCGTCCAGTGAACCCAGGCTGATCTTGTTGACCGATCGGTGGCTGTTAAAGGGCAGTCCGGTACTGATTCAGTGGTCACCCCTTGCGGGCGACGGCAGTGACGGGTTGATGGAGGTAGTGAATATCGATCTCATCACCAAAATGATTCTGGAGCCACAGCGGCCACAAATCACCGACGTGGTCCTGAGAGTAGGCGATAATTTTCTCCGCGACGGGCAGCAGGTGACGAATACGCCGACCTTCGATGAACACGCCTCCCTGCTGGAACAGTCTTCACAGCACTACCCTTTCAGCGTCACGGTCAGCGGCCCGGGGGCAGGCCAAATGGCATTGAAAAATCTGCCCACCCAGCTACCGCTGGCGTTGATGCTCAGTTTACTGATGGGCTATATCGCCTGGCTTGCCACGGCGCGACGCATAAGTTTCACCTGGGAAATTAATATGGGGATTGCTGCCCGGGAGTTTGAACTCTTCTGCCAGCCGCTGGTAAACGCCCGCACCCGGGAATGCGTTGGCGTCGAGATCCTCCTGCGCTGGAACAACCCGCGTCAGGGCTGGATTTCTCCCGATGTCTTTATCCCCCTGGCTGAAGAACATAGCCTGATTGTTCCGCTTACCCGCTACGTCATCAGCGAAACGGTGCGGCAGATAGGCTTTTTCCCGGCCTCACGGGATTTCCATATTGGCATCAACGTGGCCGCCAGCCATTTTCGCCGCGCTGCGCTGATCCGGGATCTTAACCGCATCTGGTTTAAGGCGAACCCTGTTCAAAAGTTGATTGTAGAGTTAACCGAGCGCGATGCGTTGCTCGATGTGGATTACCGCATCGTGCGGGAGCTGCATCGCAAAGGGGTGAAGCTTGCGATTGATGATTTTGGTACGGGCAATAGTTCTCTTTCGTGGCTTGAAAAACTTCACCCGGACGTGCTGAAAATTGATAAATCCTTCACCACCGCGATCGGCACCGACGCCGTGAACTCAACGGTAACAGATATTATTATTGCGCTGGGCCAGCGGTTGAATATTGAACTGGTTGCAGAAGGGGTTGAAACCGAGGAGCAGTCACGCTATTTGCGCCGCCACAGCGTACATATTTTACAGGGGTACTTGTATGCGCGGCCGATGCCGCTGCGGGAGTTTCCGAAATGGCTGGCGGAAAGTAACCCTCCGCCAGCCCGTCACAACGGACACATCGTGCCTTTATTGCCGTTACGCTAGATAGCGTTACTCTTCTTCGTCGTGTACAGAGTGCTCTTTAACAATACGAACCATATCAACGCGATAGTCGTTGGCTTCAACGATGGTAATTTGCAGCGGCGGCAGCTCAAGCACATCACCGATACGCGGGATCTGCCCGTTAACGGCAATCACCAGCCCCGCTACCGTGGCGATGTCTTCATCGTCATTGACCACGTTTTCGACGCCCAGCGTGTGCGAGAGCGCGTGCAGGTCGGTGGTGCCTTTCACCAGCCAGCCGTCACCGTCGGCAACGATTTCTGGCGTTTCATCCGCATCAGGGAATTCACCGGCAATGGCTTCCAGCACGTCCAGCGGCGTTACCAGACCTTGTACCACACCAAATTCGTTGGTGACGATAACAAAGCTCCCGCGAGCACGACGCAACACGCCCAGCAGGTTAATCGGATCCAGCGTTTCCGGCACCACGATGGCAGGCGACGCGGCCGCTACGGCCTCGACGTTGACGCCCTCTTCCAGCGCCACGAGCATCTCTTTCGCGCGCACCACACCGATGATCTCATCCAGCTCGCCCCGACAGACCGGGAACAGGCTGTGCGGCGAGGAGAGCAGCTGCTGGCGAATTTCGTCGACGCTCAGGTTGGCGTCCACCCAGCTGATTTCACCGCGCGGCGTCATAATGCCGCGCAGGGAGCGGGAGGCCAGCGAAAGCACGCCGTTGATCATGTAGCGTTCTTCTTC
Source organism: Enterobacter cloacae complex sp. 418I7 (assembly GCF_050030705.1). NCBI lineage: Bacteria > Pseudomonadati > Pseudomonadota > Gammaproteobacteria > Enterobacterales > Enterobacteriaceae > Enterobacter > Enterobacter cloacae complex sp. 418I7. The sequence continues at coordinate 2,661,039 of NZ_JBLGUU010000001.1, forward strand.
CACAAACGCGCCTTCCGGCACCGGAACCGGGTTACGGTTCTCGTTATCCGCCTGCACGTTCACCTGACGACGCCCGCCCATCAGGCGCAGGATCGCATCGGCGGTACGCGCGCGCAGCGGCTGATTCGACTGCTGCTTAATGAAGTTACGGCGCGCAATCTGGTTAAACAGCTCGATCAGAATCGAGAAGCCAATCGCGGCGTACAGGTAGCCTTTCGGTATATGGAAACCAAAACCTTCTGCCACCAGGCTCAGACCAATCATCAACAGGAAACTCAGACACAGCACGACGACCGTCGGATGTTGGTTGACGAAACGCGTCAGCGGTTTCGACGCCAGCAGCATTACCGCCATCGCAATCACAACCGCCGCCATCATCACCGGCAGATGGTTCACCATGCCAACCGCTGTAATCACCGCATCCAGTGAGAAGACCGCATCAAGCACCACAATCTGCAGGACCACCACCCAGAAGCTGGCATACCCCTTACCGTGACCATCATCATGCTGCCGGTTCTCCAGCCGTTCATGCAGCTCTGTTGTAGCTTTGAACAGCAGGAAAAGCCCCCCCACCAGCATGATTAAATCACGGCCGGAGAAGGTGAAATCCATGACGGTGAACAGAGGCTTAGTCAGCGTAACCATCCACGAGATCACGGACAGCAGGCCCAGTCGCATGATCAGCGCCAGCGAGAGGCCGATCAGACGGGCTTTATCACGCTGTTTCGGCGGCAGCTTATCCGCAAGGATGGCAATAAACACCAGGTTATCAATACCGAGAACGATCTCCAGCACGACCAGCGTAAGCAAGCCTACCCAGATTGACGGGTCCATTAAGAATTCCATGACACGCTCCTGCTAAAGGAATGACAAAACGGTGCCCCGCTAATTTCGGGCATTTCAAAGGGAATGGGGGTCGATGCGTGGCGAAGGTCGCCGGTGAATAAGGCGCGGAATGGCCTGGAAGATGACTGACGTCGGTGACGGTCCATATAGTGGGCTGTAGCCCTATACTCCTGAATAATTAAACGGACGCTAAACATATCAGAGACAATGGGTTTTTAGCAAAGATTTACGTTCCTTTGCAAACTTCTGTAACACACGTGGTTTATCTTACAGAAAAATCTGTAAGGCGTAGCTAAATTACGGATCTTCATCACATAAATTATTTTTTCACTATCTAAAATAATTCGCGGAAGTCTTGGTTTTTTAGAACTCTAACCCTTATCTGAATCGATTCGGTTCGCCAATACGATTCTCAGTACGCCTGCCTGGCAGACGTATAAATGATAATAATAGGAGGTAGCAAGTGACCATTGCTATTGTCATAGGCACACATGGTTGGGCTGCGGAGCAGTTACTCAAAACGGCAGAAATGCTGTTGGGCGAGCAGGAAAACGTCGGCTGGATCGATTTCGTTCCCGGTGAAAACGCCGAGACGCTGATTGAAAAGTACACTGCTCAGCTTGAGAAGCTGGATACCAGCAAAGGCGTGCTGTTTCTCGTGGATACATGGGGCGGCAGCCCGTTCAACGCTGCCAGCCGCATTGTCGTCGATAAAGAGCATTATGAAGTCGTCGCCGGGGTAAATATCCCAATGTTGGTGGAAACCTTCATGGCGCGTGACGACAACCCAGGCTTTGACGAGCTGGTGGCGCTGGCGGTGGAAACCGGTCGCGAAGGCGTGAAGGCGCTGAAAGCACAGCCGGTTGAAAAACCTGCCCCTGCCCCTGCTGCACCAAAAGCCGCGGCACCGGCGAAGCCAATGGGTCCGAACGATTACATGGTTATCGGCCTTGCGCGTATTGATGACCGTCTGATCCACGGCCAGGTGGCGACGCGCTGGACCAAAGAGACCAACGTACAACGCATCATCGTGGTCAGTGACGAAGTGGCCGCCGACACTGTCCGTAAAACCCTTCTTACCCAGGTTGCACCGCCGGGCGTCACCGCGCACGTCGTGGATGTCGCCAAAATGATCCGCGTTTACAACAACCCGAAATATGCGGGCGAACGCGTGATGCTTCTGTTCACCAACCCGACAGACGTTGAACGCATTGTTGAAGGCGGCGTGAAAATCACCTCCGTTAACATTGGCGGTATGGCTTTCCGTCAGGGCAAAACGCAGGTCAACAACGCGATTTCAGTGGATGCGAAAGATATCGAGGCCTTCAACAAGCTGAATGCACGCGGTATCGAGCTGGAAGCCCGTAAGGTTTCCACGGATCAGAAACTGAAAATGATGGATTTGATCGGCAAAGTGGGGAAATAAGCCCGGGCCGGTTTTTCATATAGAGCTTATGTAATAGGAGAAGTGCAATGGAGATTACTACTCTTCAGATTGTGCTGGTGTTCATCGTCGCGTGTATTGCGGGTATGGAGTCCGTACTTGATGAATTTCAGTTCCACCGCCCTCTGGTGGCCTGTACGTTGATTGGCGCCGTTCTCGGTGACATGAAAACCGGTATCATCATCGGTGGTACCCTGGAAATGATCGCCCTCGGCTGGATGAACATCGGTGCGGCAGTTGCGCCAGATGCCGCGCTGGCGTCCATTATTTCGACCGTTCTGGTTATCGCCGGTCATCAGAGTATCGGTGCCGGTATCGCGCTGGCCATTCCACTGGCCGCGGCAGGCCAGGTGCTGACCATCATTGTTCGTACCATCACCGTTGCCTTCCAGCACGCGGCGGATAAGGCGGCCGATAACGGCAACCTGACAGCGCTCTCCTGGATCCACGTCTCGTCCCTGTTCCTGCAGGCGATGCGTATCGCTATTCCGGCCGTTATCGTGGCGATTTCCGTTGGGACCAGTGAAGTTCAAAGTATGCTGAACGCCATACCAGAAGTGGTCACCGGCGGTCTGAATATCGCGGGCGGTATGATTGTGGTCGTAGGTTACGCGATGGTCATCAACATGATGCGCGCAGGCTATCTGATGCCGTTCTTCTACCTTGGCTTCGTTACCGCTGCATTCACCAACTTCAACCTGGTTGCGCTGGGTGTGATTGGTGCGGTGATGGCGATTCTTTATATCCAGCTCAGCCCGAAATACAACCGTGTCGCGGGTGCCCCTGCGCAGGCTGCTGGTAACAACGATCTCGATAACGAACTGGACTAACAGGTGAGCGAAATGGTTGATATGACAAAAACTACCACTGAGAAAAAACTCACTCCGGGTGATATTCGTGGCGTGTTCATCCGTTCTAACCTGTTTCAGGGTTCATGGAACTTCGAACGTATGCAGGCGCTCGGCTTCTGCTTCTCCATGGTGCCGGCAATCAAACGCCTGTATCCGGAAAACAACGAAGCACGCCGTCAGGCAATTAAGCGTCACCTGGAATTCTTCAACACTCACCCTTACGTAGCGGCGCCTGTTCTGGGCGTAACGCTGGCGATGGAAGAGCAGCGTGCAAACGGGGCTGAGATCGACGATGGTGCTATCAACGGTATTAAAGTCGGTCTGATGGGGCCGCTGGCAGGCGTGGGCGACCCGATCTTCTGGGGTACCGTGCGTCCGGTCTTTGCGGCACTGGGCGCCGGGATCGCCATGAGCGGCAGTCTGCTTGGTCCCCTGCTGTTCTTTATCCTGTTCAACGCGGTGCGTCTGCTGACCCGCTACTACGGCGTGGCGTACGGTTACCGTAAAGGGGTGGATATCGTTAAGGATATGGGCGGCGGCTTCCTGCAAAAACTGACTGAGGGGGCGTCAATCCTCGGCCTGTTTGTAATGGGGGCTTTGGTTAACAAGTGGACGCACGTGAACATCCCGCTGGTGGTATCGACGATCACCGGTCAGGATGGTCAGACGCGCGTCACCACCGTGCAGACTATTCTGGACCAGCTGATGCCTGGCCTGGTACCGCTGCTGTTAACCTTCGCCTGTATGTGGCTGCTGCGTAAGAAAGTGAACCCGCTTTGGATCATCGTTGGCTTCTTCGTCATCGGTATCGCGGGCTACGCCGTCGGCCTGCTGGGTCTGTAATAAAATGCGTTACCGACCGGGGGCTTGCCCCCGGTCTTTTTATCTGGAGGATGAATGACTGTCACGGACACCGTACTGGTTTTATTTATTGTTGCCCTTCTGGCTTACGCGATCTATGACGAGTTCATTATGCCTCGCCGCCACGGCGAGACGCTGCTGACCCTTCCCCTCTTACGCCGTGGGCGCATTGATGCGTTTATCTTCGCCGGTCTGGTAGTCATCCTGATTTACAATAATGTGACCAGCCACGGCGCAATATTAACCACATGGTTATTATGTGCGCTGGCATTAATGGCGATTTACCTGTTCTGGATCCGCTCGCCAAAACTCATTTTTAAAAAACACGGATTCTTCTTCGCCAATGTCTGGATAGAATATAACCGCATTAAAGAGATGAATTTATCCGAAGACGGAGTTCTGGTGATGCAATTAGAACAACGCCGCCTGCTCATTCGGGTCAAAAATATTGACGACCTGGAAAAAATCTACAAATTACTCCTTAAAACTCAATGAATTAATTTTATAGCATCGGCTATGTATTGTATTATTCTCAAACCAGCAATATAGCCGATGCTATATCTCCCCTGCGAATTAACTTATATTTATTAACGATACTTTCACGCATAAACCTAAATGAAAATCGTTATCAATATAGTGGCTATATAAAGCCATCTTCGTTGTTGTTTTATATTCTCAAAATATGTTAAGGTTGCGTCCGTCGTTGGGGAGTAGCCGATTTCCTGCCTGCGGGAAATGTACGTGTCAACATACTCGTTGCAAAACGTGGCGCGTACGGATCGTTTTCAGCACACTTACTGTGCCAAAAGCGATCAGGCGAGACCATAGATACATCAACTGCTGTTTACTGGGGGCAGTGATGTGTCATATGGATACCCCCGGTCTGGACGCACTTATGAATATCTCCGCTACGATCCTTCTGGCTTTTGGCATGTCCATGGACGCATTTGCCGCCTCTATCGGTAAAGGTGCCACCCTCCATAAACCTAAATTTTCCGAAGCCCTGCGCACCGGTCTCATCTTTGGCGCAATCGAAACGCTGACGCCGCTTATTGGCTGGGGTCTGGGGATGCTCGCCAGCCAGTTTGTGCTGGAGTGGAACCACTGGATCGCCTTCGTGCTGCTGGTGTTCCTCGGCGGACGCATGGTAATTGAAGGTTTTCGTGGCAACAGCGATGAAGATGATGCGCCGCTGCAACGCCACGGCTTCTGGCTTCTGGTGACAACCGCTATCGCAACCAGCCTGGACGCAATGGCCGTCGGTGTCGGTCTGGCGTTTTTGCAGGTCAATATTATCGCCACCGCGCTGGCGATTGGCTGCGCCACGCTGATTATGTCAACGCTGGGGATGATGGTGGGGCGGTTCATTGGCCCGCTGTTAGGCAAACGCGCCGAAATTCTGGGCGGTATCGTGTTGATCGGAATTGGTGCCCAAATACTCTGGGCACACTTCGCGGGTTAATCTTCGCGCTGCCAGCAATGGATGCTGAAATCCGTCTGGCAGCGAAATTCTGTCTGTGCTGCCAGCGTTTCCCACACCTCTGGTTTTGCCCGCCACGCAAACGGCGTCATTTGCAGTAACGCCACCGCTTCACTTCCCTGCAACGTCATCTCATACGCCACTGACTGCGCCTGCTTTAACGCGAAGCCCGCCAGCTGTTCAGAGTGCGGCGCATGCAGGTGAACTTCATCATAGATCAGCCCTTTTAGCTCCAGCAGATGACGCGGTCCCGGCGTAACGGTGATAACCCACCCGCCGGGCTTAACGACGCGCGCCAGCTCCTCTGCCTTGCACGGGGCATAGATACGCACTACGGCGTCCATACTCGCTTCCTCAAACGGCAGGCGGTGGCTGGAGGCCACGCAGAACGTTACCGCTGAGTAGCGTTTTGCTGCTGCACGGATAGCCACTTTCGACACGTCCAGCCCGTAAGTTTCGGCGCCCTTCCCAGCCGCGATGTCAGCAAACGTGGCGGTGTAGTAGCCCTCACCGCAGCCGATATCCAGCATGGCGGATGCGCCTTCTGTCAGATATTGACGGAGTAAGTCGACAACGGCATCCCTGAGCGGTTGATAGTGCCCGGCATCAAGAAACGCACGGCGCGCCTGCATCATCTCCGCGCTGTCACCCGGATCCCGGGAGCGCTTGTGCTGTACCGGCAGAAGATTGACATAGCCCTCTTTAGCCCGGTCAAACTGATGTCCCAGTGGACAGATAAACGTTTTCTCCGCGCGCGTCAGCGGCGCGTGGCAAAGGGGACAACTGAAAGACATGACAGCTCCAGGGCGAAAACCAAAAGGCGAAGTGTACCGCTATTCGCCAGGGTTATAAACGGCTGGGTGACGCATCACGATCAGATGGTCAGAATCTGCCGGCAGCCCGTCTGGCTTCACGTTTTCCAGACGCAAGACGTTACCCATAATTTCGCTGAACACGGGCGCGGAAACGGCCCCGCCGTAGTAGGCTCCGTTTTTCGGATCGTTGATCACCACCACCAGTGCAAAACGGGGATCGCTGGCGGGCGCAACGCCTGCTGTGTAGGCGACGTATTTATCCACATACTTACCGTGTTCATCGATTTTTTTGGCCGTCCCGGTTTTAATCGCCACACGATAGTTACGCACCGCCGCTTTGATCCCGCCACCGCCGGGTAACGCGACGCTCTCCATCATGTGTTCCACCTCGTGAACAATCTCCCCGGGCATCACCCGTTTGCCAATCACGGGGGGATCGATACGGGTGATGGACAGAGGCCGTTCAATGCCATAGCTACCGATGGTGGCATACACATGCGCCAGCTGGAGGGGGGTAACCATCAGGCCATACCCAAAGGCAAAGGTCGCCCTGTCTAACTGACTCCAGAATTTTCGCTGCGGCAGTAAACCTGAGCTTTCTCCCGTTAAGCCAAGCCCGGTACTCTCGCCAAAACCAAAGTTTTTATAGGTATCAAGTAACCGTTGCACGGGCATCGCGAGAGAAAGACGGGATACGCCCGTGTCGCTGGATTTTTGCAGGATCCCGGTCATGGTCAGCTCGGGGTAGTAACCCACATCGCGAATACGATGACCATCAATGGTGTAGGGATGCGTGTCTATCACGCTGTCAGGCTGCACCAGCCCCTGCTGTAGCGCCGTCATCAGCACCAGAGGCTTAACGGTCGAACCCGGTTCAAAGGTGTCGCTGATCGCGCGATTACGAAAGTCATCCAGCGTTGCCCCTTCCCGATTGTTGGGGTTGAAGTCAGGGAAGCTCGCCATCGCCAGAATTTCGCCCGTCTGGATATTAATCAGCACCGACGCTCCTGACTCGGCTTTATTCCACGCCACGGCATTGTCCAGCGCGTCTTCGGTGATAGTTTGCAGGCGTTCATCGATACTAAGCTGGATATTATGTGCCGGTACGGGCGCCACCTCCGTGAGGTTCTCAACCACATGCCCGTAGCGATCTTTCCTGACCAGCCGCACGCCTGCCTTCCCGGTGAGCTGCGTGTTAAAGCTTTTCTCGACGCCCTCAATACCCTGACCATCAATATTAGTGAAGCCAATCAGGTTTGCCGCCACGTGTCCGGCAGGATAAAAGCGGCGGGACTCATCGCGTAGGTTGATACCGGGAAGACGCAGCTTATCAATCCACTTTGCCTGGGAGGGATCAACCTGACGAGCTAGATAAATGAATCGCCCGTGCGGATTGCTGTTTATTCGCGATGCGAGCGTGCTCAGAGAAAGGTGTAAAGCATTTGCCAGGGCCTGCCAGCGCGAATCAAAGCCAATCCCCCCTTTATCAAGCACAGTTTTGGGATCGGCCCAGACGGCCTGGACAGGTACGCTTACCGCAAGGGGACGCCCTTCACGGTCAACAATCATCCCACGCGGGGCGTCTATCGCCACTTCGCGCAGGGAACGCATATCCTCCTGCTTCACCAGATTATCCGGTTTGATAATTTGTAGCCATGCCACGCGGCCTAACAGAAAAGCAAGGCTACAAAAGATGGCGAGACACAGAAGTGCAAAACGTGCCGGTGTAAAGTTTCCGTTGGCCGTTATTGTCTTTTTTTTCACTTTAACCCCAGGGCTGTTAATCAACGCCCTGATTTAACGGGAAAAAGGGATAATAAGGCGGGAAAACAATGCTAATAATTTCGCGGGTTTGCAACAAGATAATAACAGAGGAGGAATACGTAACATTTTGAAAAATAAGTGAATAAAAAAGCCCCGCATCGGCGAGGCTTATGTCTGAGATCGAAGCGCTGAGCGCTTCAGTCAGCAGTGATTCGATCAGATAGCAGTTACGTTAACCGCAGCTGGGCCTTTCTGGCCGTCCTGAATTTCGAACTCAACGTTCTGGCCTTCAGCCAGAGTTTTGAAGCCGTTACCCTGGATTGCAGAGAAGTGTACGAACACGTCTTTGCTGCCGTCAGCAGGAGTAATGAAACCAAAACCTTTAGACTCGTTGAACCACTTAACTTGACCTTTAATCTTTGCCATTTGCAAAATTCCTTAGAGTGTTTTCTTAGCCCGCAGGCTTTAACATAGATAAAACTGAGACATTACTGCTTGAGGCACTAATATAAGGTTCGGCAGAGAAGCGGTATTCAACGACAACGTGTTTACTCAGGGCTTCTTTACTGAAAATGCCACACATAAACAGAACTGTACCTCGTTTGACCCAAAACGTGTTATCACACACAACGTTTAATATGGCAAGCCATTTTTAAACGTGTCTCGATCCGCCGCACAAATTCAGGCGTTACTCCATAACAATCTGCACAGTTATGCGAATTGTCAAATGAAGCGCCACCTGACCTCACCGCCCACAGGGTGCGCTGACGCGCCCTGTAATCAAAGACTTTTTAAACATAGCTCAATCATTTCAAAGCGTCCATCCCAATCCCTGAATTTCTTTAAAGGAATGACTGAGTTAGAACATTTTGTGAAAAGTTATGCTGAAAACATCGCAATGCACCAGAGTGAGACAGTGAATAAACGATGTTAAATACATATTGCTAACTGTATTAAAATCCACCATTTAATAAGCGTTATTCTGCACCAAAATAATGAAATTTTTATGACTCTGCCTCAAAACAAGGCAAGCAAAACGTTTCGATAAAAATAAAACACTTCAGGAAAGTTAAAGCTCACAATTTATTCAACGAAACGGTACGACTTGTATAAGGATAAATATTCGCCAGTTTTCAGTATACTGAAACAGTAGTTAACTGCTGCTTAATTATATGTTTGGATGTTATGGGTCACATTTGATAAGGGAGGAGATTTACGCCGCACGTCAGGCCACCTCCCCGTTCCGGGCAGACTATCGTTCGGCCACCAGGCGAATGAACTCTTCCTCGTCTTGTTTTTGAACATCAGCTTCCTTCGGCACCGCTTTCTCCTCCGGCTCGTTGGCTTCGCACAGACGACGCAGCAACGCAGTCTGCCGTTTCTGCTGATCGAGCAATGCTTCCAGCAGCTCAATCTGCTCGTTTGTGCGGGAGCTGGCGCGATTAACGAAGAACCACAGCACCAGTCCAACGACCAGCACCACTAAAGACATTACCAGGGATGCAATGCTCAGCAGCCCCGAATTCATTAACTCACCCATTTCACCACCTCAGTAAAAACAGTCATTTTACCACTGCAGCCACGTAAGGACATCGCTCAGTGCAAAAATAGCCACTACCAGGGGATAAACTTATTGATTGAACAAATGCCGCTAAAGAACTGTACATCCTGATCGCACATCACATTGATAGTCTGCGTCCACAGCACCACGCATGCTATCAGCACTATAATCAGAATTACCCAGCGTATTTTTTTCACTCCACACTCCGTCTTATGACCTGATGTAGCCAGGTTATCACGGCTATCTTAAACAGGGGCTAACTGTACCTTCAACAGACGCTTTTCGGAATCGTGCACTTGTTTCACTGCGTAAACCCGTTACGCTTACTCCATGACAACAAAGAAAAAAGAGGCATCGATGCGTTTACTCGTTCGTACGATAATTGTACTGGCACTTGTGTGGATCGGCCTGCTGTTAAGTGGGTATGGCGTATTAATGGGAAGCAAAGAGAATGCCGCGGGTTTGGGTATTCAGTGTAAATATCTCACCGCCCAGGGGGTAAGCACGGCTCAGTACATCCATTCCGACAGCGGGATCATCGGGTTAACCAACTGTCCTGTGCTGCGTAAATCATCTGTTGTGGTGGATAACGGCTAATCAGAGCTAAATTTCGCTTACAAAAACGCCGCAAGAGTGCGGCGTTTTTATTGGAGGCATTGATCAGAACGGGTATTCGTTATAGCCCATCTGCTCTGAAATTTTGCGCGCTGCGGTATGCAGAATTGCCACATACTCATGAAGACGCTCTTCGGAGAAACGCAGCGTTGGGAAAGAGATGCTCAGTCCCGCAATGACAACGCCGAAGCGGTCAAACACCGGCACACCGATGCAGCGCAACCCTTCTTCCTGCTCTTCGTTATCTTCCCCATAACCCTGCTCACGCACGTTATCCAGCACGCTCAGCAGTTCATCCGTACTGGTAATCGTGCGATCGGTGCTGCGTTTGTATTCCACACCGTCAAGGATTTGCTTAACCTCTTCACGATCGCGCCAGGCCAGCAGGACTTTACCAATTGCGGTACTGTACAGCGGGTTACGACGACCGATGCGTGAATACATGCGCAGGTTGTACATGGAGTCAATTTTGTGGATGTAAACGATGCTATCTTCATCCAGTGCGCCGAGGTGAATTGTCTCTTTCGTCAACCGCGAAAGTTCACGCATCTGAATGTCAGCGCTGCGGATCAGATCCACGTTCTGCAAGGCGCGGGCGCCCAATTCAAACAGTTTCAGGGTCAGAGAATATTTTTCTGATTCTCCTTCCTGCGCGACATAACCCAATGATTTCATCGTCTGCAAAAAGCGATAAACGGTGCTTTTCGACATCATCACACGCTGCGACAACTCTGTAATACCAATTTCACGCTCTTCTCCGAGCGCCTGCAAGATGCCAAACACCTTCAGCACGGAAGAAACAGAATCTGGCTGCTTATCCAAATCTGCGATTGCCATTTATCACCTCATGGAGAGTGTTTTATAAAAATCAGAACCGGTTTTTATTATAAATTCGTGTGATGCGCGCTGCAATCTATCTGGGTTTACTTCGTTACAAATCTGCGACATAAAACCGAAATAACGATGCTAAAATAGTTACTCTGAAAATAATTTCACACTGAGTCATTCTTTTCCCATGCAAAAAAACGTTTCTGATGGCCTGCCCTTACCCCAGCGGTACGGAGCAATTGCCACTATTGTCATCGGCATTTCGATGGCTGTCCTTGACGGTGCGATTGCCAATGTGGCTCTTCCTACCATTGCCAAAGACCTTAATGCTTCTCCGGCAAGCTCCATCTGGATTGTGAACGCGTACCAGATAGCGATTGTGATTTCCCTTTTGTCACTCTCTTTCCTGGGCGATATGTTTGGTTATCGCCGGGTTTATCAGTGCGGGCTGGTGGTCTTTACTCTCACCTCGCTCTTCTGTGCCCTTTCCGATTCACTGCACACCCTTACGCTTGCGCGTATCGCACAGGGTTTTGGCGGTGCGGCGCTAATGAGCGTGAACACGGCCCTGATACGGCTTATCTATCCTCATCGCCATCTGGGGCGCGGCATGGGCATTAACTCCTTTATTGTGGCCGTGTCGTCCGCCGCCGGGCCGACGATTGCCGCCGCCATTCTGTCCGTTGCCTCGTGGCAGTGGCTGTTTGCCATTAACGTGCCGCTGGGCATTGTGGCGATCTTCTTCGCCTTGCGCTATCTTCCGGAAAATGGTCCGAAAAACACCATGCCACGTTTTGACCTGCCCAGCGCTGTGATGAACGCGCTGACCTTTGGCCTGCTGATTACTGCGCTGAGCGGATTTGCGCAGGGACAGTCTTTGTCGCTCATTGCCGCAGAAATCGTTGCCCTGCTTATCATCGGCTTTTTCTTTGTACGACGCCAGCTGGCGCTGCCCGTGCCGTTACTGCCGGTCGATTTGCTGCGTATTCCGCTGTTTTTGCTATCAATTTGTACCTCCATTTGCTCGTTCTGCGCCCAGATGCTGGCGCTGGTTGCGCTGCCATTCTTTTTGCAGAGCGTGCTTGGCCGTTCGGAAGTGGAAACAGGCTTGTTGCTCACACCCTGGCCTTTGGCAACCATGGTGATGGCCCCGCTGGCCGGGTACCTTATTGAGCGCGTTCATGCCGGACTGCTGGGGGCTATCGGGCTGATCGTCATGGCAGCAGGACTGTTTGCGCTGTCGCTCCTGCCCTCCTCGCCGGGGGATCTGGATATTATCTGGCGCATGATCCTGTGCGGGGCAGGTTTTGGTCTGTTCCAGTCACCTAACAACCACACAATTATCACCTCTGCCCCACGTCATCGCAGCGGTGGTGCCAGCGGGATGCTGGGTACGGCAAGACTGTTAGGGCAAAGCACCGGGGCCGCAATGGTGGCGTTGATGTTTAACCTTGCCGGGCAAAATGCGACACACGTTGCGCTGATTACCGCAGGGACACTGGCGACCCTCGCGGCTATCATTAGCGGCCTTCGTGTGACCCAGCCAAAGGCGCAGGCATAAAAAAACCGGGCGGAGATTGTCTCCTGCCCGGTTTTTTTCATCCGGCGGGTATTACTTCAGGTACTCGCCGCTTCGCAGCGCTTCAATACGTTTATCCAGCGGCGGGTGTGACATAAACAGCTCGCTCAGCGACTTTGATTTACCATTGATACAGAAGGCCATCATGCTGTTTGCTTCCTGCGGCTCGTAGCTGGTTTTCAGACGTTGCAGCGCAGCAATCATCTTCTCACGACCCACCAGTTTCGCAGAACCGGCATCCGCGTGGAACTCACGATGACGGGAGAACCACATGGTAATGATGCTTGCCAGGATACCGAACACCAGCTCCAGCACCATTGAAACAGCAAAATAGATCAGCGGGTTACCGTTGCTCTCTTCACCCTCATCACGGTTGCCACCCATAAATCCGGCAGCAATCTGCGCCAGAATACGGGAAATAAAGATAACGAAGGTGTTCACCACGCCCTGGATCAAGGTCATGGTGACCATATCGCCGTTAGCGATGTGGCTGATCTCGTGAGCAATAACCGCTTCCGCTTCGTCACGGCTCATGTTTTGCAGCAGACCGGTACTGACGGCCACCAGGGACGCGTCACGACGCGCACCGGTAGCAAACGCGTTGATATCCGGCGCGTGGTAGATCGCCACCTGCGGCATGGCTATGCCCGCCTGCTTTGACTGCTGAGCAACCGTGCTCATCAACCACTGTTCCATATCGTTACGCGGCTGCTCAATAACTTCACCGCCTACGGATTTCAGTGCCATCCACTTCGACATCAGCAGTGAAATGAAAGAGCCGCCGAAACCAAACAGCAGCGCCATAATCAACAGACCCTGAACGCTGCTCGACTGAATTCCCGTCAGGCTTAGCACCAGCCCGAATACCACCATCACCGCCAGGTTGGTGAGCAGGAAGAGCGCGATTCGCATCATAATATTCTTTTAACCTCAGTTTAACAAAACGCACTATGCGATTACCCACATCGTATGGGTATTGCGGCTATTTTCAAGCATCCAGACGGCGTAAGTCACCAGAAAGACACAACTTTACACAATTGGAAATCTGCCTGACGGAAGGATGAGGAACAAAAAGAAACAGGCACAATTTCTTGTGCCTGTTGGGGGATTATTTTGTCGGAGCAGGTTGTACGGCAGGTTTCTCTTTTTCCAGCTTCGCGAGATCAAGCGCGATATGCACCGTCTCGTCCAGATACGGATCGGGCTCCTGGTAATCCTTAGGCAGATCGTCCAGTTTTTTGAGCAGAGGCTTGCCTTCACGTTTGAAGCGATCGTTGATACGCGCCAGACGTGTCGCGTCATCTTCATTGTTCTCTTTCTCACGCTGGGCGTAGTTCAGAGAGACAATGTTCCGTTTCGCTTTCAGAGCGTTGAAACGCGCGATGTCCTTCATGATGTACTGGAATTCAGGATCCTTCCCGATGCGGTCGTTGTGATTTTTCAGCAGTTCCGGACCGAACTGTTTCATATCACCCGATTTCACGAATGTCGCGGCATCAATGCTATCCCACGGCAGCGCGTTATCTTCAAACTTCTCGCCCGTTTCCGTCTCTTCGGTACCTGTCGGCATCATGATGTCCGGCGTCACGCCTTTGCGCTGCGTACTGCCGCCGTTAACACGGTAAAACTTCTGAATGGTGTACTGTACTGAGCCCAGCGCCGGCCATTCAGGACGCAGCATCTGGTCGTAAATACGGTTCAGAGAGCGGTACTGCTGAACGGTGCCCTTGCCAAACGTCGGTTCGCCGACGATTAACGCCCGGCCGTAATCCTGCATGGCAGCAGCGAAGATTTCCGATGCAGAGGCGCTGAAGCGATCGACCAGCACCACCAGCGGACCCTTATAGTAGACCACGCCATCGGTATCGGCATCTTCACGCACTTTACCGTTGTTATCGCGCACCTGAACCACCGGGCCAGACGGGATAAACAGCCCTGAGAGCGAGACGGCCTCGGTCAATGCCCCGCCGCCGTTGCTGCGCAGGTCGATGATCACACTGCTGACATTCTGCTTTTCAAGCTTCTGGAGCTGCACTTTTACATCATCGGTCAGGCCAACGTAGAAGCCAGGGATATCCAGAACGCCAACCTTCTCTTTACCCACGGTTTTCACCGACATTTTCACCGCGCGATCTTCCAGACGGATACGCTCACGGGTCAGAGTAACGATACGGGTTTTGGTCCCCTTTCCGGCTGGCAGGATCTCCAGGCGAACTTTGCTGCCCTTCGGCCCTTTGATCAGCGCAACTACGTCATCAAGTCGCCAGCCAATCACGTCCACCATGCTCTTTCCGGTTTGACCTACACCGACAATACGGTCGCCTACGCTGATCGCTTTGCTTTTCGACGCAGGGCCACCGGCCACCATGGAGTTGATAACGGTGTAGTCATCATCCATCTGAAGCACAGCACCGATACCTTCCAGAGACAGGCTCATTTCGGTATTGAACTGTTCGGTGTTACGTGGAGAGAGATAATTAGTGTGCGGATCAATTTCGTGCGCAAACGCGGTCATCGCCAGCGAGAAAACATCTTCACTGTTGGTCTGCGCCAGACGACGAATTGCGAATTTGTAGCGACGGTTTAACGTCTCACGGATCTCTTTCTCGTCTTTGCCTGTGAGCTTGAGGCTCAGTTCGTCATATTTGACTTTTCCGTCCCACAGCGCATTCAGTTCAGCCTCATCTTTCGGCCATGGCGCTTTGCTGCGGTCCAGATTAAAGGTGTCGTTGCCGGTGAAGTCCATCGGACGTTCCAGCACTTTCAGCGCGTATTGATAACGCTCAAAACGGCGCTTTTGCGATAAGTTGTACAGATCGTAGAAAAGATCCAGCTTTCCGGAGCGCAGCTCATCACCCACTTCGGATTTGCGTTTAGCGAACTGTTCGACATCGCTGGCCAGCAGTACGTTATGGCTGTAATCCAGCAAGTTCAGATAACGGTCAAAGATTTTGGCCGAAAAGGCCTGATCGAGATCGAACTGACGATAGTGCGAACGAGTAAAGCGCGACGTCACGCGCTCACTCACCGTCGCGTGCTGAGTTTCTTCCTTAAGAACCGGAATTTGATCAACACGCGTAATATCGTCCACAGCGAAAGCGTGGCCTGTTATAGCAAACAGGCCAGCCAGCGCGGTGAGCTTAAAAAAAGTGTTCATGCCAGGCTCGGCCTCCGTTTCAGAACAACAAGTGTTCTGCGCGTACAATCATTGACATACCAGAAGTCAGCTGTACACGAACGCCATCTTTGGTGATTTCCAGTACGGTGGCATCCATCGCATTGTTACCCGCTTTAACCTTCAGAGACTGACCTACGCTCAGGGCGTTGATGTCCGAAACTGGGGTGTGGCGCGGCTCTTCGCGCGGCGCACGTGGGGCTTTAGCTGCTGGTTTGTCAGCACGCGGTTTGCGATCGTTATTTTCAGTACGACGCGGTGCCGGACGCGGTTTACGCTCGCGACGAGGGGCGTCTTCCTGACCGTTTGCCGCTGCGGCTTCGCGTTTTTTGGCCTGCTGTTCAGCACGCTGTGCCTGAACGCGAGCTTTAGCTTCTTCAAGCTGCTTACGCGCATGTTCTACGTGCTGCTCGTCCAGCTCACCACACGGGTTGCCGTCAAGGTCGACACGGGTCGCACCCGGCTTGATACCGTACAGGTAACGCCAGCTCGAGGTATAAAGGCGCAAGGCAGAACGAAGCTGCGTTTTGCTGAGGTTCATCTCCCCCTCAACGCGCGCGACCAGATCCTGAAAGATACCGACTTTCAGAGGACGCGCTTCACCTTCAGCGCTGAAGCACTGCGGGAAACGCTCGGCCAGAAATGCGATAACTTCTTTACTGCTATTCAACTTAGGTTGATTTTCCATGAAATTTCCTGATTACAACGGACGTTGCCAACAAGCGCAGGCATGAACAGGCGACATTATAATGACGCTATCAGTAAATGCTACGTTATCCGTTGATTATCCTGCGACGCTCGCAAAGAATTTATGATAATCGGTCTCTGCCAGAACATTTTCCAGGTTTGCGGCCAACGCGCGCAGCCCCTGCTCATCCTCGGCAGTAAAGCGGCTGAAGACCGTGCTGTCGATATCCAGAACGCCAATAATCTGATTTTTAACCACCAGCGGCAGTACGATTTCAGAATTGCTGCTGGCATCGCAGGCAATGTGGCCGTCAAACGCATGAACATCTTCGACACGCTGAACCTGACGGGTCGCCACTGCGGTACCGCACACGCCGCGACCTACCGGGATGCGTACGCAGGCGAGTTTCCCCTGGAAAGGCCCCAGCACCAGCGTGTCGCCTTCCAGCAGATAAAAGCCCGCCCAGTTCACGTCAGAAAGGCGTTCGTACAGTAACGCACTGGTATTTGCCAGAGTGGCTAAGAAACTGGTTTCCCCTGCCATTAATGCCTTAAAATCGCGATTCAGATCCGCGTAGAATTCTGTTTTGTTCATTATTCAATCACTTAGTTATCTTACATAATTACCGCATAGCCTATTAAAATAAGCATTAAATGCGCTCATGCTCAAGATGAATCCGTTCATGAGTTATTATAACTTTCAACAATACTTATCTGTGTGCGACTGATGGCCCTAAAAACACCCCAAATTACGCCGACAAGAAAGATCGTTGTCCGTACGGTAAGCCAGGCTCTGCCTCGTGCACATTATCAGCGTTGTCCCCAGTGCGATACGCTTTTTATGTTGCCGAAGATGAAATCGCACCAAAGTGCTTTTTGCCCTTGCTGCGATGCCAAAATTCGCGATGGCCGGGACTGGTCATTGACGCGTCTGGCGGCAATGGCGGTTACCATGCTGCTGCTGATGCCGTTCGCCTGGACCGAGCCGCTGTTAAAGCTCTACCTGCTTGGCGTGCGTATTGACGCTAACGTATTGCAGGGGATCTGGCAGATGACGCGCGAGGGCGATCCGCTCACCGGCGCTATGGTGCTGTTCTGCGTCGTCGGCGCACCGCTGGTGCTGGTCGCGGCAATTGCCTACCTGTGGTTTGGCAACATTCTGGGGATGAACCTGCGCCCTGTCCTGCTCATGCTGGAAAAGCTCAAGGAGTGGGTGATGCTGGACATCTATCTGGTGGGCGTCGGCGTGGCCTCCATTAAGGTGCAGGATTATGCGTTTTTACAACCCGGCATTGGCCTTTTTGCGTTTATTTCACTGGTCCTGCTGAGTATTTTGACCCTGATTCATCTGAATGTTGAACAGCTTTGGGAGCGATTTTACCCTCAGCGTCCCGCGACCCGGCCTGATGAAAACCTGCGCGTCTGCCTGGGGTGCCATTACACCGGTTTTCCGGATAAACGCGGGAGGTGTCCTCGCTGCCACATTCCGTTAAGATTGCGGCGCAACAACAGCCTGCAAAAATGCTGGGCGGCGCTTATCGCCTCACTGATATTTTTATTCCCGGCCAATATGCTGCCGATCTCCGTAATTTATGTGAACGGCGCCCGACAGGAAGATACTATCCTTTCGGGGATTATCTCTCTGGCGCACAGTAACGTGGGGGTTGCCGCCATTGTGTTCATCGCCAGTATTCTGGTGCCCTTTACCAAAGTGGTGGTGATGTTTACGCTACTTATCAGCATTCACTTTAAATGCGAACAAGGACTACGCACCCGCATCCTGCTTCTGCGATTCGTGACCTGGATTGGTCGCTGGTCGATGTTGGATCTGTTCGTGATTTCGCTGATGATGTCGCTCATCAATCGCGATCAGTTACTTGCTTTTACCATGGGACCCGCAGCTTTTTATTTCGGCTCTGCGGTGATATTGACTATTCTTGCAGTGGAATGGCTGGACAGCCGCTTACTTTGGGACGCACATGAGTCAGGAAACGCCCGCTTCGCCGACTGAAGCGAGAATTAAAACAAAACGCCGCATTTCGCCATTCTGGTTGCTGCCTGTCATCGCGCTGATGATCGCAGGCTGGCTTATCTGGACGAGCTATGAAGATCGCGGAAGTACCATCACGATTGATTTCCAGTCTGCGGACGGCATTGTCGCCGGACGTACCCCCGTTCGCTTCCAGGGGGTGGAAGTGGGTACCGTGCAGGATATTTCCCTCGGCAAAGGGCTGAACAAAATCCAGGTCCGGGCGAGCATTAAGTCTGACATGCAGGATGCCCTGCGCGCCGAAACGCAGTTCTGGCTGGTCACGCCTAAAGCCTCCCTGGCCGGCGTTTCCGGGCTGGATGCGCTTGTGGGCGGTAACTATATCGGCATGATGCCTGGCAAAGGTGAGCCACAGGATCACTTTGTTGCGCTGGATACCCAGCCGAAATATCGGCTGAATAACGGCGATCTGATGATCCACCTCCGCGCGCCGGATTTGGGCTCGCTGAACAGTGGTTCTCTGGTCTATTTCCGCAAAATTCCGGTTGGCCGCGTTTACGACTACGCCATTAACCCGAACAAAGATGGCGTGACCATTGATGTACTGATCGATCGCCGTTTTACCAACCTGGTAAAAAAAGGCAGCCGCTTCTGGAACGTCTCCGGCGTCGATGCTGACCTGAGCTTAAGCGGTGCGAAAGTGAAGCTTGAGAGCCTGGCGGCGCTGGTGAATGGCGCTATCGCCTTCGACTCACCTGCTGACTCCAGCCCTGCCGCCGCAGAGGATACCTTTGGTCTGTACGCCGACCTGGCACACAGCCAGCGCGGTGTCATCGTCAAGTTGACCCTGCCGGATGCCAAAGGCCTGAAAGCCGGTTCGACCCCGCTGATGTACCAGGGTTTAGAGGTCGGGCAACTGACAAAATTAACCCTCAACGCGGGCGGCTCCGTTACCGGCGAAATGACGGTGGATCCGAGCGTTGTGGACCTCCTGCGGGAAAAAACGCGCATCGAGCTGCGTAATCCGAAGCTCTCCCTCAGCGACGCTAGCATCAGTTCCCTGCTGACGGGAAGCACCTTTGAGCTGATCCCCGGTGAAGGTGCACCGAATAAAAACTTTGTCATCGCGCCGGCGGATAAAGCTCTGCTGCAAAAACCGGGCGTGTTGACGGTTAAGCTGAATGCGCCGGAAAGCTATGGTATCGAAGCCGGTCAACCGCTAATCCTGCACGGTGTGCAGGTGGGTCAGGTTCTGGAACGAAAGCTGACGGAAAAAGGGGTCTCCTTCTCCGCCGCCATCGATCCGCAGTACGGCAACCTTGTGCACGGCGACAGTAAATTTGTGGTGAACAGCCGGGTCGACGTGAAGGTGGGTCTGGACGGCGTTGAGTTCCTCGGCGCCAGCGCCAGCGAGTGGGTTAACGGCGGGATCCGCATTCTGCCGGGCAGCAAAGGCGCGCTGCGTGAGAGCTATCCACTGTTCGCCAATCTGGACAAAGCCATTGAAAACAGCCTCGGCGACCTGCCGACCACCACGCTGACCTTAAGCGCTGAAACGCTGCCGGATGTCCAGGCAGGCTCCGTCGTGCTTTATCGTAAGTTTGAGGTCGGAGAAGTGATCACCGTTCGTCCTCGTGCGGACGCGTTTGATATCGAACTGCATATCAAGCCGGAGTATCGCAAGCTGCTCACGCCAAACAGCGTGTTCTGGGCTGAAGGCGGCGCGAAAGTGCAGCTCAACGGCAACGGGCTGACCGTACAGGCGTCTCCCCTCTCCCGTGCCCTGCGCGGTGCGATCAGCTTCGATAACCTGAGCGGCGCGGGCGGCAACATGCGTAAAGGTGACAAGCGGATCCTCTTCCCGTCTGAAACCGCGGCGCGCGCCGTCGGGGGACAGATTACCCTGCACACCTTTGATGCCGGTAAACTGGCAGAAGGCATGCCTATCCGCTATCTCGGAATTGATATCGGGCAGGTTCAGAAGCTGACGCTGATCACCGCGCGCAATGAAGTTCAGGCTACCGCCGTGCTTTATCCGGAATATGTACAGACGTTCGCCCGGGCAGGCTCGCGCTTCTCGGTGGTTACGCCGCAAATTTCTGCCGCAGGGGTTGAGCATCTCGACACCATACTTCAGCCGTACATTAACGTTGAACCGGGTCGGGGCAACGCGCGTCGTGAGTTTGAGTTGCAGGAGGCGACCATCACCGATTCCCGTTATCTGGACGGTCTGAGCATTGTGGTTGAAGTACCGGAAGCCGGTTCGCTGGGCATCGGTACGCCGGTCCTGTTCCGCGGTATTGAAGTGGGGACAGTAACAAGCCTGACGCTGGGTAATCTGTCCGATCGCGTGATGGTTGGCCTGCGCATCAGCCAGCGTTATCAGCATCTGGTTCGCAACAACTCAGTGTTCTGGCTCGCTTCAGGCTACTCGCTGGACTTCGGCCTGACCGGTGGCGTGGTCAAAACGGGGACCTTTAACCAGTTCATTCGCGGCGGCATTGCCTTCGCGACGCCGCCTGGCACGCCTCTGGCGCCTAAGGCGCAGGCAGGAAAACACTTCCTGCTGCTGGAAAGTGAACCGAAAGAGTGGCGCGAATGGGGAACGGCGCTGCCGCGTTAATCTCGCAGGCTCCGGTGTCAACGCGCCGGAGCCTTTATGTTACACTGCGCGCCTGAATGTTTCCCTGTGGTGTGCCCGTGGCTCAAAACTCCGTATTTCTTCCTGAACAATTCCTCGTACAGATGCGCGAGGCGCTTCCTGCTCATCTCTCTTTCGACGATTTCGTCGCCGCCTGCCAGCGCCCTTTGCGTCGAAGTATTCGCGTCAATACGCTGAAAATCAGCGTCGGAGCGTTTCTGGATCTCGTCTCCTCCTACGGCTGGCAGCTGACGCCGGTGCCGTGGTGTGAGGAAGGGTTCTGGATCGAGCGGGATGACGAGGAGAGCCTGCCGCTCGGCAGCACCGCCGAGCACCTGAGCGGGCTGTTTTATATTCAGGAGGCCAGCTCCATGCTACCGGTTGCCGCGCTGTTTGCCGACGGAAACCAGCCCGAGCGGGTGATGGATGTCGCGGCGGCGCCGGGCTCTAAAACCACGCAAATTGCCGCCCGGATGAACAACCGCGGCGCGATCCTCGCCAACGAATTTTCCGCCAGCCGCGTCAAAGTCCTGCACGCCAATATCAGCCGCTGCGGGATCCACAACGTCGCGTTAACACACTTCGACGGTCGCGTGTTTGGCGCTGCCTTGCCGGAAGCTTTTGATGCCATCCTGCTCGACGCGCCCTGCTCCGGCGAAGGCGTAGTGCGTAAAGATCCTGATGCGTTAAAAAACTGGTCCGTTGAAAGCAACCTGGAGATCGCCGCCACGCAGCGTGAACTGATCGACAGTGCGTTTCATGCCCTGCGCCCCGGTGGAACGCTGGTTTACTCCACCTGCACGCTGAATCGTGATGAAAACGAGGACGTCTGCCTGTGGCTCAGGCAACGCTATGCGGATGCCGTCGAGTTTCTGCCGCTGGACACCCTCTTCGATTCGGCCAGTCACGCGGCCACCCCTGAAGGCTTCCTGCACGTCTTCCCGCAGATTTACGATTGCGAGGGGTTCTTTGTCGCACGACTGCGTAAAACCCGCGCCGTCGATCCGCTGCCTGTCCCTAAGTTTAAGGTCGGCAACTTCCCGTTCGCGCCGGTCAAAGGCCGTGAGGCGGCACAGGCGCAAGCGGCTGCCAGCAAAGTGGGACTGCACTGGGATGAGAGCCTGCGCCTCTGGATGCGTGACAAAGAGCTGTGGCTGTTCCCGGTCAACATCGAACCGCTGATTGGTAAGGTGCGTTTCTCCCGCCTCGGTATTCGCCTGGCGGAGATCCACAACAAAGGCTATCGCTGGCAGCACGAAGCGGTCATTGCGCTGGCAGGCAATGAGAACACCTTCGCCCTGACGCATCATGAAGCGGAAGAGTGGTATCGCGGTCGTGACGTTTACCCGGAAGACGGCCCGTCACAGGATGAAGTCATCGTGACGTATCAGGGCTATCCGCTCGGGCTGGCGAAAAAAGTCGGCTCGCGGCTGAAAAACAGCTATCCGCGTGAACTGGTACGCGATGGTCGCCTGTTTACCGGTAACAGCCGCACTGACTGAAAAAACGCATTTTTTTACTGGCGATTTCTCTCTCCTTGTCTAGGATCAAAAATGGATGACTGCACTGGTCATACCAGATTTTGGGCAACAAATCGGAGAGCATTATGACGAAAACCAGCGTACGCATTGGCGCTTTTGAAATCGACGACGCTGAATTGCGCGGCGAAGCACAAGGCGAACGAACGTTAAGTATTCCCTGCAAATCCGATCCGGATTTGTGCATGCAACTGGACGCCTGGGATGCAGATACCAGCGTCCCGGCGATCCTTGATGGGGAACATTCCGTTCTGTACCGTGAACATTACGACAGTAAAACCGATGCCTGGGTCTTGCGTCTTGCATAACCCAAAGAGAACCCGCCCGAAGGCGGGTTATTTATTACTGAAGCTGCGTCAGCGTCAGAAAGCCCCCGAACACCGCTCCCGTATCAATGTAGTGCAGATTGTTGAAATCGTAGCGCTTGTCCACAGGCGTATGTCCGAACCAGAAGTGATCCGCACCGCTAATGCCCTGCCCTCTACCCACCATAAAGCCCATTAACCGGTCGCGATCCCACAGCACCCGCTGGGCATCTACCGGCTTATGCCAGGCATATTCGGCGGCGGGATAATCCGCATGAGCAATCACGTTCAGACCGTTTTTGCAGGTTATTTCAATAATGTGCGGTAAGTCCCGACACGCGTCGAGTAAATCCTTCGCCTGCTTTTGTTGAGCGACCGTAAGCCCGGTAAACCAGTTACCGCCATTTATCTTCCAGAGACTAAAATCATTATTTTCAAGCGCATCTAACGCAATTTGCTCGTGATTACCGCGTACCGCATAAAACCACTTTTCCTGCATCAACTGTAAACATTTCACGCTGTCGGGACCGCGGTCGATAATATCCCCCACCGAGATCAGCAGATCCGCATCAGGATTAAAATTCCGTCGATTCAGTTCATCCATAAGCCACTGATAACAACCATGAATATCGCTGACAACCCAGACATGACGCCAGTGTTCTCCCTCTATTTTCTGATACATAACGCCTCCTGTAAGAAGTATAGCTGCCACAGAAAATGTCATGCGCTGGCGTTGGATATCGCGAATCCAAACAAACCATAAACCAGCCGGAAATAAAGATCGCTGCGCTATTAATCCCTTATTCCCTGGCCTTTAAAATAATGCGGAATAAAAAGAGGGATTTTCACGTGTCAAACATACACCTGCAAAACGATGTTTTTTATCCGCATCGCACAAATATTATTTCTGAACTGGTGAGAGGGAAACGCGTTCCCGGCCCAATCTGGCACAAACGTGATTACCGGTTAAAGTTCCTTCTGCGCTCGCTTTTATTCTGGTCCTCCACCCATCGCATGCTGGAGGCGCTATCCGGGCGCGATGATTTCGACAGGCTGCTCACCTCTCAAATTACCTTGCCGAGCAAAACTCACCGCCAGTATCTGATGCGTGGCCTGAACTCAAACGACCGGGCCGATGCTATCGTCAGCCACTATCAGTGGATTGATAGTCTGACAAATACCGCCCTCGCCCACGCGCTGACTAATCCGCAAGAGGTGCCGGTTGTCCGGTTCGAGGCAAAAAACGGCGAAATCTATACCGTCCACGCCTCGTCCGCAGGTAAGGCTGAACGTGAAGGCGAAAGCACGCTTTGGCTGTATGACAATGACAACACGCTGCTTGCCAGCCTGACGTTCTGTGTCGCACGCAGTAACGGCCGTATGGTGCTGGTGATCGGCGGCCTCCAGGGTCCCCGTCGTCATGTTTCACGGGAGGTGATTAAGCAGGCTACCCGTGCCTGCCATGGGCTTTTCCCGAAACGCGTGCTGATGGAGGTGATCTTCCAGCTTGCCTCACGCTCGAACATCAGCGCGATTTTTGCCGTCAGCGATGAAGGCCATGTTTTCCGCGCGCTGCGCTACCGTCTGAGTAAAGGGCGTCATTTTCACGCCAGCTACGACGAGTTCTGGGAAGGCCTGAACGGAAAGAAACTCTCCGCCTTCTGCTGGCAGTTGCCGCTCCAGATGGAGCGTAAAGCACTGGAGGAGATTGCCAGCAAAAAACGCGCCGAATACCGTCGCCGCTTTGCGTTACTTGATGATATTGCGGCTTCCGTACATGCGCGCATTGATCCCGCACTCGTCTCAGGCAAAATACAAACAAAAATTTAACAAAACAGCCAAAAAGGACTGGACTTACGCCTGCCGGGTTGTGGTATGTTTGAAGCAGGCGCACAGGAAGTGAACCTTCTGCTGAGACGAAAACCGGATTTTATCGTTTATTTTCATGCAGATAAAAAGAGACCGAATACGATTCCTGTTTCCGCTTCAACCAGCACTTTTTGAATTTATTCAAACACTTACATATCAGAAACCCATTTTTAACGGGTTTCAATGCTTACCAATACATCCATTCAAGATCAAACCGTTGCCATCTTTTTCGAGTGGGCGACGAGTGAACTTCGGGATCGCTTCGATCCGAAATCTCCCCAACTTTGCGTAGCTCCTTCCAGTTTCGTAACACGCAGCTTTACGCCCTCCCATACCATCAGCATAATCCCCACCGATCCGATTGTAAGACTTAACTAGCGCGCGCTACTTTTTCTCCCTGCCCTATACTTTCAGTCTGACATCCGACTGGAGGTTTCTATGTGTGGACGTTTTGCACAAGCCCAAACCCGTGAAGAATATCTGGCTTACCTGGCCGATGAAGGCGATCGCGACATTGCATATGACCCGGAACCAATTGGCCGGTACAACGTGGCGCCCGGCACCAAAGTGCTGCTGCTGAATGAACGCCACGAGCAGTTACATCTCGATCCGGTGTTCTGGGGCTACGCGCCCGGGTGGTGGGATAAAGCCCCCCTGATAAACGCGCGCGTCGAAACCGCGGCCACCAGCAGAATGTTCAAGCCTCTCTGGCAGCATGGCCGGGCGATCTGTTTTGCGGATGGATGGTTCGAATGGAAGAAAGAAGGTGACAAGAAACAACCCTACTTCATCCACCGGGCCGACGGTCAGCCAATCTTTATGGCGGCGATCGGAAGCACACCGTTTGAGCGCGGCGATGAAGCCGAGGGATTTCTGATTGTGACGTCTGCGGCTGATAAAGGCCTCGTCGACATTCATGACCGCAGGCCACTGGTTTTGTCACCAGAAGCGGCACGCGAGTGGATGCGTCAGGATGCAGGTGGGAAAGAAGCTGAGAAGATAATTGCCGACGGGACAGTGCCCGCCGACAAGTTTATCTGGCATGCCGTTACGCGTGCCGTGGGGAATGTTAAGAATCAGGGACCGGAGCTGATCCAGCCGCTTTCTTGAGCCTGGTAATCATATCGGTAATCCGTCATCTATTGCGCGGTTGATGAAGAACGTCACTCGGCCAAGAACTTCGACCTCTTCGAGTGCGTTTCCCTCTATCGCCTCACCATCATCTGTAATGAGCGCCTTGCCCATCAACTTGGCAAACTGCGTATGACCGTCGCAAAGGATAAGTAACACATCACCGGATGATTTTTTAACAACTGGCTCAATGACTGCAAATCCTGAATCAGTTTCAAGCACCCTACTTTCTGCCCCGATGTTGCAAATCACCTCGGGTGAAAGTTGGCGCTCGACATAATCGCTTGCAGGTGATGCAAATCCCATTATTGGACCCTCCCCATGTTACGCAGGATCCAGTACCTGTTGTCGCTACCGTCTGTCGTCTTGTCAGCAAAGTCTTTTTGGTATCGCTCTATCCAGGCATTCGCTTCTTCGCGCGTGTAGTGCCAGTTGAACTCCCGCAATTTCTCTATGAATGCGTCTGTGCTCAGATAGCGATAGCCCTTGGGGTTGAGCTGTATGGCCGCAACAAAGGCGGCGTGTATATCTGCCGTGCGTGGCATAATCACCTCACAAAATAACTGTATGTATATACAGTATCGTTAATTATGAGGGTCGATCAAGTTTCACAGTGGTGCTAAACTTCAGGCCTTTCAGAATTTACTGATTTCTATAATGTTAAAGTTATTCGCCAAGTACACATCAATAGGTGTTATCAACACGCTCATTCATTGGGTGGTGTTCGCCGTTTGCATTTACGCATTCCATACAGGTCAGGCACTTGGCAACTTCGCCGGGTTTGTCGTGGCGGTGTCATTCAGCTTCTTTGCAAACGCCAGGTTCACGTTTAAGTCCTCGACTACCACTCTACGCTACATGCTCTACGTAGGATTCATGGGCTCACTTAGCGCGATTGTTGGATGGTGCGCTGATAAGTCTGGCATGGCTCCTATCATCACGTTAATCGTGTTCTCCGCAATCAGTCTGGTGTGCGGATTTATCTATTCAAAGTTCATTGTCTTTAGGGATGCGAAATGAAAATTTCTTTGGTCGTTCCCGTCTTCAACGAAGAAGACGCGATACCTATTTTTTATAAAACGGTTCGGGAATTTGAAGGGCTTCAGCAGCATGAAGTAGAGATAGTCTTCATTAATGACGGCAGTAAAGACGCGACAGAGTCAATTATCAACGCGCTTGCTGTTGCCGATCCGCTTGTTGTTCCACTGTCATTCACTCGCAACTTTGGGAAAGAACCTGCGCTATTCGCTGGACTTGACCACGCAAACGGTGAAGCCATTATCCCGATTGACGTAGACTTACAAGACCCCATCGAAGTCATTCCGCACCTGATAGAGAAATGGCAGGCCGGGGCTGACATGGTTCTTGCCAAGCGTTCTGACCGCTCCACTGATGGCAGACTGAAGCGCAAGACAGCTGAGTGGTTCTATAAGCTGCACAACAAGATCAGCAATCCAAAGATTGAAGAAAACGTTGGTGACTTCCGTCTTATGTCGCGTGATGTTGTGGAAAACATTAAGCTTATGCCAGAGCGGAATCTTTTCATGAAGGGCGTGCTGAGTTGGGTTGGCGGCCGCACCGATGTCGTTGAATATGCACGCGCAGAACGCGTCGCAGGAAGCACAAAATTCAACGGATGGAAGCTCTGGAATCTGGCTCTAGAGGGCATCACAAGCTTCTCAACCTTCCCCCTCCGCATGTGGACCTACATTGGTTTACTGGTTGCTGGCGTGGCTTTCCTGTATGGAGCATGGATGATTATAGATACCCTCGCCTTTGGTAATGCTGTGCGTGGTTACCCATCTCTCCTCGTCTCTATACTTTTTCTTGGAGGCATTCAGCTTATAGGAATTGGTGTTTTGGGTGAATACATTGGCAGGATTTATGTAGAAGTTAAAAATCGACCACGTTACATACTAAAATCCAAGGCTGGGATTGGAAAATGAAAACAATAAAATATAAAGATTACTTAATCGCTATATTATTTCTTTCTCTTCCAATATTTTTGTCTTCTCAATATTATATTGACGATATGGGGAGGGCAACAAAAGGTTATACTAGGTGGGGGGTTGATGGCAGACCAGTTTCAGACTGGTTAATGCAGTTGCTATCTTTTAATCATAGATTAATTGACATTTTCCCTTTACCTCTGATTTTGTCATGCTCATTGATAGCCTTAGCACTTTATATGTTTCATAAGAAATATATAGTCTCCGGCGGTATTTATTTTATCGTTCCTCTTGGATATGTGTTGACGCCCTCACTCCCAGAGATACTTTCTTATAGATTTGATGTGCTGCCGATGTGTGTTTCATTATGCGCACCACTTCTACTGATCAGTGCAAATAAGAATGACTATAAATTAGACTTTTTATTATCATTAGCCACTGTAATTGTGGTTTTTTGCACCTACCAGCCATCTATAAATCTTTACATTTTTTGTAGCATAATACAGTTTATGCACACTATTGAGCATAGGAATGAGCATAAATATGCGTTAATGCTTGCTGCATCCAGAATTTTGGCTCTTGCTTTATCAGCATTCTTATACTTGAAAATTATCCTACCGAATACATTTTCAGGGTCACACAATTCCAGCCATCCAGGAATAGATGGAGGTGGCTTGTTTAGTAATGCTGTCAACAATCTCACTGCATATTATAACTTCGTTGATAGGTTTTTCTTTCATGGTATGGCGGCAATTTATTTCTTAGCAGTTACATGCTTAATATTGCTTTGTTGCATCAAGCTTGCAAAGAAAAAAAAGGGGACTCAGAAAAGTGTTTCATTAATATTCACATACCTAGCATTAGTTTCACTACCTTTTATTTCTTTGATTGCCACGATGGGCTCCCTGCTACCTCTTGAGAGTGCCGTACCTTATTTTTCACGGTTATACGTAGGGTTTGGTGGATTAAATCTGCTTGTCTTTTATTGTGTTTACGTATTAACTAAAAACACTCAAGCAAAATATTTAATCCTTTTGCTGCTAATTCCACTCACTTATTTTGCCGTGTATATCTATGCATTTGGCGCTGCATCCAAAGCTCAGTCCGAATATAGCTCTGTTATTATTAATGATATAAAGCACAGCTTAAGAGGAATAGATTATAACTATATTGCTTTCAATGGAGCATATGCGAAATCGCCGGTTCTGCTGAATTCAGAAAATAACTTCCCGATTTTCAAGTTCAACATACCAAATTATTTTTACAATTGGTCGTGGCCTTACAATAGATTCAACTTTGAAGGCTTGTACCTTCCAAGGGTACCTGATAAAGATACGGTAAAAAATGCATTGAGCGAGATGTGTACTTCCAGTTTTACTCGAAATGAGAGATTATTTGACCTGCATATCGTTAAAGATATTGCAATTGTTGATTTCAACAAGAAATGCAAATAACAAAACAGGCCCCGTCAGGGGCCTGTTTCACCACAAAAATTTCACGGCTTTCCAGTCTGTATCTAAAATGTGACTATTGCTTGTTGTTAGTCTCAGCCATCCATAGAGCACCTGCCCTGAGGTAACCGTATTAGAGTTTGCTTTAACGATAACTCCCTGGGGATAATAACCAGAACCTGGCATGGCGTTTGAACTGCTGAGAGTGTTACATATTGTACTTTCAATAACGTTCGCAACCTGACCAAGTACTGCTTCCCCCCAGTTATTCCATCCACCAAGATTGCTGTTACAGAGAATACACCGGGTTAATACAAGATTGCTTGCGTTACGAATTGCATACACTGCATTGGTCTGCCTTGGGCAGTCAATACTGTAACGATTATACGCAGGTATGTACGCTGATGTTTTCCCATTAGGAATGCCGATGATCCAGGCGAACCCAGTGCCTGTGCCCAGGCAATCATAAGCTGAAACCTTAAATATACATGATTGAATGTCGTAATGTCCTGCAACTGAATCCTTCCACTGCGTCCCGATTGTCTCAATCTCACATCCCAATACTTGCCCGTTAAAGCCGTAAATAGCACCAGAATTGCAATTATGGTGTCGAATTTTGATCTTGCTATCCACACATGTATCAACTTCAGCAGCAACCCCTCCATCTTTATTTTGAATATCAATGTCGCAATTTTTGAAACGTGTCAGATATGGTTTGCAGTTATTACTAAGGATGGCCTTGATTTTAAGATTATTGACATTATACGACTTACCTAATATGCATACTCCAAATGCGCTATTATCTGCAACTATATTAATGAAACCGCTATCAATAATTTGATAGTCGAAATTAGGCTCCAAATCAACTCCGCCAGGCTGCTGAACCCCGCCTACTATGCCGCCAACATTATTGATAGAGACATCAATATTGAAGTTTTTGCAGCTGATAACTGAGATGGCGTTACGGCCGTCAATAACACCGTTGGAAATCGTTCCTCTTAGGCGCAGGCCATTAGTAATGGCACTATTTGACAACCAGTCAGATTGAGAAACATAAAATCCGTCGCCTTTAATATCTTTAATTTCATGAGTGAAGTCGAACCGCCCACCACCTGCTATGCCGACACAATAAATGTGCTCCTCATCTGGCTGTAGAGTTCTCTGCCCATCGAATCTGAGATGCCCTGTAACATCGAAAACATCTTTCAATAAGATGCCCATGTAAGCTGGCATTCCGGCATTGTTTTCAGAAGTGGAAGTTCGTTGTTTTAACTTCAGCATGCCCTCACACTGAAAGCGCGTGTTGTTATAGCTACTGTTATTGAGCGTGATACCTGCAACGATAAATTCTCCCTCTGGAATGACAACCAACTTCCCTTTCTTGGCATCAACCAGACGCTGCAATGCAACGCTGCTGTCCGTGCCAGGCACACCTCCGGCGTCAAGTAACGTTATGCGGGAAGTGAGGCGCTTCCAGCGCTTGCCGCCAGCAGTAACAAATACATCCACGCCATTATCAGCGCTAGTTGTATCTGTGTTGTCATACCACAAAATGCCGCCACCATACCCAGTACCAGATGCATACTCTACAAGGCTGATCATCTGCTTATTGATGGTCGGTTCAACCAGTCGCAGGGCCGTTACCGTCGCGCAGCGGCCTATTAATTTAAAACCATCAGCCGCAGACAGGTCTTTCCTCAGCACATCAGAAACTTCTACTGGTTGCCACTTTCCTGGGCCAGTGCCTCCAGCGGAAGCAGGCGTAGATCCAGAAGGTACATCTTTTGGGAGAGTAGAAAGATCATCCCAGCGATACCAGATTAATGTTGTCGTGTCCTGCAAAAGGTCACCGGCAGCCGTCACCGTTCCGCCACCCTGGAATGTACCTTTAAGGTTCCAACCAAGATTGTAGATCTGCTGCAAGACTAGCTGTTTCAGCCCTTCAATCGTGTAATGCTGCACACCGAAGCGGTCTACGTACCATTGAGAAAAGGACGTAACGAACTCGTCAATTTTTCCCGCATTAAACTTCAGATCGCGTGGTGATTCGCTAGGGACAGACAAATTAGTAGGTTGCGTAGCCATATTGATTCCATAAAAAAACCCGGCACGGTGGCCGGGTCTGGTTGGTCGGGGACGGTTTTTATTGGTAGATGGCGTCGCTATATTCCGCGACGGTCAGAGATACCGTGTTATCTGTGTTCGGCTTGATGCTATTGACCGTCCATAGTTGGCTGTTCAGCTCCTCCACCGTTGCTATGAGGTAGCGTGACGGGAGCTGTACAGTGTCTCCGTTCCAGATATTGAGTTGAATGTCGGGTATTGCCGCAGTGAAGCCGTACTTGGTGTCGGTGCGGGCCGTCGCCGGATAACGCAGCGTCGGGTTACCCAAGCTGTCGGTGACAAGGACATACATCGAACCGGTGAAGGTGATCGGCTCACTGGTATCGAAATCATTCCCGGAGCGGCCGGTGACGTAACCACCCTGCTGGTTGCTGTCGTAGATGTCGGGCATCTGAATGACGCTACCGACCTGGATAATGCCGTCCTCAAACACTTTGGCGTTCATCTTCACGCGCGAGTAGATCAGGCGTTTGGTTTCGCGCAGAGCTCGCTCCCGGGCCTGATACTCATTACGGAAGCCGACGATCTCCAGCTTGTTCGGGTTCTCAGCTTCCTGCTCGACGATGGCGCCGTTCAGCACGCGGTAGTTGATGTACGTCTTGTTGTTCGTGGTCGGGTGGACATAGGACACCTGCACACCGTCGTAGCCCCCAGGAAGAGTGGCCTCGTACGTCATTTTGTACTCGTCCGTCTTCATGTTCGCACGGTTGAATACCGCCGCCGGGTAGTCAACCTTCTGATCGCGGGTAAACGTCAGCACACCGTCATCCCAGTACGCCACCACCGACGCAGCATTACAGATCCCCTGTACGCGATCGCCCAGTGAGTCGTTCTCGTCGTCGAACGTGTAGTCGAAGTAACCCAGGCGCTCATCCGGCAGGCTTTCGGCTATCGAGTACAGCCCGTAGAGGTCAATGCTGCTTACCGGCTGTTCCCCCATAATCAGCCAGGTGTGCGCCACCGCATCAGCGAACGAGCGCGACGGCCGCAGCGTGTAATCCACTGTTTGCGTGTCGAGGTCGTATGTGATGGTATGACGCGTCACCAGCGCGTTATATTTGCGCTCACGGCTGCCCAGGGCATTCTCTGTCGCCCTGACTTTTACGCGCACCAGCGTGTCGGTCGGGTGAACAACGTTCGTACGGATGTTGATGCTGTGGATCTCTTCTACCTTGAGCAGTGACGCGTCGCCGGAGTTATCCGTTCGCTGGAAACTGACCGCGTATTTCCCGAAGCCGCCGGTCGGCGTGATTTTGTCTGTGCGGTAGAAGACTTCACTCGTCGACTGGTGAGGCGTCGTCTGCCTGTACGTAAAGGTCTGCTGCGTGCCCGGAACCTGGTTGTAGTCGTCGTCGATTTTCCAGATGACAACCTTCCAGTTCGTCTCTTTCTTCCCGCCCAGACTTGATTGAGTATGCAGCCACAGTTGCGTTGACTCGACTGGGGAAAAGAACGGCCCAACCACCAGCGCCTCGTTATCGTTGAGGATGAATTTCGTGGTGTTGATCGTGGCATTCGCCGGGATGTCCTGCGGCCCCTCCAGCTGGTTCATCGTAAACGTGTACCAGCGTACCGGGTCAACAACCGCGCCGTCGTTTGTTTCAACGGCGGAGATCAGCGTGCCGGAGAATGTTGCATCGGTAGTAACGTTGCCAGAGGCCGTGCTGTACGTCACATTGATGGTGAAGGTCACCGCGTGCGGCAGCACCAGGCCCATGAAGTAATCGAACTCAGCTTGTTTCACGATTTTCATCGCTATCTGGCCGCCGGAATACGTTCCGCTGACCACTGTGTTTGCCGTTGCTGTTTCAATCGGGAAGTCGCTGGCTTCGTTCTGCCCGGGCACCTCCTGCCCGTCAACGTCATCGAATCCGTATCCCTCGACGATCTGCGGTATAACTTCTCCTGGCTGGAAAAACTGGAATTCGGCACCGGCCAGAGAGCCCAGGCTGGATTCTGAGTAACGCACGGACTCGTAATCGTATTTTCCAATACCGATGCACATCCACTCTGTAACGTACTTCAGGCCGCCGTCGGTGGACGTCTGGTGCACGTATTCGAACACCGACTCCTGAATCAGATCCGGGAACGAACGAATCTGCCCGTAAATGTCCGGCTTGGCCTTGTAAACGCGCGCGGTGTTTGTCTGACCGGTCAGGCTATTGTTGGGCGAGTCGACGGTATTACCGCCGTTGTTCGCTATTGCCGGCTTCGGCGCCAGGAACGAAAACACCTGGCCAACCACTTTAAAGATCGGGCTCAGGATGTCGCCGACAATGCCCTTTGGCTGGTCGAAAATCTGGATATGGTCCAGCTCGCTCAGTTCAAACGCCAGCTCATCATCGTCACCCAGCTTTACTCCGTTGCGGACGATCAGCAGGTCGCGGTGAAAGGTAGCGTCATTGGCCGCCAGCCAGTCATAAAAAAGGGTGCCGTTTGGCACCCTGCAACGCAGCTTAGGCGTTCCTGGAAAATTCGAAATCTCAACCAGCGCCATATTCGAAAAACTCCACTTTGGTGAATGCCCGCTGAATGACCAGCAACGAGTCCATGCGTACACTTCCGTTCTCTCCACGCGAGTGCAGCGCCTGCCGGTTCAGTACCAGGCCAACGTGTGCCGGTTGCGTGCCGCGGTACCCGACGAATATCCCGCCCTCGACCGGTTTATCGGCCTTACGCCAGAACACGACGTCTCCCTGATAGCAGGTGAAGAAATCTGCCCCGGCTTCGTAGTCCGGTGTCTGGTGCAGCTCAATTCCGAGCACGTGCCGGTAATACAATACGCACAAGCCCCAGCAATCAACCTTCTCGAAAGAACATGCCCGGTTAGACCACGGCACGCCGATCATCCTGCTGATAAAATCAGAGGTACTGAAGGCCAGTGTATTCCGTTGGGTCATAGAGCCTTCCGATGTTGTTGTTCAGCGGGTTGGTGACGGAGAGAGTGACCGATGCGGCATCAGCATCGATATCGACCGTCTTGACGTAAAGCTGCCACGACTTAATCGGCACAGACACGTCGCCGCTGTCGAAGATCTGCCTGGTGGCCGTGATGGCCG
The DNA here is from genome assembly GCF_050030705.1 of Enterobacter cloacae complex sp. 418I7. Lineage (NCBI taxonomy): Bacteria > Pseudomonadati > Pseudomonadota > Gammaproteobacteria > Enterobacterales > Enterobacteriaceae > Enterobacter > Enterobacter cloacae complex sp. 418I7. Next base: position 2,695,602 of record NZ_JBLGUU010000001.1, read on the forward strand.
TCAGACGGGCTGCACCCTTCCACTGTTTCATCAGCGCTTTGATGTCAGACGACAGACGCCCTAATTTCACCGTCGCGTCGATTACCGGAGTACCGCTCTGCTGACTCTCTTCGATTTCAAAGCGCGCTGGCGTGTACGTCTGGCCGCCGAGCGTCTTCGGGAAGAACTGCTTATCGACCAGGCGGACGTAGCCAAAGGATGGATGGTAGAACGTAATGGTGTCGTACAGTCCGCGCATCGGGCGCTGCTGCTTATATTGACGGAACGATGGCATCAGGGAACCCTCGGAAGACTTTCCGGATCGCGACCATCCGGATAACCCGTAACCACGATATCCAGCCCTGAATCCCAAGGCGGCGGCAGCTCAACAATGATGTCGTCGAATTCGTCGTCGGCGTTGTAGAGGTGGTTCGCAATAACCGTCCCCGTCCAGGTCACCACCCCGCCGTCGATACTGGTTTGTACCGGCATCTGCGTGAAGTGAAGCTCCTGCAACTGGAGGCCACTGCCGCCCAGATTGATATTCATCCGGAACCAGTTCAGTCCCCGGTTGAGATAGTTTGGGCTGCGCAGCCACTGCTGGAAAGCTCGCTCCTCAGCCAGGGTGAAGATCCACGTCAGCGACCAGGTCACTTTCAGGTCGTCGGTTTGATTCTCGAAGATAGCCGGGCCGACCGCTGGCTGATCGGTCTGGAACCCGGTATCAAGCGTCATGTTTTTGCTGGCCTTCTGCGCCAGCGGCAGCCAGTCGGGATAGTCGATAATTGGCATCTAAACTCCAGGCATTAAAAAACCCGCCGAAGCGGGTTTGATTAATCAACAAGCCGGGGCCCGGATGGTGCCTCGTAAATATTGATTTTTATGTCAACGATATCGCCATTATTGGTAAATTCCAGATCTTCGCCAGCTGGCGCTATACCCTTAATTTTTGATCCATCATTTAGAGTAAAGACAAACTCGACCGCCCTGTTCGGGCATATCTTATGTGGCTTACCTATCTCGGTTGGTATTGACTGCATTTCGCCAGGCTCAATAACCACGTAAATCTCCTTATCCCTGACCGTTCGGGGTTCTTTTAACGTTGAAGTTGCTGGTTATACCCTGACTTATCGGGCCTCCATTATTCAAATCCGCGATAATCGTGGTCAGGGTAATACTACCATCTGAGTTCACAGTTCCCTGAGAATCAACAGTAGCAGAGGTGTAATTCTGCACGATATTGTTGATTATTACACCACTCCCGCTCTGCATATCCTTGTTGCTAATTACCTTGCCGTTGTCGCCCGGTATCATGTACTGCTTACCGGTACTGGCCTGGTAAATCTCCGGCTTCCCTCGCTCACCGACCTGATACATGCTTCCCGCTGACACAGGTCCGCCATTGTATCTGGCCCCAGCCAAAGCCAGCCCTTGAGCAAGCCCAACGGTAGATGCAATACCAGCCATCGCAGGCGCTGAGTTTGCGCCAAAGGATGCCAGGCTGGCCAGCGCTGCGGCTGGAGCCCATGCGGCCGCCGTCGTGGTAGCCATACCGACAGAAGCAGCGGTAGAAGCTGCGCCCAATGTCTGACCGATAATGAAGTTTTTGAGAGCCTCAACCCCAACCTGGACTAGCGCATTTACCACGCTGTTCAGCATCGTATTCCCGAGCGAACGCATAGCATCCTGCGCTGACATCGTTCCGGTGATCAGCCCGGTTAACGCATTGGATGCATTGCCTGAAAACGCATCCACCGCGCTTGTCAGCATTTCATAACCAAGACCTTGCTGGCTGAGCAATTGCCACTGAGCGGCTGTCATCTGCTCATTGAACTGGTTTTCCTGCGCAGTCTTTAAGGCAAGGTACTGGGCATCGGTAGCTGCCTTTGCAGCAACGAACTGATCGTAATTTATTTAATGAGATGGTCACTCCCTCCTTCCCGGTACTATGCTGAGGATAGGCTTTCATTCGGAGAACTATCATGGAAAACATTGCGCTCATTGGTATCGATCTGGGTAAAAACTCTTTCCATATTCATTGCCAGGATCGTCGCGGCAAGGCTGTTTACCGTAAAAAATTTACACGGCCAAAGTTAATCGAATTTTTGGCGACATGCCCCGCTACAACCATCGCAATGGAAGCCTGTGGTGGCTCTCACTTTATGGCACGCAAGTTGGAAGAGTTGGGGCATTTTCCTAAGCTGATATCACCACAATTTGTCCGTCCATTCGTTAAAAGTAACAAAAACGACTTTGTCGACGCCGAAGCTATTTGTGAAGCTGCATCGCGTCCGTCTATGCGTTTTGTACAGCCCAGAACTGAATCTCAGCAGGCAATGCGTGCGCTGCATCGTGTCCGTGAATCCTTGGTTCAGGATAAGGTAAAAACAACCAATCAGATGCATGCTTTTCTGCTGGAATTTGGCATCAGCGTTCCACGAGGAGCTGCCGTTATTAGCCGACTGAGTACCCTTCTTGAGGACAATAGTTTGCCTCTATACCTCAGCCAGTTATTGCTGAAATTACAACAGCATTATCACTATCTTGTTGAGCAGATTAAAGATTTGGAATCCCAGTTGAAACGAAAGTTGGACGAAGATGAGATTGGACAGCGCTTGCTGAGCATTCCCTGCGTCGGAACACTGACAGCGAGTACTATTTCAACTGAGATTGGCGACGGGAAGCAGTACGCCAGCAGTCGTGACTTTGCGGCGGCAACAGGGCTAGTGCCTCGACAGTACAGCACGGGAGGTCGGACGACATTGCTGGGAATTAGTAAGCGAGGTAACAAAAAGATCCGAACTTTGTTGGTTCAATGTGCCAGGGTATTCATACAAAAACTGGAACACCAGTCTGGCAAATTGGCCGATTGGGTCAGGGATCTACTGTGTAGGAAAAGCAACTTTGTCGTCACTTGTGCTCTGGCAAACAAGCTGGCCAGAATAGCCTGGGCCCTAACGGCACGACAGCAAACTTATGTAGCATAACGGAAGAAATACACCGGTTTAAAGAATCACTGATCTGGTTTTGCGAATACTGATATTGATGATACTAACGGCCCACCGGCCTGTTGAGGAACCTGTAAAACGGAAAGGCTCATTGAAGCCGTATATTTTCTGGAGGTTCATCAGGCGCGGAACTCATCGAGGCGCGGGAATAAAATCCCATTCAGACGCCGGATAGATTCAAGCAAGCCAATTTATCGTCAAAATCGGTGTTGCAAAAACGGGAGTGACCATAGATTCCCGTTTTGGTAACTTTGCTGGAGTATCGCCTGTTCCTGCTGCTGATATTGCTGCATCAGGGCTAACTTCTGGTTATTTTCGTTCACCAGTTGCTGTACCGGGTCAACTTCGGCTCGGGCAGAAGCTACCGGATTGACTGTGGCCTGGGCGTTAATCTTGGCGAGGTTATTCTGGTGCTCGAGCGCCATTTTCTCCGTGGCAGCGTTATACTCCTTGAGGTCTATTTTCCCAGCGTTCAGTGCGGCCTTCAGATTTTGCATGGATTCGGCGTAGGATTTATTCTCCGCCTGCAAAGGCATTGCCTTAAGTGCTTCCGTAACCCCTTTGGCTGCCGCTGATGCATCCCATGCTTTTGCTGCATATTCACCGGCCTTTTTGATTTGCTCCTGGGTTGCAGAATTACCCAGTGACTGCTGAGCACGTAATATGGCCTGCTCTCTGCTTAGCTCCTCCGTTGAATCAGCTGCCAATTCTGACTGCTGACGCAAATTTTCAAGCTTATTTGCAATTGATTCGGACTGCGCCTCAGTTTTCTTGCCAGTTTTATTGCTTTCCTTTCTCGCCTCGGTTACTCGGTACGTCTCTGCATATTCATCCTGAAGAGTCTTGATGCGTTTCGGATCCGTAACCCCAGCGTCGGCAGCATCATACTGAGCCTGAAGCCTTGCTCTTGCCTCTCCTTCCAGTTTGGCTAGAGCGAGCCTGCGCTCAGAGTTTTTCACCAGCTTTGATGTTGCTGCATCGTCTCCGCTTGTTTCGGTCTTGAACCCTTGGTTGTTCTTAGCATCACTTGCTGCTTTAGCTCTGATGTGAGCAATTTCACCTTCTACCTGCTTTAACTGAACGGCGGCCTGCGCACGACGAGTCTGGAATACGGAGTCTGTCTCATACCAGCGCTGACCATCTTTAAGCTCGGAGTTTAATTCTTGCTGTAGCTTGATAAGCTTCGGCATTCTGGAAGAATCACCGACATTTTTATTGTAGTAATTAAGATTATCAGCAACACTTTGCATCAACCCCGCCAAGGTCGAGGTCAAGCCAATCGCCTGATTGATGTCGTTAATGGCGTTTTTAAATGCTACGTCCAGGCTATTTTTCGCCCTGTCGATATTGACAGGCATCTTGTCGAACTCTTCGTTAACAGACTGGGATTGTTTTTGAATAGCGTTAAGGGCATCTTCAGCCGTTAACTTGCCCTCCAGCATTCTCTTGCGGAGATCACCAATCGATATTCCAAGTCCAGACGCAATCTGGCGAGCAAGCTCTGGCATTTGCTCAAGGATGGAGTTGAACTCTTCGGCTCGTACAGTGCCGCCGGCGATTGACTGCCCGAACTGGCGAAGTGCGTTAGCCATTTCCTCAGAGGATGAACCGCCTATGGTGCCTATCTTTTGAAGCGTAGAAGTAAGAGCAAGGATCTGGGAGTTTGTTGCTCCTGCGCTTTTTAATGCTGTGGTTAGTGATTCCCACAAACGCTCTGTTTCGGAAAGGCTGTTACCTGTTTGCGAGGCAATAGCGGAAAGAGCTGACATCGTCTCTTTCGCTGTATCAATACTTGGACTAAGCCTGGTGATCCTGGCCTGCAAGGTGGCCATCTCATCACCAATCGCAATGAGCTTTTTGGCTGCATCGATGGTGAAAGCTGCGGCAATCGCCACCCCGACCTTATTGAGCGCGCCCTCAAAACGTCCTACAGACCGAGAGGTTGAATCAAACTTACCCTCCATCTGGTCTAAACGTTTATTTACCTGCTTCTGAGCCTGAATAAGGCCTGCAACATTAGCCTCAATGTCGTAATAAATCTCACCCGCTTTTTCAGCCATCATTAGCTCCGGCAATAAAAAACCCGCCGAAGCGGGTTAACTTTTTCTTTTTGAGGACTTTTCGCGCTCAATCATTTCCTGCCAGCGGCGATCGTCATCGTCCATAACCGCGTCGTACTCTTCCCTGGTGAAGCCTTTCTGGTCAGGGTATTTGGCGTTAAGCATCATGGCGAACTCGGTCATGGTAAGGTTTTCAGCCTCTTCCCTGCTGATCCCGAAATGGTTGCGCGCCGCCATGATGTATTCAGTCGCATGAAACTCCGGCGTCGTTTCCTTGCTTTCGTGCTTCTGCAACTTACGAACCTTCGCCCGTCCGATAACGCCATGCATGATCAGTGACTGAGCTATCAGAATCAGGTTCTCCGGCGGAAGCGCTCCGCGGTGCCATACGAATGTGCGCCGGCCAGTACGTGAAGGCTCATGCCATCCTGTCAGTTCAGAAACGTCCTCGTCACAGCAGGACTGAATGACGTTAATAGCCGATAGTAATGCATCACGCACAAACGCGGCAGAGCCTGCTGCATCAAGTGCCCAGCGCGGCAGCGAAACGTCACCGAAATAGTGGGCGTAAAATCTGCGCTGATGCTCTGGTATCGCACTGTGAATTTCGCGCGCCGCTTCAAGCATCTTTGCTACGTCGTCATTGAACAGCGCATAGAAAGTGCAAACGATATGTTCTGGCTCGCCGATCCGAGTCATGTTACGGAACGATGGCCGGAAGAAGTATTCACGGCCGCCAGCACCAATCAGGCACTCTCCAATTTCTTTCAAAGGGGTCATATCGCTCTCCATAACCAGTATCAAGGGCAGCACGCCGCCCTTTGTAGTGATTACGGTGCGGCAGTAACGGTAACGGCGCAGGTGTCGGTGAAATCACCGTCAGCAGTAGTAGCCGTAATAGTCGCGGTTCCCTCGGCAACTGCTGTCACCAGTCCTGTTGAACTGACGGTGGCAATTGAAGGTGCTGAAGTCGTCCAGGTGATCGCCTTGTTAGTCGCATCGGTTGGCTGAACCGCGCCGCTCAGCTGCTGGGTTGCGCCAACGACCAGAGAAGCAGTTGCAGGGTTAACCTCAACGCCAGTGACATCGATGGAATCAGCGACTTCAAACACAACGGTGTCGGCGTCGTAGACCTTCCACTCGCCGGAGAAGGTGGAGATATCGTTTGTACCGAAATCACCAGACCATGAAGTGGTGTTCATGTATCCCTGGATATAAGTACCGGCGTTCTCACCAGCAAAGTCGAAACGAACCCACAGGTTAGGCTGACGGCCTGCCTGAACTTCGTCAAAGATGTACTTCGACAGGCGCCACGCGCCGATCTCGTTATCTTTATCAGACTTGCGAAACTCACCTTCACCAGAGATCGTCAGATCCATGTTGTTGACCAGGTTCTCCACCAGCCCTTTAGCATCATCCGCCTCGGAGTTGATGGTGTTCATCGAATAGTCGATGCCCTTGGTCGTCATAGCGCCGAGACGCTTCCACTCGGAAAGCGCTGGCACTGCGTCGGGGCAGCCAAAGGCCATGCGTAGCACAGCTACTTTCCCGATCAGCTTGCCAAAATCATTAGCACAGCCTTGCATGTGTACCTCTCAAATAAAAAAGGCCGCCGGATGGCAGCCTGATGGGTTGGTAATGGGTTATTCGCCGTAGACGCACATGAACTGGAGTCGGAAGACCAGGCGGCCCTCTTCGGTCAGGATTGGTGCTGGCATGTTTCCGAGATTTTGAATCAGGCCAAGGCATTCGTCGGTAATGTCGTTCTGTTCGACATAATTGATGATTTCCTGAGCCTTCTCAGCGGCTGCTCGGCGCTTATCCTTGGCGGAAATGACATCCACCAGCACGTAGTGATCAGATCCGAGGTCATTTCGGATGTCGGTACCGCCGTTAGGCCGGAACACGATGAATGCGTCGGTTAACTTCGTTGTGTCGTCCCATGCCAGCATCTGAACAATGAAGCCAGTGGTAAGCCCGGCATCAACGAAGTAGTTACGCACTCGCTCATACATGGCTGGTGTCATACTGAAAGCTCCTTGCGCATCACGGCATCAATCTGGCTGCGGGTGTCTTCAAAGCCTTTGGTGAGGAACTCTTTCTGCGCGGTGGCGCGGCGGAAGGTTTGCGGCACGTTCGGATCGTGAACGAAAACAGCATAGTTGGCCGTATATCCCACCCGACCTGTCAGCCGAACGCCGTTTTTTATCAACTCCCGATACTGGCTATTAAGCAGTGTTGAGGTGTCGATCGGAGTGTACAACGCGGCTTGTGAGCTGCCGATTATCATTGCTGACTGTAGCGCCCTGACGACCTTTCGCCCTTTTAAATCGTTGATGATTCGGTTGAGCCCAGCTTTCGACTGCTTAACGCCGCGCACTTTTATGCCCATGGCTACACTCCGGTCAGGATGGCGTAATCATCCGCCAGTCGTTCAAACGTGTCGGCATAGCGAATAACTTGCCTCACCTCGTCGGCACCGGCCACAACCGGGTCAGCTTCGGTTGACACGCCAATCAGCAGATAATCACCGGCGGACGCCAGCGCGAACTCTGTCCAGACGGTGTTCTTAACGACGATTTCAGCGCCCAGGCTGGCTAACTTCTTACTGAGCCCGCCCTCGTAATCGCAGAGGATTTGCTCAGGTTCGGCATAGCCAAGCGGATCGCCGTATTCGTCATTTCCTTCCAGTTTGCGCCAGATGGTCGCCGTGGCGGTATAGCTCCAGTTCGCTACCGTTGACATCAGCCCTCCTTCCAGCGCAGCACCTTCGCGCCAGTCGCCCGGATGCGCTCACAGTTGATATGCCATTCACCATCCGATTTCACGTAGCCGGTAGTCTCCCGCCCGGTGTCGGTCATCACCCAGACGCGGGTGAACGAACGCGGCAGCCCGTGCTTAACTGATTTGTACGTCATCAGCAGCCCCCGACCACCATGAACAGGCCGACGCCATTACCTGCGCTGATCGGTAACTCACCGGTGCAACCGCTGGTATCAAGCCGGGCCAGCGAGTCACGCAGCCAGGTAATGCTGTCGTCGCCATATTCAAACGAGCGGGACGCGCCAGACGGCGCCCCCTGCGATTTGATGCGGCGCGCACCGGACGAAGTAGCCATAAGCGCGGCGGCGTACATCAGGATCAGCTTCGCGGTGCATTCGTCATACCCAGCACCATCGAGGCACGGAATAATCTTGTTCACCACGCAGAGGATCGGATCCAGCAGCGCACCCGGGATGGAGTAACCCAATTCACCGAGGAACGCCTGCACGTCTGCCGCTGTGATTGGGTCAGCCATGGTTATTTCGCCTTCTTGATAGCTTCCGCCAGTGCTGCTTCGGCTTCGTCAGCGCGTTTGGTTTCTGCTGCCAGTGCGTCGGCGTGAGCCTTGTCTTTAGCTTCACCATCGGCGATTAGCTTTTGGTTCTGCTCCAGTGCGTCGGCGAGTTGCTTTTGAAGGGCCGTCAGATCTGTCGCAGGAGCTGAAGGAGTAGCCACTTCGAAGGTAAGCTTCTCGCCTTTCTTCTTGTCGGTATCCTTCGCCTTGCCTGTGCTGATCCAGCGCTCAGCTGTTGCATCATCCACATCAACTACCGAACCAACCTCCAGTTTGCGGAGGTTGGCACCGGCGTGTAGGTTGCTTGCCACGATTTCTACCAGTGCCATGATTTATCCTTAGCTTGATGCGTGAATTACGGAGTATTTGTTGTTGATGTCCTGCTTGACCATCAACCCCATTGCACCCCAGGTGCGCCAGATGTAGTCGCTGTTGTACTCCGGACGCGGAGATGCAACGGTACCGATAGCCTGGCCGACGATTGGAGCAATGACGCCAGCAGACAGCGGAACGATGACGATTTCGTTACCTGACAGTTGGCTGTCTTCTTTGATCGCCGCAACGCCGGTCAGTTTCAGGATTTCATCCATGATCGTGCCGGACTGGAAGTTGTCGGAGAAGTAGCGTTCCAGGTTGGAGATGATTTCACCGGATACGTACCAGGTCTGCTCTGCATACTGGTTGTTCACGCGGCGCATCTGATCACGCAGTGCGATTGCGCCAGCGCGGATGTCCTGAGACGTTGCTGTGCCAGAGGTAAAATCGATGTTCAGGCCTGAAGCGCCAAGGTCGATCTGCGCTACGCGCTCATCGTCACGCAACCCTTTCCAGGTCAGACCGTCAAACACTGCGAAGTTGCCAGCTTTGTCGCGGAAGCCGTTGAAGATGTAGTCAACGTAACGACGCTGAACGTCTTCAACCGAACCACGCTGCGCATCAGCCTGCGACTGCAATGCCTGCGGGCTGTTGAAGATTGGATCACGCCATTCGAACTTAAAGCCCGAGTCGTGGATAGGCACCATGGTGCCATCGAAGGAATAGCTACGAGCATCGAGTGCCGCGCCGACCTGTCCGGACATGGAAGTGTGAGCCCAGCCGCGGCCACCGGTACGAGCATAGTCGTAACGAGACTGTTCGATTCGAACGGAGCGAGAAAGCGGCATTAGATCGTTCAGCAGAGTGAACTCGGTATTCGGCTCGAACTGCTGAAGAACAGTTGTGTCGAAAGCGCGATACAGGCGACGAATATCGTCAACTGCGTTCACCGCATCGAGATAAGGAGCGTTTTCTGCATCGCCACGGAACTGAGTGCGCGCCAAGAAATCCGCTGCTGCCTGAGCACTGGCGTTTCGCTCAATTTCAAGAGCGCGCCATTGCGCCTGATTTACCGCGAAGTTACCGGTCTTTTCACCGATAGACTTGGAGAATACAAACATATCCGCTCCTTATTTGATTACGACACGAAGCAGATCGCCTGCCGCCGCTGTGTATGATTTGTCTTCCTCGACGTAGCAGCGCACTGACTCATCGCCAGCAGCCACCTTGACTCGACCGTTTGCAATAGAGAGCGCCTGTCCCTTGGTGTAGGTGCCGGCTGCGGCACGAACGTTGAGGAACATGCCCGGCAGAGGCTGAATACCTACGACAAGCTCGCCAGCAGGGATAGCGTCGTCCACTGACAGGCAGCGCAGATAGTCTTTGTTGGCCACATACAGAATTGCAGCCTCATTGCCATCCACAGAGGCAGTGAACTTGTCCGCTGCACTGAAGAAGCCAATGGTACCCGGCGGAGTAGATGCCGCGGCCGCGCCTTCACGGTTAAGCAGCGGATTAGGGAACACGCCGCCGGCGTGGATGATATGCTTTCCGTCTTTAGCCATTTTTTACTCCGGCATTTCGCTGACTGATTGGGTGTTGGTAGCCTGCTGGCGGAATGCACCGTTCAGGCCGAAAGAGGTCTGGCACTTGGCGTACATCGCGTCGAGCGCCTTACCGTCCAGATCCGCGACTTCTTCATCGCTCATGTTCATCGCCAGTTTCACTGCCGCGCGCTTTTCGCCTTTCTCTTTGTCGGCGTTCGCGCTCAGGCTGTTGAAAACGACGTCCACGCGATCGGCGAGTTTCTTCGCCCACGCTGGCATCTCTTCGTTATTGGTGGCCTGCTCTTTTTTCTTGGGCTTGCCGGTTTCAGGGTCGATTTCTTCATCGCCTTTTTTCTTGGTGGTGGCTTCTTCGGCCTTCATCTGGTTGTATGCGTCCATCAGCTCGGCTTCGGACTTGCCTTCAGTCGGCTTACCAGCGGCTTGTAGCGCATTGATAATCAGTTCTTTCATCGGATCGTTCTCTCCGTTGGTTTTAATCTCGTACTCAGTGGGTTTGCGCACGACTTCTACAGGTTCGCCGACGAACACGGCCTTGCCGTCGTCATCGATGAGGTACTTCTGCTTCAGGTATTTGGTGTCATTGCGGTAGATGAAGCTGTCAGGCCACACCGTTTCAGGCCAAAGCCACTTATCTTCGGTGTCACCCTCGCGCAGCTTGTCGCTGATAGCGCGGGAGATGTCGTCGAAAGAGAAGTTGGAGGCATTGGTGAAGAAAAATTTGGTCTTGTTGAGCAGGCCGTCGCGGGTGCAGTCGATTCCGTCAGCGAGGCGGGCAACTTCGATCTGCTGTTCATCGCCTTCAGAGTTAACGAAGATCCCAACGCCCTCCTCCGGAGTCCCGGCACCCGGCTCATCGAGCAGCACCGCCACATGGTCAAACATCATGTTGGTGGCGATCTCGTTGTACTTCTTACCCTTCGATTCGCCATTGGCAGCAATGCCGGAATACAGTAGCCCGGTGGAGATATGGATAGGGTCGGAGTTTGTACCCGCCAGCATCTCATCCAGGCGGTTGAGCAGGCGCTTGCCCTTGTCTCTCGACTCGGCGTACTGGCGGTTAACGTACATGTCGCCCATCACCTTCCCGTCTTTGTGGCTGACGTTCTGTAGCCAGGCCCCGACGTGGTACTCGTTCACCGCCCGGACATCACGCGCCGACACATGCTTGCCGTCCACTTTCGGGTGGCCCAGCGGCATCGGGTTACGCTCGAGCGTGTTGTAAGCCTTTTCGATTTCTGCTGCCGGGTACAACTTCCGGTTCATCACGATATCGTCCACGACAGGCGTGATGCCGCGAACCACGATATGTGGCTTGCCGTCGATGGTTTCAGTGGTGATGTTTGAAGCGGAGTTGACGACGGTCAGCACATTAACGCGGTTGCGTTTCATGCTGGGTCCTCATTGGTGTAATTTCGGTGTTACTCTTCGGCGATACTCGTCGCTTTTCCTGTCTACGTCCCAATCGGCTAGCATCCTGTCATGGACTATCAGACCCTGAGCAATTGCCTTGAGCCTTTCTCTTGGGCGGCATATGGTTTCTGCGAATGAGTAGTGAATGTTCAATATCTCCACTGCATTGGCGGCATCACATGGATAAATCACGCGGCCTCCTTGACTGTCCATTGCTGACGCTCTTTCTTCAGCTTATCCGCCAGCCCTTCGTTGAATATGCTGCCGTCGTCGTTGAGCAGCACAGGTATCTGGCTGCAATAGCAGTTGTACCGGTTGCCGTTCTGAGCGTAGAAGTCCCGCACCTCTACGGTGGTGTAGACCTTGCCGTGGCGGCTGGCATGCCAGGTTCGCGTCGTTGGTTTGAGCGCTGAAAGCCACAGTAGGCCGGTATTCAGACCCAGCCTGTCGGCTGCCCAGTCCGTTTCGTTCCATTGTGCCTGCCGCAGCGCACCGACCTGCTCAGTCTGGGCGATGGTTTTGGCCTTCGACATCGACACATCTAGGCGCTTGCTGATGACGCTGGCCGTCTCGCGAGGACTCACCCCGCGCGCTACCGCATCGGTGATGATGTTGGCCAGGTCGCCGCGGGCTGTATCGCTGATGACCTTCCAGTCACTGAACGTTGTCAGCCTGGCCGCCGCAATCTGGTTCAGGTAGCCGAGGCTGCTTAAAAGCTGCTGGAGCGTCGTCTGACTGGCGTACGCCTGCGACTGCACCGACAGGTTGGTGAAGGCGTTTAGCGTGCCGCGGTAATATTCCGCAATGACGTAGTCCATCGCCCATAGGTTCTGGCTGCCGCCTTCAAGAAGCTCATCATCAAGAATCGACTGCACCACCTGGAGCAGATCGGCCAATTCAGCAGCTGTCATGTCATAGACGAACTTACCGGCATTGACTTGATACAGCGAAGGTTCTGCGCCCTCGTTGTTGCACATCATCCAGGACTGCTGTGCGTTCGCCTCACGTTGCTGCCCAGTCAGCCGCAGCTCAAACAGAGCCTTAAGCCTGCGCTTGATGTTCAGATACCGATCTTCGATATCGTTGAACATCCGACTGACCTGCCGCGATGATTGCGTCGGGTCAGCTTTATTACGCGGTACGATTGGCGTCCCGATTCTGGTTTGCGCTGTCATCATCATCTGTCAGCGGATCCTTATCGGTTTGCTTTACATCAGGGTTAGGTGGCTGCACGACCTTGCGAGGCTCAAGCTCACCAACTGCGCGGATTTCGTTTTCATCCACTGCCGGAGTGCCGTATGCCTGTTGGGTATCTTTCGCCACGACAGCCATTGCCTGCATGTTGGCAATCTTCTCTTTCTCACTCGGCGCGAGCAGATCAGACCATGCCAGCGTAACCTCTCCGGATGTAGGCGGGTCAATGACACCTACTGTCCAGAAGCGCTCAAGCACACTCTCAATAACCGTCGACTGGAATCCCCAGCGGCGGCCGTTACAGCGCTTCGCCCAGTCTGTTTTGTCCTCATCTGAGGCAAGGCGCCCCGTCTGCTGACCAAACAGTATGGTGAACGGGCACTGAATCGAAGATGCAAACTCGTTGGCAGCTACTGTCCAAGTCGGGGATGGATCGGCAGCTGCAACAGAAAGCACCGACGGCGTGCCGGCCTGCATTACCAGGGCAGAATCAGTGCCACGGTTCATCTTGGCGACTTTGTCGTTGAGCGCTTCGCCCAGGTCTTTGTAGCCAGCGTCTGTGGCTTGCTTTGACAGGTTCGCAATGTTGGTTTCTTTGTCGAACGCAATCCCGAGCTGGCGACTGGCATTCTTCAGGAACCCTTCGGCACTACCACCCGATACCTTTTCAAGGTCGAGAAGTTTGTTGTAGCCCGCGCGCAGGAAAGGCACGCCAGAGAGCATGTTCTCGTCTTCTGAACCTTCGCAAAGGATGATAATTCGCTCGGGGTGTACGGTAACGCCTCGCACCGGGCCGTACGTACCATCATCACCAACTGGCTGTTCGTTGAAGCTGTACGAAACTGGCTGGCCATACGTTTCTGAAAGCGTGTCGGTATCGAAATTACCTGGCTTGATCTGGGATTCCCACGCGGGGATCAGCTTAACAATGGCCTTGTCTTTCAGCCGTGACACCACCGACCTGTCTACCGGCTCACTCCACTCTCTTCCGTCCCGAAACTGAATCAGCAATGCCGAGTATCGGCCAACCAAGTTACGGCGATCCGCATCCTTAATTTTCGGCCAGTGCTTCTTCAGCAGCTTAGTGGCTGACTTTTCCCAGTCCGTTGTCTCTGTTGACTCCTTTCCGCCGTCGCCGTCGATGATCGTCGGGTTATCAACCCAGCACGAATCGAGAAGCTTATGGACTGCGGCAAACGCCACCGCGTTGCGCTCGTAGGCCCGGTAGTAGCGGTCGAACTCGAGACTGTTTGGATAGCCAAACTCATCCCACAACTTCGTGCGTTTGGTGTTTCCCGGCTGGCCTGCGTACAGCATGCGCTGCCGCCCGATAGCATCAGCAAGGGCATTAACGAGGAATGAAACCTCGCCTTGTTGTTCACTCACTGATGAGCTCCTTAGAAGAATACTGCGCCGACCTGCTTGTGGTTGTTCTTCGCTACTGCAAAGTAACGGAAGCCGTCAGCACCGTGTGATGTGAAGTCATGAAGCGGTTTGTCTTTCCAGCAGCCGCGCTTGTCGTCCCACTCCTTGCGGTAGCCTTCGAGGTGAGATATGCCCTCGGCACATTTCTCCTCATCGAAGACGCAGGACGGGAGAATTTCACGTACCGACTCAATGCCGGTATCGACACCAGTTTTAGGCACAACGTTGAATGTCATCGAGTACACCTGACCGTCGATTTCATAGCCTTCCTGCGCGAGCTCTTTGCGCGATTTGGCATCAGCGCCGAATTCGCGGTTTTCGATGTCGTGCGGACCCCAGTGCTCGCCGTACTCATAGCCGCGGTCTTTCAGCACCTTCATGTAGTGCCTCAGGCCTTCACCAGAGTTTTCGTAGTAGTCGATGATGTGGAACTCTTCGCCAACCTCACGAACGAACCAGATAGCCGTGGAGTCGCCCACACCAATATCCCAGAACGTGTGCACCGGCAGGTGTGAGTTATCCGGGATTTTACCGATCCGCTTGTTGGTGTAGAGCCAGCGGAACTGTTTGGCGTAGTACGCGCCCTCGACAGACTGCTGGAACGCCTCCGCCGGTATGGTCGGGTATTCGCGCTTCATGTCGTCGCCTAGAGTTTTCTCCTTGGCGTAATACCATGCTTTTTGGCGCTCGTTGATGATAACGCCGTGCTTCGCCTCCATCTCAGCGAAGTATTCAACTAAGCGCTGAGGCAGCGCTTCCACCAGGTCGATTGCATACTGCGGATTCTTCCACCAGGAGAAGAAGAAAAACTTCCAGTCGAGGTTGGATAGTTCCTTGCCCTGAAGCATGGCCTTCTCGGCCTCAGAGCAGTAGTCATAAAAATATCCCGCCCGCCCCTCAGCCGTGCTTTCCAGGGTGATTACGCCACCAAGTGGCACAGCCTCAAAAGCACCGGTAACAATCTCCTTAGCCTTCTCTGGCCACTTGGCGCATATCTTCCCAAACTCGGAAACGTGCAGGCTATAGAGCGTGCCGCCTCGGAAGGATGTCGATACCGTAACGCTACCGCCTTTCGCGAAGACGTACTCGCTGGTCGTCTCTTTAACGAGAGGATTGGCCAGCTTGATATCGTCGGGCATCCGCTGGTAGGCAAACTGCGTTTTGTTTCGGAATAGCCTTTCTGCATCCGGAAGTGAGTGAGCGATCAGTGCGCATTCTTTTTTGTGGAAGATCGCCAGATCAAGCTGGATGATGCACACCTCGGTGGTAAACCCGAGCTGACGTGCTTTGAGTATCACGTTGCGGTCGTGCATCCCGTCGAAATACTCCAACTGCTCAGGAGTCATCTTGAACGTTACGCACTTACCGTTTTTATCTTTGATTTTGTACAGGTGATTGAGACGCCAGAACCTGTTCTTCAGGAGCGCTTTCTGCTTTTCAGTTAACACAGTCACTCCTTACAGGTCTTCATCTCCTATCTCGTCCATGACAGATGCAACTGAGCTCACGGCAAGGCCGCCTGAGTGTTCAACCTTCTGCTTATTCGTGTATGCATCCCCGCACTCTTTCGCAGCCTGCTCCATCAGAGAAGCAGCCAGAGCCATGTTTCGCATGCTCTCAGCTTTCGTCATCATCCGGTCAAGCGCGCGGAGACGATATGCCTTGTTGGCGATCGGGATGTCGCTTAATTCGGTCTGGAAGCGCTTACGGGTTTCGTGGAATAACTCAACCCACTTCTGCGCCAGCCCCCTGCCGTTTGCTTTCGTCGGGTCGTGTGATTCGACCTGCTGACGAGTGATGCTCAGGCCAAATTCTTTTTTGACCAACTCAACCACCTGGGATGGAGTATCGAAGCAGGCAAGGGACTGAACGATGAAGGCTTTGACCTCACCTTTCAGTGTCGCCATAAATTACCCGCCTGTCATAATCAGTCATATTGTTAGGCCAGCTTGAGCATGCATGTCCCGCATGACCTGGCTATATCGATGTGAGCCACTTCTGCTGGCGCATTGGCCGCATCAACGAGCTCCTGTACTTCTTTGCTGGCACCGTATCGACGTACGACACCTGTGAATTCTTCGACGTCGTGGCCGCGCAGTGTGAGCACTGGCTGCCCGGTCTCTTTGTTGAACTTAGGCGCGCCGAAATCATCGGTGGCCTGGGCGATGTGGTAAAGCTCATGCTCTACCAGTGCGCAGAATTCGAGGTCACTGCATTGTGAGCAGTAATCGGCTGCCAGGGTGATGATGAACTTAGGAATTCGCCCGAACCATTCATGCATCTGCTGTTCCATTCTGGCTTTTTGCCAGCCACCTGCGCGGAGCATTACCTGCTCGGCTTGGCCGAGGACATGTCGCCCTTTCTTCGTAAACGAATCGGATGCCCACATGAAGCAGAGATCAGCCTCTAACAGGTGTTCGTGGTCAGGGTTATGGATGCTTCCAGCATCACTGAGGATTTGGCGGCTTATCCACTCATGCACTTCGTTAGCGGGGATCAGCCTGGTGTATGGCTGCCAGTTGTCTGAGACGATGAAGTTAACTGGCGGGTATGGCCTGCGATCGTCATCGTTAACCATGGGTTACTCCGCTGTTTGTTCTGCTGGCGGCTCGGACTGCTCTGCCGGTACTGGCGTGAACTCCACGCGCTTCACATCGGCAGGAGCGAAATACAGCCACTGGCCCGTTTCAGTCGCAAGCGGCACAAAGCCGTTCACCAGTTCAGGCTGACGTCGTGACATCTTGCCAGTGAAGGTTTCGCCTGTTTGAGTGGTTAGCGTGATTTGGTAGATGTCGGACATTGAGAGCCTCTTTATCCGCTTGTGGGGATATTGCCATTACGATGGGAATACCCATGGTGATGACAATAAAAAAACCGCCCGGAGGCGGCTTGATTTACTTTTTGAAATTAAGTGCTTTTTCAATTTCAGTTAAAGCATTTGAGACATGGGGATGCTCAACAATTCGATAAGGTGAATTATCCAGCAAAAGCATGTCAGCCCTAACTGCTATGCGCTCCAAATCAGCATCCTCTTCTCGGATAGCGCCGATAACAGCGATAAGGGCTTGCTCAAGAGCTATTTCTCTATTAGTCATTATTATCTTCCTTTAATAATTGAAAACAGAATCATAGCTCATTTCAGACATTGGGTGTTGATGTAGCCCTGCAAATAGCCAACCTGCTTCGTCACGGTGACGATTCGCTCTCTGAGGATGAAATAATCCCGTTCAGCGGAGTCAGTAAGTCGGGGGCCGGGAGCATTGCCCATGCCGCCGGTGCTGGCCGTTCCGTTTGCGGGACATTTTGCGTTGAGCTGCAGCCGCTTACGACCAGCAATGACATCGCTATGCAGACGCTCAATGGTTTCTTTCGCATCAGCCAGTTCTCCGGTGTATTTGGCATCCAGTGCAGCGACATCACGCTGCCGGGTCTGCATATCTTTGATGGTGTCGTTAGCCAGGCGGAGATTCTCGATGGCCTTATCGCGCTGGTCTTTGTAGGTGATGGCGTTGTCGCGGTAGTGGTTCACGAAGAACACCAGCACGCCGATTACCGCCACCACCAGCAACTGCAACCAGTAACGCCTTAGCAGCGCGCCAATCACGACAGGAACAGAGCGCGCTCCGCCTCACGCCGACGGGTCAGACCGTTCAGGACTTTGCCACCGGCTTTATTCCAGCGCATGAACTCATCGGCAGCGCCAGCATAATCACCGGCGTTGAGTTTTCGTAGAAGAGTCGATGTCGACAATGACCGGGCGCCGAGGTTATAAGTGAACGACACTAGGGCATCAAATTGCCCCTGAGACAGGCCGACTTTAACCAGACGTGACACATCACTTTCATAGCTGGCCAGTCCGGTCTTCAGCAGGCGCTCTGCCGTTTCCTGCTTGATAGTCATCCCGGCGCGGATTGGTTTGCCGTCGACGGGCTGAGTCCAGCCATAACCGATCGTCCAGACTCCTACGCTGTCCTGGTAGGCGGTGAGCTTGCAGCCCTCAAACTCTTTTATCAGGGCAATGCCTTTATCACTGGTTTGCATGGACTACTCCGTTATAACGACCTTCGCCAGGTTCCCACGCGCCAGCCACACCGCCATGCAGATGACGGAGTTAAGCAGCAGATCGCCAAGGTTAACCTGTACGTAATGGCCGAGCAGAATGTTGAAGGCGTTGAATCCGGCGGCAAGAATGACCAGATAAGCCAGCACCGCGACACTCAGGCGATGACGCTTTCCCTCTTTCCGGAAAAACATCAGCCTGACCATGATTAGCAGGCAAACTATGGCGTTTGCATCCATCAGAAGAAGTTGCCATGTCATTTATCTTCCTCCCCCAGCCCCGGCATCTTCCCGCTTTTTGATTTGCGGAGAATACGCAGCAGGACTGCCACGGAAATGGAAGCAGTGACAATTGCACCGACAGCTGGCGATACCTCAATGCTGGCCGGTGGCTTCATCAGGCTTAACGGCGTGTTGATGATTCCGGCCATGATTTTCGCCATGGGTACGGAGAAGAACACGCCACTGATAAACGATATCAGCGCAAAGATAGCCTGCTTCCAGAGTTGATGGGGATCTGAGGTCAGAACGTATAGCGCCGTTCCGGCGAGTGATCCGAGCATCACTGCTGGAGTCGCCTCCGGAAACAGCGTGGCAAAGGTTACACCGACTGATGACGATGTAAGACCAACGCCTACGATAGTGAAGGTCTCAGACATATTTATTCCGTGTGTAGTTGGTTCAGGCCCTAGGGACGATTTAACAAGTAGGCGTGTCGATGATGGTTCCCAGAGCCTGAAAATAAAAAAGCCAGCGACAGGCTGGCAATGTGAGGGTAAGGCAATGTCGGCTCTATGGCCGAAGGGTCCCAGGTAGTGGGTTTGGTTCGCCCGGCTGGATTCGAACCAGCGATCATCCAATTATGAGTTGGGAGCTTTACCGTTTAGCTACAGGCAAATAAAAAGGCCGCCTAAGCGACCTGTCTGTTGAGTTGCACCTTCACCACATTTTGAGCCCACGTAAAAAGCCTCTTAGGCCTTCAGCGTGCCTCCTGTAATGCGATGTGCACTCATCGATAACATCATGAGCTGACACAAAGCGAAGCGATTTACAACCGACCTCTTTGTGCACCTTGTTTATGACGTTGAATATTCGAACACTAAAAGCATCATCCACCTTTCTGATTTCGTAACGATAGGTGATGTTGTTAGTGCCGCCAACGTAAAGCTGGAAGTTCTTCATGATGAGGCCTCTCTGTTTTAACTGGAGGCCACATTTTACATAAGTAAAAAATGATTTTTAACTTTTAAAGACTACTTGGTTTACATAAAGCACAAAAAACAAAGCCCCGCACATTGGCGAGGCTCTTAATTCTTTGTCGACCTACGAAGCTATGGCGACGATATCAGATTTACATGAAATGTATGCTATTTAATTGACTTTTGCAATAGCCTGCTGCGAAAAAGTCGCCTTTTGTTGTGATCGTGTTCTCACAGTGCAGAGAAGAGAATCGCCATCAAGCCGCTTAAAGATGGTGCACATGGCCCGCCAGTAGTCGGCGTAGTTATGGCACCAGTTATCAGGCTTAACGCCACACAGGGCCGCCAGATCCTGATGCTGATACACATCCCTACCCGCCAGCTCAGCCTTAACGTCCTGCGCCGCCAGCCAGATCAGCTTCTTCAGGCGCTCCATCGTCTTGCCGGCCACCTTCTTCGCGCCGAGCTGCTCCAGGAACTCTGCCCAAGCCCACTGGGTGATAGCCACCTGGTGCTCAAAGCTAACGTTCTCGCTGTAGTTCCACAGCAGCCATGCTTTCTGATGGTCTTCCAGCGACAGGACAGCGCGGCGCCACGATGCAGTCACGAACTCTACCGGGCTGACCAGCGCGATAGACGATCCCTTGGCGCGGGACTGACTTCCACTCATCGCCGGGCCGTCCGGGTTAACTTTACGGCCGGTGACCGGGTCGGTGATTTTCTTCCGTCCCCGGCTGCGCGCCGTCGCAGTGAATTGTGCGTTTTCGGCGAAAGCTACCAGTTGCCCCTTGGTCGCCCCGCTCAGATCTGCGGTCGCCACAATGAGCTGCTGACGTACGTATTCCAGTTGCTGACTGTTCATGCGGCACCACCATAGATATTGGTTCGCCCATGATTGCTGTGAAATCCCAGCTCTTTCTCAGCTTGTTTCCTTGCCACTACAGCCTCGTCTTTAGATTTGAAAGATCCAAGGAAGATTTGTTTTCTTTTCACATATATGTACGCGTGCCATCGCAATGAATTCTTGCAAAGCCTTACACCGTGGTAGCCTGATTTGTTTGTTAGAAGCAGGGACTTGTTTTTACCATTCTCTGCGTTATCAACAATGCGAAGATTGGACTCCCTGTTATCTGATTTATTGCCATTGATGTGGTCCACCATGGCTACAGGCCACTGGCCCTTTATTAAGGCCATGACGATCCTATGGAGAAACATATTTCTACCATTCAGGGACAGGCTCAAATATCCGCGATGCTCATACCCGGCCTGCTTGAAGGCATATTTTTTGTTCCATGCTGCGCAAGTGGCTTCGTCATGGAAATGGTCAAGAGGTCTCGCCTTCCAAGTTAAAACGCCAGTTTCAGGAGAGTAAGTAAAACACTCGTTGAGATATGAAATATTCAATCTTTGCTTTTTCATCAATTCTCCCCTCATTTTGAGATCCACTGAAACTTCGCGCTGGTTGGTTTTGGTCTGGCTGTGCTTTGCTACTGGCGGCATGCTGGCGCGCTTAACGCTTTCGGCCTGATACCGCAGGAAGTCTGTGTGGTTCATTCAGCCTCCAGTTCGGTGATGGTCAGTTCAAGCCTGCCGCCTTTGACGATTGGCATCCTCTTCACGCTGTAGTAGTCGACCTGCTGGTCATCGAGCCAGAACCCGGATTTCGTCAGGGCGTCGAAAGCAGCCTTTTGCAAGTTATCCAGGTCTCGTCGGCGGCGATCCGGCATGTGGCACTCGATACGGATTTTCACGGGTGTTGCCAGGCCAATATCCAGCATTGAGTCTTTGATGATTCTGGCGACACTGTCGCGGTACGCCTGCCCTTCTGTGCTGATGTGCGTGCGCCCGCGGTTATGCCGGTAGTAGCGGTTGTTGCTCGGCGGCCACGGGAGGCTGATGCGGTATTCATTCATGTTTTTACGAGCCCCTCTTTAAGCCAGATGACCTGTGTGCGAGCCATTCCTTCAAGCGCGCACTCCTTTGCATATTCCGCATCGACCAGGCGGGTGCGGCGATCAATCTCGTCGTGGCAACTGCTGCATGCGATGGTGGCGATCAGGTCAGGCGGCTTTATTCCGGTACCGCAGAGACCCGCCAGGCGGATATGAGCCAAGACAGATGTTTCAGAGTTGCCGTTGCATACGCCTGGGATCCGCACCTGACATTCTCGACCGCGTGCCGCTTTGCACAAATTAGCCATGCGCCCTCCGTGCCGCGAGACGCAGCCATTTCTGATCCACCAGGCGGGCGGTGTAATCTTTAAAGGTCGGGATGTCGGACGGCTTAACCGCTGGCTTACTTTTGCGGCGCGCCGGAACGCGGAAGATTTCGTTCGTGATGACGCGTGCGAGAGGATTACCCACGGGAAGCCCTCCACTCTTGCGCCCAGGCAATGCGCTTATTGGATGCCTCGGAGAACTTCACGCCGCGGTCGGTTCCGAACCAGTAAATCGCCTCAATGACGTCGACCATGTAGCGCTTGCTGGATTTCGAAGTGCGGACGCCGAAATAAACGCGGCCGCCGTTGATGCCCGGCGCAGATTTCTGTTCCTGGTCTTGAGTCTGATTCACCAGAACGGTGATGAGGTCCTTCCACTCTTCGCGGGTCAACTTCTCGCCGTGCCAGACAACCTGGTCAGACAGGTCCTTCAGCAGCGGCCACATAAGACGGTTTTGCTTATCGGTTCGCGTCTCTTCCCGGGCCTCGACCACCATCGGCGCGCGAGGGTTTACCGGCAGGGTGCGGATGAATGCTATGAGGTTGTCTTTAACGGTGTCGTTAACGATGCAGTAGTGCTGTTTCATACGCCACCTCCGGGAGGTAACGCAGAATGCAGAAAATCGCAGGTGCCGTTAAGCATCTGTGACAAGGTGAGGAGTTCAGATTGTGGTCGCATTTAAGTCCCCTTAAATGCGCAGAAGTCACCAATGGGTGTTCAGGCCATCAGCAAAGAAAGTATGGACGGTTGATTCAACAAAATCAACTGAAGAGAAAGGCCTCCGAAGATGCCTGTTTGTTATGCTTAGAATGGGTTAGGCATTATGCGATACCACTGTTGGCGAACTAAGTGGGCAGGCGACACCTATCGGATGCTTGCCATTGCAGATAAAGCACCGCATCCCGCTAAGCACCTGAGGAGAGGTAGTGATCGTCGGAGGATTATTCTCGCTCAATGCATCACGGAACGCGACCGCAACAACCTTCCCGCCCAAAGCTTCCATATGGGCATGCACAGGCGGCTCCTTGCCGTCTTCGAACTCAATGACGAAAGTTAACTTGCCCATCACTTCACCTCCTGCCGCGGTGCTGCTGGGTAAGCACTGCCTTCCTGACCTGGTTCGTTACTTCCTGTGCATGCATTCCGGTGGTCATTGGCATGCGGGCAGCGTTTATTTCCGCATTCAGGGCAAACGACGAAGTGACTATCAGCAAATGTCACCGGGCGGCAGGTGCGGCACCAGCATTTGGTTGACGTTTCCGCGTTTTCCCGAAAATTTTTGGTTGACGAATTCAAGATTTCCCGACAATGCGGAGAATTACCTGCCTCATAAGCAACGCGCAACCAGTGGAAAAATACCTCCGTCATCACGCATCCACATTCGACGTCAATAGTGCCTGTCTGCTGAGAAAGCCACTGCTCAAATGACAACTTGTTAGCCGTCATTACAGGTTCTGCACCCTGAAGCATGGCGGCGCACATTGCGTCATATTCAGATATTGGCTGCAACCTGTATCCATCTGGCACAGATACCGGCGCTGGCAGGGCGTTATATAGCATAGTTCCTTCTGGCAGAGCTTTATCAATAGTCGATGTATCGTTACCCGCTCGACTTGAGAGAACCTGCGTCACAGGCTTCGCTTCGAGCGATGCCAGCGCCAACTTCATCGCCACAAGCGCATTGGCCGCATCTTCGTTTACAACGCCGGGCACAGCATCGCGCTCTTCTTCGAGCTCCGCGATTGTCGTCAGGAGCCATTCTTTGGTTAATGTCATGGGTTAGTCCTCAGTAATCGAAATCGACTTTGAATTCGTGTTCACACTCAGGACACTCGACCTCGACGCCTGTCGTTGCCGGAGTGTCATGTTCACAAACGCCAAAACGAGCATCGGTCCAGAAATCATCTTGCACGCGGATGATGTCGAAGTACTCCCCACACTCGGGGCATTCAGTGTGCAGTGTGATTCCCCATGCTGCTGAATGATTAGCCATATCACTCTCCTTTTCCGGCTGCGGCGGACACCTTCACTCCAGCTGCATGAATCTCGTGAATGGCATTGTCGTTACCAGAACACCACCCCTCGGCATAATCCCGACTGAATCCGCTCATGTGCATCACTTCGCCAACGCTGAGCTTTGGAAGGTTCACCTCCCGCGCTTCCAGCTCAGCAATCCGCGACTCTGCGGCTTCCAGCTCATCCAGCAGCGCCAGGATGTCGTCATCTCCATGTTTTTCGGCGGCTTTACGTAATTCGCGTTTGTCGATGTTGCTCATTGGGCGGCCTCCTGGACAGACATCAGCGCTTCACGAACGCATGGCTTGTAGTAGTGATGGAAAGCGAACGTCAGCCCGAGCTTGGTTGGCCGCTCCTGTTTCCCGAGTAGGCCGAGGCGCGTGCAGATTGTCGTTGCGGTCCATCCTGAGTGATACCCGGCAGCGCGCTTCATGACTGTTTCAGCCAGGATGGTGCGGAAATCAGAGCGACCGAAATTCGTGTTTTCGAATGCTGCATTGATCACCTCATCAGTCAGGTGCGCGTCGATAGCGTTGCTCATGACTGCACTCCTTTGCGAAGCTCGTCGGCGAAGTCTTCAGCGTTTTCACCCGAGACCCACCAAGAATCCCTGGCGTCAGAAGAGTGGGCACGCTTCGATTCTTCTTTGCACTTTGATGCAAACATCTCCACCCCCTGCGCCCGCACTTCAGCCAGGAAAGCGTCGGTAGCTGGGATTGAATCAAGCACTTCACAAACATCGTCGTTCTTGCCATCGCGCTCAGTTCGGCAATATCCGCACATGATGTAACTGTCAGCATGCTTTTCAATCGCTGACTTCAGCCCCGCATTCTCCGCAGCCAGAGCCGCGCACTTGGCTTCAAGTTCTTCGTATGTTGGTTTCATGCGGCAGCTCCTTCAAATTGGTAAGAAATTTTAATTCCCAGCTTTTTAGCCATGGCATGCTCAGCGACGGCACCTTCCGACTCTTGCCACCCATGCAGCATGTGAATGGCGTCGGCGCAGCGAAGCATCGCCAGGCAGATGTCCATATACTCACGCTGAGATAAACCATCCGGGAGCGTGGCCGGATTTAATGCCACATGACCACCTGATAACATCTGCTGTGCTACTGCGTTAAACATCGGACGGTTGTAGTTTTCGTAACCCGTCATTGGTCCTGCGATGTAAATTTTCATACCACTGCCCTCCCGTACTTGTCTGATAACTCGCCAATTTGCCTGTGGATTTCCGCAAGGTCACACCCTGCGCAGCCCAGAGCTTCGGCTATGAGTTCTTCCTGTTCTTTGGATGGCCCGGTTTGCAGAATTTGATTAAGCTTCCTGTGCGATACACCGCAGTGCTTGGCGATGCTGATGAGCGTTACACCGTTATCCTTCGCCATGATCCTAACCATCCAGCGATAATCACTCCATTCGCTCATACCCCCACCCTCCCCCAAACCATCAATACTCGCTTCATCGCCGCGCTGTTGCGGCACTCCTGGCAGATCACGTTCGTCTCTGTACGCTGCACCAGCTTCGAATTCCCCTTCGGCATGGCAGGTATGGTTTCCGGTGCGTATTTCATGCCGTAACTGGTCAGCCGATAAAGCCGCTGGCCGTGCTTGCCCTCACAAGTGATCAGGCCGTCTGCCAGAAGCGAGCTGACCGTGCCTGAAATCTTTTTGGTGGTCATGCCGATCATGCTGGCAATGCGAGCACTATTCAGGCCCGCGTTATTACGCAGGGCTGCAAGAATCTGCCCACGAATTGTTATGGTCATCAGAACCCCCCTTTCTTTTTCGGCTGCTGCTCACGCCCGCGGCGTTCTGCGGCGGCTGCATGCTGGTCTGTGTCGTAAATTGCCCCGTTGATCTGATTGCAATAAACCGTTCCGGTGCTGCCGTGGCGGTTGAGTCGCAGGATTAACTCGGTTTCTCCCGGCGGCACGCTGTCATCGAAAGCACCTTCCCGGTGGATACCAACCCAGTAGTCGCAGTCCTGCTCAATCTGCCCTGTGTCGCGGGAATCACTCGGCAACGGGCGTTTATTCACTCGCTTCTCCAGTTCGCGGTTGAGTTGGGTCAGCAGCACGACGACGCAGCCAAGCTCTTTGGCGAGGTTCTTCAGACCTTTGGTGATCATCCCGTAGGCCAGGTCATTACGGTCGGCCTTTTCGGCGGTCATCAGCGTCAGGTAGTCAACAAGAATCATGCCTACGCAGCCCTTCTCGCGTTTGATTCGGCGGCTTTCTGTAACGATATGCGCCAGTGACAAGCCAGGAGTGTCGTCGATGTACAGCATGTCGATTTCACTCAGTCTCCCGGCTGTGGCGATCGCCTTCTTAAAGTCGCCGTCGTAGTCGCCCTGGTACTGGTCATCGGCGTCATCCGTGGCGGGCATGTAAAAAATACTCGGATTAATGCCGGACTTCTGACCAACCAGTTTCTCGAGGATCTGGTCGCCTGGCATTTCCAGGCTGAACATCAGCGCTGGCTTTTTCTCACGAACTGCGCAGTTGATCGCCATCTGCCCGTACAGGGTTGTCTTGCCCATCTTTGGCCTTGCGCCAATCACGAACAGAGAGCCTTTAACCAGACCTTTCGGCGCTAGCATTCGGTCGAGTGACGGTATACCGGTACTCATGCCGCGTTGTTCGCCTGAAGGGTCAAAGCGTTTCTCCAGATCTGCTACCCAGTCATCCATAACCTCGCCAAACGATCTCAACCCTCGGCGGCTGCCGGTTTTTGAATGGTCTGCGAGCTGGGTGAAAATACCCTGAATGGCCTCGTACTTCTGCGTAGCGCTCATGCCGTTACGGGAATACAGCAGCTCAGTAGCTTCGGTCAGGCGGTTGATACCGTAGCGCTCCATTGCGGCTTCCCGGACTGATGCTGCGTAAGCTACGATGTTTGCAGCGCTGGGAGTGTTCTTGGCGATCTCCGCAAGGTAAGCAAAGCCACCAACCTGCTCAGCGAGCCCTTTACCTTCGAGCGCGTCGAACAATGTCAGACCATCGACTGGCTTGTTGTCGCGGAACATCTGGCGCATCTCGGCAAAGATCAGCTGGTGAGGTCGGCTGTAGAACGACTCAGGCTTGAGCATCGCCAGAACCTTCTGGACTCGCTCGCTGTTGTCATCATCCAGCAGCAGGCCACCGATAACGCTCTGCTCTGCTTCGAGGTTATGAGGTACAGCCATGAATTCAGCGGTCATCACGATCCCCCTCGCGCACTTCGATGTAGAGCTTTTCGGTCAGGAACTTATCGAATTTCATGCGGCGCCAGGTCTTCCCGGATTTCTGGTCTGGTCGGTCTTCAAGCATCCAGCGGCAGTTCTGAGCGATGTAGCGCAGATAGCTTCTGAAACCGTCCATATCCATCGGCTTGCCGTCCAGGTTGCGGGCAATTTTGTTAGCCTTACCCCAGAAGGTGCGGATCAGATTGCGTCGCTCATCAGTGAGGCATCTCCATCCCCGGGCTTCAGGCAGTTCGTCTTTCAGGCATTGCCATACTTCATCGCATGACAAACGGGACTTTTTCTCTTCAGCGGGGTTCTGGTCATTTGCGACATACTTACTACCTTTAGGTAGTAAGTTATTTAATATATTGTTATCTGTGGACACCGGCTGGACATCGGCTGGACACACATCCTCCACAGGCATTGTTATTACTGCGTTTGCGCTGGACACTGGCTGGACATCGGCTGGACAAAAATTTGACTGATATTCGTCATATTTGACCACTTTTAGAACAGTAAAACGGTTGTTCGATTTGGTGGTGATCATGCCCAGGTTCTGGAATTTACGGAGCAGTGATTTAACGCGATCAGCGGTCAAACCCGTTTCCATTGCCAGTGTGTTACGACCGGTAATGAACTCTCCGCGTTCGCAGATCACATCGCCAACATCAGTCGAAACCATTGTCTGTTCGTGATTAGCGCGCAGGAGCAGGTGAACCCATAAATGAGCCGCCTCAGCGTCCTTGTAGAACGGCACATCCATAATTTTACGGTGCAGCAAGGCAAACCCCTTACCGTCATTCGTGCGCGGTTTCTGGAGCCTTCTGGCCTCTCTGGCTTCGGCTAAATTAGATACGTTACCCACGGCCACTCTCCTTACGTTTCAGCTCTTCCAGGATGGCGCGCATCTTCTCTGCCACAATCGGGTTAACCGAGCGGATGAAGCGGTCGCGGGTTATGTTTTTATGTACAGCGGTATGGTAATAGCGTGGATTTTTTGCCATTATTCCTCCTGCAACTACTGTCGTTTTTGCACCAGAAAGTCGGTTCTGTTCGCGCAGACCGGCTTTCGCCATTTCTGTAGTTCTCACATAACCCCCAGCATTGAAGTGACCATGGCCATCAGCGGCGCGGTCAGGTCCGGGTCGACACGGAACATCTCTACGATCCCCTCACTGAGTTCCTTGAGCTTCTGGTGACGCGGGGCGTTCATCGCAACGGCCACTTTCGCCTCACTCGTTTCCTTCTCAAGTCGTGCTAAGCGGGACATGAAGCTGTCCTCTGGGAGAAGTCGATGGCGGTACTCCAGCGGCAGGACGGCCATGATTGCCGGGGCCAGCTGGCGAATGTTGTTGGCGGCGTATTCGGTGTCGCCATCAATCCA
This sequence comes from Enterobacter cloacae complex sp. 418I7, assembly GCF_050030705.1. Lineage (NCBI taxonomy): Bacteria > Pseudomonadati > Pseudomonadota > Gammaproteobacteria > Enterobacterales > Enterobacteriaceae > Enterobacter > Enterobacter cloacae complex sp. 418I7. The sequence continues at coordinate 2,723,996 of NZ_JBLGUU010000001.1, forward strand.
GCGGAATACCTTCTGCATCTGGCGGTGCGAGTCAGTCGGGATATCCAGACCGGTGCCGCCGGTTGCCCGCCACTCTTCAACAATCAGCGCCGCGACAAATTCACGGCTGCGGCAATCAGCTGCCCAGGCGCGAACAGCTGCGCGGATCCCATCGATGTTTAACGCCCTGGAATCAGGTTCCCGGCGATTCTGGTAAATCATCGCCGTTGGCGAAAATTTGTTACCTTGTTGATACGCAAGTGAATGCATTGCTTTCCCTTTCGTTGTTAGAGCCGCCGTTAAGCGGCTGTTGTTTTATTCGGCTCATCGCCAAAAAGAAGCCATTCAGGTTCACATTTGAGAGCCCGAGCCAGCTCAACCAAATAACGTGGACGCTTAGTAGTCCCGGCCTCGATGGCCTGAAGTGATTGCTGTTTCATGCCAGCCAGTTTTGCTAACTGGTCCTGAGACAGATTCATCTCTTCACGTTTTTGCTTGAGGCGTTGAGAAATTGTTTCCATATCACCTCCACAGTTTTATCTGTATTCTGTGACAGTTATTTCTGTTTGTCAATTACAGTTTTAACTGTGACTATCAAGGCATACAGAGAGAGGGATTTATGAGCCTTGCGGATCGCGTTAAACAAAAAAGAATTGAGCTGGGATTAACCCAGGCAGAAGCTGCTGAGAAGGCAGGTATTCGGCAGCAGTCATGGCAGAGCATTGAAGATGGGAAAACTCTCAAGCCACGTAATATAATTGGAATAGCCAAGGCGCTTAAATGCGATGCCGATTGGCTAATGAACGGCGGCGCGTTTATGCCGATGGCAGAGATCAACAGCAGGAGAGTTCCGTTGATAAGCTACGTACAGGCAGGAGCCTTGGCTGAGAAAAACCCTATCGAGGCTTTCGATGGCAGCCTTGAATACATACTTACTGATCTGGATGTGTCCCAGCACACCTTTGCGTTGCGTATTGAAGGCGACTCAATGGAACCAGATTTTAAGGCTGGTGACGTTATTATTGTCGACCCTGAGGTAGAACCCACGCCTGGGGAATTTGTTGTTGCGAAGAACGGCGGAACACAGGCAACCTTCAAAAAATACCGCCCGACATGGGTAGACCCTCTCGGCTGCCAGCACTTTGAACTGGTCCCACTCAATGACGACTACCCTGTCATTAACAGCGATCACCAGCCTTTAACCATTATCGGTGTAATGATTGAGCACCGAATTTACCGCCGCAAACGCTAAAACCCCCTCTCAAACGTCTAAACAAACCGGCTTATGCCGGTTTTTTTTCGTCCTTACAAAATAAATTACCCACAAATACAGAAACATATGTTTCGCACGCCATTAAATACAGTTTTGTCTGTTGACGATAATACAGTTTTATCTGTATCTTTAATCCATCGAAACGAAACATCGACAGCTGAGCGAAGTTAGCCAGCGGCGAAGTGGAGGTTCGGTCAGTCGAACGGCGCGACAGTAAACCATGCGTCGGCCCCATGGCGAGCCAATGGAAGGTTCCAATATGCGGGATTACACAACCTAATGTTTTCTTACGAGAGATCAGTATGTTGAGTAATTGCATTGAACATAAACAAAAACAGCTTTATGGACAGACCTCCACGACCGTCAATGGGAAAACAGTTTCTATCAAGCTGCATCGAAAGGCCTATTGCGAAGATCGTGGCGTTAGCCTTGAGAGCATTAAAGGGATGGTAATTCTTCACAAATGCGATAACCCACGTTGCATTAACCCAAAACACCTAGAGCTAGGCACTCAGCTCGACAATGTTAGGGATATGGAATTGAAAGGTCGCGCCAAGCACGTAACTGGAGAGAAGAACGGCGCAGCCAAGCTGACACCAGAAGATGTATTCGCGATACGAAGCTCACCGCTTAGTAACAGAAAAATTGCAGCTGTCTATGGGTTATCGCCTTCTTACATCAGTTCTATTCGATTGCGGAAAAAATGGAAGCACCTGTAGCCCGCCCGGCGGGCTCAGGGAGAGCGGCAATGGTGCGTAACTGGAATGTTTTGGGCTGGCATACGGTTATCAGCTAGTTGGTGAGGTAATGGCTCACCAAGGCGACGACGGCCTTCCCTGCTTCATTGTGGGGAGCCAGCACCAAAGCATTTCTCCCGCATCAGCGGGCAAATCACATGAGGTGAAGTATGAAAGAGACAATAGCAATTATTGGTGCTGATGCTCTGTTTACGAAGCGTCCTGACATGTCAGAGGTTAGCGACATCATCAGTTATCTGATGACACGCGATTCATATGCACGCCCAGAGGACGCAGATGGTGACCCGGTTAAGCGGTACGCCATTGTTTGCAAAATTACGATTGAAGAAATTGATTAAGGCTGCCAGTGGCGGCCTTTGTTACGCCCGTCAGCGGGTAACGACAGAGGGTAAGGCGATGGCGAACGTTAAAAAATACACAATCGACTATGAGTGGAAGGCGGAGATAACGGTTGAAATAGACCATGACGTAATGACCGATGAAAAGCTGCATGAGATTAACAACTTTTGGTCGAACGCTGATTACCGACTGGAGAGACAGGGATCAGTTTTGAATGCGGTGCTGGTCATGTTGGCAAAAGAGGCTCTGCTCATTGCACTGAGTCAAAACTACAACACTTACGGCGTGGTGAGTGAATTCGACTGGTCAAATGGTGAGGGGGTTGAAGGTTGGCCGCCAATGGACGGCAGCGAGGGCATAAAGATAACCCATGTAGACGTCTCTGGAATACTCGATTCAGATGACATCACCATCAAGGCCGCCTAATCAGCGGCTTTTTTTCATACCTCACCGTTCTCGATGAGTGCGGTTAGTTATGACAACCGGCGGCCATCCACCGCCCATTGAAACACTGAATAAATGCGTTGAAGTCTTGTATTAACCGTTCCGTTCGCCGCGATAAGGCCAAGAGGAAATCATGGTAAACCAGCAGCAGATCAGAGAGGCCCAACGACTCGCTTCGTTCGCGGTGCTCCATCGCAATGCTCCGGCGTGGGAAGAAGCAAAGCGTCTTTACGCCGTCGCCATCGGGAGGACTCTTCACTGATGGAAACTTTATTCGCGCTCGTCCTGACCGTGGCAATGACCAACGGTGATTATCAGGATGTCATTCTCGGCGTTTACGACAGTCAACAGGAATGCAGCCAGGCAACTACAGAGCAGAGAGTGTCAGCTGAGTGCTGGCCAGTAGAAAGCATCCTCCGAAACGGCGAGCTCCCGGCGAAATCCATCGCGCAGAAGTAAAAAACCTATTCAACCGATCGGCCTGGCTCAATGCGGGCGGGATCTGCACATCCAAATTTCAGGAGTTCAGCCATGAACGCATACCTCACTTACGACCGTATCGAAGATCGGCGCTGGACTGAGCAGCAGCTCACCGACGAGAAAGAGAAGTGGATCGACGACCGAGCGAAGGAACTGATCGCCATGTTCCCTGCGAAACCTCTGGAAATGAGCAGCTTGTTCCTGCCCCAGGAAGCCCAGTTTGCGCTTATCGGAGAAAAGGCCGAAGAGGCATACAACGAATACATTTCGGCCTGCGCATATGCCCGCGCCGAAGAAGAATGGCAGCGCCAAGCGCCCTGCCCGTTTTAAGGAGTGATTATGAGCTTCGATCTGATTCAGTTCGTTAAGGAGCAGGAGCCGCTTTTTGTCGGAGCCCTTACCGACCAGTCTCTGACTTGGGCAAAGGAATGCCAGTTCGCTATCCAGTTATTCCAGCGTAATCAAAAACTGGCAGAAACGGCGATTGCCAACCCCACCAGCGCCCAGAACGCGATCATCAACGTTGCAGCTGTCGGCATTAGCCTGAACCCTGCAAGCAAACTGGCTTATCTGGTTCCGCGCGACGGCATGGTCTGCCTCGATATCAGCTACATGGGCCTTCTGCACATCGCCCAGTCGGCTGGCGTCATCAAGTGGGGTCAGTGCAAGCTAGTTCATGCTAGCGACGACTACGAGACACTTGGTCTCGATAAGGCGCCAGCTCATAAATACAACCCGTTTGCCACGCCTGACGCTCGCGGCGCCGTTATCGGTGGCTACTGCACAGTTAAAACCGCTGATGGCGACTATCTCACTGAAGAGATGAGTCTCGCTGAAATAGAAGAAATCAGGAAAGTGAGCAAAGCGGGAACATCACCAAAAGGCCCATGGGTCAACTTCTGGTCTGAGATGGCCAGGAAGACGATCGTCAAAAGAGCATATAAATACTGGCCGCGGGCTGACCGTCTGGATAATGCCGTCGATGTGCTCAACGAGAGCGAAGGCATATACACGGAGCCAGTTATGCCCTACACCCCTGAAAGCGAAATCATCCAGTCGGAAGAAAACGCAAAACAGGAACTTATCAACACCATCCAGTCACTATGTGAGGACATGAAGCAGGCGAAAAATATACATGCTCTCAAAACTCACTTCCAGGCAGCTTACAAAATGACGGCCGGAATGCAGCTTCAACAAGAGGTTCAGGCCGTATATGCCAAGTGCAAAGCAAAATTCGAAGAGGTTACGCAATGACAGCTCTTTACCAGATCGCCAATGATTTCGCAAAGCTGACTGATTCAGGCATGGAGCCTGAAATGATAGCCGACACCCTTGATTGCATTGAGTGGGAGCTGGAAGCAAAGGTCGAGCAGATCCTTGCTGTTTGCAAAAACGAATCTGCTTATGCCGAGGCGCTGAGAGAAGAAAGCAAGCGCCTTGCAGAACGCGCAAAAGCCGCAGATAACCGTGTGGCGAGCATGAAAGATTATGTAGCCACCTCCCTCGAAACAGCAGGGAAGAAATCACTGAAGGCAGGCATTCATCAGGTAACGGTTCGCGCGCCGTCTAAGTCAGTTGAAATTACGGATGCCAGTGCGCTTCCTCCTGAATTCGTCGAATACGAGACGAGCATCAAGCCAGATAAATTGGCTATCAAACACCAAATCGAAGCTGGCGTGGATGTGCCGGGTGCGCAAATAAAACTTGGCAAACCCTCACTCATCATAAAGTAGGTAGAGCCATGAAACGCACCCCCTTCTACCGCCGGCCCGGGCGAACCGGGCAATTCTCTGGCCTACGTGAGCGCGTTATCTGGATGATTCAGACGCGCGGCCGCCCGGTAACCGGCAGCGAAATCGCTGAGAAGTTTGGCGTAACGCTCATTGAGTTTAACCGGGTCGCCAACGGCATTACCCGCGGCTCCGGACAGATAGCGCAGATCGTTGAGTCGAAGAAATGGCTCAACGATGACGGCATCTGCGACCGCGCTTTCGACCTCGTTACGAAGCCGAAGGTTGTTACGCCGCAGGGTAAATCGCGGCTGTTCACCCGGCGCGCTATAGAGCAATCGCAGGAAGGTAGGCGGCAGGAGTGCATTCAACGTGCCGCCCGCCGTCGCCGCCTGATTGCTCAGGGCCTCTACATAGACGAAATGGAGTCCATCCTATGACTCACGCTCACGACGACATCAGGGTTGGCACTGTGTGCCTTCCCTTCATTGGTAACGGCTGGCTAATGCCATGGGGTGAAGTGGTCAGCAATCCACTAAAGGCGCAGCGGCTCGCTGAGGAATATCGGGAAAGGCAGGAGGCGGCATGACAGCGAAATACTCACTTCTGTATGTCGATCCGCCATGGTCTTACGGCAACACCATCAGCAACGGAGCCGCTGCCGATCACTACTCCACCATGAAGCTCATCGACATCAAACGCCTCCCGGTATGGGAACTCGCCGCCGAAAACGCGGTGCTGGCGATGTGGTACACCGGCACGCATAACCAGGAGGCGATTGAACTAGCCGAAGCTTGGGGTTTTACCGTTCGCACGATGAAGGGCTTTACCTGGGTGAAGCTGAATCAGAACGCGGAACTGCGCATCAACAAGGCGCTGGCCGAGGGTGAAGTCACCGACTTTTACGACTTCCTCGATCTGCTTAACGCCGAGACGCGCATGAACGGCGGAAACCACACCCGGGCCAACACCGAAGACCTGTTGATTGCCACCCGCGGCGCCGGGCTGGAGCGAAAGCATGCCGGGATTAAGCAGGTGGTCTACAGCCCGCTCGGCGCGCACAGCGAAAAGCCGTGGGAAGTGCGTCATCGGCTGGAGTTGCTTTATGGCGATGTGCCACGCATTGAGCTGTTTAGCCGCAGTGCCGCCCCGGGCTGGCACCACTGGGGAAATCAGTGCGCCACCGCCGCGGTGGAACTGCTGCCCGGCTGCGCCATCAATGTTGTTAAGACGGAGGCTGCATGACGCCAGAAACAGACAACGCCATCCGTGCTGCCTGCCACCGCTGCACCGAGGAAATCCAGCAGGCCATGCGCAAGAAGCCAAAGCCAAACTGGAACGAAACGGTGCCTCCCATCATCAACAAGCATCACAAGAAAATTGAAGCTCTGGGAGTTAGCCTCCTTGAGTTCGTCGTATACACAGGGCGGCTTAATCGCCGCTTCGGAGTGGATTCATGAGCAATTCGATAGCAGACGGAGCGAAATTAACTCCGGAAACATTCGCAGATTTCATTGAGCGCTTGAGGTATCACCATCGCGGCGATGGTGTTAATCGTCACGCCACCGCCGATCCGATTTTCATGGTTCAGAAGCAGGCAACCATTTATGGCCTGGCAGAAGAGTACGGCGAATCGAAGATAGTCCATTTCGAGGAATGCGAATGGGACAGCCCGCAGGAGTATTGGGACGATCTGGATGAACAGCAGCAGGAAGAGTTAAACGCCTTTTGCATTGACCAGTGCGACACTGCCTTTACCGATCTCGATGAAGACGCTCAGTGGGAAGTACTGGCTGACCTTGACGGCCACACTGTCTGCGGTACACGCAAAGAGTGGCAGAACATCAACGCTCATTTTACCCGTGAAGCGGCGGAGGCTTTCATTCGCCGCAAGCAGCATGATTATCCTCCTCTGCGGGTCTACGTCGAGAGCATGTACTTCGGCTGGGAGTATCAGGAAATCATACGTGCTCTATGCGACGGAAGACTGGTGCTAGCCGAAAAAGATGGCGGTGCAGCATGAACAAAGCCTCACCAGTTGATTTGAGAAAAAGCCTCGAAATTGCCAATAACCTTGCGCACATCGGGATTCGCTTTGTGCCGATTCCGGTGGTGACAGAGGAAGAATTCCAGACGCTGGCCGCCGAGCTATCACGACGTCTTGAGCAGATGGCCGTCGAAGCCGAAAAGAATGAAGGAGGTGCAGCATGACGGCACTAATCACCAGGTCGCTATCGCGGCCTTTTTTATTGCTGGCGTTCACCTTCAACCGAATTAACCGACAGTTCCGGGAGCATTGACCATGGCCGATATCATCGATACCGCAGCAGAGATTGAAGAGCTTCAGCGTAACGCTGCACTTTCCGCTCACCGAGTAAACCGCAACGCCGTATCAGCAGAGCGTTGTGAAGAATGCGACGAAACAATTCCCGAGCCGCGGCGCGCTGCTGTTCCCGGCTGACAGACGTGCGCGGATTGCCAAGGTGTTATCAAATTGAGGAATAAGCAGAGGGGGGTGTGATGCCAGATATCACTCGTGAGGAGGTAGAAAAACTGCTTTCTTACAATCCGGAAACTGGTGAGTTTAGATGGAAGATCAAATGGGGAAATCAGTCTGCCGGTAATTTAGCAGGAAATACTGACAGACTTGGTTATCTCACTATCCAGGTGCACAGGAAGCTTATTAAGGCCCACCGAATAGCATTTCTTCTCATGACTGGAAGTTGGCCGAAAAGTTACATCGACCACATAAACAGAAACCCTCGAGACAACAGATTCTGCAATTTACGCGAAGTAACCCCACTCCAAAACACCATGAATCGTTCCGTCGCATCAAACAACACTTCCGGTGTCGCAGGAGTTTCTTATGAGGAGAGAAGAGGAAAGTGGCGAGCTCACATCAAGGTGAACGGAAAAATGAAAAGCCTTGGATATTTCAAGCAAAAAGAAGATGCGATAGCGGCCAGAAAAAAAGGTGAAGAAACTCACTTCGGCGAATTTTCAGCACGATAAATACAGATCGCTGCGCGCCCAGCGTGCGGCGTAAGGATAACTATGAGCACCATTCAGGACATCAGAAACCAGCTATCAACTCTTATCACCGAGGCGCACAAGGTTGCATGCGCCCTCGATATAGGTGACGAGCGAACCGAGGCCTTTGAGCTATACGAAGCGCTTCGTCGACTTCAGCGGCAGGGCGCCGCCGGAGAGATTCTCTCAGCAACTAACCCACTTCTCACCTCGCCATATTACGACGAGGACTGGGACGAAGATGAAGACGACTGACGCAACTGATAGCCAGTTATGAGCTGGCTATTGGGTGCGAAAGCACTGCTCCGTTATCCCTTTTGCCCGGTACGCCGGGCTTTTTTTTACCTGATTTCGATTAATCAACACGTCAACGCAGCCTCGCATATAATGCCAGGTGGCTAAGGAGTTCTCATGGCTAAGCTTCTCAATTTGCAGGAATGGGCTGCTGAGGTCTACACGACTCCACCCTCCCTTTCTACTCTGCGTCGATGGACGCGGGAGGGGCGAATTTATCCCGCGCCAGAGCTGCACGGAAAGGAATATAAGGTTCAGCCTGACGCTATCTACGTGGCTCCGCGCAAGAAGAACCTGCGCGCTAAACCGAAACACACCAAACTGCCGTCCGGCGGCACCTTACTGGAGAGACTGACTCATGGCGAAAAGGCCAGTACGTTACGACGCTAACCTGCCACGTAACCTGACCTATCGTAAAAGAGACAGACTTTACAGCTGGCGCAATCCGGTGACCGGGCAGGAGATATCTCTTGGCCGAATTGATCGCAAGGACGCTGTTGCCCAGGCCATTGAGGCCAACAACTACATCGACCAGAATCACCTTCCCTCTTCTCTCCTGGATCGCATAAAAGACGTGCCCACTTTCACAGTGGCTGCATGGCTGGAGCGTTACGAGGTGATTCTCGAGCGGCGCGAGCTGAAACCAAACACGATGAAGGTCAGGCGAAACCAGATCGCCACCATTAAGGAAGAGTTCGGCAAAATTCCCCTCGCTTCTGTCACGACAAAGGACATCGCCTCATTCCTTGAAGCGTACATTCTCTGCGATAAAAAGAGCATGGCTTCCGGGCTCAGGTCTGTGCTGATGGACATCTTCAGGGAGGCGATTGTGGAAGGACATGTCGACAGGAACCCGGCAGAACCGACGCGAACGCCGACACCGAAAGTTAAGCGAGAACGCTTGCTGCTCGAACAATTCACGGTCATCCGCCAGGCAGCGTTAACTCATTCTGAATGGGCGCCAAACGCATGCGATCTGGCACTGGTCACCGGCCAGCGGCGGGAAGATATCTCACTGTTCAGGTTCAGTGACATTAAAGATGGGAGGCTTTTCGTTACGCAGGAGAAAACAGGTCACAAACTGGCACTTCCCCTTGATTTGAGGCTGGACGTCGCCGGGCTTGTGTTGCAGGATGTCATTGATCGATGCCGGGTGAACAACCCTTCCGACTTCATGCTTTACTCTCCGGTCCGCCGCGGGGGAAGAAAGCCGGGGCCGCTAACTCCTGACGGACTCACACAGGCCTTTGCAGAGATAAGGGATTCGACCGGGTTAAAATTCGGACCTAACCCACCTCCTTTCCATGAGATCAGAAGTCTGGCGAGCAGGCTCTATGAAAAGGAGCGCGGGGAGGAATTTTCTCAGCGCTTACTCGGCCACAAAAATTTAACAATGACCAAAAAATACCTGGACGCACGCGGTGCGGAGTATGTTATGGTTTAGACAGGATATGGAATATTCGAGTAATTTTCGGGGGATTTCGTGTTAATACCGAAAAAACCTTTGAAAAACAAATATATAAAAAGAGACCGAATACGATTCCTGTATTCGGTCCAGGGAAATGGCTCTTGGGAGAGAGCCGTGCGCTAAAAGTTGGCATTAATGCAGGCTCAATCGCCTTGCCCTTTAAGAATAGATGACGACGTCAGGTTTTCCAGTCCACAGTAAAAGTGGTCTGAAAAAAAGCGTCAGAACATCACTAAATGTGAAAAACCGCAGAGCTTTTACAAGCACCTGCGGTTTTTTTTTACTGGAAACCTGACGGCTAGCAGAGCTTTTTAGCGCGCTCAATAAACGGTGCCAGACTCTTCTTCTGCCCGGGGTTTGCCGGGTCATCCACCTGGATCACGCTGACAGGCTGTCCGTTACTTTTCCCGCTGGCAACCTGCTGCTCCGCTACGTCATTTAACGGATACTGCACGAGCGTACTGGGATTGATGACATACAGCGCGTTACCGGGACGGCAGGTGAGCATGACCTCTTCACGATTAAATGCCCAGTTGTCCTTACCCACTTCAAACCTGCTGACGGTGATGACCTGCGGCGCGGCCAGCGCACTGCTGGCACAGGTGAGAAGTAAAAGAGAAAGCAGTGTCTTTTTCATAAGTTATTAAACCTTGTCAGAAGGGTTCCCAGGTCGCGAACAGGCTGACGGCCGCCAGTACCAGCGCGCCCAGCACCACTTCTGCCTGTGTCATCCTGATAAAAATCTGTTGTTCCCGCCCGGCATCAGGGCGAAAGCGTGGCACAAGAAAATACCGATTCGCCAGCGCAATTGCCACCATCATGATGACCAGCGCACATTTAAACAACAACAGCCGTACATAAGGCGCTTCCCACGGCACGTCTATGCCCACAATAAAGAGCGTATTGATTATCCCGGTCAGCAGCACGCCCGCCACGGCATAATGCCCCACGCGGGAGAAGCGCATCATGGTAAAGATAGCGGCTGGCTGCCAGCGGCCTTTCGCCAGCCGCATACAGAACAGCAGCGGCAGTAAACCGCCCACCCAGGTGGCGGCGCAGAGCAGGTGAAGCGCATGGTTCAGACGATGCAACGCACCCGGCGCGCCACCGTTCATCGCGGCATGTCCCACGCCCGCCAGCAGCACCAGTTGCCCCATCGCGAGCAGTAACAGCCGTGAGCCCTTTTGCGGGGTAAGCCATGCAGCGCCCGCGGTCACAGCGGCCAGCACCATTTGCCACAGCCAGACGCCACCAAACTGCGTGCCCAGCACGCTGCGCCAGACCGCCGGGCGAATGACATCACCCCAGCCGTTGCCCATTAACCCACTTTGCAGGCCGAACATCAGCAGAGCAGCCATCAGGCTGATTAAGGCCGCGATATTCTGCTGGCGCTGGAAACGCTGCGTCATGAGGTGCTGCAACGAAGACGGTGCAAACCAGACACTGTATAGCGCGTTGCCGAACAGTAGTATCAGCGCAACAAAATGGATAAAGCGAAACGCTACGTAGCTCAGGGCCAGCATACTATTTCACGCTAAAGTGATAGCTGCCCTTGGTTTTGTGGCCGTCCACGGAGACCACATGCCAGTCCACCGTATAGGTGCCGGTCGTCAACGGTTTCTCAAGAGGAACAATCAGCTTTGCGTTATCCTTCTCGTCACGCTTCACCGCGCCGGTCTGGATTTTGTGCTGCTGCGCGTCCGTCACCACGACGCCGCTGAAGGCAGGTTCAATGCCTTCCGAGAAATTCAGGGTAATGACGTCGGGTGCCGTCGCGACGGTATTTTCCTGCGGGGATTGTTGCTTAAGGTGCGCATGGGCCAGAGCTGATGGCGCGATTGCCGAAGAGAGCAGAAACACCAGCGCACACGCGACGCGGGAAGGGGTAAAGTGCATCACAATCATTCCTTTTCGTTATGCCTGAATGCTAAAGAATAACTCTGTATAATTAACGAGTCGAGGAACATCCTTTGCTCCCTTGTCATCGTTGAACAATCGCGGTAACGTTGCCGCCGCAGAAAAAGGAGAAGGAAATGAACGTTAACCTGGCCGCCCTTCCTCAGGACGAGATGGACAAAGTGAATGTCGATCTCGCCGCCGCGGGGGTCGCATTCAAAGAGCGTTACAACATGCCCGTCGTGGCTGAAGTGGTAGAGCGTGAACAACCCGCGCATCTGCGCGACTGGTTCCGCGAACGTCTTATTGCGCATCGCCTCGCCTCCGTTAATCTCTCGCGCCTGCCGTACGAACCTAAAGTTAAATAAGCTTAACGTCCCGTTACACTTCCTTACGCGTTATGTGGCAGGATAAGAAAACCCTGATAAATTTAGGTGTAATCTTAAAATCCCAGCGACTTAGTGTATAAGGAAGTCACGATGTCACGATGGACTATTGCCGCGGCTCAGTATGCTCCGCGGCACAACTGTGTTGATGAGCACGTAAAACATCACCTGCACTTTATTGCCGAGGCTGCCTCGCATGGGTGCGATTTAGTCGTCTTTCCGGAGCTTTCGCTTACCGGCCCTGGCGGAACAACCTTACCCCCACCCCCCGACGATTTGCAGCTTGCCCCCCTCCTTCACGCGGCGCAGTCACGTTTCATCACGGTGATTGCCGGTATTACGCTCCAGCAACAGAAAGGACTCGCGCTTTTCACCCCTAACCTGTCGACCATCCGGCGTTATCCCCAGGGTAACGGTGCGGGTGTTATTCCTGGCAATAAACGGTTAACCATCGTTGATAATCAGGCTGACGCCCCGGAACTGGACCCAGAGGCAACGCTGTTCACCAGCAGCCTGGCGGTGGGTGAGCAACGCTGGCGGCAATCCATCAGTTCGTTACAACGCTTCGCGCATAAGTACGCCATCGCGGTATTAATGGCGAACGCGCGCAGCGGTAGCGCGTTATGGGATGAAAAAGGTCAGCTGATCGTGCGTGCCGATAAGGGAGAGTTGCTGTTAACCGGTTCTTTGGGCCGACAGGGTTGGCAAGGGGATATCATTCCATTAGGCTAGGCATTTTAGGATCAGGAGCGATCAATGCTGCGCGTTATCGATACCGAAACCTGCGATTTGCAGGGTGGAATTGTGGAAGTCGCCTCTGTCGACGTGGTTGACGGAAAGATAGTCAATCCAATGAGCCACCTGGTGCGCCCGGACCGTCCTATCAGTGCGCAGGCGATGGCAATTCATCGCATTACGGAATCGATGGTGGCGGATAAGCCGTGGATTGAAGAGATCATCCCTCTTTACCACGGTAGCCAGTGGTATGTCGCCCATAACGCCAGCTTTGACCGCCGCGTGCTGCCGGAGATGCCCGGTGAATGGATTTGCACCATGAAGCTGGCGCGCCGTCTGTGGCCGGGGATCAAATACAGCAATATGGCGCTGTATAAGTCGCGCAAACTAAGCGTGCGGACGCCGGAAGGGCTGCATCATCACCGCGCCCTCTATGACTGCTACATCACCGCAGCGCTCCTGATTGATATCATGAATACTTCCGGCTGGACGCCGGACGATATGGCGACCATTACCGGCCGCCCCGCCCTACTGACCACCTTCACGTTCGGTAAATATCGTGGAAAACCGGTATCGGAAGTGGCGGACAACGATCCGGGCTATCTGCGCTGGCTGTACAACAACCTCGACAGAATGAGCCCGGAACTGCGCCTGACGCTGAAGCATTATTTAGGCGAAGCCTGAGTTCCCGCGCGGCCTGGCAGCGTATCCTGCGCCAGGCCAATCAAAAAGGCGTACTCCAGCGCCACCCCTTCATAGGATTTAAATCGCCCTGATTTCCCTCCGTGCCCCGAGTCCATATCGGTACACAGCAGCAGCAGATTATCGTCAGTTTTTAGCTCACGCAGCTTCGCCACCCATTTCGCGGGCTCCCAGTACTGCACCTGGGAATCGTGCAGGCCGGTGGTCACCAGCATATGCGGATAGGCTTTCGCCTCGACGTTATCGTACGGGCTGTACTCTCTCATGTAGCGGTAATAGGTTTCATCCTGCGGGTTCCCCCACTCCTCAAACTCCCCGGTGGTCAGCGGAATGGTTTCGTCCAGCATGGTCGTCACCACGTCCACAAACGGCACCTGAGCGATAACGCCTTTAAACAGTTCAGGCCGCTGGTTTACCACGGCTCCCATTAACATGCCTCCGGCGCTGCCCCCCATGCCAAAGCAGAGTTGCGGATCGCCATAACCCTGCGCGATCAGCGCATCGCAGACATCAAGGTAGTCATTGAAGGTATTTTTCTTTTTGAGAAATTTTCCGTCTTCATACCAGTGCTGACCCAGCTCGCCGCCGCCGCGAATATGGGCAATCGCATAAACAAAACCGCGGTCGAGCAGGCTCAGCCTGCTGCTGCTGAAATCGGCGTCCATGCTGGATCCGTAGGAGCCGTAACCGTAGATGAGGATGGGGTTTTTACCTTTGTTGAAGTGATCCTTGTGGTAGACGAGAGACACGGGGACTTCAACGCCGTCGCGCGCGGTCACCCACAGGTGTTCACTGCGATAATTTTCCGACTCAAATCCCCGGACCTCCGCCTGTTTAATCACCTGACGCTGCCCGGTGTCCATATCCAGCTCAAACAACGTGTCCGGGGTAGTCATTGACGAATAGCCGTACCGCAGGCGGGACGATTCCGGTTCCGGGTTAAAGCCGATCCACGTCACGTAAGCCGGGTCATCGAACGCAATGCCCACCACTTCGCGGGTTTTGCGGTTGATTTGGCGGATACTGGTCAGTCCGCGCTGACGCTCTTCCACCACCAGCCAGTCGGTAAACAGGGTGAACCCCTCCAGCATCACCTGATCGCGCGCAGGAATTAACACTTCCCACTTCCGTTCATCGCGCACTTTGGTTTTATAAAGGCCAAAGTTTTTGCCCTCGCGGTTCGAACGCAGGTAAAAGCTGTGCTGGAAGTGATCCAGACTGTACTCATGATCTTTACGGCGCGGCAGGAAGCATAACGGCTGGGCATCCGGCAGTTCGGCATCCAGCAGCAGCACCTCAGAGGTGGTGGCGCTGGCAAGGAAGATAATCACGTAGTGGCGAGACGAGGTTTTATGCAGGCTGACGTAGAACGTCTCGTCTTTTTCTTCATACACAAGCTCATCGTCGGCGGAATCGGTCCCCACCGTATGACGCCAGACCTGATAAGGCAGCAGCGTTGAGGCATGCTTTTTAACGTAGTAAACCGTTTCTGAATCGTTACCCCAGACGAAATCGGGGGAGACATTATCCAGCATTTCGGGATACCAGTTTCCCGTTTCAAGATTGCGGAAACGCAAACCGTACTGGCGGCGGGAGAGGTAATCCTCAGCCAGCGCCATAATGGCGTTATCGGGGGAAATGGACATGCCGCCCAGCGTATAAAACTCACTGTGGGCAGCACGTTTGTTAGCATCCAGCAGGATCTCCCATTCGTCCCACTCGGCGCTTAGCACAGACTGGCGCTGGTAGATGGGATATTCGTTTCCCGGCTCATAAATATGGCGATAGCGATAACCGTTTTTGCACCACGGGGCAGAGACATCACGCTGGGGGATACGCTGCACCATTTCGTTCAGGAGCTGATCCTGAAGCGCCTGCTGGCTGGCCATGACCTGGCGGCCATAGTCGTTTTCCTCGTGCAGATAGTCGAGCACCTCTGGCCGGGAACGAGAATCGTCCCGCAGCCAGTAGTAGTTATCGATACGCGTATCGCCATGCGTGGTGATCGCATAAGGAGTACGTCGGGCTTTTGGAGGCATGGCATTCTTACTTTTTCGTTTTACATCCTATAAGGTTGGCAAAACACGCGTATGATGCAAGCGAAACATGGCCTTCTAGCCCGCGAGGGTCTGCTTCTGCTGCTGAATATCCTGCTCAATTCCCTCACGAACGTCCTGTGGGATCTTCAGCGCATCACCCAGGGCGTTCAGGTAGCTGCGCTCCATAAAGTGATCGATATCGATGGCAGCACAGCTCAGAAAATAGAGTTCCAGCGCCTCTTCTTCGTTTTTCACACTTTGCGCCAGCCGCTGCGGATCGAGCGGCTGTTCGATGGCCTGCGCCACCAGCGCCCTGCCCTGCTCCTCAACGCCCGCTTCCCGCATCTGCTGTTCAATTGCGGCACGTTCACTGGCATCAATATGCCCGTCGCTCTTGGCTGCAAAGACCAGGGCGAGGATCAGGCGCTCGGTGCGTAAATCTAACGGCGAAACCTGCTTCCCGTACTGCGGTTCATCCTGATGCGCGTTGCGCACCTTGTCTTTGTATTTGTTCCATAAGACGGAGCCTGCAATAGCCCCTCCGCCCGCCAGCAGCGCGCCGGTACCGTATTTGGTAAGCAGTTTCCGCGATGATTTATTGGCAACCAGCAAACCGGCCAGTCCGCCGAGCGCACCCGGCACTAGCAGCTTGCTCAGACCCTGCTCGCCGGACGACGAGCCTTTTTGTCCCAACAGGGATTGCAGTTGATTCATCCAGCCTGACATATTTTTCCTCACGTAACAGTGCGTAACCTTCACAGCCTAAGCGAGCGGGTGTCAGGAAATGTCTGTCAGTGCTAAAGAAGCGCAAATTTCTCCCCTGTTCGGGTTATCCCTATACAAGACATACGCAAACGTTTTCGTTTATACTGCCCGCATCTTTTTCAGGGGGATTTTTATGACTCGTTTAGGAACTGCGCTGCGTCCTGCCGCGACGCGCGTTATGCTGTTGGGATCGGGTGAACTGGGTAAAGAAGTGGCCATTGAATGCCAGCGTTTGGGTGTGGAAGTGATTGCGGTGGACCGTTATGCGAATGCGCCCGCCATGCACGTCGCGCATCGCTCGCACGTCATCGATATGCTTGACGGTAATGCCCTGCGGGCGTTAATTGCCGACGAAAAACCGGATTTCGTGGTACCTGAAATTGAGGCCATTGCCACTGAGATGTTGGTTGCCCTTGAACAGGAAGGCCAGCGCGTGGTGCCCTGTGCCACAGCGGCAAAACTGACCATGAACCGGGAAGGCATTCGTCGCCTGGCGGCAGAAGAATTACAGCTCCCGACCTCCAGCTACCGTTTTGCCGGGGATAAAGCTGCGTTTCTCCAGGCCGTAGAGGAGATTGGCTACCCGTGCATCATTAAGCCGGTAATGAGCTCCTCCGGCAAAGGGCAGAGCTTTATCCGCGACAGCAGCACGCTGGACAAAGCCTGGGACTATGCCCAGCAGGGCGGCCGTGCCGGTGCCGGGCGCGTCATCGTAGAAGGCGTGGTGAAGTTTGATTTTGAAATTACCCTGCTCACCGTCAGCGCCGTGGACGGTGTTTATTTCTGCGACCCGATTGGTCATCGCCAGGAAGACGGCGATTATCGCGAATCCTGGCAGCCGCAGCGAATGAGCGCGCTGGCGCTGGCACGCGCGCAGGAGATCGCCCGCAAAACGGTGCTGGCGCTGGGCGGCTACGGCCTGTTCGGCGTGGAGTTATTTGTTTGCGGCGACGAGGTGATCTTCAGTGAAGTCTCCCCTCGCCCGCACGATACCGGGATGGTCACGCTGATTTCGCAGGATCTCTCTGAGTTCGCGCTGCACGTACGTGCTTTCCTCGGCCTGCCGGTTGGCGGCATCCGTCAGTACGGCCCGGCAGCCTCGGCGGTGATCCTGCCGCAGCTGACCAGCCAGAATGTCACCTTTGATAACGTCGAAGGTGCGGTTGGTGCAGGCTTACAGGTCAGACTGTTCGGCAAACCGGAGATCGACGGAAGCCGTCGTCTGGGCGTGGCATTAGCAACCGGGGAAAACGTGGACGAAGCCGTCGCGAGAGCGAAAAAAGCGGCCACTGCGGTAAAAGTGACAGGGTAAATAACTAGAGGCTGGTCAAGTAAGCGACCAGCCACATAGCATGATTAACGTTGTTTCGTTTCTATCGCTTCCATTCGTATTCCATGTCCTCGTAGGCTTCATTCGTTTTCGAGATGAAAACAAAACTACCGAGGCCTATAAAAATAACGAAGGGAATGATTATGCTCGCAATCAGTTCCCAGATTGCTGGCGGATCGTTTTGCGCCAGGAAACTGATACGATAGGCAATGAGGGATAACACGCAGAATAAAGCCGCCATCCCCGCAGGATAAAGGGGATTACTCCAGTTACACCAGGTAAGTTTATTTGGGATAGCTGTCTTCATGGAGGAAAGCGCAGTAATACAAAATTTGTTTTTGTCTGAATATGCTACCAGTTGCTCCCCCTGGGCATATTTTACCGCATCCGCCGCAAATGCCAGAGCCAGCCACCGATACCCGGCACTCTTTGCGCCCAGAGAGGCATCGATATCCAGCCGTTCCACCGTGAGCGCTTTTTTGTCCAGTGCCTGCATTAATGGATATTTTTCAATACGGGACAGCCCGGTATACCAGAGATTTTTCGGCGTAAGTACCGAACCCGTCTCAAGGAAGACCGCCATGTTGTCCTCTACATCGGTCACATCAGACATAGGCTGATATAAATATACCGGTTTTTCGCCCTCCTCCCGGACATAATGACTGGTCAGCAGGAATGCACATGCATTTTCCATGCTCTTTGATTCGCCGCTTTCTTCATGTAAATGAACGATAACAATCAGTCGGTTTTCAACTTTGTAATCAGATAAGTTCATCCATTGGCTAACGATCGCGTAGTCAGGGCATTCTGTGCTGTACTCAATTTTACACGTGCTGGCCGTTTCAATACCCAACCGCTCCAGAGTGCGTCTCAGTTCATCAATGCAGGATCCACTCCCTCCGCGAACCCAGACAACGGTTTCAAAAATACGGTAGTTATAGCCCTTCAATTTTTCTGCCATCGGGTCCAGTAAGCGGTAAAACATCTGTTCATTCCTGGTCTGGTCGAAGCGATCTTCCAGCTGAATGTTAACCGGCGTTTTCGGTGCCAGCGGAAATTCGCCTTCCAGTTTCAACATATTCAGCGCGGGTTGCTCCAGGGGGGTTATTGAAGACCATGCTGCGATAGCCATATTTTTCCGCGCATACGCCTTTAAATTAATCTCCTGCTCTTTTGCTATGAATTTTCGGGTTTCAGCATAATGAATGTTGGCGTCATGAAATATGAAACTTGTAAAAACTAACAACGACACAACACAGATGGGCAGAATAACTGAAGGCACAAAAAAGAGAGCCGTAACGTGTTCCTGTTCAGGCCAGGTTAGAGCCCGGATCGCGAGGCCCATTGCGACGGCTATCACATAGAGGAAAACAATCATGACGACTGGCAGAGTGGAATCCGGGTCTGGCTGTTTTTTGTATAACCACCACGCGCGCATTACGAAGCTCCCGCCACAGGTAAGGTACTTTTGATTTCACATCCACACGCCGCGCGACAGCCATCTACCACAACCCCACGGCCATGCATGGTCCAGGTTGGGTGACATTCAGTGATTGGGAACGTCCCTTTATGGAGCGGACACTGCACAAGATCATCTTTCAAGGCCACGGGCTGACCCATAAAGTCTGCCCCAGAGGCCTTAGTGACTTTTCCTCCGCTTATCAGCGGATCGTTTAACCTAATGACGCCTTTCATCGCTTTATCTCCCTATTTTCCCGCATCCATATCACAGCGCATATGATCCCAGCCGGTGTACTCCTTCACTTCGGGTACGCTGTCGGGTAAATCTTGCCAGTTAGCCTTAAATTGCTGCGTGCTGTGCTTAAGCCCCTGCTTAGTCATATAGACCATTCCCCACGCCCAGCCAGGGGAACGGGGGTCCAGCTTCCCGCTTACTTTATTTCCCATTCCGTCATCCACGGTATAGGCAATCCCCGGTCCGCCGGGCAGAATCCGCGGGTCTTCAAACGGTTTTGACGACATATACAGCCGGTGTTTGGTTAGTAAAAAGCCCTGATCGTTGACGACGGTGAAAGAAATAATATCCTCATACGGCGCGTAGTCATCACCATTGGGTTCATTATGATTTGGTGAGAACGCTACGGAGTGCCACGTTTTCCCATAGTCCTTAGATACTATGAATCCACTCACTCCCCATCCCGTCAGAGCAATATATCGCTCTGATGGGTGAATAAATTTACGGGTAAAGAGTCGATAAAACTGACTAACGGGTTCGGTGTGAATGCCTCGCTTCGTATCCGTGTACCAGAGTTCGCCTTCACAATCCCAGCCTTTCAATTCGAGAAAACGATGATCATCGAACCGATAAACAACCTGTGTGGGCGGTTCTTTCGCCTGGCATCCGGTTGCCAGCACAACGGACGTAGCTGCGAGAACGGTACATAATCCTTTCATCAGTTATCGCCCCGCATCCATATCACAGCGCATATGATCCCAGCCGGTGTACTCCTTCACTTCGGGTACGCTATCAGGTAGGTCCTGATAGTTTGTCTTAAATTGAGCTATATCTTCGTGCAGACCTTCTTTGGTGATGTAATCCAGCCCCCAAGCAGGGCCAGAAGAACCGGGTTCCAGCTTACCTCTGACTTTATTTCCCATTCCGTCATCCACGGTATAGGTAATCCCCAGCCCACCGGGCAGAATGCGCGGGTCTTCAAATGGTTTTGACGACATGTACAGCCGGTGCTTGGTTAGTAGAAAGCCCTGATCGTTGACGACGGTGAAAGACACTGCATCTTCTGCGGGTGCTCTGTTATCTCCATTTGGTTCATTACCCGCTGGGGAAAAACCGACAGCTTTCCATGTTTCGCCATAGTCTTTCGATACATGAAACCCATCCACCTCCCAGTTAGGAATTGAGATATATCGTTCTGATGGATGAATAAACTTACGGGTAAATACTCGATAAAATTGAAAATAAGGCTGTGAATGAATACCCCTTTTCGTATCTGTATACCAGAGCTGGCCTTCACAGCCCCAGCCTTTTAACTCAAGATAACGATGATCATCGAACCGGTAAACAACCTGTGTCGGCGGTTCTTTCGCCTGGCATCCGGTTGCCAGCACAACGGACGTAGCTGCGACAACGGTACATAATCCTTTCATGTTTTGTCCTTACGCCAGTTGACTGTCACTCATTGGTTTTGGCATATCCCATTGGAGGCTTTTCAATTCTTGATTTCCTGAAACCTGATCGTGAGAAGGCTTGAAAGAGGTATGTTTGTTAAACTGATTTTTCACACCGTAAGTGCTCTTTGGAAGCACTTCGTCAGGTCTGTTCATGAAGTCTTTCGTCTCAGCAATTGGCAACCTTCCCGAACGATAATATTCTCTGGCATCGGCATTGCCGTTCTGCGGATCGCGCCAGTCTGCCCGATGTAGCAACCCTTCCCAAAATTTCCCCGCCTGATAATCGAATGATTTGCACTGCCCAATAGCCAAATCAAACGCCATAGCGTGCGATGGTACAAATTCACTCATCACAATAGAGGAGTGCTGGCTGTAGCCTACCGGGTCGATTTTCTGCCATTCCGCTTGCAGTTCTTCCGGTGTTTTCTTCCAGGTAAGTGTGACTAACTGAAAATCTCGCGAACCTGACACCTCACCATAAATAACCTCATGCTTTCGTTCAAAACTCTCTTCTTTAAGCTCTGAAGCAGATAAAACGTGACCGGGCTGCCAGCCAATATTTTGATAGCGGTTCACAGCAAAGGTTGTCGTTACTGTGCGCTTAATGGCGCTGGCTTTAGCGGAATAGGAAATGTAGGCGTCCGGGCTGTCCGGATCGACATAATAGGTATACGGTTTATCACTGGTTTTAGGATCGTTATCCGGGTGATTATCCTCCCCCTGGAGTTTGAAAATAAACGGTTCCGGTAACTCCTCACCGTTTATCAACACATCGCGAGCGCTGTAACTGGCGTTCGTGAGAAAGGCATATTTTGCATCCCCCTCATTTCGCGATGGTAGCTCAAAGGGGTTAGCGTCAGGGATTTTTCCTACTTCACCATGCTGGTAAAACACGCGCTGAAACAGATTCGGTATATCACTGGCAATATTCTGAGGAATGCCCCGCCAGCCAACCCCCTGCACATTCTCCAGCGACACGACGCCGTCATTCGGGCAAAAGTAGTTATACACTTTACCGTCGTTGCTTCGGCAATATCTGTCATCCGTTCGTAGCGGATTATCGGAAGGTTTACGCAGGGTACAGGAGGCCTCCAGAGCCAGTAATTCGCTCTCTGCTATTTTCCCGCCACCTTTCCATTGCGTATGCATAAGGCGACAGAAATTTTTAAACGTCTGCTGTCTGGCATCGTCGGTCTGTTGATAACCCGGCTGAATATTTTCAGCCACGCGCGGCTTAAGAGAATACGGTGAGTGATTAAGAATGACACAGTTGACAGGCTTTAATCCCTCTTGTTTGACCAATATATTCGCCAGCATGGTAAGGATAGTGCCCTGACTATGCGCCACTACGTTGATAACATCATTTGCTGTGACCGGATTTCGGCGGATAGTTAAAATCAAATCCGCCAGCCGTTGAGCGGCAAAAAACTGGTAAATGCGGTGTGGGCTTTCATAGATAGGATGGGTAAAATCGCCATCATTGAAGTGCAGCGAGGCAAATCCCGCAGCGGCAACGCCGAAGCCACCGGCGCCGGGTCCCAGCATATCCGGGATCGTCGTCGTTGCGTTGGCAAAGGTCCCGCCCCCCTTGGCAAAACTCGTATCAAGTGCATTTTTAAAGTTATCGTTCTGGTACTGAAACGGCCCTTTCCCGTCATTACCCAGCGACTTTTTATTCGTCTCGTTATCTTCCTGGTACGCATCATAGGGCAGATGCGCTTTGTCACTCAGCTTCCCGACTTCCTCCCGGTAGCGCTTCTGGTCCGCCCGGTAGTCAGCATGCGTAACCGGTTTATATCCCCAGTAAAACGGGATGATGGGGGAACGCCCGGGAGTGATAATTCTGTAGTCTTTCCATTCGTGGGCGTAAAAATCCTGCCGGTTGAGTCGCTTACCCAGCCCGACAAGTATTCCTTTCTCCTGATTCTGGTAAGCTTCACCCACGTCGTTCACGCCATGGACGAGGATCACAATGCCGGGCATCGGACGCGGTATCCCGACGTTGCGCGTCTGGGCGACTTCGCCCAGGGTTTTGTGTACCGGAATATCGCCTTCTGATACCACCCGTGGAGCGTAGGGTTTTGTCTTCACCTCCGTCATTCCATTATCTCCATTTTATAGCTGTCGAGGTCGTCAGCATCGAGCAGTGTTGAACGACCGGAGCTGTCCGTCACGCCTTCCACCACCTGACCGGATGCACTGGTCAGCCTGAATTTTTTGTTTGCCAGAATTTGCTCCGGATCATCGCAGGCGTGCAGTTTGTAGCGAAGTTTAAAGGCGCCTTTGTCAAAGGATGGCGTCGGTACCGACACACTTTCCGGACCGTCGTATTTCAGGCTCGGCGCTTTGAGCTCAATGCCCGTCGGCGAGAAAATCGTGACCAGCCCGGTCGGGCTGATCCGGATCCCGCCGCCCCCGCAGACAAACTGCATTCCCTTTCTGGCACTGCCGTTCATTTTCCCGGCGGTGCTCGTCAGCGTGAAATCCTGCTGCGACAGCATGTGCATTTCGCCCCGCTGCGCCTGCGTCGTAATATCCCCCGCACCGGCAATCATCTGGATGCCGAGTTTGCGGGTAAACAGCGACAGTTTTTCCCCTACGGCCAGCGAGAATTTTTTCACCACATTCACGCTGGCATTCCCGCCCGCTGTGGCAATCAGGTCTTTCCCGGCTGACAATTGCAGGCTGTCCGGCGTAACCTGCGCAATTCCACTTTTTCCATATGCCAAAATACCGGGCTCCGCGAGATGACTCAGCGTCTGGCTGAGCGCATTTTGCCGATCGGTTTCCACATTACTCGCACCTGCCGTAAGCGCACTTTGTTGTAGGGTCATCGCCAGCGATAACGCCTTTTCGAGTTGTGCAATAGCCGCTGTCATATCCAGTTGCTTACCCCCCGCGCGGGGCTGTGCTTCCGTGGTGATCATCACGCCTTTGGCAGCACGCAGCGCCATCCAGTCGTCGGTGCGAGCCTCCACACCTTCCCCGCGCTTTTTGCCCTCAGCATCAACCAGGTGGCCCACACTCACTTGCCCTTTGCCGTACTCGGTAGAGATTTTGATGTGTTCCTGCCCGCGACGATCTTCAAGACGGATCTTGTTCAACGCGGCCGTGCGGATCACGTTTCGGGTATCGTTACGGTTTGTGACTAAATCCGGGTGGCTGCCGTCGTGCATGACATGGGCGATAAAAGGTCTGTCCGGGTCGCCGCCTTCAAAACCTACGGCAACTTCAGTCCCCTCCAGCAACGGAAAGTGAATACCAAAAGTGTCACCGGCGTACGGCCTGCCGAGGCGTACCAGGGCGCTTTCAAATCCGACCCGTTTTTCATCAAGGTCAAAATCGAACTTAACCCGGTAGCGTCCAACCGCATCAAGTCCGGCATAGGTTTTATCTCCCCCGATAGCCTTCACTCTGGCGGGCACCGTTCCGGCTATCACTGGCCGGGATATGTATTCAGGACGGAAGCTATAGCCGTGGATATAGGGGATCCCAGAAAGTACGGCGCGATAGTGTTCAGCACGGCTGCCGCGGATAATCATCGCAGTTATCACAAACCCGGACTTAAACCCGTCAGGTAAAGGCCCTGCAGGATAAAACATAATGCCTGGCTGAAGCTCGGGATCGCTGGTTGTCGCCCCCAGAACACTCTGTCCGTTCAACAGGCGTTCATAACGCAGACGAGCGTAAAATGCGGCGGTTTCCGCCTCTTCACCGTGAAAATCCCCCGCAGCAAGATAGTGATCGGCATAGTGATAGTGTTGGCCTGTCGTTACACCTTCGGGAATATCGCTCGTTTTAATGGTCTTATCCGTCTGCGGCGATTGCGGGTCACGATAGTTATAGGTGCGAACCAACACATTTTTTGGGATCAGGCCGTGCTGCTCCTCCAGATCGGTGATGTATTCGTTATAACTGGTCATGCCTGAATGTCGGACATAAGGCATCTGTTTGTCGCTGAAGTTGTAACGACGCGCAGAATCCCCAAAAATAACGACGGTTTCCGTTTTCACTTTGTTGTGATTCTCAAAACGGAACCAGATCCCTATCTCTGCCAGCAGCCGACGGATGAACCGCAAATCGGTTTCTTTCCACTGAACGATCATTTCCCGTCGTGGATAGCTGTGGCTCAGTTGGTCAAAATCAATGTTGTAGCCGTCAAAGTGACCACTGTCCTTCATCAGCTTTGTAACGAGCTCCGGGACTGTCATGTTCATGTAAACCGCAGAACGGTAATTTTGATCCAGCAGCGCCAGCTCATGCTCCAGCACGCATTCATACAGTGCTTCGTCACCTGAAGACATCAGCCGGGAAAATTGGGTGATCGTGCCATTAATCTGGCGAACCGGCAGCCAGGAGGTTTGCCCATGCCATGAGGCTTCCAGATTGGGTGCACGCAGAATAAACTCAGCCCTTTGATTAAGAACAGCATTAATGGCAATGTTTTGATCCGGACTGGTAAAGCGAATGGTATAGCGATAAGGCTCGCTTAATATCTCTTTTCCTGTAAAAGAATGAACATCAGAAATAACATTTTTGCTACGCGGGAAATACAATAAATATCTGTTTAACGTGTCCCGCCGTTGAGCCACCTCAGATTCCCCTGACATTATTATCTATCCTTTTAACAAACATTCCGTTTATTAAAAACAATACACCTATCGTTCTCCTATTAAAATACCCAACCTCAAGTTGAATTGACTCAAAGGAAGTAACATTATTCACAAAATAAATAAAAAGAGCCCAGACAATCTCATCACAGATAAATTAAGAATGAATTATTCATCAAGTATATAAGTAAGGGATTATTCAATAATGAAGAATGATACGCCTGGGGGTTAGGGATATTAAAAATGTTTGTGGGGAGAAGAAGAAGAACTCATACATGCTGGTCACATAAAGTGACCAGCATCAGGCCAGAGGGCCTGCTTTATGCATTGAGCATTTGTTACTGTTTCGCGCCTTCTACCGCTTCGCGAGCCAGTTTAGTAATGCGATCCCAGTCGCCTGCTTCCAGCGCATCCGCCGGAACTAGCCAGGAGCCACCGATGCATAGCACGCTTTTCAGCGCCAGGTAGTCGCGGTAGTTGGCCGGAGAGATGCCGCCCGTTGGGCAGAAACGCACCTGGGAGAATGGGCCTGCAATCGCCTGCAACGCTTTGGTGCCGCCGTTCGCTTCAGCCGGGAAGAATTTAAACTCTTTCAGGCCGTAGTCCATGCCCAGCATCAGTTCAGAAACGGTGCTGATACCCGGGATCAGCGGAATAGAACCTTCGGTTGCGGCTTTCAGCAGCGGCTCGGTCAGGCCCGGGCTGATGGCAAACTGTGCGCCCGCTTCGGTCACTTCCGCCAGCTGCTGCGCATTCAGAACCGTACCAGCACCGATGATCGCTTCCGGCACTTCTTTGGCGATAGCGCGAATCGCATCCATCGCACAGGCAGTACGCAGGGTCACTTCCAGAACACGAACGCCACCCGCAACCAGCGCCTTCGCCATTGGGACAGCGTGCTCCAGTTTGTTTACCACAATAACCGGCACGACAGGGCCAGTAGTCAGGATTGCTTCTGCACTTGTTTTCCAGTTTTTCATCAGAGTTTTCTCTCGCCAGATCGTTAAAATCAAGTCGTCTTAAAACGTAATACAGGTTGCGCCCTGCTCCGCACCGGAGAGTTTCTCACGCAACGCACCAAACATCTCGCGTCCGGTACCCACGCGGGATGCGCTCAGGTCAGGAATATGTGGCTGACGCGCCGCCAGCTCTGCTTCGTCCACCAGCAGGGTTAACTCGCCTGTCTGACCGTTAACGCGGATCATGTCTCCATCATGGACTTTCGCCAGCAGGCCGCCGTCGTAGGCTTCCGGGGTGACATGAATCGCTGAAGGCACTTTACCGGATGCCCCCGAGAGGCGTCCATCGGTCACCAGCGCAATTTTGAAACGGCGGTCCAATAATACACCAAGCGGCGGCATAAGTTTATGTAATTCTGGCATCCCGTTCGCTTTTGGTCCCTGATGACGCACCACGACTACGCAGTCTTTATCAAGCAGACCCGCGTCGAAGGCAGGTAAAACGTCGTGCTGGCTTTCAAACACCACCGCCGGGGCTTCGATAACCTGATTCTCTTCCGGCACGGCAGAGGTTTTCATTACGGCACGCCCAAGGTTACCGCTCAGCACTTTGGTGCCGCCGTGAGGAGAGAACGGCTGTTCGAAGGTGGCGATAACCTGAGGATCGAGCGAGTTGCTCGCCCCCTCGCGCCAGTCCAGCTCACCGTTGTTCAGCCACGGCTCAAGGGTATAGCGATGCAGGCCAAAGCCCGCCACCGTGTTGACATCCTCATGCAGCAGGCCGCCTTTCAGCAGCTCGCGCATCAGCACCGGCACGCCGCCCGCAGCCTGGAAGTGGTTAATGTCCGCCGGACCGTTCGGGTACAGACGCGCCATCAGCGGTACCACGGAGGAGATCTCGGAGAAGTCATCCCAGTTGATCAGAATGCCCGCCGCGCGCGCCATCGCGACAAGGTGCATGGTATGGTTGGTTGAACCGCCGGTCGCCAGCAGGGCGACAATCCCGTTGACGATGACTTTTTCATCGACCATTTTGCCCATTGGCATCCACTCGTTGCCGTTACCGGTCAGGCGCGTCACCTGACGGGCTGCGGCTTCGGTCAGCGCTTTACGCAGTGGCGCATCCGGCTGGATGAACGACGAGCCCGGTAGCTGCATCCCCATAAACTCCACCACCATCTGGTTGGTGTTAGCCGTACCGTAGAACGTACAGGTGCCAGGCGCGTGATAGGACGCGGCTTCCGCTTCCAGCAGCGCCTGACGGTCCGCTTTTCCTTCGGCATACAGCTGGCGGATACGGACTTTTTCCTTGTTTGGCAGACCGCTTGCCATCGGGCCTGACGGCACAAAAATCGCTGGCAGATGGCCAAACGACAGCGCGGCCATCACCAGCCCCGGGACGATTTTGTCGCATACGCCCAGGTAGAGCGCGCCATCAAACATATTGTGAGAGAGGCCCACTGCCGCCGACATGGCGATCACTTCGCGGCTCAACAGAGACAGCTCCATACCGTCCTGTCCCTGAGTCACGCCATCACACATGGCCGGCACGCCGCCTGCAACCTGGCCCACCGCGTTCACGCTGTGCAGCGCATTGCGGATGATAGACGGGTAAACCTCATACGGCTGGTGGGCTGAAAGCATGTCGTTATAGGAGGTAATAATGGCGATATTGTTACGCAGCATGCTTTTCAGCGCGTCTTTATCACCAGGCTGGCAGGCGGCAAAGCCGTGGGCCAGATTCCCGCAGGCCAGCTGTGAGCGATGGACCGTTTCACTCTTCGCCTGTTCGATGCGGGCAAGGTAGGCAGCACGGGTCTCTTTCGAGCGTTCAACGATGCGTTGTGTTACGCGTAACAATGTCGGATTCATAAAAGCTCCTCTAATTTATCTGTCCAGGCTCGGGAGTTTACACAGTTTCTGACGGTTGTTAACAACGCTGAAACGCCTGATATCCGGAGCGCAGGGGCAAAATGTCTGAAGGGAGTGTAATAAAAAAAGCTCCGCGGGTGAATCCACGCGGAGCTTAAAAGATTAAAAATTATGCCACTTGCTGTGTTAGATCATGTTACCGGTAAAATAACACCTTTGGGCTAGAGATGGGGGTTATTCAAACTCGTTCCAGGAGCGGCCATCACGGGTGATCATCGCAACGGAGGCGACAGGTCCCCATGTTCCCGCCTGATACGGTTTTGGCGCGTCCTGGTCGGCTGCCCACGCTTCGGTGATTGAGTCGACCCACTTCCACGCCTCTTCCACTTCATCGCGGCGGACGAACAGCGCCTGGATACCACGCATGGTTTCCAGCAGCAGACGCTCGTAAGCATCGGCCAGATGCGTCTGGTTGAAAGTTTCAGAGTAACTCAGGTCGAGTTTGGTGGTTTGCAGGTTGTGTTTGTGATCAAGACCCGGCACTTTGTTCAGGATCTGAATATCCACCCCCTCATCCGGTTGCAGACGAATAGTCAGTTTGTTCTGCGGCAGTTCCTGCCAGGATTCTTTGAACAGGTTCAGTTCCGGATTTTTGAAGTAGACCACCACTTCGGAGCATTTTGCCGGCAGACGTTTCCCGGTACGCAGGTAGAACGGCACGCCGGCCCAGCGCCAGTCGTCGATATCCACGCGGATCGCCACAAACGTTTCGGTGTTGCTGGACTTGTTCGCGCCCTCTTCTTCCAGATAGCCAGGGACTTTTTTCCCCTGGGCAAAACCTGCGGTGTACTGGCCGCGCACGGTTTTCTCACGCACGTTGGAGCGGTCAATACGGCGCAGTGATTTCAGCACTTTCACTTTGGCGTCACGAATGCTGTCGGCCGTCAGATCTGACGGTGGAGACATGGCAATCATGCACAGAATTTGCAGCAGGTGGTTCTGGATCATGTCACGCATCTGGCCGGCCTGGTCGAAGTAGCCCCAGCGGCCTTCGATGCCCACTTCTTCCGCCACGGTAATTTCCACGTGGTCGATAGTGCGGTTGTCCCAGTTGTTCACAAACAAGGAGTTGGCAAAACGCAGCGCCAGCAGGTTCAGAACCGTCTCTTTACCCAGATAGTGGTCAATACGGTAAACCTGACACTCCTCAAAGAACTCGCCCACCTGGTCGTTGATTTCACGCGAGGTTGCCAGCGACGTACCCAGCGGCTTCTCCATCACCACGCGGGCCGGTTTGGCGTTCAGCTTCGCTTCGCCCAGACCTTTGCAGATGGCGCCGAAGGTGCTTGGCGGCATGGCGAAATAGTTAATGGTGACGCGATTTTCCTGGTCCAGCATTTCACCCAGACGGGTAAAGGCGCTTACATCGTTGACGTCCAGATTGCAGAAATCGAGACGCCCGCTCAGCTTATCCCAAAGGCTTTCATCGATTTTCTCTTTCATGAAGGTTTCGAGCGCCTCGCGCACGACTTTGGTATAAGCCTCCTTATCCCAGTCGGCGCGCCCTACCCCAAGAATTCGGGTATCGGGATGGATCTGGCCCGCTTTTTCGAGCTGATACAGGGAAGGCAGCAATTTTCGGCGTGCAAGATCGCCTTTCGCGCCGAAAATGACCAGGTCACATGCCTGGGCTGTTTGCGTTACCGCCATGTCATTCTCCTCAGTTAGATCTCCTGGTACTCTGCCAGGTATCGTTGTAATTTTATTACAATGCACTGTACTGCTTTTACGCGTTTCCTGAAACCATTAGCGCTTAACGACGCGTGCGATACGGTGATTTTTCGTCGCGCGGGCCATTACGCCCGTCTGGTGACGCAACAAACGTCGATTCTTTGCGCAACAGGGTCAGAGCAAAACCCGACGTCGATCAAGTAATGAAAAAAAACAACAACATTTCTTGTCGACGATTACCCTTTCGGGTGTCCCGGGGGTAATATCGGCTAAATCGAATCAAGGTTTCATCTCTATGAAATCGTTTATGCCCTCATGAGCGTCTTGTTAACAATGAACATGCTGGAAAAAATCCAGTTTCAACTGGAACACCTTAGCAAATCCGAGCGCAAAGTGGCCGAAGTTATTCTCGCCGCGCCCGCTCAGGCGATTCATTCAAGCATCGCCGCTCTGGCACAGGAATCGGGCGTCAGCGAACCGACGGTCAATCGATTCTGTCGTAGTCTGGACACCCGCGGCTTTCCTGATTTTAAACTGCATCTGGCACAAAGTCTGGCAAACGGTACCCCGTATGTTAATCGCAATGTAGATGAAGACGACAGTGTTGATGCTTACACCGCAAAAATATTTGAATCGGCAATGGCCACGCTCGACCATGTTCGCCAGTCTCTGGACATGTGTTCAGTGAATCGCGCGGTCGATCTTCTTACGCAGGCCAAACGGATTGCCTTCTTTGGCCTTGGCTCGTCCGCCGCCGTGGCGCATGACGCCATGAATAAGTTCTTTCGCTTTAACGTGCCGGTGATTTACTCCGATGACATTGTGCTGCAACGCATGAGCTGTATGAATTGTAGCGAAGATGATGTCGTGGTACTCATCTCCCATACGGGCCGCACCAAGAGCCAGGTGGAGCTGGCGCAACTCGCGCGTGACAACGATGCGATGGTCATCGCCCTGACGACGGCAGGTACGCCGCTGGCCCGGGAAGCAACGCTCGCCATTACCCTGGACGTACCGGAAGACACCGACATGTACATGCCGATGGTCTCCCGCCTGGCGCAGCTGACGGTCATCGACGTGCTGGCGACCGGTTTTACCTTACGCCGGGGCGCAAAATTCCGGGATAACTTGAAGCGGGTCAAGGAAGCCCTGAAAGAATCGCGTTTTGATAAAGAATTGCTTATAAAGAGCGATGTTCCCTAATAACGACGATGTACGATTTACGGCATTCGGTCCCCTCGCTACTGCCTTGCGATAGATGAAGGCCGATTCTATGTTCACGCAACACCAAAGTTGTTTCAGTCAACGGAGTATTACATGTCCAGAAGGCTTCGCAGAACCAAGATCGTCACCACCCTAGGCCCGGCCACCGACCGCGATAATAACCTCGAGAAGATTATCGCCGCGGGTGCCAACGTGGTGCGCATGAACTTCTCTCACGGTACGCCAGAAGACCATAAATTACGTGCCGACAAAGTGCGTGAAATCGCAGCTAAACTGGGCCGCCATGTTGCTATCCTCGGTGACCTGCAAGGTCCAAAAATCCGCGTATCGACCTTTAAAGAAGGCAAAGTCTTCCTCAACATCGGCGATAAATTCCTGCTGGATGCCAACCTGAGCAAAGGCGAAGGCGATAAGGAAAAAGTGGGTATCGACTACAAAGGTCTGCCTGCTGACGTTGTGCCTGGCGACATCCTGCTGCTGGACGACGGACGCGTACAGCTGAAAGTGCTGGAAGTTCAGGGTATGAAGGTGTTCACCGAAGTGACCGTCGGCGGTCCGCTCTCCAACAACAAAGGCATCAACAAACTCGGCGGTGGCCTGTCTGCCGAAGCGCTGACCGATAAAGACAAAGCGGATATCGTGACCGCAGCGCAGATCGGCGTGGATTATCTGGCCGTCTCCTTCCCCCGCTGCGGCGAAGATCTGAACTATGCTCGCCGCCTGGCGCGTGATGCAGGCTGCGATGCGAAAATCGTTGCGAAAGTGGAACGCGCTGAAGCGGTCTGCGATCAGGACGCGATGGACGACGTGATCCTGGCGTCTGACGTGGTGATGGTTGCCCGTGGTGATCTGGGCGTGGAAATTGGCGACCCTGAACTGGTCGGTATCCAGAAAGCGCTGATCCGTCGCGCGCGTCAGCTGAACCGCGCGGTGATCACCGCCACCCAGATGATGGAATCCATGATCACCAACCCAATGCCAACCCGTGCGGAAGTCATGGACGTGGCGAACGCCGTGCTGGATGGTACTGACGCGGTGATGCTGTCAGCAGAAACCGCTGCGGGTCAGTATCCGGCGGAAACCGTGGCCGCCATGGCGCGCGTCTGCCTGGGTGCGGAGAAGATCCCAAGCATTAACGTCTCCAAGCACCGCCTGGATATCCAGTTCGACAATGTGGAAGAAGCGATTGCGATGTCCGCGATGTACGCAGCCAACCACCTGAAAGGGGTCACGGCGATCATCACCATGACCGAATCTGGCCGTACCGCGCTAATGACGTCTCGCATCAGCTCCGGTCTGCCGATCTTCGCCATGTCCCGTCACGAGCGTACGCTGAACCTGACGGCGCTGTATCGCGGCGTGACGCCAGTCTACTTCGACAGCACCAACGATGGCGTGGCCGCCGCGCACGATGCTGTGAACCTGCTGCGCGACAAAGGTTATTTGGTATCCGGTGATATCGTTATCGTGACGCAGGGTGACGTGATGAGCACCATCGGCTCAACCAATACCACCCGCGTACTAACCGTAGAGTAAGCTCCGATCCCCTCTCCCCTAAGGGGAGAGGGGTGAAGGTTTCCTATTTCTTCGGGAAAAGCTCTTTACGCTTGTACGGCTCTGTTTCGCCAGGTTTACGCGTTTTGAGCAACTTCAGGATCCACGTATATTGCTCCTTATGTGGCCCCACCAGCACTTCCACCTCTTCATTCATGCGGCGTGCAATGGTGCGATCGTCCGCGGTCTGCAGATCATCCATCGGCGGACGTACCTCAATGCTCAGGCGATGCGTTTTACCGTCATAAACCGGGAACAGCGGGATCACGCGGGCGCGGCAGACTTTCATCAGGCGACCAATCGCGGGTAGCGTAGCTTTATAGGTCGCGAAGAAATCGACAAACTCGCTGTGCTCAGGACCGTGATCCTGATCGGGCAGATAGTAGCCCCAGTAACCCTGACGTACCGACTGAATGAAAGGCTTAATGCCATCGTTACGGGCGTGCAGGCGTCCGCCAAAGCGACGGCGCACGGTATTCCAGACGAAATCGTAGATTTTGTTTCCCTGATTATGGAACATCGCCGCCATTTTCTGGCCCTGCGATGCCATTAACATTGCCGGAATGTCGACCCCCCAACCGTGCGGCACCAGGAAAATCACTTTTTCATCATTGCGACGCATCTCGTCGATGATTTCCAGCCCTTTCCAGTCAACGCGGTCGACGATCTTTTCCGGCCCTTTCAGCGCCAGTTCCGCCATCATCGCCATGGCCTGTGGCGCGGTGGTATACATGTCATCAATGATTGCTTCGCGTTCGACGTCGGTTTTATCCGGGAAGCAGTACAGAAGGTTTATTTGCGCCCGGCGGCGTGCGCTTTTACCTAAGCGCCCTGCCAGGCACCCCACTTTTCCAAGAACCGGATCGCGGAGGGAAGCAGGTAGTAACGCCATGCCAGCAAACGCGTATACGCCAAGCCAGGCGCCCCAGTTACGCGGGTGGCGAAAGGATTTTTCAAACTCGGGAATGTACTCAATATTGTTTTTTTTGGTTTCCATGCGGGTTCCAGGGTCTGGTGACGCAAAAATATATTCAGATAGTGTAGCGAGGCAGCCGTCCGCGTACAAAAGAAAAAGCCGGCGCACACTGACGCCGGCTTATTTTTGAGGGTGTTAGCTTAGTCGAAGCGCAGCTGTGGCATCACCTCTTTCACCTGCGCCAGGTAATCTTTGCGATCTTTCCCGGTCAGCCCTTCGGTGCGCGGCAGTTTCGCCGTCAGCGGGTTAACCGCCTGCTGGTTGATCCACACTTCGTAGTGCAGGTGCGGCCCCGTCGAACGGCCTGTGTTACCGGACAGCGCGATGCGATCGCCACGTTTCACTTTCTGGCCCGGTTTGACCAGCAGTTTACGCAGGTGCATGTAGCGGGTGGTGTATGTACGACCGTGACGAATAGCCACGTAGTAGCCAGCAGCACCACTGCGTTTCGCCATGACCACTTCACCATCCCCTACCGCCAGCACTGGCGTGCCCTGCGGCATGGCGAAGTCAACGCCACGGTGCGGCGCTACGCGACCCGTTACCGGGTTCAGACGACGCGGGTTAAAGTTGGAGGAGACACGGAACTGTTTCGCCGTTGGGAAACGCAGGAAGCCTTTTGCCAGGCCCGTACCGCTGCGGTCATAGAACTTACCGTCTTCCGCGCGAATGGCGTAGTAGTCTTTGCCGTCTGAACGTAAGCGAACACCCACCAGCTGGCTCTGCTCGCGCTTACCGTCCAGCATTTCGCGGGACATCAGGACAGAGAACTGATCGCCTTTTTTCAGTTTGCGGAAATCCATCTGCCACTGCATGGCTTTGATCACCGAGCTGATTTCAGCGCTGGTCAGGCCAGCATCGCGGGCACTGGAAACAAAGCTGCCGCCGACGGTCCCTTTCATCACGCTGTTAACCCAGTCGCCCTGCTGCATTTCACTGGTCATTTTGAAACCGTTTGCGGTGCGATCGTAGGTGCGGGTTTCGCGACGGGACATCTCCCAGGTCAGACGTTGCAGATCGCCGTCGGGCGTTAAGGTCCAGGAAAGCTGCTGACCAATTTTCAGGTTACGCAGCTCTTTATCGGATGCGGCAAGCTGGCTAATGTTGCCCATGTCGATACCGTACTGGTTCAGGACGCTGCTCAGCGTATCGCCAGTAGAAACAACATATTCATGAATGCCGGTTTCATTCTGGATCTTGTCATCCAGCTCATCCTGGGGAATAGCTTCATCTTCCTGTGCGGCCTGATCGATAGGCTCGCTGGCCTCAGGCAGCAGAGAGCGGATCTCGCTCTTCTCCAGTTCGATGGTTTTAATAATAGGGGCAGAACTCGGGTGGTAAACATAGGGCCGCCAGACGGCGACCGCTAACGTGAGAACTGTAAGCGACCCCAGCATAACGCGGTGGGGTCGAGGCAGATTGTTAAATGCCAGGGCGACAGAGCGGGCTATCTGTTGCACGTATTCACTTCCTCGTTAATCTCCTTTCAGGCAGCTCGCATACTGATTCGCCAGTTGGCTGAGGAACTGCGAATAGCTCGCTTTGCTCAACTGGATGTTCGTACCTAGCGGGTCAAGGGTTCCCATGCGCACGGATGTTCCCCTGGCCACGGCTTCTACGACCGCTGGCCTGAACTGTGGCTCAGCAAAAACGCATGTCGCTTTTTGCTCAACCAACTGTGTTCTGATTTCATGTAAACGCTGCGCACCAGGCTGAATTTCAGGGTTGACGGTAAAATGCCCCAATGGGGTCAGACCGTAATGTTTCTCGTAATACCCGTAGGCATCATGAAAAACGAAGTACCCTTTTCCTTTAAGCGGTGCGAGCTCGTTACCTACCTGTTTGTCGGTTGCGGCTAATTGAGCCTCAAAATCCTTCAGGTTGGCGTCGAGTTTGATTCGACTTTGCGGCATAAGTTCCACTAATTTGTCGTGGATTGCAACCGCTGTAAGCCGCGCTATCTCTGGGGAGAGCCAGAGATGCATGTTGTATTCACCGTGATGGTGATGGTCGTCACCTTTTTCGCCATGAGCATGGTCGTGGTCGTGTTCGTCGCCCTCGTCCTCAGCCCCTTTCATCAGCAACGGTTTCACAGCGGACAGCTCACCAATCGTCACCTGTTTCTGCGCAGGGACCTGTTTAGCGGATTTCTGCATGAACGCTTCCATCTCAGGACCAATCCAGACGACTAAGTCCGCGTTCTGTAAGCGTTTTACATCAGACGGACGCAGAGAATAATCATGCTCGGAGGCCCCGTCAGGCAGAAGAACCTCTGTGTCCGTCACACCGTCGGCGATGGCAGCGGCGATAAAGCCAAGTGGTTTAAGCGAAGCGACAACGGCAGCGTTAACATCTTGTGCTGTTGTCCCCCAAAGAGCAGCGGATAAAGCTGCGAAAAGAAGCGTATTTTTCTGTAACATAATGCGACTAATCATCGTAATGAATGCGTGGAATGTGATATTATAACATTCGATGACTTCTGCAAGCTTAAATTGACATGACGACTTTAGTTTCTCTTGAAAATGTTTCGGTCTCATTCGGCCAGCGCCGCGTCCTTTCTGACGTGTCGCTGAATCTGAAGCCCGGCAAAATACTCACGCTGCTCGGCCCTAACGGTGCAGGCAAATCGACGCTGGTGCGCGTCGTATTAGGCCTGGTAGCCCCTGACGCAGGTGTTATCGTCCGCGAGGACAAATTGCGTATCGGCTATGTGCCGCAAAAATTACATCTTGATGCCACCCTGCCCCTGACGGTGAGCCGCTTCCTGCGTCTCCGTCCCGGTACGCGTAAAGCGGATATCCTACCGGCGCTAAAACGCGTTCAGGCGGGACATCTTGTTGAGGCGCCTTTGCAAAAGCTGTCGGGCGGTGAAACCCAGCGCGTATTGCTTGCCCGCGCCCTGCTCAGCAGCCCTCAGCTGCTGGTCCTGGACGAGCCGACGCAGGGTGTCGACGTCAACGGTCAGGTTGCGCTGTACGATCTTATCGACCAGCTCCGTCGGGAGCTTAACTGCGCGGTGCTGATGGTCTCCCACGATCTGCATCTGGTAATGGCCAAAACCGACGAAGTGCTGTGCCTGAACCATCACATCTGTTGTTCCGGCACGCCGGAAGTGGTGTCAATGCATCCCGAATTTATCTCCATGTTTGGCCATCGTGGCGCCGAACAGCTGGGCATCTATCGCCATAATCACAATCACCGCCATGATTTACAGGGACGAATTGTCCTGCGTCGGGGAAATGGACACTCATGATTGAACTGTTACTGCCCGGCTGGCTGGCCGGGATTATGCTTGCCTGCGCCGCGGGTCCACTCGGCTCGTTTGTCGTCTGGCGCAGAATGTCCTATTTCGGCGATACGCTGGCCCATGCGTCATTGCTGGGTGTCGCGTTTGGTTTGTTGCTGGACGTAAACCCGTTTTATGCGGTGATTGTCGTCACGCTGCTGCTGGCCGCCGGTCTGGTCTGGCTGGAAAAACGCCCTCACCTGGCCATTGATACCCTGCTCGGCATTATGGCGCACAGCGCCCTGTCGCTGGGCCTGGTGGTGGTGAGCCTGATGTCAAACATCCGCGTGGACCTGATGGCTTATCTGTTCGGCGATCTGCTGGCCGTCACGCCCGAAGATCTGATTTCCATTGCCATTGGCGTGGTGGTGGTGCTCGGGATCCTGCTGTGGCAGTGGCGGAATTTACTGGCAATGACCGTCAGCCCCGATCTGGCCTTTGTCGACGGCGTGAAGCTTCAGCGCGTGAAGCTGCTCTTGATGCTGGTGACGGCGTTAACCATCGGGGTGGCGATGAAATTTGTTGGCGCGCTGATCATCACGTCGCTGTTGATAATCCCTGCCGCCACGGCGCGTCGTTTTGCGCGTACGCCGGAGCAAATGGCCGGTATCGCGGTGATTATCGGAATGATCGCGGTGACGGGCGGCTTAACCTTCTCGGCGTTCTATGACACGCCAGCAGGGCCGTCGGTGGTATTGTGCGCGGCGGTGTTGTTTATTTTCAGTATGATGAAAAAGACCGCGCAGTAGTCAGCATGTCCCCGGTGGCGCTTCGGTATGAACCGGAAACATGGGTAACACTTTAGACCGGATACATGGGTAACAGTTATAACTGGCATAGAAGAGGAGACTCGCTATGCCCTGGACTGAGACCCGACCTATGCAACGCCTTGATTTTATCCGTGCCTGCCATGCAGGTACGGATTCTTTTTCTGCCCTCTGCCGTCTCTTCGGCAT
Organism: Enterobacter cloacae complex sp. 418I7; assembly: GCF_050030705.1. NCBI lineage: Bacteria > Pseudomonadati > Pseudomonadota > Gammaproteobacteria > Enterobacterales > Enterobacteriaceae > Enterobacter > Enterobacter cloacae complex sp. 418I7. The sequence continues at coordinate 2,761,962 of NZ_JBLGUU010000001.1, forward strand.
CAGTCGAAAAACCGGTTACAAATGGCTTCAGCGTTTTGACCCCTCTGACCTGTCATCTCTCTCTGACCGGTCGCGTGCTCCGCACTCCCACTCCCGGACAGTTCCTGATGATATCGCCGGGCAGCTTACGGCCCTGAGGCAAAAACACCCTGACTGGGGCCCCAAAAAACTGCGGATGTGGCTGCTCAATCATCACGTCGATTTTACCGTCCCCGCTGCCAGTACTATCGGCGATATCCTCAAGCGTGAAGGCCTGGTTCCGGATAAAAAGCGAAAACGCAGAACCCCGGGCAATCGCCAGCCCCTGACCATCATCAGTGAGAACAATCAGGTCTGGAGCGCTGATTTTAAAGGCAAGTTCAGGCTGCTGAGCCGGAAATACTGTCATCCCTTCACCCTCACCGACAATCACAGCCGGTATCTTCTGAGCTGCCGGGGAGCAGACCGGGAGAGCGAGCCCTTCGTCAGGCAGTGCCTGACGGATGCGTTCCTGGAGTACGGTCTGCCGGAAGTCCTGAGAACGGATAATGGTCAGCCTTTCGCAGGAACAGGTATCGCCGGGTTAAGTCGCCTTGCAGTCTGGCTGATAAAGCTGGGCATCAGACCGGAACGCATCAGAAAGGGGCATCCGGAAGAAAACGGCCGTCATGAGCGAATGCATCGTTCGCTGAAAAGTGCAGTAAAACAGGGCAACATATTTATGACGATGGAAGAACAACAGCGGTGGTTCAGTGGCTACCGGGAAGAGTTTAACTACGAAAGGCCACATGAAGCCCTGGCGGGTGCAACGCCCGGAACGGTATGGCAACCCTCAGGCCGGCACTGGGATGGCAGGGTTCCTGAATATGCTTATCCGGAAGGAGGTACGGTCTACAGGGTGAAATCAAGGGGGACACTCTATATGGGGAAAAAGGGGACGGTGTTCCTGAGTGAAGCGCTGACTGATGAGTACATCATGCTGGAAGAACAAGATGATGGCCTGGAGGCCATCATCTTTAATGGAATAACGCTTGCGTACTACGACCGAAAAACCCAGAGTGTGCTCCGGATAGACTGAAAAGTGTTACCTATGTTCCCGGTCTGATCTGTTACCTATGTATCCGGTCATACACTTCGCTTACCGGGGCTACCATTAATCGCTACTTACGGCATCGCGGGCGGCGTAATGCCGAAATGATTCCACGCCCGCACCGTCGCCATACGACCACGCGGGGTACGCTGTAAGAAGCCCTGCTGGATTAGATACGGCTCCAGCACGTCCTCGATAGTCTCACGCTCTTCGCCAATTGCCGCCGCCAGGTTATCCAGCCCCACCGGCCCGCCAAAGAACTTATCCAGCACCGCCAGCAGCAGCTTACGGTCCATATAGTCAAAGCCTTCGGCATCAACGTTCAGCATATCCAGCGCCTGCGCAGCAATGTCAGCCGAAATGGTGCCATCGTGCTTCACCTCGGCAAAATCACGCACGCGACGCAGCAGGCGGTTGGCGATACGCGGCGTACCGCGGGAACGTTTCGCCACTTCAAACGCTCCCTCTTCGCTCATATCCAGCCCCATGTAGCGCGCGCTGCGCCCCACAATATGCTGAAGGTCGGGCACCTGATAAAACTCCAGACGCTGCACGATACCAAAACGGTCACGTAGCGGTGAGGTCAGCGAGCCGGCTCGCGTCGTGGCACCAATCAGAGTAAACGGTGGCAGATCGATTTTGATCGAGCGCGCGGCCGGGCCTTCGCCGATCATGATATCCAGCTGGTAATCCTCCATCGCCGGATAGAGCACTTCCTCCACCACCGGTGACAGGCGGTGGATTTCATCGATAAACAGCACGTCATGCGGTTCGAGGTTGGTCAGCATCGCCGCCAGGTCCCCTGCTTTCTCCAGCACCGGGCCGGAGGTGGTACGCAGGTTAACGCCCATTTCGTTGGCGACGATATTCGCCAGAGTGGTTTTACCTAACCCCGGCGGACCAAAAATCAGCAGGTGATCGAGCGCATCGCCGCGCAGCTTTGCCGCCTGGATGAAAATCTCCATCTGAGAACGAACCTGCGGCTGGCCAATGTACTCATCCAGCAGTTTTGGACGGATCGCGCGATCCACCACGTCATCTGGCTGAATGGTGCCTGCCGATACCAGGCGGTCTGCTTCAATCATCCTTTACCTCACAATGCAGCGCGCAGCGCTTCACGAATCAGAGTTTCACTGCTGGCATCCGGTTTGGCAACTTTACTCACCATACGGCTGGCCTCCTGAGGTTTATAGCCCAGCGCCACCAGCGCGGCAACCGCTTCCTGCTCGGCATCATCATCCGTCGCTGGCCCGCCCGGTGAAGTCAGCACCAGATCGGCCGCCGGAGTGAACAGATCGCCATGCAAACCTTTAAAGCGGTCCTTCATCTCGACAATCAGGCGCTCGGCGGTTTTCTTGCCGATGCCCGGAAGTTTAATTAACGCAGCCGGATCTTCGCGCTCAACGGCATTCACAAACTGTGGCGCTGACATACCGGACAGAATCGCCAGCGCCAGCTTGGGCCCGACGCCGTTGGTTTTGATTAATTCGCGGAACAGGGTGCGTTCCTGTTTGTTATTGAATCCGTACAGCAGTTGAGCGTCTTCACGCACCACAAACTGGGTAAAGACAACCGCCTCTTTGCCCGCCTCCGGCAACTCGTAGAAGCAGGTCATCGGCATATGGACTTCATAGCCCACGCCACCCACTTCCAGCAGCACTAACGGGGGTTGTTTTTCAATGATGATGCCTCTGAGTCTGCCTATCACGTGACGCTCCTGCGTTCTGGATGAAATTAACTGCCGACATAATAAAAAAAGGCTGGATAAACATCCAGCCTGATTTGTCATTATCGTAATCTGCCTCGCGCCAGATTGAGCCGCGACTCACTCATTTGCATCGCGTTCTGGCTGACGTGGCAGTGGGTAATCGCAATGGCCAGCGCATCGGCGGCGTCGGCCTGCGGGTTCGCCGGGAGCTTCAGCAGGGTACGCACCATGTGCTGCACCTGGCTTTTCTCCGCGCTACCTATGCCCACCACCGTCTGCTTAACCTGACGGGCCGCGTATTCAAACACTGGCAGGTCCTGGTTCACGGCGGCAACTATCGCCACGCCGCGCGCCTGCCCGAGCTTTAACGCCGAGTCAGCGTTCTTCGCCATAAAGACCTGCTCGATGGCGAAAAAGTCCGGCTGAAACTGGGTGATGATCTCCGACACGCCCGCATAAATGAGCTTCAGGCGCGACGGCAGATCGTCTACTTTGGTACGAATACATCCGCTGCCGAGGTAGGTTAGCTGGCGTCCCACCTGACGGATAACGCCATACCCGGTGACGCGTGAGCCGGGGTCAATCCCGAGGATAATCGACATCACGCGTCTCCCGTAAACGGTTTACAGGCTCTCATCAGAGAGTCGCTGCAACCTCATCAGAGATTTCACCGTTGTGATACACTTCCTGCACGTCGTCGCAGTCTTCGAGCATGTCGATCAGACGCAGCAGTTTCGGTGCGGTTTCTGCATCCATGTCCGCTTTTGTGGAAGGGATCATGGACACTTCAGCGTTATCCGCTTTCAGACCTGCCGCTTCCAGCGCATCGCGCACGGCCCCCATCTCTTCCCATGCGGTGTAGACATCGATAGCGCCGTCGTCGTAGGTCACTACGTCTTCCGCACCGGCTTCCAGCGCCGCTTCCATGATCGCATCTTCGTCGCCTTTCTCGAAGGATATGACACCTTTTTTGCTGAACAGGTAAGCAACGGAACCGTCAGTGCCCAGATTACCACCGGTTTTGGTGAACGCGTGGCGCACTTCCGCAACGGTACGGTTACGGTTGTCGGACAGGCACTCTACCATCACCGCCGTACCGCCAGGACCGTAACCTTCATAAATGATGGTTTCCATGTTCGCGTCTTCATCACCGCCCACGCCACGTGCGATTGCACGGTTCAGGGTGTCTCGCGTCATGTTGTTGGACAGGGCTTTATCAACCGCCGCGCGCAAACGTGGATTAGAGGCCGGATCGCCGCCACCCAGACGCGCCGCTGTTACCAGCTCACGAATGATTTTGGTAAAGATTTTACCGCGTTTGGCATCCTGTGCCGCTTTACGGTGTTTGGTGTTGGCCCACTTACTATGACCTGCCATAAAAAGTTCTCCAAAAATCGCGCCTTCTCAGGCAGCGTTAATTACAAATTCTTCTATCGCCTGCCGGTTGCTCCATGACTTGGTCAGTGCGGCGGCATCCGCCGCATCCACCCAGCGGTAGGTCAGGTGTTCCGTGAACACGATCTCCCGCTCATGGGGAAGCGCAAGGCAGAACCACGATTCCGTATTGCGCTCAATTCCCGGTGCATAGCGATGACGTAAATGGCTAAAAATTTCAAACTCCACCGTGCGCTGACAGTCCTTCAGGGTCAGTTGCTCGCGAGCAACGTCAATGGCGACCTCTTCCTTTACTTCACGCGCGGCGGCCTGCGGCGCGGACTCTCCCTCTTCCAGACTGCCGGTAACCGACTGCCAGAAATCAGGATCGTCGCGCCGCTGCAACATCAGCACCCGCTTCGAGTCTTCTGCATAAATGACCACCAGAACCGAAACGGGACGCTTATATGCCATATCAGTTTTTCTCTTCCTTCTTCACCACCTCAATGCCCAGCTCAGCCAGCGCGGCCGGGTTGGCAAAGCTTGGCGCTTCAGTCATCAGACACGCCGCTGCGGTGGTTTTCGGGAAGGCGATAACATCACGGATGTTGTCGGTGCCGGTCAGCAGCATGGTCAGACGGTCAAGACCAAAGGCCAGACCCGCGTGCGGAGGCGTACCGTATTTCAGGGCGTCCAGCAGGAAGCCAAACTTCTCGCGCTGCTCCTGCTCGTTAATGCCCAGAATGCCGAACACGGTCTGCTGCATTTCACCGCTGTGAATACGCACGGAGCCGCCGCCCACTTCGTAGCCGTTGATAACCATATCGTAGGCATTCGCTACCGCATCTTCCGGAGCAGCCTTCAGTTCCGCCGCCGTCATGTCTTTTGGCGAGGTGAACGGGTGGTGCATCGCGGTCAGGCCGCCTTCACCGTCGTCTTCAAACATCGGGAAGTCGATCACCCACAGCGGCGCCCATTTGCTTTCATCGGTCAGGTTCAGGTCTTTGCCGAGCTTCAGACGCAGCGCGCCCATCGCATCCGCAACGACTTTCTTGTTGTCTGCGCCGAAGAAGATCATGTCGCCGTCCTGCGCGCCGGTGCGCTCCAGAATAGCTTCCACGATGTCCGCATTCAGGAATTTCGCAACAGGGCTGGTAATGCCTTCCAGACCTTTAGCACGCTCGGTTACTTTAATATAGGCCAGACCTTTCGCACCGTAGATCTTGATGAAGTTGCCGTAGTCGTCAATCTGCTTACGGCTCAGCGCAGCACCGCCCGGTACGCGCAGGGCAGCCACGCGGCCTTTCGGATCGTTAGCCGGACCAGCAAAGACCGCAAACTCAACGGCTTTCACCAGGTCTGCCACGTCCACCAGCTCCATTGGGTTACGCAGGTCTGGTTTGTCGGAGCCGTAGCGACGCTCGGCTTCCGCGAAGGTCATGATTGGGAAATCGCCCAGCTCAACGCCTTTCACGTCGTTCCACAGGCTACGCACCAGGGCTTCCATCACCTCACGCACCTGCTCGGCGGTCATGAAGGAGGTTTCCACATCGATCTGGGTAAATTCTGGCTGACGGTCTGCACGCAGATCTTCATCGCGGAAGCATTTCACGATCTGATAGTAGCGGTCGAAGCCGGACATCATCAGCAGCTGCTTGAACAGCTGTGGTGACTGTGGCAGCGCGTAGAATTTGCCTTTATGGACGCGGGATGGCACCAGGTAGTCGCGCGCGCCTTCCGGCGTGGCTTTGGTCAGCATCGGAGTTTCAATATCGAGGAAACCGTGGTCATCCATAAAGCGACGCACCAGGCTGGTGATTTTCGCACGGGTTTTCAGGCGCTGAGCCATCTCCGGGCGACGCAGATCCAGGTAGCGGTATTTAAGACGCGCTTCTTCGGTGTTGACGTGGTTGGAGTCCAGCGGCAACGCTTCTGCGCGATTGATAATCACCAGATCGGACGCCAGCACTTCGATAGCACCGGTCGCCATATCGGCGTTGATGTTTTTCTCGTCACGCGCACGCACGGTGCCCGTCACCTGAATGCAGAACTCATTACGCAGCTCAGAGGCCAGCTTCAACGCATCAGCGCGATCCGGATCGAAGAACACCTGAACGATACCTTCGCGGTCACGCATATCAATAAAGATAAGGCTACCAAGATCGCGACGACGATTGACCCAACCACACAGGGTGACCTGCTGCCCGACGTGGGACTGACGCAGCTGCCCGCAATATTCTGTACGCATGAGATATCCCTTAATTAGCCGCAGGCTGATTGTCGCCTGTCTTACAGGCTACGATGTCGCAGCTTTCTGTATGTCACAACTGGATGAAAAAAGGCGGCTATTATACTGGAAATTCTGCCGCACGATAAGAGCGAAGCACGGCCTGACGCGTGTTTGCTGTGCTCTTATTGTCTATTCTCACAAAAATTAACAAAATTATCCGACCGATAACAGGCCAACCCGTCGTAAGGTGTAAAAAAGCAATTAATTTTACTGGAGTGACAATGTTAACGCTTGATGCCACCAAAACCGCCCTTGTGGTCATTGATTTACAGGAAGGGATCCTGCCTTTTGCCGGTGGTCCACACACCGCTGACGATGTTGTAAGCCGTGCTGCGCGTCTGGCGGAAAAATGCCGGGCCAGCGGTGCGCCTGTCGTCATGGTGCGCGTCGGCTGGTCCACTGATTTCGCCGAAGCGCTAAAGCAGCCGGTTGATGCTCAGGCCCCGGCGCATGCGCTGCCGGACAACTGGTGGACATACCCGGTCTCACTCGGTAAACGCGACAGCGATGTAGAAGTCACCAAACGCCAGTGGGGCGCATTCTATGGCACTGACCTGGAGCTCCAGCTGCGCCGTCGCGGGATAGACACTATTATTCTGTGCGGGATCTCCACCAACATCGGTGTGGAATCCACCGCCCGTAACGCCTGGGAGCTGGGCTTTAATCTGGTGATAGCGGAAGATGCGTGCAGCGCAGCCTCTGCGGATCAGCATCAGGGCAGCATGACCCATATCTTCCCGCGTATTGGTCGCGTGCGCAGCACGGATGAGATCCTCAGCGCGCTATGATGTACGTGGGTTTGCCCCAGTGGTCGCACCCGAAATGGGTGCGCCTGGGTATTACTGGCCTTGAAGAGTATGCCCGACACTTTAACTGCGTGGAGGGCAATACCACGCTGTACGCTCTGCCACGCACGGAGATCGTCGAGCGCTGGCGCGAGCAAACCACCGACGATTTCCGCTTTTGCTTCAAATTTCCGGCAACCATCTCCCACAACGCCGCACTGCGAAACTGCGATGATTTAACCCACGAGTTTTTCACCCGGATGTCGCCCCTGGCAAACCGTGTTGGCCAGTACTGGCTCCAGCTTCCCGCCACGTTCAGCCCGCGCGATCTACAAGCCCTCTGGCAGTTTCTCGACGCCCTGCCCCACGATTTCACGTACGGTGTGGAGGTGAGGCATCCAGATTTCTTTGCCAAAGGCGACGCGGAGAAAGCGCTGAATCGCGGCCTGCATGAACGATCGGTCAACCGCGTGATCCTCGACAGCCGCCCCGTGCACAGCGCAATCCCGCACAGCGAAGCCGTTGTTGATGCCCAGCGCAAAAAACCGAAAGTACCGGTTCATGCCATTGTTACCGCGCAGAACCCGATGGTCCGGTTTATCGGCAGCGATAACATGCAACAGAATGAGGAGATGTTCGCCGTCTGGCTGCAAACGCTCGCGAAATGGGAGCAAACCACCACCCCGTACCTGTTTTTACATACGCCGGATATTGCCCAGGCACCTGAACTGGTCGATTCTCTCTGGCAGGCCTTGCAGCAGGCGGTTCCGTCGGTTGGCCCCGCGCCGTCCATCCCACAACAATCTTCTCTTTTCTGAAATCACCCCCTATCATAGAGACGTGCCATCTGCCAAAAACAGGGAGTTAGTATGGTCAGCGCGCTGTATGCGGTGTTAGGTGCATTACTGCTGATTAAATTTTCATTTGATGTTGTGCGCCTGAGAATGCAGTACCGCGTCTCCTACGGTGACGGGGGCTTTTCTGAGCTGCAAAGCGCAATCCGAATCCACGGCAACGCGGTCGAGTACATTCCCGTCGCGTTAATTTTACTGCTGTTAATGGAGATGGATGGCGCTGAAACCTGGATGGTGCACGTCTGTGGGCTGCTGCTGATTGCAGGGCGTTTGATGCATTATTATGGTTTTCACCACCGCCTGATCCGCTGGCGTCGTTCCGGCATGAGCGCGACCTGGTGCTCGCTTTTGCTGATGGTGCTGGCTAACCTTTGGTATATGCCGTGGGAGTTGGTTTTCTCCTTCCATTAGCGCACAATATGCCCCTTTATTTTTCCCGGATTTTTACGTTATGTCAGATCGCGACACGCTTTTTTCCGCGCCTATCGCCAGCCTGGGCGACTGGACCTTTGATGAACGGGTAGCCGAAGTCTTCCCGGATATGATCCAGCGCTCTGTTCCCGGTTATTCCAATATCATCTCCATGATCGGCATGCTGGCGGAGCGTTTCGTTCAACCCGGCACGCAGGTCTATGACCTGGGCTGTTCGCTGGGAGCGGCAACGCTGTCCATTCGTCGTAACGTTCATCACGATGGCTGCAAGATTGTGGCTGTCGATAACTCACCGGCCATGGTTGAACGCTGCCGTCGCCACATTGACGCGTATAAAGCCCCTACGCCTGTGGAGGTGGTGGAAGGCGATATCCGCGATATCGACATCCAGAACGCCTCGATGGTGGTCCTGAACTTTACCCTTCAGTTCCTGGTGCCGGACGATCGTCAGCGGTTGCTGGATAAAATTTATCAGGGCCTCAACCCGGGCGGCGCGCTGGTGTTGTCTGAGAAATTCAGCTTTGAAGACGCCAGCGTGGGCGAACTGCTGTTCAATATGCACCATGATTTCAAGCGTGCAAACGGCTACAGCGAGCTGGAGATCAGCCAGAAGCGCAGCATGCTTGAAAACGTCATGCTGACGGATTCCGTTGAAACACACAAAGCGCGCCTGCGCAAAGCCGGATTTGAACACAGCGAACTGTGGTTCCAGTGCTTTAACTTTGGTTCTCTGGTGGCGCTGAAAGCCGGAGACGCAGCATGATCGAGTTCGGTAATTTCTATCAGCTGATTGCCAAAAACCACCTATCCCACTGGCTGGAAACCCTGCCTGCGCAAATTGCCACCTGGCAGCGCGATCAGCAGCATGGTCTGTTGAAGCAGTGGTCCAACGCCGTGGAGTTTCTGCCTGAACTGACGCCTCATCGTCTGGATTTACTGCACAGCGTGACGGCGGAGAGCGAAGAGCCGCTCCCGGCCGGGCAGATCAACCGCATCGAAACGCTGATGCGTAACCTGATGCCGTGGCGCAAAGGGCCGTTCTCGCTGTACGGCGTGAACATCAATACCGAATGGCGCTCAGACTGGAAGTGGGATCGCGTTCTGCCGCATTTATCCGACCTGACCGGGCGCACCATTCTGGACGTGGGCTGCGGTAGCGGCTATCACATGTGGCGCATGATCGGCGCAGGCGCGCATCTGGCCGTCGGTATCGATCCGATGCAGCTGTTCCTGTGCCAGTTTGAAGCGGTGCGAAAGCTGCTGGGTAACGACCAGCGCGCGCACCTGCTGCCGCTGGGTATCGAGCAACTCCCTGCTCTGAAAGCCTTTGATACCGTGTTCTCGATGGGCGTGCTGTACCACCGTCGTTCCCCGCTGGAGCATCTCTGGCAACTGAAAGATCAGCTGGTCAGCGGCGGTGAGCTGGTGCTGGAAACGCTGGTCATCGAAGGGGATGAACATGCCGTTCTGGTGCCAGGCGATCGCTATGCGCAGATGCGCAACGTTTACTTCATCCCTTCCGCGCTGGCGCTGAAGAACTGGCTGGAGAAATGTGGGTTTGTCGATGTACGCATCGCCGATGTGTGCGTGACGTCGGTTGAGGAACAGCGTCGCACCGACTGGATGATCACCGAATCGCTGGAGCAGTTCCTCGACCCGGACGATCACAGTAAAACCATCGAAGGCTATCCGGCCCCGATGCGTGCGGTATTGATTGCGACCAAGCCGTAGTATTTATCCCCTCACCCCGGCCCTCTCCCCAAAGGGGCGAGGGTGAAAAGACCGCACCGTGCAGTTCCCTCTCCCCTGTGGGGAGAGGGTTAGGGTGAGGGGCAAGAATAAAAAAAGGCCCCTGTTGAAATTGCAGGGGCCTGGTACAAGCAAGCATCATATTGGGCGACATGATGCGCGGTAAAAATCGGTACGTTGCTACACGTGATGACGTTCAATCAGCGATTTCATTTCCGCAACCGACTCTCCATCCACACCGTAGCGCGAGTACTCATCCGCTTCAGCATCCGTCGACATTGACAACCCTGTATTGCGATAACGCATGGGTGAAGGTATCCATTTACCCGCCGAGCTGTGTAGCTCTTCCACCCCTGCGTTTAAAAACAGTTCCAGATTGCTGGCGCGTACTCCTGCGCCCGCCATGATTATTGGAACACCGGAATGTACTTTTAGTTCCGTAATTAATTTCAGTCCTTTTTCAGCCGAGGGCTGCTGGCCCGACGTCAGAACGCGCGCCACGCCCAGTTCTGCCAGCGTATCAAAGGCTTGTATCGGATCCTGACACATATCGAACGCACGATGAAAAGTGACCGCCATTCCCTGGGCTGCACGCATGACCTGGCGCATACGCGAAAGATCGATGTTTCCGTCTTCGTCCAGCACACCGATCACCAGGCCCGGAAAACCGGAATCACGGACGAGGGCGATATCCTCAAGCATGGCACTGAACTCACCCGCCGTATAACAAAAATCACCGCCGCGCGGGCGAATAATCGGGTGCACCGGAATGGTGATGGCCTGACGGGCTGATTTCAGCACGCCAAAGGACGGGGTTAATCCCCCTTCTTTCGGTGCCGCGCAAAGCTCGATGCGATCGGCCCCCTGCCGTTGCGCAGTGACGGCACACTCCACGCTGTAACAACAAATTTCCAGCAGCGCCATGTCATCCTCCTTAAATTTCACTCAACGTACCATCGTGGCACGTTGCCCGATTCGTGTCTGGATCGACGCTCACAGTGCTTACGCTTCGCTGGCGACGATCTGCTCAATAGTCCAGGGATGGAATTTCACCGTCACGCTGCCGTCCGTTACGGCAAGCGTAGGGTTCGGTAAGCGTTCGCGCTCACCTTTTGGCGAGCTGGTTTTGACGAAAATACCCGGCTGGCTTAACCCCTCGTCGGAAAGCAGCGCCAGCGCACGGGCGTTCAGCGTCTCGGGCTCCCCAGGCAGAACAATTTCGATATGCTCCCAGCCTTCGTGCGGATAACGCTTCTCTCCTGGCCAGGGCAGTTCCACAACGGTGAATTGCCAGTGCGCCACCATAACCGGCGCGTGAAGTTTGAACAGGCAAATCGGGCGACCGTTAATGATATTCTCTGACAGCAGTTCTCCGCACTGCTCAAAGCCACGCCGCCAGCGTTCTGCGGTGGCATTCTGGTGGCAGCGCAAAGAGATGTGATCGGCCTCAAGCGGCGCGATATCCAGCCCGAGACGGGTGGCAAGTTCTGTGAACGCCTGGGTGAAGCGCGGTAAATCTGCGGAAATATCATGCAGTTCGTCAATGGTGTGCCAGTTCGCCATAGGTCAGTCTCGTTTCGTGTCGCAAAGCCGCTAATTTACTCTGTTGATCTCTGTCGACCAACCGCAGAATCACGGTTTTTTTGACTGCATGATTATGCATACCGTCTTCGCCTGGATTCTGAGCGATCTTCGCCCCCCGCAGGGCTGACGCCCGAGGCCATTTGCAGTATACTCCCGCCCTAAATTCTTAAACTGGCGTGGGTGTTTTTTACCCGCATCAAAAACGTAAGGTATCCAGGTGAATATTCAGGCTCTTCTCTCAGAAAAAGTCAGTCAGGCACTGATTGCCGCAGGTGCGCCTGCGGATTGCGAACCACAGGTTCGTCAGTCAGCGAAAGTACAGTTTGGCGACTATCAGGCTAATGGCGTGATGGCAGTGGCTAAAAAACTGGGCATGCCGCCGCGACAGCTCGCTGAGCAGGTACTGACGCATCTGGATCTCACCGGCATCGCCAGCAAAACCGAAATCGCCGGTCCGGGCTTTATCAACATTTTCCTTGAGCCTGCGTTCCTGGCAAGCCACGTTGACGCGGCGCTGAAATCTGACCGTCTGGGCGTGGCTCAGCCAGAAGCGCAGACCGTGGTGGTTGACTACTCCGCGCCAAACGTGGCGAAGGAGATGCACGTCGGTCACCTGCGCTCCACCATTATCGGTGATGCGGCCGTGCGTACCCTGGAGTTCCTCGGTCACAAGGTGATCCGCGCTAACCACGTAGGCGACTGGGGCACGCAGTTCGGTATGCTGATCGCATATCTGGAAAAACAGCAGCAGGAAAACGCAGGCGAAATGGCGCTGGCAGACCTGGAAGGTTTCTACCGTGAAGCCAAAAAACACTACGACGAAGACGAAGCCTTTGCCGAGCGCGCGCGCAGCTACGTGGTGAAACTTCAAGGCGGCGATCCGTACTTCCTCGAGATGTGGCGCAAGCTGGTGGACATCACCATGTCCCAGAACCAGCTTACCTATAACCGTCTGAACGTGACCCTGACCCGCGACGACGTAATGGGTGAAAGCCTGTATAACCCGATGCTGCCGGGCATTGTGGCGGACCTGAAAGCCAAAAACCTGGCGGTGGAAAGCGAAGGCGCAACGGTAGTATTCCTTGATGAGTATAAAAACAAGGAAGGCGAACCGATGGGCGTGATCGTCCAGAAAAAGGATGGCGGCTATCTCTACACCACCACCGATATCGCCTGTGCGAAATACCGTTACGAAACCCTGCATGCAGACCGCGTGCTGTATTACATCGACTCCCGTCAGCACCAGCACCTGATGCAGGCGTGGACTATCGTGCGTAAAGCGGGTTATGTGCCGGATTCCGTGCCGCTGGAACACCACATGTTCGGCATGATGCTGGGTAAAGACGGTAAGCCGTTCAAAACCCGTGCAGGCGGCACCGTGAAGCTCTCCGATCTGCTGGATGAAGCGCTGGAGCGCGCCCGTCGCCTGGTGTCCGAGAAGAACCCGGATATGCCTGCTGACGAGCTGGAGAAACTGGCTAACGCGGTTGGGATCGGTGCGGTAAAATACGCGGATCTCTCCAAGAACCGTACCACCGACTATATCTTCGACTGGGACAACATGCTGGCGTTTGAAGGCAACACGGCGCCATACATGCAGTACGCTTACACCCGCGTACTCTCCGTCTTCCGTAAAGCCAGTATTGACGAAAGCGTGCTGGCGAACGCCACGGTGACCCTTACCGAAGACCGTGAAGCACAGCTGGCTGCCCGCCTGCTTCAGTTCGAAGAGACGCTCTCTGTGGTCGCGCGCGACGGTACGCCGCACGTTATGTGTGCTTACCTTTACGATCTGGCCGGTCTGTTCTCTGGCTTCTACGAACACTGCCCTATCCTGACCGCCGAGAGCGAAGCGGTGCGTAACAGCCGCCTGAAGCTGGCGCAGCTGACGGCGAAGACCCTGAAACTGGGTCTGGATACCCTGGGTATCGAAACCATAGAACGTATGTAAAAAAGAAACCCGGCGGTTGCCGGGTTTTTTTATAAATGAACGCCATCAGTCGTGAACGAGTACCTGGAAGGTATCTAATTCATACTCTCTGCCGTTATAGCCGATGCAGCAACCTCTGCTGAGGTGACTTCCAGCTTTACCCACAAAGAGACCGTTATCGAATTTTGCGCGGGCAACGTAGAGCTTAGTGCCATTGGCTTCATGTCCCGCCTCAACCATATTCGGTGGGAAATGTTTATCCTTAACGTCTACCCATTTTAAAGCGCCCACGTAAACTTCAAATTCATTACAAAAGTGCTCTCTTCCTCCCCATGGGACCCATGCCGTATTGCCGAACACCCATTTCCCCGGATGAATCCCACCATTCACTTTTGCGCGAATAATAAACAATGGAGATGGTCCTTTGATACCAGGAACACCTATTTCATAACCTGCTACAGGCGCGTCCAATGGGATAAACTCATCTCTTTTCGCTGATTTCCACATAATGATGTCCTTTTCAGTCTAAATAATTATCCGTAGTTAAAATCATTAAAACTCAGAAATTGAATGAATGGCAAAGTCATTATTCAGGCTTTGAAAAATAATCACCTTAACCAGTGATTTTTCCGGGCCTTCCGCATGGATAAAACGGCGAAGCGCAATAAAGGTATGGAACTGGCCAGCCACCAGCTGGCTTCCGACATACAGTAGTGGGAAATAACCCGCACCATCAATATCCTTGAAAACCGTGTCGAACATATTGATATGTTCTTCAGACATTTTATCAGCATGCATATTTACAGCAGGGTTAACGATAATACCGCCCATTGTATTTTCCATTGCATCACTCCTTGTATGAATATTAGAAGAATCTTAACGCAGATAAAAAATAGGATAAATACGGATTGTGTTTTGTGAAGAAAATCACGATTTAATACTAAGCGCAACGTATTTCCAGCCTAGTATTCACCCCATCAATATATAACACGCCTGATATTGATAGCGTAAGGTATTTTCCCGGTACCATTATAAAAAAAGCCTCTTCTAAAAGAGGCTTTGCAGTAATGAGATTATTACTCAGGTATTAAAAATATTTCCGTAAATATTCCGTCAGACACAGAATCGCCATTGCCTGGCCATACGGCATCGAGGTCAGCGGTATCTGGCGGTAAAACGCCAGATCGCTGCCCATCCCCGTCCCGAAGGACGTTTGCAGCAGTTCCCCTTCCGGCGAGATGTTTTGCACGATACCGCGGATCGCTTTCTCCGCCTCCTCTGCATACTCTGCGCCGACATACCGCTTGCGCACGGCTTTCAGAATGCCGTAGGCAAACCCTGCCGTGGCCGACGCCTCCAGATAAGAATCAGGATCGTCCAGCAGCGTATGCCACAATCCACTCTCATCCTGACATTTTGCCAGTGCGGCGATCTGCGCATTTAGCACCTGCACCAGATAGCGACGAACGGCGTTGTTTTCTGGCAGATCCACCAATTCGAGGAAATCCGGGATCACGATGGTCAGCCAGCTGTTGCCGCGCGCCCAGCGGGCCCGGGCAAAGTTGTGATTGCCGTCGTAATTCCAGCCGTGGAACCACAGCCCCGTCTCACGATCCATCAGGTTCTGTACGTGGAGCAGGAACTGATAGATCGCCTCCTCGACGTACTCCGGCTTGTTAAGCAGCTTGCCGATTTTCGCCAGCGGCAGCACCGTCATCATCAGCGTGTCATCCCACATCTGCTGATGGTTCTCTTCCGCCAGTGTGATGTGCTGCATGCCGCCATGTTCGGTGCGCGGCATCTCATTCATCGCCCATTCCGCCCAGCTTTCCAGCCACGGCAACCAGGCCGGGTTTTTGGTCTCTTCGTAGCGATACGCCAGTGTCAGGAACGGCGACATGGTATTCACGTTTTTGGTGGTTGCGCCTTCTGCGAAACGGTCATTAAACCAGCTGTCGATAATCTCGCGCATGCCTGCGTCACCGGTCTGGCAGTAATACTGCCAGATACCGTACAAACCAACGCCGTGCGTCCATTCCCATCCGGCCCAGCCTTTGGTGTCGATTACGCGCCCGTCGTCCAGCCGCAGCAAAAACTCACCCGTTTTGTCGTGGATATTGACCAGATTATGCGTCACCTTTTGAATCAGCGATTTCAGTTCATCCCTGGCGATAAAGCGCTCAGGCTGACGCAGTAACGGGCTATGTTTGACAGGCCAAACTTTCATCATCTTAACCTCTGTTGTATGTCGAATTCAGTACCGCACGATCCTTCAGCGAAGGGGCCGCCGGCTTGTTGCGATTCAGGTAACCGATATTGTTGTTGCCCCACAGGGATTCATACGGCATACCGGCCAGCATCTCCACGGTGGCGCGGGCCTGCGGGGTCGCCGCCTCCGGCATCGCATGGCCGGACTCGCGCATTTTCGCGGTCTCTTCACGCAGGGTGCTGTGGGTCTGCAAATTGAGTTTGAAGCGCAGGGAGACCAGGAAGCCGCAGAACAGTACCAGAATGGTGCCGACGCTCAGGATCATCAGGATAGTGTGGCTCACTTCCGCAGGCTGCACTTTTTGACCGCTGACAAAGCCAGACATCTGCATCACGATCCCCACCAGCATTACCGCACCGGCCTGGGACGCTTTACGGGTCAGCGTCATGATGCCCGCGAAGATCCCTTCACGACGCTGACCGGTGATCACTTCGTCCACGTCAGCAATGTAGGTGTAGGTATTCCACGGTACGTAGTTAATACCCCCGCGGCCAAGACCGGCAACCGCAGAGATCAGCAGCAGCAGAGCGTAAACGTCGCTCAGACCCGCGTAATAAAGCACCGCGTAAGAGAGCGAGGCCAGGCCAAACAGCACGACCACCATGCGGTAAGACGGCGCAGGTCCGAAGCGAATGCACAGCGGGATCATGCCAATCACGGCGAGGAACTGGAAGATGGCCATCGTGCCCAGCAGGTTGGACGCCATGGATGCTTCCTGCATCAGCACAAACACCACGTAATAGGTGAATACGGCGTTGAACACATCCTGGGCAATATAGCCGCCGAGATACATGCCCAGATGCTGGCGGAAAATCTTGATACGCAGCGTCGAACTTAATTCGACAAAAAGACGGTTCAGGCTCTGTCCCAGGGTCAGCTTTTTTTTCTCTTCTTCAGCGCGCAGGGCTGCTTCAGACCACTCTTCCCGCGGACGCTCCCAGGTGAAGAACCAGACGAAAGCAAGCATCAGCGCGCAAAGTACGGAGAAGACCAGGCTTGCATAGAAGAAGGAGATCGCGTTGTCTTTGCCGAAATGCGTGAGCAGGATCCCCGGCAGAAAGGAGGCCAGAATGGCTGACATCTGGGCCATGGAGATACGCGCCCCGGAGAATTTGGTTTTTTGTTTGAAATCGTCAGTCATTTCCGGCACCAGCGTTTCATACGGCACCAGAATCATGGTGTAAACAATATCAAAGATCAGATACGTCAGCAGGTAATACCAGAAACTCATGTCCCCTACCCACATCAGCGAGTAGCTGAAAACGCAGGGAATACCGAGCAGGATGAAGAACTTACGCCGGCCAAAACGCTTACCCAGCCAGGTGGTACCAAAATTATCGGTTAAAAAGCCCATTAACGGACTGACAACCGCATCCAGCACCCTTGCGGCGGCGAAGATAAAGGTTGCTTCAATCGGTGTGAGTCCACAGAAGGTCGTATAAAAATACAAAAGCCAGGCGGCCGTCAGGGCGGTAGTCCCCGCTCCGAGGAAGTCCCCTGAACCGTAAGCAAGATAATTTGCGAGTCCAATTTTACGTGTTTTCATTGCCGTCAACCCTAATCAGTTTTGGGAGACTCCCTGTAAGCAAACCTCGTCCGGGAGTTTTTACACGGCTACAGTAAAAGTATCGACCTGGTGAAACCTTTCTGTTTCTGCCATCACAGGGTGGTGAATGGCAAAAATGCAAAGAGTGTCAATACGCGTGTCACTGATTTATAAAACAGCGTTTCTTTTGTATCAAAAGGGAAGGTCAATTTTGCGAGCCAGCCTTCAGAAATGCCTGAAGACTGGCGAAAAGGCGGGCAGTTAGCGGTAGTTGACGAGCACCTCGTTGCGCTGAACCTTCAGCGCCGGGATCAGACGTCCACCGCCTGGCACTTCCCAGATAAAGCGTAAAGGTTCCTGAGCAGACACCCCGTTGAAGGCCTGGGTGATGCCACTTTGGCCCTCGATTTCCGCGCAGCGGGTCAGCGAGCACAGCCGCACCCGCAACCCGGCCGGTGTGGGTCCCGTCAGGGTGTAATTCCAGGCCACCAGCGTCATCTGCCCGGAGACGGGCTCAGAGGCTGACAGCGGACGGGAGGAGATCGACTCCCCCCGATGGTTGAGCGTTAAGCCGATACTGCTGGCCTGCCATGCCCCCTCGCCTGCGGCCTGCACCGCCAGTGGGAAAAATAAGATCCACAGCCACTTACGCATTATTTCCCTCCTATGGTCGCCGTCATGCGAATATTGCGGTTATCGGACAGCTCCATATTCGACAGCACCACCAGCTGGTTCAGGCTCCGGCGCAGGAAGCGCGACAGCAGCGGACGCAGCGCATGATTCACCAGCAGCACCGGCGGCGCGCCCAGCATCTCCTGACGCGCCAGCGCCTCCTGGGTTTGCGCCAGCAATCTGTCCGCCAGACCCGGCTCCAGCCCGCCACCGCCCTGTAGGGCCTGAAGCAGCAGACGTTCCAGCGGCGTGTCCAGGCCAATCACCTGCACTTCGCCGGTTCCCGGGAACCATTGCTGGGTTATGGCGCGCCCGAGCGCCACGCGCACCACCGCCGTCAGCTCATGTGGATCGCTCTGGAGCGGCGCATGCTCGGCCAGTGTTTCCAGAATGGTGCGCATATCGCGGATCGGCACCTTCTCATCAAGCAGATTTTGCAGCACTTTGTGCAGGGTGGTTAAGGTAAGCACGCCCGGCACCAAATCTTCGGTTAGCTTTGGCATCTCCTGCGTTACGCGGTCAAGCAGCTGCTGCGCCTCCTGACGTCCAAACAGTTCCGCGGAGAACTGGCCAATCAGATGGTTGAGGTGCGTCGCGACCACGGTACTGGCCTCAACAACCGTGTAACCCTGGATCTGCGCCTGCTCTTTCAGGGCGCTCTCAATCCAGATGGCCGCCAGACCAAAGGCCGGGTCGGTCGTCTGCTCACCCGGCAACGTGCCTGCGGCAGTGCCCGGGTTAATCGCCAGCCAGCGGCCGGGGTACGCATCACCGCTGCCGATTTCCACCCCTTTCATCAGGATGCGGTAGCGGGCGGGCGGGAGATCCATATTGTCCCGGATATGCACCACCGGCGGCAGGAAGCCCATGTCCTGGGCGAATTTTTTACGAATGCTGCGGATACGGCCAAGCAGTTCGCCATCCTGCTGGAAATCCACCATCGGGATCAGGCGGTACCCCACTTCCATCCCCAGCGAATCTTCGAGCTGAACGTCGTTCCAGGTGGCTTCCACCGCCTGGGTGTTCTCAGGCATTTTGACCGGCGCTGGCTCTGCCTTAGGCTGAGTTTCGCGGCCACGCATCCACCAGGCAAGGCCCAGCAGCGCGGCAGTGAACAGCAGGAATACCAGGTTTGGCATGCCCGGCACCATACCGAGCAGGCCCAGTACCGCCGCGGAGAGCAGCATAACGCGCGGGTTGCTGAACAACTGCCCCACCATCTGCTCGCCTACATCCTGATCGGTGCTGACGCGGGTCACAATTACGCCCGCCGCGGTGGAGATCACCAGTGCCGGGATCTGTGCCACCAGACCATCACCAATGGTCAGCAGCGTATAGCTTTCCGCTGCGTGGCCCATGTCCATGCCGTGTTGCAGCACGCCGACCAGCAGGCCGCCGACGACGTTAATCACCATGATCAGAATGCCCGCGATGGCGTCACCGCGCACAAACTTACTCGCACCGTCCATGGAGCCGTAGAAATCTGCCTCCTGGGTCACTTCGGCACGGCGTTTTTTTGCTTCATCTTCCGCAATCAGCCCGGCATTCAGGTCGGCGTCGATTGCCATCTGCTTGCCCGGCATCCCGTCGAGCACGAAGCGCGCGCCCACTTCTGCGATACGCCCCGCCCCTTTAGTGATAACCATGAAGTTGATAATCACCAGAATGACGAACACCACGATACCGATGGCGAAGTTGCCGCCCACCAGGAAGTGACCGAAGGCTTCGACCACCTTGCCCGCCGCCGCCGCGCCGGTGTGCCCTTCCATCAGGATGATACGCGTGGAGGCAACGTTCAGCGCGAGGCGCAGCAGCGTGGTGAACAGCAGGATCGTTGGAAACGCGGCGAACTCCAGCGTGCGCTGGGTGAACATCGCCACCAGCAGCACCATGATGGACAACGCAATGTTGAAGGTGAAAAGCAGGTCGAGGATAAATGCCGGTAACGGCAGCACCATCATCGACAGAATTAGCAGGATCAGAATCGGTCCGGCAAGGATCTGCCATTGCGTCGATTTCAGGTTGCCGGGCAGGCGCAACATTGCCACCAGATTAGCCATCAGTGTCCTTCTCGTTCAAAAAATCCAGTGCTTCAGGCACCGGAAGGTTCTCAGGTTTTACAGGTCGTTGACCGCCCGCTAAACGCCAGCGTTTCAGTTGCCACACCCAGGCCAGCACCTCTGCGACAGCGGCGTAGAGCTGGCCCGGGATCTGTTGTCCAATTTCCGCGTGGCGATACAGCGCACGGGCTAATGGCGGTGCTTCAAGGATCGGTACGCGGTTTTCCGTCGCGATTTCACGAATGCGCAGCGCAATCAGCCCGGCCCCTTTCGCCACCACTTTCGGTGCGCTCATTTTGTTTTCGTCGTACTGAAGCGCCACGGAGTAGTGGGTCGGGTTAGTGACAATCACATCGGCTTTCGGCACATCTTCCATCATGCGACGACGCGCGGCAGCACGTTGCATCTGGCGGATACGGCCCTTGACGTGCGGGTCGCCTTCCATCTGTTTATATTCATCGCGAATATCCTGACGCGACATTCGCAGCTTCTTGATATGGGAAAAGATCTGGAAGATAACGTCGAACGCCACCATCGGAATAATGCTGAGAACCACCAGCAGCGAGCCTAATCCGACCAGGTTCAGGGCATTCTTCATCGCCGTCATGGGGGATTCACTGATCAGACGCATCATCTCCGGCCAGTGGTGCCACAGAAAAAACCCGGCAGCACTGCCCATAAGAAGCGATTTCAGGATCGCTTTAAGAAGCTCAGCCCCGGTTTGAGCTGAAAACATTTTCGCAATACCGGGTAGCGGGTTGAGCTTCGAGAATTTTGGTTGCAGCGATTTACCGCTGAACACCAGGCCACCGAGCATGACCGGCGAAACAAGAGCCACGATGACCACCCCGGCAATCAACGGCAGCAGAGCGATCATGGCGCTTTTTACCAGGTTGATGATCTGAATGAGGATCAGATTGGGGTCATTGACCATGCTGTGATCAAAACGTAAGCCAGCAGAGAGCATTCCCGCCAGTCTGCGGGCAAGCATCTCCCCGCCCCACCAGATTATGCAGACGCCCACCACCAGGATCAGCAGGGAGGTCAGCTCTCGGGATCGGGGGATCTGCCCATCCTCACGGGCTTTTTCAAGTCGGTGGGGTGTGGGGGCTTCTGTTTTGTCGTCGTTCTCTTCTGCCACTGTGCCTGCTCGCAGCCCATTAATTCACGGGTATCATGCCAGCGCAGAGAAAATCCAATGGCGGGAAAAGCCCGTTTATTCGGGCTCTTTTCGCTGTTTTTGTTCTGAACAACCTCAGGCCGCGTTCACAGCCTGAGGCAGAAAGGCAATCAGAAACCAAGACTGTCCAGCAGATCGTCCACCTGATCCTGGCTTGCCACCACGCCCGCTTTGCTGGTGTCAAGCTGTGGACCATTGAGCAGGCTTTCGTTCTCGCGTTTCGGACGGGCAGCCGGTTCCGGAATATTTTCCAGCAGCACCATCAACAGCTGACGTTCAATCTCCTGAATCACATCCATCATGCGCTTGATCACCTGGCCGGTGAGGTCCTGGAAATCCTGCGCCATCATGATGTCCAGCAGTTGCGCATTGGTGAAGCTGGTGTGCCCTGGCACATCGCCCAGGAACTGACGGGTGTCCGTTACCAGTTCGCGGGCATCCGCCAGCTCAATGGGGTTCTCAAACCACTCATCCCAGCGTTGGGTCAGCGCTTTCGCCCCCTTCTCCATCGCATCCTGGTGCGGCTGTGACGCCTCAACGCTGTTCAGCGCTCGCTCGGCCGCCTGCGCGGTCATCTGCACCACGTAGTCCAGACGGTCGCGCGCGTCGGGGATGGCTTCCGCCGCTTCGGCGATAGCCTGGTCCAGCCCCAGCTCACGGAGGCTGTCGCGCAGCATGCGGGTCAGGCTACCAATACGGGCAATAATGTCGCTCGGCGAATGTTCTTCAACGGGTTTCATAGCAGGTTGCAACATTTCCATCACCTCACATGCCGAGTTTCTCGAAGATCTTCCCGAGCTTCTCTTCCAGAGTCGCCGCGGTGAATGGCTTCACCACGTAGCCGCTTGCGCCCGCCTGTGCAGCGGCAATAATGTTCTCTTTCTTCGCTTCTGCGGTCACCATCAGCACCGGCAGAGAGGCCATGCCTGCATCTGCGCGGATGGTTTTTAGCAGTTCGAGACCGTCCATGTTCGGCATGTTCCAGTCGGAAATCACAAAACCAAACCCGCCAGCCTGGAGTTTGTTCAGCGCATCCACCCCGTCTTCTGCTTCTTCAACGTTGTTGAAGCCTAGCTCTTTTAGCAGGTTGCGCACAATGCGACGCATGGTGGAAAAGTCATCCACAACCAAAAACTTAAGCTCTTTATCCGCCATAAAATAATACTCCTGAGTCAAATACGTATTGCCTGTCCGGCACTGATTTTCGCCAGCATCTGCTGGCTTACCTGGCTAAGATCGACCACTTCGCTTACGCCACCCATATTGATGGCCTCGCGCGGCATGCCGAACACCACACAACTTGCTTCATTCTGCGCAATCGTCCAGGCGCCAGCCTGGTGCATCGCGAGCATTCCGGCGGCGCCGTCGTTGCCCATCCCCGTCAGGATCACCCCCACGGCGTTGCGCCCCGCATGTTTCGCCACCGAATGAAACAGCACATCCACCGACGGACGGTGCCGGTTAACCGGCGGCCCGTCATGAATTTTGATTTGATAGTTCGCCCCGCTGCGCGCCAGCTCCATATGTTTGTCACCCGGGGCGATATACGCGTGACCTGGCAGCACGCGCTCGCCGTCTTCCGCCTCTTTCACGCTGATCTGGCACAGCTTATTCAGGCGCTCCGCGAATGAGCGGGTAAAGCCCGGCGGCATATGTTGCGTAATCAGGATACCCGGGCTTGAGAGCGGCAATGGCTGGAGTACATGGCGAATTGCCTCTGTTCCTCCGGTTGACGCCCCAATGACCAGCAGTTTTTCCGAGCTGAGTAACGGTCCGGCCTTCAGGGTTGCCGGCGCGGCCATCGGCTTGTGGGCCGCCAGTTTTGCGCGCGACGCGGTACGGATTTTCTCGGCGATCATCTCGCTGTACGCCAGCATCCCCTCGCGAATGCCGAGCTGCGGCTTGGTGACAAAATCCACCGCCCCCAGCTCCAGCGCGCGCAGGGTGATTTCTGAACCTTTACCGGTCAGAGATGACACCATCACCACCGGCATCGGGCGCAGGCGCATTAATTTTTCCAGGAAATCGATGCCATCCATGCGTGGCATTTCGACATCCAGCGTCAGCACGTCGGGGTTATATTTTTTGATTAAATCCCGCGCGACCAGCGGATCGGGCGCTGTTGCCACCATCTCCATATCGCTGTGGCTATTGATGATTTCGGTCATGATCTGACGCATCAGCGCAGAATCATCGACAGACAATACCCTGATTTTACTCATGCTTTTTCCTTACTCAGCGCATAAACCGTTTGCCCACGCAGGCTAAACTCACGCACGAGGTTGCTGAAGTTTTCCGAGTGCCCGGCAAACAGTAAACCGTCAGGCTTGAGCAACGGAACAAAGCGACGCAGGATGTCCTGTTGCGTCGTTTTATCAAAATAGATCATCACGTTACGGCAAAAAATGGCGTCGAATGGCCCCGGCACGTTGTACTGCTTATCCAGTAAATTAACGGGGGCGAATTCCACGCAGTTCGCCAGCTCCTGGCGTACGCGCACCAGTCCTTCATGCGGGCCGGTACCGCGCATGAAGTAACGCTGTAGCTGCTGAGGAGACAGCGTTTTTAGTTCATCCTGGCGATAAACGCCGTTACGGGCTTTTTCCAGCACTTCGGTGTCGATGTCGCTGGCGTACACTTTCCAGCGGCCCGGCGCCATTCCCAGGGTGTCTGCAAGGGTGATGGCCAGCGAGTACGGCTCTTCCCCGGTAGAGGCTGCCGCGCTCCAGACGCGATACTCTCCGCTACGGCGACGGGCGTGTTCCGCCAGCACCGGGAAGTGATGCGCCTCGCGGAAAAACGCGGTCAGGTTGGTGGTTAATGAGTTGATAAATGCCTGCCATTCGGCGCTGTTCTGGTTCGCTTCGAGCATGCTCAGATAGCGGCCAAAATCATCCAGCCCCAGCGTGCGCAAGCGCCGCACCAGCCGGTTGTAGACCATGTCTCGCTTATGGTCCGCAAGCACGATCCCCGCACGCTGGTAGATTAACTGACATATCCGACGAAAATGCGCGTCGGACAGCGCGAGGCGCTGTGTCATCTGCAACAATAATGACGTTTGCCCTGAGGGCATGGGTGATGTCATAGCGCCTTCTCAATCACATTCAGGATACAACGGGTACGGCCTGTGACCGTCCGACTTCTGTTACTGCTTCAACGTGCTCTTTCACATTAAATACGGCGACCAACCCGGTAAGGTGATCCGCCTGGTTTGCCAGCTGATCGGTAGCCGCCGCCGCCTCTTCCACCAGTGAGGCGTTCTGCTGCGTAACCTGATCCATCTGTGTAACGGCCTGCGCCACCTGCTCAATACCACGGCGTTGTTCATCAGACGCCGAGGCAATCTCGCCCATAATGTCGTTAACCCGCGTCACGGAGGTGACAATCTCGTGCATGGTCTGCGCGGCGGTATCCACCAGCGCGGAGCCCTGCTGAACGCGGGAGACCGACTCTTCTATCAGCCCTTTGATCTCTTTCGCCGCGTTGGCGCTGCGACTAGCGAGGTTTCGGACTTCACCGGCAACCACCGCGAACCCGCGCCCCTGCTCTCCGGCACGCGCCGCTTCAACGGCCGCGTTCAGCGCCAGAATATTGGTCTGGAACGCGATACCGTCGATGACGCTGATAATGTCGCCAATTTTCTGCGAGCTGGC
This sequence comes from Enterobacter cloacae complex sp. 418I7, assembly GCF_050030705.1. Lineage (NCBI taxonomy): Bacteria > Pseudomonadati > Pseudomonadota > Gammaproteobacteria > Enterobacterales > Enterobacteriaceae > Enterobacter > Enterobacter cloacae complex sp. 418I7. The sequence goes on from NZ_JBLGUU010000001.1 coordinate 2,787,117, forward strand.
GGCAATCTGCTGCATCGTGCTGGCGACGTGAGAAGCCTGGTCGCCCCCACGTTTCGCCGTCATCGCCGCCTGTTTTGACAAGTCGGACGCCTGACGCGCGTTATCGGCGTTCTGGCTTACCGTCGCGGTCAGTTGCTCCATGCTGGCCGCCGTCTGCGCCAGCGATGCCGCCTGCTGTTCGGTGCGGGATGAGAGGTCGTTATTGCCTGCCGCAATCTCGGAGATCCCGGTATGCATGGCGTAACTGCCCTGACGAACGTTGCTTACCGTTTCCCGCAGCGAACTCTGCATCGCCTTCAGGCTGGCGAAAATCGCTGATATTTCATTCCTGCCATACACGGCCACCGGACGCGCCAGGTCGCCCTTCGCCATACTGTCGAAGTGGCTGCTGATGATCGCCAGCGGCTGGACGATCATTTTGCGCGACCACCACAGCGAGCCGCCGGTCAGCAGGGCGGCCAGGATCACCATGGTCAGGAAAATCACCCCTGACATGCGGTAGCTGGTACGGCTGTCCGCACCGGCACGCGCCACAAACTGGTTAATATCCTGCTGCCATGCGTTAAAGCTGTCGTCAAATGCCGTCTGAGACGCCTGCACCGGCGCGGTCAGGAAGTCAGAAAGCTGGTTGTTCTCCAGCCACGTCGCCTGATGGTCGAGATCGCCGTACCACACATCAAAGGTCTTTTTCATGGCGACTTTCAGCGTTTTCTCTTTCTCACTCACCGCCTCCTGCGCCGTAAACGTCTTAAACTGCGCGTCGGCCTGCTTCAGGCTGCTGCGGGCCACGACCATCAGCGCCTTAATATCATCCGGCGGATAGCTCAGCGCGGTTAACGTCCCTGCTTTGTTCAGCGCAGTGCTTGCCTGTAACAGCACGGCACGCGTTTGTGCCAGTGCGGAGCGCTGCTGATTACTCGTCTCAACTTCCTGCAAATTCTGATAGCCATCGCGAAACGCCCAGAAAGACAACCCGTTACTGCCAACCTGCAAAACCCCACACAGGATCAGAATCAAAAACAGTGTGGTCGAGATACGAATACGATTTAACATCCACGCTCCCATCAAGCGGCAAGCAGCCGCGGTTTAATTGTCAGTCAAAATGTTTCCCAGTTTTCATCTTGTCCGGTCACCGCTGCGCGCGTAGGTGTTGTCACGGGCGCCGGGGTTGCTTCGCTGTACGCTGACCGCGAGCTGACCGTATTTGTTGTTTTTGAAGTAAGACGGAACGCCGAGACGGCCATTTTCAGGCGGCTCGCCTGCTCCTCAAGCGCAGCGGCCGCGGCAGCGGACTCCTGCACCAGGGCGGCGTTTTGCTGCGTCACACGATCCATTTCCGATACCGCCAGAGCGACCTGGTCAATACCACGACTCTGCTCATCCGATGCAGAGGCGATTTCACCCATGATGTCCGTCACGCGCGTCACGGCATTCACGATGTCATTCATGGTTTCACCCGCACTTTCCACCAGCACCGAGCCGGTATCCACGCGTGAAACAGAGTCTTCAATCAGGGCTTTGATCTCTTTCGCCGCATTGGCGCTGCGGCTGGCGAGGTTACGTACTTCGCCAGCGACCACGGCAAACCCACGTCCCTGCTCGCCCGCACGCGCCGCTTCAACGGCCGCGTTCAGCGCGAGAATGTTGGTCTGGAAGGCGATGCCGTCGATAACGCTGATGATATCGGCGATTTTCTTCGAGCTGTCGGCAATGTCATGCATGGTTTTCACCACGCCGTCGACCACCCGACCGCCGCGCTGGGCGGTGTCGGACGCGCTTTCTGCAAGCTGCGACGCCTGACGGGCGTTGTCGGCATTCTGCTTCACGGTCGCGGTGAGCTGCTCCATGCTTGCCGCCGTCTCTTCCAGAGCGGACGCCTGCTGTTCGGTACGGGACGAGAGATCGTTGTTGCCCATCGCGATTTCACTCGTGCCGGTATAGATGGCATCCGCCCCCTCGCGCACGTTGGCGACGGTATCAATCAGCGAACGCTGCATATGGTCGACGCTGGTCGCCAGCTCGGTGATCTCGTTGCGACCAGAAACGGTCAGCGTTTTCGTGAGATCGCCCCGGCCAATATCGCGGATATGGGCAATGACGCGGCCAAGCGGATTAAGAAGGATATGACGAATGCCGTACCACACGGCCACCAGCACGATGACCAGCGCGAGGGCGAGCACCGCCATCTGCCATTTCGCGAAACGGTAGTCGTTCTGGCTTTGCGTAAAGGCGGAGTGATAAAGCTCGCCGCTGGCTTTGGCGTACTCGCCGAGCGCCGCGCCGAGGGCGTTCTGCATGCCCTGGGTCGGCTGCGCGAAATAGGCATCCATATTGCCCTTCTCCAGGAACTGCACCAGCTCCGTGAGGCCGGCGAAGTAGGCCAGATATTTTTCATCTATGTTCGCGCTCGCCTGCGCCATTGCGGGCTGAGGGGCGATTTTTTTGAAGGCCTCGTAATGTTTCGCCGCGTCTGCCAGCGTGGCGCGCGCATTCTTCAGCAGTTCCGTTTTTGCGCTGCTCTGCTGGTTGTTCGGATCCATCATCATGCGGGCAGACGAGCGGCTCAGATTGATACGCGTCTGCAACATCAGATCCCAGGTTGTGGTCAGTTCGCTTTGCTGCATCCGCAAATCGTTCGAGGCCGCGAAGCTGTCCTGGTTCTGTTTTAACGAGGAGAAAAAGAGGCCGCCAGAAATAAGCTGAAGAAGTGCGAAAATGACCAGCACCATCATAAGCATTGTGACAACGCGGATACGGTTCAACATACAACACCTTCTCATCGATTGATTAACGGTGTTATCGGCAGGGGCCACGGGAACTTTACATTTGCGAAAGGGAAAAGCGCGGGGTGTCAGAACGCGACGTCAACGATCAGCGTGTCGGTGTAGGTTCCGGCAGGCGGCGTGGCCTGGCTGGTCAGGACCTTAGCGCTGTAGTTATAGGTGCGTAAAAGCCCGTCGGTACTGACCTGGGATGAGCTGGCGCTGGCCCAGCGCTCGCTGCCACTGCCGCCCCAGCGGTTGCTGGTCGCCTCTTTATAGATGTCGTAACTCATAAAATTGCTGCCGCTAACCATACGACGAACGTTGTTCAGGGCGTTTGCTCCATTATTAATGCCTATGGTGTAGGTGCTGCCCTTAGTGCAGGTGACGGCGATCGACTGCGAAACGGTGGGAAAATTTTGCACCAGCGGCGCGCTGTTAAAATTCACGTCCGGCGTGGTCATCGTGCTGCAATCGTTGGTGACGGTCATGTTGAGGAGAATGGAGGTAGTTGCCGTGCCGGTTTGCGGGGTCAGGCATAGCCCGCCCGCGCCAACGGCGCACACGTTGTAGTTGATGCTGAACGTTAACAACACCTGGTACGGCCCGGCCGTGACGTTCTGCCCCGGCACAGTACGGAAATAAAGCGGAATGTTGTAGCGCCTTGACCCCAGCAGCCCGAGCAGGGTGTTGCCATTCCAGGTATAGGTTTTGCTGATTTGTACTTCACTGTTTCCGCCGCAGCCAGTGGCACCGCACAGGCGCGTGGGGATAACGTCCGCGATGGCCGCATTATCGGTACGTTTCATGGTGGCGCGGCTGTTGGCGGCTATCGACGCCGAGGTGTAGGTCAGCGTCACCGAGTCGTTGGTTAGCAGGTTGAGAACAGTATCGCAGGACACCACCAGCGTGCCGGTGGTTTGCACCTCCCCCGTACTGCTCAGGGCGAATGAGGTGACGCTGCCAAACGAGGCGTTCACCGTACTGACGGTGCAGGCCGCCCAGCCGCTGCCCGGGAACAGCAACAGTATGGCTATCAACAGGCGTTTCACGGCGCCTCCCGGCAGGTCAGCGGACCGTAGGTTTGCAGCTTATGCTCGGGATTTGCGCCCACGTTCAACGTTGCGATACAGCGTTTACCGTCCGGGGTGATGACCTCCAGAGGATTCACATCGTTGAGGTTTTCCAGCCAGGCGAGGCCGTCGTAGCCAACAACCGCGCTACTGCGGGACGCGCGTTTGACCTGGCTTCCCACCGGGATCGCATTGCCCTGCGCGTCATGCAGGATCACGCTGGCAACCCGCTCCTGCTCCATCGGGAAATCCACCAGATAACCGTTATGCCGACGAATCGCCACCCGACGCTCGGTCTCTTTCAGCCGGGTATCCGCAGGTAAGTTCAGGGTATCAATGCGGTAGCTCGCCGGGTAATAGGCGGAAACGCCGCTGACCAGCAGATAACCTTTGTTATTGGTTTTACCAACCGGCTGGTTCTCGTAGCTGACGGGTACGTCCGGATGTCCGTCGGTGCTGATCACCACAAACGCATCGTTGATTTTGTTCGCCGCAAACAGCTCACCGTCCATCAGGACGACAGAGCCCATCGCCTCGCCCCACCAGGTCATCATCCCCTTCTCACCGTAGCCGCCGCCCTGAAGCTCAACATTGTTATTCCGCCAGCCGAGCGTGGCCTGTTGATAGTTACTCGACCGCGACTGGTTGGCCCAGGCCATGTTCCAGCTAAAGCCGCCGTCAGACGGCATCGAGTGGTTGTAGTTAATGCGTTGAGTGCTGCCTGCATCAGGCGTGTTTTCAAAGGTAACGGCGGCGCTGTCACGTTCGCCCAGAGGGACCTGCAACGACAGCGCAACCGTCCAGTCGTCCCGCTGCTGGTCACGGCTGGCCGCCAGGTAAATACTGCTTGAGCGCCACAGATTTCGGCTCCAGGAGAGGTTGAGCAGCTCGGTTTTCCGGCTGTCAAAACTCTCCACGCCGATCCACGCCGCACCGATATTGCCGTAATCACCGAGGTTAAAGGTTAAGGAGTACTGGTCGGTATTGCGGCTCAGGCTGGCAACGGGGTTATCATATTCATCATAAACGGTGGGCTGATCGTACAGGGCGAGGTTGCCGAAGCCGCGGTCGCGTCGGGTATGCTGGGTCGCTACGCTAAACTCGCTGGTGCTGTACTGATAGCCCCAGTTCATCTGGCCCCCTTCGTCGCCGCGCATCCGGCTTTGGGTATAAGACGTGTTCACCACGCCAAAACGCCCGAGCTTCAGCACCGTGCCCGCGCCGCCGAGCGCCAGCGACTCCGCCCCTTCCGCATGCCCCTCCAGCGTCAGCCAGTCGGTCACCCCGTAGCGATACGATCCGCTGCCCGCCGCCGGGCCATAGTCAAAATTCTCTATACCGTAGTTGCGCCGCAGGCTGCCCAGCGTCACGGCGCCGTCGCTTAACCCCTGCTTCAGCAGATCGCTGCTGACATAAAACGGCAGCGTGGTGCTCACCTGACGTCCCAGCGCGTCGGTGGTGACCAGTACCGCATCCCCTGCGCCGTTGATGTACGGCAGATTAGTGAGGGTAAACGGCCCCGGCTGAAGGCGGGTGGAGCCGGAACGGTAGCCATTAATAAAGAGATCGACCGAGGTCGGGACGGCCGCCTCACCGGAAAACGCCGGCAGCGGCCAGGTCACAAGATCCGGACGCAGGGAGAAGTCGCGCCCATAGCTGATCCCGCCCATCCGCACGCTGGTGCTCCAGCTCAGCGCATCGCTGATGACGTCCCCAACGGTCCAGGTGGTGGCATCCTCCTCGTTGGTGATCAGCAGGGTTGAGTCATAGCGCACGTATCCTTCCTGCTGCCCGCTGCTTCCGGCGAAATTCTGTCGGGCGTACCCTGTCGAAGAAAACGAATAGTCTTCGTTGAAATAGCGGAACTCATGCCACACCGACGCCTGGCCGCCCGTATGTTCGGTATGGTTGGTATAAACGTCGTAGTTGAGCAGCGCGCCCCGGCCATAATGCGGCTTGCTTTGCGCGCTCTGACCGCTAAACGACGTGATCCGCGCCGCAACCCAGTCCCGGGGGACCGTCAGCATGAGCCGCTGGGCGCTGCTGTCATACTCTATGCGTACCGATGAGAGCGTTGAAAGGTTCACCTCTCCGGCAGGCACATGCTCCTGCGGCAGTCCGGCGCGAAGCAAATCCGCTCCTGAAATAAACCAGGCGCCCTCGCGCTGCGTCACCGGCACCACCAGACCCGTGTCATAGTGGTTCAGCACCAGGGCGAGCTGGAATACAGCTTCGCCGTTCATCGTCCGCGCGTCCGGCGGCGGCGGTAAACTGTCGTCGCCGGTTTCGGCAAATGCGCTGGTACTGACGCAAAGCAGGATCATCATCGCCGGTTTCAGTTGACGGGCGTCGATTGCCATTGCGTATCCCTGGCATTAATTTGCGCGCTCATCCGATTCGGCTGATAAATCCCTGCCGGAAGCGGCCAGCTTCGGGTGCTGCCTGGCAGCACATAACCCAGCAGCCCCTCGGCAACCGTGCGTTTTTGCCCGCCCTGCTCAACCGCAACCTGGCTGAGCCTGACGTGAACGTTCCCCTGATTGCGGACCTCAAGCGCGGGTTTCCCCTCCTCCTGAATGACCCGCCAGTTGAGCTGCTGAGTGTTCGCCAGCGCGTGATGCTCTCCTTCGTTGAGGGTGGGGATCCCCTGTCCATAAACAAATAAGGGAATGGAATAGCGCATTTGCAGTTTGAGGCCCATAGACGGTTCCGCTTTTGCATCCGGCTGGGGAATCTCATCCACAATGATGCGGTAGGCTTGCTCGACGCCGGACGGGATCGTCCCCTGCTTAATCAGGCGAATAAGCTGTTTACTGCCTTTAGCGATAGTCACGATCGGCGGGCTGGCGACCACATCCTGCTGGGCGGTGTAACGCTCATATCCGCCCTCCTGTTTCCAGCGCACAATGCGTATCTGCATTGTCGTGGCGCTGTTGCCCTGATTCTGGATCCACAATTCAGTTGCTCTGGCGTCTGCCGAAAGCCACGGATCGATAGGCCAAAGAAGAATGGTTGCGGCTGCTTGCGCCTTAACCGCTGTAAGGGCCGTTATCCCCAACAGACTCAACAGGCCTGACCGCCTGAAAAATGGCTTCATCAATGCTCTCCCTTTCCTACCATGACAAGGTCACGGTGAGTTGATCTGAATACGTTCCTGACGGGCTAAACCCGGTCAAAAGCGCGACGCCAAAAAGAGGCAGCGCGATGTTATTGCTGTTGGTATAGGTAATCGGTATTGCCTGGTTAACCCCAATTTCACTGTTTGCGGCCAGAGAGCTGCTGCTGTAGAGCCGGTAACCGACCACCTCTGTCCCGCCTGAACGCGTCATCCGCCGCACAGAGCTATAATTCTGACCGCCATTAATGCTCATACTTAGCGCCACACCCGGTGTGCAGGCGATGGACAACGCGCCGTCGGCAACAAAGCTGGTGCTGACCGGTGCGCTCTCCACGCCGCTGCGGGTCCCGAAATTCAGCGTACCGAAACGCCCGCCGGTGCCGGTGCTCACCGAGCATCCAGGCACAACCGTCGCGCTCACCCTGAATGACTGGGACGTCACCGCCCCGGCGTCTGGGATCAACATCAGCCCGACCAACAGGGTCAAAAAAGGGTGCACGACGCCCTCTGCGCTGTCGCGCAGACATAACAATGCCTTCATGGCTGAATCAGTAGGTGACGCTGACGTTAATCGTGTCGGTATAGGTTCCCGGTACGACCGTCACGCTATTGCCGCCGCCCGTAATGCGTGCGTAGAGGGTGTAGCTATCCACCCCACCCGCAGTAGAGGCGACCGGCAACGCGGCATTGTTCGCAACCACGTTGTTGTAACCACTATCGCTGAACAGGCTGTAGGCAACGCCCTGCGCCGCATTGGCGGTGTTGACCAGATAGCGGCCCGGCGTACCTGGGGTGCCGACAACGGTTCCGGGTGCGGTAGCGTTAGTGTTGCCGGTGATCGCCACCGTGTAACTGGCAGTGGTACATTGAATGGTAAAGGTGTTTCCTCCGCTGGCACCGGTTAACTGGGTTGTCAGGGTGGAGAATGTTGCAGGATGAGTGCCGAAATCGAGCGTCCCGAAGTTAATGCCGTTTTGCGTTGGCGAGCCGTTGATCAAGCAGCCGTTGGTCAGCGTCAACGTCGCGCCGATAGTGCCGCTACTGGTGACCGCGAGAGCCTGACCGACCGTTGCCGCCGTCAGCAGCGTGCCCGCGCAGATAAAAAGAAGTTTTCTTTTCATTTACCACCCTCCAGAAGAAATATAGGTTCGCTTGCCATATTTTATTCATACTGTTCAGTATGTTAGCCCCGCTTAAACATTCCCCGGCGCGGTTACTGAGAATTTAGTTTATGGTTAGCACTTCAACCACTTTCATCAAAAAGAGGGCAACCCCGCTCGAATTAACAGGTTATTAACAAACATTACAAAGGGTTAGCAAAAAAAAATGGGCATTATTCTTGCTTAACTTGAGGATATATCGCCTGTAGTGTGATCTGAGTCACAATATATCGTCATGTTAAAAACAACGAATTTCATAAAAATTAAAAACAAGTTGTAACTCACGCAGCTTTACTTCAATTTATGCCCCGAATATTTTCCTGCGCTTAAATAAAAATTTTGTATGCATTGACGCAGGAAACTCTTTTAGCGCATAGAGGATCTTTTTGTGGCAAGTGCAAACAAACTCACGCTCTTCATCGTGATTTTCATGCTGGCGGGCATTCTTTCCGGTGCGGCGATCCATGAGTATGCTTCGTCCGACGCGATACAGGCCTGGTCGGAGAACATCACCCTGCTGACCGATATTTTCCTGCGGCTGATCAAGATGGTGATAGCCCCGCTGGTGTTCAGCACCCTGACGGTGGGCATTATGAGGCTGGGTGAAACGTCTACGATTGGGCGCGTCGGGGGTAAAGCGATGGTGTGGTTTATCAGCTCATCCGTACTTTCCATTCTGGTGGGGCTGTTTATTGTTACCCTTGAACAACCCGGCAGCGGTCTGAACCTGAGCATTCCGACAGAGACGGTTGATACCGGCCTGGCCGTGAGCGGGATGTCGCTGAAAGCCTTCCTGTCACACACCATTCCAACCAGCATTGCCGGCGCGATGGCGAACAATGAGATCCTGCAAATTGTGGTCTTCTCGATGTTCTTCGGCATTGGCGGCGCGTCACTGGGCCAAAAATTCAACGCCCCGCTGGTCGCGGCGCTGGATGTGGTATCCCACATTATGCTGAAGGTGACGGGCTACGTGATGTACGTTGCGCCGCTGGCCATTTTCGCGGCGATTTCGTCCGTCATTGCCACCCAGGGGCTGGGCATTTTGCTGAACTATGCCTCGTTTATTGGCGGTTATTATGTGGCGATCCTCCTGACCTGTCTTGTATTGCTGGCCGTGGGTTACATGGTACTGAAGAAAGAGATTTTCCGTCTGGTGGCGATGCTGAAAGATCCGGTGCTGGTGGCGTTTACCACCAGCAGCTCTGAAGCGGCATACCCAAAAACGCTGGAGCAGTTAGCGCGCTTTGGTTGTTCACGGAATATCGCCTCTTTCGTCCTGCCGATCGGCTACTCGTTTAACCTGGTCGGCTCCATGGTGTACTGCTCGTTCGCCTCAATGTTTATTGCCCAGGCGTACAACATTCACCTGAGTTTTACCGAGGTGACGGTGCTGATGTTAACGCTGATGCTGGCCTCGAAGGGCATTGCGGGCGTACCGCGCTCGTCGCTGGTGGTGCTGGCGGCAACCATTCCAGGCTTTAACATTCCGGTAGCCGGGATCCTGCTGCTGATGGGGATTGACCATTTCCTGGATATGGGCCGATCGGCCATTAACGTGCTGGGGAACGGGATTGCGACGGCGATGCTGTCGCAGAATGAAGGGGCGCGGGAAGTTGAGGCTGAGCTGGTGGAGCAGGAGGCGTAAAGATACATAAGAGCCGGGTGGCGCTGGCGCGTACCCGGCCTACGTGTTGGAGCCATTTGTAGGCCGGATAAGGCGAAGCCGCCACCCGGCATTATTTTATGCCACGTGATTCGCCGCAATATCCAGCAGCGCCATCTCTTCGCTGTTCAGCAGCTTCTCAATATTCACCAGAATCAGCATACGCTCGCCGAGCGCACCCAGCCCTGTCAGGTATTCCGTCGACAGCGTGACCGCAAACTCCGGCGCAGGACGGATTTGATCGGCGGTCAGCGACAGCACATCTGACACGCCGTCCACCACAATCCCCACCACGCGCTGCCCCAGATTCAGAACAATCACCACCGTGTTATCGTTGTACTCCACATCGCCCTGGCTGAACTTCACGCGCAGATCCACGATAGGCACAATCACACCGCGCAGGTTGGTCACACCCTTGATAAACGCTGGCGTGTTCGCGATGCGCGTTACCTGATCGTACCCGCGAATTTCCTGCACTTTCAGGATGTCGATACCGTACTCTTCATCACCTAAAGTGAAAACCAGGAATTCCTGCCCAGATGGCTCGCCCGCCAGTTTCGTTACGTTACTCATACCGGTCATGTTATTACCTTTTACTTAATCAGGCGGCTGTGTTCGCCACACGTTGTTCACGATTTAATCCCTGAAGTGCCGATACATCGACGATCAGCGCGACGCTACCATCACCCAGGATGGTGGCAGCAGAGATCCCCGGCACTTTGCGGTAGTTACTTTCCAGGTTCTTAACCACCACCTGATGCTGACCAATCAGCTGATCGACCAGCAGCGCGTAGCGGCGTCCGGCGCTTTGCAGGATCACAACGATACCCTGCGTGGCCTCGGTTTTTGCCCCGTCCACTTCGAACACTTTCCACAGTTCCACCAGCGGCAGGTACTCGCCGCGCACTTCGAGCACGCGCTCGCCGCCCGCCAGCGGATGCAGATCTTCTTCGCGCGGCTGGAGGGATTCCATCACCGCGTTCAGCGGCAGAATAAAGACTTCATCCGCCACTTTAACGGACATGCCGTCAAGAATGGCCAGCGTCAGCGGCAACAGGATACGGATCGTGGTGCCCGCGCCCTGCTTAGACTGGATCTCAACGTGACCGCCCATCTCCTGAATGTTACGTTTCACCACGTCCATGCCCACGCCGCGGCCGGAAACGTCGGTGACCTGCTCTGCGGTTGAGAAGCCTGGGGCAAAAATCAGCATGCCCACTTCTTCATCAGTCATGTTTTCGTTGACCGCCATGCCCTGCGAAATCGCCTTCGCCAGAATGCGCTCGCGGTTCAGGCCCGCGCCGTCATCGGTCACTTCGATGCAGATGTTGCCGCCCTGATGTTCTGCTGACAGGATCAGGTTGCCCACTGGCGATTTTCCGGCTGCCACGCGGTTTTCCGGCAGCTCAATGCCGTGGTCGAGGCTGTTACGCACCAGGTGCGTTAACGGGTCGATAATGCGTTCAATCAGGCTCTTATCCAGCTCGGTGGAGCTGCCCATCAGCGTGAGTTCGATCTGTTTGTTGAGCTTGCTGGCCAGGTCGCGCACCAGGCGCGGGAAGCGGCTGAAGACATATTCCATCGGCATCATGCGGATGGACATCACCGATTCCTGCAAATCGCGGGCGTTACGTTGTAACTGGCCCATGCTGGTGATGAGATCGCCGTGGGTCACCGGGTCCAGCTCGTTGGAGCGCTGGGCCAGCATCGACTGGGTGATCACCAGTTCACCCACCAGGTTGATCAGCTGATCCACTTTCTCCACCGCCACGCGAATGCTCGTGGACTCGCTGGAACGCGCCGCCGGTTTTTCACCGCGGGCCGGGGCGGCCGTCTCTTTTGGCACGGCTTTCAGGGCCGGAGCAGCGGCAACTACCGCAGGGGCAATTTCTGCCGGCGCGGGCACTTCAACGGCCGCCGCCTCGGTTTCAAACGCAATTTGATCCGCTTCAATCACGAAGCACAGCACCGCCACAATGTCATCCTGACCGATCCCGCCGTCGAGCGTCGCGGCCAGGCTGTCTTTACCCTTCACCACGTTGCTGAGCGTCGCCAGGTTACCCAGCTCCTCTTCCAGCAGGTTGACCTCGTTCTCTTTCAGCCGTGACAGCACTACGCGCAATTTTCCTGCGGGCGCATCAGGCGCACTGTCTGGTTTGGCCGCGGCGTCAACAACGCTCAGTTTTGCCGCAGGGACAACGGGCGCAGACGCCTCACCTTTGGCTTCCAGCGCTAACTGACGCAGCGCGTTGCAGATGTATTCAAAGCTGGCGGCATCAGGCTCTGCCGAACTTTTATAGGCGTCGAGCTGTTCCTGCATAATATCTTTCGTTTCCAAAAACAGGTTGATAATGTCGGTATTGAGCTGCATCTCACCGCGTCGTGCTTCATCCAGCAGGTTTTCCATTAAATGGGTCGTTTCCTGCAAAATGGTAAATCCAAACGTTCCGGCTCCGCCTTTCATGGAATGCGCCGCACGGAAGATGGCGTTGAGCTGTTCTGAGTCCGGTGCCTCGGGCACCAGATCCAGCAAATGTTGCTCCATATCGGCCAACAATTCGTCGGCTTCATCAAAAAATGTCTGGTAAAAATCGGTAATATCCATGCTCACGCTATCACCTCGGATTGGCTGGTGGCGATGTTGGAACGGCAGCCGAAGGGACGGCCCCAGGCTGTTTTAAATCGTCCAGTGACTCATTCTGACTTTCGGCGTTTTCATGCAGGATGGCCTGCTCCGCCTGCTGGTTCAGCACTAAAAGACTGATACGACGGTTGATGGCGTCATCCGGTCCGCGGTCGGTCAGGCGCATGGTTGCAGCCATGCCGACCACGCGCAGGACCTTGCCATCATCAAGCCCACCCGCCACCAGCTCGCGACGCGAGGCGTTGGCGCGATCGGCAGAAAGCTCCCAGTTGCTGTATCCCTTCTCTCCCGTGGCGTACGGGAAATCATCCGTGTGACCGGAGAGGCTAACGCGGTTCGGAATGCCGTTCAGCACCGGTGCAATCGCGCGCAGAATATCGCGCATGTAGGGCTCCACGTCGGCACTGCCGGTTTTGAACATCGGTCGGTTCTGGCTGTCGATGATTTGAATACGCAGCCCTTCCTGCACCAGGTCAATTTTCAGATGCGGACGCAGCGCGCGCAATTTAGGGTCCGCCTCAATCAGCTGATCCAGGTCACCGCGCAGTTTTTTCAGGCGCGCCTGCTCCATCCGTTTTTTCAGCTCGTCGATGTTAGGCTGTTTTTTCACTTCGCCCTGCTGCTGGGTGTAATCGTCACCGCCGCCGGGGATCGGGCTGTCGCTGTTCGATATGCGCGGCCCGCCGGTGACCGCCGTCGCCAGCGGTGTTCTGAAATATTCCGCAATCTGAATAAGCTCTTTCGGGCTGGAGATGGAGATCAGCCACATCACCAGAAAGAAGGCCATCATGGCGGTCATAAAATCGGCGTACGCGATCTTCCATGAGCCGTGAGAACCGTGCCCGTGCCCCTTATGCTTGCGTTTTTTTACGATGACGATCGGATGGGACTGGTTTTTCATGCGTCCTCAGTTGTCGTCTGTTGGTTGGGGTTTTTCACCGCACGCACGTGTTCTTCAAGCTCGATAAACGACGGACGCTCGCTGGAGTACAGCGTTTTACGGCCAAATTCGACGGCGATCGGTGGTGCATAACCGTTGAGGTTTGAGAGCAGCGTAATTTTCACGCACTGCATCATTTTGGTGGTTTCAGCGCTCTTCTGGCGCAGCACGCTCGCCAGCGGGGAGATAAAGCCGTATGCCAGTAAAATACCGAGGAACGTCCCCACCATTGCGTGGGCAATCAGGGCGCCCAGTTCAGCCGCCGGGCGATCCGCCGAGGCCAGGGCATGAACGACGCCCATGACCGCCGCCACGATACCGAACGCCGGAAGCGAGTCGCCCACCAGCGCCAGGCTGTTGGCCGGCACTTCGGATTCGCTCTCGTGGGTTTCGATCTCTTCGTCCATCAGGGCTTCAATTTCGAAGGTGTTCATGTTGCCGCTGATGATCAGTCGCAGGTAATCGACGATAAAATCGAGCATCATCGCGTCAGCCAAAATACGCGGGTAGCTGGCGAAAATTTCGCTCTCTTTCGGGTTTTCAATGTCCCGCTCCAGCGAGAACATTCCTTGCTGACGTGACTTCGCCATCAGGCGATAGAGCAGCGCCAGAAGATCCATATACATGCTTTTGGTGTATTTCGAGCGACGAAACAGCAGCGGAATCGCCTTCAGCGTGCCCTTGATCGATTTACCGTTGTTACCAACGATAAAAGCCCCTACCCCTGCACCGCCGATGATGACAAGTTCAGCCGGTTGATAGAGTGCTCCAAGGTGCCCGCCGGTCATCATGTAACCGCCGAAAACTGTACCGAGAACTACCAGGTAACCTAATAAGATAAGCACGACATCATCCTTCCGCTAGTGACTATGGCAGGACGTTCATTTCGAGCGCGTGACCTGAACGCAGGGTAAAAAAAAGCAGCGGTAATCGCTTACCGCTGCTGGAATCTTGCCCACAGGTTCGGGTTAAACAGCGTGTTCGATCTGTTCATCCAGCAGTTGTGGAATAATATCGGCAGCATCCCGGGAAAGTTTACGTCTTTTTACGGCTCGGGATGGAGGCTGGCATAAACTACAGGCGAAGCTGCCCGCAGGCTGGTGCGCGTGGGTAATAAAATTGCCGTCACAGCAGTTGCAGCGCGACAATTCAAGCATTCCGCTTTCAACAAAACGCACCAGCGTCCATGCGCGGGTCAGCGCCAGCAGGGGTCCCTGTTCCTGCTGCGGGCATTGCTCAAGGTAAAGTTTGTAGGCTTTAATCACGGCATCCACGCCGCTGCATAAGCCCGTTTTAAGCAGGTACTGCCAGGCGTTACAGAACATGGAAGCATGGATGTTCTGCTCCCAGGTCATGAACCAGTCAGTGGAAAACGGCAGCATGCCTTTTGGCGGTGGGCTACCACGCAATTCTTTGTACAGCTTGATCAAACGACCACGGCTCAGTTGCGTCTCGCTTTCCAGCATTTGTAAACGCGCACCCAGCGTGATGAGTTCCATTGCCAACTGGATATCACGGGCTTCCTGAACAATGCTTTTTTCGCTCATTGTTAAGCCCTTTTCTTCCGGGCTACGTCGTCAGGCTGGCTGATTTCGTTGAGCAGGCGGGTGGAGAGAAGAATACCGGTGTGGATCTGTTGCAGATCGTCCACGCGGGATTCCTGAGTCAGACGCGTAATGGTCTGCGGGTTATCGAAACGGAACTGGCAGACAAGCTGATTGGTTTCAGCCAGCTTGACCATCTGCGGAAGTGTTAATCCCCCCAGCATGGTTGCCATCTCTTCGTTAACACCCAGACGAAACATCGCTGACGGTTTGTCCTGACTAATCAAACGCTGCGCGAGCAATAAATACGACAAATTGATGTCGTAAATATGTTTTAGCAACTCGGATGTATGCATTTTTCCCATCCCGAATAACCAACTATTGTTTTTATGCGGAAAGACCGCACCCCGTGATGTCGCCGGGAAATCACCCGGTATAAAAAGAAAAGGCCAAATGCATAGTTGAATTTAGGTTTGTACGTCGTAAAGCGCGTGACCGGTTAACATGGCCAAAATGTCGGTTACACATTTTATCTTTTCTTACAAATAACTAAGATTTTTCCTAATTCGACGCAAACTCTACTCGTCAGTTTTGACACATACAATGCAGCCCCCCCTGGAATTTAAAAAAAATGTGATCTGCGTCACATAATTTACGCGAATGTAACCCATAAATCCATCAGCGTGACTTGTAATTTGGGTGTTTTTTATCCAACCCAAGCTTGTTTATATTCTTCAGGAACGAATACTCATGCATCCGGACGGGGGAATTGGGTCTGGGAAATGTAAAGACAGGGCAAATCCGCATTGATCTGCTATGGGGAAAACTTCACGTTGAAACTACCATTAATTAATAAAGTAAAAACAGGAGGTTAACGCTGGCAACACAAAAATCAGTTTCGTTGCGTAACGATCTACGCCGGGTTGATGATGAGTTAAGGCGAGTTAACCACCTGGAAGGGAAAATGTGTAATTTACGTTAAGCTGTTAATTTTTTTCATTTAGGCCATCTTTTCAGTTATTCTTCTTATAAGAATAATTAATGAATAATTATGATAAGCTTCACACTAATGACGCATTCACCTCTTGCAGTAATGACAGTTTCGCGGTAAAGCTGGGAAAACTTGTCATTCTGACATCAAAGGAGTGCGTGATGAGTTACTCCCATCTGCTTGTTTCAGTTGCTGTTTCTCCCGAAAGCCACCAGCTTGTCGCCCGAGCCGTATCCATCGCCCGCCCCGCCAATGCCCGCATCAGCCTGATCACGCTGGCCGCGGAACCCGAAATGTATAATCAGCTGGCTGCGCCGATGCTGGAAGATATACGTGAGGTATTGCAGGAGGAAACGCACCAATTCCTGCAAGAGTTGGTGGAGAGGGCAGACTATCCGATTCATCAGACCGTTATCGCGACCGGTGAATTAAGCGCGCATATACTCGACATCTGTCAGAAAGAGAATATTGACCTGGTTATTTGCGGAAATCATAACCAGAGTTTTTTTTCTCGTGCGGCATGCTCAGCAAAATCTATCGTTTCGTCAAGCCAGGTTGATGTCCTGCTGGTGCCTCTTGGGGGCAATTAATGCCCCCGGAGAAAATCAGGCGAGTTTAGGGAAGGTCGCGATCTTTTTTTGCAGATCACCTTCCTGACTTTGCGGCTGGATCGCGCGCAAATCGTCAATAAAACGCGCCTGCCAGCGGTTAATATCATTCTTCATGATGGTCTCCATCATTTCCGAATGGCGTGAAATACGTTCCGCAAGCGGCATAGTTAACGCACGGTTCAGGGCATTTGCCACGTCATCGCGATCGTAAGGGTTTACAATCAGCGCTGAGGTTAACTCGTTTGCCGCACCGGCAAATTGAGACAGCACCAGCACACCCGGGTCAGCAGGATCTTGTGCTGCAACATACTCTTTTGCCACCAGATTCATCCCGTCGCGCAGGGGCGTGACCAGCCCGACGTCCGCATAGCGGAACACTTTCATCAGAATTTTGCGCTCAAAGTGCTGATTCAAATAGAAAAGTGGTGTCCAGCCAAGCTGCCCGTAGCGCCCGTTGATGCGCCCTGCTTCGGTCTCAAGCTGGTGACGGATATCCTGATAGGCCTGAACCTCACCGCGCGAGGTCGGCGCTATCTGGGTATAACGAATCTTGCCGTGATGCTGCGGGAATTTTTCCAGCAGGGTTTCGTACGCGAGGAATCGCTCCGGCAACCCTTTGGAATAATCAAGTCGTTCAACCGAAAAGATATTCTTAACGTGCTTGAGTTCATCCTTAAGCTGGGCAAGCTTCGGAGGCAATGGACCGGAGGCCTGCTCGGCAATTTCGTCTGGCTCAATACCAATCGGGTAGACCTCGGTATGGAAATTACGTCCCCACGCGGTGTGAGATTTGCCGCCGTGAGTAACTAGTCGGGTTTTACCGGACACGCTGTCGAGGAAGGCCAGCCTGTCGTTTTCCGTCTGGAAACCGAGCAGGTCGTAATCGGACAGCGCCTCAAGGATCTCTTCATGCTGCGGCAGTGCCGTGAAAATCTCCGGCGTCGGGAAAGGAATGTGCAGGAAAAAACCGATTCGGTTATTCACACCACGTTTTCGCAGCTCTCTGGCGAAAGGCAGCAGATGGTAATCGTGGATCCATAAAATATCGTCTTCTTCGATCAGCGGCAGCAGTTTATCTGCCAGCAGCGCATTAACGCGCATATAGCCTTCATAGGATTCACGCTGGAATTTCACCAGGTCCAGACGATAGTGAAACGCTGGCCACAGCACGGCGTTTGAGAACTCGGAATAATATTCATCATAGTCCTTCTCACTGAGTGCGAAGGAAGCCCACGTGATATTGCCCCGTGACACCTTTTTAAGCGGTTTCTCATCATTACTGATTTCCCCGCTCCAGCCAAACCAGAGACCACCCGCGGCTTTGAGGGCACCTAATACCCCGACCGCCAGGCCACCGGCACTGGCTTTTTTATCATCCGGCGGTGCGATGCGATTAGAGACGACGACTAAGCGACCCATAATGATTTCTCCCGTTGTTTTGCGCTATTTGTTGTTGTTGCTGGTTAGCGACATCAGATATCCACTGCCAGACGCTGGCGACGTTTTCCAGCCGCCATCCGGCAACGGTTTCACCCGGCCCTACCTTGACAGACATGCCACTGGCCTGGTTTACCACGCTGAACCCGGCCTCGTCGGTCAGGTCATCCCCAAAAAATACTGGCGTACGCCCTTTAAACGGCGCTTCCGCCATAAACGCTGCAATGGCAGCGCCTTTATTAATTCCTACCGGTTTAATCTCGACCACACATTTACCGGGCTGTAACGCCAGCTCCGGATGGGCTTCCGCCACGCTTCTTGCTACCGAAAAGATCGCCGCCTCATGGTGAGGCGCCTGACGGTAGTGCAGCGCAAAGGCCATGCCTTTGGCTTCCAGTTCCGTACCGGGAAGCAGTTCCAGAGCAGAAGAGAGTTGCGCATGCAGCGCCTGAACCAGCGTATCGGGGAGTGAAACTATATGCAGTTGATCATGGATATCGCGGCGCTCCGCTCCGTGCACACCGGCCAGCGGAAAGTGATAAGGACTGGCGAGCACATCCAGCTCGGCCATTGAGCGCCCTGAAATCAATGCCAGTGCCCCCTCGTTCTGTCGGGAGAGCTGCTGCAAATTCTCTAACACCAGATCCGGTACAACGACGTCGTCAGGATGCGGTTCAATTCCGGCGAGCGTCCCGTCGAGGTCAAAAAAGAAAGCAAATTTTCCGGGCAGTACAGGCGGTGCGGTTAACAAGTCAGCCACCCTAATCCTCCTTACAGTGAACAAAACAGCCATGTAAGTATAGACAGTGTGACGGCGCTCGCCATTTAGCAACCGGCCCGTCAGCATAACTGGCGGGCCGGTCAGGGAGTCAACTATGGTTAATAGTTGAGCAGATAAGTGGCTAAAAATAAATCAGATGGTACGCTTCGCTTTTTGCTTGTAACGGTCGAAGATCACTGCTGCCAGCAGGATCAGGCCGCGTACGACGTACTGAGAGAACGGAGAAATATTAAGCAGGTTCATGGCGTTCTCCACGGTCCCCAGAATCAGGATCCCCGCCACCACATATGAGATTTTTCCGATGCCGCCCTTGAGGGATACGCCCCCCAATACGCAGGCGGAAATGACAATCAGCTCATAACCGATAGAGGTCATTGGCTGGCCGCTGGTCATACGCGACGCCAGAATAATCCCCGCCGCTGCCGACACCAGCCCGGAAAGCACAAAGATAATGATCTTGGTCCGTACGACCGGGACACCCGCCAGACGCGCCGCTTCCTCGTTCCCGCCAATCGCCAGGGTATTACGACCAAAGGTGGTGCGGTTAAGCAGGAAACCAAACAGGATCAGACAGGCTACCGTCAGCCAGATAGGCGCAGGCAAGCCCAGCCAGTTGGCATAGCCCAGCGTAAAGAAGCGCTCGTCTTCAATCCCCACCGCCTTACCGTCGGAGATGATATAGGCCAGACCGCGCACGATTTGCATGGTCGCAAGCGTCGTGATCAGGGCGTTAATCTTCAGGCGCGCAATCACAAAGCCGTTCACCAGACCGCTCAGCACGCCGAGCATCAGCCCCGCCAGCACGCCGATCCACAGGCTTTCGGTCATATTGATCACCACGGCAGTGGTGACCCCGGCACAGGCAATCACCGAGGCGACCGACAGGTCAAAATCGCCGGAGGCCAGGCAGAATAGCATTCCGCAGGCCACCATGCCGGACATGGAGATAGCCAGCCCCAGCCCCTTCATGTTGATGAAGGTCGCAAAGTTTGGCACAAAAATCGCGCACGCAACGAACAGGGCGGCAAAAACCACCAACATGCCGTACTGGTCCCAGATGCGGCCAAAACTGAAAGCCGACTTCGGCGCTCCGGATGTAGTAACAGAGGACATCATTGACTCCTTACTCAGGCGACAGCCTGGCTAACTTTAGGCATGGCGAGACTCAACGCCTGTTGTTCATTCGCCTGTTCATGCAGCAATTCACCGGCAATTTCGCCTTCACGCATCACTACAATACGGTCGGCGACGCCCAGCACCTCGGGCAGATCGCTGGAGGCGAACAGCACCGCCACGCCGCGTTTTGCCAGCTCATAGATGACGTTATAGATTTCGTGTTTCGCCCCCACGTCGATACCGCGCGTTGGTTCATCCAGCAAAATGACCTTCATGTCTTCCGACAGCCAGCGCCCCAGAATGGCTTTTTGCTGGTTGCCGCCGGACAGGTTCATGATCAGCTGTTCAGCCCCGGGAGTTTTGATGTTCAGCGAACGGATATGGTGATCAGCGTTGCGCGCCTCCCAGCCGTCGTTAATCAGACATCCCGCGCGGATGAACTTGCGCCGGGCAGAGATGTTGATGTTGTCGCGCACCGAGTGCACTGGAATAATGCCTTCGGCCTTTCGATCCTCCGGACAGAGCATGATGCCCGCGTTAATCGCCTGCGCAGGCTTCTGTATATCGACCTTTTTCCCGTCGACGAAGACCTGGCCCTGGGTAATGCGCGTACCGCCAAACAGCCCTTTCATCAGCTCGCTGCGCCCTGCCCCGACAAGGCCAAACAGCCCGACGATTTCGCCGCTGCGCACCGAGAGTGAAATAGGTGTGCGCACGCCTGGGGCTTTAACGCTATCCAGACGCAGACGCTCAGGGCCGTACTCGCGCGGCTTCCAGTGGTAAATATCCCCCAGATCGCGCCCGACCATCGCCTGCACCAGCTGGTCATGATTGACCTGCTGCATATCGGTGAAGGTGCGCACGTAGCGGCCATCCTTAAACACGGTGATGGCATCGCTTAAGGCAAAAATTTCTTCCATACGGTGGGAGACGTACAGAATGATGCGGCCCTCTTTGCGCAGCTCGCGGATCACGCGAAAGAGGTTTTCAATTTCACGCGCCGAGAGCGAGCTGGTTGGCTCGTCAAAAGCGATGATCTTGGCGTTACGCGCCAGCGCTTTGGCAATTTCCACCATCTGCCACTGGCCGATGGAGAGATACTTAAGGGGCGTTTGCGGATCGACATCCAGCCCAAGGTGCCTGAGCTGCAAGCCCGCTTCATAGTTGAGCAGCGAGCGGTTGACCACGCCGCTTTTATGCGGAAGCTGGCCCAGATAGATGTTCTCCGCCACGGTCATTTCAGGAATGAGATGCAGCTCCTGATAGATGATGGCGACGCCCGCGTTTAACGCTGCCGTGGTATCGGCAAAGGCCACCTCTTCGCCGCGAATGGCCAGCGTGCCGGTGGTGGGCGTGTAGTTGCCGCTGAGAATTTTTAGCAGCGTGGATTTTCCCGCGCCGTTCTCCCCCATCAGGGCATGAACCTGACCGGCATAGCAGTCGAAGCTGATATCGGTCAGCGCGTTTACGCCGGGGAATGTTTTACCGATGCCGCGGAAAGAGAGATACGGATCAGACTGTTGCATAACGACTCCGTGATTCCTGTAGTGTGTACGTCAGGCCCCTCACGGCGTGTGAGGGGCGCAATCACAGCGTATTACTTACCGCCCAGTCCTTTTTTCGCCAGCTCCTCTTTGAAATTATCGCGGGTGATCAGCACCACATCGGTCACTTCGGTGAATTTCGGCGGCTCAACCCCCTTGGTCACCCAGTTGTAAAGCATTTCGCTGGATTTATAGCCGTGGACATCCGGGCTTGGCAGCAGAGAGCCGTAGAAGCCGGTCGCCTGCGCTTTAGACAGTTCGCTCACGGCGTCCACGCCGTTGATGCCGATCCCGATAATGTCCGGTGCTTTAAAGCCCTGGCCTTCCGTTGCACGCACGCCGCCCAGCACGGTGTTATCGTTCATCCCCACCACCAACCAGTGTTTCACCTCCGGATGCTGGACGAGCATAGAGTTCGCCGCATCAAAGGCGCCCGGGATATCGTTGGATTTGGTCGGGACTTTGTAGATTTGTTTTTCCGGGAAGCCAGCCGCTTTTAGGGCGTCCATGGAGCCCGTGGTGCGACGACGGGCGGTATCCAGCTCGTCAGCGGTAATCGCCATCACGGCGGTCTCTTTTACATCCCAGCCGCGTTTTTGCATCTCTTTATAGAGCTCCTGGCCCTGACGCTCGCCGATTTTGGTGGCCGCCATCATCACCAGCGGAACGGTATCCATCGGTTTGCCTTTGGCATTCACGAACTGATCGTCCACCGCAATCACTTTCATGTCATAACCGCGCGCTTTCGCGGCAATCGCTGAACCCAACTTTGGATCCGGCGTACAGATAACGAAACCTTTCGCGCCGCTCGCCGCCAGGCTATCAATGGCGTTAAGCGTTTTCTCGCCGTCAGGTACGGCGATTTTAATTACCTCAAATCCCAAATCTTTTCCGGCTTTATCAGCAAATTTCCATTCGGTCTGGAACCACGGTTCTTCCGGCTGTTTAACCAGAAAACCGAGCTTTAAATTTTCAGCGATAGCGGATTGTGACATAACGGCAGCCAGGCCGATGGCCGCCAGCGCTTTAGTAAATTTGTGCATGGTAAACTCCAGCTTTAGCATTCTTATCTGTAGGGAATAATGGCGAACAACTTATTTAATCGGACTTAAAACAAGGCATTAGCGCTTACCTCGTCATAAGCGTTATTGCTGGTGATAGTTTTAGCGGGAAATTAATCATCCATAAGAGAGCGACATCACACCGCAGAATTACAGTAATTGCGTACATAAATTCAGCGAAAAATGACATAAAAAAGGACGTAATTGTCCTACAAATGGAAAGGAGTTAAGCAGGATTATCCATAAGGTCAGCTAAGAAATCCCTGTAACCCGGACGCCTTAGCGTCCGGCAGAAATTTACCAGCGGTAATAGATGTGTTCAGCATGATCGCGCACGGGGGCGTCGTCGCCCAGCAGACGCGCAGAGAGCGTCAGCGCAAAGTCAAAAGCGTGCCCCAGCCCCTTGCCGCTGATGAGGTTGTTATCCTCCACGACCGGCGCATCTACATATACTCCATCATCAACGGTCTGCCAAAGATCGCCGGAACAGACGTAGCGCCGCCCCTTCAGTAGCCCGTTTGCGCCCAGCACCCGCGCGGCCGCAGAGCAGATCGGGCAGATGAGTTTGCCGTGCTCGTCATGCGCGGAAACAAAGCGGATCACCTCCTGGTTAGCCGCAAGATTGATACTCCCCTGCGGCCCACCGGGTAACACGACCGCGTCATACAGCCTATTAATACGTTCCGTTAATGTACTGTCAGCCACCATGGGGATATTGTGGTAACTCACTACCGCACGGGACTCCGCGCAGGCCAGCGTTTCCACCTCGATCTGCAAGCGACGCAGGATATCCACTGTGATAATCGCTTCTGCTTCTTCAAAACCAGGTGCCAGCAGCACCGCAACTTTTGTCATCATAAACCTCTACGGGTGAAAAGATATAAAACATCGTTTCATTTTCCAGATTTGTTAGATAACAATCTTACGACGCGATCACAGAACCGTATATTATGTGAAAATTGATTTAGCTCAAATTTGCTACAGCAGGATATATTTGCAGTTATTATTTCTGATTTAACACTTTCACAGAATTTCCCGCCACAGAAGGTTTCCTGAAACGATAAAAATGGGAAGCACTGATTTTAATATCATTAAAAACATAAAGATAAAAAATATTTTATCTCGCCACCTGTTTTCTGTTCTGCGCTATATTTAAATTTGTAATGTATGGTAAACACAGCCCAACTAAGAGTTTTCTTAATTCAAAGAGAAGCGTATGCTTATTTAAATCGAACACAGGACGTGAATTTTCGAGTTTGTTTACCTTGCAGAAATCTTTTTCTGTTATTCAATCGTCAGTACCTGCCGGGTCAGGTTTCGTAGCGGACATCAAGTCCCACAGTCAATAAGGATATGAGTATGACTACCCAAACGATGATGCAAAAACTGAATGCCCAGATGAACCTGGAGTTTTATGCTTCAAATCTGCATCTGCATTTGAGCGCCTGGTGTTCCAGAAAAAGCCTCAACGGCACTGCCACCTTCTTTCGTACTCAGGCGCAAAGTAACGTCACGCACATGATGCGTGTCTTTAACTTTTTGAAAGCCATCGGCGCCAATCCCACAGTCAAAGAGCTTGAAACGATTGAAGATAATTACTCCTCTCTGGAGGAACTGTTCCAGAAAACGCTTGAAGAGTATGAGCAACGCTGTACAAAGCTGAACAAGCTGGCCGATGAAGCCAAAGCGCAACAGGACATCATTACCCTCAAGTTTTTACGTGATATGGACAGAGAGCAGCAGCAGGATGGCATGCTGCTGAAAACGCTCGCAGACGAAATCCGCAACGCGAAACGCGCGGGGATCTGTCTGGAGCAGACGGACCGCCATCTTCTCGACATAGCTACCGTGCAACACCACTAAGTCCCTTCACCCGCTCCCGTCAGGGAGTGGGTGCCAACTCCCTGCTTTTGCTGACATTTAACAAATCAGATCTTGCTCCCAATGAATAACCACACATCGTGTAATGATTTGTTTAATTACATTCATTAACGAGGGAGCATCATGATCACCATTGAGTTTATTGTCATTATCCTCTGCCTGCTGGTAGGTACCCGCTTCGGCGGGATGGGCCTGGGGCTGATAAGCGGCATCGGCCTGTTTATTTTGAGTTTTGTCTTTGGTCTGCAACCCGGTAAACCGCCGGTTGACGTGATGCTCACGATCCTGGCCGTCATCGGCTGCGCGGCCACACTACAAACCGCCGGTGGCCTGAACGTGATGATGCAATTCGCAGAGCGCCTGCTGCGTAAACATCCCCAGCACATCACCCTTCTCGCGCCGTTTACCACCTGGATGTTAACCTTTCTCTGCGGGACCGGCCACGTCGTCTACACTATGTTTCCCATTATCGCGGATATCGCCCTGAAAAAAGGCATTCGCCCGGAACGGCCGATGGCGGTTGCCTCGGTGGCCTCTCAGATGGCGATCACCGCCTCCCCCGTTTCCGTGGCCGTCGTTTCGCTGGTCTCTATTCTGGGTGCGCAGCACGGTATCGGCCACGCGTGGGGGATCCTCGAAATACTCGCCGTTTCCGTACCGGCCTCACTGTCTGGCGTCGCCATTGCGGCACTGTGGAGCCTGCGCCGGGGGAAAAACCTCGCAGACGATCCTGAATTTCAGGAAAAGCTGAAAGATCCGAAACAGCGGGAGTTTATCTATGGGGGAACGGAGACGTTGATGGATCAGCGTTTCCCTAAACAGGCCTACTGGTCAACGTGGATCTTCTTCGCCGGGATTGCCGTTGTGGTCCTGCTGGGTGCGTTGCCCGAGTTGCGTCCGGCGTTTGAGATCAAAGGCAAAATGACGGCCCTGTCGATGAACCTTGTCATTCAAATGATGATGCTTATTGCCGGGGCCATCATGCTGATGACCTGTAAGGTTAATGCGTCGGCCATTTCAAACGGAGCGGTATTTAAGGCGGGGATGGTCGCCATCTTCTCGGTGTTTGGCGTGGCATGGATGAGCGATACCTTTTTCCAGGCGCATCTCGACGAACTGAAAATGGCACTGGAGGGGGTAGTGAAGAGTCATCCCTGGACGTATGCCATCGTGTTGTTTCTGGTGTCGAAACTGGTCAACAGCCAGGCCGCGGCCTTAACCGCGGTCGCCCCGATGGGGTTGATGTTAGGCATCGATCCGAAAATGCTGGTGGCCTTCTTCCCGGCCTCCTACGGCTACTTTGTGCTGCCCACCTATCCGAGCGATCTGGCCTGTATTGGATTCGATCGCTCCGGCACCACCCGCATCGGTAAATTCATCATCAACCACAGCTTTATTCTGCCGGGCCTGATTGGCGTCAGCTGTGCCTGCGTGGTGAGCTATCTGCTGGTGCAGACGTTCTTTTGAGCCTTCTGTGGGCGACAGACTCTGTCGCCCTTCGACGTAAAATCAGAAAACGGTTTCTAATTTTAAAACATCGGTTTATTTTAATGTGACTCACCCTGCGGCGTGAAGCGCAGTTCAATCAGCGCGATCGCTTTCTGGATCGCGCGGAGCGTAACCGGGTCCGCCGCAGCAGGATGATTGGTGAAATCGATGTTTTTTAGCTGGGTCGACATCTTTTCGCGTACCTCAACCGGCGCGATAACGTCAATCACATCAAGGATTTGTTTAATAACCAGCTGGCAGGCGACGACGTCAGATACCAGTTCCTGATCGGCGCTCAGGTTTTGTGACATGGGGTTCTCCTTATTCAAAGGCCGCCATAGTAGCAAAACAGACGCCCTTCCATCTCCCTCTCGTCGTCCGCAGACATAAAAAAACCTGCCGAAGCAGGTTTTTTTATCAGAACATCGCACCCGGTGGGACGTCTTTAAACGTTGTGCAGTAGTTAGCCCACATGCTTTTCAGGATTTTGCGCAGTTTCATTATGTTGCTCCAGTAACGTGTTATGCAGGTGTTATTATCAATACGCTTATAATATGACCGCCATCACAAAAATCAACCATTTTGTGACCTGCATCACGGTTAATAAACCCTCAGTGCTGCCGGTTTGTTAAAAAAAGGCACGATAAATCCGCACGTTACAGACTTATAAATTCCAGTAAATTTTTATAAAATTTTTTGAGCGGGCAGGAAGAGAATGAGTGAAAACGTATCCGGCAAAGAGAGCCGTGGATTATCGCCTGCGGCACTGCTGGTGGCCGGTGCTTTCTTTATGGAGTTTCTGGACGGGACGGTGATCGCCACCGCATTGCCGGATATGTCAAAAAGCTTCGGCATACAGGCCGTGGATCTGAATATCGGCATCAGCGCCTACCTGATCACCCTTGCCGTGCTGATCCCCGCCAGCGGCTGGATCGCCGACCGCTTCGGCGCGCGAAAAGTATTTGCCCTCGCGCTGGCGATCTTCACGCTGGCCTCGGTATTTTGCGGCCTGTCCACCACGCTCGAGGAGTTTGTCGCAATGCGCGTCTTCCAGGGCATGGGTGGCGCGCTGATGGTGCCTGTGGGTCGCCTGGCCGTGTTACGTACAACGCCAAAGCATCAGCTCATCACGGCAATCGCCACCCTGACGTGGCCTGCGCTGGTCGCGCCGATCATCGGCCCGCCGCTGGGCGGGTTCATTACAAGCTATGCCGACTGGCGCTGGATCTTCTTTATTAATGTGCCGCTGGGGATAATCGCCATTTTGCTGGCACTGCGAATCATTCCGGACCTGCATGAAGATACGCGCCGACCGTTTGACTTGCCGGGTTTTGTGGTCACCACCCTTGCCATGGTGAGCCTGGTTTATGCGATGGAGTTGATGGGCGCAGAGCCTCTGCGGACAGGATTAACCGCCACGCTGTTTATCGTCGGTGTCGCCGCGTTGAGCCTGGCGCTGCGCCACTTTAAGCGGGCAACCTGGCCGATGATCAGGCTCGATGCGATGCAAGTGCCGACGTTTCGCGTCACCCTGTACGGCGGATCGCTGTTTCGCGCCTCCATCAGCGCGGTTCCGTTCCTGTTACCGCTGATGTTCCAGGTCGGCTTTGGCATGGACGCGTTCCATTCTGGCCTGCTGGTGCTGGCCGTTTTCGTAGGCAATCTCACCATTAAACCGGCGACGACGCCCCTGATCCGCAGCCTGGGGTTTAAGCGGCTGTTGCTGATTAACGGTTCACTGAATGTCCTGGCGCTGCTGGCCTGCGCCTTTCTTACGCCGCAGACTCCTGTGTGGCTCGTCATGCTGATCCTCTATCTGGGTGGCGTTTTTCGTTCGATCCAGTTTACAGCCATCAGTACGCTGGCCTTTGCGGATGTACCCTCTGCGCAGATGAGCTATGCCAATACGCTGTTTTCAACCGCAACGCAGCTTGCCGTGGGACTTGGGATCACGCTCGGGGCAATTGGTATTCGTATCGGGGAAAAAGTCAGTGAGACGATGGGGATTGCCGGCATGCCGGGAATGAGCTTCCGGCTGGCATTTGTGGCGATCGCGCTGATCTGCCTGGTGGGAATGGTTGACACGCTGCGTCTGACCAAAAATGCAGGCAGCGCGGTATCATCGAAAAAGTAAGGCTCTGTGCCGGGCGGGCAACGCACCGCCCGGCAAAGGAAATCAGCCAACAATACCGCGCACGAAGGCTTCGATCTCTTTGTCCTGGCAGTTCTCGAAGAAGCACTGCTGGAAGCGCTGGCCTGAGACGGCGGTTTTAACCAGCTCAGGATCGATTGCACGCAGGGTATCCAGATAGTTTTCTTTTACCACCGCCGCTTTCACCTGGTTCAGAATACCGGCGTTACGCACCTGCGGCTCCTTACGCTCTGGTGGATAGCCTTCGCCATTGCGTCCGGTAAACGCTTTCTCAAAGATAAAGCGTACGTTCAGTTCTGCCCCCCAGCCGAAGCCCTTCGCAAACGGCAGAGAAAGCGCGTTACCGTTGTTGATTTGCGCGAACAGGAAAGCATCCGCAGGATCGATGCAGTAACCGCAAATCACACCCGGATGGATGTTCAGGGACATTAACGCGCCCTGCCCGGTACCGCAGCCGGTAACAACAAAATCAACGGCTTTAGCGTTAAGCAGAATGCTCGCCATGATGCCCAGGTGAATATAAGTGAGATGATGATCGTTCTCATCACTCATACCGACGTTATAGACCGGGAAACCTTTCTCATCAGCAACGGCTTTCAGCTCATTAAGGATGATGGGATTCTTAGCGGCCTGGCTGTTTTCCATCATCAGTGCAATTTTCATCTTGTCTCTCCTGAATGCATGGCGGGCGATCCCGCTGTGGATACCTTTTCAACTTAACCTTACTATCAAACAAACGCACTTTCAAATTAAGTGAAAACTTGTTTTAAAAAACAAAGATGCGCTCACAATTTCGCGCGGTGGCCCGGCTCGTTGTAGAGTGAAAGGGCAGATCCTCCGGCTATTCCGGCCATTGCGTCCCGTCGCGTTGGTTACAATGGCGTATTTCCCGTCACGCAGAGTGAAACATGAAACGTGTAATCATAGCCGGAACGATCCTGTTGCTCGCCGGGTGCAGCATCAACCGTCAGGCAGAAGTCAGTAGTACGGATGCCCCAAACGGAATTGTGCGCCTCGACTATGGCCAGACCATGCTCCAAAACGCCTGGTCTGATGACTATGTTAATAACGGTACGGCAACAAAGGCCTGCCAACGCATGGGCTACGCCTCCGCGTCAGCCTACGGGCAGCCGATTAAAACCTGCACCCTGATCAGCGGTTCACTCTGTCTGAACGAAAGTGTGACCATTCAGTATAAATGTCAGGGATATGCCGTTACCTCTTCCAGCCAGAATCCGTGGTATTAACCGCGACTGCCAGTCACGCTGGCAGTTTATTTAATAAGAACAAAAACAATTCTCATTAATAAATACAAATGGCGGCAATGCGTTTTATTCCCATTCGTATTTTTAATAAATAAATATTTATTTTACTTTTTGCAAATAATTAAATAACAAATTATAGTGTCGCTCATCGTGAACCAGTATTAATAAACCGGAGCTGCACCATGTTAAAAACTGAAATGATCGACAAGCTCAATGCGCAAATGAATCTTGAGCTATTTTCTTCACTGCTTTATCAGCAGATGAGCGCCTGGTGCAGCTATCACAGCTTTGAAGGGGCTGCCGCCTTCCTGCGTCGTCATGCCCAGGAAGAGATGACGCACATGCAGCGTCTGTTTGATTACCTGACGGACACCGGCAGCCTGCCGCGCATTGATAACGTGGTATCGCCTTTCGCCGAGTACGGCTCTCTTGATGAACTGTTCCGTGCCACCTATGAGCACGAACAGCTGATCACCCAGAAAATAAATGAACTGGCTCATGCCGCCATGACCAGTCAGGATTATCCAACCTTTAATTTCCTTCAGTGGTATGTGGCTGAACAGCACGAAGAAGAGAAGCTGTTTAAATCCGTGCTGGATAAATTATCTCTGGCAGGTAAATCCGGGGAAGGTCTGTACTTCATTGATAAAGAGCTGTCGACGCTCGACACGCAGAATTAATAGAAAAGCGGTGCTGAGTTTTCAGCACCGCTTTATTCAATGACGGCAAATTTTACTTTCGTGCGTGGAAAATCCGTCTGCTGCCGGAATGAATTTTCCGCGCGCCGCCAGAAACGCCACCAGCTCCGCGGCTGTCATTTCCGAAGCTGAACAGGTATGGAAACGCGCCGCTTCGCCAAAGCGGGCATGTATCGCCTCAACCAGACTCTCCTTCGTATAACGCTCACCTGACTCAATCATCATATTCAGCACGTCGTGTCCGTGAATTGACATCATTACCTCTCGCAAATAAAAAGCAGACTAAACGCTCCCTCCACGGCACGCTTTGCGCTGGCGCAGGTTCCCCCTTTCTTTTTGTAAATTAATCATTACACCCTATGTAACGGTGATTTGACGAGATGGTGCTTTTACCTTACTCTGCGCCGCAGAATGAGTCGCGGTATGGAAGCGTTGTAGAGGAAAGCGTGAAGAACAGAACTCTGGGAAGTATTTTTATCGTCGCCGGAACGACAATTGGCGCAGGAATGTTGGCCATGCCGTTGGCTGCCGCCGGCGTCGGGTTTGGGGTTACCGTAGTGCTGCTGGGCGGTCTTTGGGCCCTGATGTGTTACACCGCGCTATTATTGCTGGAGGTTTATCAGCATGTCCCTGCCGATACCGGCTTAGGCTCCCTGGCTGCACGCTATCTTGGACGCTACGGGCAGTGGGTCACCGGTTTCAGCATGATGTTCCTGATGTACGCGCTGACCGCCGCCTACATCAGCGGCGCCGGGGAGCTGATTGCGTCAAGTATCAATGACGGCTTCGGTGCGTCGCTTTCACCGGAAACAGGCGCCATTGTCTTTACGCTGATCGGTGGCGGTGTGGTTTGTGCGGGCACGTCGCTGGTCGATCTGTTTAACCGTTTTTTGTTCAGCGCCAAAATTCTCTTCCTTGTTGTGATGCTGGTGCTGCTGGCACCGCATGTGCACAAGGTTAACCTGCTCTCCCTCCCGCTGGAGAAAGGTCTGGCGCTTTCGGCCATCCCGGTGATTTTCACCTCTTTCGGTTTTCACGGCAGCGTGCCGAGCATCGTGAGTTATATGAACGGTGATATTCGCAAGCTGCGCCGCGTCTTTGTGATCGGCAGCGCCATTCCGTTGATTGCTTACCTGTTCTGGCAGCTGGTGACGCTGGGCAGTATTGATTCCACCACCTTTATCGGCCTGATGGCAGAGCATACTGGTCTGAATGGATTCCTGGTTGCCCTGCGTAACGTGGTGGCCTCTTCACACGTGGAGCTGGCGGTACATCTGTTTGCAGACCTGGCGCTGGCAACCTCCTTCCTCGGCGTGGCGCTTGGCCTGTTTGACTATATGGCGGATCTGTTCCAGCGTCGCAATACCGTTGCCGGACGCTTACAGACGGGGGCGATGACCTTCCTGCCGCCGCTGGCCTTCGCGCTCTTTTATCCGCGCGGGTTTGTGATGGCGCTAGGGTATGCTGGCGTGGCGTTATCGGTACTGGCCCTGCTGCTGCCTTCCCTGCTGGCGTGGAAGAGCCGCCAGCAACATCCGCAGCAAGGATACCGCGTGGCGGGTGGTAAGCCGCTGCTGTGCGTGGTGTTTGGTTGTGGGGTGGTGATTATTCTGGTGCAGGTGCTGATTGCAGCGGGAATGCTGCCGGAAGTGGGATAACTTATTTATACAGGTCCTGAGGTACTGTTCCGTTCACCTTAAGATCAACAGAATATGATTTTTTCACAACATGTGAACGGGATAAGGGGGCCGCCGCGGCCCCCTTATCAATCCCCGCGGCCCCGCGGAAAATCGGTGCTTCGCACTGCGCTCACCTCCCGACCATCTGCCTGCGGTCGGCTCAACTCGACATCCTGTCTCGATTCGCCTCTGGCCGCCATACATGGCGTCCAGCCCTTGTCATCTGGTCTCCGGTTCGCCGATTTTAGCGGGGACTCAACACCCGTGCCCCATTCAGGCCACAGCAATTAATGATTTAATGCAGGCAGCAACTCTTAAACTTCTTCCCGCTCCCGCATGGACACGGATCGTTACGTCCCACCTTCGACCCGTTCACGATCGGCTTTTTCGCTTCCGGCTGCTGCGGATTAGCCACCCAGTAGTTGTACAAACGCAGCGCCGCAGGCTGAATGCTCTCGATGCTGGCCATATACTCCTCTTCGGTCAGCGCTTCCAGCTTCACGCTGTGCTCTTCCGTTCCGTGCAGGGCAATCACCGCCAGATCCGCTTCCAGCGCTTCCGGCAGGGATGACCAGTCCGTCAGCGCCACGCCGCGCATGTAGCCATAGCACCACTCTTCCACTACGGTATAGCTCTGACCGTCAACGTCGTTATAGCCAAACAGCGGTTCAAACTGATCCGGGTATTCGCTCAGGCGCTCGGCAATATCGTTCATGTGCTTAAAGCAGAGATCGATAAAACGGTTCATCTCACGATCGTTTTTCCAACGCGGAATATACTTCTCGCCACCCCATACCGCCACCAGCCAGGTGTCGGGCTCCACCACAACGGGACCGGAAAGTACTGCGGTAAGCATGCCGTCCAGTTCGGACACGTCAATCACGGATGCATCGTCGTGTCCGTAAGAGATTAATGTCTCTTCCAGCCACGCCATCTCGCTTTCATTTAATGGGCCTTCAGCCATTGCTGATACTCCTGATAAAAAAAACGATCCTGACATATATCGCCGCGCATGCCTATCTGAAGTTTAGGTCTTTATTGCTGCAAAAACGTGCAAATCGTGACCATTGCACAACTTATGGGCTTTGTTGTTAAGGAGATGTGATCTCCGCTGTAAATTCATCTCATCCCGCAAAGGCGCATAAAACGGCGCTCTATACTCAACGTGTTGTGACCCGGTCAAGGGATTAACCATTCTGGCAACCTTTTTGCTTAATGTTCTGCGCGCTTCGCGGTGCGTGGGATCCTCGCCGTATTAAGCACGAGATTGCTTCTAAAGTGCATTTTGTTCTCGCTCTTGTTTTTGGATTTACGATGCCATCAGGCGTTCGGGTTTCTACCTGGTGCAAAAACCTCTTTGCTAAGGAACATAATAATGTCGCTGAAATTTACCAAAACTCCCCTCTCCCTGTTACTGGCCGGTTGTCTGGTGACGGCCTTTTCTGCACAGGCCGATATCGTGATCGGCGTGGCCGGGCCGTTCACAGGCCCGAACGCAACCTATGGCGATCAATACTGGCATGGCGCTACGCAGGCGGCGGAAGACATTAACGCCGCTGGCGGGATCAACGGTGAGAAAATCAAACTGGTTCAGGGCGATGACGCCTGCGAACCCAAACAGGCCGTTGCCGTCGCCAACCGCTTAGTCGATCAGGATAAAGTGAAAGCGGTCGTCGGCCACTTCTGCTCCTCGTCGACCATGCCCGCCTCCGAGGTCTATAGCGATGCCGGGATCCTCTCCATCACCCCCGGCTCAACGAACCCGCTTATTACCGAGCGGGGCATGAGCGATATGTTCCGCATGTGCGGACGTGACGACCAGCAGGGCCAGGTCGCCAGCGATTTTATTCTCGATAAGCTTAAAGCCAAACGGGTCGTCATCATCCACGATAAAGACACCTACGGTCAGGGGCTGGCGGACGCCACTAAAGCGGCGCTGGCGAAACGCGGCGTTAAGGAAGTGATGTACGAAGGGTTGTCCCGCGGGGAGAAAGACTTTAACGCGCTGGTGACCAAAATTGGCGCACAAAAACCAGACGTGGTGTTCTTCGGGGGCTGTCACCCGGAAGCGGGCCCGCTGGTTCGCCAGATGCGTGAACAGGGCGTGCAGGCGAAGTTCTTCTCGGGAGACTGTATCGTCAATGAAGAGATGGTTACCGCCGCCGGTGGGGCGCAGTACACCAACGGTATTTACATGACCTTCGGTAAAGACCCGCGCCTGATCCCGGACGGAAAAGCCGTCATCGAGAAATTCCGCGCCGGTAAATTTGAACCAGAAGGATACACCCTCTACGCCTATGCGTCTGTGCAGGCTATCGCAGCGGCATTCAAGGCCACGAAAGGGACGGATTCCGCAAAAGCCAGCGAGTGGCTGAAGGCCAACCCTGTCGACACGGTGATGGGTAAAAAAGCCTGGGACAGCAAAGGTGACCTCAAAGTGTCTGACTACGTGGTCTACCAGTGGGACGACAAAGGCAAATATAAAGAAGTGCCATAACGGGACGGAATCTGCTCAACGCCGGCAGGTCTGACTGTCGGCGTAACCCTTTATTCAGGTGCGCGACCATGAGTACATTCTTCCTGCAACAATTAATTAATGGCTTAACGCTGGGTTCGGTCTATGGTCTTATCGCCATCGGCTACACCATGGTGTACGGCATCATCGGTATGATCAATTTCGCCCACGGCGAAGTGTATATGATCTCCGCCTATCTCTCGGCCATTGGCCTGGCCCTGCTGGCGTTTTTTGGACTCCACTCCTTTCCGCTGCTGATCCTGGGAACCCTGGTTTTCACCATCGTGGTCACCGGCGTTTATGGCTGGACGATTGAGCGCATCGCCTATAAGCCGCTACGCAATTCGACGCGTCTGGCGCCGCTGATTTCGGCCATCGGGATGTCGTTGATACTGCAAAACTACGTCCAGCTCAGCCAGGGCCCACGGCAGCAGGGCGTACCGACCATGCTGGATGGCGTGCTGCGTTTTCACCTCGGCGAAGGGTTTGTCCAGATAACCTATACCAAAGTCTTTATTCTCATCGCCTCGTTCGCGGGCATGCTGGTGCTGACCTGGATTATCAACCGTACCCGCTTAGGGCGCATGTGCCGTGCGGTGCAGCAGGATCGTAAGATGGCCTCCATTTTGGGTATCAACACCGACAGAATTATTTCGTTGGTGTTTGTT
Organism: Enterobacter cloacae complex sp. 418I7; assembly: GCF_050030705.1. Classification (NCBI taxonomy): domain Bacteria; kingdom Pseudomonadati; phylum Pseudomonadota; class Gammaproteobacteria; order Enterobacterales; family Enterobacteriaceae; genus Enterobacter; species Enterobacter cloacae complex sp. 418I7. The sequence goes on from NZ_JBLGUU010000001.1 coordinate 2,821,911, forward strand.
ATCGGCGCAGCCATGGCCGGGCTGGCGGGCGTGCTGATCACCATGAATTACGGCACCTTTGATTTTTACGTCGGGTTCGTTATCGGCATCAAGGCCTTTACGGCGGCGGTGCTGGGCGGCATCGGCTCTCTGCCCGGTGCGATGCTTGGCGGGCTGATTCTGGGCGTCGCAGAAGCGCAATTCTCCGGGATGGTGAACTCGGATTATAAAGACGTGTTCTCGTTTGGATTGCTGGTATTAATCCTGATCTTCCGTCCTCAGGGGCTGCTGGGCCGCCCTGTCGTGGCTAAAGTGTAAGGAACAACGCGATGACCTCTGACGGCTTTTCCCTGAAGCGCTGCATTCTGGACGCGATTTTTTCCGGAATGATCGCCCTGATTATTTTCGGCCCGATTGCGGGCGTCATACTGGATGGTTACAGCTTTACCTTTGACGGCCAGCGGCTGGCGTGGATTGTAGGCACGGTGATGGTGGGACGCTTTTTGCTGAGCGCCTTTTCAGCTACGGCGGCCGGAAGACGTTTACAGGCGCGGTTTGAATCTGACAATGCGGGGGTGTATGTCCGGCCACCGGCGTATAAAAGCCGCATGCGCTGGATCATTCCGCTGATTGTCACGCTGGCGATCTGCTTCCCGTTTGTGGCCACAAAATACTTTCTGACGGTCGCTATACTCGGACTGATTTACGTCCTGCTCGGTCTTGGGCTGAACATTGTCGTTGGCCTGGCAGGGTTGCTGGATCTGGGTTATGTCGCCTTCTATGCCATCGGCGCTTACGGACTGGCGCTCGGGTATCAGTATCTGGGGCTTGGGTTCTGGAGCATGCTGCCGCTGGCGGCGCTAATGGCTGCGGGCGCGGGCGCCCTGCTCGGCTTTCCGGTGTTGCGCATGCACGGGGATTATCTCGCCATCGTCACGCTCGGGTTTGGCGAGATCATCCGTCTGGTGCTGAACAACTGGCTTACCTTCACCGGCGGGCCTAACGGCGTTTCAGCCCCTGCCCCGACCTTTTTTGGCCTGGAGTTTGGCCGACGCGCCAAAGAAGGCGGCGTCCCTTTCCACGAGTTCTTCGGCCTGACCTATAACCCCAACATGAAGTTTATCTTCATCTATGCGGTGCTTTTCCTGGTAGTCATGCTGGTGCTGTACATTAAACACCGGCTGACCCGAATGCCCATTGGACGGGCGTGGGAAGCGCTCCGTGAGGATGAGATTGCCTGCCGTTCCATGGGGCTGAATCACGTTCTGGTCAAACTCTCGGCCTTCACTCTGGGCGCATCGACGGCAGGTATCGCCGGGGTGTTTTTTGCCACCTGGCAGGGGTTTGTTAACCCCACCTCTTTCACCTTTTTTGAATCGGCCCTCATCCTCGCGATTGTGGTCCTGGGCGGGATGGGCTCCACCGTCGGCGTCGTACTGGCCGCCTTTGTGCTGACCGTCACGCCGGAACTGCTGCGCAGCTTTGCGGAATACCGCGTGCTGCTGTTTGGCATGCTGATGGTGGTGATGATGATCTGGCGTCCTCGCGGTCTGATCCGCATCAACCGCAGCGGATTTGCCGTGCGTAAAGGAGTGGCGCCATGAACGCAACGATTTTGCGTGTAGAACATCTGATGATGCACTTCGGCGGGATCAAGGCCTTAAACGACGTCAATCTTGAGGTGCAGCGCGGCTCTATTACTGCACTCATTGGGCCTAACGGCGCGGGAAAAACAACCGTCTTTAACTGCCTGACCGGTTTCTACCGGGCCTCCGGCGGCAACATTCTGTTCAATGCACGAAATAAAACTACCAATGTCATTCAGGTGCTCGGCCAGAAACTCCAGCCGGGCGACTGGCTCAGCCCGGCGCAGCTTGGTCAACGCCTGTTCTATAAGATGTTTGGCGGCACGCATCTGGTGAACCGCGCGGGTCTTGCGCGCACGTTTCAGAACATCCGCCTGTTCCGCGAGATGTCCGTTGTGGAAAACCTGCTGGTGGCACAGCACATGCGCGTCAATCGCAATCTGCTGGCGGGGGTGCTGAACACCCCTGCGTATCGTCGGGCAGAGAACGAGGCGCTGGACCGGGCGTTTTACTGGCTGGAGGTGGTGGATCTGGTAGATTGCGCGAACCGTCTGGCCGGGGAAATGTCCTATGGCCAGCAACGACGCCTCGAAATCGCCCGCGCCATGTGCACCGGCCCGGAGATGATTTGTCTCGATGAACCTGCTGCCGGTCTGAACCCGGTGGAGACGCACAAGCTGAGCGAGATCATCAGGTTCCTGCGCGACCACCACGACATCACGGTTTTGCTGATCGAGCACGATATGGGGATGGTGATGGGCATTTCAGATGACATCATTGTGCTCGATCACGGCGATGTGATTGCCAGAGGTAAACCGGCTGAGATCCAGCACAATGAAAAAGTGATTGCCGCGTATCTGGGCACCGACGAAACCGAGGTAAATCTGTGAGCGCACCGATGCTTCAATTTCATAATGTGGACGTTTTTTACGGGGTGATCCAGGCGTTGAAGCAGGTTTCACTTGAGGTAAACAAAGGGGAAACCGTGGCCCTGATTGGCGCTAACGGCGCGGGGAAGTCAACATTACTGATGTCTGTCTTTGGTCAGCCCCGGATCCGCAACGGGCAGATCCTCTTCTGCGGCGATGATATCAGCCACAAATCCACCCACTATGTTGCCACCGGCGGCATCGCGCAGGCACCTGAGGGACGACGCATTTTCCCGGATATGTCTGTAGAAGAGAACCTGCTGATGGGGACAATCCCCGTCGGCAATCAGCATGCAGCTGAAGATATGCAAAGCATGTTCGACCTCTTCCCTCGCCTCAAGGAGCGGCGTAACCAGCGGGCGATGACGCTCTCCGGCGGTGAACAGCAGATGCTGGCTATTGCCCGGGCGCTGATGAGCCGTCCTAAACTTCTGCTGCTGGATGAACCCAGCCTCGGCCTCGCACCAATCGTGGTTAAACAGATCTTCCAGACGCTGCGCGAACTGGCCCGTAACGGAATGACGATTTTTCTGGTCGAGCAGAATGCCTACCACGCGCTGAAGTTGTCCGACCGCGGCTATGTGATGGTTAACGGGCAGATTCGGTTAAGCGGCAGCGGCGAGGCGTTGCTGAAGGATCCGGAGGTGAGGAAGGCGTACCTGGGCGGCGTGTGAAGCCTGGAGGCTATAGTGAGAAAAACTCACAGTGATTGCCATTATTAATCGTTTTTCTGATGCGACCGCATTCAAATATCATCTTCACGACCCGCCTTTACGCGGGTCGATAAAACGTTCAGCCGCAAACTGAATAATAATGATAAGAGGATCCGGGGCAAATATGACACTTGATGCGTTATATCAGTTATTGAAAACTGTATTACCACCTGACACCGATTCAGCCGATGATTTACAGGATTTTATGGCCATGCTTATGGCGACGAAACATCACTCTGAGAATCTGTCACCGTTTTCGCAGCGCGTATACATGCTGTCCGTTGCCCATCGCGACCCTAAGCAAGCGGCTGCGCTGATTTCAGCCTGTCATCCTGAAGCAGGAAAGCCCCTTCCGCTGCTCGACTTCTCCGGCTGGCCGCACGTGCGTTACGCCACGTCGGGTGAATTACAGACGCCTGAGACTGAAGAATATTTTCACAGGATTTCGTCTGCCGCCACGATATTACGCGGTGCAATTATTGACGCTGAGCAGCAGAAAAACACGCCAGCATTTTATATTCTGGATAAGGTACTCAGCCTGAACAGCGCTTTGCCAGAACGCTATAAAAAGATGGCCAACATCTCTTACTCATAACGGTATTAATAAACCCGGCTTTCATCGTATTCCAGGTAATCGATATCCAGAGCCGGAACGACCGGGGTATGGTTTTGCAGCCAGCCCAGAAGGTGCTGGATGCTCTCTCTTTTGAGCGAATTTTTTGGCCAGACGAGGTAGTAACCATCTCCCGTCGCGATAGCTTCCCTGAACGGCAGGCCCAGCAGGCCGCTTTTCAGGGCATCAAGCGTGAGATGCAGGTCGGCGATAGCGATGCCGTGCCCGTTCATCGCGGCGATACTTCCCTGTTCAAGGGTATCAAACACCATGCCGCTGCTCATATCGAGCCCCGGAAACAATCCTGTTCTTCGCAGCCAGCGCCGCCAGTCACGTCTGTCCGGTGAAGGATGAATCAAATCGCATTGCGAAAGCTGCTGCCGGGCCGGTTCGATAAGCGATGGGGTGCAAACCGGGATAAGCCATTCATGAAAAAGCAGCTGGCTTTCCGTTGTCTCACCAAAACGGCCATTACCGAGAAGGATGGCGCAGTCGTATGGCTCAAGATTGAAATCAACGGTGTCAATGTCCATCCAGACGCTGGCAATCTCCACCTGCGGTTTTGGATGGTTGTTGCGAAAAGATCGCAGCACGTCGAGAAGCCATCTCATGGTCAGGGTGCTGGGTGTTTTTAACCGCAGCAGATGGTTTTCACTGCGAAATGCCCGGCAGGCCCATTCAATGCTCGTGAAGCTTTCGTTAAGCTGTCCGGCAAGCACTCGCCCGGCTTCAGTGACCTCCACGCGAGGACCTAGCCTTTTGAAAAGCTCGCAGTCGAACCACAGTTCAAGGGTACGGACATGTCTGCTGACCGCGCCCGGCGTAATATTGAGCGTTTCAGCGGCTTTACTGAAGGAGTTCAACCGCGCAGCAACTTCAAACGCACGCAGTGCATACAATGGCGGTAAAGACATAGCGTCCCTTAAATGAAAATTTCATTATGCTAAAACTTGTTCCGGGGCAACGCCAGCAAGTAAATTATGGAGAAAAACAATGATCCCCAATATACCGAGTCATAGCGATAGGGGTCAAAATCTATATGCAAAAAGCTGCTGACAAACTCGTAGCCATTGGCAAAGATGTTTATCTGAACGGCTGCAATAGCGATTACAAACACCCTATACACGATAAATAGCGGGTATTTATGCAGCCTGTGAACTTTTAGTTTGCCGAGATAAAGCAAGAGAAAAATTGCAATAGATACAATGAAATAGGCCACGGCAGGCCAAACAGGTGGATGAAGCGAAAATTCTAACTCTTGAGACATAATCAATTCTCTTTTGCTATCTGGTACATCTGCCACCCCGTAATGCTCCCACTGGTCAAATCCAGCGCCATTGCGGTTTTAAAAGCCTCTTGCCAACCTCTGATATAATCGTGGAATAAACTCCAGGACCTCTCTCTGGGACCCAAAACTTTTCTGCCCGCACCATATGCCGATAAAGAGAGATCAACGACGCCATAGACTAAGTCAGCCTGGTTATTACCATAACCTAACTTCGTAGCAGCAAATCTAAAGGGATATCGGATCTGGAAGGCACGCTTAACGAAAAACAGGGAATCGCTGGTCATAAAAACGCGTCACAGACAGCACGTTATGATAGAAAAATTCCTATAGTTCCGGTAGTCGGATGGCAGTAATGCCCTCTTTTTATGGTGAAGCCGAATGGCGAAAGAATGGCGAATGGCGAAAATTAGGAAATAAAAAACCACCTTTCGGTGGTTTACACGACACTGCTTATCATTGATTTTATTCTAGTTTTCCCATGGTAGCCGGAGTGGGACTTGAACCCACACAGCGCGAACGCCGAGGGATTTTAAATCCCTTGTGTCTACCGATTCCACCATCCGGCCAGGGAAGAAAGTGGAGGCGCGTTCCGGAGTCGAACCGGACTAGACGGATTTGCAATCCGCTACATAACCGCTTTGCTAACGCGCCTTAAATCTTTTGTCTTTCGGCCTGCACCCGCAAACTGCCGATGCATTAATCTGGAGCGGGAAACGAGACTCGAACTCGCGACCCCGACCTTGGCAAGGTCGTGCTCTACCAACTGAGCTATTCCCGCATGTTATCAAGTAACTATTTAACGCCTTGCTAAGCACTTGATTTCATTATCGTCCGGCTTACTGTGCCGCCGTTCGATGCGTTGCATTCTACTGATATGACGTTATGAGTCAACGTTATTTTTTGCATCTCAGGATCGTTTGCTGAAAATTAAGCCGAAACGATCACTGTTCAAGCAAATCACCGCGCGCAGCGTTCAAATATTGCAACATTGACCACAATGTCAGCACCGCCGCAACCCACAGCAGACCAATGCCGGCCCACTCTACCCAGGCATTCGGACGCCACAGCATCCACACCAGCGCCGCCATCTGCGCAGTGGTTTTAACTTTACCGATCCAGGACACCGCCACGCTGCTGCGTTTACCCAGCTCCGCCATCCACTCGCGCAGGGCAGAGATAATAATCTCACGGCCAATCATGGTCGCGGCAGGCAGCGTCACCCACCAGGTATGATAATGTTCCGCCACCAGCACCATCGCAATTGCCACCATCACCTTATCCGCAACCGGATCGAGGAACGCGCCAAAGCGGGTACTCTGGTTCCAGCGACGCGCCAGATAACCGTCAAACCAGTCCGTCACGGCGGCAATCAGGAAAATAAGCGCACAGGCAAAAGGCGCCCAGACGACCGGCAGGTAAAATGCCAGGACGAAGAACGGAATGAGCACAACGCGAAAGAGAGTAAGCAACGTAGGGATATTAAATCGCATGATGACGGTAACTGTCTGTTGTCAGTAAAATTTAGCTCTATGTTGCTACAGAGCCCTCAATGTTTCAACGAGTAGTAGATCTTTTCTGCCAGCCCTTGCGAAATACCCGGCACTTTTGCAATTTCTTCCATACTGGCGTTGAGTAATCCTTGCAATCCGCCCATATACTTCAACAGCATCTGGCGACGTTTTGGCCCGACGCCTTCAATCGTCTCAAGGGTACTGGTATTTTTCACTTTCGCCCGTTTTTTGCGGTGTCCGCTAATGGCATGATCGTGCGACTCATCTCGGATGTGCTGGATCACGTGCAGTGCAGGGGAATCTGGCGGCAGGCTAAAGCCCTCGCCTTCCGGCTCAAAGAACAGCGTTTCCAGGCCAGCCTTACGATCTGCCCCTTTCGCTACCCCTAGCAGCAGCGGATGGTTCTTATCCCACTCCACGTCGAGCGATTCGAATACCGCCTTCGCCTGCCCCAACTGCCCTTTCCCGCCGTCGATAAGGATAACGTCCGGGATTTTACTCTCTTCAATCGCTTTACCATAGCGACGACGCAGCACCTGATTCATGGCGGCATAATCGTCACCGGGCGTTATACCGGTGATGTTATAGCGACGATACTCTGCCCGCAGTGGGCCATTGGCATCAAAGACCACACACGACGCCACGGTCTGCTCACCCATCGTATGGCTGATGTCGAAGCATTCCATGCGTTTCACTTCCGGCAGCTTGAGCAGCGCAGCAAGCGCGGTTAAACGTTGGCTGACGGTCGATTGCTGGGAAAGTTTGGTGGTCAGCGCCGTGGCGGCATTGGTTCGCGCCAGCTTCAGATAACGCGCACGATCGCCGCGCGGTTTCGTCTGGACATTCACCCGGCGACCTGCCAGCTCTGAAAGTGAGTCCGCCAGCAGGGTTTTATCGTCCAGCGTGAAGTCGAGCAGGATCTCCGAGGGCAGCGTACGCATCTGGCTGCCCTGCAAATAAAACTGGCCGACAAAGGTCTCCACCACTTCACCCATCTCAGTCCCGCCCGGCACTTTCGGGAAGTAACTGCGGCTGCCGAGCACTTTGCCCTGACGAATAAACAGCACGTGAACGCAGGCCAGGCCGGCGTCAAAGGCAACGCCGATGACATCGAGGTCGTCGCCCGTATTGGAAACAAACTGCTTCTCGGTCACCCTGCGCACCGCCTGGATCTGGTCGCGGATGCGTGCGGCCTCCTCAAATTCCAGCGCCGCGCTGGCTTTTTCCATGCGGGTAATCAGTTGCGTCAGCACCTGATCGTCTTTCCCGGCTAAAAACAGGCGGACATATTCCACCTGCTGCGCGTACTCTTCTTCGCTCACCAGCCCTTCAACGCATGGTCCCAGGCAGCGGCCAATCTGATATTGCAGGCATGGCCGGGAGCGGTTGCGATAAACGCTGTTTTCGCACTGGCGAACAGGGAAGATTTTTTGCAAAAGCGCCAGCGTTTCCCGCACGGCATAACCATTCGGGAAGGGGCCGAAATATTCACCTTTCGCATGCTTAGCGCCACGATGCATCGCCAGCCGCGGGTGCGTGTCGCCGCTCAGGAAGATAAACGGATAGGACTTGTCATCACGCAGCAGAACGTTGTAGCGCGGCTGATACAACTTAATGTAGTTGTGCTCAAGGAGCAGCGCTTCCGTTTCCGTGTGCGTTACGGTGACATCAATGTTGTGTATAAGTGCGACCAGCGCTTCGGTTTTACGGGAGGCAAGGTTGCTGCGGAAATAACTTGAAAGGCGTTTCTTCAGATCTTTCGCCTTACCGACATAGATAACCGTACCGCCAGCATCATACATCCGGTAGACGCCAGGCTGGCTGGTGACGGTTTTCAGAAATGCTTTTGAATCGAACGCTTCACTCACTGACTTATTAACGACTCCGCATTGCACAAACCATGGCGAATGGCCAGGTGAGTCAGTTCGACATCACCGTGGATGTTCAGTTTACTGAACATCCGATAGCGATAGCTGTTGACCGTTTTCGGGCTGAGATTCAGCTGTTCAGAAATCTCATTCACCTTCTGACCTTTAGTGATCATCAGCATAATCTGCAATTCGCGCTCAGACAAACTGGCAAACGGAGATTCCGTTTTTTCCGGTTCAATCTGACTCAACGCCATCTGTTGAGCAATATCAGAAGCGATATAGCGCTGCCCTGCGTGAACGGTGCGGATCGCATTGACGACTTCCTGCGGTGCAGCACCTTTACTGAGATACCCCGCAGCCCCCGCCTGCATGACCCTGGCGGGCAGCGGATTTTCGGTATGGACGGTCAGCATGATGACTTTGGTATCAACAAACATGCGCGCGATTTTGCGCGTGGCTTCAAGCCCGCCAATACCGGGCATGTTCATATCCATCAGCACCACGTCTGCGGAGTTCGCGCGACACCATTTGACGGCATCTTCGCCACAGCACGCCTCGCCGGCTACTTTAATACCCTTTATATCTTCAAGAATGCGTCGTATCCCTGCGCGCACCAGTTCGTGGTCATCAACAAGAAGGACGTTGATCAAAGGAAATGTCTCCAGAATAGGGATAACGCTACTGACTGCTAATTGGGTTTATATTAACGGTTTTCCATGCAAGATTAAAACGCTAAAAAATCGGCTATACGATTCGGGTCTCGTTTTTGGAAATTAGGCTGTACAGTAAGTGGAAAGAAAACCCATGTGTACTGGGCTTTACCGCTATTTTTTTAGCACCAGCATTCAAAAAGCCACCAAAACATTTGTTAACGTAAACTAAAAAATGCTCTCATTTTTTTGTAACAACAATTAACGGATGGCGTACCGGCGATAAACATTTAATTGTCGCTAACATATTGGGCAGATTACCTTCATAATCCGCACCGGCCAATAATCAATACGCGTAAAAGTATAAAAAACAACCACTGCATTTTTTGCCGCAGCTTGTGGTATACTCCGCCGCCTTAACTTTCATCGTCGCGCTCATGCGCTGTTTTATAATGAGGAAAATAAATGAGCACACCTGAATTTGCCACTGCCGAGAATAACCAGGAACTGGCACAGGAAGTAAACTGCCTGAAGTCGCTGCTGACGCTTATGCTACAGGCGATGGGCCAGGCTGATGCTGGACGTGTGATCATTAAAATGGAAAAACAGATCGCGCAGATGGAAGATCAGGCGGAATCCGCTGTTTTTGCCAATACAGTTAAGCAAATTAAACAAGCCTACCGCCAGTAACAAAAAAGGCTGGATGCAATGCATTCAGCCTTCTCCTCGTCTGACACGCAGAACGTGATATCAGTCAAATAAGCCCAGTCGCCGCGGCATAACACGCTATCTGGATCTTATTCGGCGCGTTGAATTTCTTCTGCATATTCTTCTGATGGAAGTTGACGGTATTTTCCGAGATGGAAAGAATGATGGCGATTTCTGCCGACGTCTTCCCTTCTGCGGTCCACTTCAGAATTTCCCGTTCACGCTTGCTGAATTTCATTTCCGGCGGCATCACCGTCTCATGTTCAAAGCGCAACAGTGTAGTGAGCGCCATCTGAACCAGCATTTGTAAACGCAGCTCAATCTCTTCACTGGATATCGAGTGTGCCTGTAAGCTAGTACATGACACGGAGAGGAAGCCGAGCGCATGATTTGGCAGCATCAGACACTGGGTTATTCCCTTACGTAAACCGTGGTCCCGAGCGCCGTCCCATAATTGCTGGGCATCCGTGAATAATTCATCCGTCCAGGGCAAATGACCCTGAATGAAATTCTCCGGCTTCAGTACCGGGTCAATGGCGAAATAATTCTCGGATTGATATTGCGCCATCCATTGTTGCGGATAACTGGAATGGACGGATGTTCGCGGGCGGGTAAATGGCACAGGGTGTCGAACACAAAGCGCATAATAATCGAATTCAAGCGCCTGCGTTTGTCGCTGAAGTTCCTGATATACCTCGTCAGCACAGGTCATTTCCTGAAACCGGAGGACGCATTCCCGTCGCCAGGTGAAAAAGTCTATATCCCTCATACTTGCCGAATGAAGCCTCTGATAAAGATAATCATTATTATGGTGAATATAACCTAACACATAAAGCAGGATCATTTATATAAAATATCGACCACAGACGGATTATCTTTAATTTGGCGATGGCTTATCCACATCGGGCGGAATAAAAAATCAACAAAACTGAAGTTATGGGAGGATAATTTGCTCCAGAAGCGACATCTGGAGCAAATTGAGCGTGAAAATGCTACTGCATTAAGAATTTTTCAAGGAACTGGCGGGTTCGAGGCTGCTGAGGATTGGCAAACAGCGCCTTAGCTGGCCCCTGCTCTACTATTCGCCCCTGATCCATGAAAATTGCCCGATCGGCAACGTCGCGAGCGAAGCTCATTTCATGCGTCACAATCACCATCGTGCGTTTTTCCTGCGCCAGCTGTCGGATAGTGTTAAGCACTTCCCCGACCAGCTCAGGATCGAGTGCGGATGTGGGTTCGTCGAACAGGATCACATCCGGGCGCATCGCCAGCGCGCGCGCAATGGCGACACGCTGCTGCTGTCCGCCAGATAACCGACGCGGATAGCTCGTCTCCTTCCCGGCCAGGCCAACCTTCGCCAGCAGCTCGCGGGCGCGGGCCGTCGCGTCTTCCTTTGGTTCACCCTTTACGATGACCGGACCTTCGATAATATTTTCCAGCACCGTACGGTGCGGAAAGAGATTAAAGCTCTGGAATACGAAGCCAACATGCTGACGCAGGCGGCGAATCAGCCCTTTTTGCTGGCTGATGGGTTTCCCGGTATCAATGGTGATATCGCCCACGCGGATCGTCCCGCCTTCAGGCTGCTCAAGCAAATTAATGCTGCGCAACAGCGTGGTTTTCCCTGACCCACTCGGGCCGATAATTGCCACCACTTCGCCCTGCTCAACCTCAAGGTCGATGCCGTGCAGCACCGTTTGCCCGTGGAATTTTTTCACCAGGTTTTTGACGTCAATTGCACTCATTTTGGATCTCGCTCCTGGCGGTTAAGCTGGTTTTCAAAATAGTTTTGCAGGGCGGACAGCACCGTCGCCATCACCCAGTAAATCAGCGAGGCCGCCAGATACATGGTAAACACTTCCAGCGTGCGCGAGGTGATCAGCTGCGCCTGACGGAACAGCTCCGGCACCTGAATGGTCGCCGCAAGCGAGGTGTCTTTCACCAGGCTGATAAAGCTGTTGCTCAGCGGAGGTAGCGCCACGCGCGCCGCCTGGGGCAGGATCGCCCGGCGCAGCGTCTGCCACGGGGTCATCCCGATACTGGCCGCCGCTTCCCACTGTCCTTTATCGATGGACGAGATCGCCGCACGCAGCGTTTCAGAGGTGTACGCCGCCGTATTCAGCGACAGGCCAATCATCGCCGCCGGGATCGGATCCAGCTCGATACCGAACTGGGGCAGCCCGTAGTAAATCATAAACAGCTGGGCGATAAGCGGCGTTCCGCGAAACACGGAGATGTAAAACCGCGCCAGCCACCGCACCGGCCAGATGTTCGACATGCGCATCAGTGCCAGCACAAACCCGAGCACCAGCCCGAAGAACATCCCGCCGATACTGAGCTGTAAAGTAAACACCGCGCCCTTAAGCAAGAACGGCAGCGAATCAATAACCAGTTGAATACTTTCTTGCATTATTATTTTTCTACCTGATTTTTAGACATGGGGATGATAGGCAAACAGCGCAGGCGCCCCGCCAGTATGAACAAACAAAATGGGTCCTTCATCCTTAAAGCGCTTGCGGGCGATACCGTCGATAAGGCCCGCCATCGCCTTACCGGTATAGACAGGGTCAAGCAGAATACCTTCGAGGCGGGCCAGCAGCTTAACGGCCTCCATCCCTTCATCATTGGGGGTACCATAGCCCGGCGCGAAGTAGTCATCCCACAGCAATATTTCCGCCTTCGCCTGAAGCGCAAGCTGTTCTGCCACCGCCTGTTGCAGGGTGACGACTTTCGGCTTTTGATCCGCAACGCTTCTGGAAACCGTCACGCCAATCAACTCTACGTCCGGCATCAGTTGCTCAAGCCCGACCGCTAAACCGGCATGGGTCCCCGCGCTGCCGGACGCCACTACCACCGAGGACAAACTCACCGCGCCTTCGCACTGCTGGGCGATTTCCAGCGCGCTCTCAACATAGCCGAGAGCACCCAGCGCATTCGAGCCGCCAACCGGGATGACGTACGGACGAAAGCCCTGCGCTTCCAGGCGCGTCGCCAGTTCATCAAGCTGTGCAGCCGGGTCGGTCAACGCGTCAACCATTTCAACCTGCACGTTGAACAGATCCAGCATCAGGCGGTTACCGTTAGTCAGGTAATTCTCTGCCTGCGTGCCAATCGGGTTCTCCAGCAGGGCTACGCAGTGAAGGCCCAGCTTCGCCGCCACTGCCGCCGTCTGGCGAACGTGGTTAGACTGAATTGCCCCGGCGGTGATCAGCGTATCCGCGCCCTCGCGCAGGGCATCGGCGGCGAGAAATTCCAGCTTGCGCAGCTTATTCCCGCCCATCGCCATGGGCGTCACATCGTCACGCTTAATGAAAATATCGCGCCCCAGATAGTCAGAAAATCGCGGCAGATACTCCAGCGGCGTGGGTGCGCCGATAAATTCCAGACGGGGAAAGCGCGTTAAATTCTGTAGTGACATGGTTCCTCCGGTCACGCAAACAATTGTTATTTCATTATGCACGCAGACGCACGAGAAATAAAAAAGGCGCTTTTAAAAGCGCCTTTTTTTGTCGGTCAGAGACTTATTTCGTCACGTCTGCGCCGAACCACTTCTCAGAAAGCGCCTTCAGGCTGCCGTCTTTCTGCATTTCAGCAATGGCAGCATCAATGGCTTTCAGCAGATCTTCGTTACCTTTACGCACCGCCACGCCGGACTCCTGACGGGAGAATGCATCGCCCGCGACGGCCAGGGTATTGTTGGTTTTCTTCACCAGATCCAGCGCTGCCAGGCGGTCAACCAGAATGGCGTCGATACGGCCTACGCGCAGATCCTGGTATTTCGTCGGGTCATCATCATAGGTGCGGATGTCCACGCCCTGCACGTTCTGGCGCAGCCACTCTTCGTAGTTGGTGCCCAGACCGACGCCGACTTTCTTACCTTTCAGATCCGCGGCGGATTTGATGCTGCCTTCGTTACCTTTCTTCACCAGCGCCTGGATACCGGAGACGGTGTACGGCGTAGAGAAGTCATACTTCTTCTTACGCTCGTCAGAAATGGTCACCTGGTTAATCACCACGTCGATACGTTTGGAATCCAGTGACGCCAGCATACCATCCCATTTGGTCGGTTTCAGGGAGGCTTTGACGCCGAGATGCTTGGCCAGCTCTTGCGCAAACTCCACTTCAAAACCGGTCAGCTTACCGTCGTCGCCCTGGAAGCTGAACGGAGGATAGGTTCCTTCCAGCCCAACCAGCAGCGTGCCGCGCTCTTTGACTTTGTTGAGCAGATTATCTGCCGCGAACGTTTTCACGCTCATCCCCGCGACCAGCGCAACGGCCATCATCCCCATCAGCGCCTGACGACCCAGAACTGCTAATTTCATAAGTACTCCGATACAGTGGAATTTTTGAGTAGTGTAGAGAAATCGCCTGCAACGTCAAAGGCGGCTGCGCTACATCTTATTCTTTTTTAATATATATCAGAAGTTGTTCCGGCGTGGACTTTCTGCTTTATGACGCCCGGCATCTGGACTTTATATTGCGCGTACTTTCGCAGCGCGATGCGGTAATTGTTGGTACTGGTGGCGGGCAGCCAGGGCTCCAGATTTTCATCCAGGTATCCGGTCGTCAGCAGATCGCGGGAGATATTTTGCATGGTCAAATGCTGACCCAGGCGGCGCAGGCGAACCACGTATTCACGCACGGTGCCGTGACTCATCTCCGTTTGTTCAAACAGGAACTGCTTGAAGCCGATAATATCGAAGAAGTCGCTTTGCTCTTTGCAGTGGAGATCGCCACAGAAACGGCAAAGCGCTACCCACTCTTTTTGCTCTTCAAGCCAGGCGGCTTCATCCATCAGCGTGTCGAGGCGGGAAATCGCAATCTTATTCACGATTTCACCGCGACGAACCAGCGTGATGCGGTCGAGTAATTTTTTACAGTGGGCGCAATGCGTCTGGCTGTGTTTAAAGTCTTTCAGGTAGCGGCTTAAAGGCCGTCTTTTAGATTGCTGCACCGTCATGATAACTCCTGGTTGTCAATACGTTGTGCGGCATTTCCAAGGCGAATGACTCACCTATAACTTACCCAGTTTTGTGCGCAGGCGTTTAATGGCCTGGCTGTGCAGCTGGCTCACCCGTGACTCGCCCACCTCCAGCACGGCGCCAATCTCTTTGAGATTGAGCTCTTCCTGGTAATAGAGGGTTAACACCAGTTGCTCACGTTCAGGTAAAGCTTCAATCGCTTCCATCACGCGCTGGCGTAAATTCCCTTCCAGTAAGTGGTGTAACGGGTTTTCTTGCTGATGCTCATCCGTCACCAGCTCGATGCTATCGCCATGCTCTTCGCGCCACTCATCATAAGAGAAGAGTTGGCTGTTATTGGTATCGAGCAACATCTGGCGATACTCTTCAACAGGAATGCCCAGGCGCTCCGCCACTTCGGTTTCCGTCGCGTTGCGCCCCAGTTCCTGTTCCAGCTGCCCCATCGCATGCGCCACTTCGCGCGCGTTGCGGCGAACGCTGCGCGGCACCCAGTCGCGGCTGCGCAGCTCGTCCAGCATCGCACCACGAATACGCTGCACTGCGTAAGTCGTAAATGCCGTTCCTTGCAGAGCGTCGTACCGGTCAACTGCATTCAATAACCCGATACCGCCCGCCTGTAGCAGATCGTCCAGTTCCACGCTCGCCGGCAAACGCACCTGGAGGCGCAATGCTTCGTGACGCACCAGCGGAACATAACGCTGCCACAGCGAGTGTTTATCCATTACACCTTCAGCGGTATAGAGTGAATTCACGATAAACAGCCCTGCGTTAGTTGAGTTATCGGCATGATTATCCGATTCTGGAGGGGTTTTAATCGGGTGAATAGTGGGTGAAATGAGGGGTTATTTGGGGGGTTACGCTTGTGCGTGGATAGAAAAAACCCCGCCGAAGCGGGGTTTAAGCGTAATCAGGCGATTAGCCTTGCAGCAGAGACAGAACCTGCTGAGGAACCTGGTTAGCTTTGGACAGCACGGAGTTACCAGCCTGCTGAACGATCTGCGCTTTAGACATATTTGACACTTCGGTCGCATAGTCGGCGTCCTGAATACGGGACTGCGCTTCAGACAGGTTGGTGGTGGTGTTGTTCAGGTTGGTTACGGCAGAGCTCAGACGGTTTTGAACCGCACCCAGTGAAGAACGGAAGCTATCTACTTGTGCAATAGCTTTGTCCAGAAGCGCTAATGGATCATTGGTAGATGCGCCACTGAATTCAGCAGTAGTACCGACAACTACTGTTGTTGTTCCAGCAGCTGTCGCAGTATAGTTTTTCCCTTCAACAGTGACATAGCCAGTTGCAGTGCCAGTGTCTTTGGCGTTGGCCATTTTAATGGCGACGCCGTTCTGAGTTGCTGTAGCACCGCTCTCAGTGGTGTAGGCTACATCTGTAGTATCAAGTGTAACTTCACCTGTTGCAGCATTCAGTTTTGCTGAATAGTAATCATCGCCGGATTTGACAACATATTGGTTAGTCGCCGCACCATCTGAATCGAGAACGTTATGGAAGCTCAGGTTTGATGTATCAGTGATACCTAAAGTAGTCGCGGTTCCAGCTGCATAGCTAACAGCTACTGGTGCTGCTGTACCACCCAGATCTACATTGGTAATTGCATCACCAACTTTCAGTTCATTGCCATTTACTGAGAAACCTTTCAGACCCAGAGTCGAGGAATCAATTTGCTGCAGATCGATGGAGATGGTCTGTCCATCGTTCGCGCCAACCTGAATTTTCATAGTGCCGTCTTTCGCCAGCACGTTCACGCCGTTGAACTGAGTCTGGCCCGATACACGGTCAATCTCTTCCAAACGGGATTTAATTTCGTCCTGGATTGAGGTCAGGTCAGAATCAGAGTTAGTACCGGTAGTTGCCTGAACGGTCAGTTCACGAACACGCTGCAGGTTGTTGTTGATTTCAGACAGCGCGCCTTCAGTGGTCTGTGCCAGAGAGATACCGTCGTTAGCGTTACGTGCAGCCTGAGTCAGACCTTTGATGTTAGAGGTGAAGCGGTTAGCGATAGCCTGGCCCGCAGCGTCATCTTTCGCGCTGTTGATACGCAGACCAGAAGACAGACGCTCGATAGAAGAAGACAGAGCGGACTGGTTCTTGTTGATGTTGTTCTGAGTGATCAGCGAGAGGCTGTTGGTATTAATGACTTGTGCCATGATTTCGATTCCTGTTGTTCATCAAATCTGTTTGGTTAGATTTGGGTTTCCACCCTTCGGCTTCATCGCCGTCAAAGGTGTTATCGTCTGGTCCAAACCAACCTTTAGATTTTTTTTCAGGATCGCGTTAATTTTTTTAGCCACGGAAAAGCTCTTCTCTATTACCGTTATTCCCGCCATTAAAAAAAAGAAATTAACCGTAAACTTTCCCCCATAAAAGCCGATAACCCCACTATTCGTTCTACGTGTCGATAGATTAAGGAATAAATATGGCAAGTATTTCATCATTGGGGATCGGTTCGGGTCTTAAGTTAGCAGACATTCTGGATAGTCTGACCACGGCCGAAAAAGCACAGTTGACGCCGATAACCAAACAACAGTCATCTTATACCGCCAAGCTTAGCGCTTACGGCACGTTGAAGAGTTCGCTGGAAGCGTTTCAGACTGCAAACACCGCGCTGAATAAAGCCGACCTGTTTACGGCGACCAGCACGTCGAGTAGCTCCACGGCATTCAGCGCCACCACTACCGGCAGCGCGATTGCCGGTAAATACACCATCAGCGTGTCGCAGCTGGCGCAGGCGCAAACCCTGACGACCAAAAACGCACAGCCGGATACCAAAACGGCCATTGCCACGGCTGACAGCAAGATCACCTTTACCGCCGGAAACGGTAAAGATCCGGTGACCATCGATATCAGCGCGGCAAATTCCTCGCTGACCGGCATTCGCGATGCGATTAACAAAGCTGACGCCGGCGTGACCGCCAGTATTATTAACGTCGGTAATGGTCAATATCGTCTGTCCATCACCTCCACCGAAACCGGAGCGGACAACGCGGTCAGCATCAGCGTAAGCGGCGATAGCGCCCTGCAATCCTTTATGGGTTACAACGGCACCAGCACCGATGCCAGCAACGGTATGATGGAAAGCGTTACCGCGCAAAACGCGAAGCTGAAGGTGAATAACGTAGATATCGAAAACAGCAGCAACACCATTAGCGATGCGCTGGAAGATATCACCCTGAACCTGAACGACGTCACCACCGGTAACCAGACGCTGACGATTACTAAAGATACGTCTAAAGCGGAAACGGCGATGAAAGCCTGGGTGGATGCCTACAACACCCTTCAGGACAGCTTTGCATCGTTAACCAAATATACGGCGGTTGATGCGGGCACAGATGCGCAGGATTCCAGCAACGGCGCCCTGCTCGGAGACACTACGCTGCGTACTATCCAGACGCAGCTGAAAACCATGCTGAGCAACACCGTCGGCGGAACCGCCTATAAAACGCTGTCTCAGGTTGGCATTACCTCAGATCCAAGCACGGGCAAGCTGGAGCTGAGCAGCGAAAAGCTGAAAAAAGCGCTGACGGATAACCCGTCTGCGGTGAAAGATCTGGTTGTAGGTGACGGAAAAACCACCGGGATCACCACCACCATGGCCACCCATCTGACTGACTGGCTTTCCAGTAAAGGCATTATCCAGGCGGCCAAAGATGGCGTCAGCAAAACGCTGAACAAGTTAACGGATCAATATAACGCCGTGAGCGAACGTATTGATGCAAGAGTGGCGCAGTACAAAGCCCAGTTTACCCAGCTGGACGTACTGATGACCTCGCTGAACAACACCAGCAGCTACCTGACGCAGCAGTTCGAAAATACGTCCAGCAACAAGTAGTAAACGCTAATCAGACCCGAGGGGGATAACATGTACGGCGCAAAAGGCACGCAGGCCTACGCAAAGATAGAAGTTGAAAGCGCGGTGATGAGCGCCAGCCAGCAGCAGCTGGTAATCATGCTATTTGATGGAGCCCTCAGCGCGCTGGTACGCGCGCGTCTGTTCCTGGCAGACGGTAATATTCCTGCTAAAGGGCTGGCGCTCTCAAAAGCCATCAACATTATCGAAAACGGGCTGAAGGTTGGCCTGGTGGAAAATAACGGTGATGAGCTTACGCAAAACCTGATTGCCCTTTATGCCTATATGGTACGTCGCCTCCTGCACGCCAACGTGAATAACGACGCCAGCGCCATCGAAGAGGTGGAAAACCTGCTGCGCAATATCGCTGACGGGTGGAAGGAGGTTGCCGGTACGCCACAACTGATGCAGGACGCCGTCTAATGAGTAACGCACCGCAACTTTATGCCCTTTATCAGCAACTCCTTGAGCAGAGCCAGTTGATGTTGCGACTGGCGCGGCAGGGACTATGGGATGATCTAATCATCTGTGAAACCGACTATGTTAATGCGGTGCACTCACTGGCTCGTCTCACTCAGGAAAGTGAACCTTCGATGCAGATTCAGGAGCAGCTTCGCCCGACGCTGCGGGTGATCCTGGACAACGAAGGCCAGGTAAAAACATTGCTGCAAGCCAGAATGGATGAGCTGGCGAAGCTGGTTGGGCAATCCTCCATCCAGAAAACCGTTCTCTCCACCTACGGTAATCAGGGCGGTCATGTCCTGGTTCCGCAAAGTAATAGCGATATTAATTAGCCATTTAACTGGCGGGCAAGCGTTAACCGTTTCGTTCGCCAGGCATTTCTGCCAAACCTGCTCCATACTTGAGTTTCGCGACCTCATGGAGATGGTGCATGCGCAACCCAACACTTTTACAATGTTTTCACTGGTACTACCCCACCGGCGGTGAACTGTGGCGAGAAGTCACGGCATTAGCCCCCAACCTGAACGAAATCGGCATCAATATGGTCTGGTTACCGCCGGCATACAAAGGGGCATCCGGCGGCTATTCCGTCGGGTATGACTCTTATGACCTTTTCGACCTCGGTGAGTTTGACCAGAAAGGCAGCGTCGCCACCAAATACGGCGATAAAGCCCAGCTGCTGGAGGCCATCAACGCCTTAAAAAGCAACCAGATTGCGGTGCTTCTGGACGTGGTGGTCAACCACAAAATGGGCGCCGATGAAAAGGAACCCGTCCGCGTGCAACGCGTGGATGCTCAGGATCGCACCCAAATCAGCGATGAGATCATCGAATGTGAAGCCTGGACGCGCTACACCTTCCCCGTTCGGGCCGGGCAGTATTCGCAGTTCATCTGGGATTACAAATGCTTTAGCGGTATCGACCACATTGAAAATCCCAGTGAGGACGGTATCTTCAAAATCGTTAACGACTACACCGGCGAAGGCTGGAACGATCAGGTCGACGACGAGATGGGCAATTTCGATTACCTGATGGGTGAAAATATTGATTTTCGCAACCACGCGGTGACGGAGGAGATCAAATACTGGGCGCGCTGGGTGATGGAGCAAACGCACTGCGACGGCTTCCGCCTGGACGCGGTAAAACACATTCCAGCCTGGTTCTATAAAGAGTGGATTGAACATGTCCAGGAGGTGGCCCCGCAGCCTCTGTTTATTGTGGCGGAATACTGGTCTCACGAAGTGGATAAATTGCAGCAATACATCAATCAGGTGGACGGCAAAACCATGTTGTTTGACGCGCCGCTGCAAATGAAATTTCACGAAGCGTCACGCCAGGGACGCGACTACGATATGAGCCAGATTTTCACCGGTACGCTGGTGGAAGCCGATCCGTTCCATGCCGTAACGCTGGTGGCCAACCATGACACCCAGCCCTTGCAGGCGCTGGAAGCCCCGGTTGAAGCCTGGTTCAAACCGCTGGCCTACGCGCTCATCCTGCTGCGTGAAAACGGCGTGCCGAGCGTGTTCTACCCGGATCTTTTTGGCGCCAGCTATGACGACACTGGCGGGGATGGTGAGACGTATCACATTGATATGCCGGTGATTGAACAGCTCCACGAGCTGATCCTCGCCCGGCAGCGTTTTGCCCACGGCGTGCAAACCCTCTTTTTCGATCATCCAAACTGCATTGCGTTTAGCCGCAGCGGGACAGAGGAGCACCCGGGCTGTGTGGTGGTGCTGTCGAATGGTGATAACGGTGAGAAGACGATCTGCCTCGGCGAGAATTACGGCAATAAGACCTGGCGGGATTTTTTAGGCAACCGCGAGGAAACCGTGACCACGGCGGCGGATGGCGAAGGGACGTTCTTCTGTAACGGGGGAAGCGTCAGCGTCTGGGTGATTGAGGACGCGCTGTAGTGCTGGAACAGTGCGGTCTTAAAGTGAACGGAATGACCACCAGAGCCGTATGTTCCCCCTCACCCCAGCCCTCTCCCTCCAGGGAGAGGGGGCCGACGGTGAAGGCATTATTTTGTGGAGATCCCTCAGACCACGGGTAGAGGGCGCAAACTCCAAAACGGTTACGGAAGCTTACTCTCCAGAGGATTCTTGCTCAGGTAATCTGCGCATTCCACCGTTGGGCGGTCAACCTTGTACAGTTCCATGCCGTCATACTCCAGCGCCGCCCCATCACGATCGAGCGGATAGACGTCTCGTTTTTCGGTCACGTTATAATAATCAGCTGAACGCAGCATGATCTTACCCGGCACCGCGATAACGCGCTGCCACTGACGGCAGTCCAGGGTATCACCCTCTGGCGTCACCACCAGCGTGGCAATCGCCTCCGGGCTCACCATCGCGCTCTGCGGCCCTTTCGACTGCCAGTAACCTGCCAGATTCGAAGGTGCCGGATGCTTAACCACTTCCTGATAGTTTTCGACCTGAACGCATCCCGCTAACGTCAGCATTGCAGCCACAATTGCTACTTTTTTCATCATCTTTCCTGCATGCGAAGAAAAAAATATTGTGGCATTAAAGCCATCAGGCTGCCAGCGTAAGATTGGAAGGTTTCACACCTGCATCGACATCACGTCCTGATACGCCGACACCAGCTTGTTACGCACCTGCAACCCCATCTGCAATGACACCGACGCTTTTTGCAGATCGGCCATCACATCGTTGAGCGCCACGCCGGGTTCACCGAGGGTAAATCTCTCAGCCTGGGTACGGGCCGCGTTTTGCTTATCGCTGATCCTGTCCAGCGCCGCATGCAGTTGACCGGCGAAGCTAATGCCCTGCGGCTGGTCAGTTACGCTCTGATTACGGGCGGTCATCGCCGTCGCCTGTAACTGACTGAGTACCCCTTCAATGCCCTGTATAGCCATGACTCTCCCCTGGATGGTTTTTTACGAGGTCAAGACTAACAGCTTGTCAATAAGATAATGGCGGTAAATAGCGTTAAAAAACCAGGTTATTTGACGCATAGAAAATCACGAATCATCAAATAATGGCAGGGCCATCAGTATGGAACTTTTGTCGTGTTTGCCGACCCGGGAGTCAGTTTTGTTTCTCTACACGAATAACGTAAACCACCAGGATTTAAGAGGTGCGCAATGAGTGCGACAGCAGCATCGACAGCGCCGCAGAATAAATCACTCGAGTGGATGAACCGCCTTCGCGCCAACCCTAAGATCCCGTTGATTGTGGCAGGCGCTGCCGCCATTGCGATCGTTGTCGCGATGGTCTTATGGGCAAAAAGCCCGGATTACCGCACGCTCTACAGCAACCTTTCCGACCAGGATGGCGGTGCCATCGTCACCCAGTTGACCCAGATGAACATCCCGTATCGCTTTGCCGATAACGGCGGTGCGCTTGAAGTGCCGGCAGATAAAGTGCACGAGCTTCGCCTGCGTCTCGCCCAGCAGGGGCTGCCGAAAGGCGGCGCGGTTGGGTTTGAACTGCTGGATCAGGAAAAATTCGGCATCAGCCAGTTCAGCGAGCAGGTTAACTACCAGCGCGCGCTGGAAGGTGAGCTGGCCCGTACGATTGAAACCTTAGGCCCGGTGAAAAGTGCCCGCGTGCACCTGGCGATGCCTAAGCCGTCCCTGTTTGTCCGCGAACAAAAGTCCCCTTCTGCCTCTGTGACGGTTAACCTCGAACCCGGTCGTGCGCTGGATGAAGGGCAGATCAGCGCCGTCACGCACCTGGTCTCCAGTGCGGTAGCCGGTCTGCCGCCGGGTAACGTTACGCTGGTGGATCAGAGCGGTCACCTGCTGACGCAGTCCAACACCGCCGGGCGCGATCTCAACGACGCCCAGCTGAAATACGCCGCCGACGTGGAAGGCCGTCTCCAGCGTCGCATCGAAGCGATTCTGGGCCCTGTGGTGGGCAACAGCAACGTGCATGCGCAGGTCACCGCGCAGATTGATTTCTCGAATAAAGAACAGACCGAAGAGCAGTACGCCCCGAACGGGGATGCTTCTCGCGCCGTGTTACGCTCGCGTCAGATCAATGAGACGGAACAGGTCGGTGGCCAGTATCCTGGCGGTGTGCCGGGTGCGCTCTCTAACCAGCCTGCGCCTGCCAACGCCGCGCCAATCTCCACGCCGCCGGCCAACCCGCAGAACGGTCAGCAAACGAATCAGCAGACGACCTCGACCGCGAACAGTGCCGGCCCGCGTAACAGCAGCCGTAACGAAACGACCAACTACGAAGTCGACCGGACTATCCGCCATACCAAACTGAACACGGGCGATATTCAGCGTCTCTCTGTTGCCGTGGTGGTGAACTACAAAACGCTGCCGGACGGTAAACCGCTGCCGCTCACGGCGGAGCAGATGAAGCAGATCGAAGATTTGACCCGCGAAGCGATGGGTTTCTCTGAAAAACGTGGCGATACCCTCAACGTTGTGAACTCACCGTTCAACCCGGTGGATGAGACCGGTGGCGAACTGCCGTTCTGGCAACAGCAGGCGTTCTTCGATCAGCTGATGTCCGCAGGCCGCTGGCTGCTGGTGCTGATTGTCGCGTGGCTGCTGTGGCGTAAGGGTGTCCGTCCTCAGCTTCAGCGTCGCGCTGAAGCCGAAAAAGCCGCGCTGGAACAGAAGAACGCGCGTCCGGACGAGGAAGAAGCGGTTGAAGTTCGTCTCAGCAAAGATGAACAGATGCAGCAGCGCCGTGCTAACCAGCGAATGGGCGCAGAGGTGATGAGCCAGCGCATTCGCGAAATGTCAGATAACGATCCGCGCGTCGTCGCGCTGGTCATCCGCGGTTGGATGGGTAACGAACATGAGTAATACGCTTACAGGCACCGATAAGAGCGTCATCCTGCTGATGACCATTGGCGAAGATCGCGCGGCGGAGGTGTTTAAACACCTCTCTCAGCGAGAAGTGCAGATCCTCAGCGCGGCGATGGCCAACGTGCGCCAGATCTCCAACAAGCAGCTGACCGAAGTGCTGGCGGAGTTTGAGCAGGAAGCCGAGCAGTTTGCTGCGCTCAACGTCAACGCCAACGAATACCTGCGCTCCGTGCTGGTTAAGGCGCTGGGCGAAGAACGCGCCGCCAGCCTGCTGGAAGATATTCTCGAAACGCGCGACACCGCCAGCGGGATCGAAACGCTCAACTTTATGGAACCGCAAAGCGCCGCCGATCTTATTCGCGACGAGCACCCGCAGATTATCGCCACCATTCTGGTCCACCTCAAACGGGGCCAGGCGGCCGATATTCTGGCGCTGTTCGACGAGCGCCTGCGCCACGACGTGATGCTGCGTATCGCCACCTTCGGCGGCGTCCAGCCAGCCGCGCTGGCGGAGCTGACCGAAGTGCTGAACAACCTGCTCGACGGCCAGAACCTCAAGCGCAGCAAAATGGGCGGCGTGAGAACGGCAGCGGAAATCATCAACCTGATGAAAACGCAGCAGGAAGAGGCGGTTATTACGGCGGTGCGCGAGTTCGACGGCGAACTGGCGCAGAAAATTATCGACGAGATGTTCCTGTTCGAAAACCTGGTCGAAGTGGACGATCGCAGCATCCAGCGCCTGCTTCAGGAAGTGGATTCGGAGTCCCTGCTTATCGCCCTCAAAGGCGCCGAGCAGCCGCTGCGCGAGAAGTTCCTGCGCAACATGTCCCAGCGTGCGGCCGATATCCTGCGCGACGACCTGGCCAACCGTGGCCCGGTGCGTTTGTCTCAGGTGGAGAACGAACAGAAAGCGATCCTGCTTATTGTTCGTCGTCTGGCAGAAACCGGCGAGATGGTGATTGGCAGCGGAGACGACACCTATGTCTGATGAACTGTCGTGGAAGCGCTGGACGCCTGACGACCTCTCCCCTCCCACCGCAGAGTTCACCCCTGCCATAGTGTCGTCCGATGAGGGCGACGCCGGGGCGGGCGTGCCCGAGCTGAGTGAAGAGGAACAGCGCGCCCAGATGCTGGCCCAGATGCAAATGCAGGCGCACGAGCAGGGCTTCAACGCCGGGATGAACGAAGGCCGTCAGACCGGGCACGCACAGGGTTATCAGGAAGGGCTGGCGAAAGGTTTAGAGCAGGGCATTGAGCAGGCGCGCCAGCAGCAGGCGCCGCTGCATGCCCGTATGCAGCAGCTGGTGAGCGAGTTTCAGCACACGCTGGATGCGCTCGACAGCGTGATTGCCTCGCGCCTGATGCAGATGGCGCTGGAGGCGGCCCGTCAGGTGATCGGCCAGACGCCGGTCGTGGATAACGCCGCGCTGATTAAGCAAATCCAGGGGCTGCTCCAGCAGGAGCCGCTGTTCAGCGGCAAACCGCAGCTGCGCGTGCATCCTGATGATTTGCAGCGCGTGGAAGAGAGCCTCGGCGCGACGCTGAGCCTGCACGGCTGGCGGCTGCGCGGCGATCCGTCGCTCCATCACGGAGGCTGTAAGGTCTCGGCGGATGAGGGCGATCTGGATGCCAGCGTCGCGACCCGCTGGCAGGAACTGTGCCGCCTGGCGGCACCGGGAGTCGTCTGATGACCGCACGCCTTACGCGCTGGCTTAACACGCTCGATAATTTTGAAACGAAGATGGCGCAGCTGCCATCCGTTCGTCGTTATGGACGCCTGACGCGTGCCACCGGTCTGGTCCTGGAAGCCACGGGTCTGCAACTTCCGCTCGGCGCCACCTGCGTGATTGAGCGTCAGGACGGGAGTGAGACGCGTGAAGTGGAAAGTGAAGTGGTCGGGTTTAACGGCCAGCGACTGTTTCTGATGCCCCTTGAGGAAGTGGAAGGGATTTTGCCCGGCGCCCGCGTCTACGCAAAAAACATCAGCGGTGACGGCCTGCAAAGCGGCAAACAGCTCCCGCTCGGTCCGGCGCTGCTGGGCCGCGTGCTGGACGGGAGCGGCAAACCGCTCGATGGCCTGCCCTCCCCTGATACCACCGAAACCGGCGCGCTGATCACCCAACCCTTTAACCCGCTGCAACGCACGCCAATCGAGCACGTACTGGATACCGGCGTGCGGCCAATTAACGCCCTGCTCACCGTGGGACGCGGCCAGCGTATGGGGCTGTTTGCCGGCTCCGGCGTGGGTAAATCGGTCCTGCTCGGCATGATGGCGCGTTATACCCAGGCGGACGTTATCGTCGTCGGCCTGATTGGTGAGCGTGGTCGCGAAGTCAAAGATTTCATCGAAAACATTCTTGGTGCGGAGGGTCGCGCCCGCTCGGTGGTGATCGCCGCCCCGGCGGACGTGTCGCCGCTGCTGCGTATGCAGGGTGCCGCCTACGCCACGCGTATCGCGGAAGATTTCCGCGACCGGGGCCAGCACGTGCTGCTGATTATGGACTCCCTGACCCGCTACGCGATGGCGCAGCGTGAGATTGCGCTGGCCATCGGCGAGCCGCCCGCGACCAAAGGTTACCCGCCGTCGGTCTTCGCCAAGCTCCCGGCGTTAGTTGAGCGCGCGGGGAACGGCATCAGCGGCGGAGGCTCCATCACCGCGTTCTATACGGTACTGACCGAAGGCGATGACCAGCAGGACCCGATTGCCGACTCCGCGCGCGCGATCCTCGACGGCCATATCGTGCTGTCGCGCCGTCTGGCCGAAGCCGGGCACTACCCGGCGATTGATATTGAAGCGTCGATCAGCCGTGCGATGACGGCCTTGATCACCGAACAACACTACGCCCGCGTGCGTAACTTCAAACAACTGCTCTCCAGCTTCCAGCGCAACCGCGATCTGGTAAGCGTCGGGGCGTACGCCAAAGGCAGCGATCCGATGCTCGATAAAGCGATTGCCCTGTGGCCGCAGCTGGAGGCATTTCTGCAACAGGGTATTTTTGAACGCGCCGACTGGGAAGATTCCCTCCAGGCACTGGAGCTGATTTTCCCGCAGGTGTAACACAGGTGGAGGGCGAAGGTCATGGCGCAGAACAGCGCGTTATCAACGCTGAAAGATCTGGCTGAAAAAGAAGTTGATGATGCCGCATTGCAACTTGGCGCAATGCGACGCGGGTGCCAGCAGGCTGAAGAACAGTTGAAGATGTTAATCGACTATCAGCATGAATATCGCACCAACCTTAACACCGACATGACGCAGGGCATTGGTAGCCAGCGCTGGATTAACTATCAGCAGTTTATCCAGACGCTGGAAAAGGCGATTGAGCAGCATCGCCAGCAGCTTAACCAGTGGACGCAAAAAGTCGATACCGCGCTGAATTTCTGGCGCGAGAAAAAACAGCGGTTGCAGGCCTGGCAAACCTTACAGGACCGGCAGATTGCAGCCTCGACCCTGGCGGAAAACCGTCTGGATCAGAAAAAAATGGATGAGTTTGCCCAGCGCGCATCAATGAGGAAACCAGAATGATCACACTGCAACAACTGCTGATGACCGACAGCGACCCGTCCGGCGGCACGCTGACCGGAAAAGGCGCTGAGGGCGCGCAAGATTTTCTCTCTCTGCTGGCGGGCGCGCTGACCGAGACCACCGGCAAAGGCAAAGATGCTCCGCTGACGCTGGCCGATCTGAAAGCGGCGGGAAGCAAGCTGTCGACAGCGGCACAGGAAAAAAACGGTGATACCACGCTCCAGGCCAAAATCGCCGAGCTGCTCTCGCGCCAGGAGACCCTGACTGATGAAGATACCGCCGTCTCCCTGCAAAGCCTCGTCTCCGGCCTGAAACCCGCAGCGAATACGGATGCGCTGAAGGCGCTGACCCGGACGGACGCGAAAGCAAACAGCGAGACCACGACTGAAGAAGAGGAGCTGGCCGGGTTAAGCGCGCTGATGGCGATGTTACCGCACCAGCAGACTACCACCCCAATGGCGACGCAGCCAGCAAGCACCGGGGAGGTCGCCCCCCGTGCCGCCCTCCCCTCTGCGCTAGCCCAGACGGACAACGGCCAGCATCAGCCGCTTAGCCATGCGTTAACGGGTCAGGAAAAAACGTCGGTTCAGGACAGCGACACGTCGCTGCCCGCCACGGCAGCCGTTACGCCAGCTGTTGCCGCCGTCGCGGAGAAGCAGGACGTAGCGAGCACGGCGTCGTCTGCCGCCAGCCCAACCGCGACGCTGGCCCCGATCGTTAGTCACCTGGCAACTCCCCAGTCTGCCGCTACCGTTGCGACCGCGCCGGTGTTAAGCCAGCCGCTGGGCACGCACGAATGGCAGCAGAATCTAAGCCAGCACATCACCCTGTTCACCAGACAGGGCCAACAGACCGCAGAGCTACGCCTGCACCCGGAAGATCTGGGTCAGGTGCAAATTTCGCTTAAGCTGGATGACAACCAGGCGCAGTTGCAGATGGTTTCGCCCCACAGCCACGTTCGTGCGGCGCTGGAAGCGGCCCTGCCGATCCTGCGCACGCAGCTTGCGGAAAACGGCATACAGCTTTCCCAAAGCAGCGTCAGCAGCGAAGGCTTTGCCGGGCAGCAGCAATCTTCATCCGGGCAACAACAGCACGCTTCGCGTTCAGGCCAGCATGGCGGGTTTAACGAGGAGAGCGAAGAATTATTGCCTGCCCCTGCCGCCCTGCAATCCGCCGCGCGCGGCAGCCGTGCCGTAGACATCTTTGCCTAAACGCCAGAGGTAACGTGATTATCCCCGTCTTTTCCACGCTTTGACCTAAGCCGGACACGGGATAATCACCGTATTAAGCTGTACCGAAACAGGAAGCTCGTATCAGATGACAGACTCCGCTATCACCAAAAAAAGCAAGCGTTCCATCTGGATCCCGCTGCTGGTGTTGATTACCCTCGCGGCCTGCGCCACCGCAGGCTACAGTTACTGGCGTATGCAGCAGGAACCCTCCAGCGCAGCCGCCAAAGCTGAAGCGCCGCCTCCACCGGCGCCGGTCTTCTACCCGCTGGATACGTTCACCGTGAACCTCGGCGATGCGGATCGCGTGCTTTACGTGGGCATTACGCTGCGTCTGAGAGATGAAGCGACCCGTGCACGTCTGAACGACTACCTGCCAGAAGTGCGTAGCCGTCTGCTGCTGCTGTTTTCTCGTCAGGATGCCTCCGCGCTCGCCACCGATGTGGGCAAGCAAAAGCTGGTCGATGCGATCAAACAGACGCTGGCGACCCCGCTGGTCAACGGCCAACCTAAGCAGGAAGTCACTGACGTTCTGTATACAGCCTTCATTCTGCGGTAACGACATGGGCGACAGTATTCTTTCTCAGGCAGAAATCGATGCGCTGCTCAATGGCGACAGCGATAAGAGTGACGATCCGAAGCCGGGTCTGACCGGCGACGATAATATTCGTCCCTACGATCCCAATACCCAGCGTCGCGTGGTGCGCGAGCGTTTACAGGCGCTGGAGATCATCAACGAACGTTTCGCACGTCAGTTCCGAATGGGGCTGTTTAACCTGCTGCGTCGTAGCCCGGATATCACCGTCGGTGCGATCCGCATTCAGCCGTATCATGAGTTTGCCCGCAACCTGCCGGTGCCAACCAACCTTAACCTGATCCATCTGAAACCGCTGCGCGGTACCGGCCTGGTGGTGTTCTCGCCAAGCCTGGTGTTCATCGCAGTGGACAACCTGTTCGGTGGCGATGGCCGTTTCCCGACCAAAGTGGAAGGCCGCGAGTTTACCCATACCGAACAGCGCGTGATTAACCGCATGCTGAAGCTGGCGCTGGAATCCTACAGCGACGCGTGGAAAGCGATTAACCCGCTGGAAGTGGAGTACGTGCGTTCCGAGATGCAGGTGAAGTTTACCAACATCACCACCTCCCCGAATGACATCGTGGTGAACACCCCGTTCCACGTCGAGATCGGCAACCTGACGGGCGAGTTCAACATCTGCCTGCCGTTCAGCATGATTGAACCGCTGCGCGAACTGCTGGTGAACCCGCCGCTGGAGAACTCACGCCATGAAGATCAGAACTGGCGTGAGAACCTGGTGCGCCAGGTTCAGCACTCGCAGCTGGAGCTAGTGGCTAACTTTGCCGACATCTCCATGCGGTTATCGCAGATCCTGAAATTACAACCCGGCGACGTTTTGCCGATAGATAAACCCGACCGCATTATTGCCCATGTGGATGGCGTACCCGTGCTGACAAGCCAGTACGGCACAATTAACGGCCAGTATGCGTTACGCGTTGAGCACTTGATCAACCCGATTTTGAATTCGCTGAATGAGGAACAGCCCAAATGAGTGACATGAACAATCCGTCCGATGAAAACAGCGGAGCACTGGACGATCTGTGGGCTGACGCGTTAAACGAGCAAAAAACGACGCCGACGAAAAGCGCGGCAGACGCGGTCTTCCAGCAGTTAGGCGGCGGCGACGTCAGCGGGACGTTACAGGACATCGACCTGATTATGGACATTCCGGTCAAGCTGACCGTTGAGCTGGGCCGCACCCGCATGACTATTAAAGAGCTGCTGCGCCTGACGCAGGGTTCCGTTGTAGCCCTGGACGGTTTAGCGGGTGAGCCACTGGATATTCTGATCAACGGCTACCTGATTGCACAGGGCGAAGTAGTGGTGGTGGCCGATAAATACGGCGTACGTATCACCGACATCATTACCCCTTCCGAACGTATGCGTCGCCTGAGCCGTTAAGTATGAAAACCCAGGCAACACTGTCCGCGCCCTCCGCCGTACCCGGCTCCCCGCTGCTTCAGGTGAGCGGCGCGCTGTTCGGTATTATTGCCTTTATCCTTATCGCCGCCTGGCTGGCAAAGCGTTTCGGGCTGGCCGGGAAAACGGCCGGCACGCGCGGATTGAAGGTCAGTGCCAGCACCACACTCGGGCCACGCGAGCGCGTGGTCATTGTGGAAGTGGAAGATGCGCGACTGGTGCTGGGCGTGACTGCCTCCAGCATTAACGTTCTTCACACGCTGCCCCCTTCGCCTGTCACGGTGGAGGCTAACGCCCAGGCCCCTGCGGATTTTCAGTCCGTTATGAAGAGTTTGCTCAAGCGTTCCGGGAGATCCTGATGCGCCGTTTGTTATTGCTTACGCTGGCAGGTCTGGGCCTGTTCGCGCCTTCTGTGTATGCGCAGCTGCCGGGGCTGGTTTCCACGCCGCTGGCGAACGGGGGACAAAGCTGGTCCCTCTCCGTGCAGACGCTGGTGTTCATCACCTCACTGACCTTTATCCCGGCGATCCTGCTGATGATGACCAGTTTCACCCGCATCATCATTGTGTTTGGTCTGCTGCGAAATGCGCTCGGCACGCCGTCCGCGCCGCCCAATCAGGTGCTGCTGGGTTTAGCCCTGTTCCTGACCTTTTTCATTATGTCGCCGGTGATCGACAAGATTTACACCGAGGCGTACCAGCCGTTCAGCGAAGATAAAATTTCCATGCAGGTTGCCCTGGAAAAGGGGGCTCAGCCATTACGTGAATTTATGCTTCGCCAGACGCGCGAAGCGGATTTGGCCCTGTTTGCCCGTCTCGCTAACACGGGCGAGTTACAGGGACCGGAAGCGGTGCCGATGCGCATTCTGCTGCCAGCGTATGTGACCAGTGAGCTGAAAACGGCGTTCCAGATTGGCTTCACCATTTTCATTCCGTTCCTGATTATTGACCTGGTGATCGCCAGCGTCCTGATGGCGCTCGGGATGATGATGGTCCCGCCCGCAACCATTGCCCTGCCCTTTAAGATCATGCTGTTCGTGCTGGTCGACGGCTGGCAGCTGCTGGTCAGCTCGCTGGCGCAGAGTTTCTACAGTTGAGGAGCGCGCAATGACGCCTGAGTCGGTCATGATGATGGGCACGGAAGCGATGAAAGTCGCGATTGCCGTCGCCGCGCCCCTGCTTCTGGTTGCGCTGGTAACCGGTCTGATTATCAGTATTCTTCAGGCCGCCACGCAGATTAACGAAATGACCCTGTCGTTCATCCCGAAGATCATCGCCGTCTTCGTGGCGATTATCGTTGCCGGGCCCTGGATGCTCAATTTGCTGCTGGACTACATGCGCAACCTGTTCACCAATCTGCCTTACATCATCGGCTGACGGACGATGCTGCAATTCACCAGCGATCAGTTTGTTCAGTGGCTCGGGATCTATTTCTGGCCGATGCTGCGCATCATGGCGCTGATCTCCACCGCCCCCATACTCAGTGAAAAGTCGGTGCCTAAACGCATCAAAATTGGGTTGGGCATGGTTATCACCATTATCGTTGCCCCTTCCCTGCCGGCGGTGGATATTCCGATTTTTTCCCCGAATGCGATCTGGATTGCCCTGCAACAGGTGATGATTGGCGTGGCGGTCGGGTTTACGATGCAGCTCGCCTTCGCCGCGGTACGAACGGCGGGCGAACTGATCGGTTTGCAGATGGGTCTGTCTTTCGCGACGTTCGTTGACCCGGGCAGCCATCTGAATATGCCCGTGCTGGCGCGTATTATCGACCTGCTGGCGATGCTGTTGTTTCTCTCGTTCAACGGCCACCTGTGGCTCATCTCTATGCTGGTGGACACCTTCCACACGCTGCCGATTGGCGACAACCCGGTGAACAGTAACGCTTTTCTGGCGCTGGTGCGGGCTGCCGGGCTGATCTTCCTCAACGGGCTGATGCTGGCGCTGCCTGTCATAACCCTGTTGCTCACCGTTAACCTCGCATTGGGTTTACTCAACCGAATGGCCCCGCAGCTGTCGGTATTCGTCATCGGCTTTCCGGTGACGTTGACGGTTGGCCTTTTATTAATGTCATTATTGATGCCACTTATCGCCCCCTTCTGCGAGCATTTATTCAGCGAGATATTCAATCTCTTAGCGGATATTGTCAGCGAACTTCCACGCAAATAATAACCCGCAGTGTTTGCAATGTCTTTCTGAGGATATTCCTAAAAATAATCTTGAAAAACATCTACCAGGATATATCTGACGCGGTTTAAATGTTTCTAACCACCTCACAATACTTAATATTTACTTTACTTTAAGATGATTCCTGGCAAATTATACGTAACTTTACGGGATAGTGAGTTCGCCTGAAAGTCTTTGTCATGCTCACAGGTTTTATTAGATTTTTTCCATCCCGTATGGCTGTTTATGAGCTCTCAGGCAGGTGGTGAATTATCGTTACGCATTGAGTGAGGGTATGCCATGTCAACGATCATTATGGATTTATGCAGCTACACCCGGCTAGGGTTAACCGGGTACTTAGCAAGCAGAGGGGTAAGAAAGAGAGACATCAACGATGCACACACCGTTGAAGAACTCGCAGCCGCTTGTGAGACTCACAAGCCCGGCGTGGTGTTTATTAATGAGGACTGTTTCATTCGCGACCCCGCTAACAGTCAGCACATTAAGCAGATCATTAATCAGCATCCCAGAACCCTGTTTATTGTTTTTATGGCGATCGCCAATATTCATTTCGATGAGTATTTGTTGGTGCGTAAAAACTTATTAATCAGTTCGAAATCGATTAAACCAGAGTCGCTTGATGACATTCTGGGCGATTATTTGAATAAAGAAGTTAAGAATGTAGGGGCGGTTAACTTACCCACTCTATCATTAAGCAGAACTGAATCAAGTATGCTAAGAATGTGGATGGCTGGACAAGGGACAATTCAGATCTCAGACCAGATGAATATCAAGGCAAAAACAGTATCGTCACACAAAGGAAATATTAAAAGGAAAATTAAAACGCATAATAAGCAAGTGATATACCATGTCGTACGCCTGACAGATAATGTGACGAATGGGATTTTCGTTAATATGCGCTAATTTGCACGGCCATGTTGTACCCTACCTTGATCTCTGGCCTGGCCAGAGATTTTGCTTTTCAGCAGCCGGGCCGGGGAGAAGACGCCCCCGACGCCGCCCTATTCCGCCGTTTCCACAAAGATCCCATCCGGGTGCCCCAGTTCGTTGAAGAACCAGATGCCGAGCGGGTAATCTTCCAGCGACACCAGATACATTGTGCCTTCATTAAACTCTTCTATTGCCAGCACCACGCCCGGGCGGCGCGGCCCACCGTCCGTTTTGACGGTTACCCGATCGTTGACCTTCATACATTCCTCCTGTGGTTTTGAGCCAGTGTAGAACAAATTACCCTGGCTGGCATCGCCGCCTGACGCGAATGGCGTTTTTGTGTGCGGTCTATACTTAGCTGTTGAGACGGTTAAATGAGGAGCCCGCCATGAAGACTGACAAAGAGTACAGCGACACCATTAAGCGTGAGGTGGAAGTGGATGTCGATGCCCTGCTTGCCGCCATTAATGAAATCAGTGAGTCCGAAGTTCATCGCGCGGAGGATAATTCAGACCGTGTCGTGGTCAATGGTCGTGATTACCATACCTACCGTGAACTGGCTGAAGCATTCGAGCTGGATATCCATGACTTTAGCGTCTCGGAAACGAACCGCTAAGGCGAAAAAAATCCCGGTCATGGGGATGACCGGGATCAAACTTGCTTATGCAAGAAGCACTTGTAAATTCGTTACACCAGGAAATCTGATGCAGGTAAGACATTATCCCCAACAGATTTGTCTTACAAGCATATATTCTCTTAGCGAATATTATATTTTATACATGTGAATTTTGGTTATGAGTATAAACATGCGCCGCGTGTGGGTTTATCGGGATCGTTTCCACTTCAACGGGACATCAATGCTGAGTTTTTTTAAGACTTTTCTTAGATGAACATCATTATTCAGGAGACGTTATGCCTTCGCTAAAGGAGACTCTGCTCGTCTTTACCGATCTCGACGGTACGCTGCTGGATTTTCACACTCTCGACTGGCAGCCTGCCGCTTCCTGGCTGAAGAGTTTACAGGATGAACAGGTACCAGTCATTCTGTGCAGCAGCAAAACCGCGTCCGAAATGCGTGACATCCAGCAGGAACTTGGCCTTGGCGGGCTGCCCTACATTGCGGAAAACGGCGCGGTGATCCAGCCTGACGTACGGTGGGAAAACGCCGCACGGTTCATCTCAGAAAAGAAGCATGACGATATCCGGCAGTTTATTGCCCGGGTACGCCAGGAGATGCATCTGAAATTCACCACCTTCGACGATGTGGATGAGCGCGT
This sequence comes from Enterobacter cloacae complex sp. 418I7, assembly GCF_050030705.1. NCBI lineage: Bacteria > Pseudomonadati > Pseudomonadota > Gammaproteobacteria > Enterobacterales > Enterobacteriaceae > Enterobacter > Enterobacter cloacae complex sp. 418I7. The sequence continues at coordinate 2,857,001 of NZ_JBLGUU010000001.1, forward strand.
GGTCGCCGAATGGACCGGGCTAAGCCGTCCCCGAGCGGCGCTTGCACGTAAACACGAGGCTTCCGTGACGCTGATCTGGCGTGACAGTGATGAACAAATGAAACGCTTCGCAGCCGAACTGGCCCGACAGGGGCTGAAGATCGTCCCGGGTGCTCGCTTCTGGCATATTCTGGACACGAGCTGTGGCAAAGACGTGGCGGTGCACTGGCTTGTGGAACAGTATCGCCTGCACGACGGATTTGACCCGACAACGCTGGGCCTGGGCGACGGCCCCAATGATGCCCCTCTGCTGGACAGCGTAGCCTTCGCCGTGGTGGTGAAAGGCTTCAACCGGGAGGGGGTCAGCCTTAAGAACAACGATCCCACACGGGTTTATCGCACTCAGCACACCGGACCGGCCGGCTGGCGCGAGGGGCTTGATTACTTTTTAACGTGATCCTGCCAGATGACCCGGTTACGCCCGCGCTGTTTCGCCTCATACAGACGCGCATCGGCGGTGGATTGCAGATTTTCGAAGTGATAATTGCCCTTCTCCTGCGCGCCAGAGACGCCAAACGACGCGCTCACGCGCAGGGTAGTACTTTTCTTAATCAGGATCTCTTTGCTGTCGATACGCTCACGGATCTGCTCTGCAACTTCCGCCGCCTCTTCAAGCGTCATGCCGGGCAGCACCACACAGAACTCTTCGCCGCCGACGCGCCCGGCAATATCTTTAGTGCGCAGGGTACTGGCAATCAGCCCCGCAGCATGGGACAACACCTTATCACCCGCCTGGTGCCCGAACCGGTCATTAATGCTCTTAAAGCAGTCAAGATCGATCTGGATGACAGAGAAAGGCAGCGCCTGCTGTTCACACTGCTTCGCCAGTATTTTCGCCCGCTCAAACAGCGACCCACGATTATTCAACCGGGTCAGAGGGTCGTGCCAGGCCTGCCATTGCAGCGAATTCTGCAACGAATACATATTACTGACCATGCGCCGGATCACCAGCCATGAGATGAGCAGCATCGCGGTGAACAGCGCCCAAAGCAATGCCAGCACAATACTGATGCTGCCGAAATCGCCGCGCACCCCTTCTTCCAGGGTGTGCACGCGCAGGACGATGCCATCAAAGTGGTCGAGACGCTCCCAGCTGACAAAACGACTCCCCAGGCGAATGCCGCCTTCGGAATCCGATTCTATTGCGTGCGCTATCTGCGCTAGTTCGGGCGCGTCAAAATGATTAACGTCCGCAGCAGATGATCCAGACGTCGCGAGCAGGGTGAGACGACTGTCATACAGCTGGTATTCCCCTTCCGGGTTATCGCCTACGGCCTCCACCAGCAGACGACGCAGGGTGGCAAAGGTGAAATCCATCGCCACCACGCCATACCAGACGTGATTGTAATAAACAGGCACACTGGCGGTGATCAGCGGCTTTTTGCCCACAAAGGAGGAAGGAGGCGAGATAAACCAGCGCACGGCACGCGCACGGTTCTCACGCTCGGACTGTTGGGTAAACCAGGGCTGAGTGACCAGATGGTAGTAACGCTGCACGATATCGCTGGCATTTTCCGGCGTATCCGTTTCCAGAAAGAATCCGGCGCGAGAGACATAAATCACGCGCTCTTCGTTGCCGGAAGAACTGGATGCCAGACGCAATAAATACCCCACTTCAAGCGCGGCGGACAGTTCATTATCAAGAAACTCATCATCGCGATTCAGAAGGGTGGTCTTTTCAACGAAGGCATCAGACACACCGTTGATCGGCAATGTGCGCTGTTTATCAACCTCAATTTGCCAGGTGGGGGATGCGCGCAAACGGGCAAAACGCTTTACCGCATCATGCAGCACGCCAAACGCCAGCGGCGTTTCCAGCGCATCACGCATGCTGTGGCGAAAAAACAGCATTTTATCGACGCTGAACTGGAGTTGTCTGTCCAGCGCACTGGCAACCGTTTCCAGATGGTTACGCTGACTGGAGATATAGGCATCTTCCAGTACCACAACTTCGCGCCAGGTCAGGAGGGTGGAAAAGATCAGGACAACGATAAAACAGAGGTTAACAACCAAACGGGGATTGCTACGCTTATGCAGCCACTGCAAAAAAGATTGTTTTACAACAAAGGTATTGTGCTGCACACGCACTCCCTGAGTGTCGCTCACCATCCGATATGATAAGTCTTCTGCCAGTAAAAACGCCCGGCAAGGCCGGGCGTTGTGTGATTAAGCCTTATCGCGTTTTTGCCTTTTATCACCAGGCTGAAGCTCATCTTCACGAAAAGCCTCCCGCTTAATGCCGTATCCGTCATGCCACCGGCACTCCACCATTCCACTGGAATAACCGGTGACAATCATGCATGGACCACCATTCTTTGGCTTAACTTCATCACTGACCAAAAAGACCATACCTGCCTCCTGTATCAGGGTGAAACGTTTTCAATTTAGACGAGGAATGGTCTTTTTGCATCCGGGGTCAGCAAAAATTAATGCGATTTTCCGCGTACTTTTTCTACCAGCTTGACCACTGCCACCACAATGACACCTACGATAAAGCCCAACACAAGGTTAAGTAGCGTCGGCAGAATGGCGGCGATCACCGAACCGTGTCCCGACGCCAGATGTTCAATTGCATGATGCAGCGAAGCAACGCCGTGCACGATAATACCGCCGCCGACCAGGAACATCGCCAGAGTTCCCACTATCGACAAACTTTTCATCAGCCACGGCGCCAGCACCAGCAGGCTTTTGCCAATAACGCGGGCAATGGCGCTGGATTTTTTTTCCAGCCAGAAGCCGATATCATCCAGCTTGACGATCAGACCGACCAGCCCATACACCCCAACCGTTACAAGAATGGCAATCAACGAAAGCACCATGACCTGATTCATCAGCGGTGCTTCGGATACGATCCCAAGCGTAATCGCCACAATCTCGGCCGAAAGGATGAAGTCAGTACGGATCGCACCTTTGACCTTATCGCGCTCGAACGTTTTTGGATCCTGCGCGGCCAGCGCTTCCAGACGCTGCTGGCGCATTTCCGGGGTGTCTTTCTCTTTGCGTGCGGCAAACATATGCAATACTTTTTCGGCACCCTCGAAGCACAGGAACGCCCCGCCAATCATCAGCAATGGCGTAATGGCCCAGGGTATAAAGGCGCTAATCAGAAGCGCCAGCGGAACAAGGATCACCTTGTTAATAAAGGACCCTTTCGCTACGCCCCACACCACCGGCAGCTCACGGTTCGCCCGCACGCCGCTGACCTGCTGCGCGTTAAGCGACAAGTCATCCCCCAGTACCCCGGCGGTTTTTTTCGCCGCCAGTTTTCCCATGACTGAAATGTCATCCAGCAAGGTGGCGATATCGTCCAGTAATGTTAATAAGCTACTTCCTGCCAAAATCTCTATCCTTCTTTTTTTGCTAATTAAGTGAATAGTATGGAACAAAACTCAGCGCCCGGAAACAGGCACCTCACGTCAACAAAAATTTCACATTAACAACACAATTAAAGCACTCGCCAGCCCGATAGTTTTGGCGTTAACTATGAGCGAACTTTTTATTTCGTCGTGAGGGACTATGCGTTTTCGGCATTTATTACCGCTCATTGGAGCACTTTTTTCCCTGTATATCATCTGGGGATCCACCTACTTTGTCATTCGTATTGGCGTGGAAAGCTGGCCCCCGCTGATGATGGCCGGTATTCGTTTCCTTACGGCTGGCGTGCTGCTGATGGCGTTTTTATTGCTGCGCGGCCACAAGCTACCGCCGCTGCGTCCCCTGCTTAACGCCGCCCTGATTGGCCTGCTGCTGCTGGCGGTGGGCAATGGCGCAGTAACCGTCGCCGAACACCAGAACGTGCCGTCGGGCATCGCCGCCGTGGTCGTCGCGACCGTGCCGCTGTTTACGCTCTGCTTTAGTCGTCTGTTCGGGATCCGCACCCGTAAGCTCGAATGGCTGGGCATCGCGATTGGGCTTGTGGGTATTATCATGCTGAACAGCGGCGGTAACCTGAGCGGAAACCCCTGGGCTGCCGTTATGATCATGATCGGCTCGATGAGCTGGGCCTTCGGCTCGGTCTACGGCTCCCGCATTGAACTGCCCTCCGGGATGATGGCGGGTGCCATTGAAATGCTCGCGGCAGGCATCGTGCTGCTGATTGCCTCGGCGTTGACGGGTGAAAAACTGACGGCAATGCCAGATCTCTCAGGTTTCCTGGCCGTCGGGTATCTGGCGCTGTTTGGCTCGATTATTGCCATCAACGCCTATATGTACCTGATCCGCAACGTCTCACCGGCGGTTGCCACCAGCTACGCCTACGTTAACCCGGTGGTTGCCGTGCTGCTGGGTACCGGTTTTGCGGGCGAAGTGCTGTCGACGATTGAATGGCTGGCGCTGGGCGTGATTGTCTTTGCCGTGGTGCTGGTCACGCTGGGTAAATATTTACTGCCCGCGAAACCCATTGTCACGGCGTGTGAGGTGGAGAAACCGTGATCGGGTGAATGCCCTGGGTATCGATCTGCGCGGCCTGACCGCCGCCGCAGATCCACTCTTCCAGCCGCTCCGTCAGTTCCACGTCATTCAGCTTCATTCTTCCGCGCAGTGCGCACTCCCAGACAATCAGCACCCGCCAGCCCTGGGCGTAAAGCTGCGAAACATCGCGTTTATCACGCTCGACGTTCCTGCCAATCTTCTCCAGCCAGAAGTCGGTGCGTGTCGCCGGGACTTTAAACAGATAGCAGTCGTGATGATGCCAGAAACAGCCGTGGGTAAAGATGATGCATTGATACGCATCGATCACGAAATCAGGACGCCCGGCAAGCGTGGCATCCTGAACCCTGAATTCAAACCCGATGGAGGTCAGGAGGCCAGCGATCCGTTTTTCGATCGCGGTATCACGCGTACCGATGGCACGCATGTTTTTACTGCGCGTGGCCTTATTGTGAACGTCCGCCATTGACGGCCTCACTCTGACGCAGCTGAACGGCCTTGCTGATGCGTGAGGCCAGCAGTTTTGCGACGGCGGCAAAGGCTGGCACCACCACCGAGTTGCCAAACTGACGATAGGCTTGTGTATCCGACACCGGAATGCGAAAACTGTAGCCCTGCGGCGCCTCAAAGCCCATTAAGCGGGCGCACTCGCGCGGCGTTAAGCGCCGCGGTCGGTGCTGTTGATTCTGAGGGTCGTCGAAATCTTTTTCGCCCAGCGCCTTATCCCAGCCCCGATCGATAAGAATTTCCGCGCCATCTTTGTAATAGCGCGCCGACAGCGTACGCGTCACGCTGTCAGGATTAAGCGGATTGACCATGCCAAACCCAAAGCCATTGCCTTTGGCCTGATGCTTTTTGGCATAGCGATAGAGGTATTTCCACAGCACTGGCGTCAGAATGAATTTCGCATCGACGGCGGGCTCCAGCAGATCGGCCACTGTCGGACGGCGCGCCGGATACAGCGAGGGCAAATCGCGCAGCGTAAAATCGCCTTTCAGATTGAGATCGCGGCGGAATCCCACCAGCACGATGCGCTCGCGGTGCTGTGGCAGGAAGTGTTTGCCGTCGATAATTTTCGGATCGTCCGGCCCCATGTCCTCTGCATCCGCCACGTCGTAACCCAGTTCATCCAGCGTTTGCATGATAATGCGGAAGGTTTTGCCGCCGTCATGGCTCTTTAAATTCTTGACGTTCTCCAGCACAAAAATTGCCGGGCGGCGGGCATCAATAATCCGGGCAACATCAAAGAACAGTGTGCCCTGCGTATCACAGGCAAAGCCGTGTGCGCGTCCCAGCGCGTTCTTTTTCGACACGCCAGCCAGTGAGAACGGCTGACACGGGAAGCCTGCCAGCAGCACATCGTGCGCCGGAATGGTGTTGCGAATGTGCTCAGCGGCTTCTTCGTCGCTGACGCCGGTTTTGTGGCTCAGGGTGACGTCGCGGATGTCGGCATTAAACTGGTGCTCGTCGGGGTCGCAGTACCAGTTCGCCTTATAGGTGCGGACGGCATGTTTGTTCCATTCACTGGTGAACACGCACTGCCCGCCAATAGCTTCAAAGCCATGGCGAATGCCGCCAATACCGGCAAAGAGATCGATAAAGCGAAAGGCATAATTCGGATGCGCAGCAGGCGGGCGCGGCAGCAGGTTGCGCAGATAACGGAACTCGCCGTCGCTCAGGCGGTGCCCTGCCCTGTCGCTTATCAGCAGCCGCTTGAGTATTGCCGGGCTCCAGTGGCTCTCGCCATGTGCCAGCAGCTGGTTTGCCAGCGTTTTAGCATCATACATTTCCAGCAGCTGACGCAGGAGTGCCTGCACGGCTGCCGTTGATTTCTCAACCCGCTCAGGCGCGGGCACAGTCACTGATCGATTTTCCTGCATTCTCTTAACCGGACAATAAAGACAGAAAACAGAGTACCACAGTTCAGGATCGCACACTGCGACGGAAATGGGTCAATATCTGGCTGTCGGTTCCGAGGTAATCGCCCTGTAATTCGGCACTCAGCTTCGCCATAAACTGGATCAGAAAATCGGCATTGTGACGCGCAAGTTCGCGTCCCCGTGCGGTTTGCATGGTGTCCGGCAGGCGCAGGAGTTTGGTCTGAAAGTGATCGAGCGCGAAAGCTTTATCATCCAGCGCACGCGCCCCGGCAAACGGGTCGTCGGCATCAAACAACGCGGTGCCCAGCGCACCGGACACGGCAAAGACGCGCGCAAGGCCGATGGCGCCTAACGCCTCCAGCCGGTCGGCATCCTGGACCGTTTTGGCCTCCGGGCTTTGCGGCGCGATACCGGCACTGAAGCTGTGTGCTTCAATGGCATGCTCAACGGCCGCATACCGATCGGGCGGAAAATCAGGAAAATCGCGGCTCAGGATCTGGCGCGTTTCTCGCGCTGCCAGCCGCGAGGAGTGACTACGCTGCGGGTGATTTTTCGGCAGGCTGACAATGTCATGGAAGTAGCATGCGGTCAGCACAACCAGCGGATCGCAATCCCCGTCAGCCATAATGGCCTGCGCCGTCATCCAGACGCGGCGAAAATGGGCGATATCGTGCGCCGCATCATCAGTAAAATGATTTTCGTCGAGCCAGCGCTCAAAACGGTGCTGCCACTGAGCAAGTTCCATCATCCCATCCTGTTGCTCAAAAGAGAGTTAATTATAATACACCCGAATCAAAACCCTTAATAAATAGAATTTAGAAATACTTAATAATAATTACCCGCTATATTTTCAATGAATTAATTCATGCGAAAAATAAAGAGATAAAAAGAAATATTTTGTAATGTTTTTACCACTTTAATTACATTTATTTTTGAACCTAAATAATAATCCATAGAATAGTATCAGCCATGTAGTTACGGAGGGTAATTACATATATTCAGAAAATTTATATTTAAAGGGAATATATAATGAAAAGAAAAGTTCTGGCAATTCTCGTACCCGCGTTATTAATGGCTGGCGCAGCAAATGCGGCGGAAATGTATAACAAAGACGGCAACAAAGTTGACCTGTACGGTAAAGTTGATGCACGTCATACCTTCTCCGACAACCCAGGCGACGACGGCGATGAAACCTATGTCCAGATTGGTTTCAAAGGCGAAACACAAATTAATAACGATCTTATTGGTTACGGCCAGTGGGAATATAAAACCTACGCTAACGATACCGAAGGCGCAGGCGACACCTCTTTTAACCGTCTGGCCTTTGCTGGCCTGAAATACGGCGAATATGGCTCATTCGATTATGGCCGTAATTACGGCGTCGTGTATGACGTTGAAGCCTGGACCGATATGCTGCCAGTATTTGGTGGCGACTCCTATACCTGGACCGACAACTATATGGTTGGCCGTACTAACGGTGTGGCGACCTACCGTAATAATGACTTCTTCGGTCTGGTTAACGGCCTGAACTTTGCACTGCAATATCAGGGTGCTAATGAAGGTGCTAACGCAAACGAAAATCAGGAAGGCACCAAAAACGGCCATGATGATGTTCGTTTCCAGAACGGCGACGGCTTCGGTATGTCAACTACCTATGACTTCGATTTCGGTCTGTCGCTGGGTGCCGCTTATTCATCGTCTGACCGTACCAACGACCAGGTTGCTTACGGCGCAGGTACCTATAATCGCTTCAGCAAATATGCCGGCGGTGAACGTGCGGAAGCGTGGACAATCGGTGCAAAATACGATGCGAATGATGTCTACCTGGCAATGATGTATGCGGAAACCCGCAACATGACTCCGTACGGCAACGATGGCATCGCCAACAAAACTCAGAACTTTGAAGCCGTAGCGCAGTACCAGTTTGACTTCGGTCTGCGTCCATCCCTGGCGTGGGTCTATTCTAAAGGCATCGATTTGGGTGGTAACGATTATCATCCAGGCAATGGTTATGACTATGTAGACCAGGATCTGGTTAACTACATCGACGTGGGCATGACCTACAGCTTCAACAAGAACTTCTCCACCTACGTTGATTATAAAATCAACCTGCTGGACGAAGATGATGCCTTCTACAATGACAACGGTATTGCAACCGATGACATCGTTGGCATCGGTATGATCTACCAGTTCTGATCCCCATAAATAGCAAAGCCCGCAACGCGGGCTTTTTTTATTTGACGCTGAAATATTACGGCGCTTCCTGCAAGGCCAGGCGAACAAACCCGTTATTCTGTGCCAGTAATTCATGCGCTTTCCAGGCATCCATACCCGTCAGCACCATTAGCACCGCCGTTTTACACTGATGGTTACAGCTTTCCAGCGCCGCCTTCGCCTGCGCCCGGGAGCATCCCCCCGCTTCCATTACAATGGCAATTTGTCGCTCGGCCCATCTGGTATTGCTTGCCTCCAGATCAACACGCAGGTTGCTGTACACCCGTCCTGTCCGTATCGCCAGACCGGTGGTGACCATATGCATTATCATGCTTTGCGCAATGCCCGCTTTGGCGTTGGTATACCCGGCAACCACATCCGCGCCCAGATCGGGGGCAATAACCATGCTCGCCAGCTGCGCCGCTTCACTTTGCGCATCCTCCGTAATGAGCGCGACCGTTGAGCCCAGAGACCACGCATGACGCATCGCGCCCCAAACCCATGGCGTTTTGCCGCTGACGGACAGCGCCAGCATCATGTCGTGCTCGCCGAATTTTATCGTCTGAAGGTCTGCAACGCCGCGCGCGTAGCTTCCGGCGTTATCGCCTGCTGTCATCGCAATGACCGGATGTTTTCCCGGCGCGAACGCTTCTGCCGCCTGCTTCGCCACACCTCCGGACGCGCCTGCGCCGATCAGCACCAGACGTCCGCCGTGACTAAGCGTCGCCGCCGCGTTATCCACCACGCGAGCCAGCATACTTAAGTGAGGGGTAAGTGCAGAAGAGATTTGTGCGTCATCCTGGTGTATGACATTAAGCATATCCAGCGTAGATAATCTGTCGATGTTCATCGTGCTGGCGTGCCGTCTTTCCCTGGCCGTACCGGTAAGCATAATGCTCATAAACTGCCTCCTTATTATGAGTACCCCCACACTATAAAGTGTTTTATACAGGTCACATGAGAGAAGGCTCACGAAACGCCTCTCTTTACATGGCTTTATGAAATGCCCGTCATCAGCGATAATTAGCCCTTTCTTTTTCATCGCGGAGTGTTAATGAGCGATTTGCAGCCCTTCCCCCCGACGCGCAAGCGCCCTATGAAGCTGAATACGCTGGTTACGCTGATGGTTTGCGCCATTATCGGTTCTGTGCTGCTGGTGGTCTTCGCGCTGTACTCTGTGCAGATCACCCGTGCCACGCGCGATGACGTGAAAGATACTGCGCTGGGTATCGCCCGAACGCTGGCCGACAGCCCGGAGATCAAGCGTGGCCTGATGGAATCGCCGCAGGCCGGCATCATCCAGCCGATTGCCCAGGCGGTGACGAAGCGCAACGACCTGCTGTTTACCGTGGTTACCGACCTGCGTGGGATCCGCTATTCCCATCCAAACGAAGCGCTGTTAGGTTTGCATTTTATTGGCGACGATCTGACGCCCGCCCTCGAAGGGAAAGAGAATGTCTCCGTGAACCGCGGCGCGCTCGCGGAAGCACTGCGCGTCTTTACGCCCGTTTATGACGATCGGCACGACCAGATCGGCGTGGTCGTGGTGGGTATTTCGCTGAATAAAGTTGAAGATCAGATTGCCCGCGGTCGGCTCAATGCCGTGTGGACCATCTTATTCAGCGTTCTGATGAGCTCAGTGGCGATATGGGGTCTGGTCCGGGTTCTGAAACGTATTCTCTTCGGGCTGGAGCCTTACGAGATCTCCGCCCTCTTTGAGCAGCGCCAGGCCATGTTGCAGTCCCTGCGCGAAGGCGTGATGGCTGTTGATATGCACGGGCGCGTGACGATGATTAACCACACCGCCAGAGAAATTTTGCTCCTGAGCTCGGGTGAGCACTCCGAGAGCAGCGGCGAACCACTGCTGGTCAGCCTGCGGGAAGTGGCGAAAACCGGCATTGCTCGTCAGGATCAAGAGATCGGCTGTAACGGACGGCTACTGCTGTGCAACATGGTCCCCGTGAAAAGCCAGAATCAGGTGATCGGGGCAATCAGCACCTTCCGCGATAAGACCGAAATCAGCCAGTTAATGCAGCGTATCGATGGTATGGTCAACTATGTTGATGCCCTGCGCTCACATACGCATGAGTTTATGAACAAGCTGCACGTGATCCTCGGCCTGCTGCACATGAAGCGCTACGATAAGCTGGAAGAGTACATCATCCAGACCGCACAGAATTATCAGACGGATATCGGCGCGATACAGCGCAAGGTTAAATCGCCGGTCATTGCGGGTTTCCTGCTGGGTAAAATCAACCGCGCCAAAGAGGCGGGAGTGACCCTGACGCTGGCCGAGGAGAGTCAGCTTCCTGACACCAGCAATGAAGAGCAGGTTGCGGTTCTGATCACCGTGCTGGGCAATTTAATCGAAAATGCCCTGGATGCGATGGAAGGTCAGCCGGAAGGCGAGATCGGCCTGCTGCTGCATTATCAGAACGGCTGGCTGAGCGGTGAGGTCAGCGATGACGGTCCCGGCATTGATCCCGAGCGGCTGGAGGCTATTTTTACAAAGGGCTACTCAACAAAAGGTGAAAACCGTGGCGTTGGGCTGTTCCTTGCACGTCAGCAGATCCAGAACCTGGGCGGAGATATTACCGTCGAGTCGGAGCCTGGCGTATTTACCCAATTTTTTGTTCAGATCCCCTGGGATAGCGAGAGGAATATCGCGTGATAAATGTATTAATTGTCGATGATGACGCCATGGTAGCCGACCTCAACCGTCTGTATGTTAACCGCGTTGAGGGTTTTAACTGCTGCGGCGTCGCTTCCACGCTCAACCAGGCCGAAGCATTGATCGCAAACCCAGGCCAGCCGATCGATCTGGTGCTGCTGGATGTCTATATGCAGCAGGATAACGGGCTGGATCTATTGCCCATCATCCGGGCATCGGGCCGCCCGATTGACGTTATCATGATTTCGTCAGCATCCGACGCCGCAACGATCCAGACGTCGATACACTATGGCGTGGTGGATTACCTGATTAAACCGTTCCAGTTCCCGCGTTTTGAAGAGGCGCTGAACGGCTGGAAGGCAAAGCGCAGTCTGATGGGCTCGCATCAGTATTATGAACAGGCCGACGTCGACAGGCTGATCCACGGCGGCGCGCCGGAGCTGGCCGACAGCAAAAAATTACCGAAAGGCTTAACGCCGCAGACGCTGCGCACCATTTGCCAGTGGATCGACAGCCATCCGGAGATAGAATTTTCCACCGACGATCTGGCGAATGCGGTCAACATTTCCCGCGTCTCCTGCCGCAAATACCTGATCTGGCTGGCGCAAATCAATATCCTGTTCACCAGCATTCACTACGGTGCCACCGGTCGACCGGTATATCGCTACCGTTTGCAGCCGGAACAGGTCCGCCTGCTCAAACAGTACTGCCAGTAATTCGGTAGCTGTCGTCCAGAAGGGTAAAACGGAAGTGGTGCATCGAGGAGATCACCACTTCTTTTGTTTTGGTGACAAAAATGGCTTCAATATCGGGGCGCGAACGCAGCGCGGCGCAGCCCTGCTCCACGCCCATGCCGTAGATCAGCGTGGTCCAGATATCGCCGTCGAGGGAGTCTTGCGAAATAATCGTCACGCTGTCCAGTTCGTTATCCAGCGGGTAGCCGGTTCGCGGGTCAAGTATGTGATGATAACGTTTGCCGTTCTGCTCGAAGTAGCGCTCATAGGTGCCTGACGTCACAACCGACCGGTTTTCTACCGTTATGGCGCCAATCAGCGCGTCACCGGCGAACGGTTTTTTCAGCCCGACGCGCCAGCCACCCTCCGGCGAGCCTAACGTCTGGACGTTGCCGCCAAGGTTGATCAACCCGAGTTCGGCGCCCTCTTTATGCAAGTAATCCCGCACCCTGTCGGCGATATAACCTTTGGCGATAGCCCCCAGATCGATCTCCATTCCCTGGCGTGTAAGAAACACGCTGCTGTTGGCGTCATCCAGTACCACGTTCGCAGGATCCGTGATACTCAGCAAGGCGGCGATCTCGTCCGCGGGCGGTACAGCGTCCCCCTTAAAGCCAATTTTCCAGCGTTTGACCAGCGGACCTATCGCCAGGTTGAACGCACTGTCTGTAGGCAGGCTGGCCGCTTTCGCGCAGCGGATCAGGTCAAACACCGGGCGACTGACGACAACCGGATGCTGACCGGCAGCATGGTTGACATCCATCACCTGCGAATCCGCACGGTTGACGGTGAGGAGATCTTCGTACTGTTTGATCAGGCGAAACACGCGGGACGCGAGGGCTTCGTCATGGGAGAAGAGTTTCAGGAGGATGGGCGAGCCCATCAGAACGGCGTTGTAGCTGTAAACGCGATGGCTATCAGGCATTACATAAGTCCTCAGATGTAGCCCCGGCAAGCACCGCGCCGCCGGGGAAACAGGAGCCTTACCGTGTTTTCGAACGCATAGCCGCCTGATGTCCGGCAAGCGTACCAAAAATAATGATATCTGCCACCGCATTACCACCGATGCGGTTACCGCCGTGGATACCCCCGACAACCTCACCCGCAGCAAAGGCTCCCGGCAATACGTTGTGGTTGCTGTCCAGCACGCAGGTTTCTGTATTGATGGTCACACCGCCCATGGTGTGGTGCACGCCCGGCGCAATCTGAATGGCATAGAACGGCCCTTCGTTGATAGGCGCACGCAGCGCGGTGGTGCGGCCAAAATCATCGTCATGCTGTTTTTCCACAAAGCCGTTGTAGCGTTCCAGCGTTGCCAGGAACTGGTGGTGATCCATCCCCAGCGCTTCCGCCAGGGCTTTTGGCGAGCTGGCGCTGGTGACAAACCCTTTCGCGATGTACTCATCCGCGGCTTTGTTTTTGGCGCGAACATGCTCGTCAAAGACGATGTAAGCGTATTTCTCCGGCAGCGCGATGATTTGCGCCGAAACTTTGTCGCGGGTCGACATTTCGTTATAGAAGCGGTTGCCCTGCTGGTTTACCAGAATCGCCCCGCCGCCGCGGATGGATTCGGAAATCAGGTACGACGTTTTCTGCTCAACGGTTGGGTGGATCTGGATTTCGCCCATATCGACGGTGCCTGCGCCAATACGCTCCAGCAGTGCGATACCGCCGCCGGTTGCGCCTTTGTGGTTAGTCGTCACGAACCCTTCCAGGTCCGGACGGTATTTCACCACCATCTGGCTGTTGGCGCTGAAGCCGCCCGTCGCGACAATTACGCTTTTGGTTGCCACGGTGAGGGTTTCGTTCTCTTCGGTGGTCAGACGCACGCCGGTCACTTCGCCGTTTTCGAAGATGATGTCGCTCACGGAGGTATCCAGCATCACCTCGATGTTGCGTTTGTTGACATTGCGCACCAGGCCGCTAATCAGATATCCGCCCACCGCGGAACCATCTTTCGGACGGTGCGTACGGTCGATGCTCATCCCGCCGGTGGTGGTGATGTCGTTGAGCATAATGCCGCGCGTTGCCAGCCATTCGATGGCCTGCGGCGCGTTCTCGACAAAGCGACGCAGCAGTTCAGGGTTGTTCTTATTGCCACCGCCTTTCAGGCTTTCCTGGTAGAACAGCTCTTTGCTGTCCTGAATGCCCTTCACGCGCTGGAAGCGGGTCTCCGCCGCGTTCATCCCGGCAGAGGCTTTAATGGTGTTCCCGCCAATAGTCGGCATTTTCTCAACGATCAGCACGCTCGCGCCTTCGTCGTGAGCCTGAATCGCCGCCGCCAGACCGGCGCCGCCGCTGCCGACCACCACCACGTCCACGCTTTTAGCCTCATTCGGGTCAGCGCCCTCTTCTGCCGCCAGCGCTTTGCTGGATTTCAGCATCGCCTTCGAGACCGCTTTTTTCACCGCCTCGCTCTGGCTGGTTGCGCCGGTGATAGCATCCACGTGCGGGGTATTGGCATCCAGAATTCGGGTACGGATCTCTTCGAAGCTGGTGACAAACTCGACGTCTTCACTCGGGCCGGAGGCCAGTTCGATATCGGCGATGCGATCGGTTTCGAGGCTGACGTTAATCACCAGTTCGTTAGCATCGTCCTGCACTTTTTCAATAAAGGTGCCCGGTTTGAATTTAGATTCGCCCATGCTCATGTCGCGGATCATCGCTTCCACCAGCGAGAAGCGCCACAGCGGTTCCGGGATGCTCAGTTCTTCGCGTCGGGTACTGTCCATAAATAGCTCCAGGCTTTCGCCCGCCGCGATGCGATCGGTCCAGTCCGGATAGGCGATGGTGGCGCGGCCAACGGCAATCAGGTCGTAACCGTGATCCAGCGCTTCATTCACATCCGTGGCATTCACCACGCCGCCAACGCCCATCACCGGTACCTGCGCCAGCGTGTCAGAGCGCATGGCGCAGTATTTTTCGATAAGTGGCGTCGGGTCCTGAGTATCGACGATAGAAGGACGCAGGGCGGCGCCAAGGGAGAAGTGCAGATAATCCACCCCACGAGCGGCCAGTTTTTCCAGCAGATACAGGGTGTCTTCGAAGCGAATGCCGGGGACTTCCAGCTCTTCCGGTGAGAAACGGTAGCCAATGATAAACGCGTCGTCCGCGTACTGGCGCACCATCTTATGGGTAATGTCCAGCACCGCCAGCGGGAATTTCGCGCGGTTATCGCGGCTGCCACCCCACTCGTCGTCGCGCTGATTAGAGTTCGGGGAGTAGAACTGCTGGATCAGATAGGTATTCGCCCCGTGGATTTCGACGCCATCGAAGCCGGCCTGAATTGCGCGGCGTACGGCTTCGCCGAACTTGCCGATCATGCCCTCCACTTCTTCTGAAGTCAGAGCAACCGGCGTCGCGGCACCGTCACGCGGCGCGGCAACCGCGCTTGGGCCAACCGGCGTGCGGCCGCCGATCAGTTTTGGGTCGACCATACGGCCGCCGTGGTAAATTTGCAGAAGGGCTTTGGAACCTTTGGACTTAATGGCGTCAGCGATTTTTGCCAGTCCGGCGATTTTTTCGTCGTTATCAATACCAATTGCGCCCGGGAACGCAAGGCCGAGATCGTCAACAAAACAGCATTCAACGATAATGGTGCCGATGCTGCCAGCGCGGGCGCGGTAGTACTCCACCAGCTCGCTGGTCACGGTGCCATCGTAATACCCCGTACAGGTTGTCATCGGGGCCATTAACAAACGGTTTTTCAGTTCAGTACCATTCGGTAATGTGAAGGGGCTTAAAATACGTTCGTTAGTGCTCATAATAGAAACTCCAAACTTTAAAAATTAAGAATTCGTTATCGGTATGGATTTTTTATTTCGTGTTTTTGCCGATGTCATGACATTAATATAAAGCTTTTTTTAGTTTCTAAAGTCATTACGTTAGTTAATAAACTATTTAATCCCTGCGATAACATTAATAACACATTGGTGTTAGCGCGAATGTTTTATACGTTCACATTAATTTAAAAAAAGTTAAATCAACAATGGTAAGGCCAATACACCATACACACCAAAAACCCTTTAAAATCAAAACGTAAAATACAGTCCAAACTATTAATGTTATAAAATTGATAAATAAAATGCTTAAAAATAGCGAATAACCACACTACTCAGAGTGGTTATTATAAAAAGTATAAAATTACGTCCTCAATTCTGTTTTTTTGATCGCGATCAATAGTAATGGCATCCAAAGGCGCAATATAAAAACATCATCATTTTTTATTTAGCGCAAACAATAATGCGTTAAATCGCTATTACTGAAAACACAAAAACGCACCTTAAATAACTAAAAAAAGCAAAACGAATAAAGCAATCGAATTTGTGTTTTCGCTGTACGACGAATTTTTGACAACTTAAGACGTGATACTATGAAAACAAAAACTGCTGTAACGCCTCCTGCGGCGAATCTGGCATCAAATGGAACAGCAAAACGCCTGCTGATGATGGCCCTGCCCGTCATTGTCGCCGTCCTGCTGTTGTTTGTCCCCGTTCCGGAAGGGCTGCCGCCATATGCGTGGCACTACTTCGCCATCTTTGTTGGCGTCATCGTCGGGTTGATTTTCGAACCTCTGCCGGGCGCCGTAATCGGCCTCACCGGCGTGGTGGCGATTGCGCTATGCAGCCAGTGGGTGCTCTTTAGCCCCGAACAGCTGGCTGACCCGAAATTCAAGCTGGCGGGCGCCTCCTTTAAATGGGCGGTGAGCGGGTTTGGTAACTCCACCGTGTGGCTGATCTTCGGTGCCTTTATGTTCGCCGCAGGCTACGACAAAACCCGCTTCGGCCGCCGTCTGGCGCTGATTCTGGTGAAGTACCTGGGCCGTCGCAGCCTGACGCTCGGTTACGCCATTACCTTCGCGGACCTGCTGCTGGCCCCGTTCACCCCGTCCAATACCGCGCGCAGCGGCGGGACCATCTACCCGATTATCGCTAACCTGCCGCCGTTGTACGGTTCAAAACCCAACGACCCAAGCGCGCGCAAAATCGGTTCCTATCTGATGTGGGTGGCAATCACCGCGGCTTGTATCACCAGCTCGATGTTCCTTTCCGCTCTGGCACCTAACCTGCTGGCACTGGCGCTGGTGAAAAGCACCGTTGGAATTGATATCTCCTGGGGGACCTGGTTCCTCGCCTTCCTGCCGCTGGGTATCCTGCTGATCCTGACCATGCCGCTACTGGCCTACTGGTTCTACCCGCCAGAAGTGAAGGTAAACAATGAAGTACCACTGTGGGCGACCCGCGAACTGGAAAAACTGGGCAAACTGTCGCGCAATGAGATCCTGCTGCTGGTATTCGTGTGCTGCGCGCTGCTGATGTGGATCTTCGCCGCGGCGTGGATTGAACCGGCCATGGCTGCCCTGCTGATCGTTGGCCTGATGCTGTGGACCGGCGTGCTGGAGTGGAACGACATCACCGGCAACAAAGCCGCGTGGAATACCTTCGTCTGGTTCGCCACCCTGGTGGCACTGGCGGATGGTCTCTCCTCCACCGGCTTTATCAGCTGGCTGGGTAAAGAAGGCGGCATGCTGATGAGCGGTATCTCTCCGGGTGTCGCCACCATCGTCCTGCTGCTGGCGTTCTACCTGCTGCACTACCTGTTCGCCAGCACCACCGCGCACACCACGGCGCTGCTGCCTGCGATGCTGACCATCGCCTCCACCATTCCGGGCATGAATATGGAAGTGTTCGTCCTGCTGATGGTGACCTCGCTGGGCGTGATGGGGATCATCACCCCGTACGGTACGGGCCCAAGCCCGATTTACTACGGTAGCGGCTACCTGCCAACCAAAGACTACTGGCGCCTCGGCACCATCTTCGGTGCCATTTTCCTGGCAGCTCTGCTGCTGATTGGTTACCCGTGGATGTCCATGATGTTCTGATTTCTGACCGCCGGACATTTCCTCCGGCGGTTAAATTTTTGTGGAGCAAGCTATGTCAAACAAACCCTTTATCTACCAGAACCCCTTCCCACTCGCGCATGACGACACCGAATATTATCTGCTGACCAAAGAGCACGTTTCCGTTGCCGAGTTCGACGGTCAGGAAGTGCTGAAAGTCGAGCCAGAGGCGTTGACCCTGCTGGCCCAGCAGGCCTTCCACGACGCAGCGTTTATGCTGCGCACCTCTCACCAGAAGCAGGTTGCGGCTATTCTGAGCGACCCGGAAGCCAGCGAGAACGATAAGTACGTTGCCCTGCAATTCCTGCGCAACTCCGAGATTGCGGCGAAAGGCGTGCTGCCCACCTGTCAGGATACCGGCACGGCAATCATTATGGGTAAGAAAGGCCAACGCGTCTGGACCGGCGGCGGTGACGAAGCCGCGCTGAGCCAGGGCGTGTATAACACCTATATTGAAGACAACCTGCGCTACTCGCAGAATGCGGCGCTGGATATGTATAAAGAGGTGAATACTGGCACCAACCTGCCCGCGCAGATCGACCTCTACAGCGTGGATGGTGACGAGTACAAATTCCTCTGCATGGCGAAAGGCGGCGGTTCCGCCAACAAAACTTATCTGTATCAGGAAACCAAAGCGCTGATCACCCCGGCGAAGCTGAAAAATTATCTGGTTGAGAAGATGCGGACCCTCGGCACCGCGGCCTGCCCGCCTTACCATATCGCCTTCGTTATCGGCGGCACCTCAGCGGAAGCCACGCTGAAAACCGTCAAGCTCGCCTCTGCGCGCTACTACGATAGCCTGCCAACCGAAGGCAACGCGCACGGCCAGGCGTTCCGCGACGTCCAGCTCGAGCAGGAACTGCTTCAGGAAGCGCAAAACCTCGGCCTTGGCGCACAGTTTGGCGGGAAATACTTCGCGCACGATATTCGCGTGATCCGTCTGCCGCGCCACGGTGCCTCCTGTCCAATCGGCATGGGCGTCTCCTGCTCCGCTGACCGTAATATCAAAGCGAAAATCAACCGCAACGGGATCTGGATTGAGAAGCTGGAGCACAATCCGGGCCAGTATATTCCTGAATCCCTGCGCCAGCAGGGAGAAGGCGACGTGGTAAGCATTGATCTGAACAAGCCGATGCCCGATATTCTGGCGCAGCTTTCCGCGCACCCGGTCTCCACCCGCCTGTCGCTGAATGGCACCATTATTGTGGCGCGCGACATCGCCCATGCGAAGCTGAAAGAACTGCTCGATAACGGCGAAGCCCTGCCGCAGTACGTCAAAGATCACCCGATTTACTATGCAGGCCCGGCCAAAACGCCAGAAGGTTACGCGTCTGGCTCACTCGGCCCGACCACTGCGGGACGTATGGACTCCTATGTGGACTTACTGCAATCCCACGGCGCGAGCATGATCATGCTGGCGAAAGGTAACCGCAGCCAGCAGGTGACGGACGCCTGCCATAAACACGGCGGCTTCTACCTCGGCAGCATCGGCGGCCCGGCGGCGGTGCTGGCGCAAAACAGCATCAAGAGCCTGGAGTGCGTCGCTTATCCGGAGCTGGGTATGGAAGCGATCTGGAAAATTGAAGTGGAGAACTTCCCGGCGTTTATCCTGGTGGATGACAAAGGCAACGACTTCTTCCAGCAGATCCAGAATAAACAGTGCAAAGGGTGTTCACAGCGCTGAGCGTTTCCATAACGCCGGAAGCTGCGAGAGCGTATCGTTGATTAGCCCGCGCTTGTCGCTGCCCGGCTTCCAGATGGTGACTATCGTCTGGCTTATCCCCTGGCTGCCCACTTCGGTGGGCAGCCTTTTTACATTTTTCCACTGCGTTGCGTGAAGATGGGTCGGCAAAAACCCCCAGCCGCAGCCCTGCTCCAGCAGGCCGCGCAGCATCTCCAGTTCGTTAGTGAAAAGCGTGTGCCCTGAAATTTGCAGGCGACGGGCAACCGGCTCGTCTGACGCGGCATGCATAATCACCTGCGGAACCAGAGAGAGGTCGAGCAGCGACACCGGCGACGCAACCTCCGCAAAAAGCGCCGTTGCGGCGTAAAAATCCATTTCGATCGCCCCCAGCGCCCGCCACTCCATCTCATTGCCCACGCTGCGGTTGCGCGCCTGGCAGATCCCCAGATCGGCCTGACCGTTCGCCAGCATGGCTTCCGCCTCATCGCGCGATGCGCTGGTCAGGCTCAGGCGGATCTTTTTCGCCGCCAGTGTGGCAATCAGCGCCTGTAAAAAAGCTCTGGGGGTGAACGGATCGTAAACGAGGGCAATGTCCTGCGTGGCACTATCCGGCACCGATCGGGCAAACGCCTCAAATGCTTTGACCTGCCGCATCAGCAGGTGCGCCTGCCGCTGAAGCTGCTCCCCCTCCGGCGTCAGGCGCAGGCTGCGCCCCTCCCGCAGGAACAGAGCGTAGCCCAGCCCATCCTCAAGAAAATCGATCAGATCCCGCAGGGTTGTACGATCTTTGCCGAGTTTACTGGCCGCCTTCATCAGGCTGCCGTGCTCAGCGACGGCGGTGAACGCCTCAAGTTGGGCAAAGGAATAGATCAGTGATGCCACGTCATTCTCCACGCGATTTTTCCGGGGGATTTTCCCCCATAACGCGTTTTTTATTATAGGCCGCAGGTTCTTAAACTGAAGTCCTTCCTGAGCCAAACGAGATAAATATGAAAATCAAAACAAACCGCACACTGCTCGCGGCGCTGGTTGTCAGCAGCCTGCTCTCGCCCGCCGTCATGGCGGCCTGCAACGGTACCGACCTCACGACCTGTCCGGCGCCTTTCGATGCCAGACTCCCGGACGCACATACCATGCTCACCTGGAGCCAGGCCGATCGCGTGGTGGGCTTTCGCAATGACTACCGCAACTACGCGGGCGATGTGTTCCGCCACGGCAACGCAACGCCGCTGCTGCCCGCAGAAAAACCGCTCACCGATGCCCGCTATCAGGTGAAGGGTAAGATTTACAATCTTCAGGATTACCTGAAACGCCAGAACGTCAGCGGCATGCTGGTGCTTAAAAATGGCAAAGTGGCCTATAAATACCTGGGAGAAGGCAATACCAACACAACGCTCTGGACGTCGCGTTCCGTGGGCAAATCGGTGGTTTCCGCGCTGGTGGGCGTTGCGATAAAAGAGGGTAAAATCCACTCACTGGACGACCTCATCACCCAGTACGAACCGGATTTAAAAGGCACCGCCTGGGAGGGCGTAACGCTAAAACAGCTCATCACCCACACCTCGGGCGTGGCGTGGAACGAAGATTACACTAACCCGCAGTCAGACTTCGCCCGGCTTACCGAATGCGAAGCGAAACCGGGCACCTACGACTGCGTGCGCACCCTGGTGAAAGGATTACACCGTGAACACCCGGCGGGTGAAAACTGGTCCTATTCCTCGGGTGGCGCCTGGCTGTTAGGCGATGTGCTTGAGCGCGCCACCGGCATGACGCTCGCGGCGTATCTGGAGAAAAGCATCTGGCAGCCGTACGGCATGGCGAGCGACGGCGTGTGGCATGCCTACAGCAAAGGCCAGCACGACGTGGGTGCGCATGGGTTCAACGCCACGCTGGAAGACTGGGGGCGTTTCGGGGAGTTTATCCTGCATAACGGTACGCTGCCGGACGGAAAGCAGATCCTCCCCGAGGGCTGGGTGAAACAGTCCTCAGCCTGGACACAGGCCAAAGGATCGGTGTCCGAGGCGCATCCGAAGGGGTTGTACGGCTACCAGTGGTGGAACAACGAAGTGCCGGCCACCGCCACAAACGTGGAGCCGAAAGTCGAAAATTCGCTGAAGGATTCCCTGTGGGCGCTGGGTATTTTTGGTCAGATGATCGTGGTTAATCAGAAAGAAAAACTGGTTATCGTCCAGTGGTCCACCTGGCCGCAGGCAGAGCCGTCATTCAGCGCCCAGCCGCTGGAAGCGTCGCTGATGTTTAGCGCGATTGCCAACGCGCTGCGCTGATAATCCCAAGCCAGGCCCCGCCTGGCTTCTCTCCTGCGCGGTGTCACAAAACTGATATATCAGCAACTTAGCGAAATGTGGTAAATAACAGATTACTGAAATGTTAAGTTATTGTTGAATATGTAAATACTGGTCAACGCTTTGTCATTAATGCACCACACGCATCAGTCCATGCGCGATTTGCGCTTATCAATTTCCACTTCCTGATCCAGTTTTCAGAAACAGACGAGCATAACGTCACTATAAAACTGGAGATAATTATGGTTTCCTCAACCTCACCTGCAACGGTTCGTTCGAAAGCGGGCGCGATTTTCCGCGTCACGTCGGGCAACTTTCTTGAGCAATTCGACTTCTTTCTGTTCGGCTTTTATGCCACCTACATCGCCCACACGTTCTTCCCGGCAAGCAGTGAATTTGCGTCGCTGATGATGACCTTCGCCGTCTTTGGCGCGGGCTTTCTGATGCGTCCGATCGGGGCCATTGTGCTGGGGGCTTACATTGATAAAGTGGGCCGCCGTAAAGGGCTGATCGTCACCCTGTCGATCATGGCCGCCGGAACCTTTCTGATTGTGCTGATCCCTTCTTATCAGAGCATTGGCCTGTGGGCGCCGCTGCTGGTGCTGACCGGCCGCCTGTTGCAGGGCTTTTCGGCAGGCGCCGAGCTGGGCGGGGTTTCGGTTTATCTGGCGGAGATCGCCACGCCGGGCCGCAAGGGTTTCTACACCAGCTGGCAGTCGGGTAGCCAGCAGGTCGCCATTATGATTGCGGCGGCGATGGGCTTTGCGCTGAATATGGTGCTGGAAGAGAGTGCCATTCGCGAATGGGGGTGGCGTATTCCGTTCCTGTTTGGCTGTCTGATTGTGCCGTTCATCTTTTTCCTGCGCCGCAAGCTGGAGGAGACCGAGGAATTCAGCGCCCGTCGCCACCATCTGGCGATGCGTCAGGTCTTCACAACGCTGCTCGCCAACTGGCCAGTAGTCATCGCGGGCATGCTGATGGTGGCGATGACCACCACCGCGTTTTACCTGATCACCGTTTACGCACCGACCTTCGGTAAAAAAGTCCTGATGCTCAGCGCCTCGGACAGTCTTTTGGTCACGCTACTGGTAGCCATTTCTAACTTCATCTGGCTACCGATTGGCGGCGCGCTGTCGGACCGCTTCGGACGCAAACCGGTGCTGATCGCCATGACGCTGCTGGCGCTGGCGACCAGCTATCCGGCACTGACGATGCTGGCGGCAGCCCCGAGTTTCTCAATGATGCTGACCGTGCTGCTGTGGCTCTCTTTCCTCTACGGCCTGTATAACGGCGCGATGATCCCGGCCCTGACGGAGATCATGCCAGCAGAGGTGCGCGTGGCAGGCTTCTCGCTGGCTTATAGCCTGGCAACGGCGGTCTTTGGCGGTTTCACGCCGGTGATTTCTACCGCCTTAATTGAGTACACCGGCGACAAAGCCTCCCCGGGCTACTGGATGAGCTTTGCCGCCGTTTGCGCCCTGCTGGCAACGCTTTATCTCTATCGTCGTCGCACGTTAATTCTGCAAACCGCCGTTAAGGAGTGATCCCTCATGCTTACATTCAGAACGGTGATTGCCGCCCTGACCTTCACCACCCTCAGCGCGGGCGCGCTTGCGCAGGAGGTAACGGTGATGATTTCTGGCGGCTTCAAAGCGGCGCTGGAGAAGCTGACGCCGCAGTACGAAGCGCAAAGCGGCGACAGGCTCATTGTGGTCTCCGGCCCGTCGATGGGCAAAACACCGCAGGCCATTCCGGCCCGGCTCGCCCGGGGCGAAAAAGCGGACGTGGTGATTATGGTGGGCGATGCGCTGGCGAAACTGGAACAGGATCGCAGGACGGCGGCGGGCTCCCGCGTGGAGCTGGCGGATTCGCCCGTCGGGATGGTCGTCAAAGCGGGCGCGCCGGTGCCGGATATCAGTACGGTACCCGCCCTGCGGCAAACGCTGCTGAAGGCGCATTCCATGGCTTATTCCGACAGCGCCAGCGGCCGGTATGTTGAGAGCCAGTTGTTCCGTAAGCTGGGCATCGACGGCCAGGTCCAAAATAAAGCGCACCGGGTTGAGCGCATCCCGGTGGCGTCTGAAGTGGCAAAAGGGAAATACGATCTCGGCTTTCAGCAGGTGAGCGAGCTTCTGCCGGTCCCGGGCGTGACGTTTGTGGGTAAGTTGCCTGACGACATACAGTACATTACCCGTTTCGCCGGAGCCGTAACGCAGAAGGCCGACCATCCTGAGCAGGGAAAAGCGCTGCTGGCCTTTCTCTCCTCGCCACAGGCGGCCAGCGTCATTACGGCAACGGGCTTAACGCCCGTCAGTGCACCTCGCGATACTGCTCGGTGATCAGCGTTTCGAGTTCGGCAGCAATGTAGGACTGGATCCGCCCGCGGCGGCGAATCAACCCCACGGTTCGCCTGACCTCTGGCTCGGTTAAAGGCACCGACGTCAGCAGCGAATGCTCTGCGCGGGGCATTGACATGGCGGGAACGGCCGCAATGCCGATCCCGGCTTCAACCATCCCGAGCATAGTCGTCACGTGCCGCGTTTCACAGATGCTGGGGCGCTCAGGCCGAATATGTCCGACCCGCTGGTCGAGAAGATTGCGGTTGCCGGAGGTCTTATCCAGACCGATATAATCCTGCTGATAAAAAGCCTGCCACGTCAGGCTTTTTCTTTTTGCAAGCGGGCTGTCTCGTCGGCAGGCGGCCACGTAGACGTCCTCCACCAGCGGGACAAACTCGATGTCGGGCTGTAAACTTCGGGCAAAGCAGATACCAAAATCCGCCTGTCCGCGGGTGACGGCCTCGATAACATTTCCGGCGCTGCTGTCGATAAGTTTAATGCGCACGCGGGGGTAACGGGACTGAAAGCGGCGGATCACATCCGGCATAAAGTAACAGGCGGCAGACGGCACCGTCGCCACGGTGATTAATCCCGTGCGCTCCTCGCTGGCCTTATCGATATCCGAAAGCATGGACTCCACGTCGACAAGCAGTTGCCCGCACCGGTCGGCAAAGGTCTGTCCATACAGAGTCAGCGTGACGCGCCGGGTGGTTCTGTCGAACAGTTTTGTCCCCAGTGCCGCCTCCAGCTTTTCAATTCTGCGACTCAACGCCGACTGGGAAAGGCAGATAGACTCCGCCGCAAGACGGAAATTGCCGTATTCCAGTAAAGCGCGGAAGGCATAGAGATCGTTGAGGTCAAAATTGACGGGCATACTGACGGGATCCTTAAGCACGGTAGGGTAAGAAGAGATTTATCATAGCCGCGTACGACATACTTCACAAAATGAAGGGGATACCCCTAAAGCGCTATCAACCTTACGGCACATAGTGATAGTTTATGCGGGCTGGATTCCTCTTAAACAGGCTGCCAGTCTGCATGCCGCCGAAGAGGAGTGTCATACTGCTTAACAGAGTATGTTGGCATGCTAACAGCCCCTGACCTTTCCATTTTGTTCACGTGCGAGTAACGAGCAAAGCGATGATTAAGTGGCCCTGGAAAACGAACGAAGCTGGTCGAAATATGGCGCTGCCCTGGGATGAGGCTCTGGCGATCCCCGTGCTGGCGAATCTCTTGCCTGAAGAGCAATCAAAGCTGATTCAGCTGGCCGAGCGTTTTTTACAGCAAAAACGGCTTGTGCCGCTACAGGGCTTCGAACTGGATCCGCTTAAAAATTCGCGCATCGCCCTGCTCTTCTGCTTACCGGTACTGGAGCTGGGTATCGAATGGCTGGATGGCTTCCACGAAGTGCTGATCTACCCGGCGCCGTTTATCGTCGATGATGAGTGGGAGGATGACATCGGGCTGGTGCACAACCAGCGTATGGTGCAGTCCGGGCAGAGCTGGCAGCAAGGGCCGATCATCCTCAACTGGCTGGATATTCAGGACTCGTTCGATGCCTCGGGCTTCAACCTGATCATTCACGAAGTAGCGCATAAGCTGGATACCCGCAACGGCGATCGCGCCAGCGGCGTGCCGCTGATCCCGCTGCGTGAAGTCGCGGGATGGGAGCACGACCTGCACGCGGCGATGGAAAACATTCAGGATGAGATAGACCTGGTGGGTGAAAGCGCGGCCAGCATTGATGCCTATGCCGCGACCGATCCCGCCGAGTGCTTCGCGGTGCTGTCCGAGTATTTCTTTAGCGCACCTGAGCTTTTCGCCCCACGCTTCCCGGCGCTGTGGCAGCGTTTCTGCCAGTTTTACCAGCAGGATCCGCTCCAGCGTCTGCGGCAAAGTGAGGACGCAGCCAGCACCTCCTCTCATCCGTTCCACTAATGTTCAGCAGGGGTACGATCGGTCGATCGTACCCATACGCTCACCGCGAGAAACAGCAGCGCCATTCCCCATGCGGCAGTAATCAAAAACTGCTCACCGTAAAAGCGCGTCACCACGGGTACCAGCAGCGCACTGGCCCCGTACCCCAGCGTATGGCTGGTGGCGATCACCCCTGCCCCTTTGCCCGTCGTCAGCCGATCGTTGAGCAAAAGCTGGTATCCCGGCGTGGCCATGGCGGCACCCAGCGAGGTGATGACAATGCCCACGTAGAACAGGGCTAAACTGGCGAGACACATCAGCCCAAGCCCCGCCACCATCAAGACCGCGGCAATTAAGAGTAAAACCCTCGGGCTAAAATGCTGCGGGCGTACCACCAGAAACTGCGCCGCCAGGGTCGCCAGCGCGGCCAGGCTCAGCAGCAGGGCGACATGATGGCTGATTTGCACGGCATCGCCATTAAATAACGGATGAAGATGCGGCGATAAACCAAGCTGCATCAGGCTGACCAGCGCCGCCAGCAGCAGCGCCAGCAGCAGGAAAGGCATCATAGAGTCCTGTAACCGCGTCGACTGGTGCGCCACCGGCGGCAGCGGGGGATCGGCGGCTTCGCGCAGCACCAGAAGCAGCGCGATAAACGGCGCCAGCGCCATCAGCCAGAGCGGTGCGACCGGGCTGACGCTGAGCATCAGCGCGGCCAGAGGCGGTCCCAGCAGACGCCCGCAGCTAAGGCCAGAGCTTATCGTTGCCAGCGCCGCCATCCTTTTATCCAGCCCCGCGCGTTGAATGGCCCACGTCTGGGCCGCAGGCACCAGCCCCGATACCGTCAGGCCGTACAGCATGCGCGACAGAACCAGGCCCGCCATTCCCCAGAGGGCATTCAGCGCGCCGTTGGCCATCGCCCAGACCACCAGCGCCATCACGACGAAGCTCGCCAGATAGCCGCCTAACGAGGCCAGCATCACGACCTTACAGCCGTGCCGCTCGCTCTGGCGTCCCCACCAGGGCGATGCGGGTAAAAAGAGCATCGAGCCGAACATCAGCAGCCCGGCCCAGACGGAGAGCGACAGTCCGGTCAGGGAGACCAGCTGCGGCAGCATGACCAGCAAACCGTTTTGTCCGATACCCAATAAACCGGCGCCCAGTGCAAGGGGCCAGTTTGCCTTCGGGGCCATATTGTCTGTGATGTTCTCAGTACAGGTGCGCATAGAATTGTGAAGATAATGTCAATAAATGTGTGGAAATTATGAAGTTTATGAAAACAAATATTGCAAAAATAGTTGCGGCTGTAAACAGAATGAATATCATAACGAGAATTATTATCAGTCATGGAATGAGGTACATCTATGCGTGCTCTGCCCCGCTCCGCCGGTACAGATGTTGCGGCCCAGTGTTTTTTGAACGCGCTGCTGCGCGAAACGAAGGACTGGCACTATCTTCCCGCAACCCGTGCGGATGAGTTATCGCAGATACATATCCCGCTCTCACCAACCCAGGCCATCCGGGTTCCGGTACGCTATTTCTCCCCCACGCAGCATCACCAGTATTGTTTCCCGGCCACGCTGATTCAAGCCGACAGCGACGGCGGTGACACGGTCACATTCCATCAACTGATTGATTTCATCCTTGAAAAAGAGACAGTAAAAGGCGCTCTGGACGCCGATACGCTGGCGCGCTTTAAGCAGCGCGTCCTGGAGAGCCATACGCACACCTGGCAGGCCATTGATTTACGCCACAACTGGGCAAACCTGCGCGATAAGCCGCTGACCTTTGCCGAAGCGGAACAGGCGCTGCTGGTCGGCCATGCTTTTCATCCTGCCCCAAAATCGCACGAGCCGTTTAACGAGGCCGAGGCGCGCCGCTATCTGCCGGATTTCGCCTCGCGCTTCCCGCTGCGCTGGTTTGCGGTTGAGCATGAACTGATTGCCGGGGACAGCCTGAACGTCTCCCTGCGTGAACGTCTGCTGCGCTTCGCGGCCCAGAGTGCGCCGGATCTTCTCGGCCACTTCACCGACACCCGTTGGCTGCTGCCGATGCATCCGTGGCAGGCTGCCTATTTGCTGGAGCAGCCGTGGTGCCAGCGTCTGGTTGAAAAAGGCGCCCTGCGGGATCTTGGCGAGGCGGGCGCACAGTGGCTGCCTACCAGCTCTTCCCGCTCGCTGTACAGCGAAACCAATAGCGACATGATTAAGTTTTCCCTCAGCGTGCGGCTGACCAACTCCGTGCGCACGCTGTCGGTCAAAGAAGTTAAGCGCGGCATGCGCCTGGCGCGGCTGGCGAAAACGGCACGCTGGCAGGAACTCCAGGCGCGCTACCCGACCATGCGCGTGATGCAGGAAGACGGCTGGGCCGGGCTGCGCGATGAAAGCGGCGTCATTCAGGAAGAGAGCCTGATGGCCCTGCGCGTCAACCTGCTGTTTGATACGCCAGATACCCAAACCAACGTGCTGGTGAGCCTGACCCAGGCGGCACCGGACGGCGGCGACAGCCTGCTGGCGGCGGCGGTGCGCCGTCTGAGCCAGCGTCTGGATCTCCCGCTCGCCCAGGCCGCACGCTGCTGGCTGGACGCCTACTGCGACCGCGTATTGCTTCCGCTGTTCAGCGCCGAGGCGGACTACGGTCTGGTCCTGCTGGCGCACCAGCAAAATATCCTCGTTGAGATGCAGCAGGATTTCCCCGTTGGGCTGATCTACCGCGATTGTCAGGGCAGCGCCTGGACCGAAGGGGCCGACGCGTGGCTGAAAGAGGCAGGCGAAACCGAGGTGGAAAACCGCTTCGGTGAGAGCCAGCTGCTGCGCTACTTCCCTTATTACCTGCTGCTGAACTCTACCCTTGCCGTCACCGCCGCGCTCGCCGCTGCCGGCTTCGACAGCGAAGAGAACCTGATGCCCCGCGTGCGTGACGCGCTGGCCAAACTGCGCATGACGGCGAAGCAGACCCGCTGCCTTGATTATGTGCTCGACAGCCCGACCTGGAACTGCAAAGGCAACTTCTTCTGCTACCTGCACGATCGCAACGAAAACACCATCGTCGATCCGGCGGTGATCTATTTCGACTTTAGCAACCCGTTTTATAAGGAGAAGGCGTGATGGCAAACGCGAACATCGTCCATTCCGGCTACGGCTTTCGCTGTACGGCCATGGAACAAAACCTGCCGCTGACGCTGGGTCTTGACGGCAGCGCGGTCCTTGCGCGTCTGGCCGGGCTCCCGGACGGCTGGCTGGTGGACGCCCTCGACCAGCTGTTTGTTGCCGCCCCCGCCCTGACCGGCATTACCCTGCCGTGGGCCGCCTGGCAGGATGAACCTCAGGCGCAGGCGCTGTTTAGCCTCGCAAACGGGGATTATCTGGCGCGCGAAATATTCTGGCAGCTGCCGCTGTGGCTGAAAGGCGAACGTCCGCAGGCGAGCGGCGGAATGCAGTTTGATGAAAGCCGTCAGCTGTACTTCCCGCTGCGCCCTCATCGTCCGCAGGGCGAAGTGTATCGCCGTTACGATCCGCAGATTAAGCGCACCCTGAGCTTCCGCGTGGCGGACGTGGCGCTGGACGGCGAGCGTTTTACCCGCTGGATGAACACCCCACGCGTGAACGCCTTCTGGGAGATGGCGGGCCCGCAGGCCGAGCAGGAAAACTACCTGCGCCGTCAGCTCGACTCGACCTATTGTTACCCGGTGATCGGCTGTTTTGACGACCAGCCGTTCGGCTATTTTGAACTCTACTGGGCGGCGGAAGACCGCATTGGCCGCCACTACCGCTGGCAGCCGTTTGACCGCGGGCTACATATGCTGGTGGGCGAAGAGAACTGGCGCGGGGCGCAGTATATCCGCAGCTGGCTGCGTGGCCTCAGCCACTATCTGTATCTCAATGAACCGCGTACGGCGCGCATTGTGGCGGAACCGCGCTTCGACAACCAGCGTCTGTTCCGCCATCTGGCGCCCGCCGGTTTCGACACGGTGAAAGAGTTCGACTTCCCGCACAAACGCTCCCGTCTCATCATGAGCGAGCGTCACCGCTTCTTCCATGAGGTGGAACTGTGAACGCGCTCTGGCAGAAAGTGAACCGCGAGATGGTGGCGAAGATCCTCGCTGAACTGGAATATGAACGCACCCTGCGCGCCGAGCCGGTTTCGGCGGACTACTGGCGCATCAGTATGGGCAACGCGACCTGGCAGTTTAGCGCCACGCGTGGGATCTGGGGCTGGCTGCATATTGATCCTGATACCCTGACCACCGCCAGCGGCGCGGCGGTCGAAGCGGAAAACGCGCTGCTGCAACTGGCCACCGTGCTGGAGATGAGCGACGCGCAAACGGCGGAGCACATGGAAGATCTCTACGCCACGCTGCGGGGCGACATGCAGCTGTTGCAGGCGCGTGACACGCTGGATGCCGATGCGCTGATCCACCTCAACCCGGACGAACTACAGTGCCTGATGCGCGGTCACCCGAAGTTTATTTTTAACAAGGGACGCCGCGGCTGGGGGCTGGATGCCCTGCGCCTTTACGCGCCGGAATATCGCGGGCGTTTTCGTCTGCACTGGGTCGCCGTGCAACGCGATCGTCTGGTCTGGAGCAGTGACGCCGATTGCGATATCAACACCCTGCTCGCCAGCGCCATGGACGATGCCGAGCGCAACCGATTCGACGCCCGCTGGCAGGAACTGGATCTGGACGACAGCTGGCTGCCGGTGCCGCTGCATCCGTGGCAGTGGCAGCAAAAAATTGCCATTCATTTCCTGGCACAGCTCGCGCGCGGTGAGATGGTGGAGCTGGGAGAGTTCGGCGATGAGTATCTGGCGCAGCAGTCCCTGCGCACGCTGACCAACGCCAGCCGTCGCGCGCCCTATGACATCAAGCTGCCGCTGACCATCTACAACACTTCCTGCTACCGCGGTATTCCGGGCAAGTATATTGCCGCCGGTCCGCTGGCCTCGCGCTGGCTACAGCAGCAGTTCGCCAGCGATGCCACGCTGATTCACTCCGGGGCGCAGGTGCTTGGCGAACCCGCAGCCGGATATCTGTCGCATCCGGGTTATGCCGCATTGCCTGAGGCGCCGTACCGCTATCAGGAGATGCTGGGGGTGATCTGGCGCGAGAACCCATCCTGCTATTTACAGGATGGCGAACAGGCGGTGCTGATGGCCGCGCTGATGGAAACCGATAACGACGGGCGCCCGCTGATTGACGCATGGATCAAACGCTCGGGGTTAACCGCAGACGCATGGCTGGAAAAGCTGTTTGAGGCGACGGTGATCCCCTTCTATCACCTGCTCTGCCGCTACGGGGTGGCGCTCATCGCCCACGGCCAGAACGTCACGCTGGTGATGAAAGATTACGTCCCACAGCGCATTCTGCTGAAGGATTTCCAGGGCGACATGCGCCTGGTGGACGAGGATTTCCCGCAGGCGCAGAGCCTGCCGGAGCAGGTAAAAGCCGTCACCGCACGCCTCAGTGCGGATTACATCATCCACGACCTGCAAACCGGCAACTTTGTCACGGTGCTGCGCTTTATTTCCCGTCTCACCCTGCAAACCGGCGTGAGCGAAACCCGCTTCTATCAGATCCTGGCGCAGGTGTTACGTCGCTATATGGCCGCCCATCCGGATCTTGCGGCGCGCTTCGCGAAGTTCGACCTGTTTAAGCCGCAGATTATTCGCGTGATCCTCAACCCGGTCAAACTGACCTTCTCTGAACACGATGGCGGCAACCGCATGCTGCCGAACTACGTCTGCGATCTTGATAACCCTCTTTTTCTGGTCTCCCAGGAGTCAGCGCAATGAAAACCTATGATTTCATCGGCATTGGTATCGGTCCGTTCAACCTCAGTATAGCCGCGCTGGCAGAGGGGCTGGACGGTTTTAGCTCGCTGTTTCTTGAACGCAAGCCGCACTTCTCCTGGCACCCGGGAATGATGGTACCGGACTGCCATATGCAGACCAGCTTCCTGAAGGATCTGGTCAGCGCCGTGGAGCCAACCAACCGCCACAGCTTCCTGAACTACCTGGTACAGCGCAAAAAGTTCTACCGTTTCCTCACTACCGAGCAGCGCACCGTCTCGCGCGAGGAGTTTGCCGACTACCTGTGCTGGGCGGCGGATAACCTGACTAATCTGGCCTTCTGCCAGCAGGTGCAGCAGGTCAGCTTTGATGAGCAAAACGGTCTGTTTGAGGTCGTGACCCAGCGGGATCGCTTCCTGGCGCGCCACGTCTGCGTGGGGATTGGGAAGCAGATCAATCTGCCAGACTGCGTCACCGCGCAGGACGACACCTGCTTCCACGCCAGCGAAATGATGCTGCGCACGCCGGATTTAGCAGGCAAGCGCGTCACCGTCGTCGGCGGCGGCCAGAGCGGTGCGGATCTGTTTTTGAATATCTTCCGTGGGGAATGGGGCCAGCCGCTGAGCCTCAACTGGATCTCGCGTCGCAACAACTACAACGCGCTGGATGAAGCCGCGTTTGCTAACGAGTATTTCACGCCGGAGTATGTGGACAGCTTCTCCACCCTCGGTGACGACGCCCGTCGCCAGATGTTGCAGGAGCAGAAGATGACCTCCGACGGGATCACCACGGAGTCGCTGCTGGCCATCTATCGTGCTATGTATCACCGCTTCGAAGTGCTGCGCGAAAAACCCTGGGC
Organism: Enterobacter cloacae complex sp. 418I7; assembly: GCF_050030705.1. Taxonomy (NCBI): domain Bacteria; kingdom Pseudomonadati; phylum Pseudomonadota; class Gammaproteobacteria; order Enterobacterales; family Enterobacteriaceae; genus Enterobacter; species Enterobacter cloacae complex sp. 418I7. The sequence goes on from NZ_JBLGUU010000001.1 coordinate 2,889,758, forward strand.
GCACCTGATGCCGTCCCGCTCGGTGACGGCGCTGACGCGCCAGGAGAACGGGCAGCGCCTGAGCATCCAGCATCACCTGGACGGCGGTCGCGAACAGCTGGAGAGCGACGTGGTGATTTTCGCCACCGGCTACCGCACCGTACAGCCCGCGTTTCTCGCCCCGCTCTCTTCCCGACTGCGTCTGGATGAGGATGAAGCCTTCTGCATCAACAACGATTTCACCCTTGAATGGGACGGCCCGCAGAGCAACCGCCTGTTTGCCGTCAATGCCGGGATGCACCGTCTCGGTATTGCCGAACCCCAGCTCAGCCTGATGGCCTGGCGCGCGGCGCGAATTCTGAATCGCGCTCACGATGACGAGCCGTTTGAACTGGCAACCACCCCCGGCGTGATCCACTGGCGGAGCACCACCAGCCCGGAGAGCAGCCAGGTTTTTAAATCATTAATGAAGACCACCGAGTACTGACACACACATTCAGGATCAACATAACAATGAAACGTTCTCATCTTTGGGTTTTAAATCCGTGCTTGCTTGCCATGCTTTCTACCTCTGCGTGGGCGGAAGAACAAAAGGAAGAAGATATTGTGGTTTCTGCCAGCCGGGCACATCGCAGCGTGGCAGAGATGGCGCAAACCACCTGGGTTATAGAGCGGGCGGAAATTGAGCAGCAGGTTCAGGGCGGGAAAGAGATTAAAGAGGTGCTGGCCCAGCTGATCCCCGGCATGGACGTCAGCAGCCAGGGACGTACCAACTACGGCATGAACCTGCGCGGTCGCTCCATGATGGTGATGGTGGACGGCGTACGTCTGAACTCGTCCCGCAGCGACAGCCGCCAGCTCGACTCTATCGATCCGTTCAACATTGACCGTATCGAAGTCATTTCCGGCGCCACCTCGCTGTACGGCGGCGGCAGTACCGGCGGTCTGGTGAACATCGTCACCAAAAAAGGCCAGCCGGAGACCGAAGTGGAGTTCCAGACCGGGGCAAAAAGCGGGTTTAACAGCCATAACGACCATGATGAGAACGTCTCAGCAGCCGTGAGCGGCGGCAACGACAATGCCTCTGGACGTCTGTCGGTCTCCTATCAGCGCTACGGCGGCTGGTATGACGGCAACGGCGACGAGGTGATTATCGATAACACCCAGACCGGCTTGCAGTATTCCGACCGTATCGACGTGATGGGAACGGGCACCATCAACATCGACGATCATCAGCAGCTCCAGTTAACCACCCAGTACTACAAGAGCGAATCCGACGGCAAGCACGGCCTGTTCCTCGGAGAGAATTTCGCTGCGGTCACGGGCGATGCCAAAGCCTATAACAAAGACAACCTGGACTCTGACCGTATCCCGGGCACAGAGCGTCACCTGATCAACCTGCAGTACTCGAACACCGACTTCTGGGGGCAGGATCTGGTTGCGCAGATTTACTACCGTGATGAGAGCCTGACCTACTACCCGTTCCCGACGCTGAGCAAAGGCGCGGTGACCAGCATTGGCGCGTCCCAGCAGAAAACCGATTTTTACGGCGGCAAGCTGACGCTGAACAGCAAGCCGATGGATGACCTGACCCTCACCTGGGGTGTGGATGCCGATCACGAAACGTTCGACGCCAACCAGCAGTTCTTCGACTTAAGCAAAGCAGCGGCGAGCGGCGGCATGGAGCTGGACAACGCCTACAACGTGGGCCGTTACCCGGGATACAGCATTACCAACCTCGCGCCGTTCCTGCAAGCCAGCTATGACATTGACGCTATCACCCTGAGCGGCGGCGTGCGCTACCAGTACACCGAAAACAAGGTGGACGATTTTGTCGGTTACGCCCAGCAGCAGGCAATCGCCACGGGCAAAGCCACCTCCGCTGACGCGGTGCCGGGCGGGAAAACCGACTACAACAACTTCCTGTTTAACGCCGGGATCCTTGGACGTCTGACCGAACAGCAACAGCTGTGGTTTAACTTCTCCCAGGGCTTCGAAATTCCGGACCTGGCGAAGTACTACGGCTCCGGCACCTATCAGCTGGTCGATGGTCACTATCGCCTGCAAAACAGCGTGAACGTGAACGACTCAACGCTGGACGGTATTAAGGTCAATGCTTACGAGCTGGGCTGGCGCTTCACCGGCGATAACCTGCGTACCCAGGTGGCGGCCTACTACTCGCTCTCGGATAAAACCATCACCATCAACAAGAGCGACATGACCATCAACCTGGAAGACGACAAACGTCGTATCTACGGGATTGAAGGCCAGGTGGATTATTTCTTCACCGACAGCGACTGGAGCACCGGGGCGAACTTTAACGCCATCAAGTCCGAAACGCGTGAAAACGGGAAATGGGAGAAGCTGACGGTCGACAGCGCCAGCCCGTCGAAAGCCAGCGCATGGGTGAACTGGGCGCCGGGCGACTGGGCCCTGCGCGTGCAGAGCACACAAACCTTCGACGTGTCTGACGCCGACGGTAAGAAGATTGATGGCTATAACACCGTTGATTTCCTGGGTAGCTACGCCCTGCCGGTGGGCAAAGTCAGCTTCAGCGTGGAGAACCTGCTGGACAAAGACTACACCACCGCCTGGGGCCAGCGCGCACCGGGGCTGTATAGTCCAACCTACGGTGCACCGGGTCTTTATACTTATAAAGGCCGTGGCCGTACGTTTGGTCTGAACTACTCCGTTCTGTTCTGATCCTGCGCGCCGCCTGTCTGCGGGCGGCGCGATTTGCTGTGCAATTTGAAAGCAAATTTGCTATTAAATCATCGGTTTGCTGAAATTGTCGGCAAACGAACAAAAACGGTGTTTTCCCCTTTGACAAGGCGCACTGAGGTCGATAATATGCGCCTCGTTCACACGATTCCTCTGTAGTTCAGTCGGTAGAACGGCGGACTGTTAATCCGTATGTCACTGGTTCGAGTCCAGTCAGAGGAGCCAAATTTGAAAAGCCTGCTTTTAAAGCAGGCTTTTTGCTTTTGTGGGTTCGGTAAATTTGCCGGGTGGCGGCTGCGCCTTACCCGGCCTACTGATTAGCGACTAAATCTGATAATCAATCGCCACCTCTTCCGGCTCCATCACCTGGCGTTTGATCTCATCCACGGACAGCCCTGCATTGCACAACTCGATAAATCGCCACACGTAGTTGCGCTGAAGCTGCCCGCGCTTTAGCCCCAGCCAGACGGTATTCGCGTCGAAAAGATGACGCGTATCCAGGCGCACCAGATTTCCGGCTTCATATTCTCCGCCAGACTGCTCGGCCACCAGGCCAATCCCCAGCCCTAACTCGACGTAGGTTTTGATCACGTCGGAATCCTGCGCGCTCAGCACCACGTCCGGTGTGAGCCCTTTACGCTTGAACGCTTCATCAATGCGCGAGCGTCCGGTAATGCCCTGCCGGTAGGTAATCAGCGGCCATTTGACGATCTCTTCCAGCGTCAACGGCGAAACCTGATTCAGGGGGTGATCGGCGGGTAACAGCAGGCTGTGATGCCAGCGGAACCACGGGAACGCCACCAGCAGCGGGTCGTTGCTCAGCCGTTCACTGGCGATACCAATATCTGCCCCACCGTTATGCAGCAGCACTTCGATTTCCTGCGGCGTGCCCTGGATCAGTTCCAGACGTACATCCGGGAAAATCTCACGAAATGCTTTGATAACGGTCGGAAGACTGTAGCGCGCCTGCGTATGGGTGGTGGCGATTGTCAGCACACCTGACGCGTCGTTGGTAAAGAGATCTGCCAGCCGACGAACGTTGCTGGCCTCGTTGAGAATGCGCTCAGCGATGGTCAGCAATGCCTTGCCTGGCTCCGTCATGCCCAGCAGGCGCTTGCCGCGACGGATAAAAATCTCAATGCCTAACTCCTCCTCAAGCTCGCGGATATGTCGGCTGACGCCTGACTGGGAGGTGTAAAGCATGTTGGCGACCTCGGTCAGGTTGTAATCCCGCCTGGCCGCCTCACGAATAATTTTAAGTTGCTGGAAATTCACGATTCACTCCGGCGCATCTGACATAAGGCTATTGTTAGAGTCAGCCGGGCTGAAGAACAAATAATAAAAACCAGCATCTTATGCTTATTTGGAATATCAGCTGACCAGTTGCAGCTCGCGATTTTCCAGCGACGGCTTACTGACCAGAGACATCAGGATCTCTTTCACCGCCTGCGCCTGCGGTGACAGGGAGCCGCGCGCGGACATATTCAACGACAGCGGTAAGCTCATGGATGGCGTGGTGATGCGGGCCATCCAGCCATTCGCCGCGCTGCACAGTGAACGTGCGGCAGACTCGGGCAGTACCGTTACCCCCATGCCGCTGGCAATGGCGGCAGTCAGCGTGGAGATGGAATCAATCTCACCGATAATCTTCGCCGTCAGACGGCGCAGCGAGAACGCTTCGTCAACGCGAACGCGCACGGCGCTGTAGTCGCGCGGCAGGAACAGGTTCATCTCTGCCACGGCGGTTAAATCAATGCTCTGGCCGGGGCAATCACGGGTCCCGACCAGATAAAGATCTTCCTTAAGCAGCGGCTGGCTGGTGATCCCGGCAACCGGTGAGCGATCGTACAGCACCGCCATATCCAGCTGACCGTTGAGCAGTTTGTCATTGAGCACGGAACCACTGTTCTCATGCAGATAAACCAGCACTTCCGGTAGCTCCGCGCGCACCGCCTGAAGCAGCGGCATGGTTACCGACGATGCGGCCGTTCCCGGCGCCAGGCCGATGGAGACATTCCCGCTCAGGGTCTGACCTACGTTGTGCACGGCCAGTTGCGCCTGTTCGCACTGACGCAGGATCGTACGGGCATGGGTATATAAAATTTTTCCCGCTTCGGTAGGCGTTACGCCGCGCTTGGTGCGGATCAACAGTTGCTGGTCCATTTCGCCTTCCAGAGTCGCGACCTGCTGGCTCAGCGCAGGCTGCGCGATATGCAGCACTTCAGCCGCCTGGGTCAGGCTGCCGATATCGACGATTTTTACGAAGTATTTCAGTCGTCTTAAGTTCATGTTGCCCCCTGTTCGAAAATAGCGTGCCGGTAACGGCTGTGTTGTTAAACAGGTTTTGCAATATGGATGCCAGTTTTTTGCAGCGGGTGTATGTCTCTGCTAAGCGGCTGAAAATAAGGAAAGCCAATCACTGGTGCCTGTTTTGAGATGGGGACAATGGTTTCCGATCTGCCCCATTCGGGGTATATCTGCACAATTATGGTGCATTCCGTTGGCAAAAACGTCACTTTGCTGGTTTTGTCAGCAAACAGTTAAAAGTCGGCGATCCATCCTTTGACAAGGCGTACGCAGGTCGATAATATGCGCCCCGTTCACACGATTCCTCTGTAGTTCAGTCGGTAGAACGGCGGACTGTTAATCCGTATGTCACTGGTTCGAGTCCAGTCAGAGGAGCCAAATTTGAAAAGCCTGCTTTTAAAGCAGGCTTTTTGCTTTTCTGCGTTTGGTAAGTTTGTCGGGTGGCGCTCCGCTTATCCGACCTACGGTCCTGTAGGCCCGGTAAGCGCAACGCCACCGGGCATTGCAAGCCTCACCGGCATCCCCGACCGCCGTTCCAGCTCAGTGCCCGCCCCTTCACTTATCAGCTGCGTCCTTTGCGCGGCCGAAATGGGCAGCGGCACTTTTCGGGTTGATTCAAATTCCGCGCGATTGCGTGAAAGCGGCTCGTGAACCTCTACCCAGCGGCTACCATCCGGCTCGGTGGTCATTTTTACGGGCTGATCGATAAGCTGTACCCGCGTCCCCACCGAAACGTTATCGAACAGGTATTTGATATCGTTATTACGCAGGCGAATGCAGCCCTGGCTGACGCGCAGGCCAATGCCGAAATTTGAGTTGGTACCGTGGATCGCGTACAGCCTGCCGATATAAAGGGCATACAGCCCCATCGGGTTATCCGGCCCGGCGGGCACGAACGCGGGCAACGTTTTCCCCTCCTTCGCGTAAGCACGTCGCGTATTTGGCGTGGGTGACCAGGTTGGGCCTTCCTGTTTGCGCTCAACGGCGGTTACCCAGTTACGCGGCGTTTCGCGCCCGGCCTGACCAATGCCAATAGGCAGCACCTCAACCGTGTTGCTGCCGGGTGGATAATAGTAAAGACGCATTTCCGCGACGTTCACCACAATCCCTTCACGCACGGTTGGCGGCAGAATAAGCTGCTGCGGCACCACCAGCGCTGTACCGGCACGTGGTAAAAACGGATCTACCCCCGGGTTAGCTTCCAGCATATTGCTTAACCCTTGCCCGTGCTGCGCTGCAAACGCTTCGAGCGGCAGGGTATTGCCTTCAGGTACGGTGACAGTTATCGGCGCTCCCACCAGGCGGCTCCCCTCGGGAGGGAGTGGGTAGGTTACAGCAGATGCAGCGGGAACCAGTATACAAAGCGTAAAAACGAACGCGGCAAATCGAATCATAGTGTTCTGTACTCGGTCAAAGAGAAAGCCTGCCGGTGGGCAGGCTTAGACTACTCATTCAGTTATCCTTTCGTCGTGCGCCATCTCCGGGTAAGGACTTTTTCCGCTTCAACAATCATGAACATTGCGAACCCGATCAGGAAGGTAATGATCCAGTAGCGGAACGGCAGCGCTTCGGTACCGAACAACATCTGCATAAACGGCGCATAGACGATCAGAAGCTGAAGGGCCAGAAGTACGCCGCTCACGATCCATATGCCCTTGTTAGCCAGCAGACCTTTACTCAGGGAGAAGCCGTCGGTGACGCGGCAGTTGAGCATGTAAAACCACTGGGCAGTGACCAGCGTTTGCAGCAACACGGTGCGGATGAACTCCGCCGAGTAACCGCGCGGTTGCAGCCAGGCCTCCAGCACAAAGGCGCTGATGGCAATCATCAGGCCGACAAACACCACGCGCCAGATGGCGTAACCGTCCATCACGTGCAGGTTAGACTTACGCGGCGGCCGGTTCATGATGTCCTTCTCACCCGCTTCAAACGCCAGACCAAACGACAGCGTTGCCGAGGTTGCCATGTTCATCCACAGGATCAGTACCGGTGTTAACGGGATCAGGTTCCCCGCCAGCAGGGCAATAATGATCAGCAGGGCCTGGGCGATGTTGCTCGGGATAACGAACAGAATGGTCTTTTTCAGGTTGTCGTAGACCCGACGCCCTTCATGGACCGCCCGGGCAATGGTGGCAAAGTTATCATCCGTTAATACCATATCGGCGGCTTCTTTGGTGACTTCAGTACCTTTGATCCCCATCGCGATGCCGACATCCGCCCGCTTCAGCGCAGGCGCATCGTTCACGCCGTCCCCGGTCATCCCGACCACTTCCTGCTTACTTTGCAGCGCCTGCACCAGACGGAATTTATCTTCCGGGCTGGTTCGGGCAAAGATATCGTATTTTTGCGCCGCCTCGCTCAGCTGGTGGTCGTCCATCGCCTCCAGTTCGCGCCCGGTAATGGCGCTCGCCGCGTTGCCAATACCCAGCATCTGACCAATGCTCATCGCTGTTTGTGGATGATCCCCGGTAATCATTTTCACGCGAATGCCCGCCTGCAAGCAGTCGGCAATGGCCGAAATGGCTTCCGGACGCGGGGGATCCATCATGCCCGCAATGCCGAGCAGTATGACCCCCTCTTGCAGATCCGCATGCGTCAGCTCGCGCTGCCCGCTGGCGGCCGGTTTCCAGGCCGCAGCCACCATGCGCAATCCTTCGCGCGCATACTCTTCAATCTTCTCTTCCCAATAGTGCAGGTTGAACGGCTCCAGCCCGTTTTGAGTCTGCTGGTGCTGGCAAAGACGGAAAAGGACGTCCGGCGCACCGGTGATTAACATCACCTCTTCGTCGCCCAGGCGATACAGGGTAGACATGTATTTATATTGCGAATCGAATGGGATTTTACTGCGCAATTCGGCGTCAATTGCCGGAAGCGGGATTTTTGCCGCCAGCACCTTCAGCGCGCCTTCGGTGGGCCCGCCGGTGATTTTCCATAGCCCCTGCTCATCTTTGATCAGCTGGCTGTCATTACAGAGATCGACGGTGCGCAGATAGCGCTCCAGCACAGACCCCTGGGTCACGGTTACCGGTGTTGGATCGTCAACAGGGTGAATATTGCCCACCGGCTCGTAGCTGTCTCCCTCCACGCGGTAGGTGGTGTCCGCGGTAATCACCGCTTTTACCGTCATCTCATTCATGGTCAGGGTGCCGGTTTTATCCGAGCAGATCACCGTCATCGCCCCCAGCGTTTCCACGGTAGGCAGCTTGCGAATAATCGCCTTGCGACGCGCCATCGCCTGCACGCCCAGCGAGAGGATGATGGAGATAATGGCCGGTAAACCTTCCGGCACCGCCGCCACCGCAAGGCTAATCAGCGACAGCACCAGCTCTGATACGGGCATATCACGGAAGATAAGACTGAAAACGAACAGCGCCAGCATCATCACCAGAATGGTGATAAAAATGGTCTTGCCGAGCTTGTCCATTTGCACCATCAACGGGGTACGGTGTTTTTCAATGTCCGACATCATCTGGTTGATATGGCCGAGTTCGGTCTCCCCCCCGGTCGCCACCACCAGCCCTTTTCCCCCGCCGGAGCTGACGGTGGTGCCAGAATAAAGCAGGTTGTAACGGTCGCCTAACGGCAACTCCCCGTGGAGCGCATCGCTGCTTTTCTCCACCACGGTGGATTCGCCGGTAAGGATAGCTTCTTCCACCCGCAGGTTGTGCGCCTCTATTACGCGAAGGTCGGCAGGAATGCGATCCCCGGCGCGTATCACCACGATATCTCCCGGCACCAGCGCTGTCGTCGGGATAGTTTCATGGTTGCCCTGCCGGATGACCACAGCCTCGCTGGAGAGCATATTACGAATGCTTTGCAGCGATTTCTCCGCATTGCTCTCCTGAATATGTCCAATCAGGGCGTTGATGATGGCCACCCCAAGAATGACAAACATATCCACCCAGTGTCCCATTATCAGCTTCAGCAGCGCCGCCGCCAGTAGGACGTAAATAAGGACATCGTTGAAATGGGCCAGAAAGCGCAGCCAGCCAGGTTTACCCGGTTTTTGCGGTAAGGCATTTTCACCGTATTTTTCCAGTCTGGCGGTGGCTTCTGCACTGGTAAGTCCGTCCAGGCTGGATTGGATATTTGTCAGGGTTTCATCAACGGTCTGTTGATAATACGGATGGTGAGGCTTTTCTGTTATCATCGTTCCTTCCTCGGGTTCTTTTCAGAAATCACCTTGCTTTCATGTCATTAACGAATAACGAAAACAGGAACATGTGCATAACGAACGATACTCGCCGCCTCTGACCCTAATAAATGGGTTTGAATATTGGGATTGCGCGACCCCACAATAATCGCGCCGACGTTAAGTTCATCCGCCAGTTTGATTACCTCATCACGTATATTCCCGCTGCGAACATGTAGATGGACATTTGCTTCCGGCAGGCTGATTTTTTTTACCAGCGCGGCCAGTTTTTCTTTAGCATTATTAATCATATATTCATCCATCTTTCTCGCGTCTGCAATAAAACCGCGGGTCAGTTCCGCCGAGAACTTTGGCATAACGTACAGCAGATGGACATTACCCGATGCGCTTTGCGCCAGGAATTGGGCATGCTGTAGCGCTTTATCAGACAACGCTGTTTCGTATACATCCACCGGCACCAGAATCGTTTTATACATATCAAGCATCCTTTTTATAACCAACACAACAGTGAGTGAATCAGGAGAGATCGCATCAAACCCATGGGTACAGGCGTGAATGCCTTTTACGGAAAAAAGGAATGGATGCTATTAAACGTAGCACAGGAATATCAGGATGTTATTCAAAGGGGATACGCTATCGTATCGCTTGTTTCGCCTGAGTATGTCACGCCACTAATAATGGTTATTTAACATTTATTTATTCACCGACTATGCTCATAGTCAGACATGCAACATGTTCATTCTCATTATCCCGCGCCACCTTCAACCTCATGGAGGAATGCATGTACGGTTTGAGCCTGATTCGCCTTGGTTTGTTTATTGCGCTTGCCATTATCGCCAGCACAGCAATCGGTTTATTTACCTATGTGGTCGTCTCGGCCCTGGCGGAATAGTGCCACCCCAGCATTGATGACGAAATAAATAAAACAATTATTATCAGGGGAATACTGTGAAGCGCTACCTCTCTCTTCTGCCTGCTGTTTTATTGCTGCTGACGGCGTGCGACCCCAAACCCGACCGCGCCGCGCCCCTGCCAAAAATGGTAAAAGTCGCAGAGGTGGTGAAGGCCGGCAACGCGCAGCAGCGCGTATTTCCCGCGCGTATCGAATCCGGCGACGCCACCGATCTCGCGTTCAAACGTGCCGGGCAGATTGAGACTCTGGACATTCGCCAGGGTGCCGTTGTCAAACAGGGACAACGGCTCGCCAGTCTTAACGATCGCGAAGCCCGGCAGCGTCTGAACGACAGGCAAACGGCGGCGACCCTGGCTCAGCGGCAATTCGACCGCTTCCAGACCCTGGCAGGACGCCAGGCCGTGTCGAAGGCCGAGATGGATGTCCAGCGCGCAAACCGCGATTCTGCAAACGCCGCGCTACAGATTGCTCGCGAGGAATTAAGCCAGATGACGCTCGTCGCCCCCTTTAGCGGGACAGCGGCCAGCGTACATGTGCGAAATCATCAGGTCGTCTCAGCCGGCCAGCCCGTCGTCACCCTGACCCGTACCGACCTGCTGGACGTGGTGTTCAGCCTTCCAGAGAACCTGTTTAACACCTTCGATATCCGCAATGCGCAGTACAAACCGGTAGTGAGGATCAACGCCCTGCCCGGTCGCGAGTTTACCGCTGTGTACAAAGAGCACTCAGGCAGTAGCGACAGCAACACATTGACCTGGCAGGTGATTTTAACCATGCCCCGCCCGGATGATTTTCCCGTCGTGGGCGGCGTCAGCGGAACGGTCACCATCAATTTAACCAACCTACCGACGGGCGTGGGCAGTGAGGCGCTGGTGGTGCCGGTTGAAGCGGTCTTTAACCCGGATAACCGCCCGCGCAATGAGCCACACGTCTGGGTGGTGACGGGCGAAGGCGATACGTTGCACCTGGAAGATCGTAAGGTCAGCGTCGGGCAAGTCAGCGCTGAGGGGGTCGTCATCGTCGGTGGGCTTAAGGCGGGTGAACGCGTGGTGGCCGCAGGCGTTGGGGAGTTACATCCCAACCAGCCGGTACGTATCTGGACGCGTGAACGGGGACTGTAATGGATATCTCTCGTCAGTTTATCAGCAACCCGGTTCGCGTCTGGCTGACTATTCTGCTGCTGGGCGTAGGTGGCATTATTGCCCTGTTGAACATCGGCAGACTGGAAGATCCGGCGTTTACCATCAAAACGGCGGTGGTAATCACTCATTATCCGGGCGCGTCGGCGCAGCAGGTTGAGGAAGAGGTCACCCTGCCGCTGGAAAACGCGCTTCAGCAGTTACCTTACCTGGATAACGTCAGCTCCATCTCCTCCAGCGGCCTGTCGCAGATCACGGTCAATATAGCCTCGCGCTACCACTCAAATGCGCTGCCGCAAATCTGGGATGAACTGCGTCGCCGGGTGGGAGATGCCGCCCGACAGTTTCCACCGGGGGTAGTGACCCCGTTTGTGAATGACGATTTTGGCGATGTGTTCGGCTTTTTCTTTGCCATTTCCGGCGATGAATTCAGCAATCCGGAACTGGTGCGGTATGCCGAGCAGCTGCGCCGGGAGTTGGTCCTCGTGCCGGGCGTGGGCAAAGTGGCCATCGGCGGAGCCCTCACCCAGCAGATTAACGTGGACATTTCTCTGAGCAAAATGGCCGCGCGCGGGATTACGCTTAACCAGCTTTCTGCCCAGCTCAGCAGGCTGAACGTGGTTTCCAGCGCGGGAGAGATCCCCTCCGGTACTGAGTCAATTCGTCTGCATCCTACAGGTGAATTCGAAAGTATTGACGAGCTGGCCGATCTCATAGTGACCCCGCCCGGCGTTGGGGCGGCTACCCGTTTACGGGATATTGCCACCCTGTCACGCGGGCTGGATGCGTCCCCTGCCAGCATCTACCATGCCAACGGCAGAAAAGCCGTCACCATGGGCGTCTCCTTTATCCCCGGCGTTAACGTGATCGACGTGGGACATGCCCTGGAGGCGAAGCTTGAGCAGATGTCAGCCGAGAAACCGGCAGGTATCCATATCGACCTGTTTTACGATCAGGCGGCGGAGGTCGGGCATTCCGTCAACGGATTTATCATTAATTTCCTGATGGCGCTGGCGATTGTCGTCGGTGTGTTGCTGATCTTTATGGGCTTACGCAGCGGGCTCATTATCGCCTTTTCCCTCACGCTCAACGTGCTGGGCACGCTGCTGATCATGTATCTCTGGGGCATAGAACTACAGCGTATTTCACTGGGGGCGCTGATCATCGCCCTCAGTATGCTGGTCGATAACGCCATCGTGGTTGTCGAAGGGGTACTGATAGCCCGGCAGCAGGGCTCGCCCCTGCTTAACGCCATTAACGCGATTATTCGCCGCTCTGCGCTGCCGCTGCTGGGTGCGACGGTCATCGCCATCCTGGCTTTTGCGCCCGTCGGGCTGTCGCAGGATTCCACCGGCGAATACTGTAAGTCGCTGTTTCAGGTGTTGCTGATTTCGCTGATGCTGAGCTGGTTCTCAGCCCTCACCATTACGCCGGTGCTGATTAAATGGTGGCTGTTTAAACATGACGCTGCACCGCCAGACGCCGACGAAACGGATCCCTACGACAAACGCATCTATCGGATCTACCGGGGTTTGCTCAATGCACTGTTACGGCGTAAAGCGCCAACGCTGATGGTGATGGCCGCACTGCTGGCTGCCGCCATCTGGGGCTTTGGCTCGGTGCGGCAGAACTTCTTCCCCTCATCCAGTACGCCAATTTTCTTTGTCGACCTCTGGCTCCCTTACGGGACCGACATTAACTGGACCGAGAAGATGACCGGTGATATCGAGAAAACCATTAACGGCCAGCCTGGCGTGGAAACTACGGTCTCGACGATTGGTCAGGGAAGTATGCGATTTATTTTGACCTACAGCGGACAGCGGCAGTACAGCAACTATGCACAAATCATGGTGAGAATGGACGACCAGCGTAACATCCCCGCCCTGACCCGCCACGTTGATGAGTACATCGCACGGAACTACCCGCAGGTTAATGCCAGCACGAAACGGGTGATGTTTGGCCCCTCCGGTGACAGCGCCATTGAAATACGTATTAAGGGCCCCGATCCGGACAGGCTGCGTCTGATCGCCAGCCAGGTAGACAACATTCTTACGCGCGATCCGGCGACGGACAGCGTCAGGAACGACTGGCAAAACCGCAGCAAAGTGATCCGCCCGCAGTACGTCACCGCGCTCGGACGTGAGCTTGGCGTGGATAAGCAAGACGTCGATAACGCCCTGGAGATGAATTTCTCCGGCAGCCGGGCGGGACTGTACAGAGAAGGAAGCGACCTGTTACCCGTGGTGGTGCGCCCGCCGGAAAGTGAACGGCTGGACGCCAATCACCTGAATAACGTCCTGGTATGGAGCCAGACCCGTCAGCAGTATATTCCGCTGAGCAACGTCGTCAGCGGCTTCGCGCTGGAGTGGGAAGATCCGCTGATCCTGCGTCGCGACCGCTCGCGCGTGCTGACCGTGCAGACCGACCCTGACCCGCTAAGCCAGCAAACGTCCGGCGATATTCTCGCCCGCGTGAAGCCGCAAATAGATGCCCTGCCTCTGCCCCACGGCTACAGCATTGAATGGGGCGGGGACGCGGAGAACTCCAGCGAAGCGCAGCAGGGGCTATTTACCACGCTGCCGCTCGGGTATCTGGTGATGTTTGTGATCACGGTGCTGATGTTCAGTTCGGTAAAAAACGCCGTCGCTATCTGGCTGACCGTGCCGCTGGCGCTGATCGGCGTTACGCCCGGTTTTTTACTTACCGGGATCCCCTTTGGCTTTATGGCACTGATTGGCCTGCTGAGCCTGAGCGGGATGCTGATCCGCAACGGCATTGTGCTGGTGGAAGAGATTGAGCAGCAGAAAGCGCAGCAGGATCAGCACACTGCGATCGTTTACGCCGCCACGTCGCGCCTGCGTCCCATCCTGCTCACCGCCTTTACGACCGTGCTTGGCCTCGCCCCCCTGCTGCTGGATGTGTTCTTCCAGAGCATGGCCGTTGTGATTATGTTTGGGCTTGGGTTTGCTACAATCCTGACGCTGCTGGTACTCCCCGTAATTTACGCGTGTTTTCATCGTAAGGACGAAGCTGAACAACAATGAATGCGACAGGGCTGAACATCATCAAGACGCTGGGCTGTATGACGGCGGTCACCTTCTTCACCATCTACAACACCTGGGACCATTACGATTATGACTATCACTGGATCCTCGGTTTTTTAACCTTCATTTCGACCATCGCCACGCCGTTGTTTTTTGTGGTTGCAGGGTATCTGGATGGGCAATCCCGACACGGCACGCGCTGGCAGCTGGATAAGATCAAAAGCCTGGTGATCGTCTTTCTGTTCTGGGTAACCATTTACTACCTGTGGGAGCCCTATCAGCGCGGATATCTTATCCAGCCCTGGTTCGTGTTCGCATTTGTCGTGATTTACACTTTTCATCCGGCGGTGGAGTGGCTCAGCCAGCGGCGAACGCTGTTTTGCGGGGTGATTGTCACCCTGCTGCTTTTCTCATACGGGTACGATTTGCTGTCAGCCCTCTATCCTGATGTCCACGTGCTTTCGTTGTCGCCGCAGTATCGCCTGTGGACGTGGCTGCTGTTTTATCTGACGGGGCAGCTCTTTTGCGATCCGCAGATTGCGGCGTGGATCGGCCGCAAAAATGTGGTCAGGGCAGCGGTGATTGCCATACCGTTTATCTATCTCTTCACGTGGTTTTACGAACGGCATTTCTTTTTTGCGCTATTTAAAGCGGACAGAAACGCCTTTATCCTCACCGGATCGCAAATCTACATCCTGATTATTGCCCTGGTGATTGCGGCCAACGGCGTACGTTTTCGCCGCAATGCGGAGTTTAAAGAGTCCGTGCTGGCCGCCATTAGCAAAACGATGACCGGGGTCTATATCATGCACTACTCGGTGTTTCACCTGCTGACGGCGCTCATTCCGGTAACGTCCCTGAGCACCAAACTTGCTCTGATTGTGCTCACCTTTGTTACGTCGGTCCTGTTTTCGCTGCTGATTCTGTCCAACGCAGTGGCCAAAAAAGTGATCACACTTTAAAAGCCCAGGCGCAGCCAGGCAAACAGCACGTTGCCGTTGTTGTAGGTTCCGGGAATATAGGTGAACTGTACGGTGACGCGCTTATATCCGGCAGAGAAAAGCGGGAAAATAAATGGCAGCGGGACATAGTTGGCAAAGTCGTCGCGCGCGGTGATCCCCGCGGCGGCCCCCAGCCCCAGACGGAAATCTTTTGCGTTATCCAGATACCAGCCCTTTTCCCAGCCGTAGCCCATCGCGGGCTGCCACTCGTTATGTGAATCTTTAAACATCATGGCAAAGAGTGCGCTCCAGTTGCCCTCGTCGTTGTAGCGAGAAACGCCCAGTCCGCCGCCCCACGGCATTTCGTTGTAGTTATCCGTTTTCTCTTTGTCATACATAAAGCGGGCATGCCAGCTCAGAAACGGCAGGTAGAGATCGTAACGATCCGGCTGTTCCCATGTCTGGGAAATATCGTCTGTTACCGCATCCCACCAGCGGTGGATGCGCTGTTCGCCGTAGACTTTTGGCTCCGCATGCAGCGGCGAAGCCACCAAAAACAGGACTACCCAGAGTGCAGGAAAGAGGCGTTGCATCGTTATTCCCTCAGCTTACGTCACACAGCGATCATTATTACTGTAAACCATTCAGCCCTAACCGGAGCCAAACAGGCTGATTTATATTGGGACCCGATAAGATGAAATTTATTGATTCTGCGCTTTCAGGAAAGATAAAAACGTTTTCTCAGGCCGTCTGTCGCGGTAGTCTCATACGTTCCGTCAATATGACGGCTGCAACGTGAGTGACCTTTTCTTATACCAATAATTAAAAATCAGTACAGACAGGACAACTATGGACTCCACCCTCATCTCCGCTCGCCGCAACGAGGAGACACCTTCGCTTAACCGCGCCCGCCGCGCCGCTTTAGGTAGCTTCGCAGGCGCCGTCGTCGACTGGTATGACTTTCTGCTCTACGGTATTACCGCTGCGCTGGTCTTTAACCGTGAATTCTTTCCTCAGATCAGCCCCGCCATGGGCACGCTTGCTGCGTTTGCCACCTTCGGCGTCGGTTTTCTGTTTCGTCCGCTGGGCGGGATAATTTTCGGCCACTTCGGTGACCGCCTTGGACGTAAGCGCATGCTGATGCTCACCGTCTGGATGATGGGCATTGCCACCGCGCTGATCGGTATTTTGCCCTCCTTTGCCTCGATTGGCTGGTGGGCTCCGGTGTTGCTGGTGACGCTGCGCGCCATTCAGGGCTTTGCCGTCGGCGGTGAATGGGGCGGCGCGGCACTGCTGTCCGTGGAAAGCGCGCCGAAGAACAAGAAAGCGTTCTACAGCAGCGGCGTGCAGGTAGGTTATGGCGTGGGTCTGCTGCTCTCCACGGGCCTGGTGTCGCTCATTAGCCAGCTCACGACAGACGAGCAGTTTCTGAGCTGGGGCTGGCGTATTCCGTTTATCTTCAGCATTGTGCTGGTCGTGGTGGCCCTGTGGATCCGTAACGGCATGGAAGAGTCGGCTGAGTTTGAGCAGCAGCAACGCGAAAAACCGGTCGCGAAAAAACGGCTGCCGGTGATGGAAGCGCTGGTGCAGCACCCTGGCGCTTTTCTGAAAATTATCGCCCTGCGCCTGTGCGAACTGCTGACGATGTATATCGTCACCGCCTTCGCCCTCAACTACTCCACTCAAAACCTCGGTCTGCCGCGGGAATTGTTCCTGAACATTGGCCTGGTGGTGGGCGGGATCAGCTGCCTGACCATCCCCTGCTTCGCCTGGCTGGCGGATCGCTTTGGCCGTCGACGGGTGTATATCACCGGGGCGCTTATCGGCACACTCAGCGCCTGGCCGTTCTTTATGGCGCTGGAGGCCCAGTCGGTCTTCTGGATTGTCTTCTTCGCGATCATGCTCGCGAACATCGCTCACGATATGGTGGTCTGCGTGCAGCAGCCGATGTTTACCGAGCTGTTTGGCGCAAGCTACCGCTACAGCGGCGCGGGCGTGGGATATCAGGTGGCGAGCGTGGTCGGCGGCGGGTTTACGCCGTTTATCGCCGCCGCGCTGGTGACGTTCTCCGGCGGGAACTGGCATAGCGTGGCGATTTATCTGCTGGCAGGTTGCCTGCTTTCTGCTGCCACCGCCCTGTTGATGAAGGAAACCGCGCACAGCTGATCTCCTCACTTTTGTTTCACAGGCGTGTGACATACTATCGGGTATAGCCGCACACCTGTGGAACAAGGAGACAGACATGAATAATAAGGGCTCCAGCCTGACCCCGGCTCAGGCGCTGGAAAAACTCGACGCGCTGTATGAACAGTCCGTCAATGCACTGCGCAGCGCCATCAGTGACTATATCGAAACAGGGAAACTTCCCGATGAAAAGGCCAGAACCCAGGGCCTTTTTGTTTATCCATCGCTCTCTGTCACCTGGGACGGCAGCGCCAGCAGCAATCCGAAAACCCGCGCCTATGCGCGTTTCACCCACTCCGGCTGTTACAGCACGACCATCACGCGTCCTGCGCTGTTCCGCCCCTACCTGGAAGAGCAGCTTACCCTGCTGTATCAGGATTACGGCGCGCATATCAGCGTTGAACCGTCCCTGCACGAGATCCCTTACCCGTACGTGATAGACGGCTCAGCGCTGACGCTGGATCGCTCCATGAGCGCGGGGCTGACCCGCCATTTCCCGACCACTGAGCTGTCGCAGATTGGCGATGAGACGGCGGACGGGATCTATCACCCGGCAGAGTTTTCACCGCTGTCGCACTTTGATGCCCGCCGTGTCGATTTTTCGCTGGCACGCCTGCGCCACTACACCGGCACCCCAGCCGAACATTTCCAGCCGTTCGTACTGTTTACCAACTACACCCGCTATGTAGACGAATTTGTCCGCTGGGGCTGTAGCCAGATCCTTGACCCGGACAGCCCTTACATCGCTCTCTCCTGCGCGGGCGGGATCTGGATCACCGCCGAAACCGAAGCACCGGAAGAGGCCATCTCCGACCTGGCGTGGAAAAAGCACCAGATGCCCGCCTGGCACCTGGTCACCGCCGACGGTCAGGGCATTACGTTGATTAACATCGGCGTTGGCCCGTCGAATGCAAAAACCATCTGCGACCATCTGGCGGTTCTGCGCCCGGACGTCTGGCTGATGATCGGCCACTGCGGCGGCCTGCGTGAAAGCCAGCTGATTGGTGATTATGTCCTCGCCCACGCTTATCTGCGTGACGACCATGTCCTTGACGCGGTTCTGCCGCCGGACATTCCTATCCCGAGTATTGCGGAAGTACAGCGCGCCCTGTACGACGCCACCAAAGAGGTGAGCGGCATGCCGGGTGAAGAGGTGAAGCAGCGCCTGCGTACCGGTACGGTCGTCACCACCGACGATCGTAACTGGGAGCTTCGCTATTCCGCCTCCGCCCTGCGTTTCAATCTCAGCCGTGCGGTCGCGATCGATATGGAAAGCGCCACCATTGCCGCGCAGGGCTACCGCTTCCGCGTCCCGTACGGCACGCTGCTGTGCGTGTCCGATAAACCGCTGCACGGCGAGATCAAACTGCCGGGTCAGGCGAACCGTTTCTACGAAGGGGCGATCTCAGAGCACCTTCAGATTGGTATTCGCGCCATCGATTTACTGCGTGCAGAGGGCGACAAACTGCATTCCCGTAAGCTGCGCACCTTCAATGAGCCACCGTTTAGGTGATACTAAGGACACAATATGCACACCACATCACCGCTTACGGCCCTGCGCCAGTGGCTACAGGACAATCAGCTCGACGGGATGATTGTGCCGCGCGCCGATGCCTGGCAGAGCGAATCTTGCGCACCGTATGATGCAAAGCTGGCCTGGCTGACGGGCTTTGACGGCTCGGCGGGGCTGGCGCTGGTACTGAAAGACAGAGCGCTGCTGTTTGTTGACGGACGCTATCAGGTTCAGGCCCGCGTACAGGTCAATCTCCACGAGGTGGAGATCCACCATCTGCACAACGAGCCGCTGGCCGAGTGGCTGGCGAAAAACGTTGCGGCCGGCACGCGCATCGGCTTTGATGCGCTGCTGATGACCAATGCAGAGTTTACGCGGCTCTCGGCCACGCCGTGCGAACTGGTACCGCTCGCGCGCTCTCCGTTCGATACCCTCTGGGTTGACCGCCCTGCCGCCCCCGCAGGGCTTATCCGCGAGATGCCTGTAGACATCAGCGGCGAAAGCAGCGCCGCCAAACGCCAGCGCGCCGCCGCCGTGCTTGCAGAGCACCGCGCGGATTATCTGGCCGTTACCCTGCCGGACAATATCGCCTGGCTGCTGAACGTGCGGGGCTCAGATATCCCCTTTTGCCCGGTGCCTCTGTCGTTTGCCCTGCTGAGCCGCGAGGGTGCGGTGGAATGGTTTGTGGATGACAGCAAGCTGAATGCGCTGCCGGATGCCGTTCGGAACGCCTTCACGATTGCGCCTCAGGAAGCCTTTATCCCGCGCTGTAGGCAGCTTGCGCAGGGTAAGCGGATCATGATCGATCCCGATTCCGCACCGGTGGCGTTACGCTTTGCTGTTGAACCTCAGGGGGAAATTATCTGGCAGACCGACCCGATCACCCTGATGAAAGCTACGAAAAACCCGGTGGAGCTGGCGGGCTATCGTGAATGTCATCACCAGGACGGTGCGGCATGGGTGAATTTCCTGGCCTGGCTGAGCCGGGAAGTTCCTCAGCGGGCCGCGTCGGGAATGCCGCTGACCGAGCTTGACGTGCAGGCGAAACAGCTTGCGTTCCGCCTGCAACAGCCTGGCTTTGTCGAGCCGAGTTTCGCCACCATTTCCGCTTCCGCGAGTAACGCGGCGATGTGCCATTACCACTCAAGCGAGGCCAGCAACAAGCCCATCGGCCACGACCACTTTTACCTGAATGATTCCGGGGGGCAGTACCGCAACGGCACCACGGACGCGACGCGTACCCTGGCCTGGGGAAAGGTCGATCCACAGCAGCGTTTGCACTACACCGCAGTGCTTAAAGGCTTCCTGTCGCTGATTACCCTTCAGTTCCCGTCCGGCACTCAGGGGCACCAGCTGGATGCCTTTGCGCGCCGTCCGCTGTGGGAGTTGGGACTGGATTACGACCACGGCACCGGTCATGGCGTAGGGCATCAGCTTCTGATCCACGAGAACCCGCACCGTTTTGCGCAAAAGGTCAACCCGTGGCCGCTGGTGGCGGGCAATATTATGACCATTGAGCCGGGTTACTACCTGGGCGATAGCCACGGTATTCGCATTGAAAACCAGGTGGAGATTGTCGAAAGCCGTCCGGGATTTTGTAAGTTTGCCTCGCTGACGCTGATCCCAATCGATTTAAGCCAGGTGGAGCTGCATCTGTTGAGCGAGTCAGAAAAACAGTGGCTGGATGAGTACCACCAGCAGGTACGAGAGGCGCTTTCACCCCGGGTGGACAGCGATGCGCGGCCGTGGCTGGTGGAGGCAACGGCGCCAATTCGTGTGAACGGATAGTGCGGCTTTTGCCGGGTGGTGGCTTCGCCTTACCCGGCCTACGATTCGATGTTTTTGTAGGTCGGGTAAGCGGAGCGCCACCCGA
Source organism: Enterobacter cloacae complex sp. 418I7 (assembly GCF_050030705.1). Classification (NCBI taxonomy): domain Bacteria; kingdom Pseudomonadati; phylum Pseudomonadota; class Gammaproteobacteria; order Enterobacterales; family Enterobacteriaceae; genus Enterobacter; species Enterobacter cloacae complex sp. 418I7. Next base: position 2,910,525 of record NZ_JBLGUU010000001.1, read on the forward strand.
CAATTTTACTGAACGCAGCAAAGCAAAAAGCCTGCTTAAAAGCAGGCTTTTTAAATTTGGCTCCTCTGACTGGACTCGAACCAGTGACATACGGATTAACAGTCCGCCGTTCTACCGACTGAACTACAGAGGAATCGTGTGAACGGGGCGCATATTATCGATGCGCCCTGAGGATGTCAAAGGGTGAATGCAGATTTTCAATCGTTTGCCGATTTATTCTCCACTTCGCACATTTGTCAGGCACTTGCCGTTTCCGAAACCTCCTGCTCCGTTTTTTTTCGCGGATATTTCCACAGCCAGCGTCCGCTCACCATGCGCCAGTAGAACAGCGCCCCGCGCACGGCCCAGTCAAGGAACATCCCCAGCCAGACGCCGACAACGCCCATACCTAACATTACCCCCAGCGTGTAGCCCGCCACGACGCGGCAGCCCCACATGCCGAGCATGGAGACCCACATCGCAAACCGGGCATCGCGCGCCCCTTTCAGCCCGGCAGGAAGTACCCAGGACGCGGCCCAAATTGGCATAAACGCCGCGTTGAGCCAAATCAGCACCTTCACGACCTCTTTCACGTCATTTTCGTGCGTATAGAACGAGGCCATCAGCCCGGCTAAAGGCGCAGTTCCCCACGCAATCGCCGTCAGTCCAATGGTTGAAAGCCAGAAGACATGCCGAAGCTGCCGTTCCGCCTGCCCTATCTGCCCCTTTCCGAGGCGTCTGCCGGTGATGATCGTCGACGCCGATCCCAGTGCGTTTCCGGGCAGGTTAATGAGCGAGGCGATGGAGAAGGCAATAAAGTTGCCGGCGATGACGTCTGTTCCCATCCCGGCAACAAACATCTGCGTCAGCAGTTTCCCACCGTTAAACAACACGGATTCGATGCTGGCCGGAATACCGATCCCCATCACTTCCCAGATAATGGCGAAGTTAAGCGGACGGAAATAGCTTTTAAGCGTCAAGCGCAGCGATGGCGTAATTCCCGCCATCAGCACGCCGATTATCGCCGCCGCACCAATATAGCGGGAAATGGTCAGCCCTAATCCCGCGCCGACAAAGCCCAGCCCCTCCCAGGAAAAGACGCCGTAAATCAAAACGCTGCTGATAATGATGTTCAGGATGTTCATGCCGCCGTTTATTAACAGCGGAATTTTGGTATTCCCTGCGCCACGAAGCGCACCGCTACCAATCAGCGCGATGGCAGCCGCCGGATAGCTCAGCACCGTCATTTCCAGATAGGTGAGCGCCAGATCCTTCACTTCACTTGTCGCTTCACCCGCGACGATGTCGATAATTTCTTTGCCGTAATAATGGATAACCGCCGCCAGGATGATCGAAAAGAGGGTCATGATCATCAGCGACTGTCTGGCCGCCTCCCGGGCGCGTTTTGGATCAAGTTTCCCAAGACTAAACGCCACCACTACCGTTGTACCGAGATCGATAGCGGCAAAGAAGGACATCACAACCATGTTGAAACTGTCCGCCAGCCCTACCCCGGCCATGGCTTCTTTACCGAGCCAGCTCACCAGGAAGGTGCTTAACACCCCCATCAACAGGACGCAGGTATTCTCCAGGAAAATAGGCACAGCAAGGGGGGTGATTTCACGCCAGAACAGAACTCGATAACTCTTACGTTTTGCATACCAGGGCGTGCGCATAATCGCCTGGCGCAGGGGTGCGGTGACGTTCAAAATGGGCCTTAACGAGAAAGTTGAAACTCCATTTCAAATGATGGGGCAGAAATGCGTATCCTGCAAAGTATTTTCCATAAAATTATGTTTGGATTTACAACAAAATGACGACAGAATCATCAAACAATCACTTTTGCCTGAGATCAGGTTTGACAAAAGTTTTTTCGCCGCTAAGATAAGCCTCCACAACGATTCCTCTGTAGTTCAGTCGGTAGAACGGCGGACTGTTAATCCGTATGTCACTGGTTCGAGTCCAGTCAGAGGAGCCAAATTTAAAAAGCCTGCTTTTAGAGCAGGCTTTTTGCTTTTCTGCACCATGTAAATTGTCGGGTGGCGCTACGCTTACCCGACCTAGGGTCCTGTAGGCCCGGTAAGCGCAGCGCCACCGGGCAACAGAGTATGCGATTACTCGCCTTTAGCGTCGACGTTTTTGATTTCGCCCATCACTTTCAGCTTTTTGGAAATGTCGCGACGCTCTTTGGACAGCTCAGCGTTTTTGATGATGTAGTCATCAACGCGATCTTCATAATCGCTCTTCATGCTGGCGATGATGCCCTGAATGGCTTCAACGCTCATACCTGGCTTGATGTAGTCGCTCAGGTTGTCCAGCAGCAGGACACGTTTCTGGTTGTCACGGATCTTCTTCTCTACGTCCTGGATTTCGCGCTGTAGCTTGTTTTTGCGGCGGAACAGGCGGACGAACTCCAGAACATCCTGGAACGAAGGCTTGGTAGTTTCCATTTTTACACCCCTGATAATGTGAGATTCGGATTCGTTAAAGCAACCGTTTTAACAGACAGCGGCTGCGAATGACAATGAGTATATCGTTTAAAACCATCATAACCCTAATTGTTGCTGAATCGAAGCAGCAGGCATCACATACGCTTTTTATTTGCGCAGTGCCCGGCAAATCAGCTGCGATAACAACTCCAGCTGTCGCGCCAGCTCCATACTCAGCCAGACATAGCCGTGGATGGGCGTTTCCGACACATTGTCGCCCTGACGCTCATTCATCAGCTGTTTGAGCTCGATGACGATGTCATTCAGCCGCTCGCTGTTCGCCCGTATCGGCTGTGGGTTACCTTCGTAAAGTGCATGAGCGATGGTCAGCAGGGTTTGTTGCGTCATCTGCTGCGTCTCTTTCAGCGTATGCGCGTTGAGCATCAGAAGATGGCTGGGGCGTGAGGCCCAGTGGGCATTGATTTGCAGTTCAAGCATACAGACCAGATTACGGCTGACCGTTTGAATGGCTTCAAAAATGGCTTTCTGGATATGCGTCTCTTTGCTTGCCGGGGTAATTAACCCGCGCATTTTGACCACATCATTAAGGATTTTTTGCAGGTGCTTTTCCAGCCGCGGACGCTCAATCAGATTCGGCGAAAACCCGGCCTGGTAAACCCGGTTAAATGCCGTGACGTAGTTTGCCATCTGAATGCGCCAGTGCAGGAAGGCGCGCTGCGGCCAGATGCCGGTAAACAGCATGGCGAGCAACGAGCCGAGGATCACGTCCCCGCTTCGCCACAATGCGGTGGTCATATCGCCCGCCGGTGCGCCGACCACTACCGCGAGCGTAATGCCAATCAGCAGCGCCTGATACGGTTTCTTGCCGAGGGCCAGCCATCCGCAAAGAAACATCGCCACCGCGCACCACAGCAACATGAACGGAAATGAAATTAGCTCCAGCTTCAGGGCGATAAGCCCAAGCGCCGAGCCTAAAACGGTACCGCCTATGCGTTCGAAAGCGCGAGGGACCACGTTCCCCCAGAATGAGATCGGCCCCATCACCACCACCAGCGTGATCAGCGGCCACGTTCCTTCCGGGATATCCAGCAAACGAACCAGTACGAAGGTCAGCACAAACGCCAGCGCAATGCGGCAACCGTGCACCACGCGATAATGTTTGTATAACCGAATTTCAAAAGGGGTTAATGACTTGTCGGGGCGCACACCCGTCTCCAGCTCTACGGCAAACCACAATTGTACTGTGTTTTCAGCCGGGTGGATCGCGCCCGGCTGAAAAACCCTGCGTTTCGCAGGATTATCCCACTTTGTGCTCTACCGGTACAAACATCTCAATATCCCAGTAGCCGTCAGCATTGCCATCGTTCAGATAGCGTTCGAAGCAGGGTTTTGGCGCAATCTGGAATTTGCTGTCTTCCAGCAGGGAGTTGAAGAACTGATACCACGGGGTGGCGAAATCATGATTTTCGACGCGCGCGGCGGCAATAGCATACTCTCCGGCAGCAATTTCGGTCAGCATTACCCCTTCGCTGTTATCAGGGATAGTGAAATCGTCCGCTACCGTTACGGCGGTAACGCAGCGAAGCTTTTCTGCCGGCACGTCATCCGGATTGTCATAATAAACGGCCACCCACTCCTGCGGCTGAATATGACGTCCATCTACCCACATAACCAGCTGTTCAAATCCCTGCTTGACCGTCTTTTCCCACGGCCCCACGAGATGAAAGCCAGCGATCGTACGTTTCTGTTGCTGCCTGATGCTGTAGTCCATGCTGCCTCCGTTTATTACTGTATATATATACACTATAAAGCAGAATCGAGATTATCGGCAAACCAGGAGTGTTTATTATGTGAGCAGACTCGCAACACTGACAGTCTGCCCGAAAAGGTTAGAATTTATGATGCAGATAATCGCCGAGGCGGGAGAAAAGGCCGCCCTTTTCAACGCGCTCCAGCGTAACCAATGGCCAGTGCGCTACCACCTTGTCACGATCATACAGCTGGATCTCCCCTACCCGCTGATGCGCGGCGATCGGCGCTTCCAGCTCTTTTTTATCCATTACATATTTCGCCTTGATGTTCGGCACTTCCGTTTTGGGTAATGCCAGCCAGAAATCCTGATCCGTGCCCAGCGCGATCTGCTCTTTATCGCCATACCAGATGCGTTCGGTTCCCACTTTTTTGCCGTTATGCAGGATCTGCACCGTATCGAAATTTTGCTGTCCCCAGTGGAGCAGCTTGCGCGCCTGATCTTCACGTCCTTTCGGGCTGTCTGCCCCCATCACCACCGCAATCAGTCGACGCTGACCATCCACTGCGGAGGCGATCAGGTTAAAGCCCGCGCCCGAGGTGTGTCCCGTTTTCAGACCATCCACGTTCATGGTCTTATCCCACAGCAGGCCGTTGCGGTTCTGCTGAGTGATGCCGTTCCAGGTCAGACTCTTCTCGCTGTACATGTGGTAGAACTCAGGCTCGCCGTGGATGATGGCCCGGGAAAGCACGGCGAGATCATAAGCGGAGCTGTGCTGACCGGGTGCATCCAGCCCGTGTACGGTTTCGAAGTGGGTATCGCGCAGGTTCAGCTTTTCAACGTAGTCATTCATCATCCTGACGAACTGCGGCTGACCGCCCGCCACGTGATCCGCCAGCGCCACGCAGGCGTCATTGCCGGAATCAACAATCAGGCCGCGGCTGAGATCGCGCACAGAAACCCGATCGCCCTGCTTCAGAAACATCAGAGACGAACCGTCAAAGACCGGATTGCCTTTTGCCCAGGCGTCACGTCCGACCGTCACAATGTCATCGGGGCTGATGCGGTGGCTATCAATGGCACGATCGACAACGTACCCCGTCATCAGTTTGGTCAGGCTCGCCGGATTACGCTGCTGATGTTCGTTGCCCGCCGTTAAGATTTGACCCGTGGTGTAATCCATCAATACCCAGGATCCTGCCTGGATGGCAGGCGGCTGAGGTGAAAAATCCAGCGGCTCGGCAGCCAGCGCGGATGAAATACTCGAAGCGAGTAAAGAAACAGCAATAAACAGACGGCGTTTCAACGGTATATCCTCAGGTCAGTAAAAATCGATGACCTTTTTACGGGAGTTCTGATGTCGTTACCTGCCTTAATTGCAAAAAAATGTGACAGCACGCAGATTTTTTCGGAACAAATCTCGCAAATTTCTTGCCTGAAGGTGCTTTTTATTCGGACTGCTCACCCCAATCGTTTACCATAGAGACGTCAATTTTTAACAGGATGAGATTACTGGTGTCTGACTCTGCCGCGCGCCCGACTTTTTTGTTCCACGATTACGAAACCTTTGGTACCCATCCGGCGCTGGACCGACCGGCGCAGTTTGCGGCTATCCGAACCGATGACGAATTTAACGTCATCGGCGAACCCGAGGTGTTTTACTGTAAACCCGCCGATGACTACCTGCCGCAGCCGGGCGCGGTGATGGTGACGGGCATCACGCCTCAGGAAGCGCGGGATAAAGGCGTTAGCGAAGCAGAATTTGCCCGTCGCATCCACGACCTGTTCACGGTGCCTGATACCTGCGTGGTGGGTTACAACAACATCCGTTTTGACGATGAAGTGACGCGCAATATCTTCTACCGCAACTTCTACGATCCCTATGCCTGGAGCTGGCAGAACCGCAATTCGCGCTGGGATTTGCTGGATATTATGCGCGCCTGCTATGCGCTGCGCCCGGAGGGAATTAACTGGCCGGAGAACGACGACGGCTTGCCGAGCTTCAGGCTCGAGCACCTGACGCGGGCCAACGGCATCGAGCACAGCAACGCCCACGACGCGATGGCAGACGTCTACGCGACCATCGCTATGGCGAAGCTCGTAAAAACCGCGCAGCCTCGCCTGTTTGAGTATCTGCTGAGCCATCGCAGCAAGCAAAAGCTGATGACGCTGATTGACGTGCCGCAGATGAAACCGCTGGTGCATATTTCAGGGATGTTCGGCGCGTGGCGCGGGAACACAAGCTGGGTGGCGCCGCTTGCCTGGCATCCGGACAACCGTAACGCCGTCATCATGGTGGATCTTGCCGGGAATATCTCGCCGCTGCTTGAGCTCGACAGCGACACCTTACGTGAACGGCTCTATACGCCGAAAGAGGCGCTGGGTGACCTGCCAGCCGTACCGGTAAAACTGGTGCACATCAATAAATGCCCGGTGCTTGCGCAGGCCAACACGCTGCGTCCGGAAGACGCCGACCGGCTGGGGATTAACCGTCAGCACTGCCTCGATAACCTGAAAGTGCTGCGCGACAACCCGCAGGTGCGCGAGAAAGTCGTCGCCATTTTTGCCGAAGCAGAGCCGTTCGTGCCGTCTGATAATGTGGATGCGCAGCTTTATAACGGCTTCTTCAGCGATGCCGATCGCGCGGCGATGAACATCGTGCTGCAAACCGACCCGCGTAACCTGCCTGCGCTGGATATCACCTTCGCAGATAAGCGTATTGAGAAGCTGATGTTTAACTACCGTGCGCGCAACTATCCCGGCTCGCTGGATGAAGCAGAGCAGGAGCGCTGGTTACAGCATCGGCGCAACGTGTTTACACCGGAGTTTCTTAATAGCTATGCCCAGGAGCTGGAGATGCTTTACGGCCAGTATGAAGGGGATGCTGAGAAACAGGCGCTGCTGAAAGCGCTGTTCCAGTACGCGCAAGAGATTGTCTGAGTAGCGGGTACAAAAAAGCCGGAGGCGATGTCTCCGGCTTTTTTTTGCCGGGTGTCGCTAACGCTTACCCGGCCTACAAAACTGTAGGTCGGGTTGAGCATAGCCGCCACCCGACACAGTCTTACGCGACGTCTTCGTACTGAGGAACCGGGTTGCGGAAGCTCTTCGTTACGCAAGCCAGGTAAATCAGACCGATTGCACCCCAGATCAGACCCAGAACCATTGAGCTCTCTTCCAGGTTGATCCACAGGGCGCCCACCGTCAGGGCACCACACACTGGCAGCACCAGATAGTTGATGTGATCCTTCAGCGTCTTGTTGCGCTTCTCACGGATCCAGAACTGCGAAATCACGGAGAGGTTAACGAAGGTGAACGCCACCAGCGCACCAAAGTTAATCAGCGCAGTGGCCGTTACCAGGTCGAACTTGATCGCCAGCAGGGCAATCGCGCCCACCAGCAGCACGTTCCACGCCGGGGTACGCCATTTCGGATGCACGTAACCAAAGAAGCGAGTTGGGAACACACCGTCACGGCCCATCACGTACATCAGACGAGAAACGCCCGCGTGCGCTGCCATACCGGATGCCAGTACGGTGACGCTGGAGAAGATCAGCACGCCCCACTGGAAGGTTTTACCTGCCACGTACAGCATGATTTCAGGCTGCGATGCATCCGGATCTTTAAAGCGAGAGATATCCGGGAAATACAGCTGTAAGAAATAAGACGCACCGATGAAGATCAGGCCGCCAATCAGCGCGGTCAGGAAAATCGCTTTCGGGATCACGCGCTCGGCATCTTTGGTCTCTTCAGACAGAGAAGAGATACCGTCGAAGCCCAGAAACGAGAAGCACAGGATAGTCGCCCCGGTGATCATCGGCACAACGTGCGCACCTTCAGACCAGAACGGACGGGTGCTGGTCAGCGTACCTGCGCCTTCACCGTGGGAAACGCCGTAGATGATCAGCCCAACGATAACCGCAACAATCCCCATCTGAAGGATCACGATCAGGGTGTTGAAGTTAGCCACGGTCTTGATGCTGCGCAGGTTAGAGATGGTCATAAAGGCCACCAGCGCCACAACGAAGATCCACGACGGTACGGAAGGCACCAGCGCTTCGAAGTAAATTTTTGCCAGCAGAATGTTGATCATCGGCATGAACAGGTAGTCCAGCAGTGATGACCAGCCCACCATAAAGCCAACAGCCGGGCTAATGGATTTCTGAGCATAGGTGTACGCAGAGCCTGCGGACGGGAAACGGCGAACCAGTTTACCGTAGCTCAGCGCTGTAAAGAGAATGGCGACCAGTGCAAAGGCGTACGCCGTTGCAACGTGACCGTCAGTAAGGCCTGATACGATACCGAATGTATCGAACAGCGTCATCGGTTGCATATAGGCAAGGCCCATCATAACAACCGGAATCAACGTAAGCGTTTTACGTAATTCCACGCGAGAGGTGTTTGGAGTTGCGTTATGCGACATAGTTATTCTCCTTTACGGTGATAACCGCCACGTAAGCGAAAAATTGCCCCATTTCTTTCTTCCTCAGCGACAACAACTGTCGGATTTTAGTAAATATCTATCCGGTACGAAGCCCGGCCTCTTGGTTTTTAGTTTCGTTTCGTACATGCAAAAAAAAATAACCGACGCCTTTTATATCGTCGATTATTCATTTGTTTGCAGCGGCGGCATTTTGCCCTATTCTAGATACAAAAGGCAATACATTGAGAAACCTGCCCATAAATTAATTTTACTAACTGGTTGATTTCCCATCATCTGCCTGAGTGTAAACTGTCGCGATAGCACTATTTGCTAAAATTTCGTCTCGCCACCAGGCGCTGGCAAGCCCGGCGGTCTGTTCACTCCAGCCCACCCATACCGATTCGTTACTGCTCTGCGCTAAAACCTGTTTTTCCACCAGCGCGCCGCTTTCAGTAAAGCGCTGTGCTAAATAACGGGGAAGGTAGCCGCACCCCAGGCCGCTTATTTGCAGTTCCAGCTTGGTTTTAAAATCAAAAACGGTGATGGCCTCCTGCTCATCCAGAAGCTGCGATGAAATGCCGCACTCGGGGCGGGAGCTGTCTCCCACCACAATGGCGCGATGGTTTTTAATGACGCGTCTTGAAACAGGCTCCGGTTCATTCGCCAGCGGGTGGTGAGGCGCAACGGCAAAGATCTGCTCCAGAACGCCCAGCCGGGCGAAACCAAATTCACTCAGTTGAGGAGGCTCATGCAGCGCTCCAACGATGATATCCGCCCTGCCCTGCGTTAAGGCATCCCACGAGCCGCCCAGCACGCCGTTGATAAAAACCAGCCGCGTGACGCTATGGCGCTGATAGAACGCCTCAATAAGCGGGGTAAGCAGCGAAAAAGGGAAAGTATCATCAACCCCAATCACCAGCTCATTTTCCCAGCCCTGATGAAGTTTGACGGCCTGTTTTTCCAGCTCGCGAACCGTATGCAGCACGTCACGCCCTTTTTCCAGCAGCATCTGCCCAGTACGGGTGAAACGCGCGCGATGGCCAGTGCGGTCAAGAATTTGAATATTAAGATCGCTCTCGAGCTTTTGCACGGTGTAGCTCAGAGCCGAAGGGGTTTTATAGAGCTTCGCCGAGGCGGCGGCAAAGCTCCCCTCTTTTTCCAGCGCATCCAGAATAACAAGAACATCCAGCAACGGTTTCATCTTCGCCCCCTTGCGGTGTGCGATGGCCTCCGCCGGCGCAATTATTCCATGGGCATAACCAGCGGATCGGGATACTGATATTCAAATCCCAGTTCATGGCAAATACGATTGCCATCAATAATTTTGCCTTTGCGCTCCCCCTGCGCCTCACTGAACACCGGCGGCGCCAGACCCAGCTGGCGCGCCATCAGCGGATAAAAGGTGCTGCGTGGCGGATGCGAAGGCGCACATATATTATAGATGTGCCCCCCTTTCGGAGCCTGTAAAAGCAGCTCTATCGCACCGATAACATCTTCTAGGTGTACAAGGTTAACGCCGTGCTGACCATCCGGCGCGGATTTACCGGCAAAGAAGCGTCCCGGATGACGCCCCGGCCCCACCAGCCCGGCGAGGCGTAAAATATCCACCTGCGTGCCAGGCAGATTGTGCAGCCAGTCTTCCAGCTCTTTCAGTACCCGTCCGCTGGCGGTTACCGGACGGCGCTCGGTGTTTTCTTTCGCCGTACCGTCGATATCGCCATAGACGGAGGTCGAGCTGGTGAAAATGATACGCGGAATATGGTGCGCCAGGGCGCTGTCGACAATCTCCTGCACCGCCTGCAGGTAAAACGTCTCGCCCGGCCCGCTGCGCCGCGCCGGTAAGGTAATGACCAGTGCGTCCACATTCATCAGTTCATCCAGCTCGTCGGTATCGCAGATAAGCTCGGGTTCGAGACGCAGCTCGACACCATCAATGCCGCACATGCGCGCCGCCTCAACCCCGTCCCGCGTGGTCTTACTCCCTGTCACCTGCCAGCCTTTCGCGGCTAATGACATCGCCAGTGGCATTCCTAACCACCCTAATCCGACAATCGCGACCTTTTTCATGACATTCTCCGCTTAACGACGCCTGTTATAAGGCTACGCCAGCCTTATGGAACGCACAATTCATACCATCAATATGAAATGAATTAATGATCAAAAAAAGCCCTTGCTTTATGGCGTACAACTGGTTTAGGTTAAAAGACATCAAATGCATAAGCATTCAACGAGAATTTATATGACACGCGTTCCTTTTAAAAACCACCATCATCACCATCATCCTGACTAGTCTTTCAGGCGATGTGTGCTGGAAGACGTTTGGATCTTCCAGTGGTGCATGAACGCATGAAAAAGCCCCCGGAAGATCTTCTTCCGGGGGCTTTTTTTTGGTCCGCATTCAGACAGGTTAAAACAGGTTAACGAGGAACACAGAATGTTAGATAACTCACGTTTACGCATAGCTATTCAAAAATCAGGCCGTTTAAGCGACGATTCACGCGAACTGCTGGCCCGCTGCGGGATTAAAATCAACCTGCACACCCAGCGCCTGATCGCCCTGGCTGAAAATATGCCGATCGACATTCTGCGCGTACGTGATGACGATATTCCGGGCCTGGTCATGGATGGCGTCGTTGACCTCGGCATCATCGGCGAAAACGTACTGGAAGAAGAGTTATTAACCCGCCGCGCGCAGGGCGAAGATCCGCGCTACTTTACCCTGCGTCGTCTGGACTTTGGCGGCTGCCGCCTGTCGCTGGCCACGCCGGTTGATGAAGCCTGGGATGGCCCGGCCGCGCTGAACGGCAAACGTATCGCCACCTCTTACCCTCACCTGCTGAAGCGTTACCTCGATCAAAAAGGCGTGCAGTTTAAATCTTGTCTGCTGAACGGCTCTGTTGAAGTGGCGCCGCGTGCGGGCCTGGCCGATGCCATCTGTGACCTCGTCTCCACCGGCGCCACGCTGGAAGCCAACGGCCTGCGCGAAGTGGAGGTGATCTACCGCTCCAAAGCGTGCCTTATCCAGCGCGACGGCGAGATGGCGGAGGCTAAACAGCAGCTCATCGACAAGCTGCTGACCCGTATTCAGGGCGTGATTCAGGCGCGTGAATCCAAATACATCATGATGCATGCGCCAACCGAGCGCCTGGACGAAGTGATTGCCCTGCTGCCAGGTGCTGAGCGCCCAACCATTCTGCCGCTGGCGGGCGACCAGCAGCGCGTGGCGATGCACATGGTGAGCAGCGAAACCCTGTTCTGGGAAACGATGGAAAAACTGAAGGCGCTGGGCGCGAGTTCTATTCTGGTGCTGCCAATTGAGAAGATGATGGAGTAACGACCATGAGCTTTAACACAATCATCGACTGGAATACCTGTAGCGACGCGCAACAGCGTGAGCTGCTGATGCGCCCGGCAATTTCCGCCTCGGAGAGCATCACCCGCACCGTGGCGGAGATCCTCGATAACGTCAAAGCCCGCGGAGACGACGCGCTGCGTGAGTACAGCGCGAAGTTTGATAAAACTGAGGTCGACGCGTTACAGGTCACCGCGCAGGAGATCGCCGGGGCGGAAAGCCGCCTTGGGGATGAGATCAAACAGGCTATGGCCGTCGCGGTGAAAAATATTGATACCTTCCACACCGCGCAGAAATTGCAGGCGGTGGATGTGGAAACCCTGCCCGGCGTGCGCTGCCAGCAGGTGACGCGCCCGGTGGCGTCCGTTGGCCTCTATATTCCTGGCGGCTCTGCCCCGCTGTTTTCGACCGTCCTGATGCTGGCCACTCCGGCACGTATTGCCGGTTGTCAGAAGGTGGTGCTCTGCTCTCCGCCACCGATCGCCGATGAGATCCTGTATGCGGCGAAGCTGTGCGGCGTGCAGGCGATCTATAAAGTGGGCGGTGCGCAGGCGATTTCCGCCCTGGCGTTCGGGACGGAGTCTGTTCCCAAAGTCGACAAAATCTTTGGCCCTGGCAACGCATACGTTACCGAAGCGAAGCGCCAGGTCAGTCAGCGTCTGGACGGCGCGGCGATTGATATGCCTGCCGGTCCGTCTGAAGTGCTGGTGATTGCCGACAGCGGCGCTACACCGGATTTCGTGGCCTCTGACCTGCTCTCGCAGGCCGAGCACGGCCCTGACTCGCAGGTGATTTTACTGACGCCAGATGCCGACATGGCAAAACGCGTGGGCGAGGCCGTTGAGCGTCAGCTGGCCGACCTGCCGCGTGCGGAAACGGCGCGTCAGGCGCTATCGGCCAGCCGACTGATTGTGGCTCGCGATATCGACCAGTGCATCGCCATCTCCAATCAGTACGGGCCGGAGCACCTGATCATTCAGACCCGCAACGCGCGCGATCTGGTCGACAGCATAACCAGCGCAGGCTCGGTGTTCCTCGGGGACTGGTCACCGGAATCCGCCGGGGATTACGCCTCCGGCACCAACCACGTGCTGCCCACGTATGGCTATACCTCAACCTGCTCCAGCCTGGGGCTGGCGGATTTCCAGAAGCGCATGACCGTGCAGGAACTCTCCCGCGAGGGATTTGCCTCGCTGGCGTCGACCATTGAAACCCTGGCCGCCGCCGAGCGCCTGACTGCCCACAAAAATGCCGTGACGCTGCGCGTTGCCGCCCTGAAGGAGCAAGCATGAACATCGAAGAATTAGCCCGCGAAAATGTCCGTCGCCTGACGCCCTATCAGTCTGCGCGTCGTCTCGGCGGGAACGGCGACGTCTGGCTGAATGCCAACGAATACCCCACGGCGGTGGCCTTTGAGCTCTCGCAGCAGACGCTGAACCGCTACCCGGAGTGTCAGCCGAAAGCGGTGATCGAGAACTATGCGCAGTATGCAGGCGTGAAGCCTGAGCAGGTGCTGGTCAGCCGTGGGGCGGATGAAGGGATTGAGCTGCTGATCCGCGCCTTCTGCGAGCCGGGCAAAGACGCGGTGATGTACTGCCAGCCCACCTACGGGATGTACAGCGTCAGCGCCGAAACCTTTGGCGTGGCCTGCCGCAACGTACAGGCGCTCGACAACTGGCAGCTGGATTTGCAGGGCATCGCCGATAACCTTGACGGCGTGAAGGTGGTGTTTGTCTGTAGCCCGAACAACCCCACCGGGCAGATTATCAATCCGCAGGATATCCGTTCCCTGCTGGAAATGACGCGCGGCAAAGCGCTGGTTGTGGCCGACGAAGCCTACATTGAGTTCTGCCCGCAGGCGACACTGGCAGGCTGGCTTGAAGAGTATCCGCATCTCGTTGTGCTGCGCACTCTGTCCAAAGCGTTCGCTCTCGCCGGTCTTCGCTGCGGTTTTACGCTGGCAAATAAAGCGGTTATCGACCTGCTGCTAAAAGTGATCGCCCCGTATCCGCTCTCAACGCCGGTTGCCGATATTGCGGCACAGGCGCTGGCCCCGCAGGGCATCAGCGCGATGCGCGAGCGTGTGGCGCAGATCCTGGAGGAGCGTCAATATCTAGTCGATGCCCTGAAAACGATTCCGTGCGTGGAGCAGGTGTTCGACTCGGAGACCAACTACATCCTGGTGCGCTTCACCGCCTCAAGCGCGATATTTAAATCGTTGTGGGATCAGGGCATCATCTTACGAGACCAGAATAAACAACCTACCCTGAGCGGCTGCCTGCGTATTACCGTCGGCACCCGCGCGGAGAGCCAGCGCGTGATTGACGCCCTGAAAGCGGAGAAAGTATGAGTCAGAAGTATCTCTTTATCGATCGTGACGGCACCATCATCTCGGAGCCACCCAGCGATTTTCAGGTCGATCGTTTCGACAAGCTGGCGTTTGAACCCGACGTGATCCCGGTGCTGCTGAAGCTTCAGAAAGCAGGCTATAAGCTGGTGATGATCACCAACCAGGACGGTCTGGGCACCGACAGCTTCCCGCAGGCGGACTTTGACGGCCCGCACAACCTGATGATGCAGGTGCTGACCTCGCAGGGCATCGCCTTCGACGAGGTGCTGATCTGCCCGCATATGCCTGCCGACGAGTGCGACTGCCGCAAGCCAAAATTGAAGCTTGTTGAACGTTATCTGGCTGAAGAGGCGCTGGATAAAGCCAACAGCTATGTGATTGGCGATCGCGTCACGGATATCACGCTGGCGGAAAACATGGGCATTGCGGGTCTGCGCTATAACCGCGACACGCTAAACTGGGCGATGATTAGCGAGCAGCTCACCAGACGCGACCGCTATTCTCACGTTGAACGCAACACCAAAGAGACGCAGATCGACGTGAAGGTCTGGCTCGATCGTGAAGGCGGCAGCAAGATCCACACCGGCGTCGGTTTCTTCGACCATATGCTGGATCAAATCGCCACTCACGGCGGCTTCCGCATGGAGATCGCCGTTAAGGGCGACCTGTATATCGACGATCACCACACCGTGGAAGATACCGGCCTGGCGTTGGGCGAAGCCCTGAAGCTGGCGCTCGGCGACAAACGCGGCATCAACCGCTTCGGCTTTGTTCTGCCGATGGACGAGTGCCTGGCGCGCTGCGCGATGGATATCTCCGGGCGTCCGCACCTGGAATATAAAGCCGACTTCACCTACCAGCGCGTGGGCGATCTCAGCACCGAGATGGTGGAGCACTTCTTCCGCTCGCTTTCTTACACCATGGGCCTGACGCTGCACCTGAAAACCAAAGGCAAAAACGATCATCACCGCGTCGAGAGCCTGTTCAAAGCCTTTGGCCGTACCCTGCGCCAGGCGATCCGCGTGGAAGGTGACGCCCTTCCCTCGTCGAAAGGAGTGCTGTAATGAACGTGGTGATTCTGGACACCGGATGCGCCAACCTGAACTCCGTACAGTCGGCGATTATGCGCCACGGCTACGAGCCGGTGGTAAGCCGCGACCCGGACGTGGTGCTGCGCGCGGATAAACTCTTTCTGCCGGGTGTAGGCACCGCCCAGGCGGCGATGGATCAGATCCACGAGCGCGAGCTGGTTGAACTCATCAAAGCCTGTACTCAACCGGTGCTGGGCATTTGCCTCGGCATGCAGCTGCTTGGCCGCCGAAGCGAAGAGAGCAATGGCGTTGATCTGCTGGGCATTATTGAAGAAGACGTGCCGAAAATGACCGACCACGGCCTGCCGCTGCCGCACATGGGCTGGAATCGCGTTTATCCGAAAGCGGGCAACAGGCTGTTCCAGGGAATCGAAGACGGCGCGTACTTCTATTTCGTTCACAGCTACGCCATGCCCGTGAATACCTACACCATCGCCCAGTGCAATTACGGCGAGGCGTTCACCGCCGCCGTGCAGAAAGATAACTTTTACGGCGTGCAGTTTCACCCGGAACGCTCCGGCGCCGCCGGCGCGCAGCTGCTGAAAAATTTCCTGGAGATGTGATGATAATTCCCGCTTTAGATTTAATTGACGGCACGGTTGTTCGTCTCCACCAGGGCGATTACGGACAGCAGCGCGACTACGGCAACGACCCGCTGCCGCGGTTACAGGCTTACGCCGCGGAGGGCGCTGAGGTGTTGCACCTGGTCGATCTGACCGGCGCGAAAGATCCGGCCAAACGCCAGATCCCACTGCTTAAAACACTGGTGGCTGGCGTGGACGTCCCGGTGCAGGTGGGCGGCGGCGTGCGTACGGAAGCCGATGTTGCCGCCTTACTGGACGCGGGCGTGGCGCGCGTGGTAGTCGGTTCGACCGCTGTGAAAGATCCTGAGACGGTCAAGGGCTGGTTCCGCCGCTTCGGCGCGGATGCGCTGGTGCTGGCGCTGGATGTGCGCATTGACGCGCAGGGTAACAAGCAGGTCGCGGTCAGCGGCTGGCAGGAAAACTCCGGCGTAACGCTGGAAGAGCTGGTCGGGATGTATCTCCCGGTAGGGCTGAAGCATGTGCTGTGCACGGATATTTCACGCGATGGTACGCTCGCAGGCTCTAACGTCTCACTGTATGAAGAGGTTTGCGCGCGTTATCCGCAGGTGGCGTTTCAGTCCTCTGGCGGTATCGGCGACCTGGCGGATATCGCCGCTCTGCGCGGAACCGGTGTACGCGGCGTGATCGTGGGTCGCGCGCTGCTGGAAGGCAAATTTACGGTGAAGGAGGCGATTCAATGCTGGCAAAACGGATAATTCCTTGCCTGGACGTGCGTGATGGTCAGGTTGTAAAAGGCGTGCAGTTCCGCAACCACGAGATCATTGGCGACATCGTTCCCCTGGCTAAACGCTATGCCGAAGAAGGCGCAGACGAACTGGTATTTTACGATATCACCGCCTCCAGCGATGGCCGCGTGGTGGACAAAAGCTGGGTGGCGCGCGTGGCAGAGGTGATTGATATTCCCTTCTGCGTGGCGGGCGGGATTAAATCTGCTGACGATGCGGCGAAAATTCTCTCTTTCGGTGCGGACAAAATTTCGATTAACTCCCCTGCGCTCGCAGATCCGGAGCTGATTACGCGTCTGGCGGACCGCTTTGGCGTGCAGTGCATTGTCGTGGGGATCGACACCTGGTTTGATACCGCAACGGGCAAATATCACGTTAACCAGTACACCGGCGACGAAAGCCGCACGCGCGTCACCCAATGGGAGACGCTGGACTGGGTGCAGGAAGTGCAAAAACGCGGTGCGGGTGAAATCGTGCTGAACATGATGAACCAGGACGGCGTTCGTAACGGTTACGACCTCGGGCAGCTGAAAAAAGTGCGCGCGGTCTGCCAGGTTCCGCTGATTGCCTCCGGCGGCGCGGGCACCATGGAACACTTCCTTGAAGCCTTCCGCGATGCGAACGTAGACGGCGCGCTGGCCGCTTCCGTGTTCCACAAACAGATTATCAATATTGGTGAGTTAAAAACGTACCTGGCCGACCAGGGCGTGGAGATCAGGGTATGTTAACAGAGCAACAACAGGCGCAGCTGGACTGGGAAAAAACTGACGGATTACTGCCGGTGGTTGTACAGCATGCCGTTTCAGGCGAAGTGCTGATGCTGGGATACATGAACCAGGAGGCACTGGCAAAAACGCTCGACAGCGGCAAGGTGACGTTTTTCTCGCGCACCAAGCAGCGTCTGTGGACGAAAGGGGAAACCTCGGGTCACTTCCTGAATGTGGTCAGCATTACGCCTGACTGCGACAACGACACCCTGCTGGTGTTGGTCAACCCGATTGGGCCGACCTGCCACAAAGGCACCAGTAGCTGCTTCGGCGAGGCGAGCCATCAGTGGCTGTTCCTCTATCAGCTGGAACAGCTGCTGGCAGAGCGTAAATCAGCGGATCCCGAGAGCTCATACACGGCGAAGCTGTACGCCAGCGGCACCAAACGTATTGCGCAGAAAGTGGGTGAAGAAGGCGTTGAAACGGCGCTGGCGGCCACCGTGCATGATCGGGAGGAGCTGACGAACGAAGCGTCGGATTTGATGTATCACCTGCTGGTGCTGCTTCAGGATCAGGAGCTGGATTTAACGACGGTGATTGAGAATCTGCGGAAACGGCATAAATAAAAAAAGACCGGGGAAACCCGGTCTTTTTTTGTGTGTAAATCAGGCTCTTGGTTTGTAGTTTCTCAGCGCGTTACGGCCAAGGACGACAGCAGAACCGATGATCCCGCCGAGGAGAACGGCAAGGATGAGGGTGATGGCCTTTTTAGGGCTGTCACGTCGGATAGGTAGGTTCGGCTTCATGACGTAACGGTAGACGTGAATAGTGTCTGGGTTAACGTTGAGATTCTGAATATCCAGCAAATTCTGCTTAGTTTGATAATATAGACTAGTAAAAACCAGCGGACGAGACGCTTCGTTTTCAATCATCGATTTCAGGGCTTCACTACCCAGCAGGAACATGGTTTCTTGGGTCACATCCTGTGTTTGCTGAATCTGAGGACCACTGATTTTCGCGGCTTCTGCGTTTTTTAGTGCCTCAGTAATCTGCTTAATACGCAGATCTTTTTGCTCCTGCGCGACCTTCTCTTGGTTTTGAAGGGAGTCGTTTAAGGTTGTAATCTGCTGCTTGAGGTTATCGCTAAGATCAAGCGTCAGCTCTTTTGCCGTCTGCTCATCGACCTGTTGGATGTACTGCGCCAACTGCTTTTGCGCTGCTTCAGCCGATTCACCCTGATAGCTTACAGTTAATGGTAACATCTGACCTTTAACAGTAGGTTCGATAGAGAGTTTTTCCGGTTCTTCTTGGTTTTCCAAGGCTTGTGCTAAGGCTGAAAAGGATGAGTTAAAACGACCAATGGCACGATTCTGTATATCGGTCATTGAAGGGCCAGCGCCACGATAGAGTATGTTCAGAGCATTAGAATAGGTTGCAATTTGTGCTGCATCAGGCTGGGCAATGATAGCAGATGATGTCCATTTTTCTTGGACAACAGTGATGTATACAGCAGCAAGAACGATAAATACAGCGATGAACGTCCCTATTACCCACTTACCACTCCACAATTGCAGCACTAAATCGAGAAAATCAATTTGTTCCGAGTCATTACTGCGTGCGACCAGGTTATTGTTGTTTTGCGTCATACAATCCCTAACAGATGAAAAAGGGCAAACATAATCTTGTTTCCATAGTGTATCTGTTGCTGAGGAATTTTCTATAAGAATCCGATGAGTTATATCGGAAAGATGGGTTATGTATGTCTAGTTTAACGAGTTATTATAGACAGACTTTGATGCCCACTGGCATCAATAAGAACACAGATTAAATGAGGGAAGCTATGAAATTTTTGGTTACTGGCGCGGCGGGCTTTATCGGTTCTCATGTCAGCAAGCGCCTGCTTGATGCAGGGCATGAAGTTGTTGGTATTGATAATCTGAATGATTACTATGACCCAAACCTTAAGCTCGCCCGTCTCGATCTGCTCAAATCCGAGAATTTCACCTTCCACAAGCTGGACTTAGCGGACCGCGAGGGCATGGCCGCGCTATTCGCTGAGGAGAAATTTGACCGCGTGATCCATCTTGCCGCACAGGCGGGCGTGCGTTACTCGCTGGAAAACCCGCATGCCTACGCAGATGCTAACCTGGTAGGTCACCTAAACGTGCTGGAAGGCTGTCGCCACAACAAGGTTCAGCATCTTCTGTATGCTTCATCCAGTTCCGTTTATGGCCTCAACCGTAAGATGCCATTTTCTACTGACGACTCCGTAGACCATCCGGTATCCCTGTATGCGGCAACCAAAAAAGCCAATGAGCTGATGTCGCATACCTATTCGCATCTGTACAACCTGCCGACCACTGGCCTGCGCTTCTTTACCGTCTATGGCCCCTGGGGACGCCCGGACATGGCGCTGTTTAAATTCACCAAAGCTATGATTGAAGGCAACAGCATCGACGTATACAACTACGGCAAGATGAAGCGCGACTTCACCTATATCGATGATATTGCGGAGGCGATTATTCGCCTACAGGACGTCATTCCTCAGGCCGACGCAGACTGGACAGTCGAAACCGGTTCGCCAGCAACCAGCTCTGCCCCGTATCGCGTGTATAACATCGGTAACAGTTCACCTGTCGAACTGATGGATTACATCACTGCGCTTGAAGAGGCGCTGGGCAAAGAAGCGGTGAAAAATATGATGCCGATCCAGCCGGGGGACGTGCTGGAGACCAGTGCGGACACCAAAGCTCTGTATGACGTTATTGGGTTTAAACCACAAACCTCAGTCAAAGAAGGCGTGAAAAACTTCGTCGACTGGTACCGCAACTTCTATAACGTTTAAAAACAAAAAACCCGGCAGATTGCCGGGTTTTTTTATATCACGATTTTGATTAGTCACTGCCGAACAAATCGCGGGTATAGACTTTATCTTTCACGTCCGCCAGCTCTTCCGCCATACGGTTGGAGATAATCACGTCCGCTTCTTTCTTAAACGCATCCAGATCGCGGATCACACGTGAATGGAAGAACTCGTCTTCCTGCATGGCCGGTTCATAAATAATGACCTGCACGCCCTTCGCCTTAATACGCTTCATGATCCCCTGAATGGAAGAAGCGCGGAAGTTATCGGAACCGCTCTTCATGATCAGGCGATACACGCCCACCACTTTCGGCTGACGCGCGAGAATAGAATCTGAGATGAAGTCTTTACGCGTGCGGTTGGCATCCACAATAGCGGAAATCAGGTTGTTCGGCACTGCCTGATAGTTTGCCAGCAGCTGCTTGGTATCTTTTGGCAGACAGTAGCCGCCGTAACCGAATGACGGGTTGTTGTAATGGTTACCGATACGCGGGTCGAGACATACGCCCTCGATGATCTGACGGGTATTCAGACCTAAACTCTCGGCATAGCTGTCCAGCTCGTTGAAGTAAGCCACGCGCATGGCCAGATAGGTGTTAGCGAAAAGCTTAATCGCTTCTGCCTCGGTGGAATCGGTGAACAGCACCGGCACGTCTTTTTTAATGGCGCCTTCCTGGAGCAAGGCAGCAAAACGCTCTGCACGCTCGGAACGCTCGCCAATCACGATACGGGATGGGTGCAGGTTATCGTATAACGCCCTGCCCTCGCGTAGAAACTCCGGCGAGAAGAAGACATTATCAATACCCAACTCTTCTTTGATAGATTTGGTGAAGCCTACTGGAATCGTCGACTTGATGATCATCACCGCATTAGGGTTGATTGACGTAACGTCTTTGATCACCGCTTCAACGGTAGAGGTATTGAAGTAGTTAGTTTTGGGATCGTAGTCGGTCGGCGTGGCAATGATGACAAAATCCGCATCGCGGTAAGCGTCTTCTTTGTCCGTGGTTGCGCGGAAGTTCAGCGGTTTGGTCGCCAGGTACTCTTCAATCTCTTTATCGACGATCGGGGACTTCTTCTGGTTAAGCATGTCCACTTTTGCCTGCACGATATCCAATGCAACCACTTCATGGTTTTGTGCGATCAGGATACCGTTTGAGAGACCAACATAGCCTGTTCCGGAGATAGTTATTTTCATTCGTTTAACTTCTTCAAGTTTGAGTTTCTGGAGGCGTAAGCACACCACCGCAATAAACAACTGTTGAGGTTTTTACCTCTTAAGTTGAGGGACTGTCAAGACGAATGCCTTGCTTCAGAAAGGGATAAACGTAGTGATTTATGCGGCAATAAAAGGAGTGGGCTGGGGAAAGTAAGTCAACATGGGCCTGAAAGCGATAAAAAAAGCCCGGTGAGACTCACCGGGCCATGCTATCAGACTGAGTTAAATCAGATTAATCCAGCCATTCGGTGTGGAACACACCTTCTTTATCCGTACGCTTATAGGTATGCGCACCGAAGTAGTCACGCTGTGCCTGAATCAGGTTCGCTGGCAGAACGGCAGCACGATAGCTGTCGTAGTACGCCACCGCAGCGGAGAAGGTAGGAACCGGGATACCATTCTGCACCGCGTACGCAACAACATCACGCAGTGCCTGCTGATATTCGTCAGCAATCTGCTTGAAGTAAGGTGCCAGCAGAAGGTTTGCGATACCTGCATTTTCTGCATAGGCATCGGTGATTTTTTGCAGGAACTGTGCGCGAATGATACAGCCAGCACGGAAGATTTTCGCAATCTCGCCATAGTTCAGATCCCAGTTGTTCTCATCTGACGCCGCGCGCAGCTGGGAGAAGCCCTGCGCATAGGAGACGATTTTACCCAGATATAGCGCACGACGGACTTTCTCAACGAACTCAGTTTTATCGCCTGCGGGTTTAGCCTGAGGACCAGACAGCACTTTAGACGCTGCAACACGCTGCTCTTTCAGAGAAGAGATATAACGTGCAAATACGGATTCGGTGATCAGGGATAATGGCTCACCCAGATCCAGAGAGCTTTGGCTGGTCCATTTACCGGTACCTTTGTTCGCAGCTTCATCCAGAATCACATCAACCAGGTATTTACCTTCTTCATCTTTCTTGGTGAAGATATCTTTGGTGATGTCGATCAGGTAGCTGTTCAGCTCGCCTTTGTTCCACTCGGTGAAGGTCTCTGCGAGCTCCTCGTTGGAGAGGTTCAGGCCGCCTTTCAGAAGAGAGTAGGCTTCAGCAATCAGCTGCATATCGCCGTATTCAATGCCGTTGTGAACCATCTTCACGTAATGACCAGCGCCATCAGGACCGATATAGGTCACGCACGGCTCGCCGTCTTCAGCTACGGCTGCGATTTTAGTCAGGATTGGCGCAACCAGTTCGTACGCTTCTTTCTGACCGCCAGGCATGATGGATGGACCTTTCAGGGCGCCCTCTTCACCGCCGGATACGCCGGTACCAATGAAGTTGAAGCCTTCAGCAGACAGTTCACGGTTACGACGAATGGTGTCGTGGAAGAAGGTGTTGCCGCCATCAATAATGATGTCGCCTTTATCCAGATAAGGTTTCAGTGAATCGATAGCAGCGTCGGTACCTGCGCCCGCTTTCACCATTAACAGGATACGACGAGGTGTTTCCAGAGACTCAACGAACTCTTTAACCGTATAGAAAGGAACCAGTTTCTTGCCTGGATTCTCAGCGATGACTTCTTCGGTCTTATCACGGGAGCGGTTGAAAACGGAGACGGTATAACCACGGCTTTCGATGTTGAGCGCCAGGTTGCGCCCCATCACTGCCATACCGACAACGCCGATCTGTTGCTTGGACATTACATACTCCTGTCAGGTGTGGTCGCCGCGACTGTTGCGCGGCTTGAAATGTATTATAAATATTAACCCAGGTAGCTTACCCATGGATAGCACAAAAAAAGTGAAATTGCGTAGTGTTAGCTATCATGACCTTTAATGCGAAATCATTTTTAATAAGTTGCGCAAAAATCCTCAATTTCATTCTTTAATGCTGCGCATCGAATGCTTCTCAGATTATCTAATTCCTGAGAATTGAATAGGATCGCACTTGGTGAATATTCATCCCATGACGGCCTCTTTGGATCAGTGAATGTCTTCACTGTCACTATTAGTATAGTTAACGAGACAGCCCCCAAAATGGTCCCAAACTGTGCGACCCCCATTTTATTTCTTCGGCTTGTAAGCGCATGACTAAATATATAAGATAGAGGTAGAATTGAAAAATAGTTAAATCGTGAAAATGCAGGCATAAAGTAGAATGCTATGTGAAAACATGCAGACATAAATGCCAACGCCCACAGTTTATCTAACTGATTGTATCTTTCCCTTCGCAACAAATAGTAAAAAATAATAAGAATATCAGCACATACACCAAAACCTATCTCTGCCTTAAAGGTATCCAACTCACGAACATATATAGCAACTTTTCTATAAAGTTCTAAACCAATTACTGGAATATTAGATACAAACCCTAAATTAAAAATTATCACACCGCCGAGAAAAACAAAGGAAACCACAACAACCAGGCCAGCAATAATAATTCTTTTTTTCTTTAAGTTAATTAACACCCTAAACAACAGAACAAACAGTGCGGAATAATGGAACAGAGCAGCAAATAATATAAACTTATAGAATTTTTTCGTATTACCCTGTAGGAGATGATTGAATGCAAAGAAAGAAATACAAATCGCCACAAACTGGCGTATTTGGTCTAAAACTAAAGCCATGCCTCCTAAAAAGACAACGCAAGTAATAAATGCAGGTCCATTTATGACAATACAACTATTTTTTGTCAATTTATAGAGTAAAAAGAAAGAAAAGAAATAAAAAATAAATATTACAAGCTGAAATACACCAATAAAATTTGCAGCGATATATAAATAAGTATTGAAAAGCAAATCATATCGAATATCAAATGCGCCCTTGAAATAATCAAAGACATAATAATAATTTAACCAATCCACACCATTAAAGTAATAAATAGTAAAAAATACAGTGAACATTGCAGTTAGAGCAAAAGACATTACCTTTGAATAACTTTGATTAATCGCGCATACAGCTACACAGAATAAACTAAATATAATTAAAAAAATCCAGGGCATATTTCCGACTCCATGCTGTTTTGGCAAGCCCATATACCTAAAAAATAAATAACTGATAAATTACTTAATGTAGGTTATAGCATATCTATTCGTATGATAGTGATTCTAGACGTCATCTCTCATTCAGAGCATTTATTCTTATTTAATAGCTTGTATTAGCAAAAGTTATTGCATAAATATACATGGTTGAAAAATATAATATTAACAGCAAAATCTTTGAGAATAATAAATACAATGAATACAAAACAAAGGCATCAAAATTTATTCTTCACATATTAAAAAAATCAATTCTTTAATAAAATTATCAACATAAAATCTTGACGACAGATATAAATCAAGCCGTGGATATTTTTTTGATTTATATAAAATCATTCATTGTACATTAATTGTATTTAAGGTCATCCAATTTTCTCAAAAGGACGATGTAAAAGTTCTAATAGAAACACCATCTTCTTAAATATGATTCGATAAGTTATTTATAACATCTAAATACTTTTTAATAACAATCTTTTCATCAAATTCTTTCTGGACTTTCTCTCTGCTTTTCGCGCTCATTTTTTCTTTTTCAATAGGCGATAATAAAATGAATTTTTCAAGATTATACATGAGGCTAGTCATAGATCTTGGTTCACACAGGAAACCATTGACGCCATCATCAACAACCTCTTTACATCCTACATTGTCTGTAGTAATTATTGGCCTACCAATCGCGGCTGCTTCTAAAAGCGACTTAGGTACACCTTCTCTGTAATATGAAGGAAGTACTATGCAATCAGAAAGTTTTAATTCATTTTCAACATGATCTGTAAACCCCAAATAATTGATTATTTCTTGGTTTTGCCATGCTTCAATTTCATCACTTTTTATAGCGGAAGCACTACATGTATCTAATGGTCCCAACAAACAAAATTCTAAATTAGAATAACGCTTTTTTAATTCTTTGGCTGCTTCAGCATATAGACGGACACCTTTTTCTGCAATTAATCGAGCTACTAATAAAAATCTAATTTTATTAGAAGTACTCATAGCAGAATATTCAAAGCGCGATAGATCAACACCTGACCCAGGCAACCGATCACAATTTTCGGAGCGCACGATTCCTAAATCGATAAAAAGCTGTTTATCATCATTATTTTGAAAGAAGATATAGTCCGCTTTTTTTTGACTTGTTTTATACAGAAATGAAACAAGCCGAGAAAAAAGGTTATTTTCAATAAAGACTACGCCAAGACCAGCTATGTTATTAATAATTTTAATATTGAGAAAGCTCGCAGCATAACTTGCATATATGTTATTTTTTGGTGTGAAATTTAATGTTAGTTCTACCTTTTCTTTTTTGAAGATCTTATAGAAATCATAGATTGTTTTTAAATCGAAGAACGGGTTTTTACCCCATCTCTGCATTTCGATTTGAACATATTTACAGCCCAATGATTCTAATTTGTCTTTATAATCAAGATCAGATGATACCGCAATTATTTCATGCCCACTATTTATTAGTGCCAAAATAGTATTTCTGCGGAAATTATAAATATACCAACTGGTGTTTGCAGTGATCGAAATTTTCATTTAATAAACTTATTTTAAAAAAGAATGTTTTTTCATCACGCCATCTTTAAAACCACGCAGCATAAAGGACATCCTTGATTTGCGTGGCGATACGTTAGCGAAAATAATGAACTTAATAGGCATCAAAATCAATAATTTAAGTTTATAGGCTAATTCGAATTGAGGCTCTCGAAGTGAAAAAACCCAATTACGATAAACATAATACAATCTAAATGGAGAGCCGATATTAATAGATTTCCCTAACGGAAGATGCATATCTTTAGCGCCAAGATTATGTTTCATAGCAACCTTAGTTGTCATTAACACATGATAACCCAGATATCTTGCTCTATAACACCATTCAATATCGATAGAATCAATGAACCATTCTGCTTTGTTTAAGCCTATGGCAGCAAAGACATTTACATTATATAGTGTACCTGAAGAAATAATAGATTTAACACTATATACAGAATCATTTACTTTAGTACTATTTCGGAAATATTTATCATACCGGGTATTGTTTCTTTCATTGATAACTGATGGTCCAATACAAGCAATTTTAATGCCATTTAATGCTTCGACTTTTTTGTACTCGTTATAAAGTTCTGCAATTAAACCGTCTTCTACAGATGAATCCTGATCGAAAGTTACAATATAGTCTGCATTATCCTTAATAGCTTGCACAAAACCAATATTTTGTGCATAAGCGATACCTAAATTTTCTTTTGGTTGAATGAGTATAGTGTCATTTTTTTCTTTAAGATAGGCTTTGAGGTTATCCTGGCAAGTAGCATCATTGCTATTATCGACAATAATTACCTTTTCTACTTGATTATTAATAGCATCAAGGTTTTTGCTAAAGGAATTTAAGTCTGGATTATACGTCACAATTAATGCGAAAATCTTCAAGTTTGACTCCATAAGAAGCATTTTTTTCTGAAAATATACATGAGCAACGAAACAAGGGTTTCAGTGATTAATACCGATAGTGCTGCGCCGATAGCTCCGAAGAAATGAACTAACAAAGGCATATGTATTATGTGAAGGATCGAAACCACAAAATATATCATTCTTAAGAGTTTGGTTTTGCCTTGTATCAAATATAAGTTCTGTGCATAGGCTATGCCGAAAGATATAGAAATTATACTAAATGACAAAATATAATAAATAGGTAAACCAGCGAAATACTGCTGCCCTAAAAATATTTTATAAATTAGCTGACTAAATAATAATAAGCCAGTAACAATAAACACCGAAAAGCCAACAAGTATTAACGTTGACTTACGCCACAATAGATAAAACTCCCGTCCTTCTTTTTTAGATATTCTTGGGAAAAAAGCTTGCGCAATAGGTGAAAGTACCCCTTGTGCTGCGGCCTTTAATTTTTCCGCACTCGAATAATAACCCGTTTCTGTTGGCCCGCGAACAGAACCTAGATAAATCAGCGTTAATGTACTGTACACATTAGTAAATACATTTGAGATAAAAATATCAAACCCGCTTTTAAACCTTAATACTAATCCTTCCCAGGACGTTTTATAGAATGAATTATATTTTAATACAAACTGCAAATAAAAAATAGAAAGAATATTGGGTAACGCTACGTTTAATGAATATGCGAGCATCGCAATATATATATCATCTTTATTTCTTACAAATAGAACCACAATTAAGATTGATAGAATTCTTGCTATGGCAGTTGATATAACTATAAACCCCGTCCTCTCCTTCCCGATAAAAAAGTGAGTTTGGTTACATACAGAACTCAAAACTGCCATTAATAATATTAGGTAACAGAATGAATATCCATACTCAGGGAGTAAAAAATAAGTAGAAACAACAAAGATAGTACAAACCAGAAAAATCAAAAAGCGGCACTTTAAAATTTCGCTCAGTATTTTGTTTTCGTCGTATTTGTGTACCGTTCTGGAAATATCCCTTGCGCCTGTTAATGTAAAGCCATATTCCACCAGCATTATCAGATATTGTTGAGCAGCCAAAAACATTGATAATATACCGAATTGTGTTACACCAAGGCTGCGTGTTATTACTGGTAATGTGATAAATGGAAAAAGATAAATACTGCCTCTAACTAAAAAAAGATGAAAAATAGATTTAAGGGGGACGTCTCTGATAAATTTTCTCATGATCTTATTAAAAGGCTAAACCCTACAAAAAATAAATCTGTAGGGTTTATGCTTTGTTCAGAGGGATTTGAAGGATGGCTGTTGCATATCTTTCGAAGAAAGTAAAGGTGTATTTTGAAGAGGCCAGTCAATTTGGAGGTCTGAATCATTCCAAATTAGTCCTCTATCACTTTCAGGATGATAATAATTTGTCGTCTTATAAACAAACTCAGCCGTATCACTCAACACCAAAAATCCGTGTGCAAACCCTTCAGGGATCCAAAGCTGTCGTTTATTTTCAGCAGAAAGATTGACACCAACCCATTTCCCAAACGTTGGCGAAGATTTACGAATATCAACCGCAACATCAAAAACTTCACCAGCGACACAACGTACCAGTTTGCCCTGTGCATACGGTTCCAGTTGGTAATGCAAGCCACGCAGAACGCCTTTGCAGGATTTTGAGTGATTATCCTGCACAAACTCAACTTTACGCCCTACCGCCTCTTCAAATACTTTCTGGCTGAAACTTTCAAAGAAAAACCCACGATCGTCACCAAATACTTTTGGTTCAAAAATCAGCACATCTGGAATATCAGTTTTAATTACATTCATGTCTTAGTAACCTTTAATCATCTTCAACAGGTATTGGCCATAGGCATTTTTCTTCAATGGTTCAGCCAGCTTCTTCACCTGCTCAGCATCAATAAACCCTTTGCGATACGCAATCTCTTCCGGGCAGGACACTTTCAATCCCTGACGCTCTTCAATTGTCGCAATAAAGTTGCTCGCCTCGATCAGGCTCTGATGGGTTCCTGTATCCAGCCACGCATATCCACGCCCCATCATCGCAACGGACAAACGCCCCTGCTCAAGATAAATACGGTTAATGTCGGTAATTTCCAGCTCACCGCGTGCAGAAGGCTTCAGGTTCTTCGCCATTTCCACTACATCGTTATCGTAGAAATAGAGTCCCGTAACGGCATAATTGCTCTTCGGCTCGAGCGGTTTCTCTTCCAGGCTGATTGCCGTACCATCTTTATCGAACTCCACCACACCATAACGCTCAGGGTCATTGACGTGGTAGGCGAATACGGTTGCACCGTCACCTTTGTTTACTGCGGCTTCCAGCTGTTTCGGCAAGTCATGACCATAGAAAATGTTATCGCCCAGCACCAGCGCACAGCTATCGTCACCAATAAACTCTTCGCCAATGATAAAGGCCTGTGCCAGTCCGTCCGGGCTTGGCTGAACTTTATACTGAAGGTTTAACCCCCACTGGCTACCGTCCCCCAGCAGCTGTTCAAAGCGCGGAGTATCCTGCGGCGTACTGATGATCAGAATATCTTTAATCCCTGCCAGCATCAGCGTAGACAGCGGGTAGTAAATCATGGGTTTGTCGTAAATTGGCAGCAGTTGCTTGCTTACAGCCATGGTCACAGGGTAGAGACGAGTGCCGGATCCGCCGGCAAGGATAATACCTTTACGTGTAGCCATTATAATTTCTCTATAAACACGAAATGCCCGTAAACGGGCATTTTTCAATTGATTAAATGGATTGTGCCGTGAAAAGCTCAGCAAGCATACGTTTCACACCAACCTGCCATGCTGGTAATACCAGGTTGAAGTTCTGCTGGAACTTCATGGTATTTAAGCGTGAGTTATGCGGGCGACGCGCAGGCGTCGGATATGCCGTAGTTGGTACAGCATTCAGCTTTTCAATCGCCAACTCAACGCCTGCCTTTTGGGCTTCCTCAAACACCAACGCCGCATAGTCGTACCAGGTTGTCGTCTCAGAAGCGACCAGATGATAAAGCCCGGCAACTTCGGGTTTCATCATCGCTACACGAATGGCGTGTGCGGTACAGTCGGCTAACAGCTCAGCGCCGGTTGGGGCACCCACCTGATCATTAATGACGGAAAGTTCCTTGCGTTCTTTCGCCAGACGCAGCATGGTCTTAGCAAAATTGTTGCCTTTACCTGCATATACCCAGCTGGTACGGAAAATCAGGTGATTAGGGCAGTTATCCTGCAATACTTTCTCGCCATCCAGTTTCGTCTGACCATAAACATTCAGCGGTGCCGTCGCATCCGTCTCACTCCAGGGGGTTTCGCCATCACCGGGGAAGACGTAATCCGTGGAGTAGTGAACAACCCAGGCGCCAATCTTTGCAGCTTCTTTCGCGATAGCCTCAACGCTTGTCGCATTCAGTAACTGCGCAAACTCTGGTTCCGACTCTGCTTTATCCACTGCGGTGTGTGCGGCTGCATTGACGATCACGTCAGGTTTAATATTACGAACCGTCTCAGCAATCCCTTCCGGGTTGCTGAAATCACCGCAGTAATCTTTAGAATGCACATCAAGCGCAATCAGATTGCCAAGTGGAGCCAGCGCGCGCTGAAGCTCCCAGCCCACTTGCCCTGTTTTGCCGAACAGAAGAATATTCATTATTGACGTTCCCCGTAGTTCTGTTCGATCCAGGTTTTATAAGCACCGCTTTTTACGTTATTAACCCACTCCTGGTTGCTCAGATACCATTCCACGGTCTTACGAATTCCGCTTTCGAACGTCTCTTCAGGCTTCCAGCCCAGTTCCACCCCAATTTTATGCGCATCAATCGCATAGCGGCGGTCATGTCCTGGGCGATCGGCAACATACGTAATTTGGTCGCGGTACGAGCCTTCTTTCGGGACGATCTCATCCAGCAGATCGCAAATAGTGTGCACAACGTCCAGGTTTTGCTTTTCGTTATGACCACCGATGTTGTAAGTCTCACCCGGTTTGCCCTGAGTCACTACGGTGTAAAGCGCACGCGCATGATCTTCTACATAAAGCCAGTCACGGATCTGGTCGCCTTTGCCGTAAATCGGCAACGCTTTACCGTCAAGGGCGTTCAAGATCACAAGTGGGATCAGCTTCTCAGGGAAATGATACGGTCCGTAGTTATTCGAACAGTTAGTCACGATGGTCGGGAAGCCGTAAGTGCGCAGCCAGGCACGAACAAGATGGTCGCTGGATGCTTTGGAGGCAGAGTACGGGCTGCTTGGCGCATAGGCAGTGGTTTCGGTAAACAGCGGAAGCTCTGAGGATGCCGGATGTTCATCCGGGTGCGGCAGATCGCCGTAAACTTCATCGGTGGAGATATGATGGAAGCGAAACGCTTTTTTCGCTGCGTCATCGAGCGTTGACCAGTAAGCACGGGCAGCTTCCAGAAGCACATAGGTCCCAACAATGTTGGTTTCAATAAATGCCGCCGGGCCGGTAATGGAACGGTCAACGTGGCTTTCTGCCGCCAGGTGCATCACCGCATCCGGTTTATGCTCAGCAAAAATACGGTCCATAGCCGCTTTATCACAAATATCCGCATGCTCAAACACATAACGTTCGCTGGCGCTGACATCGTTAAGGGATTCCAGGTTACCGGCATACGTCAGTTTATCCAAGTTGACGACTTCATCCTGGGTATTGGTAATAATATGTCGTACAACCGCTGAGCCGATAAAGCCGGCTCCACCCGTTACAAGAATTTTCACGTTATCTATTCCGTTTTGTAGATATGTCGAGATATCGGCGTTCTTAATCCTGGTATTAATTCAGGATTAGAAATTTTTGCACGCTACCGCCCCTGGCTTAACAGCTACCAGTGCACTGAGCGAGTGTTGAATATAAAATTGACTGTCTGATTTCAGACAAAAACTGGCGTTAATTGTCGTCCTAAATGGATTCGGAAACAAGCACAAATCGTTACAAATCAGCCCAGATTTGAAGCAGGTAACTCTCTGTTATCACAGGAATTAATAACAAAAAGCGGCAGCCATCATTTTGTTTATGTAACAACATAACAAAATGATGGCTGCCGCGCATAAAGTCTTTCAGACTGCGGAAGGACTATCAGTCGTTAGCCAGCAGCTTCTCAATCCGGCTTCTGAACTTCGCCCCTTCCTTCAGGTTACGCAGGCCATAGTTCACAAACGCCTGCATATACCCCATTTTCTTACCGCAGTCATAGCTGTCACCGGTCATCAGCATGGCATCAACCGACTGCTTCTTCGCCAGCTCAGCAATCGCATCGGTCAGCTGGATACGGTCCCAGGCACCCGGCTCGGTTTTTTCCAGCTCAGCCCAGATATCCGCATTCAGCACATAACGACCAACTGCCATCAGGTCGGAGTCCAGGGTCTGCGGCTGATCGGGTTTTTCGATAAACTCAACGATACGGCTCACCTGCCCTTCCGACTCCAGCGGCTCTTTAGTCTGAATAACAGAGTACTCAGAGAGATCACCCTTCATACGTTTCGCCAGCACCTGGCTGCGACCCGTTTCGTTGAAGCGTGCAACCATTGCCGCCAGGTTGTAACGCAGCGGATCGGCAGAGGCGGTATCAATGATGATATCGGGCAATACCACGATAAACGGGTTATCGCCTACGACCGGACGCGCGCACAGGATCGAGTGGCCCAGACCCAGCGGCTGCGCCTGACGCACGTTCATGATGGTCACGCCAGGAGGGCAGATAGACTGAACTTCCGCCAGAAGCTGACGCTTAACGCGCTGCTCAAGCAACGCTTCGAGTTCATAAGAGGTGTCGAAGTGGTTCTCTACCGCATTCTTCGAAGAGTGCGTCACCAGAACGATTTCTTTGATCCCTGCAGCAACAATCTCGTCGACGATGTACTGAATCATCGGCTTGTCAACGATCGGCAGCATCTCTTTAGGAATTGCCTTCGTGGCTGGCAACATATGCATGCCCAGACCCGCTACCGGTATGACTGCTTTCAAATTAATCATTATTTCTTCCACCTTAAAATGGTTGACGAATTATAGCTTTTAAACCTGTTTTCGCCAGCATGTTTTGCCTTAAATATGAAGTAATCCTAGGTCACCCCACCACAAATTACAGTAGTTGTAATCTGAATAGATCGCGATTTCGTTCCAGGAATTGTCGCAAAATAGTCTGGATGATTACCTGTGCGGCAGCGCAAAATTCAACCGTTCCGTATTCACCACGTGTTGATCAACGCGATCAATATCCACCGAGCTCTGCCCCTTTTCATTAACCGCTTTTATGTTCGCAAGCGACAGCAACGTCTCGTTTTTAGCCATAAACTTCCCGCGCACGTCTTTGCGCAAATCGAAGTTCATCTTCAAAGCCGGCCCCGTCGTTGACTCCTGCATCACGTTGATATTACGTAAGAAAAGGTGCTGGGGTTTGTTATGCAGCTCAAGAGTTGCCCGCTGCATCTCAACGTTGGTGATGGCAACAAACGACGTAGCATTGCCGGAGGAAATCTGTATCCCGCGCAGCTTATAGGCAAGCTGTCGGTTATCCAGGCGAATATCGTTAAGTTTGAAGTTCTGCGGTATCGACAGATAATCGCCCTTGATCACGCCATAGCCAATTAGCATTCCGGCGCTGTTGACCATATCGACATTATCAATAACGAAATTATCACAGCCATAAATAGCTACTGTCGCGTTATCAATTCCGGCCTTTTTACTGAAGTCAGGAGTAATATTGTTGGCCTTGATATTACGGATCACAAAGTGTTTACCGTTTTCAACATGCACCAGCTGCCGACAGTTGCTGCCGGTGATATTTGCCACCACGAAGTTTTTAACGGTCTGCTGTTCCGGATAATCATTGTCGTACGTACTGCCGGCCAACCCGATGCCTATGCCCCAGTTGATCTTGCCGTTGGTGCAGTTGATGTTATCGATCACGTGGTCCGAGATCAGGATGTTGCGGTCGTTAATCGCCACGTTCCACTCAATCGCGTCACCCTGCAAGTGGCTGAATTTACTATTGGTAATGCGCGCACCGTCCACCTGATTGTGGAACCCCTGACGCAGGATCGCGTAGTTGGCTTGCGTCACGGTAATGTTATCGATGAGCAGGTTGCGCATCACTCGCCGCTTTTTACCGCCGATGTAGATCTGGGTGACGGGGCCGAAGCCGCTCATCGCCAGCCCTTTAATGACACAGTCGGAGCCACGCACGTCCAGCGTGATGTTATGCGTGCGCCCTTCTCCTTCCCCAATGACCTTGCAGCCTTCCTGGAGTACAAATCGTCCGCGGCCGTTGCCCTTCAGCGCACCGCGGATCAGCAGGGTTTTGCCATCAGGAATGAAAATGCCGGTATTGATGTTTTCACAGGTAAACCCGGCGGGAACAACAACGGTATCGCCCTCGGTAAATGCCTGCTTAAAGGCGGCGATCCAGTCCTTATTGTTGTAGCGATCGACAGAAACCGTCTTCCCGGTTGCCGCCCGCACAGCGCGGGGCGACAGCAGCGGCATGGCAGCCAGGACGGATAAAGAAGAGACAAATCGGCGTCGGGTAATCTTATTCAGCATACAACCTCAGCGTTACAGCGTTTGCAGCAGGCTCGCTAACTGGCGATTAATCACCTGCTGATTGAATTCTGCTTCAACTTTTTGCCGCGCATTTTGCAGCACAGGGATCAGCGTCTGCTGATCGATATCGCTGAACGCGGCCAGACGGTCCGCCAGCGCCAGCGCATTGTTTTCAGGAACCAGCCAGCCGGAATGCTCAGAGGTGATCAGCTCCGGGATGCCGCTGTGTAACGTCGAGACCACCGGAATGCCGACCGCCATCGCCTCCATCAGCGCCACGGGAATGCCTTCCATATCGCCGTCGGCGCCGGTTACGGAAGGCAGCAGGAACACATCCGCCTCGTCGAGCATGGCTTTCACTTCGTGGCTCGGCTTGAAGCCCGGCATCTCCACCACGTCTTCCAGCTGATACTGTTCAATCAGCGTGCGCAGGCGACGCTCCCACGGCCCGATACCCAGGATGCGGTAGTGGAAGTCCACACCGCGCGCCTTCAGTTGCCGACAAGCTTCGATGGCTACGTGCAGCCCTTTCTTTTCGGTCAGGCGGGCAACAGAGATAATTTGCAGCGGCTTGCCCGGCACCTTGACCGGTCGCTGGGTGAAGCGTTCCATGTCCACGCCCATGCGTGAAACGGTGATTTTCTCGCTCGGGCACCCCATGGTTTTCAGGCGTCCGGCCCACAAGTCGCTTATCGGCAGCATCATGTCACCACGGCGAAACAGCTGCTGATATTCCGGCGTGTAGTGGTTCAGCACTTCACGGCTGGAGATATCGATACCGTGGAAAATCGTGGCGATTTTGCCGTCAATTACCCCCAGCTCACGCAGTTTTGCCGCCGTGACGCCAGCCGGGCCAAAGTGAGCGATAAAGACATCGGCCCGGTACGGCTGGGCCGTTTGCCCGCAAATGGCGGATAAGATCAGGTTGCGGGCCTCCGCCCCATAGCGCGACATATTCAGCGCCCGCCACGTCGAGGCGCGATGAAGGCCGCGCAGCGTCTGGCCAGCGCGATGGCGCAGTTTGTTCATCCGTCCGGTGGGTTCGTCCTGCAACCAGCGGGTTTTCGCCTCCAGCCCATACTGGGTATACGCCGCATGGGTGTTTTGCGTATCGCCCTTTTGCAGGGCGATAATCTCCACGTCATACCCCATATCGATAAACGCGGTGATTTGGTTCAGCACAAAAGTTTCAGACGACAGCGGAAATTTCAGTAAGAAGAAACCAACCTTCATTTCCCCTCCCGGACGCGGTCGAGGACGGATTTCACCATGCCAATACCTTTTTCGCGTTCGGCTTTCACCGCCACCGCCAGACGTTCGTTGATCGCAGGCAACTGGCCGAGCGTGTCGCCCACCATCGCACCCAGCGATCCGTCCAGCAGATGACGAATATCGACGGCCATTTCCGGCATACCGAGCTGCTGCATAATGCCTGCGGACTTGTGCTCGTAGTTGATGGCGATGGCTGGCGTGCCGAAGTTCATCGAGATAATGGCCGAGTGCAGACGCGTGCCCACGGTCAGGTCGCAGGCGGAGAGCAGCTTGCCCATCTCCAGGTCGTTCAGTTCGTCCATCACCACGTGGTAGCGGGATGGGTCGTTGACCAGGTTACGCAGGTTGAGCGCCACCATGCGGTCATCTTTGTTGTAGCTGTCGATACCGGTACAGGTGGAAAGCGCCAGCACCTGGTAACCGCTGTCCAGCACGCGGTTCACCACCTCGGCAAAGGCTTTTTCATACGCCGCCTGAGTCGTGCCGAGGCGTTTATCGAAGGGCGCAAGTTCACGCAGGGTAATGGCGACGGTTTTCTGTTTTGCCGCCACGTCCAGCCAGTGCTGTACCGCGTAGCTGGCCTGGAAGCTGTCATCCTGATGATCTACCAGCCAGGCGGTGTCTACGCCGTGCTCCACTTTGGTGGTGTCGATTTCGCTGCGCTTCATCATGTCGAGGCTGACCGATTCACGCAGGATCAGCGCGTCACAGTGGCCGAAGACATAGTTCGCCAACTGGTTGAACTGCGGATCCTGGAACGGCCCGACGCTGTGGCCAATCATAAACAGCGGTTTTTTCGCCATAAAGGTGCAGAGCGCATGCTCAAACTGCGGCACGCCGTACAGGTCGACGAAGAACGAGCCGCCCACCTGAATAATGGCGTCATAGCCGGACAGCAGACGCACGAAATCGGTAAAGCCCTGCGCGATGGCGATGTTGCGCAGCTTGCCGGTGTCGGTTACGCGAGAAAGCAGCACCTGATGCTGGTAGCGGCGACGCAGTACTTTCTTCACGCGCCCCATCACGCCCGCAGCGTTGTTGTGCTGTTTCATCTGGCTGTAGAGCGGGTCGCCCATCACCGGGCGGTTCAGTAACCAGGATGAGCTGACCGGATAACGGCTCATCACATCCACTTCTGTCTCAGGCTTAAGGGTGTTAATTGCATCCAATAAACCGCGCAGGATGGCGCTGTCGCCACGGTTGCCGCAGGTATGGTTGCCAAGAATAAGTAATTTCATAATGGCCTCGTAAAATTAGCCTGCGCGAAGCAGCGTTTTCATTTTTTCGTTACGGCAAAACTGGCGCTTTATCTCAACCACCAGCGCATTGCGTGACAGTACAATCATTACGCCGAATGCCAGCGCGCCTGCCGCGACCTGCACCGCAAGCAGCGCCGCCAGCGGCAGATGCCCGTTGAGCACCACGCCCAGGCCGTAGCTCACCGCCAGAGTCGGTAAGGAGAGATAAAACGGCAGCCACAGGCTGAGAATGTACTGACGGTAGCTGGAGCCCAGCACCGGTTTGATCATCACGAAGTAGCTCAGCACGGTATTGACGATCTGCACCAGCAGGAAGCCGAGCGTCACGCCAATGGCGCCCGCCATGTGCCCGCCCACAATAATTGCCGGAATAAACAGGAAGGTTTTAAACACGTTGAACTTGAAGCTGATATCCACGCGCGCCTTCGCCATCAGCAGAGAACCAATCGGGTTCCCCACCGAGCGCAGCAGCCCCACAACGCACAGCAGTTGCAGGATCGGGATGATGCTGTTCCACTTCTCGCCAAACACCAGCGGTACGAAATTGCTGGCGACCACCATCAGCCCCAGCAGTACCGGGAAGTTGATGATTCCCACCACGGAGAGCAGCTTGTAAAAGTTCACGCGCAGCTTCTCGGTATCGTCCTGAATTTTGGCGAACGCCGGGAACAGCACGCGGGTAATGATAGGGTTGAGCTTCATCGGCGGGACAACCGCGACGTTATACGCCAGGTTGTAGCCACCCGCGACGCTCGCGCCCAGAATGCGCGCCAGCACCAGCGTAGAGAGGTTAGTATTCACATAGTTGATAATGCTGTCTGCCGTCAGCCACGCGCCGAAGCGCAGGTTGGATGAAACAGACGCCAGCGAAAAATGCAGTCCCGGGCGATAAATCTTGCGGCCAAAGAAGCCAAACAGCAGCGTGCGCACGGCAGAGTTAACGAGGTAGCCGAGAATGGCGGTCATCGCCAGCGGCCAGAAATGGGCGCTGACAACGGTGAAGGTAAAGCCCGCCAGCACGGCGCTGGTTTCAATCATGCCGATCTTGTTGAACTCCAGCTCTTTCTGCATCAGCGCGCGGAACTGCTGCCCGTGCGGGATCACCACGAAAGCAAACGACAGGGTGCGCATCAGCGGCGCCAGGTCCGGGTTATGCAGCACGCCGGCAATCACATCACTCAGCAGGAACACCAGCACAAAGACGAAGATACCCAGCCCGACGTTCAGCCAGTAGAGCGTGGTCAGCTCCAGGTGGCTGATCTCTTTGCGCTGGATAATCGAGTTGGCGATACCGAAGTCAGACAGCGTATCGGCCAGCGCGATAATCACCAGCGAGACCGTCAGCAGGCCGAACTGGTGGTTATCGATAATGCGCGCCAGCACCGTCATCTGCACCAGCCCGAGGCCGATGATGACGATGGTGGCCATGGCTGACCATTTCGCGCCGCTGATGGTTTTTTCACGTAAGCTCATCTTAGTACGCCGCTTTGTTCACGAAGCCTTTGAAAATGGTCAGAAAAACAATCTTGATATCGAACCAGAGGCTCCACTCGCGGATGTACTCCAGGTCGAACTCGATGCGTTTTTCCATTTTTTCCAGCGTGTCGGTCTCGCCGCGCCAGCCGTTGATCTGCGCCCAGCCGGTGATGCCTGGCTTCACCTTATGGCGCAGCATGTAGCCTTCAATCAGGGTACGGTACTGCTCGTTATGGGCCACGGCGTGAGGACGAGGACCGACGATGGACATCCCGCCGGTGAACACGTTGATGAACTGCGGCAGCTCATCGAGCGAGGTACGGCGCAGGAAGTTACCCACGCGGGTGACGCGCGGATCGTTCTGCGTCGCCTGGGTCACCACCTTGTCGTTCTCCATCACCTTCATGGAGCGGAATTTCCACACCATGATCGGCTTACCGTCCATGCCGTAGCGGGTCTGACGGAAGATGATCGGCCCCGGCGAGCTGAGCTTCACCGCCAGCGCAATGCAGCACAGCACCGGGGAGATGAGCAGCAGGATCAGAGACGAAAGTACGATATCCTCCACGCGCTTCAGCACGCGGTTAATCCCCGACAGCGGCGTGTCGTACAACGGAACAACAGGTACCCCGTTCACCTCTTCAATACGGGAGTGAAGAATATTGAAGGTAAACACGTCAGGGATGAGGATCACCGAGCAGGTGGTATCGGCAAGCTCGCGCATCAGTGTCTTGATGCGGGATTCATCTTTCATCTGCATGGCGATGTAGACGTTGTGAATTTTGCCGGCTTTCGCGTCTTCTATCAGCTGTTCGTAGCTGCCCGCCCAGTCAGATGGTACGCCGCCGGGCTTCGCGTCGTGATAAACCCCGACCACTTCAAAACCTAACCACGGCTCTTTGCGGAAGCTGTCGAGCAACACCTGTCCCACCGGCAGGTCGCCCGCCACGGCAACAAAGCGACGGTTATACCCACGGTTGCGCAGCCAGCCCGCGCCAAAGCGGATCAGCGAGCGGCAGACCACCATGCCAACGCTGGTTAACAGATACCAGCAGAGATAGGTCACAAGCCGATTATCAAAATCATGGCTGAACGCCACCAGGCCTGCGCTGAAAATCAGGCTTAAGGTCCAGTTCTGGAGCAGCAGCATCAGTTCGGTGGTCATTTTGACGCCACGCCATGAACGATAGAAATCGGTCATGCCGCCGATCATCTGAAACACCACCAGCGCAATCAACGCCATCAGCAAGTGCATGTATAAGAACGGCTGCCCGCTGACCCAACACACCGCCCACAGTCCGCCGACCATGATGGTGATATCAGAAAAACGCTGCACCATAGAGATTAACGATGCATTCGTTCTCGCTCGCTCGCGCTTTTTTAGATTTGTCATCGTTGTTCCTTTAGTTCTAAACCTTTCCCCTCGCCCCTCACCCCGGCCCTCTCCCCAAAGGGGAGAGGGTGTTCAAGTTCCCTCTCCCCTTTGGGAGAGGGTTAGGGTGAGGGGTAAGGTTTTCTTTTTACTGATTCAACAGCGCCAGAATGTCCTTCGTTCGGGCTTCCATCAGCGCGGTATCGGCGCGGGACTCAACGTTCAGGCGCACCACCGGCTCAGTGTTGGAAGAGCGCAGGTTGAAGCGCCACTGCGGGAACGCCATGCTGATACCGTCGGTACGGTCAATCTCCAGCGCATGAATGGCAAAGTGCTGTTCGACGCGGGCGATGGCCTCGGCTGGCTGTGCCAGTTTGCTGTTGATCTCCCCGCTCGCCGGGAACGCCGCCATGCGGTCGCGCACCAGTTCGCCCAGGCTCTGTCCTTTCAGGCACAGCAGCTCGGTTACCAGCAGCCACGGGATCATCCCGCTGTCGCAGTAGGCAAAATCACGGAAATAGTGGTGGGCGCTCATCTCGCCGCCGTAGATGGCGTCTTCCTCGCGCATACGCTCTTTGATAAACGCGTGGCCGGTTTTAGACATCACCGGCTCGCCGCCCGCGGCCTTCACCACGTCGACGGTGTTCCAGGAGAGGCGCGGATCGTGAATGATCTTCGCCCCCGGGTTTTTCTCAAGGAACGCTTCCGCCAGCAGGCCAACGATGTAGTAGCCTTCGATAAACTGCCCTTTCTCGTCGAACAGGAAGCAGCGGTCGAAATCGCCGTCAAAGGCAATACCCATATCGGCGCCGTGCTCAATCACCGCGTTACGGGTGTCGTCGCGGCACTCCGGCAGCAGCGGGTTAGGAATACCGTTCGGGAAGTTGCCGTCAGGCGTGTTGTGCACTTTGACGAAGGTCACCGGCACGTTCAGCGCCTTAAAGCGGGCTTCAAGTGCATCGACAACCGGGCCTGCCGCGCCGTTGCCGGAGTTAATCACCAGCTTCAGCGGTTTGAGGTTCGCCACGTTGATGTAGCCCAGCAGGTGGTCGATGTACTCTTTTTGCAGGTTGATCTGCTTATAGCTGCCGCGCTTCGCTTCGTTCACCGGCGGGAAGTCGTTGGCCTCGGCCAGACGCTGCACATCGCGCAGACCGGTGTCGCCGCTGATAGGACGCGCGCCCTTGCGCACCAGCTTCATGCCGTTGTAGTCCATCGGGTTATGGCTGGCCGTCACTTCGATACCGCCGTCCACGCCCAGGTGGAAGGTGGCAAAATAGATCTCTTCGGTACCGGAAAGTCCAATGTCCAGCACGTCGACGCCCGCGTCCTGTAGCCCTTTCGCCAGCGCCAGCTTCAGGGATTCGCTGGTGAGACGCACGTCGCCGCCCAGCACGATAGTTTGTGGTTTCAGGTATTCGCCGTACGCGCGGCCGATGCGCCACGCAATGTCTTCGTTCAGCTCTTCGCCCAGCTTGCCGCGAATATCGTAGGCTTTAAAACAGGTTAATTTTTCCATGATGACCCCTTTTTCAGGCAACAGTTGGCCCGCCCGTTAACAGGCTTAATTGTTTTTTATTCATTCGTAGGCCGGATAAGCGAAGCGCCATCCGGCGTTAAGACGGCGCTACACCCGCCCGTAGCGGTCCTGGAAGCGCACGATATCGTCCTCTTCCAGATACGAACCGGAACGCACCTCAATTAAGTCGAGTGGAATTTTCCCCGGGTTTTCCAGGCAGTGCGTGGCACCCAGCGGAATATAAATGGACTCGTTTTCACCGAGCAGCTTCACTTCACCGTTGATGGTCACTTTGGCGGTTCCCGCCACCACTACCCAGTGTTCGGCGCGGTGATGGTGCATCTGCACCGACAGCCCTTCTCCAGGCTTCACGGTGATGCGTTTCACCTGATAGCGCTCGCCAGCGTCGATGGAGTCATATTTGCCCCACGGGCGGTAGACTTCACGGTGAATATGGTGTTCGTGGCGGCCATCGGCCTTGATCTTCTCCACCACTTTTTTAACGTCCTGCACGGCATTACGGTCGGCAATCAGCACCGCGTCTTTGGTCTGCACGACCACCAGATCTTTCACCCCTACCGTGGTGACAAGGCCAGATTCGGCGTAGACGTAGCTGTTTTCCGTTTTGTGGCTGATCACATCACCGTGATGGACGTTACCCTCCGGGGTATGCGCGCTAATCTCCCACAGTGACGACCAGGAGCCAACGTCGCTCCAGCCCGCATCCATCGGCACCACTACCGCATCTGCCGTACGTTCCATCACCGCATAGTCAATGGACTCTTCCGGACAGGCGAGGAAGGCTTCTTCGTCCACGCGGATAAAATCAAGATCCGGATCCACCACCGCCATCGCTTTTTCGCAGGCATGTAAGATATCGGGGCGATATTTTTCCAGCTCTTCCAGGTAGCGACCGGCGCGGAACAGGAACATACCGCTGTTCCAGTAGTATTCACCGCTGGCCACGTAGGCCTGGGCGGTTTCCAGATTCGGTTTTTCGACAAACTGCGCCACGTCAAAGGCCACGCTGTCGCCTTCACCAGGCGTAACGCTGCCGCGGCGAATGTAGCCATAGCCGGTTTCCGGGAGATCCGGCACGATGCCGAAGGTCACCAGCTTGCCGTTCTCAGCGTAAGGAATCGCCGCGCGAACCGCGTCGCGGAAGGCGTCTTCCTGCTGAATAACGTGGTCAGCCGCCAGCACCAGCATCAGCGGGTCGCAGTCCGGGCTGCTGCGTTTTGCCGCCAGCGCCGCAAGAGCAATAGCAGGCGCGGTGTTGCGTCCGGCAGGCTCCAGAATGATATTTTCGGTCAGTTTATTCAGCTGGCGCAGCTGCTCGGCAACGATAAAGCGGTGCTGCTCGTTACAGATCACCACCGGGCTTTCACACTCCACGCCGTGCAGACGGTTAACCGTCGTTTGCAGCATGGTGAGGTCGCCCTTGAGGCACAGAAATTGTTTTGGATAAAGCACGCGGGACAGTGGCCACAACCGGCTCCCGGATCCACCCGCCATTACGACCGGATACAAAGTGGTTTGACTCATGATTTATCCCCGTATATCTGCAATAAATTGGCTCAGCACGTTCTCTTTCTCGAGCGTGCGTTCGGCATATTCACGTGCCACCGTGTTCTCTTTTGGCATGGCGAGTGCCTGCTCAATTCCGGTCACCAGCGCAGGAACCGATTCTGGCTCTACGCAAACGGCAATACCCGGGTAGCTGTTGCACAGCTGGCCTAATTCTGTTGCGGCTTCTGCCGTAATCACCGCATTTCCGCCCACTGCCAGAATGTTGGTCAGCTTGGACGGCAGCACCGCATCCGCCGCGCCGCGTTTTTGCACCACCAGATGGCAATCTGCCATTTTCAGCAGCGCGGGCAGCGCGTCATAAGACTGAAGCGGGAAGAAGCGGATGTTGGTCAGTCCGCGCTCGCTGGCCATTTTTTCCAGCCGCGCTTTA
This sequence comes from Enterobacter cloacae complex sp. 418I7, assembly GCF_050030705.1. Taxonomy (NCBI): domain Bacteria; kingdom Pseudomonadati; phylum Pseudomonadota; class Gammaproteobacteria; order Enterobacterales; family Enterobacteriaceae; genus Enterobacter; species Enterobacter cloacae complex sp. 418I7. The sequence continues at coordinate 2,953,866 of NZ_JBLGUU010000001.1, forward strand.
CCGCCGCCCTGCCCGACTATCACGAACATCCACGGGTGTTCGCTCAGCTGAAGCGCGGCGTCAATCACGCTCTCCAGCCCCTGTTTTTCACCGATGTTGCCTGAGTAAAGAATGATTTTTTGATCTTCAGGCAAACCGAGCTGCGCGCGTAACGCCTGCGCATCCTGGTCTGTCACATCGCGGAAACGCGCCACTTCGGACCAGTTCGGAAAGAAGATCACCTTCTCCGCCGGGACACCCTTCTCCTGCGCCTTGTTCATCATCGAGCGCGAGATGGTCGAGACGTAATCCACGTTGTGCAGGCCGCTGCGCTCAAAGGCGCTGGCGAGCTTCGCCACCTTGCCGCCCTTGCCTTTCCCGGCCATCCCCAGTCCGAGCATGGCGTCCACTTCATAATCCTGAATGTGCAGCAGGGTGCGCGCGCCGGAGAGTTTGCCCAGCAGGCGCATGCCTGGCGTGCAGAACAGCGTCGGCACCACGCCGATGATGCGATCCGGCTTCCAGCGACGCTGCGCCATCAGCGGGAAGAAACTGCTCAGGGCAAAGCTGCCCAGATGAATTAAACGTTTCAGCGTCGAGGGCTGTTTCGGCACGTAGAGCGGGCAGCGCCAGACGGTCGCAGCCCCCTCTTCGCGGCGGTAGCGCCAGCTGGAATAGCGTTCGCCTACCTTCCACTCCGGGTAATACGGCGGGGCGGTAATCACCCGCACGTCATGTCCCTGGCTCGCCATCCACTCGACCATCTCGCCGGTGTATTTCCCGATACCGGTAAGCTCCGGCGAGTAGTTAATTCCGTAGACGAGGATTTTCATAGGCCTGGCACCTCGGCCTGACGTTCCGCAAGGAAGTACGCCCGACTGTTGTCATGGACATTGTCGCTTGCCAGCAGCGCCTCTGGCGTTAACCAGCGGTAATCGTCATGCTGAGAATCAGGCAGACGCAGGTCTGCCTCACTCACCTTCAGGCGGAACCCCAGCACGACATAGTGCGTGGTGAACCCGGTGCCCGAAAAGTTATCGTCATAGAAGTGCTGCCAGACCCCGTAAAACTGGCCCGCTGCCATCGGCAGTTGCAGGCCCAGTTCCGCCAGAGTGAGACGCTCAAACGCATCGCTTAGCGTCTCATCCTTCTGCACGCGCCCGCCGGGCACGAACCAGAAGCCCTGTGCAGGACGATTGGTTCGTTTCCCCAGCAAGAACTCGCCGCGTTCGTTCTCCACGATCAAATCAATTGAGATGAGCGGAGTGGAACGCACCACCGTGGCAAAATCTTCCTGACTTAAAAACATCATTACCCCCGGAAGCGGTGCTGGTTTTCCAGGAACCACTGGTAGGTGCTGGCCAGCCCCTGCTCCAGTGAGACCTCGTGATACCAGCCCAGCTGATGCAGACGGGTCACGTCCAGCAGCTTGCGCGGCGTGCCGTCCGGTTTGGTGGCATCAAACACCACGCGTCCTTTGTAGCCCACCACCTGCGCGATGGTCTGCGCCAGCTCGCGAATGGTGCAGTCCACGCCGGTCCCGACGTTAATGTGCGACAGCATCGGCTCGGTGTTTTCCTGCCACACCTCGCGATCCAGCTCCATGACGTGAATGCTGGCTGCCGCCATATCGTCCACGTGCAGGAACTCGCGCATTGGCGTACCGCTGCCCCACACCACCACGTCCGGGGCGTTTTCGGCAGTCGCCTCGTGGAAACGACGCAGCAGCGCCGGGATCACGTGCGAATTGCTCGGGTGGAAGTTGTCGTGCGGTCCGTAGAGGTTGGTCGGCATCACCGAGCGATAGTCGCGGTTATACTGACGGTTGTAGGATTCACACAGCTTGATCCCGGCAATTTTAGCAATCGCATACGGCTCGTTGGTGGCTTCCAGCGTCCCCTGCAACAGTTCGCTCTCGGCGATCGGCTGTTTCGCCATTTTTGGGTAGATACAGGATGAACCGAGGAACAGCAGCTTGTTCACGTTGTGCAGATGCGCCGCGTGAATGATGTTGCTCTCAATCATCATGTTCTCGTAGATGAAATCCGCCGGGTAGGTGTTGTTAGCGACAATACCGCCCACCTTCGCCGCCGCCAGATACACCTGGTCGATACGTTCGCTGGCGAAGAAGTCCTGCACCGCTTTGCTGTCAAGCAAGTTCAGCTCGTCGCGGGTGCGAACAATCACCTCAACGTCGCCGCGCTGTTCAAGCTGGCGGACAATCGCGGAACCCACCATTCCGCGATGACCGGCGACAAAAATACGTTGTTTTGTCATTCTCAGGACTCCAGCGCGATGGCAACCTCGTAGCCATGGGACTTGAGCAGGGAGTGTTTTTTCGCTGCTTCAAGATCTTTGGCCACCATCTCGGATACCATTTCTTGCAGGGTGGTTTCTGGTTTCCAGCCCAGCTTCTCGTGCGCTTTGGTTGGGTCGCCCAGCAGGGTTTCCACTTCAGCAGGACGGAAGTAACGCGGATCCACCTGAACAATCACGTCGCCTGGCTTCACGCCCGGTGCGTCGTGGCCGGTCACGGAAACAACGATACCCTTCTCTTCCACGCCGGTGCCTTCGAAGCGCAGCTTGATGCCCAGCTGTGCCGCAGCCATCTCAACGAACTGACGTACGGAGTACTGCACGCCGGTCGCGATCACGAAGTCTTCTGGCTGTTCCTGCTGCAGCATCATCCACTGCATTTTCACGTAGTCTTTCGCATGGCCCCAGTCACGCAGGGAGTCCATGTTGCCGAGGTGCAGGCAAGACTCCAGACCCTGAGCGATGTTAGCGATCGCGCGGGTGATTTTACGGGTCACGAAGGTTTCGCCACGACGTGGGGATTCGTGGTTGAACAGAATGCCGTTACAGGCGTACATGCCGTAGGATTCACGGTAGTTCACAGTGATCCAGTAAGCGTACAGTTTCGCTACCGCGTACGGAGAACGTGGGTAGAACGGCGTAGTCTCTTTCTGCGGAATTTCCTGCACCAGACCATACAGCTCAGAGGTAGATGCCTGATAGAAACGGGTTTTCTTCTCAAGACCCAGGAAGCGAATCGCTTCCAGCAGACGCAGCGTACCCATGGCGTCCACGTCAGCGGTGTATTCCGGGGATTCGAAGGAAACCGCAACGTGGCTCATCGCGCCCAGGTTGTAGACTTCATCCGGCTGTACTTCCTGCAGGATGCGGGTCAGGTTGGAGGTATCGGTCAGGTCGCCGTAGTGCAGGTGGAATTTCGGGTTCGCCGCGTGAGGATCCTGATAAATATGATCGACACGTTCGGTGTTAAATGAAGACGCACGACGTTTAATACCGTGTACTTCATACCCTTTTTCCAGCAGTAACTCTGCCAGGTAAGAACCATCCTGCCCGGTAACGCCGGTGATGAGAGCGACTTTAGACATGTTTATATTCCTCTACTTATGAATTTAATCAGTTTCAACGCGTTCGCGTATCACCACTGCGGGGTTGCCACGGCAAATTTTATTTGCCGGTAGCGATTTAAAAACGCTGCTGCGGGCACCGACTACCGTGCCATCGCCAACAGAAACACCGGGTGCAACAAAGACGTCTGTTGCCAGCCAGCATTTTTCACCGATCACAACAGGCGAAGCGGTAATATCAAAATGCGGGCTCATAAAATCGTGGCTGCCGGTGCACAAATAACACTTCTGTGAAACCACCGAATTTGCGCCAATCGTAATCTCGCCAAGGGTATATAACACCGCGTCATCCCCAACCCAGGCGTAATCCCCAAGCGTTAATTTCCAGGGATAAGTAATTTTCACCGAAGGACGAATGACTACGTTTTTTCCTATTTTTGCGCCAAACAGACGCAGTAAAAATGCGCGCCAGCGGTACAGTATTTGCGGCGACCAGGCAAATAACGTTGCCTGTACAGCCCACCACAGTTGAACTTTAATACCGCTCCCGCCCCGAAAACCTTTCGGCACGGAGAATCCATTTAATTCCTGCATTACGTTTCCTTATATCTCAGGCTTTGTTATATAAGGCTTTCGCTTTACCCGTCGTTTTCAGACGTAAGAAATAAGATAATTCCGCCCAGAACCCCGGTACGCGTAATATTTTACGCTGCACGTTTTTGGCATCCTGGCACAATTCCAGATTATTCGAGGTTGACACGCCGCCCATTGAAAATTCGGATACCAGTCCTTTAATTCGACGGAACGGGTAGCCAGATTTGTACAGGCTGGCGGCCAGGGCATAATCTGATGACACTTTATATTGCAAATCGTAAGGCTGTTTTTTCAGGCCGCTCATTGGGAAGAAAATAGCCTGATGGCTGGCCGGGAGGCTGTGGTAGATATACCAGCCTGGTTTCGCGCCGCGCAGGACTTTTTTCCCCTCGCCGAAATCAAGCAGCGCATCACCGATAAACATGGCATCTTCTTTCTGGCGCGCCAGCTGGCGTGCAAACAGCGCCACATCTTCATGGAACACGTCGCCGGAATTGAGGAAGATGGCGTAGCGCCCCTGCGCCATGTTGATGCCTTTATTCATGGCATCGTAAATGCCTTTATCTTTCTCGCTGATGTAACGTAAGTTGAACTCACCGTTAAGTTTTTCCAGGAACTCCGCCGTGCCGTCGTTCGAGCCGCCATCGACCACGATCCACTCAAAGGTGAGGCTCGGATCGCGCGCCAGGTTGCGCAGCGAGCGCCAGGTTTTTACCACCCCTTCGTGGTTACGAAAGGCGACAGTAATGACGCTAAGAAACATAAATCACCTCATTTCGTCATACGCTCGTAATATTCAACGCTTTGCGCAAAATAAACGGACATACAATTAAGAATGCATATTCCGGGCTAAATATTGACCCGGTAAAAAACAACGACACCGGTGTGAACAGATAAAGTTGCACGCGAAAGTTCTGGTTATCACCAAACGCGTTAATCATCATTTTGAAAACTTTAAACAGATACCACAGTGTCAACAGTACGGCGAACCAGGAAAAATAGATAATTAACAGATACAGACCATTGTCTATGGTTTTACCGACATCCGCACCGTTAAAGATTCCGAATGATGCAACATATTCGTAAAGTGAGCCGAATCTTACTACGCCATCAATATGGGTTAAGGAATAACCCACCATCACCAGTGGACCAATGATGCGATAATAGGACGACGAACCTTCCGTTCCCAAATCACCCAGACGTTCAGAAATGTACGGGAAGGCGAATATTACGCCCACTAAAAATACCGTCAGAGAAATGATCGCCAGCGGCAGTTTTTTCTTAATCGCCTCTTTGTTCAGGTACTGGAACGCCCACTCCAGCAGGTAAAACAGAATAAACGTCATTACCCCTGAGAACGACCCTGACAGAACGATTCCTGCAAGAATCATAGCATCGGTCTTGGGGGTTTTGATACCGAACTGTTTGATGCTGAGCCAAATTGAGATTAATGCCAGAGCAAAAAACGCCGGTTCAAAATAGAGCGCAGTGGTACGCTTGCCACCAAACTTAATGAAGTTCAGTACATAGCTGTTACTGTATATAAGATATTTCGAAATTATTTCCATCAGGCTACTGCCGCCTGTGAGAATAATTTGCGCCATCTCCAATGCCGCAAGCATAACAATCAGCCCGACGACAATATAAAAGAACCTGAGGATTTTCCTATAATTGTGCGGAGAGATAGTTTTAAAACGAATACTCCACACCATGCCAATAATGATAACGATATAAACAAACAGCATGGTGGAGGTGACATATTTGCTGGCGTCCAGCGACTGACCAAAGATGTAGTTAAACGCCGTCAGACCAAACCCGATCCCCAGCGCAATCATCAGCTTTTTGAGGTTAAGCTTATCAACGTATAGCAACAGCAGAACCGGCAGGAAGGTGACGATGGTGATTGGGAAGCTTTCACCGAGCTGGGCAATCTTGACGTTGACCAGCAGGTAGATCAGCGGCAGCAGCAGATAACTACAGATTCTGATAGAACGAGACATACTCCTCCAGCATCTGTTGTCCACTGTACGCTTTACGGCTGCGGTTGCGGAACGATTCCAGGTCCGTGCCAAAAACAGCCTGCGCGATATCGGCCTTCGACAGCTGCACCAGCGGCAGCACCTCGTTCTCACTGAAGGTTTTACCGCCCGATTTCTCCAGCACTTCGCGCGCCGCGTCGCTGTGGGTGGCAATGACCGGCACGCCAATGGACAGCGCTTCGCACAGGATCAGCGGGTAGTTGTCCACGCGGGAGCTGAACACCAGCGCGTCCATACCGTTGAGCGCGCTCATCAGTTTGCGCTTGTCGGTTTCAAACCCGTGATTCACCACGTTAGCGCCTTCGAACGGCGAGAATTTGCCGAAGGTATGCAGCTCAATTTTGTCGCCGAGCGCCATCATGTCGCGCACCAGCTGTTGGTTGGTTTTGCCGTCGTAGCGCAGGTCATGGGCGACGACCGCAATTTTCGGCTTGCCGGTGGTAATGGCTACGGGCGTCAGTTCGGCCAGGATCTCTTCCGTCGCCACATCAATACCGTTGTTGATAATCTGGCAGCGCCCTGCTCCGTACAGGCTATTAAAAGCATCTGCCACGTGCTGGCTTGGAGAGATAAAGGTGCAGCCGAGCGAGAGCATGTCGCGGAACAGCTGACGCTTGCCCTCAACCAGCTGATGCGCGCGATCGACCTTCACCGGCGGATAGTTGCTGAGCGTAGGGCATTTCTGGCAGTTATCTTTCCAGCCTTCGCAGCCGTCGGTAAAGGCGCAGCGTCCGGTCACGCTCCAGTGGTCGTGTAGCGTCCAGACGAAACGGGTGTCCGGCTTGTGCGCCTTCACTTTGCCACAAAACGCTACCACCTCTTCCAGATTCAGCCAGTAGCTGTGTAGCACGTGGAAGTGCAGCACAACCGGCCCGCGGGTGCGGGTGACGGTGCGGTAGAGGTTATTCAGGTTGCCGAACAGGTCGCGGTTAAACAGGCGGAACAGCGCAATATTGGCGATGGAGGTCAGACGTGGCGTCTGCTTCAGCACCTGCGGATAGTTATCATGGCTGACGCTTTTCTTGCCGCCCTTGCCGTAACCGTAAACAAAGCGCGACTGTAATCCTTTTTGCAGCGCGCGCTGGTGCAGATCCAGCGCTACGCCTGCCGCCCCGCCCTCTGCGAGGCGTACGTTAAATTGCAGAATGTTCATTTAATCACCTTCACGCGGGCTTTCTCGCCCACCACCAGCGCATTGTCCGGAATGCTGTCCAGCACTACGCTACCTGCGCCAACCGTCACGTTATTGCCCACGGTAATCTCCCCGATCATCACCACGTTGGCGCCCAGCTCGACGTTATTGCCAATCACCGGGCAGGCCAGGCTGTCTGGCCCACGGTTGCCGATTGTCACCCCGTGGCGAATGGTGAAATCATCACCCGCGACGACGAACTTGTTGATGACGACCGCATAGCCGTGATGAATGGTAAAGCGGCGGCCAATGGTGGCAGCGGCCTGAATTTCATAGCCAAAAAAGCATTCGGTGATGATGCGGTACAGCACCAGCACCGGCGCGGCCCAGATATTGTTCAGCACATTTTTTTTGCGCCACACCGAGCAAAAGTGCGCAATACGGTAGGCCAGAACCATGCAGCACGGGCGCAGGCTCCAGCTGTTAGCGCGGCAATCTTCCAGAAACATTATTTCCCCCGAAGCCCGTCAGCCAGACGCTTGCCGTTACGCACCGACAGCAGCGTCAGCAGCGTGCGCCAGTTCATGCGCTTATTGCGGATCTGATAGAGGGTAAAGAGCTGATACTTCCGACTGGCACGGTCAAACTTGTCCTTGTGCTTGCGGTAAAAATGGAAGTAGCCCGAGAATTTTTTCGGTGACGAGGTGATCTGCATCTCCCCGTGGTTGATGTGCAGGATCTGCGTGGCCTCTTCCACCTTCCACGGCTCGCCGTACTCCACCACCATCCGCAGGAAGATGTCGTAATCCTGCGCGGCCTTCAGCTCGGTATCGAACAGACACTCCTTAAAGCGCCAGGCCCATGTAAATACCTGGTTGCCAATGATGTTGCGCTTGTAGAACAGGCGGCGGGAATACGGTGATTTCGGATACAGCGGCAGGCTGGCCGGCTGCGAATAGACCTCGCCCTGACAGACATAGTCGTTGGCATACAGAAACGCGTGGGTCACCAGTTGCGCTTTGTGCGACAGGAAGATCGACAGACGGTTTGGCGTCCATTCGTCATCATCGTCGATACCGGTCAGATACTGCCCTTTCGCCTGCATAATCGCCTGATTGCGCACCGCGCACGCCCCGGAGTTGATGGCGTTGTGCGTGTACACCACGCGCGGGTCGTTCAGGTCTTCGACAAACTTTTGCAGCTGTTCGTAAGAGGAGGAACAGTCATCCACGATAATCAGTTCCCAGTTATCGTAATCCTGACGCAGGACCGATTTAATCGCGCGGATCGCCAGCTGCTGACGATTCCATGTCGGCATATAGATAGAAATCAAAGGGCGTTGTGTGCTCATGTATTCCTCCTGCCCCTCACCCCGGCCCTCTCCCCGGAGGGGAGAGGGTGAAAGACTGCACCAGGCAGTCCCCTCTCCCCTCAGGGGAGAGGGTTAGGGTGAGGGGTGTGGGGTGTGTTTTGTTATTTAGAGTCAGACTTGTATTCGTACTCGTAGTAGCCGTAATCCTGATAACCCGTCGCACGGCGGAAGATGGAGTTCAGAATGACCCCTTTCACCTCAATACCGTTCTGCTCAAAGCGGCTCAGGCTGGTTTCCACTTCCTTCAGGGTGTTCACCGCATAGCGTGCAACCATCAGCGTGGTGCCCGCATGACGCCCTACCACGGCGGCGTCGGTGACCGCCAGAATTGGTGGGGTATCGATCAGCACCAGGTCATAGTTTTTGCTTGCCCACTCGATCAGCTGCGTGAAGCGCTCGCTCATCAGCAGTTCAGACGGGTTCGGCGGTACCTGGCCACGCGGGATCAGGTCAAATTTCGGAATCGAGGTCGGTTTGGCGCTCTCGCTGATCTCCCCTTTACCCAGCAGGATTTCCGACAGACCGTTAACGTTGTTGGTACCCAGCAGCTCATGGGTGTAGCCCTTACGCATGTCGCAGTCGATCAGCAGCACGCGCTTGTTGGTCTGGCTCACCACCGCCGCCAGGTTGGCACAGACGAAGGTCTTACCAATTGACGGGCTGACACCGGTCATCATCAGGACGTTGTTTTTGGCCTGCATCATGGCGAAGTGGAGGCTGGTACGCAGGCTACGCACCGCTTCAATCGCCAGGTCGGTCGGGTTACCCACGGCCAGCAGCTGGCTCTGTTTGTAACGCTTGACGCCCTTAACGGTTTTGACGCTGTCACGGGACTTCTGCCACTCCGAAAGCGGGATGCTGGCGTACACGCTGATCCCGTTCTCTTCCAGCACCTGCGGGCTTTCGATACCGCGGTTGAACAGCGAGCGCAGCAGCACGCCGACGATAGAGAGCATCAAGCCGAGAATAATGCTGCCGAGGATGATCAGCGCTTTCTTCGGCTTCAGCACGCCCGGCTGGGTAATCGCCGGGTCAACGATACGCACGTCGCCCACGGTGCTGGCTTCGGTGATTTTCAGCTCCTGCTGCTTGTTCAGCAGTTGCATGTAAACCTGCTGGCCGGATTCCACATCACGCGTCAGGCGTACGATTTCCTGCTGCGTCTTCGGCATCGCGGTCACGCGGTCATTCAGCTTCGCCTTCTCTTCTTCCAGGGTACGACGTTTCTCGAGCAGCGTGCGGTACGCCGGGTGACGTTTGGTATAGAGCTTGGAAATTTCCGCCTCTTTAAAGGTCAGCTCGTTCAGCTGCGCATCAATATTGACCATGGAGTCGAGAACCGATTTCGCCTCCAGCGGCAGGTCGACGGAGTCTTTATCCTGACGGTATGCGTTCAGCTTGTTCTCGGCGTCATCCAGACGGGCGCGCACCTCCGGCAGCTGTTTACTGAGGAACGCGAGGCTTTTAGCGGCTTCCGCTGACTTGCGCTCAACGTTCTGCTCAAGGTAGTTACGGGTGATGCTGTTCAGGATGTCGCGGATTTGATCCTTGTCTTCACCGGTGAAGGTCATGCTCAGGACGCCGGTATCCTTACCGTTTTCGGTGACGGTCAGGTTGTTTTGCAGATTGTTGATCATTCCGAGCGTCGAGAATTTGGTGACCGTAAACTCACCGCCCTCGTGCGCCTGGATGGCACCAACCCTGATGCTCACGCCATCTTTGGTCAGCATCTGCCCCACTTCGCCGCGCGCGCTGAAGCCTGCGTCGCTGGTCAGCTGATACTGTTTTGGTCCCAGCACGGTCAGGGTAAAGGTTTGGTCCCCAGCCCCTTTTGGAATCACGAAGTCGGTCACTTTTACCGTATCGTTACTGCGCCCCATCAGGCGATCCCAGCCTGCGCCAAACACCGGGAAGGTGTTTTTGGTGACCGCGATATCCAGCCCCAGATCGTGAACCGTTTTGCCCAATACCAGGCGCGACTGGATCAGCTGAATTTCAGCCTCCGATGCCGGCGGCTTGTTGGCCAGCGCAGAGCCGATATCCTGAACCAGCGAGTTTCCGGTATTTTGTTCGATCTGCACCAGCGCGTCGGCGCTGTAAATAGGCGTCGCGAACAGCGTATAAACGATCGCCGCCACGGCAAAGATGGCGGTTATACCCAGCACCCACCATTTCGCTTCAATAACGGTCCCGACCAGGCGACCGATATCGATTTCATCACTGCCCGACGTCGGGGCGGCAGAAGGTCTTGTTTTTTCTGTCATTGTTATCCCTGCTGAGCTTTCAGTGCCTGCGCCCACTGGCGGGCAGACTGGTCTAGTAAGGTGTATACCGCCTCAAAGGCCTCGCGGCTCTTGCGATACGGATCGGGAATTTCGCGCTCACCATCCCAGTGACCAAACAGCATCACCTTGCCGCGCATCTCCGGTGCGATATCGCACAGCGCGTGAATGTGGCGTTTTTCCATCGCGAGGATCAGGTCATATTCCCGGCACATTCGGCCAGAGACCTGACGGGCAACGTGCCCGTCGAGTGAGAGGTTATGCTCAAGGGCGACGCTTGCGGCACGTTCGTCGGCACCTTTTCCGACCAGCGCGCCCAGCCCTGCGGAGTCGACCGTTAACGCAGGCTGGTAATTTTTCAACAGCCTTTCAGCCGTGGGGGAACGGCAAATGTTCCCCACACACACCACCAGAATTTTGTTAAACATCGCGGCTTACCAGGTATGAATGTCGCTCGCCGTATCCGTCATGTAGCGAACGCCACTGATGGTAGGCAGCAACTGGTTGATCAGACGGTTCCAGCGGGCAACCGGCGCGGTGGTGACATAGACCACATCGTATGGCTGGAGACGGAACGACGTTGCCATGACCAGCGACGTCGCGTCGGACATGTCCAGCTGGTAGATGTTGGCAATCTTGCCTTTCGCGTTTTCGCCTTTGATTGGACGGATCACAAAGATACCGCTGGCGTTGGAGGCGGTCAGATCGATACCTTCCGCGTTGCCCAGCGCTTCGGTCAGGGTCATACCGCTGAAGTCCATCTTAAGGGTGCTCTGTTTCTTCACTTCACCCATCACGAACACTTTCAGATCGTCGTTGCGCGGCACGTAAAGAATATCGCCCGGATAGAGGAGACGGTTCTGGGTCAGGTCACCGTTTTGCATCAGCGCCTGAAGCGAAATGCGCTGCTCTTTGCCGTTGTGGGTCAGCACCACGTTGCGCCAGTCAGCACCGTCGGTTAAGCCGCCTGCGGCATTGATCGCATCAAGAACGGTGAGCGGGACGTTGGTGATAGCCTGCTGGCCGGATTTGTTGACCTGGCCTGAGATATAGGCTTTCTGGGATCGGAACGCGGCGATATTAACGTCCACCTGCGGGTCAGCAATGTACTGCGCCAGGCGGCCGGTAATATCACTACGGATCTCAGCAAGCGTTTTGCCCGCGACGTGCACTTTGCCAATGTAGGGATAGAACATGGTGCCATCGGACTGTACCCAGTTACCGGTGTCGCTTGAGCTGCGGTACTGGCCCGCAGGTGTGGTCAGTTCCGGGTGATCCCAGACGGTCACGTTAATCACGTCACCCGGACCAACGCGATACTGGTAAGAGGCAATTTCCTGGTCCAGAGACATATTTGGCTGAGCAACATTCGGACGTGGGCGTAATTGTTCTACCAGACGTGGGGTTAATGGGTAAACATTCACCATTTTGTCGAGATCAAAATCAGCATCCTGCTGTTTAATCACATCCTTGCCCATTGTTGACATATTGCTGCCGGGAAAGACCGTGCAACCACTCATCAAGGTCACAGACACCAATAATGGCATCAATTTCATTTTGGATTTCATCATTGATTATTTATCACTTTGGCAGAGTAATTATCCTGTGCAATTAAAATAAGCGCGGGTCGTGGTGACAATCAGAATGCAGTTAATCATTTAGCAATATAACTGGCATCAGTCCTAAAAAAAGCTTATTCATCCATTGGCTATTGACAGAATAATTGAGGCTGATTCACACGCTTTCAGGCACGCTACCGCCCTTGGCTTTCAGTTACCAATCCACTGACTAAACAATGCGTTATGGTTAGACACCCTCTTGGATCAGGCCTTTTGAGAAATATATCCGCCACCTTAAACGGGTGATTGATAATGTATAACCTTCACCAAAGACTGAAACAAAAATAGCAACAAGGAGATTTAACATTTGATGCTGGAAGAATTGTTGCAGCTAACCTAATAGCAGGCAAGGAGACAACCGTCCTAATATTCGTTTTTAAGATTAATATTAAGAGCAAAGTTTTGAGGTTTTCGGATTTTCTTTATATTGACAAAATAGAGCACCAGACCATTTATTGCGATATATCCTAAATATCGTCTTTTGTAATTAAATCTTCGCATTTAACTTATTTACACAGCCCCGCAAATGGGTTTTACCTAAGTGTAGCATTAAGAGAAATCTCACCCCGGCATTGCAATTTCCGTCTGCTTTATCCATGATCGAAGTGTGACATTAGTCATATAACAGAAGGTATTGCATTTACTATGGAATGGATTGCCGATCCATCAATCTGGGCCGGGCTGGTGACGCTGGTCGTCATCGAATTAGTGCTCGGCATTGATAACCTGGTGTTTATCGCCATCCTTGCCGATAAATTACCCCCTTCACAACGCGACCGCGCCCGCGTGACCGGTCTTCTGCTCGCCATGGTGATGCGTCTGCTGTTACTGGCCTCAATATCATGGCTGGTCACGCTCACCAAACCCTTATTCAGCGTGCAGGGTCTGAGCTTTAGCGCCCGCGACCTGATCATGCTTTTCGGCGGATTGTTCCTGCTGTTCAAAGCCACGGTTGAGCTTAATGAGCGGCTGGAAGGAAAAGACAGTGAAAACCCCACCCAGCGGCGCGGCGCTAAATTCTGGCCGGTGGTCGCGCAGATAGTGGTGCTGGATGCCGTCTTTTCTCTCGACTCCGTGATTACTGCCGTCGGGATGGTTGACCATCTGGCGGTGATGATGGCCGCCGTGATCATTGCCATCACCCTGATGGTGCTCGCCAGTAAAGCCCTGACGCGCTTCGTGAACAGTCACCCGACTATCGTCATTCTCTGTCTGAGCTTCCTGCTGATGATTGGCTTTAGCCTGGTGGCGGATGGTTTTGGCTTCCATATCCCGAAAGGATATCTGTACGCAGCCATTGGTTTCTCGGTGCTTATTGAGTTTCTTAACCAGCTGGCCATTTTCAACCGCCGCCGTTTTCTTTCCGCGAACCAGACATTACGACAGCGCACCGCAGATACGGTGATGCGTCTGCTGAGCGGCAAAAAAGAGGATGCCGAGCTGGATGCTGAATCCGCTGCGATGCTAGCCGACCACAGCGACGGGCAGATCTTCAACCCGCAGGAACGCCGGATGATAGAGCGCGTGCTTAACCTCAACCAGCGCTCGGTCAGCAGTATCATGACCTCCCGCCACGACATTGAGCATATTGACCTGACGGCACCGGAAGAGCAGATCCGTGCCCTGCTGGATAAAAACCAGCACACCCGCGTGGTGGTGACCGGCGGAGAAGAGGAAGAAGAGCTGCTGGGCGTGGTACACGTGATTGACCTGCTGCAACAGCAGCTTCACGGTGAGCCGCTCAACCTGCGCGCGCTGGTGCGCCAGCCGCTGGTCTTCCCGGAAGCGCTGCCGCTTCTCTCCGCGCTGGAGCAGTTCCGCAACGCGCGTACCCACTTCGCGTTTGTCGTTGATGAGTTTGGTTCTGTGGAAGGGCTGGTGACGCTCAGCGACGTGATGGAAACCATCGCCGGTAATCTGCCTAATGAGGTGGATGAGATCGATGCACGCCACGATATTCAGAAAAACGCAGACGGCAGCTGGACCGCCAACGGCCATATGCCGCTCGAAGATCTGGTGCAGTTCGTTCCGCTTCCGCTGGACGAGAAGCGCGAATACCACACCATCGCCGGTTTGCTGATGGAATATCTGCAACGTATTCCGCAGCCGGGCGAAGAGGTCCAGGTGGGGAATTACATGATCAAAACCTTGCAGGTAGAGAGCCATCGCGTGCAGAAGGTGCAGCTAGTACCGCTGCGCGGTGAGGATGAGATGGATTTTGAGGTGTAAAAAAGCCGGGTGGCGCTTCGCTTACCCGGCCTACGGTGTCTGGCTTTTGTAGGCCGGGTAAGGCGAAGCCGCCACCCGGCACAACAGGCATCAGAGCTTATCGAGCAACTTTTTCACGTCCTTACCAGACTGAGACTCTTTATTGCGGTCCGCCCAGTCATTCAGCCGACGTTTCGCTTCATCCTGAAGGTGCTTACGGAGGATCTGATCGACCTGCAAACTGTAATTGAGTTCCTGCCATTTTCCGTACACGCGCAGCGGTATCGGCGTCTCTTTCAGGAACTCGACAAGCTGGCCTTCCCCTTCCCAGCCAGCCTTCACGCGGACGTTGAAGCGGGTGTCAACCGTCTCTTTCACCAGATCCAGCGCGCCGTTTCCGGTCAGTGCCAGCAGGGACGAGATTCCCTGCATCTCGTCGAGCGAGAGCTGACCGTTGTCGAGGGCAAGCTCGCTGGTAAAGCTGTCGAGACGGGTTGCGCTATCGTAGTTTTCATTCGCCTTCACGCTGCTGCTGCGCTCTACCGCCTGCTGCACCAGTTGCTGGAAGTTCAGCCCTTCCATGCGCGAATCTTTTAGCTCAACGTGCGCCTGCCCCTTCCAGCTACGACGGAAGGCGTCCGCATCAATCTTCGTGCCGGAGAAATCCCCGGCCAGCGACAGCTGCCCCGTGAGGGAAATCGGGTAATTAAAGGCTTTCAGGATGGTGCCAATCTCAACGTTTTCCAGACGCGGCTGGAACGCGGCGCTGGCAACGTCTTTACGTACGTCCAGCGTGCCCGGCAGGGAGAGATTTCCTGCCCCCATTTTTCCGCTGAGCTCAGAGATGACCAGCAGGCCGTTGTGGTTGAACATCTGGCTGTTGACGTCAGTAAAATCAATCCCACGCCAGCGCACGCTGTTCGCTTCCAGCAGAATGTCGGCGGTAAATCCGCGCAGACCATTGTAGTCAGGCAGATCGAGACTGGAGGAGATCACCGGACGCGACTGCGTGACCTGGCTTTGCCCTACCTGCGCGACACCCTCATCGGTCGCATTCACCGTTTGGGCCGCGAGCAGGTTCTCAAGGTTCAGCTTGTCGAATTGCAGATCCAACACCCACTTGGGTTTTTCATCAAGCGTGACGCTCGCCTGCCCCTTCAGGGAACTGTCGTTGGCCTGGAGGTTGAGCGCGTTCAGTTCGAGCTGTTTGCGCTCTTCGTGCCACACCGCCTGCATCGTGCCCTGGCCGGCGATCCCCTTCGCGGGTAAATCCGCGCCGGTCAGCTGCCAGTTGACCTGCTGAACGTCCGCCGTCAGCTGGTGCGGGTAGTCAGAGGCGTTCACGTTCGCATTCATCGACAGGTTGAGATCGCGCTGATTACGGTTGATCCGCCCGGAGAACTCCATGGTCGCGTGATGGTTGGCGTCCTGCTCCATCCTGAGGTTGATATTGCGGACGGTGATCTGTTCGTCATCCTCATGCTGGAAAACCAGCACGCTGTCAGCGACTTTCAGATTACCAATATCGAAAGACCAGCCGGTGTCAGACGGAACATCAGGCAAAGTATTTTCACGCGGTGCGACCGGGGCATTCGCCTGACGAACGGCTTCGGTTTGTGGCGTAAGCTGAATCACCGCCCCTTTCAGCATCACCTGTTCAACCTGGAGCTGATGGGATAAGAGCGGGATGAGCGCGACATCAAGACGCATGTTATCCGCCGTAACAAGCGGCTGCGCGGCGCCCGGCGCGGTGAGCGACATACGTCCGGAGAGAATGCTGAGCTGCGGCCAGACGTGCCAGCGCAGCGGCCCGTCCAGCTTGAGTTCATACCCGCTGCGCGCTTCAACCTGCCGCACCATATAGGCCCGGAAGTCATTCGGGTTAACCAGCAGCACCAACGCTGAAAGGCCAGCCACCAGCACCACCAGCAAAATCATCAGCGTTGTCAGAACTCTTCTCATGGCTTCCTCAGTGAACTCACAGATCAGTCTTTATCGATACGGCTGGCAACCGCACCCTGCTGGTCGCGATATTTTGCGTCCTGACGGCGGTTATAAGGACGGTCTGCCGGGCCGGTCAGCGGTTCGAAGCTCAACGCACCGATCATCATTCCCGGGCGAAGCGCCAGCGGCAGTTTACCGGCGTTAAAGAACTCCAGCACGATACGGCCAGACCAGCCCGGATCGATACGGTGCGCGGTGACGTGCACCATCAGGCCCAGACGCGCCAGAGAAGAGCGTCCGTCAAGCCAGCCGACCAGATCCGCAGGCAGCGTGACCGATTCAAAGGTCACCGCCAGCGCCAGTTCGCCAGGATGGAGATAAAACGCCTCTCCTTCTTCGATGACGATTTCGTCACTCATGACGCGATCCAGCGCCGCACTGACTTCGTCTTTCGGCCCGCTGAGGTCGATAAACGGTGCCGTGTGGCCGCTGAAGGTGCGGAACTTATTCCCCAGACGTACATCGACGGTCACGCCGTTAATACGCTCAACCGGCGGACGCGGGGTGATAGACAGGCGGCCTTCATCCAGCCAGGCTTCTATATCGCGGTCACAAAGACGCATGGCACTTTCTCCTTTCGTGCATCGCGCCCTGAATCCTTACGGCGTCAGGGCAAAACCAGGTTATCTCTGAACGGTACACAATTCACACGGCTTATTCAAAAAACTGACTGATTTTCGCTTTTAAGATATCAATGGCAATACGGTTTTTACCGCCGCGAGGCACAATAATATCGGCGTATTGTTTAGAAGGCTCAATAAATTGCAGGAACATCGGACGAACGGTTTTCTGATACTGCGCCATCACGGAGTCCATGGAGCGACCGCGTTCGTTAACGTCGCGTTTAATACGCCGCATCAGGCAGATATCCAGCGGGGTATCGACGAAAATCGAGAAGTTCATTGATTCGCGCAGACGGGCGTCGGTGAGCAGCAAAATCCCTTCAAGGATAATCACCTTCTTGGGCTCAATGCGGATCGTTTCCTGGGTGCGGGTATGTTCCACGTAACTGTAGACGGGCAGCTCAATCGCCTCGCCGCGCTTCAGCGCTTCCAGATGCTGGAACAGCAGACTGTGATCCATCGCACTGGGGTGGTCGTAGTTGGTTTTTACGCGCTCTTCCATCGAAAGATGGGATTGATCTTTGTAATAGCTATCTTCGGGAATAACACCGATATGCTCATCACCCACTTGTTCACGCAGTTCGCGATAAAGCGTACTGGCAATAAGACTTTTACCTGAAGCCGATGCGCCGGCGATGCCTATGATGACGCACTGATGAGACTTATCAGTCATAAATTTAGCGACCTGATTAACCTGGATGTAAGGAAGGACGACGCCGGAGCGTCAAACGCGGCAATTATAGGGATTTCGGGGGCGTGATACCAGTCGAATGCGCAGGTTATGCGAGGCGGGCTGAAAAGCGCCGTTTCACGCCTTTAGCGAAATTTTTACGCACGGATTTTCACCATTTCATCCCCCTTCTTCGCAGAGTAACTATTTTATAAGTCTATGAAGTCAAAATCTGAGCACTCAGCATATGAATTGTAAAATGTTTGTACTAGCATAAACCAAATTAATGATTTCACGCGTCCGGAGCTGGCTCCTGACAACACGGCGTCCCTGGATAGAGCGGTAATGAATAAACAATACCAGCGGGTTTTGGTTACTACCCCACATCCTTTACTGCGGCTTGTCTGTCTGGGTCTGGTCACGTTCATCTTCACCTTATTTTCCCTTGAGCTGACTCGCTTCGGTTCGCTGCTGGCGCCATTGTGGTTCCCGACCTCCATTATGATGGTGGCGTTTTACCGCCATGCGGGAAAAATGTGGCCCGGCATCGCCCTCGCCTGCTCCTTTGGCAATATTTTTGCCTCGTGGATGCTCTTTTCATGGGAATCAATCAACTTAACCTACACGGCAATCAATATTATTGAGGCCTGTGTTGGTGCGGTGTTGCTGCGTAAGCTGCTCCCCTGGTATAACCCGCTGCAAAACCTCAACGACTGGATACGCCTTGCCCTCGGCAGCGCCCTGGTGCCGCCGCTGGTGGGCGGCATTCTGGTTCATTTTCTGGTGCCAGGCGCGGAGCCGCTGCGTAATTTTCTGTTTTGGGTACTTTCAGAAGCCATTGGCGCGCTGGCGCTTGTACCGTTAGGTCTGCTGTTTAAACCGCATTACCTGCTGCGCCACCGCAACCCGAGACTGCTGCTGGAAACGCTGGTGACCCTGGTCGTTACACTGGTTCTTAGCTGGACGGCAATCACCTGGCTGCCGTGGCCGTTCACCTGCATCATCGTTTTGCTGATGTGGAGCGCGGTACGCCTGCCGCGAATGGAAGCATTCCTGATTTTTTTATTCACCATCATGATGGTGTCCTTGATGATGGCGCGAAACCCGCCCTCCATGACACCTTCAAACATGATGGTGACCTTCAACGCGCCATGGCTTCCCTTTCTGATGATGCTGCTCCCCGCCAACATTATGACGATGGTGATGTATGCCTTCCGGGCCGAGCGTAAACATATTACGGAAAGCGAAGAACGTTTTCGTAATGCGATGGAATATTCCGCGATTGGTATGGCGCTGGTGGGCATTGAGGGTCAGTGGCTTCAGGCCAACAAGGCGCTGTGCAATTTCCTCGGTTACAGTCAGTCTGAGCTTCAGTCGCTCACGTTCCAGCAGTTAACCTGGCCGGAAGATTTAAATACCGACCTGGAGCAGTTGCAACAGCTGATTAACGGGGAGATCAACAGCTACAGCCTCGAAAAACGCTACTACACCCGCAGCGGCGAGGTGGTGTGGGCGCTGCTGGCCGTTTCCGTTGTGCGCCATGCCGACGGTACGCCGCTCTACTTTATTGCCCAGATTGAAGACATCAACGACCTGAAACAGACCGAGTGGGTGAATAAGCGTCTGATGGAGCGTATCACCCTCGCGAACGAAGCCGGCGGCATCGGGATCTGGGAGTGGGATCTCGAGCCGGACGTGATCAGCTGGGATAAACGGATGTTTGAGCTGTACGAGATCCCCCCGCACATTAAACCCACCTGGCAGCTCTGGCATGCGGCCATGGTGCCTGAAGATCGTCCGCACGCCGAACAGGTACTGCGTGAGTCACTCCAGGCCAGGGTGCCTTTCAAGCTGGAATTTCGCATTCGCGTCAAGGATGGCATTCGCCACATTCGTTCGCTGGCGAACCGGGTGCTGAACAAACAGGGCGAAGTGGAGCGGCTGTTAGGGATCAACATGGATATGACCGAGGTGAAGCAGTTGAACGAGGCGCTGTTCCAGGAAAAAGAGCGCCTGCATATCACCCTCGACTCCATCGGCGAAGCGGTGCTGTGCACCGATATCGACATGAACATCACCTTTATGAACCCGGTCGCCGAGAAGATGAGCGGCTGGTCGCAAAGCGAAGCGCTGGGTCAGCCCGTTCTGAAGGTGCTGCACATTACCTTCGGCGAGAACGGCCCGTTAATGGAAAACATCCACAGCGGCGATATGTCCCGTACCGATATCGAACAGGATGTGGTGCTTAACTGCCGGAATGGAGGCAGTTTCGACATTCATTACAGCATTACCCCGCTCAGCACCCTGGAGGGGCACGCTATCGGCTCGGTGCTGGTGATTCAGGATGTCACCGAGTCGCGAAAAATGCTGCGCCAGCTGAGCTACAGCGCTTCCCATGACGCCCTTACCCACCTGGCGAACCGCGTCAGTTTTGAAAACCATCTTAAGCGCCTGTTGCAGACGGTACAGGAGACCCATCAGCGTCACGCGCTGGTCTTTATCGATCTTGACCGTTTTAAGGCGGTGAACGATACCGCAGGCCACGCGGCGGGCGACGCGCTCCTGCGCGAACTCTCTTCGCTGATGCTGACCATGCTGCGCTCCAGCGACGTGCTGGCGCGTCTGGGCGGCGACGAGTTTGGCCTGCTGCTGCCGGACTGCAACGTCGAAAGCGCACGCTATATTGCGGGCCGGTTGATCGACGCCATCAACAACTATCATTTTTCCTGGGAAGGACGCCTGCACCGCATCGGCGCCAGCGCGGGGATCACATTGATTGACGACGCTAATTATCAGACAGCGGAAGTGATGTCTCAGGCCGATATCGCCTGTTACGCCTCGAAAAACAGCGGGCGCGGTGTGGTCACCGTCTATGAACCCCAGCAGGAGCGGATCCACAGCACGCGCAGCATGATGTCGCTGGATGAGCAGTGGCACATGATCAAAGATAATCATCTGCTGATGATCGCCCGCAGCGTCGCCTCACCGCGCATTCCCGAGAGCAGTAGCTTCTGGCTGATTTCCCTGCGGTTGTGGACCAGCCAGGGGGAAGTGCTGGAAGAGCATGCCTTCCGCGCCGGGCTGGCGGAGCCGGAGCTGCTGCACGCCCTTGACCGACGTATATTCAGCGAATTTTTCCGTACCTATGCCGCACAGGTGGCGGCCAAAGGGATGGGCGTCGCGCTGCCGCTCTCAGAAGCGGGTTTAGCCAGCGTCACGCTGGTGGATGAGCTGCTCGACCTGATCACCAGAGGTCCGCTGCCGGCGCGGCTGCTGCATCTGGCGATCGCCGTTGATGTGCTGAGCAATACGGATGAAAACGTGCAGCAGGGTCTGCAAAAGCTTCGTCAGGCTGGCTGTCGCGTGGTGCTGACCCGGGTTGGACGCGATATGAACGTCTTCAGCCAGCTCAGCGCCAACACCGCTGATTATCTGCTGCTGGATGCAGACGTGGTGACCAACGTCCACGGCAATCTGATGGATGAGATGATGGTGACCATCATTCAGGGCCACGCCCAGCGTCTGGGCATAAAAACTATTGCCGGGCCATGCCATCAGTCGATCATGATGAATACGCTGTCGGGCATCGGCATTGACTTTATTTACGGCGACACCATCGGAGAAGCGCAGCCGCTCGATCTACTGCTGAATACCAGCTATTTCGCCATCAACTGACGGCGACCAGCCGTCGGTGTACCAGATATGTAACAGCGCATACGAGCGCCACGGCTGCCAGCGCTCGGCATAGCGACGGATCTGCGCGGGCGTCATACCGGCAAAGCGCTGTTTAATGAGATAATCATCCGGCAGGAAAACATCCTTCGCCTGCCAGCCGCGCAAGGCCAGATAATTTGCGGTCCAGCGCCCGATGCCGGGGCGCTGCTGTAGCGCCTTCATCCCGGCCTCGACGTTCGCAGGCGGGAACAGCGGGAATTCACCGTCCACCACCGATTGCGCCAGATGAATCAACGACTCCGCACGCTTGAGCGGCATCCCAAGGGCTTTCAACGCCAGCGGATCCACCGCGGCCAGTACCTCTGGCGGAGGAAAACAGAGGTAGCCCGGCGCGTCCTGGATGGGTTCACCGCACAGCGCCACCACTCTTGACGCCAGTTTTGCCGCCATCGCAACGCTCACCAGTTGCCCGAGAATGGCGCGCACGCCCTGCTCGTAGGCATCCATCGCGCCCGGCAAACGTAACCCCGGCCGCGCCGCGCCGAGATCGCCCAGGGTCTGCGCAATTCTTAGCGGGTCGCAATCAAGATCGAACAGGCGGGCAATGCGGTCCAGGCAAATATCCGCCACCGGGATCAGGCCAGGGCTGAGCGACACCGCCAGCGTATGGGTTGCGCTGTCTGGCACAACCCGAAATATGCCCTGATGCCCCGCATAGCCAAAACTGCGTTCGTAGTAATACTCCGTAACGGTCTCAACCCCTGTTACCGCACGCGCGGCAAAAAAGCCAAACATCCACTGCCAGTCGTAGGGCGGTTGCCAGTTCAGGGTGAACATCGTATCTCCTTTTGTATTTACCTCAGCATAAACCGAAAGATCGCGTTGCGCCTTGCTTTCATATTCCTGTTGTCGCCTGGCAGACATTTCGCTAAAGTCTCGCCCCTTCTCACCGGCATGGGGATTTATTGTGTTTATTGGATTCGACTACGGCACCGCAAACTGCTCGGTTGCGATAATGCAAAACGGACAACCGCAGCTCCTGAAAATGGAAAACGGCAGTACGCTGTTGCCGTCAATGCTCTGTGCGCCCACGCGTGAAGCGGTGAGCGAGTGGCTGTTCCGCCATCATCAGGTTCCGGCCACGGCGGCGGAAACCCAGGCGCTGCTGCGCCGTGCGGTCAGCTTTAACCGCGAGGAAGATATCGACGTTACCCCTTCCAGCGTGCAGTTCGGCCTCTCTTCCCTCGGGCAGTACATTGAAGACCCGGAAGAGGTCTACTTCGTTAAATCGCCGAAATCCTTCCTCGGCGCCAGCGGCCTGAAGCCACAGCAGGTGGCGATGTTTGAAGATCTGGTCTGCGCGATGATGCTGCACATCCGCAATCAGGCGCAATCCCAGGTACCGGATGCCATCACCCAGGCGGTGATTGGCCGTCCGATTAACTTCCAGGGGCTGGGCGGCGACGAAGCCAACCAGCAGGCGCAGGGGATCCTTGAGCGTGCAGCGCACCGGGCAGGCTTCTGTGACGTGGTGTTCCAGTATGAGCCGGTTGCGGCGGGGCTGGATTTTGAAGCCACGCTGACGGAAGAGAAACGGGTGCTGGTGGTGGACATCGGCGGTGGTACGACGGACTGTTCATTACTGCTGATGGGTCCGCAGTGGCATCATCGTCGCGATCGTGAAAACAGCCTGCTGGGGCACAGCGGCTGCCGCGTGGGCGGTAACGATCTGGATATCGCCCTGGCATTCAAGAGCCTGATGCCGCTGCTCGGCATGGGCGGTCAAACCGAGAAAGGCATCGCCCTGCCGATCCTGCCATGGTGGAATGCGATTGCCATCAACGACGTCCCTGCCCAGAGTGATTTTTACAGCACCGCGAATGGGCGTCTCCTTAACGATCTGGTGCGTGATGCGCAGGATGCAGAGAAGGTCGCGCTGCTGTATAAGGTGTGGCGTCAGCGTCTGAGCTACCGGGTGGTGCGCACCGCCGAAGAGAGCAAAATTGCCCTTTCCGATCGTCCTGAGCATGCGGTTACGCTACCGTTTATCAGGGACGATCTGGCTACGGCTATCACCCAGGAAGGGCTGGAAATGGCGCTGGCTCAGCCGCTACAGCGTATTCTGGAGCAGGTGCAGTTGGCGCTTGAGAATGGCAAAGAGAAACCGGACGTGATTTACCTGACCGGTGGTAGCGCCCGTTCACCGCTGATCAAGAAAGCGCTGGCGGAACAGCTGCCGGGGATCCCGATTGCCGGCGGCGATGACTTTGGCTCCGTTACGGCAGGACTGGCCCGCTGGGCGCAGGTGGTGTTTAGCTAATGGGGTTGTGCCGGGTGGCGCTGCGCTTACCCGGCCTACGGTTCAAGGATCTTGTAGGCCGGGTAAGGCGAAGCCGCCACCCGGCGAAACAACGCACCACACTCAGACCATTCCTGACAGTCTTCCATATTTCCTCCATTTTTCCGCTGTGTTACCTGACTAAACTAGTATCATTCCCCGAAAGTGTTTCAGGACGAGAACGTATAACGATGAAAGGCAGTAACAAATCCCGCTGGGCAATCGCCGTTGGTCTGATTGTGGTGGTCCTGGCCGCCTGGTACTGGCACAGCCAGTCCGCGAACTCCACGGCACCTGCTGGCGCCAATAGCCCCTCACAACGTCCAACGGGCGGCGGGCGCCACGGTATGCGCGGCGCGGCGCTGGCACCGGTACAGGCGGCAACGGCGGTGAATAAAGCGGTGCCTCGTTATCTCTCCGGGCTGGGAACCATTACCGCCGCCAACACCGTGACGGTACGTAGCCGCGTGGACGGTCAGCTGATGGCCATCCACTTCCAGGAAGGCCAGCAGGTGAAAGCCGGCGATCTGCTGGCGGAAATCGACCCAAGCCAGTTTAAGGTGGCTCTGGCGCAGGCGCAGGGGCAGCTCGCGAAAGACAAAGCCACCCTCGCCAATGCCCGCCGCGATTTAGCCCGCTATCAGCAGCTGGTAAAAACCAACCTCGTGTCGCGCCAGGAGCTGGATACCCAGCAGTCTCTGGTCAGTGAATCTCAGGGCACCATCAAGGCCGACGAAGCCGCGGTCGCCAGCGCCCAGCTCCAGCTCGACTGGAGCCGGATCACCGCGCCGATTGACGGCCGCGTGGGCCTGAAACAGGTTGATATCGGCAACCAAATCTCCAGCGGCGACACCACGGGCATCGTGGTGATCACCCAGACGCACCCTATCGATCTCGTCTTTACCCTGCCGGAAAGCGACATTGCGACGGTGATACAGGCGCAGAAGGCCGGAAAAGCGCTGGTGGTTGAAGCCTGGGATCGCACCAACAAGCAGAAGCTGAGCGAAGGTTCGCTACTTAGCCTGGATAACCAGATCGATACCACCACCGGCACCATCAAGCTTAAAGCACGCTTCAACAATCAGGACGATGCCCTGTTCCCGAATCAGTTCGTCAATGCGCGAATGCTGGTCGCGACAGAAGAAAACGCCGTGGTGATCCCGACGGCGGCCCTGCAAATGGGCAGTGAAGGCAACTTTGTCTGGGTGCTGAACAGCGAAAACAAGGTTAGCAAACATCTGGTGAAAACCGGGATCCAGGACAGTCAGACGGTGGTGATCAGTGCCGGGCTGTCCGCTGGCGACCGCGTCGTAACCGACGGTATTGACCGTCTGACCGAAGGGGCGCAGGTCGAGGTGGTGGAAGCGCAGAATACAGGAGCAAAAGCCTGATGCAGGTGATGCCGCCGAGCTCTACAGGTGGGCCATCACGCCTGTTTATCTTACGTCCGGTTGCGACGACCCTGTTGATGGTGGCGATCCTGCTGGCCGGGATCATTGGCTACCGTTTTCTGCCCGTGTCGGCGCTGCCGGAAGTGGACTACCCGACCATTCAGGTTGTCACCCTCTATCCGGGCGCCAGTCCGGATGTGGTGACGTCCGCCATCACCGCCCCGCTGGAGCGCCAGTTCGGCCAGATGTCTGGCCTGAAGCAGATGTCCTCCCAGAGCTCCGGCGGCGCCTCGGTCGTCACGCTTCAGTTCCAGCTCACGCTGTCGCTGGACGTCGCCGAGCAGGAGGTGCAGGCCGCGATTAACGCCGCCACTAACCTGCTGCCGTCTGACCTGCCGAATCCACCGGTTTACAGCAAGGTCAACCCGGCAGACCCGCCGATCATGACCCTTGCCGTCACCTCCTCCGCCATGCCGATGACTCAGGTGGAAGACATGGTCGAAACCCGCGTGGCGCAGAAGATTTCGCAGGTGACCGGCGTCGGGCTGGTGACGCTGGCGGGCGGTCAACGCCCCGCTGTGCGCGTTAAGCTCAATGCCCAGGCTATTGCCGCGCTGGGGTTAACCAGCGAAACCATTCGCACCGCCATCAGCAGCGCCAACGTTAACTCAGCGAAGGGCTCGCTGGACGGCCCAACCCGTGCGGTCACGCTCTCCGCCAACGACCAGATGCAGTCCGCCGATGAGTACCGTCAGCTGATTGTGGCCTATCAAAACGGCGCGCCGATCCGCCTCGGCGACGTGGCAACCGTCGAACAAGGCGCGGAAAACAGCTGGCTCGGGGCGTGGGCTAATAAGCAGCAGGCGATTGTCATGAACGTTCAGCGCCAGCCGGGCGCGAACATTATTGATACCGCCGACAGCATTCGCACCATGCTGCCGCAGCTGGTGGAAAGCCTGCCAAAATCGGTGAGCGTGAAAGTGCTTTCTGACCGCACCACGAATATTCGCGCCTCGGTGTCAGACACCCAGTTCGAGCTGATGCTGGCGATTGCGCTGGTGGTGATGATCATCTACCTGTTCCTGCGCAACGTTCCGGCAACCATCATTCCCGCCGTCGCCGTGCCGCTCTCGCTGGTCGGGACGTTTGCGGTGATGGTGTTCCTCGACTTTTCGATTAATAACCTGACGCTGATGGCGCTCACCATCGCCACCGGGTTCGTGGTGGACGATGCCATCGTGGTCATCGAGAACATCTCGCGCTATATCGAAAAAGGTGAAAAGCCCTTAGCCGCCGCGCTGAAGGGCGCAGGAGAAATTGGCTTTACCATCATCTCGCTCACCTTCTCGCTGATTGCGGTGCTGATCCCGCTGCTGTTTATGGGCGATATCGTCGGGCGGCTGTTCCGCGAGTTTGCCGTGACGCTGGCGGTCGCCATTCTGATCTCTGCCGTGGTGTCGCTGACGCTAACGCCGATGATGTGCGCCCGCATGTTGAGCCACGAATCTTTGCGCAAGCAAAACCGCTTCTCGCGCGCCTCCGAGCGGATGTTCGAGCGCATTATCGCCGCCTACGGCCGCGTGCTGGCGAAAGTCCTGAACCATCCCTGGGCGACGCTCGGCGTGGCGCTCGGCACCCTGGCGCTCAGCGTGATGCTGTGGATTTTCATTCCGAAAGGCTTCTTCCCGATTCAGGACAACGGCATTATTCAGGGCACGCTTCAGGCGCCGCAGACGGTCTCCTTCGCCAACATGGCGCAGCGCCAGCAGCAGGTGTCTGAGATCATCATGAAAGATCCGGCGGTGGAAAGCCTGGCTGCCTACGTGGGCGTGGACGGCACCAACCCGTCGCTCAACAGCGCGCGCCTGCAAATTAACCTTAAACCGCTCGATGACCGCGACGATCGCGTCAACGCGGTAATTGAGCGACTGCAAAGCGCGGTGGCGCGCGTGCCGGGCATTGAGCTGTATCTGCAACCGATCCAGGATTTAACCATTGATACGCAGGTGAGCCGCACGCAGTACCAGTTTACGCTCCAGGCCACATCGCTTGATGCACTCAGCACCTGGGTGCCGCAGCTGGTGGATAAGCTGAAAGCACTGCCGCAGGTTTCTGACGTCAGCAGCGACTGGCAGGATAAAGGGCTGGCGGCGTACGTGAACGTCAACCGCGACACCGCCAGCCGTCTGGGCATTACCATGTCCGACGTGGATAACGCCCTGTATAACGCCTTTGGTCAGCGACTGATCTCCACCATTTACACCCAGGCCAACCAGTATCGCGTGGTGCTGGAACATAACACCGAGAACACGCCCGGGCTTGCCGCGCTGGACTCGATACGCCTGACCAGCAAAGACGGCGGGATTGTGCCGCTCAGCGCCATTGCCAGCGTGGAAGAGCGCCACACCCCGCTGTCGATTAACCATCTCGATCAGTTCCCGTCCACCACCATTTCGTTCAACGTGCCGGATGGGTATTCGCTGGGCGAAGCGGTGGAGGCCATTCTGGGCGCGGAGAAAGAACTCAGCTTCCCGTCCGATATTCAGACCCAGTTTCAGGGCAGTACGCTGGCGTTCCAGGCCGCGCTGGGCAGCACCGTCTGGCTGATTGTCGCGGCGGTGGTGGCGATGTATATCGTGCTTGGCGTGCTGTATGAGAGTTTCATCCACCCGATCACCATCCTCTCCACCCTGCCGACAGCGGGCGTGGGGGCGCTGCTGGCGCTGATGCTGGCGGGGAGCGAACTGGACGTGATTGCGATCATCGGCATCATCCTGCTTATCGGCATCGTGAAGAAAAACGCCATCATGATGATCGACTTTGCGTTGGCCGCCGAGCGCGAGCAGGGTATGGCGCCGCGCGAGGCCATTTACCAGGCCTGTCTGCTGCGTTTTCGCCCGATCCTGATGACCACCCTCGCCGCCCTGTTGGGCGCCCTGCCACTGATGCTAAGCACCGGCGTGGGGGCCGAACTGCGCCGTCCGCTGGGCATCGGCATGGTCGGCGGTCTGCTCGTGAGCCAGGTGCTGACGCTGTTTACCACGCCGGTTATCTACCTGCTGTTTGACCGTCTGGCCCTGTGGACGAAAAGCCGCTTCCCGAAACGTGAAGAGGAGGCGTAAGTGAAGTTTTTCGCCCTCTTCATTTACCGTCCGGTGGCGACGATTTTACTCTCCGTCGCTATCACCCTGTGCGGCGTGCTCGGCTTCCGGCTGCTGCCGGTGGCCCCGCTACCGCAGGTCGATTTCCCGGTGATCATGGTCAGCGCCTCGCTGCCGGGTGCTTCGCCGGAAACCATGGCCTCATCGGTGGCGACGCCGCTTGAGCGATCGCTTGGGCGAATTGCCGGGGTTAACGAGATGACCTCCAGCAGTTCGCTGGGCAGCACGCGCATCATTCTGGAATTTAACTTCGACCGGGATATTAACGGTGCGGCGCGTGACGTGCAGGCTGCGATTAACGCCGCCCAAAGCCTGCTGCCGAGCGGCATGCCGAGCCGTCCAACCTACCGCAAGGCCAACCCGTCCGATGCGCCGATCATGATCCTGACGCTTACGTCAGAGACCTACTCCCAGGGCGAGCTGTACGATTTTGCCTCCACCCAGCTGGCGCAAACCATCGCCCAGATTGACGGCGTGGGTGACGTGGATGTCGGCGGCAGCTCCTTGCCCGCCGTGCGCGTGGGGCTGAATCCGCAGGCGCTGTTTAATCAGGGCGTGTCGCTTGACGACGTACGATCCGCTATCAGCAACGCCAACGTGCGTAAGCCGCAGGGTGCGATTGAGGACAGCAGCCACCGCTGGCAGATCCAGACCAACGACGAGCTGAAAACCGCCGCCGAGTATCAGCCGTTGATTATTCACTACAACAACGGCGCGGCGGTGCGCCTGAGCGACGTCGCCAGCGTCACCGATTCGGTGCAGGACGTGCGTAACGCCGGGATGACCAATGCCAAACCGGCGATTTTGCTGATGATCCGCAAGCTGCCGGAAGCCAACATCATTCAGACGGTGAACAGCATCCGCGCGCGGCTGCCGGAGCTTCAGGAAACCATTCCGGCGGCCATCGATCTCCAGATTGCGCAGGACCGCTCCCC
The DNA here is from genome assembly GCF_050030705.1 of Enterobacter cloacae complex sp. 418I7. Lineage (NCBI taxonomy): Bacteria > Pseudomonadati > Pseudomonadota > Gammaproteobacteria > Enterobacterales > Enterobacteriaceae > Enterobacter > Enterobacter cloacae complex sp. 418I7. Next base: position 2,983,268 of record NZ_JBLGUU010000001.1, read on the forward strand.
CACCATCCGCGCCTCGCTTGAAGAGGTAGAGCAAACGCTGATCATCTCCGTCGCGCTGGTAATTCTGGTGGTGTTCCTGTTCCTGCGCTCGGGGCGCGCCACGCTGATCCCGGCGGTGGCGGTCCCGGTATCGCTGATAGGCACCTTTGCCGCCATGTACCTGTGCGGGTTTAGCCTTAACAACCTGTCGCTGATGGCGCTGACGATTGCTACCGGGTTTGTGGTGGATGACGCCATCGTGGTGCTGGAGAATATCTCGCGTCATCTGGAAGCGGGCATGAAGCCGCTCCAGGCAGCGCTTCAGGGGACGCGCGAAGTGGGCTTCACGGTCCTGTCCATGAGCCTGTCGCTGGTGGCGGTGTTCCTGCCGCTGCTGCTGATGGGCGGCCTGCCGGGGCGACTGCTGCGCGAATTTGCCGTCACGCTCTCCGTCGCCATTGGTATCTCACTGGTGATTTCGCTGACGCTAACGCCGATGATGTGCGGCTGGATGCTAAAGCGCAGCCAACCACACTCACAGCCGCGCAGGAAAGGCTTTGGCCACGTCCTGATGGCGATGCAGTCCGGCTACGGCAAATCGCTGAAATGGGTGCTGAACCACACGCGTATTGTCGGGCTGGTGCTTATCGCCACCATCGGGCTCAACGTCTGGATGTATATCACCATCCCGAAAACCTTCTTCCCGGAGCAGGATACCGGCGTGCTGATGGGCGGTATTCAGGCAGACCAGAGCATTTCGTTCCAGGCGATGCGCGGCAAGCTTCAGGACTTTATGAAAATCATCCGGGAAGATCCGGCCGTAGACAACGTTACCGGCTTTACCGGCGGCTCGCGCGTTAACAGCGGGATGATGTTTATTACCCTTAAGCCGCGCGGTGAACGTCACGAAACGGCGCAGCAGATCATTGACCGCTTGCGGGTGAAGCTCGCCAAAGAGCCGGGGGCGAACCTGTTTTTGATGGCCGTTCAGGATATCCGCGTCGGCGGACGACAGGCTAACGCCAGCTATCAGTACACCCTGCTCTCGGATGACTTAGCCGCCCTGCGCGAGTGGGAGCCGAAGATCCGTAAAGCGCTGGCCGCGCTGCCGCAGCTGGCGGACGTGAACTCCGACAGCCAGAACAACGGCGCGGAGATGGCGCTCACCTACGATCGTGAAACTATGGCCCGCCTGGGCATTAACGTGGAGGCGGCCAACAGCCTGCTTAACAACGCCTTCGGGCAGCGTGAAGTCTCCACCATCTATCAGCCGATGAACCAGTACAAGGTGGTAATGGAAGTCGATCCGCGCTACACCCAGGACATCAGCGCGCTGGACAAGATGTTTGTGATCAATGATGACGGCAAGGCGATCCCGCTGTCGTACTTCGCCAGCTGGCAGCCGTCGAACGCGCCGCTGTCAGTGAACCACCAGGGGCTTTCCGCCGCCTCGACCGTGTCGTTTAACCTGCCAACCGGCTCGTCGCTGTCTGAGGCCAGCGATGCCATTAACCGCGCCATGACCCAGCTCGGGGTGCCCTCCTCCGTGCGCGGCAGCTTTGCCGGTACGGCGCAGGTGTTCCAGGACACCATGAACTCGCAGGTCATTTTGATCCTGGCGGCCATTGCCACGGTGTACATCGTGCTGGGCGTGCTGTACGAAAGCTACGTGCATCCGTTGACCATTCTCTCCACGCTTCCCTCTGCGGGCGTGGGGGCGCTGCTGGCGCTGGAGCTGTTCGGTGCTCCATTCAGCCTCATCGCGCTCATTGGGATCATGCTATTAATAGGTATTGTGAAGAAAAACGCGATAATGATGGTCGACTTTGCCCTGGACGCCCAGCGCAACGGCAACCTGACGCCGGACGAGGCGATATTCCAGGCCTGTCTGCTGCGTTTTCGCCCGATCATGATGACTACGCTGGCCGCGCTGTTCGGCGCACTGCCGCTGGTCATATCCGGCGGTGACGGCTCTGAACTGCGCCAGCCGCTGGGGATCACGATCGTTGGCGGCCTGGTGATGAGCCAGTTGCTGACGCTCTACACCACGCCGGTAGTCTATCTGTTCTTTGACCGCCTGCGGCTGCGTTTTTCGCGTAAAAAGAGAACCACGGTGACCGAGTAAATGACCGACCTACCCAGTAACGTTCGCTGGCAATTGTGGATCGTCGCGTTCGGCTTCTTTATGCAGTCGCTGGACACGACCATCGTGAACACAGCCCTCCCCTCAATGGCGAAAAGCCTGGGGGAGAGCCCGCTGCACATGCATATGGTGATTGTCGCCTACGTGCTGACGGTCGCCGTGATGCTGCCCGCCAGCGGCTGGCTGGCGGATAAAGTCGGCGTGCGAAACATCTTTTTCACCGCCATTGTGCTGTTTACCACCGGCTCGCTGTTTTGCGCCCAGGCCAATACCCTTGACCAGCTGGTGATGGCGCGCGTGCTACAGGGCGTCGGCGGCGCGATGATGGTGCCCGTCGGGCGGTTAACGGTGATGAAAATTGTTCCGCGCGCGCAGTATATGGCGGCGATGACCTTCGTCACCCTGCCCGGTCAGGTCGGCCCGCTGCTGGGCCCGGCGCTGGGCGGTATTCTGGTGGAGTATGCCTCCTGGCACTGGATCTTCCTGATCAACCTGCCGGTCGGTATTATCGGCGCGATTGCCACCCTGACACTGATGCCGAACTATAAAATGCAGACCCGGCGCTTTGATTTCTTTGGCTTCATCCTGCTGGCAGCTGGCATGGCGACGCTCACCCTGGCGCTCGACGGGCAAAAAGGGCTGGGGATCTCCTCCCTGTCGCTCGCCCTGCTGGTAGCGCTGGGTGTCACCGCCATTCTCTGGTATCTGTGGCATGCCAGAGGCAACGCTAACGCGCTGTTTAGCCTGAACCTGTTCAAGAATCCCACCTACCGTCTTGGTCTGTTCGGCAGCTTTGCCGGACGCATCGGCAGCGGCATGTTGCCGTTTATGACGCCGGTATTTTTACAGATTGGGATGGGCTTCTCGCCGTTCCATGCCGGGCTGATGATGATCCCGATGGTGCTCGGCAGCATGGGGATGAAGCGTATTGTGGTGCAGGTGGTAAACCGCTTTGGCTATCGCCGGGTGCTGGTGGCCGCCACGCTCGGGCTGGCGCTGGTTAGTCTGCTGTTTATGACCGTGGCACTGCTGGGCTGGTACTACATCCTGCCGCTGGTGCTGTTCTGCCAGGGGATCATCAACTCCATGCGCTTCTCGTCGATGAACACCCTGACGCTGAAAGATCTGCCGGACGAACTGGCGAGCAGTGGTAACAGCCTGCTGTCGATGATCATGCAGCTCTCTATGAGCGTGGGGGTCACGGTCGCCGGATTGCTGCTCGGCATGTACGGTCAGCACCATCTCAGCGCCGACACCCCCGTCGCGCATCAGGTCTTTTTATACACCTACCTCAGCATGGCGGTAATTATCGCCCTGCCCGCTTTTATCTTTGCCAGAGTACCGAATGACACGACCAAAAACGTTGTGATCCGACGCGGCAAAAGGAGTGCACCATGAAATTCTGGCGTCCGGGGATCACCGGTAAGCTTTTTGTGGCGATTTTCGCCACCTGTATCGTCCTGCTGATTACCATGCACTGGGCGGTGCGGGTCAGCTTTGAGCGCGGCTTTATTGACTACATCAAGCACGGTAACGAACAGCGCTTACAGGGCTTAAGCGACGCGCTGGGGGAACAGTATAGCCTGCACGGTAACTGGCGTTTTCTGCGCAATAACGATCGTTTTATATTTCAAATTCTGCGCTCGCTGGAGCACGATAATGACGACGACCGCCCGGGGCCGGGCATGCCGCCGCACGGCTGGCGCACCCAGTTCTGGGTGATCGATCAGGAGATGCACGTGCTCGTTGGCCCGCGCTCGCCGGTACCGCCGGACGGTACAAAGCGCGCCATTACCTCGAACGGCGCCACGGTGGGCTGGGTTATTGCCTCGCCGGTCGAGCGGCTGACGCGCAACACCGACATCAACTTTGATCGCCAGCAGCGCCAGACCAGTTGGCTGATTGTCGCGCTTTCTACCCTGCTTGCGGCGCTCGCCACCTTCCCGCTGGCGCGCGGCCTGCTGGCGCCGGTTAAACGCCTGGTGGAAGGCACGCATAAGCTGGCGGCGGGTGATTTCTCGACCCGCGTGGACACCCGCAGTCAGGATGAACTGGGCAAGCTGGCGCAGGACTTCAACCAGCTCGCCAGCACGCTGGAGAAAAACCAGCAGATGCGCCGCGACTTTATGGCCGACATTTCGCACGAGCTGCGCACCCCACTGGCGGTGCTGCGCGGTGAGCTGGAGGCGATTCAGGACGGCTTGCGGCAGTTCACCCCCGAATCCGTGGCCTCGCTACAGGCGGAAGTCGGTACGCTGACCAAGCTGGTGGACGATCTGCATCAGCTTTCCATGTCCGATGAAGGCGCCCTGGCCTACCAGAAAGCCCCAATCGACGTGATCAATATCCTTGAAGTCGTGACCGGCGCGTTCCGCGAACGCTTCGCCAGCCGTGACCTGAAAATCAACCTCTCGCTGCCTGACAGCGCGGTGGTATTCGGCGACAGAGATCGCCTGATGCAGCTGTTCAATAATCTGCTGGAGAACAGCCTCCGCTACACCGACGGCGGCGGCGGGTTGCATATCTCCGGCAAGCAGGAGAACGGGCGCTTTGCCCTGACCTTTGCGGACTCCGCCCCTGGCGTGAAGGATGCGCAGCTGGAAAAACTGTTCGAGCGCTTCTATCGCACCGAAGGTTCACGCAACCGCGCCAGCGGGGGCTCCGGCCTTGGGCTGGCGATTTGCGTAAACATTGTGGAGGCGCATGGTGGCACCATCCGCGCCGCCCATTCGCCTTTTGGCGGGGTTAGCATTACAGTAGAGTTACCTCTGGAACGGGATTTATCGAGGGAAGCATGACCGAGTTACCGATTGACGACAACACACCGCGTATTTTGATCGTGGAAGACGAGCCTAAACTTGGGCAACTGCTGATCGACTATTTGCGCGCTGCGAGCTATGCGCCAACGCTTATCAGCCACGGCGACCAGGTGCTGCCCTACGTGCGCCAGACGCCGCCGGATCTGATCCTGCTGGATCTGATGCTGCCGGGTACTGACGGCCTGACCCTGTGCCGGGAAATTCGTCGTTTCTCCGATGTGCCCATCGTGATGGTGACGGCCAAAATCGAAGAGATCGACCGTCTGCTGGGGCTCGAAATCGGCGCTGACGATTACATCTGCAAGCCTTACAGCCCGCGGGAGGTGGTCGCTCGCGTGAAAACCATCCTCCGCCGCTGCAAGCCGCAGCGTGAATTGCAGGTGCTGGATGCGCAAAGCCCGCTGATCGTCGACGAAAGCCGCTTCCAGGCGAGCTGGCGCAGCAAACTATTGGATCTCACCCCCGCGGAGTTCCGCCTGCTGAAAACCCTCTCCCACGAGCCGGGAAAAGTGTTTTCCCGCGAGCAGCTGCTCAACCATCTGTATGACGATTACCGCGTGGTGACCGACCGCACCATCGACAGCCACATCAAAAACCTGCGCCGTAAGCTGGAGGCGCTGGACGCCGACCAGTCGTTTATTCGCGCGGTGTACGGCGTGGGGTATCGCTGGGAAGCGGATGCGTGCAGGATTGCCTAGTCAGTTGCGGGACAATCCAGGCCGGGTAAGGCGAAGCCGTCACCCGGCACAAGAACTTTACCTCCCCGCCCCGCAGCGCTACAATGCCCGCCCTTAAAGTGGGGGATCTCCCCTTACCGCTGCACCTGGTGCACGCGGATCTGACCTGTCATCAGAACGAGAACAAACATGTTTAAACCGGAACTCCTTTCCCCGGCGGGAACGCTGCAAAATATGCGTTACGCTTTCGCCTATGGCGCCGACGCCGTCTACGCGGGCCAGCCGCGCTATTCGCTGCGCGTGCGTAACAACGAATTCAACCACGAGAATCTTCAGCTCGGCATCAATGAAGCGCATGCCCTGGGCAAAAAATTCTACGTGGTGGTGAACATCGCGCCGCACAACGCCAAGCTGAAAACATTCATTCGTGACCTGAAGCCGGTCGTGGAGATGGGGCCGGACGCACTGATCATGTCGGACCCGGGTTTAATCATGCTGGTTCGGGAGAACTTCCCTGATATGGACATTCACCTCTCGGTGCAGGCTAACGCCGTCAACTGGGCAACGGTGAAATTCTGGAAACAGATGGGGCTGACCCGCGTCATTCTGTCTCGCGAGCTGTCTCTCGAAGAGATCGAAGAGATCCGCACCCAGGTGCCGGATATGGAGATCGAAATCTTCGTTCACGGCGCGCTGTGCATGGCCTACTCCGGCCGCTGCCTGCTCTCTGGCTACATCAACAAGCGTGACCCGAACCAGGGCACCTGCACCAACGCCTGCCGCTGGGAATATAACGTTCAGGAAGGCAAAGAGGATGACATCGGTAACATCGTGCATAAACACGAGCCGATCCCGGTCACCAACGTTGAGCCAACGCTGGGTATCGGCGCGCCTACCGACAGCGTGTTTATGATCGAAGAAGCCAAACGTCCGGGTGAGTACATGACCGCCTTCGAAGACGAGCACGGCACCTACATCATGAACTCGAAGGATCTGCGCGCCATCGCGCACGTGGAGCGTTTAACCCAGATGGGCGTGCACTCCCTGAAAATCGAAGGCCGCACCAAGTCCTATTACTACTGCGCTCGTACCGCGCAGGTGTATCGCAAAGCCATCGACGATGCCGCCGCCGGTAAACCGTTCGACACCAGCCTGCTGGAAACGCTGGAAGGCCTGGCGCATCGCGGTTATACCGAAGGTTTCCTGCGTCGACATACCCACGACGACTACCAGAACTACGAGCATGGCTATTCGATTTCCGAACGCCAGCAGTTTGTAGGCGACTTCACCGGCGAGCGTAAAGGCCCGCTGGCCGCCGTCGCCGTAAAAAACAAATTCACCAAAGGCGACAGCCTGGAGCTGATGACACCGCAGGGCAACATGAACTTCCGCCTGGAGCATCTGGAAAACAAAAAAGGTGAGGCGATTGAGGTCGCACCTGGCGACGGCCATGTGGTCTGGCTGCCGGTTCCTGAAGAAGTAGAGCTGGAGTTTGCGCTGCTGATGCGCAATTTTGAAGGTGAAAATACCCGAAATCCGCACGGCAAATAGTCAATCAACGGGATTTTTTCACGCTGGGATAATTCTTAGAATCGGATCACATACCGCTTCGTTCAATACGGGTATTATCCCCCCGCTGAAAAACATAACCCATAAATGCTAGCTGTACCAGGAACCACCTCCTTAGCCTGCGTAATCTCCCTTACGCGGGCTTATTTTTTTGTTAACTCCTGAAATTTTTCCCCCTGATAAATATGGCGTTGCATTGACCCGGGAAAGGTTTGTGTCAGCATTAGGCGTATCATCTAAGCAAATCGAACGAACAAAGGAGCCTAAACACATTTTTTAATGGATTTGAGAGGGATGAACACTATTCGGAACATTCCTAATTTTAAGTGTTAACAGGACCTTTACTCTTGATTTATTAACAATCAATGCTTCACACGGACGGAGAGATGAAGTGACATTCACAGGACAACTTTCAAAGGATCTTCCAGATTACGAACTCGCACGCAGTCCTGGTCTTGCCTCTGGCGGCGATATAAATTTCACAGCACTTGCAGGTCAACTGGACTGCAGCAGAAATTTTAGCCAGGCCGGGATTATCTACTCAGACGGTACACGTCAGTGGCTAGTACGGCCATCAAGAAGGATTGCGACACCAAACGAAAGCTCGGTTAGTCATGTAGTCATAACCAAAGTAAATGCCTCACAAGTTAACCCCGTTCACGCAACAACGGCTACGATTCAGTCCCCTTCCCTGGCGACTGAAATTGGTTCAACGGCAATTTCCTGCGGAGCCGCAATTCTTACTGTTGTACTTGCGGCAGGGGCCGGTATGGCTATACCTCTCACTGCAGGGTCTTCCGGTGCTATAGCCGCTGTGATTTTAGCAGGTGGTGTAGCAACTGGAATTCAATGTGCAAATGGGCTTGGCCGACTATCGTTGATTGCTATGAATCACGATGACTACGTTGCGTGGATGGACTCCCAGGAGTGGTATACAGCAACCAACACAGCCCTGGATGCGATTTCTCTTGCCGGGGCTGCTGCGGGTTTAAAAAGCGCTGCATTAACATATCGCCTTCTTAACCGTTCATCGTCTGAGAGTTTGCTCTCCTTATTACAAAAAATGAGCCGGGCCGACCGTACGCGATTAACAGAGGAGATTATTCGTATCCGCAATCCCGGCATCTCGAATTCAGGTGTAAAAGCAGCAATGAAGGCAGGCGTGTATCCCAAACGTTATCCGTCAGAAGCGTTGCAGTTGCTCTTACAGCGTGAGTTGCTGAATACCATTTCAAATTCTTCTGCCTTCGTTGGAAGTGCCATCTCAGGAAATATCAGAAATCCACAGAATGTTGCACAAACGGGTAAATACATTTTTGGTTTAATTCAGTCTTTTTCATTTACAGGAAGTTATTGACCCGTCCATGATGAAATACATTAAAGATAGCCTTGCATTAAGTGCTTTGGTTAAAAGTAAAATGGCGACCGATGATCCCAACCAGCTTGAAACATTAAAAGAACAGTTAAAAGATCGGTTCGGCGTTCCTGTGGGCGTCCATATGACAGGAATTCCTTTGGCAGTGAGCACGTTACTGGCTATTTTTTGCTACGCCATGCTGCAAGTATCCCTCTGGTTGTTGCTGTTTCGCTGGCTCGGCTTACCCGAATTTAAGGTTATGATGGGAGTATTCATTGCAGCGATTGTGTATTGTCTGGTAGTGATGAGCACGATGTTTCTGACTACACGAGGTTCTTTACCTGGATATAAACTGCATATTTTCGTCATTACGCTGACAGGCATAATGAGCATCATTTATTTCATCTGGACGGGGATTTCGCTTTTATTCGGCCCTGTTGAGAACTACACACCGCAAATAACCTCTTTGCTGGGGCTGGGATGTTTCTTTCTGAACATTATGTGGATGAATTCATCGATTTTTTACCGCTCCATTGCGCTAACGCTACATAATCGGGTCTGGCGTAAGCAGCTCAAAATCGAGGCAAGGCCAATGTCACACCTCAAACGTTGACCACAATAGTCAATTGAGCGGCAGTAGTATGCATTGTAAGCGCTACGGGGTTCTTTAGTCGATTTCAAAGCCCTTACGCGGGCTTATTTTTTGCCTTTCATCCTGTTCTTACCCGCTTTTTCCCTCTCTGGGATACACTCTTTCTATAGCTAAAAAAGGGAGCAACCCGGATGGCAACCTATCCAGACAGTTTATTAATTCTTAACGGCAAGAGTGCAGGCAACGATCTGCTGCGCCAGGCGATTACCGAATTGCGTGAAGACGGAGCATGCATACACGTGCGAGTAACGTTTGAAAAAGGCGATGCGGCGCGCTACATCGACGAGGGCATCAGGTTAGGTGTTCAGACCATCATTTCCGGCGGCGGCGACGGAACGATCAACGAGATCGCCGGTGCGCTCATTGACCTCAACGACGCAGCTCGCCCGGCGATGGGGATTTTACCGCTCGGTACCGCCAACGATTTTGCCACCAGCGCCGGTATACCTGAGGATTTAGGCAAAGCACTGCAACTGGCTATCCTCGGGAAAGCGACCGCCGTCGATATTGCGCAGGTGAATGAAAGAACCTGCTTTATCAATATGGCGACCGGCGGGTTCGGCACCCGCATTACCAGCGAAACGCCGGAAAAACTGAAGGCCGCGCTGGGCGGCGTTTCGTATCTCATCCATGGTCTGATGCGCATGGACACGCTCAGGCCCGACAGCTGTGAGATCCAAGGTGAAAACTTCCACTGGCAGGGCGACGCGCTGGTGATTGGTATCGGCAACGGGCGTCAGGCAGGCGGCGGACAGCAGCTTTGCCCGGAAGCGCTGATCAACGACGGTCAATTACAGCTGCGTATTTTTACCGGCGACGGGCTGCTGCCGGCGCTGTTTACGACGCTGACGCAGCCAGAGGAGAGCCCCAATATCATCGACGGGAAATCCGCGTGGTTTGAAGTGATCGCCCCACACGGCATGACCTTTAACCTCGACGGAGAGCCGCTCAGCGGCGAGCGATTCCGCATCGAAGTTTTGCCCGGCGCGTTGCAGTGCCGGTTGCCGCCGGACTGTCAGCTTTTGCGCTGATGTGTTGCCGGGTGGCGGCCCTCTTCCCGTATGCACTGAACAGTCCCCTCTCCCCGTTGGGGAGAGGGTTAGGGTGAGGGGAAAAGACTTAAGCGATCGTGACCTTACTGTCCAGATAGACGTCCTGAACCGCGTTGATCAGCTTCACGCCGTCGGCCATAGATTTTTTGAACGCCTTACGGCCGAGGATCAGCCCCATGCCGCCCGCGCGTTTGTTAATCACCGCCGTGCGCACCGCATCGGTCAGGTCGGTTTCACCGCCTGCCGCACCGCCGGAGTTAATCAGCCCGGCGCGGCCCATATAGCAGTTCGCCAGCTGGTAGCGCACCAGATCGATCGGGTTGTCGCTGGTCAGCTTGCTGTAGACGCGGTCGTCGGTATAGCCAAAGTTCACCGCTTTATAGCCGCCGTTATTCTCGGCCATTTTCTGCTTCACGATGTCCGCGCCGATGGTCGCCGCAAGGTGGTTTGCCTGACCGGTCAGATCCGCAGACACGTGGTAATCCACTCCGTCTTTTTTGAACGAGCCGTTACGCAGATAGGCCCACAGCACGGTTACCATGCCCAGCTCGTGGGCGCGCTCGAACGCCGCGGAGATCTCTTCTATCTGACGACGCGACTGTTCAGAACCAAAATAGATGGTTGCCCCGACCGCCACCGCACCCATATTGAACGCCTGCTCGACGCTGGCGTAGAGCGTCTGGTCGTATTCGGTTGGGTAGCTCAGGGTTTCGTTGTGGTTCAGCTTAACGAGGAACGGAATGCGGTGGGCATAGCGACGCGACACGGAGGCCAGCACGCCGTAGGTGGAGGCCACGCAGTTACAGCCCGCCTCAATCGCCAGCTCGACGATATTTTTCGGATCAAAATAGAGCGGGTTCGCGGCAAACGATGCCCCCGCAGAGTGTTCAACGCCCTGGTCAACGGGCAGAATAGAGAGGTACCCGGTTCCGCCCAGGCGGCCGGTATTATAAAGCGTCTGCATGTTTCGCAGTACGGCAGGAGGACGGTTATTGTCGACCATGACGCGGTCTACGTAATCATGGCCAGGCAGATAAAGCTGGTCGGCTGGAATGGTCATACAACGATGCTGTAAAAGGCTGTCGGCGTCTTTGCCAAGCAGCTGCGCAATATCAGTCATAGTGATGCTCCCGTATGTCCGACATGATGTCGGAGCGTGTGATCCAAGCCCACGTTTTTGCAGGCAGACTAAGCCTGGTACCGACTTAACCTATTTTCCACCATTTGCAACTTTTTTAAGCACAATCTGCTGGCTCGTTTCATGTACAACATTTTTGTTACACTGATCAAACAATCGCCTTAAAGGTATTTAAAAGGTATTATCACATGGTATGTTACATGCGTACCTCTGACATGCAGGATTAAAAAATGAAAACGAAAGTCCAACTGTCATTCATGATGTTTGTTGAATGGTTTATCTGGGGCGCGTGGTTTGTGCCGCTGTGGCTGTGGCTGAGCAAGAGCGGGTTTACCGCCGGGGAAATTGGCTGGTCCTATGCCTGTACCGCTATTGCCGCGATCCTCTCTCCTATCCTGGTCGGCTCGCTGACCGACCGTTTCTTCGCCGCCCAGAAAGTGCTGGCCGTGCTGATGTTCGCTGGCGCGATTCTGATGTATTTCGCAGCACAGCAAACCCAGTTCAGCACCTTCTTCCCGCTGTTGCTGGCCTACTCCCTGACCTATATGCCGACCATCGCGCTGACGAACAGCATCGCTTTTGCGAACGTCGATGACGTGGAGGCTGATTTCCCGCGCATCCGCGTGATGGGCACCATCGGCTGGATTGCATCCGGCCTGGCGTGCGGCTTCCTGCCGCAGATGATGGGCTATAGCGACATCTCTGACACCAATATCCCGCTGCTGATGACCGCTGCCAGCTCCCTTCTGCTCGGCGTCTTCGCACTTTTCCTGCCGAATACCCCGCCGAAGAGCACCGGCAAGCTGGATATCAAAGTGATGCTGGGGCTGGATGCGCTGATCCTGCTGCGCGATAAAAACTTCCTGGTGTTCTTCTTCTGCTCATTCCTGTTCGCCATGCCGCTGGCTTTCTACTACATCTTTGCCAACGGCTATCTCACCGAAGTGGGGATGAAAAACGCCACCGGCTGGATGACCCTCGGCCAGTTCTCTGAAATCTTCTTCATGCTCGCTCTGCCGTTCTTTACCAAACGCTTTGGTATTAAGAAGGTCTTGCTGCTGGGCCTGATCACCGCCGCCATTCGCTACGGCTTCTTTGTTTACGGCGGTGCCGAACAATACTTCACCTACGCCCTGCTGTTCCTCGGCATTCTGCTGCACGGCGTAAGCTATGACTTCTATTACGTCACCGCGTACATCTACGTGGATAAAAAAGCGCCCGTGCATATGCGCAACGCGGCGCAGGGCTTGATCACGCTGTGCTGTCAGGGCTTTGGTAGCCTGCTGGGTTACCGTCTCGGCGGCGTGATGATGGAAAAAATGTTCGCCTATAAAGAGCCGGTGAATGGGCTGACCTTCAACTGGGCCGGAATGTGGACGTTTGGTGCAATCATGATTGTAGTGATTGCCGTGCTGTTTATGCTGTTTTTTCGCGAATCGGATAAAGATATCACCGCAATTGAGGTGGTTGATGGCGATACCGCGCTGACACGAGGGGAAGTTAAATGAAACAAGACCGTATTCTCGGTGCTCTTTACGGGCAGGCGTTAGGGGATGCGATGGGGATGCCGTCTGAACTGTGGCCGCGCAAGCGGGTAAAAGCGCACTTCGGCTGGATCGACCGTTTCTTACCCGGCCCGGCTGAGAATAATGCCGCCTGCTACTTTAATCAGGCCGAATTTACGGATGATACGTCGATGGCGCTGTGCCTGGCCGACGCGATTATCGAATGCGACGGGGAAATTAATCCTGACGTTATCGGTAAGCATATTCTGGACTGGGCGCTGGATTTTGACGCGTTCAATAAGAATGTGCTCGGCCCGACCTCCAAAATTGCCCTGAACGCCATCCGTGACGGCAAGCCGGTGAGCGAGCTGGAAAATAACGGCGTCACCAACGGGGCGGCGATGCGCGCCTCCCCGCTGGGATGCCTGCTACCGGCCACGCGTCTGGCACATTTTGTTGAACAGGTTGCGTTAGCCTCCAGCCCGACCCATAAATCGGATCTCGCCATCGCCGGTGCGGTGGTGATCGCGTGGGCGGTTTCACGCGCTATCGACGGCGAGCGCTGGCAGAACATCGCCGATGCCCTGCCGGGTATTGCCCGTGCGGCACAGGAGGCGAACACCACCACCTTCAGCGCATCGCTTTCCGCTCGTATTGAGCTGGCCCTGAAAACCGTGCGCGAAGCCAACGGTACGGAGTCCGCCAGCGAGCAGATCTATCAGCTTATTGGCGCGGGCACGAGCACCCTGGAGTCCGTTCCGGCGGCGATTGCGATGGTCGAACTTGCGGGCACCGATCCGAACCGCTGCGCGGTGTTATGCGCTAACCTGGGCGGTGATACGGACACTATCGGCGCGATGGCAACGGCCATCTGTGGCGCGCTGCACGGTGTACAGGCCATTGATCCGGCGCTTAAAAGCGAACTTGATGCCGTAAACCAGCTTGATTTCGGACGCTACTGCGAAAAACTACTGCACTTCCGGGAGCAAAGGGAGGGCGTATGAGTGCTTTTGCCCGCCGTCTCGAAACCCTTCACGCTACGCGCCCCGTAACGGTGCTCGGCGCGGCGGTCATCGACGTGATTGCCGACGCCTACGCCCTGCCCTGGCGCGGGTGTGATATCGAGCTGAAGCAACAGGGAGTGAATATTGGCGGCTGCGCGCTGAATATCGCCATCGCCCTCAAGCGGCTCGGCATTGCAGCGCAAAACGCGCTTCCCGTTGGCCACGGCGTGTGGGCCGATATTATCCGTAACGCCATGGCGAAGCAGGATCTGCACAGCGCCGTGGAAGCGGAAACGGGCGATAACGGCTGGTGCCTGGCGCTGGTGGAGCCTGACGGTGAACGGACCTTCATGTCGTTTAGCGGTGTGGAGAATCAGTGGCAGCAACGCTGGCTGGACGGGTTAAGCGTGCCGGAGAAAAGCCTGATCTATTTGTCCGGCTACCAGCTGGCGTCGCCCAGCGGCGAGCTGCTGACGGCCTGGGTGGAACGTCTTCAGGATGTGACGCTCTTTATCGATTTCGGTCCGCGCATCGCGGATATTCCCGACCCGCTGATGGCGCGGATTATGGCCCGTAAACCGGTTGTCTCGCTCAATCGGCAGGAGGCGGAACTTGCCGCCGAATGGCTTGGCGTGAACGTGGAACAGCTCGGCACTCAGTGGCAGCAACGGTTTGGCGCTGCGCTAATCGTACGCCATGATAAAGACGGGGCGGTCTGGTACGACGGTGACGCTTCCGGACACGTTCCGGCGTTTCCTGCTACCGTGGTCGATACCATCGGCGCCGGTGACAGCCATGCGGGAGGTACCCTTGCCGGGCTGGCTGCGGGATGGTCACTGCCAGAGTCGGTGCAGCTTGGCAATGCCGTGGCCGCCTGGGTAGTCAGCCATCGCGGTGGAGACTGCGCCCCCACGCGCGAGGCCCTACTCCTCGCACACAAAGACGTATAGGTCGCTGCGGCAGTAGCTGATGCTGTACTCAATTGGCCGCTGCTGTTGATCGAGCGCGACTTGCTTGATCACCAGCACCGGTATCTTATCGTCCATCTTGATATGTGCCTGAAACTCGCTGTCCGGCATCCGGGCGCTGACGCGGGAACGGGTGCGCTGCGGAAAGATATTCTGGCTGCGGAAGTAATCATAAAGCGAGACGCCAATGTCGTCCGGGTTGGGAATTAATCCTACCGGTACCCAGGACTCCTCTATCGATACCGCATCGTCATCCACGTAACGGATGCGCTTAAGCAAAAACACATCGCTTTCCGGCGCAAGGGAAAGATGGCGGGCGATCTCTTCCGGGCACTTCACGATGCGTTTATTGACCCACAGGGTGTTGGGCGTTTTGCCACGCAGCACCACCTGCTGAGAAAAGCCGCGCGCCTCTTTCAGCGAATATTCAAAGATATTGTTGATTTGCGTCCCGTATCCACGCGCGCGGGTAACGACGCCAGCCTCTTCCAGCGCCTGCATGGCTTTACGCACCGTAATACGCGACACTCCGGCCAGCTGGCTCAGATCGCGCTCGCCGGGCAAAATATTACCGTGCGCGAGCACACCGCTGCGCACCGCGTTCTTAACCGTTTCGGCAAATTTCAGATACAGCGGCGTGTTGTCCGGTGCGGCAATTCGTTCCTTGAGTTGAGCAATTAACCGGGTATGCGCTTGTTCCATCTCTGTTTTTCTCTGGCATGAGTTTCATGCCAGTATACGGCTTACCACCATGCATGAAAATGGTGAACCGGACCAATACCGTGACCCACTTCCAGAGAATCGGCTTTTGCCAGCGCGCCCGAGAGCCAGACCTTCGCCTCCTGCACCGTATCCGCCCATGTGGCGTGACGAGGACGCAGCGCCGCCAGCGCCGCCGAGAGCGTACAGCCCGTGCCGTGGGTGTTTTTGGTCTGGACGCGTGGCGCGGTGAAACGTTGCGTGCCATCGTGGGTGAAAAGCCAGTCCGGGCTTTCTGCATCATCAAGATGGCCGCCTTTCATCAGCACCGCGCGACACCCCATCGCCAGCAGCGCATTCCCCTGCTCTTTCATCTCACGTTCGTTTTGCGCGTGTGGCGCATCCAGCAGCGCGGCGGCTTCAGGCAGGTTTGGCGTGATCAGCGCAACCTGCGGCAGCAGCTTTTTACGCAGAGTGTCGACAGCCGAGGCGGAGAGCAGCGGATCGCCGCTTTTGGCCAGCATCACGGTATCAAGCACCACGTTTTTTATCTGGTAGTGTTTGAGACGTTCAGCGACCGCTTCAACAATGTCCGCCTCTGCCAGCATGCCGATCTTGGTGGTGTCGATACGTACGTCGCTGAATACCGAATCCAGCTGCGCGGCGACAAAATCCGGGTCAATGCGATACACCGACTGTACGCCGCGCGTGTTTTGCGCAACCAGCGCGGTGATAACCGAGCACCCGTATGCGCCGAGCGCAGAGAAGGTTTTCAGGTCTGCCTGGATCCCCGCTCCGCCGCTGGGATCGGTTCCCGCAATAGTCAAGGCATTAATGCGCGTCATACCTGTTCCTCCAGCGCGTAAAGCGCGTCCAGAAACGCGGAGACAAAGCTGCCGGGCCCCCGGCTTTGAGTCAGGGCAACTGACCCTGCGCGCTTCATAAAGCCGCAGGCTGCCGCCGCGTTATCAAGCCTGTCGCCAGGCAGCGAGCAGCAGGCGGCGACGACCGCCGAGAGCGCACAGCCAGTTCCTACCACGCGGGTCATCAGCGGGTCGCCGCCCGCGACCGTACGGGTTCGCTGGCCGTCGGTGATGTGATCCACTTCCCCTGTGACGACTACAACGGCGTGGGTCTGGCGGGCAAGCGCCTGCGCAGCGGTCAACGCGCTCGCTGCCGTATCGGTGGAATCGACCCCACGTCCGCCCGCACTCATTCCGGCAAGGGCGAGGATTTCGGAGGCGTTGCCACGAATGGCCGCAGGTTTAAGGGATAATATTTGCTGGCAAAAACGGGTGCGGAACGCCAGCGCGCCAACCGCGACGGGGTCCAGAACCCAGGGTGTGCCCGCGGCTACCGCGCTCTCAATAGCCCGACGCATCGACTGGGCGCGCGGCGCGGTGAGCGTGCCAACGTTGACGAGCAGGGCATCGGCAAGCGCGGCAAACTGTTCCGCTTCCTCGGCTTCGATCACCATTGCCGGGGAAGCACCGAGCGCGAGCAGAACGTTGGCGGTGAAGGTCTGCACGACATCGTTGGTCATACAGTGCGTGAGCGGGGAACGGGTTCGGAATTGATGTAAAACGTGTGAGTCGAGCAGGTCAGGCTGCATGGTTTCGCTCCTGCCGTGCGGAAAGAAGCGATGACCGGGTAGGCATCTGACTTCCCTACGCTGGCATTATCCAGATCAGGTAATACGGGTATTTCTCAAATGTTCAAGCGAACACTACCCCGAGTCAAATTACTTAGAAAACAATCATTTACACACAAACAATTTGTAGGTGTTTAGTGTAACCGGGGCCGTAGGCAGGGTGCAAGATTTTTCGAATTATCACAGTATTTATCACAGCAGTTATCACACCTGGAATAGCTAAATCACATAATGAAGCACCTGAAATGTGTTAACCCGCTTGTATACCGCTTAATGATGTTGAGCGTAGGAAAGTAGGCCGCAAAGCTAAAGCATTTGCGACCGTCGAAAGCTAAAGCCTTCCCGGTCATCGCTTCTTCACGCAAGGCAGGAGCGAACACAAAAGACTAAGAGCACCGATAAGGAAAGGCAGAAAGGAATCAATGAGAGCGACGATAGGAAGCATCAGCAATGTTTTCATAAGAGGTAATGAAACGACACGTATCAATACTATAGAGTTTATTACCTGGATCTTTTGCATCTTTATCGAGGCAAATTTTATTATGCGGATCTAACCAATCTTCATACCCTTCAAGTGTTTTGATGTCGTTAGCAAAATTAGCAAAACAACACCAACGAGGGGCAACACTACAACCTTTATAGCTAGGGAAATCTAAGTGATACTTTTCACTATAACAACGTGTAAGCATATGTACCCATAAACTATAGATTCTTGTAAGTTTTCCATTAATCGTAGTTGGTACACCCACTCCTATAAAACCAACCTCACAAACCGAGATTGCATAGGGATCTTTTACTTGTCCTGATTTTAAATTTCTTGCTCTAACCTTTGTAATGAAACCTGTATTATCAAATTTGATAGTTACGCTATCTTTGTTTGTATAATCAATGACAGTACAAAACCCACAATTGTTAGTAATGAATACATCACCAATAGTGATAGATGATTTTGGCATAATATTTACTTCCTTGTTTATCAGGCGGTATAAACAAAAACCTCCTAAATGATTAGATGATTCCCCGCCTGGAGATCTTCCTTTCATATTAGGAGGTTTCGTTATTTTATCACTAACGTGATCACAAACATGTTTTGAGAAGCTTAATTCTCGAATAAAAAAAGTTGGCAAATATTCTAATAATAAACACCAACTTAAAAACAATCAGACATTCCGGTTGTCAATAATTGTTTTTTGTTCCTGAAATTACTTATCCATCCATACATAAATAACAGGGAGCTTTGCAAGCGCTTACGATTACTTTGTATAAATATATATGGATGATTAAATAATTTCGCAAGCTGAACGCATGCTTAATATTCCGATAAGAGGGAAAACCACAATAAGGTAAAAGGGCATAAGAGAACGATAAGGGAAATAACTAACTCTCTTATATAAATTTTATTGGCTTTTGCTTTTCTCTATCGGTGTTTTTGAATTTAATGTTTTGATTTTACTTACAACCAAATCTATGATTTGTGTTGTTATTAGAAGGATTAGAAAGTAGATTAATAACTTTCTTTAATTGCTTACCTATACGAATAAAACAAGTTTTATTCGAGTAAGTCAAAATCAAAAACATATTTACAAAGAGTAATAAGTAACTCCTGAAGTATTTATGAATTTGTAAGCTTTGCTTACTTTCATTCATTGCTCTCCTGTGTGAATATTCTCTTTTAATATTTAATTATAGCAACACTTGAAAAGGTCTTGGTGCCAGATTTTGTTACTTTTTTTACCTTTTATTAAAAAATAGCACTTTTTGTTAAAAATCTTATATTAACCCGTTTTTCCTCATTCATAATGCTTACTTTCAGCTTCAATTGAAGTTAATTTCATATGAAAGTTATGAATTATGATTCAAAGTATACATTTAAAAAATCCATTGAATGAACTTGAAATATAATTTCATTTATAAACATCAACTTATACATCTAGAAACACAGTGTCTATACAACCCCTTGTTTTGTAATGCTTAAATGCCTTTAATATCACATCCAACCATTTAAGCCATATGTGCTAACTGTGATTTAGATCAACATTCCCAAACGTAAACTATTTATAGTTCAGCACAGTTACCACTTAATTAAATTAATGCGAGTCTTTCAAATGAAATGTATTAACAAATCAGTAATGGCTATTACTGTTTTTGGCATCCTGTTATCTAGTGTTGTTAAAGCTGCTACACCCGCTAGTGATGTAGTTCTTTCCAGTGGTCAGGATCTGGAAACAGCACATAGTAATTTGCAAGGTCAAGTTGATGGTCTATCGAATGATATTGCTGATGTGTATTTTAACAAAATCCCTGCAATCAATCAGGTAAATAGTCAACAAGATACAGCTATTAATACTGCTTCCTCTGCTGCTTCTACTGCACAAGATACGGCGGATCAGGCTAAAACATTAGCTGATAAAAACGCTTCCCATATTGCGGCTTCTGATACTGTTGTAATTGAGCAAGGTAAACGCCTTACCACTGTTGAAGGTAATCAGGCTAGTGATCACGTTGAAATCCTGCGTAATGCACAAACAGCAAATAGTGCATTAACTACTGCAACAGCTAATACTTCTGCTATTGATAACGTCAACAGTGACTTACAAGGGGCTAAACAGCTTCTTGCTGATAAAGCACAGATTGCGCAAGATACAGCTAATCAAGCCGATACAAACGCTAACACTGCTCTTATCATGGCTGGTAATAACTCTACCCGCCTTACAGCATTAGAAAACGCTCCTAAGCCGACTAACGGCGTAGATGGTAAAGATGGTGTTGATGGTAAAAACGGGATCGATGGTAAAGATGGTGCTACAGGTGCGCAAGGTTTAAAAGGTGATACAGGCGCACAAGGTATAGCTGGGAAAGATGGTGCTCCAGGTGTTAAGGGTGAGAAAGGAGATAAAGGAGATAAAGGAGATTCCATCAAAGGTGATAAGGGCGACACTGGCGCTAAAGGTGATAAAGGGGATAAAGGGGATAAAGGGGATGCAGGTAAAGCTGGCTCTAACGGAATCACAACTACCATCACTAAGAAAGAAGTTGATACTAAAACTATCAATCTGGTTAAGTCACTCAATACCCAAACTACAGCACAAGCTAAAGATCTGAAAGCTGCTCAACAAGTGTTCGCACAAGCGCAAGTTAACACTAACTCTCAATTCAAGAGCCTGAAAGATGAAGTTGATAGCAATAAGAAAGAAGCCCGTTCAGGTGCTGCTAGCGCTGTAGCTATCGCCTCTATGCCTCAAGTAGAGAAAGATCAGGCTGTCATGTTCTCTGCTGGTGTAGGTAGCTTTAAAGACGAGCAAGCTGTTAGTGTGGGTGCATCCTTCCACGTTGGTAGCAACACCATCGTTAAAGCTGGCGTAAGCGATTCTACAAATAATGATCTTGCTATGGGCGCAGGCATCGGGATTGGCTTTTAAGAAAAACACGTAACTCGACTACATTCATAATAGAGGAAGCTTTTCAGGGCGACAGTACTTCGCTGATGGAAAGTATGATGATGGCCAATAACATGCTCAAACACATTTTTATTTCAGCTGCCCTGTATCTATTGCTTATTTCGGTCGGGGTCTGGATCGGCATTATGTACGTTTCTTATTATTTGTGTCGTTTTTAAGGTGATAAAATGAAAAAATCAATGATGCTAGTGTTAAGCGCTGCCGTACTTGCTGGGTGTATTTCGCCTGCACACGCCATTAGCGCACACTATCGTGCTCAGTTAGAGCGCTCGGGATGCACGCAAATTAGCGCTGGCGATGGATCTTGCGATATCAGCAAAACCAAAGCGGAAAACGCGGCACAACACGAACCAACGGCATCCGTTCACGATCCCCTTCGCGAAGCCTCGTTCTCGTCGGATACGGTTAACGCTACCCTTTCTAACGGCTTTTTTAGCGCTACCGTGAACGGCAAAAAAGCCAGCGTTAAACGTCTGAATGCGAATTTCTATGAGATCCATGGTAACGGTTTTGTGATATCGATAAGCCTGGATGAAAACGGTATTACGGACGCGTCATGGAATAAAACAAAGGGACGTGAACACGGCGTTTTACGCGTTACTCAAAAATAAACAGTCTAAGGAGGCTCTCCGCCTCCTTTTAGCCTGCCAGGCGCACAATTTGCCACACTCTTTCATCTGATTTTACAATGCTGACAATCCATATATAAGCCACTGTTTTTATTGAGAATAAACTGCATATTTTTGCCGGAAAATGAGGTTATCCCCTCCCCTGTGCCCTGTGTCACAAAACAGTAAACAAATTAACCATTGAGCCCGGTGACAAAAGGCTCTATATTGGCGGCGTTTTTTTCAGGCCCCATCTGTTTTTTAACTTTTTATTCAATCGTTGCTCATAACGAAGCGGCGGTTGTAGGAGTGATATGATGACGGATAAAGTCCGTATTGACACCGTAGATGCCCACAAAAGCAACGAAACCTATCTGGCCCGTCAGGCCGAGTTTGAATCTAACGTCAGGAGTTATCCGCGCAAACTGCCTTTAGCGATCACGAAAGCAGAAGGCGTGTGGATCACCGATGCAGATAATAAAGAATACCTTGACTGTTTAGCAGGCGCAGGCACCCTCGCGCTTGGCCACAATCATCCTGATGTGCTGAAAAGCATCCAAAATGTCATTACCAGCGGCTTGCCGTTACATACCCTGGATCTGACTACGCCGTTGAAAGACGCGTTTTCAGAATACCTCCTCTCTCTGTTGCCTGGTCAGGGCAAAGAGTACTGTCTGCAATTCACTGGCCCGTCCGGGGCTGACGCCGTTGAAGCGGCGCTGAAGCTGGCGAAAAAAGTAACCGGTCGCAGCGGTATCATCAGTTTCTCTGGTGGTTACCACGGTATGACCCACGGTGCACTGTCCGTCACCGGTAACCTGTCTCCGAAAGAAGCGGTTGACGGTATGATGCCAGAAGTCCAGTTCATGCCTTACCCACACGAGTACCGCTGCCCACTGGGTATCGGTGGTGAAGCGGGCGTGAAGGCGCTGACCTACTACTTCGATAACCTGATCAACGACGTTGAAAGCGGCGTGCGTAAACCTGCCGCGGTGATCCTGGAAGCTGTTCAGGGCGAAGGCGGCGTGAACCCGGCTCCGGCTGAGTGGTTGCAGCGCATCCGTAAAGTGACTCAGGAACACGGCATTCTGCTGATCCTCGACGAAGTTCAGGCTGGCTTTGCCCGTACCGGTAAATTCTTTGCCTTCGAACACGCAGGCATTGAGCCTGACATCATCGTGATGTCCAAAGCAGTTGGCGGCGGTCTGCCACTGGCTGTGCTCGGTATCAAGAAGCAGTTCGATGCGTGGGCGCCTGGTCACCACACCGGTACCTTCCGCGGCAACCAGCTGGCGATGGCAACCGGTCTGACGACGCTGAAGATCCTGAAAGACCAGAATATCGCGGGCAAAGTGGCCGCACAGGGCGAATGGCTGAAAGGCCAGCTGAAAGAGATGGCGAAACGCTATCCGGTTATCGGCCACGTTCGCGGTCTGGGCATGATGATCGGTATTGAAATCGTTAAGCCACATGAAGCCGCCGACCACATGGGTTGCTTCCCGGGCGATGGCGAGCTGTCTGCACTGATCCAGAAGAAGTGCTTCGAAGCAGGCCTGATTCTGGAGCGTGGCGGCCGTAACGGTATCGTTCTGCGTCTGCTGCCGTCACTGCTGATCAGCGATGACGAGCTGAAAGTGTTCCTGGATAAATTCGAGCAGGCACTGCTTGCTGCGGGCGTTCGCCCGGCGTAACCGGAGTTGTTGATTACGATGTCTGATTCAAACCCAATTTTGTTCTCCTCTGCCCAGAGCATTGAAGCTTACCAGCAGGCGATTGAACAAAGCACTCAGGCTGTGATGCAGTGGCTGAAACAACCTGAGATGTACCAGGGCAAAACGGTCGCGGAGCTGCGCGACCGTATTAAGCTGGATTTCAACCCGAAAGGGCTGGGCAACGAAGCGGCGATTGAACGCGCCGTGGAGTTCTTCCTGAAAGACAGTTTGTCCGTTCATCACCCGCAGTGCGTGGCGCACCTGCACTGCCCAAGCCTGGTGGTTAGCCAGGCGGCGGAAGTGCTGATTAACGCCACCAACCAGAGTATGGACTCCTGGGATCAAAGCCCGTCCGCAACCATTATTGAGATCAAGCTGATCGAATGGCTGCGTACCCGCGTGGGTTATCAGGCTGGCGACGCAGGCGTCTTCACCAGCGGCGGCACCCAGAGTAACCTGATGGGCCTGATGCTGGCGCGTGATGCGTTCTTCGCGCGTCAGGGCCACTCGGTACAGCAGGACGGTCTGGTGGGCGATCTGCGCAAAATTCGCGTGCTGTGCTCTGAAAACGCCCACTTCTCCGTGCAGAAAAACATGGCGCTGATGGGTCTGGGCTACCAGTCCGTGGTGCAGGTGAAAACTGATGAATTCTCCCGCATGGATCTCACCGATCTGGCGGCGAAAATCGAACAGTGCAACGCGAACGGCGAACAGATCCTGGCGATTGTGGCCACGGCCGGCACGACGGATGCGGGTGCTATCGATCCGCTGCGTGCCATTGCCGAGCTGGCTGCGAAACAGAATATCTGGGTACACGTTGATGCGGCCTGGGGCGGCGCGCTGCTGATGTCCGAGCAGTATCGTCACTACCTGGACGGCATCGAGCTGGTGGATTCCGTGACGCTGGACTTCCACAAGCAGTTCTTCCAGACCATCAGCTGCGGTGCCTTCTTGCTGAAAGAAGCACGTCATTATGAGCTGATGCGCTATCAGGCGGCTTACCTGAACTCTGAGTTCGATGAAGAAGCGGGCGTGCCTAACCTGGTTTCCAAATCTCTGCAAACCACCCGTCGTTTCGACGCGCTGAAACTGTGGATGAGCCTGGAAGCGCTGGGTCAGGAGCAATACGCGGCAATTATCGATCACGGCGTGACGCTGGCACAGCAGGTTGCGGCTTACGTAAAAGAGCAGTCTGCTCTGGAACTGGTTATGCAACCCCAGCTGGCAAGCGTGCTGTTCCGCTTCCGTCCGCAGACCCAGATGGATGACGCCGGTATCGCCCTGCTGAACCAGAAAATTGGCGATGCACTGCTGGAATCCGGCCGCGCAAACGTCGGGGTGACCGAGCATAACGGCGTCACCTGCCTGAAGCTGACCCTGCTGAACCCAACCGTGACGCTGGAGGACGTTAAAGTCCTGCTGTCTCTGGTTGAGCGTACCGCGCAGGAAGTGATGGCGAAGTAATGCTTTTCCCTCTCCCATCCGGGAGAGGGTTTATTTTCCCGTCCTGACGCCCCTATCCTTTTTTCCTCGAAGCATAACCGTAGTCATACTGGCTGTACCCCGAGCTGTAAAACAGCGCTGCGGATTTAACAATATCGTTGAGGATTGTGCCGCTGACCTTCACGCCAACGTGCTGTAGACGTTTAACGGTATTCTCCATCTCTTTCACGCTGGTTTTATCGTAACGGGCAACCATTAGCGTTGTTCCGGCTGCTCTGGCAACCAGCGCGGCATCATTGACGGCAAGAACTGGGGGTGTATCGATGATGACAATGTCATATTGCTCGTTAACCCAGGACATGATGTCAATGAACCGTTCGCTTAACAGCATTTCTAACGGACGCAGGGGTTCCGGGCCGCAGGTGATGACGTCAATTCCCCCTTTTTCAGCATGCTGAATGACCTCCCCAAAGTCGCGCTTCCCTTCCAGCAGGCAGGATAATCCGTGGCGGTTCTCCAGGCCAAAAATATTATGCACATAACCCTGGCGCATATCCGCATCAATAAACAGCGCCCGCTGACCGCTCTGCCCGGCAATGGCCGCCAGGTTCGTCGCCACCAGCGTTTTTCCGCAGTCCTGCGTGGGGCCAGAAATCATCACAATGCGATTCTCAGCCTCCATCATGGTGAAATGCAGACTGGTTCGCAGCCCGCGTACCGCTTCAACAAACATATCAGCAGGTCGATCGACTGGCAGGAAAGGTACATCCGAGGTTTTGTGTGTCCAGCGACGAGAAAACGGATTTTTTCTGCGCAAATGCGTTTTACTCCACAGCCACTGTGAACGTGGTAACGTCGCCAGAACCGGCATCCCCTGCGCTTCCAGCTGTTCGGAAAGCGTGATCCCACGTTTGAACGCCTGACGTACCAGTACGGTCCCCATTGAAAGGATGAGCCCGAACAGCGCGCCAAGCGCAATGATTAGCGCTTTTCGCGGTTTTATCGGATCCGGGAGTGTAACCGCCTCATCAATGATCCTCACGTTCCCGACAGCGCTGGAGCGGGAAATATTCAGCTCCTGCTGACGCGTCAAAAGCTGTAAATAAATCGTGCGGCCCGACTCAACATCGCGGCTCAGGCGTAAAATCTCCTGCTGCGTGGAGGGCATCGAGGACACACGGTTATTAAGACGATCCCGTTCCCGCACAAGGGTTTGTCTTTTTTCATGCAATGCACGGTAGGTAGGGTGACTCTTTTTAAAGAGCTGGGAAATTTCTGCCTCCCGGAACGTCAGCTCATTTAGCTGATTCTCAACGTTCACAACCTGATCCAGGACGGATTTTGCCTCTAAAGACAGATCCACAGAGTCGCGCTGCGCCCGGTAGGCATTCAGCCGCGCTTCAGCCTGATCCAGGTCCGCTCTGATTTTCGGTAACTGCTCCTGTAAAAAATCCAGACTACGCGAATCCTGAGCCTCCTGGCGCGCGATATTTTGCTGAAGATAATTTTCAGCTATCGCATTCAGCACCCGGGCGATTTTGTCAGGATCTTCACCCGTCAGGGTTAAGGTCACAATACCGCTCTGTTTCTCCGATTCCACGACCGTCAGACGCTTCTTCAGTGCATTGATCGTCTCCAGGCGCGTCAACGACTTAAGCGAAAACTGTGTGCCTGGCGTCGCCTCAATCGAAGTCACCCGCAGCACGATCCCTTGCGTAACCAGCGTTTTACCAACCTGGCCGTCTGCCTCAATGTTTTCGCCCGTCAGGTGATACCTTCCCGCTTCCTGTACGGTCAGCGTGAGTTCTTGCGCTTTGCCCTCCACCTGCGGGATCTGGAGTTCGCCTAACGTTATGTTGCCCTGGCCACGCCCTTGCAGACGCTGCCAGAGACGCCCCACCACAGGCAAAACGCGCTGCTTTGCCTGATACGTCAGATCTAATTTGTCGACGGTCTCGCCGAGGATCATGCGAGATTTCAACAGTAAAATTTCAGGGGCAACATCCGGCGAAATATCGGTGCCCAGCTGGCTCAAGCCTTTGAGCAGGCCGTTATCCTGTTTGCTTTCTATTTGCACCATAGCATCCGCCTGATAAACAGGTGGCGTAACCCAGGCATAGAGGCCCGCGCATAAAGTGAAAAGGAAAGTCACGCACAATATCATCGTGCGGTGGTCGATCATTTCGCCGAGCAAACGAACGAGATCGATTTCATTTTGTTCGGGTGCCCCTGCACCATAACTGTCTGTTGTGTAAGACGACATTAATGCTTTATTCCTTTCTGTCCTAAACGACGTGCCCATTCCTGGCTGGCTTTACCCAATAGCCCGAACACATATTCAAACGCTTCACGGCTTTTACGATAGGGGTCTGGGATATCCTGCGGCTCCAGCCACTGCCCAAAAAGCAGCGACTTCCCCCTGTTTTCCGGTGCCATGGCTGCAATGAAGCGAAGATGTTCCGGCTCCATAACCAGGATGAGATCGGATCCCTGCATCAGCCTGCGTGTCAGCCTGCGCGCCACATGACCGTCGAGGGAGATCCCATGCCGCCAGGCCACGTCCTGGGCGCACTCATCCGCCGGATACCCCTCAAGGCCGAGTATTCCCGCCGAGGTGATGTGTCTGTCGGGCAAGTGCTGGCGCAAAAGCCGTTCTCCAATCGGAGAACGGCAGACATTTCCGGTACATACCACGAGTATTGATTCGAACATTATTGCGGCCACGATCTGATATAACGAACCGTTTCGGTGAGGTCATGCACCCCGCTGATTGTCGGAACAAGCTGTGTTATTACGCGATTCCAGCGGGAGAGTGGAGCAGTGGTGACATAGACAATGTCGTAAGGCTCAAGCTGAAACTCGGTGCCCAGCACCATGGCCGAAGCGTCTTTTGCATTCAGTTGATAGATATTCGCAATTTTCCCGGACTCGCGTACCGAGCGGATAACAAAAATACCCGTCGCATCAGCCATATTCTGGTCCAGGCCACCGGCATTGCCGAGCGCTTCAGCCAACGTCATGCCGCTGCGATCCATCTTCAGCGTGCTCTGTTTAACAACTTCGCCCATCACGAATACTTTCAGCGCATCGTTGCGGGGAATAAACAAGATGTCGCCAGGGTTGAGCAGCTTATTCTGGGTTAAATCGCCATGCTGCATCAGGGCATACAGGGAAATTCGGGAATCTTGACCGTTGTGAGTCAGCACCACGTTCCGCCAGTCCGCATCAGCAGTAAGCCCACCTGCGGCATTAACGGCATCCATAACCGTCAGCGGAATGTTGGTGATGGCCTGCTGGCCAGATTTCGCCACTTCTCCCGTAACGTAGGCTTTTTGCGAACGGAAAGCGGCAACGCTGACGTCGACCTGAGGGCTTTCAATGACGTTATCCAGCCGCGCGGTGATCTCCTCGCGCACTCTGGAAACCGTTTTTCCCGCCACGTGCAGTTTACCCACGTAAGGATAAAAGAGCGTGCCATCGGCATTGACCCAGTTTCCCGTATCGCTTGCGCTGCGATACTGTCCCGCGGGCGTAGTCAGCTCCGGGTGATCCCAGACGGTGACCGTCAGGATGTCACCGATTCCAATACGGTATTCCCAGTTTTTGACCTGCTCATCAAGATTAGGATTTGCCTGAGATTTAGCTGCTGCGGGACGTAGTTTCTCAATTAATCCGGGCGTAAGTGGATAAATTTCGATTTGTTTATCTAAACTATTATTGAGATCAGCCGGCGCAATTATTTTTTTGCCTGCGGAACTTAACGTTTGGCCAGGAGAAATTACGCACCCCGCCAACTGACTTATTGCTAAGAATATTACAGATAATGCTGTTGTGTTTTTCATTTATATATACTTATCATCCCTGCTCGTAGCGAACGCCCGACGGGGCGCAGCCCTGCGCTAACCCACGCTTGAAATAAGTTTCTTTTCAACGGAATACTAAAACGTAATCTAAAAGTGAAGACACGAATTGCCCGATCTGTGACGGGCAATTAATTAAAATATAATCTTCCTGAAAATCTTAAAGCCTGTGGCAAAAAAAAGCACGATCTACAGTTTATAAAATTACGGCAACAATGTATTTTCAGAATTAATTCAGCAAAACGATAGTTACAATGAATTATTCCCGTCAGCACGCATTCATATCAAAAATACTCACAACCGCTGGCACTACACAAAACCGTTCACTTTTGTTACATTTTTTTTCAAACACACCCTGTTTTGATACTTAAAATGGGCTGTCTGCCGCACTGTCCCCCGCAGACAAGCGTATCCATAACGATATCACTGGAGAAAAAATGGCTAAGCGTAAATTGGTGCTTCTGGGTGTATTACTGTCTCTGGCGGGCTCCGCATTCGCAGCCCCGCAAACGGCCGCCGCGCCTTCCGGCATTAAGGCTTATGAAGAGCAGGAGTTCATCGCCGACTTCACCAAATTTAAGATTGGCGATACCGCGCCCGCGCAGTATCAGACGCCAGAGTACACCATCAAACAGTACCAGCTACGTAACCTTCCCGCGCCCGATGCCGGTACGCACTGGACCTACATGGGTGAAAATTATGTTCTGATTGGCGATGCTGATGGCAAAATCTACAAAGCCTATAACGGAGATATTTTCTATCACCGCTGATACGATGATCCGGCCCTGGCAGGAGGACGACCGGCCATTTCTGCGCACGCTGTACCTGCATGCACGACGCGTGGCCTGGCCATGGCTGGACAATTCTGAATGGCAGCTTGAGGATTTTGACGCCGCAACGCGTGACGAGCAGATCTGGGTTGCGATTCACGACGGTCACCGGGTAGGGTTTGCCTCCGTCTGGGAAAATGATAACTTTTTGCACAATCTGTTTGTCGACCCGCAGTATCAGCGTCTGGGAGTTGGCCGTTTGTTACTGGAACAAGTACAGAGGACGTTTACCAGTACAGGCGCGCTGAAGTGTCTGGTGAAGAATGAGCGGGCGGTTGCGTTTTACCAGCGCCACGGCTGGCACATTGAGGCGACGGGGGATTCTCCGGAAGGAGAGTATTATTTGATGCACTATCGGCTTGGGTAAAGTCAGGTGGCGCTAAGCTTACCTGACCTACAAAATCGAGGTAGGCCGGGTAAGGCGAGGCCGCCACCCGGCACTGACGCGCAGAGGCGTTACACCGCGCGGAAGGCGATCTCGCTCGGGATCACGTCCCCCTGCCAGTACAGTTGCGCCGCAACGCGCCCCGCCAGCTGACGATAGATTTCCGTGAATTCGCTATCAGGACGGCTGACCACCGTCGGCTTACCGCTATCCAGATCTTCACGCAGTGTGATATGCAGCGGCAGTTGCCCCAGCAGTTGGGTGTGATATTGCGCCGCCAGCTTCTCCGCACCGCCGGTACCGAAGATCGGCTCATGGTGTCCACAGTTGCTGCAAATGTGCATGCTCATGTTTTCGACGATGCCGAGTACCGGCACCTCCACCTTCTCGAACATCACGATGCCTTTTTTGGCGTCGATCAGCGCGATATCCTGCGGCGTGGTGACCACGACGGCGCCGGTGACCGGAATGTTCTGCGCCAGCGTCAGCTGGATATCACCGGTGCCCGGCGGCATGTCCAGCACCAGATAATCGAGGTCAGGCCACATTGTCTCCTGCAACATTTGCAGCAAAGCTTTGCTGGCCATCGGGCCGCGCCAGACCATTGCGTTATCGTCCGTGACCAGGTAACCAATGGAGTTGGTCGCCAGACCGTGCGCCACGATCGGCGCCATGTGGGTACCGTCCGGCGAAGTTGGACGCTGGTTTTCAGCACCCAGCATGTTCGGAATGGACGGGCCATAAATATCAGCATCCAGAATGCCGACTTTCGCCCCTTCTGCCGCCAGCGCAAGCGCCAGGTTCACGGCGGTCGACGATTTACCCACCCCACCCTTGCCAGAACTGACGGCGATGATGTTCTTCACGCCGTTAACGCCCGGCTGATTTTTCACGCGCTTGAGCGTGGCGATGCTGTGGCTTAGCTTCCAGTCAATTGCTTTTGCGCCAGTAATGCGCAGCAGCTCAGAACTGGTTTGCTCTTTCAGGGCATCAAAGGCGCTGGTCCAGACGAACGGCATCTGCAGCTCAATGTGCAGCGTATCGTCCAGCCATGCGACATGATGAAGCGCTTTCAGCGTCGTGAGATTGTGCTTCAGGGTTGGATGCTGAAAATTAGCCAGCGTCCCGGCGACCATTGCTCGTAAGGCTTCCGGTGATTTGGCCTGGGATTGAGAACTCATCCCGACTCCTTTGTTCTTGTGAATAAGACCTTAGATGAACAAGTTTACCTGAAAGGCCGTGGTTTGTGCTTACTTAATAATGCCCCTTTTGGTAATATCGAAAACCCTTTTCACAGTTAAAAGAAGTAATGCCTACTATGACTCAAGTCGCGAAAAAAATTCTGGTAACGTGCGCCCTGCCGTACGCCAACGGCTCAATCCACCTCGGCCACATGCTGGAGCATATCCAGGCTGATGTCTGGGTCCGTTACCAGCGAATGCGCGGCCACGAGGTGAACTTCATCTGTGCGGACGATGCCCACGGCACCCCAATCATGCTGAAAGCGCAGCAGCTGGGAATTTCCCCGGAACAGATGATCGCCGAAATGAGTCAGGAGCATCAGACCGATTTTGCTGGCTTTGACATCAGCTATGACAACTATCACTCCACGCACAGCGACGAGAACCGCGAGCTGTCAGAGCTGATCTACACCCGTCTGAAAGAGAACGGTTTCATTAAAAACCGCACCATCTCTCAGCTGTACGATCCGGAAAAAGGCATGTTCCTGCCGGACCGTTTCGTCAAAGGCACCTGTCCGAAATGTAAATCCCCGGACCAGTACGGCGATAACTGCGAAGTGTGTGGCGCGACCTACAGCCCGACCGAGCTTATCGAGCCGAAATCCGTGGTTTCCGGCGCCACGCCGGTGATGCGTGACTCCGAGCACTTCTTCTTCGACCTGCCGTCGTTCAGCGAAATGCTGCAGGCGTGGACCCGCAGCGGCGCGCTGCAGGAGCAGGTGGCGAACAAGATGCAGGAGTGGTTTGAATCCGGTCTGCAGCAGTGGGATATCTCCCGCGATGCGCCATACTTCGGCTTCGAAATCCCGAACGCGCCGGGCAAATATTTCTACGTCTGGCTGGATGCGCCAATCGGCTACATGGGTTCCTTCAAGAACCTGTGTGACAAGCGCGGCGATACCCTAAGCTTCGACGAGTACTGGAAGAAAGATTCCACCGCCGAGCTGTACCACTTCATCGGCAAAGACATCGTTTACTTCCACAGCCTGTTCTGGCCAGCGATGCTTGAAGGCAGCAATTTCCGCAAGCCGACTAACCTGTTCGTACACGGCTACGTAACGGTCAACGGTGCGAAGATGTCCAAATCTCGCGGGACGTTTATTAAGGCCAGCACCTGGCTGAACCACTTCGATGCGGATAGCCTGCGCTACTACTACACCGCGAAGCTCTCTTCCCGCATCGACGATATCGACCTGAATCTGGAAGATTTCGTGCAACGCGTGAACGCGGACATCGTCAACAAGGTGGTGAACCTGGCGTCCCGTAACGCAGGTTTTATCGCTAAACGCTTTGACGGCGTGCTCTCTGCCGAACTGGCCGATCCTGAGCTGTATAAAACCTTCACCGACGCCGCCGCTGCGGTTGGCGAAGCCTGGGAAAGTCGTGAATTTGGTAAAGCCATTCGCGAAATCATGGCGCTGGCAGACGTGGCCAACCGATATGTCGACGAGCAGGCACCATGGGTGGTGGCGAAACAGGAAGGCCGCGACGCCGACTTGCAGGCGATCTGCACCATGGGTCTGAACATGTTCCGCGTGCTGATGACCTGGCTGAAGCCGGTTCTGCCGCAGCTGGCAGCCCGCGCGGAAGCATTCCTGAACACCGAACTGACCTGGGATGCCATCCAGCAGCCGCTGCTCGGCCACAAGGTGAACACCTTCAAGGCGCTGTATAACCGCATCGAGATGAAACAGGTTGACGCGCTGGTGGAAGCATCAAAAGAAGAGGTGAAAGCGGCTGCCGCGCCGGTGACCGGCCCGCTGGCGGACGATCCGATTCAGGAGACCATCACCTTTGATGATTTCGCCAAAGTCGACCTGCGCGTGGCGCTGATCGAAAACGCGGAGTTCGTGGAAGGTTCTGACAAACTGCTGCGTCTGACGCTGGATCTGGGCGGCGAGAAACGTAACGTCTTCTCCGGCATTCGTTCCGCGTACCCTGATCCGCAGGTGCTGATCGGTCGTCAGACCGTGATGGTGGCAAACCTGGCGCCGCGTAAAATGCGCTTCGGCATCTCTGAAGGGATGGTGATGGCCGCAGGCCCGGGCGGAAAAGACATCTTCCTGTTAAGCCCTGACGAAGGCGCGAAGCCGGGTCAGCAGGTGAAGTAATAAATAAGCCGGATGAGAATCCGGCTTTTTTTTGCCCGGCGGCGCTACGCTTGCACGGGCCAACGAGTTTTTAGCCGGGTAAGGCGGGGCCGCCACCCGGCTAAAAATCACCCCTTCTGGTTATGCACCCGCTGCGTCAACCCACGCAGGAAATAACGCAGAAACTGATCCCCACACTCGCGGTAATTTTTATGATCCGGCGCGCGCATCATGGCGGTGATTTCCGGCATCGACACGCGAAATTTCTGCTCGGTCATGATCGCCAGAATGTCGTCAGTTTTCAGGGAGAACGCAATACGCAGCTTTTTCAGCACCGTGTTGTTATTCACCCGACGCTCCAGCGCCAGCTCAGGCGCAGATTCATCTTTGCCGCGCTTGTCGTAGATCAGGCCGTTCAGGAAGCCCGACAGAATGATGTCCGGGCAGCGAACAAAACCCTCTTCATCTTCTTTAGTCATCCAGGTGTCGAACCCGGCGGACGTGGATTCCATGTCGGAGAGCGCAAGAATGCGCACCATGTCATTATTGTTCGCTTTCAGGGTGTAGCGCAGGCTACGAAGAATATCGTTACTTAGCATAGAGCCTTCGAATGTCGATGATGCAATGGCGCGCAGTGTACCAGTTTTACAGCCCTATCGCCTCTTTCAAACTTTTCAGATAGCGACGACTGACGGGCACGGTTTGCCCTGCACGTAGCACCAGTTCGGCCTGGCCGTTATCTTCCAGGCGGATCTCCTTCAGGTGCGCCATGTTCACCAGATACTGTCGATGACAGCGGATCAGCGGCGTGCGGCTCTCCAGCGTGCGTAACGTAAGCTCGGTAAAGCCTTCGTTGCCTTCAGCGCTGGTGACGTATACCCCGCTCAGACGACTGCTGACAAAGGCAACGTCGTCCATTTGCAGGAGGTAAATCCGGCTGTGCCCGGTACAGGGGATAAACTTCAGGGGCTGCTGATGCTCCGGCAGCAGCGTCACGTCCTGCGCGGTACGCTCCTGGCGCAGACGGGTCAGGGTCTTTTCAAGGCGTTTCTCTTCAATCGGTTTCAGCAGATAATCAAACGCGTGCTCTTCAAACGCCTTTACCGCGTACTCATCAAAGGCCGTCAGAAAGACGATATAGGGGCGGTGCTCCGGGTCGAGCATGCCGACCATCTCCAGACCGCTGATGCGCGGCATCTGAATATCGAGGAACAGCACGTCCGGGCGCAGTTTATGCACCGCACCGATGCCTTCAATGGCATTGGCGCATTCCCCCACGACCTCAATATCACTCTGCTCCTGCAACAGGACACGCAGGTTTTCCCGTGCTAACGGCTCATCATCAACAATCAGCACTCTTAACATGCGTTCTCCTCCAGCGGCAATCGTAAGGTAATTCGGGTATAGCGGTCTGGCTCACAGGCGACGGTGATACCGCAGTCATCACCAAAATGTGCGCGCAGGCGTTTATCCACCAGGCTCATGCCCAGACCGCCTGACGCGGAGGCTTCATACAGCCCCGCGTTATCTTCAATATCCAGCACCAGATGGTGGTTAAAACGGGAAGCGGAAATCATGATTTCTCCGGTTCCCAGCAGCTGCGACGTCCCATGCTTAATGGCGTTCTCCACAATCGGTTGCAGGGTAAAGGCCGGAAGATGCTGATACGCCAGCTCATCCGGGACGGATAACGACACCTGTAATCGTGACTGGAAGCGCGCTTTTTCAATTTGCAGATAGGCGTTTACATGCTCAATCTCGTCCGCGAGGGTGACGATCTCCGAGGGACGCTTCAGGTTTTTGCGGAAAAATGTCGACAGAAATTGCACCAGCTGCGCGGCCTGATCGCTGTCGCGGCGGATCACCGCCTTCAGCGTGTTGAGCGCGTTAAACAGGAAATGCGGATTCACCTGAGCGTGCAAGAGCTTAATTTCTGACTGCGTCAGCAGCGCTTTTTGCCGTTCATACTGCCCCGCCAGGATTTGCGCCGAAAGCAGCTGGGCGATCCCCTCCCCCAGCGTGCGGTTGATGGAGCTGAACAGGCGATTTTTGGCTTCGTAAAGCTTAATGGTGCCCATGACGCGCTGGTTTTCGCCCCGCAGGGGAATGACCAGCGTAGAGCCAAGTTTGCACTGCGGATGCAGGGAACAGCGGTACGGCACTTCATTCCCGTCGGCATACACCACTTCACCCGTTTCAATAGCGCGCAAAGTGTAGGCCGAGGAGATCGGCTTACCTGGAAGATGGTGGTCGTCCCCGGTACCGGTAAACGCCAGCAACTTTTCGCGATCGGTAATCGCCACGGCCCCGATATCCAGCTCTTTATACAGCACCTGCGCCACCTTCATGCTGTTCTCCTCGTTGAATCCCTGCCGCAGGATCCCTTCCGTCGACGCCGCAACTTTTAAGGCGGTGGCAGAAAATGCCGAGGTGTATTTTTCGAACATGGCGCGTTTGTCGAGCAGAATGCGCATAAACAGCGCCGCACCTACGGTATTGGTGACCATCATCGGTGCGGCAATGCTGCTGACCAGATGTAACGCATCGTCAAACGGGCGCGCGATCAGCAGGATGATCGCCATCTGCGCCATTTCCGCCACGAAGGTGATCGCCCCGGCGGTAAGGGGACTGAACACTTTATCCGGCCGTCCGCGCTTAATCATATAGCTGTGGACGAGACCACCGAGCAGCCCTTCGACAATGGTGGAGATCATGCAGCTTAGTGCCGTCATACCGCCCATCGAATAGCGGTGCAGGCCGCCGGTTAACCCCACCAGACCGCCCACGACCGGGCCTCCGAGCAGCCCGCCCATTACCGCGCCAATGGCGCGCGTATTGGCGATGGAATCTTCAATATGGAGACCAAACCAGGTCCCCATAATGCAGAATATGGAAAATACGACGTAGCAGAGGAATTTGTGCGGCAGACGGACGGTGACCTGCATCAGCGGAATGAACAGGCGCGTTTTGCTCATCAACCAGGCGATGACAAGAAACACGCACATCTGCTGAAGCAACAGCAGCACCAGATTAAACTCGTACATACTCACAAACCGCACATTCTAAAAACGCGTAACATACACTGATGGCGGTTAACTTTCTTTGAAACGTGCCAAAAAAGCGATAAATCGTGTCCGTCATCACACCTTTTGCCGGAGATAACCTGTCTTTCGTATAATTTGTACAAAAAAGAATCAAATCTTCCTGGTTCCGCAAAGTGGGTCTACAGTTAAGCTGGGGACGCGCAAGCCTGGGGGCGAAAATGGCGCTTTACACGATAGGTGAAGTGGCACTCCTGTGTGATATCAATCCCGTTACGCTACGGGCGTGGCAGCGACGGTATGGATTGCTTAAGCCGCAAAGAACGGACGGCGGGCACCGCCTGTTTAACGATGCGGATATTGACCGGATTCGCGAGATCAAAAGCTGGATCGACAATGGCGTACAGGTAGGCAAGGTGAAGTCGCTTCTGAGCCAGGACGATCCTGATACGCAGCATCTCTGGCGCGAGCAGCAGGAAACGCTGCTGAGGCTGTTGCAGACCGGCAATTTGCAGCGTCTGCGCGGCTGGATCAAAGAACAGGGTCGAGACTACCCCGCGCAAACCCTGATCACCCATCTTTTTATTCCCCTACGGCGTCGGCTTCAGTGTCAGCAAACCACCTTACAGGCACTGCTCAGCATGCTTGATGGCGTGCTGATTAACTATATTTCCGTCTGTCTTGCCTCAGCGCGGAATAAAAACAGCAAAGATGCGCTGGTGATCGGCTGGAACGTCCACGATACCACCCGGCTGTGGCTCGAAGCCTGGATTGCCACCCAGCAGGGCTGGCGCGTTGACGTGCTTGCACACTCCCTGGCACAGCTCAGGCCGGAACTGTTTGAGGGGCAGACGCTGCTGGTCTGGTGTGGCGAAGTCCCCTCCGCTTCCCAGCAGCAGCTCCTGACGGAATGGCGCGAACATGGTTATCCCGTTTACTCGCTGGGGCCAAATGCGTTGTAACGCATTTAATGGTTCATTAACAGCTGCGCTTCACCGTATAATTGTTCCGTTAACAACAGGAGCACATGATGAAGGCAACGAAACTGGCCGTAATTACCCTTTTTGCACTGATGGCCGTCAGCGGTATCGGTGGCGTTATGCTTGCAGGTTACTCGTTTATTGTTCGCGGCGGTGTTGGCTGAGGTATCCGGCCAGGCGTTCAAACAGGCGATCCACCACAATCGCCGCCAGCGCAACCAGAACCGCCCCCTGAATAATATAGGCCGTGTTAAACCCGCTTAACCCAATAATGATTGGCGTCCCCAGCGTATTGACCCCGACCGTCGACGCGATGGTTGCCGTACCAATGTTGATGATCACGGACGTCCGCACACCGGCAATAATCACCGGTGCGGCCAGCGGCAGTTCAACCTTCAGTAGCCGCTGCCAGGCGCTCATTCCCATCCCTTCCGCTACGCTCAGCACCGATGCAGGCACCGCCGCAATGCCCGCCAGCGTCCCTTGCAGAATGGGCAACACGCCGTACAAGATCAGCGCAATGATGGCAGGCTCCTGCCCAAAACCGATCGCCGGCACGGCAATCGCCAGCACGGCCACCGGCGGAAAGGTCTGCCCCGTTGCGGCGATGGTCTCCACCAGCGGACGGAACTCCCTGCCCGCAGGCCGCGTCACCGCAATACCGGCACCTGTGCCCAGCACGATGGCAATCACGCTTGACGCCGCTACCAGCCAGAAGTGCGCCAGGGTGAGATTAACAAAGCTCTCCTGCTGGTACACCGGGCGCGGCAGCCCGGGAATAAGCGCATTAAACAGCACCGCGCTGTGCGGCATCAGGTAGAGTAAGGCGATAAACAGCCCTGTCAGCCAGAGTAACGGATCACGGACCCACTTCACGCGTCACCTCCCCCGCCAGCAGATCGCGAAAATGGATCGTCCCGCATGGTGTCCCCTGCCCGTCCGCAACGGGTAACACCTCACACTGCCGGGCGACAAACGCCGACAGGGCATCGCGCAGGCTCATCCCGTCATGCAGCGGTTCACCACCGATTTGCGCATCCTGCGGACGCAGATAGTCCCTGACGGTGCGCAGCGAGAGCAGCCTGACACCCAGCTCGCTGCGGCCAAAGAACTCACGCACAAAATCGTTTGCCGGCGACGTTAACAGCTCAAGCGGCGTACCCTGCTGGACGACTTCGCCGTGATCCATCAGTACCAGACGATCGGCCAGCCGCAGTGCTTCGTCGATATCATGCGTCACCAGCACGATGGTGCGCCCGAGAATACGGTGGATGCGGCTCATCTCGGCCTGAAGTGCGCCGCGGGTGACCGGATCCAGCGCGCCGAAGGGCTCATCCATCAGCAGTACCTGCGGGTTAGCGGCCAGCGCGCGCGCCACCCCGACCCGCTGCTGTTGTCCGCCGGATAGCTGGTGCGGGTAGCGGTCGCGAAGCGACGCGTCCAGGCCCAGCAGCGCCATCAACTCGTCGACACGCTCATTGATCTTCCCCCGGGACCATTTTTCCAGCTGTGGCACGGTGGCAATGTTCTGCGCCACCGTCCAGTGGGGAAACAGGCCGATGGACTGAATGGCGTAGCCCATACGCCGCCGCAGCTCCAGCACCGGCAGGCTGCGGATCTCCTCTCCGGCAAAGCGAATCGTCCCGCTGTCGTGCTCCACCAGCCGATTGATCATCTTCAGCGTCGTCGATTTTCCCGACCCCGACGTCCCGATCAATACCGAGAACGCCCCCTCGGCAAAATGCAGATTGAGATGGCTTGTCGCCGGACGGCCCGCAAAGGTTTTACTCACATCATGAAATTCAATCATTGGCTCTTCTCCTGAGCAGCGCGAGCCACAGGGCAAATAAGGCATCCAGAACGACCGCCAGCGCAATCGTGGGCACAACGCCCAGCAACACCAGATCCAGCGCGCTGCTGAGCAGCCCCTGGAACACCAGCGCCCCAAAGCCGCCCGCCCCGATCAGCGCGGCAATTACCGCCATCCCAACGGTTTGCACCGTCACCACCCGCAGGCTGCGAACCAGCAGCGGAAGCGCAAGCGGCAGCTGTATTTTCCAGAAACACTGGCGCGCACTCATCCCCATCGCATGGGCGCTTTCCAGCACGTCGGGCGGAACCTGGCTTAACCCCGCCACCACGCCGCGCACCAGTGGCAGCAGCGCATACAACACAAGGGCAATCAGCGCCGGGGTCAGCCCAGTTCCGGCAATGCCTGCCGCGGCCAACGCAGGGAAGGATTTAACCAGACCGGCGAGGGGGGCAATCAGCAGGCCAAACAGGGCAACGGAGGGGATGGTCTGAATAACGTTGAGCACGGTAAAGACGGCACCCTGGCGGCTGGGATGTCGGTAGCACCACATGCCCAGCGGCACGCCCAGCAGCAGCGCCGGGACCAGCGTCCCGAACAGGATCGTCAGATGTTGCGCCAGCGCGTTGTCAAACACCTCCTGACGGTTGACGTACTCTTTTAACAGCGAGAGTTGATTCAGCTCGCCGCTGAAGAGGATCAGCAGGGGGATAACCCAGAATTGCGCGTTCAGCAGCCAGCGCCACACAGGTATCGGCGTCAGGCGGCGAATGGCATCGCTACAGGCCAGCAGGCAGAGTGCCAGCCACAGCCACAGGCCGCTGCCAATCGACGTGCGCGCCAGCGGGCTTTCAACCGAGGCCATCTGCGTTGCCGCCTGTCCCGCGCTCAAGAACAGTACGATAAACAGCGCTTCGCTGAGCAGAAGCGTCAGCCACAGCGCGTTTCGCCCCGGCCAGAAGGCTAAGACTACGGTACTCGCCAGCGCCGCGCCCAGCAGCAGCGGCGTAAATGCCCAGATCTGCCACAGCGCGCGCGGTTCGCCCGACACCAGACGGTTTGGCGCGACATTCACAAAAGGTAACGCGACCGCCACGATGGCCACACAGACCAACAGCAGCAGGACGCGGTTATGACATTTTATTGGCACAGCCTTATCCCGTTACTTCACAAGCCCTTGTTGTTTCAGGAAGTCGGCAGCCACTTTTTTGGCATCCAGCCCCTCTACGGCAATGCTGGCATTCAGCTGTTGCAGCGTTTTCGCATCCAGTTTTTCAAACACCGGTTTGAGCCAATCGTCGATCTCCGGGTAGGCTTTCAGCACCGCCTCGCGCACGACCGGGGTTGGGGCGTAAATTGGCTGAACGCCTTTCGGGTCGGTCAGGGTTTGCAGACCAAGCGCCGCGACCGGGCCGTCGGTGCCGTAAGCCATCGCCGCGTTGACGCCGGAGGTTTTCTGCGCCGCCGCCTTAATGGTCACCGCCGTGTCGCCGCCCGCCAGAGAGAGCAGCTGTGCCTGATCGAGCTTGAAATCATAAGCTTTTTCAAACGCTGGCAGGGCATCAGCGCGCTCGATAAACTCTGCCGAGGCCGCGAGCTTAAACTCGCCCTTCTCTTTCAGGTAGCGGCTGAGATCGTCAAGCGAGGTGAGCTTGCCTTTCTCGGCGATATCTTTGCGCACCGCGATGGTCCAGGTGTTGTTGGCCGGTGCCGGTGTAAGCCAGACCAGCTTATTTTTTTCCGCGTCCAGCTTTTTGACTTTTTCGTACCCGGCTTTGGCATTTTTCCAGGCCGGATCGTTTTCATCCTTGAAGAAGAATGCCCCGTTGCCGGTGTATTCCG
The DNA here is from genome assembly GCF_050030705.1 of Enterobacter cloacae complex sp. 418I7. NCBI lineage: Bacteria > Pseudomonadati > Pseudomonadota > Gammaproteobacteria > Enterobacterales > Enterobacteriaceae > Enterobacter > Enterobacter cloacae complex sp. 418I7. The sequence goes on from NZ_JBLGUU010000001.1 coordinate 3,023,781, forward strand.
GGTAGATATCCAGCTCGCCGGAAGTGATAGCACCGCGCACGACAGGCGTAGTGCCAAGCTGCACTTTATTGACCGTTTTCACGCCGTGGCTTTCGAGCACCTGCAAAATGATATTGCCGAGCAACGCGCCCTCGGTATCAATTTTGGAACCCACCTTAACCGGCTCTGCGGCCTGTAACGGCAGGCTCAGCGCCGCCAGTAGCACCGCCGACCCTGTTATCCCCTTAATAATCGTCATTCTGCTTTCCTCATTATTTTGTGGCCTTTTTCATAGGCTTGAGAGAAAAGCGTAGCTTAAAACAGTGAATTTAACCGTTTTTCGTACCAGATGAGAGGCATCCCCCGCCAGGCGGGGGATGGGGAGGAAGGTAAGATTATTGCAGTTCGAACTCGGCTTTGTTCACGCGGGCGGAATCCACGCCGATGAAGACGTTGAATTTGCCAGGCTCGGCATCGTATTTCATCTGCTGATTCCAGAACTTCAGCGCATTTACGTCAATCGGGAAGCTGACCGTTTTGGTTTCGCCCGGTTTCAGGTTGACCTTTTCGAAGCCGCGCAGCTGTTTCACCGGACGGCTCATGGAGGCCGTGACATCCTGAACGTACATCTGGATCACCGTCGCGCCTTCGCGTTTACCGCTGTTGGTCACTTCCACGCTGGCGGTCACTTTGCCGTCACGCTTCAGGGTCGGCGCCGACATTTTCACGTCAGAGACCTTAAACGTGGTGTAGCTCAGGCCATAGCCAAACGGATAGAGCGGGCCGTTAGCCTCGTCGAAGTAACGGGACGTGTACTTGTTCGGCTTGTCGGCGTTGTACGGACGACCGGTGTTCAGGTGGCTGTAGTAAACCGGGATCTGCCCGACGGAGCGCGGGAAGGACATCGGCAGCTTGCCTGACGGGTTGTAATCGCCAAACAGCACGTCGGCAATGGCGTTACCGCCTTCGGTACCGGCGAACCAGGTTTCCAGAATGGCGTCAGCCTGCTGGTCTTCTTTCACCAGCGCCAGCGGACGCCCGTTCATCAGCACCAGCACCAGCGGCTTGCCGGTGGCTTTCAGGGCCGCGATCAGGTCACGCTGGCTTTGCGGGATCGTGATGTCGGTCCGGCTGGAGGCTTCGTGCGCCATCCCCTGCGCTTCACCCACCACGGCGACCACCACGTCGGACTGCTTCGCGGCGTTAACCGCTTCGTCGATCATCTCTTTCGGCGTGCGTGGATCCACCTTCACCGCTTCCTCGTACTGGTTGAGGAAGGTCACGATGTCTTTATCGTCGGTGACGTTTGCGCCTTTGGCGTAAACCACTTTTGCATTATCACCCACAGCGCTCTTAATGCCTGTCAGCACGGTAACGGACTGATCCGCCACGCCTGCGGCGGACCAGCTGCCCATGACGTCACGCTTGCTGTCGGCCAGTGGACCGACCACGGCAATGGTGCCGGATTTTTTCAGCGGCAGCGTGTCGAGACGGTTTTTCAGCAGCACCAGGCTTTCGCGCGCCACTTCGCGGGCTTCTTTGCGGTGCAGGCGGCTTTCAGCATTGGTGTCCGCCGGATCAGACTCCTTCGGCCCCAGATGGCTGTAAGGATCGTTAAACAGCCCCATGTCATATTTCACGTTCAGCACGTGGCGAGCGGCATCGTCCAGCTCCGCCATCGTCACCTTGCCGCTCTTCACCAGCCCCGGCAGGTATTTGCTGTAGTATTCGTCGCTCATGCTCATGTTGATGCCGGACTTGAGTGCCACGCGTACCGCATCTTCCGGGTCAGACGCTGTGCCGTGCTTGATCAGCTCTTTAATCGCGCCGTGATCCGAAACGGTGATGCCCTTGAAGCCCCACTGGTCGCGCAGCACATCTTTCAGCAGCCACGAATCGGAGGTGGCAGGCGTGCCGTTGAGAGAGTTCAATGCCACCATCACCGCGCCGCTGCCCGCGTCCAGCCCCGCTTTGTACGGCGGCATATAGTCGTTAAACAGGCGCTGCGGGCTCATGTCCACGGTGTTGTACTCTTTGCCGCCTTCCACCGCGCCATAGGCGGCGAAGTGCTTGACGCTGGTCATCACCGAGTAACGATCTGCCGGACTTTTGCCCTGCATCGCTTCCACCATGGTTTTGCCCATCGTGGCGGTTAAATAAGTATCTTCCCCAAAGCCCTCCGAAGCACGGCCCCAGCGCGGATCGCGGGAGACGTCTACCATCGGCGCCCAGGTCATGTTCAGGCCGTCGTCTGCGGCTTCATATGCCGATACGCGCCCGACGGTTTTCACCGCATCGAGGTTAAAGGAGGAGGCTAAGCCGAGGCTAATCGGGAAGACGGTACGCTGGCCGTGCACCACGTCGTAGGCGAAGAACAGCGGAATTTTCAGGCGGCTCAGTTCCATCACCTGATCCTGCATTTTGCGGATATCCTGGCGGGTAACGGTGTTAAAAATGGCTCCTACCTGCCCGTCTTTGATCATCTCGCGAATGGCTTCTTTCGGGTTCTCCGGGCCGACGCTGATCAGGCGCAGCTGGCCGATTTTCTCATCGACCGTCATCTTTTTGAGTAAATCCGTGACAAAGGCGTCGCGGGCTTCAGGCGTGAGCGGGTGATTACCAAACAAATCCTCTGCCAGCGCAGGTTGCAGCGCCAGGCTGACGGCGACACCTACAGAACATAGCCATTTCATGTTGTTATTCTCTCTCATCAATAACCGCGGGAAGCACCCGGCCAGACCGTGCGAAAAGCGCAGTGTGCCATAAAGCCTGAAAACCTTGCAGGGTTATTCTCTGATTTTTCTCATGAATACCCGACCGCTCAACGGCTAATCGCGCTATGCTTTACAGCGAGAAATTTGCCCCACCACAAGGAGTGGAAGATGTCTTCTGTTCGAACTGACGATAACACTACATTTATTAACGAACTGTCTCGCCTGGTTGGTCACTCTCACCTGCTTACCGACCCGGCCAAAACCGCCCGCTATCGGAAGGGCTTTCGCTCCGGCCAGGGCGACGCGCTGGCGGTAGTCTTCCCCGGTACGTTGCTCGAACTGTGGCGCGTGCTCAGCGCCTGCGTTGCGGCAGACAAGATTATTTTAATGCAGGCTGCTAACACCGGCCTGACCGAAGGCTCCACGCCGAACGGCAACGATTACGATCGTGACATCGTGATTATCAGCACCCTGCGCCTCGACAAACTGCACCTGCTGGACAAGGGCGAACAGGTGCTCGCCTTCCCCGGCACCACGCTTTACTCGCTGGAAAAAGCGCTTAAGCCGCTGGGACGCGAACCGCACTCGGTGATCGGCTCATCGTGCATTGGCGCCTCGGTGATCGGCGGGATCTGCAATAACTCCGGCGGCTCGCTGGTGCAGCGCGGCCCGGCCTACACGGAGATGTCGCTGTTTGCCCGTATCGATGAAAACGGCAAGCTGACGCTGGTTAACCATTTGGGGATCGATCTGGGTGTAACGCCAGAGCAGATCCTCAGCAAACTTGACGATGACCGCGTGAAGGACGAAGACGTTCAGCACGATGGCCGTCACGCGCATGACCACGATTACATCACCCGCGTGCGCGATATCAATGCCGATACGCCAGCGCGCTATAACGCCGATCCGGATCGCCTGTTTGAATCCTCCGGCTGCGCGGGCAAGCTGGCCGTTTTTGCAGTGCGCCTCGATACCTTCCCGGCAGAGAAAAAGCAGCAGGTGTTTTACATTGGCACCAATCAGCCGGAGGTGCTGACGGAGATCCGCCGTCATATTCTGGCCGAGTTCACTCACCTGCCGGTGGCGGGCGAGTATATGCACCGGGACATTTATGACATCGCTGAGCGCTACGGCAAAGATACCTTCCTGATGATCGACAAGCTCGGCACCGACAAAATGCCGTTCTTCTTCACCATGAAGGGTCGCACCGACGCGATGCTGGAGAAAGTATCGCTGTTCAAACCGCACTTCACCGACCGCTTTATGCAGAAACTGGGCAACGCCTTCCCGGCGCATTTACCGGAGCGGATGAAGACCTGGCACGATAAGTATGAGCACCACCTGCTGCTGAAAATGGCCGGGGACGGAATTGCCGAAGCGCAGAGCTGGCTCACCGAGTTCTTCAAAACTGCCGACGGGGATTTCTTCGCCTGCACACCGGAAGAAGGCAGCAAAGCCTTCCTGCACCGCTTCGCCGCGGCGGGTGCGGCTATCCGTTATCAGGCTGTGCATTCCGAAGAGGTAGAGGATATTCTGGCGCTGGATATTGCCCTGCGTCGCAACGATACCGAGTGGTTTGAACATCTGCCGCCGGAGATTGACAGCAAGCTGGTGCACAAGCTCTATTACGGCCACTTCATGTGCTATGTCTTCCACCAGGATTACATCGTCAAAAAAGGGGTGGATGCGCATGCGTTGAAAGAGCAAATGCTGGCGTTGCTGCACGAGCGTGGCGCGCAATATCCTGCCGAGCACAACGTGGGGCATTTGTACAAAGCGCCGGAGACGCTTAAACAGTTTTATCGCAAAAATGACCCTACAAACAGTATGAACCCCGGCATTGGTAAGACAACGCGGAAGAAATACTGGAAAGAGAGTGCCGAAACAGAGGAGCACAATACGCAAGCCTCTGATGAACGCCTATAGCCAAATTTAAGAGATTGTTAAGCTCTCCTCAATCGTACTAGAGTATCTGCCTGTTGCCAGAGAAACGTTTCTCTGGCTTTCCAAACAAGGAGCGGGCAGAACATGTCGGCTGTAGAGATTTTACCTGAAACTGAAATCGAGGTGCGCGACGCCCTTCCTGACGATGCACATGCCATCTCGGCGATATACGCCTGGCATGTGCTTCATGGCCGTGCGTCCTTCGAGGAAGTTCCCCCCACCGTCGATGAGATGCGTCAGCGGATGAAGAGTGTGACCGACAGCGGTTTACCGTGGCTGGTTGCGCTGTATCGCGGCATTGTTGTCGGCTACTGCTACGCCACGTTTTATCGTCCACGTCAGGCCTACCGGTACACCCTTGAGGAATCCATCTATGTGGATGCCAGCACCACCGGGCGCGGGTTTGGCTCGGCGCTGATGGATGCCCTGATTGCACGGTGTGAGCAAGGTCCCTGGCGGCAGATGATTGCTGTGGTCGGTGACGGAAACAATAATGCGGGATCGTTACGGCTGCATAAAAAACATGGCTTCGAGGTTGTCGGTCAACTGCGCAGCGTAGGGTATAAGAAGGGCGACTGGCGGGATACGTTGATCATGCAGCGTCCACTCAACGATGGTGACTGGACGCTGCCGGAGTAGGCGCTTTCGCCCGGTGGCGCTCCGCTTACCGGGCCTACGTATCGGGGCCGCTTTAGGGCCGTAGGCCGGGTAAGGCGAAGCCGCCCCCCGGCACAGACAGGCGACTCAGTCGTTCTGCGCCGTCGCCATCTGTTCCGCTTTCTGCTTTTTATACGCCAGCGCTGAAGCCGGCACCGGCTGCACTTTCCCGGTTTCAATCCAGGTGCGCAGGCGGCTGGCATCCGCAAAGTGGGTATATTTGCCGAAGGCATCCATCACCACCAGCGCCACTGGTTTACCGTTAAACACGGTGCGCATCACCAGGCAGTGCCCTGCCGCATTGGTGAATCCGGTCTTGGTTAACTGAATATTCCAGTTATCGCGATACACCAGATGGTTAGTGTTGCGGAACGGCAGCGTATACGCCGGGTTCGAGAATGTCGCCATCTCCTCACGCGTGGTGCTGAGCTGACCAATCAGCGGGTATTGCTTACTGGCGATCAGCAGCTTGGTTAAATCACGCGCCGTCGAGACGTTATGGATCGACAGACCGGTTGGCTCCACGAAATGGGTATTTTTCATCCCCAGCGCTTTGGCTTTGGCATTCATCGCGCGGATAAACGCGTCGTAACCGCCAGGATAATGGTGGGCAAGGCTCGCCGCCGCGCGGTTCTCTGAGGACATCAGCGCCAACAGCAGCATATTTTTACGGCTGATTTCACTGTTCAGACGCACGCGAGAGTAGATCCCTTTCATCTCTGGCGTGTGGCTGATATCCACTTTTAGCTTTTCGTCCAGCGGCAGTCGTGCATCAAGCACCACCATCGCGGTCATGACTTTGGTTATGGAAGCGATCGGGCGCACCAGATCCGGGTGACTGGCGTAGATCACCTTGTTGGTATTCAGGTCAACGATCATCGCGCTGCCGGACGCAATCTGGGGTTGCGCAGCAGCGGTGGCAACTGCGGGCGTTTTGGCGATGGCTGGCGCGGTAGCGGAGACGCCCAACAGTAGCACAAGACTAAGGAGTGACACTCGAAATTTCAGCATGATGAGACTTCTGATAATGATTCACGCACGTTATGACGTACACCGCCTGTGTCGACGGATAAACACAGGCTGGCTTCGGCATCATAGCGGTCACCGTGCGTTGTCGCCAGCGGAGAATCATAACCAGATGCTGCATTGCTGGCATTTACGCCAGCAATGCAGGGGACTTAAAAGAGACGGTATCCATAACCCCAAAGAATAACTGTCAGGGCCAGTAGCGCCTCAAGGACCAGCACGCCGATGGCAAGCGTAGAGCTGGAGAAGCTCAGGCCCTCTTCTTTATTGATGTTGAGGAAGGTTGGCAATCCTACATACAGCAGATAACCGGTGTAAAAGAGGGCAACCGTACCGATCAGCGCGCACAGCCAGACCAGTGGATAGAGCGCAACAATACCGCTTAAGAACAGCGGGGTCGCGACGTATCCGGCGAAGACCATACAGTGTGCCAGCGACGGGCGCTGCGGATAGTTGCGCGCCATCCAGTGGATGACCCGCCCCATTACCGCCACCCCGGCCAGCATCAGGCCATAAAACAGAATGGCCAGGTACAGTCCGGTAAACCAGGAAAGCTGAACCACGGTGCCGTCACCAAAGTTCCAGCCTATTTGCGTAGTACCAATAAACGCGCAGACCACCGGCACCGCTGCCATCAGCAGGACGTGGTGGGTGTAGTGATGCGCGACCGTTTCGTTCTCGTTACGGATGACCTGCATTTCACGATCGGGATGGGAGAAAAGTCCCCAGACATGGTTCATAACGCCCCCTTGTTGTCGGCCCGTCAGCGATAGCTAAAGTATAATGCAGGCTTTAGATTATTTTATGTACAGTGGGAAATTTCCGTTGATTGCCGCGTGGTTGATGGATGGGGTATATGATTAACGCAGGCACAGTAAGGGAGACGACATTTACTTAATGGATATCAACGGTCTTATTGAACAATATGGATACGCCGCGCTGGTCATCGGCAGCGTGGCAGAGGGTGAAACCATCACGCTGCTGGGCGGAGTGGCCGCACATCAGGGATTGCTGAAATTCCCGCTGGTGGTCGCCGCCGTCGCACTGGGCGGTATGATTGGCGACCAGCTGCTCTACTTTCTGGGTCTGCGCTTTGGTCCGACGCTTTTACAACGTTTTGCTAAGCATCAAAAGAAAATTCGTCGTGCTCAGCGGCTTATCCAGCGGCATCCCTATATGTTTGTGATTGGCACCCGCTTTATGTATGGCTTTCGCATCATTGGGCCAATACTGATTGGCGCGAGCCGCTTACCGCCGAAAATTTTCCTGCCGCTGAACATTATCGGGGCGATTGCCTGGGCGCTGATTTTTACCACGCTTGGCTACGTGGGTGGCGAAGTGATAGGCCCGTGGCTGCATAATCTCGATCAGCATCTTAAACACTGGGCCTGGCTGATCCTGGTTGTTGCGGTGGTGATTGGGGTACGGCTGTGGCTCAAGCATCGTGAAAAGCGGCGGGATGAAGAGTGAGTGCGGCCTGCTGCCCCTCACCCTACCCCTCTCCCCAAAGGAGAGAGGGAACTCTATATAGGGGAGAGGGTTGGGGTGAGGGGAATGTTTATTCTGCTGGCTTAAACTGCGGATTCGCCAGCATAAAACCGCCGTCGACGATAAACGACTGCCCGGTGGTGTAGCTGGCGTCGCTGTCACACAGCCACGCCACCAGGCTGGCTATTTCTTTGGTATGCCCTGGCCGTGCCAGCGGGATTTCCGGCATTGAACCTTCTTTCACTTCGCTGTCGTCCATATCATTCATCGGCGTGGCGATCGCACCAGGCGCAACGGCGTTCACCAGAATCTTATGTTTAACCAGCTCCAGCGCCATCGATTTTGTTAACCCGCCCAGCGCATGTTTGGCCGCCGTATAGGCGCTGGCGTCCGGCAATGGCGTATGTTCATGCACCGAGGTGATGTTCACGATCCGCCCCCCTTCTCCCTGCTTCACCATCTGACGCGCCGCGATTTGCGAGCAGAGAAATGCGCCGTCCACGTCAACGGTGAATATGTGCCGCCAGTCGTCAAATGACAGGTCCAGAAATGGCGCTTTGTTCATCGCCCCGGCATTGTTTACCAGCACATCCAGCCGCCCGAAACGCGTAATCAGGGTTTCAATGGCCTTTGCGCCTTCCGGCAAATTGCTTAAGTCGAGCTGGATGGCCTCGGCACGCTGCCCGCGCGCTTCAATTTCACGGCAGGTTGCCAGCGCCCCTTCCTCATCTGAATGCCAGGTCACCCCGATATCAAACCCGCGTTCGGCCAGCATCAGGGCCGTCGTTTTGCCAATTCCTGAATCCGATGCGGTAACAATTGCGACTCGCGTCATACTCACCTCCTGAAAATCTGCAAAGAGGTAAGTATAGATAATGCGCGATTTTAGCTGTGATGATATCCGCCACCCAGCGCGGAGGTGAGCTGGAGCGTGGCATCCACGTACTGACCTTTCAGCATCAACCCGGCAATACGCTCTTTGAGCGCCGGAATTTTTGCTTCACTCACCCGCGAGCCGGCAATGATCCCCGCGCTGAAGCGCGCCTGTGCCAGCGCAACGACGCGCGCCGCATCTTTTTCGATCTGCTGCTGGTGCTGATTTTTGGCGGTCAGGGTTTCTACTTCGCTGGCCGTCCGGGCAACCTGGTTTACGGCGTCCACTACGGCCTTGTTGTAGTTCGCCACGGAGAGGTTGTTTTGCGCCTGGGCGATATCCAGGTTCGCATTTAACCGACCGCTGTCAAAAATTGGCAGCGTCAGACCCGCGGTTACGCCCATTTGCTGAGCAGATGAGCGGAACAAGTCGCTAAGGTGCAATGCATCCTGCTGCAAAAACGCCATCAAATTGATGTCAGGGTAGAACGCGGCTCTGGCGGCATCCACTTCGCTCATGGACGCTTCGATATACCAGTGCGCCTCCTGCAAATCCGGGCGGCGAGCCAGCAGCTCATAACCGAGCGTTGACGGCAGCGACGCCTCTGCGTCAGGTAAGGCATGCCGGGCGAGCGTGACTGAAGGGGTATTGGTCAATGCATTCAGACGCGCCTCAATGGCCTTCATTTTGCCGTGCACGTCAGCGAGCTGTTCATCGGTTTTGCTGGCATTGATATCTGTTTCAACGCCTTCCACCGAGGAGGTAATGCCGTGCTGATAAAGCTCACGATCGGCACCGATGATATTTTCCTGCTCCCGTTTGATCTGCGCGAGCACGTCACCCACCGCGGCCTCGGTCTGCCAGTCCCAGTACAGCCGCGCGACGCTGCTGGCGAGCAGCTGTCGGGTCTGCTCCAGCTCCGCTTTTTGCGCATTCACCTTACCGATGCGGGCCTCAATTTGGGCGCGGTTTTTACCCCATAAATCCAGATCCCATCCGGCCGTCAGACCAAAGGTGCCGTTGGTGTACCAGGGTCCGGTTGTCCCCGCCGCCGGGTCAGTCAGGGCGAATGGCCCCATCAGCCCCTCTGCCGACATCTTTTGCCGTTCCACATCTGCGGAAAAATCCATTTGTGGACCATCAGCAGCGACAGCGGCTTTCGCCTGTGCTTCTGCCAGGGTGATGCGCTGCCGGGCAATTTGCATATCCGGCGCATCCGCCAGCGCTTTAGCGATCAGCGCGTTGAGCTGAGGGTCATTAAAATCTTTCCACCATTCGTTTTTTGGCCAGTCGGCATGACTTAGTTGGGTATTTACAGCAGCGGCGGCGGCTTGCGTTTTCACTGGAGACACCGTGGCATGCTCCGGCGCGCAGGCGGCCAGCATAAAAATAAGGGGAGCACTCAGAGATAAAGTAAGAGAACGTTTCATTACGCCATAAACTCAAAAAAATAAAGGCGCAACTTACGCTTACTGACGTTCCGTTTTTTAGTAACGCGTGGCAATCCGCATATTGTTATACATTTTCATATCCGGAAATTTATTCCCCAAGCGAATGATTTAATTTCACCTATTCATACCAATTATGAATTGACTGCTACACTTACTGACGACAGACATACGCAGGAGAAGCGAATGAAAATATTATTGTGGGTTATTTTGATTATATTTCTGATAGGGCTGCTGGTGGTAACCGGTGTATTCAAAATGATTTTCTGATACGTTTGCCCGGCTCCGCGCCGGGCAAACGTATTCACACTTCGCTCAGTGCTTCGACTGGATCACACGGGCAATATCCGCCGACGTCTGTAGCGTACGGATCTCCTGAAATAATCCCAGCGCGTCGTCGTACTCTTTCCGTAAATAACTCAGCCACTGCTTAATGCGCGCGACGTGATACAACCCGGTATCGCCCTGCTTTTCCAGCCGCGTGTATTTTTGCAGGAGTTTCACCACGTCCGCCCACGGCATCCGCGGCTCATTGTATTTCACCACCCGGCTGAGGTTCGGCACGTTCAGCGCACCGCGGCCAATCATCACGGCATTACAGCCGGTCTCTTTGAGGCAGGCCTGCGCGCTCTCATAATCCCAGATTTCGCCGTTAGCAATCACCGGAATAGTAAGCCGTTTGCGGATCTCGCCAATCGCCTGCCAGTTAATGCGCTCGGCTTTATAACCATCCTCTTTGGTTCGCCCGTGCACCACCAGCTCGGTGGCGCCCGCCTGCTGCACCGCGTCGGCAATTTCAAACTGCTTGTCGCCGCTGTCCCATCCCAGACGCACTTTGACCGTCACCGGCAGATGCGATGGCACCGCCTCACGCATGGCCTTTGCGCCGCGATAAATCAATTCCGGATCTTTGAGTAACGTCGCCCCGCCGCCGCTGCCGTTGACCAGCTTTGACGGACAGCCGCAGTTAAGATCGACACCGTACGAGCCAAGCGCTACCGCGCGGGCGGCGTTTTCCGCCAGCCACTCAGGATACTGGCCGAGCAGTTGAATGCGCACCAGCGTACCGGAGGGGGTGCGGCTCTGACGATGCAGTTCCGGACAGAGACGATAAAATGATTTTTCTGGCAGCAACATATCGACCACGCGCAAAAACTCCGTCACGCAGAGATCGTAATCGTTCACCTCGGTAAGCAGCTCGCGCACGAGAGAGTCGAGCACGCCTTCCATCGGGGCCAGTAAAACACGCATTCTGAGTACCTGTGAAAAAAGACGCGCTATAGTAGCTGCTCTCTATGTATGTTGAAAGCCCGGCGTTCCATTCTGGAATGTCTGGTATGCCCAAAATTCATGATGTGATCCGTGGCACATTTTCAGGTTTAATTGTATGATGAATACGTCTCAGCAAGGACTTTCACCATGAGCAAATCACTGAATACTATCTGGCAATACCTTCGCGCCTTCGTCCTGATTTATGCCTGCCTGTACGCCGGCATTTTTATCGCGTCGCTGCTGCCTATTACCATCCCCGGCAGCATTATCGGCATGTTGATCCTGTTTGTGCTGCTGGCATTACAGGTGCTGCCCGCGAAATGGGTCAACCCGGGGTGCTTCGTTCTCATTCGCTATATGGCCCTGCTTTTTGTGCCTATCGGCGTTGGGGTTATGCAGTATTACGATGTGCTTAAGGCGCAGTTCGGCCCGATAGTGGTCTCCTGCGCCATCAGTACGCTGGTAGTTTTCCTGGTCGTCAGCTGGAGCTCACACATTGTGCATGGCGAACGTAAGGTCATCGGGGAGAAAACAAAAAAATGATGGCGAATATCTGGTGGTCCCTGCCGTTAACCCTGGTGGTGTTCTTTGCTGCGCGTAAGCTTGCGGTTCGTTTCAAAATGCCGTTGCTCAACCCGCTGCTGGTCGCCATGGTGGTGATTATTCCTTTTCTGCTGCTCACCGGCATTTCTTATGAACGTTACTTCGCCGGGAGCAAGATCCTCAACGATTTGTTGCAGCCTGCCGTGGTGGCGCTGGCGTTTCCTTTATATGAGCAACTGCATCAGATCCGCGCGCGCTGGAAATCCATCATAACCATCTGCTTTGTGGGTAGCCTTGTTGCGATGATCACCGGTACCTCGGTGGCCTTATTGATGGGCGCATCGCCGCAGATCGCCGCCTCTATCCTGCCTAAATCCGTTACTACGCCGATTGCCATGGCCGTGGGCGGCAGCATCGGCGGCATTCCGGCCATCAGCGCCGTGTGCGTGATTTTCGTCGGTATCCTGGGCGCGGTGTTTGGTCATACACTGCTGAATATCATGAAAATTCGGACCAAAGCGGCGCGCGGTCTGGCGATGGGTACCGCCTCGCACGCGCTGGGCACCGCACGCTGCGCGGAGCTGGATTATCAGGAAGGGGCATTCAGCTCGCTGGCACTGGTGATCTGCGGGATTATAACCTCCCTGCTCGCGCCGTTTATCTTCCCGATTATTCTGGCAGTAATGGGCTAAAATTTGCGATGCGTCGCGCAAATTTCATTTTCATTTCATAAGTTGCATACATAATGAGATTTGGATCACATATAAAGGCCGTACGGCTCCGTACACTACCGATCCATTAACCTTGATGAGGCAACGTCATGCATCCACGTTTTCAAGCTGCTTTCTCTCAGCTTGCAGAGAATTTGCAATCAGCCCTGGCTCCGGTTCTGGCGGATGCGCATTTCCCCGCCCTGCTGACGGCAGATCAGGTCACGACGCTTAAACAGGCAACGGGGCTGGACGAAGACGCGCTGGCTTTCGCCCTGCTGCCGCTGGCGGCTGCTTGCGCCCGCGCTGACCTTTCCCATTTTAACGTAGGCGCAATTGCGCGCGGCGTGAGCGGGACCTGGTACTTCGGCGGGAACATGGAGTTTCTCGGTGCGACCATGCAGCAAACCGTTCATGCGGAGCAGAGTGCCATCAGTCACGCCTGGCTGCGCGGCGAAAAGGCCCTGCGCGCCATCACCGTCAACTATACCCCTTGCGGCCACTGCCGCCAGTTTATGAATGAGCTGAACAGCGGTCTCGAACTGCGTATCAACCTGCCGGGACGCGCGCCGCATACGCTGGGTGATTACCTGCCGGATGCTTTTGGCCCTAAAGATCTTGAGATCAAAACCCTGCTGATGGATGAGCAGGACCACGGTTACGCGCTCTCAGGGGATGCGCTCAGCGAAGCGGCCATTGCCGCCGCCAATAAAAGCCACACGCCATACAGCAAATCACCAAGCGGCGTCGCCCTTCAGTGCCGCGACGGCCGCATCTTCAGCGGCAGCTATGCAGAGAACGCCGCGTTTAACCCGACGCTGCCTCCGCTCCAGGGCGCCCTGAACCTGCTCAGCCTGAACGGGTATGACTACCCGGATATTCAGCGCGCGATCCTCGCTGAAAAGGCCGATGCACCGCTGATCCAGTGGGACGCGACCGCAGCCACGCTGAAAGCGCTGGGCTGTTCAACCATCGACCGCGTGCTGCTAGCATAATCTGTTCGGCGGGCAAATTTGCCCGCCAGTCTGACGAAAAACCCCTCAGTTGAATCGCTGTTTCTTGCGCTAACCAGGCGGGTACAGTAGCCTGAGGGAAATTTCATCATCGGTACGAGCCATCTGCATGTTAAAGCGCGTGTTTTACAGCCTGTCTGTCCTGGTCGGCATACTGCTGTTGATCGTGCTGGGTCTCGACCGCTGGATGAGCTGGAAAACAGCTCCCTACATTTTTGACGACCTACAGGACCTCCCCTACCGCCAGGTTGGCGTGGTGCTTGGCACCGCCAAGTATTACCGCACCGGCGTCATCAATCAGTATTACCGGTATCGTATTCAGGGCGCGCTGAACGCCTATAACAGCGGCAAGGTGAACTATCTGCTGCTGAGCGGCGATAACGCGCTGCAAAGCTATAACGAGCCGGTGACGATGCGCAAAGACCTGATTGCCGCAGGCGTCGACCCGGCCGATATCGTGCTCGACTACGCCGGATTCCGCACGCTTGATTCCATCGTGCGTACCCGCAAGGTGTTCGACACCAACGATTTCATCATCATCACCCAGCGTTTCCACTGCGAGCGGGCGCTGTTTATCGCCCTGCATATGGGGATCCAGGCCCAGTGCTACGCCGTGCCGTCGCCAAAGGATATGTTGAGCGTGCGCGTACGCGAGTTTGGCGCCCGTTTTGGCGCGCTGGCTGACCTGTACCTGTTCAAGCGTGAACCGCGCTTTTTAGGCCCGCTGGTGCCGATCCCAACGATGCACGAAGTGCCTGAAAATGCGCAAGGTTATCCGGCGGTGACGCCGGAGCAGCTGCTGGAAATGCAGAAGAAGTAATAACTGATGTCGGGTGGCGGCTTCGCCTTACCCGACCTACGATCGCGATTTTGTAGGCCCGGTAAGCGTCGCGCCACCGGGCAAAAAAAGGCCCGCTACGTGAGCGGGCCTTTCCATTCTGAAGAACTTATTTCTTACGCGCGTACTTCAGTGAATCCAGGGCAACCGCGAAGATAATGATCGCGCCCTTGATGATGTACTGCCAGTACGGGTTGACGCCGATGTAGGTCAGGCCGTAGTTGATCACGGTGAAGATGATCACACCGGTCACCACGCCCAGCACGGTACCCACGCCGCCGCTGAAGGAGACGCCGCCGACCACGCAGGCCGCAATCGCATCCAGCTCGTACATAAAGCCGAGGTTGTTGGTGGCAGAGCCGATACGGCCTGCTTCCAGCATCCCGCCGAAGGCGTAGAACACACCGGACAGGGCATAAATCATCAGCAGGTTCAGAGCCACGTTGACGCCGGAGACTTTCGCCGCTTCCGGGTTGCCGCCGATAGCAAAGATGTTTTTACCGAAGCGGGTTTTGTTCCACAGGATCCAGACGAACGCCACCGCAATCAGCGCATAGAAGGTGATATAGGAGAGACGGAAGCTGCCCAGCGCAACAAACCCCTGCGTGAAGGTCGAGAAGCCGCTTTCGAAGCCAGAGATTGGAGACGCGCCGACGAAATCGTAGTACAGGGAGTTGATACCATAAACGATGATCATCGTGCCAAGCGTGGTGATGAATGGCGTCACGTTCAGGTAAGCAATGATGATGCCGTTAATCAGGCCAATTACCGCGCCGATGGCGCATACGATCAGGATCACCACGAAAATCGGCATGGTCGCCATCTCCGGGAACACCTTGTTGGCGTTTTCCATCGACTGCAACAGGGTTGCCGCAATAACCGCCGCCAGACCCACCTGGCGCCCTGCCGAAAGGTCTGTCCCCTGGGTAACGATGAGCCCTGCCACGCCCAGTGCGATGATAATACGTACGGAAGACTGGGTCAGAATATTACTTAAGTTCAGCAGACTTAAGAACGTTGGGTCCTGGAAAATAATTATCGCCAGCAAGACTAAAAGAACAACGTAAATACCGCCTTCTTTCAGATAAGTGAGAAAACTTTTTTTATTTAACGCACTCATGAGGAGCCCCTGATCTTAAAGGTGCAAAGACGCAAGACGCAAAATTTCGTTTTGCGTTGTCGTTTTGGTTTCAACAATACCGGCAACGAGACCATTGCTCATAACCAGAATACGGTCTGTGATCCCTAACAATTCCGGCATTTCGGAAGAAATAATAATGATCCCTTTACCTTTTTTCGCCAGCTCTGCGATCAGCTGGTAAATCTCGAATTTTGCACCCACGTCGATACCGCGCGTAGGTTCATCCAGCATCAGTATTTCAGGCTGGGTTAATAGCCAGCGACCAATAATAACTTTCTGCTGGTTCCCTCCCGAGAGTGAGCCAATTTGCGTGCGGTGGCCCGGCGTTTTCACGCGCATGGAGTCAATCACCCATTGGGTATCGCTCTTCATGCGGGAATTATCCAGCAACCCGACCTTGTTTTTGTAATTGCGAATATTAGAAATTAACGAGTTAAAGTTAATATCAAGATAAGCGTAAATACCGGTGGAACGCCGCTCTTCCGTCACCAGCGCAAAACCATTATTAATGGCTTCGTTGGCATTATGGTTGTTGATTTTCTTACCGTGCAGGGTAATGGTGCCTTCGGCTTTCTCACGGATACCAAACAGGGTTTCCACGATATCGGTGCGCTTAGCGCCCACCAGCCCTGCGATACCAAGGATCTCGCCCTTGTGCAAATCGAAAGAGACATCGCGGATGGACGGCTGACGCAGTGAGGTCAGGTTACGCACCTCCAGAATCACTTCGCCCGGCTTGTTTTCTTTATCCGGGAAGCGCTGGTTCAATGAACGGCCAACCATCATGGCGATGATCTTGTCCATGTCCAGCCCTTCCAGCGGCTGGGTGGCAATCCACTGGCCATCGCGCAGGATGGTAATTTCATCGCACAGCTGGAAGATCTCTTCCATTTTATGTGAGATATAGACAATGCCGCAGCCGCGATCTTTCAGCTTACGGATGATGGTAAAAAGGTGGTTAACCTCTTTTTCCGTCAATGACGATGTCGGTTCATCCATGATCACGATTTTCGCATCATAGGAGAACGCTTTGGCAATTTCGATCATCTGCATCTGGGAAACGGATAATGTCCCGACGCGTGCGCGCGGGTCAATATCAATATCCAGCTCATCGAAAATGGCTTTGGTGTCGCGATACATTTTATCCTGATCGACAAAGACACCTTTGGTTGGATAGCGGCCCAACCACATATTATCCATAACTGAACGTTGCAGAACCAGGTTTAATTCTTGGTGTACCATCGAGATACCGTTCTCCAGCGCTTCTTTCGCTGAATGGAAGTCGATCTCTTTTCCCTGAAAAAGAATGCTGCCAGAATCTTTTTGATAGATCCCAAAAAGGCATTTTAATAATGTTGATTTACCCGCACCGTTTTCACCCATTAACGCATGAATAGAGTGAGGACGAACTTTTAAATTAACATTATCGAGCGCCTTAACACCGGGGAATGACTTGTTAACACCGGTCATTTCCAACAAGTATTCACCGGACGACTGAGTAGTTGTGCTGACCATAATTATACCTTGTTGGCCTCGCATATCGCGTTATAAAAGGGCGCAACGAATTGCGCCCAGTGAAGACAATTCAGTTAACTTATTTACCGATAAACTCAGCCAGGTTGGACTGGTCTACGCCCACGTAAGGAACGCGAACGATTTTGTTTTCAATTTTCCAGCTGGTGCCGTCAGCAGCGCCTTTACCATCAGCGAGGTTTTTCGCCAGATCGAAGGTGGCTTTCGCCTGGTTGTTAGCATCGTTCAGCACGGTACCGGCCATTGCGCCAGATTTCACCAGCGCCAGCGCTTCTGGCAGAGCATCCACACCGAATACAGGAATGGCGGATTTGTTGTGTGCTTTCAGCGCTTCAACAGCACCCATTGCCATTGCATCGTTGTTGGCGATGACCACTTCAATTTTGTTGGCGTTCGGGCCAGAGAGCCACGCATCCATCTTATCTTTCGCCTGAGCGGTGTCCCACATTGCGGTGTCTAACGCCAGCTGCTGGGTTTTCAGGCCTTTATCGTTCAGCTCTTTAATAACGTAGGTGGTACGAGCTTCAGCATCCGGATGGCCCGGTTCGCCTTTCAGCAGAACGAACTGAATCTGACCATCTTTGTTCATATCCCAGTTTGGGTTCGCCGCCCAGTGTTTCGCAATCAGATCGCCCTGGATAATCCCGGACTCTTTGGAGTCAGTACCCACGTAATACGCTTTATCGTAGCTGTCCAGCGCTTTACGGGAAGGCTCTTTGTTGAAGAAGACAATCGGCACGTTCTGGCCGCGTGCTTTCTCGATCACCGTACCTGCCGCAGCCGGGTCAACCAGGTTAATAGCCAGCGCTTTCACGCCTTTTGCCAGAAGAACGTCAATCTGATCGTTCTGTTTAGACTGGTCATTCTGGGAGTCATTCATCAGCAGCTGCACGTCTGGCGCTGATTTAGCATCTTTTTCAATTGCTTTACGCACAACGGACATGAAGTTGTCGTCGTATTTATAGATAGTCACGCCAATACGGGTATCCGCTGCGTGTGCTGCTGCGCCAAAAAGCATGCTTGCCATGACAGCAGACAGAGTCAACACCTTCTTATTCATGGTATCTCCGGTTTTTTTTATGCAGGGTAGTTCTTGTGAAAAACGGTCGGCGGGCAGATGTTAATAAAACGTTACTGATCGCCGAAGTTCACTTATAAAATGTCCAGCTTCCGTGTTCGGTAACGCTCCAGAAATGCGTTTTATTCGTTGTTTGAGGCATTCTGGTAACGGTAAAAGTGAATAATCACCGTTACATTGTGTTTCAGCCTCTAAAACGCTGACATCATAGACAGCGGCTTGTTAAGATACTGTGAATTTACTCACAGATTGAAAACGGTTACATCACGTGATGTTATCAGTTAGTGATCGGAGCCACAGTTTGTCGGATAGCGACCGAATGGCGGCGTACTAAAGTCGGCATAAAACAATGCGTTGCGTCAGGATCTAACAGCCCTGCCGCCCCCTGTAGCGCCAGCTCTGTCGCCAGTTTCGCCATCGACGCAATGGGGTAACGCACCGTTGTCAGCTGCGGATCGGTGTAACGGGCAATCGGAATATCATCAAAACCGATCAGCGATAAATGCTGCGGCACCGCAATGCCATTATCTTTCAGCGCGGTAAGCGCACCTGCCGCCATGCTGTCGTTATAGGCAAACACGGCCGTCAGCTGAAGGTTACGCCCCAGCAGTTCCACCATTGCCGCTTCACCGCCCTGCATGTCCGGTGAACTGGTACCTACCCAGCTCTCCAGCGGCGCAATGCCCTGTTCTTTCAGGGCGTTTTGCCAGCCCTCACGGCGCATCATGTCGTCTTCAATACCGTGGCTGGAAGCCAGATAACCAATGCGCTGATGGCCGTTGCTGATGAGCATCCGCGTCGCCATCATCGCGCCGCTGATGTTATCCAGACCGACGCAGCGATGCGCATAACCGGGGACGATACGGTTGATCAGCACCATACCGGGGATCTGCTCCATAAACCCAGCCAGCTCTTCATCGCTCAGGGCTTTTGAGTGCACAATCAGGGCGTTACAGCGCTGGCGGATCAGTACCTCAATGGCATAACGCTCTTTTTCAGCCTCGTGATAGCTGTTGCCAATCAGCACATATTTCTGGTGCTGCTGAGCAACGACGTCCACCGCTTTGACCAGCGCGCCGAAGAAGGCGTCCGACACGTCCATCACCACGACACCAATGGTATCGCTGACCTGCGTCGCCAGCGCCTGAGCATTGGCGTTTGGCCGGTACCCCAGCTGGGTCACGGCTTTCATTACGGTTTCACGCGTTTCAGGGCTGACCAGCGCACTGTTGTTCAGCACGCGGGAGACAGTAGCAACAGAAACACCCGCCTGGCGGGCGACGTCACGAATGGTGATCATATTCACCACCCTTAAAAGGATTGCAGCAACTCACAGACACCCCCTGTGTTTAGCAAGGTGGCTATTTTGGCAGCGAGAGAGAGGAGACTACGTGAAGAAGCTCACACAGATGAAAACGCTTACATCCGTTTTGTTAATGATTGTGATCCAGATCGTTATCTGGATGTATTACGCAATGACACGCCCGACGCAAGGGCGGTTAACCGTCGCCATACCCACTCCAGCGGGCCCTGGCGGAAAAAACGCAGCCAGATAACTGAAAACACCACGTTAACAATCCAGACCGGAATAACAAACGCCAGCAGCGTCAGGCGGTCGAATTTCATAAACAGGCCGAATCGGTAGAAAAGCGTGGTGCATATCAGCGTTTGCAGGATGTAATTGCTTAACGCCATCCGTCCAACGCAGGCCACCGCACTGACGATCCACAGGCGAGAAAGCCGGGGCCAGAAGCCATAGATCAGCGCCGCATAGCCAATGGTCTGGAACGGCGCGCTCAGCTCTCGCGGCACCTGCAACAGGAACGCGCACCAGCGGTAATCCCACTGAAGATGCCACTGTACGATCACCGCCGGAAGGTTAATCATCACGCCGAGCAGTACCAGGCCAGCGCCTGTGAGACGATAGTGTCGCAGGCTAAATTCTCCTTTCAGCCAGCCGGTGCGCATCAGGGCTGCGCCCATCAGCATCATCCCCGCCAGCTGCCAGCCGTATTGCGCCCCCAGCGCCAGCAGGTTATCGCCGAGCATATCGGCCCGGTTGCCGATCGCTTCCATGCCGCCTTTCAGCTTCCAGAACTGCTCATATTGCAGATTGGCCGCATCCGGGATCCACGAACGACTGGTGGAAGCATCAGCGATCATGCCAAGCAGCAATAACACGGTCAGTCCCATGACATAGAGCATCACGCCAGTGTTAAAGAGGCTTTTTACACCGGGCGCGTCGCGGATCAGCCGCCAGCAAATCAGGCCCACCAGACCATACGCGAGCAGAATATCGCCGTCCCAGAAAAGCAGCCCGTGAATAAAACCGAGGATAACCAGCAGCGTTAAACGCGACTGGATCCAGCGCGTACCGCGTTTGAGGAGAAGCTGAAGTCCCGCGCCAAACAGAAGCGCAAAGAGGGTCAGAAATTTAACCTGTGCGAAGAGATCAAGGATTGCCCACGTCCAGGCGTCGCTGCGCGTGATGTCGCCATACCATGCAGGGTTCAGATAGGCGGCCTTCGGCAGACCGAAGGCGCTGATATTCAGCAGCAGGATACCGAGAATGGCGACGCCGCGAACAAAATCGAGCGTGACGTTTCGCTCCATGGTCCCTGCCCTGTCTGATTAGTTGTGGTGGCGCACGGCGCGCAGAAACTCCTGGCGGGTGTTCTGGCTCGATTTGAACAGGCCGCCCAGCGAGGTGGTGGTAGTCGCGCTGGTTGCATCACGCACGCCACGCGCTTTCACGCAGTAGTGAACCGCGTCGATAGACACCGCCACGTTGTTAGTCCCCAACAGGGTTTGCAGTGCGGTCAGGATCTGCTGCGTCAGACGCTCCTGCACCTGAGGACGCTGGGCAAAGAACTGCACGATGCGGTTGATCTTGGACAGGCCAATGACCGTATCTTTTGGAATATAGGCCACCGTCGCTTTACCATCGATGGTCACAAAGTGATGCTCGCAGGTGCTGGTCAGCGTGATATCGCGTACCGTCACCATCTCATCGACCTTCATCTTGTTTTCAATGACGGTGATTTTCGGGAAGTTCGCGTAATCCAGGCCGGAGAAAATTTCGTCGACGTACATTTTCGCGATGCGGTGCGGCGTCTCCATCAGGCTGTCGTCGCTCAGATCGAGATTCAGCAGTTGCATGATCTCCGTCATATGGCCGGCGATCAGACTCTTGCGGGTAACATTGTCCAGCTCCTGCACGGGCGGGCGCAGTGGCGTTTCAAGACCGCGCGCAACCAGCGCTTCATGGACAAGGGCTGCTTCTTTACTGAGTGATGACATTCTTTTCTCCTGCAGGTGTGGCGTCTTTTGCCCTCGTTGTGGCAAAAGTGTGCGCTCATTGTGCGTGAGGCGACGCACATAATCCAGTATTCACGTCGATAATTATTGCAATTGCTGTTGCCTTTCAGCCTGACGGTTCCAGACTAACGCTCCGCCAGCGAACAGCGCGATCCCCGCCAGCCCCAGCGCAGGTTCCAGCCGGTGCGTGAGCCAGGTCGAGAGTGCCGACGTGACCGGACCAATCAGCTGACCAATGGCATACCCGGTGGTAAGCAGTCCCGCCATATAACGCGTATGATCTGGCGCCAGCTCGCGACCGTACAGAAGAGAGAGCTGCACGGCGCAGAGGAACCCGCCGCCCACCAGCAGCCCACCCGTCAGCAAGCCGCCAATGCCCGGCAGCAGCCAGGCCGCCAGCACGCCTATCCCCTGTAACCAGAGAACAATCGCCAGCCTGCGGTTAGCGCTTGATGTATGCCGCAGGGCAATACTGAGCGCAATCCCCACCACCGAGGCGGCGCCAAATATTGGCCAGACAAACTGGGCAAACAGGCTGCCCGGGAAACGCACCGCCGCCATTTGCGACAGGAAGGTCGCAGGGAGGATATAGCCGAACCCTGCCAGGCTGTAGCTCCAGACCAGACGCCTGAGATCCGCGGTCAGCAGCAACGGCTCAGGCGCGGTACCGGGGCGATGAAGCTGGCCCGCGCGCGGCAGGTAGCGCGCCACCAGCGCAATCAGCACCAACGCCAGTACGCCGTAGATTTGCCATGCCGCGCCGGCAGACAGGGATCTCGCCTGAATATAGACCGCCAGCAGGCCACTCAGGGCGATGCCGGCCCCGGGTCCGGCAAAGACGGCTGCACTAAGCCCCGGCTTGCCCAGCTGCCCCAGCCGCTCGTTGGTCCAGGCGGCAATCAGCACCATCGACCAGCCGCTCATGCAGCCGATCACAAAGCGCAGCAGACCGTGAACGACAGCATTATCTGCCGCCGCAGAGAGCAGCGTCAGCGCCACCGCGCCAGTGATGCCAAGCCAGAGACGCGTTTCAACGAAGCGATGAGCGCGCATAGCATCCCATGCCCCCACCAGATAGCCCAGGTAGTTCATTGCCGCCACCAGCCCCGCGCTGGTAAGCGTGAGTTGCCCGGCGGCAATCATCAGCGGCACCTGAGGCGTGAAGGCGAAGCGCCCTATCCCCATCGCCACGACCAGAACCACAAATCCGCTGAGCGCGATACGCAGCGCCATGATCGCTCCAATTGTTAAAGAAAAGTAAATTTATGATGCAACATCTCGCCGTCCTGCGAAAGTGAAAGTTGCTCACAGGTCAATGAAAACTCTGTATTATGCGTTTTATGAATAGTCTTTCGGATAAGGAGCCCTGCATGGAACTGCTCGAAGAGCATCGTTGTTTTGAAGGTCGACAGCAGCGCTGGCGGCACGACTCCACCACGCTGAACTGTGCTATGACGTTCAGCATTTTCCTGCCCCCTGCGGACAATCCACCGGTGTTGTACTGGCTTTCAGGCCTGACCTGCAACGACGAAAACTTCACCACCAAAGCGGGTGCCCAGCGTATTGCTGCCGAACTGGGCATTGCGCTGGTGATGCCAGATACCAGCCCGCGTGGCGATGACGTGGCCGACGATGCCGGATACGATTTGGGTAAAGGCGCCGGGTTCTATCTCAACGCCACGGAACAACCCTGGGCGAGCCATTACCGCATGTATGACTACATTCGCGATGAACTCCCTGCCCTGGTGCACTCTCAGTTCGCGGTCAGCGAGCGCTGCGCGATAAGCGGACATTCGATGGGTGGCCACGGGGCGCTGATAATGGCGCTGAAAAATCCGGGGAAATACACCAGCGTGTCCGCATTTGCGCCGATTGTGAACCCAACGCAGGTGCCGTGGGGGCAAAAAGCCTTCACGCACTATCTGGGTGAGGATGCAGAGAAATGGCAGGAATGGGACAGCTGTGCGCTGTTGCTGGCAAGCCAGCCAGAAGACGCTATCCCGATGCTGGTGGATCAGGGTGATGCCGATCAGTTCCTCGCCGGGCAGTTACAGCCTGCGGTGCTGGCGGAAGCCGCGCGCCAGAAGGACTGGCCGCTGACGCTGCGCATACAGCCGGGATACGATCACAGCTATTACTTTATGGCGTCCTTTATTGAAGATCATCTTCGCTTCCATGCGACACATTTGTTCGCGTAAATACAGCTGTTTGCCCGATAGCCTCTCGCCTGTCGGGCCTTTCCCCTCATTTACATAATCCTATCCGCTTGAATCCAGCCTGTTTTCCGTCGCCCTCACTCAAACACAAATGATTTCAATTATCATTTGTGTTTACAATTCTACATTCTTTTGTACAATTCCAGGCTCTTCTCCATCTCAAAGAGTTCTTACAAGACAAAAACATACAGTTCTCAGGGTTATCCCGATGGAGTTTTTTTCATTTTTATACGGAATGTACAAATGACAATACCACGCATTAAGCTCCTGGCCGTCGCCATTGGCGCTGCCACATGTTCCCCCTTCGTTCACGCAGCCGATCAGGATACCGTTGTCGTTACCGCGACGGGTTTTGAACAAAAGATCCAGAATGCCCCCGCCTCCATCTCTGTGATTTCAAAACAGCAGATTGAAGATAAAGCCTACCGTGATGTTACCGATGCCCTGAGAGATGTCCCGGGCGTCGTCGTCACCGGCGGTGGAAGTAGCAGTGATATCAGTATTCGCGGCATGGCCTCTCAGTACACCCTGTTCCTGGTGAACGGCAAACGCGTCAGTACGCGAAGCACCCGCCCAAACAGCGACAACTCGGGTATTGAACAAGGCTGGCTGCCGCCGCTGGAGTCCATTGAGCGCATCGAGGTCATCCGCGGCCCGATGTCCTCGCTTTACGGCTCCGATGCTATGGGGGGCGTCATTAACGTCATTACCAAAAAAGTCTCGAACACCAAAGCCTGGACCGGTTCGTTGCATGGCGATGCAACCTTCCAGGAAAATCATGACTCCGGCGATATCTTCCAGACCAACGCCTACGCCTCTGGTCCCCTGATTGACGGGCTGCTGGGTGCAAAAGTGACGGGGCTGTTGTCACGCCGCGCAGAAGATAAAATCGTGAACGGCTATAACGAGCAGAAAATGCGTAACGGTGGCATTACGCTGAACTTCACGCCGGACGAGAAGAACGATTTCGATCTCGACTTTGCTCGCGAGCTTCAGGACAGAAACAGCACCCCGGGGATGTCGAAAGCAGCTGAAACCTGCCGGGGAACAACCTGTACGCCAAATACCAAAAGCGACTCGCGCTATGAGCACACGACCTACTCGTTAACTCACAGTGGTTATTACGACGACTTCAATACCACCAGCTATATCCAGCAGGAAGAGACCAATAATCCAGGTCGCAAAATGCGTTCCTACAACACCACCTTTAACAACCAGAACCAGATCTTCCTCGGCGATCATACGTTGACCCTCGGCGGGCAGTACCGCTATGAGAAACTGCGCGACAAGGGTAATCAGCTGGAAGCTGCTGACGGCCTGAACAAACTGACGCGCTGGAGCTGGGCCCTGTTTGCCGAAGATGAATGGTCAATGACGGAAAGCTTTACGTTGACCGGCGGCCTGCGTATGGATAAAGACCAAAACTACGGGACGAACTGGACGCCGCGCGGTTACGGCGTATGGCACCTGGCCGATCAGTGGACGTTGAAAGGCGGTGTTTCTGCTGGCTATCGTGCGCCGGATCTGCGTCAGTCGTCTGCCAGCTGGGGCCAGGTGACAGGTGGCGGCCGTCTTGACGGTATCATCGTCGGCAACCCGGATCTGAAACCCGAGAAGAGCCTGAGCGAAGAGCTCGCCCTGCTCTGGGATAACAACGATAACCTTAATGCCGGTGTGACCCTGTTTAATACCGACTTCAAGGACAAGATTACGGAAGTTCGCCGCTGTAACAGCAGCGCCGATCCCGCCTGTACGATTGGCGATCATAGCTATGATTTCGTCAGCGATCGCGTCAACGTGGACAAAGCCAATATGCGCGGTGTGGAGTCCTCCTTCGGCTGGAAAATCACGCGCGATGTGAACTGGACTGCAAACTACACCTATACGGAATCCGAGCAGAAGAGCGGCCAGTTCTCCGGCAAGCCACTGAACAAAATGCCAAAACACATGTTCAACACCACCCTGGACTGGCAGGCGACGCCCGACGTCGGCTTCTGGAGCCGTCTGAACCTGCGCGGTAAAACGTCTGAGTACCTGAGCCGCACGTCTATGTCTCAGGGCACACCGTCCTACACTCAGGTGGATGTCGGTATGCGCTACAACGCCAACAAAAACCTGCTGGTTACTGCCGGTGTATATAACATGCTCGATAAGCAGATTGACTACGATACGTATGACACCGTGCTGGATGGCCGTCGCTATACCGTAGGCATGACCTACAGCTTCTGATCTGCCCATAAAAAAGCCCGCTCGATTGAGCGGGCTAAAAGAGAGGAAGTGCGGTTATTGTTTAAATCGTTCCGGGAAATCCATTTCACTGTAGCGAACGAAGCGCGTTCCTTTCGTCAGTTTGTAGCCAAACCAGATGATCAGGAACAGCGGAATGCCGATATAGGTGGCCGTGACGGCGCCCCAGTCAATGGTGTCCGCAAGGAAGGCCTCATAGTTCTGGCCCAGGGTAATGATCAGGCACAGAACAAAGGCGAAGATCGGCCCCAGCGGGAAGAACCCTGACCGGTACGGCAGGTTATTCAGATCATGACCCTGCTTGACGTACCCGCGACGGAAACGGTAGTGGCTGATGGCAATGCCCAGCCAGGCAATGAAGCCCGTCATACCAGAGGTGTTAAGCAGCCACAGGTAGACCGTCTGGTTGCCGAACATGGAGGTCAGGAAACAGAGACCCGCAATCACCGTGGTCGCATACAGCGCGTTGCGTGGCACGCCACCGCGAGACAGTTTCGAGAAAATACGTGGCGCTTTACCGTCGCAGGCCAGGGTGTAAAGCATGCGGGTAGAGGCGTACATCCCGGAGTTACCCGCAGACAGTACCGCCGTCAGGATCACCGCGTTCATCACCGCCGCCGCAGAGAGCAGACCCGCGTGCTGGAAGACCAGGGTGAACGGGCTGACGCTGATGTCTTTCACATCGTTACGCAGCAGGCTTGGGTCGGTATACGGAATGATCAGGCTGATAATCAGGATCGCGAACACATAGAACAGCAGGATACGCCAGAACACCTGACGCACCGCGCGCGGGATGGTCTTCTCCGGGTTTTCGGATTCACCGGCCGCAATGCCAATCAGTTCGGTGCCCTGGAAGGAGAAGCCGACAATCATCGCCACGCCAATCATCGCCGAGAAGCCCCCGGCAAACGGCGCATCGCCTATTGTCCAGTTACTCCAGCCCGCCGGTTCAGCCCCTTTGAAAATACCAACGATCATCGCCACACCGACGACGATAAAGATGATGACGGTTGCCACTTTAATTAAAGAGAACCAGTATTCCGCTTCGCCGAAACCGCGCACGGAGATGTAGTTCAGCAGGAAGATGACCGCCAGGAACAGGGCGCTCCAGATCCAGCCGGGCGTGTCCGGGAACCACCAGGTCATCACCAGCTGTGCGGCGACGAGGTCAACGGCGATGGTCACCGCCCAGTTGTACCAGTAGTTCCAGCCCAGCGCGAAGCCGAAGCCTTCCTCAACGTATTTTTGTCCGTAGGTCGAAAACGAACCAGACACCGGCATGTATGCCGCCAGTTCGCCCAGGCTGGTCATCAGGAAGTAGACCATCAGGCCAATCAGGATATAAGAGAATAATGCCCCACCCGGGCCGGCTGCCGAAATTGTTGCGCCAGAGGCAACGAAAAGACCCGTACCGATGGAGCCGCCAATGGCGATCATCGTCAGGTGACGCGCCTTAAGTGCGCGACGTAGCGCGGGCGCTTCTGTGGTTTTAGTTTCTGAAACCATGTGAAAATGCTGTCCATTCAATAAATGAGGCGCGATTGTAGCAGACGATCTGCGTTGCTTCCGGCAGAAATGCTCAGTTATAAGAGAGCTTCATGACTCGGCCAGGATTATAAGTAAAGCATAAAAATGTGGAGTGATAAGCGCACCTGGCCCCGGTAAGCGAAGCGCCACCGGGGAACGTTAAATGGCACAATAGCGCAGAAAACGCTGGAGCGAGCTGGAAAGGTGTTTCTGACGATGGTGGATGCACCACAGCGTGCGCACCAGCTTCGGCAGCGGAACGGGGATCTCAACCAGAGAGCCGGTTTCCAGCTGTTCGGCGATCACCCGTCGGGAAAGACAGCTAATGCCCAGGCCATGACGTACGGCATGCTTAATGGCCTCGGAGTTACCTAACTCCATCCCTAGCTGGAACTGCGGCAGATGGGACAGCAGCAGATAATCGACAATCTCACGCGTGCCGGAGCCCTGCTCTCGCAGGATCCACTGCGCCTGCGCCAGACGCTCCAGCGTAACCTCGCCCTGGAGTAAAGAAGAGGCCGGGGAAGCAAACACCACCAGCTCATCCTCAAGCCAGGGCTCCGCAATGATATCGACGTTGTGGCACGGCCCTTCGATAAGACCGATGTCCACGCGGAAATCAATCACCGCGTTAATCACGTCCTGGCTGTTGCCGACGCTCATCTCCAGCGGCAGGGTCGGAAAATCCCGGCGGTAGCGGGCGATCACTTCCGGCAGGATGTAATTACCGATCGTGCTGCTGGCGTAGACGCGAATAGCGCCGTTGTCCTCGCGGAACAGCTGTTCGATCTCCGTTGCCTGCTCAAGCAAGGCCAGGGCACGCGGATACAGCAGGCGGCCATGTTCGTTCACCACCAGTCGCTTTCCTACCCTGTCGAAAAGCTGGACGCCCAGTTGCCCTTCAAGATCGGTCAAGGCCGCGCTAACGGCGGACTGCGAGAGCGCCAGCATTTGTGACGCCTGGGTTGTCGAGCCGCTTTTCAGCACCTCGGCAAAAACTTCCAGCTGACGCAATGTGATGTGCATGGTTGCTTACCACTTATAAAGATTGATTATAAATATATAATCAATTTTATTTTTAAGCCAGAGCGCCGTAACCTTTAGCCAGACAAAGGAGAAGGTTATGTCAGAAATCACCTTACAACATCATCGTACAGTGTGGCACTTCGTGCCGGGTCTCGCGCTCAGCGCCGTGGTTACCGGCGTGGCCTTATGGGGTGGCAGTATACCAGCTGTTGCCGGCGCAGGGTTCAGCGCCCTGACGCTGGCCATTCTGCTCGGCATGGTGGTCGGGAACACCGTTTACCCGCACATCTGGAAATCCTGCGACGGCGGCGTGATTTTCGCCAAGCAGCATTTATTACGTCTCGGGATCATCCTTTATGGCTTCCGTCTCACCTTTTCGCAGATCGCGGATGTGGGTGTCAGCGGGATTGCCATCGACGTCCTGACCCTTTCGAGCACCTTTTTACTGGCGTGCTTTATCGGCCAGAAGATCTTTGGTCTGGACAAACAGACCAGCTGGCTGATCGGTGCGGGTAGCAGCATCTGCGGCGCAGCGGCTGTACTGGCAACAGAGCCGGTAGTCAAAGCCGAAGCCAGTAAAGTCACGGTTGCCGTCGCGACGGTAGTTATCTTCGGTACGCTGGCGATCTTCCTGTATCCAGCCATGTATCCGCTGGTGGCGCACTGGTTTAGCCCGGAAACCTACGGCATTTATATCGGCTCAACCATGCACGAAGTGGCGCAGGTGGTGGCGGCAGGTCACGCCATTAACCCGGAAGCGGAAAACGCGGCGGTCATTGCCAAAATGCTGCGCGTGATGATGCTGGCCCCGTTCCTGATTTTCCTCGCGGCGCGGGTTAAACAGCTGGCTCCTGCAGGCGGCAGCGAGAAAAGCAAAATCACCATTCCGTGGTTTGCGATCCTGTTCATCGTGGTCGCTATCTTCAACTCTTTCCACCTGCTGCCAAAAGTGATGGTGGATATGCTGGTCACGCTGGATACGGTCCTGCTGGCGATGGCGATGGCGGCGCTGGGCGTCACCACGCACGTCAGCGCGCTGAAAAAAGCCGGGGCGAAACCGCTGCTGATGGCGCTGGTGCTGTTCATCTGGCTGATTGTTGGCGGCGGTGCGATTAACCTTGCGGTACACAGCCTGTTGGCATAAACCATCTCGTCCTTCTCCTGTTAACCCGCTATCATAGGCATTTCGGGTTAACAGGAGTCTTTTTATGAAATATGTTGGAGCGCACGTCAGCGCTGCCGGTGGCCTTGCGAATGCCGCCATTCGCGCCGCCGAAATCGAGGCGACCGCTTTCGCCCTGTTCACCAAAAACCAGCGCCAGTGGCGCGCAGCTCCCCTCACCGCGGAAGTGATTGATGACTTCAAAGCCGCCTGCGAGAAATACCGCTATGGGCCTGGGCAGATCCTCCCGCACGACAGCTACCTGATTAACCTCGGCCACCCGGTTGCTGAGGCGCTGGAAAAATCCCGCGAAGCATTCCTGGATGAGGTTCAGCGCTGTGAACAGCTGGGGCTGACGCTGCTGAACTTCCATCCCGGTAGCCATCTGATGCAAATCGACGAAGACGCCTGTCTGGCGCGCATCGCCGAGTCCATCAACATGACGCTGGATAAAACCCAGGGCGTGACGGCGGTGATTGAGAATACCGCCGGTCAGGGCAGCAACCTCGGCTTTAAGTTTGAGCATCTGGCGGCGATAATCGACGGCGTGGAGGACAAATCCCGCGTGGGCGTATGCATTGATACCTGCCACGCGTTTGCCGCCGGGTATGACCTGCGCACAACCGAGGCCACGAAAAATACCATCGAAGAGTTCGAGCGTATTGTTGGTTTTAAATATCTTCGCGGTATGCACTTAAACGATGCGAAAAGCGCGTTCGGCAGCCGCGTAGACCGTCACCACAGCCTGGGCGAAGGTAATATCGGCCACGATGCGTTCCGCTTTATCATGCAGGATGCCCGCTTCGACGGCATTCCAATGGTGCTGGAAACCATCAATCCGGATATCTGGGCAGAAGAGATTGCCTGGCTGAAGGCACAGCAGACCGCTGAACAGGCGGCATAAAAAAAGCCGGGCGCTTAACGCGACCCGGCTTTTTTGTAGGTCGGGTAAGGCGAAGCCGCCACCCGACACCTCTTTTAGGCTGCTTTTGCGACCACTTCCGCTTCCGGGCGCTTCAGCACCGCGTAAGACAGACCCGCCACCAGCGTACCGGCAACAATCGCCAGCAGGTAGCCCAGCACCGGAGTGATGGCGCCAGGGATCAGCAGGACGAACAGACCGCCGTGCGGTGCCATCAGTTTCGCACCTACCGCCATGGAGATAGCTCCCGTTACCGCACCGCCGACGATACAGCATGGCAGAACACGCATTGGATCGCGCGCCGCAAACGGGATTGCGCCTTCGGTAATGAAGCACAGACCCAGCACCAGCGCCGCTTTGCCGCCTTCCTGCTGCGCTTTATCGAACTTACGACGGGCAATGATTGTCGCCAGGCCAAGTGCCAGCGGAGGCACCATACCTGCCGCCATGATCGCCGCCATAGGCGCATAGGTCTGGGTACTCAGCAGGCCAACGCCGAACGCGTATGCCGCTTTGTTTACCGGACCGCCCATGTCTGTACACATCATACCGCCGAGGATTGCGCCCAACAGCACCGCGTTCGCCGTCCCCATGGTTTGCAGCCAGTGGGTCAGACCTTCCAGAATGCCCGCGACCGGCTTACCAATCAGGTAAATCATCGCCAGACCGACCACCAAGCTGGAAATCAGCGGGATGATCAGGATAGGTTTCAGCGCCTCCATACTCTGCGGCAGCTTCAGCTTCGAGCTGATGAGCTTCGCCACGTAACCGGCAAGGAAACCGGCGATGATACCGCCGATGAAGCCAGAACCGGTGCTCACGGCCAGCATACCGCCGATAAGGCCCGGCGTCAGACCCGGACGGTCAGCAATGGAGAAGGCGATAAAGCCCGCCAGCACCGGCACCATCAGCGCAAACGCGGAGCCGCCGCCAATCTGCATCAACGCTGCCGCCAGCGTGCCCTGCTCTTTAAAGGCTTCGATACCAAAGGCAAAGGAGAGCGCAATACACAGGCCGCCCGCCACCACCATCGGCAGCATGTAGGAAACCCCGGTTAACAGGTGACGATAGGCACCCGCAGACTCTTTCTTACCTTCGCCAGGCGTCTTAGCCGCACCGGTCGCATGATAAGGTTTGGCTTCCGCCAGCGCTTTATCAAACTCCTGCGCAGTTTTCTTCAGCGCCAGGCCGGTTGAGGTGCGGTACATCGGCTTACCGGCAAACTTCGCCAGATCCACTTCGATATCGGCCGCCACGATCACCAGATCGGCTTCGGCCACCTCTTCCGGCGTGATGGCATTACCCGCGCCAACAGAGCCACGAGTTTCAACCTTCACCCACCAGCCGCGTTTTTTCGCTTCGGTTTCAATGGCTTCAGCCGCCATAAAGGTGTGAGCCACACCTGTCGGGCAGGCCGTTACCGCAACAATGCGTTTCGGCCCAGCGGTTGCGACCGGCGCGGCCTCAACGGGTGCGCTGTAAACCGTCGCATGACCTTTTGCTTCGCTCAGAAACAGTTCAGGGTGTGCCACCGCGCGGTTAATATCGCCCAGCCACACTTTTTTGCCGTTCAGGGCGCTGTCCGCGGGGATTTTGTCACCCAGAACAATCGCCATTTCAGCATCACCCGGGTTATCAATGATATCCAGATGCGCTTTTTGTGCCGCCGCGCCCAGCAGGGTCTTCGCCATATAGGCGCGAGCCTGTCCGAGACCGGAGTCAATGATCAGCAGCGTTTTCATTATTCCTCTCCTGCTGTTAGTTAAAAGGTTTTAAGTCAACGCGCGCCATCATCGCGGCTAACTGGGTACGATCGGTAATACCGACATTGCTCTGGCTCACGGCCAGGGCCGCAACGGCGGTAGCAAGGCGTAGGGTATGTTCACTGGATTCGCGCATCAGCAGACCGTAGATCAGGCCGCCAACCATCGAATCCCCGGCACCCACGGTGCTGACCACTTCCATAGAAGGCGGTTTGGCAATCCATTCCCCGGAGGCGTTAACCCACAGGGCACCTTCTGCACCCAGCGAAATCACCACATGAGCGATACCCTGCTCGCGCAGCGCATGGGCAGCGTCAATCACATCCTTTAATTCTGGCAGCTTACGGCCCGCCCAGATTTCCAGTTCACGGCGGTTAGGCTTAACCAGCCATGGCGAGGCTTTCAGACCGGCGACCAGCGCGTCGCGGCTGCTGTCAAAAATAATGCACGGGCACTGGCTGCGCAGGCGCGTCATCCAGTCGGTGAACGCTTCCGGGCTGACGCCGGACGGCAAGCTGCCGCTGACGCACACCATGTCAAACTGGCCCAGCCAGCTCAGGGAATCGGCAACGAAGCGCTCCCAGTCAGCCGGGGTCACTTCGAAGCCGGAGAAGTTCAGATCGGTCACTTCACCGTCTTTCTCGGTCAGCTTAACGTTAATACGGGTACGGCCCTGCACAACCTGAAAACGGTTGGCGATGCCCAGTTCACTGAACAACTGCTGAAAACCGTCCTGGTTGTCTTTGCCAAGGAAGCCGCCAACGGTGACGTCGATACCGAGATCTTTAAGCACCTTCGCCACGTTAATCCCTTTCCCTGCGGCATGCAGGCCGGTGGTTCGCACCAGGTTAACTTCGCCACGCTCAATTTCCGGGCAGAAGCCCACCAGATCGTAAGCCGGGTTCAGCGTAATGGTCGCAACACGTCTGCTCATTATGCGCCCTCCCCCAGACCGGCCGCGATGGCGTCGCCAATCGCTTTCAGCGCCTGTTCAGCATCAGCACCCTGCGCGGTAAAACGCAGACGATGGCCTTTCTTCACACCCAGCGCGACAACTTTCATCAGGCTGCGCCCGTTGGCTGGTTTACCCGAACCGTCCAGATTGGTCACGGTGATCTCACTTTCAAATTGTTTAATGGTATTCACCAGCATGGTGCCCGGACGGGCATGCAGGCCGTGTTCGTTACGCACCACGTACTCTGCGCTCAGCAGGTCGTCCGTCAGCGCATCGTCGCTGGTCAACAGAGCCAGCACCGTCGCCGCGTCTGCGTTCAGCAGTTTTTCAGCTTTATTGTTCAGCAGCAGATCGCCAAGGCGCTTCAGCACGGAAACCGGCTGATCGTCAGCCATGGCAACCGTTACCAGCATCGCGGCGCGTTCGCCGTCTGTCTCAAAGGCAACCGCAGCACGGCTGACCGCGATAGCACTGCGCAGGTTGCCTTCAGCACTGTCGTTCAGCCAGATGCCCTGACCCAGGTTTAAAGGCTTATCATTGATGGTGCGGGTCACAAAGGCGGTATCAGCCGCCCCCACCTCTTTCAGGCGAGCCGCGTTCAGCGCCTGGAGCGTCACCAGATCGGACGCAACGACGTCCAGCATCAGGGTTTCATTATCCAGCTTCAGCGCTTCGCTCTGTTTTTCGCCCATCAGCAGGGCACGCAGCTCTTCAGCAGTGGTGGCGGATTTAAGCTGTTCCGCGACGGCATCATCGCTCAGCACGTGCGTCAGCTGACGCAGCAGGCCCAGGTGTTCGTCACCGCTGGCCGCGATACCGATCGCCACGTAAGCCACCTGCCCCTCGCCCCAGAGCACGCCCTGCGGGAACTGGTAAACCTGCACGCCGGTTTTCAGCACCTGATCGCGGGTGTCCGTGGTGCCGTGCGGAATTGCAATACCGTTACCGAGGAAGGTGGAGGTCTGCTGTTCACGCGCCAGCATGCCGTTGACGTAGCCGTCCGCCACGTTGCCAGCCTGCACGAGCGCAGCGGCGACCTGGCGAATAGCCTCTTCTTTATTCCCGGCCTGTTCGCCCGGGTGGATATCCTGAACAGATAACTGGAACATGATTCTCCTCTCCTGCTGAAATTGAATCGTTTCAGCTTAACTGAGAAAATATGCGCTAACCTGCTTCTACAGGACATGCAAGATAGCGCTGAAACGTTTCAAGAAGTCTTGTCTTTTCTACAAATGGTTGCAAGAAAAGTTACATTTCTTGTTGCAGAATTTAGAAGTGCAGCACATTTCTTCTTCAATAGGGAGGTTTTTGCTGATGTTCAGCAAACAGGTTCAGCACGCTTCAGCGAAACAGCGTTAAACTGAAATGCTATTTTGATTTATTGTGGCAATCTTGATTTTGCCCTCTGTTTATTTAATGACAGGCGGCGTAAACTCCGCCTCTCTCTGTTACTCGCAAAGACTGAACATGCATAACACCCCCGCTGCCGCCTCACCAAAGCCATTTGATTTGACGTCAACGGCGTTTTTGATTGTTGCTTTCCTCACCGGTATTGCCGGTGCGTTACAAACGCCTACGCTGAGCCTGTTTCTGACCAACGAAGTCCACGCCCGCCCGGCGATGGTTGGCTTCTTCTTCACCGGGAGCGCCATCATTGGCATCCTGGTCAGCCAGTTTCTGGCCGGGCGTTCCGACAGAAAAGGCGATCGCAAAAGCCTGATTGTTTTTTGCTGTCTGCTGGGCGTTTTCGCCTGCGTGTTGTTTGCCTGGAACCGCAACTATTTCATTCTGCTGTTTGTTGGGGTGTTCCTGAGCAGCTTCGGCTCGACCGCCAACCCGCAGATGTTCGCCCTTGCCCGCGAGCATGCCGACCGCACCGGGCGGGAAGCGGTGATGTTCAGCTCGATACTGCGCGCGCAGGTGTCGCTTGCGTGGGTGATTGGCCCCCCGCTCGCCTACGCGCTGGCAATGGGTTTTGGCTTTACGGTAATGTACCTCAGCGCGGCGGTAGCCTTCGTGGTGTGTGGCGCAATGGTATGGTTCTTCCTGCCTTCCATGCGTAAAGAGCCGAAAGTGGCGACCGGTACGCTGGAAGCACCGCGGCGTAACCGGCGCGACGCACTACTGTTATTCATTATCTGTACGCTGATGTGGGGAACGAACAGCCTCTATATCATTAATATGCCGTTGTTTATTATTGATGAGCTGCATCTGCCGGAGAAGCTGGCCGGGATCATGATGGGAACCGCCGCGGGGCTTGAGATCCCCACCATGCTGATTGCGGGCTATTACGCGAAGCGCTTCGGCAAGCGCTTTTTGATGCGCGTCGCCGCCGTTGCCGGGCTGCTGTTTTATGTCGGCATGCTGACGGTCCATACGCCAGCGCTGCTTCTTGCTTTACAGCTGCTGAACGCCATTTATATCGGCATTCTGGCCGGTATCGGCATGCTCTACTTCCAGGATCTGATGCCGGGTCAGGCAGGCGCTGCCACCACCCTTTATACTAATACCACCCGCGTGGGCTGGATTATTGCAGGCTCACTGGCGGGCGTTGTGGCTGAAATCTGGAACTATCATACGGTGTTCTGGATTGCGCTGGTGATGTGCGTCCTGACGCTGAGCTGCCTGACGCGGATTAAGGACGTTTAAGGCGCGGTGAGCGCTTCCAGCTCAAGCAGGTAAGTGATGGCCTGCTGGCGCGTACTGCCGCA
Source organism: Enterobacter cloacae complex sp. 418I7 (assembly GCF_050030705.1). Lineage (NCBI taxonomy): Bacteria > Pseudomonadati > Pseudomonadota > Gammaproteobacteria > Enterobacterales > Enterobacteriaceae > Enterobacter > Enterobacter cloacae complex sp. 418I7. The sequence goes on from NZ_JBLGUU010000001.1 coordinate 3,059,886, forward strand.
CATTTCGGCGTCAGGCTGGAGCCCGGAGCACACCTTCGGGCGTAAAGGCGAGCCAAAGATCATGCACAGGTTAGATTCAGAGAGCTGAACGCAGCGGGTATTGGCAGGCTTGCCTTGTGGCATGCCTGGAATGGGGCTTGAGATGGACGGTGCGGTACAGCACGCGCCACAGTCGGAACGACAATCCATACATGCTCTCTGTTGGTGGCAGATGCCCGCGCAGTCGGGCATTGCGCGCACAGTAACACCTTTTATGTATTGATAGCAAAACCCACGAATTCCGCTTGCCTGAAAGGCCGCGCGCGAGTAATTTGGCGCGATATTTTTTACCTCCCGTAAACAGGATTACTGCAATGCCAAGAGCGAACGAAATTAAGAAAGGTATGGTACTGAATTACAACGGCAAACTGCTGATTGTGAAAGATATCGACATTCAGGCACCCAGCGCCCGTGGCGCAGCAACGCTGTATAAAATGCGTTTCTCCGATGTCCGCACCGGCCTGAAAGTGGAAGAACGTTTTAAAGGCGACGATATCGTGGATACCGTGACCCTGACCCGTCGCTACGTTGATTTCTCCTACATTGACGGCAACGAATACGTGTTCATGGATAAAGAAGATTACACCCCGTATATCTTCACCAAAGATCAGATCGAAGAAGAGCTGCTGTTTATTCCTGAAGGTGGAATGCCGGACATGCAGGTGCTGACCTGGGATGGCGTGCTGCTGGCGCTGGAGCTGCCGCAGACCGTTGATCTGGAAATCGTTGAAACGGCACCGGGCATCAAAGGCGCGTCTGCAAGCGCGCGTAACAAACCGGCTACCCTGACTACCGGTCTGGTCGTACAGGTGCCAGAATACCTGTCAGCGGGCGAGAAAATCCGTATCCATATCGAAGAAAAACGCTATATGGGTCGCGCTGACTGATTGTGGCGTTTGCCGGGTGGCGGCTGCGCCTTACCCGGCCTACAAAAACACAAAAACCGGCCTCAGAGCCGGTTTTTCGTAGGCCCGGTAAGCGTAGCGCCACCGGGCAATCAGGCTTACAGAAGCTCTGGATACTTCGTCATTTTCAGCGCCAGCTCGATACCGCGCACTTCCGCCATCCCTTTCAGACGGCCAATCGCCGAATACCCTGGATTCGTTTTCTTGCGCAGATCGTCCAGCATCTGATGCCCGTGATCCGGACGGAACGGGATAGGACGTACATCCCCCGCCTGCTTACGACGTACTTCTTCAGAGAGAATGGCATCCACCACCGCAACCATGTTCACGTCGCCGCCAAGGTGGGCTGCTTCATGGAAGGTTTTTGGATTCTCTTCACGGCAGGTTGCACGCAGGTGAGTGAAATGAATGCGATCCCCAAAGGTTTCGATCATCCGCACCAGATCGTTATCCGCACGCACGCCGTAAGAGCCCGTACACATGGTAAAGCCGTTGTAGATGCTGTCCACCGTCTCTTTTAGCCACTGCATATCCTCAATGGTCGACACGATACGCGGCAGGCCAAGGATTGGACGCGGAGGATCGTCCGGATGAACCGCCAGCCGCACGCCCGCTTCTTCTGCCACCGGCACGATAGCGCGCAGGAAGTGCGCCATGTTTTCACGCAGCTGGTTTTTATCGATATCGCCATATTCCGCCAGGCGCGCGCGGAACTGATCGAGGGTATAGCCCTCTTCCGCCCCCGGCAGGCCCGCGATAATATTGCGAACCAGCTTCTCAATGTCCGCTTCACTGGCGGCATTGAACCACGCCAGCGCCTGCTGCTGCTCTTCGGCGGTGTAGTCTGCTTCCGCCCCCGGACGCTTCAGAATGTGCAGCTCGAAAGCCGCAAAAGCGATTTGATCGAAACGCAGCGCCTTCGAACCATCGGCCATTTCATATTCCAGGTCGGTACGCGTCCAGTCCAGAATTGGCATAAAGTTATAGCAGACGGTATCAATACCGCAGGCCGCCAGGTTACGAATGCTCTGCTGATAATTCGCAATCCAGGTTTCACACTCACCGGAGTGGGTTTTGATATCTTCGTGAACCGGAATACTTTCCACGACAGACCAGGTTAGACCCTTCTCTGCCAGCTGTGCCTGACGCTTTTGGATTTCCTCCACCGGCCACACCTGACCGTTCGGAATATGATGCAGCGCCGTGACCACACCCGTTGCGCCAGCTTGACGCACATCATCAAGAGAAACCGGATCGTTCGGCCCGTACCAACGCCAGGTTTGTTCCATTGCCCCACCCTCTCAAGTTGTTATACCAATATGGATTACCTCAATGACGACTACCATACATGTTTAATCGGAGTGGTCAACACAGCGCGCGACATTGATTGATCAAACTCACATAACCGGGATATTTACGGCTTACCAATTTAATTTGTTGTCATATAACTTTACACTGGCATTGTTAATTAATGGTTAATCAGGTGTGTACTACATGAAGACTATTGCCTCCACCGCGCTTCCTGCTCATGTCCAGCAGCCCCGCTACGATCGCGAGCAGTTACGCTCCCGCATCGTCCATTTCGGCTTTGGCGCGTTCCACCGGGCGCATCAGGCGTTGTTAACAAACCGGGTGCTGAACGCCAAAGGAGGCGACTGGGGTATTTGTGAGATTAGCCTCTTTAGCGGCGATGTTCTCATGCGCCAGCTCCGCGCGCAGGATCATCTGTTTACCGTGCTGGAGAAAGGTGCCGAAGGCAATCAGCCCATTATTATCGGTGCGGTAAAAGAGTGCCTGAACGCAAAACTCGACTCGCTGGCAGCCATTATTGAGAAGTTCTGCGAACCGCAGGTGGCCATTGTCTCCCTCACCATTACCGAAAAAGGCTACTGCATCGATCCGGCGACGGGGAAACTGGATATGCACAACAGCCGCATTCTGCACGATCTTGAGCATCCGTCTGAGCCGCATTCCGCGCCGGGTATTCTGGTCGAAGCGCTTCATCGCCGCCGCGAGCGCGGCCTGCCGGCGTTTACCGTGCTCTCCTGCGACAACATTCCCGATAACGGCCACGTGGTGAAAAATGCCGTTCTCGGCATGGCCGGAAAGCGATCCGCAGAGCTGGCCGGATGGATCGAGGCGCACGTGAGCTTCCCTGGCACCATGGTCGACCGAATCGTGCCCGCCGCCACTGACGCCTCACTCGCGGAAATCACCCAGGAACTTGGCGTTGAAGATCCCTGCGCCATCAGCTGTGAACCGTTCATTCAGTGGGTAGTGGAAGATAACTTTGTCGCCGGGCGTCCGGAATGGGAGGTTGCAGGCGTACAGATGGTTGAGGATGTCCTGCCCTGGGAGCAGATGAAGCTGCGGATGCTGAACGGCAGCCACTCCTTCCTGGCGTATCTGGGCTACCTTGCCGGCTACGCGCACATAAATGAATGTATGCAGGACGACAGCTTCCGCGAGGCTGCCCGCAGGCTGATGCTGAATGAGCAGGCCCCTACGCTGCGCATCACCAACGTCGATCTGACAGCCTATGCTGACAGCCTGCTTGACCGCTTCGCCAACCCGGCGCTACAGCACCGCACCTGGCAAATCGCTATGGACGGCAGTCAGAAGCTGCCTCAGCGCATGCTGGATGGGATCCGCATGCATCTTGAGCGTAACACCGCCTGGCCATTACTGGCGCTGGGCGTCGCAGGCTGGATGCGCTACGTCAGCGGGACGGACGACCAGGGCAACGCCATTGACGTGCGCGATCCGCTGAGCGACAAGTTTCAGGCCATTGTCGCTACCAGCAGTGACGCAGAACGCGTTAGCGCCCTGCTGACGCTAAAAGAAATCTTTGGCGACGACCTGCCGCAAAACCCTGTCTTTGTCGAGGTAATCACCGGCGCGTACCAGCGCCTCGTCCGGCTCGGCGCGCGTCAGGCCGTTATCGAAACGTTAAAAATTTAGCGATTATTGCGTTTAAGGCGAACGGTTTTACGCTCCGTTCGCCCTCCCTCTTCTCAATGCCCGATTTTTTCGTCAGGATGATAGATAGTTGTTACTACATCACAATTATTTATCGGAGCGCACGTGACCAAAACCAACCTGATCACCGGTTTTCTCGGCAGCGGTAAAACTACGTCCATTCTGCATTTGCTGGCCAATAAAGATCCGGCGGAAAAGTGGGCCGTGCTGGTCAACGAATTTGGCGAAGTGGGGATCGACGGCGCGTTGCTCGCCGACAGCGGCGCGATGGTGAAAGAGATCCCGGGCGGGTGTATGTGCTGCGTGAATGGTCTGCCGATGCAGGTCGGGCTGAATACGCTGCTGCGTCAGGGCAAGCCTGACCGTCTGCTGATTGAACCCACTGGGCTGGGTCATCCGAAGCAAATTCTTGATTTACTGACCGCCCCGGTCTACGAGCCGTGGCTTGAGCTGCGTGCGACGCTTTGCCTGCTCGACCCCCGCCAGCTGCTGGATGAAAAAGCGATCAATAACGACAATTTCCGCGACCAGCTCGCCTCGGCAGACATCATCGTGGCGAATAAATCCGATCGCGCGACGCCTGAAAGTCAGGCCACGTTCAATGCCTGGTGGCAGCAGGCTGGCGGTGGACGTCAGTATGTGCAGACCACCCAGGGCAACATTGATGGCGCCCTGCTCGATCTTCCCCGCCTCAACCAGACGCAACTGCCTGCCAGCGCAGAGCATTCGCATAGCCACGGCGCGAAGCAAGGTCTGGCTGCGCTGAGCCTGCCGGAACATCAGCGCTGGCGTCGAAATCTGAACAGCGGCCAGGGACACCAGGCCTGCGGCTGGATCTTCGATGCCGATACGGTTTTCGACACCATTGGTATACTGGAATGGGCGAGACTGGCGCCGGTTGAGCGGGTAAAAGGGATCATGCGCACCCCGGATGGTCTGGTGCGCATTAATCGTCAGGGCGAGGATTTCTTTATAGAAACCCAGAACGTCGCGCCACCCGACAGCCGGATAGAGCTAATTAGTGCGGTTAATACCGACTGGAATGCCCTCCAGTCAAGCCTGTTGAAGCTTCGTTTAAGTTTGGGCGGCTAACGTTGCCCCTGATTTCACACATTGCTGAAGACTATGACGACTCGACTTCCTGCTATTTTATTGCTCAACGCTGCCGGTCTGGCGATCTTTTTCTCCTGGTATATCCCGGCGGATCACGGATTCTGGTTCCCGCTGGATTCCGGGCTGTTCCACTTCTTTAACCAGGCGCTGGCGAAGAGTGAAGCCTTCCTGTGGCTGGTGGCGATCACCAACAACCGCGCGTTTGACGGCTGTTCGCTGCTGGCAATGGGCTGTCTGATGCTCTCCTTCTGGCTGAAGGAAGACAAAACGGGTCGTCGCCGTATTCTGATTATCGGCCTGGTCATGCTGCTGGCAGCCGTGATTATCAACCAGCTGGCGCAGCATCTGATGCCGGTTAAACGCGCCAGTCCGTCGCTCTCTTTCCCGAATATTAACCGCGTCAGCGAGCTGCTTCATATTCCAACCAAAGACGCCTCGAAGGACAGCTTCCCGGGCGACCACGGTATGATGCTGCTGATTTTTGCTGGCTTCATGCTGCGCTATTTCGGTAAAAAAGCCTTCGCCATCGCCCTGGTTATTGTGGTGGTATTTGCATTCCCGCGGGTGATGATTGGCGCTCACTGGCTGACAGATATCGCCGTAGGCTCCCTCACGGCGGTGTTAATTGGTTTACCCTGGGTGCTGATGACTCCCCTGAGCGATCGCGTAATAAGTATTTTTGATCGCTATCTTCCCGGCAAATTTAAACAAGTCTGAAACAAATAAATAACGCTAATTAACACCATTCATCAGGGATCGTTTTCGATCCCTGAGTCACTTCTTTCCGGCATCATTCAGCGCTGTCATCATTCCGTCATACAATTCGTGATAAAAATGAAGCAATTGCAGGGATTACCGGTATGAATGGCGGCATTTTGAGCAATTCCGCGCTGTAACGTTGTGTATCACATTTTCTTATAAAAAAACGGTCTTTTTTGCTCGCAATGCCCTTTGCAATCGGTTAACCTCGAACTCGTTTTGCCCCATTGAGATAATTATTATCGTGGTGAATAATTTTGTGCGTTGTGCCACAGATTTCACCATAAAGAATTGTCTCATTGTGAACAGATAATTAGTCTCGTCACGGTTGGCATTTTTATAACGATATTTTCGTTAAGGACTTCAAGGGAAAACAAACAAAATGGTCAAATCTCAACCAATTTTGAGATATATCTTGCGGGGGATCCCGGCGATTGCAGTGGCGGTTCTGCTTTCGGCATGTAGTACGACGAACACCGCGAAGAATATGCATCCTGAGACGCGTGTTGTGGGAATGGAAGATTCCTCTTCACTGCAAGCCTCTCAGGATGAATTTGAAAATATGGTACGTAATCTCGACGTTAAGTCGCGTATTATGGATCAGTATGCTGACTGGAAAGGCGTGCGTTACCGCCTGGGCGGCAGCACCAAGAAAGGCATCGATTGCTCCGCATTCGTACAGCGTACTTTCCGTGAGCAGTTTGGGTTAGATCTTCCGCGTTCTACTTATGAACAGCAGGAAATGGGCAAGTCCATTTCGCGCACTAAACTGCGTACGGGCGATTTAGTCCTGTTCAGAGCAGGTTCAACCGGTCGACACGTTGGCATCTATATCGGTAACGATCAGTTTGTCCATGCTTCCACCAGCAGTGGTGTGACGATTTCCAGCATGAACGAACCTTACTGGAAGAAGCGCTACAACGAAGCTCGCCGCGTTCTGAGCCGTAGTTAATATTGCTGTCGTATCGTTGGTTATCCCTTGGCTGGCGATACGATTAAAAAAGCACTGCTCCGGCAGTGTTTTTTTTTGCCCGTTACACTGATAGACATCCAGCGTCATTTCAGGAATCACGACATCTATGTTTACCCGCTACTTCTCCAGCAACCGCAAGATACTGTTTCTCAGTATTCTGACGGGGTTGTTTACCGCCCTGCTTCTGAGTGCGTTACAGTTTTACTGGAGTTATCACAAGCGAGAAATCAGGTACGATACCCTCATTACGGATTTAAGCGTCTACATGGAGAGCTTTTTCGACGAGCTTAAAACCTCTATTGATACGCTCCAGCCGCTCACGCTGAACAGCTGTGAAGAGGTCAGTGCGGCGCTCACCTCACGCGCGGCCTTCAGTATTAACGTGCGCGCCTTTTTGCTGGTCCGGGATAAACAGGCCTTCTGCTCTTCGGCAACAGGTCCGATGAATACCCCAATGGAAACGCTTATCCCTCAGCTACACATCAGCAAACCTGTTGATATCGCGCTCCTGCCGGGCACGCCCATGCTGCCGGATAAACCCGCGATCGCTATCTGGTATCGCAATCCGCTGGTAAAAGACGGCGGCGTATTTACCTCCGTGAACATCAACCTGACGCCTTACCTTCTTTATACGTCACGTCAGGATGAATTTTCCGGAATATCGATCGTCATTGGCGACTCCGCGTTATCCACCCAGTCCGGAATGCTGGTTCAGGCGCGGGATTTGCCTGAGGTCCCTGCCCGCACCGCCACGCTGAAAAATATTCCTCTGACCGTTAACGTCTATGCGCAAGCCTGGAAGACCGATGAACTGCTCTACGCCGTGTTCTTCGGCCTGGTCTGCGGTATTGCGGCAGGTCTGCTGAATTTCTATATTCTCACTATCCGTCTGAATCCCGGGAAAGAGATCCTTACGGCCATCAAGCACGACCAGTTCTACGTGGTCTATCAGCCCGTCGTGGATGCGCAGTCGCTCAGAATGACCGGGCTGGAAGTCCTGATGCGCTGGAAGCATCCGGTGATGGGCGAAATTCCACCGGATGCCTTTATTAATTTTGCTGAAGCGCAGAAGCTGATTGTCCCGCTGACGCTGCATCTTTTTGACCTGATTATCCGCGATGCCCCTGTACTGCAAACGGTGCTCCCGCCTGGGGCCAAGTTTGGGATCAACATCGCGCCCGGTCATCTGCATGCGGAAAGCTTTAAGGAGGATATGCGCGCGTTTGCCGCTGCCCTTCCGCCCGATCACTTCCAGATTGTGCTGGAAATAACCGAGCGCGACATGATCAACCACCGCGAGGCAAATCAGCTGTTTGAATGGCTGCACAGTGAAGGTTTTGAAATCGCCATCGATGATTTTGGCACCGGCCACAGCGCGCTGATCTATCTGGAACGCTTCACGATGGATTACCTGAAAATTGACCGTGGCTTCGTGAATGCCATCGGGACTGAAACCGTTACCTCGCCAGTGCTGGACGCGGTGCTGACGCTGGCAGAACGCCTGAATATGTTAACCGTCGCCGAGGGTGTTGAAACGCCCGAGCAGGCGGCGTGGCTGCGCGAGCATGGCGTGAACTATCTTCAGGGCTACTGGATCGGCCGACCTATGCCGCTGGAGCAGTTCAGGACGTGGCAACCCGACATCACGCTCGGGGAATAATTTCACAATCACGGCGCTGTCCCTTATTATTCTCCTCAACCGAGCCTGCCTGTGAACAAAGGGATCCGCCGCACTATGATTATGCGCGTTGTATTGATGCTGTTGGCGCTGGTGAGCCTGTCGGGCCAGGCGCAGGCCATCAAAGAGAGCACGGCCTTTGCCGTCATTGGCGAGCCGAAGTATGCGGTCAACTTTACTCACTACGATTATGTGAACCCCGCCGCCCCGAAAGGCGGGAACGTGACGCTTTCCGCGACCGGAACGTTTGACAACTTTAACCGCTTCGCCCTGCGCGGCGTGGCGGCAGCGCGTACCGAATCCCTCTATGACACGCTGTTCGTCACCTCCGACGACGAGCCCGGCAGCTATTATCCCCTGGTCGCTGAGAACGTGCGTTACGCCGATGATTTTAGCTGGGCAGAAATCGCGATTAATCCGCGGGCGCGTTTTCACGACGGTACGCCGGTTAGCGCCCGCGATGTGGCGTTCACCTTTCATAAATTTATGACCGAAGGCGTGCCGCAGTTTCGTCTGGTGTACAAGGGCACCACGGTGAAAGCCATCGCCCCGCTGACCGTGCGAATCGAACTCCCAGAGCCAAACAAAGAGAATATGCTGAGCCTGTTCTCCCTGCCCGTCATGCCCGAATCATTCTGGAAAAACCATAAGCTGAGCGATCCCCTCTCTTCCCCGCCGCTGGCCGGAGGACCGTATCGCATTACCGACTGGCGAATGGGCCAGTACGTGATCTATTCCCGCGTGAAAGATTACTGGGCAGCCACGCTGCCGGTAAACCGGGGCCGCTGGAACTTCGATACAATCCGCTACGACTACTACCTGGATGATAACGTGGCCTTCGAGGCGTTTAAGGCAGGCGCATTTGATTTACGTGTCGAGAACAGCGCCAAAAACTGGGCGACCCGGTATATCGGAAAAAATTTCGCGAAAGGCTATATCGTTAAAGACGAACATAAAAACGAATCCGCGCAGGACACGCGCTGGCTGGCGTTTAATATTCAGCGCCCGGTTTTTTCCGATCGTCGGGTGCGTGAAGCTATTACCCTGGCGTTTGATTTCGAATGGATGAACAAAGCGCTGTTTTACGGAGCCTACAGCCGGGCGAACAGCTATTTCCAGAATACTGAATATGCCGCCCGTGATTATCCCCACGCGGACGAGCTGGTTTTGCTGGCGCCAATGAAAGCGGAGCTCCCGCCGGAAGTGTTCACCCGCCTATTTGAACCGCCAAAATCCGACGGAAACGGGTTCGACCGGGACAACCTGCTGAAAGCCAGCAAACTGCTGGATGACGCTGGCTGGGTGCTGAAAAATCGGCTACGAGTAAATGTTAAAACAGGTAAACCGCTCAGCTTCGAACTGCTGATTGCCTCCGGCGCAAACGATCAGTGGGTGCTGCCGTTTAAGAAGAACCTTGCCCGTCTTGGGGTGACCATGAATATCCGCCAGGTCGATATTGCCCAGCTGACCAACCGCAAGCGCAGTCGCGATTACGACATGATGCAAACCCTGTGGGCTGCCCAGCCGTGGCCGAGTTCAGACCTGCAAATCTCCTGGGCATCGGGGTATATCGACTCCTCCTACAACGCTCCGGGGGTAAAGAGTCCGGTGATTGATGCGCTGATCGCGAAAATCGTTGCCGCTCAGGGCGATAAAGAGAAACTTCTGCCGCTCGGGCGCGCGCTTGACCGGGTGTTAACCTGGAACTATTACATGCTGCCGATGTGGTACATGGGTGAAGATCGCGTGGCCCGCTGGGACAAATTCTCCCTGCCCGCCGTTCGCCCGGTTTATACGCTTGGTTTTGATACGTGGTGGTATGACGTGAATAAAGCCGCAAAACTGCCCGCAGCGCGGCGTTGAGGAGTGACGATGGGCGCTTATCTTATCCGCAGGCTGCTGCTGGTTATCCCGACGCTATGGGCCATCATTACCATTAACTTTTTTATCGTGCAGATTGCCCCCGGCGGCCCGGTGGACCAGGCGATTGCGGCCATAGAATTTGGTCACGCTGGCGGCATGCCGGGCGGCGGCGGTGAAGGAATGGGGGCCAGCCATGCCCGGACGGGCGTGGGCAATATCAGCGAAAGCCACTACCGGGGCGGTCGGGGACTGGATCCGGAGGTGATCGCCGAGATCACCCATCGCTATGGTTTTGACAAGCCGCTGCACGAGCGTTATTTCAGGATGCTCTGGGATTATGTCCGTTTCGATTTTGGCGACAGCCTGTTTCGCAGCGCCTCGGTGCTAACCCTGATCAAGCAAAGCCTTCCGGTTTCCATCACGCTCGGACTGTGGGGGACGCTGATTATTTATCTGGTCTCCATTCCGCTGGGGATCCGCAAAGCGGTCTACAACGGTAGCCGTTTTGATATCTGGAGCAGCACGTTCATTATCATCGGCTACGCTATCCCGGCGTTTCTGTTTGCCGTGCTGCTGATTGTCTTTTTCGCTGGCGGCAGTTATTTCGACCTCTTCCCGCTGCGCGGGCTGGTCTCTGCGGATTTCAGCACGTTGCCGTGGTATCAGAAAATCACCGATTACTTCTGGCACATCACGCTTCCGGTGCTGGCGACGGTTATCGGCGGTTTTGCGGCGCTTACTATGCTGACCAAAAACGCCTTTCTTGATGAGATCCGCAAACAGTACGTCGTCACCGCGCGCGCCAAAGGCGTCGGTGAAAAGCAGATTATGTGGAAGCACGTTTTTCGTAACGCCATGCTGCTGGTGATTGCCGGTTTTCCCGCCACGTTCATCAGTATGTTTTTTACCGGCTCTCTGCTGATAGAAGTGATGTTCTCTCTCAACGGTTTAGGGCTGCTCGGCTATGAGGCCACCGTCTCCCGTGATTACCCGGTGATGTTTGGCACACTGTACATTTTCACCCTGATCGGCCTGCTGCTGAATATCATCAGCGATATCAGCTATACGCTGGTCGATCCCCGTATCGATTTTGAGGGCCGCTGATGTTGCGTTTAAGCCCCGTCAATCAGGCCCGCTGGGCGCGCTTTCGCCACAACCGTCGCGGCTACTGGTCGCTGTGGATCTTCGCCGTCCTGTTCGCCTTAAGTCTGTGTTCCGAACTGATTGCCAACGATAAACCCCTGCTGGTGCATTTCAAAGATCGCTGGTACGTGCCGGTGCTTACTACCTATAGCGAAAGCGATTTTGGCGGTCCGTTTGCGACGCCAGCCGAGTATCAGGATCCCTGGTTACGTGAACAGATCGCGCAGCACGGCTGGGCGCTTTGGGCACCGATTCGCTTTGGCGCGAACAGTATTAACTACGCCACGTCCACCCCCTTCCCTTCCCCGCCTTCCTCGCAGAACTGGCTGGGAACGGACGCCAACGGCGGCGATGTGCTGGCGCGCATCCTCTATGGCACCCGCATCTCGCTCCTGTTTGGGCTGCTTCTGACGCTCTTTAGCAGCGTGATGGGCGTCGTGGCGGGCGCCGTGCAGGGCTATTACGGTGGAAAAATCGATTTGTGGGGGCAGCGCGTAATTGAAGTCTGGTCCGGTATGCCGACGCTGTTTCTGATTATCCTGCTGTCTAGCGTAGTACAGCCTGGCTTCTGGTGGCTGTTAGGCATCACCGTCCTGTTCGGCTGGATGGCACTGGTCGGCGTGGTGCGCGCGGAGTTTCTGCGCACGCGAAATTACGATTATATTCGCGCCGCGCAAGCGTTAGGCGTGAGCGATCGCGCAATCATCTTCCGTCACATGCTTCCCAATGCAGTGGTGGCGACCCTCACCTTCCTGCCGTTTATTTTGTGTAGCTCCATTACCACCCTGACGTCGCTTGATTTTCTTGGTTTCGGTTTGCCGCTGGGCTCACCGTCCCTTGGCGAACTGCTGTTGCAGGGCAAAAACAACCTCCAGGCCCCCTGGCTGGGCATCGCCGCATTCCTCTCCGTGGCTGTGCTGCTTTCCCTGCTGATTTTTATTGGCGAAGCCGTGCGCGATGCCTTCGATCCCAACAAGGCGGTATGACATGACCCGGCCTCTTCTGAGCATAGAAAATCTGTCGATTGCGTTTTCAAAGCAGGGCGAATCTCGCCCGGTGGTGACGGATTTATCGTTGCAGATCCAGCGCGGAGAGACGCTGGCGCTGGTCGGGGAATCCGGCTCCGGTAAGAGCGTTTCGGCACTGTCGGTGCTGCGCCTGCTCCCTTCCCCGCCGGTCAGCTATCCGCACGGGGATATTCTGTTCCATGGACAATCCCTGCTGAACGCTGATGAGCAAACCCTGCGCGGCATTCGTGGCAATAAGATTGCCATGATTTTTCAGGAGCCGATGGTGTCGCTCAATCCATTGCATACGCTGGAAAAACAGCTCTATGAAGTGCTGTCACTTCATCGGGGAATGCGTAAAGAGGCAGCGCGGGGGGAAATTCTGGACTGCCTTGAACGCACCGGCATTCGTAATGCGGCGAAACGGCTGAACGATTTCCCGCATCAGCTTTCCGGCGGCGAGCGCCAGCGCGTGATGATCGCGATGGCGCTGCTGACGCGCCCCGAACTGTTGATTGCGGATGAACCCACCACCGCGCTGGACGTCACGGTGCAGGCGCAAATTCTGCAACTGCTGCGTGAACTGCGCGACGAGCTGAACATGAGCCTGCTGTTTATTACGCATAACCTGGGCATCGTGAAAAAGCTCGCTGACGCGGTGGCCGTGATGCAAAACGGCAGCTGCGTCGAACAGAACAGGGCAACTGCCCTGCTGAGCGCGCCTCAGCACCCGTATACACAGCGCCTGCTCGATAGCGAACCCTCTGGCGACCCGGTTCCGCTTAACGCTGACAGCGCACCGTTGCTGAAGGTTGAGGACCTGTCGGTGTCATTCCCGATCCGCAAAGGCATTTTGCGTCGCGTGGTCGATCACAATCATGTTCTGAAAAACATGAGCTTCTCTCTGCGTCCGGGCGAGTCGCTTGGGCTTGTGGGCGAATCCGGTTCGGGCAAAAGCACCACCGGCCTGGCGCTGCTGCGCCTGATCGCCTCGCAGGGAAGCATTCTCTTTGACGGCATGCCGCTGCAAAACCTGAGCCGCCGCCAAATGCTGCCCGTCCGCCCGCGGATGCAGGTGGTCTTTCAGGATCCGAACTCTTCGCTGAACCCGCGGCTGAGCGTATTGCAGATTATTGAAGAGGGCCTGCGCGTTCATCAGCCCGCGCTGACGGCACAACAGCGTGAAATCGACGTGAAGCGGGTGATGGCGGAAGTGGGTTTAGATCCCGATACCCGGCACCGGTATCCGGCTGAGTTTTCCGGCGGACAGCGCCAGCGTATAGCGATTGCCCGCGCGTTGATCATGAAACCGGTGCTGATCGTGCTGGACGAGCCTACCTCTTCACTGGACCGCACCGTGCAGGCGCAAATTCTGGCGCTGCTGAAGGGGCTACAGGAAAAGCATCGGCTGGCCTATATCTTTATCAGCCACGATTTACAGGTGGTGCGTGCGCTTTGCCATCAGGTGGTGGTATTGCGGCAGGGAGAAGTCGTTGAGCAGGGAGAGTGCCAGCGCGTATTCACTGCGCCTGCGCAGGATTACACGCGCCAGCTATTGTCCGCTGACTAGCACTCAGAAAGGATATTGACCGGAGAACGGTTCGGCAATCGCCACGCCGAAGTTTTTCAGACGGCAGGTCGCAGCAAATTCATCCTGGCTGTTAACAAACAGGCACGGCTCACCTTCGCATTCCAGCACGGAGCTGTCTACTTCGATGTCCGTCAGCGCCTGGCTGAGACGTTCCATAACCGGCCACGCATTTTCATCGCTCGGGCTAAGCAGCTTGAGCGCTACCAGACAATTATCCTCCCCGGCAACGCTTTGCGGAATCGGTTCAACTTTCGAACCTGCAAAACCCGTCGACCAGCGATAGCTCTGGGGCAAGCGATGGACAATGGAGAGTTGTAATGTATTCACGTTCAGATCCCCGGAAGCAAATTTACTTCACAATTTATTTACATTTATAGTAACACATCATCGCCAACCTGCACTGTTTAGCGGATTTTATAGGCGTTGCAGGCTCGCGTCGGCGCTATATGTACCCGTTTCTGCGATCTAACTCAACCTTTTTAAATACAATGATGTGACTTTTTACATAAATAGATTTTACATAAAAGAAACAAACACCGGGTAAACGAACCGAGGGTTGGTTGATATGGGTCAACAAAAAGGCCCGTTTCGGGCCTTAAGTGCTCATTTATGCGCCGTCTTACGGGGCCGGCTGGCGTAAAGATAGAAGAGGATGGAGCAGGTCGCGCAGAGGGCAATCGCCCACAGCATCGGCCAGGCAGTATTAAACGTCGCCATTGAGAGCAGCGCCCCGACAATCGCGCCAATCCCGAAACGGAACGTCCCTGCCAGCGACGAGGCGGTGCCCGCCATATGCGGGAATTCGTCGAGGATCACCGCCATCGCGTTGGATGAGACCATCGAGACGCAGCCAACAAACGCCGCCACGCCCACCACCAGCGCCCAAAAACCGACGCCCAACAATGCGCTCAATACCAGCCAGATAGCCATCACGAACTGGATCCACAGCCCGGCGCGGAACATATTCAGCGCCCCGACCCGCCGGACAAAGCGGCTGTTGATAATGGTCATCACAAACAGGAACACGATATTCAGCGCGAAGTAGTAACCAAAGTGCTGGGGTGACACATGGTTCAGTTCGATGTACACAAACGGCCCCGCGCTCAGGAACGAAAACATCCCGGCAAAGCTAAAGCCGCTGGCCAGCATATAGCTCAGCACGCGCTTATGGCGAAACAGCGAGGCAAAGTTGCCAAGCGTGGTGCGGACGTGAAACTTCTGACGGCGCTCGACCGGCAGCGTTTCATCGATAAAGACGAAGATCATCACCGAGGCCAGCAGCGCGGCAATCGCCAGGATCCAGAAAATCGCATGCCAGCTGAACCACACCAGCACCGCCCCGCCCACCATGGGGGCGACCAGCGGCGCAATTGTTGTGACCAGCATGACGAACGACATCATGCGTGAGAACTCTTCCTTCGGGTAGATGTCGCGCATCAGCGCGTTAATCACCACGCTTGCCGCAGCCGCAGCCAGGCCATGGAAGAAACGCATCACGATCAGCTGATCGATACTCTGCGCCAGCGCGCAGGCCACCGCCGCCGCGGCAAATATCAACGTCCCGCCCAGAATTACGGGTTTGCGCCCCAGGCTGTCTGCCATTGGGCCATAAAAGAGCTGGCCGAGCGCAAAACCAAGAATGTAGGTGCTGAGCGTCATCTGTGCGCTGCCTGCCGGTACGCCAAACTGCGCGGAAATCACCGGCAGCGCGGGCAGATACATATCGATAGACAGCGGCATCAGCATGGCCAACAGGCCAAGGATAAATACGATTTTAAACGACGAGTGTGGCCTGGTGGTCACAGGGTTCTCCTGAATTTAGCGTGAAAGCAGCCCGACGCTGGCAATCTCTTCTTCCGTCAGCGGACGATATTCCCCTGGCGCCAGGTCTGGATCGAGTTCAATCGCGCCGATACGTTCACGATGCAGCCCCACAACGTGGTTGCCCACGGCGGCAAACATCCGTTTCACCTGGTGGTAGCGGCCTTCACTGATGGTCAGACGGACGTCCGTTGGGGTAATGACTTCCAGCACCGCCGGTTTGGTCAGATCTTTTTCATTATGCAGCTGAACGCCTTTCGCGAATTGCTCTGCCGTGTCATCCGAGACCGGCGACTCAAGTGTCACCCGATAGGTTTTCTCACAGTGATGGCGCGGGGAGGTGATGCGGTGCGACCACTGACCGTCATCGGTCATCAGCACCAGGCCGGTGGTATCGATATCCAGACGCCCTGCCGCATGCAGCTTGTGCGCCACAGGTTCGTCGAGGAAGTAGAGCACCGTCGGGTGATCCGGATCGTCCGTTGAACAGACGTAACCTTCCGGTTTGTTGAGCATGAAGTAGCGCGGGCCATTCTGCTGGGTCAGCGGGTTGCCGTCATACTCCACCTGGTGGTCAGGCTGGAGTTTAAAAGCGCTGTCTTTCACAATGTCGCCGTCCACGGTTACGCGGCTGGCGCGAATTTCACGCCCGGCAATAGCGCGGCTTACGCCGAGTTGCTGAGCGATAAACTTATCAAGTCGCATGAAATCTTTTTAGCCTTAATGGTGCTGGAAGTCGGACTACGCGTCCGAAAAAGAAGCAGTCAGAAACAGTTCAGTATAATGGTCTGGTTGCGCCACTCAAGGGAAAAAGTTTCGTGGCATACTATATGCGAGTTAACTGAATAGAGAAGCCATGACGTTCACACTACGCCCCTATCAGCAAGAAGCCGTTGATGCCACCCTCGCCTGGTTTCGCAAGCACCGGGAACCCGCCGCCATCGTGCTCCCGACCGGAGCCGGTAAAAGCCTGGTGATTGCCGAACTGGCGCGCCTGGCTCGCGGGCGCGTGCTGGTGCTGGCGCACGTAAAAGAGCTGGTGGCGCAAAACCACGCCAAATATTGCGCGCTCGGCCTGGAGGCCGATATTTTTGCCGCCGGGCTGAAGCGCAAAGAGAGCCACGGGAAAGTGGTGTTTGGCAGCGTACAGTCCGTTGCGCGCAACCTGGACCTGTTTCGCAGCGAGTTTTCCCTGCTGATTGTCGATGAGTGTCACCGCATCAGCGATGACGACGACAGCCAGTATCAGCAAATCCTCACTCATCTGAGAGAGGTGAACCCTCACTTACGCCTGCTTGGCCTGACCGCCACGCCATTTCGTCTGGGCAAGGGCTGGATTTATCAGTTTCATTATCACGGCATGGTGCGTGGCGATGAAAAGGCCCTGTTCCGCGACTGTATCTATGAGCTTCCGCTGCGCTACATGATCAAGCATGGCTATCTGACGCCACCGGAGCGGCTGGATATGCCGGTCGTGCAGTACGATTTCAGCCGCTTACAGGCGCAGAGCAACGGGCTGTTCAGCGAGGCGGATCTTAACCATGAGCTGAAAAAACAGAAGCGGATCACGCCGCATATCATCAGCCAGATTGAAGAGTTTGCGCAAACGCGCAAAGGGGTGATGATTTTTGCTGCTACCGTCGAACACGCGCGTGAAATCACGGGGCTTCTGCCCACCAACGACGCGGCGTTAATTACCGGTGAAACCCCCGGGCCGGAGCGCGACAGCCTGATTGAGGCTTTCAAAGCCCAGCAGTTCCGCTACCTGGTGAATGTCTCCGTATTAACCACCGGGTTTGACGCACCGCACGTTGACCTGATTGCGATTCTTCGCCCGACCGAATCCGTCAGCCTGTACCAGCAGATTGTCGGCCGTGGCCTGCGCCTGGCACCGGGCAAAACCGACTGTCTGATCCTCGATTATGCCGGTAATCCGCACGATCTCTACTCCCCGGAAGTGGGCACGCCAAAAGGCAAGAGCGACAACGTGCCGGTACAGGTGTTTTGTCCGGCCTGCGGGTTTGCCAACACTTTCTGGGGCAAAACTACCGCCGACGGCACGCTGATCGAACATTTTGGCCGCCGCTGTCAGGGCTGGTTTGAAGACGATGAAGGCCATCGCGAACAGTGTGATTTCCGCTTCCGCTTCAAAAACTGCCCGCAGTGCAACGCCGAGAACGATATCGCTGCCCGCCGCTGTCGGGAGTGTGACACGGTGTTGGTCGACCCGGATGACATGCTGAAAGCGGCGCTGAAACTGAAAGATGCGCTGGTGCTGCGCTGTTCCGGCATGGTCTTACAGCCCGGTGCGGATGAAAAAGGCGAGTGGCTAAAGATTACCTATTACGACGAGGACGGCGCAGACGTCAGCGAGCGGTTCAGGGTCCAGACGCCCGCCCAGCGCACCGCGTTCGAACAGCTCTTTATCCGCCCGCATACCCGCACGCCCGGCGTGCCGCTGCGCTGGATAACCGTTGCCGATATCGTGCGCCAGCAGGCGCTGCTGCGCCATCCTGATTTTGTTGTCGCCCGTAAAAAAGGGCAGTTCTGGCAGGTGCGTGAGAAGGTCTTTGACTATGAAGGACGCTTTCGCCGGGCAAACGAATTGCGCGGTTAACGGGACTTTTCGTTGATGCGCGAGCCATTTGAGTATAAAATGCCGCCCGCTTCACATCCGTGAGGCAGAACACTCACCTGCTGCTGGGTCGCCTGTAGCAGGGTTTTAAATACAGAGAGAAATCAATGTTCACTATCGAAGCAGAAGTACGTAACGTGCAGGGTAAGGGTGCGAGCCGCCGCCTGCGTAACGCTAACAAGTTCCCGGCTATCGTTTACGGTGGCGAAGCTGCTCCAGTTGCAATCGAACTGGATCACGACAAAGTGTGGAACATGCAGAACAAAGCTGAATTCTACAGCGAAGTTCTGACCATCGTTGTTGGCGGTAAAGAAGAAAAAGTAAAAGTTCAGGCTGTTCAGCGTCACCCGTTCAAGCCAAAACTGTCTCACATCGACTTCGTTCGCGCGTAATCGCAAACCTGTCGAGAAAAACCCCGCTTCTGCGGGGTTTTTTTATGGCCGCTACTTACCGCCTGAGGTGCGACGCTGGAGCTGATCGCGCAGATTCGGCGGCGTGCCTTTAATGGTCAGCGTGTCGGTCGCCGGATCCCAGAAGATACGTTCCCCGAGCAGCATGGCATCAAAGTTAATGGTTAACCCACCGCCGCTACCGGCAAATTTCGTCAGCTGACGCAGCGTACTGCGATCCGCCGGGAAGCTCTCTTCCAGCTCATAGCCTTTTTCCGCGGTAAATTCCTGGAAGCTGACTTCGCTGACGCCCGCCAGCTCTTTGGACAGCGACTCCAGCTCAATCTCTTCCCCGGCCTGTAACTGCTCGTTACAGTAGCTGTAAACCTGCTGACGCACGGTCTGACGCTCAGATTTATCCAGCTGCGCCTCAGCGGTAAAGTCATCCACCGCCTGGAGCAGACCTTTGTTCTGCGCTTTGGCGTTCAGCCCTTCACTGGCACCGAGGAAGTCCATAAAGAAATCGGCCACTTTGCGGCCCACGCGGCCTTTAAGGAAGGTCAGGTAGCGCGTCGATTCCGGATTGGTTTCCCATTCGGTTAAATCAATACGCGCCACAATATCCGCATGGTTGATATCCAGATAGTGCGTTGAGCTGATATCCAACTGCTCGTTCACACGCATGCTGCTTAAATTATTCAGCACGGTGACCAGCAGATACTCTACCGCCAGATAGCGGTAGTGGCAGAACAGGACGATACCGCCATCGGCGAAGGGATATTTCGCCAGTTCGTCACGAAGACGGCCGGTTGCAGCGCGGCTGAATGCCAGGAAATCCTCTTCGCCCTGACGTTGCAGGCGCAGGCTATCCGCCAGCTCGCTCTCTTCGCTGAACAAGCCATAGGCTTTATTTTTCGCGCTGTAGACGCGATGCAACTCCGCCATCATCTCGACAACGGTAGGCGTTGGTTCCAGTAACGAATCGCGTAGCACCACTTCAAGGGTTTGCTCATCACGCTTGATAAGC
The DNA here is from genome assembly GCF_050030705.1 of Enterobacter cloacae complex sp. 418I7. Taxonomy (NCBI): domain Bacteria; kingdom Pseudomonadati; phylum Pseudomonadota; class Gammaproteobacteria; order Enterobacterales; family Enterobacteriaceae; genus Enterobacter; species Enterobacter cloacae complex sp. 418I7. The sequence goes on from NZ_JBLGUU010000001.1 coordinate 3,079,808, forward strand.
TGGTGCAAGGCAATCTGGTTGATTTCCAGACTCATGATAAACTCTCCTTTTAGACCGGGCGGTATTCAACCACCACCAACGCATGTGTGCAACAGAAGATAAAAAAGGGGAAAAAAAGCTGTTGCTACGGTAATATGTCGCCCTTCTCTCAACAAACTGATTTTGATTTATGCCACAACATTCCCGCTACAGTGACGAACACGTTGAACAACTGCTCAGTGAGCTGGTCAACGTACTGGAAAAACATAAAACGCCAACCGATCTCTCCCTGATGGTTTTGGGAAATATGGTTACCAACCTGATCAATACCAGCGTTGCTCCGGCTCAGCGTCAGGCGATCGCCAAATCTTTCGCCCAGGCTTTGCAGTCATCCGTTAGCGACGACCAGGCACACTAAGGGAAACGAACAACAGTTTATGGTGACGAATCGTCAGCGCTACCGTGAAAAAGTCTCCCAGATGGTCAGCTGGGGGCACTGGTTTGCCCTGTTCAACATTCTGTTGGCGATGGTGCTCGGCTGCCGTTATCTGTTTGTGGCAGACTGGCCAACCACGTTAACCGGGCGTATCTACTCGTGGATGAGCCTTGTTGGTCACTTTAGCTTTCTGGTCTTCGCCACCTATCTGCTGATCCTGTTCCCACTGACGTTTATCGTCATGTCGCAGCGGCTGATGCGCTTCCTGTCCGCCATTCTTGCGACGGCGGGCATGACGCTGTTGCTTATCGACAGCGAAGTCTTTACCCGGTTCCACCTGCACCTGAATCCTGTCGTCTGGGAGCTGGTGATTAACCCGGATCAGAACGAGACCGCCCGCGACTGGCAGCTGATGTTTATCAGCGTGCCGATTATCCTGCTGATCGAAATGTTGTTCGCGACGTGGAGCTGGCAAAAGCTCCGCAGCCTGACCCGACGCCGACATTATGCGAAGCCCGTCGCGGCGCTCTTTTTCGCCTCATTTATCGGTTCGCACCTGATGTATATCTGGGCAGATGCGAACTTCTACCGCCCTATTACCATGCAGCGCGCGAATCTGCCGCTCTCCTATCCGATGACGGCACGTCGTTTCCTTGAAAAACACGGTCTGCTGGACGCGCAGGAGTATCAGCGTCGTCTGGTCGAACAGGGTAATCCGGAAGCGGTCAGCGTGCAGTATCCCCTGAGCGATCTGAAATATCGCGACATGGGGCGCGGTCAGAACGTGCTGCTGATTACCGTCGATGGCCTGAACTATTCTCGCTATGAGAAGCAGATGCCTGCCCTGGCTGAATTCGCTGAGAACAACATCGTATTCACTCAGCATATGAGTTCCGGTAATTCGACCGACGCGGGTATTTTCGGTCTGTTCTACGGCATTTCACCGAGCTATATGGACGGCGTGCTGTCGGCCCGTATTCCGGCTGCATTGATTACCGGGCTTAATCAGCAGGGCTACCAGCTGGGGCTGTTCGCCTCTGATGGTTTCAACAGCTCGCTGTACCGCCAGGCGCTGCTGTCTGATTTCTCACTGCCAGCCGCGCAGAGCCAGTCTGACGATCGGACTGCTGACCAGTGGATAGACTGGCTGAAGCGCTATGCACAGGAAGATAACCGCTGGTTCTCCTGGGTTGCGTTTAACGGCACAAATCTTGATGACAGCAATCAGAAAGGCTTCGCGCGCCGCTATAGCCGTGCGGCGGGTGATGTCGATGCGCAGATCGCTCGCGTGCTGACCGCCCTGCGCGACGCGGGCAAGCTGGACAATACGGTCGTCATTATCACGGCGGGGCATGGCGTGCCGCTCGGCGACGAAGCGAAGGGCATGGACTGGTCGCGCCCGAACCTGCATGTCCCGCTGGTGATCCACTGGCCGGGCACTCCCGCGCAACGCATCAATATGCTGACCGACCATAAAGACGTCATGACCACGTTAATGCAGCGGCTGCTGCACGTTAGCACGCCGGCAATTGAATACTCGCAGGGACAAGACCTCTTTAGCGCCACGCGGCGTCATAACTGGGTCACGGCTGCTGGCGAAAACACGCTGGTGGTGACCACGCCGACGCTGTCCCTTGTGCTGAACAGCAACGGCAATTACCAGACGTACAGCCTCGAAGGTGAGAAGCTGAAAGACCAGAAACCGCAGCTCAGCTTGCTGTTGCAGGTGCTGACAGACGAGAAGCGCTTTATCGCTAACTGATTATTTATGAATCAGTTAGCGTTGCTTCCCCCTTGCAATCAAAAAGGAATCGAGTAGTATTCCTTTTATGCGTCGGCACGTAGCGCAGCCTGGTAGCGCACCGTCATGGGGTGTCGGGGGTCGGAGGTTCAAATCCTCTCGTGCCGACCAAAACTACACAAAAAAACCAGCCGCTTATGGCTGGTTTTTTATTGCCTGTCTTCGCATGCACAATGCTTAGTGCTTCTCACGCCCACCGAGAAAGAAAATCCCCAGCGGAATCGCCAGCAGAACGGTGAACACCAGACTGTAAACAAAGATCATCGCTGATTGCAGGACAAACATGCTGGTTGTCCACGCAGAGAGCGGGATGTTGTACTGCTCGATCACGCCGACAATGGTTGCTCGCCCCACGCATGCAGCAGCAATCATAAACACAACCAGTAACGCCAGCAGGAACTTGCGGCCTTCAGGTGTCTTCAGTTTTTCCCGTACCATCTCTTCTCCCTTTACAGATGAATAACAATAATTAACGCGTAAAATAACACGATCTCTGCACCGACTCCACCACAGCATTAAACACCAATAAAAGAGCATAAAAGCAGTTCTTTACTCCGTTTAAAATGAAAATGTGAGTAAATTACGCCAACCATTCACATACATTATGTTAGTCTTTCCGGGATCGTTTTAACAAAAAGGAATGACAGTGAAAAACGCACCTAAATTTGCCATCGCCCTTATCGCCGCTGCGTGCGCGAGCACCAGCGCTTTCGCCAGCGAAACCCCAAAAGAGCAGCCGCTGGAAAAAGTTGCCCCGTATCCGCAAGCGGACAAAGGGATGAAGCGCCAGGTTATTCAGCTCCCGGCTCAGCAGAATGAAGGGAATTTCAAAGTCGAGCTGTTAATCGGCCAAACGCTGGAAGTGGACTGCAACCAGCATCGTCTGGGCGGCCAACTGGAAAGCAAAACGCTGGAAGGCTGGGGTTATGACTACTATGTCTTCGACAAAGTAACCTCGCCAGTCTCCACCATGATGGCGTGCCCGGACGGCAAGAAAGAGAAGAAATTTATCACCGCCTATCTGGGTGATAACAGTCTGCTGCGCTATAACAGCAAGCTGCCGATTGTCGTATATACGCCGGAAAACGTGGATGTGAAATATCGCGTATGGAAGGCGGATGAGACGGTAGGGCAAGCGGAAGTACGTTAAAAATAAGTCGGGTGGCGCTCACGCTTACCCGACCTGGAAAGGGTGCGTTCTGGTGCCCTCACCCCAACCCTCTCCCGGTGGGAGAGGGAGAAAACACGAAAAACGGTAACGGATGTTATCGTTTTGCGTTTAGCTTACAGCGCGATATCCGCCACCGGCTTGCTTTCCGCCTGCGGCTTCAGCTCTGCCTTCGGCGCAGCATCCGCAGCCTGCGGTTTGACGTATTGCAGTTGCAGAACGCGGCTGGTGTATTCCAGCTCTTGTTCCGTGGCGTCAACGTTACCGTTCAGCTTCGTACCGTAGGATGGAATAATGGTTTTCAGCTTCGCCTGCCATTCCGGGCTGGATACTTTGTCCTTAAACACTTTTTCCATCAGGTGTAGCATGATTGGCGCAGCGGTAGACGCCCCCGGGGATGCTCCCAGCAGCGCGGCAATAGTGCCATCCTTATCGCTTACTACTTCGGTACCCAGACGCAGCACACCGCCCTCTTTCGGATCGCGTTTGATGATCTGCACGCGCTGACCCGCCTGCCACAGACGCCAGTCTTCTTTCTTCGCCTGCGGATAGTACTCTTTCAGCGCCTCGAAGCGTTCTTCATCAGAGAGCATCACCTGGCTAATAAGGTATTTCACCAGATCGAAGTTATCCAGTCCCACGTCCATCATTGGCTTGACGTTTGACGTCGTGGTCGCGCTCAGCAGATCCCACAGGGAACCGTTTTTCAGGAACTTGGTAGAGAATGTAGCGAACGGCCCGAACAGCACTACGCGCTTACCGTCCAGCATACGGGTGTCGATATGGGGAACGGACATCGGTGGCGCACCAACAGAAGCCTGACCGTACACTTTAGCCAGATGACGGTTAACCACTTCAGGGTTTTCCGACACCAGGAACTGGCCGCCAACCGGGAAGCCGGCGTAGTCGTCCGCTTCCGGAATACCGGACTCCTGCAACAGTTTCAGCGCCGCGCCGCCAGCACCGATAAACACGAACTTCGCCTTAATCACATGCTCGGCTTCGTTGTTTTTCAGATCGGCAACGGTCACGCTCCAGCTGTTATCCGCGTTGCGCTTGAAACCACGCACTTCGGAGCTGAGTTGCAGGTTAAAGTTCTCTTTTTTCTTCAGAGAGGCCACCAGCTGACGGGTGATTTCACCGTAGTTAACGTCAGTACCAATTTCAGTGCGGGTCGCCGCCACTTTCTGGTTCGGATCGCGGCCTTCCATAACCAGCGGCGCCCACTCTTTGATTTGAGCGTGATCTTCAGAGTATTTCATCCCGCGGAACAGCGTGCTCTGTTGCAGGGCTGCGTAGCGCGCGCGCAGGAAGTTGACGTTTTGATCGCCCCACACAAAGCTCATGTGCGGAACGGTGTTGATGAAGGAGTGCGGATTGTGCAACACACCGCTGTTCACCTGGTGAGACCAGAACTGACGTGAGATCTGGAACGCTTCGTTGATCTCTACCGCCTTCTCGATACTAATGGAACCGTCCTTTTTCTGCGGCGTATAGTTCAGTTCCATAAGTGCCGAGTGCCCCGTCCCGGCGTTATTCCAGCCGTTAGAGCTTTCCTGCGCCACGCCATCAAGGCGCTCGACCATGGTCATGGACCAGTTCGGCTCTAATTCCTGAAGATATGTGCCCAGCGTGGCGCTCATGATGCCGCCACCAATTAAAAGGACATCCGTTTCCTGCTCTTTTGGTGCGTCAGCCTTCGCCGCCAGCGAGACGGCGTTCAGCCCCACGGCCAGAGAAAAGAGCACGGCAGTCATTTTTTTCATCATTTATGCCTTAGTTGAATAGTGCTTGATGCGTAGAAATTACAGGTGAAACACGCTGCGGTGGCACGGTAGCAACTTTTAAATATTGTTTAAAGGTTACGAAATTATTGTAATTGTGAAATTTAATGATGGATTGTTTGTAGGGTTTTGGCATACAGGCTGGCACCCGACGATTTTCCTGGCTATGATGCTGCACTTTGTGATCGCGCGCACGGAAGCCTGCCCCTACCAGCGAATTGTTATGTCATTACCTCACTCGTCTGTACCCCAAGAAGGCCATGTCGCCACCGTTTTACGTTCGCCTCAACGTCTGATGCGCGAAACCCTGGCCGGCGTGATTACCGCGCTGGCGCTGATCCCGGAAGTGATTTCGTTTTCCGTGGTCGCGGGCGTGGATCCGAAAGTGAGCCTTATCGCCTCCGTGGTGCTCTGTTTCGCCCTTTCCCTGCTCGGCGGGCGTCCGGCCATGGTGACGGCGGCGGCCGGTTCCGTCGCGCTGGTGATTGGCCCGATGGTCCATCAACACGGCGTACAGTACATTCTGCCCGCGGTGGTGATGGCTGGCGTGATTCAGATCCTGTTCGGCGCGCTGGGAATGGCGCGGCTGATGCGCTTTATTCCCCAGTCGGTGATGACCGGGTTTGTTAACGCCCTTGGCATTTTGATTTTCTTTGCCCAGGTGCCCCATTTCTGGAGCCGAAGCCCGCTGATAGTGGGCCTGTTCGTGCTGACGCTGCTGATTGTGCTGTGGGTGCCACGCTATATTAAAAGCGTACCCTCCCCGCTGATTGCCATTGTGCTGCTGACTTTGTTCACCGTCACCAGCGGGCAAATCCTGCCAACGGTAGGGGATGAAGGCTCCATGAGCGGCGGTTTGCCGGGCTTTACGCAACTGCTGGTGCCGCTCAATCTGGAAACCCTGAGCATTATCTGGCCGTGCGCGCTAAGTATCGCTTTTGTTGGCCTGCTGGAATCGCTACTGACGGCTAAGCTGGTGGATGAACTGACCGTTACCCCTTCAAGCAAGCGCCGCGAGAGCATCGGTCTGGGCGTGGGGAATATTATGGCCGGGTTCTACGGCGGCATTGCGGGCTGCGCGATGATTGGGCAGACCATCGTTAACGTGGAGATGGGGAAAGGCAGAAGCCGTATCTCCACCCTTGCGGCGGGTATCGTACTGCTTGTGCTGGTTACGGCGCTCAGCGAGGTGATGGCCAAAATCCCGATGGCGGTACTGGCGGGTATTATGGCCATTGTGGCCGTCAAGACCTTTAGCTGGCATAGCGTTCAGCCCGGAACGCTGAAAAACGCGCCGGTGGCTGAAACCGTCGTGATGCTGGTGACGGTTGTGGCAACGGTTTACACCGGCAACCTGGCGATTGGCGTGCTGGGCGGGATTGTGATGATGTTCATCCTCCCTGCCCGACTTAAGCAAAAAGCACTGGCTACAGAAGAAAAATCGTCGCCAGTCCAAGAAAAATAAAGAAACCGCCGGTATCGGTAATGGCGGTGATCATCACGCTCGACCCCACCGCGGGGTCGCGCCCCAGCCGGGTCATGGTCAACGGGATAATCACGCCCATCATCGCCGCCACCAGCAGGTTCAGCACCATCGCCAGCATCATGACCCCGCCCAGCGCCATATCATCGTACAGCCACCAGGTAATGCCGCCCATGATGCCGCCCCAGACCAGGCCGTTAATCAGCGCGACGCCCATCTCCCTGAAAATCAGCCACGAAAAATTACCCGGCTGAATGTTTTCCAGCGCCAGGGCGCGAACGATCATGGTGATAGTCTGGTTGCCGGTGTTCCCGCCGATCCCCGCCACAATCGGCATCAACGACGCCAGGGCCACCAGCTGGGAAATGGTATGTTCGAAGCCGTCAATAACGCGGGACGCCACGAACGCGGTGCATAAATTGATGGCGAGCCACGCCCAGCGGGTTTTGACGGCCTTGCCGACGGAGGCATGAACATCGTCTTCGGCACTGATACCGCCAAGGGCACGCAGGTCGTTATCGGTCTCTTCATAGACCACGTCAACGATCTCATCAATGGTCAGACGCCCCATCAGCTTGCCCACCGAATCCACCACCGCCGCGCTCACCAGGTCATCACGTTCGAAGGTACGCGCGGCTTTTTCGGCATCGTCTTCCGGCGAGAAGACCATCGGCTCGGTTTCCATGACCTCACTTACCCGCTGCTGGGTGCTGTTCAGCAGGATCGTTTTCAGCTCCAGCTCCCCGAGCAGGGTTTTATCCCGCGAGGTGACGAACAGTTTATCGGTGTTGTCCGGCATACTGCCCAGGCGACGAAGATAGCGCTGCACCGTACCCAGGGTGACGTCCGGACGCACGGTGATGACGCCAAACTCCATGATCGCGCCGACGCTGTTTTTCTCGTAGTGCATCACCTGACGCACGCGCGCCCGCTCCTCGGCAGGCAGGGAAGCCAGCAGGCGTCCGGTCAGGTTGCGCGGAAGATGCTGAACGAGGTAAATCTGCTCATCGATATCCAGCGTTTGCAGGGCGTCAAGAATGTCCCGATCGCTCATCTCATCGATAAGGTCATCCCAGACGTTTTCCGAGGCTTCAAGCAGCACCTGACCGCGCTCATGATCCTGCACCAGCCGCCACAGGGCGTGGCGCTCCTCGGAAGGCAATGCCTCCAGGGTGTCCGCCAGATCCGGAGGTGGTAAATGTGCAACCAGCGCACCTACCTCAGCAATATCGTCGGCCAGCGTGCCGACATCATATTGCTCAGCCAGGGTTAGCTTACCCAATAACGTTGACGTGACCGCTTTATCGGTCGTCAGGAGCCAGATGAGCCGCGCACGCTCCTGGTCACGCTGCCTGGCGCTGTTTTTCTTTAATACCGACATCAATCATAAATCCATTAAATGAGTTGGCGTTAAGCATAGCGCGGGGATATGTAAATAAGAATAAACGGCGGGTCGGGATGGAGAAAAAAACGGCATATATGAAAAATGAGTGTGCCGGGGGCCACCCGGCACAATTGCAATCAGGCCGTGCGCGCCACCGCGTCCCGTGACGCCGCATCGCGCTCATCGCCGGTCAGCTCGCTCAGTTTGCCGTCGCGCATCTCCAGCAGACGGTCGGCGTGAATGAAGTAGTGATCGTCATGGCTGATGGCAAAAATGGTTTTCCCCATCGCCTGCATCAGCGGCAGCAGGACCTGATAAAACTCGCGACGGAAGTGCGGGTCCTGATCGGCGGCCCATTCATCCAGCAGGATGATGTCGCGCTCTTCGGCCAGCGCCAGCAGCAGCGCCACGCGCTTCTTCTGCCCTTTCGACAGCTTGAGATTCAGGATTTTGCCATCCTGTAGCTCCAGCTTGTGTGACATTTGCAGATGCGCAAGCCACTTCTCCACCAGCGCCGGATCCGCCTGCTGCCCTTCCGGGCCCAGCAGCCGGTCGAACAGCCAGACGTCGGTAAATACCGCCGAAAAGAGCTTGCGGTAGTCCTCCGGTTTCTCCGCGCTCAGCGCTTTGCCATCAAGCAAAATTTCGCCTGACTGCGGCTGGTAGAGGCCCGTCAGCAGCATCGCCAGCGTGGATTTGCCGCTGCCGTTGCCGCCGATCAGGAACAGCAGTTCGCCGCGGTGAATGGTCAGATTTATCGGCCCCACGGAGAAGGCGTTATCCTGATAGCGGAAGGTCACGTTACGCAGCTCAAGCGTTTGCCAGTTCGGGAAGGCCTGCGGGCGCGGGAACTCAGACTTAAACGGCGCAAGGTCGAACTTCTTCAGCTTGTTGAAGGCCACCTGTGCGCTCAGCAGCGTCGGTAGTGCGCCAACGGCCGACAGCAGCGGCGTGCGTAAAAACAGCAGCGTCAGGGAGTACGTTGCCGCCACGTTGGTATCCGCCCACCCCAGGCTGTTCGCCATCCAGAACACCAGGCCAATGGCACCCAGCATCATGATGTTGGACCAGTTCACGGCGCTCAGGTGGAACGTATCGGCGCGAATAATGTGATGACGATATTCGTGCGCATCCGGGATATAGAGATGGTTGAAGATATGTTCGGCGCGCTCGCGGTTCAGCGTCAGCTCTTTGCGCCCTTCCAGCACTGTCTGATAATCGTTATAGAGCTTGTCTTCCGTTTCGCGCAGCACCGCCATGTGCTTATAGACGCGTGATACCAGCAGGAACCCGCCCCAGATGGTAATAACAATCCACAGCGCCGTTACCGCCAGCATTTTGCTGGAGAGCCAGGCGAGATAGGCTGCCGAGCCAAAGGTCAGGATGATCCCCTGCACCAGCTCCGGCAGGCGCACAAAGGCGATGGTAATGGCGCGCACATCGCTGGTCAGCCCCGCCAGCAGAGAAGCACTTCCCAGCTGTTCGATGCGTTCCACTTGAGTATCAAGGATCCGTTTGATGAACTCGCTGCGCAGACGGAAAACGAAGTGGTGGCCGAGCGCGGTCAGCGCCAGCTGTGACCCGAGCGTGACTGCCATCAGCAGCAGCAGTAAACCCAGAAATTCCGGCAGGACGGAGAGTGACGTGTCGACCATTTCGATCAAACGCACGTTAATGAAGGCAATCAGGCCGATCCCCAGCGCCGCGCTGGCAAGGCTTAGCGCCATCACTGCGATAAAAGGCCAGCGATACTGCCGCCAGACAAGAAGAAGTAGTTGCATGCAGAGCAATCCGGACAAGAAAAATCAGCCAGCAGTGTAAACTGCCTTTCACACACATCAAGAATAATTCTTATTTTTATTCTCTGTACGCTGCCTGGCGGAACGTGAGGTTGTAGCGAAACGCCCCCGCCACCGGGTGATCGCCATTTTTAAGCGGCTGAATACCGTGATAAAAAAGCCGTGATTCACCGCCCCAGACCACCACATCGCCATGCTCCAGCATCAGCCGTTTGAGCGGGTCGTTGCGCCGCAGGCCGCCAAACTGAAAGACAGCGGGCAGTCCAAGGGATACCGACACAATCGGCGCGCGCAGGTCAGGCTCGTCCTTATCCTGATGCAGGGAGAGCTTTGCCCCGACGGCATAGCGGTTGATCAGACAGGCATCGGGACGAAAATCAGGATAGCCGGCCGCGACGGCGGCATCGTGACACAGCGCCTGAAACGCCTCCGGCATCGGCGGCCACGGCCTATCCGTCAGCGGGTCGTTCGCGGCATATACATAGCCCCGCTCATTCGTCGCCCATCCCAGTTCGCCGCAGTTGGTCATCGCCACGGACATGGTATACCCGCCCGGCGTGACCATATGGCGAAACGGCGAACGGGCGGTGACGGTATCAATACCGTCGAACAGCGCCGCCGCGCGGGAAAGCGCAAAACGTCTCAGGATCGTCGCCCCCGGCGCGAGCGGCTCCTGCCAGGGTTCAGCATCAGCAAAAAGATCGAGCATTATCCCTCCGGGTTGTTCGCCTCACGTTTCAACAATAGCACCTTACGCGTTGCGCCCCAGCGATAACCCGACAGCGCACCGTCGTTACGCACCACGCGGTGACAGGGGATAACTATCGCCAGTTTGTTGGCTCCGCAGGCTCCTGCCACGGCACGTACGGCATTGGGTTTACCAATGGCCTTCGCCACCTGCTGATAGCTCGCCGTTTCACCGCAGGGGATAGCCCGCAGCGCCTGCCAGACCTGCTGCTGGAAAGCGGTACCCCGGATATCCAGCGGTAACGTCAACGGCGTCGCGCGGCTGTCGACAGAGGCAATCACCTGACGAACACGCCCGGCAAATGCGCCTTCCATCGGTTCACGGACGGCAAGCGGAAACAGTGAGAGCAGCTCAGCCGTCAGCCCGGCGTCGTCATCACCCAGCAGTATTGCGCAGATCCCGCGCTCGCTTTCCGCCACCAGACAGTGGCCCAGCGAGCAGTCGCTGATGGCATAGCGGACCGCAGCCTCTCCGTTACGGTACTGTTTCGCCGTCATGCCCAGCGCGCCGTTGGCTTTACGGTAGTAGCTGCTGCCGTCCGGGAAGCCAGCGGCCAGTACGGCGTCGGTGATTTTACCGCCCTGTGCAAGCAGGCTACGCAGGCGTTGTTCACGCGCAGCCTGCTGCCATGCTTTCGGCGTCATGCCGGTAACGGATTTAAACAAGCGGTGGAAATGGAACGGACTCATGCCAACCTGCTGCGCCAGTGCCTCCAGGTTCAGCGCAGCATCCTGCTCAAGCAGTCGGCAGGCCAGCGCAACGTTGGCCTTTTTCTGCGCCATAGGGTCGACCTGGTCCGGCCTACAGCGCTTACAGGGGCGGAAACCCGCCTGCGCGGCCTGGTGAGCATCAGGATAAAAGCAGACATTTTTACGCAGCGCGTGGCGGGCACGGCAGGACGGACGACAATAAATGCCGGTCGTCTGCACGGCCAAGACAAACTGGTTATCCGCACGCGGATCGCGGGCCAGAACAGCCTGCCAGCGATCCTCATCGGTAAGATAGGTTGTGTTTTTCATCATCGGCTCCTCTTACAAGCATACGCTCAGCTTGCCTGAACGCCACCGAACAAAAACCCGCAACCTTGCTTTTTAATTTTTTTCGCTCACCAGGAAGCTGTTGAACTGCGGTGAACTCCAGGTTTTAAACCCGTCAGCCTCTTTGGTGATCATATAGACGGCCAGCCCTTCCTGACGCACCACCTCTTTGGCCTTCTCCGTGCCGAGCACCATCAATCCGGTATCCCAGGCGTCGGCTTCCAGCGCAGTTGGCGCTATCACCGTCACGGACACCAGGTTGTGGGTAATCGGGCGTCCGGTTTGCGGATCAATCACATGCGAGATACGTTTGCCATCCAGCTCGTAATAGTTGCGGTAGCTTCCGGAGGTGCTGATACCGTGCCCGTTGATGTCGACAATCGCCTGCACCGCGTTCTGCTGATCGGTTGGTTTTTGGATGGCCACTCGCCACGGCCTGCCGCTGGCGTTCATGCCCCGGCTGACGAGCGCGCCCCCGACGGAAACCAGATAACGGGGAATGCCTTCCTGCGCCATCAGGGCCGCGAGATGATCCGCAGCATACCCCTCGCCTACCGTGGAGAGATCCACAAACAGGTCGGGAATGTCTTTTTGCAGGTATTGCTGACCGTACTGGGAGATCACCGCCAGATGCTGTAACCCTGTACGCGCGCGGGCGTCGTCGATGGCGGCTTGATCGGGTGTGGTCACCGGCTGCTTGTTGGGGCCAAATCCCCACAGGTTCACCAGCGGCCCAACGGTCACATCCATTGCGCCGTTGGTTTTGTAGCCCACGCGCATGGCTTCCGTGACGATATCGGCCATTGCTTCGCTCACCGGCCACAGCGAGGTGCTGCTGGAGCGATTGAAACGCATCAGCGCTGAGTCATTTTTATAGGTAGAGAGTAGCTGATCGTCGGCATCCAGCTGCGCCTGAATTTTACCGCGTAGTTCTTCAGCGCGGGATTTATCGATATTCATCACGCTGACGCGCCAGAAGGTCCCCATGGTTTTCCCTTCCAGCACCGTCGCGGCGGGTGCGTCGATTTTTGCGGGCTGTGTAGAAGAGTCACACGCGGTCAGGAGTAAAAAAGTCGCCAGAACGCTGGCGCGTAAAAAAGTCATATCCATTGGTTATTATCCTCATGCCAGGGCGGCAAGAGTACACTAAAACAGCGTATTTGAAGACCCTAAAAAAGCATGAAAAAAGGGGCCTGATGGCCCCTTTGTTGCAGTATGAGCAATTAGAACTGGTAAACCAGACCCAGCGCGACGATATCGTCAGTACCGATACCTGTCTGACGGGTGAAGTCATTTTCATCCAGCAGGTTGATTTTGTAATCAACATAGGTGGACATGTTTTTGTTGAAGTAGTAAGTCGCACCCACGTCAACATACTTCAGGATATCCTGATCGCCATAGTTTTCGATGTCTTTACCTTTAGACTGCAGGTAAGCCACGGATGGACGCAGGCCGAAGTCGAACTGATACTGAGCAACCACTTCGAAGTTCTGCGCTTTGTTAGCCCAGCCCTGATCGCCAACGCGGGTCGCGTTGTAAGTCTGAGTATACTGTGCAGCCAGGTAGATGTTGTTCGCGTCGTATTTCAGACCACCGGTGTAGGTCTCTGCGCGATCGCCTTCACCGTAGTAGCCCGCAGCGTTCTGGTCAGCAGTACGTTTAGAACTGGTGACTGCCGTACCGAGTGCGAAGCCTTCGCCCAGATCGTAAGTCAGAGAGCCGCCGTAGCCGTCACCGTTCTGACGCAGCGCGTCACGACCGTTGTTGGTCTGGCCTTCGCCGCTTGGGCTGCCGTTTTTACCCTGGTACTGCAACGCGAAGTTCAGACCATCAACCAGACCGAAGAAGTCCTGGTTACGGTAGGTCGCGAAGCCGTTACCACGCTGCTGCATGAAGTTGTCAGAACCGTAGGTATCGCCGCCGAACTCCGGCAGAACGTCGGTCCAGGAAGTCACATCGTAAACAACGCCGTAGTTACGACCGTAGTCGAATGAACCCGCATCAGCGAATTTCAGACCTGCGAACGCCACACGCGTCCATGAGTTGTTTTCGTTCTCACCAGAGTTACCCTGGATCTGGTATTCCCACTGGCCGTAACCGGTCAGCTGGTCGTTAACCTGAGTTTCGCCTTTGAAGCCCAGACGCATGTAGGTCTGGTCGCCGTCTGCACTGTCGTCATCAGAGAAATAGTGCAGGCCATCCACTTTACCGTACAGATCTAATTTGTTGCCGTCTTTGTTATAAATTTCAGCCGCATTTGCTGCGCCTGCCACCAGCAGAGCTGGTACCAAGAGGGACAGTACTTTAACTTTCATTTTATTAACCCTCTGTTATATGCCTTATTATTTACCACTGCTTACTGGTCAACCCTCTTAACCAGTCGGCAAGTTCATTCTCCTCAAAAATGCAGAATAATCCAACAGGAATATGATACGAAAACTTTGAAGATGTTTCACTTTACCATCAAGATGTTTCAATATGTAAATTTCAAGGAACTTTCACAAAGCATCTAAAGTTTAAAAATATAGCACGGATAATCAAAACAAAAATATATCCTATAAAATTCAAAAGACTAACTTAAAAAAGAGTACAGCACTGAATGACAAAAAAATTCCCGTCAACACCACTAAAATAACCCTCGCTATCATCATTAACTTTATTTATTACCGTCATTCAGTTCTGAATGTCTGTTTATCCCTAATTGAACCGGATGCTCCGCATTCGGTTTTTTTTTACCTTTCTTTACGTCAACAGACATTTTATGTGCTACCCGTCTGTAATGATAACGACTATTAACTAAATCCATCGCCCGGCGTTTACAGATTTTCCTTTTCACTTTCAAAATTAATTTCTTGTTAATTCGTGCTATTTTACTGCCGTTGTAACAGCATATTTGTACATTTCACTGGGTTTTGTACATCTTTCACACGGATGACGTTGAAGCGGGTTGCGACAGATAAAAAGTCAAGGTCATACCGATAACGACGCTGGAAATTCAGTTATTACCCTTTATACTGCCCTATCCCATTACCGCGCGGCCATTACGGGTTAAACACATCGATGAGTCAGACTGAAACTACCGCCCCGAGCAAATTCTCCCTTCTACCGGGCAGCATCACCCGTTTCTTTCTTCTATTGATCGTTGTGCTGTTAGTCACAATGGGAGTGATGGTTCAGAGCGCCGTGAATACCTGGCTTAAAGATAAAAGCTATCAAATTGTCGATATCACCCATGCGGTGCATAAGCGCATTGATACGTGGCGCTACGCGACCTGGCAAATCTACGACAATATCGCCGCCACACCTGCCACCTCATCAGGCGAAGGGTTGCAGGAAACGCGCCTTAAGCAGGATGTGTATTACCTTGAAAAACCGCAGCGTAAGACGGAAGCCCTGATTTTCGGCTCGCACGACAGCGCAACGCTTGAGATGACGCAGCGGATCTCCTCCTATCTGGACACCCTGTGGGGCGCCGAGACCGTACCGTGGTCCATGTATTACCTGAACGGTCAGGACAACAGCATGATCCTGATCTCGACCCTGCCGCTTAAGGATCTCTCGTCGGGCTTTAAAGAGACCACCGTTGGCAGCATTGTCGATTCCCGTCGGGCAGAAATGCTGCAACAGGCCAACGCGCTGGACGAGCGCGAAAGTTTCTCGTCATTACGCCGTCTTGCCTGGCAGAATGGCCACTACTTTACGCTGCGAACCACCTTTAACCAGCCGGGCCATCTGGCGACCGTGGTTGCCTTCGATCTGCCAATTAACGATCTTATCCCGCCGGATATGCCGCTGGACAGTTTCCGACTGGAGCCAGACAACAGCACCCAAAATATGCGCACGCCGTCGGATAAAGAAGGCCCGGACAGCGTAGCGATCTCATTTAATGGCTCGAAGATTGAGATTGCCTCATCGCTCAACTCAACCGGTATGCGGCTGGTGTGGCAGGTGCCTTTTGGCACCCTGATGCTTGATACCCTGCAAAACATTATGCTGCCGCTGCTGTTGAATATCGGCCTGCTGGCGCTGGCGCTGTTTGGCTACAGCACCTTCCGTTTCCAGTCGGGCCGCCAGAGCGACTCGACGTCGGTATCAGCCGGGACCAGCAACGAGTTGCGTGTTCTTCGTGCCCTGAATGAAGAGATTATTTCCGTGCTGCCGCTTGGGGTGCTTGTTCACGATCAGGAGGCAAACCGGACGGTGATGAGCAACAAAATTGCCGATCACCTTCTGCCGCATCTTAACCTGCAAAATATTACGGCCATGGCGGACCAGCATCAGGGCGTCATTCAGGCCACCATTAATAATGAACTGTATGAGATCCGTCAGTTCCGCAGTCAGGTCGCCTCGCGCACGCAAATCTTCATCATCCGCGATCAGGATCGCGAAGTGCTGGTGAATAAAAAGCTCAAGCAGGCGCAAAGGCTGTATGAGAAAAACCAGCATGGCCGCGCGGCGTTTATGCAAAACATTGGCGATGCCTTTAAACAGCCGCTGAAGTCACTCGCCACGCAGATTGCTGATTTAAGCACGCCGGAAAGCCGACAGCTTAGCAGCCAGGCCGACTCGCTGGTTCGTCTGGTGGACGAAATCCAGCTTGCGAACATGCTGGAGAATGACATCTGGAAGGGCACCCCTACGCTCTTTTCCATCCAGGATCTGATTGATGAGGTGGTTCCGGAAGTCCTGCCGGTGATCAAGCGCAAAGGGCTCCAGCTGCTGATCAACAACCATTTACCGGCCAACGACGAGCGTCACGGCGATCGCGATGCGCTGCGTCGCATCCTGATGATGTTGATTCAGTATGCCGTCACCACGACACAGATCGGCAAGATCACCCTTGAAGTCAGCACCGATGAGTCCACCGACGATCGTCTGACGTTCCGTATTCTGGATACGGGCGAAGGCGTCACCGTGAGCGAAATCGATAACCTGCACTTCCCGTTCCTGAACGATACCCAGCGCGACCACTACGGTAAGGCGAATGCCCTCACCTTCTGGCTCTGCGATCAGCTGGCGCGTAAGCTGGGCGGTCATCTGAATATTAAGGCGCGCGAATCCCTCGGCACCCGCTACTCCTTGCATGTTAAAATGGCGGCGAATCCTCAGGAAGAGGATGAAGAGCGTCTGCTGGATGATGTGGTGGTGATGGTGGACGTGACCTCCAGTGAGATCCGTAATATCGTCGTTCGTCAGCTGGAAAACTGGGGCGCGTCCTGCATTACCCCGGACGAAAGGCTCGCGAGTCAAGAATTTGATCTATTTTTAACTGATAATCCGTCTAATCTTACTGCCTCCGGCTTGCTTTTAAGCGATGATGAGCCAGGCGTGCGGAAAATCGGCCCTGGGCAGCTGCGCGTCAACTTTAATATGAGCAATGCAATGCAGGAAGCTGTATTACAACTGATTGAAGAGAATCTGGCGCAGGAAGAGATCCTGGAGTCACCGTTAGGCGGCGATGAAAATGCCGAACTCCATGCCAGCGGATATTATTCGCTCTTCGTTGATACAGTACCAGATGATGTTAAGCGGTTGTATACTGAGTCCGCTGCGCAGGATTTTGCAGCGCTGGCACAGACAGCACACCGGCTTAAAGGGGTGTTTGCCATGCTTAATCTGGTTCCCGGCAAGCAGTTATGTGAAACGCTGGAACATCTAATTCGTGAGAAAGATGCCTCTGGCATTGAAAAATACATCAGCGACATTGACGCTTACGTCAAGAGCTTGCTGTAGCAAGGTAGCCTTATACATGAACAATATGAACGTAATTATTGCCGATGACCATCCGATTGTACTGTTCGGTATTCGCAAATCACTTGAACAGATCGAGTGGGTGAATGTAGTCGGTGAATTTGAAGATTCCACAGCCCTTATTAACAACCTGCCTAAACTTGATGCGCACGTGCTCATTACCGATCTCTCCATGCCTGGGGATAAATACGGTGATGGGATTACGCTCATCAAATACATTAAACGCCACTTCCCGGACATTTCGATCATTGTTCTGACCATGAACAATAACCCGGCGATCCTGAGCGCCGTTCTGGATCTTGATATTGAAGGGATTGTGCTGAAACAAGGCGCACCTACCGATCTGCCTAAAGCGCTGGCGGCGCTACAGAAAGGGAAGAAATTCACGCCTGAGAGCGTCTCACGCCTGCTTGAAAAAATCAGCGCAGGTGGCTATGGCGACAAGCGTCTCTCGCCTAAAGAGAGTGAAGTTCTGCGTCTGTTCGCTGAAGGTTTCCTGGTTACTGAAATCGCCAAGAAGCTGAACCGCAGTATCAAAACCATCAGTAGCCAGAAAAAATCCGCGATGATGAAGCTGGGTGTGGATAACGATATCGCCCTGCTGAACTATCTCTCTTCCGTGACGCTGAGCGCAACGGACAAAGATTGATCGTCGCTGTCTACGCCGGGTGCCCCTCGCGGTTACCCGGTCTAAAGACCCCGTAGGCCCGCGCAAGCGCAGCGCCGTCGGATACATAAAAAAGGCCCTTTCGGGCCTTTTTTATTGTCTCGCTTTTCGCACCCGCTCCGCATACACGGATAGCGTCTGCTTCAGTACATCCAGCGTGACCGGCTTCGACAGACAGCTGTCCATTCCCGACTCCAGACAGCGCTGCTTCTCCTCCGCCAGTGCGTTGGCTGTCACCCCCACCACCGGCAGCGTCAGCCCCAGCTGTCGGATACGCTGCGTCAGACGATAGCCGTCCATGTTAGGCATGTTCACATCACTGAGCACAATATCAATATGATTCTTACTTAAGACATTCAGGGCATCCACGCCATCATTGGCCGTTTTACACTGATAGCCCAGAGAGCCAAGCTGGTCTGCGAGCAGACGACGGTTAATCGGATGATCGTCGACGACCAGAATCATCATATCGTCATTCACCGATGCCAGCTCATCAGGGGAGGCCAGCACGGTAGCGCCATCGCTGTCCTCAAGCTGTACGCTGTAAATACGCGCCAGCAAGCCCAACATCTCGTGCGGTGTCGCCACACTGTGCACCCATACCCCGGGCGAACGCTCAATCGGAATACCGATATGACGGCGGCAGAACATCACCACGCCCCGCCCCGCCCACGCCTTGTCTGGCTCAACGTCAGTAATCAGCATGTCATCTGCGTCCGGCGTCTGGCCTTCATAGCGTGAGACCCGCACACCGCTGCTGGTCAGCATCGAGGTCAGGAAATCATGTAAGGAGGCGTTGTGCACCGCCAGCCAGCAGTGCTTTTCGCTCAGCCCGTCGACCGTGGTTTTCACCGGATAGTGTGCCGAGTAGAGCGGGATACGGATGGTGAACTGGCTGCCCATACCCGGCTCGGTATCGACGGAGATATCCCCGTCCATCATGCTGATAAGCTTCTCGCAAATCGCCAGACCCAGCCCGGTCCCCTGGAAATTACGCTGGACGCCCGTCCCCACCTGGAAGAACGGATCGAACAGGCGAACGACCTCTTTCGCCGGAATGCCAACTCCCGTGTCGCGCACGCGAATAGTCAGGTACTCCCCTGCCCGGCAGACATGCAGCACAATACAGCCGATATCGGTGAATTTGATGGCGTTGCTTAGCAGGTTCGAGATGACCTGTTGCAGACGCATCGGATCGCCATGCAGCGTCAGCGGCACATCCGGCTCGATAAAGCAGTACAGCCCCAGCTGTTTGCGCACCACCAGCGGCAGATAGTTGGCGCTGATATGGTTCATCACCTCGCGCGGGGAGAACTCACGCGGTTCTATTTTCAACTGCTCGGATTCAATTTTAGAGAAGTCGAGAATATCGCTGATAATTTTCAGCAGCAGGCTGGACGAGTTGTTCATGGCCGTCACCAGGCGGTCGACCCCTTTCGGCAGCTCTTTGGTCTGGAGAAGATCGAGGTTACCGATAATGCCGTACAGCGGCGTACGCAGCTCATGGCTGACGGTCGCGAGGAACATCGATTTCGACTGGCTGGCCTGCTCCGCCGCCTGCGCCATATCCTGCAATGACTCTTCCATCTTAACGCGCGCGGAGACGTCCACCAGCACGCAAATCGCCACGTTTTCATTGCGGTAGCGCGAATGGACGAAGCTGATTTGCAGATTGGTGTGCGTGCTGGTCAGCACATCCACAAAGTTAACCTGTTGCCCACAGATGATCTGCGTTAACCGCTGGCGGTCTTCATGCGTGAGCATGTTCAGGTAGTTATGGGCAAGCTCGTTACTGAGGATATTTGTCCCGTCCTGAGTACGCAGGATACAGATCCCTACCGGCGCCGAGGCGACAATCTTACGGTTAAACTGCTCGTGCTCCTCCAGACGCTGAGCATCCGCTTCCGCCGGAATAAAGATCCGCCGCTCATACATTCTCGCCAGCATAAACAGCGCGACGCCTACCGCGATGTTCAACAAAATGGCGTTAAGGATCAGGATGCGAATGCGCTCCAGCACCTTGTCCACCGGCAGCGAATAGACAATGCTCAGCGACGATGGCGGTAAACTTTTCTTCAGCACCAGCTCGCGGAACCCGGAGGTATAGCCAAACCATGACCGCTCCTGCATCCAGCTGGGCTCCACTTTCAGGCGGTTTTCAGGCCCGGTAAGGGAGATGAGTGGGTGGCCGTTCTCATCCAGAATGGTCACGCCCATCGGCAGACTGCCCGGCGTGAAGAAGTTTTCCATGCGGATGGTTTGTTCAATCCCCAGCAGCGCTTGCAGGCGGTTTCCGAGGTAAACCGGAGTCAGGGCATAGAAATAGCCGACGCCCATGCGCGGCCCCTGGCTTATCCAGAAGATGTTGTTCCCGCGCTCTTCCTGAGGCGCATTGCGGTATTTCACTATGCGCTCATGCAGGCTTTTCAACGCGTCTTCGCGTTCGACGGGCATATCCCGCAGACCGAAGTCCGCCATGCAAAGATTTTCGTTGCCAATCAGGTAGACGCGGTTTAGATCGTAAGCGGCCGAAAAATTATCGCGCCAGTAGCGCATAAACCATGACAGGGACTCCAGTGAGCCACGCCAGGCTTTGCCCATCGCGGAACAATCGGAGTCCGGGAAGAGCGGTTCGAAATCAGGTACTTCGGTTTTTTCATCCCGACCGCGGAGGGCAAGAATGCCGTTCTCCGCCGTCAGTCGATTCTCAGCGATATACTTAAGCTCTTTCATCACGTCAGACGTGCGCTGGATATAGCGCTGGGCCTGATCCGAGCTTAAGTTAAACTCCTGGCGGATCTCCGCTTCTTTCTGGTGTAACGCGTTAACGATGTAAAACACCGAGAGCAGTGCCACCAGCAACCATAGCAGTAGCGCAAGCGCCCGAAACAGATAGCGAGAGACTTTTAACGTGGTACGAAAGGAGACGAGGTATTTCAAAGGGGCGAGGCTCCGCCATCGGGGAAAAAAGAATGTGGTTAAGGTAGCGGTAAACGCGGCTTGTCGCAACGTTCACTTGTCTGCTTGCGCAAAACAAAAGGGCCGGAAACCGGCCCTTTATGCGTCAGGAGACGTTACTCGTCAGCGTCATCCGCTGCTTCATCATCGGTGTCCGCTTCCGGGACGATTTCATCATCCCCTTCCGCGACGCTGCCGTCGATAGAGTCGAGCTCTTCGTCATCCACCGGCTCAGCAACGCGTTGCAGACCGACGACGTTTTCATCTTCCGCAGTACGGATGAGGATAACGCCCTGGGTGTTACGACCCACCACGCTGATCTCTGACACGCGGGTACGCACCAGCGTACCGGCATCGGTGATCATCATGATCTGGTCCGCATCGTCCACCTGTACCGCGCCAACAACGGAACCGTTGCGCTCGGTCACTTTGATGGAGATAACGCCCTGCGTGCCGCGAGACTTGGTCGGGTATTCGCTTTCCGCCGTACGTTTACCGTAGCCGTTCTGGGTGACGGTCAGGATTGCGCCTTCGCCACGCGGAACGATCAGGGAAACCACGCTGTCTTCACCCGCCAGCTTGATACCACGCACGCCGGTCGCCGTACGACCCATTGCGCGCACGGCGTTCTCTTTAAAGCGCACCACTTTACCGGCCGCAGAGAACAGCATCACTTCATCGGAACCAGAGGTCAGATCCACGCCGATCAGCTCGTCGCCTTCGTTCAGGTTCACCGCGATGATCCCGGCGGAACGTGGACGGCTGAATTCGGTCAGCGCGGTTTTCTTCACGGTACCGCTCGCGGTTGCCATAAAGACGTTCACGCCCTCTTCGTACTCGCGTACCGGCAGAATGGCGGTGATACGTTCGTTCGCTTCCAGCGGCAGCAGGTTAACGATAGGTCGACCCCGCGCGCCACGGCTCGCTTCCGGCAGCTGATAGACTTTCATCCAGTACAGACGGCCCCGGCTGGAGAAGCAGAGGATCGTGTCGTGGGTGTTGGCCACCAGCAGACGGTCAATGAAGTCTTCTTCTTTAATACGCGCCGCAGATTTGCCTTTACCGCCACGACGCTGTGCTTCGTAGTCGGTCAACGGCTGATACTTCACGTAACCCTGGTGAGACAGCGTCACGACCACGTCTTCGCGGTTGATCAGATCTTCAATGTTGATATCAGAGCTGTTGGCCGTGATTTCGGTGCGACGCTCGTCGCCGAACTGATCGCGAACCAGCTCCAGCTCTTCACGGATCACTTCCATCAGGCGCTCTGCGCTACCCAGGATATGCAGCAGCTCGGCAATCTGCTCCAGCAGCTCTTTGTACTCGTCGAGCAGTTTTTCATGCTCAAGGCCGGTCAGTTTCTGCAAACGCAGATCCAGAATCGCCTGGGCCTGCTGTTCAGTCAGATAGTACTGACCGTCACGCACGCCGAATTCCGGCTCCAGCCACTCAGGACGCGCAGCATCATCGCCGGCACGTTCCAGCATCGCCGCCACGTTGCCCAGATCCCATGGACGCGCAACCAGCGACGCCTTCGCTTCTGCCGGCGTCGGCGCACGGCGAATCAGCTCGATGATCGGGTCGATGTTCGCCAGCGCAACGGCCAGTGCTTCAAGGATATGGGCACGATCGCGCGCTTTGCGCAGTTCAAAGATGGTACGGCGAGTCACCACTTCACGGCGGTGACGCACAAACGCGCTCAGGATCTCTTTCAGGTTCATGATCTTCGGCTGGCCATGGTGCAGCGCAACCATGTTGATACCGAAGGAGACCTGAAGCTGAGTCTGGGAGTAAAGGTTGTTCAGCACAACTTCACCCACCGCGTCGCGCTTGATTTCAATCACGATGCGCATACCGTCTTTGTCAGACTCGTCGCGCAGCGCGCTGATGCCTTCAACGCGTTTTTCTTTTACCAGCTCGGCGATTTTTTCAATCAGACGCGCTTTGTTCACCTGATACGGGATCTCGTGAACAATAATGGTTTCACGGCCGGTTTTGGCGTCCGCTTCCACTTCGGCGCGAGCACGGATGTAAATCTTGCCGCGACCGGTACGGTACGCTTCTTCAATACCGCGACGGCCGTTGATGATTGCCGCCGTCGGGAAGTCCGGGCCCGGGATGTGTTCCATCAGCCCTTCAATGCTGATGTCTTCATCGTCGATGTAGGCCAGGCAGCCGTTAATCACTTCCGTGATGTTGTGCGGCGGAATATTGGTCGCCATACCCACTGCGATACCGGACGAACCGTTCACCAGCAGGTTTGGGATCTTCGTTGGCATAACGTCAGGAATTTTTTCCGTGCCGTCGTAGTTATCAACGAAATCAACCGTCTCTTTTTCCAGGTCAGCCATCAGCTCATGGGCAATCTTCGCCAGACGGATTTCCGTATAACGCATTGCCGCGGCGGAGTCGCCGTCGATAGAACCAAAGTTACCCTGACCATCTACCAGCATGTAACGCAGCGAGAAAGGCTGCGCCATACGGACAATGGTGTCGTACACCGCGGAATCACCATGGGGATGGTATTTACCGATTACGTCACCAACGACACGGGCAGATTTTTTGTAGGCTTTATTCCAGTCATTGCCCAATACGTTCATGGCGTATAGTACGCGACGGTGTACCGGCTTAAGGCCATCGCGGACGTCCGGCAGCGCACGGCCAACAATGACCGACATCGCATAGTCCAGATAGGAGCTTTTCAGCTCTTCCTCGATGTTAACCGGTGTAATTTCTCTCGCAAGGTCGCTCATCTAACCGCTATCCCTCTACTGTATCCCGGATTCAAAGGTCGCAAATTATAACACAGCCGCGGTGATACAGGTAAACCTATACGCTTTATTCACAGGGATTGCCTGATATACTCATTTGTCTTGCTAAATAAGGAGTAAAAGCGCCCATGAATGCCGAAAAATCCCCGGTGGCTCACAACGTTGACCACGAAGAGATTGCCAAATTTGAAGCGGTGGCGTCCCGCTGGTGGGATCTCGAAGGTGAGTTCAAACCTCTGCATCGTATTAACCCGCTACGTCTGGGCTATATCGCGGAGCGTTCCGGCGGTCTGTTCGGTAAGAAAGTGCTCGACGTCGGCTGCGGTGGCGGCATCCTGGCGGAAAGCATGGCGCGCGAAGGGGCCACCGTCACCGGTCTGGACATGGGCTTCGAACCTCTACAGGTTGCGCGTCTTCATGCGCTGGAGTCCGGCGTACAGGTAGAATATGTCCAGGAAACCGTGGAAGAGCACGCGGCTAAACATGCGCACCAGTATGACGTGGTGACCTGCATGGAGATGCTGGAGCACGTTCCCGATCCGCAGTCGGTCGTCAGCGCCTGTGCAAAACTGGTGAAACCGGGTGGACAGGTCTTCTTCTCGACCATCAACCGCAACGGCAAAGCCTGGCTGATGGCCGTGGTAGGCGCGGAATATGTGCTGCGCATGGTGCCGAAAGGGACGCACGACGTGAAGAAGTTCATCAAGCCTGCCGAACTGCTGGGCTGGGTTGACCAGACATGGCTTAAGGAGCAGCACATGACGGGTCTGCACTACAATCCTCTGACGGATAAATTCAAACTTGCCCCGGGCGTGGATGTTAACTATATGTTGCACACAACCGCCAAAAACGACTAACGTCATTCGTTATTCTTATAAAGATTGCGCGACATCATGTTGCGCAATTCTGACCTCCCGTTGAAGAAATCAGCACTCGATCAAATTTTGAATTTTTTTTCTGGAATATTGACATCTCTTCCAGGCCTTACGGTACGAGGACTTAGCCTTTTTTACCCTTTCACAACCTCAATTTAACGTCAAAATCAACCCTTGTGCTGAAAAGATTCGATACTAGAATACTCACCATATAGCGTTCTTCTTATCGCAAAACCCCTATATGTAGTATTTATCCACAGAGTTAGTCACAAGACGGTTCTGTGGATAAGCGGGGGATATTTTTTTATTTCACGGACAGGTAAAAACCCACATGAATCAGAGTCTGCTGGTGACAAAGCGCGACGGTACTACCGAGCGTATCAATCTGGACAAAATCCATCGAGTTCTCGACTGGGCAGCAGAAGGACTGAACAACGTATCTATATCCCAGGTCGAACTGCGTTCTCACATTCAGTTCTACGACGGCATCAAAACGTCTGATATCCACGAAACCATTATCAAAGCAGCGGCAGATTTGATCTCCCGCGACGCACCGGATTATCAGTACCTCGCTGCGCGTCTGGCGATTTTCCACCTGCGTAAGAAAGCCTACGGCCAGTTCGAGCCGCCGAAGCTTTACGATCACGTAGTGAAAATGGTTGAGCTGGGCAAATACGACACGCATCTGCTGGAAGACTATACGGAAGAAGAGTTCGAGCAGATGAACGGGTTTATCGATCACTGGCGCGACATGAACTTCTCCTACGCGGCGGTGAAGCAGCTCGAAGGCAAATACCTGGTTCAGAACCGTGTGACGGGCGAAATCTACGAGAGCGCCCAGTTCCTCTATATTCTGGTGGCCGCCTGCCTGTTCTCTAATTATCCACGTGAAACCCGTCTGGACTACGTGAAGCGTTTCTACGATGCGGTCTCTACGTTCAAGATTTCTCTGCCTACGCCAATCATGTCTGGCGTGCGTACCCCTACCCGTCAGTTCAGCTCCTGCGTACTGATCGAGTGTGGTGACAGCCTGGATTCCATCAACGCGACCTCCAGCGCCATCGTGAAATACGTCTCCCAGCGTGCTGGTATCGGCATCAACGCTGGTCGTATCCGTGCGCTTGGCAGCCCGATCCGCGGCGGTGAAGCGTTCCACACAGGCTGTATCCCGTTCTACAAGCACTTCCAGACGGCGGTAAAATCCTGCTCTCAGGGCGGCGTGCGCGGTGGCGCTGCGACCCTGTTCTACCCAATGTGGCACCTGGAAGTGGAAAGCCTGCTGGTTCTGAAGAACAACCGCGGCGTGGAAGGCAACCGCGTGCGTCACATGGACTACGGCGTGCAGATCAACAAGCTGATGTACACCCGCCTGCTGAAAGGTGAAGATATCACCCTGTTCAGCCCATCCGACGTCCCGGGTCTGTACGACGCGTTCTTCGCCGATCAGGACGAATTCGAGCGTCTGTACACCAAATACGAAAAAGACGACAGCATCCGCAAGCAGCGCGTGAAGGCGGTCGATCTGTTCTCCCTGATGATGCAGGAACGTGCCTCTACCGGCCGTATCTACATCCAGAACGTTGACCACTGCAACACCCACAGCCCGTTCGATCCGGTGGTTGCGCCAGTGCGCCAGTCCAACCTGTGCCTGGAGATCGCCCTGCCGACCAAACCGCTGGACGATGTGAACGATGAAAACGGCGAAATCGCCCTGTGTACGCTCTCTGCGTTCAACCTGGGTGCGATTAAGAGCCTGGACGAGCTGGAAGAGCTGGCCGTGCTGGCGGTTCGTGCGCTCGACGCCCTGCTGGACTACCAGGATTACCCAATCCCGGCGGCAAAACGCGGCGCAATGGGCCGTCGCACTTTAGGTATCGGCGTGATCAACTTCGCCTACTGGCTGGCGAAAAACGGCAAGCGTTACTCCGACGGCAGCGCCAACAATCTGACGCACCAGACGTTCGAAGCCATTCAGTACTACCTGATGAAAGCCTCCAACGAGCTGGCGAAAGAACAAGGCGCGTGCCCGTGGTTCAATGAAACCACCTACGCGAAAGGCATTCTGCCGATCGACACCTACAAAAAAGACCTGGATGCGATCGTCAGCGAGCCGCTGCACCTCGACTGGGAAGGCCTGCGCGAGTCCATTAAAACTCACGGCCTGCGTAACTCCACGCTCTCTGCCCTGATGCCGTCCGAGACCTCTTCGCAGATCTCCAACGCCACCAACGGTATTGAGCCACCGCGCGGCCACGTCAGCATCAAAGCGTCGAAAGACGGCGTGCTGCGTCAGGTGGTACCGGATTACGAAACGCTGGGCAACAACTACGAGCTGCTGTGGGAAATGCCAAACAACGATGGCTACCTGCAACTGGTGGGTATCATGCAGAAGTTTATCGACCAGTCGATCTCTGCCAATACCAACTACGACCCGACGCGCTTCCCGTCAGGCAAGGTTCCGATGCAGCAACTGCTGAAAGACCTGCTCACCGCCTACAAATTTGGCGTGAAGACCCTGTACTATCACAACACCCGTGATGGTGCGGAAGACGCCCAGGACGACCTGGCGCCGTCAATTCAGGACGATGGCTGCGAAAGCGGCGCATGTAAGATCTAATAAATTCCCTCACCCTAACCCTCTCCCACAGGGAGAGGGAACTCTTTCCCCCTCTCCCTGTGGGAGAGGGCCGGGGTGAGGGGAAATAACACCACAGGACTCACCGCAATGGCATATACCACCTTTTCACAGACGAAAAACGACCAGCTCAAAGAGCCGATGTTCTTCGGCCAGCCGGTCAACGTGGCACGCTACGATCAGCAAAAATATGACATCTTCGAAAAGCTGATTGAAAAGCAACTCTCTTTCTTCTGGCGTCCGGAAGAAGTTGACGTTTCCCGCGACCGTATCGATTTCCAGGCGCTGCCGGAACACGAAAAGCACATCTTCCTCAGCAACCTGAAATACCAGACGCTGCTGGACTCCATTCAGGGTCGTAGTCCGAACGTGGCGCTGCTGCCGCTGATCTCGATTCCTGAGCTGGAAACCTGGGTTGAGACCTGGGCGTTCTCCGAGACGATCCACTCCCGCTCTTACACCCACATCATCCGCAACATCGTGAACGATCCGGCGGTGGTGTTTGATGATATCGTCACCAACGAACAGATCCAGAAGCGCGCCGAAGGCATTGCGCACTACTATGACGAACTGATCGAGATGACCAGCTACTGGCATCTGCTGGGCGAAGGTACGCACAACGTGAACGGTAAAACCGTCACCGTAAACCTGCGGACCCTGAAAAAACAGCTCTATCTGTGCCTGATGAGCGTCAACGCCCTGGAAGCGATCCGCTTCTACGTGAGCTTCGCCTGCTCCTTCGCGTTTGCCGAGCGCAAACTGATGGAAGGCAACGCCAAAATTATCCGTCTGATTGCCCGTGACGAAGCCCTGCACCTGACCGGGACTCAGCATATGCTGAACCTGCTGCGCAGCGGTG
The DNA here is from genome assembly GCF_050030705.1 of Enterobacter cloacae complex sp. 418I7. Classification (NCBI taxonomy): domain Bacteria; kingdom Pseudomonadati; phylum Pseudomonadota; class Gammaproteobacteria; order Enterobacterales; family Enterobacteriaceae; genus Enterobacter; species Enterobacter cloacae complex sp. 418I7. The sequence goes on from NZ_JBLGUU010000001.1 coordinate 3,107,943, forward strand.
CAGACGATCCGGAGATGGCGGAAATTGCGGAAGAGTGCAAACAGGAATGCTACGACCTGTTCGTGCTGGCGGCCCAGCAGGAGAAAGAGTGGGCAGACTACCTGTTCCGCGACGGCTCCATGATTGGCCTGAACAAAGACATTCTGTGCCAGTACGTTGAGTACATCACCAACATCCGCATGCAGGCCGTCGGTCTCGACCTGCCGTTCCAGACGCGCTCTAACCCAATCCCGTGGATCAACACCTGGCTGGTGTCCGATAACGTGCAGGTCGCGCCGCAGGAAGTGGAAGTGAGTTCTTACCTGGTCGGTCAGATTGATTCTGAAGTCAACACCGACGACCTGAGCGATTTCCAGCTCTGATGAGCCGCGTAACGCTGAGCCTTTCGGGTACAGAGGTGTTGTGCCAGGAAGAGCACCCTTCTCTGCTGGTGGCGCTTGAAGCACATCAGGTAGAAGTCGAGTACCAGTGTCGTGAAGGCTACTGCGGCTCCTGCCGCTGCCGTCTGGTCGCAGGCCAGGTAGACTGGCTGACCGAACCGCTGGCCTTTATCAGTGAAGGGGAAATTTTGCCCTGCTGCTGCCGGGCAAAAGGCGATATAGAGATCGAGATGTGATGTTGTCCTTATCCCCTCTCCCGGTGGGAGAGGGTTAGGGTGAGGGCATCAGGCCGCAGAGCCTGATTGTCGGGTGGCGGCTTCGCCTTACCCGACCTATAAAACCTACTTCCGGTGAATGAATTCGACCGCTTTATCCGGGAAATCCGTAAACAATCCGTCCACATCCGCCTGGTTATACAGCACGTCGTAAAGCTGATCCACGTCCGTCGCATACTCCGGCAGTTGGTCTGCACGCACGGTATACGGATGCACCTGCATCTTGTTCGCATGCGCCTCTTTCACCATCGCCGTCAGCTTCACGTGGCCCGGCGTTGAGCCTTCCGCCACCAGCATGTGGTAATCCGGCCCGATGCCGTCGGCGTACTGCGCAATCTGCTTCATCGCGCCCGGCTTAAACATCCAGTCGTAGCTGTAGTTCACCCACTTCCCGTCCGGCTGTTTTTCCTGAGTTTCATTCCAGTCGGTATAGGCAATCAGCTGCACCAGATTGAGATCCATTCCCATCTTCGGCTCCAGCTCAGTTTTGATGCGCTTCAGTTCCGCGGCATCGAAACATTGCAGGAAAACCTTATCCTTCTTGCTGGTGTAGCCGTACTTTTTCAGTACCTCCAGCGTCTTCGCGGCAATGTCTTTTCCTTCCTGATGGTGGAACCACGGCGCTTTGATTTCCGGGTAGATACCGATATTTTTGCCCGTCGAGTGGTTCAGCCCCTGAACAAACTCGATCTCCTCTTCGAAGGTGTGAATACGGAAGTCAGACTTGCCCATTGGGAAACGCCCCGGATAGACCTGCACCTTCTTACCGTTCTCAATCTCGAAGCCCTCGGTAAACTTCAGCGAGCGGATCTCCGCCAGCGTGAAGTCGATGGCGTAGTAGCGGCCATCTTTACGGGCACGATCCGGGAAACGCTCCGCCACGTCCGTCACGCGGTCAAGATAGTGGTCATGCAGAACGACCAGCTGGTCGTCCTTCGTCATCACCAGATCCTGCTCCAGATAATCCGCGCCCTGGGCATAGGCCATCGCTTTTGCCGGCAGCGTATGCTCCGGCAGATAACCGCTGGCGCCACGGTGGGCGATCACGATTTTATCCGCCGCCAGCGCGGAGCCTGTCATCAGGCCCGCCAGCAGCAGGCCTGTCGCTAACTGAGTTAATTTCATCGCAATGCTCCTTACTGACGACGCGCCAGCACCTCGGCATGGTGACGTTTTTCACCAATCATCACGACGATCAACAGCAGAACCGCCAGCACGCTGCCGCCAATCATCACCATAAAGCCACCGTCCCAGCCGAAGAAATCGACGGTGTAACCGACGATGGCACTTGCCGCCACTGAACCGCCGAGGTAGCCAAACAGACCGGTAAAGCCTGCCGCCGTGCCTGCCGCTTTCTTCGGCGCCAGCTCCAGCGCGTGCAGGCCGATCAGCATAACCGGACCATAAATCAGGAAGCCGATTACAATCATACAGGCCATATCCACACCCGGATTACCCGGCGGGTTAAGCCAGTAAACGACTGTCGCGATGGTCACCAGCGTCATAAAGAACACGCCCGTCGCCCCACGGTTGCCCTTAAACACTTTGTCCGACATCCAGCCGCAGATCAGCGTGCCGGAAATGCCCGCGTATTCATACAGGAAATAGGCCCAGGAGGATTTATCCAGCGCGAAGTGCTTCACCTCTTTCAGGTAAGTCGGGGACCAGTCGAGGATGCCGTAGCGCAGCAGGTAGACAAACACGTTCGCCACCGCGATGTACCACAGCAGCTTGTTTGGCAGCACGTACTTCATGAAGATCTGTTTCGCGGTCAGCTCTTCTTCGTGCTTCTCGCTGTAATCATCCGGGTAGTCGTTTTTGTACTCTTCAATCGGCGGCAGGCCGCAGGACTGCGGCGTGTCGCGCATCAGGGCGAAGGCGATAATCGCCACCAGAATGGCGCCAAAGGCAGGCATATAGAGCGCCGCGTGCCAGTCGTTGAACCAGGCCATCCCCAGCAGGAACAGCAGCGGCGGAAGCCCGCCCCCGACGTTATGCGCGCAGTTCCAGACCGATACAATCCCACCGCGCTCTTTCTGTGACCACCAGTGCACCATGGTACGTCCGCATGGCGGCCACCCCATCCCCTGGAACCAGCCGCAGAGGAACAGCAGTACGAACATGACGGCAATGCTGGAGGTCGCCCATGGCACAAAGCCCATGAACAGCATCACCGCAGCCGCGAGGATCAGACCGGCGGGCAGGAACACACGCGGATTCGAGCGATCCGACACCGACCCCATAATGAACTTCGAAAAACCGTACGCGATGGAGATCCCCGACAGCGCAAAGCCCAGATCGCCGCGGGAGAAGCCTTGTTCCACCAGGTATGGCATGGCGAGCGCAAAGTTTTTACGTACCAGATAGTACGCCGCATACCCGAAGAAGATCCCGAGGAAGATTTGCCAACGCAGACGGCGGTAGAGAGGATCAATCTCTGCCTCTGGCAGTCGCGCCCGGTGTGGCGCAGGTTTAAAGATACTGAGCATAACAGCCTCCGTGGCCTTTCAAAAAATGACCGGGCATCTCGCGCCCGGCTACAGAGGCGGCGATGTTAAGAAATCACGGTGAATGTTACTGTGAATCAACGCACAGATTGTTACAGAAATATGACAGAATGCGCAAAAAAGCGCATGAAATCACGTTTCACTTTCGAATTTCGCGCGTTTATGTTCGAAATCAAACAAACCACACGATCAATGTGGCTAAATGCTAAAAAACGAACATAGAGGAAAGGCAATGACAATTCACGATCCACGCTTCAGCGATGTGATTATCATTGGCGGTGGCGCGACGGGTGCCGGCATCGCACGCGACTGCGCCCTGCGGGGATTGAGCGTCACGCTTCTGGAACGCCACGACATCGCCACCGGCGCAACGGGGCGTAACCACGGTCTGTTGCACAGCGGTGCCCGCTATGCGGTCACTGACGCTGAGTCCGCGCGCGAGTGTATTGCTGAAAACCAGATCCTCAGGCGCATCGCCCGCCACTGCGTTGAACCGACCAACGGCCTTTTTATCACCCTTCCCGAAGATGATCTCGGCTTTCAGCAAACCTTTATCACCGCCTGCACGGCGGCAGGCATTCAGGCCGAGGCGCTCGATCCTGCACAGGCGCGCCGTCTTGAACCCTCGGTAAACCCGGCGTTACTGGGCGCGGTAAAAGTGCCTGACGGAACCGTTGATCCTTTCCGCCTGACCGCCGCCAATATGCTCGACGCGCGGGAACACGGCGCACAGATCCTGACCGGGCATCACGTCACCGGGCTTATTCGTGAAGGTAATACCGTACGCGGGGTGCGCGTGTGTGATACGCAGTACAATGAACACCGCGAGCTGTATGCCACCGTCGTGGTCAACGCGGCGGGGATCTGGGGCCAGCGCATCGCGGAATACGCCGATTTATCCGTCCGCATGTTCCCGGCCAAAGGCTCGCTGCTGATCCTCGACCATCGCATCAATAACCATGTCATCAACCGCTGCCGTAAACCGTCTGACGCCGACATCCTCGTGCCGGGGGACACCATTTCGTTGATCGGCACGACCTCAATGCATGTGGACTACAGCGAAATTGATTACAACCGCGTTACCGCCGAAGAGGTGGATATCCTGCTGCGCGAAGGGGAAAAGCTGGCCCCGGTGATGGCGCAGACGCGTATTCTGCGTGCCTACGCGGGCGTGCGTCCCCTCGTCGCCAGCGACAACGATCCGAGCGGGCGTAACGTCAGCCGCGGCATCGTGCTGCTCGATCACGCCGAACGCGACGGCATGGACGGGTTTATCACCATTACCGGCGGCAAGCTGATGACCTACCGGCTGATGGCGGAGTGGGCCACCGATGCCGTCTGCCGTAAGCTCGGTAACACCGCGCCGTGCGTGACGGCGGAGCGGGCCCTGCCCGGCTCGCAGCAATCGACAGAAAAAACGCTGCACAAAATCATTTCACTTCCTGCCCCGCTTCGCGGTTCGGCGATTTACCGCCACGGCGACCGCACCCCGACCTGGCTTGGTGAAGGGCGACTCAGCCGCAGCCTGGTGTGCGAATGCGAAGCCGTGACCGCAGGCGAGGTGCAATATGCCGTGGAAAACCTGACGGTGAACAACCTGCTTGATTTACGCCGCCGCACGCGAGTCGGGATGGGCACCTGTCAGGGGGAGCTGTGCGCCTGCCGTGCCGCCGGGCTGCTGCAACGTTTTCATGCCACCTCCTCAACCCAGTCGCTCGCCCAGCTCAGCGATTTTTTAAATGAGCGCTGGAAAGGCATTCAGCCCGTCGCCTGGGGCGATGCCCTGCGCGAAAGTGAGTTTACCCGCTGGGTCTATCAGGGACTTTGCGGTCTGGAGAAGGAGCACAACCATGAAATTTGATACCGTGATTGTGGGTGGAGGGCTGGCGGGCCTGCTGTGCGGTCTCAAACTGACGCAGCGGGGTCTGCGCTGCGCCATTGTCACTCGCGGTCAAAGTGCCCTGCACTTCTCCTCCGGCTCGCTGGATTTACTGGGCGCGCTATCGTTCGCCGATCTGCCGCCTGAACATCCCTACCGCCTGACGGGCGCAGAGAATATGGCCCGCTTTGCCTGCGAAACCGAACACCTGCTGACCGCCTGCGGCGCACGCATGCAGGGTGACGCCGAGCAAAATCATCAGCGCGTCACGCCGCTCGGCACTCTGCGCGCCGCCTGGCTTAGCCCGGAAGAGGTGCCTGTCGCCCCCATCGCTGCCGGGCACGTGCGGGTGGTGGGGATCAGCGGTTTCCTTGATTTCCAGCCGCATCTTGCCGCCGCGTCTCTCAGACAGCAGGGCATTCAGGTGGATACGGCGGAGATTGATCTCCCCGAGCTCGACGTGCTGCGCGAAAACCCCAGCGAGTTTCGTGCGGTGAACATTGCCCGTCTGCTGGATAATGAACGCTACTGGCCGCAGCTGTACGCGGCGCTTCAACCGCTCGGCGAGACCTGCGACGCCCTGTTTATGCCCGCCTGTTTTGGCTTAACGGACAACCGGCTCTGGCGCTGGCTCTCGGCGCGCCTGCCCTGTACGCTCGGTTTACTGCCGACGCTCCCCCCTTCCGTGCCCGGCATTCGTCTGCATACCCAGCTTCAACGTCAGTTTGTCGCCCAGGGTGGCGTCTGGTTGGCAGGCGACGAGGTGAAAAAAATCACCCTGGCAGAGGGCGCGGTAAGCGAAATCTGGACCCGCAACCACGGCGACATCCCGCTTCGTGCACGCTATACGGTGCTGGCAAGCGGCAGTTTTTTCAGTAACGGTCTGCTGAGCAGCCGGGATGGCGTGCGTGAGGCAATTCTCGGGCTGGATGTCCGGCAAAGCGCTTCCCGCGCGGACTGGTATCAAAGCGATTTCTTCACCCCGCAGCCCTGGCAGCAGTTCGGCGTGATCGTCGACACCCAGCTGCGCCCGCAGCTGGGCGGGGAACCGGTTGAAAATCTTTACGCCATCGGCTCGGTTCTGGGCGGGTACGATCCCGTGGCACAGGGCTGCGGTGGCGGCGTCTGCGCCGTCACCGCGCTGCATGTCGCGGAGCAGATTATCCAGCGCAGGGAGGGAGCACAATGAACGACACCCGATTTGAAAGCTGTATCAAATGCACGGTCTGCACCACGGTTTGCCCGGTCAGCGGCGTCGATCCGCGCTATCCCGGCCCGAAACAGGCCGGCCCCGACGGGGAGCGTCTGCGCCTGAAGGACGGCGCGCTCTACGACGAGGCGCTGAAATACTGCATAAACTGCAAACGCTGCGAAGTTGCCTGCCCGTCGGACGTGAAAATAGGCGATATCATCCAGCGCGCCCGCGCCCGCTACAGTACGCAAAAACCGACGCTGCGCGACGCGATACTAAGCCACACCGATCTGATGGGCAGCCTCTCGACGCCTTTCGCGCCGGTCGTCAATGCCGCCACCGCCCTGAAGCCGGTGCGCAGGCTGCTGGATGCGACGCTCAAAATCGACCATCACCGCAGTCTGCCGAAATATTCTCACGGCACCTTCCGCCGCTGGTATAAATCCGTGGCGGCAGAACAGGCGCAGTTTGCTGAGCAGGTTGCCTTCTTCCACGGCTGCTACGTGAACTACAACCATCCGCAGCTGGGAAAAGACCTGCTGAAAGTGCTGAACGCCATGGGGACGGGCGTTCAGCTGCTGAGCAAAGAGAAGTGCTGCGGCGTTCCGCTGATTGCCAACGGTTTTACCGACAAAGCGCGCAGGCAGGCGAAAAGCAACGTCACCTCTTTGCGCGAGGCGATCGTCGACAAAGGGATACCGGTACTGGCGACGTCGTCAACCTGTACCTTCACGCTGCGCGATGAATATCCGCATCTGCTGGATGTGGATAACACCGGCCTGCGCGAGCACATTGAGCTGGCGACCCGTTTTCTCTGGCGCAAGCTGGACAGCGGGCAGACGTTACCGCTGGGCAAATTGCCGCTGAAGGTGGTGTATCACACGCCATGTCATATGGAGAAGATGGGATGGTCGATCTATACGCTGGATCTGCTGCGGCTGATCCCGGGGCTGGAGCTGACGGTGCTGGACTCACGCTGCTGCGGCATCGCTGGCACCTACGGATTCAAGCGTGAAAACTACCCAACGTCACAGGCCATTGGCGCGCCGCTGTTCCGGCAGATTGAAGAGAGCGGCGCAGATATCGTGGTGACGGATTGTGAAACCTGCAAGTGGCAGATCGAGATGTCCACCAGCAAACGCTGTGAACATCCCATTACCTTGCTGGCAAACGCACTGGCGTAACCGTTGCCGGGGACACTGCCCCGGCACATCCTCACTCTACGAACAGCGATTCCACGACGTTGATCCAGCCGTGCTCGCTGGCGACCTCTTTGCCGTTCAGCCAGCGGCGCAGCATGTTCAGCGCCATCATCGCGCACACCTCCTGACGCACGGCCAGGCTGTGGCGGGTAATGCTCATCTTCACCCGCAGGGCGTGCGTCCCTTCCTGCGTTGCCAGGGCGAAGTTGAGATGCTCTTCATCCAGCCCGCCCACAAACAGCGCCAGTCCGGCGAAATGCTTCACTCTGCGCTCGGATGCCCAGCGCGCCGTCTGCGCCAGCGTCTCCTGCTGGAACGGCACCACTTCACTGGCCAGCAGCGGCGCACCCGCCCGGGTAAGCTGAAGCGCCAGAAGCCCACCGGTAAACTGCTCGCTTAACGTCACGCTCAGCTGGCGGGACTGCAAATTCGCTGCGATCTGCGCCGGCAGCCCTTCCGTTCCTTCGAAAATCAGGCTTTCCCCGGCGACGCGCTGCACTTCCGGCCATAGTGCCAGCATGGCGGTTTTCTCTGACGCCGGTCCGGTCAGCTTCAGTTCAATAATCGGCATGGAGGAGCGATAGCCCATCGACACGCCGGGAGGCAGTTGCAGGTGATCGAGGCTCTGGGCCAGGTCGCTTTCCGAGCGGCCAAAGGTGGTCAGACGCAGGCACAGCGGCGGTTCAGGCAGCGTGAAGCGCGCGCGCAGGCGCGGCAGGATCTGCTGCTCGACCATCACTTTAAATTCCGACGGCACGCCCGGGGTGAAGAACATCAGGCAGCGGTTCAGCTGAACGGCAAACCCGCAGGCGGTGCCGACCGGGTTATCAATCAGTTCCGCGCTGGCGGGAATTTCAGCCTGCTTGCGGTTGCTGGGGGCCATCACGCGGCCACGCTCGGAGAAAAATCGCTCCATCTGTGCCAGCCACGCCTCGTGCAGGACCAGGCCTTCACCTCTGGCCGTGGCGGCGGCCAGCGCGCTGAGATCGTCGCTGGTGGGCCCAAGCCCGCCGTTCACAATCAGCACGTCGCAGCGTTCGCTGCGCTCGCGCAGAACGTTGACCAGCGACTCAAGATTGTCACCCACGGTGTTGCGGCGCGTTAACGGTAATCCTTGCTCAAAGAAGAGATCGGCGAGCCAGGCGGCATTGGTATCAATGATTTGCCCATGCAGCACTTCGTCGCCAGTGGATAACATTTCCACGTTTATCATTGTGTTCTCCCATTTCAATGGTCAAAACACTATAGCGCAATCGAAGACCGGGGGAAGAGAGAAACTGGCGCGACTGAACGCCGCGCCGAAAGGATTAGAAACCTGCGCTCACACCGATGTAGGGACCATCTGCCAGCGCGTTGTCGCGGTGGCCGTCTTTACCCGCCAGGTTCAGATAACGATAACCCGCTTCGATGGTGACAGGACGGATGATGGTCCAGCGTCCACCCACGTTGGCTTCCTCATAGCTATCGATACCGCTGGAGAGGGAATCCGGAGAGTAGTAGTACTCACCGAACAGGCCAAAGCTGTCGCCGATTTTCCACTGCAAACCGCCGCCCACTGCCGCCGCATAACCTTCGTCACCGTCGTTCGGGTTGGTGTAAATCCCTTTACCGCCGACTGTCGCCAGGAAAGGACCCAAAGGTACGTTGAAGCCCAGCCCCAGGCTTGCCGCATCCCCATCGTCGTCGTTATGCGTCCAGCCGCCGGTCATCGCCAGGCCTGCGCTATCCGTGCCAAGACCAAAGCCCAGGTGGGTATAATCTTCGCCCGCCGAGCCGTTGAAGGAAATAGCGTTGGCTGCTGCCGATACAAACATCAGGCCTAAGCCCATTAATGCCACTTTTTTCATTGTCGTGATCCCGCACAATATATTCAGAGATGTCCAAAAACCGCGAGATTTTAACCTGACTGTCTGTGGGATCAATGCGCTCAGTGGACATCGGGCAATTAGTTTGTAACGATTTGATAATATCGGTATTTATATCATCAATAAAAAACGCATTTTTACGCACAGGCCGCCCAGATTTTCACTGGGCATCAGCTGAAGATGGCTGCGGTGCAGGCGGGCAATATCGTTGGCCAGCGCCAGGCCAATGCCGGACCCGGCGGCATCGCCCACGTTATCCAGCCGATGAAACGGCAGCATGGCCTGGGAGATCTGGTCTTCGGCAATACCCGGTCCGCTGTCCTCCACGCTCAGCTCAACGGCATCGTTATCCATGCGCAGGTACACCGTCACGATGCCCTGCTCCGGCGTGTATTTGATCGCGTTCTCCAGCAGGTTAGCGCAGAGTTCGCCCAGCAAAACGTCATCCCCCTCAATCATTACCGGCTGCTGTACGCCGTCATAACCGAGATCGATACCCTTGCTGCGCGCCTGTGCCAGCCGCGAAAAGCAGCAGTTTTGCACCACCTGTACCAGATCGACAGGGGCAAACTGTCGCTCCCCCTGCTCTTTCCGCTTCACCGCCGAAAGCTGTAACAGTCTTTCCGTCAGCACGATGGTGTTATCCAGCGTAACGTTCATTGCCCGTAAGCTCTCCTGCCACAGCGCCGGATCGTTACGCGTCAGAGCAACGGATACCTGCGTTTTTAGCACCGCCAGCGGCGTTTTGAGCTGGTGTGAGGCATCGGCATTGAAGCGCTCCTGCCGCGAAAGTACGCCGCGCAACCGGTCGATGTAACGGTTAAACGCCACAATCAGCAGCCGCGTTTCCGACCAGGGCAGCAGCTCCGGCAGCGGGGCCAACAGCCCGGGCTCACGGCGCACCATCAGCGAAGAGAGTTGCCGCATTGGGCGCAGCACGCGGCGCAGCAGCCAGGCGGTCAGGACCAGCGTCAGCAGCACCAGCAGCCCCTGCGACACGAGCGAGGAAAACAGCAGCTGTGTGGCCAGATAGCGCCGCGACTGCAACGTTTCTGCGACATAAATTTCCGCCATCCCGAACACATTATCTTCGTTAACCGGCTGGAGCAGCTTCGCCACGCGGATCGCCTGCCCGCGATACTCGGTATGATAAAACCACGCCAGCGCCGGATAGTGAGTGGTGCGCGACGTGGAGGGAGGCATATTTGGCAGATCGTCATAGCCGGAGATCGTCCGCCCGTCAGGGTCAACCACCTTGTAGTAGAGGCGATCGTTCATGTTCAGCTCAAAGCTGTCGAGCACGACCCAGGGCACGTTCACCAGCAGCTTGCCCTTGTGCACCACCAGCCGCTCAGACACGGTGCGCGCCGAGGATAACAGCGTGCGGTCATAGGCCTGCGTCGCCGCCTGTAGCGCGCTAACGTAGCTGTTAAAGGCTGACAGCCCCCATAACAGCAGCAGCGGCAAACCCAGAAAGAGCAAAAGTTGCAGGTAAAGCGACTGCGGCTTAACCCACTTCATCGCCGCACTCCAGCACGTAGCCCAGTCCCCGGAGGGTGGTGATCCGCACGCCGCTGCCGGTCAGCTTCTTACGCAGGCGGTGAATATAGAGATCGATACTCTCGGGGCTGACGTCGTTGTTCAGGCTGAACACCTGGTCGAAGAGCTGTTGCCGGGAGACGGGACGGGTCCGGCGGTGCATCAGCACCTTCAGTAAAGAGAGCTCGCGCGGCGTGAGGGAAAGAGGTTCATCGCGCAGCAGAAAAAAGCCTTCATCATCGTACTCCAGCTCTCCCAGCCGCTGGCGCTCCTGGGTTCGCCCTTCGCTGCGGCGCAGCAGCGCGCGCAGGCGGGCATCAAGCTCCTCCAGCTCGAACGGCTTCGGCAGATAGTCATCCGCCCCGGCATTCAGCCCTTTCACCCTGTCTGCCACGTTGCTGCGGGCGGTAAGAAACAGCACCGGCAGCGTCTGCCCGCGCTTTCTCAGACGATGCACCACTTCCAGCCCGTCGAAGCCGGGCATGCCGATATCAAGGATCGCGACGGCATAGTTTTCCCCCTGTAAAAGGTGATCGGCCGCCCGTCCATCGTTGACGCAATCCACGGCAAATCCGTTTTGTACCAGCGCTTTCTCCAGCCAGTGAGCCAGCTCACGATTATCTTCCGCCAGTAAGAGACGCATATCACATCCTGTAAAGTTGGTGTCGCAGTGAAAGGGAAATGAAAGGTTATTGTTTTAACAATCACGCAACGGAACCGCTACAAGGTGGTTCACATAATCAGAAAAAAGACACCCGTACCCGTACTCCCGGTTCTCCGGCGTGAGGATAAACGATGAAAAAACAATTACTTTCTACCCTTGCTGCAAGCGTATTGCTGTTGAGTGCCTCTGTCGTCCAGGCGCAGGACACCCCGTCCCGCACCGAGTGTATCGCACCGGCCAAACCCGGCGGCGGCTTTGACCTGACCTGTAAGCTGATTCAGGTCAGCCTGCTGGAGACGAAGGCCATTGAGAAACCGATGCGCGTCACCTACATGCCCGGCGGCGTGGGCGCGGTAGCCTATAACGCCATCGTCGCCCAGCGCCCTGCTGAACCCGGCACCGTGGTGGCCTTCTCCGGCGGCTCGCTGCTGAACCTGTCGCAGGGGAAATTTGGTCGTTATGACGTAAATGACGTGCGCTGGCTCGCCACCGTGGGCACCGATTACGGCATGATCGCCGTTCGCGCCGACTCCCCGTGGAAATCCCTGAAAGATCTGCTGACCGCCATGGAAAAAGATCCGAACAGCGTGGTGATTGGCGCAGGCGCCTCTATCGGCAGCCAGGACTGGATGAAAGCCGCGCTGCTGGCGCAGCAGGCCAAAGTGGATCCGCACAAAATGCGTTACGTGGCCTTTGAAGGCGGCGGTGAGCCGGTGACGGCGCTGATGGGCAATCACGTGCAGGCAGTATCGGGCGATCTCAGCGAAATGGTGCCCTACCTGAGCGGGGATAAGATCCGCGTGCTGGCGGTCTTCTCGGAAAACCGTCTGCCGGGCCAGCTGGCAGACGTCCCAACCGCCAAAGAGCAGGGTTATAACCTGGTCTGGCCGATCATCCGTGGCTTCTTCGTCGGGCCAAAAGTGACCGACGCCGAGTACCAGTGGTGGGTGGATACCTTCGCAAAACTTCAGCAAACCGAGGAGTTCAAAAAACAGCGCGATCTGCGCGGGCTGTTTGAGTTCAACCTGAACGGCAAGCAGCTGGACGAGTATGTGAAAAAACAGGTGAATGACTACCGCGAACAGGCGAAAGCCTTTGGTCTTGCGAAATAACCGGAGGCGCTATGAGCGATCGCATTTTTGCCGGGATATGGCTGCTGCTCTGCATTGGCGGCCTGTTCGTCGCCTGGCAGATCCACAGCGAATACAGCTATGAACCCGTGGGGCCACGCCCCTTTCCCGTCGGCATTGTTGGCCTGATGCTGCTCTGTTCGGTGGCCCTGCTGCTGCGCCATCCGGACACCGTGGAGTGGCCGCCACGCCGCACGCTGCAACGTCTGCTGGTAATGGTGATTGTTCTGCTGATGTACGCGTGGGGCTTTGAGTGGCTCGGCTTCCCGATCGCCACCGCCCTGCTGACGATGGTGATTGGCATACTGTTTAACGCCTCGCTGCCTGCGGCGGGGATCTCCGGGGTCGTACTGGGCATTTTACTCTGGTACGCCTTCGACCGCCTGCTGGACGTGACCCTGCCGCTCGGCGCATGGTTTAACTAACGGAGCACGCTATGGATACCTGGATCTATCTCTCTCAGGGGTTCGCGGTAGCGATGACCCCGGAAAACCTGGTGATCGCCCTGATCGGCTGTTTCGTCGGGACGATCGTTGGCCTGCTGCCGGGCCTTGGGCCTATCAACGGCGTGGCGATTTTACTGCCGCTGGCCTTTGCGCTGCACCTGCCTGCGGAATCGGCGTTGATCCTGCTGGCGACGGTTTATATCGGCTGCGAATACGGGGGGCGTATTTCCTCGATACTGCTTAACGTTCCTGGCGATGCCGCCGCCATTATGACCGCGCTGGATGGCTATCCGATGGCACAGCAGGGACGCGGCGGCGTGGCGCTCTCTATTTCCGCCGTCAGCTCGTTCTTTGGCTCCCTGATCGCCATTGGCGGCATCATCCTCTTCGCCCCGGCGCTGGCCCAGTGGTCGCTGGCGTTTGGTCCGGCCGAGTATTTTGCCCTGATGGTATTCGCCATCGCCTGTCTCGGCAGCATGATGGCGCAGAATCCGCTGAAGTCGTTTTTGTCTGCGTTGATTGGCCTCAGTCTGGCCACCGTCGGCGTGGATGCCAACACCGGGGTTTATCGCTTTACCTTCGACAGCGTTCACCTGTCCGACGGCGTGCAGTTCATTGTCGTCGTGATTGGCCTGTTCTCTGTCTCAGAAATCTTACTGATGCTGGAACATACCAGCAGCGGGCAGACGCTGGTGCGCAAAACCGGCCGCATGCTCTTTAATGCCAAAGAGGGGGCACAGTGTGTGGGTGCTACCCTGCGTTCGTCGGTGATTGGTTTCTTTGTCGGCATCCTGCCCGGCGCGGGGGCGACCATCGCCAGCGCCATCACCTACATGACCGAGAAAAAGCTGAGCGGCAACAGCGACAGCTTCGGTAAGGGCGATATACGCGGCGTGGCGGCGCCAGAGGCAGCCAATAACGCCTCGGCCTGCGGCTCGTTTATCCCGATGCTGACCCTCGGCGTGCCGGGCTCCGGCACCACGGCGGTGATGATGGGCGCGCTGACGCTCTATAACATCACCCCGGGTCCGGCGATGTTTACCGAGCAGCCCGATATCGTCTGGGGCTTGATTGCGGCGCTGCTGATCGCCAACGTGATGCTGCTGGTGATGAACATCCCGCTGATCGGGCTGTTCACCCGCATGCTGACCATTCCCCTGTGGTTCCTGGTCCCGGCCATCGCCGCCGTCTCTGCGGTTGGGGTGTACGCGGTGCACAGCACCACCTTCGACCTGGTGTTAATGGTGCTGCTCGGCGTGCTGGGCTACATTCTGCGCAAGATGCACTTCCCGATGTCGCCGCTGATTTTAGGGTTTGTATTGGGGGAAATGCTGGAGCAGAACCTGCGCCGCGCCCTCTCCATCAGCAATGGCAACATGGCGATCCTGTGGGAGAGCAGCGTGACGAAGATCCTGCTGGCGATGGCGATCATGGTGATTGTCGTGCCGCCGGTGCTGCGCTGGATGCGTCGACGCCAGCAGAAACCGCAGCCGGATATCGGCTGATTAGCCCCTCAACAGGGCATTGACCCACTGCCTTAACGCCTGGCGGGAAATCTTTATCCCGCCATTTTTCAGTTCTGACGGCAGCGCCAGCCAGTGTACCGGCTGCTCAAAGCGCGCCAGCCTGCCCTGAACCCACTCCGGCAACAGCGTGATATCCGTACCCGGCTCACATTCCACTACCGCCACCGGGCGTTGCCCGTATTCGGCGTCATCCAGCGGGACGATAAACACCTGGCTTACCTGCGGATGTGTGACGATAACGCGCTCCAGCGCTTCCGGCTGGATCCCTTCTCCGCCGCTGAAAAAGAGATTGTCCATTCGGCCCAGAATGGTCAGGCGTCCGTCATGCCACTCGCCGCGATCGCGGGTGGCGAACCAGCCCTGCTCGTTGACCAGCGGCAGTAAGGCGCCGTCTCGCCAGTAGCCCGCCGCCATGCTTTCCGCCCGGATCCAGACTTCACCGTTCACCACCTGAAGGTCTCTGCCCGGCAGCGCGCTGCCCACGTCCGGCGCGCCGTCGGCCTCTTTGGCGCATACGGTGGAGGCGAACTCGGTCAGACCGTAGCCGCAGAACGTGCGGATCCCCTGCTTGCGCGCCTGTTCGGTCAGCTCAACGGGGATTTCCGCCCCGCCGAGCAGCACGGCTTTCAGCGCAACGGGATGGTGTGAATTGAGCAGCCGCCACAGCTGCGTCGGCACCAGCGAGGCGTGGGTACAGCCCTGCAGGGCCTGCTCCAGCGGCTGTTTTTCACGCACGGTGAGACGGCCTCCGCCCTGCAACCAGCGCCACAAAATCCCCTGACCGGAGACGTGAAACAGCGGCAAGGACAGCAGCCAGTCGTCATCACCGCCATAAGGCATCAGCGACAACACGCCTTTTGCGCTGGCAAGGTGGGCGGCACAGGTGTGCACCGCCGCTTTTGGCAAGCCGGTGGAGCCGGAGGTGAGCGTCATCGAGGCCAGCCGTTCTGCCCGCCACGTCACGCCGCCCTGCTCCTCGCCCTCTCTTAATACCAGCCCAGGCAGACCGTCATACTCACCGTTAAGCACCAGCGCAAAGCGCAGGGTCATCTGCGGCAGGAGGACGTCCAGCAGCGGACGGGGAAGCTGAGGGTTCACCGGCAAAATGCGGGCGCCGCACTGAAGCAGCGCCAGCCAGGCCAGCAGAGTCTGCGGATGGTTGTGGGCGAGGAGCATCACGCCGTCCCCGTCCCTGACACCCTGAGACTGAAAACCGGCTGCCAGACGATCGATACGCTCGCCCAGCTGTGACCAGTTGAGCGTTATATCGTCTAAACGCAGCGCGGGTGTATCGGCACTCCTGGAGCGCCAGTGCCGCCACGGCCAGTCGGTAAAAGTCATTGCAGCGGCTCCAGCGTCCCGACGTCGAGGCACGGTAAGGTGCTGTCCGGCCACTGGCGAATCAGTTGGGCCTGCATCAGGTTTAGCGTATCAAGACCGGGAACGGTGTCCGGCGTTAACCATGCAGCGATGCGCGCCAGCTGCGTCAGCCCGAGGCTGGATTCGATGGATGAACTGATCACCGCCGTCAGCCCTGCGGCATGGGCCGCCGCAACCTGCTCGCGCACCGTGTCGAGGCTGCCGGTCAGCGTTGGCTTAATGACCACGGCCCCGACGCCCGGCTCGGCGACAAACGTAAAACCGGCTTCGCGCAGGCTCTCATCCCAGGCAATGGCAATGCCGGTTTCCCGGGCGAAGGCGCGAGAGTCGTCGCGCGTTTTGCACGGCTCTTCGAGAAACGCGATGCGGTTGCGGTACGCCGGGTTGACGTACTTCGCAAACTGCTGCGCCCTGAGCGGCGTCCAGGCGCGGTTGGCGTCCAGGCGCAGGTGCAGATCGGGAATGGCTTCCAGTAACAGGTTAACCACCATCCCGTCGCGCACCGCTTCGTACAGGCCGACCTTAATTTTCGCCACCTTCTCGCCAGGCATCCCGGAGAGCAGCGCGAAAAGTTCATCCGGATCGCCGGAACAGAGTGGCGCGGCGCGATAATTCGCCGCATCCGGCAAACAGCCGTCCAGCTCTGCCAGCGCGCAGCTGATGCCGAACGCGACGGAAGGAACGTCCGGCAGCGACGGAGCTGCCCCCTCACGCCATTCGTGCGTCCAGGCCATCAGCGCCGCCTGCGCCTCATCCAGCGTTTCCAGGCTAAAGCCCGGAAGCGGGGCGATTTCGCCCCACCCTTCCCGCTCGCCCTGCCGGAGATGCACGAAAAAGCCATCACGGGTTTTTAACCGCCTTTCACGCAGTACCACGCCCGCGTCCATCGGTATCTGCCAGCGGTAAACCTGCGCGCGACGCATTACGGGTTCCGTTTGTATTTGCTGAAGTCTGGCTGGCGTTTTTCGTTGAACGCGTTGCGCCCTTCCTGACCCTCTTCGGTCATATAGAACAGCATGGTGGCGTTACCCGCCAGCTCCTGAAGTCCCGCCTGACCGTCACAGTCGGCGTTGAGGGCCGCTTTCAGGCAGCGCAGCGCCATTGGGCTGTTTTGCAGCATTTCGCGACACCAGCGCACGGTCTCTTTTTCCAGATCGGCGATCGGCACCACGGTGTTAACCAGCCCCATGTCCAGCGCTTCCTGGGCGTTGTACTGACGGCACAGGAACCAGATTTCGCGGGCTTTTTTCTGGCCGACGATGCGCGCCATGTAGGATGCCCCCCAGCCGCCGTCGAAGGAGCCAACTTTCGGGCCAGTCTGACCGAAAATGGCATTTTCCGCCGCGATAGTCAGGTCACACATCATGTGCAGCACATGACCGCCGCCGATGGAATAACCTGCCACCATCGCAACCACCGGTTTTGGACAGGTGCGGATCTGGCGCTGGAAATCCAGCACGTTCAGGTGGTGCGTGCCGGCATCATCCTGGTATCCGCCGTAGTCGCCGCGGACTTTCTGATCGCCGCCCGAGCAGAAGGCTTTCTCCCCTTCCCCGGTGAGGACGATGACGCCGATGTTGTCGTCGTAGCGTGCATCCGCCAGCGCCTGGATCATCTCTTTTACGGTCAGCGGACGAAACGCGTTGCGTACCTGTGGACGATTGATGGTGATTTTGGCGATACCATCGGTGGATTTGTGGTAGCGAATGTCGGTGTAGCCTTCGGAGCAGTCCTGCCATTCAACCGGCGCGTAAAGCATGTTTTCATCAGGATAGATCATAGCGTGTCCTTTGTTCGATAACGCAGTATCTGAGCCAGACTCGCGGCAACCGCTTCCGGGTTGTCCCGGTGGGCGTTGTGTCCGGCATGAGGGATAGCATGACGCATGGCGTTAAGTTCAGCAGCGATGGCTGCAAACTTCCCGTCACGTTCGCCATAGAGATAGTCGAAAGAAAAATCACGCGCGGTGAGCGCGGGACGTAAATCAGGCTGAACGGCAAGCGAGGTGGCTTCCAGCATCTCAGCCAGCCTCGGGCCGTTGTTCCGGCTACGCAGCGCGATCAGCGCGTTGCGCTGTTCATCCGTAAGGGAGGCAAAGACCGGCTGTTGATACCAGTCGGCAAAGACGGCCTCAAGCGGCTCACTGCGAAACCGTGACGCCCAGCGGCGGTCCGAGGTCAGCCGCGCCTGACGCGCATCGGCGTCTTGCAGGCCCGGGTGTCCACCTTCCACAATCACCCCGTCTAACCCCGCAGGATGCTGGCAGGCATGGAACATCGCAATGCGGCCACCGAGTGAGTACCCTACCAGCCAGTAATTTAGTATGTTGTAACTAATTAAGGTATACGTGAGCAATTCACTTACCTCTGCAAACCCCGTCACGCCCGTATCCGCTGAACCACCGTGCCCGGGCAGGTCAAGGTAGAGTCTAGGGTAGTCATGCAGCGACGCCCCAACGGTCTGCCACTCACGACAGTCACCGGAAAAACCGTGCAAGAAAACCAGCCAGGGGTAGCCTGATTTTCCGGGCAGAGTGACGCCAGCGAGGATCACAGGTGACTCACCTGCGCCAGCAGATGTTGCAGCTTCTGCGCGCCGTCAGAATCGTTTACCACCAGCTCAATCAGCGTCGCGCCAGGCTGCCGCCAGGCGGTGTTCAGCGCCGTCTCCAGCGCGTCCCAGTTTTCCGGGCGATGGTACTTCAGGCTGAACATGGCGGCGGCGTGTTCGAACTGCACGTTTTGCGGCATCAGATAGAAGCGCTCACGTTCGCTTTGCGGCGTCGGCAGCAGGGAGAAAATCTGTCCGCCGTTATTGTTAACAACAATCAGCACGAACGGAGCCGACGCCTGACGCAGGAGCGCCAGCGCGTTGAGATCGTAGAGGGCTGAGAGATCCCCCACAATCGCCAGCGTGGATTTTGCGCTGGCCCGCTGTACGCCAGCGGCGGTGGAGATCAGCCCGTCAATGCCGCTCGCGCCCCGGTTGCTGTATACCGGATAACCCGCGGGCAGCTGCGAAAAGGCGTCAATCAGGCGCACCACCAGGCTGTTACCGACAAAAAGTTGCCCCTGCTCGGGAAGATATTTGCGGATACGGTGCGCCAGCCCGGCTTCACTGAACTCCTCGCACTGCGCTTTGGTGAGTTCCCACGCCTGACGCGACAGCGCCGGGATCTCCACCGCCCAGGGTTTGCGTTTTTCCGCCGGATGCAATTCCAGCCAGCTGTCGATATCGCTCACCAGGCGGCGACCGCGATGGTGCGCCGGGTCAAGGCGTCCTTCGAGCGGATCCACCAGCCAGTACTCTTCTGGCGTACAGGTGGCCTGCCACTGGAGCAGTCGCTTGCCCGTCAGGCTCGAGCCCAGCTGGACGACAATTTGCGCCTGCGCCAGCTCGGTGACCGCTTTCGCGTTCCCCAGCCAGAGGTCAGCGCAGGGCAGCGGCTGGCCCGTCTGGGAAAGCACGTCACCAATCAGCGGCCAGCCAAGCGTTTGTGCCCACTCCGCCGCCAGCTTGCCTTCCGCCGCACTCATCCGCCCGGCAATCACCACCCCGCGCTTCTGGCGCCAGAAGAACCAGTCGCGCTGCTTAGCGCTTTCCAGATGCGTCTGCTCACGCAGCCAGGGCTTTTCGCTCTCCCACCATTCTCCCAGCTGCTGTTGCCAGGCTAGGCCGGTCTCGTTCATTTCGCCGTACAGCGGTTCGGCAAACGGGCAGTTAATGTGCAGCCCGCCGCTGCGCAGTGCGTTCATGGCGTGGTCGAGAGTTGAGACCAGCCAGCTGGCGGGAATATCCTGGGTGGGGCGCGGCAACGAGACCGTCTGTGAAGGATGCGAGGCAAAAATGCCAGGCTGACGAATCGCCTGGTTCGCGCCGCAGTCAATAAGTTCCGGAGGACGATCGGCGGTGAGTAAAATCAGCTTTTCGCCGGTTAACCCCGCTTCAATCAGCGCGGGATAGAGGTTTGCCACCGCCGTGCCGGAAGTCACTATCACCGCCACGGGCGCGTTGCTGACTTTCGCCAGCCCGAGCGCCAGGTGGCCGAGACCACGCTCGTCAAAATGGGTGTGATGAATAAAAGCCCTGTTTTCCGCCGCAGCAAGGGTGAGCGGCGTGGAGCGAGAGCCCGGAGCAATACACACATGCCTGACACCATGGCGGGTCAGGGCTTCAAGGATCACCGTCGCCCAGCGTCGGTTAAAAGAACTTACTGACATGAGATTGTCCAGTATCAAGAATGCGACACAGTATAAATAATAGAAAAAGTCAGAATTTTGATATGAATCGGGATTGCACGAATCAGTATTAATCCCTCAGGAGGAGGGAACGCAGCCCGGCGGCCTTATTTTCAATCTCCTGCCACTCCTGCTCTGGATCGGAGCCGCTGACGATGCCCGCCCCCGCATAAAGACGCAGCGCGTCGTCATGAACGCGGGCGGAGCGTAATGCCACGCAGAACTCGCTTTGATCGCGCGATAAATAGCCCGCCGATCCGGCGTACCACTCCCGGTCAAACGGCTCCACTTTCGCAATAAATTCTCGCGCCGCCTGACGCGGCAGCCCGGCTACCGCCGCCGTCGGTTGCAGAATATGCAGACACTGCTCGTCATCAGACTGTTTGAGTTCGGTCCAGATACAGCGGCGTAAATGCTGCACCTTGCGCAGACGCAGCACCTGCGCTGGGAGGATCTCCAGCGTCCGGGTATGGTGCTGAAGACGCTGGCAGATATCTTCCACCACCAGCATATTTTCCCGCTGATTTTTGTCGTCGTTCATCAGCCAGTCGCCCAGACGCTGGGCCTGCTTATCGTCAGAATGGCTGGCGACGGTGCCTGCCAGCGCTTCAGTGCGCAGCAGCATGCCGCGTCGCCGCCAAAGTCGCTCGGGCGTCGAGCCGAGGAACGCGTTGCAGGCGTCAAAGACCATACAAAAATGATAGCAGTTGAGGTTCAGCGCGCGGCTGGCGGCCATTAGCGCGATGGCGTTCACGGGCTGCTGGCACTGCACGTCTGTAGCACGTGCGAGCACCACTTTCTCAAAATCGCCGCGAGCAAGGGTATCCGTCGCCTGACGAATCAACGCCAGCCATTCCGGTTTTTCCGGATGATGGGTTTCCTGCACAATCTGCACGGACAACGGGCGGATCGGCGCGGCGTCGCGCAGGTTATCAATAAACTTCAGTGCGTCACCGGCATCGTCACACAGCGACGTTTCGCTCCACAGTTGCAGGCGCAGCGTGGCGACCCCGCCAGACCGTCGCCAGAGAAGGCGCGGTAAAAACAGCTTTCCCTGTGCCGGGTTGAAGGCGTTCAGGCCGCAGATACGGGTATCATTGGCTACGTCATGGGTGTGCAAAAACCGGGAGGCCGAGGCCAGAGAGTCAAAATGGGCGAGGCTTCCGAGCGCGGCGAGTTCTTCATCACCGCTCCGCTGTTGCCAGTAAAACTGGGGATAGCATCGCTGCACACCCAGCCAGGCCAGCGGATCGAAGGCGTCGTTTAACGGGAAAGAGACATCGAAATGGCGTAAACCGGGTGTAGCGGGTAACGCTTGAGCAAGCTGAGTGCGCAGGCGTTCCAGCGCGATGGAAATCGAATGCACGCGAACCTCTCCCTGTTAAAACCTTACATTATACGGGGTACTGATGATAAATAGCAGTACCCACGTGTAGGGAGGGGTTTACCGGCTTAACGACGGGCTAACAGCAGGCCCAGCACCAGCCCTACGGCCGCACCGACCCCAATGCCCTGCCACGGCTTTTCGTGCACATAATCGTCGGCACGATAAACCGCCTGTTTGGCGCGGTAGTAGTAATTGTCGGATGCGTTGCTGACGCGGTTTTTCACGTCATGCAGCGCCTGCTCGGCGCGGGCTTTAAGCTCAATGTACTTCTGATCGGCAGGATCGCCTGAAGAGCGCAGTACTTCTTCCAGCGTTTCGCTTAACAGCGTTAGATCGTCGTCTGCTCGGGTATCCCAGGATTGAAATGACATATTTTTCTCCATGTTAGTACACCAGTCCGATAACTATAGACAACGTCTCGCTATTGCGCCTGTTTCGCTTCGCGCGCCATACCGATGTGTGGGATGCCATCTTCATCGTAAATGTCCGTGACCGGGGTAAAACCAAAATGGCCATAGAATGATTGCAAATGCGCCTGCGCGCCCAGGTATAACGCCTTGTCTGGCCACCGTTTCAGGCATGCGTCCAGCGTTTTTTCCATCAGTTGATAGCCCAGCTTTTCACCGCGCGCGCTTCCGCTGATAATGACGCGGCCAATGACGACAGGGTCAAAATCCTCTTCGCTTTTCAGAATCCTCGCATACGCCACCAGCTCGTTATCGCGCCAGCCGAGGATGTGCCGGTTCTCGCCGACCAGGTCATCGCCGTCGATATCCTGATACGGGCAGGTTTGTTCAACCACAAAAACTTCGCAGCGCAGTTTGAGCAGGGCGTAGAGTGACTGAATAGTCAGTTCGCTGTGGTGTAGATCTTGCCACTGGATCATGTGTTTCTCCTTCCTGGGGTTCATCACGTTATACTAAACCCCTTCCCATTCGGCAAAGGGCTGATTGCATTATGGAACTGATTTTTCTGGGTACGTCCGCGGGCGTGCCAACCCGCTCACGCAACGTGACGGCGATTCTGCTGGATCTTAAGCATCCTACCCGCGGCGGGCTGTGGCTGTTTGACTGCGGCGAAGGTACGCAGCATCAGTTGCTGCATACCTCATACCACCCGGGGAAAGTGGATAAAATATTTATCACCCATCTGCACGGCGACCATCTGTTTGGCCTGCCGGGCCTGCTGTGTAGCCGTTCGATGGCCGGTAACGCTAACCCGCTGACCATTTATGGCCCTGCGGGTATTCAGGCATTCGTTGAGACCACGCTGCGCCTGAGCGGCTCGTGGACCGATTATCCGCTGGAGGTGGTTGAGATCGGCGAAGGTCTGGTGTTCGACGACGGAGATTACCAGGTGCGCGCTTACCCGCTTAACCATCCGGTGGAATGCTACGGCTATCGCGTTGAGGAGCATGACAAGCCCGGCGCGCTGAACGCCGCCGCGTTGCAGGCCGATGGGGTGAAACCTGGCCCGCTGTTCCAGCGTCTGAAGCACGGCGAGACCGTCACGCTGGAAGACGGGCGCGTCATCAACGGTCAGGATTACCTTGCGCCGCCGCAGCCGGGCAAAAAACTGGCTATTTTTGGGGATACCGCCCCCTGCCCTTCGGCGCTCCGGCTTGCCGGGGGTGTGGATGTGATGGTGCATGAGGCAACGCTGGAAGCGGCGATGGAAGAAAAAGCCAACAGCCGGGGGCACAGCTCAACGCGTCAGGCCGCGCAGCTGGCGCGCGAGGCTGGCGTCCGGAAACTGATTGTCACTCACGTCAGCTCACGCTATGACGTCCGCGGCTGTGAAAGCCTGCTGGCAGAGTGTCGGGAGGTGTTCCCGGCATGCGAGCTGGCGGAAGATTTTGCTCAGGTCAGCGTTTAGTCCTTCATTTTTCCCTCAGGGTGCCGATAACGATTAAAAGGCCAGCATTTCTCTTGAGGGTAGAATGGATAATTTCCAGAAAGATATTGATGACAGGGCGAACCTGACCCAGTCCAACCGTTTTGAACTGTTGCTGTTCCGTCTTGGCACCTCTCTGAACGAAAATAAATCCGAGCTGTTCGGCATCAACGTGTTCAAACTGCGCGAAATTGTGCCGATGCCGACCTTCACCAAACCAGCGGGAATGAAGTCTCCGCTGATGGGGATGGTAAATATTCGCGACCAGGTGATCCCGGTGATCGATCTGGCCGCTGTCGCCGGCTGCAAGCCAGCCACCGGGCTAAACATTTTGCTGATCACCGAATATGCCCGCAGCGTGCAGGCGTTTGCCGTGGAATCGGTGGAGAACATCATGCGTCTCGACTGGAAGCAGGTGCACGCCGCGGAAACCGCCGTCAGCGGTCGCTACATCACCAGCATTGCCTGTCTGGACGAAAAGACCGATACCAACGATCTGGCAATGGTGCTCGACGTGGAGCAGATCCTGTATGACATCACCCCGGCGAACCACGATCTGCACGCCACCCATCTGGAAACCACCAAATTCAACATCAAGCCTGGCTCTGTCGCGATTGTTGCTGAAGACTCGAAAGTAGCGCGCTCAATGCTGGAGAAGGGATTGCAGGCAATGGAGATCCCGGCTCAGTTGCATATCACCGGCAAAGACGCATGGGAGAAAATCACTCAGCTGGCCGCGCAGGCTCAGGCTGAGGGCGTCCCCGTTACCGATAAGATTGCCCTGGTATTAACCGACCTCGAAATGCCGGAGATGGACGGCTTTACGCTGACGCGCAAAATCAAAACTGACCCGGTACTGAAAGATATTCCGGTGGTGATCCACTCGTCTCTTTCCGGCAACGCGAACGAAGATCATATACGCAAAGTGAAGGCTGACGGCTATGTGGCGAAGTTTGAGCTGAATGAGCTGTCGTCGGTGATTGAAGAGGTGCTGGACCGCTCGATGAAGAAGATTGACGGGCCGCTTATAAGCAGGAAGCAGTTAGCTTAGTCGGGTGGCGCTTCGCTTACCCGACCTACAAGACCTGTAGGCCCTGCAAGCGTAGCGCCGCTGGGCAATAAAAAACCCGCCGAGGCGGGTTTTTTGCTTTTACATCAGCGGCATCGCGCGCTGCACAATCTCAATCAGCGGCTGCGGATAGATACCGAAGATTAGCACCAGAAGCGCGGAGATCAGCACCACGATCCCCCCGGCGCTGTACTGCCAGTTGGACGGCGCATCACGGTTGAGCTGCTGAGGCGCGCTCAGGTACAGGCTCACAGCCACACGCAGGTAGTAGTAAAGACCAATCGCGGAGCCGATAACGACACCGGCAGTCAGCCACCACAGACCCGCCTGCACACCGACGGCCAGCACGTAGAACTTACCGATAAAGCCCAGCGTCATCGGGATACCCGCCAGAGAGAGCATCATCACGGTCATTACCGCAGACAGAATCGGACGGTGCCAGAACAGACCACGGTAGGAGAACAGGGAATCTGCATCCGGGCCACGGTACGGGCTGGACATCAGGCTCACCACGCCGAACGCGCCGAGGCTGCTGAACAGGTAACCGGCCAGATACACACCCACGGTTTCCATCGACATCTCACCGCTTTGCAGCGCAATCAGCGCCACCAGCAGGTAGCCCAGATGGGAAATAGAGGAGTAGCCCAGCAGACGCTTAATGTTGGTCTGGCTCAGCGCCATCAGGTTACCGAAGATGATGGAAACGAACGCGATAATGCCCAGCACCACGCGAACCGCTTCGCTGTCACCCACCGGGGCGTACAGGAACAGACGCATGACCACGCCAAAGATAGCGATTTTACTCGCCGTCGCCAGGAAGGTAGAGACCGGCGCTGGCGCACCCTGATAAACGTCTGGCGTCCACAGGTGGAACGGCACCAGAGAGAGTTTAAAGCCAAGGCCAACAATCATCATGCCCAGACCCGCCAGCAGCAGCGGCTCGTGCATCATACCGTCGCCGAGGCTCTTACCGAGCGCCAGGAAGGAGAGGTTACCCGTCTGTGCATACAGCAGCGCGATACCGAACAGCAGGAACGACGACGCAGCAGCGGACAAGATGGTGTACTTGATAGCCGCTTCCAGTGAGCGTTTCTGGCGGAAGGCGTAACCAATCAGGCCGAACAGCGGCAGTGAGATCAGCTCAATACCGAGGAACAGCGCGGCCATGTGGTTCGCGTTCGCCAGCAGAATGCCGCCGAGCGCGGCAATCAGTACCAGCAGGTAAAACTCTTCTTTGTTGTCGTTGTAACCTTCGAGCCACGGGTACGCAAAGGTACAGGTTGCCAGGCTCGCCAGCAGCACCAGACCGGTGTAGAGCATGGCGTAGCCGTCAACGCGCATCAGCGGCGTGACGTCCATTGCGCCCGCCTGGCCAACAAACCAGAGGGAGACTAACGCAGCGTTCAGACCCAGAACGGACAGGGTCGCATTCAGGAAGTGATTGCGTCGCCACGCAATGGAGAGCATCACAACCACCACCGTCAATCCGACGATCAGCAGCGGTAGCAGCGCGATCAGTTGTTGTGGAGTTATTGTCATGGCGAATTACGGCCTTGTAGTAGAAGCAGAATTAACAAACCACTGCTGGATGTTACCCATCGCGGAGTGCGAGGTATCCAGAATCGGCTGCGGATAGAAGCCCAGCAGCACCAGCAGTACGACCAGCAGCAGGATGATGGACAGCTCACGCAGCGACATCCCCGGCAGTTCTTTAGCAGCAATTTCGCTCTTCGCTTTACCGAAGTAGGCGCGGTGCAGCATCGCCAGCGAGTACACGGAGGCGAACACCAGACCAAAGGTGGAGATGACGGTAATCATCGGAACCACTTTGAAGCTGCCGAACAGAATCATAAATTCGCCAACGAAGTTACCGGTACCTGGCATACCCAGGGTGGCAACCGCGAAGAACATGGAGAGTGCAGGCAGCCATTTCATTTTGCCCCACAGGCCGCCCATCATACGCATGTCGCGGGTATGCAGACGTTCGTACAGCTGACCGCACAGGATGAAGAGACCGGCTGCGGACAGACCGTGCGCAATCATCTGGATCACCGCGCCCTGGTACGCCAGCTGGCTACCGGTGTAGATGGCAATCAGTACGAAGCCCATGTGGGAAACGGAGGTGTAAGCAATCAGACGTTTGATGTCGTACTGCGTGAAAGCCATCCATGCACCGTAGAAGATACCGATCACGCCAAGCCACATGGCAATCGGCGCAAACTCTGCGGAGGCGTTCGGGAACAGCGGCAGGGAGAAACGCAGCAGACCGTAGGCCGCCGTTTTCAGCAAGATACCCGCCAGGTCAACGGAACCCGCCGTTGGCGCCTGAGAGTGCGCGTCCGGCAGCCAGCCGTGCAGCGGAACTACCGGCATTTTCACCGCGAAGGCGATGAAGAAGCCCAGCATCAGCAGGTATTCCACACCGTGGGACATCGGGGTCTTCAGCAGATCTTCATAGTTGAAGGTCCAGACGCCGGTGGCGTTGTAATGCACAAACACCAGCGCCAGGATGGCAATCAACATCACCAGACCACTCGCCTGGGTGTAGATGAAGAACTTGGTGGCCGCCGTGATACGCGTTTTACCGTCGGATGCCTTGTGGCCCCACAGCGCGATCAGGAAGTACATCGGCACCAGCATCATCTCCCAGAAGAAGAAGAACAGGAACATGTCGATGGCCAGGAACACGCCGATAACGCCGCCCAGGATCCACATCAGGTTCAGGTGGAAGAAGCCCTGGTATTTTTCGATTTCTCGCCAGGAGCAGAGTACCGCCAGAACGCCGAGCAGACCGGTCAGCACGACCATCAGCAGCGACAGACCGTCAATCGCAAGGTGGATTGTGATACCGAAACGTGGGATCCACGGCAGAATGAACTCAGACTGCCACTGCGGAAGGCCCGCAGACTGGGTCAATGAGTAGCCACCCTGCAACCACAGTTGCAGGCCAAGCGCGAGCGTCAATCCCATGGTGATCAGCGCGATCCAGCGCGGCATCTTCACGCCAAAGCGTTCAGTCTGCCAGCACAGGAAGCCGCCGATGAAGGGAATTAATATTAGCCAGGGTAATAACATGGCGATTTTTATTCCTTGTTAAAGTCCCTCAGGGACCGATTTTCAACGAATTCGACAAAATTCACGTGTTAGTGCGGTTTGTGGTGTCGGGTGACGCTCACGCTTACCCGACCTACGGTCTCGTAGGCCCGGTAAGCGCAGCGCCACCGGGCAAAAACCACTATCGCAACACCATCAGCAGCGCCAGCACGACAACCGCACCGATGCTCATGGATGCCACATACCAGCGCAGATAGCCGTTCTCGCTGTACAGCAGGCCTTTACCTGCAAAGCGAGAGAGGATCGCCGGGATATTCATCAGGCTGTTCAGCGGATCGCGCTTCAACAGCCACGCAATGCCCAGGAACGGCTTCACGAAGATCATGTCGTACAGCCAGTCGAAGCCCCATGCGTTGTACCACCAGGTGCCCAGCAGACGGCCCGGCGCGCTGTTGGCAACGGCAGTCACCAGCGTGCGTTTGCCCAGCCACAGCCATGCGGCAATCAGGATGCCCGCGATAGCCACAACGCCCGAGGTGATTTCAAGCGTCAGAACGCGACCGTGCTCAAGCTCGGTTGTTGCCGGCAGTACGCCCTGCAACGGTGGCACAATCATCGCGCCAACGAAGGTGGAGAGTACCAGCAGCACAATCAGCGGCAGGTGGTGGGTAATCCCCTTCCCTGCGTGGGCGTGAATTTGTTCTTTACCGTGGAAGACGATGAAAATCATACGGAAGGTGTACAGGGAGGTCATAAACGCACCGACCAGACCCGCAACCATCAGATTGATATGACCATTCGCCATGGCGCCCGCCAGGATTTCATCCTTACTGAAGAAGCCTGCGGTAATCAGCGGCAGTGCCGCCAGCGCCGCGCCGCCTACCAGGAAGCAGACATAGACCAGCGGGATGGACTTACGCAGTCCGCCCATTTTGAAGATATTCTGCTCGTGGTGGCAGGCCAGGATCACCGAACCGGATGAGAGGAACAGCAGCGCTTTAAAGAACGCGTGCGTCATCAGGTGGAAAATGGCTGCGTCCCACGCCTGAACGCCCAGCGCCAGGAACATGTAACCAATCTGGCTCATGGTGGAGTACGCGAGAACGCGTTTGATGTCGGTCTGCACCAGCGCGGCAAAGCCTGCCAGCACCAGCGTAACCGCACCGACGATACCCACCAGATGCAGAATTTCCGGGGTCATCAGGAACAGGCCATGGGTACGCGCAATCAGGTAGACACCGGCGGTGACCATGGTCGCGGCGTGGATCAGCGCGGAGACAGGGGTTGGACCCGCCATCGCGTCGGCAAGCCATGTCTGCAACGGCAGCTGTGCGGATTTACCCACAGCACCACCCAGCAGCATCAGCGTTGCCCACCACAGCATGTTGTTGCCTGCTTCGAAGTGCGCTGGCGCCAGTTCCACCATTTCGCGGAAGTTCAGCGTGCCCAGTTCGTTGTAGAGAATGAACAGCGCGAAAGCGAGGAAGACGTCACCCACACGGGTCACGACGAACGCTTTCATGGCCGCTGCGCCATTCTTCGGATCGGTGTAGTAGAAACCGATCAGCAGGTAAGAGCACAGACCCACGCCTTCCCAGCCCAGATACATCAGCAGCAGGTTATCGGCCAGCACCAGAACCACCATGCTGGCGATAAACAGGTTGGTGTAGGCGAAGAAGCGGGAGTATCCCTCTTCACCGCGCATATACCAGGAGGCGAACATATGGATCAGGAAGCCGACGCCGGTGACCACGGAGAGCATGGTCAGAGACAGACCATCCAGCACTAGGTTGAAACCGATGTTGAAGTTACCGACCGACATCCAGTTCCACAGCGGCACGCTGTAGGCCTGACGTCCATTGTTAAAGAAATCGATACCCGCATACGCTGTCACCAGCGCAGCCAGACCGATTGAGCCAATGCCCACGGTGGCAGACAGATTCTCAGACCAGCGGCCGCGAGAAAATGCCAGCAGCACGAAGCCAATCAGCGGAAAAATAATGGTTAAGGCAAGCATGTTCATCCACGCAACTCACTTACTGAATCGATGTTCAGGTTCTGGCGGCGACGATGGAGCTGCAGCAACAGCGCCAGGCCAATACTCGCTTCGGCAGCCGCGAGGCTGATGGCGAGAATGTACATCACCTGACCGTCGGCCTGGCCCCAGTAGCTACCGGCGACCACAAAGGCCAGCGCGGAAGCGTTGATCATTATTTCCAGACCGATCAGCATAAACAGCAGATTGCGGCGGATAACCAGACCGGTTAAGCCCAGAACGAACAAAATCGCAGCGAGGATCAGTCCATGTGTTAAGGGGATCATGCGCGCTCCTCCGTTTTTCTTTTCGCACGGTCATCAGTGCGGTTGCTCAGCACCTCACCAACACGTTCTTCGCGACCGACGTGGAAGGCAACAACCAGGCCCGCCAGCAGCAGCATAGAGGCCAGTTCAACCGCCAGAACGTACGGACCAAACAGCGCAATACCAACAGCCTTGGCGCTGATTGGCGTGCCGTCAATGCCCTGGTCGTTTACGCCCAGAATAGCGTAAACAATCACCACCAGCATGATGGCCGACAAAATTGCCGGGCCAATCCACACCTGCGGTTTTAACCATTGACGTTCCTGCTCAATTTCAGAGCCGCCCAGGTTGAGCATCATCACCACGAACACGAACAGCACCATAATGGCACCCGCGTAGACGATAATTTCCAGCGCACCGGCAAAATGCGCGCCCAGCGCAAAGAACACCCCGGAAATAGCCAGCAGCGAAATGATTAAATACAGCAACGCATGCACCGGATTGGTGTGCGTGATCACTCGCAGCGTAGCCAGGATGGCGATAAGGCCACAGATATAAAAAGCGAATTCCATTGCCCTCTCCTTACGGTAACAGGCTCTTGACGTCGATAGGCTTAGCTTCGTTCTCTGCTTCGCCCTTATCTTTGCCGTCGATTGCCATACCCGCCATCCGGTAGAAGTTATATTCCGGGTATTTGCCCGGACCGGAAATCAGCAGATCCTCTTTCTCGTACACCAGGTCCTGACGCTTGTACTCACCCAGCTCGAAGTCTGGAGTCAGCTGAATCGCCGTGGTTGGGCACGCTTCTTCACACAGACCGCAGAAAATGCAGCGTGAGAAGTTGATGCGGAAGAACTCAGGGTACCAGCGGCCGTCTACCGTCTCGGCTTTCTGCAGAGAGATACAGCCTACCGGACACGCTACCGCACACAGGTTACAGGCTACGCAGCGCTCGGAACCGTCCGGGTCGCGCGTCAGCACGATACGGCCACGGTAGCGCGGCGGCAGATATACCGGCTCTTCCGGATACATCCGGGTTTCGCGTTTGGCAAACGCGTGCAGGCCGATCATCCAGATACTGCGTACCTGGGTGCCAAAGCCTACGAGTAATTCTTTTAAGGTCATGATCTCAAAGCCCCTTATGGCTGCTGCCAGAGAATGACAGCCGCCGTTACCAACAAGTTGACGAGCGTCAGCGGCAGGCACACTTTCCAGCCGAAGGACATTACCTGGTCATAACGCGGACGCGGTAAGGACGCACGAATCAAAATGAACATCATCATGAAGAACGCGGTTTTCAGCGCGAACCAGATGAACGGCGGTAAGAACGGGCCATGCCAGCCACCAAAGAACAGCGTTACCATCAACGCGGAAATGGTGACGATACCGATGTACTCGCCCACGAAGAACAGACCGAATTTCATACCGGAATATTCAATGTGGTAACCGTCGGCCAGTTCCTGTTCGGCTTCTGGCTGGTCAAACGGGTGACGGTGACACACCGCCACGCCCGCGATAGCAAAGGTCACAAAGCCAAAGAACTGCGGGATAACGTTCCAGATGTCGGCCTGGTTGTTGACGATGTCGGTCATGTTGAATGAACCGGCCTGCGCCACCACGCCCATCAGGGAGAGCCCCAGGAACACTTCGTAGCTCAGCGTCTGCGCGGAAGCACGCATCGCACCCAGCAGCGAGTATTTGTTGTTACTGGACCAGCCTGCGAACAGCACCGCGTACACCGCGAGGCCTGCCATCATCAGGAAGAACAGAATGCCGATGTTCAGGTCAGCCACCACCCAGGTCGGGCTGACGGGAACGATAGCAAACGCCAGCAGCAGCGAGGTAAAGGCGATCATCGGCGCCAGCGTAAAGATCACGCGGTCCGAGAAGCGCGGAACCCAGTCCTCTTTAAAGAACATCTTGATCATGTCCGCCACCAGCTGGAGTGAACCACCCCAGCCCACGCGGTTCGGTCCGTAACGGTTCTGGAACAGACCGAGCAGACGACGTTCACCAAAGCTCATGAACGCGCCGCAGGTGACGACCACCAGCAGAATGACGACCGCTTTCAGAATGCTCAGCAGGATGTCGATAAGATCCGGCGTTAACCAACTCAT
Source organism: Enterobacter cloacae complex sp. 418I7 (assembly GCF_050030705.1). Taxonomy (NCBI): domain Bacteria; kingdom Pseudomonadati; phylum Pseudomonadota; class Gammaproteobacteria; order Enterobacterales; family Enterobacteriaceae; genus Enterobacter; species Enterobacter cloacae complex sp. 418I7. The sequence continues at coordinate 3,139,987 of NZ_JBLGUU010000001.1, forward strand.
GCTTTTGCCTCCTGAAGGTTATCAAGATGCGCACCCGCCAGGACCGGCGCGATGCCAGGCATACCCATCGGCAGACCCACCTGCCCTGCTGACAGGCTTTCAGAAATAATCAGCGGCAGGCTGATTGTCTGGCCGTCGTAGCTAAAGGCAATGTTCGCACCCGCGTTAACGCCAAGCTTCGCGGCATCCGCCGGGTTGAGCTTGATGTACGGCTGCGGCATACGCTGCTGGAATACCGGAGAACGCTGGGACATTTCGTCGCTACCGAACAGATGGTAGTACGGCGCAATACGCCAGTGGCCTTCCTGAGCCTGGAAACGTTCCGGAACGGTAGAGAAGAAGTCCAGATCGGTTTCGGAGGCTTCAATCAGACGCACGCCCGGATCGCCGTGGCGCAGATGACCACCCACTTCAGCCTGGAATTTGTTCCATGCCTGTGGGGAGTTCCAGCCCGGTGCCCATGCAAACGGGATTTGCGAACGCGGCGCAGACGGCTGGTTGTTCCCTTCCATCGAGAAGGCGAACATGGTGTCTTTATCCTGCGGCTGACGCGGTTCGTGCACGCTGATGTTGGCACGCATCGCAGTACGACCGCTGTAGCGGTGCGGCTCACGCGCCAGTTTCTGGCCGCGAATACGGAAGCTTGCGTCAGGCGCGGCGTCTTTAATGCCCGCCAGCTGAGGCAGTTTCTCAACAACCGCGTCGATAACGTGGTCGAGCTGCGTCCAGTCCACTTCACGGCTCTGCACGGTGCTGTGCAGAGAGTGCAGCCAGCGCCAGCTTTCCAGCATCACGGTGTTGCTGTCGTAGTAGGCCGGGTCATAAACCTGGAAGAAGCGCTGTGCGCGGCCTTCGTTGTTGATCACCGTCCCGTCGCTTTCTGCGAAGCTTGCAGCAGAGAGCACCAGGTGTGCTTTGTCCATGATCGCGGTGCGCTGATGGTCGATAACCATCACCAGCGGTGCTTTGGAGAGCGCGGCGTCAACGCGAGCGGCGGAAGCGTGGCGATGCAGGTCATTTTCCAGCACTACCACCGCATCAGCAGAACCGGATTCCAGTTCGCTTAACGCTTCTTCCAGCGAGCCGCCACCAATCATGCCCAGTCCGATGCTGTTCACCGCACGGGCAATCATGGTCACACCGACGTCAGCGCCACGGCCCTTCAGGGCTTTGGCAACGTTCGCTGCGGCCTGAATGATTTCAGCGCTACCGGCGTTGGTACCGGAAATGATCAGTGGTTTTTTCGCCCCCGCCAGCGCCTGAACAATCACGTCGACCTTGTTCTGCAGGTCGCGATCCAGTTCAACGGCCGGCGAGTTGCTGTCCAGCGCGTGGGCAATGGCAAAGCCGAGGCGCGCCTGATCTTCAACCGGCGCGCAGTAGGTCCACGCGGCGATATCGTCCAGACGGGTGTTGTCGACGTTAGTCACAAACAGAGGATGCTTCGCGCGCTGGCCGATGTTGAGGATCGCCGCAATCTGCCAGTCAGCCACTTTCTGCGCTGCTGCCATTTCACGTGCTTTGCCCTTCACCGCCTGACGAACCGCCAGAGCCGCGCGTGCGCCGGTCTGCGTCAGGTCTTCCCCGAGCACCAGAACCGCATCATAGGATTCGATTTCGCGCAGCGCAGGCGTGTGTACACCGCCTTCACGCAGCACTTTCAGCACCAGTTGCAGACGTTCCTGCTCGCCATGGGCGATACCGGTATAGAAGTTTTCCGCCCCAACCAGCTCGCGCAGCGCGAAGTTGCTTTCGATGCTGGCGCGCGGGGAGCCGATGCCGATCACTTTCTTCGACTGGCGCAGAATATCTGCCGCGCCCTGCATCGCCTGTTCAGCGTTGAGGGTAATGACGTCGTCGCCACGGCGCTGAACCGGCTGACGCGGACGGTCTTTCAGGTTCACATAGCCATAGCCAAAACGACCGCGATCGCAGAGGAAGTAGTGGTTAACGGTACCGTTGTAACGGTTTTCGATACGACGCAGTTCACCGTAACGTTCACCCGGGCTGGTGTTACAGCCGAGGGAGCACTGCTGGCAGATGCTTGGCGCAAACTGCATGTCCCATTTACGGTTGTAACGCTCGGAGTGGGTTTTATCCGTGAACACGCCGGTCGGGCAGATTTCTACCAGGTTACCGGAGAATTCGCTTTCAAGCGTACCGTCTTCCGGACGACCGAAGTAAACGTTGTCATGCGCGCCATACACGCCCAGATCCTGACCGTCTGCATAATCTTTGTAGTAACGCACGCAGCGGTAGCAGGCGATGCAGCGGTTCATTTCGTGAGAGATGAACGGCCCCAGATCCTGATTTCGGTGGGTACGCTTGGTAAAGCGATAGCGACGGAAGCTGTGACCGGTCATGACGGTCATATCCTGAAGGTGGCAGTTACCCCCCTCCTCACACACCGGACAGTCGTGTGGGTGGTTGGTCATCAACCACTCCACTACGCTTTCGCGGAACTGTTTGGCTTCTTCGTCATCAATCGAAATAAAAGTGCCTTCGGTGGCTGGCGTCATACAGGACATCACCAGTCGACCACGCGTGTCTTCCGCGTTTTGATATTGCTTCACCGCACACTGGCGGCAAGCACCGACGCTGCCCAGCGCCGGATGCCAGCAAAAGTACGGAATATCGAGGCCAAGAGACAGACAAGCTTCCAGCAGGTTGTCCGCCCCGTTGACTTCGTATTCTTTGCCGTCTACATGAATCGTAGCCATTAGCATGCTTCCAGTTGGCTCGGCCGAAACCGAGCGTTAATCAAAATTCTGTTTTTACCAGCGTGCTTTCAGCAGGTTCGGCTGAATACCATTGATAGAATGGGTATTGCTGAACGGCTGCTTGATGCCTGCTTCGAATTCGTCGCGGAAATATTTAATCGCGCTCTGCAGCGGCTCGACGGCACCCGGTGCGTGGGCACAGAAGGTTTTACCTGGCCCTAAGAATCGACACAGTTGCTCAAGTGTCTCGATATCGCCAGGCTGGCCTTCGCCACGTTCGATAGCGCGCAGGATCTTCACGCTCCACGGTAGACCGTCACGGCATGGTGTACACCAGCCGCAGGACTCGCGGGCGAAGAACTCTTCCAGGTTACGCACCAGGGATACCATGCCGATCTCGTGGTCGACGGCCATCGCCAGCGCGGTACCCAGACGGCTGCCTGCTTTACCAATGCTTTCGAACTCCATTGGCAGGTCAAGGTGGGCTTCGGTTAAGAAGTCTGTCCCTGCCCCACCCGGCTGCCAGGCTTTGAATTTCAGGCCATCGCGCATGCCGCCGGCGTAGTCTTCAAGAATTTCACGTGCGGTGGTGCCGAACGGCAGCTCCCAGACGCCGGGATTCTTCACGCGACCGGAGAAGCCCATCAGCTTGGTACCGGCATCTTTACTTGATGAGATGCCCTGATACCACTCCACGCCGTTCGCAAGGATAGCCGGAACGTTACACAGGGTTTCGACGTTGTTTACACAGGTCGGTTTACCCCACACGCCGGAGCTTGCCGGGAACGGTGGCTTGGAGCGCGGGTTCGCGCGGCGGCCTTCCAGGGAGTTAATTAGCGCGGTTTCTTCACCGCAGATATAACGCCCGGCACCGGTGTGCACGAACAGCTCGAAGTCAAACCCGGTGCCCAGGATGTTTTTACCCAGCAGTCCGGCTTCAGTGGCTTCGGCAATCGCGCGACGCAGGTTTTCAGCCGCTTCGATGTATTCGCCGCGCAGGAAGATGTAGCCACGGTACGCTTTCAGCGCGAACGCGGAGATCAGCATGCCTTCCACCAGCAGGTGCGGCAGCTGTTCCATCAGCAGGCGGTCTTTATAGGTACCCGGCTCCATTTCATCGGCGTTACACAGCAGGTAACGGATGTTCATGGATTCATCTTTCGGCATCAGGCTCCACTTCAGACCGGTGGAGAAGCCCGCACCGCCGCGCCCTTTCAGGCCAGACTCTTTCACCGCATTAACGATGTCGTCTGGCGCCATGCCGCCGAGGGCTTTACGCGCACCGGCATAGCCGTTTTTGCTCTGATATTCGTCGAGCCAGACCGGCTGTTTGTCATCGCGCAGACGCCAGGTCAGCGGATGCGTCTCAGCAGTACGAATTACAGTTTTCATTTGTACTGCTCCAGCAGGTCAGGAATCGCTTCCGGCGTCAGATGGCTGTGAGTGTCCTCATCAATCATCATGGTCGGTCCCTTGTCGCAGTTACCCAGGCAGCAGGTTGGCAGCAGGGTAAAGCGTCCGTCGAACGTGGTCTGGCCCGGCTTAATATTAAGTTTCTTCTCAATCGCAGCCTGAATGCCCTGATAACCGGTAATGTGGCAGACAACGCTGTCACAGTAGCGGATCACATGGCGGCCGACCGGCTGACGGAAGATCTGGCTGTAGAACGTGGCTACGCCTTCTACGTCACTTGCCGGAATGCCCAGCACTTTTGCGATCTCATAGATCGCCCCATCCGGCACCCAACCACGCTGTTTCTGTACGATTTTCAGCGCTTCAATGGACGCCGCACGCGGGTCTTCGTAGTGGTGCATCTCGTGCTCAATGGCGGCACGCTCTGCTTCACTCAGCTCAAAAGCCTCGGTTTGTGGTTGTTGATTCTCGTGCATAATTAGCGGTCCACATCTGACATAACAAAATCGATACTACCCAGATACACAATCAGGTCGGAGACCAGACTGCCGCGAATGGCGGCCGGGATCTGCTGCAGGTGCGCAAAGCTTGGCGTACGCACGCGGGTACGGTAGCTCATGGTGCTGCCGTCGCTGGTGAGGTAGTAGCTGTTGATACCCTTGGTCGCTTCAATCATCTGGAAGGATTCTTGTGCCGGCATGACCGGGCCCCAGGAAACCTGCAAGAAGTGGGTGATCAGGGTTTCGATATGTTGCAGCGTGCGCTCTTTCGGTGGCGGCGTCGTCAGCGGGTGATCCGCCTTGAACGGGCCTTCCGGCATGTTGTTGAGGCACTGCTCAAGGATGCGCAGGCTCTGGCGCAGCTCTTCCACTTTCAGCATCACGCGGGTGTAGCAGTCGGAAACGCCGCCGCCAACCGGGACTTCAAAGTCGAAGTTCTCGTAGCCAGAGTAAGGACGGGCTTTACGCACGTCGAAATCAATACCGGTTGCGCGCAGGCCAGCACCTGTGGTTCCCCACTCCAGCGCCTCTTTCGCGCCGTAGGCGGCAACGCCCTGGGAGCGGCCTTTCAGGATGGAGTTACGCAGCGCGGCTTTCTCGTAAGACGCCAGACGTTTCGGCATCCAGTCGAGGAATTCACGCAGCAGGCGGTCCCAGCCGCGCGGCAGATCGTGCGCCACGCCGCCGATGCGGAACCAGGCCGGGTGCATACGGAAACCGGTAATCGCTTCCACCAGATCGTAGATTTTCTGACGGTCGGTAAAGGCGAAGAAGACCGGCGTCATCGCGCCGACGTCCTGAATGAACGTGGAGATGTACAGCAGGTGGCTGTTAATACGGAACAGTTCAGACAGCATCACGCGAATCACGTTAACGCGATCCGGGACGGTGATGCCTGCCAGTTTCTCAACGGCCAGCACGTATGGCATCTCGTTTACGCAGCCGCCGAGGTATTCGATACGGTCAGTATACGGAATGTAGCTGTGCCAGGACTGACGCTCGCCCATCTTCTCGGCACCACGGTGGTGATAGCCGATGTCAGGCACGCAGTCGACAATTTCTTCGCCGTCAAGCTGAAGGATAATACGGAATGCACCGTGCGCAGAGGGGTGGTTTGGACCGAGGTTGAGGAACATGAAGTCCTCGTTTTCGGTGCCGCGCTTCATGCCCCAGTCTTCCGGCTTGAAGGTCAGCGCTTCCATCTCCAGATCCTGCTTGGCTTTGGTCAGCTCAAACGGGTCGAATTCAGTGGCGCGTGCCGGGTAGTCTTTACGCAGCGGGTGGCCGGTCCAGGTCTGCGGCATCATGATGCGCGTCAGATGCGGGTGGCCGTCGAATGTCATGCCGAACATTTCCCAGGTTTCACGCTCGTACCAGTTAGCGTTTGGGAAAAGTTTGGTGATCGTCGGCAGATGCATGTCGTTTTCAGACAATGCCACCTTGAGCATGATATCCGTGTTGCGGTCTATTGAGATCAGGTGGTAGAAAACGGAAAAATCCGCAGCAGGGAGACCCTGGCGGTGCGTTCTCAGACGTTCGTCCATGCCGTGTAAGTCAAACAGCATGACGTAAGGTTTTGGCAATTTCTTGAGGAAATCGACAACTTCCAGTAATTGCTCACGCTTCACCCAAACAACGGGTACCCCGGTGCGGGTGGCCTGAACAGTAAAGGCATCCGGCCCAAAACGGTTGCGCAGTTCGCCAATGACGGGGTCATCGAGATGATCCCGGGTCTGCCAGGCGGCTTCTTGCGCGGTTAAGTCGGTCATATTGTTCACCATTGCAAATGGTCCGTGGTGACTGTTAAGCCTGGCTTCGCGCTATTTGAGTAGTGATATGCGAAGGTGTTCTCCAGGCCCACAGGCGCAAATTAAATTTCGTCAGGCGTACGCAGGTTGGTGACGGCAATACGTTCACCACGTTTACGCTCGCGCTCAGACTGCATGTTCGCGCGATAGACACCTTGATCGCCAACAACCCAGGAGAGCGGACGGCGTTCTTTACCGATTGACTCCTGCAGCAGCATCAGCGCCTGCATATAGGCCTCTGGACGCGGCGGGCAGCCCGGGATGTACACATCCACCGGAATGAACTTATCAACGCCCTGCACAACGGAATAAATGTCGTACATACCGCCGGAGTTTGCACATGCGCCCATGGATATTACCCATTTTGGCTCCAGCATCTGGTCATAAAGACGCTGAATAACCGGTGCCATCTTGGTAAAGCAGGTCCCGGCCACCACCATCAGGTCAGCCTGACGTGGAGAAGCACGCAGTACCTCGGCCCCAAAACGCGCAACGTCATGCACCGCAGTGAATGACGTCACCATTTCAACGTAGCAGCAAGAAAGGCCAAAGTTGTATGGCCAGATGGAGTTCTTACGACCCCAGTTGACCATATCGTGCATGGCATGTTCGAGCTTGCCCATGTACACGCTTTTGTTGACTTCTTGCTCCAGGGGGTCGGTTACGATCTCCTGTTTCTGCAGGGGGTAACGGTCATTCTCACCGTTAGGATCTATGCGGGTGAGCGTATAATCCATCTTATTGCCTCGCTGTTACTGCTGACGATTAGAGATACTGTTTTCCGGGTTGATGTGTTCACGGCGTGAACGCACAGGTGTCCAGTCCAGCGCGCCAATACGCACCAGATAAACCAGACCGGCCAGTAACACTAAAATGAAAATTGCGGCCTCGACAAAGCCCACCCAACCACTTTCGCGAATGGAGGTAGACCACGCGAAGAGGTAAAGCGCTTCCACGTCGAAAATGACGAAGAACATGGCTACCAGGTAGAACTTGGCAGACAGGCGTAAGCGAGCGGTACCTACTGAATCAATACCTGATTCGAAAGGTGTGTTTTTGTGCCTTGCGCGGGCGCGACCGCCCAGGAACCAGCCGCCGACTAACATCAGGCAGCACAGGCCAATGGCTACAATAAGAAAGATTGCGAATGCCCAGTGATGAGCGATGACTTCTGTGGATGTTGACATACTCATTGCTTACTCATCAAAAGTGATACCGACGACACTGCTCTTGCTGGCAGATGGGCATCACATCGATTCATGGGGAGGAACAAAATAACCTTACACTAACTGTCAGAAATGAGACATAGACAGCAAAATGATGGGGTTTTTTACTCCTTTCTATAACCTTTTGTCAACTTTAACAAAGGTTTCTTCACATTAAATTACAACGTGCGATTCTCATTAACATTTGGTGCCCTTTAACCCTGGTGGGTACATGACTTTACGTCAAATGCATCTTGTTGAATCGTGTCCGTTTTGGAAGTAAAAAAAATAACCCTCCTATTTTGACAGGATTTGCCAACGATTCCTCCCCCCAAATGGGAGTATTTTCTTGATCTGAGACACGCTTTTGTTAATTCAATCAAAAAAACAGCAACATATTTCCTGTTTTTTTAACATCGGCGGGGTATTAGGCAAGTTAGAAGAGGTATCGTTTATAACTTAACCAAAAGCATTTTCTGCATTGATAAATAAGCGGTATTTGCTTTAACCCTGCTCCGTTCGCGGTTATGAATAGCAAAAAAAACCACTCGCATGAAAAAATCATGCGAGTGGCTCTTTTTTGCACTTACATTTTGTTACGAGAATTTTGGGGGAATGATCACTCAAAATCCCTTTCCACAATCAGGGAGTCATCCCCTCCTTCCGGAGTAACAGGCGCGTACTGCCATGGATTGTGGTAGTTTTCCATTGCCTCGAATACCACTTTCGCTAGCTCGTTATTGCTGGCGGAATTATGGCACAGCAGGTACTCCGTATCCGGCAACGACGGGAGTCCCTCAGATTGACCCAGCACACGCAGATCGGGGCTCATCATCTCCACCGGACGGGCTGTTACGCCAAGTCCGGCCTTCACTGCCGCTCGTACCGCAGGCAACGTTGACGCAACGTACGCCAGGCGCCACGGAATACTGGCTTCGTTGAGCGCAGTCAGCACCATATCGCGGAACGGACTAGGATCGTCCAGCAGGACCAGGGGTATTGGCTCACCTTTTTGCAATACGTACTCCGCGGCACAGTACCAGTGCGTAGGAGAAGTACGCAGCGTCAGGCAGTCATACTGGCCAGGTCGATGCGTGGTGACCACCAGGTCAACCTCGTTTTCTTTCAGCATCTCAACCATGAAGGCATTGCGTTTAACGCTAACGTCCAGGGCAAGCTTCGGATAAACCGAGCTAATTCGGTTGAGAAGGAAGGGCAAAATGGTATCTGCTGATTCATCTGACGCCCCTAATGTTAACACTCCCTGAAGGTTGCTAAACATTAATGACATACAGGCTTCATCATTAAAGCGCAGTATCTTTCTGGCATAACCCAGAAGCTGAATACCATGTTCTGTTAAAAGCTTATTACGTCCATGACGCGCAAAAAGCTCTTTACCAACCAGTTGTTCCAGCCGCTGCATTTGCTGACTCACGGCGGACTGGGTACGGCAAACGGCGGCAGCAGCTGCTGCAAAAGTGTTGAGATCGGCGACCGCAACAAACGTTCTCAGCAGATCGAGGTCGAGATTCATTATCGGACGATTTGCATTTATCATATCTTTTCACTTTCAGGTTGCTCGTGCGGAGCTGCCCGGGTTGAAGCTGTGTGTAACAGTTAAGCAATTCCTTCTGAAGAGTTTCCCTCGCGTCCCGGCCCGGCAGACTGCCTGACAGATAGTTATTGTACTTTGGTATATCAACAGTCAGAAATCACGTTTCATGACGTTATTTTTATTCTCTTGCGTTCAGGATATTTCGTTATCTGAAGGTAGATGTAAATTCCATTAAGAGTAAGACATGTTTTCTGCCATCTATATCGCAGCGTTGCCAGCGTAGCAAGATGTGACTTACCCAATCAGCCAGAGATTACTTTAACAATAACAATCGATTAATACAGGAAGGCAGAAGCTGATATACGTAACAAGCCTATCGCTACGCTGCATTCCCAAAACACATCTTAACCCAAATCCACTATATTTATAAGTCTTATTGCAATATAACGGATTTAACGCCAATGATAAGCAACTACACTCTTTTTATTAAAATTAACGAAAGTTGCATTTTCGTCGTTAATAATAAATAAAGTTTAATTTAGATTCAGGCCATTCATTAATAACACTTAACATTAATTTCACATGAGTAACTTTTAACCTGGCTTTGCTAATAGAGCAAACTGTATCTCAGCATTCAGGTTTTACGAATGGTCACTCAGGGGGACTAACGCTTCAGCCCGGATCGTCTTTTTATTTAAATCAGAATAATATTAATATTTATGTGAAACTTTCAGCATAAAAAACCCAACATTAAGCGTTTTCACGGTAATTTCAGGCGCAAAATCACTCCATCATTAGATTAAGCAATCACAGCAGTGCTGCCTGGTTGGACAAAATCTTCTTCTGTGCGCCCTTCAAAACGAAGCGCGGTGGGAGTACATTGTTCCGTGCTGCTTCCACGGCAGGAAGTTGCAATAATAGCGAAAAGGTTAAAGGTTCATGTCCCCTATCGAAAAATCCAGCAAGCTCGACAACGTCTGTTACGACATCCGTGGCCCGGTACTCAAAGAGGCAAAACGCCTTGAAGAGGAAGGCAATAAGGTTCTGAAACTCAACATCGGCAACCCCGCGCCATTTGGTTTTGAAGCGCCGGATGAGATCCTGGTGGATGTGATCCGTAACCTGCCCACTGCACAAGGCTACTGCGATTCAAAAGGGCTTTATTCCGCCCGTAAAGCCATTATGCAGCACTATCAGGCTCGCGGTATGCGCGACGTCACCGTTGAAGATATCTACATTGGCAACGGTGTCTCGGAGCTGATCGTTCAGGCGATGCAGGCGCTCCTGAACAGCGGCGATGAAATGCTGGTTCCCGCTCCAGACTATCCGCTGTGGACGGCTGCGGTATCGCTCTCCAGCGGTAAAGCGGTGCACTATCTTTGCGATGAATCGTCGGACTGGTTCCCGGATCTGGATGACATTCGCGCCAAAATAACACCGCGCACCCGGGGAATCGTGATCATTAACCCGAATAACCCGACGGGCGCGGTCTATTCAAAAGAGCTGCTGATGGAGATCGTCGAGATCGCCCGCCTGCACAACCTGATCATCTTTGCCGACGAGATTTACGACAAGATCCTGTACGACGCGGCGCAGCACCACTCTATCGCCGCGCTGGCGCCCGATCTGCTGACGGTCACCTTTAACGGACTGTCTAAAACTTACCGCGTTGCCGGTTTCCGTCAGGGCTGGATGGTACTGAACGGTCCGAAAAAACATGCGAAAGGCTACATTGAAGGGCTGGAGATGCTGGCATCCATGCGTCTGTGCGCCAACGTACCGGCGCAACATGCGATCCAGACAGCACTCGGGGGCTATCAAAGCATCAGCGAGTTTATCGTTCCAGGCGGCCGCCTCTATGAACAGCGCAACCGTGCATGGGAATTAATTAATGATATTCCGGGCGTCTCCTGCGTGAAGCCTAACGGCGCGCTGTATATGTTCCCGAAAATCGACGCGAAGCGCTTCAATATTCACGACGACCAGAAAATGGTGCTCGACTTCCTGTTGCAGGAAAAAGTGCTGCTGGTTCAGGGGACGGCGTTTAACTGGCCGTGGCCGGATCACGTGCGTATTGTAACCCTGCCGCGCGAAGACGATCTCGAAATGGCCATCAGCCGCTTCGGACGATTCCTCTCGGGGTACCATCAGTAACGCTGACTTTCCGCCGGGTGGCGCTGCGCTTACCCGGCCTGTAACATCTGCAAATTTGCATCTTCCCTCCCCTCCCCGCACAATGAAGTCCGTCGCAGTGAAGACATAAGGTAATCTATGAGTCAGAGTCATTTCTTTGCCCACCTCTCCCGCCTGAAACTCATCAACCGCTGGCCGCTGATGCGCAACGTGCGCACTGAAAATGTGTCTGAGCACAGTTTGCAGGTTGCCATGGTCGCTCATGCGCTGGCAGCAATTAAAAACCGCAAATTCAACGGGCAGGTTAATGCCGAACGTATCGCCCTGCTGGCGTTGTACCACGATGCATCGGAAGTGCTGACCGGGGATCTGCCTACGCCGGTGAAATATTTCAACTCGCAGATTGCCCAGGAATATAAGGCCATTGAGAAGATTGCCCAGCAGAAGCTGATCGATATGGTGCCTGATGAGCTGCGTGATATCTTCGGGCCGCTGATCGACGAGCATCAGTATACGGAAGAGGAGAAATCCCTGGTTAAGCAGGCCGATGCGCTGTGCGCCTACCTGAAATGTCTGGAAGAGTTATCCGCGGGGAATAACGAGTTCCTGCTGGCGAAAACGCGCCTGGAGAAAACGCTCGACTCCCGCCGTAGCGAAGAGATGGATTACTTTATGCAGGTGTTTGTGCCGAGCTTCCATTTGTCGCTGGATGAGATCAGTCAGGATTCGCCGCTGTAGTTTTTCGCCCAGCGGCGCTGCGCTTGCAGGGCCTACGAATCACGTAGGCCGGGTAAGGCGTAGCCGCCACCCGGCGATGTTCTCAGAACGGGAATTACACCGGAATCAGCACCACGCATACCAGCATCACCAGCACGGTGAACGGCACGCCAATTTCACGAAGTCGCTGGATGAGATCAGTCAGGATTCGCCGCTGTAGTTTTTCGCCCAGCGGCGCTGCGCTTGCAGGGCCTACGAATCACGTAGGCCGGGTAAGGCGTAGCCGCCACCCGGCGATGTTCTCAGAACGGGAATAACACCGGAATCAGCACCACGCATACCAGCATCACCAGCACGGTGAACGGCACGCCCAGCTTTACAAAATCGCTGAATCGATAGTTTCCCGGCCCCAGCACCAGGGTATTGACCGGGGAAGATACCGGCGTCATAAATGCCGCGGACGCCGCCATCGCTACCACCATCGCAAACGGATAGGGCGAAACGCCCATCGATTTTGCCATCGCCAGCGCAATAGGCGCCATCAGCACCGCCGTTGCGGTATTGGAGATGAACAAACCAATGGTGGCGCACATGACGAACAGGCAAACCATCATCAGGTACGGACCATATCCCCCGCCCGCGTCCATTAAGCCTTTTACGATCAAATCCACCCCGCCGGTTTTCTGTAGCGCCAGGGCGAAGGGCATCATCCCAACGATGAGAATGATGCTTGGCCAGTGAATCGCTTTGTAAGCGCTTTCGGCGTCGATACAGCGGAATTTGCCCATTAACAGACAGGCGATTATCGCCGCCACCGGGTTAGGGATCTCGTCCGTCAGCATCAACGCGACCATCAACACCAGGCAAAAAATCGCATGGGGCGCCTGACTGTGCGCCGGTGACGCGTCGCTCTCTTCAATCGGCATATTCAGCACCACAAAATCGCGGCCTTTCTGCCCGAGCTGGCTAATCAGTTTCCAGTTGCCGACCACGAGGAAGATATCCCCCAGCAGGATCGGCTCATCCACCACCGCCCCTTCAAGGGCTACGCCATCGCGCTTCAGGCCCACCACGTTGAGGCCATAGCGGGTACGAAAGCCGATTTCGCGCACGGTTTTGCCCAATAACTCCGATTCCGGGATCAGCGACACCTCGGCCATTCCCACATCCAGCGCCCGGTCGGAGAAATACTCGCCGCGCAGCACCATCGGCTCCAGCAGCTGCTCGCTACAAAACTCTCGCAGATCCACGTCCGCGGTGGACATATCAATCAGCAGGACGTCACGCGCGCGAAACTCTGACACCCCATTCACGTTAACGATTACCCGACGAAAACGACGCCAGCGCTCAACCCCGATGACGTTCGCGCCATAGCGTTCGCGTAGCTTAAGGTCGTCCAGCCGCTGGCCTATCATCGGCGAACCGGGGCGGATAGCCAGCCGACGGGCGCGCCCGGTCAGACGGTACTCTTTGATCAAATCGCGAAAAGTTCGCCGCTTCCAGCCCTCTTTGGCTTTGTCCTGCTTCTCCCCTTTCAGCGCGAAACGGGTCAACAGCATATAGATAATGCCCATCACCAGTACAACCAGCCCGATCGGCGTGACGCTGAAAAAGCTAAACCCCTCAAGCCCCTCACGGATCAGTTCGCTGTTTACGACGAGGTTCGGCGGCGTCGCGACCAGCGTCATCATGCCGCTGATGAGCCCGGCAAAGCTCAACGGCATCATCAGCCGCGACGGGGAGATCTGCATCCTCATGCAGACGCTCAGCACAACCGGAATAAAGATGGCCACGACGCCCGTCGAGCTCATAAACGCACCCAGTCCGGCGACCGTCAGCATCAGGTAAATCAGCATTTTGGTTTCGCTGCTGCCCGCCACTTTAACCAGCCACGACCCCATCATCGTCGCCACGCCGGTGCGTACCAGCCCGTCGCCAATAATAAACAGGGCGGCAATCAAAATAACGTTGGGATCGCTAAACCCGGAAAAGGCTTCCGGCAGGGAAAGGGTACCGCTCAGAACGAACGCGACAATCACAAACAGGGCGACGGCATCCATGCGCACCTTGCCCGTGGCAAAAAGAATGATGGCGATTAACAGCAGGCTCAGGACCCAAATCAGTTCACCGTTCACAACATGTCCTTGTCAGTGGAGGAGAAGCAATTCTGCCATAAAAAAGCCCCGGTAATGCGGGGCTATATCATGGGATTACATTTTTAGCGAGACGGTTACAACGCCGTCTGATGCCTTCGAGACGTCGATGGCGGTCAGAGTATTAAGCACAAAATCCGCCTCCTCCAGCCGGGGGGACCCCGCCGGGACGTTAACGGCAATGACGTGGCTTCCGGCGTTCAGCCCGGCCAGCACGCCTGCCGCCGCGTCTTCCACCACCACGCACTCCGCTGGCGCAAGGCCGAGCAGTTCAGCGCCGAGCAGAAACGCATCCGGTTCGGGCTTGCCGCGCTTTACGCGCTCAGCGGTAATGAAGACGTCCGGCGTCGGTAAACCGGCCGCCTTATGGCGGGCATGCGCGACAGGAACCGAGCCGGAGGTGACGATAGCCCACGGGATCTGCGCTTCATTCAGATGCTCAAGCAATTCGCGCGCACCGGGCAGCGCGGTGATGCCCTCAGTGTCGGTAGCTTCAATCTGCTCCAGATATTTGAACTCCGCCTGAATCTCTTCCTCAGGACGTCCCGCCAGGAAGTGCCGCAATGAGGTAATGGCCTGTTTGCCATGGATGAAATTCAGTACATCCTGATGGTCAATGCCGTGCCTGTCGGCCCAATGACACCAGGAACGCTCCACTACCGGCAGCGAATCCACCAGCGTACCGTCCAGATCAAACAGAAAACCTTTACACTGCACACGCACCTCCGTCAGGCATTAATGATTTGTTGAATTTCGTTGCTGCTTAAATGGTACTGACGCGGACAGGCGTGCCACGCGCTCAGCATACGTTGATACTTATCCCACATCGGGGTCTGGGCGTTGAAGCCGTGCGTACCCGCATCAAAATGAGTGTAGCGCCCTTCGGTGTTCACCATAAAGCGCACATAGCTCAGATAGCGCGCTTCTGTCGCGGCATCAAAGCCCAGGAACGTTACGCGGCGCTCGTCAATGGACTGCTGGTCTTTCAGATTGGTCCAGGACACATGCAGCGCATGGTACATCTCCATGATGTCGATAACGATACGGCAGGTTTCCTCTTTCAGTTCGCCAAATTCGCGATCCAGTTCGCGCATCTGCAAGCCAAAACCACGTTCAACAATGGTTTGCAGGCGGCTGTAGCGCGCAGCGTTATCGGGATCAAGCATAGTCATCATCTTGTACTGGTTAGACAAAATCAGACGTTGAGCATGGGTCATTTCCATCTTTCGACTCCTGTAGCGCATTGCACTGTAAAAAAAAGACACGGTAACTGATTGTTACTGTGCCTTCTTTTGGTCGTCGTTTCGATGATCAATCACAAGTCATCGAGGAATGTTTTATCAAGCTGTTTAAACGCGCGCTTGAGGGTGTCCGCCAGCGCCTGATAATCCGGCTTGCCTTCAACCGGGGCGAGCGCCTGGCCGGCCTCCTCCAGTTTTCCACGCACTTCATAAAACCAGTGTAAAATAGAAGGCGGAAGTGGCGTGACGGAACGTTTACCTAACCACCACAATCCCTGCATCGGCAGGCTTAACGCAAAGAGCGCCGTCGCGACGGCAGGTCCAAGCTGTCCACCCAGCGCAATTTGCCAGCAAAGAGTAAAGACAGCGATCGGGGGCATAAAGCGAATCGCATAGCGCGTGGCGCGAATAGTGCGATTTTCAATAAACATGGGCGCGAGGCGCTTTTCCATCGGCCATGTCTTTGCGTAATGCTGTCCCCGACGAAACAGACTAAAAAAGTTCACGGACGGGATTTCAGGTGTTGACATGGCTGTACCTCAACTTCACATATAAAAATTAAAATTTTCGTGCAAAACCACAACAGGCTATGACAACGTTCAAAATATTTTGTCATCGCTACCCCGTATCGGGTATCCTGTGCCAGCCTGATAGGCCGTAGACGAGAAGCGTTAACTCGTCAAATTATCGCATATTATGCCATTGTCTGAAAAATGTTCAAAATGGCTTAAAATCATAGGTATTTCTTCCATCCTGCCAGAATGTTCGTTTGGCATGATGTTAATCATAAATGTCTGAGTCAGCATGCGTTACGCTTTAGACTCATTGACGTTTTTTTAGCCACGTATCAATTATAGGTACTTCCATGTCGAGTAAGTTAGTACTGGTTCTGAACTGCGGTAGCTCTTCACTGAAATTCGCCATCATCGATGCGCTCAACGGTGATGAGTACCTCTCTGGTTTGGCCGAATGTTTCCATCTGCCTGAAGCACGTATCAAGTGGAAGATGGACGGCAGCAAACAAGAAGCGGCTTTAGGTGCAGGCGCCGCTCACAGTGAAGCGCTGAACTTTATCGTTAACACTATTCTGGCACAAAAACCAGAACTGTCTGCTCAGCTGACTGCGATTGGTCACCGTATCGTCCACGGCGGCGAAAAATACACCAGCTCCGTGGTAATCGACGACTCTGTGATTCAGGGCATCAAAGACTCTGCGTCTTTCGCACCGCTGCATAACCCGGCTCACCTGATCGGTATCGCTGAAGCACTGAAATCCTTCCCGAATCTGAAAGATAAAAACGTGGCCGTGTTTGACACCGCGTTCCATCAGACCATGCCGGAAGAGTCTTACCTCTATGCCCTGCCATACAGCCTGTACAAAGAGCACGGCGTACGTCGCTACGGCGCACACGGCACCAGCCACTTCTATGTGACTCAGGAAGCCGCAAAAGTACTGAACAAGCCGGTTGAAGAAGTCAACATCATCACCTGCCACCTGGGCAACGGTGGTTCTGTTTCTGCAATCCGCAACGGTAAGTGTGTTGATACCTCTATGGGTCTGACCCCGCTGGAAGGTCTGGTGATGGGTACCCGTTCCGGTGATATCGACCCGGCGATCATCTTCCACCTGCACGACACCCTGGGCATGAGCGTTGACGACATCAACAAAATGCTGACCAAAGAGTCTGGCCTGCTGGGTCTGACCGAAGTCACCAGCGACTGCCGTTACGTTGAAGACAACTACGCAGAAAAAGCTGACGCTAAACGTGCAATGGACGTTTACTGCCACCGTCTGGCGAAGTACATCGGTTCTTACACCGCGCTGATGGACGGTCGTCTGGACGCGGTTATCTTCACCGGCGGCATCGGTGAGAACGCGGCAATGGTACGTGAGCTGTCCCTGGGCAAACTGGGCGTACTGGGCTTCGAAGTCGATCACGAGCGTAACCTGGCTGCCCGCTTCGGCAAGTCTGGCTTCATCAACAAAGAAGGCACCCGCCCGGCTATCGTTATCCCAACTAACGAAGAGCTGGTCATCGCGCAAGACGCGTGCCGCCTGACTGCCTGATTCCACACCGCCAGCAATGCTGGCGGTGCTGTTTTGTAGCCCGCCCAACGCGGCGGTAACGAAAGAGGATAAACCGTGTCCCGTACTATTATGCTGATCCCTACCGGAACCAGCGTCGGCCTGACCAGCGTCAGCCTCGGCGTGATCCGCGCTATGGAACGCAAAGGCGTTCGTCTGAGCGTCTTTAAGCCTATCGCCCAGCCACGTGCCGGTGGCGATGCGCCAGACCAGACCACCTCCATCGTTCGTAAGAACTCCAATCTGCCAGCGGCTGAACCGCTGAAGATGAGCCACGTTGAATCTCTGCTCTCCAGCAACCAGAAAGACGTGCTGATGGAAGAGATCATCGCCAACTACCACGCTAACGCGCAGGACGCTGAAGTGGTGCTGGTTGAAGGCCTGGTCCCGACCCGTAAACACCAGTTTGCCCAGTCTCTGAACTTTGAAATCGCGAAAACCCTGAACGCAGAGATCGTTTTCGTGATGTCTCAGGGCACGGACACCCCAGAGCAGCTGAAAGAGCGTATCGAACTGACGCGCAGCAGCTTCGGCGGTGCGAAAAACACCAGCATCACCGGCGTGATTGTTAACAAGCTGAACGCACCGGTTGATGAGCAGGGCCGTACGCGTCCTGACCTGTCCGAAATCTTCGACGACTCTTCCAAAGCGAAAGTCATCAAAGTTGACCCGGCTAAGCTGCAGGATTCCAGCCCACTGCCGGTGCTGGGTGCGGTGCCATGGAGCTTCGATCTGATTGCCACCCGTGCAATCGATATGGCGCGTCACCTGAATGCCACCATCGTTAACGAAGGCGATATCAACACCCGCCGCGTGAAGTCCGTGACCTTCTGCGCGCGCAGCATTCCGCACATGCTGGAACACTTCCGCGCAGGTTCCCTGCTGGTGACCTCTGCTGACCGTCCAGACGTGCTGGTTGCAGCGTGCCTGGCTGCGATGAACGGCGTGGAAATCGGTGCGATCCTGCTGACCGGTGCCTACGAGATGGACCCGCGCGTCAGCAAGCTGTGCGAACGTGCGTTCGCCACTGGCCTGCCAGTCTTCATGGTGAACACCAACACCTGGCAGACCTCCCTGAGCCTGCAAAGCTTCAACCTCGAAGTGCCGGTTGATGACCACGAGCGTATCGAGAAAGTTCAGGAATACGTTGCGGGCTACATCAACGCAGACTGGATCGAATCCCTGACGGCGACGTCCGAGCGCAGCCGTCGTCTGTCTCCTCCAGCCTTCCGTTACCAGCTGACCGAGCTGGCGCGTAAAGCGGGCAAACGCGTGGTTCTGCCAGAAGGTGACGAACCACGTACCGTTAAAGCGGCGGCCATCTGTGCAGAGCGCGGTATCGCGACCTGTGTGCTGCTGGGTAACCCGGATGAGATCAACCGCGTTGCGGCGTCTCAGGGCGTTGAGCTGGGCGCTGGCATTGAGATCGTTGACCCGGAAGTGGTTCGCGAAAGCTACGTTGCCCGCCTGGTTGAGCTGCGTAAGAACAAGGGCATGACCGAAGCCGTTGCGCGCGAGCAGCTGGAAGACAACGTCGTGCTGGGTACGCTGATGCTGGAGCAGGACGAAGTTGACGGCCTGGTTTCCGGTGCGGTTCACACCACCGCGAACACTATCCGTCCACCGTTGCAGCTGATCAAAACCGCACCGGGCAGCTCTCTGGTCTCCTCCGTGTTCTTCATGCTGCTGCCTGAACAGGTTTACGTTTATGGCGACTGCGCGATCAACCCGGACCCAACCGCAGAGCAGCTGGCAGAAATCGCTATCCAGTCTGCGGACTCCGCGACTGCCTTCGGCATCGAACCGCGCGTAGCGATGCTCTCCTACTCCACCGGTACTTCTGGTGCAGGCAGCGACGTAGAGAAAGTCCGTGAAGCAACCCGCATTGCGCAGGAAAAACGTCCGGATCTGATGATCGACGGCCCGCTCCAGTACGATGCCGCGGTAATGGCTGACGTTGCGAAATCTAAAGCGCCTAACTCGCCGGTTGCAGGTCGCGCTACCGTGTTCATCTTCCCGGATCTGAACACCGGTAACACCACCTATAAAGCGGTACAGCGTTCAGCAGACCTGATCTCCATCGGGCCAATGCTGCAAGGTATGCGCAAGCCTGTGAACGACCTGTCTCGTGGTGCGCTGGTTGACGATATCGTCTACACCATCGCGCTGACGGCGATCCAGTCTTCGCAGCAGCAGTAAGCTAAAAAGCCCGGTGGCGCTAGCGCTTACCGGGCCCAGGGTTTTGTAGGCCGGATAAGCGAAGCGCCATCCGGCAAAAAAGGCGACCATTCAACGGTCGCCTTTTTTATTACAGCAACTCTCGTGCCGCCGACACAATGTCATGTGCCGTCAGGCCATACTCCTTCTGCAGGAAGTCCTGCGTGCCTACCTGACCGTAACGCTCCTTCACCCCAACCCGCCGCATCGGCACCGGACAGGTTTCCACCAGCACTTCCGCCACCGCCGACCCCAGCCCGTTGTGAATGCTGTGGTTTTCGCAGGTCACAATACGCCTGGTTTTCTCGGCATAATTTTTCACCAGCATCCGATCGATGGGCTTCAGGGTAAACATGTCGATGACCGCTGCGCTTACCCCCTCCTGCTCCAGCTGGCGCGCCGCCTCCAGCGCTTCCGCCACCATAATGCCGTTAGCAATCAGGGTAATATCGGTTCCCTCGCGCAGCACGTTGCCCTTGCCGATGGTGAAGGTTGACCCCGGGGCATAGACGCTCGGCGCCTGTTTACGGATGGTCCGCACCCAGTAGAAGCCTTCCAGGTCGATAAGCTGACGCAGCACATCTTCGAACATAACCGCATCGGTCACCTCCAGCACCACTGAATGCGCCAGACCGCGCACGATGCCCATATCCTCAAACGACATATGCGTCCCGCCGTTGTGGCAGGCCGTCACGCCCGCATCCGAGGCAATCACCTTCACGTTATTGCGCTGGTAGTCCAGGGACATAAACAGCTGGTCGAAGCAGCGACGGCTGGCAAAGGCGGTAAAGGTATGGACGAACGGCTTACGTCCGGTGAGCGACAGCCCGGCGGCCGTCCCAATCACGTTGGCCTCCATAATGCCGCAGTTGATGACGTGCTGTGGATAATCACGCGCTACGCCGTCCATCGCCATCGAACTCATCAGATCCGCTTCGAGCGCAATAATCTCGCTCCCGGCCTCAATCTGTTTTGCCACAAAACCCGCATAGACCTTACGCATCTCAACCGAATCTTTCTGTCCTGTCGGTGCAACCTTAATCATGTGAAGCCTCCAGTTGGCGAATCGTCTCGTTGAGCGCCGCTTTGCTTTCCTCAGTTAATCGCAGGTGATGCGAGTTGCTGAGCTGTTCCAGGTATGGCACCCCCTGCCCTTTGATGCTGTCGAGGATCACCACTCGCGGACGCGCATCGGTCGCAGGGATCGGTGCGGTCACCTCCAGCAGCGCCGGAATGTCATCCCCCTTCACCGTCACCACGTCAAAGCCAAAGGCGCGGAATTTGCCTTCCAGATCGAAGGCGCTGATGATTTCGTCCAGCTCGCCGTCGAGCTGCTGTTTGTTCCAGTCCACGAACACCGTCAGATTGTTCAGTCGATGGTGTGCAATAAACTGGAAGGCTTCCCAGCACTGCCCTTCGTTCAGCTCCCCATCGCCAACGATGCAAAACACCCGGTTTGGCCTTCCTGCCAGCTTGTGCGACAGCGCCATGCCGCCTGCAATGGAGATCCCCTGACCCAGCGATCCGGTGGTGGCATCCACGCCGCGTGTTTTCAGGCGATCCGGGTGGCTTGGCAGACGCGTTCCGTTCTGGTTTAGCGTGCTCAGCTCTTCAATCGGGAAGTAGCCCTTAATCGCCAGCGTGCTGTACAGCGCCGGGCCCGCATGTCCCTTCGACAGCACAAAGTAATCGCGCTCTGGCCAGTCCGGATCGGCCGGGTCAATTTTCATTACCGCGCCGTACAGAACGGCCAGTGTTTCAACGACTGACATGCTGCCGCCGTAGTGACCAAAACCCAGCTGCGTCAGGGATTTCAGCGTCTCAAGGCGGATCTGACGCGCCAGTTCGGTTATTTCATTCTCATTCATGATTTGGCTCCGGGGTTTTCCTGCGCGTTACCGCTGGCAGGTTTGTTTTTAGCGAAGACGTTGTAGGCCACCAGCAGCGCAAACAACACAACAACCAGTCCGGTGATGGCAAGCGGCGACAGGAAGCGCGCCAGGTTGCCGAGCACAATCCCGACGGCGCCAAAGTCGGCGTCCGAGAAGGTCGTATTCGCAAAGCCAATCGCGCCCAGAACAGGCAGCAGCAGGACCGGCAGGAAGGTGATCAGCAGGCCGTTAGCAAAGGCGCCAATCATCGCCCCGCGACGTCCGCCGGTGGCGTTCCCAAACACGCCCGCCGTTGCACCGGTGAAGAAATGCGGCACGACGCCCGGCAGGATCAGCACCCAGCTAAACTGACCGCAGATGAACAAGCCCACAATCCCGCCGAGGAAGCTGAACAGGAAGCCAATCAGCACCGCGTTTGGCGCATACGGGTAGACAACCGGGCAGTCCAGCGCAGGTCGCGCATTGGGCACCAGTTTTTCCGAGAAGCCGGTAAAGGCCGGGACAATTTCCGCCAGAATCAGGCGCACACCCTGCAAGATGATAAACACGCCTGCCGCGAAGGTGATGGCCATAATGATGGCGTACACCAGGTAGTTCTGGCCGCCGCTGAAGGTGGCCTCCACGTACTCACGCCCGGCGCTCACCGCCATAATCAGGTAGATAATCATCATGGTCAGTGAGATGGAGATCGAACTGTCGCGCAGGAAGCTGAGGTTCTTCGGCAGGTTCATCTCTTCGGTGGAGCGCGAGCCTTTACCGACCTTGCTGCCAATCCAGCCGGACAGCACGTAGCCCAGCGTGCCGAAATGACCGAAGGCGATCTCATCGTTGCCGGTAATACGCTTCATATAGCGCTGCGCAATCGCCGGGAAGAAGGCCATAATCAGGCCGAGGATCAACGAACCGGTGAAGACCAGCCCTACCCCTTCGAAGCCTGCGACCGTCAGGATCACGCCAATCATGCACGCCATGTAGAAGGTGTGATGCCCGGTCAGGAAGATGTACTTCAGGCGGGTAAAGCGCGCGACAATAATATTCGCCACCATCCCGAAAGCCATAATGAGCGCGGTGGAGGCACCATATTTTTCCAGGGCAATCGACACAATAGCTTCATTGTTGGGAATAATGCCCTGAATATTAAAGGCGTGCTCAAACATACCACCGAGCGGATTTAAAGAGCCCACCAGCACGGTTGCGCCGCCGCCCAGTACAATAAAGCCGAGAATGGTTTTAATTGTGCCTTTTACCACATCTGAAAAGGCTTTTTTCTGCGCCACCAGACCAATCAGGGCAATTAACCCGACCAGGACGGAAGGGACTTTTAAAATATCAACAACGAAATTCAGCGTTTCAAGGATAAACATATCCACCTCGCCTTTTCAGGATTATTGTCTTTCGAACCAGGCGCGCAGCTGCGCTTCGAGTTCGTTGATATCGATAATATTGTTGATCACCACCAGCTGGCTTTCCGGCACGCTGGCGCTGGCGGCAATGTCTTTCGCCATTACAAACAGGTCCGCCGCGCCCGGCGTGGCCGAGGAGAGATCGGAGTGTTCAACCTCTGCCTCAATTTCCAGTTTTTTGAGCACCTTTTTAATATTCATTTCGACCATAAAACTGCTGCCCAGGCCGGAGCCGCAAATAGCCATAATTTTCATTGTTATCCCCTTTTTTGAGTAGAGTACACCCATCACGCTGACGCGTAATGTTGAGATGAATCGGATTAAATAATTAAATCAGAAGCGATTGATGACGGTTTTTATCTCCTCCAGCGTATTCGCCCGATGTAATTCAGCTATATCTTCGTCGCTGGAAAATAATTCTGCTAAGGCGGAGATCATTTCGATATGGCTATGTTTGTCCGGCGCCGCCAGCATCACAATCACATCGACGGGGTCAAACTCACCAGCACCAAATGAGACGCCCTGTTTCAGTTTTAATAATGACAGGCCAAGTCCTTTCGCCCCTTCTTCCGGTCGCGCATGTGGCATTGCCAGCCCAGGAGCCAGCACATAGTAGGGACCTAACCTGTGATGCTGCTCAATGATAGCCGTGACATATTTCGGCGCAATGACCTGCAAATCCAGCAGCGGTTTCGCGCACAGTTCCAGCGCCTGGGGCCAGCTTTCAACGCTATCCTGAAGGATGATGGTTGTATCATATATCCACTTTTTGAGCATTTTTCACTCCCGCTAAAGACCAGACATGGGCAAACTCTATTCAACCCATCAATTAATGACTGCGATCGCGATCACAAAGATAGCGCTACCAACGACTAACATGCAGGACTGTGATAGCGTTATCAAATTGCTATCCTGGTGCGAAATCACAGCAAAAAAAGGGATTTAAGGCGTATACTGCCTGTCACGTAAAATGAAGGATGAAACTGAATCGCGTCCTGTCAGCAGGAAGATGTATGTCTTTAACCCGAAAACGGCGCAGTACCGGAAAAGTAACGCTCGCGGATGTCGCGCAGCTTGCCGGCGTAGGCACGATGACTGTTTCCCGTGCCCTCCGCACGCCCGAACAGGTTTCCGATAAACTGCGTGAAAAAATTGAAGCCGCGGTGCAGGAGCTGGGTTACATGCCCAATCTTGCCGCCAGCGCACTGGCATCGGCATCGTCATGGACGATTGCGATGGTAGTACCCAATCTTTCCGAAGCTGGCTGTTCCGAGATGTTCGCCGGGCTACAGCAGGTGCTCCAGCCAGCCGGATATCAGATTATGCTGGCGGAATCTCAGCATCGTCTTGAACAGGAAGAGAAACTGCTTGAAACGCTGCTGGCCTCGAACATCGCCGCGGCGATACTGCTCAGCGTCGAGCACTCCGATACCGTGCGACACTGGCTAAAAAACGCCTCTATCCCGGTGATGGAAATGGGTGCAATGCGTGCCGATCCTATTGATATGAATATCGGGATTGATAACGTCGCCGCCATGTATGAACTTACCGAAATGGTGATTCAGCGCGGCTACCAGAATATCGGCCTGCTGTGCGCTAACCAGGAGCAGTGGATTTTTCAGCAGCATTTGCAGGGCTGGTACAAGGCGATGCTGCGCCACCACCTGTCGCCAAACAGAGTGATTAATGCCGCCATGCCGCCGAGCTTTTCCACCGGTGCGGCACAATTGCCGGAGTTTCTGCTGGCGTGGCCGGAGCTGGATGCGCTGGTGTGCGTATCAGATGAACTGGCCTGCGGCGCGCTGTATGAGTGCCAGCGTCGGCGCATCAAGGTGCCGGACGATTTAGCGGTCGTGGGCTTTGGCGACAGCGACGTCAGCCGCGTCTGTCAGCCGCCGCTGACGACGATGGCAGTACCGCATCGCAAGATTGGGATTGAAGCCGGGAAAGCGTTACTGGAACGTCTGAATGACGGAGACTGGCGCGACCATAAACCCATCGCGTCCAGCCTGTGTCTGCGGGAAAGCTGTTAAGGCTTACTCAGCCTCTTCCTCTTTTTCCGCCTTATTTTCCGGTTTAGCGGATTCGTTTTTGGCGTTGCGGGTCATCCACAGCGCCAGTGCTTTAAGGGAATCCGGCGTGAATTCGTCGCAACGCGCGGTGATCTCTTCCGGCGTCATCCAGCACACTTCGCTCACTTCCTCTTCCTGCAAGGCGAAAGGTCCGTGGGAAACGCAGCTAAACAGCCCGCCCCAGACGCGACAATGCTCATCTTCGAAATAAAACTGTCCGTGCTCGGCAAACGGCACGCCAGCGATACCTAACTCTTCTTCCGCTTCACGACGCGCGGAATCCAGCAATACTTCATCGGCCTGCACGACGCCACCCGCTGTGGCATCCAGCATACCAGGAAGAAAATCTTTGGTGTCGGTGCGACGCTGGACCAGAATCTTGCCCATGCCGTCATGAACAACGATGTAAGTCGCGCGGTGACGCAGACGCTCCGCACGCATTTGTTCGCGGCTGGCCTGCGCGATCACTTCATTCTCTTCGCTGACAATGTCAACCCACTCAGTACTTGCCAAATGATTCTGCTCCACCATCGGGAAACCTTCTCGTCTAAGCGCTCTTTCGGCGCGTTTGCAGTTGTGGTGTAACTTACGGATTAATCGCTATCTGCGCAATAACTTGCTGATCATTAAGTGCGATAACGCTTAATGTCCCGTCTTCATACATGCCGTAGCTTGCCGGGTTACCGCCTTTAGGAATGCTGACAGACCCGGGGTTAAAGTGGTAAAACGCCCCGCGTTTTTCCGCCACCGGAATATGAGTATGACCATAAACCAGGACATCGCCAGCGGCGAGTGACGGCAGGTTATCCGGGCCGAACAGGTGCCCGTGGGTCAGGAACAAACGGCTGTTTTCCATCAACACCTGTTGCCAGGGAGCGGTGATGGGAAATTGCAGCAGCATCTGGTCAACTTCGCTGTCGCAGTTGCCGCGAACGGCGATAATGCGCGAGGCAAAATGATTAAGTTTTTCCGCCACCTGCGCGGGAGCATAGCCTTCCGGCAACGCATTGCGTGGGCCGTGGTTTAACACATCGCCCAGGATCACCAGCCATTGCGCCCCGCTTTGGGCAAACAGAGATAACACGCGTTCGGTCGCGGGCAGCGATCCATGAATATCCGACGCAAACATCAGTTTCATCAGTTACTCCTCGGGAATTCAGACTGCCCCTATCATACCTCAAGCGCCCCGTCTTATCAGCCCGCGCGCTTAGCAGAGAGTGCCAGATAGCGCTGTACCGACGCGCGTTGCCACTGGAATGTGGCGTAATCCACCAGTAGCTGTGGGACGTCATCGCCGTTGAGGATAAGGCGATTGAGCATCAGCGCCAGATCGGTGTCGGCAATACACCACTCGCCAAACAGGTTTGGGTTACCCTGTGACAGCAGCGATGACGCGGTATCAATCAGCTTCCGGGCGCTGGATAAGCCTTCCTCGCTGAGGGCGGGCTTTTTGACGCCAGCGAACACCACGTCCGTGGAGCGTTCTGTGCGAATCGGCACCAGGTCGCTACGCAGCCACGCCTGGATCTGGCGGGCGCGGGCGCGCTTTTGCAGATCGTGAGGATAGATGCGTTCCCACTCTGGTGGGGCAAAGCGGTCTTCAAGGTACTCGTCAATCGCTGAGGATTCACTCAACTCAAAACCGTCAATCTCCAGCACAGGGACACGGCGGGTGAGCGCGTAGCCCTGCCACTGAGGCTTCAGATGTTCGCCGCTGTCCAGGTCAACGGTTTTCAGACTAAAAGTTAGCCCCTTTTCTGCCAGCGCCACATAAACGCTCATGACATAAGGGGAAAAAAAGTTCGCATCGGACCACAACGTTATTACAGGCTGGCTCATAACATCCTCATCGGCTGATCGGTTTTCACTCAACATATAATCTCTTTGCCTCGCTGTCACTTGATGAAAACTCACGATTTACAACAAGCACCTATACTGATTTTTCATGGCAACACTATTCGCACTGACAGGAGTTGAGAATGATAGATCTCTATTATGCCCCCACCCCTAATGGCCATAAGATCACCCTCTTTCTTGAAGAAGCCGAACTGGACTACCGGATCATTCGCGTGGATATCAGCAAAGGCGATCAGTTCCGCCCCGTTTTTCTGGCCATCTCGCCCAACAATAAAATTCCGGCCATCATTGATAACTTGCCTTCAGACGGCGGAAAACCGCTAAGCCTGTTTGAATCCGGGGAGATACTGCTTTATCTGGCGGAGAAAACCGGCAAGCTTCTGAGCGGGGAGATGCGCGAGCGTCATCACATACTGCAATGGTTATTCTGGCAGTCGAGCGGCCTGGGGCCGATGCTGGGGCAGAATCATCACTTTACCGCCTATGCGCCGCAGACGATCCCTTACGCCATTGAGCGATATCAGGTCGAAACCCAGCGCCTGTACGGGGTCCTGAACCGTCGGCTGGAAAAATCACCGTGGCTGGGAGGTGAGCATTACAGCATCGCAGATATCGCCTGCTGGCCGTGGATTAACACCCATGAACGCCACCGGATCGACCTGGCCACTTATCCGGCGGTGAACAACTGGTTTGAGCGCATCCGGACCCGCCCGGCAACCGAACGCGCCATGCAAAAAATCCATCAGATTTGAGCCTGTGCCCCGTTGGGTGCAGGTGTTCTCCTCATGTATGATGAGGTAAAAATACTGACACGGAGAAGACCTGCAATGTCCCAGCATGACGCTATTATTCGTATAAAAAACCTACGCTTACGCACATTCATTGGTATCAAAGAGGAGGAGATCGCGAATCGCCAGGATATCGTGGTGAATGTCGTGATCCATTACCCGGCAGACAAGGCGCGCGCCAGCGAAGACATCAATGACGCGCTGAACTATCGCACGATCACCAAAAGCATCATCCAGTACGTTGAGAACAACCGTTTTGCGCTACTGGAAAAATTAACTCAGGATGTGCTCGACATCGCACGCGAACACCAATGGGTCACTTATGCTGAAGTGGAGATCGATAAACTTCACGCCCTGCGCTACGCCGACTCCGTCTCCATGACGTTAAGCTGGCAGCGCCAGGCGTAAACCTGGAGGTTGTATGAAGATCCTGCTCACCGGCGGTACGGGGCTGATTGGTCGCCATCTCATTCCACGTTTGCAGGCGTTGCATCACGACATTACCGTGGTCACGCGCAGCCCGGAGAAAGCGCGCCAGGTGCTGGGCACCGGCGTTGAGATCTGGAAAGGCCTGGCGGAACGGCAGGATCTGAACGGCTTTGACGCCGTCATCAACCTCGCAGGCGAGCCTATCGCTGATAAACGCTGGACCGAAGAGCAAAAACAGCGTTTATGCAGCAGCCGCTGGAACATGACCGAAAGGCTGGTTGAGCTGATTCGTAACAGCGAGATGCCGCCCTCGGTGCTGATTTCCGGCTCTGCAACAGGCTATTATGGCGATCTCGGTGAAGTGGTGGTGACCGAAGAAGAGCCGCCGCACAACGAGTTTACCCATAAACTCTGCGCCCAGTGGGAGCGCATTGCCTGCGGGGCGCAGAGCGATAACACCCGCGTCTGCCTGCTGCGCACCGGCGTGGTGCTTGCTCCGAAAGGCGGTATTCTCGGTAAAATGTTGCCGCCGTTTAAAATGGGGCTTGGCGGGCCCATCGGCAACGGTCGTCAGTATCTGGCGTGGATCCATATCGACGATATGGTCAACGGTATTCTCTGGCTGCTGGATAACGACCTGCGCGGGCCGTTTAACATGGTATCTCCCTACCCCGTACGTAATGAACAGTTTGCTCACGCCCTAGGTCATGCCCTGCATCGTCCGGCGGTACTGCGCGTACCTGCGACGGCGATTCGGCTGTTGATGGGCGAATCTTCGGTGCTGGTGCTGGGCGGCCAGCGCGCGCTGCCAAAACGGCTGGAAGCGGCCGGATTTACGTTCCGCTGGTATGACCTGGAAGAGGCGCTGGGGGATGTGGTGCAGTGAATATGTTAGAGTTATACGCCATCTCTGGATGATATGGCGTAACTATGGCAACCATCACCACAACCCGGCTTCACCTCACCCCTTTCGAACCTTCTGACTGGGCGTTCTTTCGCTCTCTGCGCGAAGACCCCAACATCATGCGCTATATGGCCGCTATCATGCCTGAAAAAGAGACGCGCCGCGTATTTGCCGCGCGCCTGATGGCGGAGCATGTCTTTGTGATCCGTCTGCATAACGACGTTACGCCGCTCGGGGATATCGGCCTGCAAATCAGTGCGGCGAACCGTGAAGAGGCGGATATTGGCTACACGGTTGTGCCTGACGCGCAGGGAAAAGGCATTGCCAGCGAGGCGCTGCGCGCGGTGTGTGAGTATGCATTTAACCAGACGGGCGTGAAGGCGCTTAACGCGTACGTGCTGGCGGATAATGGCGGGTCGGTGCGGGTTCTTGAGAAAGCAGGTTTTGTGCGCACACAGGTACTGGAGAAGGCGTACGAGATTAACGGCGTACGGTATGACGACTGGGTGTATCGGCTGGAGTGTGGTGCGGTCTGAATGCCGGGCGGCACTGCGTTTGCCCGGCCGACGGTTTTTGTAGGCCCGGTAAGCGAAGCGCCACCGGGCGATTGGGCGGCTCTGCGGCCTGATGCCCTCACCCCGGCCCTCTCCCACAGGGAGAGGGAGAAAGGCGAAAGATTACTTCAACGAGCCTTTCAGGAACTGCTGCAAACGCGGGCTTTGCGGGTTCGCCAGCACTTCGTCCGGATGCCCCTGCTCCTCAATCTTGCCCTGATGCAGGAAGATAACGTGGTTAGAAACGTTACGGGCGAAGCCCATCTCGTGCGTCACCACCACCATCGTTTTGCCCTCTTCCGCCAGCTTCTGCATGATGCGCAGCACTTCGCCAACGAGTTCCGGGTCCAGCGCGGAAGTCGGTTCGTCAAACAGCAATACTTCCGGCTCCATCGCCAGCGCGCGGGCGATGGAAACACGCTGCTGCTGTCCCCCTGACAGGTGCACCGGATATTTGATCTGCTGCCGCTCGTCGATACCCACTTTCGCCAGGTATTTGACCGCACGCTCGCGGGCTTCCTGCTTGCTTAAGCCGAGCACCTGAACCGGCGCTTCCATCACGTTCTCCAGCACCGTCATGTGGCTCCAGAGATTGAAGTGCTGGAATACCATTGTCAGACGCGTACGCAGCAGGCGCAGCTGGTTTTTATCCGCCACTTTAAGCTGACCGTCTTTATCACGGACCATGTTGATGTTCTGTCCGCTCACCACAATCGATCCTTCGCTCGGTTTTTCGAGGAAGTTGATGCAGCGCAGGAAGGTACTTTTACCCGAACCTGATGAGCCGATAATACTGATCACGTCGCCCGCGTTAGCCTCCAGCGACACCCCTTTCAGCACTTCATGTTCGCCGTAGCGCTTGTGCAAATCAATTACGTTTAATTTGTTCTCAGCCATCATAAATTCTCAGTGCGTCGACGGTTTTATATGCTGCAACCAGCGTTTTTCAGCCTTACGGAACAGGCTGATCAGGACGTAAGAAATGATCAAATAGAGCACTGCCGCAATACCAAACGCCGTAAACGGCTGGTAGGTGGCAGAGTTAATATCGCGGGCAATCTTTAACAGATCCGGCACCGTGGCGGTAAACGCCAGTGCCGTCGAATGCAGCATTAAAATCACTTCGTTGCTGTACGCCGGCAGCGCAATGCGCAGCGCTGAAGGCAAAATAATACAGCGATAGAGCTTCACGGAGGAGAAGCCGTACGCGCGCGCCGCCTCAATCTCACCGTGCGGCACGGAACGAATGGCCCCGGCGAAGATTTCGGTGGTATAGGCGCAGGTATTAAGGGTCAGCGCCAGCACCGTACAGTTCAGACCGCTGCGGAAGAACGCGTTCAGCATCTCGGTGCCTTTCACGATCTCCAGCGTGTACATTCCGGAATAGAACACCAGCAGTTGCACGTACAGCGGCGTACCGCGAAACACGTAGGTGAACAGCCAGATCGGAAACTGGATAAATTTATTGTTCGACACGCGGCCAATGGCGAGGAACACCGCCAGAATGCCGCCCATGACCACCGAGGAGATCAGCAGCCACAGCGTGATCGCCACGCCAGTAAAGCGGTAGCCATCCGTCCACAGCAGGGATTTCCAGTACTCCTGAATAATCTCAATCACAGGTCAGCCCTCTTCACACCCACGGAGTAGCGACGTTCGAGCAGAAGCAGCACACCATTGGAGACGGTCGTAAAGACCAGATAGATTACGCCGCAGACTACCGCAAAATAGAACGGTTCCCAGGTACTTTTACCCGCCAGCTGCGTGGCCTTCACCACATCTTCCAGACCCAGCAGGGAGACCAGCGCCGTTGCCTTGAGAATAACCTGCCAGTTGTTACCGATGCCCGGCAGCGCGTAGCGCATCATGGCCGGGAACATGATCCGGCGAAACGTTTGTGAGGAGGTAAAACCGTAGGCGGTCGCCGCTTCAATGTGCCCTTTCGGCACAGCCATGTAAGCGCCGCGAAAGGTCTCAGTGAAATAAGCACCGTAGATAAAACCAAGGGTAATAATACCGGCCACCATCGGGTCGATATCGATCTGATCCATGCCGATGGCATCCGTGACGCCGTTAAGTGCGATTTGCAGGCCATAAAAGATCAGCAGCATCAGCACCAGGTCAGGCACGCCGCGAATCAGCGTGGTATAGCCTTCAAATATCAGCGCCAGCGGTCTGTTGGCGGATAACTTTGCCCCCGCGCCCGCCAGGCCTATCAGCACCGCCAGCACCACGGAGCTGATAGCCAGCTCAAGGGTGACAAGCGCGCCCTGTAAAATAACGCCAGAAAATCCGTACAGCATACCGCGTGCCCTGTCGTCTCGTGAGTGGTAGAACCGTGTCTTTTCCCCTCCCGCAACGGGAGGGGCCGCACGTTATCAGACGGGGCGATTAGCCGCCGTAAACATTAAAATCGAAGTACTTTTTCGCCAGCTTGTCGTAAGTGCCGTCCGCGCGCATCTCGGCGAACGCTTTGTTCAGGGCTTCACGCAGTTCGTTGTCTTCTTTCCGCAGGCCCATACCGGTACCAACGCCAAAGAGTTTTTCGTCCTTAATGGACGGCCCCCCGAACTTGTAATCTTTACCCACAGGCTGTTTCAGGAAGCCTTCGCTTGCCGCCACTTCATCCTGGAATGCCGCGTCAATACGGCCTGCCGTCAGGTCTGCGTAGATGTTTTCCTGGCCCTGGTAAGAGACAATTTCAATCCCCTTTGGCGCCCAGTGCTCGTTACCGTAGGTTTCCTGCGTCGTACCCTGCAACACGCCCACGCGTTTGCCCTTCAGAGATTCAAGGGTTGGCTGAATGTCAGAGGATTTCGCCACCACCAGACGTGAGTCAGCCGCGTAGAGTTTGTCCGTGAAGGCAATCTCCTGCTGACGTTTTTCGGTGATAGACAGGGAGGACATGATCACGTCAATTTTTTTCGCTTTCAGGGACGGGATTAGCGCGTCCAGCGGGTTTTCAACGTAGGTACATTGCGCTTTAATGCGTTTGCACAGCTCGTTAGCCAGATCGATGTCAAAACCGACCAGTTCCCCCTTCGCATTTTTCGATTCGAAAGGCGCGTAGGTTGGGTCAGTCCCAATACGAATTTTCTGCGGAATGGCTGCGAATGCTGCGGTGGCGCTGGAAAAGGCCAGTACCAGAGAAAGTGACAACACCAGTTTTTTCATATCTGTCCTCAACAAACTGTCTAAATACGAGATTTTACGACTATGGGGTGCCGTTAATGTGCCATTAATCCCCTCACTCAGGCAAAGATTAATGCCTCTGAACGGGAATTTTTGCATTTAAAATGCTTAACTATGCACACAGCGTTCCAATCTGGTGCATTGCTTGCACCATACTGGAACACTCCCCCTAAAGATGCACCACATCAGTGCATCTCATTC
Organism: Enterobacter cloacae complex sp. 418I7; assembly: GCF_050030705.1. Taxonomy (NCBI): domain Bacteria; kingdom Pseudomonadati; phylum Pseudomonadota; class Gammaproteobacteria; order Enterobacterales; family Enterobacteriaceae; genus Enterobacter; species Enterobacter cloacae complex sp. 418I7. The sequence continues at coordinate 3,173,027 of NZ_JBLGUU010000001.1, forward strand.
AGGTATTAATCACCGTAGACGTTGAAATCGAAGTATTTCTTCGCCAGTTTGTCGTAGGTACCGTCTGTACGCAGCTCATTAAACGCTTTGTCGAAGGCGGCTTTCAGCTCGGTATCATCCTTACGCAGGCCAATACCGGTGCCGTCGCCAAAGTATTTTTTGTCTTTCACCGACGGGCCGGCAAAGGCGTACTCTTTACCCGCAGACTGTTTCAGGAAGCCTTCGCTCGCGGCGACTTCATCCTGAAACGCGGCATCCAGACGGCCTGCCGCCAGGTCAGAGTAGATCAGATCCTGGTTCTGGTAAGCGACCACATCGACGCCTTTCTCGCGCCAGTTAGCATTGGCGTAACCTTCCTGGGTCGAGCCCTGAAGCACGCCAACATGTTTGCCTTTCAGCGAGTCGATGGTCGGCTGGATTGGCGAGCCTTTCGCGGCAATCAAACGTGAGTCGGCAGCGTAGAGCTTCTCTGAGAAGGCGATCTCCTGCTGACGTTTTTCCGTGATGGAGAGAGAAGAGATAATGGCATCAATTTTCTTGGCTTTCAGCGACGGGATCAGCGCGTCAAAGTCACTGCCCACCCATGTGCATTTCACTTCCATGCGTTTGCACATCTCATTTCCCAGATCGATATCAAACCCCACGAAATCGCCTTTCGCATCCTTGGAGGAGAATGGCGCGTAGGTTGCGTCTGTACCGATACGAACTGTCTGTGGTAGCGCTGCATAGCTACTTGCTGCTGCACTCAAGCCCACGAGCAAAGACAGAGCCAGAACCGTCTTCTTCATACATTTACCCTCAAGAACCGTGATTTTATTATGGTTTATGTTGTGTGTTGTGTTGCAGGCTGCTCTTGCAGGTCTTATGCCACATTGTCGTCGGGTTAAAACTACGACGTTAAATATGTTAATAAAACGTTGCGATACTGCCTTAATGGTGAAAGATAGCAGGTCTGCCGAACGAACCGGAAAGAGAAAAAGGGAAAAAGCGAATTAAATGTCGAGGATATGATCGCGGTTGCAGTTTTGCCCTGAAACAGGGCAAACAGTCATTTCATGCACCTTGTTTGTGCACAGCCTCACGCCCCCTGCCAGCGGGTAAAGAGATCTTCCGGCAGGTCTATATCGAACTGATCCAGCACGCGGTTAACGGTCTGGTTGATGACATCGTCCAGCGTTTGTGGACGATGATAGAACGCGGGGACCGGCGGCATTATCACAGCTCCCAGTTCGGCTGCCTGCGTCATTAAACGCAGATGTCCCAGGTGCAGCGGCGTTTCCCGCACGCAGAGCACCAGAGGACGACGCTCTTTCAGCACCACGTCCGCCGCACGCGTCACCAGCGTGTCGGTATAGCTGTTTACGATACCGGAGAGGGTTTTAATCGAACAGGGCAAAATAACCATGCCGGCCGTTTTAAACGAGCCCGAAGAGATGCTGGCGGCGATATCGCGGGCATCGTGGACAACATCAGCCAGCGCCTGAACGTCGCGCAGAGAGAGATCGGTTTCAAGAGAGAGGGTCTGACGCGCCGCCTGGCTCATCACCAGATGGGTTTCTACGCCAGCAACGTCACGCAGCACCTGTAACAGCCGGACGCCATAAATCGCGCCGCTGGCACCGCTGATCCCTACAATGAGTCGTTTCATGATTTTTGCCCTTGCTGATTTCAGGGCTGACTGTGCAGGATTTTACGGGGAGTTGCAAGTGAGGGCATTCGCCCTCACTTGCCGGAGCATCAACCTTCGTTGTGCATCTCTAAGCTTTCGAGATCGTTTTGCAGCTGGACGGCTTTCGCATCGTCGTTACGCAGAGAATCAAGGTAGTCGAGATACTGCTGGTCTACGTCTTTTGTCACGTAGATCCCATTGAATACCGAGCATTCGAACTGCTGAATATCCGGGTTCTCGGCGCGCACCGCATCGATCAGATCGTTCAGATCCTGGAAAATCAGGCCGTCGGCCCCGATGATCTGGCGAATCTCATCCACTTCACGGCCATGCGCAATCAGCTCATTAGCGGTTGGCATATCAATGCCATACACGTTCGGGAAGCGAATTTCCGGCGCTGCGGAGGCGAGATATACTTTCTTCGCCCCGGCCTCACGCGCCATCTCGATGATCTGCTCAGACGTCGTGCCGCGCACAATGGAGTCGTCCACCAGCAGCACATTCTTGTCGCGGAACTCGGCACGGTTAGCGTTCAGCTTACGACGTACGGACTTACGACGCAGCTGCTGGCCCGGCATGATAAAGGTGCGGCCAACGTAGCGGTTTTTCACGAAGCCCTGACGGTACGGCTTGTCCAGAATACGGGCAATTTCCAGCGCGATATCACAGGAGGTTTCAGGGATTGGGATCACGACGTCGATGTCGAGATCGTCCCACTCGCGGGCAATCTTCTCGCCCAGCTTCGTCCCCATGTTGACGCGCGCGCTGTAAACGGAAATTTTGTCGATGAACGAGTCCGGACGCGCGAAGTAAACGTATTCGAACAGGCACGGGTTGCTCACCGGATTGTCGGCGCACTGGCGGGTAAACAGCTGGCCCTTCTCGGTGATGTAGACCGCTTCGCCTGGCGCGACATCACGCAGGAATTCGAAGCCCAGCGTGTCCAGCGCCACGCTTTCGGAGGCAACCATGTACTCGGAACGGCCATCGCCGAGGTCACGTTTGCCGAGCACCAGCGGGCGAATGCCATTTGGATCGCGGAAGGCCACCATGCCGTGACCGATAATCATCGCCACGCAAGCGTACGCGCCACGGATCTGGCGATTAGTCGCGGCAACGGCGGCAAAAATGTTGTCTGCTTCCAGCGGATAATGGCGGAAGTTATCCAGCTCGCTGGCAAAGATATTGAGCAGGATTTCAGAATCAGAGGTGGTATTAATGTGGCGACGTTTCTCTTCAAACAGCTTTTTACGCAGCTCGTGGGCATTAGTCAGATTGCCATTGTGGGCAAGCGTGATGCCATACGGGGAGTTAACGTAAAAAGGCTGAGCCTCAGAGGCGCTGGAACTACCAGCAGTAGGATAACGAACGTGACCGATCCCCATATTACCTTGCAGACGCTGCATATGGCGGGCTTCAAACACATCGTTTACCAGGCCATTCGCCTTGCGTAAACGGAAGCAGTTGTTTGCATCAATGGTGATGATACCCGCAGCATCCTGCCCACGGTGCTGAAGCACCGTTAACGCGTCATAAATCGACTGGTTTACCGGCATGAAACCGGCGATACCGACAATACCGCACATTCGTCTTTTCCTCGTTAAGCCACATCTCAGGGTTTATGCCCTGGGCAAGAAACTCGACGAGCTTTGCAGATAGTCAAAGAACCATCTGATGATGAAGCTGAACTCCGGAATGAGCTGCGATTTTTGCCAGTCTTCACTTTTGGAAAACCCGGTAAAGGTATCCAGGAAGAACAGGATCGCGGCCACAATCAGCACGCCTCGCAACGCGCCGAAACAGATGCCGAGTACCCTGTCCGTTCCTGACAGACCGGTTTTCTCGACCAGCTGACCTATCACGTAATTGACGATAGCGCCGACAATCAGCGTCGCGATAAACAGCACCGCGATGGCGATTCCGTTTCGGACCAGTTCATCTTCAAAGCCCGTGAACCAGACAGACAGGTAAGTGTAGTAATGACTGGCAACAAAGAAAGCACAACCCCAGGTTACCAGCGATAACGCTTCACGAACAAAGCCACGGATCAGGCTAACCAGACAGGAAAAACCAATCACCGCAATGATGGCGTAATCAATCCAGACCATATGTGTCCCACGATTAAACGCCCTGTCATCCAGTTCGGGGCGAATTCTAACAGAAAAAGAAAACGTTTGCGTAGGGATTTCCTTCCCACGCGTAAATAAAAAAGGCGCTGAAAAAATGCTCAACGCCCCTCCGCCTGACGTCTCTGTGGACGTCTGCTTTCTCCCCCTCACCCTAACCCTCTCCCCAAAGGGGAGAGGGCCGGGGTGAGGGGAGCCTTATCAGTTCGCGCTGTAGTTCATCACCACACCGCTCAGCCCGGAGATCTGCTTCAGTTCGCCAAGCGAACCTTTGAGCTTATCTTTAGACGCATCCGGCCCCACGAGGATACGGGTAATTTTACCCTGTACCGGCGTGGTGGGTGAAGTATAAACACGGTATCCCGCGCCGCGCAGTTTACTCACAATCTCATTGACCTTATCTGCATTTTTCAATGCACCGAGCTGAACGACATAGGCTTTGCCGGTAGGGGCCGCGTCCTGTTTCGCCGGCGGTGGCGTTTCTGAAGCGGCTGCCAGTTGCTCGGCCGCTTTATCCCGCTGCGGTTTCGGCTGCGGCTTCTCCACCGGTTTCGGCTTCTCAACAGGCTTAGGCTGTTCTACCGGCACCGGATCAATCTCGATGTTATTGTTCGTCGCCAGACGCGACGGGTCAAGAGACGGCGCGGCTGCATCACCTGCGCGCACCTCTTCCGCTGCGCCTTCAGGCGGCTGGGCTGGCAGCGCCTGCGTTGCCGCTGGCAGCATATCGGGCTCGTCGCGATCGCCCGGTTTGGGTACCAGCGGAATGGCCGCAAATTCATCCTGGTAATGCTTTTTTTGCCCGTCGAGCAGTCCCGGGAGAATAATCACCCCGAGCGCGACCAGCACAATGGTTCCTGTTAAACGGTTCTGAAACTTACTCGCCACCGGTTCTCCCCGCGTCCATCACTTCCATGACATGTGCCACCGTGTGGAATGACCCACACACCAGCACGGTATCTTCTGGTTTAGCCTCCGCCATCGCGGCACGCCAGGCCGAAACCACACTGCTGTAGATTTCGCCTTTGCCGAGATGTTCCATCAACTGCTCAGCAGTCGCGCCGCGCGGCCCTTCCAGAGGAGCACAATACCAGCTATCGACCACACTCTCCATGCAGGCCAGCGTGCCGCCGATATCTTTATCATGAAGCATACCGATAACCGCCAGCACGCGCCCGGTTTTTGGTAACGATTTGAGACGTCCTGCGAGGTACGCCGCCGCATGCGGATTATGTGCAACATCCAGAATCAGACGCGGCGACTCACTCACAATCTGAAAACGTCCCGGCAGCAGTGCGTTCTGAATGCCATCGCGGATTGCCTGCTCGCTCACCGCTAACCCGCTGGCGCGCAGGGCTGCCAGCGCAGTCGCCGCGTTAGGCTGTGGCACCTGCGGCAGCGGCAGATTCTCCAGCACGCCCTGCGCGTCGCTAAAGCGCCAGCCGTTGTCCTGCACCTCATACTGCCAGTCCACGCCGCGACGCAGCAGACGAGCACCCTTCTCTTTCGCCACTTCAGCGATGGTATGTGGCATGTCCGGTTCGCCAACCACGGCAGGCTTATCGGCCCGGAAAATACCGGCCTTCTCACGGCCAATGCTTTCGCGGTCGGGCCCCAGCCAGTCGGTGTGATCCAGCGCGATGCTGGTGACGACGGCGACATCCGCATCTACCATATTTGTGGCATCCAGACGTCCACCCAGACCCACTTCCAGGATCACCACGTCCAGCTGCGCCTGCTTAAACAGCCACAGCGCCGACAGGGTGCCGTATTCGAAATAGGTTAATGAGGTATCGCCGCGCGCGGCTTCGATAGCGGCAAACGACGCCGTATGGGCCGATTCGGCCAGCTCGGTGTTTTGCACCCGCACGCGCTCGGTGTAGCGCACCAGATGCGGCGAGCTGTAAACGCCTACCTTATAACCGGCGGCCATCAGGAAAGATTCCAGCGTGCGGCAGGTGGTGCCTTTACCGTTAGTGCCGGCCACGGTAAACACGAAAGGCGCAGGTTTCAGCACGTCAAGGCGCGCGGCAACCTGGCTTACGCGCTCAAGGCCCATGTCGATAGTTTTACTGTGCAGGTTTTCCAGATAAGAAAGCCACGCGGCCAGGGGCGACGTGGCTTGAGGAATGCTTTTATTTTCCATGATGCCCGGTTGTCATTAACGGTTTAGAAAGCAAAAGGGCAGCGCCATTTGGCCCTGCCCTTTTCAGTTATCAGGCCTCGGGTTCCTGATCCGGTACCACCACGCCTTCGCGCGGCTCGTCCGGGCTCGGCGACGGCAGATTCATCAGCTTCGCCAGGACGCTTGCCAGTTTGAGGCGCATCTCCGGGCGGCGGACGATCATGTCGATAGCACCCTTCTCAATGAGGAACTCACTGCGCTGGAAGCCCGGCGGCAGTTTCTCACGTACGGTCTGCTCGATAACGCGAGGACCGGCAAAGCCGATCAGCGCTTTTGGCTCAGCGATGTTCAGGTCGCCCAGCATCGCGAAGCTTGCAGAAACGCCGCCCATGGTTGGGTCGGTCAGTACCGAGATGTACGGCAGACCGCGCTCCTGCATTTTCGCCAGCGCGGCAGAGGTTTTCGCCATCTGCATCAGGGACATCAGCGCTTCCTGCATTCGTGCGCCACCGGAGGCAGAGAAGCAGATCAGCGGGCAGTTGTCTTCCAGCGCCTGCTCAACGGCACGCACGAAACGCGCACCAACCACAGAGCCCATTGAGCCGCCCATAAAGGCGAACTCAAACGCGGCGGCAACCACCGGCATCTCATGCAGGGTGCCTTTCATGACGATCAGCGCGTCTTTCTCGCCGGTCTCTTTCTGTGCAGAGGCCAGACGATCTTTGTATTTTTTGGAGTCGCGGAACTTAAGCACATCTTTTGGCTCCAGTTCGCTGCCCAGTTCTACCAGAGAACCTTCGTCCAGCAGGCTATGCAGGCGGTTGCGCGCCGACATACGCATATGGTGGTCACACTTCGGACACACCTCAAGATTGCGTTCCAGCTCTGCGCGATACAGAACCTGGCCGCAGCTATCACACTTCGTCCATACCCCTTCAGGAATGCTCGCTTTACGCGTTGGGGTAATGTTGCTTTTAATTCGTTCAATCCAGCTCATTGATAACCTTTCTGCCTGAACCTGGTCGTATGCCAGTTTTGCTGTAAGAGGCGAATAATGCCATTTTTGCCTCCAACAGACCATGAATGTTGCACATTAAAACATAACAGCCCGAAACTTTGGATAAAAAAGTGGTCGAACCGCCAGCGTGCACTTACTTCGCTTGTTTTGCCGCCGCGCGTTTGTGACGAATAATTTCGATCACACCCGGCAGAACGGAAAGCACAATAATCGCTACAATCAGTAACTTAAGGTTTTCCTGAACCACCGGCAGATCGCCAAACAGGTAGCCCGCATAGGTAAACAGCAGTACCCATAGCAGCGCGCCCACCACGTTGTACATGGCAAAATGACGATAGGACATGTGACCCATTCCCGCCACAAACGGTGCAAATGTGCGCACAATAGGCACAAAACGGGCAAGGATAATGGTCTTACCGCCATGGCGCTCATAGAACGCATGGGTCTTATCTAAATAACTGCGGCGGAAAATCTTCGAGTCCGGATTACTGAACAACCGCTCGCCAAACACCCGCCCGATAGTGTAGTTGACCGCATCACCAATAATCGCGGCGATGATCATCAGGACGACCATCAGGTGGACATTCAGGTCATTCGTTGGCAGTGCGGATAACGCGCCCGCCACGAACAGCAGTGAATCTCCCGGCAGGAACGGCGTAACCACAAGGCCGGTTTCACAGAACAGAATGAGGAACAGAATGGCGTATACCCAGACGCCGTACTGCGCGACCAGCTCCGCCAGGTGAACATCAATGTGCAGGATGAAATCAATCAGAAAACGTATTACGTCCATATTGTCTAAGCCCTAATTGCGCCTTTGTTTAGTCCGCTAAAAACAGCGGGCCCATTGGCGGTTTTGGCAGGTCGAACCGGTCCGGGTAATCCACCGAAACCAGATACAGACCTTCCGCTTTCGCCGTTGCTGCCGCAAGCGTTCTGTCCTTCGCTGCCAGCAGTTCTGCAATCCAGCTCTCCGGCTGGTGTCCGGCGCCCACTTCCATCAGGCTGCCTACAATATTCCGCACCATATGATGTACAAAGGCATTGGCTTTGATATCCACCACCACATACGCGCCATAACGACTGACGTTAATGTGCATGACGTTACGCCACGGCGTACGGGACTGACACTGCACCGCACGAAACGACGTAAAATCATTCTCTCCAATCAGACACTGCGCCGCACGCTGCATACGTTCTGCATCCAGCGGTTCATAAAAATGCGTCACGCCCTGGCTTAACACCGCCGGACGCAGGCGCTGGTTGTAGATGACATAACGGTAGCGCCGCGCCGTCGCGCTGAAACGCGCGTGAAAATCATCCGGCACAGCTTTCACCCAACGCACGGCAATGTCACCAGGCAAATTCGCATTTACACCCAGCGTCCAGGCCGCGTCTTTGCGCACGGCGGTGGTGTCAAAATGCACCACCTGCCCCGTGCCGTGAACGCCGGCATCGGTGCGGCCCGCACAGAAGACGCTTATCGGTTCATTCGCCACCTGAGAGAGCGCTTTCTCCAGCTTCTCCTGGACGCTGCGCACCTCATTCTGCCGCTGCCAGCCATAGTATTTACTGCCATCGTATTCAATGCCGAGGGCAATTCTATGGACCGGCTTTTGTTCCACATCTGACATCAGTACAGATACTCCTGCACCAGTTTTTCCGCGATTTTGACCGCCATCAGCGCGCCGCCAAAACGCACGTTGTCGGCAACGGACCAGAACTGCACCTGCTCAGGCATACCGTAATCGTTACGCACGCAGCCCACAGAGAGATGCGCGCTGCCGGTAGCGTCGCCCACCTGCGTCGGGAATTCACTCTCTTCGGACAGGACAAGGTCCTCACCGCGGCCAAACGCGTCGCGGGCTTCTTCAGCCGCCAGCGGACGCAGGGCTTCAAACCCAACCATCTGCGCGTGGCCGTAAAAGACCGGAGACTGCACGACGTTCGCGGAGATCATCAGACCGTCATCCTGCAGAATTTTGCGTGCTTCATCGACGATACGACGCTCTTCCCGCACCGAACCTTCACGATCCGGTAGCAGCGGCAGCATGTTGAACGCCAGCTGGCGGCCAAAGAAATCATCTTCGTCGATCGGGATACCGTTCAGCAGCTTCGCGCTCTGCCCTGCCAGTGCGTCTACGGCTTTTTTGCCGTTAGCGGAGGCTGACAGCAGGCTGGTCACGGAAATACGCGACAGGCCACCGTCGTCGATCAGCGGCTTCAGCGCGGTCAGCAGCTGGCTGGTGAGGCTGTTCGGTACTGCAATGATATTGCGGTTGCGGTAGTCAGCCAGCACAAACGGGTTGACGTCCGGCACCACCAGCGGCACATCCGGCTCCAGGGAGAACAGGCCGCTCAGGTCGATCACCAGACAGCCTGAATTGGTCGCTTCTTCAATGTAGGATGCCGTGGCTTCCGCACCTGCGGCAAAAAACGCAAGCTGAGCCTGTGTCCAGTCAAACGCGGCGGCATCCTGCACCATCACGGATTTCCCGCCGAAACGCAGATGTTCTCCTGCGCTGTCGGTACGCGCCAGCGCGTAAATGTCGCCCACCGGGAACTGACGCTCAGCAAGGGTTTCAAGCAGGGCTTCGCCCACGGCGCCAGTGGCACCCAAAATGGCAATGTTCCAGCCTTCAGACATGGTGGTTTACTCCAGAAATAAAAAAGCGTCCCTGCCGGAATATCCGACAGGGAGCATTAAGAAGACATTAACGTGCCGGGTGGTGAACGGCGTTAAATCCCAGCTGATGCAACAGCGCCGCCGCGGGGGCGTCATCGCACATCACATACAGGGAGGACCACTCGCGGCGCTCAAGGTAATTTTTGCGCAGCTTGTCAAACTCACCCGGAATACCCGCCACTTTACGCAGCAGCGCGTCATCGCGGCGCACATCATACACCAAATGCACCAGTCTTTTCAGCGTTGCCTCATCCAGCGGTCCATGAAGGGTAATGCGACCAAATTCCGGGGCGGGCAGCAGCGTATCCAGCGCGACCTGCTGCGGATGGCCGATAAAGGCGCTGTAAGCCTCAAACACCTGGGTTGTGCCACGCGCTTTGCCTTCAAGGGTATAACCCGCGATATGCGCGGTACCCACGTCCACCTTATTCAGCAATGCGACGTTGAGATCCGGCTCTGGCTCCCAGACGTCCAGTACGACGCTAAGATCTTGACCCTCGTCGAGACATGTCAGCAGCGCCGCGTTATCCACCACCGGTCCCCGGCAGGCATTTATCAGAATAGTGCCAGCCTTCAGACGGCGGATCAGCTTTTCGTCGGCCAGGTGCAGAGTCTTGTACGGCCCTTCTTTAAAGAGCGGCGTATGGAAGGTGATGACGTCGCACTCGTCGACCAGCTCATCCAGCGTGCGGAAATCGCCCTCATCGCCGTTATCCTTACGCGGCGGATCGCACAGCAGAGTGCGGATGCCCCAGGCTTCCAGACGCTTTTGCAGACGTCCGCCCACGTTGCCCACACCCACAATCCCGACGGTGCGGTCTTTCAGCGCAAAACCATCGCGCTCGGCCAGCATCAATAGCGAGGAGAATACATATTCCACGACGGCAATGGCGTTACAGCCTGGTGCCGCAGAAAAACCAATCCCCGCCTGCTTAAGCCACTGGTCATCCACATGATCGGTCCCGGCCGTTGCCGTCCCGACAAATTTAACCCCTTTGCCGGTGAGCAGCGCCTCATTTACTTTGGTCACCGAGCGCACCATCAGGGCGTCTGCATCGTCCAGTTCGCTGACCGGAATCGGGCGACCAGGGACAGCCTTAACCTCACCCAGGCGGCTGAACAGCTCACGGGCGTAAGGCATATTTTCATCAACGAGGATTTTCACGTCTGAGTACCTGTTTGAGAGGAAGTAAACCTGCCAAGTGTGCCATAATCTCGCCGCCGGGCATATATCTCCGCCCGGTTACGCTGAGTTTGACTTTAAGGATTTTTGACGATGCAGCCCATTTCAGGTACGCCTCCGCGCCCTCCGGGTGAAGGCCCCGTAACGCCCAACACGCCAGGCGAACAACCGCTCTCCACGCAGCAACGCACCGTACTGGAGCGTCTGATCACGCGTCTTATTGCGTTGACCTCACAGCAAAACGCAGAGGTATGGGCCGGCGTTAAGCACGATTTGGGCGTAAGAAACGATGCGCCGCTACAGTCGCGCCATTTCCCTGCCGCCGAACAAAACCTGAACCAGCGTCTTACCAGCGCACAGCAGCAACATACTACCCGCCAGATTATCTCGCAGCTGACCGAGCTGTTGGGCCAGGGGAATAATCGTCAGGCAGTGAGTGATTTTATCCGTCAACAGTACGGTCATACCGCCCTGAGCCAGCTTTCGCCGGAACAGCTGAAAACCGTGTTGACCCTGCTGCAAAGCAATCAGCTTTCTATCCCGCAGCCGCAACAGCGCCCGTCTACAGAACGGCCATTGCAGCCTGCGGAGCATAATACGCTCAAGCAGATGGTCACTAAGCTGGCTGCCGCCACCGGCGAACCGACAAAGCTTATCTGGCAATCCATGCTGGAACTTTCCGGTGTGAAAGCGGGCGAGATGATCCCGGCAAAACAGTTTACCCATCTGGTCACCTGGCTCCAGGCGCGTCAGACGCTCAGCACCCAGAGCGCTCCGACCCTGCACAGCGTACAGGCGGCACTGAAACAACCGCTGGAACCGCACGAGTTCGATATGATCCGGGATTACGCCCAGCAGAGCTGGCAGGCGACACCGCAAACCGTGCTGACCACCGCGCAGGTACAGGATTTACTGAATCAGATCTTCGTTCGCCGCGCCGAGCGGGAAGGCGGCGTGCCGGAGGTAAGAAACATTCAGCCGATCTACAACCCGCTGTTTGCCCCCGTTGTTGACACGTTCAAGACGCTTTCTGCCCGTCCGGGATTGATGTTTATCGCGTTGCTGATTGCGCTGGCGATTTTCTGGCTGGTTGCTTAAAACTGCCGGGTGGCGGCAACGCCTTACCCGGCCTACGGTTCGCGCGGTTGTAGGCCCGGTAAGCGGAGCGCCACCGGGCAAAAACTACGACCTGCGAAACGCCACCAGCGTCACCACAATCCCCACTACCGCTGACACCGCACCGGCGAGAAATACGGAAGGATAGCCAAACGACGTTGCAAGCAGCCCCGCCAGCGGCCCGGTGATGCCGTAAGAGATATCCTGAAACGCCGCATAGCCGCCCAGCGCCGTGCCGCGCACCTGCGGAGCCACGCGCTTCACCACTTCAACGCCCAGCGCCGGGAAGATCAGCGAACAGCCGCAGCCGGTTAACGCCGCACCCAGCAGCGCAACGGATGCGGACGGCGCCTGCCAGAGCAGTACCAGACCCACGGTCTCAATGACCAGTGACGCCACCGCCACCTTCACGCCGCCAAAGCGATCCGGCATCCAGCCAAACAGCACGCGCATCAATACAAATGCGCCGCCAAAAGCCGTCAGCGTAAAGCCTGCCATCGCCCAGCCGCGGCTCATGAAATAGAGGGAGACGAAGGTACCGATAACCGCAAAGCCCACTCCCTGAAGCGCCAGCCCAAGCCCCGGTTGCCAGATTTGCCCCACCACGCTCCACAGCGAAGGACGCTCGCCTTTATGGGCGGGCACCTTGCGCACCGAACCGTTAAACGCCCACGCCAGCAGCGGCAATACCATGGTAGTGCCTGCCAGCGCCGCAAAACCAAACTGGCTGTGGATCAGCAGCCCCAGTGGTGCGCCTGCCGCCAGCGCGCCGTAAATCGCCATCCCGTTCCAGGACATCACTTTTCCGGAACGCGCAGGTCCCACCAGCCCCATTCCCCAGGTCAGGGTGCCGGTCAGCAGCTGGCTTTCGCCAAAGCCGAGGATCAGGCGCCCTGCCACCAGCAGCGCGAATTTATACGCTGCATCTATCGGCAACAGCGCCGCCAGCAGCCAGGCTCCCCCCGCCAGCCCGCAGGCAAACATGCCCTGCAACGCCGAGCGTTTTGCGCCGTGCTGATCCGCGAGGCGACCGGCGTAACCCCGGGTTAATACCGTCGCTAAAAACTGAATGCCCACCGCAATACCGACCATGGTGTTGCCATAGCCCAGCTCCTGGTGAACGAACAAGGGGATCACCGGCAGCGGCAGACCAACGGTCATGTAGGTCAGAAACACCGCAAAGGCGATGCGGAAAAGGGAAAGGTTCCCGGAAGGAGCGCTCTTCTCAGGGGTAACAGCCTTCATGCATAACTCCGTGTTCTGGCAAAAAAAAAGGGAGCCGCGTGGCTCCCTTCTACTATATCTTCAAACGCTTACGCTTTCAGCTTACGCATCACCAGCGTGGCGTTGGTGCCGCCGAAACCGAAGCTGTTGGACATAACGGTCGTCAGCTCACGTTCGGTGGTTTCGGTCACGATGTTCAGGCCTGCCGCCTGCTCGTCCATCTCGTCGATGTTGATGCTTGGCGCGATAAAGCCGTTTTCCAGCATCAGCAGAGAGTAGATCGCTTCCTGCACGCCCGCCGCACCCAGAGAGTGACCGGTCATGGCTTTGGTTGCAGAGATCGCCGGACTGTTGTCGCCGAACACTTCACGGATCGCACCCAGCTCTTTCACGTCACCTACCGGCGTTGAGGTGCCGTGGGAGTTCAGGTAGTCGATTGGGGTATCAACGCCGTGCATCGCCATCTTCATGCAGCGCACCGCGCCTTCGCCGGATGGAGCAACCATGTCAGCGCCGTCAGACGTTGCGCCGTAGCCCACGATCTCAGCGTAGATGTGCGCGCCACGCGCCAGCGCGTGTTCCAGCTCTTCAACCACAACCATACCGCCGCCGCCAGCGATAACAAAACCGTCGCGGTGTGCATCATAGGTACGGGATGCTTTGTCTGGCGTTTCGTTGTATTTGGTGGACAGTGCGCCCATCGCGTCGAACTCACAGGCCATTTCCCAGCCCAGCTCTTCGCCACCGCCAGCAAATACGATGTCCTGTTTGCCCAGCTGGATCTGCTCAACCGCATTACCGATACAGTGTGCGGAGGTCGCACATGCGGAGCTGATGGAGTAGTTCACACCGTGGATTTTGAACGGCGTTGCCAGGCACGCGGAAACCGCTGAACCCATGGCTTTGGTCACAACATATGGACCGACCGCTTTCAGGCCGCGCGGGCTGCGCATGGCGTCAGCACCGAACACCTGAGCTTTAGAGGAACCGCCGGAGCCTGCAATCAGGCCCACGCGTGGGTTGTTCTGGTAAGCGTCTTCGCTCAGACCAGAATCCTTGATCGCTTCCTGCATGGAAAGATAGGCGTAGATAGAGGCATCGTTCATGAAACGAACCACTTTACGGTCAATTAAACCGGTGGTATCCAGTTTAACGTTACCCCATACGTGGCTACGCATTCCAGAATCTTTAAACTCTTCAGAGAAAGTGATCCCGGAGCGTCCTTCACGCAGAGATGCCAGGACTTCCTGCTGGTTATTACCGATGCTGGAAACGATGCCCAGGCCAGTAATCACTGCACGTTTCATTCAATACCTCTGTAAGTCGCACTATAAAAAGTTTCGAGTCGCACAATAGCGTACACTTGTACGCCGAACAAGTCCGATCAGCGATTTTCTGTGGAAATTTGCACCGATGGGCTCACATCGCTAAGATCGTGCCACTGCCTGTCGGACGAGTAACTTACGTGAAACAAAACGCCATACAACCTGCCAACCTCGAATTCAACGCTGAGGGTACACCTGTTTCCCGAGATTTTGATGACGTCTACTTTTCTAATGATAACGGACTGGAAGAGACGCGCTATGTCTTCCTCGAAGGAAATCATCTCAGCACCCGCTTCCCTGAGCATCCGCGCAGCCTGTTTGTCGTCGCGGAGAGCGGTTTCGGCACCGGGCTGAATTTTTTGACCCTCTGGCAGGCCTTCGACCAGTTTCGCGCTGCACACCCCGAGGCTACCTTACAAAGATTACATTTCATCAGTTTCGAAAAATTTCCGCTTACCGCACACGATCTGCGGCTTGCCCATCAGCGCTGGCCGGAGCTTGCCCACTGGGCGGAACAGCTTCAGGCCCAGTGGCCACCGGCTATCGGCGGCTGTCATCGTCTGATTCTGGACGACGGACGCGTCACGCTCGACCTGTGGCTTGGCGACATTAACGACCTGACCGATAAGCTCGATGACTCAATGCATCAGAAAGTGGACGCCTGGTTCCTGGACGGTTTTGCGCCCGCCAAAAACCCTGACATGTGGAGTCCGCACCTGTTCAGCGCAATGGCACGTCTGGCACGCCCGGGCGCGACGCTTGCCACCTTCACCTCGGCGGGCTTTGTCCGCCGTGGGTTGCAGGAGGCGGGGTTTACCATGCGGAAAACCAAAGGCTTTGGCCGCAAACGCGACATGCTGGTGGGGGTGATGGAGCAGGATCTGGCGATCCCGGCACAGGCACCCTGGTTTGCTCGCCGCCCCAGTGCGTCGCGTGAGGTCGCCATTGTGGGCGGAGGTATTGCCAGCGCCCTGCTCTCACTGGCGCTGCTGCACCGTGGCTGGCAGGTGACGCTCTACTGCGCTGACGAGGCACCGGCGATGGGTGCATCAGGCAACCGTCAGGGCGCGCTTTATCCCTTATTAAGTTCACACGATCCAGCACTGTTCCAGTTCTTCCCGGCTGCGTTTACGTTTGCTCGTCGCCTTTACGATAGCCTGCCGGTTGCGTTCGACCACGACTGGTGCGGTGTGACGCAGTTGGGCTGGGATGAGAAGAGCCAACAGAAAATCACCCAAATGCTGTCGCTGGGGCTGCCGGAAACCATCGCCCATGCAGTGACGGCTCAGCAGGTTGCTGAGACCGCTGGCGTCGACACCGGCTGCGGCGGAATTCAGTATCCACTCGGCGGCTGGCTATGTCCGGCTGAACTGACTTCTGCGGCGATAGCCCTCGGGCAGTCGCGTGGGTTGACAGTGCATTATGCCCACAAGGTTGAATCGCTAAGCCGCACTGCGCACTGGGAACTGCGTTTTGCTGACGGCAATGCGTCGCAGCATGCCAGCGTTGTACTGGCCAACGGACATCACATCACTCAGTTTACCCAGACAGCGTCATTGCCGGTTTATCCAGTCGGCGGCCAGGTGAGCCATATCCCCACTGCGCCCGAACTGAGCAAACTGCGTCAGGTGCTGTGTTACGACGGCTACGCGACGCCGCAAAATCCGTCCAACGGCCATCACTGCATCGGTGCCAGCTATCATCGCGGTGAAACAGATATGCAGTACAGCGAAGCGGATCAGCAGCAAAACCGCCAGCGCCTGCTCGACTGTTTCCCGAATGCGTCGTGGGCGAAAGAGGTTGATGTCAGTGAGGGTCAGGCGCGCTGCGGCGTACGCTGCGCGACCCGCGATCACCTGCCGATGGCGGGAAACGTGCCGGACTATGACGCCACGCTTGAAGTCTATCAGGATCTTGCAGACAACAAAGAAACGGCGGTAAGTGCGCCCGTTTATCCGGAACTGTTTATGTTGGGTGGCTTAGGCTCGCGGGGATTATGCTCCGCGCCATTGCTGGCTGAAGTGCTAGCCGCGCAAATGAGCGATGAGCCGGTTCCGCTGGACAGGGTTACGCTCGCGGGGCTTAATCCGAACCGACTGTGGGTGCGGAAATTGCTGAAGGGGAAAAGGGTTAAGTAGGGTGCGGTCTGGTGTCCTCACCCTGGCCCTCTCCCCAAAAGGGAGAGGGAAGAGAAGGCGGCAACTTAGCGTTTAGCCTGCTGGAACAAATTGTCCCACATGCCCAGCACTAAAGACTGGTCGCGTGGAGACAGTTCCCCGGCCAGAATGGCTTTTTCAAGGCTGCGAGTAACTTCCGCGTGAACGGCGTCGGCAGAGTGATCGTCCCCGGCTTCCAGCGCGGCTACCGCCAGCGTCAGGTGACCACGCAGATAACCGCTGGCGAACAGCTCATCATCGCTGGCGTGTTCCACCATGTCATCAATTAACGCCAGAATGCGTGATTCAAATTCTGCGATCATCTTCTTTCCTCTGTTATAAATCTTCCGGCCACGGGAAGCATTCCGCCGTGATCTCCGGCGTATGGTAATAATTTTGTAAAGCCTCGATCAGGCGTGCCGGACGTTCCGGGATGCCTTTCTCAAGATATTCCATCACCTGCGCATGCACGCGGCGCTGGAAGACGATACGGTCTGGCTCGAAGTCGCCTTCAAGGTTGTCACAGCTGACGTTGAACGGGAAACCCGCTGCCACGCAGAACAGCCACTCCAGCGCCTGCGGTTTCACCTCCACATCTTCGAACTGCCCCTGGGTGGCGGCGTCGCGCCCGTCCGGGCAGTACCAGTAACCAAAGTCCACCAGCTCGCGACGCGCTTTCCCCGCGATGCACCAGTGCGAAATCTCGTGCAAACCGCTGGCGTAAAAGCCATTGGCAAAGACGATGCGGTTGTATGAAACCTGGTCATCAGCAGGAAGATAGATCGGTTCGTCGTCGCCTTTAATCAGACGGGTATTAAAATCATCAGCAAAACAGCTGTCGAAGATCTCAATCAGCTGTTCGTATTTATGCGTACTGTTCATTAGTTCATCCCCAACCAGGTGAGGATCTCCTGTCCATGGCTGTCATAAAGAAGTTTGGCGCTCATCACCGCCGAGACAACAACAATCATCGGGCGGATCAGCTTTTGCCCTTTGCTTAATACCAGACGCGAGCCTGCGCGCGCGCCCAAAAACTGCCCCGCCATCATCACAAATCCGGTAGCCCAGATAACCTTGCCGCCAATGATAAACAGCAGCAGACCGCCAACGTTGGAGGTTGCGTTGAGGACTTTGGCGTGGGCGGTGGATTTGGCGAGGTTGAACCCGGCCAGCGTCACGAATGCCAGCGCGTAAAACGAGCCTGCTCCCGGACCAAAGAAGCCGTCGTAAAAACCGACGCAGCCACCGGCAATCAGCGCAAACGGCAGGCCGTGCAGTCGCCGCGCCCGGTCTTCCTCGCCGAGCTTTGGCATCAGTAAGAAATAGAGGCCAATACAGATAACCAGAATCGGCAGGATCTGGCGCAGAATGTCGGACTGTACGTGCTGGACCAGCAGCGCGCCCGCCGTCGAGCCAATAAACGTCATCAGGATATTGAGCTTCTGATCGGCGAGATTCACCACTTTGCGCCGAACAAAGTAGAGCGATGAGGAGAGCGAACCGCCGCATGCCTGGAGTTTGTTGGTGGCAAGCGCCTGGGCAGGGCTCATGCCTGCCGCCAGCAGCGCCGGAACGGTGAGCAACCCGCCACCGCCCGCCAGGGCATCGATAAATCCGGCTAACATCGCAACAAAAAAGAGCACCGCCAGCAGCAGCGGTGACACCATAAACAGATCGACGAAATTATCCATTAAAGTACATGCTCATCCAGTAGCGCCTGGCAGGAAGGCGGCAACGGAGGCGGTGTCTTCTTCTCAGGCTTAGAGGTTCCAGGCTTGGCCGGTTCAAACCAGCTTTGCAGTTCGTAACCACAACCATCGCCAGGCGGTGGCAGCGGCTGATCTTCACATTCCAGGCTGTTCGCCGGGCAGCGCAGGCGAACATGCATATGCGCCCGGTGCTGGAACCACGGGCGCACTTTACGCAGCCAGTCGCGATCCGTTCCCGCATCCAGGCAAAGCTGCTGCTTGATGGCCGGGTTAACAAAGATCCGTGTGACGTCGTTATCCTCTGCCGCCAGCTTAATCATGCTGGAAATTTCCGGCGACCAGCGCGAGGCGACGACCCGTTTACCGTCGGCCGAGACCAGATCCAGCGCCTGCGGTTTCAGCAGCTGCGTTGAGCTCCAGCGCGTTTTCGGCAGTTGCAGGAAGATGTCCACATCCAGTCCGGTCTGGTGGCTGGCGTGACCGCCGTTGAAGCGACCACCTGCAGGCATCCCCATATCGCCAATCAGCATCGTCCCCAGCCCCAGGTTATGCACCTGGTTGCCAAGACGCTGAATAAACAGTACCAGGTCAGGATGGCCGAAGTAACGGCGCTGGTCGGTGCGCATCACCTGATAGGTGTCCGACTGCAGCGGAAGTTCCTGCGCGCCGACGATACACCCGTTGGAGAAAGCGCCAATGGACTGCGCGCTTCCCGCTACCGGGTGGGTGATTTTCTGCCACGGCGTGGCGGCCAGGCTTGCTCCACTGGCCAGCAGCGCCAGCAGAGCGATTGCGGTTTTTTTCATAGTTACCAGCGTGGAATGGTGGTCGACACATCCGCATTCTGCGCGCGCTGGCGCAGGAAGTGATCCATCAGCACGATCGCCAGCATCGCTTCTGCGATCGGTACCGCGCGGATCCCCACGCATGGATCGTGCCGTCCTTTGGTGATCATCTCTACTTCATCGCCTGAACGGTTAATCGTGTGGCCCGGCACGGTAATGCTGGACGTTGGCTTCAGCGCGATATTGGCAATAATTTGCTGCCCGCTGCTGATGCCGCCCAGAATGCCGCCCGCATGGTTGCTCTGGAAACCCGCCTTCGTGATTTCGTCGCGGTTCTGGCTGCCGCGAAGCTTAACCACGTCAAAACCGTCGCCGATTTCAACGCCTTTCACCGCGTTGATGCTCATCAGCGCGTGGGCGATGTCAGCGTCGAGGCGGTCAAATACCGGCTCGCCCCAGCCAGCCGGCACACCGTCGGCCACCACGGTGACTTTCGCACCAATGGAGTCGCCCTCTTTTTTCAGGCCACGCATCAGCTCGTCCAGCGCGTCCAGCTTGTCGGCATCGGCGCAGAAGAACGGGTTAAGTTCTACCTGATCCCAGTCTTTGATTGCCAGCGGAATGTCGCCCATCTGGGTCAGACAGCCGCGGATAACGATGCCGAATTTCTGCTGGAGATATTTTTTGGCAATCGCACCTGCCGCCACGCGCATCGCGGTTTCACGCGCGGAAGAACGTCCGCCGCCGCGATAGTCGCGAAAGCCATATTTTTGTTCGTAGGTATAGTCGGCGTGGCCCGGACGGAAGACGTCTTTAATCGCGCCGTAGTCCTGGGAGCGCTGATCGGTGTTTTCAATCAGCAGACCAATGCTGGTCCCGGTGGTACGGCCTTCAAAAACGCCGGAGAGAATTTTGACCTGGTCCGGCTCGCGACGCTGCGTGGTGTAGCGAGAGGTACCCGGACGACGACGGTCAAGGTCATGCTGTAAATCGGCTTCGGTCAGTTCGATGCCTGGCGGGACGCCATCAACGATACAACCCAGTGCCAGACCGTGCGACTCGCCAAAGGTGGTCACACGGAATACCTGTCCAATACTGTTTCCTGCCATCACGGCTCCGATGTTGTTGTTTGTGTTTGAGCGTTGTGAAACGGGCCGAAGCCCGCTGGATTAATCTTTGTAAATGCTGAAGTATTCGCGTGCATCAAGCAGTTGCGTTTTGGTCAGCATAAAGACGCCGTCACCGCCGTTGTCGAACTCAAGCCAGGTGAACGGCACATCCGGGTACTGCTCTATCAGATGTACCATGCTGTTACCCACTTCACAAATCAGAACGCCATCGTCGGTCAGATAATCCGGCGCGCAGGCCAGGATGCGGCGGGTCAGCTTCAGCCCGTCAGAGCCTGACGCCAGGCCCAGCTCCGGCTCGTGACGGTACTCGTTCGGCAGATCGGACATGTCTTCGGCATCCACGTACGGTGGATTGGTGACGATCAGGTCGTATTGCAGCGTCGGCAGGTCGCGGAACAGATCAGAGCGGATAGGCGTGACGTGATGGATCAGGCCGTGCTCTTCAATGTTATGTTCGGTGACGGCCAGCGCGTCGGTGGAGATATCGACGGCGTCCACTTCCGCTTCCGGGAAGGCGTACGCGCAGGCAATCGCGATGCAGCCGCTGCCGGTGCACATATCAAGTATGTGCTGCGGCTGATGGTTAATCAGGCCGTCAAAGTGGTTGTTGATCAGCTCGCCAATCGGCGAACGCGGCACCAGCACACGCTCATCAACATAGAACTCATGGCCGCAGAACCAGGCTTTGTTGGTCAGGTAAGCCACCGGAATACGCTCGTTCACGCGACGGATCACGCGCTCAACGATGCGGTGTTTTTCACTGGAGGTCAGGCGCGCGGTGCGCATGTCTTCCGGAATATCCAGCGGCAGGTAGAGTGACGGCAGCACCAGCTGGACGGCCTCATCCCACGGGTTATCGGTGCCGTGTCCGTACCAGATATTGGCGGCGCTGAAGCGGCTAACCGACCAGCGCAACATGTCCTGTATGGTATGCAGCTCGTTTACTGCTTCATCGACAAAAATTTTATCCACTCTTTCCTCCAGGGCATGCTCGCATAATTTTCGGCGGCTAGTTTGCCATGAAGACGGCGATAAATCAGCAATGACGCGTGTCGCTTGAGGTTAAAAAATGCGTTTAGTCGGGTACACTATCGGAAATACGAGATGAGAATGACGAATGAAAAAGAAAACATCGCTCAGCGAGGAGGATCAGGCTCTCTTCCGCCAGCTGATGACCGGGACGCGTAAAATCACGCACGACACCATTGTCCATCGCCCGCAGCGTAAAAAAATCAGCGAGGTTCCGGTCAAACGTCTGCTCCAGGAGCAGGCCGATAACAGCCACTATTTTTCAGATGAGTTTCAGCCGCTGCTAAATACGCAGGGCGCGGTGAAATACGTGCGCGAAGACGTTAGCCATTTTGAACTGAAAAAATTACGCCGGGGAGATTACTCGCCGGAGCTGTTCCTCGATCTGCACGGGTTGACCCAGATGCAGGCGAAGCAGGAGCTGGGGGCGTTGATCGCGGCGTGCCGACGCGAGCATGTTTTTTGCGCCTGCGTGATGCACGGTCACGGCAAACATATTCTCAAACAACAGACGCCGCTGTGGCTGGCTCAGCATCCGCACGTAATGGCTTTTCATCAGGCACCAAAAGAGTACGGCGGAGATGCCGCATTGCTGGTGTTGATTGAAGTTGAGGAGTGGCAGCCGCCAGAGTTGCCCTGACAGGATGGCGGGAGGCACGCGGCACCCCGCCATATCGCACGTCACGTCAGATAGCTTTAGCCATCTTCAGGTTGCACGGACTCATTTGCCAGTTAAAGACCCCTTTGCCGGTTTCGTCGAGGGTGACGTTGGCAATGGCGGACGTTGTGAACATTGGTGGCGTTTCGCCCGGGCACAGCTCAGATACCAGATAGCCGACCAGCGGCAGGTGGGAAATGACCAGTGCGGAAGCGACACCTTCGTTGCACAGCGCCTGAAGGTAAGCACTGACAAGGCCAACATCGCCACACGGCGTGAGTTCAGGGAGAACATCCACACTGGATGGCAGGTTCATACACTCCCCTACCACATCCAGCGTCTGTTCTGCCCGCAGGAACGGACTCACCAGAACGCGTTCAATGTCCACTTTTTGACCTTTAAGCCATGTCGCCATCTGACGGGATTCGTCGCAGCCACAGACGGTTAAAGGACGTACTGAGTCACTGGCGGCATCGAGTGCCGCGTCGCCGTGACGCATGATAAAAACTTGCATATTGCACCGCTTTTGTTAACCAGAATCACCGGCGTTAACTACCCGCGATTAATGCTCTGAGGTAGAAAACCCGATGGCCGGGCATTGTGCCTGATCCATTCGGTGAATGAAACGCTGTTTTTTACCTCAATGGCGTAAGTATAGTCAATCTCTGTTTACAATTTCGCCAAAACAGGTTCCATCACCTCAGGATTTACCCTTCTTTGACTTCAGTTTACGCAATCAGTTTCCCTTGCGGGCCAGAATGTCTGACCCCGTTCCGCCATCTGCAATAATTCGTCACAAGGTGTAAACCGTGGACCGTATTGCGAGGCCAGACGTTGCAGGATCGCAACCACTTCACCCGCCCCGAGGGTATCCATATACCGGAACGGGCCGCCAAGGAATGGCGGAAAACCGATACCAAACACGGCACCGATGTCGCCGTCGCGCGCGCTTTTGATCACCTGCTCACCAAAGCAGCGCGCCGCTTCATTGAGCATCATCATCACGCAGCGCTCAGCACACTGAACCGCCGACAGTTTTCCCTGACCCGTGACAGGAATAAGCGCATAAACCGAAGGGTCGACCTGTTTCTTGCTTTTACGCCCTTTCGCGGCGTAAAGATAGAAACCGCGTTCATTTTTTCTGCCTTTGCGATCGTCCTTCAAAATTGCGGAAACAAAGTTTGCAGGCGGCGCAAAACGATCGCCATAAGCCGCTTCCAGCACAGGGATAATTTTAGTCCCCGTATCAATTCCTACCTCATCCAAAAGTTGGATTGGGCCGACGGGGAAACCAAACTTCACCAGGGCGTCATCGACGTGCTCAATTTTCTCCCCTTCCGTCAGCAACCGCATCGCTTCGTTAATATACGGCGCCAGAATGCGGTTGACGTAGAAGCCGGCTTTGTCCGCGACCACAACAGGAGTTTTGCCCTGTTTTTTCGCCAGCTTCACCACGGTGGCAATAGTTTGCGGGCTGGTTGTGGCATGAGGGATAACCTCCACCAGCGGCATTTTTTCGACAGGACTGAAATAGTGCAGCCCTATCACCTGCTCCGGGCGCATGGCTTTCGCCGCGATGTCGCCGATCGGCAAAGACGAGGTGTTTGACGCGAAAATGGTGTGCGGCGCGCAATGCTGTTCAACGTCCGCTACCATCTGCTGCTTAAGGGCCAGATCTTCGAACACGGCTTCAATCACCAGATCGCGGTGTGCAAACCCACTGTAGTCGGTGGCGCCAGTGATCATCGCGAGGGTTTTATCGCGATCGCTGGCCTTGATATGGCGGCGTTTCACTTTGCGATCAAGGTTCTGCCAGCTGTACTGCAACGCGTGGTTGATGCCCTTAGGATTGATATCTTTGATACGTACGGGCAATTTGCCTTTGCTGGCGGTGACAAACGCGATGCCGCCGCCCATCAGCCCACCACCCAGAACCGCAACGGCGCGCAGCGGAGCCGGTTCAGCTTCACTGCCCGGATCTTTTTTAACCTCCGTGCTGGCAAAGAAAATGCCGCGCAACGCCTGCGACTGCGGCGTCATCGCCAGCTCGCCAAACGCTTTCGCTTCCGCGGCATAACCGCTGCTGCTGCCCTGCGATAAACCGGTTTCAATCACCTTCAGAATGCGCGTCGCTGCCGGATAGTTCCCTCTGGTTTTTTGCTCGGTTTTTTTACCCACCATATTAAACAGCAGCGTGCGCCCCAGCGGCCCGGCGAGGATACGCTCACGCACCGGCAGGGGGCGTTTCGCCTGACGACCTTTCAGCGCCCGCTCAACGGCAGTCTCAAGCAAGATTGCGTGCGGAACGACCTCATCAACCAGACCCGCCTTTAACGCCTGACGGGCGCGCAGCTGTTTACCGGTTAAAATCATCTCCAGCGCAGTACTGACGCCCACCAGCCGCGGCAAGCGCTGCGTGCCACCTGAACCGGGCAGCAATCCAAGCTGTACTTCAGGCAGTCCGAGTACGGTTTTCGCATCGTCGGTACAGATGCGACTGTGGCAGGCCAGCGCCAGCTCAAGCCCGCCGCCCAGGCAAGCCCCGTGGATCGCAGCGACAACGGGTATCGACAGCGCATGGATCTCCGCCATCACCTGCTGCCCCTGACGCGCCAGATCTTCTGCTTCCTGAGCGCTTGTCGCCCGGGCAATCATGTTGATATCGGCCCCGGCAATAAAGTTATCCGGCTTTGCCGAGATAAATACCAGGCCACGTATCGCTTTGTTTTCGCGGATCTGTCTGAGCATCGCACGCACCTGAACGCCGAACTCCGCCTTCAGGGTATTCATTTTTTCGTCGGGCACATCAATGGTGATAACGGCCACGTTATCAAGGCGAACAGCAAGGTTAAATGCAGATGTCGTTTCCATTATTCAGCCTCCAGAACCATTGCTGCGCCCAGACCGCCCGCCGCACAGGCGGTAACGAGACCAAAGCCGCCGCCACGGCGACGCAGTTCGTGTAAGGTCTGGGTTATCATTCTCGCGCCGGTCGCCGCAAACGGATGACCGTAGGCAATGGAGCCACCCAGCACGTTAAACTTACTCTGATCCACTTCGCCTGTGGCATGTGCGCGGCCCAGCACGTCGCGGGCAAAACGTTCGCTCGCCATAAGCTGCACGTTTGCCAGCGTTTGTGCGGCAAAGGCTTCGTGCATATCAATTAGCGTGAGATCGGAGAGCGTTAGCCCCGCGCGCTCCAGCGCCAGCGGCGTGGACCAGGCCGGTCCGAGCAGCATGTCCTGCCAGACATCGATGGCGGTAAAGGCATAGCTGCGCAAATAGCCCAGCGGTGTGATGCCCAGCTCTTTCGCCCGGGATTCCGTCATCAGGATCACGGCGGCGGCACCGTCCGTCAGCGGCGTACTGTTGGCCGCCGTAACGGTGCCATGTTTACGGTCAAAGGCCGGTCGCAGTTTTGCGTAATCTGCCAGCGTTGAGGTGCCGCGAACGTTGTTATCTTCCGCGAGCGGTTCCCGGTAAGGCGGTACATAGGCGGTCATCACTTCGTTGGTCAGTTTGCCCTCCGACCAGGCTTTCGCTGCCAGCTGATGCGAGCGATGCGCCAGCGCATCCTGCTGTTCGCGGGTAATACCATAGGTTTTTGCCATCTGCTCGGCTGTATCGCCCATGCGCAGGCCGGTGGAGTATTCAGCAACGGCAGGTGGCACGGGCATGAGGTCGCGCAGGCGTAAACGCGAGAAGAGTTTAAGCTTTGCACCGGTAGTGCGAGCTTTGTTGGCATCCACCAGAATGCGGGCCAGCTGTTTGCTGACGCCGATGGGCAGCACGGAGGAGGAATCCGCGCCGCCGGCAATTCCCGCGCGAATGGTCCCCGCCATCAGGCTTTCCGCCACGTTCGCCACCGCCTGGAAACTGGTAGCGCAGGCGCGGCTGACGCTGTAGGCGTCGGTATGAACATTCATGCCGGTACCCAGCACGATTTCACGCGCGATATTGGGTGCTTCCGGCATCTGTACCACCTGGCCGAAAACCAGTTGCTCAATAACCTCTAGCGGGATCTCGCTGCGAGCCAGCATCTCCCCCACCACCATTTTTCCCAGATCGACAGCCGGTATACCGTGAAACGCGGTTGCCTGACGTGCAAACGGCGTACGTAACCCGCTGACAATGGCAATGCGGTCACCGTGTCGGGTGATAAGCGGTAATGCCTGACTCATAACACTCCCCTGTAAAAAAATTTTGCGCGCACGTTAAGTGGTCTGACCTGATAATAGTCTTAACTATTTTTTTACATTGAGCCAATCGGGGAAGCGAAAAATTGCGAGCTAAGGCACAGAGAAGAAAAAGAAAATGCCCAGGGTAAAAGCAAAACGGTAACCCGTGGGTTACCGTTTTTAGTGTTTGCGCCCTCTCCCGTGGGAGAGGGTTGGGGTGAGGGCACCAGACCGCAGGAATTAACGCAGGCCCAGCTGGAAGATCAGCGTTTCTGCCTCGCAGGCGAACACAAAGTCGATATCCAGCTGTACGCCGCCTTCCACTTCCGTGAAGGTAGATTTGATTTCACATGGATCGGATTCGACTTCACGCGCACGCTTGCTCAGCGCGGCCAGCGTCTCTTCCGCTTCAGCGCGGTTAGGGAATACGCGGCTGTAAGAGGCGGTGCAATCGGTGTTGTCCATAATGGTGCCAACATCCATACAGCAGCAAACCGGGGTTTCATCAGCACTGCATTTACTCATAGCTCAATTTCCTCTGTATTCGCGCAGCGCGCGAGATAAACACGATGCGACTATTTTACGCCCCCGGACGAGCCCCCTCCAGCCGTTAATGGCGCAAAACCGGATAAGTGAGCAATATCACACTAAAAAATGATCTAAAACAAAATTCACCTTTTCGGATGAATCGTACTGGTCACAATTTTGCCAACCAGATCTCGTTTCATGAAACATGTTTGAAAATATTAATAAACAAACTTGCAACATCCCAGCTGGTCAGACCTATACTCTCGCCACTGGTCTGATTTGTATGTCATACCTCAGACCCTACACTTCGCGCTCCTGTTACGGTATGTAACAATTATTGAATAAAAATAACTCAATGAGGTTATGGTCATGAGCCAGAAAACCCTGTTCAAACAAACTGCTTTAGCAGTTGCAGTGGCAATCGTCTCAACGTCCGCCTGGTCAGCGGGCTTCCAGTTAAACGAATTTTCTTCCTCTGGCCTTGGCCGTGCGTATTCCGGGGAAGGTGCGATTGCCGATGACGCAGGCAACGCAAGCCGTAACCCGGCGCTTATCATGATGTTTGATCGCCCTACCTTCTCTGCCGGTGCGGTTTACATCGATCCTGATGTCAACATTTCTGGCAAATCTCAGTATACCGGCGCAGATCTGAAGGCGGATAACATTGCACCAACGGCGTGGGTGCCTAACCTGCACTTTGTTGCGCCAATCAATGAACAGTTTGGTTGGGGTGCCTCTGTCACCTCAAACTATGGCCTGGCAACGGAGTTCAATAACAACTACCCGGCCGGGGAATACGGCGGTAAAACCGACCTGACGACCCTGAACCTTAACCTGAGCGGCGCATATCGTCTGAACGATAACTGGAGCTTTGGTCTGGGCTTTGATGCTGTCTACGCTGATGCAAAAATCGAGCGTTATTCCGGGGAGCAAACTGCTGCGCTGCCGAAAAACAGCAATAAAATTGCCAGCCTGAAAGGTGACGAGTGGGGTTACGGCTGGAACGCCGGTATCCTGTATGAACTGGATAAAAACAACCGCTGGGGTCTGACCTACCGCTCAGAAGTGAAGATTGACTTCGATGGCGATTACAAAAGCGGCATCCTGAGCCCAGTCAACGGTATGGTACCGGGCGCAGGCACCACCATTCCATGGGGTACCTCGAATCAAACCGTACCGGGTTCACTGTCACTGCATCTGCCAGAAATGTGGGAAGTGTCAGGTTATAACCGCGTTGCGCCGCAGTGGGCTATTCACTATAGCCTCGCGTATACCAGCTGGAGCCAGTTCCAGGAGCTGAAAGCCACCGGCAGCAACGGCCAGACGCTGTTCTATAAAGACGAAAGCTTCCACGATGCTTACCGTATCGCACTTGGTACGACCTATTATATGGATGACAACTGGACGTTCCGTACCGGCGTGGCATTTGATGACAGTCCGGTACCGGCAGATAAGCGTTCTATCTCCATTCCGGATCAGGACCGTTTCTGGGTAAGTGCGGGGGCAACCTACGCGTTCAACGAGAATGCCTCTATCGACGCGGGCGTGTCGTACATGCATGGACAGAAAGTGACCTTCCAGGAAGGCCCTTACGAGTTTACCTCTGAAGGTAAAGCCTGGCTGTTTGGTACCAACTTCAACTACGCGTTCTAATCCCAACACGATTAAAAAAGGTGAGCATCGCTCACCTTTTTTATTTATTCCGAATCGATATCTTTTAATTCGTTCTCGATGGCTTTCGCGTTCGGATTATCTTCCGGCTTCAGCTTACCGCCGTTGGCAATAAAGTCATGGTTCTGGAAATAGGCCTCGCGGACCATGATGTACGGATCGGAAGACTGACGCAGCAGACCGTCAGAGTCCAGCAGTTGCGCACGCGTTTCAATCCCTTCCACGGTCCATTTACCAATCGACAGCGGCCAGGTGAGCCATGACAGCACCGGATACAGCGTATCCACCATATCGCCGCCATCATCACGCACGGTAAAGCTGCCGTAGAATGGCAGGTGCACATACGGCCCATAACCTACGCCATAATGCCCCAGTGTGCTGCCGAAACGATGCGGCTGTTCACGCTGTAATTTCGGGTTCGCCATGCCTGCGACATCTATTAAGCCGCCCATACCCAGCAGAGAGTTCAGGAAGAAACGGGTGAAATGCACCATCCCCTGATACGGGTCGCCCTGGAGGAAGTAGTTCACCATCACCGCTGGCTCTTCCAGGTTACTGGTAAAGTTGCTCAGCCCGTTACGCGCTGGCTGCGGAACGTAGTCACGCCATGCCACGGCAACCGGACGAACCAGATATGGATCCAGCACATTATAGTTAAAGTTGTACATTGAACGGTTAAATCCTTCGAGAGGATCGGAGCGTCCCGTTTGCTCGCCAGAGCTGGCGCAGCCCACAAGCATCGTTACGCCCAGCGCAAGCGCCGACAGCCGAAGCTTCATATATTTCTCCCTGTTCAATATGGCTATCGTTGAATGCCATCTGTGACGGAGCCTGTGAGGCTCCGCCTGAAACGTGCAAGTGATTGTAACAGCACGCTTACCGATGTCTACGAGGACAATGACGACCCGCTCGCGTCATCACGCTAATTTCAGCATAGCCTGTCTTTAAGAATTCGTTTCGCTGGCAATTTTATATTGGCTTTGAAAGAGATGTCTCACCTTTATTGCCATTTTCAGCAATTTAAGAGCTTCCCCACGGGCAAGGCGCCAAAAGCCGCTACGCTTAAATGAGCGATTACCCCGAAGGAGCAGTTATGAAAGATATTAACGAAGAAAAAATTGGTGAGAACAATGAGGAACATGAGATTGAAAGTGAGGAGAAAGACCGGGGAGAAGAGATAGAAGTCGATGAGGATCGCCTGCCGTCGCGCGCCATGGCCATTCATGAGCATATTCGCCAGGATGGCGAAAAGGAGATGGAGCGTGATGCAATGGCCCTGCTGTGGTCGGCCATCGCAGCCGGTCTGTCGATGGGTGCCTCTCTGCTCGCCAAAGGTATATTTCACGTTCAAC
Organism: Enterobacter cloacae complex sp. 418I7; assembly: GCF_050030705.1. Taxonomy (NCBI): domain Bacteria; kingdom Pseudomonadati; phylum Pseudomonadota; class Gammaproteobacteria; order Enterobacterales; family Enterobacteriaceae; genus Enterobacter; species Enterobacter cloacae complex sp. 418I7. The sequence continues at coordinate 3,202,695 of NZ_JBLGUU010000001.1, forward strand.
TGGAAGGCGTGCCGGGCGGTTTTTTGCTGGAGAATTTAGGCTACACGTTCGGCTTTATTATCGTCATTATGGCGCGACAGCAGCTTTTCACGGAGAACACCGTCACTGCCGTACTGCCCGTCATGCAAAATCCGACCCTTGGTAATTTTGGTTTACTGATGCGCCTCTGGAGCGTCGTGCTGCTGGGGAACCTGATCGGTACGGGCGTTGCAGCCTGGGCCTTCGAGTATATGCCAATCTTTGATGAACCGACCCGCGACGCATTCGTGAAGATTGGCATGGACGTAATGAAAAATACGCCGGTTGAAATGTTCTCTAATGCCATTATCTCCGGCTGGATCATCGCCACTATGGTCTGGATGTTCCCGTCAGCGGGCAGCGCGAAAATCGTGGTGATTATCCTGATGACCTGGCTTATCGCACTCGCCGATACCACGCACATTGTTGTCGGGACCGTTGAAATCCTTTATCTGGTATTTAACGGCACACTCCACTGGAGCGACTTTTTCTGGCCGTTCGCCCTGCCTACTCTCGCAGGCAACATTTGTGGCGGAACCTTTATCTTTGCACTGCTGAGCCATGCGCAAATCCGTAACGACATGTCCAACAAGCGTAAAGCCGAACTTAAGGCTCAGGAAAAAAAGGATAAAACTGCCGAAAAATCGGCGTGAACGGTGACTCTTTGACCAGTCAGGCGGCAATGCGCTTAACGAGAAGTGTAAATAACGCTATACTCTTGCCGCTTCGTCCCCTTAGTTAAATGGATATAACGAGCCCCTCCTAAGGGCTAGTTGCAGGTTCGATTCCTGCAGGGGACACTTTTAATTTCCCCCTATAATGCCTGATTTATCAATCCGCTTTGCAATTGCCGCTTTTTTAAGCAAAAACGAGTAATAGCTCATAATGTATAACGGTGCTACATTAAGCCGCCCACCCAAGTCAGCAATGGCCAGGCAACGTCGTAAAGAACGGTAAAGCCTGCAACCATGACCTCGTCCTACGGTCTCAATGGCACGTGGTATCGCGAAGTCTGCGCTACCTTCACAGGCTTTACAAAGGTTCCACTATTTTGTCTCAATCCAAATTTCAGCGGGCGTTTCTGCACCCGCGCTACTGGTTTACATGGTTCGGCCTTGGCGTACTTTGGCTGCTGGTCCAGCTTCCTTATCCCGTGATTCGCTTCCTGGGTTCGAAGCTCGGCAGCGCATCGCGTCACTTTCTTAAGCGTCGCGAGTCCATTGCCCGAAAAAATCTTGAACTTTGCTTTCCGCATTACAACGCGCAGCAGCGTGAAACGCTGATCGCTGAAAACTTTAAATCTATCGGTATGGCGCTGCTTGAAACCGGTATGGCCTGGTTCTGGCCAGACGAGCGTGTCCGTAAATGGTTTGACGTTGAAGGTCTGGATAACCTCAAACATGCCCAGATGCAAAAACGCGGCGTGATGGTTGTGGGTGTGCATTTTATGTCGCTTGAGCTGGGCGGCCGCGTTATGGGTCTTTGTCAGCCGATGATGGCAACCTATCGCCCGCATAACAGCGCACTGATGGAATGGGTACAAACGCGGGGCCGCATGCGTTCAAATAAGGCGATGATCAGCCGTAACAATCTGCGCGGTATGGTTGGCGCCCTGAAAAAAGGTGAAGCCGTCTGGTTTGCCCCGGACCAGGACTACGGCCCTAAAGGCAGCAGCTTTGCCCCTTTCTTTGCGGTTAAAGATGTCGCTACGACGAACGGTACCTTTGTGATTTCACGTCTCTCTGGCGCCTCGATGTTAACGGTGACCATGGTCAGAAAAGCGGATAAGTCAGGCTATCGTCTGCATATCTCACCGGAGATGGCGAACTATCCTGAGGATGAGAGTGAAGCCGCGACCTTTATCAATAAGGTGATTGAGTTTGAGATTATGCGAGCACCTGAGCAGTATCTGTGGATGCACCGCCGCTTTAAAACCCGCCCTCTGGGCGAAGCCTCACTTTATATCTAACCCCTTTCGAAGGTTAGTTTCGCTAAGAAACTAACCTTTTCAAGCACCTGTAATCGCAGTGCATAACGGCTTTTTTCGACCGTCGCTCAACAGGCATTTATTGCGTACCGAAATCAAACTGTCGCCGTTCCACGACACTCGTAAGTATCGGAAATTATTTAAAAAAATGCCTCTTGTCACTCCTGAAATTTAGGCGTACATTAGCGCCGTCTGGCGACAGGAAAGCACAGAATTCAGAGCTGAAGTTAGCGACGTAACGGGATAATTCCGATTTCCCCTTTCGCATGATTTCAACTCTCTATACTCAGTTGGACTCTGTTTTTTTAATGCGTACCGGAAGATACGCGGAGCGATGAAACGTGAAATATTTCTTTATGGGCATTTCGGTTATTGTTTTAGTTTGGGCCGGAACGTTTGCTCTGATGATCTAGTTAAGAAAATGCAGTCAAAAAAACAGGCGCCGTTGGCGCCTGTTTTTTTGGTGTCCGTTACGACTCGGGTTGTTCCACGACGCTCTTCACTGCGAGCAGGCCATCCGCGCGGAACATGCTTTTAATCCCCCGCACAGCCTGACGGATACGGTCGCTGTTTTCGATCAGCGCGAAACGCACATGCGTGTCACCGTAGTCACCAAAGCCAATGCCTGGAGAGACGCAAACCTTCGCGTCCTGAAGCAGTTTTTTGGCAAATTCCAGAGATCCCATCGCCGCATACGGCTCGGGGATTTTCGCCCAGACGTACATGGAAGCTTTAGGCATTTCAACCATCCAGCCCGCTTCGTGAAGCCCTTTTACCAGCACATCACGGCGGCGCTTGTACTGGGCGGCAATATCAAGCACGCACTGCTGATCCCCTTCCAGCGCCGCGATGGCCGCGACCTGCAATGGCGTAAACGTACCATAGTCATGGTAACTTTTAATACGCGCCAGGGCGCTCACCAGCGTTTTGTTTCCCACCATAAATCCAATTCGCCAGCCCGCCATGTTGTAGCTTTTCGACAGGGTGAAAAACTCAACCGCCACATCACGGGCACCCGGTACCTGCATAATTGACGGCGCTTTCCAGCCATCATAAACGATATCAGCATAGGCGAGATCGTGTACCACCAGCACGTCGTAACGCTTAGCCAGCGCGACCACTTTCTCAAAGAATTCGAGTTCGACGCATTGTGCCGTTGGGTTGGACGGGAAACCGAGGATCATCATTTTCGGCTTCGGATAGCTTTCACGAATCGCCCGTTCCAGCTCGTTGAAGAAGTCGACGCCTTCCACCAGTGGAACAGAACGCACCTGCGCGCCAGCAATCACCGCCCCATAAATATGAATTGGGTAGCTCGGATTCGGCACCAGGACGGTATCGCCGTGATCGAGCGTCGCCAGCATCAGGTGGGCCAGCCCCTCTTTGGAGCCAATGGTCACAATCGCTTCGCTTTCAGGGTCGATATCCACCTGATAACGATCCTGATACCAGCGGGAGATAGCCCGACGCAAGCGTGGAATGCCGCGTGAGGTTGAATACCCATGGGTATCGGGACGCTGGGCAACTGTGCAGAGTTTCTCAACGATATGCGGCGGCGTTGGGCCGTCAGGGTTACCCATACTGAAATCGATAATGTCTTCACCGCGCCGACGCGCAGCCATTTTCAGTTCAGCAGTGATATTGAAAACATAAGGGGGGAGACGATCGATACGCGTAAAACGGCGTTCAGGACTGAATTCAGCCATAGATTCCTCAGAGTCACGTTAGCGCCCGGACCGTCCGAGCGACGCTGCCACCCGTGTGGCATGCTTAGAAAATAACCTGAAGAAAAAGACGCTGTCGAGGGGATAACGGCAAAACAATATATTGCGCTAAAACGGGAATGCGATTGTAGTGAAAAGCGGAACTCTTATCGTGATCAGGCAGTTTTAAGCGCTGCGATTTAACACAATATTTTCAGTATCGTTACCTGACGCTTCTCCCCAAACGAAAAAGCAGCGACTTTCAGTCAAAAGCCAGCAATCCCCTTTGAGAATTATGGTTTTTCCCCATTTGATAAATCTGATGGATAGCTGGTCATCTGGCCCTATGTTTTCTATCATAGATTTTTCCCGTTTTCCCAGGCCTGACCGTGCACGAAATCTTCAATATGCTCCTGGCGGTGTTCGACCGCGCGGCATTAATGCTGATCTGTCTCTTTTTCCTTATCCGCATCCGCTTGTTTCGCGAACTGTTGCATAAATCTGCCCACTCGCCAAAAGAGCTGCTGGCCGTTACGTTTATCTTTTCGATGTTTGCCCTGTTCAGCACCTGGTCCGGCGTGCCGGTAGAAGGCTCGCTGGTGAACGTGCGCATCATCGCCGTCATGTCGGGCGGGATCCTCTTTGGTCCCTGGGTCGGGATTATCACAGGCATTATCGCCGGCACCCATCGATACCTGATTGATATTGGCGGCGTGACGGCAGTCCCCTGCTTTATCACCAGCATTATTGCCGGGGTACTCTCCGGCTGGATTAACCGCAAAATCCCGAAAAAACAGCACTGGCGCGCGGGGATAATCGCGGGGATGGTCTGCGAAACGCTGACCATGATCCTGGTCGTCGTCTGGGCACCGACCACTGCGCTGGGGCTGGATATCGTCTCGAAGATCGGTATTCCGATGATCCTCGGAAGCGTCTGTATAGGCTTTATCGTGCTGCTGGTGCAAAGCGTGGAAGGCGAAAAAGAGGCCAGCGCCGCGCGTCAGGCGAAGCTGGCACTGGATATTGCCAACAAAACGCTGCCGCTTTTCCGACACGTTAACACCGAATCTTTACGTCAGGTTTGCGATATCATCCGCCGGGATATTCACGCCGATGCGGTCGCCATCACCAATATTGACCACGTGCTGGCCTATGTTGGCGTCGGTGAGCACAATTATCGCGACAGCGACGATACCATCAGCCCGACCACCAGACAGGCGATTAACTACGGAAAAATCATCATTAAAAACAATGATGAAGCCCACCGGACGCCAGAGATCCACTCAATGCTGGTGATCCCGCTGTGGGAAAAAGGCGTGGTCACGGGGACGCTGAAAATTTACTACTGCCATGCACACCAAATCACCTCCTCGCTCCAGGAGATGGCGATTGGCCTGTCGCAGATCATCTCCACCCAACTCGAAGTTTCGCGTGCGGAGCAGTTGCGCGAGATGGCAAATAAGGCAGAGCTGCGTGCCCTGCAAAGCAAGATCAATCCCCATTTCCTGTTTAACGCGCTGAATGCTATCTCCTCTTCCATTCGTCTTAATCCGGATACCGCGCGGCAGCTGATTTTTAATCTGTCGCGCTATCTGCGCTACAACATTGAGTTAAAAGACGACGAGCAGATCGACATCAAAAAAGAGCTGTATCAAATCAAGGATTACATCGCGATTGAGCAGGCACGCTTTGGCGATAAGCTGACGGTCATTTACGATATTGATGAAGAGGTCAACTGCGTGATTCCAAGCCTGCTGATCCAGCCGCTGGTGGAAAACGCTATTGTTCACGGCATTCAGCCGTGTAAAGGAAAAGGCGTGGTCACGATTAGCGTGACGGAAAGCGGTAACCGCGTGCGAATCGCCGTGCGCGATACCGGACACGGCATCGATCCGAAAGTTATCGAGCGCGTCGAATCAAACGAAATGCCGGGAAATAAAATCGGGCTGCTGAACGTGCACCACCGGGTCAAGCTGCTGTACGGTGACGGGCTGCACATTCACCGCCTTGAGCCGGGCACCGAGATTGCTTTTTATGTTCCGAACGAACGAACGCCCGTTAATGCCCCCATATCCTTGTTGCCGTAGGCCGGAGTAACAGATGAAAGTCATCATCGTAGAAGATGAAATTCTGGCTCAGCAGGAGTTGAGCTGGCTTATCAAAACCCACAGCCAGATGGAGATTGTTGGCTGTTTTGAGGATGGTCTGGACGTGCTGAAATTTTTGCAGCATAACCGGGTCGACGCGATTTTTCTCGATATTAATATTCCGTCTCTGGACGGCGTTCTGCTGGCGCAAAATATCAATCAGTTCGCCCACAAGCCGTTTATTGTGTTTGTCACCGCGTGGAAAGAGCATGCCGTGGAAGCCTTCGAGCTGGAGGCGTTTGACTATATTCTCAAGCCATATCAGGAGTCGCGTATTATCAGCATGCTGCATAAGCTGGAAGCCGCATGGCAGCAGCAGTCGCTGCCCGCCAGTGCCAGTCCGGTAGCGCGTGAAAACGACACCATTAATCTGGTGAAGGACGAACGGATCATCGTCACGCCTGTCGACGATATTTACTATGCTGAAGCGCACGAAAAAATGACGTTTGTCTATACGCGGCGTGAGGCCTACATAATGGCGATGAACATCACCGAATTTTGCAACAAACTCCCGGCAGCGCACTTCTTCCGCTGCCACCGCTCGTTCTGCGTCAATCTGAACAAGATCCGCGAGATCGAACCCTGGTTTAATAACACCTATATTTTGCGGCTGAAGGATCTGGATTTTCAGGTGCCGGTAAGCCGCAGCAGAGTGAAAGCGTTCCGCCAGCTCATGCACCTGTAGCGCGTTCCCTCTCCCGCAGGAGAGGGAGACGGATGTCAGAGGATCTGGCCAAGTACCTGACGCAGATGCGCCCCGGAGCCAAGCAAGCCCGGATTGTCGTGGACAATCAGGTAAACCGGAATGTCCTGCACGTAACTTTTGAAGCGGCCTTTGTCTTCAAAGCCACCACGGAAACCGGAGGCGGTAAAGAAATCGAGGAAGCGCGGCACGATCCCGCCCGCAATATAGACCCCGCCAAAGGTGCCGAGATTCAGGGCCAGGTTGCCGCCGAAACGCCCCATAATGACGCAGAACAACGACAAAGCACGACGGCAGTCAATACAGCTGTCGGCCAGCGCGCGTTCGGTCACATCTTTAGGCTGCAGATTTTCCGGCAGACGTCCGTCTGATTTTACAATCGCCCGATACAGGTTCACCAGACCCGGACCAGAAAGCACGCGCTCGGCCGACACGTGACCAATCTCGGCGCGTAGCTCCTCAAGAATAATGCCCTCTTCTTCGCTGTTCGGCGCAAAATCCACGTGGCCGCCCTCACCCGGCAGGCTGACCCAGCGTTTGTCGACGTGAACCAGGTGCGCCACCCCCAGACCGGTTCCGGCGCCGTAAACAGCAATGGGTTTGCCTTCAACCGGGGCCGTACCGCCGAACTGAATCAGATGCTCAGGTTTAAGCATTGGGATAGCCATGGAAACCGCAGTGAAATCGTTGATAATTTCAAGGTGCGAGAAGCCGAGGTTTTTCCGCATTTCGGCAATTGAAAAGGCCCACGTGTGGTTGGTCATCGCCACCCAGTCGCCGGTGATCGGACAGGCGATGGCGATACAACCGTCTTCAACGCTCACTTTATGCTCTTCAAGATAGACGCGAACTACCGCTTCCAGGCTTGGGTAATCCAGCCCTGAATAGGTTTTCGCCTGAGAAATTTCACCGCTGTTTACATCGCACAGGGCAAGGCGCGCGTTGGTGCCGCCTACATCACCTACCAAAGCATACTTTGTCATTCTTCTACTGCTCCGCTAAAGTCAGAATAAATCTTTGGGACACTGTAAATTCAAGGCGTGATAACAACAACGACCAGAAGGTGACTGCCCATGGATTATCGATCTTCGTCACATAATAACTTTACCGTTTCAGCACCTTTTGCACTATTGCCACAATGCTGATTGTGCAAAGTAACGTTAAGCCGTTTTGTACAAGGAAATCATCATGCTCCATCCGCGAGCCAGAACCATGCTGTTATTGGCTGTCCCGGCGCTAATTATTGGCGTAGCGTCGAGCCTGGTGCTCATCGTCGTCATGAAAGTAGCGGCAGTGCTGCAAACGATTTTATGGACCGCGCTGCCGGTTAAACTTGGCATCAGCACTGACTCGCCAGGGTGGATCATGATGATGCTGACCCTGACCGGAATTGCCGTAGGTCTGGTGATCCGCTATAGCCCGGGCCATGCCGGGCCGGACCCGGCACTGGAACCCTTGATTGGTGCGCCAGTATCTCCCTCTGCTCTGCCGGGGCTTGTTATCGCGCTGATTATCGGTCTTGCGGGCGGCGTAAGCCTCGGGCCTGAACATCCCATTATGGCGGTTAATATCGCGCTGGCGGTCTTTCTGGGAGCGCGTCTTTTCCCGCGCGTTGGCGCGCTGGACTGGACGATTCTGGCTTCCGCCGGTACCATCGGGGCACTGTTTGGTACCCCAATAGCGGCTGCGCTCATCTTTTCGCAAACGCTCAGCAGCGACAATGATGTGCCGCTGTGGGATAAACTCTTTGCGCCATTGATGGCCGCCGCAGCAGGGGCCCTCACGACCAGCCTGTTTTTCCATCCTCATTTTTCACTCCCCATCCCCCACTATGGCCAGATGCAACTCACCGATATTGTCAGCGGTGCCGTCGTCGTCGCGATAGCCATTGCGCTGGGAATGATCGCAGTGTGGTGTCTTCCGCGCCTGCATCGTCTGATGCACAGGCTGAAGCATCCGGTGCTGATTCTGGGTATGGGCGGTTTTATTCTGGGCGTTTTAGGCGCTATCGGCGGGACGGTTACGCTGTTTAAGGGTCTGGACGAGATGCAGCAGCTGGCCTTCAGCCAGGTTTTTGGCGTCTCCGATTATCTGCTGTTCGCGCTGGTAAAACTGGCGGCGCTGGTGATCGCTGCAGCCTGTGGTTTCCGGGGAGGACGGATCTTCCCGGCGGTATTTGTTGGCGTCGCGCTGGGGCTGATGCTGCATGAGCACGTCGACGCTGTCCCTGCGGCGATTACCGTCTCCTGCTCCATTCTGGGGCTGGTACTGGTGGTAACGCGCGATGCATGGCTGAGTCTGTTTATGGCGGCCGTTGTGGTGCCGGATACCACGCTTCTGCCGCTCCTTTGTATCGTGATGTTGCCCGCCTGGCTCCTGCTGGCGGGCAAACCGATGTTGATGGCATGGCGAAACGACAGGTAATCAGGCGTTATTGCGCGCCTCCAGCGCTTTGGTCAGCGCGCTCAGCAGCGGCGGAATATCGGCTTTCGGCAGCATCACCTCGATCAGCGATAGTCGCTCGTGGTGTGCTACTTTATCCAGCACCTCCGCCAGTGTTTCCGCTTCGCTGACGCGCCAGCATTCTGCCTCTGGCGCCAGGCTCAGCGCCTGCGGGATCTGCGTCCAGTTCCAGAGGGCAATATCGTTATAGCGCTGCTCCGGCCCGTGGATGGCTCTCTCAACCGTGTATCCCTCGTTGTTAAGCACCAGAATAATCGGGCGCTGCTTGTCGCGCAGCATCGATCCCAGCTCCTGAATGGTCAACTGCGCGGCACCGTCACCCGTCAGGACAATCACGCGTCGGTTCGGACACGCTGTTTGCGCGCCAAACGCCGCCGCGAGCGTGTAGCCGATCGATCCCCAAAGCGGCTGGACGATAAAGTTCACGTCTGCCGGTAAACGCAAATCGATAGCGCCGAAAGCAGACGTCCCCTGGTCAGCCAGAATAATGTCTCCGGGGCGAATAAACGTTTGCAGGGTTCGCCAGAAGCTCTCCTGAGTCAGCGCCCCTTCGATAGTGGGGAAAGAAGAGCTGCTGTGATCCGATGGCGCTCGCGTATCACGTACATGCGTTTTGCACAGCGCTGTCAGCGTTTCAATGGCCTCCCTCATCGGGATACCCGTAAACCAGACGTCGCCGACGCGGGACGCGTGGGGCTGAACCTCTATCGTCTGATCTGGCGTCAGCTGGTGGGTAAACCCGGCTGTGAGCGTATCGGTAAAGCGCGTGCCAATGCACAGCACCGTATCAGCCCCCTCGATTGCCTCTTTGACCGCCGCGGCGCTCGCCGATCCGCTGTAGGTGCCATAAAAACCGCTCTGTCGTTCGTCAAAAATGCCCTTGCCCATCAGCATGGTGGCGTGTGCCATCGGCACCTCTTTCACCCACGTCTGAAGGGCCGCGCGCAAACCGTGGCGCAGCACCAGGAAGTCCGCTAACAGCGCGGTGCGTTTGCTCGTTGACAAACGCTTTTCGGCAGCCTCACGGAACGCTTGCATGCAGGCTGAATCGGCCGGTGCGGAGTTAAGAGTGAGAGCGCTTACAGGGGGCGTAGCGGCTTTTTTCGCCACATCGGCGGGCAGCATCAGGTAGCCCGGACGGCGCTCCCGCAGCATGGTGGTCAGGACTCTGTCAATTTCATAGCAGGCGTTTTGTTCGGTAAGCACCGCCTGTGCAACGGTGATGGGTTCGCTCATGTGGTAGAAATGGCGGAACTCGCCGTCGCCTAAGGTGTGGTGCAGTAACTCTCCTCGCTGCTGCGCCGCCATACCCGGAGCCCCCACAATATGGAGCACGGGGACATGTTCGGCAAAGCTGCCCGCCACACCGTTCATGGCGCTTAACTCCCCAACGCCGAAAGTCGTCAGGAGTGCGGCAAATCCCTTACAGCGGGCATAGCCGTCTGCGGCGTAAGACGCGTTCAGCTCGTTGGCACAGCCCACCCAGCAGATGTCCGGGCTGTCTATCACATGGTCGAGAAACTGCAGGTTATAGTCGCCCGGCACGCCAAACAGATGATCGGCACCGCAATCTGTTAGTCGGTCCAGCAGGTAATCGGCGACGCAATAGGGGGTACGCATATTATAGGTGTCCTTCTGACGTTGTCCTCACTCTGAGTATTAAATAAGCGTGAAGGGTGTCCAGAATTGGCGACAATCAGGGGCTGGAAAGAATGCTTTACGAAAAAAGCTGAGCTATGCTCATTTTCTTCAGGTTAGTGTAAACGCATACACTGATTTTTCTTTCCAGCGCCAGAGGTCTCGCTCATGGGTTATCAACCTGACAAAAATCGTTACCAAACAATGCAATATCGCCGCTGTGGACAAAGCGGCCTCAAGCTTCCCGCCATCTCGCTGGGGCTTTGGCATAATTTTGGCGACGCGACGCTGCTCGAAAACAGCCGTCAACTTTTACAGCGCGCCTTCGATTTGGGTATTACACATTTTGACCTTGCTAATAATTACGGCCCACCTCCTGGTTCAGCCGAACGCAACTTCGGGCGCATCCTGCAGGAGGATTTCCTGCCCTGGCGCGATGAGCTAATCATCTCCACCAAAGCGGGCTACACCATGTGGGACGGGCCTTACGGCGACTGGGGCTCGCGTAAATATCTGATTTCCAGCCTGGACCAGAGCCTCATGCGTATGGGGCTGGAGTACGTTGATATCTTCTATCACCACCGCCCCGATCCACAAACGCCGCTACGTGAAACGATGAAAGCGCTTGACCATGTGGTGCGCCAGGGCAAAGCGCTGTACATCGGCCTGTCCAACTACCCGGCAGAACTGGCGCGGCAGGCGATTGAAATACTGGAGGATCTGGGCACGCCCTGTCTAATCCACCAGCCGAAGTACTCCATGTTTGAACGTGCGCCTGAAGAGGGGTTGCTGGACGTGTTGCAGCAAAATGGGGTGGGATGTATCCCCTTCTCTCCCCTGGCGGGCGGACAGTTGACCGATCGCTATCTGAACGGCATCCCGGCAGATTCTCGCGCAGCAAGCGGCAGTAAGTTCCTTAATCCGGAACAGGTCACCGACAAAAAGCTGGAAAAGGTACGCAAGCTGAATGCGCTGGCGGAAAAACGGGGGCAAAAGCTTTCGCAAATGGCACTGGCCTGGATCCTGCGCCACGATGCGGTGACATCCGTGCTCATCGGCGCAAGCAAAACCGGACAAATTGATGATGCTGCAGGCATGCTTGAAAATCGTCATTTCTCCGCAGAAGAGCTGAAGACGATAGAAGCGATCCTGTCCAGTTCAGATTAAAAACACTTTTAGCAAAAAGTGCTCTCGTTCATGATTTAGGAGTTGAGGCGATGAAACGAATGTTTACCAACTCGTAAAATTGCGTTAACAGGTCGCACAGCGGCCCCGATCGTGAAGGAGAAGAGTATGTTCAGGTCACTGATTCTTGCAGCGGTACTACTGGCTTCGGCCCCGCTGGTCGCCAATGCGGGCGAAATCACCCTGTTGCCATCGATTAAATTACAAATTGGCGATCGTGATGACTACGGCAGATACTGGGACGGTGGCTACTGGCGCGACCGTGACTACTGGCACCGACATTATGAGTGGCGTAAAAACCGCTGGTGGAAACACGATAACGGCTATCACCGTGGCTGGGATAAGCGTAAGGCCTACGAGCGCGGCTACCGCGAAGGCTGGAACGATCGTGACGACCGCCGTGGCGGCAGGGGTCACGGAAAAGGCAGAGGCCATGGTCACGGCCATCACCATTAACAGCTAAAAGGAGCCTCACGGCTCCTTTTTCTTTTACAGGCCTGCTGCTGTGCCTAACAGCAACCACATGTTTAACGCCACCACCACGACCACAATGGCCCACCCGGCGCGTTTCACCCACGTCGAATTCACCAGATCGCCCATCAGCGATTTGTTGCTGGTGAATATCAGTAGCGGCACCAGCGCCAGCGCAATACCGAAACTCAGCAGCACCTGACTCATCACCAGAATGCGGGTCGGATCCAGCCCCATCAGAATTACAATAAAGGAAGGCAGCATCGTTACCGAACGGCGAACCCACAGTGGAATATGGAAACGTACGAACCCCTGCATCACCACCTGCCCGGCCAGTGTCCCCACAACCGTAGAGGAAAGTCCCGCAGCAACCAGGCTTAAACCAAAAATAGTGGCAGCGGCATGGCTCAGCAACGGCTCCAGCGTCAGGTACGCCTGGTCGAGATCGGCAACCCCGGTATGCCCGTTAAAGTGAAACGCGGCGGCGGCAGTCGCCATCATCGCCAGATTCACAAATCCGGCAATGGTCATCGCAATTGCCACATCCCATTTCGAGGCGGAGTAGCGCTCTTTACTCGTCCCGCCGTGCAGATTTTGGGTTAAAGAAGAGTGCAGATAAATTACGTGCGGCATAATGGTCGCCCCCAGCACCCCGGCGGCCAGAAATACGGCTTCAGAGGTGGGTAACGACGGGATCACCATCCCTTTCGTCAACTGCACCAGATTCGGCTGGGAGAAAATCAGCTCAACAATATAGGCGGCAGCGACGAACAGCAGCAGGCCGCCGATGACTTTCTCCAGCGGTTTTTGTCCCCGCCTCTGGAGCATCAAAATAAGGAACGTGGCGATACCGGTCAGCACGGCGCCCTGTAGCAGGGAGACGCCCAGAATAAGCTTAAAGCCGATCGCCGCCCCGATAAACTCGGCGAGATCGGTGGCCATGGCGATAATTTCCGCCTGGACCCAGTAAAACCATACCGCCGGACGCGGATAATGATCGCGGATTTGCTCCGCCAGGTTTTTCCCGGTGGCAATACCCAGCTTCGCGGAAAGCATCTGAATCAGCATCGCCATCAGGTTGGCCCACACCACAACCCACAGCAGCTTATAGCCGAAACTGGCCCCGGCCTGAATATTGGTCGCAAAATTACCCGGATCGATGTAGCCAATCGCGGCAATGAATGCCGGTCCCATTAATGCGAACCGCAGCTTGCGTGCCGCTCTGCCGCTGCTACTCTCTACGCGACTATTCGTCATTTCTGCCTCTGGAAATATAGCCTTTGCTATGTTTTATGCTATCAAAATGAGAATGATTATCAAGTTCATTTGTAATTGTTAACATGATTACTCTGATAGCCAGGGACAATAGACAGGCAGGTGGAGCAAGGTCACAGAATGTGAAAATGCGCAGACATTTGTGAAGCGTAGCACACAAACTTAACTTTTCACTCATTTACCTAACATAACAAAAATGTATTGGTGATCACTATTTTTGAGACTCGTCACAGGATGTAACTATAGTGTGGGCTTGATCTCGTTTTCTTTGTGCTTGTTACATAGAATGTGCACGGAAATTAAACCTGCCTCATATTTGGAGCAAATATGGACCGCGTCCTTCATTTTGTCCTGGCACTCGTTGTCGTTACTGCACTCGCATTGCTGGTCAGCACTGACCGCAAAAATATTCGTATTCGCTATGTTGTCCAGCTGCTGGTCATTGAAGTTTTACTTGCGTGGTTCTTCCTGAACTCCAACGTAGGCCTCGGCTTCGTGAAAGGCTTCTCCGAAATGTTCGAAAAACTGCTCGGATTTGCCAACGACGGGACTAACTTTGTCTTTGGCAACATGAACGATCAGGGTTTGGCCTTCTTCTTCCTGAAAGTGCTCTGCCCTATCGTCTTCATCTCTGCCCTGATCGGGATCCTCCAGCACATTCGTGTTCTGCCGGTGGTTATCCGTGCAATCGGCTTCCTGTTATCGAAAGTTAATGGCATGGGCAAGCTGGAATCCTTTAACGCAGTCAGCTCGCTGATCCTGGGTCAGTCTGAGAACTTCATTGCGTATAAAGATATCCTCGGCAAGATGTCCCGTAACCGCATGTACACCATGGCGGCGACAGCAATGTCTACCGTTTCCATGTCTATCGTGGGCGCGTATATGACTATGCTGGAACCTAAATACGTGGTTGCAGCGCTGGTTCTGAATATGTTCAGCACCTTTATTGTTCTTTCGCTGATTAACCCGTACCGCGTGGATGCCAGCGAAGAGAACATTCAGATGTCAAACCTGCACGAGGGACAGAGCTTCTTCGAAATGCTGGGTGAATACATTCTGGCGGGTTTCAAGGTTGCGATTATCGTTGCCGCGATGCTGATTGGCTTTATCGCACTGATCGCTGCGCTGAACGCCCTGTTTGCGGCCGTACTTGGTATTTCGTTCCAGGGTATTCTGGGCTATATCTTCTACCCGGTCGCCTGGGTAATGGGTGTGCCCGCTCACGAAGCGTTGCAGGTGGGCAGTATCATGGCAACGAAACTGGTATCCAATGAATTCGTGGCGATGATGGATCTTCAGAAGATTGCCAGCACGCTCTCCCCGCGTGCGGAAGGGATCCTGTCCGTCTTCCTGGTCTCCTTCGCGAACTTCTCTTCCATCGGTATTATCGCTGGTGCGATTAAAGGCCTGAACGAAGAGCAAGGTAACGTCGTTTCTCGCTTTGGCCTGAAGCTGGTTTACGGTTCAACGCTGGTGAGCGTCCTGTCTGCCTCTATCGCAGCATTGGTGCTGTAATCCATATCGCTCAATGAAAACCGGGAGCCATCGCTCCCGGTTTTTTTATGTCTCCAGCGCCGTCAGGGGCAGTGGTTTACCAATCAAATAGCCCTGCAAATAATCAACGCCGTATCGCAGCAACATCTCGCGTTGTTCAGCCGATTCCACATATTCAGCCACCACACAAAGCGATTTCGTTTTTGCCATGTTGCAAATGGACTGCACGATCATCGCATCCATGCTGTCGGTGCAGATATCTTTCACGAAGCAGCCATCGATCTTAATGATATCGGCCTCCAGTCGCTTCAGGCGCTCAAAGTTGGCATAGCCGGTACCAAAGTCATCGATAGCAATGCGGAAGCCATAATCCCGCAGCTGCTGGATATTGTTGATGCTGCTTCCCGAGTCAGAGAAAGCCTGTTCCTCGGTGATCTCAATGACGATATCTTGCGGTGCAACGGCGTAGCGTTCAAAAAGCGCGATGATCTCAGCTGCAATCTCGTTCTGCATCAGCGTCAGCGGCATCAGATTAACGGAGAACCGCGTTCCGGCCCGTCCGGATGGATGACTGCGCATCCACATCAGCAATTTTTCCACCACGTTCAGGTCGAATCGGTGGCTCAGGTTGAACTGAGCAATCAGCGGAATAAAGCGGTCAGGGGTGATGATCTCACCATCACTTTCAAGACGCGAAAGGATTTCAAAGTACCCTTCTCCGCGCGCGTTGTGAATTGGCTGCGCGTAAAGATGGAGACCACCGATATCAAGGGCGCGTTTTATACGGGCCAGCATTAGCACCCTGTCCGTCGTATGACCAGAAACATCATCCAGACTGTTGGTTAACGCAAGGACGTTATGCCCGGAACAGGACTGCTCGGACAGCCAGCTCAACTGACCCAGCGTGTGATGCACGCTTTCTCCATTTGGCACTTCCCCCCAGGAGGCACCAAACTCAATGTCGAGCTCAGTCTTGTTCCAGATAATTTTACGGCTGTTCAGATGGTCAACCATAAATTGCAGACGTTCAGCCGTGCCCGGTCCCAGCAAGACCAACATCAGTTCACTGCCTGGTAACTGGAAGAGCTTCTCGTCTTTTTGCAATAACGGCTGCAGCGACGCGGTGATCATCTTTTTACAGTGCACGCGCATGAGGATGCCGTAGTGACGGCTCAGGAATTCCAGATTATCCAGACGCAAGCAGCAGACTTTGGCCTCAGGATGATGCTGTAGAAAAACTTCCAGCGAACGAATGTTAGGCAGACCGGTGAGCGGATCGGTAAGCGCCCTCTCCTGCCACCCCTGTTTCAGCCATTCACTTTTCTGATAGATCTGCGACATGTAAAGCAGGCAGATAGCGAAAGAGATGAGTACCGACAGAATAAAGGAGAGCGAGTGGCCCGATTCAACGCCATTGAGAAAATTATAATTATAGGTCAACAACATGAGCGCTGAGGCTGCCCAGAATAAAGAGATGAGCGCATAGCTCAAACGACCAATACCCAGGGTAAAAAGAATGAAAACGGTCGGCATCAAATAACCCGCAATAAACTGCGACTCAAAAGGTGCGCATAAAATAGCGATCATTGAGACCAACAGCATCAGCCACACAACGATAAATAACGCTTTTTTGTTGCAAAAGAGGGGCTTCACGCTTCGCCGCCAGAATGTTCGGGCATAGCGAGGATTAATAATCATTCTTAATGGATAATAGAACATCATGGTGAAAATCAGGGCGGCGCAAATCAGACTCTGAATATCGATAACGTTATAAATTGCAGATCCTTCGCCGAAATAGGAGGAGATTGTTACCGGGAAATCAAATAAATACCCCGCCAGATACATCGATAATTTGATGCCCACAGGCACCATAAATCCGAGCCATAAAATACGTATACCAATGTACTTATTCGGCATGCTGTGGCGCCAGCGCTTGCCCAGCATCAAACGGATAACGCCACAGGCGGCGAAGACGGAAAACGTCTGACAACATAATAAAACGATAGATTGTAGCGGGGCTAAATCAAAGTAATAAGCATTAGTAACACTAAAACTTAGCAACAAAGGAATGATTGCCCATCGTCCAAATAACAACACGATGGCGAGCATGGCGCTTAAGGGCAGCCACGCTAAATAAACATCATTTTCGTTAACGATAGCGCGCGGAGAGATATAACGGGAAAAGGGGATCGCAATCAGGCTTAGCGCCAGGGCAATCATAAATATTTTTACATTATTGTAAATTTTTCTATTCATTAATCCGGGTAATCTATTTAACCATCGTCTTATTGACCGGATCGATAATAGGTTTATTAATTGGACGAATCAAGTTTAGGTCTATTTATGGACTTAATTATTGATTTGGATTGAGGTGAGGTATAGAAAACGACGTTAATTGCAACAAAAACAGTCTAAATATTTTACAAGATATAAAAAACCCCCGTCTGACGACGAGGGTTTAAATTTTGGTGGAGCTAAGCGGGATCGAACCGCTGACCTCTTGCATGCCATGCAAGCGCTCTCCCAGCTGAGCTATAGCCCCACATGTTACTTTACCTACCGTACTCTGTTGGGTTCAGAGTTTGGTGGAGCTAAGCGGGATCGAACCGCTGACCTCCTGCATGCCATGCAGGCGCTCTCCCAGCTGAGCTATAGCCCCATCGTAAAGCTGTCATGTTGACGGGCGGCATAATATGAATTCCGCCGCACAGTGTCAACGGCAAATTCAACCTCAGCCTTTCAACCGCCGAAAAATCATGCAAATGAATCACTTTGCGAGTCTGCTCGCAGCCAGGAGTTAAGCTTGTCACGTTTTCACGTAAAACGGTGCTATAAAATGAACCACTAATTAACCCCACAGATATTCAGGAAATTGTATGATCAAGGAACGAATGACGCCAGAAGAGTTAGCCCTGCTGACTGGCTATAGCCGACAGACCATCAATAAATGGGTACGCAAAGAGGGTTGGATTACATCGCCAAAACCAGGCGTTCAGGGCGGCAAGGCGCGTCTGGTACACGTCAATGAAAAAGTGCGCGACTTTATTCGCAGCGCACGCAGGGTAACAGAGTCGCCGGAAATGCCAGAAAAGGCGTACCACGAAGGCTCGCTTCACGCCCTGCTCCTGACGCTGGCGAATGAAATGACGCCGGATGAGCAAAAGCAGATGACATCTCTGTTACTGCGGGAAGGGATTACCGGATTGTTACAACGCTTAGGGATTCGCGACCAACGCTAATATGAAAAGATTACGCAGCAAAATGACCACGGAAGAGCTGGCGGACAGTCTGGGCGTCGCCCGACAAACCGTTAATCGCTGGATACGACAGAAAGGATGGAAAACGGAGGGTATCAACGGTGTAAAAGGCGGAAGAGCGAGGGTGATATGTATTGATGCGCACGTTAAGGAGCACATCATTAGCCTTCCCGCCATTCGTAACAGTCGGGCTGTTTACCATGTGGCAGAAAGCCCTTCACTCTATGGCGTGGCGACCTCATCCAGCCTGCTTCCACAAATTATCGACTCGCTGGAAAACATGACAACTGTCGAACAGGAACGTTTGCACAAGCTGCTCGCTCGCGAAGGTTTGCAGGGTTTTCTCACGCGTCTTGGTATTGCTGAATAACAGACATAAAAAACGGCAGGTTACCCTGCCGTTATTTGTATTTCACGAGCATTACTGCTGGCTTTCGCGCTCAGCAATAAAGCCCAGCGCCTTGTTGATACGCGCAACGCTACGTGATTTGCCAATGGCATGAACGGTCACGTCCAGCGCCGGAGACTGGCCTGCCCCCGTCACCGCAACGCGCAGCGGCATACCGACTTTACCCATGCCAATTTCCAGCTCATCAGCGGTTGCCTGAATCGCGTGGTGAACATTTTCTGCAGTCCATTCGGTAATGGCTTCGAGTTTATCTCGCACCACTTCCAGCGGCTGACGCGCAACCGGACGCAGGTGTTTCTTGGCCGCATCGGCGTCGAACGCGTCAAACTCTTCATAAAAGTAGCGGCAGCTCTCGGCGATCTCTTTCAGCGTTTTGCAACGCTCGCCAAGCAGCTTCACCAGATCCGCCAGTTCAGGGCCCGTACGGGTATCGATGTTTGCCTGCTCAATGTGCCATTGCAGATAAGTCGCCACATACTCTGGCTGCATGGTATTGATGTAGTGATGGTTCAGCCACAGCAGTTTGTCAGTGTTGAACGCGCTGGCTGATTTGCTTACCGAGTTCAGAGAGAAAAGCTCGATCATCTCTTCGCGGCTGAAGATCTCCTGGTCACCATGAGCCCAGCCCAGACGTACCAGATAGTTCAGTAGCGCTTCCGGCAGATAGCCGTCATCACGGTACTGCATCACGCTCACCGCGCCATGACGTTTGGACAGCTTTTTACCGTCGTCACCGTTGATCATCGATACGTGCGCATACACCGGTACAGGCGCGTTCAGCGCTTTCAGAATGTTGATCTGACGCGGGGTGTTATTGATATGGTCTTCACCACGGATCACGTGAGTGATTTCCATATCCCAGTCGTCCACAACCACGCAGAAGTTATAGGTTGGCGAGCCGTCAGTACGACGAATGATGAGGTCATCCAGCTCCTGGTTGCTGAATTCGATCGGGCCACGGATCTGGTCATCAAAGATAACAGAGCCATCCTGCGGGTTAGCAAAACGCACTACGCAAGGCTCATCAGCAGCATGCTCGCTGTGGTCATGACGGCAACGACCGTCATAACGCGGTTTTTCGCCTTTTGCCATTTGCTCTTCGCGCAGCGCATCCAGACGCTCCCTTGAGCAGTAGCACTTATAGGCCGTGCCTGCGACCAGCATCTCGTCAATTACGGCGTTATAGCGGTCAAAACGTTTGGTCTGGAAGTATGGGCCTTCGTCCCACTCCAGATTCAGCCAGTTCATCCCATCCATAATGGCTTCAATTGCTTCCGGCGTTGAGCGCTCCAGGTCGGTGTCTTCAATACGCAGCACAAACTCACCTTTGTTGTGGCGTGCGAAAAGCCAGGAGTAGAGAGCAGTACGTGCACCACCGACATGCAGATAGCCTGTCGGGCTCGGCGCGAAGCGAGTTTTGATTTTCATGAAATGGCCTTACGTTATAAAGATGCCGGTAATCGGCAAATCCTGGGAAGAAAACAATGGGCAATATTCTATCACTGTGGGCCGATTCCTCAATGTCGATCACTTTATCCGGTTCGAGATTGCTGTTTTTGTTTAGAAATCATGCACCACAGTCCGTTTTGCGATCGTTTTGACTAATTTTACGACGAACGAATAAAAACTTTAGAAAATGCGTTGACTCATTTTCAACTCTCCCTATAATGCGACTCCACACAGCGGGGGTGATTAGCTCAGTTGGTAGAGCATCTCCTTTACACGGAGGGGGTCGGCGGTTCGAGCCCGTCATCACCCACCATCTACTTCGGTAGACTCGCAGTGTAGATAAGAATTGAGATTGGGCGATTAGCTCAGTTGGTAGAGCATCTCCTTTACACGGAGGGGGTCGGCGGTTCGAGCCCGTCATCGCCCACCATTCTCACCTTATCGTAGCAGTTCCGAAATGGGCGATTAGCTCAGTTGGTAGAGCATCTCCTTTACACGGAGGGGGTCGGCGGTTCGAGCCCGTCATCGCCCACCATTTCGGGTCGTTAGCTCAGTTGGTAGAGCAGTTGACTTTTAATCAATTGGTCGCAGGTTCGAATCCTGCACGACCCACCAATGTAAAAAAGCGCCCTAAAGGCGCTTTTTTGCTATCTGCGATATAGCACATCCCCATTACAGCCAAACCGCTTGTTTTACTCAAGCTCACGCCTTCTTTGCCGATACCTCTATTTTATGGCGAAAAGGATCTCAATATGACAACTCTTAAGCCCGTTTCTCTGTCGGCGATGGAAATCGGCAGCGTAGATAACAGCTCCGGCGGAAACGACATTGCTTCCCAGATCACCCGTCTGACCAAACAGATAACGAAAGTCACTCAGCAACTTAAAGAAGTCGCCATGGGTGATGCCACAGCGGAAGAAAAGCAAAAGCAGCAAGAATTGCTCGAATCTCAGCTGGCTATGTTGCAGGCACAGCTGGCGCAATTGCAGCGTCAGCAGGCAGAAGAGGCGATGCCAAAACAGGAAAGCGGTCAGGCCGTGGCGGAAGGCGTCAATAAACCCTCCGCAGAACATCAGATTGATATCTATATCTGATCATTGGTTTCGTTAAAAAGTGGATCGCGCGTGCGGGCCTCCATCAGACGCCTGGCCTGCATACGCACCACATCCCAGCAGGCATGAGCCGCTCCGGAAAGAGACCTGTTTTTACGGCGTACCAGCATCAGCTGGCGTTCAATACAGGGCAGGAAACGCTTCACCGTTAAACGACTTCCCTGCGGCAGTGGCAGCGCCAGCGCAGGCAGAACGCTGATCCCAATCCCCGCTTCGACCATGGGGAAGAGCGTGGCAGGATGCCCAATCTCCTGCACAATGGTTGCCTTTACGCCCTGTGCGGCCAGTGCGGCATCTATCAGCGGGCGGCTACCTGATGCATAATCCTGTAACACCAGGTTTGCCCCCTGTAAGGCTTGCCAGGCCACCTGCGACAGCGATGCCAGAGGATCATCATCGCGGCAGAGCAATAAAAAGGGTTCCGAGAGTACCACTTCACATTCCAGGTCGCTTACCGCTCCGGGATCAATAACAATCCCGAAATCCACATCCCCCTGACGAATACTCTCCAGTACCCACTGCTGCGGCCTGTCGTGCAAAACAAAATCGATATCCGGATAGCGGTGATTACTTTCAGCGATGCACTGGGGAATAAGATGCGCCGAAATCGTCTGGCTCGCCGCCACTCTCACGGTACCGGAAAGCTGTTGTCCAAGCCGTCCGACGTCTCTCAGCGTACTGTTCAGTTCATCAAGCAGCCTTTCCAGACGCGTTGCCAGCTGATGTCCCGCTTCGGTGAGCACCACTTCGCGCGTCGTGCGGTCGAGCAGTTTCACGCCGGTTTGAGTTTCCAGCTCTTTCACGCTATGGCTCACCGCCGACTGGCTGAGGCCAATCATCTCCCCAGCCCGACTGAAGCTGCGGGCCTGCGCGACGGTGACGAAAACACGAAGCTGACGTAGTGAATAATTCATCTGTTTAATTCATGAATAGATGCAATAAATCAATTTTATTTCTCAAAGGGAAGAAAGCACAATAGCGGCATCTGTTTTCAGGAGTGATTATGAAACTTTTTCGTATCCTTGATCCGTTTACGCTGACCCTGATTGGTGTCGTCTTGCTGGCCTCGTTCTTCCCGGCGCGGGGCGGTTTCGTTCCGGTCATTGAAGGGCTGACCACGGCAGCCATTGCCCTGTTGTTCTTTATGCATGGCGCCAAACTCTCCCGGGAAGCCATTATTGCAGGCGGTAGCCACTGGCGACTGCACCTCTGGGTAATGTGCAGCACCTTTATCCTCTTCCCTGTTCTGGGCGTGCTGTTTGCCTGGTGGGCGCCGGTGAATGTCGATCCGGCACTCTATACCGGTTTCCTTTATCTGTGCATTTTGCCGGCCACCGTGCAGTCTGCTATTGCCTTTACCTCGCTGGCGGGCGGCAACGTCGCGGCGGCGGTCTGTTCTGCTTCGGCTTCCAGCCTGCTCGGGATCTTTGTTTCACCGCTGCTGGTCGGTCTGCTGATGAACATGCACGGTGCAGAAGGTAATCTGGAGCAGGTGGGTAAAATTTGTCTGC
This sequence comes from Enterobacter cloacae complex sp. 418I7, assembly GCF_050030705.1. Classification (NCBI taxonomy): domain Bacteria; kingdom Pseudomonadati; phylum Pseudomonadota; class Gammaproteobacteria; order Enterobacterales; family Enterobacteriaceae; genus Enterobacter; species Enterobacter cloacae complex sp. 418I7. Next base: position 3,225,517 of record NZ_JBLGUU010000001.1, read on the forward strand.
AACTGCTACTGCCGTTTGTGCTCGGACACTTATCCCGCCCCTGGATTGGGGCGTTTGTGGCGAAACACAAAAAATGGATCGGGAAAACGGACCAAAGCTCCATTCTGCTGGTGGTTTACACGGCCTTCAGCGAAGCCGTGGTGAACGGCATCTGGCACAGGGTGGGCGCAGGATCGCTGCTGTTTATTGTGGTGGTAAGCCTTGTTCTGCTGACCATTGTGATCGCGGTTAACGTCTTTGTGGCCCGCAAATGCGGCTTCAATAAGGCCGATGAAATCACCATCGTATTCTGTGGATCGAAAAAGAGCCTGGCCAACGGGATCCCGATGGCCAATATTCTGTTCCCGACGTCGGTCATTGGGATGATGGTACTGCCGCTGATGATTTTCCATCAGATCCAGCTGATGGTGTGTGCGGTACTGGCGCGGCGTTACAAGGCACAGACTGAAAAGCTGGCGCAGGAAGAGACCCGCGCCGCGAAAGTTTAAGGACGTTTCAGGGGCTGCACCAGCTGGGTCAGCCCCTCTGTTTTGATCAGTAATGTGATAGCCATCAGCTCGCCAAGACGCCCGGCAGGAAACTCATCCTTACGGGCAAACCACAGCAGATATTCTTCCGGTAAATCAATCAGCCTGCGGCCCTTATATTTACCGAACGGCATCTCCGTATTGGCGATCTCAACGAGCTGCTCTTTTTCCACATCACTCTCCTAAAAGGCGCATCATTTCCGCTTCATCGATCACCTCGATGCCGAGCTCCTGCGCTTTTGCCAGCTTCGAACCGGCCGCTTCCCCGGCGATCACCAGGTCGGTTTTCTTTGACACGCTTCCCGCCACTTTTGCCCCAAGCGCCACCAGGCGCGCTTTCGCGTCATCACGCGAGAGCTGGCTCAGACTGCCGGTCAGCACCACCGTTTTACCGGCAAACGGGCTGTCGATCTCTTCTGCATTAACCACTACCGGTGCGGGCCAGTGAATGCCCTGTTCCAGTAATTTACCGATCACTTCACGGTTGCTCTCTTCGGCGAAGAAGTTGAAGACGTGGGTAGCGACCACTATACCAACGTCAGGGACTTTCTGTAGTTCGTCGATGGTGGCTTTCTCAAGAGCCTCCAGCGTGCCGAAATACGCCGCCAGCCCTGCCGCCGTCGCCTCTCCGACTTCACGAATGCCGAGCGCGTAAAGGAAACGGGCAAAGGTAGTATTTTTGGCCGCCTCAAGCGCATTGACCACGTTCTGGGCAGATTTCGGCCCCATACGATCAAGACCGGTCAGCTTACCTGCCGTCAGGGTAAAGAGGTCCGCTGGCGTATGGACATACTCTTTCTCAACTAACTGGTCGATGATCTTGTCACCCATTCCGTCGACGTCCATCGCCCGGCGGGAGACAAAGTGCTTCAGGGACTCTTTACGCTGCGCGCCGCAGATTAACCCGCCCGTACAGCGCGTTACCGCTTCACCTTCCACGCGCTCAACGTCCGAACCACATACCGGACAATGGGCAGGAAACTCGATGGCACGGGTATCGGCAGGACGTTCTGATTCCACTACGTTAACCACCTGCGGGATCACATCGCCCGCGCGGCGAATCACCACTTTGTCACCAATTCGCAGCCCCAGACGGGCAATTTCATCGGCGTTATGCAGCGTAGCGTTACTGACCAGCACGCCAGCCACCTGCACAGGCTCCAGACGCGCCACAGGCGTAATCGCACCCGTACGTCCTACCTGAAATTCCACGTCGCGAACGAAGGTCATCTGCTCCTGCGCCGGGAACTTAAAGGCCACTGCCCAGCGTGGCGCCCGGGCAACAAAACCCAACTGTTCCTGCAATGCCAGGGAGTTAACCTTGATCACTACGCCATCAATATCAAACCCAAGCGTGGGACGATCTTCTTCAACCTTGTGATAGAACGCCAGCACCGCCTCTGGAGAGTCGCAAAGCTGCACGCGGTTGCTTACCGGCAAACCCCACTCTTTGAACTGCATTAAACGACCCAGGTGGGTATCCGGCAGGTCACCGCCTTCCAGGATCCCGACGCCGTAGCAGAAGAAAGTAAGCGGTCGCTTCGCGGTGATACGCGGATCGAGCTGGCGCAGCGAACCTGCCGCCGCGTTACGCGGGTTTGCAAACACTTTACCCCCGGTACGACGCGCTTCTTCATTGATCTTCTCAAACCCCGCCTGCGGAAGGAAAACTTCCCCGCGCACTTCCAGCCGCGCAGGAATGTTATCGCCACGCAGCTTCAGCGGGATCGCACGAATGGTGCGCACATTGGTGGTGATGTCTTCCCCGGTGGTGCCGTCGCCGCGCGTTGCGGCACGTACCATCACGCCGTTCTCATAAAGAATGCTGACGGCCAGACCATCCAGTTTTAGCTCGCAGCACCAGCTCAGATTGTCGACGCTCTTCAGGCGATCCTGCACGCGCTTGTTGAAAGCCAGAAAACTCTCTTCATCAAACACGTTATCCAGCGACAGCATCGGCACTTCGTGGCGCACCTGGCTGAAAGCACCCAGCGGTTCCGCGCCGACGCGCTGCGTTGGGGAATCGGGCGTAATCAGTTCGGGGTGCTGCGCTTCCAGCTCGCGCAGTTCACGCATCAGGCGGTCATATTCCGCATCCGGTACTTCCGGTGCGTCCATAACATGATAGAGATATTCATGATGGCGAAGCGTGGTTCGCAGTTCAGTAAGTTGTTGTTCGATTGAGTCCATATCGCACCATCAATGAGAAAAACCCCCGACAGGCGGGGGTTGAGGAGGAGTTGAAGTAAACGCGACGATTACGCGTTAGCTTCCTTAACTTCGCGGATGCGGTCCTGATATTCGCGCAGTTTCTGCGGCGTCATCATACGACGCTGATCGTCGAGCACAACACCGCCCACTTCATCGGCGATGTGCTGAGCGGACTGTAGCATCAGCTTAAAGTTTTGCAGCTCGTCACCGTAGGACGGCACCTGCATAAAGATCGTAACCCCAGGCGTGACGAAATCACCGGTCATTTCCGGGTCAAACGTGCCTGGATTGACCATATTGGCCAGGCTGAACAGCGCCGGACCGCTGCCGTCAGGACTCAGGTGGCGATGGAAAATATTCATGTCGCCGAACTTGAAGCCTGCCTGTTGGATGCTGTTAAGCAGCACGTCACCGTTCAGATGGGTGCCATGATGAGCAGCCACATTCATGATGATTACCGCTTCTTTACGCTGCGGCTTTTCAACAACCGGTTCTGGCTCAACAACAGGCTCTGGCTCAACGCGCGGAGCGGGCTGTGGCGCAGGCGGTGCAGATTCAGGCTGCGGTTGTTCTACCGGCTGCGGCTGTTGCACTGGCTGTGGCTGATGCACTGGCTGTGCAGGCTGTTGCACAGGTTGCTGCTGTACAGGCTGTGGCGCAACGGGCTGCTGTTGCACAGGCTGCTTCGACGGATGACGAACAGGTTCTTCCACTGGCGGCGGCGCTGGCTGGCGCGGCTGGGCAGAGGCATACGGTGGTTGATACTGGTGCTGCGGAGCGCGGGGAGCTTCATGCTCTCCATGCGCTGCGCCGGGCGCAGTATTGACCCGATGAACACGAACTTCACCCACGCCGTCGTCGTCAAGACCGTCGATGTCGTCTTCAACGTCATCGTCTTCGCGACTGGACTTCATGCGCTTCAGTGGACGATCGCGAAACATAGAGGAACGCTCTTTACGGCTGGTCCAGAAACCATGTACCAGTAAAGCGATTATGGCGATCGCGCCAACAATGATTAATATCAGACGCAAATCCTGCATCATTATATTCTCTGTTGTTCTAACACCTTGCCACCACGGCAAACATTTACTCACTAAGAGTATTTGCCGTTTACGTCAAGTGCAAGTGTATGCAGAGCATTCACAGCATAAAGATGAACTAAATCGTGCTTTTTGCTGGTTTTTCGAACATTTCCGAACTGGTCATTGGCCCGTAACTGGATAATATAGGCGGGCAATTCCACTGGTTGTGTAAAAAGGAGTACAGCCTGGTATGGTTTCAACATCTTCTTCTGCCCCACGTAGCGGGGTCTGGTACTTTTCTCAGGGCTGGAAACTGGTCTCCCTGCCGGGCATTCGACGCTTCGTTGTTTTGCCGTTACTGATCAACATTATTCTGATGGGGGGCGCGTTCTGGTGGCTGTTCACCAGACTGGAAAGCTGGATCCCTTCCCTGATGAGCTATGTGCCGGACTGGTTACAGTGGTTGGACTACCTGCTCTGGCCGATTGCGGTTATCTCCGTGCTGCTGGTTTTCGGCTATTTCTTTTCGACGATAGCTAACTGGATAGCCGCGCCGTTCAACGGTCTGCTGGCCGAACAGCTGGAAGCGCGCCTGACCGGTGCGGCGCCGCCTGACACGGGCGTACTGGGGATCGTGAAAGATGTCCCCCGCATCATGAAGCGCGAATGGCAGAAGTTTGCGTGGTACCTGCCGCGGGCGATTGTGCTGCTCATCCTTTATTTTGTACCCGGGATCGGCCAGACGGTCGCACCCGTGCTGTGGTTCCTGTTCAGCGCCTGGATGCTTGCTATCCAGTACTGTGATTATCCGTTCGATAACCACAAAGTGCCGTTTAAAGAGATGCGCACTGCCCTGCGCACTCAGAAGGTTGCCAATATGCAGTTTGGTGCCCTTACCAGCCTGTTCACCATGATCCCTTTCCTGAATCTGTTCATCATGCCCGTTGCCGTTTGCGGCGCGACGGCGATGTGGGCGGACTGCTACCGTGCTAAGCACGCGTTATGGAAGTAATGCAAAAATGTGTAAAAGAGGGGTGGCTTATGCCGCCCCTTATTCCATACTGATCCCCATTATTTCCTTGCAGCATATAGATATGCGATTTCCTTACTTCCCCATACCTGTTCAACAGGTATGCTGGGTCGGTATCCCAATTTCATACAGTTAAGGACAGGCCATGAGTAAGATTTATGAAGACAACTCGCTGACTATCGGTCATACGCCCCTGGTTCGACTGAACCGTATCGGTAATGGACGCATTCTGGCGAAGGTCGAATCTCGTAACCCAAGCTTCAGCGTTAAATGCCGTATCGGTGCGAATATGATTTGGGATGCTGAAAAGCGTGGCGTGCTGAAACCTGGCGTTGAGCTGGTTGAACCCACCAGCGGCAATACCGGTATCGCCCTGGCCTATGTTGCGGCGGCGCGCGGCTATAAGCTGACGCTGACTATGCCTGAAACCATGAGTATTGAGCGCCGTAAGCTGCTGAAAGCGTTGGGTGCGAATCTGGTCCTCACGGAAGGCGCGAAAGGCATGAAGGGCGCGATTCAGAAGGCCGAAGAAATCGTCGCCAGCGATCCTGCAAAGTATCTGCTGCTCCAGCAGTTCAGCAACCCGGCCAACCCGGAAATTCATGAGAAAACCACCGGCCCGGAAATCTGGGAAGATACCGACGGTCAGGTTGATGTGTTTATCTCCGGCGTAGGCACCGGCGGTACGCTGACCGGGGTGTCTCGCTATATTAAAGGCACGAAAGGTAAAAAAGATCTGATTACCGTTGCCGTTGAGCCAACCGACTCTCCGGTTATCGCTCAGGCGCTGGCAGGCGAAGAGATCAAACCAGGTCCGCACAAAATCCAGGGTATCGGCGCTGGCTTTATTCCAGGCAACCTCGATCTGAAGCTGATCGATAAAGTGGTCGCCATCACCAATGAAGAAGCCATCTCCACGGCGCGTCGCCTGATGGACGAGGAAGGCATTCTGGCGGGTATCTCTTCCGGTGCGGCGGTTGCTGCAGCTCTCAAACTGCTGGAAGACGAAACCTTTACCAACAAGAATATTGTGGTTATCCTACCGTCTTCGGGTGAGCGTTACTTAAGCACAGCACTGTTTGCCGATCTGTTCACAGAGAAAGAACTGCAACAGTGATGCCAGTATGTTAAAAACGCGTAAAAAAGCACCTTTTCAGGTGCTTTTTTGTGGCCTGCTTCAAAGTTTTACCCCTCCTGGCATTGCTTCACCCCGTTGGGTCTGGTATTTAAACCAGCAATTATTTTGATGCGCGAAATTAATCGGTGAACGAAATAGCGCTGCTGAATCGATTTTATGATTTGGTTCAAGTCTTGCTTTCACTGCATAATGTTTAATGACGATTGAAACGTCAGCGCTAACTATACAGGCTAAAGTTAAGTCGCCAGGCTAGACTTTAGTTCCACAACACTAAACCTATAAGTTGGGGAAATACAATGTTCCAGCAAGAAGTTACCATTACCGCTCCGAACGGTCTGCACACCCGCCCTGCTGCTCAGTTTGTTAAAGAAGCGAAAGGCTTCACTTCTGAAATCACTGTGACTTCCAACGGCAAAAGCGCTAGCGCAAAAAGCCTGTTCAAGCTGCAAACTCTGGGTCTGACTCAGGGTACCGTTGTTACCATCTCCGCTGAAGGTGAAGACGAGCAGAAAGCAGTTGAGCATCTGGTTAAGCTGATGGCTGAACTCGAGTAAGTTTACCGGGTTCTTTTCAATATCAGTCACAAGTAAGGTAGGGTTATGATTTCAGGCATTTTAGCATCCCCGGGTATCGCTTTCGGCAAAGCATTGCTGCTGAAAGAAGACGAAATCGTCATTGACCGGAAAAAAATTTCTGCCGACAAGGTTGATCAGGAAGTTGAACGTTTTCTGAGCGGTCGTGCCAAGGCATCTGCGCAACTGGAAGCGATTAAAACTAAAGCTGGCGAAACTTTCGGTGAAGAAAAAGAAGCCATCTTCGAAGGGCACATTATGCTGCTCGAAGATGAGGAGCTGGAGCAGGAAATCATAGCCCTGATTAAAGATAAAGGCATGACGGCCGACGCGGCTGCGCATGAAGTTATCGAAGGTCAGGCAACTGCCCTGGAAGAACTGGACGATGAATACCTGAAAGAGCGTGCGGCTGACGTACGTGACATCGGTAAGCGCCTGCTGCGCAACATCCTGGGTCTGGCCATCATCGATCTGAGCGCGATTCAGGACGAAGTCATCCTGGTTGCCGCTGACCTGACCCCGTCTGAAACCGCACAGCTGAACCTGAACAAGGTGCTGGGTTTCATTACTGATGCAGGTGGACGTACCTCCCACACCTCTATCATGGCGCGTTCTCTGGAGCTGCCAGCCATCGTGGGTACCGGTAGCGTCACCTCGCAGGTGAAAAACGACGACTATCTGATTCTGGATGCCGTAAACAACGTGGTTTACGTCAACCCAACTAACGATGTGATCGAGCAGCTGCGTTCCGTTCAGGAGCAGGTTGCTACCGAGAAAGCGGAACTCGCTAAACTGAAAGATCTGCCAGCCATCACGCTGGACGGCCATCAGGTTGAAGTGTGCGCTAACATCGGTACCGTACGTGACGTTGACGGCGCTGAACGCAACGGTGCGGAAGGTGTTGGTCTGTATCGTACTGAATTCCTGTTCATGGACCGCGACGCCCTGCCAACGGAAGAAGAGCAGTTTGCAGCGTACAAAGCGGTTGCGGAAGCGTGCGGCTCGCAGGCCGTTATCGTCCGCACCATGGATATCGGTGGCGACAAAGAGCTGCCGTACATGAACTTCCCGAAAGAAGAGAACCCGTTCCTGGGCTGGCGTGCCGTGCGTATCGCCATGGATCGCAAAGAGATCCTGCGTGACCAGGTTCGCGCTATCCTGCGTGCATCCGCTTTCGGTAAGCTGCGCATCATGTTCCCGATGATCATCTCTGTTGAAGAAGTGCGTGCACTGAAGAAAGAGATTGAAATCTACAAGCAGGAACTGCGTGACGAAGGTAAAGCATTTGACGAGTCAATCGAGATCGGCGTGATGGTGGAAACACCGGCAGCCGCGACCATTGCACGTCATTTAGCCAAAGAAGTTGATTTCTTTAGTATCGGTACCAATGATTTAACGCAGTACACCCTGGCAGTTGACCGTGGTAATGATATGATTTCACATCTCTACCAGCCAATGTCGCCGTCTGTACTGAATTTGATCAAGCAAGTTATTGATGCTTCTCATGCAGAAGGTAAATGGACTGGCATGTGTGGTGAGCTTGCAGGCGACGAACGTGCTACACTTCTGTTGCTGGGTATGGGTCTGGACGAATTCTCTATGAGCGCCATTTCCATCCCGCGCATCAAGAAGATTATCCGTAACACGAACTTCGAAGATGCGAAGGTATTAGCAGAGCAGGCTCTTGCTCAACCGACAACGGACGAGTTAATGACGCTGGTTAACAAGTTCATTGAAGAAAAAACAATCTGCTAATCCACGAGATGCGGCCCAAATTACTGCTTAGGAGATAAGTCTAATGGGTTTATTTAGTAAACTGTTCGGTGACAAAAGCAATAGCGACTCCGGAACTATTGAGATTGTTGCTCCGCTCTCCGGCGAGATCGTCAATATCGAAGACGTGCCGGATGTAGTGTTTGCTGAGAAAATCGTTGGTGATGGCATTGCTATCAAACCAACTGGCAACAAAATGGTTGCTCCAGTTGACGGTACCATTGGTAAGATTTTTGAAACCAACCATGCGTTCTCTATCGAATCCGATAGCGGTATCGAACTGTTCGTTCACTTCGGTATCGACACCGTTGAACTGAAAGGCGAAGGCTTCAAACGTATCGCGGAAGAAGGCCAGCGTGTTAAAGTTGGCGACCCTGTAATTGAATTCGATCTGCCACTGCTGGAAGAAAAAGCGAAGTCTACCCTGACTCCGGTTGTTATCTCCAACATGGACGAAATCAAAGAGCTGATCAAACTGTCTGGCAGCGTTACCGTGGGTGAAACCCCGGTTATCCGCATCAAGAAGTAATTCTTGCCGCACGGTAAAATGGCGCCTTCGGGCGCCATTTTTGTTTATGCAGGCAGAATAAGCTCGTCGTAGCCTTTCGACTGCGTATAGATCATCACGTCAGTCACCCTGTCGCCCGCCATGCGAATGGCGTCGGCCACGGTTTTACCACGGACGATACCGCTCACCAGCTCCGAACAGAACAGATCCCCCGTCCCTTTCAGGTCCGTCTCAACGCGCGGGTGTGCGCTTACGGTAACGCCCTCCTCGCTCACCAGCACGACGTGGATATTTTGCGGATCGTCAGCCACTGGCGCGCTGGTGATCGCCACCCATTTAAGCGTGTCAGACAGCAGCCCCTGCGCGGCGGCAATGGCGCTCTCCGGAGTACGGCACGGTTTGCCGCTCAGCACTTCCAGCTCAAACACGTTGGGCGTAATGCCCTGAGCCAGCGGGAGCAGGTGCTCACGGTAGGCTTCAGGAATATCCGGCTTCACGTACATCCCGCTGTCGATGTCTCCGATTACCGGGTCGACCAGCACCAGCAGATCGGGATGTTGCACTTTGATCGCCTTCAGCCACTGCGCCAGCAGCACGATCTGGCTGGCGCTGCCCATATAGCCGGTAGTGACCGCTTTTAGCTCGCGCAGGATCTCGCGCTCTTCCAGCGCCTTCAGGTAGCCGCTGAACCACTCGTCCGGGATCACCCCGCCGTAGAAGGTGTCGTAGTGTGGCGTATTGCTGAACAGCACCGTCGGCACGGCGGTAACGTTCAGTCGATGGGTGCGAATATTTGGCACCGCGATGCTGTTTCCCACACTGCCGTACACCACCTGCGACTGAACGGCGACAATATCGGTTTGCTGCGCCCGGGTGTTATCCCGGAATAAAATCATCTCCATGACGCTTAAATCCCCGCCCCCTGCGAATAACTCTCTTCACCAAAGACGCCGGTCGACAGGTAGCGATCGCCGCGATCGCAAATAATCGCTACCACTACTGCACCCGGGTTTGCCTTAGCCACCCGAATCGCCCCCGCTACCGCGCCACCCGAACTGACGCCGCAGAAGATGCCTTCACGCACGGCCAGCTCACGCATGGTATTTTCCGCCTCGCGCTGATGAATATCCAGCACCTGGTCCACAAGCTGCGCATTAAAGATGCCCGGCATATACTCCGCGGGCCAGCGGCGAATGCCCGGAATACTGCTTCCCTCTTCCGGCTGGAGGCCGACAATCGTCACCGGCTGCTCCTGCTCGCGCAGAAAACGTGACACACCGGTGATCGTGCCCGTGGTCCCCATGCTGGAGACAAAGTGGGTGATGCGCCCGCCGGTTTGCTGCCAGATTTCCGGGCCGGTGGAGGTGTAGTGCGCGTACGGGTTGTCCGGGTTATTAAACTGGTCGAGCAGCTTGCCTTCCCCGCGCTCCGCCATCGCTAACGCTAAATCTCGCGCCCCTTCCATCCCCTGCTCTTTGCTCACCAGAATCAGCTCGGCCCCGTAGGCACGCATGGCGGCACGGCGCTCCTGGCTCATGTTATCCGGCATCAGCAGCTTCATACGATAGCCTTTCAGGGCGGCTATCATCGCCAGTGCGATACCGGTGTTACCGCTGGTGGCTTCGATCAGCACGTCGCCGGGCTTTATTTCGCCGCGCTTTTCGGCCTGAACAATCATCGACAGCGCCGCCCGGTCTTTCACCGACCCCGCCGGGTTATTGCCTTCAAGTTTGACCCAGATTTCGCTGCCGTTGTCACACCCCATGCGTTGAAGTTTGACCAGAGGGGTGTTGCCGATGGTGTGTTCGAGTGTATTCACGTTTTTTACTCAATAAAAAGCCCGGTAAGCATCACGCCACCGGGCGAAAAACATACTCAATAACCTATCAGGCTGACTCCGCCAGAGCAATATCCTCGCGCGTCTCGATGCGCTCGTTGCCGTGATAAATGCGCGCGTGTTGCAGCCCCACAAACAGGCGTTCCCCCCGGTGCGGCGGCTCGTCGTCACGCATAACCACGGTCAGCGGCTCGGTGTACCAGCCCAGGGGCTGTACCACTAATTGGGTGTAGTGACCTTTAGGGCTAGCTTCCAGCACCTGCACCGGAAGCGGTGAGTCCAGGCTGGTACGGCGGCTGACGTCCACTTCCCACGGGCGCAGGAACAGATCCACCGGTCCCTGGTGCGCGGAGGTATACCCCAGCGGCCAGCGGTGCGCGCCAACGTGGAACTGACCGCCGCGAATAGTACCCTGAAGGCGGTTTACTTCCCCCATAAACTCCAGCACAAAGCGGGTCGCCGGTTCACGCCAGAGTTGCTCTGGCTCGTCAACCTGCTCAATGTTGCCCTGACTCATCACCACCACGCGGTCGGCTACTTCCATCGCCTCTTCCTGATCGTGGGTCACGAAAACGCTGGTGAACTGGAGTTCCTCATGAAGCTGACGCAGCCAGCGGCGGAGCTCTTTACGCACCTGCGCATCCAGCGCGCCAAACGGTTCGTCCAGCAGCAGGATTTGCGGTTCCACGGCTAACGCACGCGCCAGCGCCACGCGCTGTTTCTGCCCGCCAGAAAGCTGTGCCGGGAAGCGGTCCGCCAGATGAGCCAGCTGCACCATCTCCAGCAGTTTGGTCACTTTCGCTTTGATGGCGGCCGCATTCGGACGCTCACGACGCGGCAGTACGGTCAGACCAAACGCGATGTTGTCGAATACCGTCATGTGGCGGAACAGGGCGTAGTGCTGGAATACAAAACCCACTTTACGGTCGCGGGCATGCAAACGGCTTACGTCCGTACCGTGGAAGCGGATATGTCCGCTGGTCTGGTGCTCAAGCCCGGCGATAATACGCAGCAGCGTGGTTTTACCGGAGCCAGACGGCCCCAGCAGCGCCACCATTTGTCCGGAAGGGATATCCAGCGAGATATCATTCAGCACCTGGGTGCGACCAAAAGACTTCTTAATATTGGCAATCTCAATGCTCATGATTTCCCTCCTGATGCTGACGTTTTTCCTGATTCTCTAAACGCCACTGCACCACACTCTTCAAAAACAGGGTCAAAATCGCCATCAGCGTCAGCAACGCTGCGGCAGTAAAGGAACCGACGGTGTTGTAGTCCTGTTCCAGTAATTCAATCTGTAACGGCAGCGACAGGGTTTCGCCGCGAATCGAGCCGGATACCACCGACACCGCGCCAAACTCACCGATCGCACGGGCGTTGGTCAGCACCACGCCGTAAAGCAGTGCCCAGCGGATATTCGGCAGCGTGACGCGGCGGAACATCTGCCAGCCGGAAGCGCCGAGCAGCACCGCGGCTTCATCTTCATGGCTGCCCTGGCTGAGCATCACCGGCACCAGCTCGCGTACCACGAACGGACAGGTGACAAAGACGGTCACCAGCACCATCCCCGGCCAGGCGAACATGATCTGCAGGTCGTGTTCATCCAGCCAGCCGCCCAGCGGGCCATTGGAACCGTAGAAGAGCAGATAAACCAGACCCGCCACCACCGGTGACACCGCAAACGGGATATCCAGCAGGGTCAGCAGCAGCTGACGCCCCGGGAAGTTAAAGCGCGTTACCAGCCAGGCCAGCAATACGCCAAACACCAGATTCACCGGGACGGTGATCAGGGCAATCATGACCGTCAGCCAGATGGCGTGGAGCATGTCCGGATCGGCCAGGTTTTGCAGCGCGGGCATAATCCCTTTGCTGAAGGCCTGAACGAATATGTACACCATCGGCACGACGAGAATGAATGCGGAGACCAGCACGCCGGTACCAATCAGAAACCATTTGCCCCAGTTGATGCGGGGCGCGTCATAGCGCTTCAATTGCGTAACTTCCGCCATCAGTGACCTACCACACGTCGACCAAAGCGACTTTGCAGAGTGTTAATCGAGAACAGCAGTAGCAGCGACGCGGCAAGGATCACCGAGGCAATCGCACTCGCGGCCGGATAATCAAACTCCTGCAAACGGACAAAAATCATCAGCGAGGTCACTTCGGTTTTCCACGCGATGTTCCCGGCGATAAAAATGACCGCGCCAAATTCACCGAGGCTGCGGGTAAAGGAGAGCGCGATACCCGCCAGCAACGCCGGAGAGAGTTCCGGCAGCACGACCTTGCGAAAACTCTGCCAGCGCGTGGCGCCGAGCGTTTCTGCGGCCTCTTCGTATTCGGGTCCTAACTCTTCCAGCACCGGCTGCACGGTACGTACCACAAACGGGATGCTGGTAAAGGCCATGGCCACCGCGATACCGAGCCAGGTATAGGTCACTTTGATATCAAACTTCGCCAGCCACTCACCGTAAAACCCGTTCACGGAGAAGAGCGACGCCAGCGTCAAACCGGCAACCGCCGTCGGCAGGGCAAACGGCAGATCCATCAGCGCGTCGAGCAGGGTGCGGCCAGGGAAGCGATAGCGAGTTAAGATCCACGCCATCAGCAGGCCAAACACGCCGTTAAAAATCGAGGCCACGAACGCAGACAGCAGGGTGACCTTGTAGGCCGCCACCACCTGCGGGTTAGTAATCACTTCCCAGTACTGGGACCAGCTCATCTCAGCGAGCTGCATCACCAGCGCGCTGAGCGGTAATAACAAAATCAGACAGACGAACAGCAGGCTGGTCCCGAGGCTTAAGGTAAAGCCCGGCAGCACACGTCTGGAGGACACTGCAAACATTACTTACGCCCCGCTGCCAGCAGTTTGTCCAACTCACCGCCGCTGACAAAATGCGTTTTCATGACCTCAGGCCAGGCGCCAAAATGATCTTCCACGCGGAACAGCTCGGTCTGCGGGAATTTGTCTTTCAGCTTGCTCATCACGTCCGGGTTGTTGACACGGTAGTAGTAGTCGGTGATAACGGTTTGCGCCTGCGGGCTGTACAGATAGTTCAGGTAGGCTTTCGCCGCCTTTTCTGTGCCGTTAGCCTTTACGTTTTTATCCACCCACGCCACCGGGAACTCGGCCAGAATGTTCGTTTTCGGGATAACCACTTCGAAGCCCTGCGCTTCGTACTGTTTACGAATATTGTTCACTTCGGATTCAAAGCTGATCAGTACGTCGCCCAGCCCGCGCTCGGCGAAGGTGGTGGTTGCGCCACGACCGCCGGTATCAAACACCTCGACGTTTTTCAGGAACTGGGTCATAAACTGTTCGGTTTTCGCTTTATCGTTACCGTCAGCTTTGTCCGCCGCGCCCCACGCCGCCAGATAGGTGTAACGTGCGTTGCCGGAGGTTTTCGGATTCGGGAAGATCAGCTTTACGTCTGAACGCACCAGGTCGTTCCAGTCGTGGATGTTCTTCGGGTTGCCCTTGCGCACCAGGAAGCCCATGGTGGAGTAAAATGGCGAACTGTTGTTCGGCAGGCGGCTTTGCCAGTTCGCCGGGATCAGTTTGCCTTTGTCGTGCAGGATCTGCACGTCCGTGACCTGGTTGTAGGTCACCACGTCCGCTTTCAGCCCCTGCAAAATGGCCAGCGCCTGCTTGGATGAGCCAGCGTGCGACTGCTTGATGGTCAGCTTGTCGCCGTTGTTCTCTTTCGCCCACTGCTGTTCAAATGCGGGATTAAGGGCGGCAAACAGCTCGCGCGAAACATCATAAGAACTGTTCAGCAACTCGGTTGCCTGCGCCTGCGCCACCAGCAGTAAACCTGCCAGTGCCAGCGATCCTTTTTTCAGTACAGTAACGGCCATTGCGCACCCTTATAAATGTGATGACTATCTTATAGTCATAATATTTATAACGGAGTCTAAAGGAGTAACGGTTTTATATACCGTTTGGTGATTTAGAAGCAGAAAAGGGAATAAGAGGTGCGGGAGAAATTGCCGGGTGGCGCTCACGCTTACCCGGCCTACGAATGGAGAGCGATTTACAACGCCAGCAGGCGCTCAACGGACGGCGCAAAGTAGTAGCCGCCGGTCACCGGGCGGGTGAAGCGCAGCATGGCGTCACGCTTACCGTCGGTATCGCCAAACATGCTCAACAGCTGCTGTTCGATGTTGTAGAGGCGTGCGCAATAAGCGCAGAAGTACAGGCCGTGCGTACCGCTCGCGGTGCCGTACGGCAGGCTCTGGCGAACAATCTTCAGCCCCTTACCGTCTTCTTTAAGGTCAACGCGGGACAGGTGGGAAGTGACCGGACGCGCATCGCCGTCAATCTCTTCATTGGCATCTTTGGTACGGCCAATCATCATCTCCTGGTCATGCACGCTCATGCGGTTAAGCTGCCTGAGGTTATGCTCCCAGCGCTGGACGAACACATAGCTGCCGCCCGCGTCCACGCCATCCTTGATTACAGCCACCTCGCGACGCGTCTCTTCCCCGGCCGGGTTTTCGGTGCCGTCGACGAAGCCGCTCAAATCGCGCTCTTCCACCCAGCGGAAACCGTGGATCTCTTCCTGCACGTCGATACTGTCACCAAAGGCCTCAATCGCAGCCTGAGCGACAGAAAAGTTCACGTCGTGACGCAGGGAGAGGATATGGATCAGAACGTCATACTGGGTGGCGGGCGCAAGACCTTTGCCATAAGGAATAAAGTCTTTCAGCTCTTCTGCGCCTTCGCCGCCGCTCAGATGACGCCAGACGGTGCTGCCAAAGGCAACCACCGCGCCCAGATGGGCTTCGGGGAATTTGGCCTGGAAGGTGGCCAGTTTATCAACGAAAACTTTGCTGGCCGCGCGCAGGGCATCCACGTCCCCTTTGACGTTGGCTTCAATCCAAATCGCCGCCCGGCAATGTTCTGGCAAAATGCCACTCTGAACCTGAGACATCGCTCCTCCTGAAATAAAGATGCCACGACAGCGTGGCATTGATGGCGGCTATTATACCCGGATTTCAGCGAGGCGGCTTGCTCAGGCGCAAATTACTGCTGCCAGATAATTTTGCTCACTTTCCACTTTTTCAGGGTGTCGTCAGACGGCATTAACCCTTCCGGACCGTTCCAGGTGCCGCTGAACACATAGCTAATATGCTGGCTGCCGTCGGCCTTACACTCGACCGCCACGCTCTCCTCCGATGGCACACTGGCGCAGTGGCCAAACGCTTTCTGATAGAGTTCGCCAAACGGCGTTCCCACCTTCACGCCACCTGAGGTCGGGATCTCTTCATCCATCACCGCAATGCGGTTGACCGTACCTTTATCGCCGTTGATGACCATTGCCACCTTGTCATCTTTCAACGCTTCGAAATAGCGCACGATGTTGCCGTTCTCGGTTTTCATGCCGCTGCGCAGGCGATAATCACTGCCGATGGCATCCTGAATGGCATCCTGATCCAGCGCCGTCGAGGCGGTGATTTTGCCCACGCCCTGCTCGGTCACTTCCATTGAGGAGCCAAACCAGTTCCACGGATAGGCCGCAGACCAGTTGATGGATGAGAGCGTGGAACAGCCGGTTAACGCCAGCGGGAGAGCGCATAAAAGTAAACGCAGCGATTTCATTGAGACGTCCTTACGTAGTAAATCAACGCTTGTTGGAGTGCAGTATCGACAAAAAGTGCCGTTTTAATCTGGCTCTTGCGTAAAACAGGCGCGTAAACGGGGATTCGTGACCAGCCACAGCAGCGCGACAATATCCGCCACCACCAGTGCAATCCCGATACCCGAAAGCGGCTCGCCGTACAGCCAGAGCAAGGGTTGCCAGACCAGAAGCACAAACTGCGCCAGGATCAGCAGCCAGCGAAGCGCGCGCCAGAAGCGCGGAATGGCTTGCCGCCGTCCGCTGCACAGAAACGCCAGGACCGCCGGTACGCCCGGCAGTAACCCCAGCCAGAACGCATCGTGATCGGGATAAAAGAGATTCAGTAACGTATCGCCCTGCCCGCGCGACGCGCCAGCCATCACGAACAGCACCCAGGTGCGGGCCTGCAACAGCAGAACGCACCAGAACAAAAAAGGCAGACGCAGACGACCGTGAATGTCGTAGTCGCCAGGGTGGAACTCAGTACTCTTCATCTTCGATCAGGCGCTTACCCAGCGTCAGTACATCCGCGTGCTCGTAGCCCAGACGTTCATACATGCCCAGCACCACGTCGTTATCTTCCCGGACCATAATCTGGATTTTCGGGCAGCCACGGGCGATCAGTTTCTTTTCCAGACGGTTAAGCAGCGCGTTGGCGATGCCGCGCGCGCGATATTCCGGGTGCACGCCCAGATAGTAGGCCGAGCCGCGGTGGCCGTCGTACCCGCCCATCACCGTCCCGACCACTTCGCCGTTGACCTCAGCGACCAGAAACAGACTGACGTCGTGATTCACCTTCCGTTCGATGTCCATTTCCGGATCGTTCCACGGACGCAGCAGATCGCAGCGCTCCCAAAGGGTGATCACCTCTTCGAAATCTTCCTGGCGAAAAACGCGTATCTCCATGGTATTAACCGCCTTTTCGGGTTTAAAAACAGTGATTATGGCGTGAACAGGGCGTTTAGCCAATAACCGGGGAAAAACTCGCCAAAATTTGGCATAATGTCACTTTGTCACGTATTGAAATGAAAAGTAAAACAATTCTCAATAAGGACTGTCGTAACGGGAAACACGATACGATATAACACCAGGACCCCAATTTTTACAATTCAGGCCGCATGAGCACATTCAAACCATTAAAAGCACTCACATCGCGTCGTCAGGTTCTCAAAGCGGGGCTGGCGGCCTTAACGTTATCGGGTATCGCAAAGCAGGCTCAGGCAAAAGAAGAGAGCACGCTTAAAACCAGTAACGGACACAGCAAGCCGAAAACCAAAAAAGCTGGCGCAAAGCGTCTGGTCATGCTCGATCCGGGCCACGGCGGGATCGACACCGGCGCCATTGGCCGAAACGGGTCGAAAGAAAAACACGTCGTGCTGGCAATTGCAAAAAATGTACGCGCAATTTTACGCAGCAACGGTATTGACGCCCGCCTGACGCGCACAGGCGACACGTTTATCCCGCTGTACGATCGCGTGGAGATTGCCCACAAGCACGGCGCCGATCTGTTTATGTCCATTCACGCGGATGGCTTCACAAACCCTTCCGCCGCAGGCGCCTCGGTATTTGCGCTCTCCAACCGTGGCGCCAGTAGCGCCATGGCGAAATACCTCTCCGATCGCGAAAACCGGGCGGATGAAGTGGCCGGGAAAAAAGCCACCGACAAAGACCATCTGTTACAGCAGGTTCTGTTCGATCTTGTGCAGACCGATACCATCAAAAACAGCCTGACGCTCGGCTCGCATATCCTCAAACGGATTAAACCCGTGCACCGTCTGCACAGTAAAAGC
Organism: Enterobacter cloacae complex sp. 418I7; assembly: GCF_050030705.1. Classification (NCBI taxonomy): domain Bacteria; kingdom Pseudomonadati; phylum Pseudomonadota; class Gammaproteobacteria; order Enterobacterales; family Enterobacteriaceae; genus Enterobacter; species Enterobacter cloacae complex sp. 418I7. The sequence continues at coordinate 3,243,543 of NZ_JBLGUU010000001.1, forward strand.
ACCGAGCAGGCCGCGTTTGTGGTGCTGAAGTCACCGTCTATTCCGTCCGTGCTGGTGGAAACCTCGTTCATTACCAACCCGGAAGAAGAGCGTTTACTCGGCACTAAGGCGTTTCGTCAGAAGATCGCGAACGCCATCGCCTCCGGGGTCATCAGTTATTTCAACTGGTTCGATAATCAAAAAGCGCACTCCAGGAAACGTTGATGAAACCGAATGCACAGCTGGTCAAAACTTTCCTGATGCAGCTCCAGGACGCGATTTGCCAGAAACTGACCGCCGCAGACGGCGGTGAATTCCAGGAAGACACCTGGCAGCGCGAAGCGGGCGGCGGCGGGCGCAGCCGCGTGCTGCGTAACGGCGGTATTTTTGAACAGGCGGGGGTCAACTTCTCCCACGTCCACGGTGATGCAATGCCAGCGTCCGCCACGGCGCATCGGCCTGAACTGGCGGGCCGCAGCTTCGAGGCGATGGGCGTCTCGCTGGTGGTGCATCCGCATAACCCGTTTGTGCCAACCAGCCACGCCAACGTGCGCTTTTTCATCGCGGAAAAACCGGGGGCCGATCCGGTCTGGTGGTTTGGCGGCGGTTTCGACTTAACGCCTTACTATGGCTTTGAAGAGGATGCCGTGCACTGGCACACCACCGCGCGCGACCTCTGCCTGCCGTTTGGCGAAGACGTTTACCCGAAATATAAAAAGTGGTGCGATGACTATTTTTATCTGAAGCACCGCGACGAGCAGCGCGGCATCGGTGGGCTGTTCTTTGACGATCTCAACACGCCGGATTTTGATACCGCGTTCAGCTTTATGCGCGCGGTGGGTGAAGGCTTTACCAACGCCTATCTTCCGATTGTCGAACGCCGCAAAGACACCGACTACGGCGTGCGCGAGCGTGAGTTCCAGCTCTACCGTCGCGGGCGCTACGTGGAATTTAATCTGGTGTGGGATCGCGGGACGCTGTTTGGCCTGCAAACCGGCGGGCGCACGGAGTCCATTCTGATGTCGATGCCGCCGCTGGTGCGCTGGGAATACAGCTACGCGCCAAAAGAAGGCAGCCCGGAGGCTGCCTTGAGTGAGTTTATTAAGGTTCGGGACTGGGTTTAACCCTTACCCCTCACCCCGGCCCTCTCCCCAAAGGGGCGAGGGTGAAAAGACGGCTCAGAGCAGTCCCCTCTCCCCTATGGGGAGAGGGTTAGGGTGAGGGGCGAGGGCAATAAATTACAGCGGCTGCGTCTGCGCCTCAACCACCGCCAGCGCCACCATGTTGACGATACGACGCACGGAGGCAATCGGCGTTAACACATGCACCGGTTTTGACACCCCCATCAGCACTGGCCCTACGGTCACCCCTTCAGAACTCGACACGCGCAGCAGGTTATAGCTAATACGCGCCGCTTCCACGTTCGGCATAATCAGCACGTTCGCCGAGCCTTTCAGCGGACTGTCCGGCATACGTTCATTACGAATACTCTCCACCAGCGCGGCGTCGCCGTGCATCTCGCCGTCGATCATCAGCTCCGGCGCGCGCGCTCGCACCAGGTCCAGCGTCTGGCGCATTTTGCACGCCGCCGCGGATTTGGATGACCCGAAGTTTGAGTGCGACAGCAGCGCCACTTTCGGCTCGATACCAAAGCGGCGCACGGTTTCCGCCGCCATCACGGTGATTTCCGCCAGTTCGTCCGGGGAGGGATCGTCGTTGACGTAGGTATCGGCGATAAAGGTGTTACCGCTTGGCAGCAGCAGCGCGTTCATTGCGCCGGCAGTATGGACGCCCTCGCGATAGCCGAAGATCTCCTGTACCACGCTGAAATGCTCATGGTACTCGCCGATGGTGCCGCAGATCAGCGCATCCGCCTCACCGCGATGAACCATGATCGCGCCGATCACCGTGGTGTTGCTGATCACCGCCCGCTGCGCCTGCTCCTGGGTGATCCCGCGACGCTTCATGATCGAATAGTATTCGTTCCAGTACTCTTTGAAGCGCGGATCGGATTCGTTGTTAACGATCTCAAAGTCCACGCCCGGCTTTATTTGCAGGCCGAGCTTCTGAATACGCATCTCGATCACGCTCGGACGACCAATCAGGATCGGTTTCGCCAGCCCTAAGGTGATCAGCTCCTGCGTGGCATGCAGCACGCGCGCCTCTTCCCCTTCCGCCAGCACCACGCGCTTCGCGTCGGCGCGCGCCTGGGAGAAGATCGGCTTCATAAACAGGTTGGTTTTGTAAACGAACTCGGTGAGCTTATCGACGTACGCGTCGAAATCCTGAATCGGACGCGTCGCCACGCCGGAGTCCATCGCCGCTTTGGCCACCGCTGGCGCGATCTTCACGATCAGACGCGGGTCAAATGGTTTAGGGATGATGTAGTCGGGGCCGAAGCTCAGATCCTGATCGCCGTAGGCGGAGGCCACCACTTCGCTCTGCTCGGCGTGCGCCAGCTCTGCGATAGCATGAACGGCAGCCAGCTTCATCTCTTCGTTGATCGCCGTGGCGCCGACGTCCAGCGCCCCGCGGAAGATGAACGGGAAGCAGAGCACGTTGTTCACCTGGTTCGGGTAGTCCGAACGTCCGGTGCAGATGATAGCGTCTTCACGCACCGCCTTCGCCAGCGGCGGCAGAATTTCCGGCTCCGGGTTCGCCAGAGCCAGGATCATTGGCGCGCGCGCCATCTTCTGCACCATCTCCTGGGTCAGCACTTTCGGGCCTGAACAGCCGAGGAAAATGTCAGCACCGTCAATCACGTCTTCAAGCGTGCGCTTGCCGTCGTCTTCCACCGCATAGGCCGCCTTGGTTTCCGCCATGTTTGGCTCGCGGTCTTTGTAGATCACGCCCTTGGAGTCGCAGACCACAATATTGTGCTTCTGCATGCCCAGCGCCACCAGCAGGTTCATACAGGCGATGGCCGCGGCGCCTGCGCCGGAGACCACCATGCGCACGTCGGAGAGATTTTTCTCCACCACGCGCAGGCCGTTCAGAATGGCGGCGGTACTGATAATCGCCGTGCCGTGCTGGTCGTCATGGAACACGGGAATGTTCATACGCTCGCGCAGCTTCTGCTCGATATAGAAACATTCCGGCGCTTTGATGTCTTCCAGGTTGATGCCGCCGAAGGTCGGCTCCAGCGCCGCCACCACGTTGATGAATTTATCCGGATCCAGTTCGTCCACTTCGATATCGAAGACGTCGATACCGGCAAATTTCTTAAACAGAACGCCCTTCCCTTCCATCACCGGCTTACCAGCCAGCGCACCGATGTTCCCTAACCCCAGCACCGCCGTACCGTTAGAGATAACGGCCACCAGGTTGCCGCGCGCGGTGTATTTGTACGCTGCCAGCGGATCTTTTTCGATTTCCAGGCACGGAGCAGCCACGCCCGGCGAGTAGGCCAGCGCCAGATCGCGCTGGGTCGCCAGCGGTTTGGTCGGGGATACCTGGATTTTACCCGGAACAGGAAACTCGTGAAAATCGAGAGCGCTTTGTTTTAACTGATCATCCATCTTGTTATTCCTTTCACGTTTCGGTCAAAAAGGGTGATGTCGACGTTCCTATGCACACCCTGGTGTGCCGCATAGTATCGCCGCAGGCAGGCTCCTAAACTTTGAAGGCTGCCAAACTCTCACCATTGCAGAATAAAAATTGTTATCAATTTATAACAGCCATGTTACCCGTCTCAGAAAGCAATGCCTCCCCCGTCTGCTATGCTTTTTTGTTAAGTCCATCATGATTTTCTCAGAAGTGTGAACTAACGCACTCGACTAACTCTTTTATTTCCAAGGAGTAATTATGAACCAGCTAGACGGCATCAAACAATTTACCACCGTGGTTGCAGACAGCGGCGACATCGAGTCGATTCGTCACTACCAGCCGGAAGACGCGACCACCAATCCCTCTCTGCTGCTCAAGGCGGCCGGTCTTGCGCACTTTAGTCATCTGATTGATGACGCCCTTGCCTACGGCAAACAGCGCGGGAAAACGCAGGAACAGCAGGTCGCCGAAGCCAGCGACAAGCTGGCGGTCAATATCGGTGCGGAAATTCTTAAAAGCATACCGGGGCGCGTCTCTACCGAAGTGGACGCCCGCCTCTCGTTCGACCAGGAAAAAAGCATTAACAAGGCCCGCCGCATAGTGGAACTCTACCAGGAGCAGGGGATCGATAAGTCACGCATTCTGATCAAGCTTGCGTCTACCTGGGAAGGCATCCGCGCGGCGGAAGTGCTGGAGAAAGAGGGGATCCACTGCAACCTGACGCTACTGTTCTCCTTCGCCCAGGCGCGTGCCTGCGCCGAAGCGGGCGTGTTCCTGATTTCACCGTTTGTCGGGCGTATCTACGACTGGTATCAGGCGAAACAGCCAATGGATCCGTACGTGGTGGAAGAAGATCCTGGCGTAAAATCGGTGCGTAATATCTACGATTATTACAAGCAGCATCGCTACGAGACCATCGTGATGGGGGCCAGCTTCCGCCGCACCGAGCAGATCCTGGCGCTCGCGGGCTGTGACCGTCTGACCATCTCTCCTGACCTGCTGAAAAAGCTTCAGGAGAGTGAAGAGACGGTGATCCGCAAGCTGGTACCGACCTCTACCGTTCTGCCAAAACCGAAACCCATGACCGAAGCGGAATTCCGCTGGGAGCACAATCAGGATCCAATGGCCGTGGAAAAACTGGCAGATGGCATCCGCCAGTTCGCCGTCGACCAGCGCAAACTCGAAGATCTTCTCGCCGCCAAACTTTAACCTTGCCACGGAGTGAACTATGTCCCGTAAAGAGCTCGCCAACGCCATTCGCGCCCTCAGCATGGATGCCGTACAAAAAGCCAATTCCGGCCACCCTGGCGCCCCCATGGGTATGGCTGATATTGCCGAAGTGCTGTGGAACGACTTCCTGAAGCACAACCCGACCGATCCGACCTGGTACGATCGCGACCGTTTTATTCTCTCCAACGGTCATGCCTCGATGCTGCTCTACAGCCTGCTGCACCTTTCCGGCTACGACCTGCCGCTTGAGGAGTTAAAAAACTTCCGCCAGCTGCACTCCAAAACGCCGGGCCACCCGGAGATCGGCTATACGCCGGGTGTTGAAACCACTACCGGCCCGCTGGGCCAGGGGCTGGCGAATGCCGTCGGCCTGGCGATTGCAGAGCGTACGCTGGCCGCGCAGTTCAACCAGCCCGACCACGAGATTGTCGATCACTACACCTATGTCTTTATGGGTGATGGCTGCCTGATGGAGGGGATCTCCCACGAGGTCTGCTCGCTGGCGGGCACCCTGGGGCTGGGCAAGCTGATTGGCTTCTACGATCACAACGGTATCTCCATTGACGGGGAAACCGAGGGCTGGTTTACCGACGACACGGCAAAACGCTTTGAAGCCTATCACTGGCACGTGGTGCACGAAATCGACGGTCACGATCCTGAGGCGGTGAAAAAAGCGATTCAGGAAGCGCAGAGCGTGAAGGACAAACCGTCCCTGATCGTCTGCCGCACCACCATCGGCTTCGGCTCGCCGAACAAAGCGGGTAAAGAAGAGGCGCACGGCGCGGCGCTGGGTGAAGAGGAAGTGGCGCTGACCCGCCAGAAACTGGGCTGGAAACACCCGGCCTTTGAGATCCCAAAAGAGATCTACAGGGCCTGGGATGCTCGCGAAACAGGTGAAAAAGCGCAGCAGGCCTGGAACGAGAAGTTTGCTGCCTACAAAAAAGCGTATCCGGAGCTGGCGGCCGAATTTAACCGCCGCATGAGCGGTGGCCTGCCGGAAGACTGGGAAGAGAAAACTCAGGCGCTGATTGAAAACCTGCAATCTAACCCGGCGAAAATTGCCACCCGTAAGGCGTCACAAAACACCCTGAACGCGATTGGCCCTGTCCTGCCCGAACTGCTGGGCGGCTCGGCGGATCTGGCGCCAAGTAACCTCACCATCTGGTCTGGCTCTAAATCCCTGAAGGAAGACATTGCCGGAAACTATATCCACTACGGCGTGCGCGAGTTCGGGATGACCGCCATTGCCAACGGTATCGCCCACCATGGCGGCTTCGTGCCGTACACCGCCACCTTCCTGATGTTTGTCGAATATGCCCGTAACGCGGCGCGTATGGCGGCCCTGATGAAGGCGCGGCAAATCATGGTGTATACCCACGACTCCATCGGACTGGGTGAAGATGGGCCGACGCACCAGGCGGTAGAGCAGCTGGCGAGCCTGCGCCTGACGCCAAACTTCAGTACCTGGCGTCCGTGCGATCAGGTTGAAGCGGCTGTGGGCTGGAAGCTGGCCGTAGAGCGCCATAACGGACCCACAGCGCTGATCCTGTCGCGCCAGAACCTGGCGCAGATTGAGCGCACGCCGGAGCAGGTGAAAAATATCGCCCGCGGCGGGTACATCCTGAAAGACAGCGGCGGTAAACCGGACGTGATCCTGATTGCCACCGGTTCAGAGGTGGAAATCACGGTAAAAGCGGCCGAGAAACTGACCGCCGAGGGTCACGCGGTGCGCGTGGTTTCCCTGCCTTCAACGGATATCTTTGATGCCCAGGATGAGGCATACCGCGAATCGGTGCTGCCTTCAAACGTCGCGGCGCGCGTGGCGGTTGAAGCTGGCATTGCCGACTACTGGTACAAATATGTGGGTCTGAAAGGGGCGATTGTCGGCATGAAGGGTTACGGTGAATCCGCCCCGGCCGATAAGCTGTTCCCGTACTTCGGCTTTACCGTTGAGAACGTGGTGGAGAAGGCGCTGAGCGTGCTGTAGTGCAGTCTTCGTGCCCGGTGGCGGCTAAGCCTTACCGGGCCTACAAATCGCTAAAACGTAGGCCCGGTAAGCGACAGAGCCCTACCTTGTGATCCACAGCGTGGGCCAGGCATCTGGCCCATTCCAGTTATCGCAGCTTGGCTCTTCCGCGTAGCGCACCAGGCGGAAGCGCTGGCCGTTAAAACGCCAGCGGGTCTGGATCCCACAGTCGCCAATCCCGCGTCCCAGTGCCAGCGTGGTCAGCTCGCGCGTTTTTTCATCGAAGCTGGCATTCATCAGCTCCATGTCGCTACTCTGGCTGGAAGGGGTAAACGGCAGGCGCAATCTCACGCTTCTGGCAGCAAACGGTTTTTTACGCGACACCAGCCACGCCAGATCGACGGTGTTGTACGCCCCCGCCTCACAGCTGATGATCATCAGCGCTTTGTCATCGGTCAACGCGGTCACGCGCACTTCACGCCGGTTCGGATCGAGGGAGCACTGGCTGTGGTTCATGCGCCAGGTACCGTAATCCAGCAGATCGTTAAGTTCGTTATGCGTCAGCGGCGTTGGCGTGGGGTTCACCACTGCCACCTTTTTTAATGCCGGCGCAGGCGGCACGCTCAGCGGTGGACTATCCCCTTTTTTAATCCATGCCGTTTCACTTCCGACGCGTTTTTGCTGGGCATCAATAAACAGCAGCGCCGCTTTCAGACCGGCCAGAGAGATCGTTTGCTTCCCCTCGCGCAGGGTCAGCGCCTGCCCTTCCTGAATGGTTTTCAGAAACGTGGTGATGGTGCCCGTATCGTCTGTTTTAAGATGCCAGGGGGTTAACTGCCAGTGTTGCGACGTGAGCTGAAGCGGCACATTGTCGAGCAGCAGGCGCGGGGCAATGTCAGGCTCTTTCACCGGAGGCGTCGAAAGACCGCCGAGATCGATGCGCAGGCTGGCGTCTGTTTTTGCCCCCGCACTGCGGCTCAGCGTCATGACCAGACCGCGATGCTCGCCGGTGTTGCGCGCTACGCAGAAATTCTGGTTATTGCAGGTCACCTGCCAGTCTGAAAAAGACTGCTGCGCAGGCGCAGCCCACACCAAAGGCGCGGGAAGCACGCAAATGAAGAAGAGAAGAAAAACGCAGTAGCGCATGAACGGCACAGCCCCGGAAACGAATAGGTCAATCTGGGGCGTATCTTCGTGCCCTGGGCGGGCTGGCTCAATCGGATTTATCGGATAGATTTATCTGAAATACAACTTATCACGCTACCGCCGCAGCATTCATCAAACCGCTGGTTTGCAGATACTGCAACAGGATCACCGCTTTACCGTCGCGGATCTCGCCGCTTTTCACCATGTCGACAGCCTGAGCGAAAGGCATTTCCAGCACTTCAATGTCTTCATCGTCCACGCCACCGCCCCGGTGCGTGCGCTGGGCATCGGTGTACTCCGCAATGAAGAAGTGAACCAGCTCGGTAACCCCGCCAGGGGACATAAACAGCTCAAAGACTTTCTGCACCGCCCCCACCTCAAAACCCGTCTCTTCAATGGCTTCTTTGCGGATACACACTTCCGGCTCATCGTCGTCCAGCAGACCTGCACAGGTTTCAATCAGACGTCCGTCCGCGTTGCCATTGACCCATGTCGCGATGCGAAACTGGCGGATCAGCACCACGCTTTGCTTTTCACGGTTATACAGCAGAATGGTTGCACCATTGCCCCGGTCGTAGACTTCGCGTTTATGGCGAATGACATCCCCGCTCTTACGGGTGAGATCGTAAGTGATGTTACGCAGGACAAAGTAATTTTCAGAAAGGATTTTGTCTTTAATAACGGTAATGTTCAGGGACATACGGGCTCCACGGCAAAATGAGTCTGTTTATACTACGCCGTGATGCCCGCTTTGTCGCCCGTCTGCGTTAATGCATGTTGCGCGGCGGCACGCCAAGCCAGTCCATGATCCCCTGCGCGGCATGGCGCCCTTCCGCCATCGCGGTGACCACCAGATCCGCACCACGTACCGCATCACCGCCAGCAAAAATCTGCGGATTCGAGGTCTGGTAACGATAACGGCTCTCCACGGAGGCCCTGATGCGCCCCCAGTCGTCGGTTTCGACGCCCTGCGCCTGAAGCCACGGCATGGCGTGCGGATTAAACCCAAACGCCATGATCACCGCATCCGCTGGCATGACAAACTCACTGCCCGCCACCGGGACAGGACGACGCCGCCCCTGCGCATCCGGCTCGCCCAGACGGGTGCGCAGCATCCGGATACCGTTGACCTTCCCGTCGGTATCCAGCGTGAGCTCAACCGGCTGGACATTAAATTCAAACGCCGCGCCCTCTTCTTTCGCGTTTTTAACCTCTTTCTTTGAGCCCGGCATGTTGGCCTCGTCCCGCCGATAGGCGCAGGTTACTTTCGCCGCGCCATGTCGCAGCGCGGTGCGCACGCAGTCCATCGCCGTATCGCCCCCGCCCAGCACCACCACGTTTAACCCCTGCGTGTCGATAAACGGCTCGTCTGCGGTAGGGTCAAGACCCATCACGTTCCGCGTGTTTGCCACTAAAAACGGCAGCGCGTCGTACACGCCCGGCGCGTCTTCATGAGGGATACCTGCTTTCATGGAACGATAGGTCCCTACGCCGATGAACAGGGCATCGTAGTCGTTTTGCAGTTGGACCATCGACACGTCTTTTCCCACCTCGCAGTTCAGCTCGAAGCGGATACCCATCGCGCTGAATATCTCTCTGCGCCGCGCTAACAGGGATTTATCCAGCTTGAAGGCCGGAATACCAAAGGTCAGCAATCCGCCGATTTCTGGATGGCGATCGTAGACCGTCACACCGATGCCGCTGCGCACCAGTACGTCGGCACAGGCCAGCCCTGCCGGACCGGCACCAATGATGGCGACGCGCTTACCGACCGGTGTAACGTGGCTGACGTCCGGCGTCCAGCCCATCGCCAGCGCCCGATCCGAGATATATCGTTCGATATTACCGATGGTTACCGCCCCTGACGCATCCCGCAGGGTGCAGGCGCCTTCACATAATCGATCCTGTGGACAGACGCGGCCGGTAATTTCCGGTAAACAGTTAGTCTGGTGAGAAAGCTCAGCCGCACCGATGATATCCCCCGCCCTGATCCGCTCAATCCACTGCGGAATATGGTTATGCAGCGGGCAGGTCCACTCGCAAATGCTGTGGTCGCCACATTTCAGGCACCGGGATGCTTCGCGCTGCGCCTGTTCCGGGCGAAACGGCAAGTAGATCTCGTTAAAATGGCCGGCGCGCGCGTCGGGGCTGAGCTTATCCGGCTCACCGCGCGCCGGGGTGTTTTGCATCTGTTGCCGTTTGGTTTGCGGAGGGGCTGATTGAACCGCCTCGCTGTGCCACGGCAGCGCGTCCAGCCTTGCGCTGCGCTGTCGGCGCTGTTTAACCAGCTTATCCAGCACGGCTGGGGTGGCGAGCGTAAGCACCTCCGCCGGGCAGTTTTCAACGCAGGCCGGGCCTTGCGGCCTTTCCAGGCAGAGGTCGCATTTGTGCGCCGAGGCCTTTACGCTGTCATTTTCAAGCGGGGTGATCAGCATGTCCATCGTGCCAAACGGGCAGGCCACCACGCAGGCTTTACAGCCGATGCATTTTTGTTGATTGACCTGTACGCTGTCGCTGTGTTGCGTGATGGCTCCGTTCGGGCAGCTTTGCGCGCAGGGCGCATTTTCACAGTGGTGGCAGGTCACTGGGCTTTTTCGCAAGCCAGAGGTAAGGACCGTAATGCGGGGATGAAAATGGCGCTCGCTCAGCGCGTGCTGCTCCCCGTTGTGCGCCATCACACAGGCAACTTCGCAGGCGCGACAACCGATACACTGTTGAGCGTTGGCCATAATAAAACGATTCATAACAACACCTGTTTTTGGTTCAATAACCTTATTCTTTATATTGTTATCGTATTTACCCACAGTGGCATGGCGACGCAATGTTCAAATGCCCAGGAAGGCGAACTATTTCCAGTGAACCTGTGGCAGATCAATTTAATTCAGGAAGCTGATGAGTGACCGTTAAACGCCCCGTATCGGGAAGCCTGGCTCGGGCTTTCTTTTCGATGATTGTCTTGTCCGTTCTGATCAGCGCCATTGCGCTGGTTACACTCGCCAGCAGCCAGCGCGACGCCGAGGCGATTAACATCGCCGGATCGCTGCGCATGCAGAGCTACCGCCTGGGCTACGAAATGCAGCGCGCCAGCCCGTCGCTGGCAGAGCACCGCGCGGTCTGGCAGAAAACGCTGAGCGCGCCTGCGTTGCAGAAGCTAAACCGCTGGTATGTGCCAGAGGACGTCAAACAGCGTTACCAGCAGTTGCAGCTTGGCTGGCAGGAGATGGACACGCGTATCGCCAGCGGCGATACCGGGTGGTATCAGAGCAACATAGAGGATTTTGTGGGCCGGATAGATGCCTTTGTGCTGGCGCTACAGCACTACACCGAACATAAGATACAGCTGGTGATTTTCATGTCGCTGACGGGCGGCCTGGGCATCCTGCTGCTGGCGGTGATGACCCTGCGGCGCATCCGCCGTCAGGTTGTGCTGCCGCTGAATAATCTGGTGGCAGCGAGCGAGCGTATCGAACAGGGGCAGTTCGATACCCCCGCGCCGGATATTATGCTTCCCAACGAGCTGGGCCAGCTTTCCCGCGCCTTCAACCATATGTCGGCGGAATTACACACCCTGTACCGTTCCCTGGAGCACTCCGTTGCCGAAAAAACCCGCCACCTGAATGAAGCGCATCAGCAGCTTGAAATGCTGTTCAAATGCTCACAGGCGTTGAATACCGGGCAGATAGACAGCCACTGCTTCCGGCATATTTTGCAAATTGTGCATGACTATACGCAGATGAATTACCTGCAATTGCGCACCAGTGACGACTGGCAGCTTTACGAAGGACAGGAGTCCCCGGGCGAGAAAATGCACAATTTACCGGTATTAATGCAGGACACCCTGTACGGCGAACTGCGCTGGCAAAGCGCGACCGGGGATGTTCCGCTGCCGCTTATGGAAAGCGTGGCGACGATGCTGGGCCGGGGGCTCTATTTCAATCAGGCGCAGAAACATTATCAGCAGTTGCTGCTGATGGAAGAGCGCGCCACCATCGCGCGTGAGCTACATGATTCTTTGGCGCAGGTGCTCTCCTATTTGCGTATTCAGCTTACGCTGCTGAAGCATGCCGTGCCGGGCGACAATGCCCCGGCGCAGACCATCATTACGGACTTCTCCCGCGAGCTGAATAACGCCTGGCATCAGCTACGCGAGCTGCTCACCACCTTCCGCCTGACGCTCAACCACGCCAATCTTCCTGCCGCGCTACAGGAGTCTCTCGACGGTTTGCAAAGCCAGACCAGCGCGAAGCTGGTGCTTGACTGCCGTCTCTCATCGCTTGCGCTGGACGCGCAAAAACAGGTGCACCTCTTACAGATTGTGCGTGAGGCAGTGCTGAATGCGATTAAACATGCCGACGCCAGCGAGATTGTGGTCAGCTGCGTCACCACCGCGGACGGTACTCACACGGTCACGATCTGTGACAACGGTATTGGTATCGGCGACGCCAGTGAACCGCCGGGGCATTACGGGCTGAATATCATGCGCGAACGCGCGGGACGGCTCGGCGGAACATTACACTTTTCTCAGCCCCCACAGGGCGGTACACAGGTCAGCGTGACGTTCCGGACACCTGCGGCGCAGGCTGAAAAATAGCGGGAAAGAAGGCGCGCTGAAAAAAGCGCATGATAATTTACATTATCTCCTTTATTTCTCCACGTTTGACCTGGGCCTTACCGCTAAAGTTAGGCGGGCAATAAACAATAATGACGTGCAGCAAAACGAGGTCACATTTTAATGGCGAATTTTTTCATCGATCGCCCCATTTTTGCCTGGGTGCTTGCAATCCTGTTGTGTCTGACGGGTGTCCTGGCGATTACTTCCCTTCCTGTTGAGCAATACCCCGACCTCGCCCCCCCTAACGTGCGTATCACGGCGAACTACCCTGGCGCCTCGGCACAGACGCTGGAAAATACCGTCACGCAGGTTATCGAGCAGAACATGACGGGTCTTGATAACCTGATGTACATGTCCTCGCAGAGCAGCGCCACGGGCCAGGCGACGGTAACCCTGAGCTTTACGGCGGGCACGGATCCGGACGAAGCGGTGCAGCAGGTGCAAAACCAGCTGCAATCGGCCCTGCGTAAACTGCCTCAGGCGGTGCAGAACCAGGGGGTGACCGTGCGTAAGACCGGTGACACCAATATTTTGACCATCGCGTTTGTTTCAACCGATGGCTCGATGGATAAGCAGGACATCGCGGACTACGTCGCCAGTAATATTCAGGACCCGCTCAGCCGTATCAACGGCGTGGGTGATATCGACGCCTACGGCTCGCAGTATTCCATGCGTATCTGGCTGGATCCCAACAAGCTGAACAGCGTGCAGATGACCGCCAAAGATGTCACCGACGCTATCGAATCGCAGAACGCTCAGATTGCCGTGGGGCAGCTCGGTGGTACGCCGTCCGTGGATAACCAGGCGCTTAACGCCACCATCAACTCCCAGTCGCTGCTCCAGACGCCTGAACAGTTCCGCAATATCACACTGCGCGTGAATCAGGATGGTTCGGAAGTGCGTCTGGGGGATGTCGCCACAGTGGAAATGGGGGCGGAAAAATATGACTACCTGAGTCGCTTTAACGGCAATGCCGCGTCCGGCCTGGGGGTGAAACTGGCCTCCGGCGCCAACGAAATGGCGACCGCGCAGCGGGTGTTAGAGCGTCTGGATGAGCTGTCGCATTACTTCCCGCACGGACTGGAGTACAAAGTCGCCTACGAAACCACCTCATTCGTAAAAGCCTCCATCGAAGATGTGGTGAAAACCCTGCTCGAAGCTATCGCGCTGGTGTTCCTCGTGATGTACCTGTTCCTGCAAAACTTCCGCGCCACGCTGATCCCCACCATTGCGGTGCCGGTGGTGTTGCTGGGAACCTTTGCGGTGCTGTATGCCTTCGGTTACAGCATCAACACCCTGACCATGTTTGCCATGGTGCTGGCCATCGGCCTGCTGGTGGATGATGCCATCGTGGTGGTGGAAAACGTCGAGCGCATCATGAGCGAGGAAGGGCTTTCGCCCCGCGAGGCCACGCGCAAATCGATGGGACAAATTCAGGGTGCGCTGGTCGGTATCGCCATGGTGCTGTCGGCGGTATTTATCCCGATGGCGTTTTTTGGCGGCACTACGGGCGCGATTTATCGCCAGTTCTCGATCACCATCGTCTCTGCGATGGTGCTCTCCGTACTGGTGGCGATGATCCTTACCCCTGCTCTGTGCTCGACGCTGCTCAAACCGCTGCATAAGGGCGAACACCACGGTCAAAAAGGCTTCTTCGGCTGGTTTAACCGCATGTTTAACCGAAATGCGGCGCGCTATGAAGCGGGCGTGGGTAAAGTACTGCACCGCAGCGTGAGCTGGATGGTGGTCTATGTCCTGCTGCTCGGCGGCATGGTCTTCTTATTCCTGCGGCTGCCAACCTCGTTCCTGCCGCTGGAAGATCGCGGCATGTTTATCACCTCCGTACAGTTACCGAGCGGCTCGACCCAGCAGCAGACCCTGAAAGTGGTGCAGAAGGTTGAGAACTACTTCCATACTCAGGAGAAGGATAACGTGGTCTCCGTCTTCTCCACCGTCGGCTCTGGCCCTGGCGGTAACGGGCAGAATGTGGCGCGTATGTTTGTGCGCCTGAAAGACTGGGACCAGCGCGACAGCGATAGCGGCTCCTCCTTTGCCATCATTGAACGTGCAACTAAAGCGTTCAACAAAATCAAGGAAGCGCGCGTTTTCGCCAGCAGCCCGCCCGCTATCAGTGGCCTGGGCAGCTCAGCCGGATTTGATATGGAGCTTCAGGATCACGCGGGTGCCGGGCATGACGCGTTGATGGCAGCTCGCGATAAACTGCTCGAGCTGGCCGGGAAAGATCCGCAGCTTACCCGCGTTCGTCATAACGGTCTGGATGACAGCCCTCAGCTACAGGTGGATATTGACCAGCGTAAAGCGCAGGCGCTGGGCGTCTCCATCGACGACATTAACGACACCCTGCAAACGGCATGGGGCTCAAGCTACGTGAATGACTTTATGGATCGCGGTCGCGTGAAAAAGGTCTACGTTCAGTCTGCTGCCAAATACCGCATGCTGCCGGACGATATCAACCGCTGGTATGTGCGCAATAACACCGGCGGCATGGTGCCGTTCTCGGCGTTTGCGACGTCACGCTGGGAGACCGGTTCGCCGCGTCTGGAGCGTTACAACGGCTATTCGGCGCTGGAGATTGTCGGTGAAGCCGCGCCTGGCGTCAGTACCGGTACTGCAATGGACATTATGGAAAAACTGGTTCAGCAGTTACCGACCGGCTTTGGCCTGGAGTGGACGGCGATGTCCTACCAGGAACGGCTTTCCGGCGCGCAGGCGCCTGCCCTGTATGCCCTTTCGCTGCTGGTGGTGTTCCTCTGCCTGGCGGCGCTGTATGAAAGCTGGTCAGTGCCGTTCTCGGTAATGCTGGTGGTGCCTCTCGGGGTCATCGGCGCGCTGCTGGCAACCTGGATGCGTGGCCTGGAAAACGATGTCTATTTCCAGGTCGGACTCCTCACCGTAATCGGATTGTCGGCGAAAAACGCCATTCTGATCGTCGAATTTGCCAGTGAGATGAATGCCAAAGGTCACGAACTGATGGCCGCCACGCTGCACGCCTGTCGTCAGCGCCTGCGCCCGATCCTGATGACTTCTCTGGCGTTTGTATTTGGCGTCCTGCCGATGGCCACCAGCTCCGGCGCAGGCTCCAGCAGCCAGCACGCGGTGGGAACGGGCGTTATGGGGGGAATGATTTCCGCGACGATTCTGGCTATCTATTTCGTACCGCTGTTCTTTGTGCTGATACGCCGTCGTTTCCCGCTGAAGGATAAGCCGGAATAACTCGTTGAAATAAAAAAAGGCGGCTTTACAGGCCGCCTTTTTATTGTGTGATTCTTTCACACTATGGTTATTTTAGTTAATTAAGTGCTCTTGCATTTCTTACCGGAAATTCATTTACGAAGCATGCCTTCGATAAAATCTTTCCAGTTCCCCAGTTCATGTTCAATCATAACAACCTCTCTTATTATTATGTGCATTCTACGAAAACGTATCATCATTGTGAAGCCACTTTAACCGATTGCTGTGATTGAGCCTCGCTGTGCAGGTAGGTTTAGGATCACTATGAGCGTTGCCGGGTAAATTTTATGTGACCCACAGCAATATTTTGAAATAGTCAGAAAAATGACAGCATTTTTAATTTCCCCCTGAGTTTATTGGCAATTTATACAGAGTGGACAACTATGCTTAAAAGATGGAACACTATTCAGCGTACAGCTGTTCGTTGAATTATGGAGAATTGTAAATCACGAAAAATTCCGAATATGTTATATTCCACTTAAGGATATATCTTCGAAAATATTGAACATTTAATCCACACAAGAACAAAAGGATTCACTATGGTTGTGATGTACGGCATTAAGAATTGCGATACGATTAAAAAAGCCCGCCGCTGGCTGGAAGCACACAACATCGACTATCGCTTCCATGATTACCGTACCGACGGGCTTGACCCCGCGTTTCTCCATTCCGCCATCAACGAACTGGGCTGGGAAGCGCTGCTGAACACCCGCGGGACCACCTGGCGAAAACTGGATGAATCTCTCCGGGCCACGATCAACAACGCCGACAGCGCAGCCAAACTGATGCTTGAAATGCCGGCAATCATCAAACGCCCATTGCTCTGCAAGCCAGGTCAGCCTATGCTGCTGGGTTTCAGTGAAACCCTTTATTCAGATTTATTCGTTGAGGTGTAGTCTATGTCATGCCCGGTCATTGAGCTGACTCAGCAGCTTATTCGCCGTCCTTCCCTTAGCCCGGACGACGCAGGTTGTCAGGCATTAATGATTGAGCGCCTGCGTGCCATCGGTTTTACCGTCGAGCACATGGATTTTGGCGATACGCAGAACTTCTGGGCATGGCGCGGTCAGGGGGAGACGCTGGCGTTTGCCGGACATACCGACGTAGTTCCCGCAGGCGACGCAGACCGCTGGATCAACCCGCCTTTTGAGCCAACCATCCGCGACGGCATGCTTTTCGGACGCGGCGCTGCGGATATGAAAGGTTCCCTGGCTGCGATGGTCGTGGCGGCAGAGCGTTTCGTCGCCCAGCATCCGAACCATAAAAACCGTCTTGCGTTTTTGATTACCTCCGATGAAGAAGCCAGCGCCCACAACGGCACCGTGAAGGTCGTTGAGGCGCTGATGGCGCGCAATGAACGTCTGGACTACTGTCTGGTGGGCGAACCGTCCAGTACCGAAGTGGTGGGCGATGTGGTGAAAAATGGCCGCCGTGGATCCCTGACCTGCAATTTGACCATTCATGGCGTGCAGGGCCACGTTGCCTATCCGCACCTGGCGGATAACCCGGTACACCGCGCCGCGCCGATGCTGAACGAACTGGTGGGCATTGAATGGGATAAAGGCAACGAATTTTTCCCGCCAACCAGCATGCAAATAGCCAACATCAAGGCCGGCACCGGCAGCAACAACGTCATTCCCGGCGATCTCTTCGTCCAGTTTAACTTCCGCTTCAGCACCGAACTGACCGACGAGATGATAAAAGCGCGCGTGATTGCGCTGCTCGAAAAATACCAGCTGCGCTATACCCTCGACTGGTGGCTGTCTGGCCAGCCGTTCCTGACGCAGCGCGGTAAACTGGTGGATGCGGTAGTGAACGCCATTGCGCACTATAATGAAATTAAGCCACAGCTGCTGACAACGGGCGGCACATCTGACGGACGCTTTATTGCCCGCATGGGCGCACAGGTTGTCGAACTGGGTCCGGTTAACGCGACGATTCACAAAATCAATGAATGCGTGAACGCTGCCGATTTACAACTGCTGGCCCGCATGTATCAACGTATTATGGAGCAGCTCGTCGCCTGACGGGTGCTTAAAGAGGATTAGCGAATGGACTGGCTTTCAAAGTACTGGTGGATTCTGGTGTTGGTATTTCTGGTAGGCGTGCTGCTTAACGTGATTAAAGATCTCAAGCGCGTTGACCACAAAAAGTTCCTTGCCAACAAACCGGATCTTCCGCCGCACCGTGATTTTAACGACAAGTGGGACGATGAAGACGACTGGCCGAAGAAGGACCAGAAGAAGTAATCGCTTTGTTTCCCCTCTCCCTAGGGAGAGGGGAAACCTCACATAAACTCGACGATATCATCATCATTCGGCTTACCGCCGCTGAGCGCTTCATCAAAGTAGTGCTTCGGTACGGTATAACGCAGATGACCGAGCGCGAACTGCATACTGCGATCGTCAATGGCATGCCCCAGATCGTCCACGATATCCAGCGTCACATCCCCGCCTTCACGCGTCAGCGCGTCCTGGGCCGCAACCGCATGCGAAAGCTCAATTACCCGGTCTTCACCCCCATGAATGAGATGGATCGTGGTCTGCGTGGTCGCGCTTTGCGGTAACGTCGCAAAACGCCCATTG
The DNA here is from genome assembly GCF_050030705.1 of Enterobacter cloacae complex sp. 418I7. Classification (NCBI taxonomy): domain Bacteria; kingdom Pseudomonadati; phylum Pseudomonadota; class Gammaproteobacteria; order Enterobacterales; family Enterobacteriaceae; genus Enterobacter; species Enterobacter cloacae complex sp. 418I7. The sequence continues at coordinate 3,261,859 of NZ_JBLGUU010000001.1, forward strand.
AAGGCAATCACGCGGGACACCAGTCCGGGCTGCGCTTTTACGCTTTCCAGCGACATGATTGAGCCCTGAGAGAAGCCAATCAGCGCTGTTGCATTGGCACCTACGCCGCTCTGCTGCTGCCAGTAACGCACGGTATTGATAAAGGCTGGCATAACGGCATCAATACGTGCCTGACGATTTTCCTCCGTCACGCCCTCGACGGAAAACCACTGCCGCCCTTCCGGACCGCAGGGCTCCACGCCGCCGATACTGACGATCAGCGCGTGTGGGAAAACGGGTGCAAACCAGCTGCCAATCTGTCCCATATTGACGGCATTGTCGCCCACGCCATGAAACAGAAGTAGTAGCTGTTTAGCAGGTGTATCCGGGCTTTGCACAACAAAATGGTCATGTTTCATGGCGATCTCCTTAATTGTTAAGCAGGATTTTACGCCTCTGCGGGGTAATGACCATGCCACTTTACTGAAGAAATCATTGAAAAAATTGCCATTGCAAAATGTCGGCTTTCAGCCGCTGGCTACGAGAGTAATCAAGCCTTTCAAGCGCGTGAGCGGTTTCCTCGCGTAGCTTCGCCAGCAACGCTTTGCGCCCGAAATTGTGCGTATTCCCTTCCATTTTCCCACGCAGCGCCGGGAGCGGCATATCCACGGCAAACAACAATCGCGTTAGCGCCGCAACCGAGGTTGAAAACGCCCGGTGCGCAAAGGCAAACCCCGCCAGCTCCAGCCAGTCGTCACTATTAAGGGTAGCTTCCCATGCATCCATCACCGGGATCTTTTCGCCATTCCAGGCCGACAGGACGCGCATATCACGACATAAACGCTGATGCGCCTCTTCGCAGAGCTGATGCCCCGCCTCGCTCAGCGGCAGCAACGCCATCGCCGTATAGCACCCGCTGCTGGCCTCCCGGTGGCTGCCCATTCGCACCAGCACAAACCCGCACTGCCGCCAGAAACGCCACAGCTCGTCGGTATAGCCAAAGCTGACCGAGAGATAATCTTCTCCGCTGGCACTGCGGATCAGCCCCTGGCCGATGCCTTCCCGCTGGCGATGAGGATGAACCGCAATACGGCTGACGCGTCGGCCTTTCAGCGTCGCCGCGAGAGGCGATCCGCCGTGGGCAGCCAGCGACTGTGCCACCAGATTTCCACGCGGCCGACGAAATCCCGCCCACACCGCGCGACTAAGCTCTGGAGATAAGCCGCCCTCCTCCACCAGCCAGAGAGCACCGGCGAGGGTTGAGTCGGTTTCAGCAACGGTGAAATGCTGTCCCGGCGCGTCCATCATCCGGCGTAAATCGAGGGGGGACGTCCGGTAGTGCGCGGCACACAGCAGTTCATACACACCTGCCCCGCGCGCCGGATCGCTCTCCCACACCCCGGGCTCCAGCGACGTTAAACTTACCTCCCCTGCCGGTTTGCGATCGATAAGCGCATCGTCGAACAGCAGCGCGTTCGCCACGATTCGCTCAAGAGGACATCCGGCAGCCCAGCGTACAGGGGTTGATAAGGTATATCGACGCAGACCGCTGAACCGGGCGCAGAACTTCAGCAGGAATCCCCTGCCCGTGCCTTCATAACCCTGCACCGTAGTGGTCAACAACACGCGGGGAAAGCGCATCGTCAGTTTCTCGAGCAGCGGGCCGGGGATGGCGGCCGCCTCATCGACAATCAGCCAGTCAGCTTCTGTTGTGGAGGCCAGCAGCGCATCCGGGGCCATAAAGTGAAAATGTTCCCCGGCGAAACGCGCGATGACATCCGTCGCCCCTTTTGCCGGTGCGGTCACTACAGCACTACCCTGAATGCCGTTGAGCAACATGCCCGCCAGGGCGGACTTTCCTCGTCCGCGCGGGGCCGTCACGGCAGCCACGCCAGCAGGCATGGTCAGAAGCGCGTCGAGGATCGCAGCCTGCTCGCGCTGCGGTTCACCGCTGGCGGGCTGCCAGGCGGGTAAATCTGGCGCAACGGGAAGGCACAGCGGACGATGTTGATGCCAGACGATAGCATCTGAATCGGCGGCCAGCGTCCGGCAAAAATGGTAAACAAAGTGCGGGGTGGCGATCGGCTCGGCGCTGTCGCTCCAGCGTAGAGAATCCGCGTCGGGCCTGTTAGCCCAGACGGAGAACGGCGGCACCAGCAGCACCAGAAGGCTTCCGGCGCGCAGGGTCCCGCTGAGGGCGGCGAAGGCCGAGACGTCAAACCCGTCTCGCGCGTCAAAAACGGCGTGCAGGTATTCACGTCCCAGCAGGCCGCTGATGGTCTTAGAGGGGTTTTCCTCCAGCCACAGCCAGTCTCCTGGTAACGTATCGCGCAGAATGGTCGCCTGGCTCAACGTCCACGCTTCATCGCCGCTGAGCACCACCAGCCGGCGGTGCCCGGTACGCTGAAGCTGGTTAACCAGCTGTTCAAACCCCAACATCACATAGCTTTGCCGAAGGTATTACACTGCGACGGGTTGCCGCTGTCGAAGCCACGCTTAAACCAGCTGTAGCGCTGCTCTGAGGTGCCATGGGTAAAGCTGTCCGGCACAACGCGCCCCTGGCTCTGCTGCTGCAAGCGATCGTCACCAATCGCCTGTGCGGCATTCAGGGCCTCTTCCAGATCGCCTGTTTCCAGCACGCCCTGCTGCTGCATGCTGTGTCCCCAGACGCCAGCGAAGCAGTCGGCCTGAAGCTCCATGCGTACGGAAAGACGATTCACCTCCGCCTGAGACGCATTCTGCTGCATCTGACGCACTTTAGGTTCAATGCCGAGGAGCTTCTGCACATGGTGGCCGACTTCATGCGCGATCACGTAGCCCTGGGCAAAATCGCCGTCGGCGCCCAGCTTGCTTTTCATGTCGTCATAGAAGGAGAGATCGATATAGACGGTGCTGTCCGCCGGGCAGTAGAACGGCCCCATAACGGACTGCCCGGTGCCGCAGCCCGTGCGGGTTGCTCCCCGGTACATCACCAGTTTTGGCGGCTGATAAGTCCGCCCCATTTTCTCGAACTGCTGACCCCAGGTATCTTCGGTCGTCGCGAGAATAACGGAAGTAAATTTCGCCGCTTCATCTTCATTCGGGCTGATGGAGCGCTGAGAATACTGCTGCTGTTGCCCGGTTTCACCGGTCATCAAACCGGTCAGGTCGACACCGTAGTAGCCCGCTACCAGCACGACGACCAGCAGAATAATACCGCCCTTGCCGCTGGGTAACCGGAAACCTGGCCCGCCCATAGACGGACCACCGCCACCACTGCTGCGTCTGTCTTCTACGTTGTCACTTTCACGACGCCCTTGCCAGCGCATAAACACCTCGAACTATTCCATTTATAATAGCTATGATCGTAGGCGGTTAATGAAAGGATTACCATAGTAAACAAGGATAAGACGCCAAAGGATGCCAACATCCTTTGGCAAATGCGCAGTTTAGTCGAGCTTAACGCCTAAACGGTGAGCAACCGCTTCGTACGCTTCGACCACGCCACCCAGACTCTGGCGGAAACGGTCTTTGTCCATTTTATCCAGCGTCTCTTTGTCCCACAGGCGGCTGCCGTCAGGAGAGAACTCGTCGCCCAGCACCACTTCGCCTTTGTACAGACCGAACTCCAGCTTGAAGTCGACCAGGATCAGGCCCGCGTCATCAAACAGCTTTTTCAGCACGTCGTTGGCTTTGTAGGTCAGTTCCTGCATGCGCGCCAGGTTCTCTTTGCTGACCCAGCCGAAGGTTTCGCAGTAGGATTCGTTGACCATCGGGTCATGCATGGCGTCGTTTTTCAGGAACAGATCGAACAGCGGTGGATTCAGTTCGATACCCTCTTCAATGCCCAGACGCTTCACCAGGGAGCCTGCGGCACGGTTACGGATCACGCACTCAACCGGCACCATATCCAGTTTTTTTACCAGACATTCCGTATCGGACAACAACGCTTCCATCTGAGTCGGGATACCGGCTTCGGCCAGTTTGGTCATAATGAAGTGGTTGAACTTGTTGTTCACCATGCCCTTACGATCGAACTTCTCAATGCGTGCGCCGTCTCCTGCTGACGTATCATTGCGGAATTCGAGCACCAACAGATCCGGGTTTTCCGTGCTGTATACGGTTTTCGCTTTGCCACGATACAACTCAGCTTGCTTCTGCATCTTCATTACTCCTGGTGTGATGATTTGTATTCAAAACTGGCTTTATTATGCCACGCACACGTTTGCGTGGCACGAAAATAAAAAGGGCTGGATTAACCAGCCCTCACTATTATTTGCTGAATGCGGCCTGGAAGGCAGCGACCAGCGCATCGTTCTGCGCCTGGGTCAGCGTGTGTCCTTTCGGATCGATAAACTGCAGGCTGCTGCGGTTATCGAGGTCGCCGACCTGGATTTTGTAGTCACCGGAAGGCAACTGTGGATCGCTTGCCCCCAGCTCCTGCCAGGCACTTTCAGACAGCGGCTTATAGGTCGCTGTGATGCTGCCCGTTGAACGGGTGCTGTCGGTCACCTTCATGCCCACTTTTTCCAGCGTGGCTGGCAGACGCTGCCAGGTCTGGTTAAACGGCGCACGCACCACCAGCATTGGCAGGCCGGTATCGTCTGCACCGCTCTGCACGTCAAACGTTGAGCCGTTACGGTTCTGCGCGGCGTTTGCGGCATCAGCAGCGTTCTTATCCAGACCCGCTGCAATCACGTTCAGCATTTCGGTACTGTAGCGCTGCATGGCGGACGGATCGGCAACCGGTTTACCTGCCTGCTCAAGATTCAACAGCTTAACGGTAACCGCCTGCTGATAACCCTGCGGCTTAACGGAGACTTGATAACGACCACGATACTGCTGGTCTTCATCGAGACGGTTCCACTCAATCCAGTCGGTGGTTAAGGTCTGGCTGGCGTCGTCGCGTTTATCAATCGTATAGTTTTTCGACTGAATGACGCTCACAACCTGCGGCCACAGCGTGGTACCGCGTGCGCTTTCCACCAGCAGAGAAGCTGTATCACCGGTGAACTGCGTGCGCGCGCCACTCACCAGCGCCAGAGGCTGAGCTGGTGGACGAATATCGAGCGCTTTACCCACCAGGCCGCTGCCGTTGGTAACCGGAATATTATAATCACCGTTCTGGATCGGCAGGATCATGCCGGCAGGCGCGTGAAGTTCAGCAAGCGGCGGCGCATCCAGATAGGATTCATCACCGCTCACCTGGCGCTTGTAGCGCGAGTCTGAACTACAGGCAGCGAGGAGCATAACAAGCGAAACACCCGCAACCTTGGCCAGGCGCGACTTCTGTACTGAATAAGCCATCAAATCTCCCTAAACTTTACAGCAAACCGGCATGCTTCAGCGCGCCAGCGACAATTTCACGACCATGGTCGGTAATCGGTGTCATTGGCAGACGCAGCGTGTCGGTTGCTACAAGCCCCAACTCCTTACATGCCCATTTCACTGGGATCGGATTGGGTTCGACAAATAATTTATTATGCAACGGCATCAGACGCTGATTAATCACGCGAGCTTCATCAAAGTGACCGGCTGCGGCCAGTTTGCACATGTCAGCCATATCACGCGCCGCCACGTTCGCCGTCACGGAAATAACGCCGTTACCACCGAGCTGCATAAAGTCCAGTGCGGTCGCATCATCACCGCTCAACAGGATAAAGTCGTCTGAAACCAGCTCTTTGATCTGATGAACGCGGCTTAAGTTCCCTGTTGCCTCTTTAATCCCGATAATATTTTTTACTTTCGAGAGACGGCCAACGGTTTCCGGCAGCATATCGCAACCGGTACGGGACGGCACATTATACAGAATTTGTGGCAAGTCAGTATGTTCAGCGATGGCTTTGAAATGCTGGAACAAACCTTCCTGAGTTGGGCGGTTGTAGTAAGGGGTCACCGTCAGACAGCCAACAATGCCGCTGTCGTTAAAACGCTGAGTCAGGCTAATGGCCTCTGCCGTTGCGTTTGCGCCCGTACCCGCGATGACCGGAATACGCCCGTCCGCCAGTTCCAGGGTCAGCATCACAACGTCGCCGTGCTCTTCGTGGCTCAGCGTAGCGGATTCACCGGTAGTCCCTACCGAAACGATCGCCGAGGTTCCATTGGCGACATGGTAATCAATGAGCTTCTTCATGCTTGACCGGCAGACATTACCTTTTTCATCCATCGGTGTAACAAGCGCGACAATACTTCCCGTGAACATGAGCCATCCTCTGTGCGAACAAGAGCCTCAATGTTACGTTTGGAACTGTAATAAAAGCAAGCGACCTGAGGCTCTCAGGCGGTTGTATGCATGTTTTTTTTATGCTTTCCTTAGGAAGACTTAACCACGCAAAGGAAGAACAGGTTTGACAACCTCATCACAACATTACCTGGTTATCACTGCGCTGGGTGCTGACAGGCCGGGTATCGTGAATACCATCACTCGCCACGTGAGCAGCTGCGGCTGCAATATCGAAGACAGCCGGCTGGCTATGCTTGGCGAAGAGTTCACGTTCATCATGCTGCTTTCCGGAACATGGAATGCCATTACCCTCATCGAATCTACCCTGCCGCTGAAAGGCGCAGAGCTGGATTTACTGATTGTGATGAAGCGCACCACCGCGCGCCCGCGTCCGGCTCTGCCTGCCACAGTCTGGGTACAGGTTGAAGTGCCTGATTCACCTCATCTGATTGAACGTTTTACGGCACTGTTTGACAGCCATCAGATGAACATTGCCGAACTGGTTTCCCGCACGCAGCCTGGCGATGAAAACGCCATCCCGACGCTGTTTATTCAAATTACCGCCCACAGCCCTGCCTCGCAGGATGCGTCAAATATCGAGCAAGCGTTCAAAGCCCTCTGTACAGAATTACACGCGCAAGGCAGTATAAGCGTCGTCGATTATTCGCAGCACGAACAGGATGGAGTTGAGTAATGAACCCACTGAAAGCCGGTGATATCGCACCGAAATTTAGCTTACCGGATCAAGACGGCGAGCAAGTAAATTTGACCGACTTCCAGGGACAGCGTGTTCTGGTCTATTTCTACCCGAAAGCCATGACCCCGGGCTGTACCGTACAGGCCTGCGGTTTACGTGACAACATGGATGAGTTGAAAAAGGTCGGTGTGGAAGTGCTGGGCATCAGCACCGATAAACCAGAGAAGCTGTCACGTTTTGCGGAAAAAGAGCTGCTGAACTTCACGCTGCTTTCCGATGAAGACCACCAGGTTTGCGAGCAGTTTGGCGTCTGGGGTGAGAAGTCCTTTATGGGCAAAACGTACGACGGTATTCACCGCATCAGCTTCCTGATTGACGCTGACGGTAAAGTTGAGCACGTGTTTGATGATTTCAAAACCAGCAACCACCACGACGTGGTGTTGAACTGGCTGAAACAAAGCGCCTGATAAACAGCAAAACGGCAACCCAGGTTGCCGTTTTTAGTGTTTGCCCCCTCTCCCCGTGGGCTGAGGGTTCCCCACAAATTAATGCGAGCACTGAGCAATCCCCTCGCCCCTCCGGGGAGAGGGTTAGGGTGAGGGGAACATACGGCGGTGGTGGTCATTCCGTTCACTTTATGTTCCTTGCTACTCTGTAACGACATGACCGGTGAACGTGCCAGGGTGGCTCAGTCGCCACCACCCTGGCGACCCGGGCTCCCGGCGGTAAATCGCCGCTTCGCGGTGCCCTCGGCTTATTCCTTCCGGCTTATCGGGTACGGGCGGAGGCAACGTCCCTGTAAAGCCGCCCTCTCGGCGCATCCCTGCGCCTCGCCCCGGCCGGAAGGCAAACGCCTCAGCGATTTACAGCCGGACCAGGGCATCGCTGACAGCCCTCAGTCATCTAGAAAGCAACTTTATTGCTTCTGCATAAAAAAATTACTGGGGATCCCTCAGCCCCGTGGGAGAGGGTTGGGGTGAGGGCATCAGCCCGCACTAAATCTACTTCTCTTCCACCGCCGGCACATCCGGCCACGCGTGGACCACGGCTTTAATCAGCGTCGCCAGCGGAATGGCGAAGAACACGCCCCAGAATCCCCACAGCCCGCCGAAAATCACCACTGACAGGATAATCACCAACGGATGCAGGTTAACTGCTTCTGAGAACAGCACCGGTACCAGCAGGTTCCCGTCCAGTCCCTGAATAATCAGGTATACGGCGAAACAGCTCCAGAACTCCGTACCCAGACCAAACTGGAACAGCGCCACACCGACTACCGGAATGGTCACCACAAACGCGCCGATATACGGGATCAGAACCGAGAATCCGACCAGCACCGCCAGCAGCAGCGAGTAGTTCAGCCCGAAAATCACGAAGCCAATCCAGGTCGCCACGCCCACCACAATCATCTCCAGCACTTTACCGCGAATGTAGTTGGTGATCTGCTGGTTCATCTCCTGCCAGACCTGACCGGCGAGACCGCGATTGCGCGGCAGCACGCGGCGCACCGCATTCAGCATCTGCTCTTTATCTTTGACCAGGAAAAACACCATTAGCGGCACGAGAACAAGGTAAACCGCCAGCGTCAGCAACCCCACCAGCGAGGCCAGAGAGTATTTCACCACCGAGTCACCCATGGTCATGATGCGGGCGCGCATGTTTTCGGCCATCGCATCGATGATCCCGGCGTCCATCAGCGCAGGATAGCGGCGCGGCAGCGTGGCGGCAAAATCAGAAAGTTTATTCAGCATGCCGGGCATGTCGCGGATCAGGTAGATCCCCTGTTGCCAGGCGATGGGCATCACCACGAAGGACATCAGCAGCAGAATGCCGACAAACAGCACCAGAACAATGCTGGTCGCCCAGCGTCGGGAACAGCCGATATGTTCCAGACGCGCGGTGGGCCACTCCAGCAGATACGCCAGCACAATTGCCACCAGAAGCGGTGCCAACAGGCCACTAAAGAAGAACAGGATACCGAATCCGGCAACCAGAATGACCAGCAAAGCAATGGCTTCCGGATCGCTAAACCGACGCCGATACCACTGCATTAACATTTCGAGCATACAACCCTTCCCTGAATCGAATGGCGGGAGTGAGACGGTGAATTGTATCTAACTGTCACAAAAAAGACTTTCCTTTTTGTTTCACTGTCAGGTTTCGCAAAACCCTGATGAATGGGATTTTCTTCATCTCTTAACACGGCTACACTCGCAGTGCAGCGGAGATGAACGTTATGCGGGTTCATCGGTCAAATTAGCACATCCAACATACAGGACAGTGGTTATGTTCAGGCAGTTGAGAAAAACACTGGTTGCGACACTGATTGCCGCCGTGACGGTGGGTCAGGTGTTGCCCGCTTTCGCTGACTCGTCCGATTCATTGCCGGACATGGGCACCACGGCAGGAAGCACGCTCTCCATCGGGCAGGAGATGCAGATGGGTGATTATTACGTACGCCAGCTGCGCGGCAGTGCTCCGCTGATTAACGACCCTTTGCTGGTGCAGTACATCAACGGTCTGGGGATGCGACTGGTGGCGCACGCAGACTCGGTAAAAACGCCCTTCCACTTCTATTTAATCAATAACGACGAAATCAACGCCTTCGCCTTCTTTGGCGGGAACGTGGTGCTGCATTCGGCGTTGTTCCGTTATTCCGATAACGAAAGCCAGCTGGCGTCCGTCATGGCGCACGAAATTTCGCACGTCACCCAGCGCCATCTGGCGCGTGCGATGGAAGATCAGAAGCGTAACGCCCCCCTGACCTGGGTGGGCGCGCTGGGCTCTATTCTGCTGGCGATGGCCAGCCCGCAGGCCGGGATGGCGGCGCTTACCGGGACGCTGGCGGGAACGCGTCAGGGGATGATCAGCTTTACCCAGCAGAACGAGCAGGAAGCAGACCGCATCGGCATTCAGGTTTTACAGCGTTCCGGCTTTGACCCGCAGGCCATGCCGAGCTTCCTGGAAAAACTGCTCGACCAGGCACGCTACTCGTCGCGCCCGCCTGAAATTCTGTTGACCCACCCGTTGCCGGAAAGCCGTCTCTCGGATGCGCGTAACCGTGCTAACCAGATGCGTCCGGTCGTCGTGCAGTCCTCGCAGGATTTCTACATGGCCAAAGTGAGAACGCTTGGCATGTACAACTCCGGACGTAATCAGCTCACCAGCGATCTGCTGGACGCGCTGGCGAAAGGCAACGTGCGCGAGAAGAACGCCGCGCAGTATGGTCAGGCACTCCAGGCGATGGAAGCAAGCAAGTACGATGAAGCGCGTAAAGCGCTACAGCCGCTGCTGGCGTCGGCGCCTGACAATCCGTGGTATCTCGACCTCGCAACCGATATCGATTTAGGACAGAAAAAAGCGACCGATGCGATCAACCGTCTGAAAGGGGCGAAAGACATTCGCAACAATCCGGTATTGCAGCTAAACCTGGCGAACGCCTACTTACAGGGCGGCCAGCCCGGCGAGGCGGTGACCATTCTGAACCGCTATACCTTTAACAATAAAGATGACCAGAACGGCTGGGAGCTGCTCGCCCAGGCCCAGGGGCAACTGGGTAATCGCGATCAGGAGCTGGCCGCGCGTGCGGAAGGTCTGGCGCTGGCGGGGCGCCTCGATCAGGCCATATCCCTGCTAAGCAGCGCCAGCTCACAGGTGAAGCTCGGCAGCCTGCAACAGGCCCGCTACGATGCGCGAATCGACCAGCTGCGTGGCCTGCAACAACGCTTTAAGCCGTACGAGAAGATGTAATAAAGGAGAAGTCATGACAGACGCGGTAAAAATTTACCATAACCCTCGCTGCTCCAAGAGCCGCGAGACTCTGAATTTGCTGAAGTCTAACGACATCGATCCGGAAGTGGTGTTGTATCTGGAGACGCCCCCGGACGCGCAGACGATCCGCCAGTTGCTGAAGATGCTGAACATGGGCAGCGCACGCGAGCTGATGCGTCAGAAAGAAGATCTGTATAAATCGCTCAATCTGAACGATACCAGTCTCACTGAAGATCGGCTGATTCAGGCGATGGTCGACAATCCTAAGCTGATTGAGCGCCCGATTGTCGTGGCGAACGGCAAGGCGCGTATCGGCCGTCCGCCGGAAGACGTACTCGGGATCGTCTAATCGTTACGCCGCAGCGCTTCCAGAAACGCCTGCGGCGTACTCTCCCCCAGCTTTTTCTGCGCTTTTCCCCGGTTGAAAAATTCACACAGCTGGATCAACAGTTCTCCCGCCGGTTCACTATTCACGCGCGGAATGATCTCACGTAACGGCACGGCGACCTGAAGGGCAAGATAATACTGTGAATGCACTTTTACGATGACGTTATGCTCCGGCAAGTTCACTTCTAGCCCAAAAGTCTCAATAGATTGAATATCAGCCGGACAGGCAGCCAGCACCTCGTTCGTCCAGCGGGTCAGCAACTGCGGCGAGACACCGGCATAAAGCCGGGCGTAGCACCAGCCGCTGACGGGTTCACGCGCCCAGAGCAGGTGTTGCTCCCCACCGTCGTCCATATGCAGCGATAGCGGCTGATGATGCAGAAGTAGCTTCTGCGGCATGATACCGGCCTTCAGCGCCTTTTTGCCCTGCAACGACGCCCCCTTTTGTCTTACCGAAGCCGGTTTGAGGTAGCGGTTCAGGGTCGCGCGGGAAACGGCGATCCCGAGTCCGTCATTCACCAGCAGCAGCAGTTCATCCAGCGGTGCCCCAGTGATATCCCGCACGGCATTTATCAGTGCCGCCTGCTCTTGTCTCAATGCTTTGTGTATCACTTTTGGCGTTGTGTGGTTATCCGAAACCTGGTCGCGGTTGCGCCAGCGCCTGACGGTGGTGACCGAGATCCCCAGTTCAACAGCTAGCTCTCTGTCGCTTTTATCTGACTGCTGAAGATAGCGACGGATACGCGGTGTGGTGGTGGCGTTAGCATGCAGTTTGATTTCCATCGCGTCTCTCTCCGCAACTAATCTTATGAGATTTATAGTAGAACAGCGAATGCTTTGTGACCGATTTCACCTTTCGCTCGCCGCGCTTCACTGATAATCCACAGACATAACATAAACAACACCTCTCAATCTTGTACGGAGTTCACAATGAACAATGTTCTGGGATTTCTTGAAGCAAAACTGATGCCGCTGGCGGCGAAAACGGCCCAGCAGCGTCATCTTGGGGCCATTCGTGGGGCCTACGTTTCATTCATGCCGTTTATCATCGTCGGCTCCATCCTGCTGGTAATCTCCTCCTTCCCGAATCAGGCCTATCAGCAGTTTATGTCTCAGGCCTTTGGTGAGAGCTGGAGTGCGATTATAGAGATTCCATTCAACGCGGTATTCTCAACCATGTCGCTGTTTATCAGCTTCCTGGTGGCCTACCGCCTGGCTGAGCACTATGGCGAGGACCGCATCTCCTGCGGCATCCTGGCGCTGGTCGCCTTCCTGATCCTGACGCCCTTTATCAAAGTGGCGGAAAACGGCGGCATTACCGTGATGCCGGTGGAGTGGATTGGCAGCAAAGGGTTGTTTGTGGCGATGATCGGTTCCCTGCTGTGGACGGAACTGTTCTGCTGGCTGAAGCGCAAAAAGCTGGTCATCAAAATGCCGGACGGCGTACCTCCGGCGGTGCAGGAGTCGTTCGCGGCGCTGATCCCGGCCCTGCTGGTGATGATTCTGGTGCTTATTATCCGCATCATATTTGAAAACACCCACTACCACACCATCCACCAGTTTATTTATGAAGTGGTTGCCACCCCGGTGCGCCACTACGGTACCTCTTATTTCGGTGCGCTGATGACCGTATTCAGTATCACCATTCTGTGGTCAGTGGGCATTAACTCCGGTTCGATGATCAACGGCATTATTCGCCCGCTGTGGATGGAAAACCAGACCGACAACATCGCCGCGATTCAGGCGGGAACGACGCCGCCGCACATCATCACCGAACAGTTTTTTGACATGATCTGGATGGGCGGCGCGGGCGCCACGCTGTCGCTGGTGATAGCGATGCTGATTTTCGCCCGCAGCAAAAACATGCGAGAGGTGGCGCGCCTCGGCGCAGGAGCCTCAGTGTTTAACATCAACGAACCGATCCTGTTTGGCCTGCCGGTGATCATGAACCCGATCATGCTCATCCCGTTTAATCTGGTGCCGCTGGTGCTGGTCACCGTGCAGTATACGGCGATGAAAATTGGCGCGGTCGCCGTCACCACCGGGGTGTTTATTCCCTGGACCCTGCCGCCGGTTATCAGCGGCTTTATCGTCACCGGGCACCTGAGCGGCAGCGTGATGCAGCTGATCAACCTGCTGATTGGCGCCATGCTGTACCTGCCTTTTATGCGTATCCTGGATAAACAGTACCGCGCCGCGGAGCTGACTACCGCTACGCAACCCGACACCACCCTTGCAAAACAGGAGTAAAGCATGTGGGGAATTATCGCAACCTGGCGAATGGCACTTGAAGGGGTAACGGAATCCGCGTCTGCCCTGGCGGCGGGAAAACCGGTCGCTTCGGCGGTGGTCGATGCCGTCGCTGCCGTGGAAGACTTTCCGCTGTATAAATCCGTCGGCTACGGTGGCCTGCCGACCGAGAACGGCGAGGTGGAGCTGGACGCGGCCTATATGGACGGCGACACGCTGGCGTTCGGCGCCGTGGGGAATCTGGTGGATATCGCCAACCCGGTGCGCGTGGCGCACGCGCTCAGCCGTCAACGCTATAACAGCCTGCTGGTCGGCCAGGGCGCGCGCGAATGGGCGCTGAGCCAGGGCTTTGCCGACAAAACCATGCTCACGGATCGCGCCATGCAGCACTACCGCAAGCGCTGCCGCGAAACGCTGGATAAGGGGTTAAGCCCCTACGACGGACATGACACCGTCGGCATCATTGGCCTTGATAAACAGGGTTCGATGAGCGTCGCCACCTCCACCAGTGGCCTGTTTATGAAAAAACGCGGTCGCCTCGGTGACTCACCCATCATCGGCTCCGGCTTTTACTGCGACAGCGAAACCGGCGCGGCCACCGCCACAGGCGTCGGTGAAGACCTGATGAAGGGCTGTACCAGCTACGAAATCGTTCGCCGGATGGCGCAAGGGATGACGCCGCAGCAGGCGGCGGATTCAGTCGTATTCGAACTGGAAGACAAGCTGATGTCGCGCTTCGGTCGCGCGGGCGATCTCTCCGTGGTGTGCATGAACAGCAAAGGAGAATTTGGCGCCGCGACTAACATAAAAACCTTCTCGTTCGTGGTGGCGACGGCTCGCCAGCCCCTCACCGTTTTTCGTACTGAACGCCTGCGGGAGAAAACGCACTATCACGCGGTAGATGAGGAGTGGATGCAGGCCTATGCCGCACGGATCCGCGCGCCGATTGAGGAATCATGATGATCACTTACCAGTTTATCAACGCGCTTTCAGACGCGAAGCCGAACAGCCATTTGATTGCGCGCGCTGACAGTTCCCTGTTACCGGATAGCGCTCTTATCGCTGAAATGCGCCAGCAGAGCACCGTCGCGGACGCGCGCTTTGGCTGCGCGCCGTTTGCGCGCATTACTCTGTTGCCGGACACGATCTGGCATGACGCCCTGACCGAAGGGTTGCTCACCGCCCTGCGACCGCTGCTTACCGCCCCCGCCAGCGCCGAACTCGTGCTGGACGTGACGGATATCGACGATGTGGTGCTGGCGCAGGTGCTGCGTTTTCTCTTTAATCAGGCGCACAGGCTCAGTGACCTGAAGCTGAAGAAGACGGACAAAGCGGTGCGTCTTACCTGCATCACTGCCCTCTGCCTGCCGGAACAGCAGGCGAAGCTGGAGACGACCTTCCGCCAGCAGCAGGCCATTGCGCTCGGCATGATCGCGGCGCGACGTCTGGCGGATATGCCGTCCGACCGCTGCACGCCGCAGTTTGTGGTGGAAGAGGCGCAAAAACTGTGTGCCGCCAGCCCTGCCCTGCGCTGCGAGGTGCTGAACGAAAAAGATATTGCTGAGCAGGGTCTTGGACTGCTGCACGCCGTTGGCAAAGGGGCGACCTGCCCGCCGCGTCTGCTGGCTATTCATTATGATGGTGCCAACGACGGCCCGATGCGCTGCTACGTGGGAAAAGGCATTACCTTTGACACCGGCGGCCTGTGGCTGAAGGAAGGCGCGGGCATGTACACCATGAAATATGACATGTGCGGCGCGGCCAACGTACTGGGGCTGATGCTGACAGTTGCGGAGCTGAAATTACCCGTGCGCATCATGGGCGTGCTGGCGCTGGCGGAAAACGCCATCGGCCCCGACGCCATGCAGCCCGGCACGGTGGCAACAGCCTGTAACGGCACCACCGTTGAAATCAATAATACCGATGCCGAGGGCCGGCTGGTGCTGGCTGACGCCATTGCCTGGGCCAGCCAGCGGTACCCGCAGGCCCGCTACATCATTGATATGGCGACTTTAACGGGCGCAGTGGTGAAAGCGCTGGGGTATGAGCTGAGCGGGCTGATGACCCAGGATGAACCGCTGCGCGCCGCGTTGACGCAGGCAGGGAAACGGAGCGGTGACGAGGTGTGGTCTCTGCCGCTGGACGCACGGCTGAAAAAGCAGACCGACAGCGCGATTGCCGATCTGTGCAACACACCGACTAACAATGCAGCGATAAGCGCCTCGGCGGCGTGGCTGCTGCATCACTTCTGTCCGCCGGCGATCCCATGGGCACATCTGGATATCAGCGGGACGGCGCTGTGGCGTGAGAACGGCAGAAGCGTGGCGTCGGGAAGACCGATTCCGCTGCTGGTTGAGCACCTGATGGGGGATCTTTAGCCCGGTGGCGCTGCGCTTACCGGGCCTACGGGTGCCATATGTAGGCCGGGTAAGGCGCAGCCGCCACCCGGCATAACTACAGCTTAAGAATATCTTTCACAAACGGAATGGTCAGCTTGCGCTGGGCGGTGATGGAGGCGCGATCGAGCTGATCGAGCGTATCAAAGAGCGTGCGCATCTCCCGATCCAGACGCTTGAGCAGGAAGCGCCCTACGTCTTCCGGCAGTTCAAATCCGCGCAGTCTGGCGCGCAACTGAAGTGCCTGGAGTTTGTCTTCATCCGACAGCGGTTGCAGCTTGTAGATTTGCCCCCAGTCCAGACGAGACGCCAGATCCGGCAGCCCCAGATTGAGCTGACGCGGCGGACGATCGCCGGTGATCAGCAGCCGGGTTTTGCCCGACTCCAGAATGCGGTTGTAGAGGTTAAAGATCGCCATTTCCCACGGCTCGTCTCCCGCCACGCATTCAATATTATCGATGCAGACCAGGGAGAGATGTTCCATGCCCTCCAGCACTTCAGGCACAAACCAGGTGCGTTTATCCAGCGGCACATAGCCTACCGCGTCACCGCGCGCCGAAAGTTCCGCACAGGCTGCATGCAGCAGGTGGCTGCGTCCCGCGCCTTCGCGTGACCAGATATAGATGTATCCGCTGTGTTCCTGGCGCAGCACGTTTTGCAGTGCAGCCAGTAAAGAGGGGTTATCACCCGGCCAGAAACTCGCGAAAGTTTCGTCGTCAGGGAGATAAAGTGGCAGAGAGAGCTGTGCCGGTCCGTTCAGAAATACCTCAACCAGAGATCTTACATAAAATCGGAATGGAGTTTAACACGGAACCAGCAAGGAGAGAACCGGGCGGATCGTCCGCCCGGTTAAAGGATCAATGTGGTGCTTTTTCGCTATCGTCAGCGTCCAGGATTTCTTCTTCCGGACGAATGACCGAGATCAGCTTGAAAATCAGGCTCAGGCCCACGCCGACGATGGTCGCCAGCGCCATACCCTTCAGCTCTGCCGCGCCGATGTGCACCTTCGCGCCGCTCACGCCGATGATCAGGATAACGGAGGTCAGGATCAGGTTCTGCGCCTTGCTGTAATCCACTTTGGATTCAATCAGCACGCGAATACCGGACGCACCGATCACCCCGTACAGCAGCAGGGAAACGCCGCCCATCACCGGAACCGGGATAATCTGGATCGCCGCCGCCAGTTTGCCGACGCAGGAGAGCAGAATAGCGATGATCGCCGCGCCGCCGATAACCCAGGTGCTGTAGACGCGGGTGATCGCCATTACGCCGATGTTCTCCCCGTAAGTCGTGTTTGGCGTGGAGCCGAAGAAACCGGAGATGATGGTGGAGAAACCGTTGGCAAACATGGAGCGATGCAGGCCCGGGTCGCGGATCAGGTCACGCTTCACGATGTTCGCCGTCACCACCAGGTGGCCAACGTGCTCAGCAATCACCACCAGTGCAGCAGGCAGAATGGTGAAGATAGCAAACCATTCGAAGCGTGGGGTGTAGAAGGTCGGCAGCGCGAACCAGTGTGCCTCGGCAATCGGTGTGGTATCCACAACGCCCATCACGAAGGAGAGCGCGTAACCCGCCAGCACGCCGATCAGGATCGGGATAATCGCCATAAAGCCGCGGAACAGGACGGAACCGAAAACCGTCACGCCCAGCGTCACCAGCGAAATAATAATGGTTTTAGAATCCGGTGACTGACCGTCCGCAGGCAGCAGCCCAGCCATGTTCGCCGCGACACCCGCCAGTTCCAGGCCGATGACGGCAACGATTGCCCCCATTGCCGCAGGCGGGAACATCACGTCCAGCCAGCCGGTACCCGCTTTCTTCACGATGAAGGAGACCAGGCAGAACAGCACGCCGCACATGATAAAGCCGCCCAGCGCGACCTCGTAACCCAGCGGCAGCAACAGCAGTACCGGGGAGATAAACGCGAAGCTCGACCCGAGATAGGCCGGGATTTTGCCTTTACAGATGAAGAGGTAAAGCAGCGTACCGATGCCGTTAAACAGCAGCACGGTAGCCGGGTTAATGTGAAACAGGATTGGCACCAGCACGGTTGCGCCAAACATGGCGAACAGGTGCTGCAAACTAAGCGGGATTGTCTGTAAAAGCGGCGGTCTTTCACTCACCCCGATAGCACGGCGCGTCATAGTGTTTTCCTCTGAGTGTCATTGTTGGTTTTTATTCAAAAAAAAGCCGACTATCAAAGTCGGCTTCTTTATCGTTATTCTATTATTTAGTCCCAAAAATCTTATCGCCGGCATCGCCGAGCCCCGGGATAATGTACCCGTGCTCGTTCAGTCCCTGGTCGACAGACGCGGTATAGAGTTCAACGTCCGGGTGCGCTTTTTCCAGCGCCGCGATACCTTCCGGCGCCGCGACCAGCACCAGCACTTTGATGCTGCTGCAGCCTGCTTGTTTCAGCAGGTCAATGGTGGCGATCATCGAACCACCGGTCGCCAGCATCGGGTCAACAACCAGCGCCATACGCTCATCAATGTTAGAGACCAGCTTCTGGAAGTATGGGACCGGCTCAAGCGTCTCTTCGTTACGGTAGATACCCACCACGCTGATACGCGCGCTTGGGACGTGCTCCAGCACGCCTTCCATCATGCCCAGACCCGCACGCAGGATTGGCACCACGGTAATTTTTTTACCTTTGATCTGCTCAACCTGTACCGGGCCGTTCCAGCCTTCGATGGTCACTTTTTCCGTTTCCAGATCAGAGGTCGCTTCGTAGGTCAGCAGGCTACCCACTTCAGAAGCCAGTTCGCGAAAACGCTTCGTGCTGATGTCATGCTCACGCATCAGGCCCAACTTGTGTTTAACGAGTGGGTGTTTCACTTCCACAATCTTCATTCTCTTTCTCCTCTGAGGTGGCATCCGCAAAAAAATCGCGGGATTATACCGCTTTTTTCGGATTGCGCCATACCCATGTTGCTTGATGTACATCAATCAAAAACAAAAAAGCCGGAGGCTGGGCTCCGGTTTGGGTGCGGGGTCTTGCCCGGTGGCGCTGCGCTTACGCGGGCCTACGTGTAGTGTAGGTCGGGTAAGCGTTAGCGCCACCCGACAATTACAGGTTATCGCCGTTGCTCGCAATCACCTGCTTATACCAGTCGAAAGATTTCTTCTTGCTGCGGGTCAGCGTGCCGTTACCTTCGTTATCTTTATCGACAAAGATAAAACCGTAGCGTTTCTTCATCTCGCCAGTGCCGGCAGAGACCAGGTCGATACAGCCCCACGGGGTATAGCCCATCAGATCCACGCCGTCTTCCACCACCGCTTTTTTCATCTCGCGGATGTGGGCGGAAAGGTAGTCGATGCGGTACTGGTCGTTCACCGTGCCGTCGCTCTCCTGCATGTCGATCGCGCCAAAGCCGTTTTCCACAATAAACAGCGGCAGCTGATAGTGATCCCAGAACCAGTTCAGAGAGTAGCGCAGCCCGACAGGATCGATCTGCCAGCCCCAGTCCGATTTCTGCACGTACGGGTTAGAAACCAGGCTCTTGCTCTCGTCATAATCCAGCGTCGGATTATCCGCCGTCGCTTTGGTGGCGAACGACATGTAGTAGCTGAACCCGATGTAATCCACGCAGCCCTGCGTCAACGCCACTTTATCTTCTTCGGTGATATCCAGCGCGAAGCCGCGACGTTCAAAGTAATTGAGCAGATGCTGCGGATACTTGCCGCGCACGTGAACGTCGGTGAACCAGTAGCGGCGATGCATGGCGTTCATCGCCATCATCATGTCGTCCGGGGCACAGGTCAGCGGATAGATGGGGCACATGGCAATCATGCAGCCGATGTGCAGTGACGGGTTGGTCTCACGCCCCGCTTTCACCGCCAGGGCGCTGGCCACCAGCTCATAGTGCGCCGCCTGGAACATCACCGGCTCGCGATCTTCTCCCGGCGCATATTTCAGCCCGGAGTTGGTAAACGGCGCAAAGTCTTCATGAAAGTTGGCCTGGTTATTGATCTCGTTAAAGGTCATCCAGTACTTCACTTTATGCTGATAGCGCTCAAAAACGACCTTCGCGAAGCGGACAAAGAAGTCGATCAGCTTACGGTTACGCCAGCCGCCGTATTCCGTTACGAGGTGGAAAGGCATCTCGAAGTGGGAAAGCGTGATCACCGGCTCGATGCCGTGCTTCAGGCACTCGTCGAAAAGATCGTCATAGAATTTGAGTCCCGCTTCGTTCGGCTCCAGCTCGTCGCCTTTCGGGAAGATACGTGTCCAGGCAATGGAGGTGCGGAAGCATTTGAACCCCATCTCGGCAAAGAGTTTGATGTCTTCTTTATAGCGGTGGTAAAAGTCGATGGCTTCGTGGTTTGGGTAATTTTTCCCCTCCAGCACGCCGTTGGTGATTTCACGCGGTACCCCGTGGGCGCCTGCCGTCATGACATCGGCAACGCTCACGCCCTTGCCGCCCTCTTTCCAGCCGCCTTCAAGCTGGTGCGCCGCAACGGCCCCACCCCACAGAAAACCTGCTTTAAATCCTGACATTCGCTTTCCCTCATTCTGCGTTATTTTCTGCAAAAACAGTTACAGAAACCGGTTTCATTTTGATGATGTGCAAAGGAGATAGCCGTTGCAAGCAGATCGCCGAAACCGGTTTCATTTTCGTGAACGGAGTCAAGTTTGTTGCCCTGGACAGTCCGCACAGAAAAAAAGATCCCCGCGCCGAGAATAGGCTCGCAAACGTTTGCCTGGACTGTTAGAATTGCGCCGATTTTTCTTACTAGCTATGCAATCGCGTGGGGATTTAAGCCGTGACCAACAAAACTTCTCTCAGCTACAAAGATGCCGGTGTTGATATTGACGCAGGTAATGCGCTGGTTGACCGAATCAAAGGTGTGGTGAAAAAAACCCGCCGCCCGGAAGTGATGGGTGGCCTGGGTGGATTCGGCGCACTGTGCGCGCTGCCGCAAAAATATCGTGAACCTGTGCTGGTCTCGGGTACGGATGGTGTCGGTACAAAACTGCGCCTGGCGATGGATCTTAAGCGTCACGATACGATTGGTATTGATCTGGTGGCGATGTGCGTCAACGACCTGGTGGTACAGGGCGCTGAGCCGCTGTTCTTCCTGGATTACTACGCGACCGGCAAGCTGGATGTGGATACCGCAGCCAGCGTCATTAACGGTATCGCCGAAGGCTGTCTGCAATCCGGCTGTGCGCTGGTCGGCGGTGAAACCGCTGAAATGCCAGGCATGTATCACGGTGAAGATTATGACGTCGCAGGCTTCTGCGTCGGCGTGGTAGAAAAATCAGAAATTATCGACGGCAGCAAAGTGGCTGACGGCGATGTGCTGGTTGCGCTGGCCTCCAGCGGTCCGCACTCCAACGGCTACTCTCTGGTGCGTAAGATCCTCGAAGTGAGCGGTTGCGACCCGCTGACCACCGAGCTGGACGGCAAACCGCTGGCCGATCACCTGCTGGCCCCGACCCGCATCTACGTGAAAAACGTGCTGGAGCTGATTGAGAACGTTGACGTGCACGCCATCGCTCACCTTACCGGCGGCGGCTTCTGGGAAAACATTCCGCGCGTGCTGCCGGACAATACCCAGGCGGTGATCGACGCCTCCTCATGGCAGTGGCCGCCCGTCTTCAACTGGCTGCAATCCGCAGGCAACGTGAGCGAGCATGAAATGTACCGCACCTTTAACTGCGGCGTGGGCATAGTTATCGCCCTGCCCGCCAGCGAAGCGGATAAAGCGGTTAAGCTGCTGACAGAAAAAGGTGAAAACGCGTGGAAAATCGGTACGATTAAAGCTTCCGATTCCGAACAGCGTGTGGTCATTGAATGAAAAACATCGTGGTGCTCATTTCCGGCAACGGAAGCAATTTGCAGGCAATTATAGACGCCTGCAAACAGAAGAAAATCAATGGCACCATTCGGGCAGTATTCAGCAACAAGGCCGATGCGTTCGGCCTTGAGCGCGCGCGGGAAGCGAACATTCCTGCGCACGCGCTGGAAGCCAGCCAGTTCGCCGGGCGTGAAGCCTTTGACCGTGAGCTGGTGCAGGAGATTGACGCCTACGCGCCTGACGTGGTGGTGCTGGCGGGCTACATGCGTATCCTGAGCCCGGCCTTCGTCGCGCATTACAACGGACGTTTGCTGAATATCCACCCTTCTCTTCTGCCGAAATATCCTGGCCTGCATACCCATCGTCAGGTGCTGGAGAACGGCGATGAGGAGCATGGGACCTCCGTGCATTTCGTTACCGACGAGCTGGACGGCGGTCCGGTCATTTTGCAGGCAAAAGTACCGGTCTTTGACGGTGACAACGAAGACGACGTGACGGAACGTGTACAGGCTCAGGAACACGCCATTTATCCGCTGGTGGTAAGCTGGTTTGTTGACGGCCGTCTTGAGATGCGCGACGGTGCCGCCTGGCTGGACGGCGTGAAGTTACCCCCGCAGGGTCATGCGGCTGAAGAGTAGTTTGTTCTGTCGGGTGGCGCTGCGCTTACCCGACCTACATATTGCATTACCCGATATTCCCTTCTCCAACCCCCTAAAATCCCCAACAAAAAAAATAACTGTCATACTTTTCTGGCACTGTTGGACATATCGTGGAAATGCTCGCCATAATAAGGACGAGACGGATTTACCACGTCCTGTGATTGAACTGGAGTGTGAGCTGTAATGGGTCAGGAAAAGTTATATATCGAGAAAGAGCTAAGCTGGTTAGCATTCAACGAACGTGTACTTCAGGAAGCGGCCGATAAAAGTAACCCGCTGATTGAGCGTATGCGTTTTTTAGGCATCTATTCCAACAATCTGGATGAGTTCTACAAGGTTCGCTTCGCCGAACTGAAACGCCGAATCATCATCAGCGAAGAACAGGGCTTAAACTCCCACTCGCGGCATCTGCTTGGAAAAATCCAGTCTCGCGTCATGAAAGCCGATCAGGAATTTGATGGCCTCTATAACGAGCTGCTGCTGGAAATGGCACGCAACCAAATCTTCCTGATCAACGAACGCCAGCTCTCCGCGAATCAGCAAAACTGGCTGCGCCACTATTTCAAACACTATCTGCGCCAGCATATCACCCCGATTCTGATCAACCGTGAAACCGATCTGGTGCAGTTCCTGAAAGATGATTACACCTATCTGGCGGTAGAAATCATTCGTGGTGAGACCATTAACTACGCGCTGCTGGAAATACCGTCTGATAAAGTCCCGCGCTTTGTAAATCTGCCGCCGGAAACCCCGCGCCGACGTAAGCCGATGATCCTGCTGGATAACATTCTGCGCTACTGTCTGGACGATATCTTCAAAGGCTTCTTCGATTACGACGCGCTCAACGCCTACTCGATGAAGATGACCCGTGATGCCGAGTACGATCTGGTGCATGAGATGGAGGCCAGCCTGATGGAGCTGATGTCTTCCAGCCTCAAGCAGCGCCTGACGGCAGAGCCGGTGCGTTTTGTCTATCAGCGCGATATGCCGGACGCGATGGTGGAGATGCTGCGCGATAAGCTGACCATCTCCCGCTACGACTCCATAATCCCCGGTGGGCGTTACCACAACTTTAAAGATTTCATTGGCTTCCCGAACGTCGGCAAAGCCAATCTGGTAAACAAACCGTTGCCGCGCCTGCGCCATATCTGGTTCGATAAATTCCGCAACGGGTTCGATGCCATCCGCGAGCGGGATGTGCTGCTCTACTATCCGTATCACACCTTTGAACACGTGCTGGAATTGCTGCGTCAGGCCTCGTTCGATCCGAACGTGCTGGCGATTAAAATCAACATTTATCGCGTGGCGAAAGATTCCCGCATCATCGATGCGATGATCCACGCAGCGCACAACGGCAAGAAAGTGACCGTGGTGGTTGAGCTCCAGGCTCGCTTCGACGAAGAGGCCAACATCCACTGGGCGCGCCGACTGACGGAAGCGGGCGTGCACGTCATCTTCTCCGCGCCGGGGCTGAAGATTCACGCCAAGTTGTTCCTGATCTCCCGTAAAGAGGGCGACGATGTGGTGCGCTACGCCCATATCGGTACCGGGAACTTTAACGAGAAAACCGCGCGTATTTACACCGACTATTCGCTGCTGACTGCCGATGCCCGCATCACCAACGAAGTGCGTCGGGTGTTCAACTTCATTGAGAACCCGTACCGCCCGGTGAGCTTCGATTATCTGCTGGTGTCACCGCAGAACTCACGGCGCCTGCTGTACGATATGATCGACAAAGAGATTGCCAATGCGCAGAACGGCTTGTCGTCCGGCATCACGCTGAAGCTCAACAATCTGGTGGACAAAGGCCTGGTGGATCGCCTGTATGCGGCCTCCAGCTCCGGCGTTCCGGTAAATCTGCTCATTCGCGGCATGTGCTCGCTCATTCCGGAACTGGAAGGCATCAGCGACAACATCCGCGTGATCAGCATTGTGGATCGCTATCTTGAACACGATCGCGTCTATATTTTCGATAACGCCGGTGATAAGCGCGTATACCTCTCGTCCGCCGACTGGATGACGCGTAACATTGATTACCGTATTGAAGTGGCGGCACCGCTGCTGGATCCTCGCCTGAAGCAGCGTATCCTGGACATTATCGAGATCCTGTTCAGCGATACGGTGAAAGCACGTTATATCGACAAAGAACTCAGTAATCGCTATGTACCGCGCGGCAATCGCCGTAAAGTGCGGTCGCAGCTGGCGATTTACGATTACATCAAATCACTTGAGCAACCCGATTAACCTATGCCAATAAACGATAATACCCCACGCCCGCAGGAGTTCGCTGCGGTCGATCTTGGCTCAAACAGTTTCCATATGGTCATCGCCCGCGAGGTGGATGGCGCGATGCAGATCATCGGTCGTCTGAAGCAGCGCGTGCATCTGGCCGATGGGCTCGACGCGCGTAACATGCTGAGCGAAGAGGCAATGGAGCGCGGGCTTAACTGTCTGTCGCTGTTCGCAGAACGTCTGCAAGGCTTTTCGCCGTCCAGCGTCTGCATCGTCGGGACGCATACGCTACGCCAGGCGCTGAACGCGCCGGAATTTCTTAAGCGCGCGGAAAAGGTTATCCCCTACCCGATTGAGATCATCTCCGGTAACGAAGAAGCGCGCCTGATTTTTATGGGCGTGGAGCATACGCAGCCGGAAAAAGGCCGCAAGCTGGTGATTGATATCGGCGGAGGCTCAACCGAACTGGTGATTGGCGAAGATTTCGAGCCGCGTCTGGTTGAAAGCCGCCGTATGGGCTGCGTCAGCTTCGCGCAAATGTATTTTCCGGGCGGCGTCATCACCCGCGAAAACTTCCAGCGCGCGCGCATGGCCGCCGTGCAAAAACTGGAAAATCTGGCCTGGCAGTATCGTATTCAGGGCTGGAACGTGGCGCTGGGCGCATCGGGGTCGATTAAAGCGGCCCATGAAGTGCTGCTGGCGATGGGTGAAAAGGACGGGTTTATTACGCCTGAGCGCCTGGTGAAACTCACCGAAGAGGTGCTTAAGCACAAGAGCTTCGACGCCCTGAGTCTGCCGGGCTTGTCCGACGAGCGTAAAGCGGTGTTCGTACCGGGGCTGGCGATCCTCTGCGGCGTGTTTGACGCGCTGGCGATCAAAGAGCTGCGCCTCTCTGACGGCGCCCTGCGCGAAGGTGTGCTGTATGAGATGGAAGGCCGTTTCCGTCATCAGGATATTCGCAGCCGCACCGCGCAGAGCCTTGCCAACCAGTACAATATCGACCGCGAACAGGCGAAACGGGTGCTGGAAACCACGGTTCAGATGTACGAGCAGTGGGAGGAGCAGAATCCAAAGCTGGCGCATCCGCAGCTGGCCGCGCTGTTAAAATGGGCCGCGATGCTGCATGAGGTGGGGCTGAACATTAACCACAGCGGCATGCATCGCCATTCAGCCTATATTCTGCAAAATAGCGATCTGCCTGGCTTCAACCAGGAGCAGCAAACCATGATGGCGACGCTGGTGCGCTATCACCGCAAAGCCATCAAGCTCGACGATCTGCCGCGCTTTACGCTATTTAAGAAAAAGCAGTTCCTGCCACTCATTCAGCTTCTGCGCCTGGGCGTGCTGCTCAATAATCAGCGACAGGCGACCACCACGCCGCCGACACTGAAGCTTAAAACGGATGACTATCACTGGACGCTGAGCTTCCCGCACGACTGGTTTAGCCAGAACGCGCTGGTGCTGCTGGATCTGGAAAAAGAGCAGCAGTACTGGGAAGCGGTCACCGGCTGGCTGTTGAAGATTGAAGAAGAGAGTTCTGAGGCGGCAGCGTAACGGCTAAGGCGTTCTCCTGAGAAGGCTGTGTTTCGAGCAACGTATCAAGCTCAACTGGCAACCCAATTAAGTAGCCCTGCACATAATCGATACCTAGCGCGTGCACCGCGCTACGTATCTCTTCTGTTTCCACACATTCCGCCACCACCAGCATTTTCTTCATCCGGGCCAGATGGCAAATGGATGCCACGATCTGGTAATCCAGGCTGTTGCTGACAATATTGCGAATAAAGCCGCCGTCGATTTTGAGAATGTCGGCGTCCACGCTTTTTAACCGCGCATAGCTGGCGTAGCCGGTGCCAAAATCATCAATGGCGATCCGTATTCCCATTTTTTGCAATTGCCTGAGGGTGGATGCCGCCAGATCCGCATGACCAAAGGCGCTACTTTCGGTCACTTCAAAGATCAGCTGCCATGCTTCAACGGCATATCTGGCTAACAGGCGGCTCACTTCAAGCGGGAACTGCGCCCGGTAGACGGTAGAAGGTGCGAGGTTGATGGCAAAGCGCTGGCCCGGCAAACGCTGGCGGTGCTGTGCCAGGAAACTCAACGTACGCTCCAGTACCCATAAATCGACACGCGACGATAAACCAAACTCCTGTGCTATGGGCAGGAACTGCTCGGGAAAGATCAGCGCCCCGTTATCATCACGCATTCGCAGCAGCACTTCGTGGTAATGATCGCCGCGCAGGCCGCGAACGGGCTGAACTAAAAGGCTAAAAGCGTTCTGCTCCAGCGCTGTCTGCAAACGGCTCATCATCGCCACCTTATCTTTCAGGCTACGCTGCAAGTGAACAGCCCCGCGCTGCTGAAGATTTTCCGGGTGATTCGTTGAGAGGGAGAGGTCAGCCACGATGCCCAGTTCCCCCAGCACCAGATAGAGGTGATTGACGGGTGAGCGTACATAGCAGTAGCTCACGCCAACCTGAGGCTGCACCGGCATACCATCCCAGATAAAAACAAACTGCTTAATATGCTCGTCCAGCGTCTCAATGCGCTGTTGATGCGACTCCGCCTCCAGTCGCACCGCCATGTCATATCCGGTGAGGTGATAGACTTGCTCTTTTGGCTGAAGGGTGCCATTTATCCATTGCGCCAGCTGCTGCTTATACTGGATCCGTAGCAGTACGCCGTAATTACGCCCCAGCACTTCCAGCTCGGGCACGCGCAGTAAACAGAGCGCCGACCAGGGGTTACTGGCCAGCTCTCGCGACAGCGCCCGCAGGTTGGGCATATGCACCACCGGATCGAGAAAAGCCTGACTGCGGGAGCGAATATTGATGGTCCGCTGGCGTGTCGCCAGCATCGACATGTACGTCACAACGAAGGAAAAGACCAGATAGCTGGATGAGGTGATCGCCAGCTGAATGCCATAACCCCCCTGCACCGGAATGTAGTGATAAAAAAAGTGAATCGACACCAGCAGGACCGGCGTCCAGATGATTGACATCAGCTTGTAGCCAAAGCGCATCGCCCCCCAGAGCATCACGGGCATCAGCAGTGACAAAGTGTAGTTGGTGCTGAAAATGGAACTGTTTTCATTCATGGGCAGCAGCAGCATAGCCAGCAACCCTCCCAGAGCTAAAAACCACACCACAAACTCAACGGCCGTCACCTTTTTGTCTATTTGCGTGCGGAGCTGGGACATCAGTCCCTTGAAATAGCGCGGATGACGTATCAGGCGGATCAGCAGGTAGCTTAGCGGCACACCCGTCAGCCCGCTCACCAGCAGCCCCTGATAGTTAATAAGGGTCCGAATATTGAGGGGATTCAATCCTGCAAGGCTCTGGCGGCTCTCATAGACCCCGAGATAAACCGCAAACTGAAATAGCACCAGAAAAAGCGTTGCCGGGCAAAACACCTGCCAGAAGATACGTTGCCCCATCAGGCGTATGTCACCGTAAGCGATCATATTGCGTCGGGGCGCAAACACGCGGTAACCGCCCCAGCTGAGCACCAGGGGAACGATAAAATGCAGAATGCCGGTCACGGTTTCAAACAGCCCAACGGACGGGTAATAACGTAAAAACAGCGACACCACCACTCCGGGAAGGGCTTCCAGGCCAAAGAACAACATCAGCGTCAGCAGAAAGGAGAGCGGGAGATAATAGAGCGCAACGATACCGTCGCCCAGCTGCGTTAAGGTATTAGCCACACTAAGCACCGGGAGTAACACGACGGGTAATATAAGAGGAAGTGCCCACCAGCGGTCTTTATTTTGCTTCAGGATGTGGTGAATATTCATAGATGCTCGTTTACAACCCTTGCGCTCCAGAGGGTAAATGAAGACAGGCATCCAACCTGACGTACACGATGCCCGGAAAATTCCTGGCAAGCACAGTGGAGGTGGGATTTTAAATATCAACGACGAGATGCCGTTGACCTAAATCAAATTAATTTATCTGAATAAACATTTCTTACGTTTTATTTGAATATTTTTCCTGTAATTATCAATGCGATAAATAAAAGCGTTGTTTTTAATAACATAAATTAATGTAAGCATTGACGGTATTTTACATTTCGCTGAATTGACCCCGACTTGCGGCTGTGCCTTAATAGCCGTATCGCCCAAAAGGGTATACTCAGGAAAAGAAAGTGAGTCAGGCTACGCGTATGCGAAAACGACATCGATTTAACACCCGGATGACCCGCATCATACTGCTCATCAGTTTCCTGTTTTTCTTTGGCCGCTTTGTTTATTCCTCCATTGGCGCCTGGTATCACCATCAGGACAAAATTCAGTCACAGCAATCAGGTCTTGTAGTGGATTCGCCCGAGCGCTAAAGCGTGTTCGCTCCAGGCAGACAAACTGTATCGCACTGTATCCCGAGCGCTACGCTGACAAACCGGTACAAAACGCCCGCAAAAGCAAACATCCCCGATACATAAAAATGGTCTTCTGTGTCCCTCGCCATAATAAACTGATGAGGAGAGCCACAGATGATTCGTCGATATTTCCTGCTTCCTGTATTTGCGCTGACGTCCTTTGCTGGCGCACTGGCCGCACCGTTGGATGGCCTGAGCGCCGCTGATGTTAATGGCCCGGCCGCCGTAGCGCCGCAGGAAAAACCCCAGCCGCCAGCAAAACTGATCGTCGACCCACCGCTGGCGGGACCGCTGAGTAAAGGTGCGGTCTTTATTCAGTACCGCGTCGAAAACCTGCGCATTGAACCTGTATTTGGACCCGACGCGCTGAAAGTCACTCCGCGTATCGGCCATATTCACGTAGTGGTGGATGACGCGCCCTGGCACTGGGCTGAAACCAGCGGCGAGCCGGTGATCCTGGTCGGGCTGCCCGCCGGGAAACACAAGGTAACCATCATCGTTGCCGACCCGACGCATAAGCCCATCGACCATAAAACCGTTGAATTCACCGTACCGCCCCACGCGGCGGTTCATCACTTTTAAGGAGCCTGTTATGCAAGCATTGTCTGTATTAACAGCGGCGCTGCTGGCGGTTTCCACCAGCGCGCTGGCAGAGACGAAAGCCAGCGTGGTGCTGGTGCACGGGGCGTTTGCCGACGGGAGCAGCTGGAATAAGGTGATCACCCGGCTGCAAAAACACCATACCGAGGTCATTGCGGTACAACTTCCGCTCACGTCTCTGAAAGATGATGTCGCCGCCACGCAGCGTGCTATTGCCCGGGCTCATGGGGATGTGGTGCTGGTCGGTCACTCCTGGGGCGGGACGGTAATCAGCGAGGCGGGAAACAATGCCCGCTGAAGTCACTGGTTTACGTTGCCGCTTTTGCGCCGGATTCCGGCCAGTCGACGGCAGAACTGGCAAATAGCTTCCCTGATCCGCCAGGGAGCGCCAGCCTCGCTAAAACGGCAGAGGGGTATTTATATCTGCCGACAAAAGCGGTCAGCGAGAATTTTGCCCCTGACGTGAAGGACGTTGAGCGCAGCGTGATTGCCGCGACGCAGAGCCCCATTAAGGCCAATGCGTTTGGGGAGAAAGTCGCGCATGCCGCCTGGCATGACAAACCGAGCTGGTATGTGGTCAGCAAAAATGACCGGATGATCAATCCTGAGCTTGAGCGCGCAATGGCGAAGAAAATCAACGCCAACACCACGGAGGTTGCGGCAAGCCATGTATCGATGGTCAGCCAGCCGGACGTTGTTACCCGTACGATTGAACAGGCGTTATCGGGTCAACAGTGATAAAAAAGCCCGCATGATGAACGGTCCGACTTCGGGCCACGCCATCCTACGGGCTTTATGTACTTCCGGCTCCTGTAACGGGGTTATGTGCGGTTTTGTCACAAACGCGCCTTCGCCCTCACTGAACCATCAGAAGCTATACGTCACCTTCAAACTTCCCACAGGAGACGTTTTTCGCTGAACAATGGGGCTATCGCCCGCCTCTCCCGTCAGCTGCGTAACGCCAGCTGCGGCAAGCAGGCTCCAGCGGGAGGTGAGCTTATGGGTCCAGTCCAGGTTCAGCGAATAGGCGTATATGCCCGATCCGGCATCATGTCGGGCAAATCCCGATGCGGCCGACTGGGCGGCGCTGACCCCGTAGTACGTTTGCATGTACTTGCTGGATCCCCAGCTACCGGTCAGCGCCAGCGTCACCGAGTTTTCAGGAGAGGTGTAGAGCGGGCTGGCAATGCCGAAGTGCACAGCCTCACCGTTGTCTCTTTCCGAAACCGGGACCTCAGCCTGCAGCTGCACGTTAAGCCAGTCAGTTATCCTGTACCCCAGCCCCGGCACAACGACGGCCGAGCCTTTGATGTCACCCATCCCCCGCAGGTAGTCGCTGCCGGAGGCGATTGAATCGCTGCTTACGTCGCGATCCTTACGTCCTGCGCGATAGCTCAGCGCAGCGCTGTAATCCAGGTTGCCAACGCGGTTGCCGTAGCCGAGCCCGCGGGTGGTACTGATAAAGAACCCATTTGCCATCGCGTAATCAACCACCTGAGCCGCAGTAACGCGGCTCTTATCCGAACCGGAATAGCGTGGCGCAACATCCACGCCGCCCCCCAGGGTTAACACGTTGCCCTGGCGCTGCCCGGCCGCCAGCACCGGGGTAGCCAGTAACGCCAGGACGGCCCCCGACAGGATGCTTTTCACGCTGCGACCGATGAGTGAACGGGGGAACCTGTGACGCAGTTTGCAGTTTCTCATTAAAGAAGCCCTTTTGGATTCAGATGGTTACGATTCAGGCGGTGTTAAACGCCAGCGCGCTCATTCTGAATACCCTCCCTAAGGTTCTTATGAGCCGAAAATGAAGAAACGCTGAAGCACGTGCTGGTTATGTAAAGCTAAATGATTTCCTGATACCGTTTTTTTCTTAAGCTGTTCTTCATCCACTGCTGATACCGTTACCTTTGTGAAAATTCTACTAATTGAAGACGACCTGGATCTCGGCAACGGCGTACGTTTCGCCCTTGCAGATCAAGGATTTGATGTCATATGGGTACGCCGGAAAGAGGATGCGCTGCATCAGCTTGAGCTCTGCGTGCCGGAGCTTATCCTGCTCGACCTGGGGCTGCCCGATGGCGATGGCATGAGCCTGATGACGCGTCTGCGTCAGCAGCTCCGGGGGATCCCCGTCATTATCCTGACGGCGCGAGGCACGCTGCAGGACCGCCTGTGCGGGCTGGACGCGGGCGCGGACGACTATCTGGTCAAACCTTTTGTTCTCGCCGAGCTGCTGGCACGCGTGAGAGCCCTTGCGCGACGCAGTTACGGTTTTGAAAATGAGGCAATAGAAATTCGCGGTTTGTCGCTTCATATTCCGACGCGTCGCGTAACGGTGAGCGCACGCCACGTTGAGCTGACGGCAAGCGAATATGCGCTGCTTGAAACGTTAATGCTGCGCGCCGATCGCGTGCTTACGCGGCGGTATCTGGAAGAGAGGATATTCGGCACGAAAGAAAATCTCAGCAACGCGCTCGACGTGCATATGGGTAACCTGCGGCGAAAAATTGGCGATGGCTTTGTGCGAACGGTGCGGGGCGTAGGGTACGTCATTGATACCGTACCGGTTCAGAAGGCGGCAGGTTGATGCGTAATTTTTGGTACCGCCTCAGGCTCCCTACGCTGGTCAGGCGAATGCTGGTCGCCCAGATGCTGCTGCTTACGTTGCTCTGGTGTTTCTTTTTAACCTTCATTTTGCTGGAGGACCTGCGCAGCCCTCCAATACTCACGGGCAGTGAGACTTACGAAACCCTTTTTTCCCTTGTTGAGAGCATGGAGGATAGGCCGCAGGCGCGTAATGAGGTGCTGGCCGCGTTCAGCAAGGCGCTGCGGGAGGGTTATGGCGGCGGTGAAGATCCGGAACTCGCTATCAACCTGATCGTTCGCAAGCATAATGAGATTATTTTTTCTTCGCGTGGCGCGCCAACGGAGGTGAAAAATAGCCGTCTGGGGGAAATGCAGCGCGTCCGGACCGGAGACCACACCTGGACGAGCCGCACACTCAAATCCGCGCGCTCCGACGTTGAAGTCACCCTTTTTACCCCGGCTGGCAGCTGGAATTTCTTTATCTACCTGAACTCGCGCGGCTATTACGTCATGCCGCTGCTGGTATGCATTCCTTTTCTTCTTTTTCCCGCGTGGCTGTCAATCCGCATCGCGATGCGCCCCTGGAACAGGGTAGTGAATGAAATTTCATTGCGCACGCCAGACGATCTCTCTCCCTTAAAAGCCGTTCCCAGGCACAGGGAGCTGCGCCAGACGGTGGACGCGATTAATGACTTTCTCGCCAGGGTGCGGGAAAGCGCCGAAAGGGAAAGGGTGTTTATTGCCGATGCCGCGCACGAGCTGCGTACGCCGCTGGCCGCGATGCGAATCAACGTCGAGGCGCTGCAGTCCTCGGTCATCAGCGAAAGCCAGCAGGAGCTGCTTGCAGGCATTGTTCGCAGCAATAGCCGTGCTGCTCGTCTCGTCAATCAGCTTCTGCTGATGAAGCACAGCGAAGCGCACATCGACACGGTAATGGAGCCTGTGCCGCTGACAACGCTTATTCAGGAGCGAATGGCCGCACTGGAGCCGCTGGCATCGGCACGCGGGATTGAGTTTGAATTCTTCGG
Organism: Enterobacter cloacae complex sp. 418I7; assembly: GCF_050030705.1. Taxonomy (NCBI): domain Bacteria; kingdom Pseudomonadati; phylum Pseudomonadota; class Gammaproteobacteria; order Enterobacterales; family Enterobacteriaceae; genus Enterobacter; species Enterobacter cloacae complex sp. 418I7. The sequence continues at coordinate 3,294,834 of NZ_JBLGUU010000001.1, forward strand.
TGACGATGAAATCCATGTCGCAGGCATTCGGGAACGTCTGGTGTCGCTGATCGACAATTTAATTGAGAATGCCGTGAAGTACAGCCCTGAGGGTGGACGCATTGAGGTACAACTGCAATCGCGTGATACGTCCGCTCAGCTGCGCGTCTCAGACGCGGGCCCCGGTATCCCGGTTGAACTGCGGGAGCGCGTGTTCGACAGATTTTTCCGCGATCCTAATCAGACCCAAAGCGGGAGTGGACTGGGGCTTGCCATCGTCAAAGCCGTTACGCAGCAACACAACGGCAGGGTCAATCTGAGTACGTCAGCCGAAGGTGGTCTTATGGTGACCGTTGATTTCCCGAATCCGGCGTTCGCATGAACGTAAACCCGGCGCTACACGTCCTGACATGTGTCAGCGCAGCGTTACTTCACGTATGCCGCAGATTGCTTCAATAAAATTACCGTATTTGTTATATTGTTACTTACTGATTATTCACCTCTGCGGTGCCAAAAAGAACAAGATTCACCGCAACCCAGGACAGAAAAATGTTAGATTACCGCTTCCCGACAGCTTTGCAGATGGTTCTCAGCGTAGCGATGGCGGAGCAATCGGGTGAACGTTCGACGAGTGCAATCCTGGCTTACGGCCTGGAAGCGAATCCGAGCTTTATCCGCAAATTAATGGTTCCTCTCGCCCGGGACGGCATTATCGTCTCCACGCTTGGCCGCAACGGCTCTATTCACCTTGGCCGCCCGGCTGAAGAGATCACCCTGCGTGATATCTACCTTTCCGTCACTGAAGATAAAAAGCTGTGGGCGTCCCGTCCTGACGTCCCGGCCCGCTGTGTGGTCAGCGCCAACGCCTGCTGGTACTTCAAATCAATCGCTGATGAAGCGGAGCAGGCTTCGTTAGCGGTTTTAGCGCGCCATACCGTCGCCAGCGCGCTGGAAGAGGTGAAAAAAGCCGATACCAGCGGGTGCGATCCGGTGCCGGAACTCTGTACGCAGCATAAAAAAGCGCCTTAATCCTGACGGATTGCGAAAAAAAGCCGCCTTCACAATGAAGGCGGCTTTTTGTTATCTGCTACGTCCTACGCAGGCAACACCTCTCTTTCCGCTTTGCCGCGCGTCACGAACTTACGCAGCGTCACGTAAAAGACCGGCGTCAGGAACAGACCAAACAGCGTCACGCCCAGCATCCCGGAGAAAACGGTGATCCCGGTGACGCCGCGGACTTCTGCCCCTGCCCCGTGACCAAGGATCAGTGGAATGGTCCCGGCAATAAAGGCGATAGAGGTCATTACAATCGGGCGTAAACGCAGGCGGCACGCCTCCAGCGCAGCCTCCATGATGCCTTTGCCCTGAATTTCCAGCTCGCGGGCAAACTCCACGATAAGTATCGCGTTTTTACAGGCCAGCCCCATCAGCACGACCAGCCCCACCTGCACGAAGACGTTGTTATCGCCCCCGGTCAGCCAGACGCCGAACAGCGCGGAGAGCATCGTCATCGGCACGATAAGGATCACCGCCAGCGGCAGCGTCCAGCTTTCATACAGCGCCGCCAGCACCAGGAACGCCAGCAGCACCGCGACCGGGAAGACGATCAGCGCCGTATTGCCCTGGGTGGCCTGCTGGAAACTCAGGTCCGTCCATTCAATATTCATCCCGTTCGGCAGGATCTGCTTAGACATGGCGTCCAGTTGCGTCATCGCCTGCGCGGAAGAGAGCACGCGCGGGTCAGCATCACCAATAAGATCCGCCGCCGGGTAACCATTGTAGCGGATCACCGGGTCCGGCCCGTAGGTGGTCGTGATTTTCACCATACTGCCAATCGGCACCATTTCGCCCTGGTCATTGCGTGTGCGTAAATTCGCGATATCTTCCACGCTGTCGCGGAACTGCCCGTCGGCCTGTGCCATTACGCGCCAGGTCCGTCCAAACTGGTTAAAGTCGTTTACATATGACGAGCCCAGATAGGTTTGCAGCGTGCCGAAAAGATCGGTAAGCGATACGCCCTGCGCTTTCGCTTTATCACGGTCAACCTGCACATCCAGCTGCGGAACGTTAGCCTGGTAGGTTGAGATGGGGAAATGCATCCCCGGCGTCTGCATAATCGCCCCGGACATGGTGTTCACCGCGTTTTGCAGCGCGCCATAGCCCAGACCAGCACGATCCTGAATATACAGGGAATAACCGGACCCTTGACCCAGCCCTAAAATCGGCGGCGGCAGAATCGAGAAGCCAAAGCCCTGCTGGATTTGCGCGATTTTCGCATTGATCTCCGCGTTAATTTCCGCCGCAGTATGTTTACGCTGGTCGAACGGCTTCAGGCCAAAGAAGACCGTCCCGGTGTTCGGCGTATTGGTGAACTGGAGCGCGTTCAGGCCAGGAAACGCGACCGCATAATCCACACCTTCGGTATTCATCCCGATCTCGCTCATTTTGCGGATCACCGCATCGGTACGCGCCAGCGACGAGCCTTCCGGCATTTTCACGCCGCCGATCAGGTACAGCTTATCCTGCGTCGGAATAAACCCACCGGGTACGACTTTAAACATCACACCCGCGGCACAAAGCAGCAGCAAATAAACCGCAAACACTGCACCGCGTCGGCCAAGCGTTTTCCCTACCAGTCCCTGATAGCCGGTCGAGCTGCGATGGAAAAAGCGGTTAAACGGACGGAAAATCCAGCCGAACAGACGATCGATAAGCCGGGTCGGGAAATCTTTCGGGGCACCATGCGGCTTCAACAGCAGCGCGGCCAGCGCCGGAGAAAGCGTCAGCGAGTTGATCGCGGAGATCACCGTGGAAATGGCTATCGTTACCGCAAACTGTTTGTAGAACTGGCCGGTCACGCCAGAGAGGAACGCCATCGGCACAAACACTGCACACAGCACCAGCGCAATGGCGATAATCGGCCCGGACACTTCACGCATCGCCTGATGCGCCGCCGCAAGCGGGGCGAGCCCCTCTTCGATATTTCGCTCGACGTTCTCCACCACCACGATGGCATCATCCACCACGATACCGATGGCCAGCACCAGCCCGAACAGGCTCAGGGTATTCAGCGAGAAGCCCAGCAGGTAAAGAATGCTGAAGGTACCCACCACCGATACCGGCACCGCGATCAGCGGGATGATCGACGCGCGCCAGGTTTGCAGGAAAAGGATCACCACCAGCACGACCAGCACCACCGCTTCCAGCAGCGTTTGTACAACCGCACGGATCGAGTCGCGCACAAATACCGTTGGGTCGTAAGGTGCCGCCCACTTCATATCGTCCGGGAAACGGGTGGACAGTTCGTCCATTTTGGCGCGCACCGCGTTAGACAGATCGATGGCGTTTGCCCCCGGCGACTGGAAGATACCAATCCCGACCGCGTCTTTATTGTTCAGCTGGGAGCGCAGCGCATAGCTGCCGGAACCCATCTCGATACGCGCCACGTCGCGCAGGCGGACGACCGTACCGTCCTGCGTTGTTTTCAGGACAATATTGCCAAACTCTTCTTCGGTATGCAGACGGCCCTGGGCGTTAATGGAGATCAGGAAATCGCTCTCTTTCGGCAGCGGCTCGGCGCCAAGCTGCCCGGCGGAGACCTGTACGTTTTGCTCCTGCATCGCCGTCACCACGTCCGAGGCCGTCAGTCCGCGCGCCGCCACCTTGTTTGGATCCAGCCAGACGCGCATCGCGTATTCACCCGAGCCGAAAATCTGGATCTGACCCACGCCGGGCAGACGCGCCAGCTCGTCCTTCACCTTCAGCGTGGCGTAGTTACGCATATACAGTGAATCGTACTTACCGCCAGGCGAAAAGAGATGCACCACCAGCGTCAGCGTTGGCGACTGTTTCTGAGTCGTAATGCCCAGACGCCGAACGTCTTCCGGCAGACGCGCCTCGGCCTGTGCGACGCGGTTTTGCACCTGTACCTGCGCCTGATCCGGGTCGGTACCCGGACGGAAGGTGACGGTAGTCACCAGCACGCCGTCGGAGCCCGCGACGGATTTCATGTACATCATGTTTTCAACGCCGTTGATCGCCTCTTCCAGCGGCGTCGCCACGGTTTCGGCAATCACTTTCGGGTTGGCGCCCGGGTACTCGGCGCGCACCTGCACGCTTGGCGGCACGACATCAGGATATTCGCTCACCGGCAGCAGCGGGATGGCGATTAATCCTGTGATAAAAATCAGAATCGACAGTACAGCGGCAAAAATCGGCCTGTCGATGAAAAAACGGGAAAAGTCCATGGATTGGATTCTCAGGTAAGGGATCAGTTGAGGGCGGCGCTGGCGGTCATGGCAACGGTTTTCGCGTTAACCGGCATACCCGGCATAAACACTTTTTGTAAACCATCGACGATGACTTTATCCCCGGGTTTCAGCCCCTGCTGTACGATACGTAAACCGTCGGCCAGACGCCCCGGCGTAATGTCGCGGCGCTGCGCTTTCCCGTCTTTATCAACGACATAAACATACTTACGATCCTGATCGGTCAGCACCGCCTTATCGTCAACAAGCGTGGCTTTAAATTCCGCACTGCCCGGCAGGCGCACGCGTGCGAAGAGTCCCGGCGTGAACTGACGCTGTGAGTTATCCAGCAGCGCGCGCATGCGGATTGTACCGGTACTCGGCGTGAGCTGGTTATCCAGGAAATCCACTTTGCCCTGATGGGGATAGCCCTCCTCACCCGTCAGACCAATCTCCACTGGCAGCGCCGTGTGGTGACTGGACGCCCCCTGCCCGCTGCGGGCCAGGTTCTGATAGTGAAGATAGGTGGACTCGTCCACGTCGAAGTAGACGTAAACCGTCTTCTGTGAGACCAGGGTGGTGAGCACGCTGGCGCTGTCACCCGCAGTCACCAGGTTACCGCTGGTGATCAGCGCCCGGCTGGCGCGACCGTCGATAGGCGCGGTCACTTTGGTGAAGTCGAGGTTGAGCTGCGCGGCATCAACCGCCGCCTGCGCCGCACGAATATCGGCCTGTGCCTGGGTAGCAGCGGAACGGCGCTGCTCCCACTCTTCACGGGATACCACGTTGGTATTGACTAATTTATCGGTACGGTTAGCCTCGCTTCGCGCCAGGCTGGCCTGCGTTTTGGCTCTCGCCAGGTTCGCCTGCGCCTGTTCCAGCGCCGCGCGATAGGTTCGGTCATCAATCGTGAACAGCACCTCGCCCTTTTTCACCTCCTGGCCGTCGGTGTAATTCACTTTATCAATGTAGCCGGAGACGCGTGGGCGCAGCTGAACGCTTTCCACCGCTTCAATGCGACCGTTAAAGCTGTCCCACTGGCTAATGGATTTCACCACCACGTCAGCTGCGCTGACGACGGGCGCTTGCGGTGCGGCATTTTGCGCGACGCTGTCATCGCACCCGACGAGAAGCGCGGAGAGTAAAACCACCCCCGTCGCGCTCAGATGAAAGTAACCCCAGGTTTTTTGCAGGCTCATTATTTTTATTCCGGTTATTGTAGCCGCCGGGCAAGACGCAGCGGGAGGCGCCGCGCCACTTCCTTTGTCCGGTCTGGCTTAAGGCCATTTGTGTCGTTCATCGCCACAAAACTGTAACAGTTGCGAATACACTATCGCGGCGATTGTAGGAAGGCGCTTAATTAAGTGCAAGAATAATTGTTGCACTTTATGTGCTATTTGCGGCGAAGGTAAATCACGGGTTTTGAGAAGGGATTTAAATGTAACAATAAAACTTGCAATTAATATCAAAACGGGCCACCTTTAAGTGCAACAAACAAAGATGCTTTTAATGCGTGGCGTAGGGGGAAGCAAGATGAACACGGGTGCATTCATTCACGATTTGCTCGACTGGATCGACAACAACCTTGATAGCCGCCTGGACATTGAAACCGTCTCCAGGCGAGCCGGCTATTCGAAATGGCATCTCCAGCGGATCTTCAAAGAACATACCGGCTCCCCTCTCGCTGAATATATTCGCGCGCAAAAGCTGCAAAAATCGGTTGAGCGCTTAGCCCAAAGCGATGAACCGATTCTGAACGTGGCGATCGCGCTGGGCTTTGACTCTCAGCAGTCCTTCAACCGCAGCTTTAAGCGTCAGTATGGTCAGGCGCCAGGGGCATGGCGACGCAGTATCGGCTGCCGTGGATCCCGACAGATGAGCCAATAATTCACGTCCCGTTCGGATATCAGTTACAAAAGAAAAACCCTCTGTAAACAGAGGGTTTTATCAGTCTTACCTGCTTATAACTTCGCAGGAAAGGTTATGGGCTTACTCCCACTCGATCGTCGCCGGTGGCTTGCCGCTGATGTCATACACCACGCGGGAAATGCCGTTCACTTCGTTGATGATGCGGTTAGACACGCGGCCTAAGAAGTCATACGGCAGGTGCGCCCAGTGCGCGGTCATGAAGTCGATGGTTTCCACAGCACGCAGGGAGACAACCCAGTCGTACTTGCGGCCATCGCCCATCACGCCGACGGAGCGAACCGGCAGGAACACGGTGAACGCCTGGCTAACCTTGTTGTACAGGTCAGCCTTGTGCAGCTCTTCAATGAAGATCGCGTCCGCGCGACGCAGCAGGTCGCAGTACTCTTTCTTCACTTCGCCCAGCACGCGTACGCCGAGGCCCGGGCCCGGGAATGGGTGACGGTAGAGCATGTCGTACGGCAGACCCAGTTCCAGACCGATCTTACGCACTTCGTCTTTGAACAGCTCACGCAGTGGTTCAACCAGGCCCATCTTCATCTCTTTCGGCAGGCCGCCCACGTTGTGGTGAGATTTGATGACGTGTGCTTTACCGGTTGCGGAGGCGGCGGATTCGATCACGTCAGGGTAGATAGTGCCCTGCGCCAGCCATTTCACGTCTTCCAGCTTCAGCGCTTCTTCGTCGAACACTTCCACGAATACGCGGCCGATGATTTTACGTTTCGCTTCCGGATCGTTCTCGCCTTTCAGCGCGTCCAGGAAGCGCTGTTCGCCTTCCACGTGAACGATGTTCAGACCGAAGTGGTCGCCGAACATGTCCATGACCTGCTGGGCTTCGTTCAGACGCAGCAGGCCGTTATCCACGAAGACGCAGGTCAGGTTTTTGCCGATGGCGCGGTGCAGCAGCATCGCGGTCACGGAGGAGTCCACGCCGCCGGAGAGGCCGAGGATCACTTTGTCATCACCAACCTGCTGGCGGATACGCTCCACGGCGTCGTCGATGATTTTTGCCGGGGTCCACAGGGCTTCACACTGGCAGATATCACGCACGAAGCGCTCCAGCATGCGCATACCCTGACGGGTGTGAGTCACTTCCGGGTGGAACTGCACGCCGTAGAAGCGTTTTTCTTCGTTCGCCATAATCGCGAACGGGCAGCTTTCGGTGCTGGCTACAGTCACGAAGTCCGACGGGATAGCGGTGACTTTGTCGCCGTGGCTCATCCACACGTCCAGCAGCGGTTTGCCGTCTGCGGTCAGGGAATCTTCGATACCGCGCACCAGCGCGCTGTCGGTGACGACTTCAACCTGCGCGTAGCCGAACTCACGCTCGTTAGAGCCTTCTACGTGGCCGCCCAGCTGCATCGCCATAGTCTGCATGCCGTAGCACACGCCGAACACCGGTACGCCCGCTTCGAATACGTACTGCGGCGCGCGCGGGCTGTTCTCTTCGGTGGTGCTCTCCGGGCCGCCGGACAGGATGATGCCGCTTGGATTGAACTCGCGAATCTGTGCTTCCGTGACATCCCACGCCCACAGCTCACAGTATACGCCCAGCTCACGCACGCGACGCGCCACCAGTTGAGTGTACTGAGAACCAAAATCGAGGATGAGGATGCGATGTTTATGAATGTTTTCCGTCATTGACGCTAATTCCGAGGCAAGTGAAACAGATTAAATAAATCGCCCGACACGAGGTCGGGCGAAGAAAATCATGATCCCAGACGGTAGTTCGGGGACTCTTTGGTGATCGTCACGTCGTGCACGTGGCTCTCCTGGATACCCGCACCGCTGATGCGTACGAATTCCGCTTTGGTACGCAGCAGGTCAATGGTACCACAGCCGGTCAGCCCCATACAGGAACGCAGGCCGCCCATCTGCTGGTGGATGATCTCTTTCAGACGGCCTTTATAGGCCACGCGGCCTTCGATGCCTTCCGGTACCAGTTTGTCAGCGGCGTTATCGGTCTGGAAGTAACGGTCGGAGGAACCTTTGGACATCGCGCCCAGGGAGCCCATACCGCGGTAGGATTTGTAAGAACGGCCCTGGTAGAGTTCGATTTCGCCCGGGGATTCTTCGGTACCGGCCAGCATGGAGCCCACCATCACGGCTGCGGCACCTGCGGCGATCGCTTTGGCGATGTCGCCAGAGAAGCGGATACCGCCGTCCGCGATAACCGGAATACCGGTGCCTTCCAGCGCTTCAACCGCGTCAGACACCGCGGTGATCTGCGGAACGCCCACGCCGGTGACGATACGGGTAGTACAGATAGAGCCAGGGCCGATACCCACTTTCACCGCGCTGCAACCGGCTTCCGCCAGCGCGCGAGCACCTGCGCCCGTAGCCACGTTACCGCCGATGATCTGGAGATCCGGGTATTTAGCACGGGTTTCACGAATACGTTGCAGAACGCCTTCGGAGTGGCCATGTGAGGAGTCAATCAGCAGCACGTCAACGCCCGCGGCAACCAGCGCGTCAACGCGCTCTTCGTTACCTGCGCCCGCGCCAACCGCAGCGCCGACGCGCAGACGGCCATGCTCGTCTTTACAGGCGTTCGGTTTACGTTCTGCTTTCTGGAAATCTTTAACGGTGATCATGCCACGCAGGTGGAAGTTCGCATCCACAACCAGCGCTTTCTCAACGCGTTTTTCGTGCATTTTCGCCAGCACCACGTCGCGGGTTTCGCCTTCGCGAACGGTCACCAGGCGCTCTTTTGGTGTCATATAGACGCTGACAGGCTGGTTCAGGTCAGTCACGAAACGCACATCACGACCGGTGATGATGCCCACCAGCTCGTTGTCTTCGGTCACAACCGGGTAACCTGCAAAGCCGTTACGCTCGGTTAGCGCTTTCACTTCGTGCAGGGTGGTGGTTGGCAGAACGGTCTGAGGATCGGACACGATACCGGATTCATGTTTCTTCACGCGGCGAACTTCTTCCGCCTGACGCTCGATAGACATGTTTTTGTGGATAAAGCCAATGCCGCCTTCCTGTGCCAAAGCGATAGCCAGACGCGCTTCAGTCACGGTGTCCATTGCTGCGGAGAGCATAGGAATGTTCAGACGAATGGTTTTCGTCAACTGCGTGCTGAGGTCGGCAGTATTCGGCAGAACGGTGGAATGAGCGGGAACGAGGAGGACGTCGTCAAACGTCAGTGCTTCTTTAGCGATACGTAGCATGGGCAATATCTCTGACCTGGGTGGTTAAATATTGCCGTGGCATTATACAGAGCGTAACCGATTGCATCTACACTTTTTTGAAAAAAATGCTTGCGATCGCCTCTCAGCAGGTTACTATCGACTGAATAACTTGCTGATTTAGAATTTGATCCCGCTCACATGTTATCCTCTCAATCCCCCTCAATTTATACTGTCAGCCGCCTTAATCAGACGGTGCGTTTGCTGCTTGAGCAGGAAATGGGACAGGTCTGGATCAGCGGTGAAATCTCTAACTTCACGCAGCCTGCTTCCGGTCATTGGTACTTTACGCTAAAAGATGACACCGCTCAGGTGCGCTGCGCGATGTTCCGCAACAGCAATCGTCGCGTGACGTTCCGCCCTCAGCATGGCCAGCAGGTTCTGGTTCGTGCCAACATTACCTTGTATGAGCCGCGCGGCGATTATCAGATTATCGTCGAGAGCATGCAGCCCGCCGGTGAAGGCTTGTTGCAGCAGAAGTACGAGCAGTTAAAAGCCATGCTTTCGGCTGAGGGATTGTTTGACCAGCAGTTTAAAAAGCCCCTGCCCTCACCTGCCCACTGTATTGGAGTTATCACCTCGAAAACCGGCGCGGCGCTGCACGATATTTTGCACGTCCTGAAGCGCCGTGACCCTTCCCTGCCCGTCATTATCTACCCAACTGCCGTTCAGGGTGACGATGCGCCGGGGCAGATCGTGCGCGCGATTGAGCTGGCGAATGCGCGTCAGGAGTGCGATGTCCTGATCGTCGGGCGCGGCGGCGGCTCGCTGGAAGACCTGTGGAGCTTTAACGACGAGCGCGTGGCGCGGGCAATCTTTGCCAGCCTTATCCCTGTGGTGAGCGCCGTCGGCCATGAAACGGATGTGACGATAGCCGATTTTGTCGCGGATTTACGCGCGCCCACGCCGTCCGCGGCGGCAGAGGTGGTCAGCCGTAATCAGCAGGAGCTGCTGCGCCAGATCCAGAACGGGCAGCAGCGCCTGGAGATGGCGATGGACTACTTCCTCGCCAACCGTACCCGCCGCTTTACCCAGCTTCATCATCGTCTGCAACAGCAGCATCCGCAATTGCGTCTGGCGCGTCAGCAAACCGTACTGGAGCGTCTGCGTCAGCGGATGAACTTCGCGCTGGATAACCAGCTTAAGAAAGCGATATCGCGCCAGCAGCGCACGACTCAGCGTCTGAACCAGCAGAATCCGCTGCCAAAGATTTATCGCGCACAAACGCGGATCCAGCAGCTTGAGTTCCGCCTCGCGGAAAATATCCGCTCACGCCTGAGCGCCACCCGCGAGCGTTTTGGCAATGCGGTCACCCATCTGGAAGCCGTCAGCCCACTCTCCACGCTGGCCCGCGGCTATAGCGTGACCACCGCGACGGACGGCAAAGTGCTGAAGCAGACGAAGCAGGTTAAAGCAGGGGATGTGCTCACCACCCGGCTTTCTGACGGCTGGGTCGAGAGTGAAGTGAAAGAGATCAAACCGGTGAAAAAAACGCGTCAGCGTAAAAGCGGATAAATCTTCGCCGGTTACAAACTATACTGCTGCTATTGCCTTTTTTAATAAGGAGAGCAGCATGCCCCATCTACATAGCGTCATCCCTCCGTATATTCTTCGCCGTATTATCGAAAGCGGTTCTGAGCCGCAGCAGCGCTGCGCCCGTCAGACCTTAACCCACGTCCAGACGCTGATGGCCCATATGCCGGGCAAACCCGCCGCGCCGCATGTGAATAAAGCCGGTCAGCTTGAGCGTGACATCTACGATGCGAAACAGACCCAGGATCTGCCGGGTACCCAGGTACGCTATGAAGGCCAGCCCTCCAACGGAGATGTGGCGGTGGATGAAGCGTACGATTATCTGGGTATTACCCATGATTTCTTCTGGAAGGAATATCAGCGCGATTCGCTCGATAACAAAGGGCTGATCCTCACCGGCACCGTGCACTATGGCCGTGAGTATCAAAACGCCTTCTGGAACGGCCAGCAGATGGTCTTTGGCGATGGCGACGGGGAAATCTTCAACCGCTTTACCATTGCCATCGACGTGGTAGCGCATGAGCTTAGCCACGGCGTGACGGAGACCGAAGCCGGACTCATCTACTTTGAACAATCGGGCGCGCTGAACGAGTCGTTATCCGACGTGTTCGGTTCGCTGGTGAAGCAATACCATCTTAAGCAAACCGCCGATAAAGCAGACTGGCTGATTGGTGAAGGGCTGCTGGCGGAGGGCATCAACGGGAAAGGGCTTCGCTCCATGTCTGAACCCGGCACGGCCTATAACGATCCGCTGCTCGGTAAAGATCCGCAGCCCGGGCATATGAAAGATTTCATCAAAACGCGCGAGGATAACGGCGGCGTACACCTTAACTCCGGTATCCCCAACCGCGCGTTTTACCTGGCCGCAACGGCGATCGGTGGCTACGCCTGGGAAAAAGCGGGTTATGCCTGGTACGACACGGTTTGCGATCGCAACCTGGCGCAGGATGCGGATTTTGATGCCTTTGCAAAACTGACGATAGCGCACGGCGAGAAACGCTCCGGTAGCGACGTTGGGGCGGCTATAAAACAAGCCTGGGAACAGGTAGGAGTGCTGTAATGCAGGTTCCGGAACTGACGGATGACGCCGTGGTTGAGCTGGCCCGGGAAGGCGGCGTCGCTTTTATCCCTAAGCTGAGCGGCCAGCGCACCATTGCGCTCTCCTCGCTTAATGAGGCCCAGCGCCAGCGCCTGGTGAGCATTCTGGAGCAGGCTTTCCCGCGCGGCCAGCCGCCCGGGCAAGCCTCTTCCCCCGGCAGAGGTGACCAGCGCTATTTCCGCATCCAGATTATCTGGACCGGCCAAAATCAGGCGCACTACGCCGATATCATCGTGCTGGTACCCGAGCAGGAAGCACCCGAGTCGCTGGTGGAACTGTGGCAGAAAGGTGAAGGCTGCGTGTGCGATTAACCTTCAGCCCGAACAAACTCCACGCGTTTTTTAGAGATAAGACCGTGGCCGTTCTGGCAAAAGTAATCCACCGCACCGCAGGCCTTGAGTACCTGAAGCGGTTGATGGCAATCAGGGCAGCGCGCTTCGAGGGGAATATCGTTATTGCAGCTGTCGCAGTGCGCGATACCGTTTTGCGGCTCGAGCGCTGCGTGGCAATCCGGACAGGTTATCGACATGCTCTCTCCTGTTGAGGTGGGCCGGGGCTGGATAACTGCCCCGGCAGGCTGAATAGTATCAGGCTTCGGTAGCCGGTTTTGTCTGCACATTTTCCAGCATGCGACGCACCGGAACAATGAGGACGATCAGCACCGCAGCACAAATCAACAGCGCGATGGAGCAACGGGCAAAGAGGTCTGGCAGCATATCCAGCTGGTCGGCCTTCACGTGACCACCAATCAGGCCCGCAGCCAGGTTACCCAGCGCACTGGCGCAGAACCACAGGCCCATCATCTGACCGCGCATTCTTTCCGGCGCCAGCAGGGTCATGGTTGCCAGACCAATCGGACTCAGGCACAGTTCCCCGAGCGTCAGCATCAGGATACTGCCCACCAGCCAGAACGGAGAAACCCCTGCTCCACCGTTGCTCAGCACGTTCTGTGCCGCCAGCATCATCAGGCCGAAGCCCGCCGCCGCGCACAAAATACCGATCACGAACTTGGTGATACTGCTCGGGCGAATATTATTGCTCGCCAGCTTCGGCCATGCCCAGCTAAATACCGGTGCCAGCAGAATGATGAACAGGGCATTAATCGACTGGAACCACACCGCCGGGATCTCAAAATCACCGATCATGCGGTTAGTGTAGTCGTTGGCGAACAGGTTGAAGGAGGTTGGCTTCTGCTCGAACGCGGACCAGAAGAACGCGGCGGAGACCAGCAGAATAAAGCATACCAGCAGCCTTGCGCGCTCTTTGCGATTCAGCCCGGCGAAGATGAACAGGTAGATGAAGTAGAGCGCGACGGAGGCGGCAATCACATATACCAGCACGCTGGCCACCGCGACCGGATTAATCACAATCACGCCCTGGGCAATCAACGTGACGATGATTGCAACACCCACAGCCAGCGCCAGCAGCCAGGCACCCACGCCGTTACGTTTCACTACTGGACTGTTCCAGGTGGAGTCCAGACCGACTTCGCTGTCGTAGCGCTTCATGGCCGGAACGGCAAACACGCGGAAGATAATCAGGGCGACCAGCATCCCGATACCGCCGATACCAAAGCCCCAGTGCCAGCCGTGGGTTTTAATCAGCCAGCCGGAAATCAGAGGAGCAATGAACGAGCCCATGTTGATGCCCATATAGAACAGCGAGAAACCGCCGTCACGACGCGCATCGCCCTTTTTGTAGAGGGTACCGACCATGACCGAGATACAGGTCTTGAACAGGCCGGAGCCGAGCACGATGAACATCAGGCCGATGAAGAACAGGTTGTCGCCCATAATGGCCGACAGGGCAATCGACAGGTGCCCAAGCGCAATCAAAATCGAACCGTACCAGACGGCCCGCTGCTGGCCGAGCCAGTTATCCGCCAGCCAGCCGCCCGGCAGTGCGGCGAGGTACATGGTGCCCGCGAAGATGCCGACAATCGCCGAGGCGTTTTCACGCGCCAGGCCCATCCCCCCGTCGTACACGGTGGCGGCCATAAACAGGATCAATAGCGGGCGAATACCGTAAAACGAGAAACGCTCCCACATCTCGGTGAAGAACAGCGAACCGAGCGGATAAGGATGGCCGAAGAAGGTTCGGCTCTCTTTTTGATTAACAGAGGATTGCATAATTCTCCCGAAAGGTATGTGTCGTGCTTGTAAACACCAGCATGTACGCCGAACGGTTACGTATCCGATCGATTTTTTACATGCGGCGAAATATTGGTTAACCATTTGATAACCAGGCGCTAGTTTTGTCTAGTACCGAACCCTGGACTTTAAGATGAAAATTCGACGATTGTCTACTTTCTTAGATATAAACATGGTTAAAAGCGAATAGTGATTGACATCACACAGGGAAGGCAGACCTTTTGAATGAGCGAAAAAAACCCGCGACAGGCGCGGGTTTTAGTGAGTTCGGTAAGAGTTATTTGCTTTTCTTAATGTGTATGTGCAATTTATACGCAAACTATTGATTAACATAGAATAATAAACATGGAACTCAAAATTGTGTACACCCATGGGTACACCGTTATGCCTGAGATTTTCGGACCCTAATCATGCAAACCGATGTAGCTCTGCACACTTTCAAGTCACCAAAATATACTTAATTAACACATCCCATCAAATCTAAACGGTTTGTACAAAAGAACTTTGTATATCCATATTGTTATTTATTCATTAAATTACTTACATATTATAATTCAAACCGAAACTCATTTAGTTAGTGAAGACAAAGATGTGATGACCGCGCCAATAACACCACCAATAATTGAGGTTATCAGTGCCATTCCCAATTCAAAAGACTTAGCGTTTTTTTGCTCAAAAAACTGGACTAATTCTATTGTTTCCTTTATTGAATATTTCGGTGAGTTCTTAATTTCTTTATCAATGAAGTTTTTAATCACACCATCTCTATGGTAAGGAAACTTTGTATGATAAGAAGAAATCTCGTTTTCAGAGTCAATTTTATCATTGTTGAACATCCAAAGTTCGAGAAGTATATTTGATATTAATTTTCTTTTTTGGAAATAGAAAAAAGGACTAAACCGTCGGTTTTGATACGTCTCTAACTCATTGATTCCTTCTCTAATTGCATACCATCGATGCATAAACCAGTTTCGTGCAGTAACACATCCATAGAATGTATCTAGTTCACTTTTAAAATCAATCATAAACCTTGCCTCCTGGCTTAACCCAGAAGATCCATCGTCCTTGCCTAATATTATTTCAATATCATCATAACCAACATCTTCAATCAAATTAACTTTATATGAATCTAATGAATCATCATGAGATATATAAAAATTAGCATGAAAAGGACTTGGCCCTAAAGATTCGAAAGTCACAAAAGTATTTGCCACTTTGAATTCGGCAGCTAAATACTCCCTTACGACTTGAATTGCATTTGCCCCTGAACTTTTTCTATTGCTATTTGCAATTTTAACTATTGCTAAACTAGTCTGGTAATCATAGTTTATATTCACATCAAATAAATCGGTTGATGTGCTTTCGTCATTAACACTTGAATACCCGAGTAATTTTCGTTGATAAGTTTTTAATAGTGTTAGAGTGAAGTTAACCTCAAAAAAATGAATAAAAGGGAAAATTGCATCAGGAGCACAGTCATTTTGCTCAAAAAAATCTGAATTTATTATTGCATCCGGGGGAGTCATATCTTCATCATAATCCACCTCCAAGTCACTAACAGACTGTATAGATTCAAGAACTCGACCAATCTCGTTCACAAACATATCTATCGTAAGATTTTCTGGCGCTTTCGAAAAATCTATACTGAAGTGAAAAGAACCAACACCAAAGGCTTGCACTTTTTGTAATCCTGTTCATTTGAATTTTGTGTTATTATTAAATTAATTACACATGTAAAATCAAGAGTTTTCTTCTAAAATCTTATATATTTAAACTCTGATAATGAAAAGAACCCATCTACTAGCCTTCATGCACCCTTAAACATTCCTTATCAACAGGTAATCATCATTATGGAATCAGCATATAGATGTTATGTAGTGAAAAGATAATCAAAGTGGTTTTTGTTGCATATTACGTTTTAAGTGTTAAGTGTTGATCCTAACATACAAACTCAATAATAATTAAATAGCTACTAATTCCTAAGTGTGAGTATTTTGATTTATATTATTTCATCATCAAATATCACCCTAGTTTAGTCACAATAAAAATTAACTTAATAAAGCAACTGTAACTTAGAGCGCGTTCTGCCAAAAATCCCCACTGGCGTTGCCGGTGTGTGACAACTTTTGACAACTCAATCTGAACGCCAGCGTCCGGGCAAACCAGAACAGCGATCTGAAAGAGGCTCGAGGATGGTTGCAAAGGGGGAGTGCTTAACACCTCCCCTTCGCGAGTTCGTGTGCCTGAAGTTTTCTGAAGCGGTAGCGGTTGACACTTTACCCCTAGTTTTCCCTAGTAAGGCATAACAAACCATAACAGGCTGACACCTGCCCAGCTTCGCATCAGCATTAACAAAAGCTAACAGCCAAGGCTCAACAAATCTCACGCCAGCCCTTTACACTTCTGCTGTAGCAGCTGTTCGTAGGCGTCAGGTTCCGTTAGGTTGGGTTGACACTTTTCCCAGTTTCTCGCGAAAAAGTGTCAAGTTTGAGGGACTGGGGGGTTTACAGTTTTTCGCCGCCCAGCAGGCAGAGTGACATTAAACCGGTTTTGTTCCAGTCATCCGGCGTATTGGGGTGCATTGTGGCAACGTAAGCCAGCTCAGAACGAAGAAACCGTAAAGCGCCTGCTGCACGGTCTTTGCCAAAGAAGCTGTGGTTTTCTTCATCCGGCCGGAAGAGAATCAGCAATTGTTCATCGGGCTCGTGCTGAACATCAAAACCCAGCTCAGCGGCTGCTGCCTCTATACGCTGGCCAGCATCAATATCAGCCGGCAACTCTTTCCCGCCGTCATGCTTCCATACCCATGCGGCGGCCTGCGCCCACGTCATTTCAGTCTGGTGTTCGCCAGCACCAGCAGAATTTTGTTTAGCCTGCGATGCTTCGACATCCACTTTATCGCCTGAAATTACAATTTCACCGCGGGCTATCCAGCCGTAAACAGTTTGCCGGCTGACGCCCATATGCCTGGCGTAGGCTGATTTACTTAACAGCATTCTGGTGTATCCCTCCGGGCAGAAAAAAGCCGCCCTCAGGCGGCCTGCTTCTCTTCTGAATGTGTCTGCCGCTGGCTGCCTTTGAGCATCGCGCTGACATGTTCGCTTAACTGATCAAGGCCGGTCATGCGGGGCAGAACTTCTGATGGATCGTCGTTCTTCCCGTAAACGAGATTGTTATACCAGGTTCGGACAGCTGTAATTTGTGCGACGTCTTTCCTTACCGCATCGACCAGCTCGGCAACCGCGCTAATCACCTGCCCGTTCTCCGATGCGATACGGGAGAAGCCGAGACGTTTTAGCTGTTCCGTATCGAGTCCAGAACACACTGCGTGCGCCCTTAGTAAAGCGTCCGCCAGCTCCTGATGCTTTCCACTGTGCATCGACAGCAGCATTTTTTCCTGGCTGCGGCGATCCAGTCGGGCGAATGCCTGGCGCATTTCACTGTCACGCATGAATCCCTGAACATCATCAGATGCCAGGGGATTGACCGGAGCGAGCCTGTTCTTCAGATAATCGAGAATGTTTGCAGCCTGCTCGCTTACGGCTGCGACGCCGCGGGTAAAGTCTTTGAGCGTGTCCGGGTTCCGGGCTTCACCTGCCCTGCGGTTTTTTGCCTGTTCGTTCAGATCCGGATCGTTGCGGATAACGTCCAGCAAATCCGCCTCAGCTTCGGCCTGCTGCGCCGTTGTCCTCAGGCTGGTGAGTTCGCCCGCCATACCACGGAATAAAGCGGCCATCTGAGTATTTGGCGCAACAACCTTACCGGCATAACCCGCCAGCTCGATACTGTGTTTCCCTATTTTGATTGAGTAGCTCACTGGCCAGCCTCCATTTTTGACAGCCCTGCATCAAATACCTTGCGTGCAACAGCATGGATTGACGGCGCGATCCCCATGCCCGACTTCTGGCGCTCCCTCTCCTGGATGGTTTTCAGAGCCTGAATCTGCTCCCCGTTCAGCAGAACGGGCTTAACGTTAACCTTGCTCATAATTCCCCCTGTTATAGCGACCGTTAAAGTTCCATTAATCGCAACAATCAATTAACCAGTTGCGATTTATGAAACGATATTAATGAAATAGCAGGGGTCCACAACGTGAAAAGAGTGGATGCGTTTTAAAGAATTTGCCCTCAAGGTATACATGGTGTTCATAAAGCCAATAAATTTATTATAAAACAACACATTAACCTATGAACACCAGCCTACATTTTGGGATTTCAGGTCTACACGGTATACATCATTCTGTTTAATAAACCATCAGATAATTAATGAGAGAATGAACACCATGTACACCCTGTGTATACCTGAAAACAAGGTATACATGGTTTATTTCACTGATTTATATATAAATTATCTTCTCGATGTATACCATGTATACCTTTCTCCATATTTATCTGAACTTCATTCTTTATGACCGGCTACAGGATGCGTCTGAGGTAACCAGTCTTCCGCACTTTCCGAAAGTTCAACGTTAGTCACCATGCCACGGGCTCTACGTTCCTTACGGTACTCGTGATTAAACTCCCTCATCGCACTTTCCATCCCCTCTGCGAATTTATTCAGCGTCAGCGGCTTGTCGAAACCGTTGGCCTCCAGGAATGCCAGATAAGCGTGATAGAGATAAATTCGCGGATAGTGAGGCGGATTGCGGTTTCCTACCATCATTCCCGCACAATCAGCCAGGCGCTCCAGATGCGCACAGAAGGCGTACAGCGGATCCGTTTTCTGTTTCACCTCTAATGCCTCTTCGCTGTTCCGTTGCTCCAGCAGAAGCGCCCGCGCTTTTTCCGGGTTCGCAAAGTTCGCCAGCAGCCGGCGAACAACCACCGGAATTTCAGCGGATATCTTTTCTGCCAGGTCGGGATCCTTATCCTCTTCGCTGACGCGCCGGTTAAACTGGAAAATTACGCGGCGCCGGGAAACGCCGCCGGCGCGTTCGGTGAAAATCATCGGCGTGTTGTTCGTGGCCACAACCACCGCCCGCAGAACGGCGGTGTACTGGTGCTCGTGTTTCGGGTCGATCTCCACCGCATCCCCGCCGGTGATTGCCTTTATCCCGGTGCCCTCACCTGAATATTTGGGCTGATCAGGAAGCGTTATCATGCTCTTGCCGACGAACTGCGCCCGCCCGCGTGCACTGTCGAGCGCCGCCATGTTCCCGCTGGCGGTGTTATGCACGCCGGCCAGCATCGTCGCGATATGGGTGAAGACGCTTTTCCCGCTGCCGCCCTCCCCGGTTATCTCGAGAAACAGCTGCCAGTCGTACCGGTTCGCCAGCACCATAAAGAGCGCTGCAGCGATGCGTTGCATCTTAATTGCGTCTCTATCTGATGCGTAACTTAGCCACTTATGGAAGTTCGGCGCGTGGTCACGGAGGTTTTCGCCCGGCACCGCCGGCGTGTAGGTTACGCCGTTATGGTTGGTCAGCCAGTTATCCTGGCTGTGTTCGGAGAAAACGCCGGTTTCCATATCGTAGACGCCGTTAACAAAGGGGATCAGGCTGCGCCGCGGCTCCCCCATTACCGGGATAACGATTTTCAGGGCATCGATAACGTTGTTGATCGCGCGCTTGCTGAAGTTGGTTTTGTTCTCGTTGTAGATAGCCACCATTTCGCGGCTCAGCTCGAGCAAAGACGTTTTCTCCCAGATGCCGGCACGGTAGACGTACACGCCCTCGCTGTTTTCGTTGATTGCAATGCCGGTGTAACGCGCGGCCAGTATGAGCGCCTTTTCGTTATCAGCCAGGTCGCGGAGGTTTACATCCGTCAGCGGTTTGCCGATCACCATGCTTTTGCCGGCTTCCGCATCGGCTTTGAGGCGCGGCAGCTGGGGCGTCCAGTCCTCCAGAAGCTGATAACCTTCAGAGTAGAATTGCGCGCGCTCCACGCCGGCCACCGCCAGCTTTGTCGCGAGAATGGTTATCTGCCGTTCGGTCAGATGCCCGCCGCGGCAAACCCGGGCATAGAGACGGCCATCATCCACAATCCGGATATTCTCCAGCTCCGCCAGCTGCTTTTTATCCAGCACGACCGGCGGCACGGTGTCGCCAATCGGGTTCATTTCCTGCCATGCTTTGGCGAACGTCCAGGCATCGGCGCCGGCAAAGATAATTGACTCCTCCATGAGATCCGCCGGCTGCTTTTTAAGGTTTGGTGCATTCTTCATTTTCTGTTCCCTCGCTCCCTGATGATTTCCCGCATAACCCAAATTCGTTCGATGCCCTGTACCCGCATAATCCGATCGATATCTTTTTCGCCGGCGACCGGCGCGGAAGAAACAAATTCAAACTCCCGCACCAGTCTTTCGGGCGTACAAAAACACGGTGAGCTGTACCCTTCACGGCAATATGTCACTCGGTCGAATCGGTAACTTTCGATAATTACGATGTTGCCCCGACCGTCCTTCCATTTATCGCCCGGCCTGATTTCAGGGTGAGCGCGGCCACCAGCAGCTAAGCCGGAATTTTTAATCGTCATAATTTTTTACCTCACGCCGCTGGCGGGATTACCTGATAACCAATTTTCCTCAGAAAGCGCACGGCACTCTCCACCGTAAAAATGATCTCGTCGTCCAGAAGGGGGCGCATCGACTGCAACCCGTTCGACGTGTCCACCAGATAGCGACCACCGGCCGGAAAACTGAATACGTTTTTGCCGTCGGCCCGGCGAACCAGATCGTAAACAGGAGTCATAATTTCCCCTCCCCGTCCCTTAATAACTGGCTGGTAAAACAAAGTCGCACGCTATTTAATTGCGCAGAGATGTGATCGGCGAAAGCACCGAGACAGCAAATTGGGATAACCGTTGTCATACAGATACCTCCATGGCCAGACGGGATTGAATGGCGGAGGCCTTACTGCCTAACTGGAGGTAAGTTCGGGTGATTGCCGGGTTACTGTGCCCGAGCATTTCAGAGGCGACCAGCAACCCCTGTTCGCCGCCGGCGGACATGAGATTAAAGGCGGCAATTTTGCGGCTGGAATAGGCGCTCAGGCGCAGACGCGTGTTTACCACGCGGGTAAACCACAGCATTACGTTGTGCAGTTTCTTCCAGATTGTCTGGCGGCTCACGCTACCTTCCAGAGACTGGCAACGGTTACTTTCAATCTGGCTGCGGGAAAATACCAGGTCGTCACCGATAAGATTGCGCTCCATGCGTTCACGCAGTCGTTTGATGATGCCCGGCGGCAGCTGTTTGGTATCATGCTTAACCTCAGCCTTTGCAACCAGCTCAAACACGATCGCCTGTTCTTCTTCCGTCATACCGGCGGCCAGCTCGTCGCAGCTCACGCTATCCCAGTGCATGTAGGCAATGTGATCGCCAGCAAGCCGGGAAGCGTCCTTGCGCTGCCGGCGAACAATCTCGAGCCCCTTCCGGGTCGCCCTGGCTTCTGCTGCCTTGGTCTGCTTCGCTACGATGATTGTCGCAATGCCGGTTTCCCAGTTGATGCAGGAATAACGGAAGTTGCACACGTCGCTGGTACGCCAGCCAGTAACGGTCGCAATATCCCACCAGAGTAAAACCCAGTCCGGCTGTGTCTGCTGGATGCGTTCACGCAGTTTGCGCTGCTCTTCCCGTTCGTAAACGGGGGTCATGGTGCGGGTGCCTTTCGTGGTAGTGGCTTTTACCACGTTGCCGCGCAGCTCGCGGGCTTTAGCTGTCAGGGTCTGGAGGTTAAACATGGCTACCTCCCAATTTCGCAACATCCAGTTCAAACGCGCCGCTGCTGTACTGATAAAGCGAACATTCAGAGCGAATTTTGGCGGCAAAGATAAGATCCCAGCAGGAATAAAACTCGCGGGCTTCTTGCTCACTGTCGGCAACGATGCGGATAACAACGGGAGTGCAGGCCCGGCCTTTCGGCGTACCGAGGAAAAGCCAGGTGAATTTGGGCAGTTTTTGGGTTGGGGTAGTAGCCATGTGGCAGCCTCCTTTTGCTTACTGGAGTCACCACCTGAGTTCTCACGCTCATAAAGGGTGGTGACACTGACGGGGGTGAGAATACCGGTGCAAAAGGATACCGGCCAGCCTTTCGGCTGCCCCGCCAGCGCCACCATAGATTCGATGCGGATCTTCCCCGCTGAATGAAGATGTACTGGCCTTACGACACAAAAAAAGACGCTATAGGCGTCTGGTATCGCCTTTTGCTTATCCGGGTTCTCACGCCCGACACCAGATTTTGCTGGTGCTTTTAAAGAATACCCTTCAGTTGAATAACATGGCAAGGAGTTTTTAGGGTGAGCGAAGCCCTGCCCCAGACGGGCATAATTGTTCTTCATGGCATTAACCTTTTCGAATTGTTTAGTGAGCTGTCGCGACAAACTTATTTTGAGTGCTCTACATCGCAAGAGCACGCAAGTTATTCATGAACTCGATTTTTGTTTCCAACCGGAGCTGAGCGAACTTCAGTGAACGGCTCGTGAACATTTTCATCTAACAGCTCAGGCTGATACTTACGCCATAGTTGAATCTCCTCGCGTTCAAGAGCCTCTTTAGCACTCTTACATTGCTGCAACTTATAACCGCGTTTACTGGCCTCCTGCTGATAGGCTGCCATACGCCGGCTAAAATCGTTCAGAAACACGAACGGCACGCCATAAGAGCCAGTTTTGCGGATTGAGGGAATCACCTCGCGAAATACCCAATTACTGAAACGATGGGCGAATGTGCCTGCCGTAGTAGCTTTACGGCTGCGGGCGATCAGCTTGTAGAAACCAGATTCAGAGACAGCGCTATGATTTGGGTTCCCGCGAATACCGTAAGTTAAAGTTACGGTATTTCTCTCGTCATCATCCAGAGCCTGCAACGCCATGCGCGAATTGGATAGTTCCAGCGCCGCGCAAACATCTTTTGCAACGAACCACGGTTCGCCATTTAGCTTAACAATGCGAACTTTTAGCCCCTCAAAATTGATAACGGAAATATCATCACTACAGTTTTCAGGGTGAGGGAAGCCCTGACCATTAAGGCCATTATTTGATTTCATACTGTTCCTCGAATCTAATTTACAGAAGTGAAGATCTGACTCAGTTAGCCTTGCGCCGCTCTTGCAGCCAGCGATTAATCTCCTGCGCATCAAAAGCAGTCACGTTGTCGCTCAGCTTGACCGGACGTGGCAAGATTCCATTTTTGACCCATCGATCAACTGTAGGCATAGATACACCTAAGATCTCCGGCAGTCGAAAACGACGTATGTATCTACCGGATGATAAAGAATTAATTTCCTTTTCTTTTTCCATTAGCCCTTGCTCTCCTGTGATAGCTGATGATGTGATGACCAGTCTAAGAGTGCAAATGCATACTTTCTACTGAAACTGGAATCTATTGAAAAAACATTTCAATCCATTGAAAGAATATGAATCCATCAAGAAAATCATATCACTAACCAACTGACCAACCAGATTTAACACATTGATAATTATTATTTTATTTCAATAAGATAGACTTGATAGCGGCTAAGAACGTCTATATCTGTCTTAAAACCTTTGAAGACTACAAAGGACTATAAGGGACTATAAAGGACTACACAGGAGAACACTGGAGAACACTGGAGAACATCGGATGGAAAAGGCAAAACTGTATGGTAACTCGAATGGTTACTGAGGGCTGAGAATGTCCTCCCTAACCCTCTCAGACCCTTTCGGACCATCTCAAGACTACTGATACCAAAGGATGGCAAGGGATGCCAAAACATGTTCATACATGTAAAAGGATGGCAACATCTCAGTTCTGTTGCCTAATTCCTGTTTTGTTAGAAATTGGATTTTAATGGTTTGAAACCCACAAATAATTAAGAGTTATGAATCGATTGTAACGCCGCAGCAGCTTTGGCTGAAAAAGTCGATTTACCAATTCCTTTTGTTGTTGCCTTTTCAAGTTCGATAAGCATACAAATATCTTTATAAATTTCAGATATAGTGGGCTTTTCTCGACTCCCATATTTTTTAGTAGGATGCTTATCTGCTAACAATTTAATTAACAGCCCCATCATCTTTAATGTTCCATTTTCTTCATCAACTTTACGATGCTGGCCTCTTCCTGTTTTTCTTATTTTCGCAACATCTTCTAGAAGCGTTCGCCCGCCAAAAGCAAACATGTACTTTTCCCATTCGTTTGTATAAATGAATTCGCTTACTGCTTCCTTAACCTTATTAATAATTGCAGGTGGCGTAATCTCTTCATTTATATAATCAATGCAAGCGGCAAACACGAGATCTGCTTCCATCTCTGTGGTAACACTATAGACTCGAAACCCCGCGCTTCTCAGATTTCGTGATATAGTTTTTTTAATATCTTGAGCTTCTTCTGCGACTTCCTTAGGAAGATCTGCTGTTTTAGTATTAGGATTTAATCCATAAAGTGCATAAACAACTTCATTGATCGTAATGAGTCGTTGAGACGCAAGTCTCTCGAAAACATTTGAACTCAACAGTTTCGCCATGTTCAATCATTCCTTTTTGATATAATTTCCTTTGACAGACCAGCAGCCTCAACGTCCATTAAGAGGTCAGCCCATCGAGCCAAAGCAACTTTGCGTTCTTCGAAGTATTCGTGTCTGTTGTATATGCCCTCAATACCAGGGATTTTATGGTTTAAACAACGTTCAGCTATTATAGGATCAATACCTAACGCAGCCATTTGAGTGCGCATAGTACGACGCAAATCATGGATACTGAATGGCTCAATATCCTGCATTTCTTTCAGTACAGACGGCATGACCATGTTAAGGGTTGCACGACTAATGTGAGCTGTGTTTCTGGCTCTCCTAGCGGGTATAAACCACCGACTCTCACCGGCAAAAAGTCTGAGCTCTTTTATCCATTCGATAACCGGCTGCGCCAATGGTATATCAATGTCATCACCATTCTTGGCTCTAGTACCGGGAAGATGCCAAACCTCGTTTTCGAGATCGAATTCAGACCATTCAGCAGCGCATAACTCCATTTTGCGCACACCCAGCGCCAATATAAGTTTAAAAACTAGCTCATTTTCCCTGCTGATTCCTTGCCCACTACGCAGCGCTTTAAAGAACATGACTAACTCATCACGACTCAATGCCCGCTTTCTTCCTTTCTCCTTTCCCCCAGCATCTTTTGAGCCGAATGATATAGCAGGATTAACATCAATCATGCCTCTAACGACCGCGAAGTCAAACAGGCGCTTGAGCATACGAAGAACATCATTAGCTACTGTGGGCGACCCACGCTTAAGTACGTCTTGAAGAACACTATCAACGTGGCGTGGACGAACTTCTTCGACCTTCATTTTTCCAATTAAGGCCACAATATTCTTTTGAAGGCTAGCGAGGAAAAGCTCTGGATGCTTGTACGTTGGCTCGATCTGACGAGAGTAATACTCCGCTGCAAGTTCTGAAACGTGGATAGCGTTCTTTTCAGCTTCAATTTTTGCTATAGCCTCAGCCTTGCGTTGTTGCTTCTCTGCAGCCACGTCATGCCCTAGAGCAACACGGGCTGCAAGTTCTCTAGCAATCTCCCTTGCTTTAGCAAGCGGAATAATAGAATAAGAACCAATCATCAAGGTCCGGGGCTTGCCGGCAAGTTTGTATCGAAAACGCCAGAATGGAGTTTTGTCCTCTTTGCGAAAGCGGAGATAGAGTCCGTCGCCATCGGACCTACCTTCAAATCGTTCGCCACTCTTGATCCACGATCGGATCTGCATATCGGTAAGTTTTGGCATGCACGTATACCTAGCAATCTACTGATACATTTAAAAGTGTACCCAAAACGACTTAACAGCATACTGGGTACACCATTGTGTACACCTAAAGCATGCACTTTCTTGTGGTCTTATGATAGCCCTTGAAAACAAAAAAGCCCGAAATATTCGGGCTTTAAGATGCTTATGATAGCTAGTGATTTACCATGAAAGCTTATTTGCTTTTCTTAATGTGCTTAATCAAACGCTTACGCTTACGCATCTGGTTCGGCGTCAGGGTATTACGTTTATTCGCAAACGGGTTTTCCCCTTCCTTGAACTGAATACGGATAGGCGTACCCATCACGTCCAGCGACTTACGGAAGTAGTTCATCAGGTAGCGTTTGTAGGAGTCCGGCAGGTCTTTCACCTGGTTACCGTGGATCACCACGATAGGCGGGTTATACCCCCCGGCGTGGGCATATTTCAGCTTCACGCGACGGCCACGCACCAGCGGCGGCTGGTGATCTTCTGCTGCCATGTTCATGATACGGGTCAGCATCGCCGTGCTCTGGCGGCGGGTAGAGCTGTCATAGGCTTCACGAACGGATTCGAACAGGTTGCCTACGCCGCTGCCGTGCAGGGCAGAGATGAAGTGAACGCGGGCAAAGTCGATAAAGCCCAGACGGAAGTCCAGCGTCTCTTTCACCTGTTCGCGTACTTCATTGCTCAGGCCATCCCACTTGTTGACGACGATAACCAGTGAGCGCCCACTATTAAGGATAAAGCCGAGCAGAGAGAGATCCTGATCGGAGATACCTTCACGTGCGTCAATAACCAGCAGCACCACGTTGGCGTCTTCAATCGCCTGAAGGGTTTTGATCACCGAGAATTTTTCCACTACATCAGTGATTTTCCCGCGCTTACGCACCCCTGCAGTGTCGATAAGTACGTACTCACGTTCATCGCGCTGCATTGGAATGTAAATGCTGTCACGCGTTGTGCCTGGCATGTCGTAAACCACCACGCGCTCTTCGCCCAGAATACGGTTAGTAAGCGTAGACTTACCTACGTTTGGGCGACCAACGATAGCCAGCTTAATCGGCAGATCCTGCGGGTTGAAGTCATCTTCCGGCTCTTCCTCGCCTTCCTCTCCGGCTTCAAACTGTGCCCAATATTCGGCGTCTTCGTCCACCTCTTCCGGCGGGTTTACTTCATCAACCCACGGCAGCAGAACGGTTTCCAGCAGGCTGGTGACGCCACGGCCATGCGAGGCCGCGATAGGATAAATATCACCCAGACCTAAAGACCAGAAATCCGCAACGGCCTGATCGGCATCGATACCGTCAGTTTTGTTCGCCACCAGGAAGGTTGGCTTTTCGCGTGAACGCAGATGTTTAGCGATAGCGGAGTCCGCGGGCATCAGGCCAGCACGCGCATCCACCATAAACAGAACCACATCCGCTTCTTCGATAGCCAGCAGAGATTGCTCTGCCATGCGGGTTTCTACGCCGTCTTCCGTACCGTCAATACCCCCGGTATCGATACAGATGAACTCGCGTCCTTCCACCTCTGCACGACCGTACTTACGGTCACGCGTCAGCCCCGGGAAATCCGCAACCAGCGCATCACGGGTGCGTGTTAAACGGTTAAAAAGAGTGGATTTTCCAACGTTAGGGCGCCCGACAAGCGCGACCACAGGTACCATGTTTGAAGCCTCATAAAATTCAAAATAACGTCGCTTTCGCAGCGTTTTTAAAAATGTCAAAACGGCTCCTGAGTGAACAGGAGCCGTTTAGTATACTACAACCGCCGTGTAATTAACGCGTGATCGCGTACAGCGTGCCGTCTTTTGCCTGAATCAGCAGTTTGCCGTCAGCCACAACCGGGTCGGTCAGGAAGCCTGAGCCGTCCACTTTCTGCTGCGCCACGAAGCGGCCATTCTCTGGATCGATCCAGTGCATATAGCCTTCGCTGTCGCCCACCACCAGGCTGCCGTTATACAGTGCCGGTGCGGTCAGCAGACGGTGAAGCAGATCGCTCTGCGTCCACAGCGTCACGCCACCTTCGGTGCTCAGCGCCAGCAGACGGTCGTTCTGATCCACCATATAAATACGGTTGCCGTCGACAATGAAATCGTTCACGGAACCCAGCTCACGTTTCCACATGATCTGACCGCTACGCAGGTCCAGCGCCGTCAGGTTGCCGTTATACGCCAGCGCGTAAACCACACCGTCAACGATGACCGGCGTGGTGTCCACATCACTCAGACGGTCGATTTCAGTTGAACCGGTCGCCTGGGAAATACGCTGCTGCCAGATCATCTGGCCCTGCTGCATCAGTACTGCGCTGACACGACCGTTGTCACCACCCACAATGGCGGCGCCAAATGCAGTCGCCGGAGCAGATTCACCACGCAGAGACAGCGCTGGCATATCCAGGTTAACCGTCCATTTTACCAGACCATCGGCTTCGTTCAGCGCCTGCAACTGGCCGTTGCTGGTATGGATCAACACCAGGCCGTCGCTGACAACCGGACGTGACAAGGATTCACCGGCAACGCTGGTCTGCCATGCAACCGAACCGTCGCTGGCATTCAGCGCGTAAACCTGCGCTTTTTCGCTGCCCACATACACGTGACCGCTAGCAACGGTCAGGCCGCCAGAAAGCAGCGCAGGTTTACGGGAGAACCAGCCGTCTTTTTCCGCCAGGTTAATGGACCACACTTCTTTTCCGTCATCAGCGTTCAGCGCTTTAACGGTGCCTTTGCGATCGGCCGCATAGACCACGCCGTCAGCAAATGCCGGGTGCAGGTTGGAATAAAAATCGCCAATACCATCACCCACGGAGGTGTCCCAGGCGGTGGACGGAGTGAACTGGTTTTCAACCGTCGGCAGCGGGGACATTTTGACAACGTCTTCTTCGCCACTGAACAGTGAACAACCACTCAATAACGTAACAGAAAGCAGTCCTGGCAGAAGTAATTTACGCAATTGCATTGGGTCCCTCTCAGACGGACAAATTATTTATTTTCATCTGCATCATTTCGCTCAGCGCAGGTGAAGCTTTACTATCCACGCCAGCTTGCCACGCTTTACGCGCGCCCGCTTTATCACCCTTACTCAGCAGTGCTTCACCGCGAAGATCGGCGACAATAGCGGCAAAGCCATCACCTTTAATGGTATCAAGCGTTTTCAGCGCGTCGTCGGCTTTTTTCTGCTGAACCTGAATACGTGCCAGGCGCAGATTGATCACCGCTTTCAGATTTTCGTCACTGGCAGCAGCAAGCCCCTGAGACAGTTGCGCAGCGGCTTTATCCAGTTCGTTTTTATCAACATACTGCTGAGCCACTTCCAGCGCAGCCAGCGCACCGTAGGTGTTTTTGTTGTCAGCGGCAAATTTCTCCGCAGCCGTCAGCGTTTGCGGCTGATCGGCACGGATTGCGCTAACGGTGTTTTCGTAGTTCAGGGATGAACCGCGAGCAGAGTCAGCCTGATGATTGTTCCAGTAACGCCAGCCAACCAGCGCACCAACACCTAAAATAACCCCTACAACCAGTGCCTTGCCGTTTTCAGCAAAGAAGCGTTTAACCGCATCAACCTGGTCGTGTTCGTTCTCGTACATTTCCACGCAGTCCTTCTCCTTAGCCCAATAGAGTGCGCAAGTGCGCCGCAACGCCATCCTGCGTTACCGTAGTTTGCTCACCAGAGCGCAGGTCTTTAACCACCACTTCGCCGTTGGCCACTTCGGACTCACCCAGCACCAGTGCAATACTTGCGCCCCACTTATCGGCACGAGCAAACTGTTTTTTAAAGTTGCCGCCGCCGTGGTTGGTCATCAGCTTTACGTCCGGCAGCGCATCGCGCACGCGTTCGGCAAGCTGCATCGCCGCAGACTGCGTATCCGCACCTGAGGCCACCAGGTATATATCGACAACAGGATCGGCTTTAAATTCCGGATTAACTGCCTGAACCAGCAAAACAAGTCGCTCAAGGCCCATCGCGAAGCCTACAGCCGGTGCTGCGCGACCACCCAGTTGCTCGACCAGTCCGTCATAACGACCGCCAGCACAGACGGTGCCCTGCGAACCGAGGCTGGTGGTGACCCACTCAAATACGGTGCGGTTGTAGTAGTCCAGACCGCGCACCAGACGCTGGTTAACGGTATAAGCAATGCCCGCCGCTTCAAGCAGCTTGCACAGGCCAGCAAAGTGTTCGCGGGAATCCTCATCCAGGTAGTCACCCAGCGCTGGCGCATCGTTCAGCAGCGCCTGTACGTCAGGATTTTTGGAATCGAGTACGCGCAGCGGGTTGCTGTACATACGACGCTTACAGTCTTCGTCGAGCTTCTCTTTGTGTTGTTCCAGGAACGCCACCAGCGCATCGCGATAGTTCGCACGCGCTTCCAGAGAACCGATAGAGTTCAGCTCCAGGGAAACGTGCTCAGAAATACCGAGCGCACGCCACCAGCGGGCAGTCAGCATAATCAGTTCGGCATCGATATCTGGACCTTGCAGACCAAACACTTCCACGCCAAGCTGGTTGAACTGACGGTAGCGGCCTTTTTGCGGACGTTCGTGGCGGAACATCGGGCCGATATACCACAGGCGTTGCTCCTGATTGTACAGGAGACCATGTTCGATGCCGGCGCGTACGCAACCCGCCGTCCCCTCAGGACGCAGGGTCAGGCTGTCGCCGTTGCGGTCCTCAAAGGTATACATCTCTTTTTCAACCACGTCGGTCACTTCGCCGATCGCGCGTTTGAATAACGGGGTCTGCTCTACAATCGGCAAACGAATTTCGCTGTAACCGTAGCTGCCGAGCACCTGCTTCAGTGTGCCTTCAATGCGCTGCCAGATGGCGGTTTCGCCAGGCAGATAATCGTTCATGCCGCGGATGGCTTGAATGTTTTTTGCCACGTTTATTCTCTTTCTATATACAAAAAAGAACCCAAAGAATGGGTTCAATCATACATGGGAAGCAGCCTGCTTCCCATCACGTTATTTTTCAACCTGCTGAACGCTGATGCGCTGCGCTTCGTCCATCATCGTCGCTTTTGCGCGAATGCGGGCTTCAAGCTGGTCGATCATATCACTATTATCCAGACGATCTTTACGAACGCCATCTTCATAGAGACCACTTTTCTTGTTACCGCCGGTAACGCCCAGCGTGGACACCAGCGCTTCACCCGGACCGTTCACCACGCAGCCGATGATGGAGACGTCCATCGGGGTGATAATGTCTTCCAGTCTCTGCTCCAGGGCATTGACGGTGCCGATCACGTCAAACTCCTGACGTGAACAGGTTGGGCAGGCGATGAAGTTGATCCCACGCGCGCGGATACGCAGTGATTTCAGGATGTCGAAACCGACTTTGATCTCTTCCACCGGATCGGCGGCCAGGGAGACGCGTAACGTGTCACCGATGCCTTCAGAGAGCAGCAGGCCGAGACCAATTGCCGATTTTACTGAGCCGCTGCGCAGACCGCCCGCCTCGGTGATGCCAAGGTGCAGCGGCTGATCGATCTGTTTTGCCAGCAGACGATACGATTCAACGGCCAGGAAGACGTCAGACGCTTTCACGCTCACTTTGAACTGATCGAAGTTAAGGCGATCCAGATGATCGACGTGACGCATGGCGGATTCGAGCAGCGCCTGTGGCGTCGGCTCACCATACTTTTCCTGGAGATCTTTTTCCAGAGAGCCAGCGTTTACGCCGATACGGATTGGAATGTTTTTGTCGCGGGCGCAGTCAACCACCATGCGAATGCGCTCTTCGTTGCCGATGTTGCCTGGGTTAATACGCAGACAATCGACACCGTATTCAGCGACTTTCAGCGCGATACGGTAATCGAAGTGAATATCGGCAACCAGCGGAACGCTCACCTGCTGCTTGATCAGTTTGAACGCCTCAGCGGCGTCCATGGTCGGCACTGAGACGCGAACAATGTCCGCGCCGACGCGTTCTAATGCTTTGATTTGATTAACCGTCGCTTCTACATCCGTAGTACGCGTATTGGTCATCGACTGGACGGCGATAGGCGCCCCATCGCCGATTGGCACGTTCCCAACGTAAATCCGTTTCGATTTTCTACGTTGAATAGGAGCCTGGTTATGCATGTAAAATCTCCCGCATTGCCCGTCTGTTACTGTGCTGCTGATTGTTCGGCATTAACGGTAAGACGCGCAACCTGGTTAGTTCTGATAAAGCGGCTCAGATCGACAGGTTTTCCTTGATACTGGATCTGTACCGCTGCCGGTGCGCCGATTTTAAGCTTGTATGGTGCCTGGCCCGTTAGATTTAACGTGCCATCTTTACGTTGCAGGCCGCTGAACAGCTTTTTACCTGTCGCGTCAGTCACTTCCAGCCAGCAATCAGCCGTGAAATTCATCACCAGCGCATTCGGGTCAACGGCAGGTGCCGCCGTACCCGCCGGGTCAGTTGGCAGTGACGCCGCGGTGTTATCTGCCGGTGCCGTTGCCGCAGGGGCGGTATCAACATTGGCCTGAGAAGGTGATACGACCGCGTTCTGATCCTGGGCCTGGGTAGCCGGTGCGGTATTCGCCGTCGCTTCTGGCGTCGCCGCTGGCTCGGTTGCAGGCGTGCTGCTTGCTGCCGCCTGAGGTTCGCTGGAGGTCGCAGCCCCTTCGGTGCTCAACGGCACGCTTTGCGCGCCGTTAGTACCAGACTGATTAAGCTCAGCGGAGGACTGATCGGCCATGGTGGTGATCTCTTCCTGTTGCGCTTTGTGGTTTTGCCACCACCATGCGCCCGTCAGCCCGACAACCACGAACAGGACCAGCCAGGTAAAGCTCATCAGCCAGCCATCGCGTTTTTTACGACGTTTACCCAAAGAGAAGCTTTGCATCGGCGCAACTTTTGCCGCACGCACAGGCGCCTGCTTCTCCATCATCGGCAGTAATTCGTCTTCAGGAATATGAACCAGTTTGGCGTAAGAACGGATATAACCGCGCAGAAACGTTGAAGCCAGATCGGCGGGCGCCTTATCTTCTTCAATGTCGCGAACGGTGGAAACCTTCAGGCACAGGCGTTCTGCAACGGCTTGCTGGCTGAGTCCGAGTTGTTCACGGGCGTTGCGAAGACGAACGCCAGTGGAGAGTGCTGCATTTTGATCGTGAGTGGCTTCAGTATTCATTCGCTACAACTACTGGTACGTGAAAATAAGGGTTCAGGTGCCGGTGAGTCACAATGCCACCCGCACCGCGAAACTTTAGGTCAGTTAACCTGGAACAAACAGTATAAGACTGTCGGGCCGCAGATGACAGCGCTGGCAGGCCTTCACGCTAAACTGTTGTTACGTCGTTACATACTGCCCGAAAGTCGTATGAAACGCACCGTAATTATTAATCAGTCGTGATGATTGTGGCTGGTTATTCAGTAAATTAATGCTTCACGGCGCAAAAAATGCGCCGTGTCTGCATAATAATCAAACGGTTTTAACCGCGATTGACTCACCCTGCATACGCTTACGCAGCGTACGTTTGGTACGGTCAATAACGTCACCCGCCAGCTGACCACAGGCTGCGTCGATATCGTCGCCACGCGTTTTACGTACGATGGTGGTGAAACCATACTCCATCAGCACTTTTGAGAAGCGATCGATACGGCTGTTCGAGCTACGGCCATACGGCGCGCCCGGGAACGGGTTCCATGGGATCAGGTTGATCTTACATGGCGTATCTTTCAGAAGTTCAGCCAGCTCATGTGCATGCTCGGTACCGTCGTTAACATGATCCAGCATCACGTATTCAATGGTCACGCGGCCCTGGTTAGCATTGGATTTCTCCAGGTAACGGCGCACGCCAGCCAGGAAAGTTTCGATATTGTACTTTTTGTTGATCGGCACAATTTCGTCACGGATGGCGTCGTTTGGCGCGTGAAGGGAGATGGCCAGCGCAACGTCAATCATGTCACCCAGTTTGTCCAGCGCAGGCACAACGCCGGAAGTAGAGAGCGTAACGCGGCGCTTGGACAGACCAAAACCGAAATCGTCGAGCATGATTTCCATCGCCGGAACGACGTTGGTCAGGTTGAGCAGCGGTTCACCCATCCCCATCATCACCACGTTGGTGATTGGACGTGTACCGGTGACTTTCGCTGCACCCACGATTTTCGCGGCACGCCAGACCTGGCCGATAATTTCCGATACGCGCAGGTTACGGTTAAAGCCCTGCTGCGCCGTAGAGCAGAATTTGCACTCCAGCGCACAGCCCACCTGAGAAGAGACGCACAGCGTGGCGCGATCGTCTTCCGGAATATACACGGTTTCAACACGCTGATCGCCAACGGCAATGGCCCACTTGATAGTGCCATCTGAAGAGCGCTGCTCTTCCACCACTTCCGGTGCGCGGATTTCCGCCACTTCTTTAAGCTTATTGCGCAGCACTTTGTTGATGTCCGTCATGTCATCAAAGTTGTCGCTGCAATAGTGGTACATCCATTTCATGACCTGATCGGCACGAAACGGCTTCTCGCCCATCTCTTTAAAGAACTCGCGCATCTGCTGACGGTTCAGGTCCAGCAGGTTAATTTTTCCATTTTTATTGGGAACCGCAGGAATGGCGACTTCAGAGGTATTCACTAATTCAGACATAATTTTTTCCGGCCTCGTTGTTACACGTTGTGGCCCTTGGTGGGTTGAAAAGAAACGCCCCGGTAAGCAGTCTGCTCGTCCGGGGCGTTGCATTGTACAAAGTCTGGCGCAGGGATGCCACGTTTGCACGCGGCATTTACGAAATTATTAGCGAGTGCGCGGGCACACTTCGCCTTCTGCAAAGAAGAACGCGATTTCGCGCGCAGCAGATTCAACAGAGTCGGAACCGTGGGTGCCGTTCTCGGTGAAGCTGTCTGCGTAGTCAGCGCGCAGAGTACCTGCCAGCGCGTTGTCCGGGTTGGTTGCACCCAGCAGATCGCGGTGACGCTGTACCGCGTTTTCGCCTTCCAGTACGGATACCACGATTGGGCCAGAAGTCATGAACTCGACCAGACCGTCAAAGAATGGGCGACCTTCGTGCTCAGCGTAGAAACCGCGAGCCTGTTCAACGGTCAGGTGCAGCATTTTGGTGCCAACGATCTTAAACCCTGCTGATTCAAAGCGAGCGAAGATGCTGCCAATAACGTTTTTTGCCACCGCGTTTGGTTTGATGATGGAAAAAGTACGTTCAATAGCCATTGATAACCTCTGTAAAATGTTCT
Source organism: Enterobacter cloacae complex sp. 418I7 (assembly GCF_050030705.1). Classification (NCBI taxonomy): domain Bacteria; kingdom Pseudomonadati; phylum Pseudomonadota; class Gammaproteobacteria; order Enterobacterales; family Enterobacteriaceae; genus Enterobacter; species Enterobacter cloacae complex sp. 418I7. Next base: position 3,329,829 of record NZ_JBLGUU010000001.1, read on the forward strand.
GTTGTTTTTGCATACCTGAGTATGGTGTGGCGCGGATTATAAAGAGCAATAGCGCCATTGCCTATGGTTATGCATAACATTTTTTTAAAATGAGACGAAGATTAGCAACAGCTCGTATTTCGCATGCCGTACTGATGGTGAAAACAGAGCGGACACTGCTTTTCATCAGAACTAAATGACCAGAAATGGCGGTGGCACGTCAAACAAACGGCTTCATATGCCGGTATGGTCACGCTTTTCGCTGTCCCGTCTGTTTGCGTCACGTTTATCGCCGCATGCTGGCATACCGCTTCGCAGCCGCCACACCCCGTACAACGTCCGGTTTCCACGACCAGTTCAGCGTTCTCAAACCGAATCGCGTTTTCCGTACAACTCCGCCAGCACGCGCCGCAGAGTACGCAGGATTCGGTATCGAGAGTTATCTCTGCCTCGCTAAATGCAGAAAACGCCCTGCGCAGCTCACGCTGACCGGGCACGACGCAACAGACCCGGACATCCTCACGGGGAACGTGCATCAGCGCACGCCGGGCGGTATTTACCTCGTTGACGGGTATATGTTTAAACGCCCACGCTGCTTCACCACGTCGACGAAGCGCCAGATTCAGCCGGGCAATCGCCAGCAACCAGTCAGGATTCTGCTCCGCGTCGATACTGATAAAACGAACGTGGTGCTGCGCGTGCCACAGCAGAAGCTCATTCACCCCTGGCGCACGGTCAGTAAAAGGCCCAACAAGCGTATCGCCACACAGAAAACGTTTTCGCGGCGTGATGCCGGTGATGGCTTCAGCGGGGCAGACAAACAGGCAGTCACTGCATTCAATACAGCGGCTGTCATCAACCGAGACGCCGGTGTCGGTAAAAGAAAAAGCCTGTACGGGACAGACGTCCGCGCAGGCGCAGCAGGAAGAGTGGCGAAAACGGCGACGGACGCACGCATGCGTCACGTCCATCGCCGGGGCAAAGGTTAATCCGCCCATCAGCCAATACTGAAGAAAACAAAGCGCAGCATCAGCTCACCCACAATCAGCAAGGCGCTGCCCAACAGCATTGTGCCTCGCGCCGCTTTTAAGCCGCCCGCAGCAAAGCACAACATACCCGCAACGGAAACGCACCAGCTCAGCAGATGCACGGTTCGCAGTTGCTCCAGCATTTGTAACGGTGCGTGTGGGAACGTCACAACGGTGTTGTCCATAGCCGTAATATCTGCCAGCCAGACGGGCTGCATCACCAGACGTGCAATCACCAGCAGCGTGATAATGACAATCGCCGTTCGCACGCGAGTCTGGGAACGTGCCCCAACGGCCATGCAGGCTGAACCGATAATTCCCACCGAACCGATAAACAGCACCAGGGTATTAATGTGATGCCACGTCACCACGGATGCATGCATGTAGATCTGCGCCATGCAGAACACATCCACCAGCCCGACAAGACCTGCCACAACCAACAGCGGCTTCCAGCCTGGTTTTTTGACAAACATCAGCAGCGTTGCGAGGCCAAGTGCCGCAAGATAAAGACTGGCAAAGATAATCTCACGGCTCAGCCAGGAGCTGGATACGTGACGCAGCGCATTGAACGCATTAAGTGGATAGCCCATGTGCAACGCAGAGGCGAGCAGACCGAGGCTGGCCAGCACAAACGCTCCGGCAGCCGGCAGCAGCGCGCTGCGTTGCGTGCTTCCGAAGGCCAGCCACAGCGTAACGCCAACCGATCCTTGCAGGAACAGCGTAAAAATTAGCAGCGGTAACTCATGCATGACGTTTCCCCTCTTTCTCTGCGCCCTGATGCGCTTTGATCACCAGGTTCGGTTTGGTGATGGAGGAATCAGGCAAGCCTTTCACATCACAGACCGCACCATACTTCGCCCGCAGTTCATCAATCGGCCCGAATTTAATCGCTTCGAGTGGACAGGTTGCCACACAGACAGGCTGTTCCCCCTTCGCCTGTAGATCCACGCAGAAATCACATTTGGACATCTGCCCGGTCTGCTCGTTGAGCTGTGACGCGCCGTAAGGGCATGACCACGCGCAGTAGCCGCAGCCGACGCACTTATCAGTATCTACGCGCACAATACCGTCCCCCGGACGCTTATGCATCGCAGTGGTCGGACAGTTTTTGGTGCAGATTGGGTCGGCACAGTGGTTACAGGAGATAGAGAGCGTGTAGGCAAAAACGTTATTGCTGACGCCACCCTGCCCGGTCGGGATAAAGCTCCCGCCATTAACTTCGTACACGCGACGGAAACGACGTCCGACCTCAAGGTTGTTTTTATCTTTGCACGCTACCTGACATGCTTTGCAGCCCGAGCAGCGAGAAGAGTCGATATAAAAACCCAGCTGTTTGTCGCTTACCGGTGCGTAATGTTTAAACTGACTCATGCTTTAGCTACCTCCACCAGCATGGTTTGATGGGAATTCCCTTTCGCAAGCGCGGTAATACGTGCGGAACTGAGCACGTTCGCGCAGCCGCCCTTATCAATACCCTGCTCGTCCGGCTGCCACCAGGCACCTGCCTGCATGGCCACAACGCCTGGAATGATGCGCGGCGTGACCTCCGCCGGGATCTCGCAAATGCCGCGCGCGTTATGAATACGCACGGTATCTCCCTGCGCAATGCCGCGTTTTTGCGCATCCTGCGGGTTGATCCACAGCTTTTGCTGCTGCGCCTCAATTAACCACGGGTTGGCGTACTGGGTGGAGTTAGCGCGGTTTTTTCCTTTCCAGGTAATCAGCTGGAGCGGGAAGCGTTTCGCCAGCGCGTCTTCCGGCCCTTCATGGGCAGGCACGTAGTGCGACAGCGCCGGAATTTCCGGGTGATGCATGTCGTACAGACGCTTCGAGAAGATCTCAATTTTTCCGGACGGCGTCGGGAACGGATGATTCTGCGGATCGCGAATGTTGTCTTCAAAGGCGACGAACGGCGCGCTTTTGAAAAGGTGCTGACGCGTCTTCTGTAGCGTCGCGAAGTCCGGCAGGTTTTCGTCAGGCATGGAAAGACGCGTCTGCTCCCAGATGTGCTCAATCCACGCTTTTTCGTCACGCCCTTCGCTGAACGCGGGTTCGACGCCAAGCTTAGCGGCGACCTCCCGCAGCCAGTCGTAGTCTGAACGGCGTTCAAATTCAGGTTCAATGAGCTTTTCTGACAGGATCAGATAGCTTGCCGTGCCCCAGGTTTCGCCGATATTCCAGCGTTCCATAAAGCTGGTTTCCGGCAAAAGAAGGTCGGCGTATCGGGCGCTCGGCGTCATAAACAGATCGCTTGCGACGATAAACTCGATTTTCGACTCGTCTTCCAGGACACGGGTTGCCTGATGAAGATCCGGGTTCTGGTTAGCCAGATAATTTCCCGCCAGCGAGAACAGGATGCGGATATTACTGTCCAGCTTTTCGGCATCCTTCAGGCCGACGTCCGCGGTGACCTGAGAGGCATCGTCGGCGGCCTGCACCCAGTTCATCACCGATATTTTGGCTTTGACCGGGTTGTCCGGCATCTCTGGCCCGGCGGCAAATTTCCGGTTTGCGCAGCCGCCATAGCCTGCTGCCCAACCGCCTTTCACCCCGACGTTACCCGTGAGCGTAGCCAGCAACGTCGAGCCGCGCGCGGTGCGCTCGCCGCAGTTATGACGCTGCGGTCCCCAGCCCTGGATCAGCGCAGCGGGTTTGGTGGTTGCGTAGTCGCGCGCCAGTTGCCGAATTGTTTGTGCAGGCACGTGGGTGATTTTCTCTGCCCACTCGGGCGTTTTCGCCACGCCATCTTTTGCGCCGCTCAGGTAAGCCATCAGGGATTCATTGGCCGGAACGCCTTCTGGCATAGTGTCTTCGTCAAAGCCCAGGGTGTAGCGCTGAATAAAGTCGCGATCGTGCAGGTTCTCCGTGACGATCACATACATCATCGCGTCCATCAGGGCGTTGTCCGTGGTGGGAAGCAGCGGGATCCACTGATCGGCCAGGGAGGAAACCGTATCGGAATAGCGAGGGTCGACAACAATAAAGCGAGTGCCGTTTTGCTTCATCTTCTGGTAGAAGTGGTTGCTGTGACCAAAGATCGTTTCCGTCGGGTTATGTCCCCAGAGGATGACCAGTTTGGTGTCCAGCAGCGTGTCCAGAGAGCTGCCGCTGGCAGCGGTGCCATAGGTATACGGCGTTGCTGCCGCCGTGTTACCCATACTGACCGAGTGATAGCTTTCGAGATAGCCGCCGGTTAAGTTGAGCAGACGACGAACCATTTTATCGCCGGAAAAAGTCCCGCCGGACACAGCGGTGCCCACATGAACATAGCGTGAAGCCGCACCGTATTTTTGCGTAATAGTTTTTAATTGATTCGCAATAAGGGTGGTGGCTTCATCCCAGGTAATACGCTCGAATTTTCCTTCGCCACGTTTCCCTACACGTTTCATTGGGTATTTCAGTCGATCGGGATGGTAAACAAATTTCCGATAAGCCCGGCCACGCACGCAGGCGCGCATTACGGGCATTTGCGGATCCAACGCGTTATCCGGACGCGTAGAAATTCGGGTCACAACGCCCTCACTGACGTGAGCACGAATATCACACTTGCCGCCGCAGTCAAACGTACTACAGGTTTGCACCACTTTTTCTTCAGGCGTAGTGTCTGAAACCGCCGCGCCCTGTGCCTGTACTTTGCCGGTTTTGACGACAAAAGGCAGAGCGGCGAGCGCCGATCCTGCCTGAATAAACTGACGCCGGGATATGGCGGGAATAGTCCCCTCTCCCTGATGTTTATTTTTTTCCATTGCTCGTTCCTTAAAATAAAAACGCATTCTCGTTTTTTTTCAGGAACGGATATTGATAATTATCAAGCTAACTCTTGAGGAGTAACACTTAGCGATCTAACTCAAAATTGACCGTCGCCGTTTGTCCGGTTTCATCTAATACAACTAACTGATATTTACCCGGTAAATATAATTGCAGTGAATAATTCTTCTGATGTCCGTCCAGCGGTTCTCCATTCAAAAACCACCATCGTTGCCCCTCCCCGCCGCTGGTTGAAACGAACAGGGTCATGTTTTTCTCACCCGGAAGACGTTTAATTACCGCCCCTTCTCTGACGCCTGACAACATCAGCGGCGCCGCATTATGGTTATCCAGCAGAGGGCAAACCGCTGAACGGGCGGGGAGACGAGCAGCCCGTTTTTCGGCAGCAGGCAGCCAGGGCTCCAGCGGCAGCGGCCAGACATCCAGCACTTTTTCTGTCGCATCAGGACAATCCGCTGCGACGCGTTTGCCTTCTTTATCCAGCCAGACCGGGAAACGGATCCCGCGAATACCCTCTTGTTCCGGCAGCAGCAGCGTAGGCGGTTCACTGCCTTCCAGCAGCCAGGTTGACAGCCGACGCCGACAGTTTTCGTTCCCTTCAGGCAGGGACTGGCCCCCCGGCCAGCAAATCACGCCCCGTCCTACGCTTGCAGGACGCGGATCGCGCGGCAGACGGGCTTCATCCACCATCGAGCGGGACTGAAGCATGTTATTGACCTGATTCAGGAGCGGAACTGCGCTGGCGAAACCAAACTGCCCGGCAACGGGCGTGCCGTCCGGACGTCCGGTCCAGATTCCAATGACATACCGGGCGTTCAGCCCGATGGCCCAGGCATCCCGGTAGCCATAGCTGGTGCCCGTTTTCCACGCCAGCGGCGCAACCTGGGGCAGCGCACTGTCCGGCAGGGGCTGTGCTTCACTGGCGAGAATGCGACGAATGATCCACGCCGCCCCCTGCGACAGCAGCGGACGTTCGATCAGCGGATCGCCCGGCTGTAAACGCAACCGGCCCGCCTTACCCTGACGCGCAAAGGCACTATAGGCGGCAGCGATATCAGCCAGGCGTGCGCCTGCGCCCCCCAGGATCAGGGAGAGGTTGGGCTGCGCCCCCGCGGGGAGTATGAGCGGTAATCCCGCGTTGCTCAGCATGCCTGCAAAACGTTTTGGGCCGTACGCTTCCAGTACCTGCACCGCAGGCAGGTTGAGGGAACGCACCAGGGCTTCGCTCATGCTGACCGGCCCATGGAAACCGCTGTCAAAGTTGCCGGGGCGATAATCCCCCGTTTTTCTTGGAACATCCTGTAATAACGAAGCGGGATGGATCAGGCCATCGTCCAGAGCCATGCCATAGATGAATGGCTTGAGGACCGATCCCGGCGATCGGATCGCATTGACCATATCCACGTGACTAAAGCGACTGTCATCATTGATATCTACCGAGCCTACCCAGCCACGCACTTTCATGGATGTATGATCCACGACGATCATCGCCAGTGAACTGCGGGCAGGCAGGCGCGATTTCCAGTTCATTGCCAGCTCTTCAAGCTGTCGTTGCAAAGCTGCATCCAGCGTGGTGACTATTTTTGTGTCGCGGCTTTTACTCAACATCATGCGGGAAAAGAGCGGCGCCAGCTGCGGCATCTGCCGGGGGGCCAGCCAGACCGGCTCTTCACGGGACTCTTTCACCTGCTTCTCAGACCAGACGCCCTGAGTCAGCATGCGGTCGAGCACTTTGTTCCGCGCCGCTTCGGCACGTTCCGGCCAGCGGTCGGGACGCAGACGGCTGGGTGCCTGTGGCAGTACAGCCAGCAGCGCCGCGTCGGAATAGCTCAGCTGAGACGGCGGTTTGCCAAGATAAGTCCAGCTTGCCGCGCCCACGCCCTGCAACGTGCCGCCAAACGGGGCACGGTTGAGATACAGCGTCAGGATTTCACGCTTGGAGAGATGCCACTCCAGCTGCATCGCCCGCCACAGCTGACGAATTTTACCGCCAAAGGTACGCGGATGCGGATCCAGAAGACGTGCCACCTGCATGGTAAGCGTGCTCCCGCCAGAAACCACTCTCCCGGCGGTGAGATCCTGCCAGGCGGCACGCAGTACAGAAAGCGGATTGACGCCAGGGTGATCCCAGAACCAGCGATCTTCATACTGGATCAGCGCCTCAAGATAGCGTGGGGATACCTCTTCAATGGTAACCGGATAGCGCCAGATGCCTTCACTGTCGGCAAAGCGCCACAACGGAACACCCTGCTCATCCACCACCACTCGCGCAGGGTTGACCTCTTTCAGGGGCAACGGCCACACGCGGTCAGCGGCGACAATCAGCCCCCCTAAAAAGAGAAGCGCTCCCGCAAGCCACAGCCAGCGGGAGCGAATCAGGCGTGCTATCCGCATCTTACGGAACAACGATCAGCGGGCCACTGGCCGACCCCGTTGCCCGCCACTGCGGAACGTACATGGACTCGACCATCGGAACAGGCACCTGATAGGTTCCTGGCGTAACGGCACGGGCCAGGTAAACCAGCGTGACCGGCTGACCTTCATTGACCGGCACGGCGGCCACAAAGCGATCGTCGCGGAATTCCATGTGCTGAATATCAGACTGTTGCATCTGATTCAGCAGGTTTTGCACTTCACTACCGCTGTCCTGCAAGCTGGCGCTGCTGCTCGCCAGATTCTGGTTTTCCAGCTCCAGACCTGCCGGGAGCAGATCCACCACCAGCGCATCCGGTACGTTCTGGCTTGCCTTCACTTCCAGCCACACCAGAACCAGCTCACCGCTCTTAAGTGAAGAGAGCGACTTGCTGCTGCCGTCTGTCGCCAGGATATGACGTTCAATCTGCAAGACGTGAGAAGATGGCTGGGGCGCATACTCCGGATAGCCAGTAGTGTCCAGTCGTACCCACAGCGGCGTCGTGCCGGTATTCGTCACCTGCAAGGCACCAGGCTGGTCGCCGTTCAGGTTTTCTACCTGCGCTTTATCACTGCTCTGGGTCTGTTCAGAGAGGGTGGTCGTTGCCTGCCACGCGCCTGACAAGGTTTGCAGTGAACGTCCAGCCAGGAACAGCGCATTGCTCTCCTGGGTTGACAGCCAGCGCTGGCTGAACGCGTCTTCAGATAACGCGTTCAACAGCCTGTTTTGCGCATCCGGCAGCAGCTTGTACTCTTCCAGCAGGGAGAGCATCAGGGCATTATCACGCAGCTGGCTGCCGTAATCCGCCATCCAGTTTCGGCTGTCGTTACGGGGTGTTTTGAGAGCCAGATCCAGCGCCTGCTGGCTGCGCGGTGTATCCCCCATCAGTTTGAGTGCCATGCCCAGCTGCATCAACGGAAGCCCGGAAGCGGCCTGAGCGTGACGCTCCCAGATTTCACGCAGTGCACCGAGCGGCGCTTTTTGCTGACGAGCCAGCACCAGCGAAGCATACGCCTGGACAGCAAATTTGCTGGCCTGGGTGTCGTCGCTGTAGCGGATGGACATCATCCCCGGATCCTGTAAATAGCGCAGCAGTCGGCTGTTGGCGTTATTCACCGCCTCGGCAGGCACGCTGTAACCCTGCTCCCCTGCCCGCACCAGGAAGTCCGTAACATAGGCGGTCAGCCAGTACTCTTCCGGGCCGTTTTTATCCCACAAGGCAAAACCGCCATCGTCACGCTGCATTTGCAGCAGACGGGAGATGCCGATATCAATGGCCGCACGGCGTTTATCGTCGGTGTCGCCTTTAATGCCCAACGCCGTAAGCTGTGCCGCGTTGGTGTAGAGGGACGGGAACAGGCCGCTGGTGGTCTGCTCAAGACATCCGTATGGATAGGCCTGAAGTTCACGAATGTAGCGCGCCAGGTTCAAAGGTGGTTTACCGCTGAGCAACAGCTGTCCCTGTAGCGTGGCAGGCGAGAAACCGTCGATATGCTGTGCTGGCGCGCTCCAGGATTCGCCAGGGTTCAGCATCGTGCCCGTATTCACCGTTTGCGCCGGGAATGCGGGGCGTACACCAATTTTCCAGCTCTTCTGCTGCGGCGCAAACGTCTCACCAGGGAGCTGAAGCCCCGTCACCTGAGCAGTTACTTCACCATCGCCATAGCCTTCCAGCGCGCGCACCGGAATAAACAGAGTGCTACGTGCGCCAGGCGGCAGCTTAACCGGCTCTGGCTGAGCACCTTCGAGCGACACCTTACCGGTTGCGGTTAACGCAATGTTCAGCGTTTGCGGCTGGTCAGTAAGGTTGGTCAGGTCCAGCGTCAGGCGAGAGGTATCGCCACTTGCGAGGAATCGCGGCGTGTTAAGCTCGGTGATAATCGGAGCCGCCACAATGATTTTGCTTTCGCTGCTGCCGAAATCGTCTTCCGTCCAGGCCTGCGCCATCAGACGCAGTTCGCCGTTGAAATCGCCAATCGGCAGCGTGATGGTGCCTTCACCGTTGGCATCAAGCCTAACCGGCTGCGCCTGCTGAGCAATAATGGTGACATGGTTCACCGGTGGCTTACCGCCGCGTTTCAGTTCATCGCCGTCTCCGCCAAAGCGCAGTGCGGCAAGACGTCCCTGACCTTCAATCACCTGGCCGTAAACATCATAGATGTCCGCGCCATAGCGCTTCTGACCGAAGAAAGCTTCCCACGGATCCGGCGTGACGTAGTCGGTAATGTTCAGCACGCCGCTATCAACAGCCGAGACCAGCACGTTCACCTTCTGTGGCACAGCCCCCTCTTTTACGCTGGCTTTCACTTTCACAGAAAGCGTCTGGTTCGGACGCATTTTTTGTGGGTTATCAAGTGCGATGCTCAGGCGACGATTTTCGTCCCCCATTGGCAGATGCAGCAGACCAACCGCGCGTTTTGGCGTGGCGGATTTAGATTTATCGCCAGGACGAACCACCAGCGTGCTGAGGTAGAGATCGTGACGTTTCCAGGCCTTATCCACCGGAATGGCGAGATCCAGACCGTTAACCGGTACGTCGATCTCTTTCCACCACAGTGGCCCTTCGCTGGATTCGATCATTGCATAGCCCTTGCCTGCGGCCGGCGCTGCAATATGCAGGTTGATGGTATCGCCTGGCTGATAGGATGGCTTGTCCAGTTTCAGCGTCACACGATCCGGGCGAGCAGCACCCGTGCCATCGCTGTTATCCTGCCAGCTGTACCCCGCCCAGAAGCGCACGCTGCTGACCATGTTATCAGGGGCTTTCACTTCCAGACGGTATGAGCCCCACTCCACCGGGAAGGTGACTTTACCGGTTTCATCGGCCTTGAGGTTAAGTTCCTGCTCGCCCTCAACGAGATCTTTTTGATCAAACTGAGACTGCCAGCCCTCGCTCTCGGACCAGTTCCAGAAGTAGTCGCGACGCTCACGGACCAGACGCACCTGCAGACCAGATATCGCTTTTTTCGCCCCGCTGGCATCGGCATAGACGATGTCAAAGCTGGCGTTGCCGTTCTCATCAACAATCGGCTGGTTGACGGTGGTATCGGTGCGGTAGTCGTACACGGCCTTGCTGGCGAACTGTGGGCGGATCCCCGGAAGTTCAGCCGCAGGCCAGATAGCCTGCTCGGCGCGTCGCGTTACCGGACGCCCGCCTGATTCCAGCAGGCTGGCCTGCAAAATCAGTTGCAGCGGCGAGTGCACCTCTTTCCACTGGCTTTCGGTGGTAACCTGTCCGCGCCCCTGTTCGTCCAGCGTAAGCTGCACTTCATCCAGGCTGCGGCTCAGGTTCTCCTCGGCAATATCACCGAACTGGAAGCCAGGCAGTGCAGGCACCGCGTCACGTAGCGGACGCAGGAAAAGCTGGCCTTGCAGAGAATTACCGTTAGCCGGCGCGCCATACAGGTAATAGCCCACAACGTTAAAGTCCACATCCTCCTGCGGGGAAACCGGCGTTTTTTGCCCGGTCAGATTCAGCGCCATACGCTCAGGCATAAAATCTTCGACGTGGAAATCCCACATGCGCTGCTGGTTATCCCCCGTATTCGCGCGAATATGCCACATGCCGGTCTGGGCGCCGCTATCAAGCGAATAGTTGAAGCGATAAAGGCCGTTCTCAGGTTGCACAACGACCGTACGCGCTACCTGGCCGTCCGGACGCAGCACGTCAAGTTTTACCGGCTGCTCGGGAAGCGGTTTGCCATCGCTGTCGCGAAGCAGGCCGTTAAGGATCACCGTTTCACCCGGACGATAGAGATCGCGCGGGCCAAACATAAAGAACTGTTTGCTGTAACCCGGGTTACCGGCGATATCAAACTCCGCCAGATCCAGCGCCGGAAGTTTGAGGTCAAGAAGCGTGGTCTGGCCATCTTTACTGGCCAGGATCAGCGCGGCTTCTTTATCGGTTTCCAGTTTCGCATGACCATCGGCGTCGCTGTTCGCCTCGGCCAGGGTCTGTCCTTTATCGTTCAGAAGGGTAATGGTCACGCCTGACTGCGCCGCACCGTTTTCAAGACTCTGGGTGAAGATGTCCAGGCGGTTATGATAACGGTGAGCGGACAGCCCAATATCACTTAAGGTAAAGAGCGTCGCGGCGTTACTGTAGTTATAGTGACCAGCCTGATTCATCACGGCGATATAGACGCCAGACTGCTGGAGCGGCTTAATATCTTTGAGCGGCAGGAGCAGTTTTTCACGCGTGTTGCGCGCCGGGTTGAGGTCGAAACGGCCGGTGTAGACCAGTTCCGCCATCTTCAGCAGGTTGTCAGACTCCCAGTTGGTCAGCGAGTTACGGTACTCCCACTGGCCGACAAACGAGGCCAGCGACTCCGGCTTAACGCGGTAGAAGTTCACGTCCACATTGTTGACGTTGAGCGCCATCACCGGCAACCCTTCCACCACTTTACCCGGCAGCAGCGATCCGCGGCTGGCGAATCCGACCGTCGGTTCAACATCCCGGGTGGTGATCGCTTTTTCATAGTCAATGCCGAATGTCGCTTTGTTCAGCGCCAGCAAATTACGCTCGACGGTGACGACCAGATTACGATTCGGCTCCAGATGGCGCAGGCGCAGCTCTTTCAGATTGGGGGCCAGTTCCCAGGCGCCGTCCACTTTGCCACTTTTTTTATCCACCACATGCACCGTTTTCGCAAAATCCTGGCTGGGATCCAGCGGTACAGAGAAGGTCAGAACCAGTGTCGCAGCGCCGTCGAGTTGCACTTCAGAGGCATCCAGCAGCGTCAACGCCTTACCCTGACTCTGCGCGGCCAGCTTAGCCAGCTTTTCAGGATCCGGTTTTACCGGGGTTTTCTGTGCTGATGTAGTAGACGCTGCGGGGGCAGCGGCCTGAGGTTTGTCATCGCTGTTATCACAGCCGACAAGCGTAAAGGTGGTGAGCAGCGCGAGAGAGATCGCAGCTAAGCGAAACGGTTTCATCCTATGTCCCTGGCCTGAGGGGCCTGTTGGTCGTCGTCCGGATAAGTATTATCCGCAAGTTTCGTTAATACAAAAAGTCCAATTTTATAATCTGGAAAGCGCCTCGCAGAATGGCATCGTACTCGTATGCGAGGGTGGAACCGCGATCACACAGCGTAACGTAACATGTTACCTTTCGCGTCATTTGTTTTTAAAACAAGAAGATAGCTGGATAAGCTCGCATCATGCCTGCTAGTTTTATGACCATGACGCACCCCGAGTGCGCGGTTCAATAAGAGAGAAAGCCATGAAACGAGCCGTGAACGCCCTACAAAATTTCGGAAAATCACTTTACGGACCTGTACTTATCTTACCTATCGTCGGTCTGTTTATCGCCTTTGGGAATGTGCTGGGTAACGGCAATCTGGCCGAGTACCTGCCGTTTCTCGGCCATCCGCTGATCCAGAGTGTCGGCCAGCTGATCGCCAAATCTGCCGTGTCGGTGCTGGTCAACCTGGCGCTGGTGTTTGCCGTCGGGATCCCCATTGGCCTGGCAACCCGAGACAAAGGCTACGCGGCGCTGATTGGGCTGGTGACTTTTATCGTGTTTATCAATGCCATGAACGTGACGTTACAGCTTCAGGGAGAACTGGCCCCTGCAGAGCAGATGAAAGCCGCCGGACAAAGCATGGTTCTGGGCGTCCAGGTGCTGGAGATGGGCGTTTTCGCCGGGATCCTGACCGGGGCGCTCTCCGGTTATCTGTACAACAAATATTCCGGTGTCCAGTTTAACGGCACGATGGCGATATACTCCGGCCACTGCTTTGTCGCGATTGTGATGTTGCCAGTCTCTATGCTGCTCGGCGTGGTCATGAGCGAACTCTGGCCGTACGCACAGCATGGAATAAGCGCCCTGGCGCTGGCGATCAAAGGGTCCGGTCCGTTTGGGGTGGCGATCTACGGTTTCCTTGAACGCATTCTGGTGCCGACGGGCCTGCATCATCTGGTCTATACGCCGTTCCTGTATACCGAACTGGGCGGTACGCAGGAGGTGTGCGGTACGGCTTACCAGGGCGCGCGCAATATCTACTTCGCCGAGATGGCCTGCCCGGACGTGAAGCAGCTCAGCAGCACCGTGGTGTGGGATGCTCGCGGCATCAGCAAGATGTTCGGCCTTCCCGCCGCCGCGCTGGCGATGTACATGACCGCGAAGCCAGAGCGTAAAGCGATTGCGAAAGCCATTCTGATCCCGGCGGCGCTGACCTCGCTGCTGGTCGGCGTAACCGAGCCGATCGAGTTCTCTTTCCTGTTTGTCGCCCCGCTGTTGTTCGTGGTGCATGCGGTGCTGACCGGCATTGGCATGATGCTGTTCACCCTGTTTGGCGTTCACGCCATCGGCGCCAACGGAATTATCGATTTTATCCTCTACAACCTGCCGCTCGGCACGGAAAAGTCCAACTGGCCCATGTACATCGTGGTCGGGCTGATCATGTTCGCCCTTTATTTCGTGGTGTTCCGCTTCCTGATCCTGCGTTTCAACATGAAAACGCCCGGTCGTGAAGATGACGATCGGGAGACGCGCCTCTACAGCAAACAGGAATACCAGGCGAAGGGAAATAACGACGGGCTGGGCGAATCGATCGTCGTCGGTCTGGGCGGTCGGGAAAACATTCAGGTGGTTGATAACTGCTACACCCGCTTACGCGTCACGGTGAAGGACGTCACCATCATCGACGAACCGCGCCTGAAAGCGACCGGCGCGAAAGGGATTATCAAACAAGGTAACAACGTTCAGGTGGTCTACGGGCTGCATGTCAAAAAAATGCGAGAAGCCGTTGAGACGTTTCTCTGAAAGGAGCTAAAGATGTTAACACCCCCATTCATTCTGTCGATTGCCGGCGGCGGCAGCACCTACACGCCAGGTATAGTGAAAAGCCTGATGGTACGCCTGCACGATTTCCCCCTGGCAGAGATTCGCCTGTATGACATCGACGAGGCGCGCCAGAACACCATTGCGCCCGTGGTGGAAAAGGTCATTCGCGACCACAGCCAGAGCATCAAATTCACGGTCACCAGCGATCCGGAGGTGGCCTTCAGCGGCGCGCATTTTGTTTTTGCTCAGATGCGCGTCGGACAGTACAAAATGCGCGAGCAGGATGAAAAAATTCCGCTGCGCCACGGAGTGGTCGGCCAGGAAACCTGCGGACCCGGCGGGCTGGCATATGGCCTGCGTACGATCCTGCCGATGGTAGAGCTGATCGATAGGGTGGAACGCTACGCGCACGAGAAAGCGTGGATCGTGAACTACTCCAACCCGGCGGCGATCGTCGCTGAGGGCGTGCGTCGCCTGCGCCCCAACGCACGCGTGCTGAACATCTGCGATATGCCTGTCGCCGCGATGCGCAATATGGGCGCCATTCTGGGCGTGGACCGTCATAAACTGGAGGTGGACTATTTTGGCCTCAACCACTTCGGCTGGTTTACCCGCGTGCTGGTGGACGGCGAGGACAAGCTGCCGGAGCTGCGTAAACATATCGCGAAGTTTGGCCTGCTGACGGAAGACGCGGCCAAAACCGACCCGCAGCACTCGGATCCGTCATGGGTGAAAACCTGGCGCAACATCAAGCCGATTATGGATAACTTCCCGGAGTACCTGCCGAACCCGTATCTACAGTACTACCTGATGCCGAACCAGATTGTGGAGCATCAGAACCCGGACTATACCCGTGCCAACGAAGTGATGAACGGACGTGAGAAAAAGCTGTTTGCCGCCGCCGAAGAGTACCAGCGCAGCGGGATCTTACCGGACGCCTTCCACGTAGGTGTTCACGGCGAATTTATCGTCGATGTCGCCTGCTCGCTGGCATTCAACCTGCGCCAGCGTCACCTGGTGATGGTGGAAAACCGCGGGGCGATTACCAACCTGCCTTATGATGCGGTGGTGGAAGTGCCTGCCTATATTACCTCCGAAGGACCAGAGCCCGTCCGCGTGGGTCGGGTGCCGCTGTTCCACCAGACGCTCCTGCAACAGCAGCTCGCTTCTGAACAGCTGCTGGTGGAGGCAACCATCGAAGGCAGCTACGAGAAAGCGTTGCAGGCGTTTACCCTGAACCGCACCGTGCCGACCATGGAGCACGCGAAAGCGATTCTGGATGAGATGATCGAAGCCAACCGCGACTACTGGCCAGCGCTGCAAAAGGCATGGCAGGACGGTGAAGCGGTGAAAAAATAGGGGCTTGCTCGCGAGTTGAACGTGGTTAACTTGTCGGTGTCAGAAAAAACACCGACAATCCTTTTTTACGGAAAAGAATGGAGGCAACCATGTCCACCTCATATTTTGTCGCCGCCGACTGGCTGATTGAGCACGGCGACGACCCGGAAGTTCAGATTATCGACGCGCGCATGGCCCCTCCGGGCCAGGAGCATCGTGACGTTCCCGCTGAATATCGCGCAGGGCACCTGCCTGGCGCGGTTTTTTTCGATATCGAAGCCCTCTCCGATCACACCTCTCCCCTGCCGCACATGCTGCCTCGTCCGGAAGCGTTTTCCGTGGCGATGCGCGAGCTCGGCATCAGCAAAGACAAACACCTCGTTGTTTACGATGAGGGTAACCTCTTCTCCGCCCCGCGGGCGTGGTGGATGCTGAAAAACTTCGGCGTGGAAAAAGTGTCGATTCTGGCGGGTGGGCTTGCGGGCTGGAAGCGCGACGAGCTGCCGCTTCAGCAGGGCGACGTGACGCTGCCGGAAGGCGAATTCGATGCCACGTTCGACGCACACGTGGTCAAGCGCCTGACCGACGTTCTGGTCGTGAGCCATGAAAAAACGGCGCAAATCGTCGATGCCCGTCCTGCTCCGCGCTTCAACGCTGAAGCGGATGAGCCGCGTCCGGGACTGAAACGAGGACATATCCCGGGGGCGCTGAACGTGCCGTGGGGCGATCTGGTGTTTGAAGGCGAGCTGAAAACCACCGATGAATTGCGTGCCATTTTTGAACGTCAGGGCGTGGATTTGCATCGTCCGGTTATTGCCAGCTGCGGCTCCGGCGTGACGGCCTGCGTGGTGATCCTGGCGCTGGCAACCCTTGGCGCGAATGACGTGACGCTGTATGACGGCGCCTGGAGTGAATGGGGTGCACGGGACGATCTGCCGGTAGAACCGGCGAAATAATGGATAACCGCCTGGCAACGCTGTTAACACGCGGGTCGTCACTGACCCGCGCGGAGTATCGCGTCCTCGCCCACCTCACTGAGCATCCGCTGCTGGTGGGCAATATCACGGTGCGCGAGCTGGCGCTGGCGACATTTGTCTCCACCGCGACGATTATGCGGCTATGCCAGAAGCTGGGCTTCAGCGGATTTAGCGAGTTTATCTGGCACTGCAAGCAGCTGCTTTCTGACACGCCGCATATCACCGTACAGTCTGCGCAACATGCAGAAATGCCCGCGCTGTTTAATCAGTTTATCGCCAACTATCAGCAGACCTTCCAGTGGGTTACCCAGGACAAACGCCAGCAGTTTGCCAGCCTGCTGCGCCAGAAAGAGAGCTTCTTTCTCTACGGCGCCGGGTTTTCATATCTTTTTGCCGAGTACCTGACCAAGAAGTTGCAGGTGCTGGGAAAAACCGCGTTCATCTCCGGACCGGGGGACAGCCGGAATATTTTTCTCAGCAACGCCGCACGCTATCAGGTATTTATTGCCGTTTCGCGCAGCGGCGAAACGGAGCAGGTGCTGGATAAAGCGCGGATCGCCAAAAACGTCGGCATGACGATCGTCGCGTTTACCCGCGCGTCGGCCAATACGCTGGCAGGTATGGCCGACGTGCATTTTGCCCTCTATGACGAAGCGGTACATTTCGCCGCCGAAGCCGCAGGGGTGACGTCGTTTGAGTCGAATCTGGTGCTGCTGATGGATTTACTGTTGCTGGAAGCAACGGGGTGAAGGTCACCCCGCCGTAATCAGATAATGCGGTTGGTCTTGAGATCGCGCAGGAAGCCGCCCCAGCGACGCTCGTAGAACGGGGTGATGTGCTCGGTAATAAAGTGGCTGATGCCCTGCTCACCTTTCTTCACCTGACAGATATCAATCGGCTCATCGCCCGGGAGCGTGTCGGTCGCTACGCTTCCCGCCGCCTGGATGATCTCGTCGATATCGCCATCGGCCTCAATCCCAATCAGCAGAACAGGCTTTTCGTCAGCGCTCTCTTTGATGGAGCAGAGGAACGCGCGTTTTACCGGCTTGATGGTTTTAAACAGCGTGGTCAGGGAGTCAATCATCTGCGCGGGCGGCTCAGCCACTTCAGACAGCAGCAGCGTTTCGCCCCCTTCCAGCACCTCCTGGGTGCTGAGCGGGTTGCCCTCGTCACCAATCAGATGGCTGATTTCACGCGGAGTGAACTCTTTCCCGGTCGGCAGTTTGGCGTTGAGGAACAGCGTCTGCCCCAGGGTCATTTCGAACAACGTGCGCACCGGCATCACCACGAACGCCTGTTCGTCTTCTACCGCTTCCTGCAAGGCCTCGAGCGAGGTAAAGAACGGGATCACCGACGTGCCGTCGTCTTTCTCCCAGTGCAGCAGATCCAGGGCGCTGTCTTCGACAACCTGCTCCCCTTCCGCGGCGGTGCCCGGCACCCAGACGGTGGATTCCAGCAGCGTGCGGAAAAAGGCCGGACGGTGGGCGGGCTCGGTCGCCGCCTGCTCCAGCAGGGTTTCTAATTCGTTTTTGGTTTCTGACATAGTTTGGCTACTTCACAATTGCCCGGCGGCGCAACGCTTGCACGGGCCTACGGGTTTTGTAGGCCGGGTAAGCGTAGCGCCACCCGGCAAAAAAGATCACTCAGCCGTCAGCAGGTTCGCCACGGTACGCACACCCAGACCGGTTGCGCCTGCTGACCACTGCTCAACCGCCGCTTTACGGTAGGTAGCGGAGCAGTCAATGTGCAGCCAGCCTTCATGGTAGTTCTCAACGAAGTGAGACAGGAAGCCTGCTGCTGTGCTGGCTCCCGCCGGGTACGCCGCGCTCGCGGTGTTGTTCAGCTCGGCGAAGTTAGACGGCAGCTGGCTGCGGTGGAACTCGGCCAGCGGCAGACGCCAGAACGGCTCGTTTTCCGCCGTCGCGCTGGCCAGCAGGCGAGCGGCCAGCTTGTCGTCGAAGCTGAACAGCGCATGGTAATCGTTGCCAAGGGCAGTTTTCGCCGCGCCGGTCAGGGTCGCCATGTCGATAATCAGCTCCGGCTTCTGCGCAGAGGCGTCGATCAGGCCATCGGCCAGCACCAGACGGCCTTCGGCATCGGTGTTCATCACCTCAACATTTTTACCGTTGCGGTAGCGAATGATGTCGCCCAGCTTGAAGGCGTTGCCACTCACCATGTTATCCGCGCAGCACAGGTAGAGCTTCACGCGCTTGTTCAGACCACGGGTGATGGCGAACGCCAGCGCGCCGGTAATGGTCGCCGCGCCGCCCATGTCGGACTTCATGGAGTCCATGAACGCGCTCTGCTTAAGGCTGTAACCGCCGGTATCGAAGGTGATACCTTTCCCGACCAGACAGGCAAAGACCGGCGCTTCTTTATCGCCGGTTGGGTTGTAATCCAGCGCCAGCAGGACCGGAGGACGCTCGGAGCCACGACCCACGGTGTGGATACCCATGTAATTTTGTTCGCGCAGGTCTTCACCTTTGGTGATGCGGTAGGACATCTTGTCGTCCGCCACGCCGCACAGCAGGTCAACCGCGCGCTGCGCCAGTTGCTCAGGCCCCAACTCTTCCGCCGGGGCGTTGATGGTGTCGCGCACCCAGTCGATAATTTTCAGGCGGCTTTCCAGCTCTTTCTGACCGGCTTCATCGAGGTTCGCCCACTCAATTTTACGGGTGCCTTTCGGGCCTTTGTAACCCGCCCAGAAAGCCCAGCTGCGGTCGGTGTCCCAGCCTTCGCCAGTCAGAGTGACATGCTTAATGCCCAGGCCGTCAATTTTACGCGCGGCGCGCTGGATCAGGCCCAAATCATCGTTACCCGTCAGGTGCAGGGTAATACCGTCGTTATTGATGCTCCAGGTGGCTTTCTCGCCCCAGCGTGCGTCGGCTGGCTGCGTGGAGAGCGTAATCTTCATCGCTTCGGTCATTTTATTTGTCCTTTTAGCAAACGGGCCGCCTGAAGGCAGCCCGTTAAGTGATTTACTCTGCTTCATCTAACCAGACTAACAGAATCGCCTCCAGAATTTTTTCATTGGATGCGTTTGGATCGTCGTCAAAATCCTCTAAATCGCAGATCCACTGATGCATGTCGGTGAATCGTACGGTCTTCGGATCGAGATCCGGGTTCGCGTCGTAGAGCGCTTCGCCGATTTCACGGCTGTCTGTCCACTTCAGTCCCATATTAATGCTCGCGTGCGTGGTTGATGGTGTAGCGTGGGAATTCCACGACCAGATCTTCATCGGTCACCGCCGCCTGGCAGCTTAAGCGGCTGTCTGGCTCCAGACCCCATGCTTTGTCCAGCATGTCGTCTTCGTCTTCGGTGCTCTCGGCGAGAGAATCAAAACCTTCACGCACGATGCAGTGGCAGGTGGTGCAGGCACAGGATTTTTCACAGGCGTGTTCCACTTCGATACCTGCACGCAGGGCTACATCGAGAATGGTTTCACCGGTCTTCGCTTCCAGAACAGCGCCATCCGGACAGAGGTCCGCATGAGGCAAAATAACAATCTTTGGCATATTAAACCTCGTCCACGGACTGGCCTTTCAGCGCGACGCGGACAGATTTGTCCATGCGGCGAGCAGCGAAGTCCTGGGTTTGTTTATCAACGTTTTTAATGGCTTCTTCTATTGCGTCAGCGTCATTGCCTTCGGCCACGGCGCTTAAGCGCGCAGCAGCCTCGTCAATCACCTGGCGCTCAGCGGCGCTTAACAGCGCGGCATCGGCAGCAAGCGCGCCGTTCAGGCTTTCCAGCACGCGGGCGGCTTCCACTTTTTGTTCCGCCAGCATACGCGCCTTCACATCCTGCTCGGCGTAGCTCATTGAGTCCTGAATCATGGAGGCGATTTCGCCATCGGTCAGGCCGTAGGACGGCTTCACCTGAATGGACGATTCGACGCCGGTGGATTTTTCCATCGCCGTCACGCTCAGGAGACCGTCCGCATCCACCTGGAAGGTGACGCGAATATGCGCCCCGCCCGCCGGCAGCGCCGGAATTCCGCGCAGCGCAAAGCGCGCCAGAGAGCGGCAGTCCTGCACCAGCTCGCGCTCGCCCTGCATCACGTGGATGGACATCGCGGTCTGGCCGTCTTTGAAGGTGGTGAACTCCTGCGCGCGCGCCACCGGAATGGTGGTGTTACGGGGAATAACTTTCTCCACCAGGCCGCCCATGGTTTCTAAACCCAGAGACAGCGGGATGACGTCCAGCAGCAGCATTTCGCTGTCCGGCTTGTTGCCGACCAGGATATCGGCCTGGATAGCGGCACCCACGGCAACCACTTTGTCCGGGTCGATAGAGGTTAGCGGCGTGCGGCCAAAGAATTCCCCTACGCGCTCACGTACCAGCGGCACGCGGGTTGAGCCGCCAACCATGACCACTTCCAGCACCTCGTTAGCCTCAACGCCCGCATCTTTCAATGCGCGACGGCAGGCCAGCAGGGTACGCTTAACCAGAGGCGCAATCAGTTCGCTGAACTGGTCGCGGGTGATCTCACCCTGCCAGCCTGCGACGTTCACGCTGACGGACTGCGCATCGCTCAGGGCGATTTTGGCGTCGATGGCCGCATCCAGCAGTTCACGCTGGACGCGCGCATCGCTGCGATCGCTGATGCCCGCCTGCTCGCGGATGTAGTCCGCCAGCAGATGGTCGAAGTCATCGCCGCCGAGCGCGGAATCCCCGCCGGTCGCCAGCACTTCGAACACACCGCGGCTTAAGCGCAGGATAGAGATATCAAACGTCCCGCCGCCGAGATCGTAAACCGCAATCACCCCTTCCTGACCGGAATCGAGGCCGTAGGCAATGGCTGCCGCTGTCGGTTCGTTCAGCAGACGCAGCACGTGCAGGCCCGCCAGACGCGCGGCGTCTTTGGTGCCCTGACGTTGTGCATCGTCGAAGTAGGCCGGAACGGTGATTACCACGCCGTCCAGATCGCCACCGAGCGTCGCCGTCGCGCGCGCCGCCAGCGCTTTGAGGATGTCAGCGGAAACACGAATCGGGTTCAGCAGACCGGCAGATGTCGCAATCATCGGCAGGCCATTTTCGCTGGCCTGTAACTGGTACGGCAGATGCGGATAACGGGTCTGGATATCCGCCAGCGAGCGGCCAATCATGCGCTTAACCGAGCTGATGGTGTTAGCCGGATCGCGCGCGGCATTGGCGCGGGCATCAAAGCCGACAGCGTGACCCTGCTGCTGGTAGTGGACCACGGAAGGCAGCAGATGGCGGCCCTGCTCGTCAGCCAGCGTTTCCGCCTGGCCGCTACGCACGGTCGCCACGAGAGAATTGGTGGTGCCCAGGTCAATACCGACCGCCAGACGACGCTGGTGCGGTGCGGCGCTAAAGCCTGGCTCACTAATTTGTAATAAGGCCATAATTGCTTCCGAAATTAAAAATCGAGCAGCTTTTCTTCGAGTTGTTCAGCACTGCTTCGCAGTTTATCGAGAAAACGGAGTTTGCGCACAGTGTCTGCCGCCACGTCCCAGGTCTCGTTGTTCAGTTGCTCAACCATCTGCTGATGGCGGGTATCGAACATGCCCTTTACGCGCTGGAGAAAACGTTCCAGACGCGCTTCGTCTTTAGCCTGTTCAATTTCATCCAGCTCTTCGCGAAGCTCCAGCTGCTCCATCAGAAACGCGGTGTCGCGCACGGTATGCTGTTCGCTCGCCAGATCAAAACCGTGGAGCGAGAGCAGATATTCTGCACGCGCCAGCGGATGACGCAGCGTTTGCCAGGCCTGGTTGATGGTTGCGGAGTGTGATACCGCAGCCAGCTGCTCTGCCTGCGTCCCGCTGGCGAATTTATCCGGATGGTACTGACGCTGGAGATCCTGAAAACGGATCGTCAGCGCCTGGAGATCAATCGGGTATTGAGCGGGTAGTCCGAAGAGAGTGAAGTAATCCATAACAATCTCAGGGGTAGCCTGTTAGAACAAACCCCACGCGTAGCAGGTAGGCCACGGTGGGGTTTCGGATGACGCGCAGTTAAACGTGGAAGCTTTCGCCGCAACCACACTCGTCTTTGACGTTCGGGTTCGTGAATTTGAACCCTTCGTTCAGGCCTTCTTTGACGAAGTCCAGCTGAGTGCCGTTGAGGAATTGCAGGCTTTTGCCATCGACCACCACCTTCACGCCCTTGTCTTCAAACACGGTGTCATCAGACGCCGGTTCGTCAACAAACTCCAGTACGTAAGCCATACCAGAACAGCCGGAGGTACGTACGCCCAGTCGCAGGCCAAAGCCTTTACCACGGTTCGCCAGAAAAGAGCTTACTCGCGCGGCAGCGCTGTCGCTAAGGGTAATCGACATACTCAAACCTCAATTATTTTGCTTCACGTTTGCTTTTGTAATCCGCAATGGCGGCTTTGATCGCGTCTTCTGCCAGAATTGAACAGTGAATTTTCACCGGCGGCAGTTCGAGTTCTTCAGCAATGTCCGTGTTTTTGATTGCCTGTGCTTCGTCCAGAGACTTGCCCTTCACCCACTCGGTGACCAGGGAGCTGGAGGCGATAGCAGAACCGCAGCCGTAGGTCTTGAAGCGCGCGTCTTCAATGATACCTTCATTGTTGACTTTAATCTGCAACTTCATCACGTCGCCACACGCTGGCGCGCCAACCATACCGCTACCGACAGATTCGTCGCTGTTGTCAAAAGAGCCAACGTTGCGCGGGTTCTCGTAATGATCGATAACTTTTTCGCTGTATGCCATGATTGAATTCTCCTTATGTACCGATTAGTGATGTGACCATTCAATGCTGTTCAGATCCACGCCCTGCTTGAACATTTCCCACAGTGGAGAAAGGTCGCGCAGACGGCCGATGGAGTTACGAACCAGTTTGATGGTGTAGTCAATCTCTTCTTCGGTAGTGAAACGACCTAAAGAGAAACGGATAGAGCTGTGCGCCAGCTCGTCAGTCATGCCCAGCGCACGCAGCACATAGGATGGCTCCAGGCTTGCAGACGTACAGGCAGAACCGGAAGAAACGGCCAGGTCTTTCAGCGCCATGATCAGCGACTCGCCTTCAACATAGTTGAAGCTGACGTTGAGGATGTTGGGCGCGCCCTGCTCGAGATCGCCGTTCAGATAGACTTCTTCCATATCCTTCACGCCGTCCCACAGACGGTTACGCAGCGTACGCAGGCGTGCCATCTCGCTTTCCATCTCTTCTTTCGCGATGCGATACGCTTCGCCCATCCCCACGATCTGGTGAACAGGCAAAGTACCGGAACGCATGCCGCGCTCGTGTCCGCCGCCGTGCATCTGTGCTTCGATGCGGATACGTGGCTTACGACGAACGTACAGCGCGCCGATGCCTTTCGGGCCATAGATTTTGTGACCGGAGAAGGACATCAGGTCCACTTTCAGCTGGCTCAGGTCGATAGGCAGTTTGCCCACGCTCTGGGTCGCATCCACGTGGTAGATGATGCCGCGCGCACGGCACATTTCGCCGATGGTGGCGATGTCCTGCACAACACCGATTTCGTTGTTAACGTGCATGATGGAAACCAGAATGGTGTCATCACGCATCGCCGCTTCGAGCTCTTTCAGGTCGATGATCCCGTTGCTCTGCGGCGCCAGGTAAGTCACTTCGAACCCTTCACGCTCCAGCTGACGGCAGGTGTCCAGCACGGCTTTGTGTTCGGTTTTGCTGGTGATGATGTGCTTGCCTTTTTTCTGATAAAAGTTGGCTGCACCTTTGATCGCCAGGTTGTCGGATTCGGTCGCACCGGAGGTGAAAACAATTTCACGCGGGTCGGCACCGACCAGGTCAGCAATCTGATTACGGGCGATATCAACCGCCTCTTCAGCATGCCAGCCAAAACGGTGTGAACGGGAAGCTGGGTTACCAAAGTTTCCGTCCAGGGTCAGACACTGCATCATTTTCTCGGCAACACGCGGGTCCACCGGCGTGGTTGCGGAGTAGTCGAGATAAATCGGTAATTTCATTGCTCTATAAACTCCGTACATCGCTTCAATGCAAGGAATCAGGCAACCGGCTGGATGTACGACCGAGTACGCGGGGTGTGACCACCCCGGCCTGATTCTGAATACTTATCTTTTTAATTACGCGCGCAGTTTAACGTCGATGGCGTCCTGCGTGCGGGTGCTGCGTTGTGAATCCTGACTGTGCTGACGACCAGAAACATCCAGAACTTCCTGGTTATTAACCAGCTCACCCAGGGTGATGTTATTCAGGAAGCCGGTCAGACGGTCGCTCAGATCGCGCCACAGCGCGTGGGTCAGGCATTTATCGCCGCCCTGGCAGCCGCCTTTGCCCTGGCAACGGGTCGCATCAACGGATTCGTCAACTGCGCTAATCACTTCGCCAACCGCAATACTGCCCGCGTCTTTACCCAGCAGATAACCGCCGCCCGGGCCACGAACGCTGGACACCAGTCCATTTTTACGCAGTCTGGAGAACAGCTGTTCCAGATAAGAGAGGGAGATCCCCTGTCGTTCAGAAATATCAGCCAACGGAACCGGGCCCGCTTCGGAGTTGAGCGCAACGTCCAGCATCGCGGTCACGGCATAACGCCCTTTAGATGTCAGTCTCATGTCTTACTTAACCTCAAACTCGCCCCTGCCCGGGGTTTTTTATTGTAAAATGGGGGTATTGCATAGCAGGGCCAAGTCTGACATTCCTGACTAAATTGGTCAACTATTTACTTGACTGTTTTAGTCAGGTATTTAACCTTCTGTGCCTTCATAACAAAGGTGCGGACTGATGCCCTCACCCCGGCCCTCTCCCACAGGGAGAGGGGGAAATCAACACTACTCTTTATTCTTCTGCTCAATCGACGCCAGGATCCCGCGCAGGATGTTCAGCTCCTGGCTTTCCGGACGCGCGCGGGTGAACATACGGCGCAGCTTGTTCATCACCTGTCCCGGGTGACCTTCGCGGATAAAGCCAGTAGAGAGCAGCGTCTGCTCCAGGTGGCCGTAGAAGCGCTCAAGATCGTCCACCAGCGGGTAGGCCGTCTCTTCTTTAGGTTCGACCGGTTTTTCCTGCGTCGCCAGCCATGCCATGCGCACTTCGTAGGCAATCACCTGCACCGCCATCGCTAGGTTCAGCGAGCTGTATTCCGGGTTTGCGGCAATCGCCACGTGGTAGTGACACTTCTGTAGTTCCTCGTTGGTCAGGCCAACGCGTTCACGACCAAACACCAGCGCAACCGGCGCCTGTTCCGCTTCTGAGATACTTTTCAGGCCGCATTCGCGCGGGTCCAGCATCGGCCAGGGCAGCGTACGGGAGCGCGCGCTGGTCCCCACCACCAGACTGCAACCGGCCAGGGCTTCGTCCAGGGTGTCCACAATCTGTGCATTCCCGATCACGTCGCTGGCGCCGGCCGCCAGCGCAATAGCCTGAGAGTCTGGTTTCACCAGCGGGTTAACCAGCCACAGGTTCGTTAAGCCCATGGTTTTCATAGCGCGGGCCACAGAGCCCATGTTGCCGGTGTGCGATGTTTCGACCAGCACGATTCGAATGTTTTGCAGCATAATTTTTAGATGTCTGGATTCAGTGTCTGAAGAATATTCGGGCATATTATCATAAACGAGAGACATAATCCGATCCCGCTGCTATACTCTGCGCCGATTTTCCTGTTCTTTAACATCCAGTGAGAGAGACCGATGCATCCGATGCTGACCATCGCCGTGCGCGCAGCGCGCAAGGCGGGTAATGTAATTGCCAAACACTACGAAACCCCAGACTCCGTAGAAACCAGCCAGAAAGGCAGCAATGATTTCGTGACTAACGTCGATAAAGCCGCCGAAGCGATTATTATCGAAACGATCCGCAAATCTTACCCGCAGCACACCATCATCACCGAAGAAAGCGGTGAACATGAAGGTACCGATCAGGATGTTCAATGGGTTATCGATCCACTGGATGGCACCACCAACTTCGTTAAGCGCCTGCCACACTTCTCTGTGTCTATCGCAGTACGCATCAAAGGCCGTACTGAAGTCGCCGTTGTTTACGATCCAATGCGTAACGAACTGTTCACCGCGACCCGCGGTCAGGGCGCGCAGCTGAACGGCTACCGTCTGCGCTGCAGCAATGCACGCGATCTGGACGGCACGATTCTGGCGACCGGCTTCCCGTTCAAGGCGAAGCAGCACGCAACCACTTATATGAATATCCTCGGCAAACTGTTCACCGAATGCGCGGACTTCCGTCGCACCGGCTCTGCTGCACTGGATCTGGCCTACGTGGCGACCGGCCGCGTTGACGGTTACTTTGAGCTGTCACTGAAGCCGTGGGACTTCGCGGCGGGCGAGCTGATCGCACGTGAAGCTGGCGCGATTGTTTGTGACTTCACCGGCGGCCATAACTATATGTCTACCGGCAACATCGTTGCAGGTAACCCGCGCGTTGTTAAAGCCATGCTGGCAAACATGCGTGAAGAACTGAGCGATGCGCTGAAGCGTTAATCCAGTCTGTTAAGCCCGGTGGCGCTACGCTTACCGGGCCTACAAACCCCTCAGGTATGGCTAAAAAGGCCGCAACCCCCTTCCCACCGGCACCGCACTTATCCACATCGTGACCGCAGCCACCAGCAGAATCACCCCGCCCGCCAGCGCAAGCGTCGTCCAGCCAACCTGTCGCCACAATACCGGCGTTTTATTGCCGCTGAGTTTTACCGCCAGCTGACGGAAGCTGTGCACCAGCAAGGCTAACGAAGAGATAGTCAGAGATGTTCCCGCCGCCATCGCCAGCGCCGAGATCATGCCCCAGCCAAATACACCTATCACTTTGCTGAACAACAGCACCATGATTGCGCCCGAGCATGGACGCATCCCCATTGAGAGAACAATCATCAGGCGCGCACGCCAGTCGTCACCATTCTGTAATTGTTCCTGCGTCGGCAGATGCTGATGCCCGCACCCGCAGTTTTTATGGTGAACGTGATGCGGCGTAAAGATTTTGAATTTTGGTTTTTGCAGCAACGCACGCAATTTTTTCAGCGCCCGCCAGCAGAGAATCAGCCCCAGTAAGCCTACCAGCGCGTAACTTCCCTTCTCCAGCCAGAAGCTGCTCATATGCAGCTGGCGGGCCGGGAGCTGTAGCAGCGAAAGGACGACCACGACCAGCGCAATTGCCACACCGCCCTGAAGTAACGAGGAAGCCAGCGTCAGGCCGATACTCGATTTCAGCTTCGACGGATGGGTGGCAAGCCAGGTCGTGATGACGATTTTGCCGTGCCCCGGCCCCAGGGCATGCAGCACGCCATAGATAAAGCTGAACGCCAGAAGAGAGCCGCCCGCTTTGGACGGATTTTCCGCCACGGCTTTCAGCAGCCCGCTCATCTGCTGATTAACTTCCCGCTGCCAGAGGATACTTTTCATCATCACCTGCGGCCATGCCTGCCACAGCCAGAGCGCGCCGCCAGACGCAAACAGCAAAAAGAGCGCCAGAGGCCAGAGGTGCAGCCAGCGACGCGGCTTACTGACGGGGGAGGAGATCACTGACATTGTAACGTCACCTCCTGCGCAAACTGTTTTCCTAATTCCATGTCTTCTGGAGGCGCATCTTCTTTATCAAGGGAAACGGCAAAGTTCAGCGTCTCTTCACTGGGCGTCGGCGTGTGCACGGCAATTTTGCAGCTTTTTTGCAATATTTCTGGCAACTGTACGTCGCTGTCCTGGGCGTAATGCATATCGACATAGTAGGTTGGGTCAAACGTGGAAAACCTGTACTTCTGCCCGGCCAGCGGCTGAGGGTGCGCCAGCGGAAGGATAAACGTCAGCACCGCCTGATGGCCGTCGCGGGTCATACCGTACTCCGTGGGACGGTTAAGAAATTTCACCTTTTGTCCGTTGTGCCAGAACTCGGTGAAGTAGTGCTGACCCAGCACGTTGGCCATGACTTCCGCCGCCAGCTTTTTCCAGATCTCGTCGCCGGGCTTTGCGTTTCCGGCATCGTACAGCAGGTCGGCGGAGGTGATTTCATCCATCGTCCAGCGCATCTTCAGGCCGCTAAGCTGTGTGCCGTCCGTCACCAGTTCGGTTTTCAGGCTGATAAAGCTGTGAGGATGTGCGCTGGCGGCGGAGGTGATAACCGCCAAAAATAACGCTATCACGCTTTGTTTAACTGTTTGCATCAATTCCTCACGTCAAAAATTCTGTGATGTTCGCCAGCAATCCTGAATGAAAGGCCTGCCGGCGCGCTTTTCAGCGCCCATCCTTTAGCTATTCTTATCAAACATTCACACTGGATACCCGACAGATGATGACGACGCTTGAAATTCCATCTGTGCTTTCCAGTTCGCAGCGCCGTTGCCAGGTGCTTTTGATGCTTTACCTGCCCGATGCTGCCGTCACCGCACAGAGCATAATCGCTGCCAACGGCGTGGACGACGTCCTGGCACGGCAAGATATAGCCGAGACGCGCGATGAAATCCAGCGCTATCATCGGCTTGATATCGTCACGCACCATGACGGTTGTTACCGAATTGAGGGCTCCGCCCTGAATCAGCGTTTGTGCCTGCTGCACTGGCTGCGCAGGGCGCTTCGGCTGTGTCCACATTTTGTCGCCCAACAGTTTACCCCTGCCTTAAAAACCGCGCTCAAACAGCACGGCATTGCCCGCCCGCTTTATGACGATGCGAACCTTCGGGCGCTTATCAACTTTTGCGCGCGCAAGCTTCAGCGCCAGTTTGAGTCCCGCGACGTACAGTTTTTACAGCTTTATCTGCAATATTGTCTGATTCAGCATCATCTGGGCAATACGCCGGAGTTTTCACCCGTTCAGCGCAGCTGGACGCAATCGAGAGGGGAATACTTTACGGCGCAGGAAATTGTCCGTCACTGGAAACGGCGCGTCCCGCAGGGAACGCACTGTGATGAACAGCTGTTCCTGGCGCTGCTGTTTATGATGCTCCGCACACCCGACCCGGTACTGGATAAACACCAGCAGGATCAGCGCCTGCGTCGGGCCATCGTGCGTATGATTGCCCGTTTCCGGGCGCAAACCGGGATGAACTTCAGCGATGAGCAAGGGCTGACCGATCAGCTGTATATTCATCTGGCTCAGGCGCTGGACCGCTCCTTATTTGACATTGGCATCGACAACAATCTGCCGGAAGAGATCCACCGTCTATACCCCCGGCTGCTGCGCACCACTAAAGAGGCGCTGTTTGAGCTCGAAGCCGAATTTGGCCTGCGATTCTCCGGTGAAGAGATGGCTCTGGTGGCGGTGATTTTTGGTGCCTGGCTGATGCAGGAAACCGATCTTCATGAAAAACAGGTGGTCCTGTTAACGGGGGAAGATAAAGCCTGCGAGGAGTTAATTGAGCAGCAGCTTCGCGAGCTAACGCTGCTGCCGCTCAATATTCGTTATCTTAGCCTGGAAGCGTTTAAGAAGGAGGGCGCCCCCCGCGAGGCGGCGCTGGTTATTACGCCTTATCCAACCGCCCTGCCGCTGTTCTCGCCGCCGCTCATTCATGCCGTTGAGACCCTGAACACGCAGCAGCAGGAACATATTCGCGTTATGCTCGAATCCTAGTTACGTGCGAGCAGCGACTTTAGGGCGGATGACAATGGCCGGCAAAGCGACCAGCGCCATCACCCAGAACACACCGTGGCCCAGGTGCTGATAGAGGAAACCGGCAAATACGGTCATCACCGCAATACTGCCGCCCATCGCCACCGCTGAATAGACTGCCTGAAGACGAATAACGTCCCCACCCTCTCGCGCCGCGATATAGCGCATCGCCGCCAGATGGCAGACGGTGAAGGTTCCGCAGTGCAGAATTTGCGCCACAATCAGCCACGGCAGCTCCGTCGTCCAGCCCATGATGCCCCAGCGCGCTACGCCGCAAACGGCGGAAAGCAGCAGCAGGTCACGCGCCCCGAAACGACGGAACAGTTTTTGGCTCAGCGCGAAGATAATGACCTCCGCAACCACGCCGAGCGACCACAGGTAGCCTACCGCAGAAGCCGAGTAGCCCGCCCCCTGCCAGTAGATGGCGCTGAAGCCGTAATAGGCCGCATGCGCCCCCTGAAGCAGACAGACGCAGGCCAGGAAACGCCAGCTTTGCGCCACCAGCGAGCGCCAGGCGGGCCAGCCAGCGCTCTCCTGATGGCGGCTTTCGCCCTGCGGCATCACCGACGGACGCAGCAACATACCGAGCAGCATCGAGGCGATGCCGAGCGTTAACAGGGCCAGAATGGCGCGATAGTCATAGAGGCTGACCAGTTTCCCGACCAGCGCAGAGCCGATCACGAAGGCAATCGATCCCCACAGGCGCACGCGGCCATAGTCCATGGTGATCTGCTTTTGCCAGGTGTTCGCCAGGGCATCCGTCAGCGGCACCAGCGGGGAGAAGAACAGATTAAAGCCAACCATCACCACCATCAGCCAGGCAAACTGGTGGCTGACCCAGAAGCAGGCCGCAAAGACCAGCGTCAGGAGGGCCAGAATTCGCACCGCTTTAATCAACAGAGAGGGATCGCTGACGCGGGGTGCTATCAGCAGGCTACCCAGGAAACGTGCCACCAGCCCCGCGCCCAGCAGGATGCCGATGGTCTCAGGCGTCAGACCAATTCCCTTGAGCCAGACGCTCCAGAAAGGCAAAAAAATACCGTAACTAAAGAAATAGGTGAAATAGCTGAGCGCCAGCCAGCGCGTGGAATGCAAGACCATGAATCCCTCCCGAAATGGAGGCGATAGTCTGGCGTTAATCCCTGACTTTAGCAAGTCGTTAGCGCGCTATAAATTAACTAAAAATTAACATCATCACCAGCCGTACAGCGTATGGCGAGAGCGGTAAAACTGTATTACGTTTATAAGACATCGCCTGAAGAGGTCGTTTGCCATGAACAGCTTACGTTATTTCGATTTCGGATCCTCTCGTTCTCTCCTGCTTTTAATTGCCCGCATTGCTATCGTAGTCCTGTTTATTATTTTCGGTTATCCCAAGCTGACGGGGTTTAGCGGCACCGTTCAGTACATGACGTCGCTCGGCGCCCCCATGCCCATGCTGGCCGCGATTATTGCGGTGGTAATGGAAATCCCCGCCGCGATTCTGATCGTTCTGGGCTTTTTCACCCGCCCCCTCGCGGTGATCTTTGTCTTCTATACGCTGGGAACGGCGGTGATTGGACACCACTACTGGGATATGACGGGCGATGCGGTCCTGCCAAATATGATTAACTTCTATAAAAATGTGAGTATCGCTGGCGCCTTTATTTTGCTGGCGATAACCGGGCCGGGGGCCATCTCCCTCGACCGACGTTAGCCCATAAAAAAAGGCCGCATGAGCGGCCTTTTTCAGTTCTGAAACGCAGAGAATTATGCGTACACCGGGAAGCGTGCGCAGATGTCCAGCACTTTACCTTTAACGCGCTCGATAACCGCGTCGTCATTGATGTTGTCCAGAACGTCACACATCCAGCCCGCCAGCTCTTTCACTTCCGCTTCTTTAAAGCCACGGCGAGTTACGGCCGGAGAACCGATACGGATACCGGAAGTCACGAACGGGCTCTTCGGATCGTTTGGCACGCTGTTTTTGTTCACGGTGATGTTGGCGCGGCCGAGGGCTGCGTCAGCTTCTTTACCGGTCAGGTTCTTATCGACCAAATCCAGCAGGAACAGGTGGTTTTCAGTCCCACCGGACACCACTTTGTAACCGCGGTTCAGGAACACTTCCACCATCGCTTTGGCGTTCTTAGCAACCTGCTGCTGATAAACCTTGAACTCTGGCTCCATCGCTTCTTTCAGCGCGACGGCTTTCGCGGCGATAACGTGCATCAGCGGGCCGCCCTGGGCGCTTGGGAACACGGCGGAGTTCAGCTTTTTGTACAGCTCTTCGTCACCGCCTTTCGCCAGGATCAGGCCACCGCGTGGACCCGCCAGGGTTTTGTGGGTGGTGGTGGTCACAACGTGCGCATGTGGAACCGGGTTCGGGTAAACGCCAGCGGCAATCAGACCGGCAACGTGCGCCATGTCGACGAACAGGTACGCGCCGATGCTGTCAGCGATTTCACGCATTTTTGCCCAGTCAACGATGCCGGAGTAAGCAGAGAAGCCACCGATGATCATCTTCGGCTTGTGCTCTTTGGCCTGCTTCGCCATGTCTTCGTAGTCAATTTTACCGGACTCATCAATACCGTAAGGGATGATGTTGTACAGTTTGCCAGAGAAGTTAACCGGAGAGCCGTGAGTCAGGTGGCCGCCCTGCGCCAGGTTCATACCCAGAACGGTATCGCCCGGCTGCAACAGCGCGGTGTAAACAGCGAAGTTAGCCTGAGAGCCAGAGTGCGGCTGGACGTTCGCGTAGTCAGCGCCAAAAAGTTCTTTCGCACGGTCAATCGCCAACTGCTCAACGATATCAACGTATTCGCAACCGCCGTAGTAGCGCTTGCCCGGGTAACCTTCAGCATATTTGTTGGTCAGCTGAGAACCCTGCGCCTGCATCACGCGCGGGCTGGTGTAGTTTTCGGAGGCGATCAGTTCGATGTGCTCTTCCTGACGTACTTTTTCCTGCTCCATAGCCTGCCACAGTTCGGCATCATAATCGGCAATGTTCATTTCACGCTTTAACATCCGCATCTCCTGACTCAGCTAACAAGTAAATTTTTGGCCTGAAAAGGCAGTCCTGTTGGACGACGGGCAACAGTATAACTGAATAGTTCTGCGATAACAGGTCTTGACAAACGATTTTACGCAAACGTTTACCTCCACGCCACGCAAGGGTTTGAGCAATAAAGCTCTCGCCATTTTCAACGGATTTCTTTTCAGCTTTGTGATGCATATTTTTCACGATGCAAAGAACCATTTACATTGCAGGGGTATTTTTATAAGATGCATATAAAATACATCATTAAAGTAACATCAGAAGGAAGCTGCTATGCTCGACGCCCAAACCATCGCTACCGTGAAGGCCACAATCCCCCTGCTGGTTGAAACGGGTCCTAAACTGACCGCTCATTTCTACGATCGCATGTTCGCGCATAACCCGGAGCTCAAAGAGATTTTCAACATGAGCAACCAGCGTAACGGCGATCAGCGCGAAGCGCTGTTTAACGCTATTGCCGCCTATGCCAGCAACATCGAAAACCTGCCGGCTCTGCTGCCTGCGGTGGAAAAAATCGCCCAGAAGCACACCAGCTTCCAGATCAAACCTGAGCAGTACAACATCGTGGGCAGTCACCTGCTGGCAACCCTGGACGAAATGTTCAGCCCGGGCCAGGAAGTGCTGGATGCCTGGGGTAAGGCATACGGCGTGCTGGCAAACGTGTTCATCAACCGTGAAGCGCAGATCTACAGCGAAAACGCCAGCAAGAATGGCGGCTGGGAAGGCACGCGTGCTTTCCGCATCGTTGAGAAAACCCCGCGCAGCGCACTGATCACCAGCTTTGAGTTTGAGCCGGTGGACGGCCAGCCAGTTGCCGATTACCAGCCGGGGCAGTATCTGGGCGTCTGGCTGAAGCCTGAAGGCTTCCCGCACCAGGAGATTCGCCAGTACTCCCTGACCCGCAAGCCAGACGGCAAAGGCTATCGCATTGCGGTTAAACGTGAGGAAGGCGGTCAGGTATCCAGCTGGCTGCATAACGTCGCCAGCGTGGGTGATATCGTTCATCTGGCCGCGCCAGCGGGTGATTTCTTTATGGCGGTGGAATCGGGTACCCCGGTGACGCTGATTTCCGCAGGTGTTGGTCAAACGCCAATGCTGGCGATGCTGGATACGCTGGCAAAATCGAACCACAGCGCGCAGGTTAACTGGTTCCACGCGGCCGAAAACGGTGATGTGCACGCCTTTGCAGATGAAGTGAAAGCGCTCGGAGCGGGTCTGCCACACTTTACCGCGCATACCTGGTATCGTTTACCCACGGAAGCTGACCGCGCAGCGGCACGTTTTGACAGCGAAGGCCTGATGAATTTAGGGCAGCACGAAGGGGCGTTTAGCGCACCGGGGATGCAGTTCTACGTGTGTGGGCCGGTAGCGTTTATGCAGTATGCCGCGAAGCAGCTGGTAGACCTGGGCGTGAACAAAGACAACATTCATTACGAATGTTTCGGCCCGCATAAAGTGCTGTAATCGCCCGGCGGCGCTGCGCTTGCACGGATCTGCGAAGGGTTCTGTAGGCCGGGTAAGCGCAGGGTATGAACCGGAAACATGGGTAACACTTTAGACCGGATACATGGGTAACAGTTATAACTGGCATAGAAGAGGAGACTCGCTATGCCCTGGACTGAGACCCGACCTATGCAACGCCTTGATTTTATCCGTGCCTGCCATGCAGGTACGGATTCTTTTTCTGCCCTCTGCCGTCTCTTCGGCATCAGTCGAAAAACCGGTTACAAATGGCTTCAGCGTTTTGACCCCTCTGACCTGTCATCTCTCTCTGACCGGTCGCGTGCTCCGCACTCCCACTCCCGGACAGTTCCTGATGATATCGCCGGGCAGCTTACGGCCCTGAGGCAAAAACACCCTGACTGGGGCCCCAAAAAACTGCGGATGTGGCTGCTCAATCATCACGTCGATTTTACCGTCCCCGCTGCCAGTACTATCGGCGATATCCTCAAGCGTGAAGGCCTGGTTCCGGATAAAAAGCGAAAACGCAGAACCCCGGGCAATCGCCAGCCCCTGACCATCATCAGTGAGAACAATCAGGTCTGGAGCGCTGATTTTAAAGGCAAGTTCAGGCTGCTGAGCCGGAAATACTGTCATCCCTTCACCCTCACCGACAATCACAGCCGGTATCTTCTGAGCTGCCGGGGAGCAGACCGGGAGAGCGAGCCCTTCGTCAGGCAGTGCCTGACGGATGCGTTCCTGGAGTACGGTCTGCCGGAAGTCCTGAGAACGGATAATGGTCAGCCTTTCGCAGGAACAGGTATCGCCGGGTTAAGTCGCCTTGCAGTCTGGCTGATAAAGCTGGGCATCAGACCGGAACGCATCAGAAAGGGGCATCCGGAAGAAAACGGCCGTCATGAGCGAATGCATCGTTCGCTGAAAAGTGCAGTAAAACAGGGCAACATATTTATGACGATGGAAGAACAACAGCGGTGGTTCAGTGGCTACCGGGAAGAGTTTAACTACGAAAGGCCACATGAAGCCCTGGCGGGTGCAACGCCCGGAACGGTATGGCAACCCTCAGGCCGGCACTGGGATGGCAGGGTTCCTGAATATGCTTATCCGGAAGGAGGTACGGTCTACAGGGTGAAATCAAGGGGGACACTCTATATGGGGAAAAAGGGGACGGTGTTCCTGAGTGAAGCGCTGACTGATGAGTACATCATGCTGGAAGAACAAGATGATGGCCTGGAGGCCATCATCTTTAATGGAATAACGCTTGCGTACTACGACCGAAAAACCCAGAGTGTGCTCCGGATAGACTGAAAAGTGTTACCTATGTTCCCGGTCTGATCTGTTACCTATGTATCCGGTCATACAGCAGCGCCACCCGGCAAGAATGTTAAATCGCCGCGTCGTCTTCTTCGCCGGTACGGATACGGATCACGCGCGCCACGTCAAAGACGAAGATTTTCCCGTCGCCAATTTTACCGGTCTGCGCCGTGCGGATGATGGTATCCACACAGGTATCGACGATATCATCGCTCACCACGATCTCGATTTTCACTTTCGGCAGAAAGTCCACCATGTACTCTGCGCCACGGTATAGCTCGGTGTGGCCCTTCTGACGACCAAAACCTTTCACTTCAGTTACGGTCATCCCGGTGATGCCTACTTCTGCCAGCGCTTCACGTACATCATCCAGTTTGAAAGGTTTAATAATCGCATCAATTTTTTTCATGGTGGGTCCTTAAACTCTTGCCAGTAAGCAGCCTCGTAATCGGTTGCTCACAGTATCATATTCAGGCGAATTTTGCGGTATTACTCTTTAAAATCGTTCGCTTCCAGCTCGTGGCGTGAGAGCAATTTATAGAACTCGGTACGGTTACGCCCGGCCATGCGCGCCGCGTGGGTCACGTTGCCTTTGGTGATTTGCAGCAGCTTGCGCAGATAGTTCAGCTCGAACTGATTTCGCGCTTCCGCAAACGTCGGTAAGGCCGTGTTTTCCCCCTCGAGCGCCTGCTCCACCAGCGCATCGCTGATCACCGGCGATGACGTCAGCGCCACGCACTGCTCAATCACGTTCACCAGCTGGCGTACGTTACCCGGCCAGCTTGCGGTCATCAGGCGTTTCATCGCATCGGTGGAGAACGCGCGCACAAATGGTTTGTGGCGGTCAGCGGCCTGGCGCAAAAGGTGATTTGCCAGCAGCGGGATATCTTCCGCACGCTCGGACAGCGCCGGGATTTTCAGGTTGACGACATTCAGTCGATAGTAGAGATCTTCGCGGAACTCGTTGCGCGCCATCACCTTGGGTAAATCACGGTGGGTGGCGGAAATAATACGCACGTTGATATCGATATCGCGGTTGCTGCCGAGCGGACGTACTTTCCGCTCCTGCAACACGCGCAGCAATTTGACCTGCAGCGGCGCGGGCATATCGCCAATTTCATCAAGAAACAGCGTGCCGCCCTCAGCCGCCTGGAACAGCCCTTCACGGCTGCTCACCGCGCCGGTAAAGGCGCCGCGGGCATGGCCGAAGAGCTCTGATTCGAGCAGCTGTTCCGGCAACGCGCCACAGTTAATGGCAATAAAAGCATTTTTACTGCGCGGGCTGGCGTTGTGGATCGCCTGGGCGAGGATCTCTTTCCCGGTCCCGCTCTGGCCGTTGATCAGCACGCTAACATCGGATTGCGCCACCATCCGCGCCTGTTCCAGCAGGCGCAGCATCACAGGGCTACGCGTCACGATGGATTCACGCCAGGCGTCGTCGCCGGATGGCGCTGCGTGCTCAAGGGCGCTGTCGATCGCTTTATAGAGGGCGTCTTTATCCACCGGTTTGGTGAGGAAGCTGAATACCCCCTGCTGCGTCGCGGCCACCGCATCAGGAATAGATCCGTGAGCGGTGAGGATAATCACCGGCATCCCGGGCTGCTGCTTCTGGATCTCCGTGAACAGTTGCAGGCCATCCATTTCATCCATGCGCAAATCGCTGATCACCAGATCGATTTTCTCACGGCTGAGCACCTTCAGCCCCTCCTGCCCGCTTTCAGCGGTGACCACGCTGTAGCCTTCGCTGACCAGACGCATCCCCAGCAGCTTTAACAGCCCGGGATCGTCATCCACCAGTAACAGATGGGCAGGTTTACGGCTTGTCATGGCTTCACATCCTCTTGTTTCGGCGTCTCACTGTCTGGCGTCGTGGCAGAGTTGCCTTTCGACCCATCAGGCAGATAGCTGCCTGCCGGCTTACGCGTCGAGAGCTGTCTTTCGATATCGGTCAGATTTTCGAGCTTGCGGGTGGTGGTTTCCAGCTGCTCGCGCAGCGACTCCTGCTGCTGGCGAAGCGCATCAAGCTCGCTGTCGCTTGACTGCTGCAATTTGCTGAAGCGGAAACGCTCTTCAGACAGCTGTAATTGCAGGGTTTGTCCGTCCCGCCAGAGCTGATAGACCGGGCGCACCTGCGGGGGAATATTGATCACGTAAGTATCCAGCCGCGTCACGTTGGCGCGGCGTTCGACAGGCGTGATTCTGGCATCCGCCATCACGATCCCGCGTTTAAATGCGTCCTGCCAGGTATCGTCCACCAGCATCGCCGCCTGGGCACGGGCCTCGGCGGGCGCCAGCCGCTGGGCGCAGTCTATTCCGCGCAGCCAGAACAGCGGATTGGATTCAACATCACGCCCCGACAGGCTCCAGATATCATCGCAACGTGTCGAAAGGAAATCAGCCAGCTGTTTTTGCGGCCATTTATCTTCCTGTTTGTGGCTAATTGCACTTTTCGGTGCATGGGTTACACAGCCTGCCAGCAGTAAGCAGGGCAGGCTGAGGCGCACATTTTTGCTGGAAAACACCGCGCGCAGTGCGCGGTAAAAGACGTGTGACATACTCACCAGGTTGTTATTCATTTCATTGATTTTTCCGGCTCAAGAGGCAGTTCGATACGAAAACAGACATCGGCGCGTTCATCACTCACGATGTTAAGCTCACCCTGCATGCGTCGTATGCAGTCGCGGGCAATACTCAGCCCCAGACCACTTCCTTTTACCGCACCTTTTCGCTGATGACTCCCCTGGAAGAAGGGTTCAAAGATCATCGTTTTTTCATCATCCGGAATCGGGCTTCCGGTATTCGCTACGTCAATAAATACCCGCGAACCGTTGTTATTGCTTCTGATATAAATGGTACCGGATTCAGTACCATAGTGCACCGCATTGGAATAAAGATTATCCAGTACGCTCATTAACAGCATCGGTTCTGCAAGACAGGCTGGCGCGTTGAGTTCCACCTGGGTATGCATCATTTTAGCTCTTGCTGGCAGGCTATGGGCGGAGATCACCATGTCCACCAGCGGTTCAATCTCAACGCTTTCAAGCACCACAGCACCATCCGCCAGCTTGCGGTTATAGTCCAGCAGTTGTTCAATAAGCTTTTGTAAATTGCGGCTGCTGGCATCCAGAATCGCCACGATCTCTTTTTGCTCAGGGGTTAACGGCCCCGCCACTTCGTCGGCCAGCAGTTCCGTACCTTCACGCATGCTGGCCAGCGGCGTTTTGAGTTCGTGTGAGATATGGCGCAGGAACTGGTGGCGCTGCGATTCCAGCCACGCCAGGCGCTCTGAAAGCCAGATGATGCGTTGACCGACCGAGCGCAGCTCGCGCGGGCCTTTAAAAACGACCGTATCCTCGAGAGATTTACCCTCCCCCAGGCGGTTAATCATCCGCTGGATCCCCTTCACGGGGCCGATGATCATGCGGGTAAAGAGCAGCACCAGCCCCAGGCTGACGAGGAACAGCACCAGCGCCTGCCAGCCGAAGAACTGGCCGCGCTCGGCAATCTCCTGCTGGAGCTGCTTACCACGGGAAAAGATAACCGTACGGGTGGACTGAACCATCTCCGTATTGGCGTTCGCGAAGGCTTCAAGTCGGGCGGCGGCGGCGGCATCAGGACCGCTGTTTTTACACTGGAGCTGCGCCAGATCGTTCAGATCCTGACGCAGCGCCTGATAGAGTTTGTCATCTGGCAGCACCCCGGCGTGGGCGTCCAGCATTTCGCTGTAGCGTTTACGCTGGTTCTGATAGACCCTCTCCAGCGTGCGATCGTCCAGCACGCAGTACTGGCGATAGCTACGCTCCATCTCAAGCGCGGCGTTGGTCATCGCCTCGCTACGGCGAGCATCAATAAGCGTGGTGCGGTTAGTCAGGGCCGCCTGAGCACTTAACGCGTTCAGGCTTTGCCAGGCCTGCCAGGCCAGAACCAGCAAAGGTAGCAGGATCAGCAGGAAGGCCATCATAACGAGCTGTCGCAGGGAGCGAGGGAAAGCGGGCCAGCGTTTCAACACATTACTCTCTTCATCCGGGTTTGAGGAGAGCGTAACTGAGTCTGCCCTTCAGATACAACAAAGCCGGGTAAAAACCCGGCTTTGTCATGGAATAAGGCGGTGCCTAACTCGACGTTTCGCCCTGGCCTGATAAAGCATTGCAATAATCAGTAGTTGGACGGCAGGCACCTTTTTGTGCGTCATTCGAAGTTTATGTAGCACGTCCCGAAGGGGCTGACATAAGAAGGTGAATGAGCCACTGGTTACTATTATGCAACACGCGTGCCAGATTGCAAAAATTAACGCTATCCTTATGATTAGTAATATTTTTATTATCAAAACGTATTGATTGTTACGTGAATGATTTCCAGGCTAAGTGTCGCTATTAAGCAACACCTTAACGGGAACCTGTCCTGCCGCATATAAATCAACAGGTTAAATGTCTCCTTTTGGAGACACTCAGACCAGAGAGTTGTCGCGAATTTGCGACAGAGACAAAAAAGCCCGGTGGCGCTCGCGCTTACCGGGCCTACAGTCAGGCGTTGAAACTTAACCTAGTTGTTTACGCGCGTTGCGGAAAATGCGCATCCACGGGCTGTCCTCGCCCCAGTTTTCCGGGTGCCAGGAGTTGCTCACGGTGCGGAAGACACGCTCCGGGTGCGGCATCATGATGGTCACCCGACCGCTTTCGCTGGTGACCGCGGTAATGCCATTTGCCGAACCGTTCGGGTTAGCCGGATAGGTTTCGGTGACCTTGCCAAAGTTATCAACAAAGCGCAGCGCCACCAGTCCTTTGCTTTCAAGCTGAGCCAGGTGCGCCGCATCACGGACTTCAACCTGACCTTCACCGTGCGAAACCGCGATTGGCATCTGCGAACCGACCATCCCCTGCAACAGCAGAGACGGGCTTTGGGTTACTTCTACCAGGCTGAAGCGCGCTTCAAAGCGGTCAGACTGGTTACGCACAAAGCGCGGCCAGGCTTCGCTGCCCGGGATCAGCTCGCGCAGGTTAGACATCATCTGGCAGCCGTTACACACGCCCAGCGCCAGCGTCTGCGGACGGTGGAAGAAGGTTTCAAACTCGTCACGTACGCGGCTGTTGAACAGGATGGACTTCGCCCAGCCTTCGCCCGCGCCCAGCACGTCACCGTAGGAGAACCCCCCGCAGGCTACCAGTGCCTGGAAATCATCCAGCCCGGTACGCCCTGCCAGCAGGTCGCTCATGTGGACGTCGATGGCGTCAAAGCCCGCCCGGTGGAAGGCCGCTGCCATCTCAACGTGGGAGTTAACGCCCTGTTCGCGCAGCACGGCCACTTTCGGACGCGCACCGGTCGCAATGTACGGCGCGGCAATGTCTTCGTTGATGTCGAAGGTGAGCTTCACGTTCAGGCCAGGATCGTTGTCGTTCGCCTTCGCGTTATGCTCCTGATCGGCACATTCCGGGTTGTCACGCAGGCGCTGCATCTGCCAGGTGGTTTCCGCCCACCACATACGCAACGTGGTGCGGCTTTCGCTGAACACCGGGTGGCCGTCGGCTTCAATCACGAAACGGTCGCCCTGCACCGCTTTACCGAGATAGTGCACGCAGTCTGCCAGACCGTGCTGCGCCAGAATCGCTTCCACCGCGTCGCGATCTGCGGCGCGTACCTGAATGACCGCGCCAAGCTCTTCGTTAAACAGCGCCGCCAGGCGGTCTTCGCCAAGCGTTGCAATGTTTGCTTCAACGCCGCAGTGGCCGGTGAAGGCCATCTCTGCCAGCGTTACCAGCAGGCCGCCATCGGAACGATCATGGTAGGCAAGCAGCTTACGCTGCGCCACCAGCGCCTGAATTGCGTCGTAGAAGCCTTTCAACTGTGCGACGTCCCGCACGTCGGCTGGCTTTTCGCCGAGCTGGCGGTAAACCTGTGCCAGCGCGGTGGCACCCAGCGCGTTATGGCCTTTGCCGAGGTCAATCAGCAGCAGGGCGTTATCTTCAGTGGAAAGCTGCGGCGTAACGGTATGACGCACGTCTTCCACGCGCGCAAACGCGGTGATCACCAGCGACAGAGGCGAAGTCATCTCGCGCTGCTCGCTGCCTTCCTGCCAGCGGGTTTTCATCGACATGGAGTCTTTACCCACCGGAATGGTCAGGCCGAGCGCAGGACACAGCTCTTCACCCACCGCTTTTACCGCTTCGTACAGGCCCGCGTCTTCGCCAGGGTGACCGGCAGCGGCCATCCAGTTCGCGGAAAGTTTGATGCGTTTGATGTCGCCAATCTGCGTCGCGGCGATATTGGTCAGCGCTTCACCGACCGCCAGACGGGCAGAAGCGGCGAAGTCCAGCAGAGCCACCGGGGTGCGTTCACCCAGCGCCATCGCTTCGCCGTAGTAGCTGTCGAGGCTCGCGGTGGTCACGGCGCAGTTAGCGACCGGGATCTGCCACGGGCCGACCATCTGATCGCGTGACACCATACCGGTCACGGTACGGTCGCCGATGGTGACCAGGAAGGTTTTCTCCGCCACCGCAGGCAGGTGCAGCACGCGGTTAACCGCTTCCGCCACAATAATGCCCTGACGATCCAGCGCTTTACCCGCCGCTTTGCGGGTTGTAACGTCGCGGGTCATCTTCGGCGTTTTGCCGAGAAGCACGTCGAGCGGCAGATCGATCGGCTGGTTGTCGAAATGGGTATCACTGAGAGTCAGGTGCTGCTCTTCGGTCGCTTCACCGATGACGGCATACGGCGCGCGCTCGCGGCGGCACAGCTCGTCAAACAGCGGCAGCTGATCGGCAGCAACCGCCAGCACGTAGCGCTCCTGGGATTCGTTACACCAGATTTCCAGCGGGCTCATGCCTGGCTCATCGCTCAGGATATCGCGCAGGTTGAAGCGCCCGCCGCGACCGCCGTCGCTCACCAGTTCCGGCATGGCGTTAGAGAGTCCACCCGCGCCCACGTCGTGGATAAACAGAATCGGGTTGGCATCGCCGAGCTGCCAGCAGCGGTCGATCACTTCCTGACAGCGGCGCTCCATTTCCGGGTTGTCGCGCTGCACGGACGCGAAGTCGAGATCCGCATCAGACTGGCCGGAAGCCATAGACGAGGCTGCACCACCGCCCAGACCAATGTTCATGGCCGGGCCGCCGAGCACGATCAGCTTCGCGCCCACGACGATCTCACCTTTTTGCACGTGATCGGCGCGAATGTTGCCGATCCCGCCCGCCAGCATAATTGGTTTGTGGTAGCCGCGCAGCTCTTCGCCGTTATGGCTGTCCACTTTCTCTTCGTAGGTACGGAAGTAACCGTTCAGCGCCGGACGACCAAATTCATTGTTGAACGCCGCGCCGCCCAGCGGGCCTTCGGTCATGATATCCAGCGCGGTCACAATGCGCTCTGGCTTGCCGAAATCTTCTTCCCACGGCTGTTCAAAGCCCGGGATACGCAGGTTGGAAACGGAGAAACCGACCAGACCCGCTTTTGGTTTCGCGCCGCGACCGGTCGCACCTTCGTCACGGATTTCACCGCCGGAGCCGGTCGCCGCACCCGGCCACGGAGAGATGGCCGTCGGGTGGTTGTGGGTTTCCACTTTCATCAGGATATGCGCAGGCTCCTGGTGGAAGTCATAGCGCCCTGCTTCGCGGTCGGCGAAGAAGCGGCCCACCTCGGAACCTTCCATCACTGCGGCGTTGTCTTTATAGGCAGACAGCACGTGGTCAGGGGTTTGCTCCATGGTGTTTTTGATCATTTTGAACAGCGACTTCGGCTGCTGTTCGCCGTCGATAATCCAGTCGGCGTTGAAAATTTTGTGGCGGCAGTGCTCGGAGTTGGCCTGCGCGAACATATACAGTTCGATGTCGTTCGGGTTGCGATTCAGCTTAACGAATGCATCCTGAAGGTAGTCGATTTCATCTTCTGCGAGCGCCAGACCAAGACGCAGGTTTGCGTCGATCAGCGCCTGACGCCCCTGCCCCAGCAGATCCACGCTCTGTACCGGCGCAGGCTGATGGTGGGAGAACAGTTTCTGCGCATCATCCAGAGAGTCAAACACGCTCTCCATCATGCGGTCGTGCAGCTCCGCTGTGACGGCCTGCCACTGCGCGTCGCTCAGGGTAGAGGCTTCCACGTAGTACGCCACACCGCGCTCCAGACGGTTAATCTGGTTCAGGCCGCAGTTGTGAGCGATGTCTGTTGCTTTGGAAGACCAGGGGGAGATGGTGCCAGGGCGTGGCGTGGCGAGGATTAATTTGCCGGTCGGCGTATGGCTGCTCAGGCTTGGGCCATATTTAAGCAGACGTTCCAGCTGTACGCGCTCCTCTGCATTCAGGGGGGCATTCAGGTCAGCAAAATGGACATACTCAGCGTAAATATTGCTTACCGGAAGGTCGGCCGCCTGAAAACGTGCCAGCAGTTTGTTAATACGGAAGGCAGACAGTGCAGGCGAACCACGCAGAATTTCCATCATAAGTCTCTCGTCTTCGAAGCGCCGGGGCGCTTACAGTGTGCGCAAGGGGGGAAAACGGGCGTCATTATAGAGAATCCTGAGCGCTGACGAAACCGTTTGCGTCGAAATAAAATCATCCTTTTTGTTTAACAATAGATGTGACCTGTCTCTCTAATTGGTTGCCAACTGGCGCTACTTTGCGCAAAATGCCGCT
Organism: Enterobacter cloacae complex sp. 418I7; assembly: GCF_050030705.1. Taxonomy (NCBI): domain Bacteria; kingdom Pseudomonadati; phylum Pseudomonadota; class Gammaproteobacteria; order Enterobacterales; family Enterobacteriaceae; genus Enterobacter; species Enterobacter cloacae complex sp. 418I7. The sequence continues at coordinate 3,374,082 of NZ_JBLGUU010000001.1, forward strand.
CAATCAATGGCAAACTCTACTCTTAACATGACTACAGCACACTGAGGCAACCGGCGTCGCAGAGAATTAACTAATTGAAAAAATTAAAGATTAATTATCTGCTCATCGGCATTGTTACGTTGCTGCTGGCAGTGGCCCTCTGGCCGTCTATCCCCTGGTTCGGCAAAGCCGAAAACCGTATCGCCGCCATTCAGGAGCGGGGGGAGTTGCGCGTCAGTACCCTCTCCTCTCCGCTTATATACGACGATATCAACGGTAAAACCATTGGTCTTGATTACGAACTGGCACAGCTGTTTGCGGACTATCTGGGCGTGAAGCTGAAAGTCACCGTGCGGCAGAACATCAACCAGCTGTTTGATGATTTAGACCATGACCGTGCCGATATTCTCGCCGCAGGTCTGGTGTACAACAGCGAACGCAGCAAAAACTATCAGCCGGGCCCGACCTACTACTCCGTGTCGCAGCAGGTGGTTTATCGTGTGGGTAGCCTGCGCCCGCGCTCACTGGCCGACATCACCGACCAGCAATTGACCATTGCGCCAGGCCATGTGGTGATTGACGATCTGCGGGCGTTGAAAGAGAAAAAATACCCTAACCTCAGCTGGACGGTCGATCCTAAACTCGGCACGACCGAATTGCTGGAGCAGGTAAAAGATAAAAAGCTGGCCTATACCATTGCTGATTCGGTGGCGATCAGTCTTTTCCAGCGCGTTCATCCTGAAATCGCCGTGGCGCTGGATGTGACCGACGAACAGCCGGTGACCTGGTTTACCCAGCTGGACGACGATCAAACCGTCTCTGCGGCTATGCTCGATTTCTTTAATTCCATCAATGAAGACGGCACCCTGGCGCGTCTGGAAGAGAAATATCTCGGTCACGGTGACGATTTTGATTACGTTGACACCCGCTCCTTCCTGCGCGCGGTAGATAGCGTGCTGCCGGACCTGCAACCGCTGTTCGAGAAGTACGCTCAGGAGATTGACTGGAAGTTACTGGCGGCAATTTCCTACCAGGAATCGCACTGGGATGCTCAGGCCACCTCCCCCACGGGCGTGCGCGGGTTGATGATGCTGACCAAAAATACCGCGCAGAGCCTCGGCATTAGCGATCGAACCGATGCGGAACAGAGCATCAGCGGCGGCGCGCAATATTTACAGGATATGATGGCGAAAGTGCCGGAGACGGTCCCTGAAGGGGAGCGGATCTGGTTTGCGCTGGCCGCCTATAACATGGGTTATGCCCATATGCTCGACGCGCGGACGCTGACGGCAAAAACCAAAGGTAACCCGGACAGCTGGTCAGATGTAAAACAGCGCCTGCCGCTGCTTAGCCAGAAACAGTGGTACCAGAAGCTGACGTACGGCTATGCGCGCGGGCATGAAGCGTATGCCTACGTGGAAAATATTCGTAAGTATCAGATAAGCCTGGTGGGATATCTGCTGGAGAAAGAAAAAGAGGCGGCCGAGGCGCAACAGCTGGCTGAAAGCTATCCGGTGGTCGCACCGGACGAGCTTAATCACCCTGCGGTTTCAATTCTGCCTTTTGTTGCTTTTTCTGCAGCCGACGCATTCGAAAAAAGTCACTTAACAGACCCGAACATTCTGGTGCAAGTACCCCGCCGATAGTTTTCACCTGGTGGTTCATCCCCGGATGCCCAAGCACGTCCATCAGTGAACCAGCAGCGCCCGTTTTTTCATCCCGCGCGCCAAACACCAGCGTACCGATTCGGCTATGCACCATCGCCCCGGAGCACATCACGCACGGTTCAAGGGTGACGTACAGGGTGGTATCAAGCAGACGATAGTTTTGCAGCACCAGCCCGCCCTGACGCAGCGCCATAATTTCAGCATGCGCGGTAGGATCGTGACGGCCAATCGGACGGTTCCACCCTTCACCAATTACCTGATTGTTATGGACCAGCACCGCGCCCACGGGAACTTCGCCCTCTTCCCAGGCGCGCTGAGCCAGCGCCAGCGCGTGGCGCATCCAGTATTCATGATTGTGTTCAGGGTTGGACAAGGGCTGATACTCCAGTCGAAAAGCGGGCGGCATTATACACAGCCGGTACAGATAAGACTATTCGAGTTGCTGAAGTTCGCCCAGAGGCGTGACGCGCCAGCGGTGCTGGCAAAAATAGAGCAGCGGGTTGTCCTGCTTGCTGTCGCTGTAGCCGCTGTACAGACGCAGCGGCGTACCGATGCGTTTCTCCAGCTGCACCACTTTTTCATGTCCGAGGCAACGCAGGGTGAGCACCCAGCCGCCGTAGCCGCGCGCGATCTGCGTGGCGATAAGGTTTACGCGCGGCAGCCAGGGCGTATCAAAATAGACCTGCTCCACCAGCGTCTGCGGGGAGCCGGTAATCAGCCAGATATCGGCATCGTTGGCGTCGAGATAGCTGGTCAGGCGCGCCTGGACCACGGGAAACGCGGCGACGTGCCCGCGAAACCAGTGGGCAAAATCCTGTTCAAGCTGCTTAAGACGCGCTTCGCTATGACCAAACGTGCATCCCCAGAGCAGCAGGCTCATCGGCCAGCGCGCTGAACGGCCTTTCACCAGTAGCGCGATGCCAATAACGGGTAACAGGGGCAATACCAGCAACGCGTTAAGGGGCTGGCGCCGCAGCAGATAGCGCATAAAGGTGCCGAACATATCCTGCTGATGCAGCGTTCCATCCAGATCAAAAAAGACAACGCGACGCTCGTGATTTGCCAAACCTTACTCCTCTGGGTCGTTGAATCCTAATAGCCAGGTAAACAGGAACCCGGCGATCACCGCTACCAGATAGCCTAACAGATAGAGCATCACTTTTCCGGTCACGATGGTTAATGCCAGCGGTAAACCGGAAATCCCGAAGGTGATAACGGTCGCCACTTTCCAGTAGCTAATCAACGCCCCGCCCACCGCGCCACCGAGACAGGCGGCCAGGAACGGCTTGCCCAGCGGCAGCGTAACGCCGAAAATCAGCGGCTCGCCGATACCGAGCAACCCGACCGGCAACGCCCCTTTAATGACCTTTTTCAGACGTGCGTTGCGGGTTTTCATCAGCACCGCGATGGCCGCGCCGACCTGCCCAACGCCCGCCATCGACAGGATCGGCAGCAGGGCGTTATAGCCGTGCGCCTGTACCAGTTCGACGTGAATCGGCACTAGCCCCTGATGCAGACCGGTCAGCACTAACGGCAGGAAGGTTCCGGACAGCACAGCCCCCACCAATAACCCACCGCGATCGATAGCCAGAGACGCGCCGTGGGCGATGGCTTCAGAGATGGCGCCGCCTAACGGTTGCAGCGCCACAATCGCCACGCTCCCGGTAATCAATGTGGTCAGCAGCGGGTTGAGGATCAGCTCAATCGAGCCTGGCAGCACCGCGCGCAGCTTTTTCTCGATCCAGCACATCAGAATGACCACCAGCAGCACGGCAATCACCCCGCCGCGGCCAGGCTGAAGCGCCTCGCCAAACAGCGTAATCTGCGCCAGCTGCGGGCTGGAGAGGATACCCGCCATAACGCCGCCCATCGCCAGCGAGCCGCCAAACACTTTGGCCGTGTTCACCCCCACCAGAATGTTCATGATGGCAAACACCGCGCTGCCGAAAATCGCCAGAATACCCAGCAGGTTCGGATACTGCGTGGCAAAATCCCCGACAATATCCGGACGCTTAAGAATATTGATAATCCCGGTGATCAGCCCCGACGCGATAAACGCCGGGATCAGCGGAATAAAGACGTTAGCCAGTTGGCGCAGCGCATCGCTCATAGGGGCTTTGTATTTGGCTTTCGCCTGCGCTTTGGTGCGTTCCGCATCGTCAAAGGCGGGAGCCGTTTCACCGCCCGTCATCAGGGCGCGCATGGCATCTACCACCTGCGCCGCTTTGCCCGGACCGACAATCAACTGGTGCTGTTGCCCCTGCTTAACGTACCCGCTCACGCCGGGAAGCTGCTTAAGGCGCGTCAAATCAAGCTGTTCGTCGTTATGCACCTCGACGCGAACACGCGTCATACAGTTCTCAAGACGCTGAATATTTTTTTCCCCACCGATCCCGAGCAGGATGTCGCTGGCGAGCGCTGCTGTTTTGTCCATACACGCCTCTTATTGGTGTTCTAATGCCGCCCGTAAAAACCCGTGATGGGCTTCGAGTCTGGCTCTGGCCGCGGCTGCATCCAGCCCGGTTAATATCATCAGAATGGCGGGTTTTACATCGTGATCGGTCTGCTGAAGCACCTTTTCCGCCTCTTCACGACTGGCGCCTGTCGCTTCCATCACCATGCGACACGCTCTGTCCACCAGCTTGATGTTAGTGGCCTGCATATCCACCATCAGGTTTTGGTAGACCTTGCCAAATTTCACCATCGCGCCGGTGGAGATCATATTGAGTACCAGCTTCTGCGCGGTACCCGACTTCAGCCGTGTGGAGCCGGTGAGCGCTTCCGGCCCGACGACCGGAGAGATGGCAATGGCGGCCACCTGCGCAATCGGCGAGCCCGGGTTACAGGAGATGGCCACTGTGGTGCACCCGGTCTGTCTGGCATATTCCAGTCCACCAATGACGTACGGCGTACGACCAGAAGCCGCCAGGCCGACCACCAGATCCTGCGCGGTCAGGTTCAGCGCCCTGAGATCATCTTCCCCAAGCTGTTTATTGTCTTCTGCCCCTTCTACCGCTTTCAGCAGCGCGCCGGGGCCACCGGCAATCAGGCCAACGACCAGCCCGTTCGGAACGCCAAAAGTCGGCGGACATTCTGAGGCATCCAGCACACCGAGGCGCCCGCTGGTTCCCGCTCCCATATAAATAATGCGTCCTCCTGCTTTCAGAGCGCCGGCAGCGGCGTCTACGGCTTTTGCTACCTCAGGCAATGTCTCTTTGACTGCCAGCGCGACGAGGGTATCCTGTTGATTAAAGCGGTTTACCAGCTCCAGCGTGGACAGTGCATCAAGATCCATGGTTTGCGGGTTACGCGTTTCAGAAACAAGAGAGCCAAGATTCATGTTATTTACCTCTGGAATTTTTAATTCATAATAAACGCACTATAATGGAATATAAAATTCATTCAGGCGAGTAAAATTCGTATTTGCGCGGGTAATCACATTTTCGCCAGGAGACCGTATGAACTGTTTAATTCGTATTCGTCAGCGCTACGCAGGGTTTGCCCAGAGTGATAAAAAGCTGGCGGATTTTTTACTTTCTCAGCCCGATCGCGCGCGACACCTCAGCTCCCAGCAGCTGGCAGGCGAAGCCGGGGTAAGCCAGTCGAGCGTGGTGAAATTCGCCCAGAAAATAGGCTATAAGGGCTTTCCGGCGCTAAAGCTGGCGATCAGTGAAGCACTGGTGAGCAACCCGAATCCGCAGTCAATGCCGGTGCATAACCAGATCCGTGGCGACGATCCGATGCGTCTGGTGGGCGAAAAGCTGATCAAGGAGAACGTGGCGGCAATGCATGCCACGCTGGATGTAAACACGGAAGAGAAGCTGCTGGAAAGCGTAGCCATGCTTCGCGACGCGCGGCGCATTGTGTTGACCGGGATCGGCGCCTCCGGACTGGTTGCGCGTAACTTTGGCTGGAAGCTGACAAAAATCGGCTATAACGCCATCGTTGAACAGGATATGCACGCGCTGCTGGCGACCGTGCAGGCCATGGATCCTGACGATTTACTGCTGGCCATCTCCTATTCCGGCGAGCGACGTGAAATTAATATGGCCACCGACGAAGCCCTGCGCGTAGGGGGAAAAATTCTGGCGATTACCGGATTTAGCCCGAATGCGCTCCAGCAACGGGCAACCCGCTGCCTGTATACCATTGCCGAGGAACAGGCCACTCGCAGCGCGGCGATTTCGTCGACGAGTGCGCAGATGATGCTGACGGACCTGCTGTTTATGGCGCTGGTTCAGCAGGATCTGGAGCGTGCGCCAGAACGTATTCGGCACAGCGAAGAGCTGGTAAAAAAACTGGTTTGAACAACGAATGAGCGTATAATGCCCGCCCTGTTTGTGATGTTTCTGAGAATTTCCTGATGGCGCTGTTAATCACCAAAAAATGCATCAACTGCGATATGTGCGAACCCGAATGCCCGAACCAGGCGATTTCGATGGGCGACAGCATTTATGAGATTAACAGCGACCGCTGCACCGAATGCATCGGCCACTATGAAACGCCGACCTGCCAGAAGGTGTGCCCAATTCCCAATACGATCTTAAAAGATCCGGCACACGTCGAGAACGAAGAACAGTTGTGGGATAAGTTTGTCCTGATGCACCATGCGGACAAAATTTAACTCTCAATAATCACCGTCGCACAGGCATAGTGGCGTTCATCTGCAAGCGTTACGTGCATGTGCGCCACGCCCAGCTTTTCCGCCAGCTTAAGCGCCTCGCCCCATAAACGCAGACGTGGCTTACCCAGCTCATCGTTAAACACTTCAAACTGGTTAAACGCCAGGCCGTTACGAATGCCCGTGCCGAACGCTTTCGCCGCCGCCTCTTTTACCGCGAAGCGCTTTGCCAGAAAGCGCACCGGCTGTTGATGCGCCTCCCAGATAGCCCATTCGTTATCGCTCAGCACGCGTCTTGCGAGGCGATCGCCGCTGCGGGCGATCACCGCTTCAATGCGGGCTATTTCGACGATGTCGGTGCCTAAGCCCAGAATAGCCATTACTGACGCGCTTCCAGCATCAGGCGCTTCATCTCGGACACCGCCTCTTTCAGGCCGCTCATCACCGCACGACCAATAATGGCGTGGCCAATGTTCAGCTCATGCATTTCCGGCAGGGCAGCAATGGCTTTTACGTTGTGATAAGTCAGGCCGTGACCGGCGTTCACCTTCAGTCCCAGGCTCGCGGCGTAGGTTGCCGCTTTGGCGATTCGCTCCAGCTCTTTCGCCTGCGCTGCGTCGTTTTCGGCATCGGCATAGCAGCCGGTGTGAATTTCAATATACGGCGCGCCCACGTCGGCAGCGGCTTTAATCTGGGTGAAATCGGCGTCGATAAATAAAGATACCAGGATACCGGCATCCGCCAGGCGTTTGCAGGCATCGCGCATTTTGTCGAGCTGCCCGGCCACATCGAGACCGCCTTCGGTGGTCACTTCCTGACGCTTTTCCGGCACCAGGCAGCAGAAATGCGGTTTGGTCTCGCAGGCAATCGCCAGCATCTCTTCTGTCACCGCCATCTCCAGGTTCATGCGGGTATCCAGCGTCTGACGCAGGATGCGCACGTCGCGGTCAGTGATGTGGCGACGATCTTCACGCAAGTGGACGGTAATGCCGTCGGCGCCAGCCTGCTCAGCGATAAATGCCGCCTGAACCGGATCGGGATACGCGGTACCGCGTGCATTACGTAACGTGGCGATGTGATCGATATTGACGCCTAACAGTAATTCAGCCATGACAATCCTCGGTATTTTTGGTCATTTACCTTCTCCCTCTCCCTCCGGGAGAGGGCTGGGGTGAGGGGTAAAACATTAGCGTTTCGGCATAAACTGCCTGAATAATTCGCGGCTCTTTAAAGGTTTGCCCCCAAGATACGGCTTGAGCGCGATTCGGGTAAAGCGTTTTGCCGCACGCAGGGTGTCGGCGTCCGGGAACTCGCGTTCATACAGTGCTCTGAGCTGGCGCCCGGTAAAAGTGCTGTTATCGACGACGACACTGGCAATAAAGCCCTTTTCCTCACGATAGCGATAGGTCATGGTGTCTTCTACCTCGTCCCCGCTCCCCGCACAGTGCAGAAAATCAACGCCGTAACCAAGGTGCCCGAGCAGCGCCAGTTCGAAACGACGCAGCACAGGCTCAGGGGTGCCGGTTGCGCCAGCAAGTGCCTGAATACAGTGCAGGTAATCAAAGAAAAGTTCAGAGAAGCGGGTCTCATGTTCAAGAACCCGTGAAATGAGTTCGTTGACATACAAACCGCTGTAGAGCGTGATACCAGAAAGAGGAAGCGCCAGGGAGACGGCTTCAGCACTGCGCAGGGTTTTGACTTCCCCTCGCCCGCCAAAGCGGACCAGCAGCGGGGTGAAAGGCTGCAAGGCACCTTTCAGATTAGAACGTCTGGAACGTGCGCCTTTGGCAACAAGGCGCACGCGACCGGACTCTTCCGTGAAGACGTCCAGCATCAGGCTGGTTTCGCTCCAGGGACGACTATGCAGGACAAAGGCGCGCTGCCATCCATCCATATGTTCGTCGTCTTAGGTTACTGATCTTCGCCGTAACCGAGGCTGCGCAGCGCACGCTCATCATCGGCCCAGCCAGATTTCACTTTCACCCACAGTTCCAGGTGAACCGGTGCTTCAAACATGTCCATCATGTCTTTACGGGCTTCGATTCCGATAGTTTTGATCTTGGCACCTTTATTGCCGATCACCATCTTCTTCTGCCCTTCTCGCTCAACGAGGATCAGACCGTTAATATCGTAGCCGCCACGCTCGTTGCTCTGGAAACGCTCGATCTCCACCGTTACAGAGTACGGCAGTTCAGCGCCCAGGAAACGCATCAGCTTCTCACGGATGATTTCAGACGCCATAAAACGCTGAGAGCGATCGGTGATGTAGTCTTCCGGGAAGTGATGAGTCGCTTCCGGCAGATGTTTACGCACGATACCCGCGATGGTATCGACGTTCAGACCCGTTTCCGCAGACAGCGGGACGATGTCCAGGAAGTTCATCTGGCTGCCCAGCCATTGCAGATGCGGCAGCAGATCGGCTTTTTCCTGCACGTTGTCCACTTTATTGACCGCGAGGATCACCGGCGTTTTGCCGTCACGCAGCTTGTTCAGGACCATTTCGTCGTCCGGCGTCCAGCGGGTGCCTTCCACAACGAAAATCACCAGCTCTACATCGCCAATGGAGCTGCTCGCCGCCTTGTTCATCAGACGGTTGATGGCACGCTTCTCTTCCATGTGCAGGCCCGGGGTATCGACGTAGATCGCCTGATAAGCGCCTTCAGTATGGATACCGACGATGCGGTGACGCGTGGTCTGCGCCTTACGCGAGGTAATGGAAATCTTCTGTCCAAGCAGATTATTCAACAGGGTGGATTTACCAACGTTCGGACGTCCGACGATGGCAATAAATCCGCAATACGTTTTTTCTTCGCTCATTCCAGCTCCAGCATTTTTAACGCCTGTTCGGCGGCAGCCTGTTCAGCCTTACGACGGCTTGAACCCGTGCCGACCACCGGTTCACTCAGGCCACTGACCTGGCAATGGATGGTAAATTCCTGATCGTGCGCTTCGCCACGTACCTGCACCACCAGATAGGATGGCAGCGGGAGGTGACGACCCTGCAAATATTCTTGCAGACGCGTTTTCGGATCTTTTTGTTTATCGCCCGGGCTGATTTCGTCCAGACGGGTCTGATACCAGTTCAGGATCAGCTTTTCTACGGTCTGGATATCGCTGTCCAGGAACACGCCACCGATTAATGCCTCGACCGTATCGGCAAGAATGGATTCACGACGGAACCCACCACTTTTCAGCTCACCCGGCCCCAGACGCAGACACTCACCCAGCTCGAACTCGCGTGCGATTTCAGCGAGGGTGTTGCCGCGCACCAGCGTGGCACGCATGCGGCTCATATCACCTTCGTCCACACGCGGAAAACGATGATAAAGCGCATTTGCAATCACGAAACTTAAAATAGAGTCGCCTAAAAACTCGAGACGCTCATTATGTTTGCTGCTGGCACTGCGATGGGTTAATGCCTGTTGCAACAACTCCTGATGATGAAAAGTGTAGCCCAGCTTCCGTTGAAGCCGATTAATTACGATGGGGTTCATGCGATACCAATAAATGAATGCGTCAAAAATGCAGCACACGAAACCGACCTGAGAAAACCAACGCGGTTTCGTGTGCCGTGGCACCCTTGCAGGGCCAACCTTAAACTTCGGGGGAATATTCTATACGCAACGACAGGGGATGTCGTTAGTTCAAAGAGATTTATCGCTGAAATAATTCACGTAGCGGCGAATAAAAGCCGCTACGTGTTATTTTTGACGAAACTTAATGAATTCCACCAATACGATTCAGGCGAACGCCGGTCGGCCACTCGCCTTCCTGCTTCTCGAAACTCATCCAGATAGCGGTTGCTTTACCGACCAGATTCGCTTCCGGCACAAAGCCCCAGTAACGGCTGTCCGCAGAGTTATCGCGGTTGTCACCCATCATGAAGTAGTGTCCCGGCGGCACAATCCAGGTCGCCAGCTGCTGGCCTGGCTGCTGGTAGTACATTGCTAGCTGGTCCTGTGCGATTGGCACGGTCAGAATGCGGTGAGTGACATCGCCCAGCGTCTCTTTGCGTTCAACCAGACGAATACCGTTCTCTTTGGTTTCACCTTTTGGCACCTGGAAGAATCCGCTGGTCGCTTCACCGCCATTACGGCGGGCGAAGGTCTGCACAAAATCACCTGGCTCAACGTTGGAGTAAGTGACTGGCAGCGCATTTTCACATGCAGTTCCAGAGCTACAGCCTGGCTGAATCCTCACTTCCTTCGCTATCGGATCGTAGGTTACTTTATCGCCCGGCAGACCTACCGCGCGTTTAATATAATCCAGCCGTGGATCTTCCGGATATTTAAACACCACGATGTCGCCACGTTTCGGATGACCCGTTTCGATCAGCGTTTTCTGGTAGATCGGATCTTTGATGCCATAGGCAAACTTCTCAACCAGAATGAAATCACCGATCAGCAGCGTTGGCATCATCGATCCTGACGGGATCTGGAACGGTTCATAGATAAATGAACGCACCACCAGCACAATCGCCAGCACCGGGAAGACCGATGCCCCTGTTTCCAGCCAGCCCGGTTTTGGGCCGACTTTTTTCAGGGTTTTCGCGTCCAGCGTATCGCCCGTGGCTGCCTGCGCGGCAGCCTGACGTTCACGGCGTTTTGGGGCGAAGATAAACTTATCCAGGCACCATAACAGACCTGTTACCAGGGTAGCGATGACCAGGATCAGGGCAAACATGTTCGCCATGCCAACTCCTTAAGGTTATTTACCGTTTCCGTCTTTACCAACATGAAGGATGGCAAGGAATGCTTCCTGCGGCAGCTCAACGTTACCGACCTGCTTCATACGCTTCTTACCTTCTTTCTGCTTCTGCAACAGCTTTTTCTTACGGCTGACGTCGCCGCCGTAGCACTTAGCCAGAACGTTTTTACGCAGCTGCTTCACGGTTGAACGGGCAATGATGTGGTTACCAATGGCCGCCTGAATCGCAATGTCAAACTGCTGACGCGGGATCAGCTCTTTCATCTTCTCAACCAGCTCACGACCACGGTACGGTGCGTTATCGTTGTGGGTGATCAGCGCCAGGGCATCAACTCGCTCGCCGTTGATCAGCACGTCCACGCGAACCATGTTCGAGGCCTGGAAGCGTTTGAAGTTGTAGTCCAGTGACGCATAGCCACGGGAGGTAGACTTCAGACGGTCGAAGAAGTCGAGCACCACTTCCGCCATCGGAATTTCATAGGTCAGCGCCACCTGGTTACCGTGGTACACCATGTTGGTCTGCACGCCACGCTTCTCAATACACAGGGTGATCACGTTGCCGAGGAACTCCTGCGGCAGCAGCATGTGACACTCTGCGATAGGCTCGCGCAGTTCCTGAATATTATTCAGCGGCGGGAGCTTGGAAGGGCTGTCGACGTAGATGACCTCTTTCGACGTGGTTTCTACTTCGTAGACAACCGTCGGGGCGGTGGTGATCAGATCCAGATCGTATTCACGCTCCAGACGTTCCTGAATGATCTCCATGTGCAGCAGACCGAGGAAGCCACAGCGGAAGCCGAAGCCCAGCGCCGTTGAGCTTTCTGGCTCATAGAACAGGGAAGCATCATTGAGGCTCAGCTTTCCGAGCGCATCGCGGAAGTTTTCGTAATCGTCAGAGCTGACCGGGAACAGACCCGCATAAACCTGCGGTTTCACCTTTTTGAAGCCTGGCAGCGCTTTATCTGCCGGGTTACGTGCGCCGGTCAGGGTATCGCCCACTGGCGCGCCGAGGATGTCTTTAATTGCACAGACCAGCCAACCCACTTCGCCGCATTTCAGTTCGGTACGGTCAACCTGTTTTGGTGTGAAGATGCCGAGGCGGTCAGCGTTGTAGACCTGCCCGGTGCTCATGACCTTGATTTTGTCGCCTTTACGCATGGTGCCGTTTTTAATACGCACCAGCGAGACAACGCCCAGGTAGTTATCAAACCAGGAGTCGATGATCAGCGCCTGGAGCGGCGCATCCGGGTCACCTTCCGGCGGCGGAATGTCACGCACCAGACGTTCCAGTACATCCGGAACACCTACGCCGGTTTTTGCCGAGCAGCGCACTGCATCGGTCGCATCGATACCGACGATGTCTTCAATTTCTTCCGCTACGCGCTCAGGATCGGCGGCTGGCAGGTCGATTTTATTCAGAACCGGCACCACTTCGAGATCCATTTCCATGGCGGTATAGCAGTTTGCCAGCGTCTGGGCCTCTACGCCCTGCCCGGCATCCACCACCAGCAGCGCGCCTTCGCAGGCCGCCAGCGAGCGTGACACTTCATAAGAGAAGTCAACGTGCCCTGGGGTGTCGATAAAGTTCAGCTGGTAGGTTTCACCATCGGAAGCCTTATAGTCGAGCGTCACGCTCTGGGCTTTAATGGTAATACCGCGTTCGCGTTCCAGGTCCATGGAGTCCAGAACCTGGGCTGCCATTTCACGATCAGACAGGCCACCGCAAATCTGGATAATACGGTCAGACAGCGTCGACTTACCGTGGTCAATGTGAGCAATGATCGAAAAGTTACGTATGTTCTTCATATAGTTAAATAATTATGCCTTACGAATTCCTGGAGGCCGCTGTTCTTAGCCTGACGTTTTTCAGTGCGAAAACGCAGCATTCTACACTACAACCTCGTCTGCTGGAAATGCACTTAGAGTCAGGTATAGCGCGAAGAGACGGCGTTTACTTTATTGCGATGTAAATAATAATAAAGCCCGGCAGATCACCGGGCCTCAGAAGAGAGCGTCTCAACACGAAGTTGGTCGGGTGCCAGTGCAACGCTGAGAATGACGGGCTGCCAGGCTTCCCGGGCGGTAAGCCTTGGGGAAACGCCTTTAGCAAGCCAGAAACCGCCCACACCGCCCAAGGCGGCACCGCACATGGCGGCCAAATCTGTGCCGAACAGCATCTGGAAAACCCCGCCCATCACGAAAAGTCCGGCGAGCGGAGAAAGGTAAACCAGTATGGCGGAAGTGAGCAGGCTGCCTTCAGCGATGCCGAGCTCCACTTTTTGCCCTGCCACCAGCGGCTGATCGCTCGACACAGCAATAGTGTGCGACGTTTGCGGCCCCAGCTTATTCAATACGCGGCTGCCGCAACCGGCTCGCGAAGCGCAGCTGCTGCATGATGCTTTAACGTCACAGCTGACAAGCGCTACGCCATCCTGCCAGGATACGACCGTCGCCCACTCTTTAATCATTGCGCAGCCCTGAATTTGATGCTGTCTGAAATACGTTTTGCTGTTGGCGGCGGTAATTCACCAACAATGGTAATTTCCGCATTATCGCGTACCGTCGTGCTAACCGTCCGGCGACCGGTACGGAGCATCTGTTCGGAACTGTTCGCCGTAGCGCGATTGATATTCACCGAGAAGCTAAATAGCCCATCGGAATAGAGGCGCGACTCAACCGGTGTTTCGATAGTCGGCAGCTGGCGACGGCTGCTGGATACTTCGCTGAATCCTTGCGGGATCCAGGAAGGTACCCAGTTGAAATTGACAGAATCGCCGGCAGGTACGGAAAGCAAAGGCGGCAGGCTGGCTTTGGCCAGATTCTGCATACTGTTGCCAACCTGACCGTTCACGTCGAAGGAGATCACGCGGAACTGCTCCAGCGTTTCACCGTCGCGATCGAGCAGATCAACGCGCATCGGCAGCTTCGTCTCTGCGTCAATCCAGACGATATAGCTGTAACGTGTCCCATCCCGCGCGACTACGCGGATCACTTCGCACAACCTGTCGGCAATACGCGTTCGCCCCACCGAGATAAAATCATAGTAGGGGGCGAGACGTTTAAAATCGGTGTAAATGAGCGATGGCAGGGAATCAACGATGTAGTCACCATTGAGCGTAAACGGCTCAAGGCCTGGCTCGAAATAGCTGATTTCGTTCCCACGCTGGACCACTTCCCGACGCGGGCCATCCATCTGTAAAAGCTGGGCGAGCGGCTGATTATCAAGGCGGGCGTGGCGATAGCGTAACGATTCGACACCCTGCTTATTGATGCTAATAAATGCCAACTCGTAATTGAGTGACTGGCTGGCCAGATTCATTTGCTGCAACAACGCCCCGGATGAAACATCAGCCGAGGCGTTAGCAGAGAAGAACAGGCTACCCGCCATCAAAGACATGGCGAACCAAAGTTGCTTCATTACTGCGATTGCGTTCCTAAAGTTTGGTTTCCTGGCACCTGCACAGCAGCCTGCTGGGTTTGGGCCTGCTCAAACTGAAGCTGCTCGGAGTGCAGACGACGCTGCAACTCGTAATCCTGCAACATCGCATTAATGCGACGACGCTGCTCCTGTACCTGCTGTTGCTGTCCGCCGCTTGCGGAGGCATCTGCCGGTACGCCCAGGCTAACCGGACTGGCTTTACCCATCATCGGCAGCGTATTGAACACTGGCGCTTCAGGCTGCTGACTGGCTTCAGACTGGGTATTATAGTGCTGGACCCCAACGATAACTGCAAGCGATACACACGCAGCGACTCCCATCTGGGTGAGCTGGCTGGCCCATGGACGCACCTTGTGCCAGAACGGCATTTTCTGCCATTGGTGAGGTGCAGGCTGCGCTTCAGGAATAAGCGGCGTGGTCTGATGAACAGGTTCGTTCTCAATGGCCGCCATAACGCGTGCTGAGATATCGAAATGGAGAACATCGCTGGTATCACCCCGCAGAGTGTCGCGGATAAGATGATAGTTCTCCCAGGTCTGTTGCATTTCGGGAGAATGAGACAACTCATCGAGCAGCTCACTATCCAGCATTTCACCATCCATTAAAGCGGAAAGTTTTTCTTTCTGCATGCCTAATACCTTTTCCAGTATCCCGCTATCGTCAACGCCTGATAAGCGGTTGAACTTTATTATCAATGGCTTCTCGCGCACGGAAAATTCGTGAACGAACCGTGCCGACCGGACAATCCATGATGGCGGCTATCTCTTCATAGCTTAGGCCATCCAGCTCCCGTAACGTAATTGCCATGCGTAAATCTTCCGGGAGCGACTCGATCGTGCGAAAAACGATTTGTCTCAGTTCTTCTGACAACATTAAGTTCTCAGGGTTCGAAATTTCTTTCAGCGCGCCGCCACTTTCGAAGTTTTCTGCATCGATAGCGTCAACATCACTTGAAGGCGGACGACGCCCCTGAGCAACCAAATAATTCTTAGCCGTATTGACTGCAATACGATACAGCCAGGTATAAAAAGCACTATCCCCCCGGAATGAATCCAGCGCGCGATAGGCCTTAATAAAAGACTCTTGTACCACATCAGGAACATCGCCTGACGGTACATAGCGGGAAACCAGACTCGCTACCTTATGCTGGTAGCGCACCACCAGTAGGTTAAAAGCTTTCTGATCTCCCTTCTGGACCCGTTCAACCAGGACCTGGTCCGTTAACTGCTCGCTCATCCGAGGTAATGTCTCCCCAAACCAAATTCCACGCGTTATCGAAACGCCACTCTAACAACATTGCACTTTGAGCAAGCACCGAATTAGAGCGTCTGTTCTTCAATAAGTTCCGTAACGCCTTTGTTTTTGTTCATCGCGCCGCAGACCGTTCATTTTCTCTCATTATAAGTCTGTTCACGATACGCACCCGCTTTCTGAC
The DNA here is from genome assembly GCF_050030705.1 of Enterobacter cloacae complex sp. 418I7. NCBI lineage: Bacteria > Pseudomonadati > Pseudomonadota > Gammaproteobacteria > Enterobacterales > Enterobacteriaceae > Enterobacter > Enterobacter cloacae complex sp. 418I7. The sequence goes on from NZ_JBLGUU010000001.1 coordinate 3,389,930, forward strand.
AAGAATCATTAACTTTATCGTCAGAAGAGTAACGCAACACAGGCTTTATTTCACCACAAAATCTGAAGCTAACGATCTGCTTCGCAAAATAATTCCAGTCATTTAGCGATGATATAACTTCCGGCCATCCGTTTAGTCATTGCAACACGCTTCAAAAAAAACGTGCGATAACTCGCATCACAATGCTATTCTGCCCAGACCATGTTTAGTAAATTAAACAAACATCATGAATACAACGCCTGAACTCCATTGTGATGTACTGATTATCGGCAGCGGTGCTGCTGGCCTCTCCCTCGCGCTGCGCCTGGCGGAACATCAGAACGTAATCGTGCTGAGTAAAGGGCCGATGAGCGAAGGTTCCACCTTCTATGCACAAGGCGGTATTGCCGCCGTGTTTGATGAAACGGACAGCATTGCCTCACACGTAGAAGACACTCTGATTGCCGGTGCCGGGATCGTGGATGAGCATGCCGCAGAGTTTGTCGCCAGCAATGCCCGCCACTGCGTGCAATGGCTTATCGACCAGGGCGTGCTGTTTGATACGCAGGTTCAGCCTAATGGTGAAGAGAGCTATCATCTGACCCGTGAAGGCGGGCACAGCCATCGCCGTATTCTGCACGCTGCTGATGCAACAGGAAAAGCGGTTGAAACCACGCTGGTCAGCAAAGCCCTCAGCCATCCCAATATTCGGGTGCTGGAGCGCAGTAACGCCGTCGACCTGATTATTTCCGATAAAATTGGCCTGCCCGGCACGCGCCGTGTTGTCGGCGCATGGGTGTGGAATCGGAATAAAGAGAAGGTGGAAACCTGCCAGGCTAAAGCCGTTGTGCTGGCGACCGGCGGCGCCTCCAAGGTTTACCAGTACACGACTAACCCGGATATCGCCTCCGGAGACGGTATCGCCATGGCCTGGCGCGCAGGCTGCCGCGTAGCGAATATGGAGTTTAATCAGTTCCATCCTACCGCCCTGTTCCACCCGCAGGCACGTAACTTCCTGTTAACTGAAGCGTTGCGCGGCGAAGGCGCGTATCTCAAGCGACCGGACGGTTCCAGGTTTATGCCGGACTTCGACCCCCGAGGTGAACTTGCCCCGCGGGATATCGTGGCCCGCGCCATTGACCACGAGATGAAGCGGCTTGGCGTGGACTGTATGTATCTGGACATTAGCCATAAACCGGCAGACTTTATTCGCCAGCACTTCCCGATGATTTATGAAAAGCTGCTGAGTCTGGGTATCGATTTAACCCGCGATCCGGTGCCGATTGTGCCTGCCGCCCACTATACCTGTGGCGGGGTGATGGTTGACGATCATGGTCGTACCGACGTGGATGGTTTGTATGCGATCGGCGAGGTCAGTTACACCGGCCTGCATGGTGCGAATCGCATGGCCTCAAACTCATTGCTGGAGTGTCTGGTGTATGGATGGTCGGCTGCGGAAGATATAACCAAACGCATGCCCTATGCACGTCCAACAACGCACCTGCCAGCATGGGATGAAAGTCGGGTAGAGAACCCGGACGAACTGGTGGTTATCCAGCATAACTGGCACGAGCTGCGGCTTCTCATGTGGGATTATGTCGGGATTGTACGCACAACGAAGCGTCTGGAACGCGCGTTACGCCGCATCATGATGTTGCAGCAGGAAATTGATGAATATTACGCCAACTTCCGCGTTTCCAATAATCTGCTGGAGCTGCGCAACCTTGTGCAGGTTGCCGAGCTGATTGTACGCTGTGCGATGATGCGCAAAGAGAGTCGTGGCCTGCATTATACGCTGGACTATCCCGACCCGCTGGAAACGTCCGGCCCGTCGGTGTTGACGCCGCAGGTTCACATAAACAGATAAAAGGCCTGGGTCAGGGCAGTGTAATCTTCGGAATAACGCTGGTCTGGCCCGCGAATAACCATCCTGTCGGTAAAGCACTCCCCCTCTTTCGGCGAGAGCGCCAGCAACACGCGGTGCGGTAAGCGACCTTCCGTATCCGAAATATCGGTACGAAGACGCAAACTCCAGCCGATATCCCGAGCGATCTCAATGAAGGTGTTACCCGTGCTTTCGGGCAAGACCACGCAGAAAAATCCCTCTTCCGAGATGAGTTCCGCCGCGCTGGTCAGTAGCGCCTTGTGATCGAGCGAGCCGGTGTAACGTGCCTGCTCGCGTTCCGGCGTTCCACACTCCACACCTGGCGTGAAATACGGCGGATTGCTGACGATCAAATCGTAACGCGCAGTCTGCTCCGGTGCCCAGGTCAGGACATCGGCACATTCCACCCTGATCCGTTCTGCCCACGGAGAATCGGCAGCGTTTTCGCTTGCCTGCTGGGCCGCCTGAGGATCAAGCTCAACGGCGTCGATAGTGACGTGTTCTTCGGTACGCTGCGCCAGCATCAGCGCCTGAAGTCCGCTGCCCGTACCAATATCCAGAATGCGTTTTACACCTGCGACAGGGGCCCATGCACCCAGTAAAATACCGTCTGTACCGACTTTCATTGCACAACGATCGTGCGCCACAAAAAATTGTTTAAACGTAAAACCATCGCGGCGCAACTGCGCTTTGAGTTGAGACATGTCAGGGCAACCTTCTGTGTGAAACTGGAGTAGCATAGGGGAAAGCGAAGTGGTCGAAAAGCGATATCCATACAAACAGATGAAGATTACAGCCGTAACGTCTATAATCAGCGCCCCACACAGAGGTAGAACATGACTGTAACGACTTTTTCCGAACTTGAACTCGATGAAAGCCTGCTCAATGCTCTTGAGAGTAAAGGCTTTACACGCCCGACCGCCATTCAGGCCGCGGCCATTCCGCCTGCGCTTGAGGGCCGCGATGTGCTCGGTTCTGCGCCAACCGGCACGGGGAAGACAGCAGCCTACTTGCTGCCTGTGTTGCAGCATTTGCTCGATTTTCCGCGTAAAAAATCAGGGCCGCCGCGCATTTTGATCCTGACCCCGACCCGTGAACTGGCGATGCAGGTTGCCGAACACGCGCGTGAGCTGGCGGCGAACACCCATCTGGATATCGCGACCATCACCGGCGGCGTAGCGTATATGAACCACGCCGAAGTGTTCAGCGAAAACCAGGATATCGTTGTCGCGACGACAGGCCGTCTGCTGCAATACATAAAAGAAGAGAACTTCGACTGCCGGGCGGTGGAAACGCTGATTCTCGATGAAGCTGACCGCATGCTGGACATGGGCTTTGCCCAGGATATCGAACACATCGCGGGTGAAACGCGCTGGCGTAACCAGACAATGCTGTTCTCGGCAACCCTTGAAGGGGATGCCATTAAAGATTTCGCCGAACGTCTGCTGGAAGATCCGGTGGAAGTGTCCGCTACGCCATCGACGCGTGAGCGTAAGAAGATCCACCAGTGGTACTACCGCGCAGATAACCTTGAGCATAAGGTTGAGTTGCTGAAACATCTGCTGAAGCAGGAAGAAGCAACCCGTACCATCGTCTTCGTACGTAAACGCGAGCGCGTGCATGAGCTGGCAGAAATGCTGCGCAACGCTGGCATCAACAACTGCTATCTCGAAGGTGAAATGGCACAAGTTAAGCGTACCGAAGGGATTAAGCGCCTGACCGATGGTCGCGTGAATGTGCTGGTTGCAACCGACGTTGCCGCGCGCGGGATCGACATCCCGGACGTGAGCCATGTGATCAACTTTGATATGCCGCGCAGCGGTGATACTTACCTGCACCGTATTGGTCGTACCGGCCGTGCGGGCCGCAAAGGGATTGCTATTTCTCTGGTAGAAGCGCACGACCATCTGCTGCTCCAAAAAATTGGCCGCTACGTTGATGAGCCGCTAAAAGCTCGTGTGATTGACGAACTTCGTCCGACGACACGTGCGCCGAGTGAAAAAATGACGGGTAAACCGTCCAAGAAAGCGCTCGCGAAACGTGCTGAGAGAAAAGAGAAAGAAAAAGAGAAGCCGCGCGTGAAGCAGCGCCACCGCGATACCAAAAATATTGGTAAGCGCCGTAAGCCAAGTTCTGCTGCGCCAGAGACAAAAACTGAAGAGTAAAAAAAAGCCGGGACATTCCCGGCTTTTTTATTCCACCCCCGAAGCTGAAACCTTACAGGCTTTCAGTAAAGGTACGGGCGATAACGTCGCGCTGCTGTTCCGGAGTCAGAGAGTTGAAACGCACCGCATAGCCAGACACACGGATGGTCAGCTGCGGGTATTTTTCTGGGTTCTCAACAGCATCCATCAGCGTTTCACGACGCAGGACGTTAACGTTCAGGTGCTGACCACCTTCCACGCGCACTTCTGGTTGCACTTGCATTGGAATTTCACGGTATTCAATTTCGCCCAGTTTGCTCACCGGAACGATTTCGTCTTCCGCAAAACCTGCTTTCGCTACTACACAGCGCGCTTCATTTTTCTCGCTGTCCAGCAGCCAGAAAGAGTTCAGCAGATCGTCATTTGCAGCTTTAGTAATCTGGATACCTGTAATCATGTGTTGCCTCCCTTAGGCTACATTAACTGATGCTGGCCTTTTGCGGCCAATTGGTAAAACCATTGTTTGTTGTGTGTATATATAACATTCAGACCCGGGTGATTTATTGATTTAAATCAACAAAATCACTAACCACACAAAGAGTGTGGTCTGAATTTTTTGTTTTAGATCAATTTTAATGATTTACCAATTCAACTTACCCTGCCTGGTTTTCAACATAAATTGAGACACTTAGCCGCTTTTCCGCGGGTAATTTTGCTCACCAGGCATTAGCAGGTAAGCTAGGCAGAGAATGAAATTCGCAGGAGAGCGAGATGACAACACCTTTAACCTGGCATGACGTGCTGGCAGAAGAGAAGCAGCAGCCCTATTTTATTAATACCCTCAGTACCGTTGCGGCTGAACGGCAGGCCGGCCAGACAATTTATCCACCGCAGAAAGATGTATTTAACGCCTTTCGCTACACCGAACTGAGCGACGTGAAGGTGGTTATACTGGGGCAGGATCCGTACCATGGTCCCGGGCAGGCTCACGGACTGGCATTTTCCGTGCGTCCGGGCGTGGCCATTCCCCCTTCTCTGCTGAATATGTATAAAGAGCTGGAAGGAACGATTCCGGGTTTCACCCGCCCTAATCACGGTTATCTGGAAAGCTGGGCGCGCCAGGGCGTGCTGTTGCTGAATACCGTATTAACCGTCCGGGCGGGTCAGGCACACTCCCACGCCAGTCTGGGATGGGAAACCTTTACCGATAAGGTTATCAGCCTAATCAATGAGCATCGTGAAGGCGTCGTGTTTTTACTCTGGGGTTCACATGCCCAAAAGAAAGGGGCGATTATCGATCGTCAGCGCCATCACGTACTGAAAGCACCGCACCCGTCGCCGCTGTCTGCGCATCGCGGTTTCTTTGGCAGTAACCATTTTGTTCTGACGAATGAGTGGCTGGAAAAGCGTGGCGAAAAGCCGATTGACTGGATGCCTGTGTTACCGGCAGAGAGTGAGTAGGGTTTGAATGTGCCGGGTCAGGCCCGGCACATATAAGGCTTATGCCTTGTTCTGACGCCACCATTCGGCCAGCAGCACGCCGGTCGCAACGGATACGTTCAGGCTTTCAACGTTGCCAGTGCCGTCGATAGAAACGCTCATGTCAGCGCTGGAGAGTGCCGCATCAGACAGACCATCGCGCTCCTGACCTAACACCAGCACCATTTTGCGCGGCAACGTCGCTTTAAACAGCGGCGTAGCGGCGCGGCTTGAGGTGGTGACAATGGTGTAGCCCGCGTTACGGAATTGCTCAAGGGCCTCCAGCACGCTGTCGCCGGTGATCGGCTGAACATGCTCAGCACCGCCTTCCGCGGTACGGATTGCCGCACCGGATTCCAGCAGCGCGGCATCCTGCAACAGAACGCCTTTCACGCCAAAGTGCGCGCAGCTACGCATCATAGCGCCCAGGTTATGCGGGTTACCCACATCTTCCAGCGCCAGCACACAGTCATCGGCATCCGCCTGGCTGACCCACTGCTGCACGGTGGTGCCGTTACGTTTTTTGATCAGGAAGCAGACGCCGCCGTGGTGTTCAGTCCCGGACGCTTTTGTCAGCTCGGCATCGTCAACCACGTGGTAGGCTTTACGGTTCGCCGCCATCCAGCGCAGCGCTTCTTTAAAGCGCGGGGTCACGCTCTGGATAAACCATGCGCGAACGATACACTCCGGGCGGCTCTGGAACAGGGCCTGACAGGCGTTCTCACCGTAGACACGGGTCTCCTCCGCACGCTGACGACGCAGCACTTCCGGATCGATAAAGCTTTTTCCGCTGATACCGCCGTGATCGGCTTTTTCGGTCGCCTCTTCACCGGGCGCGCGAGAAACGGTACGCCATGGCGATCCACCGTCGCGGACAAAATCATCGCGTTTGCGATCGTCACGCTTACGGTCATCACGTTTGCGGTCATCGCCGCGGTTATTTCTGTCATCGCGGGCGGGGCGACGGCCACCGTCTGCACGAGAAGACGCCGGACGCCCGCCACCTTTTCCGGTACGCGGATTTTGGGTGCGTTTATCAGAGTCATCATCACTGCGGACATACATCACTTTGACCTTGCCGCTTTTGTTTTTCATTTCGTCGTTCATGCTTTTCTCCACCAGCGCTGCGCGAAGCGCGCAGATTACCCGATGTGCAAGCTCATAGCCATAATTTCGTACAAAAGCCTGTGACTATTGTTCCCATTGAATAAAACGCGTTGTCGATTTATACAGGCTCACTGATAATATGTAACATATCAGAAACATTATCGGCGTTCTGCCGTTGTTCCACGGCTCTATCAGAGGTTAGTTATGAATACCGTATGTGCCAACTGTCAGGCTTTAAACCGCATTCCGGACGATCGGATGGATGACGGTGCGAAATGCGGGCGTTGTGGCCACGAATTATTTGATGGCGATGTCATTAACGCGACGGGTGCTACGCTGGACAAACTCCTCAAGGACGATCTGCCGGTTGTGGTCGATTTCTGGGCACCGTGGTGCGGCCCCTGCCGTAACTTTGCGCCCATCTTCGAAGACGTGGCTGAAGAGCGCAGCGGGAAAATGCGTTTTGTTAAAGTGAATACCGAAGCGGAACGTGAACTCAGCGCCCGTTTTCGCATTCGCAGCATTCCAACCATTATGATTTTCAAAAATGGGGAAGTGATCGACATGCTCAATGGTGCAGTACCGAAGGCGCCTTTCGACAGCTGGTTAAACGAATCCCTGTAACATTCACGGGGCACATCTTGTGCCCCGTTCTCTCCTCTGCGAAAATGGGTTTTTTCCTGCCTTTTCGCCCATGACTGATAACGCTGTACTTCAATTACGCGCCGAGCGCCTTGCGCGCGCAACCCGCCCTTTTCTGGCCCGAGGCAATCGTATTCGCCGCTGCCAGCGCTGCCTTTTACCGCTGAAAGTGTGTCTGTGCGAAACGCTTGCACCGAGCGAGGCTAAAAGCCGTTTTTGTCTGGTCATGTTCGATACCGAACCGATGAAGCCCAGCAACACGGGGCGTTTGATCGCCGATATTCTGCCCAATACCGCAGCGTTTCAGTGGTCGCGCACTGAGCCACCTCAGGCTCTGCTTGACCTGGTGGCAAACCCGGACTATCAGCCCATGGTCGTTTTCCCGGCATCATATGCAGGCGAACAACGCCAGGTGCTTACGGCGCCACCATCCGGTAAGCCGCCGCTGTTTATTATGCTCGACGGCACCTGGACCGAAGCAAGAAAGATGTTTCGCAAAAGCCCTTATCTTGATGCGCTGCCGGTGATTTCCGTCGATCTGTCGCGCGTTTCTGCCTATCGCTTACGAGAAGCGCATGCCGAGGGTCAATATTGCACCGCTGAAGTCGCCATTGCGCTACTGGATCTGGCGGGCGATACCCAGGCGGCCAGCGCATTAAGCTCCCACTTCTCCTGCTTCCGCGAACGTTATCTGGCAGGAAAAACCGTTCATAAGGGTAGCGTCACAGCAACAGAGACAGAAAGCGTTTAAAATCATCAGGTCGCTTGCATTCACAGGAGGCCTGCATGAGCCAGAGAGGGTTAGAAGCGCTACTCCGTCCGAAATCCATTGCCGTTATTGGCGCCTCGATGAAACCGGACCGCGCAGGGTATCTGATGATGCGTAACCTGCTGGCTGGCGGGTTTAACGGCCCGGTCATGCCCGTTACGCCCGCTTATAAAGCGGTACAGGGGGTGCTGGCATGGCCGGACGTGCAAAGTTTACCGTTTGTTCCCGACCTCGCCGTGCTCTGTACGCATGCGAAACGAAACCTCGAATTGCTTGAGTCGCTCGGTCAGAAAGGCTGTAAAACCTGCATTATTCTTTCCTCGCCTCCTGAACAGCAGCCCGAACTGCTGGCCTGCGCCAGCCGCTACCAGATGCGCATTCTTGGTCCAAATAGCCTCGGTCTGCTTGCGCCCTGGCAAGGGCTGAATGCCAGTTTTTCCCCGGTTCCGATCCGTAAAGGCAAACTGGCCTTTATTTCACAGTCGGCAGCGGTATCCAATACCATCCTCGACTGGGCGCAGCAGCGTGAGATGGGCTTTTCCTATTTCATCGCCCTCGGCGACAGCCTGGACATTGACGTCGATGAGCTGCTGGATTTCCTGGCGCGTGACAGCAAAACCAGCGCTATCCTACTCTACCTTGAACACCTGAGCTACGCCCGTCGTTTTGTGTCGGCGTCGCGTAGCGCATCGCGTAATAAACCGATTCTGGTCATCAAAAGCGGGCGCAGCCCCGCGGCTCAGCGCCTGCTGCATTCCCATTCCGGGATGGATCCCGCATGGGATGCAGCGATCCAGCGCGCCGGTTTACTGCGGGTACAGGATACGCACGAGCTTTTTTCCGCCGTCGAAACGTTGAGCCACATGCGTCCCCTGCGCGGTGAAAAGCTGATGATTGTCAGCAACGGAGCCGCTCCCGCCGCCCTGGCGCTGGACGAGCTCTGGCTACGCAACGGCAAGCTGGCCACGCTGGGTGAAGAGACGCTCCAGCGCCTGCGGGACGCGTTACCGGGAAGCGTTGTTCCCGATAATCCCCTCGATTTGCGCGATGATGCCAGCAGCGATCGTTACATTAAGGCGATCACGATTTTGCTGGATAGCCAGGACTTTGATGCGCTGATGATTATCCATTCGCCCAGCGCGGTTGCGCCAGGTAGCGAAAGTGCACGAACGCTGATTGAGGCTGTCCGAAACCATCCGCGCGGCAAATACGTCACCCTGCTGACCAACTGGTGCGGCGAGTTCTCCTCGCAGGAAGCGCGACGTCTGTTTAGTGAAGCCGGGTTGCCAACCTACCGTACGCCAGAGGGCACCATAACCGCGTTTATGCATATGGTTGAGTACCGCCGCAACCAGAAGCAGCTGCGTGAAACGCCTGCCCTACCGGGCAACCTCACAGCAAATTCGGTGGACGTACACAGTTTATTGCAACAGGCCATCGAAGAGGGCGCCACTTCGCTTGATACGCATGAAGTGCAACCCATTCTTGGCAGCTATGGGATGCAAACACTGCCGACCTGGATTGCCGGTGACAGCGCTGAGGCGGTACATATCGCTGAGCAGATTGGCTATCCGGTCGCGCTGAAGCTGCGCTCCCCCGATATTCCGCACAAATCGGATGTTCAGGGCGTCATGCTGTATCTGCGCACCGCGACAGAAGTACAACAGGCCGCGGATGCCATTATCGATCGCGTTAAAATGACGTGGCCACAGGCCCGGATCCACGGCCTGCTGGTGCAGAGCATGGCTAACCGAGCAGGTGCGCAGGAGCTGCGCGTGGTCGTCGAACACGATCCGGTTTTTGGTCCACTTATTATGTTGGGTGAAGGCGGCGTTGAATGGCGGCCAGAAGAACAAGCGGCTGTCGCGCTTCCACCTCTAAACATGAACCTGGCGCGTTATTTGGTTATTCAGGCCATCAAAAGTAAAAAAATCCGCGGCAGAAGCGCTCTGAGGCCGCTTGATATCGCCGGGTTAAGCCAGTTTCTGGTGAAGGTCTCCAACCTCATTGTTGACTGTGCGGAGATCCAGCGCCTGGACATCCACCCGCTCCTCGCTTCCGGAAATGAATTCACTGCCCTCGACGTGACGCTGGAAATTGCGCCATTTGTCGGTGACCGGGAAAGCCGTCTCGCCATTCGTCCTTATCCTCTCCATCTGGAAGAGTGGGTGGAGATGAAAAATGGAGAGCGGGCACTGTTTCGCCCTATCCTGCCGGAAGACGAGCCGCTGCTGCGAGCGTTCATCTCGCAGGTGACGAAAGAAGATTTGTACTATCGCTATTTCAGCGAAATTAATGAATTTACCCACGACGATTTAGCCAATATGACCCAGATCGACTACGATCGAGAAATGGCGATTGTGGCGGTCCGCCGTTCCGCAGAGGGAGAAGAGATCCTCGGCGTGACGCGTGCCATTTCCGACCCGGATAACGTGGATGCGGAGTTTGCCGTACTGGTGCGTTCCGATCTTAAAGGTTTGGGTTTGGGCAGACGGCTGCTCGAAAAACTCATTGGTTATACGCGCGATCACGGATTGTCACGGCTCAATGGCATTACTATGCCAAATAATCGGGGTATGGTGACCCTGGCGCGGAAGCTCGGTTTTGACGTTGATATCCAGCTGGATGAAGGCATTGTCTCTTTGTCCCTCAGCCTGACTTCGACGGATAAACAAGAGTAAGCTGCTGGAAATGTTACCCACTTTTCCCGGCACTGGGGTATCATTGTCCGCTTATGTTGTTTGCCTGGTACAGACAACCCTTCAATGAACAGAGAAGAAACGCACTGTGATGTTGTCAAAATTTAAGCGTAATAAACATCAACAACACCTTGCTCAACTACCGAAGATTTCTCAGTCAGTTGATGATGTAGAGTTCTTTTATGCTCCCGCTCATTTCCGGGAGACGCTTCTTGAAAAGATTGCCAGCGCTACGCGACGTATTTGCATTGTGGCGCTCTATCTTGAACAAGATGAAGGTGGGCGTGCGATCCTGAACGCGCTCTATGAAGCGAAACGTCAGCGTCCGGAACTGGATGTTCGCGTGCTGGTTGACTGGCACCGTGCTCAGCGTGGCCGTATTGGTGCGGCTGCCTCGAATACCAATGCTGACTGGTATTGCCGCATGGCCCAGGAAAATCCGGGTATTGATATCCCGGTATATGGCGTACCGGTGAATACCCGTGAAGCGCTTGGCGTTCTTCATTTTAAAGGATTTATCATTGATGACAGCGTCTTTTATAGCGGCGCCAGTCTGAATGATGTGTATCTCCATCAGCTCGATAAATACCGTTACGATCGCTACCATCTTATCCGTAATCCGCAGATGACCGACATCATGTTCAACTGGGTTGATAAAAACCTGGTTCATGGCCGGGGTGTGCATCGTCTTGACGATCCTCATCGCCCGAAAAGCCCGGAAATCAAAAACGACGTTCGCTCCTTCCGCCAGGAGCTGCGCGATGCGGTTTATCGTTTCCAGGGTGATGCCAATAATGAAGAACTGTCCGTTACGCCTCTGGTAGGCCTGGGTAAATCCAGCCTCCTGAACAAGACTATCTTCCATTTGATGCCGTGCGCGGAGCATAAGCTCACCATCTGCACCCCGTACTTCAACCTTCCCGCCGTTCTGGTGCGTAATATCATTCAGTTGCTGCGTGATGGTAAAAAGGTGGAAATCATTGTCGGGGATAAAACGGCAAACGACTTTTTCATTCCGGAAGATCAGCCTTTCAAGATCATCGGCGCACTGCCTTATCTCTATGAGATTAACCTGCGCCGCTTTCTGAGCCGTTTACAGTACTATGTGAACACGGACCAGCTCGTCGTGCGCCTCTGGAAAGATGAAGATAACAGTTATCATCTCAAAGGAATGTGGGTTGATGACGAGTGGATGCTGCTGACCGGTAATAACCTGAACCCACGCGCCTGGCGTCTGGATTTGGAAAACGCCATTCTTATTCACGATCCTCAGCATGCGTTAGCCGCGAAACGCGATCGTGAGCTGGAGCTTATACGCACGCATACCACAGTGGTTCGTCATTATCGCGATCTGCAAAGCATCGCTGATTACCCGGTGAAAGTTCGCAAGCTGATTCGCCGTCTACGTCGGATCCGTATCGATCGCCTCATCAGCCGCATTCTGTAATACACGAGCCCTGTCATCGACGGGGCTTTTTTTATGGAGCCTGTTAATGCGTACGCCTTGCCTGATAATCCCTCTTTTGCTGACAGGTTGCAGCCATATGGCTAATGATAACTGGTCGGGTCAGGATAAAGCTCAGCACTTTCTGGCGTCGGCAATGATGTCCGCTGCGGGTAATGAGTATGCGCTGCACCAGGGTTATAGCAGGGATCGAAGTGCCACAATAGGCCTGATGTTCTCCATCAGCCTGGGGGCATCAAAAGAACTTTGGGATAGCCGCCCCTCGGGAAGTGGCTGGAGCTGGAAAGATTTTGCCTGGGACGTAGCCGGGGCAACAACCGGCTACGCCGTCTGGCAGATGGCGCATTATTAAAGGCGGATACCTTTTCCTTTGCGATGCAGCATCAGCGAGACAATAAACGCCAGCGCTCCCATTACGGTGACATACCAGAAGAAGGTCGTTTCACTGCCCCACGACTTAAGCGATAGCGCGACATACTCCGCCGAACCGCCGAACAGGGCATTCGCGACCGCATAAGACAGGCCTACGCCCAGCGCCCTCACCTGTGCGGGAAACATTTCCGCTTTCAAAATGCCACTGATTGCCGTGTAAAAACTGATAATAATGAGCGCCACCATGATTAAAGCGAAAGCGGCATACGGAGAGGTTGTATGCTGTAGCGCCGTCAAAAGCGGAACGGTACCCAGGGTGAGCATGCCGCCAAAGATCAGCATGGAGGTACGGCGACCAATTTTGTCCGACAGCGCGCCGACAATTGGCTGGATGAGCATAAAGACCAGTAACGCCACCGTCATGACGACACTCGCAACGTTTGCATGCATGCCCGTAGTGTTGACCAGATATTTTTGCATATAGGTGGTGAAGGTATAGAAGCTTAGCGAGCCTGCGGCGGTAAAGCCTAATACCATCAAAAATGCTTTGCGGTTACGCCACAGCCCTTTCATCGAACCAGCTTCTTTAAGCGCCCTGACCTCCTGTTGTGAGGTTTCATCAAGCTGACGGCGTAGCCACAGCGCCACAACCGCCAGGGCTGCCCCCAGGGCAAACGGAATGCGCCAGCCCCAGGCGCGTAAATCTTCATCGCTAAGGATTTGTTGAAGGATCACCACAACCAGTAACGCCAGTAGCTGTCCGCCAATGAGGGTTACATACTGGAATGATGCGTAGAAACCTTTGCGACCTTCAACCGCCACTTCGCTCATGTATGTCGCACTGGTGCCATATTCGCCACCGACCGATAGCCCCTGGAACAGACGTGCCAGCAACAACAACGCCGGTGCCCATGTTCCGATAGTCTCATAACCGGGCAGGCAGGCAATCACCAGCGAGCCGACGCACATCATGCATACAGAGATGAGCATGGATGTCTTGCGCCCTTTCCTGTCCGCGATCCTGCCGAATAGCCATCCACCGATAGGGCGCATCAGGAACCCGGCGGCAAAAACGCCTGCGGTTTGCAAAAGCTGAGTTGTGGTGTTCCCTGACGGGAAAAAGATATGCGCAAAGTAGAGTGAACAAAATGAATAGACGTAAAAGTCAAACCACTCTACAAGGTTTCCTGATGAGGCCCCAACGATTGCCCAAACCCGACGGCGAGTATCCTTACCTGCCAAATTGGTGTTATCCGTATCTGCACTGGCTACGGTTTCTGTCATTTTAATATCCCCTGTCTCACATTGCGGGCCTTTGCCCACAAACAGTAAAACCGGATTTAAAACGAATCGTTAGGTAAATAAAATGTTTCCAATATGTTTCATTGCGTTTTGTGAACTCGATCAGCTATCTAATTATTAGCGGACGCAGTAATTATCCCCAGGACTGCTGGTGGGCCTTTTTTCGCTGCAAGTAATCTTCGTCTGCACGAATTTTATCCCACCACTTTTTGAAGACTGCGGCTGCTTCTGCTTTCACTGGATCGTGATCGAAGGGTTTGACTTGTCGTTCCGCATCATACTTTTTACCGCCCTTATGATTCGCGTATCGCCGGGCGCGGGTATAGCCCATTTGTATGAATTTACGCGCCATATCCATGCCTACAAAATCGTTTTTACTGCGGTACTCTTCAAAGAGAGCGTATATCTCTTGTGCCGAACGCGCTGCGACTTCAGAATTTTTAAAACGCCAGTGTGGAAGGATTTCGCTTTTATAAGGCTCGACCATCAATACGCCCTGCTCACCCCGGCCAACCTGATACCGTTCGGGATGTTCGCGAAAATTTATATTTGCAAAATCTTGTTGGTAATCAAAAGGACGAGTCAAAGCGGCACCATTGTTAAAATCGTTTTAACAATTGTAGGCTGGATAAGGGGAAGCCGCCATCCGGCATGTTTTTCCGTGCACAAAGCAAAAAACCCCGCACCTTCCGGTACGGGGTTCTTTCTGTTTGATGCCTGGCAGTTCCCTACTCTCACATGGGGAGACCCCACACTACCATCGGCGCTACGGCGTTTCACTTCTGAGTTCGGCATGGGGTCAGGTGGGACCACCGCGCTAAAGCCGCCAGGCAAATTCTGTTAATCTGTATCAGGCTGAAAATTTCGTCTCTTCGCCAAAACAGCTTCGGCGTTGTAAGGTTAAGCCTCACGGTTCATTAGTATCGGTTAGCTCAACGCATCGCTGCGCTTACACACCCGACCTATCAACGTCGTAGTCTTCAACGTTCCTTCAGGAGACTTAAAGTCTCAGGGAGAACTCATCTCGGGGCAAGTTTCGTGCTTAGATGCTTTCAGCACTTATCTTTTCCGCATTTAGCTACCGGGCAGTGCCATTGGCATGACAACCCGAACACCAGTGATGCGTCCACTCCGGTCCTCTCGTACTAGGAGCAGCCCCCCTCAATTCTCCAGCGCCCACGGCAGATAGGGACCGAACTGTCTCACGACGTTCTAAACCCAGCTCGCGTACCACTTTAAATGGCGAACAGCCATACCCTTGGGACCTACTTCAGCCCCAGGATGTGATGAGCCGACATCGAGGTGCCAAACACCGCCGTCGATATGAACTCTTGGGCGGTATCAGCCTGTTATCCCCGGAGTACCTTTTATCCGTTGAGCGATGGCCCTTCCATTCAGAACCACCGGATCACTATGACCTGCTTTCGCACCTGCTCGCGCCGTCACGCTCGCAGTCAAGCTGGCTTATGCCATTGCACTAACCTCCTGATGTCCGACCAGGATTAGCCAACCTTCGTGCTCCTCCGTTACTCTTTGGGAGGAGACCGCCCCAGTCAAACTACCCACCAGACACTGTCCGCAACCCGGATTACGGGTCTACGTTAGAACACCAGCCATTAAAGGGTGGTATTTCAAGGTTGGCTCCACGCAGACTGGCGTCCACGCTTCAAAGCCTCCCACCTATCCTACACATCAAGGACCAGTGTTCAGTGTCAAGCTATAGTAAAGGTTCACGGGGTCTTTCCGTCTTGCCGCGGGTACACTGCATCTTCACAGCGAGTTCAATTTCACTGAGTCTCGGGTGGAGACAGCCTGGCCATCATTACGCCATTCGTGCAGGTCGGAACTTACCCGACAAGGAATTTCGCTACCTTAGGACCGTTATAGTTACGGCCGCCGTTTACCGGGGCTTCGATCAAGAGCTTCGCGTTGCCGCTAACCCCATCAATTAACCTTCCGGCACCGGGCAGGCGTCACACCGTATACGTCCACTTTCGTGTTTGCACAGTGCTGTGTTTTTAATAAACAGTTGCAGCCAGCTGGTATCTTCGACTGATTTCAGCTCCGTCCGCAGGGACTTCACCTACATATCAGCGTGCCTTCTCCCGAAGTTACGGCACCATTTTGCCTAGTTCCTTCACCCGAGTTCTCTCAAGCGCCTTGGTATTCTCTACCTGACCACCTGTGTCGGTTTGGGGTACGATTTCGTGTTACCTGATGCTTAGAGGCTTTTCCTGGAAGCAGGGCATTTATCACTTCAGCACCGTAGTGCCTCGTCATCACACCTCAGCGTTAATAAGGTACCGGATTTACCTGGAACCTCCGCCTACATGCTTAAACCGGGACAACCGTCGCCCGGCTGACATAGCCTTCTCCGTCCCCCCTTCGCAGTAACACCAAGTACAGGAATATTAACCTGTTTCCCATCGACTACGCCTTTCGGCCTCGCCTTAGGGGTCGACTCACCCTGCCCCGATTAACGTTGGACAGGAACCCTTGGTCTTCCGGCGAGCGGGCTTTTCACCCGCTTTATCGTTACTTATGTCAGCATTCGCACTTCTGATACCTCCAGCACCCCTCACAGGACACCTTCAACGGCTTACAGAACGCTCCCCTACCCAACAACGCATAAGCGTCGCTGCCGCAGCTTCGGTGCATGGTTTAGCCCCGTTACATCTTCCGCGCAGGCCGACTCGACCAGTGAGCTATTACGCTTTCTTTAAATGATGGCTGCTTCTAAGCCAACATCCTGGCTGTCTGTGCCTTCCCACATCGTTTCCCACTTAACCATGACTTTGGGACCTTAGCTGGCGGTCTGGGTTGTTTCCCTCTTCACGACGGACGTTAGCACCCGCCGTGTGTCTCCCGTGATAACATTCTTCGGTATTCGTAGTTTGCATCGGGTTGGTAAGCCGGGATGGCCCCCTAGCCGAAACAGTGCTCTACCCCCGAAGATGAGTTCACGAGGCGCTACCTAAATAGCTTTCGGGGAGAACCAGCTATCTCCCGGTTTGATTGGCCTTTCACCCCCAGCCACAGGTCATCCGCTAATTTTTCAACATTAGTCGGTTCGGTCCTCCAGTTAGTGTTACCCAACCTTCAACCTGCCCATGGCTAGATCACCGGGTTTCGGGTCTATACCCTGCAACTTAACGCCCAGTTAAGACTCGGTTTCCCTTCGGCTCCCCTATACGGTTAACCTTGCTACAGAATATAAGTCGCTGACCCATTATACAAAAGGTACGCAGTCACCCCATAAAGAGGCTCCCACTGCTTGTACGTACACGGTTTCAGGTTCTTTTTCACTCCCCTCGCCGGGGTTCTTTTCGCCTTTCCCTCACGGTACTGGTTCACTATCGGTCAGTCAGGAGTATTTAGCCTTGGAGGATGGTCCCCCCATATTCAGACAGGATACCACGTGTCCCGCCCTACTCTTCGAGTTCACAGCATGTGTGCTTTCGTGTACGGGACTATCACCCTGTACCGTCGGACTTTCCAGACCGTTCCACTAACACACAAGCTGATTCAGACTCCGGGCTGCTCCCCGTTCGCTCGCCGCTACTGGGGGAATCTCGGTTGATTTCTTTTCCTCGGGGTACTTAGATGTTTCAGTTCCCCCGGTTCGCCTCGTTAACCTATGTATTCAGTTAACGATAGTGCAACGGATTGCACTGGGTTTCCCCATTCGGACATCGCCGGGTCAAAGGTTCATATCACCTCGCCGGCGCTTTTCGCAGATTAGCACGTCCTTCATCGCCTCTGACTGCCAGGGCATCCACCGTGTACGCTTAGTCGCTTAACCTCACAACCCGAAGATGTTTCACTTCCGATTGCGAAAATTTGAGAGACTCGAACACACCATTAAAGATGTGTCGTTTCAATTTTCAGCTTGATCCAGATTTTTAAAGAGCAAATATCTCAAACATGACTCGCAAGTCAGTTTTGAGATATGACGGCAGGTGACTTTCACTCACGAACCAGCAAGTGGCGTCCCCTAGGGGATTCGAACCCCTGTTACCGCCGTGAAAGGGCGGTGTCCTGGGCCTCTAGACGAAGGGGACGTACAGTCTCAATCGCAAGACGCCTTGCTATTTACTTTTCATCAGACAATCTGTGTGAGCACTGCAAAGGCAGGTTCTTTAAGGTAAGGAGGTGATCCAACCGCAGGTTCCCCTACGGTTACCTTGTTACGACTTCACCCCAGTCATGAATCACAAAGTGGTAAGCGCCCTCCCGAAGGTTAAGCTACCTACTTCTTTTGCAACCCACTCCCATGGTGTGACGGGCGGTGTGTACAAGGCCCGGGAACGTATTCACCGTGGCATTCTGATCCACGATTACTAGCGATTCCGACTTCATGGAGTCGAGTTGCAGACTCCAATCCGGACTACGACGCACTTTATGAGGTCCGCTTGCTCTCGCGAGGTCGCTTCTCTTTGTATGCGCCATTGTAGCACGTGTGTAGCCCTACTCGTAAGGGCCATGATGACTTGACGTCATCCCCACCTTCCTCCAGTTTATCACTGGCAGTCTCCTTTGAGTTCCCGGCCTAACCGCTGGCAACAAAGGATAAGGGTTGCGCTCGTTGCGGGACTTAACCCAACATTTCACAACACGAGCTGACGACAGCCATGCAGCACCTGTCTCAGAGTTCCCGAAGGCACCAATCCATCTCTGGAAAGTTCTCTGGATGTCAAGAGTAGGTAAGGTTCTTCGCGTTGCATCGAATTAAACCACATGCTCCACCGCTTGTGCGGGCCCCCGTCAATTCATTTGAGTTTTAACCTTGCGGCCGTACTCCCCAGGCGGTCGACTTAACGCGTTAGCTCCGGAAGCCACGCCTCAAGGGCACAACCTCCAAGTCGACATCGTTTACGGCGTGGACTACCAGGGTATCTAATCCTGTTTGCTCCCCACGCTTTCGCACCTGAGCGTCAGTCTTTGTCCAGGGGGCCGCCTTCGCCACCGGTATTCCTCCAGATCTCTACGCATTTCACCGCTACACCTGGAATTCTACCCCCCTCTACAAGACTCTAGCCTGCCAGTTTCGAATGCAGTTCCCAGGTTGAGCCCGGGGATTTCACATCCGACTTGACAGACCGCCTGCGTGCGCTTTACGCCCAGTAATTCCGATTAACGCTTGCACCCTCCGTATTACCGCGGCTGCTGGCACGGAGTTAGCCGGTGCTTCTTCTGCGGGTAACGTCAATCGACAGGGTTATTAACCCTGTCGCCTTCCTCCCCGCTGAAAGTACTTTACAACCCGAAGGCCTTCTTCATACACGCGGCATGGCTGCATCAGGCTTGCGCCCATTGTGCAATATTCCCCACTGCTGCCTCCCGTAGGAGTCTGGACCGTGTCTCAGTTCCAGTGTGGCTGGTCATCCTCTCAGACCAGCTAGGGATCGTCGCCTAGGTGAGCCGTTACCCCACCTACTAGCTAATCCCATCTGGGCACATCCGATGGCAAGAGGCCCGAAGGTCCCCCTCTTTGGTCTTGCGACGTTATGCGGTATTAGCTACCGTTTCCAGTAGTTATCCCCCTCCATCAGGCAGTTTCCCAGACATTACTCACCCGTCCGCCACTCGTCAGCGAAGCAGCAAGCTGCTTCCTGTTACCGTTCGACTTGCATGTGTTAGGCCTGCCGCCAGCGTTCAATCTGAGCCATGATCAAACTCTTCAATTTAAGTTTGATGCTCAATGAATTAAACTTCGTAATGAATTACGTGTTCACTCGTTGAGACTTGGTATTCATTTAGTGTCCGAGGACATTAAGAATCCATGTCACTTTGAGTGCCCACACAGATTGTCTGATAAATTGTTAAAGAGCAGTGCCGCTACGTTTTCGCTGCGGCGCGGGGTGTGCATATTACGCTTTCCCGCTTCAGAGTCAAGCGTTTATTTTGCTTTTCTCTGCTAACCCGGCGGCGTGCGTGCCGTTGTTCCGTGTCAGTGGAGGCGCATTATAGGGAGTTATTCTGAGGCTGCAAGTGCAAAGTGAAAATTATTTACTGACTGCTCACTTTCCAGGCAAAACACATCTCAGACCTTAATTCTTGCCTGGTTTTTAAACAAAAACGAGCCGCAAGCGGCCCGTTTTTGCGTTTTGTGACTTACTGCACTGCCACAATTCGGTCTTCGTTGGCTTCCAGACGGATAACTTTGCCCGGAACCAGCTCCCCGGAAAGGATTTGCTGCGCCAGCGGGTTTTCGATCTGCTGCTGGATTGCACGTTTTAACGGACGCGCGCCATAAACAGGATCGTAACCATTCTCGCTCAGCAGTTTCAGCGCATCATCCGAGATGTGGATTTCATACCCACGCTCTTCCAGACGCTTGTACAGACGCTGCAACTGGATCTGCGCAATCGACGCAATGTGTTTCTCACCCAGCGGATGGAACACGACTACTTCATCAATACGGTTGATGAACTCCGGACGGAAGTTTTGGCTGACCACACCCAGCACCAGATCTTTCATATGGCTGTAATCCAGCTCACCGAAGCGTTCCTGAATCAAATCGGAACCCAGGTTCGAGGTCATGATCACCACCGTGTTACGGAAATCGACCGTTCTTCCCTGCCCGTCCGTCAGGCGTCCATCATCCAGCACCTGCAACAGAATGTTAAACACGTCAGGATGAGCCTTTTCCACTTCATCCAGCAGGATGACGGAATAAGGACGACGACGAACCGCTTCCGTCAGGTAACCGCCCTCTTCATAACCGACATATCCCGGAGGCGCACCGACCAGACGCGAGACAGAGTGTTTCTCCATAAACTCGGACATATCGATACGCACCATCGCGTCATCGCTGTCGAACATAAAGTTAGCCAGCGCTTTACACAGCTCGGTTTTACCGACACCGGTTGGCCCCAGGAACAGGAACGAGCCGATGGGACGATTCGGATCGGACAGCCCCGCACGGCTACGACGAATGGCGTTAGATACCGCTTCGACCGCTTCGTTCTGGCCAATGACGCGCTGATGCAGATCCTGCTCCATACGCAGCAGTTTTTCGCGTTCACTTTCCATCATGCGAGCTACAGGAATCCCCGTCCAGCGCGCCAGCACTTCGGCAATCTCGGCGTCCGTCACTTTATTACGCAACAGACGCATGGTTTTGCCTTCCGACTGCGTGGCGATCTCAAGCTGTTTTTCCAGCTCAGGGATCTTGCCGTACTGTAGCTCGGACATCCGCGCCAGGTCCCCTACGCGACGCGCCTGCTCAATGGCAATTTTCGCCTGCTCCAGCTCCGCCTTGATTGTCTGGGTGCCAGAGAGGGAGGCTTTCTCTGCTTTCCACTCTTCTTCCAGCTCAGAATACTGACGCTCTTTCTCATCCAGCTCTTCGTTGAGCATATCGAGGCGTTTCTTACTCGCTTCATCAGACTCTTTGTTCAATGCCTGCTGTTCCAGCTTGAGCTGAATAATGCGGCGATCGAGTCGGTCCAGCTCTTCCGGTTTCGAGTCAATCTGCATACGGATGCTGGACGCCGCTTCATCGATAAGGTCGATGGCTTTATCCGGCAACTGACGGTCGGCAATGTAACGATGCGAAAGCGTCGCCGCCGCAACGATGGCCGGGTCAGTGATCTGCACATGATGGTGCAGCTCATAACGCTCTTTCAGACCACGCAAAATCGCGATGGTATCTTCAACGCTTGGTTCTGCGACAAACACCTTCTGGAAGCGTCGCTCCAGCGCGGCATCTTTTTCAATGTACTGACGATACTCGTCCAGCGTAGTGGCACCGACGCAGTGAAGTTCACCACGTGCCAGCGCAGGTTTCAGCATGTTCCCTGCATCCATTGCGCCGTCAGCTTTACCTGCCCCCACCATAGTGTGCAGTTCGTCAATAAACAGGATGACGTTGCCTTCCTGTTTCGCCAGATCGTTCAGCACGCCTTTCAGACGCTCTTCAAATTCACCGCGGTATTTCGCCCCGGCCACCAGCGCGCCCATATCCAGCGCCAGTACGCGACGGCCTTTCAGCCCTTCGGGCACTTCGCCATTAACGATACGCTGCGCCAGCCCTTCAACGATGGCGGTTTTACCGACGCCAGGCTCACCAATCAGCACCGGGTTGTTTTTGGTACGGCGTTGCAGTACCTGAATAGTCCGGCGAATTTCTTCGTCGCGACCGATTACCGGGTCAAGTTTGCCCTGCTCGGCACGTTCGGTCAGATCGACCGTAAATTTTTTCAAAGCCTGACGTTGGTCTTCGGCTCCCTGGTCGTTCACGCTTTCACCTCCGCGCATTTTCTCAATCGCCTGGGTCACATTAGCGGTGGTTGCACCGGCGGATTTCAGCAGGTCGGTTAAGGTACCGCGTGATTCAAGCGCCGCCAGAACAAACAGCTCTGACGAAATAAAGTTGTCCCCACGTTTTTGCGCCAGCTTGTCGCAAAGGTTCAGTACACGCACCAGATCCTGTGACGGCTGTACGTCGCCACCGGTACCTTCTACCTGCGGTAAACGACTCAGCGCCTGATCGATGGCGGTGCGTAACTGGCCGGCATTAATGCCAGCGGACGTTAACAAAGGACGTACCGATCCCCCTTCCTGATTCAGCAAGGCGCTCATTAAATGAAGAGGTTCGATAAATTGGTTGTCGTGCCCCAGTGCGAGGGACTGGGCATCGGCGAGAGCAAGCTGGAATTTATTAGTAAGACGATCCAGACGCATAACTCCTCCCATAACAGGTCAAATTTGCTACTGGAGATTAAATGAGGTCATCCCTCAATTATTCAAGGTTAATAACCTGAATTATGTGAAAAGAAAACGGCGCGTACCGGATCGTCTTGATTCTTTAGGTTATATCAGCCAAATGAAACTTGCCATACGGCCTGTCGTCTTGTCACGGCGATAGGAGAAAAAATCACCCTTTTCGGTGAATGTACAGCGATCTCCGCCAAAGATCTGGGTCACGCCGACATTATTAAGGCGCTGGCGGGCAAGCTGATAAATATCGGCCAGATATTTATCGCCGGACGCCACAAACGCATTAACCGCCTGAGGATCTTTTTCCATAAAAGCTTGCCGAACCTCAGGCCCCACTTCAAATGCCTGCGGGCCAATCGCCGGGCCAAGCCAGGCGATGAGATTTGCAGAATCGTCCTGGAAGCAGGCAACGGTCTCTTCAAGTACGCCTTCACACAGGCCACGCCAGCCCGCATGCGCTGCTGCAATCTCCGTACCGGCACGGTTACAAAACAACACCGGCAGGCAATCAGCGGTCATCACCGCGCAAACCGTTCCCGGCGTATTGCTGTACGAAGCATCGGCGCGTTTAGACGCATAGGGCTCACCCGTAAGCTTCAGCACCGCTTTACCGTGCACCTGCTCAAGCCAGACCGGTTTTGAAGGAAGGTTTCCCGCAGCAAAGAGGCGTTTACGGTTCTCTTCGACGTGCTCCAGGTTATCGCCACAGTGCGCACCGAGGTTCAAAGACGCCCACGCACCCTGGCTCACGCCACCGATACGGGTCGAGCTACAGGCGGCCACGCCTTCAGGCAGCGGCCACTCCGGGACAATCAGTTTGGTCATAACCAGTCCACGTGATCCTTATGTTCTTCGAAATCTGCGCGCATCGCGTCGATAAGTTCCACCATATCCTGTGGGATAGGCGCATGCCATTCCATCTGAATTCCGGTGATTGGGTGGTAAAGACGTAGCATCGTCGCATGCAGCGCCTGGCGATCGAATTTACGCAGCACGGAGATGAATTCATCCGATGCGCCCTTTGGTGGACGCGGACGACCGCCGTAAACAGGGTCACCCACCAGCGGATGGGTAATATGCGCCATGTGCACGCGGATCTGGTGAGTACGCCCGGTTTCCAGACGCAGACGCAGGCGCGTATGAATACGGAAATGTTCCATGATGCGGTAATGGGTTACCGCCGGTTTACCCATCGGGTGTACGGACATATGCGTACGCTTGGTTGGATGACGACTAATCGGCTCTTCCACCGTGCCGCCAGAGGTCATATGACCAATCGCCACCGCTTCATACTCACGGGTGATTTCGCGCAGCTGCAAAGATTCCACCAGTCGAGTCTGGGCGGGGATCGTCTTCGCCACCACCATCAGACCCGTGGTGTCTTTATCCAGACGGTGAACGATACCGGCACGCGGTACGTCAGCTATCGGCGGGTAATAATGAAGGAGTGCGTTAAGTACCGTACCGTCAGGATTACCCGCGCCCGGATGGACAACAAAGTCACGCGGTTTATTGATGACCAGAATATCGTCATCTTCGTAGACGATATCCAGCGGGATATCCTGCGGCTCGAAGCGGACTTCCTCTTCGATTTCAGCATTGATGGCGACAGCTTCCCCACCAAACACTTTCTCTTTTGGTTTGTCCCAGATCTTGCCGTTTACCAGCACGCGCTGGTCAAGGATCCATTCTTTTATACGTGAACGCGAATAATCAGGGAACAATTCGGCCAAAGCCTGATCTAAGCGTTGACCGAGCTGATTTTCGGAGACTGTTGCGGTGAGTTCTACTCGTTGTGCCATAAACTGCTTCTTCGTTTAACGTTGGGTTTTACGGCTTTGCCGTTTAATATAGTGTGCTATTGTAGCTGGTCTTAATCGGGAGCAGGAACTGAGTTTCTCCCGGACAAACATTTGAGGAAAGTCAAAACGTCATGACGCGCATGAAATATCTGGTGGCAGCGGCCACGTTGAGCCTGGCTTTGGTGGGCTGCTCCGGTTCGAATGAACAGGTCCCTGACAATCCGCCGAATGAAATCTATGCGACTGCACAACAAAAGTTGCAGGACGGTAACTGGAAACAGGCGATAACGCAACTGGAAGCGTTGGATAATCGCTATCCGTTTGGTCCGTATTCACAGCAGGTACAGTTAGATCTGATCTACGCCTACTATAAAAATGCCGATCTGCCGCTGGCTCAGGCAACGATCGATCGTTTCATGCGTCTGAACCCTACCCATCCTAACATCGATTACGTGATGTACATGCGCGGCCTGACTAACATGGCGCTGGATGACAGTGCATTGCAGGGCTTCTTCGGGGTGGATCGTTCTGACCGTGACCCGCAACATGCGCGTGATGCTTTCAATGACTTCTCCAAACTGGTGCGTAGCTACCCGAACAGCCAGTACATTACCGATGCCACTAAGCGTCTGGTGTTCCTGAAAGATCGTCTGGCGAAATACGAGTACTCCGTCGCGGAATACTACACTCGCCGTGGCGCATGGGTTGCCGTGGTTAACCGTGTAGAAGGCATGCTGCGTGATTATCCAGATACCCAGGCCACGCGTGATGGCCTGAAGCTGATGGAGAATGCGTATCGCCAGATGCAGATGACGGCTCAGGCTGACAAAGTGGCGAAAATCATCGCCGCGAACAGCAGCAACACCTGATACCGCTACAACGCATAACGGCAGCCCGCAGGCTGCCGTTTTTTTATTCTTTCAGACTTACGCTGAAGCGGTTTAGCTTCAACACATCCAGTCAACTATGACCGCAATTGCTGGCTTCGACAAGGTAAATCTCACCTCTTCCTGCCCTGCCTCACAAAAAAGATTCCCTGACAAAAACCGACAAAATAACGTGATCTAAATCACACATTTTGACATTAGGTCGGGTATGCTGGAATCACCAAGACGGAAAGACAAGAGGTAAAATTTATGACAATGAACATTACCAGTAAACAAATGGAAATTACTCCGGCAATCCGCCAGCACGTCGCAGACCGTCTCGCCAAACTGGATAAATGGCAAACACATTTGATTAATCCACATATCATCCTGTCCAAGGAGCCGCAGGGTTTCGTCGCTGATGCAACTATCAATACTCCAAACGGCCATCTGGTCGCCAGCGCTAAACACGAGGATATGTACACCGCAATTAACGATTTGATCAACAAGCTGGAACGGCAGCTCAATAAAGTGCAACACAAAGGTGAAGCCCGTCGCGCCACAACATCGGTGAAAGACGCCAGCTTCGCGGAAGAAGTTGAAGAAGAGTAATCCTTTAAATTGAGTGTACCGACAACGCGCCTTCGGGCGCGTTTTTTATTGACAGGATCAAAACAGTACAGGTACTTTAACCCTATCAATTTCAGGATGACCTAATGAAACAGACGCCGTTTTTCTTCGCATTCTTTTTTACCTTCCCCTGACCGGGAGGCGTTTCGTCGTGTGATAAAGAATGCGAAGACGAACAACAAGGCCTCCCACACCGGGAGGCCTTTTTTATTGATAACGATAAAATGAGACAGACAACACTATGACACCGGAAAACCCGCTCCTGGATTTACGCGTAAAAATCAGTGCACTCGACGAAAAGTTACTGGCCCTGCTGGCAGAACGCCGCGCGCTCGCCATTGAAGTTGGCAAAGCCAAGCTGGATTCTCATCGGCCGGTGCGCGATATCGATCGCGAGCGTGATTTACTGGAACGGTTGATACAGCTCGGCAAAGCGCATCATCTTGATGCCCACTACATCACCCGCCTGTTCCAGCTCATCATTGAAGATTCCGTTCTGACGCAACAGGCCCTGCTCCAGCAGCATCTGAACAAAACCAACCCGCACTCTGCTCGGATCGCTTTCCTCGGCCCGAAAGGTTCTTATTCTCACCTGGCGGCTCGCCAGTACGCAGCCCGTCATTTCGAAGAGTTCATTGAGAGCGGTTGTGCAAAATTTGCAGACATCTTCAACCAGGTCGAAACCGGCCAGGCAGATTACGCCGTGGTGCCTATTGAGAACACCAGTTCCGGCGCCATCAACGATGTTTACGATCTGCTCCAGCACACCAGCCTGTCGCTGGTCGGTGAGCTGACTATTCCTATCGATCACTGCGTGCTGGTCTCTGGCTCAACCGATCTGAGTCAGATTGAAACGGTGTACAGCCACCCGCAGCCGTTCCAGCAGTGCAGCCAGTTCCTGAACCGTTATCCGCACTGGAAAATTGAGTACACCGAAAGCACCTCGGCGGCGATGGAAAAAGTGGCGCAGGCAAACTCTCCTGCCGTCGCGGCACTCGGTAGCGAAGCGGGCGGCGCGCTGTATGGCTTACAGGTGCTGGAACGCAATCTGGCCAACCAGACGCAAAATATCACCCGTTTCGTGGTTCTTGCCCGCAAGGCCATCAACGTGTCCGACCAGGTTCCGGCGAAAACCACCCTGCTGATGGCGACCGGCCAGCAGGCGGGTGCGCTGGTTGAAGCGCTGCTGGTGCTGCGTAATCACAACCTGATCATGACGAAGCTGGAATCCCGCCCAATACATGGCAACCCGTGGGAAGAGATGTTCTATCTCGACGTTCAGGCCAACCTGGAGTCTGCATCCATGCAGAAAGCCCTGCGCGAACTGGGCGAGATCACACGCTCCATGAAAGTACTGGGCTGCTATCCGAGCGAAAACGTGGTCCCGGTCGATCCGGCTTAATGTTCGATAAAGCGGCTTTTCTTCATCCCTGCCACATTTACAGGCAGGGTGAAGATGGCACCGGAAAGCGGGTATTTCGCCAGCTCCTCCGCCTCCATATTTTCCCGCGTGGTGGTGATAAACAGCGTTTTCATATCGTCGCCGCCAAAGCAGACCATTGTCGGGCAGCGTACCGGCAGCCGGTATTCTTCCAGCTGTTCGCCTTGCGGTGAAAACCGTGCGATACGCCAGCCGTCAAACAGTGCGCTCCAGTAGCAGCCTTCCTCATCCATTGCCGCTCCGTCGGGTATACCGTCTCCCTCACTAAAACGGCGAAACTCTTCGCGCTTACCGGGTTCCCCCTGCTCATCAAGCGGCGTACGGTAAATCACACCGTTCGGCGTATCAGAAGTAAACATCCACCGTTTGTCAGGACTAAACGCTAAACCGTTATGCCCCTGAATATCGCACTGGATCACTTTCGGTGTCAGGTCGTTGTCGATACGCATCAACATGGCGCCGTTATAATCTCCCAGCCCCCAGAACGTGCCCGCATAAAACCGTCCCTGATGGTCGGTGCCTCCATCGTTAAAGCGTGCAAGCTGCGGGTTGGACGGGTTATCGCAAACCTTACGCTGGAGCAGGCCGTGTTTATCGGTCAGCCAGATGGCGTTTCGCATCGCGACGATAAATCCGCCGCGTTCACGCAGGGCAAAACACCCAACTTCTTCATGGAATGAGAGCACCGAGTGTTCCGCGGTGGGCAGATGGTACCGATGAATCTCCCCTTCCAGAATATCCGCCCAGTAGAGCGCCTTCTCTTCAGCACTCCACGTCGGGCATTCGGGCAGATGCCCGGTATAGTTCAACAGCAGCTGCGGTTCAGCCATGACAGTTCCCCAAAATGAAAAAAGCCAGCATTGCTGGCTTTTAGTATATACATCATCAGATTACTGGCGACTGTCATTTGCCTGGCGCAACAGCGTGCGGCTTTCACTCTGGAATCGCGTGGCGTAATCACCGAACCAGTGCTCCACTTTACGGAAACTGTCGATAAACGCTTGTTTATCGCCGTGTTCCAGCAAGGTGATCGCTTCGCCAAAACGCTGATAGTAGCGCTTGATCAGCGCCAGGTTATTTTCAGACGACATGATGATGTCGGCGTAAAGCTGTGGATCCTGGGCAAACAGTCGCCCGACCATCGCCAGCTCCAGACGATAGATTGGCGAGGAAAGCGCCAGCAATTGTTCAAGCTGAACGTTCTCTTCCGCCAGGTGCAGACCATAGGCGAAGGTTGCAAAGTGGCGCAGCGCCTGAATAAACGCCATGTTCTGGTCATGCTCTACCGCGCTAATGCGGTGCAAACGTGCTCCCCAGACCTGGATCTGTTCCAGGAACCACTGGTAGGCTTCCGGCTGCCGTCCGTCGCAGTAAACCACTACCTGCTTCGCCAGGCTGCCGCTGTCCGGGCCAAACATCGGGTGTAACCCAAGCACGGGCCCGGTGTGCGCCGCCAGCATTGCCTGTAGAGGGCCATTTTTAACGGACGCCAGATCCACCAGAATGCAATCTTCCGGCAGCGGAGGAAGTTTCGCGATAATCTGCTCCGTCACATGAATCGGTACGCTGACGATAACCATTCCGGCATCCTTCATGAGTTCCGGCGCATGCGGCCAGTCCTCTTTTTCCAGGATGCGCACCTGATAGCCAGAAATCGTCAGCATTTTTTCAAACAGACGCCCCATCTGGCCGCCGCCACCGACAATCACCACCGGACGCAGCGACGGACAGAGAGTTTTGAAGCCCTTGTCGTTTTCGCTGGAATAGGATTCCCGCATCACACGACGCAGGACATCTTCAATTAAGTCCGGTGAAACGCCCAGCGCCTGTGCCTCTTTACGGCGGGAGGCGAGCATAGAGGCCTCACGCTCCGGAACGTAAATTGGCAGGCCGTATTTGCTTTTAACTTCGCCGACCTCAGCAACCAGTGCCATGCGGCGCGCCAGCAGGTCCAGCAACGCCTTATCCACTTCATCAATTTGATCGCGTAATGCGGTCAATTCAGCAACCATAACTATCCTCTTATGCCAGACGCGTCGCCAGCTGGCCGTTCAAATCTTTGTGGATCTCACGCAGTAGCGCATCAGTGGTTTCCCAGCTGATGCAAGCATCCGTGACCGAGACGCCGGGCTTCATCGCGCTACGCGGCTGTTCCGATGACTGATTGCCTTCATGAATATTACTTTCAATCATCAGGCCGATAATTGAACGGTTACCATCTTTAATCTGTGCAATCACAGATTCTGCAACCGCAGGCTGGCGACGGTAATCTTTATTCGAATTACCATGACTGCAATCTACCATCAGCGCCGGACGCAGTCCCGCCTGTTCCATCTCTTTTTCACACTGCGCGACATCCGCCGGGCTGTAGTTTGGCGCTTTACCACCGCGCAGGATCACATGCCCGTCCGGATTGCCCTGCGTTTGCAGCAGGCATACCTGGCCCGCCTGGTTGATCCCGACAAAACGATGGGGCATGGCGGCGGCGCGCATGGCGTTAATCGCCGTGGCCAGGCTGCCGTCGGTACCGTTTTTAAAACCAACCGGCATAGACAGGCCAGACGCCATCTCGCGGTGGGTTTGTGACTCGGTGGTGCGCGCCCCAATCGCAGACCAGCTAAACAGATCGCCGAGGTACTGCGGGCTGTTCGGATCCAGCGCTTCGGTTGCCAGCGGCAGCCCCATGCTGACCAGCTCCACCAGCAGGCGACGCGCAATCTTCAGGCCCGCTTCCACATCAAACGAGCCATCCATGTGCGGATCGTTGATCAATCCTTTCCAGCCAACCGTAGTACGTGGCTTTTCAAAATAGACGCGCATCACCAGATAGAGGCTATCGCTGACCTCCTCCGCTAATGCTTTAAATCGACGAGCGTACTCAATGGCGGTTTCAGGATCGTGAATGGAGCAAGGACCACATACCACCAGCAGGCGCGGATCGCGGCCTGCGATAATGTCAGAAATGGTCTGGCGAGAGTGCTCAATCTGAGCTTCCTGCGCGACGCTCAGCGGGAATTCCGCCTTCAGTTGATCCGGGGTGATTAACACCTGTTCGTCAGTGATATGTACGTTGTTCAGCGCGTCTTTTTGCATGATTGCGATCCTGTAAAACTCGTTTGCGATAGTGGTTTTCCTCGAAGAGGTGACACAACGATAACATATCAAGTAAAGATTTCAATCCAAAATACGTACAGATTATTTTACAGTAGCCATTTAAATGCCAAATCACAGGTTAAAATCGTAAACATAAAATTACACATGCGCTTTTAACGCCAGTCTACGCTCACACCAGGCACGCTATCCCGGCGCTGGCCGTTAGCTTAATTATCCTCGGGTGAATTGAGGGAAAGTTGCGTGGCTACATAAATCCTGGCAACAAAAAATGAATAAAAGTATGAATTCCAGCAGACTTAATTGAGCCTGCCTAAATTACTTTGAATATCGTGCTCTGTAAGATTTAGCTTAGGTCAAGACAGGGATATTTCTGACATAATGACGGCTTTGAGAAAGAATGGTATTCTGCCGGAAATTCATAAGGGCATCTATTTCCGGGGCGGTTTGGCGGATTCTGATGAGAAATACATTCTTGATCGCTTTGCTTCACCTCCCCCTGGCGCTAATGCTGTTCATTTTGGTGAGCCCTGTAAGGGCAGGCTCGCTCACGGAAACGGATAAATCGGTACGTTCGATTGTTTCTGGTATTGTAAGCTACACCCGATGGCCAGCACTTTCCGGCCAGCCTAAGCTCTGTATTTATGCCTCTTCCCGTTACAGACAGGCGCTCAGCAGTGAAGATGTAAATAACCCGTTGCCCTATAGTCCTGTCATTGTGCATAGCGATCGGGAAGCACTCACAGCAAGGTGCGATGCCCTCTATTTCGGGAGCGAATCACCGGCAAAACAACAGGAAATAATAAATCAATATCAGGGCCAGGCGTTGCTATTAATGTCAGAGCAAAATCCTGAATGCGTTATTGGCAGCGCATTTTGTCTGATAATAGAGCACAACAAGGTCAGGTTTTCCGTAAATCTGGATGCGCTGACGCGCAGTGGCGTAAGAGTCAATCCGGATGTATTAATGCTCGCACGGAATAAGAAGCATGAATAAGGAAGTCACACCAACACCGCGTCCGACGTTTAAAAGAACGTTGCGGCGAATCAGCATGATAAGCGTCATTATAACGATGACGTTTATATGGTTGCTGCTGTGTTTCGCTTCCGTGGTGACATTAAAGCAATACGCGCAAAAAAACCTCGAACTCACCGGCGCCACCATGAGCCACAGCCTTGAGGCTTCTCTGGTGTTCAACGATGCCGTGGCGGCAAATGAAACGCTGGCGACCCTCGGCAAGCAGGGGCAATTTGCTGTGGCGGAAGTGCTTAATGCACATCATAAACGGTTTGCCTGGTGGTCGTGGAACCCGGCGGATAATACCGACACGCTGGGCGCGCTGGTCAACCGGTGGTTGTTCCCTGTTCCTGTCGCACAGCCCATCATACATAACGGTAATGTGATTGGCGAAATTCGTCTGACCGCACGAGACAGCCTGATTAGCCACTTTATCTGGCTCTCATTTGCGGTCCTCACCGGCTGCATTCTTTTTGCCTCTGCCGTCGCATTGACCATCACCCGCTCGCTACATCATGGCATGGTTGTTGAAATGCAAAACATCACTGACGTTGTGCATGACGTCCGTACCAACCGCAACTTCTCTCGCCGGGTAACGGAAGGCCGCATTGAAGAGTTCCACCAGTTTGGTGAAGACTTCAACAGCCTGCTGGATGAAATGGAAGAGTGGCAGCTCAAGCTACAGGCGAAAAACGCTCAACTGTTGCGTACCGCCATGCACGATCCGCTCACGGGGCTTGCAAACCGCGCCGCGTTTCGCAACAACATTGCGGCCTTAATGAATGACGCTTCGGCAAAGACCAATTCTGCCCTGCTCTTCCTGGACGGTGATAACTTCAAGTTTATTAACGACACCTGGGGCCATGCCGCGGGTGACTGCGTACTGATCGAAGCCGCAAAAAGGATGGTCGAATTTGGCGAAAAACGTCATCAGTCTTACCGTCTTGGCGGCGACGAGTTTGCCATGATCCTTTATGGCGTCCACACCGCGCGTGAGGTCGAATATATTTGCGCTGCGCTGTCGCAGCAATTTATCCGTCCGTTTGATCTGCATAACGGACACACAGCATCAATGTCACTCAGCATTGGCTTTGCTCTGGCGTGGGAAAATGCCTCCGTCGAGGCATTACTGGAGCAAGCCGATCGCAATATGTACCTGGTCAAAAACCAGCGTTCGAAAACAATACCCTGAAAGGAAGACGATATGTTGAAGCGATACTTCGCGCCGTTGTTACTGGCATCTCTGGTTATGTCCGGGTGCCAGACGCCGGAGGGTAAATTCACACCAGAGCAAATCGCGGCCATGAAGTCCTACGGCTTTAACGAACTGAATGGCGACTGGTCCCTGGGCCTGTCGGATAAGATCCTGTTTGATAAAAATGACGCCAGACTGCGTCCGGAAAGTGAAACGCAGATCCAGACTATGGCCTCACGTCTGGCGGCAACCGGTCTGAATCACGCCCGGATGGACGGCCATACGGATAACTATGGCGAAGAGAGCTACAACGAAGCGCTTTCGTTAAAACGTGCCAATGTTGTAGCGGATGCCTGGGCGAAGGGCGCGAACATCCCGCGCAGCAACCTCACTACGCGGGGTTTAGGCAAAAAATACCCTCTCAGCAGCAACCGTACTGCGCAAGGGCGCGCTGAAAACCGCCGTGTTGCGGTAGTTATCAGCACGCCTTAAGACTATTTAGCGGATGTGCCGGCGAGCGACACGCCTGAAGCCGCTCGCCAGCGCAGCCAGTCAATCACGATAAATACCGCCAGACTGACGCCCATTACCGGCAACGCCAGCCCCAGCAGGAGGCTTATCATGAACGTCACTCCCCTTCCCCACAGCGGCAATGCCAGCCAGCTTTGACAGAGCGTCTGTACCGGGTTCGCGGCTGACGTCGCAGGACGACGCATCCACCACATCCGGTATCCCCAGATAATCAGCACGCACAGCGCAACGCCAAACGCGATGAGCAGCAGCTGATTTGCCAGACCAAACAGGATCCCCATATGGAAATCCACGCCCCAGCGGGTGAGTTTAGCCATCAGCGGGAAATCCCCAAAGCGAGTCCTGTCCAGCACATTCAGAGATTGAGGGTCCACGGCAACGGCATCAACCTGCGTCGGCCAGCGGCGATCGATTTCCGTCACCGTCCAGGCCTGGTCGACCCTGCTTGCCGGACGGATCTCAACGTTGTTCGCATCAATTCCTGACTGGCGGGCGGCTTGCAATACGCTGTCAAAAAGCGACAGTACAACAGGCATTTCAGGCATCGACATTCCGCCGTGATGACCACGATGTTCGGCGTGTTCATCCATCATTTCCGGCGCACCGGAAAGGGTGGTGTTTACCTGCGGCGTCAGCCAGTTCATCTCTGCACGCAGCTTATCGACGTTGCCACCGGCCCATTGTGACCAGGTTAACCCGGTGACTGAGAACAGCAGCATTCCCGCCAGTAACGTCCAGCCTAAGATCACATGCAGGCGACGACGATTCTGGAAACGATTGTTAATACGGCGCTTCGGTCGGGTATAGAACCACAGCGCGATCCCGCCCAGGGCAGCAACCCACATCCACGAGGCGGCTAACTCGCTATAGAGGCGCCCGAGGTTGCCCAGCATCAGCGAGGTATGCAGATAATCGATAGTCTGACGCAGCGGTAAAATCCCGCTGGTGCCGTATACGGTCATATCCCCTCGAACCTCAAGGCTGGCGGGATCAATAAAAATAGCCCGATGCTCGGAGGTACTCAGCGCCGGGTCGGCAAACATCACGCGGGTCGTTTCGCCCTCTTCCAGCCCCGGACGAACGGCATGCAGACGCAGATCTGATTCTACGGCCTTTTCGGCCGCGGCAATTTGTGCAGCAAGAGGCTGCGCCTCACCCACGGCATCCGTGTGGAGTGCATGATGGTACAGCGCATTTTCAAGCTGCGGCGTGGCGACATACAGCGTACCGGTCAGCGCTGCGAAGAAAATAAACGGACCAACAAACAGCCCGATATAGAAATGGAGGCGACGCAGCAGGTTTCCCCATGCCGCGCGCGGAGTGCAGGTAGTCATACTTTTCCTTTTTAAGGCAAAAAGTGAGTGATTTTGTTTTAAAGGGAGAAAGCAGACCGACGCGGCGGCGCGCGGGTATCGGGGTAAAGCCAGGGGAAAAAGTGCCAGTGGCTGACCGCCTGACGAGGCGGCTTCATGCGCAGCCGCTGCAACACCACGCTGAGCAGAACGATAAGCGCCAGCATCACGCCCGGCACATGCGCTAACAGCACGCAGTAGCCGCAGGCTTCCGCATGGTCAACTGGCATGGAATGCGGCATATCCCCATGATGCTCGTCCATCGACATCATGCTCATGTCATGGTGCATGCCCGGCATGGCGCTCATGGGATCTTTTTGCAGCGAGACGGAGATCAGCGGCGCCACGACGATCAGCAGGATCGCAAACAGCGCGGTCAATGCCGCTGCGCGTTTCCAGCTATGCTGATGCAGTACGTTATCCACTTACCCTCCCCCCAAGAGGCGAACATTGTAAATGATTTATGACGGAAGGGTTAACGCGAGAGGTGCGATGGGATAAAAAAAGGGCCAGCCTTTCGGCCAGCCCTTTCTGACAGGATGTCGCTTAAGCGAATCTTAGTTCAGACGCTCTTTAATACGAGCAGACTTACCAGTACGCTCACGCAGGTAGTACAGTTTAGCTTTACGTACAGCACCACGACGTTTAACAGCAATGCTGTCAACTACCGGAGAGTGAGTCTGGAAGACACGCTCAACGCCTTCGCCGTTGGAAATTTTACGAACAGTGAATGCAGAGTGCAGACCGCGGTTACGAATAGCGATAACCACGCCCTCGAATGCCTGCAGACGTTTTTTGGAACCTTCAACAACCCATACTTTCACTTCCACGGTGTCACCTGGACGGAAGGAAGGTACGTCCTGCTTCATCTGCTCTTGTTCAAGTTGCTTAATAATGTTGCTCATAATTTAATCTCTTATCCTGGGTAAACTGATATTCGGGAGCGTATTACGCTTTCCCATCATGTTCATGCTGCTGGTGCGCGTGTTCGGTTTTGAACTCGGCCAGCAACTTTGCTTGCTCTTCAGTCAGAGCCAGGTTTTCCAGAAGTTCAGGTCTTCTAAGCCAGGTCCGGCCCAGCGACTGCTTCAAACGCCAGCGACGTATCTCGGCATGGTTTCCAGACAGTAACACTGCCGGGACTTCCATCCCTTCTAACACTTCAGGACGAGTATAGTGTGGACAGTCCAGCAATCCATCGGCAAAGGAATCTTCCGTTGCCGAAGCCTCATGGCCCAGAACCCCCGGAATAAACCGGGCGACGGAGTCAATCAACGTCATTGCTGGTAGCTCACCACCGCTGAGAACGTAATCGCCGATAGACCATTCTTCGTCAATCTCGGTTTGAATTACGCGCTCATCTATCCCTTCGTAGCGACCACAGACCAGAATCAGCTTTTGATTCGTCGCCAGTTCGCTCACGCCCGCTTGATCAAGCTTGCGTCCCTGAGGTGACAGATAAATCACCTTCGCGCCTTCACCTGCCGCGGCTTTTGCTGTGTGAATGGCGTCCCGTAAGGGTTGCACCATCATCAACATCCCCGGTCCGCCGCCGTAAGGACGATCGTCCACGGTACGGTGCCGGTCATGCGTGAAGTCACGAGGACTCCAGCTCTGGATGCTCAGCAGGCCATTCTTTACTGCCCGGCCAGTTACCCCGTAATCGGTAATCGCGCGGAACATTTCAGGAAACAGGCTAATTATGCCAATCCACATAGCGCCGTCTTTTACCGTTTATCCGGAGAATTTAAAAACCAGGATCCCAATCTACTTCAATGGTTTGAGTAGTGAGATCGACTTTCTTGATAACCTGTCCATCGAGGAACGGGACCAACCGCTCCTTGATGCCAAATGCATCTTTCAGGTTTGCCTTAATGACGAGAACGTCATTTGACCCGGTTTCCATCATGTCGATGACTTTCCCCAGGCTGTAGCCTTCAGTGGTCACTACCTGGCAACCCATAAGGTCTTTCCAGTAGTAGTCACCCTCTTCCAGTTGCGGCAACTGCGACGAATCCACGACAATTTCACAATTAGTCAGCGCATTCGCGGCATCACGATCGTCAATGCCTTTCAGCTTGATGATGATGTCCTGATTGTGGTGACGCCAGCTTTCCAGCTCGACCTCTTCCCACTTACCGGCTTTCTGGATAAACCAAGGCTGGTAATCAAAAATGCTATCAGCGTCTTCAGTGGAGGAAAACACTCTGAGCCAACCACGGATACCGTAGCAAGAACCCATTTTTCCCAATACGATCGGTTCAACAGGTGCTTTATTGCTCATCATGACCACCGTGACAGATTAAGCTGCTTTGTTTGCTGCTTTGATCAGCGTAGCAACGCGATCGGAAACAGTAGCGCCCTGGCCAACCCAGTGAGCGATACGATCCAGATCCAGACGAGTTTCTTCTTCTGCGCCAGAGGCCAGTGGGTTGAAGAAACCAACGCGCTCAATGAAGCGACCGTTGCGTGCATTACGGCTGTCAGTCACAACAACCTGGTAGAACGGACGCTTTTTAGCGCCGTGACGTGCTAAACGAATAGTTACCATAACATCCTCTTGTGTGAATAAAACAACCGGGCCCCATCGAGGAACGGAGCCCGGGTGTCATATTAAAAGCCCGAAAATTTTACTCATTTTCGGGCAAAAAGCAATCTCAAAAGCGATTATCGCCCAGGAAAACCGGGCGGCATCATGCCTTTCATGCCGCGCATCATCTTCGCCATGCCGCCTTTCTTCATTTTCTTCATCATGCGCTGCATGTCGTCGAACTGTTTCAGAAGGCGGTTAACGTCCTGGACCTGCATGCCGCAACCGGCTGCGATACGGCGCTTGCGGGAACCTTTGATGATTTCTGGCTTCGCGCGCTCTTTCAGCGTCATCGAGTTGATGATTGCCTCCATACGCACCAGCACTTTGTCATCCATCTGGGATTTGACGTTGTCCGGGATCTGCCCCATACCCGGCAGTTTACCCATCAGGCTTGCCATACCGCCCATGTTTTTCATCTGACGCAGTTGCTCAAGGAAGTCGGTCAGATCGAAACCGTCACCTTTTTTCAGCTTGCTAGCGAGTTTTTCAGCCTGCGCGCGGTCAACCTTGCTTTCGATATCTTCGATCAGCGACAGCACGTCGCCCATGCCGAGGATACGGGAGGCAATACGATCCGGGTGGAACGGCTCCAGCGCTTCGGTTTTCTCGCCCACGCCGAGGAACTTAATTGGCTTACCGGTGATATGACGAATAGACAGCGCCGCACCGCCGCGAGCGTCGCCGTCGACTTTGGTCAGCACCACGCCGGTTAACGGCAGGGCTTCGTTAAACGCTTTTGCGGTGTTCGCCGCATCCTGACCGGTCATGGCGTCGACAACAAACAGGGTCTCTACCGGATTGATAGAAGCATGAACCTGCTTGATTTCGTCCATCATCGCTTCGTCAACGTGCAGTCGCCCGGCGGTATCCACCAGCAGCACGTCGTAGAATTTCAGCTTCGCCTCTTTCAGCGCCGCGTTAACGATGTCAACAGGCTTCTGCGCCACGTCGGACGGGAAGAAGTCTACGCCAACCTGCTCGGCCAGCGTTTCCAGCTGTTTGATCGCCGCCGGGCGATACACGTCCGCCGAAACCACCAGCACTTTTTTCTTGTGCTTTTCGCGCAGGAATTTCCCCAGCTTACCGACGCTGGTGGTTTTACCCGCACCTTGCAGACCCGCCATCAGCACGACGGCTGGTGGCTGAGCCGCCAGGTTAAGCACCTGGTTCTCTTCGCCCATCGCCGAAACCAGCTCGTTACGGACGATTTTGACGAACTCCTGACCCGGAGTCAGGCTCTTGTTAACTTCATGACCAACCGCTTTCTCTTTCACGCGGTTGATAAAATCACGCACGACCGGCAACGCAACGTCTGCTTCCAGCAGCGCCATGCGCACTTCGCGCAGCGTTTCCTTGATGTTCTCTTCGGTGAGGCGTCCACGGCCGCTGATGTTGCGCAGCGTGCGCGACAAACGATCGGTTAAATTATCAAACATTGTCTCTCGCCTGGGGTAGAAACGTTAGGTCGCCTGGGCGACACATACACAGAATTTTGCCGGAGTATAACATGAAGGCGCCTTTGTTGTTATGCAACGGTTGGAGCAGGCGTCACGTAACGTTATACTGCTTCTCTTTCTTATTAAGACAACTGTCGACGCCTATATGCCTGTTTTCGCACTGATCGCCCTTGTTGCCTACTCTGTCAGCCTCGCGCTGATCATTCCTGGCCTGCTGCAAAAAAACAGCGGCTGGCGGCGCATGGCTATTCTTTCGGCAGTGATCGCACTGATTAGCCATGCGTTTGCGCTGGAATCACGCATCATTCCCGGCGACGGCAGCGTGCAAAATCTGAGCGTGCTGAACGTCGGCTCGCTGGTCAGCCTGATGATCTGTACGGTCATGACCATTGTCGCGTCTAAAAATCGTGGCTGGCTGCTGCTGCCGATAGTCTACGCCTTTGCGCTGATCAACCTGGCGTTAGCCACGTTCATGCCCAATGAGTTTATTACCCATCTGGAAGCCACGCCGGGGATGCTGGTGCATATCGGCCTGTCTCTATTCTCCTACGCGACGCTGATCATCGCCGCCCTTTACGCCATGCAGCTCGCCTGGATCGACTACCAGCTGAAAAATAAAAAGCTGGCGTTTAACCATGAAATGCCGCCGCTGATGGTGATTGAGCGTAAGATGTTCCACATCACCCAGGTCGGCGTGGTTTTGCTGACGCTGACGCTGTGCACGGGCTTGTTTTATATGAAGAACCTGTTCAGCGTGGAGAATATCGATAAAGCGGTCCTCTCCATCATCGCGTGGTTTGTCTATATTGTCCTGTTATGGGGCCATTATCATGAAGGCTGGCGCGGTCGTCGCGTGGTCTGGTTCAACGTTGCGGGTGCGGGCATTCTCACGCTTGCCTATTTTGGTAGCCGCTTCATACAGCAATTTGCTGGCTAAGTAACAAAAGGAGTTCCCCCTGGAACACATCTCTACCACCACGCTGATCGTCATTCTGGTCATCATGGTGGTCATCTCCGCTTATTTCTCTGGCTCTGAAACCGGCATGATGACGCTGAACCGCTACCGGTTACGTCATCGCGCCAAGCAGGGTAACCGTGCCGCGCGTCGTGTCGAAAAGCTTCTGCGTAAGCCGGACCGTCTGATTAGCCTGGTGCTTATCGGTAACAACCTGGTCAATATTCTCGCCTCTGCACTGGGCACCATCGTCGGGATGCGTCTGTACGGCAACGCAGGCGTGGCGATTGCCACAGGTGTGCTCACGTTTGTGGTGCTGGTGTTTGCGGAAGTACTGCCCAAAACCATCGCGGCGCTTTACCCGGAAAAAGTCGCCTACCCGAGCAGCTTCCTGTTAGCACCGCTGCTTATTCTGATGATGCCGCTGGTCTGGCTGCTGAATATGGTGACACGGGTGCTGATGCGCATGGTTGGTATAAAGGCAGACGTCACCATCAGTAGCGCGCTCAGCAAAGACGAACTGCGTACCATCGTGAACGAATCCCGCTCGCAGATCTCCCGTCGCAATCAGGACATGCTCCTGTCGGTGCTGGATCTGGAAAAGGTCAGCGTTGACGACATCATGGTGCCGCGCAATGAAATCGTCGGGATTGATATTAACGACGACTGGAAGGCCATTGTCCGCCAGCTGACGCACTCCCCGCACGGGCGTATCGTCCTCTATCGCGATTCTCTCGACGATGCCATCAGCATGCTGCGTGTGCGCGAGGCCTATCGTCTGATGACTGAGAAAAACGAGTTCACCAAAGAGGTGATGCTGCGCGCCGCCGACGAAATTTACTACGTGCCGGAAGGCACCCCACTGAGCACGCAGCTGGTGAAGTTCCAGCGAAACAAGAAGAAAGTCGGTCTGGTGGTGGATGAATACGGCGACATACAGGGGCTGGTGACGGTCGAAGATATTCTGGAAGAGATTGTCGGGGACTTTACCACGTCAATGTCGCCTTCCCTTGCAGAAGAAGTCACCCCGCAAAACGACGGGTCAGTGCTTATCGACGGCAGCGCCAACATTCGTGAAATCAATAAAGCGTTTAACTGGCATTTGCCGGAAGACGAAGCGCGGACGATGAACGGAATGATCCTGGAAGCGCTGGAAGAGATCCCGGCGGCAGGCACGCGCGTGCGCATTGCGCAGTATGATATTGATATTCTGGACGTTCAGGACAACATGATTAAGCAGGTGAAGGTCCTGCCCGTTAAACCTTTACGCGAAAGTATCGCCGAGTAATGTTGTAGGCCGGGTAAGGCGAAGCCGCCACCCGGCACTACGGGTCGGCAAATTACGCTTTCGCT
Source organism: Enterobacter cloacae complex sp. 418I7 (assembly GCF_050030705.1). Taxonomy (NCBI): domain Bacteria; kingdom Pseudomonadati; phylum Pseudomonadota; class Gammaproteobacteria; order Enterobacterales; family Enterobacteriaceae; genus Enterobacter; species Enterobacter cloacae complex sp. 418I7. The sequence goes on from NZ_JBLGUU010000001.1 coordinate 3,430,801, forward strand.
TTCGCCACGGTCACCATCGCAGCGCGAATAGTACGACCGTTCAGGGTATACCCTTTCTGCATCACGCCCAGCACGTTACCCGCGGCAACGTCTTCGGATTCCACCATCGCAATGGCCTGGTGAACGTTTGGATCCAGCGGTACATCCGTATCGGCAATCACTTCAACACCGAACTTACGCACCACATCCAGCATGGATTTCAGCGTCAGCTCGATGCCTTCAATCATCGCCGCGTTATCCGGATTAGCTTTATCCGCCACTTCCAGCGCGCGATCCAGGCTGTCGATCACCGGAAGCAGTTCGTTGACGAATTTCTCCAGCGCAAATTTGTGCGCCTTTTCAACGTCCAGCTCGGTACGACGGCGCAGGTTTTCCATTTCCGCTTTGATACGCAGTACGCCATCGCGTTCGCGATTCTGCGCTTCTACCAACTGAGCTTCCAGATTGGCAATTTTTTCATCGCGCGGGTCCACCTGCTCAGCAGACGTGTCTGGCTCTACTGCCTCAACTTCATCGTGCTGTTCCGTGATAATTTCTTCAGGGGCTTGCCCCTCAGGCGTTTTCTGTTCTTTACTACTCATGAATTTCTCCGCGTTTTTCTGCATTCATCTCGCTAACTTCGCTTATTATGGGGATCAGTTTCCTGGATTCAAGGGAACAAGGCAGATTGTCATCATTCATCAGGCACAAGGACCTCCAGAAAATGAATAATCATTTCAGGTGTATTGGGATCGTCGGCCATCCGCGTCACCCTACCGCATTGACGACACATGAAATGTTGTATCGCTGGCTGTGTGGTAAAGGCTATGAAGTGATGGTCGAGCAGCAGATCGCCCAGGAGTTGCAGCTTAAAAGCGTCAGAACCGGCACGCTGGCGGAAATTGGCCAGCAGGCGGATCTCGCCGTGGTGGTCGGCGGCGACGGCAATATGCTGGGCGCGGCGCGAACGCTGGCTCGCTATGATATTAAGGTTATTGGTATTAACCGTGGCAATCTTGGTTTCCTGACCGACCTCGACCCGGACAATGCGCAACAGCAGCTGGCGGACGTGCTGGAAGGTCACTATATCAGTGAAAAACGGTTTTTACTTGAAGCCCAGGTCTGCCAGCAGGATTGCCAGAAGCGCATCAGCACCGCTATTAACGAGGTGGTTCTCCACCCTGGTAAAGTGGCGCACATGATCGAGTTCGAAGTCTATATCGACGAAATCTTCGCTTTCTCGCAGCGCTCTGACGGGCTGATTATTTCAACCCCGACGGGGTCAACTGCCTATTCGCTTTCAGCCGGAGGCCCAATCCTGACGCCATCGCTGGATGCGATCACCCTGGTGCCGATGTTCCCGCATACGCTCTCGGCGCGTCCGCTGGTGATCAACGGCGACAGCACCATCCGCCTGCGTTTTTCACATCGCCGCAGCGACCTGGAGATCAGCTGCGACAGCCAGATTGCGCTTCCCATTCAAGAAGGAGAAGATGTCCTCATTCGCCGCTGCGATTATCACCTGAACCTTATCCATCCAAAAGATTACAGTTATTTCAATACATTAAGCTCAAAACTCGGCTGGTCAAAAAAATTGTTCTGATTTTACATCCAGCGCTTTACTGTATATAAAACCAGTTTATACTGTATACAAACACAGTTATGGTTTTTCATACAGGAAAACAATTATGCTGGCACAACTGACCATCAGCAACTTTGCCATTGTTCGTGAGCTTGAGATCGACTTCCATAGTGGAATGACGGCGATTACCGGTGAAACCGGTGCAGGTAAATCCATTGCCATTGATGCCCTCGGCTTGTGCCTCGGCGGTCGTGCAGAGGGTGATATGGTGCGCACAGGTGCGGCCCGTGCCGATCTCTGCGCCCGCTTCTCGTTAAAAGACACGCCTGCCGCCCTGCGCTGGCTGGAAGCGAACCAGCTGGAAGATGGACGTGAGTGTTTACTTCGTCGCGTCATCAGCAGTGACGGCCGCTCCCGCGGTTTTATCAATGGTACAGCGGTTCCCCTTTCCCAGCTTCGCGAGCTGGGCCAGCTGCTCATCCAGATCCATGGTCAGCACGCGCACCAGCAGCTAATCAAACCCGAACAGCAGAAAGCCCTGCTCGATGGCTACGCGGGTGAGTACGCGCTTACTCAACTCATGGCGGAGCACTATCGTCAGTGGCATCAAAGCTGCCGCGAACTTGCGCAGCATCAACAGCAAAGCCAGGAGCGTACCGCGCGCGCCGAGCTGCTGGAATATCAGTTGAAAGAGCTGAACGAATTTAACCCTCAGGCGGGTGAATTTGAGCAAATCGACGAGGAGTACAAGCGTCTGGCCAACAGCGGTCAGCTGCTTTCCATCAGCCAGAATGCCCTGAACATGCTGGCGGATGGCGAAGACGTGAATTTGCAGAGCCAGCTGTATACCGTGCGTCAGCTTGTTACCGAACTGACCGGCATGGACAATAAGCTTTCTGGCGTACTGGAAATGCTGGAAGAGGCCGCGATTCAGATTTCAGAAGCCGGGGATGAGCTGCGCCACTACTGTGAACGTCTCGATCTCGACCCGAACCGTCTGTTCGAGCTTGAGCAACGCATTTCCCGTCAGATTTCACTGGCGCGTAAGCATCACGTTACCCCGGAAGAGCTGCCGAATTACTATCAGTCTCTGCTGGAGGAACAGCAGCAGCTGGACGATCAGGCCGATTCCCTTGAAACCTTGTCTCTGGCGGTTAATCTGCATCATCAGCAGGCGCTGGAAACGGCGAAACGGCTGCACGACGTGCGACAGCACTATGCTCTGGAGCTTAGCCAGCATATTACCGACAGCATGCATACGCTGGCGATGCCGCATGGGGTGTTCACTATTGATGTTCGCTTTGAAGAGCATCACCTGACGGCGGAAGGCGCAGACCGCGTAGAATTCCGCGTCACCACCAACCCAGGCCAGCCTTTACAGGCGATTTCGAAAGTGGCTTCTGGCGGTGAACTGTCGCGTATCGCCCTGGCCATTCAGGTGATTACCGCCCGTAAAATGGAAACCCCGGCGTTGATTTTCGATGAAGTGGATGTGGGTATCAGCGGCCCGACCGCGGCCGTTGTCGGCAAACTGCTGCGTCAGTTGGGTGAATCGACGCAGGTTATGTGTGTGACTCACCTGCCGCAGGTCGCCGGCTGTGGTCATCACCACTTTATCGTTAGCAAGGAAACCGATGGCGAAATGACGGAAACGCACATGAAACCGCTGGATAAACGCTCACGCTTGCAGGAGCTGGCACGCCTGCTGGGGGGCAGTGAAGTCACCCGTAATACGCTCGCGAATGCGAAAGAACTGCTGGCGGCATAAACTTTTTCGGGATCTCAGGGTCATACAGAACAACAAAAACGCCGCCAGACCAGTTTCAAAGTGGGGCAAGGTCTATTATCATCGGCATATTACATATGAGCCGCGTACTGCTCGGGCCCGAAAAGGAATCAAATCACTATGCGCTGTAAAACGCTGACCGCTGCCGCAGCGGTTCTTCTGATGTTGACCGCAGGCTGTTCCACTCTGGAGAAAGTGGTTTACCGTCCTGATATCAACCAGGGGAACTACCTTACTCCTAACGATGTGTCCAAAATCCGCGTAGGTATGACACAACAGCAGGTCGCTTATGCCCTGGGAACCCCGATGATGTCCGATCCGTTCGGCACAAATACGTGGTTCTATGTATTCCGCCAGCAGCCTGGTCATGAAGATGTGACCCAGCAAACCCTGACGCTGACCTTCAGCAGTGCTGGCGTGCTGACCAACATCGACAACAAGCCTGCCCTGACCAAATAATCAGGCGCCAGCAACGCAAAAAGGTGCTCAATGAGCACCTTTTTTGTGTATGTTTATTTGGCTACTTACCGGATTTCTCTGCTCGCTGACGGCGCAACTCTTTTGGGTCGGCAATCAGCGGACGATAGATTTCAACCCTGTCGCCCTCTTTCAGCACATCACCGAGCTTAACCGGACGGCTATAAATGCCGACTTTATTCTTCGCCAGGTCAATATCACGGCGAAGTTCAAGGATGCCGGAGGCCCGGATAGCCGCCTCAACGGTGGCGCCCTCTTCAAGCGTCACGCGCTGCAAATACTGCTTCTCCGGCAGCGCATACACCACCTCAACAGCAATCTTATGCGACACTGTAAACCTCTTTGGCGCGCGTGGTGAACGCCTGAACCATATTCGAGGCCAGCTCTTTAAATATTCGGCCAAACGCCAGTTCGATCAGCTTATTGGTAAATTCAAAATCCAGATGAAACTCAATGCGGCAGGCGTCAGCGCTCAGTGGCGTAAACTTCCACCCTCCCATCAGTTTTTTAAACGGACCATCCACCAGATGCATCAAAATACTTTGATTGCTCGTCAGGGTATTGCGCGTGGTGAACGTTTTGCTGATCCCCGCTTTGGAGACATCCACGGCCGCAGTCATCTGCGTCGGGCCGGATTCCAGCACCCGGCTACCGGTGCATCCTGGAATAAATTCCGGATAGGACTGAACGTCGTTCACTAACTGATACATTTGTTCCGCGCTGTAGGGAACAAGCGCAGTACGGCTAATCTGAGGCATAGCATTTTCCATGGTCACACAACAGACAAATAATAACATTTATCACCTGTTAAAAAAACGCTAAGCCTTATCTCGTGCTAAGATAGCGCGTTAGACCTCACAGGACGCAATGAGGTGACTTTTTAAAATCAGATTACCGACGGCTTTACGACACTTATGACGAAGAAAAAAGCACATAAACCTGGTTCGGCGACCATTGCGCTCAACAAGCGTGCTCGCCACGAGTATTTCATCGAAGAAGAATTCGAGGCTGGCCTTGCGTTGCAGGGCTGGGAAGTAAAATCGCTGCGTGCCGGGAAAGCCAATATCGGCGACAGCTACGTGATCCTGAAAGACGGTGAGGCCTTCCTGTTCGGCGCGAACTTTACGCCGCTGACCGTCGCCTCTTCACATTACGTCTGCGATCCAACCCGCACCCGTAAGCTGCTGCTGAACAAGCGCGAACTGGAATCCCTCTACGGACGCATCAACCGCGAAGGCTTCACCGTGGTGGCGCTCTCTTTGTACTGGAAAAATGCCTGGTGCAAAGTGAAAATCGGCGTGGCGAAAGGTAAGAAACAGCACGACAAACGTACTGACCTGAAAGCACGCGAGTGGCAGCTCGACAAAGCACGTATCATGAAAAACGCAGGACGTTGATTCTGCGCGCTTATTGTACTATTCAATAAGTTAGCGTTTCGGGCTGGTATCGAGGAAGTGAAATCTGGTATACTGAGTTCAACACTATTGGGGCTGATTCTGGATTCGACGGGATTTGCGAAACCCAAGGTGCATGCCGAGGGGCGGTTTGCCTCGTTAAAAGCCGCAAAAAAATAGTCGCAAACGACGAAAACTACGCTTTAGCAGCTTAATAACCTGCTAAGAGCCCTCTCTCCCTAGCTTCCGCTCTTAAGACGGGGATCAAAGAGAGGTCAAACCCAAAAGAGATCGCGTGGAAACCCTGCCTGGGGTTGAAGCGTTAAAACTAATCAGGCTAGTTCGTTAGTGGCGTGTTTGTCCGCAGCTGGCGTGCGAATGTAAAGACAAACTAAGCATGTAGTACCGAGGATGTAGAAATTTCGGACGCGGGTTCAACTCCCGCCAGCTCCACCAAAATTCTCCGTCGGTGATTACCAGAGTCATCCGATGAAGTCTTAAGAGCCCGCATGGCACAAGCCCTGCGGGCTTTTTTGTACCTGCAATTTGTCCCGCGAAGTCTGATGCCAACTAATTAAATCCGAACCTTTTAGGCACCTTGTTAGGCACTTCATAAAGCTTTATTGTTTTTGAGGTGCCTAAAACTATGGAAACCCGGCAATGGCAAGACAAACCAAACCTCTATCCGTTAAAGAAATCGAATCTGCTAAATCCAAGGAAGCGGACTACGTTCTCTATGATGGCGATGGCCTTGAGCTACTTATCAAATCCAGCGGGAGTAAAATCTGGCAGTTTCGCTACATTCGCCCTGTCACCAAGAAACGTGCGAAGAAGAGCATAGGCCCCTACCCGTCAGTTACGCTTGCCGATGCCAGAAACTATCGAGCAGAGTCACGCTCTCTCCTGGCGAAACAAATCGACCCACAGGAACATCAGCAAGAACAACTTCGCAGTTCGCTGGCAGCCAAAACCAATACTTTCCAGCTCGTGGCTGAACGTTGGTGGAATATAAAGAAAGCCAGTGTAACCGATGACTACGCAGAGGATATCTGGCGCTCTCTTGAGAGAGATGTTTTTCCTGCAATTGGCGACATTAGCGTTATAGATATTAAAGCTCATACACTGGTTCAGGCCGTCCAACCGGTTCAGGCCAGAGGAGCACTGGAAACCGTTCGTCGCCTGTGCCAGCGCATTAATGAGGTCATGATCTATGCCCAAAACACAGGGCTGATTGATGCTGTTCCCAGCGTTAATATCGGTAAAGCCTTCGAGAAGCCTCAGAAAAAGAACATGCCCAGCATTCGACCGGATCAGCTACCACAACTGATGCAGACAATGCGAACAGCCAGCATTAGCCTTTCCACACGCTGCCTGTTCATGTGGCAACTTCTTACTATTACCCGCCCTGCCGAAGCGGCTGAAGCTCGCTGGGATGAACTAGATCTGGAAGCGCGAGAATGGAAAATTCCCGCATCACGAATGAAAATGAACCGTGACCATACTGTTCCATTGTCAGACGAAGCGATGGCTGTTCTAGAGATGATGAAGCCTTTGAGCGGCAACCGCGAATTTATCTTCCCAAGCCGTATCAAACCCAACCAGCCAATGAATAGCCAGACCGTTAACGCGTCGCTAAAACGTGCAGGTTTTGGAGGTGTGCTCGTTTCACACGGTTTGCGTTCTATCGCCAGTACAGCCCTTAACGAACAGGGTTTTCCACCTGACGTTATTGAAGCGGCGTTGGCCCACGTGGATAAGAATGAGGTTCGTCGTGCGTATAACCGCAGTGATTATCTTGAGCAGCGACGACCTATGATGCAGTGGTGGGCTGACTTCGTGATGGCAGCTGACCACGGAAGCATGATTAGCGAGGGTATTAGAGGTATAAGGCTTGTCGGCTAATACACGAATAAGCGATTCATAGGGAGCGCTTATTCGTTTTATCTAAACACTTAATAACTACACAGTCTTCTTAAATTATCAGAAAGCTGGGCTTTAACATCCATAGGGCTCGCTCCCCATAATGTGGCTAACTGAGTCTCGGCAATCGCACTATCCCATGGCATTAGTGGTTCATTACGAAACTTACCAAATGGCCCATCGGTTTCTGTAAGAATGCGTGATTTAGGAATTTTCAAAGCTAAGGCCTTCCCCTTAATTGTATCGAGCATAGCAGGCCCCACGGAGAACCAACACCCTAAATCGATTGCTCTTTCTAGCTGCCTGGGTGTACCAGTAAACCAATGTAATATCGCTATCCCATCAATATTTTCAATCTCATCAATGGTAGCTGATGCACTTCCCCGACTATGAATAGTCATAATCTTACCTCCAGCACGATGCACACTATTGAGTATGTGCCGAAATACCTTCAGTTGGACATCCCAATGCTCTTTAAATCCCTTACCACCATCAAGCCCTATTTCGCCAACATACCTGGTCTCGGAAAGTAGCGAATCAAACAGCTCTAACTCATGAGATCTTTGATGTGCAATTTGGGGATGGAGCCCAAGAGCAGTTCGGATTCGCTGGCTTCCTTTAGCCAGTAAAGAAGTCCCATGCCATGCTCTGGGTGTCGTTGTAACCGACAGTATATAAGTCCCTCGACGTCTGCACTCCTCAGCCACTTGTTCTGGCCGAGGATATAAGTCAAGATGACAGTGCATGTCGATGCTCACACAATGCCCTCACTCAATAAGTAGTTTTCGACCTCATTTAGCCCTTCCATAAACACCTGCTTAAAATTATTGAAAGCGGCCACAGGCAAGGGGCCGCTCTTGGCGACCCATGTTCCTATTTTCAAAGTGGATTTCTGTGCGATTGCAATCCTGAGAGCGATAAGATCATCCCTACGATCAATTTCATTCATTACTTTAGCCAGGGATTGGAATGTGTAACCAGCGTCTCTATTAATTCCCCCTGCATGAAGCGATGCCCGTCGAATGATGCACGGTACACATACCCCGCACTGCTGATTAGCGCGTTTCCAATGACTGCAAGATACTGTACTTTCTACAATTTCAGTTAAGAGTTGCTTATTCAAACATTGATAAGCCATTTGCCCTTTTGTTTTGAACTGATATGGGTTGATTATTTGGCAAGGAATTCCGACCGCATCAAACAGCTGTTGTATGCTGGCAATAAAATATGGATGTGTTGTTCGTGTGCTCAACGTACCTATCCGGCGTGGAGTTAGTGGAGCATTTAACGAGATAAACCCATTTTCGGGCACATAAAGATCGACCTTTTTTTGTTGAGATACTTCTTGTACAGCACAAGCGCCCACTGCCGCAAAAGCAAGAAAATTGAGGCTCCGCGTTCGCATCGTAATGTCAGTCACACCTTGATAGTGATGCGGATCAGCATTAATTTCAAACCGTGAATATCGACCATTCAATCTTTCAGCAATTTGATCTTGGCGTGACTTATCTCCTTTATAAGCATGGCTAACTAAAAGCGGAGCGCGCCCCACTGCTAGAAGATCTATTGCGCCAATAGCCGAATCTAATCCTCCCGAAAATAAACTGACACAATCAAGTTCTTTGAGCTTAATCAGGTGAAACCTTGAATGTTGACTATAGGGTTCTGGCGGTGCATAACCACCAGTGCAAAACTCGAAATCCCAGATGTCCCCACTAAGAAAATGCAAAGTGCTTTCAAGTTCCTTCTTTAGAGCAATCCATCGAGATGGCTCATGAAGGGGAAGTCGTAGCGAGAATTGACGAGTCCAACCATCCTCCGAGCTTTCACGCTGAACGAAGGTATCAGCCGCTGTAACCGCTAGTGCGATGCTCAAAAAGTCCATGACCTGAGCTGGAATTTTGACTCCCAAGCGCTTAATTCGATCAATCGCAGGATTTCCAATAATAGATATATCACCCCGTCCCTGCCCACTTAATCCATAAAGCTGTACGGGCAACAAGTTCTCACCTGCTGGCGGTAAGAGACGATGATCATGATGGAAAACTAAGTATGTCATTGATAGGCCTCCCATTCTTGCCAAGCCTCAATAATTACCTGACGCTCGATTTTAACCATTTGATTTCTTGTAAAAGATCTAATGTTACCGACAAGTTTTGGAGCCATATGCTTATCAACAACAACTTTGATCAATTCTCGAAGTTCAGTTTCTGCATGAATGGCCTTTGAAGGAGTGTCCGCTTTATTCCATGCCTTGTTAGAATCCATGACCATTTGCAGAAAAATGCTTTCAGCTAAATAACAAATCATTGTGTCAACGATCACACCATCAGTTATTTTTTGGGGATCGAAAATTGCTACACCATCGAGAGCTTCCACTAAGGCATGATTCATGGCTGCACAAATTTTTTCTGAATCACCATCCTGTGACGTTAAAGCTTGAGCAATCGCTGATATTGCCATTTCGCATGGAAGGCCAGCCAAACTTCCCAAATCAATGCTTGGTTCTCCTGGAGCCGCTTGCACTCCCGCCAGAGCCCCAAACAATCCGCCCCCTGCCTGTGTGACACTCCCTAATCTTCGAGCTGCACTACTGCTTCCTCCAGAGGCTTTTCGCGCGTAATGCCCTATGGCTTTTCTGAAGTCTGCTCTATTGCCGTTTGAAACTGCGTTTCCCAAAGACTCCCGAAAAGGCGCAAACCTTCGTTCTTGAGGCGGAGTTAAGGGTTGCTGTGGCTGATCATCAGCCCATGGTGGAACCAGTGGAGAACCACCACCCGGGCCTATACTTGATTGTGAAGTTCCCATTAAGCGTCCTTATTCCATTGCTCATCTTTTAGTGCTGCAGCCATCCATACTGGTGGCTTCGTTCCCTGCTGCAACTCCTGCAAGTAACGAATAAATATACTGGCCGCATCTGTCGAGTGGCGAGCCAAGAGGCATGCACCAGAAAAACCTTTAGGCCTACGAGCCCATTCCGATACTTGCCTCAACTGGCTAATTAAACCTTCCATTACCGGCACCTGTTCCTCACGCGGAAGCGTTTCCAGAAGAACTTCTGCTGTAGGAGAACTAGTATTTTTCAATTCAATAAGTGCATTCAATGCTTCCCGTCCAGATGGAGACAGACCAACTACATATGCACCTATTGGCATGGTTTCTCTGGATAGGTATATGGCGGCTCTCAAATCGATTCCACCAAGGCGTGGTTCAAGCTGGGACCATTGAGCAATAAAAGACTTAGTTGTTGGATTATCAGTCCATGTCTTTGGCGCTTCAGAAGGTATTTGACCGTCAGCCTCTTCAAGCTGTCTAAGCAGTTGGGGCATGCCTTGTTCAATATCCACGAGGTGATATAAGTCAGCTGTGCCATCTACTCCAACACATCGCTCAAAGATTACTAACTTAGTGATGATTGCTTCATCCAAAGGCATAGCTCGTCGTTTAGCAATTTGAGAACGCATTTTGACAACATTCAACAAGCGTTTAACGATCCTAGGATTGCCATGAATAATTGGAGAGTTGGCTAATACTGGAGCAATGCGGTCCGCACGTGCAAATGCTAAAGCGAGATTACTATCCTCAGATTCACCAGTCATTTTAAGCGCGTCTTGCCGAGTAATTGGTTCATCTTTCCAGGATTGCTGCAATGCCTTTTCTAGCCCGCCGCGAAGCGTGGTAAGTTTTTGGCCTTTCAAGCCATGCTCAATAGCATAAAGCATGAATAGATATGAACGAATCTCACGCACCCCAGCTTTTGGCACCCGAATAGGAACCTGGATGAGCTTATCGAGATAGTCTATTTGATGACGTTGGGATGCCCCTTTGAAGTAATCAGCCACAGAAGAACGAATCATGTCCTCGTCCGCTGCAATGATAAAGGCAGTATTAGTTAAGAAAAGGAATAACCTGATGGCTTCAAGGGTATGGATAGCATTAGCAGGCAGGCAGCGATCGAGGTTATCAATTACTACGATGAGTGGCTTACCAAGCTCTTCTAAAATTTCCCCATATTCCTGACGAAAAGCATCAATCTGCTGTGGAGGGCTTTTTTTAGCATCTGGTTTAATCAAACCACCCGCAGCTTGTTTACCTTCTTTAGCCAGGTTGCTCAAAGCCTCATATTCTTCCTGGCTCTGGATGCCATCAGTAACATTCCTAAATGCACCAATGCTTCTGGAAAGCAAACCGCCAGTAGGAACACCAGCAAATAAAGCAGCTCCCTCAGCCAGAAAGCCCATTGCTCTAAACCCATCAACCCGGCTTAAAAGTCTTTTTGCTTTTGAGACAAGAGTCGTATTGCCACCCGCAGCTTTTGTCAATGCTGTAGCGATGACTTCAAGTAGGGCAGCACGCGCATCGTCGTAGCCCTGATAGAGCCAAGAGTCAAAATTAATTACTATCCAATCTTTGTCATCTTGCTCAAGTTTTTGCTCTATCAGTTTCAAAAGTGAAGATTTGCCAGCCCCCCAGTTACCAAAAATGCCTATTGATACTGGCAACATATTTTCGGTGGTAAGCACATCTACTGCTAGCTGAGATACTTCACCAAAATTTAGGTAATCCTCTGATGATTCCTTATCTGACCACATCTATTTATCCTTTATTTTTCTCGACTTATGGAAGGTTTAAACCAACCAAGGCAAAGTTTATTAAAGACGTATGTTTCGGTTCTCAACTTGTTAGGAGTTACAGCTCAAGTTTCTGATTTTAATTTAAATTCTCGGATAGGTGATATGTCCTACGATCGCACAAATCAGCCTGTAATCGGCTACGTAGAAGACCTCATGGTCCTCGGTACTTTGCTCACCAATGAAGAAAATCTGAGCCCTGTCTTTTAGCTTTTTCTTCCCCGCATCCTTCGCTTCTTCCTGGGCAGCCTCCAGCTCATTTCGAAGTGCTGTGCGTTTAGCTTGGGACCAGCCGCTCCATTCCACATGGAGTTTGTAACTTCGAGAAGGCTTGAGCCTTCCGGATTCATCTTTAACCCATTCTCCAGAAAGCGGAATGATAATCCGATTCTCATCTTGCTCAAATTTCTGCCACAACAGCTGTGAGTAGAAAACCCGTTGCTCCGGATAAGACTGAATAGGATCTTTAAGTTTTTTAAAAACGGACATGTAAGTATCGGCATCAATATCCGGTATATGTAGTGACATACCTCGATCATATGGGAAGTGAATAAACGCTCTACAAATCTGCCGAATAGCATTAACCGGACGACGCGATTGCCGTGTTGGGGCATTGCCACTACTGGATGTTGATGATGTAGAACGTGTTGTGCTCGAACTGTTTTCACCACCTGTTGCGTCAGGATCAACAACTGGACGTTTTTCAATCAACTTTAACCCTGCTGGCATCAAAGCCGGTGCACTGTCCAAGAGATGGCGGACGCTTTTCTTCTGGCCCTGCTTAACAACAGTGCTCTCGGCATCAGCATCGCAGTTAATGTGTTCTTTTCCTGGCATTTTACTAAACGACGGTCTTTTCTTACTGCCTTTTTTATAGGCGGAAGGATACATTTCGATTCCGCATCCCCAGCAGACATAACCACTGGTATCAACGATATCCAACAACCAGAGTTCTTCAGCATCCACTTTTTCTCCGGTGCGTTTGTCACGAGCAGATTCCATCCTTTCCTCCTAAAATGAATAGCCTTCGAGTTTTCTCAGGTTGAGAGCACAACAGCCTTGCTTTATTACCTGGCACAGCGCTATTAGGTTATCTGGTTATCTGCATCTCAGATGCCGTCACCCCTTCAGGTGTTGGAACGAGTGACCACAAGCGTGCATCAATGCCGTCATTTTGCAGTTTGCGCATGAAGTAGCGGGCCTGAAGGGCATCATGCGTTGCAATTACAATCTGGAAGCCATGATCAACTATGTAATCGCGCAGTAAATCGAATACGGATGCTGCGTGGACCAGGTCATGATGCTGTGTCGGATCATCCAGAAGCAGGCAGCGCCATGAGGACCACTGGTGTTCCAATGCCATGGAGAGCAAGAAGGTAAGCTGTAGATCAGTAAGCTGAGCTTCGCTCGCTATCGCCGGAACCGGTACTGACTTCCCATGCAAAGGAACAGATACTTCAGCATGTTCCTTTCTGTAGATACTACGAAAACCCAAACTGGTGCCAGTAAAACGCTGTTCTCGCACTACGCGTTTGAGCAAAGCCTGCCACCTTGGAACGACAGAGAGCACATGTTTTTGTACATTCGAGATCTCAGCAGACAGGCAACGATTGAGCGTCTCCATCGCTTCAGATAATTGCAGCAACTGCATCTGAATTGCTCTCTCGTTATCAATTCGCTGGCTGAGGCTCGTAGCAAATTCCTGTTCCGATGATGTTCCTCGGCGACGATCTATAAGCCCTTGTGCCAAACGAGTCTGTTCCAGCTTGCTCCAAGTGCCAATCTCAATTTTGAGTGTTTGTAACTTTTCTGAATGTCGGGACAGGTCAGCAACGGATGACTGTAGTTGAATCTCTTTACTGCTCGCCACTTCGTGCGCGGGATCGCCGAGGAAGGACAGTTGTCTCCATGAATATCGGATTGAGGCTAGCTGAGCCTGAGCGTCAGTGATCTGCTTTTCGATGCCACTTATCTTATTATTAGCTTCAGTTAAAGGGATATTCTGTCTATCCAGTGCAGACTGCTCAGCCTCAATTTGCGATTTTAATTCAGTGAGTCGAATGGCATTTTTGTTTTGCTCAATGGATAAATCAGCCAGCGTTTTTGAAGGGAGTGCACATGTTGTTATTGCAGCTAGTGCAGCGGTTGTTTGTTCAAGATTAGCCAAGGCTCCGGCCCGATTCTGCCGCGCAGTATCCAGTTCGCGAGTCGCCGTTTGGTACGCGTTTTTAGACGCTTCCAATATTTCAGGTGTCGGTAAGGGGGCAAGATTATGCTGTTTTTCGTCAAGTTGATGTTTCGCTGAAGCATTTGATTCTTCGCGACGCTGGATAGATGCTTTCGCTAGTTGTACCGTATCTCCGTCAAGAAGGATGTTTGTTTTGAGTTGATTGATATCCGCTACTGAGCGAACGATATCGCCTCGCAGTTCAACAATTTTACTCTGGCACGTTTTCAATTCTGTTTCGGCATGTGTCACTGATTCTGTACATCTACGTAAATGATCGGATGCGGTTTTGACGCACTGCTCTGCTTCGATAACTTTGGGATCTATAGCCTCTAATGATTTGGTAATGCGTTCATGAAGAATGGCAGCGCCGTGTTCCACTCCACATAAAGGGCAGTCCCCGCGATCCTCTGGTATATGTGCGGCAATGGAGGCTACGGATTGCCTTATTGTGTCAGCAGTAGACGTGAGCGTTTCATGGAGCTGCTTCACTGAAAGCTCATCGGTTTCAGCTAATGCCTTTAACGTGTTTGCGGTATGAAGACGCTCCTGAAGTACACGCTTCTGAATTTCCTCATTGCTAACCGAGTCGGTAACGGTCGAGATATGTTGAAGAATCTCTTCCCAGCGCTTGATAAGTTGATGAGCGGTAAGTAGTTCACTATCTACAAGTAGCAGAGATTTACGCTGTTTACTTATAAGTTCGTGTTCAATACGGAGCTGTTCGTTCCCTTCATGTACGAGTCGCAAGGTTGATGCCAGAGTCTGGGCGTCGGCCAACGCTTTGTCAGCTGACGCCAAATCATGCTTGCGTTGTTCGAAGGTCTCTTTGGTTCGCGCCTCACTATTGAGCCGGTTAAGCTGCTGTATAATTACATCACGTTCAGCTTCAGCTGTGACGAGTTCCTTCTGGAGTGTATTTTTTTTATTAACAAGCTGAGATCGTTCCTGTTGTTTTTGTGTCAACTCTTCTTTAGCAGTTATAAGCGCATTGCCAAGCTGCTCAGAACTCACTTGCTCAGAAACGAACCGGCCAATTAGTCCATCCACTTCCATAAGCGCTGCAATCTGTTCGCGAAGTTGACTCAGCTTGGCTTGTACTGTTTGCTCTAATGCATCGTGCATTGTTTCCAGATTGCTGATACCCACTGGTGGAACCAGTAAACCTACTGGCAATTGTTCTGCACTCTGAGTATTGCGAGCGATTTCTGAGATTGATTCTGCAATGTTTTCTTTGCTGCGCAGTGCGGCCTGAGATTGTGTTGCGGCTTGGTCACGATCAAGAATCAGACTTTGCCATTCCCCAAACTCGGCTTCGAGCGCCTCAAGGGATCTGTTCGCTTGCTTCAGCTTCTCAGTGAGAACGCGGCGAATGCCACCAAGAGCATTACTAACTAGGGTTCCATCTTTACCGATTGGCAAGCGAGCCAGCTGAGCGCCCGCAACTTTTGCATCCGCTTTTACCAGCCATTGTCCCTCGCGCTGATCCAGTAAGTGGGTAAGTCTCAGTAAAAAGGGGATGTCCTCGGCATTCGTATCCGGAAAGAGAGAGCTTAAATCACCAGTCCTTTTGACGTCACCTCCGTTGCTCACCTGCGCAGAGGCTTGTACATCCCCAAAATCCAAGACCACCTTAGCCACTGTCTGACTTTCCCGGATGATAGGTGAGAGATTCTCACCTAGACGAGAAATATTACCTGTGAGACTGAATTCGATAGCTTCGAAGAAGGCCGTTTTCCCCGTGCCGTTAGGGGCCAGTAGAATAGTTGCACCGCCACTGAGCTCAATTTTGGTGTCTGCACCGTATCGGCGGACGTTTGATAGCGTAATAGATTTAAGGTGTTTCATTGGAAGTCCTTCTCTCCAAACGCCATATCCCTCAAACAATTAACAATTTCATCGCCAGATTTCTCAGAAAGCAGCAATTCACGCCATTTTTCAAGGTGAGGTTTTACCCAATTGTGGGCTTGACACATCGCGTTCAGGGAAGCTAGAAGAGGATCGCTGATATCATTCCCATCTCTTGCGGGTGTTAAAGACGCCAGAAAACTCCGATCAAGGAAAGAATCGATATCTTCATGCTTCCTGAGTACCAATTTTCTACAGAATCGATCGTCCGTTTCGAAACGGGCAGCATCTTCTGACTCAACTCCGTCGATGAGCATAAACATGTAAAGGTCTGCTGTCTGCGGCTCTGCAAGTATGTCTCGGATATCAGCGGCCCATCTGAAAGCACTCTGGATATTATCGTGGTTACTAGGAAAGGCCGTGATCAACACTGTCCGCCATCCGGCATTTTCCCGATTAATGCGTCTGAGTTGTATTGCAGTCATGCCGATATCAATTGAGGGTGAAACCATTTCGTCCGCATCTACCAAATGAACTTCATAGCGGCCCTCAGCACGCTTGGTTATAGCGGTAACGAGTTCTTGGATTGTCGGCATTTCAGGATCCTTTCGTATTCTTCTCAATGGCCGATTCACGAGCGAGTTTTCGATCTTGCCATTGCTTAGTGAAATGTTGGCGTACGGAGTCAAGTGTCCCGTTATGTAAATGACGAAACATTCCAGACCGCGTGACAAGCAGGTGCGGTTGACGCTCAGCGGCCATACTGGTCGCAGTCTCTGCGTCGTCAGCCATTCCTATATTTAATAATTCTGATGGGGATGTACTCACACCCGATAAGATCACGATGGGATCCGGATTAGGTCCGATAACAGCTATTAACGGATCGTCAGAAAGCTCCCGCACTCCCGAAAAACCACCAGCAGGGCCAGACCAGTACTTAAGAGCAATGCTCAATACTGGGCCTCCTTCCTGAAAAGAATCCCAGTTATTGCTGCCTTCAGGGAAACCCACTGCAACCAGCAATAAGGTTTCAACAGCAGTAACGAGAAGATTTAAAGTACGAAGGCCCAACCGAAGCGCATGCTTTTCATTTTTTCTCTCAGTTTTCGGATACAGAAGCTGATCCATGAATTTTCGGCGGTTTTCAGGTGCAGCGGCGAACCCGCCCAGCCATGACTGCCAGACCGTATCCATCGCATCTGCTAGCGCCGAATCTGAGATTGAGCCGAGCTTTGCTGAAACCCCTTGGAGGAGGCGTTGCCACAGCAAGTCGTCCATGGCTTTAGCAAGCGCTTCAGCTTCTCCTCGGGCTGCACTTAACGACTTAAATTCATGATCTTGTGCACATGCTAGGCGTTCAGCATTCTCAAGCCAAGGCAGATCGCTGTAGTCATGTTCTGCACAGCCAAGTGTGTGTCCAATTTCATGACCAACGCTACTGCGCCACGCTGGTTCACCTAACATCAGCCCTTGACTGCCCTGGGGTAAGTGCAAAGCCATACGTACGATGGCCGAAAGAAGAGTCAGATTATCTCCAACCAGGGGGGAGTAATTGGCATAGACTCTGAGCTTGCGGTTGCCGGGCTCACTACTCCACATGTGCTCAACGACTCCTTTTGCAGACCTTGCTGTGGGACTGGCAAGATCAAGAGTTCCGGCTAATGACCAAGTTTTGCTAGCCATTGTAGAACCGTCGCGTAACTGATACTGCACCCAGGTTTCAACATCAGGGCGCAGTTCACTTCGCAGTTCCTGGACTACGTCATGGCAGCCCAAGGCTGCTACGTCAGATGTTTCTGCCGCGATATAGGTAATTAAACGGTCCAGTGTACGATTCGGATCGCTGAAGTAACGACCAAGCGAGTGAATTGTCCTATCTTTTAATGTCGCATCGTTACCGATACAATTGATTTGAACCATGCGAAGCACATTTCGTATCTGACTCCAGTCTTCGAATCCACACCAAGTTGTTAGCCATAAATAAGCCCTCGTGGTTGGACCATCCTGACGCTTAGCTAATTCCTCTATACTGAGTCCTTTTTGACGACAAAGATCACAGACTTCTTCTAAATGATTGACTGAAAAATTATCTTTTATCTGCAGATGCAGACCCACGAGAGTGAGTCTGAACTCACGGTTGGGAAATTCATCAAGTTTTCCCGCTTTCGCGATTCTGGCAAGACTAGAAAACGCCGAGTCTAAAACGGAATTGGTCGGGGAGATGGGCGAGGAACCCTTTCTGGATTTTTTAGCGAGTTGTACAGCTTTATCAGGATCTTTGGTACAAAAGTCAGTCGACTGGCGCTTAATCTGTAAATGCTCATAGTGGTCTGTGGTGTGCATGATGACCACATCGTCCCACTCCTCAATGCCACCTTGTTCAGCACCAAGCGACAGAGGGGCCAGCCTTCCACTTAAGAATTTCTCAAGCATGTCCGCCAGACGCTGAGCAATCACCAGCTTTTCATAGTCAGACTTCCGCTCTAACCGGAACCTTCTGAGCATTCAGATTTTCCTTATTGCATTTTTAGCCCCGAAGAAATGAAGGATATGCTAACTGAATGGACAAAGATTTTATAGTGAGTTTGACATTCATGTGTAGCCGCTCGATCTTTGGAAGCTCATCACAAATCACACTCTTCAGCAGCTTCATGTCTTGTTTGCTGGTATGTTTGCATTGAACGGTAAAACTACCGTTCATGATCTCGCCGGAACTAGTCTCCGACCAAGAGCCATAGAAAGCGCCATCACGACCGCCATCAACACCGTCAGAAATACCTGGAACGTCTGCCCAAGAGTTTCTTTCAGGATGCACGAAATGAGATCTTCGAAAGCCTTCCACCCAAGTTTGTAGAGATCGAACTGGATTGATTGCATAAAGTTACGTCAGAGCTAATGGA
The DNA here is from genome assembly GCF_050030705.1 of Enterobacter cloacae complex sp. 418I7. Lineage (NCBI taxonomy): Bacteria > Pseudomonadati > Pseudomonadota > Gammaproteobacteria > Enterobacterales > Enterobacteriaceae > Enterobacter > Enterobacter cloacae complex sp. 418I7. Next base: position 3,449,545 of record NZ_JBLGUU010000001.1, read on the forward strand.
TATGAGTACTGTTACCCTTTCCAGGGAACGCGCCAAGTGTTGCCATCAGCACCTTTGGCTCCCTTGCCACTGCGTTCATCTGTGCGGAAACATTTTTCTTTACCACACATTCCCCATTGCAATGGAACGCCATCAAGTTGCTCATTTAAATCTGCCATTTGCGCCCGGCGTTGCTGTATTTCATCTAGAGAAGGCACCAGAAACATAATGGATGCGATAAAAACCAACACCAGTACAAACTGAGTACCCAAGATATAGAACCAGTTTCTATAGTTGAGGTTTTTTGCCGCTTCCTGGTACTGCTCTGTTGCTCTCTGGGCCGCCTCATTCGCCTGTCGAAATTGGACACTCAACAGCTCAGCCGCACGATTGGCAGTCATTTCCGCTGAGCCATTTATTTTGTGAGAGACATCGTTTTCCAGCCTTTTGAGACGAACATCTAACCGGTTGATGAAAGAAGCCAATTCTGCCGTTGCCTTCCTGGCCTTCTCACCGTCGCACTCTGCGGCTTCCCGCAGTGTTTCTGCCGCATCAAAGAACAACTGGACATCACGATCTGTCAAACGTTTTTCCACGTTATCGCCCATATTCCCACCCTCGCTCCATCTTCAGTTCTTTTTGCTTAAGCTCCATTTCCAACGCCCTCTCCAGCCGCAACTCCATGTCTTGTCTGTATGTCACCCATTTTCCATAAGACATGTTCAAAGCCATCAAATCTTCCAGCGCGACAAACTCCATACAGCCGCCAGCACCCACAATGACAATCAACGCTCCAGCACCTGTCTCGCCCACGCCCTGACACCAGCGTACAAGTTTCAGATACTCCTTCTCCTGCACATCGCGTTCATCACTCCTCGACGTAACCACATCATCAGCTACGGATTCAATGTATTTTTCCAGTGCGAATAATTGCTTCGCTGGTTTCCCTGTGTCGAAGGCATCAAGGTAAGGAGAAAAAAAAGCTTCAACTCCTTTCAGAGGGGACGGTGTTGTTTCCACGTACCAGTGGACTCGGCGGGAAATACTCAGCATTTCCTGCTCTCTACAAGAAATATCCCGAAATTCCTGTTTGTCTTTTAGGATCGTCGATAATTTATTGTGACGGCGACGTTCCTTTGTTGAACGATTCCCCTGTGCCTTGAATTCGATAAGACGCAGTGTACCGGGAAATTCGAGCAGGACATCCCCCAACGCCTTGTCCTCGGGAGTCTGCTGCAATAAACTGACAGCCCCCGGAAGGTATCCGGATTTAAGCCGATTTCCTATGGAAACGCCCAATCCATAGAGAAAATTACCAATCACCACGTTTTCGTACAGTTTCACGGTTCTCCTTTCGCTTCACAGTTACCACGTAATACCTATTCATTTATCCACCGTTACAGAGAATGACTTCTACAATGAAGTATTCCGCCAGAGGACACCACACATTCTTAATTTTAATCAAATCGCTATCCGGCGACTAAGGTTCCTCAGCTTCGGCCATTTCACGGGTGCGCTTATCATGAGTTAATTCATTACTTTCTCATACTGTAGAATACAAAATTCATTTTTTTATTCTGTGATCTGACCAACCCAGCTTGTAGAAAACGCCCCCTAGTGATATGCGAGCATGGCGCGACGATGCCGATCGCGGTTTCGCTGATAGAGTACGCAGATAATTGATATTCATTCCCATGTTAATTCTGTCAGGAACATCTGAGTACCAGATGTTCTGGTTGTAGTCTGTTCGCTTCAAACAGGGACTACTACACGTTTTGCATTAGTCCGCCCTGAATATACTCTAACCTTCCAGCCCCTCTGATACTGTTTAACGGGCAATGAAACTGCTAACTTTTTTGGATCTTAACACCTTATTGATTACATCTTTAAGCTCCCCCCTTGACCATATGTCGAGTTTGTTACGGATAGATTCTTCCCTGCTCCCCGTATCACCATCCCATCTGTCAGAATTTATTTTTTTATCATATTCACAGAGAGCGGGGATTATGTATTCAAAAAATTCTTTCTTCGTTTTCCATCCGCCAACAGGAACATCGTTTAAAGCAGAAAGATTCTTAGCACAAATAAAAACACAAGGCTTCAAGTGCTCAAGATCTTGCAGTTTATTCTTCCCTCCCATGCTAGAATTCATTTTTCGGCATATGTTATCGAAATCACGTCTGAATCTATGATACTCCTGTGATTCTGTACCATCATTACATGAAATGCAGCTATTAATATAAGAAAATGCATCAAGCAGGAATTCACAGCTCTCTTTTTTATTACCTGATTCATATTGAAATTGTGCCCAATAAAAATCTTCAACAGCCATAGAGATATATAAAGATTCATATTGTGTACCATATAGTCTCGCAAGCCCTGTCAGTTTATGACCAACAATGTTGCTACGATTTTCACCCCGAACTTCCACATAAGTTTTCTTATAAACAAAAGGCTTTTCAACCATTACCCCATGAATATTTATAAACTCCTGTGAGTACCGAATATCATCATCACAAGCCCTATCTAAATCAGGTTGCCCCTGTTTTTTAGCCAATTCAATCATTTTAAATTCTTCGATTTTATCATGAGCGGTTTGCCTGTACCTATGTAGAATGTCCTCACATTCGCCTTTCTTTTCAGCTTCAAGTTTCCTTCCCAACTCAAGAAACTTGCTTTCAAAGACGGCACAAAGCTGTAGATAAAAACCATCAAAAAAATCAACTTTCACATTTTTCATAAAAAGTAAACGCCTTAAGTAAATTTATTCGCATTTTACTTCGAGTGTATGCCGAATTCGGCTATGTCGGCAACATGTGACTACCCGAACAAACGCATACTAAGGAAGCCTAGATGTTACAAAACCACCTCTCCTCACATACATCCAGTTACGCAAATATTCCTGATTCACCGAGGATCTTGAGGCTAAAAGATGTCATGAAAAAAATGGGTATTTCACGCTCAACCATATACGACTGGCTTAATCCAAAATCGCCACGCTACGATGAAACATTTCCAAAACAACGACAACTGGGAAGGCAATCCGTTGGCTGGCTGGAGTCAGAACTGAACGAATGGGTAATGCGACGTTAGATATCATTTCACCGTATCAGTGAACCGGGGCAATGTCCCCGGTTTGCTCAACAAAATCACATTTCTCTCCCGTAATTCGAATGCAAAAAAAAACAGACCTGTATTACCGCAATGAATATATTGCAGCGATATTGCTGTATCGAATTTTTTTCATTCCGGAGGCTACATGTCTGATTCAACAGAACGGGGCATTAATGTCCTGAAGCAACCTTTATCCATTCTTCCTGGACACATCTCCGATTTGGTGCTGGAGCATATACGCCAGAGTATTAATTACGAACCCGTGATTGGCATCATGGGGAAATCTGGTGTCGGAAAATCCTCGCTATGCAATGCCCTTTTTGAACAACCTCTCAGCCCGGTCAGCCATGCAGAAGGCTGCACACGTAAACCTTTGCACTTTACCCTGAACGCAGGAGGACGCAGCCTGACGCTGGTCGATCTGCCGGGCGCAGGTGAATCGCTGAAGCATGATGAGATATACCGCCATATGTACCAGGAACAGTTACCGAAGCTGGATCTCATTCTCTGGGTGATGAAAGCCGATGACCGGGCCTGTACCACAGACGAAGAGTTCCACCGTTTTCTACTGGATTGTGGCGTATCGACAGACGGCATTGTTTTTGCTATCAACCAGGCTGACAAAGCCGAGCCATCACAGGAATGGGATCGTGAAAAAGGATCTCCTTCAGTGGAGCAACTCATGACGCTCGCAGCCAGAAGTGCTGCCGTTTCACGCCAGTTCTTTACCCCTTACCCGGTGCATGCTGTTTCAGCAAAAACCGGTTACAACATGTCTCGCATAGTAGAAACAATGATTTTTGCCCTGCCACCAGAGGCTACTAGTGGCGTCTTTCGCCAGATCAGGAAAGAACATCGCACCAAAGAATCGGAGACTAAGGCCCGAAAGGATTTCGCGGATTTGTTGGGAGAAGTATTGAGCAGGATTCTGGAGGCCATACCTCTCCCCAACGTGATACGCAACGGACTGGGAGTGCTCAGAGAAGGGCTGGAGAATGCAGCTACCGCAATATGGCACTGGTTTTTCTGATGCACCTCTCCACTAAGTTAAGCCACCTGAGAATTGTGAATTTCAGCGACAGGATATGTCGCGACCAGCTTCAGTTCTGTCTCTGAAAAAATAGTTATTGTTAATCAGGATATTACTTAATTATTTGTCTGGACGTTTTTTCTCTATTCCTCCCCTTACTGCGACACATCCTGACGTGCGAATGATTCATAATAACCTCATGAAAAACAGTAATTTATCCCTGGATATTTTTTCTGATGAACAATACATCAACTCGTTATGACCGGTTTGCCATCAGGCTAACACAGATTATCAGCAGGTTACTGTCAGGAGAGTCTCTTGACCTTAAAACCCTGGCAGAAGAGTTTGGAGTATCTGAACGAACGTTGCAGCGAGATTTCCACCAGCGACTACTCCACCTTAATATCGTCAGTGAGAATGGACGCTGGCGGCTTGACGGGAAACGCTTTACAGACAGCTCGTTAGATGTTCTGGCATTTATGCGCAACACCGGTATCACTCAATTGTTTCCGTCGCCTGACCGCAGGTTGATGCATTACCTCACAGGTGAAACATCATATTCCCCCTGCCTAATCTGGCCTTCATCGCATTCCGACTCGGTTGTGTCATCAGAATGCTTTCAGCGGCTGATACAGGCGGTCTGTCAGCAAAACCGTATTCATTTGCTGACTGACGGTGATTTTCACACAGTCTTGGAACCTTACCGACTTATCCACACGGAAGGTAATTGGTATTTAGTTGCCTGTCAGGCCGAAATAATCAGGGTTATTCCAGTAGCCAGCATCAACCAGGTGAAATTAACCACAGAGAGTTTTGTACGCAGGGATGACATCTGCCATCTCACTGCGGGTGAGCGGTTCATCGCATCCTTACCTCATTTTCCTTATATCCACGATGTAATGAATTCGGCTTATCATCGTTCATGTAAAAAATATTATCCATCAAATAAACAGTAGTAAAAGAGGAGCAATTCATCAATTAACAATAGTCCACTCACTTAATTAGCAGGTTATATGAATCTTGTAAAAACGAAAGTATCTTTATATCTGCTCATATTGTTAAGCAGTTATTCGCAGGCCTGTCAGGAAAACTGGGATTTAAAATGCACACTTGATACGGGTGAGGTTATGACCCTGAGTCATAAAAAGGATACTGTATATATTTACTTTGAATCTCAGGATAAGAGTTCAGATAAAGGTCGCACAGTTATCAAACTGGACACAAATTCAGGTGAAGCTCAACAGTCCATCACAGTAAATGATGTTACTGACAGCAGAGTCTTTGTATTGCGAGGAACAGGAGAAGATATAGAAGGTGCTATTGCGATCGCTTATGAAGAGTACAAAGGTCAGCCCGACGCTCATATCAGTGTCATGAACCCTATGGGTAAAGAAATTGAAAGCCACGCTTGTTTGACCGATACGATAAATACCAAGAGCAACTTACTTCATAAAGGCATCGAACATGTGCCCTTCATTCATTAAAACCAGATCAAATCGCCTTATCAGGCCTAATTTAATCAAGACTGAATAATTTAACAAAACTTCAAAAGGAATCACTCATGTCTAAACAAAAAGTACTTACTGAATTGTTTATCGGCTGTTCAATCTTTATTCTTGCTGGCTGTGATGACGTATCCGCTTCAAACAATCAGGAAATTATAAAATCACAGGTATTATCAAATATCGATTCAACCAGAACCCTGGGGACCGCATTAGAACATCGCCAGCGATGTGAATCCTTTCAATGGGAAAATGGAGCCGATGAGCAAGGACGCCTAACCGTAACTTATACGTGTGATATGTCGATATCTGCAACTAATGATATCTGGAAAAGGGAAATGACTCGGTTTGCTAATGGATACGCCAGTTTGATAGAAAGCGCAAAGCGTTCTATAGATCAATACAATGAGGCCTGTGTCGCCAATGGAAGTGATCCTTATTGCTTTAAGAAAGAACCAGACAATTCAAAATTGAAAGAAGGTTTAAGTGCTGCTAAAAAACTGGCTGAAAATGAAATCATCAAAGTTAAGCAAGTTATTATCTGGAGCGTTTTGCCAGATACAGAGCAATCCGTCCAACTGCTCTCAGCAAAATATTATTTTGATTTTAATAACGGCTCTCAGAGCTGGGCTAGCCAACAAGGAGATAACCTTCTAAAAGATATTTACAACAACAATGAGAACAATAACCCCATTATAGGTTTAATCGGCTACGAAGCAGCCAAGATAAACTGTTCATATAGAGCAGATAGTGCTGCTTGTAATTATTTAAAATGGTAGCCATGAATAAACAAAATTTTGGTATAAAGCAACAAACCTAAATTCAATAATGACAAAATCATTAACATTAAAAATACAGCCCACTAATGATTTTGTCTTATTTACTCATAAACCAGACACGATGTGAAAAATTATTTAAACCCTTTCTTGGACGACATAATTCAACGTGATTTTCATCCGAAGTAAACTCCAGTAACTCACTGACATCACATTTAAAATAATGACAGAGAATGCTTAGCACTGGCAGCTCAATCCGGGTGGCGTTATCTCTCCAGAGCGCTGTGACAGTACTACGGGGAAGACCGGTATCGCGTACCACATCGGCAACCTTTAATCTGCGTTCACCCATCAGTCTGTTCAGGTGGCACCTAATCATCAATCACTCCTGTCATACAGAAAATCAAAATGTCATGCAGCAAAGCATTTTGCTTCACAGATAATAAAAACGTCAGCATGTGTCTGTCAGACGACTGACCTGAGTTAAACATTAACTGTAAATTTACACAGCTCTCGTCTGTTTTTTTCAAATGCGGGTACAGAGTGTGCTTTTCATTAAGGATAATTTTCTGGAAATTCCCCCCTGCGATTTCTGCTCTACGGAGCAGGAAAAGCAGAGGAGTAGTTGTGGATATCTTACATTAACGATTGATGCCCACCATTTGACTGACCGAACCGTTGCCATTTTTGAATTTACTTATAGATACCAGACCAGCCTCCTCAAGATATTTTAACGCGTTGTTAAAGCGGGCTACATCACGCAGCTGATAGGGCGCATAACGTCTTATTTCTGACTTCGCGACAGAGGAATTATTCCAGAAAGAACTTGTCATTAACCACTCCCAGAGCCTTTTGGCATCCTCCTTATCGGAAGTCAGGCTGGCAGTCAATATATTCACTGCTTGTTGATAATAATATTCCATAATCAGAAAAATATAATTTAGCGTTCCTAAATTAATGTCATCACCCTCAAATTCATAAAAAAAATGCATCAATGCTGCCAGCCTTACCGCATTCTCAGGAAGCTTTGATAAAATTCCCGGAAGTGCATCATGCTTTTCTTTCTCTGTTAATATCCTTTGCTCAATTTCATTTTGATACTGTGCAAAGCGCCTCTCCGCGTCAGCAGAAAAATGCAGAACACAAGGAGTGGTTCCGGCAAGCGTTTGTTCAAGTAATTCCTCAACTCGTTTGTTAAATTTATCCAGAACACTGGTATCTACGTGGATATCAGGTTGATGCGTTCTTATACCCTGCGTTGATGTAGTTACAGACCACAGACAGCGGGCAAAAAAACCATTTCCCTGGACACGAGCACCATGCTTTTTCCTGAACAGGACTAACTCATTTCTCTGGGTGATTATAAGCGCCATAAGTCTGGCGTTATCAACGTTCAGACGATGTCCTTTACGCTCCACATCAACACTCCCTCCATCCCAGAGTTGATTAAAAAGAGGTGTATTACCCATCGCCCGCCCATTAAAAATCACACCGCCTTCATCGGAGATTAAACCTGACGTACCTATGCTTTCAACCAGTCCCTGGATAATAGCCTCAGGTGTAGCATCACTATAGAGTAGCTTGGGGCGCTTTGGCTTTTTAGGTTGATGGGTAAAGTGTTCTCTCAATTGTTCCTGCTCAAATGTGCTGTCCTCACCCATGTCTGTTTTTTTTCTAATTTGGCGAAGTATGGTCTTTCTGATGGCCCACCATGACTGTGAGTCCGCTTCATAAATATTCATTTCCTCCTCATAGTCCTTCAACTTTTTTTTCTGAAAGTCTTGTATTGGTTTCTGCAGCAGATTGAACACTGCCGTTTTCCTCTCCCCTGATTCAGCCAGAATAATACTGTACAGGGACACAGGGCTTCTTCTTCCGTCATTGTGTTCAAACTCCACCACACCCTGGCAAGCATGTGACATCACTGACAACTGTGTTCCTGCGATCAACTCTGTCGGTGCATGCGTTATGGCTTGTATAGCCCCTGTTACCTCTTCGAAAAGATGTGGGAAAACAAGTTTCGAGAAATTCGTAACAATCGGGTTCGTATTCATGTTTATCTCCTGTGAATCCTTTGGATGAAGAGCAGGAGAGCAACTTAAACATTAAAATTTATGTTGTGAAGCCACCTCAGAGTAATTAGATTGTATCGGACTAAATTAGTTTATAACATCAATCTGTAAGCATCATAAAAATTCAAAATGATTTAACCTCACGACTCTTAATAATTACTTACCAATCTTTTTATTTACAAATGAGACGCATCTTACTGAGTTACACCTGATATTCACCAGCCCCTTCGGCAATATAATCGATATTTTTATTCATTTAAAAAGCTTTTAGTTAACCAGTCTTATAATTCACCGTCCCTCTTCACTTAATACTACAACCAAAATTTCGTTCCCCATCTGTAAAACATTTACTTTTCTCTTTAGCAAGATAACTTGAGCGAAATATCAGCTCTCTGTAAGCTTCACTTTGCTTACCGTCTTTTGCACTTATGTAATAGCATGGATTGTCAGGTATCTGTACCAACTCTTTATTTTTGGGATAAATCAAATTAATAGCGCTCATCCATGCTTCACGGATAAAACGAAGCGGTATTCCATTATCACTCTCAAATGATCCAAGACTATTAAATGCATCCCGATTGAGCAGAAGCAAAACATGATAGTGTTTTTTATAATTTGTAGGACAGAACTCCCTTGCCCACACAATGCGAGATGATGTTTCACGTACCCGTTTACCTGCCTTTTTCTGTTTAAATTCATAGTGTTTTATTTTCGTGTTAAGCGAAGCATTAAACCGAGAGATTGCAGCGGCATCTGTTCTGGCATAATCATCTGCAATGAGCATATCACAGAGTGGTCTGCAAACGGGCATATGGAGGTCCACCCTTACCGCTAATACTCGAGGATACTCATCCAGCGTTTTGTCAATTGTCTGCTCTATCCGTTTTAGCTGATATTTATTTAGGGGTCCATGGGATTTGATATATTTATACTGAATAGTTTTCGGAGCCAATTCTGTTATATTAGAATACATATTCTACCCTCACTACTGATTACAGTATTTAATTATTCAATTTACATTACCAACATAAAGTAAATACGTCATGATATTTACTTAGCATGAGTCCTGTTATAACTAACTTATTATCACTTAACAATAACTCTTACATGTTCCCTACATAGACAAACGCCATTAGCTATCCACAAATCGCAAAAATGACAATAAAAGAAGAAAACTATTATTTTTGGCAAATTAAAACTCCAGAACATTAAATTCTGGTCTAGAGTTATCACATATAATGGATAATAAAAAACAAAGATAGAATTTAAATCACATCTATATTACCCAACCGAATATAACGTTATTTTATCTTTAAAAACATTCAACTCTTGCTCAATCATGAACAAGGGATTTATTTTTATTAATAAGGAGTTATTCCATGCGTTTAGCAAGCCGATTTGGTGCGGTCAATCTCGTTCGCCGTGATCGTCCATTAACCCGAGATGAACTAGCGCACTATGTCCCGAGTGTGTTCAGCGAAGAAAAACATGAATCTCGTAGTGAGCGATACACCTACATCCCGACCATTACCCTGCTTGATAACCTGCAGCGTGAAGGCTTTCAGCCATTCTTTGCCTGCCAGACTCGTGTGCGCGACCAAAGCAAGAGAGAGCACACGAAACACATGCTGCGCCTGCGCCGTGAAGGGCAAATAACCGGTAAGCAGGTGCCGGAAATCATTCTGCTTAACAGCCATGACGGCTCCAGCTCATACCAGATGTTGCCGGGACTATTTCGCGCAGTCTGCCAGAACGGGCTGATTTGCGGTGAGAGCTTTGGTGAGGTACGAGTGCCGCATAAAGGCAACGTGGTGGAGAAAGTCATTGAAGGGGCTTACGAAGTGCTGGGGATATTTGACCGGGTGGAGGAGAAACGCGATGCCATGCAGTCGCTTTTGTTACCGCCACCAGCACAGCAGGCGATGGCGAAAGCGGCATTAACCTATCGCTTTGGTGAAGGGCATCAGCCGGTGACGGAATCGCAGATCCTTTCCCCGCGCCGCTGGCAGGATGAGAGCAATGATCTGTGGACCACTTACCAACGCATTCAGGAGAACTTGATAAAAGGCGGGCTATCGGGACGAACGACGAAAGGTAAGCGTGCTCAAACCCGTGCGGTAAAAGGTATCGACGGAGATGTAAAGCTCAATCGCGCTCTATGGGTGATGGCTGAAAATATGCTGCAGCTTGCCTCATGAACCTTTTTATTATCCCTTCCCTCAGGCCTTGCCAATAAACCGGCGAGGCTTTTTGTTTTAAGGAGCAAATATGTCTGTATTCAATTTATCCCCGGTATTTCCTGCAAATGAGCAGCAAGTTATTCGGCGAGCATTACGATTGCTGGAAAAATACCAGCGTCAGCCGAGTAAGCCATTTACCTCCACCAGCTTCACCAAAACCTGGCTTCAGTTACAGATGGCTCATCAGGAGCGTGAAGTTTTTATCGTGATGTATCTCGACAACCAGCACTGCTTGCTGGAGCGAGAAATACTTTTCACTGGCACGCTCAGCCATACAGAGGTACATCCCCGCGAAGTTGTTAAATTGGCCCTCAAGTACAATGCCGCAGCGGTCATCCTTGCTCATAACCATCCGTCCGGTACGACGGAAATCAGCCAGCAGGACAAACATATTACTCAGCGGATCGTGAAAGCCTTGGCACTGGTGGAAGTGCGCGTGCTGGATCATCTCGTTGTTGGAAACGAAGTGGTCTCTTTTGCCGAGCAGGGTTTGCTTTAAACGGGGGGTATCCATGTCATTAACACCATCTCAGGAATGGGGGCTACAAAGCGATTTCGCCCCACGGTTTGGAGCAAGGTTGATTCAGGAGGGTAATCGGCTGCATTACCTGGCTGACAGGGCTGGGTTGACGGGGGGCTTTATCCCGGAGCAACTGCAGAAATTGGATCAGACTTTCCCGCTGTTTATAGATCAACTGGAATCAATGCTGCGTTCCGGTGAGCTAAATCCACAGCAGCAACATCAGGTGATCATTCATCTTACGGGTTTAACCTGCATAGCTGATACTCGTGGCAGCTGCGGCTACGTTTACCTCACTGTTTATCCAACCGATTAACACCTTCTCTCTTCTTCTTTTCTTAGGATTCTGCCCATGCACATTTCAACTGTACCGGCCACAGTGCCGGTTTCGTCACGTCTGTCTCCCGTGCAGGTCTGGCAGCAACTGCTGACGTATCTGCTGGAACACCATTACGGACTGACGCTTAACGACACGCCATTCCATGACAACACGGCCATTGAGGAGCATATCGACGCAGGAATAACACTTGCCGATGCGGTGAATTTTCTAGTGGAACGTTATGAACTGGTACGCATCGACCGGAAGGGATTTTCATGGCAGGATCAGACGCCATTCCTCAGCGCTACCGATATTCTCAGAGCAAGGCGAGCTACGGGGATAATGAACACTTAAATAGTATCAGTCACCTTCCCTATCTCTCTTCCTTTTACTCATCAAAATACTGTGAAAAATTTTTTAGGCACCTAAATAGGCACCAGCGAAAAGTTGAACTAGTAGTTACCAAAGTAAATTCAATAAATTACATAACCAATTCAGACTCCGCCAGCCCACCAAATAAAACAAGGGGTTACGTGAAAACGTAACCCTTTTTTTGCCCATGTCCACATTACGTCCACTCGGCAAAACTTTGGCCAGCGCTAACTTCAGTAACCCCAGTTTTACATTTTTGCATCCAGTGCCCATATGCCGCTTGCCACGCCTCTTGTTCATCGGCAAAAGATGTTCTGCAATAGGCAACTACTCAATGCCTTTTGAACCAAACTCCGAGTACAGGGATGACCAGCTCTGTCGCTATATCCTTACAGCATTCCCGACCCCATAGGACAGGTGGATTATGCAAAATTTCTATCATCTTGATCAGCTGATTCAGGGTTATTTCAATCAGGATCATGACCTCATAAATGAGGGAGAGGATACTATTGAGGGCACTATTGAACTCTATAAAAAAACAGCCCCAGATTGGATGTTAAAAGAGTTAGCCGAAGAGGTCGATTGTTTCCTTGCGCTTTACGGAGACAGGCTGGATGAGCAATTCAAAAGCCGGTATGGATTTGATTTCTCACCTGAGTTGTGGGATTCAACCCCATTCGATTTCCTGATGACTGTACGCAGACTTGCCCTTTCTTCGAAGTAGCTACAGGAAGACAAACCCGTAACGGCTTAACCGACCTCAGACCAGCAACAGCCGGTCTTTTTCTTTCTAAATATAAGTTAAGGGTGAACAGTTAAATCCAAAAAAGCTTTTTCTTGGTGTGATCCATTCAAAAAACAGGTTTGCTTAACCACAGGAAACACTGCAACAAATCGCCATTGGCATACCGTGAAAGTAGAATTTATAAATTATCAACAAAAAACAGCCTATTAATGAATTTATTAAGACTCCACCAGCCCAATAATCCTCCATCGGTGATTACCAGAGTCATCCGATGAAGTGCTGAAAGCCCGCACGGCGCAAGCTCTGCGGGCTTTTTATATCTGTCCCTTCTCGCCCAGCGCCCCCTCACACGCCAGCGCCAGCACCATCAGCGCCGTCTCATCCTCCTGCACCGATAACATCTCCATCCCCACCGGCAGACCGATACGGCTTACGCCGCACGGCAACGTTATAGCCGGCAGGCCGCTGATGGCGGCCAGTTCCGGTGCGCAGCCTGGCGGCATCTTCGCCATACTTTCTGGTAACCGTTGTACGGTGGGATACACAAATCCGTCGATGCGCTGCGCCTCCGCCACCTGGCAAAGGCTCTGCCGTAACAGGCGCTGAAAGCGACGCCCCGCCAGCCAGTGCGGGGTTTTCAGCGTGTTACTCACCAGCATCTGACGTAGAAACGGCGCAAACTCTTGCAGGTAAGCGCCGGAGTCCACAATGCTTGTTAGTCCGGAGGGAGCGCCAGGCTGTTTGCTAAGCCAGTCGTCAATCGCCACGCGAAATTCATACAGGCTCAGGCATGTCGCCTGACTTACGTCGTCCAGCAAAGGTAATGATACCTCCACCAGCGTTGCTCCGGCACGACGCAACGTGTGCAGCGCCGACTGCCAGACCTCCAGCTGTACCTCATCCTCTCCCTGTAACGCGGTTACCACACCAAAGCGAACGCCTTTCAGCGAACGCACAGGAAGCGCAACCGGTGGCAAACCATGGATCACCGAATGCAGCAAGGCGGCATCTTCAACGCTATGTACCATTGGCCCAACGGTATCTTTGCTGGGCGAGAGCGGCGCCACGCCATCCAGCTGTGAACGGCGAAAAGCAGGCCGTAGCCCCACCAACCCGGTATAGCTACAGGGAATGCGGATAGAGCCGCCGGTATCGGTACCCAATGCGCCATCCGCCATCCCCGCCGCCACCGCCGCGGCGCATCCTCCGCTGGAACCTCCGGCGGTGAGTGACGGGCGAAGCGGGTTTGCCACATCGCCCCCCAGCGAGCTTCGCGAGCGCACGTCAAAAGCAAACTCGGACATATTCGCTCTGGCGAGGATAATCGCTCCTGCCCTGCGCAACCGCTGTATAACAAGCGCATCCGACGTCGCGTTAAGTGAGGCCAGCGCCCGGCAGCCAAGAGTAATGGGCATCGGTGCGCAGGCAATATTATCTTTGACGATCAACGGCACGCCGTGCAGGGGGCCGATCGGCTCCCCGCGTCGACGCTGCTGCTGATGCTGTTCCGCCTGAGACATGGCGTCAGGGTTAACCCCGAGGATCGCGTTGAGCGCCCGGTGCTGCTGAATGACGTCGAGACGGCGGGCAATTTCCTCCGGGCAGTCGTCTGGCGGTATCAGGCGCTTCATAGACTCAGGCTCCCTCGTAATGAAAACCGGGCAGAAGGCTGCCCGGGATACGTTTTAGTCCCGCATGCCGGTAGTAATGGCATCAATGTCCTGCGGACGCAGACGAATTTCCGCCGCCCGTCGGTGCCCCTGCATCCCCTCGGTACGGCTCTGGCGGATCGCCGGTTCTGCGATTGCCGGGATACCCTGCTCGTCAATCCACTGATGGGTACAGATTTTGACGTACGCCCCAACCCACAGACCGCCGGTATAGCGTGCCGCCGCCATCGTCGGTAACGTATGGTTGGTGCCGCAGCATTTATCAGAGAACACCACGCTGGCGTTCTGACCAATAAACAGCGAGCCATAGTTGCGGATCTTCGCCGCCGTCGCGTGCGGATCGCGGGTATGCACCTGCAAATGCTCCGTCGCCATATGGTCAGCAAACGCAATCAGCTGTGCTTCATCTTCGCAGAGCACAATCTCACCCTGCCGGCGCCACGCCTCCCCCGCCGTGGCGGCCGTTGGCAGGCTGGCAAGCTGACGCTCAACCTCCGCCAGGGTACGCTCAGCGATATCCCGGCTGGTTGTCGCCAGCCCGACGCGGGTATGAATATCGTGCTCTGCCTGCGCCAGCATATCGGCGGCCAGAATGCGCGGATCGGCGCTGTCGTCAGCGATAGTGAAAATCTCGCTCGGCCCGGCGAGGGCATCAATGCCGACTCGACCAAACACCTGGCGTTTCGCTTCGTTAACGAAGGCGTTGCCTGGCCCAACGATTTTGTCCACCGATGGAATGCTCTCCGTTCCCCAGGCCATGGCCGCAATGGCCTGCGCGCCACCTACCCTGAAAATGCGGTGCGCGCCCGCCAGATGGCAAACCGCGATCATCGTCGGATGCGCTCCCGGCGGCAGACAGGCGATGATCTGTTCGCAGCCCGCCACCGTCGCAGGGACAATCGACATCACCGGCGCAGAGAGGATCGGGTAACGCCCACCCGGCACGTAGCAGCCCACCGTCTGCACCGGGATGATCCGGTGACCGAGATGCACGCCAGGCAGCGTCTCAACTTCCAGCGGCTGCATGGTCGCCAGCTGCGCCTGCGCAAAACGACGCACCTGATTAATAGCAAACTCGCTGTCGCGACGCGTCTGGGCATCCATCCCCGCCAGTGCTTCGGCGATCTCCTGCTCGCTCACCTCAAACTGCGTCGGCACGACGTTATCAAACTGCTGCGAAAAGGCTCTTAGCGCCGTATCGCCTTCGGTTTTCACGCGCTCGATAATGGCGCTGACCTTCTCCGTCAGGGAACGATCGGCCTGCGCATCCTGCCCCTGCGGGCGCTTAATCCAGCTCACCTGATTTAACATTTACGCGTCCTCCATCTGGCCGAGTTTGATTTGCGCCAGCAGCGCAAGGTGGTCATACACGACCCATTCATCAACAATTTTGCCGTTGACGATGTGGTAGTGCGACATGCCCATCACGAACAGTCGTTCTCCGGTCGGCTTGCCCAGTTCGCCGTAACCCAGGTGATGCCCTTCGATGATCCAGCGAACCGCCACTTTGACGCCGCCTTCATCGCACGGGTTGGAACAGATATGCTGCGGCAGCCACGCGCCGTCAGGGATCATCCCCACCAGCGCCAGCGTCTGATGGGTTACCGCCGCGGTGCCGTACAGCTCTTTCATCAGCGGGCCATGCCACTGCACGTTAGGGGCGTAAACCTCTTTGATTTTGCCGAACATCCGACGATTGTAGATCTCGTGCAGCCAGCGCAGACACTGCTCTTCCGTATCGGTGTGTGCAATGGATACATCGCACTCCATCTCCGGCGGATATTGTCCCAGCATGCGGCCATTTTCGCCGATGTCCATCACGCGGAAGCCTTTATCGAACTGCTCCTTTGCCATATTAAATGCGATTTGATCGGTATTCAGGCCAAGCTGTTTCATTAACGACATGTTGTCGCTGACCACCCACTCCCGGTAAATTTTATTCTCGTGGATCATACAATCCGCCACGGTACGGGTAACGAAGGTGCGGTTGGTCGGCTTGCCTAAATGGCTGTGCTGGGTATGCCGCCCGCTTCCCGTCACCAGGTGAGAGGTATAAAAACCGTCAACATCATTTCCGTTCCAGATAACCTGGGTTGCCATGCCGCGCCGCTCCGGGAAGGCAATTAAGCGTTGCAGCGTATCCTGTACCACCTGCTCACGGTTATAGAGTGTCCCCAGCGCGTTATACAGCACGCAGTTATGGGTATAGTGAGAATAAATTAAGCCGACATCGCGCTCGTCCCATATTTTATGGGTGCAGCGAACTATATAATCGACAATATCGGTATAGCAGTCATCAAAGCCGCGTAATGATTGCACGCGCGGTCTTTTTTCCGGTACCAGATCGACAAAATCACGACGTTCCACCTGTAATACAGGTTCCTCTTTCAGCGATTTCACGCTGCTTTTTTCGGGTACGGCTGGTGCTTTATTTGTTGCTTCGGTGGAAGACATATAAACTCCTGCTCTGTTTTCAGACAATAAGAACCCGCACCCGTAAGTGAGGGTGAATTAAACTCGATTATTTTCGGCAGCCAGAATAAGGGGGCTGCCGCCCCTGTTAATTCACTATTTGCGACCAGATCGCTAATTCATCGATCCCCAGATATTCACGGAAAATTAAACCATCACGTAATTCAAGCTGGCTGATACCGGTAATTGATATGGGTTTACGGGTTGGCGCACCAAATTTGCCGTAACCGTCATGCCAGGTTAATAACGACCAGCGCAGGGAAAGCCGATTCGGCTCGTTAGGATCTTTACGCACAATCAGATGATGGAGCTGCGTTTCGCTGTCGGCAAATGAAGCGCGGTAGCCAGAAAGCTGTGCGCCAATTTCCTGCTCACCGGTGCAGAGGCAATGACCCGGCGCGTAAAGCGTCGCCGCCGGGTGATAGAGACCGGGCACCACGCCACTGTTACCGCCCGCCCACATGGTTAAGTAGCGCTCAACGACGCCTGCCAGCGCCCCTTCTACGTCGTCGCCCTCGGGCCCGCCCGCCCAGCGGGCATCCAGCGTCTCGGCAGAGACCGCCTCCACGCCAAGCTGCTGGCGCATGGTCGCCAGGTTAAAGGCAAATTCGCGGATATCCAGCCCCAGTTGCGCCACAATCGCTGCACGATCCTGAAGCAGCCACTCCTGGCGTACGGCCCCATCAACACAGATGCGATCGGCCCAGGTGCGGACCCAGACATTTTTCCCGGTCGGCGGGCCAAAAAACCCCTCCCCCTGATGCTGAATGCGGGCTACGGTACGCTGAGCCGCATAGTACTCGTCCCCCGGGTTCTGGCTGCACAGAATATCCTCCGTCAGCACCGCTCGCTGCGGGAAGCTGTGCATCGCCTCAAGCGTCAGGCGCATAAACTGGGAAAGCTCATGCAGCTGTTTTTCGGGGGTAGTGAAAACCACCGGCGTGGCGTAAAAATCCGCCAGCTGGCCGATATCTTTCTGCTCCCACACCACGTGCGTCAGCGTCAAAATGAACTGCTGGATAGAGTCGAATTGAGGGCTGAAGCCCCGCAATCTGGTCATGTGCGCTCCTTAGACTGGAATAGCGTTAAACCATTGGTTTCGATAACGCCGCTGCGTGGGCGACGCGCCGAGTGGCGTATCACCAGCGTACCGGGCACCGTAATCTGTTCAGGCTCTATGGTTCCGCTGTCAATTTGCTTCATTAACAGTTCAACCGTGGCATCTACCATCGCGCCGACCGGCTGCGACGCCGAGGTCAACGCATAAGAGGGCCAGCCGGAAGGGCCGATGTCGTCATACCCGACAATGGAGACCTCCTCCGGAATGCGCAAACCAAACTCATAGCGCGCCACATCCATTACCGTGACGGCCATATGATCGTTGGCGACAAAGACCGCATCCGGCGCTGGCGACGCCGAAAACAGGGTATAAGCCGCCCGGGTGGTTTGCTGAGCGTCGTAATTCCCGTGCACCACCCGCACATCGGTGATGCCATGTTCTTCCAGCGTGGAGATGAACCCGTGCTGGCGGGCGATATTGACCGGGGAATCAGCCACGCCGCCCACGTAGGCAAAACGCTTGTGCTCCCCCGCCAGCAGAAACTCGGCAATCTGCCGCGCGGCCGCTTCGTTATTACTGTTGACGCTGGAGGCCATGCCACTCTCTTCGCTGCGGTTAAACAGCACTACCGGGATCCCGGCGGCAAGACACTCCTCGGACAACTCCAGCGACAGCGTCACCGAGGCCAGCACAATGCCATCCACCCGGTACTGCATAATCTGGTCAAAAATACGGTCAACGTTACCTTCCCGGTCGCCAACGAACAGCAGCAGGTGATAGTTCAGCGTATCCAGCTTTTGTGCCAGCGCCTCCAGCACCTGCGAGTAAAAGGGGTTATCAAAGTAAGAAATGACGACACCGATAATGCGCGAACGCGCCGTGTTGAGCGAACGGGCTATCGCATTCGGGCGATAGCCCAACTCGCGCGCCGCCTTCAGCACTTTTTCACGCGTTGCCGGTGAAATGCTGGCCCCCGGCGTGAACGTTCGCGACACCGCAGATTGCGATACCCCCGCCAGTTGAGCGACCTGTTGGGATGTGACTGCTGCAAAAGTCTTACGTTTCATTACCCCTGATTCCTTATCAACGTCCTGCCCATTTGCGCGTGCTTCAAACGCCTCAGCAAGTGGGTGTTTTTTATACTTACACCACCTTTGCATGCGTATGCAACACAAAAAATTAAAATTCTCACAACAAGATCGAGATCACTTTACAAACATGAAACCTTTTCGTAACTTCAAATCTTGAATACGTATGCAAAGAGTTTTCATACCGTCAATGGTACCGGAGAGAACAGGAGTCGCCCAAAGGATTGAACCGGTAAACGTCGTCCCTGACTGGTTATAACCCATTAATTCTTAAGAGGTTCAAAACCATGTTTCAAGCACTGTTACGCCGTCGGGAAGCCCGGCTCTTTTTCATCATCAGCATCCTGTTCTTTATCTGCATCCATAGCATTGATGCATTCCTGGCCCCCATGATGATCAACCAGGGCATTGAGCCCCAGATCATGGGCATCATCATGGGCGCATCCGGGCTGGCAACCCTTCTGATACGCTTCCCGTTAGGCATTATTTCCGACGTGGTTAAAAGCCGCAGGATCTTCATCCAGATTGGCCTGCTGCTGCCAATTATCGCCTGGCCAATTGCCTGGCTTGAACCCAATGCCATTACGCTGTATCTGGCTAAAGCGGCAGACGGCGTCACGGCGGCGACATGGGTGCTGTACAACATCCTGTTCATGCGTTACTTCGGTCGCAACGAAGCCCCTGCCGCCGTCGCGCTGCTGGCGCTGGCAGGGCCCATCGGCGTGTTTCTCGGCAACTGTATTGGCGCGGTGCTGATTCACTATTTTGCCAATAACATCGCCTTTTTTGTCTCCTGCATCTCCGCCCTGGTGGCGTTGATCCTGACGACCCGCATTCAGGACGTGCACGACCCGGTGCAGGCCCCCACGCTTAAAGCCTGCATCACCGGCGCGCGCCAGCAGCTGGCCGACCGTTCCGTCTGGCTGATTGGCATCCTGGCGACCGTCGTCATTCTGGTGCCCTTCGCCACCCGGGACACGCTGACGCCGGTCTACGCCGAACAGCTCGGCGCCCGGGCGGGGATCCTCGCGGTGCTCGGAAACATCCACCTTCTGTTTTACGGGCTGGCCATCGCCCTGTGCAGCTCGGTGTTTTATCAGCGCCTTGGGCTGGTAAAAACCGCCGTGCTCGGCATCGTTTTACAGGTGATCTCCACCTTCGGCATTCCCTTTACCAGCAATATGTACGTCATTTACCTGTGGCAGGCGCTGGCAGGTTTTTCGTTCGGTATGGCCTTTGCCGCATTTATGTCGCTCAGCGTAGTGAATACCTCGTCTGATGAACAATCCACGCGAATGGGACTATTCCAGACCATTTATTCCTGCGGCATGTTTGTCGGGCCGGTAATGATGGGCGTAATGATGCAACATATTAACCTGTCGTCCGGTTATATATTGATTGCCGCCCTTTCCGTTGTGGCCGCTATTGCCACGCCGCTGTCCGCTCGATGGGTATATGCCCGTAAAACGCAAACCTCAGCCCAATTATTAAAAAACGGTGCGTACGCCGCAGCGCCGGATCAATAACCCACTCTGAAGTAAACACCCTTTCCCGGTCTGCCGGGAGGACAACTGACATCTAAAAAAGGTAAGGAGAAGCGTGTGTCCTGGAAATTAAAAACCGGTAAATCTACCGAAGAGCGCCAGCAAGCCAACCAGCAAATAAGAGAAATGGTTGAGCAAATACTTGCAGATATTGAAAAACGTGGAAATAAAGCCATTCGCGAATTATCCATTAAATTCGATCGTTATGACCGTCAGGATTATCGTCTGACCCCCGCGGAGATCGACCGCTGCATAAAACAGTTAAGCCGCCAGGATATTCAGGATATTGAATTCGCCCAACAGCAGGTGGCGAATTTTGCCCGCGCGCAGAAAGAATGCCTGCGGGATCTGGAAATTGAAACGCGTCCCGGCGTTATTCTTGGGCATAAAAATATTCCGATTAACGCCGTGGGATGTTACGTGCCTGGCGGAAAATATCCCCTGCTCGCCTCCGCGCACATGTCGATTATCACCGCCAGCGTGGCGGGGTGCTCAAGAATTATCAGCTGTGCCCCGCCGTTTAACGGTCAGCCCGCCCCGGCGATTGTCGCGGCGCAAAAAATGGCTGGCGCAACGGAATCTATGCCCTTGGCGGCATTCAGGCGATAGGCGCCATGGCGCTGGGCACGGACTCGCTGGCACCGGTCGACATGCTGGTCGGCCCCGGTAACGCCTTCGTCGCGGAGGCCAAACGCCAGCTCTTTGGCCGGGTAGGTATCGATCTGTTTGCCGGTCCGACGGAAACGCTGGTGATTGCCGATGACACCGTTGACGCGGAAATGTGTGCCACGGATCTGCTGGGCCAGGCCGAACACGGCGTCACCACCCCTGCCATCCTGCTGACGAACTCGCTCCAGCTTGCCAAAGAGACGCTCAGCGAAGTGGAACGGCTGCTGGAAAAGCTCCCTACCGCCGACATTGCCCGCCAGTCCTGGCAGGACTACGGGGAAATCATCGTCTGTGACAGCTACGAAGAGATGCTGCTGGAGGCAGATCGTATCGCTTCCGAACATGTTCAGGTGATGACCGACCGGGACGACTGGTTCCAGGCTAACCTGACCAATTACGGCGCGCTGTTCCTTGGGCCGCGTACTAACGTGGCCTACGGCGATAAGGTGATCGGAACCAACCACACCCTGCCGACGCAAAAAGCCGCACGCTATACCGGCGGCCTGTGGGTGGGCAAGTTCATGAAAACCTGCACCTTCCAGAAAGTCCTCAGCGACGAAGCCACCGCCGAAATCGGCAGCTATTGTTCGCGTCTGTCGTTGCTGGAGGGTTTCGCCGGACATGCCGAGCAGGCCAATATTCGCGTGCGCCGTTATGGCCAGACGGAGGTTCCCTACGCCACACCGGCCCCGGTCAGGGAAAAGGTGTAAGCCATGACGCTTTTGCAAACGCCCTCTTTCACCCTGCACGGCAAACGCGCGCTGGTAACCGGCGGGTCAAGAGGGATTGGCTTCGCTGCCGCCGTCGCCCTCGCACAGGCGGGCGCAGAGGTATGGATCGCCGCCCGGGGCCACGAGGCGCTGGCGCATGCCGCAGGTGTGGCAGCGGAACACAGGCTCGCATTTCACCCGCTGGAGCTGGATATTACCGACGCTCAGGAGGTTGAGCGTGTGCTGGCGACATTGCCCACGCCCGACATTCTGGTGAACAGTGCCGGGCTGGCCCGCCACCAGCCGTTTCTTGAGGTGAACGAGGACAATTTCGATGCGGTGATGGCGCTTAACCTGCGCGCCACCTTTTTTGTCAGCCAGCGCGTGGCGCGCAGAATGCGGGCGGGCGGTAAGGGAGGGTCGATTATTCACATCTCATCGCAAATGGGACACGTTGGTGGCCCCGAGCGTAGCGTGTACTGTGCCTCCAAATTCGCGCTTGAAGGGTTAACCCGAACGATGGCGCTGGAGCTGGGCGATGCGGGGATCCGCGTTAATACGCTGTGCCCGACCTTCATTGAAACCGACCTGACGCGCCCGGCGCTTGCCGATCCGGCGTTCCGCCACTACGTGCTGGACAACATCAAGCTGCGCCGGTTAGGCAAGCTGGAGGACATTATGGGCCCGGTAGTGTTTCTCGCCTCAGATGCCGCCGGGCTGATCACCGGCAGTGCCCTGATGGTTGACGGCGGCGGGACCGCTACGTGAGGGATGCAATGGAATATCCGCTTCTGGACAATACCGATCTGCCACTGGTGCTGCTTGGTGGCACGCTCTGTAACGCCCGGCTCTGGCAGCCCGTTATTGAACGGCTGAATGTCGCAGCGGTGTCCTGTATTACGCTGACGGGTGCGGAGTCCGCGCCGCAGGCGTCACGGCGGTTATTAGAGGTTCTGCCGCCGCGCTTTCTGCTGGCAGGGTTTTCTCTCGGTGCCATAGTCGCGCTGCAAATGGCCGCCGACGCGCCAGAAAGAGTGAACGGGCTGACGCTGATTTCCGTTAATCCGTTGCCCGTTGCGCCAGACACCCTCGCTTCACGCCGGGAAGCGGTACGCACCGCACAGGCGCGGGGCCTGGCCGACTGGCTGGTCTCCTCGCTGTGGCAGAGCTATGTCGCCCCGTCACGTCTGTCCGATCGGATCCTGCAAGAGACTATTTGCCGAATGGCGCAAGAGTGCGGCATTGAGACCTTTGCCGGGCAAACGGAAATGGCCATTCACCGGCAGGACAACCGGACTGCGTTTAACGTCCTCTCCTGCCCCACATTACTTCTAAACGGCGCGCAGGACGTTATCTGCACGCCCCATCATCATCAGCTACTGGCCGCAGGCAACGCGAACGTGACCAGACATACGGTGGAGGCTGGCGGGCATTTTATTCCGCTGGAAAACCCGGATGAGATCGCGCCGCTGCTGCGTCAGTGGATAACGGAGTGCATACAGTGCGCAAAAACAGTTTAAAGACCGCATTTCTGGAAAATACTCCCATCATAAACGGCTGGCTGGCGATCCCGTCCGGTTATAGCGCGGAAATTATGGGCCATCAGGGTTACGACGCCGTCACCGTCGATTTGCAGCACGGCATGATTGATTTTGCCAGCGCGCTGTCAATGCTACAGGCGCTATCGGCCACGCCTGCCGTGCCGCTGGTGCGGGTGGCAGATAACGATCCGGCGCAAATCATGCGCGTATTAGACGCAGGAGCCTACGGCGTAATCTGCCCGATGATCTCCAGCGCGGAACAGGCTCGCCGTTTTGTCGCGGCCTGTCGCTATCCACCGCTGGGTGTTCGCTCCTTTGGTCCGGCCAGAGGTCTACTCTACGGCGGCAGTGATTATCCACAGCACGCTAACAACGAGATCCTGACGCTGGCGATGATCGAAACCCGCGAAGGGCTGGCTGATCTTGACGCCATCCTTGATACCGAAGGGCTGGACGGTGTGTTTATTGGCCCCAACGATCTCTCACTGACGCTGACCGGCAGCGCCAGCGCCGAATCCCATCATCCCGAAATGCTTGCTGCTATTGAGCGGGTGATTCAGTGCTGCCGCCAGCAGCAGAAGATTGCCGGAATTTTCTGCACTTCCGGCGCGGCCGCCGCAGCGCGCATTGATCAGGGTTTTCAGTTTGTTACCCCTGCAAACGACGTCATGCAACTGGGTCGCGCCTCGCGTGAAGCCATTGCCCTCGCCCGCGGCAACGCTATCCCTACCACCGGTGCATCCGGTTATTAAAAGGAGAAATAATGAAAACCATCCATCTTACCCAGAGTCAGGCACGAACACGGTTAATCGCCCCCGAGGACATGGTTTCCTGTAATCTTGCTTTTATTGATTGCAAGCTACCCGGCTCGCATCTCAAACAAAACTATTCCTTCATCGGCCCGGGTGTAACCCAGTCCAGCGAGCAGGTCGTCAATATTCCCGAGCCGCACGGCTTTAACATTGGCGCGGCGGCTATGCCGAAAGGGGTGACGAATAATCTGCATCTGCATTTCACCGCCGAGGTGTTCCTGATCCATGAAGGAATATGGCGTTTTCGCTGGGGTGCCAACGGCGAGCATGAAGCTGAATTTAGCGCACCCACTATCCTTTCAATACCGACCTGGATCTTCCGCGGTTTCACCAACGTCAGTAAAGAAGAGACCAGCGGTATGGTGTTTACGGTGCTCGGCGGGGACAACACGGGCGGCATCATCTGGCATCCTTCCGTGCTGGCGGCAGCCAGCGAATACGGAATGTATTTGAGTAAAGACAACATGCTCATCACACAGGAAACCGGCGACCCGCGGCCTGACCCCGCCGCGCTGCTGACGCCGCTGTCAGAGGAATATATTGCCGGGCTGCGTGACTACAGCGTTGAGGAGATGCGCCAGCGTGCGGTAACCGGCGATGACCGCTGCTGGTCAGCCCAGGGACTGCTGGATTCGGTGCTGCCAGGACACGGCGGCGAAATTGCGCCGGTTATCGGTTTCGGCATTTCACAGGATCGGGATTCCGCTCCCGCTATCGTGAGCCCGCACGGTTTTTCCGTCGAATGGCTGCGTCTCGCCGAGGATCACGTTGTGGGCCGCCATCTCTGCCCGGATATTCAGGTCATTATGGTCTTTAAAGGCCAGCTGGAGGTCACCTGGAACGAGGCGGGCGAAGAAGTGAGCGTTATCGCTCCGGAACGTTCGGTGATCTCTGTTCCGGCAAACAGCTGGCGTCGCTACCGCGCGGTTGACGGCAAAACGGAGTTTATTCTGACGACCCGCGGCGATCAGCGTAAGCGCCTCTACTGGGATGAAGCGATCCTGCAACAGGCGAGAGAACACAATCGCTGTCTCGATCCCGATGGCTACGTAGCCGATGCCGACATCCTGCCTGCCACGGCCCGTCGGGCCGGTGCGATACTGGAGACATGCAACAGCAACAAAACCTGAATTATCCGTTGAGCTCACTTGCCGGATCCGCTGCGTTCGTTGAGAGGCATGCCAGCCTGCATTTTCAGCCTGTTAACGAACCAGCGTCCGGCCGGGCCGGGCGGATGTTCCTCCAGGTGCACCGCCTGCATGGAAAAACCGGGCCCGACGTCGGGCTGCATCGGCACGTTCAGCGTAACCAGTTTTCCCGCTGCGAGATCTTCCTCGACCATTGGCAGCGGCATATAACCCCACCCCAGTCCGGCACGCAGGAAGGCGTGCTTCGCGCCCATATCCGCTAAATGCCATGTCTTTGACGACATGACGCCAAAGCTTCGGCCCACGGTGAGAGAGGAGCGATCGGTCAGCACCAGCTGGACGTGTTCCTGTAAAAGTGAACGAAGGATCGGACCGGACGCGTTCGCCAGCGGATGCTCAGGGGAGACAACGGCCACCGCAGGCACGCTGAGAAGGAATTCTGAGGTGCATCCCGCCGGAAGATGCGGCAGCGATCCGGTTATCGCCACCCGGCAATGACCGTCCAGTAAAGGCTGGAACACCGCCCCCAACGCTTCCACATACAAACGCAGCGGGGTGTCAGGAAATGCCTGCTGAAACGCCTGCACCGCAGCGGTGAGCTGCGCTACGGGAAACATCACGTCGACGGACACCGCCAGTTCAGGCTCAAGACCTTCGGCTAAGGTGCGCGCCTTAGCCTTAAAGGCGTCCATCCCGCCAGTGGCAAGACGCGCCGCTTCCAGCATGGCGACGCCCGCCTCCGTCAGCGTCGGATAACGCCCGGTACGATCGAATAATGGAAACCCGACCTGTGCCTCAAGGTTTGCCAGCGTCGCGCTGACAACCGACTGCGCGCGCCGCAGCCTGCGACCGGCGGCGGAAAAACTCCCTTCATCAACGGCAGCAATAAAGGTGCGGAGTTGATCAACAGACATACCGTCCAGCATGTATCGCTCCAGCAGATGGATCCCATCTAATTATATAGGCTATTCAGATAGGTCAAAGATTACTACTCTCAGTGCATGTTCACTACTCTTCAATGAAGGAAATACAATATGAAAACGACTACTGTAGGTATCATCGGCGCTGGCGCTATCGGGAAAGCCTTTGCAGAACAACTGGTTAAAGCGGGCATGAACGCTATTCTGAGTAACAGCCGCGGGCCGGAAAGCCTGACTGCGGTGGTTGAGAAACTGGGCCACGGGGCTCGCGCTGGCACCGTAGAACAGGCCGCCCAGGCCGACATCGTTTTTGTCAGCACAAACTGGGACAAAACCGAGGCCGCGTTACGCGGCATCAACTGGGAGGGGCGTATCCTGATCGACGCGACCAACCCGGTCATACTGCCAGGCTTCACGCTGGCTGAACTGGGCGGAAAAAACTCAAGCCAGGTGGTGACACAGTGGGCTCCGGGTGCACGCGTCGTTAAAGCCTTCAATACTCTCCTTGCAGGGGTGCTGGCTCAGGATCCGGCGCAGGCGGGTGGCCGTCGTGTCGTCTTTATCTCCGGAGACCATCCTGACGCAAAGGCGGAAATAACAGCCTTAGCCGGTCAACTGGGCTTCGCAAGTATTGATTTAGGCAGCCTGGAGGTTGGCGGTACGCTACAACAATTCCCCGGAGGTCCTCTTCCGGCGGTGAACCTGGTGCAACTGGCATAGCTAAAGGCAACGATAAATATGACGCAGCGTACTTCCGCAGAGACCTTTGAAGAATACCTTCCCGGCAAGCTGATCAGGGAACATCGGGCGCAATCTTCCCGGGATGTATTCGTGCAAATTCTGGCGCGCAGACACGTGCAGGAAAACGTCATTATTCCGGCAGTGCCGGAGCCTTTTATCGTCTGGATCCTCTCAGGTAATGCCGTCGTTGAGGAGCGTTCCCCCGGTGAGCCGTGGTTAGCAAACCGCGTTACCGCAGGCGATTTCTTTCTCACAACGGCGGCTTCTCCTACTGAAATGCGCTGGCACGCCGGGCCAGATACGCCTTTCGTCGTTATGCATGTTTATATGGGAGTGGCTATGATGCAGGAGTATGAACTGCGGGAAGTCTCCGGCGCGCGCGACGACACGCTATCCGCCCTGCTGGAGCAGATACGTCAGGAGCTGTATCTGCAAAATCCACCCAGCGGCCCGTTTATTCAGGGCATTGCGCAGGCGCTGGCAGTACATCTGATTCGCACCTATGGCACACATGCGAAACGACACCGCGGGGGCTTGCAGGCATTTAAGCTGCACCGGGTCTTCACGGCAATGCGTGAAGGGTTAGCCCAGCCGTTTGACCTGGCACGCCTGGCTGAACTGACCGATCTTAGCGAATACCATTTTAGCCGCGCCTTTAAACAGTCAACCGGACTTTCCCCTTCTCACTACTTTATCCGGCTACGCATGGAGGAGGCGCGTCGCATGCTATCGGAAAGCAATGATTCCATTATCAATATTGCACTGAACGTCGGATACACCAGCCCCAGCCACTTTGCTGCCGTATTCCTCAGGCATAACGGCGTGACGCCCTCCCACTATCGCAGCGATGCCGTTCGCAGCAAAAGCCCGACAGTTTGAGCAAAAGCCCGCGCGAAGCGATTGCCAGAAAGATCCATTATTGACCCGTACTTCAGACATTCTTTCTGAAGCGTTGAAATCAACTCTCAAGAGGATCAACTATGGAACTCAACGGTAAAGTCGCGCTCATCACCGGTGCTTCAAGCGGAATTGGTGCCTCCACGGCCAAAAAGTTAGCGGAACAGGGCGTCAGGGTGGGTCTCGCTGCCCGCCGTCTGGATCGTCTTCAGGCGCTGGTGTCTGAAATTGAGGCTGCTGGCGGGGAAGCCATGGCGCTGGCCATGGATGTCACTGACCCGGCCTCAGTTAATAAAGGGGTGGAGGCACTGCACAAACGCTATGGCCATATTGATATCGCCTTTAATAACGCCGGGCTGATGCCGATTTCGGATATCGCCAGCCTCCGTGTTGACGAGTGGCATCGAATGGTAGATGTAAACGTAAAGGGCCTGTTTAACACGGTCGCGGCCGTACTGCCGATTATGCAGTCACAGCGCTCTGGTCATATTATCAATACCTCGTCGATCGCCGGGCGTAAAACCTTTCCCGGACTGGGCGTATACTGCGCGACGAAGCACGCGGTTGCCGCCTTCTCGGATATTTTGCGTATGGAGCTGGCCCCTCAGTTCAACATTCGCGTCACCTCGCTTCAGCCGGGTGCCGTTGAAAGTGAATTATTCGAGCATATCAGTGACGAAAATTATCGTGCACAGATGGAACAGCTGAAGGAGAAGATGACGTTCCTGAAAGCCGATGATATCGCCGACTCGATTCTTTACGTATTGCAGGCACCGGAACATGTGGACGTGGCAGAGCTGTTTATTATGCCGACCGAACAGCCGTGGTAAGAGGGTGAAGCGGGCAGGCTGGTGCCTGACCCGCTACGTTAGTTTGCAGAGGCCGTAGGTCTGATGGTGATTTCGGTGGTATCGACACTCTCAGGCGCCTCGATGATGTGGCGCACGGCGCGAGCGATATCAGCCGGTTTGAGAGCAATAGCCCGGTACGCATCCATCACCGCCATGGTTTCTTCGTGCGTAATGGTCGAGGCCAGTTCGCTTTCCACTACCCCAGGGTTGACGCAGGTCACACGGATGTTCGAACTTTCCTGACGTAAACCATCGGAAATGGCCCGTACCGCAAATTTGGTCGCGCAATAGACGGCGGCCGTGGGCACGACGGACAAGGCACCAATCGAGCCTATATTGACGATCTGCCCCGAGCCCTGGGCTTCCATAATCGGCAAAACAGCACCAATACCCCACAGTACGCCCTTGATATTTACGTCAATGGTGCGCTCCCATTCATCCTGCTTGCCAGCCGAAAGCGGAGAGAGAGGCATAATGCCCGCGTTGTTAATAAGTACGTCAATGCGGCCCCACTTATCCCGTGCTGCCTGAACGAAGGCGGCCATCGACTGGCGGCTGGTAACGTCTAATACCTGAGCCTCTGCCTCCCCTCCTGCGCTGCGGATTTCATCAGCCAGAGCGTGGATGCGATCCAGCCTGCGTGCACCCAGGAACACTTTTGCGCCTGCCTTGCCGAGCTCTCTGGCGATACCTTCTCCGATACCGCTGGAGGCGCCGGTAATTAAGATGACTTTGTTCATGTTTTACTCCTTCAGTTGAGTTCACTGCAATCATAGATACAGACCATTGTTTCTTGTATCCTGCCTTTACTGGACTCACTGGTTAGCAATGTTAAACAATGAAAATCGATCTTAATTTGTTACCGCTTTTTCTGGCGGTCGCCGAAGAACGCAGCTTCAGCGCTGCCGCCGGGCGCCTGGGCATAACCCGTTCCGCTGTCAGCCAGGGAATAAGACGTCTCGAAGATGGGTTTCAGACCCTGCTGGTGATGCGCACCACGCGCTCGGTAAGGCTCACCGAAGCGGGTGAACGGTTGCATAAATCGTTGCTGGGGCCCATCGCCAACATTGAGGCGGCCTTTGACGATGTTATCTCGGACAGCATACCGCGCGGACAGCTCAGGATCGCAGTCACCTCAATTGCGGAAGCATTTCTTTCGGGCCCACTGCTCGCCTCGTTTACGGCCGCGCATCCTGCGGTATCGCTTGATGTTTTCGTGTCAGATGAGGAATTCGATATCGTGGCAGCGGGCTATGACGCCGGGGTGAGGCTGGGCGAAGTTATCGAAAAAGACATGATCGCTATTCCCCTTACGGGCCAGCAGCGTGAACGGGTGGTGGCTTCACCTTCCTATCTGGCGACACACAGCGCACCGACGCACCCCCGTGAACTGGTCGCTCATCGGTGTATCGGCTGGCGCCCTTCCCCGGACGTTGCCCCCTATCGCTGGGAGTTTGAGGAAGCAGGCGTCCCTTTCGATGTGGCAATTGAACCACAAATCACCACTAACGATCTGCGTCTTATGCTCAGCCTCGCGCTGGCCGGCGGTGGTATAACCTTTGCCACGGAGGACACCTTCACACCGTACATTGAATCAGGACAGCTGGTTTCCTTACTGGATGCGTTTCTTCCATCTTTTCCTGGTTTTTATCTCTATTTTCCCCAGCGCCACAATATGGCCCCCAAGCTCAGAGCCCTGATCGAGCACATCCGCCAGTGGCGACAGCTCCCCGCCACGCAGCCTACACTGCGTTAAATGGTTCCAACCCTGAATGCAGATTTTCCTCAATCTACTGCGTCCCTTTGATGAGCATCAACGACAGCACGTCATTACCATGGAAAATGACAACGGACACGATGGGCAGGACTTCACACAAGGATGGAACCTTAAAAATGTACAGACCAATAGTTGTTATCCTCTTTATTCTTTTGACATTAGCCGCCCTCGTGGAAATCGGCATAATTTCTTTAGGCTAATACCGATAGCCTCTGAAAGGCCTCGCTTGCGGCCTTTTATTTATTAAACATGAGAAGAAAATACGTAATTTTTTTGAGTAGCAGAAATTAACCCGCCCGTAAAAATATATTTTACAAATGAGAGAGTTTTAAATATATCATACACCAGATATTTTACCCTAACTTAAACTACAATTAAGCAGCAATTAAACCTAACCAAAATTAGATATTTATCGCATATTATAATTATTAATATCGCCCCACCAGCACCGTTTTAAGGGTTGCACCTTTTACGCCAAAACCCTTTATCCACGCGCCCTCATAGCTAACGAAACATATTCACGCTATCAATTAATCCCTCCTGCAATAGCCGCGTTGGGTTTACGAACACTTAATTTGCGTATTCAGACATTTATAGCTATATCATTTTTATAACGAAATAATTTAATACCTGCACAAATAATAAGGCTTATAAATCGCAAACATATAAATAAACAACTATTTCCTGTGTAAATAATTAGCTTTGCCCTGAGGTTGCCACTTTTAATCCTGGCGGGCATCGGTCGCGCTAAAGAAAGTAACGGTAAATCCTGTTTATTAAACAGTATTTTCGCCGGGAGCGCGTTCATCCCTTCAGAAACGATGGCTTTGTTTGACACGCCGTAACCAATCACTCTGCTGGAGTAATAACTGTATGAGCCAAATATCTGTTATATCTAAATTAACTGGCGTGGAAACGACCACGGAAGGGACACAGATAACACTCGATCACTCCTCAATCGTTAAGCTTAACGTGGATCGAGCCAACATCGCAGATTACTCCCGCAGCGGAAACGATCTGGTGATTACCCTCAATTCGGGCGAAGTGATTACCCTCAAGAATTTCTACGTCGCTGATGCGCAGGGCGTAAGCCAGCTGGTGCTTGAAGAGAGTGACGGAGCGCTGTGGTGGATTGAAGATCCAACCGGTGCCGCGACCTATGAATCCATCGCCTCCACCGATGCATTACTGGCGGCGTCAGGGAGTGATGCTGGTGGCGCCGCTGCGTGGCCCTGGGTGCTGGGTGGCCTGGCCGCCGCAGGTGGGATTGCTATTGCGGCGGGAACCGGCGGTGGAGGTGGCGGAGATGACGATAACAACAACCCGAATCCCGGTAATCCGGGAAATCCTTCCGAACCTGATACTACGCCTCCGAATGCTCCCACTAATCTTCAGGTCTCACCTGACGGCAAAACCGTAACGGGTACGGCTGAACCGGGCAGCACGATTACCCTTAAAGATGCCGATGGCAACACCATTGGAACGGGCAAGGTCGGCAGCGACGGCAAATTTACTATCGATCTCGGTACGCCGCTCACCAACGGGGAGCAGATCACCGCCACGGCCACCGACCCGTCCGGCAATACCAGCCAGGGTGGTCAGGTCACAGCACCGGATCTCACCGCGCCGGATGCACCTGCCAATCTGGAGGTTTCGCCTGACGGCAAAACCGTCTCCGGTACGGCTGAGCCGGGCAGCACCGTGACACTGAAAGATGCCGATGGCAACACCATCGGAACGGGCAAGGCTGGCAGCGACGGGAAATTTACTATCGATCTCGGCACGCCGCTCACCAACGGGGAGCAGATCACCGCCACCGCCACCGATCCGTCCGGCAATACCAGCCCGGGCGTTCAGGTCACGGCACCGGATTCAACCGCGCCGGCTGCCCCCGAGATTGTCACCGTCAATGATAACGTGGGCACCGAAGCGGGCCCGCTGAGCAACGGACAACGCACGGACGATGCACGCCCGACGTTCAGCGGCATCAGTGAAGCTGGCACCGTTATTACCTTCTATGACAACGGCAAGCCGATCGGCACCGCCACGGCCGATGCTACCGGGAAATGGAGCTTTACCCCGTCGACCAACCTGTCTGAAGGAAACCACGCCATTACCACCACCGCGACCGATGCGGCAGACAATACCAGCCCGGCGTCCACAGCGGTGACCTTCGTGGTGGATACGGTCGCACCAGGTGCCCCGGCCATCACCGGTATGACCGATGACGTTGCGCCCAATACCGGCGTGCTCGGAAGCGGAAGCACCACTAACGATCCGCGCCCGCAGCTCACCGGCACGGCGGAAGCGGGCTCTACGGTCACCATCTATGATAACGGCATTGCCATTGGCACAGCGGTTGTAGGCAGCAACGGAAGCTGGAGCTTTACGCCGTCGGTTAACCTGAGCGAAGGCAGCCACCAGCTTACCGTACGCGCCACCGACATCGCCGGTAACACCGGTCCGGCCTCGCCGGCCTTTACCGTAACGGTGGATGTCACCACCCCGCCGGTGCCGACAGGATTTATCGTTAACGATGACACCGGAGGGCTGAAAGGCACGATTACCGCCGGGCAGTTTACCGACGAGTCGCAGCCCCGCCTGACGGGCCGAGGAGAACCAGGCAGCACGATTACGGTTTACGATAACGGCGTTGCGATTGGCAGCACAACGGTTCTGCCGAACGGTACCTGGAGCATCACGCCGACAACGCCGCTGGCAGAGGGTGCACATTCGATTACCCTGCGCGAAACCGATGCGGCAGGCAACCAGAGCGGCCTGTCTCAGCCGATCAACTTTACCGTCGATCTTACGCCGCCAGACATGCCGGAGGCGACGCTCAATTCGACAGGCACGCAAATCACCGGTACTGCCGAGCCGGGCAGTAAAATTGTCATCACCAACAACGCCGGGGTGCAAATCGGGACCGCCACTGCCGACAGCAACGGCAACTACATCGCCAACCTGAACCCTGCACAAGTGAACGGCGAGATCATCTCCGTGGTCGCCTCCGATGCCGCAGGCAACCAGAGTTCCCCGGCGCTGGTTAACGCAGCGGACATCACCGCGCCTGCCGCACCGGGTAACCTGGTGGTGGCGGAAGACGGGGCAAGCGTCAGCGGAACCGCCGAGCCAAACAGCACGATTATTATTAAAGCGCCGGACGGTACGATTATCGGCCAGGCCACCGCCGGTCCGGACGGCACCTTTACCATCCCGATTTCGCCAGCCCAGACCAACGGCGAAGCCCTTGAAGTGACGGCCACCGACGGCAGCGGCAACACCAGTCCGTCCGGCTTTGCCGACGCGCCAGACAGCACGCCACCGCTGGCACCGGAAAACGTGGTGATCTCTGCCGACGGCACCACGGTAACCGGTACAGCCGAGCCGGGCAGCACCGTCACCATTCGTGAAAATGGCGTTAAGGTCGGGGAAGCGGTCGCCGACGATCAGGGTAATTTCAGCGTTGATCTGATCCCGCCGAAAGCCAACGGCGAAGCCCTGACCGCAGATGCCACCGATACCGCCGGAAACACCGGCCCGACCGCGCCGTTTGACGCGCCGGACATCACCGCGGCACAAACCCCGGTCATCACAGGCGTGGAGGATGATGCGCTCGACGTCACCGGTCCTGTCAGCCAGAACGGTCTCACCAACGACAAAACCCCGACCATCAACGGAACGGGCGAGCCCGGCACAACGATCACCCTCTACAGCGGCACCACTGAAATCGGCACTGCGGTGGTTGGGCCTGACGGCCAGTGGTCCATCACGCTGGAAACGGATCTTCCCGACGGCGGGCACGTGCTGACGGCGACGGCGGTTGACGCCAACAATAACCTCAGCGGGACATCGAACACCTGGAGCATCACGGTGGATACCGCCGCGCCGGGCGCTCCAGCCATTACGCAGGTCATTGATGACGTACCGGGCCGCACGGGGCCGCTCGACAACAACCAAATCACCAACGACACGCTCCCGACGCTGAACGGTACCGGCGAGCCGGGCTCCACCGTGACGATCCGCCTGGACGGACAGGATATTGGTACTGCCATTGTGAACAACGGTGGCGCATGGACCTTCACGCCCACTACCGCATTAGGGAACGGGCAGCATACGTTCACCGTCGTCGCGAGCGATGCGGCCGGCAACACCAGCGCATCATCACCCGGCTTTACCTTTACCGTCGATACCACTCCGCCACCGGCGGCCACCCTTGACACCGTCTCCGATAACATCGGCACTGTGCAGGTTCCGCTTAACAGCGGGGATACTACCGATGACACGCTGCCGCAGCTGCAGGGAACCGCACCGGAAGGCACCACCATCACTATCTATGACGGGACCACCCTGCTCGGCACGGCCGTGCTTGACGGCGGCGGCGGCTGGAGCTTTACGCCAACCACGCCGCTGACGGACGGCCCGCATTCGCTGACGGTCCACGCGACGGATGAGGCGGGTAATACCACCATCTCGCCACCGTTTGAGCTGGCGATCGACACGACCGCGCCTGCAACGCCGGATATTCCTGAGATCACCGTGAACCCGGACGGCGCCACACCGGGGACGGCTCTGAATCCTGGGGAGACCACCCGCGATACCACACCAACCCTGAGCGGCTCGGGCACGCCGGGAGATACCGTAAGCATTTACGATGGCGCAACCAAAATAGGTGAAGCCGAGATCGATGGCGACGGTAACTGGAGCTGGACACCGGAAGATCCGCTCCCTGACGGCACCTACGATCTCTCCCTGACGGTGACCAATCAGGACAGCGCCGGGAACGAAAGCGCACCGTCCACGCCAGTGACCATTACCATTGATACCGACGCGCCGGGCCAGCCGGGGATCCCGACGGTGACAGACAGCGTAAGCCAGATCACCGGGCCAGTGGACAACGGCGGAACCACCAACGATCCGCGCCCGGTACTGAGCGGCACCGGTACGCCGAATGACGTCATTACCATCTATGACCAGGTGGGTACAGGCGAGCCGCAGGCCGTGGGCAGCGTCACGGTGGACGGTAGCGGTAACTGGAGCTGGCGTCCTGAGAGCAACATTGGCGAAGGGACGCACCAATACACGGCGACCGCCACCGATGAAGCCGGCAATGAATCTCTGCCATCAACCGGTATCACGATAACGGTCGACACCCTCGCCCCGGATACCCCGCTCATCGGTTCCATTGGCGGCGCTCAGAATGGAGGCTCAACCAACGATAACACACCTGTCATTGGCGGAGGCGGCACGACCGGCGAAACGGTGATTATCTACAACAACGGCGTGGAAGTGGATCGCGTTGAAATCGCCAATGGCGAGTGGTCATACACCCTGCCGACACAAACCGATGGTCCGCTGAATATCACCGTCGCCGCGGTGGACGACGCGGGTAACCTGAGCCCGGTCAGCCCGGTCTTTAGCGTGACGGTCGATACGCAGGCACCGACCGTGCCGCAAATTGACGCCGTCTCTGACAGCCAACTGACTAACAGCGTGCTTTACACCCGCGACGGTACCCCAACCCTCACCGGGATTGGCGAGCCGGGTTCGAGCGTAACCGTTTCTGTTGATGGCACGCCGTCTCCGGTGGTCGTGGTGGTTCAGCCGAACGGGACATGGTCCTGGACAGCCGACCCCGCGCTTGCGGAAGGGCCGCACACCTTCTCGGTTGCCGCAAGTGACGCGGCGGGGAATACCTCCGCCAGCTCCGGCGATCTCAGCGTGACGGTGGATACGCTGCTTCCTGCAACGCCAACCAATATCACCATTGCCGCAGAGGGCACGCCGCTGACCGGTACGGCAGATGACGGAACCACGGTGACGGTGCGTGACGCCGGCGGCAATATCATCGGGACCGGGGTCGCGACGGGAGGCATCTTCTCCATCGCCCTCTCCCCGGCCCAACTGGATCCCGCGACGCTGACGCTGTTCGCCACGGACGCCGCAGGTAATGCAAGCCCGACAACCACCTTTGACGTACCGGACTCCCCGCTTATTCTGCCAGCGGTGCCGGTGATTACGGCAATCAACGATGATGCCGATCCCGTCACTGGCGATGTGAAAGATAAAACCACCAATGACACCACGCCTACCCTTACCGGCACCGCCGATGCGGGTAGCGTCATCGCCATTTATCTGGATGGGGCGCTGGTTCCGCTGACCGACATTGTTGCGGATGCAGACGGCAACTGGAG
Organism: Enterobacter cloacae complex sp. 418I7; assembly: GCF_050030705.1. NCBI lineage: Bacteria > Pseudomonadati > Pseudomonadota > Gammaproteobacteria > Enterobacterales > Enterobacteriaceae > Enterobacter > Enterobacter cloacae complex sp. 418I7. The sequence continues at coordinate 3,486,308 of NZ_JBLGUU010000001.1, forward strand.
CTACACGCCGCTGCTGCCGCTCGCGGAAGGCCCACACACCTTCGCCGTCACCGCCACAAACACCACCACCGGCGCGACCAGCGGGCAGTCGCCGATCGCGACCGTCACCGTCGACCTCACCGATCCGACCGCACCAGCCATCGGTGCGGTGACCGATGACGTAGGCCCGGTCATCGGCCCAATCGCTGACGGGCAGAGCACCAACGACAACCGTCCTACCCTGACCGGAACAGGCACGGCCGGGGACACCATTACGGTGTACGATGACGGCGACCCGCTGGGCACCGTTGTTGTCGGTCCGACCGGCACCTGGAGCTACACGCCGCCTGCGCTGGACGACGGCAGCCACACCCTGACCGTGACCGCCACCGACCCGGCAGGCAATGAGAGCGCCCCGTCGGCCGGGATCACCATCGTTGTCGACACCGTCTCTACCACGCCGGTGATTACCAGCGTGACGGATAACGCAGGCAATGCGGCAACGCCTGTCCCAAGCGGCGATCCAACCAACGACACTACGCCAACCCTGACCGGTAGCGCCGAGCCGAACAGCGTCGTCGCCATTTTTGATGGCGCTACGCAAATTGGTACGGTGGCAGCAGACGGCACCGGTGCCTGGACATTTACCCCTGAAACCGCCCTCGGCGAAGGGACGCATGACTTTACCGTCAGAGCGACGGATCCGCAGGGCAACGTCAGCCAGCCGTCCAACGCCTGGAGCGTCGAAATCGATCTGACTGCGCCACAGGTGCCGACGATCGTTACGGTCAGCGACAATGCCCCGGGAGGCACAACCGGCCCGCTTACCGCCGGGCAGGTGACCAATGACACCACGCCAACCCTCAGCGGCTCCGGCCAGGCGGGTACCATCATTCACGTGCTGAATAACGGCGTGGAGATTGGCACCACCACGGTCGACGGCAGCGGCAACTGGACCTTTACGCCGGATCCGGTACTGACTGACGGGACGTATAACCTGCGCGTTAACGCCAGCGATGATGTCGGAAACGTCTCCGCCAACTCGCCAGTGTTCGCCTTTACGGTGGATACCGCCGGGCCTGCGGCCCCGGTGGTTACCACGGTAATAGACGATGTCAGCCCGGGAACGGGAACCCTCGCCAGCGACGGCTCCACGAACGACACACGTCCAACCTTCAACGGTACGGGGGAAGTGGGCGCAACGGTACACGTTATTGTCGATGATGTGGAAATCGGCACGGCGGTCGTCAACGCCCAGGGTAACTGGACCTTCACGCCGACCACTGAACTGGGCGAAGGGCCGCACGTTATTACCTTCAACGCCACCGATGCCGCAGGCAATACCGGGGTCACCTCACCACCGTTCAACCTGACGGTGGATACCTCGGTGCCCGATGCACCGGTCTTTACCCCGGCCACTGACGATGCTGGTACCGTGCTGGGCCCGGTCGCCTCGGGACAAAGCACAGACGACACCACGCCAACACTGAACGGCACCGCGGCGGCCAACGCGACCATCACCATTTATGAAAGTGGCCGTGAAGTGGGTACCGCCGTGGCGGACGCAAACGGCGTATGGAGCTTTACCACCGGTACGCTGGCAAACGGCAGCCACACCTGGACCGCCACGGTAACCGATGCCGCGGGCAACGTCAGCCCTGCCTCACCAGGCTTTACGCTGGTGGTAGATACGGCTGCGCCTGTCGCGCCGGTTATCACCCAGGCGATTGACGACGTTGGCACCATCACCGGGGCAATAGGTTCCGGCCAGACCACCAACGATCCTCTCCCGCGTCTGGTGGGGACCAGCGAGCCGCTGGCCACCGTGAATATTTATGAGGGCACCACGCTGGTGGGCACCGGTACTGCCGATGCCGATGGCAACTGGACCGTCGATATCACCGTGCCGCTGGGCACCGGGTCACACACCTTTACCGCAGAAGCAACGGATCAGGCGGGTAACACCAGCACGCCGTCCGCCGACTTCAGCCTGACCATTGACACCACGCCGCCAGCGCTGCCGGTGCTGACCAGCATCACCGACGATGTCGGTAACGCCGCTGCGCCTGTCGCCAACGGCGGGTTAACCAACGACGCGCGGCCAACGATCACCGGTACGGCAGAAGCCGGCGCGACGGTCACCATCTTTGATAATGGGGTACAGATTGGCACCGCAGTCGCCACCGGCGGCGCGTGGAGCTTTACGCCTTCCACCCCGCTGGCTGACGGGCCGCATAATCTGACCTTCTCCGCCACCGACGCGGTGGGCAACGCCAGCGCGCAGACCGGCGGTTACACCATTAATGTGGATGCCACCGCCCCTGTCGTACCGGCAATCACCTCGATTGAGGATGATGTGGGGACCGTCACCGGACCTGTTACTGGCACCAACCCAACCAACGACACCCGTCCGACCTTAAACGGTACGGCAGAAGCCAATGCCACCGTACGTATTTACGACGGCACGACGCTGGTGGGGACCGTCACTGCCGATGCCAACGGCAACTGGACGCTGCCGCAAACCAGCACCACGCTGACGGAAGGCGCGCATAACTTCACCGCAACCGCCACCGATGCCGCGGGCAATACCAGCGTGGCTTCACCGATTATCACGATTAACGTTGACCTGACGCCGCCACCAGCCCCAACCGGGCTGGCGGTGATCACCAACGGGACGCAGGTTACCGGTACAGCGGAAGCGGGAAGCACCGTCACCATCACCAGCAGCACCGGAACCGTGCTTGGAACGGCCGTCGCGGACGGTAGCGGAAGCTTCAGCGCCACCCTCACCCCTCCACAGACCGGCGGGGAGTCACTGATCGTCTTTGCTACCGATAAGGCCGGTAACGCGGGTATCACCACCTCCGTGATTGCCCCGATCACCACAATCCCGAACGCGCCTGTTATCGCCAATATTGACGATAACGTTGGCACGGTGACGGGCAACCTGACCAACGGGAATACCACCGATGACACCACGCCAACCCTGAGCGGCACGGCGCAGCCGAACACGACCATCACCCTCTATAACAACGGGGTGCTGATGGGCACGGTCACCGCGAATGCCAGCGGCAACTGGAGCTTCACCACGCCGGTGCTGAGTGAAGGCCCGCATGCCTTCACCGCCACGGCGAGCAACGGCTCGGGCACCAGCCCGATTTCCACGTCGACCACCGTCATTGTCGATCTCACTGCGCCAACGGCTCCAACCGGGACCTTCAACGCAGACGGCAGCGTACTGACCGGTAGCGCTGAAGCGGGCAGCACCGTCACCATCCGCCTGGCGGATAATTCAACGGTCACCGCCACGGCGGACAGCAACGGTTCCTGGAGCTACACCTTCCTCAATAAACAGACGGAAGGTCAGACGCTGCAAATCACCGCCACCGATGCGGCAGGCAACGTTTCGCTGCCCGGCTCAGCCCTTGCGCCGGTGGTGCCGCTCTCTGCCAGCACCAACGCTGAAGAACTGGCGCTCACGACCACCGCCACGGTGACCAATTCGCAGTACAGCGACTATGGTTTCCTGCTGGTAGGCGCCTTAGGTAACGTGCTGACGCTGCTCGGCAACGACACCGCGCAGGTAGGTTTCACCGTCGGCAACGGCGGCAGTGCGGATATTGCCGTGAACGCCAACGCCACGGGTGCCGTTCTTTCCCTGCTCAATACCCTTGAGCTGGTGGTACAGCGCTTCGACGCCGCCAACAACACCTGGACCACCGTGGTCGATACCGGGCAGCCGCAGTTCGCTGACCTGTTGACCCTCGGCGCGACGGGGGTATCGCTGAACCTGAACGGGCTGGCGAATGGTCAGTATCGCGTCCTGAGCTACAACACTAACCTGCTGGCAACCGGCTCTTACACCAGCCTCGATGTGGCGGTGAAAGAGACCAGCGCAGGCACCGTGTCCGGCGAGACCAGCGTTGTCGGGAACGTCATCACTGACGTGGATCCAACCGCAGGCAGCGACAACGCCCCGGCGGGCACCACCGTCACTACGGTCACCAACGCCCAGGGCACCACCACCAGCGTTACGGCTGACGGCACGGTGATTCAGGGGCAATACGGCACGCTGACCATCAACCTGGACGGCAGCTATACCTATAACCTGACCAACACCAGCGCCGCCGTCATTGGCCGCACGGAGAACTTTACCTACACCATCACCCATAACGGCACCAGCGCCTCGGCAAATCTGGTTCTGTCGCTGGGCGAAGGCACTACCAGCAGCGGGATCGTGGCCGTGGACGATACCGCCTCGCTGACCTTCGACACCACCGTGGAGGCGATCAACAACGGCACCTCGTCGCAGGGCGGCTTTACCCTGGTGGGGATCAACCTTGGCAATACCCTGGGGCTGAACCTGCTGGACGATCTGGCCAACCCGATCATTTATAACGTGGAAGAAGGCACCACCCGCACCATGACCGTTCAGGCGTCCGTGGGCGGCGTCGCGCTGGCCTCGGTGTTCGACCTCTACATCTATAAGTTCAACAATGCGACGCAGACCTTCGAGCAGATGCGCGTTGAACCCGGCTGGCTGCGCGCGCCGCTGCTGGGCGGCACCTCCCCGCAGCTGACGTTGAACCTGCCCGCTGGCGAGTACCTGTTCCTGCTCAATACGGCGGCGGGGATCACCGCGCTGACGGCCTACACGCTGAACGTCTTGCAGGATCATGTCTACAGCGTGGCAAGCGTGAGCGAGAGCACGACCGGGGATGTGCTGGCGGATGATATTGCGCCAGCAGGTACCGTGGTCTCCGACGTTAACGGCGTGGCGGTGAACAGCAGCGGCCTGACGGAGATCACCGGCGAGTACGGTACGCTGCGGATCAACGCAGCCGGGGAGTACACTTACACCCTGGACAGCGGGGTCGGCGCTGACAGCATCAGCACGCCGGATACCTTCGTCTACACCATCACCGCGCCGAACGGCTCGAAAGACACGGCATCGCTGAACATCACCCCGACCGCGCAGCCAATGGACGCGGTGAACGATGTCAGCACGGCGATGGACGTGAACTCGGTGCACCGCACCGCCGCATACTCGGATACCACCGTCGGGTCGGCGAGCTGGAACGCCGCGCTGCTTGCCTCAACCCAGGGCAGCGGAAGCGGGACCTTCGTGGTGGATCCTAATACTGCACTGCATAACGTGGTTCTGTCGTTTAACGTCGCCTCGCTGCTGACCCTTACCGGGTTAACGGTCGACTGGACGCTGACCAACGGCACCACCACCCTCAGATCCGGCTCATTTAACGGCGGGCTGCTGCTGGGCGGCAGGGCGACGATCAACCTGACGGGCCTCGATCTGGAAGCGGGAACCTATACGCTGAACTATACCGGCAGAATGGGACCGCTGGGGGTGGGAAATATCACCGTTACCCCAAGCGTCACCGGGACCAGCTACTCCCTGTCGCAGTTTGACGCCACGGGCACCCACACCGTTGACGGCAATATCTTCGACGGCACCGGCTCCGCGGGCGCGATGGACCAGCTGCACTCGGTGGATACCCGTCTCAGCATTACCGGCTACGACGGCGTAACCACCACGCTGGATCCTTACACCGGCAGCACGCAGGTAAACATCACGGGTCACTACGGCACGCTGGCGATTGCCGCAGACGGCAGTTACACCTACACACTCAACCCGGGGATATCGTTCTCTACCATCACCAGCAAGGAGGTCTTTAACTACACCCTGACCGACGCCAACGGCACCCGGGATACCGCCTCGCTGACCATCAATATGGCACCGAAATTTGTCAGTTCGGAACATAACGATGTGATTAGCGGCACGGCCTACGGCGACACGCTGATTTATCAGGTGTTGAACACTACGGCGGGTAACGCCACCGCAGGTAACAGCACGGGTGACCACTGGACGAACTTCTCCCTGTCGCAGGGAGACAAGATCGACATTGGCGATCTGCTGGTGGGCTGGAACGGTAGCGCGTCGACGCTGGGGAACTATGTCTCTGTTTCACAAAGCGGTAACAATACTGTGATCTCCATCGACCGTGACGGCACGGGAGCCGCCTACACTAAATCTACGCTCGTTACGCTGGACAACGTTCAGACCACCTACGACGAGCTTGTAAACCAGCAACACATCATTACCTGATAGCACCTGCAAGAAATGACCCGGGCGCGCACAGCGCCCGGGCATAAACAAAAAAGCAGTACTTTTTTATTAGGGACAAGACATGGGAAAGAAGATGCCTTACTGGTGGCTCTCGTGCTGCCTGATATCTGTGCCCGCTATCGCGGCAAACCCTGCGGCGATGATTAATACCGGACAATTAAGCGAAACGCAGGAACTCCCCTCTTTAAATGGCCGCGTGGCGCCCGTAGCCAGCAAAGCCGCCCCCGGCACGCTACAGCTGGATGAAGCCGTAAACCGCGCCGTGACCTGGCATCCGGCCATCAGTGAAGCCGTCGGCAAACTCTATCAGCAGAGCGAAAATGTGGACGTCGCCAAATCGAAATATTATCCGCAAATTAACGCCGGCATGGATAACGGCTATAGCCACGACGGCGACGATAATGGCTTTACCCCCTCGCTGGTGCTTTCTCTTTCGCAAATGCTTTACGACTTCGGCAAAGTCGCAAGCCAGGTGCGCGCCGAAAACGCGGGCGTCGCCCAGCAGCAGGCCAACGTGCTGGTGAGCATCGACACTATCGCCCACGATACCGCCATCGCTATGGTGCAGGTGCAGACCTGGCAGCAGATGGTCGAGACCGCTAAAGAACAGCTGGACGCCCTGACCTCCATCGGCACACTGACGAAGCTGCGTAATGACGAAGGCGCCACGTCGCTCTCTGACGTGGTGCAGACCGATGCCCGTATCGAAGGCGCGCGAGCGCAGCTGATGCAGTATCAGGCCAGCCTCGACAGCTCACGCGCCACGCTGATGAGCATGCTGGGCTGGGACGGCCTGAACGCGGTCAGCAATGAATTTCCGCAAAGTCTGGCCCGCAGCTGCGATATTGCCGAGCCGGACGATCGCCTGGTACCCTCGGTTTTAGCGGCCTGGGCGCAGGCCAACGTCGCGCAGGCCAATCTCGACTATGCCAACGCGCAGATGACCCCTACCGTCTCGCTGGAGCCGGAAGTCCGCCACTATCTTAACGACCGCTACTCAGGCAACGAAACGCGGGACCGCACCCAGTACTCCGCGTGGGTAAAAGTGCAGATGCCGCTCTATCAGGGCGGCGGCCTCACCGCCCGGCGTAACGCCGCCGGACACGCGGTGGAATCGGCCCAGTCCACCATTCAGCGCACCCGTCTTGAGGTGCGGCAAAAACTGCTGGAAGCGCGCAGCCAGGTGATGAGCCTGATGAGCACGCTTCAGATCCAGGGCCGCCAGGAAGCGCTCAGCGCCCGTACCCGCGAGCTGTATCAGCAGCAGTATCTCGATCTTGGTTCCCGCCCGCTGCTCGACGTGCTCAACGCCGAGCAGGAGGTGTATCAGGCGCGCTTTACCCAGCAGCAAACCGCCGGACAGCTCCGCCAGCTTCAGCTGAACTGTCTCTACCAAACCGGGCGCATACGTCAGGCGTTCGATCTTGAAAACCGCACCATCCAGACCGTGGAGATCCAGCCATGAAGCAACGCGATATTCCGCAAGGTGAAAACATGACGGATGAGGCGCTGGAGCAGTGGGCGCAGGCGTTTGGCTATGTGGCGACGCGCTATCGCGTTGCCTGCTCGCCAGGCTCGCTGATCGCGGGCGCGCCGTGGCTGAAAGGCAAACCGATGGTGCCCGCGCTGACGCAGCTCGCCCGTGAAGCCGGGCTGACGTTCCAGCTGCTGACGGCCGATCAGCAGTCCATTAACAGCTGGCGTCTGCCGGTGGTGGTAGAGCTAAACGACGGTAAAATCGGCGTGATCGACAATTTCGACGGCGAGGATACGCTTGAGGTCAGCTTTTTCGACGACAACACGCACACCAACCGCCTGTCGATGAGCGCGATGCTGCCTGCCATCCGCCACGTCATCGCCCTGCGTCCGCTGGCGGCGCTGAAGGACAGCCGCGTGGACGCCTATATCTCAAAATACCGCCCGGACTGGCTCTACCGGCTGGTGATGCGCGACCTTCGCCCTTACAGCTGGGTGATGCTGGCGGCGCTGTTTATCAACGTGCTCTCCCTCTCCGGCATTGTCTTTTCCATGCAGGTGTATGACCGGGTGATCCCCGCCCAGTCCTACCCGACGCTCTACGTACTGACTATTGGGGTACTGATCGCCACGCTGTTTGGTTTTGTGCTGCGCGTGGCGCGCGGGCACATTATGGATCTGCTGGGCAAACGCTCGGATATGCGCGTCTCGGATCGGGTCTTCGGCCACGCGCTGCGGCTACGCCACAGCGCCATTCCGCGCTCCACCGGCAGCTTTATCTCCCAGTTGCGCGAGCTGGAGCAGATCCGCGAGATGGTCACCTCCTCCACCATTTCCACCATCGTCGATCTGCCGTTCTTTATCCTGTTTGTGATTGTGCTGGCGATCATCGCCCCGCAGCTGGCGTGGATCGCCCCGGTGGCGGCGGTGATCATGGTCCTGCCTGGCCTGCTGCTGCAAAAGAAGCTGGCGGAGCTGGCGAAGCAGTCGGCGCATGAATCTACCCTGCGCAACGCGGTGCTGGTGGAGAGCGTGCAGGGGCTGGAGGACATCAAGCTGATGCAGGCGGAGAACCGCTTTTTGCAGCAGTGGAACAGCTATATCCAGATCACCGCCGAATCCGGCCTGCGCACCCGCGAACTGACGCAGAACCTGATCAGCTGGGGGATGACCATTCAGAGCCTGGTCTATGCCGGGGTGATCGTGGTGGGCGCGCCGATGGTGATCGACGGCACCTTAACCACCGGTTCGGTGGTGGCCGCCTCAATGCTCGCCTCACGGATGATCGCCCCGATGGCGACGCTGTGCGGCGTGCTGGCCCGCTGGCAGCAGGTGAAGGCGGCCAAAGAGGGGCTGGACAGCATTATGCAGCTGCCGACCGAGAATCAGCGCGAAGAGACGCCGATCCGTCAGGACGTGCTGCGCGGACATTACCTGTTCGAGCAGGCGCAGTTCCGCTATCACCCGGAAGATCCGCGCATGGCGCTGCGCATTAACCGCCTGGAGATCAAAGCGGGCGAAAAAGTGGCGATCCTCGGGCGCAACGGCGCGGGCAAATCAACCCTGTTGCAGGCGATGGCGGGCGGGATGGATCTGGCGGGCGGTGAACTGCGGCTCGACAACCTCAGCCTGCCGCATCTGGACGTGGCTGACGTGCGGAGAAACGTCGGCTTTATGACCCAAAACGCCCGGCTGTTTTACGGCACCCTGCGCGAGAACATCACGCTCGGCATGCCGCGCGCCACCGATGAAGAGATCTTCGAGGTGCTGGAGATGTGCGGCGCGGCCAGCTTTGTGCAGAAGCTGCCAAAGGGGCTGGATTACCCGATTATGGAGAACGGCGTCGGGCTGTCCGGCGGGCAGCGGCAGTCTATTCTGCTGGCGCGGATGCTGCTGCGCGACCCGAATATCGTGCTGATGGATGAACCGACCGCCTCCCTTGATGAACATACCGAGCGGGAATTTATTCAACGTCTCGGGGCGTGGCTCGGCAACCGCACGCTGGTTGTCGCGACCCACCGCGTGCCGGTACTGGAGCTGGTGGAGCGCGTGGTGGTACTCAAAGATGGCATGCTGGTGATGGACGCGCCAAAAGCGCAGGCGCTGAACAACAGCCGTATGCAGCAACAGCAGCAGGCAACCGGACGGGAGTGGAACAATGAAAATCAATCAGCGTGACGTTGCCGCAGTAGAAGATCTGGATAACGCGCTCGACTCCGAAAGCGGTTATACCGGTGCCCGGCGCATCGTTTTCTTCTCCCTGCTGATGTTTGTGGTGCTCGGCGTCTGGGCGTGGTTCGGGGTGCTGGATGAAGTCTCAACCGGCACCGGAAAAGTGATCCCCAGTTCACGCGAGCAGGTATTGCAGTCGCTGGATGGGGGGATCCTCACCGAGCTGAACGTACACGAAGGGGATCAGGTGCAGGCCGGACAGGTGCTGGCGCGGCTTGATCCTACCCGCTCGGAATCTAACGTCGGCGAAAGCGCGGCGCGTTACCGCGCGTCGCTGGCCTCCAGCGTGCGCCTGTACGCCGAGGTGAACGATCTCCCGCTGAAATTCCCGCCTTCCCTGGCGAAATGGACCGACCTGACCGCCGCAGAAACGCGGCTTTACAACTCTCGCCGCGCCCAGCTGGAGGATACGCAGCGTGAACTCCGCTCCGCGTTAGCGCTCGCCAATAAAGAACTGGCGATCACTCAACGGCTGGTGAAAACCGGTGCCGCCAGCCACGTGGAAGTGCTGCGCCTGCAACGGCAGAAAAGCGACCTGGAGCTGAAGCTCACCGACGTGCGTTCCCAGTATTACGTGCAGGCCCGTGAAGCGCTGTCGAAGGCCAACGCCGAGGTGGATATGGTGTCAGCGATCCTGAAAGGCCGCGAGGATTCCGTTACCCGCCTGACGGTGAAGTCGCCGGTGCGCGGGATCGTGAAAAACATCAAGGTGACCACCATCGGCGGCGTCATACCGCCCAACGGCGAGTTAATGGAGATTGTGCCGGTGGACGATCACCTGCTGATTGAAACCCGCCTCTCGCCCCGGGATATCGCCTTTATCCATCCTAATCAGGAGGCGCTGGTGAAAATCACCGCCTACGATTACGCGATTTACGGCGGGCTGCACGGAGTGGTGGAGACCATTTCCCCGGACACCATTCAGGACGAAGCGAAGCCGGAGGTGTTCTACTACCGTGTATTCATTCGCACCAGCCAGGATTATCTGGTGAACAAGGCGGGCAGGCACTTTTCGATTGTGCCGGGGATGATTGCGACGGTGGATATTAAGACCGGGGAGAAAACGGTGCTGGATTATCTGATTAAGCCGTTTAACCGGGCGAGGGAGGCGCTGAGGGAGCGGTAGTCAAACGCCGGGTGGCGGCTTCGCCTTACCCGGCCTACACCGCTGTTCCGAGTGATGTGGATCCAACACACCTAACATGATCTCCATCACCAATCTGCTATAGTAGCCCAAATTCATTTTTCAGGAAGAAATCATGCGCCAACGAAACATTGTCTGCCCCATCATCCAGAATGACGGAGCCTACCTGCTATGTAAAATGGCCGACGATCGCGGTGTATTCCCCGGTCAGTGGGCACTCTGCGGTGGTGGAATGGAACCAGGCGAAACCATGGAACAGGCGCTGCGCCGTGAAGTCCGTGAGGAGCTGGGCGACGCGCTGGACATTATCGACGTCAAGCCCTGGGCTTTTCGCGATGACATCAGGGTCAAAACTTACGCCGATGGTACCACCGAGGAAATTTATATGATTTATCTGATCTTCGACTGCATCAGCGCCAATCGGGATGTTACGTTTAACGACGAGTTTCAGGAGATCGCCTGGGTTTATCCGGAATCGTTAAGAGAGCTGGATCTCAACGAGGCCACGCGCATTACCTTTGCGCAAAAGGGCCTTCTTTAATCGCCCACTGCCCCGGCGTTTTACCGGTCCACGTTCTGAAAACTTCAATAAATGCGCTGACGCTGCTGTATCCGCACGAGAGCGCAATCCACCCCACCGGCTTCCCCGCCGCCAGCCACTCCATCGCCTGCATGACGCGCGCCAGCTGGCGCCAGTTGACGAAGTTCATCCCCGTCTCCGCGCTAAACCGCCGGTTGAATGTACGTACGCTCATCCCGGCACGGCTGGCATGGCTTTCCACCGTCTGATTATCATCGACGGATTGCAGCAGTTTCCTGACCACATTTTTCAGCCGGGGATCGGTCGGTACGGGCAGATAAAAGCGGACCTGAGACGCCAGAGCCAACTCCTCCAGCAGCAGGATGAGCTTTCGGGGATCGTATTCACTCCCGGCAACGCTTAAACGGGAAAACAGTGCATCGGTAAAATCGTCCGACTCGAAAAGCGTGGCCTCTTCCGGAAGCCCTTCACAATGGGCAGGGTCAAGATAGACAGCGCAACCTTCAATCGCACTTTCCGAAAAGGCAGCGTGCTGCTGACCAGGCGGGATCCAGCCGATATGTTTTGCGGGTACCACCGAACGCCCCAGCGGCGTCTCAATCACCAGCAGCCCCGCAGCAATGCGCCAGAGCTGGCCGGCATGATGGCTGTGCCACGGGGTGTGATAGCCGCCGGGATGAACAAGCCTCTCAGTTGTCAGCATGAATTTGACCGAAAATCGTTATTCTTCGACTTATTACAGAAACTACGCCTTATGCTGTCAAGGATAATAGCGGCTCAACATCACGAGGAGCTAACATGACCATCATTACATCCCTGATAAACCAGCCCGACAACACCGCGCAGCGCGAGCAAATGGCCTGTCTGTTAACCCGCTTATTCAATGGCAATGTAGATCCGGCAGAGGTGTTTACGCCCGATTACCAGCAGGTTACGGACGGTCACATGCTTGATTATCAGGGATTTATGAAACACCTGAACCATGTGCGTGCGCAGATCCGCGAGATTACGTTTACCGTGGAAGCGTTATGTTGCCATAACGAATGTGTGGCAGACCGGCACAGAGTGGCCGTGACATATCCGGATGGTCGCCAGGCAGAATTAGAGGTGTATATGTTTGCCACGCTGCGCGAGGGGAAAATTTGTCGGATCCATGAAGTCACACAGGTGCCAGACGGCGATGCATTTGACCGCACCCTCGCCCACGCCACGCAATAACCTTACCCTACACGGGAACAGCGCATAACGGCATCTGCCATTATGCGCATCCGCTTACAGGGAAATTTTCAGACGTCGAACCGCTTCTTTAAGCTGCTCATCCGTTGGGGTAACGAAAGACATGCGCAGCGTGGTGTGGTCCGGCTCGTTGCAGTAGAAGAACTCACCCGGCACAAACACGACGCCGTTGCTCAACGTTTTTTCCAGCCATTTCGTCGTATTGATGCCGTTATTCATTTTCGCCCACAGGAACATGCCGCCCTTTGGCTTGTGGAACGACATCACATCGCCCAGCTCCGCTTCCAGTTCACTGGCAAAGGTCTGGTATTTCTGGCGATAGGCTTCGCGGATCATTTTAATCTGATTCGCCAGACGACCGGTTTTCAGATATTCGTACGTCATCAGCTGCGACAGCGTGCTGGTGTGCAGATCGGTGGTTTGCTTGAGGTTCACCACCGCACGCTTCAGCCACTCCGGCACCAGCACCCAGCCCACGCGGGTGCCCGGCGCGAGGATTTTAGAGAAGGTGGAGGTGTACACCACGTTATCCTCATTGCCGATATCTTTGGCATGAGCAATCAGCGGGCGGAACGCTTCCTCGGTATAGTTGATTTCGCTGTACGGATCGTCTTCGATAATCACGAAGTCATAGCGCTTCGATAATTCCACCAGCTGTTTACGACGCGCCTCGGAGAGCGTCACGCCGCCCGGGTTACCAAAGGTTGGCACGATATAAACCGCTTTGATGGTTTTGGTTGCCACCAGCGCTTCAAGTTCATCTACTTTCATGCCGTCGCCGTCGGTGCCGACGGATTCAAAATTCGCCTGTGCCAGGCCAAAGACCTGCAACGCGGCGAGGTAGGTCGGACGCTCAACGACGACCGTATCGCCCGGGTTAATTAACGCACGCGCCAGCACGTCAAGCGACTGTTGAGAGCCGGATGTAATGACCACGTCATCGGCTTTACAGGCGATGCCGCGACCTTCACAGATGCGTTGGATCTCTTCGCGCAGCCCCGGGACGCCTTCCGTCAGGCCGTACTGGAACGCTTCGCCAAAATGCTGAGACAGCACGGCATCAGCGGCAATTTTTAAACCTTCATGATCGAACAGATCCGGGTTTGGAATACCGCCCCCCAGCGAAATCACGCCTGCCATTTTGCTATGTTTTAATAATTCACGGATGGCAGAGGATTGCAGGCCCTGCGCGCTGCTGGCGAGTTTGTTTGCAGACATTCTTTACTTACCTTCTTTTTTTATATTGTGCCCAATCTTAGCAGAATATGGGCAATAAATTCCGTTAGCTTAGGCAGCGGACGCAAATCCTGGCGCCACAATAAATGCACCGGCCTCGGCGCGGGCGTAAACGCTTCCAGAACCCGAACCAGCCTGCCGTTTGCCAGCTCTTCAGCCACCAGCACTTCCGGTTGCAGCAATAGTCCTGCCCCGGCTCGCGCCGCCATGCGTAAGCCGTAGCCGTCATTGCATCGTAAGACGGCATCACGCTTCCAGCGCACCTCGCCTTCCACACCGGGCAGCCGCCACTCGTTACGCGCCGTCCATACCGTGTGCGACAGACACAGGTGATCCACCAGATCGGCTGGCGTTTGCGGCGTACCGTGACGCGCCAGATATTCCGGCGCGGCGCAGATCGTCATGTTGTAGGGACACAGGTATTTCGCCACCAGATCCTCATTTCGGATCTCCCCGATGCGAATGGCCAGATCGATCCCTTCCTCCACCAGATCCACCATTCGGTTGGTGAGATCCAGTTCGATGCGCACTTGCGGGTAGCGCTGTAAAAACGTGGCCGTCAGAGGCGCGATAACGCAGCCGCCAAACGAGGTGGGTGCCGTCACGCGCAGGGTGCCGGCGGGCGTGGCTCGCAGACGTTCAACTGCGTTTTCAGCAATGGAGACCTGCTCCAGCACGCGCCTGGCCTCTTCGAAATAAACGCGTCCGGCGTCGGTCAGGCTCTGGCGTCGGGTGTTGCGTTCCAGTAGCCGCGTGCCGAGCTGCGATTCCAGCAATGCAATATACTTCCCGACCATCACCGCCGACATCTCCAGCCGGGCCGCCGCGCCGGTGAAGCTGCCGCTTTCCACTACCGCGATGAACGTCTCCATCCCGCGAAGCTTATCCATATTCCAAACCTCTGGTTAGTAATCTTCTAACGTTAGCCCAGTTTATCTGAGTTTTTATTTATTAAAGAATGAAGGCTCACAACATAAGGAGTCTGCTATGAAAATCGTCATTATTGGTGCCAGCGGTACGGTCGGTCGTGCAGTCACAGAAGAGTTAAGCCAACGCCACGAGACGATCCGCGTGGGTCGCACGCAGGGCGAGCATCAGGTGGATATCACCTCGCAGGCGAGCGTACAGGCGCTGTTCGAAAAGATCGGCCCGGTGGATGCGATTGTCTCCGCCAGCGGTGGGGTACACTTCGGCCCGCTCGCAACCATGACCGACGGCGAGTTCAACCGGGGCTTGCAGGATAAGCTACTGGGGCAGGTTCGTCTGGCGCTGACCGGCCAGCACTTCCTGAACGAAGGCGGCTCGATCACGCTGATAAGCGGGATTGTGGCGCACGAACCGATTGCTCAGGGCGTCAATGCCACCACCGTAAACGCGGCGCTGGAAGGGTTTGTGCGCGCAGCGGCCTGTGAACTGCCGCGCGGGATCCGCATTAACCTGATCAGCCCGACGGTGCTGACGGAATCCGTCGAAGCATATGATGGCTTCTTCCCGGGCTTTGAAAGCGTTCCCGCTGCGACCGTTGCGCAGGCCTACCGCCGCAGCGTGGAAGGGGTACAGAGCGGGCGGGTATATAAAGTCGGCTATTAAGCCTTACGGGCGGCGATCAGCACCAGCATCGGGCGTTCCGCCTCTTCGGCCAGTGCGGGCCAGGCGTCAACCTGCGCCTGCGTTGGTCCCCACTCATTGACTTCACTTATCGTCAATCCGGCCTTGATCAGCGCGTTAAGCGTGGTACCCAGCGTGCGGTGGTATTTGATTACCCCCTCTGCCAGCCAGTTGCTGACGCGCTTGCCTTCGTCCTGATAATGGTTCACGCCCCAGAACCGCTCACCGTTGTCGTCGGTGAGCCAGCCCTGACGGGTAGCGCAGGTATAAATCGGGTGCTCCATCGAGAAAACCAGGCTGCCGCCGGGTTTAAGCGCACGCTGCACCCTGGCGAATAACGCATCCAGTTCCGGCAGATAGTGCAGCGCCAGCGAGCTGTAGACCAGATCGAGACTGTTTTCGCGAAGCTGAAGAGATTCCAGATCGCTACGCTGATAGTGGATCTGCGTGTCATCCGTCAATTCTACCGCGCGGGCGAGCATCTTTTCAGAGATATCGACGCCCGTGACGTCGCAAGCGCCCAGCTCGCGCGCTGCGCGACAGAACCATCCGTAGCCGCAGCCGAGATCGACAACCGCTTTACCGGTTAAATCTGGCAGCATTGCCTTGAGCGCGGGCCACTCCGGCGCGCCGTTCAGGCCCTGAACCGAGCGCGGAAGCTGGGCATAGCCTTCAAAAAATGCCGGGTTGTCGTAGATGTTTTGTGCCATGGCAGATCCCTCTTTAAGAATGTGCATAGCAGTATACTGCATTGTCGGGTGGCGGCTTCGCCTTACCCGACCTACAAAATCTCCGAACCGTAGGCCGGGTAAGCGCAGCGCCACCCGGCACCACATTAGCCCACAGAGCCCCAGACCAGATTCCCCTTGTGGAACGTCGCGGTACGCGGAGAGATACGCGCCACGGCCTCGGCGGAACAGGAGGCATCCACCAGCACGAAGCTGGCGTCGTCCTGCGCTTTAGGCCACACGCGCTCACCTTTGTCGTTCAGCGGCAGCACGTCGCCGGTGGCGATGCCCAGCGCCCGCGAAAGCGTCTGTTCGTTCGGGCGAATATAGAGCTGGGCGTAGAGGTTGGCTTTCTCCAGCATGTCCCCCAGACCGTACGGGGACCAGTGGTCAATCACGCTGTCGGTACCGGTCATGACAAACACGCCTTTTTCACGCAGCTGCTTCAACGGCATGTGCAGGGTGCCAATCGGCACGGTGGAGGCGATGGTCACCTGCTGCGCCGCCATGCGGGTGGCGATCTCATCCACCTGCTGTTCGTTAAGCGTCGCCAGCGCGAAGGCGTGGCTGATGGTCAGCTTCCCCTTCAGCGCCGGCGTTTTCTCCACGGTTTCTACCATGTAGTTCACCGCCGCCACGCCCGCCGGGCTGGTTTCGTGCAGATGAATATCCACCCCTTTGTTGTAATCCAGCGCAATCTGGAACATGGTGTCGAGGGATTTCTCCATCGCGCCGTCGACGCTGGTTGGGTCCAGCCCGCCCACGTAGTGCGCTCCGGCCTGCATCGCCTCGCGCATCAGCTTTTCAGAGTTGGAGAGCAGCAGACCGTGCTGCGGGAAGGCAACGATTTCACAGTCAAAACCTGGGCTTCGGCGCGCCAGTACCGCCTGCAAATTTTCCAGGTTTTTCAGGCCGGAAACCGGCTCTATGTTGCAGTGGCTGCGGGCGATGGTGGACCCTTTGGACTGGATCAGGTCGATCAGCTTTTCGGCGCGTTCTTGCGTGTAAGGCTGTAATTCCGGCAGCAGCTTCTGCTCCAGGCGGATCATGTCCTGAATGGTGGTACCCGCCGGACGGTTCAGGGAGCGCCACGGGCCGCCATAGAAGGTTTTGTCCAGATGGATGTGCATATCGCGCATCGCCGGGAGCATCAGCTTTTTGCCCGCATCGAAGTGCGGCAGGGCCGCGTCGGCGTGGCTGTTGTTATCGCGCAGGGCGACGATTTTCCCGTCTTTTATCTCAAGCGTTTTCAGCTCGGTGCGGGTACTTGTCACCACGCTGCCGTCGAAGTTAAACCCGGCTTCCAGCAGCACGTTATCGAGATAGTAATGTTTTGCGGTGATGTTCATCGGTTTACCCGTCTCGCAGGTTGCCTTAGCAGAATCGGCAGCATACGCGACAGAACCCGTGGCGCCAAACAGCGCGCAGGCGGTAACCATTTTACCGCTCTGGCTAATAAACTCGCGGCGGCTTTTATTCTCACTCATCTTATCTTCCTTCGTTAACAATGTGGGTACCCGTTTCACCGCGCAGCGCTGCGGGCAGGCAGTCCGGCGAGGTGATGATCACGCGCCTGCCGCCATGGCGTAAAAATTCCAGCGAAGCGACGATTTTCGGCAGCATGCTGCCCGCCGGGAAGTGGCCTTCATCCCTGTAGCGCGTCATCTGCGCCACGTTGACGGTATCCAGCGCCTGCTGGTTCGGCTTGCCGAAGTTAACGCACACTTTCTCCACGCCGGTGGTGATCACCAGCACGTCGGCGCCGATCTCGCGCGCCAGCAGCGCGGTGGAGAGATCTTTATCTATCACCGCGTCCACGCTCTGATAATCGCCCTGGTCACTGCGCACCACAGGAATGCCTCCGCCGCCCGCGCCGATCACCACAAATCCTTTCTGCGTCAGCGCCTTGATGGCGTCCGCCTCGACAATGCGCCGCGGCTGCGGTGAAGCCACCACGCGGCGATAGCCCCGGCCTGAATCCTCGACAAAATGCCAGTCCGGATGCGCAAGTTGCAGTTCGTCGCGCTGCGCCTCGCTGAAGAACGCGCCGATGGGTTTCGTCGGGTGCATAAAGCCAGGATCATTTTTATCCACCTCCACCTGCGTGACGACCGTGACCGCTTTTTGTTCCCCGCGCGCCGCCAGGCGGTTGTTGAGCGCCTGCTGGATCAGGTAGCCGATCCCACCCTGGGTATCTGCCACGCAGTTTGCCAGCGGGGTCAGCGGCAGCCCTTCCCGCTCGTGGGCGATCTCGGCGCGGCGCAGATCCAGCCCCACCTGAGGGCCGTTGCCGTGGGTGAGCACGATGTCATAGTCCGAGGCCAGCATTTCGAGCACCGACTCAGCCACCGCTTTGACCGCCTGCGCCTGATGCTCAATCGACTGGCTGGCGTTGTCTTTGATAATGCTGTTGCCGCCGATGGCAACGACCATAAGCTCTTTCATTTTGTTTCCTTTAGAAGGTGCGTTCTGGCGCCCTCACCCTGGCCCTCTCCCACTGGGAGAGGGGGATTAACAGAGATATCGAGAACATGCTTCACCACAAACATCCCGCCCATCATCAGGTAGGCCGTGACGAACATCAGGGAACTGCCCTCGGCAAAGCCCACCACCGGGGCGTGGATCACGCCAAACAGCGCCAGCAGCGCGCCTCCTGCGGCGGCGACGGCCCCGCGTAGCGGTTTGTTGATGATGGCGAAGATGGCGATACAGCCCCAGAGCATGCTGGCGAGCGGCGCGCCGTTGCCGAGATGCATCAGGCCTTCGTAGTAGATCCCCTTGCTGTGCAGCACGTCGGTGCCAATTTTCGCCGCGCTGGTCCCCGCCGCGCTCATCACGCTGTTCATCATGGTCAGCGCCCAGTTGGCGATCCACGGGAACAGGCAGATGAAGATGACGGGCACCTCCACTTTCGGGGTTTCCCTCACCACCTGGTTGGCGGTGACGACGCCGATAAACACCAGAATCGGCACGATGGCGGTCATCGGGATGATGGCGAGCATAAAGGCCCCCAGCCCGAACAGCGGCACGATGAACATGGTCACGCCGGACGCCAGGGTGTAGCCGATGCTGGCGCCCATCGTTTTCCAGCCAGGATGGCCGACGTAGACCGTGACCGGGAACGGATTGCCCATCAGGCAGCCGAGCATGGAGGCCAGACCGTTCGCCAGCATTACCTTGCGGGTCGGGTATTCATCCCCCGCCGCGTGGGCGCTTTCGATGTTCTCCAGGTCAAAGATGTAGTTCGCCAGCCCCAGCGGTACGGCGGACGCCAGATACGGCAGCGCATGCGGCAACCCCTGCATAAAGCTGTCCACATGCACTTCCGGCGGGTTAAAGCCGAAGGATGACATGGACGCTTTAATGGCATCCGGGCTTTGCAGGCCGGAGATCCACGCAAGCAGAGTACCGGCAATCAACAACAGCAGGCCGGTCGGGATGCGGGCGAAAATCGGCTTTTTACCGAACCAGTTAATGAAGATCAGCAGCAGGACGATAAACGACACGGTCGGCGCTTCGAACGCCTGCAACATCGGGTTCATCGCCAGCAGGAGCAGGCCAAGACCGGACAGGCACGACAGCAGCACGGTACGCGGGATCATCTTGCGGATGGTTTCCCCCAGGAAGGAACCGCCCGCGAGGATCATCGCTTCCACAAAGCACCACACCAGGCCAATCTGAATCGCGAAATCCGCATCGCCGGTTTGCTGGTAAACCGGCATTAAGACCAGGAAGGTCACGGTAAAAATCGACGGCGCGCTCGGGCCGGACGGCAGCGCAGTGACGTCCGTTCGTCCGGTGGCGCGCGCCATTTGCAGGCCAAACCACGTATAGCAAAGACTCGCCACCAGCACCGCCAGCCCGAAGGCTGGCGCGATGCGTCCATAAACAATCTCCTTCGGGATGCCGACGACAAAAATGAGCAACCCCATCATGGTCAGCAAATTGGTCAGGTTGTTGGTCATCAACCCGAAATAAGCTGCCCAGTCACCTCTTTTCCACTCCAGTTTCATGTTTTTCATGGATGCATACCTTATAGAACGTAGCGATCGCGGAAGGTTAACAGCGCCTTTTCAAAACAGCTAAACGGCGGGTGAACGATGCCCGCCCCAATCATGCCGATACCGGCGTCCTTATGGGCAATGGCAGTATTAATGACCGGCAGAATGCCGCTGCCCGCGACCTTCGTGATGTCGATGGCGGACGGGATGCCCATAAACGACAGCAGCGGAATGGTGACGTTCGGGTTTTCGCCGAGAGTGATTTCGCGCATCTGGCGGGAGAAATCGATGGCTTCCTCCACCGTGCCGCCCACCAGCGCCACGATTGCCGGGGCTGTCGCCATCGCAAAGCCGCCGATGCCGTAGGTTTCGGTAATCGCGCTGTCGCCGATATCCAGCCCGGAGTCTTCCGGCTTATAGCCCGCGAACATCGGGCCGATCACCTGCTGCGCCGGGCCGGTGAACCACTGCCCCGGCAGGCCGGAGACGCGCAGGCCGAACTCGTAGCCGTTGCGCGCCATGGTGGTGACGACGGTGCTGTACTCAATGCCGTGGGCGGCATCCAGCGCGGCCTTACACATTGCCATCCACGTCGGACCGGAGAAGTAGTCGCTGCTGGCGACAAACTCGAACACTTCACGCTGCTGCGCCACCGGATAGCCCGCCTGGATCAGCCCCGGCGTCAGCGCCTGAATAAGCAGCGTGGTGCCCGCGTTGTTGCGGTTGTGGCACTCGTCGCCCATGTGCAGCGCCTGGGCCAGCATCAGTCGCAGGTCGATTTCGCCGATAATCTTCATCGCGTCGCGCAGCATTGGGCCGAGCACGTCGCGCATCCAGTTCAGGCGGTCGATCACGCTCTGATCGTTGGCCCCCATGCGCAGGATCTTCGCCATCTGCTCGCTGAGGTTGGTGAAGGCGCGGTTGCCGTAGGTTTTGTTCTCAACGATGTGCATAAACATCGACGCGGAGGTGACGCCCGCCATAGAGCCCACACAGTCGTGCTCGTGGCACGGCGAGAAGGTGATCTTCCCGGAAGCCGCCAGCCTTGCGGCGTCCTCCAGATCCGTCGCCAGCCCTTCAAACACCAGCGCGCCGGTAACCGCGCCCTTCATCGCCCCGCACATGTTTTCCCAGGTAACAGGCGGACCGGCGTGCAGAATGGTGGTGCGAGTCATGCCCGGCACCACGTTGATGGCCTGGTCATAGCCCACCAGCACCGGATGGGACTGAATAATGCGCTCAAGGGCAATGTTGTTCGCGGCGGCAATTTTCTCCGCCAGCGGTTTTTCCGCCAGCCGATCCAGCGCGTCCACCACCTGCATATTGCCCTGCCCCGGCGGCGTCCAGTCGAGCTGGGTCACGGGAACGTGCTGTTTTTTGAGGTCGTCGCTGAACATCGCAATCCCGACGTTAATCACGTTCAGCGGTTGGTTGAATAAGGTCGTCATTATGCTCTCTCCCCTTTGCAGACAAATTCGCGTGCCAGTAATCCGGTATTGGTGCTGCTGCTGGCCCAGATGACGCCTGCGTCGGTCAGCAGCTGGCACTGCTGGGCCAGCGACTGCGGATCCTGATCGGTGCCGAGCACGTAGCCGAGAATTTCCAGCGGACGGTTGTCGGCTTTCGCGATTGCCTGTGCCTCTTTGATCGCCTCGATCATCACCCCCACCGGATCCTCGTGTGCGCCAAAGCCCAGCACGAAGTCCATCACGATGACGCCCACCTGCGGATCGCGCGCCTCCTGTAGCAGGCGGCTGATGCGGTTGGTCGGGTCGATCATCGGGTGTGGTTTGCCGTTGGTGAAATCGTCGTCACCGAAATCAAGGAAGGTGTGGGCCTGGCTGACGCTGATGTCCTTCAGACGCCTGGCCGGATCCGGCTGGATGTTGCTGTAAACATCGTCAAACTTCTCCAGCGCGGCAAACATCGCTTCGTCGCACAGGGTGCCGCCGCAGAACAGGCCGCGAATGTACTTCTGCCGCGGCGTCAGGCGGGCGCGCACCTCTTCGATCAGCGGCCAGTTGAGCGGATGTAAATCCAGGGAGTCTTTTTTAATGCCGGTAAGCAGCACCGCTTTCAGGGCCGCCTCTTTGGTGCCACGAGCAAACTGCAAGCCGTCTTCATCGGCTGGCGGTTCGTTGCGGCCCAGGAAGCACACAACCACAGGTTTGCGGCAGGCGCGTGCCCGGGCCAGCACTTTCTCTGCCACCGCGGGTGCAGGCGGTTTGGAGATGAGCGCTATCACCCGGGTCGCGTCGTCCGCCTCCAGCATGTCGATGGCGTCGAGCATCATCAGGCCGCCAATCTTCTCGCTGAGATCGCGCCCGCCGGTGCCGATCAGCTGCGACACGCCGCCGCCGAACTCGTGAATGCGCACGCTCAGCTCCTGGCTACCGGTGCCGGAGGCGCCAACGATGCCAATCGGCCCGCGACGTACCGCGTTGGCAAAGCACAGCCCCGCGCCGTTGATAATGGCGGTGCCGCAGTCCGGCCCCATCATTAGCAATCCTTTGTCATGCGCCAGCTGCTTCAGCGCCAGCTCGTCGTCGAGCGACACATTATCGGAAAACAGCATTACGTTGAGATCGTTTTCCAGCGCCTGGCGCGCTTCGCGGGCGGCGAAGGTGCCGTTGACGGATATCACCGCAAGGTTGCTGTCCGGACGATGGGTTTTGGCGCTGGCAATTGTCGCGTAGCGTGCTTCATGGGAGCCAGCGCTCTCTTTACGCGTGAATAACGCTTCAATGGCGGCAAGGGTTTCCTCATTCGCCGCGTCGCCTTTAATAACGATCATCAGGTCGCCGTTTTTCGCGTCCGCTAATTCCGGCGTTAATAGCCCGAGGTTTTTTAATACCCCTTTGTTCATTTCCGTCGCCATCGCCACAAACGCCTGCTCGACGCCCGGCAATTTATTGGCTTTGGTGGAAACCGACATTAAGGAAACCGAATCGAAATACGTATTCTTTTTTATGACGATTTTGGTTGGCATTATTTTCACCTGTTTAAGATAAAAGGGGGCCGCCGTCGTGCTAAATGCACGTCGGTAACAATGCGTTTTTTGATTCACGGCCAGCCAGGGGAAGGCTGACCGAATGCGCTATGCGCCTGCCGCCAGCAGCAGGTCTGCGATCGCGTTGAAGCCTTTTTCCCGCGCCAGTTCGAGCGGGGTTTTGCCGTATTTATCAGTCATGTGCGGATTCGCGCCGTGATCCAGCAGCAGCTTCACAATTTCCTGCTGCTTTGCGCCGCCGTCGTTTAACACGATGGCCTCAAGCAACGGCGTCCAGCCGACAAAATTGGTGTGGTTGACGTTAATGTCGGTTTTTTCCAGCAGCTCGCGCACGATTTCAACGTGCCCTTTTTCACTGGCAGGGGTAATGCCCACGCCGCCAAAGCGCGTCAGACGGTCGAGATCCGGATCCGCCGGAAGGACAATGCGCAGCAGGGTTAAATCATTGGTCAGGCAGCCGATCAGGAAGGGGTTAAAACAGGTCTGGTCCTGTTTATCAATATCCGCCCCGGCGGCAATTAAAAATTCCACACAGGCGTAATGCTTTTTCAGGCTGGCAATAATAATGGCGGTTCTTTTCTGGCGGTTGGTCGCGTCAATATCCACGCCTTTTTCCAGGCAGGCTTTTAGCGCGTCGATATTACCCTCTTCTGCCGCCAGCAAAAATTCTGTAACCAGTGCAGTTGCAGACATATTCAGACTCCCTATGTTTCACTTCTGATGACCTGAGAATAGCAACAGCCTGGTCATAAAAGAATCCGCTTAAAAATGATTCATCGACACGCAATTCATTGTTGAGTTAAATTCAACAGTCCGGCAAAAACGTGCGTCTGTGCAACCTTTTTCTTATGGTTTACCGCTTTTACGCGCCTCGGGCTGCATTATCCTTATGAATGAAAAAGCCTTACACAGCGCGGCCCTACGTAAAAATCCAGAACTGTGACCGACATCAACTATGATGTAACGCCGGTGTTAAAATATGTTCAAAACTGATGGTAACCAGGAGCCATAATATGAATTCCATCTTTACCGAAGAGAATTTGCTGGCCTTCACCACCGCGGCACGCTTTGGCAGTTTTAGCAAAGCGGCTGCCGAGCTGGGCGTGACCACTTCCGCCATCAGTTACACCATCAAACGTATGGAGACCGGGCTGGACGTGGTGCTGTTTGTACGCAACACGCGCAGCATTGAGCTGACCGAATCCGGTTTTTATTTTTATCGTAAAGCGACCGACCTGCTGAATGACTTTCATGCCATCAAGCGCGGGATTGATACCATTTCGCAGGGCATTGAGACGCGGGTGCGCATCTGCATTAATCAGCTTTTGTATACGCCACGCCATACCGCGCGTTTGCTCCAGGTGCTGAAAAAACAGTTTCCTACCTGCCAAATCACGGTGACGACCGAGGTGTATAACGGCGTCTGGGATTCCATCATTAATAATCAGGCCAACATCGCCATTGGCGCGCCGGATACGCTGCTGGATGGCGGAGGCATCGATTACACCGAGATAGGCGCGATCCGCTGGGTATTTGCCATCGCGCCCACGCATCCGCTGGCGTTCGCCCCGGAGCCCATTTCCGAAAGTCAGCTGCGTCTGTATCCCAATATCATGGTCGAGGACACCGCGCATACCATCAACAAGAAGGTCGGCTGGCTGCTTCACGGTCAGGAGGCGATTCTGGTACCGGACTTTAACACCAAATGTCAGTGTCAGATCCTGGGGGAAGGTATTGGATTTTTACCGGAGTATATGACGCGTGAGGCGGTGGAGGACGGGCTGCTGGTAAAGCGGCGAATCAATAATCCGCGCCAGGACTCGCGCATGCTGCTCGCCACGCAGCATGCGGCGACCGGTCAGGTCACGCGCTGGATCAAACAGCAGTTTGGCCCCGAGGGCGCGCTGACCCGGATCTACAGTGATCTATTGTGGCGTACCTAGCTTTTCGTCTGAACCCAAAACGCGTGGATAAGACCCGGGAAGTAACCCAGGATGGTCAGAAGGATGTTCAGGATAAACGCCCAGCCCAGTCCCTTGCCAAGCAGCACGCCCAGCGGCGGGAGAATAATCGTAAAAACAACGCGCCAAAAACCCATAAATAACTCCGTGCAAGCTAACCAATTGAAAATTATAAAAGACACTTCTCTAAGCGTAGCCAGTTTACGGGTAACTGCCATTCGTCTCTCGCGCTTTTACCTGCCTTTACCCTCTTTACACTGGCTGAAACCCTGCCTTAAATGCTCTACTGTTCTGAAATTGACCGTAAGGAAACACAATGTCTCTTCCTCTTATTTCGCCGCAGCAGGCAAACGCGCTTATTGCTGAAGGCGCCAAACTTATCGATATTCGCGACCCCGACGAGTATGCCCGCGAGCATATTCCAGTGGCGCACTCCATTCCGCTGGATTCGTTACCCGGCGGGCTTAACGCAGCGCCGGGAGAAACGGTGATTTTCCACTGTCAGTCTGGCGCAAGAACCGCAAACAATGATGCTCGTCTTGCCCGGGCAGCGTCCCCTGCGAACGCCTTTGTGGTTGAGGGAGGCATTCAGGGCTGGAAGCAGGCCGGGCTGCTGACCGTTGAAGATAAATCGCAGCCGCTTCCGCTGATGCGTCAGGTGCAGATCGCCGCCGGGCTGCTGATTCTCTGCGGCGTGGTGCTGGGTTACAGCGTCTCCAGCGGCTTTTTCCTGCTAAGCGGTTTTGTGGGCGCCGGGCTGCTGTTCGCCGGAGTGACAGGTTTTTGCGGTATGGCGCGACTGCTGAAAGTGATGCCGTGGAACCGACGTACCTGATAAGGGGTATCTGAAAGATTAGGCTGTACCCCGCCCCGGACGTGGGCTATGGTGAAGATCGTGACAATGATGAGGAGGTGCTATGTTTTCTGTCGGTGATTATGTCCAACCGCGTCAGGGCGGTCCGAAACTGAAAGTGCTCGAAGTAAATGGTGAAAACATTGTGGCCGTGCAGGCCAGCAATGAGCAGGGCGAGAAATATCACCTGAAAGCGGCGGACGTAGTTCTGTACTCCGAAGAAGGTGACTTTGGCGTCTGCTAAGTCAATAATCGGGCGGAATACACCGCCCGAATAATCATCAGATCAGGAAATCATCCAGCGATTTACCGTTTGCCAGTGCGTTCGCAATTGGCTTTGGCGTACGTCCCTGACCGGTCCACGTTTTCTCTTCACCGTTCGCGTCGATGAAACGATATTTCGCCGCACGCGCTTTACGTTTTTTAGCCGGCTGGCCCGCATGAGCCAGTTCTCCGCCTAACAGATCGCTCGGGGAAATACCGTCTGCCTTCATCAGTTCCAGCAGAGCATTAATTTTATCCTGCTGTTCAGCGCGCTGGCGCTCTAATTCAGCCTGCTCGCTGCGTTTTTCTTCTGTGACAATCCGAACTTTTTCCAGCACTTCTTCCAGAACATCCATGGATAATTCACGCGCCAGCGCCCGGAGGGTACGGATATTATTAAGATTCTGTAACGTTAAAGCCATAATAATGAGAAACCTTTCTTCGTGTGTATAACATAAATCAAGCAACAGAATAATTGATTTTTGTTCTGATATCTACCCACTCTGTCGTTTTGACATTATTGTAAATGTTTTAGAATATCCCGTTAATATAACCCCGAATTACCTGTCAGTTTTAATGCGTAATATTCCGTCCTGCACCTGGTCAAAAATCCCTGTTTAAAGCCGTTCAAAAAACCGCCCGGCATCCTCCGAATAACAAACGTTATACGCTTGCTCAGATAAGCTAATAGTCTGATTTCGTTTAATAAAACGGTGGATGGGAAAGAAAATAACGACTCGCACAAAAAACAGCCAACTTTAGAGAATTTTATGGACAAAGCGTCCATAAATAAAAATTAATCACTACTTGTTAGTTAAAAGCCAGAGGGATACGCTATACACTCAAAACAAACCAACCTAAAGCACTAAACGCCGCAGGTAAAAACGCCACTTTTTTGTCCTGTTCGAGGAGTTCAGACATGTTCTCACCGCAGTCTCGCCTGCGCCATGCGGTAGCGGATACGTTCGCGATGGTCGTTTACTGTTCCGTCGTAAACATGCTGATTGAAATTTTCCTGTCCGGAATGACCTTTGAGCAGTCCCTCTCATCGCGCCTGGTGGCCATTCCGGTGAATATCATGATTGCCTGGCCGTACGGAATGTATCGCGATGCGGTGATGCGTTTCGCCCGGCGTATTAGCCCGGCAGGTTGGGTAAAAAACCTGGCG
The DNA here is from genome assembly GCF_050030705.1 of Enterobacter cloacae complex sp. 418I7. Lineage (NCBI taxonomy): Bacteria > Pseudomonadati > Pseudomonadota > Gammaproteobacteria > Enterobacterales > Enterobacteriaceae > Enterobacter > Enterobacter cloacae complex sp. 418I7. The sequence goes on from NZ_JBLGUU010000001.1 coordinate 3,513,890, forward strand.
GACGTGCTGGCTTACGTGACGTTCCAGTCCCCGGTGTATGTGGTTATTTTGCTGACGGTGGGCGCAGACTGGCATCAAATCGCCGCCGCGGTAAGTTCAAATATCGTGGTATCTATGCTGATGGGTGCGGTGTACGGTTACTTCCTTGACTACTGCCGCCGCCTGTTTAAAGTCAGCCCTTATAGTCAGGCAAAAGCGTAAGATAAGGCGACTGGCTCATGCCAGTCGCTGAGTTATTGTACGTCGCCAAACAGCCCTTTCAGGAAACGCTCCAGCGCCATACGCGAGCTGAAACCGTGCGGAATACCATAATGTTCATGCGTCTCGCCGCCTAAATAGAGCGGAAATTGCTGATAATGATCGCAGGTTTTAATATCCGAGGCGGGCTCAGCAAATGACAGGCTTCTGTCTTTGAGTGTCGGGTGAATAATGAGAGCAGTACGCCCCATTCTTGCTTCACGGTTGACGTAAACATAATTCTCACCACGGCGATATCCGTACGCTTTTGATGTTACCTCATCCATGGTGAACCCTTCTTTTTCAAGAACGCGCGCCACCTCATCGGGTCGTAAATACATATCTTTTCCTCATTATCATACCTGCCGGGCAACCTTACAGTATTCAGCATTAGCAGGGCTTTCAGAATATTCCATAAACTGCCCGATAAGCCGTGACTCGCTTCAGATATTACATTTCTGGACTAAACTAAACGGGAACACAAATTATGGAGGATCGTATGTTTAACAGACCGAACCGAAACGATATTAACGACGACACCCAGGATATTCGTAACGATGTCAGCCAATTAGCGGACACGCTGGAAGCCGTATTGAAATCCTGGGGCTCTGACGCGAAGGATGAAGCAGATGCCGCGAAACGTAAGGCTCAGTCTCTGCTGCGTGAAACGCGCGCAAGGATGAATGGCCGCTCACGTACCACTCAGGCGGCCTGCGATATGGCCAGCTGCGCCACCACCTTCGTACGTGAAAAACCGCTGTGTACGCTGGGAACGGTCGCGGCAGTCGGGATTTTTGTCGGCGCCCTGCTTAGCCTGCGTAAGTAAGCACGCGTTCTCAGCCCCGGTAGCCTCAGGCGCCGGGGCTTTTCTTTGCCTGAAAGCCTGAAAAACCCGCGCAGTCCGCCCTGCCCCGCCAGGCTCATCATTGGGGCCTTATCAATCTGAATTTCCCATATCTTGTGTGGTTGAAAGTTATCTCAACTACATCTAGTATTCCTTTTAGCAAGACAGACACAACATGACGCGTTTACTCGCGCCGTTCTCTCATTATAAATGGAAATACGAATCATGAGCATTATTATTTACACTCGTAACGATTGTGTTCAGTGCCACGCCACGAAACGGGCGATGGAGAGCCGCGGCGTGGCATTTGAGATGGTCAATATAGATCAGGTGCCTGACGCGGCAGACACCCTGCGGGCGCAGGGTTTCCGTCAGCTTCCGGTTGTGGTTGCCGGCGACACCAGCTGGTCTGGCTTTCGTCCGGACATGATCAACCGCCTTGCCGCTCAGGGCGTCAGTGCATGAGCAGGCTGGTCTACTTTTCCAGCAGCTCGGAAAACACGCTTCGGTTTATGGAGCGTCTCGGGCTGCCCGCGATTCGCATTCCGCTGAACGAGCGGGAGCGTATTCAGGTAGACGAACCCTACATTCTGGTAGTGCCCAGCTATGGCGGTGGCGGCACCGCGGGGGCTGTGCCTCGTCAGGTGATCCGCTTTCTGAACGATCCCCATAACCGGCAGCTGATTCGCGGCGTGATCGCGGCAGGCAATCGTAACTTCGGCGAGGCCTTTGCCCGCGCCGGGGATGTCATCTCTCAAAAATGCGGCGTGCCGTATCTCTATCGTTTTGAACTGATGGGGACACAGCAGGACGTAGAGAACGTGCGTAAAGGAGTGAACGAATTTTGGCAACGACAACCGCAGAGCGCGTGATTCAGGCGACGCCGGATTACCATGCATTAAACGCCATGCTAAACCTCTATGACCGGGAGGGGCGCATTCAGTTTGGCAAAGATCGTGAGGCGGTGGACGCCTTTTTTGCCGCTCATGTACGCCCGAACAGCGTCGTCTTTGGCAGCCAGCAGGAACGTCTCGACTGGCTGGTAAAAGAGGGTTATTACGAAGAGCGCGTCCTGACCCGCTACGACCGCGCCTTCGCGGTGGCATTGTTTGAACGGGCGCACGCCAGTGGTTTTCGCTTCCAGACGTTTCTCGGCGCGTGGAAGTATTACACCAGCTACACCCTGAAAACCTTCGACGGCAAACGCTATTTAGAAAGCTTTGAAGATCGGGTGGTGATGGTAGCCCTGACGCTGGCGCAGGGCGATGAAGCTCTGGCCGAAAGGCTGACGGAGGAGATCCTCTCAGGCCGCTTCCAGCCTGCCACGCCAACCTTCCTTAACTGCGGCAAAGCCCAGCGCGGCGAGCTGGTCTCCTGCTTCCTGCTGCGTATTGAAGACAATATGGAGTCGATTGGCCGTGCGGTGAATTCGGCGCTACAGCTGTCGAAACGCGGCGGCGGCGTGGCATTTCTGCTTTCGAACCTGCGGGAAGCGGGCGCGCCGATCAAGCGCATCGAAAATCAGTCCTCCGGCGTCATCCCGGTGATGAAGATGCTGGAAGATGCCTTCTCATACGCCAACCAGCTTGGCGCACGTCAGGGCGCGGGCGCGGTTTATCTGCACGCGCATCATCCGGACATTCTGCGTTTTCTGGATACCAAACGTGAAAACGCCGACGAAAAGATCCGCATTAAAACCCTGTCGCTCGGCGTGGTGATCCCGGATATCACGTTTAAGCTGGCCAAAGAAAATGCCGACATGGCGCTTTTCTCACCGTATGACGTCGAGCGTATCTACGGCAAAGCCTTTGGCGATGTGGCCATCAGCGAACTGTATGACGAACTGGTGGCGGACGAGCGCATTCGTAAGAAATACATTAACGCCCGCGACTTTTTCCAGACGCTGGCCGAAATTCAGTTTGAGTCCGGGTACCCGTACATCATGTACGAGGATACGGTGAACCGCGCCAACCCGATTGCCGGGCGCATCAACATGAGCAATCTGTGCTCGGAGATTTTGCAGGTCAACAGCGCGTCCAGTTACGACGAGAACCTCGACTACGCGGATATCGGCAAAGATATCTCCTGCAATCTCGGTTCGCTGAATATTGCCCACACCATGGATTCCCCCGATTTTGGCCGCACGGTAGAGACCGCCATTCGCGGGCTGACGGCGGTATCGGACATGAGCCACATCCGCAGCGTACCGTCCATTGAGGCGGGCAACGCCGCGTCGCATGCCATCGGCCTTGGGCAGATGAACCTGCACGGCTATCTGGCGCGGGAGGGTATCGCCTACGGCAGCCCGGAAGGGCTGGATTTCACCAACCTTTATTTCTATACCATCACCTGGCATGCGCTGCATACCTCGATGCTGCTGGCGCGCGAACGCAACCAGCGGTTCGCAGGCTTTGAGCAGTCCCGCTACGCCAGCGGAGAGTATTTCAGCCAGTATCTGGAAGGCGACTGGCAGCCGAAAACCGAAAAAGTACGCGCGCTTTTCGACCGCGCCGGCATCACCCTGCCGACGCGTGAGATGTGGCAACAGCTGCGTGAGGATGTGATGCACTACGGCATCTATAACCAGAACCTTCAGGCGGTTCCGCCAACCGGCTCCATTTCCTATATAAATCATGCCACCTCGAGCATCCATCCGATCGTGTCGAAGATTGAAATCCGCAAGGAAGGCAAAACCGGCCGCGTCTACTACCCTGCCCCGTTTATGACTAACGAGAATCTGGCTCTGTACCAGGACGCCTATGAGATCGGCCCGGAAAAGATCATTGATACCTACGCCGAGGCGACCAGACATGTGGACCAGGGGCTGTCGCTGACGCTCTTCTTCCCGGACACCGCCACCACGCGGGATATCAATAAAGCGCAGATCTACGCCTGGAAGAGAGGCATCAAAACGCTGTACTACATTCGCCTGCGCCAGCTCGCGCTGGAAGGTACCGAAATTGAAGGCTGCGTGTCCTGCGCGCTGTAAGGAGAAAGGATGAAACTGTCACGCGTAAGCGCCGTTAACTGGAACAAAATTCAGGATGATAAAGACCTGGAGGTCTGGAACCGCCTGACCAGCAACTTCTGGCTGCCGGAAAAGGTGCCGCTCTCCAACGATATTCCGGCCTGGCAAACCCTGAGCCATGCCGAGCAGCAGCTGACAATCCGCGTCTTTACCGGCCTGACGCTGCTGGACACCATTCAGAATACCGTGGGTGCGCCCGCGCTGATGAGTGATGCGCTGACCCCGCACGAAGAGGCGGTAATGTCGAATATCAGCTTTATGGAGGCGGTCCATGCCCGCTCTTACAGCTCGATTTTCTCCACCCTGTGCCAGACCAGAGACGTGGACGCGGCCTACGCCTGGAGCGAAGAGAGCGCGTCATTGCAGCGCAAGGCAGATCTGGTGCTGGAATATTACCGGGCCGACGAGCCGCTGAAGAAGAAGATCGCCAGCGTGTTCCTGGAATCTTTTCTCTTCTATTCCGGCTTCTGGCTGCCCATGTACTGGTCGAGCCGGGGCAAGCTCACTAATACCGCCGATTTGATTCGCCTCATCATCCGCGATGAAGCGGTACACGGGTATTACATCGGCTATAAGTACCAGAAAGGACTGGAGAAAGTCACCCCGGAAAAACGCGAGGAACTCAAAGGTTTTGCCCTCGATTTACTGATGGATCTGTATGACAACGAGCTGAGCTATACCGAGGAGCTGTACGCCGGAACGGGCTGGGAAGAGGACGTAAAAGCCTTCCTCTGCTACAACGCCAACAAGGCGCTGATGAACCTGGGCTACGAAGCGTTATTCCCACCGGAAATGGCGGAAGTGAACCCGGCGATCCTCGCGGCGCTGTCGCCCAACGCCGATGAAAACCACGACTTCTTTTCCGGGTCCGGCTCGTCGTACGTGATGGGTAAAGCGGTGGAGACGCAAGACGAGGACTGGGATTTTTAATGAATGAATTAACGTTCATTAATTAACTCTACATTTCATTATTTCCAGCCGAATATTCCACTACGTACTACACTGTAATTTCCCCTTCATATTCGCCTGAATCACACCGATTCAGGCGAAATTCTCCCATGCAGTAGCAAAAAATTGAGAAAAATTCAAAGCGCCCTCAGCCCTTTATTCATGGGAAATTCAGCCGTTTCGCTTGCGGTAAAATTCCGACCTCAGGCAGGTCCAGGGTTGTCTCAGATTCTGAGTATGTTAGGGTAATGCCAGTTAACTATTTACCATGGTAATCATATCGACATAAACAAATAACAGGACACTCTCTATTGCATGGCAATTAAATTAGAAGTGAAAAATCTTTATAAAGTATTTGGCGAGCACCCGCAGCGTGCTTTCAAATATATTGAGAAAGGCCTTTCGAAAGAGCAAATTCTGGAAAAAACCGGGCTATCGCTTGGCGTTAAAGACGCCAGTCTGGCCATTGAAGAAGGCGAGATTTTTGTCATCATGGGATTATCCGGTTCGGGTAAATCCACTATGGTTCGCCTTCTCAATCGCCTGATTGAACCCACCCGCGGACAGGTGCTGATTGACGGCGTTGATATCGCCAGAATATCAGACGCGGAACTCCGCGAGGTGCGCAGAAAGAAAATTGCGATGGTGTTTCAGTCATTTGCACTGATGCCGCACATGACGGTACTCGATAATACCGCCTTTGGCATGGAGTTAGCCGGCACGCCCGCTCAGGAACGTCAGGAAAAAGCCCTTGATGCACTGCGTCAGGTCGGGCTGGAAAATTATGCTCATGCGTATCCGGATGAGCTCTCCGGCGGTATGCGTCAGCGCGTGGGATTAGCGCGCGCATTAGCGATTAATCCGGATATTTTATTAATGGACGAAGCCTTCTCGGCGCTCGATCCCTTAATTCGCACCGAGATGCAGGATGAGTTGGTAAAATTACAGGCCAAACATCAGCGCACCATTGTTTTTATTTCTCACGATCTGGATGAAGCCATGCGTATTGGCGACCGTATCGCCATTATGCAAAATGGTGAAGTGGTGCAGGTCGGCACACCGGATGAAATTCTCAATAATCCGGCGAATGATTATGTGCGCACCTTCTTCCGCGGCGTGGATATTAGCCACGTATTCAGTGCGAAAGATATTGCCCGCCGAACACCAAACGGCATTATTCGAAAAACGCCAGGTTTTGGTCCGCGCTCCGCGCTGAAGCTGTTGCAGGACGAAGACCGTGAATACGGTTATCTGGTTGAACGCGGCAATAAATTTGTCGGCGTTGTCTCCATCGACTCCCTGAAAACCGCCCTGAGCGAAAACCAGGGAATCGATGCGGCGTTGATTGACGCTCCGCTTGCCGTGGACGCCGAAACGCCGCTCAGCGAGTTGCTCTCTCACGTGGGTCAGGCGCCGTGCGCCGTGCCGGTTGTCGGTGAAGAACAACAGTACGTTGGCATCATCTCAAAACGGATGCTGCTACAGGCTTTAGATCGCGAGGGGACAAACAATGGCTGATCAATCAAACCCATGGGGCACCACTGAAGCAGCGGACAGCGCGGCGCAATCTGCCGATGCGTGGGGGTCGACGCCTGCGCCTGCCGATGGCGGCGGCGCGGCAGACTGGCTCAACAGCGCACCGGCGCCTGCCCCAGAGCATTTCAATATTATGGATCCGTTCCACAAGACGCTGATCCCGCTGGATAGCTGGGTAACGGAGGGGATCGACTGGGTCGTTACCCACTTCCGTCCGGTGTTCCAGGGGATCCGTATCCCGGTGGATTACATCCTGAACGGCTTCCAGCAGCTGATGCTGGGCATGCCCGCGCCGGTGGCGATTATCCTGTTCTCGCTGATCGCATGGCAGTTCGGCAGCGCGGGTATGGGGATCGCCACGCTGATCTCCCTGATTGCCATCGGCGCGATTGGCGCGTGGTCTCAGGCGATGATCACCCTGGCGCTGGTGCTGACCGCCCTGCTGTTCTGCGTGGCGATCGGCCTGCCGATGGGGATCTGGCTGGCGCGCAGCCCGCGGGCCGCAAAAATTATCCGCCCGCTGCTGGATGCAATGCAGACCACGCCAGCGTTCGTTTACCTGGTGCCTATCGTGATGCTGTTCGGCATCGGTAACGTACCGGGGGTGGTCGTGACCATTATCTTTGCCCTGCCGCCGATTATTCGCCTGACCATTCTGGGCATTAACCAGGTGCCTGCGGATCTGATAGAGGCATCACGCTCGTTTGGCGCCAGCCCGCGTCAGATGCTGTTTAAGGTTCAGCTTCCGCTGGCGATGCCGACCATTATGGCAGGTGTTAACCAGACGCTGATGCTGGCGCTGTCGATGGTGGTGATCGCCTCAATGATTGCCGTTGGCGGGTTAGGTCAGATGGTACTGCGCGGCATTGGCCGTCTCGATATGGGGCTGGCGACCGTCGGTGGCGTCGGGATTGTGATCCTCGCCATCATTCTTGACCGCCTGACCCAGGCTGTCGGTCGTGATTCACGCAGTCGCGGCAACCGTCGCTGGTATACCACCGGCCCTGTCGGGTTACTCACCCGCCCATTCACAAAATAAGGAACAACGATGCGACATAACGTACTTTTTGCCACAGCGTTTGCGACCCTTGTCTCCACCAGCGCAGTTGCCGCTGACCTGCCGGGCAAAGGCATTACCGTGCAGCCGGTGCAGAGCACCATTTCGGAAGAGTCCTTCCAGACCCAGATTGTCAGCCGTGCGCTGGAGAAACTGGGCTATACGGTGAATACCGCCAGTGAAGTGGATTACAACGTGGGCTATACCTCTATTGCCTCCGGCGATGCCACCTTTACCGCCGTGAACTGGCAGCCGCTGCACGACGATATGTATGCCGCCGCAGGCGGTGACAAGAAATTCTACCACGAAGGCACCTTTGTGACCGGCGCTGCGCAGGGATATTTGATCGACAAGAAAACCGCCGATAAGTATCACATCACCAATATTGAACAGCTGAAAGATCCCAAGATCGCCAAACTCTTTGATACCAACGGTGACGGCAAAGCCGACATGATGGGCTGCTCGCCGGGCTGGGGCTGTGAAGCGGTGATTAACCACCAGAACAAAGCCTTCGATCTGGCGAAGACCGTCGACGTGAGCCACGGCAATTACTCTGCGATGATGGCCGATACCATCGCCCGCTTTAAAGAAGGCAAGCCGGTGATCTACTACACCTGGACGCCGTACTGGGTGAGCGACGTGCTGAAGCCGGGCAAAGACGTGGTGTGGTTGCAGGTGCCCTTCTCCTCCCTGCCGGGCGAGCAGAAAGATATCGACACCAAACTGCCAAACGGCATGAACTATGGCTTCCCGGTGAATACCATGCATATCGTGGCGAACAAAGCCTGGGCCGAGAAAAACCCGGCGGCGGCGAAGCTGTTCTCGGTGATGAAACTGCCGCTGGCAGACATTAACGCCCAGAACGCGATGATGCACGCGGGTAAATCATCCGAAGCTGATATCAAAGGCCACGTGGATGGCTGGATCAAAGCCCACCAGCAGCAGTTCGATGGCTGGGTAAAAGAGGCGCTTGAGGCGCAGAAGTAAAAATACTACCCCTCACCCTGCCCTCTCCCCAAAGGGGAGAGGGTGTATAAAATCCCCTCTCCCCTTTGGGGAGAGGGGTAGGGTGAGGGGATCAAACCGCACCCAACCTAAACCGCACAATCCACCACGTAACAATCCCCCAACATTCACAATCATTGGTTATTATGTTTCCGGAAAAATAATCACTTAACTTACGATTCCTGAAACAAATGACAAAAACAACTCAAGGGCTTAGCCCCGCACTCATCCTTTTAATGTCCGTGGCAACGGGACTGGCCGTCGCCAGCAACTATTACGCGCAACCTCTGCTTGATACTATCGCGCGTGCTTTCGATCTTTCAGCCAGCTCCGCCGGCTTTATCGTCACCGCTGCGCAGCTCGGCTATGCGGCCGGGCTGCTGTTCCTGGTGCCATTAGGCGATATGTTTGAGCGCCGGATGCTTATCGTCTCCATGACGTTGCTGGCCGCAGGCGGGATGTTGATCACCGCCAGCAGCCAGTCGTTAACGATGATGATTATCGGTACCGCGCTGACGGGGCTGTTCTCGGTGGTGGCACAAATTCTGGTTCCCCTCGCGGCGACGCTGGCTTCCCCGGAAAAACGCGGCAAAGTGGTTGGCACTATTATGAGCGGCCTGCTGCTGGGCATCCTGCTGGCGCGAACCGTTGCCGGGCTGCTGGCGAGCCTCGGCGGCTGGCGCACCGTTTACTGGGTGGCAAGCGTACTGATGGTTATCATGGCGCTGGCCCTGTGGCGCGGCCTGCCAAAGGTGAAGCAGGAGAATCACCTGAACTATCCGCAGCTCCTCGCCTCCGTTTTCAGCCTCTTCACCCGGGATAAACTCCTGCGCACACGCGCCGTTCTGGGGTGTCTCACCTTCGCCAACTTCAGCATCTTATGGACGTCGATGGCGTTTCTGCTCGCCGCGCCGCCGTTTAACTACTCAGAAGGCGTGATTGGCCTGTTCGGGCTGGCAGGCGCGGCTGGCGCACTGGGCGCGCGCCCGGCGGGTGGCCTGGCCGACAAAGGTAAATCTCATATGACCACCTCCGCAGGGCTGGTTTTACTCCTGCTCTCATGGGCGGCTATCTGGTACGGACACGTCTCAGTGCTGGCGCTAATTGTCGGTATTCTGGTACTCGACCTCACCGTGCAGGGCGTTCATATCACCAACCAGACCGTGATTTACCGCGTGAAACCAGACGCCCGTAACCGTCTGACGGCCGGGTACATGACCAGCTACTTTATCGGCGGCGCGGCGGGCTCGCTAATCTCAGCCTCCGCCTGGCAGCATGCGGGCTGGACGGGCGTGTGCGCAATCGGCGCCATCGTGGCGGCGATAAATCTGCTGGTATGGTGGCGCGGCTATCACCGCCAGGAAGCAATTCACTAAGTTTTACATTGCTTTGGGCCCCCTGGGGTGTAAAGGGGGCCTGCATCTGTTAAGGTAACGGTAATCATTTATCCCAGAAATTTTACTGTGGGTGACATATTTACTACCGGCATGAATAGTTCAGACCCCTGTCCTCACATCCCCTCTTTCGCGGGTACACACCCCACACTTTCTGTGCTCACCGGGTCACGGATTTACCCGGCGCTTTCTGATGGTGACATACGTTTGGCGGATATAACCGCACAAATAATTCATTTACATTATTTGTCACTATCGTTACTATATCGGCTGTAATTAATGAGGTTATGCCCAAAATGGATAGTTCGTTTACGCCCATTGAACAAATGCTTAAGTTCCGCGCCAGTCGTCATGAGGACTTCCCGTATCAGGAGATCCTGCTGACCCGCCTGTGCATGCACATGCAGGGTAAGCTGCTGGAAAATCGTAACAAGATGCTGAAAGCGCAAGGGATTAACGAGACGTTGTTTATGGCGTTGATTACGCTTGAGTCTCAGGAAAACCACAGCATTCAGCCGTCTGAACTGAGCTGCGCGCTGGGTTCATCCCGTACCAATGCAACCCGTATTGCTGATGAGCTGGAGAAGCGCGGCTGGATAGAGCGCCGTGAGAGCGATAACGATCGCCGCTGCCTGCATCTGCAACTGACCGAGAAAGGTCACGAATTCCTGCGCGAAGTGCTGCCACCGCAGCATAACTGCCTGCACCAGCTTTGGTCTGCCCTCAGCACCGCCGAGCGCGACCAGCTTGAGCACATTACTCGCAAGCTGCTCACCCGTCTGGACCAGATGGATGAAGATGGCGTCATTCTTGAGGCGCTGCGCTAACGCGACGATCCGCTCAACATTCCAGATTGCAAAAGAAAAACTGACAGGCCAGCACGTGAAACTGCTGGCCTTTCTGACAGCAGGTCGGCTCAGCCGATGTGAAAATAAAAAGATCGTGGAGAACAACAATGAGCGCAAATGCGGAGAACACCCCCCCGCAGCAACCGGTCAACAAGAAGGGCAAACGTAAGAGCGCCCTTATTCTGCTGACCTTGCTCTTTATTATTATTGCCGTGGCATATGGGATCTATTGGTTTTTAGTCTTGCGTCATGTTGAAGAGACAGACGATGCATACGTGGCAGGGAATCAGGTTCAAATCATGGCGCAGGTGTCAGGCAGCGTCACGAAAGTCTGGGCTGACAACACCGACTTTGTGAAAAAAGGGGATGTGCTGGTCACGCTCGACCCGACCGACGCCCAACAGGCGTTTGAAAAAGCACAGACGGCGCTGGCCTCCAGCGTTCGCCAGACCCGCCAGCTGATGATCAACAGCAAACAGCTTCAGGCCAATATCGACGTGCAGAAAACGGCCCTGGCCCAGGCGCAGAGCGACCTCAAGCGTCGTGTTCCTCTCGGCACCGCCAACCTGATTGGCCGTGAAGAGTTGCAGCACGCCCGCGATGCGGTGGCGAGCGCACAGGCGCAGCTGGACGTGGCGATCCAACAGTACAACGCCAACCAGGCGATGGTGCTGGGCACCTCTCTGGAAAACCAGCCGGCGGTGAAACAGGCGGCGACCGAAGTGCGTAACGCATGGCTTGCCCTGCAACGTACCAAAATCGTCAGCCCGATGACCGGTTACGTTTCCCGTCGTTCCGTGCAGCCGGGTGCGCAAATTAGCACCACCACGCCGCTGATGGCGGTCGTTCCGGCGAACAACCTGTGGGTGGACGCGAACTTCAAAGAGACCCAGCTGGCGCATATGCGTATCGGCCAGACCGCAACCGTGGTCAGCGATATCTACGGCGATGACGTGAAGTACACCGGTAAAGTAGTCGGTCTGGACATGGGGACCGGCAGCGCCTTCAGCCTGCTGCCTGCACAGAACGCCACCGGCAACTGGATCAAAGTGGTACAGCGCTTGCCTGTACGTATCGAGCTGGATCCTAAGCAGCTGGCAGACCATCCGCTGCGAATTGGCCTTTCCACGCTGGTGACGGTCGATACCGCCAACCGCGACGGTCAGATCCTCGCAAGCCAGGTGCGCAGCACGCCAGCTTATGAAAGTAACGCCCGTGAAATTAGCCTCGATCCGGTCAATAAGCTGATCGATGACATCGTGAAGGCAAACGCCGGTTAAGCCGAAGGTGAGCGTTATGCAACAGCAAAAGCCGCAAAAACCGCTTGAGGGGGCGCAGCTGGTCATTATGACCATTGCGCTGTCGCTGGCGACATTCATGCAGGTGCTGGACTCCACCATCGCAAACGTGGCGATCCCTACGATCGCCGGGAACCTTGGCTCATCGCTGAGCCAGGGGACCTGGGTCATTACCTCATTCGGGGTGGCGAACGCCATCTCTATTCCCATCACCGGCTGGCTGGCGAAGCGCGTCGGTGAAGTGAAGCTGTTCCTCTGGTCGACGATCCTGTTCGTACTGGCCTCCTGGGCCTGCGGCATGTCCAGCAGCCTGACGATGCTGATTTTCTTCCGCGTCATTCAGGGGATTGTCGCCGGGCCGTTGATTCCGCTATCGCAGAGTTTGCTGCTGAACAACTATCCGCCCGCCAAGCGCTCCATCGCGCTCGCGCTGTGGTCGATGACGGTGATTGTCGCCCCAATTTGCGGGCCAATCCTCGGCGGCTATATCAGCGATAACTATCACTGGGGCTGGATCTTCTTCATCAACGTACCCATCGGTGCGCTGGTGGTGCTGATGACGCTACAGTCTCTGCGTGGTCGCGAAACGCGGACCGAACAGCGGCGGATCGACGGCATCGGGCTGGCACTGCTGGTTGTCGGCATCGGCAGCCTGCAAATCATGCTCGACCGCGGCAAAGAGCTGGACTGGTTCGCCTCTACGGAAATCATCGTGCTGACGGTGGTCGCCGTGGTTGCCATTAGCTTCCTGATTGTCTGGGAGCTGACGGACGAAAATCCGATAGTCGACCTCTCGCTGTTTAAATCGCGAAACTTCACCATCGGCTGCCTCTGTATCAGCCTCGCCTATATGCTCTACTTCGGCGCGATTGTTCTGCTGCCGCAGCTGTTGCAGGAGGTGTACGGCTATACCGCAACCTGGGCGGGGCTGGCCTCCGCGCCGGTGGGGTTAATTCCGGTTCTGCTGTCGCCGATTATTGGCCGTTTCGCCCATAAGCTCGACATGCGCAGGCTGGTGACGTTCAGCTTCATCATGTACGCCGTGTGCTTCTACTGGCGCGCGTATACGTTTGAACCGGGAATGGACTTTGGCGCCTCCGCGTGGCCGCAGTTTATTCAGGGCTTTGCTGTGGCGTGCTTCTTTATGCCACTGACCACCATTACGCTTTCCGGCTTGCCGCCTGAGCGGATGGCGGCGGCATCGAGCCTGTCGAACTTCACCCGTACGCTGGCGGGCTCCATCGGGACATCGATCACCACCACGCTGTGGACCAACCGGGAAGCGATGCACCACGCCCAGTTGACCGAAGCGGTGAACCCGTTCAACCCTAACGCTCAGCAGATGTATAGCCAGCTTGAGGGGATGGGGATGACGGAGCAGCAGGCGTCCGGCTGGCTTGCCCAGCAGATCACCAACCAGGGGCTGATTATCTCGGCAAACGAGATTTTCTGGATATCGGCGGGGATCTTCATCGTCCTGCTGGGGCTGGTGTGGTTTGCCAAACCACCGTTTGGTGCCGGTAGCGGGGGCGGTGGAGCGCACTAGCCCTGTGCACGGGTTGCCCGGTGGCGCTACGCTTACCGGGCCTACGAACGTAGGCCGGATAAGGCGTAGCCGCCATCCGGCAAAACACCGCACCGTGTCCAAAACGCGACAGCGATTGTCAGTTCCGATAAAGCAGCGCGCCTGAAATTGATTCACGAGAGTGAAAAGACAACAGGAGCGTACCATGCTGAACACACCCGCGCCACGCGCTGGCTCTCGACAGACTTACGTCGAAGTGAGCACGCCGAACGTCTATCTCGACCAGATCGAATATTTCTGCCACCACTTCAGCCGCCGCAGCGACGTCTGTATCAGCGTGCATCCGCAAAACGATCGCGATACCGGCGTCGCCAGCGCGGAGCTGGCCGTGGTTGTCGTCATCAGTATTGTAGGCCCGGTCAGCGAAGCGCCACCGGGCATCCACAGGCACAATACTAAATGTGCAGTTCCTGAAGTTTTTCTTTTGGCAGGGCCAGCTCGTCGTTGCTGTTTACACGAACATCACGTTCGATGATATGGCGGGCAATCTCCTGAGCTTCTTCCAGAGAGTGCATCTGGTAAGTGCCACACTGGTAAACGTTCAGCTCTGGGATCTGGTTCTGCTCTTTCACCTTCAGCACGTCTTCCATGGCCGCTTTCCACGCATCCGCGACGCGTTTCTCTTCAGGCTGACCAATCAGGCTCATGTAGAAACCGGTGCGGCAGCCCATCGGAGAGATATCGATGATCTCCACGCCGTTGCCGTTCAGGTGGTCGCGCATGAATCCGGCGAAAAGGTGTTCCAGCGTGTGAATGCCTTTCTCTGGCATCACTTCTTTATTCGGCACGCAGAAGCGCAGGTCGAAAACGGTGATCGTGTCGCCGTGCGGCGTGTTCATGGTCTTCGCCACGCGGACTGCTGGTGCTTCCATACGGGTATGGTCGACAGTAAAGCTATCTAATAACGGCATACGTCACCTCCGATAGTGATTTTTTTTAAAATAAACTGAACTCTTCTACAGAATGCGCGTCTGAGTATATGAAAGACGCGCATTTGTTATCATCATCCCTGAATTCAGAGATGTATATTTTGGCCACAGCGATGTGGCCTTTTTCTTTTGGTTCAGGCCTGCTTCGCCAGAAACGCCTCAAACGACTCCGTATCCGCCGCTTCGACCTCTTTCTGACGCACAACGGACGCATCGCGCTCTGCCACAAAATCCGCTTCGCTCAGGATCTCTAACGGCTCCTGCATCAGCATCTCACGGTACTCCGCTGAGAGTGAACGCCCTGTGCCACCAATTCCCTGTTCAATCATAGAACGCAGAATACGTGCTGAGAATGTCAGTTCCGGGTTATCGAAGCTTTCAACCAGTTCGTCGCAGACCTTCTGGTAAGCTTCGCCGCCGTACACGCTATCCAGCGTCTGGGCTACGCGCTTCAGGTCATGGAACAGATCCTTCCCTACCTTAGACAGTGGGAACTGGGCCGTTTCACAGCCAATACCTAACGTCAGACCCGGCTTGCGCCCTTCCAGAATCACGCGATTCCAGTTGGCACGAGTACACAGCAGTTCGTCGGAACTCATTTCCGGCGCATCCGCCAGTACGCACCAGACCATAAACAGGTCAAGGAAGCGAACCTGCTGCTCGTCAACGCCAATCGGTGAGAACGGGTTGATATCCAGCGAGCGCACTTCAATGTATTCGATCCCGCCGCGCTGTAGCGCATCCGACGGCGTTTCACCGCTGCGCGTCACGCGCTTCGGACGAATCGGCGCATACAGTTCATTTTCAATCTGCAATACGTTGGTGTTAATTTGCAGGCGCTTGCCGTCTTTTTCGAGGCCGATTTTTTCGTACTCTTCCGACGGGGTTTTTATCGCCCGCTTCAGGCCTGCCACATATTCGTGCAGATCGTTAAACGTAATTCCGAGATTGCTTTGCGACTTATTGGTATAGCCAAGGTCGCTCAGGCGCAGCGAGGTCGCGTACGGCAGATAGTACATGCCACACTCAGTCTTCTCGAACGGCAGCGTGGTCGGTTTCCCTTGCAGGAACGATGAACAGATAGCCGGGGACGCGCCGAACAGATACGGAATAACCCAGCCAAAACGGTAGTAGTTGCGGATCAGGCGGAAGTAGCCCGCGGAGATCGCTTCTTTATCCGTTTCACCGCACTTCGCCTGCCAGAACGCCATCGGCAGAGAGAAATTGTAGTGCACGCCAGAGATCGTCTGCATCAGTGCGCCGTAGCGATTTTTCAGTCCTTCGCGATACAGCGTTTTCAGCCGTCCAATATTCGAGGTGCCGTACTGAGCCAGCTCGATATCCTGCCCCTGCTCGATATAGCACGGCATGCTGAGCGGCCACATACGCTCGTCGCCGAGGTTGCGGGCGGTGAAGCGATGCACGTCGCGCATGATCGTCAGCATATGATCAATATCACCGTCTACTGGCGTAATGAACTCCAGCAGCGCTTCGGCGAAATCGGTTGTGATCCATTTATGTGTCAGCGCCGAGCCTAACGCCTTCGGGTGTCCCGTAGTCGCTAAGCTACCATCCGCATTTACGCGCAGCGTTTCGCGCTCAAGCCCACGCTGAATCCCCTTCAGTGCCTGAGGGTGATTTTCCAGCCAGGCCAGCGCCTGTGATACGTCCGGGATCAATTTGACCTCCCGCCTGTCAAAAAATTGTCACTCAGCATAATTGTAATGGTTGACGATTGAAGGTCGCGAATTCATTCCACCAATTAGTGCCACCACGTCATACCCTGTAGTGTTACCCATGCCAGTAAAACATAGCGTAACGCCTTGCCAAGGCACAAAAAAAAGAGCACCGGTCCCCAGGAGATGCGCATCCATCCCGCCAGCAGACACAGTAAATCGCCTATTACAGGCATCCAGCTTAATAACAGCGTGGCAGCGCCATAGCGTTTTAGCCAGCCCACTGCCTTTTCCTGCCAGCGAGATTTTTCGCGTAGCGGAAAGAAACGTCCAAGAATAACGTTAGTCAGCCCTCCAAGGCTATTACCCATTGTTGCTATTAAGACCAGCAACCAGGGCTGACTCACGCCGGACAACAGCATCGCCACCAGCACCACTTCCGAATTCCCCGGTAAGAGGGTGGAGCTTAAAAAACTGCTGGCGAATAATGAAGCGAGTGACAGCGCGTCACTCACAGTAAGCGAACATCCACCGCCGCCATTCCGGCATCACGCGCGGCCTGAATGCCAAAATCAGCATCTTCAAACACCACGCATTTTGCAGGTGGTACACCCATTAATTCTGCACAGCGCAGGAAGGTATCCGGTGCGGGTTTGTGATGTTTAACATGATCGGCAGCAACGACGGCAGAAAAATAGTGGCGCAGGCCAAGGTGTTTGAGTAGCGCTTCAGCAATCGCGCTCTCGCTGCCCGTACCGACAGACATAGGACGACGGCCGTGCCACTCCTTGACGGCGTCAATGAGTGGTAAAGGCTGCACGGTGTCTAACAGTATGGCTTTTACCGCTTCGGTTTTTTCACGCGCGAGCTGGTGCGGGTCGAGATCGGCCTGATTCAGCTCAATCACGGCCTGTGCGATACGCCAGGTGGGCGATCCGTTGAGGGCAATCATCGCCTGTAAATCGAAACGCATACCGTAACGGCCCAGGACTTCGGTCCAGGCCTGACGATGCGTGGGTTCGGTATCCAGGAGGGTGCCGTCCATGTCGAAGATCAAACCGTCATACTGTGCGTACATCGTGCTCTCGCTAAACGATTAACAAAGCATTACTTTATCGTAAAAGGGGATTTTTGTCGCTGATTGCGAAGTGATAACAATGAGAGTGATTAAGAACTAAACATCGAAGGGGATCACAAGAAGAGATGGTGCATCCGGGAGGATTCGAACCTCCGACCGCTCGGTTCGTAGCCGAGTACTCTATCCAGCTGAGCTACGGATGCATCGGGATTTGCTGCTGTACTTCTCGATACTCATATCACTTCAAAAGCAATATGAATTAAAAAATGGTGCATCCGGGAGGATTCGAACCTCCGACCGCTCGGTTCGTAGCCGAGTACTCTATCCAGCTGAGCTACGGATGCATCGGGATTTACTGCTGTACTTCTCGATACTCATATCACTTCAAAAGCAATATGAAGTAAAAAATGGTGCATCCGGGAGGATTCGAACCTCCGACCGCTCGGTTCGTAGCCGAGTACTCTATCCAGCTGAGCTACGGATGCATCGGGATTTACTACTGTACTGCTCGATATTCATATCACTTCGAAAGCAATATGAAGTAATAGATGGTGCATCCGGGAGGATTCGAACCTCCGACCGCTCGGTTCGTAGCCGAGTACTCTATCCAGCTGAGCTACGGATGCAAAATGGCGGTGAGGCGGGGATTCGAACCCCGGATGCAGCTTTTGACCGCATACTCCCTTAGCAGGGGAGCGCCTTCAGCCTCTCGGCCACCTCACCACACAACGCCTCTTTCGAGTGCTTCGAGCAACTCGTTAAGAGCTTCTCGTCGCTGCGTGGCGCATATATTACTTTCTGGGACTTATAAGTCAAACAATTTTCCACATGCTTTTTTCGTTTGCACAATTCGCACGCAATTCGCATGTAAAAGCCGCAAAGAGAGTGTTTTATAAGCGGATTTTGCAGGCATCTTCACAGAATTGTGTTGAGAGAAGCGCGTCATTTGGATGAGATAAGATTATGAGAGTGGTCAAAAACGAAGCGTTTGAAATAGAACGGTAACTTTATGCAGGAAAAATAGCGGGAGGGTTGCGTCTCGCCCGACAGCGAGACGCGACAATATCAGTAACTGGACTGCTGGGATTTTTCAGCCTGGATACGCTGGTAGATCTCTTCACGGTGGACAGATACTTCTTTAGGAGCGTTAACACCAATACGTACCTGGTTACCCTTTACCCCTAAAACTGTCACGGTGACCTCATCCCCAATCATGAGGGTCTCACCAACTCGACGAGTCAGAATCAGCATTCTTTGCTCCTTGAAAGATTAAAAGAGTCGGGTCTCTTGTATCCCGGCATTATCCATCATATAACGCCAAAAAGTAAGCGATGACAAACACGTAAAGTGTAAGCAGTCACGGCATCACATTCTGTTAAACGTAAGTTTAGCCGATATACACAAACTCAACCTGACTTTATCGTTATCGATAGCGCAGTGAGCAAGACGCCATAACGTTACCGCTATGGCGTCTGCTTGTGCTTTGTAGTTATTACAGTTTCGCGCTTACCCAGCTTTCAACGCTGGCTAATGCCGCGGGAAGTGCCGCCGCATCCGTACCACCGGCTTGCGCCATGTCCGGACGACCGCCACCTTTGCCACCCACCTGCTGGGCGACCATGCCAATCAGTTCCCCTGCTTTGACACGATCCGTCACATCCTTAGAGACGCCCGCAATCAGAGAAACCTTACCCTCTGCGACCGTTGCCAGCACGATAACCGTCGAACCAAGCTGGTTCTTTAGATCGTCGACCATGGTACGCAGCATCTTAGGCTCAACGCCCGCCAGGTCGCTGACCAGCAGTTTGACGCCCTTAATGTCTACCGCTTTGCTGGAGAGGTTTGCGCTCTCCTGCGCCGCAGCCTGTTCTTTCAGCTGCTGGAGTTCTTTTTCCAGCTGACGGGTACGATCCAGCGCGACACGCACTTTCTCGCCCAGGTTCTGGCTATCGCCTTTCAGCAGCTGCGCGATCTCGTGCAGCTGGTCGCTCTGCGCATGCAGGCTGGCAATTGCACCTTCCCCGGTCACCGCCTCAATACGACGCACGCCTGCCGCCGTACCCGACTCGGAAACGATGCGGAACAAGCCGATGTCACCGGTGCGGGATGCGTGAGTACCGCCACACAGTTCGGTAGAGAAGTCGCCCATGCTCAGCACGCGAACGCGGTCGTCATATTTCTCGCCAAACAGCGCCATCGCACCTTTCTTCTTCGCTGCCTCAAGATCCATGATGTGGGTTTCGATTGGCAGGTTACGGCGGATCTGGGCATTCACCAGGTCTTCCACCGCACGAATTTCAGACGGCTTCATCGCTTCAAAATGCGAGAAGTCGAAACGCAGCACTTTGTCGTTAACCAGAGAACCTTTCTGTGCAACGTGCGTACCCAGCACTTCGCGCAGGGCTGCGTGCATCAGGTGGGTTGCCGAGTGGTTCAGACGAATGCGCGCGCGGCGAGCTTCGTCAACGTTGGCCTGAACGCCCTCGCCCACTTTCAGAGAACCGGAAACCAGTTTGCCCTGGTGACCAATTGCCTGACCGTATTTCTGGGTATCGCTTACGCTGAAGCTGAAGCCATTGCCTTTCAGTTCGCCTTTATCGCCAACCTGGCCGCCGGATTCCGCATAGAACGGTGTTTTATCCAGGATAACAACCGCGTCCTGACCTGCGCTAATGCTGTCTACGGCTTTACCGTCAACAAACAGCGCGGTCACGTTGCTGGTCAGAGCCAGCTCTTCGTAGCCTTTAAATTCAGACGCGCTATCAACGCGGATCATCGCGTTGTAGTCCGCGCCAAAACCGCTGGATTCACGCGCACGACGACGCTGCTCTTCCATTGCGGCTTCAAAGCCTGCTTCGTCAACTTTGATGTTGCGCTCGCGGCAAACGTCCGCCGTCAGGTCAACCGGGAAGCCGTAGGTGTCGTACAGGCGGAAAGCGGTTTCGCCATCCAGCGTGTCGCCCTTGAGTTTCGCCAGCTCGTCGTCCAGCAGCGCCAGTCCGCGCTCCAGCGTACGGGCAAACTGCTCTTCTTCGGTTTTCAGAACCTGTTCAACCTGCGCCTGCTGGCGTTTCAGCTCGTCACCGGCAGAGCCCATCACGCCAATCAGTGGCCCAACGAGTTTATAGAAGAAGGTGTCCTTCGCGCCCAGCATGTTGCCATGACGGATCGCACGACGAATGATACGACGCAGCACATAGCCACGGTTTTCATTCGACGGGATAACGCCGTCAGCAATCAGGAACGCACAGGAACGAATATGGTCTGCGATAACGCGCAGTGATTTGTTGTTCAGATCGGTTGCGCCCGTCACTTCGGCAACGGCTTTGATCAGGGTGCTGAACAGGTCAATCTCATAGTTGGAGTTAACGTGTTGCAGAACGGCCGCGATACGCTCAAGACCCATACCGGTATCTACGGACGGTTTTGGCAGCGGCTCCATGGTGCCGTCGGCCTGACGGTTGAACTGCATGAAGACAATGTTCCAGATCTCAATGTAGCGATCGCCATCTTCTTCCGCGCTTCCCGGAGGGCCGCCCCAGATGTGGTCACCATGATCGTAGAAGATCTCGGTGCACGGACCGCAAGGGCCGGTGTCACCCATCTGCCAGAAGTTATCAGACGCGTAAGGCGCGCCTTTGTTGTCACCGATACGGATGATACGTTCGCGAGGGATACCCACTTCTTTTTCCCAGATGTCGAACGCTTCGTCATCGGTCTCATACACGGTCACCCACAGACGCTCTTTCGGCAGATTAAACCAGTTTTCACCGGTCAGCAGTTCCCACGCATATTGAATGGCGTCGTGTTTGAAGTAGTCGCCGAAGCTGAAGTTACCCAGCATTTCGAAGAAAGTGTGGTGGCGCGCGGTGTAACCGACGTTTTCCAGATCGTTGTGTTTACCGCCCGCACGCACGCAACGCTGTGAGGTTGTGGCGCGGGAATAATTACGCTTGTCGAGACCAAGGAACACATCCTTGAACTGGTTCATCCCGGCGTTGGTAAACAGCAGAGTCGGGTCATTGTTCGGTACCAGGGAGCTGCTGGCAACAACCTGGTGTCCCTTACTATGGAAAAAATCGAGAAACGCCTGACGGATCTCAGCGGTGCTCTTGCTCATAATTATCCTGAAATCAAGCTAACGAAATGTCGCAGCAGATCTGTATCTGTAAACAGTTGGACGGACCAGCTACTGGAAAAAGTGGGAATAAGATAAGTTTTCTTTAGTGGGAAGTAAAATCCCGCATGCGTTCAATCGGTAAAATTACGCCAGATATCCTG
This sequence comes from Enterobacter cloacae complex sp. 418I7, assembly GCF_050030705.1. Taxonomy (NCBI): domain Bacteria; kingdom Pseudomonadati; phylum Pseudomonadota; class Gammaproteobacteria; order Enterobacterales; family Enterobacteriaceae; genus Enterobacter; species Enterobacter cloacae complex sp. 418I7. Next base: position 3,535,634 of record NZ_JBLGUU010000001.1, read on the forward strand.
AATATCTTCCATCAGGAAGCCGCGGTAGAGCAAAAAGCGCTGGATTTTAACTTTTTCTGAAAATTCACGCGGCAGCGGCTCACCGTACTTTCGTACCGCCTGCTCACGCGCCAGTTCGCACCAGTCGATTTCACTTTCGCGCATGGATTTTTCAATCGATTCACGGGCTACACCTTTCTGGTTCAGCTCCTGGCGGATACGCGCTGGCCCATAGCCTTTACGACCACGGCTGGCAAGAAAGCGAGCGGCAAAACGGCCGTCATCCAGATAGTGATGCTCGTAGCACCAGGCAACCACGCGGTCATAATCTTCCGCGGTGGCATCAATGTCTTCCGGACCGTTTTTGCTCATGACGGGCGCTGACAGTTTCCGCCGCAGCTCCTGTTCACTATGGTCACGCACGGCAAGAATACGCACGGCCCGATCCAGCAAGCGTGAGTAGGCTGGTCGGCGTGATGTCGGTTCACTCATAAAAAACCTGTCGATTCAGAAATGCAAAAAGGGCCGCATCAGCAGCCCTTCATTTTTATCCGAGAGGATTAAAAATCTTCGTTGGTTTCTTCAGCATCCGCGCCGTCGACCACGAAATCAGGTTTAGAGTCCTGGTTGCTCAGCAGGAGTTCACGCACCTTCTTCTCAATCTCTTTCGCCGCCGCCGGGTTCTCTTTCAGCCAGGAGATAGCATTCGCTTTACCCTGACCAATCTTGTCACCGTTGTAGCTGTACCATGCGCCCGCTTTTTCAATCAGCTTCTCTTTCACGCCCAGGTCAACCAGCTCGCCGAGGAAGTTGATACCTTCGCCGTAGAGGATCTGGAATTCAGCCTGTTTGAACGGTGCTGCGATTTTGTTCTTCACAACCTTCACGCGGGTTTCGCTACCGACGACGTTATCCCCCTCTTTCACCGCGCCGATACGGCGGATATCCAGACGGACAGAAGCGTAGAATTTCAGAGCGTTACCGCCGGTGGTGGTTTCCGGGTTACCGAACATTACACCAATTTTCATACGGATCTGGTTGATGAAGATCAGCAGCGTATTGGACTGCTTCAGGTTACCCGCCAGCTTACGCATCGCCTGGCTCATCATACGTGCCGCGAGGCCCATGTGAGAGTCACCGATTTCACCTTCAATTTCTGCTTTTGGCGTCAGCGCCGCAACGGAGTCGACGATGATCACGTCAACCGCACCTGAGCGCGCCAGCGCGTCACAAATTTCCAGGGCCTGCTCGCCGGTGTCCGGCTGTGAGCACAGCAGGTTGTCGATATCAACGCCCAGTTTACGGGCATAGACCGGGTCCAGCGCGTGCTCGGCATCGATAAACGCACAGGTTTTACCTTCGCGCTGTGCCGCCGCAACAACCTGCAACGTCAGGGTGGTTTTACCCGAGGATTCCGGACCGTAGATTTCTACGATACGGCCCATCGGCAAACCGCCAGCGCCCAGTGCGATATCAAGAGAAAGCGAACCAGTGGAGATAGTTTCCACATCCATGGAACGGTCTTCACCCAGGCGCATGATGGAGCCTTTACCGAATTGCTTTTCGATCTGGCCCAGTGCTGCCGCCAACGCTTTCTGTTTGTTTTCGTCGATAGCCATTATTACTCCTGTCATGCCGGGAGAAGCAACTGCGCTTCACCATGGACTTCTGTTCTGTTGAGGCAATTATACTGTATAGTCATACAGTATCAAGTATTTTGTAGAAATTGTTGCCAGAGCGTTTTTAACGCGTATTCCGTTGCCTGACGACGCACGCTTTCGCGATCGCCGCTGAAGCATTCCCGGCGGGTGATCCCTTCACCTTTTGAGGTGGCAAAGCCAAACCAGACGGTGCCGACAGGCTTCACGTCGCTGCCGCCGTCCGGCCCCGCGATACCGCTGATGGAGATAGCGTAATCTGCGCGCGCCTCTTTCAGCGCGCCAATCGCCATTTCGATCACCACCGGCTCGCTGACCGCGCCATGCTGCTCAAGCGTGGCTTCACGCACGCCAATCATCTGCGCTTTAGCCTCGTTACTGTAGGTCACAAAGCCGCGTTCAAACCAGGCGGAACTGCCAGCAATATCGGTAATTGCTTTCGCCACCCAGCCGCCGGTGCAGGATTCTGCGGTCGTAAGAGTCGCGCCGCGCTGTTTCAGCGCCAGCCCCACCACTTCGCTTAGCTGCATCAATTCATGGTCAGTCATTCTCGCTCCAGGCCTTAGAAAAACATGCAGCACAAGATAGCACTTTCTCATCAAATATGGGGATGCGCGTCGGGTTTTACGAGGGGGCTTCAGAAAAAAGCCGATGCGGGCGCACCGGCCAGAGAGACGCTTATTTCATGCTGTTAGCGAGGGTATCCACATTGTGGCGAAACGCCTTGACGTAGGTGTCCGCCACGCCGCCCTTCGCGGACAGCGCTTCCGGGTAAAGTTCACCGCCCGGCTGGGCGCCCGTGGCGGTCGCGATCTGCTTCACCAGGCGCGGATCAAGCTGGTTTTCCATAAACCAGGTTTTCACACCGTCAGCTTTAATCTGATTGATGATCTCCGCTACCTGCGCCGCGCTGGCTTCACTCTCAGACGACAGCCCCTGCGGCGCCATAAACGTCACGCCGTAGGCGCGGCTGAAATAGCCGAAAGCGTCGTGGCTGGTCAGCACTTTGCGCTTCGCCTGTGGGATGTCGCTGAAACGCTTTTTAGCCCAACCGTCCAGCTGAGAGAGCTGCGCAATATAGGGTTTACCGGTAGCTTCAAGCGCCGCCGTATCTTCAGGATCGGCCTTCACCAGCCCAGAGAGAATATTTTGCGCATACAGCGCGCCGTTCGCCGCGCTGTTCCACGCGTGCGGATCGGTCACGGTTTTACCGTCCTCTTCCAGCGTGTGCGTTTTCACGCCGTCCGAAGCAACCACCAGCTGGCCTTTGAATCCGGAGGCTTTCACCAGACGATCGAGCCAGCCCTCCAGCCCCAGCCCATTGACTACCACCACGTCGGCTTTACTCAGCGCCGCGCTGTCTTTGGGCGAGGGTTCGAAAGTATGGGGATCACCGTCCGGCCCCACCAGCGTCGTCACCTTCACACGATCGCCGCCAACCTGCTGCGTGATGTCTCCCAGGATGGAAAAGCTGGTCACCACATTAAGCGTTTTCGCCATTACGCCGTGCGTCATCATGCCGAGCGCGAGCGCCACGGCTAACCCTGTACGTTTCATCGTTTCCCCTTGCGTTAAAAAAGCGCCCGCAGGCTATCCGCCAGCCTGCTGAGCGTGCCAAATAAAACGGAAATAAAGAACAATGCGCTGGCGGTCAGCACAATGGAGGGCCCGGCGGGCAGACTCACTGCCCAGGAAAGGCTTAAGCCCAGCCACGCGCAAAAAATACCGCTGATACCCGCCATCAGAAGTAACCCTGGCAGGGTGCGCACCCAGCAGCGTGCCGCCACGGCGGGTAACATCATCAGCCCGACGGCCATCAACGTGCCGAGCACCTGAAAACCGGCCACCAGGTTGAGCACCAGCAGCGCCAGAAACAGACCGTGTAACATCCCGGGCAGCCAGCGCGCGTTCACCTGCAACCACGCGGTATCGAACGCTTCGCTGACCAGCCCACGATAAAACATCGCCAGCGTGAGGAGCGTGAACATGCAAACGCCCGTCACGAACAGGGCTGACGCGCTATCCACGGCGAGAATGGAGCCAAACAGAAGATGAAGCAGATCGACATTTGAACCGCGCAGCGACACCAGCGTGACGCCCAGCGCCAGGGAACCCAGGTAAAACCCCGCGAAGCTGGCATCCTCTTTAAGGGGCGTGCGGCGGCTGACCAGCCCGGCCACCAGCGCAACGGCGATCCCGGCAATAAACCCGCCGACAGTCATTGCCAGCAGCGACATACCGCTGAGCAGATAGCCCACCGCGACACCCGGCAAAATGGCATGAGAAAGGGCGTCCCCCATCAGGCTCATCCGACGCAGCTGAAGGAATACCCCCAGCGCCGTGGTGCTGACGGAGAGCGCCAGGCAAACCACCAGTGCACGGCGCATAAAGCCGTACTCAATAAACGGCTGGAAGAATGTATGCCAGATCATGCCACCCTCACCCGCTCGGTTTTCCATTGGGGACTATCAGCGTCCAGACGTAACGTCTGCGGGAAGTGACGTGCTACGCGCTCGCTGTCATGTAGTACCGCCAGCAGGGTCTGCCCCTGCATATACATCTCCAGCATCAGATCCATCAGCACGTTGCAGGTCGCTTCATCAACGCCGGTGAAGGGTTCGTCCAGCATCACCAGCGGTGCCTGCTGCACTAAAACGCGGGCAAACAGCATGCGCTGGAATTGCCCGCCGGAGAGTTCATCGATGGTGGATAACGCCATGGACGCCAGCCCCACGCGCTCAAGCGCGCCGGCAATGCGCATGCGGGTATCCCGACGAAAACCGGCAAATAGCGAGATTTCTGGCCAGCAGCCCATGCTCACCACGTCCTGCACGGTCAGAGGAAATTGCGCCTCCAGCGCGTGACGCTGCGCCAGCCAGCCCACCACCGGACGTCTCCCCTGCCAGCGAAACGTACCGCTGACGGGCGGAAGAAAGCCAGCGAGCGTTTTCAGCAGCGTGGATTTGCCGCAACCGTTGGCCCCGACGATGGCGGTCATGCTCCCGCGTTCAATCACGCCGGACAGTGCGCGCGTAACGGGCTGGCGATCGTAACCCGCCACCAGGTCGTTCATCACGATCATGGCAACGCCACCGCCCAGCGCACGGCCAGGCCGAGAAACAGAATGAGCATCAGCGCCAGCAGCAGACGAACCGGGGATGAGAGAGAAAACAGGGACATGGATATCTCAATTAAAAATTATGTTATAACATAACAATAATGAAAGACGATTAAGATGTAAACGGCGGGAGTGAAATGGGAATGTGGCGAAATGTTTCTGCGGGAAACAGGTGCGGGCGGGTGCCCTCACCCCAGCCCTCTCCCACAGGGAGAGGGAGGCATAAGGGGACTTACTGGCTAAACGGTGACGCTGCCGGCACACGCGCCTGAGACACCGCCAGCCCCAGCTGCCACACCGCCATCGCATAGTGCGTGCTGTGGTTGTAGCGGGTAATGGTGTAGAAGTTCGGCAGTCCGAACCAGTACTGATAACCGGTTCCGACATCCAGGCGCAGCAGGCTCACCTGGTCAACATTGCCCAGCGGCTGCGACGGCGTTAAGCCTGCCGCTGCCAGCTGCGCCACGCTGTATTTGGTTTTAAATCCGTTTTCCAGACCAAACGCCTCGCCGTTTGCCTGCACCGCCACCTGGCCGCCCGGCGTCCAGCCGTGCGCTTTGAAGTAGTTGGCCACGCTGCCAATGGCGTCTTCGGGATCCCACAGGTTGATGTGACCATCCCCGTTAAAATCTACCGCGTACTGCTTATAGGAGGACGGCATAAACTGGCCGTAGCCCATCGCACCGGCGAACGACCCTTTCAGATCTAACGGATCGTCCTGTTCGTCTCGCGCCATCAGCAGGAAGGTTTCCAGTTCAGAGGAGAAATACTCGGCGCGGCGCGGGTAGTTGAAGGAGAGCGTCGCCAGCGCATCGAGGATGCGGGTTTTACCCATAATGCGTCCCCAGCGGGTCTCAACCCCAATAATACCGACGATGATCTCCGGCGGCACGCCATAGACCTGCCACGCGCGGTTCAGGGCGTCTTCATACTGATTCCAGAACACCACGCCATTTTGCACGTTGTCCGGGGTAATAAACTGTTTGCGATAGCGCAGCCACGCCCCGTTTGGCCCGGTCGGCACCTGGGCCGTCGGCGCCTGCCTGTCCATCAGGCGCAGCACGTAGTCCAGACGCTTCGCCTGAGACAAAATGGCATGCAGCTGCTGGCGATCAAAACCGTGCTTGCTCACCATTTTATCGATGAACTGTTCGGCCGCAGGGTTATTCGCGAAGTCGCCGCCCATCTGCATCATATTGTGCTGCGGCTCAAGCAGGAACCCGCCGGAAGGCGCGCCCGCCGTTTGTTGAACAGCTTCAGTCCTGGGTTTGCTACTACAGGCGGACAGGAGAATAAGCGCAGGTAACAGCGCTGCATAACGACGCTTGAACATGTGGCATCCATTTAACGAGTTCGGTAAGAACCCAGTATGGTAAAGCATCCGCAACACCTCAAGGAAGCGGTACACACCTCCCCAACGCAAATCCGCGCTTTTTTCCATCGAAAATCATTCGCCCCACCAATTATCTTTCAAATTAATCCATTTTTCTTTCATTGTGAGATCTAATTAACACTTTAAAAGCTTTCAATTTGATTATTATTAGCCCCGAACAGACAAAAACAAACGCCCTACAGGAGAGAAGAATGATAGAAACCATCACCTACGGCGCCGAGTGGTTCATCGGGCTTTTTCAGAAAGGCGGCGAGGTATTCACCGGCATGGTGACCGGGATCCTGCCCCTGCTGATCAGCCTGCTGGTGATCATGAACGCGCTGATTAACTTTATCGGCCAGCAGCGTATTGAACGCTTCGCCCAGCGCTGCGCCGGAAACCCGCTGTCCCGCTACCTGATCCTGCCCTTCATCGGCACCTTTGTGTTCTGCAACCCGATGACCTTAAGCCTCGGCCGCTTTATGCCAGAGAAGTACAAGCCGAGCTATTACGCCGCCGCCTCCTACAGCTGCCATTCCATGAACGGCCTGTTCCCGCACATCAACCCCGGCGAGCTGTTCGTTTATCTCGGGATCGCCAGCGGCCTTACCACGCTTGGCCTGCCGCTCGGCCCGCTGGCGGTGAGCTACCTGCTGGTCGGTCTGGTCACCAACTTCTTCCGCGGCTGGGTGACGGATCTCACCACCGCCATTTTTGAGAAAAAAATGGGCATCCAGCTTGAACAGAAAGTCCATCTTTCAGGAGCTACAGCATGAACCGGATCCGCATTGAGAAAGGCACGGGCGGCTGGGGCGGCCCGCTGGAGTTCGACGCCACCGAAGGCAAAAAGATTGTGTACATCACCGCGGGCACGCGCCCGGCGATCGTCGACAGGCTGCACGAGCTGACGGGCTGGGAAGCGGTCGACGGCTTCAAGGAAGGGGAACCGCCGGAAGCGGAAATCGGCGTGGCGGTGATCGACTGCGGCGGCACGCTGCGCTGCGGCATCTATCCGAAGCGCCGCATTCCGACGGTAAATATTCACTCCACCGGGAAATCCGGCCCGCTGGCGCAGTACATCCTTGAGGATATTTATGTCTCTGGGGTGAAGGAGGACAACATCACGCTGGTGAATGGCACATCCGCGCCGCAAAAAGCGGCCCCGCGCGAGTACGACACCAGCAAAAAAATCACCGAGCAGAGCGATGGCCTGCTGGCGAAGGTCGGGATGGGGATGGGGTCCGCCGTGGCGGTGCTGTTCCAGTCCGGGCGCGACACCATCGACACGGTGCTGAAAACCATTCTGCCGTTTATGGCGTTCGTCTCGGCGCTGATCGGTATCATCATGGCCTCCGGCCTCGGCGACTGGATTGCCCAGGGCCTCGCCCCGCTCGCCAGCCACCCGCTCGGCCTGGTGACGCTGGCGCTGATCTGCTCCTTCCCGCTGCTGTCGCCGTTTCTCGGCCCGGGCGCGGTGATTGCCCAGGTCATCGGCGTGCTGATTGGCGTACAGATTGGTCTGGGCAACATTCCCCCGCACCTCGCTCTGCCAGCCCTTTTCGCCATTAACGCTCAGGCGGCGTGCGACTTCATCCCCGTCGGGCTGTCGCTGGCGGAAGCACGTCAGGACACCGTGCGCGTGGGCGTCCCCTCCGTGCTGGTGAGCCGCTTCCTGACGGGCGCGCCCACGGTGCTGATTGCCTGGTTTGTCTCCGGCTTTATTTATCAATAAGAGGTTCCTGCCATGACCGTGATTTACCAGACCACCATTACCCGCATCGGCCAGAGCGCGGCCGATGCGCTGAGCGACCAGATGCTGATCACCTTCCGCGAAGGGGCGCCTGCGGATATCGAAGAGTTTTGCTTTATCCACTGCCACGGCGAGCTAAACGGCGAGCTGAAGGCCGGGAGCCAGCTTGAGCTGGGCGAGGCGCGCTATGCCGTGACCGCCGTCGGCGACGTCGCTGAACAAAACCTGCGCGAGCTGGGGCATATCACCCTGCGTTTTGACGGGCAGCCGCAGGCGGAGTATCCCGGCACGGTTCACGTTGAGGGGCCGGTTCCGCAGGCTGTCACACCAGGCTGTACGTTAAAATTTGTTGCGTAATTAAGGAGAAACACATGAGTCAGGTTGCCGTTGTCATTGGTGGGGGACAAACCTTAGGCGAGTTCCTCTGCCGTGGGCTTGCCGCAGAGGGTTATCGCGTGGCGGTAGTGGACATTCAGAGTGAAAAAGCCGCCCGCGTGGCGGACGCCATCAACACCGAGTTTGGCGAAGGGATGGCGTACGGATTTGGTGCCGACGCCACCAGCGAGCAGAGCGTGATGGCGCTGGCCCGCGAAGTAGATGAGATATTTGGGCGTATCGACCTGCTGGTCTACAGCGCGGGGATCGCGAAAGCGGCCTTTATCAGCGATTTCGAACTGGGGGATTTTGACCGCTCGTTGCAGGTGAATCTGGTGGGCTATTTCCTCTGCGCCCGTGAGTTTTCCCGGCTGATGATCCGCGATGGTATTCAGGGGCGCATCATTCAGATCAACTCGAAATCCGGGAAAGTGGGCAGCAAGCACAACTCCGGCTACAGCGCGGCGAAGTTTGGCGGCGTGGGGCTGACGCAGTCTCTGGCGCTGGATCTGGCCGAATACGGCATCACCGTTCACTCGCTGATGCTGGGTAACCTGTTGAAATCGCCGATGTTCCAGTCCCTGCTGCCGCAGTACGCCTCCAAGCTCGGCATCAAAGCTGAAGAAGTGGAGCAGTACTACATCGACAAAGTGCCGCTCAAGCGCGGGTGTGATTATCAGGACGTGCTGAACATGCTGCTGTTTTACGCCAGCCCGAAAGCCTCGTACTGCACCGGGCAGTCGATTAACGTCACCGGTGGGCAGGTGATGTTCTGAGTTTAATCCCCGGTGGCGCTGCACTTACCGGGGCTACAACCCCCGTAGGCCGGGTAAGGCGCAGCCGCCACCCGGCAATTAAGGAGCCGATATGGTAACCGCATTAATCACCTTCGCCGCCCTCGCCTGGATCTGCCAGATGGCGTTTGGCGGCTGGCAGATCCATCAGTTTAACCGCGCCTTTGACGCCCTGTGCCAGAAAGGCCGTGTGGGCGTCGGGCGTTCCGGCGGACGCTTCAAACCGCGGGTTGTCGTCGCTGTTGCGCTGGATGAAAACAATAAGGTCTGCGATTCCCTCATCATGCGCGGCATGACCGTCTTTGCCCGCCCGGTGAAAATCCAGGCGATCAACGGCATTTTGCTGCATGAATTACAACCTGATGTGATCTTCCCCCATGATTCACTCTGTCAGAATGCACTATCATTAGCGCTTAATCTGAAACATGGATAATTTCGTTGTGAAAGTTATAAACTTGCGGAATTATCATTTCGCAACGTAAGGAACGAAGCGCCTATGAAACCACGTCAGCGGCAGGCGGCCATACTTGAGCATCTGCAAAAGCAGGGAAAGTGCTCGGTAGAGGATCTGGCCCACTACTTTGACACCACCGGCACGACAATACGCAAGGACCTGGTGTTGCTCGAAAACTCCGGCGCCGTCATTCGTACCTACGGCGGCGTGGTGCTCAATAAAGACGAAGCCGACCCGCCTATCGATCACAAGACGCTGATTAATACGCACCAGAAAGCGTTGATTGCCGAAGCCGCGGTCAAATTTATCCAGGACGGCGATTCCATCATCCTCGACGCTGGCAGTACCGTCCTGCAGATGATCCCGCTGCTCAGCCGCTTTAATAACATCACCGTGATGACCAACAGCCTGCACATCGTCAATGCCCTGTCAGAGTTCGACAGCGAGCAGACCATCCTGATGCCCGGTGGCACCTTCCGTAAAAAATCCGCGTCGTTTCACGGGCAGCTGGCGGAGAATGCCTTCGACCACTTCAGCTTCGATAAGCTGTTTATGGGCACGGACGGCATCGACCTCAACGCGGGCGTGACCACCTTCAACGAGGTGTTCAGCGTCAGCAAAGCGATGTGCAACGCCGCGCGGGAAGTGATTTTGATGGCGGACTCGTCGAAGTTTGGCCGTAAAAGCCCCAACATTGTCTGTAGCCTTGAAAGCGTCGATAAGCTGATTACCGACGCAGGTATCGATCCGGCATTTAAAAAAGCGCTGGAAGCGAAGGGCATCGACGTGATCGTAACCGGAGAGAAAAATGAGTGATTTTCTGTTAAACGCAGGCCGCCAGACTCTGCTGCTGGAGCTACAGGAAGCCAGCCGCCTGCCGGAGCGTCTGGGTGAGGATTTTGTTCGTGCAGCCAACACCATTATCCACTGCGAGGGCAAAGTGATCGTGGCGGGTATCGGTAAATCCGGTCATATCGGCAAGAAGATTGCCGCGACGCTTGCCAGCACCGGCACACCGGCGTTCTTCGTGCATCCTGCCGAAGCGCTGCACGGCGATCTGGGGATGATCGAAAGCCGCGACGTGATGCTGTTTATCTCCTACTCCGGTTCAGCCAAAGAGCTGGATCTCATCATCCCTCGCCTGCAAGAAAAATCGGTGGCCCTGTTAGCGATGACCGGCAAATCCCGTTCGCCGCTGGCGCTGGCCGCGAAAGCAACGCTGGATATTTCCGTTGAGCGCGAAGCCTGCCCGATGCACCTGGCACCGACCTCCAGCACCGTCAACACGCTGATGATGGGCGACGCGCTGGCGATGGCGGTGATGCAGGCGCGCGGTTTTAATGAGGAAGATTTCGCCCGTTCCCATCCTGCTGGCGCGCTTGGGGCACGTCTGCTCAACAAGGTTCACCACCTGATGCGCACGGACGATGCCATTCCTCAGGTCAAACTCGACACCAGCGTGATGGACGCCATGCTGGAGCTGAGCCGCACCGGGCTGGGGCTGGTTGCGGTATGCGACAATGACCGCCAGGTGAAGGGCGTCTTCACCGACGGCGACCTGCGCCGCTGGCTGGTGGGCGGCGGCAAGCTGGAGGCGCGGGTATCCGAAGCAATGACCCGGGGCGGGCTGACGCTGAATGCCGACAGCCGCGCCATTGAAGCCAAAGAGGTACTGATGAAGCGCAAAATCACCGCTGCGCCGGTGGTGGACGAGCACGGCAGGCTGTGCGGCGCGATCAACCTGCAAGACTTCTACCAGGCGGGGATTATTTAACCCTTAAGCCCCAGACGTTTCGCCAGCCTGTGAAGGTTGGCGACGTCCATCTCCAGCGCCCGCGCGCATGCCGCCCAGCTGCGGTTATTCTGCTCCAGGGCGCGGGTGATCATCTGACGCTGGAACGCATCCGTCGCCTCGCGCAGGTTTTCGTTCACGCTCTCAGGTATCACTGGCTTCACGGACGGCGTCGTTTCCTCATGCAGCGCGAAATGGCGCGCATGGATAACCACTTCATCCCCCGAACGCGTAGCCCGCGCCAGCACCACCGCGCGGTGAATCGCATGTTCCAGTTCACGCACGTTACCCGGCCAGCCGTAGCTCAGCAGGTGCGTCCTCGCGCCGGGGCTTAGCACCACGCGGGAAAGCCCCATTTTGTGCCGACACTGTTCGCAGAAAAAGCCCGCCAGCAGCACCACATCATCGCCCCGCTCGCGCAGCGGCGGCACCGTGAGCGGGAACACGCTCAGACGGTGGAACAGATCGGCGCGGAAATTGCCCGCCAGCACCTCTTCGCGCAGATCGCGGTTCGTCGCCGCCAGCACGCGCACATCCACGCGTAAGCTGCGATCGTCACCCACGCGTTGAATATCGCCATACTGCAACACCCGCAGCAGTTTGGCCTGGAGCGAAAGGGAGAGTTCGCCAATTTCATCGAGGAACAGCGTGCCGTTATCAGCCATTTCGAACTTGCCGCTGCGGTTGCTGATCGCCCCGGTAAAGGCTCCTTTGACGTGTCCGAACAGCTCGCTTTCCGCCACGCTTTCCGGCAGCGCCGCGCAGTTGAGATACACCAGCGGGTTCACCGCACGGGGCGAGGCTTCGTGGATCGCTTTCGCCACCAGCTCTTTACCGGTGCCGGTCTCCCCGAAGATCAGCACGTTCAAATCAGACGCGGCGACAATCTCAATCTCTTTTTTAAGCTGCGCCATGCCCGGCGAAAGGCCAATCATTTCGGTGTGCGCCACCTGCTCAAACGCCGTCGGGCTACCCGGAAGAATATTCTGGCTCTCCAGCTGTTCTATCAGCAGGGCGTTGTTCAGCGCCCCGGCCGCCAGCGCGGCAATCAGCCGTAGCTCTTCGTCGCTGAAGGTATCGAACTGATCCGGCGACATGCCGTCGAGGGTTAACGCGCCAATCAGGTTCTGCCCGGCAAACAGCGGCAGGCCGATACAGGCGTGAACCTTCAGGCTCTCCTGGCCGGGGATCAGGCCGTCGTACGGATCGGGCAGATCGCTGTCTGCCGGGAAACGCACCACATCACCCGCACGGGCGATGGTTTCCAGACGCGGGTGACCCTCCAGGGTAAAGCGCCGCCCGAGTACGTCCTTCGCCAGACCGTCGATAGCCAGCGGAATAAACTGCCGCCCTTCGTAACGCAGCAGCGCCGAGGCATCGCAATCCAGCACGTGGCGCAACGTGGAGATCAGCCGCTGAAAGCGGTCCTGATGACCAATACCGGTTTGCAGTTCTATGGCGATCTTCGCCAGCACATCTACGGAAAAGCTCATCGCTGCCTCACTGTCATTTTGACAACACATAGTGTCATATTGACAATTTTTAAGATAGTCAAAATGACTACCCATTAGGGAGAATAAAAATATAAATACATTATTTTCAATGAGTTAAAAAACTGGCACGCAACTTGATATATGACAGTCATCTTATTTGAAAACGCCGTATTAAGTTGAGGTTGCTATGTCTATTCTGGTTAAAAATAACATTCATTGGGTGGGTCAACGTGACTGGGAAGTACGTGATTTTCACGGGACGGAATACAAAACGCTGCGCGGCAGCAGCTACAACAGCTATCTCATTCGTGAAGGTAAAAACGTCCTGATCGATACCGTCGATCACAAATTCAGCCGCGAGTTCGTGCAGAACCTGCGCAGCGAAATCGATTTGAATGACATCGACTACATCATCATCAACCACGCGGAAGAGGATCACGCCGGGGCGCTGACCGAGCTGATGTCCCACATTCCGGATACCCCGATCTACTGCACCACCAACGCCATTGACTCCATCAACGGCCACCACCACCATCCAGAGTGGAACTTCCACACCGTAAAAACCGGCGACACGCTGGATATCGGCAACGGCAAACAGCTGATCTTCGTGGAAACCCCAATGCTGCACTGGCCGGACAGCATGATGACCTACATGACCGGTGACGCGGTGCTGTTCAGCAACGACGCCTTCGGCCAGCACTACTGCGACGAACGTCTGTTCAACGACGAAGTGGATCAGACCGAGCTGTTCGAACAGTGCCAGCGCTACTACGCCAACATCCTGACGCCGTTCAGCCGTCTGGTCACGCCAAAAATCACCGAGATCCTCGGCTTCAACCTGCCAGTGGATATGATTGCTACCTCCCACGGCGTGGTATGGCGTGAAAATCCTACCCAGATCGTCGAGCTGTACCTGAAGTGGGCGGCGGACTATCAGGAAGACCGCATCACCATCTTCTACGACACCATGTCCAACAACACCCGCATGATGGCGGACGCCATTGCCCAGGGCATCAACGAAGTGGACCCGAACGTGGCAGTGAAAATCTTCAACGTGGCGCGCAGCGATAAGAATGAGGTATTGACCAACGTCTTCCGCTCCAAAGGCGTGCTGGTGGGTACCTCCACCATGAATAACGTGATGATGCCGAAAATTGCCGGACTGGTGGAAGAGATGACCGGCCTGCGCTTCCGTAACAAACGCGCCAGCGCCTTTGGTTCACACGGCTGGAGCGGCGGCGCGGTAGACCGTCTCTCCACCCGTTTACAGGATGCCGGTTTTGAGATGTCCCTGAGCCTGAAGGCGAAATGGCGTCCGGATCTCGACGCGCTGGAAATCTGTCGCCAGCACGGTCGCGACATTGCCCGCCAGTGGGCGCTTGCGCCGCTGCCGGAAACCGCACCCGCCGCGGCTGCTGCGCCGGAAGCCGTAGCAGAAGCCGCTCCTGCCGCTGCCGACCTCGGCCCCTGCATGCAGTGCAGCGTCTGCCAGTGGATTTACGATCCTGAGCTGGGCGAGCCGTTGCAGGATGTCGCGCCGGGTACACCGTGGAGCGAGGTGCCGGACAACTTCCTCTGCCCGGAATGTTCCCTCGGAAAAGACGTCTTTGATGAACTGGCAACGGAGGCAAAATGAGCCACGGCATCGTCATTATCGGCTCGGGCTTTGCCGCCCGCCAGCTGGTGAAAAATATCCGCAAACAGGATGCTAACGTGCCGTTGACAGTGATCGCCGCCGACAGCATGGATGAGTACAACAAGCCTGATTTAAGCCACGTCATTAGCCAAAATCAGCGCGCCGACGATCTCACCCGCCAGACGGCGGGGGAGTTTGCAGAACAATTTAATCTGCGTCTGTTTCCGTACACCTGGGTCACCGATATCGACGCCGACGCCCACGTGGTGAACGCGAAAGATAAAACCTGGCAGTACGACAAGCTGGTGCTGGCGACGGGGGCATCTGCGTTTGTGCCGCCGGTTGAGGGCCGCGAGTTGATGGTCACGCTCAACAGTCAGCAGGAGTATCAGGCCAGCGAGACCCTGTTACGCGACGCCATGCGGGTGATGATTGTCGGCGGCGGGCTGATTGGCACCGAGCTGGCGATGGACTTCTGCCGGGCGGGAAAATCCGTCACCCTGGTTGACCACGCGGCCAGCATTCTGTCAGCGCTGATGCCGGCAGAAGTAAGCAGTCGCTTACAGCATCGTCTGACCGACATGGGCGTGCATCTGCTGCTGAAATCGCAGTTGCAGAGCCTGAGTAAAACCGAAACCGGCATTTGTGCGACGCTCGACCGCACCCGCAGGGTGGAAGTGGATGTGGTTATTGCGGCGACGGGGCTGCGCCCGGAAACCGCGCTGGCGCACCGCGCAGGCGCAGAGATCAATCGCGGCGTGAAGGTAGACAGCTACCTGCAAACCACCCAGCCGGACATTTATGCCCTGGGCGACTGCGCGGAAATTAACGGCCAGGTGCTGCCGTTCCTGCAACCGATTCAGTTAAGCGCCATGTTCCTGGCGAAAAACCTGCTCGGCGGCAACGCCCCGGTGAAATTACCCGCCATGCTGGTGAAGGTAAAAACGCCGGAACTACCGCTGCATCTCGCAGGTGAAACGCAGCGTCAGGATCTGAACTGGGAGATTGCCCTTTCGGCTCAGGGCATGGTAGCTCGCGGCACCGATACTGTCGGTCAGATGCGCGCCTTTGTGGTCAGCGAAGACAGAATGAAGGAGGCCTTCGCGCTGCTGAAATCGTTACCTGCTTAACCCTCGTCATGCCGGGTGGCGCTCCGCTTACCCGGCCTACTCAACACCATAACGGCAAACCTTGTAGGCCCGCGCAAGCGTAGCGCCGCCGGGCAAAAACAGGGCTGCGTGGTTCAGGACCGCACCACCAGCGCGTCATAACCGCGCCAGCGGTAGTTCGCCATTGAGATCAGCCAGCAGGCGACAAACAGCCCGACCACCACAAACCCGGCGTCGCCCAGGTTATCGTTCACCGCGCCAATCAGATCCCACACGCCGCCGCTGAGGGCGAACTTGTCCATCAGCAGACCCAGCGCTTCCAGCCCGCCGATAAACAGCGCCACCACCACCGAAGTGCCGGTGATGGTCATGTTGTAGTACAGCTTGCGCTGCGGCTTGTTAAACGCCCAGCCGTAGGCACCCACCATCAGCAGGTTATCGAGCGTATCCACCAGCGCCATGCCGCTGGCGAAGAGCGCCGGGAAGATCATGATCGACCACACCGACATCCCGCTGGAGGCGCTGGCGGCGGAGATCCCCAGTACGCCGATTTCGGTGGCCGTGTCAAAGCCCAGGCCGAACAGGAAACCGACCAGGTACATCTGCCAGCTTTTATTGACGAGGCGGAAGGTTTTGCCAAACAGCCAGTTCATGACGCCACCCTGTGCAGGCAGCGTGATGTCCCCCTGCACCGGCCTGCCGTGTTTCAGTGCCTGAAAACTGCGCCAGACGCCGCGCAGGATCACCATATTCACCAGCGCCATCGCCAGCAGGAAGGCGGCGGAGACGGCGGTGCCAATCAGGCTGCCGGTTTCGTGGAACCATTCCATATTTTTCTGAAACGCCGTGGCGGTGGCGGCGATGGCAATGGAGGCCAGCACTACGATGGTGGAGTGTCCGAGGGAAAACCATGCGCCCACGCCGGACGGGCGCTTGCCCTGCTGCATCATCTTACGCGTCACGGTATCAATCGCGGCGATATGGTCGGCATCCACCGCATGACGCAGTCCGTAACACCAGGCCAGCAGGCTGGCCGCCATCAGCGCCGTACTGCCGCTAAAGGTGTGCCACGCCAGCCCCCAGGCCAGCAGGTTAGCCATCACCAGAGCCAGCAGCAGGCACGCTGCACGAGGTTCATTGCGTAAAAGTCGTAACATTTTAAATCCTTTGTGAACATGATCGGGCGGCAGCAACCACCGCCTGCCCGAAGGAGATCGCTCCGTCGCCTGCGGGCAGGCGCGAAGGAAAAAGAAGCGTGAAATCAGAAAGGTAATGACGAAAGCGCGCGCGTAGCAGGCGGTTGTGAAGGACACCTCCGCTGAAGCACACCGTAGAGAGCGACCGTCGGCGGGCATGCGTTGCCGCCAGTTCGCTCAGCCCTTTTGCCAGCGCATCGTGAAAGGCCCAGGCGCGCTCGCCGGGCTCCGCCCGCCAGGCCAGCCACTGCTGCCAGAACAGCGCAAGGTTATCCGTCTTGAGCGTCACCGGATGATCAACCCCTGCACAGCGTTCGGCCAGCGCCTCCAGCCGGCACGCGGCTTCGCCCTCATAGCGTTGCGTTTCAATGCCCAGCGCACAGGCCACGGCGTCAAACAGACGACCACAGGAGGAGGCCCGCGGCGCATTGATACCGCGCGACACTGCCGTTGCCAGCAGCGGCCAGTTTTGACACTGTACCGCCTCTGTTTCCGGGTACTGCTGCCAGTCAGGTACGAACGCCAGACAGTGGGCGAGCAAATTGCGCCACGGCTGTTTTGCCGCCAGATCGCCCCCCGGCAGCGCAACGGCTGGCAGACCGCCCAGCCGTTCGCAGTCGCGATAGTTCACCCGCAGGCACTCGCCGCCCCACATCGCGCCGTTCTCACCCATACCGATCCCATCCAGCGTCAGGGCAATAACATCCCCGCCGTCGAGCGGCCAGCCATTCTCCGCCAGACACGCCGCCGCATGCGCATGATGATGCAGCACGGTCTCAACGGGCAGCGCCTGCGCCCGGGCCCACTGTCGGGCGTGATATCCCGGATGGGCATCGCACACCACGCGCTCAGGCTGAAAGGCGTAGATGTCCTGCATCGTCGAGAGCGCACTGCGCCACTGCGCCTCTACGCCCTCGTCGCTCAGATCGCCAAAATGCTGGCTCAGCACCGCCTGGTTGCCACGTACCAGGCAGAAGGTATTTTTCATCTCCGCGCCGGTGCATAACATGGGCGGGATGTCGCGGAATCCGGCGGGCAATGTGATGGCATCCGGCACAAAACCGCGTGCGCGACGCAGCATCGTGCCCTCCCGATCCATTACTGAATCATCCATCCGTTGAAGAATATCGCGGTTGTGCAGCAGGAAGCCGTCAGCGATGTCACTGAGTTCTTCCAGCGCCTGCTGGTTGCTTATGGCGGGTGGATGGCCGCTGAGGTTGCCGGAGGTCATCACCAGCGGGCGCTGGCAGTCCAACATCAGCAAATGCTGGAGCGGGTTCGCAGGCAACATCACGCCAATTGTATTCAGCCCCGGCGCAATCTCCTCAGGAAACGCAGGAAGGCAGGCTTTTGGCGTCAGCACAATCGGCGCAGCGGGTGAACGTAACAGCGTCTGGATGGCCTCCGGCAGATCGTTCGCATGCGGGATCATCACCGCCAGCGGCTTGGTCGGGCGCTGCTTGCGTGCCCGCAATTTCCGAATCGCCTGTGGGTTAAGCGCGTCGCAGACCAGGTGAAATCCGCCCAGCCCTTTGACCGCCACAATCCCGCCGTTTTTCAATCTCTCCACCGCCGCGCTTAACGCCGATTCGCGGGTGGTGGTGGCAGCATCCCCGGCTTGCCACTCCAGCTGCGGCCCGCAGTCCGGGCAGGCCACCGGCTGAGCGTGAAAACGCCGGTCAGCCGGGTTGCGGTACTCCGTTTCACAGGGCACACAGAGCGGGAATGGCGCCATTGACGTGGCCGGGCGGTCATAGGGCATGGCGCGGATAATGGTAAACCGCGGCCCGCAGTGGGTGCAGTTGATAAACGGGTAGCGATAACGGCGCTCGCGCGGATCGCGCATCTCCGCCAGGCACGCGGGACAGGTGGCGGCATCCGGGACGATTTGCGTGTCCATCGCCCCGCTCTCGCTGTGGCGGATGACAAACTCGTCCGGCAGCGTATTCCAGCTGTACGGCTGCGTTTCAACGCGATCGATGCGCGCCAGCGGTGGGCAGTCCTGGCGCAGTCTCGCGGTAAAGTCACCCCCACTACCCGCGAGACGCACCAGGACACCCTCTCCGTCGTTGCACACGTCGCCCGCCAGCCCCAGCTGGTGTGCAAGCTGCCAGACGAAGGGACGAAATCCTACCCCCTGCACCTTGCCGCGCACCCGAAGCTGTACGCCGTTAACGCGCATTGCAGCTTAAAACAGCAGCGATGACGAGGTGTCGAACGCCGCACGGCGGCGTTTTTCGGCACTCATCTGTTCGAGCTTATCGCGATCGACGCAGACCAGCGCATGCGTCGGACAGGCTTCCATACACGCCGGACCGGCGTCGCGGTGGTAGCAGAGGTCACATTTATTGGCTTCGGCTTTCTCCGCGCGCACACTGAGCCCGATACCGCTGTTGCGCACCACCGGGCGAACGACCACCTCCATCGCGCCATACGGACACGCCACCACACAGGTTTTGCACCCGATGCAGCGCTCCTGCATCACATGCACGAAGCCTTTCTCGCGCTTAATCGCCCCGTTCGGACAGACGTTGGCGCACGGCGCGTCTTCGCACTGGCGACAGATAGCGGCGGTGGAAATATTCACGCCTTTAATGACGTGGATGCGCGGCAGGAAGGTGTCGGGGGTCAGGGAGGCGCAATCCTGCTCCGCCTGATGGGAAACCACGCACGCCACTTCACAGGTACGGCAACCAATGCATTTGCTGGCATCGGCCATAATAAAACGGTTCATCTGCTTCTCCGGCATAACTGTTATGCGCGAAGCTATTCATAAACCGTGCCAATATTTAATGCATTGATTTTGAAGATAAATAAAAAAGAAGAGGATCTGTCATCGTCATTTGTGACGATGACAGATGTCGACGTCAGCGATGCGGGCCGTCAATGACGGAGTCGCGCAGGATAAGCTCGCCGGAAAAAGTTTGCTGAGGCTTAAACTCACCGCCGTCGAGCATGAAGATCAGGCGGCTGATAGTCTCCTGGATCATCTCCGTTACCGGAATACGCACGCTGGAGAGGGACGGCACGATATAGGGCGCGATTGCCACGTCGTCAAAGCCGATGACGGACACCGCGCCCGGCGTGGCGACGCCGCTCTCGTGCAACTGCCTGATGGCGCCAATAGCCATATCGTCGTTACTCGCCACCAGGGCGGTAAACGTTTCGGCGCGGGTGAGCAGCTGAGAGACCGCCGCCGCGCCGCTGGCCGGGCTCCACTTCCCTTCGGCGATCAGCGCGTCACGCAGGGCAATGCCGTGCTGCGCCAGCGCGTCCTTGTAGCCGGAAAGACGCTCCACGCCGGTGGGGGAATCCAGCGAACCGGTGATAAACGCAATCTCCCGGTGGCCTTTCTCAATCAGCTGCGATACTGCGTCCTGACACGACGCTTTATGATCGGACCAGACGCTGTGGCTGCTGTTTTTCCGCAAACGGCGGTTGAGCACCATAATCGGCTGCTCGCATTTCTCAATAATTTGGTCCAGCGCTTCCACGCTCAGAAAACGCGGGTAGATGATCACCGCGTCGCAGCGCATGTCGAGCAGGTACTGGATCGCCTCGCGCTCCTCTTCGGCGCTGTGCTTGCCGTCCGCCAGGATCAGCTGACGCCCCTTCTCTTCCGTCATCCGCGCGGCGTTAAACAGCAGCTCGCTAAAGTAGACCCCATGGTACAGGGTGTTTGTCACCACCAGCCCCAGGGTCTGGGTGCGTTTGGTCGCCAGGTTTCGCGCCAGCAGATTGGGGCGATACCCGCTCTCTTCGATGGCCTGAAACACGCGGTCTTTCGTCTCCTGGCTGACGTAACCGTTCCCCGACAGCACCCGGGAGACCGTCGCTTTCGACACGCCTGCCCGCTTCGCCACTTCCAGCATCGTGGTCATAGTGTTATTCCATTCAACTCTGATGAGCCGCAGTGTACTTCACCGCAGAAAAATTGTCGCAGCGGCGTTATCACGCTTTTTACGGCCACGAGTGATCGTCATCACGAAACGAAAAAATGCATAAAAAGTGGTCTTGTTTCATTAAAAGAAACTCATGATGATTATGTGAAACCGGTTTCCTACACTTCTCACAACGATAACAGGATCTCATCCGATGGCAAAAAATTACGCTGCGCTGGCAAATGACGTGGTTAGCGCGCTGGGCGGTAAAGAGAACATCGTCGCCGTCACCCACTGCATGACGCGCCTGCGCTTCGTTCTGAAAGACGAAAGCCTTACCGACGCCGCGCGTCTGAAAAGCATCAGCGGCGTGCTCGGCGTGGTGCGCAACGACAACCAGTGCCAGGTGATCATCGGCAACACCGTGTCCCAGGCATACCGTGAAGTGGTGAGCCTGCTGCCCGCCAACCTGCAACCTGCCGTAGCGGAAGGTCCACAGAAGCTTACGCTGCGCCGGATTGGCGCCGGGATCCTCGACGCGCTGATCGGCACCATGTCTCCGCTGATCCCGGCGATCATCGGCGGGTCGATGGTCAAGCTGCTGGCGATGATCCTTGAGATGACCGGCGTGCTGGGCAAAGGTGACCCGACGCTGACGATCCTGACCGTTATCGGCGACGGCGCGTTCTTCTTCCTGCCGCTGATGGTGGCGGCTTCCGCAGCGGTGAAGTTCAAAACCAACATGTCCCTGGCGATAGCCATTGCGGGCGTACTGGTTCACCCGAGCTTTATCGAGCTGATGGCGAAAGCGGCGCAGGGCGAGCATGTAGAATTTGCCTTAATTCCGGTGACGGCGGTGAAATACACCTATACCGTTATCCCGGCCCTGGTGATGACCTGGTGCCTGTCGTATATCGAACGCTGGGTGGATCGCATCATCCCGGCGGTGACCAAAAACTTCCTCAAGCCGATGCTGATCGTGCTGATTGCCGCCCCGCTCGCCATCGTGCTGATTGGCCCGCTCGGGATCTGGATCGGTAGCGCCATCTCCGCGCTGGTCTACACCATTCACGGCTATCTGGGCTGGCTCTCCGTTGCCATTATGGGCGCGCTGTGGCCGCTGCTGGTGATGACCGGGATGCACCGCGTGTTTACGCCGACCATCATCCAGACCATTGCCGAAACGGGCAAAGAAGGGATGGTGATGCCGTCGGAAATCGGCGCCAACCTGTCGCTCGGCGGTTCATCGCTGGCAGTGGCGTGGAAAACCAAAAACCCGGAGCTGCGCCAGACGGCGCTGGCGGCTGCGGCCTCCGCCATCATGGCGGGGATCTCTGAACCGGCGCTGTACGGCGTGGCGGTACGCCTGAAGCGTCCGCTGATTGCGAGCCTGATCAGCGGCTTTATCTGCGGCGCGGTAGCGGGCATGGCCGGTCTTGCCAGCCACTCCATGGCGGCGCCGGGGCTGTTCACCAGCGTGCAGTTCTTCGACCCGGCCAACCCGATGACCATCGTCTGGGTGTTTGGCGTGATGGGTCTGGCGGTGGTGCTGTCGTTCGTGCTGACCCTGCTGTTAGGGTTTGAAGATATCCCGGTAGAAGACGAAGCCGAAAAAGCACGCGCCCTGCAAACCGCACCGGTACAGAACAAAGCAGCAGAAGCATAAACTGAAAGCGAGGTAAGAATGTCTGTTTTTCCACAAGGATTTTTATGGGGCGGCGCGCTTGCCGCCAACCAGAGTGAAGGTGCTTACCGTGAAGGCGGCAAAGGACTGACGACGGTCGATATGATCCCCCACGGCGCAAACCGTCTGGCGGTAAAAGTCGGCAAGGAAAAACGGTTTTCGTTGCGTGACGACGAATTTTACCCGAGCCACGAGGCGATTGATTTTTACCATCGTTACAAAGAAGACATTGCCCTGATGGCGGAGATGGGCTTTACGGTGTTCCGCACCTCGATTGCCTGGAGCCGCCTCTACCCGAATGGCGACGAACCGTTGCCAAATCAGGAGGGCATTGCCTTCTACCGCGCGGTGTTCGAGGAGTGCAAAAAGTACAACATCGAGCCGCTGGTGACGCTCTGCCATTTCGACGTGCCGATGCACCTGGTGACGGAGTACGGCTCCTGGCGCAACCGTAAGATGGTGGATTTCTTCGCCCGCTACGCCCGCACCTGCTTCGAGGCGTTTAACGGGCTGGTGAAATACTGGCTGACCTTCAACGAAATCAACATTATGCTGCACAGCCCGTTCTCCGGCGCGGGGCTGGTGTTTGAGGAAGGGGAAAACGAAGACCAGGTGAAATACCAGGCCGCGCACCACGAGCTGGTGGCGAGCGCGCTGGCGACCAAAATCGCCCACGAGGTGAACCCGGAAAACCAGGTCGGCTGCATGCTGGCGGGCGGTAACTTCTACCCCTACTCCTGCAAGCCGGAAGACGTGTGGATGGCACTGGAGAAAGATCGCGAGAACCTGTTCTTTATCGACGTGCAGGCGCGCGGCAGCTATCCGGCCTACTCCGCCCGCGTGTTCCGCGAGAAAGGGGTGGTGATTGTGAAAGACCCCGGCGACGACGACCTGCTGAAAAACACCGTCGACTTTGTCTCGTTCAGTTATTACGCCTCGCGCTGCGCGTCGGCGGATATGAACGCGGGCAACACCAGCGCGGCGAACATCGTGAAGTCCCTGCGCAACCCGCATATTCAGGTGAGCGAGTGGGGCTGGGGCATCGACCCGCTCGGGCTGCGCATCACCATGAACATGATGTATGACCGCTACCAGAAGCCGCTGTTCCTGGTGGAAAACGGCCTCGGGGCGAAGGACGTCATTGATGAAAACGGCGAGATCAACGACGACTACCGCATCAGCTACCTGCGCGAGCATATCCGTGCGATGGGTGACGCGATTGAGGACGGCGTCCCGCTGATGGGCTACACCACCTGGGGCTGCATTGACCTGGTCTCGGCCTCAACCGGGGAGATGAGTAAGCGCTACGGGTTTGTCTACGTCGACCGCGACGACGCCGGGAACGGCACGCTGGACCGCAAGCGCAAGAAATCGTTCTGGTGGTATAAGAAGGTGATTGCGAGTAACGGGGCGGATCTGGCGTAGCCTGTTTTGCCGGGTGGCGGCGTTGCCTTACCCGGCCTACAAACTGCTCGATGCGGTTTTCACCCTCTCCCCTCTGGGGAGAGGGCCGGGGTGAGGGGCTGAAAACCCCCGTCCCCAACCCACCCGGCAAGCCGTGAATACACCACGTCCACCGCCTCTTTCACCGGCGGCGTCATCGGATAATAAAACCCGACGATGTCCGGCTGAATGCCCAGAAACAGCACCTCACCCACGTCGTCTTTAATCTGATCCACCAGGTAGTTCAGCGGCATGTTGTGGGTGGTCATCATAAACATCTCGGCGATGTCGTCCGGGTCAATCAGGCGGATCTCGCCGGGGTTGAGCCCCATATCGGTGGCATCGACGATTAACAACCTGTCCGGGCGCAGCTCGCGAATGGCCACCACGTCGTTTTCCGGCGCGCTGCCGCCGTCAATCACCACCCAGTTGCCCGGCGGGTTCGCGGCGCACATCTCCGCCAGCAGCGGGCCCGCGCCGTCGTCGCCCATCATGCTGTTGCCGACACACAGTAAAACGTCAGTCACGTAATCTCCTCACCATCAGGTAGATGGCGCTCTCCTGATGAATATCGTGCAGCATGCAGAGCAGCGTTTTGCTCCACGCCTGCTGCGCCGGGGTTTGTACGCTCAGCGCCGCGTCAAAGGCGTTGGCGAGCATCGTGATATGGTTGGCGTCTATAACGATCTCGCCGTACTTCGGCACGCCCTCCATTTTGCGCCGCGCCACGCTGCCCTCCTCCAGCGTGGCGATCCACGCCAGGTACTCGGGCCACGGGCAGCTTAGCGCCGCCTCCAGGCAGTCGATCACCCCGAGGTGGTGCCCAATCGCCAGGCTGTAATAGACCACCTGCTGCGCCGCATCCGGCGTGGCATCGTTCTCATCAATAAACTTACGGCTCAGCTGGCTGAACACCACCGTTTCACTCATCGGATACGCGCCTCATCCACAATACTGTTCAGGTTTGCCACGATCTCATTGAGACGCGGATCGTTCTCGGCCTCCAGCCAGCGCGCCACCTGATGGTCGCCCTGGCTCAGCAGGCGCAGATAACCGTCGGCAATCTGACGGCCATAGCGGTACCCCGCCAGCCTGCGCGCCGTGCGGTCGATCTTCACCCGCAGCGGCTGCACCATATCCGGGTGCAGGAGAGTGGCTGGCTGGTTGTCCAGCTCGCCCGGCTCGCGGGCGTGGATCTTCTGCTCCAGCAGGCCGAGCGCCATGGCAAAACCGTACAGCGTGGCGGCGGGCGTCGGCGGGCAGCCCGGAATGTAGACGTCCACCGGCACGATTTTGTCGGTGCCGCCCCAGACGCAGTAAAGATCGTGGAAGATGCCGCCGCTGTTGCCGCAGGCGCCGTAGGAGATGCAGATTTTCGGATCCGGCGCAGACTGCCAGGCGCGCAGCGCAGGCGAGCGCATCGCGCGGGTGACCGCGCCGGTGAACAGCAGGATATCCGCGTGGCGCGGGGACGGCACCACTTTGATGCCGAAGCGTTCGGCGTCAAACAGCGGCGACAGGGTGGCGAAGATTTCGATCTCACAGCCGTTGCAGCCGCCGCAGTCCACGCGATAGACGTAGGCCGAGCGTTTGATTTTTTTCAGCAGCGACGCCTTCATGCTGGCGATGGACTCCTCCACCGTCAGCGGTACCGGAATGCCGTTAGCGTCGCGCGGGCCGAGTAAGTTTTCCATCAGCTGGCCTCTCTCATATGACGGGTTAAATCGATGCGGTCAGACGGCAGCAGGCATTTCTGACGTTTGCACTCCGGGCAGGTTTCGAAGCTTTCACGGTGATGCTCCGCACGCACGTCGCCGTTGTGCTTCAGCAGCGCGATGGCGTAGTCGATCTCTTTTTGCACGGCGAACGGACGCTTGCAGACGCGGCAGTTGCACAGCGCAAAGCGCGACTGCTGGAGGAAATCCTCTTTTTTCCACACCGCCAGCTCGTACTCCTGAGACAGGCGAATGGCTACCGTCGGGCAGACCTCCTCGCAGCGGCCGCAGAAGATGCAGCGCCCGAGGTTAAATTGCCAGGCCAGCTCGCCGGTTTTCAGGTCCGTTTCCACCGTTAAGGCATTCGACGGGCAGGCGTTGACGCAGGCCGCGCAGCCGATGCACTGCTGCGGGTTGTGCTCCGGCTTGCCGCGAAAGTTTTTATCCACCGGGATCGGCTCCAGCGGATAACTGCTGGTCTGCGCGCCGGTTTTGATCACTTTTTTGATAAAGGTAAACATCACGAGTCCTTATTTCAGCGGCGAGTTCTTACGCTCGATGCTGTAGCGCTCAAGCTCTTTGTACGGCACCACCTGGCTTTTCTTCTTGCGCACGTCCACGACGGTCATGCGGTCGGTGCAGGAGTAGCACGGATCGAGGCTGCCGATGATCAGCGGCGCGTCAGAGACGGTGTTACCGCGCAGCATGTAGCGCAGGGTTGGCCAGTTGGCGTAGGTCGCCGCACGGCAGCGCCAGCGGTAGAGCTTCTGGTTGTCGCCGGTCATGCTCCAGTGAATGTCATCCCCGCGCGGCGCTTCGGCGAATCCGAGGGCAAAGCGGTTTGGAATGTAGGTGAAGCCTTCCACCATCAGCGGGCCGCCCGGCAGGTTATCGAGGCCGTAGTCGATCATGTTCAGCGCAGTAAACACCTCGTTGATGCGCACCTTCAGGCGGGAGATGACGTCGCAGCCCTGCTCGCTGTGCACGGTCATCGGCAGCAGGCCGTAGCCGACGAACGGGTGATCGGCGCGGGTGTCGCGGGCGTGGCCGCTGGCGCGCACCATCGGGCCGACGTTGCTGAAGTCGCGGGCGATTTCAGGGTCAAGACGACCAATCCCGACGGTGCGCTGCTCGATGTTGGGCGTGCTGAGCAGCATGTCCACCAGCTCCTGCACGTCGCGGCGCATCTGCTGCGCCAGCTGGCGGGTCTGGATCATGTCGTCTTTCAGCAGGTCGCGGCGGATCCCGCCGATCAGGTTCAGGCCGTAGGTTTTACGCGCCCCGGTGAGGATCTCCGCCATCTTCATTGATGCCTCACGCACGCGGAAGAACTGCATAAACCCGGAGTCAAAGCCGACGAAGTGGCAGGCCAGGCCGAGGTTCAGCAGGTGTGAGTGCAGGCGTTCCACCTCCAGCAGAATGGCGCGGATCATCTGCGCGCGTTCCGGCACCACGATCCCCATGCCGTTCTCCACCGAGGTGGTGTAGGCAGTGCTGTGGGCAAAGCCGCAGATGCCGCACACGCGGTCAGAAAGAAACGTGACTTCGTTGTAGCCCATGCGGGTCTCCGCCAGCTTCTCCATGCCGCGGTGGACGTAGAACAGGCGGTAGTCGGCGTCGATAATGTTTTCGCCGTCGACGAACAGGCGGAAGTGGCCCGGTTCGTCAGAGGTGACGTGCAGCGGGCCGATCGGCACCACATTATTCTTCTTGCTGCCCAGCTCGTTGATGAACTCGTAGGTTTCGCTGTCGGTTGTCGGGGCCGGACGCTGGCGGTAGTCCATGCTGTCCTTGCGCAGCGGATAGAGTTCATCCGGCCAGTCGTCCGGCAGCACCAGGCGACGCTCGTCAGGCAGACCAACCGGCACCAGGCCGTACATGTCGCGCACTTCGCGCTCGCCCCAGACGGCGGCGGGTACGCGCGGCGTGACGGACGGGTACTCCGGCTTGTTCGGGTCAACTTCGACGCGCACGGTGAGCCAGCACTTCTCGCCCTGCTCCATCGACATCACGTAGTACACCGCATAGTTGCCGCACAGCTGACGCTCGTCGTTGCCGAACAGCACCGACAGCCAGCCGCCCTGCTGGTAGTAGAGAAACTCCACCACTTCCGGCAGATAGTTCACCTTAATGGTGACGGTTACCTGGTCTTTGGTTTGCCATGACTCCTCCAGCACCACGCCCGGGAAAG
Source organism: Enterobacter cloacae complex sp. 418I7 (assembly GCF_050030705.1). Lineage (NCBI taxonomy): Bacteria > Pseudomonadati > Pseudomonadota > Gammaproteobacteria > Enterobacterales > Enterobacteriaceae > Enterobacter > Enterobacter cloacae complex sp. 418I7. The sequence continues at coordinate 3,563,274 of NZ_JBLGUU010000001.1, forward strand.
CCTGATGCAACGCGGCGAGATACTGCTGACCTTTCTTTTCTTCAGACATAAACACTCTCTTTAATCACGCCACCAGCAAGGAGACGAACGCTAAAAATGCAAAACCAAAACCAGCCCAGGTAATGCGTGACGTTTCGACAAAACGCAGGCGCGCCATGCTGTTTTCAAACAGGGCAATCACCAGCACGCCGATAAGCAGCTTGAGCGCAGCCACCACAACGGCCAGCAGCAGGCCGCCCGCAGAGAAGTGCGTCATCTGCCCCCACGGGAAGAAAACGCCGACGAACATCTGCAACACCACCAGCTGCTTGAGGCTGATGCCCCACTTCAGCACCGCAAAGCCGTAGCCGCTGTACTCGGTGAGTGGCCCCTCCTGCAATTCCTGCTCCGCTTCCGCGAGATCGAACGGCAGCTTGCCCATCTCGATAAAGGTGGCGAACGCGCAGGCGCAGAGCGCCAGCACCAGCGGGAGCGAACGTGAAACCGGCCAGTGGTAAACGGTGTCGGTGATGAAACTGATGTGGGTCGAGCCAGCAACCTGCGCGGCGACCCACAGCCCCAGCAGCAGAATTGGCTCAACCAGCACGCCGAGCATCGCCTCACGACTGGCGCCGATACCCGTAAACGGGCTGCCGGTGTCCAGGCCCGCAATCGCAAAGAAGAAACGCGCGATGGCGAAGAGGTAGATCAGCGTAATCAGATCGCCAAGCACGGGCAGCGGCGAGCCCACCGTCACTACCGGCAGCGCGGTGGCGATGGTCAGCATCACGCCGACCATCACGAACGGCGTCAGGCGGAACACCCAACCTGCGGCATCCGGAGCGACGCTCTGACGGGAGAGCAGCTTGAAGAGATCGCGGTACTCCTGGAGCACGCCAGGCCCGCGACGGTTGTGTAGCCGGGCGCGCGCCACGCGCGTGATGCCCGACAGCAGCGGCGCGGCGGCAAACAGCACCAGCGCCTGAAGAATTGCCAGTAACAAACTCATGTCAGGCTCCTCGTGAAATGACAATCACCACCAGCACCGCCAGCTCGATCAGCGCCAGGCGACGGAACAGCACGGGCACGGCGGCACTCTGCCAGCCCGGCACCCAGCCCACCGGGTTCAGCCAGTGGCGCAGCTTCAGCACGGCGGCGAAGTTCTCCTTCACCGGCATGGCGAAACCGTGGGCGGTGATGACCATCGACTGCTCGTGTTCGTAGCCGCAGGCCCACGCCGCGCCGCGCGAGCGGGAGGCGAGACGGTCGCGTCTGAAGAACAGCATCAGCACGAACGGCAGGAGCGGCGCAGCAATCAGCAGCAGCGCCATCATCGGCTGGGACACGACGGTATGCGCCGTAGCCAGCGGCAACGGAATGGCGTGGCCCAGAAGCGGCAGCAGCCACGGCGCGGCAACCCCACCTGCGATACAGCACAGCGCCAGCGCGACCACGCTGGTGGCCATCAGCACCGGGGCGCAACAGGCGTTTTCCGCTTCGCGGGTGCGCGGCGCACCCAGGAAGGTGACGCCGTAAACCTTCGCCATACACATCACCGCCAGCGCCCCGGTAATCGCCAGCCCAACCGCCAGCAGCGGGCCGAGCAGCCGCGCGATAAACGCGTCGCTCTGGCCGAGCGCGAAGAAGGATTGATAGATCACCCACTCCCCGGCAAAGCCGTTCAGCGGCGGAAGCGCGGCCATCGCCATCAGCCCGACCAGCATCGCCAGCGAAATGACGGGCATTTTTTTGCCAATCCCGCCGAGCTTTTCAATATCGCGGTGCCCGGTGCGAAACCAGACGCTGCCCGCGCCGAGGAACAGGGTGCTTTTAAACAGGCTGTGGTTGATAAGGTGATACAGACCGCCAATAAACCCGGCGGCAATCAGCGCCGGCTGGTTGAGCGCCAGCCCGCTGACACCCGCGCCCATGCCGAGCAGGATGATGCCGATATTCTCCAGGGTGTGGTACGCCAGCAGGCGCTGGATGTTATGCTCCATCAGGGCGTACAGCCCGCCGACAAATGCGGTGATCATCCCCGCAATCAGCAGCGCCACGCCCCACCACAGCGGCGGCTGGCCGCCCGTCAGGGTTATCGTCAGGATGCCGAACAGACCGACCTTCATCACCACGGTGGAGAACAGCGCGGCAGCCGGGGCCGAGGCATTGGCATGCGCCTGCGGCACCCAGCCGTGCAGCGGGATAATCCCGGCCAGCAGGCCAAAACCGACTACGCCCAACAGCCAGACGTCATTCCCCAGCGGCTGGCCGTTAAGCACGGCAAAGTCCAGCGTGCCGAAACGCTGCCACACCAGCCAGCAGGCCAGCGCCAGCAGCAGCGTGCCGAGTCGTCCGAGCGCAAACCACAGCTTGCCGGAGGCGCTGCATCCGGTCAGGAACACGCCGCACAGGGCCATGATTTCAGCCATCACCACCAGCGCGCCGAGGTTGCTGGCGACAACAGTGCAGACCGCGGCGGCCATCAACAGGTTAACCAGCAGGCCGTTGGCGTTGGTGTGCTGATGGCGGTGCCAGTCGATATTAAACAGGCTGATAAACAACCCACACAGACCAAAGGTGACCAGCCAGATGGCATTTAGCGGCGTAAGCTCAACGGCGTGGTGGATCAGCGGGATGAGGGTGTCGACGGATTGGCCGTCGATCAGGACAACGCCGCCCGCCGCCAGCGTCATCAGGCTGCCGACCGCCCCGCCGATACCGGCGATCCAGCCGCTCAGCGTTTTATGGAAGGAGAGGAGCAGCGCCAGGACAGCGGCGGCGGCAAACCAGGCCACGCCGCTGGTCATCATAACTATCGCGTTCATTTCGCCCCCTCGTTAATCGCCCGCAGCAGCGAAAGATCGCCGACGTCAGTATTGATGGTCAGCTCGCGCTTGCGTTTGCTGGTGCGGGCGATGTCGCGAATATTAACCAGAATTAACGCTTTGGTCGGACAGGTGCGCACGCAGGCCGGACCTTGTTCATCGAAGCTGCACAGGTCGCACTTCACCGCAACGGCACGAATGCCCGGCACCCAGTCGAGCAGCGTGCTCACGCGTGCCGGAGCCGGTGGCGCAGGCGGCGCTTTCGGGGTGTTGGCATTCGCCGGAATATGCAGCGGACGGCTGCCGGAAAACTCAATGGCGCCAAACGGACAGGCGATGCCGCACAGCTTGCAGCTCACGCACAGGCTTTCGTTCAGCTGTACCGCGCCGTCAACGCGGGTGATGGCATTGACGGGACAGACGCCCGCGCATGGCGCGTCTTCACAGTGGTGACAGAGCTGCGGGGCAGACTCTTTCTCATTACGCATGACGCGCAGGCGCGGCATGGACTGTAGCCCGTGCAGGCGGTGCGTTTCCGAGCACGCCGCCTCACAGGTTCGACAGCCAATACAGACCGTCGAGTCAGCAATTACAAAACGGTTCACCGGGTCATCCTCTGGTGATGGTCATTTTTGACGAAAAAAAACTGTCTTATCGACACTTCTCGACACTCGCTCTTCAGGCCACGTTCGCGGAGGATTTTCCGTCGATCAGCTGTTTCAGGTTGATCGGCTGATCGTGCTCAACGGCAGCGTAGAGGCCGTTATAAACCGGCGCGATTTTCTCCAGATAGTGCTCCAGCACCTGCTGGCGATCGCGGGTGCTGACGTGACCGTCCACCATGCCGTCGGCCATCAGTTGGGCTTTCGCAATACACTGTTTTTCACCCTCTTTTGTCTCAACGTAATACTCAATGGTGTGGCTGTTGAAGCTCTCCGCCAGGGTGACAAAAATCGTGAAGTGACCAAACAACACAAAGCGCATGTCCCCCTGCGCCGCGCAGCTCATGGCATGGTGCAGACGGGCTTTTGACAGGGTGATCCCCTGAATCAGAGAGTTGCAGTAGAGGTGCCACTGATCCTGAAGCTGCTGATGACGTTGCGCGATGTAATCCGCTTTTTCGCTAATTTCCCAAATAGTCATAAAAGGTATCCGGTTAATGGAGTTAGCGGCTGTTAAGCAGATTTCGTGCCAGTTTTTAATTTATTGATTTAAATGGATTTTAAAGAGATGCGCACTGTCACCGCTGCGGTGTCGACGTGTCATTTCGACAGCGTTGACATCGTCACGCCGTAACGCAAATCAAGCTGGCACTGTTATTGCATTGAAGGGGCAATTCATTAAGGAGGCGTCATGCACGAAATCACCCTCTGCCAGCGGGCACTGGAACTTATCGAACAGCAGGCTGTGCAGAACCATGCGAAGCGCGTGACCGGCGTCTGGCTGAAGGTCGGGGCGTTTTCCTGCGTCGAGACCAGCGCCCTCACCTTCTGTTTTGAGCTGGTGTGCCGCGGCACGCTGGCGGAGGGTTGCGCACTGCATATCGAGGAGCAGCAGGCGGAGTGCTGGTGCGAGCAGTGTCAGCAGTACGTCACGCTGCTGTCATCGAAGGTACAGCGCTGTCCGCAGTGCCAGAGCAGCGGGCTGCGCATCGTGGCGGATGACGGTATGCAGATCCAACGCCTCGAAATCGAGAAGGAGTAATGTATGTGTGGTACCTGCGGTTGCGCTGAAGGCAACCTGTATATAGAAGGGGATGAACACCGTCCCCACTCCGCGTTTCGCTCCGCACCCTTTTCTCCTGCACCGCGTCCCGCGGCGGCACTGACCGGCATCACCTTTGCGCCACAGCGTTCAGACGCGGGCGACCTGCATTACGGCCACGGCGAAGCAGGCACCCACGCGCCGGGCATCAGCCAGCGCGAGATGCTGGAGGTGGAGATTAACGTGCTGGACAAAAATAACCAGCTCGCCGCCCGCAATCGCGCCCGCTTTGCCGCCCGTCAACAGCTGGTACTGAACCTGGTCTCCAGCCCCGGCTCCGGTAAAACCACCCTGCTGACCGAAACCCTCAAACGACTGAATAAACGTGTCTCCTGCGCCGTTATCGAAGGCGATCAGCAAACGGTAAACGACGCGGCGCGCATCCGCGAAACCGGTACGCCCGCGATTCAGGTCAACACCGGCAAGGGCTGCCACCTGGATGCGCAGATGATTGCCGACGCCGCCCCGCGCCTGCCGCTGGCGGATAACGGCATCCTGTTTATTGAAAACGTCGGCAACCTGGTCTGCCCGGCAAGCTTCGACCTCGGCGAGCGGCATAAAGTGGCGGTGCTCTCCGTGACCGAAGGGGAAGACAAGCCGCTGAAGTATCCACATATGTTTGCCGCCGCCTCCCTCATGCTGCTGAACAAAGTCGACCTGCTGCCGTACCTGAATTTCGACGTGGATAAGTGCCTGGCTTACGCCCGGGAAGTGAACCCGGACATTGAGATCCTGCTGGTTTCCGCCACGCGCGGCGACGGGATGGACGCCTGGCTGAACTGGCTGGAGAGCGAACGATGTGCATAGGCGTCCCCGGACAAATTCATTCGATCGACGGCAATCAGGCCAAAGTGGAGGTCTGCGGCATCCTGCGCGATGTCGATCTGACGCTGGTGGGCAGCCACGATGAGACCGGCGCATCGCGTCTCGGCCAGTGGGTGCTGGTCCACGTGGGGTTTGCCATGAGCGTGATTAATGAGGAAGAAGCACGCGACACGCTGGACGCGCTACAGAATATGTTCGACGTTGAGCCGGACGTGGGTGCCCTGCTGTATGGTGAGGAACGATAACACATGCGTTACGTTGATGAATATCGCGCGCCTGAGCAGGTGTTGCAGCTTATCGATCGCCTGAAAACCCGCGCGTCCCTGCTGGACTACACGAAAGAAAAACCGCTGCGGATCATGGAGGTGTGCGGCGGACACACCCACGCCATCTTCAAATTTGGCCTCGACCAGCTGCTGCCGGAGAACATCGAATTTATCCACGGCCCCGGCTGCCCGGTGTGCGTGCTGCCGATGGGGCGCATCGACAGCTGTCTCGACATCGCCAGCCGCCCCGGTGTGATTTTTTGCACCTTTGGCGACGCCATGCGCGTACCGGGAAAAAATGGCTCGCTGCTCCAGGCGAAGGCGCGCGGCGCGGACGTGCGGATCGTCTACTCACCGATGGATGCCCTTACGCTGGCAGAGGCTAATCCTGAGCGTAAGGTGGTCTTTTTCGGGCTGGGTTTTGAAACCACCATGCCCGCCACCGCTATCACTCTCCAGCAGGCGAAAGCCCGCAACGTCACTAACTTTTACTTTTTCTGCCAGCACATCACGCTTATTCCCACGCTGCGTAGCCTGCTTGAAGCGCCGGACAACGGCATCGACGCCTTCCTGGCACCAGGACACGTCAGCATGGTGATCGGCACAGAAGCCTACGGTTTTATCGCTGAACAGTACAATCGTCCGTTAGTGGTGGCTGGTTTCGAGCCACTTGATCTACTGCAAGGCGTGACCATGCTGGTTGAGCAGAAAATAGCGGCCCTGAGTGTGGTGGAAAATCAGTATCGCCGCGTGGTGCCCGATGCAGGTAACAGACGGGCACAGCAGGCGATAGCCGACGTGTTTAGCGTCGAAGGCGACAGCGAGTGGCGCGGACTGGGGCTGATTGCCGAATCCGGCGTACACCTGACGCCCGCGTATCGCGCCTTCGACGCCGAAGCGCATTTCCGCCCGCAGCCGCAGAAGGTGTGCGACGATCCCCGCGCCCGCTGTGGCGACGTACTCACCGGCAAATGCAAACCTCATCACTGCCCGTTATTTGGCAACGCCTGTAACCCGCAAACCGCGTTTGGCGCGCTGATGGTCTCTTCCGAAGGGGCATGCGCCGCGTGGTATCACTATCGCAACCAGGAGTGTGAAGCATGAACACGGTGGAAATGGCGCACGGAAGCGGTGGACAGGCGATGCAGCAGTTGATTAACAGGCTGTTCATGGAAGCCTTTAACAACCCCTGGCTCGCCGAGCAGGAAGATCAGGCGCGTATTGACCTCGCGGCCCTGACCGCCCACGGCGACAGGCTGGCGTTCTCTACCGACAGCTACGTGATTGACCCACTGTTCTTCCCGGGCGGCGATATCGGCAAGCTCGCCGTCTGCGGCACGGCAAACGACGTGGCCGTCAGCGGCGCGATCCCCCGCTACCTCTCCTGCGGGTTTATCCTCGAAGAAGGGTTACCCATGGAGACGCTCACGGCGGTGGTTAACAGCATGGCGCACACCGCCCGCGAGGCGGGGATCGCCATCGTGACCGGGGATACCAAGGTGGTGCAGCGCGGCGCGGCAGATAAGCTCTTCATTAACACCGCCGGAATGGGGGCGATCCCCGCCGACATTCACTGGGGCGCGCAGCAGCTTTGTGCAGGCGACGTGCTGATTGTCAGCGGCACGCTGGGCTGCCACGGGGCAACCATCCTGAACCTGCGCGAAGGCTTAGGGCTGGATGGCGAGCTGCACAGTGACTGCGCGGTACTCACGCCGCTGATCCAGACGCTGCGCGACATGCCGGGTGTAAAAGCCCTGCGCGACGCCACGCGAGGCGGCGTGAATGCCGTCGTACACGAATTTGCCGCAAGCAGCGGCTGCGGAATTGAACTGACCGAGCGCGGCCTGCCCGTTAAGCCTGCTGTACGCGGGCTGTGCGAGCTATTAGGGCTAGACCCGCTTAACTTTGCCAACGAAGGTAAGCTGGTGATCGGCGTGGAACGCACGGCGGCGGAAGCCGTACTTGAACAACTGCGCGCACATCCCTTAGGGAAAGACGCGGCCATCATCGGCGACGTGGTTGAGCGCAAAGGGGTGCGCCTGACCGGGCTTTACGGCGTGAAGCGCACGCTGGATCTGCCGCACGCTGAACCGTTACCCCGAATTTGCTAGACCGCGCCAAAAGCGGTCAGCGCTGAATGTCTCTTTTTTGCCAGTTTCTATTGGAAAGCAACAATGCCGTATACACCGATGAGCGATCTTGGACAGCAGGGCCTGTTTGACATCACGCGCACACTTTTACAACAGCCCGACCTCGGCGCGCTGAGCGATGCCCTGACGCGGCTGGTCAGGCAATCAGCGCTGGCGGACAGCGCCGCCATTGTGCTCTGGCATAGCGCAACCCACCGCGCGAGCTATTTCTCAACGCGTGATAACGGCAAAATCTTCGAATATGAAGATGAAACGTTTCTGGCCCACGGTCCGGTGCGACGTATTCTCTCCCGCCCGGAAGCGCTGCACTGCAATTTTGACCAATTTCGCCAGGCCTGGCCGAAGCTGGCAGAGAGCAACCTTTACCACCCGTTCGGCCACTACAGCATGCTGCCGCTGGCGGTGGAAGGGCAAATTTTTGGCGGCTGCGAGTTTATCCGTAATAACGACCAGCCCTGGACCGAGGCGGAGTACGAGCGGTTGCATACCTTCACGCAAATTGTGGCCGTCGTGGCAGAGCAGATCCAAAGCCGCGTCACCAATAACGTGGATTACGACCTGTTGAGCCGCGAGCGCGATAATTTCCGCATTCTGGTCGCCATCACCAATGCCGTGCTGTCGCGTCTCGATATGGACGAACTGGTGAGCGAAGTCGCCAAAGAGATCCATCACTATTTCAGGATCGATGCCATCAGCATTGCGCTGCGCGGCAACCGTAAGGGCAAGCTGAACATCTACTCCACCCACTACCTCGACGAAGCTAACCCGGCGCACGAGCAAAGCGAAGTGGACGAAGCGGGAACCCTGTCTGAACGGGTATTTAAAAGCAAAGAGATCCTGCTGTTAAACCTCAGCGAGCAGGATCCGGTAGCGCCCTACGAGCGGATGCTGTTTAACACCTGGGGCAACAAGATCCAGACCCTGTGCCTGCTGCCGCTGATGTCCGGCAACACCATGCTCGGCGTGCTTAAACTGGCGCAGTGCGATGAAGCCGTATTTACCACCGCCAACCTGAAGCTGCTGCGCCAGATCGCCGAACGTATCTCCATTGCGCTGGATAACGCCCTCGCCTATCAGGAGATCCACCGTCTGAAAGAACGGCTGGTGGACGAAAACCTGGCGCTGACCGAGCAGCTCAACAATGTGGACAGCGAGTTTGGCGAAATCATCGGACGCAGCGATGCCATGTACAACATCCTCAAGCAGGTGGAGATGGTGGCGCAGAGCGACAGCACGGTGCTGATCCTAGGTGAAACCGGCACAGGGAAAGAGCTGATTGCCCGGGCGATCCACAACCTGAGCAACCGCAACAGCCGCCGGATGGTGAAGATGAACTGCGCGGCGATGCCTGCGGGCTTACTGGAAAGCGACCTGTTCGGCCACGAGCGCGGCGCGTTTACCGGCGCCAGCAGCCAGCGGCTGGGCCGTTTTGAACTGGCGGATAAAAGCTCGTTGTTCCTCGACGAAGTGGGCGATATGCCGCTGGAGCTTCAGCCTAAGCTGCTGCGCGTTTTGCAGGAGCAGGAGTTCGAGCGTCTCGGCAGCAACAAGCTGATCCAGACCGACGTGCGTCTGATTGCCGCCACCAACCGCGATCTGAAAAAAATGGTCGCCGACCGCGAGTTTCGCAGCGATCTTTACTATCGTCTGAACGTCTTCCCGATCTGCCTGCCGCCGCTGCGCGAACGCCCGGAAGATATTCCGCTGCTGGTGAAAGCCTTTACCGCGAAGATTGCCCGCCGGATGGGGCGAAATATCGACAGTATTCCTGCCGAAACGCTACGCACCCTTTCGGCGATGGAGTGGCCGGGGAACGTGCGCGAGCTGGAAAACGTCATTGAGCGCGCGGTCCTGCTGACGCGCGGGAACGTGCTCCAGCTCTCCCTGCCAGAGGTTACTCTCTCTGAAACGACCGTGGCCGCAAGCGAGCTTGCGAAAGAGGGAGAAGATGAATATCAGCTCATTATGCGAGTGCTGAAGGAGACCAACGGCGTGGTAGCCGGACCGAAAGGTGCGGCGCAACGGCTGGGGCTGAAGCGTACTACCCTGCTCTCGCGTATGAAGCGTCTGGGAATCGATAAAGAGAGCCTGAAATAACCCGTCATTCCGTCAGCGGGTACATATTGCTCCCGCGCTGGCGCAGGGATATTTGGTGCTCTTTTTCTGTCTGCCTGCGCCGCGCCGTAGCCCTGAGCGTGATTTGTCGTCCACTGCGGCGCTGAGACGATTATTTTTTAGGCCGATACTTTTCCGGTAATTCCGGAACCGGACGACGATCGTCGATCAGATGTCGGATGGTCAGAATCGGATGACGCCATAACATACGTGGCCCTGCCCAGCGCATTACCTGCTTCATCTCTTCCCGTCGGGCGGGCTGATAACAGTGCACCGGGCACTGTTTGCAGGCAGGTTTTTCCTCACCAAACACGCATTTATCCAGCCGCTTATCGGCATAAGCCTTAAGCGCCGAATAGTGCCCCTCTTCTTTTATGGCGTGCGGACACCTGTTTTCGTACAGGGCGATCATTCTGGCGATCGTCTTTTTTTCTCGTGAAATACGTTTACCGGACATAACGTCGTCCTCAACAATAAAGTGTATTTATAATACCTTTTTATCCGCACATTTTCAGTTATTGCATTCCGTTTTCTGAAGCGTCCTTCCAGAATTACCCCTCCCCTCGCTGCGTTTTACTGGTATTTTATACAGGTGTAAATAACCGCATTCACCGGAGAGCTTATGCAACAGATCGCGATCGCCAAACCCTATCGGCACTTAAAAGTGGGTTACTTCAGAAAACGTCATGAAGACCGTAAAACGAAAATTCCAAAACGCTACAGCGTACACGCAGCGCTGAGCCTGAAAGGCGACTGGCTTGAACAAGCGGGATTTACCACCAACTCGCAGGTTCGGGTGGGCGTCGAGCACGGAAAAATCATCATTGAATTAATAGCGGAAGATGCCTCGTAAAGTCGTGACTTTTTTCTGCGCCGCACCTTTTTTTCATGCGACAATAGAAGGAACAATCGGCCATTGAGCCGCTCAAAGCGTAATATTTTCAAAGAAATGGATATCATAACTCCATGAGCACAATCGACAATTTCGACGCGCATACGCCGATGATGCAGCAATACCTGAAGCTGAAGGCACAGCATCCGGAAATTCTGCTGTTTTACCGTATGGGCGATTTTTACGAGCTTTTTTATGACGATGCGAAACGTGCGTCTCAGCTGCTCGACATTTCTCTGACGAAACGTGGCGCGTCGGCAGGCGAACCCATCCCGATGGCGGGTATCCCGCATCACGCGGTTGAAAACTATCTGGCGAAGCTGGTGAACCAGGGCGAATCTGTCGCTATCTGCGAACAAATTGGCGACCCGGCCACGTCGAAAGGCCCCGTTGAGCGCAAGGTCGTACGCATCGTGACGCCGGGAACCATCAGCGATGAAGCCCTGCTTCAGGAGCGCCAGGATAACCTGCTGGCGGCGATCTGGCAGGACGGTAAAGGGTTTGGCTACGCCACGCTGGATATCAGCTCCGGTCGTTTTCGCCTGAGTGAACCGGCTGACCGTGAAACCATGGCGGCTGAACTACAGCGCACTAATCCGGCAGAACTGCTTTATGCAGAGGATTTCGCCGAGATGGCGCTGGTTGAAGGTCGCCGCGGCCTGCGTCGTCGTCCACTGTGGGAGTTCGAAATTGATACCGCGCGCCAGCAGCTGAACCTGCAATTTGGCACGCGCGATTTGATTGGCTTTGGTGTGGAAAATGCCCCGCGCGGGCTATGTGCCGCAGGCTGCCTGTTGCAGTACGTGAATGATACGCAGCGTACCGCCCTGCCCCATATCCGTTCAATTACCATGGAGCGTCAGCAGGACAGCATCATCATGGATGCCGCCACGCGCCGCAACCTGGAGATCACGCAGAACCTCGCTGGCGGCATGGAAAATACGCTGGCGTCGGTTCTTGACAGCACGGTTACCCCCATGGGCAGCCGTATGCTCAAACGCTGGCTGCATATGCCGATCCGCAACACCGAAACGCTGATTGGCCGTCAGCAAACCATTGCCGCATTGCAGGATCGTTACACCGAATTGCAGCCGGTGCTGCGTCAGGTGGGTGACCTTGAGCGTATCCTGGCGCGCCTGGCATTGCGTACCGCGCGTCCACGCGATCTCGCCCGTATGCGTCACGCTTTCCAGCAGTTGCCGGAACTGCGCGCTCAGCTGGGAGAGATCGACAGCGCGCCAGTGCAAAAGCTGCGCGAAACCATGGGCGAATTTACCGAGCTTCGCGAACTGCTGGAACGCGCCATCATTGATGCGCCGCCTGTTCTGGTGCGGGATGGCGGGGTTATTGCTCCGGGTTATAACGAAGAGCTGGACGAATGGCGTGCGCTGGCCGATGGCGCGACGGATTATCTGGATAAGCTGGAAATCCGCGAGCGTGAACGTCTGGGGCTCGACACCCTGAAAGTCGGCTACAACGCCGTACACGGTTACTATATCCAGATCAGTCGTGGGCAGAGCCACCTGGCACCGATTCACTACGTTCGCCGCCAGACGCTGAAAAATGCCGAGCGCTACATTATTCCCGAGCTGAAAGAGTACGAAGACAAAGTGCTCACGTCGAAAGGTAAAGCGCTGGCGCTGGAGAAACAGCTGTATGACGAGCTGTTCGACATCCTGTTGCCGCATCTGGCTGACCTTCAAATGAGCGCCGCTGCGCTGGCCGAGCTGGATGTGCTGGTAAACCTGGCCGAGCGCGCCGAAACGCTGAACTACACCTGTCCAACCTTTACTGACAAGCCCGGCATTCGCATTACCGAAGGTCGCCATCCGGTGGTTGAGCAGGTGCTGAACGAGCCGTTTATTGCCAACCCGTTGAACCTGTCACCGCAGCGAAGAATGCTGATCATTACCGGCCCCAATATGGGCGGTAAAAGTACCTATATGCGCCAGACAGCCCTTATCGCGCTGCTCGCCTACATCGGCAGCTACGTTCCGGCGCAGAAGGTTGAGATTGGCCCTGTCGACCGTATCTTCACCCGTGTGGGTGCGGCGGACGATCTGGCGAGCGGTCGCTCTACCTTTATGGTCGAGATGACCGAAACCGCCAACATTCTGCATAACGCGACAGAGAACAGTCTGGTGTTGATGGACGAAGTAGGACGCGGTACCTCCACCTATGACGGCCTGTCCCTGGCCTGGGCGTGCGCGGAAAGTCTGGCGAATAAAATCAAGGCGCTGACGCTGTTCGCGACGCACTATTTCGAACTAACACAGCTGCCAGAGAAAATGGAAGGCGTGGCTAACGTTCACCTTGATGCGCTTGAGCACGGCGACACCATCGCCTTTATGCACACGGTGCAGGACGGCGCGGCAAGCAAGAGCTATGGCCTGGCCGTCGCCGCGCTGGCGGGTGTGCCGAAAGAGGTGATTAAGCGCGCGCGTCAGAAATTGCGTGAGCTGGAAAGTTTGTCACCGAATGCGGCAGCTACGCAGATAGATGGTACGCAGATGTCACTGCTGGCGGTGCCGGAAGAGACATCTCCGGCTGTGGAAGCGCTGGAAAATCTCGATCCGGATTCGCTGACGCCGCGTCAGGCGCTGGAGTGGATTTATCGGTTGAAGAGTCTGGTTTAGTTCTCTGCGGTCTTTTTTGCCGGGTGGCGGCTTCGCCTTACCCGGCCTACAAAACCCGTAGGCCCGGTAAGCGTAGCGCCACCGGGCAAAAGATCGCACAATATTAACGCCCGGTAAGCGCAGCGCCTCCGGGCTTTTTATTACAGCAGCGGCGGGATCGTCGGCACCTGCGGTGCTTCATCAATATCCTTCTGCGTCATGCGGAACGCTTCCGGGTAATGCTCACGGCTGGTACGGCGCAGCGGTTCGGTATCGCGCCAGGTATACAGACAGTGCTGACACTGGTATACCGTCCAGACACCTTTCACCGGTGATGTTGCCATCACCTCAATATGTTCATCGGCACAACGTGGACAAATCATTTTTTCCTCCTTATTGACGTGCCGCCAGCATCGCGGTCAGTTTTTCGGCCCAGGCTTTGGTTTCAGGGAGATCCTGTACCGGCTGGCTGTAGTGACCACGGTTGTCCGGAGCGACAGGGGTGGTGGCATCAATGATCAGCTTGTCAGTGATCCCCGCCGGGCTGGAGCCGGGGTCAAGCTCCAGCACAGACATATTCGGTAGCTGCACCAGATCGCCAGCCGGATTGACCTTCGATGACAGCGCCCACATCACCTGCGGCAGGTTAAACGGATCGACGTCCTCATCCACCATAATCACCATTTTCACGTAACCCAGACCGTGTGGCGTGGTCATGGCGCGGAGCCCGACCGCACGGGCAAAACCGCCGTATCGTTTTTTGGTGGAGATAATCGCCAGCAGGCCGTGGGTGTACATGGCGTTTACCGCCTGCACTTCCGGGAATTCCGCCTTCAGCTGCTGATAGAGCGGCACGCAGGTAGCGGGCCCCATCAGATAATCAATCTCGGTCCACGGCATCCCCAGGTAGAGAGATTCGAAAATGGGTTTTGTGCGGTAAGAGACTTTATCAATGCGCACGACCGTCATGTTGCGCCCGCCGGAGTAGTGTCCGGTAAACTCACCGAATGGCCCTTCAATTTCACGTTTTCGGCCTTCAATCACCCCTTCGAGGATCACTTCCGACCCCCACGGCACATCGAAACCGGTCAGCGGAGCCGTCGCAATCGGATACGGGCTTTCGCGTAGCGCACCGGCCATCTCATACTCGGATTGATCGTATTTCAGCGGCGTGGCGCCCATCAGGGTGATGATCGGATCGTTACCCAGCGTAATGGCAACAGGCAGGTCTTCGCCGCGCTCTTCTGCCTTATGCAGATGCAGCGCGATATCATGCATCGGCACCGGTTGCAGGCCGAGCTTACGCTTACCCTTCACTTCCATACGGTAAATCCCGACGTTCTGCTTGCCGAAGTGATCGGGGTCGAGCGGATCGCGGGAGACAACGCACGCTTTATCGAGATAAAAGCCCCCGTCACCGTCGTTCAGGCGGAACAGCGGCAGAATGTCGAACAGGTTGATGTCTTCCCCATCCACCGTGTTCTGCGCCCAGGCCGGATTTGCACGACGCTCTGGCGAGACGGGGAATTTGTCCCAGCGACGAATAAACTCGTCGATCTGTTTTTTCACCGGGGTATTTGCTGGCAGCCCCATCGAAATAGCGTGGTTTTGCCACGAGCCGATAGTGTTCATCACCACACGGGCATCGGTGAAGCCGCGAATATTATCGAACCACAGCGCAGGCGCACCATCGCCAATGCGTCCGGTAGCGTTGGCGGCGGCCGCTAAATCCGGCTCAGCGTTTACCTCTTCCTCAATTTTCAGCAGCTGCCCTTGCTCATCGAGCGCCTGCAAGAAGCTTCTCAAATCATCAAATGCCATCTTTATTCTCCTGTGAAAAATGTTTCGCTGCCTGCAAACCTTCCCAGCGTCGGGCTTTTTTATGCTCCAGACCAAACTGGTCGAGAACGCGGGTCACGATATGCTGGGTTATGTCATCGGCGGTTTGTGGGTGGTTGTAGTACGCAGGCATAGGCGGCACCATCGCCACGCCCATGCGGGAAAGGGCAAGCATGTTCTCAAGATGGATGGTGCTGAGCGGCGTCTCACGCGGAACCAGCACCAGCTTGCGTCCCTCTTTCAGCACCACGTCTGCCGCACGCCCTACCAGCCCTTCGGCGTAGCCCGCGCGGATACCCGCCAGCGTTTTCATGCTGCACGGAATGACGATCATGCCGTCGGTGCGAAACGAGCCGGAGGAGATGGTGGCAGCCTGATCGGCCGGGCTATGGACGACATCCGCCAGTGCAGCAACGTCATGCGCAGTGAAGGGCGTTTCCAGCTCAATCGTGGTTTTTGCCCACTTCGACATCACCAGATGCGTTTCCACCTCCGGCATTTCCCGCAGCGCCTGCAACAACGCCACGCCTAATGGCGCACCCGTCGCGCCCGTCATTCCCACAATCAATCTCATTCAGCACCTCAATTAGTTTGTTCGTATACGAACATATTAACTAAACTACGCCTCGATCCTGCTGCTGACAAGATCGTTCGCATACGATCACACTATTCGCTAAAAACTCTCACGTTAAAATTCAGCCCGAGAGCGGCTATCATAGAGGGAGTATTTTTCCGTCGGAGTGTCCATGGAGTTAAGACAAGAAGCGTTTCACCTGCTACGTCAGCTTTTTCAACAGCATACCGCCCAGTGGCAACACGCATTGCCCGAACTGACCAAACCACAATATGCGGTGATGCGGTCAATTGCTGAAAATCCTGGCATTGAGCAGGTTGCCCTGACTGAAGTCGCGGTGAGCACCAAAGCGACGCTGGCAGAAATGCTGAGCCGCATGGAAGCACGCGGCCTGGTCAGGCGCGAGCACGATCCGGCGGACAAACGCCGTCGGTTTGTCTTTCTGACGGCCGAAGGTGAGGCCCTGCTTGAGAGCAGTAAACCGATTGGAAATGAGGTGGATGAGGCGTTTTTAGGGCGCCTTAACGGCGCGGAACGAGAGCAATTTTCAGCGCTCATTAAAAAGATGATGCAGGGTTAAGTAACCCTGACGCGCATAAAATCAATAAATGTTCGCACTTTCGCGGGCACATGCCGGGCATCGGGATAAACAGCATAGATGCCCTGCTGAGCAAACGTGTACTCCGGTAACAGCGAGACCAGTTCCCCCGCATCCAGTGCGTTACGCACCAGCCACTCCGGCAACAGCGCCACGCCACATCCCGCGAGGGCAAAAGCCATCAACGCCTGGGCACTGTCTGCATACAGGCGCGGCGCTTTTCTGATCTCAAAGGAAACCGGATGCCGATCTACGCCTCTCACCTGCCAGCGCAGCGGCGACGTTAAACGCTCGTGAATGATCCAGTCCGCTTCCGCCAGCTGCTCCAGCGAGTCAACCGGATGGTTTGCCAGCCAGCATGGCGTAGCCACGGGCAGGATGGTGAAGGAGGTCATCAACGCGGCGTGGTAGCGCGAATCTGCAAGCGTGCCGAGCCGGATAGCGACATCGAAGCGCTCGGCGATAAGATCGGCATGCAAAGAGGACGAGACATGCCGCACGCGGAGATCAGGGTGCAGCTGGCTAAACTCAGCCAGCAAAGGCACCACCACCTGCGAGCCATACTCGGGCGTGGTGGTGATCCGCAGTTCTCCCGTCAGCCCGGCGTGGTTGGCGCGAACATCATCCTGCAATCGCTCTGCATCCCGTAACAGCATCACGCTTCGTTGATGAAAGAGCTTCCCCGCTTCGGTCAGCGTCAGGCGTCGGGTGGTTCGCAGCAACAGGGTGACGCCCAGCTCCTCTTCAAGCTGACGAATATGAAAGCTGACCACCGCTTTTGTCAGCCCCATCGCCTCCGCCGCGGCGGTGAAACTGCCGGTGTCCGCTACGGCGATAAACATCGCCGTACGCTGTAAATTAAGCATCGCTTGCCTGGTTAACTGTCAAAATAATGTTGACAGTATATCGTCCTTTGTCGCGTTTATCCGTAACGCGCGGGCCGATACGATACGCCACCTCACCGGAGGAACTTCCATGACGTATCGCAGCAAAATCGCCGTCGTCTTTCTGCTCGGCTTTTTCCTTGATTTGATAAACATGTTTATTGCCAGCGTCGCCTTTCCGGCGATGGCTCACGCATTCAATACCACACCTTCCGCGCTTGCCTGGGTAAGTAACGGATACATTGCCGGGCTGACGTTAGTCATCCCATTCAGCAGTATTCTGACGCGCCGCGTCGGGCCGAAGCGCGTTATTCTGCTCTCACTGCTTCTCTTTAGCGCGGCCTCCGTTGCGGCGGGTCTCTCCTCTTCTCTGGAAAGTCTGATTGCCTGGCGAGTCGTACAGGGCGCCGGAGGGGGTTTACTGATCCCGGTTGGTCAGGCGCTGACCTGGCAACAGTTTAAGCCTCATGAGCGGGCCAGACTCTCCTCGGCGGTGATGCTGGTCGCACTGCTTGCCCCCGCGTGCTCACCGGCTGTGGGCGGCATGCTGGTTCAGACATTCAGCTGGCGCTGGATATTTTTTGCCACCCTGCCCGTCGCCATTGTCACCTTTGTTTTGGCCTGCGCGTGGCTTAAAACAGAACCGTCACCGATAAACACCACCAGAATAGTAAACCTGTCTTTGCTGACGGATCCGCTGTTGCGCTTATCCATGCTTATCTATGTGTGCGTACCCGGCATCTTTATTGGCGTGAACGTAACGGGCATGTATTACCTTCAGAGCGAGGCCAATATGACGCCCACCGCAACGGGCATGCTTATGCTGCCGTGGTCTGTGGCATCGTTTTTGGCTATCACCGCGACAGGACGCTATTTCAACCGTATCGGCCCGCGGCCGCTGGTGGTCATCGGTTGCCTTTTGCAGGCAACGGGCATTCTGCTTTTAATCAACGTCGGCCCGGCTATGCTGTTACCTGCCGTTGCGTTTGCGTTAATGGGTGCGGGGGGAAGCCTTTGCAGCAGTACGGCTCAGAGCAGCGCGTTTTTGACAACGCGGCGGGAAGATATGCCTGATGCCAGTGCGCTATGGAATCTGAATCGTCAGTTGAGCTTTTTTGCGGGTACCCTGCTGCTGGCGCAGGCGCTGAGCTTCATGCAAGCTTATTTTACGCCGCTGGCCGCCTGGCACGGGATGTTTATTTTTGCCGCAGTTATCACTCTGCTGCCCGTACTGTACGTCTACCGTCTTAATAACACGCAGTTACTTGCGCAACTGCAACAGGAGCAACCATGACTCATTTCGAACAAGAGATCCTCGACATCCACGTCGCCCTTGAAAACTGGTTAGGTGCAGGCGAAGGCGATCGGGACACCCTGCTCGCCCGTTTTCGTCCGGATTTTCTGATGGTTCCACCGAGTGGCACCCATTTAGATCATCACGCTCTGGCCCAATTTTTATATGCGCAGCGGGGAACCCGACCCGGGCTCAGGATCGGCATTGATGCGCTAACGACGCTTCAGACATGGGACAACGGCGCGGTGCTCCATTACCGGGAGACGCAAACCCGGCCAGGCCAGCCCGTCAACGTGCGCTGGTCAACCGCGGTGCTTAATCAGGAAGGGGATAACATCACCTGGCGTTTGCTGCACGAAACGGCGCAATCGTAAGGCATAAAAAAGGCCCGTCTCACGACGGGCCTTTTCTGACGAATGGTTGCTTACTCGCGGAACAGCGCTTCGATATTCAGACCTTGCCCTTGCAGGATTTCACGCAGGCGGCGTAGCCCTTCAACCTGAATCTGACGAACACGTTCACGGGTCAGGCCAATCTCACGGCCGACATCTTCCAGTGTCGCAGCTTCATACCCCAGTAAACCGAAACGACGTGCCAGCACTTCACGCTGTTTGGCGTTCAGTTCGAACAGCCATTTGACGATGCTCTGTTTCATGTCATCGTCCTGCGTGGTGTCTTCCGGGCCGTTGTCTTTTTCATCGGCCAGGATGTCCAGCAGCGCTTTTTCGGAGTCACCACCCAGCGGGGTGTCAACCGAGGTAATGCGCTCGTTGAGACGCAGCATACGGCTTACGTCATCAACCGGTTTGTCGAGTTGCTCTGCGATCTCTTCCGCACTTGGCTCGTGGTCCAGTTTATGGGACAACTCGCGCGCGGTACGCAGATAAACATTCAACTCTTTGACGATGTGGATCGGCAGTCGAATCGTACGGGTCTGGTTCATAATAGCCCGTTCGATGGTCTGACGAATCCACCAGGTCGCGTAGGTTGAGAAACGGAACCCGCGTTCCGGGTCAAACTTCTCAACTGCGCGGATGAGACCTAAGTTGCCCTCTTCAATCAGATCCAGCAGAGCCAGACCACGATTGCCGTAACGGCGGGCAATTTTCACGACCAGTCGCAGGTTACTTTCGATCATGCGACGACGCGAGGCAACATCACCACGCAAAGCACGACGTGCGAAATAGACTTCTTCTTCGGCCGTTAGCAGTGGGGAGTAACCAATCTCCCCAAGGTAAAGCTGAGTCGCGTCCAGCACACGCTGTGTGGCACCCTGCGATAACAGCTCTTCTTCAGCCAAATCGTTATCACTGGGTTCCTCTTCTACTAAGGCTTTTTCGTCAAAAGCCTCTGATCCGTTCTCATCAAATTCCGCGTCTTCATTTAAATCATGAACTTTCAGCGTATTCTGACTCATAAAGGTGGCTCCTACCCGTGATCCCTGGACGAGACACCCTGGCTGGCATGCCCCGTCAATTTATCGCTGCGGTAAATATTGCAGCGGGTTTACGGATTTCCCCTTGTAACGAATTTCAAAATGCAAGCGTGTAGAACTGGTTCCGGTGCTACCCATGGTAGCGATTTTTTGCCCCGCCTTAACTTCTTGTTGTTCCCGGACCAGCATAGTGTCGTTATGGGCGTAGGCACTCAGGTAATCATCGTTATGTTTGATGATAATAAGATTACCGTAACCGCGCAGTGCGTTACCGGCATAGACAACGCGTCCGTCTGCGGTCGCGATGATTGCCTGTCCTTTACTGCCTGCGATATCGATCCCTTTGTTGCCCCCCTCAGAGGTAGCGAAGTTCTCGATAATCTTGCCGTCAGTTGGCCAGCGCCAGGTGGTGATTGACGAGCTGGCATTCTGACTGCTTGCAGTCGGTACAGTAGAGCTAACCACAGGTGCCGTAGTCGGTGCTGTGACAACAGTCGCAGTACCTTTATTATTCGGCAACATTTTGTTAGCACTCTGATCACCTGAATCCTCAGAATACGTAATTACAGGTTGTGAAGCAACCACCGTGGTGGTTTTTTGTGCAGGAGTAACGCTGTTATTTTGCGCAGTTACGTCGGCCGCTGAAACGGTGTTGCCTGGCGTAAGCGGTGTCCCCGTCGCGTTGCCAACCTGAAGCGTTTGCCCGACTTCCAGAGCATACGGGGCCTGGACGTTGTTTCGCTGTGCCAGATCGCGGAAATCGTTCCCGGTGATCCAGGCAATATAGAACAGCGTATCGCCGCGCTTCACGGTATAGGTGCTGCCGCCGGTATAGCTACCTTTCGGAATGTTCCCATACTTACGGTTATACACTATGCGGCCATTTTCAGTCTGAACAGGCTGTTCCACTGCCTGAATCTGCGTAGGCTGCGTAACTGGACGTTGAACCGGCTGGATCTGCGGAGTTTGCTGCGCCGTTGAGGTGCCCATTTTAGGCGGAGGGGTGATCAACATTCCGCTGGACGTGTTACCCGAGCCGCTGGTTCCATTAACGGAACTGACGGGCGCAGGCGCGTTATTTGAACTTGTACAGCCTGCCAGCCAGAGCGAAACCAGTGATAATGCCGCAACACGGCTGATGGTGAATTTTGGGCTTCCCGCGCTCATTTATCCCCCAGGAATGTGTTAACTACCAGTGACTTAAAAATAACCGTGATGGCACGAATCTATCGCGCCACACCATACGCTGAATTTGCCTTAATAACCCTGGAAAAATCCGAGTCTCAGGCCAGTTCGCCCTTAACCAGGGGCACAAAGCGCACGGCTTCCACGGTATCGATAATAAACTCGCCGCCGCGTCGACGAACGCGCTTCAAAAGCTGCTGCTCATCGCCGACGGGCAATACAAGAATGCCACCCTCGTCCAGCTGCGAAAGAAGCGCAGTGGGGATTTCAGGTGGCGCTGCCGTGACAATGATGGCGTCAAACGGGGCGCGAGCCTGCCAACCCTGCCATCCATCGCCGTGGCGTGTCGATACATTATGTAAATCAAGCTGTTTCAGGCGACGGCGCGCCTGCCACTGCAACCCTTTAATCCGTTCCACCGAACAGACATGGTGCACAAGGTGAGCCAGGATCGCGGTTTGATACCCTGAACCGGTGCCAATTTCCAGCACCCGGGACTCTGGCGTTAGCTCCAGAAGCTCCGTCATACGCGCCACCATGTAGGGCTGCGAAATCGTCTGGCCTTGCCCAATGGGCAGCGCCACGTTTTCCCACGCTTTGTGTTCAAACGCCTCATCTACAAACTTCTCACGGGGAACCTGGGCAAGCGCGTTCAGCACCTGCTCGTTGGCGATCCCCTGTGCGCGTAATTGTTCCAGAAGAGTTTGTACACGTTTACTTACCATTGCGCGTTCACTCCGACCCGATCTAACCAGTCCGACACCACATCATGCGCGCTATAAGCGGTTAAATCTACGTGCAACGGCGTAACGGAAACGTACCCTTCATCCACCGCAGCGAAGTCGGTGTCTGGTCCGGCATCGCATTTAGCTCCCGGCGGGCCGATCCAGTACAGGGTATTGCCGCGCGGATCCTGCTGGGGAATAACCTGATCGGCAGGATGGCGACTGCCACAGCGCGTCACGCGGATCCCTTTGATCTCGTCCAGCGGGAGGTCCGGCACGTTAATATTGAGGATACGTCCGGTACGCAGCGGCTCGCGGCCAAGCGCACGGAGAATGGAGCAGGTCACCGCGGCGGCTGTGTCATAGTGGGTGTGACCGTTTAACGAGACCGCCAGCGCCGGAAACCCCAGGTGACGCCCTTCCATCGCCGCGGCCACGGTGCCGGAGTAAATCACATCATCGCCAAGATTTGGCCCGGCATTGATGCCGGAGACCACAACGTCCGGCCGCGGGCGCATCAGCGCGTTCACGCCCAGAAACACGCAGTCGGTCGGCGTCCCCATCTGGACGGCAATATCGCCATTCTCAAAGGTAAAGGTGCGAAGTGAAGACTCCAGCGTCAATGAGTTAGACGCGCCACTGCGGTTACGATCGGGAGCCACGACCTGCACATCCGCAAATTCGCGGAGGTGTTTCGCCAGCGTCTGAATACCTGGCGCATGGATCCCGTCATCGTTACTCAGCAATATTCGCATAATCACCCGACGTGTTGATAAGTTCCCTGACAACACTGGTGGCAAAGCTACCTGCCGGCAGCCAGAAGCGTAACTCGACGGTTACGTCATCCCACCAGTTCCAGCTCAGCTGTTGCGGGTAGAGGAGCATCGCACGGCGTGCCGCCTCGACCTTTTCCCGCACCAGCAACGATTGTAATTCTGGCGCATCCGCCACCGCTGACTGCTCAGCGGCCAGCGCCTCGCCCTGGGTTCCCCAGTCGCCTGAACCCGGCAAGGCGGCGGTAATCATCAGCGTTTTAGCGTCCACGCGCGACTGGACATCGGCCATCTCTTCGGCCGTTGCCACAAACCAGCTTCCGCGTCCCGCTAATTGTAGCGCATCGCCGACAACAACTTGATTCGCGTCCGGTTTTTTCAGCCGTTCGCTCACAATCTGATTAAACAACGCACTGCGGGCCGCCGACAACCAAAAACTGCGTTTATTACGATCGCGCACCGGTGCACCGCTTTGCGCCCAGCGCAGCGCGCCCAGCAGGTTGCTACCACCGATACCAAAGCGCTGAGCGCCGAAATAGTTTGGTACGCCGCGTTCGTTAATGGCCTTCAGGCGTTTTTCAACGTCCTCGCGTTCGGTCACTTCGCGCAACACCAGGGTAAAGGCATTGCCTTTCAGTGCGCCCAGACGCAATTTGCGTTTATGGCGGGCGTACTCCAGTACCTTACAGCCCTCAAGCTCAAATTTGCTTAAATCGGGCATGGCATTGCCGGGCACGCGGGCGCAAAGCCACTGTTCGGTCACGGCATGTTTATCTTTTTGACCGGCAAAGCTCACTTCGCGGGCGTGAATATTGAGGAATTTTGCCAGCGCGTCCGCCACGAAGCGGGTGTTGCAGCCGTTTTTCAGAATGCGCACCAGGATGTGCTCGCCTTCGCCGTCCGGCTCAAAACCCAGATCTTCCACTACCACGAAATCTTCAGGGTTGGCTTTCAGCAGACCCTTGCCCTGCGGTTTACCGTGCAGATACGTCAGATTGTCGAAATCCGTCATTTGGCCGCCTTCACCAGCAGCGCCACGGCTTCACAGGCAATGCCTTCGCCACGACCGGTAAAGCCCAGCTTCTCCGTGGTGGTCGCTTTGACGTTGACGTCGTCCATATGGCAACCCAGATCTTCAGCGATAAACACGCGCATCTGAGGGATGTGCGGCAGCATCTTTGGTGCCTGAGCAATGATCGTCACATCAACGTTGCCGAGGGTGTAGCCTTTGGCCTGAATACGACGCCAGGCTTCGCGCAGCAGTTCGCGGCTGTCTGCGCCTTTAAAAGCAGGATCGGTGTCCGGGAACAGTTTGCCAATGTCGCCCAGCGCGGCGGCACCCAGCAGCGCGTCGGTCAGCGCATGCAGCGCCACGTCGCCATCAGAATGCGCCAGCAGACCTTTTTCGTAAGGAATGCGCACGCCGCCAATGATAATTGGGCCAACGCCACCAAAGGCGTGTACATCAAAACCGTGTCCAATACGCATTATGCCTTCTCCTGAGGGGTCGTACGGGTAAGATAAAATTCCGCGAGCTGTAAGTCTTCCGGGCGCGTCACTTTTATATTATCAGCGCGTCCTTCAACAAGCGTGGGGTGGAAACCGCAATACTCCAGCGCCGAGGCTTCGTCCGTAATGGTCGCACCTTCTTTAAGCGCTCGCGTTAAGCAGTCGTGGAGTAATTCGCGGGGAAAAAATTGTGGCGTCAGCGCGTGCCATAGATCGACGCGCTCGACGGTGTGGGCAATCGCTGGTTTACCCGGTTCGGCACGCTTCATGGTGTCACGCACCGGGGCGGCCAGAATGCCGCCCACTTTACTGGTTTCACTCAGGGCCAGCAGACGCGACAGATCGTCGTGATGCAGACAGGGACGCGCGGCATCGTGCACCAGCACCCACTGCGCGTTCCCGGCAGCCTGAATGCCCGCCAGAACGGAGTCAGCCCGCTCTGCGCCGCCGTCAACGACGATAATCTGAGGATGATTCGCCAGCGGGAGCTGCGCAAAACGTGCATCGCCGGGGCTGATGGCAATAACAACGCGTTTCACCCGGGCATGCGCCAGCAGCGCCGCCACGGCGTGCTCGAGGATCGTTTTATCGCCAATTGAGAGATACTGCTTAGGACATTCTGTCTGCATACGCCGGCCAAAACCTGCGGCCGGCACCACGGCACAGACGTCCGAAAAAGTTGCTGCCATGTCGTAATCCTGGGCCTGATTATCGATTGTTTTGTGCGGAGCCCTGATTGCGTTTAGACGCATCCGGAACCAGACGATAAAACGTTTCGCCCGGCTTAGTCATACTAAGTTCATTGCGTGCGCGCTCCTCAATCGCCTCCTGGCCGCCATTGAGGTCATCAATTTCAGCAAAAAGTTGATCGTTACGCGCTTTAAGTTTGGCGTTTGTCGCCTGCTGTGCCGCGACGTCATCGCTCACCCGGCTGTAGTCGTGCAGTCCGTTTTTGCCGAACCACAGCGAATATTGCAGCCAGACCAGCAAAGCCAGCAACAGCAGCGTTAGTTTACCCATCCTGCCCCCTGAAAAAACGGCATCATCATCCCATAACTTTCCGCTGGACTCTACTGCGGGGTTTTAATTATGCCGTAAGTTAGCCCATCAGCCATAAAAACAGCAGGCCAAAGATGACCACAACGGTGGCGATAGTGATGAGCGTACTATACAGGAGCTTGCCGTTGAAAAGGGAGTGCAGCGCCACGCCCACCACAACCGCAACGGGCATCAGCGCCAGGAAGAAAGGCCAGGTATAGAGGAAGAAAAAGAGGGTGTTTCCACCGTAGATCAAAAACGGGATACCCAGCGCCAGTAGCCACGACACAAAGCCGACAATCGCCCCAGGGAAGGACCAGGTCGTCTCGTCGTCGGTCGTTAACGGTTCCGACCCGGTGGTAATCATGTAGTTTTCACTGTTGCGCATAGCTAATCCTGTGACCGTGACTCATCGCTCGGGAAGACAGCTCCCGAACGATACCGTCTCAGGATCTGATAATATCGTCCCGTCTGAGCAGGTCTAATAATTGGCTTACTAAATTTGTTACCAATTGTTGACCTTCCAGATGAATCTCAGGGGATTCAGGCGCTTCGTAAACCGAGTCAATACCGGTGAAGTTTCGCAGCTCTCCCGCGCGGGCTTTTTTATACAGCCCTTTCGGATCGCGCGCTTCGCAGATTGCCAGCGGCGTATCCACAAACACTTCAATGAAGCGATTC
Organism: Enterobacter cloacae complex sp. 418I7; assembly: GCF_050030705.1. Classification (NCBI taxonomy): domain Bacteria; kingdom Pseudomonadati; phylum Pseudomonadota; class Gammaproteobacteria; order Enterobacterales; family Enterobacteriaceae; genus Enterobacter; species Enterobacter cloacae complex sp. 418I7. Next base: position 3,589,240 of record NZ_JBLGUU010000001.1, read on the forward strand.
CGGCCCACGCGCTCACGCACCATCTGACGTTCGGCGCGGTGCGGTGAGATAAACGCCGTCAGCACCACCAGCCCGGCATCCGCCATCAGGCTGGCGACTTCTCCCACCCGGCGAATGTTCTCTTTACGGTCTTCATCGCTGAACCCTAAATCGCTACACAGGCCGTGACGCACGTTGTCGCCGTCCAGCAGGTAGGTGCTCACTCCCTGCTGATGCAGCGCCTCTTCCAGCGCGCCTGCCACCGTGGATTTACCGGAGCCAGACAGCCCGGTAAACCACAGCACAACCCCACGGTGACCGTGGAGCTGTTCGCGCTGGGCGACGGTGACCGGATGAGGATGCCAGACGACGTTCTCATCATGGGCAGCCATTACTTGCCTCCCAGCAAATCGCGTGCGCCCCAGTGCGGGAAGTGTTTACGCACCAGCGCATTCAGCTCAAGTTCAAACGCGCTGAACTCAGAGGCCACGGTAGCCTGCGCGTTTGGCTCACGGACCATCCCGGCGCCGACGGTGACGTTGGTCAGGCGGTCGATAAAGATCAGCCCGCCCGTCACCGGATTCTGCTGATACGGATCCAGCACCAGCGGCTCGTCGAAGGTCAGATCCACCAGACCGATGCCGTTCAGCGGTAGCTCGCTCACGTCACGGTGGGTCAGGTTGTTGATGTCCACCTGGAACTGAATGCCGTCCACGCGGGCGCGGGTTTTCTTGCCGGCAATTTTAATGTCATAGCTCTGGCCTGCTGTCAGGGGCTGTTCCGCCATCCACACCACGTCCACGGATGCGCCTTGCACCGCCGCCAGCGTTTCCTGCGCGTCGACCAGCAGATCGCCGCGGCTGATGTCAATCTCGTCTTTTAGCACCAGGGTTACCGCTTCACCTGCCCCTGCTTCGTCCAGATCGCCATCAAAGGTGACGATACGGGCAATGGTCGATTCCACGCCGGACGGCAGCACCTTCACGCGCTGGCCCACGTTGACCGAGCCGGACGCAAGGGTGCCGGAGAAGCCGCGGAAATCGAGGTTCGGACGGTTTACGTACTGCACCGGGAAGCGCATCGGCTGGGTCTCAACCACGCGCTGAATTTCAACGGTTTCCAGCACCTCCAGCAGCGTCGGGCCGCTGTACCACGGCATGTTCGCGCTCTGAGAGGCGACGTTATCCCCTTCCAGCGCCGACAGCGGCACAAAGCGAATATCGAGGTTGCCCGGCAGCTGTTCAGCAAAGGTCAGGTAGCTCTGGCGGATCTCGTCGAATCGCGCTTCGCTGTAGTCCACCAGATCCATTTTGTTCACCGCCACCACCAGGTGTTTGATCCCCAGCAGCGTAGAGATAAAGCTGTGACGACGCGTCTGATCCAGCACGCCTTTACGGGCGTCCATCAGCAGGATCGCCAGGTCACAGGTGGACGCGCCGGTCGCCATGTTACGGGTGTACTGCTCATGCCCCGGGGTGTCGGCGATAATAAATTTGCGCTTTTCGGTAGAGAAGTAGCGATAGGCGACATCAATGGTAATGCCCTGCTCGCGCTCCGCCTGCAAGCCGTCCACCAGCAGCGCCAGGTCGAGTTTTTCGCCCTGGGTGCCGTGGCGTTTACTGTCATTGTGCAGGGAAGAGAGCTGATCTTCGTAAATTTGTCGCGTGTCGTGCAGCAGACGACCAATCAGGGTACTTTTCCCGTCATCAACGCTGCCGCAGGTCAGGAAACGCAGCAGACTTTTGTACTGTTGGGCGTGCAGATAAGCTTCTACGCCGCCTTCATCGGCAATTTGTTGGGCAATAGTCGTATTCATGGCGGCTCCTTAGAAATAACCCTGACGTTTCTTCAGCTCCATGGAGCCTGCCTGGTCGCGGTCAATCACGCGGCCCTGTCGCTCACTGGTGGTCGACACCAGCATCTCCTCGATGATCTCCGGCAGCGTCTGCGCACTGGATTCCACCGCGCCGGTCAACGGCCAGCAGCCGAGAGTACGGAAACGGACCATCTGTTTTTTGATCACTTCACCCGGCTGTAAATCAATGCGATCGTCGTCGATCATCATCAGCATGCCGTCGCGCTCCAGGACCGGGCGCTCTGCTGCCAGATACAGCGGAACGATCTCAATATTTTCCAGATAGATGTACTGCCAGATATCCAGCTCGGTCCAGTTGGAGAGCGGGAAGACGCGAATGCTTTCGCCCTTGTTGATCTGGCCGTTGTAGTTGTGCCACAGCTCCGGACGCTGGTTTTTCGGGTCCCAGCGGTGGAAGCGGTCGCGGAAAGAGTAGATACGCTCTTTGGCGCGGGATTTCTCTTCGTCACGCCGCGCGCCGCCGAAGGCCGCATCAAAACCGTATTTATTCAGCGCCTGCTTCAGCCCTTCGGTTTTCATGATATCGGTATGCTTGGCGCTGCCGTGCACGAACGGGTTGATGCCCATCGCCACCCCTTCCGGGTTTTTGTGCACCAGCAGCTCGCAGCCGTAGGCTTTGGCGGTACGGTCACGAAACTCGTACATCTCGCGGAATTTCCAGCCGGTATCCACATGCAGCAGCGGGAACGGCAGCGTCCCCGGATAAAACGCTTTACGCGCCAGGTGCAGCATGACGCTGGAATCTTTACCGATGGAGTACATCATCACCGGGTTAGAGAACTCGGCGGCCACTTCGCGGATAATGTGGATACTTTCCGCTTCGAGCTGCCGCAGGTGAGTAAGTCGTTTTTGGTCCATAACCGTTCCTTAAGCCAAATTTACAACAGAAGCGCCGAAGCCTTCTGTGTCGGTTGTGTGTTGGAACCAGGCGAGCGAGCTGTGCAACTGCACCACTTCTCCCACCACGATCAGGGCGGGCATCGGGGCGTCTTTCGCCAGGGTTGCAAGGTCTTGTAAAGTGCCGATGGCGACATGCTGATCGACGCGTGTCCCGCGGGAGATAACTGCTACCGGCGTCGTCGCATCGCGACCGTGCTGAATAAGCTGTTCGCTGATGTCTGCCGCTTTCATCGTGCCCATATAAATCGCCAGCGTTTGTCGGCTCTGGGCGAGATGCGACCAGTCAAACGGCGTGCTGTCGGCTTTATAATGCCCGGTCACAAAGGTCACGCTCTGGGCGTAATCGCGATGGGTCAGCGGAATACCGGCGTAGGCCGTGACGGCAGACGCCGCCGTAATACCGGGGACCACCTGGAACGGGACGCCCGCTTCGGCTGCCGCCTGCAACTCCTCGCCACCACGGCCGAAGATAAACGGGTCGCCCCCTTTCAGGCGCACCACGGTCTTGCCCGCTTTCGCGGCGGCAATCAGCATTTGATTGGTGTCGTGCTGCGGCACGGAGTGCTCGCCGGCACGTTTGCCGACGCAAATTTGCTCCGCGTCACGGCGGATCAGTTCGCGAATACCGTCGGTGACCAGATGGTCGTAGAACACGACATCCGCATCCTGAAGAACCTGGAGGCCACGCAGCGTGAGCAGCCCGGCATCGCCCGGCCCGGCGCCCACCAGAATGATCTCCCCGCCCGTACTGCCGGGGTTATCCAGTTCGTCTTCGAGAATTTGTTGCGCCGCCGTCTCGTTACCGGCATGCATCAGGCTGGCAAAGCGGCCGCGAAACACACGCTCCCAGAAGCGACGGCGTTCCGTCACGCTGGTCAGACGCGTTTTAAGGTGGTTGCGCCAGTAGCTGGCCTTCTCCGCCATGCGCCCGAGGCTGGTCGGCAGCAGCGCTTCGATTTTTTCCCGCAGTACGCGCGCCAGCACCGGCGCGGTGCCGCCGGAGGAGATCGCCACCAGCAGCGGCGAGCGGTCAACAATCGACGGGAAGATAAACGAGCACAGCGGCTGGTCGTCTACCACGTTCACCAGACGGTGACGGTCCTGAGCTGCGTCGGAGATTCGGCGATTGAGCGCCCGATCTTCGGTTGCCGCAATCACCAGCACCACGCTGTCGATCTGAGACTCTTCAAAATCCGCCTCTGCAACGACCTGCACCTGCGCCCCGGCGCGTTGCAGGAACGCGATTTTGCGATCGGCAATTTCACCCGTCCCGACAACCAGTACCGGTCGGTCTTTCAAGGCGGCAAAAAGGGGGAGATAGTCCACAGGCAACAACTCACTAACAACCAGGAATAAAGGGACTATAGGGGGCAGCTTAGATCGAATGAAATTACGAATTGGAATGAGTAGTTACTCAATGGAATAACGCCGTGAAAAAGCAAATATCAAAAAGTGCTTAACATGCGAAATTTCGGGCATTTAAGCGCAATTCAAATTGTGTCTACCCGATCACAGTTTCATACTATGCGGGTTAAAATTTTGCTCTGTTTTTAAGGACTCACTATGTTTTCCGCAATGCGCCACCGATTCGTTGCCCTGGCGCTCGGCGTTTGCTTTATCCTTCCGGCTCAGGCAAAAAATCAATCTTACGGTGAAATAGCCAGTATGCAGGCGCGGCATATTGCGACGGTCTTTCCGGGCCGCATGACCGGAACCCCAGCCGAAATGCTCTCGGCAGACTATATTCGTCAGCAGTTTGCGGATATGGGCTATGAGAGCGACATTCGCGCTTTCCACAGCCGCTACATCTATACCTCACGCAATAAAACGCAGAACTGGCATAACGTAACCGGCAGCACGGTCATTGCGGCGCACGAAGGAAAGGCGGCTGAGCAGATTATTATTATGGCGCACCTTGATACCTACACGCCGATGAGCGACGCCGATGTCGATAATAACCTCGGCGGGCTGACGCTTCAGGGACTGGATGACAATGCGGCGGGGCTGGGCGTCATGCTTGAGCTGGCCGAACGCCTGAAGAATATTCCGACGAAATACAGCATTCGCTTTGTTGCGACCAGCGGTGAAGAAGAAGGAAAACTCGGCGCTGAGAATCTCCTTAAGCGCATGACCGCTGAGGAGAAGAAAAATACATTGCTGGTGATTAACCTCGATAATCTGATCGTGGGAGATAAGCTCTATTTTAATAGCGGACAGAGCACGCCGAGCAGCGTACGTAAACTCACCCGCGACCGCGCGCTGGCGCTTGCCCGCACGCATGGCGTCTATGCCGCGACAAATCCGGGCGGTAACCCCGATTATCCCAAAGGCACGGGCTGCTGTAATGACGGTGAAGTGTTTGATAAGGCGGGCATTCCGGTGCTGTACGTCGAGGCAACTAACTGGGCGCTGGGCAAAAAAGATGGCTATCAGCAGCGCGCTAAATCGAAGGCGTTCCCAAACGGGACCAGCTGGCATGACGTGCGGCTGGATAATCAGCAGCACATTGATAAAACGCTGCCGCAGCGGATTGAGCACCGCAGCCGGGATGTCGTGAAAGTGATGCTGCCGCTGGTGAAGGAGCTGGCGAAAGCGGGGAAAGCCTGATGCAATTAAGCCCGGTGGCGCTGCGCTTACCGGGCCTACAACGGCACGAAACGTAGGCCCGGTAAGGCGTAGACGCCACCGGGCGAAAAAACATTACCCTTCGTGCAGCCCGCACTCGCGCTTCAGCCCAAAGAATCGCGTCTCTTCTTCCGCCATTCCCGGTTCCCATTTACGCGTGGTGTGGGTGTCGCCTACCGACAGGTAGCCTTGATCCCACAGCGGATGGTACTTCAGCCCGTGCTTTTGCAGATACTGGTACACCGTGCGGTTATCCCAGTCGATGATCGGCAGCACTTTGAACACGCCACGCTGCACCGCCAGCACCGGCAGCGTTGCCCGGCTCCCGGACTGCTCGCGGCGGAGCCCAGCAAACCACGTCTGCGCATGAAGATCTTTCAGCGCGCGGTTCATCGGCTCGACCTTGTTGATCTCATTGTATTTCTCGATGCCCTCAACGCCCTGCTCCCACAGCTTGCCGTAACGCGCCTCCTGCCAGGCCGCGCTTTCGGTTGCGCGATAAACCTTCAGGTTCAGCTTGAGCTTGTCCGTCAGCTCGTCGATAAACTGATAGGTCTCCGGGAACAGATAGCCGGTATCGGTGAGGATCACCGGAATGTCCGGACGGATCTGATTCACCAGATGCAGACTGACCGCCGCCTGAATGCCAAAGCTCGACGAAAGCACATAGTCTCCCGGCAGGTTTTCCAGCGCCCACGCCACGCGCCCTTCGGCGTCGAGCTTTTCCAGTTGGGCGTTAGTTTCTGCCAGGGCCAGAATGCGTTCAACTTTTGGCAGGTCATTAAGGGCGTTTAGATCGAGTACGGACATAAGAACCTCGTTTACCTGTTTCGCCGGGCGGCACTGCGTTTGCCCGGCCTACAAAACCCGTAGGCCCGGTAAGCGAAGCGCCACCGGGCAAAGGATGGATTACTCCCAGAAATCCCTTGCGGGATCGAGCACCGGGCGAATGATGCCCGCACGTACCGTAAAGTCGCCGAAGCCTTCACCCGCTTCGCGCTCTTTCGCCCAGCGTCCGATAAGCACGTCGAGGGAATCGAGAATTTCCGGCTCGGTGATGTTCTCGCGGAACATACGCGGAATTCGTGTCCCGATACGGTTACCGCCCAGATGCAGGTTATAGCGACCCGGCGCTTTCCCTACCAGACCGAGTTCGGCCAGCATCGCGCGGCCGCAGCCGTTCGGACAGCCCGTCACGCGCATAACAATATGCTCATCCGGAATACCGTGTTTTTCCAGAATCGCCTCCACTTTATCAGTGAAGGACGGCAGGAATCGCTCGGCTTCGGCCATCGCCAGCGGACAGGTCGGGAACGACACGCAGGCCATTGAGTTTTCACGCTGCGCGCTCACCGCATTCATCAACCCGTGCTCGCGGGCCAGCTCTTCAATTCTCGCCTTATCGCTTTCCGGCACGCTGGCGACGATCAGGTTCTGGTTGGCGGTAATACGGAACTCGCCTTTGTGGATCTTTGCGATTTCCAGCAGGCCGGTTTTCAGCGGACGGCCCGGATAATCAAGAATACGGCCGTTTTCGATAAACAGCGTCAGGTGCCAGTTATTGTCGATGCCTTTTACCCAGCCGATGCGATCGCCGCGACCGGTGAATTCGTAAGGGCGGATCGGCTCAAACTTGATGCCCGCGCGACGCTCCACTTCTTCTTTGAACGTCTCGACGCCTACGCGCTCAAGGGTATATTTGGTTTTCGCGTTTTTACGATCGGTACGGTTACCCCAGTCGCGCTGGGTCGTAACCACCGCCTCTGCCACGGCCAGCGTGTGCTCCAGCGGCAGGAAGCCGAACTCGCTCGCGGTGCGGGCGTAAGTTTTCTTGTTACCGTGCTCAATGGACAAACCGCCGCCCACCAGCAGGTTAAAGCCGACCAGCTTGCCGTTTTCGGCAATCGCCACGAAGTTCATGTCGTTGGCGTGCAGGTCGATATCGTTCTGCGGCGGGATCACCACCGTGGTTTTAAACTTACGCGGCAGGTAGGTCTGACCGAGGATCGGCTCTTCATCGGTGGTGGCGACTTTCTCCTGATCGAGCCAGATCTCCGCATAGGCGCGGGTACGTGGCAGCAGATGTTCGGAGATTTTTTTCGCCCACTCGTACGCTTCGGCGTGCAGCTCAGATTCGTACGGGTTCGAGGTGCAAAGCACGTTACGGTTCATGTCGTTGGCAGTCGCCAGCGCGTCCAGACCCACGGAGTGCAGCATCTGGTGCACCGGCTTGACGTTCTTCTTCAGAATGCCGTGGAACTGGAAGGTCTGACGGTTGGTCAGACGAATGCTGCCGTAGATTGTGTTTTCACCGGCAAACTTGTCGATCGCCTGCCACTGTTTCGTGGTGATTACCCCGCCCGGCAGACGACAGCGCAGCAGCATCGCGTGACGCGGCTCCAGCTTCTGTTCGGCACGCTCGGCGCGGATATCGCGGTCGTCCTGTTGGTACATACCGTGGAAACGGATCAGCAGGAAGTTGTCGCCTTTGAAACCGCCGGTCAGGCCGTCATTTAAATCTTCGGCAATGGTACCGCGCAGGTAGTTGCTCTCTACCTTCATGCGCTCGGCATCAGTCAGTTTGCCTTCGACCACCAGTGGGCCAGGATGTTTTTCGCTCATTAGTAGACATCTCGCTGATAACGGCGCTCTACGCGCAGCTCACTTAAAAATTCATCCGCCGTTTCGGCATCCATACCGCCGAATTCGGCAATCACTTCCAGCAGTGCCTGCTCAACGTCTTTCGCCATGCGATTGGCGTCGCCGCAGACATAAATGTGGGCGCCGTCATTGATCCAGCGCCACAGCTCTGCGCCCTGTTCGCGCAGTTTGTCTTGTACGTATACTTTTTCTTTCTGATCGCGGGACCAGGCCAGATCGATGCGGGTCAGCACGCCCTCTTTGACGTAGCGCTGCCACTCAACCTGGTAGAGGAAATCTTCAGTAAAGTGCGGGTTGCCGAAGAAAAGCCAGTTTTTACCCGGCGCGTCGTCTGCTGCACGCTGCTGCATAAAGGCGCGGAATGGCGCAATACCGGTGCCCGGGCCAATCATAATCACCGGCGTTTCGGGGTTCGCCGGCAGGCGGAAGTTGTCGTTGTGCTCGATAAAGACGCGAACTTCACCCTCTTCTTCCACGCGGTCTGCCAGGAAGCCTGACGCCCCGCCCGCGCGCGCGCGGCCTTCGATGTCGTAACGCACCACGCCAACGGTGATGTGGACTTCGTTTTCCACTTCCGCCTGCGAGGAGGCGATGGAGTACAGGCGCGGGGTCAGCGGACGCAGCAGGCCGACCAGCGCGTCAGCATCCAGCTGTGCCGGAGAGAAACGCACCATATCGACAATCGGCGTTGTCGCCGCGTATTGCTGTAACTTCGCCTTGTCCCCGACCAGCGGAAGGAGCGATTCGCTGCGGGTTAAGGTGGCGTAGTTTTCAACGATGTTGGCGGTGTTGACCGTCAGTTCGAAATGCCACTGGAGCGCCTCGGAGATCGAGAGCGTTTTGCCGTCCACGGTAACCGGTTCATCGCCTTTCAACCACAGCAGTTCGACCAGCTCTTTCACCAGCGCCGGATCGTTCTGATACCAGACGCCCAGCGCATCGCCAGGCTGGTAACGCAGGCCAGAGTCACCGAGATCGATTTCGATATGGCGCACGTCTTTTTCTGAATCACGGCCCGTGATTTTCTGGTTTACCGACAGGCTCGCCGTCAGCGGCGCCTCTTTCGTGTAAGGGCTGGTGTGGATTTCGTTAACGGTGCCGGCTACGGTAACGGCGGCCTGCGCTGGCGTCTCTTTCGGGACGCGGGCCTTCAGCACCTCAACGATGCGCGCCCGCCATTCGGCGGCGGCAGCCTGGTATTCCACGTCAGCGTCTACGCGATCCAGCAGGCGCTCTGCGCCCAGCTCCGCCAGCTTGCTGTCGAAATCTTTACCGGACTGGCAGAAAAATTCATAGGACGTATCACCGAGGCCGAAGACGGCAAAGGCGGTGCCCTCGAGCTTTGGTGCTTTTTTCGAGAACAGGAACTTATGCAGCGCGACGGCTTCTTCAGCAGGCTCACCTTCCCCCTGCGTTGACGCCACCACCACCAGCAGTTTTTCTGACGCGATCTGTTTGAATTTATAATCCCCGGCGTTGACCAGGTTAACGTTCAGCTTCGCGGCGAGCAGGTCATCACGCAGCGCTTCGGCCACACGACGGGCATTACCCGTTTGCGAAGCGGAGATAAGCGTGATGGCAGGAATTTCAACGGCCGTTGGCGGTACGCCTGCCACAGCACCCGGCTGCTGGTTCAGCATTCCCCAGAAATAGCCGGAGACCCAGGCAAGCTGGGTGGGTGAAAAATCGGAAGTCGCGGCCTGGAGGCGCGCCAGTTGCTCCGGGTTAAGGGGAAGCAAATTTGAAGGTGGGGCCTGTGTTGTCATGCGTCGTTATGTTCCAGTAGCAAAGCGGACTTTAAGCGAATAAATCCAAACTGAAGATAAGGTTAACGGCGGGGATAATAACAATTAAAGAAGGGATGGAAATAATAAATAACCAAATGGACTAACCTGTTTTAGTTATCGTTCTTAACGATAAAAGCGATTAAATAACTATATGAAATAAAACAACAAAAGTCGATAAACACCATGAATACGAGGCGGTGACCGTTCAGAGCCGTTTTAGTTAATGATAAAAATTGTGCTTTCCGGTACTATGCGGCGGTTTTTTCCGCATTCCTGAGAGCTATGATGTCCACCACACTGTTTAAAGATTTCACCTTCGAAGCCGCACACCACCTTCCACACGTTCCTGCCGGGCACAAATGTGGCCGCCTGCATGGACACTCGTTTATGGTGCGTCTTGAAATCACCGGTGAAGTCGATCCCCATACGGGCTGGATCATGGACTTTGCCGAACTGAAGGCCGCGTTTAAGCCGACCTACGATCGTCTCGATCACTACTATCTGAATGATATTCCGGGCCTTGAAAACCCGACCAGCGAAGTGCTGGCGAAATGGATTTGGGATCAGATGAAACCGCTTGTGCCGCTGCTGAGCGCGGTGATGATCAAAGAGACCTGCACGGCAGGCTGCGTCTACCGCGGGGAGTGAATCTCCTCCGTTTCGGCCTCAAGAGGCACGAGCGGCGTAAACTCATAGAGCACCAGCGCATTACTCTCCAGTGATTCTGTCAGTTGCCAGCCGTCATCAATGCGTTCATCGTATAGGGAAAGCGTTGGACGCGCTTTGTGCGCTATCCAGCGCCACATCTCTTCGTCAGGGCCGCTTTCGCTGCCTACCCCTTCAAGCAACGGATAGAGCGCGCCGTTATGCTGATCGAAAAGATGGCGTTTAATTCGCCAAATACCGCGCATTCCCTTCAGGTGTAAATGATACTGCTGGCGAAAACGCTGGATGAATGCTTCTTCACTGGAAAGGAGCGGATTAAAAACCACCACATTACGCAGCAGCAACTGGTAACCATTGTGATGGCGCGTGAGCAGAACACGCCCGTCGTTTACCAGCACCTCGCCCCGCAGGCGTTGCCAGAGCCAGAGTACCCAATAAACCGGCCGTGGAAGACCATGGTTGTACTGTAGCGCAAGGCTTGACGTATCGATGGTGTTGTTCGCACGGGCTTCACCCTGAAGGCCCGAATTGAGCCAGAATCCCCCTAGCCAGACCTGTTCCGATAGCCCGAGCAGGCTCTGCATCAGCAGCGCCCCACGAAAAAACCAGCCGTTTGTCGCCCGCGTGTTCCCGGTGAGGGTATTCCAGGAGAGAAGCCAGACGGGAAGCGAACATTTGCGCAGACGAAGGGCGGCGATAATCTGGCGGATCTTCTGTACCGGATAATTTTCTGTAGAAGAGAGTTGGGCTGGCTCCCGCTGCGCAGGATCGAGAAGTTCATTGGCATCGGCTGAACAGGCAAGAAAATCGGCCTGCATCAGGATGGCTGAGCTGAACAGGGTATTGTCGCTCACGCCCGCGCTGTCGGGTGAAAATCGATGCCATAAACCAAACTTTGCCTGTGGCAGATAGTTGCGTATGACGTTTTGCTGCGCCAGCCAGACCTGCTCCCGGGTCTCCTCACTCGCCTGTGTTGACCAGTGCATGACAAAGTGCCAGCCCGCGGTGATCACGGGCGAAAAATGATTGACCGACCGTTGTAAAAAACGGGCAAGTAGATCGCGACGGGTCGTTACGCCGGTGTGCAGCAGCACCGTCCATTGCTTTTTTGCCAGCCAGGTGAAGAGCTGATGCAGATTGTACCAGCAGGCGTAGCCCGCCATCTGGGGGTCATCCCACCCGGTGGCAAACAGACGGCTGCTGAGAAAAGGTTCGGCGATATCAATCCCCTCTATGGGAATGGCCTCATTTATCGCTTCAAGATTCTGACGAACGTCCTCACGCAGTAAATCGTCGAGCTCACGCAGAGTAATGACCACCCGCATACGGCGCAGCGAGGTGGAGAGAGAATTAAGCTGCTCAAGATCCAGTGTCTGCTCCTGCTGCGGTCGATCGATAAGCGGGGAGGCTCCCCAGCCGCGCGCCACCGGTTCATTGAGCAGGCTAAACAGCTTATCCATGGCCACCGGATAGCGCTGCTCACACCTGTCCGTACGAACACGTGTGGCCTCCGGGTGCTGGCGTCGGGACTTACGAAACTCACCCGGGGACATATTGTGAACACGCCGAAACCGATCGGTCATCATACGCGTGCTGGCGAAACCCTGCTCAAGCGCAATCTGGTGCAGCGGTCGGTTCGTCAGACGGAGCGCGTCAGCCGCCTTTTCCAGCCGCAGGGTGGTGATGTACTGCATGAAACTGATCCCCACTTCCTTTCTAAAGAGACGAGAGAGCCAGGCTTCAGAGACATATTCACTCGCGGCGATTTCCGCTAGCGTAATACGGCGAGAATAACTGGCATTGATCCGCTCTATCACCCGGGCAATGCGTTTGCTGTGCGCTGGGGAAAGTTCACGGGACAAATACCGGGCGGGCTGCTGAAAGCGGCTGGTCAGCAACAGCAATATCTCGCTCAGCCAGCGGTACGTCTCCAACCGGTAGCGGTGTGGGTCGTTAATGAGGGTGACCACAAGAAGCTGGCGCAGCAGATCGCGAAGCGCATCGCATTGGGGCCAGACGCCTCCGGCTTCTGCCGGTATAGCGTAATCATGGACAAAAAAATCATTGCAGAGCTGGACCACCCAGCGCCCGGAAAGGGACACGCGCAGGGTGATATTTGCCGTTTCGCTCGTGAACTGCCAGCGTCGATGACGGTTGATGATGGCAAGGGTATTGGCCTCCAGGATGTCACGTCCCACATCGGTATTCAGCTCAGCCCGCCCTTCCAGCACCCAGAGCAACGTTAGCGTATCGCCTTCATCCTCCACGCAGTGGCGAATGTCCTGGATCTCCACCCAAAATTCATCTCCCCGCTGATTCATCTTTCCCCTCATCAAAGACAAATAATGACCGGCTCTTTTTTGTCATAACGGAATTGTATGAAAAACAATCAAAACAAAACCGTCGCTTTACAACAAAAAAATGCATTTTCTGGCAGTGCGATCGTCATAGACTCGAAATTATCACCGTTTGGCATAAAAAGGATAACAAAAATGACACATCCAATTATCGAAGCTCTGCGCGGCAAAGAAGCCCAGTTCACTGAATTACGTCGCTATTTTCATCAGCATCCTGAAATTGGTTTTGAGGAGCACAATACGAGCGATCGCGTTGCGGCGTTGCTTGAGGAATGGGGATATGATGTTCATCGCGGCCTGGCGAAAACCGGTGTGGTCGGCACACTGAAGGTGGGTAACGGGCCTAAACGCCTGGGTCTGCGCGCCGACATGGATGCGCTGCCTATGCAGGAAAACAGCGGCAAGGCCTGGAGCAGTACCGTTGAGGGTAAATTCCACGGCTGCGGTCATGACGGCCACACCACAACGCTCCTGTATGCAGCGGAGTACCTGGCACGCACCCGCAATTTTAACGGCACGCTGCACCTTATTTTTCAGCCCGCGGAAGAACTTCTGTATGGCGGACGCGTTATGGTAGAGGACGGTTTGTTTGACCTGTTCCCCTGCGACCACATTTTTGGTCTGCACAATATGCCGTCACAGCCCGTCGGAAAAATTGGTCTGCGCGATGGCGCCATGATGGCCTCTTCGGACACCCTTCATATTGAGGTTAACGGCGTGGGGGGTCACGGTGCGGTGCCAGAACATACCGTAGATGCCACCCTGGTTGCCTGTCATATCACTATCGCTTTGCAGTCCATTGTTTCGCGCAATATCACCCCTTTTCAGCCTGCCGTCGTTACCGTAGGCAGCATTCAGGCTGGACATGCCCCCAACATCATCAACGACAAAGTATTGATGAAACTTACCGTGCGCACGCTGGATGAAAGCGTGCGGCAAACCGTGCTACAGCGCATCCATGATATCGCCGTTGCGCAGGCGGAAAGTTTCAATGCCACGGCTACCATTCGACACATTAATGGCAGCCCGGTACTGAAAAACAATCCGCAAGCCAATGAGATGGTGCGCAACGTCGCCACCGATCTGTTCGGTCAGGAGTCCGTCGCGGAGGTGAATGCGTTTATGGGCAGCGAGGACTTTGCGTTCATGCTCGAGAAAAATCCCAATGGCTGTTATTTCACCCTTGGCGCTGGCGATGAGCCTGACCGCTGCATGGTGCATAACCCGGGCTACGACTTTAACGACACTATTCTCCTCACCGGCGCGGCGCTGTGGGCCGCACTGACCGAACACTATCTGCGCTGATTCGCACCTTCCCGGGAGGGCTGCATTATGAGTACCGTTTCCCTGACAGACGCATCCGCCTACGCCGGTAACGATCGGCTGCTGGCGGGTATCGTCATGAGCGTTCTGACCTTCTGGCTGTTTGCCCAGTCGGTTATCAACGTGGTTCCGGCCATGCAGAATAGCCTCGACATTGCCCTCGAAACCCTTACGCTGGCCGTCAGCCTGAGCGCGTTGTTTAGCGGCTGTTTTGTCGTAGCCTGCGGTGGGTTTGCCGATAAGTTTGGGCGCATGCGCCTGACCATGACAGGCCTGATTTTGAGCATGATCGGAAGCGGTCTGCTGTTCATTTCATGGGAGCCCGTCCTGTTTCTGTTGGGAAGAGCGATACAGGGGCTATCCGCGGCCTGCATCATGCCCGCCACGCTGGCGCTGATTAAGACCTGGTATGAAGGGAAAGCACGCCAGCGCGCAATCAGCTTCTGGGTTATTGGTTCATGGGGCGGGAGTGGCCTGAGCTCGTTTGTGGGAGGCGCCATCGCCACCACGCTGGGCTGGCGCTGGATTTTTATTTTGTCGATAGTGGTGGCTCTGGTCGCGCTATTGCTTATCCGCGCCACGCCGGAAAGCCGCAGCCCTGATGCGTGTCGACACAAGCTGGATATCAGCGGCCTGGTGAGTTTTGTCCTTATGCTGGTGCTGTTCAATCTGTTTATCAGCAAAGGACACAGCTGGGGCTGGAGCAGCAGTTTATCGCTTCTTGTACTGTGTGGAGCCGTGATTGCACTGATGTGCTTTGTCGTTACCGGGCGGCGGAAGGGCGATGCGGCATTGATCGATTTCGCCCTGTTTAAAAACCGTGCCTATAGCGCCTCGGTATTCTCAAATTTCCTGCTCAACGGCTGCATTGGCACCATGATGATCGCCAGCATCTGGTTGCAGCAAGGCCATCATCTGTCACCGCTACAGACCGGCATGATGACGCTGGGGTATCTGGTTACCGTACTGGCGATGATCCGGGTGGGTGAAAAACTGCTTCAGCGCTATGGCGCCAGGCTGCCGATGATGACCGGCCCGCTGCTGACCGCAACAGGTATTACGCTGATTTCATGCACCTTCTTAAGCAAAGAGGTCTACATTGTCACCGTCTTTCTGAGCAATATTTTATTCGGGCTGGGGCTCGGATGTTACGCCACGCCCTCAACGGACACGGCGGTAATGAATGCCCCTGAAAACAAAGTGGGGGTGGCTTCAGGGATCTATAAGATGGGCAGTTCCCTTGGCGGCGCAATGGGGATCGCGGTCACCGCATCGCTGTACGCCCTATGGCTGCCGATGGGAATGGCCAGTGCCGCGCAGTATGCCTTGCTGTTCAACAGTGCGATTTGCCTTGGGTCGGCAGTCGTGACCTGGGCTTTACTGCCAACAACAAAAGCCCCGCGTTAAGCGGGGCCACAAAAGTATCAGGCAATGTTCAGATATTTGTGCGTCTGCATCGACAGGCGCCAGTTGCGGGCGATACAGGTTTCAATGCACAGACGGGTTGCATCGTCTTTCTGGCTGATAGGCTGTAGCGCGATCACGCGCTGCTTTTCGTCCGTCAGCGTCGCCAGCAGTTCGTCCAGCGCTTCGATGTCACGCACGCGCCCCACCGGATGTTTGATCTCATCCGCACGCTCAAGCGCCTGCGACAGTACGTCATAACCGCCGCGCATATTCACTTTCGGTGAAACCGTTACCCACGTTGAATGGGAGCAGCGCACTTCATGGGTACCGCTGGTTTCGATCTGACAGCTATAGCCGTTCTTCTCGAGCAGTTCGGTGAGGGGCATCAAATCGTGAATGCAGGGTTCCCCGCCGGTGATCACCACATGCCGCGCCGTCCAGCCCTGACGACCAATAATGGCAAGCAGATCTTCCGCGCTGCCCGCGCCCCATTTATCGCTCTCTTTGGTTTTCGCCAGAATGCTGAACAGCGACACTTCCCGATCTGCGAGCTTATCCCACGTATGTTTGGTATCACACCAGGCGCAGCCAACCGGGCATCCCTGTAAACGAATAAAGATAGCGGGAACGCCGGTAAAGTAACCCTCGCCTTGCAGGGTCTGGAACATCTCGTTAATCGGGTACTGCATAGTCAACTCTGTTAAGGGAATAAACGATAAGTATCGCAGATCCCCGTCAGATGATCATGCTCCATCGGTGCTTTGCGCGCCAATTGCCGCCATAAACCGTTCCGTAATTTGCTGCGGTCGGGTGATCGCCCCGCCGACGACAACCGTATGCGCACCCAACTCCAGACACCTGGCCGCGCGATCGGGGGTATCCACGTTACCTTCGGCAATCACGGGGATCGTGACGGCAGACAGCACCTCTTTCAAAAACGCGCAGTCATTTTCCGGTAGCGAATGGCCCGCGGTCTCTGCCGTATAACCGTAAAGGGTGGTTCCGACACAATCAAACCCCAGCGCCTGCGCGGTCACGGCCTCCTGCACGGTGGCAATATCCGCCATCAGCAGCAGCGAAGGGTAACGGGTGCGGATCTGCGCGATCAGCATGTCCAGCGATACGCCACCGGGCCGTTTCCGGGCGGTCGCATCCAGCGCAACGATGTCCGGGGCGACCGCCATCAGCTCATCCACTTCTTTGAGCGTTGCGGTGATAAACACCTCGCTATCCGGATAGTCCCGTTTGATGATGCCGATGACCGGCAGTGAGACCAGCCCTTTGATAGCCTTGATATCCACCACGCTATTGGCGCGGATCGCAGCGGCACCGCCCTGGGCTGCCGCCAGCGCCATTCGCGACATAATAAACGGGCTGTGCAGCGGTTCATTTTCCAGCGCCTGGCAGGAGACGACCAGTTTTCCTTTCAGGTTATCCAGTACAGTTTTCATTACGATAAGATCTCTTCCACTTCGTTTTTGATAATGGTGACGTGCGGGCCATAGATGACCTGGACACCGTTGCCGCGGACGATAACGCCGCGCGCGCCGGTCGCTTTCAGTGCTGCTTCATTGACTTTGCTACTGTCTTTCACCGTGACGCGAAGACGCGTGGCGCAGCAGTCAACGTCATCCAGATTGTCTCTTCCACCCAATCCGGCGATCACCGCCGCGGCACGCTCGCTTTGCGGCAGGGTAGCCTCGTCAGCCAACGCCTCCTTTTCACGGCCCGGCGTGGCAAAATCAAAACGTTTAATCAGATAGCGGAAAGTACAGTAGTAAAGGAAGAACCACGGTACGCCTACCAGCGGGACGAACATCCAGTTAGTTTTCGCTTCACCCTGCAAAATGCCGAACAGCACGAAATCAATAAACCCGCCGGAGAAAGTTTGCCCGATGGTGATATGCAGCATGTGCGCGAGCATAAACGCCAGCCCGTCAAACAGCGCATGAATGACGTACAGCACCGGCGCAATAAACAGGAATGAGAACTCGATGGGCTCGGTAATGCCCGTCAGGAAAGAGGTTAACGCCGCTGACAGCAGCAGCCCGGCTACGCGCTTCTTGTTCTCGGGTTTAGCCGTGTGGTACATCGCCAGGCAGGCGCCCAGCAGGCCAAACATCATCGTGATAAAGCGCCCGGACATGAAGCGCGACGTGCCCTCATAGAAGTGCTGGGTGTTCGGGTCCGCGAGCTGAGCAAAGAAGATCCGCTGCGTGCCCTCAACCAGGTGACCGTTAACAATTTCACTGCCGCCAAGCGCGGTGGTCCAGAACGGCAGATAAAAGATGTGGTGCAGGCCAAACGGGCCAAGCATGCGCAGGATGAAGCCGTACAGCAATGTTCCCAGATAGCCGGTGGCATCCACCAGACCGCCAAGGCCAAAGATCAGCTTCTGAAAATGCGGCCAGACCACGGTCATCAGCGCGCCGACGAGTATCGCCGCCAGTGAGCTGATAATGGGTACGAAGCGTGAGCCGCCAAAAAAGCCCAGGAATTGCGGAAGCGCGATTTTATTAAACCGATGATGCAGTGCGCAGGTCACAAGCCCAATAACGACCCCACCAAACACGCCCGTTTCAAGCGTCTGAATACCCAGCGTCATGCCCTGCCCTACGGCGCCCGGGTTCTCATGCGCCAGTTTTCCGGTCAGGATCAGCAGCGCATTGATAGTGGCATTCATCACCAGATAAGCGAGTAATGCCGCCAGCCCTGCCGTACCTTTATCATTTTTTGCCAGCCCAACGGCGACCCCAACAGCAAACAGTACCGACAGGTTTGCGAACACAATCGAGCCTGCACTGCTCATGATGGTAAAGATGGCCTGTAGCCAGCCAACGTCTAAAAATGGATACGCGGTAAGCGTATTCGGATTCGATAGCGCCCCGCCGATCCCCAACAACAGACCTGCTGCGGGCAGTATGGCGATGGGTAACATAAAGGATTTGCCAAAGCGCTGCGCTTTTTCAAACCATCCGCCGGAAGACGCTCCGCTGAACATTTGCATCATTTTTTTATCCCCCTGGTTGTTGATGAAAATTTTTACCACATATAATTTAAATTGTGAAAATTACCACCAAAAATCAGGACGCCGATCATACTTTTTCGAAATGACTGGCATCTCTCCCCCGCTTTCCGCCACACTAGTTGGCAGAGAAACGCATTAAGGATCTAGCATGTCGGACCATGAAAACCTGCTGCTGAAGCTACGCCAGGAGGCTTCCGGGTACAGCCCAACGCAACAAAAACTGGGGGAGTTTGTTCTCAACGATCCTGCCAGGGTGCTCTACCTGACGATCACCGAGCTGGCGCGTGAAAGCGGCACCAGCGAGGCCAGCGTCACACGCCTTTGCCGCACGCTGGGCTGTAAGGGATATAACGAATTTAAAATGGCGCTTGCGCTGGATATTCAGCAGGGTTTGCCAGAGCGTCAGGCAGGAGATGCGATAGATAACGTGGTGGATGAGTCTGTCCAGGCGCTGCAAGATACCGCAAAACTCCTCGACCGGGCCCAGCTTGAACAGGCGACACTGGCCTTGCATCAGGCGCAATCAGTGCAAATTTACGGGGTGGCGGCCAGCGCGATTCTGGGGGAGTATTTGCATTACAAGCTGCTGCGACTCGGCAAACCTGCACAGCTGTTTAGCGATATGCATCGCGCCGCCATGAATGCGACGACGCTCTCGAAAGAGACGCTGGTGGTGGCCATCTCAAGTTCTGGCTCTACACGGGATCTGCTTCACGTGGTGAAACTCGCCCGCAAGCGTGGCGTTAAGGTACTGGCGCTCAGCAATACACCCCGCAGCCCGCTGGCCTCCCTGAGCGATTTACAGCTGGTTGCAGCCAAGCCCGAGGGACCGCTGAGCGCGGGTGCGCTCAATGCCAAGGTTGGCGTGATGCTGCTGGTTGAACTGCTTACCACTTCCCTTATTGCAGTAGACAGCCATTACGGTGACGTAAGCCAGCAAACGGCCAGCGCCACGCTGCCGCTTCTGCTATAGAAAACAAAAAACCCGCCGAAGCGGGTTTTTTCATAAGAACGAAAGTTCAGGCTTATGCCTGGCCTTTGATCTCTTTACGACCGTTGTAAGGTGCTTTTTCGCCCAGCGCTTCTTCGATACGAATCAGCTGGTTGTATTTAGCAACACGGTCAGAACGGCTCATAGAACCGGTTTTGATCTGGCCAGCAGCGGTACCCACAGCCAGGTCAGCGATGGTAGCGTCTTCAGTTTCGCCAGAACGGTGAGAGATAACAGCGGTGTAGCCAGCGTCTTTCGCCATTTTGATCGCAGCCAGCGTTTCGGTCAGAGAACCGATCTGGTTGAATTTGATCAGGATGGAGTTAACGATGCCTTTCTCGATGCCTTCTTTCAGGATCTTGGTGTTGGTTACGAACAGATCGTCACCAACCAGCTGGATTTTGTCGCCCAGTACTTTGGTCTGGTATGCGAAACCATCCCAGTCAGACTCGTCCAGACCGTCTTCGATAGAAACGATTGGGTACTGTTTGGTCAGGTCTTCCAGGAAGTGGGTGAACTCTTCGGAGGTGAATGCTTTGTTGCCTTCGCCAGCCAGAACGTATTTACCGTCTTTGTAGAATTCAGATGCTGCACAGTCCATCGCCAGGGTGATGTCTTTGCCCAGCTCGTAGCCTGCTGCTTTAACCGCTTCAGCGATAACAGCCAGCGCTTCTGCGTTAGAACCCAGGTTTGGCGCGTAGCCACCTTCGTCACCAACAGCAGTGTTCATACCTTTAGCTTTCAGAACTTTAGCCAGGTTGTGGAACACTTCAGAACCCATACGCACCGCTTCTTTCAGGGATTTCGCGCCAACAGGCTGAATCATGAATTCCTGAATATCAACGTTGTTGTCTGCGTGCTCACCACCGTTGATGATGTTCATCATTGGTACAGGCATGGAGTATTTGCCTGGGGTGCCGTTCAGTTCAGCGATGTGCTCGAACAGTGGCATACCTTTAGCAGCAGCGGCTGCTTTGGCGTTCGCCAGGGAAACTGCCAGGATTGCGTTCGCACCGAAGTTAGATTTGTTTTCAGTACCGTCCAGATCGATCATGATCTTGTCGATGCCAGCCTGATCTTTGGCATCTTTGCCAACGATAGCCTGAGCAATAGGACCGTTAACAGCGCCAACCGCTTTCAGTACGCCTTTGCCCATGAAACGGGATTTGTCGCCATCACGCAGTTCCAGCGCTTCGCGGGAACCTGTAGATGCGCCTGATGGAGCAGCAGCCATACCGACGAAACCACCTTCCAGATGAACTTCGGCTTCAACGGTCGGGTTACCACGGGAGTCGATGATTTCACGACCGATGACTTTAACGATTTTGGACATTAGATTTTCCTCAGTACAAGTTAAACTAAAACTCCAGACAAACAACGCGTACCAGGGGTACGCGTTGCCGTTCTAACTTTTTTTACTTCGCCTGACGCTTCTGGTACTCGCTGGCGGCTTTCACGAAGCCTGCAAACAGCGGATGCCCGTCACGCGGCGTTGAAGTAAATTCCGGGTGGAATTGGCAGGCCACGAACCACGGATGGTTTGGCACTTCGATGATCTCGACTAACTGATCATCCCCAGAACGGCCTGCAACACGCAGACCTGCAGCTTCAATTTGTTTCAACAACATGTTGTTGACTTCATAGCGGTGACGATGGCGCTCGGTAATCACCGGCTCGCCGTACAGCTTGCGAACCACGCTATCGTCTGACAGCTGGCAGGCCTGTGCGCCAAGACGCATGGTGCCACCCAGATCGCTCTTCTCGGTACGGACTTCGACGTTACCGTCTTCGTCGCGCCATTCCGTAATCAGCGCCACGACAGGGTACTTACAGTCTGGCACAAATTCCGTAGAGTTCGCGTTTTCCATTCCCGCTACGTTGCGCGCAAATTCAATCAGCGCAACCTGCATACCCAGGCAGATGCCGAGGTATGGAATATTGTTTTCACGCGCATAGCGTGCAGTGGCGATCTTGCCTTCAACACCACGGTAGCCGAAGCCGCCAGGGATGAGAATCGCATCCAGATCTTTGAGAATTTCAACGCCGCGCGTTTCAACATCCTGCGAATCAATCAGCTTGATGTTGACGGAGACGCGATTCTTCAGACCACCGTGCTTCAGCGCCTCGATAACTGACTTATAGGCATCCGGCAGTTCAATATACTTGCCGACCATACCGATAGTCACTTCGCCGCCCGGATTGGCTTCTTCGTAAATCACCTGCTCCCATTCAGACAGGTTAGCTTCCGGACAGTTCAAGCTGAATCGTTTACAAATATAATCGTCCAGACCCTGTGATTTCAACAGGCCCGGGATTTTATAAATGGAATCGACGTCTTTCATTGAAATAACGGCTTTTTCAGGCACGTTACAGAACAATGCAATTTTCGCGCGTTCGTTCGCCGGAATCGCGCGATCGGAACGGCAAACCAGGATATCAGGCTGAATACCGATGGAGAGCAGCTCTTTAACGGAGTGCTGAGTCGGTTTGGTTTTCACTTCACCTGCTGCCGCCATGTAAGGCACCAGCGTCAGGTGCATGAACAGCGCGTTCTCACGACCAATATCTACCGCCAGCTGACGAATCGCTTCGAGGAACGGCAGGGATTCGATATCCCCTACGGTACCGCCGATTTCAACCAGCACAACGTCATGCCCTTCGCCACCGGCAAGGACACGCTCTTTGATGGCGTTAGTGATGTGTGGGATGACCTGCACGGTCGCGCCCAGGTAGTCACCACGGCGCTCTTTACGCAGAACGTCAGAGTAGATGCGGCCAGTCGTAAAGTTGTTACGACGGGTCATTTTGGTACGGATGAAACGCTCGTAGTGGCCAAGATCCAGATCGGTTTCAGCGCCGTCTTCAGTAACGAACACTTCCCCGTGTTGGGTTGGGCTCATGGTGCCTGGATCGACGTTGATGTACGGATCCAGTTTCATCATGGTCACATTGAGGCCACGGGCTTCAAGAATGGCTGCGAGGGAGGCTGCGGCAATGCCTTTACCCAGAGAGGATACGACCCCGCCGGTCACAAAAATATAGTTCGTTGTCATGCTGAACCTGAGAAGTTAGGGTGAAACGATGGAATAACCAGGACGGGAAAGTAGTATACCCGAACACGACGAGCGCCACAAACTTTCATTCTCCGTCTCCTTCCCAGGCCATGACAAACATAAGGAGTGAGAAAATAGCCCCTTTTGGGTAAATGTTTTTGACGCAAATCAAGCGCTTGTCATTTAAAAAATCACACAAATTGCGCTTGATCGCAAAATTTCGTTAGAGATCATGTTCCTGGCGTTTTACTTCCTGCCAGACTTCCTCCATCGCGTCGAGGTCAATGCCGCTCATTTCCAGGCCGCGCGAGGCCACAATCCGCTCAACTTCGCGGAAGCGACGTTCGAATTTAATGTTCGCTTTTTGCAGGGCGGTTTCCGCTTTTACACCGAGGTGGCGAGAAAGGTTGACGGTCGCGAACAGCAGATCGCCCATCTCCTCTTCCAGCTTTGCTTCATCCACAACGGCCTGCTGCGCTTCATGCATCACTTCGTCGATCTCTTCGTGCACTTTTTCCAGCACCGGGCCGAGAGAGGTCCAGTCAAACCCTACCGCCGAGCAGCGCTTTTGAATTTTGTGCGCGCGCATCAGCGCAGGAAGGTTCAGGGGAATGTCGTCCAGCGCCGAGTGCTGGGATTTTTCAGCGCGTTCGGCGCTTTTGATCTGCTCCCAGCGCGCCAGCACTTCCGCACTGTTGCCTGCGGAGGCATCGCCAAAGATATGCGGATGACGGCGCTCCAGCTTGTCGCTGATAGCGGCGCAGATGTCGTCAAAGTTAAAGCGCCCCTCTTCCTGCGCCATCTGAGCGTAGAACACCACCTGGAACAGCAGGTCGCCCAGCTCACCGCGCAGGTCGTCGAAATCTTCGCGCGAAATCGCGTCCAGCACTTCGTAGGTCTCTTCCAGCGTGTAAGGCGCAATGGTGGCGAAAGTCTGCTCTTTATCCCACGGGCAGCCGTTTTCCGGGTCGCGCAGGCGTTTCATGATGCCAAGCAGGCGGTCGATTTGAGTCATAGTTCTGTCCTGATGTCAAAATGCCGGGTGGCAGCGTTGCCTTACCCGGCCTACAGAAGAGGATGTTCAGCCGCCGTGCAGACGACGCGCGTCAATCACATCCGGCACCTGGTTCAGTTTACCGAGCACCCGGCCCAGCACCTGCAGGTTATAGATTTCGATGGTCATATCGATGGTGGCAAGCTGCTCGCGGGTATCGCTGCGGCTGGCAACGCCCAGCACGTTGACCTTCTCGTTGGCGAGAATGGTGGTGATGTCGCGCAGCAGGCCACTGCGGTCGTTGGCAGTGACGCGCACCACCAGCGAGTAGCCAGCGGAGTAGCTTTCACCCCAGACGGCTTCCACGATACGTTCCGGCGCATGCGATTGCAGCTCAGCAAGCTGATCACAGTCGGAGCGGTGAATTGAGATCCCGCGCCCCTGGGTGATAAAGCCGACAATATCGTCACCCGGTATCGGCTGGCAGCAGCGGGCAATATGGTGCATGAGGTTACCCACCCCTTCAACCACCACGCGGCCATTGTCCTTGCTGCGCTGCTGCGGAGCGTAGGTTTTCTGCTGGAGCTGTTTCAGCGCTGCCGCATCCTGCTCTGCCGCGCTTGGCTTGTTGAACTGCGCTTGCAGGAAGTTCACCATCTGGTTCAGGCGGATATCGCCGCCGCCAATCGCCGCTAACAGTTCGTCGAGCTCGTTGAAGTTGTAGCGCGGCAGCAGGAACTTCTCCGCCTCTTTCAGGTTTATCCCGATATGCTCCAGCTCGTCGTCAAGGATCTGACGACCGGCAAGGATATTCTTGTCACGATCCTGCTTGCGGAACCAGGCGTGAATTTTAGAGCGCCCGCGGCTGGTGGTCACGTAACCGAGGTTTGGATTCAGCCAGTCGCGGCTTGGGTTTGGCTGCTTCTGGGTGATGATTTCAATCTGGTCACCCATCTGTAGCTGGTAGGTAAACGGTACGATACGTCCGCCGATCTTCGCCCCGATGCAACGGTGCCCCACGTCGCTGTGAATGTGGTAGGCGAAATCGAGCGGCGTAGAGCCTGCCGGCAGATCAACCACATCCCCTTTCGGGGTAAAGACGTAGACGCGATCGTCGAAGACCTGACTGCGCACTTCGTCGAGCATTTCGCCGGAGTCGGCCATCTCCTCCTGCCACGCAATCAGCTTACGCAGCCAGGCGATACGGTCCTCGTGACCGGAGCGCGCGCCGCCGGAAGTGCCTTCTTTGTACTTCCAGTGCGCGGCGACGCCCAGCTCGGCGTCTTCGTGCATCTGTTTAGTACGGATCTGAATTTCCACAGTTTTGCCGCCGGGGCCGAGCACCACAGTGTGGATGGACTGATA
Source organism: Enterobacter cloacae complex sp. 418I7 (assembly GCF_050030705.1). NCBI lineage: Bacteria > Pseudomonadati > Pseudomonadota > Gammaproteobacteria > Enterobacterales > Enterobacteriaceae > Enterobacter > Enterobacter cloacae complex sp. 418I7. The sequence goes on from NZ_JBLGUU010000001.1 coordinate 3,614,252, forward strand.
GCCATTCGGTTTGGGGTTCGCGACGTAGTCATCGAACTCATCCGGCAGATGGCGGAAGTGAGTATGTACTATCCCCAGCGCGGCGTAGCAGTCCTGGAGACGCTCCGCCACGATACGCACGGCGCGCACGTCAAACAGCTCGTCAAAGGCGAGGTGTTTCTTCTGCATTTTGCGCCAGATGCTGTAGATGTGCTTCGGACGCCCGTAGACCTCGGCGCGCACATTCTCCTCTTTCATCGACTGGCGCAGCCCGCTGACAAATTCCTCGATATAGTGCTCGCGGTCGATGCGGCGTTCGTGCAGCAATTTTGCAATGCGTTTGTATTCCGCCGGATGCAGATAGCGGAAGCAGTAATCTTCCAGCTCCCACTTCAGTTGCCCGATACCCAGACGGTTCGCCAGCGGCGCATAGATATTCGTACACTCTTTGGCGGCCAGGACGCGCTCGTCTTCCGGGGCATCCTTCACTTCGCGCAGATGGGCAACCCGTTCGGCCAGCTTGATCACCACGCAGCGAAAATCATCCACCATCGCCAGCAGCATGCGGCGGACGTTATCCACCTGCTCGGAAGAGACAGAATCCGTTTGCGCGGCTTTCAGTTGACGGATGGCGGCCATATCACGCACGCCGTGGATGAGCGCCACGACGGACTGGCCGACGCTTTCACGCAGCACGTCTTCCGTCACCACGTTAGCATCTGCCAGTGGGAACAGCAGTGCGGCCTGTAGCGTTTCGATATCCATGTTAAGCATGGAGAGAATTTCAACCATCTCCACGCCGCGCCACAACAGCAGTTCAGCGTCCGGATGCCCCTGCGTTGTGCGTAAACAATAGGCCCAGGTTTCGGTTAAGCGTTCACACGACTGCTGGCTGGAAATCCCCAGACTTGCGATCCATTTTTGAGGGTCAAACTCACCAGCTTTATTTAAATGTGCACTTCTTACCGCAACCATCGTCCTCTCCTTTAGGGACAAGGGCCTGTCGAAGTCGACAAGCCAAACTCATTAGATGTGCTCGAACAACACCATTGATTCCAGATGTCCAGTGTGCGGGAACATGTCCAGCATTGCCAGACGCCGAATCTGGTAACCCCCGCTCAATAATGCTTCGCTGTCACGGGCCAGCGTCGCCGGGTTACAGGAAACATAGACCACGCGTTCAGGCGCGAGTTTAATTATATGCTGCATCACGCCCGGCGCACCTGCGCGCGCCGGATCGAGCAGGATCTTATCAAAGCCCTGCTTAGCCCACGGTTGCTGAGTAACATCATCCTCAAGATTTTGATGAAAGAATGTCACATTTTGCAAGCCGTTCTGTTGGGCGTTCTCCTGGCCTTTCGCCACCAGCGCCTCAACGCCTTCCACCCCGACCACGCTTGCTGCTTTGCGGGCCAGCGGCAGGGTAAAGTTACCCATACCGCAGAACAGATCGAGCACCCGATCGGTGGGCTGGACGTCAAGCCACGCCAGCGCGTTCGCCACCATCTGCTGGTTCACGCCGTCATTGACCTGGATAAAATCCCGCGGGCTGAACGTTAAGCGTAGCCCGTCTGACGCATACCAGGGCGCGTCTCCGCTAACCTGCTCAAGTATCTCGCTTTGCGGCGCGAGGAAAAGCGCAAGCTCATGAGAATGCGAAAAGCGTTCCAGTTTTTCGCGATCTGCCCTGGACAGCGGTGCGGTGTGGCGCAGCACCATCAGCGGGCCGCCGTTGGCCAGCACCAGTTCGACATGGCCCAGCGAACGCACACCATCCAGCGATGCAAGACAGTGGTGCACGGCCGGGAGCAGTGCCTCAAGTTGGGGCACCAAAACAGGGCATTGCGTGATGGAGACGATATCGCTGGAGCTGGCTTTGCGAAACCCCATCTCCAGCCGTTCAGTTTTTGGCTGGTAGCTTAGACTCAGGCGAGCGCGGCGACGGTAGCCCCACGGCTGGTCAGCAACAATGTCACTGACGTCATGTTTTAGCAGGCGGGCCAGCGCGTTGCTTTTACTTTTTTGCTGTAATTCTGTGCTGGCATGCTGTTGCTGACAGCCTCCGCAAACGCCAAAATGGGGGCAGCGAGGCGTCACGCGCTCCGGGCTATCATTAAGACGGCGCTTGACCTGGCCGCGCGCATACTGGCGTTTGTCCTCCGTCAGCGTAATATCTGCGCGTTCTCCTGGCAGCAAACCTGTGATAAACAGTGTCTTACCCTTGTGACGCGCTACCCCCTGTCCAAAAGGGTCGAGGTCAGAGGCTTCAACAGTTATGATCTGACGCGTCGTCACGCGTCGTTTTGCAGAGTAGAATTGCGCCATCGCCGAGATTGTTCTCAAATAAACATAATTAGCCTGATTGTCCCATAACGGAACTCCATGACCAACTACAGCCTGCGCGCGCGCATGATGATTTTGATCCTCGCTCCTACCGTTCTCATCGGTTTGCTGCTGAGCATTTTCTTTGTGGTGCATCGCTATAACGATTTGCAGAGACAGCTTGAAGATGCCGGGGCCAGCATTATCGAACCGCTGGCCGTCTCCAGCGAGTACGGTATGAACCTGCAAAACCGTGAATCCATTGGTCAGTTAATCAGCGTGCTGCACCGCCGTCATTCAGAGATTGTGCGCGCCATTTCCGTTTACGATGAGCATAACCGTCTTTTCGTCACCTCGAATTTCCATCTGGATCCCACGTCGCTGAAAATCCCGGAAGGTACCCCTTTCCCGCGTCATCTCACGGTCCTGCGGCGCGGCGATATCATGATCCTGCGCACGCCGATTATCTCAGAAAGCTATTCACCCGACGAATCCGCCCAGTCCGATGCGAAGTCCAGCAATAATATGCTGGGATATGTGGCGCTGGAGCTGGATCTCAAGTCGGTGCGGCTCCAGCAGTACAAAGAAATATTCATCTCCGGCGTGATGATGCTGTTCTGTATCGGCATCGCGTTGATCTTCGGCTGGCGGCTGATGCGCGACGTCACGGGGCCTATCCGTAACATGGTGAATACCGTTGACCGGATCCGCCGGGGTCAGCTGGACAGCCGCGTGGAAGGCTTCATGCTCGGCGAGCTGGATATGCTGAAAAACGGCATCAACTCAATGGCGATGTCGCTGGCGGCTTATCACGAAGAGATGCAGCACAACGTTGACCAGGCCACCTCTGACCTGCGCGAAACGCTGGAGCAGATGGAGATCCAGAACGTGGAGCTGGATCTGGCGAAAAAACGCGCTCAGGAGGCGGCCCGTATTAAGTCTGAGTTCCTGGCAAACATGTCGCATGAGCTGCGCACGCCGCTGAACGGGGTGATTGGCTTCACCCGTCTGACGCTTAAAAGCGAGCTCAACCCGACCCAGCGTGACCACCTGCATACCATTGAACGCTCAGCCAACAACCTGCTGACCATTATTAACGACGTACTGGACTTCTCGAAGCTGGAAGCGGGCAAGCTGATTCTGGAGAGTATCCCCTTCCCGCTGCGCAGCACACTGGATGACGTGGTCACGCTTCTCGCCCACTCCTCGCATGATAAGGGGCTGGAACTGACGCTCAATATCAAAAATGACGTTCCGGATAACGTCATTGGCGACCCGCTGCGCCTGCAACAGGTCATCACCAATCTGGTGGGCAACGCGATTAAGTTCACCGAGAGCGGCAACATCGACATTCTGGTCGAAAAAAGGGCGCTCAGTAATAATAAAGTCCAGATTGAAGTTCAGATCCGGGATACCGGCATCGGCATTCCGGAGCGCGATCAGTCGCGTCTGTTCCAGGCGTTCCGCCAGGCCGATGCGAGCATTTCCCGTCGTCACGGCGGAACGGGCCTGGGTCTGGTGATCACCCAAAAGCTGGTGAAAGAGATGGGAGGCGATATCTCCTTCCACAGCCAGCCTAACCGGGGCTCGACCTTCTGGTTCCATATCAATCTTGATCTTAATCCGAACGTGCAAACCGACGGTCCGGTCACCGACTGCCTGAAAGGGATGCGTCTGGCCTATGTGGAACCGAACGCCGCCGCGGCGCAGTGTACGCTGGATGTATTAAGCAGCACGCCGCTGGAGGTGGTCTACAGCCCGACCTTCTCTGCGCTGGCGAACGATCATTACGATATTCTTTTGCTGGGGATTCCGGTGACGTTTACCGGAGAACTGACCATGCAGCAGGAACGGCTGGCGAAGGCGGCCTCAATGACGGACTACCTGCTGCTGGCTCTGCCGTGCCACGCCCAAATCAACGCCGAAGAGCTTAAAAACGACGGGGCGGCGGCATGTCTGCTGAAACCCCTCACCGCCACACGGCTGTTACCTGCGTTGACCGAATATTGCCGTCTGACGCATCAGTCCCTGCCGCTGGAAAACGACGAACATAAGCTGCCGATGACGGTGATGGCCGTGGATGATAACCCGGCAAACCTTAAGCTGATTGGCGTGCTGCTTGAGGATCAGGTTCAGCACGTTGAACTGTGTACCAGCGGCGCCGAAGCCGTAGAACAAGCCAAACAGATGCAGTTTGACCTGATCCTGATGGATATTCAGATGCCGGGCATGGATGGCATCCGCGCCTGCGAATTAATTCGTCAGCTTCCGCACCAGCAGCAGACGCCGGTGATTGCCGTGACGGCGCACGCGATGGCGGGACAAAAAGAAAAACTGCTGGGTGCGGGCATGAACGATTATCTGGCGAAACCGATCGATGAAGAGAAGCTGCACAGCCTGCTGCTGCGCTACAAACCGGGGCACATTGGCGGGACGTACACCATTTCAGCTGAATCGCCGGAAATCAGCGTTAACCAGAATGCCACGTTTGACTGGCAACTGGCGCTGCGCCAGGCAGCAGGCAAAGCCGATCTGGCCCGCGATATGCTGCAAATGCTGGTGGACTTCCTGCCTGAGATCCGTAACAAGGTTGAAGAACAGCTGGTGGGCGAAAACCCTGAAGGGCTGCTGGAGGCCATCCATAAACTGCACGGTAGCTGCGGCTACAGCGGCGTGCCGCGGTTGAAAAATCTCTGCCAGTTGCTTGAACAGCAGCTCCGCGCGGGTACGCCAGAATCCGATCTTGAGCCGGAGTTTCTGGAGCTGCTGGACGAGATGGACAACGTGACGCGGGAAGCGATGAAGGTGTTGGGAAGCTAAGACAAAAGCCCGGTGGCGCTTCGCTTACCGGGCCTACAGGAGCACGATCGTTAACGCGACATCCCCTGCCCCACCTTTATCACCGTCGCAATATTCCTTGCGGCCATCTGTACATTCTGTTGCGCATTTTCCAGCGCATCCTCCAGCGAGCAGATGGTGTAAATCACGCTGAATACCGCATCCAGTCCGTGCTCGTGCACCACGCCAACATCCGCCGTCAGGCTGCCGGCAATGCCGATAACCGGTTTGTTATAGCGTTTCGCGACTCTCGCCACGCCAACGGGCACTTTGCCGTGGATCGTCTGGCTGTCGATACGCCCTTCGCCCGTGATCACCAGATCGGCGTCCGCGACCTGTTCATCGAGATGCAGGGCATCGGTGACAATCTCAATCCCCCGACGAAGCTGTGCCCCGCAAAATGCATACAGCGCCGCCCCCATTCCGCCAGCTGCTCCGCCCCCCGCCAGGTTTAAGACGTCAATGTCCAGATCCCTGGCGATAATGTTTGCGTAATGCGCAAGCGCGTTGTCCAGCGTCCTGACCATCTCCGGCGTCGCCCCTTTCTGCGGACCGAATACCGCAGAAGCGCCAGTCTCGCCGATCAGGGGGTTGGTCACATCGCAGGCCACTTCAATTCGACAGTCTGCCAGCCGCTCATCCAGCCCACTAAGATCGATATGCGCAAGGCTTGCCAGTTCGCCGCCGCCCGGCCCAACGGGCTGTGCTTTCGCATCCAGCAGTTTTACGCCCAGCGCCTGCACCATGCCTGCGCCACCGTCATTGGTCGCGCTGCCTCCAATGCCAATAATGATATGCTTAACGCCCGCATCCAGCGCATGACGGATCAGTTCCCCGGTCCCCCACGAGGTGGTGATTAACGGGTTACGCTTTGCAGGAGCAACAAGCTCCAGACCGCTCGCGGCCGCCATCTCGATAAACGCGCTTTTCCCGTCTCCGGATAACCCGAAAAACCCTTCCACGTGTTCTCCCAAAGGCCCGGTAACGGGAACATGGACAAGACGCCCATGGGTGGCTGCCACCATCGCTTCCACCGTCCCTTCGCCGCCATCGGCAACAGGTAATTTGACGTACTCTGCTGAGGGGAAAATTTCGCGAAAACCGACCTCTATCGCTGTCGCCACCTCCAGCGCGCTCAAGCTTTCCTTATACGAGTCCGGAGCGATAACAATTTTCATAAGCCATCCTTACGCATGTTAGTTACGTTAAGCATACACCACGTAAGGGACCGCCCATGGGAGCGGTCCCAGTTGGCTTATCGTACCATGCACGGACGTTTATTGTCGAATGACCATTCTGGGATCAGGTACTGCATCGCCAGCGCATCATCACGTGCGCCCAGCCCGTGTTTCTGGTAAAGCTCGTGCGCTTTCATGACCTGATCCATATCCAGTTCAACGCCCAGCCCCGGCGTAGCTGGAACCTGCACCATCCCCCCCTTGATCTCAAACGGCTGTTTAGTCAGGCGCTGATTGCCCTCCTGCCAGATCCAGTGGGTGTCGATAGCGGTAATGTTGCCCGGCGCAGCAGCCGCTACGTGGGTGAACATCGCCAGCGAGATGTCGAAGTGGTTGTTGGAGTGCGAGCCCCAGGTCAGGCCGAACTCATGGCACATCTGCGCCACGCGAACCGAGCCCTGCATCGTCCAGAAGTGCGGGTCTGCCAGCGGAATATCCACCGATTGCAGCGAGAGCGTGTGCCCCATCTGGCGCCAGTCGGTCGCGATCATGTTGGTGGCGGTTGGCAGCCCGGTGGCGCGACGGAACTCCGCCATCACTTCACGTCCAGAGAACCCCTGCTCTGCGCCGCACGGATCTTCCGCGTAGGCCAGCACGCCTTTGAGCTGCTTACCAATTTTGATCGCCTCTTCAAGCGACCAGGCACCGTTCGGATCCAGCGTGACGCGCGCCTGCGGGAAGCGCTTCGCCAGCGCGGCAATCGCCTCAGCTTCTTCTTCACCCGCCAGTACGCCGCCTTTCAGCTTGAAGTCATTAAAGCCATATTTTTCATACGCGGCTTCAGCCAGGCGCACCACCGCATCCGGGGTCATCGCTTCATCGTGACGCACACGATACCAGTCGCATTTTTCGTCCGGCTGGCTCTGGTACGGCAGCGGGGTGAGTTTGCGGTTGCCGATAAAGAACAGGTAGCCGAGCATTTCCACTTCGCTGCGCTGTTGGCCGTCGCCCAGCAGGGAGGCGACATTGACGCCCAGATGCTGGCCTAACAGATCCAGCATCGCAGCTTCAATGCCCGTGACCACATGGATAGTGGTACGCAGATCAAACGTTTGCAGACCACGGCCACCCGCATCACGATCGGCAAAGGTCGTACGCACGCTGGTCAGCACATTTTTGTACTCGCCCAGCGTTTTACCTACCACCAGCGGAATGGCGTCCTCCAGCGTTTTACGGATCTTCTCCCCGCCCGGGATTTCACCGACACCGGTATGCCCTGAGTTGTCCTTGATCACCACAATATTACGGGTGAAGAACGGCGCATGGGCGCCGCTCAGGTTCATCAGCATGCTGTCATGTCCCGCGACAGGAATGATCTGCATGGAGGTGACTACAGGGGTAGAAAATGTGCTCATCGTTCGATCCTTTTATCAGTGACGTCCAAATACAGGGCGCTTACGGTCAAATGTCCAGCCGGGGATAAGGTACTGCATCGGGCCTGCGTCGTTGCGCGCGCCGCCCGGCAGTTTTTTATACGCTTCATGCGCCTTGTGGATCTGATCCCAGTCAAGCTCCACGCCCAGCCCCGGCGTATCCGGTACGGCAATGGTGCCGTTTTTGATTTCAAGTGGATTTTTGGTCAGGCGCGCTTCGCCTTCCTGCCAGATCCAGTGCGTATCGATGGCGGTCGGGTTACCCGGCGCCGCCGCGCCAACGTGGGTAAACATCGCCAGCGAAATGTCGAAATGGTTATTGGAGTGGCAGCCCCAGGTGAGCCCCCAGTCATCGCACAGCTGCGCCACGCGCACCGCGCCGGAAAGGGTCCAGAAGTGCGGATCAGCCAGCGGTATGTCCACCGCATTCAGCATCACCGCGTGGCCCATTTCGCGCCAGTTAGTGGCGATCATGTTGGTCGCAACCGGCAGCCCGGTAGCGCGGCGGAATTCGGCCATCACCTCGCGGCCAGAAAAGCCCTGCTCGGCGCCGCACGGATCTTCCGCGTAGGTCAGCACGTCGCCCAGTCCTTTGCACAGCGCGATAGCTTCATCCAGCCGCCAGGCGCCGTTCGGATCGACGGTGATGCGTGCCTCCGGGAAGCGTTTTTTCAACGCGCGCACGCTGTCAATCTCCTGTTCGCCCGGCAGAACGCCGCCTTTCAGCTTGAAGTCTTTAAAGCCGTAGCGATCCTGCGCCGCCTCTGCCAGGCGTACCACCGCCTCGCCAGAGAGCGCTTCCTGATGACGCAGGTGATACCACGCGTGGCTGCCCGGCGAGCGCTCCAGATACGGCAGATCGGTTTTCGTCCGGTCGCCAACGTAGAACAGATAGCCCAGCACCGTTACTGCATCACGCTGTTTGCCTGGCCCCAGCAGTTCGCAGACCGGCACGTTCAGCGCCTTGCCCAGTAAATCAAGGAGAGCCGCCTCCAGCGCCGCCACCGCGTTAACGCGCAGTTCAAACGTCCAGGCGCCTTTGCCGAAAGTATCAAAATCAGCCGACTGGTTGCCCTTATGCACCCGCTGAACCACCTTGTTCAGGCGGGCGACCTCCTGCCCAACCACCTGCGGGATGGCGTCGACCAGCGTCTGGTAAATCACCTCTCCGCCCGGCGCTTCCCCGACGCCGGTATTCCCTGCGCTGTCGGTCAGCACCACGATGTTGCGGGTGAACCAGGCGTTATGCGCGCCGCCAATGTTGAGCAGCATGCTGTCCTGACCCGCCACCGGGATGACTTTCATCTCCGTCACGATCGGGCTTGATTGCGTTGTCATCATCCGCGCTCCCCAACAGGTTTCAGTTCGATTCGTTTGATGTCCCCCACCAGCACCAGGTAACTGAGTACCGCCACCAGCGCATGGACGCCTACATAAATCAGCGCACCATTGAAGGAGCCGGTGGTGCCGACGATGTAACCGATAGCGATTGGGGTGACAATGCCGGAAATGTTGCCAAACATGTTGAACAGACCGCCGCTCAGGCCGCTGATCTCTTTCGGCGCGGTATCTGCCATCACCGCCCAGCCCAGCGCGCCAATGCCTTTACCGAAGAAGGCCATCGCCATAAAGCCGATAATCATCCACTCCGCGCTGACGTAGTTACAGAACACCATGGTCATGGAGAGCAGCATGCCGAGCACGATTGGCGTTTTACGCGCAATATTCAGCGAACCGGTGCGACGCATCAGCCAGTCGGAGATGACCCCGCCGAGCACCCCGCCCACGAAGCCGCAGATGGCTGGCACAGAGGCGACAAAACCCGCCTTCAGAATCGACATCCCGCGCGCCTGCACCAGATAAACCGGGAACCAGGTAATGAAGAAGTAGGTTAAGGCGTTAATGCAGTACTGGCCGAGATAGATACCGATCATCATCCGTGAGCCGACGAGCTGTTTGATCTGCCCCCATTTCTGGCTGAACGGGACTTTTGCTTTCTGGGTTTTCTGATCCATGTTGATCAGCGCCCCGCCTTCAGCAATGTAGTCCAGTTCTTTCTTGTTCACGCCCGGGTGCTGGTTTGGTTCGTGGATCACTTTCAGCCAGATAAAGCTGATGACGATCCCCAGCCCGCCCATGAAGAAGAAGACGTGCGACCAGCCCACTTCGTGCGTCAGCCAGCCCATAATTGGCGCGAAAATAACCGTCGCAAAGTATTGCGCCGAGTTAAAGATTGCTACCGCCGTTCCCCTCTCCTGCGCCGGGAACCAGGCGGCCACAATGCGGCTGTTGCCCGGGAAAGATGGCGCTTCCGCTAAACCCACCAGGAAGCGGAGGGTAAAGAGCGCAATGATAATGCCGAAGCCGCTGAAGATATCCACGAAGCCCTGTAACAGGGTAAACATCGACCAGATGAAAATGGACCAGAAATAGACCCGTTTTGAGCCAAAGCGGTCCAGCAGCCAGCCGCCAGGGATTTGGCCGATTACGTAGGCCCATGAAAATGCGGAGAAAACATAACCCATACCCACCGGATCAAGTCCGATGTCCTTTGCCATCTCAGAGCCGGCAATGGATAACGTGGCACGGTCGCCGTAGTTGAAAGAGGTGACGATAAACAGCATCACCACTATCCAGTATCGGGCGTTGGTGCGCTTCTCAGCGCTGCTCGCCGCGTGGCTTAATGTACTCATTGTTGCACTCCTGAAACATAGCTTTCGCCTGGTTCATTCTGTACAGCACCTGTAGGGTAATCAGAATGAGAGATTTGTGTTTGGTTTTGGTACGGCCCGAAGCCGTTTTATAGTGACGGGAAAAGTATATGAAGGAGTGACCGGTTCTCTCACCGTGCAGAAACACAACATTGACGGGCGTGGGGAACGTGGTTTGGGGCATAAGCCCAAAGTGGTGGAAGATACTTCACGGAATTGAGGATATGGTGCAGCTTCGTTGCCGGGTGGCGGCTACGCCCTACCCGGCCTACAGCTCGTATAGTACAGGGTTAGTTCAGGAGCGTGGCCCAATGTTCAACCCAGGGATTTGACTCGCTTTCCGGTTCGGGGTGCTCGCCAGCATCAATCAGTAACATCTCGCCGACCCGCTGAGCGTGCTGTTCCTGCAACAGCGCGTCGAACTGCTTACCGCCGCCGCAGAAATTGGCGTAAGAGCTATCGCCGAGGGCGATGATGCCATAGTGAACATCTGGCTGATAGCCAAGCTGGTCTTTAATGCCCTGGAAAAGCGGGACGATGCTGTCCGGGAGATCGCCCTGCCCGGTGGTGGAGGTCACCACCAGAATGTATTTATCTTTATACTTTTCCCAGTCTGCCAGCTCCGGGTCTTCATAGACCGTTGCTTTATGGCCCTGATTGACGAGGATTGCTTCTGCTTCCTCCGCAACCAGCAGCGAGTTGCCGTACATCGTGCCGACAAAAATACCTACTTCAGCCATGCTTTGCTCCCGTAATTATTGCGCTTGCTGTTCATCCTGAACGTTGCCTGCGGCAAACTCAACCCTTTCATTTTCGGGGAGTTGTCCCAGCCAGCCAAACTGTGACAGCGCCTGCATCCAGACCTCGTCCAGCCCCGCGCGAATAGTCAGCGGTTCGCCGGTAAACGGGTGCGTCAGGCTTAGCTCGCTGGCGTGCAGCATCAGTCGGTTACAGCCAAAGTGCTCTGCCGCGCTGCGGTTCTGCCGCAGATCGCCGTGCTTGCTGTCGCCGATAATTGGGTGGCGCAGATGTGCAAGGTGGCGGCGAAGCTGGTGCTTGCGCCCGGTTTTGGGCAAAAGCTCAACCAGACTGTATCGCGTAGTGGGAAATTTGCTGGTCGCCACCGGCAGTTCTGTGGTCGCCATACCGCGATAGTCGGTCACCGCAGGCTGCGGACCTTTATCTTCGCGGGCAAATTTATCGGCGATTTTATCCAGTTCCTCCACCAGCGGATAATCCAGCGTGGCGGAATCCGTCAGCCAGCCGCGCACAATGGCGTGGTAGCGCTTCTGGATCTGGTGCTGTTCAAACTGCTGCGACAGCAGGCGCCCGGCCTCACTGGAAAGCCCCATCAGCAGAACGCCAGAGGTTGGCCGATCCAGACGGTGGGCAGTAAAGACGTGCTGACCGATTTGGTCGCGCACGGTTTGCATAACAACCACTTTCTCATCGCGATCGAGCCAGCTTCGGTGTACCAGCCAGCCGGACGGTTTATTCACCGCCACCAGCCACTCATCCTGATACAGGATCTCAAGCGTCATGCATCGTCACCGGCGAAAAGCGTATCCAGCTTTTCCAGCTCAACCAACATAACGTCGCGCGCCGGGTGAGTCGCCTCCAGCGCCATTTCGTAATAGGGAGAGACGGCAAACGCCTGGGGCAACGCGTGTCCCCCTTCCAGCAGCGCGTGCATGCGCGGAATTAATACCCACTGGAGCCATTCGAATGGAGACAGCGTATCCAGACAAAACGGCTGGGTGCTGGCGAACGCGTCTGGCTGCGGCGCACTTTCCTGCCACAGCTGATGCTGGCGCATAAGGGCTTCGATGGCGTGCAACTGCGCACGAACGCTATCGTGATGCGTCATAGTAACCTCAACTGAAAAACGGAATGGCGCGAAGCATAGCATTGCGGAAGACAGAAATAAAAAAAGGGAGCACTGTAAAAACAGTGCTCCCGGTTCGTTTCGCAGCATTCCAGCTACAATACGTGCTCCCTGCTCATCCGTGACAACTTTTCCTGATGCCCGAAGGCCTGGTCATCCCTTTACCTTTTGCTTCCTGCTCACATCATCCTGACGTGTAGGTTTCGTCCTGAAACGTCCTGGCCATCCTGACCCACCGACCATCCTGACCGGCTCACGTTCTCCTTCCTGGAGGTGTCCCTTACGCATCCTGCGTGATCCACTTTGCTTCATCCTGAAGCCTTCCTGCGGCGTCGTCCTGACGTGTTCCTGGTGAGAAACGCCATCATCCTGATGTTCGTTTCTCGCGTCGGCATCCTGTCGACACAGATAGAATCCGCTATTCTGCCTCGTCTTACAACCCACCCTGTGAGCAAGGTAAGCCTGGCGAAACGGGGATAATCGTTTCAGGAAATCGCTAACCTGTTGAAAGGGAAGTTAATATTAATCTGAAATCCCTAAGACAAAGCTAATTGTTTCGGCGATGTCTCACAGTGCGTGTAAGAGATCTCTCACACGTCCAGTAGCATCATGGATTACAGAAGCGGCTCAAGTCGGGTAAGAAAATCCGCAAGAGAAGGCGCGAGAACGTCGCGATTGCGGGTGCCGAGCGTCTCTTTAATGACCTCGCCAGACAGGTTGCAGACTGAAATGACGTCCAGTTCACTATCGAGCGTCGCAATAAAGAGAGTCGGGGAGAGCTTAAGGCGTTTTTGCGTGACCAGGTGACCAATGAGGTTTTCCTGAACGCGTTGAAGATCGTCTTCGCTCCAGGTTTGCAGCAGCGTCAGCGGCTGTCCTGCAAAACATGCAGTCATATCCCCGGCAAACTGCGTGGTATAAATTGCATGAAGCGCAGGTTGTATCACAATGTCCATTGCGCGTTCAACCGCATTTACATTCTGCTCGCCCGTGAACGGTTTCGGTTGCCAGATAACGTAATCATCCTGCGAAGCGATAATGCACGGTGACGGCACGCCATATAAGTCAGTACTTTGCGGCCACGTCCCCCGCTTTTCATGCCAGGCATCGCAATAGCGGGTCGTGAAGGACGTCAGGGCATTTGCAGTTTCGATATCCACCGATTTCTCTCTTCTTGTAAGACAGGATAAACTCAGCCCCTAAGTGTACCTGTAAAGTGGCTATGAAACATGTCTTACGAAAATCATCAGGCGTTAACGGGCTTAACGCTGGGTAAATCGACCGATTACCGCGACACCTACGACGCAAGCCTGCTTCAGGGTGTGCCGCGCAGCCTGAACCGCGATCCGCTTGGCCTTCATGCCGACGCGCTGCCGTTCGTCGGCGGCGACATCTGGACGCTGTACGAACTCTCCTGGCTGAATGCGCGCGGTCTGCCGCAGGTGGCCGTGGGCCATGTCGAGCTGGATTACGCCAGCGTAAACCTGGTTGAATCCAAGAGCTTTAAGCTCTATCTCAACAGCTTTAACCAGACCAAATTTAACAGCTGGGACGAGGTACAACAGACGCTTGAACGTGATTTAAGCGCGTGCGCGCAGGGGAACGTAACCGTCTCGTTATACCGTCTGCATGAGCTGGAAGGTCAGCCCATCGCCCATTTCCACGGCACCTGCATCGACGATCAGGACATTGATGTGGAGAGCTACGAATTTAGCACCGACTATCTGGAAAACGCGGCGGGCGGAAAAGTGGTCGACGAAACGCTGGTCAGCCATCTGCTGAAATCCAACTGCCTTATCACCCATCAGCCGGACTGGGGCTCGGTACAGATCCAGTATCGCGGCCCGCAGATTGACCGGGAAAAGCTGCTTCGTTACCTGGTGTCATTCCGTCATCACAACGAATTCCACGAGCAGTGCGTGGAACGCATCTTCAATGACATACAGCGTTTCTGCCAGCCCGAAAAGCTGAGCGTTTATGCCCGCTATACCCGTCGCGGCGGCCTGGACATTAACCCATGGCGCACCAATACCGATTTTGTGCCTGCCACCGGACGGCTGGTGCGCCAGTAAGATAAATATTTTCACAATATGCGGGCGGTATTCCGCCCGAAGTGTTGTGAAACGTCATAAGCCAGGGCTATTGTAATCAACAGGGAAAGACGATAATCGTCCCATAAGGAGCTCACTTGATTACACATATTAGCCCGCTTGGCTCTATGGATATGTTGTCGCAACTGGAAGTGGACATGCTTAAACGCACCGCCAGTAGCGACCTGTATCAACTGTTTCGTAACTGTTCACTTGCTGTACTGAACTCCGGAAGCCTGACCGACAACAGTAAAGAGCTGCTGTCCCGCTTCGAAAGTTTTGATATCAATGTGCTGCGCCGCGAGCGCGGGGTGAAGCTGGAAGTGATCAACCCGCCGGAAGAGGCGTTTGTCGATGGGCGTATTATTCGCTCACTTCAGGCCAACCTTTTTGCCGTGCTGCGCGACATCCTGTTTGTTAACGGACAGATCAGCAACGCCGGTCGTTTCCAGCATCTCGATCTGGAAAGCTCCGTTCATATCACCAACCTGGTTTTCTCCATTCTGCGTAACGCCCGCGCCCTGCACGTTGGCGAAGCGCCGAACATGGTCGTCTGCTGGGGTGGTCACTCCATTAACGAAACCGAATACCTGTACGCCCGCCGCGTGGGTAATCAGCTCGGCCTGCGCGAGCTGAACATCTGTACCGGCTGCGGTCCTGGCGCGATGGAAGCGCCGATGAAAGGCGCGGCAGTAGGACACGCGCAGCAACGCTATAAAGAAGGCCGTTTTATCGGCATGACCGAGCCGTCAATCATCGCCGCTGAGCCGCCTAACCCGCTGGTTAACGAACTGATTATTATGCCGGATATCGAAAAACGTCTTGAGGCGTTTGTCCGTATCGCGCACGGCATTATCATCTTCCCGGGCGGCGTAGGTACGGCGGAAGAACTGCTTTATCTGCTCGGGATCCTGATGAACCCGGCCAACAAAAATCAGGTTCTGCCGCTGATCCTGACCGGCCCGAAAGAGAGCGCCGACTATTTCCGCGTGCTGGACGAGTTTATCGTGCATACGCTGGGGGAAGACGCGCGCCGTCACTACCGCATTATTATTGACGATGCCGCAGAAGTGGCCCGTCAGATGAAAAAAGCGATGCCGCTGGTGAAAGAGAACCGTCGTGATACCGGGGATGCCTACAGCTTTAACTGGTCCATCCGTATCGCACCGGATCTCCAGATCCCCTTCGAGCCGTCGCATGAGAACATGGCGAACCTCAAACTCTATCCGGATCAGCCGGTGGAAGTACTGGCAGCTGACCTGCGTCGCGCCTTCTCTGGCATCGTGGCGGGGAACGTGAAGGAGGTGGGGATCCGCGCGATTGAGGAGTTCGGGCCGTATAAAATCCACGGTGACCCGGAGATGATGCGCCGCATGGATGACATGCTGCAGGGCTTTGTGGCTCAGCATCGCATGAAACTTCCGGGTTCTGCCTATATTCCCTGTTACGAAATCATCAAATAAAGCGTCCTTTCCCTCCTCTCAAGCCGGATTGTCATCCGGCTTTTTTATTAGTGATGTAATTCATAGCGATCTTCAATGTTATTAACAAATCTGGCGCCTGCGCAAACGATTACCTCGTTTTTGAAACCGTAAATAATCAGCCTTAATCGAAATTACCTGCCAGAAAATCCTAAAATCCTATTTCTTTACAGCGAAAGACACCTATCTCGCGGGTCAGCCTTTTCGAAAACATGTCGTTAATGGTAGCCTTCGCGCCCGTAAATCCTCTTTGATGTTTTTTTAACAGATAAATGGTCTAAATATGCCCACATCATAAGTGGATTATTGCATTTGGGATCGCGATCACTGATAGATTCATAACGAGAATGTATCTTTCCGCCCGCCAATAGTTACGGGCAAAAATTATTAAAAAACCGTCACTGAACGAATTTCATATTACCGTCAGGCACTTTTTCATCGGATTTGACTAAAAACCTGACAATTTGCTTCCTCCAGGAGATACAGATGGAAACCACTCAAACCAGCACCGTTGCTTCGATTGAATCCCGAAGCGGTTGGCGCAAAACGGATACCATGTGGATGCTTGGCCTGTACGGCACGGCAATCGGCGCTGGTGTACTGTTCCTTCCTATCAACGCAGGTGTCGGCGGTCTGATCCCGCTGATCATCATGGCCATCATCGCCTTTCCGATGACCTTCTTTGCACACCGCGGCCTGACCCGCTTCGTGCTGTCCGGTAAAAACCCGGGCGAAGACATTACTGAAGTCGTTGAAGAACACTTCGGCGTCGGCGCAGGTAAGCTGATTACCCTGCTCTACTTCTTCGCGATTTACCCGATTCTGCTGGTGTATAGCGTTGCTATCACCAACACCGTTGAAAGCTTCATGATGCACCAGCTGCAGATGACCCCGCCGCCGCGTGCGATCCTGTCCCTGATCCTGATCGTCGGTATGATGACCATCGTGCGCTTTGGCGAGCAGATGATTGTCAAAGCGATGAGCGTGCTGGTATTCCCGTTTGTTGCAGCCCTGATGGTGCTGGCGCTGTACCTGATCCCACAGTGGAACGGCGCTGCGCTGGAAACTCTGTCTCTGAGCAGCGCATCCGCAACCGGTAACGGCCTGCTACTGACCCTGTGGCTGGCGATCCCGGTAATGGTGTTCTCCTTCAACCACTCGCCAATCATCTCCTCCTTCGCGGTGGCGAAGCGTGAAGAGTACGGCAATGGCGCAGAGAAGAAGTGCTCCAGCATCCTGGCTCGCGCACACATCATGATGGTACTGACAGTTATGTTCTTCGTGTTCAGCTGCGTGCTGAGCCTTTCCCCGGCGGATCTGGCGGCGGCGAAAGAGCAGAACATCTCTATTCTGTCCTACCTGGCAAACCACTTTAACGCACCGCTGATTGCGTGGATGGCACCGATCATCGCGATTATCGCCATCACCAAATCCTTCCTGGGCCACTACCTGGGCGCACGTGAAGGCTTCAACGGTATGGTGATTAAATCTCTGCGCGGTAAAGGCAAGAGCATTGAAATCAACCGTCTGAACAAAATCACCGCGCTGTTCATGCTGGTGACCACCTGGGCGGTAGCCACCCTGAACCCAAGCATTCTGGGCATGATTGAAACCCTGGGCGGCCCGATTATCGCGATGATTCTGTTCCTGATGCCGATGTACGCGATTCAGAAAGTGCCAGCGATGCGTAAATACAGCGGCCATATCAGCAACGTGTTCGTTGTTGTGATGGGTCTGATTGCCATCTCCGCTATTTTCTACTCGCTGTTCAGCTAATACCTCCTGCGCCGTCTGCGGATGGCGCACTCCTCCCCTCTGACTGAAGCAATGGACGCATCATGATTAGCGTATTCGATATCTTCAAAATCGGTATTGGTCCTTCCAGCTCTCACACCGTCGGACCAATGAAAGCCGGTAAACAATTCACGGATGACTTGATTGCACGCGGCATTTTGCACGACATCACCCGCGTGGTTGTCGATGTATACGGTTCCCTTTCCCTGACCGGTAAAGGCCACCATACCGATATTGCCATTATCATGGGGCTGGCGGGTAACCTGCCGGATACCGTTGATATTGACTCCATTCCTGGCTTTATCCAGGACGTGAACACCCATGGTCGTTTGCTGCTGGCGAACGGCGAGCACGAAGTTGAATTTCCGGTTGACCACTGCATGAATTTCCATGCGGATAACCTGTCGCTGCACGAAAACGGCATGCGCATTACCGCGCTGGTCGGCGATAAAGCGGTTTACAGCCAGACGTATTACTCTATCGGCGGCGGGTTTATCGTCGACGAAGACCATTTTGGTCAAACCAACGGCTCCGCCGTTGAGGTGCCGTACCCGTACAAAAACGCGGCCGATTTACAGCGTCACTGCCAGGAGACAGGCCTTTCTCTCTCCGGCCTGATGATGAAAAACGAGCTGGCCCTGCACAGCAAAGAGGAGCTGGAACAGCACTTCGCAAACGTCTGGGAAGTGATGCGCAGCGGCATTGAGCGCGGGATCACCACCGAAGGCGTGCTGCCGGGGAAACTGCGTGTTCCACGTCGTGCGGCTGCGCTGCGCCGCATGCTGGTCAGCACCGACAAAACCACCACCGACCCGATGGCCGTTGTCGACTGGATCAACATGTTCGCGCTGGCGGTGAACGAAGAGAACGCCGCGGGTGGCCGCGTCGTCACCGCGCCAACCAACGGGGCGTGCGGCATTGTTCCGGCGGTCCTGGCGTATTACGACAAATTTATCCGTGAAGTGAATGCAAACTCACTCGCGCGGTATATGCTGGTCGCCAGTGCGATTGGCTCACTGTACAAGATGAACGCCTCGATTTCCGGCGCGGAAGTGGGCTGTCAGGGTGAAGTGGGCGTAGCCTGCTCTATGGCGGCGGCGGGTCTGGCCGAACTGCTGGGCGCAAGTCCTGCGCAGGTTTGTATTGCGGCGGAAATCGGCATGGAACATAACCTGGGGCTGACCTGCGATCCGGTCGGCGGACAGGTCCAGGTGCCATGCATCGAGCGTAACGCCATCGCCTCTGTGAAAGCGGTGAACGCGGCCCGTATGGCGCTGCGCCGCACCAGTGAACCGCGCGTGTGTCTCGACAAGGTTATCGAAACCATGTACGAAACCGGTAAAGATATGAACGCCAAATACCGCGAAACCTCCCGCGGTGGCCTGGCGATGAAGATCGTTACCTGCGATTAAGCCTCTCAGGAAGCCTCGTTTTGCGAGGCTTCTTCCTGTTTTCCCCACCATTCATAGTTTCATGCTGCGCTCAGTGTTACCCTTCCCCCATTAGACAGAAGGGAGATTATCTGTGGCCGTTCATTTGCTTATCGTCGATGCACTTAACCTGATTCGCCGTATTCACGCGGTACAGGGCACCCCCTGCAAGGACACCTGTTTACACGCGCTGGAGCAGCTCATTCGCCATAGCGAACCCACCCACGCTGTTGCCGTATTCGACGATGAAGCACGCAATACCGGCTGGCGGCACCAGCGCCTGCCGGACTACAAAGCCGGGCGTGCGCCGATGCCGGACGATCTGCACGCCGAAATGCCCGTTATACGCGCGGCCTTTGAACAGCGCGGCGTTCCGTGCTGGGGCGCACACGGTAATGAGGCTGACGATTTAGCCGCAACGCTGGCGGTTAAAGTCGCGAGCGCCGGGCATCAGGCGACTATCGTTTCAACCGACAAAGGCTACTGCCAGCTGCTCTCTCCAACGGTCCGCATCCGCGACTACTTCCAGAAACGCTGGCTGGACGCGCCATTTATTGCCAGCGAGTTTGGCGTATCGCCTGAGCAATTGCCGGATTACTGGGGGCTGGCGGGGATCAGCAGCTCCAGAGTGCCGGGTGTCGCCGGTATTGGACCCAAAAGTGCCGCACAGCTGCTGACGAAGTTTCAGAATCTGGAAGGGATTTACGCAAGGCTTGAGGAAGTGCCGGAAAAATGGCGCAAGAAGCTGGAGGCGAATAAAGAGATGGCGTTTATCTGCCGGGAAATCGCAACGCTACAGACGGATTTACAGCTGGACGGGAATTTACAGCAGTTAAGGTTAGAACGTTAAAACAACTACACGATTTTGTAGGCCCGGTAAGCACAGCGCCACCGGGCGTTACAAACGTTATCGCTCGTCGCGACGCCCACCCACGGCCGCCCACCAGCGACGGATATGCACCGTCACTTCTTCACGGTCGTGATACAGCTGACGCGCCTGGATTTCCGCGTTAATCCCGTGTTCGTCCAGTTGCTGCTGAATATAAGCCAGGTTCTGCGACACCTCTTCGTAACGCTTTTTCATCGGCAGCTTGAGGTTGAAAATCGTCTCACGACACCAGCCGTTCACCAGCCAGGAGGCCATCAGCGCCGCGACTTTCGCCGGTTTTTCTACCATGTCGCACACCAT
Organism: Enterobacter cloacae complex sp. 418I7; assembly: GCF_050030705.1. Taxonomy (NCBI): domain Bacteria; kingdom Pseudomonadati; phylum Pseudomonadota; class Gammaproteobacteria; order Enterobacterales; family Enterobacteriaceae; genus Enterobacter; species Enterobacter cloacae complex sp. 418I7. Next base: position 3,634,582 of record NZ_JBLGUU010000001.1, read on the forward strand.
CCAGGAGATGTTGTTACGGGTAGGACGGTAGCGGAAACCATCTTCACGCAGCCAGGTGACCTGCCCGGTGTCCATCAGGCTTTGCGCCATCGGGCCGTTATCCACAGACGAAACCCACATGTTGCGTTTCACCAGCTGATAGGTCCAGCCGCCCGGGCACGCGCCAAGATCGACGGCATACATGCCGTTTGCCAGACGTTCGTCCCACTCGTCCGCCGGGATAAAGACGTGGAACGCCTCTTCCAGCTTCAGGGTTGAACGGCTCGGCGCGTCTGACGGGAAGCGCAGACGCGGGATCCCCATAAAGAACGGCGAGTTATTGGTGGTATACGAGTAGCCGGTGTAGCAACATCCTGGCGCAATAAAGAAGATATGCACGACTGGACGCTTTGGCGTTTCGTAGTTTGTCAGCACTCCCGCATCACGCAGTGCCGCGCGGAGCGGCACGGTAAACTTACGGCAGAACTTCATCAGCTCTTTGCTTTCATTGGTGTCAGCCACTTCCACGCGCAAATCGCCGCCCTTCTCCACCACGCCCTGCAACAGGCCAACAATCGGCGTGATGCGATCCTCCGGCGGAAGATCTTTCAGCAGTTCGCCCGCGACAAACATCTGACGGGCGAAAATCAGCGAGCTGAACGGCAGTTCGCGCGCCAGCTTGTCGGCATCATCAGGCTGATAGCATTCAAATACCACATAACCCGCGTTCTCTTTGACGCGAGCGAATCCGAAGACTTCACGCTTCGCCGCTTTATCGGTGATTTCCGCGGCGCACTCTTTCTCAAACCCCGGGCGACAATATAAAACAACCTTATTCATGAACAACGCCCTTGCGTTTCAGACGGATAGCTCCGATAAACATTAACACCCAACCCGCCAGGAAGCTGACGCCGCCGACAGGTGTAACAAACGCCCACAGGCGTAAATGCGACAGCGCCAGACAGTAGAGACTGCCGCTGAACAGTACGGTACCCAGCACCAGAAAGACGCTGCTCCAGTAAAACCAAATGCTGATACGGCGCTGCATCGCCACCGCCAGCCCAAAAATTGCCAGCGTGTGGAACGCCTGATATTCAAGGCCGGTCTGGATCCAGCCCATCTCCACAACGCCCAAAGACTTGCTTAAGACATGCGCGCCAAACGCGCCCAGAGCTACAAAAATAAAGCCACTCACCGCGGCGAAAATCAGCATGAATCGGCTGGTCATGTTTAAGTCCTGAATTAATGCGTGCCCGGCACACAAACGTTATTGTTCATACCTGAAGCGGAATTTTTCTTGCTCGCTTGCCGCTTTCGCCAGTATCCACTGCCGGAAAGCGGCTATTTTACCCAGTTCTGCCTGACTGTCATGACAAACCAGATAAAATGCATTCTTGCTGACCAGTACATCGTTAAATGGGCAAACCAGACGGCCTGCCTCAATTTCGGACTGCGCCATGACGTTATTCGCTAATGCCACGCCCTGCCCGTGAATGGCAGCCTGTAACACCATCGCGCTGTGGCTAAAAATGGGCCCCTGCTGCACGTTTATATGATTAAGACCTAACTGGCGGGTATAAGTTTGCCAGTCGCGACGCGACGCATCGTGCAAAAGCGTGTGTTGCGCCAGATCGGCGGGCGTTTTGAGCGCTTTCTCCCCCGTCAGCAGCAGTGGTGAACAGACCGGCAGCAGATATTCTGCGTATAATTTTTCAACACGCAAGCCCGGCCAGTTACCGCGACCGTAAAAAATCGCCACATCCACATCGTCTGCAAGCTTGTCTTCCTGACGGTCCACCGCCTGGATTCGGACATCGATTCCCGGATAAGTTGAGTTAAAGCTTGAGAGTCGCGGCACCAGCCACTGAATGGCAAAACTGGGCAATAAACTCACAGTCAGGGCGCCTTTTGCGCTCCGTGCCTGAAGCTTACGGGTGGCTTCCGTCAGCTGGGAGAAAATCTCTTTAATATCCTGAAAATAGCTCTGCCCTTCTTCGGTCAACAGCAACGAACGGTTGCGGCGACGGAACAGCTTAAGCCCCAGAAAATCCTCCAGAGACTTGATTTGATGACTTACTGCGGCCTGTGTCACAAAAAGCTCATCGGCTGCGCGGGTGAAGCTGAGGTGGCGTGCTGCTGCATCAAAAACACGTAATGCATTTAGGGGTGGCAATCGCTTGGACATGGTTATCTGGCTTAGATGTTAACGAGATTTAACATATAGGAAACAACGTTTAACCTATTAGTTTTTTTTATCTGAGCCATTATAATTTGTCCGTTGAGGAACTACCAGCAAATACCTATAGTGGCGGCACTTCCTGAGCCGGAACGAAAAGCTTTTTTTGGAATGCGTGTTCTGAAGGGCTTTTGGCTTACGGTTGTGATGTTGTGTTGTTGTGTTTGCAATTGGTCTGCGATTCAGACCACGGTAGCAACGCTACCAATTTTTCACTTCCTGTACATTTACCCTGTCTGTCCATAGTGATTAATGTAGCACCGCCAACTTGCGGTGCTTTTTTTTTCGCTTATCTAACTGTTAATGCTCGATTTCCTTCATCTCTTTCACGTCACTGCGATTGATCTGCTGTTTGTTCCCGTTAGCATCTTTGTATGAAATCATCCCGGTATCATTATCGGTTGTCGGTTTCCCTTCAGAGACGATAGATCGACCATCGTTGGTATGCATTACGTAGTTATTACCAGAACATGCGCTCAGGGCAAAGGTCAACGCACAGGCAGAAATGATTGCAGCTGTCTTTTTCATGATTATTCTCCTTTAGCAATTAATGCTATTCAAACCTCGATTTATAACAGGCTAAAACATCCGCCTAACACTATTTAGCATAACCTGCTTTTTCAGACTCGCCAGGATAAGCAGACAAATCTGATAGATATCAACTTCCTTGCCCTGCCGATAAATTTGCGCGACGATCGTAGAATCGATATGAGGAATTCCATGAACGCTTTCAGTCCTGCGCAGTTTCGCGCACAGTTTCCTGCGCTGGCCGATGCCGGCATTTATCTTGATAGCGCCGCCACGGCCCTTAAGCCGCAAGCGGTGATTGAGGCAACCCGCCAGTTTTACAGCCTGAGCGCCGGGAACGTGCATCGCAGCCAGTATGCCGACGCGCAGCGCTTAACGGCGCAATACGAAGCCGCACGGGATCAGGTCGCGCGCCTGATCAATGCTGACAGCGGTAAGAACATCGTCTGGACGCGGGGCACTACCGAGGCCATTAACATGGTGGCGCAATGTTACGCGCGTCCGCTGTTGCAGCCCGGGGATGAGATCATCGTCAGCGAGGCGGAACACCACGCCAACCTGGTGCCCTGGCTGATGGTGGCCAAACAAACCGGGGCACGGGTTGTAAAACTCCCGTTGGGTACAGACTTCCTGCCTGACGTGGCGCGTCTGCCTGAGCTGATTACGCCGCGCAGCCGTATTCTGGCGCTGGGGCAGATGTCCAACGTCACCGGCGGCTGTCCGGATCTGGCGCGCGCCATTGAGATTGCCCATGCCAGCGGCGTGGTGGTAATGGTCGACGGTGCGCAGGGTGTGGTGCATTTTCCGGCTAACGTTCAGGCGCTGGATATCGACTTCTATGCCTTCTCAGGGCATAAATTGTACGGGCCAACCGGTATCGGCGCGCTGTACGGCAAACCTGAACTGCTGGCCCGGATGACGCCGTGGCTCGGCGGCGGCAAGATGATTACCGAAGTCACCTTCGACGGTTTCAAAACGCAGGATGTGCCTTACCGCCTGGAAGCCGGTACGCCGAACGTGGCAGGGGTTATCGGTCTGAGCGCAGCGCTCGAATTTCTCGCAGATACGGACGTGGCTCAGGCTGAAAGCTGGAGCCGGGGCCTGGCGACGCTGGCAGAAGAAGAGCTTAAGAAACGCCCCGGGTTTCGCTCGTTCCGCGTCCAGGACTCCAGCCTGCTCGCCTTTGATTTTGCGGGCGTACACCATAGCGACATGGTGACGCTGCTTGCCGGATACGGCATTGCCCTGCGCGCAGGACAGCACTGCGCCCAGCCGCTGCTGGCGGCCATGGGGGTGAGCGGTACCCTGCGCGCCTCGTTTGCACCGTACAACACAAAAAGTGACGTCGACGCGTTGGTTTCCGCCGTCGACCGCGCCCTGGAATTACTGGTGGATTAATGACAAGTTCAGCCTTAGCCGGGCATCCGTTCGGCACAGTTATCACTGAAGAGACGTTAAAACAGACCTTCGTCCCGCTCACGCAGTGGGAAGATAAATATCGTCAGTTGATCCTGCTGGGCAAACAGTTGCCCACGCTGTCAGACGAACTGAAATCGCAGGCGAAGGAGATAGCTGGCTGCGAGAACCGCGTCTGGCTTGGGTTTAGCATATCCGGTGAGAAACTGCATTTCTTCGGCGACAGCGAGGGACGCATTGTTCGCGGTCTGCTGGCGGTGCTGTTGACCGCAATCGAAGGGAAAAGCGCCGCAGAGCTGCTGGCGCATTCTCCGCTGGCGCTGTTTGATGAGCTGGGACTTCGCACGCAGCTTAGCGCCTCGCGCGGTCAGGGACTGATTGCGCTAAACGACGCGGTGCTGGATGCCGCCCGTCAGGCTCAGGCCTGACGTTCCGCCTTCGCCATCATCTTCTTCAGGGCGTGAGAGACCGCCACAAAGCCGAAGGAGGCGGTCACCATGGTGGCCGCTCCAAACCCTGAGGCACAATCCATCCGCTTTGGCCCTTCCGCTGTGCTTTTCATTGCACAGACCGAACCATCCGCCTGCGGATAAACCAGCGCTTCTGTCGAGAACACACAGTCCACACCCAGCTTGCCTTTACTGTTCTTCACCACATTGAAGTCGCTTTTTAAGCGCTCGCGCAGCTTAGCGGCCAGTGGATCCTGAATGGTTTTCGCCAGATCTGCCACCTGGATCTGCGTCGGATCAATTTGTCCACCCGCGCCGCCCGTTGTCACCAGCGGCACCTTGTAACGACGACAGTAAGCGATCAGCGCCGCTTTTGGCCGCACGCTGTCGATGGCGTCAATCACATAGCTGTAGCCTTTGCTCATGTACTCCGCGACGTTATCTGCCGTCACAAAGTCGTCAATCACCGTTACGCGGCACTCCGGGTTGATGAGACGAATACGCTCCGCCATCACCTCGGACTTCGCCAGACCGACGTTATCACGCAGGGCGTGGATCTGACGGTTAGTGTTAGTGACGCAGACGTCATCCATATCAATCAACGTAATTGCGCCAATGCCGGTTCTCGCCAGCGCTTCTGCCGCCCACGAACCCACGCCACCAATGCCCACCACGCAGACATGCGCATCCGCGAACAGTTGCAGGGCTTTTTCACCGTATAACCGTGCCGTGCCGCCGAAACGCTGGCGCCAGGCATCGCTGATTACCACAGACATAAAACCTCAGATGTAAAAAGGGTGAGGTATTCCTCACCCTGAACCGTAATCCGTCTTGCGCTCAGAATACCACACTCAGCCGCTAAATACGTTCCCGGTACCCGGCGCTGTCTTCAGCACCCACACGCGCCCGTAGTGGTTATACCAGCCTGCACGGTGGCCGGCATCCGGGCCGATGCCCTGATAAATGTCGAAGTGCTGGCCTTTAATCGCCCCGCCCACGTCCAGCGCCACCATCAGGCGTAATTCATACTTGCCGTTGAATTTGCCGTTGTTGTCGAGGAGAGGAACTTCCGCCAGCAGCGTGGTACCCGCCGGGATAATCGAACGATCCGATGCCACAGAAGCGCGGCCAATCAGCGGGACGGCGCTCGCCCCTTTCACCGGCGCAAAGTTCTGCGGTTTGAAGAAGACAAACGATGGATTCTGCTCAAGCAGCTCACGCACTTCCGCTTCGCTGTGTTTTTCGCCCCACTCGCGGATCGCCTGCATCGACATATCTTCTCGTTTCACTTCACCACGGTCGATGAGCACCTTACCGATGCTGCGATAGGCATGGCCGTTTTTCCCGGCATAGCTAAAGAAGTTCAGCGGCGAGCCGTCGCCAAAATCAATATAGCCGCTGCCCTGCACGTCCATGATGAAGTTATCCATCAGCGAGTTGCTGTAGGCCAGCACGTAATTTTCGCTAAGCGCACCGGCATAGATTTCAGCGCGGGACGGGAGACGACCGCGTTTTGGCGGCATGCGGTAAATCGGATACTGGAATTCGCCCTGACGCGTGTGTCGTGCCTGGACAACCGGGGTGTAGTAGCCGGTAAACTGAACGTTACCGTAGTTATCTGCCCCTTCCATCTGCCACGCATCGATTCCAAACTGGCGCATATTGCGCGTATCACCGCCAGCACGCAGCCAGTCCTGCACTGCACTATAAACGTTGTTCTGTGAGCCATACAGGCGCGGCGACGCTTTGCGGATCTGGTATACCTGCTCGGAGAAATCCCCGGCATTGATTGGAGCACCCACGGCATCTGGCTGGTTAACTAAAGAGAAAGGCTGGGATAACTTCCCGTCTTTATACTGTTGACCGCGATCGGTCGGTTTGGAAGAGCAGGCCGCAAGAATCGCTACCATTGCGCCTGTCATCAGATACTTCACCCAACGTCCTTTCATTATATCTCGTCTTTTAGTTGCCCAATTCCGCGTGATGAAGATAACAAACCCACCGTGGTAATGAAATGCAATCGCCTTCCCTTTGGCAAATTCTGGACAAAAAATAGTCCAAAGTGGCTATTCCCGTTCATTTTGCATACAAAATAATGAATTATGCGAAAAAGGGGTTGCATCACAAACCTATCCGAGTATAGTGCGCTTCCACGGACGCGGGGTGGAGCAGCCTGGTAGCTCGTCGGGCTCATAACCCGAAGGTCGTCGGTTCAAATCCGGCCCCCGCAACCAATTAAAATTTGATGAAGTATCTTCTACGACTGTAGAAAGACGGACGCGGGGTGGAGCAGCCTGGTAGCTCGTCGGGCTCATAACCCGAAGGTCGTCGGTTCAAATCCGGCCCCCGCAACCAATCAAATTTGAAGAAGTAAGTTTCTACAAGTGTAGAAAGACGGACGCGGGGTGGAGCAGCCTGGTAGCTCGTCGGGCTCATAACCCGAAGGTCGTCGGTTCAAATCCGGCCCCCGCAACCAACACTTCTTAAAACAATAAACACCCTTAAGGGTGTTTTTTTGTATCTGCCGTTTGTGAAAGTGCCGGGCGAGATACCCGGCGTAATACCCTATCCCCGCCGCGCCAGCGTTTCCCCGTCTGAGAAATAGGCCCGAATACCCGCCAGAATCGACTCCGCCACTTCCTGCTGGAATTTAGCCGTCTTGAGCTTGCGTTCCTCTTGCACGTTACTGATAAACGCGGTTTCGACCAGAATGGACGGAATATCTGGCGCTTTCAGTACCGCAAATCCGGCCTGCTCGACGCTGTTTTTGTGCAGCTTGTTGACCCGGCCCAGTTTGCCCAGCACCGCTTTACCAAACTTCAGACTGTCGGTAATGGTCAGCGACTGCACCATATCAAACAGCGTATGGTCGACATAACGATCCCCGCTTTTGCTCACGCCACCGATTAAATCCGAGGCGTTCTGCGTGTCCGCCAGGTATCTCGCGGCGGTACTGGTCGCCCCTTTCGTTGACAGGGCAAACACCGACGATCCGCTCGGCTGGCGGCTGGTGAAGGCGTCCGCATGAATAGAGACAAACAGATCCGCGCGCTGCTTCTGCGCTTTCGCCACGCGGACCTTCAGCGGGATAAAGACATCTTCGTTGCGCGTCATGTAGGCGCGCATATTGCCCTCTTTGTCGATTAACGCCTTCAGACGACGGGCAATTTGCAGCACCACATCTTTTTCACGGGTGTGATATTTCCCAACGGCGCCGGAATCTTCTCCGCCGTGGCCAGGATCGAGCATGATCACAATCGGACGATCGCGCCCCGCCCTGCCCGGCTTAGGACCACTTTGCGCAGGTGGGACCTGCCGCTGGAGATCGCCTTTGTTGTAATCTTCAAGTAACGCCAGGAGCGGATCCTGAATATCCGTTGCATTCGCGGGATAGAGATCCATTACCAGGCGCTCCTTAAAGGCGGCAACAGGCGCAAGGGCAAAGAGCTGCGGTTTCACGTTCTGCTTGAGCTCAAACACCATGCGCACGGTTTGCGGATCGAACTGCCCGACGCGCGCCGATTTGATAAAAGGATCGTCGCCACGGATCTGCGCCGCCATGCCTTTAAGCACGGAGTTGAGATTCACACCTTCGAGATCAACCACCACACGTTCAGGATTGCTGAGGGCAAATTGTTTGTATTTCAGCACGCGGTTGGACTCGACCGTCACGCGCGTATAGGTCGACGACGGCCAGACGCGCACCGCGACTACCTGGCTTGTGGCGGCAAGACCCACCTGGCTGACGCTAAGCAACCACATCGCCCCGGCCCCTTTTAACAGGCGGCGGCGGCTTATTGCTGAATTGGATCCCGACATGCTTCTCCCGAGCAAGAAATCTGATTGATGAACAAAACGCCCAAATTGACCGAAAACTTTAACGAATGACGCATAAACTGTCATCTATAAAAGGGTAAACAATCATACGTTAACGCACGGATTACTTATTATTTTCTGTGGGTCGCAGAAAATTTTGGCTTGCACACACGGCCACAATCGAATAAAAATACATAAATAACGAATAAACATTCATTAAGGGTTGTGTCATGGTTAAGGAACGCAGAACCGAACTGGTCCAGGGATTCCGCCATTCTGTTCCCTATATCAACACCCATCGGGGCAAAACCTTTGTCATCATGCTTGGCGGTGAAGCCATTGAGCATGAGAACTTTTCCAGTATCGTCAATGATATCGGCCTGCTGCACAGCCTCGGCATCCGTCTGGTGGTGGTGTATGGCGCACGTCCGCAAATCGAAGCCAACCTGGCCGCCCATCACCATGAGCCGATCTACCACAAACATACCCGCGTGACGGATGCGAAAACCCTCGAACTGGTCAAACAGGCGGCGGGTCTGTTGCAGCTCGATATCACCGCCCGCCTGTCGATGAGCCTGAGTAATACGCCGCTGCAGGGCGCGCACATCAACGTGGTGAGCGGCAACTTTATCATCGCTCAGCCGCTCGGCGTGGACGATGGCGTGGATTACTGCCACAGCGGCCGCATCCGGCGCATTGATGAAGAAGCCATTCACCGCCAGTTAGACAATGGCGCGATCGTCCTGATGGGACCCGTTGCCGTTTCCGTAACGGGTGAAAGTTTTAATCTGACCTCAGAAGAGATTGCCACCCAGCTGGCCATCAAGCTGAAAGCGGAAAAAATGATCGGCTTTTGCTCATCACAGGGCGTCGTGAACGATGAGGGCGTGATTGTGCCAGAACTTTTTCCGAATGAAGCCCAGGCGCGCGTCGAAGCGCTGGAAGCACAAGGCGATTACTATTCCGGTACCGTGCGTTTTCTGCGCGGCGCCGTCAAAGCGTGCCGCAGCGGGGTACGCCGCAGCCACCTGATCAGCTATCAGGAAGACGGCGCGCTGTTGCAGGAACTGTTCTCCCGGGACGGGATCGGTACGCAGATCGTAATGGAGAGCGCCGAGCAGATCCGCCGTGCCACCATCAATGACATCGGCGGCATTCTGGAGCTGATCCGTCCGCTGGAACAACAGGGCATTCTGGTTCGCCGCTCCCGCGAGCAGCTGGAGATGGAGATCGACAAGTTCACCATCATCCAGCGAGATAACCTGACCATTGCCTGTGCGGCGCTTTATCCGTTCCCGGAAGAGCAGATTGGCGAAATGGCGTGCGTTGCCGTGCACCCGGATTACCGTAGCTCCTCGCGGGGGGAACTGCTGCTTGAACGCGTGGCGGCACAGGCGCGCCAGATGGGTCTGAGCAAGCTGTTCGTGCTCACCACGCGCAGCATTCACTGGTTCCAGGAGCGCGGCTTCACGCCGGTGGATATTGATTCTCTGCCGGAAAGTAAGAAAGAGATGTACAACTACCAGCGCCGCTCGAAGGTGTTAATGGCGGACCTGGGATAACAATCACCCTCTCCTGTCGGAGAGGGTGATTACTCAGACAGATTCAAAAATCGCGCTTAATCCGCTTCTGCGCTCGGTGCGAGTGGCAATCGCCTGACCCAGCACGCGCTCATCCGCATACAGCGACAGACGCTGGCGCGCACGGGTAACGGCGGTGTAGACCAACTCACGGGTTACGACCGGCGAAAGCTGAGTCGGCAGGATCAGCGCCGCATGGTTGAACTCTGAGCCCTGAGACTTGTGTACCGTCATCGCCCATGCCGTTTCATGCTCTGGCAGACGGCTGGGCTGGACGGGCTTCACGCTGCCGTCCGGCAGCTGAAACCAGACGCGCAAACCGTTACCGCGATCGAGCGCAATACCGATATCCCCGTTGAACAGCCCCAGCGTACTGTCGTTGCGGGAGATCATCACTGGCCGGCCTTCATACCATCGCGAATGCTGCTGACGGTTAATTTTGCGTTTCTGCACAAGCAGCTGCTCCAGCCTGTCGTTCAGGCCCGCAACGCCGAACGGCCCTTCCCGCAATGCGCACAGAAGCTGGTATTCGCCAAATGCGGCAATGACCTGCCCGGGCTGACTGCGCTGCTGCACGCAGCTCAGAAAACGCTGGTATCCCTGGAGAGCCTCCTCAAGCATAGCCTGATACTCTTCCCCGCTTTGCAGCGATTTCTTTTCAATGTCAGTGAAAGAGCCGTCAAACACCGTGCGCGTGGCATGCCGATCGCCACGGTTGACCGCCGCAGCCAGCTGGCCGATGCCGGAGTCGCTACCGAAACGGTAGCTTTTTTGCAGCAGGCACAGGCTGTCACGCAGTGCGCCTGCGACCGGCGAGTGATCGGGTTCAAGCGAGCAGCCGGTCAGGCGGGCAAGCTCCTGCGCCCGCGCGGCGGTATAACCGTAGCTGGCGTAGGTACAGATATCCCCCAGTACCGCCCCGGCTTCCACGGAGGCGAGCTGGTCGCGATCGCCCAGGAAAACCACGCGCGCATGCGGCGGCAGAGCATCGATCAGGCGCGACATCATGGTCAGGTCAATCATGGAGGCTTCATCCACCACCAGCACGTCCAGATGCAGCGGATTACCCGCATGGTAGCGCAGCCGCTGGCTACCCGGCTGCGCGCCGAGCAGACGGTGCAGGGTACTCGCTTCACCCGGGAAAAGCGCAAGCTGCTCCTGAGTGAGCGGCAGCTGTTGCATCGCACCGCCCAGTGATTCGGTCAGTCGCGCCGCAGCCTTCCCGGTGGGCGCCGCCAGACGAATACGACATCGCTGCTCGCCTGATAGCTGGATCAGGGCTGCCAGCAGCTTTGCGACGGTCGTGGTTTTCCCGGTCCCCGGGCCACCTGAAATCACCGAAATCCGCCGCGTCAGGGCGACGGCCGCCGCCACTTTCTGCCAGTCTGTAGGCTCACCGGAGTCAAACAGCCTGTCCAGCGTCTGGCGAAGCTGCGCTTCGTCGCAGGGAAGCGGCGCGTTGGTCTCACTAAAGAAACGCGCTACCGTCAGTTCGTTTCGCCACAGACGGTTCAGATATAAGCGCTCCCCCGTCAGGATCAGCGGCGCCTGGTTTTCTCCCGGCCCGACGGCCGACGATTCGCGCAAAATTTTCTGCCAGTCCACCCTCTCCCCCAGCAGCGCAAAGCAGGACTGGAGGACAGGCGGCATTTTCTCGTCAACAACCAGACGCGAGAGCGGCAGACACACATGCCCCTCTCCGGCGTCTTTACTCAAAAGGGCAGCGGCAAGCATCACGGCGGGCTGGTCAGCGGCAATCATCATGGCAAACTGCACGTCCAGCTGACGCAGCACGCGTTGCTCTACCGCTTCCAGCAATAAGTCCTGCATCGTCATGCCATCTCCTCCGTGTTTGCTGCAAACAGGTTATCCATTTTATTAATCAATTCCGCATCCGGACGGGTGCTGAAGATCCCGGAGCGCGGATCGGCAGCGTCGACCCCGCGCAAGAAGAGGTAGATGACGCCACCAAAATGATCGTCGTAGCGGTAATCCGCAATACGGTGGCGCAAATAGCGGTGCAGCGCTAGCGTGTAGAGCTGATATTGCAGATCGTAGCGATGCATTTGCATGGCTGCCGCCATCGCCTGCTGGGTATAGGCTTCGCTGTTCTCGCCCAGCCAGTTCGATTTGTAATCCAGCAGGTAGTACCGTCCTTCGTGACGGAAGACCAGGTCGATAAAGCCTTTCAGCATGCCCTGCACTTGACGGAAGTTCAGCGGCGGGCAACCGGCTGAGAGCGGATCGTACTGACGGATAAGCGCATCGAGCGCGTCGGCCTTAAGCGGGCCTGCGACAGGCAGATAAAACTCCATCTCCACCTGCTTATTTCTGGCAGTTAGCTGACGAAGAGCGAAGCCCTGCTCAGTCAGCGGCGCCTGCAAAATGGCGTTGATCCAGTCAGTGAGAACGGGCTGCCAGTGCGCGTCATAGCCCCCGCTCTGTAGCATCTTCAGCACCCACTCCTCACTGACAGGCTGAGTAAAATCAAGCTCTTCAAAGAGGCTGTGCAAAAAGGTGCCCGGCGATGCGCCGCGTGGGAACTGATGCGGAGTTAACGTCGGTTCAACCGGAATATCACCCACCCCTGCGGCATCCACGTCCAGCTTCGGCATGAGATCCAGCGCAATACTTTGCCCGTGCTGTTGCAGGCCAGAATAGCTGGTGACGCGCCAGTCGTCGGCAAGCACCCGCGTGATCTGGCGCGCATTAAGATCGGTCGCGGGCTCTTGCGCCATTTGCCAGCGGCTATTGTCTGGCAGAGACGGGATATGCAGCGCGATATCGTCACCGCAGAGCGACTCAATGCAGAGGCGCAACCCCGCCGCATCTTTCGGCTCGCCACGCTGAATAAGCCGCCCTAACGCGCTTAAATGGAAATCGCTTTCCCCTGTTTTCTCCCCGCGACGGCGGAAAACCGGGGCGACGCCCAGGCTGCAATGCCAGACAGAACGGGTCAGCGCCACGTAAAGCAGGCGCAAATCCTCCGCCAGACGCTCCGCTTCTGCCAGTTCAACGCTGGTCTCCGCCTTGCTGAGATCGAGCACCGCATCGAAAGTCTCGCGGTCATGGTAAAAGGCCTGATCCTGAACCCGGTAGTTCGCGATGAAAGGCAGCCAGACCAGCGGATATTCGAGACCTTTGGATTTGTGAATGGTGACGATTTGCACCAGATGCTTATCGCTCTCAAGACGCATCTGCTGGCTTGAAGAGTTACTGTTTGGATCCGCGATTTGCTGCGCCAGCCAACGCACAAGGGCATGTTCACTTTCAAGCTGGGTACCCGCTTCCTGTAACAGTTCGCTGATGTGTAAAATATCGGTCAGACGCCTTTCACCGCCGGATGTCGCCAGCATATTTTCGGCAATCTGACGCCGTGTCATCAGCTCGCGCAGCATCGCCATGACGCCGCGCTTTTGCCAGCGTTCACGGTAATGGACAAACTCTTCTACCACCGCATCCCATGCGTTTTCGTCATGGTTGAGTTCATCAATATCCCGTGCGTTCAACCCCAGCATAGAACTGGCCAGCGCGCTTCGAAGCGTATTTTCGCGCTCCGGCGCCAGCACCGCCTGAAGCAACCAGAGCATTTCCTGGGCTTCCAGCGTGTCGAACACGCTGTCGCGGTTAGAGAGATACACTGACGGAATATCCAGCAACGTTAGCGCATCGCGGATTAACGCCGCTTCCTGACGACTGCGCACCAGCACGGTAATATCAGAGGCCTTTACAGGATATGCCTGTTCCCCCTTCCACAGTAGTGCCTCGCCGCGCGCGCCTGCGCTTAGCCAGTCACGGATTTGCGCGGCGCAGTGCTGGGCCATCGCCGCCTGATAATCGGCAACGCCATAGCCTTCCCCCTCAAGCAGCCAGAAGGTCATGGCGGGTTGTACCGCACCGCTGACTTCGAAGCGCAGGGATGCGTTTTTTGGGGCGGATTTCACCGGCAGGAAAGGGATTTCATTGAACATAAACGCCGTCTCCATACGGCTGAACAGCGCATTGACGCTCTCAACCATCCCCGGAGCGGAGCGCCAGTTGGTATCTAACGTGTAATGCGCGACCACCTCACTACGGGCTTTCATATAGGTGAAGATATCTGCCCCACGGAAGGCGTAAATGGCCTGTTTAGGGTCGCCTATCAGCAGCAGGGCAGTGTCGGGCTGCTGTCGCCAGATGCGGCGAAAAATGCGGTACTGCTGGGGGTCGGTGTCCTGAAATTCGTCAATCATCGCCACCGGAAAACGGGTACGGATCGCGCTGGCGAGCGCTTCACCATTCTCGCTGGACAGGGCTTCGTCCAGGCGGCTCAGCATGTCATCAAACCCCAGCTCGCCCCGGCGACGTTTTTCGCGCGCGACGGCCTGGCGGATCTCCGTCATGGCGCGGGTGATCATCAGGTCATTGAGCGTTAATGGCTCCGCAAGCAGCGCTTCAATCGCCACAAACAGGGGATGCTCAGGCACAATACCGTCGGCTTTGGTTCGCTCGGTCAAAAAGCGCTGCGAAAATTTTTCCAGTGCGTCCGGAAGCTGGTAACCCCGCGTCTCCTCCTGGGCCCAGGCGCTGATCTTTTCGATCCACTTCCCCTGGTTCCCACGGTTGAACTTGCGTCTGTCGATGCCTGAGTTTTCGATGATTGCATCAATTTCACCAACCGACTCATTCCACTTCTGCTTAAGCGCGGTAATTTTGGCGACGATCTTTTCATGGCGCGAGGCCAGCGTTTCATCGGCAGGCGGAGGAGATTTAATGACCGGCGCTTCGCCTTGCAGGTAACGGTCGATGGCGCGAAGAAGCTCTTCCGGACCTTTCCACAGGGCGTGAACCGCTTCAGCAATGTCGCGCTGCAACGGATAACAGTGACGACGCCAGAAATCCGCACAGGCCTGATAGCGAAGCTCGGATTCATCTTCAATAAGCTGCTGCTCAAAGAGCATGCCGGATTCAAACGCATTCAGGCTCAGCATGCGCTGACAAAAACCGTGAATGGTGAAGACGGACGCTTCATCCATTTGCCGTTCGGCCAGCAGCAGCCATTGCGCAGCCTGTTGCTTATCCGCAATCTCGTCCAGCAGGCTCGCATAGAGGGGGTTATCCGTCGTCTGACGCAGACAGGCGATGCGCAGCTCATGAATGTTGCTGCGAATACGGCCACGCAGCTCGGCAGTGGCCGCTTCGGTGAAGGTTACCACCAGCAGCTCTTCCACGCTTAACGGGCGCGAAAAAGCGGCGTTGCCGCCGAGCCCCAACAGCAGACGCAGATAGAGCGCGGCGATGGTATAGGTTTTTCCCGTTCCCGCTGAGGCTTCAATCAGTCGCTCACCCTGTAGAGGTAAACTTAGGGGATCAAGCGGCTCAGCGGTATGGGTCATTCTTTCTTACTCCAGGGCATAGTTTGTTGCAGCGCGCTGACGCTCTTCCAGACGGTCCACTCTTTTGATTTTACGTAGTCCGTTTTCCCGTTCTGGCTGCCAGAAACCTGAGACAGGATGGCCATACCCTGCGGTTTTACTACCGCCTGATGGAAGAAATCGGCAACTTTTTGTGGCGTCAGCTGTTTTATTTCGGCCACTATTTTATCACGCGAATCAAATTTCATATTACCGCGATCAAAATCTTTGCTCAGCTGCGAGGCCTCTTCACCCAGCGTCTGCGGCGGTTGCATCACCTGAGCGATAACCGCCTGCTGGATCTGGGCAAACTCTTCCGGCTTCATGGCGCGCAGTTTTGCTTCCGCCTGCGGGAAGAATGCCTGATAACGTTGCCACAGGTAAGCGGGTTGCTTGTCGCTGCTTTGCAGAAGGAAGCCCAACCCCCACTGACGGCCCACATTCATCGAGAAAGCGAATACCGCATAACCCAGCTGCTCTTCGGTGCGCAGCTGGTTGTAAAACCACGGCTGAATAATTTGACCGAGCACCGCACTCTGGGCAGAGCTGGTAAATTCGTCATATCCGACAGGGACAAACACCGCGGCCAGCGCGGAATCCGTGCTGCTTCCCGCTTTTTCGAAGATCGCATTCTGCTTTTTCTCTACCAGCACATCCTGGTTACGGCACCACTCATCGCCTTTTGAACCCAGTTGCGTACGCACGTTTTGTGCCAGCGTTTTAGCCTGATCTTCGCTCATGTTCCCTACAACCAGGAACTCCGGACGAGTATTGGTTTTCAGCGAATCACGGTAAGCCAGCACCTCTTTTAAGGTGACTGAGGGCAATAACGCGCGGCGATCTTCGCGCTGGAAATAAGGAATTTGGGACAACATCTGTGCTGGCATAATCGCCTGATCGTAGGCTTTACCCTTCTCGGCAGAATCCATCATCTGGGCATACCAGGACTTAGCCTGCTCGAGCTGTTCTTCCGTAGGCGTATAGCTGAGATAACCGTCCAGCAGCGCCTGGAACAGCTGCGGCAAACGCTGGGTATAGCCGTTGGCATTCACCATCAGGCCGTTATTGGCATTGGTGGAGAAACTGATACCGCCAACGGCAGCCTGGTTGCTGAGCTGATCGAGGGCAATACCGGCCAGATAATCGTTAAGCGCAAACAGCACCTGGTTTCTGGCGCTGTCCATTGCTTTAGGATTACGCAGCACTACGCTGACATCCGCTTTTGGCTCGTCGCCGAAATAGCGGCTTGGGGTGTAGACCACGCGCAGCGTCGGCTCATCAACAATCAGCTCCGGATGCGGATAGGCCTTTGCGGGTTTGATCAGCGAGAAATCGTCCGGGATGTAGGGGTTAAGCTCCGGTAACTTCAGCGCAATTTCCCCCGCCTTTTTCTGCCAGCCCGCGAAGGTCTGTTCGCTGATTTTTTCAACCTGATACGGGGCATCAACGAAGTAGGCCATTTTGTTATGCGGTTCGTTCGGGCTGATATACCAGACGCGGGCATTCTGCGGAGTCATCATCGCCAGACGCGCTTTGAGCGCCCCGGCGTCATACTGATCGGCAATATTTACCGCATCCAGCGTATGTTCCACCGGCACGCGGATCATGGTATCTGCCAGCCACTCGACGTAGTCCATATCACGCGTAATAGAGGGATAGCGGAAATCGAGATCCAGCACGTGCGCCAGCTCGTCGAAGTAGCGTTTATCGACGCCTTCGTCGCGCAGCAGAGAGAGGTAACTGAAAATGGCCGCAACGACGTCGTCACGGTGAGCCAGCCCTTTATCGGTCAGCGTCGCGGAGATGGCCAGCACGCCGCTATTCCCGTTTACGACGGGATCGGAGTCAGCGCGAATACCTTCCACCAGCCCCTGCTTTTGCAGCCAGTCGGAGAGCGTACCCGGGCTGCGGTTACCGATAAGATAAGTCACCAGCTCGTCGGTTTTGCTGCGGAACTGCGCCGTGTTGTTATCAATACGGAATTCAACGCGTAACACCTTGCGCGGCAAGGCCGGCACATAGTGAATAACAATGCCTTTTTGCGCGTCCGTGACAACCGGCACGTTAATCTGCGGCAGATCGATATTTTTATTTGGCACCCTGCCATAGGTCTGCGCAGCCATGTTTGCCAGCGTCGGCAACGGTTTATTGCTGTAAATAACCGCTTTCATCAGATTGGCGGAATAGTATTTTTCACGAAACGCATGCAGCGCATCGAGCACCGGGCTACCCGGCTTGTCGCTCAGCGTTTCAAGGTTGCCGCCTGAGAAGCGCGAACCCGGATGCGCCGGATTGATGGTTTCAGCGCTAACCTGCGCCATGCGCATACCGTCTCGCGTGCGCGCCATCGTAAGTTCGGCGTTTACGGCGTTGCGTTCCCGGTCAGCATATTTTTTATCCAGCAGCGGTGCGGCGATGGCATCCGCCAGACGGTCCACCGCCCCGTCAAGCGCATCATTTTCCACTTCCAGGTAAAACGCGGTACGATACGGCGCAGTGCTGGCGTTGTGGCTGCCGCCATGCATTTTCAGAAATTCGGACAGGCTGTCAGGCTGTGGGTATTTTTTAGACCCCATCAGCGTCATGTGCTCAAGGTAGTGCGCCAGTCCCGGATGGTCATCAGGATCTTCCAGCGATCCGACCGGCACAACCAGTGCGGAGAGCGATTTAACCGCCTGAGGATCGGAAACCAGCAGCACGGTCATCCCGTTATCAAGACGAATCGCCTGATACTGACGGGTGTCCTTATCGCTCTTACGGATTGTTTCCTGGACAGGTTGCCAACCGGAATCGGCCTGAGTGACGGGAGCCCAAAGGGCGATAAACAAAACAAATGCTTTGAACAAGGTGCTGCCTGGCATTACGACCTCTTTATCACGGCTACATCATTAACAACGTGCGTGCTGGACACGCCAGCATCTCTTTCTTTGGGTACATCAGTCCGTGATAAGAGGTGCATCATAAATGAACACCCCGTGCTGTGCAATTTTTATACAACACTCAGGACTGCTTAAATTTGAACAACGGTAACAGGTAGCGTTGCGCCTCTTCCGTGATAATGTCGAAATATTCTGGCTCCAGCGTTCGCCATAAACGTTGATACCAGACATCGTCGCCCTCGCCACGTACCATCATGTTCCCTTCGTAGGCCTGCAAAAACTTGCTGCGCGCTTTCTGGAGCGAAGCCCCATCCGTTAACATGGCATCATTCTGCGCGTCGTAACAGGCTTTTATCCATGCCCCCCCACTTTCAGGCAGCAAAAGCAAAGGCTTGTTCATGCCCTGACGATAACCTTCAATATAAAGCGACAGATACGTCAACGCCTTCTCAGGCTCCATCGGCGGGAAGCGCCACTCGCCGTCCTTACGTACAAACAACCGGCTTTCGCCTTCGTGACCACTCGCACTGTAGACAAGATGTTCGAGCCAGAGTTGCAGGCCATGTGAAACGCTGAGCATAGATGGGCGCCAGCGTAGCAGCCCGTCAGACTGCACGTGCGTGAGCCAGCCGCTGAGGTGCATACCGTTACAATCGAGATCAATTTCAATGCTGCTCGCCGGTTGCCGACACGCGATAACCCGGTCAGCAAGCGCTTGCATCTCCTCACACTGGGCATCCCAGACGATTTCGCCGAACGCACCATACGGCAGTAATCCCGACGCCCTGTAACGTCGGAACAGTTTACTGGCGTCTTCTTCGTCAACCAGCGCATTCAAAAGCTGGGAATTAAGCTTAAAACGCTCCAGTCCATCAAGAATAAACGGTTCCGCATCAGGGATTTCGCTCTCTTCCGAGCGGAAGTTCACCTGCAAGCGTTGCTGGAAAAAAGCCCGAACCGGATGGGCCCAAAAGCGCTGCAGCTGCTCAAACGTAAGGGTGTCTATGGCGCGCGGTTCGAGCGCCTGAATGAAATCGGTTTGCGGTGTGCCCGCGTTCTTCGCAGCGGGAAGCCACTCGCGGGCGTAGCTTTGCAGTTCATCAGGAACGTAATTGACAGGATCAAACGGCATACGGCTATGGTGACAGGTAATATGCGCTTTCACCCGACGTTCGCTTTCGTCGCAGTTACAGGCCTCATCGCCCGGCAGATAGTGACTCTGCCCGATGTAGTCCACCAGCTCCTGCACCAGCACGGACGGGAAACGCTCGCTGTTGTCCTGAATTGAACGGCCGATATAGCTGATATAAAGCCTGCTTTGCGCAGACATCAGCGCCTCAAGGAAGAGATAACGGTCATCATCGCGGCGGCTGCGGTCGCCCCGCTTCGGCTGTGCGCTCATGAGATCAAAGCCCAGGGGTGGCAGCGCACGTGGATAAATACCGTCGTTCATGCCAAGCAGACAGACTACTTTGAACGGGATTGAACGCATCGGCATCAGGGTGCAGATATTCACCGGCCCAGCAAGGAAGCGCTGGCTGATGCGCTCCTGATCGAGACGTTGCGTCAGCTCATCACGCAGAAGCGAAAGGGGAACCGCCTCGTGATAGTGCGAATTAACCCCCTCATCAACGATGGCCTGCCACTGCTTCTCGATAAGCGCCATGGCGGCTTCCGTTTCGCTGTCCGGCAGGAAGAAGTCATTTAGCATTTCGCGGCAAATCGGCAGCCACTCTTCGAGTGGACGGGGCTGCATCAATGCACGGCGCCAGCGGTTGAGCTGCATCAGCAGCGAGGCTAAGTGACCAACCAGTTCCGCAATTAACCCACTGGACTCATCGTACGGCAGCACGTCATTCCATTCGCCGTGGATGCTCTCCATCGCATACCCCAGCAGCATACGCGTCAGGCCAAACTGCCAGGTATGCTGGCCAGTCGCGGGCAGCTCAAACTCCTGGACGTTATCATCGTCGATTCCCCAGCGGACGCCGGATTCGTTGACCCACTGGCGCAGGTAGCGCAAGCCCTCTTCGTTAATGCTGAAGCGTGCGGCCAGAACAGGCACATCCAGTAATGCCAGCACATCCTCAGAGATAAACCGGCTATCAGGCAGCGAAAGCAGGCTGATAAAGGCCTGTAGCGCCGGGTGTGACTGACGAGCACGGCGGTCAGAGATCGCGTAGGGAAGATAGCGGTCGCCCGTTGCGCTGCCAAATACAGCCTGAATAAACGGGCTGTAGCTGTCGATATCCGCCACCATCACCACGATATCGCGGGGTGTCAGGGTTGGGTCGTCCTGCAACATGGCCAACAGGCGGTCATGAAGAATTTCAACTTCACGCTGTGGGCTGTGGCAAACGTGGATCGCGATACTGCGATCGTCAGGATCCAGTTTTCGCTTCTTATCGCTTCGCGCAAACTCCTCGGCAGTGATCCCGGCCACGGCACGGTTTTCTAAATCCAGAATATCAAGCTGAATATTGTGCAGCAGGCTGTCCGGCGTAATATCCGCAAACGCGTCCACGTCCCCCTCTCCCGAGGAGGTGATATCTGAAAGCAGATAAATATAGTCGCGCCCCAGCTTGCCCCACGAGGCAAGTAGCGGGTTCGGCAGGTTCTGAATCCCCTCTTCATCGAAAAGCTGCGCCGCGTTTTCACTGTCTTTAAACAGCGGCACGGCGCGTTCCTCAAATAGGCGTTTACGCTGGCGGGTGACCAGCCGTGAAAGCCAGCGCGGATCCTGAATATCTCCCCAATAGTGCCGACATGGGTTGGTAAAGAGGATATGGATATCAGTGTGCTTACCGAGCGCTTTTAGCGCGTTCAGGTAGACAGGCGGCAGCGCGGAGATACCGCAAATGAACACGCGTGACGGCAAACGGGCTGGCCGTTCTGCAGCGTTCTCGAGTGTTGAGATAAAGCGATCGTACAAGTTAGCACGGTGCCATTTAGGCTGACCGAGCTGCCCGGTATGCTCGACCAGCGCTTTCCAGAGCGGCGCCTGCCAGATTTGCGCTTCCGGTAACCCATCGACTAATTCTCCCGCTTCCCAGCGAATCAGCCATTCTGCGCGGTAAACCAGATACTGGTCATAGAGGTCAGCAGTGCGTGAGGCCAGCTGAAAAAGTTTGCGCTTGTCGGTGTCGTCATTCAGATAGTGGCGCAGCATGGCGAACTCATCATGCGCCAGCATGTCCGGCAGCAGCGTCATCAGTTTCCAGGCCATGCTTTGTTTGTTGAAGGCACTCTGCTCAGGAATATCCGGCAGGACGCGTACAAACATCTCCCAGATAAAGCTCGCGGGCAGCGGAAAATCGATATTCGCCGCAATGCCAAACTTCTGCGAAAGGGACATTTGTAGCCACTGCGCCATACCGGTGCTCTGCACCAGCACCATTTCTGGCTCAAACGGATCGTCAAGACGCTCTTGCTCAACGATATACTCCATCAGTGCTTCCAGCACATCCAGACGATTTGAGTGGTAAACCCTTAGCATAAACGCTCCCGACTAGCGGCTAACCGGGCAATGCAGACGCGTCAACGCGTCCTGCCGCCCCAGAGGAGAAATAAGTGTGACCGTGATGCTGACACATCCGGACTGTGTTGTCTGCCCCCGACTGACCTGCCAGCCCGGCGGGAGCGTTAATGTTGAGATCTGCGACTGATTCCACGCATGATGCCATAGCTGGCGATACTGGCTAAGCGCCGCATACCGGGCTGCCAGCGCGCGATGATATCCGGATAACGCCGTCACAACTACAACCAGCAACATCATTGCCAGCAAAACCTCAACCATGCTAAATCCTTTTTGTCTGCTCAGGGTAACTGACATAGCGCACTTTCCTTAAGGGGGCAGAAGTCGCTCCAGCCGTGAGCAGAAAAGCGTATCTGTCCTTCCGCGATATCCCCGCCTCGCCATAGCAACAGATCGTCATTTCCGGCAATAAGCAAAACACGCTCCCCAAACAGCCTTACACAGACCCGCAGACCTTGTGTCTGCTTGCACTGAACCTCTGGCCGTAAAGCCCAGTCCTGAACGCGTCCCCACTCCAGTGCAGATTGCAAGGCAGCCTGCTGGCGAACAGACAAACTCTCGCCATTCACCAACGTACTAAAGGTTTGCAACTGCTGGTTTAATCCGGTGAGGATCAGCGTGCCGAGCACCAGCAATAGCAGGACCAGCGCCAGCGATGACATGCCCCGCTGACGATTCACAGATTAAACCCCGTTACGGTGTGGCGAGCCGAAAAGGGTGCGGTCAGTTCACCTTTGCGGCGGGCACGCAGCTCGACATTGATTACCGGTGCAAAACCAGCACGATCGGTTTTAGTGACCATAAACTGCTCTATCAGGACCCGATCCGGGTCGGTGAGCTTATCCCATCCCTTACCTTCACAGGATGTCGCGCCCCGCAGCGTTTCGAGCGTTCCGGACTCAAGCCGGAATCCCGTGCTGTCATTTTCTGACGCGGTGCTATCCCACTGGCCGTTGCTGTTTGCATCCCACTGCACAATTGCACATCGTCCTTGCCTGCCGATAATTAACCCTTGCCCCTGACAATGCCCTGCACAGTATCCTGCTCGCTGGAGCTGTTTACCCATCGCAAGCAGGCGTTGCCACACCTCATCTTCCAGCTCCCGTTGCCCGGATTGCAGTAAAACACCCCGCTGTAGCCCCGGTAAAAAACGTGACGTGCTGAGTAACAGAATACTGCTTATCGTCATCGCAATCAGGACCTCCAGCAGGGAAAACCCTTTTTGTTTTACTGGCATAGACTTTCTCCTGCGGCATTACACAGCCTGATACGTCCGCCGTTTGAGACAATAACCCACCACGCACCGGCGCGGCTCTGCACGCGAATATGTCCGGCCCATGCGGTATCCCTTAAGCCGTAAAATCCCAGCGCAGGCGTTACGTCGCTCAGCGTGACCTCCGGCCATAACGGTTTCATCACGAACGGGCCGCCGCTGTCGCAGCCCGGGACCACAGCGCTGACAAGGCAGGCCTGATTCCCGTCAGCATGAAGCGCGATCCTGTGCTCGCTGTTGTGACGATTTGCGTCGTTTCGTAAGAACGCCAGGTAATCCCGCACCTGACAGGCTGTCTGCCAGAGCCGCTGCCGCTGTTGCCAGCTGTCCCAGCCATAAAGACCCGTCGCGCTGAGGATCACAACCAGCGAGATGGCGAAAAGGGTTTCGATAAGCGTAAAGCCATGTTCGTTTTTCATGGCGGAAGTGTGGCGGAATGGCAGAAAAGGCGCGAGCGTTAAACCAGAACATTACGAGCCGCTTTCCGGAGATTTTCACCCGTTGCAACGCGTTACATCGTCTCTGGAAACAGGCTCGAAGAACAAAACGAGCGCGAAAAAAAACCGGCGCTAAAGAGCACCGGTTGTGTCAGGATTCGCCGTATCAGATGGCGACAGGGGCTTTGATGCCAGGATGCGGGTCGTAGCCTTCAATCTCGAAGTCATCAAAACGGTAATCGAAGATCGAGTCCGGTTTGCGTTTGATCACAAGCTTCGGCAATGCACGCGGTTCGCGCGTCAGCTGGAGATGCGTCTGTTCCATATGATTGCTGTAGAGGTGGGTATCACCGCCCGTCCAGACAAAATCGCCCACTTCAAGATCGCACTGCTGCGCCATCATGTGCACTAACAGCGCGTAGCTGGCGATGTTAAACGGCAGGCCGAGGAACACGTCGCAGGAGCGTTGATACAGCTGGCAGGAGAGTTTGCCGTCCGCCACGTAGAACTGGAAAAACGCGTGGCAAGGCGCCAGCGCCATTTTATCCAGTTCACCCACGTTCCAGGCAGAAACAATGATACGGCGCGAGTCCGGGTCATTTTTCAGCTGGTTCATGACGGTCGTGATCTGGTCGATATGGCGGCCGTCCGGGGTAGGCCACGCGCGCCATTGCTTGCCGTAAACCGGCCCCAGGTCGCCGTTCTCATCTGCCCACTCGTCCCAGATGGAGACATTGTTTTCATGGAGATAAGCAACGTTGGTATCGCCTTGCAGGAACCAGAGCAGTTCATGAATGATCGAGCGCAGATGGCAGCGCTTCGTCGTCACCAGAGGGAAGCCTTCTTGCAGATTGAAGCGCATCTGGTGGCCAAAAATGGAGAGCGTACCGGTGCCGGTGCGGTCGTTTTTCGGCGTGCCCTCGTCGAGCACTTTTTTCATCAATTCAAGATACTGTTTCATGATTCCTCAGGAAAGTTGTTGCTGTGGACGACGACGATACGCCCAAATCATCATAATGGCACCCGCGACAATCATCGGAATGGAGAGGATCTGCCCCATGCTGATGTACTGTACCCACTCGCCGGTAAACTGTGCATCCGGCTGGCGGAAGAACTCGACGATGATACGAAACGCGCCGTAGCCAATCAGGAACAGACCAGAGACTGCCCCCATTGGGCGCGGTTTGCGGATATACAGATTCAGGATGATAAACAGCACCACACCTTCCAGCGCCAGCTCATAAAGCTGAGACATATGACGCGGCAGAACGCCGTAGGTATCGAAAATGGACTGCCACTCAGGATGCGAAGGCAGCAGCGCGATATCCTCTGCGCGGGAGCCCGGGAACAGCATGGTAAACGGCACGCTCGGATCGACACGCCCCCAGAGTTCACCGTTGATGAAGTTGCCCAGACGCCCTGCACCCAGCCCAAACGGGATTAATGGCGCAATAAAATCAGCCACCTGGAAGAAGTTACGTTTGGTGCGTTTGGCGAAGATCACCATCACGAGGATCACACCAATCAGTCCGCCGTGGAAGGACATGCCGCCGTCCCAGACGCGGAACAGATAGAGCGGGTCGTTCAGGAATACCGGGAAGTTGTAGAACAGGACATAGCCGATGCGCCCGCCCAGGAATACGCCAAGAAAGCCAGCATAAAGCAGGTTTTCCACTTCGTTCTTCGTCCAGCCGCTGCCCGGACGACTGGCGCGACGACCAGCAAGCCACATGGCAAAGACGAAGCCCACCAGGTACATCAGTCCGTACCAGTGAAGCGCTACAGGTCCTATTGAGAAAATAACCGGATCGAATTCCGGAAAATGCAGATAACCACTGTTCATCTGTCACCACAAGATGTTGTTATTCCGCTGAAAGTGGACAGCGGCTGAATTGCATTCCCGCCGTTGGCAGGTGCTCCAAAGTTGCGAATCATAGCATAAGGCAGGCGCGGAGGATGCGCCTGAGATGTAAAAGATGTGTATAGGGTTTTATGCGCGCTGTTCCCCCTCACCCCATTCCTCTTCCTCAAGGGAGAGGGGGTCGTCCGAGCAGTCATTATTTTGTGGGGATCAGCGGCCGCCGCGGATCAAACCGCCCATGCCGCGTCGCTCCATAAACGCCGCCACCTGATGGCGCACTTCGGCTGCCAGCTGTGCTTCCAGGCTACGCGCGGCCAGCTCATGCGCCTCATCTTGTTCGATGTGACGTAACAGGTATTTCACGCGCGCAACGGAACGTCCGTTCATTGACAGGTGACGGAAACCGAGGCCAATCAGGATCGCCACGCACATCGGATCGCCGGCCATTTCACCGCACAGGCGCAGGTCGATATTATGCTGCTCGGCTTCGCGGGCGATCATCGCCAGGGCACGAAGCATCGCCGGATGCAGGCTGTCGTAGATACTGGCCACGCGGGTATTGTTGCGATCGACCGCCAGAATGTATTGCGTTAAGTCGTTGGTGCCAACGGAGATAAAATCAACGCGGGTTGCCAGCTGCGGTAACATAAAGACCATCGAAGGCACTTCCAGCATCACGCCAATACGGGGTTTAGGGATCGCGTAGCCGATCATCTCTTCCACTTCGCGCCCTGCACGTTCAATCAACCGCCGCGCTTCGTCGATCTCGTCAATACTGGTGACCATCGGCAGCAAAATGCTGAGATTCCCCGTGGCCGCGTTGGCACGCAGCATCGCACGAACCTGGATAAGGAAAATTTCCGGCTGATCGAGGGTAATGCGGATCCCACGCCAGCCGAGGCAGGGATTCTCTTCACTGATGGGCATATAGGGCAGTTGCTTATCCGCGCCGACGTCGAGGGTGCGCAACGTGACGGGTTTGTCGTTAAACATCTGCAACATGCCCTGATACTGCGCAACCTGCTCCTCTTCTGACGGGAAGCCGCTTTGCAGCATGAACGGTATTTCGGTGCGGTAGAGACCAATGCCATCGATGCGGCTGCCGAGCTTCTCTTCATGCTCGGGGCTTAATCCCGCGTTGAGCATCACCTTTACCCGCTCACCGCTCTTGAGCTGTGCGGGCAGGTTGACGTCATCTTCCGCCAGCTTGCTTAATTCATTCTCTTCGCTGATAAGACGCTGGTACTCCTGAAGAAGAACCGGCTCAGGATCCACCAGCAACTCACCGCGATATCCGTCCACCACCAGCGTACGGCGATGCAGTACGGAGGGCTGAATATCCGCCCCCATCACGGTCGGAATACCGAGCGCACGCACCATAATGGCGGCATGAGAGTTAGCTGCGCCATCGCGCACCACCACGCCCGCCAGCCTGTCCTGCGGTAATTCCGCCAGCGTCGTCGCCGAGAGTTCATCGGCCACCAGCACAAACCGGTTCGGCCAGGCATTCGCCCCCTGAATAGTATCATCGAGGTGGAACAGCAGACGTTGCCCAAGCGCGCGTAAATCGCCGGCGCGCTCTTTCAGATAGCCGTCAGTCAGTACCGCAAACTGCTCGGCAAATTTTTCAATGACCTTTTTAACCGCCCACTCTGCCACCGACCCCTTATCGACCTCGGCAAATAACTCACGACGCAAACGCGCATCGGAAAGCAGGTGTGAGTAGAGATCGAAAATGGCCGCCGTCTCTTTTTGCGCGCCAGCGGCAAAGCGTTTGCTGTAGCGACGAAACTCATTCGCCGCCTCTTCCAGCGCAGCGGTGAGCCGTTCGCGCTCAAGCGCCTCATCCAGCGTAGAGGCTTCGTAGACCTGCTCCATCAGCGGGAGCGTGGCATCCATCCAGCCTTCGGCAATAGCGACCCCCGGCGAGGCCGGAAGCGCGCGAATACGCGTATGACGATACTGACCAAAAAGAGCTGTCAGTTGGGACTGAGAGAGGATCGCCGCCATCTGCGTTGCCAGCGTAACGAGGAAGGACTCCTCGCTTTCATCGTACTGGCGCAGCTCGCGCTGCTGAACAACAAGCACGCCAAGCAGCTGGCGGCGCTGAATAATCGGTACGCCAAGAAACGCGCGGAAACGCTCTTCTTTGACGGAAGGGATATATTTGAAGCTGGGGTGTTTTTGCGCATCGGCAAGGTTGATTGGCTCCGCCAGTCGCCCGACCAGGCCAACAATACCTTCATCAAACGCGAGCGTGACGGTACGTCCCCGTGGTTTTTTTAATCCGCGGGTTGCCATAAGGTAGTAGCAACGTCGGTCATGGTCGGCCAGGTAGACCGAACAGACCTCGGTTTCCATCGCAAGACAGATGTCCGTCACCAGAATATTCAGCGCCTCGTTGAGGCGAGGCGCACTGGCGACCTTTTCAACTATTTCTCGCAAGCGGGTGAGCATGATTTGCGTAGCTTAACCTCTTTTACGTCGCCAGGCAGGTGCGCTCTGTGGCTTCGGAGTCGTCTCCTGAAGCTGCATCACGACACTTGCGAACTCTTTCATCACCCTACGGTATACATCGCGCTTGAATGACACGACCTGACGAACCGGATACCAGTAGCTTACCCAGCGCCAGCCATCAAACTCTGGCGTGCTGCTGGTTTGCATATTGATATCTGAATCGTTGCCCACCAACTGCAAAAGAAACCACTTCTGTTTCTGGCCGATACAAACCGGCTTTGTGTCCCAACGCACCAAACGTTTCGGTAACTTGTAACGCAACCAGTTGCGGGTCGAAGCCAGGATGCGAACATCTTTTCGGCTTAAACCAACCTCTTCAAACAGCTCCCGGTACATCGCTTGTTCTGGGGACTCTCCAGGATTGATCCCGCCTTGCGGGAACTGCCAGGAGTGCTGACCATATCGCCGGGCCCACATCACCTGGCCCTGACGATTACAAATTACTATTCCTACGTTTGGGCGGTAGCCATCGTCATCAATCACCGGACTACCCCAAACTAAATCTGATATATGAATGATTGTTTCACACTACAGGGAGGCGGTAAACCACTCTCTTACAGGCCTGCAACCTAATAACATTTGAATAACTCACAATTTTGTGAGGAGTTATAAACAGATGAGGGCGACTGAGACCATTTTTATTCACCTTTTCTGTGGATATAGTTGTGAAGAAGTATGGAATTACCGATGAACAACCTTGTGGCCCGGCGAATCGGCAATTTTCATCACTTAAAATAAATTATTTAAATTCATCTAGTTAAACGTAAATTTAGGGTATCAAAGGCGATTAACGTGACGATCGTCACATCAAAGATCTTCCTGGTGATGAAAGATCGAACAGCGTCGGTTTTATCCACAGATTGTGCCAATAAGTTAGGCACAATTTGTGTGAAAATTCGATTTTCATCGCACGTCAAGGCTGTAAATTGAAACAGTAGTGGCGGTTATTCGCAGTTATCCCATTTTTCTGTGGATAACATGGTGTAAGATCCTGTTTATTGTCAGTGACCAGAATTGCACAACCTGTTTTTTAGCCATGGCGCGACGGGATACATTCCTAAAAAACATAATATAAATCATCCACATGGAATATATACTCAGAAAAAAGTAAACTCTATCCACAAGGGATAAAATATCAGTTCATTTTTTAACCAAAAGGTTGTCAGCATGCATTCTCTCGCCCCACTGCTCTCACCTCCCGTCAGTGAAGCCCAGTTACTCCAGCAGGCACAACGTTTGGCAGGCTATGCACTGGGCGAGCTGGCCGTGATGGCGGGGTTGACGATACCCAACGATCTGAAGCGCGATAAAGGCTGGATCGGCGTGTTGCTTGAACGTTGGCTGGGCGCAAGCGCGGGCAGTAAACCCGAGCAAGATTTTGCGGCGCTGGGGGTGGAACTGAAGACGATCCCCATTGATAGCCTGGGGCGGCCACTGGAAACTACCTTTGTCTGCGTTGCGCCGCTAACGGGTAATAGCGGAGTGACATGGGAAACCAGCCACGTCAGGCATAAGCTGAAGCGGGTGTTGTGGGTACCCGTTGAGGGTGACAGGCAGATCCCGCTGGCAGAGCGTCGCGTTGGCGCCCCGCTGCTCTGGAGCCCGGATGAAGAAGAAGAAAGACAGCTTTCCCAGGACTGGGAAGAGCTGATGGACATGATTGTGCTGGGACAGGTTGAGCAGATCACCGCCCGGCATGGCGAAGTGCTGCAACTCCGTCCCAAAGCCGCCAACAGCAAAGCGCTCACTGAAGCGGTAGGTGCACAGGGCGAACCGATCCTGACGCTGCCGCGCGGCTTCTATCTTAAAAAGAATTTCACCGGTGCACTGCTGGCACGACACTTCCTGTTGAAAACATAGTTTTTTACCAATTTTGCGCTCCGGCTAACATAATCTCCTCCTTTTTAAGATTTCCCCCCTTTCACCTGTCGTAATATCAGGTTATTACTACACTATGATTTGATACGAGCCAGGTGAGGATGAGAACGATGAAAAAATGGGCAGTAATTATCTCAGCAGTCGGTTTAGCGTTTGCGGTATCGGGTTGTAGCAGCGACTATGTCATGTCAACGAAAGATGGTCGTATGATCCTGACCGATGGCAAACCCGAAGTCGACGACGATACCGGTCTGGTGAGTTACCGCGATCGCGAAGGCAATCAAATGCAAATTAATCGCGACGAAGTCTCCCAGATCATCGAGCGTTAAACAGATAAAGGTCAGTAGCTTGCTGGCCTTTTTGATTTTTTCCTTCCCCTTTTGCCTTCCCTCTGCCATGTTTATATTCCTTTGTCGGGAGGTTCCTGACGCGGTCTGTATGTCTAAAAAAGGAAACCGGCTATGCATTATCACCGTATCCCCCATAGCGCTCTGGAGATCAGCCAGCTGGGGTTAGGCACCATGACATTTGGTGAACAAAACAGCGAAGCCGATGCCCATGCACAACTCGATTACGCCGTCAGCCAGGGCATTAACCTGATTGACGTGGCGGAGATGTACCCAGTTCCTCCCCGCCCGGAAACTCAAGGTCTTACCGAAACGTATGTCGGCAACTGGCTGGCGAAACGCGGCAATCGCGAAAAGCTGGTCATCGCTTCTAAGGTTAGCGGCCCTTCCCGTAATAACGATGCCGGGATCCGCCCTAACCAGCTCCTCGATCGCAAGAATATCCGTGCTGCGCTGGATGCCAGCCTCAAGCGCCTGCAAACCGACTATCTCGATCTTTATCAGGTGCACTGGCCGCAGCGTCCGACGAACTGCTTCGGTAAGCTTGGCTACACCTGGAACGAGAGTGCTCCGGCCGTCACCCTGCTGGAAACACTGGAGGCGCTTACGGAATGCCAGCGCGCGGGTAAGATCCGCTACATCGGCGTTTCCAACGAGACGGCGTTTGGCGTAATGCGCTATCTGCATCTGGCCGATAAACACGACCTGCCGCGGATCGTGACCATCCAGAATCCGTACAGCCTGCTGAACCGCAGTTATGAAGTGGGTCTCGCGGAAGTGACGCAGTACGAAGAGGTGGAGCTGCTAGCCTACTCTTGCCTGGGCTTCGGAACCCTGACGGGCAAATACCTGAACGGCGCGAAACCGGCTGGCGCGCGTAATACGCTTTTCAGCCGCTTCACCCGCTATAGCGGCGAGCAGACACAAAAAGCCGTGGCGGCCTATGTGGATATCGCGAAGCGTCACGGACTCGATCCGGCGCAGATGGCGCTGGCCTTCGTGCGTCGTCAGCCGTTTGTGGCAAGTACCCTGCTCGGCGCAACGACAATGGATCAGTTGAAAACCAATATTGAGAGTTTCCACCTGGACCTGAGTGAAGAGGTCTTAGCGGAGATTGAAGCGGTGCATCAGGTTTATACTTACCCGGCACCTTAAGTTGACGATTTGCCCGGTGGCGGCGTTGCCTTACCGGGCCTACAAAATCCGCCAACATCACGAAACGTAGGCCGGGTCAGGCGGAGCCGCCACCCGGCAAAGATATCACCGCCGACGCTGCCAGACCCACAGCCCGGTAATCGCCAGCGCAAACAGTGCGCCAAACCCCACCCCGATTGCCACAACCGGCGCACCTGCTTTTACCGCCAGCGAGTAAATCCCCAGCATCAGCAGCATCGCCATGTTTTCGCCAAGGTTTTGCACCGCAATGGCGTTGCCAGCCCCGACGGTCTGCTTGCCGCGCTCCTGCAAAAGCGCGTTGAGCGGTACCACAAAGAAACCGCCTAATACGCCGATCAGTAACAACAGGGCATAGGCTGGCAATATGGCATGTTGCAGGGAGAAGAACAGAACGCCGACGCCGATCAGGATCCCCGCGGGCATGCAGCGCGCAACGGTTTCGAGCGTCACCAGTTTTGCCGCAGCCCCGGCCCCGACCACAATCCCGACGGCAACCATGGCATTCAGGTAGGTCGGCGTGGCGTTGTCTGTTATACCCAGCGCCACCGGCACCCACAGCACCAGCAGGAAACGCAGCGTAACGCCGGCCCCCCAGAACATGCTGGTGCCCATCAGCGAGAAGCGTGTTTCACCGTTACGCCACAGTACGCGGCAGGCGTTAAAGAAGCTGCCGGTCATTGGCCCGAAGCGCCAGGATTGTCCCGGACGCGCCACGGCCAGTTTGGGGATAAACAGGTTGGCGATCACCGCGCCACCGTACATCAGTGCGCAGATGCCAAGCGCGGCGAGTACATGCCAGTCTGCCAGTACACCTCCCGCCACCGAACCCAGGAGAATAGCCGCAATGGTGGAGGACTCCATCAGGCCGTTGGCCTTCACCAGCTTATCGCCGGTGGTGAGCTCACCCAGAATGCCGTACTTCGCCGGGGAGTAAGCTGCCGCGCCAATGCCTACCAGCGTGTAGCCAACAAACGGGTTGATACCAAAGCAGATGCTTGCCGCGCCCAGAAGCTTAAGGCTGTTGGCAAACATCATGACCCGACCTTTGGGGAAGCTGTCCGCCACCTGGCCAACAAACGGCGCAAATACAATGTAAGCACCCACAAACACCATCTGTAGGATCGGCTGGCTCCAGTCGGGATAAAACTCAGCTTTCAGCAACGCCAGCGTAGCAAACAGCAACGCGTTATCGCCGAACGCGGAAAGAAACTGGGCGGCGATAACCGCCATCATGCCTTTCGACCAGATTGAAGTGTTAGTGTGTACTGACTCACGCATTATGCTGTTCCGCCTCTTCAACCATGCCCTTCAGGGTCACAAAATCGGGTTTACCGCTGCCCAGCACCGGTAACTGTTTGAGGTAACGAATATCGCGGGGGACCGCCAGCTCGGGGATACCATGTTCGCGCGCATACCTGAGAAGCGCATCACGCTTCAGTTCACCGTCAGTAGTAAAGAGCACCAGCGCCTCGCCTTTACTGGCATCACTTTTCACCACGGTCGCATGCATTTTCTCCGCCGAGACTGCGGTCGCCAGCGTCTCGACCATTTCAAGAGAGATCATTTCCCCGGCGATCTTGGCGAAGCGTTTTGCACGTCCCTGGATCTGCACGAAGCCCTGATTGTCGAAGCGCACGATATCGCCCGTGTCGTACCAGCCCGTTTCAACCTCGCCATTGACGTTCTCGGCCGTCGGTGCCTCAAGCACGCCCGGGTTTTCCACACGCAGATAGCCGTTCATGACGTTCGGCCCTTTCAGCTGAAGACGTCCGCCGTCTTCAATACCCGGTACCGCCAGCAGACGCGCGTCCAGCCCCGGCAGAATGCGGCCAACCGTTCCCGGTTTTGACGCCATCGGAACGTTGATGGAGACCACCGGCGCGCACTCCGTCACGCCATAGCCTTCCAGAATCCGCAGGCCAAACTTGTCCTGCCAGATCTGGCGCGTACTGTCCTGGAGTTTTTCCGCCCCCGCCACCACGTAGCGCACGCGGAAGAAATCATACGGGTTGGCGAAGCGCGCGTAGTTTCCGAGGAAGGTGGACGTCCCGAACAGCACCGTGCAGTTACGGTCATAAACCAGCTCCGGCACAATGCGGTAGTGCAGCGGGCTTGGGTAGAAGAACACCTCGGCACCGGTCAGCAGCGGCGTAAAGAGACCCACGGTCAAACCAAATGAGTGGAACAGCGGCAGCGCCGACATAAAGCGATCGTTGGCGGTAAAGTCAGCGATGGTTTTAATCTGTTCGACGTTTGCCAGAATGCTTTTGTGGCTATGAACCACACCTTTCGGGTTGCCTTCAGAGCCGGAGGTAAAGAGGATAATGGCATCATCCTCCGGCTGCTGCTTAACCTGCGCCAGACGCGGCATCAGCAGGTGCGCGAAAATCCACAGCTTGTCGGCGGTCGTGACGTCTGCTTTCAGATCTTCCAGGAACACCCAGCGCACCTGCGTCAGCTGTTCCGGCAGGTGCCACAGCTTGCCTTTATCCAGGAACTGGCGGGAGGTAAAGATGGTGTTGATTTGTGCTGCGGTAATCGCACTGGAGAGCCCTTTCACACCCGCCGTGTAGTTCATCATCGCCGGAATGCGGCCCCGGGAGACGGCACCAAAGATCACCGCCGCGCTGATACCCGCGTTTGGCAGCATCAGGCCGATCTTTTCGCCCTGTTTGCTGTACTTTTCCAGGATACGCCCGACAAACAGCGTTTTGGTCAACAGCTTACGGTAGGTATCCGGCGTAAAGTTGATGTCTTCGATGCAGTTTTTCTTCGCACCGTAGCGATACTGCGCCGACAGCAACGATTCATACAGCGTTTCGCGCGGGCGTACGGCCATGCGCGCTTCCATCATAATCTGGTGCAGCATTTCCCCGGCGATTTTACGGCGGTCACGCGCGCGCGGCGCCTCGGGCATCGGCAGTGACGTCGGCGGTAATATATGCAGCGTAATTTTCGGGAACAGACGCTGCTTCACCAGCCCTTTCAGACGGCTGAAAAAGGTCAGCTCAGCCCCGTCGATGCGTAGCGGCACGACGGTGGCCTGAGACTTCGCCGCGACAAAACCGGCGCCGTCGTAAATTTTCATCAGGGAGCCCGTCACTGAAATCCGCCCTTCCGGGAAGATAACCACCGGACGCCCCTGCCCAATCAGACGCACCAGATGTTTAATCATCATCGGTTTGGTAGGGTCGAGCGGGACAAAATCAATCAGCGGCCTGAGCCAGCGCATGTACCATTTTTCACTGATGGAGCTGTACACTGCGAAGACGGGCCGCACGGGCAAAAACAGCGCCAGCAATACGCCATCAAGAAAAGAGACGTGATTCGGTGTGATAAGAACACGCTCGCCATAGAGTGCCTGCGTATCGCCAGTCACGCGAATGCGAAACAGGACACGAAACAGTGTGCGGAAGAACCCAAAAAGCATTTCAACTCCCTTTGCCAGCCAGTGTGAAAGGTATAAATGGTGGCAGATTACACGAGAAGTAGTGAGGGAGCGATAGCAAAAACAGAGGCGAAAAAAAACCTGCGCATCCGCGCAGGTTGGTGCAAGTGAAGAGTACGAAAACGTACCAGGAATTCTCACCAATCAATACCTCTGGGATCTTGATTGTGGCCTCCGGCGACAGACTTCGCCAGCAGGAAAACGCAAGGGAATGAGCCGAAGTGCAACCAGGTGTGAATAATCTCTTTTGCTGTTACAGGTTGAACTTACAGGCAAAAAAAAACCTGCGTAAAACGCAGGTTGGTGTAAATCGTGTTAATCAACCGAAGTTGATTCCACCTATCAATACCTCTGGGATCTCGACTCTAGCAATTCACAACGCATCGTTGCCAACGGACAATCGCAACAGCCTGAGGCAAAGTGTAACTAAAGGTTCAGATTGATATTATTCAGACATGACTGGCCGTGTAACGATTACACCGCGAGGGATGTTCTGCTTCACGTTTGCAGAGGACGCTCACCTGCTCCCCTTGAATGCACGCCGCTTTTCCGCAACACTAGTTAGTGTGTAAACGCTTACCCCTATAAGAAGGTATTGAATGGCGACAATTAAGGATGTGGCTCGTCTGGCCGGTGTTTCCGTCGCGACCGTCTCCCGCGTGATCAACAACTCCCCTAAAGCGAGTGATGCATCACGCCAGGCCGTGCAGGACGCCATGGAAAACCTGAATTATCACCCTAACGCCAACGCACGCGCCCTTGCCCAACAGTCGACAGAAACCATCGGGCTGGTGGTCGGGGATGTATCCGATCCGTTTTTCGGTGCGATGGTCAAAGCCGTAGAACAAGTTTCTTATCACACCGGTAATTTCCTGCTGATTGGTAATGGCTACCACAATGAACAGAAAGAACGCCAGGCCATTGAGCAGTTAATCCGTCATCGCTGTGCGGCGCTGGTGGTCCATGCCAAAATGATCCCCGACGCCGAACTGATCCATCTGATGAAACAGATGCCGGGGATGGTGATTATCAACCGTATTATTCCCGGATTTGAAACCCGCTGCGTGGCGCTCGACGACCGTTACGGCGCATGGCTCGCAACCCGTCACCTGATCCAGCAGGGCCATACCCGAATTGGTTATCTGTGCTCCAACCACCCAATTTCCGATGCGGAAGATCGCCTTCAGGGCTATTACGACGCGCTGCGCGAAGCCGGTCTGCCGTGCAACGATCGTCTTGTGGCGTACGGAGAACCGGATGAGAGTGGCGGCGAGCAGGCGATGACCGAGCTGCTGGGCCGCGGGCGGAATTTCACCGCCGTGGCCAGCTATAACGACTCCATGGCCGCCGGCGCGATGGGCGTGCTGAATGATAACGGAATCGACGTCCCGGCAGAAATTTCGCTGATTGGCTTTGATGATGTGCTGGTGTCGCGCTACGTGCGCCCTCGCCTGACCACCGTGCGCTACCCGATTGTGACCATGGCAACGCAGGCGGCAGAACTGGCGTTAGCGCTGGCCGAGCATCGCCCGCCACCGGAAATTACCCACCTGTTCAGCCCAACCTTAGTGCGCCGTCACTCGGTGGTATCGCCCGCGGAAGCCGTGAGCGAACAGCGATAGAGATGGACGGTTTTATCCGGGTATTCCAGCGCATCACCGATGTAGTGCCAGCCGTAACGTTCGTAGAAGTCGCGGCAGGCAGACCAGAGATGAAGCTCGTGATACCCGGCGCGTCGCGCGTAGCCGATAACATGCTGCTGAAGTTTTCCCGCCAGCCCGTTTCCCCGCGCGGCTTCATCGACATACAGCGCAGCCAGCCAGGGATGAAGATCCTGTCGGGAAATTAAATCGCAACGCCACAACCCAACGGTGCCCAGCAGCTGGTCATCATCAACGGCAATAAAGGTGAGCGGTAACTCGCCTGGCGTCAGGCTGTGCTCGACAATGCTCTGGAAAAAGGCACGCGGCATACCTTCACCAAACGCGTTCCAGATCCAGTCGATCACCTGCTGTGTAAACTGCGGCGCAGCGTGAAGCGGCAGTATATTCACACCAGCTTCCCCTGGAAAAGAGGGACCGATTCGAAGAGATAGCCGTCAAAATCGGGCGCGTCTTCGTCTGACAGCTCAAGCAGGCTCTTTTTGACGTTTTCAAGATGCTGGAACATCGCCTGCCACGCCCCCATCACGTCGCGGCGGCGGAGCGCAGCGAGAATGGTTTGCCTGTCTCCGAGCCACTTCAGGCGCCAGGCGCGGCTGGCGATATGGCCATTGAACTGCTGCCACAGCGGACTGCTGTCCATGTGATGCCAGACGCTCTCAACCGTCGCCAGCAGCATCTGGTTTTGTGTGGCCCCAGCCAGCACCAGGTGGAACATTTTGTTGTTGTCCTGACTGCGATCGTCGACGGCAATCGCCCGTTGCTCTTGCTCGATAATGCGGCGCAGGTTGTCGATGTCCGCCCGTGTCGCCATTTTTGCGGCAAAGGCAGCGATGTTGCTTTCAAGCAGTTGACGCGCCTGGAGAATTTCAAACGGCCCAACGTCACTGTTCAGAAAACGCTCTTCCTCGTTTTCATGCTCTTCCGGAATGCGCATCACGTACACGCCTGACCCCTGGCGAATATCCACCGTTCCCTGAAGCTCAAGCATCAGCAGCGCCTCGCGCACGATAGTGCGGCTGACGCCATACGTCTCGGCGATGTTGCGCTCCGGCGGCAGACGCGATCCCACGGGATAATGCCCCTGGATAATCTGCGCCCGTAAATCCTCGCCAATTTCCTGGTACTGTTTTTTTTCCGGCAGGATGACAGCCTTATCCACGTTTTCACCTGTGTTTTTCAGTTAATGCGCGGGCCGGACGTCCCCCCGGCCAGTTTGTGCGCTATTTTACCAGAAGGCTTACTTCCATTCATCGTCTACCCTGAGCGTCAGCACACGCTCATCGCGCAGCTGGCGGAACCAGGACGCTGATTTCTTTGCCCGCCGTGCGCGTTGATTTTCAAGGTCGATCTCAATCAGCCCGTAGCGGTTTTTAAACGCGTTCATCGGGGAGACATTGTCGGTGAAGGCCCACAGCATATAACCGTGACAGTTTGCCCCCGCCTCCCGCGCCAGCAGCGTGTAGTAGAGATGTT
Source organism: Enterobacter cloacae complex sp. 418I7 (assembly GCF_050030705.1). Taxonomy (NCBI): domain Bacteria; kingdom Pseudomonadati; phylum Pseudomonadota; class Gammaproteobacteria; order Enterobacterales; family Enterobacteriaceae; genus Enterobacter; species Enterobacter cloacae complex sp. 418I7. The sequence goes on from NZ_JBLGUU010000001.1 coordinate 3,672,467, forward strand.
CGCTGATAAACGCGATGCGGTACGTGTCGTCAATGACACCGTCACGATTGCGATACTGCACTTCGTTCTCCACGCCCATCCCGCTTTCCGCCACAAACCAGTCAATGTTGCGATAGTCGTTTTTAATCCGCATCGCCATGTCGTAAATAATGCGCGGAAAGATCTCCCAGCCGCGGGAGGTGTTCATACGCCGTCCGGGCAGCTCAAACGGCTCGTAGTAGTACGCCGGATGGAACGGCGTCTCCGGGTGCCAGGCGCGGGACGGGGCTTTGACGCGATGCGGGTAATAGAGGTTAATGCCCAGCTCATCGACGGTGTTGTCGGCAATCAGCGCCAGCTCGTCAGCCGTGTAGTCCCACTGCACCTGATGCTGCGCCAGCAGGGTAAAGAGCGCCTGCGGATAGCGCCCGTGCACCAGCGGGTCGAGAAAGACGCGGTTGTAGAACAGATCGTACATCTCTGCCGCTCGCACGTCATGCGGCGCGCGGGAGCGCGGATAGGTCACTTCCGGGTTAAGAATACAGCCCACCGTGCCGTCATACCCTTTCTCGCGAAACAGCTTCACCACTTTCGCCGTCGCCAGCACCTTATGGTGGTTCCACTGCATCCAGGTGCTGGTGCTCTGCTCATAGGGCCAGCGCAGCGCGTCAAGGTAGACGCGCGTCTGGACCACAATCGGTTCGTTGAAGGTAAACCAGCGGGTGACTTTGCCGTGAAAGCGCTCAAATACCTTTTCTGCATAGCGAACGAACAGCTCGACGACGTGCTTTGACGCCCAGCCGCCGTAGGTCTCCAGCAGCACGCCCGGCAATTCGTAGTGTTCCAGGCAGATCATCGGCTCAATGCCCTGACGGTGCATTTCATCGAACAGCGCGTCGTAATACGCGGCGTACTCTTCATCTACCGTCGCATTTTCATAGTCGGTTAAAAAGCGCGACCAGTTGATCGAGGTGCGATAGTGCGTCAGTCCCGCCTGCTTCATCAGCGCTACATCTTCGCGGAAGCGATTGATAAAGTCGGTTGCCACCGCCGGACCATAGCCGTTGTGCCAGACGTGACGATCGTTCATGTACCAGAGATCGATCCACGAATCCTGCCCCGGCTTTTTGCCGCTCCAGCCCTCGGTCTGCCAGGCCGATGCCGCCGCACCCAGAATAAAATCTTGCGGTATGGCTATCTGTTTTGTGCTCATCGTATCCTCATGCGTTATCGGTGGCTTGTTGCAGTGCGGCCTGCTCTGCGCGGCGTGAAGCAATTTTCACAAACGGCAGATAGATAATCACCGCGGTCACGATGCAGATAAACTGGGTGATCACCGCCCCCATGGAGCCCGCCGTTGACAGCCAGGCGTTGATCAGCGGCGGCGTGGTCCAGGGCACCATCACCACGGCTTTCCCGGCAAATCCGGTCACGGTGGCAAAGTAGCCAATCGAGCCCGTCACCAGCGGCGTGATGATGAAGGGGATAGCCAGGATCGGGTTGAGCATGATTGGCATACCGAAGATCACCGGCTCATTGATATTAAAAATACCCGGCCCGATGGAGAGCTTGGCTATCTCCTTCATCTCTTTACGTTTGGTGGCAATCATGACGGCTATCAGCAGGCCGATGGTCAGGCCGGAGCCGCCGATGCTCATATAGACGTCCCAGAACGGCATGGTGATGATGTTTGGCACCTCTTTGCCCTGCTCGAACGCGCTCATGTTAACGGTGATTGCCCCCAGCAGCAGCGGCTCGCGGATCGGCTTGATCATCTGGTTGCCGTGAATACCAATCACCCAGAACAGCTGGGCGACAAACATCAGCAGCAGGATCCCCGGCAGGCTTTGCACCACGCGCTCCAGCGGCTGTTGTACCACCTGATAAACCGCGTCGTAGAGATACATGCCGGTAACCTGATGAAACACGAAGCCAAAGGTGGCGATGGCGGTGGTGGTGATAATGGCCGGGATCAGCGCAGAGAACGACGCGGCAACGTTCGGCGGCACCGTGTCCGGCATCCTGATTTTCAGCCCCTTGCGGTTTTCCAGCCAGCAGTAGATCTCCACCGACAGGATGGCGATAAACATACCGAGGAACAGGCTGCGGGTATCTGAGAACTGGCGCAGCAGCACATCTTTCACCACGTGCATCTCACCGTCCACCAGCATTTCCACCGTGGTCGGCGTCACGCAGATAAAGCAGATCACCGCCAGCAGGCCGGGGAACAGGGACTTAATGCCGTTAATACGCCCCAGCTCAATGCCGATTAAAAACACCGCGCCGATGTTGAGAAAATTCAGCGTGGCATAGTTGAGCGCGCTGGTGATCGGCTTTAAGGCCGCGAGAAACGACAGCGACTGAAAGCTCGCCAGACCGTTTTTCGGATCCAGCACCATATTGGAGATCAATACCGAGAACGCCCCCACTATGATGACTGGCATTAAGGTAATAAACGCAGACTTGATCGCCTGGATATAGCGATAGCTGTTGAAGGTAGTGGCAAAACTGCCCAGAGCGTCGATCAGTTTTTCCTGAAATGCCATAGGGTAATACCTCAGTAAAAGGGCTTTTATTGAATAAGGTGTACAGCCGGATACTATTGGTATGCCAAAAATAGCGTCCACAGGCGATTTGTTCTGTGATTAAGCTCCCAACGCCGTTAGAGGTATTCCAGATTATGATTTATCACCATTTTGGTATACCAATGACAGGCATTTATTCCGCGGGCGAGGATCGTTACTGAAAAGCGTGATCGTTATGGGGTTTTGTCCTTCCCACGTCGCTTATGCGCCGGATGGTCTGTGTTAAACTGCAAACCATTACGTGGAAACAGGAATTTCGAATGGCAACAATGCTGGATGTCTCACTGCGTGCGGGCGTGTCGAAGGCCACCGTTTCGCGCGTGCTGAACGGCACAGGTCAGGTTAAAGAGAGCACGCGCCAGCAGGTATTTCGCGCGATGGAGGAGCTGGGCTATCGTCCGAACTTTCTCGCGCGCTCGCTGGCTAACCAGACCAGCAACAGCATCGGTCTGGTCGTCTCGACGTTCGACGGTTTTTACTTTGGTCGTTTGCTACAGCAGGCGTCACGGCAGACCGAAACGCACGGTAAACAGCTGATTGTTACCGACGGTCACGATGCCCCTGAACAGGAAGAACTGGCGGTGCAGATGCTCGCCGACCGCAAGTGCGACGCCATCGTGCTGTACACGCGTTACATGAGCGAAAAGACGATCCTGAAGCTGATCAACAGCGTGCAGACGCCGCTGGTGATCATTAACCGCGAAGTGAGCCAGGCGGCGGATCGCTGCGTCTTCTTTGAACAGCAGGACGCAGCCTTCAAAGCGGTGGATTACCTGATAAGCCAAGGCCATCGGGAGATCGCCTGTATCACCGTCCCGATCCACACCCCAACGGGTAAAGCGCGGCTGATGGGCTACCGTAAGGCGCTGGAGAAGCACGGTATTCGTCTCGATGAGCGGCGGATTAAATACGGCGATGCAGGCATGACGCGGGGTTACGAGCTGTGCAAGGAGCTGATTGCGGAAAAGACATCGTTCAGCGCCCTGTTTGCCTGTAATGATGATATGGCCCTGGGCGCCTCCAAAGCATTACACCAGGCCGGGCTGAAGATCCCGCAGGATATTTCGCTGTTTGGTTTTGACGATGCCCCCAGCGCAAAGTGGCTGGAGCCTGCCCTGTCGTCGGTGTATTTGCCGATCGACAACATGATCGTGACGGCGATCGACCAGGCGATCCGGCTGGCAAAAAACCAGCCGGTTGAAGCGATCCCACCGTTCACCGGCACGCTGGTGTTACGCGATTCGGTGACAACAGGGCCCTGGTTTAATCAGACCAGCTCTAACGCCAGCAATTCCTGAATGGTCTGGCGACGGCGAATCAGCCGCGCCACGCCATTATCAAACAGCACTTCCGGCAGCAGCGGACGGCTATTGTAGTTCGAAGACATAGACGCCCCGTATGCACCGGTATCATGCAGCACCAGATAATCTCCCGGTTTTACCTCTGGCAGCGAACGGGTTTCGACTTTCCCGCCTTCCTGCTGAGTAAAGACGTCACCGGATTCACACAGCGGGCCGGCAACAACGGTCTCGATGCGCGGGGCGTTGACCAGATCGCGGCCATCGGCGGCAAGCGCGGTGATGTGATGATAGCTGCCGTACATGGACGGGCGCATCAGGTCGTTGAAGCCAGCATCAATCAGCACAAAGTGACGGCTTCCCATCTCCTTCACGCTCCGCACCTGCGCCACCAGCACGCCAGCTTCGGCGACCAGGAAACGACCCGGCTCAATCTCCAGCTTCACCGCATGGCCCAGATGAGCGGCAATGCTGTCACGCGCGGCGCTCCACAGGCCGTAATAGTGATCCGTGTCGATCGCCTCCTCCCCTTCGCGGTAAGGGATCGAAAGCCCTCCCCCGGCGGAGATCGCCTCCAGATCTTGGCCAAAATCGATAACCTGACGCACCATCGCGCCACAGACCTGCTCAAGATGGCCATAATCCACGCCGGATCCGATATGCATGTGAATACCCACCAGCTTAAGGTTGTAACGTTGTAAAACCTCCAGCGCCGCAGGCATATCGGCATACCAGATCCCGTGCTTGCTGTTTTCGCCCCCGGTGTTGGTTTTCTGACTGTGACCGTGACCAAAGCCCGGGTTGATGCGCAGCCAGACGCGATGGCCCGGGGAAACCTGCCCAAGCTGTTCCAGCATATCCACCGAACCGGCATTCACCGGGATTTGCAGCTCGTGCACGCGCGCCAGCGTGGCGTCGTCTATCAGGTCAGCGGTGAAGACGATCGCGTCGCTATCGGCCTTTGGATCAAACCCGGCCGCCAGCGCACGTTCGATTTCACCCAGCGATACGGAGTCAACCTTCACGCCCTGCTCGCGCATCAGGCGCAGAATATGAATATTGGAGCAGGCCTTCTGCGCAAAACGCACCACGTCAAACTGATGCAGCGCGACGATTTTCTCGCGAACAATCTGCGCATCGTAGACCCACACCGGACAGCCGAATTCGGCAGGCAGGCGCAGCAGGTTATCGGCGTTTAAATCGGTTTCGGTCTGGTTGAGCGGGCGTGGCATGGTCGTCTCCGGTATTCTGTTTTTTATCATTACGCCACAGCCTGAAGAGAATAAAAAATATCGTTTTATCGTGAGTCTATGCAAAAATGATATGGACCACGCTCAGCCATCAGGTGCCCTATGCCCGCCGTTAACCTACGCCATATCGAGATTTTTCATGCGGTGATGACCACCGGCAATCTCACTGAAGCCGCGCAGATGCTGCACACCTCGCAGCCGACGGTCAGCCGCGAGCTGGCGCGTTTTGAGAAAGTGCTGGGGCTGAAGCTGTTTGAACGCACCCGCGGCAGGCTGCATCCAACGGTGCAGGGTTTACGTCTTTTTGAGGAGGTTCAGCGCTCCTGGTACGGGCTGGACAGGATCGTGAGCGCGGCGGAGAGCCTGAGGGAGTTTCGCCAGGGCGAGCTGTCCATCGTCTGCCTGCCGGTCTTTTCTCAGTCGTTCCTGCCGGTACTGCTACAGCCGTTTCTGGCCCGCTATCCGGAGGTCAGCCTGACCATCGTGCCGCAGGAGTCGCCGCTGCTGGAGGAGTGGCTTTCGGCCCAGCGCCACGATCTGGGTCTGACCGAAACCCTCGTCACGCCAGCGGGAACGGAACGCACGGAGCTGCTCTCGCTGGATGAGGTCTGCGTGCTGCCTGCCAGCCACCCGCTTGCTTTCAAAGCAGTTCTGACCCCGGCAGATTTTCACGGTGAGAACTATATCAGCCTGTCGCAGACCGACAGCTACCGACAGCTTCTGGATGGCCTGTTTGCCGAACATCAGGTGAAGCGGCGGATGGTGATGGAAACGCACAGTGCGGCATCAATTTGCGCGATGGTGCGCGCGGGCGTGGGTATTTCGGTGGTGAACCCGCTCACGGCTATGGACTACGCCAGCAGCGGCGTGGTTCTGCGCCGTTTTAGCGTTTCCGTTCCCTTTACCGTAAGCCTGATCCGCCCGCTGCACCGGCCCGCCTCAGCGCTGGTTGATGCCTTTAGTGAACACCTGATTGCGCACGCGCGTCAGGTGGCGCTTCGGTTACCTGACCTGCAAAAACCTTTATGACAGCATAAACTCCACCGCATCCGCGGCATGGATGGCGGCGGTATCAAAGACCGGTATCGGGCTTTGGTCTGCCGGCACCAGTAGGCCAATTTCGGTACAGCCGAAGATGACTCCTTCCGCCCCCTGCTGCGCCAGTTTCTCAATCACGCTGACGTACCAGGCGCGCGAAGCTTCGCTGAAGGTGCCGAGGCACAGTTCATCAAAAATAATCTGGTTAATGCGCGCCCGGTCTGCCTCCTCCGGGATCAGGCTTTCAATCCCGAACTGGCTACTCAGCCGCCCGCGGTAAAAATCCTGCTCCATGGTGTAGCGCGTCCCCAGCAGCGCCACGCGCGTCATGCCGGCGGCACGTATGGCACGCCCGGTGGCATCCGCGATATGTAAGAACGGCAGCGAACAGCGGTCTTCAATATGCGACGCCACCTTATGCATGGTGTTGGTACACAGCAGAATACCCTGCGCGCCCGCACGCTCCAGGCCAAGTGCGGCGTCTGCCAGCATTTGCCCGGCTTTGTCCCACTCCCCGCTCGACTGGCAGGCTTCTATTTCATGGAAATCCACGCTGTGCAGCAGCAGGCTGGCCGAATGCAGACCGCCCAGACGCTGTTTGACGCCTTCATTAATCAGGCGGTAGTACGGGATCGTTGATTCCCAGCTCATGCCCCCTAACAGACCGATCGTTTTCATCTTTCCTCCTGTACGTTTCACCCAGTGAAGCAAACTTGTGATCGCCTTTCCAGTTATTTGGCTAAACGTTTTCTTTTCGCTGCGGCTGAGATAAGTTAAATGAAACAATGTTTCATTACATAACAGGGCGAAAATATGTTTATTTTCCATAAAGAGACCACGCTTGAGGATTTGGGCAACGGCGTGACGCGTCGTATTCTGGCGCACGACGGCAGGATGATGGCAGTGGAAGTGAATTTCGAGCAAGGTGCGATTGGCCCGCGGCATAACCACCCGCATGAGCAGCTCACCTACGTTCTCTCGGGGGAATTTGAGTTCACCATTGGCGAGGAAAAGCATGTGGTGACGGCGGGCGACACTCTCTATAAAAAGCCGCACGTGATGCACGGCTGCGTTTGCCTCAAACCCGGCACCTTGCTGGATACCTTTACGCCGGTACGCGAGGATTTCCTGAAATAAAAAAAGGCGCTCATCAGAGCGCCTTTTTTCATGTTATTCCGTAACCGGCTCAGGAAGTTGTTCCGGCAGCGGGTTGCGGGAGCGCATTGCTTCGCGCAGCAGCACGCTGCCACAGGCGAACAGCCCACCCAGAATACCCGCCAGCAGCACGATCAGTGCTTTGCCCGGGCCATCTTTTTTCACCGGCATAGAAGGAGAGAGCTGGTATTTGAACGGCTCCAGGCTCACGTCTTCGAAGGAGAGTTTTTGCAGCTGCGCCAGATAGTATTCGCGGTTCTGGAAATCGGCGTTCAGCTCAGAAACATCCTTCAGATTTTTCTCAATTTGCAATTTCTGCGCAATCCCGTCCGCGCCAAGCGCGACGGAGTAATCCGGATCGTCTTTCACCGCCTGTCCGTTACTGTAAACCGGCTTTTTGATCCCTGCCGCGTTCGCCACTTCCAGCGAGTAGTTAAGGCGTTGCAGGTTGGTATTGTGGATATTGGTCAGTCGAACCCGATCCAGCTCCAGCTGCTGCTGAACCGTTTTGGTTCTCAGGATCAGCTGATCGCGGATGTTTTGCATGGTCTCCTGCTCGACGATGCGGGAAATGTACTGAATGTAACCATTTAACACTTTCTGCGCGTCCTCTGCCGTTGGGGCAGTGAAGCTTAACGTCCAGGAGAGATACGGTGCTTTATCAGCATTTTTTTCCTGGGTGTTATCAATAGCCTTCATCTTTTCGGCGATATTGACCACCGCGCGGTGCAGCTCCAGCGGGTCAACCTCGGCGCCATCGAGCTGAGCCATCACGTAAGGAGAGCTCTTCATGTACTCTTCAAGCAGGGACTGAGACTGAAACTTTTTGATAAACAGATTAAATACATCCGCACGGGTAACTTTAACGTCCACATCAAGCACCTGCAGCGTCACCATCATCTGGCGCAGCGAACTCCACTGCGTCTGTTCCGCTGGCGTAATGACCGCTTTACTGGTCCATTTTTGCGGTATCAGGAAGGCGATTGCCAGGCCGACCAGTGCAAATGCAAACACAATGGTAATGATGCGTTTTTTTGCTGCCAGCAGGACGTCCAGCAGACCCAGGAGATCTATTTCTTTAGCGCTGACCGCCGGGGGAGCATAGTGAGGAAAGTTGAGATCCGTATGTTGTTTGAAATCCATTGCTGACATAACTGTTCTTCTTTTAAGGATGCAGTGAAATTCTGCCTGACTGGTTCCGGTTTAAGAAATCATACAAGAATGTAAGAATTATCTGAATGCCGAATTGGTACATCTGTAGACCTGCTATCAGATCTGGTAGTTAGCCACGCTGCGTGACTATTGTTTTTCCCGTTTCCACTTGTGCTTCGTATCGCCTCCTCGCAGTCCCGACGAACGTCCGTGAAAAGGCAAAAATGCCACCTCCCTCACTATATTGAAACAGCGTTTCGACGCTGATCACATTTCCATCATTAAGCGAATGACGCAGAAATAAATCGCAATAATATAAAATAAAACGATGTTTTAGTATCCAAGAACGGCGGTTCAGCTCTTTTGAAACCCAACGCATTTAGCGCAAAGAGGAAGGCAAAAATGCGTTAATAAACAATTTTATATTTAGCCGACGCCAGATATTGCACCCTAAAATTCAGCTCTCATGCCGCGCGATGCTGGCCTGGGAAGATGTAACAAAGCAGATTCCGTTTTAAACCATTGATCGCCAGGTAGGTATGTATGAATGAAAACAAGCTGCTGGGGCTCGCATGGATATCACCCTACATCATCGGGTTGATACTCTTTACGGCATTCCCCTTCGTCTCATCATTTTTCCTCAGCTTTACGGATTACGATTTGATGAGTCCGCCGGTGTTTAACGGCATCGAAAACTATCGCTACATGTTTACCGAAGACACGCTCTTCTGGAAATCAATGGGCGTGACCTTTGCATACGTATTTTTAACCATTCCGTTAAAGCTCGCCTTCGCATTAAGGATTGCCTTTGTCCTGAACTTTAAATTACGCGGCATCGGATTTTTCCGTACTGCCTACTATATTCCGTCGATCCTCGGCAGTTCCGTCGCCATTGCCGTATTGTGGCGCGCCTTATTTGCCATCGATGGCCTGCTGAACAGCTTTATCGGCGTATTTGGTTTTGACCCGGTGAACTGGCTGGGTGAACCGTCACTGGCGCTAATGTCCGTTACCCTGCTGCGCGTCTGGCAGTTCGGTTCCGCGATGGTCATCTTCCTGGCCGCGCTGCAAAACGTACCGCAGTCCCAGTATGAAGCGGCGATGATCGATGGCGCATCGAAATGGCAGATGTTCATGAAGGTGACCGTGCCGCTGATTACGCCGGTGATCTTCTTCAACTTCATCATGCAGACCACGCAGGCGTTCCAGGAATTTACCGGGCCGTACGTGATCACCGGCGGCGGGCCGACCTATTCGACCTACCTGTTCTCGCTCTACATCTACGACACCGCGTTTAAGTATTTCGATATGGGTTATGGCGCGGCGCTGGCGTGGATCCTGTTCCTGGTGGTGGCCGTCTTCGCCGGTATCGCCTTTAAGTCGTCGAAATACTGGGTGTTCTACTCCGCCGATAAAGGAGGCAAAAATGGCTGATATTCAACAACTCTCCACGGCAAGAAGCATCGCCGAACGCGAAGTAGCCCGCACGCTGCGCAGAGAGAAAATCAATGCCACCGTTCGCTATGCGATCCTGCTGTTTGTCGGCCTGCTGATGCTTTACCCGCTGGTGTGGATGTTCTCCGCGTCGTTCAAACCGAACCACGAGATCTTCACCACCCTGAGCCTGTGGCCTGCCCATGCCACCTGGGACGGCTTCATCAACGGCTGGAAAACCGGCACCGAGTACAACTTCGGCCACTACATGCTGAACACCTTTAAGTATGTGATCCCGAAAGTGATCCTGACCATTATCTCCTCCACCATCGTGGCGTATGGCTTTGCCCGCTTCGAGATCCCGTGGAAGAAGTTCTGGTTCGCCACGCTCATTACCACCATGCTGCTGCCAAGCACCGTGCTGCTGATCCCGCAGTACCTGATGTTCCGTGAGATGGGCATGCTGAACAGCTATATGCCGCTGTACCTGCCGCTGGCCTTCGCCACCCAGGGGTTCTTCGTCTTCATGCTGATCCAGTTCCTGCGCGGCGTCCCGCGTGACATGGAAGAAGCGGCGCAGATTGACGGCTGTAACTCCCTTCAGGTGCTGTGGTACGTGGTTGTGCCGATCCTTAAACCGGCCATTATCTCCGTCGCCCTGTTCCAGTTCATGTGGTCTATGAACGACTTTATCGGGCCGCTGATTTATGTCTACAGCGTGGATAAATACCCGATTGCACTGGCGCTGAAAATGTCCATCGACGTCACCGAAGGGGCGCCGTGGAACGAAATTCTGGCAATGGCGAGCATCTCCATTCTGCCATCCATCATTGTCTTCTTCCTGGCACAGCGCTACTTCGTACAGGGCGTCACCAGCAGCGGAATTAAAGGTTAAGAGGGAAATACCATGGCTGAAGTTATTTTCAACAAGCTGGAAAAGGTCTACTCCAACGGTTTTAAAGCGGTACACGCTATCGATCTTAAAATCGCCGAAGGGGAATTCATGGTGATCGTCGGCCCATCCGGCTGCGCCAAATCCACTACTCTGCGCATGCTGGCGGGACTGGAAACCATCAGCGGCGGCGAGGTACGTATCGGCGACAAGATCGTGAACAACCTCGCGCCGAAAGAGCGCGGGATTGCGATGGTGTTCCAGAACTACGCCCTCTATCCACACATGACGGTGCGCGAGAATCTGGCCTTTGGCCTCAAGCTGAGCAAGTTGCCGAAAGATCAGATTGAGTCCCAGGTGAATGAAGCCGCTAAAATTCTTGAGCTTGAAGAGCTGCTCGACCGCCTGCCGCGCCAGCTTTCCGGCGGCCAGGCGCAGCGCGTGGCGGTAGGCCGTGCGATTGTGAAAAAACCGGATGTGTTCCTGTTCGATGAGCCGCTTTCAAACCTCGACGCCAAACTGCGCGCCTCGATGCGTATCCGTATTTCCGACCTGCATAAGCAGCTGAAGAAATCCGGAAAACCGGCCACCACCGTTTACGTGACCCACGACCAGACCGAAGCGATGACCATGGGCGACCGCATCTGCGTGATGAAGCTCGGCCATATCATGCAGGTGGATACGCCGGACAATCTCTACCACAAGCCGAAGAACATGTTCGTGGCGGGCTTTATCGGCGCGCCGGAGATGAATATACGCAAAAGCGTGCTGGTCGAAAAAGCGGGACAGCTGCACATCGCCATTGGTGATGAAAGCATGCCGCTGAACGCGGAGAAGCAGGAGAAAGTCGCCGCTTACGCGGGTCAGGAGATCTTCTTCGGCGTGCGTCCGGAATTTGTGTCGCTCTCTGATGAGCCCTTCCTGAACGGCGGCTGTAGCGGGGAGATGGTGCGCGTTGAGAACATGGGCCACGAATTCTTTGTGTACCTGAAGGTCGCGGACTACGAACTGACCGCAAGAATCCCTTCCGATGAAGCTAAACCAATGATTGATAAGGGACTTCATCGTAAGGTGTATTTCACGTTTGATATGAATAAGTGTCATATTTTTGACGCAAAAACTGAACAGAACCTCTCTCTCTGATGGAGTGATAAAAATGAAAAAAGTGCTTTTAAGCGCAGCTATCTCCGCGACCCTGGGCCTTACCGCTTTGCCATCGATGGCGCAGAATGTGGATTTACGGATGTCCTGGTGGGGCGGCAACGGCCGTCACCAGGTCACCCTGAAAGCGCTGGAGGAGTTCCATAAGCAGAACCCGGACATCAACGTGAAAGCGGAATACACCGGCTGGGACGGTCACCTCTCCCGTCTGACCACCCAGATTGCGGGTGGAACCGAGCCAGACGTAATGCAGACGAACTGGAACTGGCTGCCGATCTTCTCCAAAACCGGTGACGGCTTCTACGATCTGAACAAGTTGAAGGAGGTGATCGACCTGTCGCAGTTCGATCCCAAAGAGCTGCAAACCACCACCGTGGATGGCAAGCTGAACGGCATTCCGATCTCGGTGACGGCGCGGGTGTTCTACTTCAATGACGAAACCTGGAAAAAAGCGGGTATTGCGTACCCGAAAACCTGGGACGAGCTGATGGCGGCCGGTAAAACCTTCGAGAGCAAGCTCGGTAAGCAATACTACCCGGTGATCCTCGAGCACCAGGATACGCTGGCGCTGCTGAATTCCTACATGATACAGAAGTACAACATTCCTGCGGTGGATGAGAAAACCAAAAAGTTCAGCTACACAAAGGAACAGTGGGTGGAGTTCTTCCAGACCTACAAAAAGCTGATCGACAGCCACGTCATGCCGGACACCAAATATTATGCCTCATTTGGTAAGAGCAACATGTATGAGATGAAGCCGTGGATCCAGGGAGAATGGGGCGGCACCTATATGTGGAACTCCACCATCAACAAATATTCCGACAACCTGAAGCCACCGGCGAAACTGGAGCTGGGCAGCTACCCAATGCTGCCGGGCGCCACCGACGCGGGCCTGTTCTTCAAACCGGCGCAAATGCTGTCGATTGGTAAGTCGACCAAAAACCCGGAAGCGGCGGCGAAGCTGATTAATTTCCTGCTCAACAGCAAAGAAGGGGTCGATACGCTGGGCCTTGAGCGTGGCGTACCGCTGAGCAAAGTAGCGGTGCAGTATCTGACTGAAGACGGCACCATTAAAGAGGACGATCCTTCCGTTGCAGGCCTGCGTCTGGCGCAGTCGCTGCCGGCGAAACTCACCGTCTCGCCATACTTTGACGACCCACAGATTGTGGCGCAGTTCGGTACTTCTTTGCAGTATATCGACTACGGGCAGAAAACCGTGGAAGAGACGGCCGCTGACTTCCAGCGTCAGGCGGAGCGTATTTTGAGACGTGCGATGCGGTAAACACTAAGCCGCTTACCCGGCCTACACGGTATCGTAGGCCGGGTAAGCGAAGCGCCACCGGGCAATTACATTACACGCCGATATTACGTAGTTTCTCCCCTCTCATCAGCTTGCGTTCAATATGCTCCAGGGTCACGCCCTTGGTTTCGGGGATCAGCCAGAAGGTCACACCGATAAACGCCACGTTCAGCACCGTATAGAGCCAGAAGGTGCCTGCCGCGCCAATCGCATCCAGCAGCGTCAGGAAGGTCGCGCCAATGATCATGTTCGACACCCAGTTGGTGGTGGTGGAACAGGTGATACCAAAGTCGCGGCATTTCAGCGGCTGTATTTCAGAGCACAGGATCCACACCACCGGCGCGGCGCTCATCGCGTAACCGGCGATACACATCATGGTCATGCCCACGGAGAGCCAGGAGAGGCCGCTTGACGCCGTGCCGTTATCGAACTGCATCAGGCAGTAGCCAAGGATTAAGGTGCCGAGCGCCATCACGCTAAAGCCAATTTTCAGGGCGGGTTTACGTCCGGCCTTATCAACGGTGAACACCGCGATAAAGGTGGCGAACATAAAGGTCAGCCCCACCACCAGCGTGGCGATCATCTGCTGTTCGGTGGTGGTAAAACCGGCCATTTTAAAAATGCGCGGGGCGTAATACATAATGATGTTCATCCCCGTAAACTGCTGCATCGCCTGTAACAGCATGCCGAGGAACACCGCGCGGCGCACGTTGCGGTTCGCCTTAAACAGGGACCAGCCGCCCTGCTTCAGCTTCAGGCTTTCGCGGATTTCGTTCAGCTCTTCACGCGCTTTTTCAGACGTGTCGCGCAACATGCGCAGCACCTCTTCCGCCTCCACGTGACGCCCTTTTTGCGCCAGCCAGCGCGGGCTGTTCGGCAGGAAAATGACTAACACAATCAGCAGCAGCGCAGGCAGCGCCAGCACGCCAAGCATTGCCCGCCAGTTGCCGCTGTAGCTGAAGTACGTATCCGACAGAAACGCCAGCACGATACCGAGCGTCACCATCAGCTGATACATACTGATCATCTTCCCGCGCACGTTCTCACTTGCCATTTCAGAGAGATAAAGCGGCGCGGTGTAGGACGCGATACCCACCGCTACGCCAAGCAGCACGCGTGAAAGCAGCAGCACTTCTATGTTTGTCGCAAACGCGGAGCCGATGGAGCCTGCGACGAACAGGATCGCCCCAACCATCAGGCTGTATTTGCGCCCGAGACGGAACGACAGCCAGCCGTTAAACAACGCGCCGATGGCCGCGCCCAGCATCATGCTGCTCACCACCCACTCTTGCAGGCGGTTGCTTAACGTAAAGTGGTCGGTAATAAAGGGCAGTGCGCCAGCGATAACGCCGATATCCAGACCAAACAGTAGACCGGCTACGGCGGCCGCAACAGAAACAAACTGGTTCATGCGTCGGGTATCGCGCAGCGCAGCGGGCATAAGGGTAGAGTCATTTATAGATGTCATAGTTTCCTGCCTCAACAGCGAAATTCGTTAAGTGAAATTACGAGATACCGGAAGAAAGTGTCAGGTCGGAACTGGTGAAGATATGGATTATTTCGCTACGACATACCGTTCTGTGATGGACATTACAATTTCAAATCAGGGTGGTTTAACCTTATTTTTTATTAATTAGTTAATATTTAAGCAATAAATGTGTGATACCCGTCATTTATTCCTTTTTAGTATGGATTTTTCATCTTTAAGGATATGGATAAAGCCAATTTTGGCGCAAAAAAAACCTCCACCCGAGGGCAGAGGTTCTTTATTAAGGCTGAATTAACGTGCCAGCCAGCCGCCGTCAACGGCGACGGTATAGCCGTTAATGTAATCCGAAGCCGGAGAAGCCAGGAACACAACCGGGCCCATCAGATCGCTCGGCAGACCCCAGCGACCCGCTGGAATACGTTCCAGAATTGCCGCGCTGCGCTCTTCATCAGCACGCAGCTGCTGGGTATTGTTGGTGGCCATGTAGCCCGGCGCAATCGCGTTGACGTTGATATTGTGCTGCGCCCACTCGTTCGCCAGCAGACGGGTCACGCCCATCACGGCGCTCTTCGATGCGGTGTAAGACGGTACGCGGATGCCGCCCTGGAAAGAGAGCATGGAGGCAATATTGATGATCTTGCCGCCTTTCCCCTGCGCGATGAAGTGCTTCGCAGCCGCCTGGGACATAAAGAACACGCTCTTGATGTTCAGGTTCATCACGTCGTCCCAGTCCGTTTCGCTGAAGTTAATCGCATCTTCACGGCGAATCAGGCCCGCATTGTTGACCAGAATATCGATATGCCCGAACTCCGCCACCGCGCGATCCAGCAGTTCAGGGATCGCATCGATTTTGCGCAGGTCCGCGGTCAGGCTCAGGAAACGACGGCCCAGCGCGGTGACGCGCTCGATGGTTTCCGTTGGCTCTACGATGTTAATCCCGACGATATCACAGCCCGCTTCCGCCAGACCTAACGCCATACCCTGCCCCAGCCCGGTGTCACACCCGGAAACCACAGCCACTTTACCCTGCAGAGAAAATGCATCCAGAATCATGTTTGTTCCTTAATCGTTCAGCGCCTGTCACCAACAGGCAGATGTATGCTTAACTGCCTGCGACTAGCGCAGATCCTTAACAGCGACGTGGTCCATGTCATCGAAGACCTGGTTTTCACCGACCATACCCCAGATAAAGGTATAAGCTTTCGTTCCCACGCCAGAGTGGATGGACCAGCTTGGCGAAATGACCGCCTGCTCGTTGTGCATCACGATATGGCGAGTTTCCTGCGGCTGTCCCATCATGTGGAACACGCAGGCATCTTCATCCATGTTGAAGTAGAAATAGACTTCCATGCGGCGCTCGTGGGTATGGCACGGCATGGTGTTCCACAGGTTGCCCGGCGCAAGCTCGGTCAGCCCCATGCTGAGCTGGCAAGTTTCCAGCACATCCGGTACGAAGTATTTATTGATGGTGCGGCGGTTGCTGGTGAGGTTGTCACCAAGGGTCACCGGGGCAACGTCCGCTGGCGTGACTTTTTTGGTTGGGTAAGTCGTATGAGCCGGGGCGCAGTTGTAGTAGAACTTCGCCGGTTTGCTGCCATCGATGCTGGCGAACACCACTTCTTTCGCGCCTTTTCCGACGTACAGCGCGTCACGGTGACCAATTTCGTAGCACTGGCCATCGACGGTTATGGTGCCCGGCCCGCCAATGTTAATCACGCCCAGTTCACGGCGTTCGAGGAAGTAGCTCACGCCCAGCTGTTTGCCCACTTCACCGCCCACGGAGACGGTTTTCGCCACCGGCATAATCCCGCCCACAATAATGCGGTCAATATGGCTGTAGACCATGGTGTACTTGTCGGCTTCGAACACTTGCTCAACTAAAAACTCACTGCGCAGCCCCTGAGTATCCAGCGTTTTTGCGTGCGCACTGTGGATGCTTTGTCTGACGTCCACGTAAACCTCCAGAATTGATCGTGCCCGAAGGCAAAGATGAATAACGAAACAATGTTCCGTTTTCGTGATGAACACATATTATCCCCTGTACATGGGGTTTTCAATTACATTTAAAACAACGTTTCATTTTTTCTGTATGTTTATGCCAGAAATGGTGTTTCGATCACGATAAATCTTTAAGCCCCTCAATCTGGTTAAAGAAACTGAGAATTTGCGCTGTCAGTCACACACAATGAAACGATGTTTTGATAATTTAACACCTAGTTTTCAACCTATATTACGCGTTCAAAGGAGTGCATTATGGCTAAAGGTATGCGGGTCAAGCTGAACTACGAGGTCAGCCGCGATCCGGATACAGGCGTGGAAGTTACCCGCCTGACCCCACCGGAAGTAACCTGTCATCGCAACTACTTTTACCAGAAGTGCTTCTTTAACGATGGCAGCCACCTGCTGTTCGCCGGGGAGTTCGACGGTCACTGGAACTATTACCTGCTGGATCTGAAAAACGCCGAAGCGGTGCAGCTGACCGAAGGCGCGGGCGATAACACCTTTGGCGGGTTCCTCTCTCCGGACGATCAATCCCTCTACTATGTGAAAAACGATCGCACCCTGCTTGAGGTGGATTTAAAGACGCTGGCAGAGCGCGAAGTGTACCGCGTCCCGGAAGAGTGGGTTGGCTACGGCACCTGGGTCGCGAACAGCGACTGCACCAAACTGGTAGGTATTGAGATTGCCAGACGTGACTGGACGCCACTCAACGACTGGAAAATTTTCCACGACTTCTTCCACAAAGGGCCGCACTGCCGCCTGCTGCGCGTTGATCTAAAAACGGGTGAAAGCACCACCATCCATGACGAGAAGATCTGGCTGGGACATCCGATTTATCGCCCGTTCGATGACAATACCGTGGCCTTCTGTCATGAAGGGCCACACGACCTGGTTGACGCCCGCATGTGGCTGGTCAACGAAGATGGCAGCAACGTGCGGAAAGTGAAAACGCACGCGGAAGGGGAAAGCTGCACGCATGAATTTTGGGTGCCGGACGGGTCCGCGCTGATCTACGTCTCTTACCTGAAAGGTCAGCAAGGGCGCACCATCTCCCGCTTCAATCCGGACACCGGTGTGAATGAAGCGGTAATGAACATGCCCGCCTGTTCGCACCTGATGAGCAACGTCGACGGCACCATGCTGGTTGGCGACGGTTCCGGCACGCCTGTCGATGTGAAAGACACCGGCGGCTACACCATTGATAACGATCCTTATCTGTATGCCTTTGACGTGGCGAAGAAAGCCTATTACCGCATTGCCCGTCATGACACTTCCTGGGCTACGGTGGCGAACAGCCGCCAGGTAACCCACCCGCATCCGTCCTTCACGCCGGACGAAAAAGCGGTGCTGTACAGTTCCGATAAAGACGGCAAACCAGCCCTCTATATCGCGAAACTCCCCGAGCAACCTGAAATGTTGCATGCCTGAATGAGTTAGTGTTTCTGTAACTGGCCTTGCCCTCCGATTCGGAGGGCTTTTTTTTGGGTGATTGCGGCGCTTTTTGCCGGGTGGCGCTAACGCTTACCCGGCCTACGAAACGACTGATTGGAGAGAAAGTGTAGCCGGGTAAGCGCATCGCCATCCGGCATACGAAACGACGGAGTGGAAGGAAAGTGTAGGCCGGGTAAGCGCATCGCCATCCGGCATACGAAACGACGGAGTAGAAGGAAAGTGTAGGCCGGGTAAGCGCAGGGCCACCCGGCATACGAAACGACGGAGTGGAAGGAAAGTGTAGGCCGGGTAAGCGCAGCGCCATCCGGCATACGAAACGACGGAGTGGAAGGAAAGTGTAGGCCGGGTAAGCGAAGCGCCACCCGGCGGTTTTTAGCGAAGAAGCCGGATTATCAGAAGGAGTACGCCACGCCTAAACGGAAACGGGTCTGGCGTTCGTCAGTGTCTTTAACCCCCACGTTGCCCACCTCAACATACGGTGCCCAGTTTTTATCCCATTTGTAGGCCAGCTTGGCGTTATATTCATTGGAATAATCTTTATTGTTATTTCGGGCCACGCCTTCAGAGCTTTTCGCGTAAACATAGTTCAGCTCGGTACGCCAGTCACCTAATACCCAACCGACCCACGCATCACCACGGTTAACTTTATCATCGTCCTTATTTGAGCTTGACGGGTAGCGGGTATATTCATAACGGTAACGCGCGGCCACGTAGAAGCCATTATCGAAACTATATTGCACATGCAGATTCGGTTTATAAATGGTACGACTGTCTGTGCTTTCAATCGTAAACGCAGGCGTCAGGGCGATATTGTCTGTCGCTTTCCAGCGCCAGCTAATCTGATCTTCGTGACCGTTCCCCACCACATCCGCGAATGGCTGATCTGCCTTGTCCCCGCCTGATTTCCACTTCGCCTCGACTGAAAAACCGAAGCCATTGTCAAAGCGGTGCGAGACGGCAACACGGTCGGCATTCGAGCCGCTGTCAATATATTCGTGACGCAGATCGACGGTAACGGCGCTAGCCGCAAAAGAGGCACTAATAAGGGAAGCAAGGAGCAGAGATTTCTTAAACATGAAAAAACCCTCAATTAAAATAACGTTTCGTTTTTATGAAACTTGAGTTTATTTTTTATGTACCGTTATTTTAGTGACAAGGATCGAAATTATTTGTTTCATTTTTTTTGGCAAAGATCGACGTGAACCTCATCAACAAAAAAGGCGTATAACGCATAAATTCCAGGCGTGAGATCACACTAAGAACTTCACAAAGCGAATAATTCACCGCGCAATAATTATTGTGGGCTTAAGAAAGAACGCAGAAGTGTTAAAAAAGGATTCTGCAGACATAAAAAAACCTCCCGAGGGAGGCTTTCTGTGCGCAGAGGGGGAAATTACCGTTCGATAGCCAGGGCTACCCCCTGCCCTCCGCCAATGCAGAGCGTTGCGATCCCTTTTCGGGCGTTACGCTTTTTCATTTCGTGGACTAGCGACACCAGAATGCGGCAGCCGGAAGCGCCAATAGGATGACCGAGCGCGATCGCACCGCCGTTGACGTTGACCCGCAGCGGATCCCATTCCAGCATTTTCCCGACCGAGATCGCCTGTGCAGCAAAGGCTTCATTGACTTCAATCAGATCTACATCGTTCAGCTGCCAGCCCGCCCGCTCAAGACAGCGGCGCGTGGCATAGACCGGGGCGATCCCCATTAACGCAGGATCAACACCCACGCTGGCAAACGCTTTGATGCGCGCCAGCACCGGCAGCGCCAGCTCCTGGGCTTTGCTTTCACTCATCATCATCACCGCCGCCGCACCGTCGTTAATGGATGATGCGTTACCTGCCGTTACAGAACCGAGCGTTTCGAAGGCCGGATCGAGTTTTGCCAGCCCTTCTGCGCTGGCATCGGTGCGCGGCTGCTCGTCGGTATCAACGATGAGCGCTTCGCCGTTCTGGCGCAGGGTACTGACCGGGACAATTTCATCGCGAAAACGGCCGGAGTCGATCGCCGCGCGTGCTTTTTGCTGCGAGCTAAGCGCATACGCATCCTGAAGCTCGCGGCTGATGCCGTATTCCCGCGCCAGGTTTTCCGCCGTTACGCCCATATGGTAGTCGTTGAAGGCGTCCCACAGCCCGTCATGAACCAGGCTGTCAAGCAGTTGACTGTTCCCGAGCTGCGCGCCGGTCCGGCTGTCGGTCAGGACATGCGGGGCGCGGCTCATGTTTTCCTGCCCTCCGGCAATGACCACGTCCGCTTCACCGCACTGGATAGCCTGCGTCGCAAGATGGAGCGCTTTCAAACCTGAACCACAGACGTCGTTGATGGTAATCGCCGAAACGGTATTAGGCAGGCCGCCCTTCAGCGCCGCCTGGCGCGCAGGGTTTTGTCCCGCGCCAGCGGTCAGCACCTGGCCGAGGATCACCTCATCAATTTCATGTGCGGCAACCCCGCTGCGTTCCACCAGCGCTCTTACCACCACGCTGCCGAGATCAACCGCAGAGTGACGCGCAAGCGCTCCCTGAAAACAGCCGATAGCCGTACGTAACGCACCCACTATAACGACATCTTTCATCACGACCTCTGTGCAAAATGACATGACGATAGTAGAGGATTGTTATCAACAATTGACGCAAATGTTTAAAATTAGTGAGTTTAGTCACAGGATTATCGTGCGTCCTGCAAGTACTGGCGCAGCCAGCTTCCGGCGACGCCGGGCGGGGTTCTTTTGTTCCATACCAGATCGATGGCAATCGACCTCGGCCAGCCCGGCACGTTCAGCTGCACCAGCGATTTCGATGCGGCAAATTCGTCGACCAGCGCGCAGGGTAACGCGCACCAGCCAAAGCCCTGTACCGCCATGCTCAGCAGCAGCAGATAGTTCGGCGCAGACCAGACCGGCCCGCGCGCAAGGGGCGCTTCCCGTTCAAGATAGGTACTCAGCCGCAGCTCGCGCCAGCCATGCAGCTCGTCCGCCTGCGTCTCATGTTGCCCTGCCAGAGGATGTCCGGCAGAAACGTAAATAGCCATCCGCGTCTGCATAGGCAGGCGGGTCGCGCCAATATCGGTCGGGTAGCTGTCGCGTGCTTCCGTCAGGCCAATTTGCGCCCGCTCCTTTTGCAGCAGATCGATCACGTCCTCCTCTTCCCCAATCAGACACTCGAATTCGGTGTGCGGAAAACGCTGGTCGAACTGGCTCATCATCTCTTCCAGTACGGCCGGGTTAAGCGTATCGGAGAGAACAAAGGTAAAACGCGCCTCCGTTTGCGCCGTTAAGGATACGGCCAGCTCATCAAGGCGCGCGCTGGCGGCGAGGATTGACTGGACATAGCCCAGCACCTGTTCACCCTGGGCGGTTAACACCGGGTGACGCGCCGAGCGATCAAACAGCTCAAAGCCAAGGTCAGCTTCAAGGTTGGCGATGGAGGTGCTGATGGTGGACTGGCTTTTACGCAGCCGTCGTGCCGCAGCTGAAAACGAACCTGCGGCGACAGTTTCAACAAACGCGGTCAGTGCTTCGGGAGAGTAACGCATGATGTATCTACTTTATCGATGGATACTATCTTTTATATATCACCTTAAGCGATAAGAATAGGCCGCATCAACGCCCATACTGGCGTCTACATGAGGTAAATATGCAACATCAGGATGCACTCCAACGTAAATTGCCGGAGCGGATCTTCCATGCCGTCTGTTTTGAAGGCATTGCTACGGCGATCCTCGCCCCGACGGCCGCGTGGCTAATGCAGCGCTCGGTGGTTGAAATGGGGGGTCTCACCATTATTCTGGCGACCACGGCAATGCTCTGGAACATTATCTATAACTTTGGCTTCGACCGTTTCTGGCCCGTCCAGCGGGTGAAGCGCACGGCAAAAGTGCGCGCCCTGCATGCGCTGGGTTTTGAATGCGGCTTTATTGTGATTGGCGTAACCATCGTTGCCGCCGTGCTGGGCGTGACGCTGCTCCAGGCCTTCACGCTGGAGATTGGTTTCTTCCTGTTCTTCCTGCCGTACACCATGCTCTACAACTGGGTGTATGACACCCTGCGGGAGAAAATTATCAAGCGCCGCCAGCAACGTCGCGCCCTGGCAAGCGAATGACCTTCCGGCCGGAGACCTTCTCCGGCCCAACCCCAGCGAAGCAACGGCGACCTCAACGCATAATTATGGTAAATTGCACTCCTTTTTGTTCGTTTTATAGTTGATACGTTGCTCTAATGTCGAAAATTTGGTCAAAAGAAGAGACTCTCTGGAGTTTCGCCCTCTACGGCACTGCCGTGGGCGCAGGAACCCTGTTCTTGCCCATTCAGCTCGGCTCTGCTGGCGCAATTGTCCTGCTGATCACCGCCCTTGTGGCGTATCCCTTAACCTACTGGCCGCATAAAGCGCTGGCGCAATTTATTCTGTCGTCGAAGACGAAAGGCAACGAAGGGATCACCGGTGCCGTTTCCCATTACTACGGCAAAAAGATCGGCAACCTCATCACCACGCTCTATTTCGTGGCCTTCTTTGTGGTGGTTCTGATTTACGCGGTGGCGATAACCAACTCACTTACAGAACAGCTGGCGAAACGGATGACGGTGGATACCAGCGTGCGGATGATGGTGAGTTTTGGCGTGGTGCTGATTTTGAATCTGATCTTCCTGATGGGGCGGCACATCACCATTAAGGTGATGGGTTTCCTTGTCTTTCCGCTGATCGCCTATTTCCTGTTTGTCTCGCTGTATCTGACGGGCAGCTGGCAGCCGTCGCTGCTGACCAGCCAGATGGCCTTCGACCAGCATACGCTGCACCAGGTGTGGATATCGATCCCGGTGATGGTTTTCGCTTTTAGCCATACCCCGATCATCTCGACCTTCGCCGTAGATCGTCGCGAGAAATACGGTGAAGAGGCTATGGGTAAATGCAAAAAAATCATGAAAGTGGCGTACCTGATCATCTGCCTCAGCGTGCTGTTCTTTGTGTTCAGCTGCCTGCTTTCGATTCCACCGTCCTATATCGTGGCGGCAAAAGAGGAAGGGGTGACGATCCTGTCCGCGCTGTCGATGATGCCTTCGTCCCCGGCATGGCTGGGCATTTCCGGCATTATCGTGGCAATTATAGCGATGTCGAAATCGTTCCTCGGCACCTATTTTGGCGTGATTGAAGGGGCAACGGAAATTGTGAAATCGTCGCTGAATCAGGTGGGGGTGAAGAAAAGTCGCGCCTTTAACCGCGCGGTTTCGATTCTCGGCGTGTCGCTGATTACCTTTGCGGTCTGCTGCATCAACCCGAATGCGATCTCCATGATTTACGCCATCAGCGGTCCGCTTATCGCCATGATCCTGTTCATCATGCCGACGCTGTCGACGTACCTGATCCCGTCGTTAAAACCCTACCGCTCCATCGGTAACCTGCTGACGCTGATTGTGGGTGTGCTGTGTGTGTCGGTGATGTTTGTCGGTTGAGTGTGCTGCCCGGCGCAATGCCGGGCATCTGTTTTACGCCCGAATATCGTCATACTCCCGCGTATTATCAAACTCATGCTTCGCAAACGGACACAGCGGGATAATTTTACGGTTCTCCCCGCGCATCTTCTCTACCACCTTCGCCACCAGCTGCTTACCCACACCCTGCCCTTTCAGGCTCGGATCCACATCGGTGTGCTCGATGATGCTCAGATGCTCGCCGGTCGGGACAAAGACGATCTCCGCAACCTGATTGCCTTCGGCGTCGTTGACATAAAACTTGTTATGGCCTTCAAGAATATCCATGGTTCCTCACTTATTTTAGGCGGTACTTCAGCGCACCGCTCGGGCAGGTATCAATTACGCGCGCAACAGTTTCTGCATCCACTTCATCCGGTGCGATCCAGGGTTTACGCTTCAGGTCGAACAGCGCCGCGCTGCCGCGTACGCAGTTGCCCGAGTGTTTGCAGATCCCTGTGTTGAAGTAGACATCGATTTTCTCACCGGTATAGGCCCGGTACCCTGCATCCAGTAGCTCCTGATCCATGACATTGCCTCTGTAATTATTGTGGTGACAAATGCAGCATACCCTCACCCGATCCGCCTGACCACGTCAAAAACGACGATCGGATACACTGTTTCGGCTCGTTATTTTACTTCTCGCTTAAGACTATTCCGATTATAAATACTCAGGTCGGTAAGATATATTTTTGCGCTACGTCAATTCTTGTAATCATTTCCGCCGCGTTCACATTAAGATTATTAGCTAAGCGGAATCCTAACGACACAATTTATTTCCCCCTAAGCAATGGATTTACTTCCGATTTTCAAAAATCGTAACGAAGCGGTATTTCCCCCGCATCTCTGGAAATGGTGCAAAACAACCCAGACAGGAAATTTGACTCTTCTCACATAACGACTAATGTTAATTTCTGAACGACAACTGATACGAATTACTTATCGTATCACCTGACATAAACGCAACATGAGGGTTGATATATGGCAGAGCAACATCGTGGTGGTTCCGGTAATTTCGCGCAAGACCGTGAAAAAGCATCAGAAGCTGGACGTAAAGGCGGCCAGCACAGCGGCGGTAATTTCAAAAACGATCCGCAACGCGCATCTGAAGCGGGTAAGAAAGGGGGACAGAACAGTCACGGCGGGGGCCGTAAATCTGATAACTCCTGATCTTATTTAAAGCTCTTATAAATATACCGAGAGCATGCTGCGGGCCTGTCGGCTCGCAGTACCTTCCCTTTATTTCACTGGAGCGAATATATGAATATGAAAACTGTTGAAGATGTATTTATTCACCTGTTATCCGATACCTACAGCGCTGAGAAGCAGCTGACCCGCGCGCTAAGCAAGTTAGCCCGCGCCGCATCAAGCGAGAAGCTGAGCGCTGCGTTCACGGCTCACCTTGAGGAGACGCAGGGACAGATCGAACGTATCGATCAGATTATTGAGCAGGAATCCGGCCTCAAGCTGAAGCGCATGAAATGCGTTGCAATGGAAGGCTTAATTGAAGAAGCCAACGAAGTTATTGAGAGCACTGAGAAAAACGAAGTGCGTGACGCTGCATTAATTGCCGCCGCACAGAAAGTCGAGCACTACGAAATTGCCAGCTACGGCACCCTGGCCACCCTGGCTGAACAATTAGGCTATAAAAAAGCCGTTAAACTTCTTGCAGAAACGCTGGAAGAAGAAAAAGAAACCGATCTCAAATTAACCGATCTGGCTGTCGGCAATATTAATCAAAAAGCCCAGAAAGGATAAATAATAATTTGATGAGCATCAGCACCAACAATTAACCAGAAAATAAATCACAGGAGTTAATTATGAATCATGTAGAACACTACCATGATTGGCTACGCGATGCCCATGCGATGGAAAAACAAGCCGAATCCATGCTGGAATCAATGGCCAGCCGTATTGATAATTATCCCGACTTACGTGCACGAATTGAACAACACGTTAATGAAACTAAACACCAAATTACCGTGCTGGAAGACATTCTCGACCGCAATAATATTTCCCGTTCGGTCATAAAAGATTCCATGAGCAAAATGGCGGCGCTCGGCCAGTCCATTGGCGGCATGTTCCCTTCCGACGAAATTGTTAAAGGCTCCATCAGCGGCTACGTTTTTGAGCAGTTTGAAATTGCCTGCTACACCTCTCTGCTGGCCGCGGCCAAACAAGCGGGCGATACCGCCTCCATTCCAGCCATTGAATCCATTCTGGAAGAAGAGCGCCAGATGGCGGACTGGCTGATTCAACATATTCCACAGACGACGGAACAGTTCCTGCTGCGCTCCGACGCGGACGGCGTTGAAGCGAAAAAATAACGGAAGAGGGAGAAACTATGTTTCGACACGTAAAACAGCTGCAATACACGGTACGCGTAGCCGAACCGAATCCGGGTCTGGCTAATCTTCTGCTTGAGCAGTTTGGCGGGCCACAGGGCGAACTTGCCGCGGCATGTCGTTACTTTACGCAAGGATTGAGCGACGACGATCCCGGTCGTAAAGATATGCTGATGGATATCGCGACCGAGGAGTTAAGTCACCTGGAAATTATCGGCACCCTGGTGGGTATGCTTAATAAGGGTGCGAAAGGTGAACTGGCGGAAGGCGTTGAAAATGAAGCGGAGCTGTACCGGTCCATGACCGAAAACGGCAATGACAGTCATATCACTTCCCTGCTCTACGGGGGCGGTACTCCGCTCACTAACTCCGCAGGCGTACCGTGGACGGCGGCGTACGTGGATACCATTGGCGAACCCACCGCGGATCTGCGCTCTAACATTGCGGCCGAGGCGCGCGCCAAAATTATCTACGAACGGCTTATTAACGTAACGGACGATCCAGGTGTTAAAGATGCGCTGGCGTTTTTAATGACGCGTGAGGCAGCACACCAGCTTTCGTTTGAGAAGGCGCTCCAGTCGATCCGTAACAACTTCCCACCGGGTAAATTGCCGCCAATCGAAGAGTACACCAACAAGTACTACAATATGTCTGAGGGGGGAGAAGTTCGCGGAAGCTGGAACAGCGACAAGCACTTCGACTACGTGGAATCTCCTCAGCCAGCGGTCGATGGCGGTGACGGCGGCGCAAGCGTAACGCTCACAACAGAGCAGGCTACGCTGGTCAAAGCAATGTGCGCACGTACGAAATCCGATCCTAAAGCCGATCCGCTTACCGGTGCCGAGCTTGGCGCGGGTAAGAAAAAACCGTAACCGGTTTTGCCAGGCAGCCTGAGGCTGTCTGGCAATGCCTTGTGGGCTATCAGTTCCAGAGGTACGGAGCATGTTCGAGCTTGATGCGTTTCATCTGGCCAGGATACAGTTCGCCTTTACCGTCTCTTTCCATATTCTCTTTCCGGCAATCACCATCGGGCTTGCGAGCTATCTGGTGGTTCTCGAGGGCATGTGGCTTCGCACAAAAAATGATGTCTGGCGCTCGCTTTACCATTTCTGGCTGAAAATTTTCGCCGTTAACTTTGGTATGGGCGTGGTTTCCGGGCTGGTAATGGCTTACCAGTTTGGGACTAACTGGAGCGGATTTTCCCAGTTCGCAGGCAGCATAACCGGCCCTCTGCTCACTTATGAAGTCTTAACCGCCTTCTTCCTCGAAGCCGGTTTCCTGGGCGTGATGTTGTTCGGCTGGAACAAGGTCGGGCCCGGCCTGCACTTCTTTGCCACCTGCATGGTAGCGCTGGGCACGCTGATGTCCACCTTCTGGATCCTCGCCTCCAACAGCTGGATGCACACCCCGCAGGGCTTCAGTATTCAGAACGGTCAGGTCATTCCCGAAGACTGGCTGGCCATTATTTTTAACCCCTCATTCCCATACCGTCTGATCCATATGTCCATCGCCGCCTTCCTGTGCAGCGCCTTGTTTGTGGGCGCGTCCGGGGCATGGCATCTGCTGCGCGGCAACGACACGCCCGCTATTCGCAAAATGTTCTCCATGGCCATGTGGATGGCGCTGCTGGTCGCGCCCATCCAGGCAGTCGTTGGGGATATGCACGGCCTGAATACGCTTGAGCATCAGCCTGCCAAAATCGCCGCGATTGAAGGCCACTGGGAAAATCCGCCCGGCGAGGCTACCCCGCTGCTGCTGTTCGGCGTACCGGATATGGAGGAGGAGCGCACCAAATACGGGCTTGAAATTCCGGCGCTCGGCAGCCTGATCCTGACGCACAGCCTGGATAAACAGGTCCCGGCGCTGAAAGATTTCCCGAAAGAGGACCGCCCGAACTCGCTCATCGTCTTCTGGTCCTTCCGCATTATGGTCGGCATGGGGCTGCTGATGATTACGCTTGGTGTGCTGAGCGTCTGGCTGCGCTATCGCCGCCGACTCTATCACTCGCGACCATTCCACTGGTTTGCCCTGTGCATGGGGCCAGCCGGACTGCTTGCGCTGCTCGCCGGGTGGGTCACCACCGAAGTGGGCCGCCAGCCGTGGGTCGTCTACGGCTATCTGCGCACGATAGATGCGGTGTCTCTGCACAGCACGTTGCAGATGAGCATCAGCCTGCTGGCCTTTATCGTGGTCTACTGTTCGGTATTTGGCGTGGGTTATGTTTATCTCGCCCGGTTGATAAAGAAAGGGCCGCAGCCTGTCGGCACGCTAACGTCTAATACGTCGGGCACCCCTGCCCGTCCGCTGTCCGCCGCCGAGTCTGTTCCGGAAGAGGAGAAGATCTGATGGGCGTCGATATCCCGGTCATCTGGTTTGCCATTATTGTCTTCGCCACGCTGATGTACATCATCATGGACGGTTTCGATCTCGGTATCGGCATGCTGTTCAGCTTTGTGGGCGATGCCAAAGAGCGCGACGTAATGGTGAACAGCGTCGCACCGGTCTGGGACGGAAATGAAACCTGGCTGGTTCTCGGCGGCGCAGGGTTGTTCGGCGCGTTTCCGCTGGCCTACGCGGTGATTATCGATGCCCTGACCATCCCGCTGACGGCCATGCTGATCGGGCTTATTTTCCGCGGCGTGGCATTTGAGTTTCGCTTTAAGGCGACCCCTTCCCACCGCAAATTTTGGGACTATTCTTTTGCTGGCGGTTCCCTGCTCGCAACCTTCAGCCAGGGGATCGTGGTCGGCGCGATGATCAACGGCTTTGACGTGGAAGGGCGACGCTTTGTGGGCTCCTCGCTGGACTGGTTAACCCCGTTTAACCTGTTCTGCGGGCTGGGTTTGATTGTCGCCTATACCCTGCTGGCTACCACATGGCTGATCATGAAAAGCGAAGGCGCGCTGCAAAACCGGATGCGTGAGCTGACCCGCCACGTGCTGCTGGCACTGATCGCCGTCATTGCGGTGGTGAGTATCTGGACCCCGCTCGGCTGGCAGTTTGTCGCCGAGCGCTGGTTTACACTGCCTAACTTCTTCTGGTTCCTGCCGGTTCCGGTTCTGGTGGCGGTATTCAGCCTGTGGATCTGGCGGCTGACGCGCAATCCCGACAGCCATGCCCGTCCGTTCCTGTTAACGCTGGGCCTGATTTTCCTCGGCTTTAGCGGACTGGGCATCAGCCTGTGGCCACACATTATCCCGCCGCACATCACCCTGTGGGAAGCCGCCGCGCCGCCTGCCAGCCAGCTGTTTATGCTGATCGGCACGCTGTTAATCATCCCGGTGATCCTGGTTTACACCGCCTGGAGCTACTACGTCTTCCGGGGCAAAGTGTCTGATACCGAAGGTTATCACTAAGGATTGCTATGGCAGGCTGGCATACACGCGCCATTATTTACCAGATTGATACCGCCCTGTTTTACGATCTTAACGGCGATGGCTGTGGCGACATCGCCGGGATCGCCGCGAAGTTGCGCTACATCCGCCGGATGGGCGCGACGGTTATCTGGATCACCCCGTTTTACCTCACCCCTTTTCTCGATGAAGGCTATGACGTAAGCGACCATTTGCAGGTCGATCCCCGCTTCGGCAAGCTCAACGATATCATCGCCTTTATTGAACAGGCGCGGGAGCTGGGGATGAAGGTCATTATTGAGCTGCTGATCCAGCACACCTCGGATGCGCATCCCTGGTTTCAGCAAGCCCGCCGCAACCCGCAGTCACCCTACCGTGACTATTATCTCTGGTCTGACACGGACGAGGACGATACGCCACCGATGTTCCCCGGCGTGGAAAAGAGCGTCTGGACATGGGACGACGAAGCGGGGCAATACTACCGGCATATGTTTTATCACCACGAGCCGGATCTCAATCTGGCCTCCCCGGCGGTGCTGAAGGAGGTTGAGAACATCATCATCTTCTGGCTAAAGCTCGGGGTGTCGGGCTTTCGCCTGGATGCAGCGTCGCACCTGACAAAACAGGCCGGGCGTGGAGATGAAAAACGCGGCCTGTGGATCCTGGAGCATCTGCGCCGTCTTATCGAGCAGCGTAATCCGGACGCGATCCTGCTCGGCGAAGTCGACGTGGAGGTCGACACCTACAAAGATTATTTTGGTCAGAATGACCGGCTCAACCTGGTGCTGAATTTCTGGCTCAATAAGTACTTTTACGTCAGCCTTGCAGAGAAGAGCGCACGACCGCTGCGCAACGCGGTGAAAAAGATGATTGTGCCGCCGGACTCCTGCTGTTTTGCCAACTGGCTGCGCAATCATGATGAGCTGGATCTGGAAGGGATAGGCAAAAAAGCGAAGCAGACCGTCATTGATGCCTTCGCCCCTGATGAAGAGATGAGCGTGTATCAGCGAGGGATCCGCCGCCGTCTGGCGCCGATGCTTAAGGGCGATCGAAAGCGGCTGGCCTTTTGCCATGCGGTCTTGTTTTCGCTGCCTGGCGTACCGGTCATGCGCTACGGGGATGAAATTGGAATGGGCGATGATTTAGATCTGGAGGAGCGTTACGCCGTACGCACCCCGATGCAGTGGGCCGGATCGCAGGGCGGCGGTTTCTCAGATGCCGACCCGGAAACCTTTATCGCCCCAATGATTGACCATGGTCCGTACCGCTATCAAAAAATCAACGTGGCGGATTCGCTGTTGCACCGCAACTCCCTCCTGCACTGCATTATCGATATCGCCAATACGCGCTCGGAGTTTCCTGAGATCGGCGTCGCGCCGTTTCGTCTTATTACTATCGACAACGATGCGGTACTGGGGATCTATTACGAAACCGACACGCGCAGCATTCTGACCTTCGTTAACTTCAGCGATAAGCCCGTTAATTTTACCACCAGAGGGATCCGGCATGCGACCTGGACCGCATGCCTGGCGGACAAACGCTACGACGACGCGCTGGTATGCGGCAAAACCGTCGCGCTTAACCTCAGCGGCTATGGCTACCGCTGGTTCTGGACCGATCGTACCGCACTGCGCTGATTATCGTCTCCGCGAGAGGAGCAGACGCGCCACGATCGCGCCCGTGACGGCGAGGGAGCCGAGCAGCACTTTCCCCGGCATGCCGGAGGTAACGCTGGTGGCGCGCTCTTTTGCTTCGTCGGTGAAGTGCCCGTGGATTTTATGCAGATCGTTAACCGGCTGATCCAGATAGTCCTGACGGTCATCCGCATTTAGCGTATCGGTCATCTGCCCTTCCCAGGCCTTTTTAACCATCAGCCGGTCCAGAAAACCGGGGAAAAGAAACTGCCCGACAATCGACTGGACGGTGCTGCTGCCCACCCATAGCTCCCGCACCGGTTTCTGCGCCACCTTAAAAATAGCGCTGGCGGCCACTTCCGGCTGAAAAACGGGGGGGACCGGGCGCATCGCCCAGGCAAATTTATTCCTCGCCCACTCGAACTGCGGCGTATTGAGGCCCGGCATCTGTACCATTGCGATCTGCACCCGGCTGTTTTCATGCATCAGCTCGGTGCGTACGGCATCGGTAAATCCGCGGATCGCGGCCTTCGCGCCACAGTAGGCTGACTGCAAGGGAATGGAACGGTAGGCCAGCGCGGAGCCAACCTGAATAATCGTTCCGCGATCGCGAGGGGTCATTAACTCCAGCGCGGCGCGGGTGCCGTTAACATAGCCCAGATAGGTCACCTCGGTGACGCGGCGAAACTCCTCCGGGGACATGGTGCGAAACGGCGCCAGCATCCCGCCCATAGCGTTATTCACCCACACATCGATGGCTCCAAGCCGGTATTCAATTTCGTTAGCAGCATCGGTCACCGCCTTGCTGTCCGCCACGTCGGCCTGAACGGCACACGCGTTGATCCCGAAACGGCGCAACTCCTCTTCTGTGGAGCGCAGGCTCTGCTCATCGCGGGCAATAATGCCTACATCGTAGCCCGCTTTAGCAAAGTGCAGCGCCGTGGCTTTCCCCACGCCCGCCGTACCGCCGGTAATAACGATAACAGCCATAGCCTTTCCCCTTGTCTCAGACGTTATCCCACCCGGAGAGTATTTCGATCAGTTCAGACAGCGAATAACGCACCGCTTTTTCCACCACATCCTGACATTCACCGGAAAACAGCACGGTGCGGGTTTCCGTCTGTCCGCGAATATTCCAGCCGAAGCAGACCGTACCGGCTGCCGTGCCATCGTCTCCGCCTTCCGGTCCCGCATAGCCGCTGATGGCAACACCAATATCCGCCTCGGCAATATCGCGAATTTTAGCGGCCATCTCAGTAACCGTTTGTTCACTGACGGCGGTGAAGCGCTCAATCGTTTCGTGCCGCACGCCGAGGATCCTCTCCTTCGCCGCATCGCTGAACACCACCATGCCAACGTCATAAAATTCCGCCGTGTTCTCTTCGGCACAAAGCGCAACCGCGAGATTACCGCCGGTGCAGGACTCCGCCGTGGTTAGACGCAGTCCTCTTTCTGTGAGCGTCGTGGCAAGCTTTTTCGTCAGCTCGCTGATGGTCGTATTATTATCGTGAATAAGGTTGCTCATGGATGTGCCCCTTAGTTAATTTTCTTCAGGAATAATTGAAATATGGCCGTTACGCTCAAGGATCGCGTACTTAATATCCTTTAATTCCGTTATGCCGTGGTTCTGGCGTGCTGAAACCAATATATCATCGCAGGATACATCGACTTTTTTCAGTTTATCCGCAATGGGAATACCATTCTCTACCAATATCACCGGGGTGCCATCAAGAACATTCTCAACAGAAGAAGAATATTTTTTAATCAGGCCAAAAATAATATCCACCACCACCAGCGTTGTTATTGTAATCATCGCACCGGTGACGGAAAAATCTTCGCCCAGTAGCGCCTGCTGTGTCGCCTCACTGATAATTAAGAGCAAAATAAGGTCAAAGCTGGTCATTTGCAGCAGGGCGCGCCGTCCGGCGACTTTAAACACGATCACCAGAAACAGGTATATTGCCAGGGCACGAAAAACCATGTCCATATTCGACTCCTAGGGGTAAATAAACTGCCAGAAGCGGATATCTGGCCCGTTGTTTACGCGGATGCTGTTGGTCCATTTCCCTGCTTTTGTCGGCGTGATGAACAGCAGGACGGTGAACTTATCGCTCTGTTTCAGATTGTCGTAAACGAGAAACAGGGTGTTCCCCCGGCTATACATGCTGTCCGGCTGCGGCCAGACGCTGCCCGGCTCATATACGTCGCTGCTTTCGCTGGTCAGGCTGAGAATATATTTACCCTCAGACGTCACCGGAAACGTCAGCGTCATCCGCGATTCGGTCTGGCGGCGGCCGAAGCGCTCATAGCTCAGGTTCAGGGATTTTGCTTCGTTTGTTTTCTCCACGTCGCTAACCGCACCGCTGGAAAACAGGCCGGCTAACGCGGCCACGATAATACCTAACAGAACAATAAAACCCACCTGACGAAATGCATACTCAAACGTCAGTAAACGATAACTCTCTTTTATCCCAGGCACTTTTTCATTTTTTGGTTCCATGGCTTTTGTCACCGTTTCGCTTAATTGCCGAAATTTTTGATTTTTCTACGCAAATGCTTTTAAGACTTATCACATTTGCCACATAAAGGAATAGCAACAATACTTAATAAGTCAAGACATCCAAAATGAAGGATATCAGATGAAATTATCAGTGATTTCAGCCTTGTTAATATTAATTATCCCTTCCGCATGGGCAGATAATAACGGCGGGTTACAAAAGGGTGAAGCGCCGCCACCGCCGCATGCCCTGGACAGTGGTTATCGTGGTACCGATGATGCGCGCATTATGACCATTACTCAGGCAAAAGAGATGCATGATGGCGCCTCTATTTCATTGCGCGGCAATCTTATTGATGGCAATGGCGATAAATACGTATTCCAGGATAAAACCGGGAAAATCGACGTTATTATCCCGAAAGCCGTATTTGACGACAGAACCGTGGAACCTGACAACATGATCAGTATTAGCGGCTCGCTCGATAAAAAATCATCCCCACCCGTAGTGCGGGTCAGCCACTTGCAAAAATAATTCAGCGAAGCGTTAACGCTGTAACTATCCATCAAATCTCACCCCTAACAAGGAGTTAGCTATGAGTGATAATGAACAACGTACGAACGCTTACCCAACGCCACCTTTCCCGGAGCAGCCCCAGACGCCACCGGGCCTGGCCTCTGAAATGGACCCTGTTCCCGATCACGGCGAGACAAGCTACAAAGGGCATGGCCGGCTTACCGGTAAGAAGGCGCTAATTACCGGGGGCGATTCCGGCATCGGACGCGCGGTAGCCATTGCCTATGCCCGCGAAGGGGCAGATGTCGCCATTAACTATTTGCCGGAAGAGGAAGAAGACGCTGCGGAAGTGATCGCCCTGATTAAAGCGGAAGGACGGAATGCCGTCGCGCTTCCGGGCGATGTGCGGGACGAAACTTTTTGTCAGAACCTGGTGGAACAGGCCGTCGGAAAACTGGGCGGGCTGGACATCCTGGTGAATAACGCAGGCCGCCAGCAGTATCGTGAGACGCTGGAAGAACTGACCACGGAAGATTTTGACGCGACCTTTAAAACCAACGTCTATGCGCCTTTCTGGATCACAAAGGCGGCGTTGCGCCACATGAAAGCTCCCGCTTCCATCATTAATACCTCATCTGTACAGGCGGTAAAACCGAGCGCCGTACTGCTTGACTATGCGCAGACCAAAGCCTGTCTCGCGGTGTTTACCAAAGCGCTGGCGAAACAGCTGGGTCCGAAAGGGATCCGCGTGAACGCGGTAGCGCCCGGACCTTACTGGACCGTGCTCCAGCCCAGCGGTGGGCAGCCACAGGAAAAAGTGAAACATTTTGGCGAGAGTACCCCTCTGGGACGCCCGGGACAGCCTGTGGAGATCGCACCGCTGTATGTCACTCTGGCCTCGGATGAGTGTTCATACACCTCCGGGCAGGTCTGGTGTTCAGACGGCGGGGATGGCGTCATCTAGCGCTTAAGCAGCGCAGAGTGTAGGCCGGGTAAGGCGAAGCCGCCACCCGGCAAATTGTTGCTGGCGAATGCTAAAAGGCTGCGAAAGCAGCCTTTTTTACTTTTAAGGGGTGACGACAGGAAACCAGAAACTGAAGCTCTCCATGCAGCGCAGCATTTCGTCTACCTTCGCGGCGTTGCCGACGATCGTCACCTCTCCTGCCTGTTGCGCCTTTTTCAGCGTGGTCTCCTTAAGGATGATTTTGTTCAGCGTTTCGCGGCTGAGCGTAATGGTTGCATCCGGATCTTCTGCCTGGATATTGGCACTGTGGTTTAGCACGCCATTCTCCAGCTCCAGCTTATACCTGCCGCCCTCGCGGCCTAAATCAACGTTAAAAACGCCTCTGGCATTCGCTGCTCTGACGCCGTTAAGATGAACGCCGAAGTAGTCAAAAATCATCTCAGTCGACATGGCACGGACCGCATCCGGGCTGGCGGTTTTGGGCGTCGGCTTTATCTTCACGCCGTTACGCAACTCTTGCGCACCGGTGAGGTAGGCGTTACGCCACGGCCCTGACTCCGCATGGTATC
The DNA here is from genome assembly GCF_050030705.1 of Enterobacter cloacae complex sp. 418I7. Taxonomy (NCBI): domain Bacteria; kingdom Pseudomonadati; phylum Pseudomonadota; class Gammaproteobacteria; order Enterobacterales; family Enterobacteriaceae; genus Enterobacter; species Enterobacter cloacae complex sp. 418I7. The sequence goes on from NZ_JBLGUU010000001.1 coordinate 3,707,990, forward strand.
CCAGCTGTTCAAACGCATCGGCTTCCAGTTCGCGCGCCGCTTTATTATTCGGATCGGCAAAAACGACTTTACTGACCACTTGAGCCACCCAGCGATAATTCCCCCGGGCATAATCGACACGGGCTTTTTCAAGGATCGCGCGGGCTCCGCCCATGTAATCGACATACTTTTTCGCCGCCTCGACCGGAGGCAGTTCATCGAGCGTCGCCGGATTGCCGTCGAACCAGCCAAGATAGTAGACATAGGTGGCTTTGACGTTGTTGCTTACCGAGCCGTAATAGCCACGGCCTGCCCAGGATTTAGCCAGCCCGTAAGGCAGGGCGAAATTAGCGGCTATTTCATCCCTCGTCAGCCCCTTATTCGCCAGTCTGAGCGTCTGGTCGTTGATATAGCGGTAGATATCACGCTGGCTTTTCATCAGCTTCACCACTTTTTTGTTACCCCACGTGGGCCAGTGGTGCTGCGCGATAATGATTTCCGCTTTATCACCCCAACGATCGATGGCGTTATTGATGTACTTTGACCATGCCAGCGGATCGTGTATTTTCGCCCCGCGCAGCGAGTAGGTATTGTGCAGGGTGTGAGTGACGTTCTCTGCTGCTTCGATCAGCTTTTTCTCTTCCACATACCAGAGCATTTCAGACGGTGCTTCCGATTCCGGCGTCAGCATAAAGTCATAGGTGAGACCGTCAATGACCTCTTTCTGCTCCTCTTCGGTAATAGAGTGAGTGGGCGCGATGAGCGTGACCGTTCCGGCTGAGGTGGTAGTCCCCAGACCTGCCCCCACCTGCCCCTTCACACCGGGTTTCAGCAGGTTTCCGTGGATATAGCTGGCACGGCGGCTCATGGCGTTTCCGGCCATGATATTTTCCGATACCGCCTCTTCCATAAAACCGGCTGGCGCATAGACTTTCACTTTGCCGGACATTACCCCGGCTTCATCAATTACGCCACGCACGCCGCCATAATGATCGACGTGGCTATGGGTATAAATAACGGCAACAACCGGACGTTTGCCGCGATGCTTAACGTAAAGATCCATGCCCGCTTTAGCCGTTTCCGCAGACACCAGCGGATCGATAACCGTGATCCCCTCTTTGCCCTCTATGATTGTCATATTCGACAGATCGAGGTTGCGGATCTGGTAGACGCCTTCCGTGACTTCAAACAGACCGCCGATATTATTCAGCTGCGCCTGACGCCACAGGCTCGGGTTGACGGTATCCGGCGCTTTTTGCCCTTCTTTGATAAAAGCGTATTTCTGGGGATTCCAGATAACGGCGCCTTTTTCACCTTTAATCACCGCAGGTGGCAGCGGGGCAATAAAGCCTTTATGCGCATTTCGGAAATCGGTTTTATCAAAGAAGGGCAGTTGACCATAAAGTGCATCATTCATTTGTTTCGTATGGGCAGTGGCTTCCTTCACCTCCTTTTGTGCCAGGACAGGCAATGAGATCAACGAGGCCAATAGCAGACCAGCAACGGCCATCGCACTAACGAGAGTTTTAAATTTCATACATCCTCGAGGCGTCATATTCACGCTGGCGGTACATGGGGGGAAAGGAGGCTATCACCGGGCTTTTCTTTTACCTATGGAAATAACGTTTATAAATAAATAAGTTTATTCTTTCGTCGCTGCGGCCTTCAGGGATAATGCTGAGTCCAATTATTTCCCCGGAGTGATTCGATGAAGAGCCTGCCGTTCTTTTTCGCTATATTAAGTCTGAGCACATTAACAGCATGTAGCTCTCCACCACCAGACAACGTTGAAAAGATTAATCATCTGCAAATTCCGCTGGTATTACCGGGGGAAAAACCGCCGCAGGCACAGATATCTCATATCGCGTCTCTTTATCAGGAAAATAAACAGCAGATCGATAACTTAACGCGCAGCGTAAAATCACAGTATCTTCAGGACACTACCGCAAAAGAAATTTTTGTTGCGGACAGCGCTGTTCAACGCGTTTACGCCTCGCTGACCAAACTGGAACAGTTAGATATGGTTAATCAGCAATACCTGAAAGACAATAATGTCACGGGCCTGCAAAATATTCATATTATGCTTGAACCGTTATTCGCCAGCTGACAACAAAAAACCCGGCAACATAGCAGCCGGGTTTTTCTTAATCGCCATATCACATGCATCAGTCGTACTGACCAAAGCGATAGCTAAGCCCTGCGGTGACGGAACTCAGGTCGCTGCTCACACCGATCTGGTTTGCATTACCCACATTGCTTACCCACTGATATTCCAGGCGGCCAGCCCAGTTTTTATTGAAGGCGTATTCAGTACCCACAGCTGCAAGCGGGCGCACACCGGTTTCAAAACGATTGTGACCACTTACATCGGATTCAGCGCGATAGCCCATCGCACCGGCACGGCCGTAGATATCCCAGTCATTGGTCAAGGCATAGCTGGCCTTCAGGGACATTTGCAGACCCTGCGTCTTCATTTGCGCCCCTGCGCCATGCTGACCCTTGATCTGCATGTTGCCTAAATAATCATAACCGCCTTCTACCGCAAGCCATGGGGTAATCTGGTAACCCGTATAAACACCCCCACCGACATTATCATGGTCAAAATCGAAGTGGTCGGAATTATTGTTATCAAACGCTTTTGAACCCATATTGGTATCAAAATAGTGTGACCAGCCGAATTTCGCTCCGCCATACCAGGTGCCCGCATCAGCGGCGGCGAACGCGGAAGTGGCGGTAAACGCATTAACCATAATCAAAGCGAGAACTGTCTTTTTCATAAATATACCGTTTACTTAATAAAGATAAAACTTAGAAAGCAAACGATATAGAAAATTAACAGCCTCGTTAATTCCATTTCTGTTTAATTTTAAACTTCCCCTAGAATGATTCAGGTAAGTGTCTGACTTCAAGCAAATACCCACCGCGCTTAAAGGAGATATATTCTCCCTGTTTAAGGGCGGATAATACATTGAGTATACTACTGCGAGAAAGCAGCGTACGATCCTGAATATATTCCAGTATCGTGGTACGCAAACGCGTCTCCTCCGGGAGCAAAATCATTTCCTGAAGGTGGTTACGAATAACGGAATAGGTACGCTGCTGGAGTACCTGCGCATCACGGAATATCAAATAGGCCGTATGGTATGAGAGCAGCGCTGCGACATCCTCCCAGACGCCCTCGGCACGGAATAACTCGGCCGCCTTGTCCGCATCGAGACGTAAAATGGTCGACTCCCTTTCCGCACGGAGAAAATGGCCTTGCGTAGGCTGGATCATCTCAGCAATACCAAACAAATGCGGCTCGTAAACGGTCACGACCACCAGTCCATCCGATGTCCGCAGCAGGGACAGCTCCCCTTCCAGAAAGAGGTACATCTGCTGTTTCCCCTTCCGTAACCAGGTGAGTCGCTTACGTGGAATAACGTGCACTTTCTCCGCTATCGGCTCAAGGATAGCGGTCAGTCGTTCGATGGATTTTTCGGGTCGAACAGGCGGTAAAATATGCATGGTACAACCTTCTGACATTCAGTATCTGCCATTATAGACCATATATTTTAAGCGGTTAGCCGATCAAAACTGATAGCTGTAGTTGACGCTGGCAAACCAAAGATAAGGATGGTCGTAACTTCCGGCAAACGCCACCGGCGATTTCACATGCGACGACTGCATATGAAGATACGACACGGCAATACCAATATTGCTGGCCGGGGTGATCTGATACTGGGCTCCCGTACCAAATCGCCACTCATCGCCGGTAGGTAAGGTTAAGGCCACATCGCTCTGGCTTTCATACGGCGAGCTGTCGAACGCCACACCGGCATTCAGTCGCCATTGAGGCGTTGGACGATACTGCACGCCCACCGCACCGTGCCACGTGTCCTTCAGGCGGCTGACGTTGTTCAGCTGCTGGTCCCCGACGACGATTTGCGGCGCGCCGAACTGGCTCCAGTCCTGCCAGCCGAGATCGCCCATAACCGACCACTGCGGGTTAATGTCATGCACAAGGCTGAGCATAATTTGCTGCGGCGCGCTGATTTGTGCTGACACCGGCAGGTCGTAGGTGCCGTTCTGTAGACGCGCGTTGCCGTCAATATTGAAGCTGTAGTCCGTTTCGCTGTTCCAGGTAATACCGGCTCGGGTCTGGTCAGTTAGCTGCATCAGCAGCCCAAGCCGATAGCTCATGGCCAGGTCTTCATCGCGTCGCCGGTAGTCATCATCGTTAACGCTGCGAGTCAGCGAGAAGTAACCGTAGTTAACGTTGGCGGACGCGCCAATCGAAAGACGGTCGTTAAGCTTATAGGCCAGCGAGGGGCTGAGCGTCATGGCTACCATGGTACTCTTTTTAATCAGCCTGTCGCCCGCCCAGCTGCCGTAGTCGATCCCCAGGCCGTAATTACCGTAAAGCCCGACCCCGGCATAAAGATTATCGGTCACCTTCTGGTTATAAAAGGCGCTGGCATTCGGGATGGTTTTCATCACATCGCCGGGGCTTTGATGGGCATCGTTATCCAGCTGGTTGTCGATGGAGCCATCCATAACCTGTAACCCACCGGTGACCATATGATCCGGTAAGGACGTCATGCCAGCCGGGTTGGTCATAATTGTAGAGGCATCCTGCGCACGAGCCGCCTGCCCTGCTCCGGCAAGCGCGGTATCTTCGGTGCCAGCTTCATAAAAATAGAGGGCGCTGGCATGGGCACTGGAGGCAGCTAATAAGCCAGCGCACAGGAGGAGTCGTGTTTTCATCTGCGATCCGGGAAATAAAAAATTTGCCGACAGATATAACAGGGGCGATTGATTACGTAAAAAGAAAGAGGGTTTAATTTTAAATTATGCGCGCGCGTAATTATATTTATGACACTCCAGCGACAGCCGGAACAAAGGCACCGTGATTCTGCATGCACCGGGTGAGGAATTTCTTACAATGCCGTTTGTACTCGTTCGGCTTAAGACAAGCGTTACTCACTACTGGGATCGCTCTTATCCTCTCGCATGGATTCAATAAACTCCCGTTGCTCCGGTGTGAGTTCAAGCTCATCCAGCAGGCGATCTAACTCTTCTTCAGGCGATTCCTTTTGATTCTTTCTCTTCCCGCTAGCCATACTCACCCTTGAGTTATTAGGATTAATCTCAGGGTATCCAGGGTACAGGAAATGTGCAACTTAGCGTGTTACGTTGAAAACCAGAAGCAGCAGATAGCCGATGCTGGTTATAGCGTTATTCGCTGGTTCAGCGATGAAGCAGTGAGCGGTGCAGTTGTAGTGGTCAACAAAAACTGGCCACAGTGTTAGAGTTTTTCCAGTATCGGTTTTCCGATTCGTTTGGTGGTAACCCACCATTATATTCGTGCGGTCTGAGCACGAATATCCAACGATATAGTCCGTTATTGCGTGAGCTGTATCGCTGAAGCTTACGTAACCCGTCACCGGCACCCATTCGTTCTTCAGACTCCTGAAGAAGCGCTCCACTGGACTGTTATCCCAGCAGTTTCCACACCGGCTCATACTCTGCTTAATCTGATATCGCCACAGTAACTGCCGGAACTGCCTGCTCGTATAATGACTACCCAGGTCACTGTGGAACCTCACCCCGACGGGCTTACCGCGCGTTTCCCATGCCATTTCCAGCGCTTTCATGGTGAGTCTGCTGTCCGGTGAGAACGACATTGCCCAGCCCATTGGTTTTCTTGCAAACATGTCGAGTACAACGGCGAGGTACGCCCAGCGTTTACCTGTCCAGATATAGGCCACATCACCGCACCACACCTGGCTGGGCTCCGTTACGGCGAACTGTCGCTCAAGATGATTCGGGATAGCAACGTGCTCATGACCGCCACGCTTATACTGGTGAGTCGGTTGCTGGCAACTGACCAGCCCCAGCTCTTTCATTAGCCTGCCAGCGCCCCATCTGGTAGCCTCTCTGGGTTGCCATTGTGGCGATGCTTCTTGTTCCGGCCGAACCACGGCTAATGCCATGCAGCTCAAGTACCTGACTTCGTAATACAGCTCGTCTGCCGTCAGGCTTTTCAGGACGGTTTTTCCAGTATTTATAGCTGCTGCGATGAACCCCGAACACCTGGCAGAGAGTGACCACAGGATAACGCGTCCTGAGTATCCCGATTATCGAGAACTGTTCAGGGAGTCTGACATCAAGAGCGCGGTAGCCTTTTTAGAATTTCGTTTTCCATTTCAATACGTTGTAGCTTTTTCTCAAGCTCACGTATTTCGATTTATTCCGGCGTTATCGGGGAGGCTTTTGGCGTTTTGCCCTGATGCTCATCACGCAGTTGTTTGAACCATTTTGTCATCGTGGAAAGACCAACATCCATTGCCCTGGCAGCGTCAGAGATGGTGTAATTTTGGTCGACAACCAGCTGAGCGGATTCGCGTTTGAATTCAGGACTAAAATTTCTTCTTTTCATTGAAGCACCTGTGTTGTTCTGAGGTGAGCATATCACCTCAGTTCAGGTGGCCAAATTCAGTGTGCCACTACGGACATTCAGTTATTCAGTTCCTTAGTTAGTTCTGCTTCGCCAGTAGCAGCATCAAAGCGCAGGTAAAAGAGAGCACTATTCATCTGCTCTGGCTTCGTCCATATTTCCGCCTCCCTCGAACCGCCTTTCTGTTTGGTATAGCCCAGCTTAGACAAATAAGCCCTCATCGGCTCGACGTTAGATACTCCCCTAAAAATGATTGTGTTTGAGGGGGCGTATCCATCTCCGGGATGTGATTCAAAGTAATAATTATTCGATATACGCGGAGCCTTCTCAATATCTTTATCAGTCAGGGAGTGATAATTGAAAAAATCATTTTCAGTGTATGTGGTAGCTTCATTGATACCGGATGCAACAAGATAGACAAATAGCCAGCATAGGATAACACCCGTAATTAATATCAGGATGCTCCATTTAAAGAATTTACGCATTATCACTTCACCCCTGTGTACCCAAGTGACGTCCCATTGTCTGTAATAACTTTGACATTACCAGAGCTGAAATCGTCCCACGGCTTAAGCCATGTCATAAAATGCGGGAGGTTCACCGTGTACGGCTGGTGACGCACACACGGATCTTCCGGGTCAGGGAACAGAATCGGACGGAAACCACGGTTTTTATGGGAACCAATAGCACCGTAATGATCCCAGCGACGAACGGCGGCATCATAACTGACAGGTTTAAGGCGGTATCCGTACCGTCCTGGCATGATAGCTCGATGGAATCCGAACAGATCAGAAACCAAGTCTTCACCACTAAAGCCACTATCAGTGTACCAGGAGAAAGCCCGCAGGCTTTGCAAGCCTTCAAATCGAGCTGCTGTGTTCATCATCATCGCCAGCATGATTCTGTTAATATCTTCGGTACTCCGGCCACGTTTAATCTCCCAGCGAGAGAACTTGCCTACACCGAATTGTGAGTTGAATTTCACAAAGTGCATGTCCTGCCGATACATCACCATGTAGGAAGGTTTGCCGCTAAGCTCCCCCGCGATAAACTGGCTTTTAAGCTCCATGATATCACTACCCCGAGCGTGCCCCATGTCAACCCAGCCAAGCACCTCAGTATAAACGACACCCCTTCGCAAAACGTCAAACTGCGCACCATCCTTTATCTCCGCTCTGGTGCTCATCCTTTCATCTCCTTGAAAGATTTATGTTGCCAATGTTATAGCCTATTTTTAAGCAGAATTGTTCAGGCTTCGGCCTTAATGTTCATGACTGTTCTGGTGCTGACGTTGTGGCTTTCTGCGATTGCACGAATGGTTTTACCTGCTGCGAGTTCTGCTTTAATGGCTTCACGATCAATAGAGCGACCTTTGCCCCGTCCGGTGATCCTGCCTGCGGCTTTTGCTGCTTCGTAACCTTCACGCTGGCGCTCCAGCATCGTTTCACGTTCCATCTGTGCGACTGCTGCCAGTACGGTCAGCATCATATTACCTGCTGGAGAGTTCTTCCCGGTCTTAAAATCCTCTTTGTGGATCTGAACAACTACACCCCGTTCTGTTAACCGCTCAACCATTGCCAGCAAGTCAGCAGTGTTACGGCAAAGGCACAGGAAGACAGCGTTTCGCCTGTTGTAATAAAGCGAGGCAAATTGCAACGCAAGCAAAGTAGTGTAACGCAGTGATAACACCAGGATGTTTCATGCAGATCCAGTGAAATTATTAGGCGGCTAATCGATCCACTCAGCGGATCTATAATAGAGCCGGGGATATTTTAAGCAGGAGGATGTAAACTGGGAGGATAAAGAGACGGGACACCTACGGGGGCGGGTTGTGTAAGTATTTCCTGTTGTCTTCGACCTTATTGCACGTAAAATGACCAGACACATTTTGGAAAGGAGTCTTTAATGGATATTGCGTTGCTTAACAGGGGCTGGAACAGAACATGGTCAGATACCATGGTGAATCTGGAGGCCCGGAAACTCGTCGAAACAGCAAACCGGCTGTCAGCATTCTATTTGCAAGATGGTCTTACACGTATCAAGTTTGTCGAAGAGATAAAACAGGTTGTAGATAAAGAATTTGAAACTGCACGACGGGCCAAAACCGATGAAGAATGCATTGCATGCATCAAAAATCTGCGTGCTGAAACAGATAATCTACAAGAACAAGAACGCCTGTTAAGAACCAGAGCCGCACAGCTTTACGCGAAGGTCGAATTTGTTAAGGAAAATAATAAAATCGTCGGCTACATAATTTCAGCTATTCACATTGTGGTTTCTGGAATGGCAATTGCTGGCGGTGCGTTGATGGTCGCTACGATGACACCTTTAGGTATGCTGGCAGGGGCTATCCTTGTAACAGATGGCATTAACGGTCTGTCAAAAGAAATTATTCCTGGTATATATGGAAAACAATATAAAACAGAGGGGCTTGTGGCTGATGGCACTTTGGAAGCGGCCCAGTTTATGGGTTTCAAGCCTGAAACAGGACTTGCGATTTATAACGCTATTACGTTAACTGCAAGTGTATATAGCATCTTTGGATTAGCCAGAAGACCCGAGGCATGGAGGCTATTTAAATGGATGCCCCGTGATTTCTATCGCAGGGTCGATACGATGAGCCGTCCAAAATTAACAATGAAAATAGTAGGTTATGGACTTAAGGCCAAAGTAATATTTGACCTGCTTGCTACTGACACATCGAACCATTAGTCTCTGAATTTTCTCCAGAACCGCCAGGATTTATAAGAAAGGACTGGCGGCTGAATAAATGCAACGATGACTATTGCGATCAGAATTGATATCCCACCACCCACGACGGTTTCTTTCGCAGAAAACAATACTAAAATGATAAAAACCATCAGACATGCCGATGCTATCCATAAAACAACCCTGAATCGATTAGCCAGATCCTGAATCGCTTCCCCCAAGGTTCCGCCATAGCTTTCAACGTTGTTTTTTATCTTCTGCAAATCCGATGGTGTAAACCCTGAACGTAACAAAGCCTCGTCAGTCACTTTCATATCGTCTCGTCCCTAATCTTCCAGAAGTGTTTTCCCAATCGCTGATTGTGCAAGCAATCATACTGATGAACTTTACAGCAATCCACATGATGTTTAAGCAATGTATCAGATTTCAGACAATAGAAGCCATAAAGCCCCGTTGGTGATACAGCAACGAGTGGAGCCGTTAGGCGACAGGTACGGGTATAGAACAGTGGGTAGTTTTAGTTGTACCTGCTAAAGCAGAGCAACGTAACTAACTGATGAAATATAACTTCTTGATTTATGAGGAGACTGGAGCGGGCGAAGGGAATCGAAACTCTGTTTCATAATTTCCGCAACGCGACGATCATCGAATCAACATAGTAACTATTATTGATACTTGATTGCGAGATTTTAGAGGATCAGTCTCATGACAATCAAGGGCCAGGAGTATCTTTATCTTTCACCGGACGGTGTATGGCAGTTTCAAATCTACATCCCGTCTTATATGCGCCACATGTTCGGCGGGAAGCGCCTGTATCGGAAAAGTACAGGGACAAGAGATATCTACAAGGCGCGTCACTTCCGTAACCACATGCTGGTAGAGTGGAACAACCTTAAAGAACAGTTCAAGCCTGATACTGAGGATAAGCGTATTCAGCTTGCGATCACTTCCCTGCACTCTCAAATCAGGAAGAACAAGAATAAACCATTGATTGAAGAGCGAGCCAGTTCGATTCCTCACCTGTGCTTCTTACGAGATGAATACGCTACTGCCTACCAGGATCGGAGATCATTCTCCACACTGAGCAAATCGGCGCGAGCCGTTGAGGTGTTTCTCCAGAGTATTGGGAAAGTTGATATCAGCCTGGATCAGATTGGACGCCGATTAGTTACAGACTTCATAGAAGAGCAGCAGAAACGCGATGTAGCGCCCCAGACGGTGCAAAACTGGCTTACATCGTTAGGTAGCCTCTACGAGTTCGCCAAACGTCGCTATGACGCTATAGCGCCCCTAAATCCGTTTCATGGTCACAACCTTGAAGCGCGGCGCACAATTGAAAGCTATCAGCCGTTTGAATGGCATCAGCTATCTACACTACTCAACGAAGCAGACGAAGAGCTACGTGCAGTTATTCTGATCGGTTTATTCTCTGGTGCAAGGTTGGACGAAATAGCCAGCTTGAAGAAAGAAGAGATCGTTATGGTGGAAGGGATACGGACATTCTACATTAGCAAATCCAAGACGAAAGCTGGTATCAGACACATCCCTATCCACGCTTTTCTGATCGGCATGGTGGATTATTATCTGAGTTTGAACACTGGAGATTACCTGTTACCACAGGCTAACAAGATTGAACGCAAAGACGGTAAGAAAGGACCATTCTATTCCCAAGCATTCACCCGCTTACGGCGTCGCGTAGTGCCTATGGCTACAGACCGTCAGTGCTTTCACAGTTTGAGGGGGCATTTTATCACGTGTCTTGACCGTGCCGGAGTACCCGAACAGCGTGTAGGCTACGTCACGGGGCACTCTTCACAAGCCGCTTCTACAGAAGCATTCAAGACCTACAGCGCGGGGTGTTCCATGAAAGAGCTATCCGACTATGTGGAAATGGTGGATTATCCAGAAATCATCTTTCCAGAAACGAAAAAAGGGGCGTAAGCCCCTTATTTCTTAAACTCCGTAGTAACCGTATCACCCTCGGTTTTCTTAGGTGCATTGTTCACTACCTTCTGTTTCACCGTACCGCCTACAGATTTATTTCCCTGCGTTTTAGTCGCGATAACATTAACTGTAGCTTTGCTAACAAGTCTGATCTGTTCAAATTCAAGATCGAATTGCATCGCGTATTCAGATTTATAATCGTAGGAAATGCCGGAGAGAATAACATTCTCGTACACTTTGTGCTCTGTCACTAATGTGATGGGCTGGCGACTGTCAAACATCTTATCGAGGTATTCGATAGCTTGACTGATACGAGTGCCATTCACACCAGCGCTGTATAACAAATCCTTTTCCAGCCTCACCGGAGTTTCGGAAATAATCCCCGATAGCTTGAATGTATTATTCTTAATCTGAACGTGATCGCTCACCTCTGCCCCGCTCTCAACGGGATAGCTGGTAATATCAGCCTGTCTACGGACTCCCGTGTCCGTCACAGCATCAAAAACTATCGCTTGATAGTTTTGAATGTAGCTATCTGAGGACGAATTATATACAGATGCCAGGATGGTGAATCCGTTTTCACCTTTGGTGCGGGTAGCACTGCTATTATTACTATTCGAGGTTGAATTGATACGGGAGGCATCGCTGCCCCCGATAGTTAAACTTCCAGGTGTTGCCATTTAGCCCCCCGTCCCTTGTCCAGATGAAACAGCCAGCACCATACGCTGATTGTTATCACTGATACGCTGATCAACGGTAGCATTCAGCATGTTTCCGAATGTCGGATCAGGAGAAATAGTTAGATGGATAAGCCCTTCCGGTAGCTGATTCTGCAATACTACAGGCTGCATGATCGGTGCACTGGCTGGCTTAACTGGCGCTGCTGCACTCTGTTTCAACATTGAAACAGGAGAGTAATCTCCGTTGGTGCTCTGCGCGTAGCTGCTCACATCTTTAGCGTCGCTTGTCCCGTTCCACCAATCATGGAATGTATCGAACACATTAGGCTGGTGTGTGCCGTCTGCTTTCGGCTGGCTGGCTCCATAGGCGTTAGCCACAGGGTTACTTCCAGGCTGTCCAGGTGCTGACGTAGTGCCGTAGTGCTGGCTAACAGCTTCTTTAGAGGTGTTATCCCCATTGAGGAGGTTGAGCTTTCCAGTGATCCAGTTGGTTAGCTTCATCAGACCATCCACTACATCACCCGCAGCTTTCCCAAGCCCATTGAAGAAGGGTAACGCCTCCTGCATAGCTTCCTTAAACTCTCGCATGGTTTCAGGGTCAATCTCTGACATAAACCCTTCGAAGAATGCCAGTTTCTGGCTATCGGAGAGAATGCTAAGATCCTGGTTAAACTTACGATAGGCTACAAGCTGATCTTGCTGTTCCTGGTTCAACCACTGACCATTACGCTTGAGCACGTCCACCTGATCAGTGAGTGCCTTACCTTGATTAGAAAATGCCTTGTGATACAAGCCTAAATCGTCTGCAAGGTCTTCCAGGTTATGAAGGATTTGCTCTTGTGAATACCCTTTCCCCTGCATGGTGTTAGTGTAGGCAGAGACGAAGCCAAACGGATTGGATTGGTAGGATTTCAAATCCTCTTTAGTGAATCCCATGTTCAGGGCTGTATCTACAGCAGCGTTCCCGCCTTTCCATTGTCCAGACTTCTTATCAAAGGTGCTGTTGGTGTAGCTGTCTGCCAGCTTTTCGGAAATGTCTTTCCCCGAATCGAGCAGCTTTCTCTCCCCTTGAATTCCCATTCCTGAGTCGATCCCGTTAGCCGTAGCATACTGGGAAAGTGCCTGGAGGACGTTATAATCCACCCCGCCCAATCTGGCACGTTGCACAATCTCGCTACGCTCTTCCTGTGCTGTAACAGCCTCTTTGCCCCATGAATAAGCGCCGTAAGCCGCCGCACCGATACCAGCGCCAGCAAGCGCACCAGTGCCTAAGCCCATAAGCCCGCCTGTAATCGCTCCAGAACCGCCTACAGGAGCCGTAGCGCCTCGTTTAGCTGCTTCCCTACGCTCTGCGTTAATGCGTCTGTAACTCTGCTGTAAACGCTTAATCTCGCTGTTCTGGCGTTGTAGAGAGATAGTACCTGCTGCATAGGCTTTAGTGATCCGTGACGCTGCAAGCGCGGCCTGTGTAAGCTCAACATTGGTAAGGTGCTGCATACTTTTAAAGCTGCTGGCAGTGTCCAATAGCTTCAATTCAGCCCGTTCACGGCGCTGTGCGTTTCTTGCGGCCTCTTTCGCTGCCTGAGCTTCTGCTCTCGCTTTAGCCTTTGCTGCTCGCTCTGCTTCACGCTGGCTATTATCACGAGGCTTTGACGCTTTCTTATTCAGCCTATCGAGTTCCCTTTCAGCAGACTTTAGCCCCTGACTGAATTTTTTCATATTCAACGTAGGGTCTTTAATGCCTTTGGCTTTCTTCTGAATTTGATCGAAAGCGTCCATAGCTTCCTTCATTGAATTACGATCCACCACGAATTCGACGGTATTACGGATCGTACTCGTATTAACGATTAGTCCACCTGACATTATTCACCACCTTTCTTACTCACCAGGTAGTTGAGTGCCTCTGATACACTACGCCCACGGTGTAATAACTGACGCAGATGACCGTGATCTATTTCAAGCACACGACACACTCCCGCCAGATTTAATAACTCTTTTGCTGTATCTGCACTCACCTGTAAATGAATGCCAGCACTCTTTAGTACTACCTGCATCTATCTTTCCTCTTATTCTGGAAATAAAAAAGGGGCAAGGGCTGGCGCATTTGCTTTGCGTGTTCCAGTTCCCTACGCCCCTGATTAAAAGCTCTTCTGTTATTTTCCAAGACGGGAAGAACTACCGTCTATCGCTCTTATTCTGAGGCTTTGATGTGAACAGAGAAGCCCAACCCGTGGTTAACACTTAGCGCTGAGTTTTCCGAGATCACGTTCACCACGTCACCACGTTCGCTTTCATAACTCCAGCTATAGGTTTCTGCTGGGGTAGAATCAAGTAGCTGGAAGGAACTCGAAGGGGCACCAAAAATATTTTGGTAAACGCCGGAGCCAGCCGCAAATTGCGGAATAGCGATAGCGTCGGCATCACCCATTTGCGCTAAGAGCAGCGGATCTGTCACCTTCACCACGTCGCAGTTTGTCCCTGGAATGCTGAAAGTGCTTACACCTGGCAGTAGTTCACGGCGCTGATAAACAACGTTCCCTTCATCAAGTGGGCTGACATAGCGGAAAGCCGCTTCCATCGCAGGGCTGAAACGCAGATCGCTATAGAATCCACCCTTGGCGAAAACGATAATCCTCTCTACCTGTGACGCCATACCTTGAGCCGCTTCGGTGATCTGGCTCACCATATCGTCAATCGCACGTAGAGTGCTGCTATCTGTAGCTGACAGATCAAGAGTTGCATTCATCGGCGCTACGCCGAACAGGTCGCCAAAGTCGATTAACAGATCGTCTGTCTTAGGCGTATACACCTGACCAGAGAACAGGCTACGAGCAAGATAGCTTTCACGAGTACGCATAAACGCCACGCTGTGCTTGTGAGTGTAATCAGTGAATAAATCGGTGAGGGTTTCTTGAGTGTCCGTGCCAGGTTTGCGCTTGCCCTGGATATCTGCTGGAGTGATCTGATCCTCACGCATATAGAAGGGAAGCTCCACAAGATATTCTTTCCCGTTCTGCCGTGCTGTCACGTTATGCTCACTTGAGAAACGCGCTGTAGGCTCATTGAACAGAGAACGGTTATCTTCAACAAGACGGCTCACCGCCACTTTATGAGAAGAAACGCCCACACCATCGAACAGCCCCAGTGAGGCCAGCAGATAATTGCGTGTTGGGTTAAGATTGAAGAGTGGAGAAAGATCCACGTAGTTTTGACCTAAAATAGCCATGTTAGTATTTTCCTTCCTTGATTAACTGGTGAAGAATTCGCGCATCTGGAAGCCTTGAGCAGCCAGAGCAGCTACAGCGGCATCATGTGCGCCATCAGCAGCGGTGAGGTTGTCCGATTTGATGCAGACAAGAGAGCCACGCGCCGGAGAGCGTAGGACGTTGACGGCTTTATTAGAGCCAGCAGTGACAAATTCACTCACCACCACAAAGGCATCAGCGCCGGAGGCGTAGAGAGCACCCGTGCTATCAAGCACATCGCCGCATTCAACATCAGCAGGAAGAGATGCAAAAATTTTGCTTTCCACAGAGGCGAATGTGTCTGTGGCATAACTGACAATATCAGTTGGTGATAGGCGCTGCGGGAACAGCGTATCAAGATCAATAATCATTGTTTGGTTGATTCCTTTACTTTACGTGTAATCAAATCCTGAATAGTTGTTTCTTGTTTTGGTGATTCGTCAGGAAAATATGTATCCATCGCTTTGATCACTTCATCAACCGAACAACCAGCATACTGAGCCACCATCTCAATCATCTGAGGATTGACGGTGAGAACATCATTTTTATATTTGAGTACACGCGATTTGTTATTTAATAGAAACATGTTGTTCCTTCGCGTTTTATTAACTTTTCTGTTACGCATTGAGCGTAAGAAAGGCGACCGAAGTCGCCAGGAGATATGCCCTTGTTAGAAAGCATTCTGTTAAAATCATTTTCGTTTCGGAGGATCATGATGTTAAAGAATGACATCTAAAAAAGAACCCCCGTTTTATATCTTAGGAGATTAAAAAAAGATCGGGGGTGCTTTGCTCCCACTTCAGAACAGAAGCCCTTCTGTCATGGCGAGAAGTGGGAATGGAATTTCTTATCACCCTGGAATAGTAATAAGAATTTGCCAGCCTGAACGTAACTACCGCTGACGGCGTTTATTCAGTCTGACTACATTCATCCTAACGGAATGAATGAGCAAAGAGCGAATGCCCTTTCTGAAAAAATCGGAGATGCGCGGTGATTGCGATGCAATACCAACACAACAAGATATTACATCCCGCGCATTCCTTCGGAACTAAACAAGACAAAGAAGAAAGAACCAACACTTTCAGAAATAGCATTCAGAGGGAGAGAGTGCCGCTATGGGAAACGGCATTCTCAGGGAGTGCGTATTGTCATACGAGGGTGAGTGATTCGAATACCTACCCTATAACTCATTATGACACAAAAAGCACTTATTGTCAAGCGTTTTCGTAACTTTTATGTTATGAGCATTCTTCCGCGATCTGGATGGCAAGCTCTCCGAGTTCAACGGTGATGTGTTCCATAGCGAGGGCAAGCTCCTCCATATCATTGGCAATTCGCCACGCCTGATCCACGGTGACGGTATCCCCGTTCATCTGCACCAGGTGCTCTACAGCAGCGTTCCAGTGTTCAAGCGCGTTGATTGCCTGTTCAGTGTATTGTATCGCTTCCAGGAGCGCGGAGGGCGTTCTCTCGCGCCACGCCCTATTAACAAGCTGCAATGCTGGTAAATGCCAGATATCGTGGAAATAGTTAATTAGGGTGTTCACGATGTTCACGGTGTCCATAGTATTAAGAGTCATAATGTTCCTTGGTATCAAATAGGGTGTCAAAGTCGCGGGTTAAATTGTTAAGGTGATTAACCGAAAGCCAGCCGCAATAATGTTCGTATGAGGAGAAATTAAGAATTTGCCATTTGTGGAGATTTGAAGAATCCACATTGAAGATTTTAATCTTCCTGGGTTTCCAGAAAGCACCAGGGCAGCTATTGAGAATATCCTGTAATGCGCCCATCTCGTCAGGAGACATTGCAGGGCTATTCTCCTCAATTATTGTTGTTTGCCATTCACCAGGAACAGAATTGTATTCCTTCGAAAGGCGAGATAGATTTTGAAAATCAGATGTTCGTAATAATGATTGTGCGTTTCGTTCAAATTTTGTAACTACGTTACGTTTTCTTTTTCCCATTCATTCCTCGTAGAGGGGGAAACTCCTTGTCTTGTCATAACGTGAACGCCATAGAATATGGTGAACCACCATAAAGCAGTTATCATAAAAGTTTCCCTATTGTGTGTTTTAGAAATTTGAGTAGATAAATTCTACATTGTCTCGTTCGATGTGTTTCAGCGTGAATGATAGATAATGGCTTTCATCGTCGATATCAATCACACCAATGTTGCGCAGCGCACGAAGCCAGAACCTGATCCCGTGATCACTTACACCGGATTTATCAGATAGTTCTCCGTAGGAAATGCGTGTCCTACGTCCTCTCCAGAACCAAACCAGGGCATGGTAAACGCCCTTCCCGCTATCGTTGATCTGTATCTGGTTTGTGTTGTTCAATTTTATGTATTGTATCAATTAGTCCTCCTGATTAGTTCCAGTGGCGTTGTATTGTGGCGATCCCTTTCTTCATTAGTTCAGCCGTTTGTCTTTGGGTCAATCCTTTGGATTTGTGTTCCTGTACTTCTTTACGGGTGTTGTTACCTTTAACTTTCTTTCTCACTTTCCCAAATTTCAGACATTCAATCTTTGCTCCAGGGAAATAATGCTCTTTGATGTATTCAGCAGTTGCCAGATCAGGTACTACGAACACCAGAGGGTGATCAGTGTCAGCATTACGGATAGATGTACGACTAATAAACTGGTAGCACCGTTCATAATTCATCGCGGAGCGTTGCTTCTGTTCAAATTCTTCAACATTCCAGCCGTTAAGCTCCGCATACTGCCGCCATTTACCTTGGAAATCTTTATCAAGATTACTGCAACCAAGAAACGCTGCATTGTGTATGTGCTGGTAATGGTTCAGGCCATAGGAAGCCATTGAAACACGGATACCACGGGAAGCATCGGTAAGAATTTCATCCCCTATCGTAGTAAACTGACACAGGGATTTATCTCTGTTGGTAGCGAAGATAAATTCACCAGGCACGCGCTGGATGATTTCCTGGAGATGTTCGTGAAACACTTTCTGTAATGCTGTCAAAGTGCATCTGTTTTCACATACGGCGACCAGGGAGATCGGTACACGCTTATGTTTACGTCTTTCAAGTGGCGGCTGTAAATCTTCACCAGCTTCCTCAACTTCGTATTTCGCCAGATGTTCAGCAGCCCAGGTAAACAAACTTCGAGAAGAGCCAGCACCTAAAAGTGTGAGTTGTTCAGCCCATTCTACAGATCTGATAATTGGAGACTCAGTGAAGGCAAACAGGTGTTTATTCTCTTCGTAGAGAAGTCCAGCACCCTGCATAATCGCCCAGAGCAGGCGCTTTAACTCAGCACCATTCGCCTCTGTTTCGTGCCAATAGTCGTAGAAATCTTCACGCTTATCCTCACTCAGGAATAACAATCCGTCCCGCTCTTCCAGCCAATCCAGGAATGGGAAATTTTGTTCCGTCCGTTTGGTATGCTGCACTTTGATGTAAGCGCCAAACATTGCATCAGGGATTTCATCAACAAAGATACTGAAATTACGGAGAAGGTTTTGAAGTTCCGTTTCAAGCGCTGCACGATAGCAGTAATGAATGAAACATTGATGTGTACAGATAATAACCGAATGCTGGAAATCGTATTCCAAGGTGGAAATTAGGTGTCTTACCGCTTCTGTTTCGGTGTCCACATGGAAACTCTTCACCCGTCTGTCTTTTAGTTCTTCCCTCACCTGTCCACATAATTCATGTGTTGGCATCACGAGAAGATAACGAGGGGGAATTGCTTCGGAGTTTGTTAATAAACTTGATTTGATGTAGTGCTGTAACGTGGTGGACTTTCCAGATCCGCAAATTGCATCAACGTAGGTTATTACTTTTCTTCTTTGGTTCATTTGTTTCCTCTTTGTTAAGGATTGTTGTTATTAATTCGCTCACCAGTGCGGCGGCGGCTTTATTTTCACGATTAGCCCGATTGATCAAAGCCTCGTAAGTTTCAGGGGTGAAGTTAATCTTCATTCTTTGGAATCCTTCTTAAATTCATCAAAACGGGATAGTGCTTCTTTAAACATCTGTTCACGTTCGAAATACTTTCGTTTTCTGGCTACGTACATAGATGCGTAGATTAAATCTCTTGTGGCTTTACCACTCACCAGTTCATAAAACACCTGGTCACTGCTGAAATACTTCATAGAAGATTGTCTCCTTATTCATTGTGGGGACTCACCTTGTCGGTGAGCTACAGACGCAGAAAAGCCCCCTCACCGAATGCCCAGGAGGAGGCTTAAAAGGAAATCTGTAGAGTGAATTGTTGTTCTGTTTCTTCAGAACATACCTAACTATAACATACAAACGAACGTTTTGTCAAGACATTTATTGATCTATTTCAATGCCTTGCTAAATGTCAATGACATAATGTGCTTTATAGCAACATTAGTTAGTGGAAGTCAACAAGTTTTTATGGTAGTTTTGCCAACCGGAGAGGACGCTTCTACGATTGGCATCATTTCCGGCTCTTCATGCGAGTGAGCCGATCTTGTAGCTACGCTACATCGCACAATGAACCTGTTAACACATCATTTTAATGATAAGCCCTTTTACATAATTTTGATGTGTTGAGATCGTAGGCTCACAATGAACCAGCGATCAGCGGGTGAATGTCGCATGAAAAGGTATCTGCTCATGATCATCCTGCACAATGATGTATGTTCGAGGAATACGAGAACATAAGAGAGATAATTAATAACCTTAATTTAATTAAGGGTAGTTAGTAGTTGGTTTGTGTCAGTGAGTGAAGCGAACATGACAAGTTTCTATACAGGAAAAATCTCTTCTCAACAATACTTTTCTGTAGAAGTCACTTTCCTGTATAGCTATCCTCCATGCGCGTGATCAGCGCATACCAAATTGTACAGTCCACTTTATGGAGAATTAACCCTACATCCCTCGTTTCACTCATGATTGCGTGTTAATCGCGAATACTCGCCTCCATAGCGCCGGAAAAATCCCACGCTAATTACATTCTAAATACCCGCTAAACCCCAGGTAAAGCGATGCTTAATCTATTCCAAATAATCCACCAGTAACGCTCTCTGAGCGCCTTTCTCACTTTCAAAGTATCTTTCATCACTTATACGAAAGCCTTGCGCCGTGCGGCTCACAGCGATCATTGTCCACAATGAGCACTTTCATGATAGGTGCAATGTGCTGAACGAGTTTTCTAAATTGAAACGATGTTTCTTTTTTCATGCCGAAACCCGCCAATTCATTAGCATTCTAATCATTTCTTGATGCAATCAACTCAGGTGAGAATTATTATCATCTATCGTGCAATATCGCCCCGCTTCGATACACATTAGTAAAGTGTATTCTGTAACTCATTGATTCTATTAAATCAGTACACTTTTCCATCACTTCACCGTGCGAACAGGGGTAACACCCCACCATCGAAAATAAATTTCTTGACATAACCACCGTTTCATGAATCATTTATGAAATTACATTTATTGTTATTTTTCAATCAGTTACAGATATTCGGTGCTGACGGACAGCAGAATTGGGGCGGCCTTGATCACGCCGTTAAGCAACTCAAGCAACCGCGCATACCTTTTGATCATTTCGTGCTCTTCATAAACAAACGTATCGTGCAACATCTTGAAAATGATCAATTTATGATCAATGATGTTTTCAACGAAACGAACATGAGGAGGGTAAAGATGAAAGGCATTAGCCAGGCGCTAAAGAGTGCAGATGAAGTTAAGGCAGTGGCGGCAGAGCTACAGCGCAACACCACCACCAACCTGTTTTATTGCTTGTGGGTGTTTATGTATGAATCGGGCTTGCGTATCTCTGACGTCCTCAAACTTAAGTTTGAAGATGTAGAGGGGCAATCTCACCTCAAGGTGAAGCAGGAGAAAACGGGAAACGTAGTAAGGCCAAAGGTGACAGCCGCGATGCTGTCTGTGGTGGCGCAACGCAAGGCAGAGCAAGCGAAGATGCCTGTAGCTACAGATTACATTTTCAGTGCAGCCACATTACGTAGCAGAGGCAACGCCGTAACTCGTAACACGGTATTCACTGAATTTGGGAAGATGGGACGTAGAGCAGGATTCTCTAACGTGGGCTGCCATACACCACGTAAAAGCCGTGGCCGAATTTTATTCGAAAATGGGGTGGCTATAGAGACAATCGCCCATTTCCTGGGTCAGACAGATCCGCGCTCAACCATGTATTACATCGGGTATGGTCAGGATGTGCAGGACGATTTAACAGAGGAGTTTTCGTTAGAATGGTGATCAACATGGAACGCTTACTTGTGCTCTCACTGCTGACGCTGGCACTATTGCCAGCCCTGGCAACTGCTGGACAAATTACGATGACCAATCCACAGGAGGAACAGACAGAGAACGGAAAAACGCTATGCCCGTATGCAAAGACATTCAACACTGAGGATTCAGAAGAGTGAAAAAGGAAGAAGAGCCGATCACCAGCTTTCTATGGTGTGGGGCTACGGTGTGCGTTTATACGCAGGTAGTGAAGTTTGCAGGGACGACGATACAGCGTCACCTGTTACCAACCAATCTTAGAAAAGCTGTAAATGAAGAAGTGGCGAAGGCTGGCAACTTGCCGGAAGACAGCCCCCGCCGTATTCAACAATCCCAACGGAGAGTCAGAGATGCCGAATCAGCACATTATGGCGTTAGCGCTCGCGCTGTGCAACGTAAGCAACGGTAAAACCGTCCGAATTCCTGCCATGACAGGAAGCCAGCTTCATTTGCTTATGATGTGGCTACGGGCTTTACAGGAATGATACGAGGGGGCTGATGCCCCCTTTGTATTTATGGTATTAGGTGCGTTCGTTGCGTAAGGGCTTAAAGATTAGAAGTATCGCTTGCCACCCTACTGTTTGGAATGTAACGAACAACTGTTTGGGCCATGATCCCAGAAATGACCATCTTACTTAACTCAACCGTAGTGTCAGGAAGTTTCCAGGTTGCTTTATCTGAATCTGAAAACTCAGGTTTCCCATACTTCTGAGTTAACAATTGACTCAATGTGCCAAATTGACTCGCAGCGATACCTTCATTTTTTTTCTCATTACTGGCTACATTCGTTTGTACAAGACGATCTGCGCTATTAAAAAGGAATGTGACAGTATAAAGACCGCTACCGATCGATACATTATCAATCCGCACTTTCCCAAAATTATCCTTATACTTCTCTGGTGAGATCAAATGTGCGCCATTGCCCTGAGCCGCAACAACTTCTGACGGATTCATGTCCCATTTAGTATTTCCATAACCAATACCCTTAGCGAATGAGAGCAGAGGTAAAGTTAGAATCACGAAAGCCATTAGTAATTTTTTCATTCCATCCCCACGAATTGAGTTTATTAATTGTGAACCAGTTTACAATTATCCCATTGCTCAGTGCTTCTTGCGATGCGGTCACTAATTGCAAAGTTCATCAGCGACGAATCATAGGCATACACTTTGCTTTTATCATCTGCCATCATCAACTTACCGTTAGTTTTCAGCTTTGGTGAGAGCAGGTATGTACCGTTTAAACGGTTAGCTTTGAAGCTATCGACATACAACGTTACCTCTGCACTACCCAGCACACGTAAAGCACCTATTCTACCATTCTGTACTGCTGCAATAGCGTACTGACAGAGATAGGTTTTCGCAGTTGAAGCTGTGTTTTTTCCCTCAACCTTCGCTGATGGGGAATGTGAAGAGGAGTAAGGGGTTGAACTATGAAAAGAAGATGATGGGTAAGAGTAAGAATAATTTTTATACGCAGAAGAGGTGCTTGATCCAATCCTGCACGTTTTTCCAACCGCAATGCACGAATTACCGCATGGTATACCTTTCTTGCAGTTCTTCGCGTATGTAGAGAACGACAACCCAGCTAATAGAAATGTACCAATGGTTATCTTAACCAACGAAGACCAGCCCATAAACCACCCTTCTTTTAAGATTTTCCCTACATAGTACCATACTTAAATTAAGGGAATAGCAGCCAATAAGCCCGTTGGTGGTAAGACAACGCGCGGAGCCGTTAGGCGACAACATCAGGGTATGTCAGACAGTGAAGTTTATCAGGATGACCATGTACCCGAAGGAGCGAGGCCGAACCGCTGGCAGAGCCTGCATTTCGTGTGCAGGTACGAACACCACCATAAACCTGTTTATTCCCTGCAACGTCATCTCGACGTGTGGCATGTGGGAGCATCGGCAAAAAATGCGCTTCACTGTAAGGTTATGAGAAGTGCGATCCGTCGCTGCCTGGTGTAGGCTTTGCGTTCATTGTTGGACTATCGCGGTAAGAACTTGAAACCACCGCCGACGATTAGCTACACTCTCATTTCACCGAGTAACCATTCGTGACAAGTCTCAAAGTAGTGAACTATGGTAGAACGCCTAAGCATGTTAGTAAGCACTACTGCGTAACATGCTGAAAGAACCGGAGTTTTTCGAACGGTTCCACCTGGGGAGATTCTGGAGCGGGCGAAGGGAATCGAACCCTCGTATAGAGCTTGGGAAGCTCTCGTTCTACCATTGAACTACGCCCGCTTTGAGGTGCGTAAGGCATTATAGACCTTACGCCTCTTCATACAAGCCTTTACCCCACTAAGTGGCGATTAAATAATCACTTAGCACTTCGGTTTACTGCCCTGCACCGGAAGATAACGCTGCGGATCGATGGCCGTGGCCTTATAGCGGATCTGGAAATGCAGCTTCACCGTATCCGTCCCGGTACTGCCCATGGTCGCAATCTTCTGCCCCGCCTTCACGTTCTGGCCATTATTCACCAACATCGTGTCGTTATGCGCATATGCCGTAATGTAGTCCTCACCATGCTTAATCATGATCAGGTTACCGTATCCACGAAGCTGGTTACCGACATAGACCACCTTCCCGGCCCCTGAAGCGTAAACCGGCGTGCCGCGTGCGGCAGCGATATCAATACCTTTATTGCCCCCTTCCGAGAGCGAGTACGGCGCAACCACTTTTCCGCTTGCAGGCCAGATCCAGCAGCGCTGACCGACCGGCGGCCAGGATGATTTAGGCACCTGATAGGATGGCGTCACTTTGGCTGTTTTACGCGTTGAGGACTTATTCCCTGAGGAGGAACCGCCGTTAACCTTGAGCTTTTGCCCTATCTCAATGGTATACGGTGGAGAGATATTATTCAGGCGCGCCAGCTCCTTCACGCTGGTCCCCGTGGCACGTGAGATGCGGTAGAGCGTGTCCCCGCGCTTAACGGTATAGACGGCACCGGAATAACTGCCCATATCCGAAGATTTACTCCCCGAGCATCCTGCTACAAGTAGCGTCAGCGTCAGGCAGAAAACGGCAATGATCGGGTTTCTCGTCAGGCTTCCTGCAAACAAAACAGCTCCTCGGTCAGCGTGAATGGCGCACTATGATAGCAGCCCAAACTGATGCGGGTCATGCCCTTTTCCGCTCTGTGGGCCAAACCGTTTGCATAAGAATGCAGTATAATAATTCCGCTGATGGTGCTGAACCATTAAGCATTATGGCACTGGAGCATCAATGAGTATTCAAGAACACGTTATTTTGGTAAATGACCAGGGAAAGGTGATTGGCACTCAGGAGAAGTACGCCGCGCACACGTCACACACCCCGCTTCACCTGGCCTTCTCTTCATGGCTGTTTAACGCTAACGGAGAATGTCTGATTACCCGGCGCGCCTTAAGTAAAAAAGCCTGGCCCGGCGTGTGGACCAACTCCGTTTGCGGACATCCACAGGCCGACGAAGCGACAGAGCAGGCGATTATCCGCCGCTGCCGCTTTGAAGTCGGCGCCGAAATCATAGACATCACTCCCGTTGCCCCGGAGTTCCGCTACCGTGAAGCCGACCCTTCAGGGATCGTTGAAAACGAAATCTGCCCGGTCTATGCCGCCCGCGTAACGAATACCCTCGCAATCAATAGCGACGAAGTGATGGAGTATCAGTGGGTGGAGCTGGACGCGCTCTTCCGCGCGCTGGACGCCACACCGTGGGCATTTAGTCCGTGGATGGTGCAGGAAGCGAACACTGCGCGCGAAAAACTCAGCGCTTTTGCGGCGCAATAAAAAAGCCCCGGCGATAAACGCACGGGGCTTTTTTTACGTCTTAACGGCTTATTTCACCGGACGCATCGCCGGGAACAGGATCACGTCGCGGATGGTGTGGCTGTTGGTGAACAGCATCACCATACGGTCGATACCAATACCCAGGCCAGCCGTCGGCGGCAGGCCGTGTTCCAGCGCGGTTACGTAGTCTTCGTCGAAGAACATCGCTTCGTCGTCGCCTGCCGCTTTCGCGTTAACCTGATCCTGGAAACGCTGCGCCTGATCTTCTGCATCGTTCAGCTCGCTAAAGCCGTTACCGATTTCGCGGCCACCGATGAAGAATTCGAAGCGGTCAGTGATTTCCGGGTTCTCGTCATTACGACGCGCCAGCGGAGACACTTCCGCCGGGTATTCGGTGATGAAGGTCGGCTGAATCAGGTGCGCTTCGGCCACTTCTTCGAAGATCTCGGTCACGATACGGCCCAGACCCCAGCTCTTCTCAACCTTAATACCGATGCTTTCAGCGATCGCTTTCGCAGAGTCGAAATTGTCCAGATCCGCCATGTTGGTTTCCGGACGGTATTTCTTGATCGCTTCGCGCATGGTCAGTTTTTCGAACGGCTTGCCGAAGTCGAACACTTCTTCACCGTAAGGGACCTGCGTGGTGCCCAGAATATCCTGCGCCAGGGTGCGGAACAGGGATTCGGTCAGCTCGATCAGATCTTTGTAATCCGCATACGCCATATAGAGTTCCATCATGGTGAACTCTGGGTTATGACGTACGGAAATACCTTCGTTACGGAAGTTACGGTTGATCTCGAACACGCGGTCGAAACCACCGACCACCAGACGCTTCAGGTACAGTTCCGGCGCGATACGCAGGTACATGTCCAGGTCCAGGGCGTTGTGATGGGTGATGAACGGACGGGCAGAGGCACCGCCTGGGATCACCTGCATCATCGGGGTTTCTACTTCCATAAAGTCGCGGTTAACCATGAACTGGCGAATACCGGCCATGATCTGGGAGCGAATTTTGAAGGTCTTACGGGATTCATCATTAGAGATGAGATCCAGGTAGCGCTGACGATAGCGCGCTTCCTGATCCTGCAAACCGTGGAACTTGTCCGGCAGCGGGCGCAGGGCTTTGGTCAGCAGACGCAGCTCGGTGCAGTGGATAGACAGTTCACCGGTCTTGGTTTTGAACAGTTTACCTTTAGCGCCCAGGATGTCGCCCAGGTCCCACTTCTTGAACTGCTCGTTATAGATGCCTTCCGGCAGGTCGTCACGAGAGACATACAGCTGAATGCGGCCGCCAACGTCCTGTAAGGTCACGAAGGAGGCTTTACCCATGATACGACGGGTCATCATGCGGCCCGCCACGGACACTTCAACGTTCAGCGCTTCAAGCTCTTCGTTCTCTTTACCGTCGAAGTCTGCGTGCAGTTGGTCTGAGGTGTGGTCACGACGAAAATCGTTCGGGAACGGCACGCCCTGCTCGCGCAGCGCTGCAAGCTTCTCGCGGCGGGTTTTCAGTTCGTTATTAAGATCGACTACCGCGTCAGCGCCCTGTGATTGTTGTTCAGACATGTTGGTTCCTCATAACCCAGCTTTCAAACTTGCTTCGATAAATTGATCCAGGCTGCCGTCCAGCACCGCCTGCGTGTTACGGGTTTCAACCCCGGTACGCAGGTCTTTGATGCGGGAGTCATCAAGGACGTAAGAACGGATCTGGCTGCCCCAGCCGATGTCGGACTTGTTGTCTTCCATCGCCTGCTTCTCAGCATTTTTCTTCTGCATCTCCAGCTCATAAAGCTTCGCTTTCATCTGCTTCATGGCCTGGTCTTTGTTCTTATGCTGGGAACGGTCGTTCTGGCACTGTGTTACCAGCCCGGTTGGAATGTGGGTAATACGCACCGCAGATTCCGTACGGTTAACGTGCTGACCGCCCGCGCCGGATGCGCGGTACACGTCGATGCGCAGGTCAGCCGGGTTGATGTCGATATCGATATCTTCATCCACTTCCGGGTAGACAAACGCGGAGCTGAAGGAGGTGTGGCGACGGCCACCGGAATCGAACGGGCTCTTACGCACCAGGCGGTGAACGCCGGTTTCAGTACGCAGCCAGCCGTAGGCGTAATCGCCAATAATCTTAATGGTGACGGACTTGATACCCGCCACTTCACCTTCGGACTCTTCGATAATCTCGGTTTTGAAACCGCGCGCTTCTGCCCAGCGCAGATACATACGCATCAGCATGCTGGCCCAGTCCTGCGCTTCGGTACCGCCAGAGCCTGCCTGAATATCGAGATAGCAGTCAGCGCTGTCGTATTCGCCGGAGAACATGCGACGGAATTCCAGCTGCGCCAGCTTCTCTTCCAGCACGTTGAGCTCTGCCACGGCTTCGTTAAAGGTTTCTTCGTCGTCGGCTTCGACAGCCAGCTCCAGCAGCCCAGAAACATCTTCCAGACCCTGCGCCATTTGATCCAGCGTATCTACGATGGCTTCGAGGGAGGAACGTTCTTTACCCAGCGCCTGCGCGCGTTCAGGTTCGTTCCAGACGTCCGGCTGTTCCAGCTCGGCGTTTACTTCTTCGAGACGCTCTTTCTTGGCATCGTAGTCAAAGATACCCCCTAAGAACGTCAGAGCGCTCCGTGAGGTCCTGAATGCGGTTTTTTACCGGATTAATTTCAAACATGGTCTGTTTTCTTTTATGAGCTTGTCAAAATGCGGTGATAAGAGCGGGATTGTACCGAATCCACGCCCTTTTTTATAGAGATTACTGACGCTAAATTGGCCAGATATTGTCGATGATGATCTGAAGGGTGCGGTTACCGCGGAACTCGTTAATATCCAGCTTATAGGCCAGCTCAACCTCGCGCACGCCGTTGTCCGGCCAGATGGAGGTATCAACGTTAAAGGCGATGCCGTCGAGCAGCGGCCCGCCGCCGACCGGTTCCACCATCACTTTGAGATGGCGTTCGCCCACGATGCGCTGTTGCAGCAAACGAAAACGTCCGTCGAAAAGCGGCTCCGGGAACATCTGCCCCCACGGGCCGGCATCGCGCAGCATCTGCGCCACCTCCATGGTCATTTCAGCCGGAGAAAGCTCGCCGTCAGAAACCACTTCACCCTGCAACAGAGACGGATCGATCCACTCGGTGACCAGTTCGCCAAACAGACGCTGGAACTCGTCGAACTTCGCCTCTTCCAGCGACAGGCCTGCCGCCATCGCGTGACCGCCGAACTTAATCATCAACCCCGGATGCAGCGTATCCAGACGCTCCAGCGCATCGCGCATATGCAGCCCCTGAATGGAACGACCGGAGCCTTTCAGCGTGCCGTCCCCGGCGGGGGCGAACGCGATCACCGGGCGGTGGAAACGCTCTTTAATACGCGACGCCAGAATGCCCACCACGCCCTGGTGCCATTCGGGGTGATACATCGCCAGCCCGCCCGGCAGGTTATCGCCGCTGCGCTCCAGCTTTTCACACAGGGTCAGCGCTTCGGCCTGCATCCCCTGCTCAATCTCTTTACGGGTCTGGTTGAGTGCG
Source organism: Enterobacter cloacae complex sp. 418I7 (assembly GCF_050030705.1). Taxonomy (NCBI): domain Bacteria; kingdom Pseudomonadati; phylum Pseudomonadota; class Gammaproteobacteria; order Enterobacterales; family Enterobacteriaceae; genus Enterobacter; species Enterobacter cloacae complex sp. 418I7. Next base: position 3,736,543 of record NZ_JBLGUU010000001.1, read on the forward strand.
TCCAGCTCACTGGCCAGCACGCGCGCTTCGCCGATGTTGTCGCACAGGAGCAGCGCAACGCCAACCGACATATCGTCCAGCCGCCCCGCCGCGTTCAGGCGCGGGCCGAGGGCAAAACCCAAATCGCTTGCCGCAAGCTTCAGCGGATCGCGGTTGGCAATTTCCAGCAGCGCCTTGATCCCCGGACGGCATTTGCCCGCCCGAATGCGGCTCAAGCCCTGCCAGGTGAGAATACGGTTATTGGTATCGAGCGGCACCACGTCCGCCACGGTTCCCAGCGCCACCAGATCGAGATACTCCGCGAGGTTCGGCACGGCAATCCCGCGCGATTCGAACCAGCCCTTATCACGCAGCAACGTGCGTAACGCCAGCATCAGATAAAACGCCACCCCTACTCCGGCCAGCGATTTCGACGGGAAATCGCAGTCGCGCAGGTTCGGGTTAATGATGGCTTCGGCGTCTGGCAGGGTTTCTCCTGGCAGGTGGTGATCGGTGACCAGTACCGGGATCCCCAGCGCATGGGCATGATCGACCCCCGCATGAGAAGAGATCCCGTTATCCACGGTCATGATCATCTGTGCACCACGGGCATGGGCCTGATCGACCACTTCCGGGCTGAGGCCGTAGCCGTCTTCAAACCGGTTCGGCACCAGGTAAGCCACGTTATCGCAGCCCAGCGCACGCAGGCTGAGTACGCTCAGCGCGGTACTGGTTGCGCCGTCGGCATCGAAATCGCCCACCACGACAATCCGCGTCCCGTCACGGAACGCGTCGTAGAGCATTTCAGTCGCTTTTTCGATGCCACTCAGCGCTTGCCAGGGCAGCATGCCTTTAACGCTGCGCTCAAGATCGCTTGCCGTACGCACGCCACGGCTGGCGTACAACCGCTTTAACAGCAGCGGAAGCGTATCTGGTAAATCCGCGGTTTCAACCGCATCGCGGCGGCGCAGTTTTATCGGGGCTTTCACGCGAATTATTTACCACCCGTCTGTTTCTGGTGTTCGTCGAGGAACGCTTTCATCTCTTTTGGCCCCTGGTAGCCCGGCACCACATAGCCGTTGCTCAGCACAATGGCTGGCGTACCGCTCACGCCAAACTGTACGCCCAGCGCGTAGTGGTTAGCGATGTCGATATCGCAGGAGGCGGGCTTCACGCCTTTACCGTTCATCGCATCATCAAAGGCCTTGTTGCGGTCTTTCGCACACCAGATCGCTTTCATATCCTGCTCAGGCTGACTCTGCACGCCAGCGCGTGGGAAGGCCAGGTAACGCACGGTAATGCCCAGCGCGTTGTAGTCTTTCATCTCTTCATGCAGCTTGTGGCAGTAGCCGCAGGTGATGTCGGTGAAGACGGTAATGACGTGCTTTTCCTGCGCCGCTTTGTAGACAATCATCTCTTTTTCGAGCGCATTCAGGTTTTTCATCAGTAGCTGGTTGGTGACGTTCACCGGCTGCGCACCGCTCACGTCGTACATTGGCCCCTGAATGATGTGCTTTCCGTCTTCGGTCACGTACAGCACGCCGCTGTTGGTCAGCACCGTTTTCATGCCAGCCACCGGCGCTGGCTGGATCTCGCTGCTGGCGACGCCGAGTTTCGTCAGAGACTGTTTAATGGCGGCATCATCCGCATGGGCAAAACCGGAAACCGAAGCTGCCAGCAGGGTGAACAGCGCTAAAGACTTTTTCATATATGATCCTGTAACAATTCGTCGGCACTCACGCGCGAGGGTGGTGCTGTTGGTGTAGCTGCCGCAGGCGTTCCGTCGCGACATGGGTGTATATTTGCGTCGTTGAAAGATCGCTGTGTCCAAGCAACATCTGCACCACGCGTAAATCCGCGCCGTGGTTTAACAGATGCGTCGCGAAGGCGTGACGCAAAACGTGCGGCGACAGCTTCTCACTGTCAATACCCGCCAGTGTGGCGTAATGTTTAATGCGATGCCAGAACGTTTGTCGCGTCATCTGCTGCGCGCGCTGGCTCGGGAATAATACATCTATGGAGACGCCGTTCAGCAGCCACGGACGCCCGTGTTCCAGATACGTCTCCAGCCAGTAGACTGCCTCTTCACCCAGCGGCACCAGCCGTTCTTTGTTCCCTTTACCGATAACGCGCACCACGCCCTGACGCAGGCTGATATCGCTCATCGTCAGGCCCACCAGCTCAGAAACGCGCAAGCCCGTGGCATACAATAGTTCAAGCATGGCTTTATCGCGTAACTCCAGCGGAAGGTCAACTGCGGGCGACTGTAATAATCTCTCAACTTGCGCTTCGCTGAGATCTTTTGGCAGCCGCTGAGGTAGTTTAGGCGATGCCAGCAGTGCGCTGGGATCATCCGCGCGGATCTTCTCGCGGTAAAGGTGCTGGAACAGGCGGCGCATGGCGCTCAGCAGACGTGCGGAGCTGGTGGCTTTGTACCCCCCTTCCATCCGCTCAGCCAGTAACCCTTGCAGGTCATCGCTTTGTGCGCTTTCAAGCGTCAGCCCCCGGTGCGCCAGCCACTCGACCAGCAGAGTGAGATCCCGACGATAGGCGCTGAGCGTATTGTCAGCGAGGTTTTTCTCCAGCCACAGCGCGTCGAGAAACTGTTCGATGAGTGCGAGATCCTTTTCCACATCAACCCCTATGGTTCTGCAATCTGGCCATTATGCCTGATTGCCATCGGTTTCTGGTACACTACGCGCAAAGTCATAGCAAGAATTGAGATAGTTACGCGATGAATATTGGTCTGTTCTATGGTTCCAGCACCTGCTACACCGAAATGGCGGCGGAGAAAATTCGCGACATTATTGGCCCGGAACTGGTGACGTTGCATAACCTGAAAGATGACGCGGTTGCCTTGATGGAGCAGTACGATGTGCTGATTCTGGGTATCCCTACCTGGGACTTTGGTGAGATTCAGGAAGACTGGGAAGCGATCTGGGATCAGCTCGATTCAGTCAATTTTGAAGGCAAAATCATTGCGATGTACGGCATGGGCGACCAGTTGGGCTACGGGGAGTGGTTCCTTGACGCACTCGGCATGCTGCACGACAAACTGGCGCCAAAGGGCGCGACCTTTATCGGCTACTGGCCTACGGAAGGCTATGAGTTCACCAGTCAAAAACCGATTATTGCCGACGGTCAGCTGTTTGTCGGGCTCGCGCTGGATGAAACCAACCAGTACGATCTTAGCGACGAGCGCCTCCAGAACTGGTGCGAGCAGATTCTGGGTGAGATGGCCGAGCAGTTCAGCTGATTTACTCCTGCGTCGGCTGTTGCACGATCAACCGGCGCAGATCTCGCCACTCCGCAGGATCCATACTGTCTGCTGCCAGCCACAGGTGCTGGCGACGATTGTCCTCGACCCGACGCAGCCGTAGCATCATCCCGGTGTTGAGCATCCACGGCGTCCCTATCATTTCCCACTCTTTTCCCTGCCAGCGCAGGCGAGAATCCATCAGCAGCTTAATTTCACCCTGACGGGCGTTGATTCGACGCTGGCTGCGCACGCTGTCAAACACTACAAACGACAGCAAAAGCAGCCACAGAGGGGTATAGCTTAGCGGCCACGGCACCAATAACACCATTGCCGCGACCAGACCGTGGAGCAGTAAGGACATCCACTGTGAGCGCCACGAGACGCGAAGATCAGATTGCCACAGGACCACGTTCCTGATTCCGTGTTTGAATTAATTGCACCATCCGTTGCAACTCGGTGTCGGCGGGCTTGCCGTGATTCATCAGCCAGTTGAATAAATCCGGATCGTCGGACTCAAGCAGACGGACAAACAGGCGCTTATCGTCATCGCTTAAGCTGTCGTACTCATACTCGAAGAAAGGCATGATGGAGATATCAAGTTCACGCATGCCGCGACGGCACGCCCAGTGAATACGGGCCTTGTTGTTAATATCCATGTTCTGTTTCCTGCATTACGTTTGGCACAGTCGGTATCCCGTTCGGTATTCATTATTGCTCTTCGGGAACACCTGCTAGTGTAACGTGTTTTTGACCGTTTCTTTACTGGAATATTGCGAACCTCGAGCAGGCTTCCTGAATAATCCTTATAAAGACAGCGGATTACACTATTTTGCGTAGCGCCACGCATAACCGCGTAATGGCACGAATGGCCTGCTGAAAGCGCTTGCATTGAATACAGTCTCTTTTACCATTAGGTATTATCAAAGCGTTAAGCAATTCAGGACATCACTATGGCATTTACACCATTTTCTCCTCGCCAGCCCGCCGCCTCTGCGCGTCTGCCGCTGACGCTGATTACTCTTGATGACTGGGCACTGGCGACACTGACCGGTGCGGACAGCGAAAAATACCTGCAAGGCCAGGTCACGGCGGACGTGGCGCAGTTGACTGAGCACCAGCATCTGCTGGCCGCGCATTGCGATCCAAAAGGAAAAATGTGGAGCAACCTGCGTCTGTTCCGCCGTCAGGACGGATTCGCCTTCATTGAGCGTCGCAGCCTGCGTGACGCCCAGCTTAAAGAGCTGAAAAAATACGCGGTCTTTTCTAAAGTCACCATCGCCCCGGACGATGAACACATTCTGCTGGGGGTAGCGGGTTTCCAGGCGCGTGCAGCGCTGAAAAACCTGTTTGCCGAGCTACCGGATGCCGGAAAACAGCTGATCAGCGAGGGAGAAACCTCCATTCTGTGGTTCGAACACCCTGCGGAGCGCTTCCTGCTGGTAACCGACGAAGCAACGGCGGAACGCGTCACTGACGCCCTGCGCGGTGAAGCACAGCTCAACAACAGCCAGCAGTGGCTGGCGCTGAACATCGAAGCGGGCCTGCCAGTTATTGACGCGGCAAACAGCGCGCAGTTTATCCCGCAGGCGACAAACATCCAGGCGCTGGGTGGTATCAGCTTTAAGAAGGGCTGCTACACCGGACAGGAAATGGTGGCGCGTGCGAAATTCCGCGGCGCGAACAAACGCGCCCTGTGGACGCTGGCTGGTCACGCCAGCCGTGTGCCGGAAGCGGGTGAAGATCTCGAGATGAAGATGGGCGAAAACTGGCGCCGTACCGGCACCGTGTTAGCCGCCGTCCAGCTCGATGATGGCCGCCTGCTGGTGCAGGTTGTCATGAATAATGATATGGAGCCCGACAGCGTGTTCCGCGTGCGGGACGATGCAAACACGCTCAGCATTGAGCCGCTGCCGTATTCACTGGAAGATTGATGCTGTATCGCCCGGTGTTGATATTCTCCCTCTCCCTGTGGGCTGAGGGATCCCCAGTAATTTGAAAGCAAAAGCGATAACGTTGCCTCAGAATAACTGAGGGCTTTCAGCGATGCCTCGGTCCGGCTGTAAATCGCTGAGGCGTTTCCTGTAGGCCGGGGCGAGGCGCAGGGATGCGCCGAGAGGGCGGGCTTTACAGGGATGTTACCTCCGCCCGTCCCCGATAAGCCGGAAGGAATAAGCCGAAGGCACCGCGAAGCGGCGATTTTCCGCCGGAAGCCCGGGTCGCCAGGGTGGTGGCGACTGAGCCACCCTGGCACGTTCACCGGTCATGTCGTGACAGAGTAGCAAGGAACATAAAGTGAACGGAATGACCACCACCGCCGTATGTTCCCCTCACCCTAACCCTCTCCCCGGAGGGGCGAGGGGATTGCTCAGTGCTCGCATTAATTTGTGGGGAACCCTCAGCCCACCGGGAGAGGGTCGGGGTGAGGGCATCAGACCGCACCTTACAAAAAAACTACACCTGACCAACATACAGATAAATTGCCAGAAAGTGGCACACGCTGCCGCCCAGCACAAAGCCGTGCCAGATGGCATGGTTGTACGGGATACGCTTGCAGACGTAGAAAATCACGCCCAGCGAGTAGATCACTCCGCCCACCGCCAGAAGCGTCACGCCCCCCACCGCCAGCTTAATGGCTAACTGATACACCACAATCAGCGACAGCCAGCCCATTGTCAGATAGGTGACCAGCGACAATACTTTGAACCGGTGCGCGATGGTCAGCTTGAACAGGATCCCCAGCAGCGCCAGGCTCCAGATTACAATCATCAGGCCACGCGACAGCGGTGAGTTGAGCCCCACCAGCAAAAATGGCGTGTAAGTGCCTGCAATGAGAAGATAGATTGCGCAGTGGTCAAATTTCTTGAGCCATATCTTCGCCCGTTGATGCGGAATAGCGTGATACAGCGTTGAGGCAAGGAAAAGCAGGATCATACTCCCGCCATACAGGCTGTAGCTGGTAATGGCCATCGCGCTGGCGTTGGTATCTACCGCCTGCACCAGCAGCAATACTAAGCCGACAATCCCAAACACCAGGCCAATGCCATGGCTTATACTGTTGGCTACTTCCTCAGCCAGCGAATATCCCTGTGCGATTAATGGTCTGCTCACCATACTTAACTCCGGGAAAACAAAAGATGATTATTCATCGCCAGTCTATGCTAACTGAGAATGATTCCAGTGAACACCTGTTAGCTAAAATAAATCCATAATCAAGATTTATCCTTACAAATCAGTATAATGCAAAATAAATCCACCGCACAGGTGTAAATGATTTCATTAACACCTGAGTAATCAAGGCGATAAATCCGTCTCTCACCCTTCGTCATCATGGTATGCTTCAGGGATAGTGTCCGACAGCGAGTTTAGCCATTGTGAGTATGTTCAGCCATTCCGCCATTGCCAGCCTCAACAATCTGGAAATGATGGTCTACAACTATGTCATTAAGAACCGTGACAAAGTGATGTACATGACCATCCGCGAGCTGGCGGATGCGGCGGGAGTCTCTACCACTACTATCCTGCGCTTCTGCCGAAAGCTCAACTGCGAAGGCTACTCGGAATTTCGGGTGCGCTTTAAACTCTATCTGGAGCAGAACGAGCCGCAGCAGGCGAATTTTGGTGCCAGTGAAATTATCAGCTTCTTTAAAAGCGTAAATAACGAAGAGTTCGATGCGTTATTAGATAAAGCCGTCGATATTATTTTATCATCTGAACGAATTATTTTTGTTGGCGCAGGCACGTCCGGATCGCTGGCAAAATATGGCGCACGTTTCTTTTCAAATATCGGGAAATTCAGCAACCATATCGACGATCCTTATTTCCCGGTCACTAACGATATGGCTAAAAATGCACTGGCCATTGTACTTTCCGTCTCCGGAGAAACCGAGGAAATCCTGCGCTTCGCCAGCCAGTTCAGCCTGCATCGCTGCAAGGTACTCTCTGTCACCAGCCACGAACATTCTCGTCTCGCGAAACTGGCGGACTTTAATCTCTCCTGGCATGTCCCCCAAACGCGCATAGGCGGCGTTTACGATATAACCACCCAAATTCCCGTCATCTATATTCTTGAATCATTAGGCCGGAAACTGGCGAAGAAATTAACAGAATAAAACATCCTGTTTTTTTGATGTGACAAATTACAATTCCCGCAAAATGTTATATCGTGACATTTATTTCCGCTTTGCTAGACTCGAAATCAATAAGTCCTGAATTGAGAATAGCAAAGATGAAAAAACTCACTTTACCGAAAGATTTTTTATGGGGCGGCGCGGTGGCGGCGCACCAGGTTGAAGGCGGCTGGAACAAAGGCGGCAAAGGGCCAAGCATTTGCGACGTGCTCACCGGCGGCGCACACGGCGTTCCGCGTGAAATCACGCAGGAAGTGATTGAAGGCAAATATTACCCGAACCACGAAGCCGTCGACTTTTACGGCCATTACAAAGAAGACATCAAGCTGTTTGCCGAGATGGGCTTCAAATGTTTCCGTACCTCTATCGCCTGGACGCGCATCTTCCCGAAAGGCGACGAAACTCAGCCAAACGAAGAGGGGCTGAAGTTTTACGACGACATGTTCGATGAACTGCTGAAGTACAACATCGAGCCGGTGATCACCCTCTCCCACTTTGAAATGCCGCTGCACCTTGTTCAGGAATACGGCGGATGGACCAACCGTAAAGTAGTCGATTTCTTTGTACGCTTCTCGGAAGTGGTATTTGAGCGCTACAAAAATAAGGTCAAATACTGGATGACCTTCAACGAAATCAACAACCAGCGCAACTGGCGTGCGCCACTGTTCGGCTACTGCTGCTCTGGCGTGGTCTATACCGAGCACGACAACCCGGAAGAGACCATGTACCAGGTGCTGCACCACCAGTTCGTGGCCAGCGCGCTGGCGGTGAAAGCCGCCCGCCGCATTAACCCGGAGATGAAAGTCGGCTGCATGCTGGCGATGGTGGCGCTCTATCCGTACTCCTGCAAGCCAGAAGATGTGATGTTCGCTCAGGAATCCATGCGCGAGCGCTACGTCTTTACCGACGTACAGCTACGCGGCTACTACCCGTCTTACGTGCTGAACGAGTGGGAACGCCGTGGCTTCTCCATCAAAATGGAAGCAGGCGACGAGCAGATCCTGCGTGAAGGCACCTGCGATTACTTAGGTTTCAGCTACTACATGACCAACGCGGTCAAAGCGGAAGGCGGCACCGGTGATGCCATTTCCGGCTTCGAGGGCAGCGTGCCGAACCCACACGTCAAGGCGTCCGACTGGGGCTGGCAGATTGACCCTGTGGGCCTGCGTTATTCGCTGTGTGAACTGTACGAGCGCTACCAGAAGCCACTGTTTATCGTGGAAAATGGTTTCGGCGCCTACGACAAGGTGGAAGAGGACGGCAGCATCAACGATGACTACCGCATCGACTACCTGCGCGCCCACGTGGAAGAGATGATGAAGGCCGTGACGTACGACGGCGTGGATCTGATGGGCTACACTCCGTGGGGCTGCATCGACTGCGTCTCCTTCACCACCGGCCAGTACAGCAAGCGCTACGGCTTTATCTACGTCAACAAGCACGACGACGGCACCGGTGACATGTCCCGCTCCCGTAAGAAGAGCTTTGAGTGGTATAAAACCGTCATTGCCAGCAACGGCGAAACGCTGTAATGGCTTGCCCTCTCTGCAAGCGGAGAGGGCAAACTGCTTATCTTCCAGACACTTCTTTACAGCTTTTGCGTTGCCAAAATATGTTCGCCCGATAATATAGGCATCCTGAATATTTGAGGCGAACATGATTAAGCGACAACGCAACGCTATCCTGCTTGTAGCCCTGGCCTGTCTGGTGGTGCTGATATGTACCGCCCAGCGGATGGCCGGGATGCACGCGCTTGTCATGAACGTCACCGCCACGAGCCAGTCTGTTCAGCAGGGGCAGGAGAGTGCCGACGCACCGGTAACCCCGTGTGAGCTAAGCGCCAAGTCGCTGATGTCGGTCCCGCCTGTTTTGTTTGAAGGCGCCCTGATTGCCGTCACCCTGCTGCTTGCGTTGCTGGCAGCCAGTCCACCGCGCCGCGAACGGCAGTGGCCTCCCCGCGTTATCTCCCCGCCCCGGTTAAGGGTGCATCTGCGATTATGCGTCTTCCGTGAATGAGCCTTCGCCTGTTACTTCAGGTTAATTCATCATTTACGGAGAAAATTTATGTTTACTGTATTCAGGCGACTGCTGGTCTGCCTGCTTTGGCTATGGCTGCCCCTCAGCCAGGCTGCCGACAGCGGCTGGCTGCGCGCCGCCGATAATCAGCACGCCAGCGTCAGGCTGCGTGCGCAACCTGAAAGCACTGGCGAAACCCGCCTGCTGCTGGACGTCGCCCTGCAAAAAGGCTGGAAAACCTACTGGCGCTCGCCGGGCGAAGGCGGCGTCGCACCCGCGATTAAATGGCATCAGCCCGTCGAGGCGATCTGGCGCTGGCCTGTGCCGCAGCGTTTCGACGTCGCGGGCATCACCACGCAGGGCTATCACGGCGATGTCAGCTTTCCCCTCACTCTGCGGGGCGACGTCCCGACGATCCTGAGCGGCGTGCTGACTCTCTCCACCTGTAGCAACGTCTGTATTCTTACCGACTACCCGTTTTCACTGAACATGACCGCATCCGCAGGCGCCAGTTTTGATTACGATTTCAGTCGGGCCATGGGCACCCTTCCCCTCAGCGGCGGGTTGACCTCAACGCTTAACGCCACCTATGCCCCCGGCAAGCTGACCGTAACGGCGCAGCGTGACGCAGGCTGGCAGGCGCCGTCGCTGTTTATCGACGGTATGGATGATGTTGATTTCGGCAAACCGGCCCTCACCATGCGCGGTGATTCGCTGGTCGCCACCGTGCCCGTGACGGACAGCTGGGGCGAGGCCGCGCCCAACCTCAGCGGCAAAACCCTGTCGCTGGTTCTGGCCGATAGCGGGCAGGCGCAGGAGTCCAGCCTGAGCATTCAGCCGGGGAACGCCGCGCCGACGCTCCCGTTAGGCTGGGTGCTGCTGATGGCGCTGGCTGGTGGTCTGATCCTTAACGTCATGCCCTGCGTACTGCCCGTGCTGGCCATGAAGCTGGGCACGCTGATGCAAACCGAACGGCAGGCGCGGGGTCAGGTACGCCGACAGTTTCTTGCATCGGTAGCCGGGATCGTGATCTCGTTCCTCGCACTGGCGCTGATGATGACGGTATTACGTTTAGGCAATCAGGCGCTCGGCTGGGGGATCCAGTTCCAGAACCCGTGGTTTATTGCCGCGATGGCGCTGGTAATGGTGCTCTTCAGCGCCAGCCTGCTGGGGTTGTTTGAAATCCGTCTCCCTTCCGGCGCCAGCACCTTCCTCGCCACGCGCGGCGGCAACGGGCTTGCGGGTCATTTCTGGCAAGGCGCGTTTGCCACGCTGCTGGCGACACCCTGCACCGCGCCGTTCCTGGGGACGGCGGTCTCGGTCGCGCTGGCGGCACCGCTTCCCCTGCTGTGGGGGATCTTCCTGGCGATGGGTATCGGCATGAGCCTGCCGTGGCTGCTGGTGGCGGCCTGGCCGGGGCTGGCCCAGCGGTTGCCGCGTCCGGGGCGCTGGATGAACGTTGTACGCGTAGTGCTGGGGATGATGATGCTCGGCTCATCGCTGTGGCTGCTGAGCCTGCTGACGGTGCACATTGGCAGCCTGCCGGTCATTACGCTGGGCGTGCTACTGATCCTTGCGCTGCTGCTGGTCACCGCCTGGCGCTACCGCTGGCAAACGGCACTGCGCGCCGGGGTATTAGCTGTACTGGTGGCCGGGGTAGTCGCGTTTGTTTCCGGCTCCGGCGGCGAGGGCTCCCGCCGCGATCGTATTCACTGGCAGCCGCTCAGCGAGCAGGCCATTGTCCGCGCGCTGGCGGAGAACAAACGGGTGTTCGTCGACGTGACCGCCGACTGGTGCGTGACCTGTAAAGCCAATAAATACAACGTACTGCTGCGCGACGACGTGCAGGTCGCGCTCTCCGCCCCGGACGTTGTCGCCCTGCGCGGCGACTGGAGCCGCCCCTCAGATACCATCAGCCAGTTTTTAACCACGCGCGGCAGCGCCGCCGTGCCGTTTAACCAGATCTACGGACCGGGATTACCGCAGGGCCACGTGCTGCCTGCGTTGTTAAGCCGCGAAGCGGTGCTGAGCACCCTGTCCGATGCAAAAGGAAAATAACATGAGAACCTTCGTTGCCTTACTTCTGCTGTCGTTATCAACGTTCGGTTTCGCCGCACCGTCAGATGACGCTTCCAACGACCAGCTGGCAAAACTGCTGTTTAACGACCCCAACAGCCCGCGAACCGGCGCGACATCGCCGAAGCTCACCATCGTCTCCTTCACAGACTACAACTGCCCGTATTGCAAGCAGTTCGACCCAATGCTGGAGAAAATCGTGCACGATAATCCCGACGTGCAGCTCATCATCAAACTGCTGCCGTTCAAGGGACAAAGCTCGGTAAATGCCGCGAAAGCGGCGCTCTCAACGTGGCAGCAGGCGCCGGATCAATTCTGGGCACTACACCAGCGGCTGATGATGAAAAAGGGCTATCACGATGACGCCAGCATCGCCGCCGCGCAGGTGAAGACCGGGACGGACAGCATCAAAACCGATGATAAAACTATGGACAGCGTAAAGATGAACCTGATCCTGGCGCAGGTGCTGAATATTCAGGGCACCCCGGCGACCATCATCGGTGACCAGATGGTGGCGGGCGCAATCCCGTATGACGATCTGGAGGGGCTGGTCAAAGAACAGCTGGCAAACGCCCGTGGCAAGTAAGCTTCCGCGCCTGCTGCGCGAGCTGGCCGTGTGGCTGCTGATTGGCGTAGCCGTGAGCCTGGCGGTGGACTATTTCCGCCAGCCCGCGCTGCCGCAGAATTTCTCCGCGACGGCACTGCACACCCTCGACGGTCAGCCCGTCGATCTTATGGCCATGAGTAAGGAGCGACCGCTGCTGGTCTACGTCTGGGCGACATGGTGCGGCGTCTGCCGCTACACCACGCCGTCGGTGGCGGCGATTGCCGCGGACGGGGGTAACGTGATGTCGGTTGCGCTGCGCTCAGGCGATAACGCGACGCTCGAAACATGGATGAGGAAGAAGAAGGCGATGATGCCCACGGTCAACGACGCCAGCGGAGAACTGGCGCGTCAGTGGGACGTTCAGGTGACGCCAACGCTTGTGGTGATCTCTCACGGTGAAGTGAAGTCGATCACCACCGGCTGGACCAGCGGCTGGGGAATGCGCCTGCGGCTGTGGCTGGCGTCGTAGCGTTACTTCCCGCCAGCCAGCTCCAGGAAGCTACCGGTGACATAGGAGGCTTTGTCGCTCAGCAGCCAGGTAATGGCCTGGGCGACCTCCTCCGGCTGACCGCCACGCTGCATCGGTAACAGCGACTTCACCCGATCCACACGCCCCGGCTCGCCGCCGGAGGCGTGAATATCGGTATAAATCAGGCCTGGCCGCACGCAGTTAACGCGAATACCCTGCGCCGCCACCTCCAGCGCGAGGCCGGTTGTCAGGGAATCCACGGCCCCTTTGGAGGCAGCATAATCCACATACTCCCCCGGTGCGCCCAGTCGTGAGGCCGCCGAGGAGACATTCACAATCGCGCCGCCCTTGCCGCCGTGTTTATGCGACATGCGCTTCACCGCCTCACGGCAGCAGAGAAAATAGCCAGTGACGTTGGTGGACAGCACGCGGTTAATACGTTCAGCGGAGAGGTTTTCGATGGAGGATTGTTCAAACAAAATCCCGGCGTTGTTCACCAGCGCGGCGAGCGGCTCACCTTCGCGATCGATGCTGTCGAACATCGCCATCACCTGCGATTCATCGCTGATATCCGCGCGCACGGCAAAGGCCTTACCGCCCGCGTCCACGATCTGATTAATGACCTCTGTCGCGGCTTTGATGTTGTGATGAAAATTCACCGCAACGGTGTAGCCTTCGCTTGCCAGCTGTAGCGCGGTGGCTTTACCAATACCCCGGCTGGCGCCGGTGACCAATGCAATTGCCATTCTGTTCTCCAAATAAAAAAGCCGGGTGGCGGCTTCGCCTTACCCGGCCTACGTTACTACAGGAACAACGTTACTGGTATTCGCTCATCGGCACGCAGGAGCAGAACAGGTTACGGTCGCCGTAAACATCATCAAGACGTTTCACGGTTGGCCAGTATTTGTTTGCTACACCTGCCGGGAAGACAGCCAGCTCGCGGGTATAACCGTGGTTCCACTCTGCCACCAGTTCGTTCTGGGTATGTGGCGCGTTAACCAGGGGGTTATCTTCCAGCGTCCATTCCCCGCCTTTCACGCGGTCGATTTCGCTGCGGATCGCCAGCATGGCGTCGATAAAGCGATCCAGCTCCACCTTGCTTTCAGACTCGGTCGGCTCAACCATCAGCGTACCCGCTACCGGGAACGACATGGTTGGCGCGTGGAAGCCGTAGTCGATCAGACGCTTGGCGATATCCAGCTCGCTGATGCCCGTCTCTTCTTTCAGAGGACGAATATCGAGGATGCATTCGTGCGCCACGCGACCGTCGCGACCGGTATAGAGCACCGGATAGGCGTCCTTCAGACGCGTTGCGATGTAGTTGGCGTTGAGGATCGCCACCTGGCTGGCTTGCTTCAGCCCTTCCGCGCCCATCATGCGGATGTACATCCAGCTGATTGGCAGGATAGAGGCGCTGCCGAACGGTGCCGCGGAGACCGCGCCCTGACGGGTCAGCATGCCTTCAATCTGCACCACGCTATGGCCTGGCACAAACGGTGCCAGGTGCGCTTTGACGCCGATTGGGCCCATGCCCGGGCCGCCGCCGCCGTGCGGAATACAGAACGTTTTATGCAGGTTGAGGTGCGACACGTCCGCGCCAATAAAGCCCGGAGAGGTAATGCCCACCTGGGCGTTCATGTTCGCGCCGTCGAGGTAAACCTGGCCGCCGAACTGATGCACCACTTCACACACTTCACGGATCGTTTCTTCGTACACGCCGTGGGTGGACGGGTAGGTCACCATGATGCAGGAGAGTTTGTCGCCTGCCTGCTCTGCTTTGGCGCGCAGGTCGGCCAGATCGATGTTGCCGTTTTTGTCGCACGCCACGACCACCACTTCCATCCCTGCCATCTGGGCAGAGGCCGGGTTGGTGCCGTGGGCAGAGCTTGGGATCAGACAGATATCGCGGTGGCCTTCGTTGCGGCTTTCGTGATAGTGACGGATCGCCAGCAGACCGGCGTATTCACCCTGCGCACCGGAGTTCGGCTGCATGCAGAGCGCGTCGTACCCGGTCAGCTTCACCAGCCAGTCGGAGAGCTGGTTGATCATCATGTGATAACCTTCCGCCTGCTCAGCCGGGCAGAACGGGTGCAGCTCGGAGAATTCAGGCCAGGTGATTGGGATCATCTCAGCCGCGGCGTTCAGCTTCATGGTGCAGGAGCCCAGCGGGATCATCGCCTGGTTCAGCGCCAGATCTTTACGTTCCAGAGAGTGCATGTAACGCATCATCTCGGTTTCGCTGTGATAGCGGTTGAACACCGGGTGAGTCAGGATCGCGTCGTCGCGCAGCATGCTTTCCTGAATGGAGCGGCTGTCGAGCGCAACCTCTTTGTCGAGCGTATCAACGTCCAGACCCTGTGCGTCACCCAGCAATACGTTGAACAGGGTCAGGATATCGTCACGGGTGGTGCTTTCGTCCAGCGTAATGCCGACCGCATTGTGAATGTCGCTGCGCAGGTTGATTTGTGCTGCCTCGGCGCGCGCCAGCACGGCCGCTTTGTCTGCCACCTCGACGCACAGGGTGTCGAAGTAGTGCTCATGACGCAGTCTGAGACCTTTCTGTTGCAGACCGCAGGCCAGGATATCGGCCAGACGGTGGATGCGGCTGGCAATGCGTTTCAGACCTGCCGGACCGTGGAACACCGCGTATAAGCTGGCAATGTTAGCCAGCAGCACCTGCGAGGTACAGATGTTGGAGTTCGCTTTCTCGCGGCGGATATGCTGCTCGCGGGTCTGCATCGCCATGCGCAGCGCGGTGTTACCGGCGGCATCTTTCGATACGCCGATAATACGGCCTGGCATGGAACGTTTAAATTCATCTTTCGCGCCAAAGAACGCCGCGTGCGGGCCGCCGTAGCCCATCGGCACGCCGAAGCGTTGCGCTGAGCCGAAGACAATATCCGCGCCCTGTTTACCTGGCGCCGTCAGCAGCACCAGCGCCATAAAATCAGCGGCGACGCTAACAATAACCTTACGGGATTTGAGCTCGGCGATCAGCGCGCTGTAATCATGCACTTCCCCGGTGGTGCCCACCTGCTGTAACAGCACGCCGAAGACGTCCTGGTGATCCAGCACTTTGTCAGCGTCGTCGACAATCACCTCAAAGCCGAAGGTTTCCGCACGGGTGCGCACCACGTCCAGCGTCTGGGGATGCACGTCCGCCGCGACGAAGAAGCGGTTGGCGTTTTTCAGCTTGCTCACGCGCTTCGCCATCGCCATCGCTTCAGCGGCGGCAGTGGCTTCATCCAGCAGCGAGGCAGAGGCGATATCCATACCGGTCAGATCCAGCGTCACCTGCTGGAAGTTCAGCAGCGCTTCCAGACGGCCCTGGGAGACTTCTGGCTGATACGGGGTGTAAGCGGTGTACCAGCCCGGGTTTTCCAGCATGTTACGCAGGATCACCGGCGGTAACTGCACGTTGGTGTAGCCCATGCCGATGTAAGACTTATAGCGCTTGTTAAGGCCGGCGATGGCCTTCAGCTCCGCCAGCGCGGCGAACTCCGTCGTGGACTCGCCTACCTGCGGCGGTGTGGCAAGCTGGATGTCTTTTGGCACGATCTGGCCGATCAGTGCGTTTAATGAATCCGCGCCAACTGTCTTCAGCATCTCCTGCTGTTGCTGAGCATCCGGCCCAATGTGACGTTCAATGAAGGCGCCACGGTTTTCAAGCTGGCTTAAAGTCTGTGTCATGAGCGATGGTTCCTGAAACGTGCAGTGAATCGTAATTATCTGTAACGCTGTTGCCCGGTGGCGCTAACGCTTACCGGGCCTACGTAGATCTGTAGGCCGGATAAGCGCAGCGCCATCCGGCACAACGTTATTCGTCTTCCAGTAGTGCTTCGTACGCGGTCGCATCCAGCAGCGCGGCAACCTGCGCTTCGTCGCTGGCTTTGATCTTAAAGATCCAGCCGCCTTCATAAGGCTCGCTGTTCACCAGCTCCGGGGAGTCGCTCAGCGCGTCGTTCACGGCAACAATTTCACCGCTCACCGGAGCGTAGATGTCAGAGGCCGCTTTAACGGATTCCGCCACCGCACAGTCGTCGCCTGCGCTCACGGTTGCGCCCACTTCCGGCAGGTCAACAAACACCATGTCGCCCAGCAGTTCCTGCGCGTGCTCGGTGATCCCAACGGTGTAAGTGCCGTCCGCCTCTTTGCGCAGCCACTCGTGTTCTTTGCTGTATTTCAGTTCTGCTGGCACATTGCTCATTGAAGTTCTCCTGATAAAAATAGTTAGGCGACCGGCTTACCGGCGCGAACAAAAATCGGTTTGGTCACGTTGACCGGCATTTCGCGGTTGCGGATCTGCACCACCGCCGTTTCGCCAATCCCCGCTGGCACGCGTGCCAGTGCAATACTGTAGCCGAGCGTCGGGGAGAACGTTCCGCTGGTGATCACGCCTTCGCGATGATTGCCATCGGCATCGGTGAAGCGCACCGGCAGCTCGCCGCGCAGAACGCCTTTTTCTTTCATCACCAGGCCAACCAGCTGTTCAGTGCCCTTCTCGCGCTGCATCTCCAGCGCTTCACGGCCAATAAAATCACGGTCAGCCGGTTCCCACGCGATGGTCCAGCCCATGTTGGCCGCCAGCGGTGAGACGCCTTCGTCCATCTCCTGACCGTAGAGGTTCATCCCCGCTTCCAGACGCAGCGTATCGCGCGCGCCTAGGCCCGCAGGCTTCACACCCGCCTCCACCAGCGCACGCCAGAAATCGGCGGCCTTTTCGTTTGGCATTGCAATTTCGTAGCCCGCTTCACCGGTGTAGCCGGTGGTGGCGATAAACAGATCCCCCGCCTGCACGCCGAAGAACGGCTTCATGCCTTCGGTTGCTTTGCGCTGCTCGTCGCTGAACAGAGACGCGGCTTTCGCCTGGGCGTTTGGCCCCTGCACCGCAATCAGCGACAGATCGTCACGAACGGTGATGTCGATGGCGTAAGGTTCAGCGTGTTGGGAAATCCAGGAGAGGTCTTTTTCGCGGGTGGCGGAGTTTACAACGAGGCGGAAGAAATCTTCGGTGAAGTAGTAGACGATGAGGTCGTCAATCACGCCGCCAGAGGCATTAAGCATGCCGGTATAGAGCGCTTTGCCCGGCGTTTTTAGTTTGGCGACGTCGTTTGCCAACAGATAACGCAAAAACTCCCGGGTGCGGCTTCCGCGCAGGTCGACAATCGTCATATGAGACACGTCGAACATACCGGCATCGGTGCGCACCGCGTGGTGCTCATCAATCTGCGAGCCGTAGTGCAGCGGCATCATCCAGCCGTGGAAGTCCACCATGCGGGCGCCGCATAACACGTGCTGTTCGTACAAAGGAGTCTGTTGAGCCATCTTTTCCTCGTTGAAAAATTCACCGTGAAACCCGGTGTCGACCTCGCGATCGGGGGCCGACGCAAACGTTCTCTTTTACCTGAACTTACCACCGAAACCGGCGGTTAACCATAAGGTAAAACGGGTCATCACATTAGCTTATGACCAAAAATCGCTGAAAAGCCTACAGAGTTATTCACTGGTAAAATGCGATTAAACCCGCATAAAATTAACATCGAGCTAACAGGATTTAGCAGATGGTGATATTTCGTGCGGAAAAACGGGCCGAATTTCCGTAACATAAAAATAGTAAGATTAGATTTTCTAATGCGAAAAATGACGTGAAATTAGATTATTTCAAACGAGGAGATTTCCCCGGCGCGAAGGCCGGGAAAATAAAGTGTGACGGGGATCGAGATTAACGTAACCAGTCGGGAAGATCGTTAAGGCCCATTGCCTGACGAAGAAGCTGCGGTTTGACGCCGGGAAGGGTGTCGGCCAGTTTGAGGCCGATATCGCGCAGCAGTTTTTTCGCCGGGTTCGCTCCGGCAAATAGCTCGCGGAAGCCCTGCATACCCGCCAGCATCATCGCCGCACTGTGTTTGCGGCTGCGCTCGTAGCGACGCAGATACAGATGCTGACCAATATCTTTACCTTCCCGATGCAGACGACGCAGCTCTTCAACCAGCTCGGCCGCGTCCATAAAGCCGAGGTTCACCCCCTGCCCGGCCAGCGGATGAATCGTATGCGCCGCATCCCCCACCAACGCCAGACGGTGCGCCGCAAACTGACGCGCGTAGCGACCGGTTAACGGAAACGCCTGGCGTTCGCTTTCAAGCGTGCACAGGCCCAGACGGTTATCAAACGCCACGCATAGCGCCTGATTAAAGGCGTCCGGCGTCGCCTCCTGCATCTGCTGCGCTTTCTCCGGCTCTAAAGACCAGACGATGGAGCAGAGATGCGGATCGGCAAGCGGCAGGAAGGCCAGAATGCCATCATTGTGGAAAATCTGGCGCGCCACGCCGCCATGCGGCTCTTCGGTGCGGATTGTGGCAACCAGGGCGTGATGACGGTAATCCCAGAAGGTCAGCGGAATATCCGCTTTGTTACGCAGCCAGGAATTGGCGCCGTCGGCACCCACTACCAGCCGCGCGGTCAGCATGTCGCCGCTTTCAAGAGTGATAAACGCGTCGTTTTCGCCCCACGCCACCTGCTGAAGTTTCGCCGGTGCGATCAGCGTGACGTCGCTGCACTGCTGCGCTTTTTGCCACAGCGCGTGGTGGATCACCGCGTTTTCAACGATGTGCCCAAGGTGGCTGTAGCCCATGCTTTCATCGTCAAACGCGATATGGCCGAAGCTGTCTTTATCCCACACTTCCATGCCATGGTAACAGCTGGCACGCAGCGCCACGATTTCAGACCAGACGCCAAGGTGCGTCAGTAGCTTTTCGCTGGCGGCATTGATCGCCGAGACGCGCAGCTCCGGCGGTGCATCCTGCGCCACGGGCTGCGGCGCGTTTTGCTCAAGCACCGCCACGCGCAGGCCGCTGCCCTGTAAACCACAGGCCAGCGCCAGTCCTACCATTCCGCCGCCGACAATGGCGACATCAACATTTTGCACGGTGATTACTCCTTAACGCGCGACCCAACCCAGGGTCCGCTGCGCCAGCACGTCACGTGCCGGAATGAACAGTTCCATCGCCATCAGCCCAAGGTTGCGACCCGCAACCAGCGGTGCCCAGCGATTGGCAAACAGGTGGACTAAACCGTCGGTAACGCCAATGGTCGCCGCTTTGTCCGCCTGACGTCGTTTCTGGTAATGGCTAAGCACTGAGTATGCGCCACAATCCTGTTGTTCGCTCCACGTCTGCGCCAGTAGCTCAGCCAGGCTCATCACGTCGCGCAGGCCAAGGTTAAAGCCTTGCCCGGCGATGGGGTGCAGCGTCTGCGCGGCGTTGCCGACCAGAGCGACGCGATGGGAGACAGTCTGCGATGCGGTCGTCAGCGCGAGCGGATAGGCCACGCGTTTTCCGGCCTGGGTGATACGCCCAAGCCGCCAGCCGAAGGCTTTTTGCAGCTCGGAACTAAAACGTTCGTCGGACCAGGAGAGAACCTCATCGGCCCGGTCCTGCGCATGGCACCACACCAGCGAGCAGCGCCCGTTCGACATCGGCAGCATGGCCAGCGGGCCGTGCTCAGTGAAGCGCTCAAATGCCCTGCCGTTATGCGTGCCAGCCGTAGAGACGTTAGCGATGACCGCCACCTGCCCATAGGGTTCAGAGCGCAATTCGACGCCGCACTGCGTGGCGATCGCGGAGCGTGAACCATCCGCCGCCACCAGCAGTTCCCCCTCCAGCGTGGTGCCGTTGTCCAGCGTCACGCTGACGGCTTCGTCACGGCGGCTAAAGCTGGCGACGCGCGCCGGACAGTGCAGCGTGACGCCAGGCGCGTCCTGTAAAAGACGGAACAGCCGCAGCCCTACGTCATGCAGCTCGACAACCTGCCCCAGCGCCTCGATCCGGTAATCGTGGGCATCCAGCGTCACAAACCCGGCGTGCCCGCGATCGCTGACGTGAACGGTGCCGATCGCCGTTGCGCAATCCGCTATCGCCTGCCAGATCCCAATACGCGCAAGCTGCTGACAGGTTCCCTGCGCCAGCGCGATAGCGCGGGCGTCGAAACCGGGATGATCGGTCGCCTGCGGCGCGACCGCCTCAACCAGATGCACCGGAAGCTGGCCCTGGGTTAACTGCGAAATAGCCAACGCCAGAGTAGCGCCGGTCATGCCTCCGCCAACAATGATTACGCTCATCCGCGTGCCGCCGCCATCAGCGCCTCGATGTCGTCGGCTTTTTTCACCACGGTCGCGGTCAGGTTTTCGTTACCGGTTTCGGTGATGACGATGTCATCTTCAATACGAATGCCGATCCCGCGGTACTGTTCCGGCACGTCGGCATCCGGCGCGATGTACAGCCCCGGCTCAACGGTCAGCACCATGCCAGGCTCCAGCACGCGCGAACGTTCCGGACCGTATGCCCCCACGTCATGCACATCCAGCCCCAGCCAGTGGCTCAGGCCATGCATAAAGTACGGGCGATGGGCGTTTTCGGTTATAAGGGTGTCCACATCGCCTTTCAGAATGCCAAGCTTCACCAGCCCGGTAATCATGATGCGCACCACCTCGCCCGTAACCTCCTGAATGGAGGTGCCAGGGCGGAACAGCGTCAGCGCGGTCTCCAGAGACTCAAGCACGATGTCATAGATTTCACGCTGCGCTGGGGTGAATTTACCGTTCACCGGGAAGGTACGGGTGATGTCACCCGCGTAACCCTGATATTCACAGCCGGCGTCAATCAGCACCAGATCGCCGTCGCGCAGTTCACTTTCGTTTTCGGTGTAGTGCAGAATGCAGCCGTTTTCCCCGCCGCCTACGATGGTGTTATAGGACGGGAAGCGCGCGCCGTGACGGTTAAATTCATGGTGAATTTCCCCTTCAAGCTGGTACTCGAACATACCGGGACGGCACTTTTCCATGGCACGGGTATGCGCCAGGGCGCTGATTTCGCCCGCGCGGCGCATCACATTCAGCTCTTCTTCAGACTTAAACAGGCGCATCTCATGCACCACCGGTCGCCAGTCTGTCAGGGTTGCGGGTGCAGACAAATTCTGACGTGAGCCTTTACGTAGCTTATCCAGCGCAGTGAAAACAATCTCATCCGCATAGGCGTATTCACCCTGTGCGTGATAGAGCACGTCCAGGCCGTTGAGCAGTTGATAGAGCTGCTGGTTGATTTCGCTGTAGGCCAGCGCGCGATCCACGCCCAGTTTTCCCGGCGCCGCCTCCTGCCCTAAGCGGCGACCAAACCAGATTTCCGCAGTCAGATCGCGAACGCGGTTGAAAATCACGCTGTGGTTGTGGGTGTCATTGCTTTTAATCAGCACCAGTACCGCTTCCGGCTCGTTAAACCCGGTGAAGTACCAGAAATCACTGCTCTGGCGATAGGGGTATTCGCTGTCGGCGCTGCGCGTCACTTCCGGCGCGGCGAAAATCAGGGCAGCGCTTCCCGGCTGCATTTTTGCCAGCAGCGCCTGACGACGGCGAGAATACTCTTGACTGGAGATAACCATGACACCCTCCTGTGCGTTATTTTTCTTAGTGTAATGTTGGCTTGCGAACTTCCGGCGCGGTCGGCTGCGAGCGCGTAAAGTTGTCGTGGCACAGCAGAGACGCCACGCGCACGTACTCGATGATCTCTTCGAGAGACATCTCCAGCTCTTCCTGGTCTTCGTCTTCATCGTAGCCGAGCTGGGCGATGTTACGCAGATCGTCGATCGCTTCACCCGCTTCGCCGGTCACTTTATCCAGTTTAGGCTGGGTTACGCCCAGGCCAAGCAGATAGTGGTTTACCCAACCCGCGAGCGCATCAGCGCGATCGAAGACGCTGACATCGTCGCCTTCAGGCAGATAAAGCTGAAAAAGAAAGCCATCGTCTTCCAGGGAATCGCTGGTTGTGGCGTGCATTTTACGCAGCGCTTCCGCCAGTTCGTGGCCAAATGCCAGCCCTTCGTTGGTGAGGTCGTGGATCAGCGGCAGCCATGAGCTGTCGCTGTTTCCGCCGCACAGTATGCCGCTGATCAGACCGTGCATTTCGGCAGGGGTTAGACCGACTCCCTGCTGGTTCAGTAACTGGTTTAAATCCTTGTAACCAGGCATTTCGTTCTGTATAGACATACGCATTCGTCATCAAAGGGAGGATATTCATGATATGCTACCACTTTGGACCCTGGTGATACCAGAAAAGGGCTTGTATCTTCACATCAGGGTAGCTATAGTGTCGCCCCTTCGCAGCCCCCGGGGCAGTAAGCGAAGGCAGCGCAGTCAATCAGCAGGAAGGTGGCATGTCTGCACAACCCGTCGATCTCCAGATTTTTGGCCGTTCACTGCGAGTGAATTGTCCGCCTGAACAAAGGGATGCTTTGAATCAGGCTGCGGACGATTTGAATCAGCGGTTGCAAGATCTAAAAGAACGCACTAGAGTCACAAATACTGAGCAGCTGGTTTTCATCGCCGCGTTGAACATCAGCTATGAACTGACTCAGGAAAAAGCGAAGACCCGCGATTACGCGGCAAGCATGGAGCAGCGCATTAAAATGCTCCAGCAGACCATTGAACAGGCATTGCTTGATCAAGGTCGCAGTCCTGAAAGACCGGGACCAAAGTTTGAATAACACTTCTCAGTTGACTATGGTAGAGTAACTGTGAAGACAAAATTTCTCTGAGATGTTTGCAAGCGGGCCAGTCCCCTGAGCCGATATTTCATACCACAAGAATGTGGCGCTCCATGGTTGGTGAGCATGCTCGGTCCGTCCGAGAAGCCTTAAAACTATGACGACACATTCACCTTGAACCAAGGGTTCAAGGGTTACAGCCTGCGGCGGCATCTCGGAGATTCCCTCTCTCTTCTTCTACCAACAACCATGACTCAATTCCCTGAAGTTTCTGCTTCACGCCAGGATATCCGTCAGCTCATTCGCCAGCGTCGTCGTGCCTTAAGCGCCGAACAACAGGCACAGTTTGCCCAGCAGGCCGCCGCCCGTATGATGGCCTATCCGCCTGTGGTGATGGCAAACACCGTCGCCTTGTTTCTTTCGTTTGATGGTGAGCTGGATACCCAACCGCTTATCGACCAGCTCTGGCGCGCCGGGAAAAAAGTTTATCTGCCGGTGCTGCATCCCTTTAGCCGGGGCAATCTGCTGTTTCTGCACTACCATCCGCACAGCGAGCTGGTGGTGAATCGTCTGAAAATCACCGAACCCAAACTCGACGTGCGCGATGTGCTGCCGCTATCTGAACTGGATGTGCTGATTACGCCGCTGGTGGCATTTGACGAGCAGGGACAGCGCCTGGGAATGGGCGGTGGTTTTTACGACAGAACGCTACAAAACTGGCAGCAGTACGGGTTGCAGCCGGTGGGCTATGCGCATGATTGTCAGGGCGTGGAGGCATTACCCGTGGAGAAATGGGATGTGCCGTTGCCGGCGGTGGTGACGCCAAGTAAAACCTGGACCTGGTAGAACAAAGCCGGGTGGCGGCTACGCCTTACCCGGCCTACATAAATCCTCGAACCTTGTAGGTCGGGTAAGCGTAAGCGCCACCCGACACACAGACCGCACGAACATTGTAGGTCGGGTAAGCGTAAGCGCCACCCGACACACAGACCGCACGAACATTGCAGGTCGGGTAAGCGTAAGCGCCACCCGACACCACAGACCGCACTATCAGTACAGCAGACGCGCGCGAATCGTCCCCGGAATGGCCTTCATGCTCTGCAAAGCTTTCTCGGCAATGTCTTCATCCGCTTCAATATCAATCACCACATAACCCATCTGCGCGTTCGTTTGCAGATACTGCGCGGCAATGTTGACGCCCTGTTCGGCAAAGATCTGGTTGATAGCAGTCAGCACGCCCGGACGGTTTTCGTGAATGTGCAGCAGACGACGCCCGCCGTGTAGCGGCAGAGACACTTCCGGGAAGTTCACCGCAGAGAGCGTTGAACCGTTGTCGGAATATTTGCTCAGCTTGCCCGCCACTTCCAGGCCGATATTCTCCTGCGCTTCCTGAGTAGAACCGCCGATGTGCGGCGTCAGGATCACGTTGTCGAACTCGCACAGTGGAGAGGTGAACGGATCGCTGTTGGTGGCCGGTTCCGTCGGAAACACGTCAATCGCCGCACCCGCCAGATGCTTACGCTTCAGCGCATCGCACAGCGCAGGAATATCGACTACTGTACCGCGCGCGGCGTTGATCAGCAGTGAGCCCGGCTTCATCAGCGCCAGCTCTTCCGCTCCCATCATGTTTTTGGTGGACGCATTTTCCGGCACGTGCAGGCTGACCACGTCGCTCATGTTCAGCAGGTCAGAAAGATGCTGCACCTGCGTCGCGTTACCCAGCGGCAGTTTGTTTTCGATATCGTAGAAAAACACGTGCATGCCAAGGGATTCCGCCAGAATACCGAGCTGCGTACCGATGTGGCCGTAACCAATAATCCCGAGTTTTTTACCACGCGCTTCGTAGGAGCCCGCGGCCAGTTTATTCCACACGCCGCGGTGCGCTTTGGCGTTAGCTTCCGGAATACCGCGAAGGAGTAGCAGCAGCTCGCCAATCACCAGCTCCGCCACGGAACGGGTGTTGGAGAACGGGGCGTTAAAAACCGGGATACCGCGTTTTGCGGCGGCATTCAGATCAACCTGGTTGGTACCGATACAGAAACAGCCAATCGCCACCAGCTTTTCCGCCGCAGCAATAACGTCTTCAGTCAGTTGGGTACGGGATCGCAGGCCAATGAAATGGGCATCACGGATGGACGCTTTCAGCTCTTCAGTATCCAGCGCGCCTTTGTGAAATTCGATGTTGGTGTAACCTGCAGCGCGAAGGCTATCGAGCGCTTTCTGGTGCACGCCTTCAACCAGCAGGAATTTAATCTTGTCTTTCTCCAGTGATACCTTTGCCATTTACCCGACCCTGTTTTTATCTGAACTGATGTTGTGCTGGATATAAATCCCGTGCAGCCAACATATCAAAAAAAACTATTGCAGCAATATGAACGTTTGCGTCGGCACTCTGAAGAAAAGTCATACAGAGCAAAATGACAGAGGAAAATGCTATGGAAATTTACAAACGCGGCAGGATCGGCAAAAGAGGCGGAAAAACGTGACACAAGTCACCGAATTTAGCTTTTCAAAATTTTTTAGCGGGGGGAGCGCTCCCCCCGTCAGATCATTTTACGATGGTTTTTACACCGTCAGCCGTGCCGATCAGCGCCACGTCCGCGCCACGGTTGGCAAATAACCCTACGGTAACGACGCCCGGAATGCCGTTGATCGCATTTTCCAGCGCAATGGCATCGAGGATCTCAAGGCCGTGAACGTCGAGGATCACGTTGCCGTTGTCGGTCACCACACCCTGACGGTATTCCGGACGACCACCCAGCTTCACCAGTTGACGTGCCACGGCACTGCGCGCCATCGGGATCACTTCGACCGGCAGCGGGAAACTCCCCAGAATGTCGACCTGCTTGGAGGCGTCCGCGATGCAGATGAACTTATCCGCCACGGAGGCAATGATTTTTTCACGGGTCAGCGCCGCGCCACCGCCTTTGATCATCTGCATGTGGCCGTTGATTTCATCCGCGCCATCAACGTAAATGCCCAGACGGTCCACTTCGTTGAGGTCGAAAACAGTGATGCCGAGGCTTTTCAGCTTTTCCGTGGAAGCATCGGAGCTCGAAACCGCGCCCTCGATTTGCCCCTTCATCGTGCCCAGCGCATCGATAAAGTGCGCCGCCGTCGATCCCGTACCAACACCGACAATGGTACCCGGCTGTACGTACTGGAGAGCGGCCCATCCTACTGCTTTTTTCAGTTCATCCTGCGTCATGATCGTTTTGCCTGTGGTGTGAAAACTCAGGGCGCATTATAGAACACGTCGAATGGATTTCGTCTGCCACGAAGGGAAAATTGTGTCATAGTGCAGATTAAGCAAAATTAAGGAGTCAGCCAGAGCAATGAAACGTCCGGACTACAGAACACTACAGGCACTTGATGCAGTTATTCGTGAACGCGGTTTTGAGCGCGCGGCGCAAAAGCTGTGTATCACCCAGTCCGCCGTATCACAGCGTATCAAACAGCTTGAAAACATGTTCGGGCAGCCGCTGCTGGTGCGTACCGTACCGCCGCGTCCAACGGAGCAAGGACAAAAGCTCCTCGCCCTGCTACGTCAGGTTGAACTGCTGGAAGATGAGTGGCTGGGCGATGAACAGACCGGCTCCACGCCGCTGCTGCTGTCGCTGGCGGTGAACGCCGACAGTCTGGCAACCTGGCTGCTGCCGGCCCTTGCGCCGGTGCTGGCCGACTCCCCTATCCGCCTGAATCTCCAGGTTGAAGATGAAACCCGCACCCAGGAACGCCTGCGTCGCGGCGAAGTGGTTGGTGCCGTCAGTATTCAGCCTCAGGCGCTGCCAAGCTGTCTGGTGGATCAGTTGGGCGCGCTGGATTACCTCTTCGTCGGTTCAAAAGCCTTTGCCGAGCGCTATTTCCCGAACGGTGTGACCCGCGCCGCGCTGCTGAAAGCGCCTGCCGTCGCGTTCGACCATCTGGACGATATGCATCAGGCCTTCCTGCAGCAAAACTTCGATCTGCCGCCGGGCAGCGTGCCGTGTCATATCGTTAACTCGTCCGAAGCCTTCGTGCAGCTTGCACGTCAGGGAACCACCTGCTGCATGATCCCGCATCTGCAGATTGAGAAAGAGTTGAAAAGCGGTGAGCTGATTGATTTAACTCCGGGGCTGTATCAGCGCCGGATGTTGTACTGGCACCGTTTTGCGCCGGAAAGCCGCATGATGCGCAACGTCACCGACGCGCTGCTGGCGTTTGGGCATAAGGTGTTAAGACAGGATTGAAAAACAAGCCGGGTGGCGGCTTCGCCTTACCCGGCCTACGGGTTACTGAGCTGGCTTTTCAGTCGGCTCCAGCTGGAACACCACATCAACCTGATCGTCGAACTGAATGGTTGGCTGCTCGTAGGTTTCCTGAGCAGAAACCGGCGCGGCATCCGCTTTCATCATCCGCACCATCGGGCTTGGCTGGTAGTTTGAGACGTGGTAACGCACGCTGTAAACCGGACCGAGCTTGCTCTTGAAGCCGGATGCCAGCTGCTGCGCCTGATGAATGGCATCATCAATCGCCGCTTTACGCGCTTCGTCTTTATACTTCTCCGGTTGCGCAACGCCCAGCGAGACGGAACGAATTTCGTTCAGCCCAGCCTTCAGCGCACCATCCAGCAATCCGTTGAGCTTATCAAGCTGGCGCACGGTCACTTCTACAGTACGCACGGCGCGATAGCCTTTCAGGATGCTTTTGCCGTTCTGGTAATCGTAATCCGGTTGAGTACGCAGGTTCGCAGAGCTGATGTCTTTTTTCGCGACACCGTTCTGTTCCAGGAAAGAGAGGTATTGCGCAACACGATCGTCTGCCTGTTTCTTGGCGGAAGCAGCATCTTTCGCCGCCACGTTCACTTCAATTGCCAGGGTTGCAACATCCGGTACCGCATCCACGCTTGCCGTACCTGAAGTGACAATGTGCGGGCCGTTTGGCAGTTCATTCGCCTGCACCGACACCGCACCTAAACTTACTAATGCCGCCAGGGCCATCACCTTAAACTTCACTGTCATTCCTCCATGTTGCGAAGAGTGCCCTGTTAACAGGGCTCATGCCAGCAAGCTTAGCGGGTCTTGTTCAGATGTCCATAAGACAACGCTTAGTTGAACAATCCCTGTACGTGATGAATGCCCTCTTTCGCCAGCTGGAAGGCAATAAACCACATCACCAGCCCCACCAGGGTATTGATAATGCGCTGCGCTTTGGCGGTACGCAGTCGTGGTGCCAGCCATGCCGCCAGGATCGCAAGACCAAAGAACCAGAGGAAGGAGGCGCTGACCGTACCGAGCGCAAACCAGCGTTTGGGCTCAACGTCCAGCTGTCCACCCAGGCTGCCGAGCACCACGAACGTATCAAGATAAACGTGCGGGTTAAGCCATGTCACGGCGAGCATGGTGACGATAATCTTCCAGCGCCCTTGCTTCATCACTTCGGCGCTCGCCAGCTCAAGATTGCTGCTCATGGCCGTTTTCAGGGCGCCAAACCCGTACCACAGCAGAAACGCTACGCCGCCCCAGGTAACCAGTGCCAGCAGCCACGGCGACTGCATCAACAGGGCGCTGCCGCCAAAAATCCCGGCGCAAATCAACAGCAGATCGCTCACCGCGCACAGCAAGGCAATCATCAGATGGTACTGACGGCGGATGCCCTGATTCATCACGAACGCATTTTGTGGACCAAGGGGAAGGATCATGGCCGCACCTAACGCAAGCCCTTGAAAATAGTAAGATAACATAACGTAATTCTCGCAGAGTTGTCCTGGGGCAGACTATACTGCGGGAACGACATTAGAGGAAATGGATAATATTAATTGGGGATTAGCGGGGCTAATAAAAGAAAAGCCCGGTGTCGCTGACGCTTACCGGGCCTACGGAGACGTTACTCTGCTTCTTTGACTTTTTTGACGTTTACGTCCATCTGCGGGTACGGGAAGCTGATGCCGTTAGCATCGAAGTCACGCTTAATGCGCTCCAGCACATCCCAGTATACGTTTTGCAGATCGCTGCTTTTGCTCCAGATGCGCACCACAAAATTAATGGATGATGCGCCCAGTTCATTCAGACGAACGGTCTGCTCGCGGTCCTTCAGAATACGGTCATCTGAAGCAATGATGTTGGTAATCAGAGACTTCACCTGATCGATATCGGAATCGTACGCCACGCTGATGATCAGCTCGTTACGACGCACCGGCTCGCGGGAGAAGTTAATGATATTGCCGGCAATGATTTTCCCGTTCGGTACCACCACAATACGACCGTCGACAGTACGCAGAGTGGTAGAGAAAATCTGTACCTGCAACACGGTACCCGCGATCCCGCCTAAATCCACGTATTCACCGGAACGGAACGGACGGAAGGTTACCAGCAGTACGCCCGCCGCCAGGTTCGACAGCGAACCCTGTAATGCCAGACCAATGGCCAGACCGGCAGCACCGAGCACAGCGATGACGGATGCCGTCTGCACGCCGACACGCCCCAGCGCCGCAATCAGCGTAAAGGCGATGATGCCGTAACGCACCAGCGCGGAGAGGAAATCGGCGACCGTGGCGTCAATGTGTCGTGCAACCATCACCCGGTTGACCGCGTTCGATACGATACGCGCCACGATCATCCCGACAATGATGATGGCAATAGCGGCAACAATATTCACAGCGTAGCTCAGCAGTAGCGCCTGGTTGCGCACCAGCCAGTTACCCGCGTGATTGATGCTGTCTACAACATCAAGTTGTTCCATTTATTCTTCCTTTTGCTAAACCAAAACACAAAATCTATCCCTTAAGGGGACAGGCAGGTCAGTAAAGGGTAAACAAAAAGAGCGGGTAATGCCAAACAGATCACAAAATCAGGTATTGCAGGATATTGAAAAAGCATAAAAAAAGGCCCGCATTTGCGGGCCTTCTGATGTGCTGTCAGCAGTTCAAATTACAGAACGTCAACCGCGTTCAGTTCTTTGAAAGCCTGCTCCAGACGAGTAATCATAGAAGTCTGGGCAGCGCGCAGCCATACGCGTGGATCGTAGTATTTCTTGTTCGGCTGGTCTTCGCCTTTCGGGTTGCCCAGCTGACCTTGCAGGTAAGCTTCGTTGGTTTTGTAGTATTGCAGGATACCGTCCCAGGTTGCCCACTGGGTGTCGGTATCGATGTTCATTTTCACTACGCCGTAGCTTACGGAATCTTTGATTTCCTGAGCAGAAGAACCGGAACCGCCGTGGAAGACGAAGTTCAGGCTGTTGTGCGGCAGGTTGTGTTTCTTAGACACATATTCCTGAGAATCACGCAGGATGGTCGGGGTCAGAACCACGTTACCTGGCTTGTACACGCCGTGCACGTTACCGAAGGATGCTGCGATGGTGAAGCGTGGGCTGATTTTGCTCAGCTCGGTGTAAGCGTAATCAACGTCTTCTGGCTGAGTGTACAGAGCAGAAGCGTCCATGTGGCTGTTGTCCACACCGTCTTCTTCACCGCCGGTGCAACCCAGTTCGATTTCCAGGGTCATGCCCATTTTGGACATACGCGCCAGGTACTTAGAGCAGATCTCGATGTTTTCTTCCAGAGACTCTTCGGACAGGTCGATCATGTGAGAAGAGAACAGTGGCTTACCGGTTGCTGCGAAGTGTTTTTCACCTGCGTCCAGCAGACCGTCGATCCATGGCAGCAGTTTTTTCGCGCAGTGGTCAGTGTGCAGGATAACCGGAACACCGTAGTGCTCAGCCATCTGGTGAACATGATGTGCGCCAGAGATAGCACCCAGGATAGCAGCGCCCTGAGGAACGTCAGTTTTCACGCCTTTACCTGCGATAAACGCAGCGCCGCCGTTAGAGAACTGAACGATAACCGGTGCTTTAACTTTTGCAGCGGTTTCCAGTACGGCGTTGATGGAGTCGGTACCTACGCAGTTAACTGCTGGCAGAGCGAAGTTGTTTTCTTTAGCTACCTGGAACACTTTCTGTACGTCATCACCAGTGATAACGCCAGGTTTTACGAAATCAAAAATTTTAGACATGTTGCTTAGTCCTGTATCTTCGGCCGTTAGAAAAGGTGCGAGCTCTGATAAGCGCGCTGAAAATTGGGCAGGTTTCCCTGCCCCTGAATGGCTTACTTCTTAGCGCGCTCTTCGAGCATTGCTACTGCTGGCAGGACTTTGCCTTCCACGAATTCGAGGAATGCGCCGCCACCAGTGGAGATGTAGGAGATCTTGTCAGCGATACCGAACAGGTCGATAGCTGCCAGGGTGTCACCACCGCCTGCGATAGAGAACGCTTCGCTGTCTGCGATAGCGTTAGCCACGATTTCAGTCCCTTTGCGGAAGTTCGGGAATTCGAACACGCCGACAGGACCGTTCCACAGGATAGTTTTTGCGTTTTTCAGAATTTCAGCCAGTTTCTGTGCAGAAACGTCGCCCAGGTCCAGAATCTGCTCTTCATCTTTGATGTCATTAACAGATTTAAGGGTTGCGGTAGCAGTTTCGGAGAACTCGGTCGCCACGCGAACGTCAGTTGGAACCGGGATATCACAGGTGCTCAGCAGACGTTTGGCTTCGTCAACCAGATCCGCTTCGTAAAGGGATTTACCCACGTTGTGGCCTTGCGCAGCAACGAAGGTGTTCGCGATACCACCGCCAACGATCAGCTGGTCAGCAATTTTGGACAGAGAATCCAGAACGGTCAGTTTGGTAGAAACTTTAGAACCACCAACGATAGCGACCATCGGACGAGCAGGTTCTTTCAGTGCTTTACCCAGAGCTTCCAGTTCGTCAGCCAGCAGTGGACCTGCACAGGCGACGTCTGCGAATTTACCGATACCGTGGGTAGAAGCCTGCGCACGGTGAGCCGTACCGAATGCATCCATCACGAATACGTCGCACAGCGCAGCGTATTTTTTGGACAGGGTTTCGTCGTCTTTCTTTTCGCCTTTGTTGAAGCGAACGTTTTCCAGAACAACCAGCTCACCTTCGGCAACTTCCACGCCGTCCAGGTAATCTTTCACCAGGCGAACCGGGCTGGACAGTTTGTCTTTCAGGTAATTAACAACCGGCAGCAGAGAGAACTCTTCGTTGTACTCGCCTTCAGTTGGACGGCCCAGGTGGGAGGTGACCATCACTTTAGCGCCCTGCTTCAGAGCCAGTTCAATGGTTGGCAGAGATGCACGGATACGCGCGTCGCTGGTCACTTTGCCATCTTTAACCGGTACGTTCAGATCGGCACGGATGAAAACGCGTTTACCTGCCAGATCCAGATCGGTCATCTTAATTACAGACATGGTGAATCCTCTCGTTGATTCTTAAAGTTTTGCAAGCGCAAGGTGCGCTCTACCTGAAACCTTTTGCGGCCATGGCTAACGTGGTGTCGAGCATTCGGTTAGCAAAGCCCCATTCGTTATCACACCAGACCAGCGTCTTGATGAGGTGCGCACCACTGACTCGCGTCTGCGTGCCATCCACGATGGCGCTGTGCGGGTCGTGGTTAAAATCTACTGAGACCAACGGTAATTCCGTATAGTCAACTATACCATGAAATGCTCCCTGTGCCGCTTTTTGCAGCAACAGGTTGACTTCACAGGCTTTTACCGGTTTTTTCACCGTCACGCTAAGATCGATTGCGGTGACGTTTATCGTCGGGACGCGCACGGCAATCGCTTCGAAACGGTCGTTAAACTGCGGGAAAATACGCGTGATCCCGGCAGCCAGTTTCGTATCCACCGGAATGATGGACTGGCTCGCCGCGCGAGTGCGTCGTAAATCCGGATGGTAGGCGTCGATAACCTGCTGATCGTGCATGGCGGAGTGAATCGTGGTCACGGTACCGGATTCAATGCCATACGCATCGTCTAACAGTTTAATGACCGGAATAATGCAGTTGGTGGTACAGGAGGCGTTGGAGACAATGCGGTGTTCAGCCTGCAGCTCGTGCTGGTTAACACCAAACACGACGGTGGCGTCGAGGTCGTGACTGCCGGGATGGGAGAACAGCACTTTTTTCGCGCCAGCATTCAGATGCGCTTCGCCATGTTCACGGTTACCGTACACGCCGGTACAGTCCAGCACCACATCCACACCCAGTTCGCGCCAGGGCAGCTCTTCAATACTGTTCTCATGCAGCACGCGGATGGCATCGTCACCGACGAACAGCTGTTCCCTTTCCTGGCGAACGTCCCAGGCAAAGCGACCGTGGCTGGTGTCATATTTCAACAAATGCGCCATGCCCGCAGCATCCGCCAGTTCATTGATTGCCACCACGGTGATTTCCGCACGACGCCCGGATTCATATAAAGCACGAACCACGTTGCGCCCGATGCGACCGAAGCCATTAATCGCTACGCGTACGGTCATAGATCTCCTGCAAAGCTATCCCTGAGTTTGAGGTGGCTGAAAGAGTAATCCAGCGACGCCCGAAGGGGAATCCTTGCTGTCACAAACTGCGATTGATTGGTCAATTGTCGAACATTTAATCGACTGAAACGCTTCAGCAAGAATAAGCGAATCGGGGAATAAAAGGAATCTCTGTCCAGATGAATAAGCGAGCTATATGACTTGCATCACATTTTCGGTGGAATAATTTACAGAGCAGTTACATGTCTGAGGAATCGTGCATACAAAAAAGCCGGGTGGCGCTAACGCTTACCCGGCCTACATTTTATGCCATTTGTAGGCCCGGTAAGCGTTAGCGCCACCGGGCAAAAAGGCAATTACAGCAGTTCTTTCGCCTTAGCGACAACGTTCTCAACGGTGAAGCCAAACTCTTCAAACAGCTGTTCAGCCGGCGCAGACTCACCAAACGTGGTCATACCGACGATAGCGCCGTTCAGGCCAACGTATTTGAACCAGTAGTCAGCGATACCCGCTTCCACTGCCACGCGAGCGGAGACCGCTTTAGGCAGTACGGATTCGCGGTACGCGGCATCCTGCTTGTCGAACGCATCGGTAGATGGCATAGAAACCACACGCGCTTTCACGCCTTCAGCAGTCAGTTTTTCCCATGCGGCAACGGCCAGTTCAACTTCAGAACCGGTCGCGATAAAGATCAGCTCAGGCTGGCCCGCGCAATCTTTCAGCACGTAACCACCGCGGGCGATGTTTGCCAACTGCTCTGGGGTACGCTCCTGCTGCGCCAGGTTCTGACGGGAGAGGATCAGCGCGGTCGGGCCGTCCTGACGCTCAACGCCGTATTTCCACGCCACCGCAGATTCAACCTGGTCACATGGACGCCATGTGCTCATGTTCGGGGTCACGCGCAGGGAAGCCACCTGCTCTACCGGCTGGTGAGTTGGACCATCTTCGCCCAGACCGATGGAGTCGTGGGTGTAGACCATCACCTGACGCTGTTTCATCAGCGCAGCCATACGCACGGCGTTACGTGCATATTCTACGAACATCAGGAAGGTAGAGGTGTACGGCAGGAAACCACCGTGCAGAGCGATACCGTTGGCAATCGCGGTCATACCGAATTCACGTACACCATAATGGATGTAGTTACCGGCAGTGTCTTCGTTGATTGGCTTAGAGCCAGACCACAGGGTCAGGTTAGATGGCGCCAGGTCAGCGGAGCCGCCGAGGAATTCTGGAAGCAGAGGACCAAACGCTTCGATCGCATTCTGAGACGCTTTACGGCTGGCGATTTTAGACGGGTTCGCCTGCAACTTCGCAATGAACTCGTTCGCTTTCGCGTCGAAGTCAGACGGCATGTCGCCTTTCATACGACGGGTGAATTCAGCCGCTTCCTGTGGGAAGGCTTTCGCGTAAGCCGCGAACTTCTCGTTCCAGGCTGCTTCTTTCGCCTGGCCCACTTCTTTCGCATCCCACTGCGCGTAGATTTCAGATGGGATTTCGAAGGCAGGGTGTTTCCAGCCAAGCGCTTCACGGGTCAGTGCGATTTCCGCGTCGCCCAGTGGTGCGCCGTGGGAGTCGTGAGTGCCCGCTTTGTTCGGAGAACCGAAGCCGATGATGGTTTTGCACATCAGCAGGGACGGTTTGTCGGTCACGGCGCGCGCTTCTTCTACGGCACGTTTAATCGAGTCAGCATCGTGGCCATCAACGCCGCGCACAACGTGCCAGCCGTAGGCTTCGAAACGTGCGGCGGTGTCGTCAGTGAACCAGCCTTCAACGTGACCGTCGATGGAGATGCCGTTGTCGTCGTAGAACGCAACCAGTTTACCCAGCTTCAGGGTGCCTGCCAGGGAGCACACTTCGTGAGAAATGCCTTCCATCATGCAGCCGTCGCCCAGGAACGCATAGGTGAAGTGGTCAACGATGTCGTGGCCAGGACGGTTGAACTGTGCCGCCAGGGTCTTCTCAGCAATCGCCATACCCACGGCATTCGCAATGCCCTGACCCAGCGGACCGGTAGTGGTTTCAACGCCAGCGGTGTAGCCCACTTCCGGGTGACCTGGAGTTTTGGAGTGCAGCTGACGGAAATTTTTCAGCTCTTCGATTGGCAGATCGTAGCCAGTGAGGTGCAGCAGGCTGTAGATCAGCATAGAGCCATGGCCGTTAGACAGCACGAAACGGTCGCGGTCTGCCCATGCCGGGTTCTGCGGGTTGTGGTTAAGGAAATCACGCCACAGGACTTCGGCGATGTCAGCCATGCCCATAGGGGCGCCCGGGTGGCCGGATTTGGCTTTCTGTACTGCGTCCATGCTCAGCGCACGAATAGCATTAGCAAGCTCTTTACGTGAGGACATTTTAACTCCAGATCGGACTGTTAAAGGCCATGCCCTTGACGACAGCGCGTTTTGGGCTACGCCGGAAAAAAGTGCCAACAATGTAACCCAAGCCGCAGGGCATGTACATGGACCATTCTTTTGCAGCTTAAGAAATCTCTGGATCATGCTCGCATGTTGCGCAATCTACTCGCCCGCCCCTGTAGATATTCCTTATACTTAGCCCGACACCGGCTTCGTTGACGGTGCATTTTTCGGAATTAATTCAGATTAACGAGTACGGAAGCAACATCATGAAAATGCGTGCAATTGGGCTGGCTGTGGGAACAACGCTCCTGCTAAGCGGCTGTCAGAATATGGATTCTAACGGCCTGATGACCTCAGGCGCAGAAGCTTTTCAGGCCTACTCATTGAGCGATGCGCAGGTGAAAGCGCTGAGCGACGAGGCCTGTAAGGATATGGATGGAAAAGCTACGCTTGCCCCGGCAAACAGCACCTACACGCAGCGTCTGAACAAGATTGCTTCCGCGCTGGGCGACAACATTAACGGTCAGCCGGTGAACTACAAGGTGTATATGGCGAAAGACGTCAACGCCTTCGCGATGGCTAACGGCTGTATCCGCGTTTACAGCGGCCTGATGGACATGATGACCGACAACGAAGTGGAAGCGGTGATCGGCCATGAAATGGGTCACGTTGCTCTCGGTCACGTGAAGAAAGGGATGCAGGTTGCGCTGGGCACCAATGCCGTGCGTGCTGCGGCGGCCTCTGCGGGCGGCATTGTCGGCAGCCTGTCCCAGTCGCAGCTAGGCGACGTGGGTGAGAAACTGGTTAACTCCCAGTTCTCCCAGCGTCAGGAGTCGGAAGCGGATGACTACTCTTACGATCTGTTGCGCAAACGCGGCATCAATCCATCGGGTTTAGCCACCAGCTTCGAAAAACTGGCGAAACTGGAGGAAGGCCGTCAAAGCTCCATGTTTGACGATCACCCGGCCTCCGTTGAACGCGCGCAGCATATCCGTGACCGCATGGCGGCAGACGGAATTAAATAAAACTTCGGCCCGGTGCGCGCCGCGCTACCGGGCAACAAGGCTCAATCAGTACAGCGTTTTCTGTGGCGGCCCGGCAAACTTCAGGGCGCCAATCTGCCCCATCCGCACTTCTACCACCGACGGCCCCGGCATCGCCAGCGCTTCCGTCATCACCGCATCAAAATCCTCAGTCCGCTCAACGCTCCAGGCCTGTAGCCCAATCGCCTGCGCCAGCAGGGTAAAGTCCGGTGTATGCAGCGCGTTATAATACTGACGCCCGCCAAAATATTTATCCTGAATACCGCGCATTACGCCGTAGCCCCCGTCGTTCATGATGAGCAGCGTCACGTTGGCTTTCTCCTGCGCCAGCGTCGCCAGCTCGCCTAAATTGAGGCTCAGGCCGCCGTCGCCCACCAGTCCCACCACCTTACGCTGCGGGTTGGCAATCGCGGTGCCGATGGCCATCGGCAGTCCCATACCAATCGCCCCGGCGAGAGAGTGAATGTTCAGCAGCGGGCCGTTAGCCCTGAACAGGCGGCTACCCCACAGGCTGCCGGACACGGTGATATCGCGCACCAGCAGGCCGTCTTTCGGCAAGGCTTTTTCTATGGCGTCGTTAAGCTTCGCATAGGCGCCGCACTGCTCGCGCAGCCCCTGCTCAGCTTGCCCGACCGCCTGCTGCACCTGCATATCCCACTGGGCGTTGCCCCACTCGCGGCCCTGCACTTTTTTAGCCAGCGCGCCAAGCAGCGCTGAACAATCGGCTATCAACGTGCTATCCATCAAGTAGTTACGGCTGGCTGCCGCCGGGTCGATATCAATCTGCACGCGCGGGGACGGCAGCTCAAGCGTCCAGGAGCGGGTTTCGTTGCTGCGCAGACGTGAACCGGCCACCAGCGTAAAATCACACTGCGCAATCAGCGCCTCCACCGACGGCGAGTTGTGGAACGCCCGCAGGCTGGCGCGGTGGTCGTCCGGCAGCACGCCGCGCGCGTGGGTGCTGGAAATCACGGTGATGCCCGCATCCGCCAGTTTTTTCACCGCCTCAGCGCTTCCCAGCGCCCCGCCGCCCAGCCACAGCAGCGGCTGTTTCGCCTGTTTGAGTTGCGCCCACAGCGCGTCAACCATCCCGGTATCCACGGCTGGAACCGATGCCGGTTTGACCGGGGCGGTTACCAGCGACAGCGGAATTTTGGCGCCCTGAATATCAATCGGGATTTCCACCGAAACCGGTCCGCACGGCGGGGTCTGCGCGTCCTGGATGGCTTTATGCAGAATGGCTATCGCCTGATTCGCATTGCTGATACGGTACGCCCGTTTTGAGCTGGCCTTCAGGAAGGTCAGCTGATCGCGGGTTTCATGGATAAACCCGGTGTCGGCGTCCAGCCAGGCTTTCTCTACCTGCCCGGTTAAATGCAGCAGCGGCGTGCAGGCATTCATCGCTTCCACCAGCGCGCCTACCGCGTTCCCGGCCCCCGCGCCGGTGCTGGTCAGCGCCACGCCGAGGCCGGAAAAGCGCCCGTGAGCATCGGCCATGGTGACGGAACCGGCTTTACCGCGCGCGGGTACAAAGCGGATATTACCCCGCTGCCCAACCGCATCCGCTATCGGCAGGTTGTGAATGGAGATGACGCCGTAGATGGCCTCAACCTGATACTGCTCCAGCGTTCTGGCGATGGCGTCGCCGACGGTTATCATTTCGCTCATTGCTCACCCTTTCTCAGTCGCACCAGTGGTTGACGCTGTTACCCGTCGCCAGATAAATGCTCTTTTGTTGCATCCAGGCTTTCAGCCCCTGGATACCCTTCTCGCGGCCCAGACCGCTCTCTTTAAAGCCCCCGAACGGGGTCGAAATCGCAAAAACTTTGTAGGTGTTGATCCACACCGTGCCTGCCTCCAGCTGCTCGCTGAGACGCAGGGCGCGCCCGGTATCGCGCGTCCAGATCCCCGCCGCCAGGCCGTAAACCGAGTCGTTCGCCTCGCGAATAAGCGCCGCTTCATCGCCAAACGGCATCGCCACCAGCACCGGGCCGAAGATCTCTTCCTGACATGCGCGGGCGCTGTTGTGTAGCCCTTCGATAATGGTTGGCTGGAAGAAGCTGCCGTTTGCCAGAGCGGGATCGGCGGGGATCTCGCCGCCGCACAGCACGCGGCCCCCTTCCCGCTTCGCAAGTTCGACGTACTCGATCACGCTCTGGCGATGTTTCTCGCCGATCAGCGGTCCTACATGCACGCCGTCGGTAAACGGATGCCCGACGCGCAGCCCGCGAGTTAATTCCAGCAGCCTCGCCATCAGCGGGGCGTAAATACTCTCGTGGATAAACAGCCGCGATCCGGCGATGCACGCCTGCCCCGCCGAGCTGAAAATGCCGTAGCAGATCCCACGCGCCGCCTGTTCGATATCGGCATCCTCCAGCACGATAGTCGGCGATTTGCCGCCCAGCTCCAGCGAGGCCGGGATCAGTTTTTCCGCCGCCACGTGCGCCAGATGACGGCCCGTAGTGGTTCCGCCGGTAAAGGAAATTTTGCGCACGCGAGGATGACGCGCCAGCGCATCACCAATCACCGAGCCTTTGCCCGGCAGCACGCTCAGCAGCCCGGCGGGCAGCCCGGCCTGTTCAAAAATCCGCGCCAACTCCAGCGCCATCAGCGGCGTGGCTTCGGCGGGCTTGAGGATCACCGCGTTCCCGGCGGCAATCGCCGGTGCGACCTTCTGCATTTCGCTGGCAATCGGCGAGTTCCACGGCGTGATGGCCGCTACCACGCCAAGGGGCTCGTAGCGGCTCAGCGTCAGCAGATCCGGCTGGCGCGGTGTCGGAAGTTCCCCTTCCAGCAGCTCGCAGGCGGCGGCAAAGTAGCGCGCCGTTCCCGCCGCGCTCATCACCAGCCCGCACGCTTCCGCCAGCGGCTTGCCGTTATCCCGGCTCTGCATCTGCGCCAGTTCATCCACACGGGATTCAATAAGATCCGCCACCTTGTGCAGGATCTTCGCCCGCACGTGCGGAAGGCTGTTACGCCAGGCTGGATCGCGCCAGGCGCGCTCTCCGGCGTCTACCGCCTCCTCCAGGTCATCCAGACTGGCGGCGTTCAGCGTCGCATTGATCGACCCGTCTGCCGGGAAGTGGCTCTGCATCGGGTTACCTCCGCCGTGTCGCCACTGGCCGCCGATAAAAATCTTCAGATCGTCCATCGTCACTCCTCAGCTCAGGGCCAGCTCGCGGCAGGCGCGCACCGCGCTCAGTGCCGCCAGGGTGGAGGTTTTAGGGTTAGACGCCAGCGGCAGTCCGCTCAGCTCCAGATGGAATTCGCCAAACAGCCCTTCGACGTGCAGCGTGTGGGTGTTACGTTTCGTTGCCGGGTCAACCATCAGCTGCACGCGGGTGTCATCCATCCCGACGCCGCCGAGCGCCACGGTCGCCGCTACGTTGGCGTTCGCCGGGAACAGCCGCGCCGCCTCGCGGGCGCTGCCTTCAAAAAAGACCTCTGCCTCTGACACCGCATTCAGATCGATAAGCTGCTCGGCATAGCTGCCGCGCCAGCTGGCCGGGCTTTTGCGCGACTGATAGGTGACGCGCTCAAGCCCACCCTCTTTCGCTGCCGCCAGCCCGTCGATACCGGCCACTGCACCGGAAAGCAGAGTCAGTTTTCCGCCCGCGGCGAGCAGACGCTGCTCCAGCGCGCTGTCCGCCAGCGCGCCGGTGGAAATGACGGCCAGATGCCAGCCGCGACGCAGGATCTCTTCCCCGTACTGGGCCACCGCCTGCTGGCTGGCGCATTCCAGCACCAGATCCGGCGTTTGCGCGCACGCCATCGGCGACGTCAGCGCCTCGACCGCATCGCCAAACTGGTCGTGAATGGCGGCATGGTGAGATGCGCGCGCCACGATCCAGCCGATAGCCACACCGGCGGGCAGGCGCTCAATCACCGCCTGCGCCATGGCACCAAAACCAATCAACATTACCTTTTTCATGATGCGTCCTTACAGATGGCGACAGAAGCCGCCGGAAACGTCCAGCGCGGCGCCGGTGGTAAACGAGGCCAGCGGCGAGGCGAGGAACAGCAGCGCCTGCGCGGGCTCCTGCGGCCTGCCGAGGCGCGCCATTGGAATGCCGCGCTTGCGCGCGATATCCGCCGTCCACTCCGGCCAGCTCTGGCTTTTGTCCGCCCGATTTTCAAAGCGGCGCAGCCACTGCCCGGACTCCACCATGCCGAGCAAAATGGAATTGACGCGAATGCCTTTACCCACCAGCTCTTTCGAGAGCGTCAGCGTCATGTTCAGCAGCGCGGCACGAGCGGCAGAGGTGGCGATCATGTGCTCCTCCGGCTGTAGCGCCAGCAGGGAGTTGACGCAGGTAATAGAGGCAATGTCTGACTGCTCCAGCAGCGGCTGAAACCCCTGCACCGGATTGATGACGCCAAACAGCTTCAGCTCTGCCTCGTGCAGCCACGCCTCGCGCGGGGTGTCATGGAAGTGCGCCACGTAGCCCTGCCCGGCGTTGTTGATCAGCAGGTCCGCCGCGCCAAAGCGCGCCTGCACCGCATCCGCAAAGGCCTGAACCTCGTCGGCGTTCAGCACGTCGCAGCGGTAAGAAAAAATCTCCCCGTGGGGGAATTCGTTTTGCAGCGTCGCATGGGCGCTGGCGAGCCGATCCGGGTCACGGCCGCAGAAGGCGACTTTCGCCCCTTCACCCAGCAGCAGGCGCAGCGTTTCAAAGCCAATGCCAGAAGAACCGCCGGTGACTACCGCTACGCGCCCGTCAATTTGTGCATTCATCGCGCACCTCTTCGTTAATGCGTAAAAGCTGTTGGTTGAAAAACACGTCGTTATCGAGATAGCTGGCGTGCCCGGCCTGCGGAATGGTGGTAAACGGCATGCCGTAGCGCAGCGCCAGCCCCTGCACCAGTTCGGGCTGCGTTATCGCGTCCTGCTCGCCGCACCAGACTTCAAACGTGCCGGAGTATCGTTTAAGCCAGCCGTGAATGTCGTCATGCGCCAGCAACCACGCGGCGGCAAGGTAGCCTTCCGGGCGCAGCGTGCGCATGCCCGCCGCGACGGTGGCGATATCTTCCGCGCGCGCGCCGGGGCGCAGCAGCTTCGCGGCACGGGTCTGGGCGAGGATTTCGCCGCCCAACGCCATCTGCTGCTCGCGGTTGCGCCAGACCTGCTCCCGCTGCTCCGGCGCGGCATTGCCGTAGCCCTGCGCAGCGTCGGCCAGTACAAGATGAATGACGCGATCCGGGAACTTCGCCGCAAAGGCACTTGCGACCAGTGCCCCCAGGGAATGGCCCACCAGCACCGCCTGCCAGACACCGGCGCGATCCAGCATCGCCGCCAGCACGTCGGCGTAATCCCCCGCGTTTGCCCGCGCGACGGCCAGCATCGGGCTTTCGCCATAACCGGGCATGTCCCACGCCAGCACGCGAAAACCGTTCAGCGCCATCTGCTTGTGCCAGGACGCAGCGCCAGAGCTGATCCCGTGTAGCAGCATCAGCGGAATGCCGCTTCCCTGTTCACGAAAACCCGTCATGGCGCCCCCTTAGTTCCGCTTCACTTTCGAGAGCGGATGGTCGGACGGATAGGTCGGGATTTCCGGCTTGTTGGTTCCCAGCATGACGCACATCAGCGCCTCTTCTTCCCCGTGGTTAAACAGGCCGCGATAGATGCCCGGCGGGACGGAGATCAGGTCACGCTCGCGCAGCACGGTTTCGGTGTAGTTGTCGCCGTCCTGGATCATCAGCGTGATCTGCCCCTTGAGCATGAAGAACACCTCTTCCACGTCGTCGTGCAGGTGCAGCGGCCCTTCGCACTTCGACGGCAGTACCATGGTGGAGAAGGTAAAATGGTCCGCCTGCACGGTATTGGTGTCGTTCGCCACGCCGGTTGCGCCGGTGCCGATGTAGCGCATCTGCGCCCGGCGGTATTTCGGGTCAAAATCGGCCTGGAACTTCAGCGCGTTCCAGTCGTATTTACGGCCTTCGAAGCGCGCGATGCGCGACTCGACCCACTCCTCCATCGTCAGATGGTCAGGTTTGATGCCCGTTTTGTGGGTTACGGTTGAATCAGTCATGACACTCTCCTCAGTAACGTCTCAGCAGCGGCAGTAACAGGACGCAGCCCACCGCCGCCATCACCGCCAGAAAAATCAGCCCGGAATCCATGCTGTGGGTGAAGGCGATAAGCGCGCCCATCACCGCCGGCGACAGCGCGCCTGCAAAGTTTCCCAGCCCGTTGAAAATGCCGCCCGCCGTGGCGCTCACCCGGGGATGGGTGGCCTTCGCCAGCAGGGCGAAAATGTTGGGCGCGCCGGTGCCCCACATAAAGGTGCTGAAGCTCATCGCCGCGATGACGGCGAGCGGGGTATCGAGGTGCATCACCGCCGCCAGCCCCACCGCCGCCCCCGCCATCGAGATAAAGCAGGCCGCCGCGCGCTTATCGACCCTGTCCGAGAGCCACGCGCCAATCACCTCGCCCGCCAGCATGGCGATGAACGGCATCGACGACAGCCAGCCTGCATGCTCCAGGTGGATGCCTTTGCCTTTGATCAGGTAGCCCGGCAGCCAGCCGTTGATGCCCCACAGGTAGGTCAGGAACGCGATGTTAAAGATGCAGATGATCCAGAAGTGCGGGCTGACGAACAGCTCGCGCCGCGCCGCGCGCCGCTCGTCCTGAGACGCCTGCGAAGTGCCGGGTTTAGCCTCCAGACGGATCCCGCGCAGGCCGATGCGCACAAAGATAAGCACCGGCACGGTAAGCATGGCCATGACAAAGAAGGTGCTCTGCCAGCCGAAGGTGTTCAGCAGCCAGAGGGAGAGCGGGAAGCCAATTGCCGCCCCTACCGATGTGCCCAGCAGCCACAGCATGGTGGCGCGCGCCTGTAAATGCTGCGGGAAGTTGTGGCGCACGATGGCGAAAGCCAGCGGGAACAGCGGCCCTTCCGCCACGCCCAGCAGGATGCGCAGGACGATCATCAGCGTGTAGTTATGGGTAAAGCCCATCGCCACCATCAGCACGCACCACACAGCCATCATCCCGGTGAGCAGGCGCAGCGGCGCAATTTTGTCGCCTAAACCGCTCAAAAATACCGACGAAAAGCCGTAGCTCAGCAGGAAGGCGCTCATCAATATGCCGAGGCGCGTGGTGTCGAAATCAATGCCCATCGCCTGCTGGAAATGGGTATCCGAAAAGAGCGCCGCGATGCTGATTTTGTCGAAAAACGCCAGCAGCACGCAGGCCAGCAGCGACAGCGGGATGGCCCAGCGCACCGCTTTTTCGGGCGTGCGGGTCCCCTCACCGCTCGCCTCAACCGGCGCGGTGTTCGTCTCTAGTGTGGTCATCTCTCCCCCTACGGGTGCGGGTTAGCTATCGCAGTGACATCAGTGAAAATGTCGGGTCGGCAAGCGGTACGTTCGACAGATCCCGCCCCGCCGCCATCCAGCGCTTCGCCAGCTTGACGGTGCGCGCATCGTTGAACGCCACCAGCTGCGTCAGCCGCCCGTTTTCATCCAGCGAGAAGAACAGCGCATCTTCACGCACTATCGTTTTACTCTCCGGCTGCGGAATACCGAGGATCTGAATATTGTGCTGATATTGATCCGACCACAGCCACGGCGCGTCGTCGTAACCTGGCGCATCGGGGTTGAGCACCGCTTTCGCCGTCGCCACTGCCTGATTCTGGGCGAAGGCCCAGGACTGGATGCACAGGCCGTAGTGATGGTGCTGGGCCACATCGCCAGCGGCAAAGATGAATGGATCCGAGGTGCGTCCCTGGGCATCCACCACGAT
Source organism: Enterobacter cloacae complex sp. 418I7 (assembly GCF_050030705.1). Taxonomy (NCBI): domain Bacteria; kingdom Pseudomonadati; phylum Pseudomonadota; class Gammaproteobacteria; order Enterobacterales; family Enterobacteriaceae; genus Enterobacter; species Enterobacter cloacae complex sp. 418I7. Next base: position 3,781,063 of record NZ_JBLGUU010000001.1, read on the forward strand.
CCCGCGCCCGGTTTTCAGCCCCGCATCAAGCGCCAGCTCCAGATTGAGATCGACGCCGATCCCGACCACGACCGCATCAAAGGTTTCACGGTTGCCGTCGCAGTGGATGACCGGCAGTCCGCCGTCGTCCTCCAGCTCCAGCGCGCCGCAACCGGTACGGATCTCCACCCCCTGCTCGCGGTGGATGGCCTCCAGGCGCTGGGACACCTCGCCGCTCACCGAGCGCATGCAGAGCGCAGGCTGCTGCTCGAACAGGGTGACCGCCACGCCGCTTTTCCGCGCGGAAGCGGCAATCTCAAGGCCAATCCAGCCGCCGCCGATAATCGCCAGTTTGTGACTTTCCGACAGGCGACTTTTCAGGCGCTGCGCGTCCTGCCAGTGGCGCAGGGTGTAGACCTGCGGATGGCTGGCCCACGCCTGCGAAGGCAGGCGCGCCCGCCCGCCGGTAGCGATTAAAAGGATGTTGTAACTAAGACATTCGCCGTTGCTTAAACGCACGATTTTCTCTTCACGATCGACTGATTCAGCACGCAGCGGGCGGTACCAGATCAGGTTCAGCGCCTGCTGCGCTTCTTCGCTAAACAGCCGCGGAAGCGCGGAGTCCGGCTCCAGCAGAGACGCTTTTGACAGCGGCGGCCGCTCGTAGAAATCCCATTCCTCTTCCGCCACCACGCAAATCTCGCCGTCGAAGCCCTCGTCACGCAGGGTTTTCGCCGCCCAGCCGCCCGCCTGGCCGCCGCCGATAATGACAATGCGCGATGTCATACCGCCTCCGGCTTTTTCTGCTGACGGCGCGTGTCGTGGTCAATCCCGCCCTCCACCGCCCATTCGGTAAAGGAGACCAGGGAGTGCTCCAGCTCGCGCGGCTGCCAGTTTTCGGTCAGGTAGTCGTCGTTGGTGTAATACTCAAACGCGCCGCCGGTCGGGCTGTTGACGTACCAGAAGTACGCCGACGACACCGGATGACGGCCCGGCCCGATAAAGGTGCTCCAGTCATGTTTATTCATCGCGATACCGCCGCCGATCACCTCGTGGATGTCGCGCACGGTGAAGGCCACGTGGTTAAGGCCGCGCTTGCGGTTCGGCAGTTGCAGCAGGAACAGGTTGTGATGGCCGCCACGCGCCCCGCAGCGCAGGAACACGGCGCGGTTGATATAGCGATCCGAGACCTGGAAGCCGAGCACCTCGCGGTAGAATTTCTCCACTGCCGCCAGCTCTTCCACGAAGAACACCACATGCCCCACGTTGATCGGCTGGGCGCGATCGTAAACCGGGCTGGGCGTGTCGATACGGCGGGTGTCGCCCCACTGGTTTATTGGCTCGACGTTAAGCTCCACGTCGGTCTGCTGGGTCACCTGCACGCGCAGCGTCATGCCGTTCGGATCCAGGCATTCCAGCGCGTCGCCCACTTCACGAAAACCTGGCTGTTGCGCCAGCTTCGGGCGCAGCGCATCCAGCTCAGACTGGCTGGCAACCGCCCAGGTCATGCGGCGCAGAGTGTTGCCCGCTTCAAACGCGGGCGGCAGGTCGGGGCTGTCGATCGGGTTAAGCTCCACGCGCGCGCCGCTCAGGGTGGTGAAACGCTGGCCGCTGGCATCGCCCGTCAGGCCAAAATCACGCATAAATTTGGCGCAGTGCGTCAGGTCTTCCACACCAAATTCCAGCTTTTCAATTCCGGTTATACTCATCGTTCGTTGCCTCATCTGGCCCAGATTGGGCGTAAAACATGCCCGACGCAGTCAAGCGCCTGACGTTAACTCACTGATTTAACTGGCCTGTGACAGATACCCTAAGAAGCCAGAAATTTTATCCGCCGCAAGGCGAACCTCGTTTTGCAGGCGCTCGCGGTCGCTCAGTGGGATCTCCTCCGACGGCACCAGAATGCTGACCACCGCCGCCACGCGGCCGCTTCGGTCATACACCGGGTAGACGATGGAAGAGATGCCGTGGCGGAAGAAGGATTCGCCGATGACATACCCGCGGGCTTTGTCCTGCTGCACCATCTGCCACAGGGCTTCGCGGTCGTGAAGCTGCCCCGGCGTGTTGCCCGGCAGGCGCTCATGCGGGAACAGCTGTTCGAAATCAGCGCGGGAAATATCGGTCAACAGCATGCGGCCCAGCGAGGTGCAGTGCACCGGCAGACGGGTACCAATGCTGACCTGGTTGATACGCGACCCGGCGGCGCTGACGCGGGCGATATAGATAATGTCGCGCCCGTCGCGGATCGCCAGATGGCTGCTGCACTGGCTCACGTCGCGCAATTGCTCGATCACCGGCTGGCCGACCTGCGCCACGTCCAGCGAGGCGATGTACTCAAAGCCAAGACGCAGCACGTTCATGCCCAGCGAAAAGGTATTGGTGCGCGTGTTGCGCTCCAGAAATCCCATGTACTCCAGCGTCTGTACCACGCGATAGGCGGTGGCCTTCGGCATATCCACCAGCCGATGCAGTTCGGCAAAGGTCAGATCGCGATGCTGCTCGCCAAAGGCCAACAGCAGCTGTAAACCGCGCTCCAGCCCCGGCACCAGATACTTCACTTCCTGATCGTTTGCCATCATCGCCCTACCTTAGTTAAATACAAAACCGCCGTTGACCGGGATCAGCTGTCCGGTGATGAACCGCGACAGATCGCTTAACAGCCAGACCACGCTGCCGGTGACGTCTTCCGGCTGCTGTGCCCCGGTTAACGCGCGGCCGTTTTCGTAGAGCTGATGCCGTTCGGCGGGGACATATTCCGTCGCCTCGACGCGGGTTAGCCCCGGCGCGATGGCGTTAATGCGTATACGCTTTTCACCCAGTTCGCGCGCCATTGACCGGGTCATGGCAATCACGGCGCCCTTGCTGGCGACGTAGGCCATCAGGCGCGGCGCGCCCCACAGCGCGGTGTCGGACGCGACGTTCACGATGCCCGCCCCCCCCTCGCGCAGCAGCGGCACCGCGGCGCGCGTTACCAGCCAGGTGCCTTTGACATTGACGCTCATCACCCGATCCCAGAGATCCGGATCGTAATCGAGCATATTTTTGCCGCCGACGCCCGTCGCCATCGCCGCGTTGTTTACCAGGCCGTCAATCAGCCCTGCTTCGCCAATCGCGCTGAACACCTGCTCAATGGACTGCGGATCGGCCAGATCGATAACGTGCGATTCGATCGCATATCCCCGCTCGCTCAGCCGGTGGGCGCTCTCGGCCAGCTCGCCTTTGAGGATGTCGCACATCACCACCGCCGCGCCCTGCTCCGCGCAGGCCTGGGAAAAGTGGTAGCCCAGCCCGCGCGCGGCGCCGGTTATGACGATGCGCTTACCGCTCAGCAGCCCGTTCATCAGGCGGCCCCCTGCTGTGCTTCACGCATCGCCAGCTGCTCTTTGGCGGCCTTTTGCATCATGCGACGCAGGCGCGAGAGGCCAACGTCGTGCTGATACAGGTATTCATGATCGCGGGCGTTTGGCGCCAGGCTCTCCAGCACCACGCGGTCCTGCTCCAGCACTTCCCAGTGCAGTTTTTCCAGACGGTTGCGGTACATGAAGCGCCACATATCGCGCTGCCAGCCCTGCACCCGGCGAATGCGCCAGAAGAAGACGCGGCAGTTGTCGTTATCTTCCGGCACCACCATGCCGACGATAAAGAAGTGGCCGCCCGGCCCGAAACGCTTCTTGTACGGAATGGAGAGACGCATCCAGCAGGTGCCGCTGTTGCCCAGCTCCACCCAGTCGAAGTTGACGCCGCTCTGCCCTTTCTTCTCAAAGATAAAGCCGGTTTTGGTCGGCTGGAGCACCATGTCGGCCTTGCGATCCCCTTCCGCCATCGAGTGCGAGGAGGAGTGCAGATAGGTGCCGTGCATCGGGTCCATCACGTTTTCCAGCGCGTACTGGTAATTGCATTTCCACGCGGCGGTGCAGAGGAAGTTGCTGAAGCTGTCCGTGTCGGCGAGTTCATCCGGGAAGGTCAGTTCGTCCGGCTGCTGATCCGCGGTGACGCCAAACCAGAGGAAGATGGCGCCGTGCGCCTCCTGCACGTTATAGCTGCGCACGCACTGCTGGCCGACCAGCGGACATTTATCCACAGCGGGCACGTCTTTCACCTCGCCGTTGCCCGCCACCTCTACGCCGTGATACCAGCAGGCGATGCGGTCGCCGAGGTTCCAGCCCATCGACAGGCGCGCGCCGCGGTGCGGACAGCGGTCCTCCAGCGCCTGCACCTGGCCGTCTTTGTTGCGCCAGACCACAATCTGCTCGCCCAGGCGGGTGATGCCCACCGGCGCAGACTGCACTTCCCAGCTCGCCAGCACCGGATACCAGAGGCCGCGCAGGCCTGTATCCAGATAGTGTTGTACGGTCGTCGTCATCGCGTTGCCCTCAGTAGCCGTTAACCTGTAAGAATGCCTGGAAGCTGGCGTCGCTCCACGGCTCGCCCTGCTGGTCGTGCATGCGCACCGCGTTCAGCCCGTTTACCAGCTCCGGCAGGGTTTCAACGCCCTGTTCGAAGAGCTCTTCCAGCGTCGCAATCAGCTTCACCTCCCAGCTTTCCGGCTCACGGCTGCGGGTCTGCCAGATCAGGTTCTGGTACTCGCCCGGCTTGTGAATGGCGCCATTACCGCCCTCTGCCGGCGGGGTAAACTGGCGGCTTTCCGGCAGCGCCGGGTTGTAGTTCAGCGTGTCGCTCATGCCACGGTCTCCTCAACAAAGGTAATCTGAATCTGATTTTCAAAGACCCGAACCGGGTAACGGTTGAGGTTGCGTCCTCCGGGGCCGTGCAGACACTGGCCGGTTTTGACGTCGAACACCGCCTCGTGCAGCGGGCATTCCACCTTGCCGTCTTCTACGAAGCCCTGACTCAGCAGGGCATAGGCGTGGGGGCATACGTCTTCCAGCGCGTAATATTCACCGTCGATCAGGTAAACGCCGATCTCTTTCCCGTCGACGTTGCCGCTAAAAGGGAAATCTTCCTGTACTTGTTCTGCGTCACATACGCCTATCCAGCTCATCACGATCCTCCAGGCTTTTGTTTCATATATGAAACTCTGTTTCTTATTTAATACGGTCAATATAAAAGCGATGAATGTTTCGTCAAGCGACAATGTGACGAATTTGTTAATCGATCGGCAATTAATTAACTAAGTGTGCAAGGGATCACGAAAAAATGCAGCGATATGAAATTTTCATTATTACAGCGTGAGAAATACGTTTTTTTAATGGTCTCTTATTTTGAATAAAAGATATTGACTTCCTTTCTTTTTACTCTTTAAAAATAAATTAACGTCACCTCTTTCGCGTTTCACCGGTGAAACTCATTTTTAATTTATCTTTAATAAACAATGAGTTTCACAGGTGAACCATTTTAGCTCCGTGACAATCACATTGATGAAAAATATAAGTTACAAAAAACGTAAGGCGGACATGATGACGGCAAGATGGCAAGGCACGATTGCGCTTTTATTACTCATTATTATTTCGTACGTCGATCGGATAATTATCTCGGTAATGATTTTAAACCCGGAATTTGCCGAACATTTTCAGTTAAATGAAAAAAGAATGTTACAGGGCCTACTCATGACTGTTTTCTTCTGGGTTATGGTTTTTCCGCTCTATTATTAACGCCGGTTATTGAAAGCAAACTTCATTATCGGCAGGGATTATTAAGCAGCATTGCGATTTGGGCCGCGGTCTGCGCGGTTTCGCCTTTGTTAGGCTCGCTGACGGGAATGGTCATCGCCCGCGAAATAACCGGGGTTTGTCCACACCTTCACGCTGGCCTGGGGAATGTTGCTGCTGCGCATGCGGCGCGCAGCAGCAATCAGCGCGTAAGGCTTATTCGCCTTTTTTCGCTGCCTGGATGTAGAGCATTTCCAGCGCCAGGGTCGCCGCGGCCAGCGCGGTGATCTCGGACTGGTCATAGGCCGGAGCCACTTCCACCACGTCCATCCCGACAATGTTAAGATCCTTCAGGCCGCGCACCAGCTTGATGGCGCGGTCTGACGTCAGGCCGCCGATCACCGGCGTACCGGTACCCGGTGCGAATGCCGGATCCAGGCAGTCAATGTCGAAGGTCAGGTAGACAGGCATATCGCCGACGATCTGCTTAACCTGAGCCAGAATATCGTCCACGCCGCGATCGTTCACCTGGCCCGCGTCGAGTACGGTGAAGCCGTTGTCTTTGTCGAACTCGGTGCGGATGCCGATCTGCACGGAGTGGTTCGGATCGATCAGGCCTTCTTTCGGCGCGGTGTAGAACATGGTGCCGTGGTCGAATTCGCAGCCGTTCGCGTAGGTGTCGGTATGCGCGTCAAAGTGCACCAGCGCCATTTTACCGAAGTGCTTCGCGTGGGCGCGCAGCAGCGGCAGGGTCACGAAGTGGTCACCGCCGAAGGAGAGCATGCGTTTACCGGCCGCCAGCAGCTTCTCGGCGTGCGCCTGCAATTTTTCGCTCATTTCGCGCGCGTCACCGAAGGCGTACACCAGATCACCGCAGTCCACCACGTTCAGGCGCTCGCGCATGTCGAAGTTCCACGGGAAGCGGTTGTGCTCCCAGGCCAGGTTGGTGGAAACCTGACGAATTGCCGCCGGGCCATGACGTCCACCCGCACGACCGGACGTTGCCATGTCGAACGGTACGCCGGTGATCACCCAGTCAGCATCGCTGTCGTAAGGCTGGAAGTTCATCGGAAGGCGTAAAAAACCAAACGCGTTAGATACCAGAGAGTTATCGTACTGATGACCTAAAGTGCTCATGTCCTGACCTCTTATAAAGTCGATACATTAAAAACAGATGAAAAAAAATCCCCTCCGCGTCGTTAAACCCGACGAGGAAGGGATTGATTCGTAAATCGCATAGTGGGGCGAATTATCGCCGTTAATTCATACGGGTTCAAGTGAGTATAGGGCATCGTGCGGTCTGATGCCCTCACCCCAACCCTCTCCCACCGGGAGAGGGAGGTTTTACTACTCGTCTTCCAGATACGTATACCCGTACAGACCCGCTTCAAACTCTTCCAGGAACTGCTGCTGCAAGGCATCGTCCAGACCGGTGTTTTTGACCTGATCGCGGAACTGGGTGAGCAGTTTTTTCGGATCCAGCTGAACGTATTCGAGCATATCCGCCACGGTGTCCCCTTCGTCGGACAGCTCAACCTCCACGCTGCCGTCAGGGAAGACAAACACGTCAACCGCTTCGGTATCACCGAACAGGTTGTGCATGTTGCCGAGGATCTCCTGATACGCACCCACCATAAAGAAGCCCAGCATTGGCGGGTTCTCCGGATCGTACTCCGGCATTGGCATGGTCGTTGCGATACCGTCACCGTCGACGTAGTGGTCAATCGCGCCGTCTGAGTCACAGGTAATGTCCAGCAGCACCGCGCGGCGTTCCGGCGCATGATTCAACCCTTCCAGCGGCAGAACCGGGAACAGCTGGTCGATACCCCAGGCATCCGGCATCGACTGGAACAGGGAGAAGTTGACGTACATTTTGTCCGCCATACGTTCCTGCAACTCGTCGATAATCGGACGGTGTGCGCGGTTGCTCGGATCGAGCTGCTTCTGCACTTCATGGCACATGTTCAGATAGAGCTGCTCCGCCCACGCGCGTTCCTGCAGGCTAAAGGTGCCTGAAGAATAACCGACGTGAATGTCGTGCAGATCCATCTGGCTGTCGTGCAGCCATTCGCGCAGAGAACGACGCGTGCCCGGCTCGTGCATCTCCTGCCAGGTTTCCCACATGCTTTGCAGGGAACGTGGAGCATCGTCTGCCGGAGGCGTGGCTTCAGTGATTTCGCTGCGCTCAACACCGATGATGTTAGAGACCAGCACCGTATGGTGCGCAGTGACCGCGCGGCCGGATTCGGTGATCACCGTCGGGTGCGGCAGGCCGTGCTCTTCGCAGGCATCGCCAATCGCCCAGATAATGTTGTTGGCGTATTCGTTCAGGCCGTAGTTGACCGAGCAGTCAGACTGCGAGCGTGTCCCTTCGTAATCCACGCCCAGGCCACCGCCCACGTCAAAGCACTGAATATTTACGCCAAGCTTGTGCAGCTCAACGTAGAAACGTGCCGATTCACGCACGCCGGTGGCAATGTCGCGAATGTTGGCCATCTGCGAGCCAAGGTGGAAGTGCAGCAGCTGAATGCTGTCCAGACGACCGCGCTCGCGCAGAATTTCCACCAGCTGAAGCACCTGGTTCGCCGCGAGGCCGAACTTGGATTTTTCACCGCCGGAAGACTGCCATTTACCGGAACCCTGCGACGCCAGTCGCGCACGCACACCAAGGCGTGGGATCACGTTCAGACGCTCGGCCTCTTCCAGCACGATCGCGATTTCGGTCATCTTCTCGATCACCAGATAGACCTTGTGGCCCATCTTCTCGCCAATCAACGCCAGACGAATGTATTCGCGGTCTTTATAGCCGTTACAGACGATCACCGACCGGGTCATGCCCGCGTGCGCCAGAACCGCCATCAGCTCCGCTTTGGAGCCAGCTTCCAGGCCCAGCGGTTCGCCGGAGTGGATCAGGGACTCAATCACGCGACGGTGCTGGTTTACCTTGATCGGGTAAACAAGGAAATAGTCGCCGTTATAACCATACGATTCCCGCGCGCGTTTGAACGCGGCGTTAATAGAACGCAGGCGATGTTGCAGGATCTGCGGGAAGCAGAACAGTGCAGGCAAGCGCTGACCCTGGGCTTCACGGGCTTTCACCAGCTTAGCGAGATCCACGCGCGCTTCCGGGACGTCCGGATCCGGGCAGACACTGATGTGGCCCAGCTCGTTAACGTCGTAGTAGTTATTGCCCCACCAGGCAATATTGTAAGTGCGCAGCATCTTGCTGGCTTCCTGGGAGCTCATCGCAACCTCCTGCATAGAACGTAGTACACCCTGTTCGCCTGCTGACGAAGGCGAAAGCGAAGACATGTCGTCAGACATAGCGAACCTCAACTCTTTGTATTAAGTGTAAAACAGTTGACTACTATCGCAGCGTTATACGGCGATAACAACCCATTAACGGCTCCATTTCCCAGCAGAGTATGCTGAAATCCAGACCGTGCGACCGGTTTCTTATTCATATCATTGTAAAACACGTATCCGAACTCTGTATGACAAGGTTCGGCGAAACCACGAGAAAACTCCTGTATTAACAAGAGCGCCCTTGTTCAGTTTTCACAAAGCGTGACCGGCTCTGGAATCCTGAGAAGCACCGAGATGGGTATAACATCGGCAGGTGTTTAGACCAGAAGTGCGGGTGGGAATCAAATGCGCGCCAGAACGACTGCGCTGAATGAGCGGAAAACAATGGTTCATTATCTCGTATCACCTCCACGGCCGCCTCTGCTGAAACGGACCACAAGCCAAAGCTAAAAGTTCACTGCTTAACCCGGCTGGAAGTGGCGACACGATGTGTTCATCGAGCGCTTATTTTATATGAGCCGCGCGCCGCGTTTTATACCGAGAAGGTCGCTAAAAAGCAAAACAAAAATGCGCAGGTTGCCAGCGCCGTCAGGAAAAATTTCCAGCCGTGTTTTCAACGCAGTGAGAGGTGAGTCAAAAAAAACTGGAAATCGGGTGAAGAAGTGACCTAAAATAGACGTCCAGATGTTAATCCATCCATACCGATTAACACTCAGACTGCCAGTGTCAAAATCCTGCAGGCCTTGGTAGAATTATCTCCTTTGGCTATTCCACACAGCAGTTCGAGCTAACCAAATTCCTTTTAGGTGAAATAAAACATGGCAAAACACCTGTTTACGTCCGAGTCCGTATCAGAAGGACATCCTGATAAAATTGCTGACCAAATCTCCGATGCGGTGCTGGATGCGATCCTCGCGCAGGATCCAAAGGCGCGCGTAGCGTGTGAAACCTATGTCAAAACCGGCATGGTTCTGGTTGGCGGTGAGATCACCACCAGCGCATGGGTTGATATCGAAGAGATCACCCGTAACACGGTGCGTGAGATCGGTTATGTACATTCTGATATGGGCTTTGATGCCAACTCCTGCGCCGTACTGAGCGCTATCGGCAAACAGTCCCCGGACATCAACCAGGGCGTTGACCGTGCCGATCCGCTGGAACAGGGCGCGGGCGACCAGGGCCTGATGTTCGGCTACGCGACCAACGAAACCGACGTGCTGATGCCAGCGCCGGTGACTTACGCACACCGTCTGGTGCAGCGTCAGGCTGAAGTGCGTAAAAACGGCACCCTGCCGTGGCTGCGTCCGGATGCGAAAAGCCAGGTGACCTTCCAGTATGACGACGGGAAAATCGTCGGCATTGATGCCGTGGTTCTTTCCACGCAGCATGCTGAAGATATTGACCAGAAATCCCTGCAGGAAGCGGTGATGGAAGAGATCATCAAGCCGGTTCTGCCAACTGAATGGCTGAGCTCTGCGACCAAATTCTTCATCAACCCAACCGGACGCTTCGTTATCGGCGGCCCAATGGGTGACTGCGGTCTGACCGGTCGTAAAATCATCGTAGATACCTACGGCGGCATGGCGCGCCACGGTGGCGGCGCGTTCTCCGGTAAAGACCCGTCTAAGGTGGACCGTTCTGCGGCGTACGCTGCACGTTATGTGGCGAAAAACATCGTTGCTGCGGGCCTGGCTGACCGCTGTGAAATTCAGGTTTCCTACGCCATCGGCGTGGCTGAGCCAACCTCCATCATGGTGGAAACCTTCGGTACTGAAAAAGTGCCTTCTGAACAGCTGACCCTGCTGGTGCGTGAGTTCTTCGACCTGCGTCCATACGGTCTGATTCAGATGCTGGATCTGCTGCACCCAATCTACCAGGAAACCGCAGCGTACGGTCACTTTGGTCGCGAACATTTCCCTTGGGAAAAAACCGACAAAGCCGCCCTGCTGCGTGATGCTGCCGGTCTGAAATAAACGACTGCCAGCAGCTTAAACAGGCCAGCCTTTGTGCTGGCCTTTTTTATGTCGGGTGGCGGCTATGCCTTACCCGACCTACGGGTAGTGAATTTTTGTAGGCCGGGTAAGGCGCAGCCGCCACCCGGCAATGTTTGGAACCGTTTACACCTCACTCTCTATACCCCGCTTTCAGAATATTCTCTTTGCATGATCGCATTTCTTCTGCTGTTACATTCCCTTTCAGTTAAGTCTGAAATTTGTGCAAACGCGATGCATATCAATTAATTTACCTCTATATTTTCAAAGCTTTAATTATTTTTACGGTTACAAACTAGTGTAACCGATTACACCGTTGTGATTTGACTCACATATTTTTATGAGCCGCTCACCTACTCTTAATATCGTAAAAACTGATAACCCAACTGGAGGGCATAATGCCTGACAATAATAAACAGGGGCGTACGTCCAATAAGGCAATGACGTTCTTCGTCTGCTTCCTCGCCGCTCTGGCAGGATTACTCTTTGGCCTGGATATTGGCGTAATTGCCGGTGCATTACCTTTCATCACCGATGAGTTCCAGATTAGCGCACACACTCAGGAATGGGTGGTCAGCTCCATGATGTTCGGTGCCGCCGTCGGCGCGGTCGGCAGCGGCTGGCTCTCCTTTAAGCTCGGGCGTAAAAAGAGCCTGATGATCGGCGCGATCCTGTTCGTTGCCGGCTCACTGTTCTCTGCCGCTGCGCCTAACGTTGAAGTGCTGATCCTCTCCCGCGTGCTGCTCGGTCTGGCAGTGGGCGTGGCGTCTTATACTGCCCCGCTGTACCTGTCTGAAATCGCACCGGAAAAAATCCGCGGCAGCATGATTTCCATGTACCAGCTGATGATCACCATCGGTATTCTGGGGGCTTATCTTTCCGATACCGCCTTCAGCTACAGCGGCGCATGGCGCTGGATGCTGGGCGTCATCATCATTCCGGCCATTCTGCTGCTGATTGGTGTCTTCTTCCTGCCGGACAGCCCGCGCTGGTTCGCCGCCAAACGCCGCTTCCACGATGCCGAACGCGTGCTCTTACGCCTGCGTGATACCAGCGCCGAAGCCAAAAACGAGCTGGAAGAGATCCGCGAAAGCCTGAAGGTCAAACAGTCCGGCTGGGCGCTGTTCAAAGAGAACAGCAACTTCCGCCGCGCGGTGTTCCTCGGTGTGCTGTTACAGATCATGCAACAGTTCACCGGGATGAACGTCATCATGTATTACGCGCCGAAAATCTTCGAACTGGCGGGCTACACCAACACCACCGAACAGATGTGGGGCACCGTGATCGTCGGCCTGACCAACGTGCTGGCGACCTTTATCGCTATCGGTCTGGTGGACCGCTGGGGGCGTAAACCAACCCTGACGCTGGGCTTCCTGGTGATGGCCATCGGGATGGGCGTGCTGGGTACCATGATGCACATGGGCATTCACTCCCCAACGGCACAGTACTTCGCCGTGGCGATGCTGCTGATGTTTATTATTGGGTTTGCGATGAGCGCCGGTCCGCTGATTTGGGTGCTGTGCTCTGAGATCCAGCCGCTGAAAGGGCGTGATTTTGGTATCACCTGTTCTACCGCAACCAACTGGATTGCCAACATGATCGTCGGCGCAACGTTCCTGACCATGCTCAATACCCTGGGTAACGCCAATACCTTCTGGGTCTACGCCGGTCTGAACCTGTTCTTTATCGTTCTCACTATCTGGCTGGTTCCTGAAACCAAACATGTTTCACTGGAACACATTGAACGTAACCTGATGAAAGGTCGTCCTCTGCGCGAAATCGGCGCACACGACTGATCCTCCTGCGGGAGGCGCCTCTTGCGCCTCCCCGCTTCCCGCTTTATGCTCTGCCCCTATGAAAGCTCCCCGTCTCCCCATCGCCATTCAGCAAGCCGTCATGCGCAGCCTGCGGGAAAAACTCGCCCAGGCCAACCTGAAGCTCGGCCGCAATTATCCTGAACCGAAGCTGGTCTATCAGCAGCGTGGCACCGCGGCAGGCACCGCCTGGCTGGAATCGTATGAGATCCGCCTGAATCCGGTGTTGATGATGGAAAATCAGCAGGCGTTTATCGAAGAAGTGGTGCCGCACGAGCTGGCCCACCTTCTGGTGTGGAAACACTTTGGCCGCGTCGCGCCGCACGGCAAAGAGTGGAAATGGATGATGGAGGCGGTGCTCGGCGTTCCGGCTCGCCGCACCCACCAGTTCGAGCTGGAATCGGTACGCCGCAATACGTTTCCCTACCGCTGCCAGTGCCAGCAGCACCAGCTTACCGTGCGCCGTCACAACCGCGTGGTGCGCGGCGAGGCGACCTATCGCTGCGTAAAGTGCGGCGAACCACTGGTGGCGGAATAATCACTCGAACTTTCAGGAACTTTCCTGATCTGACTGATTGCATACGGGAACAACATTCGTTACGTTGCGGGCTCGTTTTGACACGGAGTGTAAGATGTCCCGTAATGTTTCTCTCGCAGTCGCTTTTCTGGCGGCGGCGCTCTCCGGCCATGCTCTGGCCGACGGTATTCACAGTTTCTCACAGGCAAAAACCGCAGGCGTAAAGATTAACGCCGACGTACCGGGTGATTTCTACTGCGGCTGTAAAATTAACTGGCAGGGTAAGAAAGGGGTCGTGGATCTGGGATCCTGCGGCTATAAGGTGCGCAAGAACGAGAACCGCGCCAGCCGAATCGAATGGGAACACGTTGTTCCGGCCTGGCAGTTTGGCCACCAGCGCCAGTGCTGGCAGGACGGTGGACGTAAAAATTGCGCAAAAGATCCGGTCTACCGCCAGATGGAAAGCGATATGCACAACCTGCAACCCGCCGTGGGTGAAGTCAATGGCGACCGCGGAAACTTCATGTACAGCCAGTGGAACGGTGGCGAAGGCCAGTACGGTCAGTGCGCCATGAAGGTCGATTTCAAAGAGAAACTCGCCGAACCGCCTGCCCGCGCGCGCGGCAGCATCGCCCGCACTTACTTCTATATGCGCGACCGCTACGATCTCAACCTTTCCCGCCAGCAGACGCAGCTCTTCAATGCCTGGGACAAGCTCTACCCGGTGACGGACTGGGAATGCCAGCGCGACGAACGTATCGCCAAAGTCCAGGGGAATCACAACCCTTACGTCCAGCGGGCTTGCCAGGCGCAAAAGAGCTAACCTACACTACGGCAATTCGCTTATATCGCATGACACATGGAATTTCTGACTATGCGCATCCCTCGCATCTATCACCCTGAACTGATTACCCCAGGCGGCGAAATCGCCCTGTCTGATGATGCCGCAAACCACGTAGGCCGCGTGCTGCGCATGGGCGCAGGCCAGGCGATTCAGCTCTTTGACGGCTCTAATCAGATTTTTGACGCTGAAATTACGCGCGCCGATAAAAAAAGCGTGCACGTGAAGGTGCTGCGTGGCGACGTGGACGACCGGGAATCCCCGCTGCACATTCACCTTGGCCAGGTGATGTCGCGCGGGGAAAAGATGGAGTTCACCATTCAGAAATCCATTGAACTGGGTGTAAGCCTCATTACGCCACTTTTTTCTGAGCGCTGCGGCGTTAAACTGGATGCGGAACGTCTGAACAAAAAGATCCAGCAGTGGCAGAAAATTGCCATTGCAGCCTGTGAACAGAGTGGCCGCAACCGCATCCCGGAGATCCGCCCGGCGATGGATCTGGAGGACTGGTGTGCAGAAGAGGAAAGCGGGCTTAAGCTTAATCTTCATCCGCGCGCCAGCGCCAGCATCAATACGCTGCCGCTGCCCGTTGAGCGCGTACGCCTGCTGATTGGCCCGGAAGGCGGCCTGTCGGCTGACGAAATCGCCATGACGGCGCGTTACCAGTTTACTGATATTCTGTTGGGACCTCGCGTTCTGCGCACTGAGACAACGGCACTCACCGCCATTACCGCCCTACAGGTGCGATTTGGCGATCTGGGTTGAAGCAAAGCCTGACCCATAACCGGAGAAGAACATGATTAAGCTCGGCATCGTGATGGACCCCATCGCAAACATTAACATTAAGAAAGATTCCAGCTTCGCTATGCTGCTGGAAGCGCAGCGTCGCGGCTATGAACTCCACTATATGGAGATGAACGATCTGTACCTGATCAACGGTGAAGCCCGCGCACGTACCCGCATCGTTAACGTCGAGCAGAACTACGAAAAATGGTACGAATTCGGCACCGAGCAGGATATTGCCCTGGCCGACCTTAACGTCATCCTGATGCGTAAAGATCCGCCGTTCGACACCGAATACATTTACTCCACCTATATCCTTGAGCGTGCCGAAGAGAAAGGCACGCTGATCGTCAACAAGCCGCAGAGCCTGCGCGACTGCAACGAGAAGCTCTATACCGCATGGTTCTCTGACCTGACGCCGGAAACGCTGGTGACCCGCAGCAAAACGCAGCTGAAAGAATTCTGGCAGAAGCACGGCGACATCATCATGAAGCCGCTGGACGGCATGGGCGGCGCATCGATCTTCCGCGTGAAAGAGGGCGACCCGAACATTGGCGTGATTGCCGAAACGCTGACCGAGCTGGGGACCCGCTACTGCATGGCGCAAAACTATCTGCCGGCCATTAAAGACGGCGACAAGCGTGTGCTGGTTGTAGACGGCGAGCCGGTGCCTTACTGCCTGGCGCGTATCCCGCAGGGTGGTGAAACCCGTGGCAACCTGGCGGCCGGAGGCCGTGGCGAACCGCGTCCGTTAAGCGAAAGCGACTGGGAAATTGCCCGCCGCGTCGGCCCTACGCTGAAAGCCAAAGGCCTGATCTTCGTTGGCCTCGATATCATCGGCGATCGTCTGACCGAAGTGAACGTCACCAGCCCGACCTGCATTCGTGAGATCGAAGCGGAATTCCCGATCTCGATCACCGGAATGCTGATGGACGCTATCGAAAAACGTTTACAGAAATAACCTGTGACAGCGCCTGTGTTTATCCCCATACTGGGCGCTGTCGCTTTTTAAACCAGGAAACAGTACCTCTGACAATGAATTTACAGCATCACTTTCTTATTGCCATGCCTGCTCTCCAGGATCCGATTTTCCGCCGCGCCGTGGTCTATATTTGCGAATACAACGAAGACGGCGCAATGGGGATTATCATCAATAAGCCGCTGGAAAACCTTCAGGTTGAAGGCATTCTGGACAAGCTGAAAATCCCTGCTGAAGCGCGGCTGCCGGAAATCCGTCTTGATAAACCTGTGATGCTCGGCGGACCGCTTGCAGAAGATCGTGGCTTTATCCTGCATACCCCGCCGGTTTTCTCGTCCAGCATTCGTATCTCCGATAACACCGTCGTCACCACCTCTCGCGATGTGCTCGAAACACTGGGCACGGCAAATCAGCCTTCTGAGGTGCTGGTTGCGCTCGGCTACGCTTCCTGGGAAAAAGGGCAGCTGGAACAAGAAATTCTGGACAACGCCTGGCTGACGGCCCCTGCGGATATGAATATCCTGTTTAAAACCCCTATCGCCGATCGCTGGCGTGACGCGGCAAAACTGATTGGCATTGATATTCTGACCATGCCTGGCGTTGCGGGGCACGCGTAATGAGCGGCACCCTTCTCGCCTTTGACTTCGGCACCAAAAGCATCGGCGTCGCTGTGGGTCAACGGATCACCGGCACCGCCCGCCCGCTCACAGCGCTGAAAGCTAACGACGGCACGCCGGACTGGAACCTTATTGAGCGCTTGCTCAAAGAGTGGCAGCCGGACGACGTGATTGTCGGTCTGCCGTTGAACATGGACGGCACCGAGCAGCCGCTTACCGCCCGCGCGCGCAAGTTCGCGAACAAAATTCATGGCCGCTTTGGTGTCTCCGTTAAGCTGCACGATGAACGTTTGAGCACCGTCGAGGCACGCGCTGGCCTGTTCGAGCACGGTGGCTTCCGGGCGTTGAACAAAGGCAGCGTGGATTCAGCTTCAGCCGTCATTATCCTCGAAAGCTATTTCGAACAGGGTTACTGAGCGCCGGGGCCTACAGCCGCCCCTGCGCCCGTCGCTCCGCCAGACTCTGCTCAAAGTTCTGCATCCCCGCCTGCTGCCCCGTTTGAATAATGCCCGGCAGTTGCCAGGTTTTGCCTTCGCGGATCAGGTTTGCCGCCGCCGACGTATTCACCAGTAGCTCATACAGCGCCACGCGCCCGCCCTGGACATCCTGACGCAGCTTCTGCGCCAGTACCGCACGCAGGCTTCCCGCCAGCTGATTACGAACCGGATCTTTCTCCTGCGCCGGGAAGGTATCGACCAGGCGCTCGATCGCCTGCGCCGCGCCGCGCGTGTGCAGCGTGGCCAACACCAGATGGCCAGTCTCAGCCGCCGTCAGCGCCAGGCGTATCGTCTCGCTGTCGCGCAGCTCACCAAGCAGAATCACATCCGGATCTTCACGCAGCGCACTGCGCAGGGCCTCGGCAAAGGACGGGCTATGCTGGCCTATCTCCCGCTGCCGGATGAGGCAACGTTCACTCTGGTACATAAACTCCACCGGATCTTCCAGGGTCAGAATGTGCCCGTCCGTATGGTGATTGAGAAAATCGACCATCGCGGCCAGGGTGGTCGATTTCCCGCTGCCGGTGGCGCCGGTGACCAGAATCAGGCCATTGTCATTGGACAAAAGCTCCGGGATCGCGCGCGGCACGCCTAGCGCAGAGAGCTGCGGACACGTCAGCGGCAACAGGCGTAGCGCGATCGAAACGCCGTGCATATGCTTAAACGCACTGCCGCGCAGCCGCTGACCGCCTGTGAGGGTAACGGCAAAATCTACCTGCCCGTTTGCCCACCAGGCACCCTGCTGCTCGTCGTTGAGCCACGCTTTTAATAACGCCTCCACATCGGGGGGCGGAAACGGCGCAGGTTCAAGACGGCCTGACCTGCGCCAGCGCGGTGGTGAATCACTGCACAGGTGTAGATCGGAGACGTTATGCTTTACACTAAGGGCCACAATTTCTTCCACATCCATAGACAACTCCTCGGAAAATGAACGACATTGCGCATAACCTGGCACAGGTCCGGGACAAAATCTCAGCCGCGGCAACGCGTTGCGGCCGTGCTTCAGAAGAAATTACGTTGCTTGCAGTCAGCAAGACCAAGCCTGCGAGCGCCATCGCAGAAGCGATAGCCGCCGGTCATCGTGCCTTTGGTGAAAACTATGTGCAGGAAGGCGTAGATAAGATTCGCGCTTTCCGGGAGCGGGGAAATACAGACCTGCAGTGGCACTTTATCGGTCCGCTACAGTCGAACAAAAGCCGTCTGGTAGCAGAGCACTTCGACTGGTGTCACACCATCGATCGTCTGCGTATCGCTACCCGTTTGAGCGACCAGCGCCCTATGGAGATGCCAGCGCTTAACGTGCTGATTCAAATCAACATCAGTGATGAAAACAGCAAGTCCGGCATTACGCTGAGCGAACTGGATGCGCTGGCGACGGACGTGGCGGCGCTGCCGCGCTTAACCCTGCGCGGACTGATGACCATTCCGGCACCAGAGTCAAGTTATGAAAGGCAGTTTGCCGTAGCACAGCAAATGGCTGTAGCATTTGAGGCGCTTAAAGCGCGCTATGACACGGTAGACACGCTTTCTCTGGGCATGTCGGACGATATGGAAGCCGCCATCGCGGCAGGCAGCACCATGGTGCGCATCGGCACAGCAATTTTCGGTGCGCGCGATTACACCCAATAATAAGGAAACCTGAGGAACGCCATGAAGACGTTGACTTTCCTGCTTTCAACGGTCATTGAACTGTATACGATGGCGCTGCTACTGCGCGTCTGGATGCAGTGGGCCCGTTGTGATTTTTACAATCCATTCTCACAATTTATCGTGAAAATCACGCAGCCCATTGTGGGGCCGCTTCGCCGCATCATTCCGGCAATGGGGCCGATTGACAGTTCATCTCTGCTGATGGCGTTTATTCTGAGCGTTATCAAAGCGATCGTGCTGTTTATGGTCATCACTTTCCAGCCGATTATCTGGATTTCAGCCGTTCTGATCCTGGTTAAAACCGTCGGCTCGCTGATCTTCTGGGTCCTGCTGGTGATGGCGATTATGAGCTGGGTAAGCCGGGGCCGTAGCCCGGTGGAGTACGCGTTGATTCAGCTGACTGAACCATTGCTGCGTCCGATCCGTAGCCTGCTGCCTGCGATGGGCGGAATCGACTTCTCCCCGATGCTTCTCGTTTTGCTGCTGTACGTGCTGAATATGGGTATCGCGGAACTGTTACAGGCGACGGGTAGTATGCTGCTGCCGGGGCTGTGGATGGCGTTATGAGTGCAGTTAGCCCCTGCGCCGACGGGCTGGTTTTACGGCTGTACATTCAGCCGAAAGCCAGCCGCGACAGCATTGTTGGGCTGCATGGCGACGAGCTAAAAGTCGCCATCACTGCCCCGCCCGTTGACGGCCAGGCGAATGCGCATCTGACTAAATATCTGGCAAAACAGTTTCGCGTCGCTAAAAGCCAGGTCATCATTGAGAAAGGTGAACTTGGCCGGCATAAACAGGTAAAAATCCTTAACCCGCAATCTATCCCGACGGAAGTCGCGGCTCTGACAAAACAGGACTAAACCATGCAGAAAGTTGTTCTCGCCACCGGTAACGCCGGTAAAGTGCGCGAGCTGGCCTCGCTATTACATGATTTTGGGCTGGACGTGGTGGCTCAGACCGAGCTGGGCGTGGACTCCGCCGAAGAAACCGGCCTGACGTTTATCGAAAACGCCATTCTGAAAGCGCGCCATGCGGCGCAGGTAACCGGACTGCCCGCGATTGCCGATGACTCCGGTCTGGCCGTGGATTTTCTGGGCGGTGCGCCGGGGATTTACTCCGCCCGCTATTCCGGGGTGGACGCCACCGACCAGCAGAACCTGGAAAAGCTGCTTGTGGCCCTGAACGACGTCCCTGACGAACAGCGTACCGCGCAGTTCCACTGCGTGCTGGTGTACATGCGTCACGCGGAAGATCCCACGCCGATTGTCTGTCACGGCAGCTGGCCGGGCGTGATCACCCGTGAAGCGGCGGGCAACGGCGGCTTTGGTTACGACCCGATTTTCTTTGTCCCGACCGAGGGCAAAACCGCTGCGGAACTCACCCGCGAAGAGAAAAGCGCGATCTCCCACCGTGGACGCGCCCTGAAACTGTTACTGGAAGCACTGCGTAATGGCTAATTTGCCGCCTCTGAGTCTTTATATTCACATCCCATGGTGCGTGCAGAAATGCCCGTACTGCGATTTCAACTCGCACGCGCTGAAGGGCGAAGTGCCGCACGATGATTACGTCGCGCATCTGCTGGCCGATCTGGATGCCGATGTACCGTACGCACAGGGACGTGAAGTGAAGACCATTTTTATTGGTGGCGGTACGCCGAGCCTGCTTTCAGGCCCGGCGATGCAGACGCTGCTGGACGGTGTGCGCGCACGCCTGAACCTGGCAGCGGATGCTGAAATTACGATGGAAGCCAACCCGGGCACCGTTGAGGCCGACCGTTTTGTCGAGTATCAGCGCGCGGGCGTGAACCGTATCTCCATCGGCGTGCAGAGCTTTAGCGAGCCAAAGCTGAAGCGTCTGGGGCGCATTCATGGCCCGGAAGAGGCAAAGCGCGCGGCGAACCTGGCAACGGGGCTTGGGCTGCGCAGTTTTAACCTCGATTTGATGCACGGCCTGCCGGATCAGTCGCTGGAAGAAGCGCTGGACGATTTGCGTCAGGCAATTGAACTGAACCCGCCGCATCTGTCGTGGTATCAGTTGACCATTGAACCGAACACCCTGTTTGGTTCCCGTCCTCCGGTGCTGCCGGACGATGACGCGCTGTGGGATATCTTCGAGCAGGGCCACCAGCTTTTGACCGCGGCGGGGTATCAGCAATACGAAACCTCGGCGTATGCGAAGCCGGGCTATCAGTGTCAGCACAACCTGAACTACTGGCGCTTTGGTGATTATCTGGGGATTGGCTGCGGGGCACACGGCAAAGTGACCTTCCCGGACGGGCGCATTCTGCGCACTGCAAAAACGCGTCATCCGCGCGGGTTTATGGAAGGCCGCTACCTGGAGCGTCAGCATGACGTCGAGGCGGTGGATAAGCCGTTTGAGTTCTTTATGAACCGCTTCCGTCTGCTGGAAGCCGCACCGCGCGCGGAGTTTGCGCTCTACACCGGGTTGTCAGAGTCGGTGATTCGTCCGCAGATTGACGAGGCGTTGGCGCAGGGGTATCTGACCGAGTGTAATGAGTACTGGCAGATCACCGAGCACGGTAAGCTGTTCCTAAACTCCCTTCTTGAGCTGTTCCTCGCTGAAAATCCTGAAGGCTGATTCAGGATTTTACATCCCGTTCTGCTGGTTGAGGGAAAGGCTGGCAGAGTGTGGGGATGGAAAAATCAAAACAACTCCGCAAACAAATGACACCCGAAGAATTACGCCTCTGGTATCTGCTCAGAGGTCGCCGCTTCTTTGGGTATAAGTTTCGCCGACAGATGCCGGTTGGGCCGTACATCGTGGATTTTGCCTGCTTTAAGGCGAAACTGATTGTTGAGCTGGACGGGGGGCAACATCAGGATAAAGAGGCCTATGACTCTCGTCGCACCGAGTTTTTGAATGCGAACTGCTGGGAAGTCGTACGGTTCTGGAATCATGAATTCAGGGCTAATGAGGAGGAGATGCTGATGGCTATTCTGCAACGATTGCAATGCCTGATGCCCTCACCCTAACCCTCTCCCACAGGGAGAGGGAACTGGTTACTCCCTCTCCCCTGGGGAGAGGGCCGGGGTGAGGGGCCCTACGCGCAGAGGCGTTACTTCAGCGTCCCCACCAGCGCCTTCCGGCTGTCTTCCAGGGACACCACGCGTTTACACACGTCTTTGCCGAACTGCTGGAAATCGGCTTCCTGATTCTTCCACTCGTTCTGAATCGAGGTTTGCAGTCCGCCCAGGCTACCCAGTACACCCTGCAACGGATTACCGCCGCCTTTCAGCACCGCTTTGGCGCCCATCTCGTTGATGCTGTCCTGGAGAATGCCGCCCATCGCCTGGTTCACCAGCTGCTGACCGTCGGCTCGCACCTGATCGATCGCCTTATAGTGGAACGTCAGGCCATCAGAGCGCGTCTCAATAATGCGGTTCATCTGTTCTTTCAGCTGTTTATCCAGCTTCGTCAGGCGGGTGCGCATATTGCTGCTCTCCCCCACCTCTTTGGTGATGATTTTATCCAGCGCCACGCGGCCCTTCTCAACGCGGGTCAGCGCGCCATCGTTTATCCATGGCAGCGCGGTACGCAACTCGGCCTGGTAGTCCATCGCCTGCTCGCGCTGGGCGGCCGTCAGGTTTTGCTGTTTGCCGTTAAACGTCACGTTGCCATCCGGCGTGATCACCAGATTGCCATTCTCGCCCTTAACCTGCACGGTTTGCGGGCTTAATACCACGTCGTCACGCGGGGTGACGCTACATTTATACTCCGCATGGGCGGTGGTTCCGATTGCCAGTAAAGCAACCGCCAGCAACGTTTTACGCATCTTCAACACTCCCTCAGACAAAATGGGCCAGCTAATGCTGGCCCCGTTCTTGCTTTATTAGTCCCACCAAACGTCGAAAAGTTCGCTGACGCGGACATCTTCCAGTTTGTGGTCTTCAAGCCATTTGCGTACCAGCGCCTGATGTTCTTCGGTGCATTTCCCCACTTCCTGGGTGCAAATCAGACCTTCCCACGCCAGATAGCCGCTACCGTCGAAGGCCAGCTTGTTGGGTTCGATCACCTCGTTGATGAACGCATCAACGTCCTGATCGATCTGCTCAACGCTGGTGCCTTCCGGGAAACGCCAGGCAACGGAGAAACCCACTTCCTGGAATTCTTCGATGTGCATCTTTTTACGCAGACGACGACTACGATTCTTTGCCATTATTTCACCCTCTCGAACATTAAGTCCCATACGCCGTGACCAAGACGATGGCCACGCTGTTCAAATTTTGTCACCGGACGTGAATCCGGACGCGGTACGTAGTCGTTGCTTTCAGACTGGTTTTTATACCCGTCCAGCGACGACATCACTTCCAGCATATGTTCCGCATAAGGTTCCCAGTCGGTCGCCATGTGGAAGACGCCGCCCAGCTTAAGCTTACTTTTCACCAGCTCGGCAAACGGCGCCTGAACGATACGGCGTTTATTATGACGCGCTTTGTGCCACGGGTCAGGGAAAAAGAGCTGAACCATGTTCAAAGAATTGTCAGGAATCATTTTGTGCAGCACTTCCACCGCGTCGTGACACATAACGCGCAGGTTCTCAACGCCCTCTTCATGGGCCGTTGCCAGACACGCACCGACGCCTGGCGAGTGCACTTCAATACCGAGGAAGTTCTGCTCCGGTCGCGCTTTCGCCATAGTGACCAGCGAGGTGCCCATGCCAAAACCGATCTCCAGCGTCACTGGCGCATCGCGGCCAAACAGCTCGGTAAAGTCGAGCGGCTGCTCGCTGAACTCAACGCCCATCACCGGCCAGTAGTTGTCCAGCGCGTGTTGCTGCCCTTTTGTCAGGCGGCCCTGACGGCGGACAAAGCTGCGAATACGGCGCAGCGGGCGACCGTTTTCATCAAATTCCGGTGAAATGACGTCGTTTTTCATAAAAGAGTTGTCTGCTTGTGAGAGTGTACGGGAAACGGGCATTATCCAAAGTTAAGGCTTCTATGCAAGCATGGGAAAGATCCGGTTTACAGCAGATTGACGCTGTGCTGCAATCTGCCTCCCTGATTAAGCGAATCGATGACCATGCAAGCCTCTCAATTTTCAGCCCAGGTGCTGGACTGGTACGACAAATACGGGCGTAAAACCCTGCCCTGGCAAATTGAAAAAACGCCTTACAAAGTATGGCTCTCCGAGGTGATGTTGCAACAAACGCAGGTCGCGACGGTCATTCCTTACTTCGAGCGTTTTATGGCGCGCTTCCCGACAATCACCGATCTGGCCAACGCGCCGTTAGACGAGGTATTGCACCTGTGGACAGGCCTCGGCTATTACGCCCGCGCGCGCAACCTGCACAAAGCCGCACAGCAGGTCGCCACCCGCCACAACGGTAAATTCCCGGAGACCTTTGACGAGGTTGCGGATTTGCCCGGCGTCGGGCGTTCAACCGCAGGCGCAATCCTTTCCCTGTCTTTAGGCAAGCATTTCCCTATTCTCGACGGCAACGTCAAGCGCGTGCTGGCACGCTGCTACGCCGTAGAAGGCTGGCCGGGCAAGAAAGAGGTTGAGAAGCGCCTGTGGGAGATCAGTGAAGCGGTCACTCCGGCGAAAGGGGTGGAACGTTTTAACCAGGCGATGATGGATCTGGGCGCGATGGTCTGCACCCGTTCAAAACCGAAGTGCGAACTCTGCCCGGTAAATAACCTCTGCGTGGCCTATGCGAACCACTCCTGGGCGCAGTATCCGGGGAAAAAACCGAAGCAGACGCTGCCTGAACGCACCGGGTACATGCTGCTGATGCAGCATGGCGACGAGGTGTTTCTCGCCCAGCGCCCGCCGAGTGGCCTGTGGGGTAGTCTATACTGCTTCCCACAGTTTGAGGATGAAGCTTCGCTTCGGGCATGGCTTGAACAGCGCGGCATTGCGGCCGATACCCTGACGCAACTCAACGCGTTCCGTCATACCTTCAGCCATTTCCATCTGGATATTGTGCCTATGTGGCTTCCCGTGTCCTCATTCACCTCCTGCATGGATGAAGGCACCGCTCTCTGGTATAACTTAGCGCAACCGCCATCAGTCGGGCTGGCGGCTCCCGTGGAGCGCCTGTTACAGCAATTACGTGTCGGTGCAATGGTTTAGCATCGGCAAGACAAAGAGGAATGAGTATGGCCAGAACCATTTTTTGTACTTTCCTGCAGCGCGACGCTGAAGGCCAGGATTTCCAGCTCTACCCGGGCGACCTGGGTAAACGCATTTACAACGAGATCTCCAAAGAAGCCTGGGGACAGTGGCAGAAAAAACAGACCATGCTGATCAACGAGAAAAAGCTCAGCATGATGAACCCGGAACACCGCAAGCTGCTGGAGCAGGAGATGGTGAACTTCCTGTTCGAGGGTAAAGACGTCCACATCGAAGGCTATACGCCACCGGAAAAATAATACTCTGCGGCTGCTGCCCGGCGGCGCTGCGCTTGCACGGGCCTACGGTTATGTAGGCCGGGTAAGCGCAGCGCCACCCGGCAACAGCAACCTCAAAGCAAACACAACACGCACTCCCGGAATGATGAAAAAACTATTAGCGCTAGCACTTGTTGCGCCGTTGCTTGTGTCTTGTTCTTCCAAAAAGGGCGATAGCTATAACGAAGCCTGGGTTAAGGACACCAACGGTTTTGACATTTTGATGGGGCAGTTTGCCCATAACATCGAGAACATATGGGGATTTAACGAAGTTCTTATTGCCGGACCGAAGGACTACGTTAAGTATACCGACGCCTATCAGACCCGTAGCCACATCAACTTCGATGACGGTACGATTACGATTGAAACCATCGCGGGGACTGAACCTGCGGCGCATTTACGTCAGGCCATCATCAAAACCCTGCTGATGGGCGACGATCCGGGATCTATCGATCTCTACTCTGATGCCGATGACATCACTATCTCCAAAGAGCCATTCCTGTATGGGCAGGTCGTTGACCAGACCGGTCAGCCGATTCGCTGGGAAGGGCGCGCGACGAACTTCGCAGACTATTTGCTGCAAACGCGCCTGAAAAGCCGCACCAATGGCCTGAAGGTGATCTATAGCGTTACGATCAACCTGGTGCCGAACCACCTCGACAAGCGTGCGCATAAGTATCTGGGCATGGTGCGTCAGGCGTCGCGTAAGTATGGCGTGGATGAGTCGCTGATCCTGGCGATTATGCAGACCGAATCCTCGTTCAACCCGTATGCGGTGAGCCGTTCCGACGCGCTGGGGCTGATGCAGGTTGTGCAGCACAGCGCCGGTAAAGACGTGTTCCGCGCGCAGGGGAAATCCGGTACGCCGAGCCGCAGCTACCTGTTTGACCCGCAAAGCAACATTGATACCGGTACCGCATATCTGGCGATGCTGAACAATGTTTATCTCGGCGGGATTGATAACCCGACTTCACGTCGCTATGCGGTGATCACCGCCTACAACGGCGGCGCGGGCAGCGTCCTGCGCGTCTTCTCGAACGATAAAGTTCAGGCCGCGAACATCATCAACAGCATGGCGCCGGGGGATGTCTACTCAACCCTCACCACTCGCCACCCGTCTGCGGAATCCCGCCGCTATCTGTATAAGGTGAATACGGCGCAGAAGAACTACCGTCGCCGCTAGAAACCAACACCACCCCTCACCCTGCCCTCTCCCCAAAGGGGAGAGGGTGTTCAAGTTCCCTCTCCCCTTTGGGGAGAGGGTTAGGGTGAGGGGGCATCAGACCGCACCCATCTCATCCCACCCATACAAAAATGCTATTTGCATCACAATCCAAACTGCAAATTAATGTGGATTGCATTTTTTTGCGGGAGGTAACAAAACATATCGTTGCCAACTGATAGAATTGCATCAAATAACAACCCTGAATGTTCCTATAACAACATATCTCCCGCTCACTTGTGAGGAAAGTAACATGAACCTTAAGCTGCAGCTTAAAATCTTGTCGTTTCTGCAGTTCTGCCTGTGGGGTAGCTGGCTGACTACACTCGGCTCCTATATGTTTGTGACGCTCAAGTTCGATGGCGCGTCAATCGGTGCCGTCTACAGCTCGCTGGGTATTGCGGCTGTTTTCATGCCAACGCTGCTCGGTATCGTGGCGGATAAATGGCTAAGCGCGAAATGGCTGTATATGCTTTGCCACCTGGTGGGTGCGGGGACGCTGTTTATGGCGGCCGAAGTGACCACGCCGGGGGCGATGTTCATGGTGATCCTGCTTAACTCGCTGGCCTATATGCCAACGCTTGGCCTGATCAACACCATCTCCTACTACCGCCTGAAATCTGCCGGTCTGGATATCGTCACCGACTTCCCGCCAATCCGTATCTGGGGCACCATCGGCTTTATCATGGCAATGTGGGGCGTGAGCTTCGCGGGCTTCGAGCTGAGCCACATGCAGCTGTATATTGGTGCCGCGCTCTCCGTGCTGCTGGCGCTGTTCACCCTGACGCTGCCCACCATTCCGGTTTCTAACCAGCAGAAAAACCAGAGCTGGAGCACCATGCTTGGCCTGGATGCCTTCGCCCTGTTCAAAAACAAGCGCATGGCGATCTTCTTTATTTTCTCCATGCTGCTGGGCGCGGAACTGCAAATCACCAACATGTTCGGTAATACCTTCCTGCACAGCTTCGATAACGATCCGCTGTTTGCCGGGAGCTTTATCGTTGAACACGCGTCGGTGATGATGTCCATCTCGCAGATCTCTGAGACGCTGTTCATCCTGACCATCCCGTTCTTCCTGAGCCGCTACGGCATCAAGAACGTCATGCTGATCAGTATCGCTGCCTGGATGTTGCGCTTCGGTCTGTTCGCCTACGGCGACCCAAGCGCGTTCGGTACCGTGCTGCTGGTTCTGTCGATGATTGTTTACGGCTGCGCCTTCGACTTCTTCAACATCTCCGGCTCGGTGTTTGTAGAAAAAGAGGTGAAACCTGAAATTCGCGCCAGCGCGCAGGGCATGTTCCTGATGATGACCAACGGCTTCGGCTGTATTCTGGGCGGCGTGGTGAGCGGCAAAGTGGTTGAGATGTATACCACCAACGGCATCACCAACTGGCAGCCAGTGTGGCTGATCTTCGCCGGGTACTCACTGGTGCTTTTCTTCGCGTTCATCGTGCTGTTCAAGTACAAGCACGTACGCGAACCACACGGTGCGCAGCCGATCGCGCATTGATTGTTGTGCCCGGTGGCGCTGCGCTTACCGGGCCTACAAAACCAGACCGTAGGCCGGGTAAGGCGTAGCCGCCACCCGGCTATTTTATTCCAGAAAGCACCCACCCCACCGACAGCAAATCCGCGCTGCCGCCCGGGCTCAGATTGCGTTCAATCAATGCCTTATCCATCTTCAGCAACGCCTCGCAGTCCCAGCCGTTAGCCAGTAATTCCCGCGCGTAGCCCTGAACGTAGCGCAGCCCCTCAATGCCGCCGCGCGAAACGAGATTGCTGTCCTGATTTACCGCCATCAGGCGCAACAGCAGGGCGTGAAGCGACTGACCGTTCCACGCATCCAAAGCCTTACGCACCGTGCTGAAGCCGCTTTCTGCCTCACCGCGCGCGCCGGTTAAACCGTACTGCTGAAACTGTCGCTCTCCCGCCGTTGCCTGCCCGCTGCGCCCGCCCAGTTCCCGCGCCACGAGCCCACGACAGATGTTACTTACCTCACAACAGAGGCTATCCGCAGAGATATTTTTCACACGTCCGGCGGCGAAGCAGAGCAAACCAAGGGCAAAAATCCCGCCCTTGTGCGTGTTCACCCCGCCCGTGGCGGCGTACATCGCCTGCTCACAGGCCATTCCCATCGGGCGGATAATCCGTAGCTGCTCTCCAGCAGGTTTTTCCGCATGTGCTTCACCCAGTTCCGCAAAACGGGCAAACCACGGCGTAATCGCCGCAATGCTGCGGAGGAATAAGATATGGTCCATATCGCGATGGGAGCCGTTATTGAGCCTGTCCACCAGCCCCGGTTTGGGGGTCAGCTCCAGCTCCTGCCACAGCGCCTCTGCGGCAAGCGCAGGAACATCAACCGGGCGCGGTTTAGTCGCGAGCAAACCAGTCATCTATCATTTTCTCCACGCGGGAAACCACCTGCTCAACGGGATGGTGCCGAGAACGGGAACAAGCGTGGGCAGGCTCGTCGCAAATCAGACAGCGCCTGAGGTGTGAACCCAACGACTGACGGCCAACGTGGCCGTTTTCAGGGCAGATCACATCCAGATCCCACAGTCTGCCGAGCGGGTGCGTCTGCTCCAGTTCAGCACAGTGCGCTTTAATTTCCGCCGCCGGATGCGCGACGCACCACAGCGCTTCAGGTCCGGTGGGTAGCCAGAGCACCTGGCGATCCAGCACCTGCCAGCGGTTTTCCCACAGCAGCTGGTCGCACATCTGTAACGCCACGCCCATGGTGTTGCGATAGCGCAGGCTGTCTTTGATTTGCCCGGGCGTGACCAGCGTTAGGGAGATCACCGGTTGTTGATGGTGCGTAAGCCAGTCAGCCTGACGGGCTGCGCGGCGCTCTTTCGCCGCCAGTAGCGCGTCCAGGCTGACACCCGTCCGCACGGGTGTCGCAATAGTCATATTCACTCCTTTACCTGTCGAACGGTGTCGATCACGCTGCCGTCGCGGTAGCGGATCACCCCGACAATTTTGTCTGTGAACTCAATCGGTTTCGGTACGCCGGTCAGGGAAATCGCCCGCTCATAGAGCGCGTTGATATCTACAACCTTCAGGCCTGCTTCCATGAGTCGTTCGCGGATCTCCGGGCGCGCCGGGTTGACCGCAATACCGTGGTCGGTGACCAGCACGTCAATGCTCTCCCCCGGCGTGAGGCGCGTGGTAACGCGCTTCACAACGGTCGGGATGCGGCTTCGCAGCAGCGGCGCGACCACAATGGTCAGGTTGGCTGCCGACGCCACGTCGCAGTGCCCGCCGGATGCGCCGCGCATCACGCCGTCGGATCCGGTGATGACGTTGACGTTAAAATCGACGTCGATTTCCAGCGCGCTGAGGATCACCACGTCGAGCTGGTCGCAGCTTGCCGCCTTGCTGCCGGGGTTGGCGTAGACGTTGGTGGAGATCTCCACGTGGTTCGGGTTGCGCGCCAGCGAGGCCGCTGCCTGGCCGTCAAAGCACTGGGTGTCGAGCAGCTTTTCGATGAGCCCCTTCTCGTGCAAATCCACCAGGTTGCCGGTGATACCGCCAAGGGCGAAGCGCGCCTTCACGCCGCTGCGCTCCATCTTCTCTTCCATAAAGCGGGTGCAGGCGGTCGCCGCCGCGCCGGAGCCGGTCTGCATCGAGAAGCCCGGTTTAAAGTAACCAGAGTGTTCAATCACGTCCGCCGCATAGCGGGCAATCATCAGCTCGCGCGGGTTGCTGGTGACGCGCGCCGCACCGACGCTGATTTTCGCCGGGTCGCCCACGCTCTCCACCTGCACGATGTAGTCCACCTGATCCTGCACCAGGCTGGCGGGCATATTCGGGAACGGCACCAGTTCTTCGGTCAGCAGCACCACCTTACGGGCAAAGTGTGCGTCCACCATGGCGTAGCCCAGCGAACCGCAGCACGATTTGCCCTGCGTGCCGTTGGCGTTGCCAAACTCATCGCTGCACGGCACGCCGAGAAATGCCACGTCGATATTCAGCTCGCCATCCTGGAGCAGCTTCACGCGCCCCCCGTGGGAGTGAATTTGTACCGGCTCGTCCATCAGCCCGTGGGAGATGGCCTCCGCCAGCCTGCCGCGCATACCGGAGGTGTAAATTCGGGCGATCACGCCGCTTTGAATATGCTCGATCAGCGCGTCGTTGCAGGTCATCAGCGAGCTGGAGGCCAGGGTCAAATTTTTAAAACCCATCCGCGCCAGCAGCGCCACAACGGTGTTGATCACCCGGTCGCCTTCGCGAAAGGCATGGTGGAAAGAGATGGTCATCCCGTCCTGCAAGCCGCTGCGCATGACGGCTTCTTCGAGGGAGGCGCAAAGCTTACGGTTGTGTTTCGCCTCGCTGTCCGCCAGCCACGGCGTCGCGCTGTGGGCGGTATCAAAGGGCTTCAGATCCCGCAGATGGGGGAAATTCACATGGAGAAGTTCTGTCTGATTCATTATGTCATCCTTACCGACGCACGCCGGAGGCCGCCGCGCGCTCCAGCACCACCTGCGCGTGGTTAATAATCGGTGCATCCACCATTTTGCCGTTGAGCGAGACCACGCCCAGGCCGTTACGCTCGCCCTCTTCTGCCGCTTCAATCACCCGTTTGGCGTGCTCCACCTCTTCCTGAGTCGGGGCGTAGGCGTTGTGCAGCAGGTCAATCTGGCGCGGGTTAATCAGCGATTTGCCGTTAAAGCCCATCTTGCGGATCAGATCGACCTCGCGCAGGAACCCGGCTTCGTCATTAACGTCTGACCACACCACGTCGAAAGCGTCGATGCCTGCCGCGCGGGCGGCGTGCAGCACGGCGCAGCGGGCGTAGAACAGCTCGGTGCCGTCGCCGCGCTCGGTCTGCATGTCCATTACGTAGTCAAAGGCGGCCAGCGCGATGCCGATAAGTCGCGGGGAGCTGCGGGCAATCGCCACGGCGTTGATGACGCCAATGGCCGATTCAATCGCCGCCATCACGCGGGTGGAACCCACTTCGCGCCCGCACTCCTGCTCAATGCGCTCCAGGTGGCCTTCCAGCTCGTAGATATCGTCCGGGGTGTCGGTTTTTGGCAGGCGAATCACGTCTACGCCCGCGCGTACGGCGGCCTCCAGATCCAGCAGGCCAAACGGCGTGCTCAGCGGGTTAATACGCACCACGGTTTCGATATCCTGATACATCGGGTGCTGCAACGCGTGGAACACCAGCATGCGTGCGGTGTCTTTCTCACGCAGGGCCACGGCGTCCTCAAGGTCAAACATGATGGAGTCGGGGCGGTAGATAAAGGCGGTGGAGAGCATGGCGGCATTGGCGCCCGGCAGGAACAGCATACTGCGGAGGAGTTTGCTCATTTCAGCGCCCCCCAGTTGATGGCCTGTTCATCGGCGGCACGCAGAAGCGCGCTTTGCAGGCGGGCGCGGATCACACAGTCCAGCGCCCCTTTGTCTTCAATAATGATTAATCCCTGGTGCACGTTCATGGCGCGCAATGTGTCGTTGACCACCTGGCGTATTTGCTCGCCAAACTGCTTAATCACTTCACTGTGGATGACAATCTCCAGCTCACCGTGAGCGGGGGCGATTTTCACCATCAGGTCGCTGGACTCCTGCGTTCCGGCCAGCGCCTCCCTTACAATATTCATGATAAATTCCTGATAGTTATGCGACTTCCGCACTCGCACGATAATGTGCTTCGAGGTGCGCGAAGGTGGAGTCCGGGACAATCTCCCGGATCCGGGAAAACTGCTGTGTCTTGAGTAAACGGCGCACTTCCGAGGCCGAAATGGCGTTGCCGGTGGCTTTGATGCGCGGCATCTCCACCACGTCGATGTGCGAGGCCAGCAGGTCGTGCAGCGTCTGGTTGTACTGGCGGGTGATATCGCAGAACGGCTCCGAGCCGATGAAGCGGTGCGTGATGCCCAGCGCCGGGGCGATAAAGTCCCGGAAGATCAGCACGTCGATCTCGCTCCACGCCTGCTGCACTTTGCCGGTCTCCTTCAGGAAGTAGGCCGGAAACGTGGCGCGGGAGATGATGTACTGCGAGCCTTCATGCACCACCACGTTCGGCAGATGCGCCACGCCCGCGCGCACCATCTCAAGGCGCGCGCTGAACGGGAAGAACGAGGCGTCTTCACGCACCACGAACAGATGTAGAGCATCGCACTGCGCCGCCGCCTGCTCCACCAGATGACGGTGACCGAGGGTGAACGGGTTGGCGTTCATCACTATCGCGCCAATTTTTTCCCCGCCCTTTCGCATCCGGCTTAAGGTACGGCAGTAGCGCACGATCCCTTGCGGAGTGTTCTCCATTAGCACCGCGCTGTTCCCGCTCTGGGCAACCGGCCAGAAACCGCTGCGGCCAAAGCGTTCCTTATTGCACGGACGGGTGCAGAGGAAGAGGTGAAAATGGCCGCGCTCCAGCGCCGCATTTTCCACCTCTGCCAGCAGACGCGCGCTGAGGTTTTCCCCACGAAGCTGCTCGTTGACCGCGACGCACTTGATGACGTTGGCAGCAAGCCCGGCGCAACCCACCAGCTGCGCGCCGGACCAGGCTTCAACAAACAGCGTGATGTCGTTGTCCAGGCCAAGGCCGCTGTCTGCCAGCAGGTAGCGGATCTGGCTTAAGCGTTCCGGGTGTTTCGCCACAACGGTGTGGCGAAAATCAATGGGTTGCGATTGCATGCTGCCGCCTTACTCAGTGCGCTGCCGCGAGCCCGACGGCTGGCGCTTCCACGATCACGTTGCTCAGATGACCGATATGTTCGATCTCCACCTCAATGCGATCCCCCTCCTTCATAAACAGTGGCGGGTTGCGCTTTTTACCCACCCCGCCAGGCGAGCCGGTGATGATCACGTCGCCCGGGCTGAGACGGGTGAAGGTGCTGATGTACTCGATCAGCTCCGCCACCTTGTGGATCATGCTGCTGGTGTTGTCCTCCTGCACCATGCGGCCGTTCAGCCAGGTGCGGATCGCCAGGCTGTGCGGGTCCGGGATCTCATCCGCCGTCGCCATCCACGGGCCGAACGCCCCGGTCTGCCGCCAGTTTTTCCCGGCGGTGAACCAGGTGTGCTGCCAGTCGCGGGCGGAGCCGTCCATGTAGCAGCTGTAGCCCGCCACGTGGCGCAGGGCGTCGTCGCGGCTGATGTTCTCCCCGCCTTTGCCGATGATCACCGCCAGCTCGCCTTCGTAGTCGAACTCGCTGGAGTGGCGCGGCTTCAGCACCGGCTCGTTGTGGCCGATCTGTGAATCCGGGAAGCGGACAAACAGGGTCGGGGCCGGGTTATGCTGATCAAACTCCTTGCGCTTGTCGGCATAGTTCATGCCCACGCAGAGAATTTTTTCCGGCTGGACAATCACCGGTAAGAAGGTGATGGCGTTCAGCGGTACATCCACCGCGTCGTTCAGAAAACGGGTGGCCTGCGCCAGCCCGTTCCCCTGCAACAGCGCTTTAAGGTCGCCATAGCGGTCGCCCAGGCGGCGGCCTAAATCAATCACGCCCCCGGCCTGAACGATGCCGTAGCTGCGTTTACCCTGGTATAAAAAGCTTGCGAGTTTCATTGTTCTTTCCTGAAAACTTAAACGAGGAAGTTGCCCAGAATCAGCAGTGAGACAGAGACGTTAATCGCCCCGCCGATACGGGTAGCAATCTGGGCGAATGGCATCAGGCTCATGCGGTTGCCTGCGGTCAGGATCGCCACGTCACCGGTACCGCCCTGCCCGCTCTGACAGCAGGAGACGATGGCGACATCAATCGGGTGCATACCAATCTTTTTGCCAACGAAGAATCCGGTTGCCACCAGCGCGGAAACGGTGCTGATAATCACCAGCAGGTTGCTGACGGTGAACGCCGCCACCAGTTCATGCCATGGGGTAATCGCCACGCCAACGGCGAAGAGAATCGGGTAGGTCACGGAGGTCTGGAAGAATTTGTACACCACCTGAGAACCCTCCAGCAGACGCGGAGAGGCGCCATTGCAGAGCTTCACCAGCACCGCCATAAACAGCATACCGACCGGCGCTGGCAGACCAATCAGCTTGTGACCGAGCATGCCCAGCATGTACAGCAGCACCGCCAGCAGCGCGCCGGAGGCGATGGTGGTCACATCCGCTTTGCCGGAGAACGCGGGTTGAGAGACGGTGGCATCGGCGTTGGCGCGGTTAGGCATCAGCTGGCCTTCACCGGTCAGGTGCGGGTAGCGTTTCCCGAGCTGGTTGAGGCAACCGGAGATGATGATCGCCGTCAGGCCGCCGAGCATTACCATCGGCAGCACGCGGCCGAGCGCCACGCCCTGATCCATGTGCAGCAGGGTGGCATAGCCGATAGAGAGCGGGATCGCCCCTTCCCCGACGCCGCCCGCCATGATCGGCAGAATGATAAAGAAGAAGATCTGGAACGGCTCGAGGCCCAGCGCCAGTCCAACGCCCATGCCGACAATCATGCCGACGATTTCACCGCACAGCATCGGGAAGAAGATGCGCAGGAAGCCCTGGATCAGCACGGTGCGGTTCATGCTCATGATGCTGCCGACGATAATGCAGCAGATATAGAGGTAGAGAATATTGGTGGATTTATAGAATTTGGTCGTGGACTCGACCACCACGTCCGGCAGCAGGCCGTAATAGACCAACGCGGAAGGGATAAAGGTGGCGCAAATTGCCGCCGCGCCGAGCTTGCCGACAATCGGCAGGCGTTTGCCGAACTCACCGCAGGCAAAGCCGAAGAAGGCCAGCGTGGCCACCATGACCACGATGTCGCTCGGCAGTTTTCCGCCCAGGCAATCTATCGCAATCAGCGCGCCCGCCAGAACGAACAGTGGCAGAGGAATAATGCCGATTTTCCAGGTATCCATAATATGCCACCAGCGCTCTTTGAGCGATGGCCGCTGAATATCAATCGGGTCGTGGGTAACAGAGAATGAATCGTCAGTTGTGCTCATAATAAGCCCCTTAGTTATTTTGTGCGTCCAGCTTAGAGTCACAAAGGCTTACTTTATGTGAGGAATGGCATATTAAAAGCGAAGTTTTAATGGCCGCTATGGTTTTAATGGTTTCTTTTATTTAATGTGATTTATGCCTTATTTATTACCGTGGTTTTTATGGTTTCTTTTCTTAACTGAACAAAGAAATAACATTTATTCATTTAGCCTTAAGAGGATAAGACTTTCGGAAAAATCTTTTACAGGCTGCGCTGTGCAAGGGATCACAAGTTTTCGGCAAAGCGGGCATCCTGGCCTTAAAAGATGATATATTCAGCCGACCTGTTGATATCTCGCGTGATAGTTATGAAAGTATCGTTTCAGATCAAGCTGTTTATTTCGCTGGTCGCCTTTTTCTCAGTGCTGTTCGCATTACTGGGCGGATATTATTATGTCGATGTCGGCAGGCAGCTTTATCAGGAAATGAGCGCGCGCGCAAAAATACAGGCCGAAGAAATTGCGCTTATTCCTTCTCTGCGAAAAGAAGTCGAACAAAAGGATATCCAGGGCATCCATGACTTTATGCAGAAAATAGCCGCCCGCAGCGACGCCAGTTTTATTGTGATTGGTGACAATAAAGGGCTGCATCTTTTCCATTCCGTGTTTGCCGACCGGGTAGGCAAAACGCTGGTTGGCGGAGACAACGACGAGGTATTACACGGCAAAAGCACCATCACCATCCGCAAGGGCGGGTTAGGCATTTCGCTGCGCAGCAAAGCGCCCATTTTTAATGATGCCGGGCAGGTGGTGGGGATTGTTTCGGTAGGCTATCTCACAAGCTATCTGGACACCATCACCGTCAGCAAGGTGGTTAATATCCTGATTGCCGCCGTGCTGCTGCTTATCGCCCTGTTTATTTTCTCCTGGTTCTTCACCCGCAGCATCAAGAAGCAGATATTCTCTCTGGAGCCGCGCGAAATCGGCCTGCTGGTGCGTCAGCAAAAGGCGATGATGGAATCCATTTATGAAGGGGTGATTGCCATCGACGACGATCTCCGCATTGAGGTGATTAACCAGGCGGCGCGTAAATTATTAGGCTTACGCCAGCCCGCCCGCGAACTGCGGGGTCAACTCATCAGCCAGGTGATCGCGCCCGTCCCGTTCTTTAACGCGCAAACCATGCTTGCGAAAGACACCCACGATGAGATCTGTCGCTTTAACGATCTCACGGTCATTGCCAGCCGGGTGCGGATCATGCTGGAAGATGCGTTGCAGGGCTGGGTGATCACCTTTCGCGATCGCAACGAGATCGACTCGCTCAGCGCCCAGCTCAGCCAGGTGAAGCGCTATGTTGATAACCTGCGCATTATGCGCCATGAACAGCTGAACCGCATGACCACGCTGTCCGGCCTGCTGCATATGGGCCGTTATGACGAGGCAATTCGCTATATACAGGCGCAGTCGGAACACGCTCAGGAGCTGCTGGACTTTATCTCGTCCCGCTTTAGCTCCCCGACGCTGTGCGGTTTGCTGCTTGGAAAGGCCGCCCGCGC
This sequence comes from Enterobacter cloacae complex sp. 418I7, assembly GCF_050030705.1. Taxonomy (NCBI): domain Bacteria; kingdom Pseudomonadati; phylum Pseudomonadota; class Gammaproteobacteria; order Enterobacterales; family Enterobacteriaceae; genus Enterobacter; species Enterobacter cloacae complex sp. 418I7. The sequence continues at coordinate 3,817,711 of NZ_JBLGUU010000001.1, forward strand.
GCGTGAAAAAGGCGTTGAGCTGAGCTTCGATCCAGCCTGCCGAGTGGACAAACCCTTCCTGCCGCTGCTCGAATCGGAACTAGTCTCGATCATCGGGAACTTGCTGGATAACGCCATCGAAGCGACCCAGCGCGCCCCGCTCCCGCATGCCCCGGTAGACGTGCTAATAAAGTTGAACGAGCAGGAACTGATTATTGAAGTCGCCGACCAGGGCGTCGGCATCACACCGGAGATCCGCGACCGGATCTTTGAGCGCGGCATCACTACCAAAACGCGCGGCGATCACGGTATTGGCCTGTATCTGATTGAAAGCTACGTCACGCAGGCTGGCGGTGCAATTGAAGTTGCCGATAACACCCCACGCGGTGCCATTTTCTCACTGTTTATTCCCGCCACGGGAACGGTCCGGCACCCCGTACAGGAACTGGAAGATACCGACTATGCAACATGAACTTATCGACGTACTGATTGTTGAAGACGAGAACGAACTGGCGCAACTGCACGCGGAGCTTATCGGTAAACATCCGCGCCTGAGGCTGGTGGGGATTGCCGCGTCACTGGCCGACGCGCAGGTACAACTGGAGAGCAAACAGCCGAAGCTGATGCTGCTGGATAACTATCTGCCGGACGGCAAAGGCATCACCCTTATCAGCAACCCGATGCTCACCCGCGCCAACTGCTCGGTGATTTTCATCACCGCCGCCAGCGATATGGATACCTGTAGCCAGGCGATTCGTAACGGCGCGTTCGACTACATCCTCAAGCCGGTTTCCTGGAAACGCCTGAGCCAGTCGCTGGAACGTTTTGTGCAGTTTGCCGAACAGCAGCGCGTCTGGAAGATTGTCGACCAGCAGAACGTGGATTCACTCTATCAGCTACAGGCGAAAAATTATCGACTGGACAACGGCAGCAAAGGGATAGAGGAGAACACGCTGGCGCGGGTGCAAACGCTGTTTAACAACAAGGCGGCGCACTGCTTTACGGTGGATGAGGTGGTGAGCGAGACGGGACTGAGTAAAACCACCACCCGGCGCTATCTGGAACACTGCGTGGAGGTGGGTTTTCTGACGGTGGAGATGCTGTACGGGAAGATTGGGCATCCGAGAAGGATGTACAGGCGTAGTGCGACTTAACTCCCCTCACCCCGGCCCTCTCCCCAAAGGGGCGAGGGTGAAAAGACGGGGCTCCGTGCAATCCCCTCTCCCCTTTGGGGAGAGGGTTAGGGTGAGGGGCCCTACTTTAACACGTACCCATACAGTCGCTTGATCCCGTCGGCATCCTTCTCGCTGTAAACGCCCTGCAACTCTGGCGAGAAACCCGGCAGCATATTAATGCCCTCTTCCAGCGCCAGGAAGTAGCGCTGTACTGCTCCACCCCAGACTTCCCCCGGTACCACGCACAGCACGCCCGGCGGGTATGGCAGCGCACCTTCGGCGGCAATGCGTCCTTCGGCGTCACGAATACGCACCAGTTCGACATTCCCGCGAATGTACTCCTGGTTGGCATCCTGCGGGTTCATCACCACGGCAGGCAGGCTCTCCTGGCGGAACATCGCCTTCTGTAAATCCTTCACGTTAAAGCTGACGTAGAGATCGTGCATCTCCTGGCACAGCTGACGGATCGTATAGTCGCGGTAACGCACCGGGTATTTCTGATAGATGGTCGGCAGCACATCCACGAGCGGCGTATCGTCTTCAATATGCTGTTCAAACTGCCCCAGCATCGCCACCAGTTGCATTAGCTTCTCCGCGCTCTCGGCTGGCGTCAGCAGGAACAGGATGGAGTTGAGATCGCACTTCTCCGGCACAATGCCGTTTTCGCGGAGGTAGTGGGCGAGAATGGTCGCCGGAATGCCGAAATCGGTATAGTGCCCTGTTTCCGCATCAATGCCCGGCGTGGTCAGCAGCAGCTTGCACGGATCGACGAAATACTGTTCACGGGCATAGCCTTCAAAACCGTGCCATTTTGCACCCGGTTCAAAACTAAAGAAGCGACGCTCGCTGGCGATGGCCTGCGTGGGGTGATCCTGCCATGGCCGCCCCGCCACTACCGGTGGGATAAAGGGTTTGATCATATTGCAGTTGGCGATGATGGCCTTGCGCGCTTCAATGCCCAGCTCGACGCATTCAGCCCACAACCTGCGTCCGCTCTCACCCTCGTGGATCTTGGCGTTCACGTCCAGCGCCGCAAACAGCGGGTAAAACGGGCTGGTGGAGGCATGCAGCATAAACGCATTGTTCAGCCGCTTGTGCGGGCAGAAGCGCGACTGACCGCGAATATGGTTATCCTTTTTATGGATCTGTGAGGTTTGCGAGAACCCGGCCTGCTGTTTGTGGACCGACTGGGTCACGAAAATTCCCGGATCGTTCTCGTTCAGTTCCAGCAGAAGCGGAGACGTTTCCACCATCATCGGGATAAATTGCTCGTAGCCGACCCAGGCGGAGTCAAAGAGGATGTAGTCGCAAAGGTGACCGATCTTGTCGATCACCTGACGGGCGTTGTAGATCGTGCCGTCGTAGGTGCCGAGCTGAATGATCGCCAGACGGAACGGGCGCGCCTCGGCGGCTTTCTGCGGCGCGACGTCACGGATCAGTTCCCGCAGCCAGGCCTCATCAAAGCAGTGTTCATCGATCCCGCCGATAAAACCAAACGGATTACGGGCTGCCTCAAGATAGACAGGCGTTGCCCCGGCCTGGATCAGCGCCCCATGATGGTTGGACTTATGGTTGTTACGATCGAACAGCACCAGATCGCCACGGGTCAGAAGCGCATTGGTCACCACTTTATTGGCCGCCGACGTGCCGTTCAGCACGAAGTAGGTTTTATCCGCGTTGAACACTTTCGCCGCGAACTTTTGCGCGTGCTTGGCAGAACCTTCGTGGATCAGCAAATCACCGAGCTTCACGTCGGCATTGCACATATCGGCACGAAACACGTTTTCACCGAAGAAGTCGTAAAACTGCCGCCCGGCGGGATGTTTTTTAAAAAAGGCGCCGTGCTGGTGACCCGGACAGGCAAAGGTGCTGTTTCCCATCGCCACATACTGGCTCAGGGTGTCAAAAAAGGGTGGCAGCAGGTTCTCTTCATACCGGCAGGCGGCAGATTCCAGTTCCAGCAATTCCTGTGCTTTACCCGAGATGATCGCCGTGACACCCTCTGGCACCTCTCCTGGCTCTGTTGAGAACATAAATACCGGTAGCTGAAAGCCCGTACGCTTCAGCAACGCAAGAATGCCGCTGTAGCTTTCAACAACCGTAATGACGACTGCCGCCACATCGGTGAAATCGGTGTTATCCAGCATAACCTTTTCGCGATGCGTAGAAACTTTGGATACCAGCTCACGGCTGACGGCAATTTTCATGGTTTTCATAAGCGCAAATACCCTCACCGAACGGTGAGACAGGAAGGAGAAAATTCGCGCAATCATGTCACCTTTTATTTTCAGGTGCAAGAAGGAATCAGTATGCGTTACGCCTCCCAAAGCTAAGCATAATCAGGGACGGACGTGCCATAATCATGCAATGCCAGTGCTTAAATAACAGGAGTTAAACGTGGTGATTGGACCCTTTATCAATGCGGGAGCCGTATTGCTGGGCGGTGTACTTGGGGCAGTATTAAGCCAGCGGTTGCCGGAGCGTATTCGCGTCTCCATGCCCTCCATTTTTGGCCTGGCGTCGTTAGGGATTGGTATCCTTTTAGTGGTGAAATGCGCCAACCTGCCGGTGATGGTACTGGCGACACTGCTCGGCGCGCTGATCGGCGAGTTTTGCTATCTGGAAAAAGGCATTAATCACGCGGTAGGCAAAGCCAAAAATCTGATTGCCCGACCGGGCAAGGCAAAGCACGGCACGCACGAGTCGTTTATTCAGAACTACGTTGCGATCATTATTCTGTTCTGCGCCAGCGGCACGGGGATATTCGGTTCGATGCAGGAAGGGATGACCGGCGATCCCAGCATACTGATTGCGAAAGCGTTTCTGGATTTCTTTACTGCCACCATCTTTGCCACCACCCTCGGCATCGCCGTGGCGGCGATTTGTGTACCGATGTTGCTTATACAGCTGGCGCTGGCCACCTGCGCCACGCTGATCCTGCCGCTGACGACGCCTGCGATGATGGCGGACTTTACCGCCGTCGGCGGCCTGCTGCTGCTGGCGACAGGGCTGCGCATCTGTGGCATCAAGATGTTTGCAGTGGTGAACATGCTCCCTGCCCTGCTGCTCGCGATGCCGCTTTCCGCGCTCTGGACGCACTTTTTCGCTTAAGTTTGCGACGAAATGGTGAGAGAGTGTGCAGTCTGCAACGAAAACAACAAATTTCGTTGACGTCGGAGGGAGGATCGGGTTTAATGCGCCCCGTTGCCCGGATAGCTCAGTCGGTAGAGCAGGGGATTGAAAATCCCCGTGTCCTTGGTTCGATTCCGAGTCCGGGCACCACTATTTAAAGAACCCGCCCAAAAGGCGGGTTTTTGCTTTTGGGCTAGTCTAACAGCTCAATGCTTCCTTCTTTTGTTCTTAGCCAACGCGGCGCTTTTAACGTTTCGGCGTAATATCCCACCAGTTCATACAGTAAATCACTGATGACTCTTTCGGCTTCCACCGTCAGAGACCCACTCACTATCAATTGTGTCAGTACCTGGCAGTAATGCCCCACCTGGTCCGCTTCCACTTCAAAAGCAGGTACATGCAATGGTATTTCATCCACCGTCAGGCTCTCTTTTAAAAACTCCGGCACAGGTTCCATCAACGTCGGTTGTAATAAGGCCAGACAGGCACAAAGCCGCCCGCACAACGCCATTTTCTGCACAGGATCATGGCACTCCACCAGCGCTTCACTAAAACGCTCGCAGTTGTCCGCGAGTTCCGTGAAGTCGGTTTTGTGATTGAAGGAAACGGTAAATAAAGGGTGAATCGATGTTGGGATAGTAGCCATAGTGGCATCCTCCTGTAACGTTTATATTTCCGTCACTGGAGAGGTCAATCTCACGGGTGGCGGAACCGAGCAGGGTTGACCTTACCGGCGTTACAGGAAACCGGCGCGCCTTACGACGCCCCCGCCCGGCCCGCCATTGAGGTATAGCCGTGCGTACGACATAAAAAAGACGCTGGCGCGTCATATGTCGCCTGTAACAATTTTCAGGAGGTCAAGCCCGACACCTGATTTTGCAGGTGCGGGTAAAAGATACTGTAATTAGCCAATAGCAGCAAGCGAGGTTATGGAAGATAGCTCGTAGAAAATAAAAAAACAGCTGGTGAAGCAAGTTCTCTATGTATCAGCCCGTTCATTAAACCAAGTCTCTCCTCTTCCACTGCATACAAAACATAACTATGCTTACGGTAAAAAACACGGACATTGATTTGATGAGGGTGGTCAAGCCCATTTTTCTGGTATAAAGCATAGAGTTAAACTTTACAGGCATAATCCTGCCTTTATTGGAGGTATGATAATGAAGGATAATCTTGTTCAAGATATTGCTTATAAACTCTTTTTGTCAAACTCAGATGAAATGGAGTATGAACTCACTGAACAGGAGCTCTCATTTCTAAACGTAGAGAAATCTGAAGGCTACTGTCTAAAGGACGGTAAATTAATCTTTTCATCTTATGAAGACAGAGATCATTATGTTGCCCATCATTATTTCTCAGAAATAGACAGTGATTGCATTGATGCAGAGAAAATCATACTTCAGACTGCTTTTTGCATATGGGGTAAGACTTTGCGTGATGATCGTTCAACCGCAGGTATATTTCTCAGTTTATATGAAGATAAAATCAATATTTGGCATATGCTGCTCGCATCTGAACGTAACCAATATGAAGTTACGTCTCTGTCCGATCAATTTGTAAAACATTCTAAACATCTAGATATAAATACTTTGTTTAATTTTTTCTCCACCATTCACAATAAATACAATCAATATCCTGGAGTATTTACATTGTTAGGAGAACGACTAGCCAATAACCCTCAAGAATGTTATAAGATAATTAATAAATTTCATTCAGATATAAAAAAAGAAACTCTTCACCTCTATAATATTGCCTTATTTTCACTAAGAAAAGAAAACTATACATCAGCTATTGATATTTTGCTCGCTGACATAGAAGAAAATGATGTTATCTTGTCTCCTCAAGCCTTGTGGATACTTGGCAGATATGTTGAGGTGAATAATATAGAATATCGTAACAATGAAATAAAATTAATCATCCAAGAAAAAATCGCTTCTCCGGTTACAGATATTTCCAATGCTGCTATACAAGCAATCGTAAATACGGTAGATAAAATACCTGAATTTTGTGAAGTCATCCTTAATTTGCTCAAGGATAAAAATATAAAAGCAATAGCGTTGCTTTGCCAAAAAATAGCAACAGCTAAAAAGTTACAATCTCATGCTGACTTTCCTGACTGGATAAATATCATCTGTATTAACTCAGGAGATGATATCGAACTCAGAGGGTTAATACTCCATATTTTATCATCACTCACTGAAGATGAAACCAAACATCATTTATTGATTAACTGCCTCTTTGTAATGATAAAGAATGCTTCTATAGTAAGAAAATCTCAGGAATTAGAGAGTTTTTTATATCATGCTACAAAATCCACTGAATTAATGAATGAAATTTTCACATTGGCACTTATAGATGACACTCCAGAAATCTCTGAGTTTTCACAATTACTATCCACATATTTAATGGTTAATGATAGTAGTAATTCATTAAGTTATAGCCTTCCCATTATTAATAATTTCACTGAAAGAGATTTCATTTTTTTGGTGCGTAGAACTTTGGGTTATATTACTAATGAGAAACATTTAATGTCTTCCATACTTTCATTACTGAATATTGATAACGCAAATAAAAGAACCGATAAAATTGTAATATCTGTCATATCAAATGAAATAGCCATTGATTATCCAAACTATGTTATTGATGTAATACGAGAATGCAAAAATAAAATCAGGAACAAAAGAAATCGCTTATTAAAAATATATGACGAAATACTTGTTCGTACGGAAGACTATCTTAACTCTCTAAAAATATATCCAAGAGTAAAAGAATTCGAACCACCTTCAGCATATGTACTGTCCTTTCAAAAAGAACGGAATAAAGTTATGACCAAAAACCAAGAGGCTATAAATGAAGATTCGCTTGTATTTAAAATAGCTACCCGCATACAACTAAAAGCAGGAATAGGCTCTTTTTATTACAATGATAACTTTGGTACTGGCTATAGTGAACCATCATATCTGTACCCATTTTCGAGTAGCTATTCTCTTCCGCGAAGGTACGTTATGGACAATGTTGGGTATGAATTACGCTTGGCAATGTTCAAGACAGCAAAAAAGGATACAATATGAAAGTACTAATTTCTCAATATATTCGAACATTGAAAGAGAGAAATGAACTCGACAGGCTATTGCCTAATTTATTATTATCAATGAGTATCGTCCCTTTATTTACTACACAAACGGGAACAAGACAATATGGTGTCGATATTGCTGCAATAGGTAAAGATCCTGATGATGGGGAAAAAAAACTATTTATATTTGTAATTAAGCAAAAAGATCTTGGTAGATCTGAATGGGATTCCGGGCCACAGTCCATACGACAAAGTTTAAATGAAGTTTTTGATGTTTACCTTAGAAATCATTTACAACCAAAACACAAAAAACTGCCCAAGAAAATAATTTTATCCACCAGTGGTGATATGAAAGAAGAGATAAATCAAAATTGGGCCGGATATCTTGATGATCATAAACCCCATGAGTTTGATTTCTGGGGAGCAGATAAGCTTTCCACTTTTATCGAAAAATACATGTTAAACGAGCATATATTTAACGATATTGACAGAACCGATTTAAGAAAGTCGCTATCATTGATTAGTGAAAATGATTATTCACGGATTGATTATCATCGGTTACTACTAAGAATCCTGATGCTTGATGATGAGGGGAGAAAAACTAAAGAGATCAATAAAGTAGAACTGGAGAAGTCAATCCGCACCTGCTATCTCGCGGCTAATATATTAGCTTACTGGGCAATACAGGATGGCAACACTAAGCAAGCTTTGTTTGTATCTGAACGATGTCTACTATGGGTATGGCACCGCATCAATCTTGAAAAAGATCCAGAAAAATACTTCCCTGCGTTTGAAGTTATATGGCAAAGTTACATTAACATTTCAGCTGAATATTTTTCCAAAGTTCAACCATATTTCCATGGAAAATATATTCTTTCTTCATATTCAACTGAAAGTTCACTGGTCAACATAACTGTATTTGAACAAATTGGTATACTTGCAACTCTCGGATTAAATAATTTTTTCCTCGCCCATAGGAAAGATAATAATGGTGGTGCGCTTCAGATTCATAATGCCGATATCGTTGCCGATAGCTTGTGTGCGTTAATTATAAACAATCCCGCATCTGGTTCGCCACGTCTTGATGAGAATGCCATTGAAATTGCTCTTGGATTAATATTTCTTTCGCTGATGGGGAGAAAGGATGCTGTCGAAAAATGGCTTAGAGAACTAATTTGGAGGTTGGACTACGTACTCAGGATTGGACGAGAACATCCGATATCAACAGATTCTATTGACGATCTTATTAGCATGGAATGCAATAGCGATGATGCATATTTAAAAGAAAAAACAACAAACATGTCCTGGATTATCCCCACTTTAATGGGATGGTGTGTGATACTGGAAAAAGAAGAAGGATATTCCGCATTATTAACTGGAATAAAAGATTCATATAAAAATATATGCTCCCAGCTATGGCACCCAACGAATGACCTTTATAGACACCTTTACTTTCATCCAGCTCAATCCTTCACTGGTGAGACCGAGGCACCAATAGCTTTTCCGGATAATATGAATGATTACAAGAAGAGAATGGATGAACTACGTAAAAACAAAAGATATAATATTTTTAAAGAGTCAAGTGCGACACAGGCAGGTTTAATTATACTCGATTTTATTGCCTGCAGACATTTTAGAACTCCTGTACCCGCTGTACTTTGGTATGGCATGCAAAAAAAAACAGAGTGATAAATTACGTTTTTCGGTTTTATATCATGCTTCACCAATGGGCGTTATCTTAAAGCCCATTGGTCCCTTTTGAAGTACCTTTTGATTCATGGTGTTGCCTGCACGAACTGGAAGTGCTCTTCATTCAATACGAAAGAGTTCTATATCTCTGCTAAATACTCGCCACCAAATCCCCCAACGTCACCATCAATATCATCGGATCCATCGGCGATGGCTCAAACCCCACCCGCAGATAAAATTCCCGCGCTTCATCCGACAGGGCATGAACCAGCATTCCGCGGATGCCGATGCTCTCCGCCACCTGGATCACCCGCAGCCCGGCGTCGCGTACCAGCGCCCGACCAACGCCCTGCCCATGAAGAGACTGATCTACCGCCAGGCGTCCCAGCACTACAACAGGGATGGGATCGGGCATATTGCGACGAAAGCGGCCGGGTGCCGTATTCATTGTGACCGCGCTGGACGCCAGCGCGTAATAAGCCAGTACGTTAGAATCTCCGCCACAACAGACAAATGTACGCGATGCACCACTGGCCTGATTTTTCATCGCCCGCTGCTTAAGCCAGTTATCCATCGAATCTACCCCACAGCAAAATGGAGTAAGAATATGCCCGGCTCGAAGGGGCACTGGGGCAGAGATCATTTTTCCTGCTCCCACGGCGCAAGGGTCTGCATAGTTTTACGCAGTGCGGCATTAGGTGCTGGAGCCTGATCCAGACGGGTCAGAAATTCCTGATAAGCCTCTGGATCGGCCATTATGATGCGTTGTTCGATCAGTGCCTCTTCCGCAGCTGCGCGGGCTGCTTCCAGCACAAAGTCAGTACGGTTTTTCCCTCTCGCTTTCGCTGCCCGATCGATAAGATCCCGCTCGGCAGGCCTGATGCGCAGGTTAAGGGTTTCGCGTTTCACCGCCATAGTGTTTGCAGCTGGCATGGTGTTGTCCTCCTCTGTTCAATGGATATTAAGTATACAACACGCGTAACGCAGATGTCATTACAACGCTTTAAAAGGCACCGAACCGAAAGGACTTCAACTTATTTATATCCACGACACCCTGACCACTGCGTCAGCAGCGCATGCAGTTTAGCCGGCTCCAGAGGCTTGCGCAGCACCAGATACCCTTCCTGCTCCGCCTCCAGCAGAACCGGTGAATTAAATTCGCCGCTGACTATGGCGCCGCTCATATCCGGCAGACGGTCAAAAAGCGCTTTCAGGATATCGAAGCCGCTTTCGCCGGATCGCAGACGCTGGTCGCACAGCACGGCGAACGGCGTAAAGCCGTCGTCGATTATGGCAAACGCTTCTTCAGCCGAGGCCGCACAGCGTACGTCGATTCCCCAGATGTTCATCAGGCTCTCCCAGGCAGACGTCACCAGCGGGTCGTCATCGACGACCAGGCAGGAACCGTGCAGGGGCGCATAGCGTACCGGCGTGGCGGTGTTGTCAGCGGCGGGCGGGATATCCGGCGCGATGTCTTCGCCAGCATATTGGGTGAAGCGCATCCAGAAGCGTGAGCCTTTACCTTCAATGGATTGCATCCCGTATTTCACCTTCATCAGCTTGGCACAACGGGCCACTACGGCCAGTCCCAGCCCGTGTCCGGCGCTGTCGATCTTCCATGCCAGCTCGGGGCGGTAGTAAGGTGAGAAGATTTTGCCCTTCTCTTCATCGGCGATACCGACTCCCGTGTCCCACACCTCCACCATACACTCGTCACCGCGCGGTCGGATGGCGACCAGCACCCCGCCCTGGAGCGTGTAACGAAGGGCGTTTTGAATCAGGTTAATCAGGGACTGTCGCACCAGCAGCGAATCGCCCATCACGTAGATACGGCGTTTAGGCCGCCGGATGCACAGCCTAAGCGCGCGGCTGTTGGCCTCTTCGCGGAACAGCGTGATGACCGAGTCGAGCAGAGCACCGATATCCACTTTGGTCGGGACAGAGAGGACATTCCCGGATTCTATTTTGCTGAGATCGAGCAGAGAGTTGAGCATTAAATGTACCGAGCGAACGCTCTGCTGCAGGTCAAGAAGCTGTGGCGTCAGGCTGTCGTCCCGGTTTCGGTGGAGGATGGCTTCGATCAGAAAGCCCATAGCGTGTACGGGCTGGCGCAGATCGTGGCTGGCGGTGGTCAGAAACTGATTTTTATCCAGCAGTGCCTGCTCCGCGTCCTCTTTGGCCTGACGAAACTGTTCCGCCAGGCGTGAGCTTTTTTCCTCAAGCAGTGCCTGCTGAATAAAGAACGCATGGGAAGTTAACGCATGGCGGTAAATTGCGAAGCCGTAAAGCAGATTCAGCATGAGCACGATGAACATCAACTCATCCAGCCGCCAGATAATACCGAGGTTCAGCACCCCCCAGGAGGCGAAGAAAAAGCGCGTAAAGGTGCTGATGACCGGCGTCAGATGCGTCGCATTGGCGGCGACGATAGCGGCGATGCTGATATTAAGTAACAGGAAAAAGTCAAAATTCTGCGTCTGTGGAGTAATTAAATAGAGTGAAGAAATGCCCAGCCCGTGAATAAAGGCGATATTATTAATACGCGGAAGCCAGCGTCGCAGGACGTCCCTATCACCGTTTTCTTTCGCTTCACGCTGATAGCGTCGGTGCAATAGTCGTATCGCCACGGCACATAGCAGATAAATAATTATCCAGATAATCGTTGGGCCGAGGTCGTCCCCAAGCATATAAATCCAGATGGCGAAAGGAATACCCACAAAGGGCACAGCACTAAAGCTAAATACCAGCCGCAGAAAGGTGTTGTTTAGCAAACGGATCTGCGCCGGAGCAGAGATACCTTCGTTTTGTAAGCTCTGGAAAAACCTCATTCCGACGGTTCCTGCTTGCCGTGCAGAAGCGTGATGGCTTCGACCCGGCTGTTAACACCTATCTTTTTCAATATATTGCTGATGTGTTCTTTGACCGTGGGCTCAGAAATTGAAAGCTGCGCGGCGATTCGTTTATTTGGCAGGCCGCGCATAATCATATTTAATACGTCTATTTGTCGCGGCGTTAAGTTAAATTTACTTAACTTCTCATTATTTGCCTTAACGGAAATTTCGTTTCCCTCAGGAAACCAGGTCTGATTATCAGTGAGTGCGAAAACGGCCCGCGAGAACATCTCAGGTGGCTCGCTTTTCAATACAAAACCGTGTCCCCCGGCGGCATTAACTTTGCGCCAGATGTCATTATTGTCATCCCCGCTGACCACCAGGAGTCGTACCTGTGGGTAAAGTTGTTTTACTTCTTTGAGTAATTTCAGGGCCGTTCCGGAAGAGAGCCAAAAATCGATTACCAGCAAACGTGGCGGGCCATGATCCCTAATTTGGCGGTAGCAATCATCCTCATTCGTCACCACACACGCCTGTTTAAACTGGCAATGTGTAATCAGAAAATTGGCGATGCCGCTTGCTACCAATGGATGGTCATCAACGACTAACGCATAATTCTGTCCCAAAGGAGCCTCCTTTTACCTTCGCATATCTTAGAGTACAGATGAATTATTATCTACCCACCCTACTTTAGGAGGGTTTTTTCGATTAGGAAAGAGAAATATATTATTCGCTGATTTGGGTAAAAGAAAACATAAATACAATCAGTGAAATTAACTGGTTGGATATCAAGGATAATTTATGAAAAAACCACTAATCGTTTTAACCGTTACGTTGATGCTAGCCGGTTGTTCCACGTTGAAAACCGATCAGGCTATTCCACTCCTGCAAGCGGAGACCGCTAAAATGCTGGGACTGGGCTCATCGGATGAAATAACCGTGACCAACGTTAATGGCGCCCAGCCGGACGCACTGGGAGGACAAAAACTGTCTTATCGCGCCACGACAGAAAAAGGGCGTATTTTCGATTGTTCATCAATGATGATGCCGGGGATTTTAGGATCCGCACCGACGCTAAGCGCGCCAACCTGTACACCTGTTGTCACACATAAATAATTAACGCCGCATCAAAAGGCGTACATAAATAACGCCTTTTACATTTTCTGACGTATCTGAGTTTTCATAAAAACGATTTTCCAGACATCACGCTAATGAGTACGGAGATAGCCCGTGAATAACTCTACATCGCATGCTTTAGCGGTTAAGACGCCGCTTTCCAGACTTTACCTCGCTCTATTTTCCGCGCCGCTGTTACTGTTTTTACCTGCCGATATCGCGCGTGCAGCCGATGCCTTTTTTGATGGCGACGCGCGTATTACCGAAACGCTGGGTTACACCGGAGATGTTTATGTTGGACGTAACCAACGCGGAAACCTGCTGATCGATAATGGCAAAATCACCGCCTATAACATCAATATCGGTCGGCTGTTCGACGGCAAAATTTATGAAAGCGTGGTCACGGTCCGTGGGCCAGACGCTGAGCTTAACGCGGTGAACGATCGGTACGTCCTGCGCGGCGACCTGAATCTTGGCCTCGGCACCCTGCGAGTCGAAGAGGGCGCGCTGGCGAGTGCAAAGGAGATTGTTGTCGGCACCACCCGCGGCTACGACAGCCACCTTATCGCCACGGGTGCTGGCTCTCGTGTGACCAGTAATTTTCTGAGCGTAGGCACCGATCTGGGCGCACGCTCCACGCTTGCGATTGAAGACGGCGCTGCGCTCAATACCGCTTACGATGCACGCATCGGGAATGGTACCGGGCCGGGTGAAACCGACACGCTGAGCCCGAAAGCCACCGTCACGGGGAGTGGCTCACAGTGGAACGTTGGCCGTACGTTGACGCTTTATGGCGACCTGGACGTACTGAACGGCGGAGCGGTTAACGTTGGCGGCGTGCAGGTGGCGGGCGTCTCCGGCGCAGGGAAAACCGCCGAGTTGGTTATTGCGGGCAAGGACTCGCGCTTTACCAGCGGCAGCAGCGTGAGCGTGGGCGATTACGGCAATGGCGTGCTGTCTGTGATTGACGGCGGTTCATTTTCCGCTGGCAGCAATGCGCTGATCGTGGGGACATCGGGTTCCGGCTCGAACCGGGGTGCGCTCATCATCGGCAGCCGCGGCAATATGGACACCGGCACGGGTTTAACTGAGCCAACGCCTGGCACGGCGGGCGGCGCAGGTACCCTCGATGCGAAGACGGCAATCAGCCTGCGTGGCGGACTGTTCGGCAGCTATGTCTACTTCAACCATACCGACGGAAATTACATCTTCAGCAACACGATGAGCGGTGAAGGTGATGTGATCAACACCTCCGGGCAAACGACGCTGAACGGCGATCTTTCCGCACTCAAGGCGAACGTAACCGCGCGGGGCGGTAAAGTTATCATTGCCAGCAATATTAATACCCAGCCAGAAGACGATATTTTTGATGTTCAGACCCTTAGCGCCGAGAACGGCGGTACGCTAATCCTCAACGCGACGGCGGGTTCAGACGTCAGCGACGGGGTCGGTTACAGCAGCGCCGCGTCAATCAAGTCCGGCGGCACGCTGGGCGGCAACGGCACGCTGGGCCAGACCGAGATCCTGTCTGGCGGGCATATCTCGCCTGGCGACGGCAATATCGGTACGTTGACGCTGAAACGCTATCTGAACTTTATCGGCGAATCCTTCTATGACGTGGATATCGCGGGCGATGGCAGCAGCGACCAGCTACTGGTATCGGGCAAAACCACCATCAGCGATCGGGCTAAGGTACAGGTCACCGCGCTGGATCCGCAAACCAGCTATAAAACGGGCCAAAGCTACCGCATTTTGACCTCCGACGGGGGAATTGACGGTGAGTTCGCCGGAGCGATTTCCAAATCCGCCTTCCTGGACGTGGCGCTTGAGCAAAGCACCAACGCCGTCGATCTGACCATCGCGCAGAAAGAGACCGGAGGTGAAAATCCTGGGGGCGAGAACCCGGGCGGTGAAAATCCCGGAGGCGAGAACCCGGGCGGTGAAAACCCCGGAGGTGAAAACCCGGGCGGTGAGAATCCTGGCGGTGAAAACCCGGGTGGTGAGAACCCGGGTGGAGAAAACCCGGGCAGCGGCAAGCCGGGCATTTTCCAGACCGTGGCCCAAAGCAGCAACCAGTGGAATACCGCTGGCGCGCTCTCCACTCTGACGCAAAGTGGCCCGTCGCTGGCGCTGTATAACTCGCTGTTGCTGCTGAGCGCGCCGGAAGCGCGCGAGGCGTTCAACCAGCTGTCTGGTGAAGTTTATCCATCAATGCAGTCCAACCTGATCGCTGGAAGCACGCAGGTGTTTAACGTGTTAAACCAGCGTATGCAGCGCGCGTTTGATAACGACAGCCTGCCGATCCCACCGTTAGCCATGTCGCTGGTGCAGCAGTCGGAGCCGCAAAACAATGGCGTCTGGGGCCAGACCTTCAGCTCCTGGAGCCGAAACAGCGGCGACGGTAACGTGGGCAAGCTGGACGGCAACACCACCGGCTTCCTGCTGGGGGCAGATCGCAAGCTGGCGGACCATAACGTGCGTGTCGGCGGCTACTTCGGCTACAGCCGGGGTGATTACGACGTCGACAGCCGTCGCTCCTCAACGGATACCGACAACTATCACCTTGGCCTGTATGCGGCGGGTCAACAGGATGCGTTCTCCCTTCGCGGCGCGCTGGGTTACACCTGGCACAAGATCGAGGGCGAGCGCAATGTTGATTTCAGCGGCTTCTCGGATCGGCTGAAGTCAGATTACGACGCTAACTCGCTGCTGGCGTTTACCGAAGCGGGCTACCGTTTCGGCCAGCCAGACAGGAATATTGAGCCGTTCGTCAATTTATCGTACATCCGGCTGCATACCGACAGCTTCAGGGAAGACGGCGGTGCCGCTGCGCTGAGCGTCCGTAACGAAACGATGAACACCTTCTATTCCACACTCGGGGTGCGCGGTGTGACCGAGCTGCCGAAGAACGTTAACCTCTACGGTTCGCTGGGATGGCAGCACGCTTATGGCGATAAAAATACCTCTTCGCGCATGGCGTTTGCGGGCAGCGACGCGTTCATTACTCAGGGGCAAGCCGTGGATGAGGACGTAATGGTGGGTGATATCGGCGTGAGCGTACAGCTGTCGCGTGCTGCGACGCTGGATGTGGGTTATCAGGGACAATATGGTGCGGATACCCGCGTCAACTCTGTTAACGCCAATCTGCGCTGGTCGTTCTGAATTATTTCCATTAAAAGAACCCGCCCTCGTGGCGGGTTTGTGCTTTTGGCTTCTGACGAAGCTAGGGATCGTTCCCAGCCGCGTCCAGCAGTTTGTTTTTGAAGATAAACAAACACGCCTCGT
This sequence comes from Enterobacter cloacae complex sp. 418I7, assembly GCF_050030705.1. NCBI lineage: Bacteria > Pseudomonadati > Pseudomonadota > Gammaproteobacteria > Enterobacterales > Enterobacteriaceae > Enterobacter > Enterobacter cloacae complex sp. 418I7. The sequence goes on from NZ_JBLGUU010000001.1 coordinate 3,833,991, forward strand.
TGAAGTTCCCTGCCCCTAACCGCTCCGATAGCGCCGTTCGCTTGCGATAGAGGCTTTTAACCGACATATTCAGCTTATCTGCAATCTCTTCCATTGACCTCCCTGCCTTCAGCAACCGGAGCATTATCGCTTCATGTCTACTCAGCCGTAAGTTAAGCAGCCATTTGGTTGTCAGACGCCAGCCTTTCATATCAAGCACCAGATTGAATAACGACGCCATATCCGGAGGCGTAAGCGACGTGTTCATAAACAGCTTCATACTGTGCAGATCCTCCTCTCGAGGGCGCATATCCAGCATAACGCAGCAGATGGTTTTTCTCGTTCTGGCCGGATGGCGTATCAGGTAATCATATAAACGGAGCGGCGTACGGCTATCAATCAGTACAGTATATTCATTTGCGTCGGTATCAAATATGTTTCTGTCTATCGAACAGAGGCAAATTATATCCGGGAAAAATAGCCGCATCCCCCTGACAAGGAAACAATCCTGAGTCACTAACACTATTGAAGTCGCCACTAATCATCCCTTTTAGATTAAAGCAAGCCCGCCTCTTAAGAAACAAGGACGCTTTCGTTTATAGCGCTTTACATTAACGGCAAATGTTTTCTGGCTTTGATCATCCCTCAATATGACATTGGTGAGCTAGACTTTTTGTAGACTATCACTCAATGCCTGGCGTTAATTATAAATAAAAAAGAATTTCAGAAAAGTCACTTCTCTGAACATTAAGAATTTTTGTCATGAAACTTCCCAAACATGCACCGGAAAGTACTTTAATTAACTCAGAAGAACTTCATTTCAAATATAAAAAAACTGTAAACAGCAAAAGAAAAAACATTTAATATCAATCATTTAAAAAGAACAATCCTGCACTGAATTATCTAAAAAACTTACTTCTTCCAGAATTATCTCAAAACCTCCCAGCCGCTTTTCAACTTATTTATCCCCCAACACATCGGGTGTACATTAAGCCCAATCAGACCACTGAGATGAGGGCGCATAATTACCTTTAAGTAAGTACCCCATAACGTAGCATCATTCAGATTTAATGTTCTCCTTTATGCCCTTTAACGCAGAGTTAAAAGGCGGCCGTGTTATGCAATGGATTCACGATAAACAAATGGCAAATAGATATGGAAAGATCGCTTAGCTTCACTACGTTATTCTTTTATCGCACCACAATATTATTGCTCCTGCTTTTACTCTTTCCTGTTCTGGTTCAGGCTGATGAATCCGTTTATGAGCATCAGATACAACAGGCACGTAACGGTAATTATGCTCTGTTTCTTGATTACCTACAGCGCTATGAGCAACAGCATGCTTTAACACCTGGACAGGTTGCGGACTGGTTACAGGTAGCCTCCTGGGCAGGACGCGATGATGAGGTTATTCGAGTCTGGCAGCGTTATGGTATTTATATGCCGCTTCCCGCTCGCGCCATCGCTGCTGTCGCCCAGTCCAGAAGAAACCAAAAAGCCTGGCCATCCGCCTTATCGCTGTGGAAAGAGGCGCTCAGCCTTGCGCCGGATAACGACGATTACCGCATCGGCTATGTTAAGACCCTGGCCGATGCCCGCAGAGATCGCCTCGCGCTTTCGGAAGCCCGGCAGCTGGTTAAGGACGATCCTTCTCCCGCGCACCTTGAGACGCTCTCCTATGTCTGGATGCGCCAGGGAAAAAACGGGGACCGGCTGCTGGCGGACATGCGCGCGCTGAACGCCGCACCAGGGAATAACGCCCTTCTTCGCGAGACGATCGATGCATTAACGGATAACCGGGTAAGCACACCCGCACTCTGGCTGTCGCAAAGCGCAGCGATGTCCCCCGCGGAGCGTCGCCGCCTTGAGCGTAACGCCGCGGCTGAAAAGGTACGCCTGGCGGATGTGCCTGGCAGAACGGAGAAAGAGCGGCTGCGGCTGGCACAAAACGCATTAGATCGCTATCACGTCCTGCTTTCCCGCTGGCAAAACGAACCGCAGGCGGCTGAAGACATCATCCTTGCCCGTATCGATCGGCTTGGCGCGCTGTATGCGCAGGGTGATTACCGGCAGGTTATTAGCGAATATGAGGCGCTGACGACCGCACAGCATCCGGTGCCGGACTGGGCCATCGGCTGGGTGATCTCTGCATATTTGCAGGAGAAAAACACCGTCGCCGCCTTCTCGCTTGTACAACGCTATCCACACTACGCCTCCGATCCGCAGGATGAGGAGCATGCGCTTTTCTATGCCTGGCTGGATACGGGGCAGTATCAGGCCGCCCGCCGCTACGTTGAGCGCGAGACCCGCAGCGTTCCCTGGACCCGCTACGATTTCGGATCCCCGACCGCTCAGCCGAACGATCGGTGGCTCACCGGACAGTCACTCAAACTTAACTATTTGCTGGCGACCAACGCCCTGCCGGAAGCCGAAAAGCTGTCGTATCGTCTGGCGTCAACGGCGCCGGGAAATCAGGGATTACAGATTGATTATGCCGCCCTGCTTCAGGCCAGGGGCCTGCCGCGCGCGGCCGAGCAAAAGCTTAAACGAGCAGAGGCGCTCGAACCCACGAATCTGGAGCTTGAAAAACAGCAGGCTTACGTCGCAATGGACCTTCAGGAGTGGCGCCAGATGGATTTACTGGCTGATGACGTAATTGCTCGCGCCCCCGCCGATCGCAGCGCCCGTCGCCTGGACAGGCTCAAAGCGGTCCACCATATGTCAGAGCTGCGTCTGAACGCGGGTAAAGGATTGCACTCAGATAACCCCGTCAGCGGTAGCCACGACATGAGCTGGGACGCCACGCTCTATGGCCCACCCGTGGCGGATAACTGGCGGCTATTTGCTGGCGCCCGCTATGCACAGGGGAATTTCGACGAAGGTAAAGGCATCAGCCGCCACCTGTTGGGCGGCGTTGAGTGGCGCCCACGTGACCTCACGCTCGAAGCCGAGCTCTCCAGCAACCGCTATCACGGCACAAACAGGCCGGGCGCACGGCTCTCAACAACCTACAGCCTGAGTGATAACTGGCAGGTCAGCGGTAGCCTCGAGCGCTCATCACGCGCGACACCCTTACGGGCATTACGCAATGGGATCAGCGCCAACCGGGGTGAAGGTGGGGTGCGCTGGTATCAAAACGAGCGACGTGAATACCAGTTCAACGCCGCCGTCAGCCGCTTCTCAGACCACAACCGCCGTCAGGAATACACCCTCTCTGGGAAAGAGCGTCTCTGGCAGACCCCGACCCTGACGCTGGATCTCGAACCGGGGATCGCCGCCAGTAAAAACAGCCTGCGGAATACGCTCTATTACAACCCGGCACGGGATCTGTCCGTGACGGCAGCCCTGTCCGTTGACCATGAGATGTACCGCCACTACGACACCCTCTGGAGCCAGCAGTTCGTGGCAGGCGGCGGCAGCTACTGGCAGAAAAATCAGTCGCCTGGCGCCATTACCCTGCTGGGTTACGGGCAACGCATTCAGTGGAACAACGTTGTCGATACTGGCGTGATGCTGAACTGGGATAAACGCCCTTACGACGGCAAACGCGAGAGCAATCTCTCCGTCACGTTAGATGCGACTTTACGCTTTTAAGGATGAATATGCTGAATACACGTTTTTCTGTAAGCCTGATCGTCATCGGCTGGCTCTGCCTCAGCGCGAGTCTCTGCGCGCAGCCGCTCTCCTTTATGGCTCCTGAAGAGAGGCCGCAGCTGGAGGCCAGCAAACCCTGGCCGGAGAATCAGTTTCTGGTCCTGGCCTACCACGACGTCGAAGATGATGCTGCCGATCAGCGCTACCTCTCCGTTCGCACCAGCGCGTTAAACGAGCAGATAAGCTGGCTTTTGCACAACGGCTATCACGCCATCAGCGTGCAGGACATTGTGGATGCGCATGAAGGAAAAAAAGCGCTGCCGCCGAAAGCCGTTTTGCTCAGCTTCGACGACGGCTACAGCAGTTTTTACACCCGGGTCTGGCCCCTGCTTCAGGCCTGGAACGTTCCTGCGCTGTGGGCGCCGGTGGGCAGTTGGGTGGATACGCCGGCAAATCAAAAAGTTAACTTCGGCGGTCTGATGACGCCCCGCGATCGGTTCGCGACATGGGACATGGTGCGCGAGCTCAGCCGCTCCCCGCTGGTTGAAATCGGCTCGCATACCTGGGCCTCGCATTACGGCATCCCGGCCAACCCGCAGGGAAGCCGTGAACCCGCTATCGCCAACCGTTTTTTCGATAACGCGACGGGGCATTACGAAACCGATGAACACTTCAACCAGCGGATCGCCGCAGACGTACGGAAAGTCACCGAAAAAATCACCCAGGTGACGGGAAAAGCGCCGCGTGCCTGGGTGTGGCCCTATGGGGCTGCCAACGGTACATCGCTCGCTATCGCCCAGAAACAGGGCTATCAGCTGGCCTTTACCCTGGAGGACGGGCTGGCAAACGTGCGCGACCTCGGCAACATCCCGCGCCTGCTGATTGCCGGAAATCCGTCGATAAAAACCTTTGCCAACACGGTTAGCCGCGTTCAGGAGTTTGACCCGGTGCGCGTCATGCATGTTGATCTCGATTATGTCTACGATCCCGATCCGGCCCAGCAGACGAAAAACATCAACAAACTCGTCCAGCGGGTCTATGACATGAAAATCAGCCATGTGTTTCTCCAGGCGTTTTCGGATCCGCGGGGCGACGGCAGGATCGGCGCGCTCTATTTCCCCAACCGCCGGCTTCCGGTCCGGGCCGATCTCTTTAATTTTGTCGCCTGGCAGCTACAAACCCGCGCGGGAGTGAAAGTCTTTGCGTGGATGCCGGTCCTCTCTTTCGATCTCAGTCCAGCCCTGCCGCGCGTGCAGCGCCGGGATCGTCAAACGGGAGAGTTGACCGTGGCCGCCGAGCCCTATATCCGGCTCTCCCCCTGGAGTCCACAGGTTCGCCAACAAGTGACGGAGATCTATGAAGATCTGGCCCGCTATGCCAGCTTCAACGGGATCTTGTTCCATGACGACGCGGTGCTGACGGACGTTGACGATGCCGGGCAGGAGACGACGCGCCAGAAAAGCCAGCAGCTTATCGGGTTTACCCAGGCCCTGAGCCAGACGGTGAAGGACATCCGTGGCCCGCAGATCAAGACCGCGCGCAATATGTTCGCCCTCCCCATTCTGCAGCCCGAAAGCGAAGCGTGGTTTGCGCAAAATCTGGATGATTTTCTGTCGGCCTACGACTGGACGGTGCCGATGGCAATGCCACTGATGGAGTCCGTCCCGGCAGAAGAGAGCAATGCCTGGCTGACGCGTTTAGTCAACGCCGTCGCCGCACGCCCCGGCGCGCTGAATAAAACGATTTTTGAGCTACAGGCCAGGGACTGGGCGCAGAAACCGCAGCGTGCCGTAGCCGATGAACGTCTGGTGGAGTGGATGCAGGTGCTCCAGCTGAACGGCATCAAAAATTACGGTTATTACCCCGACGACTTCCTCAACAACCAACCTGATATTTCGCGTATCAGGCCTGAATTTTCTTCGTACTGGTATCCTGACAATGACTGATCGCATTATCGCCTTCTCTATTTTGTGTCTGGTATTCGGGTTGCCGTTAGGCGTAGCCGCGTTGTTTACCGGCGAACTGATTCTGGACTTTGTCTTTTTCTGGCCGCTGTTTATGTCCGTGCTCTGGGTAACCGGCGGCCTCTATTTCTGGTTTCAGCTTGAACGGCACTGGTCGTGGGATAACGCAACACCCGCGCCCGCCTTAGCCGGTGAACCGTTAATCTCGATTCTTATTCCCTGCTTTAATGAGGAACGCAACGCACGGGAGACCATTAGCGCCGCGCTGGGTCAGCGGTACTGGAATGTTGAGGTTATCGCCATCAACGACGGCTCTTCGGACAATACCGCGCAGGTGCTGCATCAACTGGCGCAGGAGCAGCCGCGCCTGCGGGTGATTAATCTCGCGGAGAATCAGGGGAAAGCCGTGGCGCTCAAGGCTGGTGCGGCGGCGGCCCGGGGCGATCTGCTGGTCTGCATTGACGGCGACGCCCTGCTCGATCGCGATACGGCCGCGTATCTGGTGGCACCGCTGATTCAGTATCCCCACGTTGGGGCCGTCACCGGAAATCCGCGTATTCGCACGCGCTCAACGCTGATTGGTCGTATTCAGGTGGGCGAGTTTTCTTCCATTATTGGTCTTATCAAGCGAACGCAGCGGATCTATGGCCGGGTCTTCACGGTCTCCGGCGTCATCGCCGCCTTTCGCCGACAGGCGCTGGCGGATGTCGGGTACTGGAGCCCGGATATGATCACAGAGGACATTGACATAAGCTGGAAGCTTCAGCTGCGCCACTGGGATATCTTTTTCGAGCCGCGGGCGCTGTGCTGGATCCTGATGCCGGAGACGCTCAAGGGGCTGTGGAAACAGCGTCTGCGCTGGGCTCAGGGCGGTGCAGAGGTGTTTCTGGTTAACCTGCGCAAAATGGCCCGCTGGGAACATCATCGGATGTGGCCCCTGTTTCTCGAGTACGCGCTATCAACGCTGTGGGCGTTTGCCTATGGAGCGACCGTGGTGTTGTTCATTCTTAGCCATATTATCCCTCTTCCCGCGAACCTGGCCGTTGCGAGTCTGTTTCCCCCGGCGTTTACCGGGCTGCTGCTGGGGGTGATGTGCCTGCTGCAATTCCTCGTCAGTTTGTATATCGAGCGGCGCTACGAGCGGAAAGTGGCAGGCTCGCTGTTCTGGGTGATTTGGTTCCCGATGGTGTACTGGATGATTGGCCTGTTTACCACCCTCGTGGCATTTCCGAAAGTCATGCTTAAACGTAAACGCGCCCGCGCGCGCTGGATCAGTCCGGACCGGGGAAAAGGGAGCATTCAATGAACGAGAATACGTTAATTTTGACTGAACATCGGCTGGCACCGCGTCTTTTCGATGCCGCATTAACGCTGATAGCCTGGGGAGGATTCCTGTTTTTCCTGTATGCCAGGCTGTGGATGCAGTTAACCGAGGAGAGCGATCACCGCTGGAGCGTGATTATCGCCTCTTTTAATACAGTGCTGGTCTATCTGCTGATTGCCGCGTTCAACGGCTGGCTGCTGATCCTGTGGTATCAGTACAATCGCCGCCGCGCGCATGTGAGGCGGCGTTATCCGCAAATGTTGCGCCATGACGAGCTTGCCCAAAGTTTTAACGTCACGCCGCAAATTATGTCCGAGATGAGCCAGTACAACCTGCTGACGGTCTATCATGACCAGATCGGCCGCATCATTGATCTGAAGATCAGCGAGCAGCAGGAAGAGGAAGAAGAGTAAGAAAAAGCCCCTGCAGGTTATCCGGCGGGGGCTTTTTTGTCGCGGGTATAATTAGTTATCCTTCACCACAATCAGCGGTTCAATATCGCTCTCTTTCTTCACCACCAGCGAGTCATCCCCACGCAGACAGGTTCCGCCATAGTTTCCGCCCACGGTAAAGGTGCAGACCTGTATGTATCTGCCGTCAACCTTTGGAAGGCACCATAGCTGCTGGTAGATATTTTTGCGGTCAACAAACTTGCCGCTGGACTGGTCCAGCAGTTGATCCTGGGCGCCGATCAGATCGATATTGCTCCCGCAGCGTCCGGCTATCGGTTTAACGGCATAGCCTGTCCGTTTCAGCAGCGCATTCACCTCAAAATCGGTATCCAGCAGGTAACGGTGGTTCGGGAACAGCTGCCACAGCACCGGCAGGATCGCCTTGTTACCTGGGATCACCGTCCACAGCGGTTCAAAGACCAGCACTTCCGGGCGCAGCAGGACGTCAATCAGGCGCACTTCACCTTGCGGGTGACCGGTACGGATGGGCACGGCGGCGTACTCGGTTTCGCTCACCTCGCGGATCTGCTCGATCGCCGTTTCCCACGCCCAGGTTTTCCATACGCAGTTGACGTGACGGCCTTCATCATCAATCAGTTGCCCGGCAGCATCCCAGCTCAGCGCGCCCAGTCCATGCAGGATTTTGGTTTCAAACCCGGCCTGGATCAGCGAGCGCTGAATAAAGAGCGCGTGGTAATCCTCTTCGATATCGTTGTCCTGCATGATATGGACGAACGGCCGCGCGTGGCTGTGCTTCCAGGCGCCGGTCAGCTCCTCCAGCAAGCCTTCCGCCGGATTGTGGCCGGTGCCGCGATAGCCGTTTTTCACCCACTCTTCAAGAATCAGCCCGCCCTCGGTATGGCAGGAGGCGGAATCCGCGTTGTACTCGTAAACCTTAATGCCGCGCTCATCCATGCAGAAATCCATACGACCGGTGATCATATGGTGACGACGCCACTGCCACGAGAGGCGCAGACGCGGCCAGAGAATTTTCGGGATGTCGAAAAGCGCGAGTAAGCTGTCGTCTTTCAGCACCTTGTCGGTGGCATGAAGGTACATCAGGTGCAGTTCGTTGGTGGCTTTGATCAGCTCCTGCTCGGCACTTTCGGTAATGGTGAAGTACTGGCAGGGATCGTTGTTAATAACGTGGCCGTTCGCGCGAACGTACGCCTGTTGCAGGGCGTCGTTTTCATTGAGCCATTTTCCGTCGAACTGACGGTTGTTCTTCAACCGCGCGCCGCTGATTTTCAGCAGCTCACCGTCGATCTCCGGCTGAGGAATACTGTGTTCCGTCTCCTCCGTCTGGATCATCCAGCCGAGGATCTCGGTATCGCTGAACGTATCATGAAGCGTATAGCAACCGTTCTCAACGCTCAGACGCAGCTCGCGCGTCCACTGCTGCCCCATCGGCAGCGGAGAGTGAATAACGTTCTGCTCGGCAATGCGCACTCTGTCGTCCAGCAACTGGGTGATGACGGCGACGTGGCCGGTCTCTTGAAACTCACCGCCCTTTTGCCAGATGAGCAGCGCACCGGCCTGCGGCGCGCGTTTTGAGCCATTAGCAAAGGCCTGTAGCGGCAGGATGTTGTCATTCACCACCTGTCGTAAAAAACGCAGGGAGAAGATCTCCCACGCCATCCCGACATCGGTAAAGACAAACCCGTGGTTGAGAAACAGGAAACGGCGCGCAAACTCAACGCACTGCCATTTATGGCCCATGTATTCGTTACCGATATAGCTGCGGAATTCCGCGTCTTCCGGGTAGTGCCGCGGATCGAGACTGCCGTAATTTGAAGAGTAAATCGCCACGCCACCCGGCGCATAACCTAATAACGTCCCGAAGGGTGCGTCACTGCTTAACGTTCCTTTACGCATGTGTCCAACCTAAAACAGGCAGGCGGCAATTTTTTTGTGGGGTTGTCGTTGTCTGCACGTTGTAATTAACTGACAGAGGTGGCGTTATCATACACTCGCCCTGCCCATTACGCTCGCATCGTTAAACGGTTCCCCTATCTCCTGCTACACTGCCTCAACACAACACCAAAAAGGCAGGCCAACATGTCAAATAACACCTATCAGCCACCGAAAGTGTGGGAATGGAAACAGAATAACGGCGGCGCGTTCGCCAATATCAACCGTCCCGTCTCGGGCGCTACGCACGAGAAAGAGCTGCCCGTGGGCGAGCACCCGCTCCAGCTGTACTCTCTCGGTACGCCGAATGGACAGAAAGTTACCATCATGCTGGAAGAGCTGCTGGCGCTGGGCGTGACGGGCGCGGAATACGACGCATGGTTAATCCGCATCGGTGAGGGCGATCAGTTCTCCAGCGGTTTTGTCGACGTGAACCCGAACTCGAAGATCCCGGCACTGCGTGACCACTCCACCACCCCGCCGACGCGCGTCTTTGAATCCGGCAATATCCTGCTCTATCTGGCCGAGAAATTTAATCACTTCCTGCCAAAAGATCCGGCTGGACGTACGGAAACCCTGAACTGGCTGTTCTGGTTACAGGGCGCGGCCCCGTTCCTCGGCGGCGGTTTTGGCCACTTCTATAACTACGCGCCGGTGAAGATTGAGTACGCTATCGATCGCTTCACCATGGAAGCTAAACGCCTGTTCGACGTGCTGGACAAGCAGCTGGGGCGTGGTCGTTATGTAGCGGGTGAGGAATATACCATTGCGGATATGGCAGTCTGGCCATGGTTTGGCTGCGTGGCGCTGGGCAGCGTCTACAACGCCGCCGAATTCCTCGACGCCGGGAAGTACACCAACGTGCAGCGCTGGGCAAAAGATGTGGCGAATCGCCCGGCCGTTAAACGCGGGCGCATTGTTAACCGCACCAACGGCGAGCTGAACGAGCAGCTGCATGAGCGCCATTCAGCGAGCGACTTCGATACCCAGACGGAAGATAAACGTCAGGATTGACCCATGACCGGGCGGTTCGCCGCCCCTCTTCTGCGATGAGAAAAATGAGTCAGCACGCGTGAGCAAGGATCCTCGAATGTCAGACCAGACGCTAAAAGCGACCCGACAGCAGAGCATCATCACCCTGCTGAGTAAAAGCGACTGGCTGACCACCGATGCCCTGGCTGAAAAGCTCTCCGTCAGCAAAGAGACGATCCGCCGGGATCTGAAGTCGTTACAGCAGCAGGGGAAACTTCTGCGCCAGCACGGGCGTGCGCGTCTGATTCACCCGGACAGCCGCGACAGCGGTGAACCCTTTGGCGCACGCCTGAAAAGCCATTATGCCGACAAAGCCGATATTGCCCGACACGCGCTGGGCTGGATCAGCGAAGGGATGACCATCGCCCTCGACGCCAGCTCGACCTGCTTTCATCTGGCGCGCCAGCTTCCGGATATCGAACTCACCGTGTTTACCAATAGCCTGCCTGTCTGCCACGAGATGGCGAAGCGCGAGCGGATCACGCTTATCTGCTCCGGCGGAACGCTTGAGCGTAAGTATCGCTGCTATGTTAATCCGGCGCTGGTGACGCAGCTTAAAGGACTGGAGATCGATCTGTTTATCTTCTCGTGTGAAGGGGTTGATGAGCATGGCATCCTTTGGGATCCGTCCGAGCACAACGCGGGCTTTAAGGCGCTGCTGTTAAACCGGGCCAGCCAGTCGCTGCTGCTGATCGACAAAAGTAAATTTATGCGGGCAAGCGAAGTGAAAATCGGTCAGCTGTCGCAGGTGACACAGATTATTCAGAGCGATAAATGTCAGGCCGCCAGAGACGGCCTGACGCGATGATGTTACGCGGAGAGACGGAACTTCTGCACTGAGCGCTGGAGTTCTTCGGTCTGCCGTTCCAGTGCGGCCGCAGCGGCGGAAACCTGCTCCACCAGCGAGGCATTCTGCTGGGTCACGCCGTCCATCTGCGTGATGGCTACGCCGACCTGAGAAATACCTTTGCTCTGCTCCTCTGACGCGGTGGCGATCTGCTTCATAATGACGGTCACCTCCGTCACGTCGCGCAGGATAGCTTCCATCGTCGTGCCGGTATCGTTCACCAGCTGCGCCCCCTGCTCCACGCGGGCAACGGAATCCGCAATCAGCCCTTCGATCTCTTTTGCCGCATTCGCGCTGCGGCTGGCCAGATTACGCACCTCACCCGCCACGACCGCAAAACCGCGCCCCTGCTCCCCGGCCCGAGCCGCTTCCACCGCGGCGTTCAGCGCCAGAATATTGGTCTGGAAGGCGATGCTGTTGATAACGGTAGTGATTTCAGCAATTTTCTTCGAGCTGTCCGAAATGCCGCTCATGGTCGTGACCACATCGTCTACCAGCGACCCGCCGCGGCTGGCAGTACTGGAGGCGACATCCGCAAGCTGGCTGGCCTGGCGCGCGCTTTCGGCGTTCAGCTTCACCGTTGCGGTAAGCTGTTCCATGCTGGCCGCGGTCTCTTCCAGCGCAGCGGCCTGCTCTTCGGTACGCGAAGAGAGATCGTTATTCCCGCTGGAGATCTCCGTTGCCCCGCGCCAGATATTCTCGCTGCCGGAACGAATCGTGCTGACCGCCTCCCGCAGGCTGTCCTGCATGGCGCTCAGCAGCGGAACCAGTTGCCCCACGCAGTTGCGGCCAATGGGCTCAATCGGCTGGCTGAGATCGCCCTGCGCAATCTGGCGGAACTGCTGACGGATACGCTCCAGCGGTTTTACCAGCAGCGCCACCAGGTAGCGGTCGGTGAACAGCAGGATCAGCAGACCCACGATCGTGGCGGTGATAATCACCGTCCGGGTCATGCTGGTCAGGCTGTCGACCACAACGCGCGTACTGTCGAGCGCCTTCACCGCAGAATTGTTAAAGTTCTCAACCGCGGCGCCAAACGCGCGGCTTAGCGGCGGCGTAACGTTGTTGGCATGCTGACGATAGCCTTCGAGCGTCGCCTGCTTTGCCTGCACCATCTGAGGCGTAACGCCCCGATCGAGCAGCGCCTGCCAGGTGGAAATCACCTGCGCAGAGACCTTTTCATCCATCGGGCCCGGGGAGATAGCCTTCATCTCTGCCAGCTTTTTACTCATGTTATCCAGCGCCTGCTGAGCAGGAGCCAGGTCCGGCGTGCCGCCCGCTGCTTTAGCTTCCATCGCCCGGCTCAGGCGGGTGACGAAACGGAAATACTGATCGTTGCCCTGGCTCAGCACCGTCATTTGCCTGACCAGCTGGCGGTCAACGTCATTACCATCAGAAACACGAGACAGAGACCAGGTGCTGTAAAGCCCCACGCCTGCCCACATGACACAAAAGATCCCCAGTACCGTCAGCATGACGAAACGGATGGTGAAATTACGAAGCATCTTCATTGAGTATTCCTTGCCGTGAGGGTGAATTCGCCCAGGGGCGAGTACTACCCTCGTTATCGGCAGGGACAGGGGAAAAGATAACCCTTTGTGATGATTTATTTAAGCAGGGCTTATCATTCCAGATATTTTTTAAACCAGCTTAACGTTCTCGACCAGGCCAGCTCGGCTGCGGGCTGGTCATAGCGTGGGGTAGAATCGTTGTGAAATCCATGGTTTACGCCGGGGTAGATATACGCTTCATAAACCTTATTATTTGATTTCAGCGCGGCTTCATAGGCAGGCCAGCCCTCGTTAATATTTTTGTCCAGCTCGGCATAATGAAGCAGGAGCGGCGCGCTAATTTTTGGCACATCCTCCACCCGCGGCTGACGACCATAGAAGGGCACCGCGCAGTCGAGTTCCGGATATGCTACGGCGGCGGCATTCGATACGCCGCCGCCGTAGCAAAAACCGGTAATCCCCACCTTACCGGTGGCTTCCGGATGATTTTTCATAAACTCTATGGCGGCAAAAAAGTCGTTCATCAGCCTTGTCGGGTCGACCTTCTGCTGCAAAACCTTTCCTTCGTCGTCGTTGCCGGGGTATCCCCCCACCGAGCTCAGGCCGTCGGGAGCCAGCGCGATATACCCCGCTTTCGCCACGCGTCGTGCCACGTCTTCAATATACGGATTAAGCCCCCGGTTCTCATGCACGACCACTACCGCGGGCGTTTTCGCGGTGGCTTTGGCCGGCTTCACCAGGTAACCGCGCACTTCGCCGTGACCATTGGGCGAGGGATAAGTGATGTATTCCGGACGAATATCGGGATCGGTGAATTTAACCTGCTCCGCGAGGGCGTAGTTGGGTTTAAGCATATTAAACAGCATCAGCGCCGTTACGCCGCCTGCGGCATAGCGCGCCGCGAGATTCAGAAATTCGCGTTTGCTGATTTTACCGTGGGCGTAATAGTCATAGTAATCAAGCAGCTCTTGCGGAAAATCTTTGGCAGTCAGGCGCGTCATCGCTTATCTCCATGATTTATGATTTGATAAGCTTAGAATAAAAACGCTGTTTCGAAAATTCACCGATAAGAAAGGAGACATCATGTCCTGGCACCCTTACACCGGCCGATACGAAAACATGCAGTACCGATACTGCGGCAAAAGCGGCCTGCGCTTACCGGCGCTGTCGCTGGGTCTGTGGCACAGCTTTGGCCACGTTCAGGCGCTCGATTCCCAGCGCGCGCTGCTGCGTAAGGCCTTCGATCTCGGCATTACCCATTTTGACCTTGCAAACAACTACGGCCCCCCTCCAGGCAGCGCTGAAGAAAATTTTGGCCGCCTGCTGCGAGAAGATTTTGCCGGGTATCGCGACGAGCTGATCATCTCCACCAAAGCGGGCTACGACATGTGGCCAGGACCGTATGGTTCGGGCGGTTCACGTAAGTATCTGCTCGCCAGCCTCGATCAGAGCCTGAAACGCATGGGCGTGGAGTATGTGGATATTTTCTATTCTCACCGCGTAGACGAAAACACGCCGATGGAAGAGACCGCCGCCGCGTTGGCACACGCGGTGCAGAGCGGAAAAGCGCTGTACGTCGGCATTTCGTCCTACTCCACGGAACGCACGACGGCGATGGCCGAATTGCTGCGCGAGTGGAAGATCCCGCTTTTGATCCACCAGCCGTCTTACAACCTGCTTAACCGCTGGGTCGACAAGACTGGTCTGCTGGACGCGCTGGAGAAAAACGGAACGGGCTGTATCGCCTTTACCCCGCTGGCGCAGGGCCTGCTGACCGGAAAATACCTGAACGGTATTCCGGACGGTTCACGTATGCAGCGCGAAGGGAAAAAAGTGCGCGGCCTGACGGAGAAAATGCTGACGGAAGCCAACCTGAGCAGCCTTCGTCTGCTGAACGAGATGGCGCATGCGCGCGGGCAGACGATGGCGCAGATGGCGCTAAGCTGGCTGTTGAAAGATACACGTGTAACGTCAGTGCTGATTGGCGCGAGCCGCCCGGAGCAACTGGAAGAGAACGTTCAGGCGCTGAATAACCTGTGCTTTACCGAAGATGAACTGACGCGGATTGACCAGCACGTGGCGGATGGTGAGCTGAATTTGTGGCAGGCGTCGTCGGATAAATAAATAGTGCGGTCCGATGCTTTCGCCCCTCACCCTAACCCTCTCCCCAGAGGGGAGAGGGTTAGGGTGAGGGGCGCTGTAAAATTATTTCTTACTGATCTTATCCAGATACCCCATTACAAACGCCGACAGTACAAACGTCAGGTGGATAATCACATACCACATCAGCTTATTATCCGGGACGTTTTTAGCATCCATAAAGACACGTAACAGGTGAATAGACGAAATCGCCACAATCGACGCCGCGACTTTATTTTTCAGCGATGAGGCGTCCATTTTCCCCAGCCAGTTGAGCTTTTCTTTGTGCTCGGCGATATCAAGCTGAGAGACGAAATTCTCATAACCCGAGAACATCACCATCACCAGTAATCCTCCTACCAGCGTCATATCCACCAGCGACAGCAGAACCAGAATCAAATCGGCTTCTGCCACGGAGAAAATGTTTGGCAGGACGTGGAATATCTCCTGGAAGAACTTGATCGTCAGGGCGACCAGCGCCAGAGAGAGACCAAAATAGACGGGTGCGAGCAGCCAGCGAGAGGCATACATTGCGTTTTCAAAGAAGCGTTCCATAAAATCCTGTCTGCAAACGAAACCAGCGCTCAGTATATCTCAACTATACCTCGTTGGGATCCACATCCGGACGCGCATACTCCGGCCAGACCAGTGCGACCAGTTCCGGGTAGGCTTCCAGGCTAAACTCGCGAAAACACTGGCGCAGATTTAATACGTCTAAATCGGAATACGACACCTTCTCGCCATTCAGACAGCGCTTTTTGATATTGTCGTAATATTTATAGACCGCCGAATTAAGGTCGCTACAGCGGCGCTGCGCGTCGAACAGGCCGGGCGTATCATTAATTTCGGCCATTTTCATTCGCTTAATTGTCGCATGGAGAAAATCGATATATTCGTGATTCACCCGCCAGTACCAGACTGGCGTCACGGCGTTCATCAAGACGGAGAAATGATCTTCCCCCTCCTCTTTGGACATCAATTCAGGCTGCGGTGGTTCACTGGCGTCATTTGACACTTTCGTTTTATTGAACTCTTGCATCAATAAAAGCACGCCAGCGGTCAGTAATAGTAACGTTACGACCGTGAAGAAAATGCTGTTCATGGGTAGGCTCCATTTTTTTTGATTTTAAAATTGCCTCATGATATTGTCAACGAATCTCACCCTTTTTCCAACCCCACCCTTTTGAAATTAAAGGAAATTAAAATGCTGCCCGACAATCTTGTCCCGGCAAAGTACCACATTACGCCTGTGGAACAGCCTTCGACGGAAGCAGATAAAGAGGCGAATTTCACTCAAGGAAAAAGAAAACTCTCCGACTATGAAGCCGATATATTAATTGGTGTTTCACGCACCGGCAAATCCCGTAATATGGTGCTGGAAGAGCACGATCGCCATTTAAAAGAACGGTTATTTCGTGCCATCAAGATTGAAGCCTTAGTTCATCTGCTAAATGATTTACAGGCCGAAGGGGAAATAGATGCCCAGGCTCTAAGTCAAATAATGGCCGAGAAAACACAGCAAATAAATGAAGCTGGCAATGAAATTTGGCTTAACTTAATTACGCGTGAAAAAAACAATCCCATTTTTTATAACCTGGGGGATGATTAACGTGAATGATGATAGCGGTAATAACGTTTATTTGACTTTAGATGATAAGAAAAGCGATGAATTTATCTTAAAGCAGAATCTCGACGCCCTGAAAAAGATAAAAAATGACGAGATGACGCGAATAACGCAGGACTTGGTTTCGATTCCGGCCACGCTGGTGCGCCTGAAATGGCAGAACCGTCGGGAAATTTATGCCTTGCAGGCCAAAGAGGAGATTTACGGCGCGGTGATGAACGCTATTATTGAGCAGCGCCCTGAGCTTAAAGAGAAGATCCTTGGGCGACTGGAGACGAACTATCAGTACCTGCTGGCACGCGAGACAGCCACCCTGCGCCTGACCCGAAAACTCTCGGAGGGCAACTATCGCACATCAAACGTCACCTGCGTGGCGCTCGATGAAGAGGCGTCAACAACATCTTCTAACTGCTGACAACGTGGTTCGCCCGGCGGCGCTAGCCTGAGATTGTAGGCCGGGTAAGGCGAAGCCGCCACCCGGCACGGAAGGCGGCTTCGCCTTCGTTTTACTTCGCGGCCGCTTTCTCTTCGCCGACCAGGCCAATCTTCAGGTATCCCGCCTGATGCAGCGTGTCCATTACCTTCATCATCGTTTCATAATCGACGGTTTTATCCGCGCGGAAGAAGACGGTGGTGTCTTTCTTGCCGCCGGTCAGCTGGTCCAGCGCCGGAATAACCGAGGCATCCGTCACCGGATCGTTGCCCAGGAACATGGACTTATCGGCCTTCACGGACAGGTAGACAGGCTTTTCCGGACGCGGCTGCGGCTGGCTGGAGGACGCTGGCAGATTCACCTTCACGTCCACCGTCGCCAGCGGCGCGGCAACCATAAAGATAATCAGCAGAACCAGCATGACGTCGATAAACGGCGTCACGTTGATCTCATGCATTTCACCGTTATCGTCCAGATTTTCATTAAGACGCATTGCCATACAATCAACCTACGCGCAGTTTGGACGCCGCATGCACCGGTTTAACGGCGCTGGCGTTCAGGTCCAGATCGCGGCTTTGCAGCAGCAGAACCTGCGCGGCAACGTCACCCAGTGTGGCTTTGTAACTGCCAATCATGCGCGCGAAGATGTTATAGATAACTACCGCAGGGATAGCGGCAACCAGACCGATAGCCGTTGCCAGCAGCGCTTCTGCGATACCCGGCGCGACGACCGCAAGGTTAGTGGTCTGCGTCTGGGCGATACCGATAAAGCTGTTCATGATGCCCCAGACGGTACCGAACAGGCCGACGAACGGGGAGATAGCGCCGATAGTCGCCAGGTAGCCGTTACCGCGGCCCATATGACGACCCACGGCCGCAACGCGACGCTCCAGACGGAAGCCGGTACGCTCTTTAATGCCTTCGTTATCTTCACTGCCTGCGGAGAGTTCCAGCTCGTTCTGCGCTTCGTTCACTAACAGGGTAGTCAGGCTTTTTGCATGGAAGGATGAGGTGATATCAGAAGCCTGATCCAGAGAGCGGGCTTCCGCCAGCTGCTTCTGCTCACGCTTGAGGCGGCGTTTTTGTGAAAGAAGTTCGGCGCTCTTGCTGAAGAAGATAGCCCAGGTGATCACGGACGCCAGAATCAGGCCGATCATCACAACCTTAACGACGATGTCAGCATGTTGATACATGCCCCAAACGGAGAGATCCGTCTGCATCAAATTATTACCCACTCTGTATCTCCAGGACGCAAATCACACAATCTGAACGTAATAATATCAAAACGTCGTCGAATTGATAGTAGTTCTCATTAGTATTTACATAGTGCCGTAATTTTCGCTCACTTTCCTTGCGCTTACGCAGTAAAAATTTCTTATGCGAATATTTGATAATATTTTCTGCTTATTCGATAAGCATCCGGATGCACATTGTGACAATCGTGGTAGTCTGGACGTCCAGACGTATAAAAAATAGGGTTAGCGAACATGACTAAAAAGCAGCTTGAGACCACGCTGGTGCAGGCAGGACGCAGTAAAAAATACACCCAGGGCTCGGTCAACAGCGTGATCCAGCGTGCCTCCTCGCTGGTGTTTGATACCGTCGAAGATAAAAAAATCGCCACGCGTAATCGCGCGAAGGGCGGGCTGTTTTACGGTCGCCGTGGCACGTTAACCCATTTCTCGTTGCAGGAAGCCATGTGTGAACTGGAGGGCGGCGCGGGCTGCGCGCTGTTCCCGTGCGGTGCGGCGGCGGTCGCCAATACCATTCTGGCGTTTGTTGAACAGGGTGACCACATCCTGATGACCAATACCGCCTACGAGCCAAGCCAGGACTTCTGCACCAAAATACTCAGCAAGCTCGGCGTCACCACCAGCTGGTTCGATCCGCTGATTGGGGCCGGTATTGCCGGGCTTATTCAGCCCAACACGCGCGTTGTGTTCCTGGAATCTCCCGGCTCCATCACTATGGAAGTGCATGACGTCCCGGCCATCGTGAAGGCGGTGCGCAGCATAGCGCCGGAAGCGATCATCATGATCGACAACACCTGGGCGGCAGGTGTGCTGTTTAAAGCCCTGGAATTTGACATCGATATCTCCATTCAGGCGGCGACCAAATACCTGATTGGCCACTCAGACGGCATGATCGGTACGGCGGTATCTAATGCCCGCTGCTGGGAGCAATTGCGTGAAAACGCCTACCTGATGGGCCAGATGGTGGATGCCGATACCGCCTACATGACCAGCCGGGGCATCCGTACGCTCGGCGTGCGTCTGCGTCAGCATCACGAAAGCAGCCTGCAAATTGCTCAGTGGCTGGCGCTGCATCCGCAGGTGGAGCGCGTTAACCATCCGGCGCTGCCGGGCAGCAAGGGCCACGAATACTGGCAACGTGACTTTACGGGCAGCAGCGGGTTGTTCTCATTTGTTCTTAAGAAGCGCCTGAATGACGCCGAGCTGGCAAGCTATCTGGATAACTTTACCCTCTTCAGCATGGCCTATTCATGGGGTGGGTTTGAATCGTTGATCCTGCCCAATCAGCCGGAGCAGATTGCGGCCCTGCGCCCGGGCGGCGAGGTGGACTTCGAGGGGACCTTAATCCGCCTGCATATCGGGCTGGAAAATGTGGACGATTTAATTGCGGATTTATCGGCAGGATTTGAGCGCATCGTGTAAAGTGCTGGCTGACATGTACTCCCTGGACGCTATTCTGAACACCGCAAGCAGAAAAGTCTGTATGAGATGCGCCTGCGATCAACCCCGACAGGCAAAATTGGGAGTACAATAGCGTTATATCTGCTGTTCCACAGGAAAGTCCATGGCTGTTATTCAAAATATCATCACGGCGCTCTGGCAACACGATTTTGCCGCGCTGGCGGACCCACATGTCGTCGGGATTGTCTATTTCGTGATGTTCGCGACGCTGTTTCTGGAAAATGGATTACTGCCAGCCTCATTTTTACCCGGTGACAGCCTGCTCCTGCTCGCAGGGGCGTTAATCGGCAAGGGCGTGATGGACTTCGCACCAACAATGGTGATCCTCACCTCTGCGGCCAGTCTCGGCTGTTGGCTGAGCTACCTGCAAGGGCGCTGGCTTGGAAACACCCGCGTGGTGAAAGGCTGGCTGGCGCAGCTGCCGCATAAATATCATCAGCGCGCGACCTGCATGTTTGACCGTCACGGCCTGCTGGCGTTGCTTGCCGGGCGTTTTCTGGCGTTCGTTCGCACCCTGTTGCCTACCATGGCGGGTATTTCAGGCCTCTCTAACCGCCGCTTCCAGTTCTTCAACTGGCTGAGCGCCCTGCTCTGGGTGGGCGTGGTTACCACGCTCGGCTACGCGCTGAATATGATCCCCTTTGTTAAGCGCCATGAAGACCAGGTGATGACCTTCCTGATGATCCTGCCGATTTTCCTGCTGGTTGCAGGGCTGGTGGGTACCATTGCGGTGGTGATCAAGAAAAAGTATTGCAGCGCATAAATAAAAGCCGGGTGGCGCTACCGCTCACCCGGCCTCCGTTTCCCCTCACGCTCCCTGCATGGTTCTGATACGTGACGCATCTTCCCCCGGCGTGACGCCGAAGTAACGCTTAAACTCCCGACTAAACTGCGACGCGCTTTCATACCCGACCCGCATCGCCGCGGCGCTGGCCTTCATGCCATCGTGGATCATCAGCATCCGCGCCTTATGCAGACGGTAAGTTTTGAGGTACTGCAACGGCGACGTGCTGGTGACGGATTTAAAGTTATGGTGAAACGCCGAGACGCTCATATTGGCTTCCGCCGCCAGCTGATCAACGCTGAGGTTTTCCGTGTACTGGCTCTCGATGCGCTTCAGCACGCGACTAATGAGGCTGAAGTGCGTTTGCCGGCTTACCAGCGCCAGCAGCGCCCCGCCGCCCGGTCCCAGCAGCACATGGTAAAGAATTTCGCGGATAATCTGCTTTCCGAGAATACGCGCATCCAGAGGCCTTTCCATCACGTCTAACAGGCGTTCAATCGCGCAGAGAATTTCCTCCGATAAGGTCGCGGAGTTGATACCGCTTGCCGCCATCGACGGCCGGAAAAGTTCGTCCTCCCCAATCTCCATCAGCAACTCCTGCAACTGGAGAATGTCGACGTTGACGCGGATCCCGGCCAGCGGTACCTCCTCTGTCGCGAAAGTTTCACATTCGAAGGGTAAAGGTACTGTCAGAAGCAGATATTCATTGGTGTCGTAACGGAACACGCGCTCATTGATATAGCCAATCTTATGGCCAGAAAAGAGAAACACGATGCCGGGCTGATACATCACCGGGGTGCGCGTTCCGGGCTGGGTACCGTAGAGCAATCGGATATCCGGCAACAGCTCAGCCGAATCATTTCCGTTTTCTATCAGTCTTTTAATCTGCGACGTTAGCTGGCGGCAGATGGCATCACGGTTCATTTTCAGTTACTCCGGGTACGGTTTCCGACGCTAACAGTGTGCGCATTTTCTTACCGTTTCTCCAGAGCGCTGTAGAAATGGGCAAGACATCGGCAGGAATGTGCATTGAGAGGATAGCGCCTGCCCGCCACAATGTGCAGCATCAGGTTGCCTTCTGCGCCACCACGATTTTTTACCCACTACAGGGAACAAGCCATGAACAACTTTAATCTTCACACCCCAACCCGCATTCTGTTTGGTAAAGACGCTATCGCTGACCTGCGCGCGCAAATCCCGACGGACGCCCGCGTCCTGATTACCTACGGCGGCGGCAGCGTGAAAAAAACCGGCGTACTGGATCAGGTTTACAGCGCTCTGGAAGGGCTGGACGTACGCGAGTTCGGCGGTATCGAGCCTAACCCGTCTTATGAAACGCTGATGAACGCGGTAAAAATCGCCCGTGACGAGCAGATCACTTTCCTGCTGGCGGTGGGCGGCGGTTCCGTGCTGGACGGCACCAAATTCATCGCGGCGGCAGCGCATTACGCTGACGGCATCGACCCGTGGCATATTCTGGAAACGGGCGGCAGCGACATCAGCAGTGCGATCCCGATGGGCTCCGTGCTGACGCTGCCGGCCACCGGCTCTGAGTCCAACAAAGGCGCGGTCATCTCCCGTAAAACCACCGGTGACAAGCAGGCCTTTATGAACGAACACGTTCAGCCCGTGTTCGCGATCCTCGATCCGGTTTACACCTATACCCTGCCTGCGCGTCAGGTGGCGAACGGCGTGGTCGACGCCTTTGTTCACACCGTTGAGCAGTACGTCACTTACCCGGTGAACGCCAAAATTCAGGATCGTTTCGCGGAAGGCATTCTGTTGACGCTGATTGAAGAAGGTCCGAAAGCGCTGAAAGAGCCTGAAAACTATGACGTGCGTGCTAACGTGATGTGGGCTGCAACACAGGCACTGAATGGCCTTATCGGTGCAGGCGTGCCACAGGACTGGGCTACCCATATGCTCGGCCACGAGCTGACGGCGATGCACGGCCTGGATCACGCCCAGACGCTGGCGGTGGTTCTGCCTGCGCTGTGGAATGAAAAACGTGACGCTAAACGCGCCAAACTGCTCCAGTACGCCGAACGCGTCTGGAACATCACCGAGGGTTCCGACGATGCGCGTATCGATGCCGCGATTGAAGCCACCCGTCACTTCTTTGAAAGCCTGGGTGTGCCAACGCGTCTCTCTGACTACGACCTGGACGGCAGCTCCATCCCTGCCCTGCTGGCGAAGCTGGAAGCACACGGTATGACGCAGATCGGCGAGCACGGCGACATCACCCTGGACGTCAGCCGTCGTATTTACGAAGCGGCACGCTAAGCGTTTTTAGGATCCTGACTTTCGTTTTTTGACATTTCGTCCAGACTTAATGCACATCACATCGTCGGAGGTTCCCTCCGGCGATGAGCACCTGAAGGAGGAAAAATGGCAAACCAAACCGTAATCAAGCTACAGGACGGCAACGTGATGCCCCAGCTGGGGCTAGGTGTATGGAAAGCCGGTAACGACGAGGTCGTCTCCGCCATTCATAAAGCCCTGGAAGTCGGCTATCGGTCCATTGATACCGCCGCCGCCTATAAAAACGAGGACGGCGTGGGGACCGCGCTTGCCAGCGCTGGCATTCCCCGCGATGAGTTATTCATCACCACCAAGCTGTGGAACGACGATCAAAAGCGTCCCCGCGAAGCGTTGCAGGAGAGCCTGGAGAAACTCCAGCTCGATTTCGTCGATCTTTATCTCATGCACTGGCCGGTACCGGCTATCGACCATTACGTTGATGCCTGGAAAGGGATGATTGAGCTGCAAAAAGAGGGGCTGATAAAAAGCATCGGCGTCTGTAATTTCCAGGTTCATCATCTGCAACGCCTGATTGATGAAACGGGCGTCGCGCCGGTGATTAACCAGATTGAACTGCATCCGCTGATGCAGCAGCGCCAGCTTCATTCATGGAACGCCACGCACAAGATCCAGACCGAATCCTGGAGCCCGCTGGCCCAGGGCGGCGAAGGGGTGTTTGACCAGAAAATCATTCGTGAACTGGCGGATAAGTACGGCAAAACGCCGGCGCAGATCGTCATTCGCTGGCATCTGGATAGCGGTCTGGTGGTGATCCCGAAATCGGTCACGCCATCGCGTATCGCCGAGAACTTCGACGTCTGGGATTTCCGCCTGGATAAAGACGAGCTGGGTGAGATTGCGAAGCTGGATCAGGGCAAGCGGCTTGGGCCGGACCCGGATCAGTTTGGCGGGTAGTTTCCCCTCACCCTAACCCTCTCCCACAGTGAGAGGGAATGCTTTCCACCCTCTCCCTGTGGGAGAGGGCCGGGGTGAGGGCATCATCGTTATCCGATCTTACGTTTTCCCGTTTTTTTCGTCCCCGAAGCCCCACCGTTCGAACGCTGATGCACAATTGGCGTGTGCTTGGTCAGCGCCGGGCGCGTGTTGCGGTTCTGGCGGCGCGCTTCTCGCATCTCTTCCAGCGTTGGCGCTGGCACCAGGCAATCACGACGCGAGCCGATCAGGTGCTTTTTCCCCATCTCTTCCAGCGCCTGACGGATCAGCGGCCAGTTTTTCGGATCGTGATAGCGCAGCAGCGCTTTATGCAGACGGCGCTGTTTATCCCCTTTCGGCACCACCACGTCTTCGCTCTTATAACCAATCTTACTCAGCGGGTTTTTGCCGGTGTAATACATAGTCGTCGAGTTGGCGAGCGGCGACGGGTAGAAGTTCTGCACCTGATCCAGACGGAATCGACGCTGCTTCAGCCACAGCGCCAGGTTCACCATGTCTTCATCACGGGTGCCGGGGTGTGCGGAGATGAAGTATGGGATCAGATACTGCTCTTTCCCCGCCTGTTTTGAATAGGTATCAAACAGCTGTTTAAAGCGGTCATAGCTGCCCATGCCTGGCTTCATCATTTTGGACAGCGGGCCTTCTTCGGTGTGCTCCGGGGCGATCTTCAGATAACCGCCAACGTGGTGCGTCGCCAGCTCTTTGATGTAGCGCGGATCTTCCACCGCAATGTCGTAACGCACGCCGGAGGCGATCAGGATCTTCTTGATGCCTTTCAGGTCACGGGCGCGACGGTAAAGATTGATCGTCGGCTCGTGGTTGGTGTCCATATGCTCGCAAATGCTCGGATAGACGCAGGAGAGACGACGACAGGTCTGCTCAGCGCGCGGCGATTTGCAGCGCAGCATGTACATGTTAGCCGTTGGGCCACCCAGATCGGAGATTACGCCGGTAAAGCCCGGGACCGTGTCGCGAATGGCTTCGATCTCGTTAACAATCGACTCTTCGGAACGGCTCTGAATAATACGACCTTCGTGTTCGGTGATCGAACAGAGCGAGCACCCTATAATTCTGATCATTTAGAAATTTTTTTGCGTTTAAAATCAATGAATTGAAAGATTTCATTTTTCTAAGTCTGATAAAACAGATGAAAACCCAACTGACTATACTCATAAAACTCAATCTTTGCGCTGCTGTACGATACCAGTAATTACAGGCGCCGAGTTTAACATCATGAAAAGTAGCCCAATAATGAATGACGCAACGCCAGCTGCGGTGCCTAACTTCTGACTGAACACCATTGAAACAAAGTACATATTTGGGATAAAAACGGACATAGCAATCACGAAAAGTAACTTATTCAGATAATTATTTATTCGGGTCTTAACCTCAACTCTATCATAAAAAGCCATCGAAACGTAAGCAGTTATCAGTGAATAAAAAGACCATGTCATATAGTTAACCGATTCATTAAATGCCTCTCGCAAAAGCAAAGCACTTTCTGTCATTCCCTACCTCATTAAATCAATAGAAAATAAATCTGAATAATTTATTTTTAAAAGAAAAGAACACAACATAACTTCAGTAGTTATGATTAATCCCTGAATGATTATTTCTTAGCAAGATATAACATGCTTAATGTATATCAGGCAATAAAAAAACTCCCAAAGACCACCGCTGTGGTCTTCAGGTATAGGATTTAAAGAACGAACTCAGTCCGGAAACGTATCACTATCTTCTGTAACGTCCGCTTTCTCTGGTAACATTCTGTTTTTAATATACTGTGAATTCCTGCAGATGAGAGGAAAAATCTCCGAGTTATTCATTATACAACTCGTTGCCGTACGGGCGTCCTCCGGAGACCATGATGAAAATGAAAACGTCTGACGGTCAAGCCATTGAGACAATAATACATTATCAACAGAAGCGCTAAACAGCGCCGCAATAGCCCTGCGTTCAACGGCCTTCTCAGGTTCAATAAACGACAACTCATTATGAAAACGGGTAATAATCGCAATACGGCTGTCAATACGAATATGTCTTTCAAGTAAGACATCGTGCAACTCATCAAGTACAGTCTCTCTCTGGGTATCGTCGAGGCAAGACCACAGGAAATGAATGTTCTCGGCATTTGTGACAACGTCTGGCTCTGCATCACGGAACCATGATGCAAAGATACCCACACTACCTTCCATCCGGATATGCTGCCCCTGAAGTTGCATTTGTTCAAGGATAAAGCGCATGTTCACAGGAAGAACCGTAAAACACTCAATAAGCCTTTCAGAAGAACTAAATACTCCACATGCCAGGGCGTTCAGCTTTTTCTTCAAAATATCAAACTGCTCACCTGACTGATATACGTCATGGAGAAATACTGGACCCATAGCATTCACATCAGACTCAATTATTTTCTCTGACAGTGCTTTTTGACGCTCTCGCACAAATATTAAAAGAGAGGTTGCATTTGTAGCTTCTTTGATGACGTCATACTGACCTTTAACAAAGCTCAGGACAGGTATATTCACCAGAAGACCTAAATCAACAATCCTGCCAACAGCATTTTTGATGTACGGCAGAACATTTTTATCCTTAAGTGCTATAAAGATACTCTCGGCAGTACGTAGATAACGAAGATATGCAGCCAAAGCCAGGTCAAACCGTTCCTCACCAATATGTTCACTGTACGACTCGATACCGGCATAGTTACCATGGAGCACCATGTGAGCAACAGCCTGTGCAGCAAATTCCGCAGGGAAGAGATTCCTCGTCGCCGTATTATTAAGATAATATTGATTTAAAACATTATTATTCCAGTCCGGGCTCAGAACAATTTTTCTGAAATGGATAACGTCCTCAACAACCTGACGATTTTTAAGCGTCATTATTGCAGAGCTAACCTGAGCCCCACCTGTACCATCATTCTTTCCAATTACGTTCTGTACCGCCTTCGATGCAATATTGATATGCCGGATAATTCCCGGATTAAAAAGGTCTATCTGAGGTTGCTCAGCTCCATAGCGTAACATCTCCTCCCGACCGTGATTTCCGATATCTAGTGTGCCAATTTTCAGGTTTGACAAGGTCTCTTCATTATTGACAAGGTATTCCACATAAAATACGCCATCTACAAAATTCTCCATTTTATTCAGTAGTGATTCACCGGCCAGAACAGAGTATGAATCAGCTTCCTGCAGCAACGTCTGCGTGGATTCAGCCTCCAATTTTTCTGAATCCTGAATTTCATCAAGTTTACTCACAATAAACGATATTTGCCTTTCGACGAAAGGCTCTAGGCTTATCCGCCCGTCAGCCATCAGTTTCTGCAGACTCAATACGAAACCTTCATCATTCTTTTCTCTGAGTGAAACAGCATAACTCTGATTCAGCATTTGCACTGCGACTTTGAGTTGCGGTTCGGCGAGAGCCTGACACTTCTCATCCATCCGGCTATAAGAAACCAGCCAGTCTCGCATCTGAATATGTGGTGCCACTCGCTGCCATGCTTCAGCGAAACCCCACAAGGCCGTCAGTTCTTCAAGCCGTGGGATATTTATAGCACCAATCGCGTCTTTAAGAGGCGTATCAAGCAACTCGCTCCTGGCAAGCTCCACCGTGGACTGATAGTGGATGCTCATCAGAAATTCGCTCCATCTTTCTGTATCGTTATTAAAAATTCGGGATATTTGTTGATAAGTTAGCGAGAGCATCTCGTCAAAATCATCCGGAGCAATACCGGGTTCGGTCTGACTAGCTTTGGGATCGCGAAGTAATACTTTAATATCTCGCTCCCCGTATCTGACCACCAGTAAGTAGAGAGCAATAAGAATATGGCGATGATCTTCTGTTGCAGGAACGGTAAGGTTCAGAATATGAATATCATTAACAAACTTCTTCATTAATCGCGGTGTGATACGAGGATACTCAGAGGGTTTCCAGCGCTCAAGCAACACCGTTGCTTCCCGGCACGCTATCCCTGCATCCTCATTTACTGTTTCTTTCCAGTACTGCCTTAACGCTTCCTGCCATCCTGCCGAAATAAGAGGAGGAACCTGAAAACTTACAGGAATCCGCTTTGCAATAAACTCACGCCCGCTGAAACCCGCCACAGAAAGTGAGGCTGAAACCTGTCTTGCCGAATAGGGCACCACTATCCTGAAGTGTTCATGAGTGGCTCCGGCAATAAGCTCCATATCACTCCAGAGCTCTTTCACTTTGTCTGCACTGATTCGGTCCAGATTATCAATGATAAGGATGAAGCGATCTCCATGGGAAATGACCTCTTTGGAGGTAAATCCCTGCAGAGCTTCAGCCAGCTCAATAGCTCCGACCTCCTTATTAACTAGCCAAGTCTCTTCAATCCTGTCAGTACTGTTGCGTTTGAACAAATCACCAATACTCGAATACCCTTTCTTTCTGTACCATTCCATGTTCTGCAGGCATGCCAGTCCTGCGACCATAATGGCAGGAGAAAGAAACGCGGCCACCTCAACATAAAAAAGCCACCCTAATAATGACTCCTTGTGATCCTACCCACGTAATGTGGACACGGCCCTAAGCGAGGTTCTGGTTTTCAAATTGTTCGGGACTGAGTCCGCCACAGGCACTGTGTCGGCGCCACCGATTGTAATCACACTCGATATAATTAAACACCGTCATCCGCATGATTTCCCGGCTGATAAGGCGTTCCCCGTGGATACATTCCACCTTCAGCGAGTGGAAGAAGCTTTCCGCGCAGGCATTGTCGTAACAACATCCTTTGGCACTCATGCTACCGTGCAGATTATGCCGCTTCAGTAACGCCAGATAGTCTGCCGAACAGTACTGCCCGCCTCTGTCCGTATGCACGATGACATTTTCCGGGCGCTTACGTCGCCAGAGTGCCATCTGTAGCGCATCGCAGGCCAGCTGCGCTGTCATCCGCGACGACATCGACCAGCCGATGACAGCACGGGACCACAGGTCAATGACCACCGCCAGGTACAACCAGCCTTCGTCCGTGCGCAAGTACGTGATGTCACCCGCCCACTTCTGATTCGGGCCACTCGCGTAAAAATCCTGTTTCAGCAGATTTTCAGACACCGGCAGGCCATGTTCGCGGTATCGGACCGGGCTGAACTTCCGGGCCGCTTTTGCGCGAAGCCCCTGACGCCGCAGGCTGGCGGCAATGGTTTTGACGTTGTACTCAGGCAGTTCGTCAGCGAGACGAGGCGCACCATAACGCTGGCCTCAGTGAATGCCTGACGGACAGCAGTATCACAGACGAGCCGGAACTGCTGACGTGGTGTTATCTGCTGACGACGCAGACGCCACGCATACCAGCCGCTACGGGCGACCCGCAGTACCCGGCATATGGCTTTGACGCTGAACTCAGCCCGATGTTTTTCAATAAAGACATACTTCATTTCAGGCGCTTCGCGAAGTATGTCGCGGCCTTTTGGAGAATGGCCAGCTCCTCTGCCTGTTCCGCCAGTTGGCGCTTAAGACGGGCAATTTCAACGGACATTTCCTGCTCACGTTCGGAAGAGCTGCGGGCATTGTTAATCTTACTGCGCCATGCGTAGAGCTGGGATTCGTACAGGCTGAGTTCCCGGGCAGCGGCAGCAACACCGATACGTTCCGCAAGCTTCAGGGCTTCGTTGCGGAATTCAGGCGTGTACTGTTTGCGGGGCTTCTTACTGGTTGATGCTGGTTTTGTCATGAGTCACCTCTGGTTAAGAGTTTACTCACTTAGTCGTGTGTCCACTATTCGTGGGTAAGATCATTGTTAGTAAAATATTGATTAAGGTCTGTTAGCACATAACGAAGCATCTGCACGGAAAGCAATGACAGTAAAATAAAAACGACGGTCAACCAGCTTAGCCTGCTGCTGACCCTCTTGTCGTATTCAACGATGTTACCCAGAGCCAGATTTTTATACTTATCCAACACATCCCGGGAGCCCGGACATTGTAGGCTGACCCCGTGGTGGATGACATCGATAAGCGCTTTTTTAGTTGAGCCATGATGGTAACGTTCTGCATCAAAGTTAATGAACGTAAAATCATCTTTAAGCTTTTTCTGCAGGAACTTCAATATTGTTGACTTACCTGAACCCAGCTCACCTTCCAGACCAATAATATTGACATCAGGTGTCCTGATGATCTGAGCCACATTCTCTGCAACTTTTTCATGACTGCTGCCTCTAAACATATCCTGGTCAGCGGGTGATTCCGTCTGCAATCGTAGAGTCATTCAGCAATTTCCTTCGTTATAACGTAAGATTCTTTCACTATTAGACACAGTACAGAGCCCACAGCAACCAAATGACTGCAGCCGGGGCAGTTTAGTTTTAAGCATGCATAAGCCGATTTCGATGGAATCCCTTTCACACAATAATATTGAATTGAAGCAATGAAAACATTAATGTGTTTGTTGTGACTAGCTGCAGGGGCCTGGAAGAAATTCCAAAGCCTGACAAACCGGAACAGGGCTTGCTCTGCTCCGGTTTTATCCAGTTCATCTTGAAGCCCTTGTTTTTGTTACATATCCCTGCTCACTCTTTCAGCCATTGTTAAGCTTCTTGTGTGTAATCTGCGAATAATACGGATGCAAAATTGATGCAATGGATTATACATACCTACAGCGCACGTTACGCTGAGCTGAATCGAATTTCAGAGAACGTTCTTCGCTATTACCCTGCCCAGCCAGTTGAACACATTTTATCATCCGGCCCCGAGAGTGACATGTTCTCTGCCTGGTACAGCCTTCATCAGAGTCAAACTAGACGTTATTTACAGGCAAAAGAAGACAGCTACAGAGTTTAAGTCTGACATTATTCGTGGCTGTGTCTGCCTTCGGAGTTTTCAGCTTATCCCGATAACAGCGGTTTTGAAAAATTGACGTTTTTTACACCGGTACATTGCCCGAACGCAATCTCCCCCGTAGCGAAATACCGCCCCGCAGAAAATCGTCCATGCTCGGCATGCCCCTGGAACATCAGCATCTTTTCAATAAAGGTTTTACAGCCTATAGTCTGTATAACACAAAATACACCTTACCTGCTGTATTACAGGGCGGTACTCCCTACTCAGTCTGCGAGGCAGGTCACTTATGAATAATCAGTTCCCGATAAAAACGCTGAACCAGCTCAGACCTGTGCTAATCGGGTTTCGCAAAATCAAGGGCTTCACGCAAAAAGATGTGTCTGAGAGGCTTGGCGTAACGCAGCAAACCTATGCCCGCCTGGAAGCAAACCCTGCTAGCGCCAGTATTGATCGTCTGTACAAGGTATTCAGTATTCTGGGCGTAGAAATAACGCTGTCATCTATTTCCCCTTCACCCTTCATTTCCCACACAGAGATGAGGGGGGCATTTGACAGCACTCCCGCCAGACGGGAGAAATGGTGACTATTAGAAGTTTGCTAGTTTTGTCGAATGACGCCAACTACATGTCCGCATCCATCGAGTAGTGGCTTCAAGCCACGATTGTCACTGCCTCCGCTGCCTTTTTCCAGTAACTCTCTCCTTTTAATTCTAATATTTAGGGGTGTCAACGCAAAGCAGAAACGGCACCTTCTTTGCGAGACAGAAATGACCTGTGATTGCCTGGCCGATTTATGGCAGCTAAGTGCGAGAAGCGGATATAGCGAATTCGCCATTGTACGGGATTAGCAGGTTTACTGAAGCAACCTGCGATGGCGTTATGGCAATAGTCAGTCCCCTGTCCAGTCGGCATAGGTGGCCACCTCGTCACCGCCGGGGATAAACTGATTGAAGCCTCCGCGCAAAATCACTTATTCTTTTCCGTTAATAAAATGCAGGAGCAAAGTCATGACTGGCGAAATTCGTGGGCGAGGCAGGCCACGAAAAACAGAGAGTACCTATACAGATACCCGTAATGACCTGATCCGAAGCGGGCTTGAACTGCTCACGCAGAATGGTTTTCTTTCAACGGGAGTCGATGCCATTGTCAAAAATGCCAGTGTTCCTAAAGGCTCATTTTATTACTATTTCAAGAGCAAAGAAGAGTATGCCCAGACTGTTCTGAGCGCCTATGACAGTTTCTTTGTGCATAAACTCCAAAAACATCTGTATGAATCATCCTTCACACCAATGATGCGTCTGGAAAATTTCATCGACGATGCCTGCGACGGCATTAAAAAGTACAATTTCACCCGGGGCTGTCTGGTTGGCAATATGATGCAGGAGAGTCCGGGTCTTCCACTGTCCTTTATCAAACAGCTCCACGAAATACTTGAGCGCTGGCAGGCGCTTGTGGCGTGCTGTCTGTCCGACGCGTTATCTTCGGGCGAAATCCGTTCCGATATGAATAATACGCAACTGGCGGCCATTTTCTGGAGCAGTTGGGAGGGTGCCGTAATGCGTGCCAAACTTTATTGCTCAACCCAGCCTGTGTACGACTTCTGGAGCTATTTCAAAAAGTCAGTACGCTATCAGCCCTCTAAGGACACGGCTGTTGAAAAGTAAAAAAGGGGCCGCAGCCCCTGATAATAATTATCAAACCCAGGCTGAGCCTGGCTTCCACTTCATTAGCTACACTGAATTACTGCCCGGCCACGAATTCCGCCACTCAGAAGTTTTTCGGCCACATTGATGGCATCACTCAGCGGATAAACGGTGGTCAGGCTATCCAGTCTGGACTCCGGTAAATACTGTACCGCCTGCTGCCAGATCGCCGCTCTTTTTTCCTTCGCGAACATGACACTGTCAATCCCTTTCAGCGTGACGCCACGCAGGATAAACGGAGCCACATTCCCCATTAGTTCCATCCCCTGTGCCATGCCGCAGGCTGCAACAATACTGCCATAACGCACCCCGGCGCATACATTGCAGAGCGTATGGCTACCGACTGTATCAATGGCGGCAGCCCAGCGTTCTTTCTGTAACGGTTTTCCGGGACAGGAGAGCTCGGAACGGTTAATAATCTCGTCCACACCGACCGTTTTATAGAGCCAGGCAGCCTCTTCCGGGCGTCCAGTAGACGCCGTAACGCGGTACCCCATTGATGCAAGGATCATGGCCGCAATGCTCCCGACGCCGCCGCTGGCACCGGTAACAAGTACCGGACCATCTTCAGGCTTAATACCATGATTCAGAAGTGCGTCTACGCACAGCATCGCGGTAAACCCAGCTGTTCCGATTGCCATTACGTGTTTGCCGTTAGCGCCAGCCGGGAGCGGCGTCAGCCAGTCTCCATTTACCCGTGCTTTTTCGGATAGTCCGCCCCAGTGTTTTTCCCCAACACCCCAGCCGGTCAGGAGAACCTTATCTCCGGCCTGATATTCGGGATGTGAACTGGCGGACACTGTACCGGTAAAATCAATGCCGGGCACCATGGGAAAGCGTCGGACGATTGGGCCCCGGCCCGTAATGGCCAGTGCGTCTTTGTAGTTGATGGATGAATAGTCAACATTGACCTCCACATCCCCCTGCGGTAGTTCACTTTCAGCGATTTCAGCAAGTTGCGCACTATAGCGTCCATCTGTTTTGTTGATTAATAAAGATTTAAACACGTTCACCTCGTTTGTCCGGGCGTTTACCGTTCAGTCATTAAGTCGTCAATAAATAATATTGACCGATCGTCTAATAATCAACACTACTATCCCAGTGCTTTGCCAGCATTCAAGAAACATTATTCATTTCATGCACTTAAAGCTGTCTTTTTTGACCGACATCAAACTGTATTCTGGTTTATCTGGTGCAGAGGGAAAATCAGCATCCCTGAAGATACATAGCTAATGCTTCAGAACACGGCTGATGATGCGATAAAACAACCAGGCTTTAATGAGTTAGTCTGAGCGGACCTTCGGCTCAGTAAATAGGTCCGCTCCGTGCCAAGAGCAGACGCTGGTAATTCGGGTAATGGTGCCAACTTACTGATTTAGTGTATGATGGTGTTTTTGAGGTGCTCCAGTGGCTTCTGTTTCTATCAGCTGTCCCTCCTGTTCAGCTACTGAAGGCGTGGTGCGTAACGGTAAAAGTACTGCCGGACATCAGCGCTATCTCTGCTCTCACTGCCGTAAAACATGGCAGCTACAGTTCACTTACACCGTCTCTCAGCCCGGTACACACCAGAAAATTATTGATATGGCCATGAATGGCGTCGGATGTCGCGCCAGTGCACGCATTATGGGCGTTGGCCTCAACACGATTTTACGACACTTAAAAAACTCAGGCCGCAGTCGGTAAACTCACGCATACAACCGGGCAGTGACGTCATTGTTTGCGCGGAAATGGACGAACAGTGGGGTTACGTCGGCGCTAAATCACGCCAGCGCTGGTTGTTTTACGCGTATGACAGGATACGGAGGACGGTTGTGGCGCACGTATTCGGTGAACGCACGTTGGTCACGCTGGAGCGTCTTCTGGGCCTGCTGTCGGCCTTTGAGGTCGTGGTATGGATGACGGATGGCTGGCCGCTTTATGAATCACGCCTGAAGGGAGAACTGCACGTTATCAGCAAGCGATATACGCAGCGCATTGAGCGGCATAACCTGAATCTGAGGCAGCATCTGGCAAGGCTGGGCAGGAAGTCACTGTCGTTCTCAAAATCGGTGGAGCTGCATGACAAAGTCATCGGGCATTATCTGAACATAAAACACTATCAGTAAGTTGGAGTCATTACCGGTGCTCTGATATATTTATTATACTATAGTGGGGTATGTGTTGATCTTAATGTAATACTCCCCTATAGTATAAGAAATACAGAGCAGTGAGGTAAGCAATGCCCAGTACTCCTGAAGAGAAAAAAAAGGTCCTAACCCGGGTTCGCCGTATCCGGGGTCAGATTGATGCTCTGGAAAGAGCACTTGAAAGTGGCGCTGAATGCCGTTCCGTTCTCCAGCAAATCGCCGCCGTCCGGGGCGCCGCTAACGGACTGATGGCAGAGGTGCTGGAGAGCCACATACGGGAAACCTTTGACCAGAATGACAGCTACAGTCATGAAGTCAGTAAATCAGTTGACGATACGATTGAGCTGGTTCGTGCCTATCTTAAATAGGTGAGGCCATTATTACATTGAGGATATATTACGTATGAAATCACGTGCCGCTGTTGCATTTGCACCAGGGAAGCCCCTGGAGATTGTTGAAATTGATGTTGCTCCGCCTAAAAAAGGCGAGGTGCTGATTAAAAACACCCACACAGGTGTCTGCCATACCGATGCCTTTACCCTCTCAGGGAATGACCCTGAGGGCGTTTTCCCGGTGGTTCTCGGCCACGAGGGAGCCGGTATCGTCGTTGAAGTTGGTGAAGGCGTCACCAGTGTGAAGCCGGGTGACCATGTTATTCCGCTCTACACCGCTGAATGCGGGGAGTGTGAATTCTGCCAGTCCGGTAAAACGAACCTCTGTGTATCGGTTCGCGAGACTCAGGGCAAAGGACTGATGCCTGACGGGACCACTCGCTTTTCATACAACGGTCAGCCTCTTTACCACTACATGGGATGTTCCACATTCAGTGAATACACCGTTGTGGCCGAGGTTTCTCTGGCAAAAATTAACCCGGAGGCGAACCATGAACACGTCTGCCTGTTGGGTTGTGGCGTGACTACCGGTATTGGCGCCGTCCATAACACGGCTAAAGTGCAGCCGGGCGATTCAGTTGCCATTTTTGGTCTGGGGGCAATTGGTCTGGCTGCGGTACAGGGGGCCCGTCAGGCAAAAGCGGGACGTATTATCGCTATCGATACTAATCCGACAAAATTTGACCTGGCCCGTCAGTTCGGGGCCACTGACTGCATTAACCCGAATGATTATGACAAACCGATTAAAGATGTTCTGCTGGATATCAACAAGTGGGGTATTGACCATACCTTTGAATGTATCGGTAACGTTAACGTCATGCGTGCAGCGCTGGAAAGTGCTCACCGTGGGTGGGGGCAGTCCGTTGTCATTGGTGTCGCAGGGGCCGGACAGGAGATTTCCACCCGTCCTTTCCAGCTGGTCACCGGGCGCGTATGGAAAGGTTCCGCGTTTGGCGGAGTAAAAGGCCGCACTCAGCTCCCCGGTATGGTCGAGGATGCCATGAAGGGGGATATTGACCTTGAGCCATTTGTAACCCATACGATGACACTGGATGAAATCAATGACGCCTTCGAGCTTATGCATGAAGGCAAATCTATCCGGACAGTGATTCATTACTGATCCCATCAGAATTTTAATCAACTCAAACTGAAGGAAGTGGAAAATGACAACTCCGGTAATTTCTGGTGACGGCATCTTTTCTCATGTGTTCATTGGCGCAGCCGATGTCGAGAAATCCTCCGCATTTTACGATGTCGTCCTGGGCACGCTTGGTATCAATAACCTCGGCCCGTTTGGCAACGGCTGGGTACTCTATGGCCGCGAAAAGCCGGCATTTATCATTGCCCGTCCGGGCAACGGTGAAGCACCTTCCGCTAACGGGGTGACTGTCGGCTTCGCTGCTGCCACCCCGGAAGAGGTTGATGCTTTCCATGCTGCCGGCCTTGCCGCCGGTGGAGCTGATGAAGGTCAACCTGGCCCGCGTGGTCACCTTCCCGGGGCCTATGCTGCCTACCTGCGGGATCCGGCGGGTAACAAAATCACGGCGTATACGTTTATCTGACGTCCGGATTTAAAGATACTTCCCCTGGCTTCGGTCAGGGGAAATAACCATGAGATAACGGCTGATGGAACTCATTGAGCAGCATGCCAGCTCTGGCGGCTGGCAAAACGTGTACCGGCATTATTCACAATCCCTTAATTGTGAAATGAATTTCGGTGTGTATCTTCCTCCCAAAGCAGTAACAGAAAAACTGCCGGTACTATACTGGTTGTCGGGCCTGACCTGTACTGAGCAGAATTTCATCACCAAATCAGGTATGCAGCATTATGCAGCCCGGCATAACGTCATCGTTGTTGTCCCGGATACCAGTCCCCGGGGTAATAATGTCCCGGATGCCGACAGTTACGATCTTGGCCAGGGGGCCGGTTTTTATCTGAACGCGACGGAACAGCCGTGGAATGTTCATTACAGGATGTATGACTATATTCTCAGAGAGCTTCCGGATGTCGTCATGAATCATTTTCCTGCAACGGCAAGAAAATCTATATCCGGTCATTCTATGGGAGGGCTGGGTGCTCTGGTGCTGGCTCTGCGAAATCCTGGTGAATATGTGAGCGTATCAGCATTTTCCCCGATAGTATCGCCTTCTCAGGTGCCATGGGGGCAACAGGCATTTAGCGCTTACCTGGGTGAAAACAGAAAAACGTGGGAAGCCTACGATCCAGTCAGCCTCATTTTACAGGGTGAAAAATTACCAGAAATCTTCATTGATCAGGGGCTGAGTGACGCCTTTTATGAAGAGCAACTGCGCACCAAAATCCTTGAGAGAGTATGCAATGAGATGAACCTCAATGCGTCGTTCCGATATCATACTGGATACGACCACAGCTATTATTTCATTTCCAGCTTTATTGGTGAGCACATTGCTTACCATGCCAACAGGCTCAGGCTGTCAGCATGAGTTGATTTCCAGCCTCAGAAAATGTGCTTAATTTTCAGGCCTGAACAGGGCCTGAACCCTGCAGACCTGAGATGTACTGTAACTGAATCGCCACGGATAATCTAGACACTTCCGAGCCGTTGATGGACTGACCCCGCCCCGGTAGACGATCCTGCCCTATAGTTTGGACTGACCCCACGCCTGTAGACAAATCCTGTCCTCACGACGAGGCCTGTTCGAAGGCCTCCGGACTGACGTCGCCGAGGTGGCTGTGGCGCCGGGACCGGTTATAGAAGACTTCAATGTAATCGAAGATCCGCCCGGGCCAGATCCCTGGTTTTATATATGCGTTTTCTGATCCGTTCTTTTTTCAGCGAACTGAAGAACGATTCGGCCACCGCATTATCCCAGCAGTTGCCACGCCGGCTCATGCTCGGCGCCAGGTTATTGGCCCGGTAGAAGCGCTGCCAGTCGTCACTGCCGTACTGGCTGCCCTGATCGCTATGTACGATAACCTCGCTGTCTGGTTTTCGGCGCCAGACCGCCATCATCAGCGCGTCGAGCGCCAGTTCGCGTGAGAGAGTGGGTTTCATCGACCAGCCGACCACATTACGGGCGAAGAGATCGATAACCACCGCCAGATACAGCCAGCCCTGCCAGGTGCGGATATAAGTAATATCGGTGACCCAGACCTGGGTGGCCCGGACAACGGTGAACTGCCGCTGCACGAGATTAGGAGCAACGACTGAAGGCCTGCCAGCGATACGACGTGGCGCTTTATAGCCGCGCACAGCTTTAATCCGGTCCAGTTGCATGATCCGACCCACCCGGTTTCTACCACAGGTTTCCCCGATTTCGTTCAGATCGCCATGAACCCGCCGGTAACCGTATACGCCTCCGCTCAGGGAATATGAGTCGCGGATAAGCATCAGCAGGCGCTGGTTATCTTTATCACGCGCCGAGACAGGGTTATGCAGCCACGCATAGAACCCGGCCCGGGCGACATTCAGTACCCGACACATCGTCATCACACCCCATACAGTTCGGTGCTCATTGATAAAGCGGTACTTCAGTCGGGCTCCTTTGCAAAGTACCGCGCGGCCTTTTTCAGGATATCCCGTTCTTCTTCGGTGCGTTTTAGCTGCGCCCGGAGTTTCAGGATCTCGCTTTTAGCTTCCAGTAAATCCCGGGCATGCTGCTCGCTGTTATCAGGTTTGATAGCCCGTAGCCACTTGTAGAGGCGGTGTGCAGAGACGCCCAGACGCTCAGATACTTAGGCGACGGAATAACCGCGTTCCGTTATCTGACGGACGGCTTCTTCCTTAAATTCAGGTGTAAATCGTGGTGTGCCCATACGCTCCTCCTATACTCAAACTATAGGGCAGGATCGTCTACCGGGGCGGGGTCAGTCCAGGGAGCCGTTAACGACCTGATGGCGGTTGTTCTGGAAAGCTATCTTCGGGAGGAATTCCCCGATACGGGCAAACGAAATGAGTCGCAGAAGAGGTCAATCGACGACACCATTTCGATAGTCCGCTCCTATCTCCGTTAACTCTGCCAGGCAGATGTCTGATGGGGTCTAAAACTGTAATGAAAGGAAATGACATATGAAATCACGTGCATTATTCATCTGTATTTTTTAATTGGTACCCGAAACCGCCTGAGTGTCGCCATCAGCTGGGTCTGGAACCACAGCGTCGCGTACCGGGGAGCCCGCATTATCACGGGAGCCAAATCTCCGGTCCCGGGTACGCCGCCAGCCAGTTCTCATACAGAAGGCGGATCCGCAGGGTACCGCTGAAACTTCAGCGGTGTCCCACATGGTACCACCGGGCCCAGCTTCAGCAATCTGTTTCCAGTCACACAAACGCTTTTTTCGACGGGCTTTCTGATCGAGCGGTCCGGCACACCAGATACCGTCACAAGAGGTGGCCTTATTAAGAGCGGACACACCTAGCACAGGAAATTCTATGGCAAAGAAACTTTTCGGTTATCATCCCATCCTGACTGACGACAACAATTCAGTTGTGATTCGCGGTGCTCGCGAGAACAACCTTAAAGAGGTGGATGTTTCCATTCCGCGCAACGCATTGGTTGTTTTTTCGGGTGTGTCAGGCTCGGGTAAGTCTTCACTGGCCTTTGGCACCATTTATGCTGAGGCGCAACGGCGCTACTTTGAATCGGTTGCCCCCTACGCTCGTCGCCTCATTGATCAGGTCGGGGTTCCGGATGTGGATGCCATTGACGGACTGCCGCCAGCCGTTGCGCTTCAGCAACAACGCGGTGCCAGTAACGCGCGCTCCTCTGTCGGCAGCGTGACCACCTTATCCAGTCTGGTGCGAATGATGTACTCACGGGCGGGCGCTTATCCTGCCGGACAACCGATGCTGTATGCCGAGGATTTTTCTCCCAACACGCCGCAGGGGGCATGCCCTTCTTGCCATGGTCTGGGCCATATCTATGAGGTAACTGAAACACTGATGGTGCCCGATCCCTCACTTAGTATCCGTGAAAAGGCTATTGCTTCCTGGCCCCCGGCCTGGCACGGACAGAATCTGCGGGATATTCTGGTGACGCTGGGGTATGACATCGACACTCCCTGGAAAAATCTGCCAGCGGAAGACCGTCAGTGGATCCTTTTTACCGAAGACACCCCCACTGTACCGGTTTTCCCGGGACTGAGTCCGGAAGATACGCGCGAAGCCGTCAGGAAAAAAATGACGCCGGGTTATATGGGGACCTTCACCGGGGCACGTCGTTATGTGCTACATACCTTCGCCAGCACGCAAAGCGCGTTGATGAGAAAACGAGTCTCCCGTTTTATGGAAGGCAAGCTGTGTCCGGTCTGTCACGGGAAAAGACTGAAGTCAGAATCATTGTCCGTCACCTTTGCCGGTGTGGACATTGGTGAATTTATGCAGATGCCCTTAGACCAGCTGGCGGAATTGCTCCTTCCAATCTCCCGGGGGGATTTCAGTGCCCACCACGCCGGCGCAGATGCCGACAGGGATATCACCCGTCGGGATCTGACAGAGCGTGCTGCATCCGGAAAAGCGGTCCATTCCGATAACGCCGATGTCTGCCGGACATCGGCGTTATCGGAAGAGAAACGACTGGCGGCACAACGGCTGACCGGTGGTGTCATGGCCCGGTTGTATCAGTTGCAGAAGCTGGGGCTGGGTTATCTTACGCTGGACAGAGCAACCCCAACTCTATCTGCAGGAGAGCTTCAGCGACTGCGTCTTGCCACGCAACTCAGTTCGATGCTGTTTGGTGTGGTCTATGTTCTTGATGAACCGTCTGCGGGTCTGCACCCCTCAGACAGTAAAGCGCTTTACGATGCGCTTGAGAACCTTCGTGATGCCGGCAACTCGGTGTTTGTCGTTGAACATGATCTTAACCTGATGCGACGGGCGCAATGGCTTGTTGATGTGGGACCGTCGGCTGGTGAACAGGGAGGACATGTTCTCTACAGTGGTATTCCTGAAGATCTGAAAGCCGTCACCCAATCTCGTACCGCGCGTTATTTATTTGATGAAGTCCGGCCACCACAATCTTTTGCCCGTATCCCATCCGGGTGGCTGAAACTGCAGGGGATCCATCGCCACAATCTTAAGTGGATCGATGTTGATATTCCTCTGGGTGTGCTGACAGCCGTGACGGGAGTCTCTGGCTCCGGTAAATCCAGTCTGATTGCCCAGGCCTTACCGGAACTGGTGCTTTCTTCACTTGGCGGTGAGCCAGAAGACGTGCTTTCCGAAGCCAGCGACGCTGAGGGGCCATCCGTAACGGAGAAAACGTACGGTACCCTGACCGGTGATACCGGACTGGTAAAGCGTCTGGTTCAGGTTGACCAGAAACCGATAGGCAGGACCCCCCGTTCAAACCTGGCGACATATACCGGGTTGTTTGATCCTGTTCGTAAGCTCTTTGCCGGAACGACTGACGCCAAACTCCATCATTACGATGCGGGTCAATTCTCTTTCAATGTGGCAAAAGGCCGCTGTGCAACCTGTGAAGGTGAAGGATTCGTCAGCGTGGAGCTGTTGTTTATGCCGAGCGTGTATGCACCGTGCCCGACCTGCCATGGCGCGCGGTATAACCGGGATACTCTCAGGATCTGCTGGCAGGACAAAAATATCGCGGAGGTCCTGCATATGACGGTGGATGAAGCCAGTCAGTTCTTTGCGACTGAAGAACCAGTGGCTCGTCCCCTCCGTCTGCTGAGTGAAATTGGTCTGGGCTACCTGCGTCTGGGACAACCAGCAACCGAGTTATCCGGAGGGGAGGCGCAAAGGATCAAGCTGGCAACCGAACTACAACGTAGCCAACGTGGCCACACGTTGTATATCCTAGATGAACCGACAACCGGCCTGCAT
This sequence comes from Enterobacter cloacae complex sp. 418I7, assembly GCF_050030705.1. Lineage (NCBI taxonomy): Bacteria > Pseudomonadati > Pseudomonadota > Gammaproteobacteria > Enterobacterales > Enterobacteriaceae > Enterobacter > Enterobacter cloacae complex sp. 418I7. The sequence goes on from NZ_JBLGUU010000001.1 coordinate 3,875,398, forward strand.
GCTTCAGACGCCGACCGCCTCCTTGTGCAGCTGCAGCGGCTTGTTGATGCAGAAAATACGGTGATAATGATTGAACACGATATGCGGGCGGTTACTCAGGCAGACCAGGTTATCGACATCGGTCCTGGAGCGGGACATGAGGGAGGACGCCTGGTTGCCGCAGGAACTCCCGAACAGGTATCGCAGGTCAAAGAAAGCCGTACCGCACAGTATATTGCCAGGGAACTCTCACGGAACGGTTAAAAAGGGCTGTGTCGTCATTGCGTCAATGGCGGCACATTCCCGGCGTGTTCTGTATCAGTAATCTCCCGCAGGTATAATTTCAGCGCATCCCACTGGTTCAGCGCGTACGCGAACGCCTTCGACAGCTCCGAGTGCCGTGACAGCGTTTTCTGCTTTTCACGCAGCCAGCCCTCCAGCGCGGTCAGCAGCGGTACCGCTTTTTCCTGCCGAATGGCCAGCCGTTCCGCCGCGCTTTTGCCCCGGATGCCCGCCTCGATGCCATACAGCTCGCCGATACGGCACAGCGCTTCGGTCGTGGTGTCAGAGGGCGTCCGCACGTGCACGTCCGCCTGCAACACCCCGCTGAACCCCGCAAGATGCGACTGCGGATGTGTAACGCTGGCGTGATAGAAATTTTAAGTCAGTCATCAGGTGTCCACCTAATTAGGGGTCAGTTTGGATATCGAAAATTATTGTACGTCAAGGTTATTTTTTGACCTCTCTACTTTAGCGGGCCTCAGCCGACGAAACTTATCGGAAGCCGGTACCGGCCAGTCTGACTGAAGATGGAAGCAAAATTAATGCTGTGGGCTACCATACCTTCTTTAACAGGTGATTTGTGAACTGCAACTTCTCGGAACGGGAGTTTGCGCAAGGACCGGAAGTCCGCTTTTCGCTCATAGCGGACCGTTCCTGCGCACATGTCTGCTATGTGGTAGAGGCAGACAATACTTACAGCACAGGGCGTTAATAAATACGGAACAGATCAACCGCAGATGCCTCCTCCTGAATGTATTAATTTTGCTATCTCGTCGGCAAAATCAGGGAACAAGTCTGGATATGGAAGCGCCTGGCAGCTGAAAGTATGGATAATAACGCCCTGACAGGATATTTTATTGCACCCTGTCAAAAGTCATACATTCTTTCCCGGTTTTTGCTTTCTCATACCGGATAACTCTATTTAAGGCTTAAGGATAACCTTCGTCCATCCTTCATCCCGCTCATCGAAGTGCTTATATCCGGCAGGAGCCTCTTCAAGCGAAAGACGATGAGAAATTATTTTGCCCGGACTGGCTTTATCGTGATGGATGAGGCGAGACAGCTGACGGTTATAGGCCTTAACGTTCGCCTGGCCGGTACGGATTGCCTGTCCTTTAAACCAGAAACTCCCAAAATCAAATGGCATCTTACCCTCTCTGGCAAGCTCCGATTCAGCCCCCGGATCCTGAGGAATAAAGACGCCAACCACACCAATTCCCCCGGTTGCTTTCGTCGACGCAACAAGACTGTTCATGGTAACAGAGTTATCTTCATGGCCATGTTTGTTACAGCACTGATAGCCAACACATTCGCAGCCACAATCCGTACCGCGTCCATCCGTCAGGTCGAGAATTTTTTGTACAGCTTCATCGCCAGTAGCATTGATGCCCGTCGCCCCCATTTTTTCAGCCAGAGCCAACCGGTCTGTGTGCGTATCAACCACAAACACCTGTGAAGCACCTTTAATGATCGCCGAATGAGCTGCCATCAAACCGACCGGCCCCGCGCCATAAATGGCCACGCTTTCACCAGGCTTCAATCCGGCAAGTTCTGTTGCATGCCAGCCGGTAGGAAAAATGTCAGAGAGCATCACATAATCATCTTCTTTTTCTGCCGCATCAGGGGGAAGAACAAGGCAGTTAAAGTCGGCAAATGGCACCCGAAGAAGTTCCGCCTGACCTCCCTCCCAGGGACCCATTTCAGCAAAACCATAAGCTGCGCCTGCCGTACCCGGATTGGTAGTGAGACAAAAGCCGGTCAGACCTTTTTCACAGTTTTCGCAAAAACCACATCCCACGTTAAACGGCAGACAAACATAGTCGCCCACCTTAATACGTTCAACGCCTGAGCCAATTTCGACCACTTCACCCAGGTTTTCGTGACCCAGAATCCGTCCCTGTTCAAAGCTGGTCCGGCCCTCATACATGTGCAAGTCCGACCCACAAATGTTGGTGGTGGTGATGCGGACGAGTACATCCGTGGGGCGGACAATTTTCGCATCCGGTACGTCTTTTACTTTTACATCATAAGGACCGTTGTAAATTACTGCTTTCATGATCTTCTCCTTCTTGCGTGCGGAAAGGAAATGCTGCCCCGCGGATTGGGGTATCAATCGAGTTTAGCTGCCATAACAGATCTCGCGATCGGCGAAAGGACGATTAGGATGTTTCTTAACTAAGTGCATTGAAGTCTGTAAGACAGGTACTTACCGATGAAGGCTGCCTGGAAAACGTAAAAACATCACACGTTAATCCGGTTTTTTTAAGCAGGCAAGGGATTACGGACAGCTTTGAGCGAGAAGCGGATAAAGTAAATCTATCTCATTTCTGCATTGTGCCAGAAGTAGACATAGGTGAATTAGGTAACCCTAGAGATGCACTTTGAATCAATGATATGAAATGCTGAAAAGGTAATTAACTAATTCAAAATTTGAATAATCAGTTATCTCTTCCATGCTTAATACGTAACCTTAGCTAAGGAGAAATTATGTTAGACGAATACAAAAAATGCATCGAAGCCTGTTATCTATGTGCAACGGCATGTGATAACTGTGCGGCTTCGTGTCTCGACGAAGAGAATCTGGAGATGATGCGCGAGTGCATAAAACTGGATATGCAGTGTGCAAATATCTGCCGTCTTGCAGCTCAATTCATGACACTAAATAGCGGGTCTGCCCAGGATCTTTGCCGTCTTTGCGCTGATGTTTGTCAGAAGTGCGGTGACGAGTGTGGAAAGCATGAACATGACCATTGTCAGGATTGCTCAAGCGCTTGTCATCACTGCGCCGAACAATGCAGAAAGATGGCCGCCTGAGAAAAACTCAAATTACCAAACCCGCTTCGGCGGGGTTTTATATTCCCGGTAATAAGTCGTAGAAGGATGAGATAGATGAGTTTAAGAGTACGGGCGGGAAATAGATCTACTCGAAAGTACTAGCCTCAATGACAAATTCTGGCACAGATTATTTGATTGGCTCAATGTCCGTTTTCGCTGACAGCGGACTGCACCCCGCCGGGGTGACCGCTTCGTGCCAGAATTGGACGTTTCCAAAATCTGCATGCACTAATCGGTGGAGAGCAGATCTCACTGCATAGCCATGCAGACGCGCAGAAATCATCAGGGGCGTTTGAAAGGTGCCGGAAACAGGCGGGAGGCCGCAGAAACGTGCTGAGGGCGCCTGCGGCGGTGCGCCCAAGGGTTGTTATGTTTAATATGGCAGAACTTTCCTGTCGCTATCATTTTGACGCCCGCTATTCGCTCATAGATATGCCTGTCGCGTTTGCGGCTTTACTTGTTATACCCAACCTGCCTGATTTTTATCGCCAGCATCCCGGAATTGAAATTATCCTGAGCAGCTCAGACCGCCGACGGAATATGCTGCATGATGGCCTGGACTGCATACTGAGGGTGGGGGAGCTGGACGATGGCGACTATATCGCAAAGGAGGTGGGAACCGTTAAAATGACGACCTGCGCCAGTCCTGCGTATCTTGATCAACACGGCACCCCGGAAACAATGGACGAGTTGCAGCAGCATCAGGCCGTCAACTGGATTAACAGCAGCAACAGACAAGTTATGCCCTGGACATTCGGGACGTCAGAGGGCTCCACCGAAATTGAACTTCCAGGCAGGCTTGTCGTGGATAACTCAGAAGCCTACATTGCAGCAGGCCTGGCGGGGCTGGGAATACTACAGGGCATGAATATTTTTTTGCAGCCTTATCTCGATCGCGGGCTGTTGGTAGAGGTTCTGCCAGATAATACGTCCCCGAATCGCAAACTGTAACTTCTGTATCCGCACCGCCATCTCTCCCGAAAAGTACGGGCGTTTACCGACTGGCTGGAAAGTTTATTGTAAACGCCTGGGGGCCTGCAGCCTGCTGGTACGTGCGCTGCCTTTTATCGGCCCGCCAGCTTCTGTATGGCTTCACGGACAGGAGCATCGCCAGACGTCAGCTCAATGATGACGCGGCTGACGGCAGGTTGCTCAATGAGTTCAGCCAGCGTAGCCGCCACGTCATCACGGGGCACGTTACCATACGGGATGGCCAGGCCGGCACGTACATAACCCGTACCAGTCTTATCCTGCAGCGCGCCGGGGCGCAGGATCACCCAGTCAAGCTCGCTTTGTGCTAGTTCCACATCGGCCATTTTTTTAACACGCATATAATTTTCGAATGATTCAGAAGTGGTTTCTCCCCGTGCGGACTCCGGGAATGCAGAAACGAGCAGAAAGCGAGACACACCGGCACTGAGGGCGGCAGCTACCGACTTTTTCAGCCCTTCGCCGTCGACCGCATTGGTCATCTCCTGTCCCCCCTTACCGCCGGCACCGGCAGTAAACACCACTGTATCACTACCTGCAAAGTGCATCGCCAGCGCAGCTGCATCCAGCTCTGTCAGGCTCCCACTGACGGGCTCAGCACCCAGCTCGCCTAGCAATGCCTGCTGCTCTGGCTTACGGTAGAGGGCACGAACAGCATGCCCCCTACCTGAAAGGATCCTGCACAGACGCTGGCCGATTTTGCCTGCACCACCGATAATGAAAACATGAACCACAGTTGTCTCCTTCTGGGGTTATGATGTGTCCGAAATTATAACCTGACATCAGGTCAGTTCCTTTGAGCCTGACCGATTGCACTGCATGCTGCTGCCAGCACCAGACAGCTGGTCAGATACTCAGTTGTTCTTATAGCTGAGAACAACAGCCGTACCGATTTAGCTCTCCCGTCACGATGAGAACTCCTGAACCGGTTACACGCAATGCCGGCCAATATCTTCCGTTATATTCGAAAGATCCACGCAAGTTACTGAAGTGCGAGGGACGCAATGTGTACCTTGAACGAACTGAAGTCAGCGGAACCCTGAAGGTTCGATTCCATAGCGTTCAGAAAACTGCTTGCTGAAGCTCGATAGTGAATTGTAACCCACCCGCCCCGCGACCGTTTTTACCGGCAGCGTCGATGTCATCAGCAGGCGGAGAGCCTCCGCGATACGTGCATCGGCGATAACTGAGCGTAAGCTGGTTGACTCACTGGCCAGGTGGCGCCGAAGCGTGGGGCCACTGAGTCCCGTCAGATCTTCAATTTCAGCAGCACTCCAGGGATGAGCCGGTTTGTCCGCTACCATCTGACGGATTTTCATGGCCAGACTTGGCTGCCGGGCTCGCAGCAAAGCATGGTATCCCATGCCATAAAGCCAGAGCACCACTTCAACCATGGCGTGCAGGGAAAGCGGACGCTTCCCTTCCCGCATTGCGGCTGTCCAGCGGTTAAGGGGTGAAAGAAGAGCTGATACGGAAATGGCTGCGATGCTGCCGGTGTCCTGTGGTGGTGGTGCGGCAAGTAACAGCCTGGCTGCTTCAAGCTGTTCCTCCGCGAGCACCACGCTCAGGGCAACAAACTCACCACTTTGTTCTGAAGGGGCATATTCTATATCGATGCTACGGGCATTCGGGACGACCATAATCTCGCCCGGGATCACCCGGTGCCATTTCTCATTTTCACGATACCGGAATTCTCCTTCCAGCGGGAAGGAAAGGGTCGCACCTTCCACCTCGAACTTCTTTACCTGATGCGTCTGTTCTGCGCGAAGGCAATCGCAGGGAAGTGGAAAACGGGAGCGTGCCAGGGTAAGAAGCTCAGCGAGGAGATCATCAACGGGAGAATCGGAAAAGCTGACTGTTTGCATATTCATCCGGAATTTGACTTTGACCGCTATTATACGTCGCCATATACAAAAGCATACAGCGACGCGTGCGGTTGTCTATTCCCGGATGACAAAAATCAGGCCGATTATAGTTATTGCCATACCCACAAGCATGGGCAATGTAATGGCCTCTCCAAACAGCAACCACGCTTCAGCTGCCGTGAGAATGGGAACCAGGTAAAAGTAAGTAGCGACTTTGGTTGCTTCACCGCTTCGTATCATAAAAATCAGCAACATAATCGCCAGAACCGATACGCCAATAACCAGCCAGCCCAGACCCAGCGCAAATGATAAGCTCCACTGCGTCGGAGCAGATTCGAACATCAGGCTAATTGCACCCATCGATATTGTCAAAGTGACGTACTGTAAAAACGTGTTCGCAAAGATATGTCCATCTCCCTGAGCACGGCGCTGATAAAGCGCTCCGATCGTTACGCCAAATAACCCCAGCATGACCGACCCAAAAGCCACAGGATCCAGTGCAAAACTATGCTGGCCTGGCGAGAGCACCAGGAAAACGCCCGCAAAGCCAATCGCAATACCCAGCCATTTCCGGGGATGCAGGGACTGACGGTGCATGAGTGAAACCAGTATTGCAGTCAGTACCGGCTGCAGGCCGGTGATGAGCGCCACAATGCCTGACGGCATGCCACGATGGATGGCATAAAAGCATCCGCCCAGAAAGAAGCTCTGCAGGAAAAGTCCGACAATCAGGTTGCGAACCATTCCTCTGCCGGACGGAAAACGGGCCCTGAACCCCAGTGTAAGCAGCAGAAGGACCAGACAGGAAAATGCGCCACGCAGGAATAAAAGATGAAACGGCGCGCTGTACTGCACGGTAAATTTGGCTGCGACAAACCCTGACTCCAGAGGAATACAAAAAGCCAGGGCGCAAGAGTAATGAGCCATTTTTTTGTGAGGCAGTGATATTCATAGTATTGCAGGTGGGTTCTTGTCGGGCGATATGAAAGGGGATCTTCCCGGTCACTATTGTGTGCACCGGGAAGGAAGGTGATCAGACTGCGGGTGACCACAGGTCGTAATTCAGTGCGAAGCTGTTACCTTCACGGATAACCTTACCGGTAGTAGGCAGGTTGAAGTGCATACCACTGACAGCCAGGTTATCGCTCGCTGCGCGGTCAAGCACTTTGCTACGGATGGCCGCCGCCGCCGCAGGATCGCTGTCGAACGCGATAGTAACGTCAGGCTGAGCAACCTGAATGTGCGGGAAGTGAACAATATCACCCCAGATGAGCAGCGACTCTTTTTCATCACCCAGCAGATAACCGGTATGTCCTGGTGTATGGCCGAACAGCGGTACAGTCTGAATACCTGGTAAAATCGCTTCCTCGCGGAATGGCACCAGTTTGTCGTCATAAGCGCTGAAGGCGTTCCTTGCTACTTCAAAGAACGGCTTGAATGCGTCAGGCGCGCCAGCGGAAATGGTTTCATCACGCCAGAAAGCGAGTTCTTTCTCATGCACAAACAACTGCTGAACATTGCGGAAAACGGGAGTCTGCAGGGGGCCTGCAAGCCCGCCGATATGGTCAGGATGCGCGTGAGTCAGGAGAAGGGTATCAATCTGAAGCGGGTCAATGCCTGCCGCGGCCAGGGCTACCTGAAGCCGACCGCCCCAGCCATTGATACCTCCGGCACCACTGTCAATCAGGATGGTTCGCTCAGGCGTCTGGATAACGTAGACGTTGATATTAATACGGGGTACTGCTGGCACACCGCGCTTCTGCAGTAAATCCTCGGCACGTGAGCCGTCAATACCAGACAGCAGCTCAAAAGATACGTCCAGATAGCCATCACTCAGCATGGTCACAGTCATGTCACCTACTTTTTTGCGATTGATAGCCGGGGCCTGCCAGTTCAGTTGTGAAGTCATATTGGTCTCCGTTACGATTAGAGGTCATCAGGTTTTACTTTAGCAATAGTAACGAAATTTCTGGTTCGAACTGCTCATCCTGCTACGTAAACCGCTCATTCTTAAAATCCGGAGCACAGCAGGTTATATTGCTTTTGCCTTTCTCATGTAAGGTGTCGGTATTATCTTTACCGGAGCCTGTAATGGACATTATTGGAATTATCATGTCGGCGGGAAAAGCCTCTGACCAGTCCTCAAGCACCCGACAATAGTGTCCCGCCTCAATCCCCGCCAGGGCAGAAGACTCCGGCAGGTAGGCCAGGCCGTAGCCATCTTTTACTGCCTGAAGCATTGGATAAATGCTTGAAAAAGTAAGCTGCCCGTCCACTTTTTTCACAATATCCCCCTGCCTGACAAATTCCCAGCCATACAGCGGGCCTGTGGGTGACAGACGTATATTGATGCAGTCATGTTTTTCCAGCTGAGAGGGATGTAGCGGCAGACCTCTTTCTGCAAGATAGGTGGACGATCCAATGACGACAAACCGTATGTCCGGTGCGATTCGGACGGCCACCATATCCTTTAATATGTCATCACCAATTCGGACTCCGGCATCAAAATTGCCCTCAACAATGTCGACAAAACCGTTCTGCTGCGACATTTCCACCTTGATATCCGAATATTTTTTTAGTAACGGTGACAATCGTGGCCAGAGACATTCATGAATCATGTGATCTGATACCGTAAGTCTGACCAGCCCAGCCGGTGTATGGCGCAGTCTCTGAAGAGCTGTCACGCCCGCTTCAATGCGCGCAAGACCGGGTTCAAGCGTCAGTAATAATTGTTTACCGGCTTCGGTGACAGCCACCCGCCTGGTTGTACGCATAAGTAACGGCATGCCAACGCGCTCCTCGAGACGACGTATCGTGTGTGAAAGCGTGGATGCCGAGATCCCGAGGCGGACAGCAGCCCGTGAAAAACTGCACTCCTGTGCTACTGCCATGAATGCAACATAGTCATTAAAATCGTGACGCATACCGTTCCCGTTCAGGATCTCCGATAACATTATCAGAACCATTTAGGTTCATGATGCCGATTCTGTGAGCCATCAGGCAACCCCCCCGTTCCGCTCATCCGATCATAATTTTTATAAATCTAGATATTGGTAAATCTCAATATGTGGAATAAAGTGTCGTGGTTCTGCGGCTACATCGGCCGAACGACGACATGCCAGGTCGTAAATGCTGAGACATGGCGTTTCAGTGATATTGAAAATTCGCTATATCAGGATATGTAATGAAGACGAAAAACCTGTTCTCTCCCACCAGACTAGGTCCCTACACCCTGAAGAATCGTGTTGTACTTCCGCCTTTAACCCGCTCACGGAGCTCACAACCGGGTGATATTCCGAACGAACTGATGGCTGAATATTACGCACAGCGCAGCAGTGCCGGGTTTATGGTGACCGAAGGAACACAAATCGAACCTCGTGGGCAGGGTTATGCGTGGACCCCGGGGATCTACAGCTCACGGCAAGTGGAAGGCTGGAAGAAAGTGACGCGGGCAGTGCATGAAAAAGAAGGCATCATTTTTGCCCAGCTCTGGCATGTCGGAAGAGTATCCCATAACTCCCTGCAGCCATGTAACGCCTCGCCTGTCGCTCCGTCGGCGATACCGGCAGGGGAAAACGTTAAGGTATTCATCGAAACCGGGCCGGGAGAGGGTGCGCTGGCTACCGCTTCCTGCCCCCGCGCACTGGAAAAAGAGGAAATTAGTGAGATTGTCAGGATGTACGCCGGGGCAGCTCAGAACGCCCTTGATGCCGGTTTTGACGGTGTGGAAATTCACTGTGCAAATGGATACCTGGTTAACCAGTTCATGTCATCCCATAGCAACAAAAGAGAGGATGAATATGGTGGCTCATTACATAACCGGCTGCGGTTTCTGCGCGAAGTGACGCAGGCTGTCGCTGATGTGGTCGGTAAAGACCGTGTGGGAGTCCGTTTTGCTCCGCTCTTTCAGACCACGGATGAAGTAAGGGTCTATCTTGGCCTGGTGGAAGATGATCCCCATGAAACCTATACCGAAGCCGTTAAAATTCTTGAAGAAATCGGAATAGCCTATATTTCTCTTGCTGAAGCCGACTGGGATGATGCTCCCGAATTGCCTGAAGCATTCAGAGCTGAAGTCCGTAAGTTATTCAGCGGTGTAATTATGTATGCCGGGCGATATACGCAAGAAAAAGCCGAACGGATTATCGGTGCTGGCTGGGGAGACATTATCGGATTTGGCCGCCCGTTCATAGCTAATCCGGATTTACCGCAGCGCCTTTATCATGAATGGCCACTGAATCCGGTCGATCCAACAACCATGTATGGTGGAACGGCAAAAGGCTACACAGATTATCCCGCCTTTGGCTAACCATTCTTATGAGCATCAGCTTTTCAAAAGCTGATGCTTAACGTAGAGAAGTATCGTAACATTGCAATTCCTCAATGCGACAAGTGACAGAGTTTATGCCTGATATTGATTTGAATGACGTGATTAAGGCGCTGGGAAACCCTGTTAGAAGAAAAATTCTGCATATGCTCAAGGAACCGAAAATACACTTCCATCAGCCTTATGCTGATGCGGACGAGTTCGGTGTGTGTGTCAGTATCATTCAGGAAAAGGTCGGGCTCTCACAGTCTACCGTTTCTCTTTACCTCTCAGCTCTTCAACGGGCACAACTTGTTACTTCTCAGCGCATCGGTCCCTGGACGTACTACAAACGTGACAATGATAAAATAAGGGTTGTTCTTGAGTTGCTGAAAAATACAATCTGATACAGGACTGAGCACATTCAGTGTAACAGTACCGGGGGTTCGTACTTGCGATCCCGGCAGGCATTCCATGAAAGCGCACTAATTCCTCAATATCAGGCTGCAGACCGGTCATAAGAGGCTAATAGTTTTGCAAAATATCCACCAGTTTGGGTCAAATCACTCTGTCGGTTGGTGTGCATACTCGGTGCAAGGACCTGCAGATATTTAAGATGGCGGATAGCTTGTTACAGTGCCGCTGATGACATTCCGACCCTGTTGCCGTCCGGGTAAGATAATACCTCTGACAGCGGTCATAAAAGCCCAACATAATTGTCTTTCGAGCCATATATTAATCGCTCATCGCGCTCTCTTTTTCGAAGAGGTGTCACTTAATCATGATCGGTCAGTACAAAAAGACAGTGCTTTTCCAAATTCCGGACGGTTGTATGCGAAAACGGTGAAGCTCAACAAATGGTGTCATCGCTGTGCAATGCTCTGCGGGCTCATTCTTTCAGTTAACTGTTTGGTTACAGCTTCAATGAAGTATTTCAGTTAATTCACAGCGAGGGTTTGAGGAAACCACGCTGTGATTACCCAACGCTCATCCGGAGCATCCGGATTGAACTGTCGCTGGAGCTTGTTGGGCGACACGATACTGGCCTCGCCTTTACATGCCCTCGGGCTCCGGTATCCGACCTGAGCCTTTATCCCGACACGTTTCATCAGTCGCCAGACTCTGTTCACTCCGCACTGTTGCCCGCTGTCCCGCAGATCCAGATGGATTTTGCGATAACCATAGACGCATCCCGATTCCAGCCAGAACTGTTTAATCTGTCCTGTCAGTCTCAGGTCTGCCTGATGGCGTTGTGAATGCGGCTGCTGAAGCCAGGCGTAAAAACCACTGGGATGTTCATCCAGCACCCGACAGAGCAGGCGAACAGGCCAGCAATAGGTGTTGTCACGAATAAAGGCGTACCTCAGTCGGACAGCTTTGCGAAGTACGCCGCGGCTTTTTTTAATATGTCCCGTTCGTCGGTAACCCGCTTCAGCTCTTTCTGAAGACGGCGGATCTCGGCCTGAGCATCTGACTGTTCTTTATTAGTGGAAGAATCCGGACCGTAGTTCTTTATCCAGGCGTAAAGGCTGTGGGTGGTGATATCGAGACGCGTTGCAACGCTGGCAACAGAATAACCGCGATCAACAACCTGTTTGACTGCTTCAATTTTAAACTCTTCAGGATAACGCTTACCGCTCATGGGCACCTCTCTTTAAGTCATCTTAAATGACTCTGAGGTGTCTGTTAAACCTGTGGCGATTCACCTCGCGTCCTTCCGTTCAGTATAGCCTCAGTCCCTGACACCACCCGAGAACGGAATGACGTCCCCTTTCTCCCTCCCGGTGTTGCGTTCAAGCTCCCTGACATACTGCTGTAAAAGTATAAGGTTATGTAACAGCTCTACATTTTCAGCCATCATCTTTTTGATTTCTTCCCTCAGCTCATTTCTCTGACGGCGATACTTTTCTTTCAGCTTGATCTGCTGCTCAATGCCCTGCTCATCAACCGGCGCGGTGCCCTGGCACGTTTTTTTCAGACTGCGGATAGCCTCCCTGACCTGCCTGTACTCAGGACAGTTATAATTCAGGGTGCCGTTTGCCAGCCCCGCTCGTTTTTCCACAGCATACTGGCTGATACGCTCCCCTGATAACATCAGTTCCCTCAGGGCCTGCTCTGCTCTTGCCTGTGTTTTTTTAACCCCCGACTGTTCGTTCGTCATGCTCTATTCATCCTTTTCAAAAAAACGGACAGCATCTGCATAAAAATCTCTCTCAAGCATCAGAAAATCCCTGTCAGCCTGAGGAGCATTATTTCGCACGGCAATCTCCAGAAGGTTGTCATAATGAGCCATCCTGCGTTTCCACACGGGAACAGAATCAGCTCCGGCCAGCATGTTCTCACATCCCGGATTGCAGGACGCTGACTGAACAACCGCCTTAAACTCGCAGTCATGGCCATTCATGCAATAAAAACCGTTTCCAAGAGATACCAGTTTTTGCCCGCCTCGTTTAGCCATGCTCATCGCTTTTTTCAGTGTAGGAAACGTCATCTGATGTAAGTGCCCACCTCTCTGGGACATCAGTAACTTCCCGCCTTCGCCATAAAGCAGGCCTTCATGCTGATAAGAAACAGCCCTGGAAGCTGAGAGTTCGGTATCAACCCTCTCAATCTCGGCAGCGAATGCCTGAGGGATCGCCCGGCTAAAATGCGAAGCGTTGAGTGCACCGGACATATACCACTCCGTCATGCCTCTGATTAAGTGCTTAAACTGCCGGATAAGATCATTAGTAGAAATCAGATCAAGACGCCTGAGGTGTACAGCAAGTGAACGGCGAAACTGATGGGTTCGCAATGGCCAGAAAGCCCCCTCCCGAATCTCCATCGCAACGCGTTCATCATCACGTATGTTTGGATTTAAAAGCCTGAACTCATCAATATGGTCACGTCGGATGAACAGATGGTGTCTTTTCACAAATTTCTTTGCCCACTCAGTCTGGCGCTGCGTCCCCATAAAAGAGAGTTTTTGCTCCGAGAACCACGACCTGATATTTAAAGACAATGGAACATTGTCCAGCGTCTTCCCGTCCAGGCCTGTCATGATTTGATTAATTCTGCGTAAATGCTGAAAAGGCTTTTCCACATAGCGACAAACAACCCAGTCTTCGTGACTTCCACCTTCCGGGGCGAACTTATGCAACACCGAACGAAGTCCCAGGATATCACCATCATAAATCAGTGAACCGTGCATCACGCCAAGCACTTCGCTGTGTCTCATCCCCGACATGGCCTGTATCACATTCATGACTTTTAACGTCAGCTCAAAATGCCAGGTGTTCAGCTTTATGTGATCAACGCCAATAAAATCAGATCTCCAGCGCTTATTTTTATGTACCGAGAACCAGCCCTGCATCCCGGGGCCAAGTGTCGCGAAAAGCGCCCGAATTTCCCCGGCAACAATATTGTAGTAATACGCGGCCCGGTAATCCGGTATGCTTTTTGCTGTCCCTCTTTTACGGGCTTCCAGCATCGACGTATAGTAAGGCGAATCATAAAAACCGTTTATGATAGCGCACAGCCGGGAAAACCCGTCAAAATCGAAATCACTGATTTCAGCATCCAGTTCAGTAATCAGCCCTTCCCAGACAGACATCATAAGACTGAAAGGCATACAATATGTCTGGTTTGAATCATCCACACTGTTGTAACTGTCGAAGCTAATATCAGGAAAGTAACCGTATTTTCGAAGACGGGTATGACCTGTCAGCGAGATATCCGCCAGGTCCATAAAGTAATTACGTAATGTTCTTTCAGAACGCTTCCTGCCGTGCTCATCCTCCTCCTTCATCTTTACAATGAAAGCATTCCGGACAAGCGGAAAACGAAGCTGAAACAGACTGCGATACCCCATAGACTCAATAATACGGGCTCCCGCCACAATGTTTGCACATTTCCGGATCAGGGACTGCGTCTTCGCGGTCCTGCCGACAATCCAGAGCAGGCTGGCTGAGATGATTTTGGCTTCAAGACGCAGTTCAGGATCCCGTATGCCTGAAAAATTAACGGTTCTTAACGTTTCACCAATATGGGTTCTGACATAGCGATTGGTCCAGACATCATCCCTGAAATAAATATTCAGCGTCTCCTCATTGATAAAACGCATATCATGTTCATCTGAGCTGGCGATAACCAGGCAGTTATTCAGACGTTCAAAGCTTTTGTTTTCTAGTGCCTCACAGATGATATCCTCAGTCGGAAACTCATCCCCTGAACGAAGCGGCGTTCCGGCAGGAAACTCCGCCATTCGACTACGGCTTACCTCTTTTTTCTTCAAATCTGCCATACCGGAGCCACACCTTCTCGCTGAAGTTTAACGCGCGCTTTTTTCAGGGTCGCCTCATCTACCAGCCCAAGCCGTAAATCAATCTTCAGGAGTAACGTTTCATAACGCTCCACAGCATTGACCGAACCGATGTACAACGGTTTTCCATACTCGATAGCATGCCTGAATGACAGCAGGAGCCATACAGACTCCAGCGTTTCCACAACGCAACTTTTTGAACATTCGACACAATGAGAAAAATCCGCACAAGCCTTTGGTGTCCGGCCAAATCGTTTTTGCTTTTTTATAAAGCGCAATTCAATATCTGTAGGCGGCTCCTGCGATCGACATCCCAGGCCATTCAATAAAAGATCCACACCCTCATCGCTTCCACGCAGATCGATCCCCAGCTCATCAGCAACTTTTACCCGCTCGGATAACGCACGTGTCGCAATCCCCTGATTCATAAGCGTATCAAGTGCAGCACTGAAGTTTTCCTTCGCCCCCTGTGGGTTACCTGCAGCATAATTCCGCCTGTAAGTGCCCCAGTTATGCTGTGCTTTTTCCGCCGTAATCAGACCATTCTTTAATGTTCTGTCCGTATACTGCTCAGACGTTTTGCGCAAGCCAGAAACGGTAATTGATGGAAGCGAGGGATTAAGCTGCCGCATCGTGGCCCACGCCCCCTCAGAGTTAGAAAATTTAGTCAGATGACTGGGATTAAGAGAATAAAGCTTACGGAATTTCACCTGCGGCTCACTCAGAAACAGCGCCTGTACCGGAGGGAAGTTATCTGCGGAAACCAGATAGTTAACGATGTCGTCCCTGAGCCTGATAAAAGACAGAAACCAGTAATAGCCCGCACGTTTGGTCACATACTCCGATTTACCTATCGTCAGACGTATATACTTATTCGCTCTCCCCTTATAAACATAATCAGTGCTGATACCCTTTTCATCCAGATGTATATCATCCCGCGTCAGACCCAGAACCTGAGAGGTGTTTCCCCATGTGTGGTAACAGAACAGAAAAAAAGAAGTAAGAAAGTAATTTTCCAGAACGTCCCTGATGATGATCTCTGCCCTGCTGACCCCGTTCTCTCCCGGATACCGGAAATACGCTTCATAAACAGGTGCCAGCAAAGACGGTGAGAAATGCCGCACCCCTTTTTCCGATTTAGCGATATGCTCCCGGATACATCCCGCAAGGAACTCATTCATGGATGACAACTGCCTCAGGATCTCGGAAAGTTCATTCCTGGTATAGCTATCCCTTCCCTGCTGCTGATACGTTCCTTTCGGTAAGAATTCATATTCATACCGCCTCTGAATCTGCCCGCCCGTAAGCAAAAACCGGTTGACCACGGACAAGTAGTGTCTTGCCATCCTGACTGAAATTTTTCGCCGACGAATATCGTTCATGAGATGTTTAATATACATTTCAACGCCTTCAGCCGTGCCATAGTCATACTGATTGACTGACTGCCATATAAAAAACATATTGAGATAACGGAAAATGGTTAACCTTCCGGCGGGACGGTAAGACAGAAGAAATCGTTTCAGAGAGGCAATAAAATCGCGTTTTTCAGGGCGGGCAAGATGCGAATGTTCACTAAACCATCCGGGGAGCAACACATAATCTGAAAAATGAGCCTGAAGATAAACGTCAAGTAAATAATATCGGTTCAGATCCCGCTGAGTGATGTGTCCGCTGACCGTCTCCCATGACAGCACATTTTCGGCCATCCACGTTATCTGCGTTTCACTCCGGCTCATATATGGCTCCATCGCGACCTGCAGCACCGTCAATCAATGCGTCCATGACCCCGGCGACTGCATCAGAAATCTGGTTTTGCTGAAGAAAGACGATGTATTTCATCGTCGTATTTTCGCTTTTATGGCCCATCCAGTATTTTACTGTACCCAGCGCATTTGCGGCCTGATCGGGATAGCAACTCAGTGCCGAGCGTAAAAAATGGGTCGCAAACGTTGCCCGCAAATCATGGGGTTTATGTCTGAACACATTTCCCGGAGCAGACCGGGCCAGGCGATGGCGAAAACTGTACCAGCGGGAGTAAAAGGCTTTTTCAGACATCCGTTTCCCGTTTGCCATTAAAAATAAAGGCTCGTGCCGCCCTTCCCCACCCTGTCGTGCACGCCATTTTTGGATCTTCTTTTCATACTCCTCATCCGCCAGATAATCCAGAACCTGCTCGTACAATCGTCTGGTGATGAAGAGTTCTCGCGTCATCCCAAACTTCGTATGAACTCCGCATCTCGGACCAATATGAAGCCCCCTGATGGTCAACTCAGATACAGGGACACTGGCAAGGTACTCTTCAGTAAAGAGTGACGACGGCAGGGTCAGCATTTCATCCAGCCGTAACCCACAATTTTTCATCAGCACAATCATTAAACTGAACAACCCGGACTCAGATTTCAGTGCCTCATCCAGGATATGAACCTCTGCATCATTCAGTGGGTTGATTGTCCTTTTTGTTGTGCTGGTTATCCTGATGGCAAGATCCGAACTTATCACCTTGCGTCGCCCGTCAACGACTTTTTCGACCAACGTAAAAAATGAGCTGGCAGCCAGCTCACCACACTTGCCCAGAAATACGTAAAACCGTCGGATAACGCTGATGTACACCGCCGCGGTGGATGAGGCGATGCGCCCCTGCCTTACGGCCCCCAGAAGATACTCCCTGAAGCCATATGTAGGGCTTTGGTATTTCAACGTTCCCGGGGTGAAAGGGTCAAGTCCGTTATCCTCCAGCCACCTTATCCAGCGTAAAAATGCCCGGGCTAAAGGCTTTAAATCCCTGGCCTGCAGGATAGCTTTATCCATAAGATAAAAGTGTACATATCGGCTCAGTTTTCGATTCTGGATGCCGCTAATATAAGGTATTTCAGCATACAGAAATCCGGGTTCAAATTTCAGTTTCGGCTCTGTTGCATCCAGTTTGCTGACACGCCCATAACGCGCATGAATGTTAGTGATTATCCTCACAGTCTGTCGCCCTGAAACGCCACCTCATGCCTACACTATAAATCCGGAAGAAGAAAAAACAAACAACCAGGTTGCCGGGAGTGAATATGCAAATCAGGAGGAAAGTAAAAGATGTAACGACACCATCACGATGCAATACATTGACCTCAACACGTTACCCGGACCATACGTGATAAACATCACAAATCCTTTGAGTGAAGAACTTAAGATGTGATTTTCATTTCCCGGCACAAACCGTGCCCTTAAAAAACAGGCAACGGATACATCTTAATGCCAGAAGTAAACCTTAATTGATTGAATACAGCCTGAGTCCATTGCAAAAATAACACACAGGGTAAATTCGCATATACAGAACCCAACGAAAAGCAAAAGAAACCTGTAACACATTTCGTTTACCTGTCACTTTCAATTGTAAAAGCCAGCAGAAAAAGCGCATATAACTATATTTATCCCTGCGGGGACTTTTGTTTGTGCTATATATTTTTTACAGAGAACCGCAACGCGTCCAAACACAAGAATATATTTACCTCTGGAAAATGGTCTGACTCCCTTTCACGTGGTTGTAGTGACCTGTTCTGTGATTCATGTAATGTCTTTTCTGGATGAGGAAAATATGTCATCACTGATATTTTATACAGACGAAGCACAAGCACTGATTGTAACAGATACCCTTGCCGTCACCGATAATGGGGAGCCGTTATCTTTTGTTTCCAAAGCAGGTTACATCCCCCAGCTAAGAACCATCATAGCAGGTACGGGGGCAGGTGGATTTTCTAACACCTGGTTGCTTGAAGCATCAACCAGAATGGTCGTATCAGGTATACAAAATCTCAATTATCATACATCGGCCTGTCTAAGGAGGCTGTGGAAACAATACAAGCATGACCATGCAATTCCCTCTTCTTCAACGGTGACAACCAGTGTTTATCAGTTCGCAATTTGCGAGGAAACAGGAAATATCGTTTCGTTCGCCTATCGCTCAGTCCATGATTTCGAATCAGAGCAATTACAATACGGAACAGGAGTAAAACCTGAGTGCCAAATCCTGGATGGGGATTTGTTGCAGACAATTCCTGTAATGATGAATGAACAAAGGGCTATACAGGCGACATACTCACACCCGGAACGGATCCATATTGGCGGTGAGATGATTGCGCATTATCTGACATCATCTATGTATCAATGCTTTAAGATTGGGGAATTTGAGGATTTCAGAACTCAGGGAGAGTATATATTGAGCAGGATTTAGGCAAAACGCGGTTCAGATAAAGTGCTTTTAACAGGCTTGCTGAACATTAAAAGGATATCTCTCAATTACGATGAATAGCTTGAATTCTAAAAATAGAAAAGTAGAGTTTAACTCTAAATACATAAAAACAAGAGTAAAGGAGCACCCGCCGAAGCAGCCGCGCATGATGTTGACCGAGAAGCGGATCATCTCGTACGCCGGAATACGGCTGTTGCCATATGACGGATGCGGCACACGCTTGTACGGCAGGGCAAAAACGCTGTCCATCTCTTCGGTAGAGAGCGGGATCGCCGGCGGGTTAACCCAGATATAACGCTCGCCGTGCTTTTGCATCAACGCGCGGGCACAGCCCGGGTTGGTTTCATGGTGCAGAATACGGGAGGCGTGTGCGTAGAGCACCTTGTCAGCTTTGACCTTCTCATATGACGGCAGTAGCACATAGGTCTTTTCCCACGGCTTCGGACGCGGCGGCTGCACCACCACGGCCTTTGCTTCCGCTTTCTTCGGCTCAACTGGTTTGTTATCCGCGCACGGCAGATCGTCACCGTACGGATGCGGGATAGGGTCGATTTTGCCCGGCATATCGATAATGCGGGAATCCACCCCGCTCCAGCCCGGCAGCGCCTCTTTCACCATGATCGCGGTGTTGCGCACGTCGCGGATCTCGCTGACCGCTTCACCCTGCGCCAGGCGATGCGCCACTTCCACCAGCGGACGCTCGCCGTTGCCGAATATCAGCATGTCGGCTTTCGAATCCACCAGCACCGAACGGCGCACGGTGTCAGACCAGTAGTCGTAGTGCGCGGTGCGGCGCAGGCTCGCCTCGATGCCGCCCAGGATCACCGGCACGTCTTTCCATGCTTCTTTGCATCGCTGGGTGTAGACGAGGGTCGCGCGATCGGGACGTTTACCCGCCACGTTATCTGCCGTATAAGCGTCGTCATGGCGCAGCTTACGGTCCGCGGTATAGCGGTTAATCATCGAGTCCATGTTGCCCGCGGTCACGCCAAAGAACAGGTTAGGTTTACCCAGACGCATAAAGTCGTCTTTGCTGTTCCAGTCAGGCTGAGAAATAATCCCCACGCGGAAACCCTGAGCTTCCAGCATACGGCCGCAGATCGCCATGCCAAAGCTCGGGTGATCGACATACGCATCACCCGTCACCAGAATGATATCGCAGCTGTCCCAGCCCAGTTGATCCATCTCTTCCCGGGACATCGGCAGGAACGGCGCCGGTCCAAAGCAGGCTGCCCAGTACTGGGGCCAGGAGAAGAGGTCGCGATCCGGCTGGATCAGGGAAATTGCGCTCATAATGCTTCCGAAGAAAAAATAGACAAAAGGAGCGGGATTATACGCTGGTTTATCGGGGGAAATGAAGGGGTATTTATTGCCCGGTGACGCTACGCTTACCGGGCCTACGGGCCTGTAGGTCGGGTAAGGCGAAGCCGCCACCCGACTCGTTTTACGGTGCCGGATTCACCAGCATCTGCCCTACCGACCCCCTGTCCATCATCTCCAGCGTCTGGCTGTGGAACAGGAACGGGAAGTGCGGCCATGACGGCTGTCCATAGTAGACGAGCAGTTCTACCTGCCCATCCACCCAGACGGTGTCTTTCCAGCCCCTGTCTTCCGGGAACGGCATCGCCCCGTTGACGTTGCGGATCAGGAATGACACCCCTTCAATATGGAACGACTGCGGCATCTCCGAGCGGACGGTCCAGCGCTCCCAGGTTCCCTGCTGGGCGGTGATATCAATACGGTTTACGTCCCACAGCGCGCCGTTGATGCCCGGATCGTCGCCAAGGCTGATATCGCGACTGCGTACTGCAGGGCCGGTCACAATTTCCTGCGGCAGCAGGCGCATCGGCAGACTGTCGGTCACCAGCGGCAACAGGCCGGTCGGGCGCAGCGTCAGCACCAGCGTGGAGACCAGAACGCTCGACGGTTCAAAGAAGCCGCGTATGCGGTCAACAATGCTTGCCGCTTCGCCGCAGGTCACGGACACTTCATCCCCGTTGGTCATATCCACGAGGATTTCACGACGTTCGCCCGGCGCAAGCGCCAGCTGTTTCACCGACACCGGCGCAGGTAATAACCCCTGATCGCCTGAAATCACATGCAGGGCGCGGCCGTCGCTCATTTGCAGCAGGTAGCGGCGCGAGTTAGAGGCATTCAACAGACGCAGGCGCACCCAGCCACGAGACACTTCGACATACGGGCTTTGCGCGCCGTTAACCAGCAGCGTATCGCCCACAAAGCCACCGCTGCCCGGCTCGCTGTACTCCGGCGTACCGAAGTTATCCAGGCGCTTGTCCTGAATAATGATCGGGAAATCATCAACACCGTAGTGATTCGGGATCGGCAGCGTTTTACTGACCTCATCTTCAATCAGCCACATCCCGGCAAGGCCGTTATAGACCTGCTGGGCGGTTCGGTTCGGGGTGTTGGCGTGATACCACAATGTCGCCGCGCTCTGACGAATCGGGAGGACGGGCGCCCAGTCGGCATTCGGCGACATCATGCGCGCCGCGCCGCCCATCAGCGGCCCCGGCACCTGCAACCCACTGACGGTCATTGCGACATTTTCCGTCGTCCGGTTACTGTAGATGAGCTTGACGTCATCCCCATTCCACACGCGAATGGTCGGCCCGAGGTAGCGTCCGTTAATGCCCCATACCTGCGCGCGCGTTCCCTGGGTAAAGGACCAGTGGCTACGCTGAAGCGTGAGGAATAGCGGCTGTCCGCGACGGGATTCAATCAACGGCGGAATAGGCAGCGGCTGTTGCTGCCCGGCGGCGCTGGCTGTCCGCGGCATCGCACCCGCACAAAGGGCGATACCCGAAGCCTGAATAAACTGACGCCGACTGAGTGACATATAAGCTCCATCTGAAACGACTAACAACGCGGGAATTCGTTTTCCCTTGAACGAAACCGGGTTAAATCTTACCGGCGGCTTCTCGCTCTGCAACTTCTTTATCGAGCTGTGCAATGTGCTGAGCCATCAGCTCGCGGCAGTGCGTGGCCAGCTCGCGCACCTGGTCTTTACCGTATTTGGAGGTATCCACCGGCGGTAGCATTTCGACAATGACCAGTCCGTTTTTCAGACGGTTAAGATTAATCTTATTCGATGTATTGGAAACGCACACGGGAATAATTGGAACGCCTGCCGCAATTGCAGCATGAAACGCGCCGGTCTTGAACGGCAGCAGGCCGCGACCGCGGCTGCGCGTCCCTTCCGGGAACATCCAGATTGAGATCCGGCGCTTTTTAAACTGATCCACCACTTCCGCAATGGTGCCATGCGCTTTCGCACGGTTGTTGCGGTCAATCAGCAAGTTACCGGTGAGCCAGTACAGTTGGCCGAAAAGCGGGATCCACAGCAGGCTCTTTTTCCCGACGGTTACGGTCGGCGGAATAACAATATTTGAGGCCGTCACCATATCGTAGTTGTTCTGATGGTTAGCGATATAGATGGCGTTACCGAAATTCTCCGCCCCTTCAGGCAGACGCTTTTCAACCTTCAGGCCGAACAATGGCGCAAGGCGACCAAACATGTGCCCGAACGTCGCGACATGTTTTGGGTTACGCGGGCTGAACAGGCAATAAATCGATCCGAAAATACAGACCAGAATGCAGTAAATAACGGTAAGAATAAGACGAACAATGTATAGCATAGCGACCTCTGAAGCCCTGACAGCTGACAATTATACTTCACCTGTGGCCAGGTAAGGACTTTATTACGAGCGCGTATTGTTAATCGCAACGCACGAATTAACAACGTTTTTACGGGAAATTTTGTGGTAAGCCCCCTCCGGAAAGAGGGGGGATGAAACAGGTTACTCTTCGCTGTCGTCCGCTTTGCTGCGCGCCGGCGAGTCGATCTCCACGCGGTCGATGCGCTGCAGGCCACGCATCAGTGAGCCGCGACGTCCGCGCTCGCCAACCACCTTCTGCAGCTCTTCCGGACGCAGTTTGATCTTACGTTTGCCGACATGAATGGTCAGCGTGCTCTGCGGCGGCAGCAGGAAGAGATGCGCCAGGCTATCTTCGCCTTTTGCCGCTTCCGCTGACGGGATACTGATGATCTTGTTGCCCTTCCCTTTCGACAGCTCCGGCAGATCGCTGACCGGGAACATCAGCATGCGTCCGGCAGCGGTGATCGCCAGCAGCATATCGCTTTCGTTCTCGATGATCAGCGGCGGCATGACGTGGGCGTTATCCGGCAGGCTGATCAGCGCTTTACCGGCGCGGTTACGCGACACCAGATCGTTAAAGGTGCAGATAAAGCCGTAGCCAGCATCAGACGCCATCAGCAGTTTTTGATCGTCGGCTTCCATCAGCATATGGTCAACCGTGGCGCCCGGCGGCAGCGTCAGCTTGCCGGTCAGCGGTTCGCCCTGCCCGCGCGCGGATGGCAGCGTGATCGGATCAATGGCGTAGCTGCGGCCCGTGGAGTCGATAAACGCCACCGGCTGGTTGCTCTTGCCCTTCACCGCCGCCTTGAAGCTGTCACCGGATTTGTAGCTCAGACCCGGCGCGTCGATATCGTGGCCTTTGGCGCTACGCACCCAGCCGCTCTGGGAAAGCACGATGGTCACCGGCTCGGACGGCAGCATGTCGTGCTCGTTCATCGCCTTCGCTTCTTCGCGCTCATGCAGCGGAGAACGACGGTCGTCGCCAAAGGCGTCGGCATCGGCCTGCAACTCTTTCTTCAGCAGGGTGTTCATCTTGCGCTCGGACGCCAGAATCGCCTGAAGCTGATCGCGCTCTTTTTCCAGCTCGTTCTGCTCGCCGCGGATCTTCATCTCTTCCAGCTTAGCGAGATGGCGCAGCTTCAGTTCGAGGATCGCTTCAGCCTGGGTTTCGCTGATGCCAAAGCGCGACATCAGGGCAGGCTTAGGTTCGTCCTCGGTACGAATGATCTCAATCACTTCGTCAATGTTGAGGAACGCCACCAGCAAACCTTCGAGGATATGCAGGCGCTTAAGCACTTTCTCCAGCCGATGGTTCAGACGGCGGCGCACCGTATCGCGGCGGAAGGCCAGCCATTCGGTGAGGATCTCCAGCAGGTTTTTCACCGCCGGGCGACCGTCCAGACCAATCATGTTCAGGTTGATGCGGTAGCTTTTTTCCAGATCGGTAGTGGCGAACAGGTGGTTCATCACCTGCTCCATATCCACGCGGTTAGAACGCGGCACAATCACCAGACGGGTCGGGTTTTCGTGGTCCGATTCGTCACGCAGGTCGTCCACCATCGGCAGCTTTTTATTGCGCATCTGGGAGGCAATCTGCTCCAGCACCTTCGCGCCGGAGACCTGGTGCGGCAGCGCGGTGATCACCACGGCGCCATCCTCTTTGGTCCATACCGCGCGCATGCGCACGGAGCCGCGGCCGTTCTGGTAGATTTTACGGATTTCCGCACGCGAGGTGATGATCTCGGCTTCGGTCGGATAGTCCGGCCCCTGCACGATATCCAGCAGATCGTCCAGCGAGGTTTTTGGCTGCTCAATCAGGGTGATGGCGGCTTTCGCCACTTCACGCAGGTTGTGCGGCGGAATGTCCGTCGCCATGCCCACGGCGATACCGGTCGTGCCGTTCAGCAGGATGTTCGGCAGACGCGCAGGCAGCATTTTCGGCTCCTGCATCGTACCGTCGAAGTTTGGCACCCAGTCGACCGTACCCTGCCCCAGCTCGCCCAACAGCACTTCGGCATATTTAGACAGGCGGGATTCGGTATAACGCATCGCCGCGAAGGATTTCGGATCGTCCGGCGCCCCCCAGTTCCCCTGACCATCCACCAGCGGATAGCGGTAAGAGAACGGCTGGGCCATCAGCACCATCGCTTCATAGCAGGCGCTGTCACCGTGCGGATGGTATTTCCCCAGCACGTCACCGACGGTACGGGCGGATTTCTTGAACTTGGCGGTCGCATTCAGCCCCAGTTCGGACATCGCATAGACGATGCGGCGCTGAACGGGCTTCAGGCCATCCCCGATAAACGGCAACGCCCTGTCCATGATGACGTACATGGAGTAGTTCAGGTAGGCGTTTTCCGTGAATTCATGTAGCGCGAGGCGCTCTGCCATATCGCTCATTACGTGTGATTCCTCAACTCAGAAACCGATGGGTTTCAGGCAATATTGCCGCAGATACTACCTCATCTGGCGAGTTGAGTCACAAAGAAAAAGGGCCGCTCATGCGGCCCTTTCCGGGTTATTTGTTCAGCTTGATAACCTGCTTCACGTCGATTTCAAACTCGTTCCAGTCTTTATCGATTTTACCCTGGAGTTCGACTTTATCCTGTGGCGTCACCGTCACGCCGTTCCAGCGCTTGTGGTCGATCTCCACCACCACCGTGCCGCTTTCATCGCGGAAGGTGTAACGGTCATCGGACAGGCGCTCGGTAATATTACCGCGCAGCTTCACCCAGCTGTCGTCCTTCATATCTTTGACTTTAGCCGCGGTAGTGAGGTTGGCGTTATTATCGACAAAGCCACCCTGCTGGGTTTGCGTCTGGGTCTGTGTCGCAGATGGGCCAGAGAAGCCACCCTGTGCAGCAAAAACAGGGGCAGTGGTCATCATCATAATGGCAGCAATTGCAGCGTATTTTTTCATCTTAATCTCTCCCTTTAATGTCGTTTCACAATCCATTAAACAGGGTAAACCTTAACAACTTCTTAAGGGGAAAATTTATTTATTTTTACTGTACAGCAGGCGCTTGCAGAAGGTTTACTGACGGCATCAAGGAGGAAATATGCGCCTTTTACTGGTAGAAGACGACAAGCTCATCGGCGATGGCATCAAAGCGGGCTTAAGCAAAATGGGCTTTAACGTGGACTGGTTTACCGACGGTAAAACCGGGCAGGCGGCCCTGTACACCGCGCCGTACGATGCCGTGGTGCTGGACCTGACGCTGCCGGAAATCGACGGGCTTGAGATCCTGCGCGCCTGGCGCGAAAGCGGTAAGAGCGAACCGGTGCTGATCCTCACCGCGCGGGATGCGCTGAATCAGCGCGTCGAAGGGTTACGCCTGGGGGCGGATGATTACCTGTGTAAGCCGTTCGCGCTGATTGAAGTGGCAGCCCGCCTCGAAGCGCTGGTGCGCCGCAGCCACGGGCAGGCGCGCAGCGAGCTGCGTCACGGCAAGGTCACGCTCGATCCGGCAAGTCTTGTCGCCACGCTGGAGGGTGAAACGCTGGTGCTCAAACCCAAAGAGTTCGCCCTGCTGGAACTGCTGATGCGCAACGCGGGCCGCGTGCTGCCGCGCAAGGCCATCGAAGAGAAACTCTACAACTGGGATGATGACGTCTCCAGCAACGCCGTCGAAGTCCACGTTCATCATTTACGCCGCAAGCTCGGCAGCGAATTTATCCGCACCGTGCACGGCATCGGTTATACCCTGGGTGACGCATGAAACTGACCCAACGCCTGAGCCTGAAGCTGCGCCTGACGCTCCTCTTTTTGCTGCTGTCCCTGGCGGCCTGGTTTGCCGCAAGCGTGGTGGCCTGGCACCAGACGACCGACAAGCTCGATAAGCTGTTCGATACCCAGCAGATGCTGTTTGCCAAACGGCTGCTGACGATGGACGTGGACGAACTCCGCGCCCCGGAACGCATGCGCGAGGTGCCGAAAAAAGCCAAACACGGCCATCTTGACGACGATGCGCTGGCCTTCGCAATCTTCACCGCAGACGGCAGCATGGTGCTTAACGACGGTGAGAACGGGCGCGACATACCTTATCACTACCGCCGGGACGGATTTGATGACGGTCGGTTGCAGGATGACAACGACGAATGGCGTTTCCTGTGGCTGACCTCCCCGGACGGGAAATACCGCGTGGTGGTTGGCCAGGAGTGGGAGTACCGACAAGATATGGCGCTGGACGTGGTCAGCTCGCAGCTGACGCCGTGGCTGGTGGCGCTGCCCGTAATGCTGATGTTGCTGATTGTCCTGCTGAGCCGGGAACTGAAACCGCTGAAAAACCTGGCGCAGGCCCTGCGTTCACGCTCGCCGGATGCGACCGATACGCTGCCCACCCACGGCGTGCCGACGGAGGTTCGCCCGCTGCTTGATGCGCTTAACCATCTTTTCGCCCGTACGCAGGAGATGATGGCCCGCGAGCGCCGCTTCACCTCGGATGCCGCTCATGAGTTGCGCAGCCCGCTGGCCGCGCTGAAGGTGCAAACCGACGTGGCGCAGCTTTCCCTTGACGATCCCGAGGCGCAGTCTAAAGCGCTGGGGCAATTGCATGCGGGCATCGACCGCGCCTCCCGGCTGGTGGACCAGCTTCTCACCCTGTCGCGCCTGGATTCACTGGATAATCTTGATGACGTCGAACCCGTGATGATGGCCGATTTGCTGCAATCCGCGGTGCTGGATATCTGGCATCCGGCGCAGCAGGCGGGCATTGATATTCGGCTCAACGTCAACACGCCCGAGGTGATGCGTCACGGACAGCCGCTATTGCTGAGCCTGCTGGCGCGTAACCTGCTGGACAACGCCGTTCGTTACAGCCCGCGCGGCAGCGTGGTGGACGTGACGCTGAACACCCAAAGCTTTACCGTGCGCGACAACGGCCCGGGCATTTCAACCGATGCGCTGGCGCGTCTCGGCGAGCGCTTTTATCGTCCACCGGGCCAGGACGCCACCGGCAGCGGTCTGGGGTTGTCTATCGTGAAGCGCATCGCGGCGTTACACGGGATGCGCGTCTCGCTGGGCAATGCGCCTGAAGGGGGCTTTGAGGTGACCGTCAGCTGGTAGCCATTATTGCGCTGAGCGCAAAAGACTTTGCACATTTTGCTTATTTTTCCGCTCCGTCCTCGCGCGTAGAATACCTGGCATACTCTCAGCATCGAGGACAAATAATGAGCAACATTCTGATTATCAACGGCGCGAAAGAATTTGCGCACTCTAAAGGCCAGCTCAATGACACCCTGACCGAGGTCGCGGATGGTTTCCTGCGCGACGCCGGACATGATGTTAAGGTCGTGCGCGCGGACAGCGATTACGACGTGAAGGCCGAAGTGCAGAACTTCCTGTGGGCCGACGTGGTTATCTGGCAGATGCCGGGCTGGTGGATGGGCGCACCGTGGACCGTGAAAAAATACATGGACGATGTGTTTACCAAAGGTCACGGTTCGCTGTATGCCAGCGACGGCCGCACCCGCTCAGACGCGTCTAAAAAATACGGTTCCGGCGGCCTGTTGCATGGCAAGAAATACATGCTCTCCCTGACCTGGAATGCCCCGCTTGAAGCGTTCACCGAGCAAGATCAGTTCTTTGAAGGCGTAGGCGTAGACGGCGCGTATCTGCCATTCCACAAGGCGAATCAGTTCCTGGCTATGGAGCCGCTGCCGACCTTTATCGTCAATGACGTAATTAAAATGCCGGACGTCCCACGCTATATCGCAGAATATCGCAAGCATCTCGCGGAAATTTTTGCTTAACTGGTAGCCTGGAATTAGAAGGAGTTAATTATGCTTACCGTTATTGCTGAAATCCGTACGCGTCCTGGCCAACATCACCGCCAGGCGGTGCTGGATGAGTTCGCAAAGATCATCCCGACCGTACTGAAAGAAGAAGGCTGCCACGGCTACGCGCCAATGGTGGACGCCGCCACCAGCGCAAGCTTCCAGGCGACCGCGCCAGACTCGATCATCATGGTTGAGCAGTGGGAAACCGTCGCGCACCTTGAAGCGCATTTGCAGACCGCGCATATGAAAGCGTGGAGCGACGCGGTGAAAGGGGACGTTCTGGAAACCCATATTCGTATTCTTGAGCAAGGGGTTTAAGTTCTGTGAAATTTGCCGGGTGGCACTGCGTTTACCCGGCCTACAACTTCCCTCCCAGGCCCGGTAAGCGTTAACGCCACCGGGCTTTTTTTATCACCTTAACACTCAACTGCTATGCTTATTCTGACTTCATGTTAAACAGGAGGATGGAATGGGTCTTTTTAATTTCGTAAAAGAAGCAGGCGAAAAGCTGTGGGACAATCTGACCGATCATAAGGGTCAGAGCGACAAAATCACCGAACACCTCAAGAAACTCAACATTCCCGGTTCCGATAAGGTTCAGGTTGACGTCACCGACGGCAAAGCCAGCGTGACGGGCGACGGGCTGACGCAGGAGCAGAAAGAAAAAATCCAGGTCGCCGTCGGCAACATCGCAGGCGTCAGCGAGGTGGAGAACAACATCACCGCGACAGATGCCAAAGATGAAGCTACTTACTATACGGTGAAATCCGGCGATACCCTGAGCGCGATCTCTAAAACCGTGTACGGCGATGCTAACCAGTACAACAAGATTTTTGAGGCTAACCGCCCTATGCTCTCCAGCCCCGATAAAATCTATCCCGGCCAGACGCTGCGTATTCCCAAAGCATAACGTCTGAAACAGTCGGTTCACGTCGCGCAGAGGAACAGAATGAAAATAGCTTGTCTTGGCTGGGGTTCGTTAATCTGGAAAAGCGGCGCGTTACCGGTAGCCGGTGAGTGGCAGACCGACGGGCCTTCTTTGCCCGTCGAGTTCTGTCGGGTCAGCGATGGCGGTGAACTGGCGACCGCCATCTGTATGAATGCCCCTGCCGTGCCGGTGCTTTGGGCATGGCTGGAGGCCACAACGTTGAGCGTGGCCTGCCGCGCTTTGCGTGAGCGCGAAGCCATTCCCGAGGATCGCTGCGATGGCATTGGCTCGCTGCTAATCACCGGACGCGACACGGGTATCCTGTCAACATGGGCCAGGGAGAAAGGTATTGAAGCGATCATCTGGACCGGGCTCCCGCCGAGAAGCGCGTCACAGGAAGGCAGGGTTCCTGCCGTGGACGAAGCCATCGCTTATCTCGACGGCCTCAGCGGAGAGACCCGCAGCCATGCGCGGGACTATATTTGCCGCGTGCCTGCCCAGCTTGATACGCCCTACCGGCGCGTCATTAAAGACGTGCTTGGATGGTAATCCCCCGGCCAGTTACCAGTACAGTTTCCAGCTCCGGGTGAAACGCACCAGCGCCTCAACGTAGAAGTAATCTCCCCAGCTTGCGCACTCATCCACGCCTTTGTTGCTCCCGAGGTGGTAAACCGAGTGTTTAAGCAGCCCGTTGCCCTTTTCTTCTCTCCCCATCAGATAGTGTTTCGTCAGTGACGACATAATGCCTTTAGCCCATTCCATATAGCGCTCGCGATCCGGATCCGTGACCGGCAGGTGTTTCACCAGCTCCAGCAGCCCACATACCGCAATCGCCGCCGAGGAAGAATCACGCAGCGCGTCGGTGCCCACCAGCGCCAGATCCCAGTGGCAGACGTAGTCGTCGGGCAGGCGATTGAGGAAGTAGTTCGCCAGCCGTTTTGACAGGGCGATCATCGTCTCGTCGCCGGTATAGATATAGCTCAGCAGGAAGCCGTAAATTCCCCACGCCTGCCCGCGTGACCAGCAGGAGTCGTCGGCGTAGCCCTGCTGGGTGTTGCCGTAGCGCGGTGCGCCGGTTGTTACATCCATATAGTAGGTGTGGAAGGTGGAGGCATCGTCACGAATGAGGTACGTCGCCGCCTGCATGACGTGCGCTTTTGCGGCGTCGGCAAAACGCGGATCGCCCGTCTGCTCCGTTGCCCAGTAGAGCAGCGGCAGGTTCATGTTGCAGTCGATGATCATCCGCCCGGCCTGGTCCGGATCGGAGAGATCGCCCCACGCCTGGATGATCTTCGCCTTCTCGTGGAAGCGTTCCAGCAGAGCTTCCGCCGCCAGCAGCGAGAAGCCGCGCGCCTCGCGGTTTCCGGTCAGCCGCCACGCGGCTACGCAGGAGAGCGTGTAGAGGAAGCCTAAATCGTGGGTGTTGGTGTCGTTGCGCCCGGCGATGCGCAGGCCAAACGAGCGCACGTGTTTTTCCGCCATCGCGCGGAATTTTTCCTCGCCGCTCATCTCCCATGCCAGCCATAGCTGCCCGGTCCAGAAGCTGGTGGTCCACTCCACGTTGTCAGTCAGCGGATAAAAACCGTTCTGGCAGGTTTCCGCCGGGAATTTGTCGCCGAACTCCGTTAAATGACGGCTAATCAGGTCCAGAACGTGGCTGCGCGCCGAATTCAGTTCATCGCTGAATGCGCGGGAGTCAACGGGCGCAGCGATAACAGGCAGACGTTCTTCTTTGATACGACTTAACATATTTCGGTTCCTTCTTTGACGGCGTAATTTATCGTGTTGACGTTTCTGCTACGTTCAGCG
This sequence comes from Enterobacter cloacae complex sp. 418I7, assembly GCF_050030705.1. Taxonomy (NCBI): domain Bacteria; kingdom Pseudomonadati; phylum Pseudomonadota; class Gammaproteobacteria; order Enterobacterales; family Enterobacteriaceae; genus Enterobacter; species Enterobacter cloacae complex sp. 418I7. The sequence goes on from NZ_JBLGUU010000001.1 coordinate 3,906,384, forward strand.
CACGAGCCCCGCGCCATTTGCTCTGACAGGCGGATAACGTAAAAGCAGAAATAAGGGTAAAGGTCAGCGCCGTTGCGCCCATGATGATATAGGTGTGCTCAAAGCCAATACGGTCATACATATAGCCGGCAGGGGAAGAGACCACCACGTTGCCAACGTAGAGCATTGCCTGATAGCCGAGTAAATACATGGTGGCATTGACGCGCTTGTCGAAATGCTCGGCGATATATTTAAATACCGACACCAGCAGGAGACAAATTTCCAGACCGTACAGCGGCTTAAGCACTGAAATTAACAGGTGAGAATCACACATGCCGGAAATAATCAGACGCGCCCCGACCACCAGCCCGACAATTAATAGCCCGCGTTTGGCGCCAATAAAGTTCACAAACAGCGGGACCACCATATACATGACAAATTCCATGCCCGACTGCACGGTCCCGAGATAACCGAATACCGCGTTGCCCTCATGAATATCATCGAAGAAGGTGACGAAATAGCGCGAGAACTGCTGCTCGGCGATAAACATCATCCACGCCACGCCCGCCACGTACAGGCAGAAGGCCCAGAATTTGCGGTTTCGCAGCAGGGCGTAAACGTCTGACGGGGCGATTTTCTCTTTCGTCAGCACCTCGCCTGCGTGAATGGAGTTAGTGTTCACTTTCAGGCTCAGCAGGACGATCAGCATCACCACCGACGCCACGCTGCCGAGAATAAAGTTATACGCCGGTGAGAGGTTAAACAGCAGGCCGGAGAAGGACGATGCCACCGCCCAGCCGAGCGAACCCCACATGCGAATTTGCCCGAACTCCATGCCGTTTAAGCGGCTAAAGCGGTCGGAATACGATTCGCACGCCGCCACACCCGCGTACCAGGCAAAGCTTAAATAGAGCGCGCCGATAATAATCCCCAGCAGGGTATTAGACATTAACAGCGGCTGGTATACGTAAATAAAGAACGGCGCCATCAGGGCCGACATGATCACCACAAAATAGAGCAGGTATTTGCTCATACCGATCTTATCGAGAATATAGCCGTAGATCGGTTTAAGAATAACGGAGAATATCCCGTTCACCGCAAAAACGGTTCCAATCACCGAGCCGCTGAGATTGGCTTTCTGGCCAAGCCAGATCGCCAGCAGTCCAATACTGGCAGACCAGGTAAAGAAATAGAGAAAGATAAAGCTACTGATTTTGTAATATTCAGTTCTGTTAGTTGTCGATGTGCTTTTCATATCATCCTCGCCGACGTGTAGGGCCAGATTTTTATAATGTGAACGACAGCTTACGTTCGCTTCCGGGTTCGCTAATGACGACCCGGCTATGGGTTATATTCAGCTGCGGCGTCGCCGCAACGGGCTGTTTTCCGCCAGCCAGAACGGCGCAACAGAGCCAGCTTTCCCCTTGCGGGAGGTCGGCCTTTAACAACGGAATGGAAGCGCACTCCGCAAACATAATGCTGCTGTTCGGCGGCGTGACGATGCTGTCTGGCTGGCGGTGAATGACCGGCGAAAGATCGACAATGACGCTGCTGCCGTTTTCAGCCATCAGATAACAACCGCGATCGCGCACCTGGTGGGCGGTTTTCATCACCGCAAAGCCGCCCTCGACGGTTTGCAGAGTGCGCGCGCTGTTGATACGGTGCAGGCGCAGGTGCCACTCCCCGAACGGGATCTGCCAGGTCGCAATCTGCACGTCGCGCCACGGCGACCAGCGCGAGAAAATGTAATGTTCATCCACCCGAACCTCTTCGCACTCGCGACGACCGCGGAAATAGTCATCTTCGTCCGCCAGCAGCAGCATGGAATCGCAGGCGGCATGCTTCAGGCCAAATCGTCCACGCTCAATGGTGAATCCGAAGCGGCTGGAGTAGGCAAATTTGGTGTATTTCGCTTCGGTGTTAACGTAGTTATTCAGCTCCAGCTGACCAGCCGTGAGCATGACGACGTGCTGCGAAGCTTTCGAATGCATCAGGATCTGCTGCGCATGCGGGATCACATGTTTTTCAGCAAGCGCGGGCAGCGGCTGCTCGTCGGCCTGCCAGAACGGATGCGCCTCCGGCAGCGCCAGGATCAGGTAGGTTTTCAGCGCCCAGTACGGTGAACCGGGGGAGTTGTAATCCTCGCACATCGCCAGGTTCGGATACGCAAACCCCAGGGTAAGAATACCGTCGCGATCGACAATCGACTGCTGCTGCCACCAGCGCAGATGCCGCAGCACAATGCCCTTCACGATACCCGGGGTGAAGACGTCCAGCTGAGAAAAGGCCACCGCGCTCCAGAAGGCAACCATGGCAAAGCGGTAGGTCAGGCTGCGGCCAAACGGCACCGAGGCACCATCGGCGGCGGACCAGTAGATAAAGTCTTCCGCGAACAGACGCGAGCGCTCGCGCAGCACCTTTGCCCTCGCCTCGTCGTCACTCAGGGTGGCGTAAATCAGGCCGTAAAAATGGAAAGCCATGGAGATGTAATAGTCTTTCGGGCGGCCAGGACCGTCGGAGTACCAGCCGTCGCCGAGATAGTAGGCGTCCATCAGCGCAAAGCGGTGGTCAATGGCGGCTTGATCGTACGGCAGGCCGGCGCGCTTAAAGCCGAGCTGGACCATAATGGCAAAATAGTTCCAGTTGCTGTCCGGCATCTGCGCGTCGGTGATTTGGTTGAGCCACGCGTGCAGGTTAATCACCTCGCGCCCGGTAAAGTGCGCGGTGAGTTTATCTCCCAGCAGAGCGAGCCCCAGACCGTAGGCCGCCATCTCCACCAGACGCTGATCGTACGGGCCGGTTTCACCCCAGTAGCCGGTGCTTTGCGGGTCGGTACCAAGCTTAATGGCAGTAAGGTACTTCTCGCTGAACGGCGTGCTTTCGCCGGATGCCATCAGCGGAAACAGCCCCCACAGCGCGCGGGAAAGTCCCTCCATCTGCGCAATATCCGCTGTGTAATGGGCGCAGGTATCACCCAGCGAGAATCGTGAAAGGTTCGCCGGAAATTGCGTGTCCAGCGCCTGTAAAAGTGCATTCAACGACGCCACTACCTCCTGGCGTGAAGACAACGGATTTGATTTTTCTTTGTTTGCCGCCCACATCGGTTCGCCCTCGTAATCAACTGCGGCAAAGCATAGTGAATCCGCAAGGGGCAGAAATGTTAGCCGTGTCACAGGCATGAACGATGAATAAACCTCCAGTTGAGAAAATTTAAAAAGGTGGTTTATAAAGACGGTCAGACGGGAAAAAGTTGAGTTTTATTGCACTATGCGCGACACGCCGACATCCGATCTTCTGGAACTGATCGCCCTGAACGATACCGTGGCCTCGTTCAGCCGCCTGTTTGCCAATACCGTGCGCTACCATCACTGGCACCAGTGTCTGGAGATCCTCTATGTGGAAGAGGGCTTTGGCGTGGCGATTGTCGATAATCGTCACTACACCATGCGCCCCGGACGGCTGTTTTTCTTCCCGCCTTTTACGCTGCACAAGGTCATGGTGGACGAACAGGCGGAGGCAATTTACCGCCGCACCATTATTCATCTCGACCAGCACGCGGTGCTGAAGATCCTGCGGGATTTTCCCCAGACCCGGCAGCGTCTGGAGCGGCTGTCACGCCGTGGCGGCGAAGCGTGGGTCGCCGATTTAGCCCACTTCCATCACCATATCGACCATCTGTTTAGCTGCTATAAACCGCCAATGAACGGCGAGAGCATCGCCAGCCTGCTGATAGGCCTGTTCGCGATGCTGCCCGACGATCGCGACGGCGAGCCGGGAAACAGCCAGGGGATCGCCAGCCAGGTGATGTTTTGGCTCGACGAGCATTATCAGGAGAAATTTCGTCTGGATGCGCTGGCCAATGAGCTGGGAAAATCCCGCAGCTACGTATCGCGAAAATTCCATGCGGAAACGGGCGAAAAAATTCACGACTACCTGAATACGCTAAGGTTGCGTAAGGCGTGTGAGTGTTTACTCCACACTGATTCGAGCGTGCGTGACATTGCCGCACAGACGGGTTTTTCCGACGTGACGTGGTTTATCAGCGCGTTTAAAAAAGGGATTGGCGAGACGCCGCTGCAGTACAGGAAGAACCATCGTGCGGTTTGACGCCCTCACCCACGGGGCTGAGGGTTCCCCACAAATTAATGCGAGCACTGAGCAATCTCCTCGCCCCTCCGGGGAGAGGGTTAGGGTGAGGGGAACATACGGCGGTGGTGGTCATTCCGTTCACTTTATGTTCCTTGCTACTCTGTAACGACATGACCGGTGAACGTGCCAGGGTGGCTCAGTCGCCACCACCCTGGCGACCCGGGCTCCCGGCGGTAAATCGCCGCTTCGCGGTGCCCTCGGCTTATTCCTTCCGGCTTATCGGGTACGGGCGGAGGCAACGTCCCTGTAAAGCCGCCCTCTCGGCGCATCCCTGCGCCTCGCCCCGGCCGGAAGGCAAACGCCTCAGCGATTTACAGCCGGACCAGGGCATCGCTGACAGCCCTCAGTCATTTAGAAAGCAACTTTATTGCTTCTGCATAAAAAAATTACTGGGGATCCCTCACCCACGGGGAGAGGGGGAAAATCAACCGCTCTTCTTCCCCGGCTTTAATCCGCGGTGTAACTCGTTGATGCGCTTCATCGACTTGATGGTGCGCTGCGGCTCGGTGGAGGCGACGGACAGAATAATCATCTCCAGGCACAGCAGCACCGTGCCGTGCAGCGGGATTTTGCCCTTCTCGCCGCCGCGCGGGACGTGGATCACTACGCTTGCCTCTTTGCTAAAGCGCGAGTCAGTGGCGTTGGTCAGCAAAATGGTGGGAATACCCAGGCGCTTCGCTTCGCGCAGCGTGGTCTGTCCCTCCCGGTGCGCGGATTTTTGCGCCATCATTACCAGCACGTCACCGCGCTGTAGGGCAATCAGCTGTTCGGCGAGGCCAATACCGGTGCGGTTGAGCGGGATCGCAGGCAGGCCTATACGGCTAAACAGTCGCGAGGTGTACTCAGCCAGAATGCCGGATGCGCCAATGCCAAAAATAGCGACCTGTCTCGCCTGCGCCAGCAGCGACACCGCCTGCGCCATCGCGTAGCGGTTGCCCGGTTCGGACAACACCGCGCAGGTGTGTTGATGGCCTTCCAGCACAAAATCGATGCTCGCGTCGACGTCGCTGGTAAGCGTGTTTACCGTCGTGGACATCTTCTCGCTGGAGGTGACCACCGGGCCAAACCACTGCTCCAGGGTCTGCTTGAGATCCCGCAGCCCGCCAAACCCAAGCGCCTGAATGGCACGTACCACGGTGGCGTCCGAGGTGTGTAGCACAGCGGCAATCTCCATTGCCGTCTGCTCCATAACCGCTTCACGATTTTCATTGATATAGCTCGCCACCTGCAGCAGGCGCGGCGTCAGCTGGTGCGCCCGCGAGCGGAGGCGGTCGCCGTAGACATCAATTTTTCGGATCATCTTGCGGCCTCCGGCAGCGGACGGCCCGCTATCTGCGACTGCACCTGCGCGGCCATCAGCCCCAGCGAGGCAAATGAATTTGAGATCGCTTCCTCGCGGGAGATGAGCACGTAATGCCCGGTTCGGCAGGCGTTGAGAAACTGACACCAGCCCGGCATCACCGCATCCATCGCCGCCAGCTCGTCCTGCGGTTTTCCGCCGGTGTCCCCGCGCCAGGTTGCAAAGACAAAGTCAGCATCCAGCTCCGGCAGACGCTCGGCGCTGACGTCGATGCGCCCGCCCTCCGGGATGCTCTCAATCAGCGGCGGGAACCTGAACCCTGCGTCGCGCAGCACGCGCCCAAGCGAGTGGTAGCTGTGCATGGCGTTGATTTTGCCCTGATTGGCCTGAATCACCGAGACGGTCAGTTTGCTCGTATCGATGGTCGCCTTTAGCGCCTCGATCTGCTCCTGATAGCGACGCTCCAGAATCTTCAGCCGCGCCTCTGTCCCGGTAAGCTGCGCCAGCTTGCGGTAGATCTCCGGCGCGCCGCCGTCGAGGTGATCGATACTCACCGTCGGGGCAATTTTTTCCAGCTGTTCGACCGGCGTGTTGCGGGTCGGCTCGGTGATGATAAGATCCGGCTTCGCCGCGGCGATGGCTTCAATATCGATATCGGCGGTGCCGATGAATGTGATGTCGGAATTATCAAAATCGATGCCCGTCAGCATGCCGCTGGAGCGCAGAAAATGGCTGCCGTCCGGTCGGGTACGGCCATGGCTGGCAACCGGCGGTACGCCAAGCTCGATCAGCGGAATGGTGATATCCAGGTCGTGCAGGGACACAATCCGCTTCGGGTTAACCGGCACCACCACTTTGCGGTTCAGGTCGTCAGTAAACGTCTGCGTTGGCTCTGCGGCTCCTGCAGCAAAACCCACCAGCACCAGCATTGCAAAAAATACGCGCATTTCTATCCCCTAAAATCGATCCCGACGCTGCCAGAGCAGCAGCAGGAAAAACGGTCCGCCAATCAGTGAAATGACAATTCCCGCCGGCAGCTGCAACGGGAGAAATGCCAGCCGCCCGACGTTATCCGCCAGCAGCACCAGCAGCGCGCCCAGTACGGCACTTCCCGTCAGCAGTGCCGTTTGCCCTCCGCGCAGCAGCAGGCGCGCCATGTGCGGGGCAATCAGCCCGACAAAGCCGATACTCCCCACGCAGGAGACGCAGGCCGCGGTGAGCACCACGGGGGCAAACACGCGCAGCAGTGCGAGGCGTGAAGTCCGCACGCCCAGCCCCGTCGCAGTGTGGTTGCCGAGCAAGGCTACGTCTGCGGCGCGCGCGGTAAAGAGCAGCAGCGCAAACGCAGGCACTGTCCAGGCAGCAGCGATGCTGACCAGCGTCCAGCTTGCCGCATGCAGACTCCCCGCCAGCCACAGCATCGCCGTCTGGACGTCGCGCACGTCGGCGGTCGTCATAAAGACCCCCATCGCGGCGGCAAACGCCCATGACACGCCGATGCCGATCAGGATGAATCGCGGGCGCGAGATATCACGCGCCAGCGCCACTACCAGCAGCGCGGTCAGCAGCCCACCGGCCATGCCGATAAGTGGACGCCAGTACGGCCCCAATCCCGGAAACTGAAAAATCAGCAGCAGCACCGCCGCGCTACAGCCCTCTTTCACGCCGATAAGTCCGGGGTCAGCAAGGCCGTTGCGGGTAATGGACTGCATGGCCGCCCCCGCCATGCCGAGCATCGCGCCGCACAGCACCGCCATCAGCAGGCGAGGCAGGCGGATATCCATCACAATGTAATGCGCATCCGCCGTCAGACGTTCAGGATAAAACAGCGCACGTCCGATGGCGGAAGCAGGAATGGGCAGCGAGCCGTGCGTTAGGCCAAAACTTAGCAGCAGTAAAACGGCAAGGGTTAAAACGGTCAGATACAGCAGCGCCCTCGGGCGAACCAGCGCCGAGAAGGAGGAAAATCGTACTGCCCTCAATCCAGCCCGGTTCATTTGAACATCCTTGACGCCATAAGGATAAAGACCGGCGCGCCGACCAGCGCAGTCATCACGCCGGTTGCCAGCTCATACGGCGTAAACAGCGTGCGGGCGGCGATATCCGCCATCAGCAGAACCAGCGCCCCGCAGAGGGCTGAGAGCGGCACCATCACGCGCAGGTCCACCGATACCAGACGGCGAATCAGCTGCGGCACAACGAGTCCGATAAACCCGATCGGTCCGGCAACTGAAACCGCCGCGCCGCACAGCAGGGCGATGGCCAGCAGCGCGAGCAGGCGCGTTTTCAGCAGCGACACGCCAAGCCCCTGCGCCATTCTGTCCCCCAGCGCCAGCATGTTCAGCGACGGCGACAGCCAGAGCGCCAGCGCAAAACCCACGGCAGCGGCCCCCGCGGCGCTAGCGGTCGTCTCGCCGATGACTCCCGCCACATCCCCCGCAAGCCAGGTCCGCATGGCCAGCAGCGTCTGTTCATCCAGAATCAACACCGTGGCGGTTATCGATGAGGCAAATGCCGACATCGCCACGCCGCACAGCGTGACTTTCATCGGCGTGAGACCGGTACGCCCGGATGAGGAGAACGTTAGCACCAGCAAAAAGAGCGCGGCGGCGCCGGCTGCGGCTATCAGAGGGCGGCCAAACGGCAGCGACAGCCCGAGGGCACTCGTCAGCACCACCGCCAGCGCCGCCCCTGCATTTAGCCCCAGGATATGCGGCTCGCCGAGCGGGTTGCGGATCACTGACTGCAGCAGCACGCCCGCGACGCCGAGCGCCGCGCCCGTCACCAGGGCGGCGCACAGTCGCATCAAGCGCAGCCTGACGATCACGCTATGCTCAAAATTGCGCGGGTCGAAGTGGAAAAATGCGTCTACTACCGTCCGGGGGGCGATAACGCGCGCCCCGATGCTTAGGTGCGCAATCGCGCCTGCCAGAAGCAGCAGCGTAAAGAGAATAAAGGCCACAGACGTGCGCATCATGGTTTGTCGACAGCCTGACGGAACGGCATAAAGAACGGCTTGCCGGTCAGCGGGTTAACCGACATATGCACGTCGACATCAAACACCGCTTTGATCAGCTCCGGCGTGCAGGCATCGCCCTCATGCAGTACCCCCTCAACCTTTCCCTGACGTAAAAAGACCAGCGAATCACCGTAGTTCACGGCGAAGTTGAGATCGTGCAGAACCACCACCACGGTGCGCCCGTGCCGGCGCGTCAGCGTGTGCAGCAGTTCGAGGATCTCCACCTGGTAGCGAAGATCGAGGTACGTCGTGGGTTCATCCAGCAGGATATAGGGCGTTTGCTGCGCCAGTACCATGGCGATCCAACAGCGCTGGCGCTGGCCGCCGGACAGGCTTTCAACCAGATGATGGGCAAACTCTGCCGTTCCGGTCAGGCGTAACGCCTCTTCCACGGCCCGCTCGTCTTCCTCGCTCCACTGGCGCATCACGTTCTGCCAGGGGAAACGTCCGCGCGAGACCAGCTCAAATACGGTTAACCCTTCTGGAAGCAGCGGAGACTGCGGCAGGATCCCGAGCTGGCGGGCGACCGCTTTGGTTGGCTGCGAGTGGATGGCTTTGCCGTCCAGCACCGCGCTGCCGCCGAGCGGCTGAAGCAGCCGCGCGAGGGTACTTAACAGCGTCGATTTTCCGCAGCCGTTTGCGCCCACCAGAACAGTCATTTTCTGCTGGGGGATCGCAAGGGAGATATCATCAACGATGATTTTTTTCTGGTAACCCGCGGAGAGGTTCTCAAGAACCAGTCCCGGCTTTTTGATGTAGTGAGCCACGTGAACGCCAACGTAAGAAAAAAAACCAACAAATAAAAATAAAACTCATTCTCTTTTGTGAGTTTGCCGCCGCGCCATGTAGTAGTCAAGCGAAGATATACCCTGTAAACCCCAGGGATAACTGAGCATCGCTTCACAAATCAAAATTCCTTTTTATCAATTATTTTCAATGCCTTAAACAGGAAATCAACGCGTATTAGCCAGAGAGAAATCTCTGTAGCGAATTTTTTATTTATTCCATTTACTACTACATTCCCTCATGCTTGAATGATTCTCAATTACAAGTCCGATGCCGTAGAGGCTAACGGACAGACCGTAAGGGCAATGACTCACACATTCTTCCGCGAGCATTTCATCGCAGGATATTTTGGGAAAACAGATGTAATGGCTAAGTTCACACCTTCATTCGCCGGGGTAAAAGGGCGCGCGCTCTTTTCACTCCTGTTCATGGCGCCTCTGGTGCACGCAGCAGCAAAAGACGGTGAGACGCTTACCGTCACTGCCGACCCTTACGCTTCCACCGACGCCACCAGCGGCTATCAGCCCCTGAACACCTCCACCGCCACGCTGACCAACATGCCGATGCTGGACATCCCGCAGGTGGTCAATACCGTCAGCGATAAAGTGCTGGAAGACCAAAACGCGACCACGCTCGACGAGGCGCTGTATAACGTCAGCAACGTGGTGCAGACCAACACCCTGGGCGGCACGCAGGATGCCTTCGTGCGCCGTGGCTTCGGCGCAAACCGCGATGGCTCGATCATGACCAACGGCCTGCGCACCGTGCTGCCGCGCAGCTTCAATGCCGCAACCGAGCGCGTGGAGGTGCTAAAAGGCCCGGCCTCGACCCTTTACGGTATTCTCGACCCCGGCGGCCTGATTAACGTGGTGACCAAACGCCCGGAGAAAACCTTCGGCGGCTCGATTTCTGCCACATCAACCAGCTTTGGCGGCGGTACCGGACAGTTTGACGTCACCGGTCCGATTGAAGGTACGCGTCTGGCCTATCGCCTGACGGGGGAGTATCAGGACGAGGATTACTGGCGTAATTACGGCACCGAACGCAGCACCTTTATCGCCCCGTCTTTGACCTGGTTCGGCGATGATGCCACCGTGACCGTGCTCTATTCGCATCGCGACTATAAAACGCCGTTCGATCGCGGAACGATCTTCGATCTCAACACCAAAAAGGCGGTCGACGTCGATCGCAAAACCCGCTTTGATGAGCCATTTAACGTGACCGACGGTCAGTCCGACCTCGCTCAGCTTAACGCGGAGTATCGCCTTAACAGCCAGTGGACCGCGAAGTTCGACTACAGCTACAGCCAGGATAAGTACAGCGATAACCAGGCTCGCGTGATGGCCTACGATTCAAAAACCGGCAACCTGACCCGCCGCGTGGATGCGACCCAGGGTTCGACCCAGCGTATGCATACAACGCGGGCAGATTTGCAGGGGAACGTGGACATCGCGGGCTTTTACAATGAGATCCTGACCGGCGTGTCGTATGAGAATTACGATCTGCTGCGTACGGACATGATCCGTTGTAAGAACGTTAAGGATTTCAATATTTACAACCCGAGCTACGGCAGCCTCGGCAAGTGCACCACCGTCTCGGCATCCGACAGCGATCAAACCATCAAGCAGGAGAGCTACTCCGCCTACGCGCAGGACGCGCTGTACCTGACCGATAAATGGATCGCCGTTGCCGGACTGCGCTACCAGTATTACACCCAGTACGCGGGCAAAGGCCGTCCGTTTAACGTCAACACCGACAGCCGCGACGACCAGTGGACGCCGAAGCTGGGCCTGGTATACAAGCTCACGCCGGCAGTCTCCCTGTTTGCTAACTATTCCCAGACGTTTATGCCGCAGTCGTCCATTGCGAGCTACATCGGCGACCTGCCGCCGGAAACGTCGAACGCGTATGAAATAGGCGCTAAATTCGACCTGTTCGACGGCATTACCGCCAACATCGCGCTGTTTGATATCCACAAGCGCAACGTGCTGTACACCGAGAGCATCGGTGATGAAACCGTCGCCAAAACCGCGGGCCGCGTGCGCTCGCAGGGTGTCGAAGTGGATCTCGCCGGATCGCTGACCGAGAACACCAACATTATCGCCAGCTACGGCTATACCGATGCGAAGGTGCTGGAAGACCCGGACTACGCGGGCAAACCGCTGCCGAACGTGCCGCGCCATACCGGCTCCCTGTTCCTGACGTACGATATTCACAATGCGTTTGCCGGGAATACGCTGACAATTGGCGGCGGCGGGCACGGCGTGAGCCGTCGTTCAGCGACTAACGGTGCGGATTATTATCTGCCGGGCTATTTCGTGGCGGATGCATTTGCGGCGTACAAAATGAAGCTGCAATATCCGGTGACGCTACAGGTGAACGTGAAAAACCTGTTTGATAAGACCTACTACACGTCGTCGATTGCGACCAATAACCTGGGCAACCAGATTGGCGACCCGCGTGAAGTGCAGTTTACGGTAAAGATGGAGTTTTGACGTCAGGGCGAGGGGATCGATCGTAGGCCCGGTAAGCGCAGCGCCACCGGGCAAAAAAAAGCCCTGCATCGCAGGGCTTTTTCAGCATCAGGCCTCAATATCCGCCATATCGCCTTTCTCCTGCAGCCAGTTACGTCGGTCTTCCGAACGTTTCTTGGCAAGGAGCATATCCATCATGGCGTTGGTTTGCTGTTCGTCTTCGTCGCTGATCGTCAGCTGCACCAGACGGCGCGTGTTCGGATCCAACGTCGTTTCGCGAAGCTGCATCGGGTTCATCTCGCCCAGCCCTTTAAAGCGCTGCACGTTCGGTTTGCCCTTCTTGCGCTTCAGCTGTTCCAGCACGCCCGCTTTCTCTTCTTCCGTCAGCGCATAGTAGACTTCTTTGCCAAGGTCGATACGGTACAGCGGCGGCAGCGCCACGTGGACGTGACCGTTTTTCACCAGCGTGCGGAAGTGCTTCACGAACAGCGCGCACAGCAGCGTGGCGATGTGCAGACCATCGGAGTCCGCATCCGCGAGAATGCAGATCTTGCCGTAGCGCAGCTGGCTCAGATCGTCGCTGTCCGGATCGATGCCGATCGCCACCGAGATATCGTGTACTTCCTGCGAGGCCAGCACTTCATCAGACGAGACTTCCCAGGTGTTGAGGATCTTACCCTTGAGCGGCATGATCGCCTGATACTCACGATCGCGCGCCTGCTTGGCCGATCCGCCCGCCGAGTCCCCTTCCACCAGGAAAAGCTCGGTGCGGTTGAGATCCTGCGCGGTACAATCCGCCAGCTTGCCCGGCAGCGCGGGGCCGCTGGTCAGTTTTTTACGCACCACTTTCTTCGCCGCGCGCAGACGACGCTGGGCGCTGGAGATCGCCATTTCAGCCAGCATTTCTGCGGCCTGAACGTTCTGGTTCAGCCACAGGGTAAACGCATCTTTCACCACGCCGGAAACAAACGCCGCACACTGGCGTGACGACAGGCGCTCTTTAGTCTGACCGGCAAACTGCGGATCCTGCATTTTCACGGAAAGCACGTAGGCGCAGCGGTCCCAGATATCTTCTGCGGAAAGCTTCACGCCGCGCGGCAGAATGTTGCGGTATTCGCAGAACTCGCGCATCGCATCCAGCAGACCCTGACGCAGGCCGTTGACGTGCGTCCCACCGAGCAGCGTTGGGATCAGGTTGACGTAGCTTTCCGTCAGCAGCTCACCGCCTTCAGGTAGCCACAGCAGCGCCCAGTCCACCGCCTCGGTATCACCTTCGAAATTCCCGACGAACGGTTTTTCCGGCAGGGTCGGCAGGCCGTTAACCGCTTCGCACAGGTAGTCGTTCAGACCCTTTTCGTAGCGCCAGCTCTGTTCGGTGTTGTTAACGTGATCTTTAAAGGTGATTTCTACGCCTGGGCACAGCACCGCTTTGGCTTTCAGCAGGTGCGTCAGGCGGGAAACAGAAAAGCGTGGGCTGTCGAAGAAGCTTTCGTCAGGCCAGAAATGGACGCTGGTGCCGGTGTTGCGTTTACCGCACGTCCCGACGACCTGCAAATCCTGCACTTTTTCGCCGTTTTCAAACGCGATGTTATACACCTGGCCGTCGCGACGGACGTTCACTTCCACGCGCTTTGACAGGGCGTTAACCACAGAGATCCCCACGCCGTGCAAGCCGCCAGAGAACTGGTAGTTTTTGTTGGAGAACTTACCGCCCGCATGCAGACGGCAGAGGATCAGCTCAACGGCAGGAACCCCCTCTTCCGGGTGAATATCCACCGGCATGCCGCGGCCATCGTCGATGACTTCCAGCGACTGATCGGCGTGCAGGATAACGTCCACGCGTTTGGCATGACCTGCCAGCGCTTCGTCCACACTGTTATCAATTACTTCCTGGCCCAGGTGGTTTGGGCGCGTCGTATCGGTGTACATCCCCGGGCGGCGGCGAACCGGCTCAAGCCCGGTGAGTACCTCAATGGCATCAGCGTTATAGGTTTGCGTCATGATTTAAGCTAGCAATTCGCATTGATTGTCAGTGGCTGTGCAGTCCAAGAAAATCGACAATCTGGGTGAAATGATCTTCAAAGCCCGTGAAAGCATGGTTTCCGCCCTCTTCTACAGTCTGGCGGCAGGATGCGTAATACGCCACTGCCTGGCGGTAATCCAGCACTTCATCTCCCGTCTGTTGCAGCAGCCAGATAAGATCGGGCGCTTCAAGCGGGTCGACCTGCATAACTTTGAGATCGTAAATATGGCGTGACTCTAGCACATATTGTTGGCCGGTGTAGGGGTTCTCGTTTTCGCCAAGAAAGTCCCTTAACAGCTCAAATGGCCGGACCGCCGGGTTAACGACGACAGCGGGCACCATAAAGCATTGCGACAGCCAGGTGGCGTAGTAGCCGCCGAGGGACGAGCCGACAACGCCAAACGATTCGCCGCCGTGTTCAAGCACAATCGATTCCAGCATTTCTGCCGCGTCCGCCGGATAAGGGGGCAGCTGCGGAATAATCATCTCCACGTGCGGATGATGTTCGCTCAGCCACTGGCGAAACTGCGTCGCCTTTGCGGAACGCGGAGAACTGTTGAACCCGTGCAGATAGAGGAGCGTCGACATCAATAACCTTCTGAAGCGGTATCCGGGCGGAACTGCGCGCCAGCCAGACGGCACACTTCGGTGGTCAGCGAGCCGTCGGCATGCAGGTCCAGCCAGCGCCAGCCCGGTCCGATGGTGTCCAGCGTGAAGTTAGCGCAATGGGGCTTGAACTGCACGCAGGTGGACGGCGTCGCGAGCAGGCGGCGACCGTTCCAGTCGAGATCCTGTTCCTGGTGAATGTGCCCACACAGCAAATTTTTCACGCGCGGGAATTTCGCCAGCACGCTATCCAGCGCCGCAGAGTTGCGTAAGCTGTGCTGATCAAGCCAGCTACAGCCCGCCGGCAGCGGATGATGATGCAGTAACAGCAGCGTATTACGATTCGGTTCGGCGGCCAGTTTTGTCTCCAGCCAGTCAAGCTGATAGTCGCTCAACTCACCGTGCGGAACGCCAAACACCTGACTGTCGAGGAGCAGAATTTGCCACTGGTCCCCCGTAAAGACACATTTTGCCGGCGAAATCCCCGCCTCCTGAAGCGAACTGTACATGGCGGGCTGAAAATCGTGATTGCCCGGTAGCCAGACGCAAGGCACACTAAAGCTCGCAATTCCTTCGGCGAAATGCTGATAGGCTGCGGAGGATTGATCCTGCGCCAGATCGCCTGTCGCGACGATCAGATCGCATGGCCGCTTTTCAGCATGGATCGCGTCAAGAACCGCCTGATAACTCTCCCAGGTGTTCACGCCCAGAAGCGTCTCATGCTTTTCGGCAAAAAGGTGGGTGTCGGTGATTTGTAATATCCTGACTGGCGCCCCACCAGCAACAGTCAGGTTCAACAGGCTTTCCAAATGGTGTCCTTAGGTAGGTTTATGACGCTAACAAACCGGAATCGCCATTGCTCCATGTGCTAAACAATATCTTAGCCAGTCGGCTAAAAACTGGTTAATTTGATGCTTTTCGTCGCGTTGATGCAACTTTTTATTCGGATAATCATACCGCGCTTTGAAGCGAAAGATCTGCTGGCTTGAACACACTTCAGCGACCATCGCATCATGATAAAGACGTACCGTCATTGACGGCAGGCTCCAGTAGCTGATGCTCGGCGCCGTTTGCTCAATCTCCACCAGCGTAGTGTAGCGCGTTGATTCTGTTATCGTTAACCGATACTGCGCGTTGCTCACCTGATAGCTTACCGTTTCGCCGGGCGCGTCGTTTCGCGGCAGCAGGCGGCGCAGCTGGGCGAAATTGGTTTCGCACAGGCGCATCATTTCTGGGAAGTCAGGTGTATAGCGCTTCATTTTTTCCACTCGTTTCGTAAATTCTGATGATGCAGTTGCAGCCATTGCAAGGCGATGACAGACGCTGCGTTGTCGATTAAACCCTCTTCTACCCATTGGTAAGCCTGCTCCCGACTCACCACATGAACCCGAATATCTTCGTTTTCATCTGCCAGACCGTGGATCCCTTTCGCTGTCGTGGCGTCCACTTCGCCCACCATAATAGATGAGCGTTCCGTTGTTCCCCCCGGACTTGCCAGGTAGCTCAACACCGGTTTCGTCCGACCGATCGCCAGGCCTGCCTCTTCCAGCGCCTCACGGCGAGCGACGTCTTCGACCGACTCACCTTCCTCGATCATCCCGGCCACCATCTCCAGCAACCACGGCGTTTCGCTGGTATCATACGCCGCAATACGGACCTGCTCGACCAGCACGACTTCATCACGCACTGGGTCAAAGGGTAGCAAGACTGCCGCATGCCCGCGCTCAAAAATTTCGCGTTTGATTTCACCGCTCATTTCACCGTTAAACAGGCGATGCCTGAAACGGTAAAGTTCCATTGAAAAAAAACCGCTATAAAGCGTTTCTCGTGCAATAATTTCTACATCGTTTTTGGCGAAGGTGACAGGCACGTTTTCTGGTTTTTGCATCGGTCGAGTCCTGGTAGCAATGGTGATGAAATTGTGAATTTCAAGGCTGTTTGGCTGCCGTTTGTATGGCTATATGGTAGATTGGAGCAAATTACCGCCAGATGGCACGTTACGCCAACCTTTTGGTGTGGATGATTCTGTTAGAATCGGCAATTATTTTTAATTAGATCAGCGCTAATACTGCTTCACAACAAGGAATGCAAATGAAGAAATTGCTCCCCATCCTTATCGGCCTGAGCCTGACGGGCTTCAGTGCAATGAGCCAGGCAGAGAACCTGTTACAGGTCTACCAGCAGGCACGTCTGGGCAACCCTGATTTACGTAAATCAGCGGCCGATCGTGATGCTGCGTTTGAAAAGATTAACGAAGCACGTAGTCCACTGCTGCCGCAGTTAGGCTTAGGTGCAGATTATACCTACACTAACGGTTTTCGCGATAACAATGGTATCGACTCGAATGCCACCAGCGCCTCTTTACAGCTTACACAGACCCTGTTCGACATGTCCAAATGGCGTGAACTGAGTTTGCAGGAAAAGAGCGCAGGCATTCAGGATGTCACCTATCAGACCGATCAGCAAACGCTGATCCTGAATACCGCGACCGCCTATTTCCAGGTACTGAGCGCGATTGACGCTCTCTCCTATACCGAAGCGCAGAAACAGGCGATTTACCGTCAGTTAGATCAAACCACCCAGCGTTTTAATGTTGGTCTGGTTGCGATCACTGACGTGCAGAACGCCCGTTCACAGTACGATACCGTACTGGCTAACGAAGTGACCGCACGTAACAACCTCGACAACGCACTGGAAGCACTGCGTCAGGTCACCGGTAACTACTATCCTGAGCTGGCCTCTCTGAACGTGGACAGTTTCAAAACGGACAAACCGCAGGCGGTTAATGCTCTGCTGAAAGAAGCGGAAAACCGTAACCTGACCTTATTGCAGGCGCGCCTGAGCCAGGATCTGGCACGCGAGCAGATCCGCCTTGCACAGGATGGTCACCTGCCAACCCTGAGCCTGAGCGCCTCTACCGGCGTATCGGATACCAGCTACAGCGGGTCTAAAACGACGTCTCAGGCCTATGACGACAGCAACGTTGGCCAGAACAAAGTGGGCCTTAGTTTCTCTCTGCCGCTGTACCAGGGCGGGATGGTTAACTCTCAGGTGAAACAGGCGCAATACAACTTTGTGGGTGCAAGCGAGCAGCTGGAAAGCGCGCACCGCAACGTGGTGCAGACCGTGCGTTCTTCCTTTAACAACGTCAATGCCTCTATCAGTAGCATCAACGCCTACAAACAGGCCGTTGTCTCTGCGCAAAGCTCTCTGGACGCGATGGAAGCAGGCTACTCCGTCGGTACGCGTACCATCGTTGACGTGTTAGACGCAACGACCACGCTGTATAACGCGAAACAGCAGCTTTCCAGCGCACGTTACCAGTACCTGATTAACCAGCTGAACATCAAGCAGGCGCTGGGTACGCTGAACGAGCAGGATCTGCAAATGCTGAACAGTACGCTGGGTAAACCGGTATCCACGTCGCCTGACAGCGTGGCGCCGGAAAATCCAGAGCAGGATGCCGCGGTTGATAACTTCAACGCTAACGGCAGCGCACCGGTTGCACAGCCAGCGGCAGCACGCAGCACCTCACCTGCCAGCAGCGGCACGAATCCGTTCCGCAACTAAGTGTGTCATCAGGCCCAGTGCGGCCTGATGCCCTCACCCCAGCCCTCTCCCACAGGGAGAGGGAGCACATTAATCCCCCCCGAACGTAAGCCAACGTAAAGATCCCCCGGATTTCGCCCCTCTTCGCTTCATTTTCAACCACTCATCCTCTATCCTGAGCGTTAATACCCCTGGGTCCTGGAAGACAAATATGAAACGGACAAAAACGATGAATCACGCGTCGTTCCGCAAAAGCTGGAACGCACGCCACCTGACACCTGTCGCGCTGGCGGTCACCGCCGTCTTTATGCTGGCAGGCTGTGAGCAAAGCGACGAAACGGTGTCGCTCTATCAAAACGCTGACGATTGTGCGAGCGCAACCGGTAAAGCCGCCGAGTGTACGACGGCCTATAACAACGCCCTGAAAGAGGCAGAACGTACCGCGCCGAAATATGCCTCACGCGAAGACTGTGTAGCCGAATTCGGCGAAGGCCAGTGCCAGCAGGCTCCTGCTCAGGCAGGTATGGCGCCGGAAAACCAGGCGCAGGCACAGTCCAGCGGTAGCTTCTGGATGCCTCTGATGGCGGGTTATATGATGGGCCGTCTGATGAGCGGCGGCGCGGGCTACCAGCAGCAACCGCTGTTTAGTTCTAAAAACCCAAACAGCCCGGCGTACGGTAAATACACCGATGCCACCGGCAAGGGTTACGGTGCGGCAACGCCTGGCCGTACGATGACCGTACCGAAAACCGCGATGGCACCGAAACCAGCCACTACCAGCACCATTACCCGTGGCGGCTTCGGTGAGTCTGTGGCGAAACAAACCACCATGCAGCGTAGTGCGACCGGCTCTTCGACTCGCTCAATGGGCGGCTGATCATGGAACGAGTCAGTATTGTCGAGCGCCCGGACTGGCGCGAAAAAGCCACCGAATACGGTTTCAACTTTCACACCATGTACGGCGAGCCGTACTGGTGTGAAGACGCTTACTATAAGCTCACGCTCGCGCAGGTCGAAAAGCTTGAAGAGGTGACCGCAGAACTGCACCAGATGTGCCTGAAGGTGGTAGAGAAAGTCATCGACAGCGATGAGCTGATGACCAAATTCCGCATTCCGAAGCACACCTGGAGCTTTGTTCGTCAGTCCTGGAAAACGAACCAGCCTTCGCTCTACTCTCGCCTCGATTTGGCATGGGATGGCGTGGGTGAACCGAAGCTTTTAGAAAACAACGCAGATACGCCAACCTCCCTGTACGAAGCCGCGTTCTTCCAGTGGATCTGGCTGGAAGATCAGGCGAATGCCGGAAACTTGCCGGAAGGCAGCGACCAGTTCAACAGCCTTCAGGAAAAACTGATTGAGCGTTTCGCCGAACTGCGTGAACAGCACGGTTTCAACCTGTTGCACCTCGCCTGCTGTCGCGATACCGAAGAAGATCGCGGTACGGTTCAGTATTTGCAGGACTGCGCAGCCGAAGCGGAAGTGGCGACGGAATTCCTCTATATCGAAGAGATCGGTTTAGGTGAAAAAGGTCAGTTTACGGACACGCAGGATCAGGTGATCAGCAACCTGTTCAAGCTCTACCCGTGGGAATACATGCTGCGCGAAATGTTTTCTACCAAGCTGGAAGACGCCGGTGTGCGCTGGCTGGAACCAGCCTGGAAGAGCATTATCTCCAATAAAGCCCTGCTGCCAATGCTGTGGGAGATGTTCCCGAACCACCCGAACCTGCTGCCTGCTTACTTTGCCGAAGATGATTTCCCGCCGATGGAGAAATACGTCGTTAAGCCAATCTTCTCCCGTGAAGGCGCGAACGTCTCGATTATCGAAAACGGTAAAACGCTGGAAGCGGTTGAAGGGCCGTACGGTGAGGAAGGGATGATCGTCCAGGCGTTTTATCAACTGCCGAAGTTTGGCGACAGCTATACGCTGATCGGCAGCTGGCTTATTAACGATCAGCCTGCCGGGATTGGTATTCGCGAAGATCGCGCGCTGATTACGCAGGATCTGTCGCGTTTCTACCCGCATATTTTTATTGAATAAGACTTGCCGGGTGGCGGCTTCGCCTTACCCGGCCTACATGTCGAGCGTAGGCCCGGTAAGCGCAGCGCCACCGGGCATGTTTTACCCCACCTGCACCGACAGCATACTCAAGCTCCCCATCTCAATACCGTCGACCGGTGTTGTAATAACCTCCTGACCGTCCCATGCGCCTAATACATACAGCAATGGCAAGAAGTGTTCCGGCGTCGGGTTAGAGAGCGAACCGCCGTCGTGATCCAGATAGTTCACCAAAGGGTGCCGTTCGACCAGCCCTTGCCAGGTCAGGTTGTCTTTTACATAGTCATTAAAGGCCGCTGCCCAGGGGTACGGCGTATTTTCACCGTGCCAGCGTACCGTACGCAGGTTATGCACCACGTTGCCACTGGCAATCAGCATGATGTCCTCATCACGAAGCGAAGCCAGCTTACGCCCCATCTCCATGTGCCAGGCAGCCGGTTTGGTGCTGTCGATACTCAGTTGCACCATCGGGATATCCGCATCAGGATACATCTTAATCAGCACGCCCCATGAGCCATGGTCAAAGCCCCAGGCTTCTTTGTCCAGCGCAACCGGAACAGGGGCGAGCAGATCAACCAGCCGCTGCGCCAGCTCAGGCGAACCGGGGGCCGGATAATGCGTATCGTACAGCGCCTGCGGAAAACCGCCAAAATCATGGATCGTTTTTGGCGCTTCCATGGCCGTCACGCCGGTACCCCGGGTAAACCAGTGCGCAGAGACCACCACAATTGCCTTCGGACGCGGTAACGTCTTACCCAGCTGACGCCAGGCGCGGGTATAGACGTTATCTTCCAGAACGTTCATGGGGCTGCCATGGCCTAAAAACAGTGCTGGCATACGAGAAGGAGACATGGTGATATCCTTAGAGGAAGTGACAAAGTGATGGGCCTACATTACGCGCATTCAGGTGAAGATGAACGTAGATAACCGTGAAGATCATCATCAGGAAATTTGAATGCCAGATATCGCTTAAGGAGAATGCATGTCAGTACCTTTGATTTTGACCTTACTTGCGGGCGCCGCGACCTTTATCGGTGCGTTCCTTGGGGTACTCGGTCAAAAACCCTCTAATCGCCTGCTGGCCTTCTCGCTGGGTTTCGCCGCCGGGATTATGCTGCTTATCTCGCTGATGGAGATGCTGCCCGCCGCGCTTCACGCCGAAGGGATGTCGCCTGTTCTGGGCTATGGCATGTTTATCATTGGCCTGCTGGGTTATTTTGCACTCGACCGTATCCTTCCTCACGCGCACCCGCAGGATCTAATGCAAAAAAGCGTTGCCCCCATCCCTGGCAATATCAAACGCACGGCCATTCTGCTGACGCTGGGTATCAGCCTGCATAACTTTCCGGAAGGTATCGCCACCTATGTCACGGCCAGCAGCAACCTGGAAATGGGTTTTGGTGTCGCGCTGGCCGTTGCTTTGCACAATATTCCTGAAGGACTTGCCGTTGCCGGGCCCGTTTATGCCGCCACGGGTTCAAAACGTACAGCTGTCTTTTGGGCGGGTATCTCCGGGATGGCTGAAATTCTCGGCGGCGTGCTGGCGTGGCTGATCCTCGGTAGCCTCGTATCCCCGGTTGTAATGGCTGCAATTATGGCTGCCGTGGCCGGGATTATGGTCGCGCTCTCTGTCGATGAGCTGATGCCGCTGGCAAAAGAGATCGATCCCAACAATAACCCAAGCTACGGCGTGCTGTGTGGAATGTCAGTGATGGGGATGAGTCTGGTTCTGCTACAAACGGCAGGTATTGGTTAAGAATTAATGCCTCCGTTTCATACGGAGGCATTATACTATTCAAAATAACAATCCTATATATTTATCCTATAATAACTCACCAAATATAAACCCATTAGAATTTCAAAAAAAGGCGGCTCTTAAGATAGCCTGAAAATATTAATTAAAAGCACCTACAAATATATTTAAGTCACGTTAATCGCGTATTCCCACCCCAATCCGTATACTTTGCAAGTATTCTGAAATTAATATTCACATTATGAATCACTCTGAAAAAGGATATTTCCATGTATATGGGTAAGAAATTACTGTTAGCAGCGGCTATGGCTGGCATTGTGTCGGGTTCTGCTTTTGCTGAAGATCAAGGCTCTGGCAAAATCAAATTCAAAGGTGTTGTTATTGACGCACCGTGCAGCATCGCACCAGACAGCGTTGATAAAGAAGTCGATCTGGGTGAAGTGACTACGGCCGTTATCAACGCCAACAAAAAATCCACGCCGGTTCCGGTCGATATTAATCTGGAAAACTGCCAGCTTGACGATCCGGCAGACGAAACCGACACGCCAATTACCAAAGTGGATGTCACCTTCACCAGCGCAGCGACAGACGCGACAGACACCAGCCTGATGAGTAACACCTATGCAAGTGGTGCGCAGAACGTGGGTGTACGTCTGCTGGATAATGCGGAGGCTGCTATCACGCTGGGAGAATCCAACGAGGTTGAGTTGCTGGCAGGATCAACCACCCAGACGCTGCATTTCAAAGCGGTTATGGAAGTCCCCACGGGTAAAACTGCGACGGCAGGCCAGGTTGAAGCCACGGCTAACTACGTCCTGTTGTACAAATAATTCTGTTACGTAACAGTATTAGCCGACTGGTAATTCATGCCGGTCGGCATCCTTTATATATTCGAGTAACAGGATGATGACATACAAATTACAATGGATAATCATCATTGCATCCCTGTTAATGACGAGACTTACCTCTGCCACTGAATTTAATATAAACGCCATCGATAAAGATCAGCGCGGCAGCGTCGATTTATCACGTTTTAAAGATCAAATATCGGTTACGCCGGGAAGCTATTTCGTTACGGTTTCAGTTAATGATATTCCGCTGGCAAATGGCTGGCTCCTTCGCTGGAGAGAAATAAATAATGCAGTTCAAGTGTGTATTCCTCCCGAACTGGCCGATACATTTGCGTTACAGGATGAGGTTCGTCACGCTTTGCCAGAAAAAGAGGGATGCGTTGATTTCGCCGCCAGACCAGACATCAGATTTACGTTTGAGCAAGATAGCCAATCCCTGAATGTGACGATCCCCCAGGCATGGCTGCAATACCGTGCGGTGGACTGGATGCCGCCATCCACCTGGGACAACGGCGTGCCGGGCGTACTGCTGGATTACAATCTTTTTGCCAGCCATTATCAGCCCAATAGCGGCAGCAGCAATAACAACGCCAATACCTATGGCACCGTCGGTGCGAACATGGGCGCGTGGCGCCTGCGAAGCGATTACCAGTACACGCGAAGCGATACTGAAGCAGGCTCAGAGCAGGATGGCCGTTTTTCACGCGTTTATATGTTCCGCCCTCTGCCCTCAATCGGAGCGAAACTGACGCTGGGTGAAACGGATTTCCAGTCCGCAATTTTTGACGCCTTTACCTATACCGGCGCATCGCTTATCAGCGAAGAACGTATGCTGCCATGGTCGCTGCGCGGCTATGCCCCGCAGATTACCGGGATAGCGCAAACCAACGCCACGGTGACCGTAAGCCTTGCCGATCGCGTGATTTACCAAAGTAAAGTGCCACCAGGCCCGTTTGTTATTCAGGATCTTAACCAGTCGGTTCAGGGCACGCTGGACGTCAAAGTCACGGAAGAGGACGGCCGCGTCAGCACCTTCCAGGTCTCTGCCGAGTCCGTGCCGTTTTTAACGCGCAAGGGTCAGGTTCGCTACAAGTTCGCGGCGGGTAAAGCGCGCCAGGGTGCCTCCCATGACGTCGAAGATAACGCCTTCATGAGCGGCGAATTTTCCTGGGGCGTGCTGTCACACACCTCCCTGTATGGCGGCACGCTGACCGATGGCGACGGTTATCGTTCCGTCGCTGCCGGGATCGGCCAGAATATGGCCTGGCTGGGGGCGCTCTCTTTTGACGTCACGCAGGCCACCAGCCAGCTGCCACACCAGCGCAGTCAGACGGGTTACAGCTATCGCATTAACTACAGCAAGCGTTTCGATACCACCGGCAGTCAGCTTACGCTTGCCAGCTACCGCTACTCAGACCCCCAGTTTTTGAGCTACGCCCGCTACCTTGATTATGACGACGGTGACCGCCAGTCGGAGAAACAAACCCTGAGCGTGACGGCAAGCCAGTACATTTCGGCGTTATCCCTGAACCTGTACGTCAACATGCTGCGTCAGACATGGTGGAATGATTCACCTTCCACGACCGGCAGCATCACGGCGGGCTACAACTTTGATATGGGCCGCTGGAAGAACCTCGGCGTAACCCTGTCCTGGAGTAAAACGCATTACGATGAGGAAGACGAAAGTGACGATACTCAGTTCTATCTCTCGCTCAGCGTACCGCTCGATCCCGATCATCGTCTTAACTATGACCTGCGTAACAGCGACACGCTGAGTCATAACGTGTCGTGGTATGACACGTCGGATCGCAATAATACCTGGGGCGTTTCCGCAGGCGCGGAGAGCGGAAAGCCAGATTCCGGCGCGCAGGTCAGCGGGAATTATCAGCATTATTCTACGTACGGCGATCTCAATCTCTCAGGCAGCTATAAAGCTGACGAATATAACTCCCTCAGCGCGAGCTGGAGTGGTTCCTTCACCTCAACGGCGAAAGGCGCCGCGCTGCACCGGCGCAGCTACGGTAATGAACCTCGTGTGATGGTCAGCACCGACGGGGTAGGCAATATCCCGCTGAACATGTCGCGAGATGAGACCAACCGTTTTGGCATCGGCGTTTTACCATCATTCTCCAGCTATTCTCCCTCCAGCGTGCAGGTCAATCTGAACAACCTCCCTGATGGCGTGGACGTAGACAACCGCGTCGTGACCTCAACCTGGACTGAGGGAGCCATTGGTTATCGTCAGATTGCCACGCGCGCAGGTAAGGACGTGACAGGCGTTCTGCGAATGTCATCAGGAGCGCCACCTCTCGGGGCGATTGTTCGCCTGGAAGCAAGCAATTTGCAGGTTGGGATGGTGGCCGATGAAGGCCGCGTCTGGCTGGCCGCCGTTGAGCCAGAACAGCAGTTTCGCGTGACATGGGGCGACAACCAACAGTGTCGCTTCTCGTTACCTTCTCACTTAGAAAACAGTATGCAGTTGATACTGCCGTGTCAGTAAGAAATCATCATGAAATTAACGCCGTTTAAAAGCCTGTGCCTGATGCTAACCAGCACAGCATTTGCTACCCACGCAGCCATTAATCTGGACCGCACGCGCATTGTTTTTCCAGAAAGCGACAAGGCCAGCAGCCTGAAAGTGGACAATCAGAGCAAGGTGCTGCCTTATCTGGCGCTCTCCTGGATTGAAGATGAAAAGGGACAAAAAGAAGATACGCACTTTATGGCGCTTCCCCCCATTCAACGTATCGAAGCGGGCACCTCGTCGCAGATAAGGATTGTTAAACAAGCCGCTACTCGCCAGCTGCCAGGAGACAGGGAATCGCTGTTTTATTTCAACCTGCGTGAAGTACCGCCAAAAAACACCAGCGCCAGCGAGGAGCGCAGCGTGATGCAGGTAGCAATGCAGAGCCGAATTAAGCTGTTCTGGCGTCCAGAAGCGATTAGCAAAAAATCCGGCGAACTGACTGAAATGCGAATGGAAATTTCCGCCAACGCGAATGGGCTCACGGTCCACAACCCTACGCCGTACTACATCACGCTGGCGTGGCTGAGCAAAAATGCTAAAACCATGCTGCCGGGTTTTGACAGTCTGATGATTGCGCCTTTCGCCACGGCAACCGCGTCTACCGGCGATTACCACGGTAGTTATTACAGCATCGGCTATATCGACGATTACGGTGCCCTGAAAAAAGTCGACGTGCAGTGCACCGGAACGGCGCAATGTAAACTTACCGAACGGAAAATCGATAAAGATGCGAAAGCTCGCTAGTGTCCTGCTTACATTGCTGCTTTCAGCGCTGCCTTTGGAAGATGCGATGGCGCTTAACTGTTATCTGGGTGGCTCTGGCGGTTCCGTCGAGGAGACAAAAACGATCTCCCCCTTTGCCATACCCAGCAACGCCCAAATTGGCCAAAAAATATGGGAGTCTGATGACATTAAGATTCCGGTGACGTGTGATAACAACGTCTCGAGCAATTTTAAGCCGGAAGATGTCTTTGCCTGGGTAAATCCTTATCCTGCCGCAACCGATCCCTATTATGAGCTGGGCGTCACCTATGAAGGTATAGATTACGATGCTACAGGTCAGCCCAACGGCGTGGATACCCGCCAGTGTCTGGACAACAATAACATCACTATTTACACCCCTGCTCAAATCCGCCAGATGGGGTGGGAGAATCGCATTTGCTCTGGTAATCCGGATGATATCCATATTTCGCGCACGTTCGTCGCCCGATTACGACTTTTCGTGAGAATAAAGGCTGTGCCGCCGCATGGCTAT
The DNA here is from genome assembly GCF_050030705.1 of Enterobacter cloacae complex sp. 418I7. Lineage (NCBI taxonomy): Bacteria > Pseudomonadati > Pseudomonadota > Gammaproteobacteria > Enterobacterales > Enterobacteriaceae > Enterobacter > Enterobacter cloacae complex sp. 418I7. Next base: position 3,932,713 of record NZ_JBLGUU010000001.1, read on the forward strand.
GTCAGTTCGCTCAGCGATTACATCGTTGTGCAATTTGACGGTAAGGGTGGCGTTAATCAGATGGCCGACGCGAAGAACCTGAAGTATCACATCAACGGGCTGCAAAACATTACGGTACTTGATTGCGGGGCGACGTTTAGCATTTACCCTGAGAATCAGGAGATCGACTTCGGCACCTTCAGTGCGCGCGACATTGTGAATCAGCAGAAGCGTATTCGCATGTTTTCAATACGAACCACCAAAGTGCAGGATGCCCAGTGCTCGGACGGATTTAAGATGGACTCGTCATTTTACACAACCGAAACGCTCAGCGCAGACGACACCGCGGTACTAATAGGGAATGGGTTAAAGCTGCGTATTCTTAACGGAACGGAGCCTTACACATTCAACCAGTACAAGGAATACGCCGATTTTACGGGCGATATGATGAATCTTGAGCAAAACTACACGGCTGAACTTTCGCGGGATGAAGGAAAAGCGATTCAGTCCGGGCCGTTTGAAACCGTGGTACTGTTCAAAATTAACTACCACTAGAAACAAAAAAGCCGGGTTTCCCCGGCTTTTTCACATCAGCATGTTCAGCTGGCTTTACGCTCATGCGCCCGGCGGTATTCAACCAGGTCTTCAATCGTCACCACTGGCATATTGTGCAGACGCGCAAAGGTGATGCACTCCGGCGCGCGCGCCATGGTGCCATCATCGTTGGTCAGTTCGCACAGCACGCCTGCGGGTTTGAAGCCAGCCAGCGTCACCAGATCGATGGTCGCTTCGGTATGACCACCACGGGTCAGCACGCCGCCCGGCTGCGCGCGCAGCGGGAAGACATGACCAGGGCGGTGCAGATCGGAGGGTTTTGCACCATCAGCAATCGCTGCACGCACGGTAGTCAGGCGGTCAGCCGCCGACACCCCGGTGGTGACGCCATGTGCCGCTTCAATGGTCACGGTGAAGCCGGTACCAAAGGCGCTGGTGTTGTTTTCAACCATCATCGGCAGATCAAGCTGCTGGCGACGGTCTTCGGTGATGCACAGGCATACGATGCCGCTACCGTGACGGATGGTCAGCGCCATCTGCTCAACGGTCATGTTCTCGGCGGCAAAAATCATGTCGCCTTCGTTTTCACGGTTTTCATCGTCAAGCACCATCACACCGCGGCCTTCGCGCAGTGCATCCAGTGCATGTTCAACACGTTGAGTTGAAGTGCCAAAAGAGGAAAGTAGCGTCTGATTCATGGTAAAAAAACCTCATTAACTTTATGGTTACCAGAATCAGGGCAGTCTTAGGAGCGCCGTACAAGCGGCAAAAAAATAACGTGAGCGGGCCTTGCCCGACTGGATCGTTACTCTCTCCCATCCGGACTCTAACCGTCGGCCCCGGAATTACACCGGATCTGCTGACCTTTGAGAATTCACCCAAAGCGCTCGCGGGCTTTCAGCGTTAAGCTGATTTACCGCCGGTGGGGAATTTCGCCCCGCCCTGAGAATAAGCGAGATAACTATAACGCTATTGATTACCCTGGGCAATGCATAAGCTTCAAACAATTTTGTTTAACCCGCGGCATGACGCGCTACAATAGGCACTAACACCTTTTCATCAAGGGAAACGACAATGATTGACCCAAAGAAAATTGAGCAGATCGCGCGTCAGGTTCATGAGTCCATGCCGAAAGGTATTCGTGAGTTTGGTGATGACGTTGAGAAGAAAATTCGCCAGACGTTGCAGGCACAGTTGGTTCGCCTTGATTTAGTCAGCCGCGAAGAGTTTGACGTGCAGACGCAGGTGCTGCTGCGCACCCGCGAGAAGCTGGCGCTGCTGGAACAGCGTCTGAGCGAGCTGGAGAGCCGCAATGCGCCGGAAGAGGTGAAGCCAGCGCCAGCTATTCCACCGGTGGATGACCAGGCATAGTGCGGTCTGTTGTGCCCGGTGGCGGCTAAGCCTTACCGGGCCTACATGAACGCGTAGGTCGGGTAAGGCGCAGCCGCCACCCGACATAAAAAAACGGGCCAACTGGCCCGTTTTTTACTGACTGTCTTTCTGGATCTTCTTAATGATGTTAGTGGTTGAACACCCGTCCTCAAAGTTGAGCACCATCACTTCACCGCCATTCGCCCAGACCTCTTCGCTACCTGCGATTTGCTCTGGCTTGTAATCACCGCCCTTCACCAGCAGGTCAGGCAGAATTCCGGCAATCAGGCGCTGCGGGGTGTCTTCTTCAAATGAGACCACCCAGTCCACCGCTTCCAGCGCGCCGAGCACTATCATGCGCTGCTCCAGCGGGTTCACCGGACGCGTTTCACCCTTCAGACGTTTGGTTGAGGCATCGCTGTTGACCGCCACAATCAGGCGGTCGCCCAGCTTGCGCGCATTCGCCAGATACGAGACATGACCCGCATGCAGGATGTCGAACACGCCGTTCGTCATCACCACTTTTTCACCGCGTTTGCGCGCGGCGGCAACGGCCACTTTCAGCTCGTCTTCGGTCATGACGCCAAAGCCGGTATCCGCACGCCCACGCACCGCATTTTCCAGCTCGATTGGCGAAACGGTGGAGGTCCCGAGTTTACCGACGACCACGCCCGCCGCGGCGTTCGCGAAGTAGCACGCTTCTTCCAGGGAGTTGCCCGCCGCCAGCGTCGCTGCCAGCACGCCGATCACCGTATCACCGGCACCGGTCACGTCGTACACTTCCTGCGCCTGGGTTGGCATATGCAGCGGCGCCTTGCCCGGTTGCAGCAGCGTCATGCCCTGCTCGGAACGGGTCACCAGCAGCGCAGACAGCTCGAAATCAGCGATGATTTTCATGCCGCGCTCAACCAGCTCTTCTTCAGTTTTGCACTTGCCCGCCACCGCTTCAAACTCAGAGAGGTTGGGCGTCAGGAGGGTTGCGCCGCGATAGCGCTCAAAATCGGTGCCTTTCGGGTCGATCAGCACCGGAACGCTGGCTTTGCGCGCCAGCTGGATCATGGTCTGCACGCTCGCCAGCGCACCTTTGGCATAATCAGACAGCACCAGCGCGCCGATATTGCCCAGCGCCTGGCTAATGCGCTCGTGCAGCGGCTCAGGATCAACGCCTTCGAACCCTTCCTCAAAGTCGAGGCGGATCAGCTGCTGGTTACGCGACAGCACGCGCAGCTTGGTGATGGTTGGGTGGGTCGGAACAGAAACGAAGTCGCACTTCACGTTCACGTCCGCCAGCGACTGGCTCAGCGCACGCGCCGCATCGTCAATGCCGGTCAGGCCCACCAGACGCGAATGCGCGCCCAGCGAGGCTATGTTCATCGCCACGTTTGCCGCGCCGCCTGGACGTTCTTCAATGGTGTCGACCTTAACTACCGGCACCGGCGCTTCCGGAGAGATACGGCTGGTCGGCCCATACCAGTAGCGATCCAGCATCACATCCCCGACAACCATAACTCCAGCACGTTCAAACTCTGGCAGTGTTACTTTCATTCCTGACTCCAGAAAGATTCACAATTTGCGCGTGATAATATCACACTTGTTTTGTTACGCACGGTTCCACCAGCCACTTCTGCCAGCTTGCGGTCACCTGCGCGCGTTCATCGGTGAAACCGTCCAGCGCCACATGGCCCGGCTGTTCCTGTAAGGCCAGATGGTGCAACTCGTCACGCAGCGTGGTGTAGGCGCGGGTTAATGCCTGCGCCTCCTGCTCATCCATAATGTCGTTCTGCGCCAGCAGTTCCAGTATGCGCACGTTATCCGACCAGCGGGTCAGCTTCGGCTTATCGTGCGCGTGCAACAGCACCAGATACTGAGTGATAAACTCAATATCGGTAATCCCGCCCTCATCAGCTTTGATATCAAAGCGATCGCGATGTTTGTTGCCAAGGTGCGCGCGCATTTTCTCACGCATTTCCCGCACTTCGGTTTGCAGCGTACAGCCTTCGCGCGGGGTCGTCATGACCGCCTTGCGGATCGCATCGAACTGCGTTTTGAGCTGCGGATCGCCGTACACCACGCGGGCGCGCACCAGCGCCTGATGCTCCCACGTCCAGGCTTCGTTCTTCTGATAGTCGGCAAAAGCCTCCGTGGAGGTAACCAGCATGCCTGCCGCGCCGGACGGGCGCAGACGCGCATCCACTTCATACAGAATGCCGGATGAGGTGCGAGTGCTGAACAGGTGCATGATGCGCTGGGCCAGGCGCAGGTAGAACTGCCGCCCGTCGATTTCGCGCTCGCCGTCGGTCATCACGTCAACCGGACAGTCGTGCAGGAAAATCAGATCCAGATCGGAGCTGTAGCCCAGCTCCCAGCCGCCCAGCTTGCCGTACCCCACCACCGCAAAACCGCGGCCTTCACGGTCAGCAAGGTGCTTCGGCTGCCCGTAGCGGGCCACCATCTGCACCCACGCCTGGTGGACTACCGCGTCGATGATCGCTTCCGCCAGCCAGGTTAAGTGATCGCTCACTTTCATTACCGGCAGAGTACCGGCGATATCTGCCGCCGCCACGCGCAACATCTGTGCCTGCTTAAACTGACGCAGCGCCTCAAGCTGTTGCTCTTCGTCCTCTTCCGGCACGCGCAGCAGATACTGACGCAGCTCGTCGCGGTAAGCATCCGTCGCCGTCGGCTGATAGAGCGTATTCGGGTCGAGCAGTTCGTCGAGCAGCAGCGGATAACGCGCCAGCTTGTTCGCCACCATCGGGGAGGCGGCGCAAAGGGAAATCAGATGCTTCAGCGCGCCGGGAAACTCACTTAACAGTTCAAGGTAGGTGGTACGCGTGACGATCCCGCTCAGGAGCGGCATCATGCGCGACAGCGGCACCGGCGCATCCTCGCGGGAGCAGACATCGCTCAGCAGATGCGGCATCAGATGATCCAGCACCTGCCGACCGCGCGGGCCAATGGCGCGTTTGTTCAGTTCGAGACGGAAATCAGCAATCAACGCCACCACGCGATGGCGGGCATCGTCGCTTAAGTGCGCCAGCACCGGCGTGGTGTCATCTTCCTGAAGCGCGTCCTGCCACAGTTCGCGCCAGTGCTCGGAGAGCGCATCGTCCTGCGATTCACTTTCGTCGTCGCCGATCAGATCGTTAAAGATGCGGCGCACGCCCGCCATATGCGCTTCCAGCCGTTCCGTCAGCGCCGCCCAGTCATCCACCCGCATCCCCCAGGCCAGACGCGCCCGGTTCAGCTCATCGCCCGGTAACGTCTGGGTCTGTTCGTCGTTGATACTTTGCAGCAAATTTTCCAGACGACGCAGGAAGAGATAAGCGTCACGCAGCGTTTGCGCATCGCCTTCCGGCAGCAGATGCAGCTGATCGATAGCGCTTAGCGTTGGCAGCAGCGAGCGGGATTGCAGAGAAGGTTCGCGCCCGCCGCGTATCAGTTGGAAGACCTGGACGATAAATTCGATCTCACGAATGCCGCCCGCGCCGAGCTTGATGTTGTCCTTCAGGCCACGGCGACGCACCTCGCGGGCAATCATCCCTTTCATATTTCGCAGGGACTGGATCACGCTAAAGTCGATGTAGCGGCGGAACACGAACGGGCGCAGCATGGCGCGCAGCTCGTTGGCGTAGGCATCGTCGCTGTCGCCCATGATCCGCGCTTTGACCATCGCGTAACGCTCCCAGTCGCGCCCCTGCTCCTGGTAATAATCTTCCAGCGCGGCAAAGCTCAGCACCAGTGGCCCGCTGTCGCCAAACGGACGCAGACGCATGTCCACGCGGTAGACAAAACCATCCTGGGTGGGCTGATCCAGCGCCTTAATCAGCCGTTGCCCCAGGCGGGTAAAGAACTGGGCGTTGTCCAGCTCGCGACGACCGCCGCGCGTGGTGCCGTTCTCCGGCCAGGCAAAAATCAGGTCGATGTCTGAGGAAAAATTGAGCTCGCAGCCGCCCAGTTTGCCCATCCCCAGAATCAACAGCGGTTGCGGAACCCCGTCTTCGCTGCACGGCGTGCCCCACTCTTTACAGCAGGCGGCGTAGAGCCAGTCCCGCGCGGCGACGATCAGCGTCTGCGCCAGCTCGCTCAACTGCTGCAAGGTGCTCTCTTCACTCACCAGCTCCAGCGCCTGCGCCCAGGCAATGCGTACCATCACCCGGCGGCGGAACTGACGCAGAACGCGCATCAGCGTGGGTTCATCTGCCACCTCTGCCAGCGCGGTTTGCAGCCAGCCAGCATAATGCCGCCACTCGTCAGCATGCGGCGGCGCGCTTTCCAGCGCTGCCAGCCAGTCCGGGTTAGCGCTGACGCTCTCCTGCACAAAATCACTGAACGTGAGCACGCTTTTCGCCTGCTCGCTTAACGATGACGCGGGTAACGACTCAGGCAGGCGTTCGCAAACGGTCTGCCAGTGCTGCTGTAACTGCGAAGAAAGCGGCATATCAGGGGTTCCTTGCCAGAATTAACGTTTTCCGCTGTGCAGCCAGTACGGATCCTGCGAAATGGCCTCGTTGCGGAAATGCTCGATCTCAATCTGCTGACGGGTCTCGATGGCATGCTTAAGCCCCTGCCAGTTCTCCAGCCAGGCCTGCGCCTTCACGCCCTCATACGCACCTGACAGCAGCAACATGCTGTCGATGTTACGCGCCAGGCGGGGAAGCTGATCGCCATACTGATCGCCCAGCGGATGCGCGAAGGTGGTTCGCAGCTCGGCCGCGTGACGGGAGAGGTGGATATCCGCAAAACGTTTGAAGTTTTCCGCGATTTTAGTCTGCCCTTTCGCATCGAGGAAAATGCGCCAGCCGCGCGTCACCAGAAATTCGGTCAACGCCAGTTTCGCGCTGGCGTTTTGCGGGCTGTAGATCGCCGTTTGTGCCGACACGTCAGAAAGCATCAGCGTTTCGGTTTGAGTGAGCAGATCACGTAAGTGAGCGCTGGCTTTACGCGGTACAATACCGCCGAACAGCGCCAGGGTGTGACGCACCAGCCCCATAGCAGCGAGCACCTGTTTTTTGGCATTTTTCACGTTACGCGCCCACAGCTCCTCGTGGTACTGCCACTGAGAGAGCGCCAGCTCCAGCGCCGCTTCCATGCCCTGCTCAACGGAGGCTTTCGGCACAACGCGCAGAATCGGGGTTTCTCGCAGCACGCGCGGCGCATTCCCGGCGGCCAGGTGATAGCCGCGCGCCGCTTTACTCAGGCTGCCCTGACGCAGGCCAGGCTGGTTTACCAGCTTGCGCGCCAGCTTCAGCACGTCGCTCGCGTCGCCTTCCAGCAGTTCAAGCTCCAGCTCGCAGATCGGCTCCTGCTCTTCACCAGCCTTAATTTCACCCCGATCAAACGCGATCTCAATACGGCTCTTGCCTTCCGTCACCAGCCATTTCTCGCGCCAGAAATCGGTGCTGAACAGCGGTTGCGCCTCTGCCGACAGCGTTGCGGGCAGCGTCCCTTCCGGCCACACTTCCGCCGGAAAACGATCCAGCTCAAGTTCTGGCTTACTGATGTCGATATTGTATTCCGGACGCTGGTGCAAACCGCCCACCACGCGACCGGCGATTTTCATCGTCATCTCGTAGCGCCCGTTCGCACCACGGATGCGCAGGCCCATATCGTGGTTGCGCAGCCAGTTGTCCGGCGTTTCGTAATAGATGTTGAGCAGCTGTACGGGTTCATGGTGCTCGCCGGACAGCGTGTTCAGATGCTGGCGGAGCGCGTCAGCGCTGTCTTTTTCGACGATAAACTTTAATTCGATCTCTTGTGCCATAGCCTTGTACTTTTGCGTGCGTCACAGACGCGTCGATGAAGGCGAACTTCCTCGCCATTTGTTTGTCAGTACATAGTATTTTGCGCCAAATTGCCACGCAATGAGCAATTTGACGGGCGTAAAAGTTTAAAGCGGTGGAAATCATGACACAGATGATTCCGATTGATGATGAATCCTTTGCGTAGCGACACTGATACCACTACTATCGTTCCACTTTTTATGAAAATAACGACTGATATGCTTAAATTACGCCTGATTGGACTTACTTTACTCGCTTTTAGCGCCGCAACCGCGGTCCACGCTGAAGAGAAACGTTACGTTTCTGATGAACTGAATACCTGGGTACGCAGCGGCCCTGGAGACAATTATCGCCTCGTGGGTACGGTAAATGCCGGCGAGGAAGTGACTCTGCTGCAAACTAACGCAGACACCAATTACGGTCAGGTTCGTGACAGCTCTGGCCGCACCTCATGGATCCCGCTGAAAGAGCTAAGCACAGTGCCAAGCCTGCGCACCCGCGTGCCGGATCTGGAAAATCAGGTGAAAACCCTGACCGATAAGCTGAACAACATTGACGGTACCTGGAACCAGCGCACCGCAGAGATGCAGCAGAAAGTGGCGCAAAGCGACAGCGTGATCGCCGGTCTGAAAGACGAAAATCAGAAGCTGAAAAACGAGCTGATCGTCGCACAGAAGAAAGTAAACGCCGCTAATCTACAGCTGGATGACAAACAACGCACCATCATCATGCAGTGGTTTATGTATGGCGGCGGCGTACTGGGCGTCGGTCTGGTGCTGGGTCTGGTGCTTCCTCACCTTATCCCAAGCCGTAAACGTAAAGACCGCTGGATGAACTAACTCGTCTTCTCTGCCACACTTACGTATCATCTTGCGAAAAGAGAAAACGGGAGTGTTGGCGTGAAGAGTTATCTGGTCGGTGGTGCGGTACGTGATGCGTTATTAGGTCTGCCGGTCAAAGATAAAGATTGGGTCGTGGTCGGTGCCACGCCCGAAGCGATGATTGACGCGGGCTACCAGCAGGTAGGCCGCGATTTTCCTGTGTTCCTCCATCCGAAAAGCCGCGAAGAGTACGCCCTGGCGCGTACCGAACGGAAATCGGGTTCCGGTTATACCGGCTTCACCTGCTATGCCGCGCCGGATGTCACGCTGGAGCAGGACTTACTGCGCCGCGATCTCACCATTAACGCCCTGGCGCAGGACGAAAACGGACATATCATCGACGCCTACGGCGGCCAGAACGATCTGCGCGATCGTCTTTTACGCCATATTTCCCCCGCCTTTTCTGAAGATCCGCTTCGCGTACTGCGCGTGGCGCGTTTTGCCGCCCGTTATGCCCATCTGAGCTTCCGTATCGCCGACGAGACGATGGCGCTGATGACGGCCATGACCGACGCGGGCGAGCTGGAACACCTGACGCCAGAACGCGTCTGGAAAGAGACCGAAAACGCCCTGACCACCCGCAACCCACAGGTCTTTTTCCAGGTTCTGCGCGACTGCGGGGCGCTGAAAGTGCTGTTCCCGGAAATAGACGCGCTGTTTGGCGTGCCCGCCCCGGCGAAATGGCACCCGGAAATTGATACCGGCATTCACACTCTGATGACCCTGAGCATGGCCGCCATGCTCAGCCCTGAAGTGGACGTGCGCTTTTCCACCCTCTGCCATGACCTCGGCAAAGGTTTAACGCCAAAGGAGTTGTGGCCACGCCACCACGGGCACGGTCCGGCTGGCGTAAAGCTGGTTGAAGGGCTTTGCCAGCGCCTGCGCGTGCCGAATGACATTCGCGATCTGGCAAAACTGGTCGCCGAGTTCCACGACCTGATCCACACCTTCCCGATCCTGAAACCCGCCACCATCGTCAGGCTGTTCGATAACATCGACGCCTGGCGCAAGCCGCAGCGCGTGGAGCAAATTGCGCTGACCAGCGAAGCGGACGTGCGCGGCCGTACCGGGTTTGAAGCGTCCGATTATCCGCAGGGTCGTTTGCTGCGCGAGGCGTGGGAAATCGCAAAAGCGGTGCCAACGAAAGAGGTGGTGGAGGCAGGGTTTAAAGGCCCGGAGATCCGCGAAGAGCTGACGAAACGGCGGATTGATGCGGTTGCGGCGTGGAAGGAAAAACGTTGCCCTCAGCCGAAAGACTGAGGGCGGTCGGTCATCAGAAGAAGACCACGTACACGGCAGCCGCGACGATAAAGCGGTAGATCGCGAACGGAATAAACGAGATACGCTTAATCAGTTGCAGGAAGGTTTTGATGGCAATCAGCGCCACGATAAAGGCGGTGATAAAGCCCACGGCGAACATCGGAATGTCGCCTACGGTCAGGAAGCCGATGCTTTTGTAGAGATCCAGTGCGGTGGCGCCCATCATCATCGGTACCGCCAGCAGGAACGAGAACTCAGACGCCGCGTAACGGCTCACGCCCATCAGCATCCCGCCGGAAATGGTTGCCCCTGAACGGGAGAAGCCCGGCCACAGCGCCAGACACTGGAAGCAGCCAATCATAAACGCCTGGCGATACGTCATATCGTCCAGACCTTCTGCACGCGGGGTTTTTGGCTTCAGCACTTCGGCGGCAATCAGCAGGAAGCCGCCGACAACCAGCGCGTACATCACGTTAATCGGGTTGAAAAGCGATTTTATGGTGTCGTGGAACACCAGCCCCAGCACTACCGCCGGGATCATCCCCAGCAGAATATGAATCAGCGTCAGGCGCCCCTTGCCCTCTCCTTCACGCTGCGGTAAACGCCCGAAGTGGATGCCGATCAGACCAAACAGACGACGCCAGAACATGACGACCACCGCCAGAATAGAGCCCAGCTGAATCACCACCTCAAACGTCTTTGCGGTATCGCCTTCAAAGCCCAGGAGATGGCCAACGATAATCATATGGCCCGTACTGGACACCGGCAAAAACTCCGTCAATCCTTCGACCACACCCAGAATTGCCGCCACCAGCAGCGAGTGCATATCGCTCATCTATAAACCCCTAAAAAGATATAAAAAAACGGTGTCCCACGCGGACAACCGTGAAAGATACAGCTTTAAGACCGATATAACCTAAAATGGTTTAGCTATTATGACGTTAAATCTTTTCCTTTCAGATTTGTGCCACGCTCGATAATCACGCCCACGTTGGCGGCGCGCGCCACCGCGCCCGGCTTGCTTAGTTTGATGCGCACCCACGGGGAGTTAAATTTGCTCAGTAGCAGGTCCGCTACCTCTTCCGCCACGCGTTCCACCAGCGCAAATCGTTGCCCTTCCACGTGGCCAACTACCGCTTCACTGATGTCGGCGTAGCTCAGACAGTCATTCACATCATCGCTTTTTGCTGACTTGCGGTTATCCCAGCCCATTTCGATATCGAACACCAGTTTCTGCTCGATGGTCTGTTCCCAGTCGTAAACACCAATTGTGGTGATTACCGAAAGTTGCTCTATAAATACAATATCCATCACGACCTGCCTGCTTTTTGGCTAAACCGGATACCACTTCCGGCGAATTATGCGTATTATCCACAGATGCTGAGAATACAGATACATTTTCAAAACGGAACAGCGTTATGAGTGCAATCGCGCCTGGAATGATTATCCTCGCCTACCTTTGCGGCTCAATCTCCAGCGCCATTCTGGTCTGCCGCATCGCCGGGTTGCCTGACCCGCGTGAAAGTGGTTCCGGGAATCCGGGGGCGACCAATGTACTACGAATTGGCGGCAAGGGAGCAGCCGTAGCGGTTTTGATTTTTGATGTTCTGAAAGGAATGCTCCCCGTCTGGGGTGCGTATGCGCTGGGCGTCACACCCTTCTGGCTGGGTCTGATTGCTATCGCCGCCTGCGTCGGCCATATCTGGCCCGTTTTCTTTGGTTTTAAAGGCGGTAAAGGCGTTGCAACCGCGTTTGGCGCGATTGCGCCGATCGGCTGGGATCTCACTGGCGTGATGGCGGGCACCTGGCTGCTGACCATCCTGCTGAGCGGCTATTCATCGCTGGGTGCCATCGTCAGCGCGCTGATCGCTCCGTTTTATGTCTGGTGGTTCAAACCGCAGTTTACCTTCCCGGTATCGATGCTCTCGTGCCTGATCCTGCTGCGTCATCATGACAACATTCAGCGCCTGTGGCGTCGCCAGGAAACCAAAATCTGGACGAAGCTCAAGCGTAAAAAGAAAGACGCTCATTAAACCGTTCGTTATGCCTTATAACCAAATGTGATTTTTGTCCCCTTCTGCCTGTGGTAACTGTTAGGTACACAACACAACCACATAAAAGAAAATGGCAGAAATCACAGACACAACTCCCCTCCCAACGGCAGGAAACACCCCGGATGGCGACATCAAGTGGGTACGCAGCGCATCGGACGTTTCACGTCTCGTTAATGACGGCTCTCAGGGCCGGGCCAATGCCCGCATCGTGGTCGGTATCGCGCTCGGGGGAATTTTTCTCGATGCCTACGATCTCGGCGCGCTGGCATTCGGCATCAAAGACATCACCCGCGAATTTAACCTGACGCCCGCTGGTACCGGCATGGTGGCTTCAGCCATTACCTTTGGTGCCATTGTCGGGGCGCTGCTCGGCGGCTATCTTACGGATAAAATCGGGCGCTACCGCGTCTTTATGGCCGACATGGTGTTCTTTGTCGTCGCCGCCATCGCCTGTGCGCTGGCTCCGAACGAATATGTGCTGGCGGGCGCACGCTTTGTGATGGGTCTTGGCGTCGGGATCGACCTTCCCGTGGCGATGGCGTTTCTCAGCGAGTTCGCCAGGCTGAAAGGCCCGGGGAATAAAGCCTCCAGCGTGGCAATGTGGTGCCCCACCTGGTATGCGGCCATCAGCATCTCTTATCTTCTGGTGCTCTTCTTCTACGCCGTGCTGCCGGAAGGCCACAGCGACTGGCTCTGGCGTCTGATCCTTGGCTTCGGCGCGGTGCCCGCGCTGGTGATTATCGCCATCCGCAGCCGCTATATGAGCGAATCCCCGGTCTGGGCGGCGAATCAGGGCAATCTGAAGGAGGCGGCGTCCATCCTGCGGCAGTCGTACAACATTAATGCCCACGTGCCGCAGGATGCGCTTGACCAGCCCGTGCCGGTGGTCAATAAGGCAAAATGGTCGAACTACCTGAATCTGTTCCGCGGTATCTATCTGCGGCGTACCACGCTCGCCACGCTGCTGTCGGTTGTCTCCTCGTTCGCCTATAACGCCGTAGCCTTTGGCCTGCCGGTGATCATCTCCAGCTTCTTTGTGCAGTCGATGCTGACCACCATTCTGATCTCGCTGGCGCTTAACCTGCTGTTTGCGTTTGTCGGCGGGCTGCTGGCAGTGCGCTATGTTCCGCGCTTCGGCGCGTGGCGGATGTCACTGGCGGGTTACGCCTGCCAGCTGGTGGCGCTGCTCGGTCTGGCGCTGATTGGCCGCCCTGACGGGGCCACGGAAGGCGTGGTCGCCGTCGCGATGCTGGCGCTGTTCCTGTTTGGCCAGGGTTTTGGTCCGGGTGCGCATACCATGACGTTTGCCTCCTTGAGCTACCCGACCTCGCTGCGCGGCGTGGGCGTGGGGCTTAACCAGACGCTGATGCGCAGTAGTTCAACGCTGTCACTGTTTCTGTTCCCGCTACTGGTCGCGTCGCTGGATACCGCCGTGTTCTGGGTGATTGCGCTGGCGCCGTTTATCGGCCTGGTATCGCTGCTGGCGATCCGCTGGGAGCCGTCGGGGTATGATGTGGATGCAGAGGATTATCGTTAACCTTTCTTGCCGGGTGACGCTGCGCTTACCCGGCCTACATTACTGAAACCGGCTCACATGAGCCGGTTTTTTATCCATAAGCGACTCATATGACAGCCTTCATTTCCGCCAGGGCATACTGAAACGTACCCCGATAGTGTGGAAATGGAAGCACCATGTTAGCAACTCAGGTCACTGATAATTCATACAAAGGCTGGCAGGCCACGCTTGCCCTCCAGTTTTGTTATACCCCTGAGAAAACCCTCCTCCATTCCGCGCGTCACACCGGGCCGCTCACCGTTCAGCGCCCGTTTTATCCCGAAGGGGAAACCTGTCACCTTTACCTGCTGCATCCACCAGGCGGGATTGTGGGCGGGGATACGCTGGATATTTCCGTGCGGCTCGACGCCAAAAGCCATGCCCTCATCACCATGCCCGGCGCCAGCAAGTTCTATCGCAGCAGCGGCCCGCTGGCCTGTCTGAATCAGCATTTTTACCTCGACGAAGAGGCCACGCTGGAGTGGCTGCCGCAGGACACCATAATTTTCCCCGGCGCTAACGCCGCGCTGCGTTCCGTCTTCCACCTTAAGGCCACCAGCACGCTGCTGGCGTGGGAGCTGTACTGTCTGGGCCGTCCGGTGATAAACGAATCCTTCAGCCACGGCACGCTGGAGAGCCGCCTTGAGGTGTGGGTGGATGGCGAGCCGCGTTTGATTGAGCGACTGCATCTTAACGATGGCGATCTGTCGCCCGTCGCAGGCCATCCGTGGGTCGGCACGCTGCTGTTCTACCCGGCCCGGGAAGCTCATCTTGATACAGTGCGCGAGCGGCTCGCCCCGCTGGAAAACTTTGGCGGGGCGACGCTCACCGACGACCTGCTGTCGGTGCGTTTTCTCTCCCACGACAACCTCATTTGCCAGCGGGTGATGCGCGATATCTGGCAGTCGCTTCGCCCGCTTTTAACCCCCAAAACCGCCTGTTCGCCGCGTATCTGGCAGACATAAGAGAAACGCTATGGAACTGACTCCCAGAGAAAAAGACAAGCTGTTGCTGTTCACCGCCGCGCTGGTTGCCGAACGCCGCCTCGCGCGCGGGGTAAAGCTCAACTACCCGGAATCGGTCGCGCTGATCAGCGCCTTTATTATGGAAGGCGCGCGCGATGGCGAAACCGTCGCCTCGCTGATGGAAGCCGGCCGCCACGTCCTGACGCGCGATCAGGTGATGGAGGGCGTGCCGGAGATGATCCCGGATATACAGGTGGAAGCCACCTTCCCGGACGGATCCAAGCTCGTCACCGTCCACAATCCGATCGTGTAAGGAGCGCGTGATGATCCCAGGCGAATACCGGATCCAGTCCGGCAACATTGCGCTCAACGTCGGGCGCGAAACCCGAAGTGTGATCGTGGAAAACCACGGCGACAGGCCGATCCAGGTCGGCTCGCATTACCACTTTTACGAGGTCAACCCGGCGTTGAAATTCGATCGCGAAGCCACCCGAGGTTACCGACTCAACATCCCGGCCGGTACTGCCGTGCGCTTCGAGCCCGGCCAGAAGCGGGAAGTGGCGCTGGTGCAGGTGACGGGCGCGCAGCGCATTTTCGGTTTTCGCGGCGAGGTCATGGGCGAGGTGAAACATGGCTGAGATTTCACGCCAGGCGTATGCCGATATGTTCGGCCCCACTACCGGGGATAAAGTGCGGCTGGCCGACAGCGAGCTGTGGATCGAAGTGGAGGACGATCTCACGATCTACGGCGAAGAGGTTAAATTCGGCGGCGGAAAAGTGATCCGCGACGGCATGGGTCAGGGGCAGATGACCGCCGACGACTGCGTGGATCTGGTGCTCACCAACGCGCTGATCGTCGATCACTGGGGGATCGTGAAAGCGGATATCGGCGTAAAAGATGGGCGGATCTTCGCCGTCGGCAAAGCCGGAAACCCGGACATCCAGCCCGGCGTGACGATCCCGATTGGCGCGGCAACGGAAGTGATCGCCGCCGAAGGGAAGATCGTCACCCCTGGCGGGATCGACACCCATATCCACTGGATCTGTCCGCAGCAGGCGGAAGAGGCGCTGGTCTCCGGCGTCACCACCATGATCGGCGGCGGCACCGGCCCTGCGGCAGGTACAAACGCCACCACCTGCACGCCGGGGCCGTGGTATATCGCCCGCATGTTGCAGGCCGCCGATACGCTGCCGGTGAATATTGGCCTGCTGGGCAAAGGGAACGGTTCAAACCCGGACGCGCTGCGCGAGCAGATCGCGGCAGGCGCTATCGGGCTTAAGATCCACGAAGACTGGGGCGCGACGCCTGCGGCAATCAACTGCTCGCTGGAGGTCGCTGAAGAGATGGATATTCAGGTGGCGCTGCACAGCGACACGCTGAACGAGTCCGGTTTTGTCGAAGACACGCTGGCTGCCATCGCCGGGCGCACCATCCACACCTTCCACACCGAAGGGGCGGGCGGCGGCCATGCGCCGGATATCATCACCGCCTGCGCGCACCCGAATATTTTGCCCTCCTCCACCAACCCGACGCTGCCCTACACGGTGAATACCATCGACGAGCACCTGGACATGCTGATGGTCTGTCACCATCTCGACCCGGATATCGCCGAGGACGTGGCATTTGCGGAATCCCGTATTCGTCGGGAAACCATCGCCGCCGAAGACGTGCTGCACGATATCGGCGCGTTCTCGCTCACCTCGTCAGATTCACAGGCCATGGGCCGCGTGGGGGAAGTGATTATCCGCACCTGGCAGGTGGCGCACCGCATGAAGGTGCAGCGCGGCGCACTGCCGGAAGAGACAGGCGAGAACGACAACTTCCGCGTGAAGCGCTATGTCGCCAAATACACCATTAATCCGGCTCTTACCCACGGCATCGCCCATGAGGTCGGTTCTATTGAGGCGGGCAAGCTGGCGGATCTGGTGGTCTGGTCCCCCGCTTTCTTTGGCGTCAAACCGGCCACCATCGTCAAAGGCGGGATGATCGCCTGCGCGCCAATGGGCGACATCAACGCCTCGATCCCCACGCCGCAGCCGGTGCATTACCGCCCGATGTTTGGTGCACTTGGTGCCGCACGCCACGCCACGCGGCTAACGTTTGTCTCGCAGGCCGCTGATGCCAGCGGCATTCCGCAGCGGCTCGGATTGCAAAGCGCCACCGCAGTGGTGAAAGGCTGCCGGACGGTGAAAAAGGCCGACATGATCCACAACGATTTACAGCCGAATATCACCGTTGACTCGCAAACCTATGAGGTTCGCGTCGACGGCGAATTGATCACCAGCGAACCGGCAGAAGTTTTGCCGATGGCGCAACGCTATTTTCTGTTTTGAGGAGTGATGATGATTTATTTAACCCAACGCCTGGACCACGCGCACCCCGTCACCGCCAGCGTTACGCTGCCGATTGACGTGCGGGTAAAAAGCCGCGCCCGCGTGGCGCTGAACGACGGCCGCGAAGCCGGGCTAATGCTGCCGCGCGGCCTGCTGCTGCGCGGGGGCGACCTGCTGACTACCGACGACGGCAGCGAAGTGATCGAAGTGATCGCCGCCCCGGAGTCGGTTTCCGTGGTGCGCTGCGCCGACCCTTTCCTGCTCGCCCGCGCCTGTTATCACCTGGGCAACCGCCACGTACCGCTGCAAATCATGCCCGGCGAACTGCGCTACCACCACGATCACGTTCTCGACGACATGCTACGTCAGTTCGGGCTGGAGGTGACCTTCGCCAGCCTGCCCTTTGAACCGGAAGCGGGCGCTTACACCAGCGATGCCCACAGCCATGGCCACTCCCACGCTCATTCACATTAAGGACTCATCATGCGTAAGTATTTGCCGTTGTTTCTGCTGGCCTTTTCCGTTCCGGCGCTTGCCCATCCCGGTCACGGGACCGACAGCTTTCAGGCAGGTTTTCTCCATCCGCTGACCGGGCTGGATCACCTGCTGATGCTGACGGGGGCTGGCGTGCTGTCCGCCCTGAGCGGCCGCAAGCTGCTGCTGCCGTTAGCAACGCTCGGCATGATGCTGGCTGGCGCCGTTGCGGGCAGCCTGCTCGGCGGCTTTAGCGGCATGGAGATGCTGATTATCGCCTCGCTGGCGGTCTGCGGCGTGATGATGTTTAAGACTGAAAATCGCCTGCTGCTGGCGGTTCCAGCCCTGGCGATGTTCCATGGCTGGGCGCACGGCGTGGAGATGTCCGGCCACAGCTTCTGGCTCTTTACCAGCGGATTTATGTTAGCCAGTGCCACGGTGCTGTGCGCCAGCTTCGCGGCAGGGCTGCTGCTGCGCCGTCACGACGGCCTGCGTAAAACCTTCGGCGGCGGGCTGATCGTCTCTGCCCTGCTGGCGTTGATGAGCTGATGGAGCACGCCCGCCAGCGGCTGCGCCTGATGCAGCTCTCCAGCAGTAGCCTGCCGGTCGGTTCGTTTACCTGGTCACAGGGGCTGGAGTGGGCTGTCGAGGCCGGGTGGATCACGGACGCTGAGGCCTTCAGGCGCTGGCAGATCCAGCAGATGGAGCAGAGCTTTTTCTGCGTCGACCTGCCGCTGTTTATCCGCCTGTATCATGCCTGCGAGAAGCAGGACGTCGCGGCAGCAAAACGCTGGACGGCATACCTGCTCGCCTGTCGGGAAACGCGCGAACTGCGCGAGGAAGAACGCAACCGCGGCGCGGCCTTTACGCGCCTGGTTAAAAGCTGGGAACCCGCCTGCCTGCCAGAATGGCTGCCGCTGTTGATGCAGAGCCAGCTCGGCGGTATGGCGTGGCTCGGCGTGCGCTGGGGCATTAGCGCGCGCGAGCTGGCGCTGAGCCTCGGCTACAGCTGGATTGAGAGCGCGGTGATGGCGGGCGTCAAGCTGGTGCCGTTTGGGCAGCAGGCCGCACAACAGCTGATTATCGACCTGAGCGACCATTTTGCCGCCGGGTTTGAACAGGCATTTTTACGTGGCGACGACGCGCTGGGGGCAGCTACGCCGCTGTCCGCCATCGCCTCCGCACGCCACGAAACCCAATATTCACGACTATTCCGTTCCTGAGGAGTCAATATGGCTGATTACAAACATCCCCTGCGCGTTGGCGTGGGCGGCCCGGTAGGGTCGGGCAAAACCGCCCTGCTGGAAGCGCTCTGCAAGGCGATGCGCGACACCTATCATCTTGCGGTGGTGACTAACGATATCTACACCAAAGAGGATCAGCGCATCCTGACCGAGGCGGGTGCGCTTGAGCCAGAGCGCATCGTAGGGGTGGAAACGGGCGGCTGTCCGCACACCGCCATCCGCGAAGATGCCTCAATGAACCTGGCAGCGGTGGAAGCCTTGAGCGAGAAGTTCGGCAATCTGGATCTGATCTTCGTCGAAAGCGGCGGGGATAACCTGAGCGCGACCTTCAGCCCGGAGCTGGCGGACCTCACCATCTACGTGATCGACGTGGCCGAGGGGGAAAAAATCCCGCGCAAAGGCGGGCCGGGGATCACCAAATCCGATTTTCTGGTGATCAATAAAACCGACCTCGCGCCGTACGTGGGGGCGTCCCTGGAGGTAATGGAGCGCGACACTAATCGCATGCGCGGCGAGCGTCCGTGGACCTTTACCAACCTGAAGGCGGGTGACGGGCTGGCGACGATCATTGCGTTTCTGGAAGAGAAAGGGATGCTGCGGATGTAGTGCGGTTTATTGCCGGGTGGCGGCTTCGCCTGACCCGGCCTACGATTTTTGCAGACCCGGTAAGCGCAGCGCCACCGGGCAAAAGACTTACGCCTCAGGCAGCTCCGCCAGCGGCCAGCGCGGACGCACGGACACGCTCAGGTCAGCCGTGGCGCCAGCGTTCAGGCGCACCATCCCGGCGTAGGCGATCATCGCCCCGTTATCGGTACAAAATTCCGGACGCGCGTAGAACACTTCCCCACGACGCTTTTGCATCATTTCGGCAAGCTTCGCGCGCAGCGTACGGTTGGCGCTCACGCCACCGGCCATCACCAGGCGCTTAAAGCCCGTCTGATCCAGCGCACGCTTGCACTTGATCATCAGCGTATCCACCACCGCATCTTCGAACGCGCGGGCGATGTCGGCACGCGTCTGCTCGCTGTCGTCGTTATTGCGAATGGTGTTCGCCGCGAAGGTTTTCAGACCGGAGAAACTAAAATCCAGCCCCGGACGATCGGTCATCGGACGCGGGAAGACAAAGCGCCCTTCCGTTCCCTGCGCGGCCATTTTCGACAGCATCGGGCCGCCAGGATAATCCAGGCCAAGCAGCTTGGCGGTTTTGTCGAAGGCTTCACCGGCCGCGTCGTCGATCGATTCGCCCAGCAGCTCATACTTGCCAATACCCGTTACGCTAATCAGCTGCGTATGACCGCCGGAGACCAGCAGCGCCACAAACGGGAACGCTGGCGGATTGGCTTCCAGCATCGGAGCCAGAAGATGTCCTTCCATATGGTGAACCGGAATGGCCGGAACGTCCCACGCGAAGGCCAGCGAACGCCCTACCGTTGCGCCGACCAGCAGCGCGCCAACCAGGCCCGGTCCTGCAGTATAGGCCACGGCATCAATATCTTTTGCACTTAACCCGACCTCTTTCAGTGCCGCCTGAATCAGGGGAACCGTTTTACGCACGTGGTCACGAGAGGCCAGTTCAGGCACGACGCCGCCGTAGTCAGCGTGCAATTTCACCTGACTATACAGTTGGTTGGCCAGAAGCCCTTTTTCGTCGTCGTAAATCGCGATGCCGGTTTCATCGCAGGATGTTTCAATACCCAGTACACGCATGACTTGTTTTACCTCGTTTCAATACCGCGCAGTGTAGAGCCTGGGCGGGTTGATGTAAAACTTTGTTCGCCCCAGGAAGAAGCCTCGTGTATACTCTTCCCCCTTATAAAAGTCCCTTTCAAAATCGCATCGGTGCTTTACAAAGCAGCAGCATTTGCAGTAAAATTCCGCACCATTTTGAAATAAGCTGGCGTTGATGCCAGCGGCAAACCGAATTTATTAAAGGTGAGAGTTACATGCCGGTAATTAAAGTACGTGAAAACGAGCCGTTCGACGTAGCACTGCGTCGCTTCAAACGTTCATGCGAGAAAGCAGGTGTTCTGGCTGAAGTTCGTCGTCGTGAGTTTTATGAAAAACCAACGACCGAACGTAAGCGCGCTAAAGCTTCCGCTGTGAAACGTCACGCGAAGAAACTGGCTCGCGAAAACGCACGCCGTACTCGTCTGTACTAATCTGTTGAGGGCCACAGCCCTCAATTGACAGACAGAGTTGTAGTCGTAAGGCCGTGCTTCCGGAAGGAATGCGCGGCTTGTTTTCGTTTATAAGTCGCTTAAATTTTTGGGGCATATGGCCGGAAGAATCCCACGCGTTTTCATCAATGACCTGCTTGCCAGAACCGACATCGTCGATCTCATCGACGCGCGGGTGAAGCTAAAAAAGCAGGGCAAGAACTACCATGCGTGCTGTCCGTTCCATAACGAAAAAACCCCCTCTTTCACCGTAAACGGTGAAAAGCAGTTCTACCATTGCTTCGGCTGTGGCGCACACGGTAATGCCGTCGATTTTTTGATGAACTACGATAAGCTCGAGTTCGTTGAAACCGTCGAAGAGCTGGCGGCGATGCATAACCTTGAAGTGCCGTATGAAGCAGGCAGTGGGCCAAGTCAGATCGAGCGCCATCAGCGGCAAACGCTATATCAGTTGATGGATGGCCTGAATTCGTTTTACCAACAGTCTCTTAAGCACTCTGCGGCTGAGCCTGCGCGTCAGTATCTGAACAAGCGCGGACTGAGCGACGATGTGATTGCGCGTTTCGCTATTGGTTACGCCCCGCCCGGCTGGGACAACGTGTTAAAGCGTTTTGGCGGCAATAGCGAAGATCGTAAATCCCTCATCGACGCAGGCATGCTGGTCACCAACGACCAGGGACGAAGCTACGACCGCTTCCGTGAACGGGTGATGTTCCCGATCCGCGACAAGCGTGGCCGGGTGATAGGTTTTGGTGGTCGCGTGCTGGGTGATGCCCTGCCGAAATACCTTAACTCCCCGGAAACCGATATTTTCCATAAGGGCCGCCAGCTTTACGGTCTTTATGAGGCACAGCAGGATAATGCGGAACCTCCGCGTCTTCTGGTCGTCGAAGGCTATATGGATGTTGTTGCGCTGGCGCAGTACGACATTAACTATGCCGTTGCGTCGCTGGGAACGTCCACCACGGCGGACCATATCCAGTTGCTGTTCCGCGTCACCAACAACGTGATTTGCTGTTACGACGGTGACCGCGCAGGACGCGACGCCGCCTGGCGAGCGCTGGAAACCGCGTTGCCGTATATGACCGACGGGCGTCAGCTACGCTTTATGTTCCTGCCCGACGGTGAAGACCCGGATACGCTGGTGCGTAAAGAGGGCAAAGCGGCATTTGAAGCGCGGATGGAGCAGGCTCAGCCGCTCTCCACGTTTCTGTTTAACAGCCTGATGCCGCAGGTGGATTTGAGTACCCCTGACGGGCGCGCGCAGCTCAGCACGCTGGCGTTGCCGTTAATCAGCCAGGTGCCCGGCGAAACGCTGCGCATCTATCTGCGTCAGGAGTTAGGCAACAAGCTCGGCATTCTGGATGACAGCCAGCTTGAACGTTTAATGCCTAAACAGGCTGAAAACGGCACGGTACGCCCCGCGCCTCAGCTAAAACGCACAACCATGCGTATACTGATAGGGTTGCTGGTGCAAAACCCCGAACTTGCTCCGCAAGTGCCGTCACTGGCGGGTTTGAACCACGAAAAATTGCCCGGACTTGGCTTATTTTCAGAATTGGTCAACACTTGTTTGTCGCAGCCAGGTCTGACCACCGGACAACTTTTAGAGCATTATCGCGGCACAAAAGAGGCCGCTACCCTTGAAAAACTGTCGATGTGGGACGATATAGCAGATAAGGATATCGCAGAAAAAACGTTCACCGACTCACTCAACCATATGTTTGATTCGATGCTTGAGTTGCGCCAGGAAGAGTTGATAGCTCGCGAGCGCACCCATGGCTTAAGCAGCGAAGAACGCCGGGAGCTCTGGATGATTAACCAGGAACTGGCGAAGAAATAAAAAATTTAACGGCTTAAGTGCCGAATATCGATCGGGAAGCCCCCGGCAGCCGCACTGAGAGGCAGCGGCAAAAATATAAGTACGCCCTCGCTTTAAAGGTTGGCAGCCCTATCGCCGACACCAATCAAACGAATTAAGTGTGGATACCGTCTTATGGAGCAAAACCCGCAGTCACAGCTGAAACTTCTTGTCCAACGCGGTAAGGAGCAAGGCTATCTGACCTATGCCGAGGTCAATGACCATCTGCCGGAAGATATCGTCGATTCAGATCAGATCGAAGATATCATCCAAATGATCAATGACATGGGCATTCAGGTGATGGAAGAAGCACCGGATGCCGATGATCTGTTGCTGGCTGAAACCTCCAACAACACTGACGAAGATGCGGAAGAAGCTGCTGCACAGGTACTGTCCAGCGTGGAATCTGAAATCGGGCGTACCACTGACCCGGTCCGCATGTACATGCGTGAAATGGGTACCGTTGAACTGTTGACCCGCGAAGGCGAAATTGACATCGCAAAACGCATCGAAGACGGGATCAACCAGGTTCAGTGCTCTGTTGCCGAATACCCGGAAGCGATTACCTATCTGCTGGAGCAGTACGATCGCGTTGAAGCGGAAGAAGCGCGTCTGTCCGATCTGATCACTGGCTTTGTCGACCCGAACGCTGAAGAAGATATGGCGCCAACCGCCACTCACGTCGGTTCTGAGCTGTCTCAGGAAGAGATGGATGACGACGAAGACGAAGATGAAGAAGAAGACGACGACAGCAGCGACGACGACAACAGCATCGACCCTGAACTGGCGCGCGAGAAGTTTGCCGAGCTGCGTACTCAGTACGAAGTGACGCGTGACACCATCAAAGCGAAAGGCCGCAGCCATGCTGCCGCTCAGGAAGAGATCCTGAAGCTGTCGGAAGTGTTTAAACAGTTCCGCCTGGTGCCAAAACAGTTCGACTACCTGGTGAACAGCATGCGCGTGATGATGGATCGCGTACGTACCCAGGAACGTATCATCATGAAGCTGTGTGTTGAACAGTGCAAAATGCCGAAGAAGAATTTCATCACCCTCTTCACCGGCAATGAAACCAGCGAAACCTGGTTCAACGCCGCTATCGCGATGAACAAGCCGTGGTCTGAAAAGCTGCACGACGTGAAAGAAGACGTACAGCGCGGCCTGCAAAAGCTGCATCAGATTGAAGAAGAGACCGGCCTGACCATCGAGCAGGTGAAAGACATCAACCGTCGTATGTCCATCGGTGAAGCAAAAGCCCGCCGTGCGAAGAAAGAGATGGTTGAAGCGAACTTACGTCTGGTTATCTCTATCGCCAAGAAATACACCAACCGTGGCCTGCAGTTCCTGGATCTGATTCAGGAAGGCAACATCGGTCTGATGAAAGCGGTAGATAAGTTTGAATACCGTCGTGGTTACAAGTTCTCCACCTATGCTACCTGGTGGATCCGTCAGGCGATCACCCGCTCTATCGCAGACCAGGCGCGCACCATCCGTATTCCGGTGCATATGATTGAGACCATCAACAAGCTCAACCGTATTTCTCGCCAGATGTTGCAGGAGATGGGTCGCGAGCCGACGCCGGAAGAGCTGGCTGAACGCATGCTGATGCCGGAAGACAAGATCCGTAAAGTGCTGAAAATCGCTAAAGAGCCAATCTCCATGGAAACACCAATCGGTGATGATGAAGATTCGCATCTGGGTGATTTCATCGAGGATACTACCCTCGAGCTGCCGCTGGACTCTGCCACCACCGAGAGCCTGCGTGCCGCTACGCACGACGTGCTGGCTGGCCTGACCGCCCGTGAAGCGAAAGTGCTGCGTATGCGTTTCGGTATCGATATGAACACCGACCACACGCTGGAAGAAGTGGGTAAACAGTTTGACGTGACCCGCGAACGTATCCGTCAGATCGAAGCGAAGGCGCTGCGTAAGCTGCGCCATCCGAGCCGCTCTGAAGTGCTGCGTAGCTTCCTGGACGACTAACCCATGTAAACAGCAAAAAGCTCCCAATCGGGAGCTTTTTTTTTGTTTATTCCCTCTCCCTGTGGGAGAGGACCAGGGTGAGGGCATCAGGCCGCAGAGGAGCTAAAGCCCCCTCACCACCAGCGCCTCATCAAGTTCCCGATACGCCTCCACCAGCTTGTCCAGCGTCGCCCTGTTCAGCCCGCTCGGATTCGGCAACACCCAAACCTGCGTTACGCCAATGGTAATGTTCTGCTTACCCCACTTCGCACCGCGCTGGCTGAACGCCTGCTCGTAGGCCTGCTTGCCGAGGATCGCCAGCGCCGCGGGCTGGTAGTCTTCAATCTTCTTCACCAGTTCCCGCCCGCCAGTACGCAGCTCATGCAGATTTACTTCGCTCGCCTGCACCGTTGGACGCTCAACCAGCATGGTGATGCCACAGCGCGTATCCAGCAGCTGCTGCTCTTCTTCCGGCTTAAGCTGTTTGTCGGTAAAACCGGCCTGGTGGATCACCTTCCAGAAGCGATTTCCCGGATGAGCAAAGTGAAAACCGGTGTGCGCCGAGGACTTGCCCGGGTTGATTCCGCAGAACACCACCCGTAGGCCAGGGGCCAGAATATCGTTGATCATCTCTACTCCTGTCTATGCATCTTAAGATAAGTATAAAGGATTGATTATGCGTTGTTTATAAAAACAGCAGGCAGGTGTGAATGGCTGGATTGATGAGGGGAGTTACTTTATAATTCACCGCCACGGCCCCTTAGCTCAGTGGTTAGAGCAGGCGACTCATAATCGCTTGGTCGCTGGTTCAAGTCCAGCAGGGGCCACCAAATTTTAGCTTTAGAATCATATAATTAAGCTACTCTAACGAGTGGCTTTTTCTATGTAACTGACAGTGTTCCATTATCGTTACATGGCATCTTAACTGAACCCGATCTCGATCCAGACCCCAATTGTATGACGCAGATCAGAACACACTTAACTCCCCCCTCACCTGCCGCCTTGTGGATCAGTTTTGAAGATTAGCTTTTGTATCGAGTGACATGGCGGTAAATTTTTTTCGTTACAAAAATGGCGAGTATGCCCAGCAGAATTGAAGCTAAGCCAAGGAAAATCAATAAAGAAAGGATATGACTAAACAAGCCACCAAAGCTTGTAAAATCACCCAATCGAGCAAACTGCTCCGGAGTGAGTACACGAACGACGATCTCTGGAATAGTTAGAAAGAAAATAATCACCACTAGAACATAAATTGCCACTCTACCGCTTTTTTTCATTTTCTTCCTTGCCCCCTATGACAATGATGATCAATTATTGACAGGGTAATGTTACAACAAGGGAAATTACAATGGCAGACGGCTATGCAAAAATGAAGTTGCAATCAGAAAGGAATCTAGCCCTGGCGCTAACCAAAGCATTGCGAGAAATACAAGCTACCAATATGAGTGCTATCGAAAATCTAAAGCTTGGTACACAACGTATAATTAACTATGGTTCGTGCCTGATACCAGACGATTACTACCGCAATACCTGTCGCGAGCTAATAAATGAAGACCGCCGTCTCACATTAGCACTTGCCGAAATCTATAACCGAAACGATGTTGCTCTTGATATGGTTGAGATTTACTTTCAGAAAACTCTCAAAAGACTGGGAGAGCAAAAAAGTAACAATCTCGCTGCATTTCTTAAAAAGGAATTAGGCGATAAGGCTTATGAGTACGCTGAGAAATCTAGCAAACTAGCGCTGTCCTTAACTATTGCAAAGCTGATAATCAGTAGCGGCGATTTTCACGAGTCGCATATCAGAATGGTTAATTCTTTATCATCAATGTATGTTAACGGTGCTATAATCTATTCGAAAGCACAGGTGGCGGCGCTAGCAGCTAATAAGCTCAAATTTCAGGACTCTGCATATTACCAGGCATTGTACCAACAGAATCTGGAGATGCTTTACTTTCTTATTGAACCGCAAATGACAAAAATAATTTATCAAATTGAATCAGGTGGCAACAATGAGGAAATAATCGGCGATGCTTTATATGAGTTATTAAGAAGATGAAACGAGCAATATTATGGTTTTTGCAATCATATATTTATTATATCCCTATAGCGCTCATCGTTGCTGGTGCTTATCTTTTTGCGCGTTTCATCCCTGACTATTTTGGTATTCTTACCCTGACATGGATCATCATCGTTACCTATTTTTATGTAAAACATAATCGTTGGTTTTGATGGAAATCAGGAACCCCACATGCCACATGCGCACAAGAAAAAAGCCAGCCCCACACTCCCACGGTGTTGGCCTTGCTTTAAAGCAGTGATATTCACAACAGGTTAAAACACGTAACACATGCCCAGCGTAAATTCGTTAGAGACAATATGCGCCTTCATCTGCTCATCCTTTAAGCCACGCATGTTCGCATAGTTGTTATATCCACTGTCGATCTTACCCATATCGAAATAGTGCCCCGGTCGACATACAGACGCTCACCGCCTAAGTGCTCTTTCTGTTTGCCGCCAGAGCGGTAGCCAGGATCATCGCGATCGGCAGGGCGACTACAATAGCTTTCATCTTCATCAACACTCCTTTGGAAAAGCATTCCGCACGGCGAACCATCGTCTGCCGGTGTCAGGAAAAGTCAGTGACACGAAGCGTAAGCACTCCCGAAAGGGCAAACTATTCGGGGGAATACGCGTTTTACCTGGTAATTTTAAGTAGGGACTGGTCTTGGTTTTAAAGCGATTGCTAGTTATTTCAACGGATTAGCGCTTATCATCAAAAGCAACCTGCTCATTTCATCTTTTACGCGCCCATCTTCACATTCTGCAATTCTAAAGAAATCCCCCATCGCGCCGATCATCATCCGTGTGTATTATTTCCAGTAGCTTTTACAACAACTAACCTTAACTCAAATACTTAAGCGCCAGAGCGAAAGGCATCATGAGCACACCGATCAAACGGCTAGAAATCATTAAAAATGCCATTGAGCTGGAAGATGACGACATCATCCGGAGCCAGTTGAAACGTCTCAAAGAGGAAGCCTTTGACGATAATCTCCTGTCCATCGTCGCGGCGCTTGAGCAGAAAAATTACACCGCAGCCCTTCGCGCTATCACCGCCTGGCTGCAAAGCCAGCGCGCCGTTACCCCGTGGCGTGACCCGCAGCTGGCGGCCAGCAAGCTGGAGCTGAAAGCTCTGGAAGAGCGCTTGCGCGATCTGATTGATCGCCGTAACGCCCGGGTACAGCAGCTTGATGAATTCAACGATCTCTATTTCTCCCGCCTCGGGCCGTTGATGCAGCAGATCCTCGCCCTGCGTAAAACGCTGGCGGAGCTTAACCTGCGTCGTCAGCAGGCGGAGACGCGTCGTCGGGAAGAGGATTACCGCCGCTGCCAGGGCTATATGGCGCAGGCCGTAGAGGTTCTGACAACGCTTACCCGGCGCTGGCGAGATCTGCCTGCGGATTCCGTTCAGGCGGCAGAGGCGCGCAAGCATCTTCAGCAGCAAAGTAATCTGATTGCCAACCTGCTGGCCGAAGCGATGGAGCTGGAGAACGGTTTAACGCGTGAAGAAGAGCCAGCTCGTCAGGCGCGCGATGAGGCCAACGAAGAGTACAAAAAGTATCGAGAACAGCATCATGATGCCGAGGTGCGCCTGCGTAAAGGCAAGGATCTCTCTGAAGAGGATCGGAACGAGCTGAAGCGGCTCTGGCGTCAGGCGAGCAAGCTATGCCACCCGGATCTGGTTGCCGATGATTTAAAAGAGGAAGCCAACAGGATGATGGTGCAACTCAACCAGGCCAAACAGCGCGGCGACGTGAAGGCCATTCGCTCGCTGGTCGCCCGTCTGCAACAAGGGTTTGAACCGATGATGGCGAGCGACAGGCTGAACGACCTGGAACGTATTCGCAAAAAAATGGCGCAGGTGCGTGAGCAAATCGACACCCTGGTGAACGAGCTGGCAGAGCTGGAGAAGGAAGAGTCCTGGCTGCTCGTCTCGTCGCTCAGCAATATGGAAGCCTACTTTGCCCAGCAGGAGAAAGCGCTGAGAGAGGTATGCGCCTCGCTCGAACATCAGGTGAGCGAAGCGCAGCTGGATCCCGCAGCCTGATTATTTGGCGTGCCAGTACGCACTGGCACGTACCAGCTGTGGGTCAATTGCGTCGGTTTCAAACTGACGGCTCAGGCGTTTCACCACCTTCCCCTCTCCGGTCAGCCAGATAAAGTAATCCTCTTCCGGCACGGCCAGCGCTGCAAGATGGTCGGCTACCGCCTGCTCGTTGTGGCCGATAACCCAGGTGATGTTGAACCCGCTCAGGTGCGCCAGATAGTCCTGGTACGCCGCATCGCCCACGGTGACGATGGCGTGGATCGCCGGGGGAACAGGCAGTTTTGCGATGCTTTCTAAACGGCGACGCAGCGCGGGCATACCCGACTCGTCGCACACGTACAGCTGCCAGGCGTAATCTTCCGGCACCACCAGCGAACCACGCGGACCGCCGATGGTCAGCTTGTCGCCCACCTTCGCCTCTACCGCCCAGTTGCTGGCAATGCCGCCATCATGCACGAAAAAATCGAGCGCCAGCTCGTGTTTTTCGTCATCGTACAGCGGGGTGTAGTCACGCGCCTGCGGACGCACCCCGTCGCCCCAGTCGATGCCTTCATCGGTCACCACAGGCGGCACGAAAGGGGTGCCCGGTGCCGGGAAAAAGACTTTGGTATGGTCGTCAAAGCCGCGAGAGCTAAAGCCCTCCAGCGCCTCGCCGCCTAGTACAATGCGCTGAAATCCTGCGCTGACTCGCTCAGTGCGCAGCACGTTCAGCTCACGAAAACGCAGGTCATTGCGGACACGTTGAGGGTAACGGGTAGATGCCATGTTGATGCCCTTCTCAGGTGAATACGATATATCGGAATGAATTCTTAATGATAATGATTGCTATTAACTCAGAAATCAAGATTTTTTAGATTGCATCTGAATATATCTTAGATATAGTTTAGATATATCAGATTGAGGAAGAAACATGCGACACGAACACGACGGCGGCGGACGCCGGCCACGATTTTTTGGCCATGGTGATTTGCGGCTGGTGATCCTGGATATCCTGACCCGCAACGCGAGCCATGGTTATGAGCTGATTAAAGAGATCGAGAACCTGACGCAGGGACATTACACGCCAAGCCCTGGCGTGATCTACCCGACGCTGGATTACTTGCAGGATCAGGCGCTGATCACCATTACCGAAGAAGAGAACGGCCGTAAGCGGATTGCGATTAACGCCGCCGGGCAGCAATGGCTGGATGACAATCGGGAACAGCTGGAGCAGATCCAGACGCGTATCAAGGCGCGCTCCGTCGGGTTCCAGCTGCGCAAAAACCCACAGATGAAGCGGGCGCTGGATAACTTCAAAGCGGTTCTGGATCTGAAGGTTAATCAGGGAGAACTCAGCGACGCGCAGTTAAAACAGATTATCGGCGTGATTGACCGCGCGGCACTGGAGATCTCCCAGCTGGATTAAGCCAGCACGCCGTCGCTCACGCGGAACACGCGGACCAGCTCTTTCAGGTGCATCGCCTGTTCGTTAAGGGATGCCGCCGCCGCAACGGACTCCTCCACCAGCGCGGAGTTCTGCTGGGTGGTGGCGTCTATCAGGCCAATCGCGCTGTTGATCTGCGAGATACCTTCCGTCTGTTCATGGCTGGCCTGGCGAATTTCACGCAGGATGACGTCCATCTCTTCCACGTTGCCGACCATGCCGTTGATAAGCCCGCTGGCTTTCTCCACAAGGTTCATGCCGTCCTGCGTCTGGCTTGTGGAGCTTTCAATCAGCTGGCGGATCTCACTCGCAGATGTTGCACTTTTCTGCGCGAGCTGGCGTACCTCGCCCGCCACCACCGCAAAGCCGCGGCCATGCTCACCCGCGCGCGCCGCTTCGACCGCCGCGTTCAGCGCCAGAATGTTGGTCTGGAAGGCAATGGCGTCGATCAGGTCGATGATGTCGGACATCCTGTTCGATGTTTCGTTAATCAAGCGCATTTTGCTGGTGACCTGCTTCATCATCTCGCCGTTGTTTTTGACCACGGCAGCCGCATCGGCAGACAGGTTCGTCGCTTCTCCGGTGTGGGACGCGGTGTTCTTCACCGTGGCGGTAATCTGCTCCATCGACGCGGCCGTCTGTTCAACGGAACTGGCCTGCTCCTCCGTGCGGGCAGCCAGATCCTGGTTGCCTGCGACAATCTGCGCGGCGGCGCTGGAGATGTTTTCCGATCCGGTTTGCACCTGCTGCACAATCTCCAGCAGGCGCGTTTTCATCTCCATCAGTGCGGTGAGGAGCAGTCCGGTTTCATCTTTACCGTGCGAGGTAATGCTGCCGGTGAGATCGCCATCGGCGATGGCCTCCGCAAAATTCACCGCGTCGTTCAGCGGGCGGGTAATGGATCGCACAATGAACCAACCAGTCAGGCTGGCTGCCGCGACGCTGAAAAGCGTAATCAGGATCAGCAGCAGACGATTAGTGCGGAAATCGCCTTCCACCTGCTCGCCCGCACTCTGCATTTCATGATCCTGGATCGCAATCAGCGCCTGCACTTTCGCTTTATAAGACTGTTGCAGGTCCAGGGTGTTGGTCATCATCTCGTTTATCGCGCCCGCACGGTCGTTATTCTGCACGGCCTGCAAAATGCGGTAGCGCGAGTCAAGATATTGCTGGCGTACGCCGTGGATGTCCGCCAGCACCTGTTGGGATTTTTTATCCTTGAGAGCGTTGTCCAGCTCGCTCAGGATTGCGGTGATGCGCTCGCTTATCGCCTTCAGACGCTGTTCTGATTGCGTCGTGTACATTCCCTGTTCGTCCAGCAGCATGAGCTGCTGCGTGCTGATAAATTCCTGGAAGTTGTCGATTAACTGGTTCGCTTTTACCGTAGTTGGATAGTCGCTGGTAAGAATGGTTTGCATTCCATTGTTTGCCCGATTCAGGCTCATCAGAGACAAGCTTGCGCTGACGACCATCAGGACAATAAATAATCCAAACGCCAGAAATAATTTCGTGCCGATCTTTACGTCATGTATGAACATATTTACCCCATCGATGTGATTATTTCTCAGACGATCGCTGTTATCGGTAGGAAACGCGCTAACTTTATGACTTTGATCGTTTTTTTATTTCTCACTTTCAATGAATCCGGGGCGTAGCAATTAAAAATCGGGTACTTTTTTTAGTTACTTAATATTTCATTAACAACATAACTTATTCTGAAAAACAAAAAAGCCGTTTACCCCGGAGGAATAAACGGCTTTATCGAAACATGCATTTCTTAATGCAGCACGGTAACCGCATCTTCAAGACGTCCGGCCCGGTGCTTAACCATCGCGGAAATCTGCGCGCTCTCTTCGACCAGGTCAGCATTTTTCTGCGTAATGCTGTCCAGTTCTGCCACGGCACGGGTCAGCTCTGTCAGGCCTGTAGCCTGCTCGGAGGTGGAGTGGCTGATCTGCGCGATAAGCTGCGTGACGTTTTTCACCTGCTCGACAATATCATCCATGGTACGTCCCGCGGCGTGGACCTGATCGGCGCCCGACTGCACTTTGCTGGCGCTGGCGTCGATCAGCTTGCGAATATCGTTAGCCGCGTTCGCGCTGCGGCTGGCAAGATGACGCACTTCGCCCGCCACCACCGCAAAGCCTTTCCCCTGTTCGCCCGCGCGTGCCGCCTCAACCGCGGCGTTCAGCGCCAGAATATTGGTCTGGAAGGCGATGTCATTGATAAGCGAGGTAATAGAGCCAATGCGCTGGGTACTGTCGGCAATGTCATCCATGGTTTTCACCACGGTCTGCATCACGGTGCCGCCCTGCGTGGCCGCGCTGCTGGCAGCCATCGACAACTTGTCGACTTCGGCTGCGGTCTCAGAGTTACTCTGCACCGACGCCGCCATCTGGTTCATTGTTGCCACAGTCTGCTGCACGTTAGCCACGGTCTGGCGCGTGCGGTCGTTGAGATCTTCATTGCCCTGCGCCAGCCTGTCGCTGCCGTCGCGCACGCTCACCACCTGGCTGGAGACGTCGTTGATCAGCCAGCGGCACATCAGCCCCAGTTGTCCGACGGCCCGCAGCGTCAGCCCCAGTTCATCGCTGCGGTTAAGATGCTGCACGCTGTTACGCTCGCCGGTAGCGACCCTGAGCGCCTGCCGTGCGACGTTTTCCACCGGGCGGACAATCTGTTGCTCAAACACCAGGGTGCCAAGCAGCATCACCACGGCTGCCGCCACCAGCGAAGCCCAGCCTGCGGCACTGGCAACCAGCGTTGCGGCCATCACCGCAAAAAGTACCGCCATTACGCTACGCACTCGCCAGCGCAGCGGCATCGCCGGTAATTTGCCGAGCCAGCCTTTGCGCACCACCAGCCCTTTATGAATGCGTTTTTTGCTACGTCC
The DNA here is from genome assembly GCF_050030705.1 of Enterobacter cloacae complex sp. 418I7. Lineage (NCBI taxonomy): Bacteria > Pseudomonadati > Pseudomonadota > Gammaproteobacteria > Enterobacterales > Enterobacteriaceae > Enterobacter > Enterobacter cloacae complex sp. 418I7. The sequence continues at coordinate 3,965,592 of NZ_JBLGUU010000001.1, forward strand.
TTCATTGAGCGCCTTATAAAGCGGCTCCACCGCGGCGACCTCGTCCTCGGTGGCGCGGGTACGAATGGACATATAGCCCGTCATCTGACCGTTACGCACCATTGGTACCGCATTGGCGCGTACCCAATAGTGATCGCCATTTTTACGTCGGTTTTTGACAATCCCGCTCCAGGGCTCGCCCTTTTGCAGCGTGTACCACATGTCGGCAAAAGCCGCTTTCGGCATATCGGGGTGGCGCACAATGTTGTGCGGCTGCCCGAGCAACTCCTGAAGCGTAAAGCCACTCACTTGCACAAAGGTGTCGTTAGTGTGGGTCATGTAGCTGTGGAGGTCGGTGGTCGACATAAGCGTGGTGTCATCGTCCAGCGGATATTCATTCTGGGTGACATAGTCAGGAGAGGACATAGTGAGCATCCCTTGCAGGTTATTTGAATGTTAATTTTGTGGCTTATGTTTTTTCGGCGATAAAAAATTTATCTTTAGTTGTTAAATATGATTGAGATCGCAAATCTCGGTTAAACCGCACTTTTCGTACGCTTTTCTAATTAATTGATTTAAAATACTTTCGAAACGAAACTACCTACAAAGCATGATCCTCCGGCGCACACTTAAGGCGCATTTCCTGCCCTGGAGCAGTGCAATTGACGAAACCCAATCCCCGGCTCGTTATCCCTTATCCCGTGCGGCGCGCGATGGCATGATTAAATATTGTGCAACTTTGATTTAACCTGGCGTTTATCCCGATTTTTGTTAAGGCATCTGAGGTGGCGTAATCCCTGCAATACTTAACTCAGTATCATGTGATACGCGATCCCCGGGAGCATATTTTGAACAGGTTACCTTCCAGCGCCTCGGCTCTTGCCTGTACCGCGCACGCACTGAATCTCATTGAAAAGCGAACGCTTGATCATGAGGAGATGAAACAACTTAACCGTGAGGTCATTGATTACTTTAAAGAGCATGTGAATCCTGGTTTTCTGGAGTATCGCAAATCTGTTACCGCCGGCGGGGATTACGGAGCCGTAGAGTGGCAAGCGGGGAGTCTGAATACGCTTGTCGACACCCAGGGACAGGAGTTTATCGATTGCCTGGGTGGTTTTGGTATTTTCAACGTGGGGCACCGTAATCCAGTTGTGGTTTCCGCCGTACAGAATCAACTTGCGAAACAACCTCTCCATAGCCAGGAACTGCTCGATCCGCTTCGCGCCATGCTCGCGAAAACGCTGGCAGCCTTAACGCCCGATAAGCTGAAATACAGCTTCTTCAGCAACAGCGGCACCGAATCGGTCGAAGCGGCGATTAAACTCGCCAAAGCGTACCAGTCGCCGCACGGGAAATTCACCTTTATCGCCACCAGCGGCGCGTTCCACGGGAAATCCCTGGGCGCACTGTCGGCGACCGCCAAATCCACCTTCCGCAAACCGTTTATGCCGCTGCTGCCGGGCTTCCGCCACGTACCGTTCGGCGACATCAACGCCATGCGCACCATGCTGAGTGAATGCCGTAAAACCGGCAACGACGTGGCGGCGGTGATCCTGGAGCCGATTCAGGGCGAAGGAGGCGTGATCCTCCCGCCGCAGGGCTATCTGCCCGCCGTGCGTCAGCTGTGCGATGAGTTTGGCGCGCTGCTGATCTTCGACGAAGTGCAGACCGGGATGGGGCGTACCGGCAGGATGTTCGCCTGCGAGCATGAGAACGTTCAGCCAGACATTTTATGCCTGGCGAAAGCGCTCGGCGGCGGCGTGATGCCGATTGGCGCAACGGTCGCCACTGAGGAGGTCTTCTCGGTGCTATTCGACAACCCGTTCTTACATACCACCACCTTTGGCGGTAACCCGCTGGCCTGTGCGGCAGCGCTGGCCACCATCAACGTGCTGCTGGAGCAAAACCTGCCTGCGCAGGCGGAGCAGAAAGGCGACATGCTGCTGGACGGCTTCCGTCAGCTGGGCCGGGAATACCCGGATTTGGTACAGGATGCGCGCGGGAAAGGGATGCTGATGGCGATTGAGTTCGTTGATAACGAAACCGGTTATAGCTTCGCAAGCGAGATGTTCCGCCAGCGGGTACTGGTGGCGGGAACGCTCAACAACTCGAAAACCATCCGCATTGAGCCACCGTTGACGCTCACCATTGAGCAGTGTGAGCAGGTGCTGAAGGCGGCGCGTAAGGCGCTGGCGGCGCTGCGGGTGAGCGTGGAAGAGGCATAAAAAACGCCGGGTGGCGCTACGCTTACCCGGCCTACAACATACTGCAGATGTCGGCCCGGTAAGCGTTAGCGCCACCGGGCAAACACCGCACCCTCTCGCCTCCGTAGGCCCGGTAAGCGCAGCGCCACCGGGCAAAACGCTACTCCGGCAACAACCCCACAAAGCAGCGTTTTTTGCGCGGCTCTGACATCAACTCTTCGAGCTTGTCCACGCACGCCAGATAGTGTGGCGTTTGCTTATGCGCCAACACCGCCTCTTCGTCTTTATAGGCCTCATAGATAAAGAACCGGGTTTTCACCCTCGGGTCCTGCAAGACGTCAAAGCGCAGGTTGCCCGGCTCCTGGATCGCTCCCTCGTGGTTGGCGCGAAATACCTCCAGAAACTCATCCACCCGCTCGGGTTTGATGTTGATTTCCACCAGCGTCACGTTCATTTTGCTTCTCCCTGTTTCTCTTCCTGCCAGAACTGGAACGCCTCACGGGCGCTCATGTTCTCGTGAACCACTTTCTTCACCGCCTTCAGCATGGCGAGCGGCGCGCTGGACTGGAAGATGTTGCGCCCCATATCCACGCCGGACGCGCCCTGGTCAATCGCCCGCCAGCACATCTCAAGCGCCTCATGCTCCGGCAGCTTTTTGCCGCCCGCGATAACAATCGGCACCGGACAGCTGGCGGTCACTTTTTCAAAGCCCTCGTCCACGTAGTAGGTTTTGACGAACTGGGCCCCCATTTCGGCAGCGATGCGGCTGGCGAGCGAGAAATAGCGCGCGTCGCGCGCCATCTCTTTACCCACGCCCGTCACCGCCAGCGTCGGCATGCCGTAACGCGCCCCCGCATCCACCAGCTTGATGATGTTGTTGATTGACTGATGTTCAAACGGGCTTCCGATATAGACCTGCGCCGCCACCGCGCAGACGTTCAGGCGCAGCGCGTCTTCCATCGCCACCGCCACGCACTCGTTAGACAGCTCGCCCAGAATCGAGTTACCGCCGGAGGCGCGCAGCACCACCGGTTTGTTCGTCGCGGCAGGTACCTGGCTCCTGAGGATGCCGCGGGTACACATCAGCACGTCGGTTTCGCCAAACAGCGGCGCGATGGAGAGATCGATACGCTCAAGGCCGGTGGTCGGTCCCTGAAAGTAACCGTGGTCAAAGGCCAGCATCACCGTGCGGTTGCTCTGCGGGTTGAAAATGCGCGAAAGCCGGGACTGCATGCCCCAGTCGAGCGAACCGCAGCCCTTCAGGGTGTACGGCACATTCTGCTGCGGCGTACCGATGCCAAAATCCTTGCCGTCTTTGATGTCGTCTAAATCAGCCATTTGCTCCCCCGTCAGAAATCGTATTTGTTGATGTTCTCTTTGGTGAACACCACCCGCTCCGGCAGCAGCACGATGCCGTTGCCCTTCGCCTCATACTGGTAGCCCTGCACGCTGTTCGGCTCGACCTTCAGCGTCCCGATATCTTTCACCTCCACGCTGTCGCCAGGGTTAAGATCGCCCTTTTTCAGCAAACGATCGGCGACATTGACCGCAATTTTGCCCTGCTGCACCACGTCCCACAGGCCGAAGGCTTTCACCGTGCCGCGCTCAACGTACGGACGCATCACGTTTGGCGTGCTGAAGCCGACAATCGCCACCCCTTCCCGCTTCAGGTTTTCCGCCGCCTGTGCCGCCGCCGGCAGGGCGTTGGCGTCCGGGGCGATGATCGCATCCAGATCCGGATAGGCTTTTAAGATCCCCTCGGCGGTTTGCAGGGATTTAGTGGCGTCGTTATAGCCAAACTGCGTGGTGACGACCTGCCACTGGGGATGGTCTTTCTCGATTTTGGCCTTCGCCTCTTTCACCCACTGGTTCTGGTCGGTGACGGTGGGGCTGGAGTAGAAGAACGCCACTTTCGCGTTCGGTTTGGTGACCTGTTTGCCTGCCATCTCCACCAGCAGGCCGCCCAGCTGTTCCGGCGTGCCCTGGTTGATGTAAATGCTGCGGCACTCCGGTTTGGTGTCGGAATCCCAGGTCAGGACCTTCACGCCGCGCTGCATCGCGCGCTTCAGCGCCGGGCAGAGACCGTCCGGCGACACGGCAGAGACGATGATGGCGTTATAGCCCTGGTTGACGAAGTTATTGATCAGTTGCACCTGGCCGGAGACGCTCGGCTCGGTCGGGCCGTCGTAAGTCACGCCCACGCCAAGATCTTTCCCCGCCTCTTTCGCGCCGTTGCCGCCGCTGGTGAAGAATCCCACACCCACCAGTTTCGGGATAAAGGCAATGCGGTCCGCCGCCTGCGCCGAAGCGAAGCTGAGGGCCATTGCCAGGACGAGCAGTTTTGTTTTCATCTTACGCTCCGGATAGTTTTCTGAAGAGAGAACGCACCCATTCACGGTGCAGACTCAGCGAACGCCCCATCACCACCACAACCAGCAGCGCCCCTGACAGCGCGCTCGACACCTGGTTGGGGATGCCAACCATCTGTAAACCCTGTTGCAGGTACCCTACCAGCAGCGCCGCCAGCGCCGTACCGACAACCGAACCTGAGCCGCCGTAGATATTCGCTCCGCCGAGCACGGCGGCGGTGAGCGCAGGCATCAGTAAATCGCGCCCCAGATCCGAACGCGCGGAGCCGAAATAGGAGACCATCACCAGCGCGGCAATCGCCGAAGCCACGCCCACCAGGCCGTACAGCGCATACGGCATACCGTTCACCGACAGCGCCGCATAGCGCGCCGCGCGCGGATTCTGGCCAATTAAAAACAGATGCCGACCAAAGCGCCCGCGATGGGTAATCAGCCAGAAGAAAGCGGTAATCACCGCGAACAGCACCAGCGGGATCGGCAGGCCCAACACCGTGAGGTTAGCGAACGCCGTGAAGCTGTCCGGAAAGCCGCCGATCCCCTCGTAGCCCGTCGCGCCCGCCATGCCGGAGAGCAGCAGCGCCCCGCCGCCGTAGAGGTAGAGCGTGCCGAGGGTGATCACTAAAGGGCTGATACCGGTGTAGTGGATCAGCGCCGCATTCAACAGTCCGCACAGCAGGCCGAGCAGCAGCGTCAGCGGGATGGCGACCGCCATCGGCCACCCCGCCTGCATCATCACCCCCAGCGCGATAGCGCACAGGCCGATGGTTGAGCCGAGGGAGATGTCGATCCCGCCGCTGATAATCACCAGCGTGAGCGGTAGCGCCACGATACCAATGCAGATAAAGTCGCTGGTGCTGAACAGCAGCATATTGATGTCGAGCATGCGCGGGTTGATGGCGCCGAAGAGCAGGATCTCCAGCACCAGTAAAATCAGCAGCGCGCTTTCCCAGTTAAGCCTCATTTACGCCACCTCTTTGTTGCGTTTGGGAAACGGGGTGACGTGCTTTCCCCCTCTGTTACCCGGCTGGAAACGGCTGTATTTCAGCGCCCGCTGATGCCGTGAGAGCGCCTGACGCAGCCGCCCGTCGAGCACCAGCACGCCCAGCAGCACCAGCCCGGCGATAAAGTCGTTCCACCACGCCGGGAGCCTGAACAGCACCAGCACGGTATCGATTTGGGTCAGGAAAAACGCGCCGAGGAACGCACCGACCAGCGTGCCGGTACCGCCCAGCAGCGAAATGCCGCCGAGCACGCAGGCGGCGATGGCCTTCATCTCCAGCCCGCTGCCGGTCTGGTTGGGCACAAAGCCAATCTGCGCGGCAAAGACGATCCCGGCGCAGGCCGCGAGTATGCCGTTGAGGGTAAAGGCGATCATACGGGTGCGGTTCACCGCCACGCCCAGCTGACGCGCGGCGGCGAGGTTATCCCCCACGGCGTAGAAATCACGGCCAAAGGCGGTGCGCGACAGTATCCACGCGCCTGTGACCACGATTATCAACACCACAATGCCGAGCGGCGAAATGCCGACGGCGGCAGGCTCAGAGAGGGATTTCAGCCCCGGCGGCAGCCCTTCAATCCACTTCCCGCCGGTCCACAGCAGCATCGCTCCGCGATACAGCCCCAGCGTGCCGAGGGTGGCGACAATCGCTGGAATGCGCAGCCCCACCACCAGAAAACCGTTGAACGCCCCCGCCAGCGCGCCAATCGTCAGCGCGAAGAGAATGGAAACGGGCAGACTGTAGCCGCTGTTTAGCGCCACGCCGACGGCAATGGCGGACAGCCCGACGGTGGAGCCGACGGAGACGTCGATATTACGGGTCAGCATCACCAGCGCCGCGCCGATGGCCAGCAAAATCAGGATCTGCGAACTGGCGAAGATCATCCCCAGGGTCTGTAAGCTAAGGTAGGACGGGTTCAGCGCCACCAGCACGGCGAACAGGGCCAGAATGGCGAGAAACGCGCTCAGCTCGCGGTTTTTCAGTAAGATCTTCATGATTGCCCTCCAAACGCCAGCGCCATCATCCGGTCGAGACTGACGGCGTGGCGCGGCAGCTCGCCGCTGATCACGCCCTGATGCATTACCAGCACCCGATCCGCGAGGCCGGGAAACTCATCGAGATCGCTTGAGATCATCAGCACTGCCACGTTCTGCGCCGCCACGCTTTTCAGCAGCTGGTAGATATCGGCGCGCGCCGATACGTCCACGCCGCGCGTCGGTTCATCGACGATCAGCAGCAGCGGATTGGCCTCAAGACAGCGCGCCAGCAGCACCTTCTGCTGATTACCACCGGAGAGCGTGCGCACGGTTTGATCCGCATGGTTGAGCTTGATCCCCAGCGCCCGGTGGTAACGCTCCACCACCGCAGACTCCCGCTTTCGCTGCTGCCAGAGCGACGGCTCGTTCAGCGCCACCGTGTTCCAGCGGACAGGCGCGTCGAGAAACAGGCCGGACACCTGCCTGTCTTCCGGCAGATAAACCAGCCCTTTTTCCAGACGGGAACTGACCGGATCGGCGGTGATCTCCTGGTTCTCCAGCCACACCCGCCCGCCGCGTACCGGACGCAGGCCGTAAAGCGTTTCGGCAAACTCGGTACGCCCGGACCCCACCAGCCCGGCCAGACCGACGATCTCCCCGGCGTAAATCTCAAGGCTGAGATCGATAAACCCTTCCCCGGTGAGATCCTCCACCCGCAGCACCGGGAAATCCTGCGCCTGGGTTCGGCGGTTGCCCGGCAGCGCCAGCCACAGCTTTTGCGTATCGCTTAGCGACTTTTCCCGGCTGACCGGCGTCATCGCGGCGATCAGGGCGTTATCGTCAAACTGCGCGGTTTCGCCGCTCAGCACCACCGCGCCGTCGCGCATCACCGAGACGTGGCTCGAAATCATGCGAATTTCCGGCAGCTTGTGCGAGATAAAAACAATGCCAACGCCGAGATCCTGCAGCGCGCGGATCTGGCGAAACAGGCGTTCGGTCTCGCCCGGCGTGAGCGATGCCGTGGGTTCGTCGAGGATCAGAATTCTGGCGTTGCGCATCAGCCCGCGCAGGATCTCCACCATCTGCTGATCCGCGACTTCCAGAGTGCTGGCAGCGGCATCAAGATTAAGCTGACATTGCAGCTGCTGGAGTTTCTCCGCCAGCCGCTTTTCCCGATCTCGTTCGCGCGGCAGACGAAACAGGATGTTTTCCCGCACCGTCAGGTTGGGGAAAAGCAGCGGCTCCTGTGGCACCAGATAAATGCCTAACCGGTGCGCCTGCGACGGGGTAAGCCGTGCAAAAGACTCGTCCGCAACCGAAAGCTCACCGCGATCCGGCGTTTCAACCCCGGCGATGATTTTCATCAACGTCGATTTTCCCGCGCCGTTACCGCCCATCAGCGCATGCACCTGCCCAGCAAGCAGCGTGAAATCAATGCCTTTTAACACAGGCACGCCAGAGAACTGTTTGCAGATGTCACGTGCCTCGAGAAGTGGTGTCATCATCGCCCCGCTATTGAACAAATGATTTTTAGATTTAATAATGTTCAAAAGCGTAGACGGTGAACTATATTTACAACCGTGCAGGGATCACAGTTTTATCGATTGAGATTCAGATAAACCGGAAAGGATCGAAAAGATCCGTTTTGTCGCGTGGCTCACATTTTCACGCCGCACCATCACGAACATATGATCTAAATTTTTATAAGAGTTCAACTATGAGCGATAAACGCACTGCGGAAGAAGGACGGTTTGCCGGGCTGGCACTGGCGGAAGAGGAGCTGGTGGCGCGCGTGGCCTGGTGCTACTACCACGACGGGCTGACCCAGAACGACATCGGCGAGCGGCTCGGGCTGCCGCGCCTGAAGATCTCCCGCCTGCTGGAGAAAGGCCGTCAGTCCGGGGTGATCCGCGTGCAGATAAACTCCCGCTACGAGGGCTGCCTGGCGCTGGAAACCGAGTTGCAACAACGATTTGGCCTGAAGCTGGTGCGCGTGATGCCCGCCCTGAATACGCCGCCGATGAACGTGCGGTTAGGCATTGGCGCGGCCCAGTCGCTGATGGGCGTGCTGGAGCCCGGCCAGCTGTTAGCGGTGGGCTTCGGTGAAACCACCATGAGCAGCCTGCAACACCTGAGCGGCTTTATTAGCTCACAGCAGATCCGCCTGGTGACGCTCTCCGGCGGCGTGGGGCCGTATATGACCGGTATCGGCCAGCTGGATGCGGCCTGTAGCGTCAGCATGATCCCTGCCCCGCTTCGCGTGTCATCCGCTGAAGTCGCCGGGATCTTAAAGCGCGAAACCAGCGTGCGGGACGTGATCCTCGCCGCCACCGCCGCTGACGTGGCGGTGGTCGGCATTGGCTCGGTGAACCAGCGCCGTGACGCGACGATACTGCGCTCCGGCTATATCAGCGAAGGTGAACAGTTGATGTACGCCCGTAAAGGCGCGGTGGGCGATATCCTTGGCTATTTCCTCAATGCCGAAGGGGAATGCGTCGAGGAGCTGGAGATCCACAAAGAACTACTGGGCGTCACGCTCGATGAACTGGCACAGCTGCCCACCATCGTAGGCGTGGCCGGGGGGGAAGAGAAAGCCGATGCGATTTATGCCGCACTTAAGGGCCGCCGTATTAATGGCCTGGTGACGGAAGAGACGACAGCCCGCGCGGTGCTGGCTCTGGCCATTTAAGAGCCCTCCCTGCGCTAACAATGAGGCATGCTCATGAGTTACCTTTTAGCGTTAGATGCAGGGACAGGCAGCGTTCGCGCCGTTATTTTCGATTTGCAGGGCAACCAGATTGCCGTTGGCCAGGCCGAGTGGAAACACCTGAGCGTCGAGAACGTGCCGGGCTCGATGGAGTTCGACCTCGACACCAACTGGCAGCTGGCCTGCCGGTGTATTCATCAGGCGCTGGAGCGCGCGCGCCTGAGCGCGGCGGATATTCAGTCCGTCGCCTGCTGTTCGATGCGCGAAGGGATTGTGCTGTACGACCGCAACGGCGAGGCTATCTGGGCCTGCGCCAACGTCGACGCCCGCGCCAGCCGCGAGGTAGCTGAACTCAAAGAGATCCACGACTACCGGTTTGAATCCGAAGTGTATGACGTTTCCGGCCAGACGCTTGCCCTCAGCGCCATGCCGCGCCTGCTGTGGCTGGCGCACCATCGTCCGGATATTTATCGTAAAGCCGCCACCATCACCATGATCAGCGACTGGCTGGCGGCGAAGCTCTCCGGCGAGCTGGCGGTGGACCCGTCCAATGCGGGCACGACGGGCATGCTGGATCTCTTCTCCCGCGACTGGCGTCCGGCGCTGCTCGACATGGCCGGGCTGCGTGCCGATATCCTCTCCCCGGTAAAAGAGACCGGCACCGTGCTGGGGGCCATCACCAAAGCAGCCGCACAACAGAGCGGTCTGCGCGAGGGCACCCCGGTGGTGATGGGCGGCGGCGACGTGCAGCTGGGCTGTCTGGGGCTGGGCGTGGTGCGCGCCGGACAAACGGCGGTGCTGGGCGGCACCTTCTGGCAACAGGTGGTGAACCTGCCGCAGGTGCGCACCGACCCTGAGATGAACATCCGCGTAAACCCGCACGTTATCCCCGGCATGGCGCAGGCAGAGTCGATCAGCTTCTTTACCGGGCTGACCATGCGCTGGTTCCGCGACGCCTTCTGCGCCGAAGAGAAGCTGATTGCCGAACGCATGGGAATGGACCCCTACTCCCTGCTCGAAGAGATGGCGAGCCGCGTCCCGCCGGGCTCCCACGGGGTGATGCCGATCTTCTCCGACGCGATGCATTTCAAACAGTGGTACCACGCCGCGCCGTCGTTTATTAACCTCTCCATTGACCCGGAAAAGTGCAACAAAGCGACGCTGTTCCGCGCGCTGGAAGAGAACGCGGCGATCGTCTCGGCCTGCAACCTGGCGCAGATTTCGCGCTTCTCCGGCGTGACGTTTGAGAGCCTGGTGTTTGCCGGCGGCGGCGCAAAGGGCGCCCTGTGGAGCCAGATTTTAAGCGACGTCACCGGCCTGCCGGTGCGCGTGCCAGAAGTCAAAGAGGCAACGGCGCTCGGCTGCGCCATTGCCGCAGGAGCTGGCGCGGGGCTGTTCGCGGATATGGCCTCGACGGGCGAGCGGCTGGTGAAGTGGAGCCGCGAGTTCACGCCAAACCCGGCGCACCGCGAGCTGTACGACGGCATGATGCAGAAATGGCAGGCGGTGTACGCGGACCAGCTCGGGCTGGTGGACAGCGGGCTGACAACGTCGATGTGGCAGGCGCCGGGCCTGATGCGCGACACACGCCCCTCACCCTAACCCTCTCCCCAGAGGGGAGAGGGGACTGCTCCGTGCGGCCTTTCACCCTCTCCCCTCTGGGGAGAGGGCCGGGGTGAGGGGTGAAGTTCTTTGAGATCTATCACAATCATTCGATCCCGCTTTTACCTTTCTGCCGCCGCTGGCTAAATTAGTAACTCATCCGACCACATAACAATAATTTTACACTGGAAGAGACTATGAGCCGCTACCCGTCGTTATTCGCCCCTCTCGATCTGGGGTTCACTACCCTCAAAAACCGCGTGTTAATGGGCTCAATGCACACCGGGCTGGAGGAGCGTCCGGACGGGGCTGAACGTCTGGCAGCCTTCTATGCCGAGCGCGCGCGCCACGGGGTGGCGCTGATTGTCACTGGCGGCGTAGCCCCTGCCCCTTCCGGGGTGACGATGGAGGGCGGCGCGGTGTTGAACGATGCGACACAGCTGCCGCACCACCGCATGGTGACCGACGCGGTTCACAACGAGGGCGGCAAAATCGCCCTGCAAATTCTGCATACCGGGCGCTACAGCTATCAGCCGAACCTGGTTGCCCCCTCGGCTATTCAGGCACCGATTAACCGCTTTACTCCCCATGCCCTCAGCCATGACGAGATCCTGGCGCTGATAGATGACTTTGCTCGCTGCGCCGCGCTGGCGCGGGAAGCGGGCTACGACGGCGTGGAGGTGATGGGCTCAGAAGGCTACCTGATCAATGAATTCCTCGCCGCACGTACCAACCAGCGCGACGACGAATGGGGTGGTGACTATGCCCGCCGCATGCGTTTTGCCGTGGAGGTAGTGCGTGCGGTGCGTGAACGTGCGGGTGCGGATTTTATTATCATCTTCCGCCTGTCGATGCTCGACCTGGTGGAAGGCGGCGGCACCTTCGACGAAACCGTGCAGCTGGCGCAGGCGATTGAAGCCGCCGGTGCCACCATTATCAACACCGGGATTGGCTGGCACGAAGCGCGCATCCCCACCATCGCCACGCCGGTGCCGCGTGCGGCGTTCAGCTGGGTAACGCGCAAGCTGAAAGGCAAAGTCTCCGTTCCGCTGGTGACCACTAACCGCATTAACGATCCGCAGGTGGCGGACGATGTGATCTCCCGCGGCGACGCCGATATGGTGTCGATGGCGCGTCCGTTCCTCGCGGATGCCGAACTGCTCTCCAAAGCGCAAAGCGGCCGTGCGGATGAGATCAACACCTGTATCGGCTGTAACCAGGCGTGTCTGGATCAGATCTTCGTCGGCAAGGTCACCTCCTGCCTGGTGAATCCCCGCGCCTGCCATGAAACCAAAATGCCGATCGTTCCTGCGACCAACAAGAAGCGTCTGGCCGTGGTGGGCGCAGGACCCGCTGGCCTGGCGTTTGCGGTCAATGCCGCCTCGCGTGGGCACAGCGTGACGCTGTTTGATGCGCTGGCGGAAATCGGCGGGCAGTTTACTATCGCCAGACAGATCCCCGGCAAAGAGGAGTTCTATGAAACGCTGCGCTATTACCGCCGGATGATCGAGGTGACGGGCGTCGATCTGCGGCTCAATCAGGTTGTCAGCGCGGCGGATCTGATCGGTTTCGACGAGGTGATCCTCGCGAGTGGGATCGCCCCGCGCACCCCTGCGATCGAAGGCATCGATCATCCGAAGGTATTGAGCTATCTGGACGTGCTGCGCAACAAAGCGCCGGTTGGCGAGAAGGTGGCGATCATCGGCTGCGGCGGGATCGGTTTTGATACTGCGATGTATTTAAGCCAGCCGGGCGAAGCCACCAGCCAGAACATCGCTGAGTTCTGCGTGGAATGGGGCATTGATACCAGTCTCAGTCAGTCCGGCGGTTTACGCCCGGAAGGTCCGCAGCTGCCGAAAAGCCCGCGTCAGATCGTGATGCTCCAGCGTAAAGCCAGCAAGCCGGGTGAAGGGCTGGGGAAAACCACAGGCTGGATCCACCGCGCCACCCTGCTCTCGCGCGGGGTAAAGATGATCCCGGGGGTGAGCTACCAGAAGATCGACGACGACGGGCTACACGTTCTGATCGGCGGTGAGCCGCAGCTGCTGGACGTGGATCATGTGATTTTGTGCGCCGGGCAGGAGCCGAAGCGCGATCTGGCCGATCCGCTGCGTGAGGCAGGGAAAACGGTACATTTGATTGGCGGGTGCGACGTGGCGATGGAGCTGGATGCGCGGCGGGCAATAGCGCAGGGGACAAAACTGGCGCTGAGTATTTAACGGCATCGCCCGGTGGCGCTTCGCTTACCGGGCCTACGGGTCCGAGGCCATTGTAGGCCCGGTAAGCGAAGCGCCACCGGGCATTTGAAACCGTAGGCCTGTACAAGCGAAGCGCCGCCAGGCAAAGCGATCTTACCGACGACGCCCCAGCTTCACCGACTTCAGCACCACAAACTTGTTGTTTGTCGCAATGGTGACGCAGTTACCGAAAATCTTCTTCAGCTTGTGGAAGTAGTCCAGATGGCGGTTCGCCACGATGTACAGCTCGCCGTTGATTTTCAGGCAGCGGCGCGCGTGGTGGAACATCTCCCACGCGACGTTATCCGTCAGGGCGTGCTTCTGGTGGAACGGAGGATTGCAAAACACCGCGTTGAAGCGGAAAGGCTCTACGCCGGACAGCGCGTTATTGATCATAAACTCGCAGCGATCCAGCGCCTCCGGCAGATTGGTTTCCACGTTCAGACGGCTTGAAGCCACCGCCATTGGCGATTCGTCGCTGAACACCACGCTGGCCTCCGGGTTCTTCGCCAGCAGCGTCAGGCCAATCACGCCGTTACCGCAGCCGAGATCGACAATCTCCCCTTCCAGGTTTTCCGGCAGATGTTCCATAAAGAAGCGTGCGCCGATATCCAGACCGGTACGGGAGAAGACGTTCGCGTGGTTGTGGATGGTCCAGTCGGTCCCTTCCAGCTTCCAGCTCAGGGTCTCTGGCGCGTCGGCCAGTTCCGGTGCGCTGAAGGTACAGTTGATCAGGCGCGCTTTTTTCCAGGCCAGCGTCGTAGTGGTCGGGCCGAGCACTTTCTCGAACAGTTCCAGCGTCGAGGTGTGAATATCACGCGCCTTGGCGCCCGCGATGATGCGCGTTTCTGGCGTCACGACTTTACGCAGCGCGCGCAGTTGCTGCTCCAGCAGCGCCATGGTTTTGGGCACTTTAATCAGCACCACCCCCGGCGCCTGCGGGTAGCCCGCGGTGCTGTCGAGGAACTTCACGCTGGATTCGTCGATATCGTTGTGACGCAGGTTTTCACGCGTCGCCAGCTCGCTTAAGTAAGAATCGCCGATACTGTAAGGCGCATGTTCCGCCAGCGCACAGCCCAGCGCGCCAAACGCGTCATTCAGGATCAGAACCGGGCCGCGGATTTCAGTCTCATCCAACTGCTGCAGCAGATATTCATCCGCCGCTTCCCACGCCTGAAGCGGGTTCACGTCGTCCGTTTCCGGGAAACGTTTAAGGTTGAGTGAACGGAAACCGTTGTCTAAGTGGCTCATCGGCCCTCCTGAATGGTAAAATTTGGCGTATCCCTGAAAAGGGTGCGTGAGTATACCCGTTTTCACACTATTTTGGGGTTTTGATGAACCAGCTGACTTATCTCCAGGGCTATCCGGAGCATTTACTAACCCAGGTTCGCGACCTGATCGCCGGGGGAAAGCTCGGCGCGGTGCTGGAAAAACGCTACCCGGGCACGCATGATTTCGCGACTGACAAAGCCCTCTGGCAGTATACGCAGGATCTGAAAAGCCAGTATCTGAAGAGCGCCCCGCCTATCAACAAGGTGATGTACGACAACAAGATCCACGTGCTGAAAAACGCGCTCGGCCTGCATACCGCCATCTCCCGCGTGCAGGGCGGCAAGCTGAAGGCTAAGGCGGAGATCCGCGTCGCGACCGTCTTTCGCAATGCGCCGGAAGCCTTTCTGCGGATGATCGTGGTGCACGAGCTGGCGCACCTGAAAGAGAAAGATCACGACAAAGCGTTCTATTCCCTGTGCTGCCATATGGAGCCGCAGTACCACCAGCTGGAGTTTGATACCCGTTTGTGGCTGACGCATTTATCGTTAAAGAGTAATGCGCAGTAGCGCACGCGAAATGTCATGAGGACGTGCTACAGTGGCTTTAGGTTCCCTGCTACGGAGTACGTAAACGTTTATGATACGTTTCGCAGTCATCGGTACGAACTGGATCACGCGCCAGTTCGTCGACGCCGCCCACGAAACCGGCAAATATAAGCTCACCGCAGTCTATTCCCGCAGCCTTGAGCAGGCGCAAAGTTTTGCGAATGACTACCTGGTTGAACATCTGTTCACCTCACTCGATGAGATGGCGCAAAGCGACGCCATTGACGCGGTCTATATCGCCAGCCCGAATGCTCTGCACTTCCCGCAAACGAAGCTGTTCCTCAGCCATAAAAAGCATGTGATCTGCGAGAAGCCGCTGGCGTCGAATATCCACGAAGTGGAAGCCGCCATTGCGCTTGCCCGCGAAAACCAGGTGGTGCTGTTTGAAGCGTTCAAAACCGCCAGCCTGCCCAACTTCCTGCTGTTGCAGCAGTCCCTGCCGAAAATTGGCAAAGTGCGTAAAGCCTTTATCAACTACTGCCAGTATTCCTCGCGCTACCAGCGCTATCTGGACGGCGAAAACCCGAACACCTTTAACCCGGCCTTCTCGAATGGCTCGATTATGGATATCGGTTTTTACTGCCTGGCCTCTGCGGTTGCGCTGTGGGGGGAACCACACGGCGTGACGGCCACCGCCAGCCTGCTGGAGAGCGGCGTGGATGCACACGGCGTTGTGGTGCTGGACTACGGTGATTTCAGCGTGACGTTGCAGCACTCGAAGGTCAGCGACTCCGTGCTGCCAAGCGAAATTCAGGGCGAAGACGGCTCGCTGGTGATCGAAAAAATCTCCGAATGCCAGAAGCTCAGCATCGTTCCGCGCGGCGGAAAAGCGCAGGAGCTGACGCAGCCTCAGCATATTAACACTATGCTTTATGAGGCAGAGGTCTTCGCCCGTCTGGTAGAAGACAACGAAGTTAACCACCCGGGACTGGCGATCAGCCGCACCACGGCGAAGCTGCAAACGGAGATCCGCCGACAGACCGGCGTAATCTTCCCCGCAGACGGCGTGAATGTGGAAGCCGTCGCGTAAAGCTGTGTAATGAAATCGTGAAGACCATTGACGAAATCGATGGTCTGACATAATTTGTTACCTGCAAAGGGGAGTAACTTCTTCGCCGGTGGATCGTCATTACGATGCGTGCAAAACCGCATCCGGTCGCCGGGCAACCTTCGTGGTTGTAAGTGAGACCTTGCCGGAAGGCGAGGTCTATGCATAAAAAGCTAACGGCTATCGTCTTCTGACCATAGCCGTTTTTGTTTTTTTATGTGTAAGGAAAATAGTATGCATTCTGTCGGCACTCCAATGCTGTGGGGCGGATTCGCGGTTGTCGTGCTCATCATGCTGGCGATCGACCTCTTTTTGCAGGGTCGTCGCGGCGAACACGGCATGAGCGTTAAGCAAGCCGCCGTCTGGTCGCTGGTATGGGTTACCCTCTCACTTCTTTTCTGCGCCGCCTTCTGGTGGTATCTGGCCTCAACCGAAGGTCGCGCGGTGGCCGATCCTCAGGCACTCGCCTTCCTCACCGGCTATCTGATTGAAAAAGCGCTGGCGGTTGATAACGTCTTCGTCTGGCTGATGCTGTTCAGTTACTTCGCCGTGCCTGCGGCCCTGCAACGCCGCGTGCTGGTATACGGCGTGCTAGGCGCCATCATCCTGCGTACCATCATGATCTTCGCCGGTAGCTGGCTGATTACCCAGTTCGAATGGCTGCTGTACGTGTTTGGTGCGTTCCTGCTGTTCACCGGGGTCAAAATGGCGCTGGCGAAAGAAGACGATACCGGTATCGGTGATAAGCCGCTGGTGAAGTGGATCCGGGGTCATCTGCGCATGACGGACAAGATCGAGAGCGAGCATTTCTTCGTGCGTAAGAACGGCCTGCTGTTCGCCACCCCGCTGCTGCTGGTGCTGATTCTGGTCGAGCTGAGCGACGTGATTTTCGCGGTGGACAGTATCCCGGCTATCTTCGCGGTCACTACCGACCCGTTCATCGTCCTGACCTCGAACCTGTTCGCCATCCTCGGCCTGCGTGCGATGTACTTCCTGCTGGCGGGCGCGGCAGAGCGCTTCTCAATGCTGAAGTACGGTCTGTCGGTGATTCTGGTCTTTATCGGTATCAAGATGCTGATTGTTGATTTCTACCATATCCCGATCGCCATTTCGCTCGGCGTGGTGTTTGGCATTCTGCTGGTGACGCTGATTATCAATACCTGGGTTAACCGCCAGCACGATAAGAAGCAGCAGGCTTAGTGCAACGTTCGGTGCGGGCTGATGCCCTCACCCCACCCCTCTCCCACGGGGAGAGGGGGAAATGCAATGCAGGCCGGGTAAGCGCAGCGCCACCCGGCACTTTCGTTAACCAATAGTTAAAAAACATGACGCAACACGTAAAATCCAGCATTTTACGCTTCCGCCTTTCGCTGCTTTCCCTGATACTCAACCAGGCAAACAAATACTTACATCCGGATACAAATGTGACTTAGAGCACATCCAGGATGGAACGCAATTTCACTCAGGAATAACGTATGAGCACACAATCTAAGGGCCTGCTTGCGCGCCTGGCGCAGGGCAGTCTTGTAAAACAAATTCTGGTCGGGTTGGTACTGGGTATTCTGCTGGCGATGGTGTCAAAACCTGCGGCGGAAGCGACGGGACTGCTCGGCACCCTTTTCGTTGGCGCACTGAAGGCCGTCGCCCCGGTACTGGTGCTGATGCTGGTGATGGCGTCGATTGCCAACCACCAGCACGGACAAAAAACCAACATTCGCCCTATTCTGTTCCTGTATCTGCTGGGAACCTTCTCTGCTGCCTTAACGGCCGTTGTGTTTAGCTTCCTGTTCCCGTCCACGCTGCACCTGACCAGCGCGGCCGGTGATATCACCCCGCCGTCCGGGATTGTGGAAGTCCTTCGCGGCCTGCTGATGAGCATGGTCTCTAACCCCATCACCGCACTGATGAACGGAAACTACATTGGCATCCTGGTCTGGGCGATTGGTCTGGGCTTCGCGCTGCGTCATGGCAACGAGACCACGAAAAACCTGGTTAACGATTTGTCCAATGCAGTGACCTTCATGGTGAAGCTGGTGATTCGCTTTGCACCAGTCGGTATCTTTGGTCTGGTTTCTTCGACGCTGGCCACCACCGGTTTCGACGCACTGTGGGGCTACGCGCAGCTGCTGGTCGTCCTGGTCGGCTGTATGCTGCTGGTGGCGCTGGTGATCAACCCGCTGCTGGTGTTCTGGCAGATCCGCCGCAACCCGTATCCGCTGGTGCTGACCTGCCTGCGCGAGAGCGGCGTGTATGCCTTCTTCACCCGCAGCTCAGCGGCGAACATACCGGTGAACATGGCGCTGGCGGAGAAGCTGAACCTGGACCGCGATACCTATTCGGTGTCGATTCCCCTGGGTGCAACCGTGAACATGGCCGGTGCGGCGATTACCATCACCGTGCTGACGCTGGCGGCGGTGCATACGCTGGGTATTCCGGTAGATCTGCCAACCGCGCTGCTGCTGAGCGTCGTTGCATCACTGTGTGCCTGTGGCGCATCCGGCGTGGCGGGCGGCTCTCTGCTGCTGATCCCGCTGGCCTGTAACATGTTCGGTATTCCGAACGAGATTGCCATGCAGGTTGTCGCGGTCGGTTTCATTATCGGCGTATTGCAGGATTCCTGCGAAACCGCGCTGAACTCCTCTACCGACGTGCTGTTTACCGCCGCAGCCTGTCAGGCGGAAGATGCGCGTTTAGCGAAGAACGCCCTGCGAGGTTAAAAAGAAAAGCCCGGTGGCGGCTACGCCTTACCGGGCCTACAAGGTAAATGCAAAACGGCAACATGTGTTGCCGTTTTTAGTGTTTGCACCCTCTCCCTGTGGGAGAGGGCCGGGGTGAGGGCACCAGCCCGCACCCGACTTATAGCGTCACACCACTCTTAAAGATCGCCAGCTCGCGGAAGTCGTTCTTCTCGTTGCAGGTCTGCCTGCCGCTGGCAAATTCCACAATCGTGTCCACGAATTCGCTCAGCAGCTGCGGCATCGCTTTGCCGTGGATCAGCTGGCCCGCGTCAAAGTCGATCCAGTGCTTTTTCTTCGCCGCCAGTTCGCTGTTAGTGGCGATTTTCACCGTCGGCACAAACCCGCCGTACGGCGTACCGCGACCGGTACTGAACAGCACCATATGACAGCCCGCTCCCGCCAGCGCGCTGGTGGCGACCGCATCGTTGCCCGGTGCGCTGAGCAGGTTCAGGCCGTGCGTTTTCAGACGCTCACCATAGCGCAGCACGTCCACCACCTGGCTGGCGCCCGCTTTTTGGGTGCAGCCCAGGGATTTCTCTTCAAGCGTGGTGATCCCGCCCGCCTTGTTCCCCGGCGAGGGGTTCTCGTATATCGGCTGGTTATGGGCGATGAAGTACTGTTTGAAGTCGTTGACCATGGTGACGGTCTTCTCAAAGGTCTCTTCGTCGCGGCAGTGGCTCATCAGAATGCGCTCTGCGCCGAACATCTCCGGCACTTCGGTCAGCACCGTAGTGCCGCCGTTGGCAATCACGTAATCCGAGAAGCGACCCAG
This sequence comes from Enterobacter cloacae complex sp. 418I7, assembly GCF_050030705.1. NCBI lineage: Bacteria > Pseudomonadati > Pseudomonadota > Gammaproteobacteria > Enterobacterales > Enterobacteriaceae > Enterobacter > Enterobacter cloacae complex sp. 418I7. The sequence goes on from NZ_JBLGUU010000001.1 coordinate 3,985,103, forward strand.
CATTGGGTTAGCGGTTATGCCGGAAAGGCCATCAGATCCGCCGCACTCCAGGCCAAACTTCAGTTCGCTCAGCTTGCCCGGCTCGCGCTTGTCGTGACGCATCACCTCGTACAGCTGATGCAGCTGTTCAACGCCCGCTTCCACTTCGTCGTCCTGGTGCTGACACACCATAAAGTGCACGCGCTCAGGGTCAAATTCGCCCAGCGTGTCGCGGAAGGCGTCGACCTGATTGTTCTCGCAGCCGAGGCCGATCACCAGCACCGCGCCCGCGTTCGGGTGGCGCACCATATTTTGCAGCATGGTGCGGGTATTGATGTGGTCGTCACCCAGCTGGGAGCATCCATAGGTGTGACTGAACAGATGCACACCGTCGGTGCCTTCAGCATCATTAGTCTCTTTCAGGAAACGCGTCTGAATTTGACGCGCGATCCCGTTCACGCAGCCGACAGTCGGGAGGATCCACAGCTCATTGCGGATCCCCACCTCGCCGCTGGCGCGGCGGTAGATCTGTACCTCACGATCGGCCGCCTGTCCTTCTTCTGGCTGGAAGTCAGGTTGATAGCTGTACTCGTCCAGATCGCTGAGATTGGTGCGGGTATTGTGGGAATGAATGTATTCACCCGGCGCAATATCCGCCAGCGCATGACCGATGGGCAAACCGTACTTCACCACGTTCTCCCCTTTCGCGATGGGGATCAGGGCAAACTTATGTCCACGTCCAATGGCCTGGTGTAACGTCACCGACTGGTTGTCGAAGGTCACTTCCATCCCTTCGGCTAAATCTGCCAGCGCGACGGCAACGTTATCCAGCGAATGGATTTTGATGTATTGCATATCAACCTCAAACGGCCTTAGTTCAGTTCAATGGCGAAGTAGTCACGCGCATTGTTAAAGCAGATGTTTCTCACCATTTCGCCCAGCAGCTGGATATCCGCTGGCGCTTCGCCCGCGTGCACCCAGCGGCCAATCATCTGGCACAGAATGCGGCGGAAATATTCATGGCGGGTATAGGAGAGGAAACTGCGGCTGTCGGTCAGCATGCCAACGAAGCGGCTCAACAGGCCGAGCTGCGCCAGCTGCGTCATCTGACGCTCCATGCCGTCTTTTTGATCGTTAAACCACCAGCCGGAACCGAACTGCATCTTGCCCGGCATCCCTTCGCCCTGGAAGTTGCCGATCATGGTGCCCAGCACTTCGTTATCGCGCGGATTCAGGCAGTAGAGAATGGTTTTCGGCAGCAGGTTTTGCTCGTTCTGTTTGCTCAGCAGTTTTGACAGCTCTTCCGCCAGAGGGCGGTCGTTGATGGAGTCAAAGCCTACGTCCGCGCCCAGCAGTTTAAACTGACGCTGGTTGTTATTACGCAGCGCGCCGATATGGTACTGCTGAACCCAGCCGCGACGGGCATATTCCGCACCGAGGAACACCAGCACCGCGGTTTTGAACTGGGCGACTTCATGCTCGCTCAGGGCTTCGCCGGAGAGACGACGCGCCAGGATGCTGTCCAGCTCGGCTTCGCTGGAATCCGCGAACAGCACCACGTCCAGCGCGTGGTCAGACACTTTACAGCCGTGTGCGGCAAAGTGATCCAGACGTTTGGTCAGCGCGGATTGCAGATCGGCGAAACGACGGATATCGGTATCCGATACTTCCGCCAGCTTCGTCATGTAGTCATTAAAGGTCGGCAGCTCAATGTTGAAGGCTTTATCCGGACGCCAGCTTGGCAGCACTTTGATGTCAAAGGTGCTGTCCTTCGCGACAACCGCGTGGTGCTCCAGGGAGTCGATCGGATCGTCGGTTGTGCCCACCATCTTCACGTTCATCTGCTGCATGATGCCGCGCGCCGAGAAGCTTTCCTGCGCCAGCAGTTCGTTGCACTGATCCCAGATCTCATCCGCCGTGGCGGGAGAGAGCAGCTTGCCGGTGATACCAAAAGGACGACGCAGTTCGAGGTGCGTCCAGTGGTATAACGGGTTACCGATGGTGTGGGGAACGGTAGCGGCCCAGGCGTCAAACTTCTCGCGATCGGTCGCGTCGCCGGTACACAGGCGCTCGGCCACGCCGTTGGTGCGCATCGCGCGCCATTTATAATGGTCACCCTTCAGCCAGATATCATACAGGTTTTTGAAACGGTAATTTTCGGCAACCTGTTGCGGCGGTAAATGGCAGTGGTAGTCGAAAATCGGCTGATCTTTTGCGTAGTCGTGGTACAGGCGGCGAGCAAATTCGGTATCTAACAGGAAATCTTCGGTCATAAACGGTGTCATTATCGTCTTCCTCATTACGGGAGCGTCAGAAAGCTTATGTTCAGATGCTGCAAAGTTATCACACCAATTTCCAGAGTCCGACGTTTTTTTCGTGAGTTAGATCAATAAACGTCGACAAATAAATTACCCTCAAAGGGGTAAACCTTCTTGCAGGCCGCGCCAGATCTGGCTTTGCGCACGCCGCATAATATCCCTACAAAGATTCACTCTTTTGTGATGTCACTCACCTTTTAAAGTTGTATGACAAGTTATCTTTTCGCCGTCGCAAACTATAAGCCGACGGAATGCATTACCGGTGTTTGTTACATCGGATTTAACGGTACGGAAGCCGACTTAGCACGATGACTTATGGCAAGGTTCGGGCCGTTCCGGGACAGGTTCCCGGTTACGCCCCTCCCGTTACAGAACAGCTCCCGGCAACGGTTGAGTTGTTGCCGTGTCCCGACACGGAAATAACATAACGATGAGGTTTTACATGCGTAAAATTAAAGGGTTACGTTGGTACATGATCGCACTGGTGACGCTCGGCACCGTGCTGGGCTACCTGACACGTAACACCGTGGCAGCAGCGGCGCCAACGTTGATGGAAGAGTTACATATCTCCACACAACAATACTCTTACATCATTGCGGCGTATTCTGCCGCTTACACCGTAATGCAGCCTGTTGCAGGTTATGTTCTTGATATTCTGGGTACAAAAATTGGTTATGCCTTCTTCGCTGTAGCATGGGCCGTCTTCTGCGGGGCGACGGCGCTGGCTGGCAGCTGGGGCGGGCTGGCGCTGGCGCGTGGTGCGGTAGGTGCTGCCGAAGCGGCGATGATCCCTGCGGGTCTGAAAGCCAGCTCTGAATGGTTCCCGGCAAAAGAACGTTCAATCGCTGTCGGTTACTTCAACGTGGGTTCCTCCATCGGGGCGATGATTGCTCCGCCACTGGTGGTGTGGGCGATTGTGATGCACAGCTGGCAAATGGCGTTCATCATCTCCGGTGTGCTGAGCTTTGCCTGGGCCATGGCGTGGCTGATCTTCTATAAACACCCGCGCGATCAGAAAAAGCTGTCTACCGAAGAACGTGACTACATTATCAATGGTCAGGAATCTCATCATCAGACCGACAACGGTAAAAAAATGTCCGTCTGGCAGATCCTGGGTACCCGTCAGTTCTGGGGTATCGCCCTGCCACGCTTCCTGGCGGAACCGGCCTGGGGTACGTTCAACGCCTGGATCCCGCTGTTCATGTTCAAAGTCTACGGCTTTAACCTGAAAGAGATCGCGATGTTCGCCTGGATGCCAATGCTGTTTGCAGACCTGGGCTGTATCGTCGGCGGCTACCTGCCACCGCTGTTCCAGCGCTGGTTTGGCGTGAACCTGATTGTGTCCCGTAAGATGGTGGTCACCATGGGCGCCCTGCTGATGATTGGCCCTGGCATGATTGGCCTGTTCACCAGTCCTTACGTGGCTATCGCCCTGCTGTGTATCGGGGGCTTTGCTCACCAGTCTCTGTCTGGCGCGCTGATTACGCTCTCGTCCGACGTGTTTGGTCGTAACGAAGTTGCCACCGCCAACGGTCTGACCGGGATGGCCGCCTGGACCGCAAGTACCCTGTTTGCGCTGGTGGTCGGCGCGCTGGCAGACACCATCGGTTTCAGCCCGCTGTTCGCGGTACTGGCCATCTTCGACCTGCTGGGTGCAGTGGTTATCTGGACGGTGCTGAAGAGTAAATCCGCCGAGGAACTGGCGAAAGAGTCCCTTGGGGGACCGGCGACGCAGAGTTAGCTTGTTGTGCCGGGTGGCGGCTCCGCCTTACCCGGCCTACAACACCCGATAAAACCGTAGGCCGGGTAAGCGTAGCGCCACCCGGCAAAAACGTCGCAAAAGCCGCCTCCGGGCGGCTTTTTTAATGGCGAAATCTGGAGAGTGGCAAGCAAAAGTGGTATAACAAATCATTCGCCGTACCCTGCCTGGAGCGCATATGGAAATCACCGAATCACGTCGTTTATATCAACAACTTGCCGCCGAGCTGAAAGATCGCATCGAGCAAGGGGTCTATCTTGTCGGTGATAAACTTCCCGCTGAGCGTTTTATTGCGGATGAAAAAAGCGTCAGCCGTACGGTGGTCCGCGAAGCCATCATCATGCTGGAAGTTGAAGGGTATGTTGAGGTACGCAAAGGTTCCGGTATTCACGTGATTTCCAGCCAGGCGAAACACTCCCCCACGCCGGACGAAAGTCTGGAATTTGCCAGCTACGGTCCGTTTGAGCTTCTCCAGGCTCGCCAGCTGATTGAAAGCAATATCGCAGAATTCGCAGCGACGCAGGTCACCAAGCAGGACATCATGAAGCTGATGGAAATCCAGGATCATGCGCGTAAAGAAAAATGTTTCCGCGATTCCGAATGGGACCTGCAATTCCACGTTCAGGTCGCCCTTGCGACTCAGAACACAGCGCTGGCGGCAATCGTTGAAAAAATGTGGACTCAGCGCGTTCACAACCCGTACTGGAAGAAACTGCACGATCACATTGATTCCCGCACGGTAGATAACTGGTGTGACGACCACGACCAGATTCTTAAGGCCCTGATTCGTAAAGATCCGCATGCGGCGAAACTGGCAATGTGGCAGCATCTGGAGAACACTAAACAGATGCTTTTTAATGAAACGAGTGATGACTTTGAATTTAACGCTGACCGCTATCTTTTTGCTGATAATCCGGTGGTTCACCTCGATACCGCGACCAATGTCGCAAAATAACCTCCTGAACTGCTGGCAGGCGCACCGCCGCGCCTTCCGGCCAGACAGGGTAAGAAAACCTCTATAGTGTCAGCCTTTGTAAAATCTCTCGCTCCCCTCCGTGGCTTACGCCAAAATCGTGTTTCCCCTCAAATTCTGTGACGCAGAACGTCGGGCTTTGTTACAATTGGATTCACTTCGTTATTTTGTAAGTTAGTGCTTGCTAACCAGCCAATTAACAGGGAACAGTGTTGGCCACACATCATTGTGTCCGCGAGCGACCATAATGAAATCATAACAATGTCGCCGTGCTGTTTTCCCGAATGACAGGCGTGACGTTAACCGATTTCCAGGAACACTGAATGGAACTTTTGACCCAACTACTGAACGCCCTCTGGGCTCAGGATTTCGAAACGCTGGCCAACCCGTCCATGATTGGCATGCTCTACTTTGTGTTATTTATGATCCTGTTCCTTGAGAACGGTCTGCTGCCTGCTGCCTTTTTACCGGGCGACAGCCTGCTGGTGCTGGTTGGGGTGCTCTGTGCAAAAGGGGCGATGGCTTTCCCACAAACGGTTCTGCTGTTGACCATTGCCGCCAGCCTGGGTTGCTGGGTGAGTTATATTCAGGGGCGATGGCTGGGCAACACGCGAATCGTTCAGAACTGGCTTTCGCATCTTCCGGCACATTATCACCAGCGAGCGCACCACCTTTTCCATAAGCACGGGCTCTCCGCCTTGCTGATTGGCCGCTTTATCGCATTCGTACGCACCCTGCTGCCGACCATTGCGGGCTTGTCCGGCCTGAGCAGCGCGCGCTTCCAGTTCTTTAACTGGATGAGCGGCCTGCTGTGGGTTCTGATCCTGACCACGCTCGGCTACGCGCTCGGTAAAACGCCGGTCTTTATGAAATATGAAGACCAGCTGATGTCTTGCCTGATGCTGCTGCCCGTCGTCCTGCTGGTGTTTGGCCTGGTCGGTTCACTGGTCGTACTGTGGAAAAAGAAATACGGAGCCAGGGGTTAACGATGGTTATCTCCCCGCTCGCGCTGCGCCGCTTCTCTTACGCCATCGTCGCGCTAATGATGTTCAGCGCTCTCATCCTGCTATGGTCTGCCCTACAGCACCAGGAGTCGACGCTGACTATCCGTCCTGTGAGTCAAGGAACCAGCGTGCCGGATGGTTTTTCCATCTGGCATCATCTGGACGCTAACGGGATCCGCTTTAAGAGCATCACGCCGCAAGACGATGTGCTGCTGATAAAATTTGACTCCAGTGCGCAAAGCGCCGCGGCGAAAGCGGTGCTGGACCGCACGTTGCCGCAGGGTTACATCATCGCGCAACAGGATGATGACAGCCACGTAGCCTCCTGGATGTCACGGTTACGCGACACGTCGCATCGATTTGGCTAACGACTAATATTCCGAATATTTTCACCCACTTTGGTGAAACTCCCGTTTACTTACTATGCTTAAGTACGCGGAGCACCCCTCAGATGTTCTCCGCATAGTTCTGGAACACGGCTTACGCCGTAACACAATGGAAGGTTTCTATAATGAAATACCGCATCACCCTGGCTCTGGCCCTTTTTTCTTTAAGCACAGCTTCCTTCGCTATGTCTCTTTGTCAGGAGAAAGAACAGGATATTCAACGCGAAATCAGTTATGCCGAAAAGCATAACAATCAGCACCGGATCGACGGACTGAAAAAAGCGCTGAGCGAAGTGAAAGACAATTGTACGGACAGCAAGCTGCGTGCCGATCATCAGGAAAAAATCGCTGAACAGAAGGACGAGATAGCCGAGCGCCGTCAAGACCTGCAAGAAGCGAAAGAGAAAGGTGATGCGGAAAAAATTGCCAAGCGCGAGAGGAAGTTGCAAGAGGCGCAGGACGAACTGAAAGCGCTGGAAGCTCGCGATTATTGAGTTAACGGAAATCTCAACAGGAGAGAATCATGTCAAAAGATACAACTTCAGAACATCTGCGCGCTGAGCTGAAATCCCTGGCGGACACCCTGGAAGAGGTGCTGAACTCTTCTGCCGATAAATCGAAAGAAGAAGTCAGCAAACTGCGCAGCAAAGCGGAGCAGGCACTGAAAGAGAGCCGTTACCGTCTGGGTGAAACCGGTGATGCACTGGCGAAACAGACCCGCGAAGCGGCTGCGCGCGCAGACGAATATGTACGTGACAATCCATGGACAGGCGTTGGTATTGGTGCCGCAGTGGGTGTGGTGCTGGGTGTCCTGCTGACGCGTCGTTGATTATGGAAGATCCACGTCACGCACAAGGGCCTGCTAAAAACGTCCTCGGCATCGGCCAGCGTATTCTTACGACGCTGGTCGGGATTGCCGAAACGCGCGTCCGGCTTGCGGTAGTGGAACTGGAAGAGGAGAAAGCCAATCTCTTCCAGATGCTGCTCATGCTTGGGCTTACGATGCTCTTTGCCGCGTTTGGTCTGATGAGCCTGATGGTGTTAATCATCTGGGCTATCGATCCACAGTATCGGCTGAACGCGATGATTGCGACTACCGTGGTTCTGCTGGTGGCGGCGCTGATAGGCGGTATCTGGACCCTGCATAAAGCGCGCACGTCGACCTTCCTGCGCCATACTCGCCAGGAGCTGGCCAACGACCGCGCCCTGCTGGAGGATGATAAGTCGTGAGCGACAAAGCCGAACGTCAAAAGCGGAAAGCGTATCTGCTGAGCCAGATCCAGCAGCAGCGGCTGGACCTGTCCGCCAGCCGTCGCGACTGGCTGGAGCTGACCCAGCGTTACGATCGCGGCTGGAATACTCTTCTGAGCCTGCGATCGTGGGCGCTGGTGGGTAGCAGCGTGATGGCGATCTGGACGATTCGTCATCCAAACATGCTGATTCGCTGGGCACGCCGTGGCTTTGGTGTCTGGAGCGCATGGCGTCTGGTGAAAGCAACGATTCGTCAGCAGCAGCTGCGCTAGCCTTCTCGCCGGGTGGCGCTGCGCTTACCCGGTCTACGGTAAAAAAGTAGGCCGCGTAAGGCGTAGCCGTCACCCGGCAAAATCTCTCCATGCTCCCTTACTCAATATCTTTGAAAAAAATTGACAGTTTTCCTTGCTAACAATTGCCATCCGCCCCGTTTACACTCCTCTCCATCGACAGCAAAGACGCGGTATCTACCCGAATTTGCACGCAAATAACGTTTAGCCGCTGATGTGGTTTCCTGGAGAGTAAAATGAAAAAATTAGAAGATGTTGGTGTATTGGTAGCGCGTATTCTGATGCCTGTGCTGTTCATCACCGCAGGCTGGGGCAAAATTACCGGCTATGCGGGCACTCAGCAGTATATGGAAGCGATGGGCGTGCCGGGCTTCCTGCTGCCACTGACCATCCTGCTTGAGTTCGGCGGCGGCCTGGCAGTGCTGTTCGGTTTCCTGACCCGCACCACGGCGCTGTTCACCGCAGGCTTTACCCTGCTGACCGCGTTCATCTTCCACAGCAACTTTGCGGAAGGCGTGAACTCTCTGATGTTCATGAAAAACCTGACCATCGCAGGTGGCTTCCTGCTGCTGGCTATCACGGGTCCGGGCGCCTACAGCATCGACCGTCTTCTGAATAAGAAGTGGTAAGCACGCTATACTGATTAAATTCAAAGCGAGGAGACATCTCCTCGCTTTTGCTATCTGACGGAGGAGTAAAAAATGGGACAACTCGTAGACGGCGTCTGGCAGGATGTCTGGTATGACACCAAATCCACCGGTGGACGCTTTAAGCGCTCTGTTTCGGCCTTCCGTAACTGGCTGACCGCCGACGGCGCGCCCGGCCCGAGTGGCGAAGGGGGCTTTGCGGCGGAGAAAGATCGTTATCATCTGTATGTTTCTCTCGCCTGTCCGTGGGCGCACCGCACGCTGATTGTGCGCAAACTTAAAGGTCTCGAATCGCTAATTCCGGTTTCGGTGGTCAACCCGCTGATGCTGGAAAACGGCTGGACGTTCGACAGTGACTTCCCGGCCGCGACGGGTGATGAGCTTTATCATCACGATTTCCTGTATCAGCTCTATCTGCGCGCCGATCCGCACTACACCGGACGCGTAACGGTGCCTGTGCTGTGGGACAAGAAAAACCAGACGATCGTCAGCAATGAATCCGCTGAAATCATTCGCATGTTCAATACCGCGTTTGACGCGCACGGCGCCCGCGCCGGGGATTACTATCCGGTTGAGCTGCGCGAGAAAATTGACGAGCTGAACGGCTGGATCTACGACAACGTCAACAACGGCGTCTATAAAGCCGGTTTTGCCACCAGTCAGGAAGCGTACGACGAAGCGGTCGGCAACGTGTTTGGATCCCTGGAACGTCTGGAGCAGATCCTCGGCCAGCATCGTTATTTAACGGGCGATCGCCTCACCGAAGCAGACATCCGCCTGTGGACGACGCTGATCCGCTTCGATCCGGTGTATGTCACCCACTTCAAGTGCGACAAGCATCGCATCAGCGATTATCTGAACCTGCACGGTTTCCTGCGCGACATCTATCAGATGCCGGGTATTGCGGAGACGGTCAATTTTGACCATATTCGCACCCATTATTTCCGCAGTCATAAGACCATCAACCCAACGGGCATTATCTCCATTGGTCCGTGGCAGGATCTGGATGAACCACACGGGCGCGACGTGCGTTTCGGATAATTATTTAGGGAATCAATTGATTCCCTTTTTTAATTCACGGCATACATCTATCCTTACCTCGATCGCTTAGAAAACAAGTGATTGACTGACTAAGAGGCAAGGAAAAATGGACTGGTATTTAAAAGTACTGCGCAACTACGTTGGATTTGGTGGCCGTGCCCGCCGTAAAGAGTACTGGATGTTCGTTCTGGTGAACTTCGTCCTGATTATGGTGCTGGGTATTGTGGACAAAATCCTCGGCTGGGAACGCGAGGGGGGCGAAGGCATTCTCACCACCATTTATGGTGTGTTGGTTCTGCTGCCTTCATGGGCCGTACTGTTTCGTCGTCTTCACGACACCGATCGTTCGGCGTGGTGGCTGCTGTTGCTGTTGATCCCGCTTATCGGCTGGATCGTGATTTTGATTTTCAACTGTCAGAGCGGAACGCCGGGAGAAAACCGCTTTGGTCCGGATCCGAAGATCTGCGCATAAAAAAAAGCCCGGTGGCGCTTCGCTTACCGGGCCTACAAATTACGATTTTATTTATTATATTGCGTGAAAAGCTTCGGAATTTCGCGTAAACACCATGATTTGGCTTCGCCCATGCTGTCACGACGCCACGCCATAATAATATCCACTTCGCTGGTGTATTCCGGGCTGACAACGCGCAGCCGTCCCTCTGCAATGTCCTTTTCGACGAACGGATACGGCATGGTCGCCACGCCCAGCCCCGCCAGCAGCGCCTGACGCTTATCTTCCAGCGACGTCACCGTCAGACGCGGCTGTTTATCCAGCAACTGCACCGTTAACACCGGGCGCTCGCGCGCGGTATCCGCCACCGCCACGCCGCGGTATTTCACGCGCGTGACCTCAGAGAGCGGTTCCGGCTCCTGATGGATCGGGTGACCCGGCGCAGCGACGTAGACGTTCATCACGCTGTACAGTTTGCGCGAGTTAATTTCTGACGATGAGCGGAAATGCATATCCGGCGCAATGACGATATCCGCCCTGCCCGTCTCAAGACGCTCCCACGCCCCGGCCAGTACCTCGGTGATGATCGACAGCTGGGTATTGGCTTTCGCGGCCAGTCTGTCCACCAGCGGGAACAGCGCCTCGGTGGGCACCAGCGCTTCGGTCACTAACGTCAGATGGGTTTCCCAGCCGCGGGCCAGCGCTTCGGCATCGGTCGTCAGTTTATCCGCCGCTTCCAGCAATACGCGGCCGCGCTCCAGCAGCATCCGCCCAACGTTGGTGAATTTTGTTCGATGACCAGAGCGATCGAAGAGCACAACATCCAGCTCCTCCTCCAGCTTTTGCATGGTATAGCTCAGCGCAGACGGAACGCGCCCCAGTTCATCTGCCGCCGCGGCAAAACTGCCGCGCCTGTCAATCGCGTCCATGACGCGAAGCGCCTCAAGCGTCAATGCTCTCTCTTTAGCCATCTCGTTCTCATTCAGGAAATTTGAACATACCGGGCAGAATATCTGGCTAACATTGCAGCGTCCATACCTTTACCATTGATTTAGTGTAAAGAGAGGTCAAGTTTATGATTACGACAAGAACAGCGAAACAGTGTGGACAAGCCGATTTCGGTTGGTTGCAGGCCCGCTACACCTTTTCCTTTGGACACTACTTTGACCCTAAACTTCTCGGTTACGCTTCACTGCGCGTATTGAACCAGGAAGTGCTCGCCCCGGGCGCGTCCTTCCAGCCGCGCACGTACCCGAAAGTCGATATCCTGAACCTGATCCTGGAAGGCGAGGCAGAATACCGCGATAGCGAGGGCAATCATGTCCAGGCGAAGGCTGGCGAGGCGCTGTTAATTTCTACGCAGCCGGGTATTAGCTATAGCGAGCATAACCTCAGCAAAGACAAAACGCTGACCCGCATGCAGCTGTGGCTGGATGCCTGTCCGGAGCGGGAAAATCCGCTGGTGCAAAAAATCGATCTGAAGGGCGATAAACAGCAGCTGATTGCCTCGCCAGACGGCAGCAAAGGCAGCCTGCAGTTACGCCAGCAGGTGTGGCTGCACCATATCGAACTGAAAAAAGGTGAACAGGCAAGCTTCCAGCTTCATGGCCCGCGCGCCTATCTGCAGTCCATTCACGGTACGGTGCATGCGGTGACGCACGCGGAAGAGAAAGAGGCGCTCACCTGCGGAGACGGTGCGTTTATTCGTGATGAAGCGAATATCACCCTGGTGGCGGATACGCCGCTGCGCGCGCTGCTGATTGATTTGCCGGTTTAACCCCCCCTCACCCTAGCCTCTCCCCAAAGGGGAGAGGGAACGATCGAGCCCCCTCGCCCCTATGGGGAGAGGGGTTGGGGTGAGGGGAAATTTTTACACCTTACTCGCCATAATCTCAATAATCTGCCGGTCCGTTGCCTGCATCGAGCGGCACGCCAGCGCGCACAGGTTCGCGATCGACTGCTCCACGTCGTGCGCCACAATCCCCTCATTACCCGTCACGGCAGTATCATCCAACGCCATCATCACGGCTTTCCAGGCGCTGGTGACGCTGGTCGAGACCTTCATTGCGCAACTGTTAGACGCCCCGTCACAGATCATCCCGCTGACGTCGCCGATCATACTGCCGATCGCCATGGCAATAGTCTGGTAAGATCCGCCCATCAGCCACGCCATCCCCGCCGCTGCCCCCATTCCGGCTGTTGTCGCCGCACACAGCGCGGACAAGCGCGGAAGCTGGTAATGGATATAGATCGCCGACAGGTGCGAGAGCATCAGCGCCCGCGCCAGCCGTTCGTCATCGGCCTGAACGTGCTCAGCCACCACCACCACCGGCATGGTGGCGGTGATGCCCTGATTCCCGGAACCCGAGTTGCTCATCGCCGGCAGCGTCGCGCCCCCCATGCGGGCATCCGAGGCTGCGCTGGTGCGGATAACAATGTCTGAACCCAGATCCTGCGCCATCCATCCGCGTGTGCGCTGTTTATTGAGCGTCGCACCAATATGCAACCCCCAGTTGCCACGTAAACCTTCCCGGGAGAGCGCATCGTTCAGCCGTCCCGCATCGAGGATAAAGCGGATCGCGTCGAACGGCACCAGCTCTACAAACTCAAGGATCTGCGACAGCGTGGTGGTCGAGAGCACCTCCAGCGGATCGTCGCTGTTCTGGCTCTGATTATCGTCAAGCCTGAAGCGCGTTTCGCCCTGACACACCATCTCCACCACACGGGTGTGCCCGCCGGCGATGGTCACCATCGCCGAGGATTCACCGACGTAAACGCAGGCACGTGAATAGAGGATCTCATCGCACGGCTCCTGCAATTTTACCTGCACCAGACCCGCGTTCAGCAGTGCTTTGGCGCGCGTTAGCGCCTCGGACGACGCGTCTTTCAACACCTCCAGTCCGGCATGCGCGTTACCGCCTGTCGCGCCCAGCGCGGCCGCGATGGGTAAACCGACCATACCGGTACCGGGCACCGTTACGCCAAGCCCGTTTTTCATCAGGTTCGGCGATACCCACGCCTCGATACGCGTCACCTCACCGTCAAGCTGTCCGGCAGCCATCGCGCACGCCAGCGCCAGCGAGACGGGTTCGGTACAGCCCAGCGCAGGCTTTACCTCTTCCTGCACCGCGCGAATAAAATGGTTCCATAAAGGATTAATTTGCTCAGACATCGTTACGACCTTATTTAACCTCATGAGAAGGCGAGGAAAGGAGAAACACAAAGCAGCAGCCCGGTAATTACAATAATCACCAGCGATACGCCTTTATATTTATGAAGTGCGGGCACTTTGTAGACCAGCCACGCCGGAATTAAGCAGCCCACCATCCCGAAAATAGGGCTACAGATGGAAGTGAAGCTCAGCACCGGCGCGTTTAACACAATCGCGCTCCAGGCCAGCAGGATGGCGAACAGCATAATCCCGCGCTGGACGGCATTTTCATTGATTTTCTCCGCCGGCATTTTGCGGCGCAGGATGTTCATCACAATGCCCTGCGTCGCCTCACGAAAGCCGAGATAGACGCCAAAGAACGCGGTCATCACAGCGAAAATATTGAGGATTACGCTGACGATTTTGACCCAGCCCGCGCCGTCACCGCTGATAAACTGTGCTGCGATTGCCAGGGCGGAAATATTCTGCTCGTAGGCTTTTACCGCCTCGTCGTGCCCCATCGCCAGGGTGAAGGAGACAGCGTAGAAAAAGACCGTCACAAACAGCACACCAAAGGCGATATTCATTGCCCGCAGCGCTTTATGACGCGCCACCTCAACGGATTTTTCCCTTGAACGATAGGAAATCACCATCGGGCTTAATGTCTGAATAAACAGAATGGAGGTTAAGGTGAAAGGCAGCGTAATAATGGCGTTTTTAATCAGCAGCCCCATTGGCGGCAGCATGCCGACGTTGGCTAAATGCCAGAGGCCAATCATCGAAAGCCCCAGCGCCGCCACCACAAATAATTTGGTCAGCACCATCAGGCTGGAGACTTTAAACAGCAGCTTTTCACCGCGCGACGAAATGGCGACCAGAATGCAGATCAGGAATAAGCCGTAGAACGGATTTTCCGAGAGCAAACCGTCGGTTACGCCGAAGGTGTGTAAATAGGATGCGCTGTCGTTGGTAATGGCCGTCGAATAGACAAACATCCAGATCACCAGCATCACGAAATAAAGTGCACCCAATAAGATGCCCCAGTTTTTGCCTAAATATCCGCTAATAACGCTCGGATAGTCTTTACATTCCGGTGATTCCGCCAGCGTATTAATAAACAGGCGCTGGAACAGGTACATGGCCGGATAACCAATTATCGACGAGAGTAAAAATACCCATAGCCCCATTAATCCAACCTGCACCGGAAGAAAAACAATGCCCGCGCCGATAGCCATCCCAATACTCATGATGACCCAGCCCGTATCGGTGCTGTCGAATTTAATCGCCTCTCGCCATTCGCTTTCGCTCATTCCCGCCCGCCTTGCCGCAGGGGAATCACTCACAATCACACTGCTGTTTGTTGCCATATTCATTGGGCACTCGCTTATTTTGTAGGGTAACGATTTGTTTTTATAAGGTTCCGATCGCCAGCGATTGCGAGTCAGAGGGTGCAGGTGTGAGTTATTGGTATGGGGAGATCATATCCGGAGCGCGGGAGAAAAAAGTCACAACTTTTATAGGGATTTCCTAAGGCAAGAGGAAAATATTACTTCGGGATAGCAGAAAAGAGAGCGAGTTTTCTAAAATTGACGGTGTTCACAAAATTAAAAGCCTCCTCATCTGAGGAGGCTGAAGATGGGGCCTGTGTTAGATCGCCTGCGTAAACGTCCTCGAAACCACGTCCTGCTGCTGCTCGCGCGTCAGAGCGTTAAACCGCACCGCATAGCCTGAAACGCGGATCGTCAGGTTCGGATAGTTCTCCGGATGGGCGATGGCATCCAGCAGCATCTCCCGGTTCATCACGTTGACGTTCAGGTGCTGCCCGCCCTCGATGGTCGCTTCGTGGTGGAAGTACCCGTCCAGCAGCCCGACAAGGTTGGTTTTGCGCACCAGCTCGTCCTTGCCCAGTGCCTGCGGCACGATGGAGAAGGTGTAGGAGATCCCGTCTTTGGCATAGGTGAACGGCAGCTTGGCGACCGAGGTCAACGACGCCACCGCTCCTTTTCTGTCGCGCCCGTGCATCGGGTTGGCGCCAGGCGCAAACGGTGTACCGCCGCGACGTCCGTCCGGCGTGTTGCCGGTCTTCTGCCCGTAAACCACATTGGAGGTGATGGTCAGAATCGACTGCGTCGGCACGGCGTTGCGGTACGTCGGCAGCGCCTGGATTTTCTTCATAAAGCGCTCAACCAGATCGCAGGCGATACTGTCCACGCGATCGTCGTTGTTGCCGTATTGCGGATAGTCGCCTTCGATGACGAAATCGACCGCCAGACCGGTGTGGTCGCGCACCGGTTTTACCGTGGCGTACTTGATGGCCGACAGGGAATCCGCCGCCACCGACAGCCCGGCAATGCCACAGGCCATGGTGCGGTAAACGTCCCGGTCGTGCAGCGCCATCAGCGAGGCTTCGTAGCTGTATTTATCATGCATGTAGTGAATGAGATTCAGCGCACTGATGTACTGCACTGCCAGCCAGTCCATGAAGTGATCGAGGCTAGCCATTACGGTGTCGTAATCCAGTACCTCATCCAGCAGCGGCTCGGTTTTCGGCCCCACCTGGATCTTCAGCTTCTCATCCACCCCGCCGTTAATCGCGTACAGCAGCGTTTTCGCCAGGTTGGCGCGTGCGCCGAAGAACTGCATCTGCTTGCCGATCACCATCGGACTGACGCAGCAGGCAATGGCGTAGTCGTCGCTGTTAAAGTCGGCACGCATCAGATCGTCGTTCTCGTATTGCAGCGAGGAGGTGACGATCGAGACCTGCGCGGCGTATTTCTTGAACGCGATCGGCAGCTGTTCGGACCAGAGGATCGTCAGGTTTGGCTCCGGCGCAGGCCCCATGGTGTGCAGGGTATGCAGATAGCGGAAGCTGTTTTTGGTCACCAGCGTACGGCCATCCAGCCCCATGCCGCCGATCACTTCCGTGGCCCAGATCGGATCGCCGGAGAAGAGCGTGTCGAACTCCGGCGTGCGCAGGAAGCGCACCATGCGGATCTTCATGATGAAGTGGTCGATCAGCTCCTGGGCCTGCACCTCGTTCAGCCTTCCTGCCTGCATGTCGCGTTCAATGTAGATATCGAGGAACGAGGCCGTGCGCCCCAGCGACATCGCCCCGCCGTTTTGGGATTTCACTGCGGCAAGGTAGGCAAAGTAGACCCACTGCACCGCTTCCTGCGCATTCATCGCCGGACGTGAAATATCAAAGCCATAGTTCGCCGCCATCTGCTGGATCTGGAGCAACGCACGTTTGTGCTCCGCCAGCTCCTCGCGCAGGCGGATCGTGGCCTCCAGATCGTCTCCGCGCTCCAGTTTCCCCTGGAGATCGGCGAACTGAAGTTCACGCTCGCGCACCAGATAGCTGATGCCGTATAGCGCCACGCGACGGTAGTCGCCGATGATGCGTCCGCGCCCGTAGCCGTCCGGCAGACCGGTGAGCACGCCGGATTTTCGGCAGCGCATCATCTCCGGAGAGTAAACGTCAAATACGCCCTGGTTGTGGGTTTTGCGCAGGTCGGTGAAGAGATATTCAAACTGCGGATCCATCTCGCGACCGTAGGCTTCGAACGAGCTGCGGATCATATTGATCCCGCCGTACGGATGCAGGGCCCGCTTGAGCGGCTTGTCGGTTTGCAGGCCGACGATCGTCTCCAGCTCCTGGTCAATATAGCCCGGCCCGTGCGCGGTAATGGTGGTGGCGATGTTGGTGTCAAAATCCACCGGAGCGTGGGTGGCATTCTCCTGGCGAATGCCGACCATCACCTTCTGCCACAGCGCCGTCGTTGCTGGCGTCGCCTGCGCGAGGAAAGCTTCATCGCCTTCATAAGGGGTGTAGTTATGCTGAATAAAATCGCGCACGTTAACGGCGTTTTTCCATTCTTCACCGCGAAACCCGGCCCATGCGTCGCTGTAAGGCGCGACGCCCGTATCGATTGTTACTTTCATCAGATTCTCGCTTTATCAGGCGTAAGCCGCAGCCGGGGTGACCTTCCCAAGACGGAGGGCATCCAGCGCGATCATTTTTTCTTCATTGGTAGGGATCACCGCGCAGGCCGCGCGGGACGACTCGGTGGAGATCACGCGCTCACCCGCGCTGCCCGGCAGGGCATTTTTGGACTCGTCGAGGATGATGCCAAACACCTTCAGGTGCTCCACCACCAGCGCGCGGATAAGCACGGAGTTCTCACCGATCCCGCCGGTAAACACCACGCCATCCAGACGGTGCAGGGATGCGGCATGACCGGCGATATGCCGCGCTATGCGGTGGACAAAGGTCTTTATCGCCAGCCGCGCCCGCTCGTTGCCGTCATGCCAGGCTTTCTCCAGCACGCGCAAATCGGAGGAGATGCCGGAGATCCCCAGCAGCCCGGACTCTTTGTTGACCACGCGCTCCAGATCCTCGAACGTCTGGCCGGTCTGCCGGGCAATCCACGCCATCGCGCCAAAATCTACGTCGCCACAGCGCGTGCCCATCACCAGTCCTTCAAGCGGCGTCATCCCCATGGACGTGTCCACGCTTACGCCGTTACGCACCGCGCAAATGGACGCCCCGTTGCCGAGATGGGCAATCACCAGGCCGCTGTCTTCGGCGGAGAGCCCGAGAAGCGCGTGCGCCTGCGCCGCCACGTAGCGGTGAGAGGTGCCGTGGAAGCCGTAGCGGCGCACGCCCAGCTCTTCAAAATAGCGGTACGGCAAGCCGTACAGATACGCCTGCGGCGCCATGGTCTGGTGGAAGCTGGTATCAAATACCGCCACCTGCTGCACCCCGGGGAAGAGTCGCTCTGCGGCTTCCACGCCGCTCAGGTTAGCGTAGTTATGCAGCGGCGCCAGCGGGGAGACCTGGCGGATCTGCTCCATCACCTCTTCCGTGATCAGGGTCGACTCGCTGAAGAGATCGCCGCCGTGGGCAATGCGATGGCCAATCAAAGCCACGCTGCCCATCAGGTCGCGCTTCTCCAGCTCCAGGGCGATGGCGGCCAGCGCCCCTTCGTAGTCCTGATGAGCCAGTCTGACTGGCTCACCCCCATTCACGGAAATAAAGGCTTTTTCTGTGTTGATGCCGTCCGCAATGCCCGTCAGCAGGGCATCGCAGCCTGCGGCGTCCAGCACCGAAAACTTAACAGAGGACGATCCGCAGTTAATGACCAGTACTACCGGAAACTCAATCATGGTATGGCTCCGCTCTTCCTGAGCTTTGGTTTAAAACAGTTTGTACACGATGTTCAGAATGGTCAGCAGGCCGACCACGGTGACGAAGATGTTCTCGGTCCGGCCTTTGTATTTCGCCAGCGCCGGTGCTTTGCGGATGGCGTACATCGGCAGCAGGCACAGCAGAGAGGCGATAATTGGCGCGCCCATGGCTTCAATAAGGTCCAGAATGTTCGGGTTGGCATAGGCCACAATCCAGGTGGAGCCCATGATGAAGACCATGCTGATGGTGTTCAGCTTGCCCACGGAGACGTTCTTCTTGTCGCCCTTGTAGCCGAACTTAACGATCAGGCCGTTCAGCCCCTCCAGCGTGCCCAGGTAGTGACCGAAGAAGGATTTAAAGATAGCGACCAGTGCGATGATGGACGCGCCGTACTCCAGCACCGTGGCGAACGTGGATTTACTGCCTGACATCGACGCAAAGTGGTTCGCCAGGTAAGAGAGCACCGGAATGTTCTGCGCTTTGGCGTCCGCCATGTTCTGCGGAGAGAGCGTAAACAGGCAGCTAAAGGCGAAGAACATCACCACCGCCACCATCAGCAGGCTGGCGCGACCGATGATTTTGGAACATTTCTGCTCGGTGAATTCTTTACCAAACTCCGGCTCGTACTCTTCGCGCTTGGAGACCACAAACGAGGAGACGATAGGCGAGAAGTTGAAGGAGAAGACCATAATGGAAATCCCCAGCCACACCGTGACAAGAATGCCGTCATGACCGGTGAAGGCGATATCGCTCAGGTTAACCTGGTCGATCACCGCTGAGTTCCAGTACGGGATCAGCGAGAGAGAAATCAGCACCAGGCTGGCGATGAACGGGAACACCAGGTAGCTCATCACCTTCACCATCAGGTCTTTACCGAACCAGATCACAAAGGCCATCAGCAGCAGCAGGAACAGCGCTACCACGCCGCGGTTCAGGGCAGGCATCTGGAGCTGGTTTTCCCAGAAGGTCATAAAGGTGTTGGTAATGGTGACGCCGTAAATCCACAGCAGCGGGCAAATAGCAAAGAAGTAGAGGAAGGTGATCACCACCCCGCCGGTCTTACCAAAATGCTCCTCCACCGTTTCGGTGATGTTGCCGGAGACGTTACTGCCGGACAAACACAGACGCGCCAGCGCGCGGTGGCAGTAAAAGGCAATGGGGAACGCCAGAACCAGCATCAGCAGAATAGGGATCAACCCCCCAAAGCCTGCGCGGATGGGGAAGAACAGCACGCCAGCGCCAATGGCGGTACCAAACAGGCCGAGCGTCCAGGTGGTATCCGATTTACGCCAGGAGGACGTTTTTGTCTGGCCAACGATAATGCTTTCTGTGTTGCTCATAGGTCACCTTTATGCGTCAACGAAGCCGGTAATTTGGGAAACACGGGAGAGATCAATATTGCCACCGGAAATAATGCAGACGGTTTTACGGCCCTGAATATAGTGGTCCAGCTTGCCGCTTAATAACGCCGCGCACGCCAGCGCGCCAGCACCTTCCGTAACCACTTTATTTCGCTGAATAAGCGCGATCATGCTGTTGCGAATCTCGTCTTCGCTGACCAGCACAATGTCGTCAACCAGTTCACGAACGATTTCGAAGGTTAAATTACCCGGGCGAGACACGTCGCAGCCGTCCGCTAATGTGCCGGTAATGCGGTGGTTCGTTATTTCACCGGTCTGATACGACGCCGCCATTCCGTGCACGTTTTCAGACTGCACGCCGATAATATTGATAGTTGGGTTGATGGATTTAATTGCTGTCGCAATACCGGCAATTAAACCACCACCGCCGATGGGAACAATCACGTTATCCACGTCGTATAAATCTTCGAGGATTTCCAGGCCGATGGTGCCCTGACCGGCGATCACTTTCGGATCGTCGTAAGGCGGAATAAATATGCGCCCTTCCATCTCGACGATTTCGCTCACTTTGGCGATAGTGTCGTTAAAGTTCTCGCCATGCAGCACAACTTCGGCGGAGTAGTCGCGCGTGGCGGCCACCTTGGATTTCGGCGCGCCCATAGGCATTACCACTTTGCCGTCGATGCCGAGCATGGCGCAGGAGAGCGACACCCCCTGCGCGTGGTTCCCTGCGGAACAGGCAACCACGCCCTTGCGTTTTTCCGCATCGGTCAGCGAGCTTAATTTATTGGCTATTTGCAAACTAAGGTTGGAATTCCATCATTCTAGCCTTAGATCTTTGATCAAGTGAAGTTGCTCACTTGGTTGGATTTTACCGTTTCCTGACGGCTTTTCAGAAGCGAGGGCTGGTTGGAATGCCTTCCAGCTAGAAGTCTTGCAGATGCTCTCCGGGCATTAACTCATTGTCGAATCTGCACCAGTATCACTAGGTTGTTGAGCGGGCGATTAGCTTTTTCACTGAGCCGCTGTACACTCGACTGCTTCAAGAAGCACTACTTACCATTTGCCTGCCGTAAGGTCTGTTCTTAGCTGGATTTTTTTGGGAGGATACGCAGTCATGACAACTCAATCCAGCTCAATACAATACGCTTACGCGCTAGACGGCGAGGGCACCCTCACGCACATTGGCGCTGCCCTGCGCTCACATACTTACACCTGCCCAGGTTGTAAGAGCCCCCTGACCCCGGTAATGGGCGAGTTCAACGCTAAGCACTTTCGCCATTCGGAAGAATGCTGTGCCCTTGAAACCTATCTTCACAAGTGCGGCAAAGAAGCATTCTTCTATCGCTACCAACAAGCTCTCAGCCGTGAAATGCCTATTAGCCTTGAGCTGGAGCGCCGGGTTGCCTGTAATGGTTCTCGTTTAGCCTTGGTTAGAGACGAAGCACGTCAGTGCGTAAAATCCGTGCCTGCACGCTACAACTTGACTCAATTTTTCGATCAGGCAGAGCTGGAAAAACACGATAAGGTCACAGGGCTGCGACCAGACGTGATGTTGTATGATACGACTGGCGAAAGGCGTTGCTACGTAGAGATTTGTGTCACACACCCCTGCTCTCAAGACAAGATCGAAGCCGGTATCCCGATTCTTGAGTTTAAGGTCCAATCTGCCTCTGATATTCAGATGTTGCTTACCGGGGCCTACTCGATCAAGGAGAAGATCCTGAGAGTATTCAACTGGCTTCCCCCGTTTCAATCTGTGGACACCTGTAGCGGCGTCTGCTCAGTAGGTAACGTGGATATGTCTGTCTGGAGTTTAAGTGGTTCCGGCCGACTCAACGAACAAACGATGCCGCTCGCTGAAGTGGATTTAACAATCAATTCTGACGTGAACACATGGCCTAGATCGTTAGGGGCCGCTGAGCTGGCTGATAACTTACGAGCTTTTATCCGTCACGCCGATCCTCATTCACTATTTCCCAACTGCATTATGTGCGAGCAAGCAGGCCGATGGGAGGATGGCTATCTGCAATGTCACAGTAAGGCAAAGATCGTTCCCTACACCGAGGCCCGTCAGTGCGCCAATTACAAGGTTAAGGCATGACCAAAAGACTGACTTGGGAGCAGAAAAGTATTGTCAGCCATGACACCGGACATGCGTTGGTAAAAGCCGTACCTGGTAGCGGGAAAACAACCACACTTGTAAAGCGCGTTGAGCGGCTGGTCAAGACGGGAACTGATCCTCGCTCCATTCTGATCCTGATGTACAACAAGTCGGCGCAGGTGAGCTTCACGGAGAACTTGAAGACGGCACTGATGTCGAGCGTGATTCCAGAAATCCGCACGTTCCACAGCTTGGCCTTAAAGATTGTTGGTTACGGAGAACGCCAACAGATAATCAAGAAGAAAGACCTCATTACTCCAAGCGACTACCGCTATGAGCAACTGGTAAAGCAAGCCTACCGCTATGGCTTTGACCATGAGGCGAATTATATTGACCCCAATGAAATTGAAAACTTCGAGCTGTTTATTGCTCGCTGCCGGGCGGCGGCCGTAACTCCTGTTGATGCTGCCAATGATCCAACGTTCAGCAACATCAAACGGGAGTTTATTCACGCCTATGGCCGCTATTGTGAGCTGCTGGAGGAAAACAGTCTGCGAACCTTTGATGACTGTTTGATTGAGGCTGTCGCACTGTTGCGTAATGACAGCAGCCTTGGTGCCCACTTCAAGCACATCATTGTTGATGAATATCAGGACGTTAACCTGATACAGCATGACATGACCCGCTTGCTATCTAAGTCGGATACGTCGGTTATGGCTGTTGGTGATGTTAACCAGTGTATTTATGAGTGGCGTGGTGCTCGACCAGACTTTATCGGCGGACTGTTTGAAAGGCACTACCCGAATACGAAGGTGTTTCAACTGTCATGCACGTTCAGATTTGGCCATGAGCTTTCCTTGATGGCTAACTCGGTAATTCGGCGCAACTCTACAAAGCTGACCAAGCTTTGTGTCAGTCATCCTAGCACCCCCAAAACAGAGGTCAGATTGCACTTTGATAACTGCCTATCCAAGGTGCTATCAAACCTCTCGGTGAGCAGTGGAACACAAGCCATATTGTCCCGCACTAAGGCGAACCTTGCTGAGGCGGAAATTGCTTTACGCCTGTGTGGGCTACCTTATCGCTACCTCAATGGTTCAAGCGCATTACACACCCGCACCGAAATCGGGATACTGGTAGTTGGCGTCTTGCTGTCTGTGTACGGCGATCTGCGGCTACTGGAAAACCATCCCAACAAACAAGCGATTGTTTACGGCTTTCTGAAGGAGGCTGGTTTTAGATGGCAGAAAGGGCAATTCAAAGCGGCGCTCAGTGGATTGATGGCTCCGCACGCCGACCTATGGTCTGCTCTAGGTCAGTTATTCGAGGGCGCACAATACCAAAAAGATCGGCTGGGCAGGCTCGCCACTATCTGCCAGAAAGACGGAGAGGAAACGCCTGCTATCGATGTGTTACGACGCCTGAGTATGGAGGGTTTCATTGATAGTGTTGGCTCTGAGGGTGTAACTCGCACTGGATCGAACGACCAGCAACGAGGGGTCGTGAGGATCGGGGAGCTACTTGACTCCAGTAAGATCGATTCCCGCACGTTTTTAAACCTTATCTTGAATCCAGGCGAGGCTGCTACTGACTGCGATCCCTTCATCCTTTCCACACTGCATGGTTCCAAGGGGCTGGAGTGGGATAACGTAATACTGATCGGGGTCGTCTCAGAAAACGGAATCTATGGTCACTCCCGTTTTTGCAACACCGATTTTGACGACAAGTTGGCTTGCTTGAATCTATCCGGCGTCTGAATGGGATTTTATTCCCGCGCCTTGATGAGTTCCGCGCCTGATGAACCTCCAGAAAATATACGGCTTCAATGAGCCTTTCCGTTTTACAGGTTCCTCAACAGGCCGGTGGGCCGTTAGTATCATCAATATCAGTATTCGCAAAACCAGATCAGTAATTCTTTAAACCGGTGTATTTCTGCCGTTATGCTACATAAGTTTGCTGTCGTGCCGTTAGGGCCCAGGCTATTCTGGCCAGCTTGTTTGCCAGAGCACAAGTGACGACAAAGTTGCTTTTCCGGCACAGTAAATCCCTGACCCAATCGGCCAATTTGCCAGACTGGTGTTCCAGTTTTTGTATGAATACCCTGGCACATTGAACCAACAAAGTTCGGATCTTTTTATTACCTCGCTTACTAATTCCCAGCAATGTCGTCCTACCTCCCGTGCTGTACTGCCGAGGTACAAGCCCTGTTGCCGCCGCAAAGTCACGGCTGCTGGCGTACTGCTTCCCGTCGCCAATCTCAGTTGAAATAGTACTCGCTGTCAGTGTTCCGACGCAGGGAATGCTCAGCAAGCGCTGTCCAACCTCATCTTCGTCCAACTTTCGTTTCAACTGGGATTCCAAATCTTTAATCTGCTCAACAAGATAGTGATAATGCTGTTGTAATTTCAGCAATAACTGGCTGAGGTAAAGAGGCAAACTATTATCCTCAAGAATGGTACTCAGTCGGCTAATAACGGCAGCTCCTCGGGGAACGCTAATGCCAAATTCCAGCAGAAAAGCATGCATTTGATTGGTTGTTTTTACCTTATCCTGAACCAGGGATTCACGGACACGATGCAGAGCCCGCATTGCCTGCTGAGATTCCGTTCTGGGCTGCACAAAACGCATAGACGGACGCGATGCAGCTTCACAAATAGCTTCGGCGTCGACAAAGTCGTTTTTATTGCTTTTAACGAACGGGCGGACAAATTGTGGTGATATCAGCTTTGGGGAATGCCCCAACTCTTCCAACTTGCGTGCCATAAAGTGAGAACCGCCACAGGCTTCCATTGCGATGGTTGTAGCGGGGCATGTCGCCAAAAATTCGATCAACTTTGGCCGGGTAAATTTTTTACGGTAAACAGCCTTCCCGCGACGATCCTGGCAATGAATATGGAAAGAGTTTTTACCCAGATCGATACCAATGAGCGCAATGTTTTCCATGATAGTTCTCCGAATGAAAGCCTGTCCTCAGCATAGTACCGGGAAGGAGGGAGTGACCATCTCATTAATTATCCCACGCTAAGACTATATTTTGTACAGCAGTGGAGAAGGATGAGAGACCAGCAGTTCATTAACAGGGACTCCTTTTTGCTTAAGCGGCTCAATGGTTCTTTCTATATAAACCGTATTCCAGAGTGTTATCGCCGCCGTATGTAGTGTCAGCGCCGGTGGCGTGGTAACGCTGATCCTCCCACCCCCAGATCCCTGATTTCATTCAGCCGGTGCATGAAGGATGCTCGCCCAAGGGCCTCACCCTTATTCAGCCCCGCCTGTATGCATCGGCCTAAGCCTTTATCGCAAAATCAGTCCAGCATAAACAGCGTCCGATCTCTGCAGAAAATCGCCCTCTGCGCTACGAGTTTGAACGCATTTACTCTGTTTATAGGTAACATTCGCTCCACGATATAATGATATCGGCAACGTATTCAGCATCCTGAGCATGAGTCAGAAGGTGATCCGCCTTACCCAACGAAATGAAACTCTTGGGATGCTTTGCTGCTTTGAATATTTTTTCGGCCTGCTCAATTAACACAGTATCATCTTCAGTCGCATGAAAAATAAGCAGAGGCTTGTTCATGGCGAACACCTTATGAGCGATTTTGTGTTCCTGAATATTGTCCAGCATCTGTTTCTTTAAGGTAAATACCCGCCCGGCCAGCTCAACGGGATAGGCTCCATGCTGGTTAATGTTTTCAACATCATCCTTAAAAAGACGTTTTACGTGTGTCAGTTCTCCGGGTGATCCTATGGTGACAACGGCCTTTGCCTCAGGAACTTCGCCGGCAATAGACAGAATGGCCGATCCCCCCAGGCTATGGCCGATGAGCAAAGAAGGCGCTTCGTACTGTCGGCGGAGATAATCTACCGCGCAAAGCAGGTCCGAAATATTGGATGAGAAGTTGGTGTTGGAAAAATCCCCTTCGCTGTTTCCCAGACCAGTAAAATCAAACCGGAGAACGGCGATAGCATTCTCTGTCAGTTTCCGCGCAATACGCGCCGCGCCTTTGAGGTCTTTGCCACACGTAAAACAATGAGCTAACAGCGCAAACGCTTTAGGATTTTCAGGAAGTTCAAGCAATCCGGCCAGTTCTTCACCAGCCGCATTTTTGAACGTAAATTTTAGTTTTTTCATAGGATATTCCAGGTCTTAAACTGATTTCATATGTTTGATCGCAGGGAAAAATAATCTTCTGCTCTGCATCTGGCATTACGCGTTTTCCTTCCTCTACTGGGGATGTGAAACAGAATTCATTCCGAATGCCTGTCCTCACCTTCCAGTTTGAAAGCTGATTATTGCTTCCTGTTCGGTGATCACTTACGCTATGCTACCAACTAGATGGTAGTTTACAAGAATTTTATGAGGTCTCACTGAATGGCCAATTGCGCGCTCATTCTTAAAATATCCCTGGCAATGCTGGCGTTTGCTGCAAACTCTATTCTGTGCCGTCTGGCCCTGCAGGGAGGCCACATTGATCCCCTTTCATTCAGCAGCCTCAGGCTGGCCAGTGGTGCACTCGTCCTGTCACCTTTCTTGTTTTATCACGCAAAAACTACATTATCGCTGTGGCGTCCGCTGAGCGGATTTTACCTCATGGTGTACGCAGTGCTCTTCTCTGTCGCCTATATCCATCTCGATACCGGGGCAGGTGCGCTGTTACTTTTTGGTGCCGTACAGTTTGCGATGGTGATCCACGGATTATTTAAAGGGGAATCACTCTCCGTTATGCGGGCTTGCGGTTTAGTTATTGCTCTGGCAGGAATTGCTGCCCTGCTGTTACCCGGGGCGAAGGCACCGCCGCTTTACAGTGCACTTATGATGATCGTTGCCGGATTAGCCTGGGCCGCCTATTCCGTCAGGGGGAGGGCGGGCCAGGCGGCCGGGGCTTCAACGGCGGCAAATTTTGTACTCGCCACGCCGATGGCTCTCGCTCTTTCGTTGCTGTTTATGAAGCAGGGTCACTATGATGCTGCGGGCATTGCTTTGTCATTGCTGTCCGGTGCCGCCGCCTCAGCCGGTGCATATGTATTGTGGTATACCCTTTTACCCTCTCTCGGCTCTATCACCGCCAGTACCCTTCAGCTCAGCGTTCCCTGTCTGGCAATGCTAGGGGGTGTGGTATTCCTGGATGAATCACTGACGGTCAGAACGATATTTTCTGCCCTGGCGGTGCTGACTGGCATTGTGATGGTGACACGCGAGAAATCCCCCCGTCAGTCGATGACAAAGGCGAGAGAACCTTAATAACGCAATTAATTCATGCAGTTGTGATGATTCTCTTATGTTAATCACACGAGCCAGTTTTCCCGCTCCGGCATCAGACTGACAGTAATACTGAGGTCGACGTTTCTGACTACACCTAAGGCAGGTTTATGAAATGAAATATGATTTTGATGAGTACGTAAGCAGAGAGAAAACAGACAGTCTCACCGTGGACGGCTGGCGGGAATACCTGTTTTCGGGACAGTCCGAATTTGCAATGCGGTATCCGGCAGAAGGGCTAATCAACCTCTGGGTTGCTGACATGGCTTTTGCCACACCAGAGCCGATTCTTCAGGCCATCAGAGACCGTCTGGATAGAAAAATACTCGGCTACACTAAAATCTACGACGAAGAATACTATGAGATCTTTGGCAGCTGGTGTGAGCGACAATATGGTCACCGTTTCAAAACGGAAGACATTGTGCTGTCTCCGGGCATTATTCCCGCGCTGAACCGTCTCGTCCCGCTTCTGACCGACATGGATGACAGTATTCTTATTATGACGCCTTCATATGGCCCGTTTAAAAAGGCGGGTGAATACAGTCAGCGTCGCGTGGTGTACTCGGCGTTAAAAAAATCAGCAGGCGGCTGGGAACCTGACTGGGAAGACTTTGCACGCAAAGCCAGTCAGGCCGATTTACGTGTGAAAATTCTTTTCCTGTGTAATCCGCATAACCCGACCGGACGAGTCTGGCGGCCTGATGAACTTAAGCGGATTATTGAAATTTGCCTGGCCAATGACATCTGGGTGATATCTGACGAAATTCACTGCGACCTGTCCCGAAGCGGTATCGGTCATACACCGGCCGCCTCTCTTTTCCCTGATTCTACACGCATTATTACCTGCATGTCCTCGAGTAAAACATTCAATCTGGCCGGGAATTTGTTGGCAAATATCATTATTCCGGATCCCGGTGTCAGAAGCGAGTGGCGTCTCAGACACGACGAGTTCATCTCTCCACTGAGCCTGGCAGCAAACAAAGCGGCGTGGAGTGAATGTGATGACTGGCTTGTCCATCTGAGGGAATATATTGACGGCAATTTCCAGTACCTGCACGACTATCTCAAAAGCTATTTGTAACGGCTCGCAATCGAAATCCTTCGGGCTCGCAATCAGCGCAATTTTCGGCTCAGATTAAGTGACAATGAAAATCCTCACAGGCTCACATTAAGTGATAATGAGCTCGCGTTTATCTTTTCCGGCTCGCCATTCATTGCCTCGGGCTCACAATAAATGCAAATGAAAATTCTCCCATTGCGTCACCAGTAGATAATTTATTGCTTCTTATGCTGGCGAAACAGGGCTGTCAAGACCCTTTCAATCATCTCTTTCACCACCTCAGATTTCGGACGCTCCAGCGCCGTCAACGCCAACCCTTTTTCCAGTGTGATAATAAAACAGGCAAACGCTTCAGGAGCAAGGTAAGCAGGCAGCTCTCCACATTGCTGCGCCTCTCGCGCTTCGTTTTCCAGCCACTGGGTAAATGCCTGCCTTTCATCGCGTAATTGTGCGGCAAGGCCTCCTTCATCAATCTGGAAAGCCAGTGCGGAAAAGGTCATGGCGCACCCCAACGGTTTACCGTCACAACTGAACAACGTAAAGGCGTCATGAAGAAAATGACGCATCCGTTGTTCGAAAGTTTGTGTTTGATCCTGCAGACACTGTTCCAGCCCCCCCAACCAGTGCTGGCGGTAATACATAAGCGCCGCCGCATACATCCCCTCTTTGTTACCGAAGGCCAGATACAGCGATGGAGGTTTCATTCCGGTTACATGGGTCAGGTCTGCTATCGAGGTTGAGGCATATCCCTTTTGCGCAAAAACCTGAAATAACGCCTCCGCCAGCTTATCTGATGAGATGAGTTTTGGCCTGCCAGTTTTTTTCTTTTCAATCATGGAGATAGCCTTATCTTTTAACTTAATCATTATGTTCATAGTATCATGTTTTATAGTTATCGCTAAAAAACAATTGCATCACTGAAATATTTACCTTATATTTTTTATTGATCACTACAAAATACGAACGGGATAGGCGTATGAGAAAGTTCATTATTGCTGCAATATTGAGTCTGAGCATCCTGCCCGTGCTGGCACAGGCATCAACCGAAATCAACAATTCTCACCAGTGCGAATTGCTTCGCCTTGGGAGCATCAGTGTTTCAGGTGGCACGATTGATGAGTTGACTAGCAAGCTTGCAGCAAAAGCAGAAAAATCAGGCGCCGATTATTTCCGCATCACTTATTTAAATACCAATGCCCATGGATATGCCACTGCAACGCTATACGACAATGCAGGCGCTTAGCTGCAACATAAATTTGACAAGTTAATCTGTTACATAAGGGATGTGTGGCTACAGAACCCTTATGGCTTTTTACATACGCAAAGGAAAATATTATGAAAACAAACATTAAAGCGCTGTTTTTTGCTTCGCACCTGGCTTTATTTGGCGTGGGTTTCGGTGTCGGTATCTATGTACTGCCTATCCTCACCGCTGAGAAAAACTCCAGTGCTGATGAAATTAAGGAAGTTAAAAATAATGCCCGCTACACGGGGGCATTTTTTAAAAACCAAAAAGGGAGTAATGCTGTTCATTGGGTTGATGGAAAGCTGTATGTCTCCGATCAAGAAATCGCATTTGAAGGTAGCATTGCTCCAGGTCCGGATTACAAGATCTATCTGACCAAAACCCAGGCTGATGATCGTAATTCATTTTTAAAAATAAAAGAAGAATCATTATATATAGGTGATTTGAAAAACTACGGCAACTTCAAAAAGAACCTGCCAAATGGTGTCAATATTGATGAATACACCACTGTGCAAATCTGGTGCGAAAAATTCGAGCAATTTATTGGTTCAGCCCAATACAGGTAGTGGGGTAAAACACGGGTTACTGGAGTTATTTTCGCAAACAGATCATGACGCTCTCTGTGTGACTGGCGCAATGATCACCGGATACGCTCGCAATTAAGGCTATCGGACCTTAAGACTCTGTCAAAATAGATAAACTGGAATATCCATTTACCCATATGGGGTCGTCTGGCGTACTGCAATTCAGTCAGCAAATCTCATGGAGTAAAATCGTATTTTATGGGTGCACCCAAAGCATACAGTTTGGTGAGACAGTTTTTCTGTCTCATTTGGATTGTTTTTGTCTCATCTGCATGTTACGTTTTCCTCATCTAGAGTCTAACGAGACATTTTTCATAACAATGGCTTTTTACGGTTATGCCCGGGTTTCAACCAACGACCAGGATCTGGATTTGCAAATACAGACGCTTCGCGCCGCTGGCTGCGAAATCATCCGTTCAGAAAAAGCGAGCGGGACCAGCCGCGATGGACGAACTGAGCTGCAACTGTTGCTGGATTTTCTGCGTAAGGGAGACACGCTGATTGTCACGCGAGTCGATCGCCTGGCCCGTAGCATTAAAGATTTGCAGGATATCGTGTATGCCCTGAATCAGCAGGGCATTACCCTCAAGGCAACAGAACAACCTGTGGATACGCGCACCGCAGCAGGTAAGGCGTTTCTGGATATGCTGGGTGTCTTCGCTGAGTTTGAAACCAACCTGCGCCGTGAACGCCAGTTGGAAGGTATCGCTGCCGCAAAAGCCCGCGGGGTTTATCAGGGGCGCAAACCGCGCATCGATCCTGTTGAGGTCCGTCGGTTGTACGTTGAAGAGAAAATGGGCGCAACGGCGATTTCTCGCCAACTGGGGATCGGTCGAGCCTCGGTCTATCGTGTGCTGGACCGCGATGAGCAGCCGGCGTAAGGCCATTCCAACCGATTCTTTGTTGCAACTGCGACAACGGCTTGACCGTCTGCCACCAAAAAGTCCGGAACGCGCGGCCCAGATCACCGCGATGGCGCTACTCTATTGCATTTCCGTCACCACCGTCTATCGTACACTCCGTGCCTTCCAGAAACCTCACATTGCACACCGGCGTGATCACGGGAAACCCCGGATACTGCCGCCGTCCGAACTCGAATATTATTGTGAACTGATCGCTGCATTGAAATTACGTACCACCAATAAAGCCGGTCGTCATCTGTCCACGACGCGTGCCATTCAGTTGCTCGAAGAACATGGTGTGGAAACGACTCAGGGGCTGGTTAAACTTCCAAAGGGGTTGTTGCGCAGGCCAACGGTTAACCGCTATTTGTCCCTGTTCCGACTCGATCACTCACGTCTGTTACGGGAGCCACCGGCAGCGCGGTTCCAGGCTGAGTGCAGTAATGACTGCTGGCAGTTCGATATGTCGCCCTCTGATCTCAAATATATCGAATGTCCTGAGTGGATTGATCCGGCCCGTGGACAACCTACCCTGATGTTATTCAGCGTGGTGGACGATCGCAGCGGGGTTAATTACCAGGAATACCGCTGTGTGTATGGCGAAGATGCGGAGTCTGCCTTGCGTTTTCTGTTTAATGCCATGGCGCCTAAAAGTCATCCGGAGATGTCTCTCCAGGGGCGACCGAAAATGCTGTACCTCGATAATGGCCCGGTGGCGAAAAGCCATGTCTTCCAGAATGTGATGCAGGCGCTGCAGATTGACTGGCAGACACATATGCCGGCAGGCAAGGATGGCACCCGCACCACAGCCCGGTCAAAAGGCAAGGTTGAGCGCCCGTTCCGTTCCGTCAAAGAAGCCCACGAAACGCTGTATCATTTTCATAAGCCGGAGACTGAACAGCAGGCGAATGAATGGCTCTGGAACTACCTGATACGCTATAACGCACAACGACATCGCAGCGAAAAGCATTCCCGTGAGGAAGATTGGCTGATGCATTTGCCACCAAAGGGAGTGCAGGACATGTGCACCTGGGAACAGTACTGTCGCTTTGCCCGGGAGCCGGAGTCTCGCAAGGTGGGTATCGATGCCCGCATAACGATTGACGGGACAGCTTACGAAGTCGAACCCGACATGGCGGGTGAAACTGTTATCCTGCTGTGGGGCCTCTTTGATGACGAAATGTTCGTGGAGTTTGACGGTGAAAAGTGGGGGCCTTATTTTCCTGTTTCCGGCCCGATACCTCTGCACCGCTATCGGGCATTCAAACGCGGAAAAGCAGCGGTGCGGGCAGACCGTATCCAGTCATTGGCTCGGCAACTGAACTTACCTATCAGCGCCCTGTCCGGTTGTGACCTCAAACTGGTGGCCGATAGCGTTCAGAGCACGCGGGTGTTGCCACATCAACCCTTCGAGTCCACAGCGTTTGAATACTGTTTTCCTACCCCGGTGGCAGCGAAGCTGGCTATTGCGGCTGATCTGGCCACACCGCTGGCGAAATTATCGGATGAAGACAAGGCGTTTATCGACCAAGTACTGACAGACACGCTGATCCGCAGTGAGGTATTTGCCCGGGTCAGGGAGTATTTCCGCAACACCCAATCAGGAGAGGATCATGCGGGTTGAGGTAATGGAACATTATGGACTGGCGCAACCAATCGATCAGGCCGGTTACTATGAGACGGCTCACCATAAGCAGCTTATCAAGGATATCCGCGGTGCTATCCACGAAGGCCGGTTAATTGCCGTTTGTGGTGTGGTTGGCAGCGGCAAGACAGTCACTCTGCGGCGTTTGCAGCAGCGTCTCAGGGAGGAAAATAAAATTACCGTAGCTCGCTCCCTGTCGATTGAAAAGCACAATATTAAACTGGCCACGCTCATCAACGCGCTCTTTTACGATTTGACGCAGGATAAACAGGTTCAGATCCCCAAACAGGGCGAACGACGCGAGCGTGAGTTACAGGAACTGGTCAAAAAAGGAAAGCGGCCAGTGGCATTGTTTGTTGATGAAGCGCATGACCTGAACGGGCATACACTGATCGGACTCAAAAGGCTGATGGAAGTTGTGGAGGACGGTGGCGGCCGGCTGTCGGTTGTTCTGGCCGGTCACCCCAAACTGCGCAATGACCTGCGACGCCCGACTATGGAGGAGATCGGTTATCGCACGGATATCTTTACGCTGGATGGGATCACCGGTAGCCAACGGGAATATATTCAGTGGCTACTGAAAACCAGTATGGGGAAAGGCAAGCCGGAAGACATTCTGACCGCCGACGCCCTCGACCTGCTGGCGATGAAACTACGTACCCCACTTCAGGTTCAACTACATCTGACGCTGGCCCTGGAGGCCGGTTATCAGACGGGAGAAAAGCCGATAACCGCCGCCCTGGTTGAATCGGTACTTTCCCGCCAGCTTGACGATTTGGAGCCGACATTAACGCGTCATGGTTATCGACTGAAAGACATGGTGGAGCAGTTTGATGCCAAACCGGCAGAAATCAGGGCCATGTTCAACCATCAGCTCGACCCTGCTCGAACAGCAGAACTGCGGGACAGGATGCTGGCGGTGGGGCTCCCGATATGACGAATTTCATTTGCAGTTATTGTGAGCCGAAGGAAATGGAATGCGAGCCGAAAAAGATAAACGCGAGCTCATTGTCACTTAATGTGAGCCCGGGAGGATTTTCATTGTCACTTAATCTGAGCCGAAAATTGCGCTGATTGCGAGCCCGGGGGATTTCGATTGCGAGCCGTTACAGCTATTTACCCGAAACCAGGTTCTCGATCCCCGAAGGGACATATCTGGCCTGGATAGATATTAGCCGCTACCTGCCCGACACCGCAGGTGAGGATTT
Organism: Enterobacter cloacae complex sp. 418I7; assembly: GCF_050030705.1. Taxonomy (NCBI): domain Bacteria; kingdom Pseudomonadati; phylum Pseudomonadota; class Gammaproteobacteria; order Enterobacterales; family Enterobacteriaceae; genus Enterobacter; species Enterobacter cloacae complex sp. 418I7. Next base: position 4,018,914 of record NZ_JBLGUU010000001.1, read on the forward strand.
ATCGCTGTATTTTGCCCGGGAGTCAGGGGTCCTTCTTGAAGGGGGCTTGCTGTTTGTCGACAATGGGGACGGATATATCCGGTTAAATCTGGCCTGCCCACGGAGTATGCTGACAGCAGGGATGAAAAGAATTTCACAGGTACTGCGGATACCGGCTCCTCATCGTGTATAACCCCTTTCTCTCTGGCCGTTTTGTCCTGTCAGGATGTCGTCAGAACCCGGCATAACACCCTGTGCCGGGAACACAAAAGGCACGGATGAACAGGTCGTGAATATTCTTAGTGAAGCCTGCTGATGACATGTCTGGCGACAAAAAAATGCCGCCCTTAAGGGGCGGCTTATGCCAGCGTCACGGGGTTATCGTCTGACCGCCATGATGCCCGCATCGACATCCCAGATAGCGCCCGTCACCCATGAGGTTTTGTCAGACAACAGGAAGAGAATAGTGTTTGCCACATCTTCGGCAGTTCCGACGCGTCCCAGCGGGTGGAAATCGTTCAGCGACTTCATAGCATCTGCGATATCCGCTTTGTCCATGAAGCCTTCGTATATCGGCGTATGAACAATCCCGGGAGACACCGCGTTGACACGAATACCCGCGCTGGCCAGCTCAATCGCCAGATTACGCGTCAGGGCATGCAGACCCGCTTTTGCCATTGAATAGGCCGAGGCCGGCGAGTCACCCAGTGCAGCCTGAGCACCAATCGAACCGACGTTGACGATAGACCCTTCGAGCTTCGCGGCGAGCATGTTCTTCACGACATCCTGTGTAATAAAGAACGTGGCTCGGTTCAGCGAAAGATACATGTCATAATCGGCAAAGCTGTGCTCGGTAAATCCTTTGGGCATGAAGATACCGGCGGCATTCACCATCAGGCTGATATCGCGATGGTGAGCATTAATTTCCTGACGGATAGTTTCCATACCTTCTTCGGTCATCAGGTTCGCCGCGATGACCGCAACCGGTCCCAGAGGGCTCAGTTCTTTTTGCACCGCTTCGGCTTTGTCTTTTTTATTCCCGGTCAGCACGACACTGCCGCCCGCTTCCAGTACCATGCGTGCCACGGCCAGGCCCATGCCGCTGGTACCGCCGACGACGAGCAGTTTTTTACCTTTGAAAAAAGTGTTCATTTTCTGACTCCATTACTGGTGGGTAAGACGTTGCCGGCAGCGTGAAACTGCCGGCGGTTGACGGATTAAATACTGCAGCCATCCGTTCCGCAGGTCTGACCCGCAGTGGCTGAAAATTCGGTTTGCTGTTCATCCCAGACCTGACGCAGGGCATTCAAAAAGTTATCTGCTGCCTGAGCCCCGCTGATGGCATATTTTTCGTTCATCACAAAAACCGGAACGCCGCTGAGGCCAATAGACTGTGCGTGGGCTTCATCGTCGGAAACGGTGGCGCGAAAATCGTCATTTTCCAGGGCGGCTTCAGCGTCAGCTTTCGGCATACCGGCTTCTACGGCCATGGCAACGAGCTGCTGACGGTCAAAGAGAGAGCGACCTTCGGTGATACTGCCATGATAAAAACGTTCTTCCACCGCGTCCGCAATTCCGGCCTTACGCGCGGCAACCAGCAGGGTGTGTGCATCTTCTGTATCACCAAACATCATGCCGTCGAAGTTGTAGATCAGACCTTCAGATTTACCGGCGGTGCCCACCTGATTCATCATCAGCTCCGCTGAATGCTGACTGCCCAGCTTTTTAACGATGGCATCCTTAAAAGGCATCGCGGGAGTACCACCGGCCAGACGGTAGCTGTGATGGCGGATCACCACCTGGTCGCGAAATTCAAAGCGATTCAGACCCTGTTCAAATCTTTTTTTAGCAATCCAGCACCACGGGCAGACCAAATCTGACCAGATATCGATGGTAAGGGTGGGTTTCAGCGTTTGCATAATGATTCCTCAAAGACGTTGGGCGGTCGGATCTCACTTATCAGAGAACCGCGACCGTATGGGATTTATTGCGCCTGCCAGACCGGGTAATCGGTATAGCCTTTTTCCGGGGAACCACTGACGCCGTAGTAGGTGGCGCGGTCACTTTCTGCCAGTGGCCAGCCGTTTTGCATTCTTTCAACCAGATCCGGGTTAGCGATGTAGGGCACACCAAATGCCACCAGATCCAGCTCATCATCTTCCAGAGCCTGCTCTGCGATATCACGGGTAAAACCGCCGGCAGCGATGATGGTGCCTTTAAACGTGTTGCGAAAACGGCGGCGGAAGCCTTCCGGAAGTGGCGCTTTGATGTACACCGGCTGATAGTAAAGGTGTACGTAGGCCAGTTCCCGCTGACCGAGCGCGTCGGTGATGGCTGACCAGGTTTGCTCTTCACCTTCATACGGCGCGAGGTCATAAATGCGGCCGAACGGTGACAGGCGCACGGCAACGTGGCTGTTACCCACGGCTTCCGCCACGGCGTCAATGGTCTCCAGCAGGAAACGCTGACGATTTTCCACCGAGCCGCCGTATTCGTCGGTGCGGGTGTTCAGTTCGCTACTGAGGAACTGGTCAAAGATGAATCCGTTTGCCGCCATGATTTCCACGCCGTCAAAGCCGGCTTCCATCGCCAGGCGTGCGGAGTGCACGAAGTCTGCAGTGATGCGTTTAACTTCATGCGTTTCCAGCGCGCGTGGCTGGCTTGGTACAACCGGGCCCGGTTCTCCGGATTCGGTCAGCGCAAAAACGGTGGTATTGACCGCCTGAACGGTGCCCGCTGAAACCGGCGCTATGTGGCCTGGCTGAAGAGAGACGTGAGACATACGGCCGACGTGCCAGAGCTGCGCGAAAATACGGCCACCTTTGGCGTGAACCGCTTGTGTCACCTTACGCCAGCCCTGGACGTGTTCGTCGTTGTAGATACCAGGGGTATAAAGGTAACCCCGGCCTTCTTCTGAAACCGGCATCCCTTCGGTGATGAGCAGGCCAGCAGAAGCACGCTGTGCATAGTACAAAGCCACGACCTCATCCGGCACGTCATTCATGGTGCGGGTGCGGGTCATCGGTGCCATGACTACACGGTTTTTTAACGCCAGGCCAGACAGATTGTAGGGGGTGAAAAGCTTACTCATCGTATACCTCACAAAAAACAAAAAGGAGTATCCCGGCAGGGATTTGCACAGCCCGGCAGTATCATCGACTGGACGTCGCGCACTGGAGTTGCATAAACATCTGATGGGTGGCAATATACCAACCATCTAGTAGGTAGGTCAATGGCTGTGTCGTATTTTTTTGTCATAACGCAGCCATTTCTGAATTGTCACTCATTTTGCGAGGTCATCACCATGCGTACATTAACAGCTTATAACGAAGATAATTTCCGCCAGATAGAGCAGTACAACGGAATATCGGTGGTACGTTTCTCTGCACCCTGGTGTCCGCCCTGTCAGGCCAGCGAAGAAATGTTCAGTCAGTTTGCAGACCGGCTCGATAGAGATATTCAGGTGGGGAAAGTCAATGTAGATCAGGCGCCGGTGCTGACAACCAAATACGAGATCTGGGGGCTGCCGTCTGTGCTGATATTTCATGAAGGGCAATTAGTTAAACGCATACCGGGTGTGAAACCTGCATCGGTATATGCTCAGGCTATTGCGGACATAAAAAAAGGGCAGTAATGCCCTTTTAACGTGGAATTTATTAATGCTTAACCGCGTGCCTGACCGACGGCATCCAGAGTGCGGGCTGAATAAATGACCGCCGCGCCAGCGTTGAGGTTAATCGCCACGCCCAGCGCTTCAGCAATTTCAGCGTCGGTTGCACCGGCTTTCACAGCGGCGTCGGCGTGAAAAGCAATACAGCCGTCGCAGTGGGTTGTGACTGCGCACGCCAGGGCAATGAGTTCACGCACTTTTGCGCCCAAAAGGTCAGTTTTGTTACCTGCGTTGCCCAGGGCAACCACGCCTTTCATGGTCTCGGGGGTCAGTTTGCCCAACTCGCCTAAACGTTGCATTAACTCTGAGCGATAGTTGTTCCAGTCCAGCATAGTGTCATTCTCCTGAATGAGGGGTATTAAGAAGCAGTTTTATATACTTAAGGCTGTTGGCGAAGACTTCGGGTCTGGCCGTTGCATGCGCCACTACGCTTGAGCCTTCACAGACATTAATGATCATCAAAGCAATATCTGATGGTTCGGCATGGGATGAAAACTCACCTGACTCCATGCCCGCCCTGACGACTTTTGTGAGCCACTCGATTTGCATATCGAAATAAAGTGATGTCTGTACAGTAATTGCCTGAGGCAGATTGGCGGTCTCTGCTGACAACGCACAACACAGTGGCAGTAGCGAAGCTTTATGGCTTTGCGCGAAGATATCGATGTAAGCCGCAATTCTTCTCTCCGCGCTTTTCTCAGTCGCCTCTATCTGCTCAAATACGCGTTGTGTATCAGAGAACGCCTGTATTACCACCTGCTCACCCAGAATATCTTTGGTCGGGAAATGGTGATGAATACTGGCCTTGGTGATACCCACTATTTTTGATAAATCAGCATAGCTGAATACTGAATACCCTTTTTCGCGCATCAGGTGTTCTGCTTCGCTGAGCAGCCGTTCCCGTGTCATGGTTGTCATAATTACTCCATATAATCTACTAGTTGATAGATTATATTGTTGCTATTTTTCCGTAGCAAGTTGTATCACTGACTCAGTATCGTGCAGAGCTGAACGTCACTGCCATCCTGCATTCTGAATGGCAGCATTACATCTCTGACATCACGCCAGGCGTGTAATCATTTCAACCGGATTAGCCAGAGTATCGTGGATTGGCGAATTCTTTTGCATTTCGCTGACCAGCGCTTCTAACTCCTCGCGACTGGCGGTCTTGCTCGTAAGGTGAACATCGACGCGAATAGATTTCGCACCTTTACGCACGTTGCTGTCCAGCCCAAGGAAGCCGTTGAGGTTGATATCGAAATTAAGATCCAGCTCGATACCGTCCAGGTCGATCCCTTTTTCAGCAGCCATCATGGTAAGGGTGGCGGTATAACAGCCAGCCAGCGCCTGCATGATGTATTCAGTCGGGCTCATGCCGGTATCGGTGCCGAGTAAACCTGCGGGTTCATCACCGATATTAGAAAATTTCCCCACACGGCTGGTATCGATAACGCCGTTCTGGATTGTGGCGCCGGTCTCTGTGCGAACGGTTAATCCGCCGCTGGAACGGGCTTTCATCTGGAAAGTCAGGTTACCCAGACCAGGCTGGCTGCGAACTGCTTCACGGGTATTGTGGATCGCAGCTGCGTCTGCAGAAGGTTTAACGGTAGTAGACATAATGGCTCCTGTAATTTCTTGATAAAAGGTATAGCTGGTGTAACCAGCACCAATCATCTAGTTGGTAGATTAGTGTCGCGAACCTCTTTTGTCTACTCTTTTATAAAAAATAGGGGGAAAAGAACCCAGCAGGCTGTTTTATTTCATAATAACCATTTGATTTTTTTATAATCTTCCCAGCCGCTCACTCTTGCAGCAATCCAGCCTTTACCCGAAGGATAGTCTGGCGGGTGGTATTAAATTCCCGGGCAATAGCACTGATACTGATGCCAGCATTTAGGCGCTCTGTCACTGTTTGCTTTTGTTCCTCGCTCAGGATGGGGGGGCGACCGAAGCGTTTTCCAGCCGCTTTTGCCCTCGCAATACCTGAATACGTTCGCTCAAGCAGCAAATCCCGCTCAAACTCCGCTACAGCAGAAATTACCTGCATAGTCATTTTTCCGGCCGGACTGGTCAAGTCAACGCCTCCGAGTGCGAGACAATGAACGCGAATATCTAAAGCCGCCAGTTGCTCTACTGTTTTTCGGATATCCATCGCATTACGACCCAGACGGTCAAGTTTGGTGACAATCAGTACATCCCCATTTTCCATGCGATCTAGCAACCGGATAAATCCGGGGCGTTCGCTGGCAGCAACCGAGCCACTGATATGCTCCTCAATAAGTCGTTGGGATCTGATGGCAAAACCCGCCGCTTCAATTTCACGACGCTGGTTTTCTGTGGTCTGTTCCAGAGTTGAGACCCTGCAGTAGGCAAAAACACGTGACATGGGAAACTTTCCGTACGAAATGGATGTCCGAATTATAACGTGTGTCCGAAATTAATTTCACTAAGTTTCGGACATGTGCTGTAAGTGGTGTACGAAACCGACCGGTTTCGGTCACAGCGAACAAATAACAGATGAAAACTATACGCGAGGGAGGCATTTATGCCACGGCGACAGATACTGAGCAGCGAAGAGCAGGAACGCTTACTGGTTATACCAGATGATGAAATTATTCTGACCCGAATGTGTTTTCTGAACGAACCGGATATTGCGCTCATTAATAAGCACCGAAGGCCAGCGAATCGCCTGGGCTTTGCTGTATTACTCTGTTATCTGCGTGGACCTGGATTTATTCCGGACAAAAGCAGTGCTCCTCACAATGGCGTTGTATCCAGGGTTGCTTCCCGACTGAAACTTCAGCCTGATTTATGGCCGGAATATGCATCCAGAGAGCAAACCCGCTGGGAACATCTGACCGAACTTTATCGCTACCTGGAACTATCCCCGTTCAGCCGGTCAATGCAAAAAGACTGTATCCGTCATCTGCACCCCTATGCCATGCGAACTGACAAAGGATTTATGCTGGCGGAAGAAATGCTCAGCTGGCTACATAACAATAATGTTATTTTCCCTTCTGTTGAAGTGATCGAACGGACGCTTGCCGAAGTCGTCACGCTCGCTAACAGATCGGTATTTTCGACACTTACCGCGCAACTGGAAAAGCAGCATAAATCAGCACTCGACAGCCTGCTCATATCAGAGGGTGAACAACCTTCCCGTCTGGCATGGCTGCTACAGCCTCCGGGTAAAATAAACGGTAAAAATGTGCTGCAACATATCGACCGGCTTAATTCCATCGCTGCGCTGGGGTTGCCTGATGGTATTGCACTTTCCGTTCACCAGAACAGGTTGCTTAAACTGGCGCGTGAGGGCCGGAAAATGAGCAGCAGGGACCTGGCAAAATTCACCGATGTCAGACGTTACGCTACGCTGGTTTGTATAATAACAGAGGCCAGGGCCACCCTGACTGACGAAGTGATTGATCTGCACGAGCGTATCCTGGGTAGTCTGTTCAGCAGGGCAAAACGCACGCAGGCCGAACGGCTCCAGCAAACGGGAAAGCTTATTCAGAGCAAGCTGAAGCAGTACGTTACCGTCGGGCAGGCGTTACTTAACGCCAGAGAATCCGGGGAAGATCCCTGGACTGCAATAGAAGATGTCCTTCCCTGGCAGGAATTCATCAACAGCGTGGAAGAAACGCGGTTTCTTTCCCGTAAGGGCAATTTCGACGCGCTTCATCTGATCACCGAAAAATACAGTACGTTGCGTAAATATGCCCCGCGTATGCTGTCAGCATTGCAGTTCATGGCGACACCTGCGGCGCAGGCGCTCAGCGATGCGCTGGACACCATAACGGAAATGTACCGTAAACAACTTCGTAAAGTGCCGCCATCAGCGCCAACAGGGTTTATCCCTGAAAGCTGGCGAAAACTGGTGCTCACGCCTTCAGGCATCGACCGCAAGTACTACGAGTTTTGCGTACTGAATGAACTCAAGGGTGCATTACGTTCCGGTGATATCTGGGTAAAAGGATCGCGCCGCTACAAAAATTTTGATGATTATCTCATCCCGACTGCTGAGTTTGAGAAATCCCGACATAATGACCAGTTACAGTTGGCCGTTCAGACCGATAGCCAGGCATACCTTCAGGCCCGTATGACTCTTCTTGCATCTCGGCTGGAAGAAGTTAACGCGATGGCGCTTGCCGGTGATTTGCCCGATGTAGATATCTCAGATAAAGGCGTAAAAATCACTCCACTGGAGAACAGCGTTCCTTCAGGTGTTTCGCCCTTTGCAGATTTGGTCTATGGCATGCTTCCCCATCCGAAAATTACGGAGATACTGGAAGAAGTTGATAGCTGGACGGGATTTACGCGTCACTTCGCGCACCTCAAAAATAATAACGTCAGACCAAAAGACGGAAGACTGTTGCTGACCACCATTCTGGCTGACGGCATCAACCTTGGGCTGACAAAAATGGCGGAATCCTGCCCTGGGGCCACAAGATCGTCACTCGAAGGTATTCAGGCATGGTACATCAGGGATGAAACTTATTCAGCGGCACTGGCCGAGCTGGTCAACGCACAGAAAGAGCGGCCTCTGGCCGCATTCTGGGGCGACGGGACAACATCGTCGTCAGACGGGCAGAACTTTCGGGTAGGCAGTCACGGACGTTATGCCGGTCAGGTCAATCTTAAATATGGTCAGGAGCCGGGCGTGCAGATTTATACGCATATCTCAGACCAATACAGCCCGTTCTACGCCAAAGTGATCAGCCGGGTGCGCGACTCAACCCACGTGCTTGATGGCCTGCTGTACCATGAAAGCGATCTGGAAATTACCGAGCATTACACCGATACCGCAGGCTTCACTGAACATGTTTTCGCCCTGATGCACCTGCTGGGATTCGCTTTTGCGCCAAGGATCCGTGATCTTCATGACAAGCGGCTGTTTATTCATGGAAAGGCCGAGCGCTATCCGGGGCTTCAGTCTGTCATATCAACAACCTGCCTAAATATCAAAGACATTGAGTCGCACTGGGATGAGGTATTGCGCCTGGCAACCTCGATTAAGCAGGGGACAGTCACCGCATCACTGATGATGAAAAAGTTAGCCAGTTACCCAAAACAGAATGGACTTGCCAAAGCGCTGAGAGAGATTGGCCGCATCGAACGGACACTATTTATGCTGGACTGGTTCCGTGATCCCGGTCTGCGCCGACGCGTGCAGGCGGGGCTGAATAAGGGTGAGGCCCGTAATGCCCTTGCGCGAGCGGTCTTTTTGCACCGTCTGGGTGAAATAAGGGATCGTGGGCTGGAGAATCAGAGTTATCGCGCCAGCGGGCTGACATTACTGACAGCAGCGATCACGTTGTGGAACACGGTATATATAGAAAGAGCTATTGAGTCACTAAAACGAAAGGGTATCCCGATAAATGAGCAACTGGTCTCTCATCTTTCTCCCCTGGGCTGGGAACATATCAATCTGAGTGGAGATTACGTCTGGCGTAATAATCTTAAGCTGGGATCCGGAAAATACCGCTCATTACGTACAGTCGATACCGCTTTGTACAAAAAACAGTCTTAGCGTGGGATAATTAATGAGATGGTCACTCCCTCCTTCCCAGTACTATGCTGAGGACAGGCTTTCATTCGGAGAACCATCATGGAAAACATTGCGCTTATTGGTATCGATCTGGGTAAGAACTCTTTCCATATTCATTGTCAGGATCATCGTGGGAAGGCCGTTTACCGTAAAAAATTCACCCGACCAAAGCTAATCGAATTTCTGGCGACATGCCCGGCAACAACCATCGCGATGGAAGCCTGTGGCGGTTCTCACTTTATGGCACGCAAGCTGGCAGAGTTAGGGCATTTTCCAAAGCTGATATCACCGCAATTTGTCCGCCCATTCGTTAAAAGCAACAAAAATGACTTCGTTGATGCTGAAGCTATCTGTGAAGCAGCATCACGTCCATCTATGCGTTTCGTGCAGCCCAGAACCGAATCTCAGCAGGCAATGCGAGCTCTGCATCGTGTCCGTGAATCCCTGGTTCAGGATAAGGTGAAAACAACTAATCAGATGCATGCTTTTCTGCTGGAATTTGGTATCAGCGTTCCGCGAGGTGCTGCCGTTATTAGTCGACTGAGTACCCTTCTTGAGGACAGTAGTTTGCCTCTTTATCTCAGCCAGTTACTGCTGAAATTACAACAGCATTATCACTATCTTGTTGAGCAGATTAAAGATCTGGAATCTCAGTTGAAACGAAAGTTGGACGAAGATGAGGTTGGACAGCGCTTGCTGAGTATTCCCTGCGTTGGAACGCTGACTGCCAGTACTATTTCAACTGAGATTGGCGACGGGAAGCAGTACGCCAGCAGCCGTGACTTTGCGGCGGCAACAGGGCTGGTACCCCGACAGTACAGCACGGGAGGTCGGACGACATTGTTAGGGATTAGCAAGCGGGGCAACAAAAAGATCCGAACTTTGTTGGTTCAGTGTGCCAGGGTATTCATACAAAAACTGGAACACCAGTCTGGCAAGTTGGCCGACTGGGTCAGGGAGTTGTTGTGTCGGAAAAGCAACTTTGTCGTCACCTGTGCTCTGGCAAACAAGCTGGCCAGAATAGCCTGGGCACTGACGGCGCGACAGCAAACTTACGAAGCATAAAGGCAGAAATACACCAGTTTAAACAATCATTCATCTGGTTTTGCGAATACTGATATTGATGATACTAACGGCCCACCGGCCTGTTGAGGAACCTGTAAAACGGAAAGGCTCATTGAAGCCGTATATTTTCTGGAGGTTCATCAGGCGCGGAACTCATCGAGGCGCGGGAATAAAATCCCATTCAGACGCCGGATAGATTCAAGCAAGCCAACTTGTCGTCAAAATCGGTGTTGCAAAAACGGGAGTGACCATAGATTCCGTTTTCTGAGACGACCCCAATTAACACTTGCCAACCTATCTACTGGTTGGTAGATTTGATTTTAACAACACGACACACAAACAAAAACACACAACAGAACATCAGGAGCGTCATCATGAAAAACATCATCAAAACCACCCTTGCCATCATCGCCCTGTCCGCCAGCGCACTGAGCTATGCCGCCAGCCCGCAAATGGTTTCCCGCAGCGAAGCAGCATCGCTGCAAAAAATTGGGGTGGTCTCTTCCGGTGGCTTCACCACCCTGGATGACCTGGTGGCCTCACTGGATATGAAAGCCGCTGATGCCGGGGCCACACACTACCGCATCACCAGTGCCACCGGTATGAATAAACTTTCCGGTACCGCTGTCCTGTATCGTTGAATACCCGTTACCCTCGCAACTGCGCCCGGAACCCTTCTGGTTTCCGGGCGCAGTTGTGTCTGAATAACAGGCACCCGCAGGTGCCAGGAGAACATTATGTCCACCCATGACAGTCTGATTGAACTGACTGATACCCTTATCCAGCAGAACGGCTACCAGGGCTTCAGCTATGCTGATCTCGCTGACGGTCTGGGAATACGGAAGGCCAGTATCCATTACCATTTTCAGACCAAAACCGACCTCGGGCTTGCCTATTGTGAATACAAGGAGGCCAGCCTGCTGAAACTGGAAGCTGCCCTGTTACAGCTGCCACCGGGTAAAGCCCGTCTGCAGGGTTATATGGACGCATTTCTCAAATGCGCCGACAGCGGCCAGATGTGTGGCATTCACGCCATGCTGTCCGACAGCGCCCTGTTTGAAGAACCTCTTCAGAAAGCCACCTCACGACTGGCACAAACCGACCTGCGCATCCTGACCAGTGTGCTGGTTTCGGGTCGTGAAAGCGGTGAACTGGCTTTTACTGCTGAGCCGGCTGACGTGGCCATTATCATCGGCAGCGCCATTAAAGGGGCCCTGATGCTCAATCGGATCCCTCCTCATGATGCCTGTTCCCGCACCATGAGCGCGCTTATTCAGCTACTCTCCCGCCCGTAAAGCCACGCCTGTGGCTGCCCCGGTTTAACCGGGGCAGCCAGCACTCAAAAAAATCACCGCTGACAACGCCTGTATTCCGGGGGCCTCAGAAGACATTAAGACTTTCCTTGCGTTTAATTTCCAGTTACCCCTTGCCAATCTATCTACTGGTAGGTAGAATAAATATTAACAACACGACAACACAATAAAACAGACATGCAGGGGGCATCATCATGAAAGCACTTATCAACGACGTTATCGCTGTCTTCACCCGTAAAGCCCATGGACCGGTCATCATCAAATCCGATCTTACTGAGGAAGAAAAAGCAGCTCTGGTACCGGTCCGTACACTCTCTGTTGGCTGGGTGTCTTCCGTGGATGAGCTGGAGCGGGAGGTTATCCGCGAAGCCCTTGAACATGGCGCTGCCGCTTATCTGATTTCTGAGCTTGAGCAGGCCCGTTTCGTTCATGCCCGCGCCACGCTGTTTGCATAAACACAAAACGAAAATAAAAGGACACACACCATGAAAAATAACGTCGAGATACAACTGCGCCGGTTACTTCGTAAAACGTCAGGCCTGGACATTATGGTTCTGCGGCTGTCAGTGATTTTCATCTTCGCCCTGTTTGGCACCTACAAATGGTTTGCCTTCGAGGCCAATGCCCTTCACCACCTGCTGCCAGGCACCTGGCTCGGTGCGCTGTATCCGGCTCTCGGCGTTCAGGGGCTCAGCTACGCACTCGGCGTGGTGGAAAATATCACCCTTCTGGCCCTGATTGCCGGATTTTTCCGGCCGGCAGTGGGTGCAGCAGGCGCCCTGATGGTGGCAGGCACCGGCATCGTCACCCTGAGCCTTCTGCCGCAGCTGGGTCGCATTGACAGCTTCATTATCAAGGATGTTCTTCTGATTGGGGCTGGACTGGTGCTGTTGCGTCATGACCTGCGACGGACACTGATTAACCGGAGGGCGAAGCAACTCAGCGCCGTGCACAAACCCCGCTCGTCTGACGCATTGTCAGCCATGGGGTGACCCTGAATTACGCAGCAGCCTGATATTTCTGGCCAGCAAATATGACACCACTCCCGGGTTCATGGTGAGAGGCATGGAAGCCGCCTTTCGGGCGGGGATCACTCCCCGCTACTTTTTAGAGCGCTACCTGGAAAATAAGTCGCTCCCCGCCAACCCGGACTTTGAAAAACACTATCTGGATCTTATTCATGAGCAGGACCCGTCCCGGTGAGTGAGATTTGTCAGGAGAGCGATATGAACAAACCGTATAAAAAAGACCCACAGACCATTCAGGCACTGACGGAACTGCAGTTCAGCGTCACCCAGAAAAGCGCCACTGAGCGCCCGTTTACCGGAGAATATGACGACCACTTTGAGGACGGACTGTACGTGGATATCGTCTCCGGTGAGCCACTGTTCTCGTCGAAGGACAAATTTGATTCGGGCTGTGGCTGGCCGGCATTCAGCAAACCAGTGGAAAACAACGTCCACAACCTGAGCGACCTCAGTCATGGCATGGTGCGTACTGAAGTGCGTTCCCGTCACGGTGACAGCCATCTGGGACACGTCTTCCCTGACGGGCCACAGGATACCGGTGGATTACGTTACTGCATTAACTCGGCTTCACTGCGTTTTATCCCGAAAGGCGCTCTGGAAACAGAAGGATACGGTGAATTTCTTCCCCTGTTTGAGAAAGGAGATAAGCATGAAAACTGATGTGGCAATCCTTGCCGGTGGTTGTTTCTGGGGTGTCCAGGAGCTGATCCGCAAACTCAATGGCGTGGTCAGCACCGAAGTGGGCTATACCGGCGGACGTAATGATAACCCGACATACCAGCACCACCCAGGACATGCGGAGGCGGTGAAGGTGGTGTATTCCCCGGATAAACTGAGCTACCGAAAACTACTGGAATATTTCTTTAGTATTCACAACCCTACAACAATACTTCGTCAGGGTAATGACGTCGGCTCAAGCTACCGCTCAGCCATCTTTTTCACCACAGAGGAGCAAAAGCAGCAGGCAAACCAGCTTATCCGTGAAATAGATGATTCAGGAGTCTGGCCCGGAGTCGTGGTGACAGAAGTAGAGCAGGCCGGTGAGTTCTGGTCTGCAGAGCCAGAGCATCAGGATTACCTGCAGCATAATCCCGACGGCTATACCTGCCATTTTGAACGACCTGACTGGACGCTTCCGGGATAAGTCACCGTCGCAGACTCGCAGCATTCAGCCCCGCCCATGTGCGGGGCTTTTTTGTTCATATGCAGAAACGAGAATGGGATCACAAACAAATTTCTTTAGTCCATTTCTTGCATACAAAACAATCAACATCCTGATTTTAAGGGGCATATTAGAAAAAAGATGAGGATGATTAGGGTCAAAGGGACAAAGGGACAATGTTTAGAATTATGCTGACCGTTATCGCAGGATCGTTATTTTACGGACTCTCGGCCAGTCTGTGTTTTGCCGGGCTTTTTCGCATACACGCCCCCAGTGCCTGCACAGCCTTCTGTCTGACTTATAACCCAACAGCCGGCTATGTCATGCTGGTTACCGGTATGACACTGTTTATCGTATTTTTGCTCAGCCTTTTCCGGACAACAAAAGCCCCTATTTAACATAAAGGCTTCATTGTACGCACCGCTAAAACGCGCTCAGGGCGATTTCAGCGCGAAGCCGGTGAAAACCACAGCTTACCCGGCGAAAACCCCGCAAAACTTGCCTGATGAATTCTGATGGCATGAATGGCTATGCACCGGACTGCATGGCGGCCCGTTTCAGTGCGTTTACCACCTGAAACCGCCAAAAAGCGCCCTTTTGCGCGGGAAATCTCTCATTTTCTCCCTGGAATACTCACAACAATCATAATTACTAGTAATGTTTTCTGTGTGTACGACAACTCTGTAATGCCTGAGGAATTAATGACCGGTTCAAACAACAAGACACGCGATATCACTAGCAACCGCAAGTATCTGATCAAGAATGCACGCGGCCAGGCAGCCTATAAAGCACGTATGCGCGAGGCGGGTTATAAGCAAATTGCGGTATGGGTACGAGAAGATGTCAGAGAGGCAGGACGACAAGCCGGACTGGAATCTGACGCGCTGTTGTCAGGGGCTGCGCAGCATGATCCATTAGGCTGGATGGTCGGTTTTGCTGAGGGACTCAGGCAGCGAGAAAAAAAAGACAGCAACCCGCAGTAAGCCTGCAAGACAGCACGAATAACAGAGAACAGCCAGTACAAGGAAGTAACGCTTCGCGTACCGGATTCAGCATATTTTTCAGGGAGTGTCCCTGCTAAACTCCTTCATGTCGACGCATCAACCCCGGAGGCTCTGTAATGAGCAATACCACACACTACGAAAACGCCAACTTCTTGCGGGAACTGGCCGAAAGTCTGCCCCGCATACTGCCGGAAGGTGGCCCGGACAAGGCAGCACTGTTGCAGCGCCTGGCTAACGAAGAACTGGCACAGGCCGAGTATGAAGATCAGGTTCGCGCCAAAGTGACTGCAGCCCGCGCTGATACACGCCCGGGCATGACCACGGAACAACTCCGCCAGCGGCTGCATGGTCGCTATCAGGAACTGCGTGATGCCGTATGACGTGGAATGGAAGCAGGGAGCCATCGAGGACGTAACGGCACTGTTTGACTACATCGCGGAAAATTCATCTCTGTGGGATGCGCGGAACGTCACCGATCGCGTTCTTGCGGCCGCAGACAAGCTGGCAGACTTTCCGCGTCTCTACGAAGTGGACTCACGCTATGGCGAGGACGTTCGCCGGATAAGCCTGATGGGACAGCATGTCCTCTATGATGTGAATGACCCGGCGCAGAAAATCCGGGTTCTGGCCGTAGTCGGCCAGCGCCAGAATCCCCACTCCGTCCGCTGATAACGGGTGACGGGGGCGCAATTCATTGCGTGGCCGTCGCCGGTTGGACAAGCGCAGCGCGTCAGCGCTTCCCCCATTGCCACCACCGGCGCGGTGTCTCTGCTGTCTCCGTTTTGTGTTCCAGTAGTCTCATGGCCTGCATTTCCTGCCGCAGCCCGGCCACCTCTTCCCGCAGCGCTTTTATCTCCGCAATCAGCGCCTCTGATACCGTTTTTTCAGTCTCATCCGGCAGTCTCAACCCGTCCCGATCATGAGTCTCAATCAGTCTTAACTCACCGTACACCCGGATAAGCTCGCTGGTATCTACGACACGACCACCATCAGCCTCCGTCCGGTATGATACGCGGCCTTTAGCCATATCCCGATACAGGGGACTTCGGGCTTTTCCCGTCAGTTCCGTGGCCTGTCTCACCGTCACCCACGCCATTGTCTCACCCCGCTATTTTTGAGACAGTATACCCGACAGGCGCACACCATGCCCGGAAGGAAAGAAACATGACGAAACAGGAAAAAACCGCCCTCAACATGGCAAAATTCATCAGGGATCAGTCGCTGCTGTTGCTGGAAAAGCTGAACGAACTGGATATGGATACCGCGGCCGACATGTGCGAACGGCTGCACGAGGACGCGGAAACGCTCTGGCTGGCAATGCGGGACCAGCTCGGGGAGGAATAACAGCACCGACGCGGCCGGTGCTGTCTGCCGTCATTTCATCAGACGACGCAGGCAAAGAAGGGTACCACCGATCAGGATCGCCGCCGTGCCTCCCTGCCCGAAATGCAGGAACAACCAGTCACGGATCGCCGGGTTCCTCGCCAGAAACTGCACGAACCCGTAGAGCAGCAGAAACACCGGCAGCACGCGCCAGAACAATTTCAGCAGATGCGCGGCCAGCACACACAGCCCTCCGGCCATCGCCCCGACCATAAGCAGGGCCTCCCGGCCCACAACCGCAATCCGGTTTGTCATAAAACACCTCATAAATGAATGATTAACCTCAGACCATGACCATGAATTTGAAGCAGGCAAACAGCCGTTCCCGGTCCAGCTCTGCCGTTTTTCGGGCCTCGCCGGTCTGTGGGTTCACGATTTCATCCACCGCCAAAATTGCCCGTTGCACCCGGACGAGCGTCGGCCTGTCCGGGCAGATGTACCAGATTTCATCGATGCCGTTCGCCCGGCGGTTGAACAGATAGGGGTCGTCTCAGAAAACGGAATCTATGGTCACTCCCGTTTTTGCAACACCGATTTTGACGACAAGTTGGCTTGCTTGAATCTATCCGGCGTCTGAATGGGATTTTATTCCCGCGCCTCGATGAGTTCCGCGCCTGATGAACCTCCAGAAAATATACGGCTTCAATGAGCCTTTCCGTTTTACAGGTTCCTCAACAGGCCGGTGGGCCGTTAGTATCATCAATATCAGTATTCGCAAAACCAGATGAATGATTGTTTAAACTGGTGTATTTCTGCCTTTATGCTTCGTAAGTTTGCTGTCGCGCCGTCAGTGCCCAGGCTATTCTGGCCAGCTTGTTTGCCAGAGCACAGGTGACGACAAAGTTGCTTTTCCGACACAACAACTCCCTGACCCAGTCGGCCAACTTGCCAGACTGGTGTTCCAGTTTTTGTATGAATACCCTGGCACACTGAACCAACAAAGTTCGGATCTTTTTGTTGCCCCGCTTGCTAATCCCTAACAATGTCGTCCGACCTCCCGTGCTGTACTGTCGGGGTACCAGCCCTGTTGCCGCCGCAAAGTCACGGCTGCTGGCGTACTGCTTCCCGTCGCCAATCTCAGTTGAAATAGTACTGGCAGTCAGCGTTCCAACGCAGGGAATACTCAGCAAGCGCTGTCCAACCTCATCTTCGTCCAACTTTCGTTTCAACTGAGATTCCAGATCTTTAATCTGCTCAACAAGATAGTGATAATGCTGTTGTAATTTCAGCAGTAACTGGCTGAGATAAAGAGGCAAACTACTGTCCTCAAGAAGGGTACTCAGTCGACTAATAACGGCAGCACCTCGCGGAACGCTGATACCAAATTCCAGCAGAAAAGCATGCATCTGATTAGTTGTTTTCACCTTATCCTGAACCAGGGATTCACGGACACGATGCAGAGCTCGCATTGCCTGCTGAGATTCGGTTCTGGGCTGCACGAAACGCATAGATGGACGTGATGCTGCTTCACAGATAGCTTCAGCATCAACGAAGTCATTTTTGTTGCTTTTAACGAATGGGCGGACAAATTGCGGTGATATCAGCTTTGGAAAATGCCCTAACTCTGCCAGCTTGCGTGCCATAAAGTGAGAACCGCCACAGGCTTCCATCGCGATGGTTGTTGCCGGGCATGTCGCCAGAAATTCGATTAGCTTTGGTCGGGTGAATTTTTTACGGTAAACGGCCTTCCCACGATGATCCTGACAATGAATATGGAAAGAGTTCTTACCCAGATCGATACCAATAAGCGCAATGTTTTCCATGATGGTTCTCCGAATGAAAGCCTGTCCTCAGCATAGTACTGGGAAGGAGGGAGTGACCATCTCATTAAAAATCGTACGTTAAGCGTACGGCCTGTCAGGTTGAGGCCCTAGAGGTTGCCGGCGAGGCGTCAGAAAATGCTGGAATCGGCCCTATCCTGACGCGGCCCAAGGTTCCGGCCTGACGCCTAGTTAGGGCGTACCTATACGGTACAATTAATTTTTGAAATGGCGACAAACGGCTATTTTCTGGCGGTTGTATCACAGACCAATTCGATGCTATATTTACAATTTAACTGGGGGCGCTGGTAAGCGTAATGCAATACTACGCTAAGCGAGGCGAGACGATGATGCACAAGCATGGGATGGGCAGATAGGTTTTTTGAGGCTGTAAAAAAGTTAACACACTCACATGAAGGGGATGAAATGGATACACGATTATTTGCATTCGTCGGCGGAGACAGCGGTCTTTGGCGGATCGTTGGAACCGAAACCATAGTTGGCAAGTCACTGCCTGAAGCCAAAAGGCTCAACGTAATATCTGCCTCAGAGTTGCAGCCCGAAACCAATGCACCCTGGGTACTTCGCGGAATAACAAGCAATGAACGGTATGTCATGCGCGAAGAGAAGAACGAAATTGTGGTGAAGCAGCAAGGGCTAGCGCGCCCAGAAGCAACTTGCGCTGCGTTGATACCGATCCGAAAAAACGCAGCTTGGTGGGAATTCACGCAAGACGAGCGCCGGAGCGTTTTCGAAAAGTCAAAGCACATCCAAATCGGGCTCAACTACTTGCCTGCAGTAGCGCGCAAGCTCCACCACTGCCGCGACCTCTCTGAAAATGAACCGTTCGATTTTCTCAATTGGTTCGAGTTCGCGCCAACCCATGAGGCTGAGTTCAACGCATTGCTTTCCGAACTGCGTGCAACAGAGGAATGGAAGTACGTTGACAGAGAAGTCGATATCCGTCTCGTGCGAGAGGCGGCGTAGGTCAATCCCCGTCTGACCGCTCAGAGGCGTTAGCGGGCAGCCGGCACTGCATCTATTGATTTTGGATAGCTTGGAACCCGGCATTTCACTTGCAATTAATTCGAGCACGCCGCCATGAAATGCGAGCCGCCGCCGTCGATTGCAAGCTCGTTTGCAGATAGCGTGAGCATCAGCGCGCCGTCAGTTGCAGTTAATTCGAGCCGAAAGCGGCGTCGAATGCGAGCACGCCCGTTTTCAAACGCGAGCCGCTACAACTACCTGGTGCCGCCCGCGAAATTCGCCAGCCTCAAGCAGGCCAGCGAATTGCCGCTGGCCGTGGCCACCGATTGCGACCAGTACCTGCATGACCGGCTGACGCTGCTGGAAACGCAGCTCGCCACCGTCAACCGCATGGCGCTGGCCAACGAGCTGCCGGACGCCATCATCACGGAGTCGGGCCTGAAGATCACGCCGCTCGATGCGGCGGTGCCCGATACCGCACAGGCCCTGATCGACCAGACGGCGATGATCCTACCGCACGTCAAGATCACCGAATTGCTGCTGGAGGTAGACGAATGGACGGGCTTCACCCGGCACTTCGCCCACCTGAAGTCAGGCGACCTGGCCAAGGACAAAAACCTGTTGCTGACCACGATCCTCGCCGACGCGATCAACCTGGGCCTGACCAAGATGGCGGAATCGTGCCCCGGCACGACCTACGCCAAGCTGGCCTGGCTGCAAGCCTGGCACATCCGCGACGAAACCTACGGGGCGGCACTGGCCGAGCTGGTCAACGCGCAGTTCCGACATCCCTTCGCCGAGCATTGGGGCGACGGCACCACGTCATCGTCGGACGGCCAGAACTTCCGCACCGGCAGCAAGGCCGAGAGCACCGGCCACATCAATCCGAAATACGGCAGCAGCCCAGGGCGGACGTTCTACACCCATATCTCCGACCAGTACGCGCCGTTCCACACCAAGGTCGTGAACGTCGGCGTGCGCGACTCGACCTACGTGCTCGACGGCCTGCTGTATCACGAATCCGACCTGCGGATCGAGGAGCACTACACCGACACGGCAGGGTTCACGGACCACGTCTTCGCGTTGATGCACCTGCTGGGCTTCCGCTTCGCCCCGCGCATTCGTGACCTGGGCGACACCAAGCTCTACATCCCGAAGGGCGATGCCACCTACGAGGCGTTGAAACCGATGATCGGCGGCACGCTCAACATCAAGCACGTCCGCGCCCATTGGGATGAAATCCTGCGGATGGCCACCTCGATCAAGCAGGGCACGGCGACGGCCTCGCTGATGCTCAGGAAGCTTGGCAGCTACCCGCGCCAGAACGGCCTGGCCGTCGCCCTGCGTGAGCTGGGACGCATCGAGCGCACACTGTTCATCCTGGACTGGCTGCAAAGCGTCGAGCTGCGCCGCCGCGTGCATGCCGGGCTGAACAAAGGCGAGGCGCGCAACGCGCTGGCCCGCGCCGTGTTCTTCAACCGCCTGGGGGAAATCCGCGACCGCAGCTTCGAGCAGCAGCGCTACCGGGCCAGCGGCCTCAACCTGGTGACGGCGGCCATCGTGCTATGGAACACGGTCTATCTGGAGCGGGCCGCGAACGCCTTGCGTGGCCACGGTCAAGCCGTCGATGACGGCCTGTTGCAGTACCTGTCGCCGCTCGGCTGGGAGCACATCAACCTGACCGGCGATTACCTCTGGCGCAGCAGCGCCAAGATCGGCGCGGGCAAGTTCAGGCCGCTACGGCCGCTGCAACCGGCTTAGCGTGCTTTATTTAATGAGATGGTCACTCCCTCCTTCCCGGTACTATGCTGAGGACAGGCTTTCATTCGGAGAACTATCATGGAAAACATTGCGCTCATTGGTATCGATCTGGGTAAAAACTCTTTCCATATTCATTGCCAGGATCGTCGCGGGAAGGCTGTTTACCGTAAAAAATTTACCCGGCCAAAGTTGATCGAATTTTTGGCGACATGCCCCGCTACAACCATCGCAATGGAAGCCTGTGGCGGTTCTCACTTTATGGCACGCAAGTTGGAAGAGTTGGGGCATTCCCCAAAGCTGATATCACCACAATTTGTCCGCCCGTTCGTTAAAAGCAATAAAAACGACTTTGTCGACGCCGAAGCTATTTGTGAAGCTGCATCGCGTCCGTCTATGCGTTTTGTGCAGCCCAGAACGGAATCTCAGCAGGCAATGCGGGCTCTGCATCGTGTCCGTGAATCCCTGGTTCAGGATAAGGTAAAAACAACCAATCAAATGCATGCTTTTCTGCTGGAATTTGGCATTAGCGTTCCCCGAGGAGCTGCCGTTATTAGCCGACTGAGTACCATTCTTGAGGATAATAGTTTGCCTCTTTACCTCAGCCAGTTATTGCTGAAATTACAACAGCATTATCACTATCTTGTTGAGCAGATTAAAGATTTGGAATCCCAGTTGAAACGAAAGTTGGACGAAGATGAGGTTGGACAGCGCTTGCTGAGCATTCCCTGCGTCGGAACACTGACAGCGAGTACTATTTCAACTGAGATTGGCGACGGGAAGCAGTACGCCAGCAGCCGTGACTTTGCGGCGGCAACAGGGCTTGTACCTCGGCAGTACAGCACGGGAGGTAGGACGACATTGCTGGGAATTAGTAAGCGAGGTAATAAAAAGATCCGAACTTTGTTGGTTCAATGTGCCAGGGTATTCATACAAAAACTGGAACACCAGTCTGGCAAATTGGCCGATTGGGTCAGGGATTTACTGTGCCGGAAAAGCAACTTTGTCGTCACTTGTGCTCTGGCAAACAAGCTGGCCAGAATAGCCTGGGCCCTAACGGCACGACAGCAAACTTATGTAGCATAACGGCAGAAATACACCGGTTTAAAGAATTACTGATCTGGTTTTGCGAATACTGATATTGATGATACTAACGGCCCACCGGCCTGTTGAGGAACCTGTAAAACGGAAAGGCTCATTGAAGCCGTATATTTTCTGGAGGTTCATCAGGCGCGGAACTCATCAAGGCGCGGGAATAAAATCCCATTCAGACGCCGGATAGATTCAAGCAAGCCAACTTGTCGTCAAAATCGGTGTTGCAAAAACGGGAGTGACCATAGATTCCGTTTTCTGAGACGACCCCTGATCGGGCTGAATGAGCAGGAATTTCCTGGCGGCAAACCCGATGATGTTTACAGCGTTCGCACATCGATGAACACCCCTCCGGCCGAAGAGGAAATCGAGGAGGAACGTCGGCTGTTTTATGTCGGTATCACTCGCACAAAACAGCAGCTAAATCTGGTGGTCCCTCTTGATGAAGGGCTTGCGCGGTGGCTCAAAAACCGCTGGGATAGCACCCCGAAGAAGTCACCGATAGCTACTCGCTTCGTCTATGAGGCTGGCTGGACTGCTTGTGCGGTTACCAGTGATGCGATCTATAACAGCACGGTAGAGAAACAGAAGGCTGACTTCAGCAAGTTTCACCAATGGTATCTAAGAGATCTTCAGCGGCTAAAAGTCTAGGGCTACCGATACTTTTCGATTTCAGACAGGTGCTCGTTATCCAGATCAATTGTGGCTTTTCTTTCAGAAGCGAGCTTCTTCGCTCGCTTTGCATACTGAAGCCCCTTGGCTGGCTGCTCTCCGCGTAGGATCTGTTCAGCCTGCTTGCTCGTGCTGTGCCCCAGAAAGCGTTCGTACTGCTCGTCAGATACCTCAGTGCCGATCAGTCGTTCGATCCAGCCGCTTTTCGGCGGGTAACTTACGCCCAGCGCAAGCAACTGCCTTTTCTGTACCCACTATTTCCGGCGCGGCCGGCTTCAATCAAGGCTTTGGTTAGAACTACAGCCATTTGGGGACTCTCATACACAAACCTGAACCATGCGGGTCTGATTGGCGGTCAAGATAGCAGCGCATCGAAATCAACACTGAACTCTGCTTCTAAGAACTCAATCGTGGCTGGTTGGCTATCGAGCGATGCTTCCCGTGTAGACTCCAGTGCGCACTCCAATCGACGCAGCAGAGTAAACGGCAAAATGATCTTGCCGAAGTCGGTATGCTTGAAATCCCCCCCCACAGGTCTTCCGCGTTCTTCCAAATGAAATCAGCTTGCGAAGCAGCCGAACCTACGAACTCTGCCATCTTGGCCTCCAACCAACTTTTGCACGAAACGGCACATCTTCCAAAAGAGGGTTGTCAACCAAGTTTTGCACAAAACGGACTTTGATCCATTTCTAACTAAAATCTACAATCCAACCTCAGATTGCAAATAGCCAATTTATTAAACGCCCCACGTATTTTAAACGAACCGGTACGCTGCATATTTTCAAATTTCAGGAATATCTCACCCTTACACCGTTCGCTCAGATAATTTGAACGCGGCATACCGGTTTTATAGATCTTTCCCGCCAGTCTTTTTCTGGCGTCCTGAATATCGTCAATGGTCACCGGGAGATCGTAAGTAATGTGCATAATATCCTCGTTATAATAATTCATTATTTTCAGGCAAAGTCAGGGTATCAGAGCGTTAAAAAGCGTCGCTCCGGGTGTTTTAAATCATCATTATTTCTATCGTCGTTTTTCGATATTCATCGACGAATATTGTTTTGCCAGTTCAACTAATACTGACGCCGATTTTTTAATACTGTAATTTTTTGACCACACGGCAGCATAACGCGCCACAGGTAATGCATCTTCCACCGGCAGGACAATAAACTGGTCCGAGCCGAATGGCGCAATCATGTCACGGGGGATCACCGTCAGGTAATCGGCATTGAGAACAAGGTTATAGATGGTGACGACGGAATCGGTCTGGACGATGTTTTCAATGCTGATGTGGTTATCTTGCAGGGTGGTCAGGAGTTCGTTGTAGTAGCCCATATCGGTTTGCGGCATCACCCACTGCTCGTGCGTGAGCGACGCCAGTCTGGTCGGGCCGGTGCACGTTCGTGATTTACTCGCCACCAGCACAAACTCAGATTCAAAGAGTGGCTCAACGTGAAGATCCTGGAGCAACATCCCGTCGCTCAGCGTGCCGATGGCGAAATCCAGCCGGCCATCGCGAATGGCGGGCAGGAATGAAGAGAGCTGCGCTTCATACATTGAGACGCGCGCCTTCGGGAACACTTCCTTGAATTTTTTGATCATCCCGGACAGGAAGGTGAAGCCAATCAGCGACGGATAGCCGAAGGAGACGTCCATGACGGTACTGAAACTGAGGCTGTTGATCTCGCTCACCATGTTTTTCATTTCGCGGGTGATCGACTCAGCGTAGGACAGCAGCACCTGACCGGCGGCAGTGAGTTTTACGCCGGTGTTTTTACGCACCATCACTTCCACCCCAAAGTAGGATTCGATGTCGCTGATGATTTTGCTGACGGCAGGTTGCGTCAGCCCCAGTTGTCTTGCAGCAGAACCTATGGAGCCACTTTTGATGACTTCCTGAAATACCACGAGGTGCTGTGTTTTCGGTAGAATAATAGTATTCATAATATTCTGCGCTTATTTCCCTATGACGCAGCGGATTCTACCCAATATTGTTTCAGGGGGTATGTGCTGTTACTCACAATTTGCCATGACGCCCTTTTTATCACTGCATTCAAAACCGATTTATCACCTTACCAATCAAAGAGTTAATCAACTTAAAATACGCAATTACGCTGATATTGATCAACAAAATCCGCAGTAATAAATTTATTTTATGGCAATAACCTGCGTGAATTTTTTTGCCTTAAAAATATTAATAAAGACTATCTTTCAGGAAATTAAAGGTTAATAAACCATCATTATTCTTTTAAAACATTTTTGTGGTTTATCAACTTTATCAGGAATATTTTCTCAGCTTCCGGTTAAAGAGTGGGATATATCACACATTCACCAGAAGAATGTTTTTAGATTCAATATTAAATTATCAAATGAATAACATTCAGCATCACTGAGTCAACATTCACAACATCTGTTCAACACTAAAATTTTCTAATTTTATAGCGTTAAATTTTGTGATTACGATCATGCGCAGCAGATGAAAGGAACGCATAATCGGTAAAGCAGTGAAATGTGCTTGGCGTCGCAAAATTGAGAATTGATGTCGTTTGGCGCTTCGCTGACCCGGCATACAACCTTCAGAAAACAAAAACCCCGCCGAAGCGGGGTTTCGTAAGAAGTTGAAGCTGACCGATAAGCCGGGTTCTGTCGTGGACAGTCATTCATCTAGGCCAGCAATCGCTCACTGGCTCAAGCAGCCTACCCGGGTTCAGTACGGGCCGTACCATGTGAACCCCTATTTGGCCTTGCTCCGGGTGGAGTTTACCGTGCCACGGACTGTTACCAGCCGCGCGGTGCGCTCTTACCGCACCCTTTCACCCTTACCTGATCCCGCTTACGCGGGCCATCGGCGGTTTGCTCTCTGTTGCACTGGTCGTGGGTTTCCCCCCCAGGCGTTACCTGGCACCCTGCCCTGTGGAGCCCGGACTTTCCTCCCCTCCGCCCGTCTCCCCCGAAAGGGACGACGACGAAGCGGCGACTGTCTGGTCAGCTTCGGCGCGCAGTATAGAGGGTTTGCGCGCCGCTGTCACCCCTGGCTACGCATGCCTACCTGCAATGTGGCCGCGATATTGCGCGAGGCGCGGTAAATGTTGTCGTACGCTCCCTGGAACGCCTCTTCCAGTGAACCGATGCGGGTCAATACGCTGAACACCGCGTCGATGCCGTACTGATGCACCACACCCACATCCTGCGTCAGACTTCCGGCAATCCCTATCACCGGCTTATGGTATTTTTTGGCGACGCTCGCCACGCCGACGGGCACTTTGCCATTAATGCTCTGGCTGTCGATGCGCCCTTCTCCCGTCAGCACCCACGTGCAGTCGTGAATATGTTCTTCAAGATTGAGCGCCTGAGTGACAATCTCAATGCCGCTTTTCAGCTCAGCGCCCAGGAAGGCCATCAGCGCCGCGCCCATGCCGCCCGCCGCTCCTGCCCCCGGAACCGGGTTGACGTCAATGCGCAGGGATTTTTTGATCACGTTGGCGTAGTGGCTAAGACTGGCGTCGAGTTCGAGGATCATCTCCTCCGTGGCGCCTTTTTGCGGGCCAAAGATACGCGACGCGCCGCTTTCACCGACCAGCGGATTCGTCACGTCACAGGCGACGCGGATTGCGCACCCCTGAAGACGCGGATCAAGATCAGAAATATCAATACGGTTCAGCGCCATCAGGCTGCCGCCGCCGTAGCCGATCTCCGTCCCGTTCGCATCCGTAAACCTCGCGCCCAGCGCCTGCATCATACCCGCGCCCCCATCGTTGGTTGCGCTCCCGCCGATACCGATAATGATGTTGCGCGCGCCTTTATCCAGCGCGCGGAGGAGCAGCTCCCCCGTCCCGCGCGACGTCGTGACCAGCGGGTTACGCTGCGCGGGAGGAACAAGTACCAGGCCGCTGGCGGCGGCCATCTCGATAAACGCGGTGGTACCGTCGCCCGAGATCCCCCAGCTGGCCTTCACCTTTTCCCCTAACGGGCCGGTGACGACAGCCTGCTGCCAGGTGCCCTGCGTCGCGGCGATCATCGCTTCAACCGTACCTTCTCCGCCGTCAGCAACGGGAACAGACACGTAATGAGCGTCGGGGAAAATTTCCCGAAATCCTTTTTCTATCGCCTGCGCCACCTCAGTGGCAGACAGGCTTTCTTTATAAGAGTCTGGCGCGATTACGATTTTCATAGTTGTATGCCTGAGCCGTAGGCCCGGTAAGCGTAACGCCACCGGGCGGGACGTCATTAGCGAGCAATTTCAACCTTCGCCAGCTTTTCGTAATAGCACGCTAACGCGCTGTGATCGGCGGTGCCCAGACCGTCCGCACGCAGCGCCTGCATCATCTCCATGACGGCGGCAGTCAGCGGCAACTGCGCGCCCACGCCGTGGGAGGTATCCAGCGCATTCGCCAGATCTTTAATGTGCAGATCGATGCGGAAGCCCGGCTTGAAGTTACGATCCATCACCATCGGTGCCTTGGCATCCAGCACGGTGCTGCCCGCAAGACCACCGCGAATGGCCTGATAGACCAGATCCGGATTAACGCCCGCTTTGGTGGCCAGCGTCAGTGCTTCGGACATGGCCGCGATGTTCAACGCCACAATCACCTGGTTTGCCAGCTTGGTGACGTTGCCTGCGCCAATTTCACCGGTATGCACCACGGAGCCAGCCATGGCTTTCATCAGGTCGTAGTATTTGTCGAACACGGCTTTATCGCCCCCCACCATTACCGACAGAGTACCGTCGATGGCTTTCGGTTCGCCGCCGCTGACCGGCGCATCCAGCATCTCCACGCCTTTCGCTTTCAGCGCCTCGCTGATTTCGCGGCTCGCCAGCGGTGCGATAGAACTCATGTCGATCACCACCAGACCCGGCTTCGCGCCGTCGATAATGCCGTTCTCACCCAGCGCCACCTCTTTCACGTGCGGGGAGTTTGGCAGCATGGTGATAATCACGTCGCACTGCTCGGCGATCGCTTTTGCAGTTGTCGCCGTTTCTGCGCCAGCCGCAATCACTTCTGCCACCGCGTCTGAATTACGATCTAAAACCACCAGTGAGTAACCTGCTTTGATGAGGTTTTTGCTCATTGGTTTGCCCATGATACCCAGGCCAATAAAACCCACTTTCAGCGTCATAATCTGTTTCCTCAATGATGGTTATTTTTTAAAAGCGTCCGCTAATTTCTGCGTGGCGGCGCGGAATACGCCGAGGTCGCTGCCGACGGCGACAAACGTTGCGCCCCACTCCAGGTAGCGGCGGGCATCGGCTTCCACCGGCGCCAGAATGCCGCACGGTTTACCGTGCGCTTTGGCACGGGCAAAAATGTGCTGGATTGCCCGCTGCACGTCCGGGTGGCTGGCGTTGCCCAGATGACCAAAGGCGGCCGCCAGATCGCTCGGGCCGACGAAAATACCATCGACACCTTCGGTCGCGGCAATGGCGTCGACGTTATCGACCCCCTGCTGGCTCTCGATCTGAACCAGAATGGTGATGTTCTTGTTGGACTGGGCGAAATAGTCCGGCACGGTGCCAAACATGTTGGCGCGGTGCGAGACAGACACGCCGCGGATCCCTTCCGGCGGATAGCGGGTGGCAGCTACGGCCAGCACCGCTTCTTCTTCCGTTTCAACAAACGGGATCAGGAAGTTGTAGAAGCCGATATCCAGCAGACGCTTGATGATCACCGGCTCGTTGGTAGGTACACGCACCACCGGCGCGCTGTGGCTGCCTTTCAGCGCCATCAGCTGCGGAATAAACGTGTTGATATCGTTTGGCGCATGTTCGCCGTCCAGCACCAGCCAGTCGAATCCGGCCAGGCCCAGCACTTCGGTGCTGATGGGGTTGGCCAGCGCAGACCAGCAGCCAATCTGAATCTGATGCGCCGCAAGGGCCGCTTTAAATTTATTCGGGAAGATGTCGTTACTCATTACGTATACCTTTTTTAATTCCGCAGTTTTAGCCAGTAGCTTTTCTTATTTATTCCGACTCAGCGTCAGCGTTATATTTATTTTCCTGACTGAATTTTGGCTTTATAAAATCGTCATTCAGTATAATCGTCACCACCCGGCAGCACATTGTCTCAATGCTCAATTATCCAACGGGGTTAGCACGCTATTTTGAGCATATGCCCAATGCAGTGGGCGCTGATGCACAGAATCAACGATTAGTGTTTCGGGAGCGATCGCGATCACATTCTCACTTTTCCTCTCCTGACATTCTTTATTTCCTCAATAAGAAACGATTAACCATCTGGCTATATTTAGTATCAGATATTTTGCTGGAGATGAGTGAACAATGGCCGATATTGAAATTCGACAGGCGTCGCCGACGGCGTTCTATATAAAAGTGCACGATACCGATAACGTGGCGATTATTGTCAACGACAATGGCTTAAAAGCGGGTACCCGGTTCCCGGACGGGCTGGAGCTGATTGAGCACATTCCGCAGGGGCATAAAGTCGCACTGGTCGATATCCCGGCGCAGGGCGAAATCGTGCGCTACGGCGAAGTCATCGGCTATGCGGTGCGCACTATCCCGCAGGGTAGCTGGATTGAGGAGTCGCTGGTTGAACTGCCCACCGCCCCGCCGCTGGAGACGTTGCCGCTGGCTACCCGCGTCCCTGAGCCGTTACCTCCGCTGGAGGGTTATACCTTCGAAGGTTACCGCAACGCGGATGGCAGTGTGGGAACCAAAAACCTGCTTGGCATCACCACCAGCGTGCATTGCGTGGCGGGTGTCGTGGATTACGTGGTGAAAATTATTGAGCGCGATCTGCTGCCGAAATACCCCAACGTTGACGGCGTGGTGGGGCTTAACCACCTGTACGGCTGCGGCGTGGCGATCAACGCGCCCGCAGCGGTCGTGCCGATCCGCACGATCCACAATATCGCCCTTAACCCGAACTTTGGCGGCGAGGTGATGGTGATTGGCCTCGGCTGTGAAAAATTGCAGCCAGAACGCCTGTTGCAGGGTACTGAGGATGTGAAAGCCATTCCGGTTGACGAGGCCAGTATTGTGCGTCTTCAGGATGAACACCATGTCGGCTTCAGATCGATGGTCGACGACATTTTACAGGTGGCAGAGCGCCATCTGGAGAAGCTGAACAAACGCCAGCGTGAAACCTGCCCGGCCTCTGAACTGGTGGTTGGGACACAGTGTGGCGGCAGCGATGCGTTTTCCGGCGTCACCGCTAACCCGGCGGTAGGTTATGCCTCCGATCTGTTCGTGCGCTGCGGCGCCACGGTGATGTTCTCCGAAGTCACCGAAGTGCGTGATGCTATCCACCTGCTCACGCCGCGCGCCGTTAACGAAGAGGTGGGCAAACGCCTGCTGGAGGAGATGGCCTGGTACGATAACTATCTCGACATGGGCAAAACCGACCGCAGCGCCAACCCGTCCCCGGGTAACAAGAAAGGCGGCCTGGCGAACGTGGTGGAAAAGGCCCTCGGGTCGATTGTCAAATCCGGCCAGAGCGCGATTGTGGAAGTGCTCTCACCTGGCCAGCGACCAACCAAACGCGGTCTGATCTACGCGGCAACGCCTGCCAGTGATTTCGTGTGCGGCACCCAGCAGGTAGCATCCGGCATTACGGTACAGGTCTTTACCACCGGACGCGGCACGCCGTACGGCCTGATGGCGGTACCGGTGATCAAAATGGCGACCCGCACCGAGCTGGCAAACCGCTGGTATGACTTAATGGATATCAACGCGGGCACCATCGCCACCGGGGAAGAGAGTATTGAAGAGGTGGGCTGGAAGCTGTTCCACTTCATTCTGGATGTGGCAAGCGGGCGGAAGAAAACCTTCTCCGATCAATGGGGATTGCATAACTCGCTGGCGGTGTTTAACCCGGCACCGGTGACATGATGGCCCCTCACCCTGCCCTCTCCCCACCGGGGAGAGGGTAAAAAAACCGCACCGAGCAGTCCCCTCTCCCCTATGGGGAGAGGGTTAGGGTGAGGGGAAAAGCCTCTTTAGACCAGCACCACATCGATCCCGCTTTTGCGTAACCCTTCCAGGCTTTCCGCCGGAATACCTTCATCAACGATAATCATGTCGATCCGCTGAGTATCAATGATTTTATGCAGGCTTGAACGGTTAAACTTGCTGGAATCAGTGACAACGATAATACGCTCCGCCACCTCGCACATTTTCCGGTTCAGACGGGCTTCATCCTCGTTGTGCGTACTCACCCCCCGATCGAGATCGATGGCATCGACGCCCAGGAACAGCAGGTCAAAATGGTAATTCTGTAAGGACTGCTCCGCCTGGTCACCATAGAAGGACTGCGACTGACGGCGCAAGTGCCCGCCGGTCATCAGCAGCTCCACTCCCTCCGCTTCCAGCAGCGCGTTTGCCACGTTCATCCCGTTGGTCATGGCAATGACATCGGTATGCTGGCGCAGCATGCGGGCAATTTCAAAGGTTGTGGTGCCGGAGTCCAGAATAATGCGATGACCCGGCTTCACCAGTTCAGCCGCCGCCTGCGCGATGCTGCGCTTCACAGCCGTATTAAGGGAACTTTTGTCCTCAACGGACGGCTCCACGCCGGGGGCATTACCTTCACAAATCAGCGCGCCGCCGTAAGCGCGAACGGCAATCCCCTGCTTTTCCAGAAAGGCCAGATCGTTACGGATCGTCACCGTCGACACGCCGTATAAAAGAGAAAGATCGTTAACTTGCACGCTTCCCTGCGCCCGCAACCGCTGAATGATCTGCTCTCGCCTTTCACTGGTGCCGGTGATGCGCTTCTCTGCGGATGAATCGGTGCTGCTCATACGAGCTCCTTAGTAAATAAACTTTCGTTTCATTTCGTTTTGCTTATTAACGCCTTTCTTTTGAGGGAATGCAAGCCCTGTATGGTGAGCAGACGCAAGCTTAACCGCCGCTGAAACCTTTCATTATGTTTCTTTTGTGAAACAGATCGGAAAACTATTATCTTTCGTTTTATTTTTACCCCACCATAATGCAGTATCAAATGAAACAAAACGAAAGATGAATACCAACACCATCCGAAATGGAGAGGAAAGTGAAACATCTGACAGAAATGGTGGAACAACATAAACGGGGGAATACAAACGGGATTTACGCCGTCTGTTCCGCACATCCATTGGTACTAGAAGCTGCAATTCGTTACGCCCATTCACAACAGACGCCTCTGCTGATTGAAGCCACCTCAAACCAGGTGGATCAGTTTGGCGGCTATACCGGTATGACGCCCGCCGATTTTTATGGGTTTGTCTGCAATCTGGCGGGATCCCTCGGTTTCCCCACCTCACAGCTGATCCTTGGCGGCGATCATTTAGGTCCTAACCGCTGGCAAAACCTGCCAGCTTTGCAGGCGATGGCGAATGCCGACGATCTGATCAGGAGCTACGTGGCGGCCGGATTTAAAAAAATTCACCTCGATTGCAGCATGTCCTGCGAAGACGATCCGGTTCCTTTAACCGATGCAATCGTTGCCGGGCGTGCCGCTCGGCTGGCTAAAATTGCCGAAACCACCTGTCTCGAGCAATTTGGCGTAGCGGATCTGGTCTACGTTATCGGCACGGAAGTTCCGGTTCCCGGTGGGGCACACGAAACGCTGACCGAGCTTGAGGTCACCACACCAGAGGCGGCACGTGCCACGCTTGAGGCACACCGCCACGCATTCGAGAAGGAAGGGTTAAGCGACATCTGGCCGCGCATTATTGGCCTGGTGGTTCAGCCTGGCGTTGAGTTCGACCATGCGCACGTTTGTGACTATCAACCGCATAAAGCCGTCGCACTGAGCAAGATGGTTGAAGCCTACGACACGCTCGTATTTGAAGCACACTCTACCGATTACCAGACGCCGCAGGCGCTGCGCCAGTTGGTGAAAGATCACTTCGCCATTCTGAAAGTCGGCCCTGCGCTAACCTTCGCGCTGCGCGAAGCGCTGTTCTCCCTGGCTGCAATTGAAGAAGAGCTTTTGCCGGCAAAAGCCTGCTCAGGACTGCGTCACGTCCTGGAAAACGTGATGCTCGATCGCCCGGAATACTGGCAAAGCCACTATCACGGCGACGGCAATGCCCGTCGCCTGGCCCGCGGTTACAGCTATTCCGACCGCGTGCGCTATTACTGGCCAGACAGCCAGATTGACGAGGCTTTTGAGCGACTGGTACGCAACCTGGCGGATGAACCGATCCCACTGCCGCTGATCAGCCAGTATCTGCCGTTGCAGTACAGCAAAGTTCGCGAGGGTGCTCTCAGGTCCACACCACGGGAGCTCATTCTCGACCACATTCAGGACATACTCCAGCAGTACCATGCCGCCTGCGAAGGCGTAACGACTCAACACGCATAATTAAAAAGAGGAAAACGCTATGCCAAACATTGTCTTATGCCGCATTGATGAACGCCTGATCCACGGTCAGGTGGGCGTACAGTGGGTGGGGTTTGCGGGGGCGAACCTGGTGCTGGTGGCAAATGACGAGGTTGCAGACGATCCGGTTCAGCAAAACCTGATGGAGATGGTGCTTGCGGAAGGCATCGCCGTGCGTTTCTGGTCCCTGCAAAAAGTGATCGACAACATTCATCGCGCCGCAGATCGGCAGAAAATTCTGCTGGTCTGTAAAACACCGGCTGATTTTTTAACGCTGGTCGAGGGCGGCGTGCCTATCACCCGTATCAACGTCGGAAATATGCATTACGCCAGTGGCAAACAGCAAATTGCCAAAACGGTATCTGTAGACGCGAACGATATCGCCGCGTTTAACGGCCTGAAGGCGGCCGGAGTGGAATGCTTCGTTCAGGGCGTTCCAACAGAGACTGCTTTGGATCTCTTTAAACTGCTCTGAGGGATTCACAATGGAAATCAGTCTGTTGCAGGCTTTCGCGCTGGGGCTTCTCGCCTTTATCGCGGGCCTGGATATGTTTAACGGCTTAACACACATGCACCGTCCGGTGGTGCTCGGGCCACTGGTTGGCCTGATTCTGGGCGATCTGCACACCGGAATTCTGACCGGCGGTACGTTAGAACTGGTCTGGATGGGTCTCGCGCCGCTGGCGGGCGCGCAGCCGCCAAACGTGATTATCGGCACCATCGTTGGCACCACATTTGCCATTACCACAGGCGTGAAACCGGATGTCGCGGTTGGGGTCGCCGTGCCGTTTGCCGTGGCGGTTCAGATGGGGATCACTTTCCTCTTCTCGGTGATGTCCGGCGTGATGTCCCGCTGCGATCGCATGGCGGCTAACGCAGACACCCGTGGTATTGAACGGGTCAACTATCTGGCACTGCTGGCGCTCGGCGTCTTCTACTTCCTGTGTGCGTTTCTGCCCATCTACTTCGGGGCTGAACACGCGAAAACCGCCATTGATGTCCTGCCGGAACGTCTGATCGACGGTCTGGGCGTCGCGGGCGGTATCATGCCAGCGATCGGCTTCGCCGTGCTGCTGAAGATCATGATGAAAAACGTCTACATCCCTTACTTCATTATCGGCTTTGTCGCCGCGGCCTGGCTGAAACTGCCGGTGCTGGCGATTGCCGCGGCTGCGCTGGCGATGGCGCTGATCGACCTGCTGCGCAAATCGCCTGAACCGACGGCGCCTGCGGCCCAGAAAGAGGAATTTGAAGATGGCATCTAATCCAACCACCCTGCCGGGCGTGTCTGAAAGTGAAGAGACGCTGCTGACCGGCGTGAATGAAAACGTCTACGAAGACCAGAGTATTGGCGCTGAGCTAACGAAAAAGGATATTAACCGTGTCGCCTGGCGTTCCATGCTGCTACAGGCCTCGTTCAACTACGAGCGAATGCAGGCCTCCGGCTGGCTGTATGGGCTACTGCCCGCGCTGAAAAAGATCCACACCAATAAGCGGGACCTGGCGCGCGCCATGAAAGGCCATATGGGCTTCTTTAACACCCACCCGTTCCTGGTGACCTTCGTCATCGGCATTATTCTGGCAATGGAGCGTTCCAAGCAGGATGTGAACAGCATCCAGAGCACTAAAATTGCCGTCGGTGCACCGCTCGGTGGCATTGGTGACGCCATGTTCTGGCTGACCCTGCTGCCTATTTGCGGGGGGATTGGCGCCAGCCTGGCGCTACAGGGATCCATTCTTGGCGCCGTGGTCTTTATCGTGCTGTTTAACGTGGTACATCTCGGCCTGCGTTTTGGTCTGGCGCACTATGCCTACCGGATGGGTGTCGCCGCGATCCCGCTGATCAAGGCCAATACCAAAAAGGTTGGTCATGCTGCGTCCATTGTCGGGATGACGGTGATTGGTGCGCTGGTGGCAACCTATGTGCGCCTGAATACCACACTTGAGATCAAAGCCGGGGATGCGGTCGTCAAACTGCAAACCGACGTGATCGACAAACTGATGCCCGCCTTTCTGCCGCTGGTCTACACCCTGACCATGTTCTGGCTGGTACGCCGTGGCTGGAGCCCGCTGCGCCTGATTGGTATCACCGTGGTGCTGGGCGTTGTCGGTAAATTCTGTCACTTCCTGTAAAAGCAAAGAGGTTGCGATGTTAGGCATTATTTTGACGGGTCATGGCGGTTTTGCCAGCGGGCTGGAACAGGCGATGAAGCAAATCCTCGGCGAACAGCCGCAGTTTATCGCCATCGATTTTCCGGAAAGCTCCACCACTGCGCGGCTGACCGCGCAGCTTGAGAAGGCAGTGAATGATTTGGATGCAGAGCACGATATCGTGTTTCTCACCGATCTTCTCGGCGGTACGCCGTTTCGTGTGGCCTCTACCCTCGCGATGCAACACCCCGGCAGCGAAGTGATCACCGGCACCAATCTCCAGCTTTTGCTGGAGATGGTTCTGGAGCGCGAAGGGTTAAGCAGTGAAGCATTTCGTTTGCAGGCGCTGGAGTGCGGCCATCGCGGCCTGACCAGCCTGGTGGATGAGCTTGCACGCTGTCGCGAGGAAGCGCCCGCCGAGGAAGGGATATGAGCCAGCTGCTGCGCGCGCGTCGTCTGCTTACCGGGCAGGGCTGGCTGGATGACCATCAGCTGCGCATGGATAGAGGCGTCATCACCGCCATCGAGCCGATTCCGGCAGGGGTTAACACCCGCGAGGCAGACCTGCTTTGCCCGGCATACATTGATATCCACGTCCACGGCGGCGCGGGTGTGGATGTGATGGATGATGCCCCCGACGTACTGGACCGGTTAGCCATGCATAAAGCGCGTGAAGGCGTGGGGGCGTTTCTGCCTACCACCGTCACCGCTCCGCTGGAGGCGATCCATAGCGCGTTACGGCGCATTGCCCGACGCTGTC
Organism: Enterobacter cloacae complex sp. 418I7; assembly: GCF_050030705.1. Classification (NCBI taxonomy): domain Bacteria; kingdom Pseudomonadati; phylum Pseudomonadota; class Gammaproteobacteria; order Enterobacterales; family Enterobacteriaceae; genus Enterobacter; species Enterobacter cloacae complex sp. 418I7. Next base: position 4,054,571 of record NZ_JBLGUU010000001.1, read on the forward strand.
ATGTCGGTGGCCCCGGTGCGCAGGTCCTGGGCAGCTATCTGGAAGGCCCGTACTTTACGCCGCAGAACAAAGGGGCACATCCGCAAGAACTGTTTCGCGAACTGGATCTCGCGGAACTTGATGATCTGATTGCGGTTTCGCAGAACACGCTGCGGGTAGTGGCGCTTGCTCCGGAAAAAGCGGAAGCCCTGAAGGCGATCCATCACCTCAAGCAAAAAGGGATACGCGTCATGCTGGGCCACAGCGCCGCTACATACGCGCAAACCCTGGCCGCATTTGATGCAGGCGCAGCCGGGCTGGTGCACTGCTACAACGGCATGACGGGGTTACACCACCGGGAGCCCGGCATGGTTGGCGCTGGCCTTACGGACCCACGCGCGTGGCTGGAGCTTATTGCCGACGGGCATCACGTTCATCCTGGAGCCATGCGGCTGTGTTGTTGCTGCGCGAAGGATCGTACGGTGCTGATTACCGATGCCATGCAGGCGGCGGGTATGCCTGATGGACGCTATACGTTGTGTGGTGAAAGTGTCGAGATGCAGGGCGGCGTTGTCCGCACGGCCTCAGGCGGGCTGGCGGGCAGCACGCTCGCGCTGGATGCCGCCGTGCGAAATATGGTGGAGCATACGGGGGTCGCCCCAGAGCAAGCTATCCATATGGCTTCACTGCATCCCGCCCGTCTGCTCGGTATGGATCACCTGCTGGGATCGTTAGCGCCGGGCAAACGCGCCAATATTATTGCGCTGGATGCGGGTTTACACCTCCGGCAGATTTGGATCCAGGGTCAGGCTCTTTCCCTGTAGCCCTTTCACAGTGTGCCCTGTTGGCCTTACGGAAGACGATCGTAAGGCCTTTCTTTTCCTTTCCTTGACTTTCTCCTTTCCTTTCGCGATCACACTTTTCGTTTTATTTCTTTTACGCCATTGAACTTTCGATTTCTTTTCTATAGATTTTATTTAACTGCTAAAGTGAACAAGTGAAACGAAACGAAAGATAGCGACACGTTTGCCAGCGTCTGATGTGGAATTCACACGACTAAGGACTGAGTTATGCCACAAACCACTACCGCCGCCACCGGCACCTGGACCGAAAAAGAGATCCGCCAGCAGCCAGCCAGCTGGCTTCGCTCGCTCAACAATATTGATAACCTGCGCGCGTCGATCGACAGTTTTCTGACACCACTGTTGCGCAAGCCCGATCTGCGGATCGTTCTGACCGGCGCGGGTACGTCCGCTTTTATCGGCGACATCATTGCGCCATGGCTTGCCAGCCACACGGGGAAAAACATCACCGCGATACCTACGACCGATCTGGTCACCAACCCGATGGATTATTTCAGCCCTGCGCACCCGCTGCTTCTGGTCTCTTTCGCCCGTTCTGGCAATAGCCCGGAGAGCGTCGCCGCCGTTGAGCTGGCGAATCAGTTCGTACCGGAGTGCTACCACCTGTCGATCACCTGTAATGAAGCGGGCAGCCTGTATCAGAATGCCGTCGACAGCGATAACGCCTGCGCTCTGCTCATGCCAGCCGAAACGCACGATCGCGGGTTCGCGATGACAAGCAGCATCACCACCATGATGGCGAGCTGCCTGGCGGTATTCGCACCGGAAACGATCAACAGCAAAACGTTCCGCGACGTGTCCGATCGCTGTCAGGCGATCCTCACATCGCTTGGCGATTTCAGCCCCGGCGTCTTTGGTAACGAACCGTGGAAACGCATTGTTTATCTGGGCAGCGGTGGATTACAGGGCGCCGCACGGGAGTCTGCGCTGAAAGTGCTGGAGCTGACCGCCGGCAAGCTGGCGGCATTCTACGATTCGCCAACGGGTTTCCGTCACGGGCCTAAGTCGCTGGTGGACAACGAAACGCTGGTCGTCGTGTTTGTCTCCAGCCATCCGTACACGCGTCAGTACGATCTGGATCTGCTCGCCGAGCTACGTCGCGATCGTCAGGCTATGCGCGTGGTAGCCATTGCAGCCGAAACGGATCCGGTCATTGAAGCTGGCCCGCATATCCTGCTGCCGCCTTCTCGTTCATTTAACGATATGGAGCAGGCGTTCTGCTTCCTGATGTACGCCCAGGTCTTCGCACTGACCCAGTCTCTGCACGTTGGCAATACGCCAGATACGCCATCCGCCAGCGGTACGGTTAACCGTGTGGTCCAGGGCGTCGTTATTCATCCGTGGCAGGCTTAAGAGGACAGGCTCATGAGTATTATTTCTACCAAATATCTTTTGCAGGACGCACAGGTGAAGGGCTATGCCGTTCCGGCCTTTAACATTCATAACGCCGAGACGATCCAGGCGATCCTCGAAGTCTGTAGCGAAATGCGATCCCCGGTGATCCTCGCGGGTACGCCGGGGACGTTTAAACATATTGCGCTGGAAGAGATCTACGCCTTGTGCAGCGCATATTCCCTTACTTATGACATGCCGCTGGCGCTACACCTCGATCACCACGAATCGCTGGATGACATTCGCCGCAAAGTCCATGCCGGCGTACGTAGCGCAATGATCGACGGTAGCCATTACCCCTTCGAACAAAACGTCAAGCTGGTGAAATCGGTCGTCGATTTCTGTCACCTCAACGACTGTAGCGTCGAGGCCGAACTGGGCCGACTGGGTGGAGTGGAAGATGACATGAGCGTCGACGCCGAAAGCGCGTTCCTGACCGACCCGCAGGAAGCAAAACGCTTTGTCGAACTGACAGGCGTGGACAGCCTCGCCGTTGCCATCGGAACCGCGCACGGCCTCTATACCAAACGCCCAAAAATCGACTTCCAGCGGCTGGCCGAGATCCGCGAGGTAGTGACAGTGCCGCTGGTACTGCACGGTGCGAGCGATGTTCCGGATGAGGATGTGCGCCGCACCATTGAGCTGGGCGTCTGCAAAGTTAACGTCGCAACAGAGCTGAAAATCGCCTTCTCTGACGCAGTCAAAGCCTGGTTTGCCGAGAACCCACAGGGCAACGATCCGCGCTTCTACATGCGCGTCGGCATGGATGCCATGAAAGAGGTGGTCAGAAGCAAAATCACCGTTTGCGGCTCGGCGAACCGGCTGCTGCTTCCGGCTGAAGCCTGAACCCATCGCGCATAACGTTAGTACCTAAAAAATAACTATAAGCCTCGCAAATATGAAGGCGCGTCCTTAAGCCGGACAGCGCCTTCCATTATCCTAAAAATCCGAGGAGTCCCTACATGACACAGGAAAAGTCGTTTAAATCGAAAGCGTGGGAGTTTTTCCAGAGCCTGGGAAAGACGTTTATGTTCCCGGTTTCGCTATTGGCCTTTATGGGGTTGTTGTTAGGTATCGGTAGTTCTGTCACCAGCCCTTCCACCATCAAAAGTTTTCCCTTTCTGGGCGGTGAGTTAACGCAGCTCACCTTTGGTTTTATCGCCATGGTCGGTGGCTTTGCTTTTACCTATCTGCCGCTGATGTTTGCCATGGCGATCCCAATGGGCCTTGCCAGGCGTAATAAAGCGGTGGGCGCTTTTGCCGGATTCGTTGGCTACATGCTGATGAACATGAGCATCAACTACTACCTGACCGCCACCCACCAGCTTGCGGATGCCGCCACCATGAGACAGGTGGGACAATCCATCGTGCTTGGCATTCAAACGCTGGAGATGGGCGTGCTCGGCGGCATTGTGGTAGGGGTGATCACCTACTTCCTGCACGAACGCTTCCAGGACACGGTGCTGCACGACGCATTTGCCTTCTTTAGCGGCATTCGTTTTGTTCCGATTGTTACCGCCCTCACCCTGTCGCTGGTCGGCCTGGTCATCCCCCTGCTGTGGGAATATGTGGCAATGGGCATTGCCGGGATTGGTCATATCATCCAGAGCACCAGCGTCTTTGGGCCGTTCCTGTATGGCGTGGGCGTACTGCTGCTCAAACCTTTTGGCCTGCACCACATCCTGCTGGCGATGGTGCGCTTCACCCCGGCGGGCGGCATTGAGATGGTTAACGGCCAGGAAGTGGCCGGTGCGCTGAACATTTTCTACGCCGAGCTGAAAGCTGGCCTGCCGTTTAGCCCGCACGTTACGGCATTTTTATCGCAAGGGTTTATGCCGACCTTTATCTTCGGCCTGCCTGCCGTGGCTTACGCTATCTACCGCACCGCGCGCCCGGAAAACCGTCCGGTGATTAAAGGGCTGCTGCTTTCAGGCGTGCTGGTTTCAGTGGTCACGGGTATTTCAGAGCCGATTGAGTTCCTGTTCCTGTTTATTGCCCCTGTGCTTTACGCGTTTCATATCGTTATGTCTGGCCTGGCGCTGATGGTGATGGCGCTGATCGGCGTCACCATCGGCAACACCGACGGCGGCATTCTGGATCTGCTGATCTTCGGCGTCATGCAGGGGATGTCGACCAAATGGTATCTGCTGTTCCCGGTGGGTATTGCCTGGTTTGCTATCTACTTCTTCGTCTTCCGCTGGTACATCCTCAAGCACGATATAAAAACGCCGGGCCGTGAGGTTGACGCGCAGGGTGCGCTCCAGGCGGTGGAAGCCAATACCCGGGCGCGTGGAAAATCAAAATACGATCATGGGCTTATTCTTCGCGCGCTTGGCGGTAAAGAGAATATTGAGTCGCTCGACAACTGCATTACCCGCTTACGTCTGGTGGTGAAAGATATGGGGCTTATCGACCAGCAGGCGCTGAAGGCCGCTGGCGCCTTGTCAGTCGTGGTGCTTGATGCCCACAGCGTTCAGGTGATCATCGGCCCGCAGGTGCAGAGCGTCAAATCCGGTATTGAAGCCTTAATTTAACAGGGGGTCGTTGTGTTTGATTTCGACAGAATCATTGAGCGTAAAAGCGATAAATGCCGTAAATGGGATCATGCGTTTGTGTGTTCGCGTTTCGGTGATGTCCCGGAGGGATTTATCCCGCTGTGGATAGCAGACATGGATTTCACCTCGCCACCCGCCGTGATTGAAGGCTTTCAGCGCATCGTGGAGCATGGCACCTTCGGTTACACCTGGTGCTTCGACGAATTCTACGATGCGGTCATCGCCTTCCAGCGCACCCGTCATCAGGTTGAGGTGCATAAGTCATGGATCACCCTGACCTACGGCACCGTTTCTACGCTGCACTATACGGTTCAGGCGTTCTGCAATCCCGGCGACTGCGTGATGATGAACACCCCGGTGTATGACCCGTTTGCGATGGCGACACAGCGACAGGGCGTGCGGGTGCTTGCAAATCCGCTGAGCGTGAAGGAAAACCGCTATCAGCTGGATTTTAATCTGATTGAAGTTCAGCTCAAAACTCACCGTCCAAAACTGTGGTTCTTCTGCTCGCCGCATAACCCCTCGGGCCGCATCTGGCGCGCGGATGAGATACGCCAGGTGTCCGATCTCTGTAAGCGCTACGGCACGATTCTGGTGGTTGATGAGGTTCACGCCGAGCACATTCTGGACGGTACATTCGTCAGCTGTCTGACTTCGGGCTGTGCCGCCCAGGACAACCTGATTGTGCTGACCTCCCCCAATAAAGCCTTCAACCTTGGCGGGCTAAAAACATCCTACTCAATGATTCCAGACGATTCGCTGCGCCAGCGTTTCCGCCAGCAGTTGGAGAAGAACTCCATTACCTCGCCCAATATCTTCGGCGTGTGGGGAATTATTCTGGCCTATCGGCAAGGTCAGCCATGGCTCGACGCGCTGAATGGTTATCTGCGCGGCAATGCCCGCTACCTTGCAGATGCCATCCAGACCCACTTCCCTGCATGGAAGATGATGAACCCGGAGTCGTCGTATCTCGCCTGGATAGACGTCAGTGCGGACGATCGCAGTGCGACGGCGCTAACCCAACATTTCGCCAAACAGGCTGGCGTGGTCATCGAAGATGGCAGCCACTACGTACAAAACGGCGAAAACTACCTGCGTATTAACTTCGGCACCCAGCGCTACTGGCTGGAACAGTCCATCAACCGAATGCTAAAGCATTACTGATAAGGATCTTACCCCGATGAAAACAAGGCTCACTCTCTCGCTGCTGGCTCTCTGTGTTTCTCATGGCGCGGCGGCAGCAAACTACGCGCTCAGTAACAACAATATTGCCCTTTCGTTTGATGATGCAAATGCAACGGTAGTAGTAACGGACAGCAAAGCTAACCATCCGCTCACGCCCCAGGAGTTGTTCTTTCTGACGCTACCGGATGAAACAAAAATCCACACCGCTGATTTCAAAATCAAGCACGTCGAAAAGCAGGACAACGCGATAGTCATCGACTTTACGCATCCGGATTTTAACGTAACGGTGAAACTGAACCTGGTGAAGGGAAAATACGCCAGCATCGGCTACACCATCGCCGCCGTCGGGCAGCCGCGGGACGTAGCGAAAATGACCTTCTTCCCGACGAAGAAGCAGTCTCAGGCACCTTACGTTGACGGGGCGATTAACAGCTCGCCAATCGTGGCCGACTCGTTCTTCATCCTGCCAGACAAACCGATTGTGAATACTTACGCTTATGAAGCCACCACGAACCTCAACGTGGAGCTGAAAACGCCAATTCTGCCTGAGACACCGGTCAGTTTTACCACCTGGTTCGGCACTTTCCCGGAAACTAATCAGCTGCGGCGCAGCGTAAACCAGTTTATCGATGCCGTGCGCCCGCGGCCTTATAAGCCTTATCTGCACTACAACAGCTGGATGGACATTGGCTTCTTTACTCCTTACTCCGAGCAGGATGTCATTGGGCGGATGGACGAATGGAATAAAGAATTTATTGCCGGACGCGGGGTGGCGCTGGACGCGTTCCTGCTGGACGATGGCTGGGACGATCGCACCGGACGCTGGCTGTTTGGCCCGGCATTCAGCAACGGTTTTGGCAAAGTCAGGGAAAAAGCCGATAGCCTGCATAGCTCGGTTGGGCTGTGGCTTTCACCGTGGGGCGGTTACAACAAGCCGCGCGATATTCGCGTCTCGCATGCAAAAGAGTATGGTTTCGAAACCGTAGACGGCAAGCTGGCGCTGTCGGGGCCGAACTACTTTAAAAACTTTAACGATCAGATCATTAAGCTGATCAAAAACGAGCACATTACCTCGTTCAAGCTCGACGGAATGGGTAACGCCAATTCGCATATCAAGGGCAGCCCATTTGCATCGGATTTTGACGCGTCCATTGCCCTGCTGCACAACATGCGCAGCGCAAACCCGAACCTGTTTATCAACCTGACCACCGGGACCGACGCGAGCCCGTCCTGGCTGTTCTATGCTGATTCAATCTGGCGTCAGGGCGATGATATCAACCTGTACGGTCCCGGCACGCCAGTGCAGCAGTGGATGACCTACCGGGATGCCGAAACTTATCGCTCCATCGTACGCAAAGGCCCGCTGTTCCCGCTGAACTCCCTGATGTACCACGGGATCGTCAGTGCAGAGAACGCTTACTATGGACTGGAGAAAGTACAAACGGACGGTGATTTTGCCGATCAGGTCTGGAGCTACTTCGCGACCGGAACTCAACTTCAGGAGCTGTACATCACGCCGTCCATGCTTAACAAGGCGAAGTGGGACACCCTGGCACAGGCGGCGAAGTGGTCGCGTGAGAATGCCAGCGTGCTGGTGGATACGCACTGGATTGGCGGTGACCCAACTTCGCTTGAGGTTTACGGCTGGGCCTCATGGAGTAAAGACAAAGCGATTTTTGGCTTACGCAACCCATCGGATAAGCCGCAACGTTACTTCCTGGATTTAACCAAAGATTTTGAGATCCCGGCAGGAGAGCGTTCGCAGTTTACCCTGAAAGCCGTGTACGGCAGTAATTCGACCGTACCAGAGGAGTATAAAAACGCTATGGTGATTACGCTGCAACCGCTGGAAACGCTGGTGTTTGAGGCGATGCCGGAGAAATAGTGAGGCTTTGACACGGTGTAGGCCGGGTAAGGCGAAGCCGCCACCCGGCAAAACAGGCGGCAGGGTCTTACTCCCCCTGCTGCTCCAGCGCATATTTATACAGCGCATTTTTCTTCACGCCGTGGATCTCCGCCGCCAGCGCCGCCGCTTTTTTCAGGGGGAGTTCGGCCTGTAGCAGGGTCAGCGTACGCAGCGCATCGGCAGGCAGAGCGTCTTCCTGCGCTTTGTGGCCTTCAACAATCAGCACCATTTCGCCCTTGCGGCGGTTCTCATCCTCTTTCACCCACGCCAGCAGTTCGCCAACCGGCGCACCGTGAATGGTTTCCCACGTTTTGGTCAGCTCGCGCGCCAGCACCACATAGCGGGCTTCGCCCCAGACGGTCACCATATCTTCCAGGCTTTCCAGCAGACGGTGGGTTGATTCGTAGAAGATCAACGTACGCGGTTCAGCTTCCAGATCCTTTAACACATCGCGACGGCCTTTGGATTTAGCAGGCAGGAAGCCTTCGTAGCAGAAACGATCGGACGGCAGGCCCGCCGCACTTAATGCGGCAATAGCAGCACACGGCCCCGGCAGCGGCACAACGCGGATCCCTGCTTCACGGCAGGTGCGCACCAGATGGTAACCCGGATCGTTGATAAGCGGCGTACCCGCATCGGAGACCAGCGCGATGTTCTGCCCTTCTTTCAGCTTCGCCACCAGCGTTTCGGCTTTTTGTTGCTCATTGTGATCGTGCAGGGCAAACAGACGGGCGTTAATGGCAAAGTGCTGCAGCAGTAAACCGGTATGACGGGTGTCTTCAGCAGCAATTAAATCAACAGCTTGCAATACAGTGAGTGCACGTTGGGTAATATCAGACAAATTCCCGATAGGAGTAGGTACAATATAAAGCTGGCCTTGAGAATTATCTGCCGTTTCGTGTTGTTTCATTGTTTCGTCCGTATTGCCGATTTAATATTGAGCATTGCGTAAAAAAATCACTGGATACAGTATGGTACCGTTAACGTTTCTTCGTAAAAAAGCCGCGCACAGCGTGCCCCTCCTGCTGGCAGCTCTGATCTTTACAGGCTGCGGCACTCAGGCACCCGACCAGAGCACTGCTCATATGCAGGGATCCGCTCAGGCTGATTCTGGCTTTTATCTGCAACAAATGTCGCAGAGTTCAAATGATACCAGGATCAACTGGCAATTACTCGCCATTCGTGCACTGCTGAAGGAAGGAAAAACCCAGCAGGCCGCCGAGCTGTTCAGCCAGCTGCCGCAGGATCTTAACGACGATCAGCGCCATGAGCAGACGCTGCTGTCGGCAGAACTGAAGGTCGCGCAGAAAGATTTCGACGGCGCGAAGAAGATCCTCGGCACTATCGAACTGAGCGCGCTGGATAAGAATCAGCAGGCCCGTTTCTGGCAGGCTGGTATCACCGCTGAGCAGGGTCGCACCTCCCTGACGCTTCTCCGCGCGCTGATTGCCCAGGAGCCTCTGCTCGCGGGTGCGGACAAGCAGAAAAATATTGACGCAACCTGGCAGGCACTCGCCTCCATGACCCAGGATCAGGCCAGAGCGCTGGTGATCAACGCCGATGAAAATGTCCTGCAAGGCTGGCTGGATCTGCAACAGATGTGGTTCAACAACCGCAGCGATCCGAACATGCTGAAAGCCGGCATTACCGACTGGCAAAAGCGCTACCCGCAAAACCCGGGAGCAAAAATGCTGCCAACGCAGCTGGTGAACGTGCAAAACTTTAAGCCCGCCTCCACCAGCAAAATCGCCCTGCTGCTGCCGTTAAACGGCCAGGCAGCGGTGTTTGGCCGCGCCATTCAGCAAGGTTTTGAAGCCGCGAAAAACGGCACTACCGCCGTCACCGGCAGCGCCGTTCCGGCGCAGGCAGCACAGGCGGCGAATGTGAATGACGTCGTCAGTCCGTCAGCCGCCGAAACCAGCGACCTGACCACCGCGCAAACCCCTGCCCAGGGCACCATGCAGAATCCGGTTACCGCCCCAACGACGCAACCCGCTACCTCAGCGCCTGCGGCAACACAGGCCCCGGCTGAAACTCCGGCGCCCACGACGGCAGAACAACCTCAGCCGCAAACCGCGCAGCCGGAACAGCAGCCAGCAGCCCAGCCGCAGGCTGTGGCCACCACCAGCGCTAACCCTGGTGCAGAGTTGAAAATCTACGACACCAGCGCCCAGCCGCTTGACCAGGTGCTGGCGCAGGTTCAGCAGGACGGGGCCAGCATCGTTGTCGGCCCGCTGTTGAAAAACAACGTGGAAGCGCTGATGAAGAGCAACACCACGCTGAACGTGCTGGCGCTTAACCAGCCTGAGCAGGTTCAGAACCGCGCCAATATCTGTTACTTCGCCCTCTCTCCGGAGGATGAAGCCCGCGATGCGGCCCGTCATATTCACGAGCAGGGCAAACAGGCGCCGCTGCTGCTGATCCCACGCAGCACGCTGGGCGACCGCGTTGCCAACGCCTTTGCGCAAGAGTGGCAGACCCTTGGCGGTGGCGTGGTGTTGCAGCAGAAATTTGGCTCAGCTTCCGAACTGAGAGCGGGCGTGAACGGCGGGGCAGGTATTGCCCTCAACGGTAGCCCGGTATCCGCCAGCCTGCCGCAGCAGCAGAGCGTCACCATCGGCGGTCTGACGATCCCGGCCCCCCCTACCGACGCGCAAATCAGCGGCGGCGGTAAAGTGGATTCGGCGTACATCGTCGCTACGCCGGAAGAGATCGCCTTTATCAAACCAATGATCGCCATGCGTAACGGCAGCCAGAGCGGCGCAACGCTCTACGCCAGCTCCCGCAGCGCACAGGGTACCGCAGGCCCGGATTTCCGTCTGGAAATGGAAGGACTGCAATACAGCGAGATCCCTATGCTGGCAGGCAGCAACCCCCAGTTGATGCAGCAGGCGCTGGGCGCGGTGCGCAATGATTATTCCCTGGCGCGCCTGTACGCGATGGGCGTCGATGCCTGGGCGCTGGCAAACCACTTTACCCAGATGCGCCAGGTACCGGGCTTTGAGCTTAACGGGAATACCGGCGATCTGACCGCCGATCAGGATTGTGTGATTAACAGGAAGTTATCATGGCTCAAATACCAGCAGGGGCAGATCGTCCCGGCCAGTTAAGCCGCAAAGAGACCGGCGACGCGTGGGAGCTAAAAGCGCGCCGCTGGCTTGAAGGCAAAGGACTGCGCTTTGTCGCCGCCAACGTTCGCGGGCGCGGCGGCGAGATTGACCTGATTATGAAAGACGGTCAAACCATCGTGTTTGTTGAAGTACGCTACCGACAGTCGTCCCGTTTTGGCGGTGCTGCCGCCAGCGTGACGCTCGCCAAACAACAAAAATTATTACAGACTGCCCACTTGTGGCTTGCCCGCCATAATGGGAGTTTTGATACTGTGGATTGCCGTTTCGATGTGGTAGCCTTCACCGGAAATGCGATCGACTGGCTTAAAAACGCGTTTGGCGAAGACGCATAAATAAGATTTTAAAGGGATACCGTGCTCGAACGAATAAAAGTGTGCTTCACAGAAAGCATTCAAACGCAGATTGCCGCAGCGGAAGCCCTTCCGGACGCGATCTCGCGTGCAGCGATGACGCTGGTTCAGTCGCTGCTCAACGGCAACAAAATCCTCTGTTGTGGCAATGGCACGTCCGCCGCCAACGCACAGCATTTTGCTGCCAGCATGATCAATCGCTTCGAAACCGAGCGACCGAGTTTACCTGCCATTGCACTAAACACCGATAACGTGGTCTTAACTGCGATTGCCAACGATCGTCTGCATGACGAAATTTACGCCAAGCAGGTGCGCGCCTTAGGCCATGCCGGAGACGTGCTGCTGGCGATCTCCACGCGCGGTAACAGCCGGGATATCGTTAAGGCGGTTGAAGCGGCAGTAACCCGGGACATGACGATTGTCGCCCTGACCGGTTACGACGGCGGTGAGCTGGCTGGCCTGCTGGGGCCGCAGGATGTGGAGATCCGCATTCCTTCGCACCGTAGCGCCCGCATCCAGGAGATGCATATGCTCACGGTGAACTGCTTATGCGATCTGATCGATAACACGCTTTTCCCTCACCAGGATGATTAAGGAGTTCTCATGAAGGTTTTATCGGCCCTTGCAGTCGTGATGTCTGCATTACTGCTTCAGGGATGCATCGCTGCCGCTGTAGTCGGTACCGCAGCGGTCGGCACCAAAGCAGCGACCGATCCGCGTACCGTTGGGACGCAGGTGGATGACGGTACGCTTGAGCTGCGCGTAAACAGTGCGCTGTCGAAAGACGAACAGATCAAGAAGGAAGCACGCATTAACGTGACGGCTTATCAGGGCAAAGTTCTGCTGGCAGGCCAGGCGCCAACCCCTGAACTCGCCTCGCGCGCCAAACAGATCGCGATGGGCGTAGAAGGTACGGCGGAAGTGTTTAACGAGATCCGCCAGGGCCAGCCGATTGGTCTCGGCACCGCGTCATCTGATACCTGGATCACCACCAAAGTGCGTTCCCAGCTGCTGGGTACCGACCAGGTGAAATCCTCAAACGTGAAAGTAACCACGGAGAACGGCGAAGTGTTCCTGCTGGGCCTAGTGACAGAACGTGAAGGGAAAGCGGCGGCGGATATCGCCAGCCGGGTGAGCGGCGTGAAGCACGTCACCACCGCGTTTACTTATATCAAGTAATTCACACCTGACTGTAAGCCCGGTAAGCGCCAGCGCCACCGGGCTTTCTTTCACACAAGCGCCATACTCCCCACAATCACTCCGCTCAACGCCACCAGCCCCGCCGTCAGCCACAGCGCTTTCGCCGGGAATGACTTACGCAGCATGATCAGCGACGGCAGGCTCACCGCCGGCAGCGTGATGAGCAGCGCCAGCGCCGGTGCGGTACCCATGCCAGCCATCATCATGGTCTGAATAATCGGGATCTCCGCCGCGGTTGGGATCACAAACAGGCAACCGGCCACCGCCATCGCAATCACCCACATCAGTGTGTTGTCGATAGCGCCATCCGCATGCGGGAACAGCCAGACGCGCGCCGCCCCCAGCACCAGTACGGCCAGGATATAGACCGGGATTGTGCTCCAGAAAAGCTGCCACAGCGCTTTGCCCCAGCGAGCTAAGAAACTGCCCTGCGGATCGCTGAGGTCCAGCTCAACGGAGGCAGGCCCGGCCTCGTTGTCTTTCACCAGGTGCTGCACCAGCGTAGCGACAAGCACCACCGTCAGCAGGCCAGCCGCCAGACGGATAAACGCGAAATGCCAGCCGAGAACGAAGCCCATAAACACCAGCGTTGCCGGGTTCAGCAGGGGGTTACCCATCCAGAAGGCAAGCGCACCGCCCATCGACACGCGCTGTCGGCGCATACCCGCCGCCACCGGTGCAGCGCAGCAGGAGCACATCATGCCCGGCAGGGAGAAAATCGTTCCCAGCAGCGTGCCCTGCAGGCGCGGTTGTCCCAGGGTTTTTATCAGCCAGTTACGGGGGATAAGTACCTGAATCAGCGAGCCCAGCAATACGCCCAATACCGCCGCTTTCCAGACGGCAAGAAAATAGACCATTGCGTAATCCCACGCCGCGCGAAGCGGGCTGGAATCGGCCTGCGCGAGAATCGATTTACCGATGCTGTGGGTGTCGGCGGCGGTGAAGGCTTTACCGTAGTACGGCTGCCATTTCACATACCAGAGGCCAATGATGACCACGAGAAAGAAGAGTGCGGGCTTCCACCACTGAACAGGTGTTGCCGCCTGAGATGAAGACTGACCAGTCATACCATTCCCCGGAAGGTGTTATTTAATAAGCCGGGGAAGTTTACGCCTCGCCCTGCGCGATTTCACGCAGTTTTGCCGAAGGGATAATATTAACCCCCTCTTGCGACGGAGCCAGTGCCTCTTTCAGCATCGCCTGCGCGACATCCCGCGCCTCGATGGACTTCCAGTTACCGGGCAGGATGCGAAACAGCGGAGCGAAAAAAGACTCGTTAAAACGCCGTTCGTCGCGGTGGCCCATCAGCATGGAAGGCCGTACGATGGTCAGGCGCTCCCATTGCTGCGCGATTAACGCCTCTTCCATTTTGCCCTTCACCTGGTTGTAAAAAAACGGCGAGCCTGCGTTCGCGCCGTGCGCGCTGACCACCAGGAAATGCTTAGCACCCAGCTTCTTGGCCGTCAGGGCGGTATCTACCACCAGCGTGTAATCTGCATGGACAAAGGCTTCTTTACTGCCCGCTTCCCGTCGGGTGGTGCCAAGGCAGCAAAAGGCGATATCAATGGGATCCTGCACCTGCGCCAGCGCGTCGGTAAGCTGGGGATCGTGCGGGTTATAGACGCCGGTGATATCCAACAGCGGGCGACGCGTCGGGGCGGCGATATAGTTGATATGCCGATCCTGGATCAGCAGCCGCAGCAGATGTCCACCCACCAGCCCGGTTGCGCCGGTAATCAGTACCTGACTCATCTTGTCCCCTTTACAGAATTGTCCGTTTGCGATCTGGGCCTGCTCTACCACACTTAAAAGTCTGTTACCGGTAAGTATTTACCACAAACGGGAAAAAAACAGTCTGAAGCGAAAACAACGGAGGAAGCATGGGTAAAAAAATCGCAGTCTTGATTACCGACGAGTTTGAAGATTCAGAATTTACGTCGCCAGCAGAGGCATTCCGCAAGGCGGGCCACGAGGTGGTCACCATCGAAAAAGAAGCGGGTAAAACCGTGAAGGGCCACAAGGGTGAAGCCAGCGTGACCATTGACGAATCCATTGATAACGTCAGCCCGTCGGATTTCGACGCCCTGCTGTTACCGGGCGGCCATTCACCGGATTCCCTGCGCGGGGACGAGCGTTTCGTCACCTTTACCCGTGACTTCGTCGGCACCGGTAAACCGGTGTTTGCCATTTGCCACGGTCCGCAGCTGCTGATCAGCGCCGAGGTGGTACGCGGGCGTAAGCTCACCGCGGTGAAACCGATCGTTATCGATCTGAAAAACGCCGGCGCCGAGTTCTACGATCAGGAAGTGGTGAACGATAACGATCAGCTGATCACCAGCCGTACGCCGGACGATCTTCCAGCTTTTAACCGCGAAGCGCTACGCCTGCTCGGTGCGTAACCAGTGCAGCTTCTTGCCAAAGCCCAGGGTGTTGTCGGTAAATTTCAGCTCATCGAGGCGGATTTCCCACACCGGGGCTTTTAGCGCTGCGGCCACCGGGAAGCGGCGCGTATAGCGTTTACGCTGGGCGTCGCTTTCCTCACCTTCCAGGCGACGAATTTCGCCTTTGAACTGGACCCCGCGGATCAGCGCAACGGTTTTAGGCTGACCATTTACCGTGCCCGCCACTTTTGCCTGTTGGCCCGTCATCTGCGCATGCCGCGTTTTGTCTTCGCTCATCACGTAAAAGGCCACGCGCTCGGGATCGTAGTAATAAAAGGCATTTGCGCACCACATCTCCTCGTCTTTACAGACGCACCAGGTCACAACATGCTGCTTTGCCAGCCAGCGGTTAATGGCGGCCAGTGTTTCCATTTTCGCTCTCTCTCATGCTATGGTGCGTTCACCTTAACATACTGAATCTGTTTACCGTGTGCTGGTTTCTCTATCTTGTCCGAACCGCTGATAACGCACTCTACACCGGGATCACTACCGATGTGGCACGGCGTTTTTTACAACATCAAACGGGAAAAGGGGCGAAAGCACTGCGGGGGAAAGGTGAACTTCAGCTGGCGTTTTCAGCCGCCGTGGGCGACAGATCCCTGGCGCTCAGGCTGGAGTACCGCATCAAGCAGCTGACGAAGCGCCAGAAAGAGCGTCTCGTCAACGGGGACGGCTCTTTCGAGGCGCTACGCGAAAGCCTGCTTAAAAACGATTGAAATGATCGTGGTACTCCACCAGACCGGTAACGCCGTCGAGCGAATCGTCCGCCAGAGGATGTACCAGGAAAGATGTTTCCGTGCCTGGCCAGTGGCAGCGCAGATCGTATCTGGACGCTGGCTCAAAGCCTAAACGCTCGTAGAACGCCGGATCGCCCAGAACGACGACAGCGGCATAGCCGAATTCATTCAGGGAATCCAGCCCTTCATAGACCAGCTGGCGTGCCAGGCCCTGTCCACGGTAGTTTTCATCCACCGCCAGCGGCGCCATGCCGACCCACTGCAACTCTTCACCCTGCACAATCACCGGGCTGAACGCCACGTAGCCGACTACCTGCCCTTCATCGTCGGTGGCAACCAGGCCCAGCGTAATCAGGCCATCTTCGCGAAGATCGTGAACCAGTTGAGCTTCGGCGTCGCCTGCAAAAGAGCGGCGTAACAACGCATCGATACCCGGCGCATCAATCCCAATTTCGACTCGAATCAGCATGGTTCACCTACTGAAGTGTGTTTACTGTCCGGCGGGGTTTTTAGCCCGGCCTCAACGAAATCTGCCATTTGCATCAACATCATACGCAGTGCGTTCGGCATCTGCTCCAGCTCAATGGCATCCATTAAATTTTTGACGTACAGACCGAGCTCCGTGTCGCCTTCAATCACCAGACGACGCTGGAAGAAAAGGGTGTCCGGATCCTGTTTGCGCGCGGCGATCATCAGCAGATCGCTGGCATCCGCGCTAAAGCTGACATCCGCCTCGGCGGTTTCACGGACGATAAGCCGATCGTTCTCTACGGAAGTAAACCAGCGCAACCCGATATCGCGTACTTCAATCTTTAACCAGCGGCCTTCCAGAAACTCAAGCTCACCGTCCTGTAGCGCCTGGCGGAACTGCCAGCTCAGTACCTGTTCCAGCACCTGGCGTTTAAGCGCGAACGGCGCCAGTTTTACCGGCACGCTCAGCATTGATGGGCCAAATTGTACGAGACGTGAACGCAGTTTATCCAGCACGAGCTTTACTCCCTGATAGCTATAGTCCTGCTATTTTGCCATATCCCGACAAGAAGATAGCGGCGTAAATCAACAAACCGTTGTCCGGTATACCTCATTATTGGTGCCATCAATACGCCATTAGCTGCCTTAAATCAAAAATTGTCGCGTATGGGTTAATTAAAATCCCAGCTCGTTAACATTTTTTACGATCCCTGCGATCGACAACATCGGGATAAATTATGGAGCTGCTCTGCCCTGCCGGAAACCTTCCGGCGCTTAAGGCGGCCATCGAAAATGGGGCCGATGCGGTCTATATCGGGCTGAAAGATGATACCAATGCCCGCCATTTTGCGGGTCTTAACTTTACGGAGAAAAAGCTTCAGGAAGCCGTTAACTTCGTTCACCAGCACCGGCGCAAACTGCACATCGCCATCAATACCTTTGCCCATCCTGATGGCTACGCCCGCTGGCAGCGCGCCGTGGATATGGCGGCCCAGCTGGGCGCCGATGCGTTGATCCTGGCCGACCTCGCTATGCTTGAGTATGCGGCAGAACGTTATCCGCATATTGAGCGCCACGTCTCTGTTCAGGCATCGGCCACCAATGAAGAGGCCGTGCGTTTTTATCATCGATACTTTGACGTAGCCCGCGTGGTGCTGCCGCGCGTGCTCTCTATTCATCAGGTTAAGCAACTGGCGCGCGTCACGCCAGTGCCGCTGGAGGTTTTTGCCTTCGGCAGCCTGTGCATCATGGCCGAAGGCCGCTGCTATCTTTCTTCCTATCTTACCGGGGAATCGCCAAACACCGTCGGTGCCTGCTCGCCTGCCCGCTTCGTTCGCTGGCAGCAAACGCCGCAGGGGCTGGAGTCGCGCCTGAATGATGTGTTAATCGACCGCTATCAGGACGGTGAAAACGCGGGCTACCCGACGCTGTGCAAAGGCCGCTATCTGGTGGACGGCGAGCGCTACCACGCGCTGGAGGAGCCCACCAGCCTCAACACGCTGGAGCTGCTGCCGGAACTGCTGGCCGCCAACATTGCCTCGGTGAAAATCGAAGGCCGCCAGCGTAGCCCGGCCTACGTGAGCCAGGTGGCGAAGGTGTGGCGTCAGGCCATCGACCGCTGCATGGCGGACCCGCAAAACTACGCCCCGCAGGCGGCCTGGATGGAGACGCTCGGCGCGATGTCCGAAGGCACGCAAACCACGCTCGGCGCGTATCACCGTAAATGGCAGTGAGATAATCATGAAATATTCATTAGGGCCGGTGCTTTACTACTGGCCAAAAGAGACGCTGGAAGATTTTTACCAGCAGGCGGCTAACAGCAGCGCCGATGTGATTTACCTCGGCGAAGCGGTGTGCAGCAAGCGCCGCGCCACCAAAGTGGGCGACTGGCTGGATATGGCGAAAAGCCTGGCCGGCAGCGGCAAGCAGGTGGTGCTCTCGACGCTGGCGCTGGTGCAGGCGTCCTCTGAACTGGGCGAGCTGAAGCGCTACGTCGAAAACGGTGAGTTCCTGCTGGAGGCGAGCGACCTGGGCGTGGTGAACATGTGCGCCGAGCGTAAGCTGCCGTTTGTCGCCGGACATGCGCTGAACTGCTATAACGCGGTGACCCTGCGCCTGCTGCTCAAACAAGGGATGACACGCTGGTGCATGCCGGTTGAGCTCTCCCGCGACTGGCTGGTCAACCTGCTAAATCAGTGTGACGAGCTGGGCATTCGCAATCAGTTTGAAGTCGAAGTGCTGAGCTACGGCCATCTGCCGCTGGCCTACTCTGCCCGCTGCTTCACCGCGCGTTCCGAAGATCGCCCGAAAGACGAGTGTGAAACCTGCTGCATTAAGTACCCGAACGGACGCAGCATGCTGTCGCAGGAGAATCAGCAGGTGTTTGTCCTCAACGGCATTCAGACTATGAGCGGTTACGTCTATAACCTCGGCAACGAGCTGGCGTCAATGCATGGGCTGGTGGATATGGTGCGTCTTTCGCCGCTCGATACCGGCGTGTTCGCCATGCTGGACGCCTTCCGTGCCAACGAAAACGGCGCCTCGCCGCTGCCGCTGACGGCAAACAGCGACTGCAACGGTTACTGGAAACGTCTCGCCGGGCTGGAATTGCAGGGGTAAAAAAGCTCACTTTGTTAACAACGGTTATCATTTTTTAATGCAGTATTAAAGATTGACCGTCGACAAAGTGAGCTGTTATGACTGACAAAACCATTCCGTTTTCGGTGCTGGATCTGGCACCGATTCCACAAGGCTCCTCGGCAAGAGAAGCCTTTTCGCACTCTCTGGATCTGGCTCAGCTTGCCGAAAAACGTGGCTATCACCGCTACTGGCTGGCGGAGCACCATAACATGGTGGGCATCGCCAGCGCCGCCACCTCAGTACTGATTGGCTATCTGGCGGCGAATACCACTACTTTGCACCTTGGCTCCGGTGGCGTGATGCTGCCGAACCATGCCCCGCTGGTGATTGCCGAGCAGTTTGGCACCCTGAATACACTCTACCCCGGTCGCATTGATTTGGGTCTTGGCCGCGCGCCGGGCAGCGACCAGCCGACCATGCGCGCCCTGCGTCGCCATATGAGCGGCGATATCGACAACTTCCCGCGTGATGTAGCGGAGCTGGTAGACTGGTTCGATGCGAGCGATCCTAACCCGCACGTGCGCCCGGTGCCGGGCTACGGCGAGAAAATCCCGGTGTGGCTGTTAGGCTCAAGTCTGTACAGCGCACAGCTTGCCGCACAGCTGGGGCTGCCGTTCGCGTTCGCTTCCCACTTCGCACCGGATATGCTGCATCAGGCTCTGCATCTCTACCGCACAAACTTCAAGCCTTCCGAGCGTCTTGAGAAGCCGTATGCGATGGTGTGCATCAATATCATTGCCGCCGACAGCAACCGCGACGCGGAATTCCTGTTTACCTCCATGCAGCAGGCGTTTGTGAAGCTGCGTCGCGGCGAGACGGGCCAGTTGCCACCACCGGTAGAAAATATGCATCAGCTGTGGTCGGCCTCCGAGCAGTATGGCGTGCAGCAGGCCCTGAGCATGTCGCTGGTGGGTGATAAGGCGAAGGTGCGTCACGGTCTGGAGGCAGTGCTACGAGAAACGCAGGCGGATGAAATTATGGTCAACGGCCAGATTTTCGATCATCAGGCGCGTTTGCATTCATTTGATCTGGCGATGCAGGTGAAAGAGGAGTTGGTGGGGTAGTTTTTTGCCGGATGGCGGCTTCGCCTTATCCGGCCTACGCGATCCCTGTAGGCCCGGTAAGCGTAGCGCCACCGGGCTTTCTGTTTACTGATACACAGGCAACAGGTTAAAACTCGACAGCATGTGCACCACCGCATTGCCGAGACCAAATACCAGGATCAGCGCAATCATCGGTTTTCCGCCCCAGACGCGGAATTTCGGGCTGCCGAAGCGCTTACGTGATTTACGCGCCAGCAGCGCCGGTACAATCGCCGCCCAGATGGTAGCCGCCAGTCCTGCATAGCCGATGGCGTACAGGAAACCGTTCGGCCACAGCAGGCCGCCCACAATCGGCGGCAGGAAGGTCAACAGCGCCGTTTTGAAGCGCCCCATCGCAGAGTCATCAAAACCAAACAGATCTGCCAGGTAGTCAAACAGGCCCAGCGTCACGCCGAGAAATGAGCTCGCCACCGCAAAGTTAGAGAAGACCACCAGAAGCAGATCCAGACTGCGACTGTTCAGCACGCCACTCAGCGCCTGTACCAGCACATCAATGTTACCGCCCTTCTGCGCAATGCCGATAAATTCTGGACGCGGGATGTTACCCATCGTCCCCAGCAGCCAGATCACATACAGCCCCAGCGCCAGCAGCGTGCCGTAAATCAGGCATTTCACGATGGTGCGCGGATCCTTGCCGTAGTACTTCATCAGGCTCGGTACGTTGCCGTGGTAGCCGAACGACGCCAGACAGAATGGCAACGTCATAAGCAGGTATGGCGTGTAGGAAGTGTTCACTTCCGCAACGTTAAACAGCGTGGCCGGCGTGACGTGCCCCAGCAGGCTGCCGAAGGTCAGGAAGAAGGTGATGACCTTGGCGCCCAGCACGATCGCCGTCATGCGGCTGACCGCTTTGGTACTCATCCAGACGATAAACGCCACGCCCAGCGCGAAGCAGAGACCCGCCAGACCCGCCGGAACGTTCAGCGACATCTCGGAGAAGGTGTGATGCAGAATCGACCCGCTCGCTGAAATGTACGCGTAGGTCAGGATATAGAGTACAAACGCGATGGACAACCCGTTCACCAGGTTCCAGCCTTTGCCCAGCAGATCTCGGGTGATGGTGTCGAAGCTGGAGCCAATGCGGTAGTTCAGGTTTGCTTCAAGGATCATCAGCCCGGAATGGAGCATGCAGAACCAGGTGAAAACCAGCGCCGCCAGCGACCAGAAGAACCACGCACCGGACATAACCACTGGCAGGGAGAACATCCCGGCACCAATAATGGTTCCGCCGATGATCACCACGCCGCCAAGCAGCGAAGGTGACGTTTGGGTGGTGGTTAGTGTTGCCATGCGGCCTTATCTCCAGTCAAAAATGTGGTGTGCATTTTAATGTGATGCACTGTACCAGTACAAGAGTACAAAAGGAATAAAAAAAGCCCCGATAACAACTATCGGGGCTGTATATTTTACTTTACGTCAAAAGCGAAAAGGCTTACGCGTCACCGAAACGACGACGGCTGGTGCCTTCTTCGCGGCGTGGGCCACGATTTTCACGGCGCTCGCCGGAGAAACGACGAGGTTCGCCAGTGCGTCCTTCGCTACGACCGCCTTCACGACGCTCGCCACCGAAGCTGCGACCACCGCCACGGCGTTCGCCACCGCGGTCAGAGCGAGGCTGTGCATCACCCATCAGTTGCATGTTCATTGGCTTGTTCAGAATGCGGGTGCGAGTAAAGTGCTGCAGTACTTCGCCCGGCATGCCTTTTGGCAGCTCGATCGTTGAGTGTGAACCGAACAGCTTGATGTTACCGATGTAACGGCTGCTGATGTCGCCTTCATTAGCGATCGCGCCAACGATGTGACGAACTTCAACACCATCATCACGGCCCACTTCAATGCGATACAGTTCCATTTCGCCAGCGTCACGACGCTCGCGACGTGGACGGTCTTCACCACCACGCTCTGGACGGTCACCGCGTGGACCACGGTCGTTACGGTCGCCACGACGTTCGAAACGATCGTCACGGTCACGGAACTCACGCTTAGGACGCATCGGTGCATCAGGTGGCACGATCAGGCTACGTTCGCCCTGCGCCATTTTCAGCAGTGCTGCGGCCAGAGTTTCCATATCCAGCTCTTCGCCTTCAGCGACAGGCTGGATCTGGGACAGCAGCGCACGGTACTGATCCAGATCGCTGCTTTCCAGCTGCTGCTGTACTTTCGCGGCGAATTTTTCCAGACGGCGTTTGCCCAGCAGTTCTGCGTTTGGCAGCTCAGCTTCTGGAATGGTCAGCTTCATGGTGCGTTCAATGTTACGCAGCAGACGACGCTCGCGGTTCTCAACGAACAGCAGCGCACGGCCCGCACGACCCGCACGACCGGTACGGCCGATACGGTGAACGTAAGACTCGGAGTCCATTGGGATATCGTAGTTTACAACCAGGCTGATACGCTCAACGTCCAGACCACGTGCTGCCACGTCGGTTGCAATCAGGATATCCAGACGACCGTCTTTCAGACGCTCCAGAGTCTGCTCACGCAGCGCCTGGTTCATGTCGCCGTTCAGCGCTGCGCTGTTATAGCCGCTACGCTCCAGCGCTTCAGCCACTTCCAGGGTCGCGTTTTTGGTACGTACGAAGATAATCGCCGCATCAAAATCTTCCGCTTCCAGGAAACGGACCAGCGCTTCGTTTTTGCGCATGCCGTATACAGACCAGTAGCTCTGGCTGATGTCCGGGCGAGTGGTCACGCTGGACTGAATACGCACTTCCTGCGGCTCTTTCATGAAGCGGCGGGTAATGCGACGGATCGCTTCTGGCATGGTTGCAGAGAACAGAGCGGTCTGATGACCTTCCGGGATCTGCGCCATGATGGTTTCAACGTCTTCGATGAAGCCCATACGCAGCATTTCATCTGCTTCATCCAGTACCAGGCCGCTCAGCTTAGAGAGGTCCAGGGTACCGCGCTTCAGGTGATCCAGCAGACGGCCCGGCGTACCGACAACAATCTGTGGGCCCTGGCGCAGGGCGCGTAACTGCACGTCATAACGCTGGCCGCCGTACAGGGCTACCACGTTTACGCCGCGCATATGTTTAGAGAATTCCGTCATTGCTTCAGCAACCTGAACAGCCAGTTCACGGGTTGGAGCCAGGACGAGGATCTGCGGTGCACGCAGGTCCGGATCAATGTTGTTCAGCAGCGGCAGCGAGAATGCTGCGGTTTTACCGCTACCGGTCTGGGCCATGCCCAGCACGTCACGACCAGAAAGCAGGTGTGGGATACACTCAGCCTGGATCGGAGATGGTTTTTCGTAACCCAGATCGTTAAGGGCTTCAAGGATAGGAGCCTTCAGGCCCAGATCTGCAAAAGTGGTTTCGAATTCAGCCATGTAGTACAAGTGCCTCGATATTAATGGCGGCCAGTCTACTTAGCTCATCGTGAAAATGATTAGCAATTTTCATTGAAAAGTGTGAACCGGCTCAAATTAGGTGTATTGACGAACAACAACGCCCTCACCAGTGAAGGTGATGGCAATCAAAAGATTACGGGCTGATGTTTATGTCGTCAGCTATTGCTGGTCCGATTCTGCCAGGTCGTCTTGCTCCTGGCCCAAGAGCGATAATTCCAACAATGCATAACGGTGCTCAACGAAGTTATGTACGTTGTTAGCAACCGCTAATTTGAACAGTGCCGTAGCGCTGTCCATATCCCCCAGACTTAGGTAGTACTTACCTAAATAGAAGTTGGTTTCACTGAGATGCTCAGCGAGCGAGGTGTTATCCGTTGCGTCCGCCTTGAGGCGTTCCATCAGCGTTGCTTCGCTAATGTTGCCCAGGTAGAACTCGACAATGTTCCATCCCCACTGTTCCTTGTCCGATTTCTCGAAGCGCTGTTTCAGTGCTTCTTTGGCCTGCTTCTCATCGAGCTTCTGCTCAACGATGTAAAGCCACAGGCTGCGGAAAGGATCATTAGGATCGTCTTGATAAAACGCCAGCAGATCATCTTGCGCTAACTTATCACGACCGCCGTAATACAATGCGATACCGCGATTCAAGTGCGCGTAGTTGTAAGTTGGATCAAGCTCAAGTACAGAATCAAACGCTTCATAGGCAGCATCAAAATTGCCTGCCTGCGTTAAATAAATGCCTAAGTAATTGAATACTTCAGGCATATCAGGTCGAATTGCCAGCGCTTGTGAAAAATCATTTCGCGCTAATGCCCTCAGACCGAGACTATCATACAACACTCCGCGCTCATATAAAAGCTGTGCGCGTTCGTCATCGGTTAAAGCCCGACTGGCAAGTATTTGTTCCATGCGTGCCAGAATCACTTCCTGCTGCAAAGTCGGTTGCAATGGCACTGCGAGGACTTCGCTCTTACGCCAGGCAGAGTTGCTGCATCCTGCCAGCGTTAAAGCTGTCGCAACGAAACACCAGCGCAAAAAAGGCTTCATTTCCCACTCCCGAAGACAACTATTGGATGAACGTCCTGTCCCCCGGCGGCTTAACAAGGCGTCCTGCCTGATAATAAGCCCTCCGCCTGCGCGGAGGGCAAATGGCAACCTTACTCGCCCTGCTGTTCAGCAGCCGGAGCTTCCGGCGCCGCAGCAGGCTGAGACTGCTCGGTTGCTTCTTTAATGCTCAGACGGATACGGCCCTGGCGGTCTACTTCCAGAACTTTCACCGGTACTTCCTGACCCATTTGCAGGTAATCGGTCACTTTCTCAACGCGCTTGTCAGCGATCTGAGAGATATGTACCAGACCTTCTTTACCGCCACCGATGGCAACGAATGCGCCAAAGTCAACGATACGGGTCACTTTACCATTGTAGATACGGCCCACTTCGATTTCTGCTGTAATCTCTTCGATACGGCGGATAGCATATTTCGCTTTCTCACCGTCGGTTGCTGCGATTTTCACAGTACCGTCATCTTCGATTTCGATGGTGGTGCCCGTTTCTTCGGTCAGTGCACGGATAACAGAACCGCCCTTACCGATAACATCTTTGATCTTGTCTGGATTGATCTTGATGGTGTGAATACGCGGAGCGAATTCAGAGATATCACCGCGTGGTGCGTTGATAGCCTGTTCCATCACGCCCAGAATGTGCAGACGCGCACCTTTAGCCTGGTTCAGAGCAACCTGCATGATCTCTTTGGTAATACCTTCAATTTTGATATCCATCTGCAGGGCAGAGATACCGTCGCGGGAACCCGCCACTTTGAAGTCCATATCACCCAGGTGATCTTCGTCACCCAGAATGTCAGACAGAACAACGAAGTTGTCGCCTTCTTTCACCAGACCCATTGCGATACCCGCAACGGCGGCTTTGATCGGCACGCCTGCATCCATCAGCGCCAGAGAGGCACCACACACGGAAGCCATGGAAGAAGAACCGTTGGATTCAGTGATTTCAGACACGACACGTACGGTGTACGGGAATTTGTCTGCTTCTGGCATTACTGCCAGCACGCCGCGCTTCGCCAGACGACCGTGACCAATTTCACGACGCTTCGGTGAGCCAACCATACCGGTCTCGCCCACAGAGTACGGAGGGAAGTTGTAGTGGAACAGGAAGCTGTCAGTGCGCTCGCCCATCAGTTCATCGATGTTCTGTGCGTCACGTGCAGTACCCAGGGTAGCGGTAACCAGCGCCTGGGTTTCACCACGGGTGAACAGCGCGGAACCGTGAGTACGTGGCAGCACGCCAGTACGCACATCCAGACCACGGATCATGTCCTTTTCACGGCCATCAATACGCGGCTCGCCTGCCAGTACGCGACTACGAACAACGTTTTTCTCGATAGCGTGCAGGATTTCGCTCAGCTCGTTAGCGTCCAGCGTTTCGTCTTCCGCGATCAGGGTTGCGATGGTTTCATCTTTGATCACGTCAACCTGAGCATAACGCTCCTGTTTGTCTGTAATGCGATATGCATCGCTCAGACGAGATTCTGCCAGTGCAGCTACGCGTGCGTTCAGCGCGTCGTTTACCGCTTCTGGCTGCCAGTCCCAACGTGGTTTACCAGCTTCTTTCACCAGGTCGTTGATGTTCTGGATAACAATCTGCTGCTGGTCGTGGCCGAAGACCACTGCGCCCAGCATCTGGTCTTCACTCAGCAGTTCTGCTTCAGATTCAACCATCAGAACTGCTGCTTCAGTACCGGCAACAACCAGGTCCAGCTTACTCTCTTTCAGCTCTTCCTGAGTTGGGTTCAGCACGTACTGGTCGTTGATGTAACCGACGCGCGCGGCACCGATTGGGCCATTGAATGGGATACCAGACAGTGACAGGGCAGCAGACGCACCGATCATCGCTACGATGTCCGGGTTAACCTGTGGGTTAACGGAAACAACGGTTGCGATAACCTGCACTTCATTGACGAAACCTTCCGGGAACAGCGGACGAACCGGGCGGTCAATCAGACGCGCGATCAGGGTTTCGCCTTCGCTTGGACGGCCTTCACGACGGAAGAAGCCACCCGGGATTTTACCGGCAGCGTAGGTACGCTCCTGGTAGTTCACGGTCAGTGGGAAGAAGTCCTGACCTGGTTTAGCTTTTTTCTGGCCAACTACGGTAACGAATACAGCAGTGTCATCCATGCTTACCATTACGGCAGCAGTAGCCTGACGAGCCATCATGCCGGTTTCCAGCGTGACGGTATGCTGACCATACTGGAATTTACGAACGATCGGATTCAGCAAAATTCTGTCCTTTCTTAAATGTTTGAAAGCACACCTCAGGTGTGCTGACGATTTAACCCGACCTTCTTCGCATCCTCGCGACTAATGACAACCGACACCCCCATGGGTGAAGCCTCTCATTAGCCGCGCGAACCTCTGCAATGAAGATCATTTATAGCAACAATACAATAGTTTCCCCTGAATTGCTGCCGTCTGGTTGAAAAAAGGGGCCATCAGGCCCCCTTTTCTGAAACTCGCAAGAATTAGCGACGCAGACCCAGACGCTCGATCAGCGCGGTGTAGCGTGCAACATCTTTACGCTTCAGGTAGTCGAGCAGTTTACGACGCTGAGAAACCATACGCAGCAGACCACGACGGCTGTGGTGATCTTTTTTGTGCTCTGCAAAGTGACCCTGCAGGTGGTTAATCTGTGCAGTCAGCAGTGCAACCTGAACTTCGGTAGAACCGCTGTCGTTAGTACCACGACCAAACTCAGAAACGATTTTAGCTTTAGCTTCAACGCTTAGAGACATTTTCAAACTCCAAAGTATAAAGAATGTAAGGATGCCGATCTCTAATTCAGCTATCCCATGTACGCCCCGCAGATTGTTAAACAATTTACCAGGCGTTAAGCGGCGATATTCTACTCGTCTCCCCTGCTTATCGCAAGGTGAGGCGTTATCACCGTCACGCTTCGACCGGGTATTCGACGACCAGACGACGCGGGGCAACGCGCCCTTCACCGTCCATTTCGCCCATCCCGATAAACTTGCCTTCCTCCCCTTCCGTCACACGGACCAGGCCCTCAAGCGGCGCCCCCGTTGTGCGGACCGGGTTTCCGTTCTTAAAGTAAACGGACGATGTTAAAGGAAGATTAACAACCGGGAAATCTGCTGCCGGACTGTCCATTGGCATCAGCAGCGGGTCCAGCAGATCGGCCGGCGCAATTCCCTGCGCTTGCGCCTGTTCAGCCAGGGCGTGCAGATGCTCAAGCGTTACCATACGTTCGACCGGATACTTGCTGACCGCCAGACGACGCAGATAAATCACATGCGCGCCGCAGCCCAGCTTTTCACCGAGGTCGTCAATGATGGTGCGGATGTAGGTCCCTTTCGAACAGTGTACTTCCAGCTCCAGCTCATCACCTTCGTGGCGAATGAACAGCAGCTCATACACGGTAATCGGACGGGCTTCACGCGGAACGTCAATGCCCTGACGCGCATATTCGTAAAGCTTCTTGCCCTGATATTTCAACGCCGAATACATCGACGGCACCTGCATTGTGTCGCCCCGGAAGCTCTCCAGCGCCGCATCAAGTTGCTCTGCGCTGAAGGTTACCGGACGCTCTTCAACGACCTGACCATCCGCATCGGAAGTGTCCGTGCGCTGGCCCAGTTTGGCAATCACGCGGTAGCGCTTATCGGAATCCAGCAGATACTGGGAAAACTTTGTCGCTTCACCCAGGCAGATCGGGAGCATCCCGGTTGCCAGCGGATCCAGCGCGCCGGTGTGCCCCGCGCGATTGGCGTTATAAATACGCTTTACTTTTTGCAGCACGTCGTTGCTGGATGCGCCCTGTGGTTTATCCAGCAACAGCACGCCATGCACGTCACGACCGCGACGACGAGGACGACTCATCAGTCCTCCTTGCTGTCGTCCGCCGGGTTAACACGACGCTCATCGTCATGTTTCACCACGCTGGTCACCAGGTTGGACATACGCATACCCTCAACCAGCGAGTTGTCGTAGAAGAAGGTCAGCTCCGGCACAATACGCAGACGCATCGCTTTGCCAAGCAGAGAGCGGATGAAACCAGAGGCTTCCTGCAGCGCTTTAATGCCGTTCTTCACGGCGTCTTCATCCTGGTCATTCAGGAATGTCACAAACACTTTGGCGTACGCCAGGTCGCGGGACATTTCCACGCCAGACACGGTGGTCATCATCCCCACGCGTGGATCTTTGATTTCACGTTGCAGAATGAGAGCGATCTCTTTCTGCATCTCCTGCGCGACGCGCTGTGGGCGACCAAATTCTTTCGCCATAATAAATTCTCCAGACAAAAAAGGGGCTTAAGCCCCTTTTTAAAATTACTGCCGGGTGGCGCTTCGCTTACCCGGCCTACGCTAATTAATCTTCAGTTGACGAAGATTACGCGATGGTACGCTGAATTTCGATGATCTCGAACACTTCGATCATATCGCCAACGCGAACGTCGTTGTAGTTCTTAACACCGATACCACATTCCATGCCGTTACGAACTTCGTTAACGTCATCTTTGAAGCGGCGCAGGGATTCCAGCTCACCTTCGTAGATAACCACGTTGTCGCGCAGTACGCGGATTGGGTTGTGACGCTTAATGGTCCCTTCGGTAACCATACAGCCCGCGATCGCACCGAATTTCGGTGATTTGAACACGTCACGTACTTCAGCCAGACCGATGATCTGCTGTTTCAGCTCAGGAGACAGCATGCCGCTCATCGCTGCTTTCACTTCGTCAATCAGGTTATAGATGACGGAGTAGTAACGCAGATCCAGGCTTTCAGCATCGATAACTTTACGCGCAGATGCGTCAGCACGAACGTTGAAGCCAACCAGGATAGCGTTGGACGCGGCTGCCAGGGTTGCGTCAGTTTCGGTGATACCACCTACGCCAGAACCGATGATCTTCACTTTCACTTCGTCGGTAGACAGTTTCAGCAAGGAGTCGGAGATCGCTTCCACAGAACCCTGTACGTCCGCTTTCAGAACGATGTTCACTTCGTGAACTTCGCCTTCAGTCATGTTGGCGAACATGTTCTCGAGTTTAGATTTCTGCTGGCGAGCCAGTTTCACCTCACGGAATTTACCCTGACGATACAGCGCCACTTCACGTGCTTTCTTCTCGTCACGTACCACGGTTACTTCGTCACCGGCAGCCGGAACACCGGACAGGCCGAGGATTTCCACTGGGATGGACGGACCCGCTTCCAGCACTTCCTGACCCAGTTCGTTACGCATCGCACGAACGCGACCGTATTCGAAACCACACAGAACGATGTCGCCCTTGTGCAGAGTACCTTCGCGAACCAGAACGGTTGCAACCGGACCACGACCTTTATCCAGGAAGGATTCGATTACCGCGCCGCTCGCCATACCTTTACGAACCGCTTTCAGCTCCAGAACTTCAGCCTGAAGCAGGATAGCGTTCAGCAGGTCGTCGATACCGGTACCTGCTTTTGCAGATACAGGGATGAACTGCGCTTCACCGCCCCACTCTTCCGGCATAACGCCGTACTGTGACAGTTCGTTCTTAACGCGATCCATATCGGCTTCTGGCTTATCGATTTTGTTGACTGCAACAACCAAAGGCACCTGCGCCGCTTTCGCGTGCTGGATAGCTTCAATGGTCTGTGGCATCACGCCATCATCGGCAGCAACAACCAGAACAACGATATCCGTTGCCTGAGCACCACGAGCACGCATTGAGGTAAACGCTGCGTGGCCTGGGGTATCCAGGAAGGTGATCATGCCGTTTTCGGTTTCTACGTGGTAAGCACCGATATGCTGGGTAATACCACCCGCTTCGCCGGAGGCAACCTTAGTAGAACGAATGTAGTCAAGCAGAGAGGTTTTACCGTGGTCAACGTGACCCATGATGGTCACAACCGGGGCACGCGGTTCAGCCGCTGCGCCCGTATCACGGTCGCTCATTACTGCTTCTTCCAGCTCGTTTTCACGACGCAGGATAACTTTGTGGCCCATCTCCTCGGCAACCAGCTGTGCGGTTTCCTGGTCGATGACCTGGTTGATGGTGGCCATTGCGCCCAGCTTCATCATCGCTTTGATGACCTGAGAGCCTTTCACCGCCATCTTGTTAGCCAGTTCGCCAACGGTGATGGTTTCGCCGATCACAACGTCACGGTTAACGGCCTGAGCTGGCTTCTGGAAGCCCTGCTGCAGAGCGGAACCTTTACGCTTACCGCCTTTACCACCGCGAACCGCTGCACGTGCTTCTTCACGGTCAGCTTTAGATTCAGCGTGCTTGTTACCTTTTTTCGCAGGACGCGCCGCTTTTGTACTGCGAGTACGGCCACGACCACCTTCAACTTCACGGTCGTTATCGTCTTCTGCCTGGCGCGCATGCTGAGAAGTGGTTACGTGATAATCGCTGTTGTCTTCAGTTGGTTCAGCGGTATTCACACCGTTCTTCTCGTTTTCTTCTGCCATGCGACGCGCTTCTTCGGCGACGCGGCGAGCTTCTTCTTCAAGCTTGCGGCGGGCTTCTTCTTCCGCTTTACGCTTCAGCTCGGCAGCTTCATTTTCACGGCGGGCTTTTTCAGCCTGGGCAGTTTTGGTCATTTCGTCGGTCTGTTGATTGCTCACTTTGTCTTTTTCCGCAGCGTCACGCTTCGCTTTTTCACCGGCGTCGCGTTTCGCTTTTTCTGCGGCCTCACGTTCAGCTTTTAATTCTGCTTCGCGTTTAGCAGTGGCTTCTGCCTCACGCTGAGCTTGTTCTTCCGCTTCACGCTGTGCCTGCTCTTCCGCAGCAAGGCGTTCTGCCTCTTGC
Source organism: Enterobacter cloacae complex sp. 418I7 (assembly GCF_050030705.1). Lineage (NCBI taxonomy): Bacteria > Pseudomonadati > Pseudomonadota > Gammaproteobacteria > Enterobacterales > Enterobacteriaceae > Enterobacter > Enterobacter cloacae complex sp. 418I7. The sequence goes on from NZ_JBLGUU010000001.1 coordinate 4,085,691, forward strand.
GGATCACGTTTTACAAAGGTGCGCGTCTTGCGGACTTCAATTTGTACCGATTTGCTTTTGCCACCGGTACCAGGGATGTTCAACGTGCTACGCGTTTTGCGCTGCAGCGTTAACTTGTCAGGCGTAGAGCCGTGTTCACGGTTCAGGTGCGCTAACAAGGTTTGTTTTTCTTGCGCGGTCACCGAGTCATCAGCGGCCTTCGGGATCCCTGCATCAGCAAATTGCTGTACCAGGCGGTCCACGGAGGTCTGAATCTCAGCAGCCAGCGATTTTACAGTTACATCAGTCATGCTGTTCCTTCCTGCTACAGTTTATTACGCTTCGTCGCCGAACCAGCAAATATTACGTGCGGCCATGATGAGTTCGCCGGCTTTCTCGTCGGTTAAACCTTCGATATCAGCCAGGTCATCAACGCCTTGCTCAGCGAGATCTTCCAGCGTACAAACACCACGGGCAGCCAGCTTGAACGCAATCGCACGATCAAGACCTTCCAGATTCAGCAGGTCATCAGCCGGCTTCTTATCGCCAAGGCTTTCTTCCTGAGCCAGCGCCAGGGTGGTCAGTGCGTTTTTAGCGCGTTCACGCAGGGCTTCAACGGTTGGTTCATCCAGACCGTCAATTTCCAGCAGCTCTTTCATTGGCACGTAGGCCAGTTCTTCCAGCGTAGAGAAACCTTCTTCAACCAGCACAGTGGCGAAGTCTTCGTCAATGTCCAGGTATTTGGTGAAGGTATCGATCGCCGCGTGGGCTTCAGCCTGATGCTTGGCCTGAAGGTCATCAACGGTCATCACGTTGAGTTCCCAGCCGCTCAGCTGTGACGCCAGACGTACGTTCTGACCGTTACGGCCAATCGCCTGCGCCAGGTTGCCCGCTTCTACAGCGATATCCATGGTGTGTTTGTCTTCGTCAACAACGATAGACGCCACATCAGCCGGTGCCATTGCGTTGATCACGAACTGCGCCGGATTGTCGTCCCACAGAACGATATCAATACGCTCGCCGCCCAGTTCGGTAGAAACCGCCTGAACACGTGCGCCACGCATACCGACGCAAGCACCGACCGGGTCGATACGCTTGTCGTTGGTTTTCACCGCAATTTTCGCACGGGAACCCGGATCGCGGGCCGCCGCTTTGATTTCGATAACTTCTTCGCCGATTTCCGGCACTTCGATACGGAACAGTTCAACCAGCATTTCTGGTTTAGAACGCGTCACGAACAGCTGTGCACCACGTGCTTCAGGACGTACGGCATACAGCACACCACGAATACGGTCGCCTGGGCGGAAGTTTTCACGCGGCAGCATGTCTTCACGCAGGATAACGGCTTCAGCGTTACCCGGCAGCCCTTCGGATTTGATCTCCAGAGAGATGTTATCGCGGTTCACTTTCTTCACCACGCCAGTGATGATTTCGCCTTCCTGATCGCGGAACTGATCGACAACCAGCGCGCGCTCGGCTTCGCGAACTTTCTGCACGATAACCTGCTTCGCGGTCTGGGTGGTGATACGGTCGAAGGTGACAGATTCAATCTGATCTTCAACGTAGTCACCCACGTTCAGACTTTCGTCTTCAAAACGTGCCGCTTCCAGGGTGATCTCTTTGGTCGGTTGGGTCACTTCTTCAACGATTACCCAACGACGGAATGTATCGAAGTCACCGCTTTTACGATCGATTTCTACGCGAACATCGATCTCTTGTTCGTATTTTTTCTTGGTTGCTGTAGCCAGTGCACTTTCCAGCGCTTCGAAAATCTTCTCACGCGGCAGTGATTTCTCGTTGGAGACGGCTTCAACAACAGCCAAAATTTCTTTGTTCATCGCGGGCTTTTCACCTCAATCCAGACTGTTAAAAGTGGGGAACCAGGTTCGCCTTCTGGATATTACTCAGCGCGAACACTTCATCTTTGCCTTCGACTGTCACCGTGATCATTTCACCATCAACGGCTTTGATAATTCCCTGCCATTTACGGCGGTTCTGTACGGCCATACGCAGAACGAGAGCCACTTCTTCACCGGTAAAGCGCACATAGTGCTCGGCCGTGAACATCGGACGATCGAGGCCAGGTGAGGAAACTTCCAGGTTGTACGCAACGGTAATCGGATCTTCAACATCAAGAACCGCACTCACCTGGTGGCTGACATCAGCACAATCATCAACATTGATGCCATCTTCACTATCAATATAGATGCGCAGCGTCGATGTGCGGCCGCGAACGAATTCGATGCCGACCAGTTCGTAGCCCAGTGCTTCGACCGGTGCAGTAATCATCTCTGTTAATTTTTGCTCTAATGTGGACAAGCCCACCCCCAAGACATAAAAAAAGGGCGTAAAGCCCAGTTATTCTGTAGTCAGATAACAAAAAACCCCGATAAATCGGGGCTTTAGATAACTGAACCCTATAGCCACAACTGTGGCCTGGAGCACTTTCCGAAAGAATTTTTTCAAATCCAGCTACGAAGGCTCTAAGTCTTCACAGTATATTTGAAAAAGAACTTTATAGGAAAGTGGTTGCGGGGGCCGGATTTGAACCGACGACCTTCGGGTTATGAGCCCGACGAGCTACCAGGCTGCTCCACCCCGCGCCTGAAACGTGGCAAATTCTACGCGTTTTGGACAGAATTTGCAAATAATGCTGGGATTTGGTACCGAAGACGGGACGTAAAATCGGCGTTTAGTATATTGATAGTTGACCCCACCTGTCAACCCAGCTTCTGCCAGACAGAACAGACCAATTTTTTTACAAAAAACGCACGAGTCTCTTCCGGTCTTCGACAAAAGATGATTAAATGAATACTCACTTATTTTGCATAAAAATGCACAAGAGAGCGAAAGCGGTCTCTAATCAGTCAATCAAGCAGGGTTTTATTCTATGACGACGATTCTCAAGCATCTTCCGGTAGGACAACGTATTGGCATCGCTTTCTCAGGCGGCCTGGATACCAGCGCTGCACTGCTGTGGATGCGCCAGAAGGGAGCGGTTCCGTATGCATATACTGCGAACCTGGGTCAGCCGGACGAGGAAGATTATGACGCGATCCCTCGTCGTGCCATGGAGTATGGCGCAGAGAACGCACGTCTGATTGACTGCCGTAAGCAACTGGTCGCTGAAGGCATTGCCGCTATCCAGTGCGGTGCTTTTCATAACACTACCGGCGGCCTGACCTATTTTAATACCACTCCGCTGGGTCGTGCTGTCACCGGCACCATGCTGGTCGCCGCCATGAAAGAAGATGGCGTGAACATCTGGGGTGATGGCAGTACCTATAAAGGCAACGATATTGAACGTTTCTATCGTTACGGTCTGCTGACCAACGCCGAGTTGCAGATCTACAAACCGTGGCTGGATACCGACTTCATCGACGAACTGGGTGGCCGTCATGAAATGTCTGAGTTTATGATTGCCTGCGGCTTTGACTATAAGATGTCCGTTGAGAAAGCCTACTCAACCGACTCCAACATGCTGGGTGCGACGCACGAAGCGAAAGACCTGGAATTCCTGAACTCCAGCGTAAAAATTGTTAACCCGATCATGGGCGTAAAATTCTGGGATGAGAACGTGAAGATCCCGGCGGAAGAAGTGACCGTGCGTTTCGAACGCGGCCATCCGGTTGCCCTGAACGGTAAAACCTTCTCAGACGATGTTGAACTGATGCTGGAAGCAAACCGCATCGGCGGTCGTCACGGTCTGGGTATGAGCGATCAGATCGAAAACCGTATCATCGAAGCGAAAAGCCGTGGCATTTACGAAGCTCCGGGGATGGCGCTGCTGCACATCGCTTACGAGCGTCTGCTGACCGGTATTCACAACGAAGACACCATTGAGCAGTATCACGCTCATGGCCGTCAGCTGGGCAAACTGCTGTATCAGGGTCGCTGGTTTGATCCACAGGCGCTGATGCTGCGTGACGCCCTGCAACGTTGGGTGGCGAGCGCAATCACCGGCGAAGTGACGCTGGAACTGCGTCGCGGCAATGATTACTCCATCCTCAATACCGTGTCTGACAACCTGACCTATAAAGCAGAGCGTCTTACCATGGAGAAAGGTGAGTCAGTATTCTCTCCGGATGACCGTATCGGTCAACTGACCATGCGTAACCTGGACATCACCGATACCCGTGAGAAGCTGTTCAACTATGTTGAGAATGGCCTGCTCTCCGCGAATTCCGGTAATGGTCTGCCGCAGGTTGAGAACCTGGAACACAGCGATAAGAAGTGATCGACAGCAAGACATGCAAAAGGCGCCCAATGGGCGCCTTTTTTGTGGTCTTCGTAGGCCCGGTAAGCGCAGCGCCACCGGGCAAAACGGCGGGCGGCGCTGCGCTTACCCGCCCTACAATAGATCGGAAACACAGAATGTACAGACGAAAAAAAAGACGTCTCGCGACGTCTTTCTTCTGGAATATTGGTACCGAGGATGGGACTCGAACCCACAAGCCCGTTAGGGCACTACCACCTCAAGGTAGCGTGTCTACCAATTCCACCACCTCGGTACTGAATACTTACTGCGGGATATCGCTGGTTGGCTTAGCCGGTGCAGCTGGCTGAGTTTGCTCAGTTTTTGCTGGCGCGCTCAGGTTTTCCCACTCGCTTCCTTTACTGGTCTTGTTGCTATTGATATTGCCCAGCACCAGACTGATGATGAAGAACAGCGTAGCCAGAATCGCCGTCGTACGGGTCATGAAGTTCGCAGAACCACTTGAACCGAACAGCGTACCGGAAGCGCCTGCTCCGAAGGAGGCTCCCATATCAGCGCCTTTACCTTGCTGCAGCATAATCAGCGCTACGAGAGCGATGGCTACAATAAGGAAAATAACTAAAAGAGCTTCGTACATAATCAACCTGTTCCTTGCGGATTTGCCGCATACCAATGCTTCGACCAATTAGCAGGATTTTGTTTCCCACTGAAGCGGGTGTGAATACTAACCAAAGCGAATCACCTTCGCAAGGGCATTTTCGAGGCATTGTATCAACTGCGGAAAAAAACAGCAAAAAGCCATTAATTGCTTAAAACAAAGGCGGCAAACGCCGCCTTTTTAAACACTTATTCTGAAAGATTATGCAGCTTTCACTGCATCCGCAATGCGGTGCGCAAATTCAGTTACCTGCGCTTCGTCTTCACCTTCCACCATCACGCGGATCAGCGGCTCGGTACCCGACTTACGCAGCAGGACGCGTCCACGGCTGCCAAGCGTCGCTTCCACCTCTGCCATCACCGCTTTCACGTTATCATTTTCCAGCGGGTCGCCTTTACCAGCGGTGAAACGCACGTTCACCAGGATCTGCGGGAACATTTTCATGCCGCTGCACAGATCGTGCAGGCTCATATGGTTACGCGCCATCGCGGCAACAACCTGAAGCGCCGCCACAATGCCGTCACCGGTGGTGGTTTTATCGAGCAGGATCACGTGGCCGGAGTTTTCCGCGCCAATGCGCCAGCCTTTTTCCTGAAGTTTTTCCAGCACGTAGCGGTCACCCACTTTCGCGCGAACAAACGGGATGCCCAGCTGTTTCAGCGCCAGCTCCAGACCCATATTGCTCATCAGCGTGCCCACCGCGCCACCGCGCAGTTGCCCCTGACGCAGGCCTTCACGCGCAATGATGTAGAGGATCTGATCCCCGTCGACCTTGTTACCTTCGTGGTCAACCATGATCACACGATCGCCATCGCCATCCAGGGCAATACCCAGATCGGCTTTTTCAGCCAGTACACGCGCCTGCAAGGCACGCACGTCTGTCGCGCCGACTTCTTCATTGATGTTCAGACCGTCCGGCTCGCAGCCGATGGTGATCACTTTCGCACCCAGCTCGCGGAAAACATTCGGCGCAATGTGATAGGTCGCACCGTTTGCACAGTCCACCACAATTTTGAGGTGTGCCAGGCTCAGTTCATTCGGGAACGTGCCTTTGCAGAATTCAATGTAGCGGCCTGCGGCATCGACAATACGGTTGGCTTTACCCAGCTCAGCGGAGTCGACACAGGTGATCTCTTTCTCCATTTCCGCTTCAATCGCCTCTTCCACGTCATCCGGCAGTTTAGTGCCGTCGATGGAGAAGAATTTGATACCGTTGTCATAGAACGGATTATGAGAAGCTGAAATGACGATGCCCGCTTCCGCACGGAAGGTACGAGTCAGATAGGCAACAGCAGGGGTCGGCATTGGCCCCGTAAAGGAAGCTGAAAGCCCCGCCGCCGCCAGCCCGGCTTCCAGCGCGGACTCCAGCATATAACCCGAAATACGGGTATCTTTACCAATAATGATCTTACGGGAGCCATGACGCGCCAGTACCTTACCCGCCGCCCAACCCAGCTTCAGGACAAAGTCAGGGGTAATTGGCGCATCGCCTACGCGCCCACGGATGCCATCGGTACCAAAATATTTACGATTACTCATAGCGTTTGTTTTCCTTCGCTGCCAGTGTGGCTTCCACCACACGCATGGCTTCTACTGTTTCTTTTACGTCATGGACGCGAATGATGTGTGCACCTTGCATCGCGGCAATCACCGCGCAGGCCAGACTGCCGCTCAGACGTTCGTTCGGCCCGACATTCAACAACTGACCAATCATCGATTTTCTCGACATTCCCACCAGCAGTGGCAGGCCGAACTGATGAAACTCTGATAAGCGCGCAAGCAACGCGTAATTGTGTGAGAGATTTTTACCGAAACCGAAGCCCGGGTCGAGCAGCAATTTCTCTTTTGCGATACCCGCACGTTCACAGCGTTCGATATGCTCAATAAAGAAGCGGGTGACGTCGGCAAACACATCTTCATATTTTGGCGCCTCCTGCATTGTCTTAGGCTGGCCCTGCATATGCATCAGACACACCGGTAGCCCGGTTTCAGCGGCGGCTTCAATTGCGCCCGGCTCGGTCAGCGAGCGGATATCATTAATAATGTGAGCACCCACTCTCGCCACTTCACGGATCACTTCGGGTTTGGAGGTATCAACGGAGATCCACACTTCAAAGCGCCGGGCGATAGCCTCCACCACCGGCACCACGCGCGCCAGCTCTTCTTCCACCGAAACCTCCGCCGCGCCAGGCCGCGTTGACTCCCCTCCAACGTCAATGATGGTGGCACCCGCGTTGATCATTAAATTCGCGTGTTTAACCGCGTCGATAAGCGAGTTATGCGTGCCGCCGTCAGAGAAGGAATCAGGCGTGACATTCAGGATCCCCATCACATGCGGATGTGAAAGGTCGAGATGCGAGTCCTGGGCGAAGAGTTTCATGGCTAAATCCCTGTTATTTGCATGGTTATATAAAAAAGAAAAACCCCGGAGCACGCTCCAGGGTTTGATGTACAGACAAACGCTTCAACAGCAGTGACTTACTTGTCGCCCAACTGCTCTGACATGGTGTTGCCCGGGTTTGGCGTACGCGGTTCATCGACCGGACGCGGTGCACGCGGGGTGCCATTGTTGTCAGAATTGTTAGACGCGCCTGGGTCTTCCCAGCCTGCTGGCGGACGCACTTCGCGGCGCGCCATCAGGTCGTCAATCTGCGGTGCATCGATGGTCTCATATTTCATGAGCGCATCTTTCATCGAATGCAGGATGTCCATATTGTCGTTCAGGATCTGACGGGCGCGAGCGTAGTTACGTTCAATCAGCGCTTTCACTTCCTGATCGATGATACGTGCCGTTTCATCGGACATATGTTTCGCTTTTGCCACAGAGCGGCCCAGGAATACTTCGCCCTCTTCCTCTGCATACAGCAGCGGACCGAGTTTGTCGGAGAAGCCCCACTGAGTCACCATGTTACGCGCCAGGTTTGTCGCCACTTTAATATCGTTCGACGCACCGGTGGAAACATGTTCCGCACCGTAGATAATCTCTTCAGCCAGACGACCGCCGTACAGGGTTGAAATCTGGCTTTCCAGCTTCTGACGGCTGGCGCTGATCGCGTCGCCTTCAGGCAGGAAGAAGGTCACACCCAGCGCACGACCGCGCGGAATAATCGTCACCTTGTGTACGGGATCGTGTTCCGGCACCAGACGACCGATAATCGCGTGGCCCGCTTCGTGATATGCCGTGGACTCTTTCTGCGCTTCCGTCATCACCATGGAGCGACGTTCCGCACCCATCATGATTTTGTCTTTCGCTTTCTCGAATTCCACCATGGACACTACACGCTTGTTACCGCGAGCGGCAAACAGTGCTGCCTCGTTGACCAGGTTAGCCAGATCCGCACCGGAGAAGCCTGGAGTACCACGCGCGATGATTGCCGCGTCGATATCTGGCGCCAGCGGTACGCGTCGCATATGCACTTTCAGAATCTGTTCACGACCACGAACATCCGGCAGACCGACCACAACCTGACGGTCGAAACGGCCTGGACGCAGCAGCGCAGGGTCGAGTACGTCTGGACGGTTAGTTGCCGCGATAACGATGATACCTTCGTTACCTTCAAAGCCGTCCATTTCAACCAGCATCTGGTTCAGGGTCTGCTCACGTTCATCGTGACCACCGCCCAGGCCTGCGCCACGCTGGCGGCCAACGGCGTCGATTTCATCGATGAAGATGATGCACGGTGCTGCCTTCTTAGCCTGCTCGAACATGTCACGCACACGAGATGCACCGACACCCACGAACATTTCAACGAAGTCAGAACCTGAAATAGTAAAGAACGGGACCTTCGCTTCACCCGCGATGGCTTTTGCCAGCAGGGTTTTACCGGTACCCGGAGGGCCGACCATCAGGACGCCTTTCGGGATCTTACCGCCCAGTTTCTGGAAACGGCTCGGCTCGCGCAGGTATTCAACCAGTTCACCCACCTCTTCTTTTGCTTCGTCACAACCTGCTACGTCAGCAAAGGTGGTCTTGATCTGGTCTTCCGTCAGCATACGCGCCTTGCTCTTACCGAACGACATGGCACCTTTGCCACCACCGCCCTGCATCTGGCGCATAAAGAAGATCCAGACACCGATAAGAAGCAGCATCGGGAACCAGGAAATGAAGATAGAAGCCAACAGGCTTGGTTCTTCCGGCGGCTCGCCTACCACTTTGACGTTTTTGGTCAGAAGGTTATCAAGCAGCTTAGGATCGTTCACCGGGATGTAAGTCGTGTAACGGTTACTATCTTTCTTGGTAACGTTGATCTCACGTCCGTTGATACGCGCTTCGCGAACCTGGTCCTGATTGACCTCTTGCAGGAAGGTAGAATAATCCACCTTGCGGCCATTCGACTCGCTGGGCCCAAAGCTCTGGAAAACTGACATCAGCACAACGGCAATGACCAGCCAGAGTATTAGGTTTTTCGCCATGTCACTCAAGGGATTAACCTCATATTACAACTGTGTTAAAAACAGCGTCAGGATACTCTATATCCAGTTTCATTCAAACTTTCGCCTGAAATCTACCGGTTATCATTTTCGCCCGGTCGCTACAATATACACTTCACGGGAACGGGCCCGGGAAGAGTCCGGCTTACGAACTTTGACCTTCGCAAACAGGGAGCGAATTTCCTTAAGATACTCCTCGAAACCTTCGCCCTGAAACACCTTCACAACAAAACTACCACCAGGCGCTAGTACATCACGACACATTTCTAACGCTAGTTCCACCAGATACATGGCGCGGGGGATATCCACCGCCGGTGTTCCACACATATTTGGTGCCATATCCGACATGACAACCTGGACCTTACTGTCACCTACACGATCAAGTAATGCTTTAAGCACTAATTCATCACGAAAGTCGCCCTGAAGGAAGTCGACACCGACGATGGGATCCATTGGTAAAAGATCGCATGCGATGATACGGCCCGTTCCGCCGATCTGCGTAACCGCATACTGGGACCATCCGCCAGGTGCCGCACCGAGGTCGACCACCGTCATTCCCGGTTTAAAAAGTTTGTCACTTTGCTGTATTTCATCAAGTTTAAACCAGGCGCGGGAACGTAACCCCTTTTTCTGCGCCTGTTGAACATATTTATCGCTAAAGTGTTCCTGAAGCCAGCGGCTGGAGCTGGCAGAACGCTTTTTACCTGTCATTTAACATTTCCGTCCTGGTTCATCGTTACTTGCCTGTGACGTAAATTTCTACGCAGCTATTTGGCGATATTAGGGAGATGGCGGTAGAATGAACCGTTTTCAATCCCAACGTAAGCAAAAATATACGATGAATCTGAGTACTAAACAAAAACAGCACCTTAAAGGTCTGGCACATCCGCTCAAGCCTGTAGTGATGCTTGGCAACAATGGTTTGACCGAAGGGGTGCTTGCCGAGATTGAACAAGCGCTGGAACACCACGAGCTGATCAAGGTGAAAATCGCCTCTGAAGACAGAGACACTAAAAACCTGATCGTGGAAGCCATCGTGCGCGAAACCGGCGCCTGTAATGTACAGGTCATCGGTAAAACGCTGGTGCTCTATCGCCCATCTAAAGAGCGCAAAATCTCGCTGCCACGTTAAGGATATCCTGAATCAAACACATTTTCTGTGTGAAACGAGGGATTTCTTTCAGCAGGCGAGCAAAATGCCATGCTCCTTGAGTTGATAAAAGGCCGCTATGCGGCCTTTTTCTTTTCTTTACAATGTATCAACATCTTAGAAGAGAAGCGAATTACAGGTATTCAACCTTAATAATTTCGTATTCCACTTCGCCACCCGGGGTGCGGATAGTCACAACATCATCCTGCTCTTTGCCAATCAGGCCGCGAGCAATCGGGGAGTTCACCGAAATCAGGTTCTGTTTGAAGTCCGCTTCATCATCACCCACGATGCGATAGGTTTGCTCTTCGTCGTTGTCCAGATTCAGGACGGTGACGGTAGAGCCGAAGATCACGCGACCGTTGTTTGGCATTTTAGTGATATCGATAACCTGCGCGTTGGACAGTTTCGCTTCGATATCTTTGATGCGCCCCTCGCAGAAACCCTGCTGCTCACGCGCCGCGTGGTATTCAGCATTCTCTTTCAGGTCGCCATGCTCACGCGCATCCGCGATAGCGGCGATGATTTCAGGGCGACGTACGGATTTCAGAAAATCCAGCTCTTCGCGCAGTTTTTCGGCACCACGTAAGGTCATCGGAATAGCTTGCATTTGTTATACCTCTTAAACATTCCTGTTGGGAGCAGTGTTCCCTGCTCCAGCCCACCTGAACAGGCCAGAAGCAAAAAGAAAACCGACCCGGGAGCAACGCCCCAGGTCAGCAGCAATTTTTCAATTTGATACGCATTTTACCGCGAAGTTCACTATGGGTCATCGTTTACTTTACAGTGCCATGCACCGTAGTATGACGGTTTGTTTTCGGGTTGTTAGCGCGAGATTATGCGATTTTCCAGTTTTATCATCGGATTGACTACCAGTATAACGTTCACCGTTCAGGCCGCGAATGTTGATGAGTACATTAATCAACTGCCCGCCGGCGCGAACCTTGCCCTGATGGTGCAGAAGGTTGGCGCGCAGGCTCCCGAGATTGACTATCACAGTCAACAGATGGCGCTGCCTGCCAGTACCCAGAAGGTGATCACTGCCCTCGCCGCCCTGCTCCAGCTCGGGCCTGACTTCCGTTTTACTACCACCCTTGAAACCAGAGGTAACGTTGAGGGTGGCGAACTGAAAGGCGATCTTATCGCCCGTTTTGGTGGCGATCCCACCTTTAAGCGCCAGGATGTCCGCAACATGGTGGCGGTACTGAAAAAATCCGGCGTAACAAAAATTGATGGCAACGTGCTGATCGACACCTCCATTTTCGCCAGCCACGATAAAGCGCCTGGCTGGCCATGGAACGACATGACGCAGTGCTTTAGCGCCCCGCCAGCCGCCGCCATCGTTGACCGTAACTGCTTCTCCGTATCGCTTTACAGCGCGCCAAAACCCAATGACTTAGCGTTTATCCGCGTGGCGTCTTACTACCCGGTCACGATGTTCAGCCAGGTGCGGACGCTGGCGAAAGGCTCCCCGGAGGCGCAGTATTGTGAGCTCGACGTGGTACCGGGCGATCTCAATCGCTATACGCTCACCGGCTGCCTGACCCAGCGGGCCGATCCCCTCCCGCTGGCCTTTGCCATTCAGGATGGCGCAGGCTATGCCGGTGCCATTTTTAAAGATGAACTGAAGCAGGCGGGCATAACCTACACCGGAACGCTGCTGCGCCAGACGCAGGTGAATGAACCAGGCACGGTGATTGCCAGCAAACAGTCCGCGCCACTGCATGATTTGCTTAAGATTATGCTGAAAAAGTCGGATAACATGATTGCCGACACGGTGTTCCGTATGATCGGGCACGCGCGCTTTGGTGTGCCAGGAACCTGGCGGGCCGGTTCTGATGCCGTACGTCAGATCCTGCGCCAGCAGGCGGGTATCGATCTGGGCAATACGATCGCTGTCGACGGTTCCGGTTTATCGCGCCATAACCTGATCTCACCGGCCACCATGATGCAGGTGTTGCAGTACATCGCTCAGCATGACGCTGAGCTAAACTTTATTACAATGCTGCCGCTCGCCGGACACGATGGGTCACTTCAGTACCGTGCGGGCCTTCACGCTGCAGGCGTGGATGGCAAAGTGTCAGCCAAAACGGGTTCCCTGCAGGGCGTTTACAACCTTGCCGGTTTTATCACGACAGCCAGCGGGCAACGCATGGCCTTTGTGCAGTATCTGTCCGGCTATGCCGTCGAACCGGCTGACCAGCGCAATCGTCGTATTCCACTGGTGCGTTTCGAAAGCAGGCTCTATAAGGACATCTACCAGAATAACTAGCGATGAAACTACTTATAGTTGAAGACGATCTGTTATTACAGGAAGGGTTAGCGCTGGCACTGGGGAATGAGGGCTACGCCCTGGATTGTGCCGCCACGGCGGCTGAAGCAGATGCCTTGATCCAGAGCGGAGAATACAGCCTTGTGATTCTGGATTTGGGACTGCCGGATAAAGACGGCGCGACGCTGCTCTGCCAGTGGCGTCGTCGCGGAGTGGAGAATCCCGTATTGATTCTCACCGCCCGCGATGCCATTGAAGACAGAATTAACGGGCTGGATTCTGGCGCTGACGATTATCTGGTAAAACCCTTCGCCCTTGCCGAGCTACAGGCTCGCGTACGGGCGTTAATCCGCCGCTATCAGGGCCACAGCGACAACATGCTGACGGACGGGGATATCACCCTCAATCTGCAAACTCAGCAGGTGCTGCGCCAGTCTCAGCCTGTGGAAGTGACCCCAAAAGAGTTCGCTCTGCTGACGCGTCTGATCATGCGCAGCGGGCAGACCGTGCACCGTGAAACGCTGCAACAGGACATCTACTCCTGGCAGGACGATCCAGGATCAAACACGCTTGAAGTTCACATTCATAATCTGCGCCGCAAGCTCGGTAAAGATCGCATCAAAACCGTACGTGGCGTGGGTTACCGTCTGGAGAGCCAGAAATGAACAGTATGCGCCGGCGATTAATGGTGTTGCTGGCGGTTATACTGCTATTTTTTCAACTGGTTAGCGTAGTCTGGCTGTGGCATGAGAGCCGCGAGCAAATCGGTTTTCTGGTAAATGAAACGTTGTCTGCGAAAGCGCGCAACAACCATGTCGAAAAAGAGATCCGCGAAGCCATTGCCTCCCTGCTGGTCCCTTCTCTGGTGATGGTCGGTTTTACCCTGCTCTTCTCATTCTGGGCAGTAACCTGGATCACCCGTCCACTCAACAAACTTCGCGTCAGCCTTGCGAACCGTTCGGCGGATAATCTGACTCCCCTGCCGATGTATTCTGATATGGAAGAGATAGGCGCTGTGACCACATCGCTCAATCTACTCCTCGCCCGGCTGGCTCACACTATTCAACAGGAACGCCTGTTTACCGCCGATGCGGCACACGAGTTACGTACGCCGCTTGCGGGGATCAGGCTCCATCTGGAACTGATGGCTCAGTCCGGTTCCCCGCAGGCCACACCACTGATAAACCGGATCGATCAGTTGATGCACACGGTGGAACAGCTGCTGATGCTGGCGCGTGCCGGACAGGCGATGGCCAGCGGCCATTACGATACCGTGAACTGGACTGAGACGATCATTGCTCCGCTTAGCCTGGAGCATGAAGCCAAAGAGCATACGGTGATATGGCCGGCCCACAGCGCGCTGACGGTACAGGGGGACGCCGTCCTGTTACGTCTGATGCTAAGGAACCTTCTGGAGAATGCCGCCCGCTACAGCCCGGCAGGCACAACCATTGAAGTGGCATTAACAGCGACGGAGAGCGGTACCCGGGTGAGCGTTATCGATCAGGGGCCGGGTATTGATGAGGCACACCGCCAGTCGATCACCGAACCTTTCCGACGTCTCGACCAGCGCTACGGCGGCAGCGGCCTTGGGCTGAGCATCGTACAGCGTATCGTACAGCTCCATCATGGCTATTTAACGCTGGAGAACGGCGCTGCGGGCGGCCTCATCGCCAGCTGTTGGTTACCGGCGAAAATAGGATAAAAAAAAAGCCCCGTTAAGGGGCTTTATACTGAGGTTAGTGCTTGTAGATGAACTCGACGCCTTCTTCGTCGTCTTCATCCCAGTCATCGTCCCAGTCTTCATCATCTTCTTCCGCTTCCAGCTCTTCGAGCTGCTGGCGGTGGTAGTCATCCCACATGAATTCGACTTTTTCAGGCTGTTTCGCCTCTTCTGCCTGAACAACCGGATTCTCGATGATAAAGGTCATCACATCCCAGCAGAGATCTTTCACGCCAACCTGGCTGGCGGCAGAGATCAGGTAGTACTTATCTTCCCAACCCATCGCTTCGGCAATCGCTTTAGCTTTCGCTTCAGCTTCCGCTTTATCCATCAGGTCGATCTTGTTAAATACCAGCCAGCGCGGTTTTTGCGCCAGTTTTTCACTGTATTTCTCCAGCTCACCGATAATGATACGGGCGTTTTCAACCGGATCGGAACCGTCGATTGGATCGATGTCGATGAGGTGCAACAGTACGCGACAACGCTCAAGGTGCTTCAGGAAGCGAATCCCCAGACCGGCGCCTTCTGCTGCCCCTTCAATCAGACCCGGGATGTCAGCGACCACGAAGCTCTTCTCGTTATCCATACGGACAACGCCCAGGCTCGGTACCAGTGTCGTAAACGGATAATCCGCCACTTTTGGTTTCGCCGCAGAGACCGCACGGATAAACGTCGATTTACCGGCGTTTGGCATACCCAGCATCCCCACATCCGCCAGCAGCATCAGTTCCAGTTGCAGGTCGCGCTTATCACCCGGGGTACCCATGGTTTTCTGACGCGGGGTACGGTTAACGGAAGATTTGAAACGGCTGTTACCCAGACCGTGCCAGCCGCCTTTCGCCACCATCAGGCGCTGACCGTGTTTGGTCATATCACCCATGGTTTCGCCCGTGCCCTGATCGATGACACGCGTACCTACCGGCACTTTGATCGTCACGTCTTTACCGCGTTTACCGGTACAGTCGCGGCTCTGGCCGTTCTGCCCACGTTCGGCGCGGAAAGATTTTTCGAAACGGTAGTCGATCAGCGTGTTGAGGTTTTCATCCGCCTCCAGCCACACGTCGCCACCGTCCCCACCGTCACCGCCGTCAGGACCGCCACGAGGAATATATTTTTCACGGCGGAAGCTTACACAACCGTTACCGCCATCACCTGCCACGACCAGAATCGTCGCTTCATCAACAAACTTCATTTTACTCTCCGTAACTCATTCGCCTGAGCGGGGGACTATTACAACCGCTTCATTTTTGCGCCAACGCCCCCAGAGACGATGACCAATGGCGGAATACATCGCGCCCGCAACCACGACAAACGCACCGAGATAACCCAACAGGTTGAGCATCGGCTTGACGAAGACATCGGGCCAGGCCATTGATAACAAATCTGAAAATAACAGCGTAAACAGCGGGGTAAGCGTGATTAAGGCGCTCACCTGTGCTGCCTGCCAGCGCGCCATGGCTTCAGCCAGCGCGCCATAACCGACCAGCGTGTTCAGCCCACAAAAAATGAGGCACGCCAGTTGCCAGTCGCTGAGCTGGGTAATCACCCCCGGCTTAGCTAACGGCAATAATGCCAGTGTACACAAAGTGTACAGCAAAAAGAGGATCTGCTGTGAGGCAAGACGACGCAATAACACCTTTTGCGCGACGCCATAACTCACCCAGACCGTTGCTGCACCCACCCCAAAAATGACACCCCAGGTGTAATCCGTCAGGCGGGTAAAAATCTCGATCAGACTGGTGTTAAAGAACATCACCAGACCGCAAAGCAGCATGCTTGCCCCGATGATCTGCGTACCGCGCATCTTCTCCTTGAGGATGAATACGCTGGCGACCATCATGCCGACCGGTGATAGCTGACCAATCACCTGCGACGCTGTAGGGCTAAGATATTGCAGGGAAGAGCTGAACAGAATGAAGTTACCGAACAGACCGCCCGTCGCGATAGCCAGTAACACCAGCCAGCGCGGTTTTCGGAAGATGCGCAGCGGCGGCAGCTTACCTTTGACGGCCAGAATGGCGCCCAGGCCTATACTTGCCATCAGGAAGCGATAAAACACCACCGTGGGCGGTTCCATCACTTCCAGTACCTGCTTCATTGCAATTGGCAGCGCCCCCCAGCACATCGCGGTAGTGAGCGCCAAAAGAATACCAATGCCGGCCTGCTGCTTCATGCCCGTTTTCCCTACAGAAAATTTTCCGGGTTTCCAATGTAAAAAGCCCCGCAACACGTTGCGGGGCTTTAATCCGTTACCGGACCGAGAAAACCTTACTCAGCAACGATGCTGATGTATTTACGGTTGTTCGGGCCTTTAACTTCAAATTTCACTTTACCGTCTGCTTTAGCAAACAGAGTGTGGTCACGACCGCAACCTACGTTGGTACCCGCGTGGAACTTGGTGCCACGCTGACGAACGATGATGCTACCCGCCAGAACGGATTCGCCACCGAAACGCTTAACGCCCAGGCGTTTAGCTTCTGAATCGCGACCGTTACGTGTGGAGCCGCCAGCCTTTTTATGTGCCATTTAAATCTCTCCTCAGGTCTTAGGCGCTGATGCCAGTAATTTTCACATCAGTGAACCACTGACGGTGGCCCTGCTGCTTACGATAGTGTTTACGACGACGAAACTTAACGATTTTAACTTTCTCGCCACGACCGTGAGCAACAACTTCAGCTTTGATAACGCCGCCATCAACGAAAGGAACGCCGATTTTGACTTCTTCACCGTTTGCGATCATCAGAACTTCAGCGAACTCAACAGATTCGCCAGTTGCGATGTCCAGCTTTTCCAGGCGAACGGTCTGACCTTCGCTTACTCGGTGTTGTTTACCACCACTTTGGAAAACCGCGTACATATAAACTCCGCTTCCGCGCACATCCTCGTATGATTCAGAGTGCGCTATAAATATTCACAATAGGGCGCGAATATTACGCAAAACGCGAGCCTTTGACAAGTGCTACCATCAATACATGAAGAAAAAAAACACAACACGTACGGTAACGTTTATCTGAGCCATTTTTTCAGTACAATCAGCAATACTATTTATAAACCGAAACCCTTTGTGTACCCATCTCGTGTGGGATAAACAGGATAAAAAGCCCGGCTTTTGCGATGAATTTAGAAAAAATCAATGAGTTAACCGCGCAAGATATGGCGGGTGTGAATGCAGCAATCCTGGAGCAACTCAACTCTGACGTTCAGCTGATCAATCAGTTGGGCTATTACATCGTCAGCGGCGGCGGTAAACGTATTCGTCCGATGATTGCCATTCTGGCCGCACGCGCGGTTGGCTATCAGGGAAATGCCCACGTCACGATCGCGGCGCTGATCGAATTTATCCACACCGCCACCCTGCTTCATGACGATGTTGTGGATGAATCAGACATGCGTCGTGGCAAAGCCACCGCCAATGCCGCGTTTGGTAATGCGGCAAGCGTTCTGGTAGGGGATTTTATCTATACCCGAGCCTTCCAGATGATGACCAGCCTTGGCTCGCTGAAGGTGCTGGAAGTGATGTCAGAAGCCGTAAACGTTATCGCTGAAGGCGAAGTCCTACAGTTGATGAACGTCAACGACCCGGATATCACCGAAGAAAACTATATGCGGGTGATTTACAGCAAGACCGCACGTCTGTTTGAAGCCGCCGCGCAGTGCTCCGGCATTCTGGCAGGCTGTAGCGAAGCTCAGGAAAAAGGGCTTCAGGACTACGGCCGTTACCTCGGCACCGCGTTCCAGCTGATTGATGATTTGCTGGACTACAGCGCGGATGGCGAAACGCTCGGTAAAAACGTTGGCGATGACCTGAACGAAGGCAAGCCAACGCTGCCGCTGCTCCACGCGATGCGCAATGGCACACCAGAGCAGGCGAAAATGATCCGGGAGGCTATCGAGCAGGGAAATGGTCGCCATCTTCTGGAACCGGTACTGGAAACAATGGCCATCTGTGGTTCCCTTGAATGGACGCGTCAGCGTGCTGAAGAAGAAGCAGACAAAGCCATCGCCGCAATTCAGGTCATTCCCGACAGCCCATGGCGTGATGCGCTAATCGGCCTCGCGCACATCGCCGTCCAGCGCGACCGTTAATCCCCTCCTCATCTCCCTGCGATCTCGCAGGGAGGTTCCAGTACGCACCAATAAATTACATTTACGCGTAAGCTCATCTGGTTACAGGCCGTATGTATAAAGCCGTGCCTTATTCTGAATATTGCTTCTCGTAACATGAACTTTTTAGAACAGATGTTCGAAGTGAGTATAGTAATGCTGTCTTTTCACACGAAACGACGTGGACGATAACGAACACAAGGACAGCATTATGGATACAAAATTCATCGACTGGCATTCTGCTGACATTATTGCGGCACTGCGTAAAAAAGGGACATCGCTGGCTGCCGAATCACGTCGTCATGGGCTGAGCTCGTCGACGCTGGCAAACGCCCTGACCCGCCCATGGCCGAAGGGGGAACTGATTATTGCGACGGCGCTGGATACGCATCCGTGGGTGATATGGCCGTCACGCTATCACGATCCCATTACTCATGAATTTATCGACAGAACGCGCATGATGCGCCAGAGCAAAGCGAAGAAAGCACATCAGGACTGATGCACCCGGATTTACAGGAACAGCAATCCCCCAGCCTGTTCTGGCAGGGGGGTGCCGGAACGATTACTCGCCCTTCACACGCTCGATATTCGCACCCAGCGCGCGCAGTTTGTCTTCAATACGCTCGTAACCACGATCGATGTGGTAGATACGATCGACAACGGTAGTCCCTTCTGCAATACAACCTGCCAGTACGAGGCTCGCAGACGCGCGCAGATCGGTCGCCATCACCTGCGCACCGGACAGTTTTTCAACGCCGTGGCAAATGACCGTGTTGCTTTCAATCTCAGCATGCGCACCCATACGGATCAGTTCCGGTACGTGCATGAAACGGTTTTCGAAGATAGTTTCCGTGATGAAGCCTGTGCCTTCGGCCACCAGGTTCAACAGGGTGAACTGTGCCTGCATATCCGTCGGGAATGCCGGATGTGGCGCAGTGCGCACGTTAACGGCTTTAGGACGCTGCCCGTGCATATCGAGGCTGATCCAGTCTTCACCAATTTCAATGTCCGCACCCGCATCGCGCAGTTTCGCCAGCACCGCATCCAGGGTATCCGGTTGTGCGTTACGACAAACAATCTTACCGCCAGAAATGGCAGCCGCTACCAGGAAAGTACCGGTTTCGATACGGTCTGGCAGTACGCGGTACACACCACCACCCAGACGTTCAACGCCTTCGATGGTGATACGGTCTGTGCCCTGCCCGCTGATCTTCGCCCCCAGCGCGACCAGGAAGTTCGCGGTATCCACGATTTCCGGCTCTCGGGCGGCGTTTTCGATGATGGTAGTGCCTTCTGCCAGCGTAGCAGCCGACATGATGGTTACCGTTGCGCCCACGCTCACTTTGTCCATGACAATGTGCGCGCCTTTCAGGCGACCATTGACGGACGCTTTAACGTACCCCTCTTCCAGCTTGATCTCCGCGCCCAGCTTTTCCAGACCGAAGATATGCAGGTCGACTGGACGGGCGCCGATAGCGCATCCGCCCGGCAGTGAAACCTGTCCCTGACCGAAACGCGCCACCAGCGGGCCAAGCGCCCAGATGGAAGCACGCATGGTTTTCACCAGCTCATACGGCGCTGAGAAGTTGTTCACGTTGCTGGCATCGATCCAGACGGAACCGTTACGCTCCACTTTGGTGCCCAACTGGCCGAGCAACTTCATGGTCGTGTCGATATCTTTCAGCTTCGGTACGTTCTGGATCTCTACCGGCTCTTCTGCGAGCAGCGCAGCGAAAAGAATGGGCAGCGCGGCGTTTTTAGCGCCAGAAATTGTGACTTCGCCCTGGAGACGCGTGGGTCCCTGTACACGAAATTTATCCATCGTTTGCTCTCTTATAAATTCAACCGTGCTGCGGGCGCTTCGCCCTCAGCTCAAAAACCGTTTAGTTTGCGATCGCGTGCCCACTCCTGTGGGGTGAACGCTTTAATCGACAGGGCGTGGATGCGGTTATCCGCAATGTATTCCATCAGCGGCGCGTACACAGCCTGCTGTTTCTTCACGCGACTCATTCCGTCGAACATCTCACCCACAGCAATAACCTGGAAGTGACTGCCATCGCCAGAGACGTGGGCTTCCTGAAGGGAGAGTGCATTCATCAGC
Source organism: Enterobacter cloacae complex sp. 418I7 (assembly GCF_050030705.1). Taxonomy (NCBI): domain Bacteria; kingdom Pseudomonadati; phylum Pseudomonadota; class Gammaproteobacteria; order Enterobacterales; family Enterobacteriaceae; genus Enterobacter; species Enterobacter cloacae complex sp. 418I7. The sequence goes on from NZ_JBLGUU010000001.1 coordinate 4,106,325, forward strand.
ACTGTCTGGATTTCATTATTTTCCATGGGGTCTACATCATCTGATAGTGAAAACAAGCTCAACATCTTAGAGCAAAGTGGCGCGGTCTTAAACAAGCAAAAAGCCCCGACGCGTAAACTGTCGGGGCTTTCGGAAGTAACGTACTGAAAAAGTTAGCGAGGTAATACGTCTTCAGGCAAATTGTAAAGCTGTGCAAGGGTTACGACATTATCGCTTACCCCCGTCAGGGTGACGCTACTCCCCTGCTTTTTGCCCGTGGCCACCAGGTGCGCCAGCAGGGCGATACCGGCGGTATCTACCCGCGTGACGCCATGGAGATCAATCAACGTCACGCCCTGCATCGCGTTATGGCGAGCGTCCCACAGCGGGTTAAGCAGATCCTGATCCAGCTCTCCCGTCAGCGTCAACGTCTCGCCGTCACGCGCCCAGCTAAGCTGCTGTGACATTACTTCTTCTCGTCCAGGGTAATTTTCTGACGAGAGATGGACTGAAGCTGAGCCGTCAGGCCATCGATGCCTTTGGTGCGCAGCAGATCGCTCCACTCGTTCTGTTTAGTGGTGATCATGCTGACGCCTTCAGCGATCATGTCGTACGCCTGCCAGTTTCCGGTCTGGCTGTTTTTACGCCACTGGAAGTCCAGGCGTACCGGTGGACGACCGTTTGGATCGATAATCGTCACGCGGATAGGAATGATGGTGGCATCGCCCAGCGGCTGTTCAGGGGCAATCTGATAGGTCTGCCCGTGGTACATCGCCAGCGCCTGGCCGTAAGCCTGTTTCAGGTATTCACGGAACGCCGCAAAGTAAGCCTCGCGCTGCGCCGGGGTCGCGTCTTTGTAGTAACGGCCCAGCACCAGTGCGCCCGCGTACTTGATCTGCACATACGGCAGCAGCTCCTGATCCACCACATCACGCAGATAATCAGGGTTAGAACGGATTTTGGGCTGTTCGTTTTTAAGACGGTCGAAGGTTTTCTTCGCGGCCTCATCCATCAGTTTGTACGGGTTACTCTGATCCGCAGCGTGCGCCGCGGTTAGAGGGGCAATGACCAGCATGGCAACCATTAACAGTCGTTTAAACATGAATGACTTCTCCTGAAATTAATTCGTCGCGCCTGGCGTCGGTTCGACGTTGGTGTGGTCTTCACTCTGCGCAGGGGCATCGTCAGACTTTTTATCATCCCCTTTACTGTTGTAAAGGAACTGACCAATCATATCTTCCAGCACCATCGCTGACTTGGTATCCTGGATTACGCTACCGTCTTTAAGGATAGACGTTCCCAGCTCAGGATCTTCAAAACCAACGTTAAGGGCCAGATATTGCTCCCCCAGCAGGCCAGAGGTGCGGATAGAGAGCGAGCTGGTGTCCGGAATGTGGTTATAGCGTTCTTCGATATCCATTGCGACGCGCGGCAGATAGGTTTTCTCATCAAGCGTAATGTCAGCGACACGTCCAATAACGACGCCACCAATACGGACCGGTGAGCGCGCCTTCAGGCCGCCGATATTATCGAAAGTCGCGTAGACGCGATACGTCGGCTCGGTGCGAACAGAGGTGATGTCCGCCGCGCGCAGGCAGATAAACAGCGCGGCCAGCAGCGCCAGAAGCAAAAACACGCCAACCCAAATTTCATTTTTTCTCGTTTGCATGAACTCAATTCCCAAACATCAGTGCGGTGAGCACAAAATCCAGACCTAAAACGGCCAGCGACGAATGTACGACAGTACGCGTCGTTGCACGGCTAATGCCCGCCGACGTCGGAATGGCATCGTAACCATTAAACAACGCAATCCAGGTAACCGTCACAGCGAAAACCACGCTCTTGATCAGACAGTTCACCAGATCCATCCGCAGATCGATGGCGTCCTGCATGGCAGACCAGAAGAACCCGGCATCAATGCCTTTCCAGTTGACGCCAACCAGCGCGCCTCCCCAGATACCTACCGCCACAAAGAGGATAGTCAGTAACGGTAAGGAGATAACCCCGGCCCAGAAGCGCGGCGAGATCACCCGGCGCAGCGGATCGACCGCCATCATCTCCATACTGGAGAGCTGCTCTGTGGCGCGCATCAGGCCTATTTCAGCCGTCAGCGCTGATCCGGCACGCCCGGCGAACAGCAGCGCTGCTACAACCGGCCCGAGTTCACGCAGCAGCGAGAGCGCCACCAGCATGCCAAGGCTGGTTTCCGCGCTGTAGGTTGTCAGCACCAGATACCCCTGCAACCCCAGCACCATGCCAATAAACAGACCCGACACGATGATGATAAGCATCGACAGCACGCCGACGTTATAAAGCTGCCGCACCAGTAACGGCGCATGCTTGCGGAACTCCGGTTTGCCAACCAGCGCGTTGAACAACATTAATCCGGCACGCCCGAACGTACTGATGGTTTTTAGGCCACGGTGTCCAAGACCCGCCAACGCATTTAACAGCATGAGTGGATTAACTCCCTATTCCCAGTAAATCGTCATGATAGTCGCCCGCCGGATAGCGGAAAGGCACCGGCCCATCTGCGATACCGTCCAGGAACTGCCGCACGCGCGGATCGCCATTCTCCTGCAACGCCTGAGCGCTGCCGTGGGCGACGATCTTTTTGTCAGCCACAATATAGGCGTAATCAGCAATACTCAGCACTTCCGGCACGTCGTGGGAAACCACCACGCAGGTGACGCCAAGGGCGCTGTTCAGCTCCGAGATTAACTTCACCAGCACGCCCATGGTGATAGGGTCCTGCCCGACGAACGGTTCATCGAACATGATTAAATCGGGTTCCAGGGCAATAGCACGCGCCAGCGCGGCGCGGCGCGCCATCCCACCCGAGAGTTCGGACGGCATAAGTTTCGCAGCCCCCCGCAACCCCACGGCTTCGAGCTTCATCATCACCGTGCTGTGCAACAGCGCAGGAGGAAGATGGGTATGCTCACGCAGCGGATAGGCCACATTGTCAAATACGTTCATATCGGTGAATAGCGCACCCGACTGAAAGAGCATGCTCATTCGTTTGCGAACCGTGTAGAGGCGCGAGCGAGACATCTCCGGGACGTTTTCACCGTCGAAGAGAATTTCGCCGCTATCAGGGGGGATTTGCCCGCCGATAAGACGCAGCAACGTCGTTTTACCGATCCCTGACGGCCCCATGATGGCGGTGATTTTACCGCGCGGCACGGTCAGCGAAATATCATCAAATATCACCCGGTTGCCGCGAGAAAAACTGACGCCCCGGACATCGACTATATTCGCCATCGTTTGGCTCATTTATGGTTCCTTACTTACCTTGCTTCACTGCTGGCATGAAGCGTAAATCAGCCCTAAACCCCGCATTTTTACAGAATATTCACTATTGGGGTTAGCGAAAGCTGGCATTTGTTTTACTTTTCCGGCGCATAAAGTCAAAATTAGGAATTCGTCACGTCTCAGACTTCATCTGGCGCTAAAATTCGTGCGCAGTGGACCAGCGAGTATACCTGAAGAAAGGACTTTTGATGCTTTTAGCAACAGCACTGTTAATAATTGGTTTACTATTGGTGGTCTACAGTGCTGACCGTTTGGTCTTTGCCGCATCCATTCTCTGTCGACTCATTGGCATGCCGCCCATCATTATTGGGATGACGGTGGTCAGTGTAGGCACATCGCTTCCTGAAATCATCGTTTCTGTTTCAGCCTCGTTGCATGGCCAGGTCGACCTCGCTATTGGCACTGCGATTGGCTCTAACATCGTCAATATCTTGCTGATTTTAGGCTTAGCCGCATTACTGCATCCATTTCGCGTACATTCCGATGTTTTGCGTCGTGAATTGCCGCTAATGTTAGTCGTCAGTCTGCTGGCAGGCTATGTGCTTTATGACGGGGTGCTGAGCGTCGGTGACGGTATATTCCTGCTCGCCCTGGCCGTGATCTGGTTGCTTTACAGCGTGAAGATCGCACGTCTGGCGGAAAAACAGGGTAACGATAGCCTCACGCGTGAGCATCTCGCCGAACTGCCACGGGAAGGGACCTTACCCGTCGCCCTGCTGTGGCTGGGCGTCGCGCTGATTATAATGCCAATGGCCACGCGGATGGTGGTCGATAACGCGACGGTGCTGGCGAACGCGTTTGCGATGAGCGAACTGACAATCGGTCTGACGGTCATCGCCATCGGCACCAGCCTGCCAGAGCTGGCTACCGCCATCGCCGGGGCACGTAAAGGGGAAGATGATATCGCCATCGGCAATATCATTGGCTCGAATATTTTCAATATCGCGATCGTGACGGGGCTGCCGGCATTAATCTCACCGGGGCCGTTTAACCCTATGGTCTTCACGCGCGATTACGGTGTGATGCTACTGGTCAGCGTAATTTTCGCCCTGCTCTGCTGGCGGCGAAAAGAGCAGATCGGCAAAGGCGCGGGCGCGCTGCTGACGGGTGGATTTATCGTATGGCTGGCGATGCTGTACTGGCTCTCGCCACTTCTCTCTGGGTAAACGGAAACGCATTATGTCGCAAATAGAATTGCAGCCGGGTTTTGACTTTCAGAAAGCAGGCAAAGACGTTCTGGAGATTGAACGTGAAGGTCTGGCGCAGTTAGATCAGTACATTAATCAGGATTTTAGTCTGGCCTGTGAGAAGATGTTCTACTGCGCCGGTAAAGTCGTGGTGATGGGGATGGGCAAATCCGGCCATATCGGGCGCAAAATGGCGGCGACCTTTGCCAGTACCGGCACGTCGTCATTCTTCGTTCATCCCGGTGAAGCCGCGCACGGTGACCTCGGCATGGTTACGCCGCAGGACGTGGTTATTGCGCTGTCCAACTCCGGGGAATCGAATGAAATCCTGGCGTTGATCCCGGTGCTGAAGCGTCTGCACGTACCGCTGATTTGCATGACCAGCCGCCCGGAAAGCAGCATGGCGCGTGCGGCAGATATTCACCTGTGCGTGAAGGTGCCGAAAGAAGCCTGTCCGCTGGGGCTGGCGCCGACCTCCAGCACAACCGCCGCGCTGGTGATGGGCGATGCCCTTGCCGTTGCGCTGCTGGAAGCCCGCGGTTTTACGCCTGAAGATTTCGCTCTGTCTCACCCCGGCGGCGCGCTCGGGCGCAAACTGCTGCTGCGGGTCAACGATATTATGCACACCGGGGATGAGATCCCGCACGTCAGCAAAGAGGCCTCTTTGCGCGACGCGTTACTGGAGATCACCCGTAAAAACCTGGGCATGACGGTTATCTGCGACGATCTGATGAAGATTCAGGGCATTTTCACCGACGGCGACCTGCGCCGGGTATTCGATATGGGTGTGGATGTCCGAACGCTGGGCATCGCTGATGTAATGACACCCGGCGGGATCCGCGTCCGTCCGGGCACGCTGGCGGTAGATGTACTGAACCTGATGCAGTCCCGTCATATTACCTCAGTGATGGTTGCCGATGGCGACCAACTGCTGGGTGTGGTACATATGCATGATCTGCTGCGCGCTGGCGTAGTGTAATGAAGGATAAGACAATGAGTAATGCGGGTGCATCCCTTGCAACCTGTTATGGCCCGGTGAGCGCCCACATGATGGCAAAGGCGGAAAATATCCGCCTGCTGATCCTCGATGTGGATGGTGTGCTCTCCGACGGTCTGATTTATATGGGCAATAACGGCGAAGAGCTGAAAGCCTTTAACGTTCGCGACGGTTACGGTATCCGCTGTGTGCTCACGTCCGGTATTGAAGTTGCAATCATCACCGGGCGGAAAGCTAAACTGGTAGAAGATCGGTGTGAAACGCTGGGCATTACCCATCTCTATCAGGGGCAGTCTGATAAGATGGTAGCCTTCCGGGATCTGTTGGGAAAACTGGCCATTGCACCAGAGAATGTGGCATACGTCGGGGATGATTTGATCGACTGGCCAGTCATGGCGGAGGTGGGTCTGAGCATCGCCGTGGCTGACGCGCACCCGCTGCTGATCCCGCGTGCTGATTATGTTACCCATATTCACGGTGGCCGCGGCGCCGTCCGCGAAGTCTGCGATCTGCTTCTGCTGGCGCAGGGCAAGCTTGATGAGGCGAAAGGGCAATCGATATGAGTAAAACCAGACGTTGGGTTATCATTCTGCTTGCGCTTGTCGCCCTGGTACTGATTGGCGTAAACCTCGCTGACCGCGAAGATACGCAAGCGGAAGTGGTTAACACGAGCGACCCGACCTATAAAAGCGATCACAGCGACACCGTGGTCTATAGCCCGGAAGGCGCGCTGAACTATCGCCTCGTTGCTCAGCATGTAGAATATTTTTCAGATGACGGTACTTCGTGGTTTACCCAACCGGTCATGACCACCTTTGATACGGACAAAGTGCCGACGTGGTCTATCAAGTCTGACCGGGCAAAACTGACAAATGACCGTATGCTTTACCTGTATGGTCACGTTGAAGTCAACGCCCTGACCGCTGACGCGCAACTGCGAAAAATTACGACGGATAACGCCCAGATCAACCTGGTCACCCAGGATGTCACGTCGCAGGATTTAGTCACCCTGTATGGCACAACATTTAATTCCAGCGGTTTAAGAATGCGCGGGAACTTACGCAGCAAAAACGCCGAGCTGATTGAAAAGGTTAGAACCTCCTATGAAATTCAAAACAAACAAACTCAGCCTTAAAGTTGTTATCGCCAGCGCGCTGCTGGCGGCCAGTCTTCCCGCGCTTGCTGTGACTGGCGACACCGAACAGCCGATTCATATTGAATCCGATACCCAGTCTCTGGATATGCAGGGTAACGTCGTCACCTTTACCGGCAACGTGGTCATGACCCAGGGCACCATCAAAATCAACGCCGACAAAGTGGTCGTTACCCGACCGGGCGGCGAGCAGGGCAAAGAGATTATCGATGGTTATGGCAACCCGGCCACCTTCTACCAGATGCAGGACAACGGCAAGCCGGTGAAAGGCCATGCCTCGCATATGCACTATGAACTGGCGAAGGATCTGGTCATCCTGACCGGTAATGCTTACCTGGAACAGCTGGACAGCAATATCAAAGGCGACAAGATCACTTATCTGGTGAAAGAGCAGAAAATGCAGGCCTCCAGTGAAAAAGGCAAACGCGTCACGACCGTTCTTGTGCCTTCGCAATTGCAGGACAAGAACAACGGCCAGGCTCCGGCACAGAAAAAGAGTAACTAATTCGTTATGGCAACTTTAACTGCAAAAAACCTCGCGAAAGCGTATAAGGGCCGCCGCGTCGTCGAAGATGTCAGTCTGACCGTCAACTCCGGCGAAATCGTGGGTTTGCTTGGCCCTAACGGGGCGGGTAAAACCACGACTTTCTACATGGTGGTGGGCATCGTCCCGCGTGACGCCGGCAACATCATCATCGATGATGAAGATATCAGTCTGCTGCCACTGCATGCCCGCGCGCGTCGTGGCATCGGCTATCTGCCGCAGGAAGCCTCTATCTTCCGCCGCTTAAGCGTGTTCGACAACCTGATGGCCGTGCTCCAGATCCGTGACGATCTGACCAGCGAGCAGCGCACTGACCGTGCGAACGAGCTGATGGAAGAGTTTCATATTGAACATCTGCGTGACAGCCTCGGTCAGGCGCTGTCCGGTGGTGAACGCCGCCGCGTTGAGATTGCGCGCGCGCTGGCAGCAAACCCGAAATTTATCCTCCTGGATGAACCGTTTGCGGGCGTTGACCCCATCTCCGTTATCGATATCAAACGTATTATTGAGCACCTGCGCGACAGCGGGCTTGGCGTACTGATCACGGACCACAACGTTCGCGAAACGCTGGCCGTGTGTGAGCGCGCCTACATAGTGAGCCAGGGCCATCTGATTGCCCACGGTACGCCGCAGCAAATCCTCGAAGATGAGCATGTTAAGCGCGTGTACCTTGGGGAAGACTTCAGACTCTGATAGGGTAGAGGTTAAGTCACGCCGAACCGGAGAAAAACGCTCTGAACATGAAGCAAGGTTTGCAATTACGGCTCAGCCAGCAACTGGCCATGACGCCGCAGCTACAACAGGCAATCCGTCTGTTGCAGCTGTCCACGTTAGAACTCCAGCAGGAGCTCCAGCAGGCGCTGGACAGCAATCCGCTGCTGGAGCAAACCGATCTTCATGACGAGGTAGACGCTCAGCAGACGCAGGACACAGAAACGCTCGACTCCGTAGATGCGCTCGAACAGAAAGAGATGCCGGAGGAACTGCCGCTGGATGCCAGCTGGGATGAAATCTACACCGCGGGTACCCCTTCCGGGACGCGTGCAGATTACCAGGACGATGAACTCCCGGTCTACCAGGGCGAAACTACCCAGTCGCTTCAGGACTACCTGATGTGGCAGGTGGAGCTGACGCCTTTCTCCGATACCGATCGCGCCATTGCCACCTCGATTGTCGATGCCGTTGACGACACGGGCTATTTGACCGTGACGCTGGACGAGATTCTGGAAAGCATCGGCGATGACGAGATTGAACTGGAAGAGATCGAAGCCGTCCTGAAACGCGTTCAGCGTTTCGACCCGATTGGCGTCGCCGCGAAAGATCTGCGCGACTGCCTTCTGATCCAGCTTTCGCAGTTTGCCAAAGAGACACCGTGGATTGATGAAGCCCGGCTCATCATCAGCGAGCATCTGGATTTGCTGGCAAATCACGACTTCCGCACCCTGATGCGCGTCACGCGCCTCAAAGAAGAGGTGCTGAAGGAAGCGGTAAATCTGATCCAGTCACTCGATCCGCGTCCGGGGCAATCGATCCAGACCAGCGAACCGGAATACGTTATTCCTGATGTGCTGGTGAGAAAACACAATGGCCGCTGGGTCGTTGAACTGAACGCCGACAGCATTCCTCGCCTGCAAATCAACCAGCAATACGCCTCCATGTGCACCAGCGCCCGTAACGACGCTGATAATCAATACATTCGCAGCAACCTTCAGGAAGCACGCTGGTTGATTAAGAGTCTGGAAAGCCGTAATGACACGCTGCTGCGCGTCAGCCGCTGTATTGTCGAACAGCAGCAGGCATTCTTTGAGCAGGGCGAAGAGTTTATGAAACCGATGGTGCTGGCGGACATCGCCCAGGCCGTCGAGATGCATGAATCAACCATTTCCCGCGTGACCACGCAGAAGTATCTGCACAGCCCACGCGGTATTTTTGAGCTTAAGTATTTCTTCTCCAGCCACGTGAACACCGAAGGCGGCGGCGAAGCCTCGTCAACGGCTATTCGCGCCCTGGTGAAGAAGTTGATCGCCGCGGAGAACCCCGCGAAGCCACTCAGTGACAGTAAGTTAACCACCATGCTGTCCGATCAGGGTATTATGGTGGCACGCCGTACTGTCGCGAAGTATCGAGAGTCTTTATCCATTCCGCCGTCTAACCAGCGTAAACAACTGGTTTGACACAACCGATAAGGAAGACACTATGCAGCTCAATATCACCGGACATAACGTCGAAATTACTGAGGCTTTACGCGATTTTGTAAACGCTAAGTTCGCGAAACTCGAGCAGTATTTCGAGAGGATCAACCAGGTCTATGTTGTGTTGAAAGTGGAGAAAGTGACGCATATCTCGGATGCGACCCTGCACGTCAACGGAGGGGAACTTCATGCCAGTGCGGAAGGGCAAGACATGTACGCGGCTATCGACGGCTTGATTGATAAGCTTGCGAGACAGCTCAATAAACATAAAGATAAACTGAAACAACACTAATTGTCCGGGCAGTTAACGGGTGCAGGACGGCCTGTTGTGAAACACAACAGGCCATTTGTACAGTTAGCGCTTAGGTGAAATTATGATAAACAACGATTCCGCTCTTCAACTGAGCAATGTCCTTAACCAGGATTGTACCCGCAGTGGCGTTCACTGCCAGAGCAAAAAACGTGCGCTGGAAATCATCAGTGAGCTGGCCGCAAAACAGCTGGGTCTGCCGCCGCAGATCGTGTTTGAAGCCATTCTGACCCGTGAAAAAATGGGCAGTACCGGCATCGGCAATGGCATTGCGATCCCGCATGGCAAGCTGGAAGAAGATACGCTGCGTGCCGTGGGGGTGTTTGTGCAACTGGAAACGCCTATCGCTTTTGACGCCATCGATAACCAGCCTGTGGATCTGCTCTTCGCGCTGCTGGTTCCTGCCGATCAGACCAAAACCCACCTGCACACGCTGTCGCTGGTTGCCAAACGTCTGGCGGATAAAACCATTTGTCGTCGACTGCGCTCAGCTCAAAGTGATGAAGAGCTTTATCAAATTATCACTGAAGCAGAAGGCAATCAGGATGAGGCATAATCGGGAAAGGGCCTTCAGAACGGCTGCCCTGAGGAGAAACGGAACATGGTGCTGATGATCGTCAGCGGTCGTTCGGGGTCCGGGAAGTCCGTGGCCCTGCGCGCGCTGGAAGACATGGGATTTTACTGCGTAGATAACCTGCCGGTAGTGCTGTTACCCGATCTGGCGCGGACGCTGGCGGACAGGCAAATCTCTGCCGCCGTCAGTATTGACGTGCGTAACATGCCGGAATCGCCGGAAATCTTCGAGCAGGCAATGAACAGTCTGCCGGAGTGCTTCTCGCCTCAGCTCTTGTTCCTGGATGCTGACCGCAACACGCTGATCCGCCGTTACAGCGATACACGTCGTTTGCATCCGCTCTCGAGTAAAAATCTTTCGCTGGAAAGCGCCATTGATAAAGAGAGCGATCTGCTTGAGCCGCTGCGTTCCCGGGCCGACCTGATTGTCGACACTTCAGAAATGTCCGTCCACGAGCTGGCGGAAATGCTGCGTACTCGCTTACTCGGCAAGCGCGAGCGCGAACTGACGATGGTGTTTGAATCCTTCGGCTTTAAGCACGGTATCCCTATCGATGCGGATTACGTTTTTGATGTGCGTTTCCTGCCGAACCCACACTGGGATCCGAAACTGCGTCCGATGACCGGTCTGGATAAGCCGGTGGCGGCGTTCCTCGACCGACACACAGAAGTACACAATTTTATCTACCAGACGCGAAGCTACCTTGAGCTATGGTTACCTATGCTGGAGACAAACAATCGTAGCTACCTGACGGTGGCGATTGGCTGTACCGGCGGTAAACATCGTTCGGTCTACATTGCCGAACAGCTGGCCGATTACTTCCGCTCACGCGGGAAGAACGTTCAGTCCCGTCATCGCACGCTGGAAAAACGCAAAACATGACCGTAAAACAGACCGTCGAAATCACCAATAAGCTGGGCATGCATGCGCGCCCGGCGATGAAGCTGTTTGAACTGATGCAGGGTTTTGATGCTGAGGTGCTGCTGCGCAACGATGAGGGAACCGAGGCAGAAGCCAACAGCGTGATTGCGCTGCTGATGCTGGATTCTGCCAAAGGCCGCCAGATTGAAGTTGAAGCCACCGGCCCGCAGGAAGAAGAAGCGCTGGCGGCAGTGATTGCCCTGTTTAACGCCGGGTTTGACGAAGATTAACGTTCGCCACGTCGGCGGGTAGCGCTGCGCTTACCCGCTTTACATAAGATTATTTCGCTCCATAAACCCTTCCCCACCCAGCTGACGCATCTGGCGCATAATCCACGCCTGGCGGCTTCGCACGTAGCCTGACGGCGCGCTGGCCTTAAAACGCAGCGGGTTCGGCAGCACGGCGGCAAGCAGTGCCGCTTCGGACATAGTCAGCCTGCTGGCGGGCTTGCCAAAATAGCGCTGCGATGCCGATTCGACGCCAAACACGCCGTCACCAAACTCCGCGATATTCAGGTAGACGGTCAAAATGCGTTTTTTGCTCCACACCGTCTCGACGCCCAGCGTCAGCCCGGCCTCCAGCCCTTTTCTCACCCAGCTGCGACCGTCCCATAAGAACAGATTTTTTACCGTCTGCTGAGAAAGCGTCGACGCACCGCGGACGCGGTTTTCATGACGTTCATTATGATCCAGCGCCTTCTCGATAGCCGCCACGTCAAAACCCCAGTGCTCCGGGAATTTCTGATCTTCTGACGCAATGACCGCCAGCCCCATCCACGGGGAGATTTCATCCATGCCGACCCAGTCTAAGTGGGCAACATAGCCAAAATCACCCGAGAGCCAGGCGCTAATCTGCCGCTCTGCCATCACGGCCGAGAACGGGACGGGCAGGATGCTGAACAGCGCAATGCCTCCGCCCCAAAAAACGGCCAGGACCAGCACAATACGCAGCAGGATCCGTTTTAACCACCCGCCAGGGGATAATTTACGACTCATTCGGTAAGAACCAGCACTCTGTCCACCAGCTTTTCAATGCCTGCAGCAGCCTCGGCAATGTTCTGCGCCAGCATATACGCCGGCGTGGTGACGATTTTATTGTCCTCATCCACCACAATGTCGTCTACCGGACATGGCACGTGTTCGCCGCCCATATCTTCGACAATTTCAGCAGTATCAATGTCGGTTCCGATCGTGAGCCGCAGCGGGAAATCAAAAATTTTCGGCAGCATGGCTGGCGCAATGCAGATAAAGCCCTGCGGCTTACCCGCCGCATGCATCGCCAGCGATAGCGCTTTTAAGTCGGGCTCGACCTGACACGCCGCGCCTTGCGTTGCAAACGTGCTCAGGTTTTTCGCCGCGCCAAAGCCGCCCGGCACGATGAGCGCATCTAGCTCAGCCGCATCGGCCTGTACCAGCGGATGAATATCCCCGCGCACAATACGCGCCGCTTCAATCAGCACGTTACGGCTTTCCGCCATTGGCTCGCCGGTAAGATGATTAACCACGTCTGCCTGCGTTTTATCCGGAGCGAAGCAGATAACGTCGGCCCCCTGGCGCGATAATGCCAGCAGCGTTAACACGGTTTCATGTATCTCTGAACCATCGTAAACGCCACATCCGCTCAGCACGACACCCACTTTCTTCATTCTGACGATCCTTCTATGCAACTCGCTGAAGCACATTAAAAATTCTGATTAAAACGCTATGCTTCACACATTTCACTGATTCATGTAACAAACTGTTTAAGATTTGCTATCTTATCTGCGTGCGGCCTTAATTTTCAGGCGGCGTCCATGCGAAAACAACCCATAAAAATCAGGCGCAGCCACGATTTCCCTGGTGTTGGCGCAGTATTCGCGCACCCCGGTATAGCCGGGGTCATTTTTTTCGGGATTCTACCCAGGCTTTCAGCACTGCCACATCGTTTTGCCACTCTTGTTTCATCTCTTCAACCCAATCACCTACGTTATCTTCCCAGGCAGGTAAATCAGGCGACTGAATCTGTTGGCCCAGTTGCTGGAGATGGCGTAACCCGACTGAACCAGCTGCGCCTTTGATTTTATGTCCCTCTTCGACGATGCCCTTCTGGTCACGCGCCGTCAGGTTGGATTCGAGCACGTTCAGATAGCCCGGCATCATTTTTTCGAACACGGCCAGGCCATCGGTGATCAGTTTGGGTCCCACCAGATCGATATACTGCTCCAGCATGGCGGTATCCAGTATCGTTTGGGTTTTGGCGCTATCAACAGACGTCATGGTGCTCTCCTCTTCATCACAGGTATCCCAGAACTTCTTGATCATCGCCGTCAGGGCAGGTACCGCCAGCGGCTTGCTGAGCACGTCGTCCATACCGGCCTCGAGGTACTCTTTTTTATCTTTCAACACGTTTGCGGTCAACGCAACCAGAGGCGGCAGCTCGTCAGGAGCATATTTGTGCGTCAGCTCGCGGGAGATATCCAGCCCGGTCATGTCCGGTAGCTGAATATCGAGCAGCACCAGGTCGTACTCGCCCGGCGTGAACATCTCCAGCGCGGCTTTGCCGGTCATCGCGACATCCACGCTGTTACCGAGTTTTTCCAGTACCGACCGGGCGACAATGACGTTCAGCTCAATATCTTCAACCAGCAGGACGTGCAGGGCTGGAAGCGGCATATCGTCGTTCTCAAACGTATCTTCCACTTCTTCAGCAACAGCAGGGGCGTGGACGGTAAGCGTAAAGGTGGAGCCTTTACCCGGCTGGCTGGCAACGGTGATATCCCCACCCATACTTTTCGCCAGACGTTTCGACACCGCCAGGCCAATGCCCGTGCCGGTCGCCGGTTTACCGCCGTGGCTGTCTTTAACCTGATAATACATGGCGAAGATCTTATCCTGCTCATCCTGAGGAATGCCGATACCCGAGTCCTCAACTTCAAAGTGCAGCATGTCCCCCTCATCATAGCGAATGCGCACCGCAACCTGTCCCTTCTGGGTAAACTTCACGGCGTTGCTGATGAGATTCCACAGGATCTGACGCAGACGCGTGCCGTCCGTCACCACTTTATGCGGCAGCGGCAGCGTCGGTTCCATCACGAAGCTCAACCCTTTCTGCTGGGCCTGCAAACCTGACAGGTTCTCCAGGTCTGCGAGGAAGCCGGTAAAATCAACCGGCTGGTTGTCGAGCTGAACTTTACGGCGCTCCATCTTATCCATGTCGATAATATCATTGAAGATATTGCCAAGCGTGACCGCCGAAACGTGGATCGTTTTGAGGTATTTTTCCTGCTCACTGGTCAGGTCGGTATCCAGCAGAATACGGCTCAGCCCCACGATACCGTTTAGCGGCGTACGAAGCTCATGGCTGATGGTGGAGATGAAGGTGGTCTTGTCACGACTGGCGCGCTCCAGCGCATCCTGATATCGCTTACGCTCGGTGATATCACGGCCAAAGCCCATCAGACCATGACGTTTACCCACCCGGTCGTAATAAGGCACTTTGCGGATTTCAAAGCAGGCTTTGCGCCCGTCGGGATAATCCAGCCACTGCTCATAGGTCAACGAGACGTTATGGCGGAAGACCTTTTCATCCGTCTCCATCACTTTTGCCGCCGCCTCTTCGGAATAGACATCCTGAGGTTTCAGGTGTATCAGCTGCTTTTCGCTTTTCCCGGTCAACAGTTCCATGGCCCGGTTACAGCCGGAGAACTCTTTATCTTCATTACGGTAGAACACCAGATCCGGCGACGCATCGAGGAACGAGCGCAGGAAAGAGGATTGCTGTTCAAGCTGGATCTGCGTGACCTCACGCTCTTTCATCTCAATTTTCAGCTGCTCCAGCGTGGTCTGACGCTCGGCTTCCGCCTTCTCACGGTCTGAAATTTCCTGATTCAGCTGGGCAATGTTGTCCTTGAGCTGAACGTTGAGTTTAAGATCGCGCTCGCGCATCTCTTCCAGCTTATCCACCAGTTTCGATAAACGCTGTCGGGACTCTTCTAGCTGCTCAACCACCACGGAGAGGAAATAGACCGCCCATGGGGTGATCAGCAGGCCAAAGAAAATAGAGCGGATCACGTCGATGCTCTCGACCTGACCATGCAGAACCATGGTCACGGCCATTTGCACGACGATGGCCAGAACGACCAGCGCCAGCGCCAGCAGCATGGAAAAACGCACCAGCCCGAGCTTCATCATCAGGTCGACGTAGTACTGGGCCAGCATTCGAATTTGCTTCATAGAGGATCCCTTCACGACTTTATCGCTCAATAATACTCAAATTCACGGCGAGGCGTTGAAGGTTGTGAGAAAAAGTGCGGGGTGAAACAGGAGATTAGCCTCGCCCCCGGGCAAGCGGGAGCGAGGAAGAAGGTTTATCAGGAGCGTTTTAGCAGCATCCAGAGGCTGATCAGGAAGAAACTGGCGCTCGGCAACAGCGCGCCGATAATTGGCGGAATGCCATACACCAGCGTCAGCGGACCAAAAATCTGATCGAGGACATAGAACACGAAACCAAAGCTGATACCGGTTACCACGCGAACCCCCATCGGCACGCTACGTAGCGGTCCAAAGATGAACGACAGCGCCATCAGCATCATCACCGCCACGGACAGCGGCTGGAAGATTTTGCTCCACATGTTGAGCTGGTAACGCCCCGCATCCTGCCCGCTCGATTTCAGATACTTCACGTAGTTATGCAGACCGCTGATGGAGAGCGCATCGGGATCAAGCGCCACGACGCCGAGCTTGTCCGGCGTCAGGTCGGTTTTCCAGGTACCGCTAACGGTCTGCGAACCGGTGATCTGTTTCGGGTTAGTCAGGTCAGATTCATCAACCTGGGATAACCGCCACAGCTTGTTGTTTGCATCAAATTTAGCAGAGGCGGCATAACGCACTGACTGCAAACGACGATCGTTATTGAAAGCATAGATACTCACGCCACCCAGCTCGTCATCCCCTTTCACGCGTTCGATATAGACGAAGTTCTGGCCATCTTTCGCCCATAATCCCTGCTGCGTGGAGAGCAGAGAACCGCCGTACATCGCCTGAGCACGGTAGTTACGCGCCATCTGTTCGCCCTGCGGCGCGACCCATTCGCCGATCGCCATGGTCAGCAGCACCAGCGGGATCGCGGTTTTCATCACCGACAGCGCAACCTGCATACGGGTAAAGCCCGATGCCTGCATCACCACCAGTTCGCTACGCTGAGCCAGCATCCCCAGGCCCAGCAGCGCACCCAGCAGGGCCGCCATCGGGAAGAAGATCTGCACATCTTTTGGTACGCTGAGCAGGGTGTACATCCCGGCGCCCAACGCGTCGTAACTCCCCTGCCCGGCTTTTTTCAGCTGGTCGACAAATTTGATAATGCCCGAGAGCGACACCAGCATGAACAGGGTCATCATGATGGTGGTAAAAATTGTTTTACCGATATAGCGGTCAAGTACGCCAAACGCCTGCATTAGATGGCTCCTTTACGCGTAAACCGGGCACGAAGACGACGCACAGGCACCGTGTCCCACAAGTTGAGTCCGACTGCCAGCAGCAGATACAAACCATTCACGACCCAGGTCCAGATCATCGGGTCAATTTTTCCTTTCCCGCCGTTAGACTTGATTGAGGTTTGCAGCAGGAAGAACACCAGATACAGCAGCATCGCTGGCAGCATCGACAGCACGCGGCCCTGGCGCGGGTTTACCACGCTCAACGGAACCACCATCAGCGCCATCATAAATACGGTGAATACCAGCGTGATACGCCAGTGCAGTTCAGCACGCGCACGATCGGTATCAGTATTCATTAAGGTGCGCATATCCATCTGCTCGGTATCCGTTGGATCGAGCGCGACGGCCTGGTGACCAATAATGGCCTGGTAGTTCTGGAAATCGGTGATACGGAAGTCACGCAGCATAGCCGTGCCTTCGAAACGCGTTCCTTTGTTCAGCGTGACAACCTGAGAGCCGTCTTTACGCTGCGCCAGCTGACCGGAATCCGCCACTACCACAGAAGGGCGAGCGTTACCTTTCGGGCGCAGTTGAGCAAGAAACACGTCATTGAAGCGGCTGCCATCGACGCTTTCGATAAACAGCACGGAGTTACCGTCGGTCGCCTGCTGGAACTGCCCCTGCGCCAGCGCCGCCAGCCCCGGGTTAGCTTTTGCTTCCGCCAGCACCTCATCCTGATGACGGGACGAGGTCGGCCCCGCCCACATGACGTTAACCGCGGCAACAATGCCCGTAAACAGCGCCAGCACCATGGCTGCCTTTACCAGTACGGCCTTACTGAGGCCGCAGGCATGCATCACGGTGATTTCACTTTCGGTATAGAGCTTACCCAGGGTCATCAGCAGACCAAGGAACAGGCTTAACGGCAGGATAAGCTGCGCCATTTCCGGCACGCCAAGCCCGAGCAGGGAAAGCACCAGATTCGTTGGGATTTCGCCATCAACTGCCGCGCCGAGGATCCTGACCAGCTTCTGACAGAAAAAGATCAGAAGGAGGATAAAGAGGATCGCCAGTTGGCTCTTCAGCGTCTCCCGAACCAGATATCTTATGATTATCACTTTAAATACGCCCGTTAAAACTCGTCTTATGCAGGAATTTAGCTTGTTTCATGGCTTAAACGTCATTTATTCTCTTGAGTCGTCGAAATCATCGCTAAGATTAAAAAACCCGGCGGATTCGCGCTTCATGACATTTATTGACGTGTCGAAACCGTAGTAACGTAAGATTAACACGAAGTCACCACAACGGCGGACATGAGTTACGAAAGGTTTCAATTCTATCCGTAGCCGCCGCCGTTGTCTTTAAGATTCAGGAGCGTAGTGCATGGAGTTCAGTGTAAAAAGCGGTAGCCCGGAGAAACAGCGGAGTGCCTGCATCGTTGTGGGCGTCTTTGAACCACGCCGACTCTCCCCGATCGCCGAGCAACTCGATAAAATCAGCGACGGCTATATCAGCGCCCTGCTGCGCCGTGGCGAACTGGAAGGCAAACCAGGGCAGACCCTGTTGCTGCACCACGTTCCAAACGTCCTGTCCGAGCGTATTCTGCTGATTGGCTGCGGTAAAGAACGTGAGCTTGATGAGCGCCAGTACAAGCAGGTTATTCAGAAAACCATTAATACACTGAATGATACTGGTTCGATGGAAGCCGTCTGCTTCCTCACAGAGCTGCACGTTAAGGGCCGCAACACGTACTGGAAAGTACGCCAGGCCGTCGAAACCGCAAAAGAGAGCCTCTACAGCTTTGATCAGTTGAAGACCACCAAAAGCGAGCCGCGTCGCCCGCTGCGTAAAATGGTCTTTAACGTGCCGACCCGTCGCGAGCTGACCAGCGGCGAGCGCGCCATTCAGCACGGTCTGGCGATTGCTGCCGGTATTAAAGCGGCAAAAGATCTTGGCAATATGCCGCCAAACATCTGTAACGCCGCGTACCTGGCGTCACAGGCGCGCCAGCTGGCTGACGCCTACAGCAAGAACGTCATCACCCGCGTTATCGGCGAACAGCAGATGAAAGAGCTGGGGATGCACTCTTATCTGGCGGTCGGTAACGGCTCCCAGAACGAATCCCTGATGTCGGTCATCGAATACAAAGGCAATCCGTCTGAAGACGCGCGTCCGATCGTGCTCGTTGGCAAAGGGCTGACCTTCGACTCCGGCGGTATCTCCATCAAGCCTTCAGAAGGCATGGATGAGATGAAGTACGACATGTGTGGCGCGGCGGCGGTTTACGGCGTCATGCGCATGGTCGCGGAACTTCAGTTGCCCATCAACGTGATCGGCGTGCTGGCGGGCTGCGAAAACATGCCTGGCGGCCGCGCTTATCGCCCGGGTGATGTGCTGACTACCATGTCCGGCCAGACCGTTGAAGTGCTGAACACCGACGCCGAAGGCCGTCTGGTGCTGTGCGACGTGCTGACCTACGTTGAGCGTTTCGAACCTGAAGCGGTTATCGACGTAGCTACCCTGACCGGCGCCTGCGTGATTGCGCTGGGGCATCACATCACCGGCCTGATGTCGAACCACAATCCGCTGGCGCATGAGCTGATCGGCGCGTCCGAACAGGCTGGCGACCGCGCGTGGCGTCTGCCGCTGGGGGACGAGTTCCAGGAACAGCTGGAGTCTAACTTCGCGGATATGGCGAACATTGGTGGTCGTCCTGGCGGCGCAATTACCGCAGGCTGCTTCCTGGCGCGCTTCACCCGCAAGTACAACTGGGCGCACCTGGACATCGCGGGGACCGCATGGCGCTCCGGTAAAGCCAAAGGCGCGACCGGACGTCCGGTGGCGCTGCTGTCGCAGTTCCTGCTCAATCGCGCGGGTTTTAACGGCGACGAGTGATGAAAAACGCCGGGTAGCGGCTTCGCCTTACCCGGCCTACAACGTCACTCAACCGTAGGCCGGGTAAGCGTAGCGCCACCCGGCTTTGCATTTAAATCCACGACAAGAAACCCCATATATGAAGAATGCAACGTTCTACCTTCTGGACAATGACACCCATCAGGATGGCCTCAGCGCCGTTGAACAACTGGTGTGTGAAATTGCCGCAGAACGTTGGCGCGCAGGTAAACGCGTCCTGATTGCCTGTGAAGATGAGCAGCAGGCGATTCGTCTGGATGAAGCGCTATGGGCGCGCCCGCCGGAGAGTTTTGTTCCGCATAACCTGTCGGGCGAAGGTCCACGCGGCGGGGCACCGGTGGAGATTGCCTGGCCGCAAAAACGCAACAGCAGCGCGCGCGACATTCTCATTAGCCTGCGGACAGACTTTGCAGATTTTGCCACCGCTTTCACAGAAGTGGTAGACTTTGTCCCTTACGAAGAATCTTTGAAACAGCTGGCGCGCGAACGCTACAAAGCGTACCGCCTGGCCGGTTTTAACCTGAATACGGCAACCTGGAAATAATGGAAAAGACATATAACCCACGCGATATCGAACAGCCGCTTTACGAGCACTGGGAACAGCAGGGCTATTTCAAGCCTAACGGCGACGAAAGCAAAGAGTCCTTCTGCATCATGATCCCGCCGCCGAACGTCACCGGCAGTTTGCATATGGGGCATGCTTTCCAGCAGACCATCATGGATACCATGATCCGCTACCAGCGTATGCAGGGTAAAAACACCCTGTGGCAGGCGGGGACTGACCACGCGGGTATCGCGACCCAGATGGTGGTTGAGCGTAAAATTGCCGCTGAAGAGGGTAAAACCCGCCACGACTACGGTCGCGACGCGTTTATCGACAAAATCTGGCAGTGGAAAGCGGAATCCGGCGGCACTATTACCCGTCAGATGCGCCGTCTCGGCAACTCCGTGGACTGGGAGCGTGAGCGCTTCACCATGGATGAAGGCCTGTCCAACGCCGTGAAAGAAGTCTTCGTGCGCCTGTACAAAGAAGACCTGATTTACCGTGGCAAACGCCTGGTCAACTGGGACCCGAAACTGCGTACCGCCATCTCTGACCTGGAAGTGGAAAACCGCGAGTCTAAAGGCTCCATGTGGCACATCCGCTATCCGCTGGCCGACGGCGCGAAAACCGCCGACGGTAAAGATTACCTGGTGGTGGCGACCACCCGTCCGGAAACCCTGCTGGGCGATACCGGCGTGGCCGTTAACCCGGAAGATCCGCGCTATAAAGATCTGATCGGCAAATTTGTGGTGCTGCCGCTGGTGAACCGCCGTATTCCGATTGTGGGCGACGAACACGCCGACATGGAAAAAGGCACCGGCTGCGTGAAAATTACCCCGGCGCACGACTTTAACGACTATGAAGTCGGTCGTCGTCATCAACTTCCGATGATCAACATTCTGACCTTCGACGGCGATATCCGCGAAAGCGCAGAAGTGTACGATACCAAAGGCAACGAATCCGACGTTTATTCCAGCGACATCCCGGCTGAGTTCCAGAAGCTGGAGCGCTTTGCCGCGCGTAAAGCCGTCGTAGCCGCCGTGGACGCGCTCGGCCTGCTGGAAGAGATTAAACCTCACGATCTGACCGTGCCGTACGGCGACCGTGGCGGCGTGGTTATCGAGCCAATGCTGACCGACCAGTGGTACGTGCGTGCCGACGTGCTGGCGAAACCGGCTGTGGAAGCGGTTGAGAACGGCAGCATTCAGTTCGTGCCGAAGCAGTACGAAAACATGTACTTCTCCTGGATGCGCGATATTCAGGACTGGTGTATCTCCCGTCAGCTGTGGTGGGGTCACCGTATCCCGGCGTGGTACGACAATGAAGGCAACGTCTACGTTGGCCGCACCGAAGAGGAAGTGCGTCAGGAAAACAACCTGGGCGCTGACGTTGCGCTGCGCCAGGACGAAGACGTGCTGGATACCTGGTTCTCTTCCGCGCTGTGGACCTTCTCGACCCTCGGCTGGCCGGAAAACACCGACGCGCTGCGTCAGTTCCACCCAACCAGCGTGATGGTCTCCGGCTTCGACATCATCTTCTTCTGGATCGCCCGCATGATCATGATGACCATGCACTTCATCAAAGACGAAGATGGCAAGCCGCAGGTTCCGTTCCATACCGTCTACATGACCGGCCTGATCCGCGACGACGAAGGCCAGAAGATGTCCAAATCCAAGGGTAACGTTATCGACCCGCTGGACATGGTTGATGGTATCTCTCTGGAAGAGCTGCTGGAAAAACGTACCGGCAACATGATGCAGCCGCAGCTGGCGGAGAAAATCCGCAAGCGTACCGAGAAGCAGTTCCCGAACGGGATCGAATCTCACGGTACCGACGCCCTGCGCTTCACCCTGGCGGCGCTGGCCTCCACCGGTCGTGACATCAACTGGGATATGAAGCGTCTCGAAGGTTACCGTAACTTCTGTAACAAGCTGTGGAACGCCAGCCGCTTCGTGCTGATGAACACCGAAGATCAGGATTGCGGCTTTAACGGCGGCGAAATGACCCTGTCTCTGGCAGACCGCTGGATCCTGGCGGAATTTAACCAGACGGTGAAATCGTTCCGCGACGCGCTGGACAGTTACCGCTTCGACATCGCGGCAGGCATCCTGTACGAATTCACCTGGAACCAGTTCTGTGACTGGTATCTGGAGCTGGCGAAGCCGGTCATGAACGGCGGCACTGAGGCGGAGCTGCGCGGTACGCGTAATACGCTGATTACCGTCCTGGAAGGTCTGCTGCGCCTTGCGCACCCGATCATTCCGTTCATCACCGAAACCATCTGGCAGCGCGTGAAGGTGATTGCCGGTATAAACGCCGATACCATCATGCTCCAGCCGTTCCCGGCATTCGATGCCGCGAAAGTGGATGAAGCCGCGTCTGCGGATACCGAGTGGCTGAAACAGGCGATCGTTGCGGTACGTAACATTCGTGCAGAAATGAATATCGCTCCGGGTAAACCACTGGAGCTGCTGCTGCGCGGTTGCAGCGAAGCTGCCGTTCGTCGCGTCACCGAGAACAACACCTTCCTGAAAACCATGGCGCGTCTGGAAAGCATCACCGTGCTGCCTGCCGATGATAAAGGTCCGGTTTCCGTGACCAAAATTATCGACGGCGCGGAGCTGTTGATCCCGATGGCGGGCCTGATCGACAAAGACGCTGAGCTGGCTCGTCTGGCGAAAGAAGTGGCGAAAGTCGACGTGGAAATTGGCAAAATCGAAAGCAAACTGGCGAACGAGGGCTTTGTGGCCCGCGCGCCGGAAGCGGTCATCGCCAAAGAGCGTGAGCGTCTGGTTGCCTTCGCCGATGCGAAGACCAAACTGATCGAGCAGCAGGCGGTTATTGCAGCCCTGTAATGCTTTTACCCCTTACGCTTCAGGGCGTAAGGGGTATCCTTCCTGAAAACTCCTCGCTTGCACTCCCCTTTCTGCGGTGCTATTAACAGCAGTTGTGTGTCAATTTTTGTCATGAGTAATGCTATGAGCGTGATTACCCCCGTCGCGACGACAATGCGTCGGATCACTGAGCAGGACAACCCGGCTATCGCCGCCGTTATCCGCACGGTATCGGCCGAATATGGCCTGACCGCCGACAAAGGCTACACCGTGGCCGATCCCAATCTGGACGAACTTTTTCAGCTGTACAGCCAGCCGGGCCATGCCTATTGGGTCATCGAGCAGGACGGCCAGGTCGTGGGCGGCGGCGGCATTGCCCCCCTGCTCTGCAGCGAGCCGGATATCTGTGAACTCCAGAAAATGTATTTCCTGCCAACGATACGCGGACAAGGCCTGGCGAAAAAGCTGGCGCTGGTCGCCCTGGAACATGCACGTTCACAGGGCTTTAAACGTTGCTACCTTGAAACCACCGCTTTCCTTAAAGAGGCCATTGGCCTTTATGAACATCTGGGCTTTAAGCATATCGATGCGCCACTGGGCTGCACGGGCCACGTGGACTGCGAAGTCAGGATGCTGAAAAGTCTGTAAGTTTTGTTCCTGCCGTCTTCTGTTAAGCGTCTGTAAACTGAATGCTCTACACTCACAGTTCACACCAAAACAGGGGAAACGCGATGTCGAAGATAAAAAGCTACGCCGCACCGCAGGCGGGTGCAGAACTTGAGCTGTACGAGTACGATGCGGGCGAACTAAAAGCGGAAGACGTCGAAGTACAGGTGGATTACTGCGGGATCTGCCACTCGGATCTCTCGATGATCGACAATGAATGGGGCTTTTCCAGCTATCCGCTGGTTGCCGGGCACGAAGTCATTGGCCGCGTCGTGGCGCTCGGCAGCGCCGCGCAGGACAAAGGGCTGAAAGTGGGCCAGCGCGTGGGTATCGGCTGGACGGCACGCAGCTGCGGCCACTGCGACGCCTGTATTAGCGGTAACCAGATCAACTGCCTTGAGGGCGCTACGCCGACCATCCTGAACAAGGGTGGTTTCGCCGATAAACTACGCGCCGACTGGCAATGGGTTATCCCGCTGCCGGACAGCATTGATATTGAATCAGCAGGTCCGCTGCTGTGTGGCGGTATCACCGTATTTAAACCGCTGCTGATGCATCACGTAACTGCCACCAGCCGCGTGGGCGTGATCGGTATTGGCGGGCTGGGGCATATTGCCATCAAACTGCTGCACGCGATGGGCTGTGAAGTGACGGCGTTCAGCTCGAACCCGGCGAAAGAGCAGGAAGTGCTGGCGATGGGTGCGGATAAAGTGGTGAACAGTCGCGATCCCGAGGCGCTCACCGCTCTGGCAGGTCAGTTTGACCTGATCATCAACACCGTCAACGTCGATCTCGACTGGCAGCCATACTTTGAGGCCCTGGCCTACGGCGGTAACTTCCACACCGTGGGTGCGGTGATGAAGCCGCTGCCGGTTCCGGCGTTTACCCTGATCGGCGGCGATCGCAGCGTATCCGGATCTGCTACCGGCACGCCATATGAGTTACGCAAGCTGATGAAGTTTGCCGGACGCACAAAAGTGGCGCCGACCACCGAACTGTATCCGATGTCAAAAATCAACGAAGCAATCCAGCACGTGCGCGACGGCAAAGCCCGCTACCGCGTGGTGTTGAAAGCGGATTTCTGATGTGAGTTTGCCGGGTGGCGGCTTCGCCTGACCCGGCCTACTTTCACTGCCGCGCCAATACGTTAAGTACTTCTGCCACCGCGACCGCTCCCGGATCCATCACCCCATCCAGGTTCTCTTTATTGACATACGACGAGCGTCCCGCGCCGGCTTTCGCCATTTTTGCCGTTGCTTCGGCGCCCTGCTGCGCAGCCTGCGCCGCCGTCCGCAGATCGCCATCCCTTAACGCCTCCAGCGCCGGTTGCAGGGCGTCGATCAGCGTGCGATCCCCAAGATCGGCCCCGCCATACTGCTTCATCTGCGCCAGTCCGCTCAACAATGCTTCTGGTAGCGGCTGTCCATCGTGAAGCTTTTGTCCTGCCGCCGTGAAGAAGATCGACATCAGCACCCCGCTCGACCCGCCCATTACCGTAGCCAGCCGCTCCCCCACCAGCAGGAGTAATGTCGGCACGTCGTTAAGGGGCAGGTTGTTCTCCTCAAGTCGCTGCGCAATATCCCGCGCCCCTTGCGCAAAGGTGGAGCCCGTATCGCCATCGCCTACTTTGGCATCCAGCGCGTTGAGGCGGTTTTCCAGCTGGATCAATGTCTTCGTTACCGAAGCGACGGCCTCGCTCACCTGCGGATTGTCCGATGGGGTATATTCCACGCGGTCACGAAGGGCGCTATGGGGGACGGTACGCAGGGGCGCGAACGCGACGGGCTTCTGCCAGCCCAGCGTCTCGACCTCGGCGTGAATCGCCTTCTCGAAGAAATCGTTGAGCTTCAGCAGCGTTAGCGAAAACCCTTTCATATCCAGCGCACTCACCAGCGGCGCCGGGCCAATCAGATACGCAATGTTCTCTTTCAGCGCCGAATGCGCCAGCTCTTTGGTGAGCAGAGCCATCTCCAGCGCTGACACGCCGCCGAGGTTGTTGATCAGCACCGCAAAGCGCCCGTCCCCCGCCTGCGCGCGTAACGGCGTCACCAGCGTGTCGATAATGGCTTTGCTGTTTTGCGTATCCACGACGGAAGCTCCCGGCTCGCCGTGAATGCCCAAACCCAGCTCGACATGGCCTTGTTTTATGCGCCCCTCTTCATCATCGCTGCCCGGCAGGTTGCACGTTTGCATCGCCACGCCCAGGCTCCAGAGGTTATCGCAGGCCTGTTGCGCTATATCCCGCACGTCGTTTAGCGATTTCCCCTGCTCTGCCGCATATCCCGCAATCTTATGCACCAGCGCCGTTCCCGCGATACCACGCGGCTGCTTGTTATCCGGCAGGGCAATATCATCCGCGACGATAACCATCTCCACCTTCAGGCCGTAGCGTTTGGCTTTTTCCGCTGCCAGGCCAAAGTTAAGCCGGTCGCCGGTGTAGTTTTTCACAATTAGCAGGCAGCCACGATCGCCCGTCACCGCCACAATGGCATTGAGGACCGCATCCACGCTTGGGGAGGCGAACAAATCGCCACACACCGCTGCGGTAAGCATGCCTTTACCGACGAACCCGGCATGTGCCGGTTCATGGCCGGAGCCGCCACCGGAGATCACCGCCACGCGGCTTTTATCCCAGTCGCCGCGTGCCACCACGCGGATGGCCGGATCGATATCCAGTTTGACGAGATTACCGTGCGGCGCGGAGAGAAGTATGCCTTCAATGGCATCGTTGACAAGCTGTTTGCGGTCGTTAAAAAAGAATCTGGACATAGTTTCCCAAAATTTTGTTTACCGTATGCAAAAGCATAGTCCGCACTGGATAATGCGCCGCAAAGTGAGGAATTTACGCAGACGTTTTGCCGTCAGGTTGCCTATACTCCACCCAGGACTACGAGAGGACGTGCATCATGAGTACACCATTGTTAATCGCCAGGACGCTGGAAAAAGAGCTGTTTTTACTGCCCGCGATGGCGAACCGTCATGGCCTGATCACCGGCGCGACCGGGACGGGAAAAACCGTCACCCTGCAAAAGCTGGCTGAGTCGTTGTCCGAGGCTGGCGTGCCGGTTTTTATGGCTGACGTGAAGGGCGATTTAACCGGGGTGGCTCAGGAAGGCACGGCGTCAGAAAAACTGCTCGAGCGCCTGAAAAATATCGGCATCACGGACTGGACGCCGCACGGTAATCCAGTGGTGGTCTGGGATATCTTCGGCGAAAAAGGGCATCCGGTGCGCGCCACCGTCTCCGACCTCGGCCCTTTGCTGCTGGCCCGTCTGCTTAATCTTAACGACGTGCAGTCCGGGGTGCTGAACATTATTTTCCGTATCGCCGACGATCAGGGCTTACTGCTGCTCGACTTCAAAGATCTGCGCGCCATCACCCAGTACATTGGCGATAACGCCAAATCCTTCCAGAACCAGTACGGCAATATCAGCAGCGCCTCGGTGGGCGCCATTCAGCGCGGGCTCCTGACGCTGGAGCAACAGGGCGCCGAGCATTTCTTCGGCGAGCCAATGCTGGATATCAAAGACTGGATGCGCACCGACAGCAGCGGCAAAGGCATCATCAACATTCTGAGCGCAGAGAAGCTCTACCAGATGCCGAAGCTCTACGCCGCCAGCCTGCTGTGGATGCTCTCTGAACTCTACGAACAACTGCCGGAAGCAGGCGATCTGGAAAAACCCAAACTGGTGTTCTTCTTTGACGAAGCGCACCTGTTGTTTAACGACGCGCCGCAGGTGCTGCTGGATAAAATTGAACAGGTTATCCGCCTGATCCGCTCCAAAGGCGTCGGGGTCTGGTTTGTGTCGCAAAACCCGTCGGATATTCCGGACAACGTACTGGGGCAACTGGGTAACCGCGTGCAGCACGCCCTGCGCGCCTTTACGCCGAAAGATCAAAAAGCGGTGAAAGCCGCGGCGCAAACCATGCGTGCCAATCCGGCCTTTGATACCGAAACCGCCATTCAGGCGCTGGGCACCGGTGAAGCGCTGATTTCGTTCCTCGATGCAAAAGGCAGCCCGACAGTTGTCGAGCGCGCGATGGTGATTGCGCCCTGCTCGCGCATGGGGCCAGTAACGGACGATGAACGCAACGGCCTGATCAACCACTCCCCGGTGTACGGGAAGTATGAAGACGAGGTGGATCGCGAATCCGCGTTCGAGATGCTGCAAAAAGGGGTGCAGGCGACTGCCGAATCGCAGAATGCGCCTGCCGCCAAAGGGCAATCTGTAGCCGTGGACGACGGCATTCTCGGCGGGCTGAAAGATATTCTGTTCGGCAGCACCGGGCCGCGCGGCGGCAAACGCGATGGCGTGGTGCAGACCATGGCAAAAAGCGCGACGCGTCAGATTACCAACCAGATAGTGCGCGGCATGCTGGGAAGTCTGTTAGGCGGCCGTCGCCGGTAGCGGTGGAACCCACGGGCGGCCAAGCGCCGACCCCTGTACGCCGTTCTCCTGTAGATAGCGGTCGATTTCCAGCATCCCCGTCCAGCGGTTCTCACACCAGAGCGGTGCCAGAAGCGTTGGGCGGCGGGCGCTTGCCGAGATGCGGTGGTAAACAATCTCCGGCGGCGTGTGGCGAATCATCTCCCCCGCCGTCACCGTATAGTCGTCGAGTTCGATACCACTTAACCGCCCCGCTTCCCAGGCTTTCGCCATAATGCTTCCCGTAACAATATGCAGCGGGTGCAGCTTAATGCCGTCCACGCCGGTCTCGACGACTTTTTCCAGCGTTTCAAGACCATGCTGCTGCCCTTCTCCCGGCAAGCCGACAATCAGATGCGAGCAGACTTTTAATCCACGCTCGCGGGCGAGACGCGTGGTGCGCTGGTAGCAGGCAAAATCATGCCCGCGATTGATACGGTGCAGGGTTTTGTCGTGCGCGGTCTGCAAGCCCAGCTCCAGCCAGATCTCGTAGCCCTTCTCTTTGTACTCGCTAAGTAAATCCAGCACGGCGTCCGGCACGCAGTCCGGACGCGTCCCCACGCACAGCCCGACAATGTTCGCTTGAGCAACCGCCTGTTGATACATAGCGCGCAGCACCTGCACCTCCGCCCACGTGCTGGTGTAGGCCTGGAAATAGGCCAGATATTGCTTCGCGCGGTTCACCAGACTCGCCTGATGGGCGAGCTGTTCAGCGATAGATTTATGCTGTTGAGCTTCATCAGCAAACGAGGCCACGTTACAGAAGGTGCAGCCACCACGCCCGATGGTGCCATCGCGGTTCGGACAGCTAAAGCCGCCGTGCAGCGTCAGTTTGTGAACCTTTTGTCCGTAGCGCTGCAAAAGATCCCCACCAAACATATTGACTAATTTCTGTAACTGCATAATCTGATAGACCGTCCCGAAGAAAGGGGACAAGCCTGCCATTTTTAGCCTCTGTCGGCGATGACCTGGATCAATCGCCCTGGACGGCCTTTATCTATTTGAATAAATAATCACGATTACCGAGATTTCATTCACCCTGCACGTAATTACTTTTCCTTATGTTCTGATGGTTTTTTTCATTTATAGCGCCAGGTCTGAAAAACAGTGATTTTATGCGGGTTTGAATGCCACCCCAGATTATTATTCTGCTATAAATCTGCATTTCAGCACGCTGCATTGATAATACCGCTTTCATATAGTGAGTCAGATCACACTCCCCTGCACCTTCCCGGCGCTTTAAGTGGTTGTAAAAATAGTGAAATAATCAATAAAAACAACAATATGAGCACTCTTTAGCACATTTTTGTATAAATAAGATTGCCATTTGACCTGTGTACCAATTCCCGATAAGTTGGAAATCCGCTGGAAGCTTTCTGGATGAGCGGCCTGCTCATCATATTTATGCAGTAATTGAGATTCCCTCTGAAGCAAGTCCTCAAACTTGTTTACCTGCGCGAAAGGATGAAAAAGAGGGCGAATGCGAGGTCCGCGTATGAAACGCTAACCCCGTCGCCATGCTCTTTCTGCGCCTGTGCGCCACGGTAAAGTTCAGTGGGAAGCCCGACGAGCCTGGGGAGGTTCACTGATATGTTGTACGATAAATCCCTTGAGAAGGATAACTGTGGTTTCGGCCTGATCGCCCACATAGAAGGCGAACCTAGCCACAAGGTAGTGCGTACTGCTATTCACGCACTGGCCCGTATGCAGCACCGTGGCGCCATCCTTGCCGATGGTAAAACCGGCGACGGTTGCGGTCTGCTGCTGCAAAAACCGGATCGTTTCTTCCGCATCGTGGCGGAAGAGCGCGGCTGGCGTTTAGCTAAAAACTACGCTGTCGGTATGCTGTTCCTGAATCAGGATCCTGAAAAAGCTGCCGCGTCACGCCGCATCGTTGAAGAAGAACTTCAGCGTGAAACCCTGTCGATTGTCGGCTGGCGCGATGTGCCAACCAACGAAGGGGTGCTCGGTGAAATCGCCCTCTCCTCGCTGCCTCGTATTGAACAGATTTTCGTCAACGCGCCTGCGGGCTGGCGTCCGCGTGATATGGAACGCCGTCTGTTTATTGCCCGCCGCCGCATTGAAAAACGTCTTCAGGACGATAAAGAGTTCTACGTCTGTAGCCTCTCTAACCTGGTGAACATCTATAAAGGTCTGTGCATGCCGGCTGACCTGCCGCGCTTCTACCTGGACCTGGCGGATCTGCGTCTGGAATCGGCCATTTGCCTGTTCCACCAGCGCTTCTCCACCAACACCGTTCCACGCTGGCCGCTGGCTCAGCCGTTCCGCTACCTGGCGCACAACGGTGAGATCAACACCATCACCGGTAACCGCCAGTGGGCCCGCGCCCGTACCTATAAGTTCCAGACCCCGCTGATCCCGGACCTGCACGATGCCGCGCCGTTCGTGAACGAAACCGGCTCGGACTCCAGCTCAATGGATAACATGCTGGAACTGCTGCTGGCGGGCGGGATGGATATCGTGCGCGCCATGCGTCTGCTTGTACCGCCGGCCTGGCAGAACAACCCGGATATGGACCCTGAGCTGCGCGCGTTCTTTGACTTTAACTCCATGCACATGGAGCCGTGGGATGGCCCGGCAGGCATCGTTATGTCCGACGGACGTTTTGCCGCCTGTAACCTGGACCGTAACGGTCTGCGTCCGGCGCGCTATGTCATTACCAAAGACAAGCTCATCACCTGTGCCTCTGAAGTGGGTATCTGGGATTACCAGCCAGACGAAGTGGTCGAGAAGGGCCGCGTCGGACCGGGCGAGCTGATGGTGATTGACACCCGCGGTGGGCGTATTCTGCACTCTGCTGAAACCGACAACGATCTGAAGAGCCGCCATCCGTACAAAGAGTGGATGGAGAAAAACGTGCGTCGTCTGGTGCCGTTTGAAGATCTGTCAGACGAAGAAGTGGGTAGCCGCGAGCTGGACGATGACACCCTCGCGAGCTTCCAGAAGCAGTTTAACTACAGCGCGGAAGAGCTGGACTCGGTTATTCGCGTGCTCGGCGAAAACGGCCAGGAAGCGGTCGGCTCAATGGGTGACGATACCCCGTTTGCTGTGCTCTCCAGCCAGCCACGCATTATTTACGACTATTTCCGTCAGCAGTTTGCGCAGGTAACCAACCCGCCAATCGATCCGCTGCGCGAAGCCCACGTCATGTCGCTGGCCACCAGCATCGGCCGTGAGATGAACGTATTCTGTGAAGCCGAAGGCCAGGCGCACCGTCTGACCTTTAAATCACCGATCCTGCTGTACTCCGATTTCAAACAGCTCACCACCATGACCGAGGAGCACTATCGCGCCGACACGCTCGATATCACCTTCGACGTGACCGAAACGAGCCTCGAAGAGACGGTGAACGCGCTGTGCGACAAAGCCGAGCAGATGGTGCGTAACGGCACCGTTCTGCTGGTGCTGTCTGACCGCAACATCGCGAAAAACCGTCTGCCGGTGCCTGCACCCATGGCGGTGGGGGCTATCCAGACGCGTCTGGTGGACAAGAGCCTGCGCTGCGATGCCAACATCATCGTTGAAACTGCGAGCGCGCGCGACCCGCACCACTTTGCGGTGCTGTTAGGCTTTGGCGCCACGGCGATCTACCCGTATCTGGCTTACGAAACACTGGCCCGCCTGGTGGATACCCGCGCGATCGACAAAGACTACCGTGCTGTGATGCTGAACTACCGTAACGGCATCAACAAAGGTCTGTACAAGATCATGTCCAAAATGGGCATCTCGACCATCGCCTCATACCGCTGCTCGAAGCTGTTTGAAGCGGTCGGTCTGCATGACGACGTTGCCAACCTCTGCTTCCAGGGCGTGATCAGCCGTATTGGTGGCGCAGGCTTTGCTGACTTCCAGCAGGATCTGGTGAACCTGTCGAAACGCGCCTGGCTGGCACGTAAGCCGCTGGAACAGGGCGGTCTGCTGAAATACGTTCACGGGGGTGAGTATCACGCTTATAACCCGGACGTGGTGCGCACACTGCAACAGGCGGTGCAAAGCGGCGAGTACAGCGATTATCAGCAGTATGCTGATCTGGTGAACAACCGTCCGGCGGCGACGCTGCGCGATCTCATTGCCCTCAATCCGGGTGAGGAAGCGGTCAGCATTGACGAGGTTGAACCCGCATCTGAGCTGTTCAAACGTTTCGATACCGCGGCGATGTCCATCGGCGCGCTGAGCCCGGAAGCCCACGAAGCGCTGGCGGAAGCCATGAACAGCATCGGCGGCAACTCCAACTCCGGCGAAGGCGGTGAAGATCCTGCCCGTTACGGCACCAATAAAGTGTCCCGTATCAAGCAGGTAGCGTCCGGCCGTTTCGGCGTAACGCCTGCGTACCTGGTTAACGCCGACGTGATCCAGATTAAGGTCGCGCAGGGGGCAAAACCGGGTGAAGGCGGTCAGCTGCCGGGTGATAAAGTCACCCCGTACATCGCTAAGCTTCGCTACTCGGTGCCGGGCGTGACGCTGATCTCCCCGCCGCCGCACCACGATATTTACTCTATCGAGGATCTGGCGCAGCTGATTTTCGACCTGAAACAGGTCAACCCGAAAGCGATGATCTCCGTGAAGCTGGTTTCCGAGCCGGGCGTTGGCACCATCGCCACCGGCGTGGCGAAAGCCTATGCGGATCTGATCACCATCGCCGGCTACGACGGCGGCACCGGCGCAAGCCCGCTCTCCTCCGTAAAATACGCGGGTTGTCCGTGGGAGCTTGGCCTGGTGGAAACCCAGCAGGCGCTGGTCGCCAACGGCCTGCGTCACAAAATCCGTTTGCAGGTAGACGGCGGGCTGAAAACCGGCCTCGACATCATCAAAGCGGCGATTCTGGGTGCGGAAAGCTTCGGCTTCGGTACCGGCCCGATGGTTGCGCTCGGCTGTAAATACCTGCGTATTTGCCACCTGAACAACTGCGCAACGGGCGTTGCTACCCAGGACGAAAAGCTGCGTAAGAATCACTATCACGGCCTCCCGTTCAAAGTGACTAACTACTTTGACTTCATCGCCCGTGAAACCCGCGAGCTGATGGCGCAGCTGGGCGTGAAGCGTCTGGTGGATCTGATTGGCCGTACCGACCTGCTGAAAGAGCTTGAGGGCTTCACGGCCAAGCAGCAGAAGCTGGAGCTGTCTAAGCTGCTGGAAACCGCTCAGCCGCATCCTGGCAAAGCGGTTTACTGCACCGAGAACAACCCGCCGTTCGACAACGGCGTGCTGAACGCGCAGCTGCTGCAACAGGCGAAGCCGTACGTGGATGAGAAGCAGAGCAAAACGTTCTGGTTTGATATCCGCAACACCGATCGTTCCGTGGGTGCATCCCTCTCCGGTTACATCGCGCAAACGCACGGTGACCAGGGCCTGGCGTCGGATCCGATTACCGCGCACTTCAGCGGTACCGCGGGTCAGAGCTTCGGTGTGTGGAACGCGGGCGGCGTTGAGTTATACCTGACCGGTGATGCCAACGACTACGTCGGAAAAGGCATGGCGGGCGGTCTGCTGGCGGTGCGACCTCCGGTTGGTTCAGCCTTCCGCAGCCATGAAGCAAGCATCATCGGCAATACCTGTCTGTACGGTGCAACCGGCGGTCGTCTGTTTGCCGCGGGCCGTGCGGGCGAGCGTTTTGCGGTGCGTAACTCCGGTGCCATCACCGTGGTGGAAGGCATCGGCGATAACGGCTGTGAATACATGACGGGCGGAATTGTGTGCGTCCTGGGTAAAACCGGCGTGAACTTTGGCGCGGGCATGACGGGCGGTTTTGCCTACGTCCTGGATGAAGACGGTGAGTTCCGCAAACGCGTGAACCCGGAACTGGTGGAAGTGCTGGACGTTGATACGCTGGCCATCCACGAAGAACACCTGCGCGGCTTAATTACCGAACACGTGCAGCATACCGGTTCTTCGCGCGGCGAAGAGATCCTGGCGAACTGGCCGGCGTTCTCTGCGAAATTTGCGCTGGTTAAGCCGAAGTCCAGCGATGTTAAAGCCCTGTTGGGTCACCGTAGTCGTAGCGCAGCAGAGCTGCGCGTGCAGGCGCAGTAAGGAATTCAGATGAGCCAGAACGTTTACCAGTTTATCGACCTTCAGCGTGTTGATCCGCCAAAGAAACCGCTGAAGATCCGTAAAATTGAATTTGTTGAAATCTACGAGCCGTTTTCAGAAGGCCAGGCCAAAGCACAGGCAGACCGCTGCCTGTCCTGCGGTAACCCTTACTGCGAATGGAAGTGTCCGGTCCATAACTACATCCCGAACTGGCTGAAGCTGGCCAACGAAGGGCGTATTTTTGAAGCCGCCGAGCTGTCTCATCAGACCAACACCCTGCCGGAAGTGTGCGGCCGCGTGTGCCCTCAGGATCGTCTGTGTGAAGGCTCCTGTACGCTGAACGACGAGTTTGGCGCGGTGACCATCGGCAACATCGAACGTTATATCAACGATAAAGCGTTCGAAATGGGCTGGCGTCCGGATATGACCGGTGTGCGTCAAACCGACAAGCGCGTGGCGATTATTGGCGCGGGCCCGGCAGGCCTTGCCTGTGCGGACGTGCTGACCCGTAACGGCGTGAAAGCGGTGGTCTTTGATCGCCACCCGGAGATTGGCGGCCTGCTGACCTTCGGTATCCCGGCCTTCAAGCTGGAGAAAGAGGTGATGACCCGCCGCCGCGAAATCTTCACCGGCATGGGCATTGAGTTCAAACTGAACGTGGAAGTGGGCCGTGACGTGCAGCTCGACGACCTGCTGAAGGATTACGACGCCGTGTTCCTGGGCGTGGGTACTTATCAGTCCATGCGCGGTGGTCTGGAGAACGAAGATGCGCCGGGCGTGTACGACGCGCTGCCGTTCCTGATTGCCAACACCAGGCAGATCATGGGCTACGGTGAGACCGCCGATGAGCCGTTCGTCAGCATGGAAGGCAAACGCGTGGTGGTGCTGGGCGGCGGTGATACCGCGATGGACTGCGTGCGTACCTCCATTCGTCAGAACGCGGCGCACGTCATCTGTGCTTACCGTCGTGACGAAGAGAACATGCCGGGCTCTAAGCGCGAAGTGAAAAACGCGCGTGAAGAGGGCGTGGAGTTCCAGTTCAACATCCAGCCTCTGGGTATTGAGGTGAATGCCAACGGTAGAGTGAGCGGCGTGAAGATGGCGCGCACGGAGATGGGCGCGCCGGATGCGAAAGGCCGTCGTCGCGCGGAGATCGTGGCCGGTTCTGAACACGTGATCCCGGCTGACGCCGTGGTGATGGCGTTTGGTTTCCGTCCTCACAGCATGGAGTGGCTGGCGAAGCACAGCGTAGAGCTGGACTCTCAGGGCCGCATAATTGCGCCGGAAGGCAGCGACAACGCGTTCCAGACCAGCAACCCGAAAATCTTCGCCGGTGGCGACATCGTTCGCGGCTCTGACCTGGTGGTGACGGCGATTGCCGAAGGCCGTAAAGCGGCTGACGGGATCATGAACTTCCTGGAAGTGTAAGCCCCTCTGACTCCCCGGCAGAAGCATAAAGCGGAACGCTGGGGAGCCTGTTTTCAGTAGCCTGCCCTTAAGTTAATAATACCTTTTTAAGCAAAAAAGCAGCGTAAATCCTGACGTAAACGTTTGCTTTCATGAAAAAACTGTATATTATGCGGCGGATTTTTTGGCCAAAATTCAAGGAGGCGTTGTGTCGCAAGATAACAATTATAGCCAGGGCCCCGTCCCTCTGGCGGCGCGGAAAGGCGTGATTCCACTCACTTTTGTGATGTTAGGGTTAACCTTTTTTTCCGCCAGTATGTGGACCGGAGGTACGCTCGGTACTGGTCTTTCCTATAATGATTTCTTCCTCGCAGTTCTCTTCGGCAATCTCCTCCTCGGTATTTACACTGCTTTTCTTGGCTACATTGGCGCAAAAACCGGCCTCTCAACCCATCTTCTTGCGCGTTACTCGTTCGGTATAAAAGGTTCCTGGCTTC
This sequence comes from Enterobacter cloacae complex sp. 418I7, assembly GCF_050030705.1. Lineage (NCBI taxonomy): Bacteria > Pseudomonadati > Pseudomonadota > Gammaproteobacteria > Enterobacterales > Enterobacteriaceae > Enterobacter > Enterobacter cloacae complex sp. 418I7. The sequence continues at coordinate 4,142,249 of NZ_JBLGUU010000001.1, forward strand.
CCTCCATGCTTTTAGGCGGTACGCAGGTAGGATGGTTTGGCGTCGGCGTAGCGATGTTTGCCATCCCGGTGAGTAAAGCCACGGGCATCGACGTCAATATCCTGATCGCGGTATCCGGTCTGTTGATGACCATGACCATCTTCTTTGGTATCTCAGCGCTGACGATTCTGTCGATCATCGCCGTTCCCGCGATAGTTATCCTCGGCAGCTACTCCGTCTGGCTGGCGGTGCACGGCGTGGGCGGGCTGGATCATTTAAAAGCGATGGTGCCACAGACCCCGCTCAATTTTTCAGGCGCGCTGGCGCTGGTCGTCGGCTCCTTCATCAGCGCCGGAACGCTGACCGCCGACTTCGTCCGCTTTGGGCGTAACGCGAAAGGCGCCGTGGTGGTGGCAATGGTGGCGTTTTTCCTTGGCAACTCGCTGATGTTTATCTTCGGTGCGGCAGGCGCCGCGGCAGTTGGACAGGCGGATATCTCGGACGTGATGATCGCTCAGGGGCTACTGCTGCCCGCCATTATCGTTCTCGGCCTGAACATCTGGACAACCAACGACAACGCGCTCTATGCGTCGGGTCTGGGCTTTGCCAACGTGACCGGCCTTTCCAGCCGCACGCTGTCGGTGGTTAACGGTATTATCGGCACGCTCTGCGCGCTGTGGCTGTACAATAACTTTGTCGGCTGGCTCACCTTTCTGTCGGCGGCGATCCCTCCCGTCGGTGGGGTGATTATCGCCGACTATCTGATCAACCGCCGCCGCTACGCCAGCTTCCATAGCGCTACCTTTGTGCCGGTCAACTGGGTAGCCATTCTTTCGGTCGCGCTCGGCGTGGCTGCCGGGAATATTATTCCCGGTATAGTGCCGGTGAATGCGGTCCTCGGCGGCGTATTCAGCTACCTTCTGTTAACCCCCTTAGTCAGACGTACCTTTGCTACCGCCCCGGAGGCTCCACATGCAGAATAATACCCTCACCATTCGTCAGGCCCGTTTACAGGGGCAAGAGGGGTTATGGCAGATCGCAATTGAAAACGGGCGCTTTAGCCGTATTGAACCGCAGGACGCGGCATCGTCACCTGTGGGCCAGGTGCTTGATGCTGAAGGCGGGCTGGTCATTCCCCCTTTCGTTGAGCCGCATATCCATCTGGATACCACTCAAACGGCTGGTGAACCGAGCTGGAACCAGTCTGGTACCTTATTCGAGGGGATTGAGCGCTGGGCTGAACGTAAGGCGCTGCTCACCCACGAAGATGTTAAGACCCGCGCAATGCAGACGCTGAAGTGGCAGATGGCCAACGGCATTCAGCATGTGCGTACTCACGTTGACGTCTCCGATCCCACGCTGACGGCGCTGAAAGCGATGCTGGAAGTGAAGCAGGAGGTCGCCCCGTGGGTCGATCTGCAAATCGTGGCGTTCCCCCAGGAGGGCATTCTTTCTTATCCCAACGGTGAAGCGTTGCTGGAAGAGGCGGTGCGTATGGGGGCGGACGTTATTGGCGCAATTCCGCACTTTGAATTTACCCGCGAGTATGGTGTGGAGTCGTTGCACAAAACCTTCGCACTGGCGCAGAAGTACGACAGGCTGATCGACGTACACTGCGACGAAATCGATGATGAACAGTCGCGCTTCGTGGAAACCGTCGCCGCGCTGGCGCACCGTGATGGGATGGGCGCGCGCGTTACCGCCAGCCATACCACAGCGATGCACTCCTATAATGGCGCCTACGCGTCCCGCCTGTTTCGTTTGCTGAAAATGTCGGGCATCAACTTCGTCGCCAATCCGCTGGTGAACATCCACCTTCAGGGCCGTTTCGACACCTATCCTAAGCGCCGCGGCGTAACGCGCGTGAAAGAGATGCTGGAGGCGGGGATCAACGTCTGCTTTGGGCATGATGACGTTTTCGATCCGTGGTATCCCCTGGGCACCGCCAATATGTTGCAGGTGCTGCATATGGGTTTACACGTCTGCCAGCTGATGGGGTACGGGCAGATTAACGACGGGCTGAATCTGATCACCACCCACAGCGCGAAAACGCTCAACCTGCAGGACTACGGCGTGAAGGTGGGTAATTCTGCGAACCTGGTTGTTTTACCGGCCGAAAATGGCTTTGATGCGGTTCGTCGCCAGACGCCTGCGCGTTATTCTGTTCGTCACGGGCGGGTTATCGCCGAGACGGTACCCAGCCAGACAACGCTGCATCTGACGCAGCCGGAAGCGGTGACCTTTAAACGGTAATTATCGCTTCAGGAAATCTCATCCGGAGACGTATCAGCCTGTTTACGCTTTATCAGGTCTACAAATCGCAGCCTCTTTGCAGACCTGGTAAGCGCGGCGCCAGTGGTGAACTGGCGCGTCTATTTTCGATATTCTTTTACAGAAAAGAGATTATAAATAGACCAGCGTAATCACCGCCTCGCCGTCCAGCTTGATCTCTTGCCCGCTGCCAAGCCCGTTGGCGACAGCGGCGCTCACCTGTAGCGGAACAACCGCCGATGAGATCGGCTGCGGAATATCCGTGCCTTTTTGCACAAACGTATAGAAAAAGTCCTGCTGGGTCGGCAAGGGCAATAGCGTCGTGCGCGTCCATGGACCATTTTTGGTCGCGGCCCCGGCGATCTCCACCTGAACAGCGGCACTTTCGTCGGCTGCCGTCACGCCTGCCGCGTTAATTTGTACCCCATAACTGCCAATCGGCTTCTGCTCGCTGGTCAATCCTAAACCAAACAGGCGGGTCGTATCACGCACATAGGCACCGTTATTTATCTGGAATTTTACCCCTTCTTGCCCGGATTTATCTTTGCCAACGACCACGGAACTGGCGCGGGTATCACGCGCGGTAATCGCAACTCCCGTAGAAGATTCACACGTCACCGATAGTGTAAGATCGCGAGTACCAAGCTGTGTGAATGCGCTGGAGGAGAGCGACCCCGCATAGCGCGTGCCGAAATCTGCCACACCGCCATTGCTCAACGCCGGTGTACAGGCGGCAGCGTCAACGGTGACATCCACATCAATATTGACCGTATCAGTTGCCCATACCGCTGAAGCGGCAGACATTCCGCAGAGTAATAGCGCTATACGCTTTTTCATTGTACATCCATCCTTACGCGTAAATTTCCGCGCCACACTTCTCTGTCCGTAATATGGTTACTTTTGAAGCGCGGTTTGATGGTAAGCGTGACAGACGCCGTTTTTCCCCGCAGCTCCTGACCGTTGATAAACGCAATCCCTTCGTTAAGCGCTGGCGCGATCTCTCTCACGCCGCCATTGGTAACCCACGGGTCGCCGGCATGGATAGCCGCCAGATTGACTGTACGATCGTCCACCGTTGCCTGCGCGGCAGTAACGCGCATGACGCCGTTATCACCAAAACCAAATTCATGCCCTTTCGGTACGTTACTGCCCAGAAAGAGACGAATACGCGACGGTTCATCGCATATCACGTTCAGGACAATCTGTTTCTCCGGCATCTCAATCAACGTGTTCCCTTCCGCCTGGCGCTCTGCGGCACTCATACGGCCATAGCTGAGTTTTTGCTGGCTTGATACTAACTGGCAGTCAGCCATAGCATGCAGAGAAAACGCCATTGCGCACACGGCTAAAATAAGCGCCTTCATTTACACACCTCATTGACAGTTTCATAGAATGTATCGGTATTTGCCTCTTTCGGAAGCTTCAGACCAAATGCACAGGTGCCGTTATCCAGTTTTGCCACCACCTGTTGAGCAGGTTCAACATCGTTAAAAAAGACCACGCCGTCATCCACTGAGGTCGTAAGATAATTTCCGTGCGAATCCTCAAGGGCGATCCCTTTCGGCAGCTTTTTACCGTTTGCCAGGGTAACGTTCACCAGTGCACGTCGCTGGGTTAACGCAGTAAAATCAAGATGCCCTACCGCTCCTTTGCCAAGCGTGACGACACGGGTTCCATTCCCGATATCCATATTTTTCGGCAATGTTTCCGTATCCACTTCTACCCGCGCTGGGCGCCAGGCTCCCACTGACGGTACCACTGCCTGACCACGGAAGTCGGTCCATACCGGCCCCTGGGGCGTGTCAATCCTCACACCGGAGACGGGTTTATCCAGAGCAGCGATCGCGAACGTGTCGCGGATCGCCCATGGAGAGAACGTAACGCCTTGTCCATGAACCGCGATGCCCCCCTGTAGCGATCCTGAATAGCTGCGGCTATTCTCGTTATCCGAACTGGCGCTCAGGCCAAGCTGCGTATAGTGAAGGTTGCTGCTTATCCCACCGTTTACATTATCGCGATTCGTGGCCTGATCGTGTTCAGCTCCCAGCGACCAGGATGTGGTATCACTTACAACGCCAAGCGCAGAGGCGCCATACCGCGTTTTATGGTCATCATGACGGCTGTACAGGCTTACGCTATTGCTGGCACCAAAAGGAATACTGAGGTTGACGTAGAACAGATCGCCATCATCCTCATTCTCCTCATCTGCACTCAACTGATGTTGCCAGTTCATGGAAATCGTGGCGTACTTGAATGACTTGTTCCAACCCGCAGAGATGAAGCGGGAATCATCTGACTTATCATAACCCTGCGTTTGGTAGTAGCTGGTGCTAAGCGTGCCTAAGTAGGGCACACTCCAGGTCAGCCCGGCGGAATACTCATTTTTATTACCGCTGTCGAAATCATCATCCAGTGCTTCAAAAAGTTCGCGATAGTCTTGCGATTTATGCGTAACAGAGGCGTTAGCCCCCATGCCAAATGCGGGGTCAGAACTCCATGTTGCCGATAGCGTGTACCTCTGCCCTTTCAGTGAATCTTTCGAATCGTTGGACTGGTTCGCCTGGAGTGAAACAAGCCAGGCTGGTAGCGGCACTGTATCAAGGCTGGTGGCGACAGCCTGGTAATCTTCGCCTACGATTGAGCCTGCGTTGACATTCACCCGTTCGCTTAGTTTCCAGCCTCCAGAAAGGCTGGCTACCCATGGCGTTTCACTATAGCTATCGCTCACTCGTCCCAGCGCGAAGTGATATCCTGAAGGCGCCCCTGCGCTCTGGTTATACAGCGCTGCGGGCACCACATAGCTGTGCTGGCTGCCATCGGTTTCCACTACCGTCACGTTCAGATCGCTAACGCCGTTACGTACCGGCACATCGGTGAGATTAAACGGCCCGACCGGCACCAGTGTGCTGTACACCAGAACATTTTGCTGACGCACTTCAATACGGGCCTGAGGCGTATTGGCGATACCGGACACGCTCACTCCGCTACCGCCCTGTTGTAAGGCGCTCTCCGGTGAAAGCTCGATACCATAAATTCCCGTTCCCTGAAGAAGGGAGTTATTGATATTGACCTCGCCCGCCCTTAGGGTACTTTTCAGGGGGACAAAAGTATGCTGCAAATAGGTCGACGAGTTATTACTCTCGAATTCTCCGTCGCTCCGGCTCAGCAGTTGCTGAGTACGTAAGATCCAGTCGTCGAAATTGACCCCACCGTCCAGCATGGCCTGTGAATAGTCAGAGTGCCCGTCACCAAACTCATTGCGCGAGGAGAGAAGAGAATAATTCAACAGCGCAGCAGTGCCACCGGAAGTATAAGCTCCGATATCCGATTCGCTGTTTGCTACCCGATCCGCCGGTACAACCAGACTTAGAGATTCTTGCGCAGGCGAAGCCTCCACAATAGCGCTCGGGATATGACCGGTATAATCGTAGCAGCCGGACTCATAGTCAGAGGGAACTTTTAATCCTGCCTGCTCCATAAAAGGTTTGTCGAAACAGAGATCGCCGTTGTTGTCGAAACGAGCAATAACGTTGCCTTTATTATCACCATTCACCTTCAGAGCGACGGAAACGCTACCCGGTAAATACTTCGTCTTGCGGGAGAAATAATTTGATACGTCCGGGTTTATCCCCAGTGAACGAAGCGTTTCCTGATCAAAATTAATGGCAGCAGTCTCCATCTGCTGAGCCATCGCCTGGCCAGAACAGACCAGGCCAATGAGACAGGCGAGTAACGTTTTTTGCTGCATATCCTTTGCTGTCCTTATAGAGGCTTACTTCAAATCTGTAGTAAAGCGATCCCCTTTATAGCCGTAACGACTCGCCGGATAGAATTCAACTTTATTATCAGAGAAATTTGGTAATGTTGTTTTTATCGAGGTGTGAGGAAGGATGTAGGTCTTATCCAGCACACCCGCTTTTCCTGAGGGTAATGTTTTAAAGGATGCCGTTATACGAACAACGTAATCGCTGGGATTGTTGATAACCAGGCCATCACCCTTTTTGTTCCATGTCAAAAATTTCCATGGCTGCGTCTCCTCAGGTAGACCCGCAGGATGAATTACAACAGGAAGATCCTGGCGGATAGTCAACGCAACTTTATCTTCTCCTTTCTCCTTTGGAGGAATGCCTTCGAACGTGACGCGTTTAAGTTCTTCATACTTCATGGGTTTGCTGGTTTGCAGCAGAAAACGCATTCGCTGTGTTTCCCCGGCGTCGACACGGACTACAGGTTGAGAAACGATTAAACGAATAGATTTATCGCTATCAGGTAAATCTACAATGTTTGTATAAAGCAATGCAGGTTGCGAATCCGTATTTTTAACATTCATACTGGCTTCGCCTTTTTGTGCATCGACTAATAAAACCGATGTTTCTGGAACCATACCGGTGGCACAACACTTTGTCGCTACAGCCAACAACGCAAGATATAGAATTTTCTTCATGACTTTCCACTCACATAAATAAATAAAAATCATACCGGCATTATTTTTATTATTCTTGCGGCAGAGAAAGCTATTTTAATGCAAAAAAAGCGTGACAATGGCTTTTAAATACTCTAACCATTGCCACGTTAATTAAGCGTTAAATTATTAGAGATATACCAGACTAATGGTTGCGTTACCGTCCAGCGTAATTACGTCAGTCGTACCTAATACCGAGTTATCCTGCACTGCAGAGGTAACCAGCAACGGCACGCTAAGCTGTTTGAAGGCTTTTGGCTGCGTGGTACCGGCTGTTGCTACGGTATTCGCTTTTTGGTAGCCCGTGCAGCCATTAAGCGAGCAGAGGTAACCCAGGCCTGGCGCAACTTTCTCCCAGGAACGCTGGCCTTCAGTGATGCTCCCTGTTACCAGGGTGTCAACATTCGCGCCATCCGCTGTGACCGCTTCAGTATTGATGGCAACGGTGTAAGCACCAATGCTCACGCCAGCGGTGGTTTTACCCAGACCAAAGGCACCAGCGGTGTTGCTGAAGTCTGATTTATCCGTACCGCTACCTGCGATAAACGCGGTTGAAGACAGGTTAACGCGACTGTCCAGGCGGTTATCGGTGGAGGTAAAAGCAACGCTCATGTTGCTTTCGCAACTGATATTTAGCGTGATGCTTTTCTGCCCCAATTGTACCAGCTTGTTTGTCGCACCGGTCGGTGCAATATTTTGGTTCAGTACCGTTCCATAATCTACAACGCCGCCATCAGGCAGGGTCGGCGTACATGCAGCCGGGTTAATCGTACCGACAACTTTCAGCGTAACATCGTTAGCGGCCTGGGCAGCAAAAGCGGATAAACCGAAGGCTACGGCGACGGTTGCTGCCGAGAGTACTTTTTTAAATTCCATTATTTTCATTTCCCGATTTATTTTCTACAGCATTTAGCAATAACGAATATCAAAGATAAACAAGGCTCAGCGTGGCATTACCGTCAAGCGTGATAGTATCGCCTGTACCCAATACAGTGTTGTCCTGAAGCGCAGTTGTAATGCGTAACGGCATATTCATAACTTTAAAAGCTTTTGGTGTGGTGGTTCCCGATGCAGCAGCCGTAAAGACACGTGTCTGGCCTGTGCCACTGTTAACTGGTGCAAAAGCACCCGTACTGGATTTTACCCAGGTATAATTTGATGTATCGGTACCTGTGGCTGCAATGAGATCAGCGACAACACCATCTGTTGTTGTATTAACGGGATCTGCTGCAATGACATAGGAGCCAATATTCACACCCGCACTCGTTTTACCCAAGCCATAGGCGTTTCCTGAAGCGTTAGCATTTACATTATCGAAAAACCCATTTTCAATATAAGCGGCGCTCCCCAGGCCCACACGAGTATCATGGCGGTTATCCGTAGAAGTCACCCCAACGCTGGTATCGCTGTCACAGGTAATAGTGAGAGTAATACTTTTAGCCCCCAACTGAACCAGTGTATTCGCCGTGCCAGTTGGATTGATGGTAGAAGCTGGCATTGTGCCATAATCTACCACTCCACCGTTTGGCAGTGAGGGTACGCAGGAACCAGGAACGATATTACCAATAACTTTCAACGTCACATCATTAGCCGCGTGTGCATTTGACATGGCGAGGGCTGCACAAATAGCAGCAGATGAAAATAATTTTTTAAAAGTGATATTCATAATTTGTCCTTAAAAGAAAATCCGTTTTTGTTAACGCACATATATATTTTCACAGGGTGATATCGGATACAATCAAATTAAAATAAAACATTATTGAAGATAAATTTAACTGTCCTACAGAAAATAACCCAACAAGATTAATCCCATGCCAATTAATAGACCTATATCTTTTGCAAAGACACAAGTTTTTTAGAGAGTAATTTTATGCAGAAAATAAAAAAACCTGCACAGTTGTGCAGGTTCGGAAAAAATATTGTGCTTTATGAAGTTTATTTGACGACACGGAGTGCCGGACGACCACCGCGCGGAGGCGGATCGTCATCAGGGTCATTGTCGTCGTGATGGTCGGGTTTATCGCCATCAATCACAGACATTACCGTGTCGCTTTCACGTTCATCGGATGTCCCATCATCGTTCAGGCTGGCGACCTCTTCATCATAAGCCGCTTCCGGTTCGAACATGGTACCTGCACCGTTTTCACGGGCGTAGATAGCCAGAACCGCAGCCAGCGGAACGGAAACCTGACGCGGCACGCCGCCGAAACGCGCATTAAAGCGCACTTCGTCGTTCGCCAGTTCCAGGTTACCCACTGCACGTGGCGCAATATTCAGTACAATCTGTCCGTCGCGTGCGTATTCCATTGGAACCTGCACGCCCGGCAACGTCACATCCACAACCAGGTGCGGCGTGAGCTGGTTATCCAGCAGCCATTCATAGAAGGCGCGCAGCAGATACGGACGGCGTGGTGAAAGTTGTGACATTTCCACAGTCATTAGCCTCGGCCGAGACGCATTTCGCGCTCCGGTTCAGTTAAGGATGCCAGGAAAGAGTCGCGTTCGAATACGCGAGTCATGTAGCCTTTCAGCTCTTTCGCGCCAGGACCGCTGAATTCTACGCCCAGGGTTGGCAGGCGCCACAGCAGCGGTGCCAGGTAGCAATCTACCAGGCTGAACTCATCGCTCAGGAAGAAAGGTTTTTGACCAAATACCGGCGCAATCGCCAGCAGCTCTTCACGCAGCTGTTTACGCGCAGCATCCGCTTCTGAAGAGGAACCGTTAACGATAACGTTCATCAGCGAGTACCAGTCTTTCTCGATACGCTGCATGTACAGGCGGCTTTCACCACGCGCAACAGGGTAAACAGGCATCAGCGGCGGATGCGGGAAACGCTCATCCAGGTATTCCATAATGATACGGGATTCCCACAGGGTCAGCTCGCGATCCACCAGCGTCGGTACGCTTTGGCTCGGGTTGAGATCGATCAGATCCTGAGGCGGGTTATCCTTTTCCACATGCTCGATCTCAAAACTGACACCCTTCTCGGCCAGCACGATACGAACCTGATGGCTATAAATGTCAGTAGGACCAGAAAACAGCGTCATTACCGAACGTTTGTTGGCAGCGACAGCCATGAAAACCTCCAGGTATATTCAGAATTTTTACTGCTACCAGCCCAACGGGGCCAGCCAGATGATGTATCGCCCATCCCAGAGAAAACACATTGTTCAAGAATCGAACAAAAATCGAGTATTCACCGATATTTGGGCATAAAATTGGATGATAGTTTACCAGATTTTGATGGCTTTGTGGTGAGGGGATGCCGGAAATGTGGAAAAAGAGAAGATATATGAAATGTTACTGTGGATAACCTGCGCATTATCCATAAAAAAACCCGCCGAAGCGGGTTTTTCGCCAATCGTTCTGCGTAAGCAGAATAGATTAACGTTTGGAGAACTGTGGACGACGACGTGCTTTACGCAGACCCACTTTCTTACGTTCAACCTGACGAGCGTCACGAGTAACGAAGCCAGCTTTACGCAGTTCAGAACGCAGGGATTCGTCGTACTCCATCAGCGCGCGGGTGATACCGTGACGGATCGCACCTGCCTGACCGGAGATACCACCACCTTTAACGGTGATGTACAGATCCAGTTTTTCTACCATATCAACCAGTTCCAGCGGCTGGCGAACTACCATGCGGGCAGTTTCGCGACCGAAGTATTGTTCCAGAGAACGCTGGTTAATTACGATTTTACCACTGCCCGGTTTAATGAAAACGCGAGCTGCGGAACTTTTGCGGCGACCAGTGCCGTAGTATTGATTTTCAGCCATTGCCTATAATCCCGATTAGATGTCAAGAACTTGCGGTTGCTGTGCCGCGTGGTTGTGCTCGTTGCCTGCGTAAACTTTCAGTTTACGGAACATAGCACGACCCAGCGGGCCTTTTGGCAGCATGCCTTTAACCGCGATTTCAATCACACGCTCAGGACGGCGGGCAATCATCTCTTCAAAGGTCGCTTCTTTGATACCACCGATGTGGCCGGTGTGGTGGTAGTACATTTTGTCAGTACGCTTGTTGCCGGTAACAGCAACTTTGTCAGCGTTCAGAACGATGATGTAATCACCGGTATCAACGTGCGGAGTATATTCCGCTTTATGCTTACCGCGCAGGCGACGAGCCAGTTCAGTAGCCAGACGGCCCAGAGTTTTACCGGTCGCGTCAACAACATACCAGTCGCGCTGTACGGTTTCTGGTTTAGCTGTAAAAGTTTTCATTAAAAGCTTACCCAAATAATAAGTTACACGTTGGTGAACACCCAAACGTTTAGTCAGTTGAGGTTCACACGACAAAGTCCGGCAAACCTACCCCTTCGAATAGCACATGCCGACACATAGAAAGTTTCGGGAAAAAAACCTTCTCGTAACGTGGGGTCGCAAGATTATAGAGAAGTTGAGGTCAAAGATCGACCCTTAAATGTGATTTGGGATGGGTTTTTCGGGGTTGCGTATTGTGCGGTCTGGTGCCCTCACCCCCAGCCCCTCTCCCACAGGGAGAGGGTAGCGTTTGTTAAGGCCTGGTGCCCTCACCCCCAGCCCCTCTCCCACGGGGAGAGGGTAGCATTTATGGCATATGCTCACGCTTAAGGTACTCTTCGCTCTGCATCTCTTGCAGGCGCGACAGGCAGCGCTGGAACTCAAACTTCAGGCGCTCGCCCTGATAGATCTCATATAAAGGCACCTCGGCACTGACTACCAGCTTGACGTGGCGCTCATAAAACTCGTCCACCAGCGCGATGAAGCGGCGCGCTTCGCTCTCCATGAGAGGGGTCATGACGGGCACATCCCATAACATAACGGTATGGAACAGTCGCGAAAGCGCAATGTAGTCATGCTGGCTGCGGGCGTCCACGCAGAGCGTTGCAAACGAGACGGCCAGCGTCTGGTTCTCTACGCCAAGCGTCGGCAACGGACGATGATTAATCTCCAGCGCTGGCGCGTTATCCCGCGGCGCCCCTGCCAGCGCCAGCCAGAGTTTATCCATCTCGCTGGCTGTGTCGGCGTTCAGCGGTGAAAGCCACAGGTGCGCCTGCGTCAGCGTGCGCAAACGATAGTCGACGCCAGCGTCGACATTCATGATGTCGCAGTGCTGCTTAATGGCATCTATGGCTGGCAGGAAACGCGCCCGCTGGAGACCGTTGCGATAAAGCTCATCCGGCGGGATATTTGAGGTCGCCACCAGGGTGATCCCACGCGCAAACAGCGCTTTCATCAGCCCCCCCAGCAGCATCGCGTCCGTAATATCGGAAACAAAGAATTCGTCGAAGCAGAGTACGTCCGTTTCCGCCTTGAAGCGGTCCGCCACGATTTCCAGCGGGTCGGTTTCGCCCTGGAGCGCCGTCAACTCCTCATGAACCCGCAGCATAAAACGGTGAAAGTGCAGACGCTGCTTACGCGTGCCGGGCAGGCTCTGGTAGAACATGTCCATCAGCCAGGTCTTACCCCGCCCAACGCCGCCCCACATATATAAGCCACGAACCGGTGCGTTTACCGTGGGCTCTTTTTTGCCCAGTAAACGGCCGAATGCCGCCTTCAGCCCACTGCTCTGCACCGCATCGGCGGGTTTCGCCAGAAGCTCCTGGTAAATCGTGTCCAGGCGGTTTACCGCTTCACGCTGGACATCATCCGGCTGGTGTGTGCCCTCACTCAGGGCGAGTTGGTAACGCGACGATGGGGACAGGTTTTGCATGATGTTATTGTTATTCCTTTAGTTAAACCTCATCAGCGGCCGTGGCTGATGAAAAAAAGGCCGTTCTACACTACGCGATGATACGTCAGGATTCCACTTCTGCGGAAATAGCGGTTATAGTGGCATAATCAGGCACAGGCAGGAGCCGAGCCAACACCCTACGGAACAACAAGACAACGGGAGAAGTTCATGACCTGGGAATATGCGCTAATCGGTTTAGTCGTCGGCATCATCATTGGTGCTGTGGCCATGCGTTTCGGTAACCGCAAATTGCGTCAGCAGCAGTCACTGCAATACGAACTGGAAAAGAACAAAGCCGAACTGGAAGAATACCGCGAAGAGCTGGTCAGCCACTTTGCCCGTAGCGCTGAGCTGCTGGACAACATGGCGACAGATTATCGCCAGCTCTACCAGCACATGGCGAAAAGCTCCAGCAGCCTGCTGCCGGAAATGACCGCGGAGAGCAACCCCTTCCGCAATCGTCTGGCGGACTCTGAAGCCGGTAACGATCAGGCACCGGTTCAGATGCCACGCGACTATTCAGACGGCGCGTCCGGCCTGCTGCGCGGTGGCGTAAAACGCGATTAATCGCACAACCTGAATAAATTTTACGGGCGCACCTTATGCGCCCGTCCTTTCTTCCCGTCCCCAGCTATTATTTAGTCAAACACCTCATTGTTCAGCGGTTGAAAATTCAATAACATCAAGATGTTTTTGGGGCCGTTCTTTTTCATTCCAGGATACGAGAGTCAGCATCGATGAAGAAAAAAAACCAGCTGTTGAGCGCCTTAGCGTTAAGTGTCGGGTTATCTCTCTCGGCGTCCTTCCCCGCCAGTGCGGCACTACCTTCGCAGGTGCCAGGACAAGAAGCCATTCCCAGCCTTGCGCCGATGCTTGAAAAAGTCCTGCCTGCGGTAGTCAGCGTTCAGGTGGAAGGGACGGCACGCCAAAGCCAGCGTATTCCCGAAGAGCTGAAGAAATATTTTGGCGAAGAGGCGCCGGATCAGCAGGCTCAGCCGTTTGAAGGCCTTGGTTCGGGCGTGATTATCGACGCGGCCAAAGGCTATATCCTGACCAATAACCACGTGATCAGCCAGGCTGATAAAATCAGCGTTCAGCTGAACGATGGCCGGGAGTTTGACGCCAAACTGATCGGCGGTGACGATCAGAGTGATATCGCCCTGCTACAGGTGCAAAACCCCAGCAACCTGACCCAGATCGCCATCGCCGATTCCGATAAGCTGCGCGTGGGTGATTTTGCCGTCGCGGTCGGTAATCCGTTCGGTTTAGGGCAGACCGCCACCTCCGGGATTGTCTCTGCCCTGGGGCGCAGCGGCCTAAATCTCGAAGGGCTGGAAAATTTCATCCAGACCGATGCCTCCATCAACCGGGGCAACTCCGGCGGTGCGCTGCTTAACCTGAACGGCGAACTGATCGGCATTAATACCGCTATCCTCGCACCAGGCGGCGGCAGCATCGGAATTGGTTTTGCCATTCCGAGTAACATGGCGAAAACCCTGTCTCAACAGCTGATACAGTTTGGCGAGGTTAAGCGCGGGCTGCTGGGCATTAAAGGCATGGAGATGAGCGCTGATATCGCCAAAGCCTTTAAGCTCAACGTCCAGCGCGGGGCGTTTGTCAGCGAAGTGCTGCCCAACTCAGGATCTGCGAAAGCGGGCGTGAAATCCGGTGACGTTATTGTCAGCCTGAACGATAAACCGCTGAGCAGCTTCGCTGAATTACGTTCGCGTATTGCCACCACGGAGCCTGGCGCTAAAGTGAAGCTGGGCCTGATCCGCGAGGGCAAACCGCTGACCGTGGAAGTGACACTGGACAAGAGCACTTCCTCTTCCGCCAGTGCAGAACAGATCTCCCCGGCGCTACAGGGCGCAACGCTGAGCGACGGTCAGCTTAAAGACGGCACGAAAGGCATTTCTGTCACTGCCGTTGAGAAAAGCAGTCCAGCCGCGCAGGCAGGTTTACATCAGGACGACGTGATCGTGGGCGTGAACCGCACTCGCGTGCAGTCTATTGCCGAAATGCGCAAGGTGCTGGAGAGTAAACCGGCGGTCATTGCCCTGCAAATTATCCGTGGCAACGACACCCTCTACATTTTACTGCGTTAACCATTTGCGACTCCGGGCATCGCCGCTGCGTGTGATGTCCGGATAACTCATGTTATGCTGCAAACCGTTCCTTTTTTAACGACACACGCATCATGCTTTTAAAGCTCTTTCGTTCAATTGTCATTGGTTTGATCGTTGCCGGTCTGCTGCTGGTGGCTATGCCATCTTTACGCCAGTTCAACAAACTGTCGGCTCCTCAGTTCGACAGCACGGATGAAACGCCTGCAACGTACAATCAGGCGGTACGCCGTGCCGCCCCCGCCGTGGTTAACGTCTATAACCGCGGGCTTAACAGTTCCGCTCATAACCAGCTGGAGATCCGCACGCTCGGTTCCGGTGTGATCATGGATGACCGGGGTTACATCATCACCAATAAACACGTGATCAACGATGCCGACCAGATTATCGTCGCCTTGCAGGATGGCCGCGTGTTTGAAGCCCTGCTGGTGGGGTCGGACAGCCTGACCGATCTGGCGGTGCTGAAGATCAACGCCACGGGCGGTCTGCCGACTATCCCGATTAATCGCAAACGAACGCCGCATATCGGCGATGTGGTGCTGGCGATCGGTAACCCGTACAACCTGGGCCAGACCATCACTCAGGGGATCATCAGCGCGACAGGTCGAATTGGACTGAACCCGTCAGGGCGGCAGAACTTCCTGCAAACCGATGCCTCGATCAACCACGGTAACTCCGGCGGTGCGCTGGTGAACTCTCTGGGCGAACTGATGGGCATTAATACCCTCTCCTTCGACAAGAGCAACGATGGTGAAACACCGGAAGGGATTGGCTTTGCCATTCCGTTCCAGCTGGCGACCAAGATCATGGACAAGCTGATCCGCGATGGCCGCGTGATCCGTGGCTACATCGGTATTGGCGGGCGTGAAATCGCGCCGATGCATACGCAGGGCGGTGGTATCGATCAGATCCAGGGGATTGTGGTCAACGAAGTGGCACCTGGCGGCCCGGCGGCCAATGCAGGTATCCAGGTGAACGACGTTATTCTTTCCGTCAACGGCACGCCGGCGGTCTCTGCGCTTGAAACGATGGACCAGGTGGCGGAAATTCGACCGGGCTCTATCATCCCCGTAGAAGTCATGCGTAATGACAAGAAGCTCACGATTCAGGTCACCATCCAGGAATACCCGGCCACTAACTGACGGGCATAAAAAAACGGAGCTTAGCGCTCCGTTTTTTTTACCGGGACAAGATCACTTGTTAACGAACTCTTCGCCCAGCGTGATGTCTTTCTTCAGCGTATCCAGCATGCCTTCCATCGCGTTTTGCTCAAACGCGCTCAGCGTGCCGATAGACTTACGCTCTTCAACGCCGTTTTTACCCAGCAGCAGCGGCTGAGAGAAGAAGCGCGCGTGTTCACCGTCGCCTTCTACGTAAGCGCATTCAACCACGTTTTTCTCGCCCTGCAGCGCGCGAACCAGAGACAGGCCGAAACGCGCCGCCGCCTGGCCCATAGACAGGGTTGCAGAACCGCCACCCGCCTTCGCTTCCACCACTTCGGTGCCTGCATTCTGAATACGTTTGGTCAGGTCAGCCACTTCCTGCTCGGTGAAGCTCACGCCCGGGATCTGCGACAGCAGAGGCAGGATGGTCACGCCAGAGTGTCCGCCGATAACCGGCACTTCCACTTCCGTTGGCTGCTTGCCTTTCAGCTCAGCCACGAAGGTATTGGAACGGATGATATCCAGCGTAGTTACGCCGAACAGTTTGTTCTTGTCGTAAACGCCCGCTTTCTTCAGCACTTCTGCTGCGATGGCAACGGTGGTGTTCACCGGGTTGGTGATGATACCGATGCACGCTTTCGGGCAGGTTTCAGCGATCTGCTGAACCAGGTTTTTCACGATGCCCGCGTTGACGTTGAACAGGTCTGAACGATCCATACCCGGTTTACGTGCAACACCCGCGGAGATCAGCACCACATCGGCACCCTGCAACGCAGGACGCGCATCTTCACCGGAGAAGCCTTTGATTTTCACAGCTGTCGGGATGTGGCTCAGGTCAACCGCCACACCTGGGGTTACCGGAGCAATATCGTACAGGGAGAGTTCTGAGCCTGAAGGCAGTTGGGTTTTCAGTAGTAGGGCAAGCGCCTGGCCGATACCACCAGCAGCGCCGAGGACTGCGACTTTCATCCTAAACTCCTTATTATGGTTAACTTAAGTATCTGTAACTCCGTTGCGGCGACCATAATTCAGCACGTCATTAATTACAATTTTCATCGCTAAAGAATTTGAGGTCGCACGTCTTTGACCTTCACCCGAATGCTATCAGGCTGTGGGCAACAACGAATTAAGAGGGGGTTACAATACACCCTGCCACGCCACCAAAACAACATCATTTTGATAACATTTAATTTACTTTTAAGCTTATTTGCGCGGCGTGACCCAGGCATGTTTTCTGATAACGAAATCTGATAAAATCTCTCCCTTTCATAACATTATTTCAGCCTGGTGCCAGGTAGATAATTTGCATAAAAATTCATCCACATGCATAATAATGTTGTTTCTATCGTCATATTCCGGGTGACTTATGCGAAGCTCGTCTAAGCAAGAAGAATTAGTGAAAGCGTTTAAAGCGCTACTCAAAGAAGAGAAATTCAGTTCTCAGGGAGAAATTGTTCAGGCGTTGCAGGAGCAAGGCTTCGACAACATCAACCAGTCGAAGGTCTCCCGCATGTTAACCAAGTTTGGTGCAGTGCGTACGCGCAACGCCAAAATGGAGATGGTTTATTGCCTGCCTGCTGAACTTGGCGTGCCAACGACCTCCAGCCCGCTGAAAAACCTGGTTCTGGACATTGACTATAATGATGCCGTGGTCGTGATCCACACCAGCCCGGGTGCAGCCCAGCTGATTGCCCGCCTGCTGGACTCGCTGGGTAAAGCAGAGGGGATCCTCGGGACCATCGCCGGCGATGACACCATTTTTACGACCCCGGCAAATGGTTTCTCGGTGAAAGACCTCTACGAAGCGATTCTGGTCCTGTTCGAACAGGAGCTGTAATCTTCTGCCCCGTAGCGCCTGGCTGCGGGGATTATTCTGCTGCCGCCTCGTTTTACCCTGCTTTTCTCTGCCTGCTGCTTTTGCAAATAGTGCTTTTTACCGCCTGTTAACATTCATTCAGTGAATGATCTGCCGTAAAATCGCACTAAAAATCAAAGCCACCTATCCAATTGATTTACATAAGAAAAAATCATAACACCTGCAGAGTAACGCCCTTTTTTATTCATTCCCGTTATAAAAAATGATGTTTTTAACACGTAATAACAGGCGAAACCATTAGTCTGGTATTAATTTTTTGCGTGATTAGTGTATACTTGATTTTGTGATGAGGGTCACAGAACAAAGACCCCAGTAAAATAATTGACGAGGTAAATAATCATGAAAATTAAAACCACTGTAGCTGCCCTGAGCGTACTGTCAGTCCTGTCATTCGGTGCGTTTGCAGCCGACACTATTAACGCCGAACAGGCACAATCCCGTCAGGCTATCGGGACCGTTTCTGTTGGTGCCATCGGTACTTCTCCGATGGACATGCACGAAATGCTGAACAAAAAAGCGGAAGAACAGGGTGCGTCATCTTATCGCATCATCGAAGCGCGCAGTGGCGACCACTGGCACGCTACCGCAGAACTGTACAAATAAACCCTCGTCGTATCTCATCATACGACTTGCCCCTGACCTCCCGGTCAGGGGCTTTTTTATCACTGGCGCACGTTGAAACGCAGTTGCCCTTCCAGCTCCTCCTCCGCTTCATCAAACAATAAAATCAATGCGCCAAAGCGTCTGCGCAGTTTTTCAGGCAGATGGGTAAATTCGATCTCCAGCGGTAACGGCAGCCTGTCGCCGGTAACCACATCCCACAGCATATCAAGATTGTTTACGCTGCCCCGCTCCAGGTCGAACGCCCGGATAAACTCGCGGTAGAAGTCTTCCTGACTATCAATTTCGTCAAAATCAAAGGTATAAATTTTCATTGCCAGCCACCCGGTACAGGCGGGCGGCAGATGCCGCCCTGTCTATTATAAGCCCCCGATATGCAGGGTTTTAACTTCCAGAAACTCCTCCAGCCCCAGCACGGACCCCTCGCGTCCCAGCCCGGACTCTTTTACGCCCCCAAACGGACCCAGCTCGGTCGAGACCGCACATTCATTAATTCCGATCATGCCGCTCTCAATGGCCTGTGAGACGCGGAACACGCGCGAGAGATTCTGGGTATAAAAGTAGGCCGCCAGCCCGTAAGGCGTATTGTTAGCGCGCATAACCACTTCGTCTTCCGACGTGAAGCGGAAGCAGGCGGCAACGGGACCAAAGGTCTCCTCTTCTGCCAGCTTCATGCCTTCATGGCAGTCACCGAGTACGGTTGGCATCCAGAAGTTGCCGCCAAGTTCGTGCGGTTTACCCCCAGCCAGCACCGTGGCCCCCTTCGCTACCGCATCTTCGACGTGCTCACGGACTTTCTCGACAGCCGAAGGCTCAATCAGCGGGCCGACAACGACGCCCTCGTCCAGACCGTTACCCACCTTCAGCGCCTTCACCGCATCGGCAAGCTGATTGACAAACTTGTCATAGACCGTCTCCTGAATATAGAAACGGTTTACGCTGACGCAGACCTGCCCGGCGTTACGGAATTTATTGCCGATGGCGCCTTTGACGGCGGCCTCAATATCCGCGTCCTCGAAAACGATATACGGCGCATTGCCGCCCAGCTCCATCGATACCTTTTTCATGGTCTCAGCGGAATTGCGAACCAGCGTTTTCCCGACGGCGGTTGACCCCGTAAACGAGATTTTGCGCACGTCATGGCTGGCCATAATGGCGTCGCTAATTTCTGAGGTGCTCCCCGCGACCGCATTCAGCACACCATCCGGCACACCGGCCTGCTTCGCCAGCGTCAGCAGCGCAAAGGCGCTCAGCGGCGTGTTGTTTGCAGGCTTGATGACGCCGGTACATCCTGCTGCCAGCGCCGGGCCGAGCTTACGGGTGAGCATAGCCATCGGGAAATTCCATGGCGTGATAGCAGCAACCACCCCAACAGGTTCACGAGTGGCCAGAATACGGGAGCCGGGTTTAACCGGAGGAATGATTTCACCGTTAGCGCGCTTGGCCTGCTCCGCAAACCACTGAATAAAGCTGGCAGCGTAGTCCACCTCGCCCTCAGCCTCTTTCAGCGGCTTGCCCTGCTCGGTGGTCATCAGCCGCCCGAGCCAGCTTTTGTTCTCGATAATCAGTTCATACCAGCGATAGAGGATCGCGGAACGCTCTTTTGCCGTTTTTGCGCGCCATGCGGGAAAGGCTTTCGTCGCGGCCGCAATGGCCTCTTCGGTTTCGGCTTTCCCTGCTTTCGCCACTTTCGCAACCACCTCGCCCGTGGCCGGGTTTAGCACATCAAACGTGGTGTCGAGTGTTTTCCAGATACCGTTAACCAGATACCCGGTCTGAAAAAGAATACTGTCCTGAAGAGCCTGGGTTGTCATGTGTCCTCCCTTCCTGAATGTTTGAACCTGCAAGAATAAGTATAGCCACAAAAAAACCGACGCTTTTGGCGTCGGTTTTCTCTTCGTTAGCTGTCTGTCAGCGCATTCTGGTAGCGGTGCAGCATAAACACCAGCCGCTCTACCGGCTCGGTAACCTGCGGCGGCGCTTCCCAGACTCGCAGTTTCTCCTGGTAGATATCCAGCTCCTCCAGCAGTTGCTTAAAGTAGCGGCGACGTTTGTCATCACTGGATGCCGATATCACATGGTCCGCCGTTCGCCGTAGCTGGCGGTGGAAAGCGGACAAATCGTCGTTGATCGGCACTGGCGCGTTCCGCAGACGCTGGTGCGCGATAATCATGGTTAACGCCAGACGGAAGCGAGCGACATCGCCCGGGAATTTATTCAACAGCAGGAACAGTTGCTGGTAAAGGGCCGGAAGGTGGTTCTGCTTGCGCCGCGCGGTGTTGGTGGTCAAGGACGATACGGCGGCCGACACAAACTGATTGAGCAGCACGCGCCCTGTCCGCGCCTGAGAGTTATCCCGCACCAGCAGGATCACCATCATCGCCAGGAAACAGCCCACCAGCTGGCCTAATGCGCTATCCAGGAACTGGCTGAAATGGAAGGTCATCGGGTTATCCAGCACGAGGATGTTAATCGTACTCGCCAGCGCACCTAACGATCCCAGACGGCGTTTTTGTACCTCAATCCCGATAAAGAACGCCATCACCGCCAGGCTGATACAGAGCAAAAGCATGCTTTGCTGCGTCGAGGGGATGATTACCAGGAAGTAGAGCGCGCCAATGGGTAACGCCGCAATGGTGCCGTACAGAAAATCAATAGCGACCATGCGCGGGTTGGGCAGACGCATCGCCAGCGCGGTAACGACGGCAATCATCACCATCGCGCCGCTGCCGGACGTCCAGCCGGTCCACAGCCAGAACAGCGTGCCGAGTATACAGGCCAGGGTGGTACGCCAGAAGTTAACCATCGCATGATGACGCTCGGCGGATTCCGGTTTGATCACCACTTCGCCCTGTAACACCTCTTCTTCCGCCGCACTGATTTTGGTGTTGCTAATCACGCCGCGTTTCAGAAGCAGGTAGCGCGTTGCGGCGCCAACCCAGGTATAAATGGTGACTGGCGTATCCCGTTCGCCCGTCCAGGCAATCACACGACGCATGCGTTTAAGCTGTCGATGCACGTCCTGCACCGTCTCCACAGGCTCATCAAACAGTTCGCGGAAGGTATCCGTTACCACTTCGGGGCGAGTGTTCTGAATCAGGTAGGTTTCACACGCCTGGGTGATCAGCGTTAACGAGACGGTATTGATCGCTTTCAGACGACGATTGGCACGCTCCCAGCGGGAAGACTCCATATTGAGATTACTGCGCATCCCTTCCAGCGCCTGCGTGCGGCGCACCAGCGCGCTCCAGGCCTTGTCGACCTCTTCGCTGTCGCCGTGCTTAATGCACAGCTGCATGAGCTGGTACTGGGCAACAATCAGCGCGTCCAGCTCACGATCGACTTCCTGCTTGATGGATCGCGGAGAGAAGAGCAGATCGGCGACAATCGCGCAGACGATACCAATGACAATCTCGCTGCAACGTTCCACGGCGAACTGCGGAGCAAGCAGCGGTTCACTCTGAATGGTGATGATAATAATCAGCGCGGTATATCCCGCCAGGCCCCAGGCGTACGAGTTCTCCACCTTCACCAGCGAAGAGACCCAGGTGCAAAAACCCGCCCAGATACAGCATACAATCAGCATCAGCAGCGGCGTGCGGATCATCAGGATGATAATGGTCAGGGCGGCGATACAGCCGATAAAGGTACCGATAATACGCAGCATCCCGCGATAGCGAATTGCCCCGGAGTAAGGTTCGCCACCCGCCGCGAAGGCAGGACCGGCGGCGACGATCGCGGCGGTCAGAACAGCCCAGCGCGGCGTTTCAAGCTGGAAATGGAAGCCAACAAACAGCGCCAGCACAATGGCGCATGCCAGCTTCACGGCGAAGCGGATGTGCTGGCTGGCGATGGAAAAAATGCCCATAGCGATCAACCAAACTCGCGCAGGCGATGGGCGATTTGACGGAAGATAGAGTCCTGGCTGGCATCACGGTCTTTTTCACCGGTGATCACTACCGTCGCCGTGGTGCCTGCGGGCCAGAGGTTGCTCTGCTGCTCATCCAGACGAATGCGTACCGGTACGCGCTGCGCCAGACGAACCCACTCGAGGTTAGAATCGACGGTCGCCATCCCTTTTGAATCATTGGTACTGCTGGCGTTGGTCACCCCCGCGGCCACGCTGTCCACGGTTCCTTTCAGGACCCGGTTGCTGCCGAGCGGCGTGATTTCGGCGCGATAGCCCGGACGCACGCCTTCCAGCTTGGTCTCTTCCATATAGGCGAGGACGTAGAAAGAGTTCTGTTTCACCAGCGCCACGGCCGTAGAGCCGCGCGTGATAAACTCACCCGCATAGACGTTGAGGTTGGTTACCCAGCCATCGGACGGGGCGCGGATAACGGTACGTTCCAGATCGAGCTTCGCCAGATCGCGCGTCGCCTGCGCTTTTGCCAGCTGATGCAGCACGGTTTGCAGCACGTTATTGGACTGATCAATCTCTTCCCGGGACATGGCCTGGATGCCCAGCTTGTTACGACGTCCTGCTTCACGGCGTTTTTCAGCGGCCAGCGCGTTGTAATACGCTACGTCGGCTTCCGCTTCTTCCAGCGCTTTTTGATAGCGCGGCTGGTCGATAGTGAACAGTACCTGATCTTTTTTCACCAGCTGGTTATCGTGGACATTGACCGCCGTAATGAGACCGGCGACATCGGGCGCTATCGCGACCACCTCCGCGCTGAAACGCGCATCGCGCGTCCACGGGGATTCGGTGTAATAAACCCAGGCGCGAAAAATAGCGATGAACGCCAGGATGACCAGCGCCATAGTGATGGCAGTGCGGGAGATTTTTCTTGTTAGCGTTTTCACATCAACCTCAGACAAACATGCGCGATATTAAATAGAACAGGCAGCAATACAGCGCGGTATTAAACAATGCAGGATGCCAGACGAAATCATAAATCCCGGTAGGGACCAGCACCTTGCGCACCAGCCAGAAGATCGCCAGTGATAAAAGAAGCTCGAAAAATATCGGTGGGAACGACAGACCGAACACCACGATAACGGGAAACAGACTCATGTTGACCTTGATTAAAGAGATGCAGGTTACTGGATTATTAAGCTCACGCCGCCGCAGGAGAGCATGAATTGCCGGGCGAGAGTGGCGCAGCCGTTATGTAATTAATAATATATTAACGTAACTGTTATGCTGTTATCTATCATATGTGATCTAAATCACTTTTAAGCCAGAGTGAATAATGGAACGTCTAAAACGCATGTCCGTCTTTGCGAAAGTGGTTGAGCAAGGTTCTTTTACCGCCGCAGCACGTCAGCTACAAATGAGCGTCTCATCCATTAGCCAGACAGTGTCAAAACTGGAAGATGAGCTCCAGGTGAAGCTGCTCAACCGCAGCACCCGCAGCATTGGGCTGACGGAAGCGGGTAAAATTTACTATCAGGGCTGCCGTCGAATGCTGCATGAAGTGCAGGATGTTCACGAGCAGCTCTACGCCTTTAACAACACGCCTATCGGCACGCTGCGTATCGGGTGTTCTTCAACTATGGCACAAAATGTTCTCGCTGCCATGACGGCGGAAATGCTGAAAGAGTATCCCGGTTTAACCGTTAATCTGGTAACGGGTATTCCGGCACCGGATCTGATTGCCGATGGGTTAGACGTGGTGATCCGCGTTGGCGCATTGCAGGACTCGAGCCTGTTCTCGCGTCGACTGGGCAGCATGCCGATGGTGGTCTGCGCTTCGAAAAGCTATCTGGCACAGTATGGCGTACCGGAAAAACCTGCCGACCTGAGCAACCACTCGTGGCTGGAATACAGCGTTCGCCCAGATAACGAATTTGAACTGATCGCGCCAGAAGGGCTTTCCACCAAACTGCTGCCTGAAGGCCGCTTCGTGACCAACGATCCGATGACCATCTCACGCTGGCTGGTGGCCGGGGCCGGGATCGCCTACGTGCCGCTGATGTGGGTGATCAACGAGATCAACAGCGGCGAACTGGAGATCCTCTTCCCGCGCTACCAGTCGGATCCGCGCCCGGTGTACGCGCTCTATACCGAAAAGGACAAGCTGCCGCTGAAGGTGCAGGTCTGTATTAACTATCTGACGGACTATTTTGTGGAAGTGGCAGAGCTGTTTCAGGGGATGCGGGGAAGAAGGAAAGAGTAGGCCTCCCCCCTCACCCCGGCCCTCTCCCCAAAGGTGCGAGGGAGAAAAGACGGCACGGAGCAGTCCCCTCTCCCCGTTGGGGAGAGGGTTAGGGTGAGGGGAAAATGAAAAAATTACGCCGTGCCGCCCACCGTCAGGTTATCGACCTTCAGGGTTGGCTGGCCCACGCCTACCGGCAGGCTCTGACCTTCTTTGCTGCAGACGCCCACGCCGTTATCCAGCTTCAGATCGTTACCGACCATGGAGATCTGCTGCATTGCTTCAATCCCGGATCCGATCAGCGTCGCCCCTTTTACCGCTTTGGTCACTTTGCCCTTCTCAATCAGATACGCCTCTGAGGTAGAGAAGACAAATTTACCGGAGGTGATATCCACCTGGCCGCCGCCAAAATTCGGCGCGAAGATCCCGTAATCAACGGATTCGATAATCTCCTGCGGCGTGGATTTACCCGGCAGCATGTAGGTGTTGGTCATGCGCGGCATCGGCAGGTGCGCGTAGGATTCGCGACGACCGTTACCCGTTGGCGCAACGCCCATCAGACGCGCGTTAAGCTTGTCCTGCATGTAACCTTTCAGTACGCCATTTTCGATCAGCACGTTGTACTGGCCCGGCGTGCCTTCATCGTCGATAGAAATCGAGCCGCGACGGTCGAGCATGGTGCCATCATCCACCACGGTACACAGCTCGGAGGAGACAAGCTGCCCCATCTGACCGCTGAATACGGACGTCCCGCGACGGTTGAAATCCCCCTCCAGGCCGTGACCGACCGCTTCGTGCAGCAGCACGCCAGGCCAGCCTGCGCCCAGAACCACCGGCAGCGTACCGGCAGGTGCCGCCACGGCAGACAGGTTGACCAGCGCCATGCGCACGGCTTCTTTTGCCCACGCATCCGCGCGCGCTTCGCCGTCAACGTCGCCGAGGAACCAGTCGTAGCCAAAACGACCGCCGCCACCGCTTGAGCCGCGCTCGCGCTTGCCGTCGTCTTCCACCTGCACGCTGATAGAGAGGCGCACAAGCGGACGCACGTCGGCGGCCAGCGTACCGTCCGTCGCCGCCACCAGGATCAGTTCATAAACACCGCTCAGGCTGGCAGAAACTTCCTGCACGCGTTTATCCGCCGCGCGAGCCACTTTGTCCACGCGACGCAGGATGTCCAGCTTCTCTTCGCGGCTCATGCTTTGCAGTGGGTCGATGCTGGTATAAAGCGCAGCGTGCTGCACTTCACCCAGGGTTTTCACGCGACCGTCGCCGGTATCACGCACAATGGTTCGCGCCGCCTGCGCGCTCTGCTCCAGCGCGGCCAGGCTTATCTGGTCTGCATAAGCAAAACCGGTTTTTTCGCCGCTGACGGCGCGCACGCCGACGCCCTGGTCAATGTTATAAGAACCATCTTTAATGATGCTGTCTTCTAAAACCCAGGATTCGTGATAGCTCGACTGGAAATAGAGATCGCCGTAGTCGAGGCGGCGTTCGGTCAGTTGACCAAGAATGGAGAACAGGTCCTGATGGCTCAGGCCGTTCGCTGCGAGCAAATGTTCACTTACCAGGTTCAGACTCATCGTATTGCTACTCGTTCGTTGCCGCCAGTGGCGGTATAAAATCAATATTATTGAGAGTGAGGCAATTACCTGCCCACGTCAAATCATTGCTGTGCTTCTTTGCGCGGCTGGCGCAGCACTTCATTAATCTGCGGTTTATCGATTGGGCCCGTAATGCGGTAGCGCAGAATCGAGACTTTGCTCCAGAGCGGCCCCAGCACTTTGCTGGCGGCAAATACCGCCGCGCCGATTATCGGATTGACCACAAAAGCGGTAGCAACACCCACTGTAGCGGAGATTTCCGGGGCAACAACCGCTTCCATATCCAGCTCCCGGCGCACGAGGTTCACTGATCCTTTCATGGCGATGTCCGCTTCCAGGCCGTCCAGCAGCGTATCATCGGTATGCATCACGCCGTCCTTGATCCAGGCCGTTCCGCGAATGGAGTCATAATAGAAACCGTCGTTGAAGGTATCGCTGAAATCGAAGCGCAGCTTGCGCAGCAGCGCGTCAAAGCTCAGCAGGCGCAGTATTTGCCCTGCATGACCGGTGCTAACATCGGCAATTTGTCCCTTACCAAAACGGGTTCTGAGGATACCGTTCAGCGAGGCAACGTCCGGCTGCCACGGTGCCGCGCGCCAGTGCAGATCGTAATTCACATCGAAGGACGATCCGCGAAGCGGCGTGCTGATCCCAAAGAAGTTAGCCGCGGAGTCCAGCTTGTTGCCTTTAATATCGCCCTTCAGCGAGGTGCGCTGTTCACCCGGTTTGTTCACCCACTCGCCAGCGGCAGTCATGCGGCCAAAGCCGGTATCCACCAGCCCACCAGAGAGGCTCAGCGTATTGCCCTGAATAGCAAAATCACCGTCGATACGGCCATATTTCTGTCCCCACAGCCAGCACTCCGCACAGCGCAGCTGGAGATCGGGCCAGTTGCTGAAATCCACGCGCGACGTTCCACTGCTGCTGAAAGGAGACGTACTTGTCGACTGTGTTTTAGACGCCGTAAAGGTCGGGTTGTAATAGAGATAACGGATAGCCGCCTGCCATGGCGCGTTATCGCGCATCGTCAACGAACCGTTAATTTCACGCCCCTGCGCCTCGACCTTTGAGCCGTTCACCGTCGGCCGGGAGACAATACTCAGGTTGTTCCACTGCTGCCCACCTAGCGTCAGCGCAGGCGTGCGCAAGGTAATGGACTGCGGGAACTGCGCCGTTTGATCGACGTTTTGCCCGACACCTTTCTGAAACAGTGCCAGCCACTCTGCGCCATCCATCGGCGGGAGATTCAGTTCAATGCCTGCCTGCTCCGGCAGCGGCGGCGTGGTACGGCTGTCCGTCGTCCAGATCGCCCTGTCCAGCGTCAGCTTGCGGTTAAGCAGCCAGCGGCTGTTGAAGTGGTTTGTTCCGCCAGCGTTTCCGGTTAAATCGAAGCTGTTGAGGTTGCCCGCAACCTTTACGTTGACGGGCAGTGCTTCACCGCTTTTCTTGTTCAGCGGTGCGGGAAGCTGGCTACTGAGGTTTTTTAGATCGCCCGTAATGTCGACGTTATAGCGCGCACCGGCATGATAAGGCAGGTCGATGGCGACCTTGCCATTCCATGACACCGCGCCGTCCACCGCATTCTCAATCGGCTTCGGCAGAACATCCATGCGTGACGGCTGCCAGTTCGCGTCCATATTGACCGCCACCTGGTAGGCTTTATCGCCCTCGGTGGTGGAGAAATCGATATTGACGGGTTGATTGAACCAGGTCGCTTTCAGCGGCTTACTTTTCAGATTGCCGTTAACAAAGCTGAACTGACCGCTAAGGTTTTTCAGCGTGCTGTCCAGCGGCTTGATATAGAGACTGTTATTGTTCAGACGAACGTCGCCTTTGGCGGTGGTCATTTCACCGTCGAGCGGGATATCCAGATGTAAGCGAGCATTCACATCACCATCTAACTGCAACTGCTGGAGAGTGGCCGCCAGGGAGTCATCCAGCGGCGTATCTTCAAAATATGGGCCAACCGCTTTACCCGGCCCATTAATATCCGCATCAATCAGCAGTTTCTCTTTGGAGTAATCCGGGATGTTTGCCGTCAGGTTGCTTGCCGTTACGCCGCCCAGCGCAACGCTGTCCGTCTTCATCCACAAGCCGTCATTCAGGAAGTTGAGTTCGATATTCAGATTCTTCAGCGCGGGCCAGTCCGGCTGGAAGGCATAGGTGGCGTTGCGTAGCGGCACCAGAACCTGGAACTGGCCTTCGTTATGCTTATACGGGAACAGGTGCGGATTGCCGCCGTAGACCAGCGTGGCGTTATCCGCCTGACCGCCCTGAATGGCGCCGCTGAGATAGTCTACCAGCGCTTTCCCCATCAGGTTTTCCGGGAAGTAGCGCCACGCCTGCGAACCGTCATCCGTGCTGATGCCCGCCAGAATGCCCAGCCACGGCTCATCGCCTTCAGGCTGTAGATAACGGAAATTACCGCGGGCATGTACCGCTTTGGCTTTTACATCAATATCGCGACCATCGAGCTGAAAACCTTTGTCATTCTTCAGCCAGTTGAGGGTGGCGTTTCCCTTTTCGATCTCCAGTGGCGCACGGAAGACCGTTTCGTACGGCATTTTTGCTTCCTGCATTTCTGCCGTCAGCCTGCCGTTTTCCACGCTTCCTTCCAGTTTACCGCTGAAGTGCTCGGCACCCGGCAGCAGCTTCCACTGTTTCCATGCGAGATTTTTCCATGCCGCCTGAAAACGCGTCTTTTCCGTGGCCTGGAGCGGAATATCCAGCGCCAGCCGGTTTATCTGCCCGCTCGGCTGCGTCGCCAGCCAGATTTCGCCCAGCTCCGGGGAGAGTTTTGCGGCCATTGAACGCAGCCCTTCGATCGCCGTCAGATCCAGGTTACTGGCGCGGATACGCAGCTCATCGCTGCGTTTACCGTTTATCCCGCCGACGTCCTGCTCCGGCATCCACGCCAGCGTCAGTGCGCCGCGCGGCCAGGGTTTGTTATCCATGGAGATGCGCGTATCCGGAATAGCGAACTGCCAGCCGCCTTTATCCTGCGTCACGTGTGCGGTGAGGTTATCGACGGAAAGCTGATGCTGATGGTTTTCCCCCTTCCAGCTCGCGCCCCCCTGCTTAAGCCAGATATCGCCGCTGGCGAACGCCCCGTTCGTCAGGGTCATCCAGCCTTCCAGGCTGAAGCGCGCGGTTTCCAGCTGCATGTTCTGCTGTAGCCACTCACCCAGCCACGGCTTCACGTCCACGTCGTCCGCCTGTAGCCACACCCTGCCGTTGTTCAGCAGGCCATTGTCGTCGCGCAGATCCATCCGCACCTGCATAACGCCGTGCTGCCCGTTCAGGCTGGAGAGATTCACCTGCCCCTCGGCGCGGTGGCGATCTTTCCCGTTTAGCCAGGTCAGCTGTGGGATCGCCAACTCAGCGCGCTGTCCGGAAAGGGTTATAAAGCTCACTTCGCTGTCGCGGAGATCGAAATGATCGAACTGACGCAGGAAGAGATCGCTGATACGGCTGGTTTCCAGCCCACGATCGCTGTCGCCGCTTTGCAGCGGCGTGTTGGTCATCAGCTGAAGTTGCCAGAAGGTGAGATCGCGAAACTGCCAGCGCAGATGCAGCAGGCTTTGCCAGACATCCAGCGCCAGAGTGACGCGTTTGATTTTAAGATGGCCGCCATCTTTCAGGCTGGCGCTGATATCCCGCGCATCAAGCGTCGGGCCAAAGTTCTGCCAGCTTGCCTCGATATGGCTCACGTCCACCGGTAGACCGGTGGCAGATTCGATTTTTGCCAGGATCTGCGGCCGCCAGCTGTCCAGATGCGGCAAGGCGAGACGCAGCCCGCTCACGAGCAACGCGACAATCACGACCAGCGTTGCCCCTGTAAGCAGTAAAATCCCCGGCAATCGCCTCACGCGTCTCTCCTTGTCAGCCTTAAATCTCGCAGCGAACTGCGTTTACATCATGACGACGTCAAACTGCTCCTGGTTATAGAGCGGCTCAATTTGCACTTTTACCTGTTTGCCGACAAAGATTTCCACTTCCGCCAGCGCGTGCGACTCTTCCCCTTTCAGGGCCTCCGCCACCGCAGGGGAAGCATAGACCAGAAAACGGTCTGAGTCGTAGGCATGATGGACACGGACAATCTCACGCATGATCTCGTAGCAGACCGTCTCCACCGTCTTTACCGTTCCGCGTCCATGGCAGGTTGGACACTCATTACACAGGACATGTTCCACGCTTTCGCGGGTCCGTTTCCGGGTCATTTCCACCAGACCGAGCTGCGAGAAGCCATTGATGCTGGTTTTCACGCGATCTTTACTCAGCGCCTGCTCCAGGGAGTGCAGCACGCGACGGCGATGGTCTTCATTATTCATATCGATAAAGTCGATGATGATAATACCGCCCAGATTACGCAGGCGAAGCTGGCGTGCGATGGCCTGCGTCGCTTCTATATTGGTATTAAAGATGGTGTCATCGAGGTTGCGATGGCCGACAAACGCGCCGGTGTTGATGTCGACGGTGGTCATCGCTTCGGTTTGATCGATGATCAGATAGCCACCCGATTTCAGCTCAACCTTACGCTCCAGCGCACGCTGGATTTCGTTTTCAACGTCATAGAGATCAAATATCGGCTGGCGTCCGGTGTAATGCTCCAGCAGCCCCGGCATTTCCGGGATGTACTCGGCGGTGAACTCCAGTAAGGCTTCGTACGTCAGACGGGAGTCCACGCGGATTCGGTCGAGCTGCGCATCGGCGAAATCACGTAATACGCGCTGAGCGAGCGCCAGCTCACCGTACAGCCGGTAGCGGGTCTGGTTGCGTTTTTTACGCTCCATCACTTTGGTCCAGACGCGCTTCAGATAGGCCGCATCCGAGGCCAGGTCTTCTTCGCTGATCCCTTCCGCTGCGGTACGGATAATAAACCCGCCCTGCTCGTCGCAGTAGGCGCTGACCACCTTTTTCAGGCGTTCACGCTCGCTTTCGCTCTCAATACGCTGTGACACGCCGACGTGCGACGCCCCCGGCATAAAGACCAGATAACGTGAAGGAAGGGTGATGTCGGTGGTCAGACGCGCGCCTTTGGTGCCCAGCGGATCTTTTACCACCTGCACCATCAGATCCTGGCCCTGACGCACCAGCTCAGAGATGTCGCGCACGGCAAACTGTTTTTGCTCTTCGCCTGCCACGCATTCGGTATGCGGCATGATGTCGGAGGCGTGCAAAAACGCCGCTTTATCGAGCCCAATATCTACAAAAGCCGCCTGCATACCCGGCAGTACACGACTGACACGACCTTTGTAGATATTGCCTACGATTCCGCGCCGCGCTTCACGCTCAATATGAATTTCCTGAAGAATGCCACCATCAATGTAGGCCACACGGGTTTCCGATGGCGTTACGTTTACCAACAATTCAGCCGTCATAATTATCCCTTCCCTCACGCAGTGAGTTAAAATTGCTCAGCAACTCATACGTTTCCACCAGCGGTAAGCCGACTACGGCGTGATAGCTGCCATTTATCTTCCTGACAAAACAGCCACCCAACCCTTGAATACCGTATGCACCTGCTTTATCCATAGGTTCACCGCTGGCGATATAGCCGGCGATCTCCTCGTCGGTGAGGACTCTGAACGTCACTTCCGTTACCACAAGGCAATCCAGAACGTACTGGCTGTCTGCCAGCGCTACCGCCGTCATCACCTGATGGGTTTGTCCGGACATGTTACGCAGCATCCGCGCAGCATGGTCTGCGTCGCGGGGTTTCTCAAGCACCTCACCATTGAGGATGACGATGGTATCGGCCCCCAGCACCGGTAAGTCACGCGGCACGCATGCAACGCCCGCCTGCGCTTTTTCACGCGCCAGACGGGAGACATACTGCTGAGCGCTTTCGCCCTCAGCACGTTTTTCTTCGATACCGGTAACGATGCGTTCGAAGGATACACCCAACTGCGCGAGCAGTTCCTGGCGACGCGGAGAACCGGAGGCAAGATACAAAGACGTCATAGAAACCTTTTATTGCACGGCAAACTGCTGGCGAATTTTACGCATCAGCAGGAACAGCCACGGCCAGAGCACACCGTTTACTACACTACTCCAGAACACTTCCGGTCGGAAAGAGACGTTGATCACTAAAAACTCTGCCCAGAAAACAACGATATCCGCAGCGAGCGACAACAACATCACCACCAGCGCCTGTTGCCAGAGCGCAAGGTTACGAAAGAGCTGGAATTTGAGTGCAACGAGATACGCAATAATGCTCATGGATAAGGCGCGGACGCCAAGCGTAGAGCCACTGATAAGATCCAGTATGGCACCCATCACAAAACCTGTGCCGACATTTACGCGGTGCGGCAGGGCAAGGATCCAGTAGAGCAAAATGAGTAATACCCAGTTTGGCCGGAAAACAAGAATGTCGTCCGGCCAGGGCATAATTTGCAGCAACAATGCAACGAGGAATGAGAGCCAGATTACCCAGCGCCCCTGGCTACGATAACTGGCCACTACTGCCCTCCACCCGAGACTTGCGGCGGTGGCGGCGCATCCGGTAGCGGCTGCGTTAACCCCGTCGCCGGAGCCGGTACGGGCGCAGGTGGCCCCATTGCATCCGGCGCAGGCAGCACCTGCGGCATCATCTGCATCAGGCGCTCATTGGCCACGCGATGCACATCTTCCGGCGTCATCGGGTTAGCGCCGTTGCGATCGGCGCCCCATAGCAGCAGCAGGTAGCGTAAACGCTGCAAGCCAGCCGTTGGACGCGCCTGGATCACGGTGTAGGCACGTTGAGTGTCGAGCTTCACGGAAGAGACAACCGCAACCGGGTAGCCTTCAGGGAAACGACCGCCCAGACCAGACGTCACCAGCACGTCACCCACGCGGATATCCGTGTTGGCGGGCAGGTGTTCCAGTTGCAGATCGTCCGTACAACCATTACCGGCGGCAATTACGCGAATATCGTTACGCAGCACCTGAATCGGCAGTGCATGGGTGGCATCGCAAATCAGCAGCACACGGCTGGTCAGTTTGGCAACCGCCACGACCTGGCCCACAACGCCTTTATCGCTGATGACAGGCTG
Organism: Enterobacter cloacae complex sp. 418I7; assembly: GCF_050030705.1. Classification (NCBI taxonomy): domain Bacteria; kingdom Pseudomonadati; phylum Pseudomonadota; class Gammaproteobacteria; order Enterobacterales; family Enterobacteriaceae; genus Enterobacter; species Enterobacter cloacae complex sp. 418I7. The sequence goes on from NZ_JBLGUU010000001.1 coordinate 4,175,193, forward strand.
ACCTTCGTATACGCCGTTCACGCTGCCTTTATCAATCACCACCTGATCGCTGTATGGATCGTTTACGGTGGAGATCACCTGGGTGACCATTTTCTGTTCATCCTGGCGCAGCGGCGAGCCAAGCAGTTCCCGCAGACGCGCGTTTTCCTGCTTATATTGCCCCAGCATCAGTAGCTCGCTGTTTTTCAGCAGCAGTTCCTGGCGTAATGCACGGTTTTCGAGTTCGAGCTGGTCACGCGATGAAAGCGTTTGCGACACGGAGTCGAGCAGTTCACGGGGACCATTTGAAATAAAGTAGAAAGGACTGACGGCGGTATCCATGTACGTTCGGATCTGGCCGAACGTACCGAGGCGGCTATCGGCAATAATGACCCCGAGCGCCACCAGAACCGCCAGGATCAGGCGAAACTGTAGCGACGGGCCACGGCTAAAAATTGGCTTCATAGGCTATGCGTATTCTCGCGTCAGAGAGAAAGGGTAGCCATTTGCTACCCTCTCACACCCGACTACTCTTCGCTAAACAAGTCGCCGCCGTGCATGTCGATCATTTCCAGCGCCTTGCCACCACCACGGGCGACGCAAGTCAGTGGATCTTCTGCAACTACGACAGGAATACCTGTCTCTTCCATTAACAGGCGGTCGAGGTTACGCAGCAGCGCACCACCACCGGTCAGAACCATACCGCGCTCGGAGATATCGGAGGCCAGCTCTGGCGGGCACTGTTCCAGCGCAACCATCACCGCGCTCACGATGCCGGTCAGCGGCTCCTGCAACGCTTCCAGGATTTCGTTGGAGTTCAGGGTGAATCCGCGTGGCACGCCTTCTGCCAGGTTACGACCGCGAACTTCGATCTCGCGAACTTCATCACCCGGATAGGCAGAACCAATTTCATGCTTGATGCGCTCTGCGGTCGCTTCACCGATCAGAGAGCCGTAGTTACGGCGAACGTAATTGATGATGGCTTCGTCGAAACGGTCGCCGCCGATACGCACGGAAGAGGAGTACACCACGCCGTTCAGGGAGATAACGGCCACTTCAGTGGTACCGCCACCGATATCCACCACCATAGAACCGGTTGCTTCAGAAACCGGCAGACCCGCACCAATTGCCGCAGCCATCGGTTCTTCAATCAGGAACACTTCACGCGCACCGGCACCCTGAGCGGATTCACGGATTGCACGGCGTTCAACCTGGGTTGCGCCAACCGGCACACACACCAGTACGCGCGGGCTTGGGCGCATAAAGCTGTTGCTATGAACCTGCTTGATGAAGTGCTGAAGCATTTTTTCGGTCACGAAGAAGTCAGCAATAACGCCATCTTTCATTGGGCGGATCGCGGCAATGTTGCCCGGCGTACGGCCCAGCATCTGCTTCGCATCATGGCCTACTGCGGCCACGCTTTTTGGCGAGCCAGCACGATCCTGACGAATGGCCACAACGGAAGGCTCATTCAATACGATGCCTTGTCCTTTTACATAGATAAGGGTATTCGCGGTACCCAGGTCAATGGACAGGTCATTGGAAAACATGCCACGAAATTTTTTCAACATACTAAGGGATAATCCTGAAAGCTGGGGCGGAAAACAAAATCCGCTTACTTTACCAACCACACGCAGCAGCGACAAGGCGCAAAAATCGTCTGCTACGGTGAAAATTAGTGCAGCACGTTTCCTTTGTTACAAATTCATCCCCTGAATCCCTCAGGGCTGAGTAAACAGCAGCGTCCCTCACTTTCACTTGTAACCTATAAAAGGTCGTTCACTGGCTTTTATGCTCGTCTTACTCAAAGCTACAGGCGCGATATTCTACGTGAAAACAAAGTAAACGGCAGGTCAAACAGAGTATCTTTGCAAATATTTTTTCACATTGGTGTCAAGCGGCTGAGAGGCGGCAAAAAAATCCCCCTGACCGCCCGTCACGCCGCGCTCTGTCAACATCTGCCATTCACTGCGTGAACGTACGCCTGCGGCAAATACTTGCGTTTGCGTTCCTTTGCACGCCTCCACCAGGCTTTGTACCAGCAGCTGGTTTTCCGTGCGCTTTTCGATATTCCTTACCAGACCCGGATGCAGCTTCAATAATTCGACATCCAGCTCTTTGATCCAGCTGGTGCTGACCAGGGTAAGACCCGCCTGTGTTACCGCCACGCGAGCCCCAAGCGCATTGATTAAACGCACAACCGAGCGCAACCGGCTGATGTGTTGACCTACATCTGCCTCTGCAAGTTCAAAAATAATGCGTTTGCGTTGCGATTTTTCGCATTGCATTAACGTGTCACGTAACCAACGCTGAAAACGCGGACGGATCAGCGATTCGACGGTCACCTGTAAAGCCAGATTTTCTTCAGGCCAGTACGATAAAAACGGAATGAGGCGGGTGATTTGCTGGCGGTCATACTCTTCGGACAATCCGAATTGCAGCACCATCGGCAAATACTCTGCGGAGATAACCTCCTCGGTCCCATCAAAAATACGGCACATCAGTTCACGATGATGGACATGACCATTTTTTATGACCGCCGGTTTTTGATAGATGCGCGGTCCACCCCGGCTCAGCATCTGTTCAATCAGGGTTCGCCAGCGTACGTTGCCGCGCCCTTTTTCCGGTAGCGTATCATCATAGACCGCCCAGCCGTTCGCCCCCTGCAATACGGCGTTGCGCGTGGCCGCTTCTGCATGTTCCATCACCTGCTCCGTCGACTGACCGCCGCGCCAGGCACAGATGCCCATATGCACCATGTCGTCGCGGTCGAGCATTTTGCTCTGGGGTAGCGCATCGACGGCTTTCAACAGCTGGCTGGCGATACTCTCGGACTCCTTTAAGGTGCGATGCGGCAGCAAGACGGCAAAGTCGCTGCGGTGGTAGCGTGCCAGTAACGCGCCGGGGTAGCGCATAATAAAGGTGGACAGCAGGTTAATCAGCGTGAAGAGGTTCTCTTCCGCCACGCGCTGGCCCCAGGTATCACGGAGCAGATCGAAGTCGGGCAGGCGAATCATCATTACCACGCCATGCGTCCCCACCTTTTCGGGGTCATCAAGAAGCGTAGCCAGCTGATTATCAAAGAAGAGACGGTTGTTAAGGCCCGTTTTGTTATCCTGCGCGGCGTAGGAGCGAATCAACGTGTCCATACGGCTACGCTGATCGCTGGCAAACTGGATTTCGGAGAGCAGCACGTCCAGGGCGCTACTGGTACGTGATGGCCATTCATAAACCGATCCCCGTACCTGCGGACCCCGCTCGCCATTCAGTATTCGCACCGAGCGTGTTTCCAGCAGTTCCTGGCCGGAAAGTTGACGACGCTGCCAGCGAACGGCGAGGAAAATCAGCAGGACGATCAAGGCAACGGCGATGGTTAAGGGCGCGGTGGTCATGAGCGAGCGTAAATAGTTGCTCATCGGATCCTGGTACATCAGATGGATTGTCATACCCGGATGTTTAAGTGAGCGTACCGTTATGTCCCGATACTGATCTACCGTGCCGGCAGGACGGTAGCTGCCCTGACGGGTATGGCTGAAAACGGTCTGCTTCCCCTGTTTAATGTCGATCTGCACGATATCCACAGGCACCATTAACTCATCCAGTTCACGCGAAAGTGCCGGGAAGGAGGTTGTAATCAGGCGAGTGTCGATAACCGATGCAACCGATTCTACCCGGTTAACCAGCTTATCCTGGATGGCATTATAAAAGCTCAGCGAGCAGCCGATTAGCGTGACAAATATGGTCAGTCCCGTCAGCAAGGTGATAAAAGCTGAGAACTTCGTCGTTAATCGCATCCTTGAGATTACTCCGTGGGTTGAAGGGGTCGCAAGTGAGCGCTAACTTGCATTTCAAATGCGGCATACTACCAAACCTGGTGTATCTGGCAATTTATTGCGTTAAATCGGCACTGCGTTTCATTGAGCGAGTATAGTCTTCAGTACATATTTTCCCATCATCAATCCTAGTGAGGACCCTGTATGCAGGCTTTGATCTTAGAACAGCAGGACGGCAAAACTGTTGCCTCGGTGCAAGCCATTGACGAGAGCCGCCTGCCGGAGGGCGACGTGACCGTAGATATCGACTGGTCAAGCCTGAACTATAAAGATGCACTGGCCATTACGGGAAAAGGTAAAATCATCCGAAATTTCCCAATGGTGCCAGGCATCGACTTGGCTGGCCGCGTGCATACCAGTGAAGATCCGCGTTTTCACGCCGGACAGCAGGTGCTGCTCACCGGCTGGGGCGTAGGTGAAAACCACTGGGGAGGACTGGCAGCGCAGGCGCGCGTAAAAGGTGACTGGCTGGTCCCGATGCCGAAAGGCCTGGACGGCCGTAAGGCGATGATCGTCGGCACGGCAGGTTTCACCGCCATGCTCTGCGTGATGGCGCTGGAAGAGGCCGGGATCCGTCCTGACTCTGGCGAAATTGTCGTGACCGGCGCCAGCGGTGGCGTGGGCAGCACGGCCGTCACGCTGCTGCACAAGCTGGGGTACCAGGTCGCCGCCGTCTCTGGCCGCGAAAGTACGCATGATTATCTACGTCAGTTGGGCGCAAGCCGTATTCTGAGCCGCGACGAATTCGCCGAGACCCGTCCGCTGGAAAAACAGGTCTGGGCTGGCGCTGTAGATACCGTCGGCGACAAAGTGCTGGCGAAGGTGCTGGCGCAAATGAATTACGGTGGCTGCGTGGCGGCCTGTGGTCTGGCGGGTGGTTTTGCCCTGCCGACGACGGTGATGCCATTTATTCTGCGTAACGTGCGTCTTCAGGGTGTCGATTCGGTCATGACCCCAGCCGAGCGGCGGGCTGAGGCCTGGGAACGTCTGGCGCGGGATCTGCCAGCCTCATTCTATGAGCAGAGCGCCACTGAGATTACCCTGAGCCAGGCGCCAGAGTACGCCAATAAAATCATGGACAACCAGTTCCACGGTCGTGCGCTGGTTAAAATCGCCTAATCTTCAAATTTTCGTGACATATTCGCGCTAACCCTCCTCCTCCGTCATGCTTAGAAAAACGCCTGACGGAGGATGCCATGAAAACCCGAAAACTGACGGAAGCCGACGTAACGTCCGAGTCTGTCTTTATGCTACAGCGTCGCCAGATCCTGAAAATGCTTGGCATCAGCGCCACTGCCCTGACGCTCACCCCTGCGGCCCACGCCGATCTGCTCGACTGGTTTAAGGGCAACGACCGCCCGAAAGCCCCCTCTGGCGCACCGCTTAACTTCACCAAACCGGCGCAGTGGCAGAATAAACTGACGTTGACGCCGGAAGATAAAGTCACCGGCTATAACAACTTCTATGAGTTTGGGCTCGATAAGGCCGATCCTGCCGCCAACGCCGGGAGCATGAAAACCGATCCCTGGACGCTGAAGATTGATGGCGAAGTGGCAAAGCCGCTGACGCTGGATCATCATGACCTCACCACCCGCTTCCCACTTGAAGAACGCATTTACCGTATGCGCTGTGTGGAAGCCTGGTCGATGGTGGTGCCGTGGGTAGGTTTCCCTTTGCATAAACTGCTGGCGCTGGTTGAGCCCACCAGCAACGCGAAGTATGTTTCTTTCCAGACGCGCTATGCCCCGGACGAGATGCCAGGCCAGAAGGATCGGTTTATCGGCGGCGGGCTGGAGTATCCCTACGTTGAAGGTTTACGTCTCGACGAAGCCATGCATCCGCTTACGCTGCTCACCGTCGGGGTTTACGGCAAAGCGCTGCCGCCGCAAAACGGGGCGCCCATTCGCCTGACCGTACCGTGGAAATACGGTTTCAAGGGCATCAAATCGATCGTCAGCATTAAGCTTACCCGTGAACGCCCACCCACCACCTGGAACCTCGCAGCGCCAGATGAGTATGGTTTTTTTGCCAACGTTAACCCGCACGTTGATCATCCACGCTGGTCGCAAGCGACGGAACGTTTTATCGGTTCCGGCGGCGCGCTGGATGTTAAACGCCAGCCAACGCTGCTGTTTAACGGCTATGCAGATGAGGTGGCATCCCTCTATCGTGGGCTGAATTTACGGGAGAACTTCTAAGTGCGTTTAACGGCAAAGCAGATAACCTGGCTGAAGGTACTCCTGCATTTAGCCGGATTGCTCCCCTTTATCTGGCTCTTTTGGGCAGCCAGCCAGGGACAGTTCAGTGCCGATCCGGCTAAAGATATTCAGCATTTTACGGGTCGGATGGCTCTGAAATTTTTGCTGGCGACCTTGCTCGTCTCACCGCTTGCGCGCTACGCTAAACAGCCATTGCTAATACGTACCCGTCGGCTTTTGGGGCTATGGTGTTTTGCCTGGGCGACGCTGCATCTCACCAGTTACGCCCTGCTGGAACTGGGCATTAACAACCTGGCACTCCTTGGTAGCGAACTGGTTACGCGTCCTTATCTGACGCTGGGTATCGTAAGCTGGCTGGTTTTGCTGGCGCTGACGCTGACATCCACGCAGTACGCGCAGCGAAAAATGGGACGGCGCTGGCAACTGCTGCACAACTTCGTCTATCTTGTCGCGATCCTCGCGCCCATCCATTACCTGTGGTCGGTGAAGATTTTATCTCCTCAGCCGGTCATCTACGCCCTGCTGGCATTGGCCCTTTTAGCATGGCGTTACAAGAAGTTCCGCCAGTGGGTACGATAGTCCACGAAACTGTGCGTTTTCCCGCAGATTATTTATCAGCCGCGAATCTTTTTCGGATAGCGGTTGATAATCTTCCCTGATAAGACCAGTATTTAGCTGCCAAATGCTACGAAATCGTTATAATGTGCGACTTCGGTTTTCCGGACAGGGGTTTTTGGCCTCTGAAAGGGTGACAATTGCGTGTTGAGGGTATATGTTGTTTTTTACCCGAAAATCGCAGGAGATAGCGGCACAATGGCTGACAAATTCCAAATTTTAGTATTGAACGGACCGAACCTGAACATGCTCGGCACCCGTGAGCCAGAGAAGTACGGCACGCTGACATTGAGCGAAATTGTTAACCGTCTGGGTACGGAAGCAGCCTCGCTGAATGTGGATTTGGACCATTTTCAGTCAAACGCGGAGTACGCAATCATCGACCGTATTCATCAGGCTAAAGACACTGTGGACTATATCCTGATCAATCCGGCCGCGTTTACGCACACCAGTGTTGCTATACGCGACGCACTGCTCGCGGTGAGTATCCCGTTTATCGAGATCCATCTGAGTAACGTGCACGCCCGAGAGCCGTTCCGCCACCATTCCTACTTGTCAGATATCGCCGCTGGCGTGATATGTGGGCTGGGTGCAGACGGCTATTCATACGCTTTACAGACAGCGGTAAAACGCTTGTCACAATCACACTAAACAAGAGTACGGAACCCACTCATGGATATTCGTAAGATTAAAAAACTGATCGAGCTGGTTGAAGAATCAGGCATCTCCGAACTGGAAATTTCTGAAGGCGAAGAGTCTGTACGCATCAGCCGTGCAGCCCCAGCCGCTAGCTTCCCGGTAATGCAGCAAGCTTATGCTGCGCCAGTGCAGCAGCCTGCGCTCTCCGCAGCCGTTGCACCAGCAGCAGAAGCCGCACCTGCAGCAGCTGCAGAAATCAGTGGTCACATCGTACGTTCCCCAATGGTTGGTACTTTCTACCGCACCCCGAGCCCGGACGCGAAAGCGTTCATCGAAGTGGGTCAGAAAGTCAACGTAGGCGATACCCTGTGCATCGTTGAAGCCATGAAAATGATGAACCAGATCGAAGCAGACAAATCAGGTACTGTGAAAGCGATTCTGGTCGAAAGTGGTCAGCCGGTAGAATTTGACGAGCCGCTGGTCGTCATCGAGTAACGAGGCGAACATGCTGGATAAAATTGTTATCGCCAACCGTGGCGAGATTGCACTGCGTATTCTTCGTGCCTGTAAAGAACTGGGCATCAAGACCGTGGCCGTGCACTCAAGCGCGGATCGCGATTTAAAACACGTATTGCTGGCGGATGAGACGGTCTGTATCGGTCCGGCTCCGTCCGTAAAAAGCTATCTGAACATCCCGGCGATCATCAGCGCCGCCGAAATCACTGGCGCGGTCGCGATTCACCCGGGTTATGGTTTCCTCTCTGAGAACGCCAACTTTGCTGAGCAGGTTGAACGCTCTGGCTTTATCTTCATTGGCCCGAAAGCCGACACCATTCGCCTGATGGGTGACAAAGTGTCTGCCATCACCGCGATGAAAAAAGCCGGCGTGCCAACCGTACCGGGCTCTGACGGCCCGCTGACCGACGATATGGATGCTAACCGCGCCCATGCTAAACGCATTGGCTACCCGGTTATCATCAAGGCGTCTGGCGGCGGCGGCGGTCGCGGTATGCGCGTTGTACGCAGCGATGCTGAACTGGCGCAGTCCATCTCCATGACCAAAGCGGAAGCGAAAGCGGCTTTCAGCAATGACATGGTGTACATGGAAAAATACCTGGAAAACCCACGCCACATCGAAATTCAGGTGCTGGCTGACGGTCAGGGCAACGCGATCTATCTGGCTGAACGTGACTGCTCCATGCAGCGTCGTCACCAGAAAGTCGTCGAAGAAGCGCCAGCGCCGGGCATTACGCCGGAACTGCGTCGCTACATCGGTGAGCGTTGCGCCAAAGCGTGTGTCGATATCGGCTATCGCGGGGCGGGTACCTTTGAGTTCCTGTTCGAAAACGGCGAGTTCTACTTCATTGAGATGAACACCCGTATTCAGGTTGAACACCCGGTTACCGAAATGATCACCGGCGTTGACCTGATCAAAGAACAGCTGCGTATCGCAGCCGGTCAGCCGCTGTCCATCAAACAGGAAGAAGTTGTGGTTAAAGGCCATGCGGTAGAGTGCCGTATCAACGCCGAAGACCCGAACACCTTCCTGCCAAGCCCGGGTAAAATCACGCGTTTCCACGCGCCGGGTGGCTTTGGTGTGCGCTGGGAGTCCCATATTTACGCCGGTTACACCGTACCGCCGTATTATGACTCAATGATCGGTAAGCTGATCTGCTACGGCGAAAACCGTGACGTGGCCATTGCCCGCATGAAGAACGCCCTTCAGGAGCTGATCATCGACGGGATCAAAACCAACGTAGATCTCCAGATGCGCATCATGAGCGACGAGCACTTCCAGAATGGTGGTACTAACATCCACTACCTGGAGAAAAAACTCGGTCTGAACGAGAAGTAAGAGACCAGTGTTGTTAAAAGGCCGGATTATCCGGCCTTTTTTATTTCTGGGGATCGCAAAGCCCCATCATGTACAATCCCCGCTTTCTTCATCCACAAGGGACAAAAAATGGACAAACGTTTTGTTCAGGCCCATAAAGAAGCGCGCTGGGCGCTGTGGCTGACCCTTCTCTATCTCGCTGCATGGTTAGTAACTGCTTACTTACCTGATTCAGCGATTGGCATTACCGGCCTCCCGCACTGGTTTGAAATGGCCTGCCTGCTGCTGCCGCTGGTGTTTATTGTGCTGTGCTGGGCGATGGTGAAATTCATCTATCGCGATATCTCCCTGGAGGACGATGATGCAGCTTGAAGTCATTCTGCCGCTTGTCGCTTACCTGTTCCTGGTGTTTGGCCTGTCGGTTTATGCGATGCGTAAACGTTCGACCGGCACCTTTCTGAACGAGTATTTCCTCGGGAGCCGCTCAATGGGTGGCGTCGTGCTGGCCATGACGCTGACCGCTACTTACATCAGCGCCAGCTCGTTTATCGGTGGCCCGGGCGCCGCTTATAAGTACGGACTGGGCTGGGTACTGCTGGCCATGATCCAGTTGCCTGCCATCTGGCTCTCTCTGGGCATACTGGGTAAAAAGTTTGCCATTCTGGCCCGTCGCTACAATGCCGTGACGCTGAACGATATGCTGTTTGCCCGCTATCAGAGTCGCTTGCTGGTATGGCTGGCAAGCCTGAGTCTGCTGGTGGCGTTTATTGGTGCGATGACGGTGCAGTTTATCGGCGGCGCACGTCTGCTGGAAACGGCAGCCGGGATCCCCTACGAGACGGGTCTGGTCATTTTCGGTGTGAGTATCGCGCTGTACACCGCGTTTGGCGGGTTCCGTGCCAGCGTTCTGAACGACACGATGCAGGGAATGGTGATGCTTATTGGCACTCTCGTTCTGCTGGTGGGTATCGTGCATGCCGCAGGGGGCCTGAGCCATGCGGTTGAAACCCTGGAAGCGATCGATCCGAAACTGGTCTCGCCGCAGGGGGCGGATGACATCCTCTCTCCAACCTTTATGACCTCGTTCTGGGTGCTGGTGTGCTTTGGCGTGATTGGCCTGCCGCATACCGCCGTGCGCTGCATCTCATATAAAGACAGCAAAGCGGTACACCGCGGGATTATTATCGGGACAATTGTGGTGGCAATCCTGATGTTTGGTATGCACCTGGCGGGCGCGCTGGGACGCGCGGTGATCCCTGACCTTACCGTACCGGATCTGGTCATTCCAACCCTGATGGTGAAAGTACTTCCGCCGTTTGCCGCCGGAATTTTTCTCGCCGCACCCATGGCGGCCATTATGTCGACCATCAACGCTCAGTTGCTGCAAAGTTCCGCTACGATCATTAAAGATCTCTATCTGAATTTGCGCCCTGAACAGGTCGAAAATGAGCGACGCCTCAAGCGCATGTCGGCGGTGATTACCCTGGTGCTGGGGGCGTTGCTGCTGCTGGCCGCGTGGCGTCCACCGGAGATGATCATCTGGTTGAACCTGCTCGCCTTTGGCGGGCTGGAAGCCGTTTTCCTGTGGCCGCTGGTGCTGGGGCTGTACTGGGAACGCGCGAATGCCGCGGGTGCATTAAGCGGCATGATTGTCGGGGGCGTCCTGTATGCCGTTCTCGCCACGTTGAAAATTCAGTATCTTGGCTTTCACCCGATCGTGCCTTCGTTACTGTTAAGTTTACTGGCGTTTGTGGTGGGTAACCGTTTTGGCCGTCCCGTTCCACCCGCCACCCTGATTTCTACTGATAAATAAAGAGTTTTGCCATGCCGTGGATCCAATTGAAACTGAACACAACCGGCGCGAACGCCGAAGAACTGAGTGATGCGCTGATGGAGGCCGGTTCGGTCTCTATCACGTTCCAGGACACGCATGACACGCCGGTCTTTGAGCCGCTACCAGGCGAAACGCGCCTGTGGGGTGATACGGACGTTATCGGCCTGTTCGATGCAGAAACCGACATGAAAGAGGTCGTGGCGATTCTGGAAAACCATCCGCTGCTGGGCGCGGGTTTCGCGCATAAAATCGAACAGCTGGAAGACAAAGACTGGGAACGCGAGTGGATGGACAACTTCCATCCAATGCAGTTTGGTCAGCGTCTGTGGATCTGCCCAAGCTGGCGCGACGTTCCCGATGAAAATGCGGTCAACGTAATGCTGGATCCGGGTCTGGCGTTCGGCACCGGTACCCACCCGACAACCTCTTTGTGCCTGCAATGGCTGGATGGCCTGGATCTGGAAGGCAAAACCGTGATCGACTTCGGTTGCGGATCCGGGATCCTCGCTATCGCGGCGCTGAAACTGGGCGCGGCAAAAGCCATCGGGATCGACATCGATCCGCAGGCGATTCAGGCCAGCCGTGATAACGCCGAGCGTAATGGCGTTTCCGATCGCCTTGAACTGTATCTGCCCGATGCACAGCCAGAGGCCATGAAAGCCGATGTGGTGGTCGCGAATATCCTGGCTGGCCCGTTACGCGAGCTGGCGCCGTTAATCAGCGTGCTGCCGGTTGAAGGCGGTCTGCTGGGCCTGTCCGGTATCCTTGCCAGCCAGGCAGACAGCGTCTGTGAAGCCTACGCCGATCTCTTTGCGCTCGACCCGGTTGTCGAGAAAGAAGAGTGGTGTCGCATCACCGGTCGTAAAAAATAAGCCTTTGGCGTGGTCGTCTGACCACGCCTTTTCCCTTCGGTTTTTTCTCCCCCCTTCATCCTTTCTTCGATAAAATAACCGCACAAATCATAATGTTAATAATTGATTTGGATAATAAAATTCACAGGAAGAATACGATGAAACACATTTCAGGCAAGGCAGCGCTGCTGGCGCTGAGCGTGATTTCGGCTTCAACTTACGCCTCACACTGGAGCTATCAAGGAGAAGGCGCACCGGAACACTGGGGCGAACTGGACGAGGCGTACATGACGTGTAAAAGCGGGGTGTATCAGTCGCCGGTTAACATTGATAATACGGTCAAAGCTCACATCTCTCCGCTGGAAACGCACTATATCGACGGCCCGGTCACCCTGACAAACAACGGCCATACTATCCAGGCGAGTGAAAATGCCGATACACGCGACAGCATCACGCTTGATAAACAGACCTGGACATTACAGCAGTTCCATTTCCATGCGCCATCCGAAAACACGGTGCACGGTAAAAAATACGCAATGGAAATGCATCTGGTCCATAAAAACGCTGACGGCGAACTGACGGTCGTTGCCGTTATGTTCGATCAGGGCGCGGCAAACGCTGCACTGGATAAACTCTGGGGCGTGATGCCAGGGCAGGTTGACCAGAACGTTACAATTAAGCCAACCCTCGATATGAATAAATTACTGCCTGCGGATAAAACCTACTGGCGTTTTAGCGGCTCCCTGACCACACCACCGTGCTCAGAAGGGGTGACATGGTTGGTGCTCAAGCATCCGCTGACCGTCTCTGCTGAACAGCTGCAAAAATTAACTCACACTATGCACCACGAAAACAGCCGCCCGGTTCAGCCGCTTCATGGCCGTCTGGTTGTTGAATAAGCCGATTTTTTGCGCTGATATCCTGTGCTGAAATGCGACGCAGATCGCAAAGAAGCGCCATAATCTGCTGCATATCGCAGCAGATTATCCCGGCCAATTGATTCATTTATTCAGAAATGATGAGAAGTTACGGGAAATTGTAAGCGCCCACAAAATGTTCATTTCTTCATAACACAATGATTTAAATAGCGAATAATCTTATCCGAAAAGAATGACTGGCGATTCCTTGATCTACAACAGAGGATTGTTCAAAGTTTGGCCTTTCATCTCGTGCAAAAAATGCGTAATATACGCCGCCTTGCAGTCACAGTATGGTCATTTCTTAACTCATGCGCATCGGACACCACCAGCTTAGAAATCGCCTGATCGCAGCCCCAATGGCAGGTATTACCGACCGGCCGTTCAGGACGCTGTGCTACGAGATGGGAGCAGGATTAACCGTTTCCGAGATGATGTCGTCTAACCCGCAGGTTTGGGAAAGCGACAAGTCCCGCCTTCGGATGGTGCACGTGGATGAGCCAGGTATCCGCACCGTGCAAATTGCCGGAAGCGTGCCTGAAGAGATGGCAGATGCCGCGCGTATTAACGTGGAAAGTGGCCCCCAGATTATTGATATCAATATGGGTTGCCCGGCCAAAAAGGTGAATCGCAAGCTTGCAGGTTCAGCCCTTCTGCAATACCCCGACCAGGTGAAGTCAATCCTGACGGCGGTTGTCAGCGCAGTGGACGTTCCTGTTACGTTGAAGATTCGCACGGGTTGGTCGCCGGAACACCGTAACTGTGTAGAGATTGCCCAACTGGCCGAAGACTGTGGCATTCAGGCCCTGACCATTCATGGACGCACTCGCGCCTGTTTGTTCAACGGTGAAGCTGAATACGACAGCATTCGGGCAGTTAAGCAGAAAGTTTCCATTCCGATTATCGCGAATGGCGACATAACTGACCCGCTTAAAGCCAGAGCTGTGCTCGACTATACGGGAGCTGATGCTCTGATGATAGGACGTGCCGCTCAGGGAAGACCCTGGATCTTTCGGGAAATCCAGCATTATCTGGACACTGGGGAGCTGCTTGCCCCGCTGCCTCTGGCAGAGGTTAAGCGCTTGCTTTGTTCGCATGTTCGGGAACTGCATGACCACTACGGCCAGGCAAAAGGGTACCGAATTGCGCGTAAACACGTATCCTGGTATCTCCAGGAGCACGCTCCAAATGACCAGTTTCGGCGCACATTCAACGCCATTGAGGATGCCAGCGAACAGCTGGAGGCGTTGGAGGCATACTTCGAAAATCTTGCGTAATGAAATAAAGAGCTGACAGAACTATGTTCGAACAACGCGTAAATTCTGACGTACTGACCGTTTCTACCGTTAACTCTCAGGATCAGGTGACTCAAAAGCCCCTGCGTGACTCGGTTAAACAGGCACTGAAGAACTATTTTGCTCAACTGAACGGTCAGGATGTTAATGACCTGTATGAGCTGGTACTGGCTGAAGTTGAACAGCCACTGTTGGACATGGTGATGCAATACACCCGTGGTAATCAAACCCGCGCTGCCCTGATGATGGGCATCAACCGTGGTACCCTGCGTAAGAAATTGAAAAAATACGGCATGAACTAATTTCGATTAGCTAACTGCTTGTTTAAAAAGGCGCTCTTCGGCATGGGGAAGCGCCTTTTTTATTGCCCGGATGAGCGACCGTCAACGCTTTGTAAACCTTCTCCTTCCCCACTTTTCAACGCCCGCTTTTCGTGTATATTTCCACCACCTTACAGGCTCTCTTTTCGCGGAATGACACATGATTCGTAAATACTGGTGGCTGGTCGTTTTTGCTGTCTCTGTTTTCATTTTCGATGCGCTGCTGATGCAGTGGATTGAACTGATGAGCACCGAAACCGATAAATGTCGCAATATGAATTCCGTGAACCCGCTAAAACTGGTCAACTGCTCAGAGCTGGACTAGCCTCTTCCATCCTGTGCCCCTCTGTTATCACCCAATAAAAACAGGGGCTTAAATCACTTTTCGTCATTTCCTGACGATGATAATGTCTGTGCCCTTTCCAACCGCTCTTGCTTAACGTCTCACAACGAGTGAACAGACCATGCTGGTTAGCCAATACAACCAAATCCTCGTCGTCATCTCCTTTATTGTCGCCATTCTTGCCGCCTATACCGCGCTGAATATGGCTGCGCGCGTTGCCGGAAGCCAGGGCGTCGCTGCACGCGTCTGGCTGGCAGGTGGCGGTGTTTCGATGGGGATTGGCGTGTGGGCGATGCATTTCATCGGTATGCTGGCGATGGATCTTTCCATGAGCATGAGTTACAACGCGACCCTGACCGTGCTTTCGATGATTATCGCCATCAGCTCGTCAATGTTCGCCCTGTGGCTCGTTAGCGGCGAGCAGCTACATTTGCGCCGACTGCTGCCTGGCGCCGTCGTGATGGGTACAGGCATAGTTGCCATGCACTACACCGGTATGGCTGCCCTGGAGGTCACACCGGGTATTGTCTGGGATAAAACGTGGATGGCTATCTCTGTGGGCATAGCCCTTGCCGCTTCACTGGCCGCTCTTTGGCTGACGTTCCGTTTACGTCAGGAAGCTGCACGAATGGCGTTGATGCGTCTGGGGGCGGCGATCACCATGGGCATCGCTATCGCTGGCATGCATTACGCCGGCATGGAAGCAGCACAATTTCCGATGTCGACGATGGTCCATCATCATGGTATTAACGGGAGCTGGCTGGCGATACTGGTTAGCGTGGTCGCGCTCGCTATTCTGGGGATTACGCTGCTGGTATCGATGTTCGATGCCCGCCTTCAGGCTCGTACCTCGCTGCTGGCCTCATCACTGGCAGAAGCTAACCGTGAACTCGCTCAGCTGGCGTTGCATGATACGCTGACGCGCTTACCCAATCGTATTCTGCTTGAGGATCGCCTCGATCAGGCCATCAGCAAGGCCGATCGCGAAGGAAGCCCTTTCGCGCTGATGTTTATGGATCTTGATGGCTTTAAAACCGTCAACGATGCCTATGGTCATGATGTCGGTGACAATCTTCTGGTTGCGGTGACTCAGCGTTTGCTGTTGCAGTTGAAAGGTCAGTACACGCTGGCGCGTATCGGTGGGGATGAATTCGTCCTGCTGGCCGAAACCACTACCCCGGATGATGCTGCCTCACTGGCAAATTCACTGGTACGCGTCATTGATAGCCCGTTCCATCTCGATCCTTACGAACTGATGGTCACCCTGAGCATTGGCATTGCGCTCTATCCACACGATGGCAAAACCGATCGTGAACTGATGTTTAACGCTGATGCTGCGATATACCACACGAAACATATGGGTCGCAACGGTTATCACTTCTTTCAGCCGTCAATGAATACGCTGGCGCAGACGCATCTACAGCTGATGAATGATCTGTGGCAGGCCATCGACCGTGATGAGTTACGTCTGCTTTATCAACCTAAATTCCACGCCCCTGCCGGGCCCGTTCTCGGGTTTGAAGCGCTGTTACGCTGGCAGCATCCCAAACAGGGATTACTGCCCCCCGACCTGTTTCTACCGCTTGCAGAGAAAACCGGGCTGATTATTCCAATTGGAAACTGGGTAATCGACGAGGCCTGCCACCAGCTGCGAGAATGGCACCTTCAGGGCCACACGGACTGGTCAATGGCGGTGAATCTTTCTACGTTGCAGTTCGAACAGCCGTCGCTGGTTAAAACGGTTCTCGATTGTCTGACGCGCCATAGCGTACCGCCCGGCATGTTGATCCTGGAGGTGACCGAAACCACGGCGATGAGCAATCCGGACGAAAGCGTTCGTGTCCTGACAGCGCTGACGGATGCGGGCGTAAAAGCCTCGATAGACGATTTTGGTACAGGTTATTCAAGCCTTCTTTATCTTAAGCGACTCCCTGCCTGCGAGTTGAAAATCGATCGTGCTTTTGTAAAAGAGTTAAGTGGAGAGAGTGAAGATGCGACGATCGTCTCGGCGATTATTGCCCTGGCAAAAACGCTGAATCTGAAGGTCGTGGCAGAAGGGGTCGAAACCGCAGCGCAGCAGACCTTTCTGACAGAACTGGGATGCAATACGCTACAGGGTTATCTGCTGGGCAAACCGATTACCGCGCAGGCTATTATGGAACAGTGCCAGCACGGGGAGATGTCACCATCCCGTATGCAATCATGAGGCTGTATCGTAGAACACTGGCGCCACTCGAGTGATATTTAGTGTCGCAAGAATATTATCCACCAGCGCCGGCGCCTGTTTGTACAGATTAAAACTGTTGCTATCCATTAACCAGTTTTTAATGACTCCGCTAAAAAATGCGTGGAAAACAATCAGCGCCAGTTCAATATTAGTTTGGGAAGAAATAATGCTACGCGCAACGCATTGTCTCAACGTCCTGCGAAGATAAGTATCGTTTAAACCGATCCGCTTGCGTATTTCACATTCTGAAATCACATCGTCATGAAATTCACACTTATGATACAGAATTTGTAAAAGAGCATACTGACGTGGCTCGCTCGCAATATATTGCAGCGCGACAATAAACTGTTCACGAAGCATTAACAAAGGGTCATCTTTTTCAGAAAGTATTAACCAGTCACGAATCATTTCACGCAGCGGCAATTGCTGTTCCCAGATGGCGTTAAATATTTCCGCTTTACTCGAAAAATGCCAGTAAACCGCCCCGCGAGTAAGTTGAGCAGCATCGGCGATGTCGGTAAGCGTGGTATTAGCCACGCCACGTGTCGCGAATAGCCCGATAGCGGCTTCAATCAGCTGCTGCCGGGTCTTTTGAGCCTCTTCTTTCTTTTTACGCGCCATAGCCTGCTACTCATTACTTATACGGTTGATACGACATCAAACGTTATTAAAGGGTCGTGTAAGTCAAAGTATTCACCATAACCCGTTTTAGTTTTGCACAAAAAAAGTCAATTCATTTAATTTATAATTCATACGAATAAATTGAGCGAATCAAATTCATTAAATAAATAGTTTGTATTTACTCATAAGTATTCCGTTGATTATCCTGACAGAAGCCGGATTTCGAATACACTGGTTCAGAATCTGATTTTGCTTTTTATTGCCTCCATCAGCACTTATAAATTAAAAAACCTTGAATACCCTCATTATTATACGCAGCTACATTTCTTTTTTTGCCTCACACCCTTTCACCGACTTATGGCATATATCGGTTCAAGGGTAGTTTAAGGAACAGTAATGACGAATCACTTCAGACGCTTACCCTTATCCGGTTTCATTGTCTGTGCTGCACTGCTCGCCGGGTGCGATGGACAAAAAAACCCACAGCAGCATGGGCAAGCTCCTCAGGTCAGTGTTCATATAGTCAAAAGCGCGCCACTGGCCGTAACGACGGAATTGCCAGGCAGAACTGACGCTTATCGTGTAGCGGAGGTTCGTCCCCAGGTAAGTGGTATCATTCTGCACCGTAATTTTACCGAAGGCAGCGACGTCAAAGCGGGTGAATCACTTTATCAGATCGATCCGGCCACCTATCAGGCAGCCTACGACAATGCGAAAGGTGAACTGGTAAAAGCGCAGGCGGCGGCAAACATAGCCCATCTGACGGTAAAACGTTACCTTCCGCTGGTCGGTACGCAATATGTGAGCAAGCAGGAGTATGATCAGGCGGTGGCAACCGCCCAGCAGGCGGATGCAAGCGTCGTTGCCGCGAAAGCTGGCGTTGAGAGCGCGCGGATCAATCTTGCTTATACGAAAGTCACATCGCCAATCAACGGGCGCATTGGCAAATCCAGCGTCACTGAAGGGGCGTTAGTCACTAATGGTCAGTCAACCGCACTGGCGACAGTTCAGCAGCTCGATCCCATTTATGTCGATGTAACGCAATCCAGCAGCGATTTTATGCGTCTGAAGCAGCAGACGAGCCTGCAAAAGGGAGACACCAGCAGCGTTGAGTTGCTGATGGAAAATGGCCAGCCTTATCCGCTGAAAGGAACGCTCCAGTTCTCTGATGTCACGGTAGATGAAAGTACCGGCTCAATCACCCTTCGCGCTCTCTTCCCTAACCCTCAGCATATGCTGTTACCGGGTATGTTTGTCCGTGCACGCATTGACGAAGGCACACAGCCTGATGCCATCCTTGTTCCCCAGCAGGGGGTAACCCGTACACCTCGCGGTGATGCAACCGTGCTTGTGGTAAACGATAAAAACCAGGTGGAATCTCGCACTGTCGTTGCACCGCAGGCGATTGGCGATCGGTGGTTGATCACGGAAGGTCTGAAAAATGGCGACCGCGTCATTATCAGCGGCCTGCAAAAAGTTCGCCCTGGCGTCACCGTCGTGGCTATTCCTGATACCGCCGCGACTCCAGCCAGTTAAGGGATAACGAGATGGCTAATTTCTTTATTCAACGGCCTGTTTTCGCCTGGGTGCTCTCCATCATTCTGATGATTGCGGGCGGGCTGGCCATTTTAAAACTGCCGGTGGCGCAATATCCAACCATTGCGCCGCCAGCAGTTGCGGTGACAGCGACCTACCCTGGCGCTGATGCCCAGACGGTCCAGGATACCGTGACGCAGGTTATCGAACAGAACATGAACGGAATCGACAATCTGATGTACATGTCGTCCACCAGTGATTCTGCCGGTAACGTCACCATCACCCTGACGTTCGAGTCGGGTACGGATCCTGATATCGCGCAGGTGCAGGTTCAGAACAAACTCCAGCTCGCTATGCCGCTGCTACCGCAAGAAGTACAGCAACAGGGGATCGGCGTGGAAAAATCCAGCAGCAGCTTCCTGCTGGTCGCGGGATTTGTGTCGGATAATAAAAACCTCACTCAGGATGATATCTCCGACTATGTCGCTTCTAACGTAAAAGATGCGATCAGCCGTACTTCCGGCGTCGGTGATGTGCAGCTGTTCGGTGCGCAGTATGCAATGCGCATCTGGCTGGACAGCAACGCGATGAATAAATATCAGCTCACGCCGTTGGATGTCATTAACCAACTGAAAACGCAGAACGACCAGATTGCTGCGGGCCAGTTGGGAGGTACGCCGTCCGTACCAGGGCAGCAACTGAACGCCTCAATTATTGCTCAAACGCGCCTGAAATCGCCGGAGGAGTTTGGCCGTGTGACGCTGAAGGTGAACCAGGACGGTTCAATGGTCCACCTGAAAGATGTGGCCCGCATTGAGCTGGGTGGCGAAAACTACAACATGGTCACCAAAATCAATGGCCAGGCAGCAACGGGGCTCGGGATCAAGCTGGCGACTGGCGCAAACGCGCTGGATACCGCTGCCGCCATTAAGAGTAAACTGGCGCAGTTGCAGCCCTTCTTCCCTCAGGGCCTGAAAGTCGTTTATCCGTACGACACCACACCTTTCGTGAAGATCTCAATCCATGAAGTGGTGAAGACGCTGTTTGAAGCGATCGTTCTCGTGTTCCTGGTGATGTACTTGTTCCTGCAAAACCTGCGGGCAACCCTTATTCCGACTATTGCCGTGCCCGTGGTGCTACTGGGTACCTTCGCGGTACTGGCTGCGTTTGGTTTCTCCATTAACACCCTGACGATGTTCGGGATGGTATTGGCGATAGGTTTGCTCGTCGATGATGCCATCGTGGTGGTTGAGAACGTAGAACGCGTCATGGTTGAGGACAAGCTGCCGCCAAAAGAGGCGACCCAGAAGTCGATGGAGCAAATCCAGGGCGCTCTGGTGGGCATTGCCATGGTGCTTTCAGCGGTGTTTATTCCGATGGCATTTTTTGGAGGTTCAACCGGGGCTATCTATCGCCAGTTCTCGCTGACCATTGTCTCCGCGATGGCCTTATCGGTGCTGGTGGCGTTGATATTAACGCCTGCTTTATGTGCAACGCTGCTCAAACCGGTTTCCAGCGACCATCATGAAAAGAAAGGTGGATTCTTCGGCTGGTTTAACGCGCTTTTTGATAAGAGCGTGGAGCACTACAGCAACAGCGTGAGCGGCATTTTACGTAAGACCGGACGCTATCTGCTGGTTTACGTCATCATCGTCGGCGGCATGGCAGTACTGTTCCTGCGCCTGCCTTCCTCCTTCCTGCCGGAAGAGGATCAGGGGGTGTTTATGACGATGGTTCAGCTGCCGGCAGGGGCGACGCAGATGCGTACCCAGCAGGTACTCGATCAGGTTCAGGACTATTATCTGACGAAAGAGAAAGCGAACGTTGAATCGGTCTTTACCGTAAACGGATTTAGCTTTAGCGGGCAGGGGCAGAACTCCGGTATCGCTTTCGTCAGCCTGAAGCCATGGGAAGAACGCCCGGGCAAGGAAAACGGCGTTGAGGCGATTGTCAGCCGCGCAACGAAAGCGTTTAGCCAGATCAAAGATGGTCTTGTATTTCCGTTTAACCTCCCTGCCATTATTGAACTGGGTACCGCAACAGGCTTTGACTTTGAACTGATTGACCAGGCAAACCTGGGACATACGCAGCTCACGCAGGCACGTAACCAACTGCTTGGCATGGTAAGGGAACATCCTGACTTACTGGTCCGCGTGCGTCCTAACGGACTGGAAGATACGCCACAGTACAAACTGGATGTCGACCAGGAGAAGGCCCAGGCGCTGGGTGTGAGCATATCTGATGTCAATCAGACCATCTCAACAGCATTGGGTGGCACTTATGTGAACGACTTTA
Source organism: Enterobacter cloacae complex sp. 418I7 (assembly GCF_050030705.1). Classification (NCBI taxonomy): domain Bacteria; kingdom Pseudomonadati; phylum Pseudomonadota; class Gammaproteobacteria; order Enterobacterales; family Enterobacteriaceae; genus Enterobacter; species Enterobacter cloacae complex sp. 418I7. Next base: position 4,196,551 of record NZ_JBLGUU010000001.1, read on the forward strand.
TCGATCATGGACGCGTGAAAAAAGTTTATGTCCAGGCTGATGCTCGCTTCCGTATGTTACCAGGAGATATTAACGACCTGTATGTGCGTAGTGCTAACGGCGAAATGGTGCCTTTCTCTGCCTTTAGCAGCTCTCACTGGGTGTACGGCTCACCTCGTCTGGAACGTTACAATGGGATGCCATCAATGGAGATCCTCGGTGAGTCTGCGCCAGGCAAAAGTACCGGTGAGGCAATGGAGATGATGGAAAGCCTTGCGTCGAAACTGCCTTCCGGAATTGGCTACGACTGGACGGGGATGTCTTATCAGGAACGTCTTTCCGGAAATCAGGCTCCAGCACTGTATGCCATTTCACTGATTGTGGTGTTCCTGTGTCTGGCGGCTCTCTATGAAAGCTGGTCAATTCCATTCTCGGTCATGCTGGTTGTCCCCCTGGGGGTGATCGGCGCGCTTCTGGCTGCATCAATACGTGGGCTGAACAATGACGTTTACTTCCAGGTTGGTCTGCTTACGACAATTGGTTTATCAGCCAAAAACGCCATACTGATCGTTGAGTTCGCCAAGGATCTTATGGATAAAGAAGGCAAAGGGATTATTGAAGCCACGCTGGAAGCCTCACGTATGCGTCTGCGCCCTATCCTGATGACCTCCCTGGCATTTATTCTTGGTGTTATGCCTCTGGTCATCAGTAGTGGCGCAGGTAGTGGGGCACAAAACGCTGTCGGGACGGGCGTGATGGGCGGGATGCTGTCAGCCACTCTGCTGGCTATTTTCTTTGTTCCTGTTTTCTTCGTTGTTGTCCGGAGACGGTTTACAAAGCATAAGGATTAATGAAAATCATAAAGGCACCTCTGGTGCCTTTTTTATTTCCTGTCAGCATTCTAATAAAAAGACATCTCTTCACATTTCCTCCATAAATAATCAACGCCCCTCTTTTTTATCCATGATTTTTACAATTCACACAATTTGAGATTATTCCCCGTGCTGTATGGTATTAGTGCGGTGGTAAAATAATCATCAATTCGTAAATTGCCGCATCGGCTCTTTAGCGAATAAGCGATCATATTGAGGTAACATCATGAAAAGATTCCTTTCCGTTGCACTTCTCGCTGCGCTGCTTGCTGGTTGCGCGCACGACTCTCCCTGTGTACCGGTATACGACGATCAGGGGCGACTGGTTCACACCAATACCTGTATGAAGGGGACTACCCAGGATAACTGGGAAACAGCAGGTGCGATTGCCGGTGGCGCCGCAGCAATAGCTGGCCTGACTCTCGGTATTGTCGCCCTGACTAAATAATACTTTTAAAAGCGCGGCCATCGCCGCGCTTTTATTTTATCTAATCAAAGGGATGTATATTTCCCCTCTCAGATATCATCAGATAATTTTTAGATTCAGTATCCTGTTTTTTTTATAGCCCTATTTCCTTACCTATACAACCTCAGTCTGAATCACTGAATTGATTTAACGCTGCTGCGAGTAAGCATTATGCATTCCGTGAATTCATTTATAGCTGGGTTAAGACGCTTTAATACGTCAAGTAAGGTATTAACGGCACTCGTTGGAATATCTGATAAGGAAATTGGTTTAGCTGAGGGCATAACGCAAAAAGGCCATCCTTTCGGATGGCCTTTCTACTTGTTTGATGTCTGGCAGTTCCCTACTCTCACATGGGGAGACCCCACACTACCATCGGCGCTACGGCGTTTCACTTCTGAGTTCGGCATGGGGTCAGGTGGGACCACCGCGCTAAAGCCGCCAGACAAATTCTTTTACTTCTTGCCGAACTTTAACCTAAGTATAAAGTGGTGCTGATACCCAGAGTCGAACTGGGGACCTCACCCTTACCAAGGGTGCGCTCTACCAACTGAGCCATATCAGCACGCTAAATTTGATGCCTGGCAGTTCCCTACTCTCACATGGGGAGACCCCACACTACCATCGGCGCTACGGCGTTTCACTTCTGAGTTCGGCATGGGGTCAGGTGGGACCACCGCGCTAAAGCCGCCAGGCAAATTCTGTTAATCTGTATCAGGCTGAAAATCGTGTCTGTCTCTCGTTCGCCAAAACAGCTTCGGCGTTGTAAGGTTAAGCCTCACGGTTCATTAGTATCGGTTAGCTCAACGCATCGCTGCGCTTACACACCCGACCTATCAACGTCGTAGTCTTCAACGTTCCTTCAGGAGACTCAAGGTCTCAGGGAGAACTCATCTCGGGGCAAGTTTCGTGCTTAGATGCTTTCAGCACTTATCTTTTCCGCATTTAGCTACCGGGCAGTGCCATTGGCATGACAACCCGAACACCAGTGATGCGTCCACTCCGGTCCTCTCGTACTAGGAGCAGCCCCCCTCAATTCTCCAGCGCCCACGGCAGATAGGGACCGAACTGTCTCACGACGTTCTAAACCCAGCTCGCGTACCACTTTAAATGGCGAACAGCCATACCCTTGGGACCTACTTCAGCCCCAGGATGTGATGAGCCGACATCGAGGTGCCAAACACCGCCGTCGATATGAACTCTTGGGCGGTATCAGCCTGTTATCCCCGGAGTACCTTTTATCCGTTGAGCGATGGCCCTTCCATTCAGAACCACCGGATCACTATGACCTGCTTTCGCACCTGCTCGCGCCGTCACGCTCGCAGTCAAGCTGGCTTATGCCATTGCACTAACCTCCTGATGTCCGACCAGGATTAGCCAACCTTCGTGCTCCTCCGTTACTCTTTGGGAGGAGACCGCCCCAGTCAAACTACCCACCAGACACTGTCCGCAACCCGGATTACGGGTCTACGTTAGAACACCAGCCATTAAAGGGTGGTATTTCAAGGTTGGCTCCACGCAGACTGGCGTCCACGCTTCTAAGCCTCCCACCTATCCTACACATCAAGGACCAGTGTTCAGTGTCAAGCTATAGTAAAGGTTCACGGGGTCTTTCCGTCTTGCCGCGGGTACACTGCATCTTCACAGCGAGTTCAATTTCACTGAGTCTCGGGTGGAGACAGCCTGGCCATCATTACGCCATTCGTGCAGGTCGGAACTTACCCGACAAGGAATTTCGCTACCTTAGGACCGTTATAGTTACGGCCGCCGTTTACCGGGGCTTCGATCAAGAGCTTCGCGTTGCCGCTAACCCCATCAATTAACCTTCCGGCACCGGGCAGGCGTCACACCGTATACGTCCACTTTCGTGTTTGCACAGTGCTGTGTTTTTAATAAACAGTTGCAGCCAGCTGGTATCTTCGACTGATTTCAGCTCCGTCCGCAGGGACTTCACCTACACATCAGCGTGCCTTCTCCCGAAGTTACGGCACCATTTTGCCTAGTTCCTTCACCCGAGTTCTCTCAAGCGCCTTGGTATTCTCTACCTGACCACCTGTGTCGGTTTGGGGTACGATTTCGTGTTACCTGATGCTTAGAGGCTTTTCCTGGAAGCAGGGCATTTATCACTTCAGCACCGTAGTGCCTCGTCATCACACCTCAGCGTTAACAAGGTACCGGATTTACCTGGAACCTCCGCCTACATGCTTAAACCGGGACAACCGTCGCCCGGCTGACATAGCCTTCTCCGTCCCCCCTTCGCAGTAACACCAAGTACAGGAATATTAACCTGTTTCCCATCGACTACGCCTTTCGGCCTCGCCTTAGGGGTCGACTCACCCTGCCCCGATTAACGTTGGACAGGAACCCTTGGTCTTCCGGCGAGCGGGCTTTTCACCCGCTTTATCGTTACTTATGTCAGCATTCGCACTTCTGATACCTCCAGCATGCCTCACAGCACACCTTCAACGGCTTACAGAACGCTCCCCTACCCAACAACGCCTAAGCGTCGCTGCCGCAGCTTCGGTGCATGGTTTAGCCCCGTTACATCTTCCGCGCAGGCCGACTCGACCAGTGAGCTATTACGCTTTCTTTAAATGATGGCTGCTTCTAAGCCAACATCCTGGCTGTCTGTGCCTTCCCACATCGTTTCCCACTTAACCATGACTTTGGGACCTTAGCTGGCGGTCTGGGTTGTTTCCCTCTTCACGACGGACGTTAGCACCCGCCGTGTGTCTCCCGTGATAACATTCTTCGGTATTCGTAGTTTGCATCGGGTTGGTAAGCCGGGATGGCCCCCTAGCCGAAACAGTGCTCTACCCCCGAAGATGAGTTCACGAGGCGCTACCTAAATAGCTTTCGGGGAGAACCAGCTATCTCCCGGTTTGATTGGCCTTTCACCCCCAGCCACAGGTCATCCGCTAATTTTTCAACATTAGTCGGTTCGGTCCTCCAGTTAGTGTTACCCAACCTTCAACCTGCCCATGGCTAGATCACCGGGTTTCGGGTCTATACCCTGCAACTTAACGCCCAGTTAAGACTCGGTTTCCCTTCGGCTCCCCTATACGGTTAACCTTGCTACAGAATATAAGTCGCTGACCCATTATACAAAAGGTACGCAGTCACCCCATAAAGAGGCTCCCACTGCTTGTACGTACACGGTTTCAGGTTCTTTTTCACTCCCCTCGCCGGGGTTCTTTTCGCCTTTCCCTCACGGTACTGGTTCACTATCGGTCAGTCAGGAGTATTTAGCCTTGGAGGATGGTCCCCCCATATTCAGACAGGATACCACGTGTCCCGCCCTACTCTTCGAGTTCACAACCTGTGCATTTTCGTGTACGGGACTATCACCCTGTACCGTCGGACTTTCCAGACCGTTCCACTAACACACAAGCTGATTCAGACTCCGGGCTGCTCCCCGTTCGCTCGCCGCTACTGGGGGAATCTCGGTTGATTTCTTTTCCTCGGGGTACTTAGATGTTTCAGTTCCCCCGGTTCGCCTCGTTAACCTATGTATTCAGTTAACGATAGTGCAACGGATTGCACTGGGTTTCCCCATTCGGACATCGCCGGGTCAAAGGTTCATATCACCTCGCCGGCGCTTTTCGCAGATTAGCACGTCCTTCATCGCCTCTGACTGCCAGGGCATCCACCGTGTACGCTTAGTCGCTTAACCTCACAACCCGAAGATGTTTCACTTCATGATTGCGAAAATTTGAGAGACTCGAACACACCATTAAAGATGTGTCGTTTCAATTTTCAGCTTGATCCAGATTTTTAAAGAGCAAATATCTCAAACATGACTCGCAAGTCAGTTTTGAGATATGACGGCAGGTGACTTTCACTCACGAACCAGCAAGTGGCGTCCCCTAGGGGATTCGAACCCCTGTTACCGCCGTGAAAGGGCGGTGTCCTGGGCCTCTAGACGAAGGGGACGTACAGTCTCAATCGCAAGACGCCTTGCTATTTACTTTTCATCAGACAATCTGTGTGGACACTACAAAGGCAGGTTCTTTAAGGTAAGGAGGTGATCCAACCGCAGGTTCCCCTACGGTTACCTTGTTACGACTTCACCCCAGTCATGAATCACAAAGTGGTAAGCGCCCTCCCGAAGGTTAAGCTACCTACTTCTTTTGCAACCCACTCCCATGGTGTGACGGGCGGTGTGTACAAGGCCCGGGAACGTATTCACCGTGGCATTCTGATCCACGATTACTAGCGATTCCGACTTCATGGAGTCGAGTTGCAGACTCCAATCCGGACTACGACGCACTTTATGAGGTCCGCTTGCTCTCGCGAGGTCGCTTCTCTTTGTATGCGCCATTGTAGCACGTGTGTAGCCCTACTCGTAAGGGCCATGATGACTTGACGTCATCCCCACCTTCCTCCAGTTTATCACTGGCAGTCTCCTTTGAGTTCCCGGCCTAACCGCTGGCAACAAAGGATAAGGGTTGCGCTCGTTGCGGGACTTAACCCAACATTTCACAACACGAGCTGACGACAGCCATGCAGCACCTGTCTCAGAGTTCCCGAAGGCACCAATCCATCTCTGGAAAGTTCTCTGGATGTCAAGAGTAGGTAAGGTTCTTCGCGTTGCATCGAATTAAACCACATGCTCCACCGCTTGTGCGGGCCCCCGTCAATTCATTTGAGTTTTAACCTTGCGGCCGTACTCCCCAGGCGGTCGACTTAACGCGTTAGCTCCGGAAGCCACGCCTCAAGGGCACAACCTCCAAGTCGACATCGTTTACGGCGTGGACTACCAGGGTATCTAATCCTGTTTGCTCCCCACGCTTTCGCACCTGAGCGTCAGTCTTTGTCCAGGGGGCCGCCTTCGCCACCGGTATTCCTCCAGATCTCTACGCATTTCACCGCTACACCTGGAATTCTACCCCCCTCTACAAGACTCTAGCCTGCCAGTTTCGAATGCAGTTCCCAGGTTGAGCCCGGGGATTTCACATCCGACTTGACAGACCGCCTGCGTGCGCTTTACGCCCAGTAATTCCGATTAACGCTTGCACCCTCCGTATTACCGCGGCTGCTGGCACGGAGTTAGCCGGTGCTTCTTCTGCGGGTAACGTCAATCGACAGGGTTATTAACCCTGTCGCCTTCCTCCCCGCTGAAAGTACTTTACAACCCGAAGGCCTTCTTCATACACGCGGCATGGCTGCATCAGGCTTGCGCCCATTGTGCAATATTCCCCACTGCTGCCTCCCGTAGGAGTCTGGACCGTGTCTCAGTTCCAGTGTGGCTGGTCATCCTCTCAGACCAGCTAGGGATCGTCGCCTAGGTGAGCCGTTACCCCACCTACTAGCTAATCCCATCTGGGCACATCCGATGGCAAGAGGCCCGAAGGTCCCCCTCTTTGGTCTTGCGACGTTATGCGGTATTAGCTACCGTTTCCAGTAGTTATCCCCCTCCATCAGGCAGTTTCCCAGACATTACTCACCCGTCCGCCACTCGTCAGCGAAGCAGCAAGCTGCTTCCTGTTACCGTTCGACTTGCATGTGTTAGGCCTGCCGCCAGCGTTCAATCTGAGCCATGATCAAACTCTTCAATTTAAGTTTGATGCTCGTGAATTAAACTTCGTAATGAATTACGTATGTTCACTCAGAGACTTGGTATTCATTTTTCGTCCGAGGACGTTAAGAATCCATGTCACTTTGAGTGCCCACACAGATTGTCTGATAAATTGTTAAAGAGCAGTTGCGACGCGCTTCAGCGCTCTGTCGCGAGGTGGCGTATATTACGCTTTCCTCTTTCAGAGTCAACCCGTTATTTCAGGATTTTTTCTCTTCAACCGACCGGGTTGTCTGTGAAGTGATTCACATCTGCCGTGTCGATGGAGGCGCATTATAGGGATCCCAGTTTTTAGCACAAGTATTTTTTAGATCTTTTTTTCCAACTGATGATTTTCCGTGCTTTTCGCTGAAAACCCACCCGATCCGCTTAAAAATTGACGCATTTTGCCTTGCCTCGCTCCAGGAATACGATCAAAGTCTTCTTTAATAACGCTCATCTGTATCGAGGTAGATATGTTTGCAGTATTACGTCCTTATAAACATCTGTTCCCCCAAAAAGGCGATCGCGTGATGATCGATGCCAGCAGCGTGGTCATTGGTGATGTTCGCATGGCCGATGATGTCAGCATCTGGCCACTTGTCGCGATCCGGGGCGATGTTAACTACGTTGCAATCGGTGCACGCACCAATATTCAGGACGGCAGCGTGTTGCATGTGACTCATAAGTCATCTTATAACCCTGAGGGCAACCCGCTCATTATTGGGGAAGATGTTACCGTCGGCCATAAAGTGATGCTCCACGGCTGCACGATCGGTAACAGGGTTCTCGTTGGGATGGGATCGATTTTGCTGGATGGCGTCATTGTAGAAGATGACGTAATGATTGGCGCAGGGAGTCTTGTTCCGCAAAACAAGCGTCTTGAAAGTGGGTATCTCTATTTAGGCAGCCCGGTTAAACAGATCCGCCCCCTAAAAGAGACGGAGATCGAAGGATTGAAATACTCAGCGAACAATTACGTTAAATGGAAAAATGACTATCTGGATCAGGATAACCAGACCCAACCCTGATCGTCTTCCTGCTGATCGCGGATCAAATCGCTGGCATCCTCTTCCAGGTCCCAGCGATTTTCGCAAAAGACCGCTAACGGATCTGCCCCCCCAAAGCGCTGAAGCAACGTTTCCCCTTTAATCGCACAGGTAAGCTGCATACCATGCACCAGCACCGGGAAACAAACCGCTTGCTTGTTTTCATCCCAGATTTCTCTGTCGGGAAAATGAATCGCCTGATTCACGCCGTCAGTTCCTGTTTGAGCTTTTCAATCACCGGTTCTACAGCGGGTAACAGGCCATGCCAGAGTAGCACCGCATGAGCCGCCTGCCCCACCAGCATTCCCAGACCATCAGCCACGTGTTTTGCCCCCTGTTGCTCGCACCAGGTCAGAAAGGGCGTTTTCCCTTTTTGATAAAACATGTCATAGGCGTAGATGTGGGAATGAATCAGGGATGCAGGAATCGCCGGGATCTCTCCATTAATACCGCTTGAGGTGGCATTAATCACAAGATCAAATTCGTGACGCGCGAGATCGTCAGGTGCTACCGCAGCTACGCTGCCTGTGTGTGCGAACAACGCCGCCAGCTCTTCTGCTCTGGAGAAAGTACGGTTGGTGATTGTCACCGCACAATCCAGCGAAAGAAGAGGAAGCAATACGCCGCGCGAGGCGCCACCCGCGCCGATCAGCAGGATCCGAAAGCCTGGTTTAATAAACGACAATCGCTCCAGATCGCTGAGTAAACCAATCCCATCGGTGTTATCGCCCAGAAGGCGACCATCTTCAAGCCGCTTAAGAGTATTGACGGCGCCAGCGAGCGACGCACGTTCGGTCAGTTCATCCGCGCGCCCGAAAGCCTCTTCTTTAAAAGGCACCGTGACGTTCGCACCTTTACCACCCGCATCAAAAAAGCTATTCAGCGTCGGTATAAATGCATCAACAGGCGCAAGAACCCGACCATATGGGTGATCTATATGCAATTGCTCCGCAAACAGCCGATGGATCAGAGGCGACTTGCTGTGCGCGATCGGGTTACCAAAAACAGCATAGGTTTCCATCACATTATCCCTGGCGAAAACGTTCGCCGGTCAAGGCATCGCGAATTTCTGACGGGTTAAGACGACCACCGGTTTCACCCACGGCAACAGGGAAATCATTCCCGAACTGCGCCAGAACTTCTTCGGTTGTCCGACAAGGGGGAAGCCCGGTCAGGTTGGCGCTGGTTGAAACCAGAGGTTTACCAAATGCCTGGCATAACTCCACCACCAGCGGATGGTCGGTGACACGTACCGCGAGTGAATCGAAACGCCCGGTTAACCAGCGCGGCGTTGTCGGCTGTGCAGGAAAAACAAACGTCACGGGACCAGGCCACGCAGAGAAAATGGTTTCCCGCTGTGCAGGTGTCAGCATGGAATCATCAATATAAGGCTTAAGCTGCTCGTAGTTCGCAGCGATCAAAATCAATCCTTTTTCGACAGGCCGCTGTTTTAGCGCCAGCAGACGGTTAACGGCGACTTCGCTGTCAGGATCACACCCGACCCCGAAAACGGCTTCTGTTGGATAGGCGATGACTTCTTCTTTTTTCAGGATTTCCACCGCCTGCGCGATGGAGCCTGATGGCAGGTTATTATTCACTGATTTGATCCGCCGAAACCGGCTTTCCACATTGTTTACTGGCGCAAAAGCGTTTCAAGCCTTGCGCGGTTTTCTTCTCTATAAGTAACGGATAATCGCAATGAGAGCAGACGCCCGCTACTGGTTTGAAATTGATGACGAACTGGCATTCAGGATAGCGATCGCACGAATGGAAGGTCTTGCCATAACGAGAGCGCCGCTGCACCAATTGGCCACGCTGGCACTGAGGGCAGGCAATTGCTGTTTCATCTGGCTTATCAATTTGTTCCGTATGTTCACACTCCGGGTAGCGGCTGCATCCGATAAACATCCCGAACCGCCCCTGCCGCAGCGCCAGTTCACCGCCACAGAGAGGACAAAGCTGTCCCTCCAGAATTTTGACGATATGTCCATCCGCCTGGCTTTTCAGGGGACGGACATAATCACATTCCGGATAGTGTGAACAACCGAGAAACGGACCGTGTTTCCCGGACCGAATAACAAGTTCTGCCCCGCACTGTGGGCAGGGCTCGTTTTTATGCACCGTGAAGAGTGCTGATTTGGCCATAACAACTCTTGTTGCTGCACATAGAATTAATGCAGCATACCTTCATTCACTTCAAAGAGTAATTCTTCCATTTGCTGATAGGCATTTTCACAGCCTGGAATGTTGAACAGAACCATCAGGATCACCCATTTCAGATCTTCCAATTCAAACTCAGCAGTATCCAGCGCCATGACGCGCTCTATCACCATCTCTCTCGTTTCGAGGTTTAGCACCTGAATCTGCTCGAGGAATAAAATGAATCCCCGGCAGCTGGCATCCAGCCTTTCACACTCTTCAGCTGTATAGATGCGCACAGACAATGGGTCAGAAGCAAGCTGCATCGGTTCGGCGAGGCCGTCCTGATAATCAGCCAACTTATCCAGCCACATCAACGCATTATATATATCTTCCCGCTCAAAACCTGCGTCGGTCAGATCCCGTGTTAATTTGTCCTGATCCACCTGCATTTCTGCTTCGTTGTGGATGTAAGTCTCAAACAAATACATCAGTACGTCGAACATGGCATGCCCTCCTTAATCGGACATAGCCGCCGGGTACAGCTGCGATCCACCCTGCTAACTCCAGTTCGAGTAGCTGTGCTACCGTTACTGGCACAGGTTGGCCGGCACGTTCAGCGACAACGTCAACAGGTGTTACCTCATCTCCTACGTTAGCCAGGAGCTTGGGAAATGGCAATGCTACTGCCTCCTGATCCGATGAAATATGTCGCTTTTGGAGATCATCCTGCAACCAATGCAGTCCATACTGCAAATTTTCAAGGATATCTTCTTTGCAGGTCACCAGCGTCGCCCCCTGTTTTATCAGCCAGTGAGGGCCTTCGCAGCCGGGGTTCCCCAACGGGCCGGGCAGCGCAAAAACTTCACGCCCCTGCTCCAGTGCGCACCTTGCGGTAACCAGCGACCCACTCCGAATCGCAGCTTCGACCACCAGCACGCCCTGGCTTAACCCACTAATGATCCGGTTACGCCGTGGAAAGTTACCCGGTCTGGGCGGTGTTGAGAGTGAAAACTCAGACACTATTGCCCCCTCTGAAGCAATAAGTTGCTCAGCCAGAATATGATGACGACGCGGATAGAGACTAAAAAGACCATTGCCAAGCACGGCGACACTTCGCCCTTTTGCAGACAACGCCGCATGATGTGCTACACCGTCGATGCCGCAAGCCAGACCACTGGTGATCGTAAAGCCACATTGGGACAGCTGTTCGCTCAGCATTTTCCCCCAACGCTCGCCATACCACGAGGGCGCACGGCTGCCCACAACCGCAAGCTGCATGCTATTAAGCACGTCAACGCGGCCTCGCACAAATAGCGCCCCGGGAAAATCAGGGATAGAACGCAACAATGGCGGGAAGCGAGGATCATCCGCCGTGAGAAGGTGGTTGTCGGCGTGTTCCAGCCATTCCAGACTACGTTCAAGCTCACTCTCACTGAACGAAAAAAACTTTACGGCATGTTTGGGCGAAAGCCCTGACGCGTTGACAGCTTCAGCATCGACGGTTGCCTGGCGAAGCAGCCTCTGCGCAATCTCCAGCATCGCATCACCGTATAACGACCCGATGTTTATAAGCCGTAACCATATCTCTGTGGACGTCATCCTTTTCCCTGCCATAAGCAGCCTCAGCAATCTTTGCGATTGGTCACTGATGCTGTCAATCGACCGGGGATTTGTCTAGAATAGAAGTAATATTCTTATCAACTCCTGAACACGACTCTGGAAATTTATGGCAGTTTTGCAAGTGTTACATATTCCTGACGAGCGCCTTCGCATCGTCGCGGAACCGGTTAAAGAAGTGAATGCAGAAATTCAGCGTATCGTCGATGATATGTTCGATACCATGTACGCTGAAGAAGGCATTGGCCTTGCCGCGACCCAGGTAGACATTCACAAACGTATTATTGTGATCGACGTTTCTGAAAATCGTGATGAGCGCCTGGTGCTGATCAACCCTGAGCTGCTGGAAAAAAGCGGCGAAACAGGTATTGAGGAAGGCTGTCTGTCTATCCCTGAACAGCGCGCTTTGGTGCCACGTGCCGAAAAAGTTAAAATCCGCGCACTGGATCGTGACGGCAATCCGTTTGAGCTGGAAGCCGACGATCTGCTGGCAATTTGCATTCAGCATGAGATGGATCACCTGGTCGGTAAACTGTTTATCGATTACCTCTCACCTCTGAAGCAACAGCGTATTCGTCAGAAAGTTGAGAAACTGGATCGTTTGCGTTCTCGCGCTTAACGCCCCCGGATACAAGGAATAACGTGTCTACATCACTACGTATAATCTTCGCGGGTACCCCTGATTTTGCAGCGCGTCATCTCGACGCGCTGTTAACGTCTGGCCATCAGATTGTTGGCGTATTTACTCAGCCGGACCGTCCGGCTGGCCGCGGTAAAAAACTGATGCCTGGCCCGGTTAAGGTACTGGCAGAAACACATGGTTTACCGGTTTTCCAGCCTGCGTCATTACGACCTGAGGAAAACCAGAAGTTAGTGGCAGACCTGAACGCGGACGTGATGGTAGTTGTGGCTTACGGCCTCATTCTGCCGAAAGCGGTACTCGATATGCCCCGCCTGGGCTGTGTGAACGTTCATGGTTCTTTGCTCCCACGCTGGCGTGGTGCAGCTCCTATTCAGCGTGCTCTGTGGGCAGGCGATGCTGAAACTGGCGTGACAATCATGAAGATGGACGTAGGTTTAGACACGGGCGACATGCTGTATAAACTGGCGTGTCCCATCACCGCAGAAGATACCAGCGCCACGCTGTATGACAAGCTGGCGGATCTCGGCCCGCAGGGGCTGATTGAGACGCTGCAACAGCTTGCTGACAATACAGCGACACCTGAAGTGCAGGATGAGGCACAGGTGACCTATGCTGAGAAACTGAGTAAAGAAGAAGCCCGGATCGACTGGTCCCTGTCAGCAGCTCAACTCGAACGCTGCATCCGCGCCTTTAATCCATGGCCGATGAGCTGGTTGATGATTGATGAGCAGCCAGTGAAAGTCTGGAAAGCTTCAGTTATTAACGGCAATGCATCGGCAGAGCCCGGTACGATTATCGACGCCAGCAAAAACGGTATCCAGGTTGCGACCGGAGAAGGGGTACTGAATCTTGAATCGCTGCAACCGGCCGGTAAAAAGGCAATGAGCGCGCAGGATCTATTAAATTCTCGTCGTGAATGGTTCATCCCTGGCAATCGCCTTGCCTGAACAAATTTATTCTTAAGGCCCGGTGTTTCCGGGCATTTTTATTTTTACGGTTATGAAAAGACAAAATCTACGCACTATGGCGGCTCAGGCCGTTGAGCAGGTTATCGAGCAGGGCCAGTCACTGAGTAATGTCCTGCCTCCACTGCAACAAAAGGTTTCCGATAAAGACAAAGCCCTGCTTCAGGAGCTGTGCTTTGGCGTGTTGCGCACCCTCTCTCAGCTTGAGTGGTTGATTAACAAGCTGATGTCACGCCCGATGAGCGGCAAGCAGCGTACCGTGCATTATTTGATCATGGTCGGTTTCTACCAGCTTCTTCATACCCGCATTCCACCTCATGCTGCGCTGGCCGAGACAGTGGAGGGTGCCGTTGCGATTAAACGTCCTCAGCTAAAAGGATTGATCAACGGCGTGCTGCGTCAGTTCCAGCGTCAGCAGGACGAACTGCTGGCAGAATTTGCGCAAAGCGAAGCGCGCTTCCTTCACCCTGAATGGCTGCTGAATCGCCTTAAAAAAGCCTACCCACAACAATGGCAAGACATTGTGGATGCCAATAATCAACGTCCGCCGATGTGGTTACGCGTCAATCGTAACCATCATACACGCGACGCATGGCTGGCCCTGCTGGAAGAGGCCGGAATGAGCGGCTTCACACACGCTGCTTATCCTGATGCGGTTCGTTTAGCCTCCCCTGCACCGGTACATGCATTACCCGGTTTTGAAGAGGGCTGGGTAACGGTACAGGACGCATCTGCTCAGGGCTGCATGACCTGGCTTGAGCCGAAAGACGGGGAGCAGATCCTCGATCTCTGTGCGGCGCCAGGGGGGAAAACAACGCACATCCTGGAAGTGGCGCCGCAGGCCAGCGTGATGGCCGTGGATGTTGATGAGCAGCGCCTTTCACGCGTCTATGACAACCTTAAGCGTCTGGGTATGAAAGCACAGGTTAAGCAAGGCGATGGACGCAAACCCGCTGACTGGTGTGGTGATACCCGGTTCGATCGCATTTTGCTGGACGCCCCCTGCTCAGCAACCGGCGTGATTCGTCGTCATCCCGATATCAAATGGCTGCGTCGCGATCGTGATATCAAGGAGCTTGCCCAGTTGCAATCCGAAATTCTGGATGCCATCTGGCCGCATCTCAAACCCGGCGGAACCCTGGTGTATGCAACCTGCTCTGTTCTCCCGGAAGAGAACAGTCAGCAAATTGCGGCTTTCCTGAAACGCACCCCGGACGCTACGCTGCACGATACGGGAACGCCTGAGCACCCGGGTCTGCAAAACCTGCCGGGCGCAGAAGAGGGTGATGGCTTCTTTTACGCTAAGCTAATCAAAGAGTGATGTTGAGAACAGGTCACGAAAGATGAAAATTATCATTCTGGGCGCAGGGCAAGTTGGCGGAACGCTGGCGGAAAATCTCGTGGGCGAAAACAACGATATCACCATTGTGGATACCAATGGCGATCGCCTGCGCGTTTTGCAGGACAAGTTCGACCTCCGCGTTGTTCAGGGGCACGGCTCTCATCCACGTGTGCTTCGGGAAGCGGGCGCGGACGATGCCGACATGCTGGTTGCAGTAACCAGTTCTGATGAAACCAACATGGTTGCATGTCAGGTGGCCTACTCGCTTTTCAACACCCCAAACCGCATCGCCCGCATTCGCTCCCCGGACTATGTCCGGGATGCGGAAAAGCTGTTTAATTCCGAAGCAGTACCTATCGACCATCTTATTGCGCCTGAACAGCTGGTTATCGACAGTATTTATCGTCTGATTGAGTACCCGGGCGCGTTGCAGGTTGTGAACTTTGCTGAAGGGAAAGTAAGCCTGGCGGTCGTGAAGGCTTATTACGGGGGCCCGCTGATAGGTAATGCCCTGTCGACAATGCGCGAGCATATGCCACATATCGATACGCGTGTTGCGGCGATTTTCCGTCACGACAGACCTATTCGTCCGCAAGGTTCCACCATTGTAGAAGCCGGGGATGAAGTCTTCTTTATTGCGGCTTCTCAGCATATCCGTGCGGTGATGAGTGAACTACAGCGTCTCGAAAAACCGTATAAACGTATTATGCTGGTTGGCGGCGGTAATATTGGCGCAGGTCTGGCGAGACGGCTGGAAAAAGACTACAGCGTGAAGCTGATCGAACGGGATCAACAACGCGCGTCAGAGCTGGCTGAAAAACTTCAGAATACCATCGTGTTTTATGGCGATGCTTCGGATCAGGAATTGCTGGCCGAAGAGCATATCGATCAGGTTGATCTTTTTATTGCCGTCACCAACGACGACGAAGCGAATATTATGTCCGCCATGCTCGCTAAACGTATGGGGGCGAAAAAAGTTATGGTGCTTATCCAGCGTAAGGCTTATGTCGATCTGGTACAGGGTAGCGTAATTGATATTGCTATTTCACCCCAGCAAGCCACCATCTCTGCCCTGCTAAGCCATGTGCGTAAAGCGGATATTGTCGGCGTGTCATCTCTTCGTCGTGGTGTTGCTGAAGCCATTGAAGCCGTCGCTCACGGGGATGAAACGACGTCACGCGTTGTTGGTCGCGCAATCGATGAAATTAAACTTCCACCAGGCACCATTATCGGCGCAGTAGTGCGAGGTAATGATGTGATGATCGCCAATGATAATTTACGTATTGAGCAGGGTGACCACGTTATTATGTTCCTGACCGATAAAAAATTTATTACCGACGTCGAGCGTTTATTCCAGCCAAGCCCGTTCTTCCTGTAATGATTTGGGTGCTCAGACGAGGGCACCCAAATATTAACCTTCTAATTTTCATGCCTTTTATTTTTCATAACGATTATTTATCCCCAATGGCAATTAGCTAATCATTTGTTAAACTTATAGGCGTCAGCTGGCACAAGGAGAACATAATGAGTTTTATTAAAGAATTTCGCGAATTTGCGATGCGCGGGAATGTGGTGGATTTGGCTGTGGGTGTCATTATTGGTGCGGCGTTCGGTAAGATCGTTTCATCATTAGTCGCCGACATTATTATGCCGCCGTTAGGACTGTTGATTGGAGGCATTGATTTCAAACAATTCGCCTTCACCCTTCGGGAAGCTCAGGGCGATATCCCTGCGGTTGTAATGCACTACGGCGTATTCATTCAGAACGTATTTGATTTCGTGATCGTGGCATTTGCCATTTTCATGGCGATCAAACTTATCAACAGACTTAACCGTAAAAAAGAAGAACCGGCTGCTGCCCCGCCAGCACCAACTAAAGAAGAAGTCTTACTGACTGAAATTCGCGATCTGTTAAAAGAGCAGAATAACCGCGTTTAATCAGGCGAGAGAAACAGAAAGGCCAGTGGTAAAAAAGCGATTAGCTTGCTTGCCACTGGCCTCCCAGTTACCACGTTGTGCATGTTTACCTTTACGCAAATAACTCCCTTTTCCCTTCTTGTTCTTCTCAACACGCTGTCTAAAAAGCGGGTCGTGAAGCAATGCTTCAATGGCGTTATCCTTAATTTGTCCCTTAGTATGCTGATAGCGGCTCATCATTTCTCCTGAGCATAGTTAATGTCGGCGGGAGTCTAGTCCGTGGCTGATAAAAAATCAACAACCCTGAGTTTCACTACTGGCGCCCTGTTCAAGGGCTTCCAGTATTGAGCAATAAACACTGCTGTGAGCAGTACCGCAGCACGCGTCATTCAGCCTTTGTAGAGATCGTTGCATGGCCTGCAGCTCCTGAATTCGTCCTTCAACTTCATCCAGCCGGGCCTGAACGATGCTTTTAGATTCCTGACACGTATGATGTTCAGGATCGATACGGATCGACAGCAGTTCACGGATCGACTCCAGCGTGAAGCCGAGTTGCCGGGCATAGCGGATAAAACGAAGGCGTTGCAAGTCGTTATCCGTATAAAGGCGAAATCCACCTTCTGTTCTGACCTCATGATCGATCATCTGCTGCTTTTCGTAGTAGCGGATAGTATCCGGCGTTACGTTAGCAAGCTTCGCAAGTTCACCTATGCGGTACATGGCTACTCCTTGTTTATTTTTTGCATTAACCTTTCACTGTACTCACCATGCAAAAAGTCAGTATTCATTCCCGTCTGGCGCAGTTTTATTTCGATGAGCGCTAATCGACGGCTGATTTCGGAGTACCGCGGGTCATTCTTATGAATGCCTTTAAGCAGATCGGCAAGCTCGACGGCTTCATTGCGTTGCTGAAGTTCAGGGGGTAAACAACCTGCGTTTTTCAGTAAGCGATAACCGGCCCGTAATTCAGGGGGAATGTGTGAATTATCGTCCAGCACCAGTGGCTCACCGCTACCGGGGAGATTTTCAAACTCGCCTTTGTTTTGGGCATCGCTAATATGGCGTTCAGCCCACTGATCGAGCAACCACATAATGAACTCCAGGGGATGAGCAGAAAAGATACAGACATTGTAGATAAGTGGAGATTCTGCGGATATAAAAAAACCCGCCGAGGCGGGTTTTTTTACGTTACTACAGATTACTCTGCAGCAGCTTCTGCTTTCTCTGAACGATCAACCAGCTCGATGTAAGCCATCGGCGCGTTGTCGCCTGCACGGAAGCCACACTTCAGAATGCGAGTGTAACCACCGGCACGGCTCGCGAAACGCGGGCCCAGTTCGTTAAACAGTTTTGCCACGATCTCGTTATCACGAGTACGGGCGAATGCCAGACGACGATTAGCAACGCTGTCAGTCTTGGCAAGAGTAATCAGCGGCTCAACTACGCGACGCAGCTCTTTCGCTTTAGGCAGGGTCGTCTTGATGATTTCATGACGAACCAGTGAACCTGCCATGTTGCGGAACATAGCCTGGCGATGGCTGCTGTTGCGGTTCAGTTGACGACCACTCTTACGATGGCGCATGACCTTATCCTTCTCAGTAAAACCTTAACCTGTGATCCGGTTACTCGTCAGCAATGCTTGCTGGTGGCCAGTTTTCCAGGCGCATGCCCAGAGACAGACCACGTGAAGCCAGCACGTCTTTAATCTCGGTAAGAGATTTTTTACCCAGGTTCGGCGTTTTCAGCAACTCAACCTCGGTACGCTGTACCAGATCACCGATATAGTGGATAGCTTCTGCCTTGAGGCAGTTAGCAGAGCGGACAGTC
Source organism: Enterobacter cloacae complex sp. 418I7 (assembly GCF_050030705.1). Classification (NCBI taxonomy): domain Bacteria; kingdom Pseudomonadati; phylum Pseudomonadota; class Gammaproteobacteria; order Enterobacterales; family Enterobacteriaceae; genus Enterobacter; species Enterobacter cloacae complex sp. 418I7. The sequence goes on from NZ_JBLGUU010000001.1 coordinate 4,214,927, forward strand.
AATTCCAGATCGTCAACAGGGCGCAGCAGGATCGGATCGAATTCTGGTTTCTCTTCTTTCACTTCCGGCTGACGTACATCACGTAAGTCAACGAAAGCTTCCAGTTGTTCTGCCAGGATGGTTGCCGCACGACGAATCGCCTCTTCAGGATCGATTGTGCCATTGGTTTCCATTTCGATGACCAGCTTGTCCAGGTCGGTACGCTGTTCTACACGCGCTGCTTCAACATTGTAGGCAATACGCTCTACAGGGCTGTAGCATGCGTCGACCAGCAGACGGCCGATTGGGCGCTCATCTTCTTCCGAATGAATTCGGGCAGAAGCCGGCACATAACCACGACCGCGCTGAACTTTGATACGCATGCTAATAGCTGCGTTCTCATCGGTCAGGTGGCAGATCACGTGCTGCGGCTTGACGATTTCAACATCACCGTCGTGGGTGATGTCGGCTGCAGTCACAGGGCCAATGCCAGATTTATTCAGAGTAAGAATAACTTCATCTTTACCCTGAACTCTCACCGCCAGCCCTTTCAGGTTGAGCAGGATTTCAAGGATATCTTCCTGAACGCCTTCTTTGGTGCTGTACTCATGAAGTACACCATCAATCTCAACCTCGGTCACCGCGCAACCCGGCATCGATGAGAGCAGAATACGGCGCAGTGCGTTACCCAGAGTATGGCCAAAGCCACGCTCTAAAGGCTCAAGGGTCACCTTGGCGTGCGTCGAACTCACTTGCTCGATATCTACCAGGCGCGGTTTTAGAAACTCTGTCACAGAACCCTGCATTGTGTCCTCTCTTTGGTACTAAGCTTTACTTGGAGTAAAGCTCGACGATCAGGTGTTCGTTAATGTCCGCAGACAGATCAGAACGCTCAGGCTGACGCTTGAACGTACCTTCCATCTTGCCAGCATCAACTTCCAGCCAGGTTGGCTTTTCACGCTGCTCAGCCAGCTCCAGAGCGGCTTTCACGCGAGATTGCTTTTTCGCTTTCTCACGAATGCTAACAACGTCATTCGCTTTAACCTGATAAGAAGCGATGTTAACAACACGACCGTTTACCATGATTGCTTTATGGCTAACCAACTGGCGTGATTCAGCACGAGTCGCGCCGAAGCCCATACGGTATACAACGTTGTCCAGACGACCTTCCAGCAGAGCCAGCAGGTTTTCACCTGTGTTGCCTTTCAGACGTGCTGCTTCTTTATAGTAGTTACGGAACTGACGCTCCAGCACACCGTAGATACGGCGAACTTTTTGCTTTTCACGCAACTGCACACCATAGTCAGACAGACGCGGTTTACGCGCACCGTGCTGGCCAGGAGCTTGTTCAATTTTACACTTGGTATCGATCGCGCGAACGCCAGACTTAAGGAATAAGTCGGTGCCCTCACGACGGCTCAGCTTGAGCTTAGGACCCAAATATCTTGCCATTTTCTATCTCCAACTAACCTAAAAAACGAGCGTTATACGCGACGTTTTTTCGGCGGACGACAACCGTTATGAGGGATCGGAGTCACATCAGTAATATTCGTGATGCGGAAACCAGCGGCGTTCAGAGCGCGAACAGTAGATTCACGACCCGGACCCGGACCTTTAACCATAACTTCCAGATTCTTGATGCCGTATTCTTTTACGGCTTCAGCGCAACGCTCTGCTGCAACCTGAGCTGCGAACGGAGTGGATTTGCGAGAACCACGGAAACCGGAACCACCGGCTGTTGCCCAACCCAATGCGTTACCCTGACGATCAGTAATAGTAACGATGGTGTTGTTGAAAGAAGCATGGATATGAGCCACGCCGTCAGAGACTTGTTTTCTTACACGTTTACGTGCACGAACTGGTGCCTTTGCCATTATTCAATCACCCCGATTATTTCTTGATCGGTTTGCGCGGACCCTTACGGGTACGTGCGTTGGTCTTAGTACGCTGACCGCGCACTGGCAGACCACGACGATGACGCAAACCGCGATAGCAACCAAGATCCATCAGGCGCTTGATGCTCATGCTGATTTCACGGCGCAGATCACCTTCAACGACAAATTTGGCAACTTCGTCACGCAGCGTGTCGATTTGTTCTTCAGACAGCTCACTGATCTTAACATCTTCAGCGATACCCGCTGCAGCCAGAATGGCTTTGGAACGGGTCTTGCCGACGCCGTAGATCGAAGTTAATGCGATCACAGCATGTTTCTGATCAGGAATGTTAATGCCTGCTATACGGGCCACTATGCACTCCTACTATTTAATATGTACGCACCATGCTGAAAAGCCCGTTTTCAGGATACTCAAATGGAAACGTACAGACATACAAAAGATTGGCTGGCTAATCTAGCCAGCTCAACCCAACTTTGCAAGAAAAATATGCGAAATAATCAGCCTTGGCGCTGTTTATGCTTCGGCTCGGCACTGCAAATCACACGGATGACACCATCACGCTTAACGATTTTGCAGTTACGGCATAATTTCTTGACGGAAGCACGAACTTTCATTTTTACTCTCCGTAACTTCTCAGACGACCATTTAGCGGCCGTAGCCTTTCAGGTTCGCCTTCTTCAATGCAGACTCATACTGACTGGACATCATCAGAGTTTGCACTTGAGCCATAAAGTCCATAATCACGACAACAACGATAAGCAGTGAGGTCCCACCGAAGTAGAACGGTACTTTCATTGCATCACGCATGAACTCCGGGATCAGGCAGATAAAAGTAATATAAAGCGCACCAACCAAAGTCAGGCGAGTCATTACTTTATCGATATACTTCGCCGTTTGCTCTCCCGGACGAATTCCTGGTACAAATGCACCGGACTTCTTCAGGTTATCTGCTGTTTCACGCGGGTTGAAGACCAACGCCGTGTAGAAGAAACAGAAGAAGATGATCGCAGACGCATAGAGTAACACATAAAGTGGTTGCCCAGGCTGCAAATACAGCGAAATTGTTGTCAGCCAGTTCCAACCAGTACCGCCCCCGAACCATGACGCGATGGTTGCCGGGAACAGAATAATACTGGAAGCGAAGATAGCCGGGATAACCCCCGCCATATTCACTTTCAGCGGTAAATGTGTGCTCTGTGCAGCATAGACACGACGACCCTGCTGACGTTTAGCGTAGTTCACCACAATGCGGCGTTGACCACGTTCAACGAAGACAACAAAGAACGTCACTGCAAATACTAATACTGCAACCAACAGCAACAGGAGGAAGTGCAGGTCGCCTTGACGCGCTTGCTCGATAGTATGGGCGATGGCCGGCGGGAGACCCGCAACGATACCGGCGAAGATAATGATTGAGATACCGTTACCGATACCTCGTTCAGTAATCTGTTCGCCGAGCCACATCAGGAACATGGTCCCTGTGACCAGACTTACAACAGCGGTGAAATAGAATGCAAAGCCTGGGTTTAATACCAGGCCCTGCATACCAGGCATATTCGGAAGACCGGTAGCAATACCGATCGACTGGAATATTGCCAGCACCAGAGTGCCGTAACGGGTGTACTGGCTAATCTTACGACGTCCAGACTCCCCTTCTTTCTTCAACTCTGCCAGGGCCGGATGAACGACCGTCAGCAGTTGGATAATAATCGATGCCGAAATGTACGGCATAATACCCAGTGCGAAAATAGAAGCACGGCTGAGAGCACCACCAGAGAACATGTTGAACATTTCAATGATGGTGCCTCGCTGTTGCTCAAGCAGTTTGGCAAGTACAGCGGCATCAATACCAGGGATCGGAATAAAAGAGCCAATACGGAACACAATCAGCGCGCCGATTACAAACAGCAGTCTGCGTTTCAGCTCGCCAAATCCACCTTTGGCACTTTGAAAATCTAATCCCGGTTGCTTAGCCATCTGCTACTTATTCCTCAATTTTACCGCCAGCAGCTTCGATAGCAGCACGAGCACCTTTAGTAACACGCAGGCCACGAACAGTTACCGGAGTAGAAACTTCACCAGACAGGATCACTTTCGCGAACTCGATCTGGATGCCGATAATGTTAGCCGCTTTCAGCGTATTCAGGTCTACAACGCCGCCTTCAACTTTCGCCAGGTCAGACAGACGGATTTCCGCTGTAATCGCTGCTTTGCGAGAGGTGAAGCCGAACTTCGGCAGACGACGGTACAGTGGCATCTGGCCACCCTCGAAACCGCGACGTACGCCACCGCCAGAACGAGAGTTCTGACCTTTGTGACCACGACCACCGGTTTTGCCGAGGCCAGAACCGATACCACGACCCAGGCGTTTACCCGCCTTTTTAGAGCCTTCGGCCGGAGACAGAGTATTTAAACGCATCTCTTACTCCTCAACTTTAACCATGAAGTAAACCGCGTTGACCATACCACGAACAGCAGGAGTATCCTCGCGCTCAACGGTATGACCAATACGACGCAGACCCAGGCCAAGCAGCGTTGCCTTGTGTTTCGGCAGACGACCGATTGCACTGCGGGTTTGAGTGATTTTAATAGTCTTTGCCATGGTCAATTACCCCAGAATTTCTTCAACGGATTTACCACGCTTGGCAGCGACCATTTCTGGAGAATTCATATTTTCCAGGCCATCAATAGTTGCACGAACCACGTTGATCGGGTTGGTGGAACCATATGCTTTAGCCAGAACGTTATGAACTCCAGCAACTTCCAGAACGGCGCGCATTGCACCACCGGCGATGATACCGGTACCTTCGGAAGCTGGCTGCATGAATACACGAGAACCCGTGTGAACACCTTTAACTGGGTGTTGCAGGGTACCGTTGTTCAGCGCGACGTTAATCATATTGCGACGGGCTTTTTCCATCGCTTTCTGGATCGCTGCTGGAACTTCACGCGCTTTACCGTAACCAAAACCAACGCGACCGTTACCATCACCCACTACAGTCAGAGCTGTGAAGGAGAAAATACGACCACCTTTAACGGTTTTAGATACGCGGTTTACCGCGATCAGCTTTTCCTGCAGTTCGCCAGCCTGTTTTTCGATGTGAGCCATCTTACACCTCTACCTTAGAACTGAAGGCCAGCTTCACGGGCAGCATCTGCCAGTGCCTGGACACGACCATGATATTGGAACCCGGAACGGTCAAAGGAAACATTGCTGATGCCTTTTTCCAGAGCGCGTTCTGCAACAGCTTTACCTACAGCTGCAGCGGCGTCTTTGTTACCGGTATACTTCAATTGTTCTGAGATAGCTTTTTCTACAGTAGAAGCAGCTACCAGAACTTCAGAACCGTTCGGTGCAATTACCTGTGCGTAAATATGACGCGGGGTACGATGTACCACCAGGCGAGTTGCACCCAGCTCTTTGAGCTTGCGGCGTGCGCGGGTCGCACGACGGATACGAGCAGATTTCTTATCCATAGTGTTACCTTACTTCTTCTTAGCCTCTTTGGTACGCACGACTTCGTCGGCGTAACGAACACCCTTGCCTTTATAAGGCTCAGGACGACGGTAGGCGCGCAGATCTGCTGCAACCTGACCGATCAGCTGTTTATCAGCGCCTTTCAGCACGATTTCAGTCTGAGTCGGGCATTCTGCAGTGATTCCGGCCGGCAGCGGATGCTCAACAGGGTGTGAGAAGCCCAGAGACAGGCCTACTGCATTCCCTTTGATAGCTGCACGATAACCTACACCAACCAGCTGAAGCTTTTTAGTGAAGCCTTCGGTAACACCAACAACCATTGAGTTCAGCAGGGCACGCGCGGTACCAGCCTGAGCCCATCCATCCACGAAACCATCACGTGGACCGAAGGTCAGAGCGTTATCTGCATGTTTAACTTCAACAGCTTTGTTGAGGGTACGAGTCAGCTCGCCGTTTTTACCTTTGATCGTAATAACCTGACCGTCGATTTTGACATCAACGCCGGCAGGAATAACGACCGGTGCTTTAGCAACACGAGACATTCTTTCCTCCGATTAGGCTACGTAGCAGATAATTTCGCCACCAAGACCAGCCTGGCGCGCTGCACGATCAGTCATAACACCTTTAGAGGTAGAAACAACTGCGATACCAAGACCAGCCATTACTTTTGGCAGCTCATCTTTTTTCTTATAGATGCGCAGGCCTGGGCGGCTGACACGCTGAATGCTTTCTACAACAGCTTTACCCTGGAAATACTTGAGAGTAAGTTCCAGTTCCGGCTTGGTGTCGCCTTCAACTTTAAAATCTTCGATAAAACCTTCTTCCTTCAGCACGTTGGCAATTGCCACTTTCAGCTTGGCGGAAGGCATGGTGACCGCAACTTTGTTCGCGGCCTGACCGTTACGGATACGGGTCAGCATATCCGCGATCGGATCTTGCATGCTCATCTGTCTTTACTCCCGTGATTCAATTGGTAATTACCAGCTAGCCTTTTTCAAGCCTGGTACTTCACCGCGCATGGCGGCTTCACGCAGTTTGATACGGCTCAACCCAAACTTGCCCACATAACCATGTGGACGACCTGTTTGACGACAGCGGTTACGCTGACGAGACGGGCTGGAATCACGCGGCAGAGACTGCAGCTTGAGAACCGCATTCCAACGATCTTCGTCGGAAGCGTTCACATCAGAAATGATCGCTTTCAGTTCAGCGCGTTTAGCGAAGAATTTATCAGCTAAAGCTACGCGCTTTACTTCGCGTGCTTTCATTGATTGCTTAGCCATTCAGTAACCCTACCTTACTTGCGGAACGGGAAGTCAAAGGCAGCCAGCAGAGCACGGCCTTCTTCATCAGATTTCGCAGTAGTGGTAATGGTAATATCCAAACCACGCACGCGGTCGACTTTATCGTAGTCGATTTCTGGGAAGATGATCTGCTCACGGACACCCATGCTGTAGTTACCACGACCGTCGAAAGACTTAGCGGACAAGCCACGGAAGTCACGGATACGTGGAACAGCAATAGTGATCAGGCGCTCAAGGAACTCCCACATGCGTTCGCCACGCAGAGTTACTTTACAGCCGATCGGATAGCCCTGACGGATTTTGAAGCCTGCAACAGATTTGCGTGCTTTGGTGATCAGCGGTTTTTGACCGGAGATTGCTGTCAGGTCAGCTGCTGCGTTATCCAGCAGTTTTTTGTCAGCGATCGCTTCACCAACACCCATGTTCAGGGTGATCTTCTCGACCCGAGGGACTTGCATGACAGAATTGTAGCTAAACTCAGTCATGAGTTTGTTAACTACTTCGTCTTTGTAGTAATCATGCAGTTTCGCCATCGTACTACTCCAAATTACTTGATAGTTTCGCTGTTAGACTTGAAGAAACGGACTTTTTTGCCGTCTTCGAATCTAAAGCCTACACGGTCAGCCTTACCGGTAGCCGCATTGAAGATTGCAACGTTAGAAACCTGAATAGCAGCTTCTTTTTCAACGATGCCGCCTGGTTGGTTCAGGGCCGGAACCGGCTTCTGATGTTTCTTAACCAGGTTGATACCTTCAACGACGAGTTTGCCGGAAGACAGAACATTTTTTACTTTACCGCGTTTACCTTTATCTTTACCGGTTAACACGATAACTTCGTCATCACGACGGATTTTCGCTGCCATGATTCGCTCCTTAGAGTACTTCTGGTGCCAGAGAGATAATTTTCATGAACTTCTCAGTACGAAGTTCACGAGTTACCGGCCCAAAGATACGCGTGCCGATAGGCTGCTCGCTGTTATTGTTTAAAATAACGCATGCATTACCATCGAAGCGAATGACAGAACCGTCAGGGCGACGAACACCCTTCTTGGTGCGCACCACTACCGCCTTCAGCACATCACCTTTTTTGACCTTACCACGTGGAATTGCTTCCTTGATGGTGATCTTGATGATGTCGCCTACGCCTGCGTAGCGACGGTGCGAGCCACCCAGAACCTTGATACACATTACGCGACGTGCACCGGAGTTGTCGGCGACGTTCAGCATAGTCTGTTCTTGGATCATTTTAGTGCTCCGCTAATGTCAACTACTACCTGAGACTCTAAAATCAGAGCCGTTAAAAAGCCCCATATCGAGGGCGCGGCATTATAACACCGCTTCTGCAATATGGGTAGAAAAAATAAACGGCTCATTGCTGAGCCGTTTATTCGTATTGAGAATGCGTACTCTATTACAGAACCGCTTTCTCTACAACGCGAACCAGCGTCCAGGACTTAGTCTTGGACAGTGGACGGCATTCACGGATTTCAACCTTGTCGCCGATACCACATTCGTTGTTCTCGTCATGTACGTGCAGTTTGGTCGTACGCTTGATGAATTTACCGTAGATCGGGTGTTTCACAAAACGTTCGATAGCTACAACAATGGATTTCTCCATTTTATCGCTAACAACACGACCTTGCAGAGTACGGATTTTATCGGTCATTACGCACCCGCCTTCTGAGTCAGTAAAGTCTTAACGCGCGCAACATTGCGACGCACTTGCTTCAGCAGGTGAGTCTGTTGCAGCTGGCCACTTGCAGCCTGCATACGCAGGTTGAACTGCTCACGCAGCAGGTTCAGCAGCTCAGCGTTCAGCTCTTCAACGCTTTTTTCACGCAGCTCTTTTGCTTTCATTACATCACCGTCTTAGTTACAAAGGTGGTTTTGATAGGCAGTTTCGCTGCTGCCAGGCCGAAGGCTTCACGGGCCAGCTCTTCCGGAACACCGTCCATTTCATAAAGGACTTTGCCCGGTTGGATCAAGGCAACCCAGTACTCCACGTTACCTTTACCTTTACCCATACGAACTTCCAGTGGCTTCTCGGTGATCGGTTTGTCCGGGAATACACGGATCCAGATCTTACCTTGACGCTTAACTGCACGGGTCATTGCACGACGTGCTGCTTCGATCTGACGTGCAGTCAGACGACCACGGCCAACAGCTTTCAGACCGAAAGTGCCGAAGCTAACATCCGTACCCTGCGCCAGACCACGGTTGCGGCCTTTGTGCACTTTACGGAATTTTGTACGCTTTGGTTGTAACATCAGCGACGCTCCTTATTTACGGCCTTTACGCTGCTGCTTTTTAGGTTGAGCAGCCGGTTTTTCCGGTTGTTCAACAGCAGCCATACCACCCAGGATCTCACCTTTGAAGATCCATACCTTAACGCCGATTACACCGTAAGTGGTGTGCGCTTCAGAGGTGTTGTAGTCGATGTCAGCACGCAGAGTGTGCAGCGGTACGCGACCTTCGCGGTACCATTCGGTACGTGCGATTTCCGCGCCGCCCAGACGGCCGCTAACTTCAACTTTGATACCCTTAGCGCCCAGACGCATTGCGTTCTGTACAGCACGCTTCATAGCACGACGGAACATAACACGACGTTCCAGCTGAGAAGTGATGCTGTCAGCAACCAATTTAGCGTCCAGTTCAGGCTTACGAACTTCAGCGATATTGATCTGTGCAGGAACGCCAGCGATATCCGCTACGACCTTGCGCAGTTTTTCTACGTCTTCGCCTTTCTTACCGATAACGATGCCAGGGCGAGCAGTGTGAATAGTCACACGGATGCTCTTAGCTGGACGCTCGATAACGATACGAGATACAGACGCTTTAGCCAGTTCCTTAGTCAGGTACTGACGTACTTTAAAATCGCTGTCCAGGTTGTCAGCGAATTCTTTGGTGTTCGCAAACCAGGTAGAGTTCCATGGTTTTACAATACCCAGGCGAATACCATTAGGATGTACTTTCTGACCCATTGCTAGTCTCCAGAGTCTCAGCGATCGGACACAACCACAGTAATGTGGCTGGTGCGCTTCAGGATGCGATCTGCACGACCTTTCGCACGCGGCATAATGCGCTTCATGCTTGGGCCTTCATCTACGAAAATTTTCGCGACTTTCAGATCGTCGATGTCAGCGCCATCGTTGTGTTCAGCGTTAGCAATGGCAGATTCCAGTACTTTCTTGACCAATACCGCAGCTTTCTTGTTGGTATAGGTCAGGATGTCCAGGGCCTGCGACACTTTCTTACCGCGAATCAGGTCAGCAACAAGGCGAACCTTCTGTGCAGAAGAACGAGCATGGCGATGTTGAGCTAAAGTTTCCATCTCTTCCTCCTACCTTATTTCTTCTTCGCTTTTTTATCAGCAGCGTGGCCGCGATAAGTACGAGTCGGTGCGAATTCACCCAGTTTGTGACCAACCATTTCGTCGGTAACAAAGACTGGAACGTGCTGACGACCATTATGGACAGCGATGGTCAAACCGATCATGTTAGGAAAGATCGTTGAACGACGGGACCAAGTGCGCAGGGGCTTCTTGTCTCCGCTTTCCACCGCTTTCTCTACCTTCTTCAGCAAGTGCAGGTCAATAAAAGGACCTTTCTTGAGAGAACGTGGCATGGCTTATCCTCTAAAATTATTTGCTACGGCGACGTACGATAAATTTATCAGTACGCTTGTTGCTGCGGGTCTTCTTACCTTTGGTCTGAACGCCCCACGGAGTTACCGGGTGCTTACCAAAGTTACGACCTTCACCACCACCATGTGGGTGATCGACTGGGTTCATCGCAGTACCGCGAACGGTAGGACGAACACCACGCCAGCGTGCAGCACCAGCTTTACCCAGAACGCGCAGCATATGCTCAGCATTGCCAACTTCGCCCAGAGTAGCGCGGCAGTCTGCTTCGACTTTACGCATTTCACCAGAACGCAGACGCAGGGTGACATAAGCACCGTCACGCGCAACGATCTGAACGTAAGTACCCGCGGAACGCGCCAGCTGACCGCCTTTACCTGGTTTCATTTCTACGTTATGAACGGTAGAACCAACCGGGATATTGCGCATCGGCAGGGTGTTGCCTGCTTTGATTGCAGCATCAACGCCAGACTGAATCTGGTCGCCAGCTTTCAGGCCTTTAGGGGCCAGGATGTAACGGCGTTCGCCATCTTTGTACAGAACCAGCGCGATGTTCGCGGAACGGTTCGGATCGTACTCAAGACGCTCAACAACTGCTGGGATACCGTCTTTGTTGCGTTTGAAGTCAACAATACGATAAGCCTGCTTGTGGCCACCACCGATGTGACGAGTGGTGATACGGCCATTGTTGTTACGACCACCGGATTTGCTGTTTTTTTCCAGCAACGGAGCAAAAGGTTTGCCCTTGTGCAGCTCAGGGTTAACCACTTTAACTACGTGGCGACGACCCGGAGATGTCGGTTTACATTTAACAACTGCCATTGTATTACTCCTCCGACTTACTCAGCGCCGCCAACGAAGTCCAGGTTCTGGCCTTCTTTCAGGGTGACGTAAGCTTTTTTCCAGTCGCTACGACGACCGATACGCTGTCCGTGACGTTTAACTTTCCCTTTAACTACCAGGGTGTTAACGACTTCGACTTCGACTTCAAACAGTTTCTGCACAGCAGCTTTGATCTCTGCTTTGGTCGCGTCTTTAGCAACTTTGAGAACGATGGTGTTTGTTTTTTCCATCGCAGTAGACGCTTTTTCAGAAACGTGCGGTGCGCGCAGCACCTTCAGCAGACGTTCTTCACGAATCATGCCAGCATCTCCTCAACTTGCTTAACAGCATCAGCAGTCATTACGACTTTGTCGAAGGCGATCAGGCTAACCGGGTCGATACCAGTCGCGTCGCGTACGTCAACCTTGTGCAGGTTACGCGCGGCCAGGAACAGGTTCTCGTCCAGCTCACCGGTGATGATCAGCACATCTTCCAGAGCCATGTCTTTCAGTTTCTGTGCCAGCAGCTTAGTTTTAGGCGCTTCAACAGAGAACTTCTCGACAACGATCAGACGATCCTGACGTACCAGTTCGGACAGGATGCTTTTCAGCGCGCCGCGGTACATCTTTTTGTTAACTTTTTGACTGTGGTCCTGTGGACGCGCAGCGAAGGTCACGCCACCTGAACGCCAGATCGGGCTCTTGATAGAACCTGAACGCGCACGGCCGGTACCTTTCTGGCGCCATGGCTTTTTGCCTGAACCAGTTACTTCAGCACGAGTCTTCTGAGCACGAGTACCCTGACGAGCACCAGCTGCATAAGCAACAACAACCTGGTGAACCAGCGCTTCGTTGAAATCACGACCGAAGGTAGTTTCGGAAACAGTCAGCGCGCTCTGCGCGTCTTTCAATACTAATTCCATTGCTATCCCCTTACGCCTTCACAGCTGGTTTAACGATCAGGTCGCTACCGGTTGCACCCGGGACCGCACCTTTAACCAGCAGCAGGTTGCGCTCAGCGTCAACACGTACTACGTCCAGGCTCTGAACGGTTACACGTTCGTTGCCCAGCTGACCTGCCATTTTCTTGCCTTTGAACACTTTGCCCGGAGTCTGGTTCTGACCGATAGAACCCGGAACGCGGTGAGACAAGGAGTTACCGTGAGTAGCGTCCTGGGTACGGAAGTTCCAGCGCTTAACGGTACCAGCAAAACCTTTACCTTTAGAGGTACCGGTTACGTCAACTTTTTTAACGTCAGCAAACAGCTCAACGCTAATGTCCTGACCTACGGTGAACTCTTCGCCTTCAGCAAGACGGAATTCCCACAGACCACGGCCAGCTTCTACGCCAGCTTTAGCGAAGTGACCCGCTTCTGGTTTGGTTACACGGTTAGCTTTTTTAGCACCAGTGGTCACCTGAACAGCGCGGTAGCCATCGTTAGCCAGATCTTTAACCTGGGTAACGCGGTTTGCTTCAACTTCGATTACGGTTACTGGGATTGAAACGCCATCTTCAGTGAAGATGCGGGTCATGCCCACTTTTTTACCGACTAAACCAATCATTGTATCAACCTCTCAATCGCTCGATGACCTGATTAACCCAGGCTGATCTGCACGTCTACACCGGCAGCCAGATCCAGACGCATCAGAGCATCAACGGTTTTCTCAGTTGGCTCAACGATGTCAACCAGACGCTTGTGAGTGCGGATCTCGTACTGATCACGCGCATCTTTGTTAACGTGCGGAGAGATCAGAACGGTAAAGCGCTCTTTGCGGGTCGGCAGCGGGATCGGACCACGGACTTGCGCACCAGTGCGCTTAGCAGTCTCGACGATTTCCGCGGTTGATTGATCGATCAGACGATGATCAAACGCTTTAAGGCGGATACGGATTCTTTGGTTCTGCATGAGACCAGAGCTCCAATTATTTTATAAACGAAAATGATTACTCCTCAAACCCATTACGATTGATGGGAGAGTGTAACCGTTCTTACGTAGCTCCCCAATTGGGAGCATTGTTGAGTAACAAAGTGAGCTACTCTGGTTCAGATTGAACCCGCCGTCAATTACGACAAGCCCGCGCATTATACGTAAATCAGCGAAAGACGCAAGTGCCGTTTAGAAATTAAGCGCCAAAGTCGTACTCTGCGTAAGGCCTCGCAATTTTTTATGCAAAGTATCCCTTCTCAACTCTTTGTCTGAAGCCGCTATGCAATTGTTGTTTTTACACATTGCCGGGCATGCAGATTGTTACGAGTATGCGCTCAAACCATTTTGAGGCTCTCGCTATGCTAATGTCCCTCCCCTTTCTGCTGATCTATTTTGCGTTATCGGCCTTGCTTGTACGCACCGATATTCGCACGGGGCTGCTTCCCGATAAATTCCTTTGCCCGCTGCTATGGACGGGCCTGCTCTACCAGCTTTGTCTTCATCCTGATTTTTTGCCGAGCGCGGTAGTGGGTGCGACGGCAGGATACGCCGGATTCGCCGTTATCTATTGGGGATATCGACTCATCTGCCGACGTGAAGGGATGGGGTATGGCGACATAAAATATCTTGCGGCGCTGGGAGCATGGCATGGCTGGTGTGTACTGCCAGTACTGGCATTAGTGGCCGCGTTAATGGCTCTGCTGTATCTGGTTGGTTTCTCGTTGTTCAACCCTGATAAGCAGGCATTAAAAAACCCACTGCCTTTTGGGCCATTTCTGGCGGCAGCGGGTTTATGCGTTGGCTGGGAAAGCCTGATTAACTTTCCACTTTGATCTGAGACTGAAGGTAGTTCTGTAGGCCAATTTTGCTAATGAGATCCAGTTCGGTCTCAAGCCAGTCGATGTGCCCTTCTTCATCGGCCAGGATCTGGATCATCATATCCCGGCTGACGTAGTCATGTACGCTGTCCGCATAGGCAATGGCTTCACGCAGGTCTTTTGCACCCTCCAGCTCTAGCCGGAGATCAGAACGCAGCATCTCTTCAACATCTTCTCCGATGCCCAGTTTTCCGAGATCCTGTAGGTTAGGAATGCCTTCGAGGAATAAAATACGCTCAATATATTTATCGGCGTGTTTCATTTCATCAATGGACTCATGGTATTCAACATCGTTGAGGCGAGTCAGTCCCCAGTTTTTGAACATTCTTGCATGGAGAAAATACTGATTGATTGCGACAAGCTCATTTCCCAATAATTTATTGAGATAACTTATGATTTTAACATCACCTTTCATTATATAGTCCCTCCGCTTCCACTCATTGAAGCGTAGATCGGGCTACGGGGATGTCAAAAAAAAGATGGAGGCTTACGCGATCTCTTTGAATTCCGGGATCTGCATCAGTTCGTCCTGCATGATCTCACGCGCTGCGCGAACGCATTTACCGCATTGATTTCCCACCGGAACAAACTTACGAAGCTGCTGGAAAGATTGTGGTTGAAACTGGCGAACGGCCTGACGAATTTTTTTGTCGCTTACACCATTACATAAACAAACGTACATAAAGACTCCCGTTCAAAATATGCGCAAAGTGTAAGTGAGAATGGTTATGATTACAATAGCACGGGCGTCGGAATACGTGGCGGGAGAAAGCAAAAAATGCGAATTTTTATGACAATGCCCAACGGCAGAAAACAAAAAAGGACGCCGAAGCGTCCTTTTTATTTCAGGGATAATTAATTAGCCCAGAACTTTAGCAACAACGCCCGCGCCAACGGTACGGCCGCCTTCACGGATTGCGAAACGCAGACCGTCGTCCATCGCGATTGGGTGGATCAGAGTCACAACCATCTTGATGTTGTCGCCTGGCATTACCATCTCTACGCCTTCTGGCAGTTCGATGGTACCGGTCACGTCAGTTGTACGGAAGTAGAACTGTGGACGGTAGCCTTTGAAGAACGGAGTATGACGGCCGCCTTCGTCTTTGGACAGAATGTACACTTCAGATTCGAACTTGGTGTGTGGCTTGATTGAGCCTGGCTTCGCCAGAACCTGACCACGTTCGATTTCTTCACGTTTGATACCACGCAGCAGAACACCAACGTTCTCACCAGCACGGCCTTCGTCCAGCAGTTTGCGGAACATTTCAACGCCAGTACAGGTAGACTTCGCAGTCTCTTTGATACCAACGATTTCAACTTCTTCACCAACTTTGATGATACCGCGCTCTACACGACCGGTAACAACGGTACCACGACCGGAGATGGAGAATACGTCTTCAATTGGCAGCAGGAATGGCTTGTCAATCGCACGCTCTGGTTCTGGGATGTAAGAATCCAGGTAGCCAGCCAGTTCGATGATTTTCTCTTCCCACTCTGCTTCGCCTTCCAGCGCTTTCAGCGCGGAACCACGAACGATTGGGGTATCGTCGCCTGGGAAATCGTACTGAGACAGCAGTTCACGAACTTCCATCTCTACCAGTTCCAGCAGCTCTTCGTCATCAACCATGTCGCATTTGTTCAGGAACACGATGATGAAAGGAACGCCTACCTGACGACCCAGCAGGATGTGCTCACGAGTCTGAGGCATAGGGCCGTCAGTCGCAGCAACAACCAGGATCGCGCCGTCCATCTGCGCAGCACCGGTGATCATGTTTTTAACATAGTCGGCGTGGCCTGGGCAGTCTACGTGTGCGTAGTGGCGAGTCGGGGTGTCATACTCAACGTGAGAGGTGTTGATGGTGATACCACGAGCTTTTTCTTCTGGTGCGTTATCGATCTGGTCGAAAGCACGAGCAGCACCGCCGTAGGTTTTAGCCAGTACGGTAGTGATTGCAGCAGTCAGGGTAGTTTTACCATGGTCAACGTGGCCGATAGTACCAACGTTGACGTGCGGTTTTGTACGTTCAAATTTTTCTTTAGACACGGCTATATTCCTTACTATAGTGCTCTCCCCTTCGGAGAGAGCACGGGACTTAGGTTTTAATCCTGTGGATTACTTACCACGGGCTTCGATAACGGCCTGAGCAACGTTGTTCGGCGCATCATCATACTTCAGGAATTCCATAGTGTATGATGCACGACCTTTGGTCAGAGAACGCAGCTGAGTTGCATATCCGAACATTTCAGACAGCGGAACTTCAGCGTGGATCTTAACGCCAGTTACTTCGGATTCCTGACCACGCAGCATACCGCGACGACGGCTCAAGTCACCGATAACGTCACCGGTGTTCTCTTCCGGAGTTTCTACTTCAACCTTCATGATTGGCTCAAGCAGAACTGGTTTTGCTTTCTTAAAGCCTTCTTTAAAGGCAATAGACGCAGCCAGTTTAAACGCCAGTTCAGAGGAGTCAACGTCGTGGTAAGAACCGAAGTGCAGACGAACACCCATGTCTACAACCGGGTAACCAGCCAGAGGACCAGCTTTCAGCTGCTCCTGGATACCTTTATCAACGGCAGGGATGTATTCGCCAGGAATTACACCACCTTTGATGTCGTTGATGAACTCGTAACCTTTAGGGTTAGAGCCCGGCTCCAGTGGGTACATGTCGATCACAACGTGACCGTACTGACCGCGACCACCAGACTGCTTAGCGTGTTTACCTTCAACATCGGTAACTTTCGCGCGAATCGCTTCGCGGTAAGCAACCTGAGGTTTACCCACGTTCGCTTCAACGTTGAATTCACGCTTCATACGGTCAACGATGATGTCCAGGTGCAGTTCACCCATACCAGCGATGATGGTCTGGTTAGATTCTTCATCAGTCCATACGCGGAATGATGGGTCTTCTTTCGCCAGACGGCCCAGAGCCAGACCCATTTTTTCCTGGTCAGCTTTGGTTTTTGGTTCAACCGCGATGGAGATTACCGGCTCAGGGAATTCCATACGCTCCAGAATGATCGGGTGATCCGGGTCACACAGGGTGTCACCAGTAGTCACGTCTTTCAGACCGATAGCAGCAGCGATGTCGCCCGCACGAACTTCTTTGATCTCTTCACGTTTGTTAGCGTGCATCTGTACGATACGGCCAAAACGTTCACGCGCCGATTTCACGGAGTTCAGGATGGTGTCACCGGAGTTAACCACACCAGAGTAAACGCGGAAGAAGGTCAGGTTACCCACGAATGGGTCGGTAGCAATTTTGAACGCCAGCGCAGAGAACGGCTCGTCATCACTTGCGTGACGCTCAGCCGGAGTATCTTTACCGTCGTCCAGGATGCCGTTGATCGCAGGAACGTCAACCGGGGATGGCAGGTAGTCAACTACCGCATCCAGCATTGCCTGAACACCTTTGTTCTTGAACGCAGAACCACAGGTTACCAGGATGATTTCGTTGTTCAGAACACGCTGACGCAGAGCAGATTTGATCTCTTGCTCAGTCAGTTCTTCACCACCCAGGTATTTCTCCATCAGCTCTTCAGAAGCTTCTGCTGCGGATTCGATCAGGTTCTGGTGCCATTCGTCAGCCAGGTCCTGCATCTCTGCCGGGATATCTTCGTATTCGAAGGTAACGCCCGCATCTGCTTCGTTCCAGTTGATGGCTTTCATTTTCACCAGGTCGATAACACCGGTGAAGCCTTCTTCAGCACCAATTGCCAACTGAAGCGGAACAGGGTTCGCGCCCAGACGGGTTTTGATCTGGCCAACAACTTTCAGGAAGTTAGCACCCATACGGTCCATTTTGTTAACGAACGCGATGCGTGGAACTTTATATTTGTTAGCCTGACGCCATACGGTTTCAGACTGTGGCTGAACACCACCAACTGCGCAATAAACCATTACCGCGCCGTCAAGAACACGCATGGAACGTTCTACTTCGATGGTGAAGTCAACGTGCCCTGGGGTGTCGATGATGTTTACGCGATGCGGTTCGTACTGCTTAGCCATACCTGACCAGAAAGCAGTAGTCGCTGCGGAGGTGATAGTAATACCACGCTCCTGCTCCTGTTCCATCCAGTCCATGGTGGCTGCGCCGTCATGAACTTCACCGATTTTATGGTTTACACCGGTGTAGAACAGAATACGTTCGGTAGTAGTGGTTTTACCGGCGTCGATGTGCGCACTGATACCGATGTTACGGTAGCGTGCGATGGGTGTTGTACGAGCCATTTGATTCCTCGTTTATATCTTTAGGCGTTCAGTTAAGTTACCCAGAGCGGGCGGCTTCTCTGAAGCGCCCGCCTGGTGACTACGACTCCGAAGGGATTACCAACGGTAGTGTGCGAACGCCTTGTTGGCTTCTGCCATACGGTGAACGTCTTCACGTTTCTTAACTGCAGTACCTTTGTTTTCTGCAGCATCAGAAAGTTCGTTCGCCAGACGCAGAGCCATGGATTTATCACCGCGTTTACGAGCAGCTTCAACGATCCAACGCATTGCCAGAGCATTACGACGAACCGGACGAACTTCAACTGGAACCTGATAAGTAGAACCACCAACGCGGCGAGACTTAACTTCTACAGTCGGGCGCACGTTGTCGAGAGCGACTTCGAAAGCTTCCAGTTCATTTTTACCAGAACGCTGAGCCAGGGTCTCCAGCGCGCTGTATACGATTGCTTCTGCAGTAGATTTTTTACCATCTACCATCAGGATATTTACAAATTTTGCCAGCAGTTCTGATCCGAATTTCGGATCTGGAAGAATTTTACGCTGACCAATGACGCGACGACGTGGCATGGGATTACTCCGTTGTTAATTCAGGATTGTCCAAAACTCTACGAGTTTAGTTTGACATTAAGATAAATCAGTTTGGCCTTACTTAACGGAGAACCATTAAGCCTTAGGACGCTTCACGCCGTACTTGGAGCGAGCCTGCTTACGGTCTTTAACACCTGAGCAGTCCAGCGCACCACGAACGGTGTGGTAACGAACACCCGGAAGGTCTTTAACACGACCGCCACGGATCAGGATCACGGAGTGCTCCTGAAGGTTGTGACCTTCACCACCGATGTAGGAAGTCACTTCGAAACCGTTAGTCAAACGCACACGGCATACTTTACGCAGTGCGGAGTTTGGTTTTTTAGGAGTGGTGGTATATACACGAGTACATACGCCACGTTTCTGCGGGCAGGCTTCCAGCGCAGGCACGTTGCTTTTTGCAACTTTGCGTGCACGTGGTTTGCGTACCAGCTGGTTAACTGTTGCCATTAAATAGCTCCTGGTTTTAGCTTTTGCTTCGTAAACACGTAATAAAACGACCTCATACAATATGAGGACGCGAAATTTTAGGGCTACGTCGAAAAGGTGTCAAGAAATATACAGCGATCTCAAATCACCAGTTCATTTGACTGGCGTGCGTCACAGTAAGATTGACGAAATCAGTATAGCCAACCACGTCAATTTTGGCTGAAATTTGACCAGAAAGACCCCGCGCATCCAGATCCTCTTTAAGCGCAGAGACTGTTATGGGGGCATTAGCGAGGATTTCAACAAAACGGCTGCCATCAAGCGCCGCGAGCACGCCATCCTGAATCAGCAGCAGATCATCGCCTTCGCGCAGCATGCTCAGTAACGTGTCGATATCGCATTGCCACGGTGAACGGCTCAGGGTATGGAGCATGATAGCCTCAGAAAGTCAGAACGGTATCGTAGTGAGAAAGTTGTTCGCGCAGCGCAGAAGATGTCAGGATCGTCACGTCCAGCACGAACGGTATTTTCTCATTTAACCCACGAGCGGCCAGCGAGTCGGCGCACACATAGAAGGTTTCAATGTCATAGAGCGGCAGAACTTTAAAGGTCGCAATGTAGTCGCGCGCAAGAATGGCCTGCGGTTGTTGGCCTGCCAGAAGCTGGAATACGCCATCGCCTAAAAAGAAGACGCCAATATCTTCGGTTAAAGCCGAGGTCGCGAGCAATGCATCCAGCCCTTCCCGGCCTGAAGCGCTGCCATGCGGGGCAGAAGTAAAAACAAACGCTACGCGCTTCATCAAAATTGCACCACTCTGTCGCAGGTCAACGCCGCCTGTGCTAATGCGCCTAATCCGCTGAGCGAAAAGCCCGGTTGCAGGTTAGCCCCTGCCAGACCAAGGCGTTCGGCTTCAGTCGCATCCGTCACGCCGCGACGCAGTGCCGCCGCGACGCAGATATGCAGGTCGACGCCCTGCGTTTCGTTTAATTTTTGCCAGGCGCGCACAAGGTCAAACTCATCGCTCGCCGGGGACGTAAACTGGTTCGCGTTATAGACCCCTTCACGATAGAAGAAGACGCTTGCCAGTTCATGACCGGCATCAAGCAGCGCATGGGCAAACTGTAGCGCGCTGCTGGCCTGCTGGGTACCGTACGCCGGGCCCGTCACCATTAACGCAAAACGCATTACTTGTCTTGCCCCAGGAAGTCGCCGCTTTTGAACTGGCGAATATAGAGGTAAACCGTGTGTTTGGAGATATTCAGGCGATCGGCCACCTGGTTGATGGCATCTTTGATATCAAAAATCCCTTTCTCATAGAGGTTCAGGACGATCTGACGATTCTTGGCGTTGTTGGATACGTTGCGATCGGCATTCACCTCTTCAATGGTGAACTCCAGCGTCTGTGTCACGAGATCCTCAACAGAAGAGGCAAAGTTCACCGATGAGCCCACGTCCGGCGTTTCTGGCGGAATGAAAGTGCTCATGATTTGCGAGAATGGCACATCAAGGTTCATGTTGATGCACAGCAGACCGATCACCCGGTGTTCGCGGTTTCGAATCGCGATCGTTTCTGATTTCATCAGCACGCCGCTTTTGGCGCGGGTGAAATAGCATTTTGAGACGCTGCTGTCCGCGCCGGTCATGTCATGCAACATACGCAATGCAAGGTCGGTGATTGGCGAACCAATTTTACGGCCAGTGTGCTCACCATTCGCAATGCGGATAGCGGAACACTTAAGATCTTGCAGGGAATGCAATACGATTTCGCAGTGGGAACCAATGAGCATCGCTAACCCGTCCACTACCGCTTCGTAGGATTTCAGAATATCGAAGTCGGTCTGGTCAAATGGACGTTGATCCAGCAAATCAAGTTCACTGGTTTCGTTGGTTAAAAGCGACCTGGACATGAAAAAAACACTCCTTTTCAGGAGCCTGTCGTTAGGTTTTCAGGGCAGGCTCATTATCTACACGGACAACTAAATTAATACAGCGTGTATAACGCTTTCCAGTGTTAATTATATCTGCCCCACAATAAAAAAACCGCCGCCTGTAAAGGCGGCGGTTTTTTTCAGCATTACTTCTTAGCTGCTGCGGCTTTGTCGTCAGCCGGTGCGTCTGTTTTCGCATCCGCTTTCGGCGCCGGTTTGATGTCCAGCAGTTCTACATCAAATACCAGCGTAGAGTTAGCCGGGATACCCGGAACGCCGGTTTTGCCGTAAGCCAGATCCGGTGGGATGACCAGCTTGATTTTACCGCCTTTCTTGATGTTCTTCAGGCCTTCGGTCCAGCCCGGGATCACACCGTCCAGACGGAAGGAGAGAGGCTCACCGCGAGTATAAGAATTATCGAATTCTTTACCGTCGATCAGCGTACCTTTGTAGTTAACTACAACGGTGTCGCTGTCTTTAGGCGCGTCGCCGGTACCTTCTTTCTCAACTTTATAGATCAGGCCAGTAGAAGACGTTTTAACGCCTTTCTCTTTAGCGAACTTATCGCGGTAGGCTTTGCCTTTCGCTTCGTTATCTTTAGCGTCTGCTTCCATCTTGGTCTGAGCGGCGCCTTTCACGCGCGCTTCAAACGCTTGCAGAGTCTGCTCGATTTCCTGGTCAGACAGTTTGCTCTTGTCTGCGAACGCATCCTGAACCCCTGCGATCAGCTGGTTTTTGTCCAGTTTGATGCCCAGTTTCTCTTGTTCTTTCAGAGAGTTTTCCATGTAACGGCCCAGAGACGCGCCAAGTGCGTAGGCGGATTTCTGGTCGTCATTCTTGAATGCCGCTTTGCTGTCTGTAGTCGCAGCAGGCTTCGCAGCAGTATCAGCAGCGAAAGACAGCGGCGCATTGAGCGCTACAGCCATAGTGGTCGCCAGCAGCGTAACTTTAAACAGTGATTTCATCCATATCTCCAGGACCTGAGGTCTCTCACCCCAGTGTTAAACGTAAATGAGTGACGTACTATAAAACGTTGCGGAAGAAATCTACAGACAGACTCCCCCGAATGTCGCTTCTTTTCAGACTATTTTTGTTTAAATAAGTTTCTTGTCAGGGAGATGGATACTGTACTTAAGGAAAAAGTCAGATAAACTTCGCCGCCGCTGGTCCATTATGGCGCATGAGAGATAAACGAGGTGAATGATGAAGGATACAACGATCGAAGCGAGACTGGCTGAGCTGGAAAGCCGCCTGGCTTTTCAGGACATCACCATCGAAGAACTGAACCAGACCGTGACGGCTCATGAGCTTGAAATGGCAAAAATGCGCGATTTGATGCGACTTCTCACTGAAAAAGTGAAGGCAACGCAGTCGTCGCACATCGCCTCTCAGGCTGAAGAGACGCCACCACCTCATTATTGAGGCGTAAAAAAAGCGGGATTATCCCGCTTTTTTATTTTCCGCAGTACGGAATCAGTGGCAGCCGCAGCCGCCGTTACCGCAACCACCTTTACCGTGGCCGTGATCATGACCATGATCGTGGCCGTGACCACCGCAGCAGCCGTCGTGGCCGTGATCGTGGTCATGGTCGTGACCGTGCGCACCATGAACGTGGCCATGAGCCAGCTCTTCTTCGGTCGCTTCACGGATAGCAACAACTTCTACGTTGAACTTCAGGTTCTGACCAGCCAGCATGTGGTTGCCGTCAACAACAACGTGGTCGTCTTCAACTTCTGTGATTTCAACCGGAACCGGACCCTGGTCAGTTTCAGCCAGGAAGCGCATGCCAACCTGCAACTCGTCAACGCCCATGAACACGTCTTTAGGAACGCGCTGAACCAGGTTGTCATCATACTGACCGTAAGCGTCGTTCGCGCCGACAGCAACGTCGAATTTGTCGCCAACTTCATGACCTTCCAGCGCCGTTTCCAGGCCGGAAATCAGGGAACCGTGACCATGCAGGTAGTCCAGCGGCGCACTCACCGGAGACTCATCAACCAACACACCGTCTTCTGTACGTACCTGATAGGCCAGGCTGACCACCAGGTCTTTTGCTACTTTCATGATATCTCCTGAGCGTGGGAAAATTGCTGGCGCAGATTGTAGCGGAATTCTGCACCCGTGTACCCTTAAGCTTAAAAAAACTCAGAGCATATCGCTAGTCTGGATGAAAAATGCCGATCACTTGCTCTTCTTTGCGAACGTGATCGCGGGCTTCTTTGTCGGCCTCACGCATCTGGTGACCGCACTTAACACATTCAACAATATCGATATTATTCTCCCGCCACATGGCCAGCGTATCTTGCGCCTGGCAGGACGGGCATTTTGCGCCCGCGATAAAGCGTTTACGTAAAGCCATCTTTCGTTACCCTTTATTCAAATTCATCCCAGCCGTCGAGCTGGCGTCGTTCCTGTTGCATCTCACGCTGGAAGATCTCCTCCAGTTCGCGACGCGCTTCCCGCACGCGGGAGATCTGCGCCGTGTCGCTGTGCACAGGCATCAGTTCACGCAGCATTCGCATATCCAGCCGGCGGAAATGCATCTGGGCGCGTTGCGCCTGGTGAGGATGCATACCCAGCGAAACCAGCGCCTTGCGCCCCAGCTCCAGCGCGCTGGAGAAGGTTTCGCGGGAGAAGTGTTTCACACCCGCCTGCAAAAGTTCGTGAGCCTCAACACGTCCGCGCGCACGCGCCAGAATATGCAGATGCGGGAAATGCTGCTGGCACAGCTCCACCAGCTTCATTGTGTCTTCCGGATCGTTACAGGTGATGACGATGGACTCCGCAGCCTCTGCGCCCGCCGAGCGCAACAGCTCAAGCTGCGTCGCATCCCCGTAGTACACCTTATAACCATATTTGCGCATCAGGTTGACGGCGCTGATATCGCGCTCCAGCACCGTAATGCGCATTTTATTTGCCATCAACAGGCGACCAATCACCTGTCCGAAGCGGCCAAAGCCCACGACGATCACCTGCGGTTTATCATCTTCCACCCACGGCGCTTCGTCTTCATCGTCTGCGGGATTCAGGCGGCGCGACAGCAGTTTGTCCACCAGCTTCATCAGCAGCGGCGTGGTCATCATCGACAGCGTGACCGTCACCAGCAGCAGCGCCATCTGGTCATCTTTGAACAGCTTCTGAGACGACGCAGTGGAAAACAGCACAAACGCAAACTCTCCGCCCTGACTTAACACGCTGGAAAACTGCATCCTTTCCGAGCTGCGCAGCCCGTAAATCCGCGCGAGGAGATACAGCACCAGCGTTTTGACCGCCACCAGCACGGCGACACTCGCAATAACCCACAGCAGATGGGTATAGAGCACGCCAAGATTAAGCGCCATACCCACCGAGATAAAGAACAGCCCTAACAGCAGCCCCTTAAACGGATCGATGGCGGTCTCCAGCTCGTGGCGGTACTCGCTTTCCGCAAGCAGCACCCCGGCGATAAACGTCCCGAGCGCCATCGACAGCCCCAGCGCATCCATAAACAGCGCTGAACCAAGCACCAGCAGCAGCGTTGCGGCGGTGAATACCTCGCGTACGCCGGATGCCGCAATAAACCGGAACACTGGACGCAGTAAAAACCGTCCGCCGATCAGCATCCCCGCGAAGGCCAGCACCTTCATGGAGATCTTCATCCAGTCGAAATGATCGTCTCCGGAGCCTGCCAGCAGCGGCACCAGCGCCAGCGCCGGGATCACCGCTAAATCCTGGAACAGCAGCACCGAAAAGCCCAGTTGCCCCGCCTCGTTGCGGTTCATCCCTTTGTCGCGCATCAGCTGAAGCGCCATCGCCGTCGACGACATCGCAAGACCGATCCCGCCAATCACCGCGGCCTGCCAGGAAAACTGCGTCAGCATCAGCAGGCCCGCCAGAATGGCGGCGCTGAGCAACACCTGCGCCGCCCCGACGCCAAAAATAGATTGCCGCAGTTGCCACAGCTTGGACGGATTAAGCTCAAGCCCGATGATAAACATCAGGAACACCACGCCCAGCTCGGAGAAGTGGAGAATTTCATCCACATCGCTGATAAACCCAAGCCCCCAGGGACCAATGGCTATCCCCGCCAGCAAATAGCCCAGCACCGCGCCAATGCCGAGACGCGCGGCAAGGGGGACCGCGACGACGGCGGCAAACAAAAACAGCACCCCGGCGAGGAGTAAATTCGAACCGTCCATTAGCGTCCTCCCGCCGGAATCGGTGACGCCAGCCATTCGCCATAGGCCCTGGCATGGCTCGCCAGCGCTTTCGGATCCTGCCGCCGTGCCCAGTAGATAATAATCGGGCTCATCCAGTGCATACGGCACATCGCCGCCGTCAGCTCAAACGGCCGCAGAATGTCGCTCATGGGGTAACGGTTCAGCCCGTCGTGACGGTAAGCGCTTTCCGGCTCACCGGTGGTGATGACACTCCGCCAGTACTTTCCCGCCAGCTGGTTGCCCCCCACCCCGCTGGAAAAGCCCCGGCTCAGCACGCGGTCCAGCCACTCTTTCAGCAGCGCCGGACAGCTATAGGTATAAAGCGGATGCTGGAACACAATCACGTCGTGCTGACGCAGCAGTTCCTGCTCGTAAGGAATATCAATAAAGAAATCGGGATAGTGCGCGTAGAGATCGTGCACCGTTACGTTACTGAGCTGTGTGGCCGGCTTAAGCAGCACCCGGTTTGCCACCGAGTCCTGTGATTCCGGATGGGCATACAGCAGCAGCACTTTCGCTGTCTGAGACATCACTCCCCTCCCGGTTCTGTTTTTGTGTATTGTTGTCGTTTTGGGCTACCATGGCGGCCCGGTGGGGAAATTGGCCCACACCTTACATTATCATAATGACAAATTAACATAGTCGGAACATACGGCGCTTCTATGATTGTTTTCTCCTCGTTACAAATTCGTCGCGGCGTGCGCGTCCTGCTGGATAACGCGACTGCTACCATCAACCCGGGCCAGAAAGTGGGGCTGGTCGGCAAAAACGGCTGCGGTAAATCCACCCTGCTGGCACTGCTGAAAAACGAGATAAGCGCGGATGGCGGGAACTTTACCTTCCCGGGCAACTGGCAGCTCGCCTGGGTAAACCAGGAGACCCCCGCGCTGAGCGAACCGGCGCTCGACTATGTTATCGACGGCGACCGTGAATACCGCAAGCTCGAAGCGGAGCTCAACGCCGCCAACGAACGCAACGACGGCCACGCCATCGCCACCGTCCACGGCAAGCTGGACGCCATCGACGCCTGGACCATTCGCTCCCGCGCCTCCAGCCTGCTGCACGGCCTGGGCTTCAGCAACGAACAGCTTGAACGCCCGGTGAGCGATTTCTCGGGTGGCTGGCGTATGCGCCTTAACCTGGCGCAGGCGCTGATCTGCCGCTCTGACCTCCTGCTGCTCGATGAACCGACCAACCACCTCGATCTCGATGCGGTTATTTGGCTGGAGAAGTGGCTCAAGAGCTATCAGGGCACTCTGATTCTGATCTCCCACGACCGCGACTTCCTCGACCCGGTGGTGGATAAAATCATTCATATCGAACAGCAAAGCCTGTTCGAGTACACCGGCAACTACAGCTCTTTCGAGCGCCAGCGCGCGACGCGCCTCGCCCAGCAGCAGGCGATGTATGAAAGCCAGCAGCAGCGCGTGGCGCACTTGCAAAGCTTTGTGGATCGCTTCAAGGCCAAGGCGTCAAAAGCCAAGCAGGCGCAGAGCCGCGTCAAAATGCTGGAACGCATGGAGATGATTGCCCCCGCGCACGTGGATAACCCGTTCCACTTCAGCTTCCGCGAGCCGGAGAGCCTGCCGAACCCGCTGCTGAAGATGGAAAAAGTGAGCGCGGGCTATGGCGATCGCATTATTCTCGACTCTATCAAGCTCAACCTGGTGCCGGGTTCACGCATCGGTCTGCTGGGGCGTAACGGCGCCGGTAAATCGACGCTGATCAAGCTGCTGGCGGGCGAGCTTAACCCGGTCAGCGGCGAAATCGGGCTGGCGAAGGGCATCAAGCTTGGCTACTTCGCTCAGCATCAGCTGGAATTTTTACGCGCCGATGAATCGCCGATCCAGCACCTGGCGCGCCTGGCGCCGCAGGAGATGGAGCAGAAGCTGCGCGACTACCTCGGCGGCTTTGGCTTCCAGGGCGATAAGGTGACTGAAAATACAGCGCGTTTCTCCGGCGGCGAAAAAGCGCGTCTGGTGCTGGCGCTGATCGTCTGGCAGCGTCCAAACCTGCTGCTGCTCGATGAACCGACCAACCACCTCGATCTCGACATGCGTCAGGCGCTGACCGAAGCGCTGATCGAGTTCGAAGGGGCGCTGGTTGTCGTTTCGCACGATCGCCACCTGATCCGCTCCACCACCGACGATCTCTATCTGGTTCACGGCGGCAAAGTGGAACCGTTCGACGGCGATCTGGAAGATTACCAGCAGTGGCTGACGGACGTGCAGAAGCAGGAAAACCAGCCGGAAGAGTCAGCGAAAGACAACGCCAACAGCGCCCAGGCGCGTAAAGACCAGAAGCGCCGTGAAGCGGAACTGCGCACCCAGACTCAGCCGCTGCGTAAAGAGATTACCCGTCTCGAAAAAGAGATGGAAAAGCTTAACGCCACGCTTGCCGCCGTCGAAGAGAAGCTGGGCGACAGCGAACTGTACGATCAGAGCCGCAAAGCGGAGCTGACGGACTGTCTGCAAACGCAGGCGAAAACCAAATCCAGTCTCGAAGAGTGCGAAATGGCATGGCTGGACGCGCAGGAACAGCTGGAAGCGATGCTGCAAGCCGACTAACACGCCGGGAGGGTTATGGGCTTCGATACCACGAGCGAGATTACATTCCGTAAGCTCAGCATCTTCATGACGTTCATGGACAAGGGCAATATCGCACGTACCGCCGAAACGCTCGGCCTGAGCGGTGTCAGCGTGCACCGCGCGCTGCATACCCTCGAAGAGAACGTCCGCTGCCCGCTCTTTGCTCACAAAGGGCGTAACCTGATTGCCCTCCCCTCTGCGTGGACGCTGCTGGAGTATTGTCAGGAGGTGATGCAGGTGATGGAGCGCGGGCTGGAAGAGTCGCGCAAGATTGCCGGTATCGGCCAGGGACGGTTGCGCGTCGGTACGCTTTACTCGCTGACGCTGGAAACCGTGCCGCGCCTGATAATGGGCATGAAGCTGCGCCGTCCGGATCTGGAGATGGATCTGACGATGGGCTCGAACGAAACCCTGCTCCATATGCTGGATGAGGGGTCGCTGGATGCGATTTTAATCTCTATCTCCGAGAGCGATATCGACCGTAACAGCCTCGAAGTGCTGCCCCTGTTCCATGACGATATTTTCCTTGCCGCACCGGCCTCTGCCACGCTGAATACCAGCGGTCCCGCCGATCTGCGTGACTATAAAGATCAGAAGTTTGTCGCCCTCGCGGAAGGGTTCGCCACTTACGCCGGGTTTCAGGAAGCGTTTCATATTGCCGGTTTCGAGCCGGAGATTGTGACGCGGGTAAACGATATTTTCTCAATGCTGAGCCTGGTACAGGCGGGGGTCGGGTTTACGCTGATGCCGGGCAGGATGAAGAAAGTGTACGAAAATTCGGTGCAGCTACTGAAGCTGGCACAGCCGTACCAGATGCAGCAGCTGATTGCGATCGTCTTTGCCCGCAACCGCGAGCAGGATCCGAGCCTGCGAGCATTGGCCGCGGAAGGGCGGATGTACGCCAGAAGTTTGCAGGACGGAGCCTGAGGCCTTGCCGGGTGGCGACGCGTTGCGTCTTACCCGGCCTACAAAATAATACAACCGAACCCGTAGGCCCGGTAAGGCGCAGCCGCCACCGGGCAAAAAAACTC
This sequence comes from Enterobacter cloacae complex sp. 418I7, assembly GCF_050030705.1. NCBI lineage: Bacteria > Pseudomonadati > Pseudomonadota > Gammaproteobacteria > Enterobacterales > Enterobacteriaceae > Enterobacter > Enterobacter cloacae complex sp. 418I7. The sequence continues at coordinate 4,243,842 of NZ_JBLGUU010000001.1, forward strand.
ACGCACGAAACCGCCCCGCCAGATGCACCGCCACGTCCACCCCGCTGCGCTCCAGCGAAATGGATTCGCCTTCCCACGCTGCCTGCCGCGTCAGGCAGGTTAATATGCCTCCCGGCGGCATCTCAATCGCCAGCCGCGCTTCACGCTCGTTAGCGGAAATCACCGCCTCCTGCCAGCGCACGGTTCGCGCCATGTTCATTGCCAGATCGTCGGCAATTTTCTCCGGCTGCCAGAGCACGCGTCCGGTACTGCCGCTCAGGTACGCGCAGCGGGGACGGGAAAGCGTGACCGATTCAAACGCCGCTACCAGCTTCTTCGCCGGTTCCGCCAGCAGCGCGCAGTGCGATGGCACGCTCACCGCCAGCCGTTTGGCCTTGCTTGCACCCTTCGCCAGCGCGCGCTCCGCCACCTGCGCCATACCGTCATCGGTTCCGGCAATCACGATCTGCGTTTCGGCGTTCAGGTTAGCGATATAGGTTCCAGTCCCCTGAATCAGGTTTTCCACCTGCGGCAGGGTCAACCCCATAATCGCCGTCAGGCCGTAGCCGTGCGGATACGCCTGCTCCATCAAATCACCGCGCAGCGCCACCAGCTTCAGCGCATCCGTAAAGTCCAGCGAGCCTGCGATAACCGCCGCAGGATAAGCGCCAATGGACAGACCGCTGACAATATCCGGCGACACGCCGCGACGTTCCAGCTCGCGCGCCCAAGCCACGCCGGCAATCAGCAGTGAAAGCTGAACCGCACGGGTGTGGGTTAACGAGGATGCGCTGTCCAGGGTATCGACTTCCGCCCCCAGCACAGCACGGGCCTGCTCCAGCTCCGTTCCCGGCAGGTTTTGCAGCATACCTTCGTGCTGTGTGCCCTGCCCCGGAAAGGTAAACAGTATTTTCATTACTCCTCCCTGTGCCATGGATCCGCTACCAGGCGCGGTCCACATTGCGTTTTTAGCAGCGTTTTGCCGTCGCGTAACCATTCTGCCAGCGCGAATCCGCCCTCGGGCGTGTCCACCTGCGTATCCACCCGGCACAACGCACGGCTGAGCTGAGCCTGCCAGTCAGTAAACGCCTCAGGGGAAACGGTACGCGGGGCGCGGATCAGCAGATCGAGATCGCTATCGGCGTGGATCACCGGAATGCCGGTCGCCAGCGCGTAACCCGTACTGCCGGTTATCCCCCACGTCCACGGCCACGACTGCTGCGCAAGCTGAAGCGCCACCTGAACCGGCGGCTGAGTGACAAACGGCGAACGCAGCAGGTCGGCGGCAACGCTCAACTCTTCGGGCGACACCACGCGCAACACGTTCTCAGGCTTCACCCATCCGGCCGCCCGCTGGTCGCGGCGCAATCCGCGCACGCCAACGGGAATACGGCCTTCATTATCAACATCACGCCGCACCACTACCGGTAGCCCGGTATGCCAGGCCGCGTCTACCCAGGATTCGGTAATCCCTTCCAGGGCGTCGCGCGCGGTAAGCCAGATGAGGTCGTGTGGGCGTAATGTTGTGGTCATGATTACATTCCTGAAGTCAGCGAGATAAACAGCGGCAGCGACAGGATACACAGTATGGAGCTCAACAGCAGCACGGCTTCAGCATCCGGCGACTGCACGCCAAAGCGGTTACCGAACACCACGCCAAAGAAGCCCGCAGACAGCGCAATCATCAGGATGGCGGTGATCGCCACGGAGCCGTGCAGACCGAAGATTAAAACGATACCCCAGGCAATCGCTGGCTGGATCAGCAGCTTGGCGATAGTGGAAGTGATCACCATGGTGTTGATCTGAAGCTTACGCGCGGAGAGGATCACCCCGGTCAGGAACAGCGCCGCAGCGGTCGCGGACAGTCCCAGCGGTTTAATCGCCGCCAGTACCAGCTCTGGCATTTTGATGCCGATAGCGGACAGGATCACACCCAGCAGCGGGCCCATCACGATCGGTTTTTTAATGGAGCGCCACATCAGCACCGGCAGCATGGAAAGCGTTGAACCGGAGTTATTGCCTTCGGCGCGGGCTTTCTCACGCTCCAGAATCAGCAGGCAGAACGGGGTCATCAGCACCGAACCACAGGCGATGGAGACCGCCACGGAGAGTGAAGTAGAAGAACTTTCACCCAGCACGCTGCCCAGAATCGGCAGGCCGAGCGCCGCATAGTTTGGCAGAGCGACGGTTAGTGTCAGTACGGCCGCATCCTGCGGAGATTTTTTAAAGACTTTGGTGGCGAGGAAGTAGATGGCCGCATAGGTGATCCACATCGCCAGGGTGAGAACCAGGATCAGCGGCGACTGCGCCACAATGCCGGTCCACGGGGTTTGCACGGTGGCGCTGAACAGCGCGGCAGGGAGTGCAAAATCCATAACGAAGATATTCAGCAGGGAAACATTTTTGTTATCGACCATCTTTGCTTTACCGGCCCAGAATCCCAGCAGCATGATGACGAAAATCGGTGCAAGAGCATGAACAATTACGTAAGTCATAAATCACCTGTAGTAAAAAAGTTTAAGCACTGGCGCGATGTTTATTATTTTCAGGATGCAGGTTCCCGCGTGGACGCAACGGGCGCGCCCACGGGGTAATGCATCTGGCAGGTCTCTTTTTACTTACCAGCTGGCTCGCATACGTTCACGTACGAGCGCCGAGCTGCGGCGGTTGTCAGCACCCAGACGGTTTTTCAACGTGGTGTCCTGACGAGCGTCGCTGATGGCCTGTTGCAGGGTAGTTTTCACCCGCGTCAGATCGCTTTCGGAAGGGGCATCCGGGTTGCTGATATCCAGCAGGTCGGAGAGCAGCCCCAGCGTGGCGTAGTTGCTGATGTCGTACGCCATTGGCGGAATGGTTGCCGCCAGTTTTTCCAGCGCCTCCACGGTACGCAGCGTAATGCGCGCCGCAGACTCTTTGCCCATGGCATGGATCAGCACGCCTTTATCGTTGAAGGCAATCAGGCGGTTGGCCTGGTAGCCGTGCGCCAGAAACGCGCCGGACATGGCCTTACCGACGATAAGACCAATCACCGGATGCCCCGCCAGCCGCGCATTGGCATAGGCGGCAGCGGCGCCGGCCAGCGCCTGGTGGATACCAAACGCCTCTTCGCGACGGCCATAGGCCTGGCTTGGGACATCGATCACCGCCACAATCGGGCGCTTCACGGCTTTATCTGCGTCAGCGGCGACGGTTTCGCTGACCACTTTTGCCAGCGTCCAGCCCTCCAGCAGCCCCACTTCCCCTTGCGCCGCGCGCGGGAAGTGGTTGTTGGCGTCCGGCACCACGGCGACAAAGCGCACCGTTTCACCGTTCAGCTCGCCGTCTGCCGCCTGCACGGACGGGCATAACCCCTCCAGACGTTTCGCGTTCGGGGCCAGAGTTTCCAGCCAGAGTTCGCCACGGCTAATTGAGTTAGTCATCATTTCACCTCCCGGGCAAAAAGCGCTTTAATCTGTTCGGCATCGGCCTGTTTGCGGGTGTCGAAATTCGTCAGACGGTTCAGGTAATCGTCGTAGTTATCGGTGCGATGTTTCGCCGGTACGCCTTTGGCGATGGCCTCGTTCATCGCGGCTTTCACCGCGTTCACGCCGTCGCCCACCAGCGCGTCCACCAGCCCACTTTCATAGCGCACTTCGCCGCCGGTCATGCTCCAGATAAACGGACGGTCGCGGGAGTCATACTCTTCAATGCCCGCTTCCTGCTCAATAACCTGCGGGCCGTTGAGGCCAAGACGCGCTTCGCGGGTCACAATCAGGTAGCTGCACAGCGCCGCGGCGATAGACATCCCGCCGAAGCAGCCCACGGTCCCGGCGACAATCCCGACAACCGGGGTATAGCGACGCAGGTCAACGATCGCGGCGTGGATATCGGCAATCGCCGCCAGGCCAAGGTTGGCTTCCTGCAAACGTACGCCGCCGGTTTCGAGGCACAGTACCGCCTGAGTCGGAATGCCGTTGCGGTTATCTTCCGCCGCCAGCTCCAGCGCCGCCGCCATTTTGGCACCGGACACTTCGCCCATGCTGCCGCCCTGGAAGGTGCCTTCAATCGCCACCACCACTGCAGGCTGGCCGTTGATGGTCCCTTTCGCGACTACCATGCCGTCATCGGCCTGAGGAACAATCCCCTGTGGCCCAAGCCACGGAGAGATAATGCCTTCAAACGGATCCAGCAGTTCGCGGTAGCTGCCGTCGTCGAGCAGCGCCTGCGCACGCTGGCGCGCTTTTAATTCGATAAAGCTGCTGTCATCACGCATGGTTCACCCCTTCAAAAACCTGTTCGATACGAATGCGTGCCACGCCCGGCGTCGCGCCGAAGTCGTGGATGGTCAGCTTACCTGCGGGCAGGCTGCTGACGGTTTGCAGGCGATTGAACAACGCCTCCCAGCGCCCACGGCTGTTATCGACGGAGGTGGTGATATCAATGGTTAAGGTCTGGCCCGGTTCGGCGGTGAAAAGCACCTCCATATCCCCGGAACCGACTACCCCTGCCAGCGCCCTGCCGCTTACTTCGCGGCTGGCGGGCACGGTCAATGTGATTTTTTCCATAACATCCTCTTAATGCTTTGAATAGGGCGTTTCGACGCGGTCAAGAAACAGCGTGGCGGCAAGCAGGTCTGCGGCTCCGCCCGGCGAGGCGTTAAGCGTCAGCATCTGACGGTCTAACTGCGCCAGCGCCTGCTGCCCCGCAAGTGTTGCGCATCCTCCCGCGTTCAGCACCGCACGGGCGCCGTTCTGCATGGCATCCAGCCCCTCCATGCCGGCGCGCGACAGCACGCAGGTGTCGGTGAGCGAGGTCATGATCGCCATCAGCGCGTCGAGTCTGGCCTGCGTTTCGCTGCTGCCGTTGAGACGGCTGAGGTGAAGCTGCGGCAGCGCGCGCTGCATGATGTGCGGAAACGCCTGCTGAGCCTCTTCACGCGCGCCCGGTACACGGTAGCGGTGCGTGACGCGTAACCCCTTGCTGAATACTTTCGGCGCCGCGTCATCCGGCAGTTTCGCCAGCTGAGCGGCGGTGTTCGCGACGGTTTGCGCCCGGGCATCGCCGCCCAGCATCGCCACCGCGCTCACCAGCAATCCCAGCGCCCAGATCGCGCCACGGTGTGTGTTCACACCGTCGGTAGCGGCCATCATCTGCCGTTCGCCTTCACGACCCAGGCGGCCAACGGTTTGCCTGAGGGCAATATCCGCCGGACGCTGCCAGCTCTGTTGCGCCAGCGCCTGAAACGTGGGGGTCAAGCTGTGAGCGGAGCGCTCCATCAGCGCAAGCGATAAATCGTGATGCGCGCCGTTCCCCCGGCTGTCCACCAGACCGGGCTTCGGGCTTAAACGTGCTTCGTCAATCAGACACTGCGTGGCGGTTCGCGCCAGCCATTCGGCACCGCCTTCAACCTGGATCTGGGGCAGAAGTTTCATTACCAGCTCCGGAATTTCGCAGGTGGGTTATACAGGCCGCCGGACCACTCAACGAGGTCAGCCACGCTGCCCGCAGCCAGCAGAGAGCGGGTGGCATCGGTACGACGAATGCCCATATCTTCCGGATACACAACCTTGCCGCTCTGGCGCAGTTCCGCCACGCGTTTGGCGTCAACGCCCAGACCGATATCGGTGATACCCGCCACGGCGGCGACCATGGCGCGACGCTCTTCCAGATCTTTTGCCCGGTAGAGGTAAGCAATCCCCTCTTCCGTCAGCACATGGGTGACGTCATCGCCGTAAATCATAACCGGCGCCAGCGGCATGCCGGAGGCTTTCGCCACGTCTACGGCGTCGAGTTTCTCCACGAAGGTTGGCTTCACGCCCGCCTGGAAGGTTTCCACCATCTGCACAACCAGCTTTTTACCGCGCTGCATCGGGTCAGGCTCGGTGATCATGTTCAGCCAGGCCGGTGTGGCGTGGCGACGACCGTGCGGATCGTGGCCCATGTTTGGTGCGCCGCCGAAGCCGGAGAGACGGCCGCGGGTCACGGTTGAGGAGTTAGCGTAACCATCAACCTGTAGCGTAGAGCCGATAAACATATCGACCGCGTACTGACCAGCCAGCTGACAGAAGGCGCGGTTAGAGCGCATGGAGCCGTCAGCACCGGTAAAGAACACGTCCGGACGGGCGCGGATGTACTCTTCCATCCCCAGCTCGCCGCCGAAGCAGTGGACGCTCTCCACCCAGCCGCTTTCGATGGCCGGGATCAGCGTTGGATGCGGGTTCAAAGTCCAGTGTTTACAGATTTTGCCTTTGAGTCCGAGCTGTTCGCCGTAGGTTGGCAGCAGCAGTTCGATCGCTGCGGTATTAAAGCCAATCCCGTGGTTCAGGGACTGCACCTGGTGTTCAGCGTAGATGCCTTTAATCGCCATCATCGCCATCAGGATGTGTTCCTGTTTAATCAGGCGCGGGTCGCGGGTGAAGAGCGGCTCAATAAAGAACGGCTTGTCCGCCACCACCACGTAATCGATCCACGAGCCCGGAATATCGACGCGCGGCAGGTCGCACTCGTCGTCCACCAGCTCGTTCACCTGTGCGATGACGATGCCGTCGTGGAACGCGGCGGCTTCCACCAGCGCCGGGGTATCTTCGGTACTCGCCCCGGTGTAGAGGTTACCTTTACGGTCCGCTTTAAAACCGGCAATCAGCGCCACGTTTGGCGAAAGGTCGACGTATAAACGTGAGTAGAGTTCGATGTAGGTGTGAATCGCCCCGATTTCGAGCTGACCATCCTCCAGCAGCTGCGAAATGCGCAGGCTTTGCGTACCGGAGAAGGAGAAGTCGAGCTTGCGGGCGATGCCTTTCTCAAAGATGTCCAGATGTTCGCTGCGGCCCACGCTCGGCATGATCATATGCAGATCGTGCACGATTTGCGGGTTCACTTCGGCCAGTGAACGGGAAAGGAAATCCGCCTGCTTCTGGTTGTTGCCTTCCAGAACGACTTTGTCGCCTGGTGCGATCAGTTTTTCCAGCATGGCGACAAGATCGCCGGTTGGCAGTACCTTGCCCTGCACCGGTACGGACGCCAGACGACGCGCTTTCTCGCTGCGTCGGGTGTTCCATTGCCGGGTGGGTGTTTGCCCAGATAACATTATTAACCTCCTGATTCAGCACATCATTCTGATTTGCTTAACGTTGAGTAAAGTGTGCGCTCTGGTGAGAAAGGCATCAATTAAGCGTAGGACGTAATCATTAGCCTGAGAGTAATAATCAAGGTAAAGAAATGTGATCGGGATCAGTTCATGTTTCGGAAAAACGGGCTAAACGGGGTACAATTCGGAAGGTATAGTTAATTTCTGACAAGAATCAGCATCGCCCTTATGACCCAAATCATTCCCTCAGACTTCGACATTGCAGCCGAAGAGAGCGCAGAGTTCGTGCCCATGCGCGGTGTGGCTAACCCTCACCTGCAAACCATGCTGCCGCGCCTGATCCGCCGCAAGGTGCAGTTCAACCCCCACTGGCAGCGCATTGACCTGCCGGACGGTGACTTTTTGGATCTCGCCTGGAGCGAAGATCCGGATCGGGCCAGACATAAACCCCGTCTGGTGGTTTTTCACGGCCTGGAAGGCAGCCTGCACAGCCCTTACGCACACGGTCTCATTGAGGCGGCGAAAGCCCGCGGCTGGCTTGGGGTGGTGATGCATTTTCGCGGATGCAGCGGCGAGCCTAACCGTCAGAAACGCATTTATCACTCGGGTGAAACCGAGGACGGCTCCTGGTTCCTGCGCTGGCTAAGAGACAATTTCGGCGAAGCACCAACGGCAGCGGTGGGGTATTCGCTGGGCGGGAATATGCTGGCCTGCCTGCTGGCGAAGGAGAGCGACGCCGTACCGCTGGATGCGGCGGTGATTGTCTCTGCGCCCTTTATGCTGGAGCAGTGCAGTTATCATATGGAAAAGGGGTTTTCGCGGGTCTATCAGCGTTATCTGCTCAACCTGCTGAAAGCCAACGCCGCACGTAAACTTAAGGCCTATCCGGATACGCTGCCTGTGACGCTGCAACAGCTCAAACGCGTGAAGCGCCTGCGCGAGTTTGATGATTTGATCACCTCTAAAATTCACGGCTTTGCCGATGCGATTGACTATTACCGTCAGTGCAGCGCCATGCCTTTACTGAATCAAATCACGAAACCCACGCTGATTATCCACGCCAAAGACGATCCGTTTATGGATCATCACTCGATCCCCGCCCCTGACTATCTGCCGGATAACGTGGAGTATCAGCTCACCGAGTTCGGCGGGCACGTGGGCTTTGTTGGCGGCACGCTGCGTCGGCCAAAAATGTGGCTTGAGACGCGTATACCCGACTGGTTAACGGCCTATCTGGACGGTAAAAAATGATTATTCCCTGGCAGGATCTCTCTCCCGACACGCTCGATAATCTGATTGAAAGCTTTGTCTTGCGCGAAGGCACCGATTATGGTGAACATGAACGTTCGCTTGAACAAAAGGTCAGCGATGTGAAGCGCCAGCTTAAAAGCGGCGACGTGGTGCTGGTATGGTCCGAACTGCATGAGACGGTGAATATCATGCCCCGCAACGCGTTTCATGGCTGATCTTACACTTTTCCAGTCAGGGAGTTGTTATGTCTGCCAGACATCCGGTTATTGCCGTTACGGGTTCGAGTGGGGCGGGAACCACTACCACCAGCCTCGCCTTCCGCAAGATTTTCGCCCAGCTTAACTTACGGGCGGCAGAGGTAGAGGGCGACAGCTTTCACCGCTACACGCGCCCGGAGATGGATATGGCCATCCGCAAGGCGCGCGATCTGGGTAAACACATCAGCTATTTTGGCCCGGAGGCCAATGACTTCGGCCTGCTGGAGCAAACCTTCCGTGAATACGGGCAGAGCGGCACCGGGCAGTCCCGCAAGTATCTCCACACCTACGATGAAGCCGTGCCCTGGAACCAGGTCCCCGGCACGTTCACGCCCTGGCAGCCGCTGCCGGAACCGACTGACGTGCTGTTTTACGAAGGATTGCACGGCGGCGTGGTGACGCCTCAGCACGACGTGGCGCGCCATGTGGATTTGCTGGTGGGAGTGGTGCCGATTGTTAACCTTGAGTGGATCCAGAAGCTGACGCGTGACATGAGCGAGCGCGGCCATTCGCGAGAGGCGGTAATGGATTCGGTGGTGCGCTCCATGGAAGATTACATCAACTTCCTGACGCCGCAGTTCTCCCGAACCCACATTAACTTCCAGCGCGTCCCCACCGTGGACACCTCCAACCCGTTCGCCGCAAAAAGCATCCCTTCCCTGGACGAGAGCTTTGTGGTGATCCACTTCCGCAACCTGGAAGGCATTGATTACCCCTGGCTGCTGGCGATGCTACAAGGTTCGTTTATTTCGCACATGAATACGTTAGTGGTACCGGGCGGAAAAATGGGGCTGGCGATGGAGCTGATCATGACGCCACTGGTGCAGCGGCTGATGGAAGGAAAGCAAATCGCGTGAGTTGTTTTGCCCGGTGGCGCTGCGCTTACCGGGCCTACGGGCGTGCTTTTGTAGGGCGGGTAAGCGAAGCGCCACCCGCCAAAAATTAAGCCTCGATCACTTCATACGAATGGGTGATGTTTACCGCTTTCTCCAGCATTAGCGCCACAGAGCAGTATTTCTCCGCAGACAGGTCAACCGCACGCGAGACCGCCGCATCCTTCAGTTCTTTGCCGGTGACGATAAAGTGCAGATTAATATGCGTGAACAGACGTGGCGCCTCTTCGCGACGTTCTGACGTCAGCTTCACTTCACAATCGGTCACGTCATGACGGCCTTTTTGCAGGATCGACACCACGTCGATCGCACTGCATCCACCTGCCGCCATCAGCACCATTTCCATCGGGCTGGGGGCTTTATCGCCGGAGTTGCCATCCATCAAAACCTGGTGCCCGGAAGCAGACTCGCCCAGGAACGTTAACCCTTCAACCCATTTCACACGCGCTTGCATATTCACTCACTCCAACGTTGCATTTTTTATGACAGATTACGTGTACGTTACATTTCTCGCAACGGAAGGCGACCTGCGTCATGCTGAAGCGAGACACCAGGAGACACGCGGCGAAAGCTATGCTAAAACACTCTGGATGCTACAGTAATACATTGACGTTACACATGTATGCAGAGGACATCAAACTTTACTGGCTGCGAAACGTTACGACAGCCGACTTCCCAGGTATGGGTAAGAATTCGATTGCAACCCCAGAGTCCGGATGCATCTTATGACTCTGGTGACAGCTTATAACAGAGGATAACAGCGCATGGTGCTTGGCAAACCGCAAACAGACCCGACTCTCGAATGGTTCTTGTCTCATTGCCACATTCATAAGTACCCATCAAAGAGCACGCTGATTCACCAGGGTGAAAAAGCGGAAACGTTGTATTACATCGTTAAAGGCTCGGTGGCCGTGCTGATCAAAGATGAAGAAGGGAAAGAGATGATCCTTTCTTATCTGAACCAGGGCGATTTTATCGGTGAACTGGGCCTGTTTGAAGAAGGCCAGGAACGTAGCGCCTGGGTTCGTGCAAAAACAGCATGTGAAGTGGCTGAAATTTCTTACAAGAAATTCCGTCAGCTGATTCAGGTCAACCCTGACATCCTGATGCGTCTTTCTTCCCAGATGGCACGCCGTCTGCAAGTGACCTCTGAGAAGGTGGGTAACCTCGCCTTCCTGGACGTGACCGGTCGTATCGCGCAGACTCTGTTGAACCTGGCGAAACAGCCAGACGCCATGACCCACCCTGACGGTATGCAAATTAAAATTACCCGCCAGGAAATCGGTCAGATCGTCGGCTGCTCCCGTGAAACAGTGGGCCGTATCCTGAAGATGCTGGAAGATCAAAACCTGATCTCCGCCCACGGTAAAACCATCGTGGTTTACGGGACCCGTTAATTCCGGTCAGACGGCGTGCCGCCGCAGGGTGGCACGCCGTTTTTGTCTCTACTCCTTATGTGGCGCAGGCTGATCTATCACCCGGAAGTTAACTACGCACTGCGACAAACGCTGGTGTTATGTCTTCCCGTGGCCGTGGGCCTGATCCTCGGACATCTTCAGCAAGGCCTGCTGTTTTCTCTCGTGCCCGCCTGCTGCAACATTGCCGGTCTGGACACCCCGCATAAACGCTTTTTCAAACGCCTGATTATTGGCGGCTGCCTGTTTGCCGGCTGTAGCCTTGCCGTGCAACTCTTACTGGCCCGCGACATTCCTCTGCCGCTGATCCTGACCGTGCTGGCGATGACGCTTGGCGTAACCGCTGAAATCAGCTCGCTGCACGCCCGCCTGCTTCCCGCGTCGCTGATTGCCGCCATCTTCACCTTAAGCCTTGCGGGCAATATGCCGGTGTGGGAGCCATTGCTGATCTACGCCCTCGGCACGCTGTGGTACGGGCTGTTTAACTGGTTCTGGTTCTGGTTGTGGCGGGAACAGCCGCTTCGCGAATCCCTGAGCCTGCTCTACGTGCAGCTTGCTGAATACTGTGAAGCAAAATACACCCTGCTCACGCAACATACCGACCCGGAAAAATCCCTGCCGCCGCTGCTGGCACGCCAGCAAAAAGTGGTGGATCTGATCAGCCAGTGCTATCAGCAGTTGCACATGCTTGCCGCCAACAAAAATCATGAATATAAGCGGCTGCTGCGTACCTTCCAGGTCGGGCTGGATTTGCAGGAGCATATTTCCGTCAGCCTTCATAATCCGGAAGAGGTGCAAAAGCTGGTGGAGCGCAGCCATGCGGAAGCGGTGATCCGCTGGAACGCGCAGACCGTCGCGGCGCGCCTGCGGGTGCTGGCTGAGGATATCCTCTATCACCGCTATCCGACGCGCTTTAACATGGACAAACAGCTCGGCGCGCTGGAAAAGATTGCGCGCCAGCACGCGGATAACCCGGTCGGGCAGTTTGCCGCCTGGCATTTCAGCCGCATCGCCCGGGTGTTGCGCACCCAGCGCCCGCTTTATGCCCGGGACCTGATGGCCGATAAGCAAAAACGACTGCCGTTGCTGCCTGCGCTCAAAAGCTACCTGTCGCTGAAGTCTTCCGCCCTGCGCAACGCCGCAAGAATTAGCGTCATGCTCAGCATCGCCAGCCTGATGGGAATGGCCCTGCACCTGCCGAAACCCTACTGGATCTTAATGACCGTGCTGTTTGTCACCCAGAACGGCTATGGCGCCACGCGGGTGCGCATTCTGCATCGGGCGGGCGGCACGATGGCGGGGCTGATTATCGCGGGCGTAACGTTGCACTTCCACGTGCCGGAAGGGTATACGCTGGTCGGCATGCTGGCGATTACGATGGTGAGTTATCTGATCATCCGTAAAAACTACGGCTGGGCGACGGTGGGCTTTACGGTAACGGCGGTGTACACCCTGCAGTTGCTTACGCTCAACGCCGATCAGTTAATTATTGCCCGCCTGGTCGATACCCTGATTGGCTGCCTGATCGCCTTTGGCGGCATGGTCTGGCTGTGGCCGCAGTGGCAAAGTGGATTACTGAGGCAAAACGCCCACGACGCGCTGGAGGCGGATCAGCAGGCCATTCGCCTGATCCTGAGCGACGACCCGCAGCCGTCTCCACTGGCCTACGAGCGCATGAAGGTCAACCAGGCGCATAATGCCCTGTTCAACTCCCTTAACCAGGCCATGCAGGAGCCGGGCTTCAACTCGCACTATCTGGCAGACATGAAGCTGTGGGTCACGCACAGCCAGTTTATCGTCGAACACATCAATGCCATGACCACGCTGGCGCGCGAGCACACCATGCTGACGCCGGATCTGGCGCAGCGCTATTTGCAGTCGTGTGAAATTGCCCTCCAGCGCTGTCAGCAGCGTCTGGAGTACGACGCGCCGGGCGAGTCAGGGGATTCGAACATTCTGGAAGCGCCGGAGACGCTGACCCACGGGCCGATGAGCACCCTGGAGCAGCATTTACAGCGCGTTCTCGGGCATCTCAACACCATGCACACCATTTCGTCGGTGGCATGGCGTCAGCGTCCGCATCACGGGATTTGGTTAACGCGCCGGTTAAAACGAACCGCGTATTAGCCTCTGACGATCTTCGCGACCGCCGCAGCAAAACGGGTTAACCCGTCTTCGATGTCTTTGTCTTCCACCACCAGCGACGGCGCGAAGCGCATCACGTCCGGCCCGGCGTTGAGCACCATGACGCCTTCGTGCGCGGCGGCGTGCAGGAAATCGCGCGCGCGGCCTTTGTACTGAGGCTTCAGCTCGGCACCGATCAGCAGCCCCATTCCGCGGATTTCACTGAAGACATCAAACTGTTCGTCAATCTGCTGAAGATGTTTCACAAAAAGGGCGCGTTTCGCATTCACGCCATTCAGGACGTCCGGCGTATTAATGATGTCGAACGCCGCTCCCGCCACGGCGCACGCCAGCGGATTACCGCCGTAAGTGGAGCCGTGTGAGCCCACATGAAATGCGGAAGCAATATCCTGGGTGGTTAGCACCGCGCTGACCGGGAAACCGCCGCCGAGCGCTTTCGCGCTGGTCAGAATATCCGGCGTTACGCCGTAGTGCATATAAGCGAACAGGTCTCCGGTACGCCCCATCCCACACTGCACTTCATCAAACACCAGCAGCGCCTGGTGCTCGTCGCATAGTTCGCGCAGCCCTTGCAGAAATTCCGGGGTGGCCGCCGTGACGCCGCCTTCCCCCTGAATGGGTTCGACCACCACGGCACAGGTGTGATCGTCCATCACCGCTTTAACGGCGTGCAGATCGTTAAACGGCACGTGGATGATATCCGCAGGTTTCGGACCAAAGCCGTCGGAATACTTCGGCTGGCCGCCAACGGAAACGGTAAAGAACGAGCGACCGTGGAAGGCGTTATGGAAGGCGATGATTTTGGTTTTGTACGGACTATGACGCGTGGTTGCGTAGTAGCGCGCAAGCTTAAAGGCGGTTTCGTTGGCTTCGGTGCCAGAGTTCATAAACAGCACGCGTTCGGCGAAGGTGGCATCGATGATCTTACGCCCCAGACGCAGCGCCGGTTCGTTAGTGAACACGTTGCTGGTGTGCCACAGCGTTTCGCCCTGCGCTTTCAGCGCGTCCACCAGCGCAGGATGGCAATGGCCCAGCGCCGTCACCGCAATACCGCCTGCGAAATCAACATACTCGTTGCCCTGCTGATCCCAGACGCGGCTGCCTCTCCCTTTCACCGGGATAAACTCAGCCGGTGCATAAATCGGCAGGATCACTTCATCGAATGTCGCGCGGGTAATTGCTGGTTGTTCAGTTGCCATGTCATGACCATCCATTTTTATGTCACAGTGATTGTGAAAATATAATCACAAAATATGCATAAAAAATCACAACAAGGCAACAGATATTCAGCGATTAAGGAAATTGGCCAGCAGCGCGTGCCCCTGTTCGCTGAGAATGCTTTCCGGGTGGAACTGCACCCCTTCCAGATCGTACTCGCGGTGGCGAATGCCCATGATTTCCCGGGTCGCACTCCAGGCGGTCACTTCAAAGTCTGCGGGCAGGGTCGGCGGATCAATCACCAGAGAATGGTAGCGCGTCACGGTTAACGGATTGTTTAGCCCCAGGAATACGCCGGTACCGGTGTGCGTGATCGGTGAGGTTTTGCCGTGCATGACTTTCGCGGCACGGACAATGGTGGCGCCAAAGACCTGCGCAATGGCCTGGTGACCCAGGCAGACGCCCAGAATCGGCAGCTTGCCCGCATAGTGGCGGATTACCTCCAGCGAGATGCCGGACTCCGACGGCGTACACGGCCCGGGCGAAATCACGATTTTCTGGGGCGCCAGCGCGTCAATGTCAGCCAGCGCGATCTCATCGTTACGGCGGACAACCACCTCTGCCCCCAGCTCACAAAAATACTGGTAAAGGTTCCAGGTAAAGGAATCGTAGTTATCAATCAGCAGAATCATGGCGGCTCCTGAAAAAATGGCCGCCCTATTTTACTCAGATCCCCGCGCTTCGCTCACAACTTTGGCAAAGATAGCATTCAGGGCGGTCAGATCACCCATCGCCCCGCTCTGGTTGGCGGATGCCCAGTCGTCCGGGTCGATCCCCTGCCAGTTCAGCACGTAGCCCGCATGGATCGCCAGCTGTTCAAAGAAGATCCGCTGAGCCACGCCATTACCGCTCATAAACGGATGTAGCATGTTGATTTCACAGTAGTAATGACTGATTCTGTCTGTAAACTCTTCTTTCTGAAGGCCCACCAGATATTTATCGCTTTCCAGCGAAGCCATCAGCTCATTACCCACCTTCTCGATGTACTCGAAATGGCAAAATGGAATGTCGCCCTTGGAAATATCGGCGGTGCGCAGCTCGCCAGCGCCTTTCATTTCGTTGCGGAATAAATGGCGGTGAATAAGGCACAGATGGGGTAAACCCGGTGCAGAAGGCCCCAGTGCCAGCGTCTCGATATCGGGTTCAGCGGGACCCTTGCCTTTTTCAAGGAGGCAACTGGCCTGAAGATTGACGCTACGCTGTTGCTCCCAGAGTCGGGATTTTTGCTTGTCGGTGAGTTTTTTCACTACGCCTCCCTGAATAGTCCGTTTGCCACAAGTATAAGCAGCAAAACGCGCTTTCGCAGGGAGGGCGGAAAGACACGGGCAGGATGTGCCCGTGTGAGGGAACGATTACGGCAGCACTTTCGCGGAGAGAATCACCACTGGCTTAGACGGCACATTCTGGTATGGACCGACATCGTGAGTCTGAACCTGAGAGATCTTGTCCGCCACGTCCATGCCTTTCACCACTTTACCGAACACCGCGTAGCCAAAGTCGCGCTGGCCGTGGTCCAGGAAGGCGTTATCCGCCACGTTGAGGAAGAACTGGCTGGTGGCGCTGTCTTTATCCGCCGTACGCGCCATAGAAATGGTGCCGCGCTTGTTCAGCAGGCCGTTATCCGCTTCATTTTTGATTGGCGGGTTAGGCTTTTTCTGCTGCATCTGCTCGTTGAAACCGCCGCCCTGAATCATAAAGCCCGGGATCACGCGGTGGAACGTGGTGTTGTTATAAAAACCACTGTTCACGTAGTCGAGGAAGTTTTTCACGGAAACAGGGGCTTTCTGGCTATCCAGCTCCAGCTCAATATTCCCCGCAGAGGTAGTCAGCAGGACGTGAGGGTCTCCTTTAGCTGCCAGCGCAGCAGGGGAAACGGCAGAAAGAGCAAACACAGCTGCGACAGCCGCCAGTGTTGATTTGAGCATGAGAATTCCTTAACAAAGCGCAGTATAAAAAGCGAATGGCTTGATTCTAAAGAGCAGTATGACCCCAGACCAGTCTTTTACCTAATTTTACGAAATTGAAACAATTATTACCGCGCAAACGATTGTTCACCCCGCGATATAATGTGATCCCCATCACGTTAAAGCCTGCAATTGTGCTCAATATTTTCTGAAAGATTTAATTAGATCACTTTCGCGACTAAAATCTGCCCGCTCAAACGCAGTCATTGCGTTTTTCTTTACTTTTAACAGGCCAGACATGACTAACAGCAATCGCATCAAGCTCACATGGATCAGCTTCTTCTCCTACGCCCTGACCGGCGCGTTGGTGATCGTCACCGGGATGGTGATGGGAAATATCGCAGACTATTTCCAGTTGCCCGTTTCCAGCATGAGCAATACCTTCACTTTCCTGAACGCGGGGATCCTGATCTCTATTTTCCTTAATGCCTGGCTGATGGAAATCGTGCCGCTGAAAACCCAGCTGCGCTTCGGCTTCGTGCTGATGGTTGCCGCCGTGGCGGGCCTGGTGCTGAGCCACAGCATCGCCCTCTTCTCTGCCGCCATGTTCGTGCTGGGCCTGGTGAGCGGGATCACCATGTCGATCGGTACGTTCCTGATCACCCATATGTATGAAGGCCGCCAGCGCGGCGCGCGTCTGCTGTTTACCGACTCCTTCTTCAGCATGGCCGGGATGATTTTCCCGATGGTCGCCGCGTATCTTCTGGCGCGCAGCATTGAGTGGTACTGGGTGTACGCCTGCATTGGTCTGGTCTATGTCGCGATCTTTATTCTCACCTTCGGCTGCGAGTTCCCGGTGCTGGGCAAAAAAACGCAGACCACGTCTGAGCCAGTTGCGAAAGAAAAATGGGGTATCGGCGTGCTGTTCCTTTCCATCGCCGCGCTGTGTTACATCCTGGGCCAGCTGGGCTTTATCTCCTGGGTTCCTGAGTATGCGAAAGGTCTGGGCATGAGTCTGAACGACGCGGGTAAACTGGTGAGCGATTTCTGGATGTCTTACATGTTCGGCATGTGGGCGTTTAGCTTTATCCTGCGCTTCTTCGACCTGCAACGGATCCTGACCGTTCTGGCGGGTCTGGCAACCGTGCTGATGTATCTGTTCATCAACGGTTCCCCGGAGCATATGCCGTGGTTCATCCTGACCCTGGGCTTCTTCTCCAGCGCGATTTATACCTCGATCATCACCCTTGGCTCTCTTCAGACCAAAGTGGCCTCGCCAAAGCTGGTGAACTTCGTGCTGACCTGCGGCACCATCGGCACCATGCTGACCTTCGTGGTCACGGGCCCAATTGTGGCGCACAGCGGCCCGCTGGCGGCGCTGCATACCGCTAACGGTCTGTACGCCGTGGTGTTCATCATGTGCTTCGTGCTGGGCTTTGTGACCCGTCACCGCCAGCACAATACAGCAACGGCTACCCACTAATCGCCGTAACCCCTTTGCGTACTGCAAAGGGGTTTTCCCCTCCTCACCCGCCCTGCCCGCCGATGGGTAAAAAACCCCACCAAAATTGTGCGAAAAACAAGCAAGCACAAAAATCAAACAATATCCGTCACTTATAAAAATCCTGACAAATCATAGATATACCCCCTAAGGGGTAGGTGAAGGCGTATTTGATTTGCATCAATAAGTGCCCCTGCTGAATCGTTAAGGTAGGCAGTAATAGAAAAGAAATCGAGGCAAAAATGAGCAAAGTCAGACTCGCTATCATCGGTAACGGCATGGTCGGCCACCGCTTTATTGAGGATCTTCTCGATAAAGCCGATGCTAACCAGTTCGATATTACCGTGTTCTGTGAAGAACCCCGCAAGGCGTACGACCGTGTGCACTTGTCTTCCTACTTCTCTCACCATACCGCCGAAGAACTCTCTCTGGTGCGCGAAGGTTTCTACGAGAAGCATGGCGTAAAAGTGCTGGTGGGCGAACGCGCTATCACCATCAACCGTCAGGAGAAAGTGATCCACTCCAGCGCCGGACGCACGGTTTTTTACGATAAGCTGATCATGGCGACAGGCTCGTATCCGTGGATCCCGCCGATTAAAGGTTCGGAAACCCAGGATTGCTTCGTTTACCGTACCATTGAAGACCTCAACGCCATTGAATCCTGCGCACGTCGAAGCAAACGTGGCGCGGTTGTCGGCGGTGGTCTGCTGGGTCTGGAAGCCGCAGGCGCACTGAAAAACCTCGGCGTTGAAACCCACGTCATCGAATTTGCCCCGATGCTGATGGCGGAACAGCTGGACCATATGGGTGGCGACCAGTTACGCCGTAAAATCGAAAGCATGGGCGTGAAGGTTCACACCAGCAAGAACACCAAAGAGATCGTGCAGGAAGGCACTGAAGCGCGTAAAACCATGCG
Organism: Enterobacter cloacae complex sp. 418I7; assembly: GCF_050030705.1. NCBI lineage: Bacteria > Pseudomonadati > Pseudomonadota > Gammaproteobacteria > Enterobacterales > Enterobacteriaceae > Enterobacter > Enterobacter cloacae complex sp. 418I7. The sequence continues at coordinate 4,262,387 of NZ_JBLGUU010000001.1, forward strand.
CTTTGCCGACGGCAGCGAGCTGGAAGTGGATTTCATCGTCTTCTCCACCGGCATTCGCCCGCGCGACAAGCTGGCTACTCAGTGCGGTCTGGCCGTTGCGCAGCGCGGCGGGATCATGATCAACGATACCTGCCAGACCTCCGATCCGGACATCTACGCCATCGGCGAATGCGCCAGCTGGAATAACCGCGTATACGGTCTGGTTGCACCTGGGTACAAAATGGCGCAGGTCGCCGTTGACCATATCCTCGGCAGCGAAAATGCCTTCACCGGCGCAGACATGAGCGCGAAGCTGAAGCTGCTGGGCGTGGACGTGGGCGGTATTGGCGATGCGCATGGTCGCACCCCGAACTCCCGCAGCTATGTTTATCTGGACGAAAGCAAAGAAGTCTACAAACGTCTTATCGTCAGCCAGGACAACAAAACCCTGCTCGGGGCGGTGCTGGTGGGCGACACCAGCGACTTCGGCAACCTGCTCCAGCTGGTGCTGAACGCCATTGAGCTGCCGGAAAACCCGGACGCGCTGATCCTCCCGGCGCACGCCTCCAGCGGTAAGCCGTCCATTGGCGTGGATAAACTGCCGGACAGCGCGCAAATCTGCTCCTGCTTCGACGTGACCAAAGGCATGCTGATCTCCGCCATTAACAAAGGCTGCCACACCGTTGCGGCGCTGAAAGCGGAAACCAAAGCCGGGACCGGCTGCGGCGGCTGTATCCCGCTGGTCACTCAGGTGCTGAACGCCGAGCTGGCAAAACAGGGCATTGAAGTGAACAACAACCTGTGCGAGCACTTCGCTTACTCTCGCCAGGAGCTGTATCACCTGATCCGCGTGGAGGGCATTAAGTCCTTCGACGAACTGCTGGAGAAACACGGCCAGGGCTACGGCTGTGAAGTATGTAAGCCTACCGTCGGTTCCCTGCTGGCGTCCTGCTGGAACGAATATGTGCTCAAACCAGAACACACTCCGCTTCAGGACACCAACGATAACTTCCTGGCCAATATTCAGAAAGACGGGACTTACTCGGTGATCCCGCGTTCTGCCGGGGGAGAAATTACCCCTGAAGGGCTGGTCGCCGTGGGCCGTATCGCCCGTGAGTTTAATCTGTACACCAAAATCACCGGTTCCCAGCGTATCGGCCTGTTCGGTGCGCAGAAAGATGATCTGCCGGAAATCTGGCGTCAGCTGATTGAGGCGGGCTTCGAAACCGGTCACGCGTACGCCAAGGCGCTGCGCATGGCGAAAACCTGCGTGGGCAGCACCTGGTGCCGCTACGGCGTGGGCGACAGCGTGGGCTTCGGCGTCGAGCTGGAAAACCGCTACAAAGGCATCCGTACGCCGCACAAAATGAAGTTCGGCGTCTCAGGGTGTACCCGTGAATGTGCGGAAGCACAGGGTAAAGACGTGGGTATTATCGCCACCGAGAAAGGCTGGAACCTGTACGTGTGCGGTAACGGCGGGATGAAACCTCGCCACGCCGATCTGCTGGCTGCCGATCTCGATCGCGATACGCTGATCAAATACCTCGACCGCTTCATGATGTTCTACATTCGTACCGCCGATAAGCTGACCCGTACCGCGTCCTGGCTGGATAATCTCGAAGGCGGCATCGACTACCTGAAGCCAGTCATTATCGACGACAAGCTGGGCCTGAATGAACAGCTGGAATCCGAGATGACTCGCCTGCGCGAGGCGGTGATCTGCGAGTGGACCGAAACCGTGAACACGCCAGCGGCGCAGACGCGCTTCAAACACTTTATCAACAGCACCCAGCGCGACCCGAACGTGCAGGTGGTGCCGGAGCGCGAACAGCATCGTCCAGCGACCCCGTATGAACGTATTCCGGTGATGCTGGTGGAGGAAAACGCATGAGCCAGTGGGTAAACATCTGCAACATTAACGACATTCTGCCAGCAACCGGCGTCTGTGCCCTGCTGGGCAACGAGCAGGTGGCGATTTTCCGCCCTCGCCACGATGAACAGGTTTTTGCCATCAGCAATATCGACCCGTTCTTCGAGGCCAGCGTGCTCTCCCGCGGTCTGATTGCGGAGCACCAGGGCGAACTGTGGGTTGCCAGCCCGCTGAAAAAGCAGCGCTTCCGCTTAACCGACGGGCGCTGCATGGAAGATGAAAGCTTCTCGGTCAAACACTACGACGTCCGCGTGAAGGACGGCGAGGTGCAGCTGAAAGCGTAACCCCTCGCCTTTTCAATAGGAAAGGCTTATGACCCCTTATGGGTAACGGCAGGAAAAACCGTATGTTCTGTACGATTCCTGCTGTTATCCTGACGTCAATTCTTCCCCCGCCATGAATGCTGTGAGGTAACGTCGTGGATCACCTGCCGATTTTTTGTCAATTACGCAACCGCGACTGCCTGCTCGTGGGCGGCGGCGATGTGGCTGAACGCAAGGCGCGCCTGCTGTTAGAGGCGGGCGCCAGACTGACCGTTAACGCCCTCACCTTCGCCCCACAGTTTGACGTCTGGGCGCAGGAAGGGATGCTCACGCAGGTGCAGGGCGAATTTGATGAATCCCTGCTGGATACTTGCTGGCTGACCATCGCCGCAACGGATAACGATGACGTTAACCAGCGCGTCAGCGACGCCTGCGAAGCGCGCCGCATCTTCTGTAACGTGGTGGATGCGCCGAAAGAGGCGAGCTTTATCATGCCATCCATTATCGACCGCTCGCCGCTGATGATTGCGGTGTCGTCCGGTGGCCGCTCGCCCGTTCTTGCCCGTCTGCTGCGGGAAAAACTGGAAGCCGTGCTGCCTCAACACCTTGGTCAGATTGCCCATTACGCCGGGCAGCTGCGTTCCCGCGTGAAGCAAACCTTCGCAACCGTGGGCGAACGCCGTCGCTTCTGGGAGAAGTTCTTTGTCAACGACAGGCTGGCGCAGTCGCTGGCCAATCAGGACACCAAAGCGGTTGAAGAGACGACCGAGCAACTCCTCTCTGAACCGCTGGATCATCGCGGTGAAGTGGTACTGGTGGGCGCAGGTCCCGGCGATGCGGGCTTGCTGACGCTGAAGGGTCTCCAGCAGATCCAGCAGGCGGACATCGTGGTATATGACCGTCTGGTCTCTGATGACATCATGAATCTGGTGCGCCGCGATGCTGACCGCGTATTCGTCGGCAAACGGGCAGGTTATCACTGCGTACCGCAGGAGGAGATCAACCAGATCCTGCTGCGGGAAGCGCAAAAAGGTAAGCGCGTGGTGCGTTTGAAAGGGGGCGATCCGTTTATCTTTGGTCGCGGCGGCGAGGAGCTGGAAACTCTCTGCAACGCGGGCATTCCGTTCTCCGTGGTGCCGGGCATTACGGCGGCATCCGGCTGTTCTGCCTATTCCGGCATTCCGTTAACCCATCGCGACTATGCCCAGAGCGTGCGCCTGGTGACGGGCCACCTGAAAACCGGCAGCGAGCTGGACTGGCATAATCTGGCCGCTGAAAAGCAGACGCTGGTCTTCTACATGGGGCTAAATCAGGCAGCCACGATTCAGGCGAAACTGCTGGAGCACGGCATGGAAGCAGATATGCCGGTCGCACTGGTAGAAAACGGTACCGCCATTACGCAGCGCGTGGTCGATGGCGTACTGACGCAGCTGGGCGAGCTGGCGCAGCAGGTTGAAAGCCCGGCGCTGATCGTGGTGGGCCGCGTGGTAGCACTGCGTGAAAAACTGAACTGGTTCTCCAGCCACTAACGCACAATCTCTCTCCCGGGAGTAGTCTTGAAGCGGACTACTCCCTTCTTACCTCAGTCGATAACATACCGCCCGCGTAATGGAACTTTTCCATTTATTCCCTCGTGTTACATCCAATTTTTTGATTTTATTGACAAGGAATGCGTATGTTCAAACTGGCAAAAGCTGCCGTTCTGGTCGGCCTGTTAACAACTCTGACGGCCTGCACCGGTCACGTTCAAAATACTAAAAATAATTGCAGCTACGATTACCTGCTTCACCCGGCGATCTCCATTTCGAAGATCATTGGCGGTTGCGGCCCGGCGGCACAGCAGTAAGCGTTATTCAGGCGTAAAAAAACCGGGGATTTCCCGGTTTTTTTTTCGTCAGTTTTGTCGGGTGGCGGCTCCGCCTTACCCGACCTACACGGTCCCGTAGGCCGGGTAAGCGTAAGCGCCACCCGGCAAAGCGGCTTAAGGTTTCGCCACAAACCCAATCGCCTCGTACACCGCTTTCAGGGTTTCGGAGGCGCGCGCGCTGGCTTTTTCCGCGCCCTCTTTCATCACTTTTTGCAGGAAAGCTTCGTCGTTACGGTAACGGTGATAGCGCTCCTGCAACTCGGTCAGCATGCCGGAAACGGCGTCTGCCACTTCACCTTTCAGATGGCCGTACATTTTGCCTTCAAAGTGTTTTTCCAGCTCAGGGATGCTCTGTCCGGTCACACCGGAGAGAATGTCCAGCAGGTTGGATACGCCCGCTTTGTTCTGCACGTCGTAGCGCACCACTGGCGGCTCGTCGGAGTCGGTCACCGCACGCTTGAGCTTTTTCACCACCGATTTCGGATCTTCCAGCAGGCCGATAACGTTGTTGCGGTTATCGTCAGACTTGGACATCTTTTTGGTCGGCTCCAGCAGCGACATCACGCGCGCGCCGGATTTCGGAATAAACGGCTCAGGCACTTTGAACACGTCGCCGTAAAGCGCATTGAAGCGCTGGGCGATATCGCGGCTCAGCTCCAGGTGCTGCTTCTGATCTTCGCCCACTGGTACCTGGTTGGTCTGGTACAGCAGAATATCTGCCGCCATCAGCACCGGATAATCAAACAGACCGGCGTTGATGTTTTCAGAGTAGCGCGCAGATTTATCCTTGAACTGGGTCATGCGGCTCAGCTCGCCGAAATAGGTGTAGCAGTTCAGCGCCCAGCCCAGCTGCGCGTGCTCTGGCACGTGAGACTGAACAAAAATGGTGCTCTTCTCGGGATCGATACCGCACGCCAGGTACAGCGCCAGCGTATCGAGCGTCGCCTTGCGCAGCTTCTCGGGATCCTGACGCGCGGTGATAGCATGCAAATCCACGATGCAGTAAATGCAGTGGTAGTCATCCTGCATGCTCACCCACTGACGTAACGCACCCATGTAGTTACCAATGGTCAGTTCACCTGAAGGCTGTGCGCCACTAAAAACGATGGGCTTAGTCATTATTCAATTCCTGATGTTCACTGTGCGAGAGCCCGAGTGCGGGCAACAAATCTTTGAAGTGGTCGAACACAACGTCCGGCTCACTCAGCGTAATGGCTTCACCGTAGTTGTAGCCGTAGGTCAACCCAACAGACGGGCAACCTGCCGCTCTGGCAGCCAGAATATCATTGCGGGAATCCCCGACAAAGAGCAGCTCCGCAGGCGCTAAGGATAATTTTCCTGCCACCAGCAATAGCGGTTCCGGATGCGGCTTTTTATTCTGCACGTCATCGCCGCCCACAATTACGGAGAAGTATTTCGCGATATCCAGCGCTTCCAGCAGAGGCGCAACGAACGGTGTTGGCTTGTTGGTCACCAGCCCCAGCGGGATGCCTTTCGCATGTAGCGCGCTCAGCGTTTCAGCGACATCCGGGAACAGGAAGCTGCCCTCTTCGACGGTCTCTTCGTAGAAACGGTCGAACAGTTTGCGCAGAATACGCTGCTGCTCATCCTGGGGAATATCCGCGTGGTCAACACTCGGTTTCCCTTGCGCAGAACGCTGAGATGCACGTTCCTGACGAGCCCAGGTCAGCGCGCGCTCCATCAGCACGTCTGCACCGTTACCAATCCACGTCACGACGCGCTCTTCGCCCGCAACGGGGAGTTCAAGGGCATACAGCGCCTGATCGACGGCGCGGGTTAATCCAGGCGCGCTGTCGACCAGCGTGCCGTCGAGGTCAAATGCTACACCCCGAATAGCCTGCAATTTATCCATGACTTACCTTCGCCAGTTCACGGCGCATTTCATCAATGACTTTTTTGTAATCCGGTTGATCGAAGATGGCGGAGCCTGCGACGAACATATCCGCCCCTGCCGCCGCAATCTCACCGATGTTATTGACCTTCACGCCGCCGTCCACTTCCAGACGAATATCATAGCCAGACTCATCAATGCGGCGGCGCACTTCACGCAACTTGTCGAGCGTCTGAGGAATAAACGACTGGCCGCCAAAGCCCGGGTTGACGGACATCAGCAGGATCACGTCCAGCTTGTCCATCACGTAGTCGAGATAGCTCAGCGGGGTCGCCGGGTTAAAGACCAGCCCCGCCTTACAGCCGTTCTCTTTGATCAGCTGTAGCGTGCGGTCAACGTGTTCGGAGGCTTCCGGGTGGAAAGTGATGATGCTGGCACCCGCCGCGGCGAAATCAGGCACGATGCGATCAACCGGTTTCACCATCAGATGCACGTCAATGGGCGCGGTGATCCCGTAGTTACGCAGCGCTTTAAGCACCATCGGACCGATGGTCAGGTTGGGAACGTAGTGGTTATCCATAACGTCGAAATGGACGACATCTGCGCCAGCCGCGAGAGCTTTGGCAGTGTCTTCACCCAGGCGGGCAAAATCGGCCGACAGAATTGAGGGGGCAATCAAAAACTGTTTCATCCGCATCTCCTTGAAATGTGTTTACCGGCGGGCAAAGGCTCAGGGTCGATAAAGCGCCAGAAGTTCGTCCACCTTTTTACGTGTGCCGCCATTGCTACTAATGCTACGCCGCACTTTTACCTGAAAATGCTTCGCGGCTTTGTACCATTCGCGCGTATCAGGCGTGTCGTGATTCGAAATTAACACCGGAATTCTTTTGCTGACCAGCTTTTCCGCCATCTCAGCCAGACGCGCCTGCTCGGCCGGGCTGAAGCTGTTGGTGTGGTAGGCGGTGAAATTTGCCGTGGCAGACAGCGGCGCGTAAGGCGGGTCGCAGTAGACCACCGAGTTTACGCCCGCCAGCTCCATGCACTCTTCATAGGAGAGACAGTAGAACTCGGCATTCTGCGCTTTTTCAGCAAAGTGATACAGCTCGTCCTGCGGGAAATAGGGACGCTTATAGCGGCCAAACGGCACGTTAAACTCGCCACGCAGATTATACCGGCACAGACCGTTGTAGCCATGGCGGTTGAGATAAAGAAACAACAGCGCGCGACGGAACGGGTCCTGGCTCTGATTAAACTCAGCGCGGAACTGATAGTAAATGTCCGGGTTGTTGTTCTCTGGCGTAAACAGCTTCCGCGCCTCTTCCACATACTCATCGGTACGCAGTTTGACGATGTTATAGAGGCTGATAAGGTCGCTGTTGATATCCGCCAGGATATAACGAGAAAAATCGGTATTCAGGAATACCGATCCAGCACCCACGAAGGGCTCGATAAGACACTCGCCTTTCGGCAGGTGCTTTTTAATATCGTCGAGCAGGGGGTATTTCCCCCCTGCCCATTTAAGAAAAGCGCGATTTTTTTTCATGCTGACTAACTGATTACACCTTCTCCGGCTGTGGAGAAAGCTCCGACAGCATCCTGCGCTTTAAACATTACTTCAGATCGGCCTGCACCTGATGAATTGGCTTCGCCCACGGGTTTTTCGCCTGCACATCGGCAGGCAGCGTGGAGACGGCTCGTTTTGCTTCATCTTTTGAGGCATAAACTCCGCTTACCAGAACGTACCAAGGCTGTCCGTTACGGGTCGTCTGATAAACCACATAGTTTTTCAGATTCGATTTCTTCGCCCAGGCGTTGAGGTTGTCGTAGTTAGACGAACTGCTCAGCTGCAACGTGTAGTTGCTGGATGATGCGGATTTCAGAGAACCCACGTTACCCGTCGTTTTACCTGCCGCGGTGCTGGATGCGCTAGCGGTTGGCGTAGCAGCCGGTGCCGCAGTTGCAGCAGGCGCGGTTGTGGTCGCCGTTGCTTTAGGTGCAGCGGTTGCCGCAGGCGTTGGCGCTTTAACCGGTTGGCTCACCGCAGGTTTTGTCTGCGCTGGCGCTTTCGTTTCTGGCGCTTTTGCCACGGTCTGCGGTTTCGTCTCACGCTTCGGCTCAATCACAGCCTGCTTACGCTCCTGACGCGGCGCAGTCGGCGTCTGGCGCGGTTTGGTTTCCGTTGCCGCCGTTTGCTGCTGGGCATTGCTGCCATGAACTGGCGCAACGGTGGCAGGTTCAGTAGGCAGCGTGGAGTTCACCACGGCAGCGTTAACCTGCTCCTGATTCTGCGGCTGCGTCAGCGCGTTATTCAGATCGCCCTGAACTTCAACACGCTGCTGGCCCTCCGGCGTAACAGGCGCCTGGCCCTGAGTTGGGGTCGCAGAGACGGGCGGCAGAGAGATATCCTGACCGGCGCTGGTGTTACCTGCGGTCTGCTCTGCGGAAGTGGTGCCCGGCGCTGGCTGAGCGCCATTCGCCTGGTTGCTCGCATCGTTACCAGACAGGTCGATGCTCTTCTCGGCAGACGCTGTCTGCTCGGTAGAATGGGTAGAAGGTGCTTTTAGCGCGGAACCAATGCCGACAATCAGCAATACCAGAACCAGAACGCCAAGGCCCATCATGATGTACTGACGGGAGGCCGGTTTTGCCGCTACCGCTTTTTTACGTTTGCGCGGACGACGTTCAACAGGCTGTTCATCCATTAACTCTTCTTCGGATTCATACTCCTCGTCTTCACGCTCATTTCGCGCGTTACGGCTACGCGAAGGGCGACGATCGTCTGCATCCAGATCGACATCGTCAAAGTTGATCTGCGGCTCGTTATCACGTTCTGAAGATTGACGAGAACGACCAGTACGACGATCGCTGGGATCGGGTTTCAGCTCGTCTTCTGGTTTGAATTCATCCATTTAACACCCCACTCAAAGGCTTCTGCCAACGACTCTGCATTTACCTGAAGCTAAAACGACCACCTGTTACAGCAGCCTGACCTTTCTAGTTGTTACGCCTGCTGACAATCAGCAATAGCGCCAAGTACGACTTCGTGCGGCACTCCGCCGCGCACTTCACTTTTCCCTATTGCAAGCGGGAGTACCAGACGCATCTCACCTGCCAATACTTTTTTATCGCGCATCATGTGGGGAAGGTACGCTTGCGCAGACATTTCCTGCGGACCACTCACCGGCAAGCCAGCACGTTTAAGCAACGTGATGATACGTGCTGTCTCTTCCGGCCTGAACTGCCCCAGACGTTCAGAGGCACGGGCCGCCATGACCATTCCGGCAGCGACAGCTTCACCGTGAAGCCAGTTACCGTAGCCCATTTCGGCTTCGATCGCATGACCAAACGTATGCCCCAGATTCAGTAAAGCACGTAAGCCGGTTTCACGCTCATCTGCGGCAACGACTTCTGCTTTCAGCTCACAGCACCGGCGAATACAGTAGGCCATTGCCTGCCCATCGAGGCGCAGCAGCGCATCCATATTCTCTTCCAGCCAGGTGAAGAACTCACCGTCAAGAATAATGCCGTATTTGATCACTTCTGCAAGGCCGGACGCCAGTTCGCGCGCTGGCAAGGTTTGCAGACAGTCGAGATCCACCACCACCGATGCAGGCTGGTAGAACGCGCCAATCATGTTTTTGCCGAGCGGATGGTTAACCGCCGTTTTACCGCCCACAGAAGAATCGACCTGTGAGAGCAACGTGGTTGGAATTTGAATAAAGCGCACACCGCGCTGGTAGCTGGCGGCTGCAAAACCGGTCAGATCGCCCACAACGCCGCCGCCCAGGGCAAGCAGTGTTGTATCACGACCGTGCGGTTTTTGCAGAAGTGCGGTAAAGACGGTATCCAGTACCGTCAGGCTTTTGTACTGCTCGCCATCGGGCAGAATCACACTGTCGACCTTCACGCCCGCCTGCTCAAGCAGGTGGCGTACACGGTCGAGATAAAGCGGAGCCAGCGTCTCGTTGGTGACCAGCATCGCCTGATCACCCGCTTTCAGTGGTAAGAAGGAAGCTGGATCGTTAAACAAACCAGCCGCGATGGTGATAGGGTAACTACGTTCCCCGAGAGTAACTGTAATCCTCTCCATGACGCGACATCCACCTTAAATGCTTTTACCCGCAGGCGAGTGTATATAAAGCCAGAATCAGTTGCTTTCCAGCATATGAATAATCTGGTTTGCAACCACTTTAGCGCTTTGATCGTCAGTACGAATGGTCACATCAGCAATCTCTTCGTACAGAGGATTGCGTTCATCGGCCAAAGCTTCCAGAACTTCACGTGGCGGTGTTTCAACCTGCAACAACGGGCGCTTTTTATCACGCTGCGTGCGTGCCAGCTGTTTTTCGATGGTCGTCTCAAGATAGACCACTACGCCACGGGCGGAGAGACGGTTGCGGGTTTCGCGAGATTTTACAGAGCCGCCGCCTGTTGCCAGCACAATGCCCTGTTTTTCCGTGAGTTCGTTGATCACTTTTTCTTCTCGGTCACGGAAACCTTCTTCGCCTTCTACGTCGAAGACCCAGCCCACATCCGCTCCGGTTCGTTTCTCAATCTCTTGATCAGAATCGTAAAATTCCATATTGAGTTGTTGAGCTAACTGACGCCCAATAGTGCTTTTGCCGGCACCCATAGGCCCAACCAGAAAGATATTGCGTTTCTCTGCCATTTTTTCGGTACTACTAAGACTATTCGTTAATGGTAATCCCCGCTGCGCAGACACCCGGCGTAGCAGGACATGAACTGAAACCTCATTTGCAATAGAGCGAGAGTCAGACGAAAAATTATCTCAATACTCCGGCTTGTTTGGCAACTGATTAAATCACCGTTCCCGGCGCATAAGGAAATAAGACGTAAGTCCAACTCAAATCGGTACTCCTTGTATGCTAATTCATGCCCCACGTCAAACATCTGCAACAAACTGAATGCAAAATCATTGCGGGGATCGTTACCCATTAATGAATACTGACCAGACGTGGCGTGATAAACACCACTAACTCGCGCCGTTCGTTATCTTTTCCGTCATGGCGGAACAGCTGACCCAGCCACGGAATGTTGCCCAGCACGGGCACGCTGTCGCGTCCGGTTTTATTCTTTTGCGAAAAGATCCCGCCCAGCGCGAGCGTTTCCCCACTTTTTACTTCTACTTGCGTTTCGATCTCCTGCTTATCAATCGCCAGCGTTTCGCCGTCCGCCTGTTGCAGCACCTGGCCAGGCATATTTTCACTGATATGCAGCTTCAGTCGAACGCGGCCGCCCGGGAGCACCACCGGCGTGACCTCCATGCCTAATACCGCCTCTTTAAACTCAACGGAGGTCGCCCCGCTTTCGCCGCTGGAAACCTGATACGGGATTTCGCTGCCCTGCTTGATGCTGGCCGGCTGCATGTGTGACGCCAGTAGCCGCGGGCTGGCGATGATATCCACCTGCTGCTTTTGCTCAAGCGCCGACAACTCAAGATCCAGCATCCTGCCGTTGATGCGCCCGATATTAAACCCAACGTGTGTGGTTGCACTGGCCACCGACAGGTCAGCGCCCAACGTCGTGACCTGACCCACCTTACCGGCCTCCGTTGCGTCAGCGAGGTTCCATTTCACCCCCAGTTCACGCAGGCTTTTTTCACTAATGGTCACAATCTGCGCCGCCAGTTCTACCTGCTCGACGGGCAGATCCATCTGCGCTGCCCAGCGCTGGAGCATATCCACCACCGACTTGTTATCCCTGACCAGGAGACGGTTGGTGCGCTTGTCGACGGAGAGACTGCCTTTCGGGCTTAAGAGCTTTTCCGCCGCTTTTTGCAATTCGGCCGCATCCGCATAAGCAAACGGAATGCTGTGAGAGAGCAGCGGAGCGTCGAGCAGACGCTGGGCCCGCTCCTGTTCTTTACGCGTCTGTTGCTCCCGCTGCCAGGCCGCCGTATGCACATAAAAAATGCCGCCCTCTTCCCGCAATACCAGCCCGGCACTGTTCACTACCGTCTGAAGCGCCTGCCTCCAGGGCACCCGCGTTAGATTCAGCGAAAGCGAACCGCTGACATCCGGCGACACCACCAGATTGCGATCCTCCTGCGCTACCATCGCCTGTAATACCTGCACCACCGGGACATCATCCACCAGCAGGGTGACCGGTTTTGGCGTCGCGGCCCACAGGGGCTGGCTGAGTGCCGCCAGTAACAGCCCTATCCATATCTTCACTTTTTTTCGTTCCTTCTCGCTGCCATGTCCATCGTTTCGGCTCGCACATCTCGCCGACATCAACGGTCAGTTGTTGTGTATCTATCGCACTCAACCGCCAGCCTGGCGGTAACCGCATCTGCGTTTTTACCCGGTGCCAGCGGTTCTGCCCGTCCTGCATAAGGCCGATATCCCTGCTGCCGCTGACGACTCCCTGATACCGCCACTGGCTGAGTTGCCCTGCTGCGCAACGCTCTTCCGGCACGGAGAAGGGATCCCGCATCCCGGTCAGGAAAAGCGGAGAAAGCAGGATCAGCAAACGGGTTTTACTGCGCATGACCGATCTCCAGTTGCAGGCTAAGGCGTAGCTGTTTTCCCTGTGGGGTGATGGAAAACGCGCTCACCCGCACGTTCTCAAGCGCCAGCCGGGAAAAGAGCGCCGGAACTGCGCCCCATAAGGCATCCAGCGCCAGCTCTCCCCCACTCTGCTGCGGTTTCCAGTACACCAGCCTTGCGTCCTCACGCTGAAATGCCAGCGGAGAAAAGGGCTGCACCGGCTTCACTTGCGTAACCACAGGTCGCCGCCCGGCCTTTGGCCACAGCGAGGCGTTGATTCGCTTCGCACTGCTGGCCTGCGCCTGAATATCGGCGTAGCACAGAGCAGCGGGTCTGAGCAGCGCTCCCCAAATCGCAAACGCAACAATCCCCGACGCGATCAACCAGCAAAGGACGCGCCGGGAAGGACGTGCATCTGTCCAGCGTTGATACCAGATGCCCACTGGCTACCTCCGGCTATGCAGTTGAAAAGAGAACATCCATCGCCCCTGGCTATCCTGTTGCAGTTCGCCTGCCGGTCCGGGGTTAAACCCCGTCACCCTTTTCAGCGCATCGGTCATGGCGGAGAGCGTCGGGAGTGAGGTGGTATAGCCCGTCAGGATCAGCGAGGGTGGCTGATAACGCAGCGCCGTCAGCCACGCCTGCCGGGGCATTGCACTGGCAAGGGATTCAAGCGCGGGTTGCCATGCCACCGTCTCAGGCGGCTGCGAAAGGGGTTCCAGCCCCGCAGACTGCGGCTGACGGGCTTTCAATACCTTCTGCACCGCACGCGTTCCCGCCAGATCGCTCTGCAACGCCTGTGACGCGAGAGTCTGCGTCGCCCGAAGGCTGACGCCTCCCGCCAGCATCACCAACAATGAGGCGGTAAACAGCAGCCCCCAAAAACGCAGGCGCTGATTACGTTGCTGCCGACGCCAGGGTAAAAGATTGGGCATGCTCATTACGGCGCCTCGCTCATGGCCAGCGCCAGGGCGACGGTGTAATTAGCACCACATTCTGGCAACGGCGGCTGACACAGCGTCACCGCTTCCCAGGGATCCCGTGCAGCATCAAACACGGCGATATCAGAAGGAGAAAGCGCAAGCAACGCCGCCAGCTCATTCACCGTCGCCGCTTCTGTGGTGTAGCGCCGCCCCCACTGGTGACGCATCGCCCACAGCCACTGGTGTTTATCCCTCCAGGCTACGCACCGGACGGGGGCAACAGCAGAGAGAAGATTAGCCAGTGCGCCGGCATCCGGGACGATTGCGGCCAGGCGCAAACGCAGCGCTTTCGCCAGCGACAACAGGGTATCGACCTCTCTGTTTTGCGCGGCGGTAACCTGAAAAGTGTTGCTGAACGTATCCTGCGCGTAGTCAAAGCAGAGCGTATCGGGAGGCATCTCCAGCTCACGCGCTAATGCGGCGCCTACCCAGGTGAGCTGTTCGCTGTCACGCAAGGTAACGGATGGACGGGGCAACGCGCGTTGCAGAACGCGCGTTGCCGGAAATGAGAGAAATACCCGATGCGAGTGCGGCAATGTTTTCCGCCAGCCACGTAATGCGTTAACCAGTTGTTCTGGCTTAAGTATTTTGCCTTCACCGATAACCCCGTCCGACAGCGGCACCGCCCACCAGCGCCGTAAACGCCAGCCGGCCCGCTCTCTGGTCAGCGCCAAGGCAATCACCTTATCCTGTTGAATATGAACGCCTGTTTGCCACGTTTTAAAAGCCATACTTCACGATCTCCTTATCGCCCGTCGGAGTGACGGCTATATCAATGAATCAGGCTTGCCTTTATACTACCGCGCGATTGTTTAGAAACTGCCCAGGCTAAACCAAATGGGAAATCTCCGGTGAAGTTCGTAAAGTATTTATTGATCCTTGCAGTCTGTTGCATTCTGCTGGGAGCAGGCTCGATTATTGGTTTGTACAAATATGTCGAGCCGCAACTCCCTGATGTCGCCACACTTCGTGATGTGCGGCTTCAGATCCCTATGCAGGTCTTTAGCGCCGATGGTGAACTGATGGCGCAATACGGCGAGAAACGTCGTATCCCACTGACCTTAAATCAAATTCCACCCGTGATGGTGAAGGCTTTTATCGCCACCGAGGACAGCCGTTTTTACGAGCACCACGGTGTCGATCCGGTCGGTATTTTCCGTGCGGCAAGCGTGGCGCTGTTCTCCGGTCATGCCTCTCAGGGGGCAAGTACCATTACCCAGCAGCTGGCGCGTAACTTCTTCCTCAGCCCGGAAAAGACGCTGATACGTAAGATCAAAGAAGTGTTCCTCGCGATCCGCATTGAGCAACTGCTGAGCAAAGACGAGATCCTTGAGCTTTACCTCAACAAGATCTATCTGGGCTACCGCGCCTATGGCGTAGGGGCTGCGGCTCAGGTCTATTTCGGTAAGTCGATCGATCAGCTCACGCTGAGCGAAATGGCGACCATTGCCGGCCTGCCAAAAGCGCCATCAACGTTTAACCCGCTCTATTCGCTGGACCGCGCCACCGCGCGCCGTAACGTTGTGCTATCGCGTATGTTGAGCGAAGGCTACATCAGCCAGGATGAGTACGATCGGGCACGCAGCGATGTGATTGATGCCAATTACCATGCACCGGAAATTGCTTTCTCATCGCCGTATCTGACGGAAATGGTTCGCCAGGAGATGGTGCGCCGCTACGGCGACAAAGCATATGAAGACGGGTATCGCGTTTATACCACCGTGACCCGCAAGGTGCAGCAGGCTGCCCAGCAGGCGGTGCGTAATAACGTGATGGATTACGATATGCGTCACGGCTATCGCGGCCCGTCCAACGTGCTGTGGAGAGTGGGCGAAGGCGCATGGGACAGCAAAAAAATTACTGATTCCCTGAAAGCGTTGCCGACCTATGGCCCGCTGCGTCCGGCGGTGGTCACCCAGGCCGATCCGCAGGAAGCGGTGGCGATGATGGCCGATGGTACATCCGTTTCGCTGCGTATGGAGGGTATCCGCTGGGCGCGTCCGTACCGTTCTGACACCCTTCAGGGGCCTACTCCACGTAAAGTGACGGATGTGGTACAAACCGGACAACAAATCTGGGTGCGTCAGGTAGGCGATGCCTGGTGGCTGGCACAGGTGCCGGACGTCAACTCTGCCCTGGTCTCCATCAATCCGCAGAACGGTGCCGTGATGGCGCTGGTTGGCGGGTTCGATTTCAACCAGAGCAAATTTAACCGTGCAACCCAGGCGCTGCGTCAGGTCGGTTCGAACATCAAACCGTTCCTGTATACCGCGGCGATGGACAAGGGGCTAACGCTCGCCAGCATTCTCAACGACGTGCCAATTTCCCGATGGGATGCCGGTGCGGGCTCTGACTGGCAGCCGAAGAACTCTCCGGCGCAATACGCTGGCCCTATCCGTCTGCGTCAGGGCCTTGGCCAGTCGAAGAACGTGGTCATGGTTCGCGCGATGCGTGCGATGGGCGTTGATTATGCGGCAGAGTATCTGCAACGCTTCGGCTTCCCGGCGCAAAACATCGTTCATACCGAATCTTTGGCGCTCGGCTCCGCGTCCTTCACACCGCTCCAGGTCGCGCGTGGCTACTCGGTTATGGCAAACGGCGGCTTCCTGGTCGATCCGTATTTCATCAGCAAAATCGAGAACGATCAGGGCGGCGTACTGTTTGAAGCGAAGCCGAAAATTGCCTGCCCTGAATGCGATATTCCGGTGATTTACGGCGACACGCCAAAATCCAATGTCCTTGAAAACAAGGACATGGAAGATGTTGCCATCTCTCAGGAACGTCAGAATCTGGCGGTGCCGCAGCCTCAGCTGGAACAGGCCAATCAGGCGCTGGTCGCCCAGAGTGGCGCGCAGGAGTATGCTCCGCACGTGATCAGCACGCCGCTGTCGTTCCTGATTAAGAGCGCGCTGAACACCAACATCTTTGGCGAACCGGGCTGGCAAGGCACCGGCTGGCGAGCGGGCCGCGATTTGCAGCGCCGCGACATCGGCGGCAAAACAGGCACAACCAACAGCTCAAAAGATGCCTGGTTCTCAGGTTATGGCCCGGGCGTTGTCACCTCGGTCTGGATTGGTTTTGACGATCACCGCCGCACTCTGGGGCGCACAACCGCTTCTGGCGCGATTAAAGATCAGATTTCCGGTTACGAGGGTGGGGCTAAGAGTGCGCAACCGGCCTGGGATGCTTACATGAAGGCCGCTCTCGAGGGCGTGCCGGAGCAGCCGCTAACGCCTCCGCCGGGCATTGTCACGATCAATATTGACCGCAGCACCGGACAGCTCGCGAATGGCGGCAACAGCCGTGCCGAGTATTTCATCGAGGGTACGCAGCCAACCACGCAGGCGGTGCATGAGGTGGGTACCGAAATCATTGATAACGGCGAAACGCACGAACTGTTCTGACGCCAACAAAAAAGCCGGGCGGTGGCGACGCCTGACCCGGCCTACAGCGTAATGCAAAACGGCAACCATCGGTTGCCGTTTTTACGGGTGGCGCTACAAACGCCCCTGCCCCTTCAGCCACTCCCGCACCAGGAACAGTGCGCTCACGTTGCGTGCCTCGTTAAAGTCAGGATCTTCCAGCAAATCCATCAGGTGGGCCAGCGGCCAGCGAACCTGCGGCAGCGGTTCCGGCTCGTCTCCTTCCAGCGATTCAGGATAGAGATCTTCCGCGACAACAATGTTCATTTTGCTGGAGAAATAGGACGGCGCCATGCTCAGCTTTTTCAGGAACGTCAGCTCTTTCGCGCCAAAGCCGACCTCTTCTTTCAGCTCCCGGTTTGCCGCTTCAAACACCGTTTCGCCCGGATCGATCAGTCCTTTGGAGAAGCCCAGCTCGTAGGATTCTGTGCCCACAGCGTATTCACGAATGAGGATCAGGTGCTCGTCGACGATAGGCACTATCATCACCGCTTCACGCGAGGAGGGGCGCATACGCTCATAAACACGACGCACACCGTTGCTGAACTCCAGATCCACGCTTTCAACATTAAACAGACGCGATTTTGCGACGGTTTCAACATTCAGAATGGTGGGCTTTTGTAAGGGTTTGGTCATCTTGACGGGTCTTTGCTGGGTGAACTGGCTTTATTGTGCGATACGCCGCACGGTTTCGGCAATGTCAATTGCTCTTTATTTACATTTATGCAACGTAACTGTAGGCAATTCTCATTTCAAAACAAATGTCAAGAGGTTGAAAAGTTTCCAGGAATTTGCTGATATCGCGCCGGAACAGGCTTTGTTATCATTACCGGTCACTGGGATGCGCGTCAACATGCTCAAGTTAGACTCCATACTTGCCGATAGCCGACCACAGAATCTCATTCATTGTACAAAAGGTGCGACTGACAACACCTGTAAGAAGATAAGTAAGATGGGGAAAGCATGAGCACCATTTTGATTTTTCTCGCTGCTGTGCTGGCCTGCGCGTCGATTGCGGTGTGGGTATTCAGGCGCCGCGTACATCGCCGTTATCGGCTGCCCTTTTTGAACGCGTTTGCCGGGGCAAACACGCGCAAGCTTTCGCCAGAGGAACGTAGCACCGTTGAGCAGTATCTCGACACGCTGAACCGATCCCGGCTTTCGCCTGGCCCTACCGGCGCCAGCGCCGCCCCCGTATCGCTCAACCTTAACGCCCAAAGCGACACCGTTCTGTGCGTAACGCGCTCTATTACCCGCTACGGCATCACAACCGACGATCCCAACAAATGGCGTTACTATCTCGACTCTGTTGAAGTGCACCTGCCTCCCTTCTGGGAGCAGTATATCAACGACGAAAACAGCGTCGAGCTCATCCATACCGATACGCTGCCGCTGGTTATCTCCCTTAATGGTCATACTCTGAGCGAATATGTTCAGGAAGCGCCACGCTTTGCGCTGGAACGCGCAAGCGGAACGCAGGCCTCTATTCGTGGTGAAGAGACAGAGCAGATTGAACTGCTCAACATCCGCCAGGAAACGCATGAAGAGTACGTCCTGAGCCGCCCGGATGGCATTCGCGAAGCGGTGCTGATTGTCGTCTCGTTCCTGCTCTTTTTCATCTGCCTGCTGACGCCGGACGTGTTTGTTCCGTGGCTCGCGGGCGGCGCAGTACTGCTTCTGGCCGCCGGGCTGTGGGGCATATTTGCCCCGCCGGCAAAAACGTCATTACGCGAAATTCACTGCCTGCGCGGAACCCCAAAACGCTGGGGACTGTTCGGCGAAAACGATCAGGAACATATCAACAATATCTCGCTCGGGATCATCGATCTTATCTATCCGCGCCACTGGCAGCCGTGGATTGCGCAGGACCTGGGCCACAAAACGGATATTGATATCTATCTCGACCGCCACGTTGTACGCCAGGGACGTTACTTATCCCTGCACGACGAAGTAAAAAACTTCCCGCTTCAGCACTGGCTTCGCAGCGCGGTGATTGCCGGTGGCGCCGCGTTAATCTTCCTCATGCTGCTGCTTTTCGTGCCGCTGGATATGCCGATTAAATTTACCCTGTCATGGATCAAAGGGGCGCAAACCGTGGAAGCCACCAGCGTACAGCAGCTCGAAGAAGCGGGTGTACGCGTGGGGGATACGTTGCGGCTGAAAGGCACCGGGATGTGTAATATCCACTCACCGGGCGCCTGGAACACGCGCCAGAACTCGCCGTTCGCGCCGTTCGACTGCTCTCAGATCATCTGGAATGACGCCTCTCCGCTGCCGCTTCCGGAATCGGATGTGGTCAATAAGGCTGCCGCGCTCACCCAGACGATTAATCGCCAGCTCCATCCAAAACCGGATGATGATTCTCGCGTCAGCCCTGCCCTGCGTTCGGCCATTCAGAAGTCCGGCATGGTGCTGCTGGATGACTTTGGCGAAATCGTCCTGAAAACAGAAGATCTCTGCTCAGCTCAGGATGACTGTATCCGGCTGAAGAACGCGCTGGTCAACCTCGGCAACAGCAAAGACTGGGACGCGCTGGTGAAACGCGCCGAAGCGGGACGCCTCGATGGTGTGAATGTGCTTCTGCGTCCGGTCAGCGCCGAGTCGCTGGATAACCTGGTGGCGACCTCTACCGCCCCCTTCGTGATGCGTGAAACCACCCGTGCCGCCCAGGCGCTTAACAGCCCGGCGCCTGGCGGTTTTGTGATTGCCAGCGATGAAGGCAGCGACCTGGTGGATCAACCCTATCCGCAGGTTTCGCTGTATGACTATCCAGCCCAGGAGCAGTGGAGCGAATTCCAGCGTCTGGCGCAGATGCTGATGCAGACGCCATTCAGCGCGGAAGGGATCGTCACTACCCTCTTTACCGACGCCAACGGCACGCGTCATATTGGCCTGCACCGTATGCCGGATAGCGCTGGCCTGTGGCGCTATGTAGGGACATCCCTGCTGCTGATTGCGATGCTGGCGTGTATTGTCTGGAACGGTTATCAGGCCGTACGCCGCTATCAGCGCTCCCGCACGCGACTGGCAGAAATCCAGGCCTACTACGAAAATTGCCTAAACCCGAAACTGATCTCCTCTTCTGAGAGCCTGATCGGATAACGTCCCTGCGCGACAAGTTGTGCTACCCTGTCGCGCACGTTTCTTCTGGCTGGAGTTCCCCCTTATGCATCTTAATATCGACTGGCAGGCGGTCGATACCGTCCTGCTTGATATGGACGGCACGCTGCTTGATCTCGCCTTTGATAACTATTTCTGGCAAAAGCTGGTTCCGGAAACGTACGGTGAACAGCAGGGGATCTCCCCGGCGGAAGCGCAGGAATTCATTCGTTCGCAATATAGCGCGGTGCAGCATACGCTAAACTGGTACTGTCTTGACTACTGGAGCGAGCGACTCGGTCTGGATATTTGCGCCATGACCACCGCCCAGGGCGCACGCGCCGTACTGCGCGAAGATACGGTCCCGTTCCTGGACGCGCTGAAAGCCTGCGGTAAGCGCCGTATTTTGCTGACAAATGCGCATCCCCATAACCTGGCCGTGAAGCTGGAACATACCGGTCTTGCTTCGCACCTTGATTTATTGCTTTCCACCCACACATTTGGTTATCCGAAAGAGGATCAGCAGTTGTGGCATGCCGTGGTGGAAGAGACCGGTTTACAGCCGGAACGCACGCTGTTCATTGACGACAGCGAGCCGATTCTGGATTCTGCGGCCGCATTTGGCATTCGCTATTGTCTGGGCGTGACCAATCCTGATTCCGGCCTGGCTGAAAAAAGCTATCTGCGACATCCGGGGCTGAACGACTATCGCCGGATGATCCCCTCACTCACCGTGAAGGAGACGCCATGAAAGAAAAACCCTCTGATGGGGTAAGACTGGATAAATGGCTGTGGGCCGCCCGTTTTTACAAAACGCGCGCCCTTGCCCGAGAAATGGTTGACGGCGGAAAGGTGCATTACAACGGTCAGCGCAGCAAACCGAGCAAGCTGGTTGAACTGAATGCCACGTTAACGCTTCGCCAGGGCAACGATGAGAAAACGGTGGTGGTGAAAGCCATTACCGAACAGCGGCGGCCCGCAACCGAAGCCGTTTTGCTGTATGAAGAGACGGCCGAAAGCATAGAGAAGCGCGAGAAAACCGCGCTGGCGCGCAAAATGAACGCGCTGACGATGCCTCACCCGGACCGGCGACCGGATAAAAAAGAGCGCCGCGATCTGATGAAATTTAAACACGGTGAGAGCGAGTAACCCTCACCTGCATGAGAGATGAAAATGGCCCAACACGACCAATTACACCGCTATCTGTTTGAACAATTCGCCGTGCGCGGCGAGCTGGTCACCGTATCCGAAACCTGGAAACAGATTCTGGAAAACCACAACTACCCGCTGCCGGTAAAAACCCTGTTGGGCGAACTGCTGGTTGCCACCAGCCTGCTGACCGCCACGCTGAAGTTCGCTGGCGATATTACCGTCCAGTTGCAGGGCGATGGCCCAATGTCACTGGCGGTGATCAACGGCAATAACCAGCAGCAGATGCGCGGCGTGGCGCGCGTTCAGGGCGATATCCCTGAAAATGCGGATCTGAAAACGCTGGTCGGAAATGGCTACCTGGTTATCACGATCTCGCCTGAAGAAGGTGAGCGCTATCAGGGCGTTGTCGGTCTGGAAGGCGATACGCTTGCCGCCTGCCTGGAAGATTACTTCATGCGTTCCGAACAGCTGCCAACCCGTCTGTTCATCCGCACCGGTGAAGTGGATGGCCAGCCTGCTGCCGGCGGTATGCTGCTTCAGGTTCTGCCTGCGCAGGATGCGCAGACCAATGATTTCGAACATCTGGCAACGCTGACGGAAACCATCAAAGCGGAAGAGCTGTTCACCCTGTCGGCGACCGACGTGCTGTGGCGTCTCTACCACGAAGAAGAAGTGACGGTTTACGATCCGCAGGCGGTGGAATTTAAGTGCACCTGCTCCCGCGAGCGTTGTGCTGGCGCCCTGAAAACGCTGCCGGATGAAGAGATCGACAGCATCATGGTGGAAGACGGTGAAATCGATATGCACTGTGACTACTGTGGTACGCACTACGTGTTCAATTCGATGGATATCGCGGAGATCCGCAATAACGCCTCTCCGGCGGATCCGCAGGTTCACTAAGCTCTGAGCCTGTTGCCCGGCGGCGCTACGCTTGCACGGGCCTACAATGAATTGTGCAATTTTTTGATATGATTGCTAATTGTAGGCCGGGTAAGCGTAGCGCCACCCGGCAAGAAAGAGCACTAACGCCGCCGCGCATTATTGTAACTGTCGTAGCTCATATCGACACGCTCCCCAAAAATCTCAATATCCGCCCAGGGCTTCACGACAGATTTCACTTTCCTCTGCCTTAATGCGCGGTCAAGTTCTTCTCTGGTCAATGCCTCCGGCATTTTCCACGCGTCCCCGGCGATCCTCCAGCCCGTGTTGGTTTGTGTGTAAGCCACGATCGTGCGATCGGTAAATTGAAATAGCACGACTTCAGGCTTGCCGTCGCCGTTAAGATCCAGCGGCATGAGTAAACAGTTACTCTGGGCGCTATCGCAGCTCTCAAAGCGATACTGATTGCTGAGCATGGCTTGCCACAATGCCTTATCAGGACGAGCCATTCCCGGTGCGAGCTGGACCTGTTTTTCCAGCATCGCGGCGGTCATCTTACCTGCTCCGCCAGCGTTCCTGGAGAGAAGACCATTTATTTCACGCTGGCGTTTTGGGTTAGAGATAAACTGCGGATCGTTTTGCAGCGTGAGCATTGCCTCCCGCCCCTTTCGTCCAGCGTTACTGAGCATATACAGGCTGACTTGATCCGCCGTTATTCTGCCGTCCTGATAGCGGGCCATATGGCTTGCAACGCTTATTCGCCACGGATCCAGCACGGAGGTATGGATCAACGCCAGGAAAATGAGGGAAAGCAGCCCGGTCGCCGGTATGACGTACGCATGGATCTTCTGCGGTTCACGGCGCTGAATCAGAACGCTGGCGCAAAAACCGACCGCCCAGACCAGCGCCACGATGGTTATCAATACCCCGTACAGACGCTCGGGTGACCAGCCGTATTGCGAAATGCGTACACCCCGCCAGAACCGGGTACGCGGGTACGATAGCCACAGCAAGGCGAATCATCCCTCGCAGCGGGGCATATTAAGGCAGCGTTTGACGCTGTGGATGCCACACTATCGTCACCAGGAATAACAGCAGCAGCGCTAAGGTGGTCAGCAAGCCCGCGGCGGATATTCTGGCTGAAATGGATTCAAAGCCGACAAAAGGCAACGCGCCAATAAAGAGCAGCGCCAGCGCCGCCATCAGGGGAAGCAGACCGGTG
Source organism: Enterobacter cloacae complex sp. 418I7 (assembly GCF_050030705.1). Classification (NCBI taxonomy): domain Bacteria; kingdom Pseudomonadati; phylum Pseudomonadota; class Gammaproteobacteria; order Enterobacterales; family Enterobacteriaceae; genus Enterobacter; species Enterobacter cloacae complex sp. 418I7. The sequence continues at coordinate 4,285,544 of NZ_JBLGUU010000001.1, forward strand.
GCTATGAGGGTCAGCAGATTTTGCAGGGCAAGGATTAACCTTACCTGCATACGCGTGAGCACGGCCGCACTGGCTGAAACCACGCCAATCGCCACTGAAATAAATCCGTCAGAATGAAAGAAAAGCCGATCAAAAAAGCCGATGCCGATAAGTTCGAAAAGCTCGGCCCAGAGGAAAAGCACCAGCCAGAAGAGACCATTCGAAACAAAAATAATGAGCAGCGTCAGCGCGTTATGCCAGTTTCGTTGATAAAAGTCGCTGTAGAACGAGGTAGTCGGGACGGGATCCAGACGCCGCTGAAGCCATGGCAACACGAACAGCGTCATCAGCAGCAGATGAAAGCCGAAAACGAGCATCTCATCTCTGAGATTCCAGCTTTCGAGTCCTGCAACGCTCCACTTAAGCCAGCCGCCCATACCCGCGACTGCCGCGCCGATCATCCCGAGTGACAGCCACAACAATGGCTTTCTGAATGACGTCATGGCAAGAGACAACGTGGTTGTCATTACCACGGTGGCAGGTACTACACACATCAGCCACAGCGTATCCGATGGCAATTTTGCGTACTCGATATACCACGTAATTACATACCAAATTACGCCCTGTAGAGCCCCCGCCAGCACGACGGCTACGCGCGTTGAAGGAGATAACGTCTCACGGTTTTCCATTTCTCATCCCTTGTTCATGAAAAATCTATTGTCTCATCAAGGCAAAAGTCTGGCCCCCACCTCAAACTCTGAAAATAGCTGACCCAAGAGACCTGAATCGTTTTCCCAATGTAACTCTTACGTAATTTTCTTTCATGTATGCGATTACATTCACATTCTTCTGGATAAATTCACCAGAGATTAACCTTTTAAGAACATTTTCCCCAACCAAAAAGCGATTCCTGCGATAATCTGCCCGCCCTGTGACTGGAGTCGCAGCGTTTTCCGTTAGTAAGGGTTTTGACCAGATACGTAAATCTATGAGCCCCGTCGCGGTTAACATCCCCAGAAAAACCCTACAATTTCAGGCAGTACATATTGGCTAAGGAGCAGTGATATGCGTGTTAATGGTTTAACCCCGCAAGATCTCAAGGCTTATGGTATTCACGACGTCCAGGAAGTGGTCTACAACCCCGATTACGATACGCTGTATCAGGAAGAGCTCAATCCGGCACTGGAAGGGTACGAGCGAGGTGTGTTGACGAATCTTGGTGCTATCGCCGTCGATACCGGTATTTTTACCGGCCGTTCGCCGAAAGATAAATACATCGTCCGAGATGATACCACCCGCGATACGCTGTGGTGGGCCGATAAAGGCAAAGGGAAGAACGATAACAAACCGCTCTCTCCTGAAACCTGGCAGCATCTGAAAGGGCTCGTCACCCATCAGCTTTCCGGCAAGCGTCTGTTCATCGTCGATGCTTTCTGCGGCGCTAACGCCGACACCCGTCTCTCCGTTCGGTTTATCACTGAAGTGGCCTGGCAGGCGCATTTCGTGAAGAACATGTTCATTCGTCCGACCGATGAAGAACTGCAAAACTTCACCCCTGACTTTATCGTGATGAACGGCGCGAAATGCACCAACCCGCAGTGGAAAGAGCAGGGTCTGAACTCCGAAAACTTCATCGCCTTCAACCTGACCGAGCGTATCCAGCTGATCGGCGGTACCTGGTACGGCGGCGAAATGAAGAAAGGGATGTTCTCGGTCATGAACTACCTGCTCCCGCTCCGCGGTATCGCCTCCATGCACTGCTCGGCGAACGTCGGTGAAAAAGGTGACGTGGCGGTGTTCTTCGGCCTTTCCGGCACCGGTAAAACGACGCTGTCCACCGATCCAAAACGTCGTCTGATTGGCGACGACGAGCACGGCTGGGACGACGACGGTGTGTTTAACTTTGAAGGCGGCTGCTACGCGAAAACCATTCGCCTGTCTGAAGAGGCAGAGCCGGATATCTATCACGCGATTCGCCGCGATGCGCTGCTGGAAAACGTCACCGTGCGTGCCGATGGCTCTGTCGACTTCGACGATGCGTCCAAAACCGAAAACACCCGCGTCTCTTACCCGATCTACCACATCGAGAACATCGTGAAGCCGGTGTCGAAGGCGGGTCATGCCACGAAGGTGATTTTCCTGACCGCGGATGCGTTTGGCGTGCTGCCACCGGTTTCCCGCCTGACCGCCAGCCAGACTCAGTACCATTTCCTCTCCGGCTTTACCGCTAAACTGGCGGGTACCGAGCGCGGTGTGACCGAGCCAACCCCAACCTTCTCCGCCTGCTTCGGCGCGGCGTTCCTGTCGCTACACCCAACGCAGTATGCGGAAGTGCTGGTGAAACGCATGCAGGCATCCGGCGCACAGGCATACCTGGTGAACACCGGCTGGAACGGGACGGGCAAACGTATCTCCATCAAAGATACACGCGCCATCATCGACGCGATTCTGGATGGTTCATTGGATAACGCCGAGACCTTTACGCTGCCGATGTTCAATCTGGCGATCCCAACAGAGCTGCCTGGCGTGGATACGCGTATCCTCGATCCGCGCAACACCTATGGTTCACCGGAACAGTGGCGTGAGAAGGCAGAATCGTTGGCGAAACTGTTTATCGAAAACTTCGAGAAGTATACCGACACCCCGGCGGGTGCTGCGCTGGTGAGTGCGGGACCAAGGTAAAAGCAAAAAGGCAACGAAAGTTGCCTTTTTTAATGTTTTCTCCCTCTCCCCGTGGGCTGAGGGATCCCCAGTAATTTTTTTATGCAGAAGCAATAAAGTTGCTTTCTAAATGACTGAGGGCTGTCAGCGATGCCCTGGTCCGGCTGTAAATCGCTGAGGCGTTTCCTGCAGGCCGGGGCGAGGCGCAGGGATGCGCCGAGAGGGCGGCTTTACAGGGACGTTGCCTCCGCCCGTACCCGATAAGCCGGAAGGAATAAGCCGAGGGCACCGCGAAGCGGCGATTTACCGCCGGGAGCCCGGGTCGCCAGGGTGGTGGCGACTGAGCCACCCTGGCACGTTCACCGGTCATGTCGTTACAGAGTAGCAAGGAACATTAAGTGAACGGAATGACCACCACCGCCGTATATTCCCCTCACCCTAACCCTCTCCCCGGAGGGGCGAGGGGATTGCTCAGTGCTCGCATTAATTTGTGGGGAACCCTCAGCCCCGTGGGAGAGGGCCGGGGTGAGGGCATCAGGCCCCACCCTTTTTTAACTCTCTTTCACCTGCCCCCGTAAAACCGGCACCGGTAACCATGCGCGAATGCTCAAACCACCCCGTTCGCTGGTGCCAATTTCCAGCAGTCCGTTATGGTTATCAACAATACGCTGCACAATCGCCAGGCCTAAACCGGTTCCGCTGGTGCTGCGCGCGCTGTCGCCGCGCACAAACGGCTGGAACAGGTGCTTACGCTGCTCAGGCTTGATGCCCGGGCCATCGTCTTCCACCTGGAACCAGGCGCGGTTGAGTTCCGTACCGCTGCTGACTTTAATCCAACCGTTGCCGTAGCGCGCCGCGTTGACCACCATATTCGCCACCGCGCGTTTGATGGAGAGCGGGTGCATACGTACCTGAATCTCGCCCGCCTGAAGGTCGGTCGCAATTTCACGTTCATAACCGCTTTCGGCGGCAACAACTTCGCCCAGAACCGCGTTCAGATCCGCCATCTCCATCGGCATCTCCTGCCCGGTACGCAGGTAGTCGATAAACTGCTCGATGATGGCGTTACACTCTTCGATATCCTTGTTGATGGACTCTGCAAGATAACCATCCTGCTCGCCCATCATCTCTGTTGCCAGCCGGATACGTGTCAGCGGGGTGCGAAGGTCATGGCTAACCCCCGCCATCAGCAGCGTACGGTCGTCAGCCAGCTGTTTAACGCCTGCCGCCATGTGGTTAAAAGCACGCGTTACCGAGCGCACTTCCGATGCGCCATACTCGCGCAGCGGCGGTGGGATAATACCTTTACCAACCTGCAATGCCGCATGCTCCAGGTCGACCAGCGGTCGGTTCTGGATACGAATAAACAGCCATGCGCCACCGATGGCCAGCAGCATGATCGCCAGGGTGTATCGGAACAGCGGTGAGAAGTCGCCCTGATGAATCTCTGTGAGCGGAACACGCACCCAGATGTTGGGTGACAGCCAGGTTTTCAGCCAGACAACCGGCGAGCTTTTATTGACCTCAACGCGCACTTCAGTCGGGCCGCCAAGCTGCTGCGCCATCTGCTGGCTAAGGAATTCATAGTGCTGCGCCCAGCGCAGGCCGGCATCTTCCGCCGCTTCGTTCGAATAGAGAGAAATGCCCAACTCACGGTAGATTTCCCGACGGAATGCCGGGGGAACAACCAACTGCGTGCCGTCCTCCAGTTGCAGTTTGTCGGTCATCAGCATACGCACTTCGTATGCCAGCACCTTATTAAACTGCTGAAGGCTCGGCAGGATCGCAAAGTTCAGCACCACCAGGTAGGTCGTCACCAGGCTGACAAACAGCAGGGTGACGATCAATAACAGCGTGCGGGCAAACGAACTTCGCGGCGAGAAGCGCATTCGCCTCATGCTTTAGAGCCGTCCGGGACAAACACGTAGCCCAGACCCCACACGGTCTGAATATAACGAGGATGCGCCGGATCTTCTTCCACCATGCGGCGCAGACGAGAGATCTGCACGTCGATAGAACGTTCCATTGCGGAGTATTCACGGCCGCGCGCCAGGTTCATCAGCTTGTCACGTGAAAGCGGTTCACGCGGGTGGCTGACCAGCGCTTTCAGTACCGCAAACTCGCCGCTGGTGAGCGGCATTGGCTCATCTTCACGGAACATTTCACGGGTGCCGAGGTTCAGCTTGAACTTACCGAATGCAATGACGGCCTCTTCCTGAGACGGCGCACCCGGCAGCTCGTTCGCCTGACGACGCAGCACGGCGCGAATACGCGCCAGCAGTTCACGCGGGTTGAACGGCTTAGGAATGTAGTCATCAGCGCCAATCTCAAGGCCGACGATACGGTCAACTTCTTCACCCTTCGCCGTCACCATGATGATTGGCATCGGGTTGCTCTGGCTACGCAGACGACGGCAAATAGAGAGCCCATCTTCGCCAGGCAGCATCAGGTCCAACACCATCAGGTGGAAGGATTCACGCGTCAGCAGACGATCCATCTGTTCCGCGTTCGCGACGCTACGAACCTGGAAGCCCTGCTCGGTCAGATAACGTTCCAGCAGCGCACGCAGGCGCATGTCGTCATCTACGACCAGAATTTTGTAGTTCTCTTGCATTGTGTGTACTCCCAAAGGTTCGGATAAGCCTGGAACAGCGTATTCTAAAAAAGTGCACGGGTTCGACCAGCAAATTCTGGTATAAATTCTAGACGAAATTGTTACAAAGCATATTTAACAGCAGCTTATCTGTTCATTTCATCACATAAATCATTATTAATCTTGTCTGTTACACTGTGCGCTACGTATTGTGCGCAAAGACAGTTAACCGGCATTAAAGGCAGCACCATGAAAACGCCTCTGATCACCCGCGAAGGGTACGAGAAACTCAAAAAAGAGATGGATTACCTGTGGCGCGAAGAGCGTCCGGAAGTGACCAAAAAAGTCACCTGGGCCGCAAGTCTGGGCGACCGCAGCGAGAATGCGGACTATCAGTACAATAAAAAGCGACTGCGCGAAATCGATCGCCGGGTACGCTACCTGACGAAATGCCTCGAGAATCTCAAAATTGTCGATTACTCCCCGCAGCAGGAAGGTAAAGTGTTCTTCGGCGCGTGGGTCGAAATTGAAAACGACAACGGCGACACCCTGCGTTTTCGTATCGTCGGCTATGATGAAATTTTCGGTCGTAAGGATTACATTTCTATCGATTCACCCATGGCCCGCGCCCTGCTGAAAAAAGAGGTGGGCGATTTAGCCGTTGTCCAGACGCCCGCGGGTGAAGCAAGCTGGTACGTCAACGAAATCGAGTATGTTAAATAGTCCGAGAGCGCCCTCCCCGGCTGGCATTTTTTGGTGTCAGCCCGTATAACTATCCCCCTGATTTTCGATCCACAAGATGAACTGACCATGATGAAAGAGTCGCTCTGCCGCATTATTGCGGGTGATATTCAGGCCAGAGCCGAACAGGTAGAAGCTGCCGTTCGTCTGCTTGATGAAGGGAACACCGTGCCGTTTATTGCACGTTATCGTAAGGAAGTCACCGGCGGTCTGGATGACACGCAGCTGCGTAACCTTGAGACCCGTCTGGGCTATCTGCGCGAGCTGGAAGACCGACGTCAGGCGATCCTCAAATCTATCGGCGAGCAGGGCAAGCTGACCAGTGACCTGGAAAAAGCCATTAACGGTACCCTGAGCAAAACCGAACTTGAAGATCTCTATCTGCCGTACAAACCGAAGCGCCGCACGCGCGGGCAGATTGCGATCGAAGCCGGCCTTGAGCCGCTGGCCGACCTGCTGTGGAACGAGCCGTCTCACGATCCGGAAACCGAAGCCGCCAGATTTATCGACGCCGAAAAAGGCGTAGCGGACACCAAAGCCGCGCTGGACGGCGCTCGCTACATTCTGATGGAGCGCTTCGCCGAAGACGCGGCACTGCTGGCCAAAGTGCGTGATTACCTGTGGAAGAACGCCCATATCGTCTCCACCGTGGTGTCCGGCAAAGAGGACGAAGGCGCGAAATTCCGCGACTACTTCGATCACCACGAACCCATTTCTACCGCGCCGTCTCACCGCGCGCTGGCGATGTTCCGCGGTCGTAACGAAGGCATGCTGCAGCTCTCCCTGAATGCCGATCCGCAGTTTGACGAGCCGCCTAAAGAGAGCCACTGTGAGCAGATCATTATGGATCACCTCGGTCTGCGCCTGAACAACGCCCCGGCGGACAGCTGGCGCAAAGGCGTGGTGAGCTGGACCTGGCGCATCAAGGTGCTCATGCACCTCGAAACCGAGCTGATGGGCACCGTGCGCGAGCGCGCCGAAGACGAAGCGATCAACGTCTTCGCCCGTAACCTGCACGACCTGCTGATGGCTGCGCCGGCTGGCCTGCGCGCCACCATGGGTCTCGATCCGGGTCTGCGCACCGGCGTGAAGGTGGCCGTGGTTGACGGCACCGGCAAGCTGGTTGCCACCGACACCATTTACCCGCACACCGGTCAGGCAGCGAAAGCGGCTATCGTGGTCGCCGCGCTGTGCGAGAAGTACAACGTTGAGCTGGTTGCCATCGGTAACGGTACGGCGTCCCGCGAAACCGAACGTTTCTATCTCGACGTGCAGAAGCAGTTCCCGAAAGTGACGGCGCAGAAAGTGATCGTCAGCGAAGCGGGGGCATCTGTCTATTCCGCCTCTGAGCTGGCAGCGCAGGAGTTCCCGGAACTGGACGTTTCCTTGCGCGGTGCGGTCTCTATCGCCCGTCGTTTGCAGGATCCGCTGGCGGAGCTGGTGAAAATTGACCCGAAATCCATCGGCGTGGGCCAGTATCAGCACGACGTGAGCCAGACGCAGCTGGCGCGCAAGCTGGATGCGGTGGTGGAAGACTGCGTTAACGCCGTCGGCGTGGACCTGAACACCGCTTCCGTTCCGCTGCTGACCCGCGTAGCAGGCCTGACCCGTATGATGGCGCAGAATATCGTCGCCTGGCGTGATGAGAACGGTCAGTTCCAGAACCGCCAGCAGCTGCTGAAGGTGAGCCGTCTGGGGCCGAAAGCTTTTGAGCAGTGCGCGGGCTTCCTGCGCATCAACCACGGCGATAACCCGCTGGATGCCTCTACCGTTCACCCGGAAGCCTATCCGGTTGTCGAGCGTATCCTGGCCGCCACCCAGCAGGCGCTGAAAGACCTGATGGGCGACAGCAGCGCGCTGCGTAACCTGAAAGCGGTGGATTTTACCGACGAACAGTTCGGCGTGCCGACGGTCACTGACATCATCAAAGAGCTGGAAAAACCGGGCCGCGATCCGCGTCCTGAGTTTAAAACCGCGACCTTTGCTGACGGCGTGGAAACCATGAACGACCTGCTGCCGGGCATGGTGCTGGAAGGGGCGGTAACCAACGTCACCAACTTTGGCGCGTTTGTGGATATCGGCGTGCATCAGGACGGTCTGGTGCATATCTCTTCCCTCGCCGACAAGTTCGTTGAAGATCCGCACACCGTGGTCAAAGCGGGCGACATCGTGAAGGTGAAAGTGCTGGAAGTGGATCTTCAGCGTAAGCGTATCGCCCTGACCATGCGTCTGGACGAGCAGCCGGGCGACACTAACGCGCGCCGTGGCGGTAATGGCGGTGGCCGTGAACAGCAGCGTCCGGCAGCGAAAGCCGCGAAGCCACGCGGACGTGACGCACAGCCAGCAGGCAACAGCGCGATGATGGATGCTCTGGCAGCGGCGATGGGTAAGAAACGCTAATCCTGTAAATGCCCCTCACCCTAACCCTCTCCCCAAAGGGGAGAGGGAACTTGAACACCCTCGCCCTTTTGGGGAGAGGGCCGGGGTGAGGGGAAAAATTATATCGTAAAATATGAAACCGATTGCATATCCATATTTAAACCGCTATTTATCACTCCATTAACAAATACGCTTTTTATTCCTTCCCGGGTATTCCCGCAAATATTGAGCAAGGTCAAGCAGACCGCAAATTAATACGATTAACAACATCCCGTCACATTTTTATTATTGCTGATAAAAACTATTCTCATTATCATCGCAGTGTTGATTATTTAACCTCTCGTGGAATCAGGCGCTATGCAATTCACTCCAGAAAGTGCGTGGAAAATTATCGGTTTTACCCGTGAGATAAGCCCGGCCTATCGGCAGAAGCTACTGTCACTGGGCATGCTACCCGGCTCATCATTCCAGGTGGTGCGCGTGGCGCCGTTGGGCGATCCTGTTCATATCGAAACCCGACGCGTTAATCTGGTTCTGCGTAAAAAAGACCTCGCATTAATTGAAGTTGAATCTTTATCCCGTTAACAAGCCAGCGGTTTCAGTGAGTCTAAAACAATGAAAAAATTAACTATTGGCTTAATTGGCAATCCTAATTCCGGCAAGACAACCTTATTTAATCAGTTAACCGGCGCACGCCAGCGTGTGGGAAATTGGGCAGGCGTAACGGTTGAACGCAAAGAAGGCCTGTTCACCACGACAGATAATCAGGTCACGCTGGTTGATTTACCGGGGACCTATTCACTCACCACAATTTCATCTCAGACCTCTCTCGATGAGCAAATTGCCTGCCACTATATTCTGAGCGGCGACGCGGATCTGCTCATCAATGTGGTGGATGCCTCCAATCTCGAACGAAATCTGTACCTCACGCTACAGCTGCTGGAGCTGGGGATCCCCTGCATCGTAGCGCTTAACATGCTCGACATCGCCGAGAAGCAAAAGCTGCGCATCGACGTCGACGCCCTCTCCGCCCGTCTGGGCTGCCCGGTGGTCCCGCTGGTTTCTACCCGCGCGCGCGGCATTGACGCCCTGAAGCTGGCAATTGACCGCCACACGGGCAATGCCGACGTCGAACTGGTGCACTACGCCCAGCCGCTGCTGCGCGAGGCCGGGCAGCTGGCGCAGGAGATGGACAACGCCATGCCCGCCAGACAGCGCCTGTGGCTTGGCTTGCAAATGCTGGAAGGCGATATCTACAGCCGCGCCTACGCAGGCGATGCGGCGGATAAACTGAGCGTTGCACAGGCTCGCCTGAGCGACGAGCTCGACGACCCGGCCCTGCATATTGCGGATGCGCGCTATCAGGCCATCGCCGCTATCTGTGACGTGGTCAGTAATGCATTAACCGCTGAACCCAGCCGCTTCACCGCCGCCGTGGATAAGATTGTGCTCAACCGCTTCCTCGGTTTGCCAATCTTTTTACTGGTGATGTACGTAATGTTCCTGCTCGCTATAAACATCGGCGGTGCATTACAACCCATCTTTGATGGCGGCTCTGTCGCTATCTTCGTGCACGGTATTCAGTGGCTGGGCTACACCCTCCACTTCCCGGAATGGTTGACCATCTTCCTTGCGCAGGGGATCGGCGGCGGGATCAACACCGTCCTGCCGCTGGTGCCGCAGATCGGCATGATGTACCTGTTCCTCTCCTTCCTTGAAGATTCCGGTTACATGGCACGCGCCGCCTTCGTGATGGACCGCCTGATGCAGGCGCTGGGGCTGCCGGGGAAATCCTTCGTGCCGCTGATTGTCGGTTTTGGCTGTAACGTGCCGTCAGTCATGGGCGCGCGTACGCTGGACGCACCGCGCGAACGCCTGATGACCATCATGATGGCGCCGTTCATGTCCTGCGGCGCACGTCTGGCGATCTTCGCGGTCTTTGCCGCGGCGTTCTTTGGTCAGGAAGGGGCGCTGGCCGTCTTCTCCCTGTATGTGCTGGGTATCGTGATGGCTATTCTCACCGGCCTGATGCTGAAGCACACCATCATGCGTGGCGAAGCGTCGCCGTTCGTGATGGAACTGCCGGTTTATCACGTTCCGCACCTGAAAAGCCTGATTATCCAAACCTGGCAACGCCTGAAGGGCTTTGTTCTGCGCGCCGGTAAGGTGATTGTAGTGGTCAGCATTTTCCTGAGCGCCCTGAACAGCTTCACCCTGAGCGGCCAGGCAGCGGACAACATTAATGACTCTGCCCTTGCCTCCGTTAGCCGGATCATTACGCCGGTCTTCAAACCGATTGGCGTACAGGAAGACAACTGGCAGGCAACCGTGGGCCTGTTCACCGGCGCGATGGCAAAAGAAGTGGTTGTCGGCACCCTGAACACGCTCTACACCGCGGAAAACATCCAGGAAGAGGAGTTCAACCCGGCAGAGTTCAGCCTCGGTGACGAACTTCTGGGTGCAGTAGAAGAGACCTGGCAGAGCCTGAAAGACACCTTCAGCCTGAGCGTGCTGGCGAACCCGATTGAAGCCAGCAAAGGCGACGGCGTAATGGCGACCGGAGCAATGGGCGTGATGGGCCAGAAATTTGGCAGCGCGTCGGCGGCCTACAGCTACCTGATCTTCGTCCTGCTCTATATTCCGTGCATCTCGGTCATGGGCGCCATTGCCCGTGAGTCCAGCCGCGGCTGGATGGGCTTCTCCATTCTGTGGGGGCTGAACATTGCCTACTCGCTGGCGACCGTGTTTTATCAAACCGTCAATTACAGCCAGCATCCGCGCTACAGCCTGGTCTGTATCCTCGCGGTGATCCTGTTTAACGTGATGGTGATTGGCCTGCTGCGCCGGGCGCGTAGCCGCGTTGACGTTAACCTGCTGGCAACGCGCAAAACCCCAACGACCTGCTGTAGTAGCCCTGCGGGCGACTGTCACTGAGGGGAAAAAAGATGGCATCGTTGATTCAGGTCCGTGACCTACTGGCGTTACAGGGACGAATGGAGGCGAAGCAGCTCAGCCTCAGCCTGCATACGCCGCAGCCGATGATCGATGCCATGCTGGAAAGGCTGGAGGCGATGGGGAAAGCCGTGCGCATTCAGGAAGAGCCGGACAGTTGTCTGTCCGGCAGTTGTAAAAGTTGTCCGGAAGGTAAAGCCTGCCTCAGGGAGTGGTGGACGCTTCGCTGATAAAATTGGACAGCGCCGAACAAAACTCAGCAGGATGAGAGATGAACGGCGCATGTGCCGCTTTGGCAACCACCATTGATTCACTCTCCGGCCACAGCGCATCCAGCAGCGGAACCACCTTGCGCGGGACCAGCCCATCCAGATAGCCATAAATACGCAGATGCGGCACCGTCAGTGACGCCAGCGGCTCACGCAGATCGGCCGTTTTCAGGATCTCCAGTCCACCGTTCAGCACCTCAACCTCCGGCATCGGCAGGGAAAGCACCGTCTGCTTCAGCATCCGCGCGTCCTGACGGGCGGTTTCAGTTCCCATCGTCTGCAACGCCAGGAAACGCTCCACCGTCCGCTGGAAATCTTCGCTCAACTGGTGCTGGAACCCGGCCAGCACCTCAGGTTTGATGCCCGGCCACGCCTCGCGGGCGCTGAAACAGGGTGATGAGGCAACGGTGATCAGCGCCTGCACCCGCTCAGGATGGCGCAGCGCAATCTGGCTTGCCACCAGCCCGCCCAGGCTCCAGCCGAGCCAGACGGCTTTTTGCGGTGCCGCTTCCAGAACCTGCTCCGCCATGTCCTCGAGCGTCATCGCGCCGTAGCCGTGGCTACGGCCATACCCCGGCAGATCCACCAGGTGTACCGTAAATTGCGAGGCCAGTTCCTCACTTATGCAACGCCACACTTCGGCGTTCAGTCCCCATCCGTGCAGCAGCACAAGATGACAATTTCCCGTCCCAACGGTCTGCCACCACAGCGTCTTCATCAGTTAACGTTCTCTTTTTTCACATGGAGGTTGCGTATGCTAACAGTGCCCGGCTTGTGCTGGCTATGCCGAATGCCACTTGCGCTGAGCGCGTGGGGCGTCTGTTCCGTTTGCACGGGAGCGCTGGGTTACCTGAAGGGCTGTCCGCAATGCGGCTTGCCTGCCGTAAGCCAGACGCTCCCCTGTGGTCGATGCCTGAAAAAAGCGCCGCCGTGGAGCGCGCTGGTGGCGGTGGATGATTACGTTTTGCCGCTGAGTCGTCTGGTTCATCAGTTTAAGTTTTCCAGCCAGTTCGCGCTGGCGCAGCCACTGGCACGCCTGTTATTACTGGCGGTATTGCAGGCGCGAAGAACGCGTGGGCTACCGTCGGTCGACACGCTCGTGAACGTGCCACTCTTTCAGCGTCGGCACTGGCGGCGGGGATACAATCAGAGCGACCTGCTGTGCCGTCCGCTCGCCCGCTGGCTGGGTTGCCGGTACCCCGCCTCTGCGCTGAAACGTATTCATGCCACTGCCGTTCAGCACCGGCTCAACGCCCGGTCGCGCAAAAGAAACCTGAAAAACGCCTTTCGCCTTGAATTGCCGGTCAACGGTCTCCATATCGCGATTGTGGATGATGTCGTCACCACGGGCAGTACCGTGGCTGAACTTTCCCGACTGCTTTTGCAAAGCGGCGCCGCGTCAGTTCAGGTATGGTGTCTGTGCCGTACCTTGTAGCCCTTCTTCAATGGGCGTATGATTATACCCAGGTAATTTAGTCAACTATTAGGCCAAAGCTATGATCCGTATTTCCGATTCTGCACAAGCGCACTTTGCCAAACTGCTGGCAAATCAGGAAGAAGGGACGCAGATCCGCGTGTTTGTGATCAATCCAGGCACTCCGAATGCAGAATGTGGTGTCTCTTATTGTCCTCCGGATGCTGTGGAAGCAACTGACACTGCCCTTAAATTTGAACAGCTCACCGCGTACGTTGACGAGCTGAGCGCGCCGTATCTTGAAGATGCGGAGATTGATTTCGTCACCGACCAGCTGGGTTCTCAGCTGACGCTGAAGGCGCCAAACGCGAAGATGCGTAAAGTCTCTGACGATGCCCCGCTGATGGAGCGTGTGGAATATCTGCTGCAATCGCAGATCAACCCGCAGCTGGCCGGCCACGGTGGACGTGTTTCCCTGATGGAAATCACCGAAGATGGTCTGGCGATCCTGCAATTCGGCGGCGGCTGTAACGGCTGCTCCATGGTCGATGTAACCCTGAAAGAAGGGATCGAGAAGCAGCTGCTGAACGAATTCCCGGAACTGAAAGGCGTGCGCGATCTGACCGAACACCAGCGCGGCGAGCACTCTTACTACTAATTCAGTGCCCGTCTGTATTGCCCGGTGGCGCTGCGCTTACCGGGCCTGCTTTTTCTTGCCTCCCCCTCTATATGTTGACCTGCGTCTCATAATTCAAATTTTGCCTCCCTGGGTGATTCTCAATCACGCCATGTTACCCGTATCATTCCCATGGGCACTCAACACCCTTATAACAGCCGACTAAACTTATCGTTTTCGCAGGCATCAGTATGAGTGCCGTTAATACTCTGTTCCCAGTTGGGACAACCGGAATTTGTCGTTGAAACAATGACGTTACCCATAACAATTCAAAGGCCAGGTCAATCATGCCATTAGTCATCGTCGCTATCGGTGTTGTGTTATTACTGCTCTTGATGATCCGCTTCAAAATGAACGGATTTATCGCTCTGGTTCTGGTGGCACTTGCAGTCGGTCTGATGCAGGGAATGCCGCTGGTTAAAGTTATCAGCTCCATTAAAGCCGGTGTCGGCGGTACGCTCGGCAGCCTGGCGCTGATCATGGGCTTCGGCGCCATGCTCGGTAAAATGCTCGCGGACTGCGGTGGCGCGCAGCGTATTGCCACTACCCTTATCGATAAATTTGGCAAGCAGCACATCCAGTGGGCGGTGGTGTTAACCGGTTTTACCGTCGGTTTCGCACTGTTCTATGAAGTGGGCTTCGTCCTGATGCTGCCGCTGGTGTTCACCATCGCCGCTGCCGCCAACATCCCGCTGCTGTTCGTAGGCGTACCGATGGCTGCGGCGCTGTCCGTCACCCACGGCTTCCTGCCGCCGCATCCGGGTCCAACGGCTATCGCCACCATCTTCCATGCCGACATGGGTAAAACCCTGCTGTTCGGTACGATTCTGGCGATCCCAACGGTTATCCTGGCCGGTCCTGTTTATGCGCGCTTCCTGAAAGGCATTGATAAGCCCATCCCGGAAGGCCTGTACAGCGCCAAAACCTTCACAGATGCAGAGATGCCTGGCTTTGGCGTCAGCGTCTGGACCTCTCTGGTGCCGGTGATCCTGATGGCAATGCGTGCCGTAGCAGAGATGGTTCTGCCGAAAGGTCACGCGTTCCTGTCCGTTGCGGAGTTCCTGGGCGACCCGGTGATGGCAACGCTGATTGCGGTCCTGATCGCCATGTTCACCTTCGGTCTTAACCGTGGTCGTTCCATGGATCAGATCAACGACACGCTGACCTCTTCCATCAAAATCATTGCCATGATGCTGCTGATCATCGGCGGTGGCGGCGCGTTTAAGCAGGTGCTGGTCGACAGCGGCGTGGATAAATACATTGCTGCCATGATGCATGAAACCAACGTATCGCCGCTCCTGATGGCATGGTCTATTGCCGCGGTGCTGCGTATCGCGCTGGGCTCTGCAACCGTTGCGGCGATTACCGCGGGTGGTATCGTTGCGCCGCTGATTGCGACCACGGGCGTAAGCCCTGAGCTGATGGTTATCGCGGTCGGTTCGGGCAGCGTGATTTTCTCCCACGTGAACGATCCGGGCTTCTGGCTGTTCAAGGAGTACTTCAACCTGACCATCGGTGAAACCATCAAGTCCTGGTCCGCGCTGGAAACCATTATTTCGGTGTGCGGTCTGGTCGGGGTGCTGCTGTTGAATATGGTGATTTAATGCCATGAGTCGGGAGGCGGCTACGCCTTACCCGACCTACATGAGCACGACCTGATAATAAAAAACCCGCCACTGGCGGGTTTTTTATTATTTCTTCGCGGCTGCTTTTCGCCGTTTATCCAAATCCTTAATCAGCCTGTTCACCCCGTCATCGGCGAACATCGCTTCAAGCGTAGTGGACAGCTTGCGCCGCCAGTTTTTGTACTGATAGCTGGTGCCGGGAATGTTTACCGGCTCCGCCATATCAATCCAGTCTTCCGGTTGCAGACCGAGCAACGCGCTGTTGCTGTCGGCAATATAGCGCTGTAAGCCACGGTTAAGCGTTGGCGTCATCGACATCAGCGACGCCTTATGCCCGGCGCGCTTCGGCAGACAGCCATGCTTATGCAGCGCATCCAGCAGCCCCTGTTTCGCCAGCTCGCGATCCTGATACAACCCACGCAGAACCTCTTCATCCGGGTAGAGACCCAGCGTTTTGCCGAGCGTCAGGTCGCCGCTTTCCCAGTAGCCTCTGAGCGTAGGAAGATCATGCGTCGTCGCGACTGCCATTGACTGTTCAGGGTACGCTTTCGGCGCGCGGAAGGTTTTCTCATGGTCGTTTTCAAAATAGAGCACTTTGTAGGAGTAAACCCCGCTGTCGCGGAGCTTGCTGACAATCTCAACCGGCACGGTACCGAGATCTTCGCCAATCACCATGCACTGATGACGTTTACTCTCCAGCGCGAGGATTGAGAGCAGATCGTCCACCGGATACTGCACGTACGCCCCGTGATCGGCCGTTTCACCGTACGGGATCCACCACAGACGCAGCACAGACATGACATGGTCGATACGCAACGCGCCGCAGTTCTGCATGTTAGCGCGCAGCAGATCGATAAACGGCTCGTAGGCACGCGCCGCCATCACGTGTGGATCCATCGGCGGCAAGCCCCAGTTCTGACCAAGCGGGCCCAGAATATCCGGCGGCGCACCGACGGAGGCTTTCAGACAGTAAAGTTCACGGTCACACCAGGTCTCCGCCCCACCTTCCGCCACGCCGACGGCCAGATCGCGATACAGACCGATCGGCATGTTATAGCCCTGGCTCACCTGCCAGCAGGCAGCAAACTGGCTGTACGCCAGCCACTGCAACCAGAGATAGAAATCCACCTCGTCGGCATGCGTCTCACAGAACGCCTTCACTTCCGGGGTATCCACGGACTGATACGCTTCCGGCCACACCGGCCAGCCCCAGCGCATCTCATCCTCCTGGACCTGATACGCATGCAGCGCATCAAACGCCGCCTGCCAGTAAAGGCTCTCGCCTTCCTGCATCACAAACTGGCGGAAGGCTGCCATCTGCTCGTCGTCACGCTTCGCAAAGCCCTTCCAGGCCAGACGCAGCGCCGCCATTTTCAGCGCGGTCACGGAGGCATAATCGACCCAGTCCGCATCGCGGGCCTGTTTCAGCATCTGTTGGGTGGTGTCCAGCTTCCACCACGCCTGCGCCTCTTTGCTGTTTTTGAAATCGTCTAACGCGTTAACGTCGATGTAGATCACGTTCAGCCAGCGGCGGGAAGACGGGCTGTACGGGCTGGCGCTTTCCGGATTCGCCGGATAGAGGGCGTGGATCGGGTTGAGACCGATAAATGCCCCGCCGCGCTCACCAACAGATGCCAGCATCTTTTTCAGGTCGCCAAAATCGCCAATGCCCCAGTTGCTGTCTGAACGCAATGTGTAAAGCTGCACACAGGCGCCCCACAGCTTTTTGCCTTCGAGTAGCGCCTGCGGCTCATAGCAGCGCTTCGGCGCGACGATCACCCGACAGTGGAAGCGGCTGTCATTCTGGGTGAGCGTCAGGCTGTGATAGCCCTCCGGCAGCTTCGCCGGAAGGGTGAGGGTTTTACCGCCGGTGGCATGGCCTTTATGCTGATGCCCCTCTTCGGTGGTGAGCAGCCAGCTGAACTCGCCGCGTCCTTCCACCGCCAGCGGCATCTTTTTGCCCGCGGTAAAGACCTTCACGTTCGGCACCGGCGCTCCCGACGCTTTCGCGTCGGTTTTGTGCATGGCATCCAGCAAACGTCTTTTGGTGTCCGCACCAATAGACTGCGGTTTGCCGTGCGCATTGATGTAACTGAGGCTAATTCCCGCCGCCTGCGCGGCACTGTCCAGACGTTTACTCTCCATCGCGCTTCCTTAGCGTTTTGCCTGCCAGATACGAGCCTGATAATCACGGATTGAGCGGTCAGAGCTGAACATACCGCAGCGCGCGGTGTTCAGGATACACGAGCGGGTCCAGGCATCCTGGTCGCGATACAGCACGTCGACCTGCTTCTGCGCTTCAACGTAAGCGGTGAAGTCCGCCATCACCAGGTACGGGTCGCCGCCCTGTTTGTCCATGCTGTGCAGCATCTGGTCAAACGCGTGCTTGTCGCCGTCGCTGTACTTCCCGCTTTCCAGCTCTTTCAACACCGCATCCAGCACTTTGTCTTTTTTACGCCATTTCACCGGGTCGTACCCTTTGGCTTTGATGGCTTTCACTTCTTCAACAGTATGGCCGAAGATAAAGATGTTCTCTTCACCGACCTTCTCGGCGATTTCAACGTTCGCACCGTCCAGCGTGCCGACGGTCAGCGCGCCGTTCAGGGCCAGCTTCATGTTGCCGGTGCCGGACGCTTCTTTACCGGCGGTAGAGATCTGCTCGGAAATATCCGCCGCCGGGATCAGCATTTCAGCCGCAGAGACGCAGTAGTCCGGCAGGAACACCACCTTCAGCTTGTCGCCCACTTTCGGATCGTTGTTGATCGCCGCCGCCACTTTATTAATGGCAAGGATAATGTTTTTCGCCAGGTAGTAGCCCGGCGCCGCTTTCGCACCGAACAGGAACACGCGCGGGACGCGGTCGGCCTGAGGGTTCTCGCGGATCTCTTTGTACAGCGCCAGAATGTGCAGCAGGTTCAGGTGCTGACGTTTGTACTCGTGCAGGCGTTTGATCTGGATATCGAAAATCGCATTTGGGTTAATTTCAATTCCGGTACGCATTTTCACGAACTCGGCCAGACGTACCTTGTTCTCCAGCTTAATGGCGCGGTACTGCTCGCGGAACTTCGCGTCGTCAGCGTATTTTTCCAGGTTGATGAGCTGGTCCAGATCGTTGGCCCACTCTTTCTTCAGGGTCTTGTCCAGCAGGCCGGCCAGCAGCGGGTTGCACTGTTTGATCCAGCGACGCGGCGTAATGCCGTTGGTCACGTTGTGGAATTTGGTCGGCCACAGCTGGTGGTATTCCGGGAAGAGATCTTTCACCACCAGATCCGAGTGCAGCGCGGCCACGCCGTTCACCGCAAAGCCGCTTACCACGCACATGTTCGCCATGCGCACCTGTTTGTTGTGTACCACGGCCAGCTTCGCCCAAACGGCCTTATCGCCCGGCCAGGTTTTCTCCACCAGCGTTTTGAACTGGTCGTTAATCTTATTGATGATCTGCATATGGCGCGGCAGCAGCGTTTTCACCAGCTTCTCATCCCAGCATTCCAGCGCTTCCGGCATCAGGGTGTGGTTGGTGTAGGCGAAGGTGCGGCTGGTGATGGCCCAGGCGTCGTCCCAGCTCAGCTGATGCTCGTCGATCAGCACGCGCAGAAGTTCCGGGATGGCAATGGTTGGGTGCGTGTCGTTGAGCTGAATAACTTCGAAGTCCGGCAGCTGCGCCAGCTTGCGGCCCGCCAGGTGGTGGCGGCGCAGAATGTCCGCCACGGAGCAGGCGCACTGGAAGTATTGCTGCATCAGGCGCAGCTTTTTACCCGCCAGATGGTTGTCGTTCGGGTAGAGCACTTTGGTCAGCTTCTCGGCGTCGATACCCTGCTGCTCGGCGCGCAGGAAATCACCGTCATTGAATTTAGTCAGGTTGAATGGATGCGCGTGCTTCGCCTGCCACAGACGCAGCGGCTGCGCCACGCCGTTACGGTAGCCGAGCACCGGCAGATCCCAGGCTTCACCGGTAATGGTGAACGCTGGTTCCCAGAGCCCCTGCTTCGTGACTTTCCCGCCAATCCCGACCTGCACATCCAGCTGTGCGTTGTGGCGGAACCACGGGTAAGTATTACGATGCCAGTCGTCCGGCGCTTCCATCTGGTGGCCGTCAGCGAACGACTGGCGGAACAGACCGTACTGGTAGTTCAGACCATAGCCAATGGCCGACTGGCCCACGGTTGCCATGGAATCCAGGAAGCAGGCTGCCAGACGTCCCAGACCGCCGTTACCCAGCGCCGGATCAATCTCTTCTTCCAGCAGATCGGTCAGGTTGATGTCGTGTTCTTTCAGCACGTCGCCGACGTCCTGATACCAGCCAAGGTTCAGCAGATTGTTACCCGTCAGACGGCCAATCAGGAACTCCATCGAAATGTAGTTGACGTGACGCTGGCCTTTCACAGGCTTCGTCGCGGGCTGAGCGTCCAGCTGCTCTGCGAGCGCCCCGCTCACCGCCTGCCACCACTGGTGAGGCGTCATCTCGTTTGCAGCATGAAGGCCAAAACGCTGCCACTGACGCGTCAGGGCAGCCTGGAATTGAGCTTTGTTGAAAGTAGGCTGTGGCATAGGGAATCGGCATCCTGTAGAGAGAAAACACATTTGGCGCTAGTGTGCCTGGCTCATTGCGCCTCTTCCTCCTCCTGTCGGGGATTAGGCAGGGAGGAGTAGCGGGGATGAGCATAAAAGTGTGATCGAGGCCACTGTGTAAGTGTGCACTTCGCTGAAAAAGCGATCCCGGAAGAGCGTCAAAGAAATGAAATGCAGTTTCGGAGGAAATTAATCATCGCTGAAATGATTACTTACGTAGAATAATATTTCTAACGTACAGCGGCTTTCCAGCAACACTATTAAGCCAGAGCAACTTTCCCCAAAGTTAATTAACTTCACCGTCATTATCTCTTTCTGAAACCAGTTTCAGCGCAACCGCGCGCCATGCAGACAAGCCAGTAACAGCGCGGCATCCAGCCATTTATGAAAAGTTCCACCAATGATGAGAATGTTTTGTGACAGAGTGCAAATTCAGAGCCTCCAAACCCAGACATAACTTGCAATAGTTCCTCTATTGGCCGAACTTATAGATATTAATTACGAAGCGCAAAAAAAATAAATTCTCTCGTTCCCCACAGTGAAGTGAAAACTATGTTGATTCCGTCCAAATTAAGTCGCCCGGTTCGTCTTGACCATACTGTGGTCCGCGAGCGCCTGCTGGCTAAACTTTCCGGTGCGCATAATTTCCGACTGGCGCTGGTTACGAGTCCTGCGGGTTATGGAAAAACAACGCTCATTTCGCAATGGGCGGCAGGTAAAAGCGATCTTGGCTGGTACTCCCTGGATGAAGGTGATAACCAGCAGGAGCGTTTTGCCAGCTATTTAATTGCCGCGATTCAGCAGGCAACCAACGGACATTGCGTCACCAGCGAGGTGATGGTGCAAAAGCGCCAGTACGCCAGCCTGTCCTCTCTGTTCTCCCAGCTGTTTATCGAACTGGCCGAATGGCATCGCCCGCTGTATGTGGTGATTGATGATTATCATCTGATCACCAACCCGGTTATTCACGAGTCCATGCGGTTCTTCCTGCGCCATCAGCCGGAAAACCTGACGCTGGTCGTCCTGTCGCGCAACCTTCCGCAGCTGGGCATTGCCAACCTGCGGGTGCGCGATCAGCTACTGGAAATTGGCAGTCAGCAGCTGGCCTTTACCCATCAGGAAGCGAAACAGTTCTTTGACTGCCGTCTGACTTCTCCGATTGAGGCGTCGGAAAGCAGCCGCCTGTGTGATGACGTTGCAGGCTGGGCCACGGCGCTTCAGCTGATTGCCCTTTCCGCGCGGCAAAACAACAGCCCGACGCACCAGTCCGCGCGCCGCCTGGCGGGCATCAACGCCAGCCACCTGTCGGATTATCTGGTGGATGAGGTACTCAACAGCGTAGACCTCACTACCCGCCATTTCCTGCTGAAAAGCTCCCTGCTACGTTCGATGAACGATGCGCTGATTGTGCGCGTCACCGGTATTGAAAACGGGCAGCTTCAGCTCGAAGAGATTGAACGTCAGGGTTTGTTCCTGACGCGAATGGACGATCCCGGCGAATGGTTTAGCTACCATCCGCTGTTTGGCAGCTTCCTGCGCCAGCGTTGCCAGTGGGAGATGGCCGCAGAGCTGCCAGAAATTCACCGCGCCGCCGCCGAAAGCTGGATGGCGCAAGGTTTCCCGAGCGAGGCTATCCACCATGCGCTGGCCGCCGGAGATGCCGGTATGCTGCGCGATATTCTGCTCAACCACGCGTGGGGACTGTTCAACCACAGCGAACTGACGCTGCTGGAAGAGTCGTTAAAAGCGCTGCCGTGGGAGAGCCTGCTGGAGAATCCGCGTCTGGTGCTGCTCCAGGCCTGGCTGATGCAGAGCCAGCATCGCTACAGCGAAGTGAACACCCTGCTGGCGCGCGCCGAGCAGGAGATGGAAAGCGAGATGGATGCCACCCTGCACGGCGAATTTAACGCCCTGCGTGCGCAGGTGGCGATTAACGACGGCGACCCGGAAGAAGCCGAACGGCTGGCGATGGTCGCGCTGGATGAGCTGCCGCTGGCGAATTTCTACAGCCGTATTGTGGCCACCTCGGTACACGGCGAAGTGCTGCACTGTAAGGGCGACCTCACGCGTTCGCTTTCGCTCATGCAGCAAACCGAACAGATGGCCCGCCGCCACGATGTCTGGCATTACGCCCTCTGGAGCCTGATCCAGCAAAGCGAGATTTTATTTGCTCAGGGGTTCCTGCAGGCCGCCTGGGAAAACCAGGAGAAAGCGTTCCAGCTGATCCGTGAACAGCATCTGGAACAGCTGCCGATGCACGAGTTCCTGTTGCGTATTCGCGCTCAGCTGCTCTGGGCATGGTCGCGTCTGGATGAAGCAGAAAGCTGCGCCCGCCAGGGCCTGAATGTGCTTTCGAGCTTCCAGCCGCAGCAGCAACTCCAGTGCCTGGCCCTGCTGGTGCAGTGCTCGCTGGCGCGAGGCGACCTGGATAATGCCCGCAACCACCTTAACCGCCTGGAAAACCTGCTTGGCAACGGACAGTACCATAGCGACTGGGTCTCCAACGCCGATAAGGTCCGGGTGATTTACTGGCAGATGACCGGCGATAAAAAGTCCGCCGCCAACTGGCTGCGTCACACGCCTAAACCAGAATTTGCCAATAACCACTTCCTGCAAAGCCAGTGGCGCAATATTGCCCGCGTGCAGATCCTGCTGGGTGACTTCGAGCCTGCCGAAATCGTGCTGGAAGAGTTAAACGAAAACGCCCGTAGCCTGCGCCTGATGAGCGATTTAAACCGCAACCTGCTGCTGTTAAACCAGCTTTACTGGCAGGCGGGACGTAAAAACGATGCCCAGCGCGTGCTGCTGGAAGCGTTGCAGCTGGCGAACCGCACCGGGTTTATCAGCCACTTTGTGATTGAGGGTGAAGTGATGGCCCAGCAGTTGCGCCAGCTGATTCAGCTCAACACGCTGCCGGAACTCGATCAGCATCGCGCCCAGCGCATTCTGCGCGAGATCAACCAGCACCATCGCCACAAGTTTGCGCACTTCGATGAGAACTTTGTTGAACGTCTGCTGAACCATCCGGAAGTACCGGAGCTTATCCGCACCAGCCCGCTCACACAGCGTGAATGGCAGGTGCTGGGGCTGATCTATTCAGGCTACAGCAACGAGCAGATAGCCGGTGAGCTGGCGGTGGCGGCAACCACCATCAAAACGCACATTCGCAATCTGTATCAGAAGCTGGGCGTGGCGCACCGTCAGGACGCGGTGCAGCATGCGCAGCAGTTGTTGAAGATGATGGGGTACGGAGTTTAGTTTTGTGCGGCCTGATGCCCTCACCCCGGCCCTCTCCCACAGGGAGAGGGAGAACAATTTGTAGGTCGGGTAAGCGCAGCGCCACCCGACACAACCGCTAGCACAACTCCAGCTGCAAATTGTTATCCTTAATCACCTGCAACACGCCCGCCGGCGGCATCTCGTCGGTGTAGACCGCATTAACCATGCTAATGCTGCCCATGTTGACCATCGCATTGCGGCCAAATTTCGAGTGATCCACCACCAGCATCACGTGGCGCGAGTTCTCAATAATCGCGCGCTTGGTGCGCACCTCGTGGTAATCAAACTCCAGCAGCGAGCCGTCGGTGTCGATGCCGCTGATCCCCAGAATGCCGAAGTCGAGGCGGAACTGAGAGATAAAATCGAGCGTCGCTTCGCCGATAATGCCCCCGTCGCGGCTGCGCAGTTCGCCGCCCGCGAGGATGATGCGAAAATCGTCTTTCTGCATCAACGTGTTGGCCACGTTCAGGTTGTTGGTCACCACGCGGAGGTTCTCATGGTTCAGCAGCGCATGGGCGACCGCTTCCGGCGTGGTGCCGATATCAATAAACAGCGTCGCGCCGTTCGGGATCTGGCTCGCCACTTTACGGGCGATACGCTCTTTCTCTGCCGTTTGCGTCGCCTTACGGTCATGCCATGAGGTGTTCACCGAGCTGGACGGCAGCGCCGCGCCGCCGTGATGGCGCAGAATACGGTTCTGATCGGCCAGGTCGTTGAGGTCACGACGGATGGTTTGCGGGCTGACGGCAAACTGCTCCACCAGCTCTTCAGTACTGACGTATCCCTGTTTTTTTACCAGTTCGATAATGGCGTCATGACGTTGTGTTTGTTTCATGAAATATCCCTGGGAATTATGTTCGTTTTCGCGCATGGAGCGTATCGGCCAGCGCCATCGCCAGCCCGACCGCCAGGCCGGTAACGTGCGCACCATTGGCGATAGACATACCAAACAGATCAAACCATCCGGCAATAAGCCATATTAACGCAAAGGTTATTAATCCACGTTGTAAATAGATGCCGCTTTCCGGGTCGCGCTCGCCTCTGAGCCAGGCGTAACCCATTAGGGCGTACACCACGCCGGATAACCCGCCAAACCACGGACCGCTGAATTTATGCTGCACATAGCCGCTTAACAGGGCGCTGATAAGGGTGATCACAATCAGCTTGCCGCTGCCGAGCCGCTTCTCCACCGCCCCGCCGAGATACCACCACCACAGCAGGTTAAAGAGGATATGCATCACCGAGAAGTGCATCAGCGCATGCGTGAAGTAGCGCCAGACGTCAAATTGCAGAGAGGGATCGTACGGCCATGCGAGGGCAATCATCACGCTCTGGTCGCCCACCACGCTCATAATAATGAAGACGATGATGCAGGCTGCCATCAAAAGCAGCGTAAACGGTCCTGCGCGCTCGCGGAGGGTGGCGAGAAACGGAAAACGTTGATAGTGCAGGCCACTGTCGGTCTGGCCGGATTGCCAGCTTGCTGCCAGATAACGCGGGTCGCCCGGGTTTTCCAGGAAACGCGCCAGCTCGGCGTTCACGCGCCCAGCCTGGCTTTCGTCTGCCAGCCAGACATCCGTCTGTGTATGCTGCTGAATAGTCAGGATAATGCCCTGCGTCGCCATATAGTCGACAAACGCCTGGGCGACGCGCGGGTTGCTAAAAGAGGTGATCATCAACATGGGCAGCGGTCGCTTATTTCCACACAAAAGGGGACAGTATAGCGGGATCAGCGCTCAAACGCGTATTCAACTTCTGCCGGGAAATGACGATGCCATGCATCGAAGCCGCCATCGACGCTGTATACCGCGTCGTAACCCTGCTGGAGCAGATACTGCGCCGCGCCTTTACTGCTGTTGCCGTGATAGCACATCACCATCACCGGCGTGTCGAAGTCGTTATCGCGCATAAACGCGCCCAGCGTGTCGTTGGTGAGATGGAACGCGCCCGGCGTGTG
This sequence comes from Enterobacter cloacae complex sp. 418I7, assembly GCF_050030705.1. Classification (NCBI taxonomy): domain Bacteria; kingdom Pseudomonadati; phylum Pseudomonadota; class Gammaproteobacteria; order Enterobacterales; family Enterobacteriaceae; genus Enterobacter; species Enterobacter cloacae complex sp. 418I7. The sequence continues at coordinate 4,310,638 of NZ_JBLGUU010000001.1, forward strand.
GCCCATCGCAAAGCTCTGCGGATCGCGGATATCCACCAGCACCGCGGTTTTCTGGTGCATCTTCTGATGGGCTTCTTCTACGTTAATACATTCAAACTGATCCATGGTGTTCTCTTTCTGTTGTTCTGGTTGGGTGCGCTCTGGTGCCCTCACCCCAGCCCTCTCCCACAGGGAGAGGGAGAAAAGTTAGTCGCACGATTTTACCCCGTAGTGTACGTCCTGGCGGCGGGTAAACGCCATTATGTTATCCATATCACTCTAAATTGTTTTTTTGATGTTACCAAAAGCGCGTTCCTTTGCTATTATGAGCGATATCGAACATTTTTGAGCTTTAACGAAAGTGCATGAGGGTGTTATGGAAACCAAAGATCTGATTGTGATAGGCGGGGGCATCAACGGTGCCGGTATTGCGGTTGATGCCGCAGGACGCGGTTTATCCGTGCTGATGCTGGAAGCTAACGATCTCGCCTGCGCGACGTCGTCCGCCAGCTCCAAGCTGATCCACGGAGGCCTGCGCTACCTGGAACACTACGAATTCCGCCTGGTCAGCGAAGCGCTGGCCGAACGCGAAGTGCTGCTGAAAATGGCTCCGCATCTGGCGATCCCGATGCGCTTCCGCCTGCCTCACCGCCCGCACCTGCGTCCGGCGTGGATGATCCGCATCGGCCTGTTCATGTACGATCATCTGGGTAAACGCACCAGCCTGCCGGGTTCGACCGGTTTGCGTTTTGGCTCAGAATCGGTCCTTAAGCCTGAAATCGTGCGCGGTTTCGAATATTCCGACTGCTGGGTGGACGATGCGCGTCTGGTGCTGGCTAACGCGCAGATGGTCGAGAAGAAAGGCGGCGAGGTGAAAACCCGTACCCGCGCGACCGCCGCGCGCCGCGAAAACGGCCTGTGGATTGTAGAAGCGGAAGACGTAGATACCGGTGAGAAGTTTAGCTGGAAAGCGCGCGGCCTGGTGAATGCCACCGGCCCGTGGGTAAAACAGTTCTTCGATGACGGTATGCACCTGCCTTCTCCGTACGGCATCCGCCTGATCAAGGGCAGCCACATTGTGGTGCCGCGCGTGCATACCCAGAAGCAGGCTTATATCCTGCAAAACGAAGACAAGCGCATCGTGTTTGTGATCCCGTGGATGGACGAGTTCTCCATCATCGGCACCACTGACGTGGAGTACAAGGGCGATCCGAAAAACGTTGAGATTGAAGAGAGCGAAGTCAACTACCTGCTGAAAGTGTACAACGCACACTTTAAGAAACAGCTGGCGCGCGATGACGTGGTCTGGACCTACTCCGGCGTGCGTCCGCTGTGTGATGACGAGTCTGACTCACCGCAGGCCATCACTCGTGACTATACGCTTGATATTCATGACGTGGACGGTCAGGCGCCGCTGCTGTCGGTGTTTGGCGGTAAGCTCACCACCTACCGTAAACTGGCGGAGCATGCGCTGGAGAAACTGGCGCCGTATTACAAAGGCATCGGCCCGGCGTGGACGAAAGGCGCCGTGCTGCCTGGCGGCGATATCGGCAATAACCGCGACGATTACGCCGCGAAGCTGCGTCGCCGCTTCCCGTTCATTACCGAAGGAATGGCGCGCCACTACGCCCGCACCTACGGCAGCAATACCGAACTGTTCCTCGGTGACGCAAAAGAGATTGCCGATCTGGGCGAGCATTTTGGCCATGAGCTGTACGAAGCGGAACTGCGCTACCTGGTGGAACACGAGTGGGTGCGCCGTCTGGACGATGCCATCTGGCGTCGTACTAAAGAAGGGATGTGGCTGAATGCCGAGCAGCAGTCTCGCGTGGCGCAGTGGTTGCAACAACATGCGGGAAAGCGTGAATTGTCACTGGCGTCCTGAGGGTGACAAAAAATGCCCGGTGGCGCTGCGCTTACCGGGCCTACAGGATCGAGTAGGCCGGGTAAGGCGGAGCCGCCACCCGGCTTTGTTTTACAACCTCACCGGATCAATATGCCAGATATTCTCGGCATACTCTTTGATGGTCCTGTCTGACGAGAAGTATCCCATGTTGGCGATGTTATGCATCGCGGCGCTGGTCCACTTCTCCTGCTGACGGTACAGTTCGTCCACCTTATCCTGACAATCCACGTAGCTGCGGTAATCCGCCAGCACCTGATAGTGATCGCCAAAGTTAATCAGCGAGTCCACCAGGTCACGATAGCGCCCAGGCTCCTCAGGGTTAAACACCCCGGTGGCGATTTGCGTCAGCACCTGGCGTAACTCTTCATCCTCTTCATAATACTCACGCGGCGAGTAGCCCTGCTTGCGAAGCGCCTCTACCTCTTCCGCCGTATTCCCGAAGATAAAGATATTCTCCGCGCCCACATGCTCCAGCATTTCGACATTTGCGCCGTCCAGCGTGCCGATGGTCAGCGCGCCGTTCAGGGCAAACTTCATGTTGCTGGTGCCGGATGCTTCCGTCCCCGCCGTGGAAATCTGCTCTGAGAGATCCGCCGCCGGAATAATCAGCTGCGCCAGGCTTACGCTGTAGTTCGGGATAAACACCACTTTCAGCTTGTCACCAATGTCCGGATCCTGGTTCACTACCTTCGCCACATCGTTGATAAGATGAATGATGTGCTTCGCCATGTAGTACGCGGAGGCCGCCTTACCGGCAAAGATTTTCACGCGCGGCACCCACTCCGCCGTCGGGTCAGCCTTAATGCGGTTGTAGTGAGTGATGACGTGCAGGACGTTCATCAGCTGACGCTTGTACTCGTGGATACGTTTGATCTGCACGTCGAACAGCGCTTTCGGGTTCGCCACCACGTTGAGATGCATCGCCAGCCAGACTGACAGCCGTTTCTTGTTCAGCAGCTTGGCTTCCCGTACGGCTTTGTTCACCGTCGGAAAATCAATGTGCTGCTCAAGCTCGCTCAGCTGGCTCAAATCGGTGCGCCAGGTGCGGCCGATATTTTCGTCCAGCACGTCAGACAGCGGCTGGTTCGCCAGCGCCAGCCAGCGGCGCGGGGTGACGCCGTTGGTCACGTTGCAGAAACGCGTCGGGAAGATCTTCGCAAAGTCCGCAAACAGGGATTGCACCATCAGGTTCGAATGCAGCTCTGAAACCCCGTTAACCTTATGGCTGATCACCACCGCCAGCCAGGCCATGCGTACGCGGCGACCATTGGATTCATCAATGATCGAGGCGCGGCTCAGCAGGCCGGTATCGTTCGGGTACTGCTCCTGCAAGGTCTTGAGGAAGTAGTCGTTGATCTCGAAGATGATTTGCAGGTGGCGCGGCAGAATTTTGCCGAGCATATCCACCGGCCACGTCTCCAGCGCTTCACTCATCAGCGTATGGTTGGTGTACGAGAACACCTGGCAGGTCACTTCAAACGCGTCATCCCAGCTGAACTTATGCTCGTCAATCAGCAGGCGCATCAGCTCAGGGATCGACAGCACCGGATGGGTATCGTTGAGGTGAATCGCGGTTTTTTCCGCCAGATTCGCATAGGTTTTGTGCAGCTGATAGTGACGGCTAAGGATATCCTGAATCGTTGCCGAGACGAGGAAATACTCCTGACGCAGGCGCAGCTCGCGGCCCGAGTAGGTCGAGTCATCCGGATACAGGACGCGGGACACGTTCTCAGAGTGGTTTTTATCTTCCACCGCCGCGAAGTAGTCACCCTGATTGAATTTACCGAGGTTGATCTCGCTACTGGCCTGCGCGTTCCACAGGCGCAGCGTGTTGGTCGCATCGGTGTCGTAGCCGGGGATAATCTGGTCATAGGCCACGGCGAGGATCTCTTCGGTTTCCACCCAGCGGGATTTTTTCCCTTCCTGCTGAATACGCCCGCCAAAACGCACCTTGTAGCGCGTGTTGTGGCGCTTGAACTCCCACGGGTTACCGTACTCCAGCCAGTAGTCCGGCGACTCTTTCTGACGCCCATCAACGATGTTCTGCTTGAACATGCCGTAGTCGTAGCGAATACCGTACCCGCGTCCCGGCAGCGCCAGCGTCGCCAGTGAATCGAGGAAGCAGGCGGCAAGACGCCCGAGACCACCGTTACCCAGCCCCGGGTCGTTCTCTTCGTCAATCAGCTCTTCTAAGTCCAGCCCCATCTCTTCCAGTGCGTTTTTGACGTCGTCATAAATCCCGAGCGATAACAGCGCATTGGAGAGGGTGCGACCAATCAAAAACTCCATCGACAGGTAATACACCTGTCGCGTCTCCTGCGAGAGCTGGGCGCGGTTGGAGCGCAGCCAGCGTTCGACCATACGGTCACGCACCGCAAACAGCGTGGCGTTCAGCCACTCATGTTTGTTGGCAATAACGGGATCTTTCCCAATGGTAAACATCAGCTTATAGGCGATGGAGTGTTTCAACGCCTCAACGCTGAGCGTGGGGGAAGAGTAGCTAAATGGAGCATTCATATCAGTAACTTCGCCTCGTTACATCAAGCGTTGATAAAGGTCGCGGTAGGACTGCGCCGCAACGTGCCAGCCAAAGTCCATGGACATCGCCTGACGTTGTACGTAACGCCACAGGGATGGACGGGACCACAAGACGAAAGCACGCCGGATCGCCCGAAGTAGCGACCAGGCATTACTGTCCTCGAAAACAAACCCGCTGGCGATACCATCCGCCAGGTTTTCCAGGGAGCTGTCAGACACCGTATCCGCCAGCCCGCCCGTGCGGCGTACCAGCGGCAGCGTGCCGTATTTCAGACCATAGAGCTGCGTCAGGCCGCAGGGCTCGAAACGGCTCGGCACCAGAATCACGTCTGCGCCGCCCATGATGCGGTGCGAGAACGCTTCGTGATAGCCAATCTGCACGCCCACCTGCCCCGGATGTTCCGCCGCGGCCGCGAGGAAACCTTCCTGCAATACCGGGTCGCCCGCGCCGAGCAGCGCCAGCTGCCCACCCTGCTCCAGTAATCCCGGCAGCGCTTCCAGCACCAGATCCAGCCCTTTCTGGCTGGTCAGGCGGCTGACCACCGCAAACAGCGGTACCTTGTCGTTGACCTTCAGCCCCATCGCAATCTGTAGCTGACGCTTGTTCTCCGCTTTGTCCTCCACGGAGTCGCGACCATAGCGCGCTGCCAGCAGGAGGTCCGTTTCCGGATTCCAGATCTGTTCATCCACGCCGTTCAGAATGCCCGACAGACGACCTTCACGGTGGCGCTGTTGCAGTAGCCCTTCCATACCGTAACCGAACTCCGGCTGGGTAATTTCCCGCGCGTAGGTTGGGCTGACCGCCGTGATGTGGTCGGCGTAGTACAGACCGGCCTTCAGGAACGAAATCTGTCCGTTAAACTCCAGTCCGTGCATGTTAAAGAACGACCATGGCAGATCGATGTCATTCATATGATGCGCGTAATACATGCCCTGATACGCCAGGTTGTGCACCGTAAACACCGATTTCGCCGGGTGTCCTTTCGCCGCCAGATACGCAGGAGCCAGCCCCGCATGCCAGTCGTGCGCGTGCACCACGTTCGGACGCCAGAACGGATCCAGCCCGACGGCCATCTCCGCCCCCACCCAGCCGAGCAGGGCAAAGCGCAGCACGTTATCGGTATAGGCGTACAGGTTGGTATCGTGATACGGGCTGCCGGGTCGGTCGTATAAATGCGGCGCATCAATCAGGTAAATCCCTACGCCATTGTAATGTCCAAACAGCAGGGTGATACGTCCCGCGAAGGTCTCGCGGCGGGTAACAACCTTCGCATCGGGAATACCCCGCCGGATATCCGGAAAAGCGGGTAACAACACGCGGGTATCCACCCCTCCGGCAATTTGCGCCGCCGGTAATGCACCAAGAACATCCGCCAGTCCGCCCGTTTTTAACAACGGGAACATCTCAGAACATACGTGTAAAACCTGCATCATCGCTCCTGTTTGATTTGCAGCTTCCGCAACATTTCCCGTGTTACTAACACGATCCCCTCTTCCGATCGGTAGAAACGACGTGCATCTTCTTCCGCGTTTTCCCCAATCACCATCCCTTCGGGAATGACGCAGGCACGGTCGATAACGCAGCGACGCAGACGACATGAGCGCCCTACCCAGACATCCGGCAGCAGGACTGCCGAATCGATATTACAGAATGAGTTTATACGCACGCGCGGGAACAGCACGGACTGCACCACCACCGAACCGGAGATAATGCACCCGCCAGAGACCAGCGAGTTCAGCGTCATACCGTGGCTGCCGGAGCGATCCTGGACGAACTTCGCCGGCGGCAGCGATTCCATATGGGTGCGAATCGGCCAGTTCTGGTCGTACATATCCAGTTCAGGCGTCACAGATGCCAAATCGAGGTTGGCTTTCCAGTAGGCTTCCAGCGTGCCGACGTCGCGCCAGTAAGGTTCCGCATTTGGATCGGACTGCACGCAGGACAATGGGAAAGGATGTGCATACGCCATGCCAGCTTTGGTAATTTTCGGGATGATGTCTTTACCGAAGTCGTGGCTGGAGTTTTCGTCTTTGTCGTCTTCTTCCAGCAGCTCATAAAGATAATCGGCATCAAAGACATAGATCCCCATGCTGGCGAGCGATTTGGTGTCGTCTCCCGGCATGGTTGGCGGATTCGCCGGTTTTTCGACAAAGTCGATAATCTTGTCGTCGCCATCTACATGCATCACGCCAAACGCGGTTGCTTCTGCAACAGGCACCGGCAGACACGCCACGGTGCAGCGCGCACCTTTTTCGACGTGGTCGATCAGCATGTGGGAGTAATCTTGCTTGTAGATGTGGTCCCCGGCGAGGATAACGATGTATTCCGCGTTGTAGCGGCGAATGATGTCGAGGTTCTGGGTCACGGCATCCGCCGTGCCGCGGTACCAGTTCTCCCCGTGAACGCGCTGCTGCGCCGGGAGCAGATCGACAAACTCGTTCATCTCTTCGCTGAAGAATGACCAGCCGCGCTGAATGTGCTGCACCAGCGTGTGCGACTGATACTGGGTAATGACGCCAATACGGCGAATGCCTGAGTTCAGGCAGTTGGACAGTGCAAAATCGATAATACGGAACTTACCACCAAAGTGAACGGCCGGTTTGGCGCGCTTGATGGTCAAATCTTTCAGACGGGTACCACGCCCGCCCGCGAGGATCAGGGCAACTGTTTTTAATGGTAGCTGGCGCGCCAACATTAACGGATCGTTCTTCTCTAATCTAACCATGACTAACTCCTTTTTTATCATCTTTGGAATACGCACACTCCGTGCGCAGGCCCGTGCCAGACAGCCATAACAACCGGATTATCCGCTCCGGCAAAGGGAGGAATGGCTCGCCATTCCCCGTCAGGTAAAACAATCTCTGCGACGTCATCCGTCGCGTTCAGCGTCACCAGCCACGCATCCGAAAGCAGGATTTGCAGACAGGGTATGCCGTGTTGCCACTCTTGCGCGCTTAACGGTTGCGCGTCTTTATTCAGCCAGCGAACGTTGCCGTCGCCCTCTTCCCACCAGCAGTCGGCGGTGAGCGCGGGGATGTGCTGGCGAAGATGGATCAGCGCCGCGGTGAAATGGGTCAACCCGCTGTTCGCTTCTTCCCAGTTGAGCCAGGTCAGGGTGTTGTCCTGGCAATAGGCGTTGTTGTTGCCGTGCTGGCTGTGACCGTGCTCATCGCCCGCCAGCAGCATCGGCGTGCCCTGCGACAACAAAAGCGTCGTCAGCAGCGCATGAACGCTGGCGCGTCGCCGCTCGATCACATCCAGACTTCCGCCTAACCCTTCTATACCATGGTTAAAGCTATGGTTGTTGTTAGTCCCATCGCGATTCTCTTCGCCGTTTGCCTCATTGTGTTTCTGATTGAAACAAACGCAGTCGCGCAGCGTAAAACCGTCGTGCGCCGTCACCAGATTAATGGTGGCCGACGGACGTTTGCCGTCACGCTTAAAGAGATCGCTGGAGCCGGCAAAGCGACCGGCAAACTCCCCCAGCGACAGATCGCGCGTCAGCCAGAAGCGGCGGACGGCATCGCGGAAGTGGTCGTTCCACTCGGCAAACAGCGGCGGGAAGTTCCCCACCTGATAGCCGCCCTCGCCGATGTCCCAGGGCTCCGCAATCAGCTTCACCTTTGAAAGCACCGGACAGTTTTTGATGGCCTCAAACAGCGGCGCCTGCTGGCTGAACGCCGGGGTGCGCCCCATTACCGGCGCCAGGTCGAAACGAAAACCGTCCACGTGGAACGTCTCAACCCAGTATTTCAGGCACGCGTACGCGTAATGCGTAACGGCCGGATGACTGAGGTTGAGGGTGTTACCGCACCCGGTCCAGTTCTCGTAATCGCCGTCGTCCCTGATCCAATAATAGCTACGGTTATCGATTCCGCGCTGTGAGAGCGTCGGGCCATCAAGATCGCTTTCTGCACTGTGGTTCAACACCACGTCCAGAATGACCTCGATACCCGCCGCGTGAAGCGCCTTCACCGCATCGCGAAACTCATCCCGCGCCTTCTCCGGATGCACCGCGTAGCGCGGGTCGAGGGCGAACATCGCCAGCGGGTTGTAGCCCCAGTAGTTGCTTAACCCAAGACGCTGCAGCCGCGGCTCGCTGGCAAAATGCGCCACGGGCAACAGCTCCAGGGCGGTGATCCCTAAGTGCTTCAGGTACGCGACCATCGTCGGATGCCCAAGCGCTTTGTAGGTACCGCGCATCTCTTTGGGGATTGACGGATGCAGATACGTCAGCCCTTTGACGTGGGCTTCATAAATAACGGTGTTGCCCCACGGCGTGCGCGGCGGGGCATCGTCTTCCCAATCGTAGAGATCGTGTACCACTACGCTTTTGGGCGCGACGGGTGCGCTGTCGCGGTGGTCTGGTTCGCCGTAGCCAACGTGGAACAGCGGGTCGTCTTTAAACTCGCCGTCCACGCGGTGCGCACATGGGTCAATCAGCAGCTTCGCCGGGTTAAACCAGTGCCCCTGAGAGGGCTCCCAGGGGCCGTGTACGCGAAAACCGTAGTGCATCCCCGGCCGTCCTCCGGGCAGGTAGCCATGCCAGGTATCCCCCGTGCGCGCCGGTAAATCGTAACGGTGTTCGTTACCTTCCCCGTCAAACACACAGAGTTCCACCCGCTCAGCATGGGCAGAAAAGAGCGTGAAGTTCACCCCCTTTCCGTCAAAACTCGCCCCGAGCGGTTCGGGTTTACCTGCCGAGAGCTGCGTCATTCTCCCTCCCGCACCAGCCAGATTGTGCTCAGCGGCGGCAGCGTCAGGCCAAGGGAGTTCGGACGACCGTGGCTTTCGATGGCGTCGCTCTGTACCAGCCCGCCGTTACCGGCGTTGCTGCCGTGGTAGTGCATGGAGTCGGTGTTAAGGATTTCGCGCCATTTGCCCGGCTGGTTTATGCCGAAGCGGTAGTGTTCGCGCGGTATCGGCGTGAAGTTGCTGGCGACGATGATCTCGTTACCGGCTTTATCACGTCGTACAAAGACAAACACCGAGCGCTCGTGGTCGTCCACCACAAGCCACTCAAAGCCGTACGGATCGAAGTCCAGCTCGTGCAGCGCTTTATGGTGGCGATAGGTCAGGTTCAGGTCGCGAACCAGACGCTGCACGCCGTGGTGCCAGTTGTCCGCGCCTTCCAGCAGATGCCAGTCAAGGCTGGTGTCGTGGTTCCATTCGCGCCCTTGCGCAAATTCGTTGCCCATAAACAGCAGCTTTTTGCCCGGGAAGGCGAACATCCAGCCGTAATAGGCGCGCAGGTTGGCAAACTTCTGCCACGCGTCCCCCGGCATGCGGTCGAGAACGGATTTCTTGCCGTGTACCACTTCATCGTGCGACAGCGGCAGCATGAAGTTTTCGGTGTAGTTGTAGAGCAGCCCGAAGGTGAGCTTATCGTGGTGATACTGACGATAAACCGGGTCAAGCTTCATGTAGTCGAGCGTGTCGTGCATCCAGCCGAGGTTCCACTTGTACCAGAAGCCCAGGCCGCCCATTGCCGGTGGACGGGAAACGCCCGGGAAGTCGGTTGACTCTTCCGCCATGGTCACGGCGCCTTCCACCTGCTCGCCGATAATGCGGTTGGTGTTGCGCAGAAACTCAATCGCTTCGAGGTTTTCACGCCCGCCATACTCGTTTGGGATCCACTCACCCTCTTTGCGGCTGTAGTCGCGGTAGATCATCGACGCCACCGCATCGACGCGCAGGGCATCAATGCCGAAACGTTCGATCCAGTACAGCGCGTTCCCGACCAGGTAGTTTGACACTTCACGGCGACCGTAGTTGTAGATCAGCGTGTTCCAGTCCTGGTGATAGCCTTCGCGCGGATCGCTGTGCTCGTACAGCTTCGTACCGTCAAACTCTGCCAGCGCAAAATCATCCGACGGGAAGTGGCCCGGCACCCAGTCGAGGATCACGTTCAGTCCGGCGGCGTGCGCGGCATCAATGAAATAGCGGAAGTCATCGCGCGTGCCGAAGCGGCGCGTAGGCGCATATAGCCCGGTCGGCTGATAGCCCCAGCTACCGTCGAACGGGTGTTCGTTGATTGGCAGCAGCTCCAGATGGGTAAAGCCCATCCATTTGGCGTACGGCACCAGCTGGTCCGCCAGCTCGCGATAGCTCAGCCAGAAGTTGTTATCGGTGTGGCGACGCCAGGAGCCGAGATGCACTTCATAGACGGAGATCGGCGCATCAAAGCGGTTGGCCTGCTTGCGCTCCTCGCTCTGGACAACCTTCTCCGGCAGGCCGCAAATCAGCGAGGCGGTATTCGGGCGCAGTTCGGCCTCAAAGGCGTACGGGTCGGATTTAATACGCAGCTTGCCGTTGGCATCGATCATCTCGAATTTGTAGAGCTGACCGTTGTGCGCGCCGGGGATAAACAGCTCCCAGATACCGGTTTCCCGGCGCAGGCGCATGGGGTGACGACGACCGTCCCAGTAGTTGAACTGCCCGACGACGGAGACGCGCTGGGCGTTTGGCGCCCATACGGCAAAGCGAGTGCCGGTGATACCGTCCATGGTATCCGCATGGGCACCCAGCGTTTCGTAGGGGCGTAAATGGGTCCCTTCGGACAGCAGCCAGGCGTCCATCTCTTTTAAGAGCGGGCCGAAGCTATAGGGATCATCAATCAGGTTTTGCTGACCGTGCCAGATAACGGCAAGCTGATAACGAAAAGGATTTTTACGGCGGGGCATGACGCCCGAGAAGAAGCCACGCGAGTCGAGGCATTCCAGATTACCCACCTTGCGGCCGGTTTTGGGTTCGATAACCCACACTTCTGTTGCATCCGGTAACAGCGCCCGAACTTCCAGTCCGGCCTCTGTACGGTGCATCCCTAGCACAGAAAAGGGGTCGGCAAAGTGACCCGCAATAAGCGCATTAATCACGTCTCTCGAAATACGATCGGACATGGTATTCATCCTGTTTTTTTATGTCGCCCTTTTTACGCGCTCCGGGACGACTTTTAATGTGACCTAAACGGTGCAGTTAATCCTCTCTGCTCCGCCCTACCCTCAGGTGAGAAATAAATCTTCCTTAAAGCATAGCCAACGTCGTGGGCCCTCCTGATAAAAAATAAGACATCTGCGTTTTACTCCATGTAGTACGCAAAAAAAGGGGGTGACATTCACCCCCGGTGTTTAACAAATTATTACGCCAGCTGGCGCAGCATGCGGCGCAGCGGCTCGGCGGCACCCCAAAGAAGCTGGTCGCCAACGGTGAACGCGGAGAGGTACTCCGGTCCCATGTTCAGCTTGCGCAGGCGGCCAACCGGAGTGGTCAGCGTGCCGGTAACGGCTGCCGGGGTCAGTTCGCGCATGGTGATATCGCGATCGTTTGGCACCACTTTCGCCCACGGGTTGTGCGCGGCCAGCAGCTCTTCCACGGTCGGAATAGACACATCTTTTTTCAGTTTAATGGTGAAAGCCTGGCTGTGGCAGCGCAGCGCGCCGATACGCACGCACAGACCGTCAACCGGAATGGTGTTCGCGGTGGCGAGGATTTTGTTGGTCTCAGCCTGGCCCTTCCACTCTTCGCGGGTCTGGCCGTTATCCAGCTGTTTGTCGATCCACGGGATCAGACCGCCGGCCAGCGGTACGCCAAAGTTATCCACCGGCAATTCGCCACTGCGGGTGAGCTGAGTGACTTTACGCTCGATATCGAGGATCGCGGACGCCGGGTTTGCCAGCTCAGTCGCGACGCTCTGGTGCAGCTGGCCCATCTGGGTCAGCAGCTCGCGCATATGACGCGCGCCGCCGCCGGACGCCGCCTGGTAGGTCGCTACGGAGACCCACTCCACCAGATCCTGTGCGAACAGGCCGCCGAGGGACATCAGCATCAGGCTGACGGTGCAGTTACCGCCAACAAACGTTTTCACGCCGTTGTTCAGGCCGTCGGTAATGACATCCTGGTTAACCGGGTCGAGAATGATGATGGCATCGTCTTTCATACGCAGCGAAGAGGCCGCGTCAATCCAGTAGCCCTGCCAGCCGCTTTCACGCAGCTTCGGATAAATTTCGTTGGTATAATCGCCGCCCTGGCAGGTCACAATAATGTCGAGTGCCTTCAGCGCTTCCAGATCGTAAGCATCCTGCAACGTGCCTGTGGTACCACCAAAGGACGGTGCAGCCTGGCCGAGCTGGGAAGTGGAGAAGAAGACCGGGCGGATGGCGTCGAAATCGCGCTCTTCAACCATGCGTTGCATGAGTACAGAGCCGACCATACCGCGCCAGCCGATAAAACCAACGTTTTTCATAGCATTTTTTTCCTGCAAGGGGTGTGTGCTGATTGTGCAAGCCAGTATTGAACTGGGATATGCTTCACATTACAAAATGCTGCCAAAGTCGCAAGCGAAATTAATCGATGATTGCCCGGCAATCAGAAAAAGTGCTAATCATCGCAATGACCACAATAAGTATCAGGGATAATTTAAGATGAGTGAAATCATTTCCGCAGCGGTTTTATTGATCCTGATTATGGATCCGCTCGGTAATCTGCCGATCTTCATGTCGGTGCTGAAGCACACCGAGCCGAAGCGCCGTCGGGCGATCATGATCCGCGAGCTGCTCATCGCCCTGCTGGTGATGTTTATCTTCCTGTTCGCCGGTGAAAAAATCCTCGCTTTCCTGAACTTACGTGCCGAAACGGTCTCCATTTCCGGCGGGATCATTTTGTTCCTGATTGCCATAAAGATGATTTTCCCGAGCGCGGAAGGCAGCAGCAGCGGCCTGCCTGCGGGTGAAGAACCGTTTATCGTGCCGCTGGCGATTCCGCTGGTCGCCGGGCCAACGATTCTGGCGACGCTGATGCTGCTGTCGCATCAGTACCCGAATCAGATGAGCCACCTGGTCATTGCCCTGCTGATCGCCTGGGGCGGGACATTTATTATCCTATTGCAGTCATCGCTGTTCCTGCGCCTGCTGGGCGAGAAAGGGGTGAACGCCCTCGAGCGCCTGATGGGGCTGATTCTGGTGATGATGGCGACGCAGATGTTCCTGGATGGGATCCGGGCATGGATGAAAGGGTGAAGATGTAAAAAAGCCGGGTGGCGCTTACGCTTACCCGGCCTACGGGACCTGATTTTTTTGTAGGTCGGGTAAGGCGAAGCCGCCACCCGATAAAATACGGTCTCGTTAGCTCAGCAGCGTAAACGCAATCATCCCGACAACCGCACCCGTCGTGCCGAGGATGGTTTCCATCAGCGTCCAGGTTTTGAGGGTTTGCGCTTCGGTTGCGCCGGTAAATTTACCGAACAGCCAGAAGCCTGCGTCGTTCACGTGAGATACCACAATTGAACCACCCGCGATACAGATAGAGAGCGCCGCCATCTGCGCGCCGGAGTAGTTCAGCTGTTCAATCACCGGCATCACCAGCCCCACCGCGGTTAAGCACGCCACGGTCGCGGAGCCCTGAATGATACGCACCGCCGCGGCCAGCACGAAGCAGGTGACCGCAATCGGCAGGCCCATTCCGGTCAGCGCTTCGCCCAGCGCCGGGCCAACGCCGGAATCCACCAGCACCTGCTTGAACACGCCGCCCGCCCCGATCACTAGCAGAATAATCCCCGCCGGTTGTAGCGCGGCACCGCATATCTCCATCACGCGATCTTTTGGCATGCCCTGACGCATCGCCAGGCCGTAAATCGCGACCAGACACGCCACCAGGATCGCAGTGAACGGATGGCCAATAAATTCGAACCATTCGTAAGCGGTTGACCCCACCGGCACAAAGCGGGCAGCGATGGTTTTCAGGCCCACCAGCACCAGCGGCAGCAGGATCAGTGACAGACTGAAGCCGAAGGACGGCATTTTGCCCTCGCCCAGGTGCGGCTCGGAGATGTCATCCGGAATGTGCAGCTCAACGTAACGGCTAATGAAGTTGCCCCACAGCGGACCGGCGATAATCATCCCCGGGATCGCCGCACACAGGCCAATCAGGATCATCCAGCCAAAGTCAGCATGCATCTGGGAAGCCAGCAGCATCGGCGCAGGCCCCGGCAGCAGAAACGCCGCCGCCGCCGCCACGCCCGCAAACAGCGGAATGACCAGCTTCACGAGGTTGGTACCGGTATGGCGTGCCATGGAGAACGCCACGCTAATCAGCAGCACCACCGCCACTTCAAAGAACAGCGGCAGCGCGCAAATCAGACCAGCCAGACCAATCGCGTAGTGCGCACGGCTGTGTCCGAAGGATTTCAGCATCTTGACGGCAATCTGATCGACCGCGCCCGTCTCGTGCAAAATCTTGCCAAACATCGCGCCGAGCGCGACTACGATGGCCAGGAAGCCGAGCGTGCCGCCCATCCCTTTTTCCATCGTCGCCGCAATTTTGTCGAGCGGCATTCCGGAAAAGAGACCGGCACCAATAGAAACCACCATCAAAGCAACGAAGGCGTGCATACGTGCCTTCATCACTAAAAACAGCAGCAGCAATACGGAACCCACTGCTGTCAAAACTAGCGTTAATGTACTCAAAACTTACTGCCTTTTATTAATAACCTCGATGGTGCTGGCAACAACACCTTCCAGCGGCTGATCGATATCAACCACTAAGACATCCTGCTCGTCAGCCCCCGGCTCCTGCAACGCTTCGAACTGCGTTACCAGCATCTGGGTTTTGAAGAAGTGGCCTTTACGCGCCTTCAGGCGGCTTTCAATTACCCCGAAATCGCCTTTCAGGTAGATGAAAGAGAGGTTCGGGTTGCCATCGCGCAGCAGGTCGCGATAGGTTTTTTTCAGCGCGGAACAGACTATCAGGGAGACTTTATTGGTGCGCTGCATCGCGAACGCGGCATCATTCAGCGCCTGCAACCAGGGTTTGCGGTCGTCGTCATTCAGCGGCTCGCCGGAAGCCATTTTCATGATGTTGCTGCGCGGATGGAGGAAGTCACCATCAAGAAACGCAGCCTGGAGTTGATGCGCCACTTCGCTCGCCACGGCAGATTTACCGCTACCGGACACGCCCATCAGGACGTAAACGTGGTGATCGTGATTAGTCGTGCTCAAAGGGTGTCCCTCAGTCAATTGTTACGGGTAACAGTTATCGGTAACATTGTCCTGCCGGGGCATAAGAGAAGCAATATCCAAACGTGCGTGAAGTGAATAAGTGTGAGCTACTTCAAATTTGTCGGATTAAATAGATCCACCCGGTGACAAGGTGAAACCTAAATCTAACATTTTAGGGGTAACTGCCTCACCACGAATGCGCGCCAGCAGGCGTTCTGCACCAATGCGGCCCATGCGTTCACGCGGGGTCAGGACGCTTGCCAGACGCGGCTCCATCACCTGGCCAATGTCGTGGCCGTGGAAGCCGGCAATCGCCATATCATCCGGGATTTTTAAACCCAGACGCTGACACTCAAACGCGGCGCCGACCGCAAGGTCATCGTTGGTACAGAAAATACCGTCCAGTTGCGGATACTCGCGTCGCGCCTGACGCATCAGCTCAATACCCGACGTATAAGAGGAAGATTGCTCCACCATCACGCTGTACGGGGTTAAACCGGCGTCGAGCATCGCCTGCTCGTATCCCTTCTGTTTGATGATAGTACGTTCATCCAGACGCGCACCCAGATAGGCCACATGGCGATGACCGCGGGCGATGATCGCCGCCGTCATCTGACGCGCCGCTTCAAAGTTATCGAACCCCACGGCGATGTCGAGGCACGGCGACTGGCTGTCCATCAGCTCCACCACCGGAATGCCTGCCACTTCAATCATTTTCAGCGTGCGCGGGGTGTGAGTACGTTCCGTTAAAATCAGGCCGTCGATGTTCCAGGAAAGCATCGATTCAAGACGTTCCTCTTCCAGTTCCGGCTTGTACCCATAGTGGGCGAGCATGGTCTGATAACCAAAGGCATCGGTCACGCTTTCGATGCCACGCAGCACTTCAGCGAAAACCTGGTTGGTTAAGGAAGGAAGCAGGACGCCCACCGCACGGCTGGTCGCATTAGAGAGAATATCGGGCGCGCGGTTGGGGATATAACCCAGTTCATCAAGGGCGGCGGCAATCTTGCCACGCAACGCCACGGAAACCTGCTCCGGGTTACGTAAAAAACGGCTGACCGTCATTTTGGTCACACCGACGCGATCGGCGACATCCTGAAGTACGGGGCGTTTCTTTTTCATCGTCCTGAGAAATCTTGAAGTGAGAGATTTGCTCAGTTTATCACGGACAAAGCTCAACCTTCCCCGTTTAAAGGGAAGGTTGAGAAATTATTTAGACCGGCGGCAGATCAAACAGCAGAATTTCACTTTCGCTGTCGGCATGCACGGAGAGCGCCTGCTCATCCCAGACTGCCAGGCCATCGGCGGTGGTGGCATTGGTGCCGTTGATGGACACCTCGCCTTTCACCACCTGGATCCACACGCGGCGGTTGGCGGCGATCTGGTGCACAGACTGTTCATCTTTCGCCAGCGCCCAGCGGTACAGCTCCATATCCTGATGCACTTTCAGGGAACCTTCACGCGCATCCGGGGAGAGCACCAGCTGTTTACCCTGTTTCGCATCGAAGCGGCGCTGTTCGTAGCGTGGCGTGATGCCGGTCTCTTCTGGAATGATCCAGATTTGATACAGGTGCAGTTTTTCCGTTTTGCTCGGGTTGTACTCAGAGTGACGCACCCCGGTCCCCGCGCTCATAATCTGGAACTCGCCCGCCGGAACCTGCTCTTTATTGCCCATGCTGTCCTGGTGCTCAACCGCCCCTTCCAGCACATAGGTCAGGATTTCCATGTCCTTGTGCGGGTGGGTACCGAAGCCCTGGCCTGCATCAATCACGTCGTCGTTAATGACGCGCAGCGCGGAGAAGCCCATGAAGTTCGGGTCGTAGTAGTCGGCAAACGAGAATGAATGCCATGAGTCCAGCCAGCCATGATTCGCGTGACCACGTTCGTTTGCTTTGCGTAAGTAGATCATTGTTTTCACCCTCAGTTCGTTTCGATGGAGTAAGTGTGGACGCAAACGCTCAGGGATCATAGAGGGTGAAAATTGACTCCTCTGTTCAAAAATTTAGAACAAGCGCAGAGGAGCCATTTTTGCTTATCTGGCGAGGGTTACCGTGGCAGGGGAAGCCTGTTCGAAGGCCCGTTCAAGGATTTCCAGGTTCGTCAGAACGTCAGATTCCTTGACGTAATTCGGCGTGCCGCTGGAGAGGGTTTCATACAGCGCATCGTAGACGCGTCCATAATCGCCCGTTTCCGGCTTCAGCTCTTCCCTGACCGTCAGGCCCTCGTCGTTCACGTACTCCAGCACGCCCACGGAATCATCTGCCGCAAAGCCCGGTTCGCCCGGCATGATGTTGGCCTTCAGGCTGGTCTCCTGCTGGTCGATGCCGTACTTGATAAAGGAGCCTTTCTTGCCGTGAACGATAAATTTCGGGTAGTCGATTTTCACCAGATGACTGGTTTTGACGATGGCTTTCAGGTCGCCGTAGAACAGCTGTGCTTCGAAGGTATCGTCCGGATTGGCCTTATTGCGCAGGCTGCGGATGTCGTACGCCACGTGGTCCGGGCGGCCAAACAGGGAGATGATCTGGTCCATGGTGTGTACGCCCAGACCGTAGAACGACCCGTCCTGCGGCAGGCCGGGTTTGGTTTCCGACACCGGGCGGTAGTAATCGAAGTGACTTTCGATTTCCACAATATCGCCAAGCTTGCCGCTTTCGATCGCCTTTTTCGCCGTCAGGAAGCAGCTGTCAAAGCGACGGTTCTGGTAGGGCGTGACGGTCAGCCCTTTGCTTTTCGCCAGCGCAAAGAGTTCCTTCGCTTCGGCGATGGTCGGGGTGAACGGTTTTTCCACCAGCACGTTTTTACCTGCTTCCAGCGCGCGTTTTGCGTAGTCAAAGTGGCTGTCGGCGTGGGTACAGACCACCACCAGCTTCACCTGCGGATCATTTAACACTTCATCAAGATCGCTGGTGAAATGAATATGGGAATACTGCGGAGACTGCTCTTCCGGCTTCGCGCGGCGGCGATAGATATGGGCCACGTGCCAGGTCTCTTTTCGGTTAAGAACATACGGAAGGTGGTAACGCGTGGTGCTTTTGCCAAATCCAATAAATGCACAATGTAGTGTCATGGCTCAGTCCTTTTGGAAGGTTACTGAGTCTAACCATAACAAAAAAAAAGCCAGCGAGAAGCTGGCTAAAGTAATACTGGAAGCAATGTGAGCAATGTCGTGCTTTCAGGTTCCCGTAGGAGGTCTTCCTGAATGCAGAGCAATAATAATCATTCTCATTCGCACTTGTCCAACATTTTTTGCAAAAAATAGCGATTGACTCAACTTTTAAAGTCACTGATGTTGGAAGGGACTTTTAACTGACTGAGGAACAAGGAATGAGTGAGATAGTGATACGCCACGCTGAACCGAAAGATTACGACGCCATTCGTCAGATCCACGCCCAGCCGGAGGTGTACCACAACACGCTACAGGTTCCTCATCCCTCAGAGCAGATGTGGCATGACCGGCTAACCGATCAGCCCGGTATCAAGCAGCTTGTCGCCTGTATTGATGATATCGTCGCCGGGCATCTGTGCATTGCCGTAGCCCAGCGTCCGCGCCGCAGCCACGTTGCCGATTTTGGAATTTGTGTGGGTGCGCAGTGGCAAAACCGGGGCATCGCCAGCGCGCTGATACGCACCATGATTGATATGTGCGATAACTGGCTGCGCGTCGACCGCATCGAGTTAACGGTGTTTGTCGATAACGCACCGGCAATCGCGGTGTACAAAAAGCACGGGTTTGAGATTGAAGGCACCGGCAGGCGCTACGCCCTGCGCAACGGCGAGTACGTGGATGCGTATTATATGGCGCGTATGAAGTAACCCCTCACCCCGACCCTCTCCCGGAAGGGGCGAGGGAGAAAAGACCGCACCGTGCAATCCCCTCTCCCCTATGGGGAGAGGGTTAGGGTGAGGGGAGCCCTCAATACCCCGCCGTTAAATCATCCACCGACCGCGGATCCGACGCGCCAAACAGTGCCCCGTCCGGCCCGACCATAATGCTCTGGGTGCTGCCCATCGCCTCCTTCACCGCCACCTTCTGCCCGCGCTGCTCAAGCAGCTTGAGGGTATCCGGGCTAAAGCCCTTCTCCACGCGCAACTCGTCCGGCAGCCACTGGTGATGGAAACGCGGCGCATTGGTCGCTTCGGCGACGTTCATCCCAAAGTCGATGCTGTTCACTACCATTTGCAGCACGGTGGTGATAATCCGGCTCCCGCCCGGGCTGCCGGTCACCAGCCAGGTTTTGCCGTCTTTCACCACGATGGTGGGCGACATGGACGACAGCGGGCGCTTCTTCGGCCCGACCGCATTTGCATCGCCGCCGACCAGCCCGTAGACGTTCGGCACGCCCGGCTTGGCCGAGAAGTCATCCATCTCGTTGTTCAGCAAAATACCGCTGTTGCCCGCCACAATCCCGGTGCCGAAGGTGGTGTTGAGCGTGTATGTCACCGCCACCGCGTTTCCGTCTTTGTCCACGACCGAGAAGTGGGTGGTCTGGTTACTTTCATACGGCGCCAGCTTGCCCGGGCGGATCTCGCTGGACGGTTTAGCCTTGTTGATGTCGATCTCATCGGCAATCGATTTGGCATAGGCTTTGTTAGTCAGCGCCTGCCACGGCACCTTCACGAAATCCGGATCGCCAAGATATTCCGAGCGGTCCGCGTAGGCGCGCTTTTCCGCCTCCGCCATCACCTGCATGGCATCGGCACTACCGAAGCCGAACTTGTGCATATCGAAGTTTTCCAGAATATTGAGGATCTGCACAATGTGAATGCCCCCGGAGGACGGCGGCGGCATGGAGAAGACCTCGTAGCCGCGATAGGTGCCGCTGATCGGCTCGCGCTCCACCGCCTTATATTCCGCCAGATCCGCTTTGGTGATCAGCCCGCCGTTCTTCTGCATCTCATCGGCAATCTGATCGGCAATCGGCCCCTTATAGAAGGCGTCCGGACCGTTTTCGGCAATCAGTTCGAGACTTTTTGCGAGGTTCTTCTGCACCAGCTTATCGCCCTTCTTCAGCGGCTCGCCGTCTTTCCAGAAGATAGCCTTGCTGTTTTCATGATTGGGAATAACTTCGCTGCCGTAGGTTTTGAGGTCGTCTGCCAGCGCGTCGTTGACGACGAAGCCGTCGCGCGCCAGCCTGATGGCAGGCTGTACCACTTTATTCAGCGGCAGCGTGCCGTATTTTTCCAGCGCCAGCGAGAACCCCGCAACGGTGCCCGGCGTGCCGGAGGCAAGGTGCGAGGTCAGGGATTTTTTACTGTCCGGATTGCCCTGATCGTCGAGGAACATATCGCGGGAGGCCTGATTCGGCGCCATCTCACGGAAGTCGATGGCCGTAGTTTTACCGTCTTTCGTGCGCAGCATCATAAACCCGCCGCCGCCCAGGTTCCCCGCCTGTGGATGCGTTACCGCCAGTGCGTACCCGACCGCGACCGCCGCATCCACCGCGTTACCGCCCTGTTTAAGAATATCGACGCCCACCTGAGTTGCCAGCGCGTCAACCGAGGCCACCATGCCGTGCGTCGCCCGCACGGGATGAAAAACATCCTCCTCCACGCCGTAAGAGACCGGAGGAGCGGCGGGCGGGTTGGCCGCCACGGTAAATGTGCCGCCTGCCATCAGCGCAGCGATGGCGACCCAGCGCAAAAAGGTTGGTTTCATCATTATTGTTCTCCAGGTGAAGGGGCCTATATTCCCCGCTTAAGCCTGGTTCACAACTCTTAAAAAATCATCGTTATGTCGGAATCAGGATAAACTTAAGAGAAGCCTCAAAGGAGGAGATAACCATGAAACGATTACCGATCCTGATAGCGTTGCTTCCGTTCGCCGCGCTCGCACAGCCGATAAACACGCTGAACAACCCGAACCAGCAGGGCTATGTCATTCCGAGCCAGCAGCGTATGCAGACGGAGATGATGAGCCAGCAACAGCAGCAGAAAGGGATGCTTAATCAGCAGTTAAAGACGCAGACCCAGGTGCAGCAGCAGCACCTGCAAAACCAGATGAACGCTAATACCCAGCGCGTGCAGCAGGGCCAGATGCGCGAGCAGCCGCTGTCAAACTCAAACGGTGGGATGTTAGGGGGCGGGGTGTCGCAAAGCAGCGGTCAGCAGCATATGCTGCCGACCCAGCAGAACGGCAGTATGCTTAATAAATAAAGTTCGGCCCGATCTGGTCAATCGCATCGGTACAGATGCTGTCCACGCCCCAGCGCAGCAGCTCGGCCGCACGCTGGGGTTTGTTGACGGTGTAGACCAGGATATGCAGACCGGCCTCTTTTAACAGCATCACGCGCGCTTCATCCAGCAGCTTATGGTTGAGGTGGATCGACACGCAACCTAAGCGGGCTGTCAGCGCGCGCCAGTCTTCTCGCCACTCATCCAGCAGCAGCCCGCGCGGCAGCTCTGGTACGGCCGCCTGTGCCGCTTCCAGCGCGTCGATGTCAAACGACGACAGCAGCGGTACCGTCATCCCTTCCCACAGCTCACTCGCGGCCAGCGCGATGACTTTGCCCGTCAGCGGCCCGGTGCCGGTGGTCGGTTTGATTTCGATGTTAGCCATCATGCCGTGCTGGCGGCAGCGGTCCGCCACTTCCGCCAGCAGCGGCAGCGGTTCACCTTTGAATTCCCCGCTGAACCAGCTTCCGGCATCCACCTTCAGCAGATCGCGCCACGGCAGTTCGCCCGCCACGCCCCAGCCGTTGCTGGTGCGTTCAAGGTTGTCGTCATGCAGCAGGAAAATTTCGCCGTCCTTCGACAGCTTGGCATCGAACTCGATCATCGTGTGGCCGTAGCGCGCGCCAGCGTCAATTGCCGCCAGGGTGTTTTCCGGCGCCAGTTTACCGCCGCCACGGTGGGCGACAATGTGGGGGTAAGGCCAGTTGCTCATACTCGTTGTCCTGTTTCACCGTCAAATAAGTGCAGGTGATTTTCCGGCATATGCAGCCACAGCGTGCTGCCTGCCTTCGGGCGCTCCTGATGCGGCAGGCGCACCACCAGCTTTTGTTCGCCCCAGCGTCCGTGCGCCAGGTTGTCTGCGCCCAGCATCTCCAGCGTGTCCATCACCAGCGGCACGCCGCCGTCCGCCTGAGACGTCAAACCAATATGCTCCGGGCGGATACCGAGCGTCATCTTACGCCCGGCGTAGCCACGATAGTACCAGTTGATCGGCAACGCCATCCCGCTTTCCAGCTCAAAATGGGTTCCTGCAGCATTGATCCGCCCGTCCAGCAGGTTCATCGCCGGGCTGCCGATAAAGCTCGCCACAAAACGGCTGGCCGGTTTTTCGTAGACTTCCACCGGGGTGCCAATCTGCTCGGCGATGCCTTTGTTCATCACCATCACGCGCTGGGCGAGAGTCATGGCCTCTACCTGATCGTGGGTCACGTAGAGGGACGTGGTTTTCAGGCGGCGATGTAGCTGCTGTAGCTCAAGGCGCATCTGCACGCGCAGCTTGGCGTCGAGGTTTGACAGCGGTTCGTCGAACAGAAAGACCGCCGGATCGCGCACGATGGCGCGCCCCATCGCCACGCGCTGACGCTGGCCGCCGGAAAGCTCACGCGGGCGACGCTTGAGCAGGCCGTCAAGCTCCAGAATGCGCGCGGCTTCTTTCACGCGCTCCTCGATATGGCCTTTGCCCATGCCGCGAATTTTCAGCCCCCAGGCCATGTTCTCTTCCACGCTCATGTGCGGATAGAGGGCGTAGTTCTGGAACACCATCGCGATGCCGCGATCTTTGGGTTCCATCTCGGTAACGCGCTGGCGGTCAATCCAGATATCCCCGGACGTCACGCGTTCCAGCCCCGCCACCATGCGCAGCAGCGTGGATTTCCCACAGCCGGACGGACCGACCATGACGATAAATTCCCCGTCCGCCACGTCGAGCGTCAGCGGCTGAATGACCTGGGTTTTGCCGTCCCAGCTTTTGGTTACTGCCTGTAATTTTAAACCTGCCATCTTATTTCTCACTGTCCACTAAACCACGCACAAACGCACGCTGCATGGCTAAAACGATAACGACCGGGGGGATAAGGGTGAGCAGCATCGCCGCCATTACCTGGTTCCAGAGGGTGGTGCCTTCGCCGGTGGCGATCATGCCTTTGATGCCTGCCACGGCGGTGCCGAGGTTGACGTCCTGAACGATCAGCAGCGGCCACAGGTACTGGTTCCAGCCGTAGATAAAGGTGATCACAAACAGCGCCGCAAGGTTGGTTTTCGACAGCGGCAGCACGATGTCGCGGAAGAAGCGCATCGGCGAGGCGCCGTCAATACGCGCGGCTTCAATCAGCTCATCCGGCAGGGTCATAAAGAACTGGCGGAACAGGAAGGTGGCGGTCGCCGAAGCCATCAGCGGCAGGGTTAAGCCCGCGTAGCTGTCGAGCATCTTCAGGTTGGCGATCACCTCCACCGTCGGGAAGATACGCACCTCCACCGGCAGCATCAGAGTGATAAAAATCATCCAGAAAAACAGGTTACGCAGCGGAAAGCGGAACCAGACGATGGCGAAGGCCGAAAGCATCGACACCGTGATTTTGCCGACGGTGATGCCGAACGCCATGATGAAACTGTTGAGCATCATCAGCCAGAACGGCGCGCTGTTGGCCCCCACGCCCTGGGTCCAGATAGTTTTCATGTTCTCGAAAAGATGCCCGCCGGGGACGAGCGTCATCGGCGTGTCGAACACCGCTTTGGTGTCCAGCGTGGCGGCGACGAAGGCCACGTACAGTGGAAACAGGATGACGAGGATGCCCAGGATCAGCAGGGTATGGCTGAAAATCGTCAGCCCGCGACGGTTCTCAATCATTGGTAGCGCACCTTACTTTCGACATAGCGGAACTGCACCACCGTGAGGATGATGACGAGGAACATCAGCACCACGGACTGGGCGGCAGAGGCAGAGAGATCAAGCCCGGCAAAGCCTTCGCGGTAAATTTTATAAATCAGCGTGGTCGTCGCCTGTACCGGACCGCCCGCAGTGGCGGCGTCGATCACCGGGAAGGTGTCGAAGAAGGCGTACACCAGGTTTACCACCAGCAGGAAGAAACTCACCGGGGCGATCAGCGGCAGCGACAGCCGGAAGAAGCGGCGCACTGGCCCTGCGCCGTCAATCGCGGCGGCCTCCACCAGCGAACGCGGGATAGACTGTAGCGCGGCGAAGAAAAACAGGAAGTTATAGCTGATCTGCTTCCACACCGAGGCGAACACCACCAGGAACATGGCCTGACCGCTGTTCTGGGCGTGGTTCCAGTCATAGCCAAACTCGCCCAGGAAGTGGGTAATCAGCCCGCGCCCCGGGTTAAACAGGAAGATCCACAGCACGGCAGCCACGGCGGGAGCCACAGCGTAAGGCAGCAGCATCAGGGTCTGATACAGACGGCTGCCGCGCACTACGTAATCCACCAGCGCGGCGAAGAACAGCGACGCGACAAGACCGCTGACGGTGACCAGCGCGCTGAATTTGATCGTCGTCCAGAAGGAGTCCAGGTAGTAGCTGTCATGGAACAGCGCGGTAAAGTTGTCCAGCCCGACAAACTGGCTGGAAAGCCCGAACGGATCGACGCTTTGTACCGAGTACCACAGCGCTTCGCCCGCAGGCCAGATAAAGAAGATAACGGTGATGACCAGCTGCGGCGCGACCAGCAGGTACGGCAGCCAGCGGGAACGGAACACCGGACGGGATGATGACATAGGTTAGCTCAAGTAGGTTTTCGCCCCTCACCCCGGCCCTCTCCCCATAGGGGCGAGGGAGAAAAGACGGCTCCGTGCAGTCCCCTCTCCCCTATGGGGAGAGGGTTAGGGTGAGGGGTAAGGTTTTAATTACGATTTCGTCGACTGCTCAAAGCGGCGTAACAGTTGGTTGCCGCGCTCTACCGCTGAATCCAGCGCCTGCTGAGGCGTTTTCTTCCCGGTCCAGACGCTTTCCAGCTCTTCATCAACGATGGTGCGGATCTGTGGCATGTTGCCCAGACGCAGGCCTTTGGTGAACGGCAACGGCGGCTTGTTCAGCATCTGACGCGTCGCGATGTCCGCGCCCGGGTTCTTGCTGTAGAAGCCCTGCTCCCGGGTCAGGTCGTACGCGGCTTTGGTGATCGGCAGGTAGCCGGTCTTCTGGTGCCACTCGGCGGCGTTTTCCGGCTTCGCCAGGAAGTCGAGGAACTCGGCCACGCCTTTGTAGGTGCCGTTGTCTTTACCCTGCATCACCCACAGGCTCGCCCCGCCGATGATGGCGTTCTGCGGCGCGCCTTTTACATCAGCGTCGTACGGCATCATGCCCACGCCGTAGTTGAATTTGGCGTAGTGACGGATGTCCGCCAGCGAACCGGAAGACGCGGTAGTAATGGCGCAGTCACCGTTGTAGAACTTCTCGGTGGATTCGTCTTTGCGCCCGAAATAGCTGAAGTCGCCCTTCTTGTTCAGATCGGCCAGCAGCGCGATGTGCTTCACCTGCTCCGGCTTGTTAAATTCCAGAACCGCGTCGGTGCCATCGAAGCCGTTGTTTTTGGTGGCAACCGGCAGGCCGTGCCAGGCGCTGAAGTTTTCAATCTGGATCCAGCCCTGCCAGCCGCTGGCGTAGCCGCACTTCATCCCCGCCGCTTTCAGCTTCGCGGTGTACTCCGCCAGATCCTGCCAGGTTTTTGGCGGCTGTTCCGGATCTAAACCGGCTTTTTTGAAGGCATCTTTGTTGTAGTACAGCACTGGCGTGGAGCTGTTAAATGGTTGGGACAGCAGGTGGCCGGTTTTGGAATCGGTGTAGTAACCGGAGACGGTCGGCACGAACTGGGATTCGTCAAAGTTGATGCCCGCGTCTTTGAACACTTCATAGACCGGCTTGATGGCTTTGGAGGCCATCATGGTCGCGGTGCCGACCTCATAAACCTGTAACAGGGCTGGCGCATTGCCGGTACGGAAGGCGGCGATGCCCGCGCTCAGGCTCTGCTCGTAGTTGCCTTTGTACACCGGCACAATTTTGTAATCCGGGTGGGTGTCGTTGAAACGTTGCGCCAGGGAGTCAACCTCTTTACCCAACTCCCCTTCCATAGAATGCCAGAACGGAATGGTGGTCACAGCCATTGCGTTCGTCGCAAAAGCCAGACCGATTGCCAGACCCAAAGCTGTGTGTCGTAACGATGTCATTGTCATCTCTCTTATTATGCCGGATGCGCGATATCACGCGTTTTGTGCTCGCGAGGTAACATGACATGCTCGAATGACAGAAAAATAACTGTTTGTTTACAGATAGGTGACAGCCAGGCGTCAGAGGGATGATGGTTGTGTGAAGGGGTTAATATGAAAAAAAGCCGGGTGGCGGCTTCGCCTTACCCGGCCTACATGGTATCCGTAGGCCCGGTAAGCGCAGCGCCACCGGGCGATACAGACGGCTTAGCCGCCCAAATACGCGCTCCGCACCGCTTCGTTCGCCAGCAGCGCATCGCCGGTATCGGAGAGCACCACGCGGCCGTTCTCCAGCACGTAGCCACGGTCAGCGAGCTTCAGCGCCTGGTTGGCGTTCTGCTCGACGAGGAAGATGGTCATCCCCTCTTTGCGCAGCTGCTCGATGGTGTCGAAAATCTGCTGAATGATGATAGGCGCCAGCCCGAGCGACGGTTCATCCAGCAGCAGCAGACGCGGCTGGCTCATCAGCGCGCGGCCAATCGCCAGCATCTGTTGCTCCCCGCCGGACATGGTGCCCGCGCGCTGAATTCGCCGCTCCCACAGGCGCGGGAAGAGTTCGTATACCCATTTGATGCGGGTCTGGTATTCATCCCGGTGGGCGAAGAAACCGCCCATCGCCAGGTTCTCTTCGACCGTCATGCGCGAGAACACGCGACGCCCTTCCGGGACGATCGCTACCGCTTCACGCATGATCTTAGCCGTCTGCCAGTCGGTAATATCTTTGCCGTCAAACACAATCCGCCCGCTGGTGGCGCGCGGATCGCCGCACAGGGTGCCGAGCAGCGTGGTTTTCCCCGCGCCGTTGGCACCAATCAGGGTGACGATCTCGCCCTGATTGATGTGCAGGCTGACGTCGTGCAGCGCCTGGATCTTACCGTAGTGCGCATTGACCTTGTCGAACGTTAACATCGCTTTTTCCATCTTATGCCTCACCAAGGTATGCGCGGATCACGTCCGGGTTGCTGCGGATCTCTTCCGGCGTGCCGTTTGCCAGCGGCGTGCCCTGGTTTACCACGTAGATACGGTCCGAAATGCCCATCACCAGCTTCATGTCGTGCTCAATCAGCAGGATGGTGGTGTCGTGATGATCGCGAAGCTCGGCAATCAGCTCGTCCAGCTCTTTGGTCTCTTTCGGGTTAAGGCCCGCCGCCGGTTCGTCGAGCATCAGGATCTCCGGCTGGGTCACCATGCAGCGCACGATCTCAAGGCGACGCTGGTCACCGTAGGCGAGGTTGCTCGCCTGACGGTTGGCGTGCTGGAGCAGGCCGATACGGTCGAGCCAGGTGGCGGCGCGATCGAGCGCCTCCTCCTGCGCGCGGCGGAAGGCCGGGGTTTTCAGCAGGCCGGAAAAGAGGCCGGTTTTGAGCTGCTGATGTTGCGCCACCAGCAGGTTCTCAATCACCGTCATCTCCCGGAACAGACGCACGTGCTGGAAGGTACGCACCACGCCCATGCGGGCAATCTGCTGGCCCGGCAGCCCTTCGAGGTGCTGGTCGCGCAGCATGATGGTGCCACCTGTCGGCTTGTAAAAACCGGTCAGGCAGTTGAATACTGTGGTTTTCCCTGCGCCGTTCGGGCCAATCAGGGAGACAATCTCTTTCTTATGCAGATCCAGATTCACGTTGTTGACCGCCAGCAGGCCACCAAAACGCATCATCAGACCGTTAACGGATAATAATGGCTGACTCATGCCTGCTCTCCTTTCGCTTCCGCGCTCTTAAGCTTCAGCTGTGGACGCGTCATCGGCAGCAGGCCCTGCGGACGCCAGATCATCATCAGCACCATCAAGCCACCCAGCATCAGCATGCTGTATTCGTTAAAGTCGCGCATCAGCTCGCGCGAGACCACCAGCAGGATGGCCGCGAGGATCACGGCGAACTGGGAACCCATCCCGCCGAGCACCACAATCGCCAGCACGAAGGCCGATTCGGCAAAGGTGAACGATTCCGGACTGACGAAGCCCTGACGCGCGGCAAACAGCGTTCCGGCGAAACCGGCAAACGCGGCGCTGATGGTAAACGCGGTCAGCTTGATACGGGTCGGATTCAGGCCCAGGGAACGGCAGGCGATCTCATCCTCACGCAGCGCTTCCCATGCGCGGCCCAGCGGCATGCGCAGCAGACGGTTGATCACAAACAGGGTAATCACCACCAGCAGCAGCGCCACCAGGTAGAGCCAGATCACGCGGTCGGACGGGTCGTATTTGATGCCAAAGAAGTTGCTGAAGGTATCCCAGCCGCCTTCGCGGGCGGTACGGCTGAACTCCAGGCCGAAGAAGGTCGGTTTCGGGATCTGGCTGATGCCGTTCGGACCGCCGGTCACTTCGGTATTGTTGAGCAGCAGGATACGGACGATTTCGCCGAAGCCTAAGGTCACAATCGCCAGGTAGTCACCGCGCAGGCGCAGCACCGGGAAGCCGAGCAGGAAGCCCGCGGCGGCAGAGACCAGCCCCGCCAGCGGCAAACAGGTCCAGAAACCGAGGCCGTAATAATGGTTCAGCAGCGCGAAGGTGTACGCGCCGATGGCGTAGAACCCGCCGTAGCCCAGCACCAGCAGGCCAGACAGCCCCACCACCACGTTCAGACCCAGCCCCAGAATCACGTAGATCATGGTCAGGGTGGCAATATCCACCGTCCCGCGCGATACCATAAACGGCCACGCCACGGCAGCCACCAGCAGCGCCACAAGGAACAGCTTCTGCTTTACGGTTGTACCGTCGATCGCCGGAAGGACGAATTTCGGCCCGGAGACGTTCTTCAGCGTCTTCTGGAACAGCGGACGCAGCAGCTGGAACAGGAACACCACGCCAGTACCGATAAACACCCACTGCCAGCGGATATCGGGGGCGGTATCCACCACCAGCTTCGTGCCGTCCAGCCCTAACTGAACGCCCATAAAGACGCCCGCCAGGACGAAGAACATGGCGGCAGAAAGCAGCGCCATCGCAAAATGCATCGGTTTCATACTTTCTCTACCTCCGGACGGCCCAGAATACCGGTAGGCATCACCAGCAGAACCAGAATCAGCAGGGCAAACGACACCACATCTTTATATTCGGTGCTCAGGTACGCCGAGGAGAGCGCTTCGGCCACGCCCAAAATCAGGCCGCCAATCATCGCGCCCGGAATGCTGCCGATACCGCCCAGTACCGCGGCGGTGAAGGCTTTCATCCCGGCCATAAAGCCGATGTACGGGTTGATTACGCCGTAGAACTGGCCGAGCAACACGCCCGCCACCGCCGCCATCGCTGCACCGATCACGAAGGTCAGAGCAATCACGCGGTCGGTGTTGATCCCGAGCAAGCTCGCCATCTTCAGGTCTTCCGCGCAGGCGCGGCAGGCGCGTCCCATGCGGGAGTAGCGGATGAAAACGGTCAGGGCCAGCATCGCCAGGAAGGTCACAATCCAGATAACCAGCTGCATGGTGGTGACAGAGGCGGAGAAGTTTTCGCTGGCCCCCACAATCCACTGGCCGTTAAACAGGCTTGGCAGCGCCACGTCACGCGAACCTTCTGTCAGGCTGACGTAGTTTTGCAGGAAGATGGACATACCGATGGCGGAGATCAGCGCAATAAGGCGCTTGGAGCTGCGCACCGGCCGGTAGGCCACCCGTTCGATGCTCCAGCCGTAGGCGCTGGCAATCACAATCGCGCCGACAAACCCGGCGGCCACCAGCAACCAGCTGCTGTCGATGCCCATCATCATCAACGCGGCGATGATCATAAAGGAGACGTAGCTACCGATCATGTACACCTCGCCGTGGGCGAAGTTGATCATGCCGATAATGCCGTAAACCATCGTGTAGCCGATGGCGATCAGCGCGTAGGTGCTTCCCAGCGTGACGCCGTTAAACATCTGCTGCAAAAAGTAGAGAAACTGCTCGGACATATGCAAACCTTTTTATACCCGCCCGGCGGTCCGGGCGGTGGGATTATTATCTGGCGACCGAGGACGAACCGTCGGCGTGCCACTTAAAGACACCAAATTCAAATCCCTTCAGATCGCCTTTCTCATCCCAGTTCAGCGGCCCAATCACGGTGTTCGCCCCGTGTGCTTTTAAATCTTTCACCAGATCCAGCGGCTCTTTGCTGCCGGTGCGATCCATGGCCGTGGCCAGCGACTGCACGGCCGCGTAGGTGATCCAGACGTATGGGCCACTCGGATCTTTCTTCTGTGCCTTGAGCGCATCCACGATAGCTTTATTCGCCGGATCCTGGTCATAGCGTTTTGGCATCGTCACCAGCATGCCTTCGGCAGAATCGCCCGCGATGTTCGACAGGGAGGCATTACCGACGCCCTCAGGCCCCATAAACTGGGTTTTCAGACCGGTGGCGCGCGCCTGGCGCAACATCTGCCCCATTTCCGGGTAGTAGCCGCCGTAGTAAACGAAGTCGATATTCTCTTTTTGCAGGCGGGCGATCAGCGCGGAGAAGTCTTTCTCACCGGCGGTAATGCCGTCGAAGAAGACGATATTCGCCCCGCCTTTTTTCAGGCCGTCCTGTACGGAGCGCGCCAGGCCTTCACCGTACTGCTGTTTGTCATGAATGATGGCAATGCGCTGTGGCTTAACGGTTTCGAGGATGTATTTGGCGGCGGTTGGCCCCTGCGAGGAGTCCAGACCGGCGGTACGCATAATGTGCTGGTAACCGCGCTGGGTCAGTTCCGGGTTGGTGGCGCCCGGGGTGATCATCAGGATGCCTTCGTCTTCGTAGATATCAGACGCAGGCTGCGTGGAGGAGGAACACAGGTGCCCGATGACGTACTGGATACCGTCGTTAACGATTTTGTTGGCGACCGCGACGGCCTGTTTTGGATCGCAGGCGTCGTCATACTCCACGCCCACCAGCTTGTCGCCTTTGATGCCGCCTTTAGCATTGATATCTTTGATGGCCTGACGCGCGCCGTTGAACTCCATATCGCCCCACTGGGCAACGGGGCCGGACATCGCACCCACTACCGCAACTTTAATGTCGTCTGCCATAGCGGCATGCGAGATCGACAGTGCGACCATCCCCGCGATTAACGTCTTCGCGTTCCTTTTCATCTCAGAATCCCCATTCGTGAAGTGATGTTTATATTTTGTTTTATTATGGTTAAAAAGCATTCTGTACTTTTAATGAACAACGCTATTTTTACCAGTGCCTTTAATGGTTTAGCGCAGGTTTTTAACAAAAACCAGACTAATATCTCTATTTTTCAGGCGATTAAGCAAAGATAATATTCTGAAATCAGACGGAGATAAACAAATAAAAGCGCAGTTTGCAGCATAAAATAACGGTACAAAGCGCCGAATAAATCACTACCATTCAGGTTAAAATTCTGCTTATTTTTCGATCCATGTGTTTTCAAACTGCCCATCGCGTTGCCAAAAAACTAATCACCTGGTAAATGGGAAGAAAAAGAGAAAGTGCCTGAGCAATTAAATTGAGTACACTGGCCGTACTCTTTTTGATTTGGACAAGCAGCTAATGAAACTGACTATCGTGCGTCTGGTGACCTTTAGCGACCAGGATCATATCGACCTGGGCAAGATCTGGCCGGAATATTCTTCTTCATCGCTGGCCGTCGATGAGAACCACCGCATCTATGCCGCGCGCTTTAACGAGCGCCTGCTGGCCGCCGTCCGCGTAACGCTGAGCGGCACGGAAGGGGCGCTGGACTCCCTGCGCGTGCGCGACGTGACCCGTCGTCGCGGGGTCGGGCAGTATTTGATTGAAGAGGTGATCCG
Source organism: Enterobacter cloacae complex sp. 418I7 (assembly GCF_050030705.1). Classification (NCBI taxonomy): domain Bacteria; kingdom Pseudomonadati; phylum Pseudomonadota; class Gammaproteobacteria; order Enterobacterales; family Enterobacteriaceae; genus Enterobacter; species Enterobacter cloacae complex sp. 418I7. The sequence continues at coordinate 4,342,949 of NZ_JBLGUU010000001.1, forward strand.
CGAAAACCCGAGCGTGACCTCCTGGTGGATGGCCGACGTGGGCGTGGAGGATCGCGGCGTAATGGCGGCGTTTATGCAGGCGTTAGGGTTTACGGCGCAGGCGAACGGGTGGGAGAAGCGCTAAAAGAAAGCCGGGTGGCGGCTGCGCCTTACCCGGCCTACATTGTCTGCCGCATTATCTGCCGCATTTTCCCAGGCTGATTGTAGGCCCGGTAAGCGAAGCGCCACCGGGCAAAAGCGGGGCTCTGCGGCCTGATGCCCTCACCCCGGCCCTCTCCCACGGGGAGAGGGAGAAAACATTAAAAAAGGCAACTTATGTTGCCTTTTTGCTTTTATTTGGCGTCTGTCGCCGTGCCGTTGGCATGCCAGTCAAACACGCCGAACTCGAAGCCCTTCAGGTCGCCCTTCTCATCCCAGGACAGCGGCCCCATCACGGTTTCCACCGAGTTCGCTTTCAGCCAGGTGGCAATCTCCGCCGGATCGGCTGACTGGTTCAGGCCCGCTTGCAGAGACTGCAACGCTGCGTAAGTGGTCCAGACGAACGCACCGCTTGGATCCTGTTTCTTCGCCTTGATGGCATCTACAACAGGTTTGTTCGCAGGCACCTGGTCGTAGTTTTTCGGTTTGGTCACCAGCAGCCCTTCAGCAGACTCACCCGCGATGTTAGACAGGGAAACGTTCGCCACGCCTTCTGGCCCCATGAACTGTGTCTTCAGACCCGCCGCACGCGCCTGACGCAGGATCTGCCCCATTTCCGGGTGGTAGCCGCCGTAATAAACGAAATCGATATTCTCTTTCTTCAGACGCGCTACCAGAGTCGAGAAGTCTTTCTCACCGGCGGTGATACCGTCAAAGAACACCACGTTGGCGTTCGCTTTTTTCAGGTTATCCTGCACCGCACGGGCCAGGCCTTCGCCGTACTGCTGTTTGTCATGAACAATCGCGATGCGCTGCGGCTTCACTTTTTCCACGATGTATTTCGCGGCGGTTGGCCCCTGATCGGAGTCCAGACCGGTGGTACGCAGGATCAGCTTATAGCCGCGCGCGGTCAGCTCTGGTGCCGTCGCAGCCGGCGTGATCATCAGAATGCCTTCGTCTTCGTAGATGTCAGACGCGGGCTGGGTGGAAGAGGAGCACAGGTGACCGATAACGTATTTGATCCCGTCATTTACCACTTTGTTCGCCACCGCGACCGCCTGTTTCGGGTCACAGGCATCGTCATATTTTACGATTTGCAGCTTTTCGCCCTTGATGCCGCCCTTAGCATTAATGTCTGCAACCGCCTGTTCCGCGCCCGTAAATTCCTGGTCGCCGTACTGTGCTACCGGACCGGACATCGCGCCCACCACGGCCACTTTAATATCGGCCTGCGCCATAGTGCTGAATGCCAACGCGATACATCCTGCCAGTAACGCTTTACCCTTCATGTTCATCCTGAGATTCCCCATTATTATGGTTATAACGATTGTTGTGATGTTGTTGTGTAGCGCTTTATTTCAATTATAGGCGTGCTGTTCGCGCTTTTTCAGCATACTCTGCTAAAACATACCCCATTTTTATGATTTTGGAATAGCTAATTTGAAATGAAAATATGATAAGCCCGACCTTCATTTCAGCCGGGCTTTTGGCTTTATCGTGTCAGCGAGGCGGAAATAATATCCAGCGCTTTACGGAACTGCGCTTCGGGGATGGTGAGCGGGTAGAGGAAGCGGATAACGTTGCCGTAGACGCCGCAACTCAAAAGCAGCAGCCCTTCGTTCAACGCGCGTTCCTGAACCTGACGGGTAAATTCCGGCGACGGCTGTCCGGTTTGCGGATCGGTAAATTCCACCGCCACCATCGAGCCCTGCCCACGGATATCGGCGATCCAGGGACAGCCATCCTTCGCTTTATTCAGCACCTCGACAAGATGATGGCCGAGATGAGACGCGCGCGTGCAGAGATCTTCCTCGTCAATCACGTCCAGCACCGCATGGGCCGCCGCAATCGCCAGCGGGTTACCCGCGTAGGTGCCGCCCAGTCCGCCCGGAGCGGGCGCGTCCATCACCTCTGCCCGGCCAGAGACGGCAGAGAGCGGCATTCCGCCCGCCAGGCTTTTCGCCATGGTGATCAGATCGGGCTTCACGCAGTGGTTTTCCATGGAGAATAGCTTGCCGGTACGGGCGAAGCCGGTTTGCACTTCGTCGGCAATCAGTAAAATCCCGTGGGTATCGCACAGGGCACGCAGCGCCTGCATAAAATCAGCGGGTGCGACGTTGAACCCGCCCTCGCCCTGAACCGGTTCAATAATGATTGCCGCCACCTGATCGGGCGCGATATCGGCTTTGAAGATGCGCTCCAGGCTTTTTAACGCTTCGGCGGTACTGACGCCGTGCAGGTTGTTGGGGAATTGCGCGTGGTACACCGAGCCGGGGAACGGGCCGAAGCCGAGCTTATAGGGCGCCACTTTGCCGGTCAGCGCCATGGTCATAAAGGTACGGCCGTGGAACGCGCCGCCGAAGGTGATAAGGCCGGGACGTCTGGTGTACGCGCGGGCAATTTTCACCGCGTTTTCGACCGCTTCTGCACCGGTTGAGAAGAAGGCGGTTTTGGCTGGCCCCTCTATGGGTACGCGCTGGTTGATGCGCTCGGCAAGCGCCACATAACCTTCATAGGGGACGATCTGGTAAGCGGTATGGGTAAAGGCATGAAGCTGTTTTTCGATGGCGGCGATAACTTTAGGATGGCGATGCCCGGTATTCAGCACGGCGATCCCGGCGGCAAAATCAATATACTCGTTACCTTCTACATCCCACACCGTGGCGTTTTCGGCTTTATCGGCATAGAAGTTACACATGACGCCGATACCGCGCGGCGTCGCCTGTAAACGCCGGTCGTTCAGTTCGTTATTTTTCACCCTGTCACCCTCTGAAAGTCGCCTGCTTAGCGCATCAGTAAGTGTTTGCCAGGGGGAAGAAATTCGCCAGAGCGGGCGCTAAAAAAACAAAACCCCCAGACTCTCATCCAGGGGTTCTCGGTGTACTTCGAGGGAATTACGCTTCGATAGCGGCGCGAAGTTTTTTCATGGCGTTCTTCTCAAGCTGACGCACACGTTCAGCGGAGACGCCGTAGCGGTCGGCCAGTTCCTGCAACGTGGACTTGTTATCTTCGTCCAGCCAGCGGGCACGGATGATATCCTGGCTACGCTCGTCGAGGCCTTCCATCGCGAAGGTCAGCTTGTTTGCCGCCTGGTCTTCCCAGTTATCCTCTTCAATGCCGTCAGCAAAGTTAGAGGTTTTATCCTGCAGATACAGGACCGGGGCCATCGGCTGGCTGTCGGAGGCATCGTCGTCGGCAGACATATCAAACGTCATGTCCTGCGCGGCCATCCGGGATTCCATCTCGCGGACGTCTTTGCTGGAAACGCCCAGCTCGCGCGCCACCATTTCCACTTCATCCTGATTGAACCAGCCCAGACGCTGCTTGGTTTTACGCAGGTTGAAGAACAGTTTGCGCTGCGCTTTCGTCGTGGCGACTTTCACAATACGCCAGTTACGCAGGACGTATTCGTGAATTTCCGCTTTGATCCAGTGCACGGCGAAGGAGACGAGTCGCACACCCACTTCCGGGTTGAAGCGACGTACCGCCTTCATCAGGCCAATGTTACCTTCCTGAATCAGGTCCGCCTGCGGCAGGCCGTAGCCCGCATAATTACGAGCAACGTGAACAACAAAGCGCAGGTGAGACAGGATCAGCGTTTTAGCTGCTTCCAGATCGCCCTGGTAATGCAGCTTTTCAGCAAGCTCCTTTTCTTCCTCAGCCGTTAACATCGGCCAGGTGTTCGCAGCCCGGATGTAAGATTCCAGGTTACCAACAGGGGCTAAAGCTAAAGTTTGCATTTCTTTGGTCATTCATTCCTCTCAATGTTTCTTCTGGTCCAGGTTGTCCCCGTCAGGCAACAACCATGCCAAAGCGTTTGAGCAACGAGATTAGCATTCACTCTTTTATCAGACAGTGATTTTATCCACAAGTTCCAGGTGCAACAGTGAATAAATTACGCACAAAATGTGACATGAAGATGATTACAGGGGAAGAGACAACAGGGACGCTTTCCCTGCAAGCGAACATCTCGGTGCAGGGAAAGATTATATCACGCTTTTATTAGTCGGGAGTAAAGTGGCGTAAATGTTGAACCGTTGCCAGCCATGCCGCCACCCAGCCGATCATGGAGCAGACCAGCAGCAACAGCAGGCACTCATCGAACCCTAAGCCACTGATATCAAACTTCGTTCCGAAAACCTGCGCCACCTCAGTGACGGCAGACGACAGCCGCATCACCAAAATTTCTGACAAAATCAATGAAAGAAATGCACCAGAAAAACCTAATAACGCGCCGCCGTAGAGGAACGGGCGGAGGATGAAACCATCCGTTGCGCCAATCAGTTTCTGCACGTTGATGGTATCGCGACGGGCGAAGATGCTCAGGCGCACGCTGTTACCGATGACGAGGAACACCGCCGCCACCATCAGCACGCCGATCATCGCCGATACGCGCCCCACCAGCCCGGTCAGGGCGGCAAGACGGGCAAACCAGCTGTCGTCCATGCGCACTTCATCAATCCCATTGATGCGGGTAATGCGGTCGCGCAGGGTGTTGAGCGAATCGGTGCCCTGGAAATCGAGCTTCGGGATCACCACCGCCACGGCGGGCAGCGGGTTCTCTTCCAGCATATCCAGCGCGCCGCCGAACCCGGACCAGTTGCGGAATTCGCCCAGCGCTTCATCGCGGGAAAGATAGTTCACCTTCTCCACGCCTTGCTCGGCCTGAATCTGCCCCACTACCTGAGCCGCCGCGTTATCGTCGAGGGCTTTATCCAGATAAACGGTAATCTGCGGCGACGGATAGTACTGGGACGCCGCCTGGTTCACGTTTTTGTAAACCATGTAGCAGACGCTCGGCAGCGTCAGGGAGATGGCAATCACCATTACCGTCAGGAACGTCGCCAGCGGTTTGCTTTTTAGATCCTGCAACGCGCCCTGGAAGGCGTAGCGCACCTGTTCGTTGAAGACGTTGGTTTTACGGGAGTTCGGTTTCGGTGTCGCTTTGGCACGCTTAGGCGCATGGCGATTGCCGTCCCCGCCGCCCTGAGGCTTGCGGAAACGGTCAAACCGGTTGCTGAACTGCCGAATCTGGTTCATTGCATCACGCTTATTCACCGTGGCCTCCGTGCAAATGCCCGTCGCTCAGGGTCAGCATGCGGTACGAACGGCGTGAGATAAGCCCCATGTCGTGCGTCGCCATCAGTACCGTGACCCCCACGCGGTTAAATTCCTCAAACAGACGCAGGATCCCTTCAGAGAGGGCATCGTCCAGGTTACCGGTCGGTTCATCCGCCAGCAAGACGGCAGGCTTGTTCACCACCGCACGGGCGATGCCCACGCGCTGCTGCTCACCGCCGGAGAGCTGGATCGGGAAATTCTTCGCTTTGTCCAGCAGCCCGACCTTATCCAGCGCCGCCGAAACGCGTCGGCGGATATCATCGTAACTGGCGCCGGCAATAATCAGCGGGATCGCGACGTTATCGAAAACAGTGCGATCCATCAGCAGGTGGTGATCCTGGAAAATCATGCCAATCTGACGACGCAGGAACGGCACTTCACGGTTCTTAAGACGGCTAATTTCATGGCCGCTGAACCAGATTTTCCCGGCACTTGGCCGCTCGATCCCACAGATCAGCTTGAGCAGGGTACTTTTCCCCGCGCCGGAATGGCCGGTCAGGAATGCCATCTCGCCTGGCTGGAGGTGAAATGTTACCCCCTGCAGCGCTTGTCTCCCGCCGAGATAGGCCTTGCTGACGTGTTCAAAGCGAATCATTGTTAGTCCTCTCGGGCAAATAGTGCCTCAATAAAGTCGTCCGCTTTAAACGGACGTAAATCCTCAATACGCTCGCCCACACCGATATAACGGATAGGAATGCCGAACTGGTCGGCCACGGAGAAGATCACCCCGCCTTTCGCGGTGCCGTCCAGCTTGGTCAGCGTGATCCCGGTCAGTCCTACCGCTTCATTGAACAGCTTCGCCTGGCTGATGGCGTTCTGTCCGGTGCTGGCGTCGATAGTCAGCATAATTTCATGCGGTGCATCTTCGTCCAGCTTCTTCATGACGCGAACGATTTTCTTCAGCTCTTCCATCAGGTGCGATTTGTTCTGCAAACGCCCTGCGGTATCTGCAATCAGCACGTCCACATTACGCGACTTCGCCGCCTGGATGGCATCGAAAATCACGGACGCGGAATCCGCGCCGGTGTGCTGGGCAATGACCGGAATATTGTTGCGCTGGCCCCACACCTGGAGCTGTTCCACCGCTGCCGCACGGAAGGTATCGCCCGCCGCCAGCATCACCGATTTGCCCTGCTGCTCAAACTGGCGCGCCAGCTTGCCGATGGTGGTGGTTTTACCCACGCCGTTGACGCCAACCATCAGAATAACAAAGGGCATTTTGCCTTCAATATTAAGCGGTTCGTCAACTTTTGCGAGAATTTCACCCATCTCGTCTTTCAGCAGGCCGTACAGCGCCTCGGCGTCACGCAGCTGTTTGCGGTTCGCCCCTTCGGTCAGGTTGGCGATGATTTTCCGGGTGGTTTCCACGCCCACGTCCGCAATCAGCAGTTGCTCTTCCAGCTCCTCAAACAGATCGTCGTCGATCTTCTTGCCGCGGAACAGACTGATAAATCCGGAACCTAAGTTTTCTTTGGTTTTGAGCAGGCTGCGCTTCAGGCGCGCGAAGAAACCTTCTTTGGTCGGTTTTTCCTGCTCCTGAACGATCTCTTCTTCGGCCTGCTCTTCCACCGGCACGACGATGACCGCTTCTTCAGCCGCTTCCGCCGCCAGCGCCTGGGCCTCCAGCTCTTCGTCGGTCAGCTCTGGCTCAAGGGCCGCTTCTTCTTCCACTGCCTCAACAATTTCAACGGTTTCCGCTTCGGCCTGCCACTCTTCGGCAGAAACTTCTTCAGCTTTCACCTCTTCCGGCAGCGGCAGCGCTTCGTGTTCGATAGCGGCCTGCGGCGCTTCGGTAAGGGTTTCAACGATAACCGGCTCTGGTTTTTCGCTCTCCTGAACCTGTTCGGTAACCTCAACCACCTCTTCGGCAAAGGATTCAATCTCTTCTTTGCTGTGGGCTGGCTCTTCCGCTTCGACAACCGCAGCGGTTTCGACAGGCGTTTCAGGCTGTGACTGCTCTTCTACAACCTGCTGTTCTTCGGTTTTCTGTTCTGTTTCTTGCTCTTTTTCACCGAAACCCAACCAGGAAAAGAAGCCACGTTTTTTTTGTTTTGCCATCTGCGACTACACTCCTCGCGGCGCTATATACAGGGAAGCTAAAAAAATGATGAAATAGTCTAACACTTTACTTAATTGACATCACCGCCCGCAATCGCAGGGCATTGTTAACAGAGCTTTCCTGAGATGAAGAAACCCACCCGCGCCCCGGCCGGTCAAATTCGCATTATCGGCGGTCAGTGGCGAGGCCGGAAATTACCGGTGCCGGACAGCCCCGGTTTACGCCCTACCACGGACCGCGTTCGCGAGACGCTGTTTAACTGGCTCGCCCCGTCAATGGTAGACGCCCATTGCCTGGACTGCTTCGCCGGAAGCGGTGCATTAGGGCTGGAAGCGCTGTCGCGCTATGCTGCGAGCGCCACGCTGCTGGAGATGGAGCGCGGCGTCGCGCAGACGTTGCAGCAAAATTTGGCTACGCTGAAAGCAACCAACGCCAAAGTGGTGAATACCAACACGCTGAGCTTCCTCGCGCAACAGGGGACGCCGTTCAACGTAGTGTTTGTTGACCCGCCGTTCCGTAAAGGGCTGCTGGAAGAGACATTATCGTTGCTGGAAAAAAATGGCTGGCTGGCAGACGACGCGCTGATTTACGTTGAAAGCGAAGTGGAAAATGGTCTGCCGCCCGTTCCCGTTCACTGGGATCTGCACCGCGAGAAGGTCGCCGGCCAGGTGGCTTATCGTCTGTATCACCGTCAGGCACAAGGAGGATCCGATGCCAGTACTGATTAACGTAGGGCGCTTGCTGATGCTGGGCGTCTGGGCTTTTTTGATTTTGAATCTGGTGCACCCGTTCCCGCGTCCGCTGAATATCTTCATTAACGTGGCGCTGATTTTCACCGCGTTTATGCATGCCTTGCAGATGGTGATGCTGAAAAACGGACTGCCGAAAGATAGCCCACCGATGACCGGCTGGCAGCAGCTACGGGTGTTTATTTTCGGCGTATTTGAGCTGCTGGTGTGGATGAAGAAGTTTAAGGCGCAGGTGAAGAAGTAAGGTGCGGCCTGATGCCCTCACCCTAACCCTCTCCCACAGGGAGAGGGGACGCTTACACCCTCTCCCCTTCGGGGAGTGGGCCGGGGTGAGGGGAAAATTACTGCTCCGGTTCAAACCCTTCAAACCGCGACCCTTTGTAGCTCAGCGTGCCTTTCTCCCCCACCGTCAGCTGGTGGTACTGCTGCGCCTCCAGTCGGAAGGTCATCTCCAGCCCGCCGGTTTCCGGCTTAAAGCTCGCTTCATAGCGCATCGTTGTGCCCGCAGGCGTCACCTGCTGCTGGCGGGATCGGCGGTCATTAAGCGGTTTCTCGCGCTTGTTCGTCACCACCACGCGCTTTTGCATCAGCGGCGCGGCATCGTTGTCGGCCTTCTCACGGCGCTGCTGCACGAAGCGAAACGAGGCGGCAATGACGATAATCGCCAGCACGACAATAAAAAACAGTGGCATCTTGCTCATTGAAAAATCCCATCAGATTATGCGGAATTCAGGATACCTCGCCTGCCCCGGCATTGCCAAACGCCCGCTCGCGTCACTACACTGGATCAGAAACTGATCATTCAGCCTCAACAGTTACAGGGAGTTAATATGCTTTGGTCATTTATCGCTGTCTGTTTTTCCGCATGGCTTTACGTCGATGCGTCTTACCGTGGCCCAGCCTGGCAGCGCTGGTTGTTTAAACCCGTCACGCTATTGCTCCTGCTGTTGCTTGCCTGGCAGGCACCGATGTTTAACGCCATCAGCTATCTTGTCCTCGCGGGGCTTTGTGCGTCCCTGATTGGCGATGCCTTAACCCTGCTGCCGCGCCAGCGTCTGCTGTACGCCGTGGGGGCATTCTTCCTGTCGCATCTGCTCTATACCATCTACTTTGCCAGCCAGATGACGCTCTCCATCTTCTGGCCGCTGCCGCTGGTGCTGCTGGTGATTGGCGCCCTGCTGATCGCGGTGATCTGGTCGCGTCTGGAAGAGATGCGTCTGCCGGTGTGTACGTTTATCGCCATGACGCTGGTGATGGTGTGGCTGGCGGGCGAGCTGTGGTTCTTCCGTCCGACAGCGCCTGCGATGTCCGCGTTCTTCGGTGCCGCACTGTTGCTGTTGGGTAACATCGTCTGGTTGGGCAGCCACTATCGCCGCCGCTTCCGTGCGGATAATGCGATTTCTGCCGCCTGTTACTTTGCCGGACACTTCCTGATTGTGCGTTCGCTGTATATCTAAATAACGCTTGACTCTGGAGTCGACTCCAGAGTGTATGCTGCGGTTAATGAGAAAATTATCATTACCGGAGACTGCCATGTCGACTCCAGAAATACCTAAAAAAGCTCCCAAATTCTCGGCACTTAAGCTCAGCCCGGTTCCGCCAAAAGAGGACTGCTGCTGCGAGGGCGCATGCGAAACGCAAACTCAAACGCTGCCTGAAAGCGGCAATCACTACAGCTGGGTCGTCAACGGCATGGACTGCGCGGCCTGCGCCCGCAAAGTGGAAAACGCGGTGAAGCAGGTGCCGGGTGTGAACCACGTTCAGGTGCTGTTCGCCACTGAAAAGCTGCTGGTCAGCGCCGAAAACGACGTCAGCAGACAGGTTGAAGCCGCCGTCAGCAAAGCGGGTTATACCCTGCGCAGCGAAACGGCGCCCGCAGAAAAAACGTCTCCGCTAAAAGAAAATCTGCCCCTTATCACCCTCATCATCATGATGGCCCTGAGCTGGGGGCTGGAGCAGATCAACCACCCGTTCGGCAACCTGGCGTTTATCGCCACCACGCTGGTTGGCCTGTTCCCGATTGCCCGTCAGGCGCTGCGTCTGATGAGAAGCGGCAGCTGGTTTGCCATCGAAACGCTGATGAGCGTGGCGGCTATCGGGGCGCTGTTTATTGGCGCGACGGCGGAAGCGGCGATGGTGCTGCTGCTGTTCTTAATTGGCGAACGCCTTGAGGGCTGGGCGGCGAGCCGGGCGCGTAAAGGGGTGAGCGCGCTGATGGCGCTAAAGCCGGAAACCGCCACGCGGGTTATTGATGGTCAGCGTGAAACGGTCGCCATCAACACCCTGCGCCCGGGTGACGTGATTGAAGTGCCCGCAGGCGGACGTCTGCCAGCCGATGGGGCCCTCGTTACCGCCACCGCAAGTTTTGACGAAAGTGCCCTGACCGGGGAATCCATCCCGGTTGCGCGCGCGGTGGGTGAAAAGGTGCCTGCGGGCGCCACCAGCGTCGACCGACTGGTGCAGTTGACGGTCCTTTCCGAACCGGGCGACAGCGCCATCGACCGCATCCTCAGGCTGATTGAAGAGGCCGAGGAGCGCCGCGCGCCGGTAGAACGCTTTATCGATCGCTTCAGCCGGATTTACACCCCCGCCATCATGCTGGTGGCGCTGCTGGTCACCGTCGTCCCGCCGCTGTTCTTCGGCGCACCGTGGGAGGGCTGGATTTACAAAGGGCTGACGCTGCTGCTGATCGGCTGTCCGTGTGCGCTGGTGATCTCCACCCCGGCGGCGATTACCTCCGGGCTGGCGGCGGCGGCACGTCGCGGGGCGCTGATTAAGGGCGGCGCGGCGCTGGAGCAACTGAGCCAGGTCCAGCACATCGCCTTCGATAAAACCGGCACGCTGACCGTCGGCAAGCCGCAGGTGACCGGCGTGTATCCGCAGGACATCAGTGAAGACGCCCTGCTGACGCTGGCCGCTGCCGTGGAGCAGGGCTCCACCCACCCTCTGGCGCAGGCGATTGTACGTGAAGCGAAGGGGCGCGGGCTGAACATCCCTCCGGCAACGGCCCAGCGAGCGCTGGTCGGGTCAGGGATTGAGGCTGTGGTCGAAGGCAAAAAAGTGCTGATCGCCGCGGCGGACGCGCGCTCTACTCCACAGGTTGAGGCGCTGGAGCAGACCGGGCAGACGGTCATTACCGTGATGCAGGACGGTGTGCCGATGGGCATGCTGGCGCTGCGCGACACCCTGCGTGACGATGCGAAAGAGGCCGTCGACGCACTGCACAGGCTGGGAGTACAGGGCGTGATCCTGACCGGCGATAATCCGCGCGCGGCGGCGGCGATTGCCGGCGAGCTGGGGCTGGAGTTTAAGGCCGGATTGTTGCCTGCGGATAAAGTCAGCGCGGTAACCGAGCTGAACAGCAACGCCCCGCTGGCGATGGTCGGGGACGGAATAAATGATGCCCCGGCAATGAAAGCTTCCAGCATCGGCATTGCGATGGGCAGCGGCACCGACGTGGCACTGGAGACCGCCGACGCGGCGCTGACGCACAACCGCCTGACCGGGCTGGCGCAGATGATAGAACTTGCGCGGGCGACGCGCGCCAATATTCGGCAGAACATCGGCATTGCGCTGGGTCTGAAGGGGATTTTCCTGATCACCACGCTGCTCGGCATGACCGGACTGTGGCTGGCGGTACTGGCGGATACGGGGGCGACGGTGCTGGTTACGGCGAACGCGTTGCGGCTGTTGCGTCAAAGGTAAAAGTGAAACGGCAACCGGGTTGCCGTTTCTCGTGTTTGCCCCCTCTCCCCGCGGGAGAGGGCCGGGGTGAGGGCATCAGGCCGCACGCGTCACTGCATTCCTAACAGCCCCGGCAACCACAATGAAATCGCCGGAATGTACGTCACCATCCCCAGCACGACCAGCAACATACCGTAAAACGGCAGCATCGCCCGCACCACGTGTTCGATCTTCTGCTTACTCACCGCGCTCGCCACGAACAGCACCGACCCGACCGGCGGCGTGATCAGCCCAATCCCCAGGTTAACCATCATGATCATCCCAAAATGCACCGGGTCGATACCCAGTGCATTGGTCACCGGCAGCAGCACCGGTGTCAGGATCAGGATGATAGGCGCCATGTCCATCAGCGTGCCAATCAGCAGCAGCATGATGTTGAGGTACATGAGGATCACGTACTTGTTATCGGAGAGCGATGTGAAGAATTCGGTGATGCGCATCGGCAGTTGCATGTAGGTCATCACCGCCCCAAACGCCGCGGCAAAGCCGATTAAAATCATCACGATGGTGACGGTTTTCACCGTGCGGCACATCAGCTTCGGCAGTTCGCTCCACTTGTAGTCGCGGTAGATAAACATGGTGACGAAGAACGCCCACAGGCAGGCCACGGCGGCAGATTCGGTGGCGGTAAAAATCCCGGACAAGATCCCGCCGAGGATAATCACCACCGTCATCAGCCCCCACAGGGCATCGAGCATAATTTTCAGCGCCTGCCTGAACGGGATTTTGTCCCCCTTCGGGTAGCCGCGCTTGCGGGCGAAGCACAGGCAGAGCACCATCAGGCTCACCCCCAGCAGCAGGCCCGGCAGCACGCCCGCGATAAACAGCGTGGCGATGGAGACCGTTCCCCCCGCCGCCAGGGAGTAAATCACCGAGTTGTGGCTGGGCGGGATCAGAATCGCCTGCACCGACCCGCTGGCCGTCACCGCCGCCGCGTATTCGCGCGGATAACCCTTCTTCTCCATCTCCGGGATCATCACGCTGCCGATAGACGCCGTATCCGCCACCGACGAGCCGGAAATCGCGCCGAAGAACGTCGAGGCGACAATGTTCACCAGCGACAGCCCACCGCGGATAAAGCCGACGAACACGTAGGCGAAATTCACCAGCCGTCGGGCAATGCCCCCTTCCGCCATGATCGCCCCGGCAAGAATGAAGAACGGGATTGCCAGCAGGGTAAATTTATTGACCCCGCTGGTGATCTGGATCATCAGCGCCTCCAGCGGCAGGTCAATCCACAGCGCGCCCGCCACGGCGCTTAAGCCGACGGCGAAGGCCACCGGCATCCCCAGCGCCAGCAAAATGGCGAGGGTGAATAACAAAACAAAAGCATCCATTGTTCACCCCTTAACTGTGATTGCCGATCAGCACGACCGGACGGTTTTCCTGCGAGCCAAACAGCAGGCGTTCAAGCACAAACAGGATCAAAATGGCCGACCCGACAGGCAGAGGCAGATAGCTTTCGCCGGAGGTCAGGAGCGGAAACTCCGCCACCGGCTGCTCCCACAGCTCGACGCACAGCCAGTAGCTGTACCAGCACATCAGGCCAGAAATCAGCAGCATCAGCAGATCCACTACCCGCGCGCACAGCCTTTGCAGCGACGCGGGCAGGCGGTCGGTAAGCATGTTGACCGCGATATGCGACCCGGCGCGGTAGCTTACCGCCGCGCCGATGAAGGTAAACGTCACCATGCAGATAATGGCGATCGGTTCCGGCCAGGATTCGCCGCGATTGAGCACGTAGCGTGAGAAGATGCCGATGGGGATGACAATCGTCATCACCAGTAGCGAGAGACCCGCCACCACCATGGCGAGCAGGTACAGACGATCCATCCACTTCAGGTAGAGTTCGGACATACGTACTCCGGCTTACTGAACGTCAGCGATGGCTTTCATCAGATCCTGATGCTTATCGCCATACTGCGCGCGCACCGGCTCTGTCGCCTTGATAAACACCGTTTTATCGATGTCGTGGAACTGCACGCCGCCGGCCTTCATTTTCGCCAGCGCCTGGTCGTTATACGCATTCCACAGCTTGCGCTGCTCGAACTGCGCTTCGCGGGCCAGCGTCAGGATCTTTTGCTGTTCGTCAGCGCTGAGCTTGTCCCATTTCACTTTGGAGTAGAGCAGCATTTCCGGAGTGATAAAGTGGCCGCTCAGCGTGTAGTTTTTGGCGATCGGCATGTAGTTGTGGGCGATAAAGGTTGGCGGGTTGTTCTCCGCGCCATCGATCACCCCGGTCTGCATGCCGCTGTAAACCTCGCTGACGCCCATCGCCACCGAGTTCGCCCCCATCGCTTTCAGCGTGGCCAGCGCCACCGGGCTACCCTGAACGCGGATCTTCTTCCCTTTCAGGTCTTCCGGTTTAACGATCGGCTCTTTGGTGATCAGGTTGCGGGTGCCGGAATCCATCCAGCCGAGGAAGACCAGGCGCGATTTCGGGTTGGCGGTCAGCTTGTCGCCAATCTGCTTGCCGATATCCCCGTCGATCACCTTGTGCATGTGGTCTTCATCGCGGAATACGTAGGGCAGCGTAAACACTTCGATATCCGGCAGGATGGCGGCAACCGGCGCCATAGAGACGCGGATCATGTCTATCGCCCCCATCTGCGCCTGCTCAATCATCTGCTTTTCATCCCCCAGCACGCCGCCGGGGAAGACCTTAATCTCCAGCTTGCCATCGGTTTGTTGTTTGAGTTTTTCACCCATCTGCTGAACCGCCACCACGTTCGGGTAGCCTTCAGGATGCACATCGGCGGCTTTGATGGTCTGGGCAGAAACGGTGCAGGCAAAAGCAGACAGGCACAGAGCAGCCAGTAACGGCTTGAGGGTCGTTTTCATTGAGTCAACTCCAGGGTAGTGAAATAAGCGTTAAAACGATGTTTTAGTTTTTGACGTTTAAAAATTAGACTACGGCTGGAAAAAGGAGGGTGAAGCGCCTCACAAAAAGCGCGAAATTTTGAAACGATGGTTCGAAATTGTGATGAGTACTTGTCGGGTGGCGGCTGCGCCTTACCCGACCTACTACACCCGTAGGCCCGTGCAAGCGAAGCGCCGCCGGGCGTCAGGCCGCACTTACCCCTTACGAATCAAATACCGGTACGGCAAGGTCTCGGTTTGCTGCGCCACCAGCTCATGTTCCATAAAGGTACAAAAGCCGGGGATATCACGGGTGGTAGCCGGGTCATCGGCGACGATCAGCAGCGTTTCGCCGCTCTGCATGTTACGGACGGTCTTACGCACCATCATTACCGGCTCCGGGCAACGGAGGCCCTGAGCATCAAGCGTGTGGTCTGGGCTGGAAAACAGGTCGGTCATGTTCTTCTCGTTCAGGTAAAAACGGCTGTAGTTTACGCCCCGCTATCGCCAATGCAAACCAGGTTAACGATTGCGTGAAAATTAGCCATTGCAAAGTGTCGTTAAAGCAGTATCATGCGGCGGCTTTATTGGGTTCCCTCACCCCAAATATTAATCAAAAAGGTACAATATGAACTCCTTTACACAATCGCAACGCGTCAAGGCGTTGTTCTGGCTTTCGCTATTTCATCTGCTGGTGATCATCTCCAGTAACTATCTGGTACAGCTCCCCATCTCCATTTTTGGTTTCCATACCACCTGGGGCGCGTTCAGTTTCCCGTTTATTTTCCTTGCGACGGATTTAACCGTGCGTATTTTTGGCGCACCGCTGGCGCGGCGGATTATTTTTGCGGTGATGATCCCGGCACTGTTTGTCTCCTACGCCATCTCCTCGCTGTTTTACATGGGAAGCTGGCAGGGCTTCGAAGCGCTGACGCACTTCAACCTGTTCGTCGCGCGTATTGCCGCCGCCAGCTTTATGGCCTATGCCCTGGGGCAGATCCTCGATGTCCACGTGTTTAACCGCCTGCGTCAGAACCATCGCTGGTGGATGGCACCAACGGCTTCCACGCTGTTCGGTAACGTGAGCGATACGCTGGCCTTCTTCTTCATTGCCTTCTGGCGCAGCCCGGACGCCTTCATGGCAGAACACTGGATGGAAATCGCTCTGGTGGACTACGCCTTTAAGGTGCTTATCAGCCTGGTCTTCTTCCTGCCGATGTACGGCGTGCTGTTGAATATGCTGCTGAAAAGACTGGCAGATAAATCTGAAATCTCCGCATTGCAGGCAGGTTAAGGGTTCGCTTTATCAGTTGTGATAAGATGAACGAATGAGCCGCTATGGCCGTTTATCGAAAGGAAGAAGTCAATGCGCAATCTGGTTAAATATGTCGGGATTGGCCTGCTGGTTGTTGGCCTTGCAGCCTGTGATAACAGCGACACCAAAACGCCTGCTCAGGGCGCGTCAGCAGAAAGCAACGCCACCGGTCAGCCGGTGAGCCTGATGGATGGCAAACTCAGTTTCTCTCTGCCCGCGGACATGACCGATCAGAGCGGTAAGCTGGGCACCCAGGCGAACAACATGCACGTCTACTCCGATGCCACCGGGCAAAAAGCAGTCATTGTGATTGTCGGTGACGATACCAGCGAAGATCTGGGTGTGCTGTCCAAACGTCTGGAAGATCAGCAGCGCAGCCGCGACCCGCAGCTTCAGGTGGTGACCAATAAGTCTATCGAGCTGAAAGGCCACACGCTGCAACAGCTGGACAGCATCATCTCCGCCAAAGGCCAGACCGCTTACTCCTCCGTGGTTCTCGGCAAGGTAGATAATAAACTGCTGACCATGCAGATCACTCTGCCTGCAGATAATCAGCAAAAAGCGCAGGCAACCGCTGAAAACATCATTAACACCCTCGTGATCCAGTAATCGTTCACCGGGATGACGTGGCCTCCGTCGCTTGCGCCGGGGGCCATTTTTTTTCCATGACTTTAAGACTAACGCTCCAGACGAAGCGAATCCGGCGCACTACAATTAGCAAGCCCCCCGGAAAAAGGAATTCTTATGACTGCCAGCCCGCCCGACAAAGCCGGACTTCATATTTTATTAAAACTCGCCTGCCTGGTGGTTATCCTTGCGGGTATCCATGCGGCGGCGGATATCATTGTTCAGCTTCTGCTGGCGCTGTTTTTCGCCATCGTCCTCAACCCGCTGGTGACGTGGTTTTTACGCCGGGGCATCAGCCGCCCGGTCGCGATTACCATTGTGGTGATGGTGATGCTGGTTGTCCTGACGGCGCTGTTCGGCGTGCTCGCCGCCTCGCTGAGCGAATTTTCCACCATGCTGCCGCAGTACAATAAAGAGCTGACGCGCAAGCTGGTCGATCTCCAGCGCATGTTGCCGTTCGTGAATCTGCATATCTCACCGGAACGGATGCTGCGCCGGATGGATTCCGAGAAGGTGATGACCTACGCCACCACGTTGATGACCGGGCTTTCCGGGGCAATGGCCAGCATTCTGCTGCTGGTGATGACGGTGGTGTTTATGCTGTTCGAAGTGCGCCACGTGCCGTATAAGCTGCGTTTTGCCCTGAACAATCCGCAGATCCACATTGCCGGCTTGCATCGCGCGCTGAAGGGTGTGTCCAAATATCTGGCGCTGAAAACGCTGTTAAGCCTGTGGACCGGCGTGATCGTCTGGCTGGGGCTGGTGCTGCTGGACGTGCAGTTCGCGCTGATGTGGGGCGTGCTGGCGTTTTTACTGAACTACGTGCCCAATATCGGCGCGGTGCTTTCTGCCGTTCCGCCGATGATTCAGGCGTTCCTGTTTAACGGTTTTTATGAGTGCATGCTGGTAGGAGCGCTGTTCCTCGTCGTGCATATGGTGCTGGGCAATATTCTCGAACCGCGCATGATGGGTCACCGTCTGGGCATGTCGACGATGGTGGTGTTTTTATCGTTACTGATCTGGGGATGGCTGCTGGGACCGGTGGGCATGCTGCTCTCCGTGCCGCTCACCAGCGTCTGTAAAATCTGGATGGAAACCACGAAAGGAGGCAGTAAACTCGCCATTCTGCTGGGTCCGGGTCGGCCAAAAAGCCGTTTGCCGGGATAACCGGGTGGAAAGGGTTAAAAGTGACGTTTATTCGCCAGCGCGACGACAACATTGTACGATGTGCGCAGCAAATCGCGCTGGCGAAGAAAAAGTCACAGAAACAGGTTTATCGCGGACGCGCGTAGATGAAATTTACACTTACCCTTATCGACTGGCAGGCAAGAGCGCCAGGACTCAGCGATGCCGACGAATGGCAGGCATGGTCACGCCGGTCTGACGCCATCGATCCTGATGCACCGCTGGCGAAACTGACCGATCTGCCGATGATGACCGCCCGCCGCCTGAATTCAGGCAGCAAGCTGGCCGTCGATCTTGGCCTGATGATGCTGCGCAAACACCGCATCGACGCCGTCGTCTACAGCAGCCGTCACGGGGAGCTGGAACGCAATTTTCGTATTCTCCAGGCCCTGGCGGCAGATCAGCCCGTTTCCCCCACCGATTTTGCCATGTCGGTACACAACTCGGCGGTCGGCAATCTCACTATCGCCGCGCGTCAGCCTGTTGTCTCTTCGTCGGTTTCCGCCGGTATGGATACCTTCCAGCAGAGCTTATGCGAGGTGCTGAGCCTGCTGCATGCGGGCTACTCACGCGTGTTGCTGGTAGATTTCGACGGTCGGCTGCCGGAGTTTTATCACGCCGGGCTGCCGCCGCAGATGCCCGTCTGGCCCTACGCGCTGGCGCTGGTAATTGAGGCCGGAAATACGCTCAGCTGTGAAACGCACGCCAACCGCAGGCCTGAAGAGCCCGCGCTGCCGCAAAGCCTGCAGTTCCTGCGCCATTACCTGCGGGACGAGCGCCAGTTTACCCTGCCGGGCGAGCGCCTGCTGTGGCAATGGACGCGCCAATGAGAGGGTTACGTTCCCGCCTCGATCGGGTATGGCGCATGCTGATGACCGGATTGTGCTTCGCCCTGTTCGGCCTCGGCGGGCTGACGCTGTCGCTGGTGTGGTTTAACCTGCTGCTGATTTTCCAGCGTGACCGCACCCAACGTCGCCGCCTGGCACGCCGCACTATTTCTGCCAGTTTCCGCCTGTTCCTCGCGGTGGTACGCGGTGTAGGGGTACTGGATTACCGTTTCAACAACCTGGACGTTTTGCGCGCCGAGCGGGGCTGTCTGGTGATTGCGAACCATCCCTCGCTGCTGGACTACGTTCTGCTGGCGTCGGTGATGAATGAAACCGACTGTCTGGTGAAAAGCGCGTTGCTGCGTAACCCGTTCGTCAGCGGCGTGATCCGCGCGGCGGACTATCTGATTAACAGCGAAGCCGACACGCTGCTTGCCGCAAGCCAGCAGCGTCTGGCCCAGGGCGACACCCTGCTTATCTTCCCTGAAGGCACCCGCACCCGGGTGGGAGAAGCCATGACCCTGCAACGTGGGGCGGCGAATATCGCCGTTCGCTGCAACAGCGCCGTGCGCGTGGTGGTGATCCACTGTAGCGAACGGATGCTGGATAAACAGAGCAGCTGGTATAACGTGCCCCCCAACAAACCTGTTTTCACCGTGGATGTTCGCGAACGCATCAACATTCATGATTTTTATGATGCGAGTCAGCACGAACCCGCGCTGGCGGCAAGGCAGTTAAACCGGCATATGCAGCATCAGTTAACAACCGGTCTTCAATCTTTGTCAGGAACGAAAGATGCAAGCGCTCTATCTTGAAATTAAGAATCTCATTATCTCTACGCTGAATCTGGAAGAACTTACCCCAGAGGATATTGATACAGACGCCGCGCTCTTTGGCGACGGCCTCGGTCTGGACTCAATCGACGCCCTTGAGCTGGGGCTGGCGGTAAAAAATCAGTACGGCGTAGTGCTTTCTGCCGAAAGTGACGAGATGCGTCAGCACTTCTATTCCGTTGCCACGCTCGCGGCTTTTATTCATCAACAACGCGCCTGAGAATGACCGCTATGACAGAACAACAAACGATTTATCAGGAAGTCTCTGCGCTTCTTATTACGCTGTTTGAAGTCGCCCCGGAGGATATTACCCCTGAGGCACGGCTTTACGAGGATCTGGATCTCGACAGCATTGATGCCGTCGATATGGTAGTGCACCTGCAAAAGAAGACGGGCCATAAAATCAAGCCCGAAACCTTCAAAGCGGTGCGCACGGTGCAGGACGTCGTGGACGTTGTGGAACAGCTTCAGCGCGACGCGTAACGTGCGTTCGATTCCAGTTCTTCCCGCCCTGACGGGGCTGATGCTGCTGGCATGGCCGTTTTTGATCGGCTTCGGGCTGGCGAATAATAGCCTGCACGGGATACTGCCCGTGATGGCGCTGGTGCTGCTGTTACGCGTCTGCCAGGCCCGTCGGCAGGGCGGTCCCCTGCGTTATCTTTTCGTGAGCGTGGCGCTGGCTGGCATAGCGCTTTGCGCGGCGAGTTACGTCCTGCACGCGCACCAGTGGGTGCTGTTTTATCCGGTGGTGGTGAATCTGGTGATGCTGGTGGTGTTTGGTGGTTCGCTGTGGACGGCAATGCCTGTCGTTGAACGGCTGGCGCGCCTGCGTGAACCGGATCTCTCCCCCGTCGGGGTACGTTACACGCGCCGGGTTACCCAGGTCTGGTGCGGCTTTTTTATTATTAACGGGGCGATCGCGCTGTTTACCGTATTACACGCCGATATCCGTCTGTGGACGCTGTGGAACGGGATGATTGCCTATCTCCTGATGGGCACGCTGATGGCCGGCGAGTGGCTGGTGCGACAACGGGTGATGAAAAACGATGCTTAACCCTCTCCCGCTTAGCCAGTGGCTCAGTGCCCCCCGCCCTGACGACACCCCTGTCGCCTGGCAGGACAACCATCTCTGGACGCTTGGCGATCTGCGCCACGATGTCACTCAGCTGGTCGACACGCTGCGTGATGAAGAAGGCGAGCGCTGGGCGCTGTGCATCGAAAACGGCTATCTGTTTATTGTCGCGCTGCTGGCGACGCTGCATGCGGATAAAACGCCGGTCCTCCCCGGGCACAGCCGGGCGGCACAGCTTAACGAACAGCGGGCGCTGTTCAGCGGCGTCCTGAGCGACACCACGCTCGATTTTCAGGGGCGACAGCTGCGGGTGGCTTCCGTTCAGCGGGCAGGCCATCCCTTTTCACCGCTGCCTGCCATCGATGAGATGCGCACGATCGAGCTTTACACCTCCGGCTCGACCGGCACGCCGCAGCGGGTGAGTAAGCCGGTGGTCAGCCTGGATCGTGAGGCTCGTCTGCTGGCGGAACTTTTTGGCGATCGTCTGGCAGGCTGCCACGTCGTCGCTTCCGTGGTGCTGCACCATCTGTATGGCCTGACGTTTCGTGTCGTCTTACCCATGGCGCTCGGCCTGCCGCTGCACGCCAGCCTGCTCAACTATGCCGAGCAGCTCTCTGCCCTTCCCGACGATAAACGCTATCTTTTCATCAGCAGTCCGGCGTTTCTCAAGCGGCTGGACGCGTCGCTGACGCCGCCCCCCGTCAACCTGCTCTTCTCCGCTGGCGGCGCGCTGCCCTGGCAGGAGGTCGCCGCGGTTCAGGCCTGGCTCAACGTCTGGCCGGATGAAATATACGGCAGCACAGAAACGGGGGTTATGGCCTGGCGCTACCGTCAGGAGGAAAGCATCCGCTGGCAGCCTTTCCCCGGCGTGACGTTTCACGGCGATCGCGTGACGTCGCCGCTGATCCCCGAGGCGGAGGGGGTCCTGCTGGATGATATCCTGCACTTCACGGCTGACGGGCAGTTCAGCCTCGTCGGGCGCCGCGGTCGGGTGGTCAAAATTGAAGATAAGCGCATTTCGCTCGATGACATTGAGCGCCGCCTGCTGGCGCTGGACGGCATCCGCGAAGCCGCCGCGCTGACGGTGACGCGCGGCGGGCGTCAGGGTATTGGCGTATTGCTGGTGCTGAATGAAGCGGTGCGTCAGCAACACGAACAGAGCAAAAAAGCGCAGGAGCTCGCCTGGCGTCGCGCCCTTCGCCCCTGGCTTGAACCGGTTGCCGTGCCGCGCTACTGGCGGATCGTTGATGAAATTCCGGTCAACAGCATGAACAAGCGCGTAACTGCCCAGCTACAGGAGTTGTTTCATGAAAATCCCTGAAATCGAACGCCGCGAGCCTGGCCCCGGGTATCTGGAGATAACCCTTTATCTTGATCCTGACCTGCTCTGGTTTAAGGGACATTTCGCCGTACAGCCGCTGCTGCCGGGCGTAGCCCAGCTCGACCGGGTGATGCATTACGCTGCCGCGCTGGCGCCGGGCTACCGTTTTCACAGTATTCAGAACGTAAAGTTCGCCGCCCCGCTGTTGCCGGAGAACACGGTCACGCTGCTCCTTGCCTGGCAGCCCGAACGCCAGATGCTGACCTTTAGCTACCAGCGCCATGCGGGTAACGAGCGCCACACCGCCAGCAGCGGGAAGATTCGCTTATGTCAGTAACCTTCCGTCCCTGCGTGCTGATCCCGTGCTACAACCACGGGGCGATGATGGCTTCGGTGCTGGCGCGCCTGGCGCCTTTCGATCTGCCCTGTCTGGTGGTGGACGACGGCAGCGATGAAACCACGCGCCGCACGCTTGAAGCGCTGGCGGCGGATCGTCCGCAGGTCACGCTGCTGCGCCTCGCCGAAAACAGCGGCAAAGGCGCGGCGGTGATGCAGGGGCTGAAAGCCTGTGCCGATCGCGGCTTCACCCACGCCGTTCAGGTGGACGCTGACGGCCAGCACGCTATTGAAGACATCCCCAAACTGCTGGCGCTGGCCGAACGCCATCCCGATGCGCTCATTTCCGGTCAGCCCGTTTATGATGACTCGATCCCCCGTTCGCGCCTGTACGGGCGCTGGATAACACACGTCTGGGTCTGGATTGAAACCCTCTCCCTGCAACTAAAAGACAGCATGTGCGGGTTTCGCGTTTACCCGATAGCGCCGGTAATGCGCCTGGCGGCGGGCACGCCGCTCGGCAGGCGGATGGATTTTGATACTGAAGTGATGGTGCGCCTCTACTGGCAGGGCAACATTAGCTATTTTCTGCCCACCCGCGTGACCTATCCGCCGGATGGGGTATCCCATTTCGATGCCCTGAAAGACAACGTGCGCATCTCGTTGATGCATACCCGTCTGTTTCTCGGCATGCTGCCGCGCATTCCTTCCCTGCTGATGCGTCGCCGCTCGCAGCACTGGGCGCAGCAGCAGGAGGTGAAAGGATTATGGGGCATGCGCCTGATGCTGCGCGTCTGGCAGTTGCTGGGGCGAAAGGCGTTTACCATCCTGCTGTGGCCGGTTACGGCCGTCTACTGGCTGACCGCCCGCGCTGCGCGTCAGGCGTCGCAGCAGTGGCTGACGCGGGTTAAAACGGTGATGGCACAGCGGCAAATGCCGCAACCCGTACGGCTTAACAGTTTTTCCCACTTCCTGCGCTTCGGTCATGCCATGCTGAACAAAGTGGCCAGCTGGCGCGGCGAAATGAAGCTTCATCGCGATCTGGTCTTTGCGCCAGGCGCGCAGGAGGCGCTGGGTCTTGACGATCCTCAGGGCAAACTGCTGCTCGCGTCGCATCTTGGCGATGTGGAAGCCTGCCGGGCGCTGGCCCAGCGCGAAGGGGCGAAAACCATCAACGCGCTGGTCTTTAGCGACAATGCTCAGCGTTTTAAACAGGTGATGGAGGAGATGGCGCCGCAAGCGGGCATTCACCTGATGCCGGTCACCGACATTGGCCCGGAGACCGCCATCCTCATTAAAGAGAAGCTGGATCGCGGCGAATGGGTGGCGATCGTGGGCGATCGCATCGCCGTCACCCCGCAGCGCGGCGGCAGCTGGCGGGTGATATGGAGCGAATTTATGGGCCAGCCCGCGCCGTTCCCGCAGGGACCGTTTATCCTGGCGTCCCTATTGCGCTGCCCGGTGGTGCTGATTTTTGCCCTCTGCCAGCAGGGAAAGCTGACCCTGCACTGCGAGCCGTTTGCCGACCCGCTGCTGCTGCCGCGCGGCGAACGCCAGCAGGCGCTACAGCAGACCGTCGATCGCTATGCGCAGCGGCTGGAGCATTACGCGCTCTTGTCGCCGCTCGACTGGTTTAATTTTTTCGATTTCTGGCAGCTGCCAGAGGTCAACGAGAAGGAGTAAAGGGTGCTGACCGATCCCCGCTTTACGGCTGAAGTTGAAATCACCGTTCCGTTCCACGACGTCGATATGATGGGCGTGGTGTGGCACGGCAACTATTTCCGCTATTTTGAGATTGCCCGCGAAGCGCTGCTCAACCAGTTTGATTACGGCTATCGCCAGATGAAAGCGTCCGGCTACGTCTGGCCGGTGGTGGATACGCGGGTGAAATACCGCGACGCGGTGACCTTCGAGCAGCGCATTCGCGTCCGCGCCCACATTGAAGAGGTTGAAAACCGTCTGCGCATCGCCTATCAAATCTTCGACGCGCAAACCGGGAAACGCACCACCACCGGCTACACCATTCAGGTGGCCGTGGAGGAAGCAAGCCGGGAGATGTGCTTTGTCAGCCCGGCCATTCTGTTCGAACGCATGGGGATCGCGCCATGAAGTGGATAACGCTACTCGCGCTGCTGGTAAGCCCGCTGGTGAACGCGGTCACGCTGGATGAACTGCAACAGCGGTTTGCGGAGCAACCGGTGGTGCGCGCGCACTTCGAACAGACCCGCACGATCAAGGACATGCCTCAGCCCCTGCGCTCGCAGGGGGAGATGCTGATCGCCCGTGACAATGGCCTGCTGTGGGATCAAAAAGCGCCGTTCCCGATGATGCTGCTGCTGGATGACAAACGGATGGTGCAAATCGTCAACGGTCAGCCGCCGCAGACCATTACCGCCGACACTAACCCGCAGATGTTCCAGTTCAACCATCTGCTGCGGGCGCTGTTCCAGGCCGACCGCAAGGTGCTGGAAGAGAACTTCCGCGTCGATTTCAAAGACCAGGGTGAAGGCCGCTGGTCGCTGGTGCTGACGCCCGTTACCACGCCGCTGGACAAGATTTTCTCCACCCTTGATTTGAAGGGCGCGATCTATCTGGAATCCATTCGCCTGAACGATAAGCAGGGCGACACGACGGATATCGCCCTCTCCCGCCACCAACTGACGCCCGCCCGCCTGACCGATGCAGAACGCCAGCGCTTTGCCGCACCGTAACGCCCTGCGCCCGGCGCTGCTGTGGGCCGCGGTATGCCTGATCCTGCTGGGCGTGCTGCTGTCGCTGCTGCCTGGCGCGCGGCTGAACAGCAGCGTGCTCGCCATGCTGCCGAAACAGACGCTCGGCGCGATCCCTCCCGCCCTCAACGACGGATTTATGCAGCGCCTCGACCGCCAGCTCATCTGGCTGGTCAGCCCTGGTAAACAGCCGGACCCGCGCGTGGCGCAGCAGTGGTTAACCCTGCTGCAACGCAGCCAGGCGCTGAGTGTCGTAAAAGGTCCGCTGGATGCCGCCGGGCAACAGGCCTGGGGAGATTTCTTCTGGCAGCACCGCAATGGCCTGGTCGATCCGGCCACCCGCGCCCGCCTGCAAAACGGCGGTGAAACGCAGGCTCAGTGGATCCTGTCCCAGCTCTACTCCGCCTTTTCCGGCGTGAGCGGCAAGGAGCTGCAAAACGATCCGCTGATGCTGATGCGCGGCGCGCAGCTCGCGCTGGCGAAGAACAGCCAGAAGATGCAGCTGATGGACGGCTGGCTGGTGACAAAAGATGCGGCCGGGAACTACTGGTATCTGCTGCACGGCGAGCTGGCAGGCTCGTCGTTTGACATGCAGCAAACCCACCAGCTGGTGACC
Organism: Enterobacter cloacae complex sp. 418I7; assembly: GCF_050030705.1. NCBI lineage: Bacteria > Pseudomonadati > Pseudomonadota > Gammaproteobacteria > Enterobacterales > Enterobacteriaceae > Enterobacter > Enterobacter cloacae complex sp. 418I7. The sequence goes on from NZ_JBLGUU010000001.1 coordinate 4,368,480, forward strand.
ACCCTCAACGCGTTGCATCAGACGCTGAAAAGCCAGTATCCACAGGCGCAGCTGCTCTCGCGCGGGACGGTGTTCTACAGCGATTACGCCAGCCAGCAGGCTAAAAAAGATATTTCCACGCTCGGCGTCGCCACGGTGCTCGGGGTGATCCTGCTGATTGTGTCGGTGTTTCGCTCCGTGCGTCCGCTGCTGCTGAGCCTGCTCTCCATTGCCATCGGCGCGCTGGCGGGGACGGTCGTGACGCTCCTGCTGTTCGGTGAGCTGCACCTGATGACGCTGGTGATGAGCATGAGCATCATCGGCATCTCGGCGGACTATACGATTTACTACCTCACGGAGCGGATGGTGCACGGCGCGGAACACTCGCCCTGGCAAAGCCTGGCAAAAGTGCGTAACGCGCTGCTGCTGGCGCTGCTGACTACCGTCGTGGCGTATCTCTTCATGATGCTGGCCCCCTTCCCCGGCATTCGTCAGATGGCGGTGTTCGCCGCCGCAGGGCTGAGCGCCTCGTGCCTGACGGTAATGTTCTGGCACCCGTGGTTGTGCCGTGGCATGCCGGTTCGCCCGATCCCCCTTAGAGGGATGATGCAGCGCTGGCTGAACGCCTGGCGCGACAGCAAAGCCCTCTCCGTCGGGCTGCCGGTAGCACTGGCGCTGCTCTCCGCCATCGGGATCGCCAGCCTGCGGGTGGATGACGATATCGCCCGGCTTCAGGCGCTGCCGCAGGACATTCTGGCGCAGGAAAAAACCATCACCGCCCTGACCGGGCAAAATGTCGATCAGAAGTGGTTCGTGGTGTATGGCGAGTCGGCTCAGGAAACGCTGGAGCGGCTGGAGGCGTTTACCCCGGCGCTGGCGCAGGCGCAAAAAGCCGGAGAATTAACCCGCTGGCGCACCCTGCCGCTGAACTCGCTGGCGCGGCAGAACAGCGATCTGCAACTTCTGCGTAACGCCGCGCCGACGGTGACGAAAATGCTGCAAAGCACGGGGCTGAATGCCGTCGCCCCGAATCTGAACGCCATGCCTGTCAGCGTAGAGGCGTGGCTCGCCAGCCCGGCCAGCGAGGGCTGGCGTTTGCTGTGGCTGACGCTGCCGGACGGCAAAAGCGGTGTGCTGGTCCCGGTCGATGGCGTCAGAAACAGCGCTGCGCTCGGTGAGCTGGCCGCCCGCCATCCCGGAGTCGTCTGGGTTGACCGTAAGGCCAGCTTCGACAGCCTGTTTGCACTCTACCGCGCGCTGCTGACGGGGCTGCTGGGCGTGGCGCTGGCGGTGATTGCCTGCGGCGCGGTGGTGCGCCTCGGCTGGCGAAAAGGGCTGGTGGCGCTGGTGCCGTCCGTGCTGTCGCTGGGCGGCGGGCTGGCGGCGCTGGCCGTGACGGGCCATCCGGTGAACCTGTTTTCCCTGCTGGCGCTGGTGCTGGTCCTCGGCATTGGCATCAACTACACGCTGTTTTTCAGCAACCCGCGCGGCACGCCGCTGACCTCCATGCTGGCGATTACCCTCGCCATGATGACCACCCTGCTGACGCTGGGGATGCTGGTGTTCAGCACCACTCAGGCCATCAGCAGCTTTGGCATTGTGCTGGTGAGCGGTATCTTCACCGCGTTCCTGCTCGCCCCGCTGGCGATGCCGACTAACAAAGAGAACTTACCATGACCCGTTTCATTCGCCTGGCGGCAGTGATGATGGCCCTGTTGCTGGCGGGGTGTAGCCATACGACGAACCGCGATGACGCGCGCCCTCAGGCCTGGCTCCAGCCCGGCACCCGCGTCACGCTGCCACCGCCGGGCATCACGCCTGCCATCCGCGCGCAGCAGTTGCTTACCGGCAGTTTTAAAGGCCAGACCCAGTCGCTGCTGGTGATGCTGAACGCCGATGGCGATAAAGTGACGCTTGCCGGCCTCTCCTCCGTCGGGATCCGCCTGTTCCTCGCCACCTACGACGACACCGGGATCCACACCGAGCAGTCGGTTGTGATGCCGCAGCTGCCGCCCGCCAGCCAGGTGCTGGCCGACGTGATGCTCAGCCACTGGCCCCTCAGCGCCTGGCAGCCGCAGTTGCCGAAAGGCTGGACGCTGAACGATACTGACACCAGACGCGAACTGCGCAACCCCGATGGCAAGCTGGTCACGGAAATTGCCTACCTGAACCGTAACGGCAGGCGCGAACCGATTAGCATTGTGCAGCACGCTTTTCACTACCACATCACCATTCAATATCTGGGTGACTGAGATGATTTACCTTTCTGCCGTTGGCATGGTCAACGCGCTCGGCAACTCGGCTGATGAAATAGCGGCAAACCTGAACGCTGGCGTGGCCCCCGGGATGCGCCAGCGTGCGGGCTGGCTACAGGGCTTACCCGAGGCCGTGCTGGGCGGGGTGGAGGGTGATCTTCCCCCTGTTCCCGGGTCTTTTTCTGCGCATCGAAGTCGCAACAACCAGCTGCTGCTGGCGGCGCTGGCGCAAATCCGGCCCGCCGTCGATGCGGCCATTGCGCGCGTGGGGCGCGACCGCGTGGCGGTGGTGCTGGGCACCAGCACCTCCGGACTGGACGAGGGTGATGAGTACGTGCGCCGCGCGCAGAACGGCGAGCGCAGTCCGCAGTGGCAATATCCGCAGCAGGAGCTGGGCGATCCGTCGCGCTTTCTCGCCAGCTGGCTTGCGCTGGACGGCCCGGCGTATACCATCTCGACCGCCTGCTCCTCCAGCGCACGGGCGATCATCAGCGGCCGTCGCCTGATCGACGCCGGTCTGGTGGACGTCGCCATCGTCGGCGGAGCCGACAGCCTGAGCCGCATGCCGGTCAACGGCTTCAACAGCCTGGAATCCTTCTCCCCGACCCTGTGCGAACCGTTTGGCCGCAACCGTCGTGGGATCACCATTGGCGAAGCGGCAGCATTGATGGTACTGACCCGCGAGCCGGGCGAGATTGCGCTCCTGGGCGCGGGGGAATCCAGCGATGCGTACCATATTTCCGCCCCACATCCGCAGGGCGAAGGGGCGATCCGCGCCATCACCCAGGCGCTGAACGAGGCGGGCATGACGGCGGCGGACGTCGGTTATATCAACCTGCACGGCACCGCCACGCCGCTGAACGATCGCATTGAGGCGCAGGTGATCCACGATCTCTTTGGCGACCGCGTGCCGTGCAGCTCCACGAAACATCTTACCGGCCACACGCTGGGTGCCGCCGGGATCACCGAGGCCGCCCTGAGCTGGCTGATCCTGACCCGAGACCTGCCGCTGCCGCCGCAGGATTTTTCCCGCTACGCGCCGGACGACACCCTGCCCGCCTTCGGCCTACTGCACCAGAGCGCACCGCTGAATAAACCAGTGATCCTGTCAAACTCTTTCGCGTTTGGCGGCAACAACGCCAGCCTTCTGCTGGGGAGAGTATGATGCGCTACTTACCACCCGGGGATTATCTTCCTCACGACACGCCGATGATGCTGCTTGAGAGCGTGGAAAGCGTCACCGATGACCGCGCCGTTTGCAGCGTGACGGTGAACGAACGGGGCGTTCTGGCGCCGTTTCTGGACGCAGGCGGCAACCTGCCCGGCTGGTTTGCGCTGGAGCTGATGGCTCAGACCGTGGGCGTCTGGTCTGAATGGCACCGGATGCAAAAAGGGCTGCCGCACTGTGCGCTGGGTATGGTGCTGGGCGCGCGCGAGCTGGTGTGCGACGCAGGGCATTTTGCCGCAGGCTGCACGCTGACCATCACCATCGAACGTCTGATGCAGGATGAGCGCTTTGGCAGCTTCGAGTGCACCATTCATGCGGACAATGTCTCCCTCGCCACGGGCCGCGTGAATACCTTCCAGCCGAGCGAGGAAGAATTAACCACACTTTTCAACCAGGGAACACCATAATGAGATCCGTACTGGTCACCGGCGCCAGCAAAGGCATTGGCCGCGCTATCGCCCTTCAGCTTGCGGCGGACGGTTTCACCGTCGGCGTGCATTACCATCGTGATGAAGCGGGCGCGCAGGAGACGCTTGAGGCGATTGTCCAGGCAGGCGGCGCGGGCCGTTTACTCACCTTCGACGTGGGCAACCGCGAGCAGTGCCGTACGGTGCTGGAACAGGCGATCGCTGACCACGGCGCGTGGTATGGCGTGGTCAGTAACGCCGGTATTACCCGCGACGGCGCATTTCCGGCGCTCAGCGACGATGACTGGGACAGCGTGATCCACACCAATCTCGACAGTTTTTATAACGTTATTCATCCCTGCATTATGCCGATGATCGGCACCCGCAAGGGCGGGCGGATCATCACCCTGTCGTCGGTGTCAGGCATTATGGGCAACCGTGGGCAGGTGAACTACAGCGCGGCGAAAGCCGGGATCATCGGCGCCACCAAAGCGCTCGCCACCGAGCTGGCAAAACGCAAAATCACCGTCAACTGCATCGCTCCGGGGCTGATTGATACCGGTATGATCGAGATGGATGAAGCCGCGTTGAACGCGGCGATGTCGATGATCCCGATGCAGCGTATGGGCCAGGCCGAGGAAGTGGCCGGGCTGGCGAGCTACCTGATGTCGGATAAAGCAGGCTATGTGACGCGACAGGTGATATCGATCAACGGAGGCATGCTATGACCCGCCGGGTAGTGATTACGGGTATGGGCGGCATCACCGCATTCGGCGAGGACTGGCCGACCATCTCGCGCAGTCTGCGCGAGTATGAAAATGCGGTACGTACCATGACGGAGTGGCAGGCGTATGACGGCCTGCAAACCCTGCTCGCCGCGCCGATTGAAGATTTCACTCTGCCCGCTCACTATACCCGTAAGCGCATTCGCGCCATGGGCCGCGTGTCGCTGCTCTCAACCCGCGCCACCGAGCTGGCGCTGGAGCAGGCGGGACTGATCGACGACGCGGTGCTGACCAACGGTCAGACCGGCATCGCCTACGGCTCGTCGACGGGCAGCACCGGGCCGGTCAGCGAGTTTGCCTCCATGCTCACCGAAAAACACACCCACAACATCACCGGCACCACCTACGTGCAGATGATGCCGCACACCACGGCGGTGAATACCGGACTGTTCTTTGGCCTGCGCGGACGGGTGATCCCCACCTCAAGCGCCTGTACCTCTGGCAGCCAGGCGATTGGCTACGCCTGGGAAGCGATTCGTCACGGCTACCAGACCGTGATGGTGGCAGGCGGCGCGGAAGAGCTGTGCCCGTCGGAAGCGGCGGTTTTCGATACCCTGTTTGCCACCAGCCAGCGTAACGACGCGCCCAAAACCACGCCGTCGCCGTTTGACGTTCAGCGCGATGGCCTGGTGATTGGCGAAGGGGCGGGCACGCTGGTGCTGGAAGCGCTGGATCACGCCAGAGCACGCGGGGCGACAATCTATGGTGAGATCGTGGGCTTTGCCACCAACTGCGATGCGGCGCACATCACCCAGCCCCAGCGTGAAACCATGCAGGTGTGTATGGAGCAGTCGCTGGCGATGGCGGGCCTTAGCCCTCAGGACATTGGCTACATTTCTGCCCACGGCACGGCAACCGATCGCGGGGATATCGCCGAGAGTCAGGCGACCGCCGCTATTTTCGGCGACAGCGTGCCCATTTCATCCTTAAAGAGCTATTTCGGCCATACCCTGGGTGCCTGCGGCGCGCTGGAAGCCTTGCTGAGTCTGCATATGATGCGGGAGGGCTGGTTCACGCCGACGCTCAATTTAAGACAACCGGATGAGCAATGCGGCGCTTTAGATTATATTATGGGGGAAACCCGCCCGATTGATTGCGAATTTATTCAGAGCAATAACTTTGCCTTTGGCGGCATTAATACCTCGATAATCATTAAACGCTGGGCGTAACTATGTACCAGTTTGTACTGGGAAAGATCTCCACCCTTAGCGCGGACCCCCTGGCGTCAACGCTCGCAGACATGGCACCTCAGGGTGCGCGATACGCTTCCTGGCTTGCAGGCCGGACGCTGCTCGCCAGAACTTTATCCCCCTCACCGCTTCCCGAGATAATCTACGGCGAGCAGGGAAAACCGGCCTTCGCTAACGGCCATCCGCTGTGGTTTAACCTGAGCCACAGCGGGGACGATATTGCCATGCTGATAAGCGATGAAGGCGAGGTTGGCTGCGATATCGAAGTGATCCGCCCGCGGGAGAACTGGCAGGCGCTGGCGAATGCCGTTTTCAGCCTCACCGAGCATGACGAGCTGGAGCGTGAAGCGCCGGAAGAACAGCTTTCCGCATTCTGGCGCATCTGGACGCGCAAAGAGGCGATCGTCAAACAGCGTGGCGGCAGCGCGTGGCAGATTGTCAGCATTGACAGCACCGCCCAGTCGCTCCCGGTCAGCCAGCTGCGCTTCGGCTCGCTGAGTCTGGCGGTCTGTACCCCTACGCCTTTCACCTTAACGGCGGAATCGGTGACTTACTCCGGTATTTCTGCGGCATAAAAAACGGCCATTCCGGTTAAAACCGAAATGGCCGTTGTGCATTTAACGCGTTGCTAAGCTTATTTTAAATTATCTGGAAAGTTTTTTGGCAACTCGCTGGCAGCACACGCAATAACGCTATCGTCATTCTCACCGCAGTCGCGTACAAAAGTAATCGTCGCAAATTCATCAATCACTTCGGTTGGATACGCTGGCCCGGCATCACGGTAGCTGTTCATCAGCGGAATGTGATCGTTCTGGAAGCAGACGGTTTTTTCCGGATTATTCATGACCCAGCGTGGGAAGAAGATGGTGCCGTGGAACAGGCGGTCGCCCAGGTTCACAATCAGGCTCACGTCGGTACCGGTTGGCTCCGTCCAGGAAATTTTATAGATGCTTTCCCCGACGCGGACAATGTAGGCCTGCTGATCTTTCACCCAACGATTGCCCACCAGACCACTGTGAATACGGTAGTCGAGCGTGTTCTCGTTTTTAACGTAAATTTCGTAGTTCCAGCCATTGTCGTAGGTATATACCAGATGTTTGCCGACGAAGCCGCTTAAATCATGTTTATCGAAGGTGCTCATAAGATGTCTCCTTTGTTTTGATGAGACGATCGTACCCCTTCAAAAAATGAATGAATAACGCTATGTTTGAATCAAATTCATCCAAAATTTAGATTAATCATGCACAAGACGACGCTCGAACAGTGGGCCTTGCTGGAAAGAGTCATCGAGGCTGGCAGCTTCGCTAAGGCGGCGGAAGAGACCCATCGCAGCCAGTCCTCGGTCAGCTATAACCTGTCGCTTTTGCAGGAGCGGCTGGGCGTAGCGCTCCTGATGACAGAGGGACGCCGTGCCGTGCTGACCCCGGCGGGTGAGCTGTTGCTGAACCAGGTTAAACCGCTGCTGAAAGCCTTCGCCTATGTTGAAACGCGCGCTGCGACCCTGCGCAGCGGGATGCGAACCCGTATCGACCTGATGGTAGACAGTATTTTTCCGCGCAGCCGGCTGTTCGCGATTTTGCGCCAGTTTCAGCAGCTGTACCCGCAAACGCAGGTGCGGCTTACCGAGGTGCTGGAAAACAGCCGCGCAGATGCGCTCAATGATGAGGCCGACGTGATGGTCTTAACCCGCCGCCAGGACATTACCGGCCTGGGCGAATGGCTGATGAATATCGATTTTGTTGCCGTCGCGCATCACGCGCACCCGCTGTTTGCGCTGGATACACCGCTTAACGACGAGATGCTTCGACCGTGGCCGCGCATTCAGATCGCAGACAGCCAGCCCACCGTTCGCCCCACCGGGGAGTCGTGGACATTCTCCACCATCGATGCCGCGATCGAAGCAGTGATGTATCAGGTTGGATATGGCTGGTTACCGGAAGAACGCATTCAGACCCCGCTCCAGCAGGGCATCCTCAAAATCCTGCCCCTCAGCCACGGCGTTCGACGCGCCACGCCGCTGCACCTCATCGTTAAACGCTCCCTCAGCCCGCTGGACGAGCAGGTTGAGACGCTGTTGCGCCTTTTTAAACAGGAGCCGTCATCGTCAACTGCTACGCTTTAAGTTTTGAACCATAAAACGACAAGGAGTGAACGATGAAAATCGATTTAACGGGGAAAGTAGCGCTGGTGACCGCGTCCACCGGCGGTATTGGGTTTGCCATCGCCCGCGGACTGGCGGAGAGCGGTGCAGAAGTGATCGTCAACGGGCGCAGCGTCGACTCGGTGAACAAAGGCATTCAGGCGCTACAGCAGGTGGTGCCAGGCGTACAGGTCCGTGCCGCCATCGCCGACCTGAGCTCGCAGGAGGGCGTTGACGATCTGCTCAGGGTCGCCACGCACGTCGATATTCTGGTGAATAACGCCGGGATCTATGGCCAGCAGGATTTTTATTCCACCGACGACGAGACCTGGGAACGCTACTGGCAAACCAACGTGATGTCCGGCGTGCGCCTCTCCCGTGCCCTGCTGCCCGGTATGGTACAAAAAGGCTGGGGTCGGGTAGTGTTTATCTCGTCAGAATCGGCCTGCAATATTCCTGCGGATATGATCCACTATGGCGTGACAAAAACCGCCCAGCTCTCGCTGGCGCGCGGTCTGGCGAAGTTCGTGGCAGGCAGCGGCGTCACGGTGAACAGCGTGCTGCCGGGCCCGACAATGTCGGACGGTTTTGCCGCGATGATGAAAGACGAGATGGAGAGAACCGGCAAATCGCTGGAGCAGCTGGCGAAAGCGTTCGTGATGGAGAATCGCCCCAGCTCGGTTATTCAGCGCGCTGCAACGGTAGAAGAAGTGGCGAATATGGTGGTGTATGTCTGTTCCATGCAGGCCTCCGCGACTTCCGGCGCGGCGCTGCGCGTTGACGGTGGCGTGGTGGATGACATAGTTTGACCCGTCAGGCCACAGGTTCGAGAAAAAATGAGATCGGATAGAAGGACTGTGAAGGTAAAGCAGGTAAACTAGTGAACAGAATGTGTATTTCAGCTAAGACGTATTTATGACCAATATGATTGCCGACGAAGCCGTGGCGAAGTCCAGCGTGCTCTCTGTCTTTGACTTTGATGGTACGTTGACGCACCACGACAGTTTTATTCCGTTCCTGCGCTTTGCCTTTGGCAAGCGCTACTTTGCGGGTCGCCTGGTGCGCATGGCCCTGCCTACGCTGCACTGCGTGCGTCGCAAGCTGACGCGTGATGAGCTGAAAGAGGTGTTGATCAAAACCTTCCTGACGGGGGTGGATGAGCACTGGTTACGTCAGCAGGCAGAGGCCTTCTGTGAAAAATACTGGAACAAGCTGATGCGCCCGGAAGGGGTCATGGCTGTCGCCAACGAAGTTAATTCCGGTGCGGAAGTGACGATTTGCTCCGCCTCCCCGGCGCTGGTATTGCAGCCGTGGGCCGATAAGCTCGGCATTAAGCTGATTGGCACGCAGCTGGAAGTGAAAGACGGCAAGCTGACCGGGCGGATCACCGGTAACAACTGCCGCTGCGCGCAGAAAGTGGCGAGGCTGGAAAAGGTGTATGGCGATCTGAACGCATATCACCTGCGCGCCTGGGGCGACACGCGTGGCGACCACGAGCTGCTGGCGGCGGCGCAGGATCCGCACTGGCGCCATTTCCATCATCCGCGCAAGCGCCGAAACTCACCAATTAAGGGTTAGGTGCGGCCCGGTGCCCTCACCCCGGCCCTCTCCCACAGGGAGAGGGAGAAAAGCGATACATCAGGCCTCACGTTTCCCCGGGAACATCACGCTCGCAATAATCCCCAGCGCCAGTACCCCCAGCACCACAAACAGGCTTGCCGTGGCACCGATGTTATAGCCGTGATGCCAGAAGTGATCGGTCGCATTCAGCCCCAGCTTGAACGCCACGAAGAACAGCAGTAACACTACCGCTTTCTCAAGATGCACCAGATACTGCTTCAGCGCTTCCAGCACGAAGTAGAGGGTACGCAGGCCGAGGATTGCGAACATCATGGCGCTGTAGATAATCAGCGGCTCGCGGCTGACGGCAATGATCGCGGGAACGGAGTCGAAGGCGAACATCACGTCGGACAGCTCTACCACCGCCACGCAGAGCAGCAGCGGCGTCGCGTAGCGCTTCGCCTTCTTCACGCGACCTACCATCACATCCTTGTTTTCAGGCTTCTCCAGCTCGGCGTCCACCTCTTTTTGGGTCAGGATAAACGCGTGGCTGCTGATTTTTGGCCAGACCGGATAGAAGCGTTTTACCAGGCGGTACGCCAGATGGTTGGAGTAATCCTCGACTTCATCACTCTCTTCATTGCGTTTCAGCATCATCACCGCGGTCCAGCCGACGACCAGCGCAAAAATCACCTCAACGTATGGCCCCAGGCTCAGCAGGCTGGTGCCGATGGCAACAAAAATACCGCGGAACACAATCGCCCCCAGCACGCCCCAGTAGAGCACGCGGTGACGATACTTATCCGGCACGCCGAACCAGGCGAAGATCGCCATCATCACAAACAGGTTGTCGACGGAGAGCACCTCTTCCAGTGCATAGCCGGTGAGGAACAGACTGGCCATCTCCGCGCCGTGGTGCACGTATAAGAAGCCAGCAAACGCCATCGCCATCATGACCCAGAAGATGGACCACATGGCCGCGCTTTTCAGCGAGATCGGTTTATCGTGACGGTGCATGAAGAGGTCGATAAACATCGCCCCAACGGCCATCACCACAAAGACAACAACGGTTTCCGTCGGGAAACCGAGATGAGCAGCAGACATAGACAACCCTTTTAAGAAGACAAAACACAACACCATGCAGGCTGGCGTAAACCAGAAGTGAGAATGGGGGAGCGTGTTATTCGCCTATACCCCACAAAACCGCAGCTCTTTGGCTGCGCAAGGTGTGTACTTTACCTCACAACGGGGGGTGGCGCATCTGTCGTTTAGGCTCACGAGGTAAAGCCCGTTAACTGTGAGTCACGTCTTATTTACATCATTTAAACCTTCCATTAACTGGATAAAAAGAAGGCGCCGACGCTATAGTGGTTTTGTTTAATAAAACCGAGTTGTACCTAATAAAACCAAGAACAGACCCTGCGAGGAACACATGACAGAACATATTCGTAATGGCACTGCCGCCACTGAGGACATAGAAAGAGAGACTATGCGCAAGGTGATCTGGCGTATCCTCCCGTTTCTGATAGTCAGTTATCTGGTCTCCATTATCGATCGCGGCAATATCGGCATGGCTTCGCTACAGATGAATGAGGATCTCGGTCTCAGCAAAGCGGCGTTTGGCTTCGCCAGTAGCCTCTATTTCGTGGCGTATTTTCTGTTTGAAGTTCCAAGCAATCTGGCAATGCAGAAAGTTGGCGCACGTCTGTGGATCCCCCGCATTATGATCAGCTGGGGGGTGGTATCCATGTGTATGGCACTGGTACAAAACACGACGTCGCTTTATATCGTGCGTTTTCTGCTGGGTGCCGCGGAGGCGGGCTTCTTCCCCGGCGTCGTACTCTTTCTGACCTGGTGGATCCCTTCCCGCTACCGTGCGCGAATTATCGCGTCCTTTATGGTCGCGATCCCGTTGGCCAATTTTATTGGCTCGCCGCTGTCCGGGTTGATTCTGTCGCTGGATGGATGGCTGGGTCTGCGCGGCTGGCATCTGCTGTTTATCATTGAAGGTTTACCCGCCGTCCTGCTGGGTATTGCCGCCTGGTTTGTTCTTCGCGATCGTCCGCACCAGGCTAACTGGCTTAACGCGGAACAGAAAAAATGGCTGGAAACGACGCTTGAAACCGAGCGTCAACAGCAAAAAAATATCGGACACCAGACGACATGGCAGCTGCTCAGGCATCGTCAAATCTGGCTGCTGGCGCTGATTTACGCAGGCGCGTCATCAGCGGGCACCACCATCAGCGTCTGGTCACCGCAGCTGCTGAAATCGTTCCACCTGGATAATCTGGAGACGGGTCTGTTCAACGCCATTCCTTACGGTCTGGCATCCGTACTGATGATTGTGTGGGGACGCAGTTCGGACCGAACCAACGAACGCCGCTGGCATACCGCTCTGACCCTTTTCATTATTGCCGCAGGCGTATTTGCCGCCTTTGTCAGCGTCTCTCTTTCCGCCACCATTGTTATCCTGAGCATCATGCTGATAGGGGCGTATTCAATGAAGGGGCCTTTCTGGGCGCTGGCGTCAGGCTGGATGAGCAGCACGTCGGCGGCTGCGGGCCTGGCTGCAATTGGCGCCATCGCTAACCTTATCGGCGGTGCGGTGATGGTCAACGCTTACGGTATTATCAACGAACGGACGGGTAGCCACACGCTGGCCATGCTTCCTCTGGCGGCGTTATGCGTCACGGGGGGTATCGCGGTATTGGTGATGGGACGCCAGGCCAGCAATGCTCAGTTGCATGAAAAGCAGGTCACCCATTAGACATAACAAAAGCGGGACGCACGTCCCGCTTTATGCTTAGAGACTCTCTTCCGCAGTATCCTGCGTTTCCCCATAAAACTGCTGGCAAAAAGGCTTACTGGCCCCCATTTTCTGTGACAGGCGGCTGGCGGTGGCATGCATTAGCTGGCTGATCCCCTGTTCACGGCGATCTTCAGTCAGTCTGGAGATGGGCCCGGTCAACGCCAGCGCCGCAATCAGCTTGTCATTGACGCCGAAGACGGGCATTGCGAACGCCGCAGTATGCGGGTCACGGGCGCCTGCGGTATAGAGCGGAACAGCGGGCTCCCCCTCTGGCAGCGCGTCATTAAGGCCCCAGTGGCGAAGCACTTTACTGATGGCAGAATCGTCCAGCGGAAACTGAGTACCCGGCAGATTGCTGTGACGCAACCCGTGCGATGCTTCTGCCCGGAACAGGCACAGACGTTGCCCGCCTTCTAACACATACCAGCTGGCGCTCTCCTGAGAGGCCTGTGATAACGCCTGAAGCTCAGGCTGCACCACCCGGGAAAGATGGAAAGATTGTTCATAAAGTTTGCCAAGGTAAAGCAGACGTGGGCCAAGCGCATAATTGCCGTCATCATGCCTGACGACATAGTTCATTCGCTCAAGCGAATTCATTAACCGGTAAACCGTGGTTTTGTGATAACCCGATAGCTGCGCCAGCGCGGTCAGCGTCAGGCTCTCATCGCCGGGACGGAAGCAATCCAGTAAAGCCAGCGCCTTTTCGACCGCTACAACGCCTTCGTTACCCATCATCATCTCCTTTTCTGCTCGGCAGTGAGTGTACCTCAATTTTTGTGAGTCACTTCGTGTTTACATCACAAACGCCATCGCAGATCTGGCTAATGGGAAAGTAACACCGCTATAGTTGTTTTGTATTGTACACCTGCATTGTACACAGTAAAACAATATGGAGGCATATATGTCCGTTTCTGAAAAATCATTGATTAATCGTCAGGTCGAACGCGTATCGGCTGAACAGGTTCACCAGGCTGCCGAGTATCAGGCCGCCATTCTGGCGGATGTTGCCGGTCGCCGCGGTACACTCCATGGTCGTATCAAACCGCTCGCGCCTCACATGGCCGTTGCGGGCCCGGCAGTTACCGTGGAGGTGCGCCCGGGAGATAATCTGGCCATCCATGCCGCAATGGCCGTAGCACAGCCTGGCGATGTGTTGGTTGTTGACGGGAAAGGCGACCTGACCTGTGCGCTGCTCGGTGAGATTATGGCGACGCAGGCCCAGGCAAGCGGTATTGCGGGCATCATCATTGACGGGGCGGTACGTGATGCCGATACCCTGAGTAAAGGGCACTACCCCGTCTTCGCCGCCGGTCTTAACCCCTGTGGCCCGACAAAATCCATTCCTGGCCGGGTTAATCACCCCATCTCTATCGCTGGTGCAACGGTACGAGCCGGGGATCTGGTGGTCGCGGATATCGACGGCGTGGTGGTGATCCCGCGTGATGAAGTGCAGGCCGTTATCGCCATGGCCAAAGGGAAACTCGAAACAGAGACCCGACGTCTTGCTGCTATTCGTGAGGGCGATTTACGTCCACACTGGCTTAACGACGCGCTGCGTAAGGCAGGCATGTTATCTGACGGGGAGACGCTGTAATGGAAGATAAACGCGTTGTACTGGTCACGGGATGCGACCTGGCGGACCAGGCTGTCAGCATGCTGCGAGACTTTGACGTGGTGTATGCCGGTCACCAGCCCACAGAAGATCAGCTGGTTACGCTGTGCGAACGGCACAATCCTGTGGCCATCCTGGTGCGTTACGGCAAAATAACCGCAAGGATCATGGATGCAGCCCCTGCATTACAGGTTATATCGAAACACGGAAGCGGCATTGACGTGATAGACCAGCCAGCGGCAGCGGCGCGTAATATCGCCGTTCGTTCCGCCCCCGGCGCCAATGCGGCAGCGGTTGCAGAACATACCTGGGCATTGATTCTTGCCTGTGCCAAATCCGTGGTCACCCTTGATAAACGCCTGCGCGACGGGCACTGGGATAAAGCCACGCACAAATCTATCGAGCTGGAAGGCATGACGCTGGGGCTTATCGGTCTGGGGGCGATTGGCTCGCGGGTTGCGCTGGTGGGGCAGGCATTCGGCATGCAGATTGTGGCGTATGATCCTTACGCTAAAACGATGCCATCTGGTTGTGAACGGGCAAACACCTTACCCGACCTTTTATCCCGTGCCGATGTTATCTCATTGCATTGTCCGCTCACTGACGACAACAGAGGAATGATCAACGCAGACACGCTCGCGCACTGTAAACGTAACGCGATTCTGGTGAACACAGCGCGCGGCGGGTTAATTAACGATGAAGCCCTGTTACACGCGCTGAAGGATGGAACCTTGCACAGCGCGGCACTCGACAGCTTTACCAGCGAGCCACTGACCGCCCCGAACCTGTGGCAGACCGTCGATAACGTCATCATTTCGCCGCATATTGGCGGCGTCAGCGCAGCGTCATACATCAAGATGGGAACCGTGGCCGCCAGCAATATTCTGGACGTTGTTCACCTGACTGACGTCGCCGTCAGCCCCTAAAATGCAATGATGAATGACCGCGCCCGCTTGTCATTTACCCTCAGCTGTGTAGAGACATTAAAGTTGTATCCTTTAACCTGAAAAAGACTTTAAAGTTGTAAAGTTTTAAAAAAACACATACAAAACATGATGCTAAGTGTGTATCACACGCTGTTCCAACATTATGCCTTGATGTTCTTGCAGGAACTGCAATTTACAGGAGGAAAAAGGTGTTTTTGTAGTTATCTGGCGTTACGTGACAGTGTTGGTCAGATACTTCCACCTCTTCAGAGTTAAAGTTTGATATATGGGAAAAAAAACGCTCCCGGACGGGAGCGTAAGCCAGTGACTTCGGCGTCAAATGAGGGTCTAACAAGTGGAGCTGCGGGTTAATTCTGGGTAATCTGACTGCGATGCTTATCAGCCTGCTGCTGGTGAACAACGGAAGACTGACCATTATTCGCCTTCTCATGTACAGCTGCGGCCTTCTCATGCTCGCTCATTTCAGAAAATGACTTTGCTGTTTCGTTGGTAGCTCCGGGTTTAGCTTTCATCATTTTTTTATGCATTTCAGCCATGTCCTGGTGGGCAGCAGAATTGCTGTTTTGCATCATGTCATGGGACATTGCGGCCTGATCGTGACTGCTCATATCCATCATTGTCATGCTGTCTCCCTGAATTGCACTTTTTTCAGCAGATGACTGCATCTGGTGGGCAGGTGCCTGTGCATTATTTACCTGGTCATGCATGTTCATTGTCTCTGCAGCCATGGCAGATGAAGCGGCAGCCATAATGGCAACAAATGATACGAGAATCTTTTTCATGGTTGGGTCTCCGGTGTTTACATACCCAAACAATCAATGGCTTATAACAGAGAAAGCAGTTGATCTCAGGGCGGGTTAATCATCACTCCAGGAACCAGGTGATTGTGTTATCACGCTGCTCCTGATTTATGAATAATTATAAAAAACCGCCTCTGTTTATCGCGTGACTGAATGATGACAATTTTGTCACCTTCCAGGTTTCTCCTGAACAACGGGATTAATCCATTAACAGGCGCACTTTGAACACAATTTCACGCCCCTGCTGTTCTGCTGACAGCTCGCCGCCGTGAGCATGAATGATCGACCTTGTAATTGATAATCCCAGCCCCGCGCCTTCCGTGTTGTAGAACCTTGATGAGTCTGCGCGATAGAACCGGTCAAACAAACGTTCCAGATTAGCGGGAACCTGGCCGGACATCGTATTCGTAATCATCACGTTCACACAGTCACTGTCACGCTCAAGGTGTATCGCTGTACAGGTGTTATCGGGAGAATACTTGATTGCATTGGAAAGCAGGTTACTGAAAGCACGTCGGAGCATATCGCTGTCTCCGGCAACAACGCCCTCTCCTTCAACCGTGATTGTCTTTCCTGTTTCGTCTGCCAGGGGCTCGAACAACTCACGTAATTCATTCAGTTCGGCTGCCAGATCCACATCATGTTTATCCAGCCGCAGCAGACCATGCTCTGAACGTGCCAGAAAAAGCATGTCACTGGTCATTCGTGACAACCTTTTCAGTTCTTCCAGGTTAGCGAATAAAATTTCGCGGTAATGCGAAACATCCCTTTCCTTAGCCAGTGCAAACTGCGTCTGCATCATCAGATTACTGACTGGTGTGCGCAGCTCATGCGCGATGTCAGACGAGAAATCTGACAGTTTCCGGAATGCCCCCTCCAGGCGATCAAACATATTATTGAACTCCTGCATGGTCTCAGAGATTTCCGGCGGAGCCAGATCGGGATTTAGACGCTGATCCAGGCTGTGTACGGTCATGGAGGAAGCCAGACTGGTCATTTCCCGTAGCGGTTTCAGACCAATACGTGTGGTCAGCCAGCCCAGAAAAACAGAAATAAAGACCAGACCGATATTGAACCAGAACAGCCAGGTACTGAGTTTGTCCATAAACAGGGTGTGATACCCAGTATCCGTGGCAACCGTAATGATGACATGTTTGCTTTTACCCTGTTCCGGCGTCACGGCAACCCGCCGCGAGATACTGCGGTACACGGTGTTATTTTCTTCCGTCTGGATCATATAGTCGAGAATATCACCCGACTTATTAAGCAGGACCGCTGGAACAACAGAATTTTTGGCATAGAGTTCAACAATTTTTTCATTTTCCATGTTTTTTATAGAAATGAATAAGCCATTGTGCCCCACCATCGCATCGTTTATTTTTTCTGATAATGACTTAATATCCGTTTTGTTCCTGAACGTCTCTGTTTTAAGAAACTCTTCGGTGAGCTGAAGTTTACCTGTCAGAAAATCGCGGTCCTGATTATCGAAATAGCCATTAAGGGTGCTAATCAGGATAAAACTTGATAACCACCATACCGTAAGCATCACCGCAGAAAAAATCAGGCTCAGGCGTGTGGTCAGGGAAATTTTGAACCTCACTCTTCTCTGATCTCCAGGACATATCCGGCACCGCGAACGGTATGGATCAGTTTTGGCTCAAAGTCATCATCAATTTTACTTCTCAGACGTCTCACGGCGACATCAATCACATTCGTATCACTGTCAAAATTCATGTTCCAGACCAGGGACGAGATAAGACTCCTGGGTAACACTTCTCCGGTGCGTTGCAGCAGCAACTCAAGCAGAACGTATTCTTTACCGGTGAGATGGATCTTCTTCCCCGAACGGATCACGGTCCGGCGCACCATATCAACGGTCATATCGGCGATGGTGCAGACTGTTGCGGCCTGCGAGCGTGCCCGGCGCAGTAGGGTTCTTACACGTGCAACCAGCTCCGTAAAATCAAAGGGCTTAATCAGGTAGTCATCTGCGCCAAGCTCCAGTCCTTTCACTTTGTCCCGCACGTTGTCCTTTGCGGTTAAAAACAGGACCGGTTCTTCGTGCCCGGACTCCCTCAGTGCGCTGATGATTTGCCACCCGTCGAGGAAAGGCAGCATCACGTCCAGTATTATCAAATCATACTGTCCCTTCGACGCGGCCCCGAGACCATCGCGGCCATTATTAAAGAGATCGGCCTGATAGCCTTCCTCAACCAGTCCCTGCTGCAGGTAACGACCTGTTTTTTGTTCGTCTTCAACGATTAAAATACGCTGCATGGTCAACTCGCTGATATGAAAGTAAAAATCTCACGCATGAGCTTTGGCTGTCCCCTAGCTGACCTGAGACGGAGCAAGCATTCCGAGCCACGCTACGGCGCCCAGAATGATAATCGCAACAACGAATTCTGTCAGGATGCTGTTTCGCATCAGGGCAACGCTGCGATCATAATTCCCTTCCCTGACCATAACTTCAAGCCGGGGACCCAGGTGAAACCGGTTTGCTGCAGCCAGAAGAAGCATCAGAACAAACAGAGCCGTCTTGGCAAGCAATATCCTCCCCCAGGAACTGTTGAATAAGGGAGTTAAGTTACCCTCAGCAATATACAGATAGTTGACCAGCGCACTCAGGATCAGGGCTACAACAATCACCGTTCCTGCCGTGGCAAATTTTGCCAGGGAGTCAGATATCACAATGACGCTCTGTGCATTATGCTCGTTTCTGCGCATCAGCAGGATAGCAAATGCAACCAGAGCACCTGTCCAGGCACCTGCAGCGCCGAGATGGGTCAGATCGCTCAGTAAATGGAGATAGTAATGCAGACCGTCATGCATAACGGCGTGTCCTCCCCAGGCAAGTGTAGCCAGCGCCACGCCCCCACTCATCGTCATCAGCAGGCAGGACAATACTCTCTTATTAGTGTAAAGGAACAAAGCACCGAGTGTGGTAAACAGGGCACAGAGCCTGACAATCCAGCTAATACCCACATCAGTTTCTTCTATCACCATCTCGATAACATGGATGGATAATTCTCTGAGGTCAGTTACTCCACTCATGGCATTAGATACCAGGAGCATATTAATGCCAGTAAGAATGATGCCTGTAACAACAGCAAAAGTTATAAACGACCTGAAATTAGTCAGGTTATAGGTTTCATGTCTGACACCGCTTATTCCATATATCTGAAAAAATGGCAATCCAAATATTACCATCAAATCCAGATAAAGAAGAAAACGAATAACAATCATAATCAGGTCGTTCATAATATTACTTCACTGTAAAGGTGTAATTACCGGTAATAGGGTGCGTATCTGAAGAAACCGCGCGCCAGTCAACACGATAAGTGCCAGCGGGTAAAGGCTCTCGCGGAATAATGACCATCGATTTAGGGTCAGCGCCTGGCGCCACTTTTGCCGCGACCGGCATCGGAGAATGTGATGACATGCCTTTCATACCCGTCATCGTTAATTTTGCACCTGAGAATTTCACGGTCAGATTTTCCGAGAAATTAAGCTGAATCTTTTCCGGGGCCGCTACGGCTGAATCAGCCTGTGGCACAGAGCTTTTTAATTCCGGATGGGCCATAGCAGAGAAAGCAACGCCCATAACGAGGCCACCTGTAAGAATGGCTTTATTTAAAATCGACATTTTATTTACCTGTTTAGTTGAGTGTTTTATATCAGTGCGTTAAAACCAGATTCTGGCTCCCGCCAGGAATACTACCTGATGGTCTTTCTCACCTTCTCTTTTCGCCATATCGGATGTTTTCCCGTAAAGTTGATTCCAGGAAACGCCTATATAGGGTGCAAACTCACGGCGTATTTCATAGCGCAGCCGGAGCCCCAGCTCTGTGTCAGTCAGTCCCCTGCCGCGACCCCGCGATTCATCATCCTGACTGTAGAAATTCACCTCATAGGATGGCTGGAGTATGAGCCGGTTAGTCAGTAAAACGTCGTATTCTCCTCCCAGACGAAGGGCTGCTTTTCCGCCATTACTGACAAAACCCGTAATTTCAGACTCAAAATTATAGAGTGCCAGCCCCTGAAAACCGACAGCAGCCCAGGTCCGGGCAGAAGCAGGTCTGAAATCCTGCCTGACACCCGCAACCAAATCCCACCATGGGCCAACCGCATGTCCCCAGAGTAACTGCGCTTCAGCCGCCTCCGTTTCCCCATTGCTTCGTTCACCTTCACTCTTTAGCCAAATCCGATCTGTGTCGCCTCCAATCCAGCTGTTAACACTCCAGCTGAAATTGTTGGTGTTATCCGACCGTTGCCATTCCAGTTGATCCAGCAGAACCAGATAATTAATCGCACTGTCGTGAATCGCATGCCCCTGTAAATTGCCGAATGCAGCCTTCCGGTCGGCATCGGTAACAGGCGGAATTGGCGTTCTGCTCTCAGTTACAATGGGCTCCATTGACGTCATCTCAGTGAAATTCTCATCTGCTGGCATCTGCATGGCAGACATGTCGTGCCCGGCGTGGGGATCTGCAGAGACGGAGCCCGCCGCAATAGAAAGCTGTGAGGTAAACAAACCGGCGACCAGAACAGGTATGGCCTTCAAATTTCTCTTCATTCGCATCATTCCTCCACCCGGACTTCACGAAACATTCCCATTTCCATGTGATAGAGCAAATGGCAGTGATACGCCCAGCGGCCAAGCGCATCTGCTGTCACTCTGTAACTGCGTTTTGTACCAGGGGGAACATCTATTGTGTGTTTACGAACCATGAAATTACCGTTTTCATCTTCCAGATCGCTCCACATACCATGCAGGTGAATGGGGTGAGTCATCATGGTATCGTTGATCAGCGTGATCCTGAGCCGCTCACCGTATTTCAGCAGCACCGGTGCGGCATCTGAAAACTTGATTCCGTTAAATGACCAGGCAAACTTTTCCATGTGGCCGGTTAAATGCAGTTCTATGGTACGGCCAGGTTCACGTCCGTCAGGATCCTCAAAGCGGCTTTTCAAATCCGCGTACGTGAGAACCTTTCTTCCGTTATTTCGAAGACCAATACCCGGATCATTTAATTTCGGAGAGACGCTCATCGCCTGCATATCAACCAGTGGGTTATCCGTTTCTGACGCAGGATGACTTTGCATACCCGGCATTCCGGCCATCCGGGAATGATCCATACCGGCCATGCTGCTGTGATCCATGGGCGCGGAGGATGTCCCGCTATCCGGAAGGTCAGCACCGTCCATAGACATCATCTCTCCGCTGTTATCCATGCCTCCCATCTGGCTGTGGTCCATTCCTGCCATATCATGTCCCATTCCCCCCATACCCATATCTTCCATGGTCAACAGAGGACGGGGATCGAGGGGGGGAACGGCAGCACTTAACCCCTCTCTCGTGGCCAGTGTCCCTCGAGCGTAACCGGTCCTGTCCATGGATTGTGCGAAGATGGTATAGGCCTCACCCTGAGGCTCCACAATGACATCATAGGTTTCGGCAACGGCAATCCTGAATTCGTCAACGGTAACCGGGTTTACATACTGGCCATCTGCAGCCACGACCGTCATTTTCAGCCCGGGGATACGGATATCGAAATAGGTCATTGCCGAGCCGTTGATAAACCGTAAGCGTATCTTTTCACCGGGACGGAACAGTCCGGTCCAGTTTTTCAGCGGGGCCTGCCCGTTCATGAGATAGGTGTAGGTGTAGCCACTGACATCCGCGAGGTCAGTCGGATTCATTTTCATTTCAGCCCACATTTTCCGATCGGCAATGGTGGCTGACAGCCCCCTGGTATTCACGTCGCGGAAAAAAGAGCCAACGGTTGGTTTATTGAAATTGTAGTAATCCGACTGTTTTTTTAATTTTTTCAGCAGGCTGTGAGGATTTTCATCGGTCCAGTCAGACAACATGACCACATGCTCACGATCGTAAGTAAACGGTTCTGGCTCCCCGGCATCGATGATAATGGCACCGTATACCCCCTCCTGTTCCTGCAGACCGGAATGGCTGTGGTACCAGTAAGTCCCGTTCTGCTTAACCTTAAAGGTGTAAACGTAGGTATCATCAGGCTCTATGCCCATAAAACTCAGCCCCGGAACACCATCCATATTGGCCGGAAGAATAATGCCGTGCCAGTGAATGGACGTCTGTTCATTAAGACGGTTTTTGACCTTCAGGGTAATGGTGTCACCTTCTTTCCAGCGAAGAACGGGCCCCGGCAGGCCTCCATTGATTGTTTTGGCCTGACGCTCACTGCCCGTGATATTGACGGCCGTTTCACCAATGGTCAGGTCAAACTGAGTACCCTGCAGGGATGCGGCAACTGGCAGGCTCAGACTGGAACGCGCATTGAAACTCCATACGCCAAGACTTCCGGCTACGCCAGAGAGGGTTAACCCCTTCAGGAAAGTTCGTCGAGACGTTTTCAACAGCATGCGCATTCCCTTATTTAAAGTATGGTTACTGACAGAATTCGAGAACCGATTTAAATTAAATTACTGGTTCATCCACTTACAATGAAATGAATCTAGCACACCTTAAGAAACAAATTCATTACAATCGTGTAATGTACATAGCTGTATTACATTTACGTCATCTTCCCCACAGGTTGATTATTTTTATATATGATCATAAGGACATCTTTTATGTACCTCAGAAGGTAATTACACATGAATATATTAATCACGACCACTGCGTTTACAGCTTTATTTTGTGGGGCAGCTTTTGCTCAGTCCAGTGATATTGCCCATGAAGCACATCGATTTGTTAATAATGCCTCAGCCGTCAGTCATGTGAATTCCTCGACGCATGAAAACTTACCGGACAGGGTTAATAAAAACAACACGCCCTCATTCTCTGAAATGAATGAACATGAAAGGGCCATTGTTGCTCATTCATTTATGAACAACAGCGCGTCCTATGCGCATCAGAAAATGATTGAGGAACATAAAAAAATGCTGTCCGGCAGTGATGCAAATTCAAAGACCTCGTCTTCTTCTTTTAACGAACTGAATGCCGGAGAAAAAGCCGCTCTCGTGCATGAGCAGGTCAATAATGCCGGTGCGGAAGCACATCAGACGCAGGCAAGAAAGCTTCGCGGGCTGTATTCGACCAGGTAACTGCAGGCGGGTTAGTGCTTAGCGTCAGGTGCGCAGCAGGGCTTTACTGACGGGTTACGTAGCAGGACATGAGCCCCATATTGCTCTGCCGTAACCTGTTTCAGTCCCGTTAATCATCACCGTCGGGCTGGTCATACAGTTCCCAGAGCTTCAGGAGCAAACGGGAAACAAGATATGTTACAAAAATGACGACCATCAACGGTGCTCCCGATTAACTGACAGATGACACGCCTCCTGAAAACCCCTAGCATACGCCGCAGTGTTCATGCTAACGGCGAATTCCAGTAAATGTATTCTACCGATGTCGTAAAAGAAAATGCCTACCTTTCAGCCACCCGCTCGGGGCTGGAATCGAACGAGATCGCTACTCTTCAGCGCTCCTTGCCTTCCCGGTTTAATCTGCGGCATTTGAAAAAAAATGAATCATTAAAACTCGTACTGCAAAAGAAAGCGGGAAAATCACGTGTCGTGGCCTATAAATTTACGTCCGGTTCATTTAATTACACGGCGTATCGTATATCAGATAAAAAGTTCTATAACCTTTCCGATACTTCCGGGAAAGGCAGTCTCGATTATCCGTTACCGGCCACAGCAAGACTCAGTTCGCCTTTCAATCCTGCAAGACTTAACCCGGTATCGGGAAAAGTGAGTCCCCATAATGGCATTGATTATTCCATGCCCATGAACACGAAAATAGTCAGCGTCATCGACGGAAAAATCACCCGGGCCGAATACAACAGTACCATGGGATATTTTGTTGAAGTAACGGGAAAAGCCGGTGTTAAAACTCGCTATCTCCACCTCAATAAAATACTCGTTACTAAAGGGGCCAGGGTTACACGGGGAGGTGCTATTGCGTTATCCGGTAACAGCGGACGTTCATCCGGTCCTCATCTGCATTACGAGCTGGTCATCAATAACAACCCTGTTAACTCTCTGGCGTTCCGGGCAGCGGCACCCGCTGATAACAAACTCGAACAGCATGCCTTTGCGCATGCCAGAGACTACGAACGATACCTGGACTGATAACGGGACCGCGACGCGGCCCCGTCTGCCGGATTAATTTTTTTTATCGTTTTCACTTCCGTGATGTTGATGATCTCCATGCCCTCCGTGGCCGTGGAAAAGATGCATTAGCGGGCAGACCAGCAATAACAGATATGGCCAGTAACCTGCCACATGTGACCAGTGTTCGCGCAGGAGGGCAAATGCCGCGATCGCGGCGACAGCAATAAGCGCATAGGTGGTACTTTTCATACTGGACTCCTTCTGTTCGTAACTGACCCTTCACTCAGTGTTATTTCCCGAGCCTGACACTTTTCAGACGCAACGCATTCACAATGACGCTGACGGAGGAAAGAGCCATGGCCGCCGCCGCAATAACTGGCGACAGCAGTATTCCATACACAGGATAAAGCAGACCTGCAGCCACAGGCACGCCAAGTGCGTTGTAGATAAATGCAAAAAACAGATTCTGACGGATATTTTTCATGGTGATCTCTGACAGATGACGGGCCCTGTTCAGTATCATCAAGTCGCCTTTGAGAAGGGTGACTCCGGCACTTTCAATTGCCACATCTGTACCCGTTCCCATGGCTATACCCACGTCAGCCGCTGCCAGCGCCGGGGCATCATTCACACCGTCTCCGGCCATCGCAACCACATGGCCAGACTCTTTCAGTCGGGTTATCACTGCTTTTTTGCCATCCGGCAGAATTCCGGCTTCAACCTCATCTATTCCCAGTTTCCGTGCGACTGCTTCAGCAGTAAGCTGGTTATCCCCGGTGAGCATAACGATGCGGATCCCCGCCTGACGCAAAGCTTTAAGCGCATCCGGCGTGGTTGTTTTCACGGGATCCGAGATAGCTATCAGGCCTGCAAGGTCCCCGTCTGTGGCCACATAGATAACGGTAGCGCCTTCCATCCGCAACGTATCCGCAACGGCCTTTTGATTATCAATAACTATACTGTTTTCCTGCATAGCCAGTTCATTACCAATAACAACCCGTTGACCTTCGACATCGCCTGAGACACCTTTACCCGACGGTGCATCGAAATGAGTGACTGCGGGTATTGCGATCCCCTTTTCCTGTGCTGCTTTAACTACTGCCATACCCAGCGGATGCTGCGAGCCTTTTTCCACTGCGGCTGTTACACGCAAAAGAGATGTTTCCCCACCCGGATTGAGACTGATAATCCCTGTCACCGTAGGCGAACCTTCCGTGAGCGTGCCTGTTTTGTCGACAACCAGCGTGTCCACTTTTTCAAGACGCTCAAGGGCTTCGGCATTCCTGATTAACACCCCGGCCTGGGCTCCTTTGCCCACCCCCACCATTATCGACATCGGCGTGGCCAGCCCCAGCGCGCAGGGACAGGCAATAATCAGGACCGACACAGCCGCAATGAGACCGTGCGCCATCCTGGGCTCGGGCCCCCAGACAGACCAGATCACGAAAGCAACAACCGCGATAAGTATCACCAGAGGAACAAACCAGCCTGAAACGCTGTCAGCCATTCTCTGGATGGGGGCACGCGAACGCTGTGCATCAGCGACCATCTGAACAATTCGTGAGAGCATTGTTTCATCACCGACTTTCTCTGCACGGATGATGAGACTCCCTGTCTGATTAATGGTCCCCCCGATGACAGGGTCACCCTCCGTTTTGGTAACCGGCATAGATTCCCCGGTCACCATCGATTCATCAACGGTTGTTTTGCCTTCGATCACGATACCGTCGACCGGAATACTCTCTCCAGGTCTGATGCGGAGCTTATCGCCAGGCAGGACATCTTCCGCATTAATATCCGTTTCATGACCGTCATGATCCAGCCGTCTGGCGGTTTTGGGGGCAAGGTTCAGAAGCGCAGTAATGGCGCCTGAGGTTTGTTCCCGTGCCCGCAGCTCAAGAACCTGTCCCAGCAGAACAAGCACCGTAATAACTGCTGCGGCTTCAAAATAAACGGCCACCAGGCCATCCATGTTTCTGAACGATGCAGGAAACCAGGAGGGGAAGACGGTTGCAATGACGCTGTAAACCCAGGCTACGCCGGTCCCCATTGCAACAAGGGTAAACATATTCAGGGAGCGGTTACGTAACGACATTCCGGCCCGGGCGAAGAATGGCCAGCCACACCACAACACGACAGGGGAGGCCAGAAGCAGCTGCAGCCATGTGTTGTACTGTGGCGGTACTGTATTCCTCAACTCGGGAAACAGATGAGATCCCATTTCGAGTACCAGAACCGGAAACGCCAGCAACAACCCCAGCCAGAAGCGTCTTGTCATGTCGTGAAGTTCATCACTCGGCCCCGTGGATGCCGTAGCTACGAGCGGCTCCAGTGCCATTCCACAGACAGGACAGCTTCCGGGACCACTGCGGCGTATCTCCGGGTGCATCGGACATGTCCACACACCTTCAGAATTCTCTTTTTCCGCCTGGTGGTGAGGCTGTTTTATCTGATCAGGGCTGACTTCGTGATGATCGTGGTGATGGTGATGGGAATGTTCACTGGCATCTTCGGTAAGATAACGATCGGGATGGGCTTTAAATTTACTCTCACAGCTGGCGGAGCAGAAATAAAGTTGATGGTCCTGGTATCGAATGCTGCTGTGCGCCCTGTCGGGCAGGATGGCCATCCCGCACACGGGATCTCTCACCTTATGCAATACGTGGCCCTCGTCCGGGGATAATGTCTGCTCAGAAGCAGTCTGGTTGTTGTGTTGCACTGCATTGTCATTTTTCACAGTAACTCTCCTTATGCATACCGAAGCATCTTCTGTCTTCAGGGTATGTCATGGATGCGATTACCACGAATATCGCCGGCACAGGAGTGCCTGCTACCGGCGTCCCGTTATCAGCCGTTCCGCTGACTATTCGATTCGCTGGAAGACTTTTTTACTTCCATCCGGTGAGAATGCGATAACATCGTAAGCCTCTTTTCGGGCTCCCATCTCCATTCCAGGACTTCCTGCTGGCATACCGGGGGTGGCGAGACCGTATATACCTGAACCAGACTGCATTGCCTTATGTATCGTTGTCGCAGGCACATGGCCTTCAATGATCAAATTACCGGCAACCGCGGTATGACAACTTCGCAGTCCTGCAGGAATAGCATGCTTTTCTTTCAGGGCTGACAGCGCCTGATCATTCATGACGTGAGTTCGTACTTCAAACCCGTCTTTTTCCATCGCTTTGCCCCACAGGGAACAACAGCCACAGTTTTCAGATTTGTACATATCAATCACTTTTTCACTCGCCATCGCGGGCAGTGAAAGGCCGAGAGCCAGCGCCATCAGAACCACTTTTTTCATACTCACCTCTGTATATTATCGATTTAAACCCTGACGTCAGGGTGAATCAGTAAAGAAGGACACCCACAGGGGTGCCCTTTCAGGTTCAGGACACGCTTTTTTTATGTCTGCGCAGCCAGATTAATTTGTAGGCGGCAGGAATAATGAACAGGGACAGCAGCGGAGCCGTGATCATCCCACCAATCATGGGTGCCGCGATACGGCTCATGACTTCTGAACCTGCACCGGTTCCCCAGAGTATTGGCAGCAGACCCGCAATGATCACCGCCACGGTCATGGCTTTCGGCCGGACACGCAGTACGGCACCATGATAGAGGGCTTCATCAAGGCCTTCCGGTGTGAACGTCTCTTTACGGGACAATTCCGGGTGCGCTTCAATGGCATGACGCAGATACATCAGCATGACCACGCCAAACTCTGCTGCCACCCCGGCCAGAGCGATAAACCCCGTTCCGGTTGCGACAGACATATGGAAGCCCTGCCAGTACAGGAACCATATCCCGCCAACCAGGGCGAACGGCAGGCTCATCAGGATCAGCAGGGCTTCATCAACCCGGCGGAATGCCAGATACAACAGGATGAAGATGATCATCACCGTCATCGGCACCATCAGCTTCAGTTTCTTGTTGGCATGCTCAAGCAGTTCAAACTGTCCGGAGAATGACACGCTGGTACCCGGTCTCAGTTTCACTTTCTGACTGATCGCCGTTTTAATGTCATTAACCACCGACACCATATCCCTGCCGCGCGCGTCAATGTAAATCCAGCTGGCTGGACGGGCATTTTCCGTTTTCAGCATAGTCGGCCCGGAAACGACCTTAATATCCGCAACATCGCCCAGCGTGATCTGCTGCTTCATCGGGGTCAGGATCGGCATCTGTTTCAGGGCCTGCGGGCTGTTCCGGTAATCCTGCGGATAGCGGATATTAATCGGGTACCGGGCCACGCCTTCAACCGTTTCCCCTACCGTCGCGCCGCCGATGGCTGATGAGATGAACAGCTGCACATCGCCCACCGTCATTCCGTAGCGGGAGGCTTTTTCCCGGTTGATATCCACATCAATGTAGCGCCCGCCTTCCAGTCGCTCTGCGAGAGCAGACACTACGCCGGGTACGGTTTTGGCGACCGCTTCGATACTCTGCGCCGTTGCATCGATATCGGACAGAACCGTTCCGGACACCTTGATACCTATCGGGCTTTTGATCCCGGTTGAGAGCATATCAATACGGTTACGGATTGGCGGCACCCAGAGGTTTGCCAGCCCCGGTAAACGGACGGTCCTGTCGAGTTCTTCAATAATCTTGTCAATCGTCATGCCTGGACGCCACTGATCCTCAGGTTTGAGCTGGATCGTGGTTTCAACCATTTCGAGCGGTGCGGAATCCGTGGCGGTCTCTGCTTTACCGGTCTTGCCAAATACAGAGGCCACTTCAGGAACGCTTTTGATTAACTTGTCCGTCGTCTGCAGGAGCGCTGCAGCTTCAGCCGGAGAGACACCCGGCAGGGTCGACGGCATATACAACAGGTCGCCCTCGTTAATCTTCGGCAGAAACTCACCGCCCACCTGGCTCAGCGGCCAGATAACGGTGAAAATGGACAAGGCCGCAACCAGCAGGGTTGTTTTTGGCCAGTGGAGAACCCGCAACAGCAATGGATGATACGCTTTGATCAGTACCCGGTTCAGGGGGTTACTGGTCTCTGCAGGAATTTTCCCCCGGATCCAGAATCCCATCAGAATCGGAATGACGATGATGGCCAGCGCGGCCGCGCCCGCCATGGAGTACGTTTTCGTGAATGCCAGCGGGCCAAACAGACGTCCTTCCTGACCTTCCAGGGTAAAGATAGGAATAAAGGACAGGGTGATGATCAGCAGGCTGATAAACAGTGCGGGTCCCACTTCAACGGAGGCATCGGTAATCACCTTCCAGCGGGTGGCGTTGTCAATCTGCTCACCCGGATGCTGATGATCCCACTCCTCAAGCCGCTTATGCGCATTCTCAATCATCACAATGGCGGCATCCACCATCGCACCGACGGCAATCGCTATCCCTCCCAGCGACATGATATTGGCGTTCAGTCCCTGGAAGTGCATGACGATAAAGGCGATACACAGACCAAGCGGCAGAGAGATAATCGCCACCAGGGCAGAACGTACGTGCCACAGGAACAGGGCACAGACGATGGCCACCACGATAAACTCTTCCAGAAGTTTGGAACTGAGGTTATCAATCGCCCGGTCGATGAGCTGGCTGCGATCGTAGGTGGTCACGATTTCAACGCCTTCCGGCAGGCTGGCCTTCAGCGTCTCAAGTTTATCCCTCACTGCCGTGATAACGTCGCGTGCATTTTTACCCGACCGCAGGATCACCACGCCGCCAGCGACTTCGCCCTGGCCGTTCAGCTCGGCAATACCACGCCGCATTTCAGGCCCGGTCTGCACGCGGGCAACATCCCGCAGATAAACCGGCACGCCGTTCTCGCCTGTTTTCAGGACGATGTTATTAAAATCATCAATGCTCTGAAGATAACCGCTGGCACGGACCATATACTCAGCTTCGGCCATTTCAACGGATGAGCCACCGGCCTCCTGGTTAGACGATTCAAGGGCCTGTTTCACTTCGGGCAGGCTGATACCATACTGAGACAATTTTACCGGATTGACCTGAATCTGGTACTGTTTCACCACGCCGCCAACCGAAGCGACCTCAGCCACGTTCGGGATGGTTTTCAGCTCAAATTTCAGGAACCAGTCCTGCAGAGAACGCAGTTCTGAAAGGTCGTGTTTTCCGCTGCGATCGACAAGGGCATATTCAAATATCCAGCCCACCCCCGTGGCGTCCGGACCGATTTCAGAACTCACACCGGCGGGCAGTTTTCCCTGTACCTGGTTCAGGTACTCCAGCACGCGGGAACGGGCCCAGTACAGATCGGTGCCGTCTTCAAAAATGACATACACATACGAATCACCGAACTGTGAAAAACCACGCACGGTTTTTGCGCCAGGCACGGACAGCATGGTGGTGGTAAGTGGATAGGTGACCTGGTTTTCTACAATCTGCGGGGCCTGGCCGGGATAGCTGGTTTTGATAATGACCTGCACATCTGACAGGTCAGGCAAGGCATCGACAGGCGTGTTAATAATCGTCCATGTGCCCCAGATGCTGAGAAACAGGGCCCCCATCATGACCAGGAAACGGTTGGCGACAGAGCGCCGGATAATCCATTCAATCATCGTCGTCTCCTCAGTGCCCTGAATGCATATTTACAGGCTGGTCAGACATTGCTGGCATACTGCTTTCTGTTTTTTCAGGGTGGCGCATACGTTCCAGTGCGCCCGTAATATTGGCTTCAGAGTCAATGAGGAACAGGCCACTGACCACCACGGTATCGCCTTCATTCAGGCCGGAGCCGATGCCGGACTGTTGCTGTGACTCATGCAGAACGTGGATCTGTTTCGGCACAAACTTGCCTTCATCATCAACAGTAATCACGCGCTGTTCTTTGCCGGTATCGATAACGGCCTGGCTTGGTATCAGCAGCATCTCCTGGCTTCTGGTATTCAGTTTCAGATAGGCATTCATGCCCGGCTTGAGAAACTCATCCTTATTAGAAACCTGGAGACGGACCTGAAGCGTACGGGTTGTCTGATCCACGCTGGGAAGAATATTCCATTTTTCGACATGGAATGTTTTATCCGGATAAGCCGGTACCGAAATTTCAAACTGCGACGTATCTTTCAGCAGATAGGCGATAGATTCTGGCACTGCAGCGCTGATCCAGACCGGGTCCATTCCCTGAATCTGAGCCACCACCTTATCTTTCGAAATATTCATGCCGGTGCGCAGGTCAAATGCAGTAATGACACCATCAATAGGTGCTTTAATGGTAAAACGGGTCTGAATGCTCCGGGTAGAACGCAGTCTCTGAATATCCTCTTCCGGCATACCTGCCAGGCGAAGCCGTTCCAGAACGCCTTTAATTTGCGTGGAAGTACCACCGGTGCTGGATAACAGAAGGAATTCACTCTGTGCTTCCACCCAGTCCGGAATGGTAATATCGATAAGTGGCGTCCCCTTCTTCACATGATCGCCAATCGTCATGGGGTAGACTTTTTCGACAAACCCGTCAGAACGCGCCTGCACAATAACAAACTGATACTCGTTATAGCTGACATTAGCCGGGATTGTCTGAGAATAATTCAGCATTCCTCGCGTGACTTTTTGCGTTTTTAATCCCAGATTCTGAACCTGGGTTGGGTCGATACGGATCCCGCCACTGCTTTTATCGCCACTGTCATCAGCATATTTTGGCACCAGGTCCATATCCATAAAGGGCGATTTTCCGGGTTTATCAAATTTGGTATCCGGTTTCATTGGGTCATACCAGAAAAGCACCTTTCGTTCCGGTGCCTTTTGTTCTGTTTTTTCTGTCTTTTGTGCTGAGTTTACATACTGCCAGGCAGTAACCGATATCAGCCCCCCTGCTATGAGGCTGCTGATAATTATTGCAGCATATTTTATCTTTAAAGAAGCCATACAATTTTCCGCTAAAAAATCAAAACACCTGGCATATGCGCCTGACGGTTAACTCACACATATACCTATGTGAATGTACAGGCGCACAGGATGTAATCGCTCCGGACAGCCAATCAGGACTGCGTCACGTTAATGCTTTTGAGTAAGGAGATATTGCCCTGCTGAATAAACGAGAAATCGACATGGTTGCCTGTTTTCAGGGCATTAATAGCATCGTCTGCATTAACAAAAGTAAAGCGCATGGTCATTGCAGGCCAGCCCACCGCTGGAATTGCTTCATGCGAAATGGTGATTTTCTTAGTATTCATATCAATGTCTTTAACGACACCGGTGCCCTTGATAACTTGCTGTACCGAAGCATCACTGGCAGTATTCATATCGCCATGCTGATGTGTTTCAGCATGAAGACCGGCAGAAAACATGACAGAGAAGGCACCAAATAAAACGGCTTTAAGTGAATTACGCATTTTAATTTCCTGATTAATTAAATAAATTTACTCTACCCAACCGCCACCCAGCGCGGTAAACAGATTAATTTCGTTAACCTGCCGGGAATAGGTAAGATCGAGAATGGTTTGCTGGGTAGCGAAGAGGGAACGTTCTGCATCCAGCACTTCGATGTAACTGACAGCACCACTTGCATACAATCCTCTGGCACGCTGGAGAGTTATCTGAAGTGAATCAAGATAACGCTGCTGTGACTCAAGTTGCTGGCTAAGGCTGTCGCGCAGCGCAAGCGTGTCGGAAACATCCTTAAAGGCTGACTGAATTTTTTGTTCGTAATTAACCACCGACTGTTGCTGGCGAATTTCAGCCAGCTTCAGATTGGCTTTATTCCTGCCAGCATTAAATATAGGAATTTCAATTTTAGGGATAAAATTCCACATTCCACTTCCTGACGTAAACAGGCTGGACAGCTCCGTACTGCTTGCGGAAAGACCACTGGTCAGGGTAATTGAGGGGAAAAAGGCCGCTCGCGCTGCGCCAATATTGGCATCAGCCGCTTTCAGCTGATATTCCGCTTCCATAATATCCGGTCGCTGCAGCAAAATTTGTGAAGACAGATTTGGTGGCAATTTTACTGGGGCTATCTCCCCGCCTTTCATCCCTTTTTCTGACGGAAGTGCGCGGTACGTTCCCAGCACCAGTTGCAGGGCATTGTTTGCCTGAGCCAGATCGCCTTCTCGTTTGGCTATTTCGGCGCGGGTACTTTCGATTTGTCCTCGCGCCTGTTCAAGTGCCAGAACGTTCGTACTCCCGGTCACGAGCTGCTGCTCAACGAAAGCATAGGACTGTTGATAATTTTTCAGCGTTTCCCGCGCAATACGAAGTTGTTCGTACGCCAGTTGCTGGCTGAAATAGCTTTGTGAAACGTTGGATACCAGCAGGATGTGTACGGCCCGACGGGCTTCTTCGCTGGCAAAGTAGTTCTGGCGATCAGCATCACTCATGTTCTTAAGTTTGCCGAAAAAATCGAGCTCATAGCTGAGCTCCAGTCTCGCGTCGTACTCCTGTGTGGTCGGCTTGTCACCTTTCAGACCACCGCTGTATGTTATCCCGGATGAGGCATTCAGCTGGGGATAACGATCTGCATCCGTGACGTTGAACTGGGCTCGGGCCTCTTCAACCTTCAGGGCAGCCATTCTCAAATCACGGTTATTAGTCAGAGCTTCACCGATCAACCGGGTAACCTGGGGATCGACAAAAAAGTTACGCCAGCCCGTATCCTGATAGCCATTTACCGCTGGCGTCAGGCTGTTATGGGACAGTGAAAACTGCTGGGGTACCGGTGCTGCGGGCCGCTGATATTCAGGCGCAAGCGACACGCAGCCTGCCAGGATGAATATCGTGCTAATGCTGAGTAATTTTAATTTGAACATAACGCTTCTCGTCCAGGCAGACCTGGTAAATGGTTCAAATGAAGTCCAGAGTATTGATAGGGGTACTTTACCTAACGCTCTCTGTTTGCCGGGTGACAGGATAATGACAATGTTGTCATTTTTGCTGTAATCCGTTGATAACGATCGTGGGCGCAATAGAATGACATTAGCAGCCAGCCGGGGAGCAAGATGAAAATATTGATCGTCGAAGACGAAATTAAAACAGGTGAATATCTCAGCAAAGGGCTTACAGAGGCAGGGTTCGTAGTGGATCACGCTGATAATGGTCTTACCGGATATCATCTCGCCATGACAGCCGAGTATGATTTAGTCATTCTGGATATCATGCTACCTGATGTGAACGGCTGGGATATCATCCGCATGCTGCGCACTGCCGGAAAGGGTATGCCGGTCTTACTGCTGACAGCCCTCGGCACGATCGAACATAGGGTCAAAGGACTGGAACTGGGTGCGGACGATTATCTGGTTAAACCCTTTGCGTTTGCCGAACTGCTCGCCCGGGTGAGAACCCTTCTGAGGCGGGGAAACACGATGATCACGGAAAGCCAGTTTAAGGTGGCTGACCTCTCGATTGATCTCGTATCCAGAAAAGTCAGTCGCGCCGGAAACCGCATTGTGCTCACCAGTAAAGAGTTCAGCCTGCTGGAATTCTTCATTCGCCATCAGGGAGAGGTTCTTCCCCGCTCCCTGATTGCCTCTCAGGTCTGGGACATGAATTTTGACAGCGACACTAATGCGATCGATGTCGCAGTAAAGCGACTCCGCGCTAAAATAGACAACGATTACGAGACAAAGCTGATCCAGACAGTCCGGGGCGTGGGCTACATGCTGGAGGTCCCGGATGCATAGCAAACCTTCCAGACGCCCTTTCTCACTCGCTCTGCGGCTGACCTTTTTTATCAGCCTGTCCACGATACTGGCTTTTATCGCATTCACCTGGTTTATGCTG
Organism: Enterobacter cloacae complex sp. 418I7; assembly: GCF_050030705.1. Taxonomy (NCBI): domain Bacteria; kingdom Pseudomonadati; phylum Pseudomonadota; class Gammaproteobacteria; order Enterobacterales; family Enterobacteriaceae; genus Enterobacter; species Enterobacter cloacae complex sp. 418I7. The sequence continues at coordinate 4,402,972 of NZ_JBLGUU010000001.1, forward strand.
CATTCTGTTGAAAATCATTTTGCCGAGCAGGATGTCAGCGATCTTCAACAAATCAGCACCACACTGAACCGTATACTGCAGTCCCCGGTGGATCCGGATGATAAAAAAATAAGCAAAATAAAGGAATCAATTGCCAGCTACCGCAACGTTGCCCTTTTGCTCCTCAATCCCAGGGGGGAAGTGCTCTTTAGCTCAGCTCAGGGGGCGGCACTACGCCCGGCAGTGAATTCAGCAGATTTTAGCGAGCACAGCCGCGCACGGGATGTCTTTCTCTGGACGGTGGAGGATCCTGCGGGACCGATGGATACCGGGTCCGAAATGAAGATGGAAACATACAGGATTATCGCCTCCTCTGGTCAGGCGATATTTCAGGGCAAACAGCAGAACTATGTCATGCTGACTGGCCTATCCATTAATTTCCATCTCCATTACCTCGATGCGCTGAAAAAGAACCTGATTGCGATTGCCGTCGTGATAAGCCTGTTGATTGTTCTGATCATTCGAATCGCTGTCCGTCAGGGGCACCTGCCCCTTCGTAATGTCAGCAATGCCATTAAAAACATCACCTCCGAGAATCTTGATGCGCGACTGGAACCGACACGCGTTCCCATTGAGCTGGAGCAACTGGTTATCTCGTTCAATCATATGATTGGAAAGATTGAGGATGTCTTTACCCGCCAGGCCAATTTCTCTGCCGATATCGCGCATGAGATCAGAACGCCCATCACCAATCTGGTGACGCAGACTGAAATCGCACTGAGTCAGGATCGAACACAGAGGGAACTTGAGGATGTCCTCTATTCCAGTCTTGAAGAGTATAACCGGATGACCAAAATGGTCAGCGATATGCTGTTCCTGGCACAGGCAGATAATAATCAGCTGATACCTGACAGGGTCATGTTTGACCTCAGAGCGGAAGTCATGAAAGTCTTCGAGTTTTTCGAAGCCTGGGCCGAAGAACGCAATATCACGCTCAAATTTAACGGGATGCCCTGCCTGGTTGAGGGAGATCCACAAATGTTCAGAAGGGCGATCAATAATCTGTTATCCAATGCCCTGCGTTATACCCCGGAGGGACAGGCAATCACCGTCTCAATAAGAGAGCAGGAGAGCTTTTTTGACCTTGTGATTGAAAATCCGGGGAAACCAATCCCTGAAGAGCATTTATCAAGGTTGTTTGACCGTTTTTATCGGGTGGATCCGTCCAGACAACGAAAAGGAGAAGGCAGCGGCATCGGCCTTGCGATTGTGAAGTCAATCGTGGAAGCACATCACGGAAGAGTGCAGGTGGAATCGGACGTACACTCAACGCGTTTTATCTTATCCGTGCCCAGACTGGAGAAAATGATTCCGGACACCCAGTGCTGGGAATAAAGATTTAAATGACAAAGATGTCATTAGCCTGTCATGCAGCAAACAGAAGCCATTCGATATAATTAGTGCAACTTATCAGGAAGGCTGGATTGCTTTATCAATATCCGGCGTCAGTGGACGCCAGGAAATGAATATCCAGTCCCCTCCCGGAGAAATAAACACTTCCGAACCTGTTTCAGTTATGGAACTGAAAACACCGGTTGTACTCCCCCGGACATCACTAATTAAGAAATGGAGAGTTATCATGAAAAATATCGTATTAGCATCCTTGCTGGGCTTTGGCTTAATTTCTTCGGCCTGGGCCACTGAAACCGTGAATATCCATGAGCGGGTCAACAATGCACAGGCACCTGCTCACCAGATGCAGTCTGCTGCGGCTCCTGTCGGGATCCAGGGGACTGCACCTCGTATGGCCGGTATGGACCAGCATGAACAGGCCATTATTGCTCATGAAACCATGACGAACGGGTCGGCGGATGCGCACCAGAAAATGGTGGAAAGTCATCAGAGGATGATGGGAAGTCAGACCGTTTCCCCTACCGGGCCGTCGAAGTCATTAGCGGCAATGAATGAGCATGAAAGAGCTGCAGTTGCCCATGAATTTATGAATAACGGTCAGTCTGGCCCACATCAGGCCATGGCCGAAGCGCATCGTCGCATGCTCAGTGCAGGCTGACGGCGAGGGAAGTATCTGTGCTGTCCTTATTTCCTTGATAGATTTTTCCGTAACCGGATATATGGCAACATCTTTGCCCCCTACAGGGGGCATTTTTATCAGATTCTGCTACAGTTAACGGGCATCAACGCTAAAAGGATATTTTTTATGAAAGCCAGAAACACTTTATTTGCAGTATTAATGTTATCCCTGCCAGCGATTTCAGCAGAACATTCAGAAATGAAAATGACTGATATGTCTACCTCGGCTTCGTCACAGGAATATATGGCTGGCATGAAAGACATGCATGACAAAATGATGGCTGCCGTAAATGAGTCCGATCCCGACAAGGCTTTTGCGAAAGGCATGGTAGCGCACCATGAAGGGGCAATAGCAATGGCTGAGACCGAGCTCAAATACGGAAAAGATCCGAAAATGAGAAAGCTCGCGCAGGACATCATTAAAGCTCAAAAAGGTGAAATTGAGCAGATGAATAAATGGCTTGATAGTCAAAAGTAAACATTGTAGAAATGTCACGACAAGCGTGATTTTACATCGTTCCTGGGCGCGGGAGTCGGTTAATCTTTATATAATTCAAACCCGATTAATTTCGGGTTTTTACTACTCTGTACTCCGGTCCTTTGTTGAGGACCGGAATATATGCACCTGAGATGCTTATTTAATACATTATCTCGTCATGGATACAATGTCGCTCAGGATCTCAACCAGCTCGCTTCTCTCCTGCGTTCCGTCATGATAGGTTGATCTTGAGATGATTCTTTCTGATGTCATCTGAGGCCAGAATTTATCTAGTACATTATCGGGTTTCATTCCCACAGCCCGGCCGATTATTTTTTTAGCGTCACAGGTGTCCGTAAACGTGACGGCTACACCAGTAATTTCCTCGATAAGATCCGGGCACAGATAGTTTTCTATCTCACGTTTGCGCGTAGCGAAAAATACCTTACCGGCCTCCTCTACTTCTTTTTTACGCTTCTGGATGGACAGAACCTGTGCAGGGTCTCCCCCAATATCGGAGTCCAGAAATACGCACCAGGGAAGCCCCAGATCTTTGGCCAGATTCAATGTAACCCAGTGTTTGACGCTACCACACCCTCCTATGAGGACTGGCACTATTTTCACGTCCTCCAGAGAGGCTGGCAGCGCACCTGACTGTTTTAATGAACTGGCCGCATGCCTCAGGAAAGTAACATCCGACTTTCCCTCTACCAGAACAATCCCCTGCGCCCTTTCCATACCGGTCTCTGGCAGCACCCCCAGGCTTTCAGTGGCTTCCTTCAGCACTGCGTCATCCGGCATTTTTACTACGGGTTCACCCGCCTCATTTCGGGTAACATAACGTACGCCTTCGACAGGGATTAATCCGGCCAGCGCCGGGACATGGGTGGTGACGATAATCTGACGGTGCGGCTGGCCTGCCAGTGCCAGTAACGCTTTCATCAGCATCATCTGATAGTTCGGATGCTGTGACGTTTCAGGCTCCTCTATGGCATAAATCACATTTCTGGGCGTCCCCGCGACATTCTTTTCAGCCTCAGCCCGAAAAAAATTCAACAGGATAAGCCTCCTTATCCCGCTGCCGCGCTTATTGATGGGGATGCCATTTTCCCCGTCCAGGGTGAAATTGAAGGTCCACTTGGGTTTCTCCTTAAATCGTGGAGTCAGTTCACTGGCGAGTTCGGGGGCCATTTCACGTAATTTATCCAGCGTTCTCTGTGCGACATCCAGGACGCTGTCCTGAATCTCATTTTCCAGCGCTGTAATTTTGTCCTGCAGCGCAGCCTGAGCGTCTTTTACGGCCTGCTGTAAGGGGTTTTTAGCTTCGGAATCCCCGTCGCTGCTTTCCCTGTCGGCTTTGAAAATCGCATACGTGGGCAGCAAATCGAGGATCTTACCCCATAATGATTTTGTGTCGGTTCCGAACTCTTTATCGACATCCAGCATAATTTCCGAACAGGTATAGGGGGCTGCGGCTTCCCTGATGGCCTGACGCCATAACGATGCAGTGCGTTTATCCGCCACATTTTTTTCAACTTCTTTTCCCACCGCCTTGAGCTCAGAAATTTTCATGCCCAGTAAATTTCTCAGGGGCTCCTCATCCGGGTGGATGCAGCGGATGCAGGTCTGCTCCGGTTTTCCTGAGGTCGTTGCTTTAAACGTTTTGACGATTTCAAAATTGCCGTCCTCATTCAGCAGATGTTCTGAGGCGAGCGTGGTCTGCACCCTGTCGTCGATCATGATAAAATCGGGCAGGTCATCAAATTCACAGGCTATTTCAAAACGGCCGTCCCCTTCTCTTAGGCTGAAACAGTTCATGTCATTCTTGTCAGCCTTCATTCCTTCTGTTTCAAAAAAAATAGCCAGCGCTTCCAGAAGCGTTGATTTCCCAAAGTCATTACGACCGACAATACCCGTCATGCTTTCATCAATAATGATTTCAGTAGAGTTTCTGTAGCCTCTGAAGTTTTTCAGTTTTAATTTTCTGAGCCGCATATGAAGTCCTGTGTGTAAGAAAGCGTTTTGCTGCAACCTGAATACAAAATATATTTTCAAATGCCTGCCAACAAGCAGGGATAACCGTTATTCAGAATATCTTAACGACATTTCGGGATTATGATCTGGTCGCGCTTTCAGAACTTTACTGCCCCTCAAAACACCGGAAACTAACTTGTGGTTGGTTACATGGCAAAGTTAAAACTCCAGAATCACGGGTAATGATTTCAATGCTTATTATATTTTTTGGAATTGACTCATGAGCTTTATAATTTAAATGATAATAATAACCATTTTTTTATGCGTAATATTTGCTACTGACACTGATGAATTTAAAAGAAGATAGATTTTCATTTACGGATTATTTCCTAAATTCATCGATAATGTGATCGACATAAAATTTTCACTGAAGAATGAAGAGATAATTTAAGGCCGAGCGAAATAGCTCAAAATGGTGTATTTAACATAACAGAAGAAATGAAAGGCTCTATCGCAACCTGATACTTCAGGCCGCTAAGGGGTTAATCTTGTTGAAGAAAAATTAGACCGGGAAGCGCCAGGCGTCACCATTTCTCCCGCCTGGCTGGAAGTGAAGAATAATTGTGCATAGCTCCGTATTCGGGCTTTGCATCTGACAATGGTTCCCTGGATGAAAGTACGATCTCCACTCCAAGGACGCTGAACACCCTAAACAAACGCTCAAAACCCGCACTTGCAGGGTTGGCCTCTAGTCGGGCATAAGTTTGCTGTGTTATACCCAAACGTTCAGAAACATCTTTTTGCGTCAGTCCATTGGCTTTGCGAAAGCCGATTAAAACAGGACGTAACTGATTCAAAGTCTTCAAAGCGTATTGAGTGTTCATAAGTGACCTTCCGTATCGACGAGTTAACAAGCATAACGCAGGGATTTACAGCATATAGGCTGTAATGCTCATTAACAGACTATAGGCTGTAATACGAATCCTGCCAAGATGCGGCATCTTTCAAATACAAGGCCGTATTGGGTAAGCAGTACACCGTTATATAGCACCCCTTGCCCCTTTGCTGGAGAGGGACCCACGTGATCGCAGGTCTTTTAGACGTTGTTGCTAACCGGCATCATACACAGGTGGTAACCCCCAGGGAAACTCTATGAGTGATAATTTATTCCTGCCACAGTCAAAATATAAAACCTTATCTAACTAGCTTTCTTAGTATTTTATAAATGAAGTGAAATTAGCGAAGAAGTTTTACATTGTAAAGTGAGCAAAAATATTTACCATTCAACTGGCAAAATTTACAATCTGCAGCCCTTAGCCTGAGAAAATGCACATTAACAGAATAATCATCAAGTCCGATAGAGGCATAACTTACGTCCTCAAAAATATCAGAAATAAATGAGTTGAAATTACAAAAATTAACTTCACTTAACATCTTGAACACCGCAGAAATATATCTATCATGCATTATCTTGACTTCGATAACCTTAGATAAACTTGAATGCGACTTACATTTGAAGAGATCAAAGAGAAAGTAAATCAGCATATTTTTATTGTCCGAAATCCATTTTAAAATTTTATTACGTGCACATGGTAATATATACACTGGATTTTTGAAAGGGTTTGAAACGTCAACCACAAGGGAACAATAACCATGAGGATTTATTCCACTTATAATTAAGTCACTAAGTCCTTTCACTGCATTCAAATAGTTATCAAAACAAACCTCATATAAACTGGTACTATGAACTGCACATTTAGATTCAAACAACCATCTATGACGCAGATAACCAATGCCTTTAGAGTGTATATCTTCAACAATACATTTGTGACAGTAACGAATGTTTGAGATGTTTACCAATGGATATGAATTAGTTATGTGAAAATTTTTCCGACAGGCATCTTCAACAGCGTTAAAATACCCGTAAACACCAGAAAATAACGACACTATATTGGAAGTTAGTATATAACCATTTCTAGTGGCAAGAATGTCATATATATCCTGCAAGCTATGCAATTTGTACATATCAATCAGTTCGAAACGAGGAAAGGCATCGTACCTTAGTGCGCCATGCTTTGATATTATGTTCCTGCAATTGGATAAGTTATACATTATCTGTGAACGCAGAAGAAAACTGTGCCACAATTCATTTTCGTAAACCATATAACTCCCTCTTATTTAATTAGTTCCATTTTTCTGAGAAGTATCATTGTCATTGGTAGTTTATCTCTGTATTTCAAAAGCCAGCCATGCCCTCCCAGTAAAGCATCTAGACTTGTAAGTGACATCGAGTACTGCCCCTGAGATAAAACATCATTTATTAATGATGATGAGATAATATCTCTCTCGCTCCAGTCTACTCTTTTATTTTTATAGCATCGTATTGTTTTAGGAAGACAGGAATTAAGCCAGTCACATTCATGTTTATTTAGCCAATAGAAACTTGCATAACAACTTTCTTTGACTAACTTTCGTGTTATAGAAACGGATTGATTATGTATAAATCTTAATATTTTCTGCTTATGACGCCGTCTTAAAGAATCTTTTTTACATTTTTTACGCCATGAGCATAAACCGTAACAAGATGAAATTACAGAGGATACAGCTCCTTCCGATAATGAGTTTTTCTCAGCTATGGATGCCAGACTAAACCCCCTTACAGCCATAGACTTGATAAGCAATTCAGTGAATATATTAATTTTTGTGTTTCGCTTAAACGCCCTCAGGTATTTTTTATAAATAAGTGTTTTAATGTAACATCTGCTGCGACTAAATTCCTTCCCAAGGTTGCTAACACTAGTATTATTTTCAACTATATGAAAACTGTATTTCTTATGACTTTTAAAGATTTCTTTCTTTTTATTAGTACGACTTCCTGCATACGTTGGCCAGCAAGTATTTAACAAACAATAACAAAGCAAAAGATGCTTTGTGGGATGCTGACAACATTTGTCTTTGAGTATAGGCTCCCAGTAATGATAATCAGTTAGGGATGTTGGTATAAGTCCCGATGAACCCTCCCCAAATAACTGGCACTTAGCATAAACATGTGCGTAGAATACATTTTTCTTTAAATTTCCATCCAATGATAATAAATTCAACTTTTTAAGTACATCCATGTAATTGGGGTGTGTAATATCTTTTCTTCTGATTATATTTAGGGACTCATAACAAAACTTAGCAAAATCGAAGTCTATCTCATTGCTAAGTTGTTCTGTATACGAAACAGGAGGCATCAGTCCAATACGTATGTGCGGTGAAGAAGGGACATGGATGCTTTCAAGCGCTACCGGATGCCGATGGCAGGTTGTAACCCCATGAAGCTGATGCGCCAGATGCCAATAAGTAACACCATAATGAAAAGTATCTTCACGAGCGCAAACCGGGCAAAACTTCAATAGTGTGCGCTGCCCTAGTGAAAAATTACTAAGGCGGCACAATCGATTAAGCCTGGCAGGGGTCGTGTTGAAATCCATAATTTCATTACGACTGATTGGTAGTGCCCAGGCAAAAAGAGGGAGTAAAGTCTGTTCATGCCAGAGCTGATCTGCCCTTTCGGATGTATGAAGAGAAATAGCCTTTAATCCTGAATTGAGAATTGGATGGACGTTCATATCAGGTTTGTTGAAAATGATCGTTAACAGAGAAGATGGGGACATACCGTACACGGTAGTTGTCCGACAAAACCGGCTGAACAAGGATTCATCAGGCAAAACAGGCAACATTCTCATTTCCCACACCTCTCTTTGACCGTTACGAACTGTTACCTCATTACAATTTATTAAGTGGATCTATATTTATAAGCCCGCAACGCTGAAGAGCATCGTAGGTATTTTTCTTTTCAGCTGTTCTGTTGATAACAAGATCGTGGTCAAGAGACAGTATTTTCTCGTCGAAATTGCGCAAAACCTCGTCTATTTTTCCTACGAATTCCTTGTGCTGTGGCCTGTCTATATCCCCAGGGATCAAAGACTTTAGGGACTTCTCTGCCATGATTTTAGCCGAAGCATCACCCTCATTAGATGCAGAGAGCCATTTAGCTTCCTCATCTTCAGTCGCGGCCCCCGGGAGTGGAGTATCCTTATATTCCTCCGTATGACTCACGAGTACCGGTACAGAGGCCGACAAGACTGCGCCAGTGATGATTTCATTGCCGCTACCGATAACCTTTAATTGTGCCCCCCGATAAATCATCTGAGCCAATCCAATATTGCCTTTAGATAAAATGAATAATTTTTCGTTTAACTCATCATTTAATGGAGTTTCAACATTTGTCCATTGTAATGGCCATAAATAATGAATAAACGATTGCCAGTCTTGTGAATCGTATCTAACATTCTTAATTTTCATGTAACCACCAGACTCTGCCCGCCTGGCAATTCTCATTTTCTTTGTCAGCGTCTCGTCAAAAGGATGATTTCCACAAAAAACCATAGATACCCCCATGGAATCTACAATTTCATGTAAAAAATCAATCAACTTACTCTCACCCCCGGTTCTTGAAAATTTAAGCCTCTGCATTTCATCAATAACAAGGATACCCAAAAATGATGATTTAATTCTTTGTGCAATCTGGCGAGCCAGAGCACCATTTCTAATCTCAGGTGTAGTTCGTTCAATACCAATTGCATCATCTAATTTTTGTAAAATCTCTTCACAAAGGTCTCTCACACTTGAATTGTATGGACAATTAATCTTTACCCATACAATTTGCTTACTGAAGCCGGGAAAAACTCCTTTATAGCTGCTGTGTTCTATAATCTGAGGGAAATGATCCATGACTTGCTCAATCATGGTAGTTTTTCCAGAACCACTCATTCCAACTATCGTAATAGTTTCAGCCTGGGATTTAAAATATCCACTTTCTGGCTCAATATCAGGACGCTCATTTCCATAGTAATGAAGATATTGAATTGTTCCGCTTTTTAAAGGATTACGAGCTGCATAGCTTTCCCTAAGTGCCCGTAAGATCATCTTATAAGCCTGGATAAGATTGGTTTGAGGGCAACGGAATTTCTTTATACGTTCGACATACTGCTCTCTAACATTCGCCGGGGCAGTCCAGCGGATTTTTTCGTCAATTTCGGGGAAATAACTCATTTCCAGAAGTACTTCATCTTCCGTAAGCGCTTCAGGAAGTGCTTCAATTAAGGGATTGCCACGATACTCAGGTAACTCCTGTTCTTTATATATCGCTGAAACGCGCCGTATAAGATTCATTATTCTGCGTCCTCAGTCTTCTTCTTACCTTTTAACCATCTTTGTTTCTCCTCCCGGCCAGGCAAAAGCAGAACATTACTGGATGAAGGAAGTAGGGGTTCAGATCTTCCATTAGCAACATGAGTTCGCCCTAATGAATCAAGTTCATTTTTCCTGTTCTTTTTAATATCTTTACCATGTACCCGGCGAGATTCGTATATTTCATTTAATCTTTCGTTACCTTTCCTGTTAAATTCATCTTTATTATTGATATTGCTGAGCGAATCCAGAGTAAATAAATTAATTTCTTTTTGAGTATCTACCCAATCAGCCATTACATCTGTATCAAGATGAGCTTTCCCTTTAAATACATCTCTTTTCTTAAGTAGGTAATGTTTTTTGAAAATGCTATTTTTGTCAAATCTTACATATATATAATCTACGCAATTGTCATCTATTCTTGCTTCACAAGTGGTTCTTCCAAATACTCTGACACCTGATGCAATTTCAGGATCACATTCATAAAAAAGATTATTGTACTGAATCCCACCGGCGGTAATGTTAGCGTTCACAGGGATTAACAATCGTGCGATCACTTCGTCGGCCCCAACGGCTCTTGCGCTGAATCTCCCGTGCTTTAAGCTTATCATCCAACTATTTTTTGGTGATATTACGAGATCATTTTCAATCAGTAAGGGATTGATATAAGCCAGTTCCTCATACGTTCTCTGATTATGTGCAAGTATCTCCCGAATCAGTAAAGACGTGACCTCCTGAATCGTTAAACAAGCCCTGGATTGCGGTGTTGGCTCTCCTTTAACAATCTTTCCCCTTCGTGTTGTTCCAATAAGCCTATGAATAACCTCATCATTCAGAATGCCGAAACAGCGTTCAACAATGCTTTTTCTGTCGCCTCTACCGACTGGCGCAAACTCAAGTTTTGTCAGGGGGGTCATCTCTTCCTGAGGTTTAAGACCAATCATCTCCCCGTTGTCACACATCAATGTTAATGGAATGTGAGAACAAGGCCAATCATCATCAGTAATAGAGATTCCAAATAATCTACAATATTCTTTTTTTGGCATAAAGCAATTTGCTAACGCTTGTCGGGCGGCTCGCCATGAAGCATGGTATAAAGAAACATGAAGGCCAACAATCATTCTTGTTGCACGATCCACCACTGTATAAATAGTAGGACGCCCAATGACTTTTCGTCTGTTTAAACTCGAAATAAGATGTACATCAGCGACAGTTGAGTCTATTTCGAAAACATCACCCGGCAAAACAGTTGTATTAGCCACACTACCTAAAAGCGCCCGCATTTTGAGGTCTATTTCTTTTTTCGTGTTCTTCTTATTTATCGAGAAATCTTTAGTGAAGAGTTTTTTATTCCAGTATGAAAATTGTTTTAAAGAAGGAACATATGGAGCTCTATTTTCTAGGTTTGCTGTTTTAATTTCATCCCTAAAATACAAATCAATATGTCTCTCTAATGTTTTCTTTATCGTATCTCCGTTAACTTTATAATGATACGTAATGAGAGATTTTCTAATATTATTTATATCTCTTTCATTAAGAATGAAAACACGTGATCGTTCATTAGGTAATGCTCTGTTTTTTTTGGAATTCCCAAGTTTAATTTCATGTTTGATTCTACTTTTCCCAGCGGCGCCACAGTTCGAGAATGCGGGTAGCAATGCATAAATATCCTGCCCATGTCGCCAATACAACGCCAGAAGCGTTCTGATAGTATATTGTGATATTTTTTTATTTCTTGAGTAATCCATTAAAAGGTGCGACTTTTTATGTAATGCATAGTCGAACAGAAACATTCTGTCATCTACAAGATCTTTAATGATATTGTAATTTTCATCTCGCCTTCCTCTGTCTTTATCTGTTAATTCTTTCTCATCTACTAACATATATGAAGGATATATATAATCTTTACAAGTTATGCTATTTGATTCAATATAATATTTAAACATTGAAAATGAGAAAGGGATTGGCTTACCCGTTCTTTCTGATTTTATTTTAAACAAAATTAACAAATCGACCTTTCTGTCAAAATCCAAAACACGGTAAAGTCCCTCTGCAAGCAAATCAGTGCCTTGAGAGAGCCAGACTGAATTCCTAATAATATCCATTTGCGTTCAGTCCTATATAGTGGTCATTGGAAATTATCTTTATCAGACCGGTTTCGAGTATTGGATATGATAAATCAACATTTATCATTTTTAATCCAATCATTGCCTGCAATAACATCATCGCTTCTTGTGCATCTACCCCAAAGATTGATGAAATCATTGCACGTAGTCCTACTATGGGATAAACATCTGGTTTAAGCTTCCATAGGATTTTATCAAGAGGATATTTATCATAAAATTCAGAACCATCTCTTAATACAGAAGTAGCCCAGCAAATGTTTTTACCGACGACGTTATTGAGTTCCGAGCCAACATAAATTTGAAACTCAACATCAATCAACTGCCAAAACATCCTCTCTATTTCAAGTTTTTGGGCTTCGCGTTCAGGTATGCTCTCGTTATGTTTTACTGCTATAGCTTTGTATCGAAGTCCGCCTTCAGGAGTTCTCAAGGTCAGTAAAAAATCGGTTGTCATAACATTCAGAACTTCGACAGGTACTCCTCTTACTCCCCTCACCATAGGATGTTGAAAATGTAGATGATTTGCTATTTGTTGGGTAAGCCGGAGAGGAAAGAGTGGGAATTGTTCCCGGATATCAATCACCGAGTCATTAAACTCAGCCAGATAGAAAAAGTTACTTTCGACAGAAGAAAGGAGATGATGGTTTCGAAACGTCTTAAGGCCAAAGACTATCGAACGGTTTCCACGGGATTTAACGTCCTGAGCTCTAAGCCAGGGCTGATAACTTTGGCCATAGCCCACTCCTATGCCGTCACCTAGCGCATTTTCATAATCCAAATAGGATTTGAGACGCCTACCCCTAGCCATGATCGTACCCTAAAAACGACATTGATACGTACCTATATGTGCATTTTATAGTCTCCAACCCTATAACCACACATTCAGTAAGTATACAACATTAGCGTCGTTTTTTGAGAATGGTTACAACTTTAGTGCTTTGTGTACAACTTTATTGTCCTCGGACATCAGCGAGTGCCTGCGCGCATGCCCAGGCACTGGCCCACGCCCACTGGAAGTTATACCCGCCGAGCCAGCCGGTCACGTCCATCACTTCACCAATGAAATAAAGACCCGGCACGTTGCGGGCTTCCATCGTGCGGGATGAGAGTTCGTTTGTATCCACGCCGCCCAGCGTCACTTCCGCCGTGCGGTAGCCTTCGGTGCCGTTTGGCTGCACGCGCCAGTTCGTCAGCGTCTCCACCAGCGTGTCCTGCTCGCGGCTGTTGAGCTGCTTAAGCGCAACATCCGGAATTTGCCCTAACACCTGCAAGCACTCCACGAGACGCTTCGGCAGCTGCATCGCCAGGGTATTTTTCAGGCTTTGATTCGGGTGCGCGGCGCGTTGCTCATTGAGGAAGGCGTCCAGATCGCAGTCCGGCACCAGGTTTACGGAGACAAACTCCCCCGGCTGCCAGTAGCTGGAGATCTGCAATACCGCTGGCCCCGAGAGACCGCGATGGGTAAAGAGCAGGTTTTCGCGGAACACCGTGCCGTCTTCGGCCGTAATGACCGACGGCACAGACACGCCGGAGAGCGTCTGAAGCTGTTCCAGCAGCGGCTTATGCAGCGTGAACGGCACCAGCCCGGCGCGCGTGGGTAATACTTTCAGGCCAAACTGCTCGGCGATTTTGTAGCCGAACGGTGAGGCACCCAGCCCCGGCATCGAGAGGCCGCCGCTGGCGATCACCAGGTTATCGGCGCTGACGGTTTCGCCGTTGAGTTGCAGCGTGTACCCTTGCTCGTTACGGGCGACGTCCAGCACTTCGGTGCGCAGGCGCATGACTACGCCGCCTTTCTCGCACTCGGCCACCAGCATATCCACGATTTGCTGGGCAGAGTCGTCGCAGAACAGCTGTCCCAGCGTCTTCTCATGCCACGCGATACCGTGTTTACCCACCAGTTCGATGAAATCCCACTGCGTGTAGCGCGCCAGCGCAGATTTACAAAAATGACGGTTCTGGCTCAAATAGGCCGCAGGCTCGACATAAAGATTAGTGAAATTGCAGCGCCCGCCACCGGACATCAGGATCTTGCGGCCAGGCTTTTTTCCGTTATCCAGCAGCAGCACACGACGACCCGCTTGTCCGGCCATTGCCGCACAAAACATACCCGCCGCACCGGCGCCAATTACTACGGCATCAAACCTTTCCACGTCAAAATCCTCTTCGTTAACTGCCGCGGATTGTAAAGTTTCCTCAGTGGTCGCACCAGCGTAAAAAGATATTACAAAGCCATTTCATTGATATTTAAAGATTATCTATTCAGGCACATTTCTCAAATCAGGTGGTATGTCAAAAAAAGTCTATATTTCACTTTGCCCGTTGCGCATTTGTCCTGGATAATGCGCCGCGTTCATGTCCTCAAAATGGCGTAACGTCCTATGCTACATTTGTTTGCCGGCCTGGATTTACATACCGGGCTTTTATTATTGCTTGCTCTGGTTTTTGTGCTGTTTTACGAAGCGATCAATGGCTTCCACGACACTGCAAACGCAGTTGCAACGGTTATCTACACTCGCGCAATGCGATCGCAGCTTGCGGTCGTTATGGCGGCGGTATTTAACTTTTTTGGTGTCCTCCTGGGCGGACTGAGCGTTGCCTATGCCATTGTGCATATGCTGCCAACGGATCTGCTGCTTAACGTGAGTTCCGGTCATGGCCTGGCCATGGTGTTCTCAATGCTGCTTGCTGCGATTATCTGGAACCTCGGTACCTGGTATTTCGGCCTGCCGGCATCCAGCTCTCACACCCTTATCGGCGCGATTATCGGTATCGGTTTAACTAACGCCCTGATGACCGGTACATCGGTTGTTGATGCGCTGAACCTTCCTAAAGTACTGGGTATTTTCGGCTCTCTGATCATCTCCCCTATCGTCGGTCTGGTGGTAGCGGGTGGATTGATTTTCATCCTGCGTCGCTACTGGAGCAACACGAAGAAACGTGCACGTATCCACCTGACGCCAGCAGAGCGTGAGAAGAAAGACGGCAAGAAAAAGCCGCCGTTCTGGACACGTATCGCGCTGATCATTTCCGCTATCGGCGTCGCCTTCTCTCATGGCGCGAACGATGGTCAGAAAGGTATCGGTCTGGTGATGCTGGTTCTGATTGGCGTCGCACCGGCAGGCTTCGTGGTTAACATGAACGCCTCTGGCTATGAGATCACCCGTACCCGTGATGCGGTAAACAACGTTGAGACTTACTTCCAGCAGCATCCTGATTTGCTGAAGAAAGCGACCGGCGTAGACCAGTTGATCCCTTCTCCTGACTCTGGCGCACTGACTGCACCGGGCGAGTTCCATTGCCACCCGGCAAACGCGATTAACGCGCTGGAACGTGCGAAAGGCATGCTGGCCGATATCGAAAGCTACGACAAACTGGCTGTAGAACAGCGTGGTCAGCTGCGTCGTATCATGCTCTGTATCTCCGACGTGACCGATAAAGTCGCGAAGCTGCCAGAGGTCAATGCTGACGATAAGCGTCTGCTGAAGAAACTGAAAGGCGATATGCTCAACACCATTGAGTACGCGCCAATCTGGATCATCATGGCGGTCGCGTTGGCGCTGGGTATCGGTACGATGATTGGCTGGCGTCGTGTGGCGACCACCATCGGTGAGAAGATCGGTAAGAAAGGCATGACCTATGCTCAGGGCATGTCCGCGCAGATGACGGCGGCAGTGTCTATCGGTCTGGCGAGCTACACCGGTATGCCAGTCTCCACCACCCACGTACTCTCTTCGTCCGTGGCAGGTACCATGATTGTTGACGGCGGCGGTTTGCAGCGTAAAACCGTGACCAACATTCTGATGGCCTGGGTGTTCACCCTCCCGGCGTCCATCCTGCTGTCTGGCGGTCTGTACTGGATTTCGCTGAAGCTTATTTAATCGGCTGAAGGCGACAAAAAAGCGGGTCAGGAAACTGGCCCGCTTTTTTTATGCTCAGTGCCATATCATCAGCGCAATCATACTCACCACAACCAGACCACACAGGGCGCTGGTCAAAATGAACTGACGACGCAGGCGCTCGCAGCGACGGATAAACTCTTCATCGTGGTGATCGCGGTAGCGCTGGTAGTAGATATACCCCACCAGACGCATCTGCTTGCTGGGCTGTCCGTGCGAGGTGAAGAACCCTCCACCGTCCACATATTGATAAAGCAACGGATCGCAACCACGAAGTACCACTAACAGCGCACGTAACGATGAGAAGTAGCGCGCCATATTCACTATGCAAACCACGCATAACGCCCAAAACAATGCGACGGTGCTAATCATACATCCTCCCCGGCGTCCACCCACGAAGCAAGGCTCCTGAGCTACCGCACCCCAATGCCCTGACAGACAGTTCAGTGAAAGAATGACTAAAAGTCGATCCGGTTCGCGTTTTAATATCCGAACGGCTCATTAAATAGTGTAGGAGATCCGTTAATTTTTTTGCCACAAGGTTAATCGTTATCAACACCAAAGCTTGAAAAATATGTTTAACTGGGCCGTAATGAAAGCATCAGACGACGGCTTTCCCATTTAGTCATCGATAACTTAAGGAAGGAGTAACACTATGGCTTACAAACACATTCTTATCGCGGTAGACCTCTCCCCGGAGAGTAAAGTGCTGGTTGATAAAGCAGTATCCATGGCACGTCCCTACAACGCGAAAGTTTCGCTGATTCACGTTGATGTGAATTACTCCGACCTCTACACCGGTCTGATCGACGTGAATCTCGGCGATATGCAGAAACGCATCTCCGAAGAGACTCACCACGCGCTGAGCGAGCTTTCTACCAACGCGGGCTATCCAATCACAGAAACCTTAAGCGGTAGCGGCGATCTGGGCCAGGTGCTGGTTGATGCGATTAAGAAATACGATATGGACCTGGTGGTATGCGGTCACCATCAGGACTTCTGGAGCAAACTGATGTCTTCCGCACGTCAGCTGATTAACACCGTACACGTGGATATGCTGATTGTTCCACTGCGTGACGAAGAAGACGAATAAGTGCAAAAAAGCCCGGTGGCGCTAACACATACCGGGCCTACAAGCGGCACTGAATGTAGGCCGGGTAAGGCGAAGCCGCCACCCGGCTTTTTTTATTCCGGCGTACCTGAATAGATATCAAAGCGATGCCCTTTGGTGGTCACCGCGTTAGTGGTCGCAACGTCCGCCAGCGGCGGCGCATAGTCAGGACGTTTCACCACCACCCGCTTCGTCGCCAGTTGACGAGCCGGCTCCAGCAGGCCATCGGCATCTAAATCTGGCCCCACCAGCGACTGAAACACCCGCATCTCTTTCTTCACCAGCGCGCTTTTCTGCTTATGCGGGAACATGGGGTCGAGATAAACCACCTGCGGGCGCGGGGTGATATCGGTCAGCGCCGTCAGGCTGGAGGCATGAATAAGTTGCAAACGTTCCTGTAACCACGAGCCGATTTCCAGGTCCGCATAGCCTCGCGTCAGCCCGTCGTCGAGCAGCGCGGCGACAACCGGATTACGCTCCAGCATCCGCACACGGCAGCCCACCGAGGCCAGCACAAACGCATCGCGCCCCAGCCCCGCCGTGGCGTCCACCACGTCCGGAAGATAGCTCCCTTTAATGCCAACCGCCTTGGCCACCGCTTCGCCGCGACCGCCGCCGAACTTACGCCGATGCGCCATCGCGCCGCCGACAAAATCGACAAAAATCCCGCCAAGCTTTGGCTCATCGCGCTTGCGCAGCTCCAGATGTTCCGGCGTCATCACCAGCGCCATCAGGTTCTTTTCATCATGTTCCAGCTCCCAGCGGGCCGCCAGAACAGATAAGGCGCCGTCACCGGCGCCTGTTTCATCTACTAAGCAGATCTTCACGTAGCAATCAGCCTTTGATTCCGTAATGCTCCAGCATCGCATCCAGCTGCGGCTCGCGGCCACGGAAGCGTTTGAACAGCTCCATAGGCTCTTCTGAACCGCCGCGGGTCAGGATGTTGTCGAGGAACGACTGACCGGTTTCGCGGTTGAAAATCCCCTCTTCTTCGAAGCGCGAGAAGGCATCCGCCGCCAGCACGTCGGCCCACAGGTAGCTGTAGTAGCCTGCGGCGTACCCGCCTGCGAAGATATGGCTGAACGCGTGCGGGAAGCGTCCCCAGGTCGGGCCTGGAATGACGGCAACCTGCTTTTTAATCTCAGCCAGGGTTTCGAGGATTTTCGCCCCCTGCTCCGGGCTGAACTCGGCGTGCAGGCGGAAGTCGAACAGGCCGAACTCCAGCTGACGCAGGATAAACATCGCCGCCTGGTAGTTTTTCGCCGCCAGCATTTTATCCAGCAGTTCTTTCGGCAGCGGTTCGCCCGTTTCGTAATGACCGGAGATAAACGCCAGCGCGTCCGGCTCCCAGCACCAGTTCTCCATAAACTGGCTTGGCAGCTCGACCGCATCCCATGGCACACCGCTGATACCGGCGACGCCAGCGGTTTCGATGCGGGTCAGCATGTGGTGCAGGCCGTGACCGAACTCGTGGAACAGGGTGATCACTTCATCGTGGGTAAACAGAGCAGGTTTGCCGCTCACCGGACGGTTGAAGTTACAGGTCAGGTAGGCAACAGGTTTTTGCAGGGAACCATCCGCTTTACGCATCTGGCCCACGCAGTCGTCCATCCACGCCCCACCGCGCTTGTTCTCACGCGCGTAGAGATCGAGATAGAAGCTGCCGCGCAGCTCGTTGTTCTCGTCATACAGCTCGAAGAAGCGCACGTCCGGATGCCAGACGTCGATGTCGGTACGCTCTTTCGCGGTAATGCCGTAGATGCGCTTCACTACCTCGAACAGACCGTTGACGGCTTTGTTTTCCGGGAAGTACGGACGCAGTTGTTCGTCGCTGATGCTGTAGAGGTGCTGTTTCTGTTTTTCGCTGTAGTATGCGATATCCCACGGCTGAAGCTCGTCCACGCCGAACTCCGCTTTTGCAAAGGCGCGCAGTTGGGCTAACTCTTTTTCACCCTGAGGACGGGCGCGTTTCGCCAGATCGGTCAGGAAGTCGAGCACCTGCTGTGGGTTCTCGGCCATTTTGGTGGCGAGGGATTTATCCGCGTAGCTGTCGAAGCCCAGCAGCTGTGCCAGCTCGTGGCGCAGGGAGAGGATCTCCGCCATCACCGGGCTGTTATCCCACTTACCGGCATTCGGCCCCTGATCGGAGGCGCGGGTGCTGTAGGCGCGGTACATCTCTTCGCGCAGGGCCTGGTTGTCGCAGTAGGTCATCACTGGCAGATAGCTTGGGATATCCAGCGTTAACAGGAAGCCTTCCTGCTCTTTCGCTTCGGCCTGGGCTTTTGCCGCCGCCAGCGCACTTTCCGGCATACCGGCCAGTTCGGATTCATCGGTAATCAGCTTCGTCCAGCCCATGGTGGCGTCGAGGACGTTGTTGCTGTACTGGTTGCCCAGCTCGGACAGGCGCGCGGCGATTTCGCCGTAGCGAACCTGTTTTTCTTTTGGCAGGCCAATCCCGGACAGTTCGAAATCACGCAGCGCGTTATCAACCGATTTTTTCTGCGCCGTGTTCAGTTCGGCATAATGGTCGCCGTCGCGCAGGTCGCGGTAGGCTTTGTAGAGCCCCTCGTGCTGGCCGACCCAGGTGCTGTACTCGGAGAGCAGCGGCAGGGTCTGTTCGTAGGCTTCGCGCAGCTCCGGGCTGTTTTTCACCGAGTTCAGGTGGCTCACCGGGGAGAAAATGCGCCCCAGCACGTCGTCCACTTCGGCCAGCGGCTGACACAGATTTTCCCAGGTGTACGGCGCGCCCTGCGCGACCACGTTCTCTACCGCCGCGCGGCAGTTTTCCAGCGACTGGGTAACGGCTGGAACCACATGCTCAGGGAGGATTTTAGAAAACGGTGGCAACGAAAAAGGCGTCAGTAATGGATTGGTCATAAACGCTGTCCTGTTGAAATAGATGAATGAAGCGCGCATCCGGCGCTGTGCATATTGTTTTCTGTAATGGGGTTAAGTGTAGAGGATTTCAATGCCGGAGGTTGTCGAAAAACGCCCTGTGGCGCTGCGCTTACCGGGCCTACGGGTAATCTGTGCCGTTCTGCTGTAAACTGTGGAAAATCGTCAATTCAGCGGAAAATCATTACCCATGCTCAGTTATCGCCACAGCTTCCACGCTGGCAACCACGCCGACGTCCTTAAACACACCGTTCAGAGCCTGATCATTGAAGCGCTTAAAGAGAAAGACAAGCCGTTTCTCTACCTGGACACCCACGCGGGGGCGGGCCGTTATCAGCTGAGCGGCGAACATGCCGAGCGTACCGGTGAATATCTGGAAGGCATCGCCCGTATCTGGCAGCAGGACGATCTGCCTGCCGAACTGGAGCCGTACATCGGCGTGGTGAATCATTTCAACCGCAACGGCCAGCTGCGCTATTACCCTGGCTCTCCGCTGATTGCCCGCCAGCTGCTGCGCGAGCAGGACAGCCTCCAGTTGACCGAGCTGCACCCAAGCGACTTCCCGCTGCTGCGCGCTGAGTTTCAGAAAGATAACCGCGCCCGCGTGGACAAAGCCGATGGCTACCAGCAGCTAAAAGCCAAACTACCGCCGGTTTCGCGTCGCGGCCTGGTGCTGATCGACCCGCCGTACGAAATCAAAACCGACTATCAGGCGGTGGTGGCCGGTATCAACGAAGGTTACAAACGCTTTGCGACCGGAACCTATGCCCTGTGGTATCCGGTAGTGCTACGCGCGCAAATTAAGCGCATGATCAAGGATCTGGAGGCGACCGGCATCCGCAAAATCCTGCAGATTGAGCTGGCGGTGCGCCCCGACAGCGACCAGCGCGGCATGACCGCGTCCGGCATGATTGTGATTAACCCGCCGTGGAAGCTCGAAGCGCAGATGAACAACGTGCTGCCGTGGCTGCACAAAACGCTGGTGCCAGCCGGTACGGGCCACGCCACCGTAAGCTGGATCGTGCCGGAGTAATCGCAGCCATCGGTGGAACCTATTGATTTCAGGTATACAATCGCGGCAATTCACGATTAAGGACAAAAGCTATGACTAAGCATTATGACTACATCGCAATCGGCGGCGGCAGCGGCGGCATCGCCTCCATCAACCGTGCGGCCATGTACGGCCAGAAGTGTGCGCTGATTGAAGCCAAAGAACTCGGCGGCACCTGCGTAAACGTGGGTTGTGTACCGAAGAAAGTGATGTGGCATGCCGCGCAAATCCGTGAAGCTATCCATATGTATGGCCCGGACTACGGCTTTGACACCACCATTAACCACTTCGACTGGGATAAGCTGATCGCCAGCCGTACCGCCTATATCGACCGTATTCACACCTCGTACGATAACGTGCTGGGCAAGAATAACGTCGACGTGATCCGCGGCTTCGCCCGTTTCGTGGATGCGAAGACGATCGAAGTGAACGGCGAGACGATCACCGCCGATCACATCCTGATCGCCACCGGTGGCCGTCCGAGCCATCCGAACATTCCGGGCGCGGAATACGGCATCGACTCCGACGGGTTCTTCGAGCTGCCTGCTCTGCCAGAGCGCGTTGCTATTGTAGGCGCGGGTTACATCGCGGTTGAGCTTGCTGGCGTGATTAACGGCCTTGGGGCGGAAGCGCACCTGTTTGTGCGTAAACACGCGCCGCTGCGTAGCTTTGATCCGCTAATCGTCGACACGCTGGTTGAGGTGATGAACGCCGAAGGCCCAACGCTGCACACCAACGCCGTGCCAAAAGCGGTGGTTAAAAATGCGGACGGTAGCCTGACCCTGGAGCTGGAAGATGGCCGCAGCCAGACCGTTGATTGCCTGATCTGGGCGATTGGTCGTGAACCGGCCACCGACAACTTCAACCTGGCCGAAACCGGGGCGAAAACCAATGAAAAAGGCTACATCGTCGTTGATAAGTTCCAGAACACCAGCGTACCGGGTATTTATGCCGTTGGTGATAACACAGGTGCCGTAGAACTGACGCCGGTTGCCGTGGCCGCGGGGCGTCGTCTTTCCGAGCGTCTGTTTAACAACAAGCCGGACGAACATCTGGATTACAGCAACATCCCGACCGTGGTCTTCAGCCACCCGCCAATCGGCACCGTCGGCTTAACCGAGCCGCAGGCGCGCGAGCAGTACGGCGACGATCAGGTGAAAGTGTATAAATCGGCGTTTACCGCGATGTATACCGCGGTCACCTCGCACCGTCAGCCGTGCCGCATGAAGCTGGTCTGTGTGGGCCCGGACGAGAAGATCGTCGGCATCCACGGCATAGGCTTTGGCATGGACGAGATCCTGCAGGGCTTCGCAGTGGCGCTGAAGATGGGCGCAACGAAAAAAGACTTCGATAACACCGTGGCGATCCACCCCACTGCGGCAGAAGAGTTTGTAACAATGCGTTGATATTGATGCCCCTCTTCAAAGGGGCATTTTTTTAACATTCATAAATCGTTGCAAAACGAATGCTCCGAAAATCGTGATCTAACGCACATATCCCTCCACATCCACCGAAGCGAATGTCTACGCTTATAAGACGCCCGGAAAAACCTGTCTTTTAGAACACACAACCGGAGGTCCTTATCACCATGTTCAACCAGAAACTACAGGCTACCGAGAACATCGAGTTCGAGATTGCAGAAGAGCTGCGCTACGAGACCGATCCCTGCGAGTTGAAACTGGATGAAATGATTGAGGCGGAGCCGGAACCCGAAATGATCGAGGGGCTACCTGCCTCCGATGCCCTGACGCCTGCCGATCGTTATCTTGAACTGTTCGAACATGTGCAGTCGACACGGCTGTTTGCGGACAGCAAAACTTTCCCAGACTGCGCGCCGAAAATGGACCCGCTGGATATCCTGATCCGCTACCGCAAGGTGCGTCGTCACCGTGATTTCGACCTGGCGCGCTTTGTGGAGAATCACTTCTGGCTGCCGGAGGACTACAGCAAAGAGTATGTCTCTGATCCCGGCTTCTCCCTGAAAGAACACATTGATAACCTGTGGCCGGTGCTGACGCGCGAGCCGCAGGATCATATCCCGTGGTCGTCGCTGCTGGCGCTGCCGCAGGCCTATATTGTCCCCGGCGGGCGATTCAGCGAGACCTACTACTGGGATTCTTATTTCTCCATGCTGGGGCTGGCAGAAAGCGGTCGTAACGATCTGCTGAAATGCATGGCCGATAACTTCGCCTGGCTGATTGAGCGCTACGGACATATCCCGAACGGCAACCGCACCTACTACCTCAGCCGCTCCCAGCCGCCGGTTTTTGCCCTGATGGTGGAGCTGTTTGAAGAGGACGGCGTGCGCGGGGCGAAGCGCTATCTTGAGCATCTCAAGATGGAGTACGCCTTCTGGATGGACGGGGCGGAATCGCTGCTGCTCAACCAGGCCTATCGCAGTGCGGTGCGCATGCCGGATGGCTCATTGCTCAACCGCTACTGGGACGATCGTGATACGCCACGGGATGAATCCTGGATTGAGGACGTTGAAACCGCCCGTCATTCCGGTCGTCCGCCGAACGAGGTGTATCGCGACCTGCGCGCCGGGGCAGCCTCAGGATGGGATTACTCGTCCCGCTGGCTGCGCGATCCTGCGCGGCTGGCTAGCATCCGTACGACGCAATTTATCCCCATCGATTTGAACGCATTCCTGTTCAAACTGGAGAGCGCTATCGCCAATATCTCAGCGTCGAAAGGGGATAAAGAGACGGCTGAACTATTCCGCCAGAAAGCCAGCGACCGGCGCGCGGCGGTGAACCGCTATCTGTGGGACGAAGAGAACGGCTGTTATCGTGATTACGACTGGCGCCGTGAAGCCCTGGCGCTGTTCTCTGCGGCCAGCATTGTGCCGCTGTATGTGGGCATGGCGACCCATGAGCAGGCTGAACGGCTGTCCGATGCCGTTAAAGCCCGTCTGCTCACGCCGGGCGGTATTCTCGCCACCGAATATGAAACAGGTGAGCAGTGGGATAAGCCGAACGGCTGGGCACCGCTACAATGGATGGCGATCCAGGGGTTCAAGCAGTACGGCAACGACTCGCTGGGGGATGAGATCGCCTGGAGCTGGCTGCACACGGTAAACCATTACTACAAAACCCATCATAAGCTGATTGAGAAGTACCATATCGCCAGCAGCACGCCACGCGAAGGTGGCGGGGGGGAGTATCCGTTGCAGGATGGCTTCGGCTGGACGAATGGGGTGGTGCGGCGGTTGATTGGGCTGTATGGGGAGCCCTGAGTCTCACCCCTCACCCTGACCCTCTCCCCTGAGGGGAGAGGGGACTTAACGGTGCGGCCTTTTCTCCCTCGCCCCTTTGGGGAGAGGGCCGGGGTGAGGGGGAAAAATAATCAGCGGATCACCTCATAAATGGCAGTCTGGATGGACTGCCATTTTTTTGTACTGGCATCGGGCTGCGTCTTCGCGCGGCGCGTTGCCATATCGGCGTCGTGCTGCTGACGTTTCACTACCGCCGGGACGGTACAGAATGCTTTCAGGTACTGCTTACGCATAGACGTCAGCGATTCGCCGTTCGCCATCGCATGGCTAAGCGTATTAATAAAGCGTCGGCAGGGCTTTTGCTCTGTCATTTGCAGGCGGTAGCGCAACATCACTTCCAGCACGTCATCGTAGCCTGCCGACAACGCCTCCTCCGTCCATGACATTTTCCAGTCCATCCCGCCCTGCAAAAACAGGAGCGCCACCCGGGTATCGTTGCGGCTAATCGCTGAACGGAAGTTGTTTTCATCCCAGGTGACACCCATCCGCGTCAGCGTTTCTCGCGAGGAAGGCGTTTCGCGCATCTCCTGCACCGGTGCGGGAGATGCCGTACTGGCCACAGCCGGCTGCGGTTTACTGCTGGTCACCAGCCAGAATCCCCCCACGACAATCGCGATAACCATCACGCCAACCGCTCCCCACAGCACGCCGGAAATCAGCTGTTCGCGCTGCTCTGGCGTACGCGCGGCGCGCTGAGTCGGTTTCTCTATGCTGTCACGCACTTCAAACAGATCGCCGCCTGTTGTGCGGTCTATTTTTTGCGCCTTTTCCCAGAATGCATGCAGCTCGCTTTCATCCACCGCCATCAGCGCCGCCGGGTTAACGCGTGTCCGCCCTTCCTCAAACGCGCGCTGAACGGAGCGGGTGATCTGCGTGTAATAGCTGTCGAGCAGCTGGATTTGCGCCCCGCTCAACGGCTGCTGCACGGTGATGCTGTTGCGGATTTGACGGATATCTTCGAGGAAGGTTTGCAGGGTTTTGCGGGGTTCTACCAGCAGCGTCAGCATGTCCGGGGCGTTAAACAGCGACGCGTAGTAGCGGCTAAATTCTTTCTTATCCACCAGCAGCTGGGCCAGCTCACTAAATAACATGCCGCTCAGAACATCATTAATTTCACCGTTTTTCAGCCAGCGACGCACACGTTCAGCATTAAACAAGGTCTTAAGATGATTATTCAGCCGCACCGGATCGGGCCATGCCTGCTGTATCAATCCTTTTATCATCAGCTCAATGGCACGCACCTGTTTCTGCGCCTGGAGCTGGCTCGCCTTGTCTGGCACCCTCCCGGTATCGTAGGTCAGAAGGGGCTGTTGCAGACGCAGATATTCAAGGGATGTGACGAAGCGCATCGCCGCAATCAGCTGGTTTTCGCTGACATCCTGCCCGCTTTCATACTGGGGAACGCGCTGCTGAAGCAAGCGTAATTGCAGCGTAAAGGCTGTCATTTCCGCATCATTCAGGTTCAGCTTTCTGGCTACGGCGCCCCACCCGCCCAGCCCCAGGCGGGCGCTATCCAGTTGTTCCAGAAACCAGCGTGGATCTTTTCCTTCAGAAACATGTACATTCAACAGAAGTAAGATTTCAACAGACGCCTGGCGGATCGCCGCCAGACAGTGTTCAAACTGTTCGCGGGTATGATGCGATGAGCTAATCATCATTGTTTTCCTTGAGAGACAATGAGTACCGCCAAAGCGGCATTAAAAGTCGTTTTTCTTTTTATTTATAGGAGGTTAAACATACCTGACTTTCTGTTGAAATAAAGTGACAACCCTATAATCATTTGCAATGTCTCCGGAGGATCGTCATGCCCGCCTTAACCACCGCGCGTCTCACCTGCTTGCCGCTGCAAGAGCAAGACTGGCCCTTTTTTCTGTCGCTACAGCAAAATCCTGACGTGATGCGTTTTGTCGCCCATGAGCGTAGCGAGGCTGACATTCGGGAGGCCTTTGTGTCTCGTCTGTTGCCGTGGGCACCGGGCAGCTCGCACTGGCTCTGCCTTGTGGTGCGTGAGACGGCCAGCCAGACGCCGCTGGGCGTAACCGGCTATGTGCACCGGGAAGCAGATTGTGCCGAAGTCGGTTTTCTCTTTGCGCCCTCTGCGCAGGGGAAAGGTTACGGCTTTGAATCTCTGCGGGCGGTGTGTGATTTCGCGCTGACCCAGGGCAATATCCGTCGGCTCACCGCGACCGTGACGGCGGGAAATATCGCCTCAAGGCGACTGCTGGAAAAAACAGGTTTTCAGCTGGAAGGTGAGTTGCGCGAGAGTTATTTCCTTTCAGGGCAATGGCATAACGACTGGCTATTCGGTTTACTGAAAAAGGAATATCTGTTCAGTAAAACCTGATCAACGGCCATTTGGCGGATATTCCCCGGGCTGTTTTCCCTTTATAGTTCCGCCATAAAGAGGAAACGCTTATGACGGGTTATGCAATGCAGATATCTTCTGCTGCAATCGCATTAATTAAAAAACAGCAGGGTCTTTCCCTGGAGAAATACCGTGACGAAAAGGGAATATGGGTTATAGGTTACGGTCACGTGATTCGCCAGTGGGAAAAATTTAACGGCCTCATCACGCCGACTGAGGCGGAGAATTTGCTTTTCAATGATATTCATTTATGTGAGTCGCTGCTGCGGGAAATGAACAAACGCCCATTAACCCAACAGCAGCATGATGCACTGGTATTAACGCTCTTCAGTTTTGGGGAAGATTCCCCTCTGCCAGAGAAGATCCTTCAGGCCGTCGCCCGGGTATAGTACATCGCGGCCTGCGTCCGGTTTTTGACATCAAGACGACGGAAAAGCGTCTCAAGATGGGCTTTTACCGTTGCCGCACTGATATTGAGATTACGACCTATCTCTTTATTTGACTCTCCGGCCGCCAGTAATTTCAATACCTCACGCTGGCGCTCACTTAACAATGACAGCTCATCATGAGAGGAGTGCTGGTTCATCCACTCGCCGGGAAAACAGACCATCCCTCGCGATACAGAATCCAGCACGGCGGAAAAGCGTTCGGGATTCGCATTACGAGGGATTATTGCCACCACGTTGCGCTGTAGCATTTGCTCAACCCAGCGAGGCTCTTTTTTCGTTAACACCAGCACCACGCGCGCTGTTGGAAAATGATTCATAATCTCTTCCGGTAAAGCCACACCGTTATCATGAATTAAATACCCATCTATCATGACGATAGCGGAAGGTGACGCAGATAAGTGTGCCCATAATTCATCAGTCTGACGAGTTCCTGTCAAATCTATTTCCGGAATTAATTTCTGCAAACTGCACTTCGCTCCATGAATAAATATTGACTGCCTGTCAAACATGATTACTCGCATCGTATTACTCCTCTGAGAATAGCGAAGGGGGATTCTACAGAGGCATTTTTTAAGAAAAAACTCAATGAATGGAGAGGTTACAATTCACCCAGCTCTCTTTATATCTTTCATCATTTAGACACACCTGCTTTAAGGATTTCCTTAAAAGGGTTCCCTCCCCCTTAAGTCTGAACATTACAGGAACATACCGCCTGAAACTTCAATACGTTGCGCATTCATCCAGCCCAGTTTGTCACTGAGCAACGCCGCAATGGCGTCACCGATATCATCGGGCAGGCCCACCCGTCCCAGCGCCGTCTGCGAGGCCAGCAGCTGGTTAAGCTCCGCATTATCCCTTACGCGTCCGCCTCCAAAGTCGGTTTCAATCGCGCCAGGCGCGATGATATTGACGGAAATTCCGCGCACGCCAAGCTCTTTTGCCTGATAGCGGGTCAGCACTTCCATCGCCCCTTTCATTGCCGCGTAAGTCCCTGAACCTGGCTGAGTAAAACGGGCCAGTCCGCTTGAGACATTCAGGATCCGTCCTCCGTCTTTTATGAGCGGCAGCAGCTGTTGTGTGAGGAAAAACGGACCTTTGAAGTGAATATTCACCGCATCATCAAACTGCGCTTCTGTCGTCTCGGTATAGGGTGCGTATAACCCTGTACCTGCGTTGTTCACTAAATAGTCAAAGGTGTCACGTTGCCAGACGTGTGTAAGGGTTTCCTTCACCTGTTGAGCGAAGCGCGCAAAACTTGCCGTATCGCCGACGTTAAGCTGCAATGCTGCCGCTTTTCTACCTTTTCCCTCAATTTCGCGTATAACTTCCTGCGCCTCCTGCTGACTGCTGTTCCAGGTCAGGATGATATCTGTCCCTTCCGCAGCAAGCTTCAAAACCGCATTTTTACCCAGGCCGCGGCTACCGCCCGTCACTAATGCAATACGTTCACGCATAATTCACCTCGTTTCGACTGCGATGAAGATTGAGAATGAGCTTATTAGATGGTAGAAAATCAATAAATAGTGCCGCCAACGCTTCACTGTTTCATTTCAAACAACAATGACCCATATCTATGGATAAAATATACGCAATGCAGCTTTTCCTTCGCGTCGCGGAACTGGAGAGTTTTACCCGCGCGGCGGAGACGTTAAGCCTGCCGAAGGGGAGTGTCTCGCGGCAGATCCTGGCGCTGGAGAACGCGCTTGGCACTCAACTGCTGCACCGCACTACCCGCCGCGTCAGCCTGACGCAGGACGGCATGGTTTATTACGAACGCGCAAAAGATCTGCTGATGAATCTGGACGAACTGGACGGCATGTTTCTGCACGACCCTTCCACCATCAGCGGTCGGCTACGTGTGGATATGCCCGTTGCCATTGCACGAAATGTCGTCATTCCGAAACTGCCTGCATTTTTACAACAGTTTCCCGGCATTGAGCTTGAGCTAAGCAGCAGCGATCGTCTGGTCGATGTCATCCGCGAAGGATTTGACTGCGTGGTTCGCGTGGGAAACTTGAAGGACTCCGGGCTTATCGCCCGCCCGCTTGGGAAGCTTTCAGTGATTAACTGCGCCAGCCCGGATTATCTCACGCGATTCGGCTACCCTGAGACGCTGGATGATTTGGGCTCACACGCCCTCATTCATTACTCCGCCACGCTGGGCACCCGTCCTCTGGGTTTTGAGTATTTCAACGGCAGCGCGACCCAGTGGATAAAAACGGGAGGCGTTTTGACGGTTAACAGCACGGAAACCTACCAGGCCGCCTGTATCGCCGGGCTTGGCATTATTCAGGTCCCGCGCGTCGGGGTGCGTGATGCCCTGCGCACGAAAAAACTCGTTCAGATCCTGCCGCAATATCGGGCTGAACCAATGCCCGTCTCCCTCATTTATCCCCACCGCCGTAACCTCTCCCGTCGGGTGCATGTGTTTATGGAGTGGCTTACCGAACTCACAAAAAGTTACGTGGACTAGTCGCAAGCTATAATTCAATAACATCCAGCTCAACGAAAAGGAAAATGCGCGTGACGCCGGAAAATAACCCGCAACGACCGACTCAACATTTAGATTATGAACCCATCAAAAAGATGGATAACGAGCCTGAAGCGCCGAAGGAGCCTGGAACGACCAGCAAAGCGCTGGGCACCGTGACCGGCATAGCCGAAAAAATTCAGCAGATACCCGCGATTGCTCACCTGATCCGCGCCGCTGAGCGCTTTAACGACCGCATGGGAAATCAGTTTGGCGCGGCGATCACCTACTTCTCTTTCCTGTCGATGATCCCTATCCTGATGGTGTCGTTTGCTGCCGCCGGTTTTGTTCTGGCGTCTCACCCGACGCTGTTGCAGGACATCTTCAATAAGATCCTGACCAACGTCAGCGACCAGACGCTCGCCACGACGCTCAAAAGCACCATCAATACCGCCGTGCAGCAGCGTACCACCGTGGGTATCGTCGGGTTGCTGATTGCGCTCTATTCCGGGGTTAACTGGATGGGCAACCTGCGTGAGGCCATTCGCGCCCAGTCGCGTGACGTCTGGGAGCGTACGCCGCAGGATCAGGAGAAGATATGGGTGAAGTATTTGCGCGACTTTATCTCGCTGATTGGTCTGCTGGTGGCGCTGGTCATCACGCTCTCTATCACCTCGGTCGCCGGTTCTGCGCAGCAGATGATTATCTCCGCGCTGTATCTGGACTACATTGAATGGCTGAAACCGGCCTGGCGCGGTATAGGGCTTGCTATCTCCATCTTTGCTAACTACCTGCTGTTCTTCTGGATCTTCTGGCGTTTGCCCCGCCATCGGCCGCGCAAGAAGGCGCTGATCCGTGGGACGTTGATTGCCGCCATTGGCTTTGAGGTGATCAAAATTGTGATGACCTATACGCTGCCATCGCTGGTGAAGTCCCCCTCCGGCGCGGCCTTTGGTTCGGTGCTGGGGCTGATGGCCTTCTTCTATTTCTTCGCACGCCTGACGCTGTTCTGTGCCGCGTGGATCGCCACCGCAGAGTATAAAGACGACCCACGCATGCCGGGAAAAACCCACCACTGATGTCCTGTCGGGCTGATATTTCAGCCCGATTCATCATTTCAGCATATAAATCCAGACCGTAACTTTTATTTAACTCAAAACCAGTTTTAATGACTGATATTTAAAATGTGTGAAGCATTTCATGGAAGTGTTTTCGCTGGTCTGAAAATTATCCGCTTTTTGTTGCTTTTATGACCATGTCACGCCTTTGTTACAGATTGAAATGTCGCTTTTGCTGTGCCTAATATGGCCCTTCGTTCGTCCAAAAATAAGAAAATATTATGCAAGCAACAGCCACCACACTTAACGAAGGGGCGGAACACGTTCCGGTCAACTCCCGCAATAAAGTCGTCGTCGCATCGCTGATTGGCACCGCCATTGAGTTCTTCGACTTTTATATTTACGCCACCGCTGCGGTCATTGTCTTTCCGCATATTTTCTTCCCACAGGGCGACCCGACGGCAGCCACGCTACAGTCTTTAGCTACCTTTGCTATCGCCTTCGTTGCGCGTCCTATAGGTTCAGCGGTCTTTGGCCACTTTGGCGATCGCGTCGGGCGTAAAGTGACGCTGGTTGCCTCGCTGCTGACGATGGGGATCTCCACCGTCGCCATCGGCCTGCTGCCGACCTATGAAACTATCGGCATTCTGGCGCCTGTGCTGCTGGCGCTGGCGCGCTTTGGTCAGGGCCTGGGGCTGGGCGGGGAATGGGGCGGCGCGGCGCTGCTGGCGACCGAGAACGCCCCGGCGCGTAAGCGTGCCCTGTATGGCTCTTTCCCACAGCTGGGCGCGCCGATTGGCTTCTTCTTCGCGAACGGCACCTTCCTGCTCCTCTCCTGGCTGCTGACCGATGAACAGTTCATGAGCTGGGGCTGGCGTATTCCGTTCGTCTTCTCTGCCGTGCTGGTGCTGATTGGCCTGTACGTGCGCGTGTCGCTGCACGAGACGCCGGTCTTCGCTAAAGTCGCCGCGGCGAAAAAGCAGGTTAAAGTTCCGCTGGGGACGCTGCTGACCAAACACCTCCGCGTGACCGTGCTGGGTACGTTCATCATGCTGGCGACCTACACGCTGTTCTATATCATGACCGTGTACTCCATGACCTACAGTACCGCCGCCGTACCGGTCGGACTGGGCCTGCCGCGTAACGAAGTGCTGTGGATGCTGATGATGGCGGTTATTGGATTTGGCGTGATGGTGCCCATCGCGGGCCTGCTGGCGGATAAATTTGGCCGTCGTTCAAGCATGATCGTCATCACCTCGCTGATCATCCTGTTCGCACTGTTTGTCTTCCCGCCGCTGCTGGGTTCAGGTAGCCCTGCGCTGGTGATGGCGTATCTGCTGATTGGTCTGAGCCTGATGGGGCTGACCTTTGGCCCAATGGGCGCGCTGCTGCCGGAGCTGTTCCCGACTGAAGTGCGTTATACCGGCGCGTCGTTCTCCTATAACGTTTCGTCTATTCTGGGCGCCTCGGTGGCCCCGTATATCGCCACGTGGCTTCAGGCGAACTATGGTCTGTTCTATGTGGGTGTCTATCTGGCGGCCATGGCAGCGTTGACGCTGATTGCGCTGCTGCTGACGCACGAAACTAAGCATCAGACTCTGTAAGCGAATGCCGGGTGGCGGCTACGCCTTACCCGGCCTACGATTCACATGTAGGCCGGGTAAGGCGCAGCGTCACCCGGCAAGAACAGGCCACACCTTACTTCTTCATCTGCGACAAAATCGTCCGACACTGATTCGCTTCGCCTTCTGACGGCGAAATCAACGCCAGCAGCGCCGCCGCAGGGGTGACCAGCGTGGCGAGGGCGGCGGCAACCGCACCGCGCGCAATCAGCGGCCCGGCCTTCACGCCCGCCTGCGGATCTTTGAAGGTCCCGCGAACGTAGAGCGGCGAGCGCAGGGTGATGATGCGAATGCCTTTACTTTCCGGATCGATGGTTAAATCCAGCTGCTCGGACGCCATGCTGGCGGTACCGGTGATGTTGATAACCGCGTTTTCCGTGTCGAATGCGAAAATCTGCGGACGCGCCACACCGTTGACCAGGTCCACGTTTGCCGCCGCGCAGTTCACGCGCACTTCATCGTCTCCGAAGATTTGTCCGACGATGAAGTTACCAACGTTCAGCCCCAGGATCTCCATCAGGTTACGGCTCACCAGCCCGTCGTTCATTAGCAGCTTCAGGTTGCCGTTTCCGCTGCCTAACAGCGCGGCCACAGAGTTACCCGTGCCGCGAATATCCGCATCGCCGTTCATCTCACCGAGGGTTTTCTGCATCAACTCCACGTCCGGCATCAGCTCTTTCAGCTTCAGACGACGCGCCTGGATCTCCGCCCTTCCCTGCATCGGCTTTTTATCCCCCTCCAGGTGGATATTCGAGGAAATGGTTCCCCCGGCCATGCCAAACTTCAGCGGTTGCAGGCGCAGATCGGCGTTTTTCAGGATGATATGGGTCGAGAGGTTGCTCAACGGCAGCGTGCTGCCATGCTCAATTTTACGTCCTTTGAAGCGCACGTCCGCATCCATTACGTCCCACTTGTCGGTTTCGAAGCGGTCATAGGGCAGCACTTTACCCGCAGGCTGAGCGTCCTTTTTGACCTCTTTTGACTTCGTGCCTTTACCCGAATCTACGCCAATCAGCGGACCAAGATCGGCCAGACGCAGCTGGCGGGATTCAACGTCCCCCTCCAGTTTCGGGCGCGGTTTTCCGGTGGTGTAGGTCAGCGTGCCGTGTATATCGCTATCGCCGATGCGGCCGTTGAACCCCCGGTAGTCAAAGACGGACGATTTTTCAGCGTCGATTTTTGCGACCAGCCGCCCGTCCGTTTCAAACGGCGGGGTATCCGGCAGCAGCACGCCGGTGAGATCGTACAGTTCACCCAGCGAATCCCCGGCAAACTTAAGCTGGAGGTCGACGCCGCCCATGTTCATCGGGTCGTTAACCGTGCCCACGAACGCCACGCGGGTATTGCCCGAGCGGAAGTCCGCCTGCACCGGGAACGGCGTACCCTCGCTCCTGAGCGCCAGCATACCGCCGATTTTGCCTTTACCGGTCAGCGGCTGGCCGTTGTAGCGCCCTTTCGCTGTCAGGCCGAAGACGTAATCGCCAGCTTTGCTGTCATCGCCTTTGGCTTTGCTGCCCGTCACTTCGCTAAACGGCAGCGGCTTGCCCAGCGGATCGACGAGGATCTCCACGTCAGCCTTACTTACTTTATCGTCAATGGCGATCCGCCCCCGATCGAACAGAATATTGTCGAGGCGGAAGGACCATGAAGAGGGCTGCGCATTCGGATCTTTATCGCCGCTGCTGGCGAGATCGAACGTCCAGTTATTGGTTTTCTCCGACAGGCGAATCAGCCGCGCGTCGGGCTGCTGAAGTTTGATCCACGGCAGATACACCGTTTTGGTTAACAGGGCTAACGGCGCCAGCGTGGCTTCCACGCGCGGCAGGTGGATCATGGTCACTTCGGGGATGTCCGGCGGGTTGCCAAGAATAATGTCGTCAGCGTGAACGTGCGGCCAGGGCACCCAGCTTCGCCAGCCGGTTTCCTCTTTCTGACGCTCCCACACGACCCCCAAATCGCCACGTATTGCGAAGGGGCGGTTTAGCTCGGTCGAGACTTTCTGGTTGATGGTCGGTTTGAGGCGGTTCCAGTCAAACGTGGCGATAATGATGATTAAGACCACGATCAGCAACAAGAAAATCCCTGCTGTCCAGGAAATCACCCTGGTTGTTTTTGTCATTGTTGTCCCCTTTCCTGATGAACTTGCCTTTAAAACTATAGTTCAGACAAAGGGAAGCGGGCAGATCAGAGGGTGGTTATCACCTTTTCCAGGGTATCCATGGGGACAGGACGAGAGAGGAAATAACCCTGTGCCGCCGCTGCCGGAGAATTTTGCACGTCGCGCCACTCTTCCAGCGTTTCCACGCCTTCCACAATGACGCCCTGGCAATAGCGGTTCATCAGTTGCAGGAGCATCGTAAACAGGTTCCGTCCTTCCGGTGTCTGGCGCAGCATGATAAACAGATCGCGGGCCACTTTGATGTAGTCATAACGCACTTCGCTCAGGGCGGAGAAGTTGGCCATACCAGTACCGAAATCATCCAGCCACAGCGGGCCAAACTCACACATCGAGGCAAATGAGGAGTCCTGCGGCAGCTGAACATGTTCCACCAGCTCGAAGCGCATCCACGGCAAGGTGGCAATCAGCGCCTGCAGCGTCGCATTCTGACGTAACGCCATCAGGGTTGGGCCATCCACGTTCACCGAAGCCAGAATACCGTGCTGCTCGAAGAACGCCTGCTTCGTCGCCAGCATTCTCAACTGCTCTTCCAGCACGTCAATGCGCTGACGCACGGCAACCTCCGCAAAATAGCGGTCCGGCGCGATACGCTGCGAAGGGTTCGATGGATGAGTGACGACCGTTAACACCTCAATTGCCATTAACCGACCGTCAGTACGGTAGATAGGCTGATAGGTATACGCTCGCTCACATTGCAGCCAGTAGCGATGCTCCTGCAAGTTCTCAATACTTGCCTCAGGCGTAGTGCTCAGCCGCTGGATAACCTGCTCTGACTTCATTTCGGATGTCCTGTTGTATGGGATAGCCTTTCTGGACTCGTCACTGAGTTATCGGCCCGCCAGGTGAGAACTTTATGTTCAATTCAGCGGGAAAATGAAATTAAGATGACAGAAATATGCCGGAACACGCGCTGGCTCAAAAAAAATAATGGAACGTCGTTTTAATATGGTTGACCGTAAAAAACACACAGCGCACACTACCCTTAATTACTCTGTTCAGGTTCACGACTATGTCTAAGAAAATTGCCGTGATTGGCGAATGCATGATTGAGCTGTCCCAGAAAGGCGCGGAAGTCAGCCGCGGTTTTGGCGGCGATACATTGAACACCTCCGTTTACATTGCCCGTCAGGTCGCCCCCGACGCGCTGAGCGTGAGCTACGTTACCGCGCTGGGAACGGACAGCTTCAGCCAGCAGATGCTGGAGGCCTGGCAGGGTGAAAACGTTGAAACTTCGCTGATCCAGCGAATGGAAAACCGTCTGCCGGGTTTGTACTACATCGAAACCGACAGTACCGGCGAGCGCACCTTCTATTACTGGCGTAATGAAGCGGCTGCCAAATTCTGGCTGGAAAGCGATGCCGCCGCTGCGATTTGCGAAGAGCTGGCCACCTTCGATTACCTCTACCTGAGCGGGATCAGCCTGGCGATCCTGAGCCAGCAGAGCCGTGAAAAGCTGCTGTCACTGCTGCGCGAATGCCGTGCCAACGGCGGTAAGGTGATTTTCGATAACAACTACCGTCCGCGCCTCTGGGCCAGCCGCGAAGAGACGCAGCAGGTGTATCAGCAGATGCTGGAATGCACCGATATCGCCTTCCTGACGCTGGACGATGAAGATGCCCTGTGGGGTGAAAAGCCGGTTGATGAGGTCATCGCCCGGACGCAGGCCGCTGGGGTCAGCGAAGTGGTGATTAAGCGCGGGGCGGAGTCTTGCCTGGTGGCGGTGGCGGGTGAAGCCGTGACAGAGGTGCCGGCGGTGAAGCTGGCGAAAGAGAAAGTGATCGATACCACTGCGGCGGGCGATTCTTTCAGCGCGGGGTATCTGGCGGTACGTTTGACGGGAGGTACGCCAGAAGCGGCAGCGCAGCGCGGACACTTGACGGCCAGCACGGTGATTCAGTATCGCGGAGCGATTATTCCGCGCGAGGCGATGCCTGCTTAAGGAATGGGCGGGCTGATGCCCTCACCCTAACCCTCTCCCACAGGGCTGAGGGTTCCCCACAAATTAATGCGAGCACTGAGCAATCCCCTCGCCCCTCCGGGGAGAGGGTTAGGGTGAGGGGAACATACGGCGGTGGTGGTCATTCCGTTCACTTTATGTTCCTTGCTACTCTGTAACGACATGACCGGTGAACGTGCCAGGGTGGCTCAGTCGCCACCACCCTGGCGACCCGGGCTCCCGGCGGTAAATCGCCGCTTCGCGGTGCCCTCGGCTTATTCCTTCCGGCTTATCGGGTACGGGCGGAGGCAACGTCCCTGTAAAGCCGCCCTCTCGGCGCATCCCTGCGCCTCGCCCCGGCCTGCAGGAAACGCCTCAGCGATTTACAGCCGGACCAGGGCATCGCTGACAGCCCTCAGTCATTTAGAAAGCAACTTTATTGCTTCTGCATAAAAAAATTACTGGGGATCCCTCAGCCCACAGGGAGAGGGAACGCAGGGCCTTACTGGCCCTGCGGAATATCGCTCGCATCCTGGTGCAAATCATCGGCCGCCGCCTGTACTGGCTGCGACGGCGTCGCCATGATGGCGTTCCAGGTGGCCTTTAACTCTTTCATGTCATATTCCGGCTCACCTTTCGGCTGCAACAGAATCAACGCCATATCCTGAGACAGCTGCTGCCGCAGATCCTGATTCAGCATCTCCACGGTCAGACCGTTCAGGAAATCCTGACGCAATTTCTGATACTGCTCCGGCGCGATGTCCACGACCTGATTCTGTAAGGAGCGAATGCGCTGGCTGATTAAGATATCGGTATCGGCGCGGGCATAGGTGGCAAACAGTTTCTGCAATTCGAGGGATTTCTGCGCCACCAGCGCGTTAAATTCCTCTTCAGACAGGCCCTCTTTACGCACTTTAGCCAGCTCTTTCGCCACCACGCCGAGATTGGCATTCAGCTTATCACCCGGCGATTCGACGTTAATGGCGCACTGGGCGCGCTGGAACAGCACGCGGCAGTCAAAGCCCAGACCAATGTCTTTCACGTTGTTCTTGCTGAGCGTCTGCTGAACATGCCAGAACAGCGCTTCACGCGCCAGGTCCGCACGCCAGTAACGCAACAGCGCCGAGGACTCGCGGATCGGCTGCCAGGCGGTATCCCACATCATCGAAAGACGATCCTGACGCACGGTATCCGTCATGATACTGACCGTCTCAGGACGCAGCGGGGACAATGTAGGAACAAGGGCGGGCGTTTCACGCTTCCCTTTTAGATCGCCAAAGGCTTTGTTGATCTGCTCTATCACCGCACGGCTGTCCACGTTGCCCACTACAATGAGGGTCATGGCATCCGGGGTGTACCACTGCTGGTAGAAAGATTTCACCTGCTCTGGATCCACCGGCTGTTTCAGCGGTTCTGCCGGGTCGTGGCCAAGCAGCGTGGACCCTTTCAGGCGGTAGCGCCACCAGCCTTCTTTGGTATCCGTCGGCCAGGTCGCCACCATGTCGCTGTTGCTCAACGCATAGTTTACGGTCTCAGGCGTAATCGCCAGTTTGCCGGTGGCATCGGATAGATAGGTAAGCGCTTCTTTAAGCAGATCGTTACGGTTGTTGGGCAGGCTCAGATTAAACATGGTGTAGTCATAGGAGACCACAGCCGGGGGCAGCGGACGTTTAGGATCGATGGCCTGTTGCCATAAAGAACGCACCTGAACCGCCTGCAAACTGCCGCTCTGGGTGAGCGCCAGTCGAGGAATAAAATGGCTTAAGCCGGTCTGCTGGGTGCTTTCAGTGAGGGAGCCGGTATTCACAGCCAGACGAATTTCAATGCGATCGCTCGGACGTTGCGGAGTGGATAACACCTGCCACTGGAATCCGTTCGCCAGTGTTCCCTGTTGCCAGGCCGGGTCTGGCTGGAGCGCATCTGCCTGCACATAACTGGCTGCTGCCATCATCAGCAAACCGCCGGTTAAGAGTCGAATTTTTGTGCCCTGCATGTGAACCCCTGATCAACATTCCTGGTTAAAGAGAGTGTCTCGCGACGTGAGCACTCAAAGATGACGATGAAAACCTTCCGATTAGACAGCGTGTTCGGCTAAACGTCACGGGCGGAAGCGAAATATACCCAAAAAAATTTTGTCGAAATATGACAGGTATGAGCGGTTATTATGCGCAGGTGCCCGCATCCCCACAAGGGAATACGGGCATTTATGAGGGATTAAGAGGATAAACCGGGGGTTTTGTCCTCAGATGTGCGATTATTCAGCGTATCGTTAAGTTTCTTGTGATCCAGCTCTTTTACCCACTTCGCCACCACAACCGTCGCCACACCATTACCAATCAGGTTGGTTAACGCGCGGGCTTCAGACATAAAGCGGTCGATACCGAGGATCAGGGCCAAACCCGCCACCGGCAGATGGCCAACCGCTGAGATAGTGGCCGCCAGCACGATAAATCCGCTACCCGTTACGCCCGCCGCCCCTTTCGAGGAGAGCAGGAGGACGACCAGCAGCGTAATCTGATGGAAGATATCCATGTGGCTGTTGGTGGCCTGAGCAATAAAGACCGCCGCCATCGTCAGGTAAATCGAGGTGCCGTCCAGGTTAAAGGAGTAGCCCGTAGGAATAACCAGCCCCACCACTGACTTACGGCAGCCCAGCTTTTCCATTTTATCGAGCATACGCGGCAGCGCGGACTCAGAAGAGGATGTGCCGAGGACAATCAGCAGCTCTTCACGAATGTAACGGATAAATTTGAAGATGCTGAAGCCGGTCGCACGAGCGATGGAGCCGAGCACCACCACCACAAACAGAATACAGGTGATATAGAAGCAGATAATCAGCTGGCCAAGCTGTACCAGCGTGCCGACGCCGTATTTCCCGATGGTGAAGGCCATCGCGCCAAAGGCACCAATCGGGGCCAGACGCATAATCATGTTGATGATGCCGAAGATAACCTGCGAGAAGCTTTCAATGACGTTAAAAATCAGCTGACCTTTGCTGCCAAGACGGTGCAGGGCAAAGCCAAACAGCACGGCAAACAGCAGTACCTGGAGGATATTTCCGCTGGCGAACGCGCCAATCACGCTGCTCGGGATCACGTCCAGCAGGAAGGCAACAATCCCCTGATCTTTCGCCTGTTCAGCGTAAACCGCCACCGCTTTCGCATCCAGCGTGGCCGGGTCAACGTTCATGCCCGCGCCAGGCTGTACCACGTTGACAATAATCAGGCCGATAATCAGCGCGATGGTACTGACAATCTCGAAGTACAGCAGGGCAACCGCCCCCGTACGCCCGACCGCCTTCATGCTTTCCATGCCGGCGATACCGGTCACCACGGTACAGAAGATGACCGGCGCGATGATCATTTTGATGAGCTTAACGAACGCGTCGCCAAGCGGTTTCATTTGCGCGCCCAGCTCCGGGTAGTAGTGACCGAGCAGAATACCGATGGCGATGGCTGTCAGGACCTGGAAGTAAAGACTTTTGAAGAGTGAGGTTTTCATAGGGTGTCCCTGGAAAGAATAACTACAGGCTTTGTAAGGTTATGGTTAACCTGCGGCTTTAAAATAACACCCACATAACAGGACAGAAATAAACGGGGTTCAAATTTGAAACACAAATGTTAAGAACTTTGAGCTGGCTCGCACAAGCCAGCAACAAAATTACACTTTTGCGTTATTGCCAGCGTCGGCGAGATAGCGTCGCTCAAAGGTATCCGTCGGCACGGCGCGGCCAAACAGGAAGCCCTGACCGCTCTCCACACCCGCCGCAGCCAGCCACTCGCGCTGGGCTTCGGCCTCAATACCTTCGGCAGTCACGTGCAGGTTCAGGCTGTGCGCCATCTGGATAATGGCCTGCACCAGGCTGCAATCCTCCGGCAGCCCTTTCACAAAGGTTTTGTCGATTTTCAGGACGTCCACCGGCAGGGTTTTCATGTGCTGGAGCTGACGCAGGCCGGAATACCCCATACCAAAATCGTCAAGCGCAATGCGGATCCCGGCATTACGCAGCGGTTTCAGAATGGCGACAGCGTCGTCAGGATTGTCAATACAACGGCTCTCGGTGACTTCCAGGATCAACGTGTGGGTCTGGATGCGGTAGCGATGGATCAACTCGAGCATATCCGGCACCATAGTCGGGTGCATCAGCTGTAGCGCAGAAAGATTCACCGACAGCGGCAGCGTGATGCCCCGTTGTTGCCAGGCCGCAAGCTGGCGGCACGACTCTTCCAGCACCCAGTATCCGACGGTGACCATCAGGCCGCAGGACTCGATACGTTCGATCATCCCCTCAGGCAGCTCCCACGTGCCGTCCGGCTGCTGCATGCGCAGCAACGCTTCGGCGCTGGTCACTTCACCCGTGCGCAAATCCACCTGCGGCTGTAGCCAGAGCGCAAACTGGCGATTGTCCATCGCCGTCAGAATGTCGCTCTCTTCCGTCAGGCGCTGCTGGGCTTTTTCCATTTGCTCCGGATCAAAGAACTGGATCTGGTTTTTGCCTTTTCGGCGCGCGGTAAACGCTGCTGAGAAAGCCCGACGGTATAGCTGCTCGGCGGTCAGACCACCGTAGTACATTGCGATACCAATGCTGGCACTTGGGCGAAGCTGGATACCCTGAATGGGTAGCCGCTCATTTATGACAGTGAGTACTTGCTGACCTAACGTAATAGCGTGCCACGGCTCTTTTACACCGTGCGCAATCACCACCAGGTCATAGCCGCTGACCTGGGTAAGTACCATGCGCGGCGCCAGCACAGATTTGATTTTTTCCACCAGCGTCAGTAATAGCATCTCGCGCTGGCTCTCTTTCAGCACGCCCGTCGTGTCCTGCAAGGTCTCGCAGGCAATCACCATCAGCGCGGTGGTCTGCTGGCGAGCGACGGTCTGCTCCAGCAGGGCCATTAAAAACGCTTTGTTTGGCAGGTCGGAAACCGGGAAACGGGTGGCGTTATTACTGACCTCTTCCTGCTGACGCAGGACACGCTGCTGGTTGATATTGTAACTGCGGACCAGCATGCCGATTTCATCGTCGTGATGCAGACGCGGCAAGGGAAGCTGATGCCCCATGTGCTCCTGCGGAGAGAGGTCATTCAGCTCCCGGGCTATGCGGCGCAACGGATGCACAATTAACCGGTTGATGCACCACGTCAGCGCCACGCTCAACATTAAGGTCAAAAGTAAGTAAGTAGTCACTAACGTTGCAACCCAACTCATGACGAATTTATACATGCGGTACGAGTCCGCCTGTAGTACCAGATAGGCCAGCGGCTGCGGGTTAGCCGGTCTTTCCAGGGAATAGAGAGGCAGGGAAATCTGCACCGGCAGTTCAAACAGGCGCATCACCATCATCGGGACGGGACGCTC
The DNA here is from genome assembly GCF_050030705.1 of Enterobacter cloacae complex sp. 418I7. NCBI lineage: Bacteria > Pseudomonadati > Pseudomonadota > Gammaproteobacteria > Enterobacterales > Enterobacteriaceae > Enterobacter > Enterobacter cloacae complex sp. 418I7. Next base: position 4,444,531 of record NZ_JBLGUU010000001.1, read on the forward strand.
CGGGATAAAGCTCATCCGCAGCGCCTGGAACTGGTTCGGCAGCACGACGTCGGCGCGGCTCACGATACCGGCGGGCTGAATGCGTTTCAGGATGGATTCCGCCTCGGGGATATCCCCTTTCAGGATCGAGGCCGACAGGGGTTCCCGCACCGAGCGGGCAATACTTTCCAGTTGCGAAGCCGTGTTATAGCGATTCTGCTGTACGGAATGAAACAGCAAAATGACGCAGAAGATGAAGACAAACAGCATTGTGACGGCAGACACCATCGCCATCTGTTTGATCGTTAAGGAACGGCTGACACGCAAAATGACTCTCCACAAAACTCGAAGCGCAGGGCGCACCAGGGCGTAAACCTGGTGCGCCCGAGTATACCCGATAGCTGCACTTTTAAGAGAGACTTACAATTAGATTAAGCAAAAATCCGATCACCAGTCTGCATAAGGCACCAGCGGTTCCGGCGGTAAGTCCATATCACCCTGCCAGCCTGCGGCAGAATACCGAACATAGAGCAACGCATGGCTCGGGGTATAGTCTTTCGCTTCCTGAATATCGACGCCCAGACCGACAAACCAGTTGGACGTCACACGGCGTTCAACAATCGCCCTTGCGGTATAACCCGTCCCTGACGAGCTACTTCCGGTTCCCATCACACCTTTATCGGTATAACGGCCTGGCTCATTGTCCGGGATCAGCCCCTGCAACGGATAACGCATCACATCCTTTGTTTTTGAATGGGACCATGAGACGGAACCACCCAGTTCCCATGACCAGTTCTCTGTGCGTTTACGCCAGTTCACCGGTAAGGCGAACGACACATACTCCTGGGGACTGTAGTAACCGCCCTGGCCCAGCGAATAGCCACTTAAATCCTTATCGTAATGCCAGAGCATGTTGGACACACCGACCGTCAGACGCTCGTTGTTCTGATTGATAAGCTTGTAGTAATAGCCGGTCATCCAGCGGACCCGCCAGTTATCTTCGACATTCTTCCCGGTGAGGCTGTCGGCACTCAGGCTTGACCAGATCCCGTTAGCTTCGCCTTTGTCGTAGCTCATGCTCACGCCGCCACCGGTAGCACGCACGCCGCCCCAGGTGGTGTCGGTATTAGGATCTTTTTGCCCGGCGAAGGCCAGCACCGAGCTGGAAATCGGACGACGATGGGCGTTCAGGGTGTAGCCAATCGGCCCCAAGTCGTTGCTGTAGCTCAGGCTGCCCACCACATCGACCACGTCGAAGCCCATCGGCGTTGTACCGATATCCCACGCCCAGGTGTTGTTCTGCCAGCCGACTGCCACGCTGGCGCCGTTGGCCGACTGGTTCGTGCTGCCGTGACATGGCGTTTCGGCGCAGGTACCCCACGTTGGATCGTAGGTTCCATTGTCCGTATCAAAGGAACCGGCGTTCATATTGACCAGATCGCTACGGAAGAACATGCGGCCATCCGATAGCGGCGCATCCACCTGGAGCATAGTGGTGTGCGCTTTCAGGTCGGAATAGCCCCCCGTGCCGCTGGATCCCCAGTAGTCGTGTTGCAGCGTGACGTTCAGATCCTGCTGACGATAAAGATCGCCTGCATCGCTGCGCACGCCGCGCTTCAGCCAGTCATCTTTCTCATCGTTACGCGTGAGCCGCGTAAAGCTGTCGTTATCGGTTGGACGAGTCGTCGTGATGCCCGATGAGACCATCGCATCTTTCCAGGTTTCCAGCGCCTGCTGAGGCTGGCCGTTTTGCGCCTGGAAACGGGCGGCATCACGCATCACCAGCGCACTTTCCATAGAAGGCGGCTGCGATTTTGCCTGCGGAACAATGGTGTTGAAGGTCTTTTCTGCCGCGGCAGGATCACCCAGACCGGCCTGCGCCATGGCGATCCGGCGCTGCATATTGAGGGAGAGCGGTTCGCCGTTTTGTGCCGCGGGCAGTTTCGCCAGCTCAGCGCGAGCGGCGTCCCTGTTGCCCTGAGCAAGATTGACTTCGGTCAGGCCGAGAATTGCGTCTTCGTTCTGCGGTTCCCGTTGCAGGACGGTGTTGTAGGCGGTTTTCGCGGCCTCATGATCGCCACGCTGTTCAGCCCAGTCTGCCAGCGTTAAGTCAATACGGGTGGACGGGGGCTGCTGGCGAAGCAGCGCTTCCGCTTCCTGCTCTTTTCCACCGTCGCGCAGGCGGTTGGCGGTTTCCAGCACCTGATTACTTTGCAGGCGGTCCGCCAGCGCCTGGATGTTGCCGTTCCACTTGTCGCGCGGCAGCGTGTTCAGATGCGCCAGCGCGGCCCGGTCCCGATCGTTACCGGACAGGTACAGCCCGCTGGCGTAAACCTGATCCGGATCGCCCGGTTTCTGGCTTGCCAGCTGGCGCATCAGGTTATCTGCCTGGCTGCGCTGACCCGCGCTATACAGATCGCGTGACAGTCGGTAGGTGATCCACACGTCGCCCGGGGAAAGCGCAAGGCGTCGGCGCTGAATTTCTGCGGCCTGCGCATAGTTTCCCTGGCTTTCCAGCTGTTCAGCCTGAGCCGAGAGCTGCTCGTTCGTCAGGCTACGTTCAATATCATCAATGCTGCGGCGCTGGCTGGCAGAGAGCGACTGAATAAACTGCGTCGCCTTCTCCGGAGACTGCTCGCGATAAATATTGGCAAGACCGCGTACCGCGTTGCTGTTGCCGCTGTCCATCCGCAATGCCTGGCGATAATAGCGTTCAGCCGCGTCGTTATCTTTCCGCGCCGCCGCCGCGTCACCCAGCCCCAGGACCGCGTAGCTGTCCGTATTGTCAATGTTGCGCGCCTGCTGATAATAGCGTTCCGCCTGGGCTGTCTTGTTGGCTTTCAGGGCGTTGTCACCCTGCTGGATCAGCAGCCAGTATCGGTTAACCTTCAGCAGGCTGTCCCATTTGCCCCGGTTGTCGCTCTGCGGATCAAGGGCGATCGCCTTTTCAAACTGCGCAACCGCGCGGGCGCGATCGCCTTTCTGCGAATAGGCCTGCCCCAGCGCGCCTACGGCTTCACTGTCGGCGTGGTTGGCGCTGACTGCTTTCTGCAGCTCCGTTACCGCTTTACTGCCCTGCCCGGCATCCACTGCGGCTAACCCTTCGGCTTTGGCGCGAAACGCCGGATCGGCGAGCTGTTTTTGCTGCGCTTCAAGCTGGGCGCGCGCCGCCGTCACGTTATCGCCATCGCTGAACACGCTCAGGTATTGTTGCAGCGCGGTAACGCTGGCGCTGCTGGCCGGCTGATCTTTGATCTGCTGGTACCACATGTCCGACGCCTGACTGCGGCCATTGTTCGATTTGGCCATCTCCTGTAACACCGCAAACCCTTCATCACGCCGTCCGCTCTGGAACAGAAGCTGCGCCAGCGAAGCCTGTAGCGGGGCGTTGCCCGGACTGCTGGCGTTGATTTTCTTCAGCTGATTAATGGCCAGATTGCGGCGGGCAGGCTCTTTCGCCACCACGTTCCAGTACTCCGTCGCGATGTCGCCGCTGGGCGGATTACCGTCAAACAGTTTGTCATACGCGGCAATAGCTTCCTGCGTGTGCCCGGTGGTGGCGAGCAGGCGAGCCTGCTGGAGGGCCTGGCGACCATCCGGCGTGGAGAGCAGCATGGTCGTACGGGAGGACTGATACGCACTGGAATCGGGTGCCATTCCTTTCAGGCGATCCAGCTCTTTTTGCGCGCCCGCCGTATCCCCCTGTCGTAACAGGTAGCGGAAGCGAGCGGCAATCACGTCCGGGTTGTTGGGGTCGATCAGCTCAAGGCGATAGAGCGACTGGCGCACCAAATCCTCACGCTGGGTGGATTCCCCCAGACGAACCTGTTCCAGCAGCTGTCTCTGCTGCGGGGAGTTGGCGGCCTGGGCCAGGGGCATGAGCGCCAGGCCAAGCGATAAGGCGAGTAGATTTAGTGTGAACGTGCGCATTCCTGGCCCCAATCCGGTAGTAATTCACCTTGCGCGGTGAAACGAAAACGATGCTGATCCCACCCTTGTCCAAAGAGGGTCAGAACGTAGCTGTAATAAGCATTGTTATCGGGAAAACGATCGGCGACACGCTGGCGTTGCACCGCCTGCGCGTCCCGTTCTTGTAAAAATGGAAGCAGGGAGGCAGAAAACCCTACCGGCCCATCTCCGGTACGTTTCCCGGTCGCTACGTCCACTTTTTCCGGCGGTAAGCCTTGTTTGATTGTGGTGGTCGCCATGGGCTTGAAACGCGCCAGTAGCCGGGCTTTTTGCGGATCGTTATCGTTCATCATCCCTACCCACAGATAGACGCGAATCGCATCGTAGCTGCCGATCAGGGATGCATCCTGCGACAGCTGCCAGCCGCCCTTTTTCTGGTATTTCACCCAGTTCGGGGAAAATCCTTTAGGCGCGGTCTCCAGCAGCAGACGCAGGTTGGTTTCACGGAGCGTTGTCCACGGTGCGCCGAAACGGGTGAAATAGCTCGCAAGCTGCGGCGGCAGGTAGCTGGGGTTGAAGCGCCAGACACTCTCTTCGGCAAAACCGACTTTACCCGGCAGCAGCATAGAACCCAGCCCCGGCACCTTCACCACTTCCTCACTGGCAATGCGCGTCAACAGCGCCTTACCCGTGCGTGTGTAATCGGGATTTTTCCACAGCCGCCCGGCTTCCAGCAGCGACCAGGCAATCCAGATATCGGCATCGGACGCGGAGTTAGGGTCGATAACCGCCCAGGTGTTGTCGTCCTTTTTTCCCCATAGCCACGCCGGGAGATGTTGGGCTAAATCCCCCTCGGCAAGGTTATCGCGCGTCCATGTCAGCAGCAGATCAAACGTCTTGCGATCGTTTGCTGTTAGGGCAAAGAACAGTCCGTAACTTTGCCCTTCGGAGGTGGTAATTTTGCGCGCGTCACTGGGATCAATGACGCGCCCACTTTCGCTCATATAATCCTGTTTGAACGTCTCCCAGGCAGGCCAGCGACAGGCGGCGTGAAGATTCGCCGCCGTCAGCATCAACGCTGCGACTACACACCCGCGAAAGATTTTCATCACGGCTTACTCATGGTCCGGGTTAAGACGACGACGGCTGATGATTCGCAGCAGACGCCACAATACCCATGCCAGCAATACAACGCTGAGCGCAGCCAGCACGGCCAGCAGCACCGGGTGGTTAGAGAGGGCGTACCACAGGCGTTCGAACCACGGCAGATGACCGACGTAGTAGACATCCCCCACGCGCAGGCTGTTTACCCCCGACTCACGGATCACCGAGACGGAACCGAACATTGCCGCCCGTTTACCGCTGTCGTTCATGGCCGTGTTGAGCAGCTCATAGCCGCGCGGGCTGTCCGCAAGCAGGGCGATCACGCTGCGCTGGTCGTTATACGGAGACTGGAAACCGACAATCGCAGCCATCGGACCCGTTGAGCTTACGGTCGTCCTGATATTGGCCTGGCGATCGCCGCTGTCCGGCATGATGCTCGGGAACTCGGTCTGACGCAGCGGCGTGTTGACCCATGACTGAGCCGCCTGCACTAGCAGATCGACGCGCTTCTCGTCTTTCAGCTTGTCCGGAATGTTGCCGATGACCATGATATCGGCATCTTTGTTCTGGATCTGGCTACCGTCATCCGTCACCGTCACGTTGATAGCCGGTAAGCCGGTTTGCGCCCCGACGGTGCCCATGGTGTCCAGCAGCGTGGCAACCTGGCCTTCGTTGGCCGCTTTTGGCATCACGACAATCGATTCAGAGAGATCAGCCATGCGGCTGAACGGGAAACTGGCGTTAGCAAACGCACGCAGATCCGGCATCGCGATAAAGTGGTAATACTTCGAGAAGTCGATTGTGGAATCATCACCAATCACCACGTGGTTTTGCACCGGCTGGAAGGTAATACAGTTTTCCACCGATCCACCCGGCATCGGGTTCATGTACTGGAAGTTAAACCGCAGCTGGTTCACCGCACCGAGCTTCAGCGCCGGGATCGACACATCGGTTTTGCCATCCAGCAGCCCCTGCAATACAGGCAGACGAAGCATCAACCGGTTTGTCTCCTGGCTGCTGGTCAGGCTGAAGGATTGCAGGAACTGGTTGTTGAGGCTGATATCCATGCGCGAGCTGTCTTTGGTTACCGGCGCGGTGTAACGGTAGTTCAGGTTGATATCAATGCCGTTGGTGCGCAGCAGATAGAGATCCGGCGGCAGGTTCAGCGACAGGCTGACAGGAGAAGGTTCAAGCCCGGTTGACTGCAATTGCTCTTCATAGGTTTTCAGCTCGCCGAAGGTAATCGCGCGGTCGGTGCGGACCCAGTTCGGCGCATCATAAGGCTTACGTGCCAGCAGCGGTTTCACCTCATCCACCACGACGCTATTACCGCGGAACAGGATATTGCCCTGCGCAATGCCTTTTGCCGCCTGCACCAGATCTTTATCATCACGCCCGAAGATCACCAGCAGCTTCACGTACGGATTGTCGGGATGGCTGATCATCTCGATGGTGGGCGCTTTCACCTCTGGATGGTCCCGCAGGAATGCCGGGCGTTTGGCGTTGGTGGCAAACACAATCGCGTTTTTGTCCGGCATTTTGTCGTACATAACCGGGAAACTCTGGCCACGCCAGCCGGAGCGGGAACCAAACCAGGATGCCACGATAGAGGCCGCCAGCTGTTCGGTCACATCAGGAGAGCCCGCAAACACCATTGGCAGGTTCAGTGGACGGTTATCACGCGGGTCGAAGAACGGCACCGGGAAGGCGGAGAGATCGTTTTTCAACGCCAGCGGCTGATAGGTCATCTGAAGCGAAGAGTTACGACCAACATCCAGCCACAGGGTGCTGCTGGCCGGGTTTTCACAGACATCGCGGTAATGGCCGACAAATTCCAGACGCACGCGGTTAAAGTCGGTGATAAACAGCGGGTTAATCGGCACCTGAGCCAGGGTTTTCTTACCCAGTTGCTCTTTGGTGACGGGCAGGACGTCCATCAGCTCATCATTCAGATAGACCTTAAGCTGGGATTGCACCGGCAGCAGCGACGGCGATGGCGTGTATTCCAGGTTGAGCATCGCTTTCGACACGACTTCATCGCTACGCATACCGAATTCGACACCGCCATTTGGGTTGATGCCGCGCAGAACCATGCTGCCCGGAGGAGGCGCGATCTGGGCGAACGTCAGCTTAACGTCACGCGACGGCGTATTTTCCGCAACCACCGGTGCACTGGCTCCCGGCACGCCAGGCATAACCTGCCCAACCACCGGGTTGTCGGCGGGCAGCGTATTCCCCGTCGTCGGCTGATTCGGGACGACGTTTTCCGTCTGCCCCGGCGCCGCCGTCACTACCGGATCGGTCGCTTGCGCGACGACAGGCACCGTTGGCGCGGGTGTGGTCGCTGCGTTATCAGGCGCCGCGTTAGCCACTGTTGCAGGGAGCGCACTCATCCCCATTGCCACTGCACATAACCAGGAAAGTTTTGTTTTCATCGCGTTATCATCATTGTTGAGCCATAACCGGGTCCGCCTGCTTCGCTTCATCTCGCTCAGGTCGACGCGGAATGAACGACACGACCCAGGAAACCAGTGAAGTAAGTGACCGGAAAATTAATTTCACCGACGACGGGGCAAATTCTGCAAGGTGACGATAGCCACGGAACCCCAGCTTAAGAATATCCAGCAGGCTTTCCAGAGGCTTATCCTCAGGGAAGCTGTCCTGCCAGAGAGCCCACGTATCCGCGCGGGCAAACGTACACTGCACAAAATCAATGTGTTGCTTTTTAGTCAGCGGCATCAGTTGCAGACCCACTTCATTTCCTCTCACACGCACCACCTGCGTCGGGAAGACATACTCCTGCTGGCCGCGCTTAAGCAATAGGTTGACCTTCTGCCCCTCAAGCACCTTCGCCTGACCGTTGATCTTGATACCCAGACCGCCATCCGAAAAGTCATGTACGGTACAGGAGAAGAGATGTCCATCGTCGCGGGCAATGGCCGCTGGCATGCTGATTTCGACGCGATGCGCGCGGCGAACCTGTTTGCTCTCCACTGATACCGCCACCGCGCCACCGAGGATAATCAGGTTATAAAACACCCACGCCATACTCACGAAGACCGTCAGAATTTCGTTTTCCGGGCCGTAGAAGTAGCGCCAGACCCCAACAATCACGCCCACAATATTCAGCAGCACCAGGAAGATATAGGGCCGGGAGATCACCCAGTCGACATACTCCTCTTCCACCAGCCCGCCCTTCGCGGTGACGTTGAATTTCCCTTTATGCGGGTTAATCAGCGCCACCATGGTTGGCGGCGCGATATACCAGGCCAGCACCGTTTCGTAGATTTCACTCCAGAACGAATGGCGATATTTCCCCTGAATCTTCGAGTTCGTCAGGCTGGCGTGGATCATGTGCGGCAGAACGAACAGGGCAATCATCAGCGCAGGCGCATAGATGATGTAAGCGTGAAGAAGCAGGAACGCCAGCGGCGCAGTGAGGAAGATAAGCCGAGGAATACCCGACAGGAAGTGGAACATGGCGTTGACGTAGCACAGCCGTTGCGCCAGTTTCAGTCCTTTACCCATCAGCGGGTTATCGAGGCGGAAAATTTGCACCATGCCGCGCGCCCAGCGAATACGCTGGCCGATATGCGCCGACAGGGATTCCGTGGCCAGCCCCGCCGCCTGAGGAATGCGCATGTAGGCGGAGGTATAGCCAAGACGGTGCAGACGCAGCGAAGTGTGCGCATCTTCCGTGACCGTCTCGACGGCGATCCCGCCAATTTCATCCAGCGGTTTACGGCGGATCACCGCACAGGAGCCGCAGAAGAATGTTGCGTCCCACATGTCGTTCCCGTCCTGCACCAGACCATAGAACAGTGTGCCCTCGTTCGGGGTTTTACGAAAACGACCGAGGTTACGTTCAAACGGGTCCGGCGAGAAGAAGTGGTGCGGCGTCTGCATCATCGCCAGCTCTTTCTCCTTCAGGAACCAGCCCATGGTCATTTGCAGGAACGAGCGCGTTGGCACGTGGTCGCAGTCGAAAATAGAGACGAACTCCCCTTTGGCATATTTCAGCGCATTGTTGATGTTACCGGCCTTAGCGTGTTCATGCGTGGTACGGGCGATGTACTCGACCCCTACTTCGTCCGCGAACTGGCGGAACTCGGCGCGGCCACCGTCATCAAGGATCCAGATTTTGATTTTATCCTTCGGCCAGTCGATACCCAGCGCGGCGTAAATGGTGTTTTTCACCACCGACAGGTCTTCGTTGTAGGTCGGCACGAAGAGGTCCACCGTTGGCCACTGGGTCGTGTCTTTTGGCAGCGGCACCGGCTGTCGATTCAGCGGCCAGATAACCTGGAAGTAACCCAGCACCAGCACGATCCAGGCGTAGGTCTCAGCAAACAGCAGCACTAACCCACACACCAGGCTGACCGGATCGTCCCAGTTCAGCGTTGAGGTATATCGCCACCAGATGTAGCGGCAGGAAACGGTCAGCGACAGCACGATCAGCATCAGGGCAGAAAAACGCCCCGGAATGCGCCGCACCAGCAGCGCCACGCCCCACAGCAGGATCAGGAAGGTAAACTGTGCCAGCGGGTTGAAGGGCTGGGTAATACAGACCAGCGCCAGTATGAGCGAGAACACCACCACCACGCCGAGAATAAAACGCCGTAAGCCCGGGTGAAGGTGCCCGAGCTCTTTGTGATTATCTAAATGACCTGTTCTATCGCCAACCCGGTCGGGTAGCCGGTTAAGCCGCTGGTGATAGTGTTCACGTAAGTTCTGCACGCGATCGAAGCTGCGCCAGCGGGACGTTTTTTTCTCCGCACCCGTTGAGGTCGCCAGAAGCCAGATGGACTGTATAGCGTAGCGCGCGGGATCGAGCGGACGCGGCTTGTCAGGGTTGATATGCGGATAGAGTTCACCGTGGCGCGCACGAATACGTTGCCAGCGTGGATGTTCGAGGGGGATGAACATCCACGCCAGAATCATCCAGAAGCAGCCCAGCGCAGCGCTCAGCGATGAGGCGCCGTGATGACGGTAATGGCGGTAGCGTTCACTTAAGCGCGAACTGACCGGCGGGATGAGCAACCAGTTGGTCAGGCGGCTCATACTGAACTCCCGGCAGGCTCCGGCCGTTTAGGAAAGTGCAGCAGACACCAGTTGGCCAGCGTCAGGATCTCTTCTGCCGCCAGTGAATCACTACGGTACTCCCCAAGCGGTTGTTTGGAAGCGAGGCACTCCGCCATCGCTTCGTCACGATGAATAACCATTGGCAACAGGCGGCGCTGACTCTGGAGCCAGACCTGGTATAGATCGTCCTGGATCTGGCTGCCAATGCGCAGATCGTTAATCAGAATATGGGCATTGGCAGGCATTGCCTGTTGATGCAGACGGATATGACAATTCGCATCTACGTTCGCAATGGAGAGCACATGGTCGCACTGCGCCAGAAGCTGGCGGGTCAGCGACGCGGCGCCGTGCGGCAGGTCCAGCAGGATCCACTGATAGTGTCCGCTCTCTTTCAGACTCTGCAAAGCGGTGGTGAAGCGAGAGAACAGGCGCTGAAACGCAGCTTCATTCCCGCGTTCGGTTTCCGTCATCTGACCAAAGGGAAGCAAATCGAGCTGGGAGGTATAGCGCAAACCCGCATCCCGCCAGTCTTTATCGTCCAGAAGCGCGCGCCCCCAGCCGTTTTCATGTGTAAAGTCGACATTGAATGACATGCGCAGCAAATTATCGGAGCAGGCATCAATAACCAGTACTGATTCACCTAAAACCTGTAATGACCACGCCAGCGCCGCGGTTACGGAAGTTGTACCCACTCCACCACGGACGCCCTGTAATCCTAGTACGGCCATCAATGGCTTCCTTATTGTTGTTGGGCAAACTCAGCTAATAACGGCCAACGTTTAATAGCCGCAGCCAACTGTTCCCGCTGGGAAATATCGGTGTAATCTATTTCAGGCAATGAAAAAGCCTGCGTGAGCGCCAGAAAATCGTTTTGGAATGTGTAACCCAGGCTTGGGTCGACTGGAGTTGCGGGTTCGTTATTTTGCATTCTTATTTCATCCCTTTGAGTAAAATCATAAGATTCAGATGCAGCGAGGCGTCCTGCCCACGAAATTTCATTTACATGCTAAATCTGATGTTCTTTAATTTCAATGTTAGGTTTATTTCTACGCTTTCGCTAGTAAACTGAGAGACATAGAAATTCGACGAAAAGAGGGACACCGTGGACTCCATATTTTCTATTGGCATCCAGTCATTATGGGACGAATTGCGCCACATGCCAGTCGGAGGAGTCTGGTGGGTTAATACGGATCGTAATGAAGATGCCATCAGTCTGGTAAACCAGACGATAGCGGCGCAGGGTAAGGATTACCGCGTGGCCGTCATTACGATGGGCGATGAGCCAAAGTCAATCATCAGGCTCGAAACTGACCGTGGACCCCAGACAGTACGATTATTTTCCATGCCAGCGGAGGCCGACAGTTTATACTTTTTGCCCCGCGATATTCAGTGCTCTATTGTTCCTGAACACTATTTACTGATTCTTAAATGTTCTCAAAACGGTCTACAAAATATCCCGTCTGAAAAACTGCTGAAATGGCTGGGAAGAATCAGCAGATGGGCAAAAAATCAAAATTGCACCTTATTGGTTGTTAACCCGGGCAGTAATAACGACAAACTTTTTTCACTTTTAATGAGTGAATACCGTTTCCTCTATGGCCTGGCCAGTATTCGTGTCCAGACTGACAGCCATCTTTACGACGTGGCTTTCTGGTGCAATGAAAAAGGGGTGAGCTCCCGACAGCAGCTTACCCTCAAAAATGTCGGGGACGAGTGGCATCTTGCTCAACAGGAAGAGACGGTGGTTCAGCCACGTAGTGATGAAAAGCGCGTTCTGAGTCATATTGCGGTACTGGAAGGTGCGCCTGCACTGTCTGAGCATTGGTCACTGTTCGAAACTAACGAGGCCTTATTTGATGAGGCGCGCACCACGCAGGCGGCGACCATTATCTTCTCGTTGATCCAGAATAACCAAATCGAAACGCTGGCACGGCACATTCACACATTACGTCGCCAGCGCGGCAGCGCGTTAAAAATCGTGGTACGTGAAAATAATACCAGCCTGCGCGCCACCGATGAGCGCTTATTACTGGGCTGCGGCGCGAATATGGTCATTCCCTGGAATGCTCCCCTGTCGCGCTGTCTGACGCTGATCGAAAGCATTCAGGGCCAGCAGTTTAATCGATATGTTCCGGAAGATATCAGCACCCTGCTTTCAATGACGCAGCCGATGAAACTGCGCGGCTACCAGAAATGGGACACCTTCTGCGATGCGGTGGGCAACATGATGAGCAATACGCTTTTACCGGCAGACGGAAAAGGGGTGATGGTTGCCCTGCGTCCTGTGCCGGGCATTCGCATTGAGCAGGCGCTCACCTTGTGCCGCCCTAATCGTATCGGGGATATCATGACCATTGGCGATAATCGCCTGGTGCTGTTCCTCTCCTTCTGTCGGGTGAACGATCTGGATACCGCCCTGAACCATATCTTCCCGCTGCCTACCGGGGATATTTTCTCGAACCGCATGGTCTGGTTTGAAGATAATTTGATCAGCGCTGAGCTTGTCCAGATGCGAGCCCTGGCACCTGAAAAATGGGCCAAACCGTTGCCTGTAACAAGTGGTGCCAAACCGGTTCTGAACGCGAAACATGATGGGCACGTATGGCGTCGGGTTCCTGAGCCGCTACGCTTAATGGATGAGAACAAGGAGAGCGTTCCATTATGAATATCAGCGATATCATCCAACTGGTTGTTCTGTGCGCGCTGATTTTTTTGCCGCTTGGCTACTATGCACGCCATTCCCTGCGCCGTATTCGCGATACGATCAGATTACTGTTCGTCAAACCTCGCTATATTAAACCCGCCGGAACACTGACTCGCGCTTCAAACGTCAAGGCAAACCGAAAACATGACTAATTCTACCTATACCTCTTCGGCGCCATCGCCACTCTGGCAATACTGGCGCGGTCTGTCCGGCTGGAATTTCTACTTTCTGGTGAAGTTTGGTCTGCTGTGGGCAGGCTATCTTAATTTCCACCCGCTGCTTAATCTGGTGTTTATGGCATTCCTGCTGATGCCAATCCCGAACCTCAGGCTGCACCGTATACGTCACTGGATTGCTATCCCTATCGGTTTCGCCCTGTTCTGGCATGATACCTGGCTACCCGGCCCCGAAAGCATTATGAGCCAGGGTTCCCAGGTCGCAGGTTTCAGTGCGGACTATATGCTCGATCTGGTTGAGCGCTTTATTAACTGGCAGATGATTGGCGCGGTATTTGTCCTGCTGGTTGCCTGGCTGTTCCTGTCTCAGTGGATCCGGGTGACGGTGTTTGTCGTCGCGATTATGATCTGGCTAAACGTACTGACGCTGACGGGCCCGAGCTTCTCGCTGTGGCCAGCCGGTCAGCCGACGACAACCGTAACCACCACGGGCGGTTCCGCCGCCGCTACCGTCGCGACAGCAGGGGATACGCCTGTGGTTGGGGATATTCCAGCGCAGACGGCGCCGCCGACATCTACGAACCTGAACGCGTGGCTCTCCAGTTTTTACGCTGCGGAAGATAAGCGTCAGACGAAATTCCCGGACGCGCTGCCTGCCGATGCTCAGCCGTTTGAGTTGCTGGTCATTAACATCTGTTCTCTGTCCTGGGCTGACGTTGACGCGGCTGGTTTGATGTCGCACCCGCTGTGGTCGCATTTCGATATTCAGTTCAAAGACTTCAACTCGGCCACGTCGTACAGCGGCCCAGCGGCTATCCGCCTACTGCGCGCGAGCTGTGGGCAGCCCTCGCATAAGAACCTCTACCAGCCGGCAGCTAACCAGTGTTACCTGTTTGATAACCTGGCAAAACTGGGCTTTACCCAACACCTGATGATGGGCCATAACGGTCAGTTCGGTAACTTCCTGAAAGAAGTGCGTGAACAGGGTGGCATGCAGGCCCCACTGATGGACCAGAAAGGGCTGCCAGTGACGTTACTGGGCTTCGATGGCTCGCCGGTCTATGACGATACCGCCGTACTTCAGCGCTGGTTCGACACCGTCGGTAAAGAGGAAGGGACGCGTAGCGCGACGTTCTATAATACGCTGCCGCTTCACGACGGGAACCATTATCCCGGCGTAAGTAAAACGGCCGATTATAAGGCCCGTGCGCAGAAGTTCTTCGACGAGCTGAACGCGTTCTTCAACGAGCTGGAAAAATCAGGCCGTAAAGTGATGGTGGTGGTGGTCCCGGAACATGGTGGAGCGCTGAAAGGCGACAGGATGCAGGTGTCTGGTCTGCGCGATATCCCAAGCCCGTCCATCACAAACGTTCCGGCCGGGATTAAGTTCTTTGGCATGAAGGCACCGCATCAGGGCGCGCCAGTTGAGATCACCCAGCCAAGCAGCTATCTGGCCATCTCGGAACTGGTTGCTCGCGCTGTAGACGGTAAGCTGTTTGTGGAAGATAGCGTGAACTGGGATCAGCTCACCAGCGGGCTGCCGCAGACGGCGGAGGTATCGGAAAACGCCAATGCGGTGGTGATCCAGTATCAGAATAAGCCTTATGTCCGACTGAATGCCGGGGATTGGGTGCCGTATCCGCAGTGACCTGCTACACCCTCTCCCCCTGTGGGGAGAGGGTTACTCTGCACTTCGTAATGAAATTTCACCGCCCACCCAGGGCTTAATCACGCCATCCTGTTCAAGCAGCAACGCGCCCTGCGCGTCAATGCCGCGTGATGTGCCGTAAATCTCTTTATCCCCAATCAGCAGCTTCACCGGTCGGTTAATAAAGTTATCCAGCTTTTCCCAGCGGGACAGGAATGGCGCTAACCCCTCTTGTTCAAAGAGCGTCAGCGAACTACGCAACTCATTGATCATGCGGACGGCAAGCGTATTGCGATCGATGGTGATCCCCGCTTCCTGTAGGTTGGTCCAGGCCTGGTTCACGACATCGTTCTGCACGTTTCGCATCACCATGTTCAGCCCCGCCCCAATGACGATCTGTGCGGCATCGCCTGTTTTTCCTGTCAGTTCGACCAGGATCCCCGCCAGCTTTCGATCGTTGAGATACAGATCGTTGGGCCATTTTACCCGCACCTGATCGGCACCCAGATCGTGCAGCACCTCTGCCATCACAATGCCGATGACCAGGCTCAGCCCGATGGCCGCAGCTGGCCCCTGTTCAAGCCGCCAGTACATGGAAAGGTAGAGGTTGGCACCAAATGGCGAAAACCACTTACGCCCCCGGCGGCCACGTCCTGCCTGTTGGTACTCGGCAACGCAGGCATCACCGGATTTCAGCTCGCTCAGGCGATCCAGCAGATACTGGTTCGTCGAATCAATGACCGGCAATACCGCGACGTTACCGTGTCCAATCTGGCTGCGGATGATCTCTTCATTCAGTAACTGGATTGGTTCCGGCAGGCTGTAGCCTTTTCCCGGTACCGTAAACACATCCACGCCCCAGTCGCGGAGCGTTTGAATATGTTTATTGATGGCAGCGCGGCTCATGCCCAGCTGTTCGCCCAGCTGCTCGCCAGAATGAAACTCGCCATCAGCAAGAATACCGATGAGAGTTAACGGAATAGTATTGTCCTTCACGCAATGGTCTCCACGGCATTCACTTCGCCCGTTCGGCCAATAAAGCGAACTTCAGGCTCCAGCCAGACGTTGAATTTTTCGCCCACGCGCTGGCGAACATGATGCGCCAGGTTGACGACATCCTCACTTGTCGCGTTGGACTGATTGATCAGCACCAGTGCCTGCTGACGATGAACAGCAGCGCCACCAAGCGTTGTACCTTTTAATTCACATTGATCGATAAGCCAGCCTGCGGCCAGCTTCACGCTGCCATCCGCCTGAGGATAATGCGGGGCCGTTGGCCAGCCAGCGAGAAACGCTTTCGCTTTTTCGCTGCCGATCACCGGATTTTTGAAGAAACTGCCCGCATTTCCATTCACTTTCGGGTCCGGAAGCTTGGTCATTCGCATGTGGCAAACGGAATCAAAAACCTCACGCGGTGTGACGGTAGCCGGATCGAGACGGGCCAGATCGCCGTAAGTCAGAACAGGTTTCCATGCTTTCGCCAGACGCAGGCCAACGGCCACAATGACAAAACGATCCTGATAGTCGTGCTTGAAAATGCTGTCGCGATAGCCAAAGCGGCACTGCTCTGCGGTCAAACGCTTCGCCGTTCCGGTCGCGAGTTCGATGCAGTCGACATATTCGCAGACGTGTTTCAGTTCGATGCCGTAGGCACCGATGTTTTGAATAGGAGATGATCCTGCACAGCCCGGGATCAGGGCCAGGTTTTCCAGTCCGGGCATCCCTTTTTCAAGGGTATATTGCACCAGATGGTGCCAGTTTTCGCCAGCACCCACGTGTAAATGCCAGCTGTCAGCGCTCTCATTACGCTCAATCCCCATGATGCGATTAACGATTACCGTCCCCGCAAAATCATCGAGAAACAGGACATTACTTCCTTCGCCCAGAATAAGTACGGGTTCACCGTTTTCTGTTGCGTTTTGCCAGGCATTCAGCAACTGCTGAGCACTGTCGGCACGTACAATTTGATTAGCATTCCGTTGAATACCAAAGGTATTCCAGGGCTTAAGGGAGTGATTCATAGACGCTATCCTGATGCAAAAACCGGGATAGTTTACCGTATATACGAAGGGATGGGTGATTAGTTTATGGAAAGGAAGCAGGTGCAGAAACGCAAAAAGGCCATCCTTTCGGATGGCCTCTTCACTTGTTTGATGCCTGGCAGTTCCCTACTCTCACATGGGGAGACCCCACACTACCATCGGCGCTACGGCGTTTCACTTCTGAGTTCGGCATGGGGTCAGGTGGGACCACCGCGCTAAAGCCGCCAGGCAAATTCTGTTAATCTGTATCAGGCTGAAAATCGTGTCTGTCTCTTCGCCGAAACAGCTTCGGCGTTGTAAGGTTAAGCCTCACGGTTCATTAGTATCGGTTAGCTCAACGCATCGCTGCGCTTACACACCCGACCTATCAACGTCGTAGTCTTCAACGTTCCTTCAGGAGACTTAAAGTCTCAGGGAGAACTCATCTCGGGGCAAGTTTCGTGCTTAGATGCTTTCAGCACTTATCTCTTCCGCATTTAGCTACCGGGCAGTGCCATTGGCATGACAACCCGAACACCAGTGATGCGTCCACTCCGGTCCTCTCGTACTAGGAGCAGCCCCCCTCAATTCTCCAGCGCCCACGGCAGATAGGGACCGAACTGTCTCACGACGTTCTAAACCCAGCTCGCGTACCACTTTAAATGGCGAACAGCCATACCCTTGGGACCTACTTCAGCCCCAGGATGTGATGAGCCGACATCGAGGTGCCAAACACCGCCGTCGATATGAACTCTTGGGCGGTATCAGCCTGTTATCCCCGGAGTACCTTTTATCCGTTGAGCGATGGCCCTTCCATTCAGAACCACCGGATCACTATGACCTGCTTTCGCACCTGCTCGCGCCGTCACGCTCGCAGTCAAGCTGGCTTATGCCATTGCACTAACCTCCTGATGTCCGACCAGGATTAGCCAACCTTCGTGCTCCTCCGTTACTCTTTGGGAGGAGACCGCCCCAGTCAAACTACCCACCAGACACTGTCCGCAACCCGGATTACGGGTCTACGTTAGAACACCAGCCATTAAAGGGTGGTATTTCAAGGTTGGCTCCACGCAGACTGGCGTCCACGCTTCAAAGCCTCCCACCTATCCTACACATCAAGGACCAGTGTTCAGTGTCAAGCTATAGTAAAGGTTCACGGGGTCTTTCCGTCTTGCCGCGGGTACACTGCATCTTCACAGCGAGTTCAATTTCACTGAGTCTCGGGTGGAGACAGCCTGGCCATCATTACGCCATTCGTGCAGGTCGGAACTTACCCGACAAGGAATTTCGCTACCTTAGGACCGTTATAGTTACGGCCGCCGTTTACCGGGGCTTCGATCAAGAGCTTCGCGTTGCCGCTAACCCCATCAATTAACCTTCCGGCACCGGGCAGGCGTCACACCGTATACGTCCACTTTCGTGTTTGCACAGTGCTGTGTTTTTAATAAACAGTTGCAGCCAGCTGGTATCTTCGACTGATTTCAGCTCCGTCCGCAGGGACTTCACCTACCTATCAGCGTGCCTTCTCCCGAAGTTACGGCACCATTTTGCCTAGTTCCTTCACCCGAGTTCTCTCAAGCGCCTTGGTATTCTCTACCTGACCACCTGTGTCGGTTTGGGGTACGATTTCGTGTTACCTGATGCTTAGAGGCTTTTCCTGGAAGCAGGGCATTTATCACTTCAGCACCGTAGTGCCTCGTCATCACACCTCAGCGTTAACAAGGTACCGGATTTACCTGGAACCTCCGCCTACATGCTTAAACCGGGACAACCGTCGCCCGGCTGACATAGCCTTCTCCGTCCCCCCTTCGCAGTAACACCAAGTACAGGAATATTAACCTGTTTCCCATCGACTACGCCTTTCGGCCTCGCCTTAGGGGTCGACTCACCCTGCCCCGATTAACGTTGGACAGGAACCCTTGGTCTTCCGGCGAGCGGGCTTTTCACCCGCTTTATCGTTACTTATGTCAGCATTCGCACTTCTGATACCTCCAGCATGCCTCACAGCACACCTTCAACGGCTTACAGAACGCTCCCCTACCCAACAACGCCTAAGCGTCGCTGCCGCAGCTTCGGTGCATGGTTTAGCCCCGTTACATCTTCCGCGCAGGCCGACTCGACCAGTGAGCTATTACGCTTTCTTTAAATGATGGCTGCTTCTAAGCCAACATCCTGGCTGTCTGTGCCTTCCCACATCGTTTCCCACTTAACCATGACTTTGGGACCTTAGCTGGCGGTCTGGGTTGTTTCCCTCTTCACGACGGACGTTAGCACCCGCCGTGTGTCTCCCGTGATAACATTCTTCGGTATTCGTAGTTTGCATCGGGTTGGTAAGCCGGGATGGCCCCCTAGCCGAAACAGTGCTCTACCCCCGAAGATGAGTTCACGAGGCGCTACCTAAATAGCTTTCGGGGAGAACCAGCTATCTCCCGGTTTGATTGGCCTTTCACCCCCAGCCACAGGTCATCCGCTAATTTTTCAACATTAGTCGGTTCGGTCCTCCAGTTAGTGTTACCCAACCTTCAACCTGCCCATGGCTAGATCACCGGGTTTCGGGTCTATACCCTGCAACTTAACGCCCAGTTAAGACTCGGTTTCCCTTCGGCTCCCCTATACGGTTAACCTTGCTACAGAATATAAGTCGCTGACCCATTATACAAAAGGTACGCAGTCACCCCATAAAGAGGCTCCCACTGCTTGTACGTACACGGTTTCAGGTTCTTTTTCACTCCCCTCGCCGGGGTTCTTTTCGCCTTTCCCTCACGGTACTGGTTCACTATCGGTCAGTCAGGAGTATTTAGCCTTGGAGGATGGTCCCCCCATATTCAGACAGGATACCACGTGTCCCGCCCTACTCTTCGAGTTCACAGCAAGTGTGCTTTCGTGTACGGGACTATCACCCTGTACCGTCGGACTTTCCAGACCGTTCCACTAACACACAAGCTGATTCAGACTCCGGGCTGCTCCCCGTTCGCTCGCCGCTACTGGGGGAATCTCGGTTGATTTCTTTTCCTCGGGGTACTTAGATGTTTCAGTTCCCCCGGTTCGCCTCGTTAACCTATGTATTCAGTTAACGATAGTGCAACGGATTGCACTGGGTTTCCCCATTCGGACATCGCCGGGTCAAAGGTTCATATCACCTCGCCGGCGCTTTTCGCAGATTAGCACGTCCTTCATCGCCTCTGACTGCCAGGGCATCCACCGTGTACGCTTAGTCGCTTAACCTCACAACCCGAAGATGTTTCACTTCTGATTGCGAAAATTTGAGAGACTCGAACACACATGAGCTGTGTGTCGTTTCAATTTTCAGCTTGATCCAGATTTTTAAAGAGCAAAACTTCGCAGTGCACCTTTTCAGGTTCACTCTGAAGTTTTCTTGTGTTCGCAGTAAAGGATGGTGGAGCTATGCGGGATCGAACCGCAGACCTCCTGCGTGCAAGGCAGGCGCTCTCCCAGCTGAGCTATAGCCCCATCGTAGTTATCTCTCTACCGGTAATTTTTGTTGAGGCAAGGCGTGGTGACACGAAGCATACTCAGGTATGTGAGTGTCGCCGCAACGCAGCATCAGCAAAAATTTGGTAGGCCTGAGTGGACTTGAACCACCGACCTCACCCTTATCAGGGGTGCGCTCTAACCACCTGAGCTACAAGCCTGCAGAGATTTTTTACTGCTGTTTTTCATCAGACAATCTGTGTGGACACTACAAAGGCAGGTTCTTTAAGGTAAGGAGGTGATCCAACCGCAGGTTCCCCTACGGTTACCTTGTTACGACTTCACCCCAGTCATGAATCACAAAGTGGTAAGCGCCCTCCCGAAGGTTAAGCTACCTACTTCTTTTGCAACCCACTCCCATGGTGTGACGGGCGGTGTGTACAAGGCCCGGGAACGTATTCACCGTGGCATTCTGATCCACGATTACTAGCGATTCCGACTTCATGGAGTCGAGTTGCAGACTCCAATCCGGACTACGACGCACTTTATGAGGTCCGCTTGCTCTCGCGAGGTCGCTTCTCTTTGTATGCGCCATTGTAGCACGTGTGTAGCCCTACTCGTAAGGGCCATGATGACTTGACGTCATCCCCACCTTCCTCCAGTTTATCACTGGCAGTCTCCTTTGAGTTCCCGGCCTAACCGCTGGCAACAAAGGATAAGGGTTGCGCTCGTTGCGGGACTTAACCCAACATTTCACAACACGAGCTGACGACAGCCATGCAGCACCTGTCTCAGAGTTCCCGAAGGCACCAAAGCATCTCTGCTAAGTTCTCTGGATGTCAAGAGTAGGTAAGGTTCTTCGCGTTGCATCGAATTAAACCACATGCTCCACCGCTTGTGCGGGCCCCCGTCAATTCATTTGAGTTTTAACCTTGCGGCCGTACTCCCCAGGCGGTCGACTTAACGCGTTAGCTCCGGAAGCCACGCCTCAAGGGCACAACCTCCAAGTCGACATCGTTTACGGCGTGGACTACCAGGGTATCTAATCCTGTTTGCTCCCCACGCTTTCGCACCTGAGCGTCAGTCTTTGTCCAGGGGGCCGCCTTCGCCACCGGTATTCCTCCAGATCTCTACGCATTTCACCGCTACACCTGGAATTCTACCCCCCTCTACAAGACTCTAGCCTGCCAGTTTCGAATGCAGTTCCCAGGTTGAGCCCGGGGATTTCACATCCGACTTGACAGACCGCCTGCGTGCGCTTTACGCCCAGTAATTCCGATTAACGCTTGCACCCTCCGTATTACCGCGGCTGCTGGCACGGAGTTAGCCGGTGCTTCTTCTGCGGGTAACGTCAATCGACAGGGTTATTAACCCTGTCGCCTTCCTCCCCGCTGAAAGTACTTTACAACCCGAAGGCCTTCTTCATACACGCGGCATGGCTGCATCAGGCTTGCGCCCATTGTGCAATATTCCCCACTGCTGCCTCCCGTAGGAGTCTGGACCGTGTCTCAGTTCCAGTGTGGCTGGTCATCCTCTCAGACCAGCTAGGGATCGTCGCCTAGGTGAGCCGTTACCCCACCTACTAGCTAATCCCATCTGGGCACATCCGATGGCAAGAGGCCCGAAGGTCCCCCTCTTTGGTCTTGCGACGTTATGCGGTATTAGCTACCGTTTCCAGTAGTTATCCCCCTCCATCAGGCAGTTTCCCAGACATTACTCACCCGTCCGCCACTCGTCAGCGAAGCAGCAAGCTGCTTCCTGTTACCGTTCGACTTGCATGTGTTAGGCCTGCCGCCAGCGTTCAATCTGAGCCATGATCAAACTCTTCAATTTAAGTTTGATGCTCGTGAATTAAACTTCGTAATGAATTACGTATGTTCACTCAGAGACTTGGTATTCATTTTTCGTCCGAGGACGTTAAGAATCCATGTCACTTTGAGTGCCCACACAGATTGTCTGATAAATTGTTAAAGAGCAGTGCCGCTACGTTTTCGCTGCGGCGCGGGGTGTGCATATTACGCTTTCCCGCTTCAGAGTCAAGCGTTTATTTTGCTTTTCTCTGCTGACCCGGCGGCGTGTGTACCGTTGTTCCGTGTCAGTGGAGGCGCATTATAGGGAGTTCTTCTGAAGTGACAAGCACTAAATACAAAAAACTTTTCGTTCGCTCACTTTTCAAACTCAACGCTTATTTAACCCGCGAATCGTCCGTTAAACGTGCAATTTCACGGGCAAAACTGGCCACTTGATCCCAGTCGGTATAAACCACTTCTTTACGCGTATCCGTTTCCCCGCCCGTCATCTTCATGATCAGGCGGATCATAAAGCGGTCATACCAGCGGTAACGCGGATAACGCAGCGCGCCCGCAAAGACAGAACAGATATCGGGCTGCCATGGCGAGCTCAGCAAAAACTTGCGCGTATAGCTGTTAGTCTGCGGTGTACGCTTCTCTGCTTTACGGGCAACCAGGTTGACCGAGTAAAACGCGCCGGGCAGCTTAGCGAGCTCCGCCGTATGCTTTTTCACAAAGCGATCCAGCGCCGGATGGAAATGACCGTAACGAATTGAAGCGCCAATGACCACACGGTCGTAATCCTGCCAGGCAAGCTGTTCAGTGCGATTCAGGTTCACCACATCAGAATAAATGCCCAGCTCTTTGAGTTCAGAAGCCAGATATGAAGCAATCTCACGCGTTTGCCCATCACGCGTTGAGAAAAGAATTAACGTTTTCACCAATGTCTCCTTACTCACGCCAGAATGTTGGGGTAAACAGCACCAGCAGCGTAAAGACCTCAAGACGACCAAACAGCATATTGGCGATTAAGATCCACTTTGCCACCGGGTTCATACTGGCGAAATTATCCGCCACGACACCCAGCCCCGGCCCCAGGTTGTTTAACGTTGCCACCACAGAGGCGAAGGCAGAGAAATCATCCACGCCCGTGGCGATAATCGCCAGCATACTGACAATAAAGACCAGCGCATAAGCGGAGAAGAATCCCCACACCGCTTCGAGGATACGCTCCGGCAGTGCACGATTGCCCAGCTTGATGCTGTAAACCGCATTCGGGTGGACGAGACGTTTAAGTTCACGGTTCCCCTGCTTGAACAGCAGCAGAATACGGATCACCTTCAGGCCGCCGCCCGTCGACCCGGCACAGCCGCCGATAAACGCAGAGCACAACAGCAGCACCGGCAGGAACAGCGGCCAACGCGCAATACTGTCCGTGGTGAAACCGGCGGTTGTCGCCATCGATACCACCTGGAAGAAGGCCTGGTTCAGGGTCGTGACCGCCGAGTTATAGACATCGTGGAACCACAGTACCAGGGTACAGATGATCACCAGGGTCAACTGGACGCCAATAAACATCCGGAATTCCGGGTCGCGCCAGTACACCTTCAGGCTCCGGCCGCTAAGCAACGAGAAGTGTAGACCGTAGTTACAGCCTGAGATCAGCAAAAAGATGGCAATGATGGTATTGATCGTCGGGCTGTCGAAGTACCCAACGCTGGCATCGTGGGTGGAGAACCCGCCGATAGCGATAGTGGCAAAGCTGTGCCCGATGGCATCAAACGCAGGCATCCCGGCAAACCACAGCGCCAGCGCGCAGGCCACCGTCAGCAGGACATAAATAAGCCAAAGGGTTTTCGCCGTCTCCGCAATACGCGGGCGCATCTTGTTATCTTTCAACGGGCCAGGCATTTCAGCCCGGTAAAGCTGCATCCCCCCGACGCCCAGAATCGGCAGGATAGCCACCGCCAGCACGATGATCCCCATACCGCCGAACCACTGGAGCATCTGCCGGTAAAAGAGAATTGCATGCGGGAGTGAATCCAGCCCCACAAGCGTGGTGGCCCCGGTGGTCGTTAATCCGGAGAACGATTCAAAAAACGCATCCGTGACGGTGAGATTCGGTTGTTCAGAGAAGATAAACGGCAGCGCACCCACGCTTCCCAGTACCGTCCAGAACAGGACCACGATCAGAAAACCCTCCCGGGATTTCAGTTCACCTTTCTCACGGCGGTTTGGCCACCACAGCAGGGAGCCAATCGTCAGCGCGACAAAAAAGGTTTGCGTAAATGCACGCCCCGCGCCGTCCCGGTAGATAAGCGCCACCAGTCCGGGAATGATCATTGTCCCGGAGAAAAGTATGACCAGCAATCCAACGATTCGGGTAATGGCACGAAAATGCATCTCTGCCGCTTCCTTAGGTATTCAAAATTGTGAGGTGGGGATTATTCTTCAATCGGCAGTAATTGCAATGAACCGCGACTAAAATCAGCGAGTTTTGCTGAAAAAGCAGCCAGTTCCGCCTGAGGAAGCGCCACGCGTAATTGCACCATTGCCTGATAATCACTGTGTGCGATGACGCCGTTAAACTGTTTAAGCAGTGCTTCGATACCCGATAGCTGGGCGTAATCGCATAACAAAGTATATTCCGTAAGTGGCGTTTTGCGGGTTGTTATCAGCAGATTAAGCGCCTGCTGGACACCCCCTCCGTAGGCTTTAACCAGCCCTCCGGTGCCTAACAAAATGCCCCCGTAGTAGCGGACCACGACGGCGGTGATTTCACCCACGCCGCTGCCCATCAACTGGGATAGCATCGGTTTTCCGGCCGTACCCGCCGGTTCACCGTCGTCAGAAAACCCGAGCTGCTGTGAGTCGTCTGGCGGCCCTGCGACCCACGCCACACAGTGATGGCGGGCATCGGGGTGCTGCGCGCGGACGGACTCGACGAACGCCTTCGCCGCCTCCACGCCGTCAGTATGCGCCAACAGCGTGATAAAGCGGCTTTTCTTGATTTCCTCAACAAAGGTGACCGGCTCGGCCGGTATCAGCCAGCTTTCCATCAGGCCAGCTTCAGATCTCGCGTCATGTTCTCAATGCTGTTCTCGTGAATAACCACGTTATCCTCGATACGAATGCCGCCAAACGGCTTCAGCGCTTCAATTTTCTCCCAGTTGAAGTGCTTGCTGAACTGCCCTTCCCGCCACGGCGCCAGCAGGGATTCAATAAAGTAGATGCCCGGCTCAATGGTCAATACCATACGCGGCGCCAGAACGCGGGTGCAGCGCAGATAAGGATATTTAGACGGTGCCGCCAGGTGCGTACCGGTATCATCCTGCATAAAGCCCGCGACGTCATGAACCTGTAAACCCAGCGGGTGGCCGATACCGTGCGGCATAAATGGCCCGGTCAGATCGTTCTCAACCATCGCCTCTTCGCTCATGTCTTTGACAATCTGATGTTTACGCAGCAGTTTAGCGATGCGCTGATGGAACTGGATGTGATAATCCACGTAGCTGGTTCCGGCCTTCATGGTGCCAATCAGCGCCAGCTGTTCGTCGTTCACGTCTTTGATCAATTGCGCAAAATCAGTATCCGCATTCGCCGCCCAGGTACGGGTCAGGTCTGCCGCATAGCCATTGTACTCAGCCCCCGCGTCCAGCAGGAAGCTGCGCATCTCAGCCGGAACCTGATGATCCAGTTTGGTGTAGTGCAGAACCGAGGCATGTTCATTCAGCGCCACGATGTTGCTGTACGGCACGTCGGTATCGCGGTGGCCGGTCGCCGTCAGGTAGGCCTGATTGATATCGAACTCGCTCATACCGGACTGGAACGCTTCGTGCGCCGCACGGTGGCCATTCACCGCCGTTTTTTGCGCTTCACGCATGCAGTAAAGTTCGTAGTCGGTCTTGTAGGCGCGATAGTAGTGCAGATAATCCAGCACGCCTTTCGGGTTGAGTTTATCTGCCGGAATATCCAGACCCAGCGCACGCTCAGGAACCGGACCAATGTAGCCGATGTTCCCACGCGCCGCTGGCAACTGGCTGCCAATGCCGTCTGCTTTTGGCAGCGCAATCACGTCAATTTCTTCGGTCCAGAATGAGGTCGGCAGCGGCTCCACGTTGTGCCAGTAATCGACCGGCAGGTAGAACCACAGTTTCGGCTTGTTCACGCCATCCACCAGCAGCCAGCAATTTGGAACCTGCGTGACAGGCACCCAGGCTTTAAACTGCGGGTTAACCTTGAAGGGATAAGCGTGGTCATCAAGAAAAGTATTCATCAACTCGCCGGAGTGGATCAGCAGGGCATCCAGCTTGAAGCGGGCCAGTACATCGCGGGTACGTTCCTGTAGGGTAACGATATGATTTTTATAAAGCGAAGCCAGTGAGTCCATCATTCTTCCTTTCGTTTTTTTGACCTCAAGTCATCGCATCTTAGCACACCTCACTCCGGCTGCGTGATTTCCACCGACCGTGATCAGCGCAGCAATTTCTTAATGACTAATTTGCATTTTATTAACATAAATTCCACACTCCGTTTCATCTGGTATGACCAGATCCAATTGCTGGATTCAGGAGACCGACATGCTCTACAAAGGCGACACCCTGTACGTAGACTGGCTGGAAGATGGCATTGCCGAACTGGTGTTCGATGCCCCCGGCTCAGTGAACAAGCTTGATACCGCGACGGTGGCCAGTCTTGGCCAGGCGCTGGATGTACTTGAAAAGCAATCAGATTTGAAAGGGCTGCTGCTGCGCTCCAACAAAGCGGCCTTTATCGTTGGCGCGGATATCACCGAATTCCTGTCGCTGTTCCTGGTGCCCGAAGAGCAGCTGAGCCAGTGGCTGCACTTTGCGAACAGCGTCTTTAATCGTCTGGAAGATCTGCCTGTCCCGACCCTTTCTGCCGTTAACGGTTACGCGCTGGGCGGCGGCTGCGAATGCGTGTTAGCCACTGATTACCGTCTGGCGACCCCAGACCTGCGCATCGGCCTGCCGGAAACCAAACTGGGCATTATGCCGGGCTTTGGTGGCTCGGTGCGTATGCCGCGCATGTTGGGTGCCGACAGCGCGCTGGAAATCATTGCCGCAGGTAAAGATGTCGGCGCGGAACAGGCGCAGAAAATCGGTCTGGTGGACGGCGTGGTTAAGCCTGAAAAACTGATTGAAGGCGCTGTCGCCATACTGCGTCAGGCGATTAACGGCGATCTCGACTGGAAAGCCAAACGTCAGCCAAAGCTGGAGCCGTTGAAGCTCAGCAAAATTGAAGCCACCATGAGCTTCACCATCGCCAAGGGCATGGTGATGCAGACGGCGGGTAAACACTACCCGGCGCCGATCACGGCGGTGAAAACCATTGAAGCGGCAGCCCGTCTGGGCCGTGATGAAGCCCTGAAGCTGGAAAACCAGAGCTTTGTCCCGCTGGCGCACACCAACGAAGCCCGCGCGCTGGTTGGTATCTTCCTTAACGATCAGTTCGTGAAGGGCAAAGCCAAACAACTCACCAAAAACGTTGAAACGCCAAAACACGCGGCGGTACTCGGCGCGGGCATTATGGGTGGCGGCATCGCCTACCAGTCTGCATGGAAAGGCGTGCCGGTAGTGATGAAAGACATCAACGAGAAATCCCTGACGCTGGGCATGACCGAAGCGGCCAAGCTGCTGAATAAACAGCTTGAGCGCGGCAAAATTGACGGTCTGAAGCTTGCAGGCGTGATCTCCACCATCCAGCCAGTACTGGAATACAGCGGTTTCGACCGTGTGGACGTGGTGGTTGAAGCGGTCGTCGAGAACCCGAAAGTGAAAAAAGCGGTGCTGGCCGAAACCGAAGACAAGGTACGTCCGGAAACCGTGCTGGCCTCTAACACCTCCACCATTCCTATCAGCGAACTGGCGAGCGTGCTGAAGCGTCCGGAAAACTTCTGCGGGATGCACTTCTTTAACCCGGTGCATCGCATGCCGCTGGTCGAAGTGATCCGTGGGGAAAAAACCTCCGACGAAACCATCGCCAAAGTGGTGGCGTGGGCGAGCAAGATGGGCAAAACGCCAATCGTCGTTAACGACTGCCCGGGCTTCTTCGTTAACCGCGTGCTGTTCCCGTACTTCGCCGGTTTCAGCCAGCTGCTGCGCGACGGCGCAGACTTCCGCAAAATCGACAAAGTGATGGAAAAACAGTTCGGCTGGCCGATGGGCCCGGCGTACCTGCTGGACGTTGTCGGCATCGACACTGCCCATCACGCGCAGGCGGTGATGGCGGCGGGCTTCCCGCAGCGCATGCAGAAAGATTATCGCGACGCCATTGACGCCCTGTTCGACGCCAACCGCTTTGGGCAGAAAAACGGTCTGGGCTTCTGGCGCTATAAAGAAGACAGCAAAGGCAAACCGAAGAAAGAAGAAGATCCGGCGGTGGATGGCCTGCTGGCCGACGTCAGTCAGCCAAAACGCGACTTCACTGACGATGAGATCATCGCCCGGATGATGATCCCGATGATCAACGAAGTAGTGCGTTGCCTCGAAGAAGGCATTATCGCCAGCCCGGCAGAAGCGGATATGGCGCTGGTGTACGGCCTCGGCTTCCCTCCGTTCCACGGCGGCGCGTTCCGTTGGCTGGATACGCTCGGCAGCGCTCGCTATCTCGATATGGCTCAGCAATATCAGCACCTCGGTCCGCTTTATGAGGTGCCGGAAGGTCTGCGTAACAAAGCGCGCCATAACGAACCCTACTATCCAGCAGTTGAGCCAGCCCGTCCGGTTGGCACGCTGAAAACGGCTTAAGGAGTCACAATGGAAAAGGTTGTCATTGTTGATGCAATTCGCACCCCGATGGGCCGTTCAAAAGGCGGTGCATTCCGTAACGTGCGTGCGGAAGATCTCTCGGCGCACCTGATGCGTAGCCTGCTGGCGCGTAACCCGGCGATGGACCCTGCTGCGCTGGACGATATTTACTGGGGCTGCGTCCAGCAGACGCTGGAGCAGGGTTTCAACATCGCCCGTAACGCGTCTCTGCTGGCGGAGATCCCGCATTCGGTTCCGGCGGTCACCGTCAACCGTCTTTGCGGCTCGTCGATGCAGGCGCTGCACGACGCGGCACGGATGATCATGACCGGCGATGCGCAGGCCTGTCTGGTGGGCGGCGTGGAGCACATGGGCCACGTGCCGATGAGCCACGGGGTCGATTTCCATCCGGGCATGAGCCGCAACGTGGCGAAAGCCGCCGGTATGATGGGCCTGACCGCCGAGATGCTCTCCCGTCTGCACGGCATCAGCCGTGAAATGCAGGATGCCTTTGCCGCGCGCTCGCATGCCCGCGCCTGGGCCGCCACGCAGTCTGGTGCCTTTAAAAATGAGATCATCCCAACCGGCGGTCACGACGCAGACGGCGTACTGAAGCAGTTCAGCTACGACGAAGTTATCCGTCCTGAAACCACTGTTGAAGCGCTTTCTACCCTGCGTCCGGCGTTTGATCCGGTCACCGGCACGGTAACGGCGGGCACCTCGTCTGCCCTGTCCGACGGTGCCGCCGCCATGTTAGTGATGAGCGAAAGCCGCGCCCGCGAATTAGGCCTGACGCCACGCGCCCGCGTGCGTTCGATGGCAGTCGTGGGCTGCGATCCTTCCATCATGGGTTACGGTCCGGTCCCGGCGTCAAAACTGGCGCTGAAAAAAGCGGGGCTGAGCGCAAGTGATATCGACCTCTTTGAGATGAATGAAGCGTTCGCCGCGCAGATCCTGCCGTGCATTAAAGATCTGGGGCTGATGGATCAGATCGACGAGAAGATTAACCTCAATGGCGGCGCGATCGCCCTCGGTCACCCGCTGGGCTGCTCCGGGGCGCGTATCAGCACCACGCTGATCAACCTGATGGAACGCAAAGATGCCCAGTTCGGACTGGCGACGATGTGTATCGGGTTGGGTCAGGGGATCGCGACGGTGTTTGAGAGAGTGTAAATGTAAATAAGGAAAAGTATCTTAAAGCCAATGACGTCAGAACAAGGCGGCAAGCGAGCGAATCCCGATGAGCTTACATTAGTAAGTGATTCGGGTGAACGAGCGCAGCCAACGCAGTTATGGCGCCATTGGCGAAGAGAGACAGTTTAGTTGCCGTTCTTCCCGCCTGTCAGGGGCGGGTTTTTTACATTATTGCAGCAGCGAAATATCCGCCACGCGCAGGAACAGCTCACGCAGTTTCTCAAGCATCGAGAGACGGTTAATACGCAGCTCTTTATCTTCCACGTTCACCATCACCTTCTCGAAGAAGGCATCGATGACGTCACGTAGCTCCGCCAGCTCCACCAGTGCTTCCTGGTAGCGACCTTCCGCGAAATACGGCTCCAGCTTGTCGCGCAGCACCACAACCTGCATCGCCAGAGAAATCTCTTCCGGCTCTTTCAGGGTTGCAGCGTTTACGCGTTCGTTCAGCGTCTCGTCGGATTTCGCGAGGATGTTGGATACACGCTTGTTGGCCGCGGCCAGCGCAGACGCCGCTTCCAGCGTACGGAAGTGGGATACCGCCTTCATACGCGCATCGAAATCTGCCGGACGGGTCGGACGACGCGCCAGCACCGCCTGAATGGTATCAACGGAGTAACCTTCGTCCTGATACCACGCGCGGAAACGACCGAGCATAAAGTCGATAACATCATCCACAACCTTCGCGTTGGTCAGCTTATCGCCGTACAGACGGACCGCTTCTTCGGTCAGCGTTTGCAGATCGAGATTGAGGTTCTTCTCTACGATGATGCGCAGCACGCCCAGCGCAGCACGACGCAGCGCAAACGGGTCTTTGTCGCCTTTCGGATGCTGACCGATACCGAAGATACCCGCCAGGGTGTCCATCTTATCGGCAATCGCCACGGCGCAGGCAACCGGGTTAGACGGCAGATCGTCACCGGCAAAGCGCGGCTGATACTGCTCGTTCAGGGCCACAGCCACGTCTTCCGCTTCGCCGTCATGACGCGCGTAGTGCATGCCCATCACGCCCTGGGTGTCGGTAAATTCGAACACCATATTGGTCATCAGGTCGCACTTGGAGAGCAGGCCCGCGCGGGTAGCGTGGTTAACGTCGGCGCCAATTTCACGGGCAATCCAGCCGGACAGCTCCGCGATACGGTCAGTCTTGTCGCGCAGCGTACCCAGCTGCTGCTGGAAGAGTACGGTTTGCAGACGCGGCAAGTTATCTTCCAGACGTTTTTTACGGTCGGTGTTGAAGAAGAACTCGGCGTCCGCCAGACGTGGACGCACCACTTTCTCGTTACCGGAGATAATCTGGCTCGGATCTTTCGATTCGATGTTCGCGACGAAGATGAAGTTTGGCAGCAGCTGGCCGTCGTTGGCGTAAACCGGGAAGTACTTTTGGTCACCCTTCATGGTGTACACCAGCGCTTCAGCCGGAACGGCCAGGAATTTCTCTTCGAATTTCGCGGTCAGCACAACCGGCCATTCGACCAGAGAGGTCACTTCTTCCAGCAGGCTATCGCTCAGATCGGCATTACCGCCAATTTTGCGCGCCGCTTCTTCGGCGTCAGCTTTGATTTTGGCTTTACGCTGTTCGTAGTCAGCAATGACCTTACCGCGCTCCAGCAGGATCTGCGGGTACTGATCAGCATTGTCGATGGTGAACTCCGGCTCGCCCATAAAGCGGTGGCCGCGGATCACGCGATCGGACGCCACGCCCAGAATGGTCGCCGGAATAACGGTATCGCCCAGCAGCAGGGTCACGGTGTGAACCGGACGCACAAAGTGAACGTCAGACGCGCCCCAGCGCATCAGCTTAGGAATCGGCAGCTTAGCCAGCGAGGTCGCAATCATATCTGGCAGCAGCGCTTCCGCGCTTTCGCCTTTCACATGGGCACGATACAGCAGCCATTCACCTTTGTCGGTGGTCAGACGTTCGGCCTGATCGACGGTGATACCGCAGCCGCGCGCCCAGCCTTCAGCCGCTTTGCTCGGCTTGCCTTCCGCGTCGAACGCCTGGGCAATGGCCGGGCCACGTTTTTCAACTTCGCGATCCGGCTGAGACGCCGCCAGGTTTGCCACTTTCAGCGCCAGACGACGCGGCGCAGCAAACCACTCAATTTTACCGTGCGCCAGGCCAGCGTTATCCAGCTCAGCAGTGACGTTCGCAGCGAAAGATTCAGCCAGGCTGCGCAGGGCTTTTGGTGGCAGCTCTTCAGTGCCGATTTCCACCAGGAAAGTTTTCTCAGACATGGCCGCCTCTTATTTGTTTCGGTTGCACATCGGGAAGCCAAGGGCTTCACGGGACGCGTAGTAAGCTTCAGCAACGGCTTTGGTCAGGGTACGAATACGCAGAATGTAGCGCTGACGTTCAGTCACGGAGATCGCTTTGCGGGCATCCAGCAGGTTGAAGCTGTGGGCAGCCTTCAGAATACGCTCGTAGGCAGGCAGAGGCAGCGGAGTCTCCAGCGCCAGCAGCTGCTGGGCTTCTTTCTCGTACTGCTCGAAGCAGGTGAACAGGAAGTCCACGTCCGCGTATTCGAAGTTATAGGTGGATTGCTCCACTTCGTTCTGATGGAACACGTCGCCATAGGTGGTTTTACCCAGCGGGCCGTCGCTCCAGACCAGGTCGTAAACGCTGTCTACGCCCTGAATGTACATGGCCAGACGTTCCAGACCATAGGTGATTTCGCCGGTGATCGGTTTACATTCCAGACCGCCAACCTGCTGGAAGTAGGTGAACTGGGTCACTTCCATGCCGTTCAGCCACACTTCCCAACCCAGACCCCAGGCACCCAGCGTTGGGTTTTCCCAGTTATCTTCCACGAAACGAATGTCGTGAATGGTCGGATCCATACCCAGCTCTTTCAGTGACCCGAGGTACAGTTCCTGAATATTGTCAGGTGATGGCTTAATCACCACCTGGAACTGATAGTAGTGCTGCAAACGGTTCGGGTTTTCGCCGTAACGGCCATCGGTCGGACGACGGGATGGCTGAACATAGGCGGTCGCCATCGGCTCTGGCCCTAACGCGCGCAGGCTGGTCATCGGGTGTGAGGTGCCTGCGCCAACTTCCATGTCCAAAGGTTGAACAATGGTGCAGCCCTGACGAGCCCAGTAATCCTGTAAGGTCAGGATCAGGCCCTGGAAGGTCTTGGTATCAAACTTTTGCATAGTATTTCGTGCTGGATACGTGTGGTTTTAAATGGAAGGGATCAGTATACCCGCTGGCTGCAAGATATACAGTACGAAACGGGGTTGTTTAGGGAAAATTGGGGAATAAGCCCTACAGCCAGAACCTGCGAAGGCTCTGGTTGCTGCTTATACGAGCAATTTAGCGCATTGAGAGATGTAAAAACTGGCCGTCTGCATCAAAAGAGCAGACAAAGCCCTCTTTACGCGCCGTATAGCCTTTCAGTTCATAGCTGCCCTGAAAGCGCTCGAAGCCGTTAATATGAATTTTCTGTGCTTCGGAATTATAACGGTGAGCCGCCTGATCCCTGCACAGCTGTTCCATATTCAGGGAACGCTCCGGGCTCATTTTCCCCTGCTGCGCTTTTTGGACTGGAGCCTCCTGAGAAGCACTGCACCCTGCTAATAAAAGCAGCAGAAAGAGTGACGCCCCACGCTTCATCATCATTTTTATTACCGCCCTGGTCAGTGGCTGTTATTTTTAGTAGCAACACGTTTATAGATTAATGTTCAACATTCTGCGAATCTCGCCAGCTCCCGACAAGACAGCCTGGTTAAACTCAGAATTTTCCAAGGGAAAAGTTTTACGCAATCGCAGTCACACTTTCTTTATCAGGAATACAGAGGAACTGATGCAGTCAAAAATTAACTGGATTGATAACCTGCGGGGAATAGCCTGTCTGATGGTGGTGATGATCCACACTACGACCTGGTATGTCACGAACGCGCACAGTATCAGCCCTGTTAACTGGGATGTCGCCAATATTCTGAACTCAGCCTCACGCGTGAGCGTCCCGCTGTTCTTTATGATTTCCGGTTTTCTCTTTTTTGGCGAGCGTAGCGCGCAGCCGAGACATTTCATCCGTATTGTATCCTGTTTGCTGTTTTACAGCGCCATTTCGCTGCTCTATATCATCCTGTTCACTTCAATTAACGCTGAACGTTCCCTGCTCAATTTGTTGCAAAAACCGGTGTTCTATCATCTGTGGTTTTTCTTCGCGATAATGGTTATCTATCTGGTTTCGCCGTTAATTCAGGTAAAAAACGTTAGCGGTAAAATGCTGCTGGCCTTGATGGTAATAATCGGGATCGTGGCAAACCCGAATACCGTCTCACAGAAAATTGATGGCTTTGAATGGCTGCCCGTTAACCTCTATATCAACGGCGATACGTTTTATTACGTGCTGTACGGCATGCTGGGGCGCGCCATCGGCACGATGGAGACGCAAAAGCGAGGAATAAACTGGCTTTGCGCGGCAGCATTTATCGCCGGTGTGTTTATTATCTCTCGAGGGACGCTGCACGAGCTGCAATGGCGCGGAAACTTTGCCGATACCTGGTATCTCTACTGCGGGCCGATGGTCTTTATCTGCGCGGTTTCGCTGCTGACCCTGTTTAAAAACACCCTGAATGCCCGCCCGCTTCCGGTGCTGGGGTTTATCTCTCGCCACTCGCTGGGCATTTACGGTTTTCACGCGCTGGTGATCCACGCCCTGCGCACCCGCGGCGTTGAGCTTAAAAGCTGGCCGGTGCTGGATATTGTCTGGATATTTACCGTTACGCTGGTTGTCAGCCTGCTGCTCTCAATGCTGCTGCAACGCATCGATACACGCAGGTTTGTGAGCTAACCCGGTTGAAGGCTGGCAGGCCGGGTAAGCGTTAGCGCCACCCGGCTCCTGTTTATGACATTAGCGGTAAAAGCTGCTGATAGATTTTGCGGAAAACGTCTCGTCTTTCAGCGTAGCGAGCATGATTTTTCGCATCAGGACGATGCTGCTGTTCAAGCGGCAGCTGGGGCAAAAGCTGGGGCAGTGGTTTATCCCGGTTCAGCGCAATTTGCGCAAGCCGTGCCGCACCGAGCGCCGGACCAACATCTCCCCCAGTACGATAGTCCAGCTGCAACCCGCTGATATCAGAAAGCATTTGCCGCCAGTAGCTGCTTCGTGCCCCGCCGCCAATTAACGTAATGCTGGATGGCGTCAGGCCACAGTCATGCACGACATCCATGCCGTCCGCCAGCGCATAACCGACCCCTTCAAGCACCGCGCGCGCCAGCTCTGCCGGGCCGTGCTGATGGGTAAGGCCGAAGAAGACCCCTTTCGCTTCCGGGTTGTTATGCGGCGTCCGCTCGCCTGAAAGGTACGGTAAAAACCAGACCGCACCGGCAGTATCATCCGCCTGCTGTGCCGCTGCGATAAGCGCCGGGACGTCCGCCATTCCGGTCAGCTTTGCCGCCCAGTCGAGGCAGGATGCCGCGCTCAGCATCACCGACATCAAATGCCATTTACCCGGCAACGCGTGGCAGAAGCTGTGTACGGCGCTTTCAGGGTTACTACGATAGCCGTCACTGACGGCAAAATAGACGCCGGAAGTGCCGAGCGAGAGCATGGCCTGTCCTGTCTCCACCATCCCCACGCCGACCGCACCCGCCGCATTATCGCCACCGCCGGCAACGACAGGTACGGCTGGCATATTCCAGCGTTCAGCAACAGAAGGCTGCAAAGCGCCCGTGATATCACTGCCTTCAAACAGCGCAGGCATATGATCGCGCGTCAGCTGGCAGGCATCCAGCATCGCTTCGCTCCAGTCCCGTTTCGCCACGTCGAGCCACATCGTGCCCGCGGCGTCAGACATGTCGCTGGCAAAATCCCCCGTCATGCGAAAACGAAGGTAGTCTTTCGGCAACAGAACTTTCGCCACCTGGCGAAAAATCTCAGGCTCATGGCGCTGCACCCACAGGAGTTTTGGCGCGGTAAAACCGGGCATCATCAGATTGCCCGTAATCTCGCGGGACGCAGGCACACGCTCCTCAAGGATCGCGCACTCTTCCGCACAGCGGCCATCGTTCCAGAGAATAGCCGGGCGCAGAACGCGATGCTGGCTATCCAGCAGCGTGGCGCCATGCATTTGCCCGGCAATGCCCAGCGCTTTCACGTCGCGCAGGCTGTGCTGCTCACCTAAGGCTTTCATCGCGCGGTCCGTCGCCTGCCACCACTGCTCCGGATCTTGTTCCGACCAAAGTGGCTGCGGGCGTGAAACCTGCAACTTTTCAGTCTGCGTGGCTAACACATCGCCCTGCTCGCTTAACAGGATGGCTTTCACCCCCGACGTGCCAAGATCGATCCCGATATACATGTGGTGACTCCTTTGACAGAAATGCCCGGTGGCGCTGCGCTTACCGGGCCTGGATGCTGTTATTTATCGAACAGGTAGTGATTGACCAGGTTTTCCAGCAGTTCCTGATGGCCGCTCTGATGCTGCGGTGCCAACTGATGCTGTTCAGCGTACTTCGCGATCTCCGCAAGCGATAACTGACCTTTCAAAATTTGCTGGCCCAGCTCACTGTTCCAGCCGCTGTAGCGCTTCGCCACGCGCTTATCCAGCTCACCGTCTTCAATCATACGGGCCGCCACCTTCAGCGCCAGCGCCATGGTGTCCATCGCGCCAATATGCCCGTAGAACAGATCGTATTTGTCGGTGCTCTGGCGACGCACTTTGGCGTCGAAGTTCAGGCCGCCGGTGGTGAAACCGCCCGCTTTGATGATTTCGTACATCACCAGCGCATTCTCTTCGACGCTGTTCGGGAACTGGTCGGTATCCCAGCCCAGCTGCGGATCGCCGCGGTTCGCATCCACCGATCCGAAGATGCCCAGCGCAATCGCAGAGGCGATTTCGTGATGGAACGAGTGGCCCGCCAGCGTGGCGTGATTAGCCTCAATGTTCACTTTGATCTCTTTTTCCAGACCAAACTGCTTCAGGAAGCCATACACGGTGGCGACATCGTAGTCGTACTGATGCTTGGTTGGCTCCTGTGGTTTTGGCTCAATCAGCAGCGTACCGCGGAAGCCGATTTTGTGCTTGTGGTCCACCACCATCTGCATAAAGCGGCCAATCTGCTCACGCTCCTGGCGCAGGTCAGTATTCAGCAGCGTTTCATAGCCTTCACGACCGCCCCAGAGAACGTAGTTCTCACCGCCCAGCTGATGCGTGGCGTTCATCGCAGTCACCACCTGGGTTGCCGCCCAGCTGAAGACTTCCGGGTCCGGGTTGGTTGCCGCGCCCGCGCCATAGCGAGGGTTGGTAAAGCAGTTAGCCGTACCCCAGAGCAGCTTCACGCCGCTTTGCTGCTGTTTTTCAGCCAGCACGTCGACCATCTGCGCAAAATTGTTCAGATACTCTTTCAGGGATGCCCCTTCCGGCGACACGTCCACATCGTGGAAACAGTAGTACGGTACGTTCAGCTTATGGAAGAACTCGAACGCGACGTCGGCTTTACGCTTCGCCAGCTCAATGGCCTCGCCCGGCTGTTGCCATGGACGGTCAAAAGAGCCCACGCCGAACATATCGGCACCGTTCCAGCAGAAGGTGTGCCAGTAGCAGGCGGCAAAGCGCAAGTGATCTTCCATGCGCTTACCCAGCACCAGCTCATCCGGGTTGTAGTGACGAAATGCTAAAGGATTGGTCGTTTTCGTGCCTTCGAAACGAACGCGATCGAGTTGGTCGAAATAAGCTTGCATATTGAGCTCCATAATCAGGGTATGCGGCGTGGTCTTGCTTCTGGAGTAATAGTGAATAGACATTGGAGGTTGCTCAATTACGTTATTTCACACTGCTATTGAGAGAATGCGCAATTGTGCGCTGGCTCGCAAAATAATGTGCAGACAAACTATTTTTCGGCGCGCATTCCAGAATCAAATGTAATTAATAGGTTACGTTTTATAAAATCCGATCGCGGTCATAAATTCAGAAATAAACCAAATATCGTAATGAGAAGATAAAAATCTGTAATTGCCAGCAGGCCTTTCCACGTTAAAAATTTGCTGCGTCTCAGCAGTGAATGTTTCTTTTATCTCAGCTACACATACCCCTACAAAAAGGCCTAATAATTATGAAGATAAAGAACCTGACCCTAACGCTCTGCACTACTCTCCTGCTTGCAAGCTTTGCCGGCCACGCCAAAGAGGTCAAAATCGGCATGGCGATTGATGACTTACGCCTGGAGCGCTGGCAAAAAGATCGCGATATCTTTGTTAAAAAAGCGGAATCTCTCGGCGCGGAGGTGTTCGTTCAGTCCGCTAACGGCAACGAAGAGACGCAAATGTCGCAAATTGAGAATATGATCAACCGTGGCGTCGATGTGCTGGTCATTATCCCGTATAACGGCCAGGTATTAAGCAACGTGGTGAAAGAAGCAAAACAGGAAGGCATAAAAGTCCTGGCTTATGACCGCATGATTAATAATGCGGATATTGATTATTATATTTCGTTCGACAATGAAAAGGTGGGTGAATTACAGGCTAAAAGCTTGATCGCAAAAGTGCCTCAAGGGAATTATTTCCTGATGGGCGGCTCACCTGTGGATAACAACGCCAAACTGTTCCGTCAGGGACAAATGAAAGTGCTGAAGCCGTATATCGACGAGGGCAAAATTAAAGTCGTCGGCGATCAGTGGGCTGACGGCTGGTTACCGGAAAACGCGCTGAAAATTATGGAAAACGCGTTGACCGCAAATAACAACAAAATCGATGCAGTGGTGGCCTCTAACGACGCCACTGC
This sequence comes from Enterobacter cloacae complex sp. 418I7, assembly GCF_050030705.1. Lineage (NCBI taxonomy): Bacteria > Pseudomonadati > Pseudomonadota > Gammaproteobacteria > Enterobacterales > Enterobacteriaceae > Enterobacter > Enterobacter cloacae complex sp. 418I7. The sequence continues at coordinate 4,483,073 of NZ_JBLGUU010000001.1, forward strand.
GGGGGGCGCCATTCAGGCGCTGAGCGCGCAGGGTCTGGCCGGGAAAGTCGCTATTTCCGGACAGGACGCCGACCTTGCGGGTGTAAAACGCATTATCGCGGGTACCCAGACTATGACGGTCTATAAGCCCATTACCGAGCTTGCCAATACCGCCGCCGAAATTGCCGTTGAGCTGGGCAATGGCCAGCAACCTAAAGCAGACGCGACGTTAAATAACGGCCTGAAAGACGTGCCAGCTCGCCTGCTTACCCCTATCGAAGTCAACAAAGAGAATATTGACGCCACGGTGGTGAAAGACGGTTTCCATAAGAAGAGTGAACTGTAATCCAGCGCAGCCCCTGCCCGGCGGGGGCGCATCGACCTGCCCTGTTCATCTGTCGGGCTATGCGGAGCAGTTATGTCTTATTTACTTGAAATGAAAAGCATCACCAAAGCCTTCGGAGCGGTGAAAGCGGTCGACAACGTAAGCCTGCGGCTGAACCCCGGCGAAGTGATGTCGCTGTGCGGCGAAAACGGCTCGGGGAAATCCACGCTGATGAAGGTGCTGTGCGGAATCTATCCGCACGGCAGCTACGAGGGCGAAATCGTCTTTGCCGGTGAGGTGCTTCAGGCCACGCACATTCGTGATACCGAACGTAAAGGCATCGCTATCATTCACCAGGAGCTGGCGCTGGTGAAGCACCTTACCGTGCTGGAAAATATCTTTCTTGGGGCCGAACTCTCGCGCCACGGCGTACTGGATTACGACACCATGACGCTGCGCTGCGAAAAACTGCTGGCCCAGGTGAGTCTCGCTATCTCACCGGATACGCGCGTGGGCGACTTAGGTTTGGGCCAGCAGCAGCTGGTGGAGATCGCCAAGGCGCTAAATAAACAGGTACGCCTGCTGATCCTCGACGAGCCAACCGCCTCGCTCACCGAACAGGAAACCGCCGTTCTGCTCAATATCATCCGCGACCTGCAAAACCACGGTATCGCCTGCATCTATATTTCGCACAAGCTCAATGAGGTGAAAGCTATTTCCGACACCATCTGCGTCATCCGCGACGGGCAGCACATTGGCACGCGTGAAGCAGAAGGCATGAGCGAAGATGACATCATCACCATGATGGTGGGTCGCGAACTCACCGCACTGTATCCCAACGAACCACACACCATAGGCGAAGAACTCCTGCGCGTGGAAAACCTGACGGCGTGGCATCCCGTTAACCGCCACATCAAGCGCGTGGATAACCTCTCCTTCTCGCTGCACCGCGGCGAAATTCTCGGTATTGCGGGTTTAGTGGGTGCCGGAAGAACCGAGGCCGTGCAGTGTCTGTTTGGCGTCTGGCCGGGGCGCTGGGAAGGCAAAATTTATATCGACGGTCAGCCGGTAAAAATCGACAACTGCCAGCAGGCCATTGCCAAAGGCATTGCTATGGTGCCCGAAGACCGCAAAAAAGACGGCATCGTGCCGGTCATGGCGGTGGGAAAAAATATCACGCTGGCGGCGCTCAGCCAGTTTTCCGGCGCGCTGAGCAGCCTGGATGATGCCGCAGAACAGCAGTGTATTCTTCAGTCACTTGCCAGGCTCAAGGTGAAAACCTCCTCGCCGGAACTGGCGATAGGTCGCCTGAGCGGCGGCAACCAGCAGAAAGCGATTCTGGCACGCTGCCTGTTGCTTAATCCGCGCATTTTAATTCTGGACGAACCCACGCGCGGGATCGATATCGGCGCGAAGTATGAAATCTACAAGCTGATCAACCAGCTTGTGCAGCAAGGGATTGCCGTCATTGTTATCTCGTCCGAATTGCCTGAAGTGCTGGGGCTGAGCGACCGCGTGCTGGTCATGCATGAAGGGAAACTCAAAGCCAACCTGAACAACCAGAACCTGACGCAAGAGCAGGTGATGGAAGCTGCCTTAAGGAGCGAACGCCATGTCGAAAAGCAACCCGTCTGATATCAAAGTCGCTGTTCCGACGCCCGGTGCGTTCGCAGGACTTAAATCGCTGAATCTGCAAGTTTTTGTAATGATTGCCGCCATTATCGTCATCATGTTGTTCTTTACCTGGATGACCGATGGCTCCTATTTGAGCGCACGTAACGTCTCTAACCTGCTGCGTCAGACCGCCATCACCGGGATCCTGGCGGTGGGGATGGTCTTTGTGATTATCTCAGCGGAAATTGACCTGTCGGTAGGGTCGATGATGGGTCTGCTCGGCGGCGTGGCGGCAATTTTTGACGTCTGGCTCGGCTGGCCGCTGCCGCTGACGATTGCGGTCACGCTGGTACTGGGTCTGCTGCTGGGTGCGTGGAACGGCTGGTGGGTGGCCTACCGTAAAGTCCCGTCGTTTATTGTCACCTTAGCAGGGATGCTGGCCTTCCGCGGTATTCTGATTGGGATCACCAACGGCACTACCGTCTCCCCGACCAGCGCCTCGATGTCCCAGATTGGCCAAAGCTACCTCTCTGATGGCGTCGGTTTTACGATCGGCGTGGTTGGGCTGATGGCGTTTGTCGCGTGGCAATGGCGAGGACGCATGCGTCGCCAGGCGCTGGGGCTGGCCTCGCCTGCCTCAACCTCGGTTGTCGGCCGTCAGGCGCTTACTGCGGTGATTGTGCTGGGGGCCATCTGGCTGCTAAACGATTATCGCGGTGTCCCAACGCCCGTTCTGCTGCTGGCGCTGTTGCTGTTAGGTGGGATGTTTATGGCCACACGTACCGCATTCGGTCGCCGTATTTATGCTATCGGCGGCAATCTTGAAGCCGCGCGTTTATCTGGTATCAACGTCGAGCGCACCAAACTCGCCGTCTTTGCCATCAACGGCCTGATGGTAGCCATCGCGGGGCTGATCCTCAGCTCACGACTGGGTGCGGGTTCCCCGTCTGCCGGTAATATTGCCGAGCTGGACGCCATCGCCGCCTGCGTGATTGGCGGGACCAGCCTCGCCGGAGGCATTGGCAGCGTGGCGGGGGCGGTGATGGGCGCATTTATTATGGCTTCGCTGGATAACGGGATGAGTATGATGGACGTGCCGACGTTTTGGCAGTATATCGTCAAAGGGGCCATTCTTTTGCTGGCAGTCTGGATGGACTCTGCCACCAAGCGGCGCGCCTGAGAACCGTATCGTGACTAATTTGGGAAAGTGAGCCATGTTTGAAAAGCGTCACCGCATTACGTTGTTATTCAATGCCAACAAAGCCTATGACCGTCAGGTGGTTGAGGGGGTTGGTGAATATTTGCAGGCGTCGCAATCCGAATGGGATATTTTCATCGAAGAAGATTTCCGTACCCGTCTGGAGAACATCAAAGACTGGCTGGGAGACGGGGTTATCGCTGACTTTGACGACCCCGTGATTGAACAGTTGCTGAGTGGTGTCGACGTACCTATCGTGGGCGTTGGCGGCTCTTACCATTCAGCGGAACATTACCCCCCCGTTCACTACATCGCCACGGATAACCATGCCCTGGTTGAGACCGCCTTCCTCCATTTAAAGGAGAAAGGCGTCCATCGTTTTGCGTTTTACGGATTGCCCGCCACCAGCGGAAAGCGCTGGGCGATGGAGCGTGAGTATGCCTTCTGCCAGCTGGTTGCCCAGGAGAAGTATCGCGGCGTCGTTTATCAGGGGCTGGAAACCGCGCCAGAAAACTGGCAGCACGCACAGAATCGCCTGGCTGACTGGCTGCAAACACTGCCGCCCCAGACAGGGATTATCGCCGTGACGGACGCCCGCGCCCGCCACGTATTACAGGTGTGCGAACATTTGCATATTCCTGTGCCTGAAAAGCTGTGCGTGATTGGTATTGATAACGAAGAGCTTACGCGCTATCTGTCGCGCGTGGCGCTCTCATCCGTGGCGCAGGGTACCCGTCAGATGGGCTATCAGGCCGCAAAGCTGCTGCACCGACTGTTAGACAACGAATCCCTGCCGCTCCAGCGTCTGCTGGTTCCGCCCGTTCGCGTGGTCGAGCGTCGCTCAACTGACTACCGTTCCTTAAACGATCCGGCCGTGATTCAGGCGATGCACTACATTCGCAATCATGCCTGCAAAGGGATCAAGGTCGATCAGGTGCTGGATTCGGTCGGCATTTCACGTTCGAATCTGGAGAAGCGGTTTAAAGAGGAAGTCGGTGAGACGATCCACGCCGTGATCCATGCGGAAAAGCTGGAGAAAGCGCGAAGTCTGCTGATCTCCACCTCGCTGTCGATCAACGAGATTTCACAGATGTGCGGCTACCCGTCGCTTCAGTATTTCTATTCGGTGTTCAGGAAAGAGTATGACACCACGCCGAAGGAGTACCGGGAACGGTACAGTGAAGTCCTGCTCTAGAAAAAAGAACGCCTTCCAGTGGAAGGCGTTTTTTATTACATATGTGCGGCAATCAGACGCTGGTTATCCTGGTACATGGAGAACAGGTAGTTGTTGTAGCGCTGTCCCTGGGTGGAATAACCTTTCAGCTTGTGGATCATCGCCGTGGCCGTCACTTCCTGATCCGCCTTACGCAGCTGCGCGCGTGACTTACGGAACGAAGAGTAGGCCGGGTGGGTGTTCAGATTCACCACATAGGCATTCACGGAATCTTTCACCGATTCAAACTGTGAATAGCCCTTCACCTTGCCGGGTGCATTAGTACAACGACCTTTTGCGCATTTCATGCCAAACAGATTGTTGTTGTTGCGCGCCAGCTTCGAGGTGCCCCAACCGCTTTCGGCGGCGGCCATTGTCGCGACCATACTGCCTGGAATAATGTCCACACGCTCTAACAGAGTGTTCCACGGCACACGACGCGTGTTCCCGCTCCACTTCACTTTATAGCGTTTGGCGATGTCTTTCAGGCGAGTGCGCTCAGACGGCGACCAGCGGCTATCGTACTGTTTGGCGATCAGCCAGTTACGATCCGCAGTAATCGCGGCATTTTGACTTTTAATGTAAGGCATTACCGTCCGGAGAAACGCTTTTTTCCTTGGTGTCCCGGAAGGGTATTTTCGCAAATCAGGAAGTGAACTACTCTTTGCACTATTGCGAGAATACTCTTGTTTACTGCTAACCTTACTGCTTGTCGTCTTTATTACGTGGGCTTTCTTACTCGTTGTATCCGTGTGCGTCTTTGCAAGCACCTCACCTGAAAATGCCATGGTGAGTAACATGAGTATCGCGGCCCCATATCGTCGAATGGGAGTCGATATCATTAGGTCTCCTGGTCGGATATAAGCATTCCAACACCTTATTTTCTTCAAAATTTGAGAGCGGAATCTCAAATCGTACCAAAAATAGTCTTCAAGAGCACGTCTATAAATAGTCCAATTCCGAAACTATGTCATCCGGAACATGCTCATTAAAGCACCAACACTGGAAAAATGTGCGCGATATCGCAGATAACTGCCTAATTTTGCGCGGGATCACTCATCCCTACGCGTCCTCCTGGCAGAAAGCCTCAGAGGAGGAGTTTTTCCCCTGAGCCGAATGGCACACTGGTCAAAAATGCCGCGACAGGAAAATGGAATGAAACGCACTGCATTAGCTGTTCTGATGTTACCCGCATTCGCGCATGCCGACTGGTCATCGCCGGGATTTGACGCATTCAACGCTGAAGGTACCGGCGTCTTTACCAGCCAGGCAACGCTTGCGAAGGGTACCCGTCCACTGACGTTGAGTCTTGACAACGCGTGCTGGCAGCCGACAAAGGCCATTAAGCTCAACGAGATGCTGTCGCTCAAACCGTGCGAAGGCACGCCACCGCAGTGGCGATTATTCCGTGACGGCGTTTATCAGATGCGTATTGATACGCGCTCTGGAACGCCGACGCTGATGCTGGCGGTACAAAGTGCGGCGCCACAGCCTGTCGCAAACGTTACCCGCCAGTGCCCGAAGTGGGACGGCAAACCGCTCACGATCGACGTCGTTAACACGTTCCCGGAAGGCACGGTGGTGCGTGATTTTTACAGCAAACAGACCGCGACCGTTCAAAATGGCAAAGTGACTCTTCAGCCAGCCGCCAACAGCGATGGCCTGCTGCTGCTTGAGCGCGCCGAAACGGACAAACCCGCGCCGTTCAGCTGGCAAAACGCCACCGTCTATTTCGTGCTGACCGATCGCTTCGTGAATGGCGACCCCACCAACGACAACAGCTATGGCCGCCATAAAGATGGTATGCAGGAGATAGGTACTTTCCACGGCGGCGATCTGAAAGGGCTTACCAGCAAACTGGATTACCTTCAGCAACTGGGCGTGAATGCGCTCTGGATAAGCTCCCCGCTGGAGCAGATCCACGGCTGGGTTGGCGGCGGCACCAAAGGGGATTTCCCCCACTACGCGTATCACGGTTATTACACCCAGGACTGGACGAAACTCGACGCCAACATGGGCAACGAAGATGATTTACGCCAGCTTGTCGACGACGCGCACAGGCGCGGTATCCGCGTCCTGTTTGACGTTGTCATGAACCACGCGGGCTATGCGACGCTTGCAGATATGCAGCAATATCAGTTTGGCGCACTCTATTTACAGGGAGATGAGCTGAAAAAAACGCTCGGCGAACGCTGGACTGACTGGAAGCCAGGCGCGGGTCAAAGCTGGCACAGCTTCAACGATTACATCAACTTCAGTGACAAAGCCGCATGGGAAAAATGGTGGGGTAAAAAATGGATCCGTACCGATATCGGTGATTACGACAACCCGGGCTTTGACGACTTGACCATGTCCCTGGCCTTCCTGCCGGATCTGAAAACGGAATCAAAAACCCCGTCAGGTTTGCCGAACTTTTATCAACACAAGCCCGACACCAACGCGAAAGTGATGACGAATTTCACGCCGCGAGATTACCTGACCCACTGGCTTAGCCAGTGGGTACGTGACTACGGCATCGACGGTTTCCGGGTCGATACCGCCAAACACGTTGAGCATGAAGCCTGGCAGCAACTGAAAGACCAGGCCAGCCAGGCGCTGGCCGCGTGGAAGGCAGCCAACCCGGACAAAAAACTCGACGATGCGCCGTTCTGGATGACCGGTGAATCCTGGGGCCACGGCGTGATGCAGAGCGATTATTACCGCCACGGCTTCGATGCGATGATCAACTTTGACTATCAGGAGCAGGCGGCGAAAGCAGTGGACTGTCTGGCAGATATGGATTTGACCTGGCAGCAAATGGCAGAAAAGCTGCAAAGTTTTAACGTGCTGAGCTATCTCTCCTCCCACGATACGCGTCTGTTCCGTGAAGGGGGTCAGCGCGCCGCTGAGTTACTGCTGCTGGCGCCGGGAAGCGTGCAGATCTATTACGGCGATGAATCAGAGCGTCCATTTGGTCCGACGGGCTCCGATCCGCTACAGGGAACCCGTTCGGATATGAACTGGCAGGACGTCACGGGTAAACAGGCGTTAACTGTCGCCCACTGGCAGCTTCTGGGGCAGTTCCGCGCCCGTCATCCGGCTGTGGGTGAAGGCAAGCAAACAACGCTGTCAATGAAAGAAGGCTACGGCTTTGTGCGCGAGCACAAGGGCGATAAGGTGATGGTGGTGTGGGCGGGTAATCAGTAGAACAGCCCCCTCACCCTAATCCTCTCCCCTAAGGGGCAAGGGGATTGCACGGTGCGGTCTTTCACCCTCGCCCCTTTGGGGAGAGGGCCGGGGTGAGGAGACATTCATCAGAACGATTCACTGCAATAATCCCTCTCCACCATACAAAACAACAAATCCGACCACATCCGCCGATTTGCACCAACACGGTGCTGGCGTTATGGTTACTGCCTTTCATATTAAGCCCGACAGATCACCTGCTATGACGTTTTCACAATTCGGCGACAAATTTACCCGCCATTCAGGCATTACCCGCCTGATGGAGGACCTCAACGACGGGCTGCGCACCCCAGGCGCTATCATGCTTGGCGGCGGAAACCCGGCTCAAATTCCGGAGATGAACACCTACTTCCAGACGCTGCTGGCAGACATGCTGGAAAACGGTAAAGCAACCGATGCGCTATGTAATTACGACGGCCCTCAGGGTAAAACAGAACTACTGACGCTTCTGGCGGCAATGCTGCGGGAAGCGCTGGGTTGGGATATCGAACCACAGAACATTGCACTGACAAACGGCAGTCAGAGCGCGTTTTTCTACTTATTCAATCTGTTCGCCGGACGCCGCGCCGACGGCACAACGAAAAAAGTGCTGTTCCCGCTGGCACCGGAGTATATCGGCTATGCCGATGCCGGCCTCGAAGAAGACCTGTTTGTTTCCGCACGTCCGAATATCGAGTTGTTGCCAGAGGGCCAGTTCAAATATCACGTCGATTTTGAACATCTGCATATCGGTGAAGAGACGGGCATGATCTGCGTATCTCGTCCCACCAACCCGACGGGGAACGTGATCACCGACGACGAGCTGATGAAGCTGGATGTGCTGGCGAATCAGCACGGCATCCCGCTGGTGATCGATAACGCCTATGGCGTACCGTTCCCGGGGATCATCTTCAGCGAAGCGCGTCCGCTGTGGAACCCGAACATCATCCTCTGCATGAGCCTCTCCAAGCTGGGCCTGCCGGGCAGCCGCTGCGGCATTATCATTGCTAACGAGAAAATCATCACCGCCATTACCAACATGAACGGCATTATCAGCCTTTCCCCTGGCGGCATCGGCCCGGCGATGATGTGCGAGATGATCAGGCGTAACGACCTGCTGCGCCTGTCGAATGAGGTGATCAAGCCGTTTTACTCTCAGCGCGTTCAGGAAACTATCGCCATCCTTCGCCGCTACTTACCGGAGGAACGCTGCCTGATCCATAAACCGGAAGGGGCAATTTTCCTGTGGCTGTGGTTTAAGGATCTGCCCATTACGACAGAGCTGCTTTATCAGCGTCTGAAAAAGCGTGGCGTGCTGATGGTCCCGGGGGATTACTTCTTCCCGGGTCTGGATAAGCCGTGGCCGCATACGCACCAGTGCATGCGCATGAACTACGTCCCGGACCCGGAAAAAATCGAAGCGGGTGTGAAAATTCTCGCCGAAGAGATTGAGAACGCCTGGCGCGAGGCCGGTTAATAAAACCTCAGGCCAGATTACGCAGCCGTTCCACGCGTAGTCTGGCGGGGTCTATGCAGCGCAGCGCGTGGGTGGGACAGGCTTCGACGCAGGCGGGACCGCCCTCGCGATGCATGCACAAATCACATTTCAGCGCCTGAACGCGATCTCCCACAACCCGAACCTGCATTGCCCCGAACGGGCACGCCACCATACAGCTTTTGCAGCCGATACAGCGAGCCTGCTCAACGAGCCAGGCTCCCGCAGCACGGTGAATGGCCCCCGTCGGGCAGACATTCGCGCAGGGCGCATCTTCACACTGATGGCAGCCCACGGCTGTGGTGAAGGTTCCCCCCTTAACCACGCGGATACGTGACGTAAACGCTTCTGGCGTGGCGCTGCTTTGATGCGACATCATGCACGCCACCTCACAGGTGCGGCACCCGATACATTTTTCAGGATCCGTCAGAATAAATCGGTTCATCAGTTACGCCTCGCGCACGTTAAACCCCAGTTCTTTCGAGATAGCTTCCGCCGTGTCACGCAGCGGTTTTAACAAGTTTTTCTCGCCCACCTGCTTCATGCGCGACGTCGACAGCGAAATGGAGATGGCATAGGGCACGCGCCCGTGAATATCAAAGACCGGCACGGCGATACATGACACACCCAGCTCGTTCTCTTCTTTATCCATCGCCATACTGTGATCGCGAATTTCCGCCAGCTCATCATACATCGCGCTCAGTTCGGTGATGGTGTTGCGGGTCAAAGGTTGGATCTGTTCCTGGTGGCTTTCCCAGTAGCTCGCCACGTAATCCTGATGACCAAACGCCATATAGATTTTGCCCATCGCAGAACAATAGAGCGGCATGTGCTGGCCGATATATGCGCGCGTGCGCAGCATACCGGTTGTTGGCTCAAGCTTATAAATCAGGATCGCGTGATCATCTTCACGGCTGGAGAAGTTGACCGTTTCGCCGGTGGCAATGTTCAGCGCCTCGAGGTGCGGCGCCGCCACGTGAATAATATTGAGCGATGAAAGCGCCTTTTGCCCGACGGCGATAAATTTGGTGGTCAGACGATAGCTCCCTGCCGCCGGCGCCGGCGTCACGTACCCGCACGACTGCAACCCCTGCAATAACCGGTGCACGGTGCTTTTATTCAGCCCCGCCAGTTCTGATAAATGCGCAAGCGGACACCCGTTTGGATAGTTACTGAGGATTTCAATCAGCATCAGGCCGCGAAACAAGCTCTGGCTACCTGCTGGCCTCTCTTTTTCTTGCGTCATTTCGCTCTCTTTTATGCTCATCAAATGGCTCCTGTTTATCGCGCCCTGATGGTAGCGCAAAGTGTGGTTTAGTTCACGATCTCAACAGAAAAAACACAACCATTTGATTTTAATCGGTTTTGAAAAACGTGAATGTCGTTGATCTGACAAAATTTGATCGCTATATTTGAAATCAGATTTCGCATAGTGAAATTTAGCGATAAAAAAGCACTCGCACTTGCCCCTAAAAAAACAGGAGAACAGGGATGAAAGTGACCTTCGAAGAGTTGAAAGCGGCGTTCAATCGGGTTCTGCTCGATCGCGGTGTAAAAGCGGATACCGCAGACGCCTGCGCTGAGATGTTCGCCCGCACCACGGAGTCCGGCGTTTATTCACACGGCGTCAACCGCTTCCCGCGATTTATTCAGCAGCTTGACGCAGGCGACATCCTCCCTGACGCCCAGCCGAAACGCGTAACGACATTAGGCGCCATCGAACAGTGGGATGCGCAGCGTTCCATCGGCAACCTGACGGCGAAGAAGATGATGGACCGTGCTACCGAGCTGGCGTCCGATCACGGGATCGGCCTGGTAGCGCTGCGTAATGCTAACCACTGGATGCGCGGCGGTAGCTACGGCTGGCAGGCGGCGGAGAAAGGCTATATCGGCATCTGCTGGACCAACTCTATTGCCGTGATGCCCGCGTGGGGATCAAAAGAATGCTGCATCGGCACAAACCCCCTGATCGTTGCCATTCCGTCGAATCCAATCACCATGGTCGATATGTCGATGTCGATGTTCTCCTACGGCATGCTGGAGGTGAATCGCCTGGCCGGACGCGAATTACCGGTCGACGGCGGCTTTGACGATGAGGGCAATCTAACCAGAGAGCCGGGCGTGATTGAGAAAAACCGCCGCATACTGCCCATGGGCTACTGGAAAGGTTCTGGCTTATCGATTGTGCTCGACATGATCGCCACCTTGCTCTCTGACGGCGCATCCGTTGCGGAAGTGACCCAGGACAACAGCGACGAATACGGCGTATCGCAGATCTTTATCGCCATCGAAGTGAATCGCCTGATCGACGGCCCAACCCGCGATGCCAAACTACAGCGCATCATGGACTTCATCACCACCGCAGAACGCGCTGATGAAAACGTCGCCGTCCGTCTGCCAGGCCATGAGTTCACACGCCTGCTGGAGGAGAACCGCCGCAACGGCATCACGATTGACGACAGCGTGTGGGCGAAAATCCAGTCTCTGTAAGGAGTGGGTCATGATATTCGGACATATTACACAGCCAAATCCATGTCGCCTGCCGCTGGCGATTGAAAAGGCGCTTAATTTTCTGCGTACCACGGATTTCACCACCCTGGCGCCGGGCGTGATCGAAATTGAAGGCCGCAACATTTTTGCCCAGGTTCTCGACCTCACCACAAAGGAACAGCACGAGAACCGCCCTGAAGTCCATCGCCGCTATCTGGATATCCAGTTTTTGGCCTGGGGCGAAGAAAAAATCGGTATTGCTATTGATACCGGGAATAACAAAATCAGCGAATCATTGCTGGAGCAACGGGATATTATTTTTTATCACGACAGCGAACACGAGTCGTTTATCGAAATGATCCCTGGCAGTTACGCCATATTTTTCCCGCAGGATGTTCACCGTCCTGCCTGTATTAAAAACAAGGGATCCGCAATTCGTAAAATTGTGGTGAAAGTGGCCATCAGCGAATTAGATTAATTTTCTGATAAATACAGGAATGCGAAATGACCAACACCGGTTTTATTATTGGTGCGTACCCCTGCGCACCCTCGTTTCACCAGAAAGGGGAGCAGGAAGAACACGCCTTCTGGCGGGAACTTTCCGACACGCCAAATATTCGCGGGCTGGAACAACCTTGCCTTGAAAATCTCCATCCGTTTGGTGATGAATGGCTGTTTCGTCATACGCCGGGCAACTGGCAGATCGTTGTCACAGCCGTTATGGAAACCATGCGCCGCCGCGGCAGCAACGGCGCGTTTGGCCTGGCGTCCGCGGACGAAGAACAACGTAAAGCGTGCATTGAATATTACCGCCATCTGCATCAAAAGATTGATGCCGTTAACACCCGCTTTCCCGGGAAAGTGGTCGCTCTGGAAATGCAGGCCGCACCACAGGCGGGTAATGATTCTGTCGAGCAAGCGACAGAAGCATTCTCCCGCTCGGTAAGGGAAATCGCGAGCTGGGACTGGGGCTGCGATCTGGTGCTGGAACACTGTGATGCGATGAATAGCCCGGCGCCGCGTAAAGGGTTCTTGCCCTTAGAGCAGGTGCTGGAGGTAGTGAGAGAGACCGATATCAGCGTCTGTATCAACTGGGCACGTTCGGCCATCGAAGGTCGCAACACCGCCCTTCCGCTGGAACATGTTCAGGCGGCACTCGCTGCCGGGAAACTGGGGGCGCTGATGTTCTCGGGCACGACCCCTCGCGGTGAGTACGGAGAATGGCAGGATCTGCACGCGCCGTTTTCTTCGTTCTGTGCCGACAGTCTCATGTCCACTGAACATGTAAAAACGCTGTTTACTGCGGCGAGCGCCGCAACATTGAAATTCTCCGGTATTAAATTACTGGAAATAAATGCTAATGCTGACGTCAGCCATCGCATCGCTATTTTGCGCGACGGCATTAGCGCTATGAATAAAGCATCACAATAAAAATAAAGAATACATTTTCCGGTTACCTTCACTGAGATATTAACTATGAATATTTCTTCTAATGCTCTACACGCGGACATTCCGCGCCAGCGCTGGCTAAGGATCATTCCCCCTATTCTTATCGCCTGCATTATTTCCTATATGGACCGCGTAAATATAGCTTTTGCGATGCCCGGCGGTATGGATGAAGAGCTGGGCATTTCCGCCACGATGGCGGGCCTGGCGGGGGGGATCTTTTTTATTGGCTATTTGTTCCTGCAAGTTCCCGGCGGCAAAATTGCCGTGCACGGCAGCGGTAAGAAGTTTATCGGCTGGTCGCTGGTTGCCTGGGCGGTGATCTCGGTTCTGACCGGGCTTGTAACCAACCAGTATCAGCTGCTGGTGCTGCGCTTCTTACTCGGCGTGGCGGAAGGCGGGATGCTGCCCGTTGTGCTCACGATGATCAGTAACTGGTTCCCGGATGCCGAGCGCGGCCGCGCCAACGCGATTGTGATCATGTTCGTGCCCATCGCCGGGATCATCACCGCCCCACTGTCGGGCTGGATTATCACCGCTCTCGACTGGCGCTGGCTGTTCATTATTGAAGGTCTGATGTCCGTTGTTGTGCTGGTGCTGTGGGCGTTCACCGTCTACGACCGGCCGCAGGAAGCGCGCTGGATCTCTGAGGCCGAGAAAAACTACCTGGTACAAACACTGGCGGCAGAGCAGCAGGCCATTGCGGGTAAAGAGGTGAAAAACGCCTCGCTCAGCGCAGTGCTGTCTGACAAAACCATGTGGCAGCTGATCGCCCTCAACTTCTTCTACCAGACCGGCATTTACGGTTACACCCTCTGGCTGCCCACCATTCTGAAAGAACTGACGCACACCAGCATCGGCCAGGTGGGAATGCTCGCCATTCTGCCTTACATCGGCGCCATTGCCGGCATGTTCCTGTTCTCTACGCTCTCTGACCGCACCGGCAAGCGCAAGCTGTTTGTTTCCCTGCCATTGATTGGCTTTGCGCTCTGCATGTTCCTCTCCGTGGCGCTGAAAGAGCACACCTGGCTGGCCTATGCCGCGCTGGTGGGCTGTGGCTTCTTCCTGCAATCCGCAGCGGGCGTGTTCTGGACCATCCCGGCGCGTCTGTTCAGCGCTGAGATGGCGGGTGGCGCACGCGGCGTGATTAATGCCCTGGGCAACCTCGGCGGGTTCTGCGGTCCTTATGCGGTAGGCGTACTGATCACCCTGTACAGCAAAGACGCAGGCGTTTACTGCCTGGCGGTTTCGCTGGCGCTGGCATCGCTGCTGGCCCTGATGTTACCGGCGAAATGCGATGCCGGAGCAGAGCCCAACCCCACGGTGAACTCGCATAAGCGTGCGGCCTGAGGCCCTCACCTGATTCACTAAACCAAACCGTAGGCCGGGTAAGCGAAGCGCCACCCGGCAATTAAGCGAGAAGAAGATGAGTGAAAAAGAGCCCTTCTGGCTGGGTATCGATTGTGGCGGTACTTATCTGAAAGCCGGTTTATACAACAGCCAGGGCAAAGAAGTCTGTATTGAACGCCGCTCAGTGGCCACGCTCAGCCCACGCGCTGGCTACGCCGAGCGGGATATGCACCAGCTCTGGCAGCACTGCCACAAAACCGTCGCCCTGCTGCTTAAAAATTCAGGCGCTGACGGCGGTCAGATTAAAGGCGTTGGCATTTCAGCCCAGGGCAAGGGGCTATTTTTGCTCGATAAACAGGATCGCCCCCTGGGTAACGCCATACTCTCCTCCGATCGCCGTGCGCTGGAGATCGTGCAACGCTGGCAGCAGGACGGTATACCCGAAAAGCTCTATCCGCATACTCGCCAGACGCTGTGGACGGGGCATCCGGCCTCACTCCTGCGCTGGGTTAAAGAGAACGAGCCGCAGCGGTATCAGCAAATCGGCAGCGTGATGATGGCGCACGATTACCTGCGCTGGTGTCTGACCGGAGTCAAAGGCTGCGAAGAGAGCAACATCTCGGAATCCAATCTCTACAACATGAATACCGGGCAGTACGATCCGCAGCTCACGCGCTGGCTCGGCATCAGCGACATTGACGGTGCCCTGCCGCCTATTATCGGTTCAGCAGAAATTTGCGGGGAAATCACCGCTCAGGCAGCCGCACTGACCGGTCTCACGGCGGGTACTCCCGTCGTTGGTGGACTGTTTGATGTGGTTTCCACCGCGATCTGCGCCGGGCTGCATGACGAAAATACGCTGAATGCCGTAATGGGGACCTGGGCCGTGACCAGTGGGATTGCCCACGGCATCCGCGACAACGAGCCGTTCCCCTACGTCTATGGCCGCTATGTCCATCCGCAGCAGTTCATCGTTCACGAAGCCAGCCCCACCTCGTCCGGCAACCTGGAATGGCTGACGGCCCAATGGGGCGAAATGTCATTCGATGAGATTAACCACGCCGTGGCCAGCCTGCCAAAAGCTGAAAGCGATGTGTTCTTCCTGCCTTTCCTCTACGGCAGCAACGCCGGACTGGAGATGACCAGCGGCTTCTATGGTTTGCAGGCGCTGCATACCCGCGCGCACCTTCTCCAGGCGGTTTATGAAGGGGTGGTATTCAGCCACATGACCCACCTCAACCGTATGCTCGAACGCTTTCCCCACGTGCAGACCCTGCGCGTGACGGGCGGCCCCACCCATTCGGACGTGTGGATGCAGATGCTCGCGGACGTCAGCGGCCTGGCGATTGAACTCCCGCAGGTGGAAGAGACCGGCTGTTCCGGTGCGGCGCTGGCCGCGCTCGTCGGTACAGGTCTCTATCCCGATTTTTACGCCGCTCAGCGCGCCCTCAGGCATGACATCCGGATGATTGAACCTGACATGCGTGCCCATGCCGCCTACCAGCGCAAATATCACCGTTACCAGCTACTGATTTCAGCATTACAGGGCTATCACGCCCGTGTTAAGGAGTACGACCTATGAGCCGACCATTATTGCAGCTGGCGCTCGACCACACCTCACTTCAGGCCGCGCAGCGGGATGTCGCGACGCTTTCCGATCACGTCGACATCGTCGAAGCCGGCACCATCCTGTGTCTGACCGAAGGGCTAAACGCCGTTCGCGCCCTGCGCGCTCAGTGTCCGGATAAAATTATCGTGGCGGACTGGAAAGTCGCCGATGCCGGAGAAACGCTGGCTGAGCAGGCGTTTGGCGCAGGCGCAAACTGGATGACCATCATCTGTGCCGCCCCGCTGGCCACCGTTGAACGTGGCCACGAGGTCGCACTGCGCGGCGGCGGCGAGATCCAGATGGAGCTGTTTGGCAACTGGACGCTGGACGACGCGCGCGCGTGGCACCGCATCGGGGTGAAGCAGGCGATATACCACCGCGGGCGCGACGCACAGGCCAGCGGCCAGCAGTGGGGCGAGGCGGATCTCAGCAAAATGAAGGCGTTGTCCGATATCGGGCTACAGCTTTCCATCACTGGCGGTATCACCCCCGCTGACCTGCCGCTGTTTAAGCAGATCAACGTCAAAGCCTTCATTGCCGGGCGCGCGCTGGCAGGCGCCGCCAATCCGCCGCAGGTGGCACAAGCATTCCATTCGCAAATTCGCGACATCTGGGGAGAGTAACCATGCGTCAGCATCCGTTAGGCATTTACGAAAAAGCGCTGCCAAAAGATCTCTCCTGGCCGGAGCGCCTGGTTCTGGCAAAAAGCTGCGGCTTCGATTTTGTGGAGATGTCGGTGGATGAGACCGACGAGCGTTTATCGCGCCTTGAATGGAGTACCACGCAGCGCGCCTCTCTGGTGGAAGCGATGCTGGAGACCGGCGTGGCCATCCCGTCGATGTGCTTGTCTGCCCATCGTCGCTTCCCGTTTGGCAGCCGCGATGACACCGTGCGCGAACGCGCCCGCGAGATCATGACCAAAGCCATCCGGCTGGCCCGTGATTTGGGTATTCGCACCATCCAGCTTGCGGGTTATGACGTGTACTACGAGGAGCATGACGAGGGCACGCAACAGCGCTTTGCCGAAGGGCTGGCGTGGGCCGTAGAGCAGGCCGCTTCCGCGCAGGTAATGCTGGCGGTAGAGATCATGGACACCGCGTTTATGAACTCCATCAGCAAGTGGAAAAAGTGGGACGACATGCTCGCCTCGCCGTGGTTCAGCGTTTACCCGGACGTCGGCAACCTGAGCGCGTGGGGCAACGACGTCACCGCCGAGCTGACGTTGGGCATTGACCGCATCGCCGCTATCCATCTGAAAGACACCCGGCCCGTAACCGAAAAAAGCCCCGGCCAGTTCCGTGATGTGCCGTTTGGCGAGGGCTGCGTCGATTTCGTTGGCGTGTTTAACACGCTAAATCAACTTAACTATCGCGGCGCATTTCTGATTGAAATGTGGACCGAAAAAGCCAAAGAGCCGGTACTGGAGATCATCCAGGCGCGCCGCTGGATTGAAGCACGAATGCAGGAAGGAGGCATGACATGTTAGAACAACTCAAAGCCGAGGTGCTGGCGGCAAATCTCGCCCTGCCCGCCCACCAGCTGGTGACGTTCACCTGGGGCAACGTCAGCGCGGTTGACCGTGACAGCGGCATGATGGTGATCAAACCATCCGGCGTGGAGTACGACGTGATGACCGCAGAAGATATGGTGGTGGTAAATATCGCCACGGGTAAAGTGGTCGAGGGGAGTAAAAAACCCTCCTCCGACACCCCGACCCATCTCGCGCTGTATCGTCGTTACCCGGAAATTGGTGGCATCGTGCATACCCATTCCCGCCACGCCACCATCTGGTCGCAGGCGGGGCAGGATTTACCCGCATGGGGCACGACGCACGCGGACTATTTCTACGGTGCGATCCCCTGCACGCGGCTGATGACCACGGCTGAAATCGCGGGTGAATATGAATACCAGACGGGGGAAGTCATTATCAAAACCTTCGAGGAGCGCGACATAAGCCCGATGCAGGTCCCGGCGGTGCTGGTACACTCTCACGGCCCGTTTGCCTGGGGCAAAGACGCTGCCGATGCGGTACACAATGCCGTGGTGCTGGAAGAGTGCGCCTATATGGGGCTTTTCTCGCGCCAGCTTGCACCACAGCTTCCGGTTATGCAGCAGGAATTGCTGGATAAGCATTACCTGCGCAAGCATGGCGCAAATGCCTATTACGGCCAGTAATCATCCGGAATTAATATGCTCTTTACAGTACCGCCGTTTCCAGACGGCGGGCGTTAACCCGGTATGTTTCGAGAATATCTGCCGGAAATAACCCACGTCATTAAAACCGCACCGGGTGGCCACTTCAGTTAATGAGGCCGCATCGTTCAGCAACAATTTTTCAGCGGCCCTGACGCGCTGGCGGTGTATTGCCTCCGTCAGGGTTAAATGAAACGTCCGGCGAAATACTCGCCCCAGGTAATCTGCGTTGCAGTGCAGCTCTTTCGCCAGCTGTGAAGTGGATATGGGCAAATGAAAGTGAGTGCGGATAAGCTGTTTGGCCTTCCACGCCATTGCTGCGCCCGCATCATCCGCTTTATCTTCATATCCCGGCGAGAGCGATATCTGCTGCAAAATTAACAGCAAAATTATCTCCAGCGCCTGGCTACGCTGTAATTTTTCCTGCTCGCTTAAAAACTGACGGAATAACGCAATAACATATTGCGGATCCCGCACGCTACAGTGTTGCTCAATCGACAGTGGCGTCGCACCTGGCAACGCAGGCAAGCCTTCATCCACCTCAAAATGCAGCCAGTAAAATTTGAGATCGCCCGGAAAATCTTCCACGCCGACATGCCGCCGCTTCGGCCAAAGTAATAAACTCTCGCCGGCGTTTACCTCAAACAGCGTATTTTCCTCCTGGATCGTTAATGTCCCTTTTTCGACAAAGATTATCTCCCACGAAGATAATTTTCGTGCGGGATGACGACCCACGCCCCGGGAGATAAATAACCCGCCATTTTGAACCTTAATCGGAAGTGCTATGGATAATTCAAGCATGGATATTCAATTTCCCGCTTTTATGGTGGCTAATATTGCGTTTATTGTTTGATTATTAATAAATATCAGCAGAACAGCTCGATCAAACTCACAGTTTTACCATCAGGTCGGAATCGTCACCTTTTTATACTTTTCCCTTCCCTTGTTGGTCTGCCCGTTGAATGCAGAATAAATGGGGTACCTTGCACAAATACGATAATAAATCGTTTATCGAGGAGTTCCCCCATGACTTCCACACCGATTACAGACGCAGAAGTTGCAAAACAGGCAGCCGATGACCGACTGTCAGTCCGCGAGAAAATTGGCTACGGCCTGGGCGACGCGGGCGGCACGGTAATTACCTGCCTGATCATGAACTTCCTGACCTTTTTCTATACCGATGTATTTGGCCTGACGCCCGCGCTGGTGGGCACGCTGTTTATTGCTCTTCGGGTATTTGACGCGATTTCCGATCCAGTGATGGGCGTGATTGCCGACCGCACGCAGAGCCGCTGGGGGCGTTTTCGTCCGTGGCAGCTGTGGGTCGCGCTTCCCATCGGGATCGTCGGCGTGCTGACCTTCACCGTCCCGGACGCCAGCATGGGCGTGAAAATCGCCTGGGCGTTCGGCACCTATTTGCTGTTGTCCGTAGGCTATACCGCCATCAACGTGCCGTATTGCGCGCTGATCAACACCATGACCACCCGCCACAACGAGGTAATATCCTGCCAGTCCTGGCGCTTCGTACTGTGCGGCGTGGCGGGCTTTCTGGTCTCCGTTGGCCTGCCGTGGCTGGTGTCAGAGCTGGGACAGGGCAATACCGCCCGGGGTTATCAGTTGGGCGTCGGCGTACTGTGCGCCATCGCTGTGGTGATGTTCTTGTGCTGCTTCTTCTGGGTGCGCGAGCGCGTCCCGCTTGCGCTGATGGGGAAATTCACCCTGCGCGAGCACCTGGCGGGCCTGCGTAAAAACGATCAGCTGCTGCTGATGCTGGTGATGTCGTTTCTGCTGATCAACGTCTTCAACATTCGCGGCGGCGGTTACATGTACTTCATCACCTATGTGCTTCAGGGCAGCACGGCGTACACCTCGCTGTTTTTCACCATGGTGACCTTTGCCGCCATTCTGGGCGCGGTGATCGTCAACCCGCTGTCGCGGCGGATTGATACCGTCAAACTCTACTACTACACCAACCTGGTACTCGCTGCGCTTGCTATGGGAATGTGGTTCCTGCCAGGTGGCCCGGCGCACCAGACGCTC
This sequence comes from Enterobacter cloacae complex sp. 418I7, assembly GCF_050030705.1. Taxonomy (NCBI): domain Bacteria; kingdom Pseudomonadati; phylum Pseudomonadota; class Gammaproteobacteria; order Enterobacterales; family Enterobacteriaceae; genus Enterobacter; species Enterobacter cloacae complex sp. 418I7. The sequence goes on from NZ_JBLGUU010000001.1 coordinate 4,503,229, forward strand.
TGGCTTATCGTGATTTTAAGTAACGGCGTGATCCTGGGCTTCACCCTGCCGCTTCACTTCTCGCTAATGGCCTTTGCCGATGACTACGGCGAATGGAAAACCGGCGTGCGCTCCTCGGGGATGAATTTCGCCTTCAATCTATTTTTCATCAAGCTCGCGTGGGCATCCAGCGCCGGGATCATCAGCCTGGTGTTTATTGCCGTGGCCTATCAGCCAGGCGCGGGCAACCAGACACCCGCCTCATTGCAGGGCATCACCGCCATGGAGACGCTGCTCCCTGCCCTTTTCCACCTGCTGCTGGCGGTCGCTATCCGCTGGTGCAGGCTTAACAATCCCGTGATGTCGCGCATTGCAACCGATTTGCGCCAGCGTCATGTACAGTCCTGAGGAGAACGATATGACCATAATGGAAGCCGACCTGCATCAGCTGAAAATCAACGACCCGTTTCTTGGTCAGTACCAACGGCTGGTCCGCGATGTGGTAATCCCCTACCAGTGGGATGCGCTTAACGATCGCGTGGCGGAAGCTGAACCCAGCCACGCCATCGCCAACTTCCGCATCGCGGCCGGTCTGGAACAGGGGGCGTTTTACGGGATGGTCTTTCAGGACAGCGACGTGGCGAAATGGCTCGAAGCCGTGGCGTGGTCGCTGTGCCAGAAGCCGGATGCCGAACTGGAAAAAACCGCCGACGAGGTGATCGAGCTGGTCGCAGCGGCGCAGTGTGAAGATGGCTATCTCAATACCTATTTCACGGTGAAAGCACCGGCCGAGCGCTGGACCAATCTGGCCGAGTGCCACGAACTGTACTGCGCCGGGCATATGATTGAAGCGGGTGTGGCGTATTTCCAGGGAACCGGAAAGCGCCGCCTGCTGGACGTGGTGTGCAGGCTGGCGGATCATATCGACAGCGTGTTTGGCCCGGGCGAAAACCAGCTGCACGGCTATCCTGGCCACCCGGAAATCGAGCTGGCGCTGATGCGGCTGTACGACGTCACGCAGGAGCCACGCTATCTCAATCTGGTGAAATACTTTATTGAGGAACGCGGCACACAGCCTCACTTCTACGATATCGAATATGAGAAGCGCGACAGAACGTCATACTGGAACACCTATGGCCCGGCGTGGATGGTCAAGGACAAAGCCTACAGCCAGGCGCATCAGCCCCTTACCGAACAACAAACGGCCATCGGCCACGCCGTGCGTTTTGTCTATCTGATGGCGGGCATGGCGCATCTGGCGCGCCTGAGCAACGACGAAGGGAAACGTCAGGATTGCCTGCGGCTGTGGAACAACATGGCACAGCGCCAGCTGTACATCACCGGCGGGATTGGCTCGCAAAGCAGCGGCGAGGCATTCAGCAGCGATTACGATCTGCCCAACGATACGGTCTATGCCGAAAGCTGCGCCTCCATCGGCCTGATGATGTTTGCCCGCCGGATGCTGGAGATGGAGGCGGACGGCCACTACGCCGACGTGATGGAGCGCGCACTATACAACACGGTGCTGGGTGGCATGGCGCTGGACGGTAAGCATTTCTTTTATGTAAATCCGCTGGAAGTGCACCCGAAAACACTGGCCTTTAACCATATCTATGACCACGTGAAACCGGTGCGCCAGCGCTGGTTCGGCTGCGCCTGTTGCCCGCCGAATATTGCGCGCGTGCTGACCTCGCTGGGGCACTATATTTATACCGTTCGCCCGGACGCGCTGTTGATCAACCTGTACGTGGGAAACGATGTCGCCATTCCGGTGGGGGAAAACACCCTCCAGCTGCGGATTAGCGGAAACTATCCGTGGCATGAGCAGGTAAAAATCGAGATAACCTCACCAGTTCCGGTGACTCACACGCTGGCCCTGAGGCTGCCGGACTGGTGTGCGGAACCGGCTGTTTCGCTCAATGGTCAAGCCATTACAGGCGAGGTCTCCCGTGGATACTTATACCTAAACCGCAACTGGCAGGAAGGCGACACGCTGACGCTGACGTTACCGATGCCGGTCCGCCGCGTGTACGGCAACCCGCAGGTGCGCCAGCAGGCGGGGAAAGTCGCATTGCAGCGTGGGCCGCTGGTTTACTGCCTGGAAGAAGCCGATAACGGCGCAAATCTGCATAACCTTTCTTTGCCGCAAGACAGCGCGTTTCGGGTATTTGAAGGCAAAGGCATTTTCGCGCACAAGATGCTGATACAGGCGGAAGGGATCGGGTGTCAGGCGAAGGACACTGATGCCCTGTGGCAGTACGACCACTCGCCGGTAGAACGTCAGCCCCAGACGCTGACCTTTATTCCGTGGTTCAGCTGGGCAAACCGGGGAGAAGGGGAAATGCGGATATGGGTGGATGAAGGCTGAATAACTGCGGCCTGTTGCCCTCACCCCAGCCCTCTCCCACGGGAGAGGGAGTAAAAAGTAGGCCGGGTAAGGCGAAGCCGCCACCCGGCTTTAACCCGGCTCAGGCCGCCCGGGAGATTAAAACAGCCCCAGCGGTTTATCGAAGTAGCTGACTAACAGACATTTCGTTTGCTGGTAGTGCTCCAGCATCATTTTATGGGTTTCGCGCCCGATGCCCGACTGTTTGTAGCCGCCAAACGCCGCATGAGCCGGATAGGCGTGATAGCAGTTTGTCCATACGCGTCCGGCCTGAATGCCGCGGCCCATTTTATAGGCAAGGTTACCGTTACGGCTCCAGACCCCCGCCCCCAGGCCATACTGCGTGTCGTTGGCGAGCTCCAGCGCCTCGTCCATGGTTTTAAACGTGGTGACGGCCAGCACCGGTCCAAAAATTTCCTCCTGAAAAACGCGCATGTTGTTCTTACCGAACAGGATAGTCGGCTCAAGGTAGTAGCCCTCCTGCAAATCGCCGCCCAGCACCTTACGACGACCGCCGGTCAACACATCGGCCCCCTCTTTTTTACCGATATCAATATAGTTGAGGATGGTTTCCAGCTGGCCATGCGATACCTGCGCCCCCATCTGGGTAACGTTATCCAGCGGATTACCGCTGCGAATCGACTCCACGCGCCGGATCGCCCGCTCCATAAAGCGCTCATAAATGGATTCCTGCACCAGCGCGCGGCTCGGACAGGTGCAGACTTCGCCCTGGTTAAACGCAAACAGCGCAAACCCTTCCAGCGCTTTGTCGAAGAAGGCGTCCTCTTCATCCATCACGTCGGCAAAGAAGATGTTCGGCGATTTCCCGCCCAACTCCAGGGTGACCGGAATGATGTTCTGGGTCGCGTACTGCATAATCTGCTGACCCACTTCCGTTGAGCCAGTAAACGCCACTTTGGCGATACGCTTTGAAGTAGCCAGATATTCGCCGATCTCTCCCCCGGCCCCGTTGACCACGTTAATGACCCCCGGCGGCAACAGGTCGCCAATTACCTCCATCAGCAGCAGCACCGAAAGCGGCGTTAAGCGTGCAGGTTTCAGCACAACGCAGTTACCCGCCGCCAGCGCGGGCGCCATTTTCCAGCTCGCCATCAGCAGCGGGAAGTTCCACGGAATAATTTGCCCCACCACGCCGAGCGGCTCGTGGAAGTGATACGCCACGGTATCTTTGTCAACTTCACTTATTCCCCCCTCCTGGGCACGGATGCAGGACGCAAAATAGCGGAAATGGTCGATCGCCAGCGGCACGTCCGCCGCCATGGTTTCGCGGATCGGCTTGCCGTTGTCCCACGTTTCTGCAGTCGCCAGCAGCTCCAGATTCTGCTCCATCCGATCGGCGATTTTGAACAAAATGGCCGCTCTGTCCTGAACGGACGTTTGCCCCCACTTATCTTTCGCCTTATGCGCCGCATCCAGCGCTAAATCGATATCCCGCTTGCCCGAACTGGCAATTTCACACAGCGGCTGGCCGGTAACGGGCGTCAGGTTGGAATAGTATTCACCGTCGACGGGCGCCACCCAGTCGCCGCCGATAAAGTTGTCATAGCGGGGCTTCAGCTTAAGGGGAAAACCATACTCGCCAGGCTGGATACGCGATGAGGGAGGATTGTTTGTCATGACCGTCTCCTTGCTGTTGTTGTACAACAAGGGTAGTTCCGGCTGGTGATTTTCTCGCCAGCGGGTAGCGGGTTTACGAGCCGCATCACGGATTACCGTACTTTACGTTTCGTTTCTGCCGCCGCAGCCATACTTAATAGCTCAAGGGCTCATGAGGAACGATGCAATGCAGCTATTTATCGGCTTTGACGTGGGTGGAACCCACATCAAACACGGCGTAATTAATGAAAACGGCGAAGAACTGACATCCGATGAATATGATACGCCGGACGATGAAAGCACCTTCAAAGAGAAGTGGAAAGCGGTAGTGGATAAGTACTGCCAGGAGCACGAGATCGCCAGTATTGGCGTGAGTTTTCCAGGACATATCAATCACCATACCGGCGAAGCGGCCAAAGCCGGGGCGCTGGACTATCTTGACGGCGAAAACCTGTGCGAACTGTTCGCACAGCTGACCGATCTCCCCGTGACAATCGAAAACGATGCCAATTGCGCGGCGCTGGGCGAGCGCTGGCAGGGCGCGGGCAAGGACTATGAGCATTTCGTCTGCATCACCATCGGCACCGGCATCGGCGGCGGTATCGTCATGGAGGGCGATCTCTACCGCGGGTCGCACTACCGGGCGGGTGAGTTTGGCGTGCTGCCCGTAGGCAATGAGGGCGAGCCGATGCATGAAGTGGCGTCCGCCAGTGGCCTGATGAAAGCCTGCCGCCGCGCGCTGGCCGTGTCGGAAGATGAGATGCCTGATGGTGAGGAGCTGTTTAAACGCATGGACAGCGACGTGCATCTGCGCGAGGCCATTGAAGCGTGGGCGCATTGTCTGTCGCGCGGTATTTACAGCGTGATCTCTATGTTTGATCCGCAGGCGGTGCTGATTGGCGGCGGCATTAGTGAGCAGGAGAAAATCTATCTCCTGCTGGATAAATATTTACAGCGATTCGAGGAGTGGGAAGCGCTCCGGGTGCCCATCCTTCCCTGCGAGCTGGGTAACCAGGCGGGAAGGCTGGGCGCGGTCTGGCTGGCTAAGCAGAAGCAGGCGCGCAGCGCTTAACGCTTACGGAAATAACTGCGCGTCGCGTAGCACATGGTCATTGCCACGACGACGCGTAAACCCGATGCGGTTGAAATACTCCAGGATCTGAATCGCCAGTTTGCGTCCAACATTCAGCCGATCGCGGAAGTCTGCGGCGCAGGTTGATCCGCGCGCCTGATCCAGCTCCCGGATCAGGTTCGCAAACGCCACGATCCGATCGTTGCGGTAATAACGATCTTTCACGATCGCCACAATCATGCCCTGCTGCGCCGCATGCCGCAGTACCTGACGCATCAGTTGCTCATCGGTATTGGTTTCACGCGCCAGATCGCGCACCCACCAGGGTTCATCGCCAAACAGCGCCGCCACTTTTTGCCAGACCGCGTCCTGCTCAGCGGTAAAACCGGCCTTGTGTTCCGGCAGGTGCAGCCAGCCGTGATGACTTGCAATCACGCCGCTTTCACGCATGTTTTCAATCAGCAACAGCACCAGCGCGTCGTCTTCCATGGGCAACGCCATGCGCCGCAGACGTTCACGGCCCGGGCCTGGCTCATCCTGATGCTGTTCATGGTAGGTCGCCAGCGTGCTCAACACTTTACGCTGCCAGCGCGCCGCCACCGGCGCGTTCAGCAGGCTGTTGCCAGCCTGAATAAAACCCGGCTCCTGCGTCAGAAGACGCAATCCTTCACCGCTGAGCTGGCGCGCCCAGGCGAACGCAGCCAGATCCACCGCACCACGCTCAAGGTGGATATCTAACGCAGACTTGTCGTCACGGGCCTGGGCCAGCGAGGCCAGCCACGCTAAATACTCGGGCTTACGCTTGCCGCGACGGGGCGGATTCAGCATCACCACGCGGGCGCCCGCCAGGGTTTCGCGCGCGGAGATGTCGCGCAGAACCAGGCGGTCGTTATCCGCCAGCCAGAGCGGGGAGTCGAACACCAGTTCGGCGAGATCGTTTTCCAGCAGCGACACGCGTCCGGTGATGTGGCTGGCCGCGTGATGGATATGCAGCGGCTGCCACTGGGTCAGCGGCGTGTGGGTCTGGAGAGAAACGATAATCCGTTCAGAAGGCTCCGGCGGCGCGTCGGCCAGCAGCCAGTCGCCGCGGTTAAGCTGGTCTTTTTCGGCATCACCAGCAATATTCAGCGCGATACGCTGCCCGGCATGGGCCTGTTCCACCGGCTGGTTTTGCGCGTGAAGCCCGCGCACGCGCATCGGTTTGTTCACGCCCGTCAGCCACAGGGTATCGCCCACGTTAACTTCGCCACTCAGCGCGGTACCGGTCACCACCAGCCCAGCCCCTTTCACGGTAAACGCCCTGTCGATCGCCAGACGGAAGCGGTGATGGCTGGCATGTTCACGAGACGGGATCTGCTGCAAATGGTCGCGAAGAGCGTCGATACCGCGGCCTTCTGTCGCCACGGTGACAAACAGAGCGGCATCCTTAAAACCGTATTCACTCAGCGCCGCCAGTACCTCTTCACGCACCTCGTTGATACGCGCCTCATCCACACGGTCCGCTTTGGTAAGGGCGACGGTCAACTGCGGGTTTCCCGTCAGTTGCAGGATCGCCAGATGCTCGCGCGTTTGCGCCATCACCCCGTCATCGCACGCGACAACCAGCAGAGCATGATCGATCCCGCCCACGCCCGCGAGCATATTGGAAAGAAACTTCTCGTGGCCGGGCACGTCGATAAAGCCCAGCACGCGACCGTCGGGCTGTGGCCAGTAGGCGTAACCCAGGTCAATGGTCATGCCGCGCTTTTTCTCTTCCGGCAGGCGATCGGCATTCACGCCCGTAATGGCCTGCAATAACGTGGTTTTGCCGTGGTCAACGTGACCGGCGGTGGCAATAATCATTTCAACATCATCTCCAGAAACCGCCCTTCATCTTCCAGGCAGCGTAAATCCAGCCACATACGACCATCACCGATCCGGCCAATCACTGGCGTCGGTAATGCACGCCAGCGCGCCGACAGCGCCTCAAGCTGGCTTCCGCGTCCGTCGCGCGGGGTGAACGTCAGCGCTTCGCTCGGTAACCTGTCCACGGGCAGCGAGCCGCTGCCAATTTGCGACAGGCAAGGCTCGATACGAACTTCAAACTCAGGGTAATGAGGAGCAACCTGCGGCAGTAGCGCTTCCGCCCGCGCGCGAACAGAGGCTTCATCACGGCTCAGCAAACGCAACGTGGGCAGGCGGTCAGCCAGTTTCTCCGGGTGGAGATAGAGCCGCAGCGTGGCTTCCAGCGCGGCCAGCGTCATTTTATCGGCACGCAGGACACGCTTCAGTGGGTGCTGCTGTAGCTGCGCAATCAGCTCGCGCTTGCCGACGATAATCCCCGCCTGCGGCCCGCCCAGCAGTTTATCGCCGGAGAAACTGACCAGGCTTACGCCCGCAGCAACCATTTCCTGCACCATTGGCTCTTTCGGCAGACCGTACTGGCGCATATCCACCAGCGACCCGCTGCCGAGATCGGCAATCACCGGCACGTTTAGCTCGCGCCCTATGGCGGTCAGTTCGGCCTCTTCCACCGTTTTGGTGAACCCCTCAATGTGGTAATTACTGGTATGCACTTTCATCAGCAGGGCAGTGTTATCATTCACCGCCGCGCGATAATCTTTTGCATGGGTACGGTTGGTTGTGCCCACTTCATGCAGCGTGCAGCCCGCCTGGCGCATGACATCCGGAATACGAAACGCCCCGCCGATCTCCACCAGCTCGCCGCGAGAGACGACAACCTCTTTTCCGCTCGCGGCGGCCGCCAGCATTAACAGCACCGCCGCCGCGTTGTTATTCACAATGCAGGCATCTTCCGCGCCGGTGATCTGGCAGAGAATATCCGCCAGTGCGCGATCGCGATGCCCGCGCCCGGCGCCGTCCAGATCGTACTCCAGCGTCACCGGCGAGCGCATGGCCCGGGTGACGGCCTCTATTGCTTCTTCTGCCTGCTGTGCCCGGCCCAGATTGGTGTGCAGAACCGTGCCCGTCAGGTTAATAACCGGGCGCAACGCGCTTTGCGCGTGCTTGCTCAGCCTGCGTTCAACTTCCTGCGCCCATGCCTCGCACCAGCCGGGTAGCGCGTTTTCAGCCTGGATATGGCGACGCGCATCGTCCTGAAGCTGGCGTAGCATGTCGACCGTCGCAGTATGGCCAAACTGCTCCAGCACCGCAGTGATGCGCGGATCACGAAGCAGACGATCGGTAGCGGGGATCTGGCTGTAGAGGGAATGATGAGTAGTCATGAATGCGCCTGGCGAGTAAATATCTTCCCCCCTCCCGACGGGAGAGGGAGTTAACATGTGGGGGGATTGTACCGCCTCCCGCCAGGAAGTGTTATAACCCGCATCAAGCCTTTGGTGGTTCAGTCCGGGCGAAACTTTCGCGCTGGAAGAGCGTCTCCGCCAGTTTGACCAGCAGCGGACGATCCACGCACCAGCCCGGCGAGACGCGGCGGAAATTAAGGTAGCCAATGGCGCAGGCGATGGCGATCGTCGCCAGATTCAGGCTATCGCTCTGAATTTTCCCGTCGCGGATCAGCTGTTCGCACATATCCAGGCTGCGGCTGATTTTTTCGCGCTGGCGCAGCAGCTCATTTTCTGACTGCTGGGCGGCGGGCCTTGCCTGCTCGCGTACGGACGTTAATGCCGCATCCATAATGCCATCCGCCAGGGCTTCAATTTGCTTCATCGCCAGCGCTGCTTTTGGATCCGCCGGCAGCATGGCTGGCGCAACGCCAAGCAGCTCGATGTACTCCGCAATGATCGGGGAATCAAACCAGTAGTCGCCCTCGTCCGTTACCAGCGCCGGGACTTTCCCCAGCGGGTTGTACTGCGCAACGCCGTTCTCTGCGTTGTACGGTTGTTCATTTACGAATTCAAATTCAATCCCTTTCTCCAGCAGGAGAATCGAAATCTTACGCACGAAAGGACTGGTATAACTGCCGATGAGTTTCATTGCTTATCCTTAATGCCCATAAAGAGGTCAGTATGGATCAAGCCGTGAAAAAAGGCAGGTGTACGTATCGCATTCCTGCCGTGAGGGGATACGGGATAAATCTGCATAAAAATATTTTGTGAATCAAATCACAATCTGGAAACAAACAGCCAACTTAACATTGTGATATTAATCACAAAATAGCCCTCATTTTGGCGTAATTCTGAGCAATGTATTTTTTTTACACACCCATTATGTGATCGCGATCACTTCATTAATATCCTCACCCCCTACATTCATGTGATTCAGATCACACAAAATTCCGCTGTCTGGACAGTTGAACGATTCAGTGCCAGATTTCACAGCATCAGAACAGGGCCCGGCTACCTCTGCCGCCGCACATTAACGATAAACCTCGGGCCACAAGCCTAAGCGTAAACATAAGAAGGGGTGTTTTATGTCATCCGATTTTAAGATCAAAGTGCAAAGCTTTGGTCGTTTCCTCAGCAACATGGTGATGCCAAATATCGGCGCGTTTATCGCGTGGGGTATTATCACCGCATTATTTATTCCGACAGGGTGGTTGCCTAACGAAACGCTGGCGAAACTTGTTGGCCCAATGATTACGTACCTGCTGCCGCTGCTCATCGGTTATACCGGTGGTCGTCTGGTGGGCGGTGACCGTGGTGGTGTCGTGGGTGCCATCACAACCATGGGGGTGATTGTCGGTGCGGATATGCCGATGTTCCTCGGTGCGATGATTGCCGGTCCTCTGGGCGGCTGGGCGATCAAGAAATTTGACGTCTGGGTTGATGGCAAGATCAAATCCGGCTTCGAAATGCTGGTGAACAACTTCTCCGCGGGCATCATCGGGATGATCCTCGCGATTCTGGCGTTCCTCGGCATTGGCCCTGCGGTTGAAGTGCTCTCCAAGCTGCTGGCGGCGGGCGTTAACTTCATGGTGGCGCACGACATGCTGCCGCTGGCGTCTATCTTCGTTGAACCGGCGAAAATCCTGTTCCTGAACAACGCCATCAACCACGGTATCTTCTCACCGCTGGGTATTCAGCAGTCACACGATCTCGGCAAGTCCATCTTCTTCCTGATTGAAGCGAACCCGGGTCCGGGTATGGGCGTTCTGCTGGCATACATGTTCTTTGGTCGCGGCAGCGCGAAACAGTCTGCTGGCGGCGCGGCTATCATTCACTTCCTGGGCGGTATTCACGAAATTTACTTCCCGTATGTGCTGATGAACCCACGTCTGATCCTGGCCGTTATCCTTGGCGGTATGACCGGCGTATTCACCCTGAGCGTACTGGGCGGTGGTCTGGTGTCTCCTGCTTCTCCAGGCTCTATTCTGGCGGTGCTGGCGATGACCCCGAAAGGCGCCTACTTCGCGAACATCGCGGCGATCTGTGCGGCCATGGCCGTCTCCTTCGTGGTCTCCGCTATCCTGCTGAAAACCAGCAAGGTGAAAGAAGACGACGATATCGAAGCGGCAACCCGTCGTATGCATGACATGAAAGCCGAATCCAAAGGCGCAACGCCGCTGGCGGCGGGTGATGTCTCTAACGACCTGAGCCACGTGCGTAAAATTATCGTGGCCTGTGATGCCGGTATGGGTTCCAGCGCAATGGGTGCGGGCGTGCTGCGTAAGAAAGTGCAGGATGCGGGTCTGACCAACATCTCCGTGACCAACAGCGCGATTAACAACCTGCCGCCGGACGTTGACCTGGTGATCACGCACCGCGATCTGACCGAGCGCGCCATGCGTCAGGTGCCGCAGGCGCAGCACATTTCCCTGACCAACTTCCTCGACAGCGGCTTGTACACCAGCCTGACAGAACGTCTGGTTGCGGCCCAGCGCCATGAAGATAACGAAGTGAAGGTGCGCACCAGCCTGCAAGACAGCTTCGACGAGAGCAACGCGCATCTGTTCAAACTGGGCGCAGAAAACATCTTCCTTGGCCGCACGGCGACCAATAAAGAAGAGGCCATTCGCTTCGCCGGTGAGCAGCTGGTGAAAGGCGGCTACGTTCAGCCTGAGTACGTTGAGGCGATGCTGGAGCGTGAAAAGCTGACCCCAACCTACCTGGGTGAATCCATCGCGGTTCCGCACGGTACGGTTGAAGCGAAAGACCGCGTGCTGAAAACCGGCGTGGTGTTCTGTCAGTATCCTGACGGCGTGCGCTTCGGTGAAGAAGAGGACGACATCGCCCGTCTGGTGATTGGTATCGCCGCTCGCAACAACGAGCATATCCAGGTGATTACCAGCCTGACCAACGCGCTGGATGACGAAACGGTTATTGAGCGTCTGGCCAACACCACCAGCGTTGAAGAAGTTCTGGCTCTGCTTAACAAGTAACAGCGCCTCTTCCCTCTCCCCCCGGGGAGAGGGCTAGGGTGAGGGGAAAACGTTCCTCACCCCAGCCCTCTCGGGTAAAAACATTGATGAAGGTTAACACTATGAAAGCATTACATTTTGGCGCAGGTAATATCGGACGTGGCTTTATTGGTAAACTGCTGGCAGACGCAGGCATTACCCTGACATTCGCCGATGTGAATCAGGTGGTTCTGGATGCCCTGAATGCCCGTCATAGCTATCAGGTTCACGTGGTGGGTGAAAACGAACAGGTTGAAACGGTCTCTGGCGTCAACGCGGTAAGCAGCATTGGCGACGACGTGATTGACCTCATCGCGAGCGTTGATCTGGTCACCACAGCCGTGGGTCCGGTGGTGCTTGAGCGTATCGCCCCGGCGGTCGCGAAAGGCCTGGCGAAGCGTAAAGCACAAGGCGTTGAAACGCCGCTGAACATCATCGCCTGTGAAAATATGGTGCGCGGCACCACGCAGCTGAAAGGCCACGTTCTGGCCGCTGTGGCTGAGGAAGATAAAGCCTGGGTTGAAGCGCACGTTGGTTTTGTGGATTCCGCCGTTGACCGCATCGTTCCGCCATCAGAATCCGCCACCAACGACCCGCTGGAAGTGACGGTGGAAACCTTCAGCGAGTGGATCGTTGATAAAACTCAGTTTAAAGGCGCGCTGCCGACCATTCCGGGAATGGAATTAACCGATAATCTGATGGCATTTGTCGAACGTAAACTCTTCACGCTGAACACCGGGCATGCTATAACCGCGTACCTCGGGAAATTGGCCGGTCATCAGACGATTCGTGACGCGATCCTCGATGAGAACATCCGTGCGGTGGTCAAAGGGGCAATGGAAGAGAGCGGCGCGGTGCTGATCAAACGCTACGGTTTTGATGCTGATAAACACGCAGCATACATCCAGAAAATCCTCGGTCGTTTTGAAAACCCGTATCTGAAAGATGACGTTGAGCGAGTGGGTCGTCAGCCGCTGCGTAAACTGAGCGCGGGCGACCGCCTGATTAAACCGCTGCTGGGCACGCTGGAATACGGTCTGCCGCACGCTAACCTGGTGAAGGGAATCGCTGCCGCAATGCACTACCGCAGCGAGCAGGACCCGCAGGCGATTGAGCTGGCTCAGCTGATTGATGACAAAGGCGCACAGGCTGCGCTGGCGCAGATTTCCGGTCTGGATGCCAACAGTGACGTGGTTGCGGAGGCGGTCAGCGCATACAACGCAACCAAATGATGCAGAGTCCGGCGCAGGTTAGCCTGCGCCCGAATAACAGATTGTCAGATATGCAGGCAATAATGGAACAAACCCAGGCCTTTGAAAATCGTGTGCTTGAGCGTCTGAATGCTGGCAAAACCGTACGAAGTTTCCTGATTGCCGCCGTTGAGCTGTTAACCGAGGCGGTGAACATTCTGGTGCTTCAGGTGTTTCGCAAAGACGACTACGCGGTAAAGTATGCTGTAGAACCGTTACTGGACGGAGACGGACCGCTGGGCGATTTATCGGTACGGCTGAAGCTGATTTACGGTCTTGGCGTGCTGAACCGTCAGGAGTATGAAGACGCCGAGCTGTTAATGGCGCTGCGCGAAGAGCTCAATCATGACGGCAATGAGTACACCTTTACCGATGATGAGATCCTGGGGCCCTTCGGCGAACTGCACTGCGTAGCCGCGCTCCCTCCCGCACCTCAGTTTGATGACAGCGACCCAGAGCTGTACATGATGCAAAAGCTGCGTTATCAACAAGTTGTCCGCTCCACCATGGTGCTTTCCCTGACTGAGCTGATTTCTAAAATCAGCTTAAAAAAAGCGTTTCAGAAGTAAGCCCGCACACATTGGTGTATCCTTCCCTGTAAATTCCCCGTTTTCAGAGTTATTTGTCATGAAAGAAGTCGAAAAGAACGAAATTAAACGCCTGAGCGACCGTCTCGATCTGATCCGCCATCAGATGGCTGGCCTCTCCCTTGTTGATTCCGCCGAGAAATATGCCGAGCTGGAAAAAGAGTCCGAGAAGCTGGAGGCGGAAATTGAGCGCCTGCGCGATGTGAAAGGCCAGAAGCTGAGTAAAGAGGCGCAGAAGCTGATGAACATGCCGCATCGCCGCGCGATCACCAAAAAAGAGCAGGCCGACATGGGCAAGCTGAAGAAAAGCGTCCGTGGCCTGGTGGTGGTGCACCCGATGACTGAGCTTGGCCGCGAAATGGGCCTGAAAGAGATGACGGGTTTTAGTAAGACCGCGTTCTGATCGCTCTCCCCTGCCGCTGCGCAGGGGAAACTCAGTTGTAAATCAGGTTAAACGTGGCCATCGCATCCGCTTTTCCCGCCGTTACGTTCTCTTCCGTCTGAATGTAATGCGCATCAAACCAGAAGGTCTGCGTCTGGTTATCCCCCACCTGGCCAAGCGCTGACACCTGCGGGGTGTTCCACGATACCACCTGCCCCTGAACCGAACCGGTATTGTCACCGTAAAGCAGTTCGATCCCGACACCGCTGGCGCTATCCTCCTGCTTCGTCAACGCCAGCGCCCGATCGTTGCCCGGCGTGGTATCGCCAAAGAAACCCATCTTAACCGCCGTGTTATTTTCACAGGTCACCGGAATGCTGAAGCGTCCGCCTCCGGCGCGGGAGCCGATGCCGTGAAATTCACGCTGGCTCACGCTCCCCATGGGAACAAGAATGCTGCGAGAGCCCACTGAACAGCTGGTACGCCTGACGGTGAAGCTGGCGAGATGGATCTGTACCGGTGTCGCCACGTTGGTGGCGCTGGCTTGATTTTCTCCCGCCTGCAATATCAGCGATCCGACATTTTGCTCCTGGGAATTGGCGTTATCGTCAGGCATGGCGCTGGTCGTCGGGATTTTGTAGAACACCACCCAGAACTGCATTTTGTACGTTGAGGCGCTGGCAAAGGCGGGGTTTTGCGATGCGTCGCAAATGCGCCGGGACTCATTGCCATTCACCTGACTTGTGCCGTCAATATAGCGTATCGCATCGGCGCCGCAGTACTGCTGCTCGCGAAACCCGAGCGCGTAGCCGATGCCGTCAATCTGGGTTTTGTAGACGTGCCGCGACGCACCGTCTTCCCCCACCACGGTGCCGACGGGGTTATCCAGCTCGACAAATCCGATACTACGCCAGGGGTCACTACCGCCATCACAGTTGTAGAAGTCTTGCCCGGTAGACTGTATCGGCGCGGAAACCGGCGTCCAATCCGCGGTGCCGGGAGCATATCCAATGGCGTAGGGTACCTGGACAACCCACTGATCGCGCGTGGTGCGGCAGGGCGAGGCCTGAGCGTGCGCATGAAAACTCAGCATGCCAAAAAGCGAAAGAAGGCTCAGATAGAAAAACCAGTGAATAAAGTGACGCATGATATTCCTCTAGTGGCACTCAAGAGACAGCGTAGCGATGCCGGGGGCCATATGAGCTTTCCCCAGTCTGAAAGGTGTCTGGCATTGCTGCTGCTCCCCGTTTTCATACCAGGTGACGCGCAGGGTGCCGCGCTCGGGTACTCCGCTCAGGTAGGCCTGACCGCCGTCAGCGACCATGCTTCGGTTTGCAGAATGGCGGTTCTGCTCCACCACTTCAGCCTGCGCGCCAAACGGCAACGGTTCGCCGTGGTAGCGCAGGGAAAACAGAACGCGATAACCAATGTGGGTTGTGTAATTGGCCAGCACCACCGCGCCGCTGGTGGGAATGAGCGTCAGACCGCTTTGCTCAATGTCGACGTTCTCACCCAGCGTCGCCGTATCAAGGCTGACGGTATTTTTGCGATACGCCGAGAGCGTTGGCATGACCGCATAGCCGCGGCTGTCGGTATGGATCCCGTTATAGCCCTTCGGCTCAACGTTCGCCGCGCCGGGCACGCGCAGCAGGGCGACGGTATCGCCCAGCGGCTGGCTAAGCGTGACGCCATACTGCGTGGCGATAACGCCTCCGGCGAGTCCAAGACTCGCGTTGCTACCGTTTCGGCTGTGGTCATAACCGAGGCTGACGTTGCCGTAGCCACCGTTGTATTGCAGCGCCAGGCTGGTGCTGTCGGCCTCTCCCTCACTGGTCTTACTCTGCTGAACGCTGTAATTCAGGTTGCGGTTCGCCAGCGCGCTGCCGTTGAGTGACACCTGCTGCGTGGTCATCCCACGATTGTTGTGGTTGGCGTAGTAACTGACCGAACTGCCCGGCAGCCAGTTGCCAAGCGGAACATTGACGTTAAACGACACGGTGCGATCGGGATGCTGCTCAAGCGCTGAGTCGGTGTAGTCATACCCCGCGCCCCAGGAAATACCCCGCCAGCTGGTGTACCAGCCAATGTGGATGGTTTTATCCTGCCCGGACGTATGCCAGTAATCCTGCATCCATGCCGAGACGCTGAGGCTGCCGAACTGACCCAGCGTCTGTGAAAAAGTGACCTGCGAGCGGCTACGGCGATTATTGAGTTGCAGCTGTTGGCTGTCAGACTGATTCAGTTCACTAAATTCGTAGTAATTGCGCGAGGCATAGCGATAGCTCGCCAGGTTGAAGGCGGTGCCGGTAGCGCTGAAATCTTTCTGGTACTGAATGCGCCACGCCTGCCCCATCGCGCTTTTGCCGTCGGGTAAACGGCTTTTTGCCAGCGTATCATCAATACCCAGCGAGCCAAATGCGCCAAACCCTCTGCCTACGCCAATTGCACCGGCCTGATAGTTGCTCGCCGTACGAAAGCCGCCATACACCGTCATCCTGGAGAGCAGACCGTAGAAGAAAGCGCCTTCAACAAAATCGGGCGAACGCGCATCACCGGAGCCGGAGTGAAATCGTCCTGCATTGAGACTGTATTTCAGGCTGCCCTGGCGTCGCATAAACGGCACCGCAGAGTAGGGCTGGGTAAAGACGCGCGTTGAGCCGTCACTTTCCGTGACCGTAACCTGTAGATCGCCACTTTGTGCGCCCGGAAACAGATCGTTAATGATAAATGGCCCGGCGGCCACCCAGGTTTCATAGATCACATAGCCATTTTGCGAAACGGAGACTTTAGCGAAGCTGTGTGCGACGCCGCGGATGGTTGGTGCGAAGCCGCGCTGGCTGTCGGGCAACATGCTTTCGCTTGATGAGAGCTGTACCCCGCGAAACGCCACGCTATCGAAGACGTCGCCTGCGGTCCAGGCATCACCGATCCGTAGCTGGCTGTTAAGACGGCGAATATCCCTGGTCAGCCAGCTACTTTGCGACTGAAAATGGTCGCCGCCCGCGTCGCTGTAGCTCCAGGCCGAGGTGTTACGCAGCCGCCACGCCCCCAGATTAATGCCGTTACGCAGGCTCAGATAGCTGGATGTTGTGACCCCGCTCTGATGACGGGCCTGACCGCCCGACAGACTGTAATCAGTAAATGCCGCCGGGATACCATCGTCCCACTGCGACTGCGGCACGTAGCCACGGCTGCGGTGTTTCATTGCCGCCTGCGGCAGGCTGAGAAAGAGACGCTGCTGGTTGAAATCATAAGAAGTTCGCGCTGCCGGAATAAAATCCTCGAGGTGCGTGAACGTTTCTCCCTCCTGCAACCGGCAGAATGCAGGAATGGCCCCTACATTTACGCCAAGCGCTTCCAGCAGCGATACGCTAAAAACGGGTTGCAGGCTGCCTTTCTCATTGACGAAGGTGATCTCCTGATGCCGCTCCTCGCGTCCGTTAATCTCCAGCGTCACGAGCCAGGTGCCTGGCATCTGCCCGCCCTTTTCAGAGAAATAGTGCAGATCCGCCGTTTTCTGTTCAGTAGAGGAAAGCTCCAGCGCGGCGGGATCAAAGTAATCCTCGGCCATCCCCGCGCGGCTGAAGCTAAGCAGCAACACCGAAAGCGGCGCGTAACGAAACAGGCGAAAAGGCATGGTCTTAAAGAGGCTGGGTGTGGGTGGCGGTGATGGCACCAAAATCATTAATAGCCGACCAGCTTACGCCCCCGGAGGCGGACACAGGCCATTCCCGGGTTTCCCCTGGACCGATCATGCCCGGCTGCTCAATTTTATGCCCGCCAACGGTCAGACGATAAAAAGAGACGTAGTATGGCGTCGGGTTAGCGGCCTTAAGCCCTTTTCCCGTTCGCGAAAACGTTATTTTCTGCCAGGCCGTGGCGGCGTCCCCTTTCAGGTTGTCCGGGCGGTAGAATATTTTAAATTTCGATTTGACGTTTACCTGTAATTCGTTGCTGCTCTCTTTTGGCTTTGGCGCTATCGCTTTAATATCGAGCCAGAATACAGATTCACGATCTGTGGGCAGCGGAGCGCCGGTATATTGAATACGCAGCGTGTTGGTCTGCTCCGGATCAAGTCTGAACAGAGGTGGTGTGACAATAAATGGCGCAGCGTTATTTTTATCCGGCCCATCGCCTTCAACCCACGACTGAATAAGATAGGGAACCGCACTTTCCATATTAGAAACAGAAAATGCCACCTCCTTGCTGTTTTGCGGGTATACGATCCGTGTTCCCCCCATTACAACGCCAGCGGAAACTGACGCAGAACTAACCATTAATGCAGTGAGCATAATATACGATAAACGTTTCATCATTATTATCTCTGGAGGTGGCTGACAGTGAAATCAGTTATAAACCATCAGGAAGTTGGATACGGCGTTAACATCGCCGGCGTTGATTTCCGTGCCATCTTTGTCAAGTGCGGCATAGAAAGTTAATTCAGCATTGCCTTGATCATCCGGTGCGGTTGTTTCAGATACCGTACCCGGTTTAATCGCGGTGCTGCGATCGCTGTTATAAAGCTTCACGCCGACACCCGTCGCCATACCTTCACCCGGCGTAACCTGAAGCAGTGTGTCATTCACCGTATCTTTGGTTCCGTCAAACAGTACCGCAACCGATTCAACCGTCTCCGGGCAGTTTTCCACGTTGATTTTGAACTCGCGCGGCGTCGTTTCGTTGTGATCGTCAAAGTAGCTTTTTGCCCACGCCCCAAGGTCTACCGTTTTGTTTTTAGAGGCCGGAGTAATATCACAGGAAATAAGGGTAATCTTCCCGGTAAAATTGATCACCCCGCCCGTACTTTGCGAACCCGCACCGGTATCCAGAGAAGCATTAACGCCAGAATCACTGCTTGCCAGTACTGATTGAGAAGATAACAGCAGCCCCGCCGCGGCAATCGCCAGCGCCACATTTTTGATTTTCATTTGGAACACTTTCCCCTCTGTAAATTAAACAGATATAGATTTGTTGTACCAGGTACAATAACCGCTATAAGGATTTAAAAACGCCACCGAAAGGTTTTTAGCAGAATGGGTGACGCGACCTTATAGAATAAAGCAGGGTCCATCCCATGGTGATAATCCGTATATTTTCAGAAGGCCATACACAGATATCCTTCAACTGAGGAATGACTTCTGGCCGAAAATAACACTGAATACGTTGTGGTTAGTAATAAATTTAAAATCTTCTGTTACGTTGCTTCTGAATAAATAGTAAATCAAATGCCTTTTAACGTCTACGCATTGAAAAGCAATATGCCGCGTCTGTAAACACTCAGAAATTAACACTCAACTAACAAATTTAACCCCTTTCGATTGCCATAATAATTATTAATCTGCTTTTAATACCGCAACTAAATTACAAGAGAGTTAACTGATCATTGTTTGATCAATTTATTTCAGAATATTATTAGCCAAAAAATGTCTGTTCAGCGCAAAATTCTTACCCTTTATCCTGAAAAACCGCAATTGAACAGGATATTTCCTTATCGATCATCAATTGATCGTTTGTAATACACTGTTAAAATCTATATGTGAAATTTACCTTAATTAAAATTTTTTGCTACAGCTTAGATTTCGCATTTTTAACCAAAAAAAATTTTTATTTATAGGAAATATATCACTCTGCTCACACATATACAGCTTCTCAAAAACACAAATAAAACAAACAAACCTCATTCAATTCACGCAATATTATCACCTCTCCTTTTTATATAACCTCTTTTACGCGCCGTATCTGCTTAAAAGGCGAATGTAAGGCTCTCCACCTGACCACCGCTCCCAATGCACACGGTGATTTGATTTTGCGGGTTTGGTCCTACCAATCACGCACAAAGCTATCCATCGTTCACAATTTCGATGCTCCACTTCACAAAACAATTGCTGAATAGCAACACTTGGTTAACCATTTGTTGTCATTAACCCTACATCACAATATTGGAAGGACCACTTTTACACTAAGTGTGACGCAGAGATGAGCAGAGACTCACCCGACGAACACCTGTGTGGTCCTCAGGAGACCTGCATGAGCCTCTGGCAACAAAACTACGATCCGGCCGGAAATATCTGGCTGTCGAGCCTGATCGCATCGCTACCGATCCTGTTTTTCTTCTTTGCGCTGATTAAGCTCAAGCTGAAGGGCTACCTCGCCGCGACGTATACCGTTGCCATCGCCCTGATGGTGGCGTTGTTCTTCTACAAAATGCCGGTCGATCGCGCGCTGGCCTCCGTCGTCTATGGCTTCTTCTACGGCCTGTGGCCGATTGCGTGGATCATCATCGCCGCCGTCTTTGTCTACAAAATCTCGGTCAAAACCGGGCAGTTCGACATTATTCGCTCGTCGATTCTCTCCATCACGCCGGACCAGCGTTTGCAGATGCTGATCGTCGGCTTCTCCTTCGGAGCATTTCTGGAAGGGGCGGCAGGATTCGGCGCACCGGTGGCCATCACCGCCGCCCTGCTGGTCGGTCTGGGCTTTAACCCGCTGTATGCCGCTGGCCTGTGCCTGATTGTGAATACCGCGCCGGTGGCGTTTGGCGCGATGGGCATTCCTATTCTGGTGGCGGGCCAGGTGACCGGGCTGGACAGCTTCGAGATCGGCCAGATGGTGGGCCGCCAGCTGCCGTTCCTGACCATTATCGTGCTGTTCTGGATCATGGCGATTATGGACGGCTGGCGCGGCGTGAAGGAGACCTGGCCTGCGGTGATGGTAGCGGGCGGTTCGTTCGCCATTGCCCAGTATCTCAGCTCCAACTTCCTCGGCCCGGAACTGCCGGACATCATCTCTTCCCTGGTGTCGCTGGTCTGTCTGACGCTGTTCCTGAAACGCTGGCAGCCGGTACGTATCTTCCGCTTTGCTGACATGGGCGCATCGCACGTGGATCAGACGCTGGCGCGCACCGGCTATACCGCCGGACAGATTGTGCGCGCGTGGTCACCGTTCCTGTTCCTGACCGCCACCGTGACGCTGTGGAGTATTCCGCCGTTTAAAGCCCTGTTCGCCCCGGGCGGCGCGCTGTACGACATGGTGATTAATATCTCCGTGCCGTTCCTCGACAAAATGGTCGCCCGTATGCCGCCGGTGGTACACGACGCCACGCCGTATGCGGCAGTGTTTAAGTTTGACTGGTTCTCAGCCACCGGCACGGCCATCCTGTTTGCCGCTATCCTTTCCGTAGTGTGGCTGCGCATGAAGCCTGCCGCCGCGGTGCAGACCTTTGCGGCGACGATTAAAGAGCTGATGCTGCCGATTTACTCCATCGGCATGGTGCTGGCGTTCGCGTTTATTTCGAACTACTCCGGCCTGTCGTCGACGCTGGCGTTAGCGCTGGCGCATACCGGCCACGCGTTTACCTTCTTCTCGCCGTTCCTCGGCTGGCTGGGGGTGTTCCTGACCGGTTCAGATACGTCATCTAACGCCCTGTTTGCCGCCCTACAGGCCACAGCCGCGCAGCAGATTGGCGTCTCGGACGTGCTGCTGGTCGCCGCGAACACCACCGGCGGCGTGACCGGGAAGATGATCTCACCGCAGTCCATCGCCATTGCCTGTGCCGCGGTGGGGCTGGTAGGCAAAGAGTCGGATCTGTTCCGCTTTACCGTTAAACACAGCCTGATATTTACCTGCATGGTGGGCGTGATCACCACATTGCAGGCCTATGTCTTAACCTGGATGATTCCATGATAGTGATGCCCAGACGTCTGTCCGACGAGATTGCCACTCGCGTACGGGCGCTGATAGAAGAACAACAGCTGGAAGCGGGCATGAGATTGCCCGCCGAGCGTCAGCTTGCCGCCCAGCTTGGCGTGTCGCGCAATTCACTGCGCGAGGCGCTGGCGACGCTGGTCAGCGAAGGGGTGCTGCTGAGCCGTCGAGGCGGCGGCACCTTCGTGCGCTGGCAGCATGACGACTGGTCCGAACAAAACATCGTGCAGCCGCTTAAGACGCTGATGGAAAACGACCCGGACTACAGCTTTGACATCCTCGAAGCGCGTCACGCCATCGAAACCAGCACCGCGTGGCATGCGGCGATGCGGGCAACCGAGGCCGACAAAGAGAAGCTCAAAGCCTGCTTTGAGGCCACGCAAAGCAGCGACCCGGACATCGCCTCCCAGGCGGACGTGCGTTTTCACCTCGCGATTGCCGAGGCGTCACATAACGTGGTTCTGCTGCAAACCATGCGCGGGTTCTTCGACCTGCTGCAATCCTCCGTGAAGCAGAGCCGCCAGCGCATGTATCTGGTGCCGCCAGTCTTTGCCCAACTGACCGAACAGCACGAGGCGGTGCTCAACGCCATTCTGGCCGGTGATGCCGAGGCCGCGCGCAAGGCGATGATGGCGCATCTCGGCTTCGTGCATACCACCATTAAACGATTCGATGAAGATCAGGCCCGACAGGCGCGTATTACCCGTCTGCCTGGCGAGAGTGATATTTCCAGGGAGAACAAAGCATGATTATTTCCGCAGCCAGTGACTATCGCGCCGCGGCACAGCGCATTTTGCCGCCATTCCTGTTCCACTACATTGACGGCGGGGCGTACGCCGAATATACCCTGCGCCGCAACGTGGAGGACCTGTCGGAAGTGGCCCTGCGCCAGCGCGTGCTGAAGAATATGTCTGACCTGAGCCTTGAGACGAAGCTGTTTAACGAGACGCTCTCCATGCCGGTGGCGCTTGCGCCCGTCGGCTTATGCGGCATGTATGCCCGCCGGGGCGAAGTGCAGGCCGCCGCCGCAGCAGATGCCAAAGGCATTCCGTTTACCCTTTCCACCGTGTCCGTCTGCCCGATTGAAGAGGTCGCCCCGACCATCAAGCGCCCGATGTGGTTCCAGCTGTACGTCCTGCGCGATCGCGGTTTTATGCGTAACGCCCTTGAGCGCGCCAAAGCGGCGGGCTGCTCCACGCTGGTCTTTACCGTCGATATGCCCACGCCCGGCGCCCGCTACCGTGATGCGCACTCCGGCATGAGCGGTCCGAACGCCGCGATGCGCCGCTACTGGCAGGCGGTGACGCACCCTCAGTGGGCGTGGGATGTCGGCGTGAATGGCCGTCCGCACGATCTGGGCAATATTTCGGCCTACCTGGGTAAACCGACCGGGCTGGAAGATTACATCGGCTGGCTGGCGAACAACTTCGATCCATCCATCTCCTGGAAAGACCTGGAGTGGATCCGCGAATTCTGGGACGGCCCGATGGTGATCAAAGGGATCCTCGATCCGGAAGATGCGCGCGACGCGGTGCGTTTTGGTGCCGATGGGATCGTGGTCTCTAACCATGGTGGCCGCCAGCTTGACGGGGTGCTCTCCTCCGCCCGCGCCCTGCCAGCCATTGCCGATGCGGTGAAAGGCGATATTGCGATTCTGGCCGACAGCGGCATCCGTAACGGGCTGGACGTGGTACGCATGATTGCCCTGGGCGCAGACAGTGTGCTGCTGGGCCGTGCTTACCTGTACGCGCTGGCCACCAGCGGCCAGGCGGGCGTGGCGAATCTGCTGAACCTGATCGAGAAAGAGATGAAGGTGGCGATGACCCTTACCGGTGCGAAAACAATCGGTGAAATCAGCAAAGACTCTCTGGTGCAGGAGCTCAGTAAGCTGCCTGCGGCGCTGGCCCCCCTTTCTCAAGGAAACGCGGCCTGATATCCCCCGGTTAGCCTCCCCTTCTTCCGCGCCCGGCTTTACCCTCGGGCGCTTTTTTTGTTGAAAATAACACCTGCGTAACATTCTGGATAAGAAAATTTGACACAACCCGCCCTCCGCAATTGTATAGACAAGCAAATACAAGAACACAAAAACAACATCACATCGGAGGGGAACGTATGACGTATTCAGGTCGGGTGGATATTCAGCAGGTGATCGATGAGAGTCCTTTTTCAGGGTTTCACTGGCTTCTTATTGTGCTGGGCTTTCTGGTGCTGGCGATCGATGGTTTCGATACCGCAGCGATGGGTTACATTGCGCCTACGCTGTCGGCGGAGTGGGGAATACATAAACAGGATCTGGGGCCGGTGTTGAGTGCGGCGCTACTGGGGCTGTCGCTGGGAGCTCTTATTGCAGGTCCGGTATCGGACCGTATGGGACGCAAGCGCGTACTGGTCTTTTCATGCCTGTTCTTCGGCCTGGCGAGCCTGGGCACGGCCTGGGCGCAAAGTCTGAATACCCTGACGCTGTGGCGATTTCTGACCGGTCTCGGGCTGGGCGCCGCGATGCCTAACGCCATCACGCTGATCTCAGAGTTTGCCCCCCAGCGCTGCCGCGCCATGGCAATTAACACGATGTACTGCGGCTTTCCGCTGGGTGCGGCGGGCGGCGGGGCTATCTCGTCCTGGCTTATCCCTCACCATGGCTGGCGAAGCGTACTGCTGACCGGCGCGATTGCGCCGCTGATTTTAACGGTGCTGCTGGCGCTGCTGTTGCCGGAGTCGGTGAAGTTTCTGGTGCAGCGAGGGAAAGACGTCGCGCAGGTTCGCCGCATCGCCAGCCGGTTCGCCCGCAGCACGCTGGATAGCGTCACGGGCTTTTTCCTGGCGGAGGAGAAGGTCGCGTCGAAAAAAGGCAGCGTGTCGCAGCTGTTTTCCATGCCCTGGCTGCCCGGCACCCTGATGCTGTGGGTCACCTACTTTATGGGACTGGTGATTTATTACGTCCTGCTGAGCTGGATGCCAACGCTGATGCAGGGGATGGGGTATGCGCTGGCGGAATCCGCCTGGCTCACCTCGCTGTTCACCTTCGGCGGCACCGCTGGCATTCTGCTCGCGGGCTGGATGATGGACCGCTGGGAAGCGCACAAGGTGGTCGCGTGTGGTTTCGTGCTGACGATGGGCCTGATTCTTTTACTCGGCATTGAGCATAATCATATCACCCTGTTTGGCGGGTTAATCTTCCTGATGGGGATCGCGATGAACGGCGCGCAGTCGGGGATGCAGACCCTGGCCGCCACCTTTTACCCTACCGAGTGCCGCGCGACGGGTATCGCCTGGATGCAGGGGATCGGCCGCTTCGGCGGCGTGGCGGGCACCATGACCAGCGCCCAGCTTCTCTCCATGCAGTGGCAGGCGGACAGTATTTTGATGATCCTCAGCGTGCCTGCTCTCGTGGCCGCGGCGGCAACCGTCTACAAAATGCTGTATAGCCGCTCGCAGGAGCCGGGCGTCGCCTAGTCCCTCTCTTTTCTGCTATTCTGCCCCCCGCAATTAAGGGGGCAGCATGCTTAACATCGTCTTATTCGAACCAGAAATCCCACCCAATACCGGCAATATCATCCGCCTGTGCGCCAACACCGGTTTTCGTCTGCACATCATTGAGCCGATGGGCTTTACGTGGGACGACAAACGTCTGCGCCGCGCGGGGCTGGACTACCATGAGTTTACTGCCGTCGTTCGTCATCACGATTACGCCGCGTTTCTGGACGCAGAGAAGCCGCAGCGCATGTTCGCCCTGACCACCAAAGGCACGCCAGCGCACAGTGCCGTAAGCTATCAGGACGGGGATTATCTGATGTTTGGTCCGGAAACCCGCGGCCTGCCGGCCACCATTCTGGATGCCTTGCCCGCTGAGCAAAAAATTCGTATTCCGATGATGCCGGACAGCCGCAGCATGAACCTGTCGAATGCGGTGTCGGTGGTGGTGTATGAGGCGTGGCGCCAGCTGGGTTATCCCGGCGCGATACTGCGTAGCTAAAACAGTTCGGGTGGCTTGCGCCACCCGATTGTCTTTTTAGTCTGCTACTGCGATACGTTTCATATCGGTCATGTAGCCACGCAGTTTCTGGCCCACTTTCTCGATTTCGTGGCTGCGAATCGCTTCGTTTACGTCACGCAGCTGCGCGTTATCAACCGCACCTTCCGCAATCGCTTTACCCAGATCGCCTGCTTGCAGGGTAGTCATGAACTCTTTCAGCAGCGGTACGCAGGCGTAAGAGAACAGATAGTTACCGTACTCGGCGGTATCGGAGATCACCACGTTCATCTCATACAGACGCTTACGGGCGATGGTGTTTGCGATCAGCGGCAGCTCGTGCAGCGATTCGTAGTACGCAGATTCTTCAATGATGCCGGAATCCACCATGGTTTCGAACGCCAGCTCAACGCCCGCTTTCACCATCGCGATCATCAGTACGCCTTTATCGAAGTACTCCTGCTCGCTGATTTTACCCTCGAACTGTGGTGCCGTTTCGAACGCGGTTTTACCGGTCTCTTCGCGCCAGGTCAGCAGTTTCTTATCGTCATTCGCCCAGTCCGCCATCATGCCGGAAGAGAACTCGCCGGAGATGATGTCGTCCATGTGTTTCTGGAACAGCGGTGCCATGATGGTTTTCAGCTGTTCAGAGAGTGCGAACGCGCGCAGTTTTGCCGGATTGGACAGACGGTCCATCATCAGCGTAATGCCGCCCTGCTTCAGCGCTTCGGTGATGGTTTCCCAGCCGAACTGAATCAGTTTTTCCGCGTATGCCGGATCGGTGCCCTCTTCCACCAGCTTGTCGAAGCACAGCAGAGAACCCGCCTGGAGCATGCCGCACAGAATGGTCTGCTCGCCCATCAGGTCAGATTTCACTTCCGCAACGAAGGAAGATTCCAGTACGCCCGCACGATGGCCGCCGGTGGCCGCTGCCCAGGCTTTGGCAATCGCCATGCCTTCGCCTTTCGGATCGTTTTCCGGGTGAACGGCGATCAGCGTCGGTACGCCGAAACCACGTTTGTACTCTTCGCGCACTTCGGTGCCCGGGCACTTCGGTGCCACCATCACTACGGTGATGTCTTTACGGATCTGCTCGCCCACTTCAACGATGTTGAAGCCGTGGGAGTAACCCAGCGCGGCGCCGTCTTTCATCAGCGGCTGTACGGAACGCACAACGTCTGAGTGCTGCTTGTCTGGCGTCAGGTTAACCACCAGGTCCGCCTGCGGGATCAGCTCTTCGTAGGTACCTACTTTGAAGCCGTTTTCGGTCGCTTTACGCCAGGAAGCGCGCTTTTCAGCAATCGCTTCTTTGCGCAGGGCGTAGGAGATATCCAGCCCGGAGTCACGCATGTTCAGGCCCTGGTTCAGACCCTGTGCGCCACAGCCAACAATGACCACTTTTTTACCCTGAAGGTAGCTCGCGCCATCAGCAAATTCATCGCGCGCCATGAAGCGGCATTTGCCCAGCTGCGCCAGCTGCTGGCGCAAGTTCAGTGTATTAAAGTAGTTAGCCATGGGTGATACCTCGTGATGTTGTGTGTCTTATTGTTCGGTTCGCGTTTCAGCGAGAATGTACCCACATTACAACAGGAAATTTATTGCGGAAATTGATATATTCACAACGTCACATTGCAATTTATGCAATGTAAAAAGAGGGAGTGGAATCGGTGGATTTACGCGATCTGAAAATGTTCCTGCATCTGGCGGAAAGCCGTCACTTTGGCCGCAGCGCCCGGGCGATGCACGTCAGCCCTTCCACGCTGTCGCGCCAGATCCAGCGCCTTGAGGAAGACCTCGGCCAGCCGCTGTTCGTGCGCGATAACCGCACCGTCACCCTCACGGAAGCCGGTGAAGAGCTGCGCATCTTTGCCCAGCAAACCTTGTTGCAGTACCAGCAGCTGCGGCACACCATCGACCAGCAGGGGCCGTCGCTTTCCGGCGAGCTGCATATTTTCTGCTCCGTGACCGCCGCCTACAGCCATCTTCCCCCCATTCTCGACCGCTTCCGCGCGGAACATCCGTCGGTTGAAATTAAGCTCACCACCGGCGATGCCGCCGACGCGATGGAAAAAGTGGTCACGGGCGAAGCGGATCTCGCGATTGCCGGGAAGCCGGAAACCCTGCCGGGCGCGGTAGCGTTCTCAATGCTGGAGAATCTGGCGGTAGTACTGATTGCCCCGGCGCTGCCCTGCCCTGTGCGCAACCAGGTCTCGGTGGAGAAACCGGACTGGTCGACGGTGCCGTTTATCATGGCCGATCAGGGGCCGGTGCGCCGCCGCATTGAGCTGTGGTTCCGCCGCCAGAAAATCAGCAACCCGTCGATTTACGCCACGGTCGGCGGCCATGAGGCGATGGTGTCGATGGTGGCGCTCGGCTGCGGCGTGGCGCTGCTGCCAGAAGTGGTGCTGGAAAACAGCCCGGAGCCAGTGCGCAATCGCGTGATGATTTTAGAACGCAGCGACGAGAAAACACCGTTCGAGCTTGGCGTGTGCGCACAAAAAAAGCGGCTGCATGAGCCGCTTATTGATGCGTTCTGGAAGATATTGCCGAACCACTAAAGCCGGGTGGCGCTGCGCTTACCCGTCCTACACGCAGCTCAACCCTTAGCCCGCGAGGAAGAAGCGGAACGCCGGGTTGTGGGTTTCGTCATGGCACTCATAGCCCAACTCGTTCAGGCGCGTTTCGAAATCCGGCTCGTGCTCGCCCAGCTCGAACGCCGCCAGCACGCGGCCGTAGTCGGTGCCGTGGCTGCGGTAGTGGAACAGAGAAATGTTCCAGTGGGTGCCCAGCGTGTGCAGGAACTTGAGCAACGCGCCCGGCGATTCCGGGAACTCGAAGCTGAACAGGCGTTCCCTGAGCGGCTTGGATGGACGGCCGCCGACCATGTAACGCACGTGCAGCTTCGCCATTTCGTCGTCGGAGAGATCGACCACGCTGTAGCCGCCGTCATGCAGCAGGCTGAGGATCTCTTTGCGCTCCTCCACGCCACGGCTCAGACGCACGCCGACAAAAATGCACGCATCTTTGGCATCGGCAAAGCGGTAGTTGAACTCCGTTACCGAACGGCCGCCCAGCAGCTGGCAAAACTTCAGGAAGCTGCCCTTCTCTTCCGGAATGGTCACCGCCAGCAGGGCTTCACGCTGCTCGCCCAGCTCACAGCGTTCGGACACGTAGCGCAGGCCGTGGAAGTTCACATTGGCGCCGGAAAGCACGTGCGCCAGACGCTCGCCGCGAATGTTGTGCTGGGCGATGTATTTCTTCATCCCCGCCAGCGCCAGCGCGCCGGACGGCTCCGCCACCGCACGCACATCCTCGAAGAGATCTTTCATCGCCGCGCAGATAGCGTCGCTGTCGACGGTGACGATATCGTCGAGATACTCCTGGCACAGACGGAACGTTTCATCGCCAATGCGCTTCACCGCCACGCCCTCGGCGAACAGCCCGACGCGCGGCAGATCCACCGGATGTCCGGCGTCCAGCGCCGCCTTCAGGCAAGCGGAGTCTTCCGCTTCAACCGCAATCACTTTGATCTGCGGCATTAGCTGTTTGATCAGCACCGCCACACCAGCGGCTAAGCCACCGCCGCCCACCGGGACGAAAACGCGGTCGAGATGGGCATCCTGCTGCAACAGTTCCAGCGCCAGCGTACCCTGCCCGGCAATCACCATCGGGTGATCGAACGGCGGGACCCAGGTGAAGCCCTGCTGCTGCGCCAGCTCAATCGCTTTGGCTTTCGCTTCGTCAAAATTCGCGCCGTGGAGCAGCACTTCGCCGCCGAACCCGCGCACCGCGTCGACTTTGATATCCGCCGTGGCAACCGGCATCACGATCAGCGCTTTCAGCCCTAAACGGGCCGCGGAGAACGCTACGCCCTGCGCGTGGTTGCCCGCCGACGCGGTAATGACGCCGCGCGCTTTCTGCTCATCCGTCAGCCCGGCCATCATCGCGTAGGCGCCGCGCAGCTTGAAGCTGTGCACCGGCTGCCTGTCTTCGCGCTTCACCAGAATGACGTTGTCGAGGCGCGAGGAGAGTTTGTCCATTTTTTGCAGGGGCGTGACCTGAACGGCTTCATAGACCGGTGCGCGCAGCACCGCTCTCAGGTATTCCGCCCCCTCGGGGGCGGCGGATAAGGGTTGTGACTCGGCCATCATTAGCCCCCAAGTTTAGATTTATCGCGCACCGCGCCTTTATCTGCACTGGTGGCAAGGCTTGCGTAGGCACGCAGGGCGAAGGAGACTTCACGCTGGCGGTCTTTCGGCGTCCAGGCTTTGTCGCCGCGGGCTTCCTGCGCTTCACGACGGGCCGCAATCTCCTGGTCACTCAGCTTCAGCTGAATGCCGCGGTTCGGAATGTCGATTTCGATCAGGTCGCCATCTTCGATGATCGCGATATTGCCGCCGCTTGCCGCTTCCGGGGAGACGTGGCCAATGGAGAGGCCTGACGTGCCGCCAGAGAAACGACCGTCGGTGATCAGCGCGCAGGCTTTGCCGAGGCCCATCGATTTCAGGAAGGTAGTCGGGTAGAGCATCTCCTGCATGCCCGGACCGCCTTTCGGCCCTTCGTAGCGAATGACCACCACGTCGCCTTCCACCACTTTGCCACCGAGGATAGCGTCTACCGCCTCGTCCTGACTTTCATACACTTTTGCCGGACCGGTGAATTTGAGAATGCTGTCGTCCACGCCTGCGGTTTTCACGATGCAGCCGTTTTCCGCAAAGTTACCGTACAGCACGGCCAGACCGCCGTCTTTGCTGTAGGCATGTTCCAGCGAGCGGATGCAGCCTTCGGCGCGATCGTCATCCAGCGTGTCCCAGCGGCAATCCTGCGAGAACGCCTGCGTGGTGCGAATACCTGCCGGACCGGCGCGGAACATCTTTTTCACCGCGTCGTCTTTGGTCAGCATCACGTCGTACTGGTCCAGCGACTCCGGCAGCGTCAGGCCGAGCACATTTTTCACGTTGCGGTTCAGCAGCCCTGCGCGATCCAGCTCGCCGAGAATACCGATGACACCACCAGCACGATGCACGTCTTCCATATGGTACTTCTGGGTACTCGGCGCGACTTTACACAGCTGCGGCACTTTGCGGGAGAGCTTGTCGATGTCGCTCATGGTGAAGTCGATTTCGGCTTCCTGCGCGGCGGCCAGCAGGTGCAGAACGGTGTTGGTGGAACCGCCCATGGCGATATCCAGCGTCATGGCGTTTTCGAACGCCGCTTTACTGGCGATGTTGCGCGGCAGCGCGCTGGCGTCGTCCTGCTCGTAGTAGCGTTTGGTCAGCTCAACGATGCGCTTGCCCGCGTTAAGGAACAGCTGCTTACGGTCGGCGTGGGTCGCCAGCAGCGAGCCGTTACCCGGCTGAGAAAGGCCCAGCGCTTCGGTCAGGCAGTTCATGGAGTTGGCGGTGAACATCCCGGAACAGGAGCCGCAGGTCGGACACGCGGAGCGTTCCACCTGGTCGCTCTGCTCGTCAGAGACTTTCGGGTCCGCGCCCTGGATCATCGCATCGACCAGGTCGAGCTTGATGATTTTGTCGGAAAGCTTTGTTTTACCCGCTTCCATCGGGCCGCCGGAAACGAAGATCACCGGAATGTTCAGGCGCAGGGAGGCCATCAGCATCCCCGGGGTGATTTTGTCGCAGTTGGAGATACAGACCATCGCATCGGCGCAGTGGGCGTTAACCATGTACTCCACCGAGTCGGCGATCAGCTCGCGCGACGGCAGTGAATAGAGCATCCCCCCGTGGCCCATTGCGATACCGTCATCCACCGCAATGGTGTTGAACTCTTTCGCCACGCCGCCAGAGGCTTCGATTTGCTCGGCAACCAGCTTACCGAGATCGCGCAGGTGCACGTGGCCCGGTACAAACTGGGTGAAGGAGTTCACCACGGCGATAATTGGCTTGCCGAAATCGGCGTCGGTCATTCCGGTGGCGCGCCACAGTGCGCGGGCACCCGCCATATTACGGCCGTGGGTGGTGGTGGCTGAACGATACTTAGGCATGCTTTATTTACTCCCGTCTGACTATTTAATGGGACGGTGCGTGCCGTCCCAAATTTATATTTAGTGATTAACCTGATCCAACCAGCCGTATTTGTCTTCTGTTTCGCCGGTGAACAGGCCGAAGAAGGCTTGCTGAATGCGTTTGGTGACCGGACCACAGCGGCCTTCGCCCACCTGAATGCCGTCGACGCTACGCACCGGTGTAATTTCAGCCGCGGTACCGGACATGAACACTTCGTCAGCCAGGTACAGGGATTCGCGGGACAGCACCTGCTCGCGTACTTCGATACCCAGATCTTTTGCCAGCTTGATGATGGCGTCGCGGGTGATGCCCGGCAGCGCGGACGAGGTAAACGGCGGGGTGAACAGAATGCCGTCTTTTACTTCAAACAGGTTTTCGCCCGCACCTTCGGAGATGTAGCCATTTACATCGAGCGCGATACCTTCCTGGTAACCGTGACGGCGCGCTTCGCTGCCAACCAGCAGTGAGGAGAGGTAGTTACCGCCCGCTTTAGCCGCGGTCGGGATAGTGTTTGGTGCCACGCGGTTCCAGGAAGAAACCATTGCGTCGATCCCCTGATCCAGTGCTTCCGCGCCCAGGTAGGCGCCCCACGGGAACGCAGCAATGATCACATCGGTGTTATAGCCAGCGGGCGGATTGACACCCATGCCGACATCACCCACGAAGACCAGCGGACGAATATAGGCACTGGTCAGTTTGTTCTGGCGGATCACCTCGCGGCAGGCTTCCATCAGCTCATCAACGCTTTGGGAGACCGGGAAACGATAAATTTTGGCTGAGTCATGCAGACGCTGCATGTGTTCGCGATGGCGGAACACCACTGGTCCTTTGTGAGAATCGTAGCAACGGATGCCTTCAAACACGGAGGTGCCGTAGTGCAGCGCGTGGGACATCACGTGAACTTTCGCGTCTTCCCAGCGAACCATCTCACCATTGAACCAAATGTAATCAGCTTTTTTTGTCGTCATTTTTTCGTCCTGTCACGCTTAAGCGCGGATTTGTTGTGATGTGGTTGTGCTCTGGCAGATGGCAACATGGGCAACGTCTACCAGTTTTGATAACTGACTAAACAGTAAGTCGACCGGCCGCGGGCTGGCAACGGTTAATTCGATACTGATATTTTGTGCATCCGTGGCCGTTTCCATATTCATAGAGCAAATCTGAAAACCACGGTGACGGACCACACGCAATACGCGTTCTAACGTTTCCGGGTTGAAGCGAGCCTGCACGGCAACCTGATGTTGCATCATGATAATTTCTCCAGCATTTGTGAGTTACTGGCACCGGGCGGTACCAACGGCCAGACGTTCTCAAGCTCGTCGATTGAGACATGAAGCAGGTATGGCCCTTCGCTTGACAGCATGGTGTCGAGTGCCGCTTCAACCTGGTCTTTACGGGTGATGTGCTGGCCAGGAATGCCGAAGGCGCTGGCCAGGGTGAGGAAATCGGGGTTGTC
This sequence comes from Enterobacter cloacae complex sp. 418I7, assembly GCF_050030705.1. Taxonomy (NCBI): domain Bacteria; kingdom Pseudomonadati; phylum Pseudomonadota; class Gammaproteobacteria; order Enterobacterales; family Enterobacteriaceae; genus Enterobacter; species Enterobacter cloacae complex sp. 418I7. Next base: position 4,535,953 of record NZ_JBLGUU010000001.1, read on the forward strand.
GGTCAGGGTCGTTTCGCTGTAACGCTCCTGGAAGAACAGCTGCTGCCACTGGCGAACCATGCCTAAACGCTGGTTATCGAGCAAAACGATCTTCAGCGGTAACTGCTTACGCTTCACGGTGCCGAGCTCCTGGACGTTCATCATGAAGGAGCCGTCACCGGAGATACAGATAACGGTATCGTTCGGGCGGGCAACCTGTGCGCCCACGGCAGCGGGCAGGCCGAAGCCCATCGTGCCTAAGCCGCTCGAGGTGATGAAGTTCTCCGGGCGGGTGTAGGTCATGTGCTGGGCTGACCACATCTGATGCTGGCCGACATCCGTCGTCACCACGCTGTCTGCGGGTTTGCGGTCGGACAACTGTTTCAACAACAGCGGCGCATAGATGGCCTCGCCGGGGTGGTCGTAACGCCAGGCGTGTTCAGCGCGCATATCGGCGGTGTGCTGACGCCATGGGTTGATATCCAGCTGCTGCTCCAGCGCCGGTAACAGCGCGTTGAGATCGCCCTGCAACGCGACATGCGCCTGACGCAGTTTGTTCATCTCCGCCGGGTCGATGTCCATATGGATCACTTTGGCGTTCGGCGCAAAGGTGTTCAGCTTGCCGGTGACGCGGTCGTCAAAACGGGCGCCGACGGCGATGAGCAGGTCACACTCCTGCACCGCCAGGTTTGCCGCTTTGGTGCCGTGCATCCCTAACATGCCCAAATAGTATGGATAGTCCGCGTCGACCGCGCCCAATCCTTTCAGCGTGCAGGTGGCGGGCATTTGCGTTACTGCGATAAATTCGCGCAGGGCAGGAACAGCCTGCGCCATGCCCACGCCGCCGCCTACATACAGCATCGGCTGTTTCGCCTGCGCCAGCATCTGGCGAGCCTCTTCAACCTCCGTATGGGGAAACACGTCGTCGCTTTCAACGGTGGAGAAGTGCGGTTCCAGATCGCCGAGTGCAACCTGAATATCTTTCGGGATATCTACCAGAACCGGACCAGGACGGCCAGAGCTGGCAACCTCGAACGCTTCGGCCATCACGCGCGGCAGCTCTTCGAGAGACTGAACGAGGAAGCTGTGTTTGGTGCAGGCAAGCGATAAACCGAGCACATCCACTTCCTGGAAAGCATCGGTGCCGATGAACGGAGAGGCCACCTGGCCGGTGATCGCCACCACGGGTACGGAATCGAGCAGCGCGTCAGCCAGGCCGGTGATCAGGTTCGTTGCGCCCGGACCGGAGGTGGCCATACAGACGCCTGTTTTACCGGTCGCACGGGCATAACCGATGGCGGCCATCGCTGCGCCCTGCTCGTGTCGGCACAAGAGGTGTTCCACGCCGCCGTCATACAGTGCATCGTAAATCGGCATAATTGCGCCACCCGGATAACCGAATACGGTTTCGACTCCCTGCGCGCGCAACGCATGTACTACCCATTGTGCCCCATTCATAGTTAGTTCCCCGTCATAAATCTGGAGAAACAGAATTTTGTGCTAGTCGTCATTCTCTGCTCCTCATTTAAGTTTTTTAGTCATAAAAAAACCCCCGGACCTTTCGGTGCGGGGGTCTTAGTTCGTTAAGGCTTGATTTCTAAGCCTTTCCTCGTCCAAGTGCAGCCCCGCACGGTGGGATAATAATCACCACCACGCTAATCACGACCAGGCTAATCACTCGTAGAAGGGCTGTCATTTTCAGTTCTTTTTGCATCTTGTTCGAAGGAATACCTAAAGAGTTACCACAGATATTTCATCTGACACAAGATTTTTTTATGACCCATTTCTGTAGCAGGCGAACTATTTCTTTCAAAATCGTTGTTTTATATAGGGAAAAAATAGAAATGAAGATTTTTCATTTTTTTGTCCTGTTTCATCAGGCAAGGCGCGCATGATTTCTTTTCTGCGAGGCCGATTCCACCGACATGTAATGATTACATTTAGGCGCTAAAAGGCTGGAACGAGCGCCGTAATTCAGTGAATTAGCGCTAAACAGGAAAAAATGATGCTGGCATAGTTACCGCCAAGGAGGGGCTTATGTCACTGTCAGTTGTTTATACACGCGCGGCCATCGGCGTGAAGGCACCGCTTATTTCTGTAGAGGTTCATTTAAGTAATGGACTGCCCGGACTGACGCTGGTCGGCTTACCCGAAACGACCGTTAAGGAGGCCAGGGATCGCGTGCGCAGCGCAATTATTAATAGCGGTTATGCTTTTCCGGCGAAGAAGATCACCATCAACCTTGCGCCCGCCGATTTGCCAAAGGAGGGAGGGCGATATGATTTACCTATTGCTATAGCGCTTCTCGCGGCTTCTGAACAGCTCAATACGCCAGGGTTAAGCTCGTGCGAGTTCGTGGGTGAATTAGCGCTTACAGGCGCGTTAAGAGGCGTTCCCGGAGCAATCTCGGGTGCGCTTGAAGCCATACGCGCGGGAAGGCAAATCATTGTGGCCAATGAAAATGCCTCTGAAGTCAGCCTTATCGCCGAAAAGGGGTGTCTTGTCGCGGGACATTTGCAGGAGGTTTGCGCCTGGCTGGAAGGCCGACACGAGCTTGCCGAGCCGCAGGAGAATGAGGAGGTAGTGGCAGATTCATCCGATGACCTCAGCGATATTATGGGTCAGGAACAGGGTAAGCGGGCGTTAGAAATAACGGCCGCGGGTGGGCATAACCTGCTACTGATAGGTCCGCCAGGCACGGGGAAAACGATGCTGGCGAGCAGGTTGAGCGGCCTGCTGCCCCCCCTCAATAATCACGAAGCGCTGGAAAGCGCCGCGATATTTAGCCTGGTCAGTTCAATATCGCTGCATAAACAGTGGCGCCGCCGTCCTTTCCGCTCGCCACACCACAGTGCGTCTCTTACCGCGATGGTGGGCGGGGGCTCAATTCCCGGACCGGGTGAAATCTCACTGGCACACAACGGCATTCTGTTCCTGGATGAATTGCCAGAGTTTGAACGCCGCGTGCTGGATGCGTTGCGGGAGCCGATTGAATCCGGCGAAATCCATCTGTCTCGTACACGCGCCAAAATAAGCTACCCTGCGCAGTTTCAGCTGGTCGCCGCGATGAACCCTAGCCCAACGGGCCATTATCAGGGCAACCATAACCGCTGTACGCCGGAGCAGACGCTGCGCTATCTGAGTAAGCTGTCCGGCCCCTTCCTCGACCGTTTTGATTTATCTCTCGAGATCCCCCTGCCACCGCCCGGTCTGCTGAGGCAAACCGGTATCAAAGGCGAAAGCTCAGCAGCGGTGCGAGAACGGGTTATTGCGGCTCAGGCGCGGCAGTATGCTCGTCAGAACAGGCTGAATGCCCGGCTGGATAACAGCGGGATCCGACAGTTTTGCTCTCTCAACGCCGAAGATGCAGGCTGGCTGGAAGAGACACTGACGCGGTTTGGGCTATCCATTCGCGCGTGGCAGCGTTTGTTGAAAGTTGCGCGCACGGTCGCTGACGTGGAGGGCTGCCCCGGAATAGAGAGGCGACATTTGCAGGAGGCATTAAGCTACCGTGCGATCGATCGGCTGCTGTTGCATCTGCAAAAAATGCTGGCATAAAAAAAGGGGCCGTAGCCCCTTCTCTTCTTAATCGTCAGACTCGGTGTAGTCTTCTGCACCTTCCATCTGCGGCTTGCCGCCAGACAGCGTATGGAAACGCTTAGGACGCTTAATGCGAGCCATATACTTGATCCATACACGTTCTGCATCAGACTGCGGCTCACGCTCACCACGACAAACAGAGACAAATTGTTTTTCATCTTCGGTTGCCGGTTCGCGCTTACCCAGATCCAGCTCGTTAAAGGCATAACCATGGCGCTCAAGAAGTTGAGCTTCTTTGATAGTGAAATCGCCGTGACGAGAGAACCCGCGCGGATAATGTTTATTATCGAAAAAACGATTAGTCGTCGTAAAGCTTTCCGCCATCCTACACGCTCCTAATTCTTTGGCCGAGCTATTTATGGCGCGGAGTATTAGTTACGCTTGACAGAGTGTAAAACAAAACATTTAAATCATAACGACAAATAATTTTGTGGAGAAAGATGTGGATACGGAATTGCTAAAAACTTTCCTCGAAGTGAGCAGAACGCGACACTTTGGGCGAGCAGCTGAAGCCCTCTACCTGACGCAGTCAGCAGTCAGTTTTCGTATTCGACAGCTGGAAAATCAACTGGGTGTGAACCTTTTTACCCGCCATCGCAACAATATTCGTCTAACCCCGGCCGGTGAAAAGCTATTGCCTTATGCAGAAACCCTGATGAATACCTGGCAGGCAGCGCGAAAGGAGGTTGCGCACACCTCCCGGCATAATGAATTCTCGATCGGTGCCAGCGCTTCACTATGGGAATGCATGCTCAGCCAGTGGCTTATGCGGCTATATCGCACACACAACCATCTGCAATTTGAGGCGAGGATTGCGCAACGCCAGTCGCTGGTTAAGCAACTCCACGAGCGGCAGCTTGATCTGCTGATCACCACAGAAGCCCCCAAGATGGATGAATTTAGCAGCCAGATTGTTGGACAGTTTAGCCTTGCGCTCTATGCATCCGAGCCTGCAATGATGAAGGCCGACCTGAATTATTTACGCCTGGAATGGGGGCCTGATTTTCAGCAGCACGAGACGGGGTTAATTGCCAGCGATGATATCCCGCAACTCACGACAAGCTCTGCGGAGATCGCATGCCAGCATCTTCCCACACTGAAAGGCTGTACATGGTTACCTGTTCGCTGGGCGGATAATAAACCCGCACTCCATGTTGTCACCGATTCAACAACGCTCTCCAGGCCGCTGTATGCTATTTGGTTGCAAAACAGCGATAAGCAGTCGCAGATAAAAGATCTGTTAAAAACCAGCATACTGGATTAACGCAAAAGCCTGCGGAAACGCAGGCTGCTTATTCTTCAGGAAGGTGTTGAGCCGTTTTGCAGGCAAAAAAAAATCCTTTGCCGAAGCAAAGGATTCTATATGGCAGGGGCGGAGAGACTCGAACTCGCGACACCCGGTTTTGGAGACCGGTGCTCTACCAACTGAGCTACGCCCCTAAATTTTTTTGCCATTAAGCCTGCCCTTTGGGCAGGCTTAATGTCTTAATAAGTGGCGGAACGGACGGGACTCGAACCCGCGACCCCCTGCGTGACAGGCAGGTATTCTAACCGACTGAACTACCGCTCCACCGAATACTTCTGTAACCACCGGATTAATGCACCGGCTTACTACTTAATTTGATGCCTGGCAGTTCCCTACTCTCACATGGGGAGACCCCACACTACCATCGGCGCTACGGCGTTTCACTTCTGAGTTCGGCATGGGGTCAGGTGGGACCACCGCGCTAAAGCCGCCAGGCAAATTCTGTTAATCTGTATCAGGCTGAAAATCGTGTCTGTCTCTCTTCGCCAAAACAGCTTCGGCGTTGTAAGGTTAAGCCTCACGGTTCATTAGTATCGGTTAGCTCAACGCATCGCTGCGCTTACACACCCGACCTATCAACGTCGTAGTCTTCAACGTTCCTTCAGGAGACTCAAGGTCTCAGGGAGAACTCATCTCGGGGCAAGTTTCGTGCTTAGATGCTTTCAGCACTTATCTCTTCCGCATTTAGCTACCGGGCAGTGCCATTGGCATGACAACCCGAACACCAGTGATGCGTCCACTCCGGTCCTCTCGTACTAGGAGCAGCCCCCCTCAATTCTCCAGCGCCCACGGCAGATAGGGACCGAACTGTCTCACGACGTTCTAAACCCAGCTCGCGTACCACTTTAAATGGCGAACAGCCATACCCTTGGGACCTACTTCAGCCCCAGGATGTGATGAGCCGACATCGAGGTGCCAAACACCGCCGTCGATATGAACTCTTGGGCGGTATCAGCCTGTTATCCCCGGAGTACCTTTTATCCGTTGAGCGATGGCCCTTCCATTCAGAACCACCGGATCACTATGACCTGCTTTCGCACCTGCTCGCGCCGTCACGCTCGCAGTCAAGCTGGCTTATGCCATTGCACTAACCTCCTGATGTCCGACCAGGATTAGCCAACCTTCGTGCTCCTCCGTTACTCTTTGGGAGGAGACCGCCCCAGTCAAACTACCCACCAGACACTGTCCGCAACCCGGATTACGGGTCTACGTTAGAACACCAGCCATTAAAGGGTGGTATTTCAAGGTTGGCTCCACGCAGACTGGCGTCCACGCTTCAAAGCCTCCCACCTATCCTACACATCAAGGACCAGTGTTCAGTGTCAAGCTATAGTAAAGGTTCACGGGGTCTTTCCGTCTTGCCGCGGGTACACTGCATCTTCACAGCGAGTTCAATTTCACTGAGTCTCGGGTGGAGACAGCCTGGCCATCATTACGCCATTCGTGCAGGTCGGAACTTACCCGACAAGGAATTTCGCTACCTTAGGACCGTTATAGTTACGGCCGCCGTTTACCGGGGCTTCGATCAAGAGCTTCGCGTTGCCGCTAACCCCATCAATTAACCTTCCGGCACCGGGCAGGCGTCACACCGTATACGTCCACTTTCGTGTTTGCACAGTGCTGTGTTTTTAATAAACAGTTGCAGCCAGCTGGTATCTTCGACTGATTTCAGCTCCGTCCGCAGGGACTTCACCTACCTATCAGCGTGCCTTCTCCCGAAGTTACGGCACCATTTTGCCTAGTTCCTTCACCCGAGTTCTCTCAAGCGCCTTGGTATTCTCTACCTGACCACCTGTGTCGGTTTGGGGTACGATTTCGTGTTACCTGATGCTTAGAGGCTTTTCCTGGAAGCAGGGCATTTATCACTTCAGCACCGTAGTGCCTCGTCATCACACCTCAGCGTTAATAAGGTACCGGATTTACCTGGAACCTCCGCCTACATGCTTAAACCGGGACAACCGTCGCCCGGCTGACATAGCCTTCTCCGTCCCCCCTTCGCAGTAACACCAAGTACAGGAATATTAACCTGTTTCCCATCGACTACGCCTTTCGGCCTCGCCTTAGGGGTCGACTCACCCTGCCCCGATTAACGTTGGACAGGAACCCTTGGTCTTCCGGCGAGCGGGCTTTTCACCCGCTTTATCGTTACTTATGTCAGCATTCGCACTTCTGATACCTCCAGCATGCCTCACAGCACACCTTCAACGGCTTACAGAACGCTCCCCTACCCAACAACGCCTAAGCGTCGCTGCCGCAGCTTCGGTGCATGGTTTAGCCCCGTTACATCTTCCGCGCAGGCCGACTCGACCAGTGAGCTATTACGCTTTCTTTAAATGATGGCTGCTTCTAAGCCAACATCCTGGCTGTCTGTGCCTTCCCACATCGTTTCCCACTTAACCATGACTTTGGGACCTTAGCTGGCGGTCTGGGTTGTTTCCCTCTTCACGACGGACGTTAGCACCCGCCGTGTGTCTCCCGTGATAACATTCTTCGGTATTCGTAGTTTGCATCGGGTTGGTAAGCCGGGATGGCCCCCTAGCCGAAACAGTGCTCTACCCCCGAAGATGAGTTCACGAGGCGCTACCTAAATAGCTTTCGGGGAGAACCAGCTATCTCCCGGTTTGATTGGCCTTTCACCCCCAGCCACAGGTCATCCGCTAATTTTTCAACATTAGTCGGTTCGGTCCTCCAGTTAGTGTTACCCAACCTTCAACCTGCCCATGGCTAGATCACCGGGTTTCGGGTCTATACCCTGCAACTTAACGCCCAGTTAAGACTCGGTTTCCCTTCGGCTCCCCTATACGGTTAACCTTGCTACAGAATATAAGTCGCTGACCCATTATACAAAAGGTACGCAGTCACCCCATAAAGAGGCTCCCACTGCTTGTACGTACACGGTTTCAGGTTCTTTTTCACTCCCCTCGCCGGGGTTCTTTTCGCCTTTCCCTCACGGTACTGGTTCACTATCGGTCAGTCAGGAGTATTTAGCCTTGGAGGATGGTCCCCCCATATTCAGACAGGATACCACGTGTCCCGCCCTACTCTTCGAGTTCACAGCAAGTGTGCTTTCGTGTACGGGACTATCACCCTGTACCGTCGGACTTTCCAGACCGTTCCACTAACACACAAGCTGATTCAGACTCCGGGCTGCTCCCCGTTCGCTCGCCGCTACTGGGGGAATCTCGGTTGATTTCTTTTCCTCGGGGTACTTAGATGTTTCAGTTCCCCCGGTTCGCCTCGTTAACCTATGTATTCAGTTAACGATAGTGCAACGGATTGCACTGGGTTTCCCCATTCGGACATCGCCGGGTCAAAGGTTCATATCACCTCGCCGGCGCTTTTCGCAGATTAGCACGTCCTTCATCGCCTCTGACTGCCAGGGCATCCACCGTGTACGCTTAGTCGCTTAACCTCACAACCCGAAGATGTTTCACTTCCGATTGCGAAAATTTGAGAGACTCGAACACACATGAGCTGTGTGTCGTTTCAATTTTCAGCTTGATCCAGATTTTTAAAGAGCAAAACTTCGCAGTGCACCTTTTCAGGTTCACTCTGAAGTTTTCTTGTGTTCGCAGTAAAGGATGGTGGAGCTATGCGGGATCGAACCGCAGACCTCCTGCGTGCAAGGCAGGCGCTCTCCCAGCTGAGCTATAGCCCCATCGTAGTTATCTCTCTACCGGTAATTTTTGTTGAGGCAAGGCGTGGTGACACGAAGCATACTCAGGTATGTGAGTGTCGCCGCAACGCAGCATCAGCAAAAATTTGGTAGGCCTGAGTGGACTTGAACCACCGACCTCACCCTTATCAGGGGTGCGCTCTAACCACCTGAGCTACAAGCCTGCAGAGATTTTTTACTGCTGTTTTTCATCAGACAATCTGTGTGAGCACTACAAAGGCAGGTTCTTTAAGGTAAGGAGGTGATCCAACCGCAGGTTCCCCTACGGTTACCTTGTTACGACTTCACCCCAGTCATGAATCACAAAGTGGTAAGCGCCCTCCCGAAGGTTAAGCTACCTACTTCTTTTGCAACCCACTCCCATGGTGTGACGGGCGGTGTGTACAAGGCCCGGGAACGTATTCACCGTGGCATTCTGATCCACGATTACTAGCGATTCCGACTTCATGGAGTCGAGTTGCAGACTCCAATCCGGACTACGACGCACTTTATGAGGTCCGCTTGCTCTCGCGAGGTCGCTTCTCTTTGTATGCGCCATTGTAGCACGTGTGTAGCCCTACTCGTAAGGGCCATGATGACTTGACGTCATCCCCACCTTCCTCCAGTTTATCACTGGCAGTCTCCTTTGAGTTCCCGGCCTAACCGCTGGCAACAAAGGATAAGGGTTGCGCTCGTTGCGGGACTTAACCCAACATTTCACAACACGAGCTGACGACAGCCATGCAGCACCTGTCTCAGAGTTCCCGAAGGCACCAATCCATCTCTGGAAAGTTCTCTGGATGTCAAGAGTAGGTAAGGTTCTTCGCGTTGCATCGAATTAAACCACATGCTCCACCGCTTGTGCGGGCCCCCGTCAATTCATTTGAGTTTTAACCTTGCGGCCGTACTCCCCAGGCGGTCGACTTAACGCGTTAGCTCCGGAAGCCACGCCTCAAGGGCACAACCTCCAAGTCGACATCGTTTACGGCGTGGACTACCAGGGTATCTAATCCTGTTTGCTCCCCACGCTTTCGCACCTGAGCGTCAGTCTTTGTCCAGGGGGCCGCCTTCGCCACCGGTATTCCTCCAGATCTCTACGCATTTCACCGCTACACCTGGAATTCTACCCCCCTCTACAAGACTCTAGCCTGCCAGTTTCGAATGCAGTTCCCAGGTTGAGCCCGGGGATTTCACATCCGACTTGACAGACCGCCTGCGTGCGCTTTACGCCCAGTAATTCCGATTAACGCTTGCACCCTCCGTATTACCGCGGCTGCTGGCACGGAGTTAGCCGGTGCTTCTTCTGCGGGTAACGTCAATCGACAGGGTTATTAACCCTGTCGCCTTCCTCCCCGCTGAAAGTACTTTACAACCCGAAGGCCTTCTTCATACACGCGGCATGGCTGCATCAGGCTTGCGCCCATTGTGCAATATTCCCCACTGCTGCCTCCCGTAGGAGTCTGGACCGTGTCTCAGTTCCAGTGTGGCTGGTCATCCTCTCAGACCAGCTAGGGATCGTCGCCTAGGTGAGCCGTTACCCCACCTACTAGCTAATCCCATCTGGGCACATCCGATGGCAAGAGGCCCGAAGGTCCCCCTCTTTGGTCTTGCGACGTTATGCGGTATTAGCTACCGTTTCCAGTAGTTATCCCCCTCCATCAGGCAGTTTCCCAGACATTACTCACCCGTCCGCCACTCGTCAGCAAAGCAGCAAGCTGCTTCCTGTTACCGTTCGACTTGCATGTGTTAGGCCTGCCGCCAGCGTTCAATCTGAGCCATGATCAAACTCTTCAATTTAAAAGTTTGATGCTCAATGAATTAAACTTCGTAATGAATTACGTGTTCACTCGTTGAGACTTGGTATTCATTTAGTGTCCGAGGACATTAAGAATCCATGTCACTTTGAGTGCCCACACAGATTGTCTGATAAATTGTTAAAGAGCAGTGCAACGCGGCTTTCGCTCACCGTTGCGAGGTCCCGTATATTACGTTTTCCTCATTCAGAGTCAAGCAATTATTTTCACTTTTCTCTGTTGGCGTTCATCTCTGAACCCCGCTGTCCCGGCGGCTTGTAAGCCGTTGTTCCGTGTCAGTGGAGGCGCATTATAGGGAGTTCTCCGACGTTGACAACCCCTCTTTGAAAAAAAATGTTCAACCGTCTCTTTTTTGCTCAAAACCGTGCTACAGCGCCAGTTTTTCGAGCGTTTCGTAGCCATAACGACGTAAAACGGGCAAAAGTTGTTCGGTTTCTTTTGTTATCGCCATACAGAAAGCGATGTTCGCATCCGCTGATTTCGCATCCGGCGCCTCGTGCTCCAGTAGCCAGGCCGTCCGACGCGCAATCGCAGCACCGGAATCCACCAGCCGGGTCCCTTCAGGCAAAACCTTTAACAGCTCTTCCTGTAATAGCGGGAAATGGGTGCAGCCGAGAACAACCGTATCCGGTGGTTCCTGCATCCGCAGCCATGGACGCAGAATGCGACGCAGCTCTTCAAGCGATACCGTCTCGCCGTGCAGTTTCGCTTCCGCCATTTCCACCAGCTCCGCGGAGCCGAGCATGGCGATCTGGCATTCATTGGCAAAGCGCTCAATAAGCTCACGCGTATAAGGACGTTTTACCGTACCGCGTGTCGCCAGCAACCCCACGATACCGTTCGCCGTCAGACGCGCCGCAGGTTTGATTGCCGGGACAACGCCCACAACCGGGAACGGGAATTTTTCGCGCAGGGCAGGAAGAGAGACCGTGCTTGCCGTATTACAGGCAATAACCGCCAGCGCCAGGGGATAGCGCTTTTGTACCGCAGTGACGATTTCAATCACACGCTCAACGATAAAGTCTTCACTCTTTTCCCCATACGGGAACGCGACGTTATCGAAGGCGTAGATGTAATGGAGATCCGGCAGGAGCTGCCGAATCTCATCATAGACCGAAAGCCCACCGACGCCGGAATCAAACACTAGCACGGTGGGACGCGGATCAGAAGGTGTAGCTGCCAGACAAGGTGTATTCCCGTCCTGCAGTTTGGTAGCCATAAACTGTCTCGTAATCTTTATCGAACAGGTTGGCTATTTTACCACGAACTGTGAGATGTGAGGTGACAGGATATGAAACCGCGACGTCCCACAGGCTGACGCCGCCCATTTTAACTTTCTCTGACGGATAGGTTCCAAAGTCGGTGTCGTAGCGCGTGCCGAGATAGTGATACGTCAGGCTCCAGTCAACATCATAGATCTGCGTATCAAGCTGATATTTCACCTGCTGTTTAGCACGACGGTCCAGAAGTTGATTGGTTGCCGCATTGCGGGCATCCACATAGTCGTAGCCCACAGTATGCGTCAACGGACCCGTATCAAACGACGCTGTCGCTTCTACACCTTTAATGCGTGCTTTGCCGACGTTGTAATATTGCTGCAGGTTATTGTTGAAGTCGATGAGATTATCAACGTCATTACGATAGCCGGATACGCGCCAGCTTACGCCTGCCGTCAGGCCTTCAAACGCCCCTTCCCACTGCTTGCTCTCTTCAGGATCAAGATGGGTATTGCCGTAGAAGCCATAGAGCTGACCCAGATTCGGCGCTTTATAGGCCGTGCCATAAGAGGCTATGAAGCGGTAACCGTCAACGAACTCCCAGGCTGCGCTACTTTGCCAGGTACCATGGCGACCAAACTGAGAGTTGTCATCGCTGCGGGCCGCCGCCTCCAGAGTGAAATCTCCAAACTGCTGCAACCCAGTCAGGTAGACGCCAGTGTTACGCAGGTCATAGGCGTTGGTTACGTAGTTGGTACCCGGCTCGGTGCTCTGTTTCTGCCAGTCAACGCCCGCGCCGATGTTGCCATGTCCCACGTCAACTGAGTTGGTCCACTGAACATTGTACTGTTTGATTTCATCCAGGGTTGCTGTGGAGTCATAGCGTCCAAGGTGCGGATCGTAATTGTAGTCTTTGCTGTGACTGTAGCTGGAGAGCAACTGTGAATGGAAAACATCCCGGTTAAACCGCAATCCGGCATCCCAGGTCTGGCTATAGAGTTGGCGGGTATCAACCAGCACATCAGGGGTAAATGAACTGTAATAGCCGTCATAGGCGGTACGGTTGCTGTAACCATAGCCGCGAACGAAACCACTCCATTGCTCAGAGAAAGCATGCTCCAGTGCGCCGTAGAGCGTTTTATTCATAAAGCCGTCGCGATCGGTCTGGGCAAGGCCGCCGTTATTACCGTCAGCAACGACGTCAAAGCCTTTTGTGTAGGTGTAATCCCCCGCCAGCGTAACGCGCGTACTTTCACCCAATGTTTGCTGGGTGCTGCCACCATAATTCTGGAAGCCGTGTGTCCCAACGCCAGCATTCAGCGTTGTGCCATCCTTCGCACGCGTAGTGATAATGTTGACTACACCACCGATCGCATCCGAGCCGTACACCGCCGAACGCGGTCCACGAAGATATTCGATGCGCTGCACCAGGGAGATCGGAAACTGGCTGAGATCGGACGACCCCGTGACGCCCGCCTGGTTAAGACGGATCCCGTCGACGAGAATCAGGACATGGCTGGAGTTCGTACCGCGTATAAAGAGAGAAGAGAGCTGCCCCATCCCGCCATTTTGTGCCGTATCTACGCCAGGCAGGCGACGCATGACATCCAGAACCGTGGTGGATTGCCAGCGGTCGATATCGGCCCGCGTCACGACAGAAGTCGCAGCCAGAACAGATTTTTCAGGTTGTTCGAAACGGTTTGCTGTCACCACCAACGAGTCGGCGCTTTCCTGCGCCCAGCCCGAAAATGCCGTGACGGAAAACGCCGTCAACAGCGATACTTTTTTAATCATTGTTAAAGCATCCACAATATAAGAAGGATGCCGCAGGCCTCATCGATAGCACGCGATGATGAAACCAAATGCGACGTGATCCCGGCAGGTCTTCGGGCTGGGTGGCGTTATACGGATGAAGACTTCCCGTTTTCACAGTGTCTACAACTCTCATCCCGCCAGTCTTTACCGCTGCGCGTCAGCTCCAGATTTGCACTGGATTCCCTTTTCACTCTCAGGAGACCGGAAACAGAATGCTACAATTAGACACGTATAGATGTCCAGATAGCTATTAGCCATTAAATCTGGACATCCACTGCACAATCCCTACAATCCCCGCGTAATTCTTTATCACTCAGGACGCATCATGACCCCCGAACACCTCCCGACAGAACAGTACGACGCACAGCTGGCAGAAAAAGTTGTCCGCCTGCAAAGTATGATGACGCCTTTCAACGCGCCCGTTCCCGAGGTGTTTCGTTCTCCGGTCAGCCACTACCGTATGCGCGCTGAGTTTCGCATCTGGCACGATGGCGATGACCTGTACCACATCATTTTCGATCAGCAGACGAAATCCCGGATTCGCGTAGACAGTTTCCCGGCGGCGAGTGAGCTTATCAACCAGCTAATGACGCTGATGATCGACGGTGTGCGCACTAATCCGGTGCTGCGCAACAAGCTGTTCCAGATTGACTACCTGACCACCCAAAGCAATCAGGCCATTGTCTCTCTGCTCTATCACAAAGCGCTGACCGACGAGTGGCGCGAGCAGGCAGAAGCCCTGCGCGATGCGCTGCGCGCGCAGAACATCAACGTGCACCTGATTGGCCGCGCGACCAAAACCAAAATCATGCTGGACCAGGATTACATCGACGAGCGTTTGCCGGTGGCAGGAAAAGAGATGGTTTACCGTCAGGTGGAGAACAGCTTCACCCAGCCGAATGCGGCTATGAACGTGCAGATGCTGGAGTGGGCGCTGAATGCGACGGAAGGGTCGACGGGCGATCTGCTGGAGCTCTACTGCGGTAACGGCAACTTCTCGCTGGCGCTGGCGCGTAACTTCGAACGCGTGCTGGCGACGGAAATCGCCAAACCGTCGGTGGCCGCCGCGCAGTACAACATCGCCGCTAACCATATTGATAATGTGCAGATCATTCGTATGGCGGCAGAAGAGTTTACCCAGGCGATGAACGGCGTACGTGAGTTTAACCGCCTGCAAGGGATTGATTTGAAGAGCTACCAGTGTGAGACAATTTTTGTCGATCCGCCGCGCAGTGGCCTGGACAGCGAAACCGAGAAGATGGTGCAGGCGTACCCGCGTATTTTGTACATCTCCTGTAACCCGGAGACGCTGTGCAAGAATCTGGAAACATTAAGCCAGACGCACAAGGTTGAACGTCTGGCGCTGTTCGATCAGTTCCCATATACGCACCATATGGAGTGCGGCGTACTGCTCACGGCGAAGTAATGTGGGCCTTGTAGGGCAGGTAAGCGAAGCGCCACCTGCCAAAAAAGCCGGATGGCGCTTCGCTTATCCGGCCTACAATGACAAAACCCTTTACTCTGGTAACTGGCTCTTGCGGCTACGCATGCGCGAGCCAATCCAGAACACCAGCGCCACAGACAGCACCGCAGGCAGGAAGTTAGAACCGATATCCGGATACTCTGCACGCACCACGGTGCTGTACAACAGTACACCCAGAATAAAACAGGCTGCGGCCAGCCCCGGTAACCCAACCGGCATGGTGCGGTTCAGATAACGTTGATGCAGGCAATACACCGTCAGCACCAGCGCGATAATCGGGAAAATCGAGAACGGTACAATTGAGCTGAAAACCGCCGCAAACGTACCATTGATGGATAAGCCAGCGATCAATGCCAGCAACAGCGTTCCTTTATCCTGACCTGACTGTTTCATTACTCACCTTCACTCATCGTTTTGATGTGCCAACTTCTCTTGTTCACGGCGATACCAGTAGTACGCACCTTTAGAAATCATCCGCAGTTGCAATACCAGTCGTTCTTCGAGTTGCTTACGTTGTTCAATGCTGACATCCAGCGCTTCGGCACCCGCACTGAAAACAATGGTCACCATCGCCTCGGCCTGTGCTTCAGTAAACGCACGCGGCATATGGTTTTCGAGTTCAAGATAGTCGGCAAGTTCCGCGATGAAATGCTGAATTTCACGCGCGACGGCGGCACGAAACGCCGCCGACGTGCCAGAGCGCTCGCGCAGCAAAAGGCGAAACGCGTTAGGGTTATTGCCGATAAATTCCATAAATGTCGACACGGAGGTGCGGATCACGCTGCCGCCTTTGGCAATACGCTGACGCGCCTGACGCATAAGCTGGCGCAGCATCAAACCGCTCTCGTCGACCATGGTCAGGCCCAGTTCATCCACATCACGGAAATGACGATAGAAGGACGTTGGCGCAATCCCGGCCTCGCGCGCCACTTCGCGCAGGCTTAAACTGGCAAAACTCCGCTCAGCACTCAGTTGACTGAATGCGGCTTCCACCAGCGAACGCCGGGTTTTCTCTTTTTGTTGTGCTCTTACGCCCATCACGATAGTTGAATCCTTCCAAAGGCCCGTTGGCACTATACCAGAGAATAAAATTAATCTGTTTACCTGGCTTTGTGAATGATTGTTTACGCGCGGTTTGTGCTCCACTGCCCGAAAAAAGCACAACGATAATTGGGTTACCCAGGCAATGATGTTATGATTCTGTTGCTTTTATGTATAAGAACAGGTAAGCCTTGCCATGCCACATTCCTACGATTACGACGCAATAGTTATTGGTTCCGGCCCCGGCGGCGAAGGTGCTGCTATGGGTCTGGTAAAACAGGGAGCCAGAGTAGCGGTTATTGAGCGCTACCATAATGTCGGCGGCGGTTGCACCCACTGGGGCACCATCCCTTCGAAAGCCCTCCGCCACGCCGTTAGCCGCATTATCGAATTTAACCAGAACCCTCTTTACAGCGACCACTCCCGACTTCTTCGTTCTTCCTTTGCCGATATCCTGAATCACGCAGACACGGTCATTAACCAGCAGACGCGCATGCGTCAGGGTTTCTATGAGCGCAACCACTGTGAAATTCTGCAGGGTAACGCGCATTTTGTAGATGAACACACCCTGGCGCTGGAGTGCCACGACGGTTCGGTTGAGACGCTCACCGCTGAAAAATTTGTGATTGCCTGCGGATCGCGCCCATATCATCCGGCAGACGTGGACTTCTCTCATCCACGCATTTACGACAGCGACTCCATCCTCAGCCTGCACCACGAGCCACGCCATGTGATCATCTATGGCGCGGGCGTGATTGGCTGTGAATATGCGTCGATCTTCCGCGGCATGGAGGTCAAAGTTGATTTGATCAACACCCGCGACCGGCTGCTGGCGTTCCTCGATCAGGAGATGTCAGATTCCCTCTCCTACCACTTCTGGAATAGTGGCGTGGTGATTCGCCACAACGAAGAGTACGAGAAAATCGAAGGCTGCGACGACGGTGTGATCATGCACCTGAAATCTGGTAAGAAGCTGAAGGCGGACTGCCTGCTGTATGCCAACGGCCGTACCGGCAACACGGATTCATTGCAGCTGGAGAATATCGGGCTTGAAACCGACAGCCGCGGTCAGCTCAAGGTCAACAGCATGTACCAGACTGCGCTGCCGCACGTTTACGCGGTGGGCGATGTAATTGGTTACCCAAGTCTGGCCTCCGCTGCTTACGATCAGGGCCGCATCGCCGCACAGGCGCTGGTGAAAGGTGAAGCGACGGCGCATCTGATCGAGGACATCCCGACGGGCATCTACACCATCCCGGAAATCAGTTCTGTCGGCAAAACCGAGCAGCAGTTGACGGCCATGAAGGTGCCTTACGAGGTGGGTCGTGCCCAGTTTAAACACCTGGCGCGCGCACAAATTGTGGGGATGAGCGTGGGTACGCTGAAGATCCTGTTCCATCGCGAGACGAAAGAGATCCTCGGTATTCACTGCTTTGGTGAACGTGCCGCGGAAATCATTCATATCGGCCAGGCGATCATGGAGCAAAAAGGTGGTGGCAACACCATCGAGTACTTCGTTAACACCACCTTTAACTACCCGACCATGGCGGAAGCCTATCGGGTAGCTGCGCTGAACGGCTTAAACCGCCTGTTTTAACGCGTTGTCGAAATGGCCATCCATTGCACCACGGATGGCCTCTGCCAGCTGCTCATAGCGGCTGCGCAGCGGTGAACCCGGACGATAAACCAGGCCGATCGTGCGACGCGGCTCTGGCTTAATACACGGCAGATAGACCACGCCATCACGCTTACGCTCGCGCGGCACGGCCAGCGCAGGCAGCAGCGTAATGCCACTTCCCGCCGCGACCATGTTACGCAGCGTTTCCAGGCTGGTTGCGCGGAAATGGGTATCTTCATCTGCACCCGCTTCGAAGCAGAAGCCCATCGCCTGATCGCGCAGACAGTGGCCGTCTTCCAGCATCAGCAGCTTTTCTCCGGCCAGATCGGCCATCGGCACGCGATCGCGGTTCGCCCACGGGTGATCTTCATAGATCGCCAGCATCATCGGCTCATCGAACAGCGGTACTTCAATAAACGCTTCACTCTCTTTGACCAGCGCCAGGATCGCGCAGTCGAGCTTGCCGCTGTCTAACTGCGCCAGCAGCTGATGGGTTTGCGCTTCATGCAGGTACATTTCGAGTTTCGGGAACGTCTGGTGCAGCAGCGGAATGATTTGCGGCAACAGATACGGGCCAACGGTTGGGATCAGGCCAATATGCAGCGGGCCGGACATCGCCTCCCCCTGCTGGCTTGCCATTTCCTTGAGCACTTTGACCTCGCGCAGTACGGTGCGCGCCTGATCCACCAGCAGCAGACCTGCCTGCGTGAACAGTACCTTACGACTGGTGCGCTCTAGCAGCATCACGCCCAGCTCATCTTCCAGCTTGCGGATCTGACCGCTCAGCGTTGGCTGGCTGACGTGGCAGGAGTCTGCCGCGCGGCGAAAATGGCGATGCTCAGCTAACGCTACCAGGTATTCAAGATCACGAATATTCATTATTCATCCTCCGTCGCCACGATAGTTCATGGCGATAGATAGCATAGCAACGAACGATTATCCCTATCAAGCATTCTGTTGAATAATACATCACATAGACGAGGCGGCACGTGTTTGACCCAAAACGACCCCGCACCGTCAGCGAGTTTCTCTCAAAACTCGAAAAACTAAAGCCAACGTGAACTTTTGCGGACCCCGTGGTCCGCTTTTTTTTGCGTATAAAAAAGCCCGGCACTAAGCCAGGCTCCGTTTTTCTCCCTCTCCCTGTGGAAGAGGGCCGGGGTGAGGGCACCAGCCCGCACAAATCAAACCAACCGGTTTTTCGCGTCCGCAATCGCCTGCGCTACCTGCTTCGGCGAGACTCCACCTTTCGCTGCACGCTTATCCAGGCAGGATTGCAGGGCCAGAATCGGGTAGACATCATCCCCGATAACCGCGCTGAATTTTTGCAGGTCGGCAAGCGCCAGCTCTTCAAGGGCTTTACCCTGACGAATCGCTTCCACTACCGCTTCACCCACAATATGGTGTGCCTCGCGGAACGGTACGCCTTTCGCCACCAGGTAGTCCGCCAGCTCGGTAGAATTAGCATACCCCTGCTGCGCCGCTTCCTGGCAGCGCGGACGCTTCACCTGAATGCCGTCCAGCACCAGCGCGCCCATATGCAGACAGTCGAGCCAGGTGTCGAGCGCGTCGAACAGCCCCTCTTTGTCTTCCTGCATGTCTTTGTTGTATGCCAGCGGCAGCCCTTTCAGGGTCATCATCATACCGGTCAGCGCGCCCTGCACGCGGCCACATTTGCCGCGGATCAGCTCCAGCGCATCCGGGTTTTTCTTTTGCGGCATCAGGGAGGAGCCGGACGTCACGCGGTCGGACAGCTCGACGAAGCCCGCTTCGCCAGAGTTAAAGAAGATCAGGTCTTCGGCAAAGCGCGACAGGTGCACCATCCCGATAGAGGCATTCGACAGCAGCTCCAGCACGTGGTCACGGTCAGAGACGCTGTCAAGGCTGTTGCGGGTGGCGGAAGCAAAGCCCAGCCAGCCTGCCAGCTGCTCACGGTCGATTTCATAAGCCGTACCGGCCAGCGCGCCGCTGCCCAGCGGGCTGACGTCCAGACGCGTTAAGGTATCCTGTAAACGGCTCTCATCACGCGCCAGCATCTCAACGTAGGCCAGACACCAGTGCGCAAAGGTCACCGGCTGTGCGCGTTGCAGGTGGGTATAACCCGGCATCACCGCATCCTGATTGTTCTGCGCAGTGTCCACCAGCGCGCTCTGCAGCTGACGATTCGCCGCCAGCAGTTCGCCGACGGTCTCTTTACACCACAGCTTCAGGTCGGTCGCCACCTGGTCATTACGGCTACGCCCGGTATGGAGCTTTTTACCCAGCTGGCCGACTTTGTCGATAAGTTTGCCTTCCACCCAACTGTGAATATCTTCGGCATCGCTCTGGAGGATTTGCTGCGGATCCAGACGCACCTCTTCCAGCAGATTATTCAGCGCCTCTTCCAGCTGCTGCTGTTCCTCTGCGGTCAGCACGCCCACGGTCACCAGCGCTTTGGACCAGGCCACAGAGCCGACAATATCCTGTTCGGCCAGGCGGTAGTCGAAGCGCAAAGAGTCGTTGAACTGTTTGAACCGCTGATCCGCTGCCTGTGTAAAACGCCCACCCCAAAGTGCCATAACGAATTTCCTTAATGATGATATTTTTGCCCGGTGGCGCTGCGCTTACCGGGCCTACAAAATTCCCGTAGGCCGGATAAGCGAAGCGCCATCCGGCACAGAATCTTAAGCCAGAATACGCGTACCAATCGGCGTACCGTTAAACAGCGCCGGGAGTTGCTCCGCGTGACGCCAGGAGGCGATATCCACCGGACGACCCAGCGTGCGCGCGGCATCCAGCGCCGCGTTCACCTTAACGATCATGCCGTCGGTGATAATGCCCTGTTCGATCAGCTGTTCGGCTTTTGCGGCGGTCATTTCCGCAATACGCTGGCCTTTGCCGTCCAGAATACCGCTCACGTCGGAGAGCAGGATCAGGTCTGCGCCCAGCGTAGCAGCCAGCGCGGTTGCCGCCTGGTCCGCATTGACGTTCATCAGCTCGCCCTCTTCGGTCACGCCGATTGAGCTCACCACCGGCAGAAAACCACCTTCCAGCAGGGTGTTAATCAGCTTAGGCGAACCTGGCTGCGCCAGTCCAACATGGCCAAGCGCTTCGTCGAGCTGGGTCACTTTCACGCTATCGCCATCGCCCAGACAGAGACCAACGGACGCGATGTGGTGCTTCTTCGCCCACGCCAGCAGCGTTTTGTTCGCCGTCCCCGCCAGCGCACCAGTAATAATGTCAATCTGGTCGGCAGGCGTGACGCGCAGGCCATTTTTCTTAATCACCGGCAGGTTGAGCCCTTTCATCAGCTCGTCCACCACACAGCCGCCGCCGTGGACAATCACCAGCGGACGTTGATGTGATTCACGATAGTTCACCAGCGCGGTAAACAGGCGCTCCAGCGCTTCTTCGCTGTCCAGCAGTACACCACCGAGTTTGATAATTAATGGATTCATCATCACACCTTAAATAAGAGCCTGCGTTTCAGGGAAGCCGAAACGAATATTTGCACACTGCATTGCCTGTGCGGCAGCGCCTTTGAGTAAGTTATCTTCTGCGGCGACCACAATCAGGTGCTCGCCCTGCACGGCAAAGCCGATGTCGCAGAACGGCAGGCCGACCACGTTTTTCAGCGCTGGTACGCCTTTGTCATACAGACGCACCAGTGGTTTATCCGCATACGCCTGCGTGAAGACTTCGCTCACCTGGTCTTTGGTCACGCCCGGCTTCAGGCGACAGGTAATGGTTTCAAGGATCCCGCGCGGGAAGCTACCGAGGTGCGGGGTGAAGATCACCTCCGCGCCCAGATGGGTGGTGATTTCAGGGTGATGACGGTGATTAAACACGCCATACGGCTGAAGGCTCACTTCGCAGAAACTGTTGGAGATCGCGGCCTTGCGCCCGGCGCCGCTCACGCCGCTGGTGGCGTTGATCACCGGCCACTGGTCAAGATCCAGCAGACCCGCGTCGATCAGTGGCTTAAGGGAGAGCTGCGCCGCCGTCGGGTAACAGCCAGGCACGGCAATCAGATTCGCTTCTTTCAGTTTATCTGCGCTCCACTCCGCCAGGCCGTACACCGCTTTTTCGAGCAGATCCGGGTGCTGATGGGTGAAGCCGTAATATTTTTCGTAGAACGCGCTGTCGTTAACGCGAAACGCGCCGGAGAGATCGAAGACCACGCAACCGGCTGCCAGAAACTGCGGCGCCAGGTCGTGACTGACCTCGTGTGCGGTGGCTAAAAACACCACGTCAACGCCGTCGGTAAACTCGCTGATGTCAGACATGGCCTGCAAAGGCAAATCAACCACGCCCTTAAGTTGTGGATGCAAATCGGAAATTAACTTTCCGGCATCATTGCTTTGCGCTGACACGGTCAAAGCGGTTATGGTCATATGTGGGTGGCGATTCACGTAGCTTACAAGCTCTGCGCCCGCATAACCGCTAGCGCCTACAATCAGCGTATTCAACATCGGGTTCCTTTATGCTCAACGTTAATGTATTTTTATTCACATTTATTGCATGAATATTGATACTATCACGACCTAAGGTGTGTCAACAATGAAAATGAACTTACCGCCATTTATCGAGATTTACCGCGCCCTGATTGCCACACCGTCCATCAGCGCAACGGAAGAAGCGCTGGATCAGAGCAATGAGTCTTTAATCAATCTGCTGGCGGGTTGGTTTAGCGATCTTGGGTTTAACGTTGAGGTTCAGCCCGTCCCCGGAACACGTCACAAATTTAACCTGCTCGCCAGCACCGGACATGGCGCTGGCGGCCTGCTGCTGGCTGGTCACACTGACACCGTGCCGTTTGACGATGGCCGCTGGACCCGCGATCCGTTCACCCTGACAGAGCACGACAACAAGCTCTACGGTCTCGGCACGGCGGACATGAAAGGCTTCTTTGCTTTTATCCTCGACGCGCTGCGTGACGTGGACGTGACAACGCTGAAAAAGCCGCTCTACATTCTGGCGACCGCCGATGAAGAGACCAGCATGGCGGGCGCACGGTATTTCTCTGAAAACACGTCGATTCGCCCGGACTGCGCGATCATCGGTGAACCTACCTCTCTGCAACCGATTCGGGCGCACAAAGGCCATATTTCTACCGCAGTGCGCGTGCTGGGCCAGTCTGGTCACTCCAGCGATCCGGCGCGCGGCGTGAACGCCATTGAGCTGATGCATGACGCGATTGGCCGCATCATGACCCTGCGCGACGATCTGAAAGAGCGCTATCACTACGAGGCGTTCACCGTGCCGTATCCGACGCTGAACCTCGGCAGCCTGCACGGCGGTGATGCGTCCAACCGTATCTGCGCCTGCTGCGAACTACATATGGATATCCGTCCTCTGCCGGGCATGACGCTGAGCGATCTGGATGGCTTACTGAACGAAGCGCTGGCACCGGTCAGCGAGCGCTGGCCGGGACGTCTGACGGTCTCCGAACTGCATCCGCCGATTCCAGGCTACGAATGCCCGCCTGACCACCAGCTGGTTCAGGTGGTGGAAAAACTGCTCGGAGAGAAAACCGACGTGGTGAACTACTGCACCGAAGCGCCGTTTATTCAGACCCTGTGCCCGACGCTGGTTCTGGGCCCTGGCTCCATCAACCAGGCCCACCAGCCGGACGAATATCTCGAAACCCGCTTCATCAAGCCCACCCGCGAACTCATTACCCAGGTTGTGCATCACTTCTGCTGGCATTAAAACGGCCCCTCACCCTGCCCTCTCCCCAAAGGGGAGAGGGTGTTCAAGTACCCTCTCCCCTTTGGGGAGAGGGTTAGGGTGAGGGGAGTAAATCCCGCGATCTCCGTCACATTCCCATAAGCATCTCTTATCTGACGCAATACGAATTAAATTTCGTAAATTGCCCGCATTTATTCATCTGCTGAACCGTTTTCGCAGCAATTGACGACGGGGGTTTTACGTGGCTTTATAAAGGGAGATGACAAAATAATGTCCAGAAAATTTTCGCCTGGGCATAAACAAAAATGATGGGGTGACTGGGTTTTTATGAACGAACAATATTCCGCGTTGCGTAGTAATGTCAGTATGCTCGGCAAAGTGCTTGGAGATACCATCAAAGATGCGTTGGGGGAGAACATCCTCGACCGTGTTGAAACCATCCGCAAGCTGTCCAAATCTTCCCGCGCCGGTAACGAGGCCAATCGTCAGGAGCTGCTCACCACCTTGCAGAACCTCTCTAATGATGAGCTACTGCCCGTTGCCCGCGCCTTCAGCCAGTTTCTGAACCTGGCAAACACCGCTGAGCAATACCACAGCATTTCGCCAAAAGGCGAAGCGGCCAGCAACCCGGAAGTCATTGCCCGCACCCTTCGTAAACTCAAAGACCAGCCCAACCTCAACGAAGCGACCATCAAAAAAGCGGTGGAATCCCTTTCGCTGGAGCTGGTGCTGACCGCACACCCAACCGAAATCACGCGTCGTACGCTGATCCACAAAATGGTGGAAGTGAACAACTGTCTGAAGCAGTTGGATAACAAAGACATTGCCGACTACGAACGTAACCAGCTTATGCGCCGCCTGCGCCAGCTGATTGCTCAGTCCTGGCACACCGATGAAATTCGTAAGCATCGCCCAAGCCCGGTCGACGAAGCAAAATGGGGCTTTGCGGTGGTGGAAAACAGCCTGTGGGAAGGGGTGCCAAACTACCTGCGCGAGCTTAACGAACAGCTGGAAGAAAATCTGGGCTATCGCCTGCCGGTCGACTTTGTGCCGGTTCGCTTCACTTCCTGGATGGGCGGCGACCGCGACGGCAACCCGAACGTGACGGCGGAAATCACCCGTCACGTCCTGTTGTTGAGCCGCTGGAAAGCAACCGACCTGTTCCTGAAAGATATTCAGGTGCTGATCTCCGAGCTGTCGATGGTAGAAGCGACGCCGGAACTGCGCGCGCTGGCCGGTGAAGAAGGTGCCAGTGAGCCGTACCGTTTCCTGATGAAAAAACTGCGCGGTCAGCTGATGGCCACGCAGGCCTGGCTGGAAGCGCGCCTGAAAGGCCAGCGCCTGCCGAAGCCGGAAGGTCTGCTGAGCCAGAACGAACAGCTCTGGGAACCGCTGTACGCCTGTTATAAATCGCTTCAGGCCTGCGGGATGGGCATCATTGCCAATGGCGAACTGCTCGACACTCTGCGCCGCGTGAAGTGTTTCGGCGTGCCGCTGGTGCGTATCGACGTCCGTCAGGAAAGCACCCGTCATACCGAAGCGCTGGGCGAGCTGACCCGTTATCTCGGCATTGGCGACTATGAAAGCTGGTCCGAAGCCGACAAACAGGCGTTCCTGATCCGCGAGCTGAACTCCAAGCGCCCGCTGCTGCCGCGCAATTGGGAGCCAAGCAATGACACCCGCGAAGTGCTCAACACCTGTAAAGCGATCGTGGATGCGCCGAAAGGATCGGTGGCCGCCTATGTGATCTCCATGGCGAAGACCCCGTCCGACGTGCTGGGCGTTCACCTTCTGCTGAAAGAAGCGGGCATCGACTACGCTCTGCCGGTAGCACCGCTGTTTGAGACTCTCGACGACCTGAACAACGCCAACGACGTGATGACCCAGTTGTTGAACATCGACTGGTATCGCGGCTTTATTCAGGGCAAGCAGATGGTGATGATTGGCTATTCCGACTCCGCGAAAGATGCGGGCGTGATGGCAGCCTCCTGGGCGCAGTATCAGGCGCAGGATGCGCTAATCAAAACCTGCGAAAAAGCCGGTATTGAACTGACCCTGTTCCACGGACGCGGCGGCTCAATTGGTCGTGGCGGTGCGCCTGCACACGCAGCGCTGCTCTCCCAACCACCAGGAAGCCTGAAAGGCGGACTGCGCGTGACCGAGCAGGGCGAGATGATCCGCTTCAAGTACGGCCTGCCGGAAGTGACCATCAGCAGCCTGTCGCTCTATACCAGTGCGATCCTGGAAGCCAACCTGCTGCCGCCGCCGGAGCCAAAAGAATCCTGGTGCCGGATTATGGACGAGCTGTCTGACATCTCCTGCGATCTGTATCGCGGCTACGTGCGTGAAAACAAAGACTTTGTGCCTTACTTCCGCTCAGCCACGCCTGAGCAGGAGCTGGGTAAACTGCCGCTCGGCTCGCGCCCGGCCAAGCGTCGTCCTACTGGCGGCGTTGAATCCCTGCGCGCCATTCCGTGGATCTTTGCCTGGACGCAGAACCGTCTGATGCTGCCAGCCTGGCTGGGTGCCGGTGCGGCGCTGCAAAAAGTGGTGGAAGACGGTAAGCAGTGCGAACTGGAAACCATGTGCCGCGACTGGCCATTCTTCTCTACCCGTCTGGGCATGCTGGAGATGGTCTTCTCGAAAGCCGACCTGTGGCTGGCGGAATACTACGATCAGCGTCTGGTGAAACCCGAGCTGTGGGCGCTGGGTAAAGAGCTACGCGAGCTGCTGGAAGGCGACATCAAAGTGGTGCTGGATATCGCTAACGACTCCCACCTGATGGAAGACCTGCCGTGGATCGCCGAGTCTATCCAACTGCGTAACATCTACACCGACCCGCTGAACGTTTTACAGGCTGAACTGCTGCACCGTTCGCGTCTGGCGGAAGAGGAAGGTAAAGAGCCGGATCCGCGCGTTGAACAGGCGCTGATGGTGACGATTGCGGGCGTTGCGGCGGGGATGCGTAACACCGGTTGATCGGTTTTTCCGGGTGGCGCTTACGCTTACCCGGCCTACAATAGGCTTTTCGTAGGCCCGGCAAGCGCCAGCGTCGCCGGGCAATACCCTGGTATCCACACCATGCACCACGATATCCCCCACATCCTGAATGACCTGATCAACGGCACCTTGCCGCTGCGTCAGGTGCATTTCCCCCCTTCGGCTAAACCGCTCCCCCGAACGTCACCTTGCCTCGTGCTTAGCTTTGATACGGCCTGCGAAGCGTTATTTTTTTCATCCGGTAATATTCCGCTTCAACCCGCCTTTTCGCTCAACATCAGCTTCGGCAAGCAACAACTGACTCTTCAGCTCGAGCGCGACAACACGCTTTTGCAACAGCAACAGGTTGCCAGACGCGGGCCGCGAGTGGGCGCATTCCTTTTGCAGACGCTCGCTGAATTGCAAATGCAGCCAGACGATCGGGAAACGGCCAGACTGGTGGTATTAAGTTTGCTCAGCCACTGTCGCGATCTGCTGGGCAGCGATATCCATACCGCCAGCCGCAGCCGTGCATTATTTGAAGCGATTCGTCACTACATCGAAGAACATCACGCCTCTGCACTGACCCGTGAATCGGTGGCGCAGGCGTTTTATATTTCACCGAACTACCTTTCTCATCTTTTTCAAAAAACAGGCAGCGTGGGGTTCAACGAATATCTTACGCAAACACGCCTCGAGCACGCGCGTCAGCTTCTTAAAGGCTACGAGTTTAAAATCAAAGATATCGCTGCAAGCTGCGGATTTACGGACAGTAACTACTTTTGCCGTCTCTTTCGCAAGCACACTGAACGTTCCCCTTCCGAATATCGACACCAGTATCACAGCCAGCTGATCGCCAAAAAGTAGCATTGTGATCGCTCTCTCACTTCGCCAGGGACATTACATTTATCCAGTATTTGGCAAAATTGACCTGTATTCGCCGCGACTGGGTGCGCCGTATCCTTTATTCAACCTTTCTGACTTAAGGAAAAATAATGGAACTGTACCTGGATACCGCCAACGTGGCAGAAGTTGAACGCCTGGCGCGCATTTTTCCCATTGCGGGCGTGACCACCAACCCAAGCATCGTAGCCGCCAGCGGCGAATCTGTCTGGGAGGTGTTGCCGCGCCTGCAGCATGCTATCGGCCCGGAGGGCAGGCTGTTTGCCCAAACCATGAGCCGCGACGCCGAAGGAATGGTGGCGGAAGCAAAACGGCTGAACAATGCCCTGCCGGACATCGTGGTAAAAATTCCCGTCACTGCACAGGGGCTCATCGCGATTAAAGCGCTGAAGAAAGAGGGAATTACCACGCTGGGAACCGCCGTTTACAGCGCCGCTCAGGGGTTACTGGCCGCGCTGGCAGGAGCGAAATATGTCGCACCGTATGTAAACCGCGTCGATGCGCAGGGCGGTGACGGCATTCGCACGGTACAGGAACTGCAATCCCTGCTGGAACAGCATGCGCCAGAGAGCATGGTGCTGGCTGCCAGCTTTAAAACGCCGCGCCAGGCGCTGGATTGCCTGTTGGCAGGATGTGAGGCAATCACGCTTCCCTTAGACGTAGCGCAACAAATACTCGGCACGCCAGCGGTAGAGTCAGCCATAGAGAAGTTCGAGCAGGACTGGAAAAACGCGTTTGGTAACCTCAACCTCTAAGGGAGATATGTTATGGACCGTATCATTCAATCGCCGGGGAAGTACATCCAGGGCGCTGATGTTCTCACTCGTCTCGGCGACTACCTGAAGCCGCTGGCGGCTCGCTGGCTGGTGGTAGGCGATAAATTTGTGCTGGGTTTTGCCGAAGAAACCCTGCGTCAGAGTTTTAAAAAAGCCGGACTCCATGCCGAAATTGCACCGTTTGGCGGCGAATGTTCGCAAAATGAAATCGATCGCCTGAAAAAACTGGCCGACAGTACCGACTGCCTGGCGGTGCTGGGTATCGGGGGCGGAAAAACGCTGGATACCGCCAAAGCGCTGGCGCACTTTATGGACGTGCCGGTGGCTATTGCCCCGACCATTGCCTCCACCGATGCGCCGTGCAGTGCCCTTTCCGTGATTTATACCGACAGCGGCGAGTTCGATCGCTACCTGATGCTGCCGCACAACCCGAACATGGTGATTGTCGATACCAGGGTGGTGGCGGGCGCACCTGCGCGCCTGCTGGCCGCCGGGATTGGCGATGCCCTGGCAACCTGGTTTGAAGCGCGCGCCTGTTCGCGTAGCGGCGCCACGACCATGGCGGGTGGCAAGTGCACGCAGGCAGCGTTAGCGCTGGCTGAGCTGTGCTACAACACGCTGGTTGAAGAGGGCGAGAAAGCGATGCTGGCGGCGGAACAACACGTGGTGACGCCTGCTCTGGAACGCATTATTGAAGCCAACACCTATCTGAGCGGCGTGGGCTTCGAAAGCGGCGGGCTGGCGGCGGCACACGCCATTCACAATGGCATGACGGCGGTGCCGGATGCGCACCATTTCTACCACGGTGAAAAAGTGGCATTTGGTACGCTGACGCAACTGGTACTGGAGAACGCGCCGGTAGAAGAAATCGAAACCGTTGCGGCGCTGTGCCATAGCGTCGGGCTGCCAATTACGCTGGCGCAGCTGAATATCAAAGAGGATATTCCGGCTAAAATGCGGCTGATCGCGGAGGCGTCCTGTGCCGAAGGGGAAACCATTCACAACATGCCTGGCGGCGTAACGCCGGATCAGGTCTATGCGGCGCTGCTGGTGGCGGACCAGTATGGACAGCGATTCTTGCAGGAGTGGGAGTAATAGAAAAACCGGGTGGCGCTGCGCTTACCCGGCCTACATGGCACTTTAATTTGTAGGCCGGGTAAGGCGTAGCCGCCACCCGGCACAAGGGTTACTTCACGTCAAACCGATCCAAATCCATCACTCGCGCCCATGCGGCAACGAAGTCGCGGACGAACTTCTCTTGTGCATCGCTGCTGGCGTAAACTTCGGCCAGCGCGCGGAGGACAGCGTTGGAACCGAAGACCAGATCGGCGCGGGTGGCGGTATATTTCACTTCCCCGCTGGCGCGATCGCTACCGGCAAACAGCTCGTTTGAGTCGTCGGTCGCTTTCCACTGGGTGTTCATATCCAGCAGATTGACGAAGAAGTCGTTGCTCAGCACGCCCTCGCGGTTAGTAAACACGCCATTCTTGCTGCCATCGAAGTTTGCACCCAGTACGCGCAAACCGCCGATCAACACCGTCAGTTCCGGCGCGGTCAGGGTCAACTGCTGGGCTTTGTCGATCAGCAGCGACTCCGTGGTGGACACATCCACCTGCGCGCGATAGTTACGGAAACCGTCGGCAATCGGTTCGAGCAGGTTAAACATCTCGATATCCGTCTGATCCTGACGCGCATCCACACGACCTGGAGTGAACGGTACGTTGACGTAAACGCCTGCCGCTTTCGCCGCCTGCTCAACGCCCACGACACCCGCCAGCACAATGATATCGGCCAGTGACGCTTTGTTGGTGGTGCGCTGGATCGCTTCCAGAGCCGGTAATGCCCGCACCGCCGCGGCGTTAACGTCCCAGTCGCGCTGAGGTGCCAGCGCCAGACGCGCGCCGTTAGCGCCGCCACGCTTGTCGCCGCCGCGGAAGGTCGATGCCGACGCCCAGGCCACGGAAACCAGCTCGCTCACGGAGAGACCCGAGGCCGCGATTTCCGCTTTCAGGCTTTCAATATCTTCCTGCGTCGGATGGAACACCGGCTGAGGCAGCGGATCCTGCCAAATCAGATCTTCTTTCGGTACTTCCGGGCCGATGTACCGCGCTTTTGGCCCCATATCGCGGTGGGTCAGCTTGAACCACGCGCGCGCAAAGGCTTCGTTGAAGGCCTGCGGATCGTTCAGGAAACGACGGGAAATTTTCTCGAATTCCGGATCAAAACGCAGCGTCAGGTCGGTGACCAGCATGGTTGGCTTGCGTTTTTTCGACGGGTCGAACGGGTCAGGCATAATTTCCGGCGCATCCACGGCTTCAAACTGAATTGCGCCCGCCGGGCTACGCGTCTGCACCCATTCGTATTTGAACAGGTTCTCGAAGAAATAGTTGCTCCACTGGGTTGGGGTTTGAGACCAGATAACTTCCAGCCCGGAGGTGATGGCGTCAGCGCCAATACCGGTGCCGTGCGTGCTGGCCCAGCCCAGGCCCTGCGCTTCAATAGGCGACGCTTCAGGGTCAGTGCCCACGTGCGTGGCTTCGCCTGCACCGTGCGTTTTACCGAGCGTATGGCCGCCTGCAATAAGCGCAACGGTCTCTTCGTCATTCATGCCCATGTTGCCAAAGGTAGCGCGGATCGCCGCCGCCGCAGACAGCGGTTCACCACTGGCGTTTGGCCCTTCCGGGTTAACGTAAATCAGGCCCATTTCTGTGGCGGCCAGCGGGCGCTTCGCCAGCGCTTCCGGGTCACGGTGAGTCAGCCAGGCTTTTTCATCGCCCCAGTTCACGTCCAGATCCGGTTCCCAGACGTCTTCACGCCCGGCACCGAAACCAAAGGTGCGGAAGCCGGAGTTCTCCAGCGCCACGTTACCCGCGAGGATAAACAGGTCGGCCCAGGAGATTTTTTGTCCGTATTTTTGCTTAATTGGCCACAGCAGACGGCGAGCCTTATCCAGGCTGACGTTATCAGGCCAGGAGTTCAGCGGCGCAAAACGCTGCTGACCGCGACCGGCACCGCCGCGACCATCAACGGAGCGATAGGTACCCGCACCGTGCCAGGCCATACGGATAAACAGGCCCGCATAGCTGCCCCAGTCGGCAGGCCACCACGGTTGTGAGTCGGTTAACAGTGCTTTGAGATCGCCCTTAAGGGCGGAATAGTCGAGCTTACTGAATTCTTTACGGTAGTCGAAGTCTTCACCCAGAGGGTTTGAACGGCTGGAGTGTTGATTAAGTAAATCGATGCGGAGTTGTTTAGGCCACCACTCTTTGCTGCCGGTACCTGCACCCGCGCTGTGATCGACGCCGCCCTGGTGGAACGGACATTTGCCGGCGGATGCCGCGTTATTGGTCTCGTCTGACATGCTCATCGCTATGCTCCCTTTACAGTGTTACCGTTACGATATACACCACTAGCGATAAGAGATAGTTGAATTAATCCACAGATTCGATAGCTAATACCTTTTAACTTTCTGTTCGAGTAAAAAACCCTCACTTTATGAGGGATTTTTACTTTATAACGCCGGGCGGACACCCAGCGTATGGCAAATGGCGTAACTCATCTCCGCGCGGTTAAGCGTATAGAAGTGGAAATCCTTCACCCCTTCACGGCTTAAAATCTTCACCATATCCATCGCGATATTGGCCCCCACCAGCTTGCGTGTTTCCGGGTCATCGTCCAAACCTTCGTACATTTTGGACATCCACAGCGGAATGCGCACGTTGGTCATATCCGCGAATTTCTTCGCCTGTTTGAAGTTCGAGACCGGCAGAATGCCAGGGATGATTTCGACATCAATACCCGCCGAGACGCAGCGGTCGCGAAAGCGTAAATAGCTTTCCACATCAAAGAAGAACTGAGTAATGGCGCGATTGGCACCTGCGTCCACCTTACGCTTCAGGTTAAGCAGATCCGCCTGGGCGCTTTTCGCTTCCGGGTGAACTTCCGGGTAAGCGGCAACGGAAATATCAAAGTCAGCAACGTCTTTCAGCAGGGCAACCAGATCGGTGGCGTACATGTCCGGCTTACCGCTCCCCGGCGGCAGGTCGCCGCGCAGGGCAACGATATGACGAATGCCGTTGTTCCAGTAGTCCTGAGCAATCGCGCGCAGTTCATCAGGGGTGGCGTCGATACAGGTGAGGTGCGGTGCCGCTTCCAGACCGGTTCGGTCTTTAATGCCCTTAATGATGCTGTGCGTGCGGTCACGCTCACCGGAGTTGGCGCCGTAGGTCACGGAGACGAACTTCGGCTTCAGGCTGCTCAGGCGATCGATAGAGCTCCACAGGGTTTGCTCCATTTCACTGGTGCGCGGCGGGAAAAATTCAAAAGAGACGTTAATCTGGCCGTTTACTTCGGCCAGGCTCTGATTCAGGGCTTCCCGCTGGTTGGCGTGAAAAAAGCTCATACCTTACCTCTATCTTTCGCGTGTCATTGTTTGTTGTGTTGTGAACTTCTATACGTTTAGACGTCCAGATGTAAAAATGACGGAAAAGCGGGATGACGTCAACAGAAATAATCAACATTAACGGTGAGGTTTGTTCAGGGAAGATGAAGGGGATTCATGATGGGGGGTGAGAAGGCCCCTCACCCCAGCCCTCTCCCCAAAGGGGCGAGGGGGGAAAGACCGCACCGAGCAGTCCCCTCTCCCCTAAGGGGAGAGGGTTAGGGTGAGGGGTTACAGTAGCTTAGCCAGGCGATTAATGTCGGACTGAATGGCTCCGGCGGTCACATCGCGCCCCGCACCCGGGCCACGGATCACCAGCGGGTTATCGCGGTACCAGCGGCTTTCGATGGCGAAGACGTTATCGCACGGCAGCAGCGCCGCCAGCGGATGTTCAGGACGTACCGCCTCCACGCCCACGCGCGCTTTACCGTTCGCCTCGAAGCGCGCCACGTAACGCAGCACCAGGCCCATCTCGTTTGCCGCTTCCAGACGTTGCACCATCTGCTCGTTCAGCTCGTCGCCGTTCTCAAAGAAGTGATCGACAGATCCTTCCTCGCAGCCCGCAGGCACCAGAGACTCAACGCGAACCTGGCCAGGCTCAATGTCGTAGCCCGCTTCACGCGCCAGGATCACCAGCTTGCGCATCACGTCTTTACCGGCAAGGTCGACGCGCGGATCCGGCTCGGTTAAGCCCTGCTGCCACGCCTGATCCACCAGGTCGGTGAACGGCACGGTGCCGTCAAATTGCAGGAACAGCCAGGAGAGCGTGCCGGAGAAGATCCCGCTCAGCGCCAGAATGCTGTCGCCGCTATCAATCAGATCGCGCACGGTATGGTTAACCGGCAGACCTGCGCCAACGGTGGCGTTATACAGCCAGTGACGACCCGTTTTTTCGAACGCGTCGTGGATCTGGCGATATTTATCAGTGCTGCTCGCGCCTGCCAGCTTGTTGGCGCTGATGACGTGGAACCCGTGGCTGGCAAAATCCAGATACTGATCGGCCAGTTGCTCGCTGGCGGTAACGTCCAGCACCACCAGATCGTCGTAAGGGTGCGCGCGCATCCACAGGAACAGCGACTCTTCGTCCTGCTCAACCGCTTCATCGTTAAAGAAGGCCAGCGCCCGACTGGCGTCCAGCCCTTCGTAGTTCAACAGGCTGCGGCGGCTGTCCACCACGCCTGCCAGAATAAACTCAAATCCGGTACGCGCCGAAAGCGTCACCTGCTCGCGGGCGAACAGCTCCAGCCAGCGGGAACCGATGTTCCCTTTCCCGAACAGTACCAGGCCGATGCGTTTTTCCGCGCGGAACAGGGAGGTGTGCAGGCCCTGAATCAGGCTTTCGGTTGGCCCCTTGCGCAGAACGGCAACCAGGCTGATGCCCTCTTCCGACTGCCAGGTGAACTCCACCGGCTGCCCTTTCAGCTGCTGCCAGAAGCGGTGGCAGTGCAGCGGGTTACGGGTGACGCCCGCGCCCACCATTGCCACCAGCGCCAGTCCCTGACGCAGGCGAAGCTCGCCCGGCAGTCCCGCTTCATCCAGAATCTTCAGGGCGCTGTCCACTACTTCAGCGGTATAGCAGAACTGCAACAGCTGGCGATCGTTATGCACGCCAACGGCCAGCGGACGCACTTGGGCACGTTTCAGGATGGTGTCGATATCTTTGTGCGCCAGTTTGAAATCCTGGCCCGCAGGCACCTGGAACTCAATCAGGCAGATGTCATCGTGGCTGGTGACAATGCGCGCGCCCGTACCGGATGCCAGCACGCGCTCGATGCGAGTGGAACCCTGATCCGGCGTGTAGCTACAGCGTAGTTGCAGGTCGATGTCGCTGCCGGAAACCGGCTGTAGCGTGCGCGCGTGCAGCACTGGTGCCGCCAGACGCGCCAGCTCGCTCGCTTCGTCGAGACGCAGCAGCGGCAGCAGGCAGGCATCTTTTACTTTGCGCGGGTCCGCGCTGTAGACACCGGCCACGTCGCTCCAGATGGTGACGCGGGACACGCCCGCCAGGGCGCCAATCTGCGTTGCCGAGTAGTCAGAGCCGTTACGGCCCAGCAGTACGGTTTCACCTGCGTTGCTGCGACTGATAAAGCCGGTCACTACAATACGTTTACCCGGATGTTGCACCAGCAGCTGTTGCAGCAGCGGGTAGGACAACCCTTCGTCTACCTGCGGCTGTGCGGCGCGTTCGGCACGCAGGAAATCACGCGCGTCGAGCCAGGCGGCTTCCACGCCAAGATGTTGCAGCACGGCGGCCATCAGGCGCGCAGACCACACTTCACCATGGCCAACCACTTCCGCATACACCGCATCGGTAATGCCGCTGTCCAGCAGAGCTGCCAGACGCTCAAGGTCGTGAGTAAAGGCGCTTATCAGCCCGTCCGCCACGTCCGCAGGCAGCAAACCGGCAATCAGTTCACTCTGGTAACGACGTAAGGACTGTTGCACCTGATGCGCAGAGAGGCGATCGGTCTGGCTCAGTTTCAGCCAGCTAATCAGCTGGTTGGTGGTGCTGCCCGCCGCAGAGACAACCATCATGTCCCCCGGCTGTGAATACTCGGTCATGATCCCTGCGACACGCAGATAACATTTCACATCAGCAAGACTACTACCACCAAACTTGTGCAGCTGACGACCCTTCGCCCCTGCCTGCGCTATCACACTCATGATTACCCCTTGGCTGCGACCCGGAAGCCATTTTCCAGATCGGCAATTAAATCTTCAGAATCTTCAATACCGGTCGAGATACGCAGCAGCGTCTCGGAAATCCCGGCGGCGGCACGTGCTTCGGGTGCCATACCTGCGTGCGTCATGGTTGCGGCGTGGGAGATCAAGCTTTCTACTCCCCCTAAGGATTCCGCCAGCGTAAACAATGACAACCCGCTCAGGAAGCGACGCAGCGTTTGCTCGTCACCGTCCAGTTCAAAACTTAACATCGCGCCAAATCCTTTCTGTTGGCGCGCGGCAATCTCGTGCCCCTGGTTTTCCGGCAGCGACGGGTGATAAAGCTTCTTCACCAGCGGCTGGGTTTTCAGGAAATCCACGATCGCCTGGGCATTACGCTGCGCGACGTCCATACGCGGTGACAGCGTGCGGATGCCGCGCAGCAGCAAATAGCTGTCGAACGCGCCCGCGGTGACGCCAATGTTATTGGCCCACCATGCCAGTTCAGTGACAACATCAGGATCTTTGGCAATCACCACACCCGCTACCACGTCAGAATGGCCGTTCAGATATTTCGTGCATGAATGCAACACCAGATCGGCACCCAGTGCCAGTGGGTTCTGAAGGGCCGGACTGAGGAACGTATTATCCACTACACTTATCGCTCCCGCATCCCTTGCGAGCTGACAAATTTTCGCAATATCGACTACGCGCAACAATGGATTGCTTGGACTTTCCACCAGAACCAGCTTCGGCTGTTCGGCTAACGCCTGTTTCAGCGCCTGTTCGTCGTTTTGATCGACAAACAACACGCGGTAGCAGCCACGTTTCGCCAGGCTATCAAACAGACGATAGCTGCCGCCGTAGCAGTCGTGCGGCGCCACCAGCAGATCGCCAGGTTTCAGGAACACCGTGGTCACCAGATGAATGGCAGACATGCCGGTATTGGTTAATACCGCACCTGCGCCGCCTTCCAGTTCCGCCAGCGCGCGCTGGGTGACGTCACGCGTAGGATTGCCGCGACGCGAGTAGTCATGCGCGCGGGGTTCATTAAATCCGGTGAAATTATAGGTGCTGGAGAGATGAATTGGCGGGACAACGCAGCCGTACTGCTCGTCATCATTCA
Source organism: Enterobacter cloacae complex sp. 418I7 (assembly GCF_050030705.1). Taxonomy (NCBI): domain Bacteria; kingdom Pseudomonadati; phylum Pseudomonadota; class Gammaproteobacteria; order Enterobacterales; family Enterobacteriaceae; genus Enterobacter; species Enterobacter cloacae complex sp. 418I7. The sequence continues at coordinate 4,572,037 of NZ_JBLGUU010000001.1, forward strand.
ATCCGCTACGCACTGCGATGGTGGCCTGTTTACGCGTCATGGTGAGGCTTCCTGGCGAATGAGGTGAAAAGTCAGGCACCAGAGTAAACATTGAAAGTATGGACGTCAATACATCTGGACATCTAAACCTCTTTGCGTATAGATTGAGCAATGCGCAAATAGCCGTTAAAATTATATGCTTTAGGACACGCTACAGCGGCAATATCCGTGCCTCGGTATCGTCTCTACGGTAAACTACGCAAGATTACGGTTCAAAACTGATGGTTACCGGTTTTGCACCTTTAGATTAATGACTGAGAGGATTAAAGGTATCTCATGGCTGAATGGAGCGGCGAATATATCAGCCCATACGCTGAGCACGGTAAGAAGAGTGAGCAAGTCAAGAAAATCACGGTGTCCATTCCTCTGAAGGTGTTGAAGATCCTCACCGATGAACGTACGCGTCGTCAGGTGAACAACCTGCGTCACGCCACTAACAGCGAACTGCTGTGCGAAGCGTTCCTGCATGCGTTTACCGGCCAACCGTTGCCGAACGATGACGATCTGCGCAAAGAGCGCAGTGACGAAATTCCAGAAGAGGCGAAGGTGATCATGCGTGAACTGGGTATCGACCCGGATACGTGGGAATACTGATAAGCGGATACAAAAAAGGCACCTTGCGGTGCCTTTTTTTCGGGAAACTTATTTAGCGCCCGGGATGCTGAAACGCTTGTTGAAGCGGTCAACACGGCCACCGGTTGCAACATCACGCTGCTTACCAGTGTAGAACGGGTGGCATTTGCCGCACACGTCCAGGTTCAGATCGTGACCCACGGTAGAGCGGATCTGGATAGAGTTACCGCAAGAGCAGTTTGCAGTAATCATTTCGTATTTCGGGTGAATATCTTTTTTCATGGGAGAACCTCAGTTAAGGCCGCGTCGCTCTTCCAGCCCTAACGCCAGACACCACGCGATGTTGAATGTAAGTTCTTTGGCGTAAAGTACACCAAAGGCGGCGAATCATACAGAATTTAACCAACGTATGCAAACTGATCCGCACGCCGCTTTCACTAATGTGTATACTAACGCGCCACTTTTCAAGTCAGGAAGATTCGATGCCCGTCGCTCACGTTGCCCTGCCCGTTCCGCTTCCCCGCACCTTTGACTACCTGCTGCCCGACAGCATGAGCGCCAAAGCGGGCTGTCGCGTGACCGTGCCGTTCGGTAAACAGCAGCGCGTGGGGATCGTCGTCTCCGTCAGCGATAAAAGCGAGCTGCCGCTTACCGAGCTGAAATCGATCGTTGAAGTGCTGGACGATGAACCTGTTTACTCTCAAAGCACCTGGCGACTGCTGTTGTGGGCGGCAGATTATTATCACCATCCTATTGGCGACGTATTGTTCCACGCCCTGCCGATTATGCTGCGTCAGGGTAAGCGCGCCAGCCATGCGCCAATGTGGTACTGGTTTGCCACCGAGCAGGGTCAGGCGGTCGACATTAACAGCCTGAAGCGCTCGCAAAAACAACAGCAGGCGTTGGCCGCGCTACGCCAGGGGAAAATCTGGCGCCATCAGGTCGACGAGCTCGAGGTGAGCGAAACCGCGTTGCAGGCATTAAGGAAGAAAGGGCTGAGCGAGCTGGCCAGCGAAGCACCTGCCCTTCACGACTGGCGCGACGGCTTTTCCGTCTCGGGCGATCGCCTGCGTCTGAATACCGAGCAGGCCACCGCCGTGGGCGCGATTCACAGCGCCGCCGATCGATTCTCCGCCTGGCTGCTGGCGGGCGTCACCGGCTCCGGTAAAACCGAAGTGTATCTGAGCGTACTGGAAAATGTGCTCGCGCAGGGCAAACAGGCGCTGGTAATGGTGCCGGAAATCGGCCTGACGCCGCAAACCATCGCCCGTTTCCGTGAACGCTTTAATGCGCCCGTTGAGGTTCTGCACTCCGGCCTGAACGACAGCGAGCGCCTCAGCGCCTGGCTGAAAGCGAAAAACGGCGAAGCGGCGATTGTGATTGGCACCCGTTCCTCACTCTTTACGCCGTTTAAAAATCTCGGCGTTATCGTGATCGATGAAGAGCATGACAGCTCCTATAAACAGCAGGAAGGCTGGCGCTATCACGCCCGCGACTTAGCCGTGTACCGCGCCCACAGCGAGCAAATCCCCATTATTCTGGGGTCCGCCACCCCCGCGCTTGAAACGCTGCACAACGTTCGCCAGCGTAAATACCACATGCTGCGCCTGACGCGCCGCGCGGGGAATGCCCGTCCGGCCATTCAGCATGTGCTGGATCTGAAAGGCCAGCAGGTGCAGGCCGGGTTAGCGCCTGCGCTGATTAACCGCATGCGCCAACATTTGCAGGCGGGCAACCAGGTGATCCTGTTCCTGAACCGCCGCGGCTTCGCGCCTGCGTTGCTGTGCCACGACTGCGGCTGGATTGCCGAGTGCCCGCGCTGCGATCACTACTACACCTTCCACCAGGCTCAGCGCCATTTACGCTGCCACCACTGCGACAGCCAGCGTCCGGTACCCCGTCAGTGCCCGTCCTGCGGCTCAACGCACATCGTGCCGGTGGGTCTGGGGACGGAGCAGCTCGAACAGGCGCTGGCGCCGTTCTTCCCTGATGTGCCCATTTCGCGTATCGACAGGGATACCACCAGCCGCAAAGGGGCACTGGAGCAGCAGCTGGCGGAAGTGCATCGCGGCGGCGCGCGCATCCTGATTGGCACTCAAATGCTGGCGAAAGGGCATCACTTCCCGGACGTGACGCTGGTCGCTCTGCTGGACGTCGACGGCGCGCTGTTCTCCGCGGATTTTCGCTCCGCCGAGCGTTTCGCACAGCTTTATACCCAGGTTGCTGGTCGCGCCGGTCGAGCGGGTAAGCAGGGCGAAGTAGTGCTGCAAACGCACCATCCTGAGCACCCGCTGCTGCAAACGCTGCTGCACAAAGGCTATGACGCCTTCGCCGACCAGGCGCTGGCCGAACGTCAGACGATGCAGCTTCCTCCGTGGACCAGCCACGTCATCATCCGTGCGGAAGATCATAACAACCAGCAGGCGCCGCTATTCCTGCAACAGCTGAGAAATCTCCTGCAGGCCAGCCCACTGGTGGATAATCAGCTGTGGATTTTAGGCCCGGTACCCGCGCTCGCCCCGAAACGCGGTGGCCGTTTCCGCTGGCAACTCTTACTTCAGCACCCTTCGCGTATCCGTTTACAGCAGATCGTCAGCGGCACGCTGGCGCTGATTAATACCCTGCCGGAAGCGCGAAAAGTGAAGTGGGTTCTGGACGTCGATCCGATTGAAGGCTGAAGACGGATCGAAAAATTTAATGCGCCTCACACTTTTTATGAAAATTCTGTAACCGATTCCATTAACTATCTGTAAAAATGGTGCGGTCCGCAGTTCGGTGTTCAGGCGAGGAGAAGACGTTGAAGTCCAGGAAAGAGGTTGCCTCGGCGACCATGAAAGACGTTGCCGAGAAAGCACAAGTCTCAACAGCAACCGTGTCCCGCGCATTGATGAACCCTGACAAAGTCTCCCAGTCGACCCGAAACCGGGTTGAAAAGGCGGCGCTTGAGGTCGGTTATTTCCCGCAAGCCATGGGGCGCAACGTTAAACGCAACGAATCCCGCACCATCCTGGTGATCGTGCCGGACATCTGCGATCCCTTCTTCAGCGAAATCATCCGCGGCATTGAGGTCACGGCCGCCGCCCAGGGCTATCTGGTGCTGATTGGTGATTGTGCCCACCAGAACCAGCAGGAAAAAACATTCATCGACCTGATCATCACCAAGCAGATTGATGGCATGCTGCTGCTTGGCTCACGCCTGCCGTTTGATGCCAGCATTGAAGAACAGCGCAATTTACCGCCAATGGTCATGGCGAACGAATTCGCGCCGGAGCTGGAGCTGCCGACCGTTCATATCGATAACCTCACCGCTGCGTTCAACGCCGTGAACTATCTTCAGGAGCTGGGGCATAAGCGTATCGGTTGTATTGCCGGACCAGAAGAGATGCCGCTGTGTCATTACCGGTTGCAGGGCTACGTTCAGGCGCTTCGCCGTACCGGGGCTGTTGTCGATCCGCACTACATTGCGCGCGGTGATTTCACCTTTGAAGCGGGCGGGCAGGCGCTGCAAAAATTGCTTGCCTTGCCAGAACCGCCTACCGCGGTCTTCTGCCACAGCGACGTGATGGCGCTGGGGGCGTTATCCTACGCCAAACGTCACGGCCTGCGCGTGCCGAAGGACCTGTCGATAATCGGTTTTGATAATATTTCGCTTTCGGAGTTTTGCGATCCGCCGCTTTCGACTGTTTCGCAGCCGCGGTATGACATTGGCCGGGAAGCGATGCTGCTTTTGCTGGATCAGCTGCACGGTCAAACAGTTAGCAGTGGGTCACGACTACTGGATTGTGAGCTGATTGTGCGCGGCTCTACCCAGGCATTAACTTAAAGTAAATACCTTTCGACACCCTTATCTGGTCAAAGCCCCGTCGCTTAAGTAACATGGCGGGCTGACGAACGAATAAATACAGCGAAACGATAGTGGCACAACGAGATTATGTACGTCGCGGCCAGCCGGCACCTTCGCGACGCAAAAAGAGTAGTTCAAAAAGCAAGCAACGTAGCCTGTCTGCTGTCTCCCCAGCCATGGTCGCCATTGCTGCGGCTGTGCTGGTGGCCTTTATTGGCGGCCTCTACTTCATTACGCATCATAAAAAAGAAGAGTCTGAAGCCCTTCAGGGTAACAAGGTCGTCGGCAACGGCCTTCCTCCGAAGCCTGAAGAGCGCTGGCGCTACATTAAAGAGCTGGAAAGCCGCCAGCCTGGCGTACGTGCGCCTACCGAGCCTTCTGCCGGGGGTGAAGTGAAGAATGCCGATCAGCTGACGGACGAACAGCGCCAGTTGCTCGCTCAGATGCAGGCGGACATGCGCCAGCAGCCTACGCAGCTGAACGAAGTACCGTGGAACGAACAAACCCCGGCGCAGCGTCAGCAAACGTTGCAGCGCCAGCGTCAGGCACAGCAGCAAACGCAACAGCAGCAGTGGACGCAGACGCAGCCGGTACAACAGCCGCGTACACAACCGCAGCAGCAGACGCGTACCGTACAAACGCAGCCTGTTCAGCAGCAGCCGAAAGCCCAGCCGCAGAAGCAAACAGCACAGCCGTATCAGGATCTGTTGCAGACGCCTGCACATACCACTGCGCAACAGCCAAAAACGCAGCAGGCTGCGCCGGTCACTAAAGAGACCGAGGCACCAAAGCAGACGGCTGAGAAAAAAGATGAACGCCGCTGGATGGTTCAGTGCGGTTCGTTTAAAGGCGCCGAACAGGCAGAAACGGTGCGAGCTCAGCTGGCATTTGAAGGATTTGACTCACGCATTACCACCAATAACGGCTGGAATCGCGTGGTGATTGGACCGGTCAAAGGCAAAGAAAACGCAGACGGCACCATTTCCCGTTTGAAAGTGGCTGGCCACACAAACTGCATTCGACTCGCCTCCGGGGGTTGAAACCCCCAAAATCCCCCCCATCTATCATTTAATTCAGCCCTGAGCACAGGCTCAGGGCTTCTGTTTCCCGAATCTGTAACCAGGGGGTCTGCTCGTGACAACAATAGTAAGTGTACGCCGTAACGGCCAGGTGGTAATTGCCGGTGATGGCCAGGCCACGCTGGGTAATACCGTCATGAAAGGCAACGTGAAGAAAGTACGTCGTCTTTATAACGACAAAGTGATCGCCGGTTTCGCAGGCGGCACGGCTGATGCCTTCACGCTGTTTGAACTGTTTGAACGCAAACTGGAAATGCATCAGGGTCATCTGGTGAAAGCCGCCGTTGAGCTGGCAAAAGACTGGCGTACCGACCGCATGCTGCGCAAGCTCGAAGCACTGCTGGCCGTGGCTGACGAAAACGCCTCGCTGATCATCACCGGTAACGGCGACGTGGTTCAGCCTGAAAACGACCTGATTGCCATCGGCTCTGGCGGCCCGTACGCCCAGGCCGCAGCCCGTGCGCTGTTGGAAAATACCGACATGAACGCGCGCGATATCGCGGTGAAAGCGTTGGATATTGCAGGTGATATCTGCATCTATACCAACCACAATCACACCATCGAAGAATTGACCTCCAAAGCGTAAGGATCGCCCATGTCTGAAATGACCCCACGCGAAATTGTCAGCGAACTGAACAAACACATTATCGGCCAGGACAACGCCAAGCGCTCCGTGGCTATCGCACTACGTAACCGCTGGCGTCGCATGCAGCTCGACGAAGAGCTCCGCCACGAAGTGACACCAAAAAATATTCTGATGATCGGCCCGACCGGGGTGGGTAAAACCGAAATCGCTCGTCGTCTGGCCAAACTGGCTAACGCGCCGTTCATCAAAGTTGAAGCCACCAAGTTCACCGAAGTGGGCTATGTGGGTAAAGAAGTGGACTCCATCATCCGCGACCTGACCGATTCAGCGATTAAGATGGTGCGTGTCCAGGCGATTGAGAAAAACCGCTATCGCGCCGAAGAGATGGCCGAAGAGCGTATTCTCGACGTGCTGATCCCACCGGCAAAAAATAACTGGGGACAGGCTGAACAGCAGCCTGAACCTTCTGCTGCGCGTCAGGCATTCCGCAAAAAACTGCGCGAAGGCGAGCTGGACGACAAAGAGATTGAGATCGATCTCGCTGCCGCGCCAATGGGCGTTGAAATCATGGCCCCTCCGGGCATGGAAGAGATGACCAGCCAGTTGCAGTCCATGTTCCAGAACCTGGGCGGGCAGAAGCAGAAAGCGCGTAAGCTGAAAATCAAAGACGCGATGAAGCTGCTGATTGAAGAAGAAGCCGCGAAGCTGGTTAACCCGGAAGAGCTGAAACAGGACGCTATCGACGCGGTTGAGCAGCACGGTATCGTGTTTATCGACGAAATCGACAAAATCTGTAAGCGCGGCGGCAACAGCTCCGGCCCGGATGTTTCCCGCGAAGGCGTTCAGCGCGACCTGCTGCCGCTGGTGGAAGGTTGCACCGTCTCTACCAAGCACGGCATGGTGAAAACTGACCACATTCTGTTTATCGCGTCAGGTGCGTTTCAGGTTGCCAGCCCATCCGATCTCATTCCGGAACTGCAGGGTCGTCTGCCAATCCGCGTTGAGCTGCAGGCGCTGACCACTGAAGATTTCGAACGTATCCTGACTGAGCCAAACGCTTCTGTGACCGTACAGTACAAAGCGCTGATGGCGACCGAAGGCGTGAATATCGAGTTCACCGACGATGGGATCAAACGCATCGCTCAGGCCGCATGGCAGGTCAACGAAACCACCGAAAACATCGGTGCGCGTCGTCTGCACACCGTGCTGGAACGCCTGGTGGAAGATATCTCTTACGATGCGAGCGACCTTAACGGTCAAACCATTACCATTGACGCAGAGTATGTGGGCAAACACCTGGATGCGTTAGTGGCAGATGAAGATCTGAGCCGTTTTATTCTATAATCGCGTTCAATGCATTTTCATCACTGTTGATGGGGGCTATGGCCCCCATTTTTATTGGCTAAATAACTATGACTGATATCAGCCGTACGCAGGCGTGGCTCGAAAGTCTGCGTCCAAAAACGCTTCCTCTGGCTTTTGCCGCCATTATCGTCGGTACCGCACTTGCCTGGTGGCAGGGGCATTTCGATCCCCTGGTGGCTGGTCTGGCGCTTGTCACCGCCGGGCTACTGCAAATCCTCTCTAATCTCGCCAATGATTACGGCGATGCGGTAAAAGGCAGCGATAAACCCGATCGTATCGGGCCGCTGCGCGGGATGCAAAAAGGGGTAATTACCCAGGCACAGATGAAGCGGGCGCTGATTATCACCGTGGTGTTGATTTGCCTGTCCGGCCTGGCGCTGGTGACGGTCGCCTCGAAAACCACCAGCGATTTCATTGGCTTCCTGGTGCTGGGCTTGCTCGCCATTATTGCAGCAATTACCTATACCGTCGGGACGCGTCCTTACGGGTATATTGGTCTGGGCGACATCTCCGTACTGGTGTTCTTCGGCTGGCTGAGCGTCATGGGAAGCTGGTACTTGCAGGCGCATACGGTGATCCCCGCCCTGTTCCTGCCCGCGACCGCCTGCGGTCTGCTGGCGACGGCGGTGCTGAATATCAATAACCTGCGCGACATCGACAGCGACCGTGAGAACGGTAAGAACACGCTGGCCGTGCGTCTGGGCCCGGTGAATGCCCGCCGCTATCACGCCTGCCTGCTCATCGGCGCGCTGGTCTGCCTGGCACTGTTCAATCTGATCTCTCTGCACAGCCTGTGGGGCTGGCTGTTTGTGCTCGCCGCACCGCTGCTGGTTAAGCAGGCCCGCTATGTCATGCGTGAACTCAGCCCGGCTGCCATGCCGCCGATGCTGGAGCGCACGGTAAAAGGCGCGTTGCTGACTAACCTGCTGTTCGTCATCGGGATTGTCTTAAGCCAGACGCTGAGTTAGCTGACAAATATCAATTAACAATTGATGATTTTGCCAACAAGGCATTTCGCACGATATACTGAACACATTCGCAGCAACAGAGCGTTAAACCTATGAAATACGATACCTCCGAGCTTTGTGACATCTACCAGGAAGATGTCAACGTCGTTGAACCCCTGTTCTCCAACTTTGGCGGACGGTCGTCGTTTGGCGGGCAAATCATCACGGTGAAATGTTTCGAGGACAACGGGTTGCTGTACGATCTGCTCGAAGAGAACGGCCGTGGCCGCGTTCTGGTGGTCGACGGCGGCGGTTCCGTGCGCCGTGCATTGATTGATGCTGAACTGGCGGGAATTGCCGTCCAGAACGAGTGGGAAGGCATTGTGGTGTACGGTTCCGTGCGTCAGGTGGACGATCTCGAAGACATGGATATCGGGATTCAGGCCATCGCGGCCATACCGGTAGGCGCAGCGGGCGACGGCATCGGCGAAAGCGACGTGCGCGTCAATTTCGGCGGCGTGACCTTCTTCTCGGGCGACCACCTTTATGCTGACAATACCGGCATTATCCTTTCCGAGGATGCGCTGGACATTGAGTAGTTAATCGATAAGCGAGATGCATAAAAAAACCGCCAACAGCAATGTGGCGGTTTTTTTGTCCCTCGGGATTCGCGGTCCGTTGGGTGATATTGCAACCTTTAACCAGGATTTTTATCTTACCCTGATTCATTCCTCAGGTAACCCCTGTCGACCCTTTATGAATTCCTAATTATGTGTGGGAACCTTAACTCCGCAGCTGTTGCTCATTATGATGCTGTGTCCCTTTCCGCCATCTCGCAAATGGGCGCCGGTCCAGGGAAAGGTGTATTCACAACCGTAAAGCAACCTTTAACCGGGCTTGTGTCCACCGACTTATCACCGGTGGTGAACGGTGGAGCGGTAAGCAGCAGGGACCGCATAATGAAACGCTATTTATGTATCGCGTTCATTGTCGCCAGCGTACTCGTTGTAAAGAGCGATGAACCTGTTGGGTTTGTTGCTTTTGCTACGACAGCGCAGGACAAGTAGCGTTAAGGCCGCCTCAGGCGGCCTTTTTTATGGTTTGATATCGGTTAGCGAAAACCATAAAAAAGCCGGGTGGCGGCTTCGCCTTACCCGGCCTAATCAGTTAACCCCACCGGAATTAAACTTCTTCCATACGTCCCAGCAGTGCCTGCAGGCGATCCTGCCAGCCGTTCTGCTGTTCGCGCAGCTGGTTGTTTTCGCGCTCCAGTTCTTCACGGCTGTGCTGAGCATTCTGAACTTCCTGGGACAGGGAGTTGTTTTTCTCTTTCAGCTCTTCAATTTCCATCTGCAGCAGGGTGATGGTGTCGATCGCCTGCTGTACTTTCGATTCCAGTTTCTCAAACACTTCTAAAGACATGATGCTACCTCTCCTGAATTGCAAGGCGACGCTTTAACGTAAACGCGCACGACATATACCGTCGATTGTATGGAGCGCGGCGCTCTGTGTCCAGCGACACACCGCGCAGATCGCGGTTTGCAACACTTTTAGGTCTGGTCCTGGTGCGTTCGCGGCATATACCCCTAAATTGTTAACTCTTTAGTTAATGAAATGATTCAGCTCACATTATACCTTTGATGCAAAAACGCGCTTTATGGCGCGAAAACGCTCATTTTATTGACACAGACCACACATTTTGATTTCGATATTTCTCGTTTGTGCTCGTTAACGATAAATTAACACTATGTCTACAGGGCATCGTGGCTGTCACGGGCGGTCACGCAAACAATAAACATTACTCTTTTGCAGGATTCCGATTATGAGTCAGACATCAACCTTAAAAGGCCAGTGCATTGCAGAGTTCCTGGGTACCGGGTTGTTGATATTCTTCGGAGTAGGCTGTGTCGCTGCACTGAAAGTGGCAGGTGCCAGTTTTGGTCAGTGGGAAATCAGTATTATCTGGGGTTTGGGCGTGGCGATGGCCATCTACCTGACCGCAGGGGTTTCCGGCGCACATCTTAACCCGGCGGTGACCATCGCGTTGTGGCTATTCGCGTGCTTTGACGGACGCAAAGTTGTCCCTTTCATCATTTCACAATTTGCCGGCGCCTTTTGCGCAGCGGCGTTAGTTTACGGGCTTTATTACAATCTTTTCACCGACTTCGAACAGACGCATCATATGGTGCGTGGCAGTGTCGAAAGTCTGGATCTGGCAGGCATTTTCTCAACGTATCCGAATCCGCATATTAATTTTGTGCAGGCGTTCGCAGTTGAAATGGTGATTACCGCTATTCTGATGGGCGTCATTATGGCGCTGGGCGACGACGGAAACGGCATTCCGCGCGGCCCGCTGGCACCACTTTTGATTGGCCTTCTGATTGCGGTAATTGGCGCATCCATGGGTCCGCTGACCGGCTTTGCGATGAATCCGGCGCGTGACCTGGGTCCAAAAACCTTCGCCTTCTTTGCAGGATGGGGCGATGTCGCCTTTACCGGCGGCAAAGACATTCCTTACTTCCTGGTTCCGCTGTTCGGGCCAATCGTAGGGGCGGCGCTGGGCGCATTCGGCTATCGCAAATTAATTGGTCGCCACTTACCGTGCGACACCTGTGTGGAAGAGGAAAAAGAGTCGACTTCCACCACACAACAAAAAGCTTCGCTGTAATCTGACTACGGGACACATACCATGACCGAAAAAAAATATATCGTTGCGCTCGACCAGGGCACTACCAGCTCCCGCGCTGTCGTAATGGATCATGACGCGAACATTGTCAGCGTGTCTCAACGCGAATTTGAGCAAATCTATCCGCGTCCAGGCTGGGTTGAACACGACCCGATGGAGATCTGGGCGTCACAAAGCTCCACGCTGGTGGAAGTGCTGGCGAAAGCCGACATCAGTTCTGACGAGATTGCCGCTATCGGTATCACCAACCAGCGTGAAACCACCGTTGTCTGGGAGCGCGAAACCGGTAAGCCCATCTACAACGCCATTGTCTGGCAGTGCCGCCGCACCTCAGAGATCTGCGAAAAACTGAAGCGCGACGGAATGGAAGAGTACGTGCGCAGTACAACCGGTCTGGTCATTGACCCGTATTTCTCCGGCACCAAAGTGAAGTGGATCCTCGACCACGTGGAAGGTTCACGCGAGCGTGCACGACGCGGCGAGCTGCTGTTTGGCACCGTCGATACCTGGCTTATCTGGAAGATGACTCAGGGACGCGTTCACGTCACCGACTACACCAACGCCTCGCGCACCATGCTGTTCAACATCAACACTCTGGAGTGGGATGACAAGATGCTGGACGCGCTGGACATTCCGCGTGCGATGCTGCCAGACGTGCGCAAATCTTCAGAAGTTTACGGCCAGACCAACATCGGCGGTAAAGGCGGCACCCGTATTCCTATCGCCGGTATTGCCGGTGACCAGCAGGCGGCGCTGTTCGGCCAGCTGTGCGTCAAGGAAGGGATGGCGAAGAACACTTACGGCACCGGCTGCTTTATGCTCATGAACACCGGCGAGAAAGCGGTGAAATCAGAAAACGGTCTGCTGACCACCATCGCATGCGGCCCACGCGGTGAAGTGAACTATGCCCTGGAAGGGGCGGTATTCATGGCGGGCGCCTCCATTCAGTGGCTGCGCGACGAGATGAAGCTGATCAGCGATGCGTTTGACTCCGAATACTTCGCGACCAAAGTGAAAGACACCAACGGCGTATACGTGGTGCCAGCGTTTACCGGTCTGGGCGCACCGTACTGGGATCCGTACGCCCGCGGCGCGATTTTCGGCCTGACGCGCGGTGTGAACTCAAACCACATTATTCGTGCGACCCTGGAATCTATCGCCTACCAGACGCGCGACGTGCTGGAAGCGATGCAGGCGGACTCCGGCATTCGTCTGCACGCCCTGCGCGTGGACGGCGGTGCGGTAGCCAACAACTTCCTGATGCAGTTCCAGTCCGACATTCTGGGTACCCGCGTTGAACGTCCTGAGGTGCGAGAAGTAACGGCGCTGGGCGCGGCGTATCTGGCAGGTCTGGCGGTTGGCTTCTGGCAAAACCTTGACGAGCTTCAGGAAAAAGCGGTGATCGAACGCGAATTCCGTCCAGGCATCGAAACCACCGAGCGCAACTACCGCTACAGCGGCTGGAAGAAAGCGGTGAAACGTGCCCTGGCATGGGAAGAGCACGACGAGTAAGACAGACTCACCCCTCACCCTAACCCTCTCCCCAAAGGGGCGAGGGGACTTAAAACACCCTCTCCCCTTTGGGGAGAGGGCCGGGGTGAGGGGCTCAGACCGCACCACCCCTCCCCCTCCCCACTCTGTGATAAACTTCGTGCAATTCCTTTTGATTGTACGAGTACCTCATGAAACGTGAACTTGCTATCGAGTTTTCCCGCGTCACCGAAGCTGCCGCCCTCGCAGGCTACAAGTGGCTGGGCCGTGGCGACAAAAATACCGCAGACGGCGCAGCCGTCCACGCCATGCGCATTGTGCTTAATCAGGTCAATATCGATGGCACTATCGTCATTGGCGAAGGCGAAATCGACGAAGCCCCGATGCTCTACATCGGTGAAAAAGTCGGGACGGGCAAAGGCGATGCGGTGGATATCGCGGTCGACCCGATCGAAGGCACGCGCATGACGGCGATGGGCCAGGCCAACGCGCTGGCGGTGCTGGCGGTGGGCGATAAGGGCTGCTTCCTCAACGCGCCAGATATGTACATGGAAAAGCTGATTGTCGGTCCTGGTGCTAAAGGCGCTATCGACCTTAGCCTGCCGCTGGATGCCAACCTGCGCAATATCGCAGCGGCGCTGGGTAAACCGCTCAACGAACTCACCGTGACCATCCTGGCGAAACCGCGCCACGACGCCACCATCGCTTATCTGCAAGCACTCGGCGTGCGCGTATTTGCCATTCCTGATGGCGACGTTGCCGCCTCTATTCTGACCTGCATGCCGGACAGCGAGGTCGACGTGCTTTACGGCATCGGCGGCGCGCCGGAAGGTGTGGTCTCTGCGGCAGTGATCCGCGCGCTGGAAGGCGATATGCAGGCGCGTCTGCTGCCACGCCATGAGGTCAAAGGCGACAGCGACGAGAACCTTCGCATTGGTGAAGACGAACTGGCGCGCTGTGCGGCGATGGGCATCGAGGCCAATAAAGTGCTCGCGCTGAACGAGATGGCTCGCAGCGATAACGTGGTCTTCTCCGCAACCGGCATCACCAAAGGCGATCTGCTGGATGGCATCACCCGCAAGGGAAACATGGCCACCACTGAAACCCTGCTGATCCGCGGCAAATCCCGCACCATTCGCCGCATTCAGTCCATTCATTATCTCGACCGCAAAGACCCGGACGTACAGACGCACATTCTGTAAAACCGTTTGATCGATAGAGCTTTCCGGCCCGAATGGGCTGGAAATATTTCCCACAAGTACGGAAGATAGAAGAGAGAAACAGCACAGGAGAAGATCATGGCGGACTGGGTAACAGGTAAAGTCACAAAGGTACAGTTCTGGACCGATGCGCTATTTAGCCTCACGCTGCACGCTCCCGTTCATCCGTTTACCGCCGGGCAGTTTGCCAAGCTCGGGCTGGATATCGACGGTGAACGCGTACAGCGCGCCTACTCTTACGTTAACGCGCCTGATAACCCGGATCTCGAATTCTATCTGGTCACCGTCCCGGACGGTAAGCTCAGCCCGCGCCTCGCCGCGCTGAAACCGGGCGATGAGGTGCAGATTGTCTCCGACGCGGCGGGGTTCTTCGTGCTGGATGAAATCCCCGACTGTGACACGCTCTGGATGCTGGCGACCGGCACGGCCATCGGCCCGTATCTCTCTATCCTGGAGTACGGCAAAGATCTGGAGCGCTTTAAGAATATCGTGCTGGTCCACGCCGCGCGCTACGCCGCAGACCTGAGCTATTTGCCGCAGATGCAGGCGCTGGAACAGCGATATGGCGGGAAGTTAAAAATTCAGACGGTGGTCAGCCGCGAAACCGCAGCTGGCTCGTTAACCGGTCGCGTTCCGGCGTTGATTGAAAGCGGCGCGCTGGAAGAGGCGGTGGGTTTACCGATGAATACCGAAACCAGCCACGTGATGCTGTGCGGTAACCCGCAGATGGTGCGCGATACGCAGCAACTGCTGAAGGATACCCGGCAGATGACGAAACACCTTCGCCGCCGACCGGGCCATATGACCGCCGAACACTACTGGTGATCAGCGGTACTTCACCTCAAGGGTATCTTTTCCGTATTTGTTCTCGCTCTGGGTGCCAATAAACGCGCCCAGTTCGACAACCATCATCACAAAGATAACCGTCGGCAGCAGTCTGCCCACCACCCACGGGAGGATGGAGGGCAGCATTGACCAGTTCCCCGCCACCAGCATCCACGCCAGAATAATCAGAAAAGCCCAAGCGCCGGAGCGACCGCGATCGTGCAGACGTTTCACCACCACGGCGGCGGTTGGCCACAGTAAACAGACCAGCGCAAAAGCCGCAGTTTGCGTGCTCAGCCAGGCGTTATAGGCAACAAAAAACAGAAGCAGCATGGCGACAACCCACGCTGCCATCCAGATCCAGAAGTCACGGCGTCCAATACGCCCTTTGAATGAAAACAACCACTGCTGTATGGTCATGTAAGGTTCCTTATTATTGTTTAGCCCGCATTTTACCCTGGAGTTGTGACCTTTTGACAAGCCGACCAGATATCGTTTTAATCATGGGCAATAACGGCCAGGGGCAATGTTGATGAAAAGTTCGGCACACTCTCTTTATTTGTGTTTAGCGATGCTGAGCGCCAGTTTTTCTCTGCACGCCGCGGAACCGGCTTCCCCGGTCACCGCCCCCTACCTTCTGGCGGGCGCCCCCTCTTTCGATCAATCTATCAGCCAGTTCCGCGAAGCCTTCAATAAAGAAAACCCCTCGCTTGCGCTGGGGGAGTTCCGTGCGATTGACGGTGCCCGCGATACGCCAACCCTGACCCGCGCTGCCAGCAAAATTAACGAGAATCTATATGCTTCCACTGCCCTTGAGCGCGGAACGTTAAAAATCAAAAGCATGCAGATCACCTGGCTGCCGATTCAGGGCCCAGAGCAGAAAGCGGCGAAAGCGAAAGCGCTGGAGTATATGAGTGCTATTTTGCGCGCCTTTACTCCCACCTTCACGAAAGCGCAAAGCCAGCAAAAGCTGCAAAAACTGCTTACCGCCGGGAAAAACAAACGCTATTACGCCGATACGGAAGGTGCCGTTCGCTATGTCGTCGCAGATAACGGCGAAAAGGGGCTGACCTTCGCGGTTGAACCGATTAAGCTGGCCCTATCAGACGCACTCGAGGGGGCGAATTAATGACAAAAAGCAAAGCCTTTCGAGGGAAAATCTCTATACTGATTCACAGACCATGCTGCCCTTAAGGGTGGCCATATTCCTTAATTCGCTTATTGAGCGTGGAGAATTGAAATGCGACATCCTTTAGTGATGGGTAACTGGAAACTGAACGGCAGCCGCCACATGGTAAACGAACTGGTTGCTAACCTGCGTAAAGAGCTGGCTGGCGTGACCGGCTGCGCGGTTGCTATCGCTCCGCCGGATATGTACCTGGATCTGGCTAAACGTGCCGCTGACGGCAGCCACATCATTCTGGGCGCGCAGAACGTTGACGTTAACCTGTCTGGCGCGTTTACCGGTGAAACCTCCGCTGAAATGCTGAAAGACATCGGCGCGAAATACATCATCATCGGCCACTCTGAGCGTCGCACCTACCACAAAGAATCTGACGAGTTCATCGCGAAGAAATTCGCTGTGCTGAAAGAGCAGGGTCTGATCCCGGTTCTGTGCATCGGTGAAACCGAAGCAGAAAACGAAGCGGGTAAAACCGAAGAAGTGTGCGCACGTCAGATCGACGCTGTGCTGAAAACCCAGGGCGCGGCAGCGTTCGAAGGCGCGGTTATCGCTTACGAGCCAGTCTGGGCGATCGGTACCGGCAAATCTGCAACTCCAGCGCAGGCACAGGCGGTGCACAAGTTCATCCGTGACCACATTGCAAAAGCAGACGCGAAAGTGGCTGAGCAGGTCATCATCCAGTACGGCGGTTCCGTTAACGCATCAAACGCAGCTGAGCTGTTCACCCAGCCAGACATCGATGGCGCGCTGGTTGGCGGCGCATCCCTGAAAGCAGACGCTTTCGCGGTGATCGTTAAAGCGGCAGAAGCGGCTAAGCAGGCGTAATTGCCTTTGGGGCGGGTGGCGCTTCGCTAACCCGCCCTACAAAACCACTACAAACGTCCTAATACGCTAAACCACAAATAATCCAGCGGCAGCAGTACCAGATACGTCGCAATCGCCAGCGCCAGGCAGAGCAGCATCCCCGCCTTCGCAGGCACTTTCCCTAAGCCCATCGCCACCACAATCGGCGACGCCTGATACGGCAGCAGCGGCGTGGAATACCCCAGCACCTGAATCATGATCACCGACAGCAGCGGGAAGCCGGTCGCGTCGGAGAAGCTCTGCGCCAGCGTGGTGTACAGCGCCGGAACGCCGTTGGCGGTCATAATGAAGTTGAGCGCCGTGGTGATCCCCGTCAGCGCCAGGAAGCTGGTAAACGGGCGGTCTGCATCCAGCGGCATGATATGGAGCAACGCCTCGCCTACGGCCGCACCGATACCGGTCTGCGTCACCGTAATGGCCAGCCCGAGTATACCCGCGACGTAAATACAGGTGCGCATATTCACCCCCGCCGAGAACTCCTCGCCGGTGATAAATCCGATGCGCGGCAGCATAACGATGACCGAGGCCGCCAGCCCTGTCCACGCTGGGCCCACGCCGTGCCAGCTCTCCGTTACCCACATCGTCAACACCACCGCCAGCAGCCAGGCGAGACGTTTTTCGTCACGCGCCATCGGTTCCGATGGCGCGAGATCCTTCGCCGGTTTTGGGTTGCCGGGAAACAGCCAGCAGATCAGGCCAATCAGAATCAGGCCTTTGAGAATACCCAGCACCGGCGTGTGCAGCAGCAGATACGGGACATAGTTGAGGTGGATGCCGTATGAGCCCTCCGCCGCGCCGCTCATCACCAGGTTTGGCACGTTAGCGGGCAAAATAGTGGCCGAGAGCTGGAAGGTGCCAAACCCGACCGCCAGCGCCAGGCCAAACCAGGCCCGCGAGCCATCAGGAATGCCGGCCCGCTTCGCCATCGCGGCGACAATCGGCATCAGCAACGCAATACGTCCCATGTTCGACGGCATCACGAATGCCAGGGCATAGCTCAGCAGCACAACGCTTGCCACCATCAGCACCCAGGAGTCGGTAAGCTTTGCCGACAGCGCCCGGGCGGCCCTGTCCGCCAGGCCGGTTTTCCGAATCGCCACGCCCAGCACAAAGCCGCTGAACACCAGCCAGAAGGCAGACGAGGCGAAGCCGCCAAAGATCACTTCCGGCGGGGCGATTCTGGCGGTCATCGCCGCCGTAAAGAACAGCAGCGCGGTGATAAATTCCGGCAACAGCGACGTCGCCCACAGCACGATGGTGACGCCGACGATCAGCGAGGGAAGCAGCAGAGGATGCGTTAACCAGAGCGACATACCTGTCTCCTGTAGAATTTTTCAGCAAGTCTACGGCGACAGGCAGGGCGAGTAAACGCTATTTATGGTGGGGTCACTTCAGGATATCGCATTGATGATCCTGCAATTCCTCAGCCGACGCACGGTTAAAGGTAAGCAGGTTACGCTCTGTCGCCAGCAATACAAACGAGCCGTCTGACTGCTGCGCCATCGCCAGCGCGAAGCGTCCCATATGGTCGCGCGCTTCCGGCAGCTCTTCCGCCAGCATCATAAACGGGCTGCGCTGCACCAGTTCGTTCTCCGTCACCCGACGGGCAAGGTACTCATGCCCTTCCAGCCCGCCCGGAAGCGGTAGCCACTGGGTGCTGATTTGCCCCTGCGCCGCGTTCAGCTTCTCGCGCACGTCCGGGCGCAGGCAGGAGATGTGGATATGAAAATGGTTCTGCGTGCGTCCGGTCGGGGAGTTGATGGTCAGCGAAATAGCGCTGTCAGGCACGTCGGCTCCCCGTTTCATGCTCATAAAATGACGAGACTGCCACGCCAGCCAGAAGAAATTCGGCGTCTGAGGCTCAGTCAGCAGCGGGCTTTCGGTGCCGTTAATACGGTACGTGGGCATCAGCAGGTATTGCAGCGGCCCGTTGCGGTCTTTGAACACCACGTAGCCAGCATCTGGCTTCACCTGCGCACACGGCGCCGGGTTACGGTTTTGCAGCTGGTTGGGCACACACTGGTCGAGAACGATATGACGCAACGCATTCGGATTACCCGCTTTCATCCAGTACACGCCGCCTGCGGCAAGGGCGATAACGATCAGAATCAGTAAGATAATTTTTTTCACAACGCGTTCCCTGTTTTCAATAGAGGCAAAAGAGTAACGCAAAATGATGACCAAATAAAAAACCCGGTGGATTTCTCACACCGGGTTACCGTGTCGTTCTTTGTAAAACGCTTAGCGCTTGCTGATCTGGTCGAAGGTGCCGCCGTTAGAGAAGTGCTCTTTTTGCGCTTTGGTCCAGCCGCCAAAAACATCATCGATAGTGAACAGCTTCAGTTTCGGGAAGGCGTTTTCGTATTTCTTCGCGACGGCCTCATCGCGCGGGCGGTAGAAGTTTTTCGCCGCAATTTCCTGCCCTTCCGGTGAGTAGAGGTACTTCAGGTAGGCTTCCGCCACCGCTTTAGTGCCCTTCTTATCAACAACCTTATCGACGACGGAGACGGTCGGCTCAGCCAGGATGGATTCGCTCGGGGTCACGATCTCGAATTTGTCTTTACCCAGCTCGTTGGTCGCCAGCAGGGCTTCGTTTTCCCAGGCAATCAGCACGTCGCCGATGCCGCGCTCGACGAAGGTGTTAGTTGCGCCGCGCGCGCCGGAGTCCAGCACTTCGACATTTTTAAACAGCGCTTTCACGAATTCCTGCGCTTTAGCCTGGTCACCGTTGTTGTGGTGCAGGGCGTAGCCCCAGGCCGCCAGGTAGTTCCAGCGTGCGCCGCCGGAGCTTTTCGGGTTCGGCGTGATGACAGACACGCCCGGCTTAATCAGGTCGTTCCAGTCTTTAATCTGTTTCGGGTTGCCTTTGCGCACCAGGAAGACAATGGTCGAGGTGTATGGCGCAGAGTTGTCCGGCAGGCGCTTGATCCAGTTTTTGTCGATACGGCCACGCTCCGCGATCGCGTCTACGTCATAAGCCAGCGCCAGGGTAACCACATCGGCTTCAATGCCGTTGATCACCGATGTCGCCTGCTTACCTGAACCGCCGTGAGACTGACGAACCACCACGTTATCGCCGGTTTCCTGTTTCCAGTGCGCCGCAAAAGCTTTGTTGTACTGGTCGTACAGTTCACGCGTCGGATCGTACGACACGTTCAGTAACTGAATGTCCTTTGCCAGAACGCTGGTCGATGCCAGCAATAATGTTAACCCCACGCCCCATTTATTCATCGCCCGGCTCTCTTGTGTAGTGTTTTGATGAATGCAGCGTGCCAGAAAGCTAACCGATGATTAAAGAATAAAAAAAGATTGGCTATAACGTGAAGGAATAAAAAAAAGTGAATGAGCGGCCTGATGCCCTCACCCCAACCCTCTCCCACGGGAGAGGGAGCAACCATAAAAAACGGTAACCCAAGGGTTACCGTTTTGCATTTACCTTGCCGCCACCGGGCAACAGAGCCGATCAGTACAGTTTTTTCGCGCAGTCCAGCCAGTCACCTTTGAACGGACGCTTCATGTTTTCAATGGCGTCGATGATGTCATGGTGAACCAGTTTCTCGTTCTGAATACCGACGCAGCGGCCGCCGTGGCCCTGTAGCAGCAGCTCGATCGCGTACGCACCCATGCGGGACGCCAGGATACGGTCGTACGGGCCTGGGGAACCGCCACGCTGAATGTGACCCAGAACGGTCGCGCGGGTTTCGCGTTTGGTTTCGGTTTCGATGTACTTCGCCAGCTCGTCAACGTCACAGATGTGCTCGGTGATAGCAACGATGGCGTGTTTCTTACCTTTCGCGATGCCGGCTTTGATCTCTGCGACCAGATCTTCACGGCTGAACTCTACTTCCGGAACTACCACGAACTCACAGCCACCGGCAATGGCCGCCGCCAGGGTCAGGTCACCGCAGTAACGGCCCATCACTTCAACAATGGAAATACGCTGGTGAGAGGAAGAGGTGTCACGCAGGCGGTCAATCGCTTCCACAACGGTACCCAGCGCAGTGAAGTAACCGATGGTGTAGTCAGTGCCTTTGATGTCGTTGTCGATGGTGCCAGGCAGGCCGATGCACGGGAAGCCCATTTCAGTCAGACGTTTTGCACCCATGTACGAGCCGTCGCCGCCGATAACCACCAGCGCATCCAGACCCCGTTTTTTCATGTTTTCGATAGCCACTTCACGGATGTGTTCGTCACGGAATTCCGGGAAGCGCGCGGAACCGAGGAAAGTACCGCCACGGTTGATCATGTCAGACACGCTGTAGCGGTCGAGCTGAACCATGCGGTCTTCATACAGACCCAGGTAACCGTCATAGATACCAAAAACTTCCAGACCTTCCGTCAGCGCTGCACGGACAACCCCACGGATTGCCGCGTTCATGCCCGGCGCATCACCGCCGCTTGTCAACACACCGATTTTCTTAATCATGACTACCTCTGAACTTAGGAATGCAAAATTGAAATCTGCTGCCGGAAGAAACTGTTCAACCGTCGAATACTGCAAATAGTATATCAATCCCTTCCAGCTGAATTGATTCAGGTCAGGCCATATGGTGGTAATTTATCCACAAAATGCTGGTCTGGCTCACTTTTTTACAACGAATTACGAAAGCTCAAAACGCCCTGGGGACGACAGAGCACGGATCCTGGTGAATAATGACGTCTGACCCAGGGAAACGCTGCAAAATCGCCTGCTCCACCTGTTCAGCGACCATATGCGCCTGAACCAGTGGCAGGTTGTCTTCCATTTCCAAATGAATCTGAATAAAGCGGGTCGGCCCTGACTGCCGCGTACGAAGATCGTGAGCACCACTGACGCCAGGCCAGTGGGTCACGATGGCATAAATTTCATCACGTTCTGCATCCGGAAGCGCACGGTCAAGAAGCGACTGTACCGCGTCATACCCCATCCGCAACGCGCTGTATAAAATATAGATCCCTATCCCTAACGCAAACAACGCATCGGCACGATGCCAGCCATACCAGGCCAGACCGAGCGCAATAAGAATAGCCCCATTCATCATAACATCAGACTGATAATGAAGCATATCGGCCCGTACAGCCTGGCTTTGTGTTTTGCGTACAACCCAGCGCTGGAACGTTACAAGAACAAGTGTGCTTATAAGTGCAACTACGGTTACGACCACACCAACGCCCGGATCGTTCATCGGAGAAGGCGAAATAAGATGCTGAATGCCGGTCAAAAACAGGAAAAGCGCGGAGCCCGAAATAAACATACTTTGTGCCAGCGCGGCCAGCGATTCCGCTTTGCCGTGGCCAAACGTATGCTCTTCATCCGCCGGTTGCAGCGAATAGCGCACCACCAGCAGGTTGGTCAGCGAGGCGGCAATATCCACAAGTGAATCCACCAGCGCAGCCAGAATACTAACCGACCCGGTGTACCACCACGCGAAAATTTTAATGATCAGCAAACACGACGCCGTCACCGTCGCGGCTATTGCGGCCCGGCTTACCAGCCGTCCATAGGATTGATTCATAAACACTCCTGTCATGCCATGGCGCTAGTATAACGGATGGCGGTGGAGTGAAAGGATGAATAAAGCGTTAACAACACTGAACGATGGGCAAAAAAAACCCCCACATCATGTGGGGGAAGACAGGGATGGTGTCTATGGCAAGGAAAACAGGGTTTACTGGTTACTACGGGTACTGCTATTGCTACTGAAAAGCGTCATATCTGAGCTTCGCTGCATCCGTGCAACCTCACGCAACTGGTTCATACGTTGCTGATGTTTGGTATTCAAAACCGCTTGCTGCTCGGGCGTTAGCAGGTGGAACATCTGGTTGCGAACCTTCGCCATTTCTACCTGGCGGGCAACCTGTTCCTGCGCCATTTTTTCTGCCTGAGCGCGTACAGCGCTTTCGTCAAAATTTTCTGCGGTGACAAGGCGATGCATTGTCTCCATTTCGCTAACATTAACAGGGGGCTGGTCGTGTCGTGCCCTCTGCATCAGATCTCGCATCTGTTGACGCTGATGTTCGGTTAAACTTATGCCGTCAAACATATGGCTTTGGCTGCTGTGCTGCGTTGCGCCCTCTACTGAGGAACCGTTATCGCTGTTGATAGCTACAGCAGCCTGGCTAAACGCACAGAAGGCCAGCGTTGAGGCCATGACGGCAGCGGTAACTTTGCGCATCACTTGCTCCCAAAATCTTTCGTGTCGCGATTCAACGAGAGACAGTCTACGATTCAGGCTGCAAACATGCGTCAGGGGGTGTAAAACAACGTAAAGTCATGGATTAGATAGCCTTGATGTCGTAATTTCTGCCTCGGAGGTATTTAAACAATGAATAAAATCCTGTTAGTTGATGATGACCGAGAGCTCACATCTCTTTTAAAGGAGTTGCTCGACATGGAAGGTTTCAACGTCCTGGTTGCCCATGATGGGGAACAGGCGCTGAGTCTCCTTGACGACAGCATCGATTTACTTTTGCTCGACGTCATGATGCCGAAGAAAAACGGTATTGATACGTTGAAAGAGCTTCGCCAGACACACCAGACCCCCGTCATTATGCTGACCGCGCGCGGCAGCGAGCTTGACCGCGTACTCGGCCTTGAGCTGGGTGCGGATGACTATTTACCTAAGCCGTTCAACGACCGTGAACTGGTGGCCCGTATTCGCGCGATCCTGCGCCGCTCTCACTGGAGCGAGCAGCAGCAGAATACCGACAACAGCTCACCTACGCTGGAAGTGGACTCCCTGAGCCTGAACCCGGGCCGCCAGGAAGCGAGCTTCGACGGTGAAACGCTGGAGCTAACCGGCACCGAGTTCACCCTGCTGTATCTGCTGGCGCAGCATCTCGGCCAGGTGGTGTCGCGTGAACACTTGAGCCAGGAAGTGCTGGGCAAACGCCTCACCCCGTTTGACCGCGCCATCGATATGCATATCTCGAACCTGCGCCGTAAGCTGCCGGAGCGTAAAGACGGTCACCCCTGGTTTAAAACCCTGCGTGGTCGCGGTTATCTGATGGTTTCCGCTTCATGATAGGCAGCTTAACCGCCCGCATCTTCGCCATCTTCTGGCTGACGCTGGCACTGGTTTTAATGCTCGTTTTGATGTTGCCAAAACTCGACTCACGCCAGATGACGGAGCTGCTCGACAGCGAGCAACGTCAGGGCGTGATGATCGAGCAGCACGTGGAAGCGGAGCTGGCAAACGATCCGCCGAACGATTTAATGTGGTGGCGCAGGCTGTTTCGCGCTATCGACAAGTGGGCGCCCCCCGGACAACGTCTTTTACTGGTCACCAGTGAAGGCCGCGTGATTGGGGCCGATCGCAATGAAATGCAGATTATCCGCAACTTTATTGGCCAGGCGGATAACGCCGATCACCCACAGAAAAAGAAATATGGTCGGGTAGAAATGGTGGGTCCTTTCTCGGTGCGGGATGGGGAAGATAACTACCAGCTCTACCTGATTCGCCCCGCGAGCAGTTCCCAGTCCGACTTCATCAACCTGCTGTTTGACCGTCCGCTGTTGCTGTTGATTGTCACCATGCTGGTTAGTTCCCCACTGCTGTTATGGCTGGCGTGGAGCCTGGCGAAACCGGCGCGTAAGCTGAAAAACGCGGCGGACGAAGTGGCGCAGGGCAACCTGAGGCAGCATCCGGAGCTGGAATCCGGGCCGCAGGAGTTCCTGGCCGCCGGAACCAGTTTTAACCAGATGGTGAGCGCGCTTGATCGAATGATGACGGCCCAGCAACGTCTGCTGTCGGATATCTCCCACGAGCTGCGTACGCCGCTCACGCGTTTACAGCTGGGTACCGCCCTGCTGCGCCGTCGCAGCGGTGAGAGCAAAGAGCTGGAGCGTATTGAGACGGAAGCGCATCGCCTGGACAGCATGATCAACGATCTGCTGGTGATGTCGCGCAATCAGCAGAAAAACGCGCTGGTGAGCGAAACGGTGAAAGCCAATCACCTCTGGCATGAGGTGCTGGACAACGCGGCCTTCGAAGCGGAACAGATGGGCAAATCCTTCACCGTCAATTTCCCGCCGGGCCCGTGGCCGCTGTACGGTAACCCCAACACGCTGGAAAGCGCGCTGGAGAATATCGTGCGTAACGCCCTGCGCTACTCGCACACGAAGATTGAAGTGGCGTTTTCGGTGGATAAAGACGGGATCACTATCATCGTGGACGACGACGGTCCAGGCGTCAGCCCGGAAGATCGCGAGCAGATTTTCCGTCCGTTCTACCGTACCGACGAGGCGCGCGACCGTGAATCTGGCGGTACAGGGCTGGGTCTGGCAATTGTTGAAACAGCCATGCAGCAGCACCGTGGCTGGGTGAAAGCCGATGACAGCCCGCTGGGCGGTCTGCGGCTAACGCTGTGGCTGCCGCTGTATAAGCGTTCGTAATCCCCTCACCCTAACCCTCTCCCCATAGGGGAGAGGGGAAGGCTCGGTGCGGTCTTTTCACCCTCGCCCCTTTGGGGAGAGGGCCGGGGTGAGGGGCAATTATTTCCCCCACAATCTCCGCGAATTATCCTCGATCTTGCCGCTTACGCGCCGCTTCTGCATCGTTCTGGTCCAGCTGGTCGATAACCCCGCCGCCGACAGCAGACGGTGATATTGCTCGTCGTCAAACGGCATATGCCAGGCAATAGCGCAGGCCTCATACACGGAGACATCGCTCAGCCGCGACGCCAGCTCCAGCGGCGCATCCGCCGAAACCTGTCCCGTCTGCACAACGCGATACAGCCAGCCGGTTTTACCCGCGTTTTGCAGCTGGGCCGACATATCCTGAATGCCAAAATGGTAGTTAAGTTTGAAGCACGGCGAGCGCGGCTGGGTGACCTGAATCAGAGCATCGCCCCAGCGATAAATATCGCCAATAAAGACGTTCTTCTCCGTCAGCCCTTCCGTTGAGAGATTTTCGCCAAACGCGGGGGCGACGAAAAGGTCCGCCTGTTCAGGAAATTCGGTTTTC
Organism: Enterobacter cloacae complex sp. 418I7; assembly: GCF_050030705.1. Classification (NCBI taxonomy): domain Bacteria; kingdom Pseudomonadati; phylum Pseudomonadota; class Gammaproteobacteria; order Enterobacterales; family Enterobacteriaceae; genus Enterobacter; species Enterobacter cloacae complex sp. 418I7. The sequence continues at coordinate 4,597,684 of NZ_JBLGUU010000001.1, forward strand.
CAGTGCTGATAGTGCTCGCGCGGATAGTGGCACAGCGCGCGATCGGGCCCGCCGTGGATTTTCTTTTCGGCCTGCTGGTCGCCCGCCAGACCAAGCTCGGTAAGCGTCAGCTCACCGTCGACCTGCACTTTGGCGATAGCGCTAGGGCGACTGCCTTCGTACTCCCTTACCTTGCCTGTAAACACATTCACCGGGTAATGCATCTCCACTCCTTCAGATACAAAAAAAGCGAGTCATCAGACTCGCTTCTCACAGGCGTCAATGCAACCTTATTTTTTAGCGGCGAAACGCGCTGCTGCTTCGTCCCAGTTCACTACATCCCAGAAGGCTTTGATGTAGTCAGGGCGACGGTTCTGGAACTTCAGGTAGTATGCGTGTTCCCACACGTCCAGACCCAGAATTGGGAAGCCGGATGCGCCAGAGATAGCTTCACCCATCAGCGGGGAGTCCTGATTTGCGGTTGAAACGACCGCCAGTTTGTCACCTTTCAGGACCAGCCACGCCCAGCCAGAGCCGAAACGGGTTGCAGCGGCTTTTTCGAATTCCGCTTTGAAGTTGTCAACGGAACCGAAGTCACGCTCGATAGCCGCTTTCAGGTCACCCTGAAGGGTGGTGCCGGTTTTCAGGCCTTTCCAGAACAGGCTGTGGTTAGCGTGACCGCCCGCGTTGTTGCGCAGCACGGTTTTCTTGTCTGCTGGCAGCTGGTCCAGTTTGGTGATCAGCTCTTCAACAGGCAGATTAGCGAACTCTGGCAGGCTTTCCAGCGCAGCATTCGCGTTATTCACGTAGGTCTGGTGATGTTTAGTGTGATGGATTTCCATCGTCTGCTTGTCGAAATGCGGTTCCAGTGCGTCGTAGGCATACGGCAGGGATGGCAGTGTATAACTCATAATCCTCTCCATTATTGTCGGGCGGCACAGCTGTTAATGCCGCGTAAGCAGTTGGTTCATTATAGTTAATTAAATGATATTGAAAATGATTATCAATGCCGTAGTTTTTATAAGGTTATTCGGTTTTTAAGAAATGAAGGAATTGTGAGTCTGCTCACGCGGTTAACGAGCTGATTGCCATTCAAAACAAAAGTGCGGCAACCTTCTGAAGGTTCCCAAACCGCCTAATTTTTACACTCATCAAGTCGGCGGGAAGCCTCCGGCTATAAAAACGATGAGGATGTAAAAATGAATCATGCGATTACGATGGGTATCTTCTGGCATTTGATAGGCGCGGCCAGTGCAGCCTGTTTCTATGCCCCGTTTAAAAAGGTGAAAGGCTGGTCATGGGAAACCATGTGGTCCGTTGGCGGTACCGTGTCCTGGCTGATTTTGCCGTGGACAATCAGCGCCATGCTGCTGCCCGATTTCTGGGGCTACTTCTCCTCCTTCAACGCCTCCACCCTGCTGCAGGTATTCCTGTTCGGCGCGATGTGGGGTATCGGTAATATCAACTACGGCCTCACCATGCGCTACCTCGGCATGTCGATGGGGATTGGCATCGCGATCGGCATTACGCTGATTGTTGGCACCCTGATGACGCCAATCCTCAACGGCAACTTCGATGTGCTGATCAACACCCAGGGTGGGCGAATGACGCTGCTGGGCGTGCTGGTAGCGGTGATCGGCGTGGGAATTGTCACCCGCGCGGGCCAGTTGAAAGAACGCAAGATGGGCATTAAAGCCGAAGAGTTCAACCTGAAGAAAGGGCTGCTACTGGCGGTGATGTGCGGTGTCTTCTCGGCGGGCATGTCGTTCGCGATGAACGCCGCCAAACCGATGCACGACGCCGCTGCGGCGCTGGGCGTCGACCCGCTGTACGTTGCCCTGCCAAGCTACGTGGTGATCATGGGCGGCGGCGCGCTGGTAAACCTCGGCTTCTGCTTTATTCGTCTGGCAAAAGTGAACAACCTGTCGGTAAAAGCCGACTTCTCGCTGGCAAAACCGCTGATCGTCACCAACGTCCTGCTCTCCGCCCTCGGCGGTCTTATGTGGTATCTGCAATTCTTCTTCTACGCCTGGGGTCACGCCAGTATTCCGGCGCAGTATGACTACATGAGCTGGATGCTGCACATGAGCTTCTACGTGCTGTGCGGCGGGCTGGTTGGGCTGGTGCTGAAAGAGTGGAACAACGCCGGGCGTCGTCCGGTTGGCGTGCTGAGCCTGGGCTGCGTGGTGATTATTATTGCGGCCAATATCGTCGGCCTCGGCATGGCGAACTGATTACGCTGCCTTTCGACTGCGATGACGCCACTGAACCGGCGTCATCCCCACCTCACGGTTAAACACCACCGAAAAGTAGTTACTGTCCTCAAAGCCGCAGCGCATCGCCACTTCACTCACCATCAGCTCCGTATGCTGTAACAGGTACTGGGCGTGGCAGATGCGCAGCTGGCGCAGATAGTGGTTGACCGTCATCCCCGTCTGGGTGCGGAACTGCTGGCGCAGCGCGCGCTCGCTGCACTGCTCCTGCTCGCAGAATTTTTCCAGCACGAAACTCTTGTTAAGACTGCCCGCAAGCCGGGTGATGAGCTTATCCAGCAGCGCTTCCTGCGTGGTGGCAGAGGGATTATCCGTAGCGTAACGATGGCGCTTCAGGGTCATCACCAGCTGGGCAAAAAGCAGCTCCGACATCTGGTTTGCCACCGGATCGCTCTTCTGGCTCTCCTGCTCCAGCTGGGAAATCGTCTGGCGCACCTGAGCCATGCCGTTGCTGCTTAAGCGCCAGTGCGGTTCGCCTCTGGCATCATGTAAACCGGGGATATTGCCCGCCCAGTCGACATTCAGTTTAAGCCTGTCAGGGCAGTAGATGACGTTCTGCAACACCAGATCGTTAACCGAGGCGTAAGAGTGTTTATCTTCGGCGCGGATGTAGAACAGGTCTCCGCGCGTGATGCGGTAGGGACGGTCGTTGAGGACGTGCAGGCCGTTGCCCCGCCACACCAGCACCAGCTCGCAGAACTCGTGGGTATGCTCGGCAAAGACGTTTTGTGGATAGCGGTCCGCCACCGCGACGGCCTGACTCGCGGAGGCAAAAAAATCATCTTTACGAAGAATTAACTGAGCAGCCACACCACAACCTCGACGGCGAATAACCGGACATTATTAGCCTTTCTGCGGTAAAAAAACGGTGACTGCCCTCGCGTTACTGAAGCAACGCGTCTTTCCCCTGACGGATATCGCGCGGCGACCAGCTAAATTCCCGACGAAACAGCGTTGAAAAGTGGTTACTGTCGCCGAAACCGCAGCGATAGGCGATATCCGTGACGCTTTCATCCGTGTGCCTTAAAAGGTGACGCGCTTTAATCAGGCGCAGACGGTTGAGGTAGCGCTGCGGCGTCAGCCCGGTATGCTGCTTGAGCTGACGATGCAGCGTGCGCAGCGAGAGCGAAAAGTCATCCGCCAGCGTTTCCCAGCAGACATCTTCGGCAAAATGATCTTCCAGCCAGGCCATCAGCTGATTCAGGCGCGCGTCGTTATTTTCCAGCCCTTCCACCAGGCTGCTGCGCCGCAGCAGCACCAGCAGCTGCATAAACAGCATCTCGCGGGTAGCAATGGCGTGCGTCTCCTGTCCATCCTCGCTCTGCTCCATCTGGCTTACCAGCTGACGCACCTGCTGCAACGTGGACTGATTCACCCGCCAGTGCGACGGATAATGGCCGTCCTTCTCCTGCGGCAACAGCTGATTCAGCCCGGAGAGAAACTGAAACGCATCCGGAGAACGATAGAGCACATTGGTCAGGCACAGGTTATCGGTATGTTCATACAGGTGCCTGTCGTGATCGCGCACGAAGCACACCGTACCGCCGCTGATGGTATACGGCTGACCATTAAACACGTGGATGCCCGTTCCGTGCTCAACAATCACAATTTCATGAAAATCATGATGATGTTCCGGGAACGCAGCCTGAGGCAGCCGTGGCTCAATCGCAACCGGCGAAGCCCCCGAAGGAAAAAAATCGACGCTGTGCAGTACGGTCATAACGGCCTCTACCAATGAGAAAAGTTCTCAAAATAGTAATTAAGGCCTTCCCCGCTCACCTTAAATTTTTGACAGCAAACCGCGCAAAAGCTGCCGGTTTTTCAAGAAACAGGCGGAAAGATCGGGAAATGCGGTCAGCGTCACACTGCCTGCAAACCCCGCGATTACTGGAAACTGTGAACTCCCTCACGTTCATCTTTGCTTTCTTGCCAGCGCGAGATTTGGGCTGTCAGTGGCGAGAAGGTGGCTATTTCTTCCCTTTCTTACACTCCTCGGTAATGACTTAAGAAAGGACCCGACCATGACTTTTCGCCATTGTGTGGCTGTCGATTTAGGCGCATCCAGCGGCCGTGTAATGCTCGCCACCTGGGACTGCGACCTGCACACCCTTACGCTTCGCGAAATGCACCGTTTCGCCAATTGTCTGCAAAAACAGGACGGTTTTGTTACCTGGGATATCGACGCCCTGGAAGCAGAGATCCGCACCGGACTTCACAACGTCTGCGAAGACGGTATTCGCATCGACAGTATCGGCATTGATACCTGGGGTGTGGATTACGTGCTGCTGGACAGTCACGGCGAACGCGTCGGCCTGCCGGTCTCCTACCGCGACAGCCGCACCGATGGGCTGATGGCGCACGCCATCGCGCAGCTTGGCAAGGAGCACATCTATGGTCGCAGTGGCATCCAGTTCCTGCCGTTTAACACGCTGTATCAGCTACGTGCGCTGGTTGAGCAACAGCCTGAGCTGGTCGAAAAGGTGGCGCATGCGCTGCTGATCCCGGACTACTTAAGCTACCGTCTGACCGGCAATATGAACTGGGAATACACCAACGCCACCACCACGCAGCTGGTCAACATCAACACCGATAACTGGGATGAACATCTGCTGGCCTGGACGGGCGCCTCGCCGTCCTGGTTCGGCGCGCCAACCCATCCGGGCAATGTGATCGGTCACTGGCTTTGCCCGCAGGGGAATGAAATCCCTGTTGTCGCCGTCGCCAGTCACGACACCGCGAGCGCGGTCATTGCCTCGCCGCTCGCCGACAAAGATGCGGCCTATCTCTCTTCCGGCACCTGGTCGCTGATGGGCTTCGAGAGCAAAACCCCGTACACCAGCGATGCCGCGATGGCGGCGAACATCACCAACGAAGGCGGTGCCGAAGGCCGCTACCGGGTGCTGAAGAACATCATGGGGCTGTGGCTGCTCCAGCGGGTGCTGAAAGAGCAGGCCATCACCGACCTGCCCGCGCTTATCGCGGAAACCGAAACGCTGAAGGCCTGCACCTTCCTGATCAACCCGAACGACGATCGCTTTATCAACCCGGTGCACATGAGCGCCGAAATCCAGGCCGCCTGTTTTGAAGCGGGGCAGCCGGTACCTTCCCGCCCCGCCGAGCTGGCACGCTGCATTTTTGACAGCCTCGCCCTGCTGTATGCCGACATCCTGAGCGAGCTGGCTGACCTTCGCGGCAAACCGTTCACACAACTGCATATCGTGGGCGGCGGCTGCCAGAACCAGCTGCTGAACCAGCTCTGCGCGGATGCCTGCGGCATTACCGTGGTGGCAGGTCCGATTGAAGCCTCCACGCTCGGCAATATCGGCATTCAGCTGATGACCCTGGACGAACTTTCAAACGTCGACGATTTCCGTTCGGTGGTGACGGCGAATAACAGCCTGACCACCTTCACCCCCCATCCCTGCCATGAAATTGCCCGCTACCGGGCGCAGTTTCAGCAAAAACGACTGACTAAGGAGCTTTGCGCATGACCACTCAACTTGAACAAGCCTGGGACCTGGCTAAACAGCGTTTCGCCGCCGTCGGCGTGGATGTCGAAGAGGCGCTGCGCCAGCTCGACCGTCTGCCCGTCTCCATGCACTGCTGGCAGGGTGATGACGTCGCCGGTTTCGAGAACCCGGGCGGTTCCCTGACGGGGGGTATTCAGGCCACGGGTAACTACCCGGGCAAAGCGCGCAACGCCACCGAACTGCGTGCGGATCTGGAGCTGGCGCTGAGCCTGATCCCCGGGCCAAAGCGCCTGAACCTGCACGCCATTTATCTCGAATCCGACGAGCCGGTCGCGCGTAACGAAATCAAACCGGAACACTTTAAGAACTGGGTGGAGTGGGCGAAAGCCAACCGGTTGGGTCTCGATTTTAACCCGTCCTGCTTCTCGCACCCGCTGAGCGCGGACGGGTTTACCCTTGCGCACGCCAACGACGAAATCCGCCAGTTCTGGATCGACCATGTCAAAGCCAGCCGCCGGGTCTCGGCGTATTTCGGCGAGCAGCTTGGCACGCCATCGGTAATGAATATCTGGAGCCCGGACGGCATGAAGGACATCACCGTAGACCGACTGGCCCCGCGTCAGCGTCTGCTGGCCGCGCTGGATGAAGCTATCAGCGAAAAACTGGACCCGGCGCACCACATCGACGCCGTCGAAAGCAAGCTGTTCGGCATTGGCGCAGAGAGCTACACCGTGGGCTCAAACGAGTTCTACATGGGTTACGCCACCAGCCGCCAGACCGCGCTGTGCCTGGATGCCGGCCACTTCCACCCAACCGAGGTGATCTCCGACAAAATTTCCGCCGCCATGCTCTACGTGCCGCGTCTGCTGCTGCACGTCAGCCGCCCGGTTCGCTGGGACAGCGACCACGTGGTGCTGCTGGATGACGAAACCCAGGCCATTGCCAGCGAAATCATCCGCCACGACCTCTTTGACCGCGTACACATTGGCCTCGACTTCTTCGACGCCTCCATCAACCGCATCGCGGCGTGGGTTATCGGCACCCGCAACATGAAGAAAGCCCTGCTGCGCGCGCTGCTGGAGCCTGTCGCCGCCCTGAAACAGCTGGAAGAAAACGGCGACTACACCGCGCGCCTGGCGCTGCTGGAAGAGCAGAAATCCCTGCCGTGGCAGGCGGTATGGGAGATGTACTGCCAGCGTCACGATGCGCCTGCGGGCAGCCAGTGGCTGGACAACGTGCGGGCATATGAGGAAGACGTGTTGAGTCAGCGCGGGTAACTGCCCCCTCACCCCTGCCCTCTCCCCAAAGGGGAGAGGGAGCAAACCATCCCCTCTCCCCTTTGGGGAGAGGGTTAGGGTGAGGGGTTCAACCTCACCGCGATAACTGGAAATGAAAACTATGCAGACCATCACCACTTCCTGGTTCGTCCAGGGCATGATCAAAGCCACCTCTGACGCCTGGCTCAAAGGCTGGGATGAGCGCAACGGCGGCAACCTGACGCTACGCCTGGACGACGCGGATATCGAGCCATTTGCCGCCGATTTCCACCAGAAGCCGCGCTATATCGCCCTGAGCCAGCCGATGCCGCTGCTCGCCAACACGCCGTTTATCGTCACCGGTTCCGGGAAGTTCTTCCGCAACGTCCAGCTCGACCCGCAGGCCAACCTTGGCGTGGTGAAGGTGGACAGCGACGGCGCGGGCTACCACATTCTCTGGGGACTGACGGACGACGCGGTGCCGACCTCTGAACTGCCGGCACACTTCCTCTCCCACTGCGAGCGCATCAAGGCGACCAATGGCAAAGACCGCGTGATCATGCACTGCCACGCCACCAACCTGATCGCTCTGACCTACGTGCTGGAAAATAATTCTGATTTCTTCACCCGCAAACTGTGGGAAGGCAGTACCGAGTGTCTGGTGGTGTTCCCGGACGGCGTCGGCATTCTGCCGTGGATGGTGCCGGGCACCGACGAAATCGGTCAGGCAACCGCAACGGACATGCAGAAGCACTCACTGGTGCTGTGGCCGTTCCACGGCGTCTTCGGCAGCGGCCCGACGCTGGATGAAACCTTCGGCCTGATCGACACCGCCGAGAAATCCGCGGAAGTGCTGGTGAAGGTCTATTCCATGGGCGGCATGAAGCAGACCATCACCCGGGAAGAGCTGATCGCCCTGGGCAAACGCTTTGGCGTCACCCCCATGCAGTCGGCGTTAGATCTGTACCAATAACAACATCGCGCCCCGCTCATTGAGACGGGGCGAAAACCACCTGCAATCCCTACAACTAACTCAAGTCAGTGGAGTAAAAGCAATGAAAATAAAAGCAAGCTTGATCCTCACCGTTGCCGCTCTGGCGTTGTCCGGTTCCGCTTTAGCAGAAGTGAAAATCGCCCTGGTGGCGAAGTCCTTAGGAAATGGATTCTTCGAGGCAGCGAACGTCGGCGCGCAGGAGGCGGCCAAAGAGTTAGGCGATGTGAAAGTGATTTATACCGGCCCGACCACCACCACGGCGGAAGCGCAGATCGAGGTGCTGAACGGGTTGATCGCCCAGGGCGTGGATGCGATCGCGATTTCCGCGAACGATCCGGACGCCGTCGTGCCGGTGCTGAAAAAAGCGATGCAGCGCGGCATTAAGGTTGTGTCGTGGGACTCCGGGGTGGCGAAAGCCGGACGCCAGATCCACCTCAACCCGTCCAATAATGCCCTGATTGGCGAAACCAACGTGAAGCTCGCCGCCGACGCGCTGAAAGCGCTGAACGTGGAGAAGGGCGACGTGGCGGTGCTGAGTGCCACGCCAACCTCCACCAACCAGAATACCTGGATTGCGGAGATGAAAAAGGTGCTGCCGAAGTACCCGTCCGTCAATCTGGTGACCGTGGCCTACGGAGACGATCTCTCTGACAAAAGCTACCGCGAAGCGGTCGGCTTGCTGAAAACCTACCCCGAACTGAAAGTGATTGTTTCGCCATCGTCCGTGGGCATCGTGGCCGCTGCGCAGGCGGTGAAGGACCAGGGCAAGATTGGCAAAGTGTACGTCACCGGTTTAGGCCTGCCGTCCGAGATGGCGGGCGCGGTGAAGTCCGGCGCGAGCAAGAGCTTTGCCATCTGGAACCCGATCGACCTCGGCTATGCGGCAACCTACCTGGCGGATGACCTGGTGAAAGGCACGGCCACGAAAGGTGAGGCCAGCATGGGCAGACTGGGCAAAGTGAAGCTGGATGCTGACGGCAACGGCGCGATGGCCGAGCCGTTCGTCTACGATGCCAGCAATATTGATAAGTTCTCGAAAATCTTTTGATGCAATTTGTAGGCCGGATAAGCGTAGCGCCATCCGGCAAAAGGCGGGTGGCGCTGCCGCTTACCCGCCCTACAAATTCCTCTGTCCAGGAGAACTATCATGACCCCATTGCTACAGCTTTCTGGCATCACCAAGGTGTTCCCCGGCGTGCGTGCTCTTGAGAACGTGCAGCTTGCGCTGTGGCCCGGCAAAGTGACGGCGCTTATAGGCGAAAACGGCGCGGGCAAGTCGACGCTGGTCAAAGTGATGACCGGCATTTACCAGCCCGACGAGGGCGAAATTCTCTATAAAGCGATCCCCGTTCATCTCCCGACGCCGGAGTCGGCGCATAAAATGGGCATCACCGCCATTCACCAGGAAACCGTGCTGTTTGATGAACTCTCGGTCACCGAGAATATTTTTGTCGGTCAGTACCTTCACAAAGGCTTCCTGAAAAAGCTCGACTGGCCGGAAATGCACCGCCGGGCGCAGGCGATCCTCACGCGGCTGGAAGTGCAAATCGACCCGCGCGCGACGCTGAAAACCCTGAGCATCGCCCAGCGTCACATGGTGGCGATTGCCCGCGCGCTGTCGTTTGAGGCGCAGGTGGTGATCCTCGATGAACCGACGGCGGCGCTGTCGCAGCATGAAATCCTCGAGTTTTACCAGATTGTGGAGCGCTTAAAGCAGGAGGGCAAAGCCATCCTGTTTATTTCCCACAAGTTCGACGAGATTTTTGAGCTGGCGGACCATTACACCATTTTGCGCGACGGCGCGTTCGTCGGCGCAGGTGCAATAAATGAGATCACCGAGGAGCGCATGGTGTCGATGATGGTCGGGCGCGCCATTACCCAAACTTTCCCTAAAATCGACTGCGAAAAAGGCGAGACGGTGCTGGAGGTGAAAAACCTCTGCCATCCGACCGAGTTTGCGCATATCTCGTTCTCCCTGCGTAAAGGGGAAATCCTCGGCTTTTACGGGCTGGTGGGGGCCGGGCGTACCGAGCTGATGCAGGCGCTTTCCGGCGTCACGCGGCCATCGTCCGGGGAAATTATCCTCAACGGACAGCCCCGGCGCTTCCGCCAGCCTGCGGATGCGATCAAAGCCGGTATCGTCTGCGTGCCGGAAGAAAGACAGAAACAGGGGGCGATTATCGCCCTGCCGATTGCCCAGAACATCAGCCTGCCTCAGCTCAGCAAGCTCAATCCGAACGGTGTGCTGCATGACGACCGTGAATGGAAGCTGGCGGACGAATACGCCAAACGCCTGCAAGTGAAAGCCTTCAGCTGGAAGCAGGCGGTGGAGACCCTCTCTGGCGGCAACCAGCAAAAGGTCGTGATCGGCAAATGGCTGGCGACGCACCCTGACGTGATTATCCTCGATGAGCCGACAAAAGGCATCGATATCGGCTCAAAAGCAGCCGTGCATCAGTTTATGTCCGAGCTGGTCAGTCAGGGGCTGGCGGTAATTATGGTCTCGTCCGAACTGCCGGAAGTGATGGGCATGGCGGATCGCATTATCGTCATGCACGAGGGGCTGATGGTGGCCGAGTACCGGGCGGGAGACGCGACGGCGGAAACCATCGTCAGCGCCGCCAGCGGTGCAAAACAGGAGGCGGCATAATGCTTAGCTCACTCTTAAAACACCGCGAAGCCCTGCTGGGCGCGGTGATTATCCTGATGATCGTCGCCATTGGTAGCCGCGTGCCATCGTTTATCGCGCCGGACAACCTGGTGGAGATGTTTAACGACACCGCCATTCTGATCGTCCTCGCGCTCGGGCAGATGATGGTGCTGCTCACGAAAGGCATCGACCTGTCGATGGCGGCCAATCTGGCCCTGACCGGGATGATTGTCGCCCTGATTAATTTCCATTACCCGGACGTGCCCGTCTGGGCGCTGCTGATCCTTGCCAGCGTGCTTGGGCTGCTGATGGGCGCGATAAACGGCCTGCTGGTGTGGAAGCTGGGCATTCCGGCGATTGTGGTAACGCTCGGCACTATGAGCATCTACCGCGGAATGATCTTTTTGCTCTCCGGCGGCGGCTGGGTGAACTCAAACCAGATGGGTACAGATTTCCTCGGCCTGCCACGTGCGTCAGTGCTGGGCTTGCCGGTGCTGAGCTGGTGCGCCATCGCCGCGCTGCTGCTGGTGGGCTATTTCCTGCGCTACAGCCGCACCGGACGAGCGCTCTACACCGCAGGCGGTAATGCCACGGCAGCATACTACACCGGGATCAACGCCGGAAAAATGCAGTTCATTAGTTTCTGCCTTTCCGGTCTGCTGGCCGGGTTCTGCGGCTACCTGTGGATATCGCGCTTTGCCGTTGCGTATGTTGACGTCGCTAACGGTTTTGAATTGCAAGTGGTGGCAGCCTGTGTGATTGGGGGGATCAGCACCATGGGCGGCACCGGGCGCGTGCTCGGCTGTCTGTTTGGCGCACTGTTCCTCGGGGTGATTAACAACGCCCTGCCGGTGATCGGCGTCTCCCCGTTCTGGCAGATGGCGATTTCCGGCACGGTAATTGTGATAGCGGTGCTGCTGAACGAGCGCGGCAATAAACGTAAAGGCCGATTGATACTGCGCGATGCGGCGCTGGCACGTCAGAAACTGGCGGTGAAATCATGAGCAAAATGATGACATCTGAAGCAATCAAACCCACTTCTGCGCCGGGCATCTTCCAGCGTCTGCTGTGCTGGGAGGGGTTCCTGCTGGCGGTGACGCTGGCGGTGTTCGTGGTGAACGCGCTCGCCTCGCCTTACTTCCTCAACGTCTGGAACCTCTCCGACGCGACGTTCAACTTCACCGAAAAGGCGATCATCGTGTTGCCGATGGCGATGCTGATTATCGCCAGGGAAATTGACCTGTCGGTAGCCTCCACCATCGCGCTCAGCTCCACGGTGATGGGCTTTTGCGCGGCGGCGGGCGTCGATACGCCGCTGCTGGTCTGCGTGGGATTAGGCGTCGGGCTACTGTGCGGGCTGTTCAACGGCATTCTGGTGACGCGCTTTAACCTGTCGTCCATCGTCATCACCATCGGCACCATGAGCCTGTACCGCGGGATCACCTACATCCTGCTCGGGGACCAGGCGCTGAACAGCTACCCGGAGAGCTTCGCCTGGTTCGGCCAGGGCTACGTCTGGGGCGCGTTGTCGTTTGAGTTTGCGCTGTTTATCGTGCTGGCCGCTCTGTTTGCCTTTGTGCTGCACCGCACCAACTTTGGCCGCCGCACCTACGCCATCGGCAACAACCCGACCGGCGCGTGGTACTCCGGCATCAACGTGAAGCGCCACAACCTGATCCTCTTCGCGCTGGTTGGGCTGATGTCCGGCCTGGCGTCGGTGCTGCTTACCTCGCGTCTGGGCAGCACCCGCCCGACCATCGCGATGGGCTGGGAGCTGGCGGTGGTGACGATGGCGGTGCTCGGCGGCGTCAATATTCTCGGTGGGTCCGGCAGCATGGTGGGCGTGATTATCGCCGCCTTCCTGATGGGGCTGGTGACCTTCGGCCTGAGCCTGCTCAACGTGCCCGGCATTGTGATGTCGGTGATTATCGGCGCGATGCTGATCGTGGTGATTTCGCTGCCGATTATTACCCGCCGGATGATGCAGCGAAGACGGAATTAAATTGCCCCTCACCCCTGCCCTCTCCCCTGAGGGGAGAGGGTGAAAAGCCGCACCGAGCAGTCCCCTCTCCCCTCCGGGAAGAGGGTTAGGGTGAGGGGAACGGATTACCTCAAAAGCATATTAAGGAGAATTATCATGAGCTTTATGTTGGCACTCCCCAAAATCAGCCTGCACGGCGCGGGCGCGATCGGCGATATGGTCAATCTGGTGGCAAACAAACAGTGGGGAAAAGCGCTGATTGTCACCGACGGCCAGTTGGTGAAGCTGGGCCTGCTCGACAGTTTGTTTTCCGCGCTCGACGCCCATCAGATGTCGTATCACCTGTTCGATGAGGTATTCCCGAATCCGACGGAAGCGCTGGTGCAAAAAGGCTATGCGGCATATCAGGATGCAGAGTGTGATTACCTGATTGCCTTTGGCGGCGGCAGCCCGATTGATACCGCCAAGGCAATCAAAATCCTCACCGCCAACCCCGGTCCGTCAACCGATTATTCCGGCGTCGGCAAGGTGAAAAACGCGGGCGTGCCGCTGGTGGCGATCAACACCACCGCAGGCACGGCAGCGGAGATGACCAGCAACGCGGTGATCATCGACGCCGCGCGTCAGGTGAAAGAGGTGATCATCGACCCGAACATCATCCCGGATATCGCCGTGGACGATGCCAGCGTGATGCTCGATATTCCGGCCTCCGTGACCGCCGCAACCGGCATGGACGCGCTAACCCACGCCATTGAAGCTTACGTGTCCGTAGGTGCACACCCGCTGACCGATGCCAACGCGCTGGAAGCCATTCGTCTGATCAACCTCTGGCTGCCGAAAGCGGTCGACGACGGTCACAACCTGGAAGCGCGCGAGCAGATGGCTTTTGGGCAGTATCTGGCGGGCATGGCGTTTAACAGCGCCGGGCTGGGGCTGGTGCATGCTCTGGCGCACCAGCCGGGCGCGACGCACAACCTGCCGCACGGCGTCTGCAACGCCATCCTGCTGCCGATCATCGAAAACTTTAACCGCCCGAACGCGGTCGCCCGATTCGCCCGTGTGGCACAGGCGATGGGCGTTGACACGCGCAGCATGAGCGACGAAGCGGCCAGCATGTCCGCCATTCAGGCGATTCGCGATCTGAGCGCCCGGGTCGGCATTCCGTCCGGATTTAGCCAGCTCGGCGTCACCAAAGCCGATATTGAAGGCTGGCTGGATAAAGCGCTCGCTGACCCGTGCGCGCCGTGCAACCCACGTACCGCCAGCCGCGATGAGGTCCGCGAGCTGTACCTGGAGGCATTATGATCCGCAAAGCGTTTGTGATGCAGGTAAACCCGGATGCGCACGAGGAGTATGCGCGCCGCCACAACCCGATCTGGCCTGAGCTGGAAGCGGTACTGAAAGCCCACGGCGCGCACCACTACGCCATTTACCTCGACAAAGCCCGCAACCTGCTGTTTGCGACAGTGGAGATTGAATCGGAAGAGCGCTGGAACGCGGTGGCAAACACCGACGTCTGCCAGCGCTGGTGGAAACATATGGCTGACGTTATGCCGTCTAACCCGGACAACAGCCCGGTGAGTGCGGAGCTGAACGAGGTGTTTTACCTGGACTGAGCCATGGCCCGGCATATTGTGTCGGGTCGCGTTATTTAACCGGCCAGTTATAAACAGCGCTATTACCGTTGTCGTCGATTAACTCCCCCTGCACCTGCCCGGAGAAGGGGGCATTGGCGGCAAAGGCGTAGCGCTTCTCCCCGAAGGGGGCAACCATCATGTCGGGTAGTTGTGTCACCGGATACAGCTTTTCGCCTGCCTTAAAGTTAATGCCCGCAAAAGAGACAAAGTAAGGCGAATCATTATGACAAACCAGCACAGAACCCTCGCGATGAAAGGTTAATCGCGCCCACGCGCTTTCTGGATTGTTGAGCGACGCCGGACGCCAGAATATTTTCATCTGTGTATTCATCGTCAGCACCATGCTTTGTTGTTGTGTGGCAACACTTCCGGTAGGCGGGATTTCATAGATGTTCAGCCAGAATGCCGATTCCCGGTCAGTGGGCATACGCGCTTTGTTGTGCATGATACGTAGCCCTTGTACGCCCTTAGGCTCCAGACGAAACAACGGCGGCACCGCAACAAACGGCGTTTTAACACTTCCCGGTTCGCGATTGATATCGCCATCATCCACCCAGGTTTGCACGACTACCGGCCACGGATTGGTATTCACCAGCATCAGACTCTGTTGCGCTTCGCCTTCATGAAAAATCACACGCGTTGCGGAGGCAATAATGCCCGCTGCGCAGGGCCAGGACACAAGCATCCATAGCAATAACAGAGAAATACGCATCATTGCACTTTCACCCAAACATACGCCCTGGCATCTACCTTACCGGCAGCGATCGCCTCGTCAGGTAAACGCACCAGTGAAGCATTAAAGTTAATCAGGTAGTCCTGGGTATTCCCTGATCCTGCAATTCGGGTTGCCCCTACATTGACGGGATACCAGCCACCGCTATTGCCCGTTGCGCAACTGGTGGTCGTACAGCGATCCCAACCGAGGAACTGGCGAACTATACCGTCGCTGGCATTAGCAATCTGTATCCCCACTCCCCTTGCCATACCGGTTTGTCCGTAATTCTCGGAAAGGAGATGGCTCACCCCGCCGCTGCTGTTTACCAGCCCAAGAGTTTGCGCGGCGAGAAAGCTTTCGTAAGGCACCTGTAACCCCAGCGCCGTCTGGTTTTGCGCCACACCGCCGACGGCTGTATTTTCACAACGAACCGTCACGCTGAAATTGGCTTGCGCCGCTTTGCCGCTTTCCAGCTCAGTTCGCGAAATAGAAGGGAACACGACCACAGGCGTGACGTTTTTCGCCACGCACGTAGCGATGGTGGTCAGCGTTGAGACAGGTGCCGTTCCCATGTTTAACGCCATCCAGTTATCGTAACCCCACCCGGTGTAACTGGTTGCCGAGTCTCCGGAATCACAGTAAGCATCGTTATTTTTACTGCCCGGCGAACAAAAACTGACGTAGCCATTGGGCTGATTACAGCTATAGCTGCCGCTACTCACCGGAGCGCCACACCAGGTTCCAGCTCCCGTGTTGGTGGGAACATCTGCGCTGAGACGAATCGCCTCGGCGCGAATGGGGCTAAAATCCTTGACCCGAATATAAATTTTTTTGCCATCGTCTGAGACCGCGTAACGGGTCATCGGTATCCGTTGATAATTTCGGGTAAACACAGTGCCTGAGTTAAGGTGCGTTAAACGCACCCCGACTTTTTTAAATAAGGTGCCGTAAACATTCGGATTACCGCTTGCCTGCCCCATATCCCAGTAGCCGCCGTAACGGTCATCTCCGTTAGTGGCAATGATTTCGAAGATGTTATTTTTATCGCTAATATCGCAAACCCACAAAATATTATCGGGGCTGCTATAGAGCGGATTATCAGAGAAGCGCACCACGCTACTAGCCAAAACTGTACCTTCCGGCTGAACGTCAATGCTGCTGACATTGATACGCCCCAGCGCAAGCCCTGTCCCCATTGCGTCCTCTTCGGTGTGCTCGAATTTTGGCCCTTTTTCGCACTGGGCAAACGCCGCCACGCTCATCAGGCAAAATGCCGCGACGACAAAACGTAGTCTGTTCATGATTTCCTCCCTGGTGGGCTTAACGGCAAGGCAACGTTAATACCCGTAACGGTTCCGACGGCTGCGTATTTTGCCAGGCTATCCGACAGCTTTCCTGCTGGGCCTCCCCCCACTTAATCCGCAATATGCCTTTCTCGTCGCTGGCGCGAAAATAGAGCTGACTCGCCTGCCCCATCATGCCAATGCTGTTGTCATACTCATCGTAAACGGCGGCCCCCATCGGGATAACCTCACCTTTCAGCCTCTGCGCAGTGATCAACATGGCCTGTCCCTGAAGCGTGGTGTAGCGCAGGCGAACCATCGCCCCGGCGAATGGCGCAACACGCTGAACCGATGTCTGGAGTTCCACATCGTCGGCCATGTCTTGCGGGTCCAGGCTGACAGTATTGAACTGATAAGGCACCAACGATGGTGCAAGCGCATAGCCAAACGCGTTCACCTGTGCCCCTTGCCCGCCGGATATCCGTGCGCCATCCGCACCGGGTGCTTCAATCAATGCGAAGGTGTCACCAAGATACGGTCCCGGCGTGATACCTCCACGATGCAATACCAGTGCCCCCTGTAACGATGCCGACGCCTGCCAGTAATCACTGGAGGAAGACCACGACGCGCCGCCGCTGGCCCAAGGGAAATTCTTCTGAAAATTTGCTCCCCAGACGGACTGCTCCCCGCGATCGTTTGTGGCGTAGTTGAGGCTGTAGCTCAGCGGATCGCGCTCACCCATCACCCCGCTAAGCGTCGACTGATAATCTCCGCCGTCATCATCACTATGGTTAGCGCTAATCGAAAGCATTGGCGAGTAGCGACTCTGCCCAAGCGGAATAGAAAACGATAATGACCACAGCGTTTGCGTTTTTGCCTGCCAGGCGTCGCTCCAGTCGACGGCGTTCCCCATGCCGTTTTGTGAAGATGGGGTGATTCGTCGGGTGCGCGCCGCCGTAAGGTTCACCGATATGCCGTAGGCAAATGCCTTACTCCAGCTGGCCTGAAGCTGCTTATCGCGGCTTTTCTGGTCGCGATAGTCCTGTGAAGAGAAGGAAAGATTAATATTACCCAACCAGTCCAGCGCCTGGCTGGCCGAAAGCTCAACCCTGGAGCGCTGCCGCCAGGTGGAGGATTGCCACTCCTCATTATGCGCAGCGCGTGAACCGAGCACATCGTACAGCTCAGCATAGCCGCCTGTAGAGTAGCGGTAGCCCGCCAACGCAACCGACGTCCCCGTCTGTGGAAAATGTTTACTGTAGTTGAGCCTGGACATCCAGCCGGTTTGGTAATCGTCGCTGTTCAGCCGTGCGCGCGAGAAAGTGCTGTCCATCCCCCATGCGCCCAGCGTGGAACTGTAAACGCCGCCGAGCATAAACGCCTGATAGCCGTTTGCCAGTTGATTGCCCGCATTGATAGTGAGCGCATTCGTTACCCCGTGCTGCCAGACAATTTCACTGAATTCGTCATTGTTGCCCACGTCCCGCACGCGCCCCACTGTCGCACTGTATTCCGAAAACCCCGCGCGCATGGATTCCGCCAGCGCGGAAAAGGGTACGTTAAACGTACTTTCACTCCCATCCGCTTCCGTGACAATGACGTTCAGATCGCCTGCGTAATTAGTGGGATAAAGATCGTCAATCGCAAACGCACCGGGCGCGACCGTGGTTTCATAGAGCGTGTTGTTGCCCTGGCGAATGGTTACTTTGGCGTTGGTTCGCGCAATCCCACGCACCACTGGCGCGTAGCCGCGCTGAGATTCCGGACGCATTCGGGTATCGGAGGTGAGCTGCACGCCGCGAAAGCTGATCCCGGAAAAAAATCTGCCGTCGGTGTAGCCTTCGCCAATCATCATTTCACTGCGCAGCGGCACAATCGCTCGCTGGACATAGCGCCGCGTTGTTGTCCAATGGCTGCCCAGATCGCTGTCATAGTTGAGCGCAGACTGCTGACGATAGCGCCACAGTCCCAGATTTAACCCGCCATTCAGGTTCAGGTAAGTGGAGTCTGTCGTGCCACCGCCATCCTGCTTTTGCGTGACGTGGTACTGGTTAGCCATGTAGTTGAGAAAGAGCATACTTTCTCCGGACTCCAGGCTCTCTTCACGTATTCCTCCTCGCGGCAGTTTATCCAGCAGGGTTTGTGGTACCGAAAAATCAACACGCATTTGCGACATCACGCTGCTCACCGTGATGCCGGAAAAAAGCGCATTGTCCGGACGATAGCAGCCTTCTCCAGGCTCTTCCGGCAACGATTTCAGCCCAATCTTTTTTAAGGTACCCCAGCTAAAACACGGCATTACGCGATGTTCCACGGCTGTAAATACGATGTCATCCCTCGCGGCCAGCGTACCGTTAACATATAGATCCAGTGTATAACTGCCGGGCTTGATCATTGAATCCTGGTTTAACTGTTCAATATCAACCTTATTCAGGCCAGACCCGCGAAGTAGCGACGCGTCAAAGACATACGCTTCTTGCGCTTGCACGAAAGAGGCGCTGATTAACGTCAGCGTCGAGACAAACAGACAACACCGGGGATACGCGCGATGTCGGAGCATAAAACCCTCCCTGCCCACTCTTTCCATGTCGACTTCTAGCGAGGCAGCGTGAAGGTGTGGCTCACCGCCGTGCCATAATCATTCATGGCGTAAACCGTGACAGATGTGGCCACCGGATCGGTTAAAACCCAGCGTGTGTCGCCAAATGGTGGAATCATCACCGATTGGCCAACCGCCGTAGATTTCTCACCTCGGGTTAACAGCGCGTTGCGCAGTGAAATATGCCATGGCGTAGGGTTTTGTAACGTCAGCATATTTCCTTTACGCTGCACCTGAAGTTGCGTCAGAGCCTGACTGGCGTCGCCGCGCAGACCGGGCGGGCGATAAAATACTTTGAGCCGGCTTTTTACAATCAATGCCAGGCGATTCTGTGCAAGATCGGACGATTTAATGGCGGGATATTGCAAATAATTAAACCAGAACACGGACTCGCGATCCTGTGGGAGCTGTTGGGTCTGCCCTGTAAATTTTAGCCGCAGCGCATGACCATTCAGCGCATTAATCCGAAATATTTGTGGCGTGACGATAAAAGGTGCATCCGCTGTGTCTGGCGTTGAATCTGGGTTATTTTTATCCAGCCACACCTGCACCAGCATCGGTGTATCACCATTGTTAGAAAATTCTACAACCTTATCTTTTGCATCAGCAGAATAAATTATTCTATTACCTTTAAGAATAACACTGGAAGATGCTATGTTCGATATAAAAATAGAAGACAAAAATGCCATTACAGCAATAAAACAGCATTTATTAGTGTACAGCATATACACCTCCCTAATTAATAGGGAATAAATGGCGCTACGTTAAGTAGCGCCTAAAAGAGTTACAAATAGGTAATTGCGAACTGTGCTTGCGCTTCTACTGCTCCGGCCGTAGCCCCGCCAGCAGAAGAGTAGTAACGTGCAGCCATATCAAAGGAGACAGAGTCTGGACCGCTCGTTCCACCTACCGTCTGCATAGACGTTTTTGCTATGCCGCTGGTGAAGTCCAGCTCGGTCGTGCCTTCAAGTAGCTGAATAGCAACGTTCGTCGCCGGGCTTGCCGCCGCGATATTTTTTAGGTTGTTACCGTCCAGATAATTACTGACAAAACGTACGCCTGCCGAAGATGACGACGTCGCAGTAACATCGCAGCCGCTCAACGTCACAGTGAAAGGCGTTTGCCCTGCGCTGGACCCCGCAGCCGTCAGCTCGCTTTTACTGACGGCAGGCAACAGGACAACCGGATAAGAATCGGTGCCATTAATTTTTATGGTACAGGTTTGATCGGTAACTTCTCCTAAAAAACGTACGGTATTATTTGCATAGACAGCGCCACTTACTCCGACAGATACAATAAATGCTACCAGCACTCTTTTTTTCATTTTTATTGTCTCCTTTACATGCCCTTATCGTTATAAGAGCCAATGCGCGAATAATGATTATTTCTTAGAACAAACATACCCCTATAAAAATTATGTGTAAATATATTTCAGAGGTTAACAAATCATAAAAATAAGCAGCCCTGCGAAAAAACAAGGTAATCACACATAAATTCCATGAATAACAAAAAAAGGTTAACAGGATAAAGTATCGCCATTAAACGTGACGTCTCCCACCTAACCCAATGAATTCTCGCATAAACGAACAATTAGTCTTTCATATTTATTTATAATCCAAATGATTAAATATTCTAAAAACTGTATTAAACTTAAATTAAAGTACAAAGAACAATTCACGCCATAAATGATTTAATGGTCGAATATATTTAATATGGATATTTTGTTTTATGATCTTAGTCTCATTTTATCGCCCCGCTGTCGTCTTACCGGCAGCGGGTTTGCCGCTGTTTAGTTTTGTTCCGCCACCAGCAGCGCGTGCGTATCTGGCTCCAGCGCCTTAAAGATATGCGGCTGGTCAGCGGGATAGCAAATGTAATCTCCCGGGCCGAGCTCTTCTGCCGCGTCGATCAGGCCGACCATCGCCCGCCCCTGGGTCACGATAATATGCTCAACCGATCCTGGCGGATGCGGCTGGGAAATACGGTCTGCCCCCGGCTGAGTCAGCAGCAGGTAGATATCACGACGCGCCCCCGGCGGACACGCCGCGAGCAAAATCGCCTCGTAGTTCGCCTGCCCGGCGACAACTTTTGTGCCCTCTCCGCGGCGGATCACCTGCGTGACGGGTTGTTGCGGCTCCAGTAACCGGGCAAACGGAATATCCAGCGCCACGCAAAGCGACCAGAGCGTTTCCAGGCTAGGGTTGCCGTTGCCAGACTCCAGTTGTGAAAGCGTGGATTTGGCGATCCCGGCACGGCGGGCAATTTCCGCCAGTGAGAGCCCGGTTCGCAGGCGTTCTCGCACCAGGCTTCTGGCGATTACGCTGATTGGCTGCGTCATAATAACGGCCTCATTCTCTCTATAACGAACGAATCGTTCGCCTTGTAAAACGTTTTTGATGCGTTCATTATAATGGAAATACGTTCGATATGGCTAAAATGGTATGAAGAATCACCTCTCTTGCCTGAAAGGCGACACGATAAAAGCGATCGTCCTGGTCTGCCTCGCGGTGGGCGTGGTCGGCATGTCCTACGGCTCGCTGGCGATGGCCTACGGCTTCCCGCTGTGGGTGCCATTTGTCCTCTCCCTCACGGTGCTGGCAGGCGCATCCGAGTTTATGTTTATCGGCATCGTGGCGAGCGGCGGCAATCCGCTGGCGGCGGCCGCTGCGGGTTTACTGGTAAACGCGCGCCATGTGCCGTTCGGCGTGACGGTGCGTGACCTGGTGGGCAAGCGCGGCCTGAGCTTTCTGGGCTGTCATATCATGAACGATGAAAGCGTGGTGTTTGGCCTGTCGCAAAAAACCGCCGAGCAGCGTAAAGCGGCCTACTGGCTGTGCGGGTTAGGCGTGGCAATCATCTGGCCGCTGGGCGCGGTGCTGGGGGCGATGGTCGGCAAGCTACTGCCAGACCCGGAAACCATCGGGCTGGACGCGGTGTTCCCGGCGATCCTGCTGGCGTTAGTGGTGCCGGCATTTAAAAACCGTACCACGCTGATCCGCGCCTGTAGCGGCGCGTTGTTGTCGCTGGCAGCCGTGCCGTTCGCACCGGTGGGCCTGCCGGTGCTGCTCTCTTTGCTCGGCCTTGCCGCGAGGAAAAAATAATGGAAAACATGACGGTCTTTATTCTCGGCATCGCCATTCTTTCTGCCGGAACCTATCTGATGCGTCTCGGCGGGGCAAAACTCGGCAGCCGGCTGGCGCTTTCTGAACGGTCGCAGGCGCTGCTTTCAGATGCGGCTACCGTTTTGTTGTTCTCCGTCGCGCTGGCGACAACGTTTTATGAAGGGGACCATTTTGCCGGGATGGCGCGCGTGCTGGGGGTGGGGTTCGCGGTGTTTTTGGGCTGGCGCAAAATGCCGTTAATTGTGGTGATCGTCGCGGCGGCGGTGGTGACGGCGCTGCTGCGTCTGGCGGGCATAAACTAAAAAAGCGCCCCAGGGGCGCTCTTTCGACGGTACTGCGAAATTATTTGTTCAGTTCAGCGGTCATGTGTACGCGGTTACCGGTGAATGCCTGAGTAATTTTGTAGGATGACGCGCCCGCTTCCTGAGCCTGTGCGGCGATTTTAGCTTCTGCACCGTCCAGCGTAGAGGCGGATGCGGTCACAGTCTGCGCAGCGAAAGAACCGAAAGATGTAGCCAGAGCGATTACTGCGACAAAAGTTTTGATGCTTTTCATGAGATAAACCCTTTCGTTAAGTTGTTTAGATAAGGCACCGTGCCTTGATGAGATAAATACTAGACCTCATCATGAACAAC
Organism: Enterobacter cloacae complex sp. 418I7; assembly: GCF_050030705.1. Lineage (NCBI taxonomy): Bacteria > Pseudomonadati > Pseudomonadota > Gammaproteobacteria > Enterobacterales > Enterobacteriaceae > Enterobacter > Enterobacter cloacae complex sp. 418I7. Next base: position 4,620,278 of record NZ_JBLGUU010000001.1, read on the forward strand.
TAAAAGCGGAAGGATTTGCTATACTCATTCAAAATTACTGATTAACAATTAATCGCTGCGGATGGGTGTAAATTGTCGCCCTGCCTGGCTTGCAGAACCCCACCAGCGTCAGGTTGCAGCGCTCCGCCACTTCAACCGCCAGCGTGGTTGCCGCTGACACCGCAAACAAAATTTCCACGCCGCACATGGCGGATTTTTGCACCATCTCGTAGCTGGCGCGGCTGGAAACGAGCGCGGCCCCTTGCTGCCAGACGTTGTTTTCCCGAGCGCGACGGCCCAGCAGCTTATCCAGCGCGACGTGGCGGCCAACATCTTCATGCCCGCCTGCAATGCTCCCCGACGGCAATACCCACGCCGCCGCATGCGTACAACCGCTGAGCTGGCCGATGGGCTGAACGTCATTCAGGTGCACAAGCGCCCGATCAAGATGCGCCAGATTGAACGTCTGGGTGAACGGCAGCGGGATAATGGGTTTGCCGATATCGTTAAGCTGTTCAACACCGCACACGCCGCAGCCGGTACGTCCGGCCAGCGCCCGGCGGCGCTCTTTCAGCCCCATAAAGCGGCGGCTGGAGAGTTCGATTTGCACTTCGAGACCGTTGCAGGCCGGTACGACGTCCATGCCGTAGATCTCCTGCGGATGCGCAATGATGCCTTCCGAGAGGGAGAAACCGATGGCGAACAGCTCGAGATCTTTCGGCGAGGCCATCATCACCACATGCGAAATCCCGTTGTAAACCAGGGCAACGGGGACCTCTTCCGCCAGAAAATCCGGCGTGGCATGTGAAATGTGAGGCGGTCTGTGTACCGACAGCTCCACAATGCCCGCAGGCAGTGGCGACGCGTGGGTAGCACGGTTTTGTTTAAACACGACGGTATTCCTGAACAACCACGGAAGTGAGCCTGCTATTGCACCACAAACAGCGGACCTTACGCATAGTATGGATCAACTTTTCAGCATCCATTCTCCTACTCAATTCGGAGGGGTGCAACCGGTCATCTGCTACACACCCTTAACATCCGCAGAGAGAAATGTGATTGATATCACACTTTATAATCAATGCCGTGATAATACGTTCACTTTGTTTTAACGCCGTTGGAACAGGCGTACCGACATTGTGGTATTCTGGGCTTATCCCTCGGAGAAATGAGGGATTAACGCAAATTTTTCTCCTTTGCGGTTAATTCTCAACCGCAAAGTAAAACTACATAGCAATGTCGTAATGAACCAAGGAGTGACCCATGCAGGTCAGCAGAAGGCAGTTCTTTAAGATCTGCGCTGGCGGTATGGCAGGCACCACGGCGGCGGCACTGGGCTTTGCGCCCGGCGTAGCGCTGGCGGAAACTCGGCAGTATAAACTGCTGCGCACCCGCGAAACCCGTAACACCTGTACGTACTGCTCCGTCGGCTGTGGGCTGTTAATGTATAGCCTCGGCGACGGTGCGAAAAACGCCAAAGCATCTATTTTCCACATCGAAGGCGATCCGGATCATCCGGTCAACCGTGGTGCGCTGTGTCCGAAAGGGGCCGGTCTGGTAGATTTTATCCACTCTGAAAGCCGCCTGAAGTTTCCTGAGTACCGTGCTCCCGGCTCTGACAAATGGCAACAAATCAGCTGGGAAGAGGCGTTCGATCGCATCGCTAAGCTGATGAAAGAAGACCGCGATGCCAACTTTATTGCGAAGAATGCCGAAGGCACCACCGTTAACCGCTGGCTCTCCACCGGCATGCTGTGTGCTTCAGCGTCCAGTAACGAAACCGGCTATTTAACCCAGAAATTTACGCGCGCACTCGGTATGCTCGCGGTCGACAACCAGGCGCGTGTCTGACACGGACCAACGGTAGCAAGTCTTGCTCCAACATTTGGTCGCGGTGCGATGACCAACCACTGGGTCGACATCAAGAACGCCAACCTTATTGTGGTGATGGGCGGTAACGCCGCTGAAGCGCACCCTGTCGGGTTCCGCTGGGCGATGGAAGCCAAAATCCACAACGGCGCGAAGCTGGTTGTGATCGATCCCCGCTTTACGCGTACAGCGTCAGTGGCGGATTTCTACACCCCTATTCGTTCAGGTACTGACATCACTTTCCTGTCAGGCGTATTGCTGTACCTGATGACCAACGAAAAATATAACCGCGAGTACACCGAAGCCTATACCAACGCCAGCCTGATCGTGCGTGAGGATTACCACTTCGAAGATGGCCTGTTCAGCGGTTATGACGCCGAAAAACGCAGGTACGACAAAACCAGCTGGAACTACGAGCTGGACGAAAACGGCTTTGCGAAGCGCGACACCACCCTGCAACACCCGCGCTGCGTGTGGAACCTGCTGAAAGAGCACGTGTCCCGCTATACGCCAGAGGTTGTCGAAAACATCTGTGGGACGCCGAAGGCGGACTTCCTGAAGGTGTGCGAGTTGATTGCGGAAACCAGCGCGAAAGATAAAACCGCGTCGTTCCTGTATGCACTCGGCTGGACGCAGCACTCCATCGGCGCGCAGAACATCCGCACCATGGCGATGGTTCAGTTGCTGCTCGGCAACATGGGGATGGCAGGCGGCGGCGTTAACGCCCTGCGCGGTCACTCCAACATCCAGGGTCTGACCGACCTTGGCCTGCTGTCTCAGAGCCTGACGGGTTACATGAACCTGCCGAGCGAGAAACAGACCGACCTGCAAACCTATCTGACGGCCAGCACGCCAAAACCGCTGCTCGAAGGCCAGGTAAACTACTGGGGCAACTATCCGAAGTTCTTCGTCTCGCTGATGAAAGCTTTCTACGGCGACAAGGCGACGGCGGAAAACAGCTGGGGCTTTGACTGGCTGCCGAAGTGGGACAAAGGGTACGACGTCCTCCAGTACTTCGAAATGATGCACCAGGGCCAGGTCAACGGCTATATCTGCCAGGGCTTTAACCCGGTGGCGTCGTTCCCGAACAAGAACAAGGTTGTCGAGTCTCTGTCGAAACTGAAGTACCTGGTGACAATTGACCCGCTCAATACCGAAACCTCGACGTTCTGGCAGAACCACGGTGAGTCGAACGATGTCGACCCGTCGAAGATTCAGACCGAAGTGTTCCGTCTGCCGTCCACCTGCTTCGCGGAAGAGAACGGCTCTATCGTCAACTCTGGCCGCTGGTTGCAGTGGCACTGGAAAGGCGCGGACGCCCCGGGCATCGCCCTGAACGACGGCGAGATCCTGGCCGGTATCTTCTTACGCCTGCGTAAAATGTACGCGGCTGAAGGCGGCGCAACGCCTGAGCCGGTGCTGAACATGACCTGGAACTATTCGACGCCGGAAAACCCTGCGCCGGAAGAAGTGGCCATGGAGAGCAACGGTAAGGCGCTGGCGGACGTTATCGACCCGGCGACCGGCACCGTGCTGGCGAAGAAAGGCGATCAGCTCAGCACCTTCGCACACCTGCGTGACGACGGTACGACGTCAAGCGGCTGCTGGATTTTTGCCGGTAGCTGGACGCCGAAAGGCAACCAGATGGCCAACCGCGATAACGCCGACCCGTCGGGCCTCGGTAATACGCTGGGCTGGGCATGGGCATGGCCGCTTAACCGCCGCATCCTCTATAACCGTGCCTCTGCTGACCCGCAGGGCAACCCGTGGGATCCGAAGCGTCAGCTACTCAAGTGGGACGGCGCGAAATGGGGCGGCGTGGATATTCCGGACTACAGCACTGCCGCACCAGGCAGCGATGTCGGGCCGTTTATCATGCAGCCTGAAGGGATGGGGCGCCTGTTTGCTATCGATAAGATGGCGGAAGGTCCATTCCCGGAACACTATGAGCCGTTTGAGACGCCGCTGGGTACTAACCCGCTGCACCCGAACGTGGTCTCTAACCCGGCAGCCCGTATCTTCAAGGGCGATTTTGAAGCGCTGGGTAAAAAGGACAAGTTCCCGTATGTCGGCACCACCTACCGTCTGACCGAACACTTCCACTACTGGACCAAGCACGCGCTGCTGAATGCCATCGCGCAGCCGGAACAGTTTGTGGAGATCGGCGAGAAGCTGGCGGGCAAGCTCGGCATCGCCCATGGCGATACCGTGAAGGTCTCCTCTAACCGCGGCTACATCAAAGCCAAGGCGGTGGTGACCAAGCGTATTCGCACGCTGAACGTTCATGGTCAGCAGGTGGATACCATCGGCATCCCAATTCACTGGGGTTATGAGGGCGTGGCGAAGAAAGGGTTCATTGCGAATACCCTGACGCCGTTCGTCGGTGATGCGAACACGCAGACGCCGGAGTTTAAGGCCTTCCTCGTGAACGTGGAAAAGGTGTAACGGAGACGACTTATGGCTTATCAATCTCAAGACATTATCCGTCGTTCCGCGACTAACGGTTTCACGCCCGCGCCTCAGGCGCGGGACCACCAGCAGGAAGTGGCGAAGCTTATCGACGTGACCACCTGTATCGGCTGTAAAGCCTGTCAGGTGGCTTGTTCAGAGTGGAACGACATCCGTGACGAAGTGGGTCACAACGTCGGGGTGTACGACAACCCGGCGGACCTGACCGCCAAGTCCTGGACGGTAATGCGTTTCTCGGAAGTGGAACAGAACGACAAACTGGAATGGCTTATCCGCAAAGACGGCTGTATGCACTGTGCGGATCCGGGCTGCCTGAAGGCGTGTCCGTCAGAAGGGGCTATCATTCAGTATGCCAACGGCATCGTCGACTTCCAGTCTGAGCAGTGTATTGGCTGCGGCTACTGCATCGCGGGCTGTCCGTTCGACGTGCCGCGCATGAACCCGGAAGACAACCGCGTCTACAAATGTACGCTGTGCGTTGACCGCGTAAATGTCGGTCAGGAGCCAGCCTGCGTGAAGACCTGCCCAACCGGCGCTATCCACTTTGGCTCTAAAGAGGATATGAAAACGCTGGCGGCAGAGCGCGTGGGCGAGCTGAAAACCCGTGGTTACGATAACGCGGGCCTGTACGATCCGGCCGGGGTTGGCGGTACGCACGTGATGTACGTGCTGCACCACGCCGACAAGCCGAATCTGTACCATGGCCTGCCGGAGAACCCGGAAATCAGCGCCACCGTGAAGTTCTGGAAAGGTATCTGGAAACCGCTGGCCGCGGTCGGTTTTGCGGCCACCTTTGCAGCGAGCATCTTCCACTACGTCGGCGTTGGTCCGAACCGCGCGGAAGAGGAAGACGATAACCTGCATGAAGAGAAAGACGAGGTGCGCAAATGAGAAAACGTGACACCATCGTGCGCTACACCGCGCCGGAACGCATCAACCACTGGGTCACCGCCTTCTGCTTCATGCTGGCGGCGATAAGCGGGCTGGGGTTCTTCTTCCCCTCCTTCAACTGGCTGATGCAGATACTGGGCACGCCGCAGCTGGCGCGCATCCTGCACCCGTTCGTGGGTGTGGTGATGTTTGCCTCGTTTATCATCATGTTTTTCCGCTACTGGCACCATAACCTAATCAATCGGGATGATATCTTTTGGGCGAAGAATATTCGTAAGATCGTCGTCAACGAGGAAGTGGGTGATACCGGGCGTTATAACTTCGGCCAGAAATGCGTATTCTGGGCGGCGATTATCTTCCTGGTCCTGTTGCTGGTGAGCGGCGTGATCATCTGGCGTCCGTACTTTGCGCCTGCTTTCTCAATCCCGGTGATCCGATTTGCGCTGATGCTGCATTCATTTGCCGCAGTGGCGTTAATTGTGGTTATCATGGTGCATATCTACGCCGCCCTTTGGGTGAAAGGCACCATTACCGCGATGGTGGAAGGATGGGTAACCAGTACGTGGGCGAAGAAACATCACCCGCGCTGGTACCGTGAAGTCCGCCAGAAACAGGAAAAGTCATCTGAATGAGTATTCGCATAATCCCGCAAGATGAGCTGGGGTCGAGCGAGAAACGCACGGCGGATTATATTCCGCCGTTGTTGTTCCCCAGACTCAAGAACCTCTACAACCGCCGCGCAGAGCGTCTGCGCGAGCTGGCAGAGAACAACCCGCTGGGCGATTTTCTGCGTTTTGCCGCGCTGGTCGCCCATGCGCAGGAAGTGGTGCTATACGACCACCCGCTGCAAATGGATCTGACCGCACGCATCAAAGAAGCCAACGCGCAGGGCAAGCCGCCGCTGGACATTCACGTTCTGCCGCGCGACAAGCACTGGCATAAGCTGCTGCATTCGCTGATTGCCGAGCTGAAGCCCGAAATGAGCGGCACGGCGCTGGCGGTCATTGAGAACCTGGAAAAAGCCTCAGAGCAAGAGCTGGAAGAGATGGCGAGCGCGCTGTTTGCCTCCGACTTCTCGCTGGTGAGCAGCGATAAAGCGCCGTTCATCTGGGCTGCGCTGTCGCTCTACTGGGCGCAAATGGCGAGCCTGATCCCGGGTAAAGCCCGCGCTGAATATGGCGAAGCGCGCCAGTTTTGCCCGGTGTGCGGCTCAATGCCGGTCTCCAGCATGGTACAGATTGGTACGACGCAGGGGCTGCGCTACTTGCACTGCAACCTGTGTGAAACCGAGTGGCACGTGGTGCGCATCAAGTGCAGCAACTGCGAACAGACCCGCGATCTGAACTATTGGTCGCTGGAAAACGAAGACGCGGCGGTGAAAGCCGAAAGCTGCGGCGACTGCGGGACCTACCTGAAGATTCTGTATCAGGAAAAAGACCCGAAAGTCGAAGCGGTAGCCGACGATCTCGCCTCGCTGATCCTGGACGCGAAGATGGAGCAGGAGGGCTTTGCCCGTAGCTCGATCAACCCGTTCCTGTTCCCGGGGGAAGGGGAGTAATCTCCACTAAAGCCCGGCGAGCCTCTGTGCAACCGGGCTATTTACTGCGATAGGGCTGGGATGACATGTTGAGGGTCGTTAGCAATGGCGCGCAATAGCGCTTTAGCGGGGCCTGTAGGTGAGCGTCTGCCTTGTTCCCAGTTACGCAACGTATCAACGCTAACTGAGATTAAGTTCGCGAATTTACTCTGCGACAACCCGGACGCCTGACGAATTTCTTTTATTTTCATCGCATCAATTTGAAACGTACGCGACGGCTCTCGTTGGCCCTCGGCAATTTCGTTGATTTGCGCAATGCTTTGGGTTAATCGCTCAAACAGCGCCTTATCCATTTACCACCTCTCAATCATCTTTTTCAGTATGGCTTTTTCACCCGCGGAGAGGTCATCTTTGATCCCTTTGCGATAGATGAGCAGCAACCTGATTTCACACTCACGCGTACGGTGAAAATAGATAACTCTGACTCCACTACGCTTTCCCTTACCGCCAGCAAGCCAGCGAATCTTTCGCAAGCCTCCCGAATTCTGGATCAGATCGCCGTAATCCGGTTGCGTTGCCAGGAATATTTGGAACCTATGATATTCGTCGTCATCCAGTAACGTTTTGACGTCTTCTGTAAAAATATCCGTTTCAATGAATAGCATATATCGTACGCCATTGGCTTATAGTAGCAAACATCCAATGTACGTCAATGACGTACCCCTAGCTGATTACGTTAATGGGATACGCTGAATAAAGCGAAGTATAATTCCTGCTACGTTGTGTATTTGCGAGCCGCTTTCCAGACGACTGCTACTCCTCCTCGTTCCCGCCCTCTTCATACGCGCCATACGGCTTCGCAGGCAGAACGATATAGGTGCCTTCAAACACCGCGCCCGGCGTTTCATCGCCGAACAGCTCAACCTGCATTTGTACGCGTGCTTTACGCCCACGCGCCAGACGGTCGAGATCGCCGCCCAGTGCGCCCAGGTCAGCTACCGCGCTCGGCTTGCCGCTGATCGGCGCGCTGTAGCGGATATGGGCATCGGCCAGAATAATGGTGCCGCCGAGATGACGTTCGCGCAGCATCAGCCAGATCAGTCCCCAGCCGGTGAGCGTGGCGAGTGAAAACAGGCTACCGGCAAACAGGGTATGGTGTGGGTTCTGGTTGCCGGTTTCCGGCATGGTGGTAATAAATTTTTGCCCGGTATATTGCTGAATACGCACGCCCATTTTTTCACTGAGCGGAATGTGCTGATACCACGCCTGCTGGAGCTGCCCGCACCAGTCGGCACGATGGAGAATATCGTCCAGGGTGGCGATGGGTTTGATCATCAAAAAGTGACGAATCGGCGTAGTTTGCGGGGCGGTGATTTCCCCCTGATTCACGAAACCAAGCTTGGCAAAGAACTCAACGGCATCTTCACGGGCGCTACAGGTGACGCGCTTGACCCCTTCCTGACGGGCGACGGATTCCAGCGTCATTGCCATCAGCGTTCCGAGGCCTTTGTCCTGCACGGAGGGGTGAACGGCCATAAAGCGGATTGAAGCTTCGTTGTCGGCATTGATATACAAACGCCCCACGGCAACCAGATTGCCCTCTTCATCAACCACCATCTGGTGGTGCGCCATCGCGTCCCAGGCGTCGCGTTCAGACCCTTTAGGTTGATGCAGTGGCTTGCGCAGCATTTCCCAGCGGAAATGGTAATAAACCTCTAACTCTTCTTCCGTTTGCGGTACTCGAAGGTGATACATAGCTGTACTCTCTCTTGTTACCCGCGGCCAGGCCGCCAGTTGGCTCATACCTGGAGCCAGAATGTGACGGGGCCATCGTTCACCAGCGAAACCTGCATATCCGCAGCGAATCGTCCGGTTTGTGTATTCATGTCCTGTTGGCGACAGCGCTCAACAAAGTACTCGTAAAGGGCTTCTGCGCGATCCGGTGCCGCGCCCTTCGAAAAACTCGGCCGCATGCCGCGTTCGGTATCCGCAGCCAGCGTAAACTGGGACACCACCAGCACGCTGCCGCCCGCCTGCTGAACGCTCAGGTTCATCTTGCCTTCCGCATCGCTGAAAATGCGGTAGCCCAGCACGCGCTCACACAAGCGGTTGGCTTTTTGTTCGTCGTCATCCTTTTCGACACCCAGGAGCACCAAAAGTCCTGGGCCGATTTCACCCGTCACCTCATCCGCCACGGTGACGCTGGCACGGGTTACGCGCTGAATCAATGCAATCATGGTTGGTCTGCTTCTTGTTGTTTTTCAGCTTCTGCTGCTTTTTTAAGTTCGCGGTAGACCCCGAGAGTGACAGTTATTTCGGCGCCAAGCAAGACGATGCACCACGTCCAGTAGACCCAGACAAACAAAATGGGGATCACCGCCAGTACGCCGTAAATCAGCTGATAAGAGGGGAACATGGTGATATAAAGCGCGAATCCTTTCTTGCCCAACTCAAAGAGCAACGCCGCGACCAGCGCGCCCACCACGGCATCCCGGTTGGGTACGCGCGTAGTTGGCACCACGCTATAAAGCAGCCAGAACGAAAGCCACGATAAAATCAGCGGGAAGATGCGCAGCACGTTATCGATCACGCTGTTTAAATCGCTCGCCCAGCGCAGCGAAAGAAGGTAGGAGCTGATCGCCAGGCTCGCCCCCGCCAGCAAGGGGCCGAGGGTTAAAATCATCCAGTAGACGGCAAAGGAATAGACCTTTGGGCGGACTTTTTTGCTCCGCCAGATAGTGTTGAGCGCACTGTCGATGGAGTACATCAGCAGCAGCGCGGTAACAATAAGCCCACACGCCCCCACCGCCGTCATCTTGCTGGAGTTAGCGACAAACTGTTCAATGTAGTTCTGGATCACATCGCCGGTGGCAGGAATAAAGTTTGCGAAAACAAAATGGCGAAGCTGCATGCTCACATCGGCAAACATCGGAAACGCCGAAAAAAGCGCAAAAATCACCGCCACCAGCGGAACCAGCGAGAGCAAGGACACGTAAGCGAGATTGCCCGCCAGCGTGGTCATGTTGTCCTCATCAATGCGATGCCAGAGGAGTTTCAGCCACGCCCTCAGCGGGCGCGTGTGGTGATTGGCTTTTTGATGAACGGTTTTTAGCATAACTGCTTCGCAAAGTAGTTCGGTATCGTCTCTTTTCCGGTCACCAGAATGGAGGTGATACCTAACTGATTAGCCCCTTCTATATTATCGGCGTTGTCGTCAAAAAAGACCGCATCCGCTGCCGTGAATCCTTCTTCCTGCAATACCGCCTGATAGATGCGCGCCTCAGGTTTACGCATCCCCATCTCCTGGGAGAGATACACTTTATCTGCCGCCGCGTGAATTTCAGGGTATTCATCCGGCCAGAAGGTGGTATGCAGGCGGTTGGTATTAGACAGCACGACAACGCGATGCCCCTGCTCGCGCAGCTTGTGCATGATGTCGATCACTTCGGGGCGGATCGCGACAAATATGGCCTGCCAGCCGTGGGAAAATTGCTCGTAACTTAACGAGAGACCCATTTCCTGACAGAAACGCTCTGCGAACGCTTCGTCGCTGATCTCACCGCGCTCGTGCAAATGGAAAGTCTCACCCATCGCGAAATTCTGCTTTAACGTCGCCAGCGGAACACGGCTAAAATCGCTCCATGCGCCCAGCACCCGGTTAAAATCGATATCGACGATTACATTTCCTAAGTCAAAGATATAAAGCATGTTTATCTCCTTTCGCCGTGGAAAAGTAACTGTAGCGGGAAAGAGAAAGTTTAGCTATGCGCCAGATTCAGCTTAGAGAAAGGAAAGGCCCGAATCGCAATATCGGGCCATAAGACGATCAGCCAGCCTGCTGCTCTTCTCCGGAATTCACTTCGACAACCTCAACCTTGCTGGATTTTAGGTGACTTTGCAGCGCCGGGCCGGGCAGCTCATCGGTGAACAGCGCCGTCACCTGCGCCACGTTGCCAACTTCAACCGCCGCGGAGGCGTGGTATTTCGTATGATCGGCCGCCAGTAAAATGTGACGGGAGTGGGCAATCATGGTTTTCACCACGCTGGCTTCGTTAACGTCAAATTCCATCATCGCGCCGTCGTGCTCTATCGCCCCCACGCTGGTCACGAGGTAGTCCGCCCGGAAGCCAGACACAAACGCCGTTGCCGCAGGCCCGATAATGCCGCCGTTATGCGGGCGCAGCGTACCGCCAGGTACCATCACCTCAAAACGCGGGTTCTTATAAAGAATGTGCGCCACCCGCAGGCTGTTGGTGATAATGCGCAGATGATTATGATTAAGCAGCGCCCGTGCAACGTGCTCCACCGTTGTGCCGATAGTGATAAAGATGGTCGAGCCATCCGGGATATAGTCCGCAATCGCTTCGGCAATCGCCCGTTTCTCTTCGGTAAGCGAGACTTCACGCTGTTCGAACGCCGTGTTGACCACGCTGGATGCCCTGCCCGCGCCGCCGTGATGACGGGTGATCAGCCCTTGCTCGCTGAGCTTGCGGATATCCCGGCGCACGGTTTGCGTCGACACATCCAACAGCTGCGCCAGTTCATCAATGTTCATATAGCCGCGATCGGCAATCAGCGTCAGCAGCTGATCGTGACGCGGGTTGCCGGTCAGTTCGGTAAGGCTCATGGGCTGTCCTCTGAAAACCATCACGCCCCGCATTTTATACAAAAAGTGACAAAAAAGAGCGGGTTTGATCACAGTCGGGTATACCCGCGCGCCCGCCGGGCTTTGTGCATTTCAGTGCTGCGACGGCGCTGGCAAAACGCACGGCGTCTGCGGCGGGCAATTTCTGCCCCAGGCTGACCGCCAGCGCACCGTGGAACACGTCGCCCGCGCCGGTGGTATCAATGACCTTCACTTCAAATCCAGGCTGATGACATAGCGCGCCGTTTTCCAGCCAGAAACAGCCGTCTCGCCCCTGCGTGACATACACATGTCCATTTGTGAGCATTTGTGCTTTTTTTAATGCGTCTTCTGTTTCATCCAACTGCGTTAAACGCCGCAGTCCCGGCGCAGAGAAGGCCGAGTGATCGCTTAAGGCGATCAGCTCCGCGATATCCTGCGGGGTAACATCCGCATCCAGCAACGTCGGAACGCCCTGCTGACGGGCCAGGGTAAATGCCTGTTTTGCCCCGTCATGCCAGCGCACGTCGGCTAAGACAATGTCCCACTGAGAGAAGTCGATTTCATGCAGCCAGCCTGCCTCGGCGGGCAGATCGGGGCTGGGGTAGTTGGCAATCACTCTTTCCCCACCTGCGTCCACCAGCACCGCCGATTGCGACGATCGGGCCCCCTTAACTACGCGCGTATAGCGGGTGTTCACCCCCAGGGATTCCAGCTCCGCAAGCAACCGTCTGCCGGTATCGTCGTCCCCCACCCGACCAATAAAATCCACTTCCGCGCCCAGTTTCGCGGCTGCCACTGCCGCCGTTGCCGCCGGGCCGCCGCCCACTTCCGTGTAGTCTTTTGCGACATATTTCCCACCTTCTTTTGGTAAATCATCGAGATACCAGATGCGATCCAGCACGGTAATGCCGACACAAACGATGCGAGTCATGGTGATTCCTTCTGCGATTTCTGATGCCTTCATTTTAATTTCACCAAATGTTTAAAAAGTGACCCGTGTCAATTTTTTGACTATAAATTACAAATACGATCAAAAACAGACACCACAAACGCGCAAAAATTGACACGATGTGACAGGAGAGAGGCATGTCAGCAATCGCATTTATCGGTTTAGGACAGATGGGCGCGCCCATGGCGAAGAATCTGTTGAAACAGGGCCACCAGCTTAACGTTTTTGATGTGAACCCGCAGGCGGTTCAGGCGCTGGTAGAGAGCGGCGCCCGGACGGCGGCAACGCCCGCACAGGCAGCAACGGATGCCGAATTCGTGATCACTATGCTGCCAAACGGCGACCTGGTGCGCAGCGTGCTGTTCGGCGAGCACGGCGTGTGCGAAGGATTATCCCGCGACGCGCTGGTCATTGATATGTCCACCATTCACCCGCTGCAAACCGACGCGCTGATCCGCGACATGGCTGAGCAAGGCTTCAGCCTGATGGACGTGCCCGTCGGGCGCACCTCTGATCATGCCATCGCCGGTACGCTACTCCTGCTGGCAGGCGGCACGGCAGAGCAGGTTGAGCGCGCCACCCCCGTCTTAATGGCGATGGGTAATGAACTGATTAACGCCGGCGGGCCGGGAATGGGCATCCGCGTGAAGCTCATCAATAACTACATGAGCATCGCCCTGAACGCCCTTTCCGCCGAGGCCGCCGTACTGTGCGAAGCGCTTGGCCTCTCCTTTGACGTGGCGCTCAAGGTGATGAGCGGCACACCTGCGGGCAAAGGCCACTTCACCACGTCATGGCCGAACAAGGTGCTGAAAGGGGATCTTTCACCCGCCTTCATGATCGACCTTGCGCATAAGGATCTGGGGATCGCCCTCGACGTGGCCAACCAGCTGCATGTCCCAATGCCGCTGGGCGCGGCTTCCCGCGAAGTTTACAACCAGGCACGCGCCGCCGGGCGCGGGCGCGAAGACTGGACAGCCATTCTTGAACAGGTTCGCGCATCTGCCGGGCTGAAAAAATCACACTGATACGAAAGGACTGAGGAATGACGATGTACACCCTGAAAGATATCACCCGACCTTCCGGCGGTTTTGCGATGCTGGCCGTGGATCAGCGCGAAGCGATGCGCCTGATGTTTGCGGCGGCAGGCGCGCCGGTACCGGTAATCGACCAGCACCTGACGGATTTTAAAGTCAACGCGGCAAAAATTCTGTCGCCGTACGCCTCTGCCATTCTCGTCGACCAGCAGTTCTGCTATCGCCAGATTGTCGAGCAGCGGGCCGTGGCCAAAAGCTGCGCGATGATTGTGGCAGCCGACGAGTTTATTCCGGGGAACGGTATTCCGGTCGACAGCGTGGTGATCGACAAGAGCATTGACGCGCAGGCGGTCAAACGCGACGGCGGCAAGGCGCTGAAGCTGCTGGTGCTGTGGCGCAGCGATGAAGATCCGCAGCAGCGCCTGGAGATGGTGAAAGCGTTCAATACGCTGTGCCACGATAACGGTCTGTTGAGCATTATCGAGCCGGTTGTGCGTCCACCGCGCCGCGGCGCCGCGTTTGACCGCGAGCAGTCGATTATCGATGCGGCCAAAGAGCTGGGCGACAGCGGTGCCGACCTCTACAAAGTGGAAATGCCGCTGTTTGGTAAGGGCACGCAGCAGGAGCTGCTGGCGGCCTCGCAGAAGCTGAACGAGAACATCGCCATGCCGTGGGTGATCCTCTCCTCCGGCGTGGACGATAAGTTATTCCCGCGCGCGGTGAGCGTGGCGATGCAGGCGGGGGCATCGGGCTTTTTAGCCGGTCGCGCCGTCTGGTCCTCTGTGATTGGCCTGCCGGACACCGAGCTGATGCTGCGTGATATTTCCGTACCAAAACTTCAGCGTCTGGGTGAGATCGTCGACGAAATGATGGCTCGCCGTTAAGAAAGGATCCGAACATGAAATGGTTTAATACCCTGAGCCATAACCGCTGGCTCGAACAAGAGACCGACCGCATTCTTGATTTCGGTAAAAACGCCGCCGTACCGACCGGCTTTGGCTGGCTGGGCAATAACGGGCAGGTGCGTAGCGATATGGGCACCCATCTGTGGATCACCGCCCGCATGCTGCACGTGTACGCGGTGGCGGCGAACATGGGACGTCCTGGTGCGTACGCCCTGGTTGAGCACGGCATTAATGCCCTGAACGGTCCGCTGCGCGACAAACAGCACGGCGGCTGGTACGCCTGCGTAAACGATGAAGGCGTAATTGATGCCTCCAAGCAGGGCTATCAGCATTTCTTCGTCCTGCTGGGCGCGGCGAGCGCCGTCACCACCGGCCATCCGCAGGCACGCAAGTTGCTGGACGACGCCATCGAGGTGATTGAGCGCTACTTCTGGAGCGAACAGGAGCAGATGTGCCTGGAGTCCTGGGATGAAGCCTTCAGCAAAACGGAAGATTACCGCGGCGGTAACGCCAACATGCACGCCGTGGAAGCCTTCCTGATCGTTTATGACGTGACCCACGACCGTAAATGGCTCGACCGCGCCCTGCGCATCGCCTCGGTGATTATTCACGACGTGGCGCGCAAAGGGGAGTACCGCGTTAACGAGCATTTCGACACCAACTGGAACCCGATCCGCGATTACAACATTGATAATCCCGCCCACCGCTTCCGCGCCTACGGCGGCACGCCGGGGCACTGGATTGAGTGGGGTCGCCTGATGCTGCACCTGCGCGCCGCCCTGGAAGCGCGCTTTGAAACCCCGCCGGAATGGCTGCTGGAAGATGCGAAAGGCCTGTTCCACGCCACCATCCGGGACGCCTGGGCACCCGACGGGGCCGATGGATTTGTCTATTCCGTGGGCTGGGACGGCAAGCCAATCGTCCGCGAACGCGTGCGCTGGCCAATCGTCGAAGCGATGGGTACGGCTTACGCGCTCTACACCGTCACCGGTGAGGCGCAGTACGAAGCCTGGTATCAGAAGTGGTGGGATTACTGCATCAAGTACCTGATGGATTACGAAAACGGTTCATGGTGGCAGGAGCTGGACACCAATAACGAAGTGACCACCAAAGTCTGGGACGGCAAGCAGGATATTTACCATCTGCTGCACTGCCTGGTGATCCCCCGCCTGCCGCTGGCGCCGGGCTTAGCGCCTGCCGTAGCCGCCGGATTACTGGATAGCCTGGCCAAATAATAAAGACGGAGTTTTTATGCGTACCCTACACAATATTGACCTGAAAAATAACGAAAGTGGTTTTACCCTGCGCTGGCAGGACCGTCTGATTTTATCCCACTCTGCGGATGCCCCTTGCCTGTGGATCGGCGCAGGTGAGGCGGATATCGAGATGTTTCGCGGCAACTTCAGCATCAAAGACAAGCTCAACGAAAAGATTGCCCTGACGAACGCGACCGTTACGCAGCAAAGCACGGGCTGGGCAATCCGCTTTACCCGCGGCGACGCGGTGAGCGCGACGCTGCTGGTCGGCGTGGATGCTGAAGGCCGTCTGGAGCTGAAGCTGAAAAATGACGCCGCCAGCCATAACCGCATCTGGCTGCGGCTGGCAGCTCAGCCTGACGATCATATTTACGGCTGCGGCGAGCAGTTCTCGTATTTCGATCTGCGCGGCAAGCCGTTTCCGCTGTGGACCAGCGAGCAGGGCGTGGGCCGCAATAAGCAGACCTACGTCACCTGGCAGGCCGACTGCAAAGAGAACGCGGGCGGCGATTACTACTGGACCTTCTTCCCGCAGCCTACCTTCGTGAGCACCCAGAAGTACTACTGCCACGTGGATAACAGCTGTTATATGAACTTCGACTTCAGCGCGCCGGACTTCCACGAGCTGGCGTTCTGGGAAGATAACGCCACGCTGCGCTTCGAATGCGCAGAAACCTACGTCGATCTGCTGGAAAAACTGACCGGCCTGCTGGGGCGTCAGCCTGAACTGCCGGACTGGGTTTACGACGGCGTGACGCTGGGTATTCAGGGTGGCACCGAGGTGTGTCAGCAGAAGCTCGACGCCATGCGCGAGGGCGGCGTGAAGGTGAACGGCATCTGGGCGCAGGACTGGTCCGGCATCCGGATGACCTCCTTCGGCAAACGCGTGATGTGGAACTGGAAGTGGAACAGCGCGCTCTATCCGCAGCTTGATGAGCGGATTGCGCAGTGGAAACAGGAAGGCGTGCGGTTCCTCTCCTATATCAACCCGTACGTCGCCAGCGATAAAGATCTCTGCGAAGAGGCGGCGAAACGCGGCTATCTGACCAAAAACGCCAACGGCGAGGATTACCACGTTGAGTTCGGCGAATTCTACGCGGGCGTTATCGACCTGACCAACCCGGCAGCCTACGGCTGGTACAAAGAGGTCATCAAAAAGAACCTGATCGAACTGGGCTGCGGCGGCTGGATGGCCGATTTCGGGGAATATCTGCCGACCGATACCTTCCTGCACAACGGCGTTAGCGCGGAGATCATGCATAACGCCTGGCCTGCCCTGTGGGCGAAATGTAACTACGAAGCACTGGAGGAGACCGGCAAGCTCGGGGAGATCCTGTTCTTCATGCGCGCGGGCTACACCGGCAGCCAGAAGCACTCGGTGATGATGTGGGCGGGGGATCAGAACGTCGACTGGAGCCTGGACGACGGTCTGGCGTCCGTCGTACCGGCGGCGCTGTCTCTGGCGATGACCGGGCACGGGCTGCACCACAGCGACATTGGCGGCTATACGACGCTGTTCGAGATGAAGCGCAGCAAAGAGCTACTGCTGCGCTGGTGCGACTTCAGCGCCTTTACGCCGATGATGCGTACCCACGAGGGCAATCGCCCTGGCGACAACTGGCAGTTCGACGGCGACGCCGAAACCATCGCGCACTTCGCGCGCATGACCACCGTGTTCACCACTCTGAAGCCGTACATCAAAGCGGCGGTTGCGCAGAACGCGAAAAGCGGCCTGCCGGTGATGCGTCCGCTGTTCCTGCACTACGAGGACGACGCGCGCGCCTACACGCTGAAATACCAGTACCTGTTTGGCCGCGATCTGCTGGTGGCCCCGGTTCATGAAGAGGGACGCCGCGACTGGTCGCTCTATCTGCCGCAGGACAGCTGGGTCAATGCGTGGACGGGGGAAACCTGCCAGGGCGGTGACATCACCGTTGATGCCCCGCTCGGCAAACCGCCGGTCTTCTATCGCCAGCAAAGCGAATGGGCAGATCTGTTTAGCACCTTACGTCATATCTGATAAGGCTCGCCCGCGGGGAAACCTGCGGGCAGACGGAGAACAATAATGAGTCAACATACTTCTGACCCGGCAACCCTGCGCCTGCCGTTTAAAGAAAAACTCGCCTACGGGATGGGCGATCTCGGCTCTAACATCCTGCTGGATATCGGCACGCTGTATCTGCTGAAGTTCTACACCGACGTGCTGGGACTGCCCGGTACCTACGGGGGGATTATCTTCCTGATTGCGAAGTTTTTTACCGCCTTCACCGATATGGGCACCGGGATCATGCTCGACTCCCGGCGCAAGATTGGCCCGAAAGGGAAATTCCGCCCGTTCGTGCTGTATGCAGCCTTCCCTGTGACGCTGCTGGCGATTGCCAACTTCGTCGGCACACCGTTTGAGATGACCGGCAAAACGGTGATGGCAACGGTGCTGTTCATGCTGTACGGCCTGTTCTTCAGCATGATGAACTGCTCTTACGGCGCGATGGTGCCCGCCATTACCAAAAACCCGGACGAGCGAGCCTCGCTGGCGGCCTGGCGTCAGGGCGGCGCCACGCTCGGCCTGCTGCTCTGTACGGTGGGCTTTGTCCCGGTGATGAACCTCATTGAGGGCAATGACCAGCTTGGCTACATCTTTGCCGCCACCCTCTTCTCGCTATTCGGGTTGTTCTTTATGTGGTGGTGCTATAAGGGCGTAACCGAGCGTTACGTTGAGACGCAACCTGCTAACCCGGCGCAGAAACCGGGGCTGTTGCAGTCGTTTCGCGCCATCGCTGGGAACCGTCCGCTGTTTATCCTGTGCATCGCTAACCTGTGCACGCTGGGTGCCTTTAACGTCAAACTCGCCATTCAGGTCTACTACACGCAGTACGTGCTGAACGACCCGATCCTGCTGTCGTACATGGGCTTCTTCAGCATGGGCTGTATTTTTATCGGCGTCTTTATGATGCCTGGCGCGGTGCGGCGCTTTGGTAAGAAAAAGGTCTATATCAGCGGGCTGGCAATTTGGGTGGCAGGCGATCTGCTTAACTACTTCTTCGGCGGCGGCTCGGTGAGCTTTGTGGCGTTCTCCTGTCTGGCGTTCTTCGGTTCCGCGTTCGTGAACAGCCTGAACTGGGCGCTGGTCTCCGATACCGTGGAGTACGGCGAGTGGCGCACCGGCGTACGCTCCGAGGGGACGGTCTATACCGGCTTTACCTTCTTCCGCAAGGTATCGCAGGCGCTGGCGGGCTTCTTCCCGGGGATCATGCTTACGCAGATTGGCTATGTGCCCAACGTGGTGCAATCCGCCAGCACGGTTGAAGGGCTGCGGCAGCTGATATTTATCTACCCGAGCCTGCTGGCGGTCATTACCATCGTGGCGATGGGCTGCTTCTACAACCTCAACGAGAAGATGTATGTGCGCATCGTGGAAGAAATTGAGCTGCGCAAACGTACGGCATAAATGACGTGATTGAGCGCCCTGCGGGGCGCTTTGAGGATCGACCATGACACACAATACTGATCCGTTAACCCTGAAATTGAGCCTGCGAGAGAAGTGCGCCTACGGGATGGGCGATTTTGGCTCGAACCTGATGCTCTGTATTGGCACGCTGTATCTGCTGAAGTTTTACACGGACGAGCTGGGCATGCCCGCGTTCTACGGCGGCATCATTTTTCTGGTCGCCAAGTTCTTTACCGCGTTTACCGACATGCTGACCGGGGTGCTGCTGGACTCCCGGCGTAATATCGGCGCGCGGGGGAAATTCCGGCCATTCATTCTCTACGCCTCCGTCCCGGTGGCGCTGGTGGCCACGGCGCAGTTTATGGCCAACGACTTTAGCCTGACGGTGAAAACGGCCCTCGCCACCGTGCTCTTCATGATGTTTGGCCTCTGCTACAGCCTGATGAACTGCGCCTACGGTGCAATGGTTCCGGCCATCACCAAAAACCCGAACGAGCGCGCGCAGCTTGCGGCGTGGCGTCAGGGCGGCGCAACGGTAGGACTGTTGCTCTGCACCGTCGGCTTTATGCCGATTCAGGCGCTGTTCGTCAGCCAGCCCTCACTCGGCTATCTGGTGGCCGCGCTGGTGTTCGTCACCGGGGGGCTGTTCTGCATGTGGTGGTGCTACAGCGGGGTTAAAGAGCGCTACGTCGAGCTTACGCCCGATCACCATAAGCCCGGCATTCTGAAATCATTCTGCGCAATTTTCCGCAATCCGCCGCTGCTGGTGCTGTGCATCGCCAACCTCTGTACCCTCGCCGCGTTTAACATCAAGCTGGCGATTCAGGTCTATTACACCCAGTATGTGCTGAACGATCTGCATCTCCTGTCGTGGATGGGCTTTTTCAGCATGGGCTGCATTCTGATTGGGGTGTTTCTGGTGCCTGGCGCGGTAAAGCGCTTTGGCAAGAAACCGGTCTATCTGGGCGGGCTGGCGCTGTGGGCGGTGGGCGACGTGCTGAATTTCTTCTGGGGGACCAGCTCCCTGCTTTTCGTGCTCTTTTCCTGCATGGCCTTCTTTGGCACGGCGTTTGTGAACAGCCTGAACTGGGCGCTGGTGCCGGATACGGTTGATTACGGCGAGTGGAAAACCGGGATTCGCGCCGAAGGGTCGGTGTATACCGGCTATACCTTCTCGCGCAAAATCTCCGCGGCGCTCGCCGGTTTTCTGCCCGGTATCATGCTGACCCAGATTGGCTACGTTCCTCATGCCGTGCAGAGCGCGGGCACGCTGCTGGGTTTGCGTCAGCTGATTTTCCTCTGGCCGTGCGGCCTGGCGATCGTTGCTGCCGTGACCATGGGGCTGTTTTATAAACTCAACGAAGCGCGCTTCGCCTTTATTATCGAGGAGATTGGAAAACGGAATCTATGGTCACTCCCGTTTTTGCAACACCGATTTTGACGATAAATTGGCTTGCTTGAATCTATCCGGCGTCTGAATGGGATTTTATTCCCGCGCCTCGATGAGTTCCGCGCCTGATGAACCTCCAGAAAATATACGGCTTCAATGAGCCTTTCCGTTTTACAGGTTCCTCAACAGGCCGGTGGGCCGTTAGTATCATCAATATCAGTATTCGCAAAACCAGATCAGTGATTCTTTAAACCGGTGTATTTCTTCCGTTATGCTACATAAGTTTGCTGTCGTGCCGTTAGGGCCCAGGCTATTCTGGCCAGCTTGTTTGCCAGAGCACAAGTGACGACAAAGTTGCTTTTCCTACACAGTAGATCCCTGACCCAATCGGCCAATTTGCCAGACTGGTGTTCCAGTTTTTGTATGAATACCCTGGCACATTGAACCAACAAAGTTCGGATCTTTTTGTTACCTCGCTTACTAATTCCCAGCAATGTCGTCCGACCTCCCGTGCTGTACTGTCGAGGCACTAGCCCTGTTGCCGCCGCAAAGTCACGACTGCTGGCGTACTGCTTCCCGTCGCCAATCTCAGTTGAAATAGTACTCGCTGTCAGTGTTCCGACGCAGGGAATGCTCAGCAAGCGCTGTCCAATCTCATCTTCGTCCAACTTTCGTTTCAACTGGGATTCCAAATCTTTAATCTGCTCAACAAGATAGTGATAATGCTGTTGTAATTTCAGCAATAACTGGCTGAGGTATAGAGGCAAACTATTGTCCTCAAGAAGGGTACTCAGTCGGCTAATAACGGCAGCTCCTCGTGGAACGCTGATGCCAAATTCCAGCAGAAAAGCATGCATCTGATTGGTTGTTTTTACCTTATCCTGAACCAAGGATTCACGGACACGATGCAGCGCACGCATTGCCTGCTGAGATTCAGTTCTGGGCTGTACAAAACGCATAGACGGACGCGATGCAGCTTCACAAATAGCTTCGGCGTCGACAAAGTCGTTTTTGTTACTTTTAACGAATGGACGGACAAATTGTGGTGATATCAGCTTAGGAAAATGCCCCAACTCTTCCAACTTGCGTGCCATAAAGTGAGAGCCACCACAGGCTTCCATTGCGATGGTTGTAGCGGGGCATGTCGCCAAAAATTCGATTAACTTTGGCCGTGTAAATTTTTTACGGTAAACAGCCTTGCCGCGACGATCCTGGCAATGAATATGGAAAGAGTTTTTACCCAGATCGATACCAATGAGCGCAATGTTTTCCATGATAGTTCTCCGAATGAAAGCCTATCCTCAGCATAGTACCGGGAAGGAGGGAGTGACCATCTCATTAAAAACAGACAGCAAATACCCCTGAGATAACCACCAACAATAAAGCGTCAGCAGTCACTTTATAACTATAAATCCGGCCAATATGTCCTTCCTGTTAATCAGGAGGGAGGCCTTTCTGTACCTGATACATGGACAAATTATGAATAGAATCATCACCGTACTGATCGTGTCGTCTGTGTCCTGCCCGGTTTTTGCCGGGGCCTATGTCGAAACGCGCGAAGCGTACAATACGGCCTCTGAGCTGCACGAGGTGATCCTGCGTGCGGGCTATAACTTCGATATGGGCGCGGGGCTGATGTTCACCAACGCTTATAACGTGGGGAAATGGGACGAACTGAAGCACAGCTATAACGAAATCGAGGGTTGGTATCCGCTCTTCAAACCGACCGACAAACTCACCTTCCAGCCCGGCGGCTTGATCAATGACAGCAGCGCAGGATCGGGTGGAGCACTCTATTTAGATACTAACTATAAATTTACGGACTGGTTCAATCTGACGTTCCGCTATCGCTATAACCATAACAATTACGATACGCCGGACTATAACGGACAGATGGATAAAAACGACACGCACGAATTCGCCAACTACTGGAATTTCAAAATGACGGATGCGTTTTTCTACACCTTTGAGCCGCACTTTTTCCAGCGGGTGAATGATTACCACAGCAAAAATGGCAAAGATCATCACTGGGAAATTACCAACAAGTTCAGCTATAAAATCGACAGAAACTGGCTGCCGTATCTTGAGCTACAGTGGCTGGACCGATGGAATGATTACAACCGCGAGCAGTACCGGATCCGTTTAGGGTTACGTTATTCGTTCTAATAAAAAAGCCGCTGATCGCTCAGCGGCTTTTCGTTGCCAGGTGGCGCTTGCGCTTTACCCGGCCTACGGCATAACCGAATTACTCTTCTTTCGCACCGCGCATAGCACGTTTACGATCGTTCTCGGTCAGGTGACGTTTACGGATACGAATTGACTGAGGCGTCACTTCTACCAGTTCGTCATCATCGATGAATTCCAGAGCCTGCTCCAGCGTCATCTTGATCGGTGGAACCAGAACCGTTGCTTCGTCAGTACCGGACGCACGCATGTTGGTCAGTTTCTTACCGGTCAGGCAGTTTACCGTCAGGTCGTTAGAACGGCTGTGAATACCGATGATCTGGCCTTCGTAAACTTCAGCACCGTGACCCAGGAACAGCTTACCGCGATCCTGCAGACCGAACAGCGCAAACGCAACCGCTTTACCCTGACCGTTGGAGATCAGTACGCCGTTGTTACGCTGGCCCACTTCGCCCGGACGGATGTCGTCATAGTGGCTGAAGGTGGAGTACAGCAGGCCGGTACCGGAGGTCATGGTCATGAACTCAGAACGGAAGCCGATCAGGCCACGGCTTGGGATCACGTAGTCGAGACGTACGCGGCCTTTGCCATCTGGATTCATGTTTTTCAGGTCGCCTTTACGCTCACCCAGTGCCTGCATGACAGAACCCTGGTGCTGCTCTTCAACGTCCAGCGTTACGTTTTCGAATGGCTCTTGTTTACGGCCATCGATTTCGCGGAAGATAACTTTCGGACGGGATACCGCCATCTCGAAACCTTCACGACGCATGTTCTCAATCAGAACAGACAGGTGCAGCTCACCACGACCGGAAACGCGGAATGCATCAGCGTCTTCGGTTTCTTCAACGCGCAGCGCAACGTTATGCACCAGCTCTTTGTTCAGGCGGTCAAGGATCTGACGAGAGGTAACGAACTTACCTTCTTTACCACAGAACGGAGAGGTGTTGACGTTGAAGAACATGGATACGGTTGGTTCATCAACGGACAGGGCTGGCAGCGCTTCGACGTTCTGCGGATCGCAGATGGTGTCGGAGATGTTCAGTTCACCCAGACCGGTAATAGCGATGATGTCGCCCGCTTCAGCGATGTCGCTCTCGATACGCTCAAGACCCAGGTGAGTCAGAACTTTACCGACTTTACCGTTACGGGTTTTGCCTTCGCTATCGATGATAGTGACCTGCTGGTTAGGCTTCACTTTACCGCGCTTGATACGACCAATGCCGATTACGCCAACATAGTTGTTGTAGTCGAGCTGGGAGATCTGCATTTGCAGGGTGCCTTCCAGGTCAACGTTTGGCGCAGGAACGCGGTCAACAATCGTCTGGTACAGCGGAGTCATGTCTTCCGCCATGTCTTCGTGATCCAGACCGGCGATACCGTTCAGCGCAGACGCATAAACGATAGGGAAGTCCAGCTGTTCGTCAGTCGCGTCGAGGTTAACGAACAGGTCGAAGACCTGGTCAACAACCCAGTCAGGACGCGCGCCAGGACGGTCAACCTTGTTGATCACAACGATAGGTTTCAGGCCGTGGGCAAATGCTTTTTTGGTCACGAAGCGCGTTTGCGGCATAGGGCCATCAAATGCGTCAACCACCAGCAGCACGGAATCCACCATGGACATCACGCGCTCAACTTCACCACCGAAGTCGGCGTGCCCTGGGGTATCAACGATGTTGATACGGTAGTCATTCCATTTGATAGCGGTGTTTTTGGCGAGGATGGTAATCCCACGCTCTTTCTCCAAATCGTTGGAGTCCATCACACGCTCTTGAGTTTCGGCACGAGCATCAAACGTACCGGACTGCTGTAGCAGCTTGTCAACCAGGGTAGTTTTACCATGGTCGACGTGCGCGATGATGGCGATATTACGCAATTTTTCGATCACAACTTTGCCTCAGGCATTTAGAAATAGCGCGTTATTGTACACGGATTAATCGCACTACAAAACAGGATCACAAACATCCCCCGCAAACAAGTATTGCAGAGATGCTTTGTGATCGCTTTCACGGAGCGGTAAAAGGGCACTTTAACGTAAATTGCACCAATATGGTGCTCAATGTTCACACTGAAGCACTATAATGGTGCAACGAATCCAATGTGGTGCAGCCCTTCTGCACTATGGTGCGCATGATAACGCCTTTTTGGGGTGTTTTAAAAGTTGGCACAGATTTCGCTTTACAGAAATACAGTAAAAATATGGCAGCCCAGCCGATTTGAAGACCTCGTTACCACGACGACAATGACCAATCTGGAGAGTTAAGTATGTCCGCTGAACACGTTTTGACGATGCTGAACGAACATGAAGTGAAGTTTGTTGATCTGCGCTTCACCGATACCAAAGGTAAAGAACAGCACGTCACGATCCCTGCTCATCAGGTGAACGCCGAATTCTTTGAAGAAGGCAAAATGTTTGACGGCTCCTCCATTGGCGGCTGGAAAGGCATTAACGAATCCGACATGGTTCTGATGCCAGATGCAACCACTGCGCTCATTGACCCGTTCTACGAAGAACCTACGCTGATCATCCGCTGCGATATCCTGGAACCTGGCACGCTGCAAGGCTATGACCGTGACCCACGCTCCATCGCAAAACGCGCTGAAGAGTACCTGCGTTCTACCGGTATTGCAGACACCGTTCTGTTCGGGCCAGAGCCAGAGTTCTTCCTGTTCGACGACATCCGTTTTGGTGCTTCCATTTCTGGTTCCCACGTCGCTATCGATGACATCGAAGGCGCATGGAACTCTTCCACCAAGTACGAAGGTGGTAACAAAGGTCACCGTCCGGGCGTGAAAGGCGGTTACTTCCCGGTTCCTCCGGTCGATTCTTCACAGGACATCCGTTCTACCATGTGTCTGATCATGGAAGAGATGGGCCTGGTTGTTGAAGCGCACCACCACGAAGTGGCAACGGCTGGCCAGAACGAGATCGCTACCCGCTTCAACACCATGACCAAAAAAGCGGATGAGATTCAGATCTACAAATACGTTGTACACAACGTTGCGCACCGTTTCGGTAAAACCGCGACCTTCATGCCAAAACCAATGTTTGGCGACAACGGTTCCGGCATGCACTGCCACATGTCCCTGTCCAAGAACGGCACTAACCTGTTCTCTGGCGACAAGTACGCGGGTCTGTCCGAGCAGGCGCTGCACTACATCGGTGGTGTTATCAAACACGCTAAAGCGATCAACGCCCTGGCGAACCCAACCACTAACTCCTACAAGCGTCTGGTCCCTGGCTACGAAGCACCAGTAATGCTGGCGTACTCTGCCCGTAACCGTTCTGCTTCTATCCGTATCCCGGTGGTTGCGTCTCCGAAAGCGCGTCGTATCGAAGTGCGCTTCCCGGACCCGGCGGCTAACCCATACCTGTGCTTCGCAGCACTGCTGATGGCCGGTCTGGACGGTATCAAGAACAAGATCCACCCGGGCGAAGCCATGGACAAAAACCTGTACGACCTGCCGCCAGAAGAAGCGAAAGAGATCCCACAGGTTGCCGGCTCTCTGGAAGAAGCCCTCCAGGCGCTGGACGCAGACCGCGAGTTCCTGACCGCTGGCGGCGTGTTCACCGATGAAGCTATCGACGCTTACATCGCGCTGCGTACCGAAGAAAACGACCGCGTTCGCATGACGCCGCACCCGGTTGAGTTCGAACTGTACTACAGCGTTTAATTGATTTGTTTTACCCGGCGCATACGCGTCGGGAGTCGTTGCCGTGGAAACTTTAGCCCATCTTCGGATGGGCTTTTTTCTCCACCAACAACCTGATCTCACGCGCTTTTTACCTCTAAAACGCTATACTGCACTAAAATAGTGCAACGACTCCAGGAGACTGCTGAATGGCAACTGGCACGCTGCCCGATGCTGGGCAGATCCTCAATTCTTTAATTAACAGTATTTTGCTGGTCGACGACGAGCTGGCGGTGCATTACGCCAACCCGGCGGCGCAGCAGCTGCTCGCCCAAAGCGCCCGTAAACTGTTTGGCACGCCGCTGCCAGAACTGCTGAGCTATTTCTCGCTGAATATTGGCCTGATGCAGGAGAGTTTGCAGGCGGGTCAGGGCTTCACCGATAACGAAGTGACGCTGGTGATTGACGGACGCTCGCATATTTTGTCCCTCACCGCACAGCGCCTGCCAGATGGCATGATTCTGCTGGAAATGGCGCCGATGGATAACCAGCGTCGTCTCAGCCAGGAGCAGCTTCAGCATGCGCAGCAGATTGCGGCGCGCGACCTGGTGCGCGGGCTGGCCCATGAGATCAAAAACCCGCTGGGCGGCTTACGCGGTGCGGCACAGCTTCTGACCAAAGCGCTGCCTGACCCTGCCCTGGCGGAGTATACCAACGTCATTATTGAGCAGGCGGACCGTCTGCGTAATCTGGTCGATCGCCTGCTCGGGCCGCAGCAGCCAGGGATGCACGTTTCAGAAAGCATTCACAAGGTCGCGGAGCGGGTGGTGAAACTCGTCTCGATGGAGCTGCCGGATAACGTCACGCTGGTGCGTGACTATGACCCAAGCCTGCCGGAGCTGGCGCACGATCCGGACCAGATTGAACAGGTGCTGTTGAACATTGTGCGTAACGCGTTGCAGGCGCTGGGCCCGGAGGGTGGCGAAATTATTCTGCGTACCCGCACCGCGTTCCAGTTGACGCTGCACGGCGTACGTTATCGTCTGGCAGCACGTATTGATGTGGAAGATAACGGACCGGGGATCCCGCCGCATCTCCAGGACACCCTGTTCTACCCGATGGTCAGCGGTCGCGAAGGCGGCACCGGGCTGGGGTTATCCATAGCCCGAAATTTGATTGACCAACACTCCGGCAAAATTGAATTTACCAGTTGGCCGGGACATACCGAGTTTTCGGTTTTCCTGCCGATTAAAAAATAAAGGTGACGTTTATGCAACGAGGGATAGTCTGGGTAGTCGATGACGATAGCTCCATCCGTTGGGTGCTTGAACGCGCGCTCACAGGAGCGGGATTAAGCTGCACGACGTTTGAGAGTGGCAGCGAGGTGCTCGACGCACTCACCACCAAAACGCCGGACGTTCTGCTCTCGGATATTCGCATGCCGGGAATGGACGGACTGGCGCTCTTAAAGCAGATCAAACAGCGCCACCCTATGCTTCCGGTCATCATAATGACCGCCCACTCCGACCTGGATGCTGCCGTCAGCGCGTACCAGCAGGGCGCGTTTGATTACCTGCCAAAACCGTTTGATATCGACGAAGCCGTTGCGCTGGTTGAGCGCGCTATCAGCCACTATCAGGAGCAACAGCAGCCCCGCAATGCCCCCGACTTTGGACCGACGACGGACATCATCGGTGAAGCGCCGGCCATGCAGGACGTGTTTCGCATCATCGGGCGTCTGTCGCGTTCGTCTATCAGCGTCTTGATTAACGGTGAATCAGGGACCGGTAAAGAGTTGGTCGCACACGCCCTGCATCGCCACAGCCCGCGGGCGAAAGCCCCCTTTATCGCCCTGAACATGGCAGCGATCCCTAAGGATTTAATTGAATCTGAGCTGTTCGGCCACGAAAAAGGGGCGTTTACCGGAGCCAATACCATTCGTCAGGGACGCTTTGAACAGGCTGACGGCGGCACGCTTTTCCTGGATGAAATCGGCGATATGCCGCTGGATGTACAGACCCGACTGTTGCGCGTGCTGGCAGATGGACAGTTTTACCGCGTGGGCGGGTATGCGCCGGTGAAGGTGGACGTACGCATTATCGCCGCGACGCACCAGAACCTGGAGCTGCGCGTACAAGAGGGGAAATTCCGTGAGGATTTATTCCATCGTCTGAACGTGATCCGCGTCCACCTGCCGCCGCTGCGCGAGCGTCGGGAAGATATCCCGCGTCTGGCGCGCCATTTCCTGCAGGTGGCGGCCCGCGAGCTGGGCGTGGAAGCCAAGCAGCTTCATCCGGAAACGGATGCCGCCCTCACCCGTCTGGCGTGGCCGGGCAACGTGCGTCAGCTGGAAAACACCTGTCGCTGGCTGACGGTGATGGCCGCCGGCCAGGAAGTGCTGATTCAGGATTTACCGGCAGAACTGTTTGAAGCCACCGTGCCCGAGAGCACCGCAGGACATACGTTGCCGGACAGCTGGGCAACGCTGCTGGCGCAGTGGGCAGATCGCGCGCTGCGTTCCGGTCATCAAAACTTGCTCTCTGAAGCACAGCCTGAAATGGAGCGCACGCTGTTGACCACCGCGCTTCGTCATACCCAGGGCCACAAACAGGAAGCGGCTCGCCTGTTGGGATGGGGTCGAAACACCCTGACGCGCAAGCTGAAAGAGCTGGGAATGGAGTGATCTTACTCCGCTGTGTAAAGGTTACTAATTGAGCGCAAAGTGCCGTTATTTTGCGCTTTACTGTTCCGATGAGTTTTGTATGATCGTGCCCGGAAACTGGGGGGAGCATCATGCTGGAATCATTAGTGACCTTACTTTCGAGCGGTGCAGCAGAAAGCCACACGCCACAAACTGCCGTTGCGGCGGTATTGTGTGCGGCACTGGTTGGGCTGTTTAGCTAACGAGCTGTCAATGAAAAGCCGGGTGGCGGCTTCGCCTTACCCGGCCTACATAGTTGCGAGTTGTAGGCCGGGTAAGCGAAGCGCCTCCCGGCATTGCAACTTAAATCACGCGCGAGAACTGCTGTAAACGCGCTTTCTGGCGCAGATAGGCATCGAAGCACATGCAGATATTACGAATCAACAGACGCCCCTTCGGCGTGACGACCACCGCGCTCTCCGACACATCCACCAGCCCGTCCTTCGCCAGCGGCGCAAGAAGCTTCAGGTCTTCGGCAAAGTAATCGCTGAATTGCAGATCCCATTGCGACTCCACCTCGCGGAATTCGAGACGGAAGTTGCAGATAAGCGCC
This sequence comes from Enterobacter cloacae complex sp. 418I7, assembly GCF_050030705.1. Taxonomy (NCBI): domain Bacteria; kingdom Pseudomonadati; phylum Pseudomonadota; class Gammaproteobacteria; order Enterobacterales; family Enterobacteriaceae; genus Enterobacter; species Enterobacter cloacae complex sp. 418I7. The sequence goes on from NZ_JBLGUU010000001.1 coordinate 4,649,703, forward strand.
TTAATCACATCACGACGGATGCAGTCGTCGCGCGTTAACGCAATGCCGCGCCACAGCGCGTTGCCCGTTTCATCAACCTGCTGGTAATACAGCTTCAGCTCTTTTTGGTTCTGGGCGTAGCAGTCGCCAATCATGCTGATAGCGGAGACACCCATTCCGAGCAGATCGGTATCTCCCTGGGTGGTGTATCCCTGGAAGTTACGGTGGAGAACACCTTCGCGCTGGGCAATCGCCAGTTCGTCGTCAGGGCGGGCAAAGTGATCCATCCCGATAAACTGATAGCCGGTTTCGGTCAGCGAGGCGATGGTCTCCTGCAAAATGTCCAGCTTCTGCTGGGCGGAAGGCAGATCCGCATCTTTGATTTTGCGCTGCGCGGCGAACAGCGTCGGCAAGTGCGCATAGTTAAAGACGCTCAGACGGTCCGGGTTGAGCTCAGCCACGCGTTTAAGCGTGTAGGCGAAGCTCTCCGGCGTCTGCTTCGGCAGGCCGTAAATCAGGTCTATATTCGTTGAGGTAAAGCCGATTTCACGCGCATGGTTGAGTAAGGCAAAGATAAACGCTTCATCCTGCTCGCGGTTGACCAGGCGCTGTACTTCTTTGTTGAAGTCCTGTACGCCCATACTCAGGCGGTTGAAGCCTTCGGCGCGTAAATGATCCAGCACATCCAGCTCGATTTCACGCGGATCGACCTCGATCGAAATTTCAGCGTCGTGGTTAAAACTGAAATTGCCGCGCAGAAGCGCCATCAGGCGGCTGATCTGCGCTTTGTTCAGATAAGTTGGCGTACCGCCGCCCCAGTGAAGCTGGCTGACGTGACGGCCTTTAAACAGCGGTGCGCGGTGCAGAATTTCCTGTTCAAGCGCATCGAGGTATTGATCGGCTTTGTGCTGCTGGCGGGTAACGATTTTATTGCAGCCGCAGAAGTAGCAGAGCTTGTGGCAGAACGGAATATGGACGTAGAGCGACAGCGGGCGCTCGGGATAGCGCGCCACAGCTTGCTGAAAATCCGCCTCGCCGAAAGCGTCCGAGAACTCCAGCGCGGTGGGGTATGAGGTATAACGCGGCCCGGAATAGTTATATTTCTGGATCAGGGCCAAATCCCAGTCGATAGATGGTACAGACATGCTCACTCCTTCCGTTGGTGTCGCGTTCGTATACGGCGGCCCGTTCTGGTCCCGTTGCGGGCCATCATTCGGGTGCGCAGCCACTTCTGTCGCCGCGACAACCGCCGTAGTTTAACGAATAACCACACCAGATAACATATAACCGGAAGGGTTATAAGCAGGACGAGTGTACCTGCCGGGTGCAAATGTTAGTTTCCACCTTTCAGCAGACGCATCATATCTTCCTGCTTTTCGTCTTCCTCTTCGTCTTCTTCATCATCGTAGGACAGACCCAGCTTCTGCATCAGTTCATCAATGCGATCCAGTTTGGCATCTACCCAGGACTGCTCTTCAGCGGTCAGGGTTTCACCCTCTTCAAGACGTTCCAGCAGCGCATCCAGGCGCTCATCGTTCTCCAGCATATCCAGCTCAGCCTGCGGTGAAAGCATAGGTTTCTCGCTCTTTGGTTTGTGCTGCTTAGTGACCGGCGTGTCTGTCACGCCCAGTGGAATGGGAGTTTTACTGCCGATACGAGGATCTTTCTGCTGTTTGCCTTTTGCAGAAGCGCCTGCGGCACCGCCACCGTTAGCACGGCTACCCGCAGTATGGCCACGATGCTTTTTATCGCGTTTGCGATCGCGCGCTTCCTGATTCAGTTCTTCGCGCGTTTTGCGGCGGGCTTTTGCAGGGCGTTTCGCGCCCGCAGCGGAGGTCGGTTTTTTCATGATGTTTTATCTTTAAGTCGTTTTCTTCAGTATAGAATTGCGGCGAAATCTAGCAGAAAGCAAGCAAAGAAAAAAGGCGACAGAGCAATCTGTCGCCTTTTTTCCTGACTCACAACCCTTAACGGGTCAGACATTCCCTGTTTGCCTTCAACAAACCCTGTTTATCCCTTGGCTACTACCGTCCGTGATACGGTTCCGTTTCCTGTTAAAAACGCCTCCAGGCGCCGGTCGTCCTGACAATCCTGAGTCTTCGCCTCCTGGCGCTCCTGACCCTTATCCTTAAGTCGTTTTCCTGCTGGCATCCTCGCCTTGACGCACACTTTACCTTGTTCTCTTAAACTAACAAGCAACGAAAAGGTACTAAACCGGATTTTCAGATAATTACTCATTAATAACTCTTTGAATTTTAATATTTTGAGTTTTTTAGCGCCTGCGATTTCTCTTAAATTTCTCATACGCTTAAGGGCAGATCTCTTACATTCCGTAGGGCTTTCACTTACACGTCAATGACGAAGGGAAAAGCCTTTTGCCCGCATTCAGGTATAATCCCCCGCAGATTACGATTTTTGGAGACGACCACGTGACTACCTGGAACTACCAACAGACGCATTTTGTCACCAGTGCGCCCGATATTCGCCACCTGCCCTCAGACACAGGGATTGAAGTGGCATTTGCTGGCCGCTCCAATGCGGGAAAATCCAGCGCCCTGAATACGCTGACCAATCAGAAAAACCTGGCGCGTACCTCAAAAACACCTGGCCGTACTCAGCTGATTAACCTGTTTGAAGTGGCTGAAGGCAAACGCCTGGTCGATTTACCGGGCTACGGTTACGCGCAGGTACCGGAAGAGATGAAGATCAAATGGCAGCGTGCGCTGGGTGAATACCTGGAAAAACGCATGTGTCTGAAAGGTCTGGTGGTGCTGATGGATATTCGACACCCGCTAAAAGATCTCGACCAGCAGATGATTGACTGGGCGGTGGCAAGCGATATTGCGGTGCTGGTGCTGCTGACAAAAGCGGATAAGCTGGCGAGCGGCGCGCGCAAGGCGCAGGTGAACAAGGTGCGTGAAGCGGTGCTGGCATTCAACGGTGATGTACAGGTTGAACCGTTCTCCTCGCTGAAAAAGCAGGGTGTGGACAAACTGCGACAGAAGCTAGACAGCTGGTTTAACGATCTGGAACCGGCGACAGAAGCGGAAGCAGAGTAACAACAGGCGCGGCGATGACCGCGTTTTTTTCGCCCGAAACTTTCCTTTCCGCAATAAAAAACGCCCCAGTCATTACTGACTGGGGCGGCTAAAATATTCAGCCAAATCCGATTACGTGAAGTAAAAGGTCTGAAAGATAGAACATCTTACCTCTGTACCCTACGTCGTTAACTCTACTCTTTTTTTGTCTCTTGAAAAAGCACTTTTTGTAGTTTTTTTTCATTCTTTACATAGGGAATTCTAATGATCGTCACAAAACGCGCGTACTTATGTTGCTTACTTACATAAAAAGCGCGTTATTCCGATAACGCTTAGTGAGCCTGATCCCAGTTTTCGCCGCTACCCACTTCCACCAGCAACGGAACGTCCAGCTTCATGCTGTTTTCCATCAGTTCATGGATCTTCTGAGAGACCTTTTCCAGGTCGTCTTTATGGACTTCAAATACCAGTTCATCGTGTACCTGCATGATCATTTTCACGCGCGGTTTCTCTTTTTCCAGCCAGGCATCAACGGCGATCATCGCGCGTTTGATGATATCTGCCGCAGTGCCCTGCATCGGGGCATTGATAGCAGCACGTTCAGCGCCAGCACGGCGCGCGGCGTTACTGGATTTGATGTCCGGAAGGTAAAGACGACGGCCATCCAGCGTTTCAACGTAGCCTTTCTCTTTCGCCTGCGCGCGGGTACGCTCCATATATTCCAGCACGCCCGGATAGCGCTCAAAGTAGAGATCCATATACTTCTGCGACTCTTTACGCGGAATGTTGAGCTGGCGTGATAGGCCAAATGCGCTCATGCCGTAAATAAGGCCAAAGTTAATCGCTTTTGCGCTACGACGCTGTTCGTTTGTCACGCTGTCCAGCGGCAGGCCAAACACTTCGGCAGCTGTCGCCCGGTGGATATCCTTCCCTTCGGCAAATGCCGTCAGCAGGCCTTTGTCACGCGACAGGTGCGCCATAATACGCAGTTCGATTTGCGAGTAGTCTGCGGAGACAATCAGATAATCCTCTGGCGCAATGAAAGCCTGGCGTATACGGCGGCCCTCTTCATTACGCACCGGAATGTTTTGCAGGTTAGGATCGGTTGACGAAAGTCGCCCGGTCGCCGCTACAGCCTGGTGATAGGAAGTATGTACGCGGCCCGTTTTCGGGTTAATCATCAACGGCAGTTTGTCGGTATAGGTCGATTTCAGCTTCGCCAGACCACGGTACTGCAGGATAACTTTTGGCAGCGGATAGTCCAGCGCCAGCTCTTCCAGCACCTCTTCAGAGGTTGAAGGCGCGCCGCCCGGCGTTTTCTTCAGCGGTTTGATACCCTGCTTTTCAAACAGGATGGTTTGCAGCTGTTTCGGTGACGACAGGTTAAATGCCTCTCCAGCAAGTTCATGCGCTTTCTGTTCAAGCTCGGTCAGGCGCTGCGCCAGCTCGCCAGAGTGATTATGCAGCACCGTTGGGTCGATTTTGACGCCGTTACGCTCAATGCGGGACAGCACAGGCACCAGCGGCATCTCAATGTTCTGGAAAACATTCAGCGGCCCTTCGTGCTTCTGCAATTTCGGCCACATTTTGAGATGCAGCTGTAGCGTAACATCAGCGTCTTCCGCGGCGTAGCGGCCTGCTTCTTCCAGCGCGATCTGGTTAAAGGTCAGCTGATTTTTGCCCTTACCGGCAATTTCTTCAAAGGTGATGGTTTTGTGTTTCAGCCAACGATCGGATAAGGAATCCATATCATGGCGGCCCGCCACGCTGTCCAGAATGTAAGATTCCAGCATGGTGTCAAAAGCGATACCACGTAGCTCAATGCCGTAGTTTTGCAGAATACCGCGGTCGTACTTCAGGTTTTGCCCGACCTTCAGCGCTTTCTCGTCTTCCAGAATCGGCTTCAGCAGTGCTAAGGCGCGCTCGCGCGAGATCTGCTCCGGCGCATCCAGATAGTCATGCGCTACCGGAACATAGGCTGCCATACCCGGCTCCGTCGCGAATGACAGGCCCACCATATTGGCAGATATGTTATCGAGACTGTCCGTTTCGGTATCGAACGCAAATACCGGTGCTTTTTTCAGCTTTTCAATCCAGGCGACGAGCTGCGACTCTTCAAGGATGGTTTCATAGTTATCGAATGAGAGCGCTGCCGCTTCTTCTTCTGCCTGCTCTTCGGCATCGACAACGATAGTTTCTTTCGGCTTCGCCGCAGCTTTTGCCCCTTTCGCCTGAAGCCATTTCCCGGCTTCGACATCCGTGGTCCAGCGTTTAAATTCGTATTTTCTGAACAGGCCAAGCAGTTCTTCAGCGGCGGGTTCCTGCACTTCAAGCTGGTCGCAGGTAAGCTCCAGCTCGACGTCGGTTTTGATGGTGGCTAACTGATAAGAGAGGTAAGCCACCTCTTTGTTATCGGCGAGCTTTCCGGCCATGGTTTTTGCACCACGGAAGGTAAGTCCGGCAATTTTGTCGGACTCAGCGTACAGCGTATCCAACCCACCTAACCCTTGCAGCAGTGCCTGAGCTGTTTTTTCGCCCACGCCCGGCACGCCAGGGATGTTATCCGAGGAATCCCCCATCAGGGCGAGGAAATCAATAATGAGTTCTGGCGGCACGCCATATTTGGCAACCACTTCTTCCGGGCCAAGAATGGTGTTGGTCATGGTATTAATCAGCGTGATCCCAGGTGTTACCAGCTGCGCCATGTCTTTATCACCGGTACTGATCAGCACCGGGCGGCCAGCCTTTTCAGCTTCGCGCGCCAGGGTGCCAATAACGTCGTCAGCCTCAACGCCCGAGACAGCCAGCAAAGGCAGCCCCATCGCTTTGACCATAGCGTGCAGCGGTTCAATCTGCGCACGCAGATCGTCAGGCATGGGAGGACGGTGAGATTTGTAATGCTCAAATAATTCATCGCGGAAGGTTTTCCCCTTCGCATCAAACACCACGGCCGCATGGGTTGGGTGGTATTGCAGAATCAGGCTGCGCAGCATATTCAGCACGCCGTACATTGCGCCGGTAGGTTCCCCTGCGCTGTTGGTCAGAGGAGGAAACGCATGATACGCCCGATAAAGGTAAGAAGAGCCATCGACGAGTATAAGTGGGTTTTCTGGGATCTGAACCATAATGTCCGTGCCTTTAATTAATTTATGGGTAAAGGATGCCACAGAAGGATGAAAACATCAGGTTTTAGCGCTTTATACAGAAAAAGATTTTGCGATCGTGAAGATCGCTCGCAAAAACAAACTGTGGATAAGTTTGTGCATATTTTTAATACAGGTGAATAACAGTTCTATAAAACTGATACTGAAAACTTATTTATCAAATAAAATCAAATAGTTGAAATTAGATCACTTAAGATCCCACCCCGCTGATGGTTATTTAGTCTATGTGGATATAAGACGTAAGCACCCTGTCTATATAGAAAATTTCGCTGCATGGCAGGAAAAGCCGCAGCCTCTTCGTGTGAAAGCGCCCTGGTCTGGGCCAATATCTGATAAGATCGGCGCCCAGCACCGGATAGCCGGCTGCTTAATTACAGCTAACTATCTGAAAAAATTCATTATGTCGAAAATACTCGCTGCGATAACCTTATTGCTAAGCGTCATTTTAACTATTCTGGTTACCATCGCCTGTTCTGTGCCAATCATCGTTGCCGGAATAATTAAGCTCCTGCTGCCCGTCCCTCCGGTATGGCGTGCAGTGTCTGCTTTTTGTAATTTTATGATGTACTGCTGGTGTGAAGGGCTGGCGATCCTGTTGTATCTGAACCCCTGGTTAAAGTGGGACGTTCAGGGCCTTGAGAAGCTGAATAAAAAGAACTGGTATCTGCTGATCTGCAATCATCACAGCTGGGCCGACATCGTTGTATTGTGCGTGCTGTTTCGCAAACATATTCCGATGAACAAATACTTTCTGAAACAGCAACTGGCATGGGTGCCTTTCATTGGTCTGGCCTGCTGGGCGCTGGATATGCCGTTTATGAAACGCTATTCACGCAGCTATCTGATTCGTCATCCGGAACGCCGCGGTATGGACGTGGAAACTACGCGCCGTTCTTGCGAGAAGTTTCGCGCGCATCCCACCACCATAGTTAATTTCGTCGAAGGTTCGCGCTTTACCGAAGAGAAGCGCCAGCAGACTCGCTCTCCGTATCAGCACCTGTTGCCGCCAAAGGCAGCGGGTATCGCAATGGCCCTCAACGTGCTGGGTGAGCAGTTTGATAAATTGTTGAACGTAACGCTCTGCTATCCGGAAAACGACAGGACGCCGTTCTACGATATGCTCAGCGGCAAGCTGACGCGTATCGTAGTCCGCGTTGATCTGTTGCCCATCGATACGGAACTGCACGGTGATTACGTTAACGATAAAAACTTCAAACGTCGTTTCCAGCTTTGGCTCAATACACTCTGGAAAGAGAAAGACGAACAGATAGCGGAGTTAAAATCTTCATACAAAAACGCCGGTCAATGACCGGCGTTTTCTTTATGTTTGTTACTTCATCTCAACCAGGTGTTTCACGGTATCAGCGTACTGTTGTACGAAGATATCCATACTGGTGGTGTCCATACCACGCATATTTACCTGGTATTTACCGTTAACATACATCGCCGGCACGCCCTGCAACTGGAAGTCAGCGGCAGCTTTTTCCTGCTGTGCCACGAGAGATTTCACCACAAAACTGTTCCAGGCAGCGTCGTAGTCTTCACCTTTCACACCGGCATCAACAAACACTTTACGGATATCTGCCGTAGTTTGTACGGTCTGGGTTTTCTGTACGGCTTCAAACATAGGCGCGGTGATCTTATCTTCCACACCCAGCGCAATCGCAACCGCCCATGCCTGAGTCAGATCTTTACCCAATGGGCCAAGGAACTCAACGTGGTATTTCGTCATTTTGGTGCCTTCCGGCAGCTTTTTCTTCACGTTGTCAGAAACATGAAGTACCTGCTCAAACTCGTAGCAGTGCGGGCAGTAGAAGGAGAAGAACTCCAGCACCTGAGGCTCGCCAGCTACAGGCTTGTCCAGCGTAATGTACTGCTTGCCGTCGGTAAACTGCGCAGCAGTTGCGCTAAATGCCAGAATCATACCAGCCAGCGCCAGCCAAATTTTTTTCATGATTAACTCTCTCCTGGGTGTGTCCATTTAATACATCGGCGTTAATTGCAGAGGGGGTTCCTGTAGAACCTTAACCTGCTCGGTAAATGTGGATATCTGGTTGCGCCAGTAATCCTCCCCGGTAAGCCAGGGGAAATTTCGGGGAAAAGCCGGGTCTTCCCAACGCCTGATTAACCACGCGAGATAATAAACAAATCGCATCGCACGTAAAGGCTCTATCAGGGCAATTTCGTCTGAATTAAAGGGGCTAAATTCTTCATATGCTTCAATTATGGTCTCAAGCTGCATGCGCTGCTCGGCTTTATCACCGTTGAGCAGCATCCACAGATCCTGCACCGCAGGTCCCATACGAGCGTCATCAAGATCGACAAATAGCGGGCCGTCGCGCCAGAGAATATTCCCGGCGTGGCAGTCACCGTGCAGGCGTAGAGCGGTAATATCATCCCGCCAGCAGGCTTTTACAGCATCAATAAGCTTATCGGTCGCCGTGAGGAAATTATCCTTAAGCGCCTTTGGGATCAGCGCCGATGTTTCGAATACCTCTCGCGGCTCAATAAGATATTCCTGAACACCAATCGTCGGTCGGGCAACAAACGATTTTTTACGTCCCGTCTGATGAATGCGCCCCAGATAACGGGCAACCCATTCCATCTGATCGATATTATCTGCCTCAAACTGTCTTCCGCCCAGGCTCGGAAATACCGCGTAGTAAAAACCCTGATGGGTCAGCAGCGTTTGGTTATTAAATTTGAGCGGTGCCGCAACGGGAACATCGTCATCCAGCAGATCGTGGGCAAACTGATGCTCTTCCTGAATTTGTTCTGCGGACCAGCGCTGTGGCCGGTAAAACTTTACGACAAAGCGCTGGCGCTCTTCGTCCTGAAATTGGTAGACACGGTTTTCGTAGCTGTTTAAAGGGGTTAACCCGGAATCCACCCGAATACCCTGCTCGAACAGCGCATCCATAATGGTATCCGGGTGTAGTGTCTGGAAAGTAAAAGCCTGGTCGTTCATCCGATCATCCGGAAATTATACGAATGATTCAGGATATCATCTTGTGGCGATTTCGGTGGCTCCGCTTACAAGCTTTTACTCTTTAATTACGCCTCGGGCGCGCAGTAATGCGGTTTTAAAATCCTCTTCATAATCTTTCTGAACACCAGGAATAACAGCATCTTTAGCCGAGTCACGCATTTTGAGGTGGTAGATCAGGATGTCGTCAGAAAGGTCTGCCAGTTCGCCATCAAAACCTGACTCTTTCGCCAGTTTCTGTAAAAATTGCATCAGATTCAGCTCTGGCTCTTTTTGCCAGGCCGGCTGGAGAAGCTCAATGACTTCATTAAGACGTTTACATTTCATGGTAGTGCTCCTTTCATTTAGAGAGACACGTTAGCAGGGTCAATCCCACAATAAAAGAGGCGATATTCGTGAATCAATGCCAGGAAATCATCGGGGTCGTTCTTGCCGGAGGCAGGGCAACGCGAATGGGCGGAAAAGATAAAGGTCTTCAGCTCCTGAACAACACCCCCTTATGGCAGCATGTTGCTGATACCCTGGCAAATCAGGTGTCGTCGATGGCGATCAGCGCTAACCGACATGTTGATATTTATCAGCGCAGTGGATATCCGGTTTATCAGGATAAGCTTGTGGACTACCCCGGCCCGCTGGCGGGAATGCTTTCCGTTATGCAGCAGTCGCACGGAGAGTGGTTTCTCTTTTGTTCATGTGATACGCCCTTCATCCCGTCCTGTCTGGTTGAACGTCTGGTGCAGCGGTGCGAGGGTGCTCCCGTCGTCTGGGTACACGACGGCGAACGCGACCATCCGACGATCGCATTGATTAATCGCTCGTTAATATCTGCGCTGGAAGATTACCTGGCCGCAGGAGAGCGACGCGTTATGGTATTTATGCGCCAGTCGGGAGGGCATTCCGTTGATTTCAGCGACATGAAATCGGCGTTTGTGAATGTAAACACGACGGAAGATTTGCAGATGATGCAGGAGAAGAAATGATACCCGTATTAGCGATCTCTGCCTGGAGCGGCACCGGGAAGACTACGCTGCTAAAAAAGCTGATACCTGCACTTTGCGCTAAAGGTATTCGTCCCGGATTGATTAAGCACACGCACCATAACATGGATGTCGATAAGCCGGGGAAAGATAGCTATGAGCTGCGTAAGGCTGGCGCTGCACAAACGATGGTGGCGAGTAACCAGCGCTGGGCGTTAATGACAGAAACTCCGGATGAAGCACCGCTGGATCTCGCTTATCTTGTCAGCCGGATGGATCATTCCACGCTGGATCTGGTGCTGGTTGAGGGGTTTAAGCACGAGGCTGTTGCGAAGATCCTGCTGTTCAGAAACGGTGCCGGGCATGATGTAAGTGAGTTAACGCTGGATGAACATGTGATTGCTGTGGCCAGTGACGCTGCGTTGACGCTGGAAGTACCGGTTCTGGATTTGAATAATGTGGAGGGGATTGCAGAGTTTATTTTGGCGTGGTGTGCAGTCTGAAAGCTGCCGGGTGACGGCTTCGCCTGACCCGGCCTATCGTTTTTCGACGTACAAACGCAAAAAGGCCATCCTTGCGGATGGCCTCTTCACTTGTTTGATGCCTGGCAGTTCCCTACTCTCACATGGGGAGACCCCACACTACCATCGGCGCTACGGCGTTTCACTTCTGAGTTCGGCATGGGGTCAGGTGGGACCACCGCGCTAAAGCCGCCAGGCAAATTCTGTTAATCTGTATCAGGCTGAAAATCGTGTCTGTCTCTCTTCGCCAAAACAGCTTCGGCGTTGTAAGGTTAAGCCTCACGGTTCATTAGTATCGGTTAGCTCAACGCATCGCTGCGCTTACACACCCGACCTATCAACGTCGTAGTCTTCAACGTTCCTTCAGGAGACTCAAGGTCTCAGGGAGAACTCATCTCGGGGCAAGTTTCGTGCTTAGATGCTTTCAGCACTTATCTCTTCCGCATTTAGCTACCGGGCAGTGCCATTGGCATGACAACCCGAACACCAGTGATGCGTCCACTCCGGTCCTCTCGTACTAGGAGCAGCCCCCCTCAATTCTCCAGCGCCCACGGCAGATAGGGACCGAACTGTCTCACGACGTTCTAAACCCAGCTCGCGTACCACTTTAAATGGCGAACAGCCATACCCTTGGGACCTACTTCAGCCCCAGGATGTGATGAGCCGACATCGAGGTGCCAAACACCGCCGTCGATATGAACTCTTGGGCGGTATCAGCCTGTTATCCCCGGAGTACCTTTTATCCGTTGAGCGATGGCCCTTCCATTCAGAACCACCGGATCACTATGACCTGCTTTCGCACCTGCTCGCGCCGTCACGCTCGCAGTCAAGCTGGCTTATGCCATTGCACTAACCTCCTGATGTCCGACCAGGATTAGCCAACCTTCGTGCTCCTCCGTTACTCTTTGGGAGGAGACCGCCCCAGTCAAACTACCCACCAGACACTGTCCGCAACCCGGATTACGGGTCTACGTTAGAACACCAGCCATTAAAGGGTGGTATTTCAAGGTTGGCTCCACGCAGACTGGCGTCCACGCTTCTAAGCCTCCCACCTATCCTACACATCAAGGACCAGTGTTCAGTGTCAAGCTATAGTAAAGGTTCACGGGGTCTTTCCGTCTTGCCGCGGGTACACTGCATCTTCACAGCGAGTTCAATTTCACTGAGTCTCGGGTGGAGACAGCCTGGCCATCATTACGCCATTCGTGCAGGTCGGAACTTACCCGACAAGGAATTTCGCTACCTTAGGACCGTTATAGTTACGGCCGCCGTTTACCGGGGCTTCGATCAAGAGCTTCGCGTTGCCGCTAACCCCATCAATTAACCTTCCGGCACCGGGCAGGCGTCACACCGTATACGTCCACTTTCGTGTTTGCACAGTGCTGTGTTTTTAATAAACAGTTGCAGCCAGCTGGTATCTTCGACTGATTTCAGCTCCGTCCGCAGGGACTTCACCTACACATCAGCGTGCCTTCTCCCGAAGTTACGGCACCATTTTGCCTAGTTCCTTCACCCGAGTTCTCTCAAGCGCCTTGGTATTCTCTACCTGACCACCTGTGTCGGTTTGGGGTACGATTTCGTGTTACCTGATGCTTAGAGGCTTTTCCTGGAAGCAGGGCATTTATCACTTCAGCACCGTAGTGCCTCGTCATCACACCTCAGCGTTAATAAGGTACCGGATTTACCTGGAACCTCCGCCTACATGCTTAAACCGGGACAACCGTCGCCCGGCTGACATAGCCTTCTCCGTCCCCCCTTCGCAGTAACACCAAGTACAGGAATATTAACCTGTTTCCCATCGACTACGCCTTTCGGCCTCGCCTTAGGGGTCGACTCACCCTGCCCCGATTAACGTTGGACAGGAACCCTTGGTCTTCCGGCGAGCGGGCTTTTCACCCGCTTTATCGTTACTTATGTCAGCATTCGCACTTCTGATACCTCCAGCATGCCTCACAGCACACCTTCAACGGCTTACAGAACGCTCCCCTACCCAACAACGCCTAAGCGTCGCTGCCGCAGCTTCGGTGCATGGTTTAGCCCCGTTACATCTTCCGCGCAGGCCGACTCGACCAGTGAGCTATTACGCTTTCTTTAAATGATGGCTGCTTCTAAGCCAACATCCTGGCTGTCTGTGCCTTCCCACATCGTTTCCCACTTAACCATGACTTTGGGACCTTAGCTGGCGGTCTGGGTTGTTTCCCTCTTCACGACGGACGTTAGCACCCGCCGTGTGTCTCCCGTGATAACATTCTTCGGTATTCGTAGTTTGCATCGGGTTGGTAAGCCGGGATGGCCCCCTAGCCGAAACAGTGCTCTACCCCCGAAGATGAGTTCACGAGGCGCTACCTAAATAGCTTTCGGGGAGAACCAGCTATCTCCCGGTTTGATTGGCCTTTCACCCCCAGCCACAGGTCATCCGCTAATTTTTCAACATTAGTCGGTTCGGTCCTCCAGTTAGTGTTACCCAACCTTCAACCTGCCCATGGCTAGATCACCGGGTTTCGGGTCTATACCCTGCAACTTAACGCCCAGTTAAGACTCGGTTTCCCTTCGGCTCCCCTATACGGTTAACCTTGCTACAGAATATAAGTCGCTGACCCATTATACAAAAGGTACGCAGTCACCCCATAAAGAGGCTCCCACTGCTTGTACGTACACGGTTTCAGGTTCTTTTTCACTCCCCTCGCCGGGGTTCTTTTCGCCTTTCCCTCACGGTACTGGTTCACTATCGGTCAGTCAGGAGTATTTAGCCTTGGAGGATGGTCCCCCCATATTCAGACAGGATACCACGTGTCCCGCCCTACTCTTCGAGTTCACAGCATGTGTGCTTTCGTGTACGGGACTATCACCCTGTACCGTCGGACTTTCCAGACCGTTCCACTAACACACAAGCTGATTCAGACTCCGGGCTGCTCCCCGTTCGCTCGCCGCTACTGGGGGAATCTCGGTTGATTTCTTTTCCTCGGGGTACTTAGATGTTTCAGTTCCCCCGGTTCGCCTCGTTAACCTATGTATTCAGTTAACGATAGTGCAACGGATTGCACTGGGTTTCCCCATTCGGACATCGCCGGGTCAAAGGTTCATATCACCTCGCCGGCGCTTTTCGCAGATTAGCACGTCCTTCATCGCCTCTGACTGCCAGGGCATCCACCGTGTACGCTTAGTCGCTTAACCTCACAACCCGAAGATGTTTCACTTCTGATTGCGAAAATTTGAGAGACTCGAACACACATGAGCTGTGTGTCGTTTCAATTTTCAGCTTGATCCAGATTTTTAAAGAGCAAATATCTCAAACATGACTCGCAAGTCAGTTTTGAGATATGACGGCAGGTGACTTTCACTCACGAACCAGCAAGTGGCGTCCCCTAGGGGATTCGAACCCCTGTTACCGCCGTGAAAGGGCGGTGTCCTGGGCCTCTAGACGAAGGGGACGTACAGTCTCAATCGCAAGACGCCTTGCTATTTACTTTTCATCAGACAATCTGTGTGAGCACTGCAAAGGCAGGTTCTTTAAGGTAAGGAGGTGATCCAACCGCAGGTTCCCCTACGGTTACCTTGTTACGACTTCACCCCAGTCATGAATCACAAAGTGGTAAGCGCCCTCCCGAAGGTTAAGCTACCTACTTCTTTTGCAACCCACTCCCATGGTGTGACGGGCGGTGTGTACAAGGCCCGGGAACGTATTCACCGTGGCATTCTGATCCACGATTACTAGCGATTCCGACTTCATGGAGTCGAGTTGCAGACTCCAATCCGGACTACGACGCACTTTATGAGGTCCGCTTGCTCTCGCGAGGTCGCTTCTCTTTGTATGCGCCATTGTAGCACGTGTGTAGCCCTACTCGTAAGGGCCATGATGACTTGACGTCATCCCCACCTTCCTCCAGTTTATCACTGGCAGTCTCCTTTGAGTTCCCGGCCTAACCGCTGGCAACAAAGGATAAGGGTTGCGCTCGTTGCGGGACTTAACCCAACATTTCACAACACGAGCTGACGACAGCCATGCAGCACCTGTCTCAGAGTTCCCGAAGGCACCAAAGCATCTCTGCTAAGTTCTCTGGATGTCAAGAGTAGGTAAGGTTCTTCGCGTTGCATCGAATTAAACCACATGCTCCACCGCTTGTGCGGGCCCCCGTCAATTCATTTGAGTTTTAACCTTGCGGCCGTACTCCCCAGGCGGTCGACTTAACGCGTTAGCTCCGGAAGCCACGCCTCAAGGGCACAACCTCCAAGTCGACATCGTTTACGGCGTGGACTACCAGGGTATCTAATCCTGTTTGCTCCCCACGCTTTCGCACCTGAGCGTCAGTCTTTGTCCAGGGGGCCGCCTTCGCCACCGGTATTCCTCCAGATCTCTACGCATTTCACCGCTACACCTGGAATTCTACCCCCCTCTACAAGACTCTAGCCTGCCAGTTTCGAATGCAGTTCCCAGGTTGAGCCCGGGGATTTCACATCCGACTTGACAGACCGCCTGCGTGCGCTTTACGCCCAGTAATTCCGATTAACGCTTGCACCCTCCGTATTACCGCGGCTGCTGGCACGGAGTTAGCCGGTGCTTCTTCTGCGGGTAACGTCAATCGACAGGGTTATTAACCCTGTCGCCTTCCTCCCCGCTGAAAGTACTTTACAACCCGAAGGCCTTCTTCATACACGCGGCATGGCTGCATCAGGCTTGCGCCCATTGTGCAATATTCCCCACTGCTGCCTCCCGTAGGAGTCTGGACCGTGTCTCAGTTCCAGTGTGGCTGGTCATCCTCTCAGACCAGCTAGGGATCGTCGCCTAGGTGAGCCGTTACCCCACCTACTAGCTAATCCCATCTGGGCACATCCGATGGCAAGAGGCCCGAAGGTCCCCCTCTTTGGTCTTGCGACGTTATGCGGTATTAGCTACCGTTTCCAGTAGTTATCCCCCTCCATCAGGCAGTTTCCCAGACATTACTCACCCGTCCGCCACTCGTCAGCAAAGCAGCAAGCTGCTTCCTGTTACCGTTCGACTTGCATGTGTTAGGCCTGCCGCCAGCGTTCAATCTGAGCCATGATCAAACTCTTCAATTTAAGTTTGATGCTCGTGAATTAAACTTCGTAATGAATTACGTGTTCACTCAGAGACTTGGTATTCATTTTTCGTCCGAGGACGTTAAGAATCCATGTCACTTTGAGTGCCCACACAGATTGTCTGATAAATTGTTAAAGAGCAGTGCCGCTACGTTTTCGCTGCGGCGCGGGGTGTGCATATTACGCTTTCCCGCTTCAGAGTCAAGCGTTTATTTTGCTTTTCTCTGCTGACCCGGCGGCTTGCGTGCCGTTGTTCCGTGTCAGTGGAGGCGCATTATAGGGAGTTCTTCTGAAGTGACAAGAGGTAATTTAAAAAAAGTTTCTGACCGTGTTTTTTTTCACCAAAAGCGATGAGATCAAGCTACAAATTGTTCTAATTGATGTATCTGCAACCACAATCACACCTGAGATGGCATAATTAGCCGCATCAATATTTAAGGAATAAAAGCGATGCCATTAAGCGCACAACAGCTGGCAGCTCAAAAAAACCTGTCCTATGTGCTGGCAGAAAAGCTGGCTCAGCTGATCTTAGCGGGTAAATATGCCCCAGGTAGCATCCTGCCCAGCGAGATGGAGCTGGGGGATCAGTTTGGTGTAAGCCGTACCGCCGTTCGCGAAGCGGTAAAAACATTAACGGCGAAAGGGATGGTGCTTCCACGCCCGCGCATTGGCACCCGCGTTATGCCTCAGGGGAACTGGAACTTTCTCGATCAGGAGTTACTCACCTGGTGGATGACCGAAGATAACTTTAATCAGGTCGTCGATCACTTTCTGGTCATGCGCAGCAGTCTTGAGCCTCAGGCCTGTCTGCTTGCCGCCACGCTCGGCACAGCAGAGCAAAAAGCGCAGCTCAATACTTTTATGGAAGAGATGGTGGATCTGAAAAAGCACTTTAACCGCGAGCGCTGGATAGAAGTCGATATGGCCTGGCATGAACATATCTATAATATGAGCGGAAATCCTTTCCTGACCTCCTTTGCTTCTTTATTCCATTCTGTGTACCACACTTACTTTGCCTCTATCACACAGGATGAGGTGGTGAAGCTGGATCTGCATCAGGCGATAGTCGATGCCATTCAGGAAAGCGACGGGCAGCGAGCCCTGAGTGCGTGCCAGGCGTTGCTGGCCGCGCCAACCCACCAGCAGGTAAATAAATGACAGAGAAAAAAGCACGCAGTATGGCCGGATTGCCGTGGATTGCAGCCATGGCGTTCTTTATGCAGGCACTGGATGCCACTATCCTCAATACCGCCCTTCCCGCAATAGCCCAAAGCCTTAACCGCTCCCCACTGGCGATGCAATCCGCCATCATCAGTTATACCCTGACGGTGGCGATGCTCATTCCGGTCAGCGGCTGGCTGGCCGATCGTTTCGGCACGCGCAAAGTGTTTATGCTGGCGGTGACGCTGTTCACCCTCGGTTCTCTGGCTTGCGCCCTCTCTACCTCTCTGACGGAACTGGTTATCTTCCGCGTTCTACAGGGGATAGGCGGCGCGATGATGATGCCCGTCGCGCGTCTGGCGTTATTGCGCGCCTATCCGCGCAGCGAACTGCTCCCGGTGCTCAACTTTGTGACTATGCCGGGGCTGGTCGGCCCGATACTTGGCCCGGTTCTCGGCGGCGTACTGGTGACCTGGGCAAGCTGGCACTGGATCTTCCTGATTAATATTCCGATTGGTGTGGCAGGGCTAATCTATGCCCGCAAATATATGCCGAACTTCACCACACCACGACGCAGCTTCGATATGGGCGGCTTCTTCCTGTTTGGCCTGAGCCTGGTCCTGTTCTCCAGCGGGATGGAGCTGTTTGGCGAGAAAATCGTAGCGACGTGGCTGGCGCTGGCCATCATTCTTAGCGGTATTCTGCTGTTCCTTCTATATATCCGTCATGCGCGTCGCCATCCGACACCGCTTATCTCTTTATCTCTGTTTAACACCCGAACGTTTTCCGTCGGGATCGCGGGCAATATTGCCTCGCGTCTGGGCACGGGCTGCGTACCGTTCCTGATGCCGCTGATGCTCCAGGTCGGTTTCGGCTATCCGGCCCTGATTGCTGGCTGCATGATGGCCCCCACAGCGATGGGCTCAATTCTGGCAAAATCGACGGTCACGCAGGTGCTGCGCTGGTTTGGCTATCGTAAGACGCTGGTTGGCGTGACGATCTTTATTGGATTGATGATTGCGCAGTTCTCCCTGCAATCTGCGGCGTTACCCATCTGGATGCTGATCCTGCCGCTGTTTGTGCTGGGTATGGCCATGTCGACGCAGTTTACATCGATGAACACCATCACCCTTGGGGACCTCACCGACGAGAATGCCAGCAGCGGCAACAGCGTACTGGCGGTCACTCAACAGCTGTCGATCAGCCTCGGGGTTGCTGTGAGCGCGGCGGTACTGCGGTTTTATGAAGGGTTTGACGGTACAAATACCGTTGAGCAGTTCCACTATACCTTTATCACCATGGGCGCGCTTACCGTGGTATCGGCGGTGGTCTTTATGTTGTTAAAACCAAAAGACGGCCGGAACCTGATTAAAGAGCGTCATAAAGATAAGGCTAAACCGAACCGCGTTCCATCAGAACAGGAGTAAGCTGCAAACGTTGCTGTTGCAGCGTGGGCTGAGCCATGCGGTGGATCAACACATCGATGGCCAGCTCACCCAGTTCATCCTTCGGCTGATGAATGGTGGTCAGCGGCGGCGTCATGTAGCGCGCCAGTTCGATATCATCATAACCGACGATCGCCATGTCGTCCGGAACACGTAATCCCGCCTGATACAGCGCCTGATAAGCTCCGAATGCCATCGCATCGTTACCGATAAACACCGCCTGCGGGCGCGGCTCTTGCGCCAGCAGTTTCTGCATTGCTTCAAATCCACCATTAAATTCGAAATCGCCGGTGATGCGATAGCCATCAGGAATGGCAAGCCCCGCCCGTTCCATGGCCGAAAGATAGCCTTCCAGACGCAAGCGCGCCGGGGTTTTATCCAGCGGGCCGGTAATACAGGCAATGCGGGTATGACCTTTATCTATCAGATGCTGGGTCGCCATATCGCCACCCAGCAGCGAGTTATCCTGGATCAGATCGCTGGTGCCGTCGAACGGTGCCCAGTCCATCATGACCGTAGGAATAGAAGGGTAGCGCTGGATAATCTCTTTCGAGGGTTGATGCGTTTCGGTACAGAGCAGCAGCAGCCCGTCGACGCGTTTTTGCATCAGCGTCTCCAGGTTTCGGTTCATGCGCTGCTCATCGCCTTCGGTATTGCACAGCACCAGGCTGTAGCCGCGCTCGAAGCAGCTGCGCTCCACGCCGCGCACCAGTTCAGAATAAAAAGGGTTGGTACTGGCGGTGATCAGCATGCCGATGGTGCGCGTCTGGTTAAGCTTCAGGCTGCGGGCCAGCGCAGACGGCGCATAGTTGAGTTCTTTAATTGCAGCGTCAACTTTCTCCCGAATCGCCTCGCTGACGAAGCGATCCTTATTGATAACGTGGGAGACAGTCGAGGTAGAAACGCCCGCCATACGGGCGACATCTTTCATTGTGGCCAAGCGTTACCCCTGCTGACTTAAGAATTCATCAATCTCTTTACGCCATGGAACAGAAGGCTGAGCGCCTTTACGCGTCACCGCAATCGCGGCGGCGGCATGCGCGAAGCGAATCGCGTCATCCATTGCTTTTCCTTCCAGCAGCGCCGTTACCAGCGCACCGTTGAAGGTGTCACCTGCGGCGATGGTATCAATGGCTTTGACCTTAAAGCCCGGTACGCGACGGCCTTCGCCATTGACGCTAGCCCACACCCCACGGCTGCCGAGGGTGATGATCACGGTGCCGATGCCTTTATCATGCAGCGCAAGCGCGGCACGCGCGGCATCGTCATCATTTTCGACACGGATACCCGTCAGCTTTTCCGCTTCGGTTTCGTTCGGGGTGATGATATCCACCAGCGCCAGCAGCTCGTCTGATAATACACGGGCAGGCGCCGGGTTAAGTACGACAGACGTATGATTTTCATGCGCAATTTTCGCAGCGGCCAGCACGCTTTCAACCGGTGACTCTAGCTGCATCAGCAGAGCTTCCGCTCCGGCGATGATCCCACGCTGCGCTTCGACGCGTTCAGTCGTTAACGCGGCATTAGCCCCCGCATGAATACCGATGACATTCTCACCTTCCGCATTGACGAAAATCAGCGCCACGCCGGTAGATTCCCCTGCAACCACGCTGACGGGTGCGATGTCGATTTTGTCGCTTGCCAGCTGTTTGCGTACGCGCTCGCCGGTATCGTCATCACCCGTACAGGCGATAAACGCGATATTTGCCCCGCTGCGTCCGGCGGCAACTGCCTGGTTTGCACCCTTACCGCCGAACGCGACCTGATACTGATTGCCGGTGACGGTTTCGCCCGGAGTGGGGAACGTTTCAAGGTTAAGAATGTGATCGGCATTGATACTGCCAAGGACGACGAGGTTGCCTGCGGTTTTCATGTATTGAGGTGTCCATCTGAGAGCGCCACCGGTATTACCCGGTGGCGTATGCCACACTTTTCTTTTATTTGGTGTCCCTCAGGCAGCCAGCGACTGCCTGAATCGCCTTTACTGCTTAATGACCAGTTTCAGGTCAACAGGATATTTGGCCTGAACTTTTTCGCCCTTCAGCACTTTATCGGCAGTTTGCACGCCAGTCGCGCCAATCTGCTCAGGCAGCTGAGCAATGGTCGCAGCCAGTTTGCCATCATTTACTGCTTTTTCACCATCCGGCGTGCCGTCAAATCCGACAACCATCACATCTGATTTACCCGCAGTCTGGAGCGCACGCAGCGCACCGAGCGCCATTTCGTCGTTCTGTGCGAATACCGCCTGCACATCAGGATGCGCGGTCAGCAGGTTCTGCATGACGTTCAGACCCTTTGTACGGTCGAAGTCTGCCGGCTGGCTCGCCAGCACGTTAAATTTGTGCGCCGCTACAGCCTGCTGGAAACCTTCACCACGTTCACGGGCCGCGGAAGTCCCGGCGATACCCTGCAACTCGATCACTTTCGCGCCTTCACCTGCTTTCTTCGCGATGTAGTCACCGGCGATTTTACCGCCCAGTACGTTATCAGACGCAATATGGCTAACAACGTCGCCTTTGGTCGCCTGACGGTCCAGGGTGATTACCGGGATCTTCGCCTGGTTTGCCATCTTCACGGCGTTACCGACCGCGTCGGAATCGGTTGGGTTGATCAGCAGGATTTTGGTACCACGAACGGTTAAGTCCTGAACGTTAGCCAGCTCTTTCGCCGGGTTGTTCTGAGAATCCAGTACCACCAGGTTGTAACCCAGTTTGTCTGCTTCTTTCTGCGCGCCATCCTTCAGGGAGACGAAGAACGGGTTGTTCAGGGTAGAGACAACCAGCGCGATGGTGTCCTTCGCCATGGCGTTAGCACTTACGGTTGCGCTCAGCGCGACAGCAGAAACCAGGGTAGCCAGTTTTTTCATGTTCATATCTAAGATGTCCTGTAGTGTCGTCAGTTACTGTTTTTTGTTGTCTACCAGTACCGCCAGCAAAATCACCACTGCCTTAACGATCATCTGGTAATAGGAGGAAACACCTAACAAATTCAAGCCATTATTCAGGAAACCGAGGATCAGTGCGCCGATCAATGTCCCAACAATGCGACCTTTACCGCCCGCAAGGCTCGTACCACCCAGAACCACTGCCGCGATGGCATCCAGCTCATAGCCCGTACCCGCCGTTGGCTGCGCGGAAGAGAGGCGCGCCACTTCGATGATGCCCGCCAGAGATGCCAGCAGACCGCACAGGGAGTAAACGATAATTTTAACTTTGTTGACGCTAATACCGGACAGACGCGTTGCCGATTCGTTACCGCCCAGCGCATAGATATAACGACCCAGACGGGTATGATGCAGCATGTACCACGCCGCCAGGAAGACGATAGCCATGATCCAGACTGGCGTCGGGATACCCAGCGGGCGTCCGATACCAAACCAGCCAAACAGATCGGCGTTTTCGGTAAAGCCGGTATTCACCGGGCTACCGTTGGTGTACACCATGGTGACGCCGCGCAGCAGCAGCATCATCACCAGCGTGGCAATAAACGCCTGTACGCGGCCTTTTGCCACAATCACGCCGGTTACCGCACCAATCGCCGCGCCAGCCGCCAGCGCAGCGGCAACGGCCACCAGCGCGTTGACCTCAATACCGACAATCGACGCGGCAATCGCACCGGTGAGCGCCAGCAGGGAACCGACGGACAGATCGATACCCGAGGTCAAAATCACCAGCGTCATCCCCACCGCCATAATGGCGTTGACGGAGGTCTGCTGAAGAATGTTGAACAGGTTATTAACGGTAAAAAAGTTCGGGCTCATGGTCGAGACAATCGCGATCAGCACCAGCAGGGCAATCAGCGATTTTTGTTCCATCAGCCATGCCTTTGTGAAATAGCGGCGACCAGAAACAGCCTGGGTAGTCATCTTCTTACTCCTGATTCACGCGATTAAGCTTGCCCACAGCGGCAGCCATCAGAACTTCCTGGGTGGCCTGCTCGCGAGTGAATTCACCGCCGAGATGCCCTTCATGCATGACGATAATGCGATCGCTCATGCCTAATACTTCTGGCATCTCGGAAGAGACCAGAATGATGCTCAGACCGTCGGCCTTGAACTGGTTAATCAGCTGATAGATCTCTTTTTTCGCGCCCACGTCAACGCCGCGAGTTGGCTCATCGAGGATCAGTACTTTCGGGCGCGTCATCAACCCGCGGGCAATCGCCACTTTCTGCTGATTACCGCCGGACAACAGGCCAATCGCCTGCTCCATCGATGGGGTTTTAACGTTAAAGAGACGGATAAAATCGCTGACCGCCTGCTGCTCATCTTTGTGTTTCAGGCTGCCGCCGCTGCGGCTGAAATAGCGTAGCGCGGTCAGGGACATGTTCTCTTTTACCGACATGCCCAGCACTAAGCCGTCACGCTTACGGTCTTCGGAGATATAGACAATGCCGTTCGCCAGGCCATCCTGCGGCGAGCGGGTGACTACCTCATGGCCGTCAAGGGTAACGTAGCCGCTGGTGCGCGGCAGTGCGCCATAGAGCACTTTCATCAGTTCGGTACGTCCCGCGCCCATCAGGCCCGCGACGCCAAGGATCTCGCCCTTGCGCAGGGTAAAGGAGACGTCATCCACGCCCGGCCCGCAGAGGTTATCCACCTTCAGGCGGATCTCTCCTGGCGCTTTGTCCAGACGCGGATACTGGTCTTCGAGCTTACGTCCCACCATCATTTCAATCAGCGAATCTTCGGTCAGCGTGGCCACTTCTCGCTCGGCAATGAACTGCCCGTCGCGGAAGACGGTGACGTCGTCGCAGATCTCGAAAATTTCTTTCATGCGGTGAGAGATATAGACAATGCCGCGCCCCTGGGATTTCAACTCACGGATCACGCGAAACAGGGATTCGGTTTCGGTATCGGTCAGGGCGTCGGTCGGTTCATCCATAATGATGACCTTCGACTCGAAGCTCAGCACCTTCGCGATCTCCACCATCTGCTGATCGCCGATGGAAAGGTCGCCCACCAGTCGGTCGCTCTTAAAGCGCAGATTCAGCTTCGCCAGCAGTTTGTCCGCTTCGGCATACATGGTTTTCCAGTCGATTTTGCCAAACCGGTTCACGAACTCACGGCCGAGGAAGATGTTCTCCGCAATGGTGAGCTGCGGGATCAGGTTCAGCTCCTGGTGGATGATGCCAATGCCCGCTTCCTGAGAGGATTTCGGGCCGTTGAAGGTGGTCTCTTTACCCAGCCACAGCAGCGAACCGGCATCGCGTTGATAGATCCCGGTCAGCACTTTCATCATGGTGGATTTGCCCGCGCCGTTTTCGCCCACCAGCGCCATTACGCGCCCGGAATAGACGTTCAGCGCCGCGCCAGAGAGGGCTTTAACGCCCGGGAACGACTTATCGATCCCTTTGAGTTGCAGTAATGCGTCCATGATGGCCTCAGAAGGTAACGCCAGCACAGAGAATGATATTCGCATACGGGGAACACTCCCCGCTGCGAATCACCGCCTGACTGTCTGCGGTTTGTTGTTTGAACTGCTCGTGCGTTGTGTAACGAATTTCTATGGTGTTTCCCTGGTGCTGTTGCAGTTGCTCAATGTGGCTGAGCAACGTTTCGTGGAGTTGCGGATTATGTTGTTTGATTTCCGCCGCGAGAATGGCCGCCTCAACCTGCATCTCCGCCGTCACGACTTCCAGTACCTGCATGAACGAGGGTACGCCCTGCGTTAACGCCATATCGATACGGGTTGTGCTGCGCGGAACCGGTAAGCCTGCATCGCAAACCACCAGCGTATCGGTATGCCCAAGACGGGAAATTACCGATGATATTTCTGAGTTGAGTACTGTGCCTTTCTTCATTTTTTGCTCCACTAGCGAAACGTTTCGCTAAAAACAGTGTAGCCGCAGAAGTGTTCAGAAAACCATCATGACGTAACGGATTTGTGATCGGCGTCGAAACGTTTCGCTAAGTGAAATATTGAGGTGATTTTGGCGGGTATGTTGAGGATCTGGTAGGCCGGGTAAGCGCAGCGCCACCCGGCATTTTTTAAAAGGACTTAAATCTCGACCTGCGTCCCCAGCTCAATCACGCGATTGGGCGGGATCTCAAACTGGTCAGGCGCACGCAGGGCGTTACGTTGCAGGATGAGATACAGCTTGCCGCGCAGGCGCAGATACCATGGGCGCTTGCCGATGATCAGCGACTCGTGGGACATAAAGAACGACGTCTCCATCATGCGGCAGCTCAGCCCTTCCAGACCGCAGCGGTGGAATACTTCTTCCACGTTCGGCGTTTCGCGCCAGCCATAGCTTGCCACCACGCGCCAGAAGGTCGGCGACAGCTGCTCAATCTGTACGCGGCGCACGTTGTGTACATACGGCGCATCTTCGGTGCGCAGCGTCAGCAGGATCACGCGCTCGTGCAGCACTTTGTTGTGCTTAAGATTATGCATCAGTGCAAACGGGATCACGTTCAGCGCACGAGACATATACACCGCCGTACCCGGCACACGCACCGGCGGGGATTTCTCCAGCGAGGCGATCATCGCCTCCAGAGAATTACCGTGCTCATGCATACGTCGCAGCAGGCGGAAACGTTCGCTCTTCCACGTCGTCATCACGATGAACATCACCAGACCCAGCGTCAGCGGCAGCCAGCCACCGGAGACAATCTTATCGAGGTTCGCAGAGAACAGCGGTACGTCGATGCAGAGGAAGCCAACCAGGATCAGCCCCACGAGGAACTTATTCCAGTGCCAGTTACGGTACGCCACGGTGGTAGAGAGAATAGAGGTCAACACCATCGTTCCGGTTACCGCGATACCGTACGCCGCCGCCAGGTTACTGGAGTGCTCGAAGCTGACGATAACAATCACCACCGCGAAATAGAGCAGCCAGTTGACGAACGGAATGTAGATCTGGCCTGACTCCATCTCAGAGGTATGGATAATGCGCATTGGGGAGAGATAACCCAAACGCACGGCCTGACGCGTCAGGGAGAATACGCCGGAAATAACAGCCTGAGAGGCAATGACCGTCGCCAGCGTCGCCAGGATCAGCATCGGAACCAGCGCCCAGTCCGGCGCCAGCAGGAAGAACGGGTTTTTAATCGCTTCAGGATGGGCAAGCAGCAGCGCGCCCTGGCCGAAGTAATTCAGCACCAGTGAAGGCAGAACAACGCTAAACCAGGCGACGCGAATTGGGAGTTTCCCGAAGTGGCCCATATCTGCATACAGCGCTTCAACACCGGTAATGGAAAGCACTACCGCGCCCAGCGCCACAAACGACACCACTTTATATTCCAGGAAGAAATGCACCGCCCACATTGGGTTCAGCGCGTGCAGGACATCCGGGTTGGCAATAATACTGCGTAAGCCCAGCGCCGCCAGGATCAGGAACCAGGCCAGCATAATAGGCGCGAACAGCTTACCCACCAGCCCGGTACCGTGTTTTTGTATAGCAAACAGCAACGTCAGCACGATAATAGCGAGTGGCACCACCCACGTATCAAGCTGAGGCGCGACAATCTCCAGCCCCTCTATGGCCGACATCACCGAAATCGCTGGCGTAATCACGACTTCCCCATAGAAGAAGCTGCCGCCAATCAGGCCAATGATGACCAGCACGGAGGTCATTCTTGCAGACGTATTGCGCCCAGCAAGGGACATCAGGGTCAGAATACCGCCCTCGCCCGCGTTATCAGCCCGCATAACGAAAGAGAGATACTTAAGGGAGACCACCAGGATCAGCAGCCAGAAGATGAGCGAGAGGAAACCAAATACGGCGTCACGCTCTACACCAAAACCAAACTGACCGGACAAACATTCACGAAGCGTATAAAGCGGGCTGGTGCCGATATCACCGTAGACAACCCCGATCGCTGCAAGCGTTACTGCGGGTAATGATTGCTTATTATCAGTGCTCATAGACTAGTCTTTTCGTTTGAATAACAAATGTGTGCTTAGTCCCTTGGCCCACAAAAAGCGCACAGTATGCACGATTCAATGCAAAATCGTACCCCTAAATGCAGCCGCATTAATGTAGCGCAAAGAAAATAGCGCCGCACTTCAGCCTATTACCAGGCCAGACCGAAACGTCTATACTCGCTTCAATTAGCCGCCACGACGGCGAAAGGATGCAAAACTATTATGGCTCACTCACATTTATTAGCAGAAAGAATTTCCCGCCTCAGCAGTGCGCTGGAGAAAGGCCTTTACGAGCGTAGCCACGCCATTCGCCTCTGTTTACTGGCGGCGCTGAGCGGGGAAAGCGTGTTTCTGCTGGGTCCGCCGGGCATTGCCAAAAGTCTGATCGCACGCCGCCTCAAATTCGCTTTCCAGAACGCTCGCGCATTCGAGTATTTGATGACGCGCTTCTCCACGCCGGAAGAAGTTTTCGGCCCGCTCTCCATTCAGGCGTTAAAAGATGAGGGACGCTATGAACGTCTGACGGCGGGCTATCTCCCGGAAGCGGAAATCGTCTTTCTTGATGAGATCTGGAAAGCCGGCCCGGCCATTCTGAATACCCTGCTGACGGCAATCAACGAACGCCGCTTCCGCAACGGCGCGAGCGAAGAGAAGATCCCCATGCGGTTGCTGGTGGCCGCGTCTAACGAACTTCCCGAAGCCGACAGCAGCCTGGAAGCGCTGTATGACCGCATGCTGATCCGCCTGTGGCTGGATAAAGTCCAGGACAAATCGAACTTCCGCTCAATGCTGGTAAGCCAGCAGGACGAAAACGAAAATCCGGTGGCACCATCATTACAGGTCACGGACGAAGAGTATGACCAGTGGCAGGAAGAGATAGGCAAAATTAAGCTGCCCGATGCCGTCTTTGAGCTGATCTTCATGCTGCGCCAGCAGCTTGATTTATTGCCCTCCGCGCCTTACGTCTCCGACCGTCGCTGGAAAAAAGCCATTCGTCTGCTTCAGGCAAGCGCCCTGTTCAGCGGCCGCGATGCTGTCGCCCCCATCGATCTGATCCTGCTGAAAGACTGTCTGTGGCACGACGCAGATGGGATGAATCTGATGCAGCAGCAGCTGGACGTTTTGATGACCGGGCACGCGTGGGGTCAGCAATCCATGCTTAATCAACTGGGGGCGATTGCCCAACGTCGTCTTCAGCTTCAGCAGCAGCAAAGTGACAAAACCGCGCTGAAGGTGAACCGTCTTGGCGGGATGTTTGCCCGTAAACCGCACTATGAACTGCCAGCCGAGCTGACTGACACCTCGCTCACGCTTCTTCTTCAGCAGCCGCTAAAGCTTCATGATATGCAGGTGGTGCACGTGACGATCGAACGCGTTGCGCTGGTTCAGTGGCTGGATAAGGGCGGCGAGATCCGCGGTAAACTCAACGGTATCGGCTTTGCACAGCCGCTGTCGATGGAAGTCGACAGCAGCCAGCACCTTGTGATCCGCGACGTCAGCCTTCAGGGATCGCGCCTGGCGCTGCCGGGCACGGCCTCTGACAGTCTTCCGGAGGAGATCAAACAGCAGCTCGAAGCGCTGGATAACGAATGGCATCAGCAGCACACGCGCTTCAGCGAGCAGCAGAAATGCCTCTTTATCCATAGCGACTGGTTAGGTCGCATTGAAGCCAGCTTGCAGGATGTCAGCGCGCAGATTAAACAGGCGCGTCAATGCTAACGCTGGACACGCTTAACGTCATGCTGGCGGTTAGCGAGGAAGGGTTGATCGAAGAGGTCGTCATTACCCTGCTCGCTTCACCGCAGCTGGCGGCCTTCTTTGAAAAATTTCCGAAGCTCAGAAAAGCAATGACGGACGATCTTCCCCGCTGGCGCGATAACCTGCGCCAGCGGTTTAAGGAGACGGAAGTCCCGCCGGAACTGACAGAGGAAGTGGCTGGTTACCAGCAGTGCCAGCGGCTTTCAACGCCGCAGTTTATTGCCCAGCTACAGCAAACCCTGACGCTGCTAGATAACGTTCACTCCCCGTTTGCCAGCCAGGCCAGAGCGCTGGTCACGGACAACCCCAGCTTTACTCCCGCCCTGCATACGCTGTTTTTACAGCGCTGGCGGCTCAGTCTTGTCGTTCAGGCCACCTCTCTCAACCAGCAGTTGCTGGACGAAGAGCGCGAACAGCTGTTAAGCGAAGTTCAGGAGCGGATGACGTTAAGCGGCCAGCTAGAACAGGTGCTGGTGGAGAATGAAAACGCCGCCGGTCGACTCTGGGATATGAGTGCCGGTCAGTTAAAACGTGGCGATTATCAGTTGATCGTGAAGTACGGCGACTTTCTGGCACAACAGCCGGAGCTGATGAAGCTTGCTGAACAGCTTGGTCGTTCCCGGGAGGCCAGGTCAGTTCCAAAGAAAGATGCGCCGATGGAAACCTTTCGTACGCTGGTACGCGAGCCGTCCACCGTACCGGAGCAGGTGGACGGCTTACAGCAAAGCGATGATATCCTGCGCCTGTTGCCTACGGAACTCAGCACGCTGGGAATGACCGAACTGGAGTATGAGTTTTATCGTCGGCTGGTGGAAAAACAGCTTCTTACCTATCGGTTGCATGGCGAAGCCTGGCGCGAAAAAAACAGCCAGCGCCCGGTGGTGCATCAGGACTTTGATGAGCAACCGCGCGGTCCATTCATTGTTTGCGTAGATACGTCCGGATCGATGGGGGGATTTAACGAGCAGTGTGCAAAAGCGTTCTGCCTGGCTCTGATGCGCGTGGCGCTCGCCGATCGTCGTCGCTGCTACATCATGTTATTTTCCAGCGAAGTGGTGGGGTATGAACTGACCAGCCCACAGGGGCTGGAGCAGGCGATCCGCTTTTTAAGCCAGCGCTTTCGCGGCGGCACCGATCTGGCCAGCTGTTTTCGCAGCATCATTGAGCGCATGCAGGGCGGAGACTGGTACGACGCGGATGCGGTGGTGATTTCCGATTTTATTGCCCAGCGGCTGCCGGACGACGTCGTGAATAAAGTGAAGGAGATGCAGCGCGTGCATCAGCACCGCTTCCATGCCGTGGCGATGTCTGCACATGGAAAACCCGGCATCATGCGCATCTTCGATCACATCTGGCGCTTTGATACCGGGTTGCGTAGCCGCCTGCTCAGACGCTGGCGACGTTAATTAAAGAAGAGAACCGACGCTCTCACGTACCTGCTGCGGCCAGACCCCACACTGCACCTGACCGATATGGGACAGTTGCAACAGCAGCATGGTCAGACGAGACTGGCCAATACCACCGCCGATGGTCTGCGGCATTTCACCGCGCAGCAGCGCCTGGTGCCACTCCAGTTGCAGACGATCTTCATCACCGGTCACGGCCAGCTGACGCTTCAGTGCTTCAGCATCCACGCGGATCCCCATCGAAGAGAGTTCAAACGCATCTTCCAGAACCGGGTTCCAGACCAGGATATCGCCGTTCAGACCGGCATATTCGCTCTCGCCCACGGTGCTCCAGTCATCGTAATCCGGCGCACGGACGTCGTGACGTTTACCATCAGACAATTTCCCGCCAATGCCGATCAGGAATACCGCGCCCAGCTCTTTGGCGATCGCGCGTTCACGGCCTTTGGCATCCAGATCCGGGAAACGGCTCAGCAACTCCTGACTGTGAACAAAGTGGATCGTTTCCGGCAGGAACGGTGCCAGACCAAACTCTTTGCTCACGGCCGCTTCGGTCGCTTTGATCCCGGCGTAGATCGCCTCAACGGTAGATTTCAGCGTACCGACGTGACGCTCGCCGTCACCCATTACGCGCTCCCAGTCCCACTGGTCAACGTAGACAGAGTGAATGGGGGAGAGGCGGTCTTCATCGGGGCGAAGGGCTTTCATATGCGTGTAAAGCCCTTCGCCCGCGCTGAAGTCGTGTTGTCCCAGGGTTTGACGCTTCCACTTCGCCAGGGAATGAACCACTTCGAACTGGGCGTCTGGCAGTGTTTTCACTTTTACCTGTACCGCTTTTTCGCAACCAGACAAGTTATCCTGCGTCCCGTCACCCACGCGGCTCAGAATCGGCGCCTGCACTTCAATAAGGCCAAGCTTCTCTTCCAGCTGGCGAGAAAAATGGGATTTAACGAAACTGATCTGGCGTTGTTTTGCGATGTAAGCGGTTTTCATTATTTATACTCCTGCGTCCTGTTAATACTGATTAAGCAACAGAACAGGCGCTTAATTCAATAACCCATCAACAAAAAGCCACCTTCACTTTTGATTCGTTAAAATAAGGCGCTAGAATAGAAGGAATCATTAATCTTCATAAGAAAAACCTATGGAAAATTATCAGATCGACAATCTGGACCGCGGCATTCTGGAAGCGCTCATGGCCAACGCACGCACCGCGTATGCCGAACTGGCGAAACAATTTGGCGTCAGCCCGGGGACTATTCACGTTCGCGTAGAGAAAATGAAGCAGGCCGGGATCATCACCGGCGCACGCATTGATGTCAGCCCGAAGCAACTCGGCTACGACGTCTGCTGCTTCATTGGCATTATTCTGAAAAGCGCCAAAGATTACCCCTCCGCGCTGGAGAAGCTGAACGCGCTGGATGAAGTCACTGAGGCGTACTACACCACCGGGCACTACAGCATCTTTATAAAGGTCATGTGTCGATCCATCGACGCCCTCCAGCAGGTACTTATCAACAAGATCCAAACAATCGATGAAATTCAGTCCACCGAAACCCTGATCTCCCTGCAAAACCCGATCATGCGTACTATCCGCCCGTGATCGGGCAATTTCATTCCCACATTTTCCACAGGTAGATCCCAGCTCGTTCACAGCGTACAATGGCCGCCTCTTTATCTGAGCGAGCGATCAATGGCGGACATTACTCTTATCAGCGGCAGCACCCTGGGCGGTGCGGAATATGTAGCGGAACATCTGGCTGAGAAGCTGGAAGACGCGGGCTTTTCTACACAAACGCTGCACGGACCGCTGCTGGAAGATCTCCCGACTGACGGGGTCTGGCTGCTGATCACCTCCACGCACGGCGCGGGCGATCTGCCGGATAACCTGCAACCTTTATATGACGAACTGCTGGAACAACAGCCCGATCTGGCAAACGTCCGGTTTGGCGCTGTAGGGATCGGCAGCCGTGAATATGACACTTTCTGTGGCGCCATAGAGAAAGTAGAAGCTGCGGTGACCGCCTGCGGAGCAAAACAGCTGGGTGAAACACTGAAGATCAACATCCTCGATCATGATATTCCCGAAGATCCAGCCGAGATCTGGCTCGCGGAATGGAAAAATTTACTCAAAAACGATTAAAGATCGTGCGATCAGATGTGGATAACTCTGGTTAAAAGCTCGTATTAACCCGTAGTTATCCAAAGAACAACGTTAGTTTAGTTTTTGACCTGTGTATAAAGTGGCGATCTGATCCCAGCTTATACGGTCCAGGATCACCGATCATTCACAGCAAACGATCCTTCCTAACTGCATGATCTTATTTATGGGATCGGACTTATCCACAAAGGTCTGCGATCCTAATAAGAGATCACAATAGAACAGATCTCTAAATAAAAAGATCTTCTTTTTAATAGCCCAGGATCCCAATGCTTTCTCGAAAGACTAAAGTTGAGTAGAATCCACGGCCCGGGCTTCAATCCATTTTCATACCGCTTTACGCGAGGCAGACCACCATGTTTTATCAGGATCCTTTTGACGTCATCATCATTGGCGGGGGTCACGCAGGCACTGAGGCCGCAATGGCCGCAGCGCGAATGGGTCAGCAGACCCTGCTTTTGACACACAATATCGACACGCTGGGACAAATGTCCTGTAATCCGGCGATTGGCGGCATTGGGAAAGGACACCTGGTAAAAGAAGTGGATGCACTTGGCGGCCTGATGGCGAAAGCGATCGATCATGCGGGCATTCAGTTTAGGATACTAAACGCGAGTAAAGGTCCGGCTGTTCGCGCCACCCGTGCACAGGCAGACCGCGTGCTTTACCGTCAGGCTGTGCGCACCGCGCTGGAAAACCAACCGAACCTGATGATCTTCCAGCAGGCTGTAGAAGATCTTATCGTGGAAAACGATCGTGTTGTTGGCGCCGTGACCCAGATGGGTCTCAAGTTCCGCGCAAAAGCGGTGGTGCTGACGGTCGGGACATTCCTGGACGGTAAAATCCATATTGGTCTGGACAACTACAGCGGTGGCCGTGCGGGCGATCCGCCGTCGATTCCGCTGTCTCGTCGTCTTCGTGAGCTGCCGCTGCGCGTAAGCCGCCTGAAAACCGGTACGCCGCCGCGAATTGATGCGCGTACCATTGATTTCAGCGTACTGGTACAGCAGCACGGTGATAACCCGATGCCGGTGTTCTCGTTCATGGGCAATGCGGCGCAACATCCGCAGCAGGTGCCGTGCTACATCACGCACACCAATGAAAAAACCCATGACGTGATCCGCAGCAACCTCGATCGCAGCCCAATGTACGCCGGCGTGATCGAAGGGATCGGCCCACGTTATTGCCCGTCGATCGAAGATAAAGTGATGCGCTTTGCCGATCGTAACCAGCATCAGATCTTCCTCGAACCTGAAGGGCTGACCTCGAACGAAATTTACCCGAACGGCATCTCCACCAGCCTGCCGTTCGACGTGCAGATGCAGATTGTGCGTTCAATGCAGGGGATGGAAAACGCGAAGATCGTTCGTCCTGGCTACGCTATTGAGTACGATTTCTTCGATCCGCGTGACCTGAAGCCGACGCTGGAAAGCAAATTCATCCAGGGTCTGTTCTTCGCAGGCCAGATTAACGGCACTACCGGGTACGAAGAAGCTGCCGCACAAG
This sequence comes from Enterobacter cloacae complex sp. 418I7, assembly GCF_050030705.1. Classification (NCBI taxonomy): domain Bacteria; kingdom Pseudomonadati; phylum Pseudomonadota; class Gammaproteobacteria; order Enterobacterales; family Enterobacteriaceae; genus Enterobacter; species Enterobacter cloacae complex sp. 418I7. The sequence continues at coordinate 4,682,731 of NZ_JBLGUU010000001.1, forward strand.
GGCTGCTGGCCGGTCTGAACGCCGCTCGCTTCTCTGCCGAGAAAGAGGGCTGGGCACCGGCGCGTTCTCAGGCTTACCTGGGCGTTCTGGTCGACGATCTCTGCACGCTGGGGACCAAAGAACCGTACCGCATGTTTACTTCTCGTGCGGAATATCGCCTGATGCTGCGCGAAGACAATGCCGATCTGCGTCTGACCGAGGTGGGCCGCGAATTGGGTCTGGTGGATGACGAACGCTGGGCGCGCTTCAACGAGAAGCTGGAGCGTATCGAACAGGAACGTCAGCGCCTGAAAACCACCTGGGTGAATCCGCAGGCGGAAACTGCTGCTGAAGTGAACGCTCACTTAACTGCGCCGCTTTCGCGCGAAGCCAGTGGTGAAGATCTGCTGCGCCGTCCTGAAGTCACCTACGAGAATCTGGTCAAACTGACCGCGTTCGCACCGGGCCTTGAAGACGCTGAAGCGGCTGAACAGGTCGAGATTCAGGTGAAATACGAAGGTTACATCGCGCGTCAGCAGGATGAGATCGAAAAACAGCAGCGCAACGAAAATACGCTGCTGCCGGAAATGCTGGACTATCGTCAGGTGACGGGGCTTTCCAACGAAGTGATCGCTAAGCTGAACGATCACAAACCTGTGTCGATTGGCCAGGCCTCACGTATCTCCGGTGTCACACCTGCCGCGATTTCGATTCTGCTGGTGTGGCTGAAAAAGCAGGGTATGCTGCGCCGCAGCGCGTAATTAACATTGTTTTTGGCGGGTGGCGCTTCGCTTACCCGCCCTACTTAATCGTAGGCCCGGTAAGCGGCAGCGCCACCGGGCGAAAAATCTCTCAACAGGTATCCTCCGTGCTCAATAAACTCTCTCGTCTGCTGGAACAGGCAGGTATTTCGCTCACCGATCACCAGAAAAATCAGCTGGTGGCCTATGTCGATATGCTGAACAAATGGAATAAAGCGTACAACCTCACCTCCGTACGCGATCCCAACGAGATGCTGATTCGCCATATTCTCGATAGCATCGTTGTGGCGCCGTATCTTACCGGTGAACGTTTTATCGACGTGGGCACCGGTCCGGGCTTGCCGGGCGTTCCGTTGTCTATTGTTCGACCGGAGAGTCATTTCACGCTGCTGGACAGTCTGGGCAAGCGCGTACGCTTTTTACGACAGGTTCAGCATGAGCTGAAGCTGGAAAACATCACGCCCGTGCAGAGCAGGGTAGAGGAGTTCCCGGCAGAGCCACCGTTTGACGGCGTTATCAGCCGCGCATTTGCCTCACTCAATGACATGGTGAGCTGGTGCAAACACCTGCCGGCGAATAAGGGCCGTTTTTATGCGCTGAAAGGACAACTTCCGGGGGACGAAATAGAGCAGCTTCCGGACGGTTTTGCAGTGGAATCCATTGAAAAACTCCAGATCCCTCAGCTCGAAGGTGAGCGTCATCTGGTGATAATTAAGCCAAACACATTTTAAAAAATTAATAAAAAATGTGGAATTTGTGCTGTTCTGATGGTGTTAAAAAGCAGCACATCCAGTCTGATTTGGCCGTAGTTAATTTAACCTTGTTGTCACCATGGATTTTCTTATGGTTAACCTGAAGTGATTCGTTCACCCTGAAGATAGTCAACCATGAAAATATCAGCCTGCTAAAAGTGGGTAAAGGCAACAAGAATGAAATGTTAAATATTTATTAAGAATGTCAATAAAAGGTTTTTGTTGTATACGGCTCTGTTTTAAAAATAGTTGCGATTTTTTTGCTTTAATTTCAATCGGATGAAATAAATCGTTTTACGTCTTTGATAAATACCACTTTATCGCAAATGTGTATTTTGTGATCTCGTGCACGCTTTATCACCAACGTTTCCGCGCTGTTTGCAGTTTTGCCTGAAGGTTGGCACTGAGTTCAAAAGTTGAAAAATAGGACTGGGGAAAAATATTTAAACATTTATTCACCTTTTCGCTACTTAATGTTTGAAATCACGGGTACGCACCGTATAATTTGACCGCTTTTTGATGCTTGACTCTGAGCCTTAAAGGACGTTTTATACGACACGCGGCATACCTCGAAGGGAGCAGGAGTAAAAACGTGATGTCTGTGTCGCTCTTGAGTAGAAACGTTGCTCGTAAGCTTCTGTTCATTCAGTTTCTGGCTGTGATAGCAAGTGGACTGCTGTTTAGCCTCAAAGACCCCTTCTGGGGCATCTCCGCCGCGTGCGGAGGTTTGGCGGTGGTTCTGCCAAACGTGTTGTTTATGATTTTTGCCTGGCGTCATCAGGCGCATACACCCGCCAAAGGCCGCGTGGCCTGGTCCTTCGCTCTCGGCGAAGTGTGTAAGGTGTTGCTGACCTTTGCTCTACTGGTGATGGCGCTGGCGGTTTTGAAAGTGGTATTCATGCCGCTGATAGCAACGTGGGTTTTGGTGCTGGTGGTACAAGTTCTGGCTCCAGCTGTAATCAATAACAAAGGGTAAAAGGCATCATGGCTTCAGAAAATATGACGCCGCAGGATTACATAGGTCACCATCTGAATAACCTTCAGCTGGACCTGCGTACATTCTCGCTGGTGGATCCACATAACCCCCCGGCCACCTTCTGGACGATCAACATCGACTCCATGTTCTTCTCGGTGGTTTTGGGTCTTCTGTTCCTGGCCATGTTCCGCGGTGTTGCTAAACGAGCGACCAGCGGTGTTCCAGGGAAATTCCAGACGTTCATCGAGATGATCATCGGCTTCGTCCATGGCAGCGTCAAAGACATGTACCATGGTAAGAGCAAGCTGATTGCTCCGCTGGCCCTGACCGTGTTCGTTTGGGTCTTCCTGATGAACCTGATGGACCTTCTGCCTATCGATTTCCTGCCGTGGATCGGCGAGCATGTCTTCGGTCTGCCTGCACTGCGCGTGGTTCCGTCTGCCGACGTGAACATCACCCTGTCGATGGCGCTGGGCGTATTTATCCTGATTCTTTTCTACAGCATCAAAATGAAAGGCGTAAGCGGCTTTGTGAAAGAGCTTACCTTGCAGCCGTTCAACCACTGGGCGTTTATTCCGGTCAACCTGATCCTGGAAGGCGTTAGCCTGCTGTCCAAACCTGTTTCACTGGGTCTGCGACTGTTCGGCAACATGTATGCGGGTGAGCTGATTTTCATTCTGATCGCGGGTCTTCTGCCGTGGTGGTCACAGTGGATTCTGAATGTGCCATGGGCCATTTTCCACATCCTGATCATTACGCTGCAAGCCTTTATCTTCATGGTTCTGACGATCGTCTATCTGTCGATGGCGTCTGAAGAGCACTGATTTTTTACCAACACTACTACGTTTTAATTGAAACAAACTGGAGACTGTCATGGAAAACCTGAATATGGATCTGCTGTACATGGCTGCCGCTGTGATGATGGGTCTGGCGGCTATCGGTGCTGCGATCGGTATCGGCATCCTCGGGGGCAAATTCCTGGAAGGCGCAGCGCGTCAACCTGATCTGATTCCTCTGCTGCGTACTCAGTTCTTTATCGTTATGGGTCTGGTGGATGCAATCCCAATGATCGCTGTAGGTCTGGGTCTGTACGTGATGTTTGCTGTCGCGTAGTAGTTGTTTTAAAACCCCAAGCCACAGAAATTTAAGAGGTATTGTGCTGTGAACATGAACGCAACAATCCTCGGCCAGGCCATCGCGTTTATTCTCTTTGTCTGGTTCTGTATGAAGTATGTATGGCCGCCTTTAATGGCTGCCATCGAAAAACGTCAGAAAGAAATTGCTGACGGTCTGGCTTCCGCAGAACGCGCTAAGAAAGATTTGGACCTTGCACAGGCCAACGCGACAGACCAGCTGAAAAAAGCGAAAGCTGAAGCTCAGGTAATCATTGAACAGGCTAACAAACGCCGTTCTCAGATCCTGGACGAAGCCAAAGCTGAAGCAGAACAGGAACGTACTAAGATCGTGACACAGGCTCAGGCTGAAATTGAAGCTGAGCGTAAACGTGCTCGTGAAGAACTGCGTAAGCAGGTTGCGATTCTGGCTGTTGCTGGCGCCGAGAAGATCATCGAACGTTCCGTGGATGAAGCTGCTAACAGCGACATCGTGGACAAACTTGTCGCTGAACTGTAAGGAGGGAGGGGCTGATGTCTGAATTTGTTACGGTAGCTCGCCCCTACGCCAAAGCAGCTTTTGACTTTGCTGTCGAACACCAAAATGTCGATCGCTGGCAGAATATGCTGGCGTTTGCCGCTGAGGTGACGAAAAACGAACAAATGGCCGAGTTGCTTTCTGGTGCGTTAGCGCCTGAAACCCTCGCCGCGTCGTTTATCGCCGTGTGCGGAGAGCAACTGGATGCCAACGGCCAGAACCTGATTAAGGTGATGGCGGAAAATGGTCGTCTCCGTGTGCTCCCGGATGTTCTCGAGCAGTTTGAGCACTTACGTGCCCTTAGTGAAGCTACCGCTGAAGTTGAAGTAACTTCCGCGACTGAACTGAGTGATGAACAGCTTGCGAAAATCACCGCCGCGATGGAAAAACGTCTGTCACGCAAAGTTAAGCTGAATTGCAAAATCGATAAGTCTGTAATGGCAGGCGTAATCATCCGTTCGGGTGATATGGTCATTGATGGCAGCGTACGCGGCCGTCTTGAGCGCCTTGCAGACGTCTTGCAGTCTTAAGGGGACTGGAGCATGCAACTGAATTCCACCGAAATCAGCGAACTGATCAAGCAGCGCATTGCTCAGTTCAGTGTTGTGAGTGAAGCTCACAACGAAGGTACTATTGTTTCTGTAAGTGACGGTGTTATCCGCATCCACGGCCTGGCCGATTGTATGCAGGGTGAGATGATTTCCCTGCCGGGTAACCGTTACGCTATCGCACTGAACCTGGAGCGCGACTCCGTAGGTGCCGTTGTGATGGGTCCATACGCTGACCTTGCCGAAGGCATGAAGGTTAAGTGTACTGGCCGTATTCTGGAAGTGCCGGTTGGCCGTGGCCTGCTGGGTCGCGTTGTTAACACCCTGGGTGCGCCAATCGACGGTAAAGGTCCGGTTGAGCACGATGGCTTCTCCCCAATCGAAGTTATCGCACCTGGCGTTATCGACCGTCAGTCCGTTGATCAGCCAGTGCAGACGGGTTATAAGTCCGTTGATGCCATGATCCCAATCGGTCGTGGTCAGCGTGAACTGATCATCGGTGACCGTCAGACCGGTAAAACCGCGATGGCAATCGACGCCATCATCAACCAGCGTGATTCCGGCATCAAATGTGTGTACGTGGCTATCGGCCAGAAAGCGTCCACCATTTCCAACGTGGTTCGTAAACTGGAAGAGCACGGCGCACTGTCTAACACCATCGTTGTGGTAGCTACCGCGTCTGAATCTGCTGCACTGCAATACCTGGCACCATACGCTGGTTGCGCAATGGGCGAATACTTCCGTGACCGCGGTGAAGATGCGCTGATCGTATACGATGACCTGTCTAAACAGGCTGTTGCTTATCGTCAGGTTTCCCTGCTGCTCCGTCGTCCACCAGGACGTGAAGCATTCCCGGGCGACGTATTCTACCTCCACTCTCGTCTGCTGGAGCGTGCTTCCCGCGTTAATGCGGAATACGTCGAGAACTTCACCAAAGGTGAAGTGAAGGGTAAAACAGGTTCTCTGACCGCTCTGCCGATCATTGAAACCCAGGCGGGTGACGTTTCTGCGTTCGTTCCGACCAACGTAATCTCCATTACCGATGGTCAGATCTTCCTGGAAACCAACCTGTTTAACTCCGGTATTCGTCCGGCGGTTAACCCGGGTATCTCCGTATCCCGTGTGGGTGGTGCTGCTCAGACCAAGATCATCAAGAAGCTGTCCGGTGGTATCCGTACCGCGCTGGCACAGTATCGTGAACTGGCTGCGTTCTCTCAGTTCGCATCCGATCTGGACGAAGCAACCCGTAAACAGCTGAGCCACGGTCAGAAAGTGACCGAGTTGCTGAAGCAGAAACAGTACGCGCCAATGTCTGTTGCTCAGCAGGGCCTGGTACTGTTCGCGGCTGAACGCGGTTACCTCGAAGATGTGGAACTGGCGAAAATCGGTAGCTTCGAAGCCGCTCTGCTGGCTTACGTCGACCGTGATCACGCTCCGCTGATGCAAGAGATCAACCAGACCGGTGGCTATAACGACGAAATCGAAGGCAAGCTGAAAGCTATCCTCGATTCCTTCAAAGCAACCCAATCCTGGTAATCGTCCGGCGGCTTGTCTCAGGACAAGCCGTCTGGCATTGAGGAGAAGCTCATGGCCGGCGCAAAAGAGATACGTAGTAAGATCGCAAGCGTCCAGAACACGCAAAAGATCACTAAAGCGATGGAGATGGTCGCCGCTTCCAAAATGCGTAAATCGCAGGATCGCATGGCGGCCAGCCGTCCTTATGCAGAGACCATGCGCAAAGTGATTGGTCACCTTGCAAACGGTAATCTGGAATATAAGCACCCTTACCTGGAAGAACGCGACGTTAAGCGCGTGGGCTACCTGGTGGTGTCGACTGACCGTGGTCTGTGTGGCGGCTTGAACATTAACCTGTTCAAAAAACTGCTGGCGGATATGAAAGGCTGGTCCGATAAAGGCGTTCAGTGCGATCTGGCACTGATTGGCTCTAAAGGCGTCTCTTTCTTTAACTCCGTTGGTGGCAACATTGTCGCTCAGGTGACCGGTATGGGTGATAACCCGTCCCTGTCCGAACTGATCGGCCCGGTTAAAGTGATGTTGCAGGCCTACGATGAAGGCCGTCTGGACAGACTGTACGTTGTCAGCAACAAATTTATTAACACCATGTCTCAGGTGCCTACGCTCACTCAGATGCTGCCGTTACCGGCATCAGAAGATGACGAGCTGAAACAGAAAGCCTGGGATTACCTGTATGAACCCGATCCGAAACCGCTGCTGGATACCCTGCTGCGTCGTTACGTTGAATCTCAGGTTTATCAGGGCGTTGTAGAAAACCTGGCCAGCGAGCAGGCCGCACGAATGGTGGCGATGAAAGCCGCGACCGATAATGGCGGCAGCCTGATTAAAGAGCTGCAGTTGGTTTACAACAAAGCTCGTCAGGCCAGCATTACTCAGGAACTCACCGAGATCGTCTCGGGGGCCGCCGCGGTTTAACCAGGTTTACGAATTACGTAGAGGATTCAAGATGGCTACTGGAAAGATTGTCCAGGTAATCGGCGCCGTGGTGGACGTCGAGTTCCCTCAGGACGCCGTACCACGCGTGTACGACGCGCTTGAGGTACAAAATGGTAACGAGAGCCTGGTGCTGGAAGTTCAGCAGCAGCTCGGCGGCGGTATCGTGCGTACCATCGCCATGGGTTCTTCCGACGGTCTGCGTCGTGGTCTGGAAGTGAAAGACCTTGAGCACCCGATCGAAGTCCCGGTAGGTAAAGCAACACTGGGTCGTATCATGAACGTATTGGGTCAACCAATCGACATGAAAGGCGACATCGGTGAAGAAGAGCGTTGGGCTATCCACCGCGCGGCACCTTCCTACGAAGAGCTGTCCAGCTCTCAGGAACTGCTGGAAACCGGCATCAAAGTTATCGACCTGATGTGCCCGTTCGCGAAGGGCGGTAAAGTTGGTCTGTTCGGTGGTGCGGGTGTAGGTAAAACCGTAAACATGATGGAGCTGATCCGTAACATCGCGATCGAGCACTCCGGTTACTCCGTGTTTGCGGGTGTTGGTGAACGTACTCGTGAGGGTAACGACTTCTACCACGAAATGACCGACTCCAACGTTCTGGATAAAGTATCCCTGGTTTACGGCCAGATGAACGAGCCACCAGGAAACCGTCTGCGCGTTGCGCTGACTGGCCTGACGATGGCTGAGAAGTTCCGTGACGAAGGCCGTGACGTTCTGCTGTTCGTTGATAACATCTACCGTTACACCCTGGCCGGTACTGAAGTATCTGCACTGCTGGGTCGTATGCCTTCAGCGGTAGGTTATCAGCCTACGCTTGCGGAAGAGATGGGTGTTCTTCAGGAACGTATCACCTCTACCAAAACTGGTTCTATCACCTCCGTTCAGGCGGTATACGTACCTGCGGATGACTTGACTGACCCATCTCCAGCCACCACCTTTGCTCACTTAGATGCAACCGTGGTACTGAGCCGTCAGATCGCGTCTCTGGGTATCTACCCGGCCGTTGACCCGCTGGACTCTACCAGCCGTCAGCTGGATCCACTGGTTGTTGGCCAGGAACACTACGACACCGCGCGTGGTGTACAGTCCCTGCTGCAACGTTACCAGGAACTGAAAGACATCATCGCCATCCTGGGTATGGATGAACTGTCTGAAGAAGACAAACTGGTGGTAGCACGTGCGCGTAAGATCCAGCGCTTCCTGTCCCAGCCGTTCTTCGTTGCGGAAGTATTCACCGGTTCTCCAGGTAAATACGTTTCCCTGAAAGACACCATCCGTGGCTTTAAAGGCATCATGGAAGGCGAATACGATCACCTGCCAGAGCAGGCGTTCTACATGGTTGGTTCCATCGAAGAAGCCGTGGAAAAAGCCAAAAAACTTTAACGCCTTAATCGGAGGGTGATATGGCAATGACTTACCACCTGGACGTCGTCAGCGCAGAGCAACAAATGTTCTCTGGTCTGGTCGAGAAAATCCAGGTAACGGGTAGTGAAGGTGAACTGGGTATTTTCCCGGGTCACGCACCGCTGCTCACCGCCATTAAGCCTGGTATGATCCGCATCGTTAAACAGTTCGGTCATGAAGAGTTTATCTATCTGTCCGGCGGCATTCTTGAAGTGCAGCCAGGCAGTGTGACCGTTCTGGCCGATACCGCTATTCGTGGCCAGGATCTCGACGAAGCGCGAGCCCTGGAATCGAAGCGTAAGGCTGAAGAGCACATTAGCAGCTCTCATGGTGACGTGGATTACGCTCAGGCGTCTGCGGAGCTGGCCAAAGCGATCGCGAAACTGCGCGTTATCGAGTTGACCAAAAAAGCGATGTAACACCGGCTTGAAAAGCACAAAAGCCAGTCTGGATCCCAGGCTGGCTTTTTTTTTCGGCCTTAATTCATGATGAAAAAGATGTAGAATTTTAAGCATCAAACGTTTTTACTTCTCACACAAACTACCGTCAGGATGCGTATGTTAAACAGTGCGATGAGCGTGGTGATCCTTGCCGCAGGCAAAGGTACCCGCATGTATTCCGATCTGCCTAAAGTGCTCCACACGCTGGCAGGAAAGCCAATGGTGCAGCATGTTATTGATGCAGCTAATGAATTAGGCGCCAGCCAGGTGCATCTGGTTTATGGACATGGCGGCGATCTGCTGAAAAAAACGCTGCGTGACGACAATCTCAACTGGGTGCTACAGGCAGAACAGCTGGGTACGGGTCATGCAATGCAGCAGGCTGCACCCTTCTTCGCTGATGATGAAGACATCCTGATGCTCTACGGCGACGTCCCGCTGATCTCCGTTGAAACCCTCACTCGCCTGCGTGAAGCCAAACCGCAGGGTGGCATTGGGTTGTTAACCGTCGTGCTGGACGATCCAACCGGCTATGGCCGCATTACGCGTGAAAACGGCAAGGTAACCGGGATTGTTGAGCATAAAGATGCCACTGACGAACAGCGTCAGATTCAGGAGATCAACACCGGCATCCTGATTGCGAACGGTGCGGATATGAAGCGCTGGCTGTCCAGACTCAATAATAACAACGCGCAGGGTGAATACTACATCACCGACATCATTGCGATGGCGTACCAGGAAGGGCGTGAGATTGCCGCCGTTCATCCGGCGCGTATCAGCGAAACGGACGGCGTAAACAACCGTCTACAGCTGTCACGCCTGGAGCGTATTTACCAGTCCGAGCAGGCAGAAAAACTGTTGCTGGCGGGCGTGATGCTGCGCGATCCGGCGCGTTTCGATCTGCGTGGCACGCTGACCCACGGGCGCGACGTTGAAATAGATACTAACGTTATCCTGGAAGGTAACGTCACGCTGGGCAACCGCGTCAAAATCGGCACCGGCTGTGTGATTAAAAACAGCGTGATCGGTGACGACTGCGAAATCAGCCCGTACAGCGTGGTAGAAGATGCGCGTCTGGATTCCGCCTGTACCATCGGCCCGTTTGCGCGTCTGCGCCCGGGCGCTGAGCTGCTGGAAGGCGCTCATGTAGGTAACTTCGTGGAAATGAAAAAAGCACGTCTCGGTAAAGGCTCGAAAGCCGGTCATCTGACCTATCTGGGCGATGCGGAAATTGGCGACAACGTAAACATCGGTGCAGGGACGATTACCTGTAACTATGACGGTGCCAATAAGTTTAAAACCATCATCGGTGATGACGTGTTTGTAGGTTCCGATACCCAGCTGGTGGCGCCTGTTACCGTGGGCAAAGGCGTGACCATTGCCGCCGGGACAACCGTTACGCGCGATGTGGCCGAGAACGAGCTGGTGTTAAGCCGCGTTCCGCAGGTCAGTAAGCAGGGCTGGAAACGCCCGGTGAAGAAAAAGTAACGACAATATACACCCCTCACCCTGACCCTCTCCCCATAGGGGAGAGGGGAACTGAATGGTGCGGTTTTCACCCTCTCCCCTATGGGGAGAGGGCTGGGGTGAGGGGATAACATAATCCTCCCCCCACCAGCAGTACCCATAAAAATAACCCCACTCTCTACAAGGCTCGGGGTGCCCGGAAAGGGCAAATACAGGTCAGCGACAACGCATGGCATAACGCCATAATCAGGAAATCTAACTATGTGTGGAATTGTTGGCGCAGTTGCGCAGCGTGATATTGCTGAAATCCTTCTCGAAGGTTTACGTCGTCTGGAATACCGTGGTTATGACTCAGCCGGTCTGGCTGTCGTCGATGCAGAAGGTCATATGACCCGTCTGCGTCGTCTCGGTAAAGTGCAGATGCTGGCCCAGGCGGCGGAGGAACATCCGCTGCACGGTGGCACCGGTATTGCGCATACCCGCTGGGCGACTCACGGTGAGCCATCTGAAGGCAACGCACACCCGCATGTGTCTGAACACATTGTGGTGGTGCATAACGGCATTATCGAAAACCACGAACCGCTGCGTGAAGAACTGAAAGCGCGCGGCTATACCTTCGTCTCTGAAACCGACACCGAAGTGATTGCTCACCTGGTGCACTGGGAGCTGGCACAGGGCGGTACACTGCGTGATGCGGTTCTGCGCGCTATCCCTCAGCTGCGTGGTGCTTACGGTACGGTGATCCTGGATTCCCGCGACCCGTCCACGCTGCTGGCCGCGCGTTCCGGTAGCCCAATGGTGATTGGTCTGGGCATGGGTGAAAACTTTATCGCTTCCGACCAGCTGGCGCTGCTGCCGGTTACCCGTCGCTTTATCTTCCTGGAAGAGGGCGACATTGCCGAGGTGACACGTCGCAGCGTGACCGTATTCGACACGAAAGGCGAGCAGGTTAAGCGCCAGGAAATCGAATCAAACCTGCAATACGACGCGGGCGACAAAGGTGCTTATCGTCACTACATGCAGAAAGAGATCTACGAACAGCCAAACGCCATTAAAAACACCCTGACCGGGCGCATCAGCCATGGTGAAGTGGATCTGAGCGAGCTGGGCGCCAATGCCAACGAAATGCTGAGCAAAGTCGAGCACATTCAGATCGTGGCCTGCGGTACCTCTTACAACTCCGGTATGGTCTCTCGCTACTGGTTTGAATCCCTGGCGGGCGTGCCGTGCGACGTCGAAATCGCATCTGAGTTCCGCTATCGTAAATCCGCTGTGCGCCGTAACAGCCTGATGATCACCCTTTCCCAGTCTGGCGAAACGGCCGATACCCTGGCGGCGCTGCGTCTGTCTAAAGAGTTGGGTTACCTGGGTTCGCTGGCCATCTGTAACGTACCGGGCTCCTCGCTGGTGCGTGAATCCGATCTGGCGCTGATGACCAAAGCGGGCACTGAAATCGGCGTCGCTTCCACCAAAGCGTTTACCACTCAGCTGACCGTTCTGCTGATGCTGGTGGCGAAGCTGGCGCGTCTGAAAGGCGAAGATGCTTCCGTTGAGCATGATATCGTTCACGGTCTCCAGGCGCTGCCGAGCCGTATCGAGCAGATGCTGTCTCAGGACAAGCGCATTGAGGCGCTGGCTGAAGATTTCTCTGATAAGCACCACGCTCTGTTCCTGGGCCGTGGCGATCAGTACCCTATCGCGCTGGAAGGCGCGCTGAAGCTGAAAGAGATCTCCTACATCCACGCGGAAGCCTACGCGGCAGGCGAGCTGAAACACGGTCCGCTGGCGCTGATCGACGCGGATATGCCGGTTATCGTGGTGGCACCTAACAACGAACTGCTGGAAAAACTGAAATCTAACATCGAAGAGGTGCGCGCCCGTGGTGGTGTACTGTACGTCTTTGCGGATAAAGATGCCGGTTTCGCCAGCAGCGACAACATGCACATCATCGAGATGCCGCATGTGGAAGAGGTGATTGCGCCGATCTTCTACACCGTACCGCTGCAACTGCTGGCTTACCACGTCGCGCTGATCAAAGGCACCGACGTTGACCAGCCGCGAAATCTGGCGAAGTCCGTTACCGTAGAATAATCCTTCCAGGCTCCGCCATCCGGTGGAGCCTTTTTTTATGACAATCCGTCATTTTCAGCTATTTTATCAGTGTCACATAAAGAAAATATTACTGAAAACAAGCTGTCATAATAATCATTAAATTTATGATTTATCTATGGATTTTTGCTTATTTTTAAGTGAAATTTTCTTTGTCATAAAACTGTCATATTTCGTACATTTATCTGTCACCTGTTTGTCCTATTTTGCTCATCGTAGCCACTTAAACAATGATTTACGAAATCCTTGCAGGAGACATTATGAAAGTTATGCGTACCACTGTCGCAACTGTTGTCGCCGCGACCTTATCTCTGAGCGCTTTCTCTGCTTTCGCAGCAGCAAGCCTGACTGGCGCTGGTGCAACCTTCCCTGCGCCGGTGTATGCCAAATGGGCGGATACCTACCAGAAAGAGACCGGTAACAAGGTCAACTATCAGGGTATCGGCTCCTCCGGTGGCGTAAAACAAATTACCGCGAATACCGTTGATTTCGGCGCATCCGACGCTCCGCTGTCTGATGAGAAACTGAATCAGGAAGGCCTGTTCCAGTTCCCGACCGTGATCGGCGGCGTTGTGCTGGCTGTTAACATCCCTGGCCTGAAATCAGGCGAGCTGGTGCTGGACGGCAAAACCCTGGGTGATATCTACCTGGGCAAAATCAAAAAATGGGATGACGAAGCCATCACCAAACTGAACCCGGGCGTTAAGCTGCCTTCGCAGAATATCGCGGTGGTTCGTCGTGCTGACGGCTCTGGTACCTCTTTCGTGTTCACCAGCTACCTGGCGAAAGTGAACGAAGAGTGGAAATCTAAAGTCGGTTCCGGCTCTACCGTTAACTGGCCAACCGGTCTGGGCGGTAAAGGCAACGACGGTATCGCTGCCTTCGTACAGCGTCTGCCTGGCTCTATCGGCTACGTAGAGTACGCCTACGCTAAGCAGAACAACCTGGCTTACACCAAACTGGTTTCTGCTGACGGCAAACCGGTTAGCCCGACCGAAGAGAACTTCGCTAACGCCGCAAAAGGCGCTGACTGGAGCAAATCCTTCGCGCAGGACCTGACCAACCAGAAAGGCGACGAAGCATGGCCTATCACGTCTACCACCTTCATTCTGGTCCACAAAGAGCAGAAGAAGCCTGAGCAGGGTGCTGAAGTGCTGAAGTTCTTCGACTGGGCATACAAAAACGGCGGCAAACAGGCGAATGACCTGGATTACGCCAGCCTGCCAGACAGCGTGGTTGAGCAGATCCGTGCTGCATGGAAAACCAACGTGAAAGACAGCAGCGGTAAAGCGCTGTACTAACAGGATATTTTTGACGAAGATGGCGGGTGGCGCGCAGCGATCCCGCCCTACGGTTCATCCTGTAGGCCCGGTAAGCGCCAGCGCCACCGGGCATATTCGTAAGACGTCTCATAAAGAAGAGTAATTTATGGCTGCAACCAAGCCTGCATTTAACCCTCCGGGTAAAAAAGGTGACATGATTTTCAGCGCGCTGGTGAAACTGGCTGCGCTGATTGTGCTATTGCTGCTGGGCGGCATTATCGTGTCCCTCATTTTCTCCTCCTGGCCGAGCATTCAAAAATTTGGTTTCGCCTTCCTGTGGACCAAAGAGTGGGATGCGCCGAACGATATCTACGGTGCGCTGGTGCCGATTTACGGCACGCTGGTGACCTCTTTTATCGCTCTGCTGATTGCAGTGCCGGTAAGCTTCGGTATTGCCCTGTTTCTGACGGAGCTGGCACCAGGCTGGCTGCGACGTCCGCTGGGTATCGCCATTGAACTGCTGGCGGCCATCCCAAGTATCGTTTACGGCATGTGGGGCCTGTTTATCTTTGCTCCGCTGTTTGCGACGTACTTCCAGGAGCCGGTGGGTAATGTTCTCTCCGCCGTTCCGTTTGTGGGGGCCCTGTTCTCTGGCCCGGCATTCGGTATCGGTATTCTGGCGGCTGGCGTGATCCTCGCCATCATGATTATTCCGTACATTGCGGCGGTCATGCGCGATGTCTTCGAACAAACCCCGGTGATGATGAAAGAGTCGGCCTACGGCATCGGCTGCACCACCTGGGAGGTTATCTGGCGCATCGTCCTTCCGTTCACCAAAAATGGGGTGATCGGCGGCATCATGCTGGGCTTAGGCCGCGCGCTGGGTGAAACCATGGCGGTGACCTTTATCATCGGCAACACCTACCAGCTCGACAGCGTGTCGCTCTACATGCCGGGGAACAGTATTACCTCTGCGCTGGCGAACGAATTTGCCGAAGCGGAATCCGGGCTGCACGTCGCAGCGCTGATGGAACTGGGTCTGATCCTGTTTGTTATTACCTTTATTGTGCTGGCTATCTCCAAGCTGATGATTATGCGTCTGGCTAAAAACGAGGGGGCACGCTAATGGCGACTCTCGACATGCAAAACACCGCTCAGCTTGCGGAATCTCGTCGCAAAATGCAGTCAAAGCGCCGGATTAAAAACCGCATTGCGCTGACGCTTTCCATGGCCACGATGGCGTTCGGCCTGTTCTGGCTGATCTGGATCCTGATGTCCACCATCACCCGTGGTATTGATGGAATGTCCCTGGCGCTGTTCACCGAGATGACGCCGCCGCCAAACACGGCGGGTGGTGGTCTGGCAAACGCCCTGGCGGGCAGCGGCCTGCTGATCCTGTGGGCGACCGTTTTCGGTACGCCGTTGGGCATCATGGCGGGTATCTATCTGGCGGAGTATGGCCGCAAGTCCTGGATCGCTGAAGTCATCCGCTTTATTAACGACATTCTGCTTTCTGCCCCGTCGATTGTGGTAGGTCTGTTTGTTTACACCATCGTGGTGGCGCAAATGGAACACTTCTCCGGCTGGGCGGGTGTGATTGCGCTGGCGCTGTTGCAGGTGCCTATCGTTATTCGTACCACTGAAAACATGCTGAAACTGGTGCCGGACAGCCTGCGTGAAGCGGCTTACGCGCTGGGCACGCCGAAATGGAAAATGATTTCGGCGATCACCCTGAAAGCGTCCGTCTCGGGGATCATGACCGGTATCCTGCTGGCTATCGCCCGTATCGCTGGTGAAACCGCACCGCTGCTGTTTACCGCCCTCTCCAACCAGTTCTGGAGTACGGACATGATGCAGCCGATCGCCAACCTGCCGGTGACGATCTTTAAATTTGCGATGAGCCCATTCGCGGAATGGCAGCAGCTGGCCTGGGCCGGGGTGCTGATCATCACCCTTTGCGTACTGTTGCTGAACATTCTGGCGCGCGTCATTTTCGCGAAGCAGAAACACGGTTAAATTTTTACGGCGCGGCACATCGCGGCGCCGAATGAGGAAATGAGTCAATGAGTATGGTTGATACTGCCCCGGGTAAGATTCAGGTTCGTGATTTGAACTTCTACTACGGCAAATTCCATGCCCTGAAGAATATCAACCTGGATATCGCGAAGAACCAGGTCACGGCATTTATCGGTCCGTCTGGCTGTGGTAAATCCACGCTGCTGCGCACCTTTAACAAAATGTATTCGCTCTATCCGGAGCAGCGCGCAGAAGGTGAAATTCTGCTGGACGGTGACAACATCCTGACCAATACCCAGGATATCGCCCTGCTGCGTGCGAAAGTGGGGATGGTGTTCCAGAAACCCACGCCGTTCCCGATGTCGATCTATGACAACATCGCCTTTGGTGTGCGTCTGTTTGAGAAGCTCTCCCGTGCGGATATGGACGAGCGCGTGCAGTGGGCATTGACCAAGGCCGCATTATGGAACGAAACCAAAGATAAACTTCACCAGAGCGGGTACTCTCTCTCCGGTGGTCAGCAGCAGCGTCTGTGCATTGCGCGCGGTATCGCCATTCGCCCGGAAGTCTTGCTGCTGGATGAGCCGTGCTCAGCCCTTGACCCGATCTCAACCGGGCGTATCGAAGAGCTGATCACCGAGCTGAAGCAGGATTACACCGTGGTGATCGTCACTCACAACATGCAGCAGGCAGCCCGTTGCTCTGACCACACGGCGTTTATGTACCTGGGCGAGTTGATTGAGTTCAGCGATACGGACGCGCTGTTCACCCGTCCTGCGAAGAAACAAACCGAAGATTATATTACTGGCCGCTACGGTTGATTTGCCTTAGTGCATGTGGAGAAACCATGGACAACCTCAATCTTAATAAACACATTTCCGGCCAGTTTAACGCAGAGCTGGAAAGCATTCGCACCCAGGTGATGACCATGGGCGGCATGGTCGAGCAGCAGCTTTCTGATGCGATTACGGCAATGCACAACCAGGACAGCGAGCTGGCGAAGCGCGTTATCGAAGGCGATCACAACGTCAATATGATGGAAGTCGCCATCGACGAAGCGTGCGTGCGCATCATTGCCAAGCGTCAGCCAACCGCGAGCGACCTGCGTCTGGTAATGGCGATCATCAAAACTATCGCCGAGCTGGAGCGTATTGGTGACGTGGCGGATAAAATCTGCCGCACAGCGCTGGAGAAATTCTCCCAGCAGCACCAGCCGCTGCTGGTGAGCCTGGAGTCTCTCGGTCGCCACACCGTGCAGATGCTGCACGATGTGCTGGACGCTTTCGCGCGCATGGATCTGGACGAAGCGGTCCGTATCTACCGTGAAGATAAGAAAGTTGACCAGGAATACGAAGGCATAGTGCGTCAGCTAATGACCTACATGATGGAAGATTCCCGTACCATTCCAAGCGTGCTGACCGCGCTGTTCTGCGCGCGCTCAATTGAGCGTATTGGCGACCGCTGCCAGAACATTTGCGAATACATCTTCTACTTCGTGAAGGGACAGGATTTCCGTCACGTGGGCGGCGACGAGCTGGACAAGCTGCTGGCGGGTAAAGATCCGAAAGAGTGATATGTGTGGCGGGTGGCGCTATCGCTTACCCGCCCTACAATCCTTGTAGGCCGGATAAGCGTTAGCGCCATCCGGCTTTGTTTTTTCAGCGAGTAATATCCCACCCGCGCGCCTTCCACAGTTCCGGCAGCTGCGCCAGGTCTGTAAAGGTCGTCACTTTTGGATGATCGATCGGCTTGTTGTGCGGATCGGCGCAGAAGTAAAACACCTCCATCCCCGCATCAATCCCCGACTGCGCGCCCGCAGACGAGTCATCCACCAGGATGCAGTTCTCCACGTTGACGTTCATCGCCTTCGCCGCGTGGAACATCAATGCCGGATCCGGCTTCCAGCGCTGGATATCGTAGCCGCTGAACAGTTTTTCCGGGAAGTGGTGTAACATGTCCAGCTTGCCGAGTGAGTGCTGCATTTTGCTGACCGGGCCGTTAGAGACCACGCAGATCGGCACCGTCATCGCATCCAGCAGCGCGTTAGCGCCGGCGATAACTTCCAGCTCGGCGTCGAAGAGGCGTGCGACCTCGGCGCGGTACACCGGTTCCAGATCCGCTTTCGCCAGATCCACCCCGTGCTCTTCGTTAATGATGTCGATGATCTCGTACAGCTTCACGCCCTTAAAGCGTTTAAACACCTCTTCGAGATCGAGCGTAATGCCAAATTCCTGGAACATGGCGACATACGCGCGGGAACAAATGACCTCACTGTCGACCAGCGTACCGTCACAGTCGAAAAATACCGCTTCAATTCCGGACATGCCTTTCCCTTTTAACAAGTTTAACGTTTACGTACGACAGTTTAACGAGACGCAATCGTTGCCGTATAAGCAAAATCAATGAAAAAAGTATCCCGTAACCGCCACTATTGTCGCATTTTGGTATAGGATAGCGACGAATTTTCCCTCCTTGTTCGGAAATTGATGATGAGTCAACAACACACTACCCAGACATCTGGTCAGGGGCTGCTTGAGCGCGTGTTCAAACTGCGCGAGCACGGCACAACGGCACGCACCGAAGTGATCGCCGGTTTTACTACCTTCCTGACGATGGTCTATATCGTTTTCGTTAACCCGCAAATTCTGGGCGTGGCTGGCATGGACACCAGCGCCGTCTTTGTTACCACCTGTCTGATCGCGGCGCTTGGCAGCATCCTGATGGGCGTTTTCGCTAATCTGCCCGTGGCGTTGGCCCCGGCAATGGGTCTGAATGCGTTCTTTGCGTTCGTGGTGGTTCAGGCGATGGGCCTGCCGTGGCAGGTCGGGATGGGCGCTATTTTCTGGGGCGCGGTCGGCCTGCTGCTGCTGACCATCTTCCGTGTGCGCTACTGGATGATTGCGAACATTCCCGTGAGCCTGCGCGTGGGCATCACCAGCGGTATCGGTCTGTTTATCGGCATGATGGGGCTGAAAAACGCTGGCGTAATCGTGGCGAACCCGGAAACGCTGGTGAGCATTGGTAACCTGACCTCTCACAGCGTGCTGCTGGGCGTGCTGGGCTTCTTTATTATCGCGATCCTGGCGTCGCGTAACATCCACGCTGCGGTGCTGGTCTCTATCATCGTGACCACGCTGTTGGGCTGGATGCTGGGTGACGTGCATTACAGCGGTATTGTCTCTGCGCCACCGAGCGTTTCTACCGTGATTGGTCACGTTGATCTGGCGGGCTCGCTGAACCTGGGTCTGGCCGGAGTGATTTTCTCCTTCATGCTGGTCAACCTGTTTGACTCCTCCGGTACGCTGATTGGCGTGACGGACAAAGCGGGTCTGGCGGACGAGAAAGGCAAATTCCCGCGCATGAAGCAGGCGCTGTATGTGGATAGCATCTCGTCCGTTGCGGGTTCTTTCATCGGCACCTCGTCTGTTACCGCTTACATTGAATCCTCTTCCGGCGTGTCCGTGGGCGGCCGTACTGGCCTGACGGCGGTAGTCGTGGGTCTGCTGTTCCTGCTGGTGATCTTCCTCTCTCCGCTGGCGGGGATGGTGCCACCGTACGCGGCAGCTGGCGCGCTGATCTACGTCGGCGTGCTGATGACCTCGAGCCTGGCGCGCGTGAAGTGGGAAGATCTGACGGAAGCCGTTCCGGCGTTTATTACCGCGGTGATGATGCCGTTCAGCTTCTCGATCACCGAAGGTATCGCGCTGGGCTTTATCTCGTACTGTGTGATGAAGATCGGTACCGGCCGTTTCCGCGAACTCAGCCCGTGCGTGATGATTGTGGCGCTGCTGTTTGTGCTCAAGATTGTGTTTATTGACGCGCACTAAGGTGCGGTTTGTGGTGTCAGGTGGCGCTTCGCTTACCTGACCTACTGACGAGTGTAGGCCCGGTAAGCGCTAGCGCCACCGGGCTTTTTTATCAGGTTTTAACCCGCTTAATATAATCCCCAAACGCGGTCAACTGACCAGAGAGATGGTCACGCGTACTCTGATCCACCACTTCACCCGTTTGCGGGTCGACTTTGTTCTGAATCACGCCGCCCATAAATTCCGGCTTGTTCATCACCATCGCATCCAGGAACACCAGGATCTGTCGCAGGTGATACTGGCAGCGCGCACCGCCGATGGCGCCCATTGAGCTGGTCTGGATCAGCACCGGTTTGCCTGACAGCGGCTGCTCCGGTAAACGGGATAACCAGTCAATCGCGTTCTTCAGACCACCCGGAACCGAGTAGTTATATTCTGGCGTTACAATCACTACACCATCAGCCTGACGGATCTGCTCGGCTATCGCCTCCACGCTGTGCGGGAACCCTTCTTCCTGCTGAACGTCAGCATCATAAAGCGGGATGTCGCCAATAGACGGCAGGGCGCTGATCTCCATTCCCGCAGGCGCCAGCTGTGGCAGCGTGCGCGCTACCATCCCGTTAAACGAACCTTTGCGCAGGCTTCCCAGTAACGTAACAACTTTCAACGTATCAGACATGATTACTCCTGTTTCATCATGATGACCCTGGACGGATCAGCTATGGGTGTATGCTTTTTCTGCCGGTAAACTGGTTAATCGCATCAGGCGCGCGGCGGGCTCGTTGGCGCGCTCAGGTACATCCGGAAGACTACGCCAACCGCGAATACTGTCAAACTCCCAGATTTTCAGCCGTTCGATGGCGGGGCTCACCGCAACGGACCAGATCAGTACGTCCTCAGCGTCGCTGAGCGCCTCTACCAGCGAGGCTTTCGCGGCACGCAGGCGTCCGGAGCCGGGAAGCAGCTGCAACAGGCTGGCGTCGTCTGATGCCGCGCCGCTCAGTTTACGGATGCTCTGGCGAAGGGTGATGAGCTGCGCTCTGGCTTCAACGGGATCGTTCTGGTTACGTATCCACAGCTTTTCATTGCTGGAGAGCGGGTATTCATCGAGCGCGTTAGCACCATGGAAGCTGCGCGTGACGCGTTGCAGCTCCATATCCAGGCCGCAATCACCTTCAGTCGTCAGCGCGACGCCAACAATGTTGCCGGTATACGCAATGGAAAAATGGGGGAGTGCCGGGTCCGCAAAAACCGGGCGACCTTCTGGCTGGGTGAGTATGTCCGGTAATTCGCTGGTGCCGTACAGCATAAAAAGCAGTTCTGCGAGGAGCGCTCTGGAGGCTAAAAACCGCGTCCTGCGGTGTTCAGGTAGTTTGAGCGCCTCACTGTGACAGGCTGAAGAAATTCTGGCCGATACGAGATGCCCTTCCGTTAATGTTCCTCGTGCAAAGTGCGTAGCCATTTTTCGCTCCCTGATAATGGTCGTAGTCGGTTAAACGGTTACATGATTATCGCTTAACTCAGCTTCTGTTTTAATCAGTAAATAGAAATAAGAGAAGCCTGAGGACCGAACTTTACATTATCTTAGGCAAAAACCTGACCTGGCGCGGTATACAGGGCTTTTATAGTTTCGCGCAGCCAGATAATTTTCGGATTATGGCTGTTCCGCTTATGCCAGATTAGCGTGAAGGGTACGGTCAGCTTTTCTGCCTGCGCCTCATCGATGGGAATGGGAAGGCAGACCAGATTACGCTGGTGGAGTTGATTGTAGTGATGGCAGTAGTAGGGCGCAGTGGCAATGTAGTTGTGGTCCGGCTGAGCCGCCATAAACATCGACTGTTCAAAGCCGGGCAGGCTCATGGCGACGTTGCGCTCCCGGCCCATCTCTTTTAGCACTTCATCAAGCGCCCAGGTATCGCTGCGCTCCCAGAAGATGCTGATATGCGGGTAGCGCAGAAACGTCTCAAGGTTCCACGCTTCGTGAAGTGCCGGATGATCTTCTCGCAGATAGACGCACGGACGGTCGCTGAACAGGATTTCGTAGTCAATAAACCACGGCATCAGCTTTAGCAGCTCGCGGGAGCGCGGGTGCGTTTCGCGGCCGGTAAAACCGAGATCGACCTCCCCGCGCGTAATGGCGTCCAGCGAATCATAATCCCACTGGCGCAACTTCACCGTCGCCTGTGGGTAGCGCTCATTCACCTGCTCCAGCAGGGTGTTAAAGCGAATCAGCATCAGCGGCGTTTCGGCGGCGAGCACAAACTTGAGCCCGCCTGGAGAGCTATGGTGGAATTTATCGACGATCTGATTGCCAATCTGCATCCAGTCGGCCAGATCCTGTTCCAGACTCACCGTTAGCGGCGTGGGCAGTAGCCCTAAAGGCGTTTTCACAAACAGCGGATCGTCGAACCAGTCGCGCAGCTTCGCCAGCGATTTACTCACCGCGGACGGCGTCACGTTCATTCGCTTCGCGGCTTTGGTGACGCTGCGCTCCTGCAACAACAACTGCAGGCAAAGTAAAAGATTAAGATCGAGACTGCTGATGGGCTTCTTCATAGTGCGCCGCGGGCTGGATGACCATAAGTAAGGTAATGCAGAGTATGCTACAGCCAATCAGAACCCCGATCAGCATATTCAGCGCGTTAAGGCCGATCACCGCCGCCAGCCAAATCCACAGCGACGAACCGCAGACCTGCGCAATGCCCAGCACCGAGCTTGCCACGCCTGCCCGCAGTGAGAACGGGCCAAGCGCCTGACTCATCGCCACGCCGAAGCCGCCGGAGAATCCGGCGCAGATCAGGGTCATACCCACCAGCATCAGCGCATGTGAGGTGGCGGTCGCCAGAATCACGCCTGCGGCGAGAAACAGCGTCTGTGAAGTGAGCATCAGCGTGCGCTGGCGGAAGATATTGAGCGCAAAGGGCATCGAGAATGAAACTGCCATGCTGACCATCGCATTGAGCGCCATCACCGTCGAATACTCACCGCGATCGAAGCCTATCGTCTCCATCAGTAACACCGGGGAAACGTTTACATAGGTGAGGATCACCGCCACGCTGAGCGTGATGATGGCCAGGCGGCTCAGGAAAAAGCGATTCAGAAGCTTTTCAGCCGGATGAATGGTAGCAGCGTGGTGCGTCTGCTGCGAACCGGGATGGGTCTCTTTCAACACCGTCACGGACAGTATAAAGACGATGGCGCCCATTGTGGCCATGGTCCAGAAAAGGCTCTGCCATGGAAATTTCAGCATGATCAGGTAGCCTACAACCGGTGCCAGCACCGGGATGATGCAGGTAATGCCGTTCAGCATCGACAGCACCCTGGCGCGGCGCTGGGCGCTGAGGGTATCGCGCAGAATGGCAAACGCCACCACGTAACAGCCGCCCGCGCCAATGCCCTGGATAAAGCGCCCTGACAGGAACATTGTGCTTTCCTGAGCCATTGAACACAGTACCGATGCCAGCGTAAAGATAACCGCCCCCGTAATGGCGACGGGTTGACGGCCGGCTCTGTCCGCGATTTTCCCGGCAAATACCATCGACGACGCCATTCCCGCGAGGTAGGCCGAAAACGCGATGTGCAGTTGCGCCTCGCTGGCACCCAGATCGCGGGCAATATGCGGTAGCCCCACCAGATACATATCAATACCGGACGGATACAGCAGAACTAATGCGAAACTACAAAACAGAAAACGAGCCATAAATCCCCCATAGATGCAGGCAAGCAGGATAGGGGGCATGGGGGGATTAAGCGAGTTGCCATTGGGACAATGGTGATTTCCCTGGAGGAAATCACCATGTTCTATCGGGGATTACTTACCAATACAAAAGCTTGAGAAAATTCGTCCAAGCAGATCGTCCGACGTAAACTCCCCGGTGATCTCGCTCAGGTTCTGCTGCGCCAGACGCAGTTCCTCCGCCAGCAGCTCGCCGGCCCACGCGCCGATCAGCTGGGCTTTGCCCTGCTCAAGGTGGCGAGCCGCCTCTTCCAGCGCCTGCAAGTGACGACGACGCGCCAGGAAGCCGCCCTCCATACTGGTGTCGAAGCCCATGCTCTGTTTGAGGTGGTTACGCAGGGCTTCCACGCCTTCCCCGGTACGGGCCGACAGACGAATAAGTGAGTGGCCATTCACATCGCTGATGCCCAGCGTTTCGCCGGTAACGTCGGCCTTATTGCGCACCACGGTGATCGGCAGTTTGGCCGGGAGACGGGCGATAAAGTCTGGCCAGATTTCAGCCGGGTCAACGGCGTCGGTCGTGGTGCCGTCCACCATAAACAACACGCGGTCGGCCTGCTCGATCTCCTGCCAGGCGCGTTCGATACCGATACGCTCGACTTCATCGCTCGCATCGCGCAGGCCAGCGGTATCGATGATGTGCAGCGGCATGCCGTCGATATGGATATGCTCGCGCAGAACATCGCGGGTGGTACCGGCTATGTCGGTCACGATCGCCGCTTCACGGCCCGCCAGGGCGTTCAGCAGGCTTGATTTCCCGGCGTTGGGGCGACCAGCAATCACCACCTTCATGCCCTCACGCAGCAGGCTGCCCTGGCGCGCTTCGGCGCGAACGGCATCCAGATCGTTCATCACCTGGTTGAGCTGGGCTTCGATTTTGCCGTCAGAAAGGAAGTCAATCTCCTCGTCCGGGAAGTCGATAGCCGCTTCAACATAGATTCGCAGGTGAGTAAGTGCTTCCACAAGGTGATTCACGCGTGCGGAAAATGCCCCCTGCAACGAGTTCAGCGCGGAGCGGGCTGCCTGTTCGGAACTGGCGTCGATCAGGTCGGCAATCGCTTCGGCCTGAGCCAGGTCGAGCTTATCGTTCAGGAAGGCACGCTCGGAGAACTCACCCGGCTTCGCAATGCGCAGGCCAGGCAGGGTCAGAATACGTTTCAACAGCAGGTCGAGGATCACCGGGCCGCCGTGACCCTGAAGCTCCAGCACGTCTTCGCCGGTAAAGGAGTTTGGGCCGGGGAACCACAGCGCAATGCCCTGGTCCAGCGAGGTGCCGTCGGCATCTTTAAATGACAGATAATCAGCGTAGCGCGGCTTTGGCAGTTTACCCAGCACCGCTTCGGCCACCTCACGCGCCTTCAGGCCGGAGATGCGCAGAATGCCTACACCACCGCGTCCCGGTGGGGTTGCCTGGGCGACGATAGTGTCGTTATGGCTCATGGTTGCTCTCGTTCAATACAAATAAAAAAGGCGGTCAATCGACCGCCCTTATTTTAGCGTTAAGTTACCGAATCAGGACTTTTTCTTTTCGCGGCTATGCAGGCCACGTTTTTCCAGACCACGGTAAATCAGCTGCTGCTGGATGATGGTCACCAGGTTGCTGACGATATAGTACAGCACCAGACCTGACGGGAACCACAGGAAGAACACGGTGAAGATGACCGGCATAAAGGTCATGATCTTCTGCTGCATCGGGTCAGTCACGGTGGTCGGAGACATCTTCTGGATGAAGAACATCGTCACGCCCATCAGGATCGGCAGGATGTAGTACGGGTCCTGTGCGGACAGGTCATGGATCCACAGGGCGAACGGCGCGTGGCGCAGCTCAACGGAACCCATCAGCATGTAGTACAGCGCAAGGAAGATTGGCATCTGAATCAGCAGCGGGAAGCAACCACCCAGTGGGTTCACTTTCTCTGCTTTATACAGGGCCATCATCTCCTGGCTCTGACGCTGTTTGTCATCGCCCAGACGCTCACGCATAGCCTGAATCTTCGGCTGTAGCATACGCATCTTCGCCATGGAGGTGTACTGCGCTTTAGTCAGCGGGTACATGATGCCACGAACGATAAAGGTGATAACGATGATGGAGAAGCCCCAGTTACCCAGGAAGCTGTGGATGAACTTCAGCAGCTTAAACAGCGGCTGAGAGATGAACCACAACCAACCGTAATCAACGGTCAGATCCAGGTGCGGCGCAACGGCAGCCATTTTATCCTGGATTTCCGGGCCGACCCACAGGGTGCTTGCCAGCTTACCGGTTTGACCCGGCTGCACCAGAACCGGCTGAGATTTGTAGCCGATGGCTGCAATACCGTTGCCGAGGTTCGCGGTGTAGAAGTTGTTCGTACCGTCGTTATTCGGTACCCACGCCGTCGCGAAATACTGTTGCAGCATTGCGACCCAACCGCCTTTAGAGCTGACGTTCAGGTTTTCGTTATCGGCAATGGTGTCGAATTTGTATTTCTCGTACTTGGTATCTGGCGTGGAGTAAGCCGCGCCACGGAAGGTATGCAGCGCAAAGTTGCTGCTTCCGGTGTCACGGTGAGACGGCAGATTGATGGACTGCTTCAGCTGACCAAAGGTAGAGATTTCCAGCGGTTTCGCACCGGTGTTCTGTACGCTGTAGCCCACGTTCACCGCATATTCACCGCGTTTCAGGGTGAAGGTTTTGGTGAAGGTGTTGCCTGCCGCGTCGGTGTAGGTCATCGGAATAACCAGTTCGTTCTGACCATCAGCCAGCACAAAGGTGTCATTCTCGACGTTATACAGTGGACGCGCACCGTTCGCCGGGTTATCCGGGCCATCACGACCGGTCAGGCCGCTCTGTGCCTGGTAGATAAACTCAGGCGTGGTTTCCAGTAACTGGAACGGTTCGGTAGACTTCAGCTCTTTCGGGTAGGTCAACAGCAGCGCCTGCTCAACATCACCACCACGGGTGTTGATAGTCAGCTCAAGCACATCGGTCTTAACCGTAATCTGTTTCCCCTGGCCACTGGCCGGTACGCCCTGGTCGGCGGCGCTACCCGCTGCGGTGGTCGTGGTCTGCGTGGTCTGCTGCTGGGGTTGAGGATTTTTATCCTGCTCCCATGCCTGCCAGATCATGAAAGACACGAACAACAAAGCGATGATAAGAAGATTGCGTTGCGAATCCATCGTTAGTGTTCTCTGGTATCAAAAGGTCCTGGAGGGACGGGGTCGTCTCCACCTGGGTGTAAAGGGTGGCATTTTAATACGCGTTTCACCGTCAACCAACTGCCTTTTATCACTCCAAACCTGCGCAATGCCTCAATTCCGTAGCTTGAGCATGTTGGCGTGAAACGGCAATGTGGCCCGAGTAGCGGACTAATCAGGCGTTGATAGACCCGAATGAGGGCTATCAGGACCCGCGAGCCAGGCGACAGTGGCGGCGCCATAATTTTTCCAACGCTTCCGAGAGAGCACGGTTATCGAGGTCGGCAACCCCTTTTTTAGCCACCACCACGAAATCCATTGAAGGCAGTTCGTGCTGACGTAAACGGAAGCTTTCACGCGTCAGACGTTTAATCCGGTTGCGTTCATGCGCACGCTTAACGTTTTTCTTGGCGACTGTGAGACCGATGCGGGGATGCCCCAGCGAATTTTGGCGGCCGAGGATGGTGATTTGCGGCGTGCCAGCCCGTAGTGGCTGCTGGAAGACGAAAGTGAAATGAGTGGGAGTTAACAAACGTAACTCCCTGGGAAATGCGAGCTTAACCACTCAGGGGTTAGCTTTATTACTTGGAAACGGTCAGACGAGCGCGGCCTTTAGCACGACGACGTGCCAGAACCTGACGACCATTTTTAGTAGCCATACGAGCACGGAAGCCGTGAGAACGGTTGCGCTTCAGTACAGACGGTTGAAAAGTGCGTTTCATGGCGATTTCTACCTAAACTTGAATAAATTCACTGACTTTTGCGTATACCCGAACGAGATTCGAACGACTAACGCCTCAGCGTGGGTGATTAAAGAGGCCGGATTGTAATAATTGTACACTCCGGAGTCAATTCTCTTTCC
Organism: Enterobacter cloacae complex sp. 418I7; assembly: GCF_050030705.1. NCBI lineage: Bacteria > Pseudomonadati > Pseudomonadota > Gammaproteobacteria > Enterobacterales > Enterobacteriaceae > Enterobacter > Enterobacter cloacae complex sp. 418I7. The sequence continues at coordinate 4,710,155 of NZ_JBLGUU010000001.1, forward strand.
TTAAATCCCTGCGTATTTCCGCACGATTTCGCGTGGAAAATGAGCAACGAACGACGCAGGAAGATGAGCATCACGCGCCGGGTCGAGAATTATACGGGCTCGCCAACAAAGCGCAAGGATCCTCCTGGATCTTCGTTAGATCATTTAAGCCCAAAATTGTCTGTGCTCATTAAATTTTCCAATATGCGGCCTAAATCGCGAGGCACTCGCGTCAGGATCGTTTACACTTACCCGATTCCGGATCTTCCTGTGGATAAATCGGGAAGAATCTGTGAGAAACAGAAGATCTCTGGCTCAGTTTAGGCTATGATCCGCGGTCCTGATCGGGATCCAGCGATCCTGGCCGGACATAAACACAACATCGTTCAGGCTGTATCAACGATAGCGTGTATAACCGCAGATAGCGGTTCGCACATCACCCTGATGGGGTCATGTCGATGTGCGCCAACAATCATGAATATTCAATAGTTTTCTTTTATTGTTCGAGTGGAGTCCGCC